>NZ_QGOL01000001.1 GCF_003259255.1 Algoriphagus litoralis
CAGTCACTACTTGGGCAGGTGCCATTGTACCGATAGCCTGATTCAAGCCTGTCAATGGATCCACCAAGGTCACATTATCCAAGGTCTCGTTGCCCGTATTCGTTACAGTCAAAGTATAGGTAATCACATCACCAACCTTATCGTAAGTTGAGACATCTGCTGTTTTCGTCAAGGCGATACCTGGGCTCTGAACTGCCGTCACTGTGGCCGTAGCCGTAGCCGTCTGGATCACACTGTTCGGATCCTCGCCCGTTACTGTTGCAATATTCACATAGCTGCCACCATCCACATCTGACTGGGTTACCGTGTAGACGGCTCCAACTGTTGCACTCTGGCCCGGTGCCAACGTGCCCACCTGTGGATTGCCCAACGTCGTGCCCGCATCGCTTACCGTCACATTGTCCAAG
>NZ_QGOL01000010.1 GCF_003259255.1 Algoriphagus litoralis
TTTTGATGCATTTATTCCTGTAAGAATTGGTTATCGATACCAAAAACCAGAAGGTGGATTCTTTTTTAGGGTTGGCTATACGCCAATTATTGACTTTCCGCCAAGAACAGGAGGAAATTGGTCTTTCAATCCATATCATGCAGGAGTAAGTTTTGGTAAGAGTTTTTGAGTTGGGTTAACTCTTTTTGAATCAATCAAAAAAACAGATTTTTTTATTTTCCTCATTCTTTTTAGCTGAAGGAGAAGAAATTAAATATCATTTCCATATTCCCTTCCGCTAAATTTTTCCTTTGCTAGCCGGTTGTGCATATTTGCAGCTTAAACCAATTGCCTGTTTGTATGGGCAAAAAAACAAAAACACATGTCACAACTCATTAAGATTACCCTTCCGGATGGCTCCGTGAAGGAGTTTGAAAAAGGAACAACCGGGCTACAGATTGCTGCAAGTATCAGCGAGGGTTTAGCACGAAATGTTCTCGCCGCCAAAGTCAATGGGCAAGTTTGGGATGCCACACGAGCAATCCAAGAAGACGCTAGCCTACAATTACTTACTTGGAATGATGGAGAAGGCAAAAACACCTTTTGGCATTCGTCTGCTCACTTGATGGCAGAAGCTTTGGAAGCGCTTTATCCAGGAATCAAATTTGGTATCGGTCCTCCGATCGAAACTGGATTCTATTACGATGTGGACTTTGGAGATCACAAGTTGGAAGGGGAGGAGCTGGAGAAAATCGAGCAGAAAATGATCGAACTTGCCCGTGAAAAAGCTGATTTCATTCGTAAAGAAGTTGGAAAAGCTGATGCCATCGCATTTTTCAAAGCGAAAGGCGATGAATACAAGCTTGACCTGTTGGAAGGATTGGAAGACGGTTCGATCACATTCTATGAGCAAGGCAACTTCACAGACCTTTGCCGAGGACCGCACATTCCAAATACCGGTTTTATCAAAGCCGTCAAGCTAACCAATATTGCCGGAGCGTATTGGAGAGGGGATGAGAAGCGCAAAATGCTGACCCGAATCTATGGCGTCACTTTTCCCAAAGCGAAAGAACTTCAGGAATATTTGACTTTGCTTGAAGAGGCGAAGAAGCGCGACCACCGCAAGATCGGTCGTGAATTGGAGCTTTTTACGTTCTCTGAGAAAGTAGGCATGGGCTTGCCGCTGTGGCTTCCAAAAGGAACCCTTTTGCGTGAGCGACTGATCAGCTTTATGAAAAAAGCTCAAGACAAGTCAGGGTATCAGCAGGTGACGACTCCGCATATTGGAAGTAAAGTGCTCTATGAGACTTCCGGTCACTATGAGAAATATGGGAAGGACTCCTTCCAACCTATAACAACTCCGCATGAAGGCGAGACTTTCTTGCTGAAGCCAATGAACTGTCCTCACCATTGTGAGATCTACAAGCATAAGCCAAGATCATATAAAGATCTGCCGATTCGTTACGCAGAGTTTGGAACTGTTTACCGCTACGAGCAAAGTGGAGAATTACACGGTTTGACCCGCGTTCGAGGTTTTACTCAGGATGATGCGCATATCTTCTGTCGACCTGATCAGGTGAAGGAAGAGTTCATCAAGGTGATCGACTTGGTGTTGTATGTGTTTAAAGCCTTGGGTTTTGAGGAGTACACTGCACAGATTTCTTTGAGAGATCCGGAGAAAAAAGAGAAGTATATCGGAACTGATGAAGCTTGGCAAAAAGCCGAATCGGCGATCATTGAAGCTGCCGCTGAGAAAGGTTTGGAAACAGTGACCGAACTAGGTGAAGCTGCATTCTATGGACCAAAGCTTGACTTCATGGTCAAAGATGCTTTGGGCAGAAAATGGCAGCTCGGAACAATCCAAGTGGATTACCAATTGCCAGAAAGATTCCAGTTGGAATACATCGGATCTGATAATCAAAAACACCGCCCTGTAATGATCCACAGAGCGCCTTTTGGTTCTTTGGAGCGCTTTGTTGCCGTATTGATCGAGCATTGTGCCGGGGATTTTCCGCTATGGCTAGCACCGGAACAAATTAATATTCTGCCTATTTCCGAAAAATATATTGGCTATGCTGAAGAACTAAAAAGCATTCTGGACGATTCAGGTATTACGGGAAGTATAGACAATCGTGACGAAAAGATTGGGAGAAAGATTCGTGATTCAGAAGTGAAAAAAGTGCCATTCATGCTCATAGTGGGTGAAAAAGAACAAGAAGAAGGAAAAGTTTCTGTTCGAAAACATGGGCAGGGGGACTTGGGAAGTTTTACTCCGGCAGAATTTATAGCTTATTTTCAGGGAATTATTTCTCAATCATTGAGCAAGGAGTAATCAGCTAATATTTTATTCTGCTTTTTAGAATTAGAAATAATTCCGATATTTGCAGTCAATTTCAATAAAAACAATCGAAAAAACTTGAGAGAAAGACAACCACCTAGAGGTCGACAAGAAGAACCATATAAGGTAAATCAAAAAATCAGAGCTCGCGAAGTAAGAGTAGTAGGAGATTTCGTCGAAGGAGGGAACGAAGTATTGCCACTTGAAAAGGCAATCAAACTAGCTTTGGATAATGAGCTGGATCTGGTTGAAATTTCGCCGACTACCAATCCACCTGTTTGTAAGATTTTGGATTATGCCAAATTCAAATATGAGCAGAAGAAAAAGCAGAAGGAAATCAAGGCCAATGCGGCAAAGGTTGTTTTGAAAGAAATCCGTTTCGGACCTAACACAGATGATCATGACTTCAACTTCAAACTGAAACATGCGATCAGCTTTCTAAAAGAAGGTGCCAAAGTGAAAGCTTATGTGCATTTCGTAGGAAGATCCATTGTTTTCAAAGAAAGAGGAGAGATGCTTCTGTTGAAATTTGCACAGGCTTTGGAAGACTACGGAGTAGTCGAACAAATGCCTAAACTCGAAGGTAAGCGAATGAATATCTTCATCGCTCCGAAACCGGGAAAAAAATAATTTCAACCAATTTAAATACAGCAAAATGCCAAAAGTAAAAACCAAATCAAGTGCAAAAAAGCGGTTTGCCTTAACGGGTACCGGTAAAATCAAAAGGAAACACGCTTTCAAAAGCCACATCCTGACAAAAAAATCTACCAAGCGTAAGCACAACTTGACCAAAACAGGTCTAGTACACGTGTCCGACGAAGGAAGAGTAAGAGACATGTTGAAGATCTGATCTTCCACAAAAACTCTTTAAAAATTAAGGTTAATTTATTCACCAGATGCTCTGGTAAAAAAGATCCCGGTAAATCGGGACACCAAGCGTCAAAAATCAAAACACTATGCCTAGATCAGTAAACGCGGTAGCGTCAAGAGCAAGAAGAAAAAAGGTACTAAAAGCCACTAGAGGTTACTTCGGAAGAGGTAAAAACGTGTGGACAGTAGCTAAAAACAAGTATGAGAAAGGTCTTCAGTACGCATACAGAGACCGTAAAGCAAAGAAAAGAGAATTCAGAGCTTTGTGGATTCAGCGTATCAATGCCGGTGCAAGAATGCACGGTATATCCTACTCTCAGTTGATGGGGCTGTTGAAAAAAGCTGAAATCGAACTTAACCGCAAGGTTTTGGCCGATTTGGCAATGAACCACCCAGAGGCATTCAAAGCTGTAGTTGAAAGAGTAAAATAAGGTCGGCACACCTTATTTTGCGGAAGCCTTCCTTCGGGAAGGCTTTTTTGTTTTAAAACAATTTGATAATCCCATACATAGAAATCAGCAAAATTGAACTGACACTCAACCAAAATAATACCTCAGACCACCAACCTGAGATAAAATCCAGCCTATTATTTTTAAACCTAAAATTGATAGCCCCAAAAACCACAATAAGCAAAAGGACAGAGCCAACAACCCCGCCTGAAAGTATCATAAACCCCGGCAACTTCACAAAGAGGAATGTGAGGATCCAAACTACAGGAAGTAACCAAGCCAATAGTTTCACCCATTTTTCTTTGCTTTTTTTGTCTCCCGATCTAATCCAGCCAAACTGTACAAAAATATCCGGGAAAAGTCTCGACCAGTAGGCAAGCGTCGCAAAAACACTGGAATACAAAGCGAAAAATGCACCGATGAGATAGCCAAACCTAGCGCCTGGACCTAGAGATTCGGTATAAATCGACGCAAGAGAATTGATCAATTCCATCCCATCTGGCAAAGTCTCTGAACCATGAAGTACCGCCGCGCCCAACAAATAAAATGCGGCAGTGACTAGAGTATATATCAACATGGCTAGAAATGCATCCAAGTACATGATTTTGATCCACCCTTGGGCACGCTTTTTCCATTCCACGGATCCATCATTTGTCCCTGTATAGGTAGCATAACCTTTTTCCTGACACCAATAGGTATAGGCTATGATTTCATCACTCGCAACACCAGTTATCCCAAAAGCTCCAATCGCTACGAATATGACTTCTGGTGGTAGTTCAAAGCGCAAACCTGAAAGAACATCAGACCCGGAAAATGCAAACGGAGTGAAGAAAATACCAATCAGTGAAACAATGGTGAATAGTGTAAAACAAAAAACCATCACTATTGAAGTCTTCTCAATTAAATAGTAGTAGTTTTTGAAAATCAGAAGGCTAAGACTTATTCCCAATAATATAATCCAGAAAGCGACCGGAATGGAAGGGGAAATGAGGTTTAGTACAATGGCAGCACCGCCAAGCATACCACCGAGTTGAAGGATTTTGAACAAGGTCAACAGAAAGGTGGAGCATACTGTCCAGTTTATTCCTGAAAACCTTGGACCAGGCAAATGATTAAATTCCAACATTAAAGGCTTGCCGGAGACAATTGCATTTTTTCCAAATTCCAATTGGATGGAAACTTTGATCAGGCAACTGAGGAGAATTACCCAAAAGGTAATAAATCCACCCTGAGCACCTAAAATTGTTGTTGCGATTAATTCTCCGGAGCCAACTATTGATGCAGAAAGAATAAATCCAGGACCTAGGAATCCAAATTTTTTAAAAATAGAGGTGGGTGGATTTTGGATTTGGCTCATCTTGTTGAAAGATAAGCCATAAATAGAAAAAGGCTTCCATTTCTGAAAGCCTTTGTAGTCCCGAAGTTTCGGGAGGAGATTTGAACTCCCGTCCGCCGC
>NZ_QGOL01000011.1 GCF_003259255.1 Algoriphagus litoralis
AAAGCCTCTGGTTAATCCCAGAGGCTTTTTTGCGTTTGGAGGGGTGTGAAATTTTCACTCTAAGAATGAGAATTCGATTCTGCATTGATGTTTGTTACACTACTTTTTTAAAGCATCCTTATATAAGATTTTGTATTACTCCAAGGTCTTGATCAGGCAATGAGTTAGTCTTAAATAGGCTAAACTCCGAATTGACTCAGATGATGGTCAAAATGTTTTCTGTGAAACAACTCCCATTCCGTAAAGGTCAATTTCCCAAACCTTGGATGGATTGTTTGCTCATTTGGATTGTTCTCAAAAAAAACTAAGTACTCATTTATACTTTTCAACAACTCAGCTTTAGCGGCAGACAAATCAGGAAACCTGAGATCCAATAATTTGTCACCAAGTCCTGGTGCTTTCACTCCTATCGGGAATTGAATTTCCGAATAGAGTAATGCCTGTTTTTGCGCTAGTTGCTTTTCTGTTGGTTCGAAATCAGGGATCTTAATCCGACCATAGGAAAGTTTAACTGTCAGAATCAAGTGCTCTAGCATATGTTGAGGACTCATAATCCCAAATTTTCGCTCACTCTGCTCCGTAAGTTTTTCGAGTCTTGGTTGAATGTTTTGCATTTCGAATAGTATGGTTTAAATGAAAAAAGCGATTGACTAAATCAATCGCTTTATACTTTATTTTATTTAACAACTTAATTTAACTTCCACACATCTCACATCCTTCTGGGTCGTCCAAAGAACATGCAATTGCATCTTGTTTTTGTGATTTTGCCAGTTCAGCTTCAATTACTTTTTCTACCTTTTGTTCAAGGGAAGATTTGTCCAAAGTGAATTTAATTGCAGCAGATGCAGCCTGAGATCTGAGGTAATACATGCCTGTTTTTAGGCCTTTTTTCCATGCATAGAAGTGCATAGAAGTCAACTTGCCAAAGTTTGGATCCTGCATGAAGATATTCATACTTTGGGACTGACAAATGTAGGCCCCTCGATCTGCAGCCATGTCTATGATTACTTTTTGGGAGATTTCCCAAACGGTTTTATATAGATCTTTGATGTTTTGTGGTATCCCTGGTACGTTCAGTACGGATCCATTGGTAGAAATCAATCTGTTTCGCATGTTATCATTCCACAGACCAAGATTAATAAGATCTTTCATCAGATGCTTATTGACCATGATAAACTCACCCGAAAGAGTCCTTCTCGTGTACAGATTGGAGGTATAAGGCTCAAAGCACTCGTTATTTCCTAAGATTTGAGATGTGGAAGCAGTAGGCATAGGAGCAACAAGTAATGAGTTTCTCATACCATACTTTTTCACTTTCTCTTTTAATTCGTTCCAATTCCATCTGCCCGACTTTGGAGTAACACCCCACATGTCAAACTGTAAGATTCCCTTAGAGGCTGGGCTACCCTCGTAGGTTTCATAGGTACCTTGAATTTTAGCCAACTCCATGGAGGTCTCCACAGCGGCGAAGTAAATGGTCTCGAAAATATCTTCATTCAATCCTCTTGCTTCGGCTGAATCAAATGGCATTCTCAACATGATGAATGCATCTGCCAAACCCTGAATTCCTAATCCAATTGGACGATGCCTAAAGTTTGATCTCCTTGCTTCCTCCACCGGATAGTAATTTACATCGATGACCTTATTGAGATTCTTTGTGGCCACTTTGGTGATTTCATAAAGCTTCTCGTGATCGAAGTAAAGTTTCCCGTCCTTTCCAGTCTGTACGAACTTAGGGAGTGCCAATGAGGCTAGATTACATACCGCGACTTCATCGGGTGCTGTGTACTCAATGATTTCCGTACAAAGATTTGACGATTTGATAGTTCCGAGATTTTTCTGGTTTGATTTTCCATTAGCGGAATCCTTGTATAACATGTATGGAGTACCTGTCTCAATTTGAGACTCCAAAACTTCAAACCATAGTTCCTGCGCTTTGATAGTTTCTCTGGCTCTACCTTCACGCTCGTATTTTTCATACAATCGCTCAAATTCTTCGCCGTGGCAATCAGATAAACCGGGTGCTTCATTAGGACAAAACAGTGACCAATCTTCATTTTGCTCCACTCGCTTCATGAATAGATCAGGGATCCAAAGCGCATAGAACAGATCTCTTGCACGCATTTCCTCTTTTCCGTGATTTCGCTTCAGCTCAAGGAAATCTTTGATATCTGCATGCCAAGGTTCCAGATAGATTGCAAAGCTGCCCTTTCTTTTTCCTCCACCTTGATCCACATAGCGTGCGGTCATATCAAAGTTTCGAAGCATCGGTACTATTCCATTGGAAACTCCATTGGTTCCTTTGATATAGCTTCCTTTCGCTCTGACATGGTGAATGGACAAACCAATCCCGCCAGCAGATTGAGAGATTTTAGCACACTGCTTCAATGTATCATAGATCCCGTCAATGCTGTCATCTTTCATAGTTAAAAGAAAACAAGAAGATAACTGTGGCTTGGGTGTACCCGCATTGAAAAGTGTAGGGGTAGCATGTGTAAACCAGCGCTCAGAGAGCAGATTATAAGTCTCGATTACTGATGGGATGTCTTCTTTGTGAATTCCCACGGCCACACGCATCAGCATGTGCTGAGGTCGCTCTACCACTTTACCATCCAAACGGATGAGGTAGCTTTTCTCCAGAGTTTTAAAACCAAAATAATCGTATCCAAAATCCCGTTTGTAATCGATAGCTTCGTCCAAGTGTGCTGCATTCTTTTTGATAATGCCGTAAACCTCAGTGTCAATCAACTGTGCATTTTCTCCAGTTTTAGGATTGACATAAGTATACAGTCTTTTCATTGTATTGGAGAAAGACTGACTTGTGGTTTTGTGGAGATTTGAGATAGCTATCCTTGCTGCAAGTATGGCGTAATCAGGGTGACGAACCGTGAGCGAAGCACAAACTTCAGCTGCCAGATTATCCAACTCTGAAGTAGTCACTCCATCATAAAGACCATCAATTACTTTTTTCGCAACCTCGATCGGTTGGATAAATTTAGGGTCTAGTTCATAGCACAGATTTTCGATCCGTGCTGTGATTTTATCGAATCTTACTGATTCTCTTCTTCCGTCGCGTTTGATTACTAGCATACTCAGGTGGTTTTAGGATTTATGGAAAAATAGGTGATTAGAAGTCTTCTTCGATCGAGAAGCGGGCAGATGATTCGCCGATTTCCGTGGATTTCATGACGCCAGCTTTTTGATAGTCTCCAACTCTCTTTTCAAAGAAGTTGGTCTTACCTTGAAGGGAAATCATATCCATGAAGTCAAATGGATTGGTGCTGTTCCAAACTTTTTCACAGCCCAGCTCCATCAGTAAGCGATCAGCTACGAACTCGATATACTGGCACATCAAGTCGGCGTTCATTCCGATCAATCGTACAGGTAGCGCGTCTGTCACAAACTCTTTTTCGATCGCTACTGCATCCATGATGATGGCTTTTACAGTCTCTTTTGGGAGTGGGTTGACCACATGTTTGGTGTATAGATGGCAGGCAAAATCGCAGTGCAATCCTTCGTCTCTGGAAATCAATTCATTAGAGAAAGTCAAACCCGGCATTAAGCCTCTCTTTTTCATCCAGAATATAGAACAGAAAGAACCGGAGAAGAAAATCCCCTCGACTGCTGCAAAAGCAATGAGTCGCTCTTGGAAGTTACCGTTGTCAATCCAGCGCAGTGCCCAGTCGGCTTTTCTTTTTACACAGTCAATGTGTTCAATGGCGTTTAATAGTCTATCTCGTTCGGCGCTGTCTTTTATATAGGTATCTATCAAAAGCGAATAGGTTTCTGAATGGATGTTTTCCATGGCAATCTGGAAACCGTAGAAGAATTTCGCTTCGGTGTACTGAACTTCCGACACAAAATGCTCGGCAAGATTTTCATTGACAATTCCATCACTTGCAGCAAAAAATGCCAGAACGTGAGAAATAAAGTGTCGCTCTCCATCACTTAGATTTTTCCAGTCGGTGAGATCTTGACTCAGGTCAATCTCTTCGGCCGTCCAAAAACTAGCCTCTGCTTTTTTGTAATACTGCCAAATGTCATTGTGCTGAATAGGAAAAAGCACAAAGCGATTGTTGTTCTCTACTAAAATTGGTTCCTGCTGCATCTTGCTCTCTGTTATTTTTATTAGTCTAAAGTTGCCAAAAGCATCAAATACTCTTCTTAATCATGGCGGGGGATAAGAAAGGCTGCCTTTTCAGAACAGCCTCTAGACAAATATGTGAATCAAAAGCTGAAAAAAAAAACCGGGGAAACAGTGTTTTGAAGCAAAAACTGACCAATAGTCAAAATATGTTTAAATTATTAAATATCAATAGGATAAAGTCGATTAATTCAATTAAAAAATTAATCAAATTCATCATTTAGAGCCTTTTGATTTATTTTCAACATTTTAAAAAAAGTTTTCCACAAGTTATTTTGACTCAATTTTTGACCAAAAGTCAATAAAATCTCAACCTGAAAAAATTAAGCTATATATTGAATATCAGCTCATTGGGAAAAATTCGAATTACCTGCATTTTATTCCAAACATCAAGATTTGACATTCAGTTGCTGCAATTTCGCTGTGAATTAAGAAAGATGGCTGGATTGGTCTTTTTCTTAGGGATTATCTAAATGGATTTCCCAGGAAAGTTTTTTTGTTCTAACATCCTTTCTTATATTTGCACTCCGATTTCGGCAAAAGAATCAACTACTCATGTACGCAATTGTAAACATCGCAGGAAAGCAGTTCAAAGTAACAAAAGATCAGTATGTCTACGCTCCCAAGTTGGACGGAGATGCTGGCGCTTCCGTGGAATTTGATCAGGTTTTATTAGCAGAAGCTGAAGGCACTGTATCAGTTGGAGCTCCTCTCTTGTCAGGAGCCAAGGTATCCGGTAAAATACTGGATCATGTAAAAGGTGATAAAGTAATCGTCTTCAAAAAGAAGCGAAGAAAAGGTTACAAAAAGAAGAACGGTCACAGACAGGACTTCACCAAAGTATTGATTGAAACTATTACTCTGTAAGCATTCCCTTAAGGAATCATAAACACATAAGAACATGGCACACAAAAAAGGTGTAGGTAGTTCCAAAAACGGTAGAGAATCTCATTCCAAGAGATTGGGCGTTAAGAAATTCGGTGGTGAGGCAGTTATTGCCGGTAATATCATCATCAGACAGCGTGGCACAAAACATCATGCTGGCCTAAATGTAGGTGTTGGTAAAGATCATACACTATTTGCTCTTGCAGAAGGTGTCGTGACTTTCAAGACCAAAGCTGATGGTAGATCATATGTTAGTGTTTTGCCTTTGGAAGCATAAAACAATCTAATGTAAAAAAAGCCTCTTCGAAAGAAGAGGCTTTTTTTTTGCCATGATTTGAGGTAAATCACCTCTAGTCATTTTTTTTAGGATTGTTAACTCCTTACTTCTAACTTTTAAATCGAATTGACACCAATCTTACCTTACATGAAGAATTATTTACGAATGGGTTGGTTAGGTTTATTCCTAACACTGTTACTCACTGGCTCCAACCTACAAGCCCAAGAAATCCCCGATCCTAAAATCTATGATGCTCTTCAATGGCGATTAATCGGTCCCTTTAGAGGTGGCCGTGCCGATGGAGTCACAGGAGTGAAGGGGAGTGATCATTCCTACTATTTCGCTTCTACAGGAGGCGGTATTTGGAAAACAGTAGATTCTGGAAAGACCTGGAAGTCCGTGTCCGATGGATTTTTTGGAGGATCTATGGGTGCAGTGGCAGTGGCTGAAAGTGACACAGCTGTGGTATATGCAGGAGGGGGTGAGAAAACCGTCCGAGGCAATGTTTCTTTTGGGTATGGAGTTTGGAAAAGTAGCGACGCAGGCAAAACCTGGGCAAGAGCTGGTTTGGACAAAAGCCGGTTTATCTCCAGATTGAAGATTCACCCGACAAATCCGGATGTAGTCTATGCAGCTGTCTTAGGAGATATTTTTAAGCCGGATGCCACTCGTGGAGTCTTTAAATCAGTGGATGGGGGGAAAAATTGGGAGAAGATTCTTTTTGTAAGTGATGTTGCTGGAGCCGTGGATTTGGTTTTGGATCCAAAAAATCCCGAAATCCTATATACGACCACATGGGAAATTAAGCGCACGCCCTATAGTCTCGAAAGTGGTGGGCCTGGCTCTAAAATGTTTAAGTCTACAGATGGTGGTAAAACTTGGGATGAACTTTCGGCAAAGGAGTCTTTTCCAAAAGGCACACTCGGAATCATGGGGGTCACAGTATCTCCTGTAAACACCAATCGAATTTTTGCCATCATCGAGAATGAAAATGGTGGTGTCTATACTTCCAAGGATGCGGGAGCTACTTGGGAGAAAGTAAATGAAGATCGGAACCTACGCCAACGAGCTTGGTATTATTCCCGAATCTATGCCGATACCCAAGACGAGGAAACGTTATATGTCCTGAACGTGAGCTACCATAAATCTACCGATGGTGGCAAAACTTTCAAAGGAGCCAATGCACCTCATGGAGATCACCATGACCTTTGGATCGATCCGCAAAACAATCAGCGAATGATTATCGCAGATGACGGAGGTGCACAAGTTTCGAATGATGGCGGTACCACCTGGTCCACGATGGATAATCAACCGACTTCTCAATTTTACCGTGTGACCACTGATAATAGTTTCCCTTACCGAATCTATGGAGCACAACAGGATAATTCCACAGTAAGAATCCGACACAGAAATGACGGTGGTGCTATCACGGAGAGTGATTGGGAGCCAACTGCAGGGGGCGAATCTGGCTGGATTGCGCCAGATCCTTTGGATAATGATATCGTGTATGGCGGTTCGTATGGCGGCTATTTGACCCGAGAAAACCACAGAAATGGCACTTCTCGCTCTGTCAATGTCTACCCGAATAATCCCATGGGTCATGGTGCGGAAGATATGAAATACCGCTTCCAGTGGAATTTCCCTATCCTTTTTTCACCGCATGATCCAAAGATGCTCTATACGGCAAGTAATCAGATGCACCGCTCCAACAATGAGGGACAGAGTTGGGAAGTGTTCTCACCGGATTTGACGAGAAATGATAAGAGTAAACTTGGGCCTTCTGGAGGACCGATCACCAAAGACAACACCTCTGTTGAATATTACGCTACTATTTTTACTGTAGCGGAATCTCCACTCAAAGCTGGGGTAATCTGGGCGGGTTCTGATGATGGGCTAGTTCACGTGACTCAGGATAATGGAGCTTCCTGGCAAAATGTAACACCGAAAGACATGCCCGAATGGCTTCAAATCAACAGTATCGAAGCGAGTCCATTTGGAGCTGGAGAGGCTTATTTTGCAGCGACAGGTTACAAAAGTGGGAACTATGAACCTTATCTCTACAAGACTAAGGACTTTGGAAAGACGTGGACCAAGATCACGTCAGGTATTGATCCAGAACATTTCACAAGAGTCGTTAGAGCAGATCCTGCGAAAAAGGGGATGCTATACGCAGGCACCGAAACGGCCATTTATTATTCAAAGGATGATGGCAGCAGCTGGCACTCCCTACAGATGAATCTCCCGATCGTACCAATCACTGATTTGGCCATCAAAGAAAATAACCTGATCGCAGCGACTCAAGGTCGTTCCTTTTGGATTATTGACGACTTAACTGTATTGCATCAGGCAGAAGTAGGCATGGAAAACAAGCCCTTTCACTTGTTCAAGCCACAGGATTCATACCGGATCGATGGAGTAAAAAGATCAAGTTTTACAAATGGGACCAACCGTCCAGGTGGTGTTTTGATGTATTATTTCCTTAAAGAAAAACCAAAAGATGAGCTAAAAATTGAGTTTTTTGATAGCAGCAATACCCCGCTTCGGGCATTTTCTACTAAAGGAATCAATGGCGATACGCTTAAAGTGAAAGAGGGATCGAATGAGTTTAACTGGAATCTCAGAGTAGAAAACGCAACGGGATTTGACGGTCTGATTATGTGGGCTGCAAATCTTCGGGGTCCAAAAGTAATTCCAGGAACCTACAAAGTTCGGCTTACAGTCGATGGGCAATCGCAAGAGCAGACTTTCAAAGTATTAGCTGATCCTCGTTACGAATCGACCCAAGCCGACTTGCAGGAGCAATATGATTTCTTATTGGGTGTCAGGAATAAACTAACTGAAACACATGAGACGATCAAACTGATCAGGGCATACCGAAGCGAGTTGGATTCTTTAGAAACCAAGCCAGAGAATCTGGAAGCCATCAAAGCTGAAATGCAAGAAATCGAGGAAACGCTCTATCAGACCAAAAACCGAAGTGGTCAGGATCCGCTCAACTTCCCGATCAGATTAAATAACAAGTTGGCTCACCTGAATTCGGTGGTAGGCAATGGAGATTATAAGCCAACAGACGGAGCGGTGGAAGTAAGGCAAGAACTAACAGAGAAGATCGATGTGCAGCTGGCAAGATTCCGAAAGCTGGAGCGGGAGCAGATTTCCAGAGTGCTCAATATCGAGGAAATGAAAACCAAGCTTGAAATCAAAAAGTAATGCAAAAGGCCTTCAGATCACTCTGGAGGCCTTTTTTCCTTAAAGTCTTATAAAATTCAAGCAAGTCTGCTTTTGAATTTATTTTCAAAACAACCTAAATCCCTTAATCTGCTCTATAAACATCCCCGCACTGGAAGGTGACAGAATTAAGATAAATGCGATCCCAAAAATCGCTCCATACAGGTGCGCGTCATGATTGATGTTGTCTGAGTCTTGTTTTCCTTTGACATAAGAGTAAATCAGGAAAAGAACTCCAAGGATAAATCCCGGAAGACAAATGATCCCAAAGAAACAAATATCCGAAAGCGGCATCAGAATAATACTGGCAAAGACGGTAGCAGAGGTGCCTCCTGATGCCCCCAAGGCTCGGTAATAGCTGTCTTCCTGATGCTTTTTGTAAGTGGGTAAATCCGAAATCACAATCCCCAGAAGGTAAAATACCACAAATAAAACGCCTCCCACTATGACACCAAACTTGTACCGTAAAAACATTTCCACCACGCCCCCGAAGAAATAAAAGGTAAACATATTGAAGAGCAAGTGCATGTAATCCTTGTGGATAAAACCTGAAAGGACAAATCGGTCCCATTGATTCCGATGCTTGATCCGGTAGGGCATAAACATCCACCGGTCCATCATCTCAGGCTTGTTGAAAGCAAGTATACTTGTGATCGCCGTGATTGCGATAATAATAACTGTCAGCGATAATTCCATGGCTTATTTTTCCCGGTGGATCAGGTCTTTAGTGATGGAAAACAGCGTTTGGTAATACTCAGAATCGATAGAATGAATGGACTCCAATTGAGCAAATCCAGCGTCGAAATAGGAATTCATCTTTTCTTCCGTCAGAGATTTTATTCCCAGTTTTTCATAAAGTGCCCGAACTGCCGCCACTTTTTCTGCCTTGTCAAATTCCTTGAGCGAAAGCCAATGGTTCAACTCTTCCGCATCATTTCCTTTGGCGAGGTCCAACGCTTTGATCAGCAGGAATGTCTTTTTGTTCGAAATGATATCGCCACCGACCTGCTTTCCGAATTTGGCCTGATCGGCAAATACATCAAGCAGATCATCCTTAAGCTGGAATCCCACCCCGATATCTACGCCAAATCTGTAGAGTTTTTCTGCATCTTCTTTTTCGGCTCCCGCCAAAGTAGCTCCCAGTTGCAGGGCAAAACCCAAAAGAACTGCTGTTTTGAGGCGAATCATGTTGAGGTATTCGTCTTCGTGCACAGTCTCATAAGCCTCGAAGTTCATATCAAACTGTTGACCTTCGCAAACTTCCGCCGCAGTTTTGTTGAAAAGCCGAATGACTTCTGGCAGCAATTTAGGATCTGTCCCCAGAAGCAAATCATACGCTCTCACTAGCATCACATCCCCGGAGAGAATGGCAATATTTGCATTCCATTTTTCATGAACTGTCGCCTTTCCACGTCGCAGCGGAGCTTGGTCCATAATATCATCATGCATCAGCGTGAAGTTGTGAAATACCTCTACTGCGGCAGCCTGACTTAGTATTTCTTCAGGATTTTTGCCATAAAGTCCATAAGCCAAAAGCGAAAGAAGCGGTCTGATCCGCTTCCCTCCAAGGCTCATGATATAGGTGATGGGTTCGTATAATTCACGTGGTGATTCTCCGTAACTATGGGAGGTAATGTGGTTTTCAAGCTTAGTTAAAAGCGCGTGAGCGAGGCTTTTTTCTGTCATTATCTGCAAATTCCAAATCGATTGTTCTTCGGTCAATGTCGGTATTAACTACCCTGACCACTACTTTGTCACCCAAAGTGATCATTTTTTTATTTTTGCTCCCTACCAGTCGCATATTTCGCTGGTCGAATTCATAGTAATCGTCGTCCATATCCTGGACGCGGATCATGCCTTCGCACTTGGTCTCGGTGATTTCCACAAAGACTCCCCACTCGGTCACGCCGCTGACGATTCCTTCGTAATCCTTCTGCTCAGCAAGAGACATGTATTCCACCTGTTTGTATTTGATGGAAGCTCGCTCGGCATCTGCTGCACGCTTTTCCCGCTCAGAGGAATGAAGACACTTTTGTTCCCATGACTCAGCTTCAGGAGACTTCCCTCCATCTAAATAGTGTTCCAAAAGTCGGTGAACCATCATATCCGGGTAGCGCCGAATCGGAGAGGTAAAATGAGTATAATGTGCAAATGCCAACCCAAAGTGTCCTTTTGGTTCGGTCGTGTATTTGGCTTTTGCCATGCTTCGGATGGCCAATTGCTCGAGTACGTTTTGCTCAGGTTTGCCTTGGATTTCTTCCATGAGTTTATTGAGCGCAGTGGAGATCTTTTGGACATTGGTTACGTCCATTTGGTGGCCAAAACGCTTCGCAAAGCCTGAGAAAGTCTCCAATCTGTCTATGTCAGGACTGTCGTGTGTCCGGTAAACAAAAGTATCCATCCCGTTATTTTTCTTGAAAATAAACTCAGCCACATACTTATTGGCCAGGAGCATAAACTCCTCGATCAGTTTGTGTATGTCTTTTCGCTCCTTGACAAAAAGTCCCAGCGGCTTGCCTGCTTCATCCAGTTTGAATTTGACTTCGACAGTTTCAAAGTTCACTGCGCCATGGTCAAATCGCTTTTTACGGATCATCTTTGCCAGATTATTAAGCAATGTCAATTCTTGATAAAAGTCACCAGCTTGATTGTCGATGCATTCTTGAGCTTCTTCATAGGCAAATCTTCGATCAGAATGAATGATTGTTCTGCCAATCCAATGTTTGAGGACATTCGCATTTCGATCCAATTCAAACACGCAGGCAAAGGTCAGTTTGTCTTCTTTTGGACGGAGGGAGCAGAGACCATTGCTGAGTCGCTCAGGAAGCATCGGTATCGTCCTGTCGACAAGGTAAACGGAGGTAGCCCGATTAAACGCCTCTTTTTCCAAGGCTGTTTTTGGTTTCACGTAATGGGTGACATCAGCGATATGTACGCCGACCTCCAAGTTTCCATTTTCGAGCTCTCGGTAAGAAATCGCATCATCAAAATCCTTTGCATCTGCGGGATCAATGGTGAATGTCGTAACATCCCTGAAGTCCTTTCGGGCTTTGATTTCCTTTTCGGTGATCTTTTCAGATATCTCGTTTGCTTCAGCGTCCGGTTCCTGCGGATACTCGAACGGAAGTCCGAACTCCGCCATGATGGAATGGATTTCCACTTCGTGTAATCCCGCTTTTCCCAGGACTCGGATGACTTTTCCCGTAGGGTTTTTATCGTCTTCCCGCCATTCGCTCAGTTTGACGATGACTTTTTCGTTATGTTCAGCACCCATCAAATCCCCGCGATGTACAAAGATGTCCTTGTGCATCTTCTTGAAATCAGGCACGACAAATGCAAATCGTGGAGATATTTCTACCCTGCCGACGAATTCATCCCGGCTTCGCTCCATGATCTCGAGGACTCTGCCTTCGGTTCTGCCGGTTTTCCCTTTGAGAGGAAAAAGCATGACCCGCACTTTGTCTCCATCGAGCGCTTGCTTGAGGTCTGCTTCCTTGACCAAAATATCCCCATCTGCGACCTCAGGATTATCTGGAATAATAAAAGCAAACCGTGGATTTACAAAATCCACCGTACCGGTGATAAAGGAAGGATCCTTAGTCGAGCTATAATAGTTGCGGGAATTTCGGGACACAGCTCCGGATACTACCAATTGCTGGAGGATCGGATCAACGCCGCCTTTAAGGAGGGAGTCACGAATTTCTAGTTTTTTTGTGATCTGTTTGGAGTTGAATTCTTCTCCATAGTTGGAGTCTAAAAATTGAAGGATCCGACGTGCCAAATTTGCAGCGTCGTCAGCGGGTCTTCTAGTTTTATTTTTTGAGTTTTTTCTATCTGGTTTTCTTCCCATGATTTGGGTTGTTTTTTAATAAGGTAAAAAAGATTTGGATGCTTTAACCATTAATCTTTGTGATCTTTTTTTGAATTTTCGGAATGGACAATTTCAATGTCCAAATCGTCTAGCTGTGGATGCATTGCCATATAAATACGGGCAGTGACCTCTACATCACGTAAGCAGTATTTTTTGATTTTCTCGAGGTCGTTTTCATGATAAAATGTGCTGTTGACCTGACTGCCATCGATTCCATCTTTCGAAGTCGGTATACCAAAAACTGCTGCCAAAAGCTCGAGTCGGGTGTAGTGCTTGTAGTCCCCAAATTTCCAGAGCTCCATGGTGTCCAGATGCCTGACTTCCCAGGGTTTTTTGCCGGCGATCTGAAGGGGTTCAGGAAGTGGGATTCCCAAAATTAGCATCCTGCGGCAGAGATAGGGAAAATCAAATTCTTTTCCATTATGCGCACACAGCACCCACTTTTTCTTGCTAAGTAAATCATTTAAGGACAAAAGAAGTTCCCGCTCGTCCGCTTCCCCAAATACTTTTGATCGAAAGAGTAGCTTTTTGTCCTTTTTCTTATTCTGAAAATAACCTACCCCCACGCAGATGACCTGCCCAAATTCAGCATGAATTCCTGCCCGGTCAAAATACATGGAGCCTGGCGGAATCTCCCCGGGGTTTTCCATTCGGATCAACCGCTCCTTTTTGATCCACTCCTCCTGAAGCCTCGGGTCAAGGCTCTCAAATTTTTCAGTTTGTGAGACCGTTTCGATATCCAAAAACAAAATGTCGCTGAGTTGATCAAAAAAGTCTGCCATCAGGTCAAGATTTAGGAGTGAAGGATGCCCTCCAGTCCCAATTCGGGAATTATGCGGAGGTGGGCAGGATCAAAACTGCCTGGAGTAAAGATAAACTTTTTGTCAAAAATCTGATCCAGAATATAATAGCTTACCCAGAATTCATTAGTCAAATTAAAGACTGCCGGGTCGATTGCTTCTACTTTTGCGACTGATTCAGCTCCTAATTCCTCGATCATGTGTCTGAGTGTGGAAGTCTGCCGTTTTTCTCCTTCGAGGAATCCATAGCCTTTGGAAGTGATCATCACCGTCTTCAATTCAATCAGGTTGAGATTGATGATGTAGACGTTCCATTCAATGCCATGTGCTGTTTCAGTTTTTGCGATAGCTAGCTTTACCCCTGTAACTGGCGAAAAGTCAATGTCTTTTTTCATTTTTCTACCTTAAATTTTTCTCCATTTATCTCTCGAAGCCTGTCTCCACTTATTTCGCGTAGCCTAGTTCTATTTTCAGATCAACTCCATTCCGAATAAATCCCGAAGATGGATTTTTACCTTTTCTTTGACTTCGGCTTCATCTACTCGCCTGCCTAATTCTAGGTGGAGGGAGGTTACCGCTTTGTCGTCGATTCCGCAGGGTATAATGTGTCCGAAATAGCCAAGGTCCACATTCAGATTGAATGCAAAACCGTGCATGGTCACCCATCTGCTAGACTTGACACCCATTGCGCATATTTTGCGGGGGTTGATCTGATTTTCGTGATCCAGCCATACTCCGGTCAGTCCATCGATTCTGCCCGCAGGAACTCCATAATCCGCCAAAGTCAAAATAATCGCTTCCTCTAGCAGACGTAGGTACTTATGGATGTCTGTAAAGAAATTATCCAGATCCAAAATGGGATATCCTACCAGCTGCCCGGGACCGTGATAAGTGATGTCACCTCCCCGGTTGATTTTGTAATAGCTCGCGTGATGCTTTTCTAGTCCTGATTCGTCTAGCAAAAGGTTTTCAGGTTTTCCACTTTTTCCAAGCGTATAGACATGTGGATGCTCTACAAAAAACAAGTAGTTTGGAGTCGGGAGCTGTTCGGAAGCAGGGAGATTCCTGTTTTTGATTTTTAATGCGACTGTCTCTCCAAAAATCTCCTCCTGAAAATCCCAGGCTTCTTGGTAATCCATGCGGCCGAGATCTCGGAACTTTACAGTTTTATTGATATTTTCGTTCATCTGATTTCCTGACGGAATTCACTTTTAAACAGCCGGAAAGGCTGAAGCGTTCTTCGATTTTTCAAAATTAATCAAATATATCATGGCTGAACATAATGATGCCGGAAGACAGGCAGAACAGCTCGCTGCAGACTGGCTCGTCAGTAAAGGGTACGAACTGCTGGACAGCAATTACCGACACAAGCATGCGGAGATAGATTTGATTATGAAATATAAAGGCATGCTGATTTTTGTGGAGGTGAAATTCCGCTCAGGAACGGGCTTTGGCTATGCCGAAGAATTTGTGGATTCGATAAAAAAGAAGCTTTTGGTGAAGGCAGCGGATCAGTATATTTATGAAAATGATTGGCAAAAAGACATCCGGTTTGACATCGTGGGTGTGTACAAGGACCGGAGTGGAACTGTGAACTTCCGACATTTTGAAGACGCATTTTACTAACCTAACCTTATTTACTATGAAAAAAACAGTTCTTTTCCTTTTTGCTATTGCTTGGTGCTTGGTCGCACAGGCACAATCAGACAAAAAAAGCCAGCGAATCATCGAAGACGCACAGGACGCAAAGGAGGCTTTTCTAGCGGATGATCCGGATATCGCTAAGTTGTTTTCTTCGGCTTATGGCTACATCATCCTCCCCAATGTAGGAAAGGGAGGTCTTGGAGTCGGTGGAGCATCCGGTAATGGAGTTGCGTATCAGGGAGGCAATCGTGTGGGTTTTGCGCGGATGACCCAAGTCACGATCGGATTTCAGGCAGGAGGTCAATCCTACAGCGAGGTGGTGTTTTTTGAAAACAAGGAAGCCTTTGATCGCTTCAAAGAAAATAAAATTGAAATGTCCGCTCAGGTATCTGCAGTAGCTGCAGCATCAGGCGCTTCCCTCAATGCCAAATATGTAGATGGGGTGATGGTATTCACACGCACCAAGGGTGGATTGATGTATGAGGCATCTGTCGGAGGACAGCAATTTAAATACTCAGAAAATTAATTCAGATCTCCTTTTCGGTATATCAGATTTCCGTCCTTATCCCACTCTGCGCGGATATAAGGGCGGAAATTTTTCGTATAGGGTTCCTCCTGATATTGAATTTCACGCTTGCGGATTGTCTTATCGTTGTTGGTGTCCCAATATTCGGTCCACAGTCCTACTTTTTCGCCATACTTATATTCTCCAGTCACGGCAATCTGCTGGTCCTCATGGAAGTAGAAGTAATTTCCTTCTTCCAAACTATACTGGACGGGGATGATTTCTTCGATGGACTTTGAAGCTTGATTGTAATAGGAAATTCGTGATTCGCGAGGCCAACCTTCCGAGTAGTGGTTCTTGTCCTGAAGGATATTTTTATCATCAAAAAGCATCCAGGTTTTGTGCTTGGTACCATAATAAAACATTCCGCTCTCTACCACTGTCTCATTGACGATCCGCTCATACGGACCATGAAGTAGATAGCCTTCTTCTTTGGTGTAGCCGCTAGTTTTGATGCTTCGGTCTTTGCTGTCAAACCAATACACGTCCCGGATGTAAGGGTCAGGATTGCGGTCCGCATCTGTGTAGTTGAAGTACTCGTAATAGGTCTGGCCTCGGAGTTCTCGCCTGGTAAATCCCCGCTGCGTTTTGATTCCAAACCAAATGTTCTTTCGGGCTTTCTTTTTCTTTTCTTTTTTCTCCTCTTTTTCATCGGTTTCGTCAAAAAGCAGCAAGGGCGCTACTGAGGGAAGAAGCGCAGAATTCACTACACCGGTAGAATCAGGGTCGGACTTTCTATCAGCGTCGTTTTTTTGCGCCAAAGTGACTTGGCCGGAAATCAAGAAAAGAAGTACTAAAACGGATAATCGCCTGCTCATAGCATTAAAAACGGCAGATTTTGCCTTCTATTTTGTTCAAAAATAACATTTCATATGATTATAATTTGGTTTTTTAAAGGCCATATGGAATGCTCCGGATAATCATTCCCTTGTGTGATCCCCGTACCTACGGGATTATGGGCATTTCATGTGTTAATAATTTGTTTTTTATTGGTCACATAGCCTGTCCCGATTTTTCATTGGCGGAATTTTGATCTTGCAAAAAGAATTTTGCATGTCATTCACTTTATGATGGATTTACCCATCAATTCCACAGGATTATTTAGATTTTATAATCTTCTGTCTATTTTTGAGGAATTTGTAAAAAAATCAGATAAAAAATGAATTCTATTCTATCAGATCGAGTACTGAGTATGGAGGAATCAGCGACTCTGGCTATGGCAAAAAAAGCCCGAGAACTGAAATCCCAAGGTATTGATATCATCAGCCTGAGCTTGGGTGAGCCGGATTTTAAGACACCTCAGCACATTCAGGATGCTGCCAAAGCGGCTATTGATGAGGGGAAGTACTTTTCTTATTCACCGGTAGCTGGCTACCAAGATCTGAGAGAAGCCATCGCCAAGAAGCTTCGTGAAGAGAACGAAATCACAGCCGCCAAAGCTGAAAATATTGTAGTCTCCACAGGAGCGAAACATTCCATAGCCAATGTATTCATGTGTCTGATCAATGAGGGCGATGAAGTGGTGATTTTTTCACCGTACTGGGTGAGCTACGCTGAGATCATCAAATTGGCCGGTGGAGTGCCGGTTTTGATCGAAGGAACTTTGGAAAATAACTTCAAAGCAACAGCAGCGCAACTTCAGGCAGCAATTACCCCAAAAACCAAAGCCGTTATTTACTCTTCACCTTGTAATCCTACCGGATCTGTTTTCTCCAAAACAGAATTGGAAGCTATTGCTGAAGTGGTGAAAAGCCATCCATCTATGGTGGTCATCGCGGATGAGATCTATGAATTGATCAATTTTGTGGGAAGAAATTACAGTATCGCTTCATTCCCAGGCATGTTTGAGCGGACCATTACCGTCAACGGTTTCTCCAAAGGCTACGCCATGACCGGCTGGAGAGTAGGGTACATCTGTGCTCCCCTAGAGATCGCCAAAGCCTGTGAAAAGATCCAAGGACAATTTACCTCAGGCAATACCGGTATTGCTCAGCGTGCTGCCTTGGCCGGCATCTCCGGAGATCAGACACCTTCCAGAGAAATGGCTGAAGCCTACTTGAGAAGAAGGAATCTGGTTTTGGGATTGATTCAGGATATTCCCGGAATCAAAACCCACATCCCTGAAGGTGCATTTTATTTCTTCCCAGATGTAAGTTCCTTCTTTGGGAAGTCAGCACATGGATATGACGTGAAAACTGCCGATGACCTTTGCTTGTACCTACTTGCTATCGCAAATGTTTCGCTCGTGACGGGAGAGGCATTTGGCGCTCCTAATTGCGTGAGATTGTCCTATGCAGCATCGGACGAAGAGCTGGTAGAGGCACTGAAGCGAATCAAAAAAGCATTGGGTGAACTTGCCTGATCGAATCAACTAGCGTAAGAATAGCCCTGACGAAAGTTTGGGCTATTTTTTTGCCTTGGCAGAAAGGCTTAATTTTGATCAAAATCTAAACTCATGGCAGACGTACTGGTCATCACTCCGGTGAAAAATTCAATCGAAACAACTCTGGATACAGCGAAGGCAATCGCCGCCTCGGATCTTCCTGTACGCCATGTGATTTTCAATGATTTCAGTACCGCAGAAACTAAGGCAAGCCTTGAAGCGAACAAAGGAAAAATCGGATTCGAGGTAATTCACCTCGAAGACCTGACCGATCATCCTTCTCCGAATTATAAGTTGGTCTTGCAGCTAGCGCAAAAGATGGCCTTGGAGGCCCAATTGCCCCTTTTGGTGGTAGAGTCAGATGTAGTAGTGAAGCCGGATACGATTTCAAATTTGCTTTCTCAGCAGGAGAAAAGTGGAAAATCAGGGCTCATTGGATCCGTCACTGTGGACGAAGCTGGGGTTGTGAATTTTCCCTATCTGAAATTCAAGGGAATAAAAGAACCTGTGATAAAAACCCAGCGCAGCCTGAGTTTCTGCTGCACGCTTTTTACGCTGGACTTTTTGAAAAGCTATGACTTTGCAGGATTGGATGAGGCCAAGGATTGGTACGATACCTTTATTTCCAAGAAATCAATCGAGTTGGGTTTTGATAATACTGTACTCATGAATGCGCCCGTATGGCATCGACCACATGCCAGCCGGCCATGGAAGCAGCTGAAATATACCAATCCGCTGAAATACTACTTTTTGAAGTTTTGGAAGGGGCTGGATAAGATCTAAGGAATCAGTCCAAGAATTTCATCATTTCAACCTCAGACTGATGCAGGGCGAGAGTGTCTCTGCCAAATTCTTTCAGTCGATAGCCATTGGATTTCAGCATTTGATAGCTGGACTCGAGTTCTTGTCGAGCGTGGTTTACATTTTCGAAAATGATGGCTTTGATCTGATTAGTTGGAACATCAAAAATCCGAATGACTTCAAGATCAAATCCTTCGGCATCGATTTGAAGCAAGTCGATTCGTTGAATGTTATATTTCAAAAGGATGGTTTTCGGACTGATCACGGGTACTTCTTCATAACTGATCCGCTTCTCTGGGTCTGTTGGGACAGGTATTCCAAATTTGCTGCAATTTTTTTCGACCACTCCATTTTCAAAAAGTTCCTCCACTTTTTCTTTGGAAAAAGAAGCCAAACCTGTAGCCCATCTCATTTCGCTAAAGCCGATTTTAAACAACTTTTGGGATCCATCCTCAGAGCCAATAGCTGCGCAGATTAGATTTAATTCTGTATTTTTTGCGTAGATTTTTTTCAAAAATTGGTCAAAAACCGCCTTTTGAGGCTCCAGAAGGACGCCTTTCCATCGATCTCGTTTGATGAATTTATGAATGGGATCATTGGTGATGCCATCATTTGCCCCTATTTGAATGACGGTGAAGTTTCCTTTTTTGGAAAAGGAATATTCGGATAGAAATTCTGAGAGGCTTCCTGGCTTCGGCTTATACAAATTACGATAGTAAGCCATGAAGAATGGATTTTCATCCGCACTAAGTGAGATTCTGAGGTTCTTGTAGAAATTTTTAAAAGCAGATTTTATCGACATTTTGAAGAGACTTGGGATGGGGTGGCAATTAACTGAAAGAGATCCTTCATTCCAATAATTGAACGTTGATTCACCGGATCTTTAGCCATTTGAGAAGTGAATTGTAAGGCCTGGACCAAGTTCGCTGGAAGCGTAATGGGCCGTTTAATTCTCGCTCAAAAAACTCGGGATGTTTGGTATTGAGGTAGTCGATTCTCTCTCGTTTTTTTTGATTTGTTCCAGTTTTTTTTCGCTTGCTACTGGGAGTAAGTCGATATTGAAATCCCACAAAGGGCAGCTTGACTACCTCTCCTCCATTTTTCAGCATTTTGATCCAAAACTCCCAGTCCTCTCTGCCCATCTTCATATCTTCAGAAAAACCGCCTACAGCATCACAATCCACTTTTCTAAAAAGGGCGGCGACAAAAATCATGTTGTCCTTGGCAAGCAATCGCCTACTGAATGGTTTTAGCTTCCATGCTTTTTGTCCCTGCTCATTAAATTTCACTGCATGGCAATAGACGACTTTTACTTCTGGATTGGATTCAAAGACTTTGACCGCCTCTGAGATATACTTTGTGGAAATCAAATCATCCCCGTCAAGTGGAAGGATGTATTTTCCATTTGCTTCACGAATGCCATGGTTTCTTGCCGAAGCGACTCCTGAATTTTCCTGATCAAAAACGTTGACCAGCTGGTTTTGGTCACTCAGTTTCCTGGCGATTTTTAGCGAGTCATCTGAGGAGCCGTCATTGATGATAATCACCTCGATCCATTTATAATCAGAATTCAGCACGGATTCCACAGTTTTCTCAAGGTATCGAGCTTGATTGTAGCAAGGAATTACGATTGAAACGAGAGGATGATTCATCTGGGAAAGAATGGACACAAGTTTACTAATTATTTGTCGTATGGTAGCCGATTGAAAACTAACCTCAAAATAGCCGAATTCCCACTTCTTTTTTTTCAAAGGCACCGATCTGCCTCAGGTTCTATTTTGCTGTCAATCAAGTAAAAATTGTTCTTTTAGGTAAGCAGACCGCGTCCTGATTTTTTTGTATATATTGGTATAACTATAGCCCACATCGGAGATGAAACGATTCTTATTCTTGCCACTTTTTTTTATTTTTTTTGGTAATGCGATGACTCAAACCAAAGGAATCGATACTGCTTATATCAAAGAGTCTCCACAAACGATGGCCTTAAGAATGTATGTTTCTAGAAAATATACAGAGCTCAACTATGGAGATCAGGTAGGACGCTATGAACCGAACTCGGGATTGAATTTTGGATTCGGTGTCAGCTTCCAGAAGTTCACACTGAACTTAGCAGTACCACTTTCTTTCCTAAATCCCAATCGAGAAAAGGACTGGCCGGGTTTCTTGGATCTTCAATCGCACATTTATCCCAATAAATGGATTATTGATGCATTTGGGCAGTTTTATCTGGGATACTACATCCGTGATTTTCAGAATACGGGAGAAGACTATTTCAGAAGAGATGTCAGAGTCGTAAAACTCGGTGCGAGTGTCAATTATTTATTCAATGGTGACAAGCTTTCATTTGAAGCAGCCTTTCATCAAACCGCAATCCAGAAAAAGTCAGCCTTTTCGCCTATGGTAGGTTTCGAAGCTTATCGGGTAAGAATAAGTGGAGATTCTCTGATTATACCGAATGAACTTATGATTCCGGGCAATTACTCCAGAGCGGATTTCTATCAAGTAGGCCCCAGTGCAGGGCTGGCAGGGACATTGGTGTTTGGAAAGGGCTTTTTCCTGACTGGAGCAGCCTCGGGCAATCTGGGTTTGGGTTTTTCCAAAGCTGAACAAGACAAAGATACCCGACGAGTGGAGCTGATGACAGGGTATTTTTTGAGAGGGTTTGCAGGATACAATGGTGAGCGATTTTCCATCAACGGCAGCTACTTGCATAAGCAACTTAACCTTGCAAAACAGATAGATATAGCTCAATCGGCCAACACAGGGAACTACCGGATCAACTTCATTTACAAAATAAATCCTGGTCCAAAATTCACAAAAACGTACACCAAGCTGAATCCAAAGAATATTTTGATGCGAATTTTTGACTGAGGGTTTTCCTAGTAGCCTTTGGTTTATTTTTTAGCTTTGGGGATCCAAAAAACCTTCCGATTGCTATGACTGATTCATTTGGGATTCTACAATCCTTACAAAAAATAGGTATCAAGCCAGAAAATTTAGGCGCTTCCACCGGAATTAATTGGCTGGAATCAGCAGAATCCTTGCTTTCTTCCCATTCCCCTGCAGATGGAAAGCTCATCGCTAAAGTCCAACTCTCAGATGAGGAAACCTATGAGAAAATAATCAGTCAAGCACAAATCGCCTTTGAAAAGTGGAGGCTGGTACCTGCGCCACAGCGAGGAGAAATCGTCCGCGAAATCGGAAATGCCCTCCGAGAAATAAAAGCCGATCTGGGAAAACTTGTTTCTTATGAAATGGGCAAATCCTATCAGGAGGGACTCGGTGAGGTGCAGGAGATGATCGATATCTGTGATTTTGCAGTTGGCCTTTCCCGTCAGCTTTATGGTCTGACCATGCACTCTGAGCGTCCGGGTCACCGGATGTACGAGCAGTGGCATCCACTGGGGATCGTTGGGATTATCTCTGCTTTTAATTTTCCTGTGGCTGTTTGGTCTTGGAACGCGGCTTTGGCCTGGGTTTGTGGGGATGTTTGCCTCTGGAAGCCTTCGGAAAAAGCACCACTCTCAGGGGTTGCTTGCCAGCTGATTGCGGGCAAAGTTTTTGCGAAGCATGGCATGCCGGAAGGGATTTCCAACCTAATCATCGGTGACTACAAGATCGGGGAACTCATGTCGCATGATCCCAGAGTTCCTTTAGTCTCAGCGACAGGATCCACCCGAATGGGAAAACTGGTAGGCCAAGCTGTAGGAGCGAGACTGGGTCGTTCCTTACTTGAGCTGGGAGGAAACAATGCCATCATCATTACAGAAAATGCGGATCTGGACATTGCGATTCGGGGAGCACTTTTTGGTGCCGTGGGTACAGCCGGTCAGCGCTGTACGACCACCCGGCGCTTGATTATTCAAGAGAATGTCTACGAAGAAGTGAAAAGCAGATTAGCTTCTGCCTATTCCAAATTGGTCATTGGCAATCCATTGGATGAAAGGAATCACGTTGGACCCTTGATCGATCAGGATGCAGTGAATGGCTATTTGACAGCGATCGAAAAAGTTAAAGCAGAAGGAGGTAAAGCAGTGGTAGAAGGTGGTGTTTTGGAAGGGGAGGGCTTTGAATCCGGTTGCTATGTGAAGCCTGCAATCTACGAAGCCGAAAACCACTTCGAAATCGTACAGCACGAGACTTTTGCCCCGATTCTGTACCTAATCAAATTCAAAACCTTACCAGAAGCTATCGCTTTGCAAAATGGCGTTCCTCAGGGACTTTCTTCAGCCATCATGACTCTTAATGTGCGTGAGGCAGAAGCATTTCTATCCGCAGCTGGATCTGATTGCGGTATTGCCAATGTCAATATCGGTACTTCAGGCGCTGAAATAGGAGGCGCTTTTGGAGGGGAAAAAGAAACCGGAGGAGGGAGAGAATCAGGCTCGGATGCCTGGAAGGCCTACATGCGCCGGCAGACGAACACGATCAATTATTCGACTTCGTTGCCATTGGCACAGGGGATCAAATTCGATATTTAAGTCAAGGAAAAAAAAGCAAAAAGACCATTCTCATCTTGAGAATGGTCTTTTTTATGTTTTATGCTTTTTCTTCCAAAAGCGCTTTTTTGATTTCCTGAAGTTCGGCAACTTTTTCAGGACTGACTTCGGGATAGGCAAGGTCCATTCTATCCAGTGCGCTGATGATCGCCGCCGCTACCCCAATTCTTGCGTAGGCTTTATTGTCAGCAGGAATGATATACCAGGGAGAATTTTTGGTCGAGGTATTTTTGATCATATCCTCATAGGCTTCCTGATACTCATTCCAATAGCCTCTTTCTTTGATGTCTCCTGTACTGAATTTCCAATTTTTTTCGGGATCATCTATGCGGTCAATGAATCGCTGCTTCTGTTCTTCCTTGGACACATGAAGAAAGATTTTGATGACGACTGTGCCATTTCTTTGGAGGTATTGTTCGAAATTTCGGATATCCTCAAATCGCTCCTTCCAGATTTTTTTAGTGATCAGTTTTTTGGGAAGTTTTTGATTTTGAAGGATTGCCTCATGCACTCGTACGACAAGTACCTCTTCGTAATAGGATCGATTAAAAATCCCAATACGGCCTCGCTCGGGTAGGTGCTTTTGACATCGCCAAAGAAAGTCGTGGTCAAGGTCCTCAGCACTGGGTACTTTGAAGGAAGTCACCTGGCAGCCCTGAGGATTGATGCCGGACATGACGTGTTTCACAGCTCCGTCTTTGCCAGCAGCATCCATGGCCTGAAAGATGACCAAAAGGGACCATCGGTCTTGTGCATAAAGTATGTCCTGTAGTGCAGCTAGTGCGTCGATACCTTGTTCCAAAGCTTCCTTTACCAAAGGTTTATCCTCTGGTCCTAGGACCATTTTGGGAGTTGTGGAGAAGTTTTTCAACTTGAATTTCTCTCCATTTCCCACGTTATACTTCTTTGCAAATTTTTTGGCTCTTGCGATTAATTGTTCTTTGTTGAGGCGTTTGAGGTCACTTAGTACTTCTTCTCCATTTTTTAACATAGGAATTGTTTTTTGAAGTTTTCAAAATCGAAGATGCTGTATTCTTGAGTCGTTTTCCTGGATTTCTTTGGTTCAAAAACCGGAGAAACGAAGTCCTGAAAAGAAAACTTTTGGAATTACTGCAGGCTATTTCAAATTGTAGAAATAAGGTAATAAATAAAGAAATAGGATTTGCTCTCAAATCTGAAATGAATAAAAGTGTAGCTTTAACTACTTGTTAAAATCAGATTTTTCTATGAAAAAGATACTTGTTGCCACTGGTGGAGGGGATTGCCCTGGTTTAAATGCAGTAATCAGAGGGATAGTGAAACGGGCTTCCCGAGAGGAAGATTGGGAAGTATGGGGGAGTTATGAAGCGCTGAATGGGTTGATGGAAGAGCCAACCCGCCTGATCAGGCTGGATGACAAAGCCGTATCTGGAATCCATGTTTTGGGCGGTACCATCATAGGTACGACCAATAAAGGAAACCCCATGAGTTACCCTGAAAAGCAGGCAGATGGAACCATCAAATTGACCAACAGAATCCCATGGCTGGTTGACCGGCTGAAGTCTCATGGTTTTGATGCCGTAATCAATATCGGTGGAGATGGTTCACAGGCAATTTCTCAAGCAATGTTTGAGGCAGGGATGCCAGTAGTAGGTGTTCCCAAGACAATCGACAATGACCTGAACTCCACAGATTTTACTTTTGGCTTTCAGACTGCTGTGCAGACTGCATCAGATTCATTTGACCGACTTGTCACTACTGCCAGCAGTCATCATCGTGTGATGATTATGGAAGTGATGGGACGAAATGCCGGCTGGATTGCCCTTTACACGGCTATTTCAGGAGGTGCTGAGATCTGTCTGATTCCTGAGATCCCCTATGACTTATCTGCGGTGATACGCAGAATCAAAAGCAGATATAACAATGGGCGTGGATTTGTAAATATTGTCATCGCTGAGGGTGCACATGCCAAAGAGGGGTCGATCACTTCCACGCTGGGCGAAGAAGGTCGTCATGCAGTGCGCTTGGGCGGAGTTTGCTTTACCCTCAGCCAGCAATTAAAAGAGGCGGGAATTGAGGCGGATATCCGGGAGACAGTCCTCGGTCATACCCAAAGAGGAGGTACTCCGGTGGCGTTTGACAGAGTAATTGCATCAGTTTTTGGCGTCAAAGCGATGGAGTTGGTCCTTGATGGCAAGTTTGGACAATTGGTGGTACTGCAAAACAATGACTTTACCTCTGTTCCGATCAAAGAAGCCATCAGTGCATACAATGTGGTTAATCCCAATGGGACATTGGTCAAAGCTGCAAAAGGTCTCGGTATTTCTTTTGGGGATTGAGAGTAACCTCCTCAAAGGGGGATTTTTAAACTTAGAGCGGGAAAATGTCTGGGTTGGCCTGGGATCGGAATCGGCTGAATTGAGGATTGTGATTCCAAGCTAAGTTTGGCTGCCATTCGGGCATTTTGTCCTGCACTGAGGAAAAGTGGAATACTGGTGCCAATGGCAAGAAAACCTGTCCATCCTAAAAAAGAAATGACTCGATTATTGCTGGATCCATCGTTGTAATCGTAGGTTCTAGGAATAACTAGGGCGGTCAGCGATAAAGCTGTACCACTTCCGAGGAAAATCCAACCCGCTTTGTATTGCGCATCGCTTTTTCCAATGAGATCCAATTGAAGCTGAGAAGGTTCAACTTTCTGCCCAAATGCCTGAAAATAAAAGCTGAAAAGAATCAGCGAAAGAAAAATGGGTTTCATGGGTTCTTGGAGTTAAATGGGATGGAAAAGCTAAGTGCGGGGTAAGTTTTGGTGGAAAATCCTGTCGGAAGTCCATCTCCGATCTGGGAAGTGCTGATTCCTAGTTTAGCTGCTTTTCTGCCATTGGAAGCGGAACTGACCAATATTGGGATACTCACTAAGGTAGAAATACTCCCTGCTGATGCCAGTAAGACCCCGGATACTCCTGCAGCATTATTTCCGTCGGACCACCCGACACCAAACAGTACAGTGCCAAGTATTACAGATCCAACCCCTGCACCCAGCATGATTAAGCCTGTTTTTTTCTGTTGTTCACTTCGTTTGATGTATTCTTGGATCAGGATTTTGCTTTCCTGATTTTGAGCTTTGACGTTCGATAAGAATGAAAATGCTATCGTCAGAACTAGGAAAAATTTAGCCATATGCGGGTGTGTATAGTTTTTTTTAGTTTTTCTCTGGATGAATCTAACTCAAGTTTTTCATAGCGTGTAAGTCTAACTTACTTTTTTTTAAAAAACTATGAGCCTAAGCCAATTCCTTTTGCCATCAAACCAGCCAAAATAGGAATAAGGAAAACCAAGACAAGCTCGATCCGAATCATCCAAAATATAACCCTAGGCACAGTGACTATTTCTTCTGGATCCCCTTTTCTGTTTTTGATAAAGAAAACGGTAGGGTAAATAGACAAAAGTCCTATCCCTACGAATAGACCCAGTTTAAAGTGGAAAATCGGATTTTCAGAGTAAAATTCAGTGGGTTTTCCATGACCTCCCAGCCAAAGGGTCAATCCGGCTCCAAGTAAAGAAAGTACCGCCAGTCCATAGATTCCATCAATTTTAGAAAGCAGGTCGATGGATTTTTTTGGAAGAATTGGTTTGAGTAGCAAATGTTCCGAAACAAGAGAACCTACAATTGCAAAAATGCTGACAAAGTGGAGGTAACGGAGGAGAAGTTCAAGAGTCATTTTGTTAGATTAAATGTTGAATTCGATTTTAAGTAAGCTGAAATTTGGCGAGTCAACAAATAAATAGTAGATAGTTCTGTGATTGATGAAAAATAGTTAACTTCTAAAGTTTTTTACATAGCTCCTGTAGAATATATGCCGGCACAACCTTTGGAACTGATTTTGGCAAGGCAGTTTGGTGATAGCCTTGGAATGCCTTGTTTTTTGGTGGACCCTGAGGGTAATTTACTTTTCTACAATGAAGCTGCAGAGACTATTTTTGGGTTGAAGTTTGGAGAGACGGGTGGCATGCGAGTGGAAGAATGGGCGACTGTTTTCACCCCGACAGATAGTGAGGGTAATCCGATTATTCCTGAGGATTTGCCATTGGTAAAGACCATATCCACTAAAAGCCCTGCTTTCGGTTCATTCTATATTGATAGCCTCAAAGGGGATCGGATTCACATTACCGTCTCATCATTTCCTATCATGGGGCGTCCTGATAGGGTTTTAGGTTCCATGGCCATGTTTTGGAAAACAGAGGACGCATGAAGGTAAAGGTGTGGGGATGTCGAGGTTCTTTGCCTGCTCCAGGGCCTGAAAACAAGATCTATGGAGGCAATACATCCTGTATTCAGGTTATGCACGGAGAGGCGTGTATTATATTGGATGGAGGATCTGGAATTCTCCGACTTGGAAAATACCTAAGTCCTGAAATCACCGAAGTCCATGTCCTGCTTTCGCATCTTCACATGGATCATACGATGGGCTTGGGTTTTTTTGCTCCGCTCTATAATCCTAAAATAACTGTTCACCTATATGGACCGTCTACGAGTAACGAGCCTTTGGTCAATCGGCTGCGTAGGTACTTTTCACCTCCTTTATTTCCCGTCAGACTCAGCGAATTGCCCAGGCATCCCATAATTCATGAGTTGAACACGAGCGAGTTTAAAATAGGAGATGTAACTGTCAAATCGGATTATATTTGTCATCCTGGGCCTACATTGGGCTACAGACTGACAGCGAATAAATCAGTACTTGCGTATCTGCCCGACCATGAGCTGCAAATGGGCTCAGTTAATTTTCCGAATGATCCTGAATGGACCAGTGGATTTGAAATCGCCAATGGGGCAGATTTGTTGCTACATGATGCGGCCTACACATCCAAGGAATATGTAAGCAAGATCGGTTGGGGGCATAGTTCCATACGTGATGCCATTGCGTTTGGGAAAATGTGCAAGGTTAAAAAATTGGCCCTTTTTCATCATGAACCTATCCGGTCTGATGAGCAGCTCGACCAAATGCTGTTGGATTCCACTCAAAATCTCAAGTTGAATTTTGAAGTAGAAATTTGTGCCGAGGGGAAAACCTATGATTTGGGATAACTTGCCTGAGTTATTTTAAGCCTATTTCTTAACTAAAGATGTTTATCTTATCCCTCCTCAAATCTGACATCATTTTTTTTAAGAAACTCTTTGATCACAGAGATATGAATGCATTCGCCCAAGTGGATAAAGGCATAATCATTCACCTTTTTGATCTTGCCATGGGCGATAACCTCCTTGTCTTCGATATCAAACCCGAGGTGTAAATGCTTGGTTCTGCTTTGCATACCTACGATTCTTCCTTCTGGATCAAAAAGCGGTCCACCACTTTGTCCTCTGAGACCTGGTGTACTCATTTCAATTCCGTAGACCTTGCCTGACTTATCACCAAGAAATCTGGTCACCATACCTTCAATCGGAAATCTAGGTGAACGGGCTTGGCCTGTTTTATTCCACTCGAGCGAATCGGTTTCTTGATTCAGGTGAAAATTGGAGAACTCAGGGAAGGGGAATCCCAGTCTACAAAGCATTGCGCCGGGTTGGACAGTTTGATCATCTTTCAGAAATACAGGAGTTTCCGAGTAGGAAGGTTTTTCGAAACCTTCAAATTTCAGTAGTGCCAAATCGTATTCCGGGTGAAGAAAGAATCGAATATTTTGCAACTGATCCACACAGTCCACGAAAGTCACTTTCATCTCGGATACTTTTGTTTCGTCCAAACCCATTCGCTTCGCGACAGCCTTTTTCTGCCCGGTAGTTAGATTATGGACTTCGGTTTGGTATTGAGTGTATTTTTTATTGATTGCATCAGCGCTCGTGAGCCATTGGGCTACATGTTTACAAGTCAGCGCCCATCCTTCCTGATTCACAAAAAATAATGTTGCTGCCCCTTTTTCGATTTTGTTACCTCCGAAGTTTCTAGAAATAGAATGTATGGCTCGGGTAAATCCTGCTACTTTCTGAATGGCATTTACGAACATGGTCTTGACAAAATGGGATGTTAAAATCAACTTTGAAGTCCAAAGAATCAATTTTCAGCTTGAAACTGAAAATTTTCAAGTGCGAAATCGATTGAATTTATTCAAATTCCTTTTCGATCCAAGTCGACTCCCAAGAAGTTTGGGCTATCCGTTTATTTGTAATAACTTAGCCTCAAGTCAGGAAATTTTGGCCAAAAGAGGCTTCCTGAAAAGTTTGTGGAATCAAACCTATACTCAAAATCAACAATACTTATGAGCAAGATTAAAGTAGGAATCAACGGATTCGGAAGAATCGGCCGACTCGCTTTTCGCGTAGCGCAAGAGAGAGAAGAAATTCAGGTGGTAGCCATCAATGATCTAATCGATGTCGATTACATGGCTTACATGCTAAAATATGATTCCACACATGGACAGTTCAAGGGAACTGTAGAAGTGAAAGATGGTTCATTGATCGTCAATGGAAACGCCATCCGTGTGACTGCCGAGAAGAGCCCATCATCACTGAAGTGGGGTGAAGTAGGTGCTGATTATGTTATTGAATCTACTGGAATATTCCTGACTAAGGAAACTGCCCAAGGACATATTGATGCTGGAGCAAAGAAAGTGATCATGTCAGCACCCTCGAAGGACGACACACCTATGTTTGTGATGGGGGTAAATGAAGATTCGTACACTTCAGATATGGTATTCGTATCCAATGCATCTTGTACCACCAATTGCCTGGCACCTATCGCAAAGGTGTTAAACGATAACTGGGGAATAGAAGAAGGTTTGATGACCACAGTGCATGCGACTACAGCTACTCAAAAAACAGTCGATGGCCCATCTGCAAAGGACTGGAGAGGTGGACGAGGAGCTGGACAAAACATCATTCCGTCCTCTACCGGTGCTGCTAAGGCTGTAGGCAAAGTAATTCCCGAACTAAATGGTAAATTAACTGGGATGGCCTTTAGAGTTCCTACTCCAGATGTGTCTGTAGTAGACTTGACTGTAAGACTTAAGAAGCCTGCCAAATACGCTGAGATTTGTGCCAAAATGAAGGAAGCTTCTGAGACCACTATGAAAGGTGTACTAGGATACACGGAGGATGCAGTAGTTTCTAATGACTTTATCGGTGATCCAAGAACTTCAATTTTTGATGCTGAGGCTGGAATTCAGCTTTCAGATACCTTCGTAAAGGTTGTTTCTTGGTATGACAACGAATGGGGTTATTCCAATAAAGTAGTAGACTTGTTGACTTACATCGCAAAAAAATAATTGGATAAGCCCCGAAGTAATTCGGGGCTTTTTCGTTAGAAAAGTGTAGAAATAGCCAACCAACTTTTGGTTTATTGGTTAATCCTAAAATCCACCATGATGTATTTGCCTTTTTTCCCCTTAAAACTTGTCGCATTTCCCGGAGAGGAACTTAATCTCCATGTGTTTGAACCAAGATATAAGGAGCTCTTGGCCGATGTGGAAGAAAATCAGCTGACTTTTGGGATTTGTGTATTCACAGACAAGTTGAGCGGATACGGTACCGAAATACTGCTTGAAAAAGTAAAAAAGCGCTACGAGGATGGGAGATTGGATATTCAGACAAGAGGACTGAGAGTATTCCAAATATTGAGTTTTGATAACCCTGCTCCTGGGAAACTTTATGCGGGTGGCAAAGTGTCTTTTTTGAAAAATGACCCAGTGATTACCTCCATTCAGCATCATGAATTCATTTTTTACCTGAAGGAAATGCTCCATTTGTTGAATTTTGAAATGGAAATTGATCCTCAATCAGTCAATTCGTTCACCTTTGCCCACAAGCTTGGGTTAAGCCTTGACGAAGAGCTTGCTTTGCTTCAGATGACCTCAGAAAGTGAGCGAACGGATTTCCTTATTGGTCATTTCAAGCGAATGATACCTGCTATCAAAGCTCTGGAAATTGCAAAAGAGAAAATTAAGTTAAATGGACACTTTAAGTATCTTGATCCTTTGAGATTTTAACCGGATAAATAAATGTCAGACTTAATTTACTTCACGACCCCTTCAAATTAAATAGAAAAGCAGACCATTTCTAGTCTGCTTTAGTGATCCCGCTGGGATTCGAACCCAGGACCCTCCCGATAAAATCGGGATGCTCTACCATCAGAGCTATGGATTTCCTTTTTGGATGAGGCGTTCAATGAAAACTCTTGACTTCATCTTTTTGATTTTCAATTCCCGTTGTTTGGCGAGGGATAAGTCTTCCCATTCCTCATTATAGACCAGTTCCCACGGGATTCCGGTAGATGTAAATTTTGAATGGCCTATAGAATGTTCATAGATCCTCCTGTCCAAATCGGAACACGCACCTACGTAATACTTATCAATTTTTTTAGAATACAAAATATAAACCCATGCCATGATCCAAAAATCAAACAGTCTAAAAATAGGAAAAGCAGACTATTTCTAGTCTGCTTTAGTGATCCCGCTGGGATTCGAACCCAGGACCCATACATTAAAAGTGTATTGCTCTACCAGCTGAGCTACGGAATCTGCTATTATAAAATTTATGAAAGCTTCTTTAAACTTTCTCTTAGAATGAAGTCGAGCTGAGGATCTTCCCGAAAAAATCGGGATGCTCTACCAGCTGAGCTACGGAATCTGATTTTCATTAAATAAAAAAGCGGAACGAATTCCGCTCATTTTTTTTGTGATCCGCTTAGGATTCGAACCTAAGACCTACTGCTTAGAAGGCAGTTGCTCTATCCAGCTGAGCTAGCGGACCCGGATAACTACTTCTAGTTATTAATTAAGTCGGGGTGGCAGGATTCGAACCTACGACCTCCACATCCCAAATGTGGCGCGATACCGGGCTACGCTACACCCCGAAGACTTTTTAACTCCTTGTAAGCTAAATTTGTGATCCCGCTGGGATTCGAACCCAGGACCCATACATTAAAAGTGTATTGCTCTACCAGCTGAGCTACGGAATCTGCTATTATAAATTTTATGAAAGCTTCTTTAAACTTTCTCTTAGAATGAAGTCGAGCTGAGGATCTTCCCGAAAAAATCGGGATGCTCTACCAGCTGAGCTACGGAATCTGATTTTCATTAAATAAAAAAGCGGAACGAATTCCGCTCATTTTTTTTGTGATCCGCTTAGGATTCGAACCTAAGACCTACTGCTTAGAAGGCAGTTGCTCTATCCAGCTGAGCTAGCGGACCCGGATAACTACTTCTAGTTATTAATTAAGTCGGGGTGGCAGGATTCGAACCTACGACCTCCACATCCCAAATGTGGCGCGATACCGGGCTACGCTACACCCCGAAGACTTTTTAACTCCTTGTAAGCTAAATTTGTGATCCCGCTGGGATTCGAACCCAGGACCCATACATTAAAAGTGTATTGCTCTACCAGCTGAGCTACGGAATCTGCTATTATAAATTTTATGAAAGCTTCTTTAAACTTTCTCCTAGAACGAAGTCGAGCTGAGTACCCTCCCGATAAAAATCGGGATGCTCTACCAGCTGAGCTACGTAATCTTCCTAGTTGTTAGTAAGGGATCACTTCATTTAGCGATCTTAAATCTTCCAAAATGGCTTTGTGAACTTGCTTTTTGTCCGATCAATGCCGTAATTGGACTGCAAATTTATGACTCTGAATTCTAAATGCCAAGCCCCAAATCAATCTTTCTGACAAAACTTTCTATATTTTTTTTCCTGATTTTACAAAGTATTCATTGTCAGGCTAATGTGCCACAGCTTTTAGTAGCAGATTCTTTGTTTGCTCAGCGAAGCTACAAGGAAGCATTGGAGATTTACCAAGCCAATTACCAATTGGGGGTATATTCTCCCTCGATGCTCCTTAAGATGGCCTTCATTACCGAGGGTATCGGTGATAAGGAAATGGCGACACTTTATCTCAGTAAGTATTATGACTTAAGTCCTAATCCTCAGACCATAACAAAAATCAAAAGCCTTACCGGGCAAAGTGAATTGGTTGGGTATGAAGTGAGCGATGCGATGAGATTTGTACTCTTTTTGACGGAATTCAGAGAAGTTCTTGTGAGTGCGCTTACACTGTTTTTAGTTATTTCTCTTATTTTATTATGGTCAAAGGGGAGGAAACTTACAGAGCCTAGATTTTATTGGCCCTCTGTTTTGTTGATTGTACTCATTTTTGTCACCAATAATTTCCTCAAATCCCAAAATGCGGCCTTGGTGACCAAAAGTCCAACTTTAATTGTGTCCAAACCGAGTGCAGGTGGTGAATTGGTGGATCTAGTCGAGCCCGGCCATCGTGTAAAAATTAAATCTTCCAAAGACATCTGGTATGAGGTAGAATGGAAAGAGAAAATAGCCTATATCCGAAAAGATAACGTCACCCGTCTTTAATTGGCCCACAAAAGAAAAGCCCCGAAACTTTCGGGGCTTTTTAGCTTTATAGCTTTTTGATTTCAAGGTTTCTGAAATAAACCAGGTCCCCGTGGTCCTGAAGGGAAATTTTCCCCTTTTTATACTTCCCAAATCCAGGCATATCCTTGAATTTGCTTTTTGCGACCAAGTCTTCCCACTCTGGAGTCCAAAGTGTGGTAGATACAATATTTACTCCGTTGAGAAAAAGATCAAGTTTTCCCTGATTGATCATGATCTCAGCCTGATTCCATTCCCCTACTGGCTTCACCGTCTCCTCACTGCTTACGATAAGGTCATATAGATCTCCAGCTCTGTGACTAATAATTTTAGCGTCAGGATGACCATTGTTGTCTAGTACCTGCATTTCTGGGCCTGTCTGCCAAGGATACTGGTATTCCGGTGACTCGTGTACCAAGAAAATGACACCGCTGTTGCCATTTTCGGCGATTTTCCATTCGTACTTGAAGTGAAAATTTTCAAATTCTTCATTGGTAACAATATCTCCACCGTCACCGGTCTGCCAGCCATCTTTATTGGTGGCATCCAAGAATAATTCACCGTTTTCAATTTTCCAGGCTTTCCCCACTTCTCCTCCACCATACTTTGACCAGCCATTGAATGTCTGACCGTCAAAAAGTGATATCCACTCTTCTTGCGGGGTTTCCACAATTGTCGAGTCTCCTGTGGAGGTTTCTTCTGTCTTCGGAGCAGAGCAGGAGGCAAGTAGGCCTGCTGCAGCCCATAGTGCCAAATAGCTTTTCTTCATGTGATTAGAATATGTTTTTCAGTTGACCTATGAAATTTTGCACGATTTTAACCCGTAATGTGAGGCTGGATTCGTGCGCGATTACACGGGTTATTTTTTTAGTAATAATACGTATCGAATCATGTCCTTTGCATCCTCTTCGCTCAGTCCTGGATGAGCAGGCATAGGTACTTCTCCCCATACACCGACTCCGCCTTGGATTACCTTAGTAGCAAGCATGGTCACATTTTCTTCCGTGCTTTCATATTTGGCAGCTACCTCTGCATAGGATGGTCCTACGATTTTGCGCTCTACCATATGGCAAGAAGTACAATCTGAAGCCTTCAATTTTTCCAACCCTTTGATATATATCGGATCGTTTTGGTATTTTTCTTCAAGACTCATTTCTTTAGCAGGTACAGCTGCAGCTGGTTCTGCTGTAGTTTCAGTAGCCTTTTCTCCTCCTCCGCATGCAAAGGTCATTCCGGCCAATGCAATCAGTCCCACGTTAAATAAATTGTTGATTTTCATTTGTTAAGTATTTGTTTTAAGTAATCAGATTCCAAGTATTTTTTTGTTGAATGCCTCGTCAGCACCGGTGCCTGCAAAATCGTCAAATGCTTTTTCTGTCACGCGGATGATATGGCTATCGATGAATGGAGCGCCTTCTGCAGCCCCCTGCTCAGGATGCTTGATCGCACACTCCCACTCCAATACTGCCCATCCATCGTAATTGTATTGCGAAAGTTTGCTAAATATACCTGCAAAATCAACCTGTCCATCACCCAAAGAGCGGAATCTACCAGCACGTTCTACCCATCCCTGAAATCCGCCATAGACGCCTTGCTTCCCGGTAGGATTGAATTCGGCATCCTTCACATGAAACATTTTGATTCGTTCGTGGTAAAAATCAATGAACTGAAGGTAATCTAGGCATTGAAGTACAAAGTGACTTGGGTCGTAGAGAATGTTTGCACGTTTGTGTCCACCGACTTTATCAAGGAACATCTCAAATGTAATCCCGTCGTGCAAATCCTCGCCTGGGTGAAGCTCATAGCATACGTCCACTCCAAAGGAATCAAATTCATTTAGGATAGGGGTCCATCTTTTTGCCAGTTCGGTGAAGCCTGTTTCTACTAAGCCTGCTGGTCGCTGGGGCCAAGGATAAACGGTGTGCCACATCAGCGCTCCAGAGAAAGTAGCATGAGCCGTCAAACCTAAGTTAGCTGAAGCTTTAGCCGCATATTTCAGTTGCTGTGTGGCCCATTCTGATTTTCCTTTCAGGTCACCTTTGAGGTTTGCTGGTGCAAAACCGTCGAACAGTTCATTGTATGCCGGGTGAACTGCCACCAACTGGCCTTGAAGGTGTGTGGACAATTCAGAAATCTCCATGCCGGCCTCAGCCACTATTCCTTTGATGTCGTCTGCATAGGTTTTGCTTTCTGCGGCTTTTTGCAAATCTATCATTCTGGCATCCCAGCTAGGAATCTGAACAGCCTTGTATCCTAGATCGGCCATGTAGTGGCTGATGTTTTTTAGGTTGTTGAATGGAGCCTTGTCATCGGCAAATTGCGCCAAAAATATTGCAGGGCCTTTGATCGTTTTCATGAGTTTTAATTAATTAGTCAAAATTATTTTTCTACTATAAAGGGAGTCCATTTCGTTTCGGATTGAGTGCTCTTCAGTACATGGTCTATAAAGGCCATTCCTCGAATTCCATCCTCGATGCCCGGATAATCTTCCCATTCCCATTTTGGTTTTTCGCCGGCTCGGTCGGCATAGATGCATCTTGCAAAATTGCGGTATAAGTTTGCGAATGCTTCGATATATCCCTCTGGATGTCCTGCTGGAGTCCGGGTATTTTCCTGAGCCAATGATCCAAGATAGCCGGTACCTGCACGGAATATTTGTGCTGGTTCATTTGGGAAGCGCACAGTCAGGGAGTTATTGAGTTCTTGTTCCCATTCCAAGCCGCCCTTTTCCCCGTATACTCTAATTTTTAGGTTGTTTTCACAGCCTGTATCTGTCTGTGAGGCCATGAGTACTCCAGATGCACCATTTTCGAAGCGAAGCAATACGACTCCGTCATCATCAATGGGTCTTCCGTCGATTTTGATATACAAGTCAGCACAAAGCTGGGCTACTTTTTCACCTGTAATGTATTCTGCCATGTGAAATGCATGCGTGCCAATATCACCCATACATCCTGCGAGTCCGTTTCTAGCAGGATCGGTCCGCCATTCTGCCTGTTTGTTGTTTTCTGTTTCCAGAAGTTTGTACAGCCATCCCTGGGGGTATTCGACGTATACTTTACGGACTTTACCGATTTTTCCTTCAGCTATCATTTGCTTGGCCTGTTTGATCATGGGATACCCGGAGTAGGTATGGGTGAGCAAGAATCGGCGGTCAGCATTTTTCACAATGTGGTAGAGCTCTTTTGCCTGAGGGTAGTTCAGTGTCAAAGGCTTATCCAAGGCGACATGAAAGCCGTATTTCAGGGCTTTGACTGTCGGGTCAAAGTGCACGTTGTTAGGGGTGACGATAGCTACAACATCCATTCGCTCTGATTCAGGAAGTTGAGATTCTTTCTCAAACATCTCATCATAGGAGTTATACACTCGATTCGGATCGAGCATGAGTTCTTCCCCTCTCATTTTGGACTTGGTAGGATTGGAGCTGAAGGCACCACATACCAACTCGAACATTCCATCCATCAGTGCTCCATTGAGATGGATTGCGCCGATAAAGGATCCGGGGCCTCCACCGATAAGTCCGAGTTTCAGTTTTTTAGCTGTTGACATAGGTCAATAGATTAGTTTATTAGGTTTTATTGCGTTGAAATTTTTTCTAAGGTGGAAATTTCGAGGTTCCTGCGCCTTTAGCGGTCACATTATGATCAATTGTCACATGGAGTTATGAGTGGCTTTAGCAAAACTTTTCCCCCTCTTTTTTCGGAATCTCAAAGGAGATGCTTAAAATACAGCAAAAAGCCCAAAATCTAAATTTCAGAAAGGAAATTCCATTTGTCTACCCCAAAATACCTATGAATTTTGCCGTCAAGTCCCGTTTATCATTTATGATGTTTTTGGAGTTTTTTGTTTGGGGTTCTTGGTATGTCACGATGGGCACCTTTCTGGGGGCCAATTTACAGGCAAAAGATCAGGATATTTCTCTTGCGTTTTCAACTCAATCTTTTGGGGCTATCATTGCTCCTTTTATTATAGGTCTCATTGCGGATCGGTATTTTCATGCCCAGCGAATCTTGGGTGTGATCCATCTGATTGGAGCACTATTGATGTACTTGCTTTATTCCGCCGAAGATTTCTCCGGTTTTTTTCCGGTTTTATTGGCCTACATGATTCTTTTCATGCCCACCTTGGCTTTAGTCAATTCCATTTCCTTTAATCAAATGAAAGACCCAGCTCGGGAGTTTTCTGTCATCAGAATCTGGGGGACTATTGGCTGGATTGCATCTGGGTTTTTGATTTCTTTTTTGGCATGGGACAGTCAGGAGGGAATGTCAGAGGGGCTGCTGAAAAATACATGGATCATGGCAGCCATAGTTTCCCTGGTGTTGGGGATTTATAGTTTCACGCTACCTCTGACGCCACCACGAGCGAAATCATCCGGCAAAATCAAAGTCTCGGAAATTCTTGGATTGGATGCGCTTTCGCTTTTGAAGCATCGAAACTTCGCTATTTTCTTTCTTGCTTCCATTTTAATCTGTATTCCTTTGGCATTTTATTACCAAAATGCCAGTCCTTTTCTGACAGAGATTGGTGTCGAAAACTCCACCAGTAAAATGGCACTTGGACAAGTATCCGAGGTTCTTTTTCTACTGGCTTTGCCTCTTTTCTTTACCAAATTTGGATTCAAGAAAACCCTGGTTGTCGCAATGCTAGCTTGGGCAGTCCGGTATATTTTCTTTGCCTTTGGAGATGCTGATACTGGCGTTTGGATGCTGCTGGTGGGGATCGTCCTGCATGGGATATGCTATGATTTCTTCTTTGTAAGTGGTCAGATCTATACCGATTCACATGCTGGTGAAAAATTCAAATCCTCTGCACAGGGCCTCATCACCTTGGCCACTTACGGTATCGGTATGCTCATCGGCTTCTGGGCCGCTGGTCTGATCTCCAATTATTACCTTATTGATACCGGTCTTCACTCTTGGAAGTCAATTTGGTTGATTCCTGCTGGTATTTCAGTTTTGGTTTTACTATTTTTCATATCTTTTTTCAAAGATGAAAAAGTAAAGCCTCACCAATAAACCCCAAAAACCTATGAATTTTGACTCAAGCAGGAGATCTTCTTTTAAGAAAATGCTATTAGGCGGAGCTGCAGTGAGTTCCTTGGCATCTTTCGATTGGAAAGAAGGGAATGCACCACTTCAACTTAAAGGAAATATTCACCATGGCGTATGTGCGTGGACAATGCCTTCGTTAAGTTTGGACGAACTGTGTGTGGCAGTCAAAAAAATCGGTTTTAATGCCATTGATTTGGTGGGGCCGAATGGTTGGGACACGCTGAAGACCCATGGAGTAGAGTGCTCCATGTGCAATGGTGCTGAGTTGGGAATACCCAAAGGTTGGAACGATCCACAATACCATGAGCAACTCATCAAAAACTACACGGAGCTGATTCCCCAAGTAGCCAAATACGGATACAAAAACTTGATTTGTTTCTCAGGCAACAGAAATGGGATGGATGGCGAGACAGGAATGAAAAACTGTGCAGAAGGTCTCAAAAAGATCATGAGTGTGGCTGAAAAGCATGGGGTAATCATCCAAATGGAATTGCTGAATAGTAAAGTCAATCACAAAGACTACATGTGTGACTTGTCCCCATGGGGAGTGGAACTGTGTAAAATGATAGGAAGTGACAACTTCAAGCTGCTATTCGACATCTACCATATGCAGATCGACGAAGGTGATATCATCCGAAGCATCCAAACAAACCACCACTATTTTGGTCATTACCATACCGCCGGTAATCCCGGAAGAAACGAACTGGATGAAAATCAGGAAATCAACTATCCAGCAGTGATGAGGGCTATTGTGGCTACTGGATACAAAGGATATGTTTCCCATGAATTTATCCCAAAATCAGAAGATAAACTAGCTGCACTGGCTCAGGCGGTGCAAGTGTGTGATGTGTAACTAATTAAACCAAAATACCATACCTATGGCAAATGAAGCGTATGACGCAATCGTAGTTGGGTCAGGAATTAGCGGCGGATGGGCGGCTAAAGAGCTGACGGAGAAGGGGCTTAAAGTACTGCTCCTAGAGAGAGGACCCATGGTTGAGCATGTAAAAGACTACAAAACTGCAACTCTCCCTCCTTGGGAGGTACCTCATAGAGGTAGAAGAACACAGGAACAAATTGAAAATCACCCGAATCTCCGAAGAGATTATGTCCTCAATGAGTTGAACCTGGACTGGTGGGCTCATGAAACTGACTCTCCCTATGTAGAAGACAAACCATTCACTTGGTTTAGAGGATATCAGGTAGGAGGTAGATCCCTTCTCTGGGGCAGGCAGTCTTACCGATGGGCAAATGTAGATTTTGAAGCAAATGCAAAAGAGGGAATCGCAGTTGATTGGCCGATTCGTTATGAAGACCTAGCACCTTGGTACAGCTATGTGGAGAAATTTATCGGCGTTTCCGGTTCCAAGGATGGGTTGGCAATTTTGCCCGATGGTGAATTTCAGAAGCCAGTCCCGATGAATTGTGTCGAAATCGATGCTGCCGCAAAGATCAAGGAACATTACAAAGGAGCAAGAACATGGACTATCGGAAGACCCGCCAACAATACAGAACCTCTACCAGGTAGAGCTGGCTGTCAATACCGAAACAAATGTTCACTTGGTTGTCCTTTTGGTGGCTACTTCAGTACCCAAGCCTCTACTTTGCCCGCGGCTAAAGCTACTGGTAACCTGACATTAAGACCTTGGTCTATCGTCCGTCGATTGATCTACGACAAAGACACCCAAAAAGCAACTGGGGTAGAGGTTCTTGATGCCGAGACCAATCAGACAATTGAATACGATGCCAAAATTGTATTCTTGTGTGCTTCTGCTTTCAATTCTACAGCTATCCTGATGCGGACTGCTACAGACATCTGGCCAGGTGGATTGGGTTCTTCCTCAGGAGAATTGGGACATAATGTGATGGACCACCATTTCCGTCTCGGCGCCAATGGAACCATGGAAGGATACCAAGACAAGTATTACTTTGGCCGAAGACCTACTGGACTTTATATTCCTAGGTTCAGAAACCTGAATGGCGAAAAACGGGACTACCTCAGAGGATTTGGTTACCAAGGTGGAGCGAGTAGAAGTGGCTGGAGCAGAGATGTGGCTGAATTGGGTTTTGGCGCTCCAATGAAAGATGCATTGACTGAACCAGGGCCATGGAGCATTGGATTTACTGCTTTTGGAGAAATCCTTCCATATCATGACAATACAATCAAATTGTCTGATTCAGTAAAAGATAAGTGGGGAATGGAAGCTCTCGTGATGAGTGCTGAGATCAAGGAGAATGAACTTAACATGCGAAAAGACATGATGGCTGATGCAGCAGAAATGCTCGAAGTCGCTGGATTTAAGGATGTGAAAACATACGACGCAGGGTACATATTTGGTCAGGGTATTCACGAGATGGGAACTGCCCGAATGGGACGTGATCCTAAAACCTCTGTTTTGAATGGAAACAATCAGGTCTGGGAAGCAAAGAATGTATTTGTCACAGATGGAGCTTGCATGACTTCTGCAGCAGCACAAAACCCATCCTTGACCTACATGGCACTGACTGCAAGAGCAGCAGCTTTCGCAGTGGATGAATTGAAAAAGATGAACCTCTAATTCGAGAAAGAAATGACTGTAATGAATAGAAGAGACGCATTGAAAAGCGTCGTCCTGATGATGGGAGGCACGATGATCGGCGCCACTGCCATCCTCACCGGTTGTTCTCCTGAACGACAGCTAAAAGACCTCAATTTCAGTCCGGAAGATTTGGCATTTCTGGATGAAATCGGAGAAACTATCATCCCTACCACGGATACTCCCGGTGCCAAAGCTACCGGCATAGGGGCATTCATCGTGATGATGGTGAAAGATACCTATGACGAGGATCAACAAAAGGCCTTCCTTGATGGATTGAATCAATTGAGTAAGGACTTCAAAGCAGAGAAAGGCACGGATTTCATGGAAGCAAGTGCAGAGGACCGTTTGGCTTTCCTAAATGGAATGCAGGACAAGTTTAAGGCAAGTGGCGAAGAAAGACAGCCTATCGTCATCAATATGCTACGCGATCTGACAGTCTTGGGGTATTTTACGTCAGAAATCGGTGCGACTCAAGCACTGAATTACGTTGAAGTGCCAGGTCGATATGACGGATGCATCGAATACAAGAAAGGCGATAAAGCCTGGGCGATTTAATTCAAAAATCAGGTAAAAAAGAAGCCTGCCAAATTTTTGGCAGGCTTCTTTTTTTGGAATGAAAAACAGGAAATCAGGTGATTTAAGGGGAAAAGCCTGCGGGAAAGATTAAATCATTCCTTTGTTCCGTTCGGTTTTTCGGAACAAAAGCAAGAACATCACCACCACCAAAATGATCAGTAGTGCTACTTCAAATTGCGCCCAAATCTGAGATCTATTTATTAGTTTTTTGGCTTTACCCATCAATTTTTTTCCTTCTTCCATCTGTATTTTACTCAGATTGTCTAAGTCTTTTCGGGCAAGAGAAATTTTTTCGTCATAGATTTTGACCTGCGCCCGATTTACTCCTGAGGAATCAGAATAAAGCAAATCATAGCTTTTGATATTCAGATCAGTTTCTATGATTTTTTTGAAATCCGTAAGGTAAATCGCTTCTTCTTCGGTCAGATTTGTCTCTTCGAAATCTGAGATGATACCCAAAATCGATTTTTCATTGGCAGCGATTTCTTCCACTACCTTTGAATAATCATAATCAATATTGCAGTGGTCCACGAGTTTTTGGATCTGAAAGAGATTTTCAGAAATCTGAAAAATGTATCCCTCCACTACTAATCTATCATTATATACTTCTGTAAATGTGTTACTGATACTTCTGAAAGACTGTCTTTCCAGTAAATTTTTGGTATAGAGAAGTAGAAGTAAAATGCCAATAATGACAAGTGCACGAACTTTTCTTCTTTTCAGGATGGAATCTTGCATAATTAGGGTCTAGTTCAAAACTGTCAACTTCTAAATACGATACATTATCAGACTTTACAAAAAAAGTGTGCTGAATTGATAGAAATGAATTTTTATACAAATCATAAGCTCATGGCTTTTTATCAAAAACCCGAACATAATCCACTTCCAAACGCTGTGGCCAGATGGCTGTGTCTACACCCTTAGCTCCTCCCCAATTGCCCCCTACCGCGATGTTCAGGATCAGGTGAAAAGGTTGATCAAAAGGCCACTCTTTAGGCCCATTTCCTGTGTTTTCGAAAGTAAAGTACTTCTCTCCATCTATGAAGAAGTCAATTTTGTCTTTGCGCCAGTCGATGGCGTACGTGTGAAAATCATTTTGAAAGTCAGGTACCGTGAGCTGGGCACCTTTTTGGGTGCCAATCGAATGATTGAAAGCCTCGGTGTGCACAGTGCCGTGGACTCTTCCCGGATCATAGCCGACATGTTCCATGATATCGATTTCGCCGCTTTTGGGCCAGCCGCCATAAGTGTTTTTTTCTGGAAGCATCCAGATAGCAGGCCAGGTTCCGGTTCCTTCAGGGAGTTTAGCCCGAACTTCGATATAGGCATATTGCCATGCAGCCTGCCCCTTGGTGACTATTCTTGCGGAGGAGTATCCCTTTTGGTAGGATGAGTCAGCACGTGCTTCGATAATCAATATTCCATCCGCAATTCTGGCATTTTTTGGATTTTCTTTGGTGTAAAATTGAAGTTCATTATTTCCCCAGCCATGATCACCCACATCATAACTCCAATAGTTAGGATTAGGAAGTCCATCGGTCTCAAATTCATCAGACCAGATTAACTTTTGGGAAAAAGATTCATTCACATAAATCAAAGATAGCCAAAGGGTTGTGGTGAAAATGAAGCTGTGTCTCATTAATATTATTCTTAGTTTTAAAACTATATTTAAAATTTTGCGTGTTATATAGTATACTGTTTTTATGTTAAATCTTTAAAATTTTAAACTATGTCACTACAACTTAAAGGAAATTGGAATCAAATTAAAGGCGAACTAAAGCAAAAATATGCTGGCCTAACCGATGATGATCTCATGTATGCCGAAGGGCAAGAAGATAAAATTCTTGGAAAATTGCAGGAAAAAACCGGTGAAAGCGCAGACAGCTTGAAAAAAATGATGTTTAAGGACGAGAATTAATTTAATTCCAATTTTGTCTAAATTCTTTCGAAATGGTCGGGCTAAAACCCGACCATTTTTTCTTTTTTGGAGTTTATCCATCAAAAGAGAATTGTAACTTGCTCCTATAAACCCAAAAATATGGCTTATTACTTTAGATTGGGACAAATTCCTCCCAAGCGACATACTCAGTTTCGTCAACCAGACGGAAGCCTGTACAAAGAAGAGCTAGTCAGCTCGAAGGGCTTTTCTGGGATATATTCCAACCTGTATCACATCCACAATCCAAACGAAGTCAAGTCCATCGGTACACCCAAACCCTTCGCCTGGGAACCGGCAAAAGCTCATGGGCTAAATCAAACCCACCTCAAAACTTCAGGAGTCGATATCACAGGTGAGGATTACCTCAGTGCGCGAAGAATGCTCATGATGAATAATGACGTGATGATGGGCATTTGTACCCCAAGGCAGCGAAAAATGGATTATTATTTTAAAAATGCCGACGGAGATGAACTCATTTATGTGCACGATGGAGAAGGGGTTCTCTATTCTCAATTCGGAAAATTACCGGTAAAAAAAGGAGATTATATCGTGATTCCTCGGACCACCATTTATCGGTTTGAATTTAAGGAAGAAGGGCCCTTGCGGCTTTTAATCATCGAATCTCATGGGCCGATTGAGACAGTCAAGCGATACCGCAATGAAGTGGGGCAGCTTCTCGAGCATTCGCCGTATTGCGAGCGTGACATCCGACCCCCGCACGAGTTACATATCGAGGACCAACCTGGAGAATATCTTATTCAGATCAAAAAACAGGGTTTTCTACATCAATATACCTACGGGCACAGTCCCTTGGACATTGTAGGATGGGATGGATACCTGTATCCTTACGCACTTTCTATTCATGATTTTGAGCCGATCACTGGTCGAATCCACCAGCCGCCACCAGTTCACCAGACGTTCCAGGCATGGGGATTTGTGATTTGTTCGTTTGTGCCGAGGCTTTTCGATTACCATCCTTTGGCTATTCCTGCTCCATACAATCACTCCAATATTGACTCGGACGAAGTCCTCTACTATGCCGAGGGGGAGTTTATGAGTCGAAAGGGCATCGATCGGGGATCATTCACTATCCATATGGGAGGCCTTCCTCATGGACCGCACCCAGGAACTGTGGAAAAATCCCTTGGAGCCAAAGAAACCCATGAATACGCTGTCATGCTGGATACACACAGACCGCTGTTCATCACCACTGATGCCCTAGAGTTTGTAGACAAAGATTACCCCATGAGTTGGACAGAGTAAATCCTCAACAGCCCAATTAATAAATTCAAAACCCCTGCCTATTCATCATAAGCTGGGGTTTTGAGTTTTGTGTCAGGAAAAGATCAATCGAGTACTTCTTTGATTGGGTGACCGGTGGTTCCGTTTGGCATTCGGGTTTTGAGGAGAATTGACAAAGTGGGAGCAATGTCAGTCACCGTGGTGTAAGTCGAGCTTTTTCCTGATTTTATCTTCCATCCATAAAATGCAATCGGTACATGGGTGTCATACGCATAGCCTGATCCATGCGTAGTACCACGCTGTCCGCCTGCAAGCCATGCTGGTTCCAAGACAAGCAATACATCGCCGGAAGCTTTGTGATTGTATCCCATCTGGAGCAGGTGGGGGCGATTTTGGGTATATTCCTGATTTCGCATGTCAGCCGCTGTGTAGGCTTCTTTCACTCCTTTAAATCGAAGGGCAAAATCAGCAATGTCGCGCTGCATTTGAGCAAAGTCAATTTTCTTCTCTCGAGCCAAATCTTTGTTGAGGAATACCTGCTCGTTGGAGAAATTCAAAATCCAGTTTCCTTCCCCATACATAGCCATCGCAAATCCCTTGAGTTGATTCATTACCATGCCGGAGTTGAAGTTTCCGGCAGGTACATTCTCACTGACCATATAGGAAGGTACTTCAGCTACAGCATGATCTGCTGTAATGAATACCAGGTATTGATCCTTGCCCACTGTTTTGTCCAGGTACTCAAAAAGCTTGGCTAAATCCTGATCCAATCTCAGGTAATTGTCTTCGATCTCAATGGATTGCGGACCGAATCGGTGCCCAATATAATCCGGACTGGAAAAACTCACCGCCAGAAAATCCGTCTCTCCGCGCTGTCCAAGTTTCTCGCCTTCGATGGCCGCCATCGCAAAGTCCAGCGTCAGTGAGTTTCCAAAAGGTGTCGAAGAAATCAATCCATATCCACCGTTATCCGCCTTGAGTGAATCCAGATTGTAGGGGAAAGTAGGTGTGGTCTTGCCTACAAAAGGACCCTCAAAATCGTTGTTGTCTGCAATGCTATTCGTGTAGGTTTTAATCGGATACAGTGTGTTCCAAGTCTGCTTCAAGTAATTGTCAGGAATTTTTTTGGAGTTGAATCCTGATACCCACTTCGGTAGACTCAATGAGTCGTAGTAATAAGTGGAGGTCATAAAATCACCCGTCATATCATCATACCAATAGGCATCTCCTGTATGTCCTGCCGGAAGGCTCGCCCCACGGTCTTTGATGGCAATACCGACTACTTTGGATCGCTTGGATGTGGCAAAACGCAACTCATCCGTGATCGTGGTGGTCAACATGTTCCTTGGACTGATCTGTCCATTTCCCGGAGTTCCAGCCACGTTGGTCACTGTGCTGTCTTCGGCACAATAGATCGCACGACCGAGTTGTTTTACATACCAGTTATTGGCAATGACTCCATGTGTGGCAGGCGTGGTACCGGTATAGACAGAGGCGTGTCCGGGACCGGTGTAGGTTGGGATATAATTGTAGTGCCCATTGGTCATCATAAATCCCTGATCGGTAAATCGCTTGAATCCACCTTCACCAAATCGATCACCAAATCGATAAAAGTATTCTTGCCTCATTTGATCCACAACAATGCCTACCACCAGTTTGGGTCTTTCTGTTTGGCTTTGTGCCAAAGCAAGGGTTTGAACTGCCGACAGCAGGAAAATCAGTGCAGCTAGTTTTCGCATGATAAAGTTAAATTTTTGCCAAAGATAAAGATATCCCTGTTTCACCGGATTAACACTTTGTTAAATCAACGAAATGATAGAGATTGACCGCTTTAAATTTCAATTGAATGAAAAAACTACTACTAGCTGCCTTTTGCTCACTTATGATCCTGAGTTCTGTACAAGCACAATCGTATTTTCAGGATGGGCTGTCCGCAGCTTTTCACAAAGAAAGGAGACAGGCACTCCGAAGTCTGATGCCTGCAAATAGTGTTGCTTTTATATTCACCAACCCTGTCAAAAACAGATCCAATGATGTTGATTTTATCTATCATCCGAATACAGACTTTTTCTACCTGACAGGATTTAGAGAGCCCAATTCAGTGCTGGTTATTTTCAGTGAGATGCGTGATTTTGGCGATTTTTCTGCAAACGAAATTCTTTATGTGCAGGCGCGTGATCCGCAGGCCGAACAGTGGAATGGAAAAAGACTGGGAGTGGAGGGAGTGAAAGAGCTACTGGGTTTTGATCAGGTTTTTCTAAACACAGAATTTGGGAAAAATCCCGCCTTGGATCTTCAATCGTCTTCCAAAATTCTCTCATTCAATCTTGGCAAAAATCAAGAGGAAAGCAGTTCAAATGCTTCTTTGATCGCGATGATCAACGATTTCAAAAGTGACGTGCAATACCCTGAGGAGCTTTCGGAGGTCACCATGGAAATGTATGAACTCATCCGCGCAACCGAGGTGGAAAATTCTGCCAATGTAGCGCAGGTGATCGGACGCTATCAGCGCGTCCATCCGGAGGTGCAGAATGATCCCATTCTTCAGGATTTTGTCCAGGCTGACTCTCCCGAAAAGCGAATGGCCTTAAAAAAGCAAATACCCGATCCAAAGCTTGACATAACTACGCTACCGAAAATCATGGATCAGCTGCGGGAAGTAAAATCAGCAGAGGAAATTTCGCTTTTGACAAAAGCAATAAAAATCTCCGCTGTCGGGCAGATTGAAGTCATGAAAGCTGCTGCTGTCGGGATGTCTGAGCGGGAGATTCAGGGGATTCACGAATTTATCTACAAGCGATACGGTGCCGAAGGGCTCGGCTACCCTTCCATCGTGGGTGGTGGAAATAACGGATGTATTCTTCACTACATCGAAAATGACCTCAAAAGTGTCGATCAGCGCCTTTTATTGATGGATCTGGGTGCGGAGTGGAGAGGATACACTGCTGATGTGACTCGGACGATTCCGATCAGCGGCACCTTTAATCAGGAGGAAAAAGCAATCTATGAATTGGTTTCCAAAGCTCAGGAAGCAGGAATAGCGCTATGTAAAGCAGGGACGGATTTTTCAGAAATCGGACATGTGACCCGTCAAATCATTAATGAAGGTCTAGCCGAACTCGGGATAATCAAGCGAGGAGAGCGCCACAACTATTTTCCTCACGGGACTTCCCATCATTTGGGTTTGGATGTGCATGATCGCGGTGGCTACGGCAAGCTCAAAGAGGGCATGGTGCTGACCGTTGAGCCGGGTATCTACATTCCTGAAGGAAGCAATTGCGATAAAAAATGGTGGGGAATCGCGGTGAGAATCGAAGATGACATTCTGGTCACTGCAGCTGGGCCGCTCAATCTTTCTGCTGATGCCCCAAGGACTGTTGCCGCCATTGAGGAAATGATGCGAATCCCCAGTATTCTCCAAAACTGGGCTCTTCCTGAGATTGATTGATACAGGATCACGACTGGTTTTGATGTTTTTGAAAAGTGATCATCGCTTAAACCTAAATTTGGCTTACCTCATCCTATTTCCCGATTCTTCGCTAGCTTTATCCAATGCAAAAAACCACTGACTCTAGACTTTTAGGCCTTTTTCTGCTTGTTTTAGGCCTTTTTATCCAGGTCCACTCATCCTTTGCTCAAAGTGCATATATTCCCTATGACAGGGAATACTACCATAAGGTGGATCGATACGAGATTTTGCAGGGCGGGAACAACCCGTTTTTCAACACAGGATATAAGCCGTATCGGAGGGATATTCTTGCGAAATATTTGGATAGCCTTGCCGAAAACCCGGAGGTAATTCGCTCCAAAGCCGATCAGTTTAATCTTGACTACCTCAGTCAGGACAATTGGGAGTTTTCGGAGCGGGAGATTCCAGAATCCAAAAAACCGTTTTTGAAATCGCTCTACCGAAGACCGGGAGATTTTGCACACTACGAAGGAGAAGATTTTGGGATTCACCTGAGTCCGGTTCTCTACCTCAGTGGCGGTACTGAAACAGACAACGATCGAAATCCCGCCAGACTGGCCCGAGGGCTGGTTCTCCGTGGATCGGTGGACAAAAAGGTGGGTTTCTATACCTATCTGACTACTTCTGAGGTTTTCTTTCCAAGTTGGGTGAAAAGCTATGCCGAGAATAACGGTGCCGTGCCGGGTGAAGGATTTTGGAAGGAATACCAAGAAGAGGGCTACAACTATTTCTCCGCTTTGGGACATGTCTCTTTTCAAGTGACCAAGCACATTGAAATCCAGGCAGGTCATGATCGAAATTTCGCGGGGGAAGGATACAGATCATTTCAGATTTCAGACTTTTCCAATCCGTACATGTTTGTGAAGTTCAATACCAAAGTGTGGAAGTTTCAACTGACCAATCTTTGGACACAAATGACTGCGGATGTCTTTTACGACCGGGGAAGGCCGACAGATGGGCGCTATCCTCAGAAATATTTTGCCTACAATCGCCTCGGATTCAATGTCGGGAAGAACCTCAATCTTGGCTTTTTCTCCTCAGTCATGACCGACAAGATCAATTTCAACTATTTCAATCCGTTCATTTTCCTCCGCTGGGTGGAGCAGCAGCAGGGTACTCCTGACAAAGTCATGCTGGGCCTGGATGCGAAATGGATTTTCACACCTGGCATGGAGCTTTATGGACAGTTTGCACTGGATGAATTTGTCTTTACCGAATTCTTTGAAATCGACGGAGAGGGTTCCAAGCGAAACAAGTATGGGGCACAGCTTGGCTACAAATACATCAATGTCCTAGGCGTGAATAACCTGGATTTTCAACTGGAATGGAATCAGGCCCGACCATACACCTTTCAGGAAAAGGTGGATTATCAATCCTATTCCAATTGGAATACACCGCTCACTCACCCAAGAGGGGCAAATTTCCGGGAGTTCGTTGGGATATTCAGGTACCAACCGCTTCCAAAGCTCGATTTGAATCTGACAGCATTCTACCAGTATTTTGGAGCAGATGAAAATGCAGAGACCAATTGGGGAGGGGATGTGCTGAAGAATAGACTGGAAGGAAGCCCAACAGGACTTTTCGGAAACTTCATCGGTCAAGGTGTAGAAAATCAAGTCGTCCAGACGAATCTGACAGCTTCCTATATGCTAAAGCATAATTTCTTTATCGATGCTGCGCACACTTTCAGGAGGAGGACTGCTCAGGATTTGGATGCTCCGGTCAGCAGTCACTACCTGCAGCTGGCCTTCCGCTGGAACTTTGTCCGCCCGGACTTCAACTATTGAAAGAAACCTGTGCCGGCAATTTTGCGTAACTTGCAGGCCGATTCATTTTCGATCTTTAGATGCAAACCTACCTTAGAATCCTGTCCTATGCTCGACCATTTGGCAAATTCGTCCCTACCTATATCGTCTACACACTCTTTTCCATCATTTTTGGGCTGGTAAATTTCACCCTGCTCAAGCCGCTTTTTGATGTGATTTTTGAGCAAGTAGATCCTGAGTCACTAGAGAAATTCAGAACGTTACCCTCTTTCTCATTTTCCATTGAATACTTCACAGGATTATTTAATCACTATTTCTTAACAGTCCGCGATACGTATGGAAAGATGGGGACCCTGTTTTTCGTCTGCATCATTATTGTTTTTTCGGTCTTTCTGTCCAATTTATTTACCTATCTGTCTGGAGTTGTTTTGGCAAAAGTCCGCGCTACGGTCATCAAAGGCATGCGGATGGATATTTTCCAAAAAGTAGGTAGCCTACACATCGGCTACTTTTCCAATGAGCGAAAGGGAGACCTGATGTCCAAGATGACCAATGATGTACAGGAAGTGGAAAACACCATCGTGCAGTCCCTGCGAGTGGTATTTCGGGAGCCGGCTACGATTATCCTGTACTTTTCGGTTCTTTTTTTCATGTCAGTCAAGCTGACGCTGTTTACGATAATGATCATCCCGATATCAGGAGCTATCATCGGTGGCATCACGCGAAGACTGAAGAAAAAAGCGGTTCAAAGTCAGCAGTCACTTGGTCGGATCGTCAATATTTTGGATGAAACGCTTGGTGGAATGCGTGTGATCAAAGCTTTCAATGCGGAGCGGTTTATCGGAGAAAAGTTTGATCAGGAGACGGACTACTACTCCAGAGTCAACGTAAGTATGGCCAGGAAAAACGAGCTGGCATCGCCCATTTCACAATTTCTAGGCGTGAGTGTAGTAGCTGGAATTTTAGTGTATGGAGGAAGTCTGGTCCTCAGTGGCGAGTCTGACCTGAGCGCGTCTGATTTTATTACCTACATCATTATTTTCACACAAGTATTGAATCCTGCCAAGGAGATTTCCCGTGCAGTATCTAGTATTCAGCGAGGAATCGCCTCAGCGGAGCGTATTTTCGAAGTAGTGGATACCCAAAGTCAAATCAAAACTCCAAGCCAACCGAAGCCGATCTCAGATTTCAAAAATTCAATCGAATTCAAGGACGTATCCTTCGCTTACGAAGACAAGCTGGTTCTGAAAGACATTAATTTCAGCTTGCAAAAAGGAAAGACCATTGCTTTGGTGGGGCCATCTGGTGGAGGAAAGTCGACATTGGCTGATTTGGTGCCTCGATTTTACGATCCTTCCTCAGGCGGAATATATTTGGATGGCACTGATCTCAGGGATTTTTCCCCTGCTCAGCTTCGAAGTCTGATGGGAATAGTGACTCAGGAGTCAATCCTCTTCAATGACACGGTGTTCAACAACATTGCTTTTGGCATCGAGCATGCCAGCGAAGCGCAAGTCATCGAAGCTGCCAAGATCGCCAACGCCCATGGATTCATTTCTTCCCTCGAAAATGGATACCAAACTTCCATCGGGGAGCGGGGATCGAAACTCTCCGGAGGGCAGCGACAGCGATTGAGTATTGCAAGAGCGGTATTGAAAAATCCTCCAATTCTGATTTTGGATGAAGCGACTTCTGCGTTGGATTCTGAGTCCGAACTCTTGGTGCAGGAGGCGCTAACCAAGTTGATGACGAATCGGACGACCTTGGTAATTGCGCACCGACTCAGTACGATTCAGCACGCGGATGAGATTCTAGTCATAGAAAAAGGCGAAATCGTCCAGCGTGGTTCACATACAGACCTGATGCTGGTGGACGGTCTTTATCAAAAGCTTTCCAGTATTCAGTCAGTTTGATTAAATTAGAGAACATATTAATTTGAATTTTATGAAAAACATAGCCAAATACCTTCAACTTACAGTTTTGGTATTCTTTGTCTTATTCCTGATTTTCTTCATCTCATTTGACATGTTTGGAAAGATGTTTGGGATGGATCCATTGACTCCTGAATCTATGGTAAAAGTTTTCTTGACAGGGTTTATATTGTTTTTAGCAGCGTGGGGAGCAGTCCTCATTCACAACAGCAATCAAAACGATACCATCAAAAAAATGCAGCAGGAGATGAATGGCCTAAAGGCCAAAATTTATGATTTTGAGCATCCCAAAGTCACAGAGCCGAAAAAGCCCGTTCCGCAAAAAAATCAGGAAGATAGTACTGGCAATCTCCGCCCAAGACAAAATTTCACGGATCAATAAAGATTTAATTTTCACAATCCAGTATATTAAGGAGACCAAACGTCTCCTTTTTTTATTTCAACTATGGTAGCAAAAACTTTTGGAAGTGCTGTTTCGGGTGTAGATGCCAACCTGATCACCATCGAGGTGAATGTCGGACAGGGCACAAGCTTTTTTATGGTAGGTCTGCCCGACTCGGCTGTCAAGGAATCACAGCAGCGTGTAGAATCTGCCCTGAAGTATTTCAATTACCGAATGCCCCGGCAAAAAGTGGTGATCAACCTGGCTCCAGCCGATATCCGTAAGGAAGGCTCTGCTTACGACCTTCCGATCGCGATGGGAATCCTGCAGGCTTCGGAACAGGTGATTTTCCCCGAACTGGAGCGCTATGTCATCATGGGTGAGCTGTCGCTTGATGGGAACCTCAGGCCAATCAAAGGCGTGCTGCCTATAGCCATTGAGGCCCGCAAGAGGGGCTTTAAGGGATTTATCCTTCCTCTGGAGAATGCCAAGGAGGCTTCGATCGTCAACAATATCGACATCATCGGGGTAGAGACGCTCGATCAGGCGGTGGATTTCCTTCAGGGAAACCTGCAAATCGAGCCATTGGTCACAGACACTCGTGAGATCTTTTACCATTCCCTTGATGAAAATGAGTTTGATTTTGCCGATGTACAAGGACAGGAAAATATCAAGCGGGCCATGGAGATCGCTGCCGCAGGTGGGCATAATGTTATCATGATAGGTCCTCCCGGTGCCGGCAAAACCATGCTTGCCAAGCGGCTGCCTTCTATTTTGCCACCGCTTTCGCTGCAGGAGGCGCTGGAGACGACCAAGATTCACTCTGTGGCGGGAAAACTTGGGAGAAATGGTTCGCTTCTCGCACAGCGTCCCTTCCGCTCGCCACATCATACGATCTCCGATGTGGCTTTGGTGGGTGGAGGAGGAAATCCCCAGCCGGGAGAAATCTCCCTGGCTCACAATGGAGTCTTGTTTCTGGACGAACTGCCGGAGTTCAAGCGAACGGTGCTTGAAGTCATGCGCCAGCCATTGGAAGAGCGCAAAGTCACCATCTCCAGAGCCAAAGTCTCTGTGGACTATCCAGCCAACTTTATGCTGATTGCCAGCATGAATCCCTGCCCCTGCGGCTATTACAATCATCCCGAGAAGGAATGCGTCTGTGGTCCCGGCATCGTGCAGCGCTACCTGAATAAGGTCAGCGGACCGCTACTGGACCGGATCGACTTGCATGTGGAAGTCACCCCGGTAAAGTTTGACGAGATGACCTCTACCCGCAAAAGCGAATCCAGCAAGGCTATCCGGGAGCGGGTCATTCTGGGCCGAGAGCGACAGCGCGAACGCTTCCAAAATAATCCTGAAGTCTACTGCAACGCCATGATGCCCTCGCATATGGTGAAGGAAATCTGCCAGATCAACGAAGCCGGCAAAGCCCTGCTCAAGACTGCCATGGAGCGGCTAGGTCTATCCGCCCGAGCATATGATCGCATTCTCAAAGTGGCCCGCACCATCGCCGATATCTCCGGCGCCGAGGCGATCAAGGTTGAGCACCTGGCCGAAGCGATTCAGTACAGAAGTCTGGATCGAGAAGGCTGGGCAGGGTAGGGAATTAGGAATGAATAATTCAAAATTTAAAATGAAAGAAATACCCAAATTCCACGAGACATTTAACCCAATTTTGGAAGTTCTAAGAGATGGAAATCCTATTCATCATCGAGATTTGATTAAATCAGTAGTTCAAAAATATTATTTAGATCTCCCCAAAGATTTACTGGATGAAAAAACAAAAAGCGGTGAAATACTAATCGAAAATAGAATTGCTTGGGGGAAATCCTATCTAAAGAAAGGAGGATACATTCATTACCCAAAAAGAGGAATAGTCCAAATTTCAGAAAAAGGACTCAGTCAAATTGGAAATTTAAAGCTGAGAGACATTGAGGCAGAAAGTGGCCTTTTTGATTTCTATTCTGAAGAAAAATCAAAAGGAATTACAAAAGAAACCGAAATAAAATCCTCAACACCACAAGATTTAATTGATCGCGGAATTATTGAATTAGAGAATCAAGTAAAATCTGACTTATTGGAAAAGTTAAAGTCGATTGATCCATATTACTTTGAAAAAGTCGTTCTCAAACTTTTCAAGAAGATGGGATATGGTGATTTTTTGGAGACTCCAAAATCAGGTGATGGGGGAATTGACGGGATTATAAATGAAGACAAACTAGGACTTAATAAAATCTATATTCAAGCTAAAAGATTTGATTCTAATAAAGTAAGAGAAAAAGATATAAGGAATTTTATTGGAGCAATGAGCGGTGATACCTCAAAAGGAATTTTTGTAACTACTTCAGAATTTGACAAAGGAGCTATCGAAAAAGCAAAATTTGCTCATCATAATATCATTTTAATTGATGGTGAAAGGCTAGTTACTTTGATGCATGAATATGAAGTAGGGGTCCAAATCAAATCAACTTATATGGTTAAAGAACTTGATGAGGATTTTTTCGAAGGGCAATGACAATTAAGATAAATTCAACAAGTTGAAAAATGGCTAACCGATGGGGCATCCCAAAAGAAGTTGAAGATTTGGTAAAAGCTCGGGATTTAAATTGCGTTTACTGCGGAGTTTCTTTTGCAGAATTTCACGGAGATACTAAAAAAAAGCCGTCTTGGGAACACATCATCAATGATATCAGAATCAATGGCCCTGAAAATATAGCACTTTGTTGTCGCTCTTGTAATGCAAGCAAAGGAGCAAAAAGTCTAGAAAATTGGCTAGATAGTAGCTTTTGTCAAAAAAATAGAATCGAAAAATCTACCTTGGCACCAGTTGTATTGGAATACTTGAGACGAAAATAATTCCAAACCCAAGAGGAAAACCACAGAAAAATAAGCTTCATAGCGAAATACAAAACTTTTCTGGAAAAATTCGATATTGATTTTGACCAGAGATTTATTTTTCATTCAGTAGTTTCAGGTGATCGAGTGGATTGATAGAACTTGTGCCGTTAGGTATCCAATAGCCGAATTATCCGCCTTATTTGGCCTCCATCTTTTAAGGATAAAGAATTCTCTTCTATTCAGAATAGTACCCGCTGATTTTCAGCAAGTACTCTAGAAAATTATCCATAAAATTTGTGGTAATTTTAATGAGGTCAATTTTCCTACCGGTCAATGAAAAACCACAAACTTTCCACCCATTCTCCGCTTCTTTGGACAGGAATCATTCTTTTTTTGATCACGGGTTGTAGCACTCCCCCATCCAATCCCTACGAAGCCTATGAAGATAGCACTGCCGTAGTGTATGGTCCTTATCGAGTAATTAAGCTTCCCATTGATAAAGGGGTGACGGTCCTCAATCCTGTCCAAGTCTCTTTGGGTCCAAGAGGTAGAATCTTTGCCGCCAATCAAAGTGGAGAAATTTACACCCTTCATGATTCAGATGGAGATGGAGTAGAAGACGAAGCCTTGCTGTATGCTGATCTCAAGGAATTGAGTTTACAGTCTCCGGTGGGATTTACGCACAAAGGGGACACGGTATTTATTGGAACACGCAGTGAAATCCGGGCTTTTCTGGATCTTGACCAAGACGCAAAAGCAGATACTTCGTGGACCTTTTTCAATGACTTTCCCGTCAGTGATCACCCTTACGAATGGACCAGTGCTCTAAATGTGGGACCCGATGGATGGATTTACTTTGTCCTTACCACTGACTCGTTTAATTCCGGTGCTTCCCCAGACCCACAAGGTCTGAGAGGATCGATTGTGAAAGTCTCTCCGGATGGAAAAAGCCATGAAATCGTAGCCACAGGAATCCGCTCCATTCATGGCATGGGATTCAATACCCAAGGGGATCTCTTTTTTGCCGACAATAAAGGCGGGGGAAATGCCACCGAAGAACTCAATCTTCTTGAAATCGGAAATTTTTACGGCCACAATCCCCAAAAATATCAAGGCAAGTTTGACACCATCACTCCCCCAGTCTTTTCCCTAGAGCATGAAGTGGCTCCCAGCGGTATCGAGTTTAACACTCCAGGCAATGCCTTTGGGGAAGCAGGGGGCAACCTCTTTGTTGCCTTTTATGGTCCCGGAGAGCGCTGGAATAGGGGTGGTGTCAGTCGGGTAAAAATCGAATCCTCTCCAGCTGGATATACTTTCGAGGAAATTCCGGTGGTAGATCTCCCCAAGCTTTCAGATTTGACTTTCGGGAAGGACGGTTCACTTTATCTCGCGCATCATGGAATCTCGGATTATTGGTACAATGCGGTAGAACAAAAAACAGGAGGATTTTACAAGCTGATTTACGATCCTGCTTTGGAGGGAACGTATCTTACTGAGAAAAAAATCCCGGAAGAAAACTTCACGGAAGCCTCCCTGGAAAATGGCAAAGCATTGTTTGGTATCCGTGCTTGCTCCGCCTGCCATGCCATCGATGGAGTGACGGAATTACTTGGACCAAATTTGAAAGCAATTGGAAAAGAATTTTCTCAGGAAGAACTGCTTGAGGAAATCCAAAGTCCTTCAGCCCGGATCAAGCCAAGTATGATTGCGACGAGAATTATCCAAAAGGACGGAAAAGTACTTCTGGGTAGAATTGTCTCTACTTCAGACACCACCGTTTCGATGATTTTGGTGGGAAATCATGTGATCGAAATCCCCAAATCTGAAATCGCATCCTCTAAGGAAGACCTGAAATCCCTGATGTATGAAAATCTATTAGCGGGAATGTCAGAAGAAGAAATTCAAAATCTCCTCAATTATCTTTCAAGTCTTTGAGGAATGGTAAAACAGGATAGCTCAGCGATGAGTTAAAAAATAAAAAGATATGAAAAACCTATTCCTTACTTTATTCACTTGTTTGGTAGGCTTGGGTGCATTTGCCCAAGACCAAATCCCAACCCAAAACGGATCCATCACCATCCAGCCCATCGTTCATGGGACGCTGGTCGTCTCCTATCAAGACCTTACCATCTATGTCGATCCCTATGGCGGAGCAAAAGGCTTTGCCGGGCAAAAGCCAGCAGACTTGGTTTTGATCACTGACATCCATGGAGATCATCACAATCAGGAGACCTTGGACGGGTTGGACCTCAGCCATGCAACCCTCATTGCTCCTCAGGCTGTAGCTGAAAAACTCCCAAAAGAAAAATACAAGGCTGTTGTGGTCTTAGGAAATGGCTCATCCACTGATTATTCTGCTGCCAAAATCACTGCTATTCCCATGTACAATCTTCCCGAAACGGCCGATAGCCGCCATCCAAAAGGAAGGGGTAATGGCTATTTGGTGGAACTTGACGGAAAGAAGCTTTACATCTCCGGTGATACGGAAGACATACCAGAAATGAGAGCGTTGAAAGGTATCGATGTGGCCTTTGTCTGCATGAATTTGCCATACACCATGGATGTAGAACAAGCTGCCAGTGCAGTGGCAGAATTTAAGCCTGCTATGATCTATCCTTACCACTACCGCGGTACAGAAGGGCTAGCTGATACCGAGAAATTCAAGCAACTGGTCAATGCGGCCGCTCCCCAAGTGGATGTGCGTCTGAGAAACTGGTATCCGGCTAATTAAACTGCACCTAAAAACAAAAAAGCTGGCTAGGAGTATTCCCAGCCAGCTTTTTTTGTTTGTTGCGTTGAGTTAAATAAGCGTTTCCAAGATTTCGTTGAAGGTCTTACTAGGACGCATCGCAGTTGAAGTTTTGGCTACATCAGGTCTGAAATAGCCTCCGATATCGACAGGCTTTCCTTGAGAGCTGTTGTATTCCTCCACGATTTTGGATTCGTTAGTGGTCAAAGCTTCAGCGATAGGAATGAATTTGGCCTGAAGACCGACATCTTTTGTCTGTGCTGCCAAAGCCTCCGCCCAATAGAGAGCAAGGTAGAAATGTCCGCCTCGGTTGTCCAGCTTGCCTACAACCCGAGCAGGAGATTTGTCATTTTCGAGCCATTTGCCGGTGGCTTTGTCGAGGGTTTCACCGAGAAGCAATGCTTCCGGATTGTTGAAAGTCTGACCCAAGTGTTCCAATGAAACTGCAAGCGCCAAAAACTCGCCCAAAGAATCCCATCTTAGGTGGCCTTCTTCGGTGAATTGCTCCACGTGCTTCGGCGCAGATCCGCCCGCTCCGGTTTCAAATAGACCTCCACCATTCATCAGCGGAACGATTGAAAGCATTTTGGCTGAAGTACCCACTTCCAAGATTGGGAACAAATCCGTTAGGTAATCGCGAAGGACATTTCCGGTTACCGAAATCGTGTCTTTTCCTTCTTTGATTCGCTGGCAGGAGAATTTGGTAGCTTCCACTGGCGACATGATGTGGATCTCCAGTCCGGTCGTATCGTGATTAGGCAGATACTCATTGACCTTTTTGATCAACTGCGCATCGTGAGCCCGATCAGCATCCAGCCAGAAAACCGCCGGAGTATCAGAAAGTCTTGCTCTGGATACCGCTAGTTTTACCCAATCCTGAATCGGAGCATCTTTGGTCTGGCACATTCTCCAGATATCACCAGCTTCCACGGCATGGGAGAACAAAACAGAACCTGAAGCATCAATCACTTTGACCATCCCTGCAAAAGGAATCTCAAAAGTCTTGTCATGTGATCCGTATTCTTCGGCTTTTTGAGCCATCAAACCTACGTTTGGAACGCTACCCATGGTAGCTGGGTTGAACGCGCCGTTTTCTTTACAGAAATCAATTGTTGCTTGATATACTCCAGCATAAGATCGGTCAGGAATTACCGCCTTAGTGTCCTGAAGCTTTCCTGCCTTGTTCCACATTTGTCCTGAGGTACGGATCATGGCAGGCATGGATGCGTCGATGATGACATCACTTGGGACATGTAGGTTGGTGATTCCTTTGTCAGAATTCACCATGGCTACATCTGGGCTATCTGCATAGCAAGCGTCGATATCTGCTAGGATTTCTGCTTTTTGATCAGCAGGCAACTTCTCTAGGTTTGCCAAAAGGTCGCCAAAGCCATTGTTGACATCCACTCCCAATGAATCAAAGGTAGCGGCATGTTTTTCGAAAACCGGAGCAAAAAACACTTTTACCGCGTGACCAAAGATGATCGGGTCAGAGACCTTCATCATGGTAGCTTTCATGTGGATGGAGAATAAGACTCCTTTTGCCTTAGCGTCTTCTTTTGCTCGTTTGAGGAAAGCCTCCAAAGAAGATTTGCTCAAAGTAGCTGCGTCGATGACCTCACCCTCCATCAGTTTCAATCCTGATTTGAGCGTTTCTTTTTGTCCGTCATTTCCCACCAGTTCGATAGACACGGTAGTAGCAGCAGGGACAGTTAGGGATTTTTCACTTCCGTAAAAATCACCTTCGCTCATGCTATCCACGTGAGTTTTGGAGTCGGCTGACCACTTGCCCATGGAGTGCGGATGTTGCTTGGCGTAGTTTTTTACAGCCAATGGAGCTCTACGGTCTGAGTTGCCTTCACGCAAAACTGGGTTGACAGCAGAGCCTTTGATTTTATCGTATTTGCCTTTTACGGTTTTTTCTTCTTCATTTTTAGGTTCCTCAGGATAGTCAGGAAGCGCGTAGCCTTGGGATTGAAGTTCTTTGATCGCAGCTTTTAACTGTGGAACCGAGGCTGAGATATTTGGAAGCTTGACAATGTTTGCCTCTGGCGTAGTTGCAATTTTACCCAGTTCGGCCAGGTCATCGTTGATTTGCTGTTCTGGCTTTAAATATTCCGGAAAAGTGGCAATGATTCTACCTGATAGGGAAATGTCGCGGGTCTCTACCTGTACTCCGGCAGATTTGGTAAAAGCCTGCACGATCGGTAACAAGGAATAGGTTGCAAGTGCCGGCGCCTCATCGGTCAGCGTGTAGAGGATTTTTGGAGTTTGATTACTCATAGTTTGAAGGGATGCTAAAAAGGATTGGCCTGTTTCGCTTTTCGGGAAAGTTGGCATGAAGCCATCAGCTAAAAGAGTGAGAACAGGGTCGAAATTTCGGGCCTAAAATACGAAAATTAGGTTTGTTTCAAATTCCGCTTGTAGAAAGGAAGCGGATGATTTTTTGACTGGTACTACTTGATCTGAAATGAGTCCGAATCCCGCCAAGCGGGGAATTTAACCCGAAAATCTTCCAGCTCTGAGGCAGAGAACGAAAGGATCGCTATCTGCTCAGATTCCTCCAAGTCAGCGATTTTCTCTCCCTTGAAAGTATAGGCAGCCGAATGTCCATTGTATGGGATACCGTTACCGTCAGTTCCTACACGGTTGACACCGATGGAATAGGCGAGGTTTTCGATAGCTCTTGCAGGCAAAAGTGCGTCCCAAGCCGAAATCCGGGCTGCAGGCCAGGAGGCAACATAAAAGAGAATGTCATACCCTGCTACTCCATCCTCCCACCCATTTCTTGACCAAACGGGAAATCTCAAATCATAACAGACTTGAGGACAGATCTTCCAGCCTTTCAGATTGAATACCGGTAGTATTTTTCCGGGGGAAAAAGTCTCGTCTTCATTCGCCATTCGGAACAAGTGACGCTTGTCATAGTGCTCGACCAGACCATTTGGATCGACCCATAAAAGTCTGTTGAAAAACTTGCCTCCTTCAGCAATGATCGCACTTCCGGTGATCGTGGCTTGAGTTTGTGCTGCAAGCTGCTTCATCCATTTGCATACGGTGAGATTCATGGGTTCGGCGAGTTTGCCGGCATCCATACTGAATCCTGTCGGGAACATTTCCGGAAGGATGATCAAGTCTGCTTGATCCTTCAGGTTCCAGATTTTCTCCTCCAGCATAGCCAGATTGGCGGTTTTGTCCTGCCAATGTACATCGGTCTGAACTAATGCGATGCGGATTTCCGGGCTTTTTTCCATTATCTCAATGGATAGATCATGCGGTAATCTGTGGATATTTTGCCTTTGCTCACATCGATGAGTTTGGACTGGATCAGACGCTTTTTGAGACCTTTGAGGTAGTCGATGAATAGGATCCCTTCCAGGTGATCGTATTCGTGTTGGATCACTCGGGCTGTCATTCCGGAGAATTCTTCCTCTTTCAGATTCCAGTTTTCGTCGTAATACTCGATGGTGAGTTTCTCCGGGCGGATGATTTCTGCACGGACCTCGGGGATACTGAGACAACCCTCCTCAAAGCCATAATCGTCACCGTACTCGTCCAGGATGATAGGATTGATAAAGGCTCTTCGAATGCCTTTTTCCTCGTCTTTTTCGTCCAGCATCAGCGAGCTGTCAATGACGAAGAGGCGTACGCCCTGATTGATCTGGGGAGCAGCCAGTCCGACACCATTGGCAAAATCCATGGTGGCGTACATATCCTGAATGAGTGCTTTAATGTCTGTGCCTTCGGCGATTTCTTCCGCTTCTTTTTTCAGGATTGGATTGCCGTATGCAACTATTGGGTAAATCATTGTTTTTCTAGGTATGATTGGAGAATGATCGCCGCTGAGACTTTGTCCAGGTTTCCGGCTTTTTCTTTTCTGTCTTTCTTTTTGCTGCCCATGGTGATCATACTTTGCATGGCCATTTTGGAGGTGAATCGCTCATCCTCAAGGGCTATTTTTAATTGCGGAAAAGCTTTTTCGAGCTCTTCCTTCAGTTTCATTACTCGGGGGGTCATCTCATTATCCTGGCCGTTGAGCCGGGTAGGAAGACCTAGCACGATGGCTTCGACTTCTTCTTTGGCACAATAAGACTTCAGAAAATTGATCAACTGTCCTGTCTCGATCGTTTCTAAGGGGTTTGCCAGAATTTTCAACGGATCGGTAACAGCCAATCCAGTCCGCTTAGTTCCCAAGTCAATGGCCAGAATCCTAGCCATCAGTTGGTCTGGATAGTTTTGCGGATTTTTCGCAAAGCTTCTTTTTCGAGTTCCACAGCTTTCGGGAATAGCAATTCGTCTTCGATCTTGGCATGGATAGATAGTTCCCGCTCGAAGTTTTGAAGCTCATGGTAGAGGACTTTCATGGTAAGCGGAGCCTTTTCATCCAGGAAATAATCCTTGGTGAGGCGTCGGATGCCTTCCATCTCATCGTCATGGATCTCATGTTGATCTGCCAGTAAATGGATGGGATCTTTCTCCAAAATAGTCAAGGCATCCTGGGTTTTGAAATGCCCGTCTTCGATGTCTTGCAGGAGCTCAATCCGCTTGAATAGGCGACTTTCTTCCTCGTGTATGTGATGGATAAAATCGTCCACAAACAAAGGGAACATGATTCGCATATCTGCCAGCAAGGCCGAAAATTCCTGCTCTGGCTGAATTCCTGAAATCAGATTGGAAAGAAAGGGAAGCTCCTGTCGGACAAAATAATAGTGCTTTTTCTTCAGGTAAGCGACTAGGAGCTCGATGGGATTGAGGTAAAGCTCTTCAGGGGTAGGATCTTTTCGTTTTGCCCAGGCCTCCAATTCGGTGATAAGCACTCTGGGATTGACCTTGTGTTTTTTGCAAACTTTCTCTAATGAATCAGTGGGGTATTGGTAAAAGCTGATTCCGAAATAGTGTAAAACAGCTGCCAGAACGTAGTTTTCAGAAACTAATTCTGTTACAGTCGCTTTTTCGAAATCCTGATTCAAATTCATCAAGCAAAATTAATTTTTTTGAAAGATAAAAAGGGAATAATTGTGACCTTTATCTATTCCGTCCGTAAAAACATTCGTTAATTTTATCTAAAATCCATTTTTCCATGGATCATTTTACAGTAGTTTGAGTTATTGAATTAAAACAGAGAAAAAGTGAGCGAGACTAAAAATACAAAATCCCAAATTCGACTCCCAATAATACTTGCCTTGGCAATTTCTGCGGGTATTTGGATCGGAGCAACCTTTGCTGAACCCAAAAGCAATCAAAATGATCTACGTGCGGCATTATATAAGCTTCAGGAGATCATGACCTATATCAATCGTGACTATGTGGACAGTGTCAACACGAACGAACTGGTAGAATTTGGGATCACCAAAATGTTGGAAAATCTGGATCCTCACTCCAGCTATATTCCTGCCAGAGATGCTTCTTTGGCTCAGTCACAGCTGGAAGGAGAATTTGACGGAATAGGCGTCGAGTTTGGCATCATCCGGGATACCATCTATGTAGTGGCGCCTCTGACAGGCGGTCCTTCAGAAGCTCTTGGCATTCAGTCTGGTGATCAGATTATCAGTGTGGATGGAAAAAACGTAGCCGGAATCGGTATCACCAACCGTGATGTATTTGATTACCTCAGAGGGCCAAGAGGCTCTAAAGTTATGGTGGAAATCAAGCGAAAAAACCAGTCCGAGTTGATTCCTTACGAAATCACCCGAGATAAAATTCCTCAGTACAGCATCAATGCGTCCTATATGGTGAATGAAGAAGTAGGATACATCAAAGTGACCCGCTTTGCCGCGACGACCTATGAAGAATTCAGAACTTCACTCAATCAGCTACAGGCGCAAGGAATGAAAAAGCTGATCATTGACCTCCAAGGAAACCCAGGAGGGTATATGGGCGCAGCGATCAACATGGCTGATGAGTTGCTTGGAGACCGGGATTTGATCGTGTCTCAGGAAGGTAAAGTGGATCAATACAGTCAAAAAGCGTATGCATTCAAGCCAGGAATGTTTGAGGAAGGATCAGTCATTGTCTTGATCAATGAGGGTTCTGCTTCAGCTTCGGAGATTTTGGCCGGTGCGATTCAGGACAATGACAGAGGCTTGATTGTAGGAAGAAGATCATTTGGAAAAGGTCTGGTGCAGATGCCAATTGACTTATCTGATGGTGCTGAGTTGAGATTGACGATCGCAAGATATTTTACACCTTCAGGCAGATCGATTCAAAAGCCCTATGATTCGAACTATGGTGAGTATGAGACTGACTTGATCAATCGCTATGAGCATGGCGAGTTTTTCTCCGCAGACAGCATCAAATTCAACGACAGTTTGAAATTTGAAACCAAAAAAGGAAGGACAGTTTATGGTGGAGGAGGAATTATGCCAGATTACTTCGTCGCCTTGGATACCACGATGAATAGTACGTATGTCAACAGACTGTTCAATTCGGATTCTTCCAGAGAATTCATCTTGGATTATGTAAATAAAAACAAGAGTCAGTTTGCCAATATGAGCTTGGATCAATATTACACCGACTACAAGGTAAGCGATGCAATGCTGATGGAACTAACTGAATACGGTAAGAAAAATAAGGTGGAATTTGATGCCGCTGGGTTTAATAAATCCAAAGATTACCTCAGAGTTCTGGTGAAAGCCCACTTGGGTCGGCAGATCTATGATGACAATGCTTTCTACAAAGTAATCAACGACATCAATGAGGTGTATTTGCAAGCCCTTGGACTTTTTGATGAGGCTGAACGCATCTCGATGGCATCCAACCTGAAAGTACAAGGGGTAGAGTAATTTTCAATTTTATTCTAAAAAGAAAAAGCCAATCCGAATTCTGGATTGGCTTTTTCTTTTTAGAATAAAAGCCTATCATTAATAACTAAATCAAAAAAGGCAATGTAGTCAGGGAGAACCCAAGCCTACAATTAGTGGTGCGATTTTGATCCATGCGAAAAGATTCCCGATCCAAATCCGGGACAAGCTACGTGGCCTTTAAAAAATCAAATAATAATCTTATGAAAACCCTGTTTACACTCGTCTTCTTTTTTTCAGTCATGACCACATTTGCACAGATCAAAGTCAATCATATTGCCGTCCATGTATCCGATTTGAAGAAAAGCATGGACTTTTACCAAAATGTCCTTTCGCTAAAAGAAATCGAAGAGCCATTCAAAGATGGACTGCATGCATGGTATGATATTGGGGGAGGAGCCGCACTTCACCTGATCGAAGCACCATCGATCCCAAAAGAGGTCTCCAAGGTAAATCACTTATGCTTTAGCATTCCGGATATGGCGGCTTTTGTGGCAAATATGAATGCAAAAAATTATCCTTTTGAAAGTTGGGCCGGGGCAAAAGGTGAGATCACCAATCGTGTCGACGGTGTCAAGCAAATCTATATCCGTGATCCGGATGGGTACTGGCTGGAAATCAATGATGACTTCTGAGAAACCTATTGAAAAACCAAAAAGCTCCAAATTCAAATATTTTGGAGCTTTTCGGTTTTATTTTTCTAAAATCAGTTCTTGAGCGGGAATTCGGAATCTATTCCCATAAATTCCTTCCGGAAGCCCTTTTCCGCACCCGATGATCATACAAATTTCAGATCCTTTGGGTAGATCGAGCAGTTTTTTCACCCGCTTGGAATCAAAACCTTCCATCGGGCAGGTGTCGTAACCTACCGCCTTCATTCCTGTCATGAATGTCATCGATGCCAGTGCTGCGCTTTTGTGAACGGAGATTCTGACCTCAGTTTCTCCCACTTCCCTGACCATCGGTCGCTTCCATCCCACGGCGAATGCAATAAGTTTTTTGATCAAAGACCAACCCGGGTATTTGGAATAAAGCTTTGGGATAAGCTTTCTATAGTAGGCAAGGGCTTGCTTTTGTTTTTTGTCTGATTTGCCTTCGTAGGCAGTTTTAATGTACTGGTAGTTGGCTTCTGCTCGTGATTTCCACAGGTCTCTACGAGTCACTACGACCACTAACTCACGTGCTGTTGAAGCCGCTTTTTGTCCCATACACAGCTTCGAAAGTGCTTCTTTTAGCGGAGAGGATTCGGGCACACGGATGAAGTTGTATAGCTGCAGATTTGAGCTGTTGGGAGAAAGGATCGCTGCTTCCATGCATTTGCGCACCAACTCATGGTCAAATGGCTCCTTCTGATCAAAAATCCGGACTGACCTTCTTGCATTCACCGCCTCAAAAAATCCTGACTCCTGTATCATATTCTTCATTTATCCTTTTTTGTCTTTTACAATTTTCAGATTATTTGAATGTTTAGCCATATTTTGCAATACGTACGAAATCTGAATTAAACTCAAACTTATGTTTTTTACCCTGATCCGTTTACAATATCTGAAGAGTTTGCGCTCAACCTCTTTTGCAAAAAGCGTGATGACAAATATCCTGATGGGATTTTTGATTTTGGTACTGTTGGGGTATGTGGTGGGGTTGGGCCTCTTACTTAAGTCCATACTTGATGTCGCTGCACCTGGAGAAGATTATATTGCTTTACTCAACAGCTACATGATTTACTTTTTTCTGGGGGAGTTTCTTTACCGGTATTTCATCCAAAAACTGCCAGTCATCGAGCTTGAAAGTCTATTGCACCTACCGATCGGAAAGGGAAGAATCATTCAAATGTTGCTGGTGAGATCATTTATTTCCCCGTTGAGCATTATCGCAATTTTGCTCTTTTTGCCATTCTCTTTGGAAGTTATCAGTGCCAAATTTGGGTTTTTTGGGGCATTTACATGGATTTCAGCTATTGCGCTCACAAGCTGGACGATCCATTGGTTTATGCTTTGGTTCAAGCAGCGCTTTGAAGATAGCCTGATTGGGTTATTTGTGATTTTCTTGGTGTTGGTCTTGGGAGCTGGATCCAGCTACATGGGTTGGTTTAACCTCGGAGAAATCATGAAACCGGTTTTTGACTTCTCCCTCAGCAGTCCGATTCCATTGATCGGAATGCTGGCTGTAATGATCGGTTCATACTTTCTTTGCTATAAGTTCTATGTTTCCAATGCATACCTTGAAGATCTTTCCGAGGAAGAGGATGTTCGATTTGTCAATCAATCTATTGGTCTTTTTTCCAGATTTGGATTGGCTGGCGAATTGGCAAATTTGGAATGGAAGCTGATCATCCGACACAAAAAGAGCCGAACCTACCTGATGCTGGCGGGATTCTTTTTGCTTTATGGATTGATTTTTTACAAAAATCCCCAATATGCCACTGAGGGCTCAGGTATCAATTGGATTTTTATTTTTGTAGGGATATTCATCACAGGCATTTTCATGCTTCAATATGCCCAGCTTTTTTTGAGCTGGAACTCAGCCAATTTTGATTTTTTCTTATCTAGAAAACAGGGAATAGAATCTCTGGTGAGAGGAAAATATCTCTTGTTTATCGGAGTTTCTTTTGTTTGTTTCCTTGCCTCGGTTCCATATACATTCTTCGGCTGGCAGTTTCTTCTGCTTCACATTTGCTGTCTTTTCTTCAACATCGGAATCTTGATGCACTTGATTATTTACTTTTCCCTTTGGAAGCCAAAGCCCATGGACTTGAATAAAGGTGCGATGTTCAATTATGAAGGCGTGGGAGCTGCGCAGTTTCTGATGATATTGCCCATGTTTTTGGCACCTTACGCGGTCTATTTGCCTTTCTATTTCTTATTCAATGAATATGTAGGCCTTTTGGCTTTGGGAGTAATCGGCCTCATTGGCTTATTGGCTTTCAAGCCCTTGTCCCAAATCAATATTAATCGAGTACTCCGAAACCGTTACGAAATTTCTTCCTCTTTCCGTCAAGAACTATGATCCAGATCTCTCAACTCAAAAAGCAATACAAAGAAGCCCTTGTCCTTGATGTGGACTCGTTGGAAATCCCTTCCGGCGAATGTTTTGGCTTGGTCGGGAATAACGGAGCTGGTAAGACGACACTGTTCCGAATCATCCTTGACTTGGTCAGAGCCTCCTCAGGCTATGTGAAAATCAACGGTGAGGACGTGAGCAAAACAGAAGCTTGGAAAGCCAAAACCGGCGCCTATCTGGATGAGCACATGCTGCTGGCATACTTGACACCAGATGAGTATTTTGAAACACTGCGGGTGATCTATGGCATGTCAGTCGCTGATCTTAAAAACCACCTAGACCGCTTCACTGAATTGTTCAATGATGAGGTATTGGGAAAAAAGAAATACATCCGTGACCTCTCCAAAGGAAATCTAAAGAAAGTGGGAATCGCTGCTGCGCTGATGGGAAATCCGGATGTTGTCATGCTGGATGAGCCCTTTGAAAACCTAGATCCGAGTTCACAGATACGGCTTAAAAAGTTAATTCTTAGGGAAAAAGAAAATTCCAAAATCACATTCTTGATTTCCAGCCACGATCTGAATCATGTCACTGAGATCTGTGAGCGAATAGTGTTGTTGGAGAAAGGAAAAGTGATTCGGGACTTGCGGGAAAAAGCTGAAATGATGAGTGAGTTGGAGGCGTATTTCACAGGCTAATCCAATTGGAATCTCGTTCACTTTACTTTTACTATAGGATAGCCTAAGCCAAAAGAGCTTTAAAAATCAGAAAGCCTCCTGAATCCAGGAGGCTTTTTTGTGGAGCTGGTGGGATTCGAACCCACGTCCAGATAAGGAAACACCGTACCGTCTACATGCTTAGTCATCGGTTGTTTTTTCGACCACGCTATGCTGGATGACACACCTGAGCGAGGCTTATCGATTTGGCTTAGGCCTGCTTAATCGCATCACAGGCAGCAGTCCGATCAAGTCGACACCCCGAAATCCACCCCGAAAGGACGGGGGGCGGAGGGATGTGGCTGGGGAATCACTCTCGTGACTCAACCCTTTAAGCGATCTATCCGATTAGGTTAGATTAGGCAGCCATGGCGTAAGAAGTTTCGCCATTTATCATTCGTATGAATCTTTCAAGGCCGTACATACTCCAGCCTGCATGCGAGCCCGATCTTTACACCTACTGTCAAAACCGGTCAGCCCCATTTGTTTTGGGATGACAAAAGTAATTCAAATTTGGTTCCGTTTTTAAAAATTACGAAGTACGAAATACGATTTACGAGGCCTTGGATAGAAATTTAGTGATTCGCTCTAGGAAACCTTCTTACTTTTTAACTTTTCAACCTTCCAACTCCAATTTCAATATTCAAATCTTCCAATTTTTCAATCCTCTTAAAAATCAAAACCTTATCGAAAAACTTTCCAAAAGGCGCTTTTTCTGGTCGCCGGAATATCCACTTTTTTATATCTTGCAGCAATGGAAAACTTCGTCGTCTCGGCAAGAAAATACAGACCGGCAGATTTTAAAAGCGTCGTGGGGCAGCAGCACATCACTACCACGCTCCAAAATGCTATCTCCAACAACCACCTAGCTCAGGCATTCTTATTTTGCGGACCGCGTGGCGTGGGGAAGACAACTTGTGCCCGAATCCTTGCCAAGACCATCAATTGCGAAAACGTCACCAACAATGAAGCCTGCGGGAAATGTGACTCCTGTGTTTCGTTCCAAAACAACGCCTCATTCAATATCTACGAGCTTGATGCGGCGTCCAACAACTCCGTCGATGATATCCGCAACCTTGTGGATCAGGTACGCTATGCTCCGCAAAAAGGCCAATACAAGGTCTATATCATTGATGAAGTGCACATGCTCTCGACTGCAGCCTTCAACGCGTTTTTGAAGACGCTAGAGGAGCCTCCGAAGTATGCGATTTTTATTTTGGCTACTACGGAAAAGCATAAAATCATCCCAACTATCCTTTCCCGTTGCCAGATTTTTGATTTCAACAGAATTCAGATCAAGCACATTGCCGATCATCTGAGGGAAATAGCAGAGAAAGAAAAAGTCGATTACGAGGACGAAGCACTTCGCTTGATAGCTACCAAAGCCGATGGTGCACTTCGTGATGCGCTTTCCATTTTTGATTTGATTGTCACCTACTCTGCTGGTAAAAAAGTCACCTACAAAGAGACAATTGATAATTTAAACATCCTTGATTACGATTATTACTTCAAAGTCGTGGATGCGCTCTTGGCGGAGGACCTTTCGGCTACTTTATTGATCTTCGATGAAATTCTGAAAAAGGGCTTTGATGGTCACAACTTCATCGTTGGCCTGAGTGAGCACTTCAGAGATTTACTAGTGGTCAAAGATGAGGCGACGGTTGAACTACTTCAGGTTTCGGAAAGCGCCAAGGAGCGTTACATTCTTCAAACTCAGAAATCCTCTGTGTCATTTTTATTGTCAGCCTTGAACCTGGCCAATCAGTGCGATATCCACTACAAAGCCAGCAAAAATCAGCGGCTTCATGTGGAATTAGCCTTGATGAAAATGGCTAAACTCCCACAGGCCTTTCGCTTGGCATCGCTAGCCACTATCGAGGCAAAAAAAAAAGCCTGAGTGAACAAGCTGAGGTAGTCCCTGAGCCTACAGCAAATCCGTCTCCTATTCCTGTCGATTTTTCGAGTTCAAAAAAGACTCCGCTCAAGACCACTATAGCCATTCCTACCAGTCTTTCTCACACCAAAAAGCTGGTAGATGAAAAAGCAAGACAAACCGAAGAGGCATCGAAAGTAAGACCTCAGGAAGTAGTGGAAGTCAAACCCTCAGTCCATTCACTCACCTTGACTCAGGAACTTCTTGATGCGCAGATTGGCCTGATTCGAGCAGAATTCAAGAAGGCAGGTAAAAATCTGGAGCTCGCTATTCTGGATCAACCTATCAAAGTGAAAGCTGGTGGCGAACTAGTATTGGAAGTGGCTGGTCACGTCCAAGAGGAAATTGCCGGTAAAATGAAACCCGAACTAGTCGGATTGATCAGGCAGTATACCGGTGCAGATCGTGTCTTGATTTCGGTGGAATTGACCGAAGAGGTTGAAAGCGATGTCCCTAAGCTCTATACTAATTCCGATAAGCTGAATCACCTGCTAAAAAAGCATGGAGCCTTGGCAGATCTTCAGCGTAGGTTTGGCTTGGAAGTCGATTTTTAAAAGTCTAGAGAAATCCCAAAATTGATCAGATTTTGGAATTGGACTGCTTGTTTTGAAGTGCCGTCATCCTGCCGAATAAATACCTCCTCATCGTAAATCAAGGCAGTTTCGATTCGGGTAGAAATGAATTTGTTCACCTTTAATCTGATGATGGAGTTAAGATTGACGACCATATTTCCAAAACTTTCATAGTTTGAAAATAGGTTTAAATCGGCCTTCCAAGATACATTTTCCATCAGTTTGACGTCCACAATTCCCACCGCGAAGGACATCCCTGCCTCAGCTCTCACATGCTCTCCGGGCATCACGCCAAATGCTCCTACGTTGCTCAGGGAATCATTCATTACGATGGTAAATCGTCCGGTGAACGGAGACAAAATAACCGAAATCCTGCTTTTATCTTCGTAGGTTTTTCGGTAATTCAGACCAGTGGAAGATTGCAGGTATCCGGGAGAAAGCAAGTCTGAAATCTTGGTACGGACATCTACCTCGCTTCCCGCAGGTCGGGAATATTTAAATCCTTCCAAAAGTTGCGTTCTCGCATCCAGCTGGGTGGTGAGGTACATTACTTCGGATAACTGGCGACCATAATTGCTGACAAAAACGAAGTTGTCGTTTGTCTTTCGTGTTTCAAATTGGCGATCAGATTGCCTATTGAAACCTAGATTGATCGTCAGTTGGGTGTCCCAGACTTTAGAGTCTTTTTTGTAATTGGCAAAGAGAGAAATTCCGGAATTAAGCGCAAAAGAACTCGCTCCACCTGCCGCCCAATTGCTCAGCGTAACCTGTTGGATATTGAGGTTATAGTTTCCTCCTGTCTTCCAAAAGATCTCCTTCACCGGTTCTTCTACCAGAATCGAATCTCCCAGCATCAAGAGGGTGTCTCCATTGATCAGCACAGTATCAGGAATAATCAATCGATCCTGAGCCCACGCAGAAAAGCTCAAAATGAAAAATAGAATTCCTGAAAAAAGAAAGGATTTACGCATTCAAGGAAAATTTGACGGGCAGATCAGGGCTTGAAGATAACCAATTTCTGCCCGATGCTGATGATGTTTTGACTTCCGATATTGTTCCAGGATTTTAAATTTTCGACTGAAACTCCATATTTTCTGGAAATGGCAAAGAGCGTCTCGCCCTGAGCTACGGTATGAGTTACCCGGTTAGGTTGAGCCTCTTTCACAGGTTCATTCATAGTGTTAGGCTTGGTTTCTACCGGGGTAGATTCCACCGAAACTACAGCAGTTTTATTTTGAGGAATGGGTTGATTTACTGGTACGACAGGGATTTCCTCTCCACGTTTCCTCGGTTCCCTGAGATTCAATACCATGCCTGCCTTGAGATCTGCATCCTTTCTGATCCGATTTTTTGATTTGAGTGAGGCCAGTCGGATACCATACTTCTGAGAGATTGACCAAAGTGTCTCACCCGGTAAAACGATATGCGTCTCTACCTCGGCACTTGATTTTTTCTTTTCCGTGTAGTAGTATTTTCCAGTTTCGATTCGCTCCCCATTTTCCATGTCATTTAACCTCAAAAACTTCTTTTCCTTCACCCCTATCTCATCTGCAAATTTGCTTGGCGTGGTGGTTTTCGCTGCTAAAACCCCATCCAATTCGTTGACAGTGATCTGATTGGGTTGATTTGCTTTGGTCGTATTTCCTGAAATTCTTGGGTAAGAATTTGCCTGCTTATAAGCAGGGGAATTTTTGGCAGGTGCTGTGGAGGTTTGGGATTTTTTGGGTTTGTCTTCAGATTTAATCACAGCTGGCTCGATAGGAAGATTTCCCTCTTTGATAAAGAAGACCGTAAAAGTCCCCGAAGGGACTTTCCCATTTCCGGCCCATTTATTGAATTCTTTGAGGTGCTCTTCACTCACTCCAAATCGCTTGGAAAGCGTAGCCATGCTGACAGGCCCCTGCACTGTCATTTCCACCAGCTTTTGATTGGAAACGAATGTGCCAAACTGATTTTCATAGGCAATCTTATGCGCTAAGTATTTTTTAAAATACCAATGGGTATTGCGGTCAACTTCGATTACTTTTTTGCCTGAATACTGATTGCCAAAGTAAGCTTTGGCGCCACCAAGTCCCATCTGGTAGGAGACCAGGGCAGTCATCCAGTTATTCAGGGCGTTGTTGTGTTTTTTGAGATAAACCGCAGCTCCGCGTGAAGCAGTGGCGATATTCTTTCGCTCGTCGACCTGAGCGTCGACTCTTAAGCCTACCTCTTCTGCGGTGCCCTGTTTGAATTGCCAGAAACCTACCGCATTTGAAGTAGAGACAGCGTCGGCTATAAGGCCGCTTTCTTGAATGACTAGGTATTTCAGATCCTCCGGCACACCCTGACTTCTCAATTCGCGCTCCACGATGGGCATATAAAGATTTATTCGATCCTGCTTGACCTTGAAGTAGGTTGGATTTCGGTATTGTGCGTCGACGTCCAGCTGAATTTCCCGTTGGGCTTGAGGAGTGATTTTAACAGTCAAATCTGCGAATTCCAGTTGAGCGGGAACCTGTGGGATTTGAGCAGATACTGGAGCTATTCGGAGAAAAATGAAAAGAAAAGGAATCAGTAATATTTGCTGGGATTTCATCGAAAGGTACTTTCGTTTTATTTATCCTTGCTGTGCAAAAATGATTCCCATTTTGTTAGAATTAGAGTTTTCTAGCCATCAATACCCCGTCCCGAATTGGTAGAAGAATATTTTCTACCCGGGGATCATCTTGGACCTTTTGATTGAAATCCAAAAGTGCTTTGGTGTCCTTGTCGATTTTTTGTCCTGGTTCTACTAGAATTTTGCCAGACCAAAGGACATTGTCTGCCAGAATGATACCGCCGCTAGGTACCTTATCAATCACCAAGTCAAAATAATCTGCGTAGTAAAACTTATCTGCGTCGATAAATACCAGATCAAAAGGCCCCTCCAGTGTGGGAATAATTTCACGCGCATTCCCTAATTGGTAGTCGATTTGTTCTGCTAGGCCACTTTCTTCAAAAAATCCCCGAACCATCGTTTCCAGCTCGTCATTAATATCCAGTGTGATGAGTTTACCGCCTTTCTTTAGCCCTCTTGCCAGACAAATACCCGAATATCCCGTGTAAGTTCCAATTTCTAGAATGGTCTTGGGCTGATGCATTTTGACAAAAAACTCCAGCATTTTTCCCTGAAGATGACCAGAGATCATGCGAGGCATCAGAACTTTGGCTTGAGTTTCCCGTGTGATTTTTTTCAAAAGCGCATCTTCATCACTGGTGATGGATTCACAATAGGCCAAAAGCGCCGGATCAATAAATTCCATTTTTAATTGGGGGTGTAAATTAAATAGCTGAGCTGCACAGGATTGAAAATTTCCTGTGCGATTTCCTGAATTTGTTCGGCAGTGGTTGATCGGATTTTATCAAAAATCACATCCAATGGATCGATTTTGTCGTGATCGATTAAACTTTTACCATAAACCAACATCAAGGCGGCATAATTTTCCTCAGCCATGGCCATTTGACCGATAGCCTGTTCTTTAGCCATGTGAAGTTGAGTACTTCCGAGCTTTTTACTTCGCAGTCGTTCCATTTCCCGATGGATGATTGTCATGGATTTTTTTAGTGTTTTTTCTTCTGTGCCAAAGAAAATTCCAAAAAATCCGGTGTCGGAGAAGGCCTGATAGCTCGATTCGATACTGTAAACGTAGCCGTGATTTTCCCTGAGGGAAAGGTTCAACCTGCTGTTCATCGTAGGCCCGCCAAGGATATTATTCAGGAGGTAAAGCTTAAATCGGTTTGGGTCGTGGAGGGAATAGGCAGGTCGTCCAATAGCACAAAGTGATTGTGTCACGTCTCGGGAAATTGTCTTTCTCTTTGGGACATAATCATGGAAGCCGCTCCGGACATACAGCGTGTGTTTGGCTTGAATCTGGCTCAAGGGGCCTTCTATCGCCTTTAAAACCTTCTCAAAAGTGATGTTTCCTACGACCGAAAAGACAATCTCGGATGTGTCCAATCGGGAAGAAATGAAATCAAAGAAATCCTGCTGGGTAAATCGGGAGACTGTCTCTTCCGTTCCCAAAATATTTCGGCCCAAAGCATGATTGGCAAAGACCAATTCATCCAACTCATCCTGAATCGAATCATCCGGGGAATCTCGATACATGGCCATTTCCTCCAAGATCACTTGTCTTTCCTTTTCGATCTGCTTGGTTGGAAAAGTGCTATTGAAAGTGATATCAAACAGTAATTCGGCAGCTTTATCGTAGTGTTCCTTCAGGATGGAGGCGTAGAAGCAGACTTTTTCCTTGGTGGTGTAAGCATTGAGTTCACCTCCAAGGGACTCAAGGCGATTGATGATGTGAAAAGTTTTTCGCTTGTGGGTGCCTTTGAAAGCCATATGCTCCCAGAAATGTGCCAATCCTTCCAGTTCTTTGTCTTCATCCCTGCTTCCGATATTGAGGATAAATCCACAGTGGACGATTCGGGTATGGGTGATTTGCTGATGAACGATGCGAATCCCGTTTGGTAATTCTTTAATATTTAACTGCATGCTGATATTCTGTCTCCACGTCGGAAAATACACATAAATGCTAAAACTGTAATGATGGGAATTTAATTCAGGAAAGAACTGAATTGTTACCTTTAGGGTGAAAATAATTGGATTGAAAATTCTCCATTACTACATGAAATATATTCCACTACCCAAAGAACTCTATATCCGTAACCGCGCTAAGCTTGCTTCCAAAATGGCAAAGAATTCTGTGGCCGTATTTAATGCCAATGATATCATGCCAACCAATGCGGACGGCACGATGAAGTTTCGGCAAAATAATGACTTGTTTTATCTCTGTGGAATCGACCAGGAAGAGACCATTCTGCTGATCGCTCCTGATTGTCCTAATCCAGCCTGGCGGGAAGTGCTTTTCCTCAGGGAAACCAACGAGCATATCGCTGTCTGGGAAGGTCACAAATACACCAAAGAGGAGGCAAAAGCTGCTTCTGGAATTGAAAATGTCCAATGGCTCTCTGCTTTCGATAATATTTTTAGCTGGGTGGCAAATCTCTCTGAGCGAATCTACCTCAATACCAATGAGCATCTCAGGGCAGGGATCGTAGTGGAGACACGTGATGTCCGATTTATCAAAAGCTGCAAAGAACGCTATCCCCTACATACTTACGAGCGAGTGGCTCCAATCATGCACGGACTTCGCGGAGTGAAAGAACAGGAAGAAATCGATCAGATGCAGGTAGCCTGTGATATCACTGAGAAGGGTTTCCGCCGAATCCTTTCCTTTGTAAAACCCGGAGTAACGGAATATGAAATCGAAGCTGAGTTTATCCATGAGTTTATCCGAAACCGCAGCAAAGGATTTGCTTACGAACCTATTATTGCGTCAGGTTCCTCAGCATGTGTGCTACACTATATCGAAAACAACAAGGCCTGTCTCGATGGAGAGCTGCTGCTTATGGATGTGGGAGCCGAATACGGGAATTACAATGCAGATATGACCCGCACGATTCCGGTCAATGGCAGATTTACCAAGAGACAACGGGCGGTTTATGATGCAGTTTTAAGGGTACACAAAGAGGCTTCGAATATTTTAAGACCTGGAACTAACATTCAGGATTACCACAAAGAAGTCGGCCTGATTATGCAATCCGAATTAATCGGTTTGGGCTTGATTGATCAGACCGATATCAAAAACCAGGATCCGAACTGGCCGGCATATAAAAAATATTTCATGCACGGAACTTCGCACCATTTAGGTTTGGATGTGCATGACGTGGGGACGATGCATTATCCGATCACTCCAGGGATGGTGTTTACTGTCGAGCCGGGGATTTACATTCCTGCTGAGGGAATTGGGATTCGATTGGAAAACAATATTGTGATCCAGGAAAACGGCTTTTTCGATCTAATGCTAAACATTCCGATCGAGGCCGAGGAAATTGAGGAGTTGATGAATTCGTAAACTAATTCGAGGAAAGAGAACTTTTCCAAACTTTCAAACTTTGGAAAAATTCTTTACATAATACTTAAAACTCTCCAGAACTAATTTGGGGAGTTTTTCCTTTTTAGTGTATAGAAAAAAGTATATTGGTGTATAAACTTCATTATCATGAGAACGAACATTGAAATTAATCAGAATTTGATCGAAGAGATTATGAAGATGACCTCGATAAAAACAAAAAAAGAAGCAGTTCACCTTGCACTTGAGGAATTCTTAAGAAGACTAAAATTAAACGAATTGGCAGGCATGGCAGGGGAAATTGAATGGGAGGGAGATCTTGAGGAGATGAGAATTGAAAAGTAGTCGAGATGCAAGTTTTGGTTGATACTAGCGCATGGATTCATTTTTTCAGAGACTCTAATCCTGTGATTCGAGAGAAAGTTAGATCGTTACTTTATGAGGACAAAGCAGTGATTTGTCCAATCATCTTGCAGGAAATTTTTCAAGGCATGAAATCTGAAATGGAAGCTGAAAGAGTATCGCATTTTTTCAATTTTATCCCAAAACTGAAAATTGACCCATATTTGGTGGCTTTTGGCGCTGCTGAGATTTACAGAGATTGTAAGAAAATGGGCATTACCATCACGAAAAGTCCGGATTGTCAGATTGCATTTTTCTCCAAGTTGGAGGGGCTCCCTTTGCTCCATGATGACAGGGATTTTTTTAATATTGCCAAAGTAATCGATCTTCAGTTCTTTTAAAAAATAAAAAACCCTCTCAAAAACTAATTTGAGAGGGTTTTTAAAGTTATTCTTAAGGGAAGAATTACCCGATAGAAATTCTCTTGAATGCATTTACAGTCATTCCATTGCTTACCCCGTCGCGGTGGCTTTTGATCAAAGCACGATTTCTGTTAAAAATGGAAAATCATCAAAGGGTTGGATTAATTCTAAGAGCTGATTATCTCGTCTTACACCTGTAGGAATGTAATAAGATAAGCCGCAAAGAATTGTTTTCTTTTTCGCAGTGTACTTTAGCGAAATAATTTCTGTCTCATTTGCTTGAATTACATATTCAAAGTTAGGTTCATCAGGTATTGACAACAAGAGGGTATTGTCATAAATTCTAATATCCGCATCGGGAACAGCGAATTGACTTGCTGGATTGAATCGAATGCTTTCTCCCCTTACAAGAGTTATGTTATTTGGGTCAAGAGTTCCGTTTTCAATCAAATTGTTTCCACTGGAATCGACTAGTTTGAGGTAAAGGGAAGGGAATGCGGGATCATACCTTTCGCAGTCAACTTCATCATCTACGTTCGAACAATTGGAAAAAAGAAAACCGATTAGAATGAATATAATAAACTTTTTCATCACCTTTTGGAAGTTACTATTTTTGGATCAGCTCGATGGTAACTGGATAAAGCGGATCAATTTCTTTATCCCATAAAGTCTTTCCATTTTGGGTGATTTTAGTTAGATGTCTGGGATTCTCAGCAGAATTGAATGAAAAACTGAGTGTGTCTGCCAAGACTTGGCTCCATTGAATAAAGCCTTCAATCTCTTTTTTATTGCCATTGTACAAAAATTGGATCTGGGCTCTCAGGATTCCATTTATTTCAACTGGAGCTATTCCGAAAGGGTTGTCTAATATTTCTCCTCCTTCGACCCGATACATTTTTGCTTCTCCATTTTCTATCAGGAAAAGTCTGGTTTTACTAATGTCAACTGCTCCTTCCGTCTGAGGATCTAGTAAATTGTTTGCTTCAGAATTCTGGAGATTGACATAAAATTCCTGGGAAATAACCATGTCACAACAGTCACGCCTATCAATGCAGCCAGTAAATGATACTAAAATCAAAGCAAGGTAAAATAGAAGTTTATTTTTTTTCATGATGTTAAAACTATGTAACGCAACCATACAACAAAACGCTACTCAATATCATTGTTGTTCAAGAATATAAGCAAGAAAATAGTTCAGGGTAAATAGCAAAAACCCTCCCAGATCGCTCCGAGAGGGTTTTTTAAAGAAGTTTAATTGGGAAAATTACCCGATAGAAATTCTCTTGAATGCATTTACAGTCAAGCCTTTGCTCACACCGTCCAGGTATTGCGCGATAGACTTGGAGTTGTCTTTCACAAACTGCTGGCTCAACAAAGTATTTTCTTTGTAGAACTTCTGAAGCTTACCCATCGCGATCTTTTCAAGCATTTCTTCTGCTTTTCCTTCCGCTCTTGCTTGCTCTTTTCCGATTTCGATTTCTCTTTCGATCGTAGAAGCATCTACCCCGTCTTTGTCAACAGCTACAGGGTTCATCGCTGCAATCTGCATGGCTACGTCCTTACCTGCTTCCTCTACGTCAGTTCCAGAAGTATTCACCAATCCTACCAATACACCCAATTTGCCATTAGAGTGAACGTAAGGCACTACAGTCTCTGCAGTGATGATTTCAAAATGAGAGATATCGATTTTCTCACCGATTTTACCAGTCATTTCGACAATTTTCTCAGCTACAGTGATTGACTCGAAAGGAAGTTCCAAAACAGCTTCTTTAGAAGTCGCTCCGTTAGCTACAGCGATATCAATTAGGGTGTTCGCAAAAGTTCCGAATTCTTCATTTTTAGCCACGAAGTCAGTCTCACAAGTCAAAGAAAGCAAAGTTCCTTTAGTACCGTTTTCAGTTACTCTTGTCGCTACTACTCCTTCTTTGGTTTCACGGTCAGCTCTGGATGCAGATACTTTTTGACCTTTTTTTCTGAGGATGTCTACTGCTTTTTCGAAGTCGCCTTCCGCTTCAGTCAAAGCTTTTTTGCAGTCCATCATACCGGCACCGGTCATTTGTCTCAGTTTGTTTACGTCTTGTGCAGTGATTGCCATTGTGTGATCTGTTTATATTTTTAAACTGGATATGTTCGTTAATCTGGATAAAACAAAAAATTGAACATCGACCGAGGCCGGATGTTCAATTTTTATTAGTACTAAATCAAATGTGGATTATTCTTGTGTTTCAGCGTCCACAGCTCTTTTTGCTTCTTCCTCTTCAGAAAGTTTAGCATCGTCCTTGTCTCTTTTGCGCTCAGAAAGTCCTTCTTCGATAGCAGCTCCGAAAGCTTTTACCAAAAGAGAAACTGACTTGAATGCATCATCATTGGCAGGGATCGGGAACTCTACCTCGTTCGGGTTGGAGTTGGTATCTACCAATGCGAAAACAGGGATGCCAAGCTTTTGAGCTTCAGCGATCGCGATGTGTTCTCTTTTGATGTCCACAACAAAAAGCGCTGCTGGAAGTCTGCTTAGGTCAGCGATACCGCCCAATACACTTTCCATTTTCTCTTTGTCACGGCTCACCATGAGACGCTCCTTTTTAGCCAAGTTCTTGTAAGCGTCCTCTTTCATCAATTTCTCGAGAGAAGACATCTTTTTGAGTGACTTGCGGATCGTAGCGAAGTTGGTCAACATACCACCCAACCATCTTTCGGTCACGTAAGGCATGTTCAGACGCTGAGCTTCTGCAGCTACTAAGTCTTTGGCTTGTTTTTTCGTAGCGACAAACATGATTTTTTTGCCGGAACGAACGATTTGCTTCACTGCGTTGGATGCTTCTTCGAGGCAGGCAAGCGTTTTGTTGAGGTCGATAATGTGGATACCGTTCTTCTCCATGAAGATATATGGAGCCATTCTTGGATCCCACTTTCTCGTCAAGTGTCCGAAATGGACACCAGCATCCAGTAAGTCTTTGTATTCGATTTTTGACATGAATGAAATTGTTTTCTATTGAATGAAGTAAGTTCCGATTAACGCTTGGAGAATTGGAATCTTCTTCTTGCTTTTCTACGTCCTGGCTTCTTACGCTCGACCATTCTTGGATCACGGGTAAGGAAACCTTCTTTTTTCAATGCTGATCTGTGCTCAGCATCAAACTCACACAAAGCTCTGGAGATCGCCATTCGGGCTGCTTCAGCCTGACCTTTGATTCCTCCTCCATCTACATTGATCTGGATGTCGTAGTTGCCATCCACGCCCACTAGGGTCAATGGCTGCTTTACCACGATCTGGTGAAGATCAAATGGGAAGTAAACTTCGATTGATTTGTTGTTGACGGTGATCTTGCCATTTCCTGGAGCCATGTAAATACGGGCTACAGAGGTCTTTCTTCTACCGATTTTGTTGATCATTTCCATGATTTAGGAGATTAAAGGGTGATGGCTGTTGGCTGTTGCGCAGTATGAGGATGCTCAGCACCTTCATATACGTACAGATTGCCGTACAATTTGCTTCCCAATCGGTTTTTAGGCAACATGCCTCGTACAGCTTTCTCAACCAAGATTGCTGAAGACTTCTGCTTCAACAGTCTAGGGGTAGAGATTCGCTGTCCACCTGGGTAACCGGTATGACGCACATATACTTTTGCGTCCCACTTGTCACCCGTCAGTCTGACTTTGTCAGCGTTGATTACAATGACGTTGTCACCGCAATCGACATTAGGAGTGAAGCTTGGCTTCGTCTTTCCTCGCAAGATTTTTGCTACCTCACTCGCCAATCGTCCTAGAATTGCAGCTTGGGCATCCACTACCACCCACTGCTTTTCTACTGTGGAAGAATTGGCTGAGATGGTTTTATAGCTCAGAGTATCCACTGTGTAACTGTTTAATTTTTAGCTTGTTATTAATTTATCGACCCCAAAAAGGGACACAAAGATAGAAGTATTTTATTTTTCATCCAAACTATTTCCAATCCTAAGTCCTAATTTTCATGCGTTTAGGAATTTTCTCTGCAAATCAGCCTGGAATTTACCACTTGTTTTTCCGGTTTAACCGTTTTTCTCCAGCTGTTGGACCAGTACCTGAAAATCCTTTGGGTAAGGCGCTTCCACTTTTATCGCCTGACCATCAAGCCCCTCAAACATGATCGAATAGGCATGCAACGAAACTCGCTGCATAATCGGTAATTCTTCCGTCTCTTTTTTCAGATTGAACCTGCGCTTTAAAGAGGACAGATAAAGAATGTTTCCTCCATAGAGCGTATCACCGCATATCGGTGACTTGAGGTATGCCAAGTGAACCCGAATCTGATGCAGACGACCCGTGATGGGTTTGCATTCGACTAAGGTATGTTTATAGTAGGTCTTCAGGGTATTGAATATCGTCTGGGCAGGTTTTCCTTCTTTGCTGACTTTGGCGATTCCTTTGTTGTTGGACAGCAGGTTGCGATCTACCAGTTCTTCCTTGAATTCTTTGATGCCTTCGACCACTGCATGGTAGACTTTTTCGACCTTTCTACCTTCAAACTGCATGGCCACATGCCGGTATGCCGCTGGATTTTTTGCAATCACCAAGCATCCCGAGGTCTCCTTGTCTAAGCGATGGCAGAGTTGCGGGTCTGTGGTATGCATTCGGGCAAGATCCAGGATGTTTTGAGCCTCGTGCCGGTCATCTAAGCTGGACAGGTACGGCGGCTTGTTGATCACCAGGTAATCCTCGCTTTCAAACAGAATAAGTTTTTGAAAATCTACTTTCTTCATCGATAAATCGCTTCACTTGAAGCGGCTGCAAAAGTAGGCATTTGACGAGTCGGAAAAAAATGGGGGCTTGAATTGGGTTTGACCTTATTTTCTTTCTAGCTCTTTTATTAACCGCAAAGAACGCGAAGTAGCGCAAAGTTTTTTCATATAATGACAAGCATGTTCAAGGCAGGATTTTCAAAGAAAGCGGCTTTATGGGTTTTTGCTTTATATGATCTATAAATTACCCGTTTGGCTCGCCCTTTTCCAAGGTCACAGAGGCCGTTCGCTTCGCTCTTTGATCCTAATTGCAAGACTATTGGCGTCAGTCAGGTGGCGGGAATGACAAATCCTGGATGTAAACTACAAGGAGATATTTCTCAGCTTTCAAGCCTTTTTGAAGTTTTCAGCCTTTCTTTGCTTTCTTTCAAGTAATAAATGTCAAAGTCAAACGCCAGTTCAGTACTTCGGGAAGTCAATGTCACCCGATATGTCATGCCTCTGCGTGAAGGAGGTTCCCTGCCTGCCTTGGCTGAGGCCGACGATGGATTCAATTATGTATTGAAATTCAAAGGGGCCGGGCAGCGGGAAAAAGCGCTGATTGCTGAATTGATAGGTGGCGAATTGGCAAGGCGAGTAGGATTCAAAGTTCCTGAAATTGTCTTTGCAAATCTGGACGCTGCTTTTGGCAATTCCGAAGGCGATGAAGAAATCCAGGATTTGCTGAAAAGCAGTCAAGGATTGAATCTTGCGCTTCATTTTCTCTCCAAGGCACTGACTTTTGATCCCGGAGCCAGCCATTTAGATGAAGAATTAGCATCCCGAATCGTTTGGTTTGATGCGTGGATTACCAATGTGGATCGGACCTTTCGCAATACCAATATGCTGATCTGGAATCGGGAACTTTGGCTTATAGACCATGGAGCGTCTTTGGTATTTCATCATTCCTGGGAAAATTGGGAAAAGCATGCGTTGAGTCCATTTTCAATGGTGAAAGATCATGTTTTGCTTCCCAGAGCTTCAGCTTTGGAAAAAGCGGATGAGGCGATGAAGCAAATCATATCTTCTGAACTGATCGATGAAGTCGTGCAAATGGTGCCTGATGAGTGGATTTTAGCTTCCCGGGATACCGAAACTGCGGAAGAGGCTAAGGAAGTTTATGCTTCTTTTTTGAAAATGAGGCTGGCTAATACACAAGTGTTTTTAACTGAAGCGATCAATGCAAGGAAAGCACTTATTTGAATACGCGGTCATTCGCCTAGTTCCACGGGTGGAGCGGGAAGAGTTTATCAATGTGGGAGTGGTGATCTGCTGCAAGCGACAGAATTTTATCCAATGCCAGATCCATTTAGATAAGGAAAAAGTGCTGATGTTGGACTCTGAGGCGGATTTTGACCTTTTTAGAAACTATCTGGATTCCTTCGAAAAAATCTGCAAAGGAGAAAACCCGGAGAATCCAATTTCCCTTCAAGATGCTGCATCACGATTTCGTTGGTTGACGGCTATTCGCAGTTCCATGCTTCAGACTTCTCGTCCGCATTCAGGATTTTCCTTGGATTTGGAAGAATCCTTGGCAAGTCTGATGAAGGAGTATGTCCTTTAAACAGGAGCAGATTTTACATCCACCAAAGTATCCTTTTCCAAGTTTTTCTTATCCTTGATCAGTGGCAAGGAGAAACTAAAGATAGATCCTTTTCCTACTGTGGAACTTACCGAGATTTTGCTTTGGTGGCCTTCTAGGATGTGTTTGACAATCGCCAATCCCAGTCCTGTTCCGCCTTCTTTTTTGTTTCGGCTCTTCTCCACCCGATAGAATCGCTCAAAGATCCGCTTCAGGTCATCCGGAGGAATGCCTTGTCCATCGTCTTTGATGTCCACTTGGAGTGAACTCTTGCTGGCCTTTAGGGACACTTTCACTTCGCCTCCGTCGTGATTGTACTTGACTGCGTTATAGATTAAGTTCTGGCAGACCCGGTAGATTTTCTGGTGATCCGCCTTGGTGATGTATGTTTTTTCGTGATCGAAAGTGAATTCAATCTTTATTTTACGTTTGCTCGCTTTGTGTTCGAGTTCTTCGATGACTTCTTCAATAAGCAGTTTCAGATCAAATTCCGTGAAAATGAACTTGATCACGCCACTTTCCATCTGATTCAAGGTCAACAGATCCTGAACCAGCACATCGAGTGAATCCAAGCTTTTAGCGGCACGCTTCAAAAACTTCAATCTGACTTGCTTGTCCTCTATCGCTCCATCCAAAAGCGTATGAATATAACCCTGTGCGGAAAAAATCGGTGTTTTCAACTCGTGTGAAATATCTGCAATAAACTCCTTTCTGAATTCTGCAGTCTTTTGCAGGGTATCAATTTCCTTTTGCCTTGCCAAAGCATAGGAATTGATCACGGAGTTGATTTTTCGTAGGGGAGAAAGCGAAGACCGAAGAGACTTGTCACTGATCTCTGAGAGGTCTTTTTTCTGGATTTTTTCCAGCAAAGAATAAATATTTCCTATCTCCCGGAAGACCAAAAACTCCAGCGTAATGGTGATCAATAAGTAGGAAACAGAAAAAGAAAGACCCCAAGCCACCAACAATAACGTCGCACTGGCATCTGGCATTAAGGAGAGAAAGGCAGCCACTAGTGCCGAGATGGCAAAGGCCAAAACCAATGAAATTCCTCTCGAATTTGTCAGCATTTTTTATCCCAAATCGAACTTGTACCCTACACCTTTTACAGTAGAGATGTAGTCTTCACCGATTTTTTCGCGGACTTTTCGAATGTGCACATCGACTGTACGGGCCAGGACAAATACATCAGATCCCCAGATGTTGTGCAGCAATTCGTCTCTACTGAAAACGATATTAGGGTTTTTGGCAAGGAAATACAACAATTCAAATTCCTTCTTAGGCAGCGTGATGGTTTTGCCTGATTTATCGATGGTGTAGCTTCCCCGGTCAATGGTCAAGTCTTTGACTTTGATTTGAGCTTGTTCTTGTTCCTTTTTGGACTCTCTTCTGAACAAAGCAGAGATTCTACTCATCAGAGCCCGTGGTTTGATCGGTTTGGTGATGTAATCATCCGCTCCCACGTCGAAGGCAGCTACTTCGGAGTATTCTTCCATCCGGGCGGTGAGGAAGATGATAAAGGTATTTTTCAGTTCCGGAATTTGTCTGATTTGAAGACAGGTCTCTACACCATCCTGATTGGGCATCATGATGTCCAACAGGATCACATCTGGTTGAAACTTGGAGGCGATTTTTACGCCCTTAATTCCGTCTTCAGCAGTAGCTACTTCATAGCCTTCTTTCTGAAGGTTGTACTTTAAGATCTCTACGATATCCGGTTCATCATCTACGACCAGGACTTTGATCTTTTGCTTTTCGCTCATGGAGGAATTGCTTTAAGGTTCGGTTAAAATTAATCAATTATTGTCCATCCAAACCAAACAAAAATTGGCGAACATAGGAAGAATGAAAAGAAATGGATCGAAAATCCATCAAAATCTCCTCGATGTTAATTTGATGTTAAGTCAATGTAAATTAATTATTTCGAAGTCCTTTGGCTGAAGAGATGTCCACATTCAGGGACCCGATGAATAGATTGGCCTTGATCTTAACAGGTATTTTGTTCTGGTCTTTAGTGACCCAAACTTTCACCGGAAAGTCACCGCGGAAGAGTTTGTTTTGTGGGATCAGGGGAGAAAAAATGTAGGTATCAAACACCCCGAGACTCGTCTCGATCTGTTCGGTTCCCTCGTATATTAATTTTAGGTTATATATTTCTTTATCAAAAAAACCGTTGATCGTGATGGATTGTCCCTTCTTGAGATTGGTGAGATCCATTGATCTGAGATAATAAAATCCACTGACCAAATCCTGGACTTGCCCGGGTAAATCATACTCCTTTACTTCCTTGAGGGTACGGTTGTCCCGATCGAAAAGCTCCATTTTCGCCTTCCTGTTTTTCTGATCAAAATGGACTTTTTCGTTTTTCCGGTATTTACCCTCTTCGATATATCGGTAAGAAAGAGAAGGTAGGAGGGTGCTGGTGTCGATATGTGTGCCCCAGTTGTCATTTACCCGTCCAAATATTGTCGCAGCGCCTTTGGTCTTTCCGTAGGCATCTACTTTGTAATGGGGTCTGGAATTCTCAGTAATTGCCCGTTTGCTCACTTGAAGTTTGGCTTCAGCCAGACTAAGCCAGCCATAGGTGACGTCAAACTGCAATTCTTCCCCAAAAGTAAATGCCGAATTCCCTTGGATATTTTGACCAAAAGTTGGTGAAAGGGAAAATAAGATCAGAAGTGAAAAGAAAACAGTTTTCATTAGATGCCTGACAATACCTGACAATTTTTCGTCTATTCGAAAGGTATTACGAAAAAAAGAATCATTTGATCGATTAAAAATACGAATTTGGCACTTCGAAACAATAGCCCATGCCACCTTGGTTATGCCTTTGTCTTTCGTTAAATTCACCACCATTTGAAACTTTTATAATTTTAATACCATGAGTAATAACGCAGAAAAACTGAAAGCTTTACAGCTAACCATAGATAAGCTGGAAAAAACTTACGGAAAAGGTGCCGTAATGAAGTTAAGTGACAATAAAGTCCTGGATATTCCAGCTATTTCTACTGGTTCCTTGGGACTGGATATGGCTTTGGGTATTGGCGGGATACCTAGAGGAAGAGTGATTGAGATCTATGGACCTGAGTCATCAGGTAAAACGACTTTAACTTTACACTGTATAGCAGAAGCACAGAAAGCCGGTGGCCTTGCTGCTTTTATTGATGCGGAGCATGCTTTTGACAAAACCTACGCAGAGAAATTAGGTATCGACACAGAGAATCTTCTGATCTCCCAGCCTGACAATGGTGAGCAAGCGCTGGAAATTGCCGAGCATCTGATTCGATCTGGAGCAATTGACATTATTGTAATTGACTCTGTGGCAGCTTTGGTTCCAAAGGGCGAATTGGAGGGAGAAATGGGCGAAAGTAAAATGGGCCTTCAGGCCAGATTGATGTCTCAAGCTCTGAGAAAGTTGACCGGGGCTATCCACAAGACAGGTTGTGCCTGTATTTTTATCAACCAGTTGAGGGATAAGATCGGCGTCATGTTTGGAAGCCCTGAGACTACTACCGGTGGAAACGCGCTGAAATTCTATGCCTCTGTCCGTCTGGATATCCGTCGTGTCGGTCAGATCAAAGAAAATGCGGACAACATTCTTGGAAATAGAACACGGGTGAAAGTGGTGAAAAACAAAGTTGCTCCCCCTTTCAAAGTCGTGGAATTTGACATTATGTATGGACAAGGAATCTCTAAAGTCGGCGAAATCATCGATCTGGGAGTGGAATTAGAAATCATCAAAAAGGCAGGCTCTTGGTTCTCCTACAATGGCGAAAAATTGGGTCAAGGAAGAGATTCTGTAAAAAATCTTTTGCTTGATAATCCGGAGCTGATGGATGAATTGGAAGGTAAAATCAAATCTGCTTCCGGCCTGCTACCTACCGAACCGACTGTTTCTTTAGAAGATTAATTCAGGAAAAAGTGGACATAAAAAAAGGAGGCGAAAGCCTCCTTTTTGCATTAAAGATGTTCCAATTAGGCTGTTCGAATCGCCTCCACAGGATCCATTCGCGCTGCAAGTGTAGCAGGTACGATACCGGCTACCACACCGATGATCGAAGAAACTCCCAGTCCGAGTATGATATTGTTGAAAGATAGTATCAAATCAAGACTGCCCAACTGGACAAAACTCAGAAAGTAGACCAGCAGGATTCCTGTACCCCCACCAATCAAGCTAAGGCAAACAGCCTCAAACAAGAATTGGAAAAGAATGAAATAATTTTTTGCACCTAGAGATTTTTGGATACCAATGATGTTGGTCCGCTCCCGGACCGAAACAAACATGATGTTTGCGATACCAAAGCCGCCGACCAAAATTGAGAAGCCTCCAATGACCCATCCGGCTACAGAAATCACATCGAAGATTGATCCGATTGCGTTTTGGATAAATTCAGTTTTGTTCAGTGCGAAATTATCTTCTTGAGTAGGTTTTAGTCCTCTTTTGGCCCGTAGTAACCCGGTTAATTCGTTTTCCAAAGCCACTAAGCCAATGTCAGTATCGAGGCCTTTGGCGGCGATTGTCGGCTCCAAACCATTTCTGCCCGTGTAGTACATTTTGTTGAAGGCACCATAAGGAATCAGACAAGCCTCGTCTTTGGAGGGAAGATCAAGAAATCCCTCTCCCTCTTCTTCAAAAATCCCCACTACAGTAAACTTCATCCCTTTGATTTTCACCTCTTTGCCGATAGCAGGTTGGTTTGGGTATAGGGTGTTTGCAATTTTTTTACCCAGAATGGCCAAGTTTCGGGAAGCGTTGATTTCAGATTCTGTGAAGTATCGTCCTTCTTCCAGAGCAACTTCAAAAACATCCTGATAGGTGTATTCCACACCCGTCAATGCCATTCCCTCAAATGCGTTGCTTCCTGCTTGAATTGTAGCAGTGGCAGAAGCAGAGATAGTGACGGCAGAGGCATTTTTGACTCGTTCTTCAATAAATCGGTATTCGGCTAAAGTACCGGGAGGACGTTGGAAATACTTCCACCAAGGATAATCCTGGGGACCATTTGCAAAGGGGAATCGATCCACCCGCATCACATTTGTGCCCAAAAAGGCGAATGAGGATTTGATTTTTCCCTCCAATGAATCGACCAAGGTAAATACCGCAATAATTGCGAAAATGCCCACTGTGACCCCTAAAAGAGACAAAATGGTACGAGTCAGATTGGATTTTAGCGCCGTGACGGCGAAGCGGAAACTTTCCCAGGTTAATTGGAAAAACAGCATGCTCAGAATAGTTGGTTAAAACAATTTGTCAAGTTAGCTGATTTTGGACATTATTGTTATTAACTTTGCATTTTTTAAAGCATTTATCAGAGTCTCAAAATCTAATTAAGATTCAAAAGCTCCCATATGAAATCTAGCAGCTACGTGAGGTCAATTAAATTTGTTGATCGAGGGTGCATGATTACGTTTGGCTCAAGAAAGAAAAATATAAATACATGAAATCTAGTATGTCTCACTTGTCACTTGTAAAGTTGATGATTTGCGATGCGAGATTCTCCCGATGAAATATCGGGATAGGCTATCTGACCATTAAAAATAAATTATAAACAGATGAAATTATCAGACTTCAAATTTGACGTCCCTAAAAAACTGATTTCTCTCTATCCTACTGAAAACCGAGATGATTCACGTCTAATGGTAGTGCACCGGAAGACAGGTCAAATCGAACACCGAATATTCAAGGATATCCTTGAATATTTTGAAGAGGGGGATGTTTTCGTGACCAACGATACCAAAGTTTTTCCGGCCCGATTGTATGGGAACAAGGAGAAAACAGGCGCCAAAATTGAAGTTTTTCTACTCAGAGAGCTTAATGCGGAGCTAAGACTTTGGGACGTACTGGTAGATCCTGCCAGAAAGATCCGAGTCGGCAATAAACTATATTTCGGAGATTCAGATCTAGTAGCTGAAGTGATTGACAACACTACTTCTAGAGGTCGTACGATCCGTTTTCTGTTTGACGGCAATCACGAAGAGTTTGAAAAAACGATCGACACCCTCGGAGAGACACCGCTTTTAAAGGAGATTATTGAACGAAATATCGAGCCTGAAGACAGAGAGCGATATCAGACTGTTTTCGCTAAAAATGTAGGTGCCGTAGCCGCACCGACTGCAGGTCTTCATTTTACTCCACAATTATTGAAAAGACTGGAGTTGAAAGGTGTCGAAGTGGCCCCGATTACACTTCATGTAGGCTTGGGTACTTTCCGTCAGGTCGATGTGGAAGATCTGACCAAACACAAGATGGATTCAGAAAATTATTCCATTCCATCAAAGACTGTTGATCATGTCAATGCCGCATTGGATGCTAAAAAGCGTGTGGTCGCTGTGGGTACCACTTCACTAAAAACAATCGAATCCTCAGTCACTGCTGGGGGAAGATTGAAGGAAAGCAGCGGATGGACTGATAAATTCATCATCCCGCCTTATGATTTCAAAATCGCAAACGCATTGATTACCAATTTCCACTTGCCTGAATCGACCTTGCTGATGACCGCATCTGCATTCGGCGGCTACGATTTGGTGATGAAAGCTTACAAGGAGGCAATCAAAGAAAAGTACCGGTTCTTCTCCTATGGAGATGCGATGCTGATTCTCTAAAATATAAAGCTCCGAAAGGGGCTTTTTTTTTAACTTCAATCTCGAAAATTATTAACACTCATGGTGAGATCAGTTTTTGAAAGAATTCTATGAAAAAAGCAGCAGTCTTGGTGGCTGGCGGGAAAGGGAGCCGCATGGGAGGTCCTGTTTCAAAGCAATATTTGCCGATTGGCGGAAAACCAGTCTTGATGCATACGCTTCAGCGGTTTCATGATACGGATCCGGCAATTTTTTTAATCTTGGTTTTGCCTGAGCCGGATTTTTTGATTTGGGAAAAACTCTGTTCGCAGCATCAGTTTTCTATTCCGCACCAGGTCATTGGGGGTGGAAGCTCCCGATTTCAGTCTGTAAGAAATGGACTAGATGCACTTCCTTTTGAGAAGGGATTGGTCGCAATTCATGATGGAGTTCGTCCTTTTGTAAGTTCAGAGGTGATTCTAGCAAGCTTTGCTGAGGCAGCCAATAGCGGAAGTGCCATTGCAGTGGTTCCTTTGAAAGACTCCATCCGAAAAGTGGATACAGGTGGATTGAGTACTTTTCAGGAGCGACAATACTTCCGACTGGTCCAGACTCCGCAGACTTTTCAGATTCGCAAAATCAAAAAAGCGTTCCAAGTTGAAGAACTGAGCGAATTCACCGATGATGCCACCGTCTATGAATACCAGGGCTGGCAGGTCAGCCTCATCCCGGGCAATCCGGAAAACATCAAAATTACCACTCCAGAAGATCTGGACTACGCGGATTATCTGCTCTCCCGTGGGGAATAAAATCGGGGAAAACCCCTTTTGGATTTTTACCGACATTTTCTCCGACTTCACCGACTTTTTCTTTGGCTTGGCCTATTGTCCATTTCACAGGTTTTGCGGCTCGTGTACATTTGATCAACATTTAAATACACTTAGCCATGAACGATTTTAAACGAAAAAACAACGACGGGAATATTGCCTTTGGGTTTATCATTCTCGGAATAGGTATCATTCTCTTTTTAAGAAAAGCCGGGATTTTCATTCCCGATTGGGTTACTACTTGGCCAATGATTTTGATCGCGATCGGGACATTCTCGGTGATCAAACATGAATTCAGAAGTTTCTTTGGATTCTTGATGTTATTCCTTGGAGCGTATTTTCTCTTGAGAAATGAATTCAATTTTGACTTTGGACTTGGACAGTTCATCTGGCCTTTGGGATTGATCGCCTTGGGGATTTACCTGATTTTGCAAAAACAACGGGAAAACAAAGTGCTGGATGATGTTCGTAGAGATTGGGAGAAAAAGCGCAAAACAGATACCGGTTATTCTAAAATCTATGTCGAAGAAGCCAAAGTAGTGGATGAGAATTCAGAGGGTTCTTCAGCAACAGGTTCGTCATCTTTCGCCCAAGGTGCACAATCAGCCACTGGATCTGGATTTACCCGTACCACTGGGACAGCTTTTGCCGATAGGCTGAATATCGATGCGATATTCAGTGGGGTAAACCGAAAGCTGATGACCAAAGACTTTCAGGGAGGAAAAATCACAGCAGCTTTTGGCGGCGTGGATCTTGATCTGACCTCTACTGATTTCAATGGAGTAATCACGATACAAGTCGATATCATTTTCGGAGGTGTAAAAATGATCGTACCGCCACACTGGGACATTCGCACCGAGGTGACCAATATCGCCGCTGGGATCGAAGATAAGCGCTACTTCAGAGAGGGTGGAGTTGATCCCAATAAAGTCGTGGTTCTCAAAGGCACAATTCTCTTTGGGGGTTTGGAAATCAAATCCTTTTAACGACCTTCAAACCAGCTAAAAACCACTACCAACTTGTTTTTTAACGCTTTTTCAAATCCTAAATTAGGAAAATGGATCATCCCCGGAACCGGAGTCATCTGGTTTCTGGGATGTTTTCTTTTGTTGTGGAGCTATGAAATCGAGACCGAACCTGCGCTGATTGACGCCTTGGTTTTTGCGCTGTGTTTTCTTGGAGGTATTTTCGTCCTAGATCGCGTTTTCAGCCTTTTTACACCCAAAGGGAAAAACTTGTGGTTGCTTTTCGCTGTGCCATTATTGTTGAGTTGGATAGGCGTGGTGGCACATCGCTACGCGCTGACTTGGTGGCTGGATGACATAGAATACCTTGACTTTCTAAGTTCGAGTTTTTACCTCAGGTGGTCGGTTTTGGCTTTAGCTTTTCAGCTGATTTCGGTTTTGGCTTTGGTCATGTCTCAACTGGAGCTTCAGGAAGAAGTCAGAAAACGCGAAGCACAAATGCTCCAACTTTCAAAAGAGGCCGAACTGGCTCAACTCCGGCAGCAGTTGCAACCGCACTTTCTGTTCAACAGCCTCAATTCCATCAATGCGCTGGTAGTCACTCAGCCCAAAAAAGCCCGTGAGATGGTGTTGCAGCTTTCTGAGTTTTTGCGCGGGACAATTCGAAAAGATTCCCAAAAATGGATCACTCTTGAGGAAGAGCTGAATTATCTGAAGATGTATCTGGACATCGAGCGGGTTCGATTTGGGCATAGACTAGAAGTTGAATTTTGCTTGGAAGAAGATTTCTATCAGGTAAAACTTCCCCAACTGTTGATTCAGCCGCTAGTTGAAAATGCAATCAAACATGGTCTCTATGGAGTCACTGGAGAGGTTAAGATTGAGATTACCGGAAAAAAGGACGGAAGTTATTTTGTTTTGGAAGTGATCAATCCCTTTGACCCTGAATCTACCCCTGCCGAGGGAACTGGTTTTGGACTGAATTCGGTGGAAAGAAGGTTATTTCTCTTGTTTGGTCGAAAAGATTTGATAGAATCAGAAGCTGTGGCCAATGTTTTCAAAGTCCGACTTAAAATCCCCCAATTTTCATGATTAAAACGATAATTATCGACGACGAACCCTTGGCAGCAGGAATCATTCAGGAGTTTTTGATGCAGTTTCCTCAATTCGACGTGGTGGAAGTTTGTCAGGATGGATTTCAAGGATTGAAAGCAATCCATCAGCATAAACCTGATTTGATTTTTCTGGATGTTCAAATGCCTAAAATCACCGGATTTGAAATGTTGGAGCTGTTGGATGAGCCTCCGGCTGTAATTTTCTCCACAGCATTTGACCACTATGCCTTGAAAGCTTTCGATGCCAAGGCTTTGGACTACCTCCTGAAGCCTTTTTCGGAAGAACGATTCAAGCAGGCAATTGACCGTTATTTGACAAGTAGAGGAAGCGATGTGGCCCAAAATGAGGCTGATGAAGGCCTATCGCATATGGCGGAGAAAAGCAACAGGTTAGTCGTCAGAGTTAAAAACGACATCAAGATTATCCCAATTATTGATGTGATTTATTTTGAAGCAGAAGACGATTATGTGGCAATTCATACCATCGGAGGGAAGTATTTAAAGAAGATGACGATGAAGACTCTGGAAGAAAGTCTGGATCCAGCCAAGTTCGCCAGAGTCCATCGTTCTTTCATCATCAATCTGAATGGCATCACAGGAATAGAGCCTTATGAAAGAGACACCTATTTGGTTAAGCTCCGAGCTGGTGAACAGATTCCAGTCAGCAAAACAGGTTACGCTCGACTCAGGCAGGTTTTGGGGCTCTAGGTTCGTTTCAACACTCCAAGGGTTCAAAACCTTTGGAGGGATAGGTGAAAAAAAAGCCTCGGATTTCCGAGGCTTTAGTTTTTTTAATATTCGTCTTCGTTGAAGAAGAAATCATCCTTGGTAGGATAGTCAGGCCAGATTTCTTCGATGGTCTCATAAGGCTCGCCGTCATCTTCGAGCTCTTGGAGATTTTCCACTACTTCCAGTGGAGCGCCGGAGCGGATAGCGTAGTCGATAAGCTCATCCTTGGTCGCTGGCCAGGGTGCGTCCTCCAGATAGGATGCTAGTTCAAGTGTCCAGTACATAGTGTTTATTTTAAAAGGTATTCTTCGATTTTTTAAAGTTGCAAGATTAGTGAATTTTTGGATAAGTAGTGTCTACTTAAATTCGGGGAGAAAGTTGTTTCAAAATGTAGTTTTTTACATCTATTTTTCGCTTCAGCCCAGACAGTTTTTTCCGCATCATCATTTCAAAGTCAGGAGTCTGTACTCGGAAGTTGTCCGAATTGTTTTGCATGGTATCCAATTCACCTTGGTCCCGATGGAGTAAATCCTTGATAATCGAGGACTTAATCTGATTTTGCTCTTGTAGAGAAAGTGAGTCAAAGTCAGAATATTTATTATGGGCGAGTTTTTCGAGGAATGCTTTTTCGAAAATAATATCCATGAAAAACTGATACGAACGTGCCGGGAGGTTGGCCTCTTTTGGTTTTCGCATGGGAAGTTTTTTCCAGTCTTCCTGAATGGCTTTGGCTCGGGTGGTGATGGCATAGGTGCTCGGTTGATGCGCCATCTTTTTTAACTCGTCCACCATTTCATCGATTTTTCTCAAGATCTCTCGGGGATGCATTTGCGGCCCGGGATTAAGGCCCCGCTTGTATCGTGAGAATATTCTGTTGTTCAGCTTGGAAAACTCATCCCAAAGGGGCTGTCGCTTTTCAGCGGGTACTTTTCCTGCCTCTTTCCATTCTTTTTGGATTCGCTTGCTGATTTCAAAAGCCATTTTGGCATCTGGTAGGTCATGTGCTTCTCTGGCTTGAACGACCAAGGCCTCATAGACTTTGATGTTTTCTTCAGCTTGGAGTGCCATTCCTTCGAAAAAATGCCTTCTATTTTCGAAAAATGTCTGGATCGAATCATTGAATTCCTGCTCGATCTCTTCATGAATTTCTTTGTCGACAGGACCGGTTTTGATCCAGCGCATTTTTAGTTCCTTGAAAAATTCTGCGGTGTTTTTCCAATCCGTATCGTTTTTCATTGCCTCAGCTTCCAGAATCAGCGCCTTTTTCACTTCCAGATTTTTAGAGCGGTTGGCTTGGATGATCTCATTCAGAAATTCCTCCTGCGCATTGAGTTCCTCGATCAGCGGAATGAAGTCACCAAGGGCGTCAGATTCGTACAAAGAATCCCGCAAATGAATCAACTTCATCAGGAAAGAGCCCTTGTTTTGGTTTTCCTCAATATCGGATTTCAGCTTGGCAACTTTATCTTTGATTTGCTCAAAACGAGCTTCGAAATAACTGAGCGTAGAGGCTTCATCTTCTTTAACTTCACCGATTTCTCGGTCACTCCGCCCTAAAAAACCCTTCAAATAGACTTTTCCGTCTTTGATATATCCATAAGGATGCTCCATTTCAATTCAATAGGTTATAGGTGGTCGTTTTCAATTTTTCGCAAAATAATCATTTAGCCCTCACTTATCCTAAGAAAGCCATATTTTTGCCATCTTGCTTCTAACACATATTCAACGATTAAAATAGCACTATGAGCGCAGAAAAAATCATCTTTTCTATGGCTGGGGTTTCAAAAATTTACCCCCCGCAGAAAAAAGTACTCAAAGATATTTACCTCTCATTTTTTTATGGCGCAAAAATTGGCGTTTTGGGTCTAAACGGTTCGGGAAAGTCCTCCTTGCTCCGAATTATCGCCGGAATGGACAAAGAATTTCTCGGCGAAGTTGTCTGGTCTCCGGGGTACACTGTAGGCATGCTAGAGCAGGAACCGAAGCTTGATCCGACCAAAACAGTGAAGGAAGTCGTCGAAGAAGCCGTTGCTGATACGGTCAACTTGCTGAAGGAATTTGAAGAGATCAATGAGAAATTCATGGATCCGGACCTGATGGAAGATCCAGATGCCATGGACAAGTTGATCACGCGGCAGGGAGAGGTGCAGGAGAAGCTTGACGCAGCCAATGCATGGGAACTGGATGTCATGCTGGATAAAGCAATGGACGCCCTACGACTGCCTCCAAGCGATGCCAACGTGGCGAATCTTTCAGGTGGAGAAAAAAGACGCGTTGCGCTTTGCCGTCTGCTGCTTCAGGAACCGGACGTGTTGCTACTCGATGAACCGACCAACCACCTGGATGCTGAATCGGTGCATTGGCTGGAGCAGCATTTGCAAAATTACAAAGGCACCGTCATTGCCGTGACACACGATAGATACTTCTTGGATAATGTCGCGGGTTGGATTCTCGAACTGGACCGTGGCGAGGGGATTCCATGGAAAGGAAATTATTCCTCTTGGCTAGACCAAAAGCAAAACCGTCTGAAGCAGGAAGAAAAAACCGAATCCAAGCGTCAGAAAACTCTGGAGCGTGAGTTGGAGTGGATCAGAATGTCTCCGAAAGCCAGACAATCCAAAGGTAAAGCCCGACTTTCTGCCTATGATAAATTGGTGGGAGAGGAGTCCAAAGAAAAAGAAGCAAAACTGGAGCTTTTCATTCCTCCAGGACCGAGATTGGGTGCCAAAGTCATTGAAGTAAACAACGTGTCCAAGGCTTTTGGAGACAAATTGCTTTTCGAAAACTTGAGTTTCTCCCTGCCTCAAGGTGGAATTGTGGGAATCATCGGGCCAAACGGCGCCGGAAAATCCACGCTTTTCAAATTGATTACCGGACAGGAAAAAGCCGATTCAGGAAACTTCGAGGTTGGAGAGACGGTAAAGCTGGCCTATGTAGATCAGGAACACGATTCGCTAGACCCGAATAAGACAGTTTATCAATTGATTTCCGATGGCAATGAACTGATGAAGTTGGGCAACAAGGAAGTGAACTCCAGAGCTTATGTGTCCAAGTTTAACTTTGCAGGTTCGGATCAGGAGAAAAAAGTCGGAGTACTCTCAGGTGGAGAGCGAAATCGGGTTCACTTGGCCATCACACTGAAAGAAGGCGGGAACTTGCTATTGCTCGATGAACCTACCAACGATCTGGACGTGAATACACTTCGATCTTTGGAGGAAGCCTTAGAAAACTTCGGGGGTTGTGCGGTGATTATTTCCCACGACAGATGGTTCCTGGATCGTATTTGTACGCATATTTTGGCTTTTGAGGGCGATTCTCAAGTGTATTGGTTTGAGGGCAACTTCTCCGATTATGAGGAAAACAAGAAGAAGCGACTGGGCGATGTGACGCCGAAGCGGATAAGGTATAAAAACCTCAAGTAATTTGGGCGTCATTGCGAGGCAAGAAGCAATCTTAGTTTAAATTCAGAAAGCTAAAATCAAAAAGCTGAAACTGAACCCCTCGAGGAAAAATCTTCGAGGGGTTTTGTTTTTTACTGTGATTTGATAATTTACTTCAAAATTAGTTTTTGATCTGATGGGGAAGAAGCAATTGTATTTTCACCTAAGAATTTTTTTTGCAGCCGTGGTGGTTGGTTTTTGGTCTATTTGGGAAAATGGACTGATTCCTAAAGGCAGAAACCATCCAAATTTTTCAGCCTTGGCAATGGCTTTATTGGTGATTGGTCAAATTGTAGGAATTAAGGCTTATCAAAGTAAGAGGAAGAATCAAGAATAGAACATTCATTAGGTAGAAAATGAGAAAGAAACCTATAGACAAATTGTATGGTCTCCCGGCTATCTTGATTCTTGTCCTACTTTTGGGAAAGTATTTGGATCTTTTTCCTGTTCCAAATTGGCTTGTGGGAGGAGCCTTAATTTTGGGAGCATTGACTTTTTTGGAGAAGCGATGAGACAGAAAAAAAAGGAAGTTTAGCCCACTCCAAAAAACTCCTTCGCCGGTTGCATCATCCATTTCCAAACTGGCATCACGGTTAATCCATCCAGCAAATCCTCCTGATTCCATGTCAGCAAAACCCCTTTTGGAGCTTGTGTTTCTGATAATGCAGCTTTTAATCCTTTGATTTCCCGTTGTAGATTGTCGGAGTTCAGTTCCCAGCATACCTGGGCTGCCCCGATGATTTCCTCATTCCATTTGATTACAAAATCACATTCGGAATCTTTGTTTTGGAAATATTGGATCTCTTTGAAAGACCTGCGGAGATGGAGGTAGACGTAATTTTCCAGCTTTCGACCCAGATCCTTGCTGAACGATAGCGAGTTGGCCGAGGCTAAAGCAGGGTCAACGCAAAATGCTTTTTTGGGATTGGCCAGTTGCTTGCGGATCGATGGGGAATATATCGGGATTAAATCAAACAAGTAGCTTTCTTCTAAGTAATCGCAGTAGTCGATCACCGTGCGAACAGATTTGATTTCCAGTAGACTGCCCATTCGGGAGTAGCTGAAGGGTTTGCCGACATTGGAACAAAGAAATACGCCCAGTCGAATGAGTGAAGTTTCATTACTGATGTTTCTTCTCACAGCCACATCACGGGTAAGTATGTCTCGAAAAAGGGTTCTTAGGTAATCTTGATCTTGATTTTGCAAAAACTCAGGAAAACCACCTGTGAGGAAGTAGGTTTGGAAGGTTTCTTCCCCGGGAGATAAGCTTTTGAAAAGCAAAAACTCCGTGTAGCTGAAGGGGAACAACTCGATTTGCTTGTATCGTCCTGTCAGACGAGTACCCAATTCCCGGCTGAGCATGCTGGCATTTGAGCCCGTGATATATAATTTTTCGCCTTTTTCATGGAGGGACCGCGCAAAGATTTCCCATCCCTCTACACTCTGTACTTCATCCAATATAATGGAGGTTTTGCCAAGTTGATCTCTCAGCAGTTCCAATTTTGGGAAATCCACTGCCTCAAAATCCACCAATCGGGGATCTTCAAAATTCATATAAAGTCCCAATGCATTAGAAGGAAGGCTTTTACGGATCAAAATACTTTTCCCGCAACGCCTAACCCCGCTTACCACCAAGATTTGATTGGTTTGTACGGGTATAGTCATTTCCCTAGCTATAAGCTGTTTTTGAAGAAAATTCCGGTTTTGCTCCTCGATTATCTGGGAAAGAAGGTCGATTTGTATCATTTAAATCACTGTAAATCAATACAAATATAAAAGCTTGTGTTGGAAATACAAGATATCGTGTATTTGTAATACAAGCTTTTAATTCTGATTTTACTGATTAAACTTTAAAATTGATACATCTGAGGTAGGTCGGTGTTCAAAAAATTTGATCTACAAATTCGATTCCTTTTATTTTTCCGCTTTCTAGAACATCAAGTACAATAGTCCCTTCCACTTCATGCTCTAAAACTATAGATTCTTTTATCTGCCCTTCATCTGGGATTAAATAAAGGTATTTTCGGCGTAGGAATTTTTGCCAATCAGATTTTCCTAATTGTTCAATAAGGTCAATCCTGTTAGGCTCCTGTTCTATGATCAAATTAATGATCAAAGTGATGTCAAAATATGGATTTTTCATTTTTAAGACCTTTAAACTAACTTCCTCTTCAACGTCAGTACCGTAATCTCCGGCCAGATACCCACTCGCCCTGGAAATGCCAAAAACCCAAAACCTCGGTTCACATGGAGATAGCGTCCGAATTCTTCATAAAGTCCTGCCCATTTTGGGTAGCGAAGCGAAGCGGGGCTCCATTTGATCCATCCCGGAATCTCGATCCCAAACTGCATTCCATGGGTATGCCCGCTCAGGGTGAGGTGGATAAATTGGGAGAAGTTTTTCACCTGCTCGTCAAAGTGTGAGGGGTCGTGGCTCATCAAGATCTTAAAACTCTGATCGCTTAAGTTTACCGCTGCTTTAGACAGGTCTCCATACTGCGCAAATCCTTTACCCCAATTCTCCACGCCGATGAGATCTATGGTTGTTCCTTCTTTTTGGAGTTTGACGCTTTCATTGCGCAGCAGTTTGAATCCCAGTTCGGCATGGACTTGGAATAAGCGCTGCAGGTTTGCAACCTTAGCTTCCTTGCTCGGCCAATTCATGTAGTCCCCATAGTCATGGTTGCCAAGGATGGAATATTTGCCCATCGGTGCTTTCAGCTTTTTGAAAGTTTCGATCCAGGGCTCCATCTCACCCGAATGGTTATTGACCAAATCTCCGGTAAATAAGATGACATCGGATTTTTGCTGATTGATCAGGTCTATGCCGTATTCCAGTTTCTTTTTGTCATCAAAGCTACCTGAGTGGATATCTGAGATCTGGGTGATGGTGAATCCATCAAACTCCTCCGGCAGGTCATCGAATTCCAGCGTATGGGTGATGACTCGGTAGCGATACTTGCCAATCAAAACCCCATGAAGGATTCCCAAAAAAGGAATGGAGGATAAGATCAAGGCCGTTTGGCTCACAAACTTCCTGCGGTCTGGCAGAAAGTCGCCTTGTCGATTTTCTCCAAAAGAATAAAATATTCCAGTAAAAAAGCGGAAGATATCTTCACCAAACAGGAAGGCCAGAATGATCAGCTTGGGCAGGATAGAGAGGACCAAAAGCGATACGAGTCTGCCAAAATTCAGGCTGACATTCCCTCTGTCGAAGGTCAGGAAAACATATATCGTAAAGAGATAAATGGGGATGGAGAAGACCCAAAACCCAGTTTTAATCCAGATTTGAGTAGGAAATAGGGTTTTAAACGCTTGGAAGGAATACCAGTCGATCAGACCGATAAAGAGAAGGAAGAACAGGATGCGGAAAAGCATTGGACCAGTGTAGGTGTATGGTGTAAGGTTGGAAACACTAAAAATACCTGAACGGGAAGTGGAAAAGCAAGTTGAAAAACCTCAAGTATTTGGAGATTGGAAACTGAAATTTTCATTTATTCTATAGGATCGAGGTTTTTGCTTTTTGGTAGGGGACAGCAATTTCAAATTGCTTTTCCTTTACTTTGTACCGGAATTTTTTCCAAACCAGCCTATTGACCTATGAGACAGCTACTCCTTAGACCCGGAGCAGAAGAATTGAATTACGAGATTCGCGGCATTGTTAAGAAAGCCCGTCAAATCGAAGCATTGGGATATTCTATGACTTGGGAAAACATCGGTGACCCAATCCAGAAAAGCAATCATGTACCGGATTGGATGAAATCGATCATAGCCGATCTACTCAAGGAAGACAAAACCTACGGTTACGCAGATTCAAAAGGAGTGTTGGAAACGCGGAAATTCCTTGCTGCATTGAACAATGAAAAGGGTGGAAACCAAATCACAGCAGAGGACATCCTCTTTTTCAATGGATTGGGTGATGCGATTGCAAAGTTGTACCAATTTCTAATACCAACGGCGCGTATCATCGGGCCTTCGCCGGCTTATTCCACACACAGCTCGGCAGAGGCAGCACATGCCAATACCGCACCGATCACCTACAAACTAGATCCGGACAATCAGTGGCTCCCGGATATGGAGGATCTTTACCTCAAAGTCAAATACAATCCATCCATTGTTGGCATCCTGATTATCAATCCAGACAACCCAACAGGAATGGTCTATCCAAAGGAGGTCTTGGAAGGATTTGTAAAAATCGCCGATGAATTCAACTTGCTTCTGATCGCTGATGAAATTTATCAAAACATCACCTACAACGGCATCAAAGCGGTAGCTTTGGCTGAAGTCATCGGCAATCGGCCGGCGATTTCGCTGAAAGGTATTTCCAAAGAATTTCCATGGCCTGGAGCACGATGCGGTTGGATGGAATTCTACAACCGTGACTCTTCCAAGGAGTTTGCGAAGCTTTGCCAGACTTTGGAGAACGCAAAAATGATTGAGGTTTGCTCCACGATTTTGCCGCAATTGGCAATTCCCAGAATTATGAGCCATCCGGACTATCATGCCTATCGTGAAGAAGCCAATGCTCAAATCGGTAAGCGGAGTGACTGGATGCGTGAGATTTTGGGAGAGATCCCCGGAATTAAGTTTAATCCTACCCAAGGCGCATTTTACAATACCATCGTTTTCGATGAGAAATTATTGACTTCCAATCAAAGCTTGCCGATCGAGGATGAGAAGTTGAAAAGCCTTCTAGATTCTTGGCTTAGTGATGCTGAGATGCCTTTGGATAAGCGATTTGTCTATTATCTATTGGCTGCTGAGCGAATCTGTGTGGTGCCGATTTCTTCGTTTTGTTCGGATCTTAGGGGATTTCGGGTAACTCTTTTGGAGGAAAATGAAGCTGTTTTTAAGGACACGTTCAGAAGGTTGGGAAGGGCGATTGAGAAGTATTTGAAGTCAGAAAGCTAAAAGTTTTCAGTTTTCAGTCGCAGTAAGCAGTTTGTCGAATTCATGCCTTATTTTCTCCAAATCTATCCGGATTTTCCATCATATAATTTAGTAATCTTCCGATTTCAACTACATCCTGATCGAGTTCATTAAAGGTAGCCTCATCAATGTATTTGCATACTAACGAAAAATTTAGCCAGACTTGAGTTTCTGTGTTTTCCATATCTGAATCACTCAGTTTGGAAACAAAATGTGCTGGATACCTTCTTTTTCGGTAGCCTTCACCAATATTTGTGCACATGGATCTGCTCGACCTTCTTATTTGGTCAGTTAAAGAAAATTTCTCTTCTCCTGGAAAGGTTTTGCTTATTTCAAAAATTCGCATGGCCAGTTTAAAAGCTTTTTTGTAAACAATTAAATCTCGATAATCCATAATCTTAGGTTGTGTTTGCCTACTGTCCACTGCCACTGCCTACTTTTAAATACTTCAGCTTTCATACTTTCAATGCTCCCTGACTTTCAATTTCGGATCAGGTGTCAATTTTTCTTCTTCAACCACAGCTTCGTCTAACGAATTTAGATCGGGCTGACCTGCATTGATCCAAGCTGTATACCAAAAGTCAGCAATCATTTTGATCGAGCGCTTCATTTGCCGTTCAATCTGATTGTCCATTGCAGCGGCATAAGCTTCTGTAAAATCCCTGGAATAAACCCGAACGGTCAGGCCATTCCGCTCCTCGTAGCTGTATTTCTGATCTTCAGGGAAGTCTTGGCTGAGCTCTCGCTCGATTCTCAGGACACTATCCACTTGAGCATGAGCATGCGCAACAGCCTCCCAAATGGCATGTTGGGGCTTTTCCACATATTCCGCTTTTCCGACCCAAAGCGAATAATCCTTTGCCATCAATTCCGGGATTCGACTTTCCCAAAACCCATGGATTCCCTCTTGTCCCGTTAATTGGCCGTTGTAATTTTTGGTAGTGTGTAGAGGCACATTGAGGTCGCCGAGATAATGTCCTAGGTCAGCAGACAAACGGAGAATGGCCTGAGAATTCTTCTCTTCAAATGCTTTTGTCAAATTAATCATCGTCAGATAGGCCGACCAAGGTCCGATACCGTTTTGTCTGAGGGAATCTTCGGGGATCAATTCGATGGCTTCAAACCAGTATTTCGGTAGAACAAAGAGCGCACTGTCTCCATAATGATCCAAATCGATGTAATGCTTTTCCGCCTCGCCTTCGACAGCATACCTTCTTCGATCCGGATTGACCGATTTTTCGGTAACAAACTGGATATGAACTTTATAAAAGCCAATCAACTCAGGAGGGAGCGAATAGACAGCCTGTTGATTGATCAGGGAATGCGCATAAAATCCCCAGTCCTCTGCGGGGGGAGGCAAAAAAAGAAAGCCAAATGCCCAAATCATAAAAAACTTCATTTTTGAAAATAGTCAAAACAAATATCTTTTCTGTGATGAATTGAGCTATATTTGCAGTCTGTTTCCTGCTTTTGGCCAAATAAGTTGATCGAAGAAAAGCAAGTACTCAAAGGAATGTTTGAAATTCCTTTGGCAGAATTAATAATTTACAATAACTTTGCACTCCAATTCGGAATAGGGGAACGTAAAGAATTTTATTTAAAAACGAGATATGGCAAATCACAAATCAGCTCTGAAAAGAATTCGTGCCAACGAAGCGAAGCGTTTGAGAAACAGATATCAGGCTAAGACCACTAGAACTTTCATCAAAAGATTGAAAGCGGCGACTGACAAAGTTGAGGCTATGGAGCTTTATAAGAAAGTGTCTTCTATGTTGGACAAGCTGGCTAAGAAGAATGTCATTCACAAAAACAACGCTAGTAACAAGAAATCAAGATTAGCCAAATTCGTTAGCGCGATTGGTTAATTTCTTTAAGACTACAATGCTAAAACCCTGTCAAAAGCAGGGTTTTTTTTATGTCTTTTTCTGATTAGTTTTAATTACACTTTTTTCAAATGCTTTTTAAAGAACTGTCTATGAGTCAGCCTACTTCGATAAAGATATCCGAACTCGCCGAAGAAGATCGCCCCAGGGAGAAACTTTTACTCAAAGGAAAATCTTCACTTTCAGACGCCGAATTGATCGCCATTTTGATAGGTTCGGGTACACCTACCATCAGTGCCGTGGACCTGTCACGCATGATTCTCAGAGATGTGAACCATGATTTGGCCTCGCTTGCAAGAATGTCAGTGAAAGACTTGATGAAATTCAAAGGAATCGGCGAGGCAAAAGCCATTTCGATCGTAGCAGCATTGGAGCTCGGACGCAGGCGCAAAGAACAGGAACCTCAAGTGAGACTGAAAATCACAAGCTCCCGTGATATCTATGAGTTGATGAAGCCGGAGCTTTACGATGAAATTGTGGAACATTTCTACCTGATTTTACTATCCAGATCCAACTATGTAATCAAAAAGCAACTCATCAGCCAAGGTGGGACTGCCGGGACGGTCGTTGACCCAAAAATCGTATTTAAAGTCGCTTTGGAGCAGTTGGCACAGTCGGTGATACTTGTTCACAATCATCCCAGTGGCACCATGAGTCCCTCGGAACAGGATAAGAAACTGACCGAAAGACTGGTCAAAATCGGCCGTGATTTGGATTTACCCATCTTGGATCATGTTATTTTTGGAGATCGTGGCTATTTTAGCTTCGCCGATGAAGGCATACTATAAATGAAACAAAGTTACATTTTACTGATTGCGGTTGGACTAGTGGTGATTGCTGCGGTAGCTTACATGTTTACCGCTGCTGAGAGCCCGGAAGCTTATGTTGAGAAGATTGAAAAAGAGCGTGAGAGGCAGTTTAAGTTTATCCGATTCAATATTGAATCCCCTTTGACTGAGGAGCAAAAACGAACTTTCACAAAGCTGACTTTTTATGAAATCGATCCGGCTTACAAGGTCAAAGCGCGAATCATTCCAATTGAGAACAAGAAAGTTCGGGAAATACCATTGACTGATGGCTCAACCCAACGCTACATTGAGCATTCATTTGCGGAGTTTGAGTTGGGCGGAAAAACCAACAAACTGCTTCTGCTCCAGGCAATGGATGAAGCGGATAAGCGAAACTTTTTCTTGGCTTTTGCAGATGCGACAAGCGCAGGGGAAACATATGGAGGAGGTCGATATCTCAATGTCCGCCAGGATGGGAAAACCTCCATCACCTTGGATTTTAACCTGGCTTACAATCCTTATTGTGCCTACAATCCCGACTACGCTTGTCCGATTCCTCCCAAAGAAAACCTTTTGGAAATTGCGGTGGAAGCCGGGGAGAAAAATTACAAGGAATAGTCTAGCCCTTCTGCAATTCTTCTAAATTTGTCAATCAGTTTTTGAAAAGGTGCCGGAGCACCTTTTTTGTTAGTAATCAGGATCAATTACCTGCTATTAAAAAGTTATGAAAATCTCGATAAACCGCCTTAAAAAATACATTGCTCTCACTGAAAGCCCCGAAGAAATTGCCGCACTCTTGACCCGATCAGGTCTGGAAGTGGAAGGCGTGGAGGAGTTTGTTTCGCTACCTGGCGGATTGGAAGGAATCGTGATCGGAGAAGTGTTGACTTGCGAAAGACATCCAGATGCCGACAAGCTGAGTTTAACAACAGTTGATATAGGAGCGGGTACACCTTCACAGATCGTCTGCGGTGCACCGAATGTCGCCAAAGGTCAAAAGGTCGTAGTTGCCACTGTTGGAGCCAAGTTGTATCCGACTTCAGGTGAGCCTTTCGAGATCAAAAAAGCAAAAATCAGAGGACAGGCCTCCGAGGGAATGATTTGTGCTGAGGACGAAATCGGTCTGGGGACTTCCCATGCAGGCATCATGATCTTGGATACCGATCTTCCTAACGGAACTCCCGCTTCGGAATATTTCGAAGTTTCACAGGATCAGGTATTGGAGATTGGGCTGACGCCAAATCGAGCAGATGCCGCATCGCATTTGGGAGTAGCTAGGGACTTGAAAGCTTTGCTAGGCAGAGCAATTTGTCTTCCTGAGGAAAAGGAACTTTCAGTAGAAAAATCCGGCTCAGCCATTTCTGTAGAAGTGCAAAACCCGATTGACTGTCCCCGCTATGCTGGTGTTGTGTTGACCGACTTGAAAGTTGGTCCCAGCCCCCAGTGGCTTCAAAACTTCCTCAGATCATTGGATCTCGAGCCGATCAATAATGTGGTCGACATCACCAATTTCATTTTGCATGACTTGGGTCAGCCGCTTCATGCTTTTGATGCAGACAAGATTTCCGATGGAAAAATCATCGTAGGAAAGCTGCTTAAAGGAACGCCATTTGTGACATTGGACGGCAAGGAACGTAAGCTTTCCGGAGAAGAACTGATGATCTCTGACCCTCAAGGAGGACTTTGTATCGCAGGCGTTTTCGGAGGAAATCATTCAGGAGTGAGTGACCAGACGACTTCTATTTTCTTGGAATCCGCTTATTTTTCACCTGATGTGATCCGAAAAGGTTCGCAATTCCATGGGCTGAAAACAGACGCTTCGTTTCGATTTGAAAGAGGAACAGATCCGAATATGCCAGTTTATGCGCTGAAGGCTGCGGTGAAATTGCTTCAGGAGATTGCCGGAGGGAAAGTTGCATCAGAAATCATCGATCTATATCCGGAGCCTGCACAGGATTTTGTAATTGAAGTGAGCTACGGCCATATCAACCGCCTCATCGGAAAGAAAATCGCTCCTGCTGAAGTGAAATCCATTTTGGAAAGTCTGGACATCAACGTAGAAAATGAGACTGAAGAAGGATTCACCGCGATTGTGAAGCCTTATCGAGTGGATGTCACCCGAGAGGCTGATATCATTGAGGAAGTGCTTAGAATTCACGGATTCCATCAAGTGGAGCTGTCTGAAAATCTTCGCACGGACTATCTCGCCGAGCATCCGGTCAAAGACCTAAATAAGCTGCAGTATCGAATGACTGAAATGCTTGCTGGTCAGGGATACTTTGAATTGATCACCAATAGCCTGACCAAGCCAGTGTATGCTGAAAAATCCGGCTTTTTGGATCCTGCCTCGAACGTAGAAATATTCAACAAGCTCAGCGAAGATTTGGGCGTGATGCGTCAGACCCTACTTTTCAATGGCTTGGAAGTTTTGGCACATAATATCAATAGACGTCAGACTGATCTCAAATGCTTTGAATTTGGTACAGTATATCAGAAGACGGCTGAAGGCTACAAAGAGGGAAGGCGTTTGGCAATTTTCCACTCAGGTAATCGTTCTGCTGAAAGTTGGCTTGAGCCAGCTAAGCCTTTTGGAGTGCCGGATATGCTAGCCACCGCTGAGCGGATTATGACTCGATTGAACATCCAGATTTCCAAAGTGACCAAAATTGAAGAATCTCCTTTTGAAGTAGGATTGAGTCTTAAGATTGGAGAGAAAGAAGTGGGCAAAATCGGACTCGTAGACGAAAAACTACTGAAGTTGGCCGAAGTCAGACAGGAGGTTTGGTTTGGGGAATTCGATTGGGATCTTTTGGTGAAGAAAGCTACGGGGCTGAAGAAATTCGAGGAAATCTCCAAATTCCCGGAAGTTCGGCGCGATCTTTCCCTTGTGATCGACAAGTCAGTCACTTATGCTGAAGTTGAGCAAGTTGCCAATAAGGTAGGAGGAAAGCTTCTGAGAAGAATCGGAGTATTCGATGTCTATCAGGGAGACAAGATAGATTCGGGCAAGAAAGCCTATGCACTGAGTTTTTACCTTCAGGATCAGGAAAATACACTTACCGATAAGGTAATTGAGAAAACAATGAGTAAATTGATTCAAGCCTTCCAGGATCAGGTAGGCGCTATCATCAGAAGCTAAAAATGATTCACGAAGAACTGCAAAAATTGGAAAAACTGGCGGTACAAGTCAGTAAAAAACTGGAGTCAGTGACCGCTGAGAATGAGCAGCTAAGAGCTCGATTGGCAGCGCTGGAGCGGGGAATTGAAGACAAAGAGCAGGAAATCCATCATTTTAAAAATAAGATTAAAATTAGTAACATTGTGGACAACCGACCGGTGAATCCAGAGGATGCCACCGAAATGAGTGACTTAATCAATAATTATATACAAGAAATTGATCATTTGATCACATACCTTTCCGAATGATATGGAGACGCTGGCCATCAGAGTGAAAATCGGAGAAAGGGAGTATCCCATGCGAGTCAAGCCTGAAGATGAGGCCAAGATCAGACATGCTGGGAAGCTGATTAATGAGAAATTGAGGAAATATAAAGCCGAATTTGGTTTGGATGATTTTCAGGATTTGCTTGCCATGGTCGCTTTTGACTGCATGGTGGAATCGCTGGAGACCAATGAGGTCAATGCTGAAGACAGCGAACATGTTCGCAGTAGTCTTGCTCATATTTCAGCTTTGCTGGCCAAAGCTGTTTGATTATTGATATCCACTTATTTCTGGGATTTTCGGAGCCGGTTAGGTAGTATAACTATATAAATACCTATGGCAGACGTACTATTTATCATCCTGGCCGCTTTGGCTGGATTAGGTGGAGGAGCCGCTTTGGCGGGATTTTTCATCAAAAATAAAAATGCGAAGTTGGAAGAGGAGACCAAAGAAAGGGTCAAATCCATGCTTCGGGAGGCTGAACTTACAGCCGAAACAATCAAAAAAGACCGAATTCTTGAAGCAAAGGAAAAGTACCTCAAGTTAAAGTCGGAGTTTGATGAGGAGATGAATACTAAAAAGAACCTCATCATCACCAACGAAAATAAGGTCAAGCAGCTGCAGAGCCAAGTTTCGAAAGAGCAGGAAGCACTCAAGCGCAAGGAAGCGGAACTCGACAGCAAGAAAGAAAACTTAAACGCACAGCTTCATTCGGTTCAAGTTAAAAAAGAAGAACTAGACCGAATCACCAACCAGCGGATCGCAGACCTGGAAAAAGTAGCTGGTCTGACACGCGAGGAAGCCAAGGAGCAGATCATCAATATGCTGACCGAAGAGGCGCAATCCAAAGCTTCTTCTCAAATCAAAGATATCCTCGATGAAGCGAAGTTGACTGCTACCAAGCAAGCGAAAAAGATTGTCTTGGATACCATTCAGCGTACAGCTACAGAGCATGCCGTGGAAAACTGCGTGTCTGTATTCAACATCGAAAGTGACGACATCAAAGGTAAAATCATCGGTCGTGAAGGTAGAAATATCCGAGCGCTCGAAGCTGCTACCGGAGTCGAGATCGTAGTAGATGATACCCCTGAGGCGATCATTATTTCCGGATTTGATCCGGTCAGAAGAGAGATTGCGAGACTTTCCCTTCACAGGCTGGTTCAGGATGGTCGAATCCACCCTGCCAGAATTGAAGAGGTGGTTGCAAAAACGGAAAAGAACATCGAGGAAGAAATCGTCGAAATCGGCGAGCGTACCTGTATCGATTTGGGAATTCATGGTCTGCATCCCGAATTGATCCGAATGGTCGGACGAATGAGATTCCGCTCCTCCTACGGGCAGAACCTGTTACAGCACTCTCGTGAGGTAGCAAAACTGGCGGCAACTATGGCTGCTGAAATGGGACTAAATGCCAAACTGGCTAAGCGCGCAGGATTGCTCCATGATATTGGAAAGGTCTGGCCAGAAGAACAGGAACTACCACACGCGGTGTTGGGAATGGAGCTCGCAAAACGATACAAAGAGCATCCTGAAATCTGCAATGCCATCGGGGCTCACCACGATGAGATCGAAATGACGTCGATGATTTCACCGATCGTTCAGGCTTGTGATGCGATTTCCGGATCCAGACCAGGAGCACGCCGTGAGATCATGGACAGCTACATCAAGCGTCTCAAAGAATTGGAAGAATTAGCCCTTGCTTTTGACGGAGTCAACAAATGCTTTGCGATGCAAGCAGGTAGAGAACTTCGAATTTTGGTAGATGCAGATAATGTCGATGATCAGCGGGCAGGCAAGCTTTCTTTTGATATTTCTCAGAAAATTGAAAAAGAAATGCAATACCCAGGCCAAATCAAAGTGACGGTGATCCGTGAAATGAGAGCTGTCAATTACGCCAGATAATTTCACATTTGGATGAATACAAGATGGCAATTACCTTTAGGTAGTTGCCATTTTTGTTTTGTATGAAACCAAACTACTATTTAGCCAGCCGGGTCTCTTGGTGGATGGAGCAAGCCCGCTTTTTATTGTTCAAGAGGAGCCTGACAGCTTCGGACTTGGGTTTTCTTGAGCGGAATTTCCCTTTTTATTGTAAATTAAATCCTAGGCACAAAAAGGAATTTTTGGTCAAGTTGGAGATGATTCTATCGTCAAAGAAATTTGTCCCAAGAGGTGGACTGGAGGAGGTTTCATCTGAAATGGAAGTGCTCATCAGTGCCACCATTGCGATGGTTACCTTTGGTTGGAAGCGTCTTCGACTCGCCCACTTTCATACGATCCTCGTTTATCCCAACGCTTATTTCAGTACCTCAAACAAAACCTATCACAGGGGGGAAGTCAATCCCAGATTTGGGTTGATTGTTGTTTCTTGGCGCTGCTTCGTGGAGGGATTTTTGGATACCAAAGACGGGGTGAATCTTGGAATCCATGAGATTGCTCACGCGCTCAAACTGGCAAATCAAATTGAATCAGACGGAGAAAAGGAGTTTGAACCTCATGCATGGGCGAAATACAAAAGCTTGGTACCTTTCGAACTGGAAAAAGTAAGAACTGGGGAAAATTCCCTTTTCCGCGAAGCGGCCACACTCAATGAGCATGAGTTTTTTGCGGTTGCGCTGGAGAATTTCTTTGAGCGGCCATGGCAGTTCTTCCACGAGAGACCGGAGCTTTACCAGGCGATCGTCCAATTGCTAAAACAGGATCCGAGAGTTTGGGAAAAACCGGAAGGTCATTGAAACTTGTCTTTTTTAGCTGACTATAATCCTTCTTGACTTTATCTCCTCAGAACATTAGCTAAACTCTCCCAATGAAATTCGAACACTTTGCACTCAATGTCCCCAATGCATCCGAAATGTCGCTTTGGTATGAAACTCACCTCGGATTGGCCGTGGTGAAAAAGATGACTGAATCGCCATTTATGACTTTTCTCGCAGATGACAGCGGGACGATCATGCTGGAAATCTACAGCAATCCCAAGGGCGAAACGCTTGATTTCAATAGCTACCATCCTTTGGCAGTCCATTTGGCATTTGTGTCAAAAGATCCAGCTAAGGACAAAGCTCGACTGATAGAAGCTGGTGCTATCGAAATTAGTGATGATAATTTGCCGGACGGCTCACATTTGGTCATGCTTCGTGATCCTTGGGGTGTTTGTATTCAGTTTTGCAAAAGAGCTGTTCCGATGTTGAAAGCCAACTAATCGAATTTCGGAATTCCGACCTTTTTTCTCGTTCTTGAAACCTATGAAGGACGTCCTGATTCCCTTTGATGAGTTAGTTTCTGCCCTTAAGCAGATTTTGTTGCAGGTTGGTTTCGAAGAAAGTCGGGCAGATCGATGCGCCACACTTTTTGCGAAAGCAGATCTGGATGGAGTCCGATCCCACGGAATCAATCGCTTTCCACTTTTTCTGGAATTCATCGAAAAGGGATATGTCAAACCGAAAAATTCTCCCACACTGTTCAGTGAAATCGTGCTTTTTGAGCGCTGGGATGGAAATTTGGGACCGGGAAATTTGAATGCCGAGTTTGCAATGGACCGAGCGATCAAGCTTTCCCGAGAATTTGGGATCGGTTGTGTGGCTTTGGCCCAAACCAATCATTGGATGCGGGGAGGGAATTTTGGTTGGCAGGCTGTCGAGGCCGGATGTATCGGAATTTGCTTTACCAATACCAAGCCTAATATGCCTGCTTGGGGCGGAAGTGAACCGATCCTCGGGAATAATCCGCTTGTAATCGGAATTCCCAGAAAGGAATCGCCTGTGGTGCTTGACATGGCGATGTCCCAGTTCGCCTATGGACAAATGAGTTTGTACGCTCAAAAAGGTGAGAATTTGCCTTTTGAAGGAGGGTTTGACTTGAAAGGAAATCTAACTAAAAACCCAACCGAAATACTTGAAAATCACCTAGCCTTACCGATGGGTTTGTGGAAAGGAGCGGGGCTTTCTTTGGTTCTGGATTTATTGGCCAGTGTTTTTTCCGGAGGAAATTCCACGCACGAAGTGGATCACAATGGCGATGAATATGGGCTTTCTCAGGTGTTTCTATGCTTTGATCCAATTAAGTTGGGATTGGCGGAATGGATGGAGACCAAGATTGACAGCGTCCTTGATAATCTGAAAAATTCTGCCGTTTTTGAAGGGGAAGCAGTTCGGTTTCCCGGGGAAAAAGTCTTGGAAACCCGAGCCAGAAACCTGGAAAATGGAATTCCTGTGGCAGAATCCACTTGGGCAAAAATCCTTAAACACGTAGAGAAATGAAATCGAGCCTGAATATAGGAATCTCACTTGGTAGGATAACTACAATAAATGCGAGATTCCATGTGACTTTTAAAAAACAATTGTAATCACATGAAAATTGGAATCATCGGAACTGGATCAATTACCGGAAAGCATGCGCAGGCAATTGCTGAAATTGAAGGAGCGGAATTGGTTGCTTTGTACAATCCCAATCCTGAAAGTGCCGCCAAAGCCAAAGCTCAGTTTGGGCTTCTTGTTTTGACAGATCTTGAAGAATTTTTGAAGGTTCCCGACATGGAAATCGTCTGTGTCTGCACGCCGAGCGGGATGCATTTGGAGCCTGCATTAGCTGCCGCAAAAGCGGGAAAACACCTCATGATTGAAAAACCGATCGAAATCAATCTCAAACGTACTGACGAATTAATTGCTGCTTGCGCTGAGAACAAAGTAAAACTTGCCGTGATTTTCCAAAACCGATTTACTGAAGATTATCAAAAGCTGAAAAGAGCGGTATCGGAAGGAGTTTTTGGTCGACTCCTCATGGGCAATGCCTACGTGAATTGGTTCAGGGATTCTGCCTATTATTCTACCAGCAATTGGAAAGGGACTCTGGAAGCGGACGGTGGAGGTGCATTGATCAATCAGGGGATTCATACGGTTGATTTGCTCTTGGATTTGATGGGTGATGTCAAAAGCGTCTTTGGGCAAGTACAGACAACTTTATATCCCATCGAAGGGGAAGATTTGGGAGCGGCCATCGTGAATTTCAAAAATGGAGCTTTGGGAAATATCACTTCAGCCACAGCATTATATCCTGGATATCCGGAGCGGATCGAAATTTTCGGGACGGAGGGGAGTGCCATTCTGGAAGCCGGCAAGCTAACCCAATGGAATATCAAAGAAAGTTCAGAAATTGTCAAGCCAAGCCAAAATTCCGGAGGTTCTGGCGCTTCCGACCCAACAGCGATCGGGCATCAGTTACATTTGGCCCAGTGGAAACTTTTCCTCAGAGCAATTCAGGAAGATCAAACTCCAGTGGTCGATGGCGAAACTGCCAGAAAATCAGTGGAACTAATCCGGGCGATCTATTTTTCTTCTAAAAAAGGGAAAATAGTAGCGTTTCCTTTTGAGGATGAGGATTGAAAGAATAGGCTGAAATCTATTTTTGATTTAATCGCTTTTTGTCTCCTTTTAAATCGCATTTAAATCGATTTCGTAATTTCTGGGGATTCTAAGCTAAGAAAATCCAATATTGGTACTACTTAGTCAGTAAACCCAATCCCATGCAAAAGACCCTCACCGTATTTCTATTCTTGATTTTTGCGGGAGCTTTATCCTATTCCTGTAACAGTCCACTCGACGTCAAAATCATCAAACTGGGCCATGCCCAAGTCGTCAATCATCCAGTCCATGAAGCCATGCTATTTATGGCAGAGCAAGTCGAAAAGAAATCCAATGGCAAGATCATCATGAAAGTCTATCCCAATCAGCAATTGGGCTCTGAGCGGGAATTGATAGAGCTTTTGCAGATCGGGAGTTTGGGGATGACAAAAGTATCTGCAGCAGCTTTGGAAGGTTTTGCTCCGACGATGCAGGTTTTTGGCATGCCGTATCTTTTCAGGGATGATGCGCATCAGCGGAAAGTTTTGGAAGGAGAAATCGGGAAACAGCTTTTGCTCGATGGGGAAGAATTTTGGCTTCGTGGACTGACCTATTATGACGCGGGGAAACGGAGCTTTTACACCAAAGACAAACCCGTAGAAACTCCTGCCGATCTCGCCGGCCTCAAAGTGCGCGTGATGGAAAGTCCCACAGCCTCCAATATGGTCAAAAGCCTGGGAAGTTCGCCGACTCCGGTTTCCTACGGAGAACTTTATACAGCATTGCAGCAGGGAATTGTGGATGCTGCAGAAAATAATCCTCCAAGTTTGTACACTTCAAAGCACTATGAAGTCTGCAAGTTTTACAGTCTGGATGAGCATACTGCCATACCCGATGTAGTGATCATCAGCACAAAAGTATGGGAACGACTTACACCTGAGGAGCAAGCTTGGGTGCAGGAAGCTGCAGACGAATCGGCCAAGTATGAGTATGAGCTTTGGGCAAAGTCTACCGCAGAATCCATGCGAGAGCTAGAGGCTGCTGGAGTGACGATCACCTATCCAGATAAAGAGCCATTCCGAAAAGCTGTGGAGGGGGTCTACGAAGAGCTCAAGGTCCAACAGCCTGAGATTTATGAGATAGTGAGTGCGATCAGAAAAGTCAATTAACCCGAAATCCCTCAAAAAACATGTTTTCAAGTTCCTCCAAATCCAAATTGGACCATGTAATTGCCACGATGCTTGTCATCTTGATGGCATTGATGGTGCTGAATGTGACCTGGCAAGTCACTTCCAGATATGTATTTAAAGATCCGAGTTCCTTTACAGATGAACTCTCCCGCTACATGCTCATTTGGGTGGGAATGCTGGGAGCGGCCTATGTGGCAGGGAAAAATGAACACCTAGCCATTGATGTGATTCTGACCAGTCTTCGGGAGAAAACGCAAAAACGAATGTTGGTTTTGGTTAGTCTTTTGGTGTTGACTTTTGCAATGACAGTGATGGTCATCGGAGGATCAAATCTGGTGTACATCACTTTTATTCTTGGGCAGAAGTCAGCAACATTACAGATTCCACTTGCCTATGTCTATGGTATCATTCCTTTCAGTGGTTTGCTGGTCACCTATTACCAAGTGTATGCAATCACCCAATTGAATCATGACCTAAAATCCGCCAAATAATGGATATCCTAAGCATTTTAGTTCTCGTTTTATCATTCCTTTTTTTTCTTGGAATAGGAGTTCCGGTAGCATGGAGTCTTGGACTTTCCAGCATGTTGACCTTGATGGTGACAGTGGCTACCATGCCTGCAATTACTACAGTGGCCCAGCGGATGGGGACAGGATTGGATAGTTTTTCTTTGCTGGCAATTCCCTTTTTCATCCTTGCAGGCGAACTCATGAATCGTGGAGGAATCGCAAATCGCCTGATTGAGTTTGCCAAAGCGCTTACCGGTCGACTTCCAGGTGGCCTGCTTCATGTGAATATTGTGGCGGCAATGCTAATGGGGGCGATTGCAGGTTCTGCAGTGGCGGCTGCTTCTTCGATGGGAGGGATTTTGGGTAAAAGAATGGAAAAGGAGGGCTATCCCAAAGAACTTGGGGCCGCGGTGAATATCACTTCTTCTACCACGGGTTTGATTATTCCTCCTTCCAATGTCTTGATTGTGTATTCTTTAGCTTCGGGTGGCGTTTCTGTCGCAGCACTATTTGTGGCGGGGTATTTACCTGGATTTTTGGTTGGGCTGCTTTTGATGATTACAGCAGCCATCATGGTGAAAATCAAAAAACTTCCTGCAGGTGAGGCTTCTTCCATGGGTTTGGTTTTTTCTACCTTTTGGAGAGCAGTTCCGAGTTTATTTTTGTTAATCGTGGTGATCGGTGGAATTATTGGCGGAGTATTTACAGCAACAGAAGCATCGGCCATTGCGGTAGTTTACAGCTTGGTACTTACCCTGATCTATAGAGAAATTGGCTGGAAAGATCTTCCTTCTGTTTTATTGAAATCCGCTGAAACTACGGCAGTCGTTATGCTACTGATCGCCACATCTATGGCGATGTCTTGGGTAATGTCGAGCGAGGAAATTCCCCAGCGGATAAGCAATGCCATGCTTTCACTGAGTGACAATATCATTGTCATTCTGATATTGATCAATATCCTGCTGCTATTTGTGGGTGTGTTTATGGATATGACTCCGGCGGTTTTGATTTTCACCCCGATATTTCTGCCTGTAGTCACAGATTTAGGAGTGGATCCTGTTCACTTTGGGATCATGATGGTACTCAATCTGTGTATCGGACTTTGTACCCCACCGGTTGGATCGATTTTATTTATTGGAGTGGGAATTGCGCAGACGACTATTCAGAAAATTATCAAACCTCTTTTGCCCTTCTTTTTTGCAATGATTGTGGCTTTGATTCTGATCATGCTATTTCCGGAAATTACACTTTGGCTGCCGAGGCAATTTGGGTTGTAGAAAGACAATAGCACCAAGATGCCAAAAAAAAGATCTCCCTTTAGACTTTCAAGTTCCTTGAGGGGGGCTAGTATCTACGCAATTTTCCCGCAGATTTTCGCAGAAAAAGACACAGATTCTCACAGATATTTCATCCATTAATTTGCCCCACTGGTCCTCAATTAGGCGAACCAACTATTAACCCTTAACCAATATCTCTTTAACTCATACTGTTTACTGCGACTGAATTCTGATCACTGGCTTCGATATACGCTACTCTCGTAGCTCCAGTGCTCAGCCTGACACCGATGTCGGCCTGAGCAGAGTCGAAGGGTCACTTCCTTTCCACTTCCCTCAAATTCTCCATTTTCTTATTTCTCAAGAAGCCGTTGATGTCTTCGAAATGTTCTTTTACCCGCTTATTGCCAAATTCAAAAACTTTGGTCACCAAGCCATCCAAGAAATCCCGGTCGTGAGAAACGACTACCAAGGTACCGTCAAAAGCTTTCAAGGCATCTTTGATGATGTCTTTGGTTTTCATGTCCAAGTGGTTGGTCGGTTCATCGAGTATCAACAAGTTGACGGGTTCTAGCAATAGTTTGATCATAGCCAATCGGGTCTTTTCTCCACCAGAAAGCACTTTAACTTTCTTGTTGATATCGTCTCCCTTGAACATGAAGGCTCCCAACAGGTCTTTAATCTTGGTTCGGATTTCGCCTACTGCGATCTGATCGATTGTTTCGAATATGCTTAGGCTTTCATCCAATAGCGAAGCCTGATTTTGCGCAAAATACCCGATCATCGAGTTGTGTCCGAGTTCGCATTTGCCTTGGAATTCAATCTCTCCCATGATGGCTTTCATCATAGTAGACTTTCCTTCTCCGTTTTTACCTACGAAAGCTACTTTCTGCCCACGCTCGATGGTCATGGATGCGTTTTTGAAAACGACATGATCGCCATAGCTTTTGCTCATGTCATCCACGATCACGGGATAGTTCCCGGATCTTGGGGAAGGAGGGAAACGCAGTTTCAGTGCCGAGCTATCCACTTCATCCACTTCGATGAGTTCCATTTTCTCAAGCATTTTCACGCGAGACTGGACTTGAAGTGTCTTGGAATAGGTGCCTTTGAAGCGATCGATGAATTCCTGAATGTCAGCAATCGTCCGCTGCTGTTCTTCGTAGTGCTTCTGCTGCTGCTCTCTGCGTTCTTTGCGAAGCTCCAAGTAGTGACTGTATTTGGCTTTGTAGTCGTAGATTCTTCCCATCGTCACTTCGATGGTCCGCGTGGTGATATTGTCCACAAAAGCTCTATCGTGGGAAATCACTACGACAGCTTTGGCTTTGGTCATTAGGAATTCTTCCAGCCATTGAATAGACTCGATGTCCAGGTGGTTTGTCGGTTCATCGAGCAGGATCAAGTCGGGCTTTTGTAGAAGTATTTTTGCCAACTCAATCCGCATTCTCCAACCTCCCGAAAACTCAGAAGTAGACCTAGTGAAATCCGCTCGCTCGAAACCTAATCCAAGCAGCACTTTTTCAACTTCTGCTTCGTAGTTCACTTCCTCGATGGCGTAAAATTTCTCGCTGAGTTCGGAAACCCGCTCGATCAGTTTGTAGTAATTATCCGATTCGTAATCAGTCCGGACGGTAAGTTCTTCATTGATTTTTTCAATTTCTGCTTTCATCTCAAGGTAGCTGGCAAAAGCTTTCGCAGTCTCTTCCATTACAGTGCAATCATCTGCAGTCAATAAGTGCTGGGGAAGGTAGGCAACCACATAGCCTTTTGGGGCGGAGACCGCTCCGGAAGTCGGCTTACTCTGTCCTGCGATGATCTTGAGCAGGGTGGATTTACCGGCTCCGTTTTTACCCATCAAGGCGATTTTATCCGAATCATTGATAGCAAAAGAGATATTGCTAAAAAGCGGTGTGCCGCCATGCATGACGGTAACATTGTCAACTGAAATCATGAATTTTGAAATTGAAGATGCAAAGGTAAGGATTGGAAGATTGAAAAATTGGAAGATTGGAAAATTAGCTACGAGCCAATTGTCCATGGACCATAGTTTTTTGACTCAGATTTCTTCCAACTATGGTCTATGGCCTATGGACTATAGACCATAAAAACTTAACTTCGCCCCATGCTTGTAATTGTCACCGGTGTCTCGGGTACGGGTAAAACCACACTCGGTTCTCTTTTGGCCGAAAGGCTCCAACTTCCTTTTTTCGATGCAGATCATTTTCACCCCGCTGAAAACATTGCTAAAATGAGTGCGGGGCATCCCTTGACCGATGAAGACCGGGTTCCTTGGCTCAAGGCCTTGGCGAATCAGTTGAAAGAGTCTGAAGTAAAAGGGGGAGCAGTGTTGGCTTGTTCAGCGCTGAAGAATACCTATCGGGAAAAGCTCAAGGTTTCTGAAAATCTCCGTTGGATCCACTTGATCGGTGATCGGGATTTGATTTGGGAGCGCATGCTTGCTCGCAAAAACCACTACATGAAGGCAGGAATGCTGGATTCCCAATTTGCTACTTGGGAAAAACCACAAACAGGCTTTGAACTTGATATATCCGGGACTCCAGAAGAATTGCTTGCGGAGTCTCTTCATTACTTAAAAACTCAACCTATGAACATGAAAATGGGCGTGATCGGAATGGGTGTGATGGGCAAAAGCCTAGCACTGAACCTCGCAGAAAAGGGCGTTCCGGTATCTTTGTACAATCGATTTGTGGCAGGAAAAGAAGAAGGAATCGCGCAGAAAGTTCTTGTCGAGAATCCTGAGTTTTCCAATATGCTGGCGTTTGAGGATTTGGAAAAGTTTGTCGATTCGCTAGAGAAACCGCGTCGGATTCTGATGATGATTCCAGCAGGAGCGGCTATCGATGCACAATTGGACACCTTGATTCCACATTTGGAAAAGGATGATTTGGTGATCGATGGGGGGAACTCCTTTTACATGGATTCAGACCGAAGAGTCACCAGACTGAAGGAGCTCAACATGCATTTCTTGCCTATGGGTGTTTCAGGAGGAGAGGAAGGAGCCAGAAAAGGCCCGTCGATTATGCCTGGAGGAAATGCAGAAGGCTATGCGATGGTGGAGGATTTCTTGGGGAGAATCTCTGCAAAAGATAAAAACGGTAAACCCTGCGTAACCTATGTCGGTCCGGGAGGATCGGGACATTTTATTAAGATGGTTCACAATTCCATCGAATACGGTGAAATGCAAGTGCTAGCCGAACTGGTTCACCTGCTCCGATTTGGTTTTGGCTGTTCACCTGAGGAGGTTTCTGCTATTTTTTCAGATTGGGCAAAAGGCGAATTGAAATCTTACCTTTTGGAAATCACGGCCGATTTGCTTCTTTTCAAAGAAAACGGAGAGGTGCTCTTGGATAAAATTCTGGATCAGGCTGGGCAAAAAGGAACTGGAGCTTGGTCATTGATTACGGCTTTGGATTATGGAGTACCTTATAGTCCACTCGCCGAAGCGGTAAATGCCCGTGGTGTTTCCGGTGAAAAAGCAATGCGAGTCGCATTTTCCAAGACTTTTAAGCATGAGTTTGTGAAAGTAAATGGCTCCCTTGAGGAGTGGCTTCCAAAGATCAAATCGGCCTATGCGCTGGCTCGGATTATCAACCATGAAGTGGGTTTCAGACTGATGAAAACTGTATCTGACACCAAAGAGTGGAGCTTGAATTTTAATGAAATTGCCAGAATATGGACCAATGGATGCATCATCCGCTCTGGTATAATGGAGAATATCTCGGCTAATTATTCCGATCAGATTTCATTTTTTGAGATTCCGGGAGTGAAGGAGCAGGTCGTGTCAGGAAGAAAAGATCTGGCGGAAATGATTGGACTTGGATTGGTGAATGGATTTGCTCTTCCTGTGATGAGTGCAGGATTGAATTATTTATTGGGAAGAATGACGGCGGAGTCCAGCGCTTCGGTCATTCAAGCGCAGCGGGATTACTTTGGGGCTCATACCTATCAGCGAAAAGACGATCCAAGCGGGAAGTTTTACCATACAGAATGGACTAAGTAAGTACGAGGTAGGAAACTGGAAATATGCAGGGCTGGAGAAATTCTAGCCCTTTTTTATTTCTCACAGATGACACAGATCATCACAGATTCTCTACCCACCGCTCTCCTTTCACAAAAATCCTCCCGCGCTCTGCGGTGAAATTAAAATATTCCACCATCGGATAGGTTTGCAAAAGGGAAAGGGCGAAATTATGTCACCAACCCTAACCTTTGCCGATATGAAGCCTGCTAAAATTCTGTTTTGGCTCTTTTTTCTGAGCTTTTTTGCCCCTAGACTTCTTTTTTCCCAAGAACTTCTCATCAATCATGTCAATATTATTACCATGGAGGATGACCAAGTACTGGAAGATCACTCCATCTATGTGAAGGATGGAATCATCCTGGAGATCGCCCCTGAGGAAGAAATTAGCGTGGCCGGAATTCGTACGCTGGATGGTCGGGGAATGTATATTTTTCCGGGTTTGGCAGAGTTTCATGCACATTTGCCAAATCCAGATCAATATGGACCGGAATTTCAGCAGGAAGTCCTGTGGCTATACTTGGCCAATGGAGTGTTGCGAATCCGAAGTATGTTAGGACATGAGTCGCATTTGACTTTGAAAAAACGCGTGGAGAATGGGGAAATACCCGGTCCACGGATGTTTATCTCGGGACCTTCGCTCAATGGGAATTCAGTGGTAGATCCAGATGCAGGCAGGCAAATGGTACGCGACCAAAAAGCTGCAGGATACGATCACTTGAAGCTTCATCCCGGGTTGGATACGCCCAAGTTTTTGGCGATAGCCGATGAAGCGAAAAAAGTGGGAATCTACTATGGTGGACATGTTTCTATGGATGTGGGTTTGGTGACTTCATTGACTAATGGCTACCGATCCGTGGAGCATATCGATGGGTATCTGGAAGCAATGGTTACTGATAAATCCAAACTTGACCCTACAAAATCAGGACCTTTCAATATGCTCGCAGTAGGTGATGTTGACAGGGATTTACTATCGGGTTTGATTGATTTGACCTTGGAAGCAAAGGCTTATGTTGCGCCGACCATGACGCTTTTCGAGCGATATTTTGGCTTTCAGCCTGCCTACGAGTTGCGTCAACAGCCTGAAATGTTTTACCTCCCCGGACAGCTTGTTACGCAATGGTTCAATACCAAAACACAATTGGAAAGTAGTGGCGTACTGGCTGAGGCCAAGGTGAAACCGTATTTGGAATTTCGTCAGTGGCTTTTCCTCGAACTTCACAAAGCGGGAGTTCCCATGATCATGAGCTCGGATTCCCCTCAGGTCTTCAATGTGCCCGGTTTTTCCATCCACCGAGAAATCGAATCCATGTCAAAGGCAGGTATGTCTAATTATGAGATTTTGAAAACCGGTTCCATAAATTGTGCAGACTATTTCGAACAGGCTGGAGATTGGGGAGTATTGAAGCCCGGTGCCGCAGCGGAGTTTGTGATGGTTCAAAAGAACCCTCTGGAAGATCTCACCACCATGCAGAAGCCCCAGGCAATCATGATCGGTGGTAAATTTATCCAACGGGATGAACTCATGCTGGAGTTAAATCTGATTCGGCAGAAATACATCAGACAATAAATTTACGAGTTACGAAGTACGATTTACGAGGAAGTCTTGAACTTAAATCCCGTTAAACCAAAATTGGACTTTCTCTAATTTTCCAATTTTAAAATCTTTCAATTTTGCAATTAGCTACCCTATGAAATACACCTCAATCCTAACGGCCGCAGCGCTACTTTTGACAGCGATCGCCTGCGCTCAAAAACCAACCCAAGAACCTATTAAAGAAGAAATAAATCTTATGATCAAAGCAGAACAAGTGGCTGAACACCAAGGTCAAGCAGTTTTTCATTATGTCCTAGACAATGGCTCCATGCAAGTGGAACTATCGAATTATGGAGGACTGGTTTTCAAAATCAATGCTCCTGACAAAAATGGGGATCTCGAAAACATTACCCTTACCCTGGATAGCGTGCCTGAGTTTATTACCAAGCCTAACCCATTTTTCGGAGCAACAGCAGGCCGTGTGGCCAACAGGATCGCAGATGGTCAGTTTACTCTCGAGGGACAAACCTATCAGCTTGCCAAAACTAACGGTGACAATCACCTCCATGGGGGCGTAGAAGGCTTCAATAAGAAAGTATGGACTCCGGAAACCTACTCCAATGACTCGGTAGTTGGGGTGAAAATGACATACCTCAGTGTAGATGGGGAAGAGGGCTATCCTGGAAATCTGGCATCAACGCTATGGATGGAACTGACGACCGACAATGTGCTTCGAATCCGATTTGAAGCGACCACAGACAAAACGACAATTCTAAACCTGACCAACCATACCTACTTCAATCTTGGCGGAGTGAAGCGGGATGTGCAAGATCATGAGTTTCAGTTCTGGGCGGATGCCTACACGCCGGTGGATGATGAACTGATCCCTACTGGCGAGGTCAAAGATGTTACCGGAACTCCTTTTGATTTCCGTACGCCAAAGATTCTCGGTGATCAGATTGCAGCCAATGCAGGCGGATTTGATCACAACATGGTGATGAAAATGGAAGAGTCCGATGAAATGAAGCACTTTGTGAGAGTTCGTCATCCCGAGAGTGGCCGCGTGATGGACATGTACTCAGACAATATGGGGGTGCAGTTTTATACCGGCAACTTCATTTCCAATTTCGCAGGAGCCAATGGGAAAACCTACGATACCCACTGGGGCTTTTGCCTCGAATCTCAAAACTGGCCCGACGCCATCAATCACGAAAACTTCCCAAGTCCGATCTTAAAACCTGGAGAAAAGTACGAGCACAACATCGAGTATAGATTCTCGGTAGAGAAGTAATAAAGAAACCCTCCAAGTTTGAAGAGCTTGGAGGGTTTCTTTGTTTTTTGTTAGTAGTCAATTCGGGAAAATTCCGAATTAGGTGTGAAAAAATTGCAGGGCTTTAAGTTTCTATCATTTTTTTCGAAATGCTGTTTTTATATAGATCTTCAATAGGAAAGCATAAGTCAAAGTCGTTCCAGTCGAGATTGCCATCTTTGACTTTAAAGCTTTGGAATAACTCCTCGTTTAAATATTTCTGGATCGCAGAATGATTGGATTCTTCTAAAAATGGTTTGAAATCAACAAGAATTTTGTGGCCATCATTGAAAGTCAAGCGGATGGCAAAATCTCCGATGAAATTTGCTTCAGCAATTGCTAAATGATCTTGATCCTTTTCTGTATAATATCGCTCGGTGATTTTCATGGCCTAAAGTTTCCGGGTAATTTTTTCAAAGCTAATTTCCTTGTTGTAAACGAAATAGTCAACCCATTTGGACACTACTTTTTCAGAATAAATTTCCAGAAATTCCTTAAGGCTGTTAAGATCGCTCCCTTTTAGGGGTTTCTTTCCTTTCACATTTGTAAGTATAATTTCTTTAATCAACCCACCTTGGATGATTATCTCGGCCTTACTTTCAAATTCTCCTTTTCGGGCATGAACATGGATTGGTTCATGCTCATTGGAATAAAAGAACAAGATAATTCCGAGGTATTCATAAATTTTAGGCATGGTTCGGTATTTATTTAGTTCTTTTTCAGAGTCTTAAATATATATTCATTTCTCATAAAGTCCATTTGCCACCAACCCCTGCACCTCCTCAAATCCCTGATAGGCACAGTTCACCGCTTCAGAATCTTCGACTGGCGCATACCCTCCAAGGGACTTAAAGCCATTGGAGGGTTTTGTCATTTTTGGAAGTCAATTCAAAAAAATCCAGAATTAGGTATGAAAAAATTACAAGCTTGCTTTTAATTGGAAGTTTTCCCCGATTGCCCGAATCACTTTTAGAATGGTTTCAAACTGAGGTTTGGAATCTGGGGAGAGTGCTTTGTAAAGGCTTGGACGGCTGAGACCCGTTTGTTCAGCAATGCGTGACATTCCTATCGCTTTTGCCACATGGCCAAGCGCAACGATGATTTCTTGGGCATTTCCTTTTTCGAGTACCGTATTTAAGTATTCCTGAACCATCTCCTCATCATCGAGGTACTCGGCAATGTCAAATTTTGTAGATTTCATTTTAGTTAGAGCAATCTAAAAAGCCCTCATCTTTCGTTTTTTTAAGAGATAAAAGAGCATTGTCTTTTAAAACATATTTCGAATCCAATAAATCATCATCAATTTCTGGACTCAACTCAAGAAAATTCCCATTGATATTCCAAGTCCCTGAAATGTATCCTTTCGACTGACTACACCCATTGTAGCTAAAACGGAATGTGCTGTCTTTCAATAACACTAATGATTTGCCATAAAGCCCATGCTCTCCACAATAAGATCTGTAAACATTTAGATTTAGGGTTTCATTTGTATAAAAAAGTAGAAATCCAGATAGTATAGATGAAATAGAAATGATTCCAATAAGAGTTGTAGCTCTTTTCGGAGCATTTGACTGTCTCGCTTTAGAAAAAATCCGCTTCATAAATTTTTTCTTTGTGGGGGTTTTACCTAAGATATAATGTAATTTTTAATTATTCATTTTAAATGATTTGGTTTCAAGCAATAGACAAAAGTTTTTGCAACTGGATGAATGTAAATGGCATATTCCGAAAGAAAAAACTTGTAATTCTCTTCCTCTCGAAACAAGTTTTCAAGCCCATTTGCATAAGATCAAACATGGAAAAAAGTACCAGATTCAAATTGAGCTTTTGGTGTGGGCATTCTGAGAAATTTAATTCAATTTACTCTTCAATAATAATAAGTAAAAAATAAACTCTCCAATCCTCCAAGAGACTTAAAGCTCCTGGAGAGTTTTGGCCACCACCCCCTGCACCTCCTCAAACCCCTGATAGGCACACACCACCGCTTCAAAATCTTCCAGATTTCCTAGGTGCTTTAACGCCAAAGGATTCCCAAAGTGGATCAAAATACAAGGTTTGCTTTTAGCCAATTCATTGATTTCATCCAGTACGGTTTGATCCATCCCGAATTGATTCAGTGGCTTATGACTTGGGACAAAAACAGCCAAAATCACTTTTTCTGCCTGATCGAAAGATGAAATTGAAAGATTCAGCTGCTGGGAAAAAAGACTTGGGTTTTGGGTGAAAAATTCCCGGTAACCCAGTTTTTCGTCTTTTGCCAAAGTCTCAAGTTCGGCGGGATTTATCTCACCTGAAAGCACAGAAACATAATTTTCTGCCAGGTCTTTTTGGAGTTGGGAATAGCTTTCCCAGTCGAAGGATGGAACTTCAAGGTGCTTGCTTTCCATCACGCCCAAGCGTTTTTTCAAGGCCATGACTTTTTCAAAAACCGCCTCCACTTCAGAATCAGTGGCATGTTTAGCAATTTTTTCAATTCCATCCTTTACATGATCAGAAAAGCACAGGATGTCATTTCCTGCATAGAAAGCCTGCCATTCGAGTTCCCCAGGCTCGGGATGAAGATTGGCAACTGCTTTCATATTTAGCGCATCAGAGATCACTAAGCCATTGAAACCCATTTCGCCTTTCAGCAAGTCAGTAATCAACTCTCGGCTGATGCTTGCCGGGATGTCTTTTCCTCCGGTCAAAGCAGGCACAGCCAAGTGTCCAACCATGATCATCTCCACCCCTCGGTCGATGCCATATTGAAAGGGAAGCAATTCCTCCGCTGCGAGTTCAGCTTTGGTTTTATGCAAAATCGGCAAACCCAAATGCGAATCCGTGGCCGTGTCTCCATGTCCTGGGAAATGTTTCAAACAGGCTCCGATTCCAGCTTTTTTCATTCCTGTGTAGCCGGCAAATGCTAATTCGGCAACTTTCTCCGCTTGATCTCCAAAGGAGCGGTACCCGATCACGGGATTATTTGGATTGGTGTTCACATCGGCGCAGGGAGCGAGGTTCAGGTGAATACCGGATCGCTTCATATCCATTCCCATGAGATATCCGACTTCTTCCACCCAAGTAGAAGCATCTTTTTTTAAGGCTCCCAATGTAATGGCAAAAGGATATTGAGGCGTCTTTTCTACCCGCATTGCCAAGCCGTATTCTCCGTCAATACTGATCAATAAAGGAATTTTGGAAATGGCTTGGTAGCGATTGATCAGGCTAATCATCTTCTCAAAAGTGCCGGTGACATCCAAAACTTCTGCTCGTTTTTCGAAGTTGGCAGCAGCGGAATGACGGCTATGAAAAAAGGTCAAACCTCCAATTTCTTGCTCGCGAATCAAGCTTTCGATAGCTCGATAATTTTCTTCTGTATCGTGAATAAAAGCCGCAGGAGAGAAGCATTGGGCGATTTTTTGAAGTTTGTTCATCATGTTTTCGATTTTCTCTTCGACATTCAATATTCAGCGTTCGACATTCATTATTAAAAAAAGGATCGAATATCGAACATCGAATGATGAATACTGAAGTTTTAGAATTATGATTTTAGCTTTCCAGCTTTTTGCCAAATTCCCTCGGATACTTTACCACATAGGCCATCACAAATCCCGGAATCGTCGCGATCACCACCCATACAAAGAAGCCGGGATAGCCCAGCCACTGCTGCATGTAGCCACTCAGCATTCCCGGCAGCATCATTCCCATCGCCATAAAGCCCGTTGCTAAGGCATAATGGGCAGTTTTGAAAAGGCCTTCAGCCAAATAAATCAGAAAAACCATATACGCTGCAAATCCAAATCCATAGCCCAACTGCTCGATCAAGACCACGCCACCCGCAAAAAAGATATTCTCAGGCTGAAGCCAGGAAAGAAAGACATAACCGATATTGGGGACATTGATCGCAAAAACCATCGGCATCATCCATTTGCCCAGGCCATCTCTGGAAATCAATATTCCTCCCAAAATCCCTCCTGCCAAAAGTGCAATCACGCCAAGCGTTCCATAAAGAAAACCAACATCAGTCACACTGAGTCCAAGTCCTCCTTCTGCTCTTTCGTCCAAAAAGAAGGGCGAGGCCATCTTCACCAATTGCGATTCACCAAGTCGATAAAGCAATACAAAACCGAGTGATATACCGATGTTTTTCTTGGTGAAAAAGGTCGAAAAGACCTTTCCGAAACTCGGTTGATCCGCTCGTGCCACCCGCTCTTCAATGACATTTGGCGTGCTGAAATAATTGATCAGCGTCAGCGTCAGCATCAAGGCAGCAACAATGATCATCGTCCAGGACCAAGCTTTGGCAGGATCGCCAAAGTGAGTTTCCAAATTTCCAGCGATGATCACAATCAATCCTTGGCCAGTGATCATCCCGACTCGGTAGAACGTGCTTCGCATTCCCACGAAGAAGCTTTGTTGATCAGGCTTCAATGCGATCAGATACATGCCGTCCGAAGCGATATCATTGGTAGCTGAAGCAAAGGCCCCCATCCAGAAAAATGCCAGTGTAATCGTGAAAAAGTGGCTCGTACCTGTAGTCAATCCCACTCCTAGGAATGCCAAAGCCAAGATCAGCTGCATGCTGAGAAACCATTTCTTCTTGTTCCCAAAAAGCTCCAAAATCGGGCTCCAGATTGGTTTGATCACCCAGGGAAGGTAAAGAAAGGAGGTGTAAAGTCCGATGTCAGCGTTGGAAACTCCAAGGCTTTTGTACATGATTACCGAGACGGTAATGATGATGACGTAAGGAAGTGACTCCGTAAGGTAAAGTGAAGGAACCCAAAACCATGGGTTTTTTGAAGTGTTTTGGGTCATGCTTTTCGGAGTAAATTTTGGTAAATGCTGATTTCGGAGCCTTCAATCGTTTTGGCTCCGACTGCTTTTTCATAAAACTCAGCAGGTCCCACTCCCCCAATGATCGCGTAGGCGTACCCCATTTCCCGAAGGGATTCCAGAGATTTCACCAAAAGAACTTTGCCGATTCCCTTCCCTCGCTCTGACTCCAACGTACCTGTTGGTCCGAAGAAATTCCGTGCCGTGCTTTCATAGCAGGCAAATCCTAGAATCCGGTTTCCCCGCTGTGCAATCCAACAGGAAACGGGTTGCCGGGAAAAAGCAACTTCCACTTCAGATTGCCAATAGGCGCCAAACTGCTCCATGACCCATTCGCTGACCAGATGTTTTTCGGGTGCAATTGCCCTTCGAAAGACGATTTTTTCCTTTTCCAGCAGCTTCTTTTCTAATTCAGCGACTTCGGGAAGTTCTAGCAAGCGGACGAGCATGTCTTTCATGGGCGGGTGGATTTTGGGGTTTGGAAGACCTGAGTCTGGACGATTCTACCAAAATGATCGATCCAGCGGATGGCGAGATATTCGGTATTCAAGCTCGGCACTTCTAAATATCGCACTCTCGATCCACCTACCCAAGCCGTGTGGATAATTGCATCATGGAGTGTGTTGAGGTCATTTCCTCCTTGGACCATGGCATAGCGAATCGCGGGATCCAGCGGTTTTTCCAAGTTGATTTGGGTTTTCTCCGAGTTGGTTTTTACATCAAAAACGACCGGAATCTCAATTACCGAAGCGGATTTTGGGGAAAAGGCAGGAGGTAAAGTTGGCTTGTCGTAAACTTCCTTCTTCAGCAAATCAGCAATGTCCTGATTTTTGACATAGAGCGATTTGGCTGAGAAAAAGGCGTTTCCATTGATTTGGGGAAAAGTCCGGGTGTAGTTGACTTGCGTGTTCAGTTCGGAAGGAACTTTCCAAGCTTGATCGGAGTCTTCCCGGATTTTGTAAGGGCCGTTTCCAATGTAGACATTCGTTTTGTAGCTGTTGTTGGACCACCAATCTGACAGTTTTCGGTAGGAAGCCAGCGGATGCTCCATGCTCCAGTAGAGTTGCGGAATGAGGTAATCGATCCAGCCGTTTTTCATCCAGAGTAGGACATCAGCAAAGAGGTCATCGTAATTGGTTTGGCCAGCTCGGGTAGGAGAACCTTTAGGGTCTTTATCCTGATTTCTCCAGACACCAAAAGGCGAAATCCCAAACTGAACCCAAGGTTTTTGGCTTTTGATTTCCTGATTCAGTGCAAAAATCAACTCGTTCACATTTTGTCTTCTCCAATCATCCCGTGTTTGTCCAGGCTTTTTGTATTTGTCAAACGAAGTCTTGTCTGGAAACTCTAGTTTGGGCTCTCGATAGGGATAAAAATAGTCGTCAAAATGGATGGCATCCACATCATAATTGACCACAACTTCTCGGATTATTGCCAGCAGATGATTTTTCACCTCTGGCAATCCCGGGTCATAGTACCATTTGGTCCCATACTTCAGCATCCAGTTTCGATGTTTGTTGTAGTCGTGCTCGGAGCTGAGTTCTTCTGTTTTCAGATCCATTGTGGCCCGGTAGGGATTGAGCCAAGCATGAAATTCCAAGCCACGATCATGCGCTTCTTTGATCATCCAGGTTAGGGGATTTTCTTGGGTTTTTGGGGCTTGACCTTGTTTGCCAGTTAAATATTTGGACCAAGGAGCGAGATTACTCGGGTAAAATGCATCGCCTGAAGTGCGAATCTGTACGATCACTGCGTTGAAATTCAGGTTTTTATAATAGTCTAAAAGTTTGACAAACTCAAGCTTTTGGACTTCCCAAGGGGAATCCGGTGATACTGGCCAGTCGATATTGGCAACTGTAGCAATCCATACCCCACGGAATTCTCTAGGAATGTCAGGCATCCGGAAAGCGAGTGGACTCAAGGCAACCGAAGGCTGTGGAAATGTCTTGACAGGTAAAGTTTCGCTCGTCTTAGGTGGGGTAGTAGAAACGGAAGGATTAGGCTTTTGAGCTTGTGGTACAGGTTTTTTGGTTTTGCAGGATGCAAAAAGAACAATCGAAATTAAAAATAGGGAAAGATACTTTAGAAGGGATTGCATGGAAGGAATTAGAGCTTGGGAACTGGTTTGAGGTTAAGATCTGAAAGTTTTTTGCGCAGCTGATTCATGAATTTGTCGCCGGGGTCGGATTTGACGGTGCGGTAGTTGGGGTCAGCTTCTTTCCAGAGGTCTGTCGACTGGAAGTTCTGATACTCATGATGTCCGATGACGTAGTCGATGGGGTATTTTCGTTTGAGGTAGCGGATCAGCAATTCATTGGATTTAAGTTGTGCTTTGGTCAACGGCATGTTGTCGCTGCCGATGTTTTCGATTCCGATCGCGAGGTAGTTTAAGCCAATCACGTGCCGAGCAAATGTCGTATCGGGTAAAAATCTGAAAATAGTCCCATCCCGGTCAATTAAGAACTGACTGGAGACATTAAGATTGCTAGCTCCAGTCAGGTCCGCTCTCCCTCCCAAGGTCGTTGGATTGAAGACATCAAAAGTGACCTCAATATTATCGATCGCGGTCCAATGGACAACAACCATCTGCGGTTCAATGGATGCGGAGGTTTTGTCTAAGCCATGTCGTTCTTTTAGATATTGAAGGGAGAGTTGCTCCCGCTCTTCGTTCCAAGTGATCGGTTTGTCGATAATTCGAAAAGTGGCTTTGGGGCTGCAGGAAAAGGCTAAAAGCAACGCAAAAAAAGAGAGGATTCTGGCTTGGCGGGTTCGCATTTCTTCAGAGTTTGGGGGGTATGTAATCAGCAAGCTAAACTAGCTAGAATTTGGGAGGAAAGGGGCGTTTGGAATCCGGAATTTACTCCCCTGGATGGTAAATCCGCTTCGCAGTTCTCAAAACTTCTTTCTTATCCAAGGTCATCGGCTTTAGATTCCGACTTAAAAACCGGTCCATTTGGTCGGCATAATGCGGACTGTCGGGCCGGTTGCTTGCACCATAGACATTGATCGATTTGATGACTGGAAGTCCATCTCCAAACTTCACCATCAGAATATAGGATTCGCCCTGAGCAGCTTTTCGCATGCCATTTTCCCAAGGTGTAGAGCGAATCGTGGTCAGGACATCGTCAATCCCCCAAATCGGCAAAACCTTATCTCCACGCACAAGCTTTTGGTATTCACCTAATCTGACGAGCTCTTTACCAAAGTGCGTCTCAAAATGACTTTTGGCGGCACGCATTCCCTGCACAGCCTCTTCCTCTGTCAATTGAGTGTCAAAACTTTTTCCTGCTTTGGCAAACTCATCCCACCAATAGTAGTAGATAAATGCAAAAAGTGCTGCGCCTTCACTGTCGACTGAAGCTTCTTTATTCCAGTTTTTCAATGCGAAAATCTGCTTTTCAATGTCTGGGTATTTAGCCGAATCCAAGCTGAACAGCTTGCTCATATCTGTTCGGAAAGCAAGGGTTGTTGGTAGCGTTTGGTCATACTTGATCCGCTCAAAATCTTCCCAGCTGATCTTTCCTGAGTCCAGCATCAGCTCCCGAAATCGCATCGAGCGATTGTTGTCCCGGAGATCGAATCCCATTTCCGCAGGGTAATTTTCTGAATTCAAATTATCTGGATAAGCAGAAGCTTTGAACGGGGAATGGTTGGTGTTGTAGAGGTAGCCTGATGGGGGATTTGCCTGCTGCGGAAGTTCAGAAAAGGGGTGAAACGCTGTCCAAAGTGTCTTTTTGGTGTTTCCAGGTACCGTTCCGGAATAATCAAAGCCCGGCGCTCTTTTCGGTAAAAGTCCATTACTGACGTAGAATATTGTGTCGTATTTGTCTGCATAGACGGTGTTGAAATTGGACAGCTGCATGGAGTTCATGGCTGATTTCCACTCCGTGAAATTCCTGGCTTTGTTCATCCGCCACCATTGTTCTGGAGCTCCGACTTGATCTAAGGCTCCAAACCGAATCGAGAATGTTCCTTGTTCGGTGACCAGAGTGGGGCCATAGATACTTTTCCAGACTTTTTTGGGAACTGGAATCGTAATCAAATCCCAGAGCTTTACCTTCAGCCAAATGGTCTTTTCATCCAGTTCTAACCATTGCCCATCCACTCGATAGTTACCTGGGTTTTCCGGATCTATTTCCAATTGGAAAACATCCAAAAAGTCAGGGGAATTCACCGTATGTGCCCAGCCTAGGTGTTCATTTACCCCATGAAAAATCATCGATCCTCCTGGAAAAAGCCCACCCAAAGCATTCCAGCCTTCTTCCGAATTCAGATGGGCTTCATACCAAGCGACCGGTCCTTCAAGTGGTTGATGTGAATTGATCGCAAGAAATGCCTCTCCGGAATCCGTTCGAGAAGGATGAATTGCAATGGCATTCGAGCCTTTTGGTAATGAATCCTCAGGAATGCGATCCACTTTGCCACTGACAATGGCTTGAACAGCCCGATCTGCTCCTGACATTTGCGCTAGCGAAAGGATGTAAGCGGAGATTATTTCTTTTGGGGTAATCGGAAAAGCCCCTTGATACAGGACTTCTTCTGTGTGGGTAAAAGCATAATCGTTTATTCCTGCTGCATACCCTTCGAGCACTTTTTTGAATTCGGGTGAAAAACTCTCCTCATATTTTTCTTTCGCGATTTCTCGTGTTTCAAGCAGATTCACAAAAAAGTCAATGGCCGCTCCCTGCTCACCGAAAACGCGACCAGCCAAGCCTTTCCCAGCTAAAACAGTCATCTGGATTGTTTCAAAATCGTCTTCAGCATGTGCCCAGGCCAGGCCATAGGCTACATCTGCATCTGTTTTTCCGAAGATATGCGGCACACCAAATTCATCTCGCGCGATCTCCACTTGGGTTGTGTCCCACTTGGAGGGCTTGTGGACGAAATTGCAGCCCGTGCTAAGGATGAGAAAAAAGAATAAATAAGCCTGTAAAAAGCTTCCGGGCCTAAGTGGATGGTGCATGGAATAGGGAGATTTTATTTGTAACTCAAGATTAACAAAAAAGCCGACCATTTGGTCGGCTTTTGAGGGGTGTTTAAACACTTTTCTCTATCCTTCTTCGGATTACAGCATTTAATTATCTGAACTCATAATCCACTCCACTTACCTGAGACAGTAAGGTATCAGGCGCATCCAATGCTACCGCAGATCGAGGAGGAGTCGGGGAGACGGGAGAGTTTTCCGCTAGATAATTTTTCATGGCTTGGTGTAGGGTGAAAGGGGTGTTTTCAGTTTCCATCACTCCCTTGAATCTGCACAGCATGTCATCGGGATCACCATCCCGCTCACAGGCGCAAATGGTATAGATCTTTTCGTCATTCAGTGGTTTTCCATGAACCAAAGCTGATTGGACGCGCTTTCCCTCTTCACCAAAAGCATTAAACTTCACTTCCATGCCTTTGAATTTGATGACCCAACCGCCAAATCGCTTGGAAGCATCGGCCGCAAAGACATTGTTCAATTCTTTTTCCAACCATTCATGAATTTGTTTTCCAGTGACTTTGCCAGTTCTTATGGTACTGTCCACAGGAAGCATGTCGAAAATAAATCCGTTGGTGATTGGGATATTTCCAGTCTCATCCGGGGTTGAACGGGGAGGACAGAAGCGGAAACCATTGGAAAGGACAATATCCACCTCTGGTGTCTGCCAGCTGATGGCATCCAGAATCAGGGTGTCGATCGTGTTTTCGATGACAAAATATCGATACAGTGGTAGAGTGGAGTGCCCGACCACTTTTTGAATATCATCAAGATAGGGACCCTCATATTGGGAAATAATCTTCTTCATTTCCGGTGACTCAGGGTACTTCTTTGAATCTACTTCCATCAATTCGTAGGAATCGGACACGACCTTTCCATCTTCGATTTTCAGTTCCAATTTACCTACGAATGAACCGAAAGCGCCGGGTTCTACGACTTTGGCATAATTGGCTTGGATTGGTTTTCTCACGCGCTCATGCGTGTCTCCTCCAAGAATGTAATCCACACCTTCGCAAGCCGGAAGATTGGCCAAGTGAATCTGCTGAGATAAGCCAAGGTGAGCAATGATGGCTACAAAAGCACATTTTTCCTGATTTCTCAGGACGTCTACATAGTGAGCAAGATTTTCTTCAGGTCTGGTGTAAACGATTCCTTTGCTGTAGTTCGGAGACTGTCGGATTGGGACCAGGTGATCGGTATAGCCCAGAAAGCCGATTTTCACTCCATTTACCGTCCAAATATGATAGGGAGGAAAAATTAATTCACCTTTTTTACCCTCACCCAGATCATGGTACATATTCGCACAGACTTTGGGTGCGGTCAGCGAACCGAGAAGGTGCTGCATGGTCTTTTTATAGTAGATCACTTCCCAATTACCGGGAAGGTAAAGATCATAGTCCAGCGCATTCAGAATGGGTAGTATGGCTTCTCCAGTAGTTTTTACCGAAAGCTCAGAGCCCTGAAACATGTCGCCAGTATCGATCAGGAAGCTGTATTCCATTTTTTTTCGCACCTGATCCAGAAAAGTTTTCAGATGAGCATATCCTCCGGTTTTCCGGAAGACTAACTTTCCATTTTCCCAAAATAACTCGTCATGGGCATGAATCTGACAATGGACATCAGTAGTCTGGAGAATCGAAAGCGTAAAAGAGGTGAGGGTATTGTTTTTCTGAGGTTCCTGACTTGGTTTGGCACCAGCCAGTCCAGCCAGGCTGGTACTTGCTCCTATTGCTCCTAATTGCGCAATGAATTTTCTTCTAGAAGACTGCATTATTTTGGCTTTATGCTATAAAGTTCAATTCCTTAGCAAAAGGAAATACTTTCCCAAGCTGCTGGGAAAATAATCAAAGACAATCTCAACTGTTGGTGATCACAGTCACAAAAGAAAAAGGGTTCCAATTCAGGAACCCTCTTATCGTAGTAGTTTACTGGTTGCCACCCTTCTTTTTGGGTTCCATTCCGCCGTCCTTACAGCAAGGATCTAATTTTTCGTATGCTTCCGGATCTCGCGGTAGGTTATCCGCATTGTAGCCGACCTTGGTTACCCGCTTTCTGAGGGTTTCAGGATTGGTCTTTCCGTCGATGTAGGCAATGTTCAGCACCTTGGTTTCTAGGTCAAGATTGACTGATTTTACTCCTTTTTCAAAAGTAAGGTCTTTTTCCAGGCGATCTTTGCACATTTCGCAGACTGCCGAAGTTTTAATTCCTACTGATTTTACATTGGACTGGGCATTTACAGTAAAAGCAACTGTAAGTACAAAGAGTGTTAAAATGAGCTTTTTCATGAGTTGTTTAATTTTTGATTTTAAATCGAATCCCTGTGTAAATCATCCTGCCTGCGATCGGTCCCCAAGTCATGGACGCATCAAAGTTTTCTCCAAAGGGATTGGAAGGATCCACAATGGGATTTTCCTGACGGAAATTTAGGATGTTTTCTCCACCAAGGTAAATGCTTCCCCATCTGAATCCACGCGAAATCTGAGTGTTGACAAGGAAGAAGTCTGGTGAGGCTGTGGCTAACCTAAACTCTGACGGGCTGTCACTGGTATCTGGAAGTCGCTGGGCGCCGTTCCAGTTTACCGTTAGGTCTGCTTTCCATTTATCAAATCGCGTAGCGTAGGCCATGTTGAAGAAAAACCGATCCTGGCTTTGATAGGGAACCTGTTGCAGAATGCCATTGGTGGTCATCAGATTTTGGTAGTTTTTGTAGGCGGCTTTGGCCTCAAGGCGTTCCGAGATCTGGTAACTCGCTTCCAGTTGAAAGCTTTTGGCAAATGATTCCCCTTCCAGATTATCGATCACCAAAAGGTCCGAGCTAATGTCCTGGTCATAGACTAGTTGACTTTCGAACTGCGTATAGAAGTAATCCGCTACCACACTGAGTGGCTTCTCTCCGATCAACCAGCTGCCAGCCAGACTCAGTCCTGAGTTCCAGGAGATTTCCGGTTGGAGTTCTGCTTGATAGAGGATGTCTCTGGCGCTCACCCAAATCATGCTGTTTTCCATGAGTGCATTAGGAGTCCTGTATCCTTTGCCAACCGAACCTCTGAGTGTTAAACTAGGAGAAAATGCCCATCTGGCGTGGATTCTGGGTGTAAAGTAGGTGCCAAATAAGTTGTGGAGATCAGTCCTGCCACCAGCGACCAAGGTGAAGTTTTCATTCGGAATGTAATTGTATTCCAGAAAAGCTCCAGGTACCACCTCTCTTCTACGAAAAGTGGAGTCCAAGCTGCCGGTCTGATTGGAATTGAAGCTTTCGTCAAAATCATCATATAGAAAACTTACCCCAGTCTTGTATTGGTGGAAGCTGCTTCCCAAGACATTCTGATAGATAAAATTTCCATACAATGTCTTTTCACTTCCTTCATAGATTCTTCTGCCTGCACCACCGCTGAAGTCCTGATAAGACATCGAATACTGAAAGCCCCAACTTTGAGTGGGTTTGGACGGATAGATCATCCCAATCTTCCCAAAGAGCTCGGCCTTTCGGGTATCCATTTCATAGCCATACATCGGGCTTGAGTTTAAGTCATCATTAAAGCCGAAACCCAACTGTCCACCGGCTGATTCGGAGCTAAAAACATTCACCCCAATCTGCGCCATCAATTGATCTCCTTCGTATTTCCATCTGTTGAGAAAGTTAATTTGGCGTGTCTTGGGCATATCCATGAAGCCATCTCCATTGGTGTCCATCTCGAGAAACTGCTGACTTGTGTGAAACATGATGCCAGAGCTCCATTTTTCGGAAACCGGGATTTGTCTATTCGCATTGAGTTCGAGTCTGCCAAAAGAATTCATGTAGGCGTTCAGGTACCATTTGTCCATGGATTCCGGTTTGAACAGCTCCACGTTTATTTGCCCAGTCATAGACTCGTAGCCATTGATAACCGAGCCTGCTCCCTTGCCCACATCGATGGATTGGATCCAAGTGCCTGGCACAAATGTCAAACCTAGCCTTGAATTTAAGCCTCTGATGGTTGGGATTCCTTCCCGGCTGATCAGGACATAGCGTCCATCGAGTCCCATCATTTGGATCATTTTGGTGCCTGTGACTGCATCAGCGTAGGAGACATCTACGGAGGCATTGGTCTCAAAACTCTCGGAGAGATTGCAGCAGGCAGCTTTTTGAAGCTCAGCCTCGGTAATGAGAATATTGAGAAATGGAGCCTCATCCACTACTGATTCGGTTCGGCCACGGATTGTGACAGTCTCCAATGCTTCGTCAGTTTCGAATAGCGTGACCAGCATTTTCTCACTAAAGTTTGGGGGTAGGGTATCGGAAACATAGCCAATATAGCTGAAAATCAAGCGGTCATTGGCTTCGATTTGCGAAAGCTCAAACGATCCGTCGATTTGGGTAATTGCGCCAGTTGATTTTCCTATCACCTGGATGGTAGCTCCGATTAAAGGCTCCTTTGCGTTGTTTTTGACTTCTCCCGTAATTGTTCCTTGGGAAAAGGCTGATAAAGAAATTAGTATTCCTGTTATAAGAAAGTAGATGGTTTTCATTAAAATGACTTTTAAGTGAACAAAAATTTCACATCCCTCCAGAAAAGGGGAAAGTCATAATTAAATCAAAAAAGTCTGATGTAAAACCTGTAAATCCGGAATCGGAATATCAGGGAAGTAGGAGATAGGAGTAACAAAATCAGCCTCAAATGCATCAATTCCTATGTAAGAAATCACATAAGCCAAGACAAACTCAGCTGAGATCTGCGATTTGATTTCTGACTTTTTGAAAAAGTCATCCGAATCAGCCTGCGTGATTTCGTCTTCGCAGCAATCCATCGGTGCGGAGGATTCAGAACCGCAGCAGTCGTGTGCTTTGGGAGTTACTGTGAGCTCGCTGCTGACCAATTTGTCGCCACAAAAATGTTCTGCCCAAGCCAGATTTACCTGACCTGCGAAAAAGATGAACAACAATATGGTGGACAGAATTTTTTTCACTTCGGTACAAAAGTCTTCATTTTAACTTTAAAAAGAAAACCTACCCTGTTAACGGTTTGAATCAGGGTAAGTTCCCAATTTCTACTTCTACCGAGAGGAAGTGAATTTCACAACCTCATTTTTTATAGGCTTGATCGTTTTCAGATAGGCATAGATTGCTTTGAGATCTTCTTCTTTCATACCCGAGTACATCGTCCAAGGCATGATCGAGTTAAATTCACCTGGGGAAACTTGTGGATTCACATAGCCTGAGTCGGCATACTGGGTAAATCGGCGGACAAACATTTCCTCATTCCAGCTCCCGATGCCTGTCTCAGTATCCTGAGTCAAATTGGAGGAAGTCACTAGAGTTCCTCCTGGGAATGGAAAACTTCTACCTCCGGAAAATGCCAATTCTGGAATAATGATCCCTTGAGGACTGACTTGGGTATGACATTCCATGCAGGCTGATGCATTTACAAGATATGCTCCATAGGCCACTTGATCGCTTGGATCAGGTTTTTTGGATGGTGTCGAATTTACGGGCATGGTCCGAAGGATCAAATTGACAGGAAAATCAGCTTTGGACTCAGGTATCTCAGATGCAACCGAGGGTATCGACCTGATGTAAGCGATGATATCATAAATATCCTCTGGGTCCATTTTGCCATAGTAGGTGTAGGGCATCAAAGGGAACATAGGTCTGTTATCATTGGTGACACCGGTGGTGATCAGCCGATACAGCTCTCCGTCACTGTAATCTGCGATTCCTACCGGAGTGATGTTTTTAGCATAAAAGACACCCGGTAATCCAATGCTATGATCAAATCGGTCTCCACCCGCACCCAAAGTACCTGGAGTAGGAGGCCCGGAAAATTGGGAAAAATCCCGCTTGGAATGACAATCCATGCACACGGTCACGTGATTTGCAAGATAGGCACCTCTTTCGATTCGGTCTGGGGAATACTCAATGGTCAACTCCGGGGCGGGATCTACTTTGGGGAATCCAAATTGGAGATAGGCGAGTCCGCCAATGGCCAAAATGACTACAATGCCTAACAGATAGGCAACAACTTTTAATATTTTTTTCATCTGGGTAAAATTTGATTTAAAAAAGCCAGATGGAATCTCGAATGATGGAGAATCATTACTTGACGTGCGGATCTTTTACAGCTCGATTTCATAGTGCTTTCAGGTTGGAAGATAAAATGTAAGAATTTTTCAATCGCTTGAGAATGAGTGTTTTTCAGAATTTTTTCAATTATCAAAAAAGTTAAATTATTTCTTGGATTGATGTAAAAATATTATTTCCATTTCTTTGGATTCGCTATGATATTCCGCCAATCAATTGCTAACAATTAGTATTTTGCCGAACAAAACTGACCTTATATGAAAAAATATTTCCTGATTATTCTATTCAACCTTTCCTGTTTCTCAATTTTTGCGCAAGAGGATGTTCTCAAAAAATTGGATTCGAAAGCTGATTTCTATGGTGATCTTGCCAGGCAGATTTGGGCCAATCCTGAATTGGGATATCTGGAAACAAACAGCTCAGCACTGTTGCAAAAGACCCTCTCGGATGCCGGATTTAAAGTAACACCTGGTGTAGCCGATATTCCTACTGCCTTTGTTGCCGAATTTGGTTCGGGAAAGCCAGTAATCGGAATCATGGCCGAGTTTGACGCGCTTCCAGGTGTATCGCAGCAGGCGGTACCCTTTCGACAAGCCGTAGTAGAAGGCGGTCCCGGACACGCTTGTGGGCATCACCTTTTTGGAGCTGCCTCAGTTGCTTCCGGGATTGCTGTGATGGATTGGATGAAGGAAAATAAGATCCAAGGAACGTTGAGAGTATATGGAACTCCAGCGGAAGAGGGTGGTGGAGGAAAAGTCTACATCGCACGTGCCGGACTCATCGAAGATGTCGATGTCATGATGCATTGGCATCCTGGCTCTCAGAATGCTGCCGGAGCAACTTCCTCCTTGGCAAATATTTCTACGAAGTTCAGATTTTATGGAGAAGCATCCCATGCCGCCGCAGCTCCGGAGAGAGGTAAGTCAGCATTGGATGCCGTAGAAGCGATGAATTTCATGGTAAATCTGATGCGTGAGCACGTACCAATGGAAACCAGAATGCACTACGTGATCACGCGTGGTGGTGAAGCGCCAAATGTTGTTCCTGCTTTTGCCGAATCCTATCATTATGTCAGACATCCAGATGCCTTGGTTGTACAGCAGATTTTTGAGCGTATGGTAAAAGCAGCTGAGGGTGCTGCCTTGGGTACACAGACCCGCATGGAATATGAAGTGATCAATGGGGTATATAACCTTCTGCCCAATGAAACACTTGCCCGGATAATGCATGCAAACTTGGAGAAAATTGGTGGGGTAAGCTATTCCCCAGAAGAGCGGAAATTTGCAGAAGAGATCATCAAGACCTATCCTGCCGGAGTAAAATCAAGCCCTGAAGATGCTGAAAAAATTGCTCCGTTTATAGTGAACGAAAAAGGTGGTGGAGGTTCTACCGACGTGGGAGACATCAGTTGGCTTGTGCCTACAGTAGGTTTAGGTACCGCCACATGGGTTCCTGGAACCTCTGCACATACTTGGCAGGCAGTTGCGGCAGGTGGCATGAGCATAGGACAAAAAGGGATGATGGTCGCTGCCAAAACCCTGACATTGACTGCCATGGACCTATTCAAAGATCCCTCCGTCACTGTAAAAGCTCTGGAAGAGCTGAACAAACGCAGGGGAGCAGATTTTGAATACAAGGCTTTGGTAGGAGATCGAAAGGCCCCGCTAGATTACAGAAAGTAAATCCGTAATGATCTTGGGCCGATAGACTACATATGCGCTGCCTCCATTATTTGGTTTTCTGCCTCTTTGGACTTGTACTTCTGACTACAGGCAGGTCAAGTGCATTTCAGCTGGATCATGTTTCTGATGATCGACCCAAAATCGGCCTTGTATTGAGTGGAGGCGGAGCCAAAGGGATCGCACATGTCGGAGTAATCCGAGCAATGGAAAAAGCCGGAATCCGTCCGGACTATGTGGCGGGAACAAGCATGGGTTCTGTCGTAGGCGGCCTTTATGCCATGGGCTACAATGCAGACGAACTAGAGGAGATTATTCGGGCCATTGATTGGGATTTGATCATTTCCAATCGGGTGGGATTTGAGAAAATAGCCTTTGAAGAAAAGGAATACTATAATCGGTACCTTCTTGAATTACCTATCCGAAATGGAAAGATTTCTCTTCCTTCAGGACTTATCGAAGGACAAATGCTGTCTGAAGTCCTCCATTACTACACTTGGCCAGCTAGAAAATATAAAAACTTTGATGAATTCCCGATTCCCTTTCGATGCATCGCCACTGACATCAGTACTGGGAAAGCCGTGGTCTTCAAGGAAGGCTACCTTCATGACGCACTGAGGTCCAGTATCGCTATTCCCACAGCTTTTACAGCATTTCAGCTGGACAGTACCATGGTAGTAGATGGAGGTGTGGTTGATAATTTCCCCATAGATGTGGTCCGGGAGATGGGAGCTGACTTTGTCATCGGAGTCAATGTAAGTGATGAGGATTTTATTCAGGCGGCAGAGTTGGATGGTTTTGGAGCCATTTTGATGCAGTTGTCCATGGCTCAATCCCTAGGGAAAACTGCCGAAAACATTTCCCGAACTGATATTTATATCAAACCTGACCTCGGGCCATTTGGTACGGCAAGTTTTGGGGATTTTGATGCCATTTTGAAAATTGGAGATGAAACCGGCGAGAAATTTCTTCCTGAATTCCAGCTGGTTGCAGATAGCTTAGGCCTCCATGCAAAAATTCAAGGAATTGGTATGGAGGCACGCTCGATTCGATTTAAGGATATCAGTGTCGTAGGCAATTCACTTTTCCCGCCTTCTTTGATTTTGTCCAAGCTGGACATCAAAGCTGGAGAAGAAGTGACCCGGGATGAGTTGCAGGATGGAATTAATCGGGTTTTTGGAATGAATGGGTTTTACAAAGTCGATTATAGCTTGGTACCCGCAGATGAGACAGATTTTTCACTGCAGCTCAGGGTCAAAGAAAAAGCCGCCAGACTCCTCAATACCTCCATTCACTATGACAACCAGTTTTCTGCTGGGATTTTGCTGAATTATACTGCCAGAGATCTGCTAGGGAAATCCTCTCGGACGCTGGTAATCGCGGATATCTCTGAGAATCCAAAGTTTCGGATTGATCATTACAAATATGTCGGGCCGAGTAAAAAGTTTGCCTTCAATCTTCGCTTGAATTACCTCAATCAGCAGCTCCCTACCTATACCGCAGGTAAAGAGGATAACATAAATATTGTGAAGAATTCACGGGCAGAGGCACAAATGATTTCCACTTCTTCGTTGAAGCAGGCTTTTTCCTTTGGGGTGTTGATGGAAAACAGTAATTCAAAATTCCGGTTTGCGTCCATTTTTCCGGAAGGTCTCAAAAGTGCCTACCAACGGTATTTGGGTCTTAAATTTACTTACTATCGCAATTCTCAGAATGACAGAAATTTCCCCACCAAGGGAGCGGAAGGGCTGGTAGAGTCAGTGTTTAATGTAAAAGATTGGATAGGACTCAATTTGCAGGCTGGTGTAGATACCTTGACTTTTAACTCCAATGGTGAATCGATTTCAGTCCCCGTTTCGATATTGGAACGAGTAATTGATGTTTTTACCCCAAATCCTCACCTGTCTTTTTATAGCCGATATTCAAAATTTATCCAAATAAGTTCCAAGGTGCAATTCAAGCCTGAAGTGGCAGGAGGGCTGATCATTTCAACAGATGAACAGGGAAAGATTTTCCAGGATTTTCTAGTTGGCGGCTATCAAAATATTCGTTTTGGTGACACACCATTTTGGGGTCTAAATTATGGAGAGGTGAATACCCCTAATTTTATCAAAGCCGGTGCAGAAATTCAGTTTGTCCCGATCAAGAAAATCTACCTTCGAGCTGGGGCTAATTTTCTTGGGTTTAGTCAGCAATACCCCATTGACGCGGCTGATTTTCCTAAAAAGATATTCAGAGATGAAAGCTACTTTGGTTACGGAACAGATGTTTCCTACAATTCCATTCTTGGACCGATCACCTTTGGGGTAACCAGCAATACAGTAGACAAGAGACTGCGAACCTATTTCTCGATCGGGCTTTCATTCAATTACTCCGATCGCTGAGGTGATTTGAAGTAGATTTTCCATTTATGGAATTCTATCCAATTTTCCACATCCGTTTTTCAAAAAAATCTATCTTGTCATTCCCCATTTGCCCAAAATACCAAATACCATGGATAGACGTAAATCACTCAAAATCATAGGCGGATCTGTCGTAGGCATAGCCGGATTGGTGCTCGCCGATAGAAAGTGGCAAATTATTGATCATTTGACTCATTCAGGCTTTTTTAGCTTGGAGGAGGAGCAATTGATCGCTTCGATCGCTGATACTTTCATCCCAGCTGGTCTTCCTCCAAGATTGCTCAATTCAGATGCGCAGCCGATAGGTGCATTGAGTACAGGTACTGACCAGTTTTTGATCAAGTTATTCGAGAAGTGCTACGAAAAGGAAGAGCAGGATTTGATCAAAGGGCAATTGAAAGCCCTGAAAAAGGCTGGATTTGTAGACCTCACCCAAATGGAACGTGAGCAGGCCCTGCTCCGATTGAAGAACTCAGAAATCGAATCAGAATCCAAATTCTATGAACTGATGCGATCCAATACTGTGATGGGATTCACTACTGTCAAAGAAGTCATGGTCAACTACCGAGGGTATCAGGTAGCTCCGGGATTTTACCGAGGGTGTGTAGACGTTCCCCAATCCTAAACCCAAAACGACATGTTACAAGACTCAAAAGACAAGCGAACTTATGACGCCATTGTCATCGGTTCGGGTGCCTCAGGCGGCTGGGCTGCAAAAGAACTGACTGAAAAAGGACTAAAAACCCTGGTGCTCGAGCGAGGCCGGATGGTGCGACATATAGAAGATTATCCCACAGCTTCCAAAGCGCCTTGGGAATTTGAATTTCGTGGCGTAGTACCCATTGAGAAGCGATCCGGAATAGGGGCAGCCAACTGGCGAAGGGAGGAGACCATGCACTGGGCTCTTGCCGAGGATGAGCAACCCTACATCGAGGAGAAACCCTTTCGCTGGTTTCGCGGGTACCATGTAGGAGGCAAATCACTGCTCTGGGCACGAGGAACGCAACGCTGGTCGGACTTTGACTTTGAGGGTCCTGCCCGCGATGGTTATGCCGTAGATTGGCCCATTCGGTACAAGGATATGGAGCCTTGGTACAGCTATGTGGAGACTTTTGTTGGTTTTGCAGGTAGTCGGGATGGACTGGACGTGCTTCCGGATCAGATTGTCCAGCCTGGATTTGAATTGAGTTGCTTGGAAAAGTACTACAGCGAGCAGCTGAAAGAAATGTATGGGGATCGGTACTTGATCCAAGGTCGGTGTGCCCACTTGACCGATCCTCAGCAGATTCACAAAGATCAAGGCCGAAATAAATGCATGAATCAAAATATGTGTAATAGAGGCTGTGTCTACGGAGGCTATTTTTCGGCAAATGCATCGACTTTGCCTTGGGCGGAGAAGACCGGAAACTTGACGATTCGACCGGATTCTGTCGTAGAATCTGTGATCTATGACGAGCAAAAAGGAAAGGCGGTTGGGGTCCGAGTGATCGATCGATTGACTCAGGAGTCGATTGAGTTTTATGCAAAAATCATTTTCCTCAATGCCTCTACGATCAATTCCAATGCAATTTTGCTCAATTCCAAGTCCAGCCGTTTTCCCAACGGACTGGGGAATGACAACGGCATGATGGGTAAATTCATCACCTGTCACAATTATCGGGGCAAAGGCTACGCGACATTTGAGGGTTTCCAGGATAAATTTAATGACGGACGCAATCCCGGACATGCTTATGTACCTCGATTCCGAAATGTATACCGACAAGAGACTGATTTCCTCCGTGGCTATGCCATAGGAATGTCCGGTAGCCGTCAATTAGATGGAAATGGTGAATTGATTGGCGATGCCCTGCGTGACAGTCTCCTCAGTCCAAAATATGGCATCTGGGGAATGGCTGCTTGGATGCAAGGTGAGATGGTGCCTGAGGAATCAAACCATATCCGGCTTTCCGAAAGTGAAAAAGACAAATACGGCATTCCAAAGCTAATCATGTCTGTAGAATGGAAGGACAACGACAATAAGATGACAGCAGATTTTGTCCAGCAGCAAAGCGAAATGTACGAGCGAATGGGTTTCAAAAACATCAATGTAAGTGACTCAGGAGCGCCTCCGGGCTCAGATATCCATGAAATGGGAGGAGTGCGTATGGGAAAAGATCCGAAAACTTCCCTGCTGAACAGCCACAATCAGCTCCATGCCTGCAAAAATGTCTTTGTCACAGATGGAGCCTGCATGACTAGCGGCAGTACCCAAAATCCAACCTTGACCTTTATGACCCTGACTGCCCGAGCTGCAAATTTCGCGGTGGAGGAGTTGAACAAATTGAATTTGTAATTGGTCAACAGTCGACGGACCACTGTCGACTGCTGCTTGTTGTTAGATTCAAGCCTTTGATTTCTGAATTAGCACAAAACCCAAAATTTAGTTGGATCGGCTGTAGACTGCCGTCTGTGGACCGTTGACAAAACCCAAAAATCTATGAAAAAAACACTAATTCCTCTTCTCCTTGCCTTAGCTTGGATTTTCTCACCTTCGGAAATTAGCGCCCAGAAAAAAGGTGAGCCGATGTTTCAAGCACCACTCGGCATTGCGTCCTATACTTTCAGAAATCAGTGGAAAAATGGTATTCCGGAGACACTGGATATCATTCAACAAATGGGCTTTACCGAATTTGAAGGCGGAGCACCACAAGGTGTGGATCCGGCTGAATTCAAGAAAATGCTGGCAGATCGGGGAATATCCATTCCTTCTACCGGAACAGGCTTCGAGCAGCTGGAATCCGACCCTCAAGCTGTTGCAGACCGGGCTAAGGCATTGGGAGCAAAGTACGTGATGTGTGCTTGGATTCCGCACAAAAGAGGTGAGTTCAGTAAAGCGGATGCGGATCGAGCCATCAAGGCATTTAATGAGGGAGGAAAAGTACTGAAGGAAAATGGACTGACTTTCAAATATCATGTGCATGGATATGAATTTCAATCCTATCAGGATGGAACCCTGTTTGATTATTTGGTAGAAAACACCGATCCAAAATATGTTTCCTTGCAAATGGATGTGATGTGGACGCATTTTGGTGGAGGAGATCCGGCTGCTTTATTGAAAAAATATGGTAAAAGATGGGTTTCGCTACATTTAAAGGACTTCAAAAAAGGAGCACCAAAGGATATGACAGGCTTGACTGGTCCGGAGAATGACGTAGTCTTAGGTCAGGGTGAGTTGGACTTTCCAGCAATACTTCGCGAAGCAAACAAAATAGGGATCAAGCACATGTTCATTGAAGATGAAAGCGAGCATGAACTGGAGGCTTTGCCAAAAAGTATCGCTTACTTGAAGAGTTTGAAGTACTAGAAGTTTTCCGATTGGTGCAGAGGGGCGGGAAAGACTCTTCCTACTTTCCCGACTTCCTCTGGCTTTTAACTAAACTGAATAAACCACCTTACTGAATTAATACACTACCATACACGGTGATGGCTTAAGGTTTGGCTGAATTTTTCCATGAATTGATTTTATTTAACCTATAAGGAGGAATCAAAATGAAAAGATTGATCCTATCTGCCTTGATTTTACTCTCTTTTTCTGCTTTTTCTCAAGAAAAAGAGGTATTTAACATCCTGCTCATACACGTGGATGATTTGGGGGCAGCGGATTTGGGAGCTTTCGGGAGTGACTTTTATGAAACTCCAAATCTGGATCAATTGGCCTCGGAGGGAATGCTTTTTACCCAATCCTATGCTGCCGCTGCGATATGTTCTCCTTCTAGGGCCGCACTCCTGACAGGAAAATACCCGGCTCGGACTGGAATCACAGATTGGATTCGTGCCAAGTTTCAAGGAGGTTCCGGTCTCGCCCTGCCTACGGACTATGAGGAAAATGGCGATCAAAAACTCCGTACCCCTACCAATCAGGGCTTTCTGCCGCTAGAGGAAATAACTCTTGCTGAGCGCTTGACATTAGTGGGGTATACGACGCTCCATGTGGGCAAATGGCACCTTGGCGAAGCGGGAAATCATCCCGAAGATCAAGGTTTCGACATCAATATCGGCGGGAATGATCTTGGGCAGCCGCCCAGTTATTTTGATCCTTATTTAGCTCAAAATGCATTACCTGATTATGTGTTGAAGAATGTTCCGCCAAGGAGACAAGGCGAATTTCTAACCGACAGGGAAGCGGATGAAATCCTGAATTTTATCAAAAATCAAGACAGAAATTTTTTCATTCATTGGGCTCCCTATGCGGTTCACACACCGATCATGGGACCTGAGGATTTGGTAGAAAAGTACAAAAGTAAGGTTCCTGGGGTGCAAGGAAATCCCACCTATGCCGCATTGGTAGAGAATCTGGACCAAAACGTCGGCAAAGTTCTGGATGAGTTGGATAGACTGGGAATACGTGAAAATACACTGGTGATCTTCACCTCAGATAATGGAGGCCTGATCGGAAATCCCCAAAAACCGGTGACTGTCAATCTCCTCCTTAGGTCTTACAAAGGTTATCCCTACGAAGGAGGAATCCGGGTGCCTACGATTGTGAGCTGGCCTTCAAAAGTTGCTGCAGGCACGGTTTCAGCTATACCGATCATCACGATGGACTGGGTTCCGACGATTTTGGAATACTTAGGGGAATTCAAGCCTGAGATTTTGGATGGTCAAAGTCTCAAGGCTGTTTTTGAGAATCCTCAGAAAGAGAACAGCAGAGACCTTTTTTGGCATTTTCCACATTATAGAGCACCGGATGTAGTTCCTTACTCCATTGTCCGTTCTGGCGATTACAAACTGATCTACTACTTTGACGGATCAGAGGCTGAGCTCTATGACCTTTCGACTGATCCCATGGAAAAATCCAATCTGGTTCAGCAGCTTCCTTTTGTAGCTTCTCAGTTGAAGACTAAGCTGGAAAACTGGTGGAAAAAGACGGATGCGAGGCTGCCTAGGCTGAAGGAATATCCCCATTTTTATCGAAGGGGTAGTATAGAAATAAAAAGTTCAAAAGATGGAATCAGTTTGTAATCCGCAATTCTTACGATTTTCCAGCACTAAAAAGATTTAATTAGTAGGATTTTTTTAAATCATTTAGTAACTAGACAGTATTAAATACAAGGTAGTTATGAAAAAATCTTTCGCATTAAGCCTCCTATTTGTTTTTTCAGGATCACTGTTCTCATTCGCCCAAAAGGCCTCCAAGACGATTCAAATTGATGGGAAGTCCCAGCATTATCAATTAGAGGGGATTAAAAACCGCAAGCTAGGACAGCCATTGATCATTTTGGAGGGAGACTTGGGCGCTTATTTGGAGAATTGGAATCGCGTCATCCTTGAAATTGAGGAAAGCATACCGGTTTTAGCCTACGACCGAGCAGGTTTAGGAAATTCCGAAGCGAGGGAGGAGCTTCCTACACCTGCCAATCGCACCAAGCAGCTAAAGCGGCTCCTAGATGAATTGGAACTTGCACCTCCTTACATCTTGGTCAGTGATGGTTGGGGGGCGATTTTGATGAACCATTTTGCCCAGACCTATCCAGAGGATATTGAAGGCATGATATACATTGACCCGATGGATAAAACATTAAGCAAAGAATCGATGATTTCAATTGTTGATCGGGAAGGAATGGATGGAGAAAAAATTGCGACTGACTATTTTAACATGAGGAGGGGGGCTTTCAAAAATGCCCCCGCAGAAGTGAAGGGTGAAGGAGAGGTGATGCTGGATTTTTTTGAGGGAAAAACCCAAGATTTAAAGCTTTATGATTTTCCGGAAATTCCCTCAGTAATTTTAGTGGGAGGAAAGCACATGGGCTATATGGAAAATCCATTGAACCCTTCTTTGGGATTAAATTACCAAGAATTGTTAAACATGCTGCAGCTAAACCGAATTGCAGATTTTACAAAGTGGGTACTCAATAGTAAGGATTCTGAACTCGTGGTGATTTCAAATTACATGCATTATTTGCACCTTCAGGAACCAGAAAAAGTTGCTTCTGCAATTCTTTCAAAATACTACGGAAAACCTGCTGATCGAATAATTTCCGCGTCAGAAAAATACACAGTTGGAGACTTTGAAGAATTTTTAGACGGTTTGTTAGCTTATTACCCTGAAAATAAAATCCCAGAACCCCTTATAAACGGATTAGGCTATGATCAACTTCGGCGGGATCAACCGGAGCATGCCATCGCTTTATTTCAGTACAACTTAGACCGATTTCCTGATTCAGCCAATGTCTATGACAGCATGGGGGATGGCTTGGTAGCTTTGGGAAAAGCGAAGGAAGCGGTTCCTTATTTTGAAAAGGCTGTGGAAATGGGTGAAATCAGCCAGCACAGCGATCTGGAGCTTTTCAAAAAGAACTTGGCTAATTCCAAGGTTGAAAAGTGAGGTAACAAAATAACTTTTCTAAAATCGTCGGAATTCGAGATTGCCAATCTCGAATCTACGCCTGTGGGATTTAGATAAAATAGATCTGCAGACAAATTCTATTAAAAGTTTCCTTTTATTGCAACCTTTTCTATATTTAACAAGTATTAATCACTGTTCATTTGATGGAAAAAAAGTTTGAAATCAAGTTATTGGACGAAGCTTTCGAATTCATTAAAATCCAAGACGTAAAAGTTCAGGACAAAATATTCTACAATATTCGAAAAGCTCAAATCCTGAATGATCCCAAACTTTTCAAAAAGCTTAATCAAAACATTTGGGAGTTCCGAACCCAATTTGCAGGACTTCAATACCGGCTTCTCGCTTTTTGGGACAAAGAAAACAACGAAATGACTTTGGTGTGCGGAACTCATGGTTTTGTGAAAAAAACCGATAAGATAAGTCCAAGGGAGATCGAAAAAGCGGAACAGATAAGAATAGAATATTTTCACAAAAAAAATAAAGGAAAATGAAATCATATAGTCTTGATGAAGCCCAAGATTTGCTTATTGGTAAAGTTGGAACGCCAAGAAGGGATCAATTTGAATTTGAGCTGAAGCTTGAACTAATCGGTGAAATGATCAAGACCGCCCGAAAGGAACGTCAACTGACTCAGGAACAACTTGGAGAACTTATAGGGGTTCAGAAATCTCAAATCTCCAAACTTGAAAGCAACACAAAGAACGTAACCATCGAAACAATTTTGAAAGTATTTGAAGCGCTAAAAGCTAAAGTCAACTTCAAGGTTGAATTGATGGATACTGAAGTGAAGATCGCATAGAAGAAGAAAAGGTCTCACTATTCGAGATTTGCAGTCTTACAGCTATTTGAGATTTGCAATCTCGAATTCTTACAGGAGGATTTGTAATCCGAAAAACCTTCAACACACCAACTTAAACCCATATCCCCGAACATTCAGAATCTGGATATTTGGATCGTCCTGAAGTTTTTTGCGGAGCTTGGTGATAAAGACATCCATGCTACGGGCGTTGAAAAAGTCGTCTGAACCCCAGATTTGATTCAAGATCAGCGTGCGATCCGTGATGTCATTTGCATTTTCCAGCAGGATCTGTAGAAGTTGTGATTCTCTGGAAGTGAGCGGTTGCTCGGTTTCTCCAAACTTCAACAACTGCCGGGTGGGATGAAACTCATATTTCCCCAAAGTAATCCAGTCGCTTTGACTTTGGCGAACCCGGATTTTATCCAGATGAGCCTTAATTCTCACGATGAGTTCCTCCATGCTGAAAGGTTTCCGGATGTAGTCATTTGCCCTAAGTCCAAAACCCTTGACAACATCTTCGGTTTGACTTTTGGAAGTGAGGAAAATAATCGGAGTATGTGGGTCGATTTTTCTGATCTCAGCGGCTAGTGAAAAACCGTCTTTTTTCGGCATCATCACATCCAAGACCAGCACATCAGGTTTTTGCTGCAAATAACTTTCCCATGCCTTTTGTCCATCTCCGCAGAGCCGAACTTTGAAATCCCGGCTTTCCAGACTTTCCTGAATGATCGTCCCCAAGGCCAATTCATCTTCAGCGAGAATTACATTGATTTTGCTCATGGCCAGTAGGTGCTGAAGGTGGTGGACTGCTTTCCTATCTCCAGCTCGATTTTGCCTTCGTGCTTTTCCAGGATCTTTTTCACGTAATACAAGCCGATGCCAAAGCCTTTAACATCGTGAAGGTCACCTTTTGGAATTCGGTAAAACTGCTCAAAAACCCGCTCCTTTTGCTCAGAGCTTATATTTCCGCCATTGTCATAAATCCTGACTTTATTCATACCACTTTGATCGAGGCAGATTCGAATTTCGTTTCCGCCATATTTGATCGCATTGTCGATCAGATTGGAGAGGGCATTTTCGAAGTGAAATGAATCTGCGAAAATGGGCTTTGGATTGGCCGGCAAAATCAAATCTATAGCTTTATCCGGTGCCAAAGTTTGGAACTTCTGGACGAGCTGACGCAAAAGAATTTCTGGTTCTATCGCTTCCTTTTTCAAAACCAACTGATCTGAATCGAGCGTAGCAGTTTCCAAGAGTTTTTCAACCATTTGATTCAATTTGAACATCTGATTTTTAGAAATTCCTAGATATCGATCAGTTTTTGAAGGATCGTTTTCAGGATTGAACTGCTGGATTCCTTCGATAGCAGATAGCGTCGTGGCGATCGGCGTTTTGAATTCGTGGGTGATGTTTGCAATCAGGTCCTGCTTGATTTCAGCGATTTCCTTCTGGTTTTTGATCGTCTGGTAGAGGTAGTAGAAGGCATAAGCAATGATCCCGAGGAAAATCAGGGAAGTCAGGATTTCGAAGATTCCCCGCTTCAGGATTGTGCTGGCGGTATTTTCAAAATTGAGTTCCAAAGATTGATCTCTTGGTAGAAAAGTAGATCGAGACACTACACGAAACGGCATTTCTTCCCTTTGTATAACTGCTGAAGAATCTAGGATTGCCTTAGCATCATGATGCAGAAGGGTAAAATCCACTTCGATATGTCTCCGGTCCAACTCAGCTTTTAGATTTTCCCTGATTTTGTCTACTTCTATCGAATCTCGGGTGATGGAAATGATGATCCGGTTGGTCAAGTAAGTGATTTCAGAAAGGCTGTCAGCCGCATCTCTGCCGTAGAAAATCTTCACATTGTTGACCTGATCTACGGCCTTATGCCGCAGGGAATCGATTTTGGGAAAGACCTTGAGACTGTCTTTTAATTCACCCATCCAAAAAACTGAATCCGTAGTCCCTTCGAGTCCTTCAATGGCCTTGAGGATCATTTTGCTTTTTCCGATCCGTTCAAAAAATGGACTTTGATTTCCTTTGTCAAGCAAAGTGTCAGTTTTGAAGAAAAAATCTCCATCAAACCCATTCGGAAGAGAATCTACCGAGAACGTTAAATCTTCTGCTTTTTGTAATTCAAGATTATCCGTGAGTGTGATGACGTTGGTTTTGGCCAATTCGGCATAATAACTTTCGACTGCATTATCCAAGCTTTCCTGGATATCGCTGACGAGTTGGCTTTGGATGATTTCAAACTGGGAATACATTCTCCAGGCTTGGACCCCAATGCTGATCAGCAAAGTAGCTCCGATCAAAATGCCTATCCGCTTGAAATTCAGTTTTTCCACACCGCTAAATTAGAAGGATAAAAAAGCGGAAAAAATGGAGGTTAACACACGTTAACAGTGCTTAACACAGCATTAGTTTTGGCTTTTCTTCATTTGTGAAGTTAAAAATATAAACATATGAACCTCAGACTTACCCTTCTCTCGATTTTGATCCTTTTCATGGGGATTGGAGCTGCTTTCGCCCAAGGTCTGACAGGAAGAGCTTATTATAAATCTTCCTCTCAGATTAAAATTTCAATGGACAGCTCGCAAATGGCACCTGAACAAATGGCCGAAATCCAAGCTCAACTCAAAAAACAGATGGAGCGGGATTATATCCTGTCATTTACCCAAACTGAATCCAACTGGAAGCAGGCCGAAACTCTGGGAGGCGGTCCTGCTACTGCATCCTCCGGCGGAATGACCATGGTTATCAATACAGGGAGCGAAGATCGGGTCCTGTACAAAAACATTGCGGACCAGTCGTACATCCAAGAGCAGGAAGTGATGGGCAAAGAAGTTTTGGTCAAGGATGCCCTAGAGCCTGCTGAGTGGGAGTTGACCGGTGAATCCAAAAAGATCGGGGAATACACCGCCCAAAAAGCAACCTATTCACGAATAATTGATTCCCAGCGATTTTCTACAGGAATGACCGAAATGGAAAACGTCAAAGACACGATCAATATCACTGCGTGGTTTACTCCGGATATTCCTGTTTCCCATGGGCCGGAAAATTACTTTGGACTGCCTGGGCTGATCCTCGAAATCCATAATGGTGGCAGAACGCTGATTTGTGAGCGAATTGAACTCAATCCTGCCAAGGAACCCGTCGCCATCGAAGTGCCTAAGCGAGGCAAAGTAGTAAACCGGGAGGAATTCAGAGCTATGCAGGAAGAGGGAATGAAGCAAATGATGAATCAATATCAAGGCAAACCGGGAGAGGGGAGCCAGTTTACGATTCGGATTGGGAATTAGTAGCCTGTAGTAATGCAAATACCTATGAATAAGCTTTCTGGAATACTACTGATTGGACTTCTGCTGCTTGGTTGTAAAGAAAGAAAAGGGAGAACTGTGTCTGTACCTGAAAAAGTTGAGTTTGATCAAAAGGTAGCAGATGAGCTTAAAAGAATGGCAGAAATTGACCAAATCGCGGCCTATATTCCTCAAGGGAAATACAAAGAAATGTCAAGTGAACAATGGAATTCATTTAAAGATAGCGTATTCACCACCCACCAAATCCGACTCAAGGAGTTGTTTGACCAACACGGCTTTGTGGGCTTCGACTTAGCTGGTGAGGAAGGCTCTGGCAACTTTTGGTTGATGGTTCAGCATTCTGACCACGATCCTGATTTTCAAAAACAAGTTTTGGAAAAAATGAAAATCGAGGTGGATAAGAAAAATGCAAATCCAAGGAATTACGGATTGTTAGTCGATCGGGTAAACATAAACAATGGCCTGCCTCAAATCTATGGAACCCAGGTTGACTACAACATGGAAATTTGTCAAGCTTTCCCCAAAAATCTTGCGGATAGTATGAATGTAAATCAAAGAAGAATGGAAATTGGACTTCAGCCGCTAGAGGAATATTTGAATGAAATGACCCTGATGAACTTTGAAATGAACAAAGAATATTATGCCAAAAAAGGGGTAACCGAACCGAAATTATATCAAGTTCAATAAAGGACGGTTAGTAATTGATTGAAAAAGAAATAGATGACAGGTGCTGAGTCGTAAGGTCAGTGGCTTTGGTCCGAAGCGTGTCCATCTACAGCAACCTCATCTCTAAAACCGCTTAAAATTGAAATCTAAACCAACTATGCCTTTTTGGAAGCAAATTCTTCATCGCAGTGAATGTTCTCAAACGGATTTCCCCGGTGTGTGTCTTCACTCACCGAAAGTTTTAAAAACATCAATATTTGGATTGTATCGAGCTCTAATTTGTCTTGGCTTTTTCCTGATTTCCTTTCCCTCTTTTTCTCAAACCAAACCCTTGGTCGGGCAGGTTTTGGATAGCTTGGATAATCCGATCGCCTATGCCAATGTGGTCGCGATCAATCAAAGTACCCAAAAAATCGGAGGATTTGGAATTACCAATGCCGAGGGTCGATTTAAAATCACCCTGGCTCCCGGCGCTGAATACCTGCTCAGAGTTTCTTTTGTGGGTTACCAGCAGTTTGAAAGACTCATTTCAGCATGGGATCCGGAAGTTCAGATGCAGATCATTCTCAAACAAAGCGATACCGAATTAGGCTTGGTGGAGGTGGTTTCGGAGATGCCCGTGACCATGAAGGGAGACACGCTTACTTACAAGACAGATGCATTTACCACCGGCAATGAGCGGAAACTGGAAGATGTCCTGGAAAAGCTTCCGGGCTTCCAGATCGATGACAATGGGGATGTCAAAGTGCAGGGGAAAAAGGTCGACAAAGTCTTGGTCGATGGCAAAGAATTCTTTGACGGCAGCACCAAACTCGCGACCAAAAACCTACCTGCAAATGCGGTGGATCGTGTTCAGGTTCTTAAAAACTTCAATGAAGTTTCGCCTATGCGGGGCTTGGACACGGATGAAACGCTTGCCTTAAATATTCAGCTTAAAGAAGGGAAAAAGAACATGGTCTTTGGAGATGTCACGGCTGGAGGCGGACCGGAGGAGCGATACTTGGGACATGCCAATGTGTTTTACTACGCGCCGAAACTAAATCTCAATCTCATCGCGGGATCCAATAATGTAGGCGAACAGACCTTTTCACTGTCGGATTATTTTCGATTTTCTGGCGGAATGGGGGGATTGGGTAGTCGGTCGGGATCCAGGCTCTCGCTCGGAGGAGATGATCTGGGTATTCCACTTGCCAGTCGGGATAATGCAGCCTCTCTGGAGACAAGCTTGGGTGCGTTTAACTTCAATTTCAATCCAAGTAGTAAATGGAGACACGCTGGGTTTGTCATAGCGTCCACCTCCGAAAACGAACTGGGCAGCTCATCGCTACGAACCTATCTCAATTCTGGCGAAAGCAATCAGGAACTCCTGACCACTGCCAGTCGAGTGGAAAATAAATCCGGCCTGATGAAATATGCCTTGACCTACACCCCAAGCCAAGAGACGTATTTCAAGTACAGTGCCTTTGGCAAGCTTAGTGAAATTGCAAATTCAAACCTGCTCAATTCCAATTTTGGGCAAATCGACCAAAATCTGGCGACAATTCAGTCGCGCACTCCCTACAGTGTTCAACAAAAAGCAGAGTGGTACCATGCACCGAGTGAGAAGCGTGTATTTTCTTTCGAAGGAAACTGGGAAAAGAAATTTCAGGATCCACTTTTTGATCTGACCACCAACCAGAAACCTTTCATTGGTCTCTTGCCTATCCAAGACCAAGAGCGCTACCGCTTTCTTCTGCAGCAGGAGATCCACTCCCAGACATTAGAAGCAGCCTTTAACTATTACCATATATTGAATGCTACCAATCACCTGAATTGGTCTTTGGGTATCCAAAGCATCACTCAGACCTTGGTTGGGCGCCTCAATCAGGTGGATTCAGAGCAAAGCTTCGAAGCATTTGAAAACGATGCGGATTTCGGCTTTCAGGATGTTTACTTGGGGATGACCTTTAAGACCAAGTGGAAAAAGTTCATTGTCAGTCCATCGGTTTTTCTTCATCGTTTTGCTTGGCAGGATTTGCAATTCGGAAATGAGCTCAGTCAGGAGAAAGTCATGGTGTTGCCGGGATTTTATTCTAAATGGAACATTAAATCAAATAAATCCCTGACTTACAGATTCCAGACTGAAGCAAACTTTATGGACATCCAAAAGCTTGCTCAAGGATTTGTGCTTCAGGATTACAATTCGATTTTCCAAGGTAACCGATTGCTAGAAAATGGCCTGTATTATACTCATGCCCTGAATTATAGTCATTTTGATTTCTTTACAGGATTGAATCTCTACGGGAATCTAAACTGGCAGCGCAAGCGTGACGAACTCATTACTACCACGGATTTTGCGGGAATAAATCGGCTGCTTTCCGTCGTCAATGTGGAACCTGTCAATGAATCACTCACTGGGGATCTACGGATGGACAAGCGCTACAGCCGATTCAAATTGGAGGCAGGAGGACAGTGGAATGCCTATTCTGCCAATCTCATTTTGGATGAAAGGCCTTCCAGAAATGAGCAGGTTTCTCAGACTTACGACTTCAAGGTTACTTCTACTTTTTTCAAGATTTTAGAAGTGGATCTGAGTTATGCGTTCACTACCAACAACTATACTTCCGGGGCGATCAAAAACACCTTTTCCACCCACAGTCCCAAGGTGGAAATCGACCTGGATATCTATAAAGGGCTCAAGTTGAATGCGGATTACACCTACAATTCTTACCTCAATCAGGCCAGTGGAATCCGAAGTGACTTTGAGTTTTTGAACGCCTTTCTAGGCTATCAAGGCAAGAAAAGCCCTTGGGAATTTCGAATTTCGGTTTGGAACATTCTGGATACCCGATCGATTCGTCGAGACAGTTTCAGCGAAAATCTCATCAGCACGTATGCCTATCTAGTTCAGCCTAGATATGGATTGCTGACGGTGAAGTATGATTTGTAGTAAATTGTTGTAAGGGAAATTTAATTCAACTAATTTTCAATGAACATTTCTCTCCCCTATAATGAAGTCATTTATTTTATTTTCCTTCTTCGTCTCCATTTGTTTCACTGCCTTTTCTCAATCCAAGGACTTTGAAGGGTACATAATTTATAGATACTCATATTTTAGTCCAGATGGGGTGGATATAACAGAAAAAATGCTGGTTGAAAATGATTCAGTTCAGCACTACTACATCAATCGGGAGAATTATATATCCTATGGCCAAAGTCAAAATTTTCAGCAATTATATAATTCTAAAACTAACCGGTATTTCTATCCTAAGAATGGAAACATTATGTATCTCGATGCGGCTAATGCATTTGGAGAGAAAGTGAAATTCAAAGGTATTTCGGAGGAAAAAATCGTCTTGGGAAAATTATGTAAGGGTATTGAGATGACAAGCGGAGAAAACTCGACCATTTATTTTTTCTCAGAGGAAATAAAAGTTAATCCTGAACCCTTTAAAAATCATAATCTTGGAGGGTTTGGGCCATATTTAAAAGAAACCGGAGGGTGTTTGTCTTTGCAGATTATTTCAAAATATGAAGATTATACGTTGGTTATGACTGCGGAATTTATTCAAGAAATAGAGCTGACCAAAGATGGTTTTGACATCGATGCATTAATTGTGAAATAGAAAACAGTATTCGAAATTTAGACGTGATTGATATAAAAAGAGGCTGTCTCATGAATGAGACAGCCTCTTAATTTTCGATTTTGATCTAGTGAGACTATTAAATCCTATCAAATTGTCGCTACCAACTTCACATCCAAATTCACTTCATCGTAAATCATCTTGTCACCCAAGTCTTCGAAAAAGTTACCTGATCTGAATTTGATATCATAGTGAGTTCTGTCAAACTTAATTGTGCCAGTGGCGGTCATTTTGTTGCCGGCTACGGCTACTTTGGCAGGGAAGCTTACAGGTTTTGTAATTCCTTTGATCGTCAAATCGCCAGTGATGGTATAATCTGTAGCACTAGTCGACTTTACATTCGTGATTTTAAAAGTTGATTTATTGAACTTTTCCACCGAAAAGAAATCATCAGACTTCAGGTGATTGGTCAGATTTCCCTTTGATTTTGGATCTGTCAGATCTTCTACAGTCAGGTTTGTCATGTCCATTTCGAAGGATCCACCGGTAATTTTTCCATTTGAATAGTCAAGTTTCGCATCAGAAATGGGCACATAGCCCCAATGCTCTCCGGTTACTTTGCTGGCTTTCCAGGTAACTGTGCTTTCTGTTTTGTTCACTGTGGCAGGAGCCATTTTTTCATTCGTTGCCAATAATGCTCCGAATGCTAGGATTAGTGTTGTAATCATTTTCATAGGACTAACTGATTTGGGTTGAATTTTTTTGGTTTAAAGGTTTAGACTCTTGATGAATCAAAATGTTTAACGGAAGCCGAATTTTGAGTTCTTGAAAGTTGATGAAAGGTAAATAAAATAGATCCAGTGGTAAAATAAATTTTTTGTTTATGATTTTGCCAAAAGCCCAAACTCCACCTTCCCATGTCCATCAGGTGTGGTGTAGAAAGGCCGCTTTTCGATTTCGTAGTTTTTATCGGGAGGAATTCCCAAGGCATGATAAATGGTCTGATGGATCCCTTCGATTTTGATCGGATTTTCGATGGTCTTGCAGGGGCGCTCGTCGGCGGTTTTTCCAAAGACATGCTCTCTCTTGATTCCTCCTCCGAACATCAACACGGAACAACCATCTGTGAAGTGCCGGTGCATGCCGTAGTTTTTCATGTCCTCGATGATATCGGGTACTTCCACCTGGTCTTGGACCTTGAGGTCAGGTCGGCCTTCCATCAGCATGTCCCGACTAAATTCACTGGCTACGATCACCATCGTGCGGTCTAGCTTGCCACTTTGATCCAAGTCTTTGATGAGTTGGGCAATTGGGCCATCGATCAGTTTCTTCATGTCAGTGAGGCGGGTATGGCCGTTGTCATGGGTATCCCAACCGAAAAATGGCTCATATTCGGTAGTCACCGTGATGTATCGAGCACCCTGATCCACGAGTCTTTTTGCCAAAAGGCATCCCAATCCGAAGCGACCTGTGTTATACTTATCATAACTTTCCTTAGGTTCCTGACTGAGGTCAAAGGCCTTGGCTTCGGGAGAATTGAGCAACATGTATGCCTGTTCCATGGATCGTTTGAGGGATTCCTTTTGGTAATCCGAGCCAAATTCCCCCATAGGACTTGCAGCGACCAGGTCATTGTAAAGCTGATTTCTCCCTTCAAAACGTTTGTAGTCCATTCCCACGGGAGGTCTTACCGCTTCCAATCCGGCAGAAGGATCAGGAATGAGAAAAGGCCCGTACTCCGAACCTAAAAATCCGGCAGAGTGAAAGGCTTTCAGTTCTTCTCCTTCCCCGACGGTAAAGCGCTGCCCGATATTGATGAAGGGAGGGATAACCGGATTGAGTGGGCCTTTTTCCTTAGCGATCCAGCTTCCCAAATGAGGAACTACCACGGATTGCGGTGGTTCATAGCAAGTGTGAAAATGATACTGATGTCTTGTATGGAGAATGTGTCCCAAGTCAGCTGCCTGATAAGATCGAATCAAAGTGCCTTTGTCCAGTACCGAAGCGATGTTTTCTAATCCTTCGGAAAGGAAGATACCATCCAGTTTGGTTGGGATGGAAGGAAAAGTACTCAGCACTTCCTTGGCTTCCATTCCTTTGCGGAAAGGGGTGAATTTCTTCGGATCAAACGTCTCGGTATGGGCCATGCCACCAGCCATGAAAAGCAAAATCACCGAGTCGGCGGTTGTCGGTATTTTACTTTCGCAAGAGGAAAGCAATCCAGCGAATGGAGCCCCCATGCCCATCGTTGAAATGGCCGCAGCGCTGGTTTTCTTGAGAAAGTCCCGTCGGGTTTGGAGGTATTTCATGGCAATCAGTAGATCAATTGGAATTCGGGTAAGAGGAATACTGCCCAAAGTAAATCTTGGACAGCTGCAGTATTGGGTTTTAGGCCAAGAGCTTTTTGAGCCACTTCGAGTTCTTTGGGACTTGGTTTTCGGAGCAGAGCTTTGGCGTAGAGATTTTCCGTGAGGATCACCGGATCGGTGAATGCCGCCGCCCATTTTTCACCTCCTTTGACCAGTGATTTGTTCAGTTTTTCCCCATTGCTAAGCTCCAAAGCTTGTAGCAGACTTGCTTGGGAATCTCTGCTGGTGGAGACGATTTCCCGATTGGGACGACCAAGTGCTTTTAGAAATTCATTGTTTGCTACTAAAGATGCCCTTGCAAAGCTTAGATTGGTTTTCGCCTCGGGAATCAATTGGTAAGGACGGAATTTGACTTCGACTGAGTCAAAAAGCGGGGCAGAAATTTCCGCCACAGCATCTGCAAACTGCTCTGCTGTGATTCGGCGACGAATAACCCCTTGGAATTTGAAGTCTTGGGAAAGTAGTTTTTCAGGTGAGGCTACGGTGATCGAAGGGCTTTGGTAGATTTTAGAGGTGGTGATCTGATAGATCAGACGCTTGAGGTCATAGCCATTTTCCACAAAATCTACCGCCAACCAATCCAGCAAGTCCTGACTCCAGGGCGCATTGTCCATTTCATCTACCGGCTCTACCATGCCTCGCCCCATGAGCTGTTTCCAGATTCGGTTGACCACCGTGCGGTACATTCGGCCATTGGCAGGTTGCACGAGTTGGTCGGCGAGCTGCCGTAGCTTTTCGGCTTTGGTAGCCATAGAGTCAATTTCTCCAAGCTCCTCCCAGAGGATTTTGGTTTGGGCTAGTTTGCCGGTAGGCTGCTCGCAGCGGCTTACTTCCAGAGTGGAGTCTGCGAAAATATTGGCAAAAGCATAAGCCTGCTCCAGTTTCCAGTCGCTGATAAAGCTATCGTGGCAGGAGGCGCATTTCAGATTCAATCCCAAAAGAACCTGCCCGACATTTTGGGCTGCCTGCATTTCGGTACGCTGGGAGGCGTTGACGGTACCTCTCCAGCGGATGCCCTCGATGAAGCCTTTGGATTTTTCATTCGGGTTTATCAATTCTTTGACAAATTGATCATAGGGTTTATTCTCCCGGATGGATGTGTAGAGCCAGTCTGTGATAGCGAATCGTCCACCCGTGATGTAACCGGTACCGGTGTAGTCATTTCGGAGCGCGTCGTTCCAGAAGGTCAACCAATGCTGGCTGTAATCATCGCTGCGATTAAGCAGATTTTGAATCCAGATTTCCCGTTTGTTGGGATGTGTGTTCGACTGAAAAGTCTCCAATTCTTCTGGAGTAGGCAAAAGCCCAATAATATCAAGTGATGCTCTTCGCAGAAAAGTCCGGTCATCTACCGGGGTGTTCCAAGAAAGTTGGTTTTGCTCGAAGTACTGATCGACCCATCGATCAATTGGGTTTTCCAAACCGGGTTTCGCAGGAGGCAAATTTGGTTTTCTCGGTGCCAAAGCAGCCACCCGGTACACCGACTGCTGGGCGACTCCATCGGGCCAGGGTGCGCCTTTTTGCACCCAAAGCGTCAGTAGCTGAATCTCTTCCTTGCTAAGGAGTTTGCCCTTTTCGGGCATCACATCTTTATGGTTTTTAGGTAGGGAAATTCGGCGAATCAATTCACTTTGACTGGGATCTCCGGGAACGATGATGGGACCGCTTTCGCCTCCTGCAAAGACAAATTCCTGTTCATCCAATCGCAACTCTCCTTCGATTTTAGCACCAGAGTGGCATTTGTAGCAGTTGTGAGCTAGGACTGATCGGACATTGGTCACGAGTTGGATTTCTTTTTCCGGCGAAAGCTCGGAAGCAAAGGCAGCCAAGTCTACAGTCAGGGATTGGGGAGCGTCTTGTCCATTATTGCTCGGCAAAACTTCTGTGAGGTAATCTTCTCCATGGGTCAAAGCCGCGCCAAAATGTCCGGATACTCCAATGCCAATACCAGTCAAGAAAAGGAAAAATCGGTAAGTTTTGATCGATGTGGTCGATGGGTTGAGTTCACTTTTGCGCAGCAAAGCCAAAAGAAAGGCCGAAAGACCGGCACTGCTCAGACCGATGATGCGGTGGAGGTCAAGGGTACTGCCTGACATGCCTTCGTTCTCGGCAAGAAGCCAACCCAGCCCTGCTGATCCCAAAGCTGAAACTGCTCCTAAAATGACCAAAAAACGGATAGCTGGCCGGAAGCTGTGGCGGAAACTTCCCAAGGTAAAGAGCTCCATCACCACAGCTACCAAGAGCAGCGCAATGGGGAAATGGACCAGCATCGGGTGAAGTCGTCCTAAAAGCTGGAACGGCCATAAATCTGAAAGGAAGTTATTGCCGAGAATCAGTGTGGGAATGGGGAAAAATTCCGTCCAATGGTAAACAGTAAAAACATCAATTATAGAAGTCATTCGCTGATATTCAGTAGCCAAAAATATAAGCCTTTAAGCTTAGTAAACTGTCCTTGGCTTTGATTTTTTATCCTAATGAAAGAGAAAAATTTGCAAGTCTGTAGCGTAGGGAAAGATTATTTCGTTGTCAATTCAAAATTCAACAAATGATTTATGAGGCTATCCTACCTATTTTTTCCCTGTCTGATTTTCATAGCGAGTTGCGTTGATAAAAATGAATTCACATCTGTCCTTGAAATAGATCCCCTTACCCAAAATGGCGATGTTTTTATCTCTGAGGAAGGGGAGGAATATTGGATGGGATGTGAGAATTCCTATTGCTATGGATTCTCAGCGGGTGCCCCCGAAAGCGAAAAAACACTCCAAAACCTAGTCATTCCGAATAACCTTCCGGCATCTTTTGACCTTTCCAATTTTCTTCCAGAGGTAGGAAACCAAGGTCGTTTGGGATCCTGTACAGCTTGGGCTACCACGTATTACGGAAGAAGCTTGCTTTACAACTTCAGTGAAAATAACTCACGAACTCAAGGGGTCCAACTGAGTCCTTCTTTCGTTTACAATCAGATCACTAAAGGGCAATGCAAGGGAACCTCAATTTCGAAATCCCTGCAGCTTTTGGTAGATCAGGGAGCGAGCGAGTTGGAAGTTTTTCCTTATCAATCCACTGGATGCAATCTGCAGCCCAATGAAGAACAACGTGCAAATGCCAGCAACTTTAAAATGAATGATTTCAAATTCCTAAGTGGTCAAAATATGGTGGATGAAGTGAAAACGCTCATCACTCAGGGTAATCCTGTGGTGGTGGCAATGGGGTTGGATCCGGAGTTTGGCAAAAAAGATGAGATGGGGCTGAGCGCCTACCGTCCTCATCGGGTGAAAAAGGACAAAATCTTTGGAGCGCATGCGATGCTCGTGGTCGGCTATTCGGATCAATACAAAGCTTTTAAACTGGTGAACTCTTGGGGAGAAGGATGGGGAGATCAGGGTTTTGTCTGGGTGGATTATGAAGCATTTGAAAATGTATTTGAGGTAAATAATCCATTCCGTGTACTTTGTCAGGCATTGGTGGTCCTGAATTAGAAAAAGTAAAGTTTGGTATAAAAAAACGGCCCCGGAAAAACATTTTCCCGGGGCCGATTTCATTTTTTATTCTGATTTATCAATCTGAAGGGACATTTTTGAACTCAATCTCCAAGATACTCATCAGGACTTGATCACCCTTTGCATCGGCATTTTTAAAGATAAAATACAGATCCTGCATGCCACTGGTAGGTTTGATTTTCACGATTGCCCGGTTGGCATTTTGTCTTCTCCACTCAATCGGATTGACTCCCTGAGGAGGTCTGAATCCTCCGCCTTCTTTTCTTCCGATCTTTTCAGACTGACCTAGTAATTCGCCCGTAGGTGAACCGAGACGGATCTCAACAGCTCCTCCGATACCTCCATTTCGTTGGTTTATGGCTGATAAGACATCGATTTGCTGAATTCCCGTCAGGTCGATTTGCTTGAGCGCAAACTGGGAGTTGTCACCAGCCATGAAGAAATTCACACTAGGTGTGGTCAAAAGCTGTACGCCCTTACGCTCGACCGAAGCCTGAGGATTGATAAACGGGTTTTTCAAGGCCACATAGTCCAGTCCATTGAGTGAGCTGATATTTCCGGCCCCTTTATCCGCATAAGAAGCCCTGAGTAGGAAGCTGCCTTGGCCGTTTTCTCCTTCTGGCACGACTGCATTTACTTTTCCGCTTAATGGCAAGGAAGCAATATTGGCCTGAGTATCATCCATGGCAAGGATGTAATCCACCATTCTTCTGGCATCCGTTTCGCTCAATGAAGGGTGAGCACTCATGCCATGATCGCCCCAAACGCCTGATCCGCCATTGATGATTTTGCCAATGAGGTATTTAGTGTTCTCTTCTGAGTTAGGGTATTTGGTAGCCACTGCCGCATAGCTTGGACCGATAGATTTCTCCTCGTATTGATGGCAAGACTTACAGTCGCTGGCTTCGATGAGGTTTTTTCCTAGATTTAGGATAGCCGCGTTTTCGACCCCACTTTGCTTGGACGCAATCTCAATCGGATCAAATCCTGCTGGCACGTAATCGAAGGTGACGGCAACTTCTTCCCCTTTGATTTTGCCGTCAGTCGTGCTTCCGTCTTCTTGATCTGCTACGGAAATGGAATAATCTAATTCGTTTTCACCAAACCAGAAGCTACGATTCTTCCCGCCAAAATCAATGACAACTACTGGAGGCTCATTTCCCGCGATCACTTCCAAAGAAGCGGAGTTTTGCTCTCCTTTCGTATCGGTGACGGTCAAGTTTACCTGATAAGTACCTGCTTCGGTAAAGTTGAAACTTGGATTGGCCTCCGTCAAAGTCTGATCAAAACCAGATGCGTTGGTTATATTCCATTCATAGGCCAGTTTGCCTTGGTCATAGTCGTCATAATCATTGGTGCCTTCTGAAGAGAAATTGACAGTCAATGGGATTGCTCCTGAGGTTTTGTCTGCTTCCGCAGTGACGTTTGGTTTTCTATTGCCGGCGTTGTATTCGATTTTAATCAAGCGGGAGTTGGCGTTGCCACGGAACCATGCCGAGCCGTATTCCAAAATATAAAGTGAGCCGTCAGGGCCGAAATCCATGTCAATTGCTGAGCTGAAGGTTTCGTTTGGAAGAAATCGCTCCATGCTTTGGTAATCCCCGTTTTCATCCATCGTCACGGCAAAAATCCATCCCCTCATGAAATCTACAATCAACCATTTTCCTTCATAATAAGCGGGAAAAACGAAAGGCGCACCTTCTTTATAATCTGCTTTTCTGAAAACAGGTCCTCCGGTAGCACTCCGTCCCGAGCTTCCCAATTCAGGGAATTTCTCAGAGGTGCCGTAGGGATAGTAGATCATCGCAGGCACTACAGGTGTAGGAAGCTCCCGCAAACCGGTGTTGTTGACCGATTCATTGACAGGGGCATTGACATCGTAAGGCGCACCATAGGAGCTATCTGCGTGATTGTGTCTGTTGTAAGGAAAATTATCTCCGATAAAGTACGGCCAGCCAAAGAATCCCGGGCCTTTTGCCTGATTGAATTCATCGTAACCTTTGGGTCCCCAGATGGAATCTACGGAAGCATCCGGACCCACTTCTCCCCAATAGAGATAACCTGTTTTGCTATCCAATGTTGGTCTCCAAGGGTTTCTGTGGCCCATGGTATAAATTTCCGGTCGGGTTTTTTCTGTTCCCTGAGGGAAAAGGTTGCCTTCGGGAATGGTATAAGTGCCATCATCTTCCGGGTGAATTCTGAGGATTTTTCCTCGCAGATCGTTGGTGTTGCCCGGAGCACGCTGATCATCCGAATTTTCCATTCCAGGTCTTTCATCGAGATTCGAGGAGCCTTCACGTGGATTTACGGTGTTGTTTCCCACAGTCAGGAAAAGATTTCCTTCTGCATCAAAGACCATCCCGCCTCCGGTGTGACAACATTCCTGTCGCTGAGTCGGTACCTCGAGGACAATTTTCTTGGAGGATTCGATGAGTTCATTTCCTTTGAGTTCCCATCTAGCCAACACGTGCTTTGAATCAGTCGGATCGGCATAATACATGTAGATCCAATTGTTTTTTGCATAGTCCGGGTGAGCGATCACGCCCATCAGCCCTTCCTCGGCCTCACGCACTACCCCTTCTTTGTTGGTGTATTTCGTATTGACAGGAATGGTGGCGACTAGAGTCATTTCACCCGTTTTTTCATCCAAAATCTTCACCCCGCCTTTTCGCTCTACAATGAGGATCCGGCTATCAGGCAGGAATGTCATTTCCATCGGTTCGTCCATGCCTTCAGTGAGGACGACTTTGGTGAAGCGATTATCTTCGGGTTTAATGGTGGGATCGTCCTCAGTTTTGCAGGACAAAAATCCCAAGCTCAAAAAAAGTACTGGGAGTACTTTCCATAGGAATCTGGTTAACATAGGTTATTGGATTTGAGACGTTTTTTAAAAGGGTATTTTTTCTATTGTCTCAATTGTGAACAAAAGAATCTCAATTTCCAAAACTTATTTCTGATGCGGTCTGAAAATAGGATAAATGAAGCGTGGAAATGATTGATAGTTTGAGGAATACGAAGGTTTTTACATTCCTGATTTGCGAATAAGAATATTTCACTATTTCCATTGGTCAAAAAATCATTTAAGCTAATTCTGCTTTCCTTATATTTTGATTCAAGTCTGATATCTCATGAAAAAAATCCTATTTCTACTTCTGATTTTGCCAGGTTTATTACTAGCTCAAAATCACGAAACAAACATCAAACTGATTTTTGAGACCGAGCTTTCCCAAGGGCATACGTATCAAAATCTCCGGTATCTCACCAAGAAAATTGGACATCGATTGGCGGGTTCTCCGGGTGCTGCAGCTTCTGTAGAGTGGACGCGTCAATTGATGGAAAGTTACGGATTTGACACTGTGTATCTCCAACCTGTAATGGTGCCACACTGGGAGCGCGGAGGGAAGGATGTCGTCAAAATCGTCAATTCTTCAAAACATGGAACGGTGGAATTGAACGCCTTGGCTCTGGGAAATACTCAGGGTACCGGGCCCAAAGGTCTGGTGGGTGAGCTGATCGAAGTGAAAAGCATCGAGGAGCTTCGTGCCTTGGGAGAGAAAGTAAAGGGCAAAATTGTTTTTTTTAACGGCCCGATGGATCCTCGGAAAGTTGATGCTTTTCAAGCGTATGGTGGTGCAAATGCTCAGAGGAGTTCTGGGGCAGGGGAGGCTTCGAAATTAGGAGCGATCGGGACTTTGGTCCGTTCGCTCAGCCCGACAGTCAATGACATTCCCCATACCGGAAATCAACGCTACAATCCTGACTTTCCCAAAATCCCTGCAATCGCGATCAGCACCGCAGATGCTGAGCTGCTCAGCGATCTGCTGGAAGATCAGCCGGACCTGAGAGTGTACTTGGAATCGCACGGAGAGATGAAGCCAGACCAACTTTCCTACAATGTAATCGGGGAGCTTTGGGGATCAGAAAAGCCGGAAGAAATCATCGCAGTAGGAGGTCATCTTGACTCTTGGGATGTGGGAGAAGGTGCCCATGATGACGGAGCAGGCTGCATTCAGGCGATTGAAGTTTTAAGACTGTATAAGTCCATGGGCTGGAAACCGAAGCGGACCCTTAGAGCCGTGATGTGGATGAACGAGGAAAATGGCCTGCGGGGAGGTCAGGAATATGCAAAAGTAGCCAAAGCAAAAGGTGAAAAACACATCGCTGCGATCGAATCAGATTCAGGAGGATTTTTGCCGACGGGCTTTACCTCTACAGGAACAGAGGCGCAGCGGGCCAAGCTTCAGTCTTGGGGAGATTTGCTTTTGCCCTATCAGCTATGGAATCTGGACAAGCCGGGAGGAGGCGCCGATATAGGTCCGTTGCGGGATCAGGGGCCGATTTTGATTGGGCTGAAGCCGGATTCACAGCGGTACTTTTACCTCCATCACACCGAAGCGGATGTGTTTGAAGCCGTGGATCAGCGGGAGTTGGAACTTGGGGCTGCAGCCATGGCAGCGTTGGTTTACCTCATTGATCAGGAAGGGATTTGAAAGCTATAGTGATCCTTTGGATTTATGAATAGGCAGTTTCATTTTCTTGTCACTAAACTATTTATTAACAGGTTGTTTTTAATTTTTTAGCAGTAATGCTAAAAGAAAGGTAGTTATTGCAGCCGATTTTGAGCCTTTGAATGGCTCGCCCAATAAGAATAGAATGACCAAAGTGAAGGTGAGTGTGCTGATGGCGGTGTTTGATACCCCGTTTGAATTGGTGAAAAGAGCGCTTGATTCGGTACTGAATCAGGATTTTGAGGACTTTGAGTTGTTGGTCATCGATGATGGAAGCAAGGTGGAGTTGAGCCTTCAGATGATTCAGTTTTGCGCCAGCTACCAAGAGAAAACCAGCTACATCCGTTGCAGAAATCAGGGTCAATCCCTTGCCATCAATCGGGCAGTCCACTTTGCCAAAGGGGAGTATATCACGATCATCGACGCAGACGATGAATACAAGCCCAATCACCTCAGCTCCTGCATGCATGAAATGGAGCATGCGGATCTGATTTCATCCCTTACTGAGACGGTCGTGTCCAGTAATGAGGATTACTACGTGGCCGATAAGTATGATTTGCATAAAAATATCCACGTCGACGACTGTATACTATTTGCCACATTGTTTGGGAAAAAGGAGGTATTCAGATCCATCCACTTCGAAAATCAATATTCAGCCGATTCCCATTTTTACGAGCAAGCAGCTAAGCAATACCGGGTAAAAAAGTCCCAAAAACGAACCTATATCTACTATCGGAATATCGCCTCAAGCATCACTGCCATGCATAAACTCAACAGGTTGGCGCTTTCCTGATCAGGATGAAAATCTCGAAAAATTTAATCTGTGCCTCTCTTTTCACCGGAGTATTTGATGTCAACCGAAGCGAATTACTCCCAGAGGACAATTTCCTGCTTATCGAAAAGTGGTGTCTTTCCATCCAAAAACTTGACTTGAAAGGGGTCGTTTTTCACAATACTTTTTCCGAAAAGACAATTGCTGAAAATGAAAATAAAAACATCCAATTCATCAAAGTAGATTTCAACACCACGTTGAATGCGAACGTCTATCGGTATTTGGTGTATTTCGACTTTCTGAAAAAGCATCAATCTCAGATCGAGCAGGTATTTTTCACAGATATCTCTGATGTGGAGGTGGTGAACAATCCTTTTTCTGATCCTTTTTTCATTCGGAACCCAAGCAGCTTATTCTGTTGTGATGAGGCTGAAATTTTGGATAATCCCTGGATGAAGAATCATTGTAGACACCTTCGGGATTGGATCTCTGACTTTCACCTTTTTGAAGAAAAGTACAAAGGGAATAAACTTTTGAATTGTGGCGTGATCGGTGGCCGGACTGAAACGATGCTTTCGCTCCTTGAGGAACTCTGCTGGATCCACTCAACGATCACGATTCGTAACAAAACGTCCTTTACTTTGGATATGGGAGCATTCAATTATGTGGCCAGAACCCAATTTGCTGATCGGCTGAATCATGGCTTTCCGATCAACACGCAGTTCAAGGGCTATGAATCCGAGAGAATGGATTGTTGGTTTAGGCACAAGTAAGGTGGTCTTTATCCAATTCTAAGGATGACATTGCCGATTTTTTTTCCTGAAGCAACATAGGAGAAAGCAGCTTTCGCCTCATCCAGAGAAAATGTCCGATCGTCAATCAACGGCGTGAACTGGCCTGACAATACCAATTGCTGGACATAATTCATGCTTTCCAAAATGTTCAATGGAATCGGGAAAATGACTTTTTTATCGCCAAAAATCGGTGTGCTGAGTGCAAATGTCAGGTTCTCCCAGTTGGGTCCAAGTTCGGATGAAATGTAAATTCCCTTTGGTTTTAGTATGGGCTTGCACAAGGAAAACCGACTCTTTCCCACAGCGTCAAAGACGAAGTCGTATGCCATCTTCTCCTGTGTAAAATCTACTTTTTCCAAAGCAATGACTCGATCAGCGCCCAATGCTTTTACTTTGTCCACATCGATGGAATGACAAACCGCAGTTACGGTAATTCCTTTAGTTTTCAATAACTGAACGGCGGCTGAACCTATCGCGCCAGTTCCTCCATTGACTAAGACATGATTTCCCGGTTCTAATTTTACTTTGTTCAAAAAATTATAGGCATAGTGTGCTGCTTCGGCACAGGCCACGATTTTGTGAAAATCAATGCCATCGGGAATTTTCAGAATATTTCTTTCTGTAGAAAAGCAGACGTACTCAGCATGCGTTCCTATTCCATTGTCGCCAAATCCCCATACACGATCTCCAACTTTGAAATCTTTCACACCATCCCCAATTTTGTCTACAACTCCTGCGAAATCGGTTCCAGTCACTGGCACTTTTGGTTTTGGAAAACCGGCAAATGCACGCATCAGGTAGGGCTTTCCTGTCAGCACGCCGAGATCTGTTCGATTGACCGTAGTGGCCATTACATTAATTCTGATTTCATTGGGTTTTGGCTCCGGGATTGGAATATCAAGAACTTGGACGGATTCGACAGGGCCGTAATTGTATCGGACGGAGGCTTTCATAAGGATACTTTGAGATGGGGAAAAATTAAAAATCATTCCAGCATTCTAAAAACGTAATTTATCGATGCTGATCAATCAGAATGGTGTTTCCGTCAGGATCAAAAAAAAGTATACTCCCAGGTCCAGATGTTCCGGGGTTTACTTCCTGAGCGAGTTGGATTCCCTTATTCTTCAGCTGGGATTGAATGGTCCTCACGTCATCATATGAATCCAGTGTTTTGGCGCTTTGGTCCCAACCCGGATTGAATGTCAGGATGTTTTTGTCAAACATCTGGTGAAAAAGTCCGATCAGGGTATCTTCATTTTTCATAATCAAATAATTCATCTCCTCACTTCCACCGAATACGGTGAATCCCAAATGTTCGTAGAACTCTTTGGATACTTGCAGATTTTTAACTGAAAGACTGATGGAAAATGCACCTAATTTCATGTTGAGCCCGGATTTGATTCATTGAAAATAAGAATTCCATCTGTCTTTTTTGATGTTGGATCAAAAGAACTAAGGCTTATAAAAATGAAAAAGCCCCGATTTCTAAAAATCGGGGCTTCGTATTTTTTAGTCATTTCCTAAAAATGGATATCGGTAATCTGTCGGTGAGACAAAAGTTTCCTTGATCGTACGTGGTGAAACCCATCGCAGCAGGTTGATCATGGAACCGGCTTTGTCGTTGGTTCCGGAAGCTCTTGCACCGCCAAACGGCTGCTGTCCGACTACTGCTCCGGTTGGCTTGTCGTTGATGTAGAAATTGCCCGCGGCATTTCTCAGCTTTTGCGTAGCAAGTTCTACTGCGTATCGATCTTGGGAGAATACTGCTCCTGTCAAAGCATACGGAGAAGTCTGATCCACTAGCTCCAATACCGTCTCGAAATGCTCCTCGTGATAGACATAAATGGTCAAAACAGGTCCGAAAATCTCCTCGCACATCGTGGTGTACATCGGATCTTGGGTCAGAATGACGGTCGGCTGGATAAAATATCCTTTTGACTTGTCAAAGTTTCCACCAGCGATGATTTCCACACCTGGAGCTTTCTTCGCGTCTTCGATGTACTTGGCGATTTTGTCAAATGACTTCTCATCGATTACAGCATTGATGAAGTTGCTGAAATCTTCTGTACCGCCCATCTTCATGGAAGCGAGATCCTCGAGCATGTATTTTTTGACATCTTCCCAGAGATTGGAAGGGATATAGGCGCGGGAAGCGGCAGAACATTTTTGACCTTGATATTCAAATGCACCTCGAACCAATCCTACCGCCACAGCTTTAGCATCTGCAGATTTGTGGGCCAAGACGAAATCCTTGCCGCCTGTCTCACCGACTATTCGCGGATAGGATTTGAATTTGTTGATGTTTGCTCCTATAGTTTTCCAAATGTGTTGGAATACTCCAGTGGACCCTGTGAAGTGAATTCCGGCAAAGTCGGGATGCTTGAAAATAATGTCACCTGCAGTCGGCCCATCGACATAGATCAGGTTAATGACGCCATCAGGGACACCAGCTTCTTTGAATACTTCCATCAACACATTTGCGGAATAGATCTGCGTATAGGCAGGCTTCCAGACCACAGTATTTCCCATCATCGCTGCAGAAGTAGGGAGATTTCCAGCGATAGCCGTAAAGTTGAATGGAGTCAAGGCAAAAACAAAGCCTTCTAATGGACGCTGTTCCAATCTGTTCCACACGCCATTTCCTGATACAGGAGGCTGCTGAGCGTAGATTTCGCACATGTACTTCACATTGAACCGCAAGAAATCAATGAATTCACAAGCGGCATCGATTTCAGCCTGCATGGCATTTTTAGATTGCCCAAGCATGGTGGCTGCATTGATTTTTGCCCGGTAAGGGCCCGCTAACAGATCAGCTGCTTTTAGAAAAATCGCTGCTCGCTGCTCCCACGCTAAATTTTCCCAGGCCTCTTTTGCTCCCAAGGCAGCATTGATCGCTTGAGTCACATGTGAGGCGTCCCCTTCATGGAAGTATCCTAAAATATGCTGGTGATCATGAGGAGGGGACATGGGATGAGTGTTTCCAGTTCTCACTTCTTCACTTCCGATATACATCGGCACATCTACCTGTTTGGACCGTGCTTCTGCGAGCGCTTTTTGTAGTTCTTTTCGCTCTTGACTGCCCGGTGCATAGGCTTTTACCGGCTCGTTGACTGGAGTAGGAACATTGAAAAATCCTTTTAGCATAATATCTGGAGTTTATATGGTTTCTGAGCGGGCAAAGATAATGGATCGGTCCCGAATGGGAAGTGATTAGACTTACAAAAGCTCCTCCAATTCACGGAGGTGGGCAATTGTATAGGTTGGTTTCAGGTCAGTACTTTTTCCCTCAGGATTAAAATACACCTGATCAATTCCGGCGTTTTGTGCTCCAAGGATGTCTGAATTGGGATTATCTCCGATCATCAAACAAAGTTCCGGCACAGTGGCCAACAGTTCCATAGCATGTAGGAATATCCTAGGATCGGGTTTTTTATGGCCTGTCGTTTCTGAGGTTACGATCAGTTCAAAGAATATATTCAGGCCTGAAGAATTCAGTTTTTTAGCCTGAGATTCATTGAAACCATTCGTGATGACGTGGAGTCGGTATTTACCTTGGAGATAGGTCAGGATTTCTTTTGAGTAAGGAAACACATGCGGCTTGGAAGAAGTACGGTTCATGAAATCTTCCTCGAATTCAGCGGGAATAGCTAGGGCATTGCCACCTGCGTGGGTGAATATCCTAGGGAAGCGTTCCTTTCGCAGGTTAAGCTTGTCAATTTTCCCTACATTATACCAATCCCAAAGTTGGAAATTGACTGCGTGAAAAGCCTCGAAAAACTTTTCAAAGGTTGGGATGCCCATTTCTTGTAACTGATAAATCTGGTAAAGTTCAGAAAGGGATTCGGAAACATTTCGATCGTAATCCCAAAGCGTATGGTCGAGATCGAAGAATAAATGTTGGTAAGTTTTCAAGTAGGATTCAGCGTCTGTATTGATTGTATTGAATTTTGTTTATCGCCAGTTCACGATTGGATTTCAGGATTTCGAAGGTCTCCTGATCTCGGATGAGGCTAGGGTCTTTTTGGATAAACTTGAAGATCTGCTGAATGATTTCGATGTATTCTTCTAAAATGTAATAAAACATCCACTGATCCACCCGTCGACTTCCCAACAATCCGGCGTTTTTTAAGTATATCAAGTGTCGGCTTGTTTTTGTTTGGGTGAAATCAAGAATATGCTCTAGGTCAGAGATGCTCAATTCTTTGTTTAGCAAGAGTAAATGGATGATTCTGACACGAGATTCTTCGGAAAGTGCCTTAAAAATTCGCAATCCATAGGTTAAACTGATATTTTTGAGTCTCATTAGTAAGTTTTAACTTATAAATCGGATCGAAAATAAAATTTCAACCGAAATTAGATTAAAATCGCAAAAGCTTTTCGGGCTATCAACAGATTCAATATTCGTGAAAATTACTCAGCTTCTTCCTTTCGTTCTGATTTTTGGTTTGGGAATTATTTTCAATCCCTCCGGAGCTTTTGCCCAAGATGAGCAAGAGCGGAAAGTAATCCAGCTTTCCGGTATCATCTTGAATGCTGACAGTACAGATGCTGTGCCTGGGGTGAATATATATGTTCCGAAAAAAGGGCGTGGTACATCCAGTGGGCGATTTGGTTACTTTTCGATGCCTGTATTGGAAGGGGACAGTGTCGTGTTTACGTTTATCGGTTTGAAAAAACAATCCTTCAAAGTCCCTGAAAAAGTAGATAATGACCGAATCAGCTTGATTCTGACCATGCAAGTGGATGAAATTGCCTTGGCAGAAATCGAAGTCATGCCTTATCCTACGGAGGAAGAATTCAAAAAAGCCGTGATAGCCATGAATGTGGTCGACCCGATGGCTATCAGCCGATCCAACATGAGTCCGGAAATGCTGCTCCGCTGGGCTGAATCCATGCCTGCTTCGGGAGGGGAAAATTTCCGCTATTTCCAGCAGGGTCAGATGCTCCAAAATCAAGATCTCTACGGTCCTAGGCCACTCCGCATACTTGATCCCTTTGCTTGGTCTCAATTTATCAGATCCATCAAACGGGGTGATTTGAAAAGCAAAAACTAGAATCAGTCCTTCTTTAAGGATGTGCTTTCCAGATTGGTATTGCCTTGGGCTAAAATTACTTGCTGATTCGAGAAAGAATCCTTGGTAAACATTTGGTCAAATTTATTTAAAAGGATATCTTTGCGACTCATTTCTGAAAAGCAATAGAAAACTAGCTAAATCATGAAATCGAGCCTAAGGTGAATATCCGGTTTGGATAGGCATTTTTCAAGCGAGGTTCCATGTGACAGGTAAAAACAATAATAATCACATGAAAAAAGATATTCATCCAAATTACAGAGACGTCGTGTTTTACGATACGTCAAGCGAGTTCAAGTTTTTGACTAAGTCTACTATCGAGACTAGCGAAACTATGGAATGGACTGATGGCAAGACTTATCCAGTTTACAAAATCGAAGTAAGCTCTGAGTCTCATCCTTTCTACACTGGCAAGAAAATGCTACTTGACACTGCAGGTAGAGTTGAAAAATTCAACAAAAGATACGCGAAGAAGTAATTTGCTTCGGCTGTCGCCGAAAAAGTCTCCCGGAGCATGGATTCCGGGAGACTTTTTTATTTTTGCCCTATGAACCAGATTCTATTGTTTGACGATCCTGCGATTCGGGGGTCGCTTCTCCCATTCACTTTTACCCGTCCTGTCGCGGATATTCGGGTTGGGATTCTTAAGATTTCCGAGAAATGGCACAAGTACGCCAATATGGAAGTTTCTTATTTGACTCAGGAGTACCTCCAAGCTAAATTCCCCAGAAATTCGGCACCAGCTATGGCGGTAAATGGGGCTTGGCTTCCCGATCCTGAATCCATTGGTCGGCTAAAAAAATTAAAGCCAAATCAGGCTTTGTTTTGGGGGAAGATATTACTGGCGACTTACATCGGTGAAACTGAGAAAAATCTAAGCTTTGTCTCAGACCGAGAGGCCATTCATCTGGATACTGATCCTGCTCTGATCCAAAAAACCTGGAATATTTTTCAGCTTAATGCTTCAGAGCTGAAGAAGGACTATGCCCTTTTGACTAGGGGTAGGGAATCGCAACCGCTGAGCGATCCACACACCGTATGCTACGCGCCGGAGAATATTTTTATTGAAGTGGGAGCGAAAATAAAGGCAGCAGTGCTCAACGCTGAAGCGGGACCGATATACATTGGCAAAAACGCTGAAATCCAGGAAGGGGCTCTGATCCGTGGACCTTTTGCGCTATGTGAAGGATCTACGGTCAATATGGGAGCAAAACTTAGAGGTGACACGACCGTGGGGCCTTATTCCAAAGTCGGCGGAGAAATCTCCAATGCGGTATTCTTTGGGTATTCCAACAAAGGGCATGACGGATTTCTGGGGAATTCGGTGATTGGCGAGTGGTGTAACTTAGGCGCTGATACCAATACCTCAAATCTGAAAAACAACTATGCTCAGGTAAAACTTTGGGATTATACCAAAGGAGGATTTTCCAATACGGGACTGCAGTTTTGCGGACTGATGATGGGAGATCACTCCAAATGTGGAATAAACACCATGTTCAATACCGGTACAGTGGTGGGAGTCGGTTCGAATATCTTTGGGGACGGATTTCCCAGAAATTTTATCCCCTCCTTTTCGTGGGGCGGAGCTGCGGGTTTTTCTACCTTTTCCATGCCTAAATTTGAAGAGACCGTAAAGGCGGTATACGGTCGAAGAGGAAAAGACTGGACCCAAGAAGACAAGGAAATTATCGAACGGGTTTTTGATTTGACCAAAAGCTATAGAATTTGGGATAAAACAACCTGATCGACTTATTATGCAATTTTCAGAAATTCCAGGACTGCCCGAGACCAAAGAAAAGCTAATCAATGCGGTCAAGTTCAATCATTTGGCTCACGCACTGCTTTTCCATGGCCCCGAAGGCTCTGCTAATCTGACTCTAGCCTTAGCCTTGGCGACTTTTATGTATTGTGAGAATCCCTCCGAAAGTGATTCCTGTGGGACATGCCCCTCTTGCCAGCGTATGAGTCGATTGGTGATGCCTGATTTGAATTTTGCCTTTCCGGTGATCGCTAAGGAAAAAGAAGAAGATGACGATGAAAAAACTGATGTACTGACCAGTTGGAGGAAATTTGCAACGACTTTGCCCTACGGGAATGTACATGATTTCATCTATTTCAATGGGTTTGAGAAGAAGCAACTGAATATTTCCAAAGCATCAGCCCGCAAGATCATTCAGGCACTTTCGCTGATGTCATTTGAGGGCGGGTATAAAATCATGCTGATCTGGGCTCCGGAGTTTCTACACCCTTCAGCAGCAAATGCTTTGCTGAAAATCATCGAGGAGCCACCCGCAAAAACCATTTTTATGCTCGTCACCTCTCAAGCTGATCAGCTTTTGACGACGATCTTGTCGCGGACGCAGAAGATTTCGGTGCGCGCATTTTCTGATGAGGAAATCACTTCCCACTTAGTCGGGACAGGGCTTTGCGATAGTAAGTCTGCTGAGCAGATCGCCATGTTGGCCGATGGTAACATGCGGGAAGCCTACCGAATGGTGGATCAGGTCGAAGATAAGCAGGTGTCACAGATCCGCGATTGGTTCCGTCTCTGTGTGTCCAAAGACCTCAAGGAGATCTTTGACCTGGCGGACAAGTTTCATAAGGAGCCAAAAGAATCTCAAAAATCACTGATGCTGACCGGCCTGAATGTGACTCGGGAAATATTATTGAAAAATTTTGATTTAGACTCCCTGCTTAGGACCACAGAGGAAGACCGAAAATTCATCAATGCGATCAGTAAGCGCGTACTTACTGAAGACCATGCCATGAAACTTTACGACTCCTTCAATCAGGCACATTATCATCTGGAAAGAAATGGGAATGCAAAGATGATTTTTACCGATCTTTCGATGGAGATTCTGGTCATGATGGCCCAGAAAAAGTAAATTGATGGAAAAAAAAATAATCGGACGGAAGGAAAAAATCGCCCTTCCTGACTTGGGTCTCAAGCTAGTTTGGGCTAAAATTGACACCGGAGCCTATACCAGCAGCCTTCATGCCGAACATATCCGTGAAGAAATTGTAGACGGAGTAAACGTGTTGAAATTTGAGGTATTAATGGAAGGGCACAAGGATTTTACCGGCAAGACGGTTTCTTTTAAAGAGTACCGACAGAAGAAGGTGAAAAATTCCTTTGGTCAGGCAGAGACTCGGTACCTGATCACTACTAGAATCAGAATTGCGGGAGAATCTTTCTCTGCTGAATTCACGCTCTCGGATCGCTCCAGTATGAAAAATTCCATTCTCCTGGGGAGAAAAATCCTTCGTGACAGGTTTCTGGTCGATGTGAACTGCATCAACCTTTCCAAGGCCTTTCGCAAAAAGTAATTAAATCAAGTCTATGGCTCACTGAGGGGTTCCGGACCTTGAATGCACCACTTGGACACAAGTAAAGGGGTGGACATTGAGCATAAAAATACTATCTGATGAAAATCGCAGTCCTTTCGAGGAATTCAAATTTATACTCCACCAGCCGACTGGTCGAAGAGATCAAAAAAGCAGGTTATGAAGCGCTCATCGTGGATCATAGTCTCTGCGATTTGATCATTGAGCAGGAGGGCCCCTCCATTATATATCGTGGACAAAAGCTCGAGGGAGTAGATGCCATCATACCCCGCATCGGTGCGTCAGTGACCTTCTATGGCACTGCGGTAGTCCGTCAATTTGAATTGATGGGGGCGTTTTCTGCAGTTAATTCTCAGGCGATTGTGCGGAGTAGGGATAAGTTGAGAAGCTTGCAGATTCTTTCCAAAGCAGGGCTTGGCATGCCAAAAACTGCCTTTACAAATTTTTCCAAAGGAGGAGAAAAGCAACTGATCGAGCAGGTAGGCGGGGCTCCTTTGATCATCAAACTTCTGGAAGGTACGCAGGGTTTGGGGGTGGTATTGGCTGAAACCAAAAAAGCTGCCCAATCGGTGGTTGAAGCTTTTCATGGGCTCAAAGCTAGGATTATCGTTCAGGAATTCATCAAAGAAGCAAAGGGAGCAGATATCCGAGCATTCATAGTCAATGGCAAAGTGGTCGGAGCCATGAAGCGTCAAGGTGCAGAGGGAGAATTTCGGTCCAACCTCCATCGTGGAGGGGCCGCCTCAGTGATCAAACTTACCCGTGCAGAAAAGCAGGCAGCCTTGAACGCTGCCAAAGCCCTTGGGCTGGATATCGCGGGAGTGGATATGCTTCAGTCAGACAGAGGGCCATTGATTTTGGAAGTGAACAGTTCTCCAGGGCTGGAAGGCATCGAAAAGGCCACTGGGATCAATATCGCAGAGGAAATAATTAAATACGTGGCAGAAGGTGTGCGAAAAAAATCCTTCAAACGTGACCAAGCACAATGAATAGAAAAGTAAAAATCGGCACACGAGGTAGTAAACTGGCGCTCTGGCAGGCCTATCATGTAGAGGAGCTACTTCGAAAGGCTGAAATTGAATCAGAAATCGTCATCATCGATACCAAAGGCGATCAAATCCTGGATGTTTCCATTTCAAAGATCGGTAGCAAAGGAGTTTTTACACAAGAGCTCGAGGATCAACTTTTGGATGGCCGAATTGATATTGCAGTTCATTCGGCAAAAGATATGCAGTCGAGTCTACCAGCAGAATTTGAGATTATCGCCTTTACGGAGCGGGAAAAGGAAAATGATATTTTGCTTTCTACAAAAAGTGGAATAGCTATTCATGATCCGGAGAAAACCCTGGTTTTGGGTACCTCTTCTACACGTCGGGTGGCCACCCTGAAGCATTTCTATCCACATGTGAAAACGGTAGATGTGCGGGGAAATCTCCAAACAAGAATTCGAAAGATGGAAGAGGGACTTTGTGATGCACTTTTGCTCGCTTATGCCGGTGTACACCGCATGGGATACGATTCCATGATTGTGAAAGAATTGGATTTAGGGGAATTTACTCCGGCGGTGGGTCAGGGGTCTGTCGCGATTGAAGCAGCCAAGAGTTTGGATTCAGCTTTGCGGGAGCAAATAATCCAAGCCTGTAATCACCCCGAAACTGCCTCGAGGCTAAAGGCCGAACGGGAATATCTAAGAGTGCTGGAAGGCGGATGCAGTATACCGGTTTTTGCGCTGGCGAGTTTGGAAAACCATGCCTTGGTACTTAGGGGAGGGATTATTAGTTTAGATGGATTAAACCGAATTTCGTTTGAGGTTTCGGGTCAAGCCAATCAGGCTGAAGAACTGGGAAGGCAACTGGCGGACTTGGTTTTTGCCGCAGGCGGAAAAGAAATTCTCGATCAAATCAAACATCATAATCATGGCAATCAATAAAGTGGTGAGTTATTTTTTTGTCAGTTTATTGCTGGTCAGCAGTTTAGCTTGCGGGCAAAATAAGGACTATCTCGTCACCATCACGACTCGTCACGGAGAGATCCAGGCGGTGCTGTTTGATGATACACCGCAACACAAGAATAATTTCATCGCGCTGGCAGAGGCCGGACGTTTTGATTCGACGCAATTTCACCGGGTGATCAAGAATTTCATGGTTCAGGGTGGAGATGTCTTTGGCAAAGAGGGCTTACCTCCTCAAGAGTGGCCCACAATTCCTGCAGAAATCCTCCCACATCATTACCATCGGAAAGGAATGATCGCTGCCGCCCGTCAAAATGACAACATCAATCCCACCCGGGCGAGCAATGGATCCCAGTTTTATATCGTTCAGGGAAGAACCTATGAGGAGCTGGAGTTGACGACTGATTTTACCGCATTGCAAAAGGCTATACTTCAATACGTGCAGCTAGAGAGCCAACGGCCTTTGAAGGAGGAGTACAATAGGCTATATGCCGAGCAGAAATTTGACAGTCTGACTAATTTGATCCTTTCCAAGCGAGATGAAATAGCCCAGGCGCTGAAGCTCACCCTGACCAAAACATATACTCCCGAGCAAATAAAAGCTTATGCGACGATCGGGGGAACACCCCACTTGGATCGGGAATATACTGTCTTTGGGGAAGTGATATCGGGGATGGATGTGGTGGAGAAAATCGCACAGGAACCGACTACTCGGGAGGTACCTGATACTCCGGTATGGATGCAGGTGAAAGTAGAAAAAATGTCCAAAAAGAAAATCACTGAAGAATATGGCTATACCTACCCAGCAATCAAGTAAACCCAAAATCCTTATCACCGGAGCAAATGGCCTACTAGGACAAAAGCTCGTGGAGCAATTGGTCACCGGAGGGAAATTTGAGGTAATTGCCACAGGTAAAGGCCCATGTCGGCTCACAAGTGGAGGATTCAGCTACCAAGAGCTTGATATTACTGATCCTACCCAAGTCGATGAAGTAGTCAGTAGAATCGCGCCTGAGACGATAATTCACAGCGCCGCGATGACTAATGTAGACCAATGCGAATTGAATCAGGAGGAGTGTGTGAAGGTCAACGTGAATGCCACCCAATACTTGGTCCATGCAGCAGAGAAGATACAGTCCCATTTCATTTTCGTCTCGACGGACTTTATTTTCTCCGGTGAAAATGGCCCCTATGATGAGGAAGCAGAAGCTGCTCCGGTCAATTTCTATGGCGAGACTAAATTGATCGGCGAGTCTATGGTCAAAAATTCTACCACAACCTGGGCTATCGCCCGGACAGTGCTGGTTTATGGAATAGCCAATGACCTCAGCCGGACCAATATTATACTTTGGGTAAAGAGTTCACTGGAGGCGGGCAAAGAAATTCAGGTGGTAGACGACCAAGTCAGGACTCCCACCCTCGCGGAAGATTTGGCAGCAGGGTGTATATTGATAGCTGAGCAAAAGGCCAAGGGAGTCTTCAATATTTCTGGCTCAGATGTACTGACGCCCTATGATATGGCCATCATGACAGCTGATTTTTTTAAACTTAACAAGGACTTAATCAAGAAGTCGGATTCCACGCGATTTACTCAGCCAGCCAAGCGTCCCATGAAAACAGGCTTTATTATCGATAAAGCGAGAAATCAGCTGGGATTTGAACCCAAAACTTTCCGAACGGGAATAGGTATTTTAGCAAAACAAATTATCTTAGCCCGCTCTTAAAACGCAGTTTATACCCAATAATTAACTTTAAATTTATTTATGGCAAATATTTCTAATACGGAAGAGCGGGGACAATTTGGCTCCAGTCTCGGTTTTATCATGGCCGCAGCAGGGTCAGCAGTAGGCCTTGGCAATATCTGGAGATTCCCTTATCTGACAGGTGAAAATGGAGGAGGAGCTTTCGTTTTCGTGTATATCCTGTGTGTACTTCTGATCGGGTTACCTTTGCTCTTCAATGAAATTGCTTTAGGAAGACGATCGGGTAAAAACCCCATCGGTGCGATCCGTGATACAGGAGGAAACAAATTTTGGCAGCTGGCGGGTGTCCTATGCGTGTTGGTTTGCTTTTTTGTTTTTAGTTATTATTCTGTGATTGCCGGCTGGACTGTTGGGTATATTTTTACTGAAATAATCAATATTCCTGTTGATTTTGAGGAGTTTGTACAGACTCCGATGTATGTCATTCCTTTGACATTTGTCTTTATTTTGGCTACTATTCTGATCGTCTTGGGCGGTGTATCAGGTGGTATCGAAAAGGCGGCTAAATTCCTGATGCCGATTTTATTTATCATCATTATTTTCATCGCGGGCCGTTCAGTTACCTTAGAAGGCGCCCAGGCTGGTATTGAATATTACTTGTATCCTGATTTTTCAAAAATCAATGCTACGGTTGTTTTACAGGCTTTAGGTCAGGCGTTTTTCTCGATGTCTGTAGGCTGGGGATTGATGATCACTTTCGGTTCCTATCTGCAAAAGGGATCAAACATCCCGCAAGCTGGTGGTTGGATCGCAGGTATGGATACGGCGGTAGCCCTTTTGGGTGGTTTGATGGTGTTTCCTGCCTTGTTTGCATTATTACCTGGCAAAGATCCTGCTGCAGGTCCGGCGCTCGTTTTTGATGTGCTTCCCCGGGTTTTTGATGCCATGCCAGGTGGGAATTTGATCGGAGGTTTGTTCTTTATTCTTTTGATGGTAGCTGCGTTGACTTCTACTATCTCCATGCTTGAAGTACCTGTAGCCTATTTGATAGACGATAGAAAATGGAATCGTAAGAAGGCAACTTGGACTGTGGGAATTGCTGCCATGGTGCTATCTATTCCTTCTGCTCTTTCTTCCATAGAGGGAAATTTCTTCGCTGAAATTCAATTTACTTTCCTCAGCAATGAATTGACGGGCTTTTTTGGAGCAATGGATTTCATCTTTGGAACATTTGCTGTGATTGTGATTTGTTTGATGCTTGCATTATATACCGGCTGGGCTCAAAAAATCACCGATTATGCAGATGAGTTAGCTCAAGGAGCTCCAGGTTTCAAAGGTCCCTATCGGGCTGCTTGGATGTTTTTCATCAGGTGGGTGTGTCCTATTGTGATTATTCTCCTGATCTTAAATACCATCGGCTTGTTCGGAGCGCCTCAGGCAGCATAAGAATTTTCTCTCTAAAATTTGGAAAAGGGCCGTTTGGCCCTTTTTTGTTTTGTGGGAGTTTTCGAGAATTAATTTTTATTGTTGAATGCTTTTCATATACTTGAAAAAGTATTTCGTTAGAAAAGTGAAAATTCTCCTGGTAGACGATGATTCAGTGCACCTTTTGATTCTCAGAAAGATATTTGAGAAGTCAAACGAGGAAGTCGTGGTCGCCCATAACGGATTGGAAGCCTTGGAATACTTAGAGACTGATCCTTTTTTTAATGTCATTCTTACCGACATTATGATGCCAGTCATGGATGGAGTTGAATTTTTAAACCATCTCAAAGAAAGCCCCCAAACCTCTCAGATACCCACAATAGGATTCACGGCAGGGGATGTGGAATATTTTCGGGAAAAAAGCAAAAATCGATTTGATTCTTTAGTCTCCAAGCCTATGGACTTTTATGATTTGTATAGCCTGGCAAAATCTAAAGCTAGCCTAAATTATATTTAATCATATTTGGCAAGGGAATTGTAAAAATGCGTTTAGTAGAAAACTAAACCTCAAAATCCCATTCCCATGAAAAAGCTAATTTTTGCTTTTCTTCTGCTTTTTTTGGCAGTAGAAGGCTATTCTCAAAATTCAGGTTTCGGTATCAAGGCTGGTCTTAGCAGTACCAAAGTTGATTTTAAAAATGAACAAATTGTCCCAAATGATGCCCAGACTGGATACCACGTTGGGATATTTGGACGATTTGGTAATAGTTTATACATCCAGCCCGAGTTGCTTTTTACCCAAACTAGTGGAGGATTTACGATCAATTCGCCAGGAGAAGGAGGAAGTGAAAAGTTCAAAGCTAACTTTAACCGATTGGATATCCCGGTGATGGTTGGGTTCAGAATGTTTAAAATCATCCGGTTGATGGCTGGTCCCATCGCCAGCATCAATATCAACTCTGAAATCAAAGATGCTGTGGATACAGTTCAGGATGTAGATTTCAATAGTTCGACTTTAGGTTACCAGGCTGGTTTGGGAGTGGATATTGGAAACTTATCTGTGGACGCCAAATACGAAGGTGGCCTTAGCAGTGTCACTGAAAATATAGGAAGTTTCACCACTGATAATCGAATAAATCAATGGGTTCTTTCTGTAGGTTTTAAGCTTTTCTAAAGAACATACTAAAAACTAAAGAAAAAGCCCTCTGAATGAACTTCAGAGGGCTTTTTTAATCCCAAAGTTTCAATTTATACTCTTGAATTTATTTTTCCATCACCTTTGGGCCGGGTTGTGCCAAGTCATGAATCTGCTTCAAATCCACCACGTAAACACTTCGACCGTGTGAACCTACAATCAGGTGATTTTCACGCTCCTGAATCACCATGTCATAAATGGCAACATTTGGTATTTCACCTTGGAAAAGGTTCCAATTGTTCCCTTCATCCATACTTACATAAAGCCCATGATCGGTACCCAAATACAGGATATTTGGCATTTTAGGATCTTCGATGATGATATTGGCGGCCTCTTCGGGCAAATTCGATTTGATCGAGCTCCAGGTTTTGCCGTAGTCCTCGCTTTTGTACACGTAGGTATTGAACTCATCGTATCGGTAGCCATTCAGCGTGATGTAGACTCTGCCTTCTTTGTATTTGGAAGGAGAAATGCTACTTACCCATCTGTCCTGAGGAAGTCCGGCATTGAGGCTGGCCCAATTGCCACCATTATTTCGGGTGATCCAGACATTGCCATCGTCTGAGCCTGCATACAAAGTCCCAAACTCCAACGGTGACTCTTCTACCACTGAAAGTGTCGCATAGGGTACATTTCCACTTTTTTGATTTTTGGTCAAATCCGGTGAAATAGTCGTCCATGTGTTTCCCTGATCTAGCGATTGGTAGACATACTGTGAACCCATGTAGACAATGTCTTGATTGTGGTAGCTGAGTTCAGCTGGAGTTCTCCAATTCCATCTATTGGGAGCGTTTCCGATGTCGTGACCTGGAGTAATTCTGCGTCGCTCACCGGTTTTTTTGTTGATTCGGGCATAGTTTCCAAACTGGGATCCGGTGTAGACGATATCGTTGTCACGAGTGTCAACCGCCACGACCATGCCATCTCCTCCGAAAAGTGGTTCCCATGGATCTTCTGGTTTGTTGGTCGATTTACCATACCAAACACCGTTGTCCTGCATACCACCATAGATGGTGTAAGGAGTGGCCTGATCTACCATCACAGAGTAGAACTGTGAGATTGGCATCTGGGTATTCATGTGATCCCAACGAGCTCCTCCGCCATAGCTACGGTATAGTCCGCCGTCGTTTCCGAGAAGAATGTGCTTGCTGTCTTTTGGGTCGATCCACATGGCCTGATGATCTGAGTGAGGATCGCCAATAGAATCTGTGCGGCTGAAGTTCTTTCCTCCATCTCTGGAAACCAAAAGTGGTACGCCGAGGACAAAAATTTCATTTTCATCGGAAGTACTCACCCGGATCTCTCCGAAATAATAGCCATAGGTATTGTAAAGCTGTCGGATATCAGATTCTGAAACCAATTTCCAGCTTTTGCCCGCATCTTCAGATCGATAGACTTCTGCACCTTTGATCGGCTGACCAAACATCGCCGCATTGGCATCTACCGCACCACCGTTGTAGTTGGCAATTTGGGTAGTTGTGATTTTACCAGTCTTGAGGAGACGCTTGATCTCGGAAGGAGTGTATTTGGTAGAAAACTGACTTCTTCTGGCCAATGATTCCAGCTTTTTATCCTCTAGGGCTAATGCTTGGTCCAGCGTCATATCTTTGAAATCTTCCAAGCTCAATGGGTTTTCTTCCTGCTGTTGGTTCCCCCTTCGTCGAGGTTCCGGTGCAGGTTTATCAGATTTTCCCTGATTATCCAGGAGTGCATATACCACGTTAGGGTTAGAAAGACTAAAATCGAAGCCGATTCGTCCTACAAACTCATCCTGTGGAAAACCATCCACTGCTTTTTTCCAGGTATTTCCTCCATCTTCTGATCTCCAGATCGCAGAACCTTTGCCGTTTCCGATGAAATCATGCGCCTGACGGAATCTTTCCCAGCTGGCAGCCAGCAATACGTCCGGATTTGAAGGATGAATCTGAATATCGATGATGCCGGTATTGTCGTCGATGTAGAGGGTTTTCTTCCAAGTCTTCCCTCCATCGGTAGTTTTGTAAAGACCTCTTTCTTTGTTTTTGGAATAAAGTCCTCCCATCGAACCCACCCATACGATATCCGGATTGGTCGGGTGAATGATAATCTGTCCGATGTGCTGCGAATGGACTAAGCCGATATGTTCCCAAGTTTTGCCTCCGTCCGTGGTCTTGTGGATTCCGTTGCCTGCGTAGGTAGACCGGCTGGAGTTGTCCTCGCCAGTACCTACCCAAAGGATGTTGTTATCAGAGGGGGCTAGTGCCATTGCACCTATGCCTAAAGCTCCCTGATGGTCAAAAATCGGGGTGAAGGATTGTCCGTTATCTTCTGTTTTCCAGATTCCCCCAGAAGCTGCCGCGACGTAAAAAGTGTTTCTGTTGGCAGCCACTTCGATGTCCACGATTCGGCCTGACATATTGGTTGGGCCTACGTTTCGGGCTTTGAAGTCTTTGAGCGGGGTGGAGGCAAGCATTGCTTTGTGCTTGTCCAATGATTCCTGAAGTGCTTTTTCCGTGGTGGGTTTGATGTCCTGCGCTTGTAGCGAACCGAAAGACAGCATTCCTGCAGCCAGCAAGGTAAGGGAAGTAGATTTTTGCATGTGGTTTTCTTTGATCAGGAGGGAATATAAGCAAAGGAGATCAAAGTCTTGACACAGCGCTTTTGGACGGGAAAAGGTCTTTTTGAGTGGTGATTATTTGGAGACTAAGCGGGTTTTATAGATGACCGAATAATCGTTTTCAATCAATTCAAAATTCGGTGAAAACCAGATTTCGTCTTTGGAAACTACATGGTTAATATTGCCTAAATATCCCGGTTTGGAGATAATCTGACTGAGTTCTTTTCCATCAAATAAGACTAGTCCCCCTTGGTTGATTGCTTCTGCATTTTTAAACATTAAATCAAAATCACCCTTAGCCTCATCAATGACTTTTTTGGCTTCCTCATCGGTCAGGCCGGATAAATAGTTTATCAATAGGGCATTTTCTTCAATTGCGGTAACCCGATTTATACTTCCGAGAAAAAAATCCCGAGCGTTGATCACTTCATTATCAGCTTCGGTATCCATATTTCTTTCTTCGAAATGAGGAAATGCCAACGAATTGATTTTTGCAGGGGAGTCGAGATTTGATACATGATAGACATAAAGCTTGGGTTCATTTCTGTAAGCCAAATAAAGGCTGTCTCCTGAGATGGTGAAGTTTACGTAATAATCGAAAACGACATGGGCTTCGGTTTCGCTGCTGTATTTGGATTCCCTTGGAAATGGGATGACCGATTCATAATTCCCGGAGACCAAATCAAGCATTTCCAATCGCTTTGAGTTTTTTTGAAATTCTATCCCTGGTTCTTTGAAGTCCGCATACCTTCCGGGCATCTGGACATACACCTTTCCCTGATGTAGGGCATGGGCTGTATTACTTGGAGATACTAGTCTGGATATTCCTTTAAACTCCGGCAGGTAAGATTTTTTCAGCTCACCATCCAACGAATAAATGTATATCCCGCGACTGGATGGGATAAGGAAGCTTTCATTATCAAGGAATTCACCCACGCCGGTTCGGTTTCCCTGAATCATTTCCGGTCCTTCTCCTGTGCGCTTGTATTGAAATTTAATATCTCCTGAAGGGTCGGTTATAAAAATCGAATCGGTATTTTGATCAATAAGCAGAAAATGATTTCCATCAGGACTGATATCCATCAAGATCAAATTCCCGAGATAATCCACCACTAGAGAATCATAGATTTCGAATTCGAGGTTCTGCTTGGATAGCGGTTTTTCGATAGGGACTTCCTCTTTGGAATTGCAGGCAAAAGCCAGAATGAAGACAAGAATTGAAAGTAAGTTAGGAGTCTTCATTTTTGTACAAGTCTAAGTTTATAAAAAGTCAAATATTCTTGCTCTTCTCCTATAAAGTCATCGTTTCGGAGGGCATAGAAGGGTTTGTCCGTAGATTCGATATTTAAAATAAAATCAATTTTTGATGGGATTACCATTTCATTTGACCATTTACCTTGAGCAAAAGAATAAACTTTAAGATAGTTTTTATTGAATTCAGGGTATCTGTAAAAGTTTTCACGCTCCTTTAATTCGTTTCGGATAAAAGTCTCACTGTCAATTCCGCCTTTATAAGTCAAGATGAGGTTTTTTGGATCTGAATAAATTCCCATAATTGTTGCCTCAGACATAGTCATCATCTGTTCATAAGTAACCGGTGATTTCTGCCCGGGATAGAGTTTAAAATCAGTGGGATTAAAACTGAAGCTTCTGACCCAGTTCCCATCAGGAAGGGTATAAACGTGAACAAGTTCCTCATTCGAAAAAGTGAGGTAAAGTGAATCAGATTCGATAGTAAACTGAATATAGGGCCGATTGAAAAACTCATCCGTGCTAAACTTTGAAGTGGATGGGGTATTTACCAATGGAATGGAAGTTTGAGTGCTGAGATCAAATAGTTCAAGCAGGGGATATTCCTGATAAAAGTTATCAATGTAAGGACTAATGCCATCTCGCCCCGGGTACCAGAGCAGGAGTTTGTTATTCCATTTACTCAAGTTTCGGGCATTCCTCAATCCTCCTCTTGCCTCTCCGGCAAATGGCATTTTCAACGTTTCTATCAGATTGAGATTTGGATCAAAATGGTAGATATTATTGAATGAAGTAGAGGCAAATATTTCTCCATTCTCTTCTATTACAATTCCTTCGAACCAATCCACTTTTCCGGGTCCATCCTTTGGAAAAACCTTATTGACCAATAATTTCCCAGTCGAGTCAAATTGTAAAACCGCCTGAGTGGTAATATCTTTGACAATGCCTTTTCCATTTTCGAAGGTTCCCATCCAAATCTCTCCCATAAAATCCACCTGTATCGAATCCTCGATCACCAGTTCCCATTCGTTGGAATCATCGGAACTTGTCTCATTACTCGATCCACATCCCCAAACAAAAAATGCGGCAATCAAAACCGCACCTGTTAAAAGTTTTCCCATGGCTTGATTTTTACCTTAAGAAAGTAAATCAGGCCTTTAGATTCAAGAAATTGACTAAGAATTATTTCATCTCGGAATTTTGCTGCATCTGCTGCTCGAGTAGAAATTGCTGCTGAAGGAGTCCGTTAAGCGTAGTGACGTAATTTTTCCCTTTGTTTAGGCCAAACTCAGTATAAGCTCTTCCAGCCCACTCTTTTGCCAAGTCAAGCGAGCCCAATACCTCATATCCTACCGCAATATTGTAGGCTAGCATTCCTCCGCTTTTGTCATCTACTCCCGGTAGTGCTGCTTGCCAAGTGGCAATGGCTTGCTCCCATTGATCCACCTCGGCCAGTCTTGCTCCTGTAACTACTGCGGGATCAGTTTTGGATTTGGGGAAGAAGCCCCGATTGATCTCTGCATACATCGGAGCAATTTTGGTGGCATAGCCTGCGCCTGCCATTTCACCTACTGCCCTAGCTGCATCAGCTTTGGGAATTAAGAGCAGCATAGCCTGAGCTTTGGTTTCGGCTTCTGCTGTCCAGATGTTCCGCTTCTCAAACCGCTGCTGATCGATGATATTGCGGTCTTTGGGGTCATAGAGTCTAAATCCCGCGCTCACTGTAGCCAATCCTTCTAGGTAATAGCCTTGAACTTCAATCTGACGGGTATTTTTCCCTTCAGTAATGGTCTTTTTGATCAATCGTTTCTGATCGGTGATGATGAAGTCCGAACTGAAATTCTCCAGAGTCAGTACAGCATCCGCTTGGTAGCGATTAGCAAGTTGCTCCACGGTATACCAATCCATTGGATTAGGGAACATCTGGCCAAATATCCCACCGGGAAGCCGTTCGGTGGACCGGACGATTTGAAATCGAGGAGAGCTGTTGAGGGTCATTTGAAGGGAGGAGAGTGTGGCTTGTACCGCATTTCGCACTTCAAAGGGGAGTTCCCCTGTGATGATGCCACCAATCACCGCAAGACCCTCACTTTGTGGCTTGGTCCGATCTACCAATACAATCCGCTGGACATGTGCTGGCACGGTGACCGGGGCGGGTACCAGTCTAGTCATGGAGACATTTTTGGAGCAGGATCCAAAGACTAATGCAAGTGCAAATAAAATTGGAAGAGATGCTTTTCGGCATGAAAAATAAGCCTTCATATGCTGGATAGAATTAATGGCCGAAGATACTAGAAATGAAAAAATCCACGGCGTTTTGGCTGTGGATTTCAATCTTTCTTTTTTTAGTTGTTATCCGATTAAGTTTCCTTCTTCATCCCATACTGCTACTGTGCCCCGATCCTCAGGTTTGAGGTACAAAGCCTGATACTTTTCTGGATTAGAAAGGCCATGCTTGTCCAGCACATTTTGGGGCACACCGTCCCAAACATTGGGTTGGTTGCCTTTGTAGCCCATGTATTTCCAACCTGCTTCAGTGGAAAAATATCCTGAACAAGTGAGGTTTCTAAGCATGTTGAACCAACGTACCCCGCCTTCGTATTCTGGTTTCGCCTTCTGTGGCCAAGCTACTTCTTCTACGATTTCGATGACTTGATCTTTGGAGAGCTCATTGAAGTTCTTGCCAAATCGCTCATCCGCTTCAAAGTCCAGCCACATCAACCCACCGCGCATTGGGGTTTGGTAATTAGGCTGATCCCGCATCATGAAGTCAATAAAGTCAGTCACTTTAAGTTCGGTGGCAGAAGGGGACTCAGAATCTGCCGGCATGATAATATCGGTCAGTGTGTCGAGTTTTTTTCGCTCCTCTGCAGTGAAAAAAGTCCCTTCCATTAATTTCGCATCCCGGAGTTTTTCCTCTTCAGTTCTGCCTCCCGGAGTTCCTCCAGTGAATACTTGACCTTGGACAGCTACTTCTTCAGGTTCGCAACCTGTCAACAACAAGCCTGCACCTACAGAGCCTGTAAAGAGTAGTTTTAGATTTTCTCTTCTATTCATGGCTTAGATGTTTTTTTGTTTCAATTGGTCAACGATGTATTCAGAAGTTCTCCAAGAAAGGGCCAAAATGGTCCAGGTTGGGTTTTTATCTGCCTGCGAAACAAATGGTCCTGCATCCACTACGAAAAGGTTGTCGCAATCGTGAGCCTGGCAGTTGGAATTGACCACGGAAGATTTCGGATCGTTGCCCATTCGGGTAGTTCCCACTTCGTGGATGATTCGGCCAGGCGCAGCCAATCCATACAGCGTATCTGCTCCCGGCTTTGTTCCTAAGAGCGTAGCGCCGGCGTTGGTCAGGATCTCTTCAAATGTGTCCTGCATGTGTTTGGCCTGTTTGATTTCCTGATCGGTCCACTGGTAGTGGAATTTCAGGACCGGAATTCCATACTTGTCGACCACATTCGGATCGATTTCGCAGTAGTTTTCGTAGCGGGGGATGCTTTCTCCACGACCAGACATCCCCAGCGTGGATCCATAGATTTTTCGGATGTCTTTTTTAAGTCCTTCGCCGTATCCACCGTTTGGACTCGGATTTCCAAATTCATCCTTGATGTATTGGCGCATGCTGTCCATGCTGTTACCAGTTCCATAGGCAGGCTGTCCCATGCCACCCCAGTATTCGATGTGGTAACCTCGGGCAAAATCCAGTTTCTTATTGTCTAGCCACCACGGGGTATACATGTGCATACCTCCGACACCGTCTTCATTGTATCGCTCCCGGTCAATCATGTCTGGCATGATCCCCATTCGATCCGCTCCTGTGGAATCGTGAAGGTATCTTCCCAACACGCCAGAATCTCCACCGATCCCGTTAGGATGGGATTTAGATTTGGAATTCATCATGATGCGGGAGGACTCACAGGCTGATGCCCCCAGTACTACAACTCTTGACTTGAGTTTGTACTCTTTCATATCCACTTTGCTGACAAAGGAAACACCAGTGGCTTTGCCGCTGTCATCAGTAGTCACTTTTCGTACCATTGAGTGCGTGTAGAGGTCCACTTTGCCTTTTTTCATAGCGGGATGAACCAAGCATGTACCTGCTGAAAAATCGGCATAAACTTGACATGCTCTATTACACTGCGCACAGAAAAAGCATACGCCTCGCTCGTTATTGATCGGGCGAGTCAACATGGACAATCGTGATGGAATCATTGGGATTGCCGCTTTGTCGGCTCCTTTTTTCAGGAAAAGTTCGTGGAGTCTGGGTTTGGGAGGCGGAAGGAAAAATCCGTCAGGCTCATTGTAGATGCCCTCTTTTGTCCCGAAAACCCCGATGAGTTTGTCGACTTTATCATAATACGGCTTCAGCTCATCATAGCCGATCGGCCAGTCATGGCCCATACCGTCTATACTAGCCCGCTTGAAGTCATTTGGTCCGAATCTTAGGGAAATTCTACCCCAGTGATTTGTCCGACCACCGACCATTCTTGATCTAAACCAATCAAACTTGGTCCCCTCCCCACGAGTGTAGGGTTCGCCTTCGATATCCCAGCCACCTATGGCCTGATCGAAGTCTCCAAATGGCCTGATTCGCGTACCAGCGCCTCTTCTAATGGATTCCCAGGGCGGTCTGAGTTGGGTTCGATCTTCATCCTTAGCCGGATCAAAATCCCCACCTGCCTCTACCACTGCTACCGAAAGTCCAGCTTCGGAAAGAATCTTGGAGGCCATTCCTCCTCCTGCTCCTGAGCCTACAATAATGACGTCGTAGGCCTCACCGGATTGTTTGATTTGAAAACTCATTTTCAAAAATTTTTAATGAAGTCGAAAATATAGCGCAAAAATTTTAAGGATGGAAATGGTTTTTTTTCAAGTGAATCAACTTAGAAAAACCTTGTTAAACTAAAATGATATTGCTTTTGGACCAATTAGATGTAAATCGGTTACAGTGATTTTTCTAGGTATGGCCAAATTGTTTCAAATACAATCTGATGTCCTTCTTCTGTAGGGTGAATTCCATCAGGAAGATTGAGTTCTGGTATCCCACCAACATTTTCCAGCAGAAATGGAATCAAAGTGACATCCTTTTCTGCAGCTACTTCAGGATAGATCGATTTGAATTCCTCCGTGTATTCTTGCCCCATATTTGGTGGGATTTGCATGCCGGCGAGGATAATTTTGGTCTCGGGATATTTTGAGCGAACCTTGTCGATGATACCAATTAGATTTTTCTTGCTTTCGGATGGAAGGATTCCCCTGAGTCCATCATTTCCTCCAAGTTCCAAAACAAAAATAGCTGGCTCATCTTCTAGAAACCAATCCAATCGACTCAACCCTCCAGCAGTGGTCTCTCCACTTAAGCCACCATTGATTACCCGATAATCCAATCCTAAGCTATCAATTCTCGCTTGGGTAAGTCCTGCAAAACCATCCTCAGGATCAATTCCGTAAGCTGCGGTAAGGCTGTTCCCAAAGAATAGGATCGTTTTTTTCTTGGTGCTTTCAGCAGCTGTTTCTGCTTCAGTGACTTCGGATTGCGTTTGTTCTGTGGGATTTCCACAAGCAACCAGTAATAAAATGGGGAAAGAGAAAAGAAGAGAAAAAGGTGAAAATCGCATTGCCTTCATTGTTAATGTTTTTTGATACTAATGGATTTGTTGCAAAAAGGTTCGGTTCAAATCCGGAATCCTTCCGCCAATCACAAAAATAGCTTTTTCTGCGTTGGTCGGTCAAATATGCCCGTTTGTCGAGAGTACTCTAAATTGTCGAACGTTTTTTATTTTATTTACCTTACTATCCTGTGTCAAATTTTGATTGTCAACCAAGTACAGTCCAGGCCGTTTGACCTTTCAACTCTAACCCAACGCTTTTTCATGAGCATATTATCAATTAAAAATCTAAGTAAAACCTATCAAAGCGGCAGTAGAAAGCTGACCGTGTTGGATGAAGTCAATTTTGATATTCAGGCAGGTGAAACTCTCGCCATCGTAGGACCTTCCGGGAGTGGAAAAACCACCCTTCTGGGTCTTTGTGCCGGGCTTGATTCCGGATCTACAGGAAGTGTTGTCCTCAATGGTCAGGCTTTGGAGAAAATGAATGAAGACCAACGTGCAGCTGTGCGGAATAAAGATGTTGGCTTTATCTTTCAAAACTTTCAATTACTTCCCACTTTGACTGCTTTGGAAAATGTGATGGTGCCTTTGGAATTGAAAAAGCGTAAAGACGCCCGACAGAAAGCACAGGAACTTTTGGTAAAAGTAGGACTTGGCGATCGCTCGACACACTATCCGACACAGCTATCCGGAGGTGAACAACAGCGGGTTTCCATCGCAAGGGCTTTTGCCAACGAACCCAAAATTCTTTTCGCTGACGAACCAACTGGCAATCTCGATACCGAAACAGGGGAAATGATTGAAAAACTCATTTTTGACTTGAACAAAGAACAGGGAACTACGCTGGTACTCGTCACGCACGATTTGGAATTGGCGGCCAAAACTCAGCGCATCATTCATATCAAGGGCGGTAAAATACAGGAGGACGTTCATGCCTGATTTCAGTTGGATTATTAAAATGGCGCTCCGGGATGTCCGGAAGAATCTTTCCCGTTTGCTGCTTTTCGTTTCCTCCATAGTGGTGGGGATTGCGGCATTGGTGGCTATAAGCAGTTTTGGAGAAAATCTCACCAAAGACATCGACAACCAAGCTCAAGAGCTTTTGGGAGCTGATTTGGTTTTGGAAAACAGTAAGCCTATCGGTGATCAGGAAGTTGATTCGCTTGCGATAGAAATGGCCTCAGAGATCAATTTTGCTTCTATGGTGGCTTTTCCTAGTACTGGAGCCAGCAGGTTGACCCAAGTCAGAGCTCTCGAGGGGAATTTTCCATTCTACGGAAAATTGGAGACCGTCCCAGTGGATGGTGAATCGGTTTTCCGGAATGGAGGAAAAAAAGCTCTTGTCGAAAAAACTTTGATGGCGCAATTCAATGCTCAGGTAGGGGATTCCATTAAAGTGGGTGCTGTCACCTTTCAGATAGTAGGCGAATTGCAAAAGGTCCCCGGGCAAACGGGAATCACTGCAACAGTGGCCCCAGCCGTATATATTCCGATGGGATATCTGGAAGAGACTGGTCTAGTTCAATACGGCAGTCGAGTGGAATATAATAAATACCTGCAATTCACGGCAGGCACGGATGTCGAAGAACTGATCAAACCCTACGAGGAGGCTTGGGAACTGGATCGGGTAGATGCCGATACAGTAGAGGATCGAAAGCGATCCACAGGTCGTTCTTTTGCCAACTTGTCCAACTTTCTCAGTTTGGTGGCATTTATTGCGCTACTGTTGGGTTGTGTAGGCGTAGCCTCTGCAGTGAATGTATTTGTTAAAGAAAAACTTGCCTCAGTTGCCGTATTGAGATGTCTAGGGGTTTCTTCTGCTACCGTATTGTTGATTTATCTTACCGAGATCGTAGTGATGGGATTAGCGGGAGCAATTATCGGAGCGGGTCTTGGGACCTTGCTTCAATATGTCTTGCCAGCGGTGTTCTCCGATTTTCTACCTGTGGAGGTAAATGTTGGCGTTTCCTGGATTTCGGTAGGTTTTGGGGTGATTACTGGCTTGTTTGTTTCGGTTTTGTTTGCCCTTTTGCCTCTCTTGAAGGTGCGTAATGTGTCGCCGATGGCCACCCTACGCCCAGAAACAGCAGATTCTGCCATGATTAAGGACCCACTTCGATGGTTAGTCATCCTTGGGATTTTGCTGTTTATCTGGGGATTCAGTTTGTACCTGCTCAGTGACTGGAAACTTGCTCTAGGTTTTACTGTTTTTGTGCTCGCTTCTTTTGGAGTCTTATGGGGAGTAGGTCAGCTCATCATGTGGTCAGTACGTAAGTTTTTACCGATTTCCCTGGAGTACACGCTGAGACAATCGTTGGCCAATCTCTATCGGCCAAACAATCAGACGATATCCTTGATCGCCACTATCGGATTAGGTACAGCGATGATTGCTACACTCTTTTTTCTTCAAAATCAACTTCTCGCTGAAGCCAAATTTGCTGACAAGGAGGATCAGCCAAACATGCTGATGTTTGATATTCAGACTGCTCAACTTGACGAAGTGAAAGGCAAAGTTGCTGGTCGCAATCTGCCTATAATGCAGGAAGTAGCGATAGTAACTATGCAACTCAACGAAATCAATGGTATTGATAAAAAAGAAAATGATGAGCTGTCTGAGGAGGAAAATTATTCACGCTGGCTCTATAATCGGGAATTCCGTGTGACCTATAGAGATACCCTGATTTCTTCAGAGACGATCACATCAGGGGAATTGATTCCGCTGGGTGCGAGGGGTGACAGTATTTTTGTTTCCTTGGAAAAAGGCTTTGGTGAAGGAAATGGGCTGAAAATCGGGGATGAAATTGAGTTCAATGTCCAAGGCAGACCGATCAAGACCTACATTGGAAGTTTTCGGGATGTAAAATTCAATCAGGTCTCCACCAATTTCCTGGTGCTTTTTCCTGCCGGAGTTCTGGAGCAAGCGCCAAAATTCCATGTGTTAATCACCAAAACGAAGAATGACCGGGAAGCTGCCGATGTGCAGGCCGAGATCGTTCGGGCTTTTCCCAATATATCGATAATCAATCTCGGAACGATCGTCGAAACTTTGGAAGAAATCTTGGGTAAAATCAGCTTTGTGATTCAGTTTATGGCCTTTTTCTCCATTGCAACTGGGATTTTGGTCTTGATCAGTTCATTGATCATCAGCAAATATCAGCGGATGCGTGAGAGCATTTTGCTGCGAACGCTTGGTGCGAGTTCTGCGATTGTGACCAAAATCAATACCCTGGAATACTTCTTCCTTGGCAGTTTGGCTTCTCTATCGGGAATCCTACTCTCATTTATGGCGACATTTTTATTGGGGAAATTTGTCTTTGAGATGAATTTTAGCGTAGCCTGGAAGGAAGGTTTGGTGCTGTATCTTGGCATTACCGGCTTGACCATTGTCTTGGGCTGGCTAAATGGGCGAAAAATCATTAATCAACCTCCAATGGAGATTTTGAGAGGAACTTGAGAAGGTTGAAGTATGAAGGATAAAATAAAAATGGGCTCTCGAGGGAGTCCATTTTTTTTCTATTGATACCAATTTCTATGAATAGTCAGGACGCTAACTTTTTTAGATTTTGTCTTTATATTTCATTTTCAAAGTCTAAATCTATGAACATCAAGCCCTCTGCCTCAGAATTTGCTCCGCTCCCTTCCATCGAAGATTGGGAGGATGATTTATTGACTCGGTATCCTGAACCCAAAGAAAAACAAGCCAAGGCCAAGGATGACTATCGAAATTATCACGATTCGGAGCGTGTGGATACTGTTCGGGAGTTTTACAAGCTCAACCATACCTATCAGACTTACGATTTTGTGGTAGAAAAAGAGCGGGAGTTTTTGAAGTTCGAAAAAAAGGAAATGCCCTTTTGGGATGCTGTCAATTACCTTAATACCCTGATCGATGACTCTGATCCTGATACAAACCTTGACCAGTTGCAGCACTTACTTCAGACCTCTGAAGCCATCCGGGCAGACGGCCATCCGGATTGGTTTGTGTTGACAGGATTCATACATGATTTGGGAAAAGTGCTCTGTCTGTTTGGTGAACCCCAATGGGCTGTGGTGGGAGATACCTTTCCGGTAGGTTGTCAGCATTCGGACAGGATCGTTTATCCGGAATATTTTGATTTGAACCCTGATTCCAAAGATGAGCGATATAATACAAAATACGGAGTATATACTCACAAGTGCGGCTTGGATCAGGTGAAAATGTCCTGGGGCCATGACGAGTATTTGTATCAAATGGTGAAAGATTATATGCCAGAGCCCGCGCTTTACATGATTCGCTATCATTCTTTTTATGCGCAGCACCGTGAAAATGCCTACGATCATTTGCTTAATGATCACGATCGGGAGATGTTCAAATGGGTGGATAAATTCAATCCCTACGATCTCTATTCCAAGGTTCCCGTGCCACCTGATTCAAAAGCTTTGAGGCCGTATTACGAGGACTTGGTCGCTAAGTATCTTCCGGCGACGCTTAAATTTTAAAAGTAGAATGCTTGAGAGGGGATGAAAAGTCCCCTTCTTTTTTGATCCCGTCAACCCAAAATAAACTTCATGCTAACTGTCATTTCCTTCGTTGGATTCACGTTGTTTGTCGCTTTTTTTTCTTGGTATAAGTTGAGAAAAGAAAACCTCCGCTCAAAGGATGGGTATTTTTTGGGAGGAAGGAGCCTGACTGGGGGTGTGATTGCTGGGTCGATGATTTTGACCAATATTTCTACCGAGCACCTGATCGGTATGAACGGTTCGGCTTACAAAAACGGCATGATCATCATTGCTTGGGAGGTGACTTCGGCGATTGCCTTGGTCATCGCTGCACTTTACTTTTTACCGATTTATCTGCGAATGGGCTTGGCCACCATTCCACAATATCTGGCCGTGCGCTACGATGATACGACCAAAACCGTCGTGTCTTTGCTGTTGATGCTTTCCTTCGTTTTTACGCTTTTGCCAATTGTATTATACACCGGAGCGATTAATCTGGAAAGTATCTTCAATGTGTCTGAAGTTCTTCAGATCAGCAAGTCTGAAGGTATTTGGCTTTCAGTACTCACTATTGGTGTGATTGGGTCCATTTATGCAATTTTGGGAGGTCTGAAAGCTGTAGCTTATTCTGACACCATCAATGCTGTGGGATTGGTGATAGGAGGTTTGATGGTTCCAATTTTTGCACTTTGGGATATCGGAGGAGGAAATGTGGCTGCGGGATTGTCTAAAGTCTATGAGGCAGTTCCAGAAAAGTTCAATGTCATTGGTTCGGCTGATTCTGTTTTGCCATTTAGCACATTGTTTACCGGTTTGATGATCAATCAGCTGTATTTCTGGGGGATGAATCAGACCATTATTCAGCGAGCTTTGGGAGCTAAGAATATGGCTGAGGCGCAGAAAGGCTTGCTGTTTACTGGGATTTTCAAGATTCTGATTCCATTGATTATAGTGCTGCCTGGGGTTATTGCTTTCTATTATTATGGAGAGCAATATTTCGGAGATCAGGATGTGATCTATCCGGTGTTAGTAAAAAAAGTGCTCCCACTTGGCCTAATTGGCTTTTTTGCTGCGGTGGTCTTGGGAGCTGTGTTGAGTACTTTTAATTCAGTTTTGAACTCAGCTGCAACTATTTTTAGCCTGGATATTTACAAAAAAATCATCCAGCCTACTGCCTCTGATTCCCAATTAGTCAATGTCGGAAAGGTTTCTTCTTTGATACTTGCAGTATTATCAATTCTAATAGCACCAATGGTGGCCAATGCACCAGATGGGCTTTATCAATTGATGCAGCAGTTGAATGGGATATTTTTTATACCGATCGCATCGGTCTTGATTGCTGGGTTTTTTATGCCAAAAATCTCAGCAGCAGGAGCGAAAGCCGGATTGTTTTTTGGATTTTCATTTTATATTCTGACCACATTTCTACTGGAGGTGAACCTTCACTTTATTCATATTTGGGGTATTGAGTTTCTGCTCAATCTGGTTGTGATGTATCTGGTGAGTTTGAAATTTCCTCCCAAGGCTGTACTTGAAATTCCTTCTGGTCCACTGAATCTCCAACAATGGAAATATGCCAGGCCGCTGTCGATTGTGCTTTGTGTGGTGACGGTAATGATTTATTGGTTTTTGGGAAGGTAGAAGAATCAAGATTCCTCAATTCTAGACAAAACAGTGATTTATTCTGAAAGTCAAAAAAGGTTTTTTAAAAAAGATAAAAGCATTTATCGTAAGAAAAATCAATCGCCTTAAAACAAAAAAGCCCCTTCTTTATGAGAAGGAGCTTCTGTACCCAGAGCCGGACCTGCTTGCCGGCAGGCAGGGTCGAACCGGCACGAGTGTAACCTCATTGGTGTTTGAGACCAACGCGCCTGCCTGCCGGCAAAGGCAGGTCTACCAATTCCGCCATCTGGGAATTCAAATATTACAATTGAAGAAATGAAAAATAAATAACCTCCGGATTAATCGATTCAAAGCAGATATTGGCATGTAATTAATCGGTCGCCTAGATTATTTGATGTTCTTCAAGAATTCTTTTCCTGATCCACTTTTCAGATATTTTTCTCTAATTCTTGCATCTTCCCGGCTTCCGACTTTTTCAGAATAAATTAATCTAAATGGCGCAGAAGGTTTTGTTGCCCTACCTTTTCCAAGGTTATGTTGTTGAATTCGCCTTTCAATATTATCGGTTAGACCCACATAGATGTAATTTCTATGAAGACTTCTTATGGTCTAAACGAAAAATTCTTTCATGAATAAAAATATAAAAAAAAAGGCCCACATTTCTGTGAGCCTCTGTACCCAGAGCCGGAGTCGAACCGGCACGAGTGTAACCTCATTGGTGTTTGAGACCAACGCGTCTACCAATTCCGCCATCTGGGCATTTTAATATTTCAAATTTCAGGCTTTTGGTGTTTAAGACCAACGCGCCTGCCTGCCGGCAAAGGCAGGTCTACCAATTCCGCCATCTGGGCATTTCAATTATTACCGATCCTTGCTGAACGGGCTGCAAATATGAAAACAAAATTGTTTTCCCACAAACTCATTTCTTCACTTCCTGCAATTTTTTTGAACTGAAAGCTTGCGGCTTTTCTGAAAAAAGGGCCTTGGTAAAGCTCCAGACGGTTTTAAATAGCTCAGAATCACGATACTGGTTCAGAGCTTCCTCACTTTCCCAGTGGCTGTAGGTCATGAAAATATTTTCAAAATTATGGTCTTTCCAGAGCTCCAGATGCTGGCAGCCGGGAAAATTCCGGATCAAATTTTTGTTGGATTCAAAATTTTCAAGGAAAGACACGACCGATTCTGGTCTAAATGTCATGCGAACTACCCGTATCAACATCAGGCTCCGAAGTTGATGTACACGACACTATCCTGCTTCAAACCCAGCAAATTCCCACCATGACCATGGTTGATCCCGATCTCAAGGTAGTCGAGACTATTGAAAAACGCATACGGATCACCAGCCTCAACCTGATCGTAACCGGATTGAAGTTTATTGATGGACTCACGGCCAAACTGAATGGTGAATTTTCCGGGATTTAACTTTTCAAAGACATCTCTACGGATATTGGTCAGCAGGTTTCCATAGCAGTCGATTCGGATCACGTGGCCAATAATATGCTCGCGGGTAGCTTTGGCCTGTCGAGACATCAATTTGCGGAAATTTGCCAAAGGGCCTCCAAAATCATGAATCGCAGCTCCACTGGCCACTTTTGCAGCTATCGGTGCCAGAATATCTCTGGTAGGAAATGTAGAATCTTTAAGGTGAATGTCTGCAAATTGGACAAGAATTCCTGGGTCCTGGTCTGCCAATAGGCTCAAGATTCCGTTGTTTGGGCCGATAAAAATATGTTCCTCGAGCTTCACTCCTATGTAGCCATGCGTCATCACACCAGTGGTATTGATGCCTACCAAGTGGACAGTACCTTTGGGAAATTCCCGAAAAGTGGATCGAAGAACAAACGCAGCGTGCTCAATATCGTAAGGAACTATACTGTGTGAAATATCAATGATGTTCAACTGCGGGTTGATAGAAAGCATTCTGGCTTTCACAGCCGGAACGTAGTAGTCTTTATCCCCAAAGTCAGAGAGGAATGTCACCAATGCCATACAAGCAAGTCTATTAAAATTGTGTAATTTTGTTTGAGGGGGAGCGAACAAAAATAGAAATTTTATTCTTTAGCCTTCAAGGTAAACCTTAATCAATAAATAAGTTTGGTAGAAAAAGTAATCACTTTAGAAAATGTACCATTGGCTGAGTTTCTGGGCACAGCCAATGAGAATATTCGGCAAATTTCGCAAGCTTTTCCCCAGAGCAAAATCGTATCAAGAGGAAATGAAATCCGGATTCAGGGCGGCGCACCGGAGATTTTGAGGATCAATGATCTGATTAATCTGCTTTTGGAACACTTTGATCGATTTGGGCATATCACTCCGGAGAATGTGAAAGATTACCTAGATATCGAGGGGATTCCATTTGAAGAGGCAAACAGGGATCAAGTGATTGTCTTTGGGAATAAAGGCCTGGTCATCAAACCCAAATCCCCAAATCAACGCAAACTCGTCGAGGCAGCCATGAAAAACGATTTGGTTTTTGCACTAGGTCCTGCTGGTACCGGTAAAACCTATATTGCTGTGGCTTTGGCAGTACGTGCCTTGAAAAATCGTGAAGTAAAGCGGATCATCATCACAAGGCCTGCTGTAGAGGCAGGGGAGAATCTCGGCTTTCTGCCCGGAGATCTTCAGGAAAAACTTGATCCATATTTGAGACCGATCTATGATGCGCTTCAGGATATGGTTCCGCCGGAGAAGCTGAAATACTATCAAGAAACCCGTGTGATCGAAATCGCCCCCTTGGCCTATATGCGGGGAAGAACTCTTCACGATGCCTTTGTATTATTGGATGAAGCACAAAATACCACCTCAGAGCAGATCAAAATGTTTTTGACACGGATGGGACCCAATTCCAAGGTGATTATCACAGGTGACCAAACACAGGTTGATTTGCCGGTGAGGCAAAAATCGGGCTTGGCTGAAGCACTGAGGATACTCAAAGATGTGAAAGGCATTGGTGTTGTAAGCCTGAGTGGCAAAGATGTCATCCGTCATAAACTCGTCAAGGCAATCATCGAAGCTTATGAGGTAAACCAGGAATTAGAAGATCAAAAGCGATACGATGCTAACAGTCGAAAAAATAACGGATAAAAAGGCCTTAGACGAGGCATTTAAGATTCGAGAACTTGTATTTGTAATCGAGCAGGAAGTAGATGCCTCAAAGGAATACGATGAGTTTGAATCAAGCTCTACCCACTTTTTGGCAAAACTAAATGAAATGCCCGTAGGAACTGCCAGATGGAGATTCACTGATAAAGGTGTAAAAATGGAACGGTTTGCCGTCTTGTCTGAGGCCCGGGGAAAGGGCGTAGGGCAGGCACTGGTAGCCGCAGTTCTTAGTGATATCAACGGAAATCCCATGGCAGAAGGCAGAACCAAATATCTTCATGCTCAACTGACAGCAATGCCCCTTTATGCTAAATTTGGATTTGAAAAAGTCGGAGAGATGTTTGAGGAGTGCAACATCCAGCATTTCAAAATGCAATTGGCCTAATCCTTGTATTTTAATTTTGTCCCCACTAAAAACCAATGAAAAAAATCATCTTAGTTCTCGTCCTTGTCTCAAGCCTAGGTTTATCTGCCAATGCCCAGCAAGTCATCTCTTCTTCTACCAATTCCAATCCCAATCTGGGAACATTTGAGAATGAAGTGAAGCTTAATTTTCTCAACCTGATTCTTTTGGGATCATTTGAACTTGGGTATGAGCGTTTTCTCAGTGATAACCATTCTTTAGATCTTCAGCTCCATATCAATGACCGATTTGGATATAATTCTGAAAAGAATGGGAAAAAATATAAAACCAATGCTGTTCAAGCAGCGATGAACTTCTATTTCGGCAATAATCCTAATGGAAGAATTCATGTGTTTCCGCTATTGAAATTAAGATTTGGTGATTTTGAGGAGCCAGCCTCCGGTGCAATCAGCACAACGGATATGACAGCCTTCATTTTGGGAGTAGGTGCAGGGTACAAATGGGAAGTGTCTGAGCATTTCGCATTTGGTCCTTATGGCTCTGTCGGAAGAAACTTCAGTGAGTCTGTGACAGATAAATTTTCAGCGGTAGAAGTGAATGCCGGTTTTAGCCTCGGATATAGATTTTAGGATTTTGCAAATAGCGTAGTAGAGAGCCTTTCAAGGCTCTTTTTTTTGCCGTTTTTTTTCTAACTTAATTCTTTAATTTTTAGATATATGAGGTTTTCAGATTTTCCTTTTTTGAGATATCTCCCTTTTTTGGTTGCCGGAGTAGTATGCGCACAGGGCGCTGTACCAATTCCTCAATCTGTGATTTTCCTTTTCATCGGAATTGCATGGTTGGCTTATTTAATTTTGATTTGGCGATCTAATGATTTTACTAGATTGAGTTTGCCGATTTTGGCCTATGTTTCTCTTTTTTCGCTGGGCTATTTTCTCGCAAAAAACCAATCCGGACTGAATGACAGATCATGGGATATGCGACTAGATGAGGCTGATTCTTACTTAGCAAGGGTAAGTAAGCACGATATCGAAAAGCCAAATTCCTTCGAAAACCAACTTGAGATCATTGCATTTAGGGATAGTCGTGGCTGGAAGAAATCAAAAGGCGAGGTTTTGGTTTACCATAAAGGAAAAAAACCACTTCTGCCCGGCCAGGTTCTTTGGGTTGCGAATTCGCCCGAAGAAATTCCGTCCCCAATTTTTCCCGATGAATTTGATTACCGGGGTTTTTTGGCTGGGAAAAATATTCATTTCCGACAATTTATTGGTGAGAAGTTTAAGGTTATTGATTCAGCTGAAGTGGATTTGCCTAAGTATTGGATTACAAATTTCCGGAAGAAACTAGGATCCCTGATCGAGTTAAAAGTACCTCAACCTGAGTCTCAGCAGATTGCTGCTGCATTGCTTTTGGGGCAAAAGGAAAATCTCGATAAAGACATCAAAAATGCCTATGCAGAGACTGGAACCATGCATATTTTGGCTGTTTCTGGGTTACATGTTGGGATCATTTATGCGATTTTGCTATTCCCACTGAAAGGAATCAGACTAAAGCCAAATCAGCGTAAAATGTATCTGACAGGGGTGATTTTATTGATTTGGACCTATGCCGTTCTCACTGGATTTTCTCCTTCAGTGATCCGCGCAGCCACAATGTTTTCCCTGTTTACAGCTGGTCAAATGCGAAAGCGAAAACCCTCCTCATTCAATATTTTGGCTTTTTCGGCAATACTCATGATCACGCTGAACCCGGCAGTGATCTTTGAAGTAGGATTTCAACTTTCCTATGCGGCAGTAGCAGGAATTTTGCTGATTCAGCCGCTGATTTTGAGGTATTGGCTACCGCCCAACCGGGTGATGGAGTATTGCTGGCAGCTGACTACAGTGAGTATCGCTGCACAATTGGCGACCTTTCCGCTGTCGGTGTATTACTTTCATATTTTCCCGAGCTACTTTCTGTTAGCCAACCTAGTTGTTATTCCGCTGTCATTTATCGTGATGTCGGTCGGTATAGCATTTCTTTCTTTGAGCTGGGTGCCTGGTTTAGTAGACCTTTTGGGTTGGGCCGTGGGAGGGTTGATTTGGCTTCAAAACTGGCTTACACGAGCGATTCAGTTTTTCCCGGGAGGAAATCTCGATCGGTTGACCATTACCATTTCGGGGATGATATTGGTTTGGGGGATTTGTATTGTTTGGGCGAATTGGGAATTTGGCAATCGGAGAAAGATGGTTTATTTGACGCTCTTTCTTTTTTCAGTTTGGTCGGGAGAGCGGCTGTATCGGGAAATAAATCGAGCTGATCAGGAGTTGTTGATTTTTTCCGGAGAAAAGGGAATCTTATTGGATTTCACACTCGGCAACAGGCATTTTTCATGGAATGAAAGCTTTCCTCCAGAACAAATCAGCTATGCTATCGATCCAAATCGGATTGCAGAACAGCGGCCTCAGGTGATTGAGCCAAGTTTGGCTTCGGAAAATGATTCACTAGTCCAATTTCCGGTTTGGGATTTGGCCATGAATCCTACGTCTAAAACCTTCTTTTGGAATAAACAGAAACCTAAACGGATCCAGGAAATCACTCAATCAACAATTCGGGAGAGGGAGGTGATAGATTCCCTACGGGTAAGTATTGGGGCTTTTCGGGTAGTTTTCTGAGCACCTGCTTGGTCGTGGCGATTTATGCCTGTAATTTATCCCTTCTAAACCCAATTCAACTTATGGAGCATCCTATTCTGACAGAAAAAGCAAACCAAATCGGCTACATCACCCTGAATCGCCCAGCGAAGCGGAATGCACTCAGCCCGGAATTAATTCTTGAATTGGGAAAGGCTTTTGCTGCTTTTGAAAATGACGCTCAGGTGAAAGTTGTCATCCTTAAATCAGAAGGAAAAGCTTTCTGTGCAGGTGCTGACCTGGATTACATTCAGCGAATGCAGCATTTTTCCTATGAGGAAAATCTGGAAGACAGCAATCGGCTCAAGTCACTTTTTTCCATGATTTATGAATATCCCAAAGTTGTCATTGCACAAGTTCAGGGGCATGCTTTGGCGGGAGGATGTGGTTTGGTGACGGTGTGTGATTTTGCTTTTTCAGCTCCTGAGGCTCTTTTTGGATACACTGAAGTGAAAATCGGCTTTGTTCCAGCCTTGGTTTCAGTTTTTCTTTCGGAGCAAATAGGCCAGGCTAAAACGGCCGAATTACTGCTCTCGGGGGAATTGATCTCTTCGTCCAAATCGGTGTCTTTGGGCTTGATCACCGAAGTGGTGGAGCGGGAATTTTTAGCGAAAAGAACAAAGGAATTTGCATCTAAGCTTGTGGAGGATAATTCAGCATTTTCCATGCAGGAGACCAAGCGATTACTTCGGAGTTTGGGCCAGGCGGAGCGTCATCGTGCATTGGATTTGGCTGCAGAAGCGAATGCAAAAGCACGTGCAAACGGAGATTGTGTGAAAGGGATTTCCGCGTTTTTAAGTAAAACCAAACCCAGCTGGTAAGTGGAATCCAACCTCCTTCAGATTCTTCGGCAGGTATTTGGGCTGGAAGACTTTCGCCCGGTGCAGAAGCAGGTCATCGACTCGGTGATGGAGGGGAAAGACACGCTGGCACTTTTGCCGACAGGCGGGGGAAAAAGTCTCTGCTACCAGGTGCCAGGATTAGCCAGAGAAGGGATTTGTCTGGTAATTTCGCCGCTGATTGCCTTGATGAAAGATCAGGTGGACAACCTGAAGGCAAAAGGAATCAAAGCCGCGGCGATCTACTCCGGGATGAGCTATCGGGAGATCGATACGACCTTGGATAATTGCATTTATGGTGATTTTAAGTTTCTCTATGTTTCCCCAGAACGATTGAAACAAGAGCTGTTTATCGAGCGCTTTCGGCAGATGAATATCAATCTGATTGCGGTGGATGAGGCACATTGTATTTCTCAGTGGGGCTATGATTTTCGTCCGCCTTATCTTGAAATTGCCGCTATACGGGTTTTTCATCCCAAGGTGAATGTCATCGCGTTGACCGCTTCAGCGACTCCGCAAGTCTGTGCCGACATCGTAGAAAAACTCGAAATGAAGTCACATCGTGAATTTTACCAGAGCTTTTCACGGAGGAATCTCAGCTACAGTGTCAGGCTGGTCGAAAACAAACTGGAAAAAGGAATCGAAATCCTGAAGCGAATCCCCGGTACAGCCATCTGGTACGTGCGAAATCGGCAGGGGACACATCAAATAGCCAAAGTTTTGACTCAGCTTGGGATCTCAGCCGCAGCCTATCATGCGGGCATGTCCAATGCAGATCGAGCAGATCGGCAAGAGGCTTGGAAAGCAAACCAAGTTCGGGTGATAGTCAGTACAAATGCCTTTGGGATGGGGATCGACAAGCCGGATGTGCGAGTGGTCATCCATAGTGATTTGCCCGAAAATCTCGAAAATTACTATCAGGAAGCCGGGCGGGCAGGGCGTGATGGCAAAAAGGCTTTTGCGGTGCTGTTGTCTAATGAACAGGATTTTGAGCTGCTGTCCAATCGTTCAGCACTGGTCTATCCGGCAATTGATTTTCTCAAGCGGGTGTATCAATGTCTTGCCAATTATTTTCAGCTTGCAGTAGGCAGCAACATGCTCAGTAGCTTTGATTTTGATCTTTCTGATTTTTGCAACACCTATGAGTTGGCAGTTTTGGATGCTTTTTATGCACTCAAAGTATTGGCCGAGGAAGGTTTTGTGGAAGTGAATGAAAGTTTTTTTACTCCTTCTCGAGTCCATTTTCGGGTAGATCCCAGCAGGCTATATGAAGTTCAGATTGCTTACGCAAAGCTCGATCCCGTCATCAAAATGCTCCTCAGGACCTATGGAGGGAATCTCTTTTCAGAATACATCAAGATTCAGGAAAGTAAACTCGCCAAATCGCTCGACATGCGGGAAGCTGATGTCGTCAAGTTGCTTCAGGATCTTGAAAAATTGGAAGTGATGGACTATGATCAACGGAAAGACAAGCCTCAACTCACTTTTCTGACGCCGAGGTATGACGCAGGAAAGCTTCCTCTCAATCATCAGCGGATTAAAGCGCGCAAAGAGTTGACCCTGGAAAAGGCAAAGCGTATGGTCGACTTTGCGCAGCAAAACAGGATCTGCCGAACGCAGTTTATTCAGGAATATTTCGGAGAAAAGACTGATAACGTCTGCGGAATCTGCGATATCTGCATAGAAATGAAGAAAAATAAGGCCCCTGAATCTCAGGAGGAGCGAATGAAAGCTAAGGTATTCGAAACTTTAGCGGAATTTGGGGAGTTATCGGAGCGTGAGCTTTTCGAAAAAATCAAAAAGCCTGCCTCGGCATACCATCTCAAACTGATCCGACAGTGGGTGGATCAGGGTCAAATCAGTCGATCTTCGGATGACCTCCTTTCTTTACAATCCCATGAGTAAATTTCTAGACGATCTGTTCAAAAAAGTATTTAAATCCGCCGAGAAGGTGCCTTTGAAAGTAAAGGAGAATTTCACTGTGAAGGAGATCGATCAGGCAGATTTGGATTCGTGGATAGATTCTGAGGAGTTCAGGGAGCTTTTTTCGCTGATTTACAAAAATTACCATTACAAAAGAGCCGGGATCAATGATCATCCGCAAGTCCATGTATTTGATTCGCCCTATGCCAATGGCTTTGCGTTGAGTTATGAAAACCCCTTGAATCCGAAATCATTTTCGAGGCTTTTCTTGGCTTTTAGTCAAAGGCTTTTAGCTTTGGGCTATGAGCAAGTATCGCTTGATCGAAAAATGGAAGAAATCAACGATCAGGTGAAAGTGACGGAGAAGTTTTATTTCAAACCTCCCTTGCAGCTTCCCGTGGAGGGAGAATTGATTTCTCAACTTTACGGAAATGTCGCTTTGGAAAAAGTGACAGTAGACAATAAACCCAGCTACATCAAATTACTGGCGACGGTCTATTCCGACCGGCTCTATCAGGATGCTATGCCCTTCGACCAATTGATGGATGGGATATTTGAAAAACATTGAAAATGAATAGAAATACTTTTAGAAACCAACTGGAAATCTACCGGACTCCTTACGAAGAGGAGTCTGCATTCATTGCAGATTTTATCGACCTGACCCTCGATGAAGATGCCTACAGAAGGGAGCGGTTGGATGGCCACTTCACTGCTTCTGCCTGGATTGTCAACAAAAAAAGAACGCATACGCTCCTAACCTTGCATCGAAAATTGGGGCGTTGGCTTCAGTTGGGCGGGCATGCTGATGGCAATGAAAACCTGATTGAAGTTGCACTGAAAGAAGCGGAAGAAGAAAGTGGATTGACTTCGCTGAAGTTAGTTGACTCGACGATTTTTGACTTGGATAAGCACATTATTCCAGAGCGACCCCATGTCAAAGAGCATTTTCACTACGACGTTCGTTACATTTTCGAAGCGGACATCAACGAAAAGCTCATCATGAGTGACGAAAGCATTTCTTTGGCTTGGATTACTTTTGACTCTGTAGTGGATATGATTGGGTATAATCCGTCTATTCTTCGAATGCTTGAAAAAACCAGTAAATCAGAAATTCTCCTTTGATGGAACTCCTAGATCCGGCAAATCTAAAATCCCAATTTTCTTTTTCTACCCCAATCCAGATTCGATTTTCGGATATCGATGGATATCTGCATGTGAACAACGGTATTTATTTTAGCTATTTCGAGCATGCGAGGGCTGTTTTTCTGTACCAAGTCTGTGACTGGAATGTCATGACGATAGGTACGGTCGTGGGCAGGATAGAGATCGATTACCTTCGCCCGATTCATCTGGAAGATCAAGTGGAGGCTATGGTCAAATGCTCACGGATAGGTAATTCTTCTTTTGACCTAGAGCAATACCTAATTGGGACTGATAGTAAAGGGGAATCCCATGTTTTTGCAAAATGCAAATGCATCATGGTATCCGTGGATATGAAAACGATGCGTCCTGTCCCTGTGCCTGAGGAATACCGGTTAAAGCTGGCAAGCTCCTAGTTCATTTTTCCTATCTTTGCCGAAAATTTACGCCGTGATACGACTTTGGATTTTGGGTTTGCTTTGCGCGAGCCTAGTTGCCTGCAGCCCCAGTGAGGAAGAATTGCTAAAATCTGGTATTGAGAAAATGGACGCTCAAGCCTGGCCAGAAGCGATTAATTACTTTGATCAGTTGCTGGAGAAAAACCCTGCTAATGCCACTGCTTTGAATGCCAAAGGAGTCGCACTGTTTCAGCAGGGAAGAATCCAGGAAGCAATTCCGGTATTTGATCAGGCCATTCAGGCAGATTCGACCAGCTATAAAGCCTGGTTTAACCGGGGAAATGCCAAAATGGAATTAGAAAACTTCAAAGCGGCATTAGCCGACTTCAACATCGCCAGTGCGCTGGATCCCTCGCAAACGGACATATTCTTTAATCGTGGAACTGCGCTCCTGAACATGGAGGAATATGAAGATGCGCTTTTGGACTTTCAGGCAGTACTTCAATCCAACCCCAATCAAGCTGAGGCCCAATTCAGAAAAGCAAAGGCAGAGCTAGGAATGAATGATCCAATTCACGGGCTGGAGTCGCTCACCAATACAGTCAATCTGGATCCTAAGAACGGAGAAGCGTACTACCTTTTGGGAATCACTAGAATGAGTGCTTTGGGACAGAAAAATGAAGGGTGTGCAGATCTTCGAATGGCACTTTCGCTGGGCTATTCAGAGGCGCAAACTTGGATTACCGACTTTTGTGAGTAAATGGCGGAGATCGGGAAAGATATCGTTCAAGCAAAGGACTTGCTGCAATCGGGCCAATTGGTTGCCATTCCCACCGAGACCGTGTACGGTTTGGCAGGGAATGCTCTAGACTCGGAAGCGGTTGCCTTGATCTTTGAGACGAAAAATAGACCGGCTTTCGATCCTTTGATTTTGCATACTGCTTCGATTGAAAGAGTCGGGGATTTTGTTTCATTTTTTCCTGAAAAGCTAAAAATCCTCGCGGAGAACTTTTGGCCTGGGCCCTTGACTCTGCTTTTGCCTCGCAAATCTAATGTCCCCGATTTGGTGACTTCAGGCTTGGAGCGAGTAGCTGTGCGAGTCCCTAAGCATCCGCTTACCTTGGCTTTGCTGGAATCGCTTGACTTTCCGCTGGCAGCTCCCAGTGCCAATCCCTTTGGCTACATCAGCCCGACCAACCCCCAGCATGTCGATGCGCAACTGGGATCAAAAATCAGCTATATTCTCGATGGAGGTGCTTGCGAAGTGGGCTTGGAAAGTACGATTGTAGGTTTGGAAGAAGATGAAGTGGTAATTTACCGCTTGGGAGGATTGGAGATTTCGGCTATAGAAAAGCTCATTGGCCCTGTCAAAATCAAAGATCATAGCTCCAGCAATCCAGCGGCACCAGGTCAATTGGACAGTCATTATGCTCCCCGAAAACCTTTTGTATTGGGTGATCTGAATGTATTGGTGATCGAAAATTTGGCTAATAACATTAATTTTTCTGTTTTGAGTTTTGCAGATTTTTTTCCTGAGCTTTCACCCGAAAATCAGATTGTTCTCAGTCCAGAGCAAAATCTCCACGAAGCTGCAAAAAATCTTTTTTCCGCTATGCGAAAGCTTGATGAAGGCAATTCAAGTGTTATTTTGGCAGAATTACTTCCTGATGAAGGGCTAGGAAGGGCCATCAATGACCGGCTCAGAAGAGCGGCTGCTAAGTGATCAGTAAGCAGTCGCAGTGTACAGTCTTTAGGTTATTGTTTTCAGACGGAGTGGAGTCGAAGCACGGTGTCTCTTAGCAGCGGGTATTTTTCCAATTTTCCAATCTTCAATTTTTGAATCTCTAAATTCATTCAATCGATTTCGAAATGTCAATTGAAAGAATTCGCAAATTGATCACAGCGAAAGGCCAAGATTTGCATGAAATTGGCTTAAATTCAAACTCTTTTTGAAAGAGAAATTTGAAAACCCATTAAACTAATCCTATGAGTTCAACCGTAAAAAATGTCGATAGCCTGAACTTTGCAGGCAAAAAAGCACTCATCCGAGTGGATTTTAATGTCCCTTTGAATGAAGATTTTTCTGTTTCGGACGATACCCGAATTCAAGCTGCTGTTCCCAGCATTAAAAAAGTTCTCAGCGATGGAGGTTCGGCGATCTTGATGTCGCACTTAGGCCGACCAAAAGGTGGACCTGAGGATAAATATTCACTCAAGCATATTGTTTCAGCAGTCGAAGCAGCTTTGGGGACCAAAGTTCAATTTGCATCAGATTGCATCGGCGAAGAGGCCGAGAGCAAAGCCGCAGGTCTGAAAGCAGGAGAAGTGCTGTTGCTGGAGAATCTAAGATTTTACAAAGAAGAAGAGAAAGGCGATAAAGACTTTGCCGGAAAGCTCGCAAAATTGGGTGATGTCTATGTGAATGATGCCTTTGGTACTGCTCACAGGGCTCATGCTTCTACAGCCGTTATCGCTGAATTTTTCAAAGATAAAGTTGCAGGTTACCTAATGGAATCCGAATTGACCAATGCAGATAAGGTTCTTGGGAATCCAGAGCGACCCTACACGGCCATCATGGGTGGAGCAAAAATTGCCGACAAAATCCTGATCATCGAGCGATTGTTGGAGAAAGTAGACAACCTGATCATCGGAGGTGGGATGTCTTACACCTTTGCTAAAGCGCAAGGTGGGTCAATCGGTAATTCACTTCTGGAAGCCGATAAGATGGATTTCGTACTCGAACTGATGGAGACCGCCAAGGCAAAAGGAGTAAACTTAATCCTTCCTGTGGATACAGTTATTGCAGATGATTTCTCCAATACAGCCAACCAAGGAATGGCAAACAAAGGTGAGATTCCTGATGGTTGGATGGGCTTGGATATCGGACCAAAAACCCGTGAGCTCTTTGGTAAGACAATTTTGGAATCTAAAACTATCCTTTGGAATGGTCCAATGGGGGTTTTTGAGATGGAGTCTTTTGACAAAGGAACCAAAGCAATCGCCGAGTATGTGGCTGAAGCAACCAGAAATGGGGCTTTCTCGCTAATCGGCGGTGGTGATTCTGCTGCAGCTGTGAATAAGTTTGGCTACACTGACCAAGTTTCTTATGTCTCCACTGGAGGTGGCGCATTGCTGGAGCACATGGAAGGCAAAGTGCTTCCGGGAGTAGCAGCTCTTGCAGAATAATTTGAAAAACTAAATACCTGCCCTAATTCCAAACCTTGGTAGGAGTAAAAAAAAAGTAAGGCCAGCTTTCGAGCTGGCCTTACTTTTTTGGATAAGCTTAAAACTCAATCTCAACCAGCACAGGAAAGTGGTCGGAAGGGTATTTTTTTCCATAATTATCTGTCAGGATCCCATGGCGAATGACCTGGATTTTGCCTTGAACAAAGACATGATCAATAATTCCATCGGGCATTCTATCCCAATCAAAGGCACTAAAGGTGCCTTTTGGACCGTAGGCCGGAATTATTGAAACCAATCGTGCATCCTTCCAAGAGGAATCAGCAGTGATGGTGGTGTAGGCCGGATTGTCTGGTGTCACATTGAAATCACCCATCAGGATGACCGGTAGATTTTTGGTGTTGATTTCTTTGATTTTGGCGACCACGAGCTTACTGCTTTCCTCGCGGGCTAGCTGACCGATATGGTCGTAGTGCACATTGAAGACGTAGAATTCCTTGCCTTTTTGATCTTTGAACTTTCCCCAAGAGCAAATCCGGTTGAGCGCTGCATCCCAGCCTTTGCTTGGAGTTTCAGGAGTTGGGGAAAGCCAAAATGTGCCGGAGTCTTCAAGTTTATACAGTTTTGGGTCGAAAAGAATGGCGGTGTATTCACCTTTTTCAGCTCCATCATCTCTGCCTACGCCAAGGAATTCATAGCCTAAACCTTCACTCATCTGATTGACTTGGTGCGAAAGTCCCTCCTGCGTTCCAAAAAGGCCGATTTTGTGAAACTGAATCAAGCTGATTACGTGGGGAAGTCGATCCTCCCAGAGATTTCCTGTGTCATTGGGATTGGCGTATCTGACATTGAAGGTGGCAAATTGGTGGGTTTGTGCACTTAGATTTTCTGAAGAAATAAAAATCAGTGAGAAAGCTAAAAAGAGAATTGAAATTGTTTTTTGGAACATAATTCAGGAACTATTTCGTGGAAAATGACTTGAACTGTTTAAAGTTGCACCCTAATTTGATGAAATGAAATTGGGAAGGGCTAAATAATCCATTTGGATTAATTATTTAACATTACATCATCCGGTTCACTTGCCGGAATCAAAATTCATGGAAATGAAAACCTTTTACCCTAAAGATCTCCAACCCGCTGAAGTTCAAAACCTACTCCAAGGGGCAGTGACTCCCCGGCCGATCGCATTTGCCAGTACGGTAGATAAGGCTGGAAATGTGAATTTGAGCCCCTTCAGTTTTTTTAATATGTTCAGCGCTAATCCACCTATTTTGGTTTTTTCACCTTCACGACGAGTTCGCGATAATACAACCAAGCATACCTTGGACAATGTCCTGGAAGTTCCCGAGGTGGTAATCCATATTGTAGGCTATGACCAGGTGGAGCAGATGTCGCTGGCCAGTACGGAATATCCCAAGGGTGTAAATGAGTTTGAAAAGGCAGGCTTAACCCCTGTGAAATCTGATCTAATCGCTCCACCAAGAGTAAAGGAAGCTGCAGTGGCCCTAGAGTGTAAGGTGAATGAAGTGAAAGCCTTGGGGACAGGAGGAGGAGCCGGTAATCTGGTCATCTGTGAAGTCATCGCCATCCACATCAATGAATCTATTTTGGATGAAAAAGGAGTCATTGATCCCTTTAAATTGAGTCCAGTGGCGCGGCTGGGAGGAAGTTGGTATTCGAGGATTACTCCTGATTCGTTGTTTCAAATCCCTAAGCCGCTTACCAATTTGGGAATCGGAGTGGATCAAATTCCGGAAGTGATTCGAACAAGTTCGATTTTGACAGGAAACAACTTGGGGAGATTGGGTAATGTGATGGAATTGCCGACCGAAGAGGAGATTCAGGCATTTTCTACATCTGAGGAAATCGCTGAAATGCGGATTCGCTTTAAAAATGATCCGGACTCTTGGCTGGATCACCTGCACCTACGTGCAAAGGAAGAACTGGAAGCTGGAAATGTAGGGTTGGCTTGGAAGTTTTTACTTCAAAGGCAATAGAAAAAAGAACGCCCCGGAAATCAATTTCGGAGCGTTCTTTTTTCTTCAGGAGTGGGGAGAATTATTTAATAACAATGTCCTGAGGCATTCTCACCTGAATTCCTTGGTAATTTTGAAGGTTTTTGATCTTCTCTACCAGGTAATAGTTTTCGCCGAGTTGGGCTTTGAGTACCTGTACTTTTACTTTGTCTCCGAAGCTGCTGAAGAATTCTTCGAACCATTGTTTTTGAGCTGGGTAATAGACTACTCGGTAATCTTCGCCAGCATCGATTTTTGCCGCAGCGATTTCAATTGCTGTGTCCAGTCCACCTAGTACATCGACCAATCCTCTTTCTTTTGCCTGAGTTCCGGTCCAGACTCTGCCGGAAGCTATTTTTTTCACTGAATCCACATGCATTCCCCTACCTTCCGCTACGCGGGATATAAATGTCTCGTATCCTTCCTCGATGTTTGTTTGAATGATGGTTCGTTCCACTTCGGTCAAATCTCTACTTGGATTCATGAAATCAGAAAGTTCTCCCGTAGAAACCACATCTGTGGTGACGCCAAGTTTGTCATTGATTAGTTCTTTGACATTAAACCATAGTCCGAATATCCCGATTGAACCAGTAATCGTGTTGGGCTGAGCAACGATTGTATCGGCTGGTGCTGAAATGTAATATCCCCCAGAGGCAGCTACTTCGCCCATGGAAACGATCACAGGTTTGACTTTTTTGGCTTGAGTCATCTCTCTCCAGATCACCTCAGAAGCCACTATGGACCCGCCTGGTGAATTCACTCGCAGGACGATGGCTTTGATGTTTTCATCTTTTCTGGCCTTCCGGATTTCTTTCGCAAATTTCTCGGAGCTGATTACTCCTTCTGCACTTCCGCCAACAATTTGACCCTCTGCGATGATCACAGCAATGCGATTCTTAGAAGTCACATTTTTTGATTTTGCCACGGAACCTAGATCTGTGGCGTTGATGGTCGGGATGTCATCATCTTCTCCTAATCCCAGTTTTTCGCGCAGTTTGGCATGTATTTCATCTTCGTAGGCTAACGCAGTGGCAAGCTTGTAGGTGACGGCATCCTCAGCTTTTCTGACCAGCATTAGGTTATTGATTTTTTTCAAGCTGTCTAGAGCAATCCCCCTTGAATCTGCAATCTGAGCAATTGCAAGATTATTGATGTCATCGAGGAAGAATTGGGTTTGAAGTCGGTTTTCTTCGCTCATTTTGTCCAGGATGAAGGGCTCAACAGCACTTTTAAATTCTCCTACACGGAAAACCTCCGGTTTGATTCCCACTTTTTCAAAAAAGCCTTTGATGAAAACTGTCTCGGAAGAAAATCCATTGAAGTCAATTGCGCCAAGCGGATTGAGGTAGATTTCGTCAGCCACAGAAGCTAAGAAATAACCTCCTTCACTGTATGCTTCGTCGTAGGTGAGGATGAATTTTCCGGATTCTTTGAAATCGATGAGGGCCTCTCTCAATTCAAGCAATCCTGCCTGACCTGCCATGATCAGGCCAGTATTTAGGTAAATACCCTTGATTTTGTCATTGGTTTTGGCTTCGGTGATGGCTTTTTTCAGATTGACCAGACCTGCGTTCATGTCACCTCCAAATGGATTTCCAAAAGCACCCAAGCCCAAGTCATCCTCTGAAGTTCTTTCTGTAAGGATTCTCCCGTTCAGATCCAGGTGGAGGATGGAATTTTCTTTAACAGTAACTTCAGTGTCTGATGAAGCTGCAATCATCCCGATGATGCCAAAAAACACCAGTGTGCTGAGGATGGTAAAAATGAAGAGGCCGACAATTACAGCCAATACATTGCCTAGGAATTTCATGTGTGTATAATTTGATTACTTTAAGTCAACTTGATCTACCTTGAGTCGATTTGTCCTTTCAATTGGGACAAATCTTCTCTCAGGAATCGATTTGATTTGGTTTTGAACTCGAAATTTGCCCTTTTTAGCTGACCTTTACAATGGAAAAGTGACAAGCGATGCAAACTGAGGTTGTACTAAGTCTAGGTGGAAACAAAGGTGATCGGGAAAAGTTGCTTTTCAGAGCCATCGAATTGCTCAACGATCATTTTCAGCTGATCAAGGTCTCCAAAATCTATCAGACTGCCGCCTGGGGCGGAAAAGCCAAAGGTGATTTTTTAAACCAATTGGCCCTAATTTCTACGGGACTTGATCCAGAAGAAGTACTGGATATCATCCAGGAGATTGAGCGGGATCTCGGGAGAACACGTGAAGAGCACTGGGGTGACCGGACGATGGATATTGATATCTTATACTTCGGGTCATTGGAAATCAACTCAGATCGACTCAAAATCCCACATCCGTATATTGCCGACCGGAAATTTATCCTCGTCCCTCTATCGGAATTTTTACCGGATAAAATTCATCCCACTACTGGAAGACTTCCCCTTGAAATGCTGGAAGCGTGCAAAGATCCAAGCGAGGTAAAGATTTGGATAAAATAGCAACAGTGAATAAGATAGTAAACTCAAATCCCGCTTGAAGGCGGGATTTGAAAATTTTAGATACTGGAAACTTCAGCCTCAGAATGGATTTTTTTAACCAATCCTTGGAGTACCTTACCCGGCCCACATTCGATAAATTGAGTTGCGCCATCTTTGACCATGTTTTGGACGGATTGGGTCCACTTCACTGGCGCAGTCAGTTGCATGATCAGGTTGTTTTTGATGACTTCTACATTAGATACAGCGGTTGTGCTTACATTTTGGTAGACCGGGCAGATCGGAGAAGAGAACTGGGTTTCTTCGATGGCTTTTTGAAGTTTTTCTCGGGCAGGCTCCATCAAAGGGGAGTGAAAGGCTCCTCCCACAGGCAAGGGTAAAGCCCGTTTGGCCCCTGCGTCTTTCATTTTGATACAGGCAATTTCAATTCCTTTGTTTGAACCTGAGATTACCAATTGGCCCGGACAATTGTAATTGGCAGGGACAACGATTTCGTCGGTGATTTCCGCACAGATTTCTTCGACTTTTTCATCTGCCAGGCCCAGAATTGCAGCCATAGTTGATGGATTGATTTCACAGGCTTCCTGCATCGCAAGCGCACGCTGGTAGACAAGCTTTAGCCCGTCTTCAAATGCCAGGGCCCCATTAGCAACCAATGCAGAAAATTCACCGAGCGAATGACCTGCCACCATATCTGGAGCGAAATCAGGTGTGGTTTTGGCCAGAATCACCGAATGGAGGAAAATTGCCGGTTGAGTGACTTTGGTTTGTTTCAGTTCTTCTTCCGTCCCATCAAACATGATGTCGGTGATTCTGAATCCCAGGATATCGTTCGCTTTTTCAAAAAGGGCTTTGGCTTCTGGGTTTTCTTCATAAAGTGACTTTCCCATTCCTGGGAACTGGGCTCCTTGGCCCGGAAAAACAAATGCTTTCATTATTTCTTGGTTGGAATTGCAAATATAGGGCTTTTTGCCACGGGTGGGTTTGTCATAAACCTAAGCTTTCCAGAGTAGGAAAATGCCCTTTGAAGATTTCATCCTTGTTTTCTCCCAACCATCTGATAAAGGCCTTTACTGCGGGCGGATGCTTTTTTTGCTTCAGCCAGATCAATCTCCAATCAGCTTTGAGTGGCAATCCGGGATAGGGGATTACCGCAAGTCTTTGGTCAATAAGTTCTTGTGTCATGGAGAAATTGGATAAAACGGAAACTCCAAGTCCAGCCATTACTGCTTGCTTGACCGCCTCATTGGTAGCCAATTCCATTTTGCTTTCGATGAGGATATCCCGTTCGGTAAAAAATTTCTCCATGGTCGTACGCGTTCCGGAGCCTTTCTCGCGTAGGATCATCGGTACGTTTTTCCAGTTTTCTTTCGCTATTTCTTTTTTGAAAAAATCTAGTTTATCAAAAGCACAGGTAAGATACCAGTTGTTTTCGGCAATGCTGATGCTTTCCAAATCTAAATCATCCGGTAAGATGGAGACTAATGCCAAGTCTGTGGTGTTTTCCTGAAGATGAGCCAGGACATTGTAGCGGTTGGACACTTCCAGACTGATGTCTACATGGGGATGGATTTGCATAAAATCCGACATGAGGTATGGGATGATGTATTTCCCGGTGGAGACGGAAGATATCCTGATTTTCCCGCCTAATAGGCCCTTTAATTCCAGCATTTTGGTCTCAATAGAGTCCATCTCTGCAAATATCCGTTCAGCGGTATCTACCAGTTCTTGACCGAATTCGGTGATGTGGATTTTCTTACCGATGATCTCGGTCAAAGGAACAGAAAACTGTTCCTGAAGATTTTTTAATTGAATTGAAACAGCTGGCTGGGTCATATTCATTGCATCGGCAGCTTTGGTGATGCTTTGGTACTTGGCTACAGCCTGAAATGCGCGAAGTTGATGAAGGGTTATGTTCATAAATAAAATTAATGTAAAAAGTATACGTGATAAAAATAATATATGTTTTTATTTTCTTTTTGAAAAATCAAAAAGATATTTGCGGCATGGATTTTCAAATACTGATCAGTAATCTCACCAATCCCAGTTTACTTTTTTTCATCCTTGGGATTTTGGCAGTAAAGCTTAAAAGTGACCTAGAGATACCCGGAACCAGCGCTAAATTTATTGCCCTTTATCTCATGCTCTCGATAGGGTTCAAAGGGGGACAGGAACTCTCTCACAGCCAGTTGGACTATGGGATTATTTATGCGCTGGCATTTGGTGTTTTGCTTTCGGCCCTAGTACCTTTTTATACTTTTTTCATTTTGAAAAAGAGGCTAGGGGTAGCCAATGCTTCTGCAATTTCTGCGGCGTACGGTTCGATCTCGGCAGTTACGTTTGTAGCAGCAGTGGCATTTTTGGAAATGCAGGGTGTGACTTTCGGTGGGCATATGGTGGCCGTCATGGCTTTGATGGAGGCTCCAGCAATTATCTCAGGGGTGATTTTGCTCCAAAAATATTCGGATCAGAAACCAGAAGGTGGATTGAAAAGCATCATTTTCCATGCATTTACCAATGGCTCAGTTCTTTTGATTTTGGGAAGTTTGGTGATTGGCCTGATCGCCGATGAAAAACAGGCAGAAGGGATTAAGCCTTTTGTCACAGATATATTCAAGGGGTTTTTGGCAGTATTCCTATTGGATATGGGAATCAACAGTGGGAAAAAACTGAAGGCATTCTTCAAATATGGGTATTTCACCACGGCCTTTGCGATCCTTGTTCCTTTCATCAATGGTTGTGTTGTGGCCGTATTGAGTCATTGGATAGCTCCAGATGCCGGAGATCGTTTGATTTTTTCGATTTTGGCGGCTTCTGCATCCTATATCGCCGTACCTGCTGCCATGAAGCTCGCAAATCCTGAGGCGGATGAGGGACTGTACGTACCTATGGCCCTGGCAGTCACTTTTCCATTCAACCTGACTTTGGGCATGCCTATTTATTGGATGATTATTCAGGTGATTTAGTATGTGAAGTCAAAGGAATTTTGCTCGTTCCTCTGGGGTAGGAAGACGACAGGTATTTTTCTTGCCAAACCAGCGGTAGCGATTTTTCCCAATCCAATCGTAAATGAGGTCTCTGATTCCTGAGGGTAAAATTATAAAGCCATATAAAAGTGGCCAAAGACCGGATAGATTTCTGGCTATCCTCAGTGCTGCGGTACTTCTGAAGTAAACTTGATCCTCTTCTACCAAAACGAGAGAATCAAGATATTCTGGATTTACCTGAAATTTGGAAAGTAGTTTTTTGCCTGCTTCCTCTTGCAATGCTCCCACACGAAACTTGTCTTTTTTGTCCCGCTTTATGATGAAATCAATGGAAGCATTGCAGAGGTTGCAAACCCCGTCAAAGAGGATGACAGATTTGTTTTCGATCATCTAATAATCTGAATTGTGCCTTTCAGTTCCCGTTCTCTTTGGCTTGGATCCAAAACATCGAAAGTGACCTTGCCGGAATAGAAGTAAGTACTGGCAGGTAGCTCATTGCCATTTTTGTCCCGGCCATCCCATCGAATGAAAACATCATTTTCGTTGGATTCGAGGCTATTGTAACTGAATACCTCAACTCCCCAGCGGTTGACGATGAAGATCTCCACTCCAGTGACAAACCTTGGACATTGTGAAAACGGATTGTCAAAAGCGATGAAGGTATCGTTATTGCCATCCCCATTTGGAGTAAAGGCATTAGGCAGATTATATACTGGACAATTATCCACACAGACTACATTGCTCGGTTCGCTTTCGTTTCCAGAGCGGTCAATTGCGGTGATATAATAGCACCCACGGTAGTTTGGTAGATTGGTGATGGTGGTTTGTAAATCTATGGAAGAGAATTCACCTACCAAGTTGAATGTGCCATCCTCACCATCTGGAGTAAAGTATAACTTATACCCACTTAGCTCATCGTCACAATCTCCTGAGAAGTCTGGCACCCAACTCAATTCATGTTCATAAATATTGCTGTTGCAGGGTTGTTCGGCCACATAGGCAGAGCATTCTGGCCCTTCAAAGGTCAGAACAGGAGGACATGGTAATCTGTTATCGTCTGGCTTGGCACAGGTAATCTGTGACTTGTTTTCCAGTGGATAGACAAGGCCTTGTACATTGTATGCTCCTTTGGTAATCACGTAATAGCAGTATTCTAATTCTTTGACCAGTGGCACTCCGTTGAAGCTGCCGTCGTCTAGATACGTGAAGCCATTTTGAGTGACATCCACGTCTGCAATTTTCACAAAAGTGTCTACATCGGCTGCCGCTGCATCTGTTCTGTTTCGGTAGACTTCATGCTGGTATTGCCCGATTTGATTGTTCCAAGGTACATTAAAGGTCCAATTGAGCTCAATCGCCTCATTGATAATGGTAGGTTCAAGCCTTACCGAAGAAGCCGCAGAGGAAGTGTCGATTTTTGTGGCATTATCCAGCAGGACGACTTTGTAATTGTACACCAGATTTTCGGTATTCAATCCCGTATCAGTGAAAAGGGTGTCAGTAGTGATTCCAAGCGATATGCGATTGGTATTGCCAGTGAAGCCTTCGCTTCGGAGTAGCTCATAGGAATAAGGTCCTGGGAATTGAATTTTGTCAATATCATAGGGAGGGGTCCATTTGACAAAAATCTCCCCTGTTGCCGGATCTGTCTCTTCAATACTCACATTGGTGATGATCGGTACATCTACATCAATTGTGATGCAGATTTCTTCCGAAACAATACTTTCACCAGCTCTAGGCTCAGGAAATCCGGCGACCAATCGGTAGCAATAGGTGTTGCCTGGAGCTAATCCTTCTCCACCATTCAAGTCGGTGAAGGAGAAGGTATCCATAGTGGTAGTTCCGATTAATTCATACCCAGGGCGTATACCTGTCTCGCAACTGTCGGGCTGGTAGGGATCCGAATTGATTCTTCTCCAGATTTGCATTTCACTGGCAGAATTGGCACAGACATAAGGATCCCAGTTTAATTCAGCACTTCGTCCGGGCATTTGCTCGATATCATCCCACACGGGAGGAGGACCAACTACTTTGATTCGCCAGGTCTTGATATCCACGAGTTTAGGTCCTGATCTGGGCTGATCGGTAATTCTTACCCTAACATCATATTCTCTTGCTCTGATGTGATTGCAGACGGTCTGCCAAGAGAAGTTTACAATTCCTGGTTGCGGTTGGAACTCACTTTCGGGAGAATAAGTAGCTGGAGATGTGGTGATTTCAATGGGTTCACCGAAGACCTCGATCTTTATCGGATCACCGTCTGGATCAGAACCTTGGATGATTTCTTCGATCAACGTCCCCGCTTCCACACAAAGATCTGGAGGCAAAATAAGTTCAGGACGGCGATTGTTGGAGTTTTCGATAATAATCTGCATGTCTCGGACTACGTACCCGATTTCCACAAATTTCCCGTCGATTTTTCGCCATTCAATGATTCTAAATGCGACATTGAATTGTCCCGCAGTACCTGGGGCATCCCAGATCAAGTCTCCAAATATTGGGTCGATATCCAAAAAAGCAGGAGTAGTTCCGTCTTGCTGGCTTTGGCTGAATTCAGCATTTGCCGGGCTTCTGTAGTTGTTCACCGGTCTTTCAAACGCCTGCTTTGGAACATCCATTCGGTATGAAAGACTGTCACCATCTGGGTCAAAAGCGCCGGGATTATGTATGTAACGTACATTTACTGCACCGTTGTCGACTGGTGGGATAGTCAGAACCGGTGAATTATTCACACCGATAAAGGGATCAATATTAATCTCAGTTTCTACATAAAAAGGGGTATCCACCGAATTGTCCATATTGAGGGTCAGATCATTTCGGTTGAATTCCTGAAATCGGATTTTGTATTTACCAGGGCCCTGGAAGGTGTGGGTGATCACGAACGTGTTTTTCTCGATTTCGTCCCCCAAATCTTCTACCAAAGAAATGTCACTTTCCGTGTTGAGTTGTACTTCTCTACCGTCACCAAAATTAATAACACCTGGGCCAAATACGACGCTAGACCGGGTATCGGTGTAGCCGACCACGGTGATTCTGTAAGTCAGGGTTTGAACCGAGATTCGCTCAGCGATAATTTCCCCAGCTCGGATGTGCGTGGCAAAGGCTGAAGTCACACCCAAGAGCATGTAGATGAAAAATATTCCAAGGGAAAGTTTGAGCTTCATATTTGGTCGACGTTGGTAATACTTTTTTCTAAAAACGAACAGAATTCTGAAATGTTAATTCCTAAGATTTCGAATTTCGTTTTAACCTATACGAAATAAAAGGAAGTAAGGAGAAATTCACCTAAAATTCAAACAATAAAAATAAACGTGCTGTTTGATTCATGAATTTGTTGGAGAAAAAATCCACGTTTAAAAACTATTTAGAACCTTTTAAAATAAGAGAATGGAATTCGATTGCATTGTTTGCTACCTGTTGCGCATGTAAATTTGGCAGCAATAATTATTAAAAAGACTTTCGTTCAAAACTAATCACAAATTTGTATGAGTTGGGTTACCAAAACCTTAAGCAGCACCCTGGGCAAAAAATTATTGATGGCCCTCACCGGATTGTTTCTGATATTATTTCTGGTTGTTCACCTGATCGGAAACCTTCAGCTATTGCTTCCTGACAATGGGGAGTCTTTCAACCTTTATGCGGAAAGCATGGCAACCAATCCACTCATTAAAGTAGTTTCAATAGGCAACTTTGCTTTCATTATCCTCCATGTGATCTATTCTATTTTGCTGACAAGGCACAATAAAAAATCAAGACCTATTGGGTATGCTGAAACTGCCGCTTCCACGAATAGTGCCTGGTCTTCCCGAAATATGGGAATCCTTGGGACTTTGATTCTGATATTTTTATTGGTTCACTTGAAGGGATTCTATTATGAAATCAAATTTGGAGAAGTGCCAATGGTGGATTATGCCGGAATAATGTATAAAAATGTGTTCGCGATAGTCGCCGCCGCTTATTCAAATGTATTTTACGTAGTGTTTTACGTGATTTCCATGGGTTTTCTGGGTTTTCACTTGTCTCATGGATTTGCAAGTGCTTTCCAAACCCTTGGGCTTAATCATGTCAAGTATTCCCCATTGATCCAAAAAGTTGGTATTGGCTTTTCAATTCTGATCCCAGCGCTGTTTGCACTTATTCCGATTGTGATGTATATCCAGTCAGTTTGATTGGTGTTAAAAATGAATGTTGCTAATTTAATCTTACATAGATGATACTAGATTCCAAAATACCTGCTGGTCCTTTGGCAGAAAAATGGACTAAGCACAAGTTTAACAGCAAGCTGGTCAATCCGGCAAATAAGAGAAAGTACGAGGTCATCGTAGTGGGTACAGGATTGGCAGGAGCATCGGCTGCTGCCTCTCTAGCGGAGTTGGGTTACAATGTCAAGGCGTTTACTTTCCATGACAGCCCCCGTCGAGCGCATTCTATTGCAGCTCAGGGAGGAATCAACGCTGCTAAAAACTACCAAAACGACGGCGACTCAGTATTTAGACTCTTTTACGACACCATCAAAGGGGGTGACTACCGTGCACGTGAAGCCAATGTCTACCGACTGGCTGAAGTTTCAGTGAAGATCATCGATCAATGCGTAGCTCAGGGAGTTCCTTTTGCCCGAGAATATGGAGGACTTTTGGCCAACCGTTCCTTCGGTGGAGCACAAGTTTCCCGAACCTTCTATGCGCGGGGACAGACTGGACAGCAGCTGCTTTTGGGCGCTTACTCAGCGCTGAGCAGACAGGTAGCCAACGGGAAAGTAAAACTGTATCCGAGATCTGAAATGATGGATGTGGTCATGATAGATGGCCATGCCCGAGGAATTGTGACCCGAAACCTGATCACAGGAGCTGTAGAGTCGCATTCGGCACATGCAGTCTTATTGTGTACAGGTGGCTATGGTAACGTATTCTACCTCTCTACAAATGCAATGGGTTCCAATGTGACAGCAGCTTGGAGAGCTCACAAGCGTGGTGCTTACTTTGCGAACCCTTGCTTTACTCAGATTCACCCGACTTGTATCCCTGTATCTGGTGATCACCAGTCCAAACTGACCCTGATGTCAGAGTCCCTCAGAAATGATGGTCGTGTATGGGTGCCTGCTACGAAAGAGACAGCTGAAAAGCTGAGAAAAGGGCAGATCAATGTCAATGACATCAAAGAGGAAGACAGAGACTATTTCTTGGAGCGAAAATATCCTTCGTTTGGTAACCTGGTGCCTCGAGACGTTGCCTCTCGAAACGCAAAATATGTCTGTGACGAAGGCCGTGGTGTCAATGAGACTGGAGAAGCTGTATTCTTGGATTTCAGAGATGCCATCAAGCGTGACGGCAAATCGACAATCGAATCGAAATATGGAAACCTGTTTGACATGTACAAGCAGATCACAGGAGAAGATCCGTATCAAGTTCCAATGATGATATATCCTGCCGTTCACTACACCATGGGCGGATTGTGGGTCGATTACAATTTGATGACGACCATTCCAGGATTGTATGCGCTAGGAGAAGCGAATTTTTCAGACCATGGTGCCAACAGACTTGGAGCATCCGCATTGATGCAGGGCTTAGCAGATGGGTATTTCGTGATTCCTTATACCATCGGTGATTATTTGGCTTCTACACCACCAAAGCCTGTCGACACGACGCATCCTGAGTTTCAAAAGGCAGCCACTGAAGTGAAAAACCGTGTGGACCAATTGCTGAAAATCAACGGAAAAAAATCAGTCGATTATTTCCACAAGAAGTTGGGAAAAATCATGTGGAATGAGTGTGGAATGGCTCGAACAGCCGAAGGGCTGAAAAAAGCCAAAGCAGAGATCAAGCAATTGAAAAAAGATTTCTGGTCAGATGTGAAAGTTCTGGGGACAAACGAGGAACTGAACCTTTCTCTGGAGAAAGCGCATCGGGTGGCAGACTTCATTGAATTGGGTGAACTCATGATCGACGACGCGCTGAATAGAGACGAATCATGCGGAGGTCACTTCCGTGAGGAATTTCAGACTCCGGAAGGGGAGGCGCTACGCGACGATGAGAACTTCGCCTACGTAGCTGCATGGAAATACATGGGTGAAAATCAGGAAGAGGAACTTTACAAAGAGCCTTTGGTTTTCGAAAACGTGAAGCTTACCCAGCGTTCATACAAATAATCTTAAGACAAAAATTCATAGCGATATGCAATTGACTTTAAAAATCTGGAGACAAAAAAACGCATCGGACAAAGGTGGATTTGTAACCTATCCGGTCAGTGACGTTTCCAAAGACATGTCCTTTTTGGAGATGTTGGATGTGCTAAATGAAAACTTGACCGAAAAGGGAGAAGATCCGGTTCACTTTGATCACGATTGCCGAGAAGGGATCTGTGGCACCTGCTCGCTGTATATCAATGGAAAGCCACACGGCCCATTGCAGACGACGACTTGCCAACTTCACATGCGCTCTTTCTCAGATGGACAGACTATCACGATTGAGCCATGGAGAGCCAAAGCTTTCCCTATTGTAAAAGACCTTGTAGTGAACAGATCGGCCTTTGACCGGATCATTCAAGCAGGTGGATATGTATCAGTAGGAACAGGCGGAGTACCGGATGCCAATGAGATTCCGATTCCAAAAACCATTGCTGACCTAGCGATGGATGCAGCTCAGTGTATTGGCTGCGGAGCTTGTGTGGCAGCTTGTAAAAATGCTTCTGCGATGCTCTTCACCTCAGCAAAAGTTTCTCAGTTGGCATTGCTTCCGCAAGGCCAGGTAGAGCGAAAAACCAGAGCAGAAAAGATGGTAGCTCAAATGGATGCTGAAGGTTTTGGAGCTTGCACCAACACTGGGGCATGCGAAGCTGAATGTCCAAAAGGGATTTCAATCACCAATATTGCGCGAATGAACAGAGAATATTTCTCCGCTGTAGTAAGCAGCGAAAACGTCTAATTACTTTCCGAATTGAGAAAAAGCCAGACCAAAAGTCTGGCTTTTTTATTTTCACTATTCCAAGACTAAATTGAATTATTATATCATATTTACGATATAAACGCAATAAAATTGGGTTTAATCCTTAAAATATTTAACTTTGGCGAATTATATTTCTATTTCAAATTGATTCAAATCCAAAAAAGTAATGCATTTCATAGATCTGGGGATCTTCATAGCCTACATGCTCGCCATGCTTGGTGTAGGGTATTTTTTCATGCGGAAAAACTCCAGCCAAGAAGATTACTATGTTGGTGGCAGATCAATAGGTAGCTGGCACATCGGATTGTCTGTAGTGGCCACTGATGTTGGCGGCGGGTTTTCAATCGGTCTGGGCGGCTTGGGTTTTGCGATGGGGATTTCAGGTTCTTGGATGCTTTTCACAGGCTTGGTAGGTGCTTGGCTAGCTGCAGTTGTACTGATTCCCCGAGTCAAATCAGACTCAGCATTCGCCCGGTTTTTCACTTTTCCCCAGATTATTGGCCATCTATTTGACTCGACCGCAGCAAAGGCTGCAGCAGTCATTTGCTTTTTGGGTTACTTGGGTTTTACTTCCTCCCAGCTGCTCGCAGGAGCCAAACTTGCCTCAGGGACTTTCGAAGGAATAGACCTTCATACTGCCCTACTGATCATGGGCGTCATCGCGGTGGTGTACACGGTCATGGGAGGTCTCAAGGCGGTGATTTATACAGATACCATCCAATGGATTATTTTGATGCTGGGTCTGATGTTTATCGGGATTCCCATGTCTTACAATTTTGTCGGAGGCTGGCAAGGAATCACCCAAACTTTGCCTCCTGAATTCTTCTCCTTTGGTAATCTTTCCTGGCAGGATTTAGTCAATTGGGCAATCACCATCATCCCGATTTGGTTTGTAGGAATGACCTTGTATCAGCGCATTTTTGCTGCGAGGGACGTGAAATCAGCCAAGAAGGCATGGTTTATCGCGGGACTTTTTGAATGGCCAATTATGGCATTTTTGGGAGTGTCTTTGGGGTTACTATCCAGAGTGGCAGTGGATCAAGGTGTGCTGGAGGGATTTACCGCCGCCATGGATCCCGAGATGGGATTGCCCGTCTTACTCAGTCAGATTTTGCCCGCGGGGATTTTGGGATTGATGATGTCGGCCTATTTTTCAGCGGTTCTTTCCACGGCCGATTCCTGTCTGATGGCAGCCTCAGGTAATCTTTCTACAGATTTGATTGGTAAATACCTAAAAAATAAAACGCATAAACAGGAGGTTAGAATCAGTCAGTATTTAACCCTCGGTATTGGGGTCTTAGCGGTTTTTTTAGCTTGGCAAATGACAGAGGTGCTTAGCCTGATGCTTTATTCGTATGCTTTTATGGTGTCGGGGTTACTCGTGCCGGTTATTGCCGGTCTTTTCTTTGACCAGCGAAACCCCAAAGCCGCAGTCGCATCGATGATTGCCGGAGGTACATTGACGGCTGGTCTGACCTTTTCAGGACATTCCTTACCCTTAGGCTTAGATCCCAATTTTTTTGGGATTTTGGTTTCGCTCCTTGCCTTTTGGACGGTAAATAAAATTTCAAAAAAAAGATAAAAACTAAGATTATGACTACACTAGAGACGCTCTCCGCTATAGATAATGCCACTTTTCTCCAAAAGAATGAAATCGCTGATTTCCTTTTTGAGCATCTGGGAAAATATGGAGATCCCAAAGAGGACATTATGAAATGTCTCGATTATGCACTCGATGCGGGATTGCAGGCCGGAGGATTTGTGATTTTGGCAAGAGAAAATGGAAAAATTGTAGGTGCCTTGGTGATGAACAAGACTGGGATGTCCGGCTACATCCCTGAAAATATCCTCGTTTACATTGCAGTGGATGCCAACCAACGTGGAAAAGGAATCGGTGGGAAAATAATGGATTTGGCGATAAAAATGGCAAATGGGGCCGTCGCACTTCATGTTGAAGCCGATAATCCAGCACGCAAACTTTATGAGCGATTGGGCTTTACCAATAAGTATTTGGAAATGAGATTAACCCGAAAGTAACATGGCAAGTCTGACATTAAATCTAGAAAAGCTACGGGTCAATTTTCAATTTCTTAAAGACTTATTTGGACAAAAGGAGGTGAGTTGGGGCGTTGTGTCAAAACTCCTCTGTGGAAACAAGCTTTTTTTACAGGAGTTGATCAATCTGGGCATTCGGGAAATTCACGACAGCAGGATATCGAATTTGGCAATGGTCAAGCGGATCAATCGGTCGGTTCAGACGGTTTATATTAAGCCAGTCTCAAAGAAAAATGTATCCCAGATGGTGGAATTTGCCGATGTGAGTCTGAACAGTGAGCTGGAAACCATCCGGATGATCAGTCAGGAAGCAGTCAAGCAGGACAAACTTCACAAGATCATCATCATGGTCGAGACTGGAGATCTTCGTGAAGGCGTGCTGGGGGAAAATCTTGTGGATTTCTATGCGGGGATTTTTGAATTGCCCAATATCGAGGTCATCGGATTGGGGACTAACCTGAATTGCCTCAATGGAGTGATGCCTAGCACAGATAAGCTCATTCAACTCTCCCTTTACAAGCAAATCATCGAGTTGAAATTCGGAAAAGAGATTCCTTGGGTCTCGGCAGGTACCTCAGTGACTATTCCGCTGATGTTTTCCCATCAACTTCCCAAAGGGATCAACCACTTTAGGGTAGGGGAGACCTTGTATTTCGGAGTGGACTTGGTGGAGGAGAAAGTGATCGATGGAATGTATGGTGATGTCTTTGAGCTTGAATCTGAAATTATTGAGCTTCAGGAAAAGCCACTTTTGCCTACTGGGACTTTAGGAGCAAATCCTCAGGGCGAGGTGACCGAAATTGATGAATCTCTCTACGGAAAGACCTCATTTCGGGCAATTTTGGATATTGGATTACTCGATGTAGATCCCAAGTATCTGATCGTATCCGATCCCAAAATTGAAATTTTAGGCGCTAGTTCGGATATGTTGATTGTCAATCTAGGACAAAATGAACACAATCTAAAAGTCGGTGATACCCTGAGTTTTAAGCTGAAATATATGGGGGCATTGGCCTTGATGAATTCAAATTATATAGAGAAAGCCGTGGTCTGATGAGTCCCTTGCTGCTTGATTTGGATGGTTTTGGTATTGTTTTGGACTACTATCAAGCGAATCAAACCCAAGTAGACATGAAAAAAATATTTTTAATCCTATTTCTAGGTGTTTTCACGGGATTAAATGCCAGCGCTCAATCAGGCTTAGGTATCAGAGGAGGTGCAAGTTTCTTCAATTTTGGAGGAGAGGATGTATCTGAAAATGACTACACGAATAGAACAGGATTTCATGCGGGTGTATATGCAAGCATTTTTGGTGGTAGCGCCATCTCGATCGAGCCGGGGATTTACTATTCTGTAAAAGGGACCCAGAATGATGATGTCCTCAATACTCGGGCAATTCTGGATTACATAGACGTTCCAGTTTTGGTCAGGTTAAAATTTGGAGAAGGATTTAATTTCTTCGTAGGACCTCAGGTGTCATTTTTAGCAAGGTCTAAGTTTGAGGGTGATTTTGGTGGATCTACAGTATCCTTGGATACCGATTCGGTAAAAGAAACGGATGCGGCCTTGGTTTTCGGATTAGGGTACAACCTGCCAAAAGGGTTGAATATTCAGGGTTCGTACGACTATGGATTTACGCCGATATTTAAAAATAGCGACGCAGACGTATACAACAGAGGCTTTAAAGTCTCTTTAGGTTATACTTTTTAATATGAGCGTTGGATCGAAAGGGCTGCGAAAGTGGCCCTTTCTTTTTTGTCTATTCCAATTCAGCAATCCAAGCCTTAATCAGTTCCACACCTTTTTTATCGACAGTGGTCCGGCCAATCTCTGGCATGGCTACTCCTACTTGAGTTGAATTCATCCGATGAATCAGAATAGACTCTTCAGGCTTGCCGGGTACGATATCGTAGGTAAAGCTTCCTGCTCCACTTCCTGCTGCGACAGGGGTCTTATTGATGCCCAATTTCATAGGATCCTGCTGATCATAGGTTAGAAAAAGCCCAGAGGTACTGGCTGGTCCTGCAGCGCTATGACAATGTGCGCAATTAATGTCCAAGTAGGCCATAGCCCGGTCATTCAGTTCCTGGCTTTGATCCTCATAATTTACCAATGTGGGATAAGCTTTTGCCTCATCCCATCCAAGGAGCTTCCTACGGTCACTCCAGTATTTCAATTGGTTTGCCTGGATGTGGCCATAGTCCACTTCATTGTTGAGATGCTTGATCTGTACTCCGATGGGGGCCATTGCCTCATTTTTATTGTGGCAGCTTTTGCACTGGTTTTTATTCGGAACAAGGTAATTGATGATTTGATTTTCACCTTGCAGGTCGATATACCTTACTTCAAATTCACCTCCGACAACCCTGAGTACTGCCTCGGTTTGACTTTCATTCCACACGTAAGGATAAGCTTGCCAGCCTTTTTCTTCATGGATCATCAGTCTGGTTTCGATGATTTTTCGGTCTCCGTCAGGATTTCTGAAGTCTGTAGGGTAGTAAAAGTTTTTGATTAGAATAGTGCCCAGTGGCAAATTCAATTCCTCGGCTTCGATTTCGGCATTATTCCCCTCAGGGATGAAGACAAAGCGGCTTTTGAACGCATTATCCGTGAAAAGTGAGGAGGCAGGTTTGTAAAAGATGACCCCCTCAGTCGGATCTAAGGCATTAAGATCTCCCTGGAAAAAACCATACGTAGAGAGTCTTCGGTAAGGGTAATTCCCACTGGCAGATTCCTCTTTTAAACTATCCTCAGGTAAGGCGGATTGTATTTTTATAGTGGCATCTTCTGTTTTTTGACAGGAAATAAACAAGACCAGCAACAGTATGCAAAAGCTGATGGCTAAAACCCATTGTTGATTTTTACGCTTGATATTTTCCATTCTGATATAATTTATTGCCGGTAATCGTTCACTCTGCTGAGTTTGTTGGGATCTATTCCAGACCTGATCGATCCGTGTTCACTTTTACCTCACAGTTTTTAAATGGGGTGGCGTCTTTTGAAGCAGTGATGTTTTCCTCCCCTTTGCTCAGGTCAAAGCGTGTGAATCTCAGATTTTCAATTTCCGATTCTTGGATACACACGCGCATGGGATTGGAATCGATCGATGCACTGAGCTTTTCATCCCAGATTCCATCGTAGATGATGTCTTGGGTTTTTGCAAATCCGTGTGCATTGTATACTAGAATCAGTTTTCCAAGTTCCCGTGAGAAATCAGGGAATTGATACCAGTTTCGCTCGTATTCATTTTCGTGAACATAGATATCGGTAGTGTATGGTGACCAATTTGGGGCTTCGGCAGGGAAGCCAGTGACCTGATAGCTAGCGATGGATATGCCCGCAGTCTTGTTTCGTAGAATTCGATTTCCATAGACTTCGACTTCTTTAGCTGCCAAAAGCACAACCCCTGATCCGGGAGGGATCATAGTCACGGTGTTCCCATTTGGCCCTTCTCCCAGAGGGGTTGCAAAGTTTTCATGGTTATTGTCTAGGATATCATTGTCATAAATCTTGGTGCCTTTGCCGTCAGATTTGGGCAAACCGGGCAAGTTAAAGACCAAAATCCCTCCTGCATTATCACGAGCAGTATTTCCAAAAACCTCAGCATTGTCGCAGTTTTCGATTTCAATTCCAGCGACATTTCCAAATGCCAAGGAATTCTTCACCACAATATTTTCGGATTGGCCGACGTAAATCCCGGCATCCTTAGAGTGAGAAGCGATGCATTCGTCGATCACTACATTTTTGCACTGTACGGGATAAATGGCATAGGTGCCGTTTTTGGATTTGTCACCATTGGTCCAGGTTACGTTGATTCGCCGGAAAGTAATTCCGTCGGAATGTTGCGCTTTGATTCCATCTCCCGGAGCGTCTTCTATGGTGAGATCTTCAATGCTGATAGCATTGCCGACGATTTTAATGCCTTCGCCACCAGACTTCAGGTTCCGAAATGAGATCACCGTCTGATCCATTCCAGCGCCTTTTATTTTAACCCCGGTTTTGTTGTCCAAGATTAATTGGGAGTTCATTTCATAAAAGCCAGCCGGAATCTCAATTGTGCTCGAATCCTCTGCCATGATGAAGGCCTCAATTACCTGATCAACTTCAGTCTGACTTACTCTAGTCAATTGAGAGGAATCAAAAGACTGCTCAGAGGTACTGCTTCCGCAGGAAAAAAGGACTGATGCCAAAGCTATTCCGATTAAGCAAGGAATGGATTTTCTCATAGAAAGTTGGAATGGGGTGATTTTTTTCAAAGCTACCCATTGACCAAAGAATTATCTTTTGAGAAAAGTCAATTAATCAGATTCTTGCTCTGATGCGGCTGAGTGTCTCAATACTCATGTCAAGGTAGGATGCAATCTGGCCTACAGATGCCCGCTGGATGATCTTTGGTCTGTATTCCATCAGATCAAGGTATCGATCTCTGGCAGATTTGAATTTGGTGAAGATCAACTGTTCTTCCAGGGTAATGTAATATTGCTCCAAGATAAGTCGGTAAGCGCGCTCGAGGTCGTGGTGTTTTTCAAACAATTTCAGGAGAGATTCATATTTGATACGTCCCACTTTGGTCTTTTCCATGGCTTCTAAATTTTCATAAGAAGGTTTCCGTGAGATGAAGGAATGCATGGCTGTCAAAAACTCGCCTTCCAGCGAAAATGAAACTGTAATATCTTTGTTGTCCCGGGTATAAAAGCTTCTGGCTGATCCCTCAGTGATGAAATAGAGATGGTTACATACTTGTCCCTCTTGCTCGAGTAATCCCCCTTTATCTACAGAAATCACGTCTAACTCCGCTTCGAAGGCTCTTTTAGCCTCTTCACTCAGGTCAGGAAATTGGTCAAACATGTCAAAGTTTTTCTTCATCTGGGGTTTAAAAAGTTGAGGTTAGACAAGAAATGGATAATCTTGCGTTTGTATACTGTAAATTATAAAGATTTGAATCATGAGAAAAATTTTATTGGCATTCTTTCTTCTAGGAATGGCTGCCACTGCACATGGGCAATTTGGAGTGAGGGCTGGATATAATTCCGCAAATTTTGCCAGCACTAATTTTGATGCGAAATCAGGATTTCATGTTGGAGGGTATTACACAATAGGAGCGGGTTTTATTTCAATAGAACCGGGCATTCAATATTCTCAAAAGGGCTACCAGGGTACCGAAACCGCAACTGGGAAGATCGTCGATGAAAGCCTTGGGTACATAGACGTCCCGGTGCTACTCAGATTGAATCTCCTGCCGGCGGTGAATATTTTCGCGGGGCCACAAGCATCTGTATTTGTTTCGAGCAAATATCAGCTGGGAGATGAGATGTTTGACAGCTCTGAAGCGATCAAAGGGTACGACCTAGGCGGAGTAGTAGGTGCTCAGGTGAAGTTGCCTCTTGGTTTCAATGTCCAAGCAAACTATGATTTTGGTCTCAGCTCGCTCAATTATTATGATACCGATGTGAAAAACCAAGTCTTCAAAATCTCCCTTGGGTACACTTTCGGAAGTACCGATTAAATTTCGGTTAAAGTCAATTGAATAAATCCCGGCTCCAAAAAGTCGGGATTTATTTTTTTATCCGGTTGGGATTTTCCTCGATGAATGACTTCCATCCCTCATTTCTTCCTCTGGTCTGAACTCTTCCTTCGTGAAAATGATGGCAAAGCGCCACTGCCAAAGCATCTGTCGCATCGAGCATTTTAGGTAGTTCGGTCAGGCTAAACAAGGTCTGAAGCATGGCTGCCACCTGCTCTTTGGAGGCGTTGCCATTGCCGGTGACTGATTGCTTCACTTTCTTGGGCGAATATTCGGTGATGGGGATTTCCCTGGCCAAAGCTGCTGCCATCGCTACCCCTTGAGCTCTTCCGAGTTTTAGCATGGATTGTACGTTGGCCCCATAGAATGGTGCCTCCAACGCCATTGTATCCGGTAAAAATTCATCAATAATTCCAGTAACCCGCTCGAAAATTTTCTTGAGTTTGAGCTCGTGGGTTTCGTATTTTTTTAGGTGAATGACTCCGTATTGAAGGATTTTGTACTTTTTTCCCTCAGTCAAAATCAACCCATACCCCATGACATTGGTACCTGGATCGATCCCGAGTATGATTTTTTCGTTTGGCTCTTTTTTATCTTCTTTACTCACCTGCGCAAGTTAGCCGAAAAGATGATCAGTTTTTACCTCCTGTGGATAGGATGCTATGTAGTTTTGCTTGGTTTACTGGCGCAAAAGTGGCCCCGAAAAAGGCCCAATGGTAAAGTGGAAGACTTTTTCCCTGCGGTCACGATTGTAATTCCTTTCAGAAACGAGCTCAAAAATCTGCCTAATCTTCTTTCCGAACTTCAGGCAATTACCTATCCAGATTTGGATGTTTTGCTCGTGGATGACCAAAGCGACGATGATTCTGTTGCCTATATTCAAGAAAGACTTCCATCCGATTCCCGGATTCGGCTAGCTAGAAGTCAAGGAATCGGAAAAAAAGAGGCAATTGAATATGGGGTTAAAGCAGCTAAGAATGATTTGATTCTTTGCTCCGATGCCGACTGTTCTTTTCCAGAAGATTGGGTGAATGGATTGATTTACCCGTTTTCTGATCCCAAAATCCAATTGGTAGCCGGACCTGTCATGGGTAAGGGGAGTACTAATTTTTTTGAGCGATTTCAACAGATCGAATGGTCCAGTATCCTATTGGTCACCCAGTATTTTTTTAGCAAAAAACAGCCCTTAATGTGCAGTGGGGCTAACCTTGCCTACCGAAAGTCTACCTTCGAGGCAGTGGGTGGCTATTTTACCAATAAACATCATTTGTCTGGTGACGATGAGTTTTTGCTGAAAAGAGTAGCCGATACTTTCGGAGGCGAATGTTGCGTCTATCTTCCTTTCTCAGAAAACTTAGTTCATACCCAATCCGTCAGTACCGTGTTTGATTTGATCAATCAGCGAGTTCGCTGGGCAGGCAAGTGGAAGGCCCATCGGGAGATTATTCACTTAATTTCAGCAGTTTTTTCATTTGTTGTACAATTAGTCTGGTTGGTTAGTCTCCTGCTCTTATTCATGGGCACTTGGGAGATAGTAGTATTTTGGGTCGTGTGGATAGGGAAAATTGCAGCAGAAAGGCTGGTATTGGGCAAAGTCCTGAACTCTTTTGGAAAAGTATTGCCGACGTTGGACTTTTTGAAAACAGGCTTTGTTCACCCGTTTTATGTTCTGTTCGTTGGTTTTGGGGTAATTCGTGGAAAATTTACTTGGAAAGGGCGAAGCAACTGAAGAATCCTTAATTTAGCCTTCGAATTGAAAACTATGAGTGACGAGGAATTTGACCTGCTCGATGAGCTGTATTTTGTGCAGCATTATGAATACCTCAAAGAAAGATTGGGATGGGAAAATGAGTTGCTTCTGGCTACACTCCAATCACTCTATCAGAACGGGATGATCAAATGTCTCACAACTCCTGATTCCGAGCGCTTTGACAGGGTTGAAATCTTAGCCGAAGGGAAAGCCCTCTTTTACCTGGCTACAAAAAAAGGCCTCATGGCTCACAACACGATATAAGACTTGCTGGACGATACCTACAAATACCAACGAAAAGAACTAGAGCTCAAGGCATTACTTGAGATCACCCAGGCGATCAATGAGAACCAATCTGAAGCTACCCTAGTCAATATTTTTAAATTCACTTGCCTAGTTCACCTGGATATCAAGTCCTTGATCTTATACGTGCTGAAAAAGGATGTTTTTGAACGAAAGATCTCTCATGGAGTAAAGGGAAAAGTTCCGGTGACCCTAGAATCAGCTGCCATCCTAGACAAAAAGGAATCCGGCCAACTACAAATCCAATTAGGGGAGGAATATACATTCGAAGAATTGGAAACCTATCTTCCTGTATATCACAAGGACAAGTTACTCGCAATTTTATTTCTGAAACGGAAATCAGAGGAGATGGAATTGGACTTGGACTTTACTCAAGCTTTAGCAAATATCTTGGTAGTGGCTTTGGAAAATAAGCGGTTTGCCAGAAAACAGCTGGAGCAAGAGGTTCTCAACCGTGAGGTAGAGATTGCTTCGCAAGTCCAACAGATGCTTTTTCCCTCCTCGCTGCCTAATACTCCTGAGCTAAAAGCTATGGTAACCTATTACCCACACAGCATGGTGGGCGGCGACTATTATGACCTGATTCAGAAGTCGTCAGATGTCCTTTATTTCTGCATTGCTGATGTATCCGGCAAGGGGATTTCTGCTGCACTCCTGATGTCCAACTTCCAGGCAGCCTTGAGAACGTTGCTACGGAGTGATGCAGACTTCAATGTCATCATTCATCAGTTAAATTATACGTTGATCGAAAATACCAAGGGAGAGCGTTTCATCACTTTTTTCCTCGGAGAATACAACCGGAAAACCAAAAAACTGAGGTATGTCAATGCCGGACATAACCCACCGATCCTGTGCTGGGAGCGAACGAAGAAAAGTGAGCTTCTGGAGGCAGGGACGACTATTTTGGGAGCATTTGATGAATTGCCGTTTTTGGAAGTCGGGGAGCGTGAAAATCTAGAGAATTTCACCGTCCACCTGTATACCGACGGATTGACCGAGTCGATGAATGCGGAGGAAGAAGAGTTTGGAGAGGAGCGATTCCAGCAGTTTGTAAATGAGCATTTATGCATGAATCCAGAGGATTTTCACCAAGAGTTTTTTGATAAGATGCAAGCCTTTACCCAACAGATTCCTTTACGGGACGACTTGACGCTGTTAAGCCTTAGATTTCGGTAGAATATGGTTTGGCATACCGTCCCTAAAGCTGTTCAACTCTTATTTCCAAAGCGGATTTGGACTGCGGATGGGTTGGAGAACCAAGTTTACCTCACTTTTGATGATGGGCCAGTTCCTGGAGTAACGGATTTTGTCCTCAATGAACTTGCAAAAAGAGGACAGCAAGCCACTTTTTTTTTGGTAGGGGATAACCTTCGGAAAAATCGGGCTTTAGGACGCGAGATCATAGCATCGGGGCATCACATCGGCAATCATACCTTTAATCATCTGAATGGGTGGAAGACATCCGATCAGGATTATTTGAAAAATATTCAAGCTTTTGATCAGGAATTTGAAGCATCTCTTGGTCTCAAGACTGATCTCTTCCGTCCACCTTATGGATTGATTCGTAATTCGCAAGCCAAAGCGCTTCTAAAAACCAAGAAACTGATCATGTGGAATGTACTCTCCGGTGATTATGATCAGCGGATCCCAGGCAAACAGATTTTATCCAAAAGTATCGATCATACAAGATCTGGTAGTATCGTTGTTTTTCATGACCAAGAGAAAACTGTGGAGGTTCTTCCCAAAGTCCTTCCACCGTATCTTGATTTTTTGCTCGAAAGAGGGTTCATTACCGGACTTTTGTAGTCATGATTTGGGTCGCTATTTTCTCCGGAATTCTGATTGTCCAGTATGTATTGCTGGTGTTTTTCCTGAAAATGAACTGGAAAAATCATGCACGGAAAAAAAGTTTACTTCCAAAAGTTTCCGTTTTGGTAGCAGCTCGAAACGAAGAAGTTCACATTTTGAACTTGCTCCAAAGCCTAAGTGACCTTGACTATCCCCCAGAATTGCTGCAGGTATTGCTTGCTGATGATCAAAGTGAGGATCGCACGGCTCAAATAATTAGGGAATGGGTTCAAAATGAAGGAAATAGAACTCTGGTATCGATTGGTTCGATTGAGGGAACAAAAAATCCAACAAATGGGAAAGCAAATGCGCTGGCGATTCTGGGTCATCAAGCCACTGGAGATTACTTTTTTTTCACAGATGCAGATTGTGAAGTGCCTGCCACTTGGATCAGAGAGGGAGTCAAATGTTTTGAGGGAGGAACAGGATTAGTGATTGGGATTACACAGGTTCGCAGTCGAGGCTTCTTCGAACAAATGCAGGAGATCGATTGGTGGAATACTCTTGGCCTAGTGAAAGTGGTGACGGACTTGGAAATGCCGACTACTGGACTTGGTAATAATATGGTCATCAGCAGAGCGGCCTATGAAGAGTGTGGTGGGTTTGATCAAATACCATTTTCACTTACTGAGGACCTTGAGATCTCCAAATCCATCCATAAACAAGGATACAAAATCAGACATCAGGTCAGTGAGGATTTTCTGGTTCGGACAAAACCGGAAAATGGGTTAAAATCTCTGTTGAAACAGCGGAAACGATGGATGGCAGGAGCAATGACACTTTCAATTCCTTGGAAGATATTACTCAGTCTTCAGGTGCTTTTCTATCCTGCAATTTTGATCCTGATCGCTTTGGATTGGCAGGTTGGAGTTTTTATTTGGTGTATAAAAGCACTTGTTCAATCAGTTTTTCTCCAGTTTTTCTTAAAAAAAGCAGGGCAATCTAAAGGAGTTTTGGTGCTGATTCTTTTCGAGTTTTACCAGATTTGGAACCTTAGCCTGACGATTCTTTATTACTTTTGGCCCGGGAAAATAGAATGGAAAGCCCGAAAATACCCATGAACCTGATCGATACACACGCACATATTTATTCCGCCAAGTTTGATTCCGATCGTGATGAGGTCATCGAAGAGATCCGACAGGCAGGGATAGAGCGGATCTATATGCCCAATGTTGATGTGGAAACGATTGACCGCATGCTGGAGTGTGAGTCACGCTACGGAGATCTCTGCGTGCCAATGATGGGCTTGCATCCTTGTGATGTCAAGGAGGATTTTGAGCAGCAACTCTATGTGATGGAAGGCTGGCTCAATTCGCGGGAATTTGCGGCAGTGGGAGAGATTGGCACCGATCTGTATTGGGACAAGACCAATTTTGACAGACAAAAGGAAGCGCTGCAGATCCAGCTCGGTTGGGCCAAGGCAAAGGGACTTCCTGTTGTTTTGCACTGCAGAGAATCGATTGATGAGACCATTGAGCTCCTAGAAAATGCGCAGAATGGATCACTTACGGGGATTTTTCATTGTTTTACGGGCTCACTTGAGCAAGCTAATAAGATTGTCAAATTGGGATTCTTGTTAGGAATAGGAGGAGTAGCCACATATAAGAATGGTGGACTTGACCAAGTTATTCCATTTATTGGTTTGGAAAATCTGGTTTTGGAGACAGACGCCCCTTATTTGGCCCCGGTTCCATACCGAGGAAAAAGAAATACTCCGGCCTATTTGCCTTCTATTGCTGAGCGGGTTGGGGATATGTTGCATATTTCCGCAGAAATTGTCGCTACGAAGACCAAGTCCAATGCATTGAATTTATTTAAGGAGATCAATTCATGAATTATAAAATCGTACGTCTGAATACGGGACTGAAAACAGCCAGAACAGCTTCCGTTTTGATTATTTACACCGGAGGGACACTAGGTATGGCCTATGACGAATCCGGAGCACTTGTACCTTTCAATTTTGGTCAAATCCTGGAAAAGATCCCTATCCTTTCCAATATGGATATTGCTATTACGGTGATCTCATTTCCTGAGCCGATCGATTCTTCTAATGTGACCATGCGTCACTGGAAAGATATGTCCTATATCATCTATGAGAACTATGACAGTTATGACGGTTTTGTGGTTTTACATGGGACAGATACTATGGCGTATTCCGCTTCCATGCTCAGTTATATGCTGCATGGGTTAAACAAACCAGTGATTTTTACCGGGGCGCAATTACCCATCTCAGCGATGCGATCTGATGCTAGGGAGAATCTGATGACGGCATTGGAAATAGCTACAGCTAAAATCAACGATCGACCGATAGTACCTGAGGTTTGTATTTTCTTCAATCACATGCTGCTGCGAGGCAATCGCTCCAAAAAAGTCCAAAGCATCCATTTCGATGCCTTCGAATCTGAAAACTATCCCTCTTTGGCTGAGGCAGGTATCGTCATTGATTATAATATGAATGCAATCCGTCCTTTTGAAGCAAAGCGAAAATTGGTCAAAATGAATCATCTGGATAATCGGGTGATGATTTTAAAGTTGTTTCCGGGGATTACAGACAAAATAATGGACGCCTGCTTTAATATTGAGGGACTTCGGGGAGTGGTTTTGGAAACTTATGGTTCGGGAAATAGTCCTTCGGAATCTTGGTTTATGAAATCGCTAGATCGTGCTATTAAGAAGGGGCTGATTATTCTAAACGTCTCCCAGTGTAATGGGGGAAGAGTAATCCATGGGCGATATGAGACCAGTAAGGAGCTTTTGGCAGTTGGTGTGGTCAGTGGCGCTGATATGACTACTGAAGCTGCAGTGACCAAGCTTATGTTTTTATTGGGTCAAAATTATACCCGTGATGAGATTTGTCTCAAATTAACCCAATCCCTCGCCGGAGAGATCACCGCTTGATTTTGATTGAATTTTAGAATTGGGTTTGGAATCGGCGGGAATAATAATTTTCTTTGCACTCCGATTCGCAAAATCTGCGAAAATCAACACAGAGAGGTGTCCGAGTGGTTGAAGGAGCACGCCTGGAAAGTGTGTATACCCCTCAAGGGTATCGAGGGTTCGAATCCCTTCCTCTCTGCATGAAAAGCCAACTTTAGAAATGAAGTTGGCTTTTCTTTTTTTAAGTCCATACCGTATGTCAGAAAAAAGGCTGGGGAATCGAGACATGAATTTATTGAGGGATTGGACATTAGATTGAGATATGTCTGAGGGCTATTATTCTTGGGCTTTTCAAGAAAGGAAAGTGTTCAGGTGGATTTAGCCTCAGAATAGAATTTATTTTTCTTTAAATCTGAATAAAGGGTCACTTTTTCGCCAAAACAGAAAAAAGAGTTGGGTATTTTGATAAAAAATGGATAAGCTTGAACCTCTTTAGATTTGTATAACGGACAAGAGGCAAAAAAGACCGTTATCCTATTTAAAAGAGCAGTTTCGAAAAAATTTTAAAACAGGTCATTCACTCCATTCGTGTAAAAATTGCCTCAAATTCGATTTAAACAGGGGATTCTTTCAAAAAAGTTAAAAGACCCCATTGTTTTTTGAATTTAAAAAATCATAACTTTAAAACTCGATTTTAATCTGGAAACCATTTAACCTTTATCAAAAGTCTAATTCAAAACAAATTATGAGAAAGTTAATCGCTTTGTTCATGCTTGCAGGTATCATGTTTGTTCCTGTCTTTGCTAACGCACAAGATGCATCAGCAGATACTGCTGCTACAGAAGAAGTAACCCCTGCAGCTGAGCCTGCCGCTTCACCAACTATTGTTGACGACGAAATTGTCGCTGAGGAACAAAGCTTCCATCAAGTGATCAAGGAAAAATTCATCGAGGGAGATCCGCTTTACATGACTCCAGTATTGATCTGTTTGATCTTGGGTCTTGCTATTGCTTTGGAAAGAATCATCTCTTTGAATTTGGCAACTACCAACACTAAGAAACTTATCTTGAAAGTGGAAGATGCACTTTCATCAGGTGGTATCGAAGCTGCAAAAGATGTGACTAGAAACACTAAAGGTCCTGTTGCTTCTATCTTTACCCAAGGTCTGATGAGATATTCTGAAGGTATCGAAATGGTAGAAAAATCTATCATCGCGTACGGTTCGGTAGAAATGGGACGTCTCGAAAAAGGTCTTGTTTGGATCTCGCTTTTCATCTCCCTTGCCCCGATGTTGGGTTTCATGGGTACTGTAATCGGTATGATCGGTGCCTTTGACTCAATCGAAGCTGCAGGTGATATCTCTCCATCTTTGGTTGCTGGTGGTATCAAAATCGCACTTTTGACTACAGTTGCTGGTTTGATCGTTGCGATTATCCTTCAATTGTTCTACAACTACCTAGTAGCAAAAATTGACTCTTTGGTTAACGACATGGAAGACGCTTCTATCTCTTTGGTAGACGTATTGGTGAAGCATAAATTGACCGGTAAGTAAACCGTAAGTCACTTTTGCTTAAATCAAATCCTATAATTTTAACAAAGAATCAATACTATGGATACTTGGGATATATTGCTCTACGGGAGCTACGCACTGGTCGGAATTGGAGCTGTAGTTTCAGTTCTTATGCCACTCTTCAAATCACTTGACAATCCCAAAAGTTTACTAAAAACTGGGCTTGGTATAGTACTGATTTTGGTCTTATTCTTTGTGTGCTACAGCATTTCCAGCAACGAGGTACTTCCAAAATTCGAAAGTGATCCGTTTAACCTCACCCCTGCCATGTCTCAAATGGTTGGAGGTCTTATGATCACTACTTATGTGTTAACTATCGTGGCTCTAGTAGGCATTGTAGTTACAGAATTTAATAAAGCTATCAAGTAACAAAATGGCAAGAAATAAAAGCAGAGCGACTACGGAGGTAAACGCAGGTTCGATGGCTGACATCGCATTCCTGCTTTTGATCTTCTTCCTCGTTACCACCACGATCGCTTCGGACAAGGGTATTTTGAATATTCTGCCTCCAAAGTTGGATCCAAATGTTCCGCCACCTGATATCAAGAAGAACGAACGTAACATCTTCAATATCTTGATCAACGCTAATGATGATTTGTTGGTCGAAGGAGAATATAGAAGAACAGCGGAAGGTCTAGATGAGGATATCAAAGATTTTGTGTTGAACTTCGGTGCACCTGATGAAGAGGCACAGGCTCTATTTAACTCTCTTCCAGCTTCTCTTCAAGCAAAGGCACTCAGAAGACCAGAGTCCTCAGATCATCCAGGTGAAGCTGTAGTTTCTATCAAAACTAACCGTGGGACTAGCTATGAGTTATATTTGGAGGTTTTTGACCTTGCAAAAAAGGCTTATTTTGAAATCTACGGTGAGCGAGTAGGATTGACAGCTGATGAATATCGTGCACTTACTGGCGACGATGAAGCATCAAAATTGTTGCTAGACAGAGGCAAAGAGGGATTCCCTTTGGCGATTTCTATTGCAGAACCGGATAAAATAGGAGGAAATTGATATGGCAAAGTTTAAGAAAAAAACAAATACTTCTACAAGTATTCCTACTTCAGCTCTTCCCGATATTATCTTCATGTTGCTGTTCTTTTTCATGGTAACGACCGTATTGAGAGAGCAGGATCTATTGGTTGAGCAAAAAATTCCTCAAGCTTCTCAACTTCAAAAACTTCAGAAGAAAACTCTTATTTCTTACTTATATATCGGTAAGCCTAAGAATACGAGTTTGTATGGCTCTGAACCAAGAGTTCAAGCCAATGATGTTTTGATCAGCCCACCTGAAATTGTGCAGTGGGTGAATCAGGAGAGAGATTTGCTGCCTGAGTCAGATAGAGGATTTATCACCATCTCCATGAAAGTGGATAAAGACGTGAAAATGGGTCCAATTTCAGATGTTCAGACCGAATTGAGAAATGCTGATGCCAGAAGGGTTCTTTATGCATCCACAGGAAAAGTAATGAATTAAAAAATTCAATATTTATATTTAAAGCCATTCGCTCAGCGAATGGCTTTTTTGTTGATAAGCTATGAAACCTCTTCTCTCAAATAAAAATAAAGTTCATGGTGCTTGGGCCATGTACGATTGGGCCAATTCTGTATATAGTTTGGTCATTACCTCTACTATTTTCCCCGTCTATTACAATAGTGTCACTAAAGGTATTGATGGATCCGATAAGGTTGACTTTTTCGGGTGGGAGGTAGTCAATACTGTATTGTATTCCTATTCTATCTCATTCTCCTATTTGGTAATTGCGATTTTTTCGCCACTGCTTTCGGGTATTGCTGATGCTTCCGGAAAGAAGCTTTTTTTCATGAAAGTATTTGCTTACATGGGTTCAGTGGCATGTATTGGATTATTCTTTTTTGATGGGGATAACTTGGAGTTTGGAATATTTTGTAGTGTGATGGCTAGTATTGGCTACGCTGGAAGTATCGTATTCTATAATGCGTATTTACCCGAAATAGCTGAGGAGCATGAGTATGATTTCCTCAGTGCAAAGGGATTTGCTCTGGGGTATATTGGGAGTGTGATCTTGCTTGTTTTTAACCTTGCCATGATTCAGTTTCCTGATTTTTTTGGAGTTCCAGAGGGAAGTTTCGCTGCCCGTTTTTCATTTTTAATCACTGGATTATGGTGGGCTGGGTTTTCACAAATTCCATTTCGGATTTTGCCTAAAAACCCTTACAAAAAGAAGATAAAAAGTGAATTTTTGATTAAAGGATATCAGGAAATTCAAGAGGTTTTCTCTCAAGTTCGTCAGTTCCCTGTGATGAAACGATTCTTGGCTTCTTTCTTCTTTTATTCCATGGGTGTTCAGACAGTCATGTACTTAGCCGCATCATTTGGAGATAAAGAACTTGGTCTGCCGGGAGATCAGCTGATACTTACTGTTTTGATTATTCAATTTGTTGCGATTGGTGGTAGCTATCTTTTTGCATTTATATCCAAGGTGTTTGGCAATAAGATCAGCCTTATGGTTATGGTTTTAATTTGGGTGGGAATATGTGGTGCTGCATATTATGTTTATTCTGTCTATGAGTTTTATGCACTTGCATTTGTAGTAGGGATGGTTATGGGAGGGATTCAATCACTCTCTCGCTCAACTTTTTCCAAACTTATTCCAGAAGAAACCACCAAACATGCCTCTTTCTTTAGTTTTTATGACGTCACCGAAAAGCTTGCAATAGTGATCGGTACGTTTACTTATGGTGCGATTGAACAATTAACAGGAAGTATGCGAAATAGTGCGGTTTCATTGGGTGTATTCTTTTTAGTAGGACTTGGATTTTTGATTTTGGTGACTATTCCCAAGCAATCTATTATCCAGCAAAAAGTCTAATTATGCTTAAAATTCTCAATGGAAATCAGGTAAAACTACTTGACCTTCACCATATTCAGATGACTGGAATAAGTAGTCTGGAATTGATGGAGCAGGCGGCCCTTGGTTTTGTGAGGTGGTGGAAAGATCAAGGTTTTCCTCAAGACTTGCCCGTTGCCATATTTTGCGGAGCTGGAAATAATGGAGGAGATGGTTTTGCAATTGCAAGATTGCTGTATGAGTTAAGGTTAAATATTACAGTTTATACCTGTTTTGATGAAAGAAATAACCTCAGTGCTGATGCCTCTCGAAATTTTCAAAAATTGCCTGAAAAGGTAAATGTCAGAGATTGGAAAGATTTTAATACAAATGGTAAAGCACTAATTATTGATGCTTTTTTGGGAGTTGGATTAAAGGGAGATCTACGCGGCCAAGCCAAAGAAATACTTGCTAAAATCAATTCTAGTTCCGGAATCAGAGTTTCTGTCGATATTCCCAGTGGGCTTCCATCGGATACGATTTTGGGTGAAGGATGTGTCAAAGCAGACTATACGGTGACTTTTGCCTTTCCGAAGCTATCTCTCCTCTTTCCTGAGCATGCATCTGTTACAGGCGAACTAGCTGTAGTTGATATAGGAATCAAAGATGAAGCTTACGAAGGCTTTCAGACCTCAACTTTTTTTCTTAGAAAAAAGGATGTTTCCCTTCATCATCGGAAATTTCATCGCTTTTCACATAAAGGAGATTTTGGGAAAGTGCTTTTGGTGTCCGGAAGTAAAGGTAAAATGGGAGCTTCACTGTTGGCGTGCAAGGCTGCACTTCGTACTGGTTCTGGATTGGTAAGTGCATTGGTTCAGGAATCTGAGCGGCAAATAATTCAAAGTTCTGTGCCGGAAGTCATGTGTCTTTTCGATCTTCCTCAGGATTTATCCACTTTTGACTCAGTAGGACTTGGTCCAGGAATAGGTATCGAAGGGAATGCCTTTTTGGTGGAAAGGGTTTTTCAGCTCTTTAAAAAACCAATGGTTATCGACGCAGATGGCCTTACCATACTTTCTCAAAACCCGGATCTGATGCCGCTGATTCCTGAGGGAAGTATTTTGACCCCACACTTGAAGGAGTTTGACCGATTACTAGGACAATCTACTGATCACCCTCAAAGACTTAAAAAGGCAAAAGAATTTTGCCAAAAATGGAAGCTTAACTTAATCATCAAAGGGGCCAACTCTGTAATCTGCTTAGCCGATGGAAGGCAGATTTTTAATTCCTCCGGTACCCAATATATGGCAACTGGAGGATCCGGTGACGTGTTGACGGGGATGATTACTTCGTTTTTAGGACAGGGCTATAGTCCCGAGAATGCAATGATCTGTGGTGTGTATCATCATGGTCTCGCGGGTGAAATTGCCGGAGGGAAAAAACGCCGCGGAACAATCGCCTCTGATATAATTGAGGCTATTCCAGCTACCTTTATTGAATTAGATATTTCCTGAAAAAATATGCTTTTGACCAAACTTAATTTTTCCAGTCTCGGTTTTCAAACCATAGATTTTTGATATGCAAAAGGAAAAAGCGATTCTTTGGACACTCGCAGCCATCAATTTCATTCACATTGTAGATTTTATGATTCTCATGCCGCTGGGTCCACAGCTGATGAGAATCTTCGATATTGGTCCCAGTGAGTTTAGCTTGTTGGTTTCTTCTTATACGTTCAGTGCGGGGATTTCTAGTTTTTTTGGAGCCTTTTTTCTGGATCGTTTTGATCGGAAGAAGATCCTCATTTGGGTGTATGTGGGATTTACCGTCGGAACCCTCGGTTGTGCTTTGTCGCCAAGTTATCCTGTTTTGCTGGCGGCTCGGGTGATTTCGGGAGTTTTTGGAGGGCTGACTTCCGCTTTGATTCTTGCGATAATCGGAGATGTCATTCCTGATGAGCGAAGAGGTCGTGCAATGGGGTTGGTGATGGCAGCTTTTTCTTTTGCATCTGTGATGGGGGTGCCTTTGGGGCTTTTTTTGGCAAGTTTATCTAACTGGCATATGCCATTTTACATTTTGACAGGGCTTGCGGTATTAAGCCTTGGCATGATTTATAAGTTTATTCCGCCGATTAGGGAGCACTTGGGTAAAGAGATCAAGCGGCCACATCCGCTAGCGGTAATCTCCCGTGTGACTAGCAATAGCAATCAGATGCGCGCCATCACGCTATCGGTGATGATGATGTTTGGGCAGTTTATGATTATTCCGTTCCTGAGTCCTTATAATGTTGCCAATGTAGGCTTTACGGAGATGGAACTTACTTACGTATATATTGCCGGTGGAGCTTTTACGATTTTTACCTCGCCTTGGGTAGGCAGACTTTCTGACAAGCATGGTAAACTGAAGATATTCACCATTTTTATGCTGCTTAATTTGATTCCGATCGGGGTGATTACCCACCTTGGAGTGACGCCAATTCCTTATGTTTTGCTCATCACCACCATGTTTTTTGTGACATCAAACGGACGCTATGTACCGGCGGCGGCGATTATTACAGGAACTGCAAAACCAGAAAATCGTGGGAGCTTCCTCAGCTTCAATTCTGCGGTCCAACAATTAGCTGCAGGTATAGCTTCGCTTGCCGCTGGGATGATTATTGGAGAAAATGAAGCCGGAGAACTGACCAATTTTCATATTGTGGGCTATTTGGCAATCTTCTTCAGTGTGCTATGTATTCCCTTGGCAAGGAGAGTGAAGGTGGTTAGCTAAAAAAAAATCCCGACTCTCATCGGGATTTTTTTTAGAATTCTGCATTTCCAGGTGTCCTAGGGAAAGCGATCACATCGCGAATGTTTCCCATTCCAGTGACGAATTGGACCATTCGTTCAAAACCCAAGCCGAAACCGGCATGAGGAGTGGATCCAAATCTGCGGGTGTCTAAGAACCACCACATTTCCTCTTTTGGAATATTCATCTCATCCATTCTAGCGGTCAATACATCCAGCCGTTCTTCTCGCTGGGAGCCACCTATAATTTCGCCGATGCCTGGGAAAAGGATATCCATAGCCGCAACTGTCTTTCCATCTTCGTTTTGACGCATGTAAAAGGACTTGATTTCTTTAGGATAGTCGGTCAAAATTACCGGTTTTTTGAAGTGCTTCTCTACCAAGTATCGCTCGTGCTCAGACTGGAGGTCAGCGCCCCAACTCTCGATCAGGTATTGGAATTTCTTCTTTTTATTCGGGTTAGAGTTTCTCAAGATATCAATTGCCTCCGTATAGGTGATTCGGACAAATTCGTTGTCAACTACAAATCTGAGTTTTTCCAACAGATTCAATTCACTTCTTTGATCCGTAGGTTTGGAACTTTCCTCCTCAAGAAGCCGAGTTTCCAAAAACTTCAGATCTTCCTGACAATGATCCAATGCATATCGAATCAGGTATTTTAGAAAATCTTCGGCCAAATCTGCATTATCCTCCGCATCATAGAATGCCATTTCAGGTTCGATCATCCAGAATTCAGCCAAGTGACGGGTAGTATTTGAATTTTCTGCGCGGAAAGTCGGGCCGAAAGTGTAGATCTCAGACAGGGCCATAGCAGCTAATTCTCCTTCGAGTTGGCCAGAAACGGTCAGGTTAGTTTCTCTTTCGAAGAAATCTTTCTTAAAATCTACGGAGCCATCCTCCATTTTTGGTGGATTTCCAATGTCCAAAGTGGTGACTTTGAAAGTCTCTCCGGCGCCTTCTGCATCCGAGGCAGTGATAATTGGCGTATGGATATAGAAGAAACCTTTATCATTGAAGTACTTGTGTACCGCAAAAGCCAAAGCATGTCTCACTCTGAAAACTGCACTGAAGGTGTTGGTACGAATCCTCAGGTGAGCGATTTCTCGCAGAAATTCTAAAGAGTGCTTCTTCGGTTGTAATGGGTATTTCTCAGGATCTGCTTCACCAAGAACTTCGATCGATTTTGCGTTGAGTTCAGAAGATTGTCCAGCACCTTGAGATTCGACGACAGTTCCTGTGATTTTAAGACATGCACCTGTACTGCACTTTTTGAGAATATCCTCAGAAATAAGGTTAGGGTCCGCCACCACTTGGTAATTGGTAATGATAGAGCCATCATTGAGTGCGATGAAAGAAACATTTTTGTTGCTTCTTTTGGTACGAACCCAACCCATTAGGGTGATTTCTTGCCCGATTGGATTTTGATCCAGGATGGTCTTGATTTTGACCCGTTTGTTGAATGCCATGGGAGATTTTTTTATCGGAAAAAAGTTCTTTTCCGGCCAATTTTTAGTGGAATGCAAAAAAACGATTAAATCACCTTTTTATCAAAAATTTGGCACTTTTTCCTAAATTTGATTGCAAAGCTTTTTCGAATGAAAAGGCTTTTTTTCACGCAAATTCGCAGATTTTAATAGATATAAATGCAAAAGCTTAACCTTAGTCAATCTCTTTCTCAAAAGCTTTCACCCCAGCAGATTCAGTTTATTAAACTGCTTCAAGTTCCTACTGCTGAGTTGGATACGAGGATTGAAGAAGAGCTGGAGATCAATCCGGCCCTAGAAGAAGGCAAGGATGAGGAGCCAGAGCAAACTCAGGAGGATGATTTTGAGGACTCATTTGATGAGGATGCCGGTCGTGATGATCATGAATTAAATCTGGATGATTACCTCGACGACGAGTATAGTGGCTACAAAATGCAGGGCGATGGAAACTATAATCCTGATGAAGATGATCGGGAAATCCCCATTTCGTCACAGGCTTCCCTCCATGAGCAGCTTATTACCCAACTCAATTTTCTCAAACTTGACGAACGTCAAAAGATAATCGGTCAGCAGCTGATCGGAAGCATAGAAAATGACGGCTACATTCGTAGAGATTTGGAAGCTATCATCAATGACCTGGCTTTCAGCCAAAATATCGAAACCGATATCGATGAGATGGAGGAGATTTTGCGGAAAATTCAAAATTTTGATCCAGCCGGAATTGCCGCCAGGACGCTTCAAGAATGTTTGATCATTCAATTGGAGCGAAAAGAACATCCGGACGATCCTGCGGTGATGAATGCCCTATTGATCCTGCAGGACTGCTTCGAGGAATTTACCAAGAAGCACTACTCCAAGATTCAAAAGCGATTGGACTTGGATGAGGAACAGATTAAAGATTCAATTAACCTGATCACGAGACTTAATCCAAAGCCTGGAGGAACTTCAGACGGCTTGGTACGGACTCAATATATCATCCCTGATTTCATCCTGACCAATGTGGGCGGTAAACTTGAGGTCAGCCTGAATTCAAGAAATGCACCTGAGCTTAGAATCTCAAGGTCCTATTCGGAGATGTTTGATGCGTATGATAAAAGCGATAAAAAAGACAAAAAACTGAAAGACACAGTCACTTTTGTCAAGCAAAAACTGGATTCCGCAAAATGGTTTATAGACGCTATTAAGCAACGCCAAAATACGCTGCTAAGGACAATGGAGGCTATATTGGACTATCAGAAGGAATTTTTTATCGACGGAGATGAAACAAATCTACGTCCAATGATATTAAAGGATATCGCCGAGCGGATTGGGATGGATATTTCGACTGTTTCCAGAGTGGCAAACAGCAAGGCTATTCAGACTGAATTTGGAGTCTACCCACTGAAGTATTTCTTTTCTGAAGGGATTGCTACGGATAGCGGTGAAGATGTAAGTAACCGTGAAGTGAAGTCTGTACTGCAGACAATGGTCGATGGAGAGGATAAGAAGAGACCACTATCGGATGATAAACTTGTGAAAATGCTGAATAAACTAGGATACAATATCGCCCGGAGGACAGTGGCCAAATACCGTGAACAACTTCAGATTCCTGTAGCCAGATTAAGAAAAGAGCTATTGTGAGATCGATTGCCCTAGTGATTTCCGTAGTTTTTCAGCCACTTTTGATGCCCGCATTAGTCTTTGGCATGGTGCTTTTTGCAGTACCTGAGGCGACAAGCATTCCAGTGGAATTTAAGGATCGCATCTTTTTTTTAATTGTTCTCTGCACCTTGGTCATCCCCATGGTGACTATCATAGGATTAAGACTGAGTGGTACTGTCAAAAGCCTCCATATGCCTGAAGTCAGAGATAGGCGGGTACCGTTTTTGATTACTACACTTTATTTTATACTTACTTCTTGGTTTTTGTATCAAAAGACAGAATTGGATCCAGTTCTATGGCTTGGAATGGCAGTGATTTGTACTTCGGTAGTTATTCTTACAGTGGTTAGTTTTTTTTGGAAAATGTCTGCACATATGACAGGTTTGGGTGGTTTGCTGGCTGTTATTCTGGTATTGGGATCAAAATTTCCAAACTTTGCAGTCCTCTACCCGCTGCTGTTCGTTTTGATCCTTTGTGGGTTAGTAGCCTCTTCTCGACTCTTGCTTCAGGCACATCGGCCACTTGAAATTTATGTCGGCTTGGGAGTTGGATTTCTGGTTTGTTGGGTCGGATTTTCTTGGATTTGGGCATAAAAAAACCCGGAATAGTCCGGGTTGAATTTTAAGTTTTTTTCAGTTTAGAAAACTGAAACTGCAATTCCGAAATTCAATTGGCTTGCTTCAGTAGCGAATGGGCCTCTATCTGCTTTCCATACATCATTCAAGTAAAAGTTTCCCCAAACATAAAATCCCGGAGATCCTGCTTTGATTGAAATGGCATATCTGATTTTTTCCAAACCGAAGTTTTGAGAGTCTTTGACTTTTCGCTTGTCAAATTCGGCAGACTCATATTTGACTTTGGTATGGGCGTTATACAGAAACCCAACCTTGCCTCCAATGCTCAATCTGAAGCTTTTGCTGTAATTGTTTTTATTGAGGTGGTATCTTAGGTCAAGCGGAATTTCAAAATAATTCATTGCGAAATTATTCGTCTTGATTCGGATGTTGTCACCATACACGTCTGTTACATCAACCAATTCTGAAGAATTGCTTCCCAAATCCGAATTAATGAAAAGATTTTCATCGTTTTTGAATTCGATCTTGTCTGTGCCTACACCAAATCCTGGATTTAAAGTAAAGCCCGAAGTCTCACCAAAGATTTTGATCGGGAACTGGTATGACACATTAAACGTCCTGGAACCAATGAAATCTACCCCAATATCAGCAGGGCGGTTGGTCAACTGATTAAAGCCAAACTCAAAATTCAAATCGCTTGGAATGTTGGGACGACCTCCGATGGGAGATTTTGGTTTTGTCTCGGATTCCTGTGCCTGCACGAGTTGAAAAAACATGAAGACTAGCGACAGCGTAAATAATTTTTTCATCAAAGGGAAATTCAATTCATTGGAATGTGGGCAAAAATATGAAATCCCGAAGGATTTACCTGCTTGACAGTCTTAATTATTCTTAAGTGATCTGAAGTAAGGAAAGATTGAGTTTAAATTTTCTTCGTGTGATCAGTTTGTGAGAAAAAGAAAAAATGCTACTTTTGCAAACCTAAATGGCTTCGTAGCTCAACTGAATAGAGCACCTGATTACGGCTCAGGAGGTTTCAAGTTTGAATCTTGACGAGGTCACAAAGCTCAGTCCGCAACAGGCTGAGCTTTTTCTTTTTTCAGGCAAAGTTTTTCAAATACCAATTTTGGGCTAATTTTAGATCAATTACTCTTCTCATGCGCCAAATCACCCTCTTCTTCCTTTTAATTTTCTTGGCTTCCTGTGATGAGATATTTGATGCCAAGGGTATCAAAGGTCCATGTACCATCGAGTTGGTGGACGGGGGGACAATTACAGTCGAACGAAGCATCGAAATTTTACAAAGCACCGGAACCATCACTTATCGGGATGAAGATGGAAAGCTTTGGTCGATTTCAGCAGACGAATATGTGAGCTATTCTTGCGGAAATTAATCCAATGCATCCACGATCAAAATCCAATCATTTCCTCTTCCATTACTGGGAGGAATAACCTCGAATTCCTTTTTTTCTAGAATTTTTTCTCCAGTATTCCCAAGGAATTCGACACCGGTTCGTGGGTCTTTCCAAGTCATTTTATAGCCTGATCCTTTTAGTGAAGTCAAGTTGATTTTTATCGTTTTTCCGTCAGGAAAGTAAAAGAATGCAAAACTCCCTTTCTTGTCTCTTGTCGCAACTGCATAGGTCTGATCATCTACTTGAGAAGAGGAAATTAAGCCTTGATCGGGTATCCGGTCGAAAAACGGCCTGCTGAGCATCAAGTTTTTCAAGTGCTTGACCTGATTTGCGACTTCAAGGTCAAGCGATTTATGCCAAGGTTTAAGTGGACCATTCACTGGGCTTTTATCCAAATCATACATTTGCCAGACCGCATGGCAGCCGTAAGTTTGACCGGCTGCTCCAGTGAAGACATTCCAATACATGATTTTGCGTATGTCTGCGGCCTCGCTATAGCCCAGCTCCTTCGCATTGAAGCATTTGGGGTGTTCTTCGTACATCGGTTCCCCATCGATTGTGGGCTTCAGTGGGGAGAGGCTAAGATCATGAGCGATCTTCTCATAAGTAGGCTGATTAGGACAGTGGCCAGTCTGATGCATATTAAAGTCGAGCCAATTGGCTTGATGAAACCAATTGGAGCTTCCTCCGGGTGAAGTAGGTTGCGGATGAAAGGTAATTGGGATAGGATTTGCGGGATTTTGGGATTCGAGAAGACCCTTGGCCATTTCATTCCAAACTTCGACATCCTGTGAGCTTTCCCGTGGATTTCTATCCCCGCCTAGAACCCAGATCAGATTCTTTTGATTTCGATATCTATTTCCTATCCATTTCCCATACGCATAGGCTGAGGAAGGAGTGAAGATCTCTGGACCGATTCCCCATGAATCTTTGAACAGCTTATCGCCCCAGGTAGGAAGTAGTGCAATATGCATATTCCGCTCCAAGGCCATATTCAGCACCTTGTCCACATGGCTGAAAAACGCCTCATTATACTCCCATTTTTCTAGGTTCAAAAAAGGAGTATCGCCATTTGCATTAGGTGTCTGAATTCCGTCCAATTCAGCCAACACTACAGCTTGCACCACATTGAAGCCTTGCTCCTTTCTGACATCCAAGTAGTGAGTGGTCTCTTTTTCATCCAAACGATGAAACAATTCCCATGCGGTATCTGCCATCCAAAAGAACGGCTGCCCATCAGCCGTCATCAGGTATCGCTGGTCTTGATGGACTTGGATTGGGCCAGTGATTTTCTGAGCTACCAAACCAAAACTTAGGAGCAGGGCAAAGGAGAATAGAAGCTGTTTTTTCATTTTGGGTCAAAAAAAAGCAGCCCGAAGGCTGCTGTGAGAGTTGAGTTAATGTGCTGCTGCAGTGACAGGTTTTGAGCCTTTTTGCCAGATAAAGAAAATGATAAACAAAACGATCAGAATCCCTGGAAAGAGAAGCATTTTTTGCAAGGTTTCCTGTCCAGCTGCGAGCTCAAGGGCATCGCCAGCTAATCCTGCGGCGCTTTGAGTAGCACGTGAGGCATCGATCCATCCCCCGATGATTGGCTGAAAGATCGCGGTGGAAAACATCCCAACGCCACCGATAATTGACATTCCCAAAGCTCCAGAAAGCGGAACTCGCTGGGCAACTGCACCGACCATCACAGGCCAGAAATAACATACCCCAATCGCAAAGATTACTGCTGCTACATAAGCCATTGGACCTGTTACTGTACTGAATAGGAATATACCAATAGCAGCGAAAATAGCTCCACCAAGCAAAACTCCTGTTTGGCCAAGGGCTTTAACAACTGGCCCTGCAAAGAATCTTCCCACTGCCATCACTCCTGTAGTCAGTGCCAAGATCAACATTGGACTGGCTCCGCTGGAACCCATGATCAATCCTACCCACTGTTGTGGACCAAATTCAGATATGGCAGTTAAAGCCATACAAACAAAAAGGAAAATAAATACAGGACTGAGCATCGCTTTGAAGTTTGAGCTCACAGATGTAGCACCTTCGACTTTTGGTTTAGGGAATGCTTTTCCGAAAAAGAGAACAGCGTACGCGATGGTAGGGATCATCATCACCCATACTTGGGCCTGCCAAGTGAAGCCACCATCCGTCATAAACTTAGAAACTAAGCTACCTAAAACAATGCCACCTGGGAACCACATATGGAATCTGTTGAGCATTTTATTTAGAGTGGTTCCGGAATACATATCTGCGATCAATGGATTACAAGCGGCCTCAGTACATCCATTGCCAAAACCAATAAATAAAGTTGAAATAAGCAAAGTGGTGTAGCCATCCGCAAAAATTGTCAGCAAAATCCCTAGGGTGTGCGTAACAAAAGCGATTCTCATAATATTAGCTGGGCCAACAATATGGTAAAATAAGCCACCAAGAATCATAGAAATAGGGAATCCTAGGAACCACATGGAATTGATGAATCCAAGTTGCTCAGCAGAAAGGCCAAAGGAATCGCCTAGTTGAGGAAGAATACCTGCTCGAATAGAAAACGAGAAAGCAGTGGTGATTAGTGCCAAACAACTTGCGTTGAATAAGGCACCTTTGTTGATGGTTTGAGTCATAGATGAGTGCTTTTTGGTTTTTGGGTTGAAGAAAACTGAAGCTATAAACGGTTCAAAATAGAAAAAAAAAAGGATTTAGCTTTCCCGCAAAGAAAATTATTCCTTGAATGGAATTCTTGACTAATCCAACACCAGCAAAGAGCCAATTATTTTCTCTTCAAACTGATAGAGCGGGTTTTTTCCTACCAAGACTACAACATAGGTTCCGCTTGGGATATTCGCACCAGACACCTTTCCATCCCATTGTAAAATGGGTTCCCCATAGGAGATTTCTTCGGTACGATCCGAGTGGACCAGCCCTCCCTTTCGGTTGATAATGAATAGATCAACGCTTGTAATTCCTTCGGAAACCCTCACTTCAAAGGTTCTCGATCCATCATCCAAAATCATTGCATTTGGGAATACATATTCAAAACTACACGCATCGTAGGTTCTAAATGAAGCAAAAAACTCACAACCATCTGCAGTAGTAACCTTAAGTGTATATTCTCCAACTTCTTTTGGAGAAAATTGAGGATCGGTGGAGACTAATTGTTCACCCAGAAACCATTCATAGGCATCAAAATCTCCCGGGTCAATTATTGGCCCTTTTTTTCCTTTGGAACAAACCCCATATGATTCCTCTACCATGGGCTGGGTCAGTAGAATTGAATTTTCTACGGCTATCAAATTTCTTCCTATTTCACATCCAAGCTGGTTGTAAGCGACCACTTCATAAGTGCCGGGATTTTCTACCTGGATCTCAAACAATCCCTCAAACTGATCCAATTCTGTCCTCTGATCATTTTCATCAAAATAAATCCATTCCGTACGGTCTACTTCTTCTTCCGTTGTACTCAGCGTTATGATCGCAAAGTTGGGTTCGGGACAGATTTTGTTTGCCTCTAGATCCATCGGTACAGAGGTGATAGGGGCAACCACCACAAAATCAACAGGGCTTACCGGACAAAATCCACTCTGTAATGGCTGGACCAATAACGAATAATTGCCCAGTCCAGGAGGATAAAAATCCGGCCCTCTTCCGACAATTTCACCCGTTTCATTGAACCATCTGATGCTTGCGTCCTCTTCTGCGACGCCCTGTAGGTCGATCTTGTACCGAATGGGATCAAAGCATTTTTCTATCGCCAATATTGGGGCAAAAGCAATGGAAGAAGATAAAGTTGCGTCGAAGGCAATCTTTTTTGGACAAAGTATTCCTGTCGGATCAGATCCAATAATAGTATAAGTACCTGATTCCGTTAAAGTGTAGCTCTGTCCGGCTGAGATGGTTTCGGTGTTGCCATTGGGAAAGTTAAGTGAGAATGTCAGGTTTTGTGAAGTTTCAGGCTTCAGTTCAAATGTCTCACAAATATTTAATGAGGAGGGTACTGTGTATTCAACTTGGGTTGCTTTGGCAATGGTAATAGTCTCAACGGGATAAGTACAGCCATCCGCTGTCAACTCCAAAAGATAGGTGCCTGCACTGATAGGGAAATTTAGTTGGCCACTGGTTGGAATTATTCCACTGTCGGTTTCACCTCTACCGATTGCAAGTACTCGGTATGATCCGTTAGGGACTGGTGCCCCAAAGTCAACCTCCACTATTCCTGAGCTGACTCCATCAGTACTGCAGGTTTCATCTTGGATAGAAAGGGTAGGGTTAACCTGCCCGATACTAGGGTCAGATGGCAAAATTAACAATTGGGTCACTTGGCAGCCATTCTTCTCTACTACAATTGAATAAACCTGTGATTTCAAATTGGAAAATGTCTGCACACTACCTGCTGAAAGGTTGTTTTGGATCACATTCAATTCAGGAATATAAAGTGCGTCAATGTCTGAATCCACCCGGATTGCTATAGTTCCATTTGGATTCGTGCACGCATCCGGCTGGTTTAAAATTGTTGCTGTGACTTTTGGGGTTTCCTTCACTTCGAAGGCGATTATTTTTTCCGAGATACAATCCGGATAGTCTTCAGTTGTCGTCTGAAATGTGACTATATACAACCCGGGACCTGTGAGGTCAGCTGGTTCGACTGTGAAATCAAAGCCGCTTTCAAGCAAGGTTCGAGGTCCTGTAAAATCTTTTTGTAAGAACCAATCGCCTGACAAGGGAGTGTCCAATTCAAAGGAAACCGATTCCCCTTCACAGATGCTCGTAGAGGAAGGCACAATTTCAAAATCTATAGGAGGACCTACGAAAGTAGAGCCGTTGATTACGCAGGATCGATTGCCAGAGGCATCAGTTTGAAAAAGTTCGACCAAATAAAAACCAGGCGTATAGGCAAGAAGCTCATTACCTGTTCCAATGATATTCCCTAAAATATCTTTCCATTCTATGGTGTATTGGGATAAGTTTGGCGTATTTGGATTGAGAGCAGTGATGACTGCTGCAGAGCCTGCGCACAGCAAATAATCAGGAAGTAGTGCCAATTCAGGTCCAGCCTGAACTAAGACGGCTAATTGATCCTGATAAAAATTTGAATTGGTCCCGCGGCGGACTTGTAATTTTACTGTATAATTTCCTACCGTTGGGAAGACCACTTGAATCGTCTCCAGTTGGATGCCTCCGCTTCGCGAAAAAATCACCTCTCCGGCCGAATTGGTGACTTCCCAGTCATACACATCACCCGGATCACCACCTGCGCTGTACATGCCTACAATGTTGCCAAAAACAATGCATAGGTTTTCAGGGCCGACCAACTGAGGGTCTGCTTCTAGCGATAAGATGTGATTATCTCGGGCATTTGGTGGAGTATTACTTCCGCTCAAAGCGAATAGGGGTAGAAGTAAACTTGCCCAAATTAACAGCATCTCAATCTTCCTTTTTGGAAATTGAGTCTTTACCAACAGGGTTTATGTAATTTTTAGGTGATTGATTCGGGTTCTTCTCCCGATTTTTTTTAGATGCCAAATGTCAAAAAACATTCCACCTATGCTCTAAAGAGGAAAATAAATTTTTAATCTATCACAAAAATGGACCCAAGCTGTTCTTTCACAATATTTTTCTCATAATTTCTGAAGGTCATCCGAAAAGCATACGATCCTGGCGGGATTTTTTCTCCGTCAAAAAGACCATCCCATACACAGGTTGATTCTTCGGAAATCAATTCGGTTTGTTTACAGTGGAAAATCATTTGTCCCCATTTATTGAAAATCCAAATTTCCAATTCATCAATCAGGTAGTTGGTATAGATGAGGAATGGTTTGTCGGGATTTCCTGGCTGAATGGCATCTGGAAAAGCCACGCGCAATTCACATTCTTCCTCGGTAACGAAGTTGGTTTCATAGGCGCATCCTTCTGAGCTGAAGACCACCAGTCTGTAATTGCCCACCTGTAAGGGTTTAAAAGTCGGTGAATTAGCTACCAAAGATTCTTCAAAATACCATTCGTAGCTGGCAAAATTGCCGGGATCGATCACAGGTCCTATTCCATACCTTGGGCAGATTTGGTAGGAATTTTCCACAACCGGCCGAACGGTATCTTGACTCCTTAAGATCAGTACCTGATCTCTCCCTAATTGACAGCCAAATTGATTGCGTAAAATTACCTCATAGGTTCCCTCTGCGATCGCCAGAATTTCTGTCTTATCCGTATCAGAAGTCAAAGGGACCCTGTCGTTATCTATGGACGTAAACCACCATTCAATTTTCGAAACTTCTGTCAAATCCGCATTCACTGCCAAGGCCGCCGCTGTCTGGTCAGGGCAAAGTGGTTCTGCCAGGATCGAAGTTGCAACACTGAGCACCGGCTCCGGTGCTTCAAAAATTAGTGGCGAGATTTGGCAGGGAAGAGAGCCTTTAGGCTGGACTTCCAGCGAATAAGTGCCATAGCTGGAAAGGAATAAAGTCTGATCCGTGCCGATTACAGCCCCGCTTTGATTTTTCCAAAATATGTCAACCTCTGAGACGGTGTAATTTGCCAGCGAAGCAGTAAACTCATAAATTCCTTCACAAGTCAAATCGACAAGTTCAGGATTGAATTGGACAGGCTCGTATTTGGTGACAATGAAGGTTTTTTGTTCGGGGCAGAGAGGAAATAAAACATCTGGATTATAACCCAAAAGAGTATACGTTCCCGGCATTATGATCTCAAAGGCTTCATTCCAAGCCCTTGTCTGTGTGCTTCCATCTGGTAGGGTAAGGGTAAAAGTAAGGGGTGCTACACTTTGCGGGACTAGCTCATAGGGATCACAAATGGAAAGGGTGTTTGGGATTGTGAATTCTACTTTTTGAGGAGTTAAATCCAGATTCAACGTGCTTCTACCAAGCTCGCAGTTTTTCTGAATGGCTGGGATGATACTAAATACTGCAGCTTCATATACACCTTCTACATCGGCAATGATTTCAGTTTGATTTTTGAATTGAGGGAGGGTTTCGATTTCGCCTAAGTCGTTGAACCGTCTCCATTCAATATCCGTCACTTCTTCAAAATCTGTTGTGGTAATTGAGAGAATGGCCCTTGGTCCAAATTCACACAGTTTGGTAGATGTCAAATTTACTTCAACAGATAAGACAGGCTTTTTAATCTCAAAAGCTATCGGAGGAATTGGGCAGGCCGAACTGTTTGCGGGTTGGACATCGAGTGAATAGTTTCCAGAAATAAAGGGATCTAGGTCAAGAAACTGACCCGTTCCTACCACATTATTGTTTTCATCAAACCATCTGAATTTAACGGTTTGGGGATCTCTTCCATTGATGTTGGCTTCATAGGTCCTATTTCCAAAGCAATCCTGAGAAATCAAAACAGGTTCAAAATCAACAGGCGCTACAAGCGTCACATCAAACTCCTTCAAAGTCGGGCAAATTTCACTTTGATTTGGAATTGTACCCAAAATGGTGTGGGTACCAGCCTGAGTTAGCGGAAATACTTCTCCAGTACTGAACGTACTCGAAGTTCCATCGGGTTCAGTGATAGTAAACTGAATCTCTTGGGCTGTAACTGGAGTAAAATCCAAAGTCTGACAGACTGCAATCGAGGCTGGAACCTCAAAATTGGTTTGCTCTAAAGATTTGATTACCAATTGGTTTGATTGTGGAAGTGTGCAATCATCCTCTCCATACAATTCAAAAAAGTAGGTTCCTCCAGCGATTGCTACTTTGATTGTAGGTTGATTTCCAGTCGGTTCTTCAAGCAACACGGCACCCTTTTCATTGATTAATCGATAGAATCCATTAATTGGTCCATTTAAAAGATTAACGGTAAAGGCCCCATCGATTTTACCGGTTGCTGTGCAGGTTTCCGGTTCAATGTCTACGATATCAAATTTCAGCTGCTCGGGAGGATTGTCAAGAGGAACTACCGATGCAAGGGCATTGCTACAGCTTCCTAGATTTGCCACTACAGTGTAGGATCCAGATTTTAGCCCACTCAAATCGATCTCATCTCCGGGTGACAGAGGCCCAAAACTTACAGATGAATTTTCAATTGAAATCTGGTCAATAGCTGTCAATGCTTTTATACGAATGGCGCCATTGGCTACCTGACAGCCACTGGCTGATACAGGCGATAAAAATTCAAACCGAGGTTGATCGTAATAAATGAAAGTGGACGAAGATTCCAGAGTACAGGCCGGGTTTTGACTATTGGTCACTGTCATGAAAACAGTGTAATCGCCTGGAACGAGCATCAAAACCGATGGATTAAAGGTAAGGCTTGAACTCTCACCTAATTCTATTCGCTCTGTTTCGCCATTCTTCAGAATTGACCACTTTCCGTTAGTGACAGGTTGACTGAAAAAGCTTATTTCCTGATCTGGACAAACAGTCGAAGCAGATGATTCGATCGAAAAAGAATTGGCCAAAGAGACTCGGGATGTGAGCTGAGTACTACATTCCTTCTCTCCATTGGAATTGATAAAGAAAAAAACTACGCTATAACTCCCCGCTTGATTGACTTTTAGGACGTTTTCGTTTCCAATGATATCTCCGCTTTCATTTTTCCACTCAAATTCATAGAAGGAAAAATTGCCGCTCTCGGAATCTATAGCGATAAGATCAATCTCCTGATTCTCACAGATGACATATGTGGGTTCAAGTACCAATTCTGGTCCTTTGACCAATTCTACGGGTTTACTAAGTGCTCCGAAAGGAATTCCACCTCTACTTACAGTAAGCTTTATGGTATGTATTCCAATCTGTGAAAACGTAAAATCCAAGGTTTGAAAACCACCACCACCTGTAGCCGAAAATATCAATTGACCTGAGGGTCCAAGTATCTCCCAACTATAGACATCGGTAGCAGGATTGCCTCCACCAAAAAAACTGCCCAAAACACTCCCAAATACATTACAAAGCCGATCTGGTCCCGACAACTCGGGATCATTAAGTGCAAGTGAAGCTTTGGTTGGAGAAAATTTTTGAATCGAAAAAGTATCAAAATCAATCGTACGCTCTATCGCTAAGAAGGGAAAGAGGAAAAATAAAATAAATGAAAAGAAAATTGAAAGGGACTTTTTCAAGGAGTAGAAAAAACTGGTTTTCAGCACACTAAAGTACCTAATTATCCTCGAAATTGTCTCATCAACAAATCGAAATCAAAAATTCGATTTCAACCTTACCTGACAAAGACCCAGTCTTTGTGATCACTCATGGGAGCTGAAAATTCATACCTCTCCAGATTGAATCCTTTCAAATGCTCCGGATCAGTGATTCTGTTTTTGATAGCATAGTCAGTCATTAATCCTCTGGCCTGCTTTGCAAAGAAGCCAATGATTTGATATTCACCGTTTTTGAATTCCTTGAAATGAATGGTGATCACTTGACTTTTTAGCGCTTTGAGATCTACAGCTTTGAAATATTCTTGGGAAGCCAGATTGATAATTGTAGCCCCATTTGAGGCGTTTTTTATTGCTTTTGCAATTTTTGTCCCCCAATATTCATAGAGATTTTTCCCTTTTTTTGTTTCTAGACGGGTTCCCATCTCGAGTCGATAGGGCTGAATGAGATCCAGTGGCTTTAGCAAACCATAAAGACCAGAAAGAATCCTGAGATGCTGTTGGGCAAATTCAAAATCTGCTCTGGAATAGTGATCCACATCGATTTTGGTATATACATCACCTTTGAATGCAAGTAGAGCCTGCTTTGAGTTAGTGGTGGTGAATTCTTTTTGGAAAGATTTATACCGTTCCTCATTCAGGGTAGCCAGATTTTCACTTACGTGCATCAGTTCCGAAATCTCCTTTGCGGTCTTTTTTTTCATGACGCTGACCAGCGCTTTGATTTCTGAGTTAAAGTCGGGAAGCGTGTGCTCTTTAAAAATCGGGTTGGAATAATCTAATGTTTTGGCAGGAGAAATCAGAATCAACATACTTGCTACTATTGGATAATCGTAATCGCTTTGGTTTCGGTCTCGGTTTTGTTTTGTGCTCGGGAGGTAAACTTCACTACGACCGCATATGTTCCATTAGGGACAAATTTTCCGTTGACCATACCATCCCATGGACAGAAAGGTTGTCTGGGTTCTAGATTTTCGTGTTCACAGAAGAAAATCAATTCTCCCCATCGGTTGTAAATGAATACATCTACCTCATCGATGTATTCGTTGGCATAGAGGATAAATCCCCGGTTGGGATCATCTAGAACCACACCGGTAGGATAAGTAATCCGAAGCCTACAATCTTCATTCACAGTAAAATTGGCCACATATTCACAGCCTAGATTGTCAGATACCCGAAGTTCATAATTTCCCGGAAGGGTAGGGGTGAAAATGCCGTCCTGGGAGACTTCTTCCCCATTTAATCTCCAGCTGTAATTATCGTAATCTCCCGGGTCTATACTGGTAGTGACTCCCTCAATGGCGCAAATGGTAAATTCCGAAGGCACCACAGGAGGAATAATGGTAGACTTGGATACGACGCCATTCGCCCTGCCAAGTTCACAGCCAAACTGGCTACGAAGGAGAGCCTCATAGGTTCCTTCCACACTCACTTCAATGACGGGTAAATTATCAAACTCAAAAATCCGCGTTCGGGTGCCGCCTACTACTGAGTACCACTCTATCTCAGTCACAGTCGAGAGATCCGCTATTACAGTAATGGTAGTGCTTGTTTGCTCGATACAGAAGGGTACTACGTCCAGACTTACTACCACTGATTCTGTTAAAACCTCAGCAGAGAAAGGAATTTCGCTGGATGGACAAAGTCCTCCTGCGACTGGCTGAACTTCCAGCGTATAATCACCCCCACGAGTCGGAACAAAAGTCTGCCTTCTGCCTACGATGACACCAAGATTATCCTTCCAAAGAAAAATGACGTCTGCCGGATTAGCGTTATTCAGAACTGCCTCGTAGGTCACGCCCACCTGACAATCGATGATTGGGCCAGAAAGATTATAGTCCAGTGGTGCCGTGATCGTCACATTCATATCGATCTCCCGCGGGCAGTTTGTACCCATCGGATCCACACCGCTGACAGTGTAGCCCCCACTTTGGGTGAAGGTGAAATTTCCATCAGCATCGGGAAAAATAGTTGTCCCCAAAGAGTTAATAGCTGAATAGATCAAAGATTCAGGGCCACTTGGAGCAAAAGTGAAGCTTTCGCAGGCTTCTACTTGAGTAGGGACTGAGAAGACTACTTCAAATCTCTCCAAAATCGTTATCGGATCATCCAGGGTAATTGGGCACCCAGGCAATGAAGGATCTGCCTGAAAGAGAATATAGGCCTCATACTCTCCATGAGGTACGTCCACTGTCCAAATATGAGTGACTGGTAGTGGACCAGTTATCTCTAAACCATCTCCGACCCGGATCAAATGGTATGAGCCGGTCTGAGCAATTCCAGCGTCGAAAGCAAAAGTAACTGTACCTGGCAATACACCATCAGGTCCACAGATTTCATCTCTGACACTAACACTATACCTGAGTAGCGTAGGAGGATCAAGATTTTCTACCGTGACAGGTAGGAAGTAAGTACAACCCTGACTGTTTTCGGCTTCGATTACATAGACTCCCGGCAGCAAATTAGACACTGGAATGATATCTCCTGCATTTACATTTGAAAATGTCAAACTGAGTGCTGGAATTCTGACCTCAGCGGCATTTGCCTGCATAGTAATTTCAAATGCCCCGTCTGCAGTGGCACAATCCGTGGCAGGAGTAGTTTGAGTTGGTACAAACAGCGGCAATTCATTGACCAACAAGTCCAGTTTTTTCTCGACGGTACAACCTTCTAAAATCGGATCCTGTGTCACAAAAATTATCTCGTATTGACCTGAGCTAGGAAGGGTATTGATGAATAATTCCAATTCGAAAAACTCACCCAAGCTTACCCGGTTCCCATCTTGATTTAACTCATAAAACCACTCACCGGAAATTGGAGTATTTGGAGCAAAAGTAACTGTGGTCTCTTCAAAGCAAACTTCAGTTGCCGTTTGAGTCAGATCAAATTCAAATGCTGGACCTACAAATACCTCAGCTGTAGCCGGACAAGTTTCAAAAAGCAAAGCCTCATCATCACTCAATCCTGAAGGGAGTTTGAAGCTTACTTGGACTGTATAGATGCTTTCTTCGTCTACTGTGATTGAGTTGGAATTTTCGTCTCCAAACACAACTCCAGCAGCATTGGTCCATTGGAAGTCATAGAGCCCTTCAGCTGGATCATAGCCATCTATGGCTGTAAGTGTTACCGGCGATCCTGCACATAGGGTTGCATCATCTTCCAAGGTAAGCGTTGGAGGCGCAACTACCTCGATTTCTCCCTCTGCTCTGAAATATTCAGGATCTCCGCATCGATCTACTCTAAGTTCTACCGTATAGATACCCGGAGCAGTGAAGATTTGATCCAACGTCTGGAATTCTTCTCCCGGTCCGCCAAAGTTATTTCTGACCACGGTCCCATCTTCATTGGTAATCGTCCAAAAATACGAGTCGATATCAGGCTCACCTGCTCCTTCGAGTAGACCACTTGCCCCAAGTTCCGGATCTAGACACAGTCTGGGCGGAAGGGAAAGGGCTGGCTCAGGAATAGAGCTTCCGGAGTTTTGAACAAAGGATGGCAGACCGAGATTGGATGTGCCGGGCATCGGTTCTACTGCATCCTGAGTGAAGGTGCTGGTGCCTGTACATCCTGATCCGACTTGAATTTGTCCGATCCGATTGTCTCCTACCACAGCTACATAAATCTGCCCATCCGAAGCGATTTGTAAGGCGCCAAGATCTAGACTGGATGTCCCGCTAAGTTGATTTCTCGTGGTGAGAATACAGGCCTCACGCTGGGCTCTGGTAGTTGCTGAGGAAAAGCAAGAAGGACAAACAGGTGCATTCGGGTCATCATTTTCGACTGCCTTGATGATAAATTCTTCAATTCCCGGACCTCCATTTCGGTAGGAAACCAATACTCTGTCCGAATCTTGTGAAAACTCCAAGCCGTACACATCTCCATCACATCCCAAGTCGATTCGTGCATATTCACTAAGCTCTCCCGTTTGCTGATCAAATTCAAAGATTTCGGCTTTATTACAGCCTCCTTCGGAGATCGTTACAGCCAGCTTAGTTCCGTCAGGGCTAAACTTCATCGCTCCGACTCCTGAGTTAAATCCATGGTTACTCCCTACCGAACTGAGAACTGGCTGACCGATGCCCTGGCTCGAAACAGGATAGGCACGGAAGGTATTATTTCCCAGCTCATGAAACATCACCCATGTGGTATCACCTCCTGAAATTGCGGCTGATTGTTCCGTGGAAGGACTAAAGAGGAAATTGTCTTTGGTCGTTACATTGCCGACTCCGTTCTGGTTTTCGGCTTTGATGTCCACGAGAGAATAACTCACACTATTTGTTCCACTGGCTGTTGCCTGAGTGGTAAATAAGTAAAATAAAGTTTGCTGTGAGGGAACAGGGACTGCTAAAACTGACTGACTAGAGGTATTATCTCCACCGATGTCATCCCCGTTTTCCATAAGGTTTCCATTCAGATCCCACACCGATTGTCCGTCTGTAAAAAAGAGTACTTCCCCGGCTTGGTCCGAAATGGTCGTCGTACCGGCGGGAATGTTTTGTGGATGTCGTTGCTCGATCGGTCTTGGAGTGGGTGCGTTTTCATCATTGGGATCAGGATTGAAGTTCAAGCCCGCACCGTCACCAAAGTACCAGATGTTGTTGGATTGGTCTGGTAAATCCCAGATTTTTACTCGGATTTCAGCATAAGCATAGCATTCAGAACCTGGCTCTCTGACCAAAACCCAATACAATCCCGGAAGACAAACTTCATTTTCTTCTTGTCCTATCCATCCTTGGTCACGCTTGTTTGACCAGAAATATTCATAGTTGGATCCGCCTCCTCCAGGAGCTTCTCCGCCTTGTTCTCCTTCCGCTGCTTGGGCTTGCAGCAAAGGAGATAAGTCAATACAACTCAAACATAGAGTCGTGTCTGAAGGAGTGAAATTTGCCTCAAGGTTATTTTCGGTCAGCGGGATTGTTTTGTCTACCACTTGTGTGCTACCGTCTTCAAATTCAACCGTCAAGGTCACCTGTAGACTTGTCCCCTGTGTAGCATCCTGCGGAACTAAAAAGTGCTCCTGTGAAAAGTCAGCAGGTAACGGGTTTCCTACAGAATCGGTCAGTGGAGGGTTAAATTCCCAATTGAACGATACAGGTTGGTAGTTTTCCGGAGTAATGACACTGGTGAGCTGCACAGGATTGTTGGAGCAGGGAGCGTCTGGACTCCAGGTGAAATCCGCAGTAGGGTCGATATCCGCATTTGGAGCAAAAACAGGAAAAATCGTTCCGCAAAAGTCAGTCCCCATAAACGGGTCCTCTTCCACTGTCAATAAGCTCAGGTCAGGCTCATTGGGATTAGTGACTCTCCCGATCAACTGTGGCCCTCCTGGTACTTCTTCGTAGATGTAGTAGAGCTGTCCATCAGGACCGGACTTGATATCATAGACCTGATTCAGTCCTGTGGTCAACGAAATTTCCTCAGGAGTTGCTGTCAAGTCACCACTTGGTACCCTGAATAGCTGGTTTCCTCGCGAGAAATAGATGAAGTTTCCGTCAGGAGAAAAATCCGCTCCACCGATTTCGTCACTTCCTCCGGAGCCTGTTATCGGTGCAGGATTGCCAAAATTGCCAGAACTTGTATCAAAAGGAATGACCAAAATATCATCGGTTGAATCCTCTGAAATCACGATCAGCCGACTGTTTTCCTCGTCAAAGATGATGGCTTTAGGAGTGAAAGGAATCCCTTCTGTATCAGTCTGTGTAAAATTCCCTTCCGAATTTCCGATTCTTCGGGAAATGAGATTTCCACCGTCAAAGCTGATAAGATAAGAGGATGAGGAGGGCGTCTTAACCACCAAAATTGCTCCTGAGGAAGAACCGATTACCTGATCTTTTGCGGTGACTTCTCCCAGGGGTCGTTCATTTCCCGTAGCCTGACCTGCGGCATTCATATCTACCACGGCATATTGCAGCTGTCCTCCCGGCGATATGTAAAAAATGTAGAAAAGCTTATTTCCATCCGGATCGTATTCCAAAAAGCCGGTCGCTACTTTCTGTCTCCCATCGATATCTCCATCAAGACCGGGGGCGCTGCCTTGAATCGGATTGGAACTGTTGTCGTAGACCAAGACTCCATTCGTGGAGAAAAGCGGCTGTCCGGTAATCGGGTCAATAGCCAGTGCATTATTGTTTTCGCCGATAATGACCGATCCGGGAAGAGTTTGTACAGTAGCAGTCCCTCCTTTTCCGAAGGATAAATAGCTGTTTGGAGTCCCGCTGCCGCAATTTCCAAAAATCCATTCGTTATCATTGAAGCCTTGTGAATAGCCAATCCTGCTAAATCCCAAAAGGCTCAGGAAAATGAAGCTTGTAAAAATTAAATTGAACCTTATGGAAATAGGTCTGCTTTTCATATTTTTCGAACTGCTTACTAAAACATCCAAAGGGATGAATCGTTTAGAAGCTAACTGAATATTCAAATAAACGAACAAATCCTTGTTACGGTCTCTGATAGTTATTGTTTTTTTTGTGGCAAGTTGTTTCATCTTTGTCTCGCCGTCCTTTGGACAAGACCCACAATATAGTCAGTACTACGCAGCCCCGCTTTATTTAAATCCTGCCATGGCAGGGGGAGAACTTACGGGAAGGGTAGGATTTAATTACCGAAATCAATGGCCTTCTATTGATGCGCAGTTCACCACATTTTCAGCTTATTATGACACTTATCTGCCTGATTACAACAGTGGGATAGGCTTTCATGTCATGCAGGATACGGAGGGTGCTGCCAAACTTAGATCTACGACCATTTCTGCGATGTATTCTTACGAGTTGAAACTAGGGGAAAACTCCTACTTCCGTCCCGGCTTTCAAGCGAGTTACATCAGAAGGGAAATTGGTTTCTATGAAAATTTGGTTTTTGCGAACCAGATCAATCCAAGTGATCCTTTTGGTCCGACGCTTCCGGGCACTGACATTCCTGGCCTAGGAGATCCAATAGGTATGCTTTCCGTCTCAGTTGGAGGTTTGTTTTTTACCGAGAATCTTTGGGCAGGATTTTCAGCGCACCATGTGAATGAACCTAACCAGTCCTTTATAGATGGTATTAGCCCGCTTCCGATGAAGCTTTCCTTCCATGCCGGCTATCGGATCGACTTGGGAGAGGGAGGCATGCGTGGGGATTTTACACATATGAGAAGACAGCGTTCCATCACGCCTACGATCAATTACAAGCAACAAGGCCCTTTTGAACAACTCGATGTAGGGGCATATTTTTATGTAGAGCCTATCGTTTTTGGAGTTTGGTATCGAGGTCTGCCATATAAGCCAGTTGAAAACCAAAGCAATCGCGACGCTATCGTGATGATGGTTGGGGTGAATTTACTCAGCGGATTGAATATCGGGTACAGCTTTGATTACACCGTGTCGCAGCTTGGCATTCAGTCTGGAGGAGCGCATGAATTGAGTCTTTCCTGGACCTTGCCCAATAGCTATCAAGGAAAACCTTCCCGCCGGGACACCATCCTTCCCTGCCCTAAATTCTAAAATTCATGGACCCGGAAAATTTAAAATACCTCCTCCTTGGGGTGTTGGTGTTTGGTTTTTTGGTACGGAAAACGCTCGGGTTTCTTAATGTGAAAAATCCGGTTCCAGAGATTCCAGCGACGCTCTCTCAATACCTGAGTACCTCCAAACTTGAAGAAGCAAAAGCCTATCAGCGAGAAAATTTTCGATTCAAATTCCTTGCGGGTACCTTTTCATTCATCTTGACTTTTTTGTTTATCGCCTTGGGTTGGTTTGGTGCGATTGATTCCTGGGTTTCCGCTTTCGGCTTTGCACCCTTAGTCAAATCACTGGTGTTCTTTGGGTTGATATTTGTCGGTTCGGATTTGCTCAGTTTACCTTTTGATTACTACAACACCTTTGTAATAGAAGAGAAATATGGATTCAACAAGACTTCCATCCGGACGTTTTTCTTGGATAAGGTAAAAGGCTACCTGCTGTCAATCTTAGTAGGAGGAGGATTGCTTTTGGTTTTTCTTTGGCTAATCCACCGGATGGGCCACCACTTTTGGTGGCAGTTTTGGTTGGTGGCAGCGGTTTTCATGGTCTTGGTCAATCTTTTTTATACGGCATGGATTCTTCCACTTTTTAATAGACTGACTCCGTTGGAGGACGGTGAACTGAAGCATAAAATCCTTCACTATGCCAGATCGGTCGATTTTCCTTTAGATAATATTTTCGTCATCGATGGAAGCAAACGGTCCTCCAAAGCCAACGCTTTCTTTTCCGGATTTGGAAAGCGAAAGAAAATCGTGCTGTATGACACCTTACTCGAGCAGCACCCACCGGATGAATTGGTGGCAGTTTTGGCTCATGAAGTGGGACATTATAAGCGGAAGCACATCGTGTCCGGAATGATTATTTCTGTACTTCAGGTTGGATTGATGCTGTTTTTGTTGTCCCAGTTTATTTTTTCAGAGCGAATGAGTTTGGCTCTTGGCGGCCAGGCTTGGTCAGCAGAGTTGAATATCATTGGGTTTACTATGCTATTTACTCCGATTTCTATGGTTTTGGGAATGGGTATGAACTGGCTGAGTAGGAAAAATGAATTTGAGGCGGATGAGTTTGCCAAAACAACATTCTCTGGTGAACCTTTGGCGGAAGCACTGAAAACACTTTCAGTCAAAACCTTGAGCACCATTAATCCTCACCCTTGGTACGTTTTTGTTAACTACTCGCATCCGCCACTGTTGGAGCGGTTGGAAAAGTTGGAAAATTGAAAAACTTCTGAAAAACTATCACCTAATCTTAGGTTGATTATTTCCAAAAGTTGACTTGAAAAAAGTTAAAGACATTTTGATCTGGGTATTTCAAAAGAAAGACCGCCAGGTATCCCAGCGGTCTTAGTTCTTGCATATCGGCTCTAGTTTCTTGATACTTATGTCTTGCTACTAGATACTCTGAAATTATTTTTAAACCCTATAAAACTCCTCCCAGCCTTTTCTTGGCGGCATGCCGGCCAAAACCTGATTGGCCAGTGGATTGTTGGTAATTTGTCTCGTTTCCCGGTCAAATTCCAGTTTCACGCCCATTTGCTGCGCCATTACTCCAAGGCAGAATACCTGACTGAGAGGTCCGGCGATTTCAAAAGGTGAACGTGTCTTTTCCTCGCCTTTACAGGCTTTCAGGAAGTTTTCAAAATGGTTGGATGGACTCTGAGGCACTTCGGGAAGTTTGGATTCCCACTCCTTGGCCTTTTCCTCGGGAATAATAGAAAGCGTGCTACCGTGCGAACCGCCTTTGAAAGTCAGTTCTTTGCTGTAAATGATTTTGCCGGGATTCAACTTTGCAGGCTGGATCTGTCCATTGCTCGGTGGTGGAATATTTGGGTCCAATTCAGAGACACCATATCCATCAGGAACAGCCGGGATATTGTCCAAACCATCCTGCCAGGTGATCGTCATTGGAGGCATTGCGCCTCTAGCCGGAAACTTGAATTCCAAGGTGGTGGACATTGGGAAAAAGAACATGTTATGTCCACTGAGTTTGGTGGGGTTGATTTCGTAAGGAAGTCCCAAATCCAAAAACTCATGGGCTGTATCTATGATATGTGCTCCCCAGTCACCCAAAGCGCCCATTCCGAAATCATACCAGCAGCGCCATTGACCGTTGTGGTAGTCCTTGTTAAATGGATGCGGTCGTGCCTGAGCTGTCCAGACATCCCAGTCGAGGGTAGAAGGAACCGGTTCGGCAGCCGGAAAACTACTGATGTTGGGATCCCAGCTGTGCCATCTTCTTCGGCTATTCATGTGGGCCGTCATCGCTGTGACATCCTTGATTATGCCTGCTTCTTTCCAGGCTTTGAACTGGAAATAGTTTCCTTCCGAGTGACCTTGATTACCCATTTGGGTGGCAAGCTTCGGGTATTTTTTGGCGGCAGCCATCATCAAGTCTACTTCTTGGAAAGTACGTGCCATTGGCTTCTCGACATAGACATGTTTGCCTTCGGCTAAAGCCATCATGGTCGCCGGGAAGTGGGAAAAATCGGGTGTAGCGATACTTACCGCGTCAAATTCACCCCCGATTTCATCGAACATCTTTCGGAAGTCCTGATACTTTTTGGCTTGAGGAAACATCTCCATCACCTCCAAAGTCTGCTTTGCACCCATATCCACATCGCAAAGCGCTACGATATTGCAAAGTCCAGTCTTGTGAAGTGCCTTGATGATTTCGTTTCCTCGGTTGCCGATGCCGATGCATGCAAGATTGACTTGATCAGATGGAGCGACATAGCCCATCGATTTGCCCAGAACTTTTGGGGAAATCAAGGTAAAGCCTGAAAGCCCTAGCGCCGCTGTGGCTCCGGTTTTCAGAAAGTCTCTTCTATTGGTTGACATGATGGGGTTGTTTTGGGTAAAAATCTTGTGTTTTAGGAAGGTTGAACAGACTTCTATTTTTTTTCGAGAAGTAATCTACTATTCAAAAACCAAAATTGTGAGCATCTTAAAGGAAATCAGCGAAAACGATATCGGAAACGATTTTTTATGGGGAGGATTTTAAACTTTTCAATTTTACCTATCTTTTAATTTTCAAAACAAGACTTAAACCCATGCCCGACCTAGCCGACTTCCATTATCCTTTGACCGATCTTTTTCCCCAACCGAAAACCAATTCAGATTGGGATCAATATCGTCTCAGCGAAGATCAGATCAGCTTTTTCCATGAAAATGGATATCTCGCAGACATCAAGCTTTTGAATGAAACTCAAATTGAGGTCTTAAAAAAAGCATTGGACGAAGTGATGGATCCACAGCATCCGCTTCATCACCTTTTCCATGAGTTTCACAGCAATGAGTCAGGAGATCCAAATAAGGTCTTGTTTCATTCGCTAGGTCATTGGCGGATTGCAGCCGCTTTTCACGATGTGATCTGGAATCCAGCTTTTCGCATGGCCGCTAGTCAGTTGCTTGGAGATCGGGCAGTTCGATTTTGGCACGATCAGCTTTTTTGCAAGCCTGCCCATCACGGAGGCAATGTCGCTTGGCATCAGGATTACAGCTATTGGACCCGAACGGTTGCGATGCAACACCTCACTTGCTGGTGTGGATTGGATGATGCCACCGAGAAAAACGGCTGCTTGCAATATGTTCCCGGATCGCAAAGATGGGGCTTACTCGAGAAGCCTGCACTCGCCGGAGAAATGGACGGCCTCATGGCGATGATGACAGAAGAGCAAAAAGCGAATTTCAAAACCGTGGCTATTCCGCTCAAAGCCGGTCACGCGGCATTCCACCATCCGCTTTTGGTGCATGGCAGCTTTGCTAACTTTTCTCCCCGATCCAGAAAGGCCTTTGTGCTGAATGTGTTTGCAGATGGGACAGTTTCGGATACCAATGAACCACTTTTGGAAGGCGTTCCTGTCATTCCAAAAGGTGAAAAAATGGGGGGGAAGTTTTTTCCATTGATTTTTGATCCAGAGAAATTGGAAGGCTGAAAAATTTTAAGAATAGAAAATCAGATTTAGCCAAAAGTCCAACTTCTTTTTAGTTTCGTAAGCCTAAAATCGCGCAAAAGAAGGTTCCGCTTCTTAAGGCAAGGTTTGTTGGGTGAAGAAAATGTCGTAAATCAAAAATCGTAAATCTAAATTTTATATGGCTTCAGGATTATTTGCACTATTGGATGATATCGCCACATTGATGGATGATGTGGCAGTGATGAGTAAAGTGGCGGCGAAAAAAACCGCCGGGATTTTGGGCGACGATTTGGCTGTAAATGCCGAGAAAGCCTCTGGGTTTGTTTCTGATCGTGAGCTTCCTGTACTTTGGGCGATCATGAAAGGGTCGCTGCTGAACAAGGTGATCATCCTGCCCATAGCTTTTTTACTAAGTGCTTTTTATCCTCCTGCTATTATTGCGATTTTGATTCTTGGAGGCTTGTACCTAGCCTATGAGGGGGCGGAAAAAATCTACGAATACCTGGTGCCTCATCCTAAAGAAGCGCATATAAAGCTGGAAACCGAAATCACCGAAGAGCAGATTTTGGCTCTGGAAAAACAAAAAATCAAGTCTGCCATCACTACAGATTTTATCCTTTCTGTGGAGATCGTGATCATAGCCATGAGTACTGTGGTGGATAAATCATTGAGTACCCAGATAGGTGTGGTATCAGTGATTGCGCTGATAGCGACCGTCGGTGTCTATGGAATCGTGGGTCTAATTGTACGCATGGATGAGTTTGGAATGAGGCTCATCAATCTAAATGAAGCCAAGGACAGTTTCTCGGACAAGGTGGGTAAATTCCTCGTTGGAGCCCTTCCTTGGGTGATTCGTTTGCTTGGGGTCGTAGGAACCTTGGCTTTGCTTTTGGTATCAGGCGGGATTTTTGCCCACAACATTGACTTTTTCCATCACCTGCTAGAGTCATGGCCGGCAATAGTTAAGGAATTCCTGATTGGTTTGGTCGTTGGGATTTTAGTGCTGATTCCGGTTTTGATTTTTAAGAAGCTGCGCAAAAAGGCTTAATCACCAGAGCAGGACTTGTATTTGTCCAAAAAACTCTATTTTGAGAAATCAAATCAGGTAGCTGTTTTGCTTATTTACTCTCAAACCCCATTTGACCATGGTTTACCTTCGGAAAAGTCTCCTATTTAGCGTTCTTTTCACTTTTTTCACGCTACTGGCTTGTGCTCAAAATGGCCAAACCTTTCTTCAGTTTGAAGGAAAAGAGGGGCCAGGAAAGGGTAAGCACATCGTGCTGGTGGCTGGAGATGATGAATACCGCTCCGAGGAATCCATGCCCATGCTGGCCAAGATTCTCGCTGAGCGCCATGGATTTAAGACTACGGTTCTCTTTCCTATAGAGCCGACCACAGGGAATGTTGTTCCTAATTATCAGAATAATATCCCGGGTTTGGAGCATCTGGAGACAGCAGATCTGATGATTATGTTGATTCGCTTCCGTGAACTCCCCGACGAGCAGACGCAACACATCGAAAATTTTCTCAAAGCAGGCAAGCCGATCATCGGATTGCGCACCTCCACGCATGGATTTGCCTATCAGAAAAACAAAGAGTCCAAGTTTGCAAAGTGGACTTGGAATGGAAAAGAACCAGGTTGGGAAAAGGGATTCGGAAAGCGGATTTTCGGGGAAACTTGGGTCAATCACCACGGAATCCACGCCAAAGAAGGCTGTCGAGCGCTCATCGATGGAGTACAGGAGATGAATGATCATCCCGTCCTGCGGGGTGTGAAAGATATCTGGGTGCCCGAAGATGTGTATGGGATTCAGTTGCTTCCCGAAAATGCCACCGTCCTCATTCACGGACAATCCACCGCCGGAATGAATGATCAGGCTCCACTGATGTGGGAAAAGTCAGTGATGCCCATTGCTTGGACCAAACCCTATCAAATAGAAGGAGGAAAGCCGGGAATGGCGTTCGCTTCGACCATGGGTTCTTCCTTGGGTTTTCAAAGTGACGATCTCAGAAGATTGATTCTCAACGCCTCCTTTTGGCTTTTGGATATGCCAGAAACGATTACCTCCGAGCTGAATGTGGACATTGTGGGGGAATACAAGCCTACCATGTTTGGCTTTGACACATTCCGAAAGGGAATGAAAGTGGGGGATTTTAAGTGAGCGAAGTCTTTATTATTCGATATTTAAAATTCGATATCCATTGTTAAAAATATCGAACACCGAACGTCGAATACTGAATGATGAAGATGCCGGAGTTTCAGAGAGAATTTGAATATAGAAAATCATGAACAAAATAGGATTCAATGTGCTGGCTTGGTCAGCAGTAGTGTCAGCTGACTTATTTCCGATTCTGGATAGATTAAAGCAAATCGGCTACGATGGCGCAGAATTTTTTATTGGACCCTGGGAAGAAAAGGCATTTGTCTCGGTAGGGAAGCACTGTGCCGACATCGGGCTGGAAGTTACGACCGTGACTGTCCTTAGCCCCGATGAAAATCCGATTTCACCTGATCCCAAAGTCCGTGAAAAGGCAAAGGAAAAGTTGCTCTGGACCTTAGATCGTGCAGCAGACTTGAATTCTCAGGTGCTCTGTGGACCTTATCATTCTGCTTTCGCCACCTTTGCCAGCCGTGCACCCATGGAGGACGAATACAACTGGTCGGCTGAAGTGCTTCACTCAGTGGCTGACCATGCGCAAAAGCTTGGTGTGCTCATGACTCCTGAAGCGCTTAATCGTTTCGAATGCTACCTCACCAATACCATGGACCAGTTGGATTACTTGCTGGCGAAAGTCAATCATCCGAACGTGCAGGCGATGTTTGACACGCATCATGCCAATATGGAAGAGAAAAAGCTGGGTTTGGCAATCGAAAAGATCGCTCCTCGCTTAGGCCACTTCCACATTTCCGAAAACGACCGCGGAACTCCCGGTTCGGGTCATGTGAACTTTGACGAAACCTTTGCTGCCCTGAAAAAAGTCGGTTATTCCGGTTGGTTGACCATTGAAGGCTTTACGCGAAATGATCCCGATTTTGCCAATTCCATCGGAGTTTGGCGTGAGTTTTCAGCACCTTGGGACATGGCCGAAAACGGCTACAAACTCATCCGAGAGATGGGGGCGAAGTATGGGTTGTAATAGAGAGCGGCAAGAGATTAGAAGCAAGAAATAAGAGTTGATTTTTTAAGGACGTCTTGGAATATATGATCCATAAGGCAGTTTTTATCTTCTGATTTTTGATTCAATTCGCTCAGCTTGATTATCTTAGGAAGTCTCTTTCCTATAATTTCAAGTATGAAAACTATTTTTCTTCCCGCCATTTGGCTCGTTTTTCTCTTTTCTTGCAAAGATAAAGTACAGGAAGAATCCCCAGAATCTGAACCACTGGCGGCTCTTTCCAAACTTCAATGGATCGATCTGACCTATCCTTTTGATTCGACTACACTTTATTGGCCAAATAACCTTAAAGGCTTTGAACTGGAAACCGAAGCTGATGGAATCACTGATTTGGGTTATTATTATTCTTCCAACAGTCTCTCCACTCCCGAACATGGGGGGACACATTTGGACGCACCGATTCATTTTTCAGCAAGTGGGAAAACCCTAGATCAGCTGGATTTGGATCAGTTGACTGGTGAGGCTGTCTTGGTTGACGTGAGTGAGTTGGCTTTAGCTGATCGGGATTACCTGATAGATTCTATAGCTATTTTGAATTGGGAAAGCCAACATGGAGAAATTCCTGAAGGAAGTATTGTGCTGTTTCGTACCGGATATGGAGCTTTTTATCCGGATCGGGAAAAGTATTTTGGGACTGCCAAAGTCGGCATGGAAGCCATTCCTGAGCTGCATTTTCCTGGTATTCATCCCGATTGTGCCCGTTTTTTGGCAGAAAAGCGCAAAGTCAAAGCTGTAGGACTGGACACGCCGAGTTTGGACTATGGTCAGTCGAAAGACTTTGCAGCGCATCAAGTTCTGATGGGCTACAATATCCCAGGATTTGAAAATGTCGCCAATCTGGATCAACTCCCCGAAAAGGGATTTTACATCGTAGCACTACCGATGAAGATCAAAAATGGAAGTGGAGGCCCGCTGCGGATCATCGCCGGAGTAGGAAAGCCCTGATTTTTCCCATTAGATTATGCTAAAGAATAGTCTGCTTCTGGTTCTTCTGCTTAGTCTGCTGACCCAGCCTGTCTTTTGCCAAAAGTTGGATAGCCTGCTCAAGGTCTATAAATCAAACCCGAAAGGAGAGGATCGCTATTCAGTGCTTCAGGCGCTTTTTGACAGCTACGTTTTTAATGATCTCTCAGAGGCCAAAAAGTACGGGTTTGAACATTTGGAGCTTGCCGAAAAGGAGGGAGAGACGATGCAAATTGCCCGAGCCACCTACAACATCGGTGTGCTAGTCAACAACACAAATGACTACGATTCGGCGGCGGTTTGGTACCGAAAGGCTCTGGTTATGTTTCAGGAGCTGGAGGCATTAGAAAGGGTGGCTAAGGTCAATTTTGCTTTGGCAATTTTGGATTATTACAAGGGCGATTATCCCAGCGCATTGGCGCTTTTGGACCAGAACATTTCCATGTTGCTGGAAATCAAACCGGATAGTTTACTCTTGGGCGGGGATTTTCAGTTGAAGGGGCAAATAGAGGTTCGTCGTGGCAATCTGAATATTGCTCTGAAAGAAACACTCCGTGCAGTAAAAATCTTCCAAAACACCGGAGATGAACTCCGACTAGCAGATGCTTACAATTTGCTCGGAAGTCTCGAGACCAGCCTGAAAAATTTTCAGAAGTCGATCGAATACAATCTCCTCGCTTTGAAAATCTACAAGAAATATGAGGATCGATTTTTTCAGGCTCAGGCCCTAAATGACATCGGGAATAACTATTTCTATCTGAATGATTTCCCCCAGGCGATCCAATATCTCCAAGAAAGCATTGCCCTATCCGAAGCTCTTGGATCCAAAGACCTCCAAGGTACCGCCTATACCAACTGGGGGAAGACCTTGAACGCTCAGGAAAACTACCAAGAGGCTATTCCGCTTTTGCTTAAAGGTCTATCGCTTGCTGAAGAAACCGGGAACGCGATCAAGGTGGTGGAGGCTTACAATGACCTTAGTCAGAGTTATATCGGACTCAAGCAATCTACCCAAGCTATTCTTTACTTGGATCGGGCCATCGTATTGGCTAAGGAGCAAGGGGCCAAGGAAACTTTGAGTACTGGGTATTTTTTTCGATCTCAAGCCAAAGAGCTCATGGGAGACCCCAGTGGGGCTTTGGAGGATTTTCGTGCTTTTGCAGCGCTCAAAGATTCCCTTTTGGACGAGACCAAATCCCGACTGATTGAAGAGCAGCGTACCCTTTTTGATTTGGAAAAGAAAGAAAATGAGATTCTTCTGCTGGAACAAAAAGCTGAGATTTCCCAACTTCAGATGACTTTGCTTGCTTCAGGTGTGATTGCGCTTACCTTACTACTGGGGATTGGTTTTTACGCCTATCGGCAAAAGCTCAAGAAAAATCAACTTGAGCGACTCCGTATGGATGAGCAACTTCAATTCAAGTCCCGAGCACTGACTGCCCAAGCACTCCACTTGGCAAAAAAGAATGAAACTCTCGAAAACCTAAAGCAAACGGCTCTCCAGCTTAAAGATGAATCCGACGCTACTTCTGGCTACCAAAAGCTGATCCGAACCATCAACTCAGACCTGAGCGACGACAGGGGTTGGGCTACTTTTTCCAAGTATTTTGAGGAAGTGCATCCCGAGTTTTTTTCCAAAGCATCTAAAAACTTCCCTGGACTTTCGCCAGCAGAATACCGCTTGATGGCATTGATTCGCATGAATCTCTCCTCCAAGGAAATGGCCAATATCCTAATGATCAGTATGCCTGGCATAAAAAAGGCCCGACAGCGACTTCGCAAAAAGTTGGGTTTGGAAACCGGAGATTCGCTTGAAGAAGTCATACTTTCGCTCTGATTCAATCAATTTTCGTAGAGTATACCATTTGTCCCCCCTCGATTTTTTGCTTTCCATGGATTGAAAGATAGGTTTGATTCATCCGTTGGGCTTTTCAGCGGAGTACTCTTTTAATTCCTATTGATCATGAAAAACACATCACTGTTTTGCCTCGCAATGTTAGTTTTCAGCTTATTCTTTGCTTGCGGAGAGACCGAAGAGCCGACCCCTACTGGACCCGGTACTGTAGCGGAAGGGGACGGAATATCGGAAAGTGATCTGGAAACCTATGCAGGAGAAGTTGGACTGACTTTGAACCTGAGGCAAATTGCCAGAAAAGGCTTGAGTCCGGCAGAAGTCGAATTTGAAATTCAAACCACTGGAGGAATCCTAACCGAAAAGGTGCCTGTAAATGAAGTCGCCTATATAGCGGTGCTGAAAATCCCCGTAGAAGACCTCACCGAAGCCCAGAGCAAGCAGTTGACGGATGGTGTCAAGGTGAATATCACTGTCAAGGACCAAACTGGCAAAACGATTGCCTCGAAAATCGATTTAGGCATTCGGTCCTTACTTCCCAGCTTGACTCCTATCGTCGTAGATGCGGGTTCGATACCAGAGACGGAGCAAGTCTCCACGTACTTGTTTGGAGAGGGAACTGGATTTTATTTTCAAACCACAACTAATGAAGGAGTCCCTGGCAAATCTGCAATGACAAATAATAACAATGTTATGTTTGTCAGCTCCAATACCACTTTTTCTGGAGCTCAACCGAATTTCTTATTCAATATCTCGCCTGTTTTGGGAAAGAAAAATACCTTCCACATCCGACTGGCCAGCACAGGCGAATACCTGGTTTTAGGAAGTTTATCTGCGGGGTTGAGGGTAGTGAATTCAAAAAGGACAAATCTAGCCGTGCTTTCCAGTGCCAATCAAGAGCCCTATCAATTTGTAATTAAAAAATTAAAAGATGGAGTTTTCCAACTACTTGATTTCAGAAATAGGAAAATTCAAGATACACCTGGCATAGGCTTGACGGTCAACCATAGCAATGGCAAAGATGTACTTTGGAGAATCGTCGCCAATGATATCAAGTGGGCTGCTCAACCCATAGCTTCCACCTCGATTCAGCCAATACTTCCCAAGCCCACTACCGGCTTCACATTCAACAGCACACTGACTAATTGCAGTAGTGGACAGCTCCAGCAGACAGTGGGAATTGACTTCAGTGAAGAGCGGACCACCACAGTGGGATGGTCGGAGACCATCTCTGTCAATACCACTCAGACCGTATCTGTCTCGGCCACGGTAGGAGTGGAGGTAAGTGGTACGTTTTTCGGGTCAGGAGCCACGGCCAGTGCATCGATTACTTCAGGGTTTGAATGGAGTCAATCGATCACTTCCGAATCTACAGAATACCAGTCTCAAACCATCAGCAAGCGGGAAAGCTACTTCTCCAGCCGTGTCATCACTGTGCCTCCCCGTACTGCATCGCTAGTCTATGATGCCTATCAATACTATGAAAATGTGCGGGTCAACCATGTGCAGCGAATCCGGATTACAGGCAAAAATGAAAAAGGACGTGACCTGACTGGAGACGAAATCCGCACGATCTTTTTGTTTTCCAATTTCAATGGAGTAGTGAATGCTGTGGAGGAAAATTCCGTGGTGATCACGCTGCTGGGATACACAGTATTGGATAAATTTATCGATACCCAAAGCAAAGTTCAGGAAGTAGCCCCAAAATGTAATTGAGGAGAATTAAAGTTTAGATTTACTTCAGTTCCTCCTCGGGAATCGCCATCGTGTGATTGCCTAGCAATTTCCATTTGCCATCGATCCTGCTGTAGGTCCGCATAAAGTGATAGGTGGTCGGACTAGGCCCGCGATCCACGACAGTAAACCCGCTAACTACCCCCGTTTCTCCTAAAATCACCACTTGTTGATCTCGGGAAGTGCGGTTTCGGGTGTCGTTTGCCTGGCCAGCCTGAATCCGTTTTGCCCGGCCAATGGCTTGTTCTTTTCCATCGATTAGACTGGCGTGATTATGGACCCAGACGAACTCATCCGCCAAGAGATTTTCCAAAAAATCCACATCTGAGTTCAATACTGCTTTTTCCCAACCAAGATCAAGCTGCAGCAATTGTTCCTCTGGAGTCTGGGCAAAAGTCCAAAAGAGGCTGGCAAAGAATAGGAGTGGAGTAAGTAGGTATTTCATAAATGAAAAGTTTGGCCTGAATATTAATTTATGATCCAATGGTTCCGGTATTCACCTCGCCAGCTCGATGGTAATTGGCGTAAATAACCCCACTGGGGCTGGTGATGCTTTCCATAAGGGTAAATGCAACCGGAGTTGATTCGGCATTGAACAGTTTTTTGCCTTGCCCCAATAGAACCGGATGGATCATCAGCCAAAATTCATCCACCAGTCCGTGTTTCAGAAGCAGCTGGACCACTTCACTGCTGCCCCAGACGTGAATTTCCCCGCCAGCAGTGGACTTGATTTTTTCTATATCAGAGACGGAATCGAGGAATACTGTATTCGACCAATCCGAGGAGTTTCTAGTCCGAGATAGCGTGTATTTGGTGACTTCATTGATTCTGGGCCAATGGGCAGCATGTGCTGGCCAGTAGTTTTCCCAAATCTCAAATGTTTTTCGCCCGAGAAGCAAGTCTGCGGGTTTCAGGAGTCGCTCCATGATCTTGTCCGAAACTGCGTCATGGTAGGGTGCTACCCAACCGCCCAGATTAAAGCCTCCATCGGTATCTTCCTCAGGGGCACCCGGTGATTGGATCACGCCATCCAAAGAAATAAAAGACATTACGATCAGTCGACGCATGAATTAGTTGGAATTAAGGTGAGTCAAACTTTTTCTAGTTTAGAATTGCATGAAGATGATTTTTGAGTGGTCATTCCCTGCTGGTATTGAATCAGATTCATGCCATTCATCCAAGTTCCGCCAGCGTCTTTTCTATCAACTTTTTCATGGCCAGAATTCCTTCTGAATTGGACAAGTAGCTCATGTCACCGCCCATATCTCGGTACAGTCCCCCTTCGTATTCGATGCCGATATAGCCATCAGTCCAGCCGGAAGCTTTGATAAGTTCAAACATTCGGCGATAGTCTGTCTCGAGGTCATTGCCTGCAGCGTCAAACTTGTGGGATTTGGCACTGATTCCTTTGGCATAGGGCATCATTTTGGCCACACCCTCATACTTATCATGCTCCTTGATGCAGGTAGTGCTCAGTAGCGCCTGGATTCCCGTTCCTTCCGGTTTGCTACGCTGTGCACAGAAGTTGCCAAAGTCCGGCAGGAATCCTTTCCGATCCGATTTAACCTGACTCATGATGCCCACCAGCCAGTCTGGATCTGTCGAATAGCCAAAATGGTTTTCAACAATTACATTGATTCCCATCTTTTCGCCATACTCCAAAAGGGAGGAATAGCCATCTAGTGCAGCTTTTGCCACCTCTTCTGCACTTCCTTCCTCTGGTTCCCCGCTTAGTGCTTTGCTGGTGTCACCCAAATTTACCCGGATGGAGGTACAGCCAAGGTATTTGGCGGCATCGATCCAAGGGTGATGGCTCGCCACGGCTTTTTTTCGCGCAGCGGAATCCAGCGCTGCGATATTTTCTCCATCCACCATGATCAGGTGATTGCTCGCTCCGAGGTCCTCGGTGAGGGCTTTTAATTCTTTCAGAAAAGCGGCATCGGTGTGCTTGCCATTGAAAAACATCGAAACATATTCCAATCCGTTGATGCCCAGTTCTTGGACTGCCCGCTTGGGAAAGTCCATCATTGTCATCTTACCTGAAAATAATTCCGAGGCGAAAGAAAACTGACCCAATGAAATCTTCGCTTCGAATTGCGCTTTTTTTGCAAAGGCTGAAGCAAATAGACTGGTCGGTAAAAGAGGGGATAAGCCGAGTCCTGCGGAGGTTAGGCCAAGCTTGGTGATGAAATCGCGTCTGGAATTGTCCATTTTGGGTTAGAGAGGGTTTGAGTTTAGGAGTGTTTTTAAAATATAATCAGAATGTAATGCGTAATCCAAACGGGTTTTGATTTTCAGTATCAAGACTTGAAAAATGGTCTCTCGAGATTATGTGTATTCAGGTTTTGATCTGGAAAAAGCTATCGGCCCTTCCGTTGTAGGATTTTCTTATTCATATCCTGAGTAAAGAAGAATATCAACCCCAGAAAGACGCCCAGAAACCCAAGCAGGAACCCATAACCTGTGAAGCTTGCGATTTTCCCGAAAAGAAAAGGCATCAGCGTGATCCCCACGTAGGCACTTGCCATCTGAAATCCCATGATGCTTTGGGAGTGTTTTTCTCCAAAATTGCCGGGGGTCTCGTGAAGTAGACTGGGAAAGATCGGTGCGCAGCCCAAGCCTACCAGCAGAAACCCTGGGATAACGGTGAACGAAACCGGAAGAAAGAGCAAAACCAATCCCAATCCAATGACTCCTTGGCCCAAGTAGACCAATTGCCTGTTGGTAAAATGAGCAGTAAGAAAACCCGACAGAAACCTCCCGATCGTGATTCCCAAAAAATAAAGTGAAGTCAGCCGAGCCGCCTGATCAGCTTCATACCCTCGCTCAAACACCAGAAAACTCGCTCCCCACAGTCCAAATGTTGCCTCAATCGTGCAATAACAGAAAAACACAAATAAGGCTTGTTTCAATCCCGCCATGGTCGACAGCATCGTAATCAATCCAGGCGATTTTTCTTCAGGATGTTCTTCTTGGCTTGCTTCAGTTTTGCTCCAGAGGGGTATAGAGCAGATCAAAATCAAGACTAGACCGAGCTGAATCCAGGCTACCGTTTCATACCCTGCTGACCAAGGCTCGCCCTTGGCCAAGTAGCCTGCCATAATCATCGGCCCAATTGCTGCACCTACTCCCCAAAAGCTGTGGAGCCAGTTCATGTGCCGAGCTTCGTACTGCAGGGCGACGTAGTTGTTGAGTGCAGAATCCACACTACCTGCCCCGAGTCCCAAAGGCACGGCCAAGAGGCAGAGGTAGCCAAATTGCCCGGAAAGTGAAAAACCCATCAAAGCAAGAGCAGTCATCCCTACACTGAATGTGGTGACCAATGGTACACCGAAGCGTTGGATCACCTTTCCGCTATACAAACTCGAAATCACCGTACCCGCAGCTACAATCATGGAAATAAATCCCGCATAGTCCAGAGGAACTCCCAAATCTTCAAACATTGCCGGCCATGCAGCGCCCAAAATCGAGTCTGGAAGTCCCAAGCTGATAAAGGCCAAGTAGATGATGATGAGAAGAAGGTGCTTTTTCAAAAGGATTCCGTGCTGTCTTTTCAGGTGAAGAATGTTCTTGGTTAAATTTAGAAAAGATGGTCGGTTCTCCAAGATATTTTTGGCTAGCCAAATCTTCATCAGAGCAGGATGGTTTTCCGGAAAAGTATTTGTCATTTGTGAAAAAACTGATCCACGTATGGTGAAAAAGGTGCTGCTCTATTTCCTGCTGCTAGGAAGTACACTTCCGGCTTTTGCGCAGCAAAACCGTCCCAATATCATCTTTATCCTCACAGACGATCAGCGCTGGGATGCGTTGGGTTTTGCCGGAAATTCGATTATTCAGACCCCAGAGATGGATCGGTTGGCAGCCGAGGGGACCTATTTTGAAAATGCCTTTGTTACCACACCGATCTGCGCGGCGAGTCGGGCGAGTATCCTGACAGGAATGTATGAGCGTACGCATGGCTACACCTTTGGTCAGGGCGACATCAAGGCACCGTATATCAATCAATCCTATCCCGTCCAGCTGCGAAAGGCCGGTTATTACACAGGTTTTTTCGGAAAGTTCGGAGTGAATTATGCTGAGTTTGACGGGCTTTTTGATCAGGGGGAGAATTACGATCGCAATGGAAAGTTTGACGATCGACGTGGCTATTTTTTCAAAACTTTGGGGAAAGACACCGTTCACCTGACCCGATATACCGGGCAGCAGGCGATGGATTTTATAGAAAATGCGCCGAAGGAAAAGCCCTTTATGCTCTCGCTGAGTTTCAGTGCGCCACATGCCCACGATCCAGCGGAGTTGCAGTATTTCTGGTCTCCAGCGTACGATACGATGTATCAATATATCACGATTCCTGACCCGATCATTCCCCCGAGTGAAGCGATCCGTACCGAGCGATGGAAATACTTCCGCTACATCAATGATCCCGGACATGAGGAATTGTATGATCTGAGTGTGGATCCTTTGGAAAAAAACAATCTGGCTTCAAACCCAGACTACCAAAAGACCCTACAGGAGCTGCGCAAAAAGATGGAGAAAAAGATCGCGGGCTACGTAGAAGATAGATTAAAATAAGCCGGACTTAGGGAGGAAAATCAAGCGTAATCTTAACTTGCTTTTCCAAACTAATCAGATTCATGAAAACTTATTTTGTCACTGCTGTTTCACTTTTTATTTGTGCCGTCTCAAGCCTCTTTGCGCAGCAAAATAAACTCAGCTACCACTCTGAGATGCTCCAAATCGAGCAAATCAGTCCCAATACATTCGTACACATCAGCTACCTCAAAACACAGGATTTTGGGAAAGTCGGGTGCAATGGAATGGTAGTCATCCATGGGGGCGAGGCGCTCGTTTTTGATACGCCGGCAAATGATGAGGCCAGCGCGGAGTTGATCGATTGGCTGGTAAATGAGCAAAAGCTCACCGTAAAAGCGGTTGTCGCTTCGCATTTTCACGACGATTGTCTGGGCGGTTTGGGTGCTTTTCATGCAAAGGGAATTCCTTCTTACGGTTCCTCGCGGACGCTTGCTTTGGCAAAAGACGCAGGGGAGCTCGTTCCCCAAAATCAGTTTGAAGAGTCGCTCGTCTTGAATGCAGGAGGCATGCAGGTGCAAAGTGGATTTTTTGGAGAAGGACATACGCAGGACAATGTCGTGGCTTTTGTCCCTGCAGATCAGGTGCTTTTCGGTGGATGCCTGATCAAGGAAGTAGGCGCAGGATTCGGGTTTTTGGGCGACGCCAATACGGCCGCTTGGTCACAGACGGTCAGCAAAGTGAAATCCAATTTTCCCAAAGTCCAAACCGTCATCCCAGGACATGGAAAGATCGGTGGGGTGGAATTGCTGGATTACACGATTCAGATATTTGAGGGGAAATAGCGGTCAGAGAAGCGATGCTTTGTGCTATTCCCGATTGAGATGTGAGAGGAGGGATTTGTGTTTATAAGCTTCAAAATGGGGATTTCAGCTTGCTGAAGGCGAGGATTTAAAAGATTCACTGCCATAAATCACCTTCAGCTACAAAGACTACCGCCAGGGAGCCTAGAAACTGGAGATGAGTCTGGACAATCTGGAGTTTATCCGGCGATTCTCCCTGCATATCCTGCCCAAAGGATTGGTGCGAATTCGGCACTTTGTCCCGATAGCTATCGGGATGGGAAGTTCGGCCAAGCAGATCACGATACCACTCATTCATCAGGAACTTGGAATTCCGATCCCGAAAAAGGAACCCAGAATTCTGGAAAGCTACAATCCAAGGTACTGTCCCTGCTGCCAAAAGGAAAGCATGGTGAGCATTCAGCGCCTACCCAAGCGTGGCCCGCCAAAGGCAGTCTTTTCAGCTATCCCGACCCAATTCTAATCTCTGATTTTGATCAGGCTGGAAGATCTATGTCTATTCCATAAAAAAGCCCTTCCAAAACGTGTCTGGAAGGGCTCAAAATGATCTATTTTTTTGATTCGATACTGAATCTGCTGGCAGGTTTTACTTTTCAAACTAAGTGGACACATCCTTTGCCTCCAAAAATAACGACTCAATCCCCATAAGTCCTTCACCGGTTTTCCCGAAATAATCGGGACGGGCAGTGCAACAGCGGTTTCATTGTTCGTGCTTCGCACGCAACGAAAACCTAGTTGTTACCTGCTGGCATTTTCCCTCCCTTTATTGTCATTAGTTTATTGTTTTAAATTCTTCAACAAAGTCGTAACCGAGTTTTCCTTTTCTTGTACAAAGTTGAATTTGTTCACCTTCATTTACTTTATCGTAAAATGTCCGACTGACATCAAATCGCTCTTTTGAGTTATTTTCTAATTTTAAAAACAGCCAAGAGGATTTATTACGTTTTCCACCTGTACTTTTTCTGACAATCTCATAAGCCTTACAATTTTCTGTATTTTCTGCATAATTATGATTTATAAAACTTGTCATAGCTGGTATTAATAAAAATAAACCTATAAATAAGCCAAAATGAACTGTATAGCGTCTGCTACTTTCGTGATATACAGATGGTTTTGTCAATTTAAGTATTATAGTTATTAGTGTCGCAATACCAAACCCAATTAAAGCTGAATTCCAAAATAAAGTTGTTCCATTAATAGTGTTATCAATTATACCTATTTCAAAAATTAAGAAAACAAGACTGCAAAAAAATAAAGTCATAGCAAAATAATTAATGAATTTGTTGAATGGTTCGGTTGTAGATTCAAAATTTTTCTTTGGTGGGAAAAAGTCGTCAACTATAAATTGTGATTGTCCCACAATTAAGATAAGTTGATACATTCCGAAAAGAAAGAATGGTAACGGTACAAGTCTAAATTCATCTTTATTGTCTGCAAAGATTATTATTGGAATAATGCAAATGCCAATATATAGAAGTCTTTTATAAAAGTCTTTTCGTATTTTAGAATTTTGGTTTGTCCAAAAAGGTTTGTTCAATTTTTTATTGCTCATTTCTTGCTGTGCGTTTCTTCTATGCTTGCAGGTAACAGGATTCAGCTATACGTAGGCAGGGCTTTTAACCACTAAACTTCCTACGAAGAACTGAACTTTAAATTTACCACTTAACTGTCCTACGAAGCACGAAACCCCTGCTTGCGTATAGGTGATGTTATGGCACGTTATTCCTTTCATTCCCTGTCTTTTATTGCTTTTAAATCATTTGAAAAATCAGAATATCGGTCGTCTTCCAATAGTCGTGTCCGAACTTTTTTTAACTGTTCTTTTAATGGGTCAGGAATATTATATCTTGCTCCCATACTTCTTCGTCTTTCTGTCTCTGTATAATTTTGATATTCTTCCCAATGTATCTCTGGTGTATTGACTAAGTCAATCATTTCTTTCAAAATCTCAAAAAGTTCTTTGGTCTGGTTTGAGCTTCTTTCATAATTGTCAATTTGCCTCAGAATGTCAATAGGAAGTGCGTATCTCCAATTTTCTATAGAGTTCTGTCTGTAATAATGCCAAGCCCCATCTTTGAAGTTTCTGATAATTATTTTTTGAAGAATAATTGTGTCCATTGAGACAGGTCTGTCACTTGAAAATGCTTTTTTCACCCTTGCAATCTGTTCCATAGAACTTTCTGTTATCTGTTTTTTCAAAATCTCAATGGTCTGTTCGTTATAGTTTACCCCATATTTTTCTTTTGCAATTTTTATCTCTTTGTCGATATAATTGTTGTCCTTTTCAAATCTTTGGTGGTATGCGGAATTGAGTATTTCTTGATTAACTGACGTTGTTAATTGAAGCGTAAATGCAGTCATTATACAAAATAGAAGAGAAAAGAAAATCCATTTTCCTGATTGATAAACAAGTCGAACCGTAAACCAACTTTGCAGAAATATCATAATTGGTAATAGGACGAAAAGTATCCAAAATTCGTCAAAAAGGTTTAAATGGTTGTCGAAACCTGCATTCCCAAATAAAATGATTGGAAGAACTGAGCCAAAACGAGAAATTATCATCAAAATAACCCAAAAGATTAAAAGTGCATTGGTAATTGCAAGCTGTTTGTAAATTCTGTCTTTTCTCCTGTTATGTTTCCTGTTTTGCATCCAAATCCATATTGTGATTGAAAGTCCCAATACAGTTGAAAGCATAGAGAAGAAATAGTTGAAAAATAGAAGTTCATTTTTTTTTAAAATCAGCAAGTCAGCAGACATACTTGTCAATAGCCTAAGTGTTTCTCTTGATTGATTAAAAAACAATGAAATTGAAATTGCTGAAATCAGTCCTGCAACAATTCCAATCCAAAATCTCTGTCGACCGATATTCTGAATTGATATTTTTTCTTTTCTAAATCGAATATTTGTCATTTAGCTCGGTCTTTCTATAATGTGCCATGACGATTCGGGCCTTTGCGTTCGGGCAGGTTTCGGAGCACAAAATTGTCAACGACCACTATACTTAAATAGAAGCACAAAGCTCCAAGTTTCCACGTCTGCCCGCCTGAGGCAAAACCTTTGTTATCTGCTGGCATTTATAATTGCGATAAAAACTGTTGAATTCTTTCTGCAAGTTCTGGATTGTTGGTTGCTATGTCGCTATGTGTTTTGTCATAAGTAAACAATTGAAAGTTTGCTGCATTACCTAATCCTATTATTCTTTCTTCAAGGTCATAACCTTGCTTTACTGGCACATTTGTATCCTTCAAGCCAAGATGCAATTGCATTAAAGGTAAATGTTGGGCAAAATAAATAGGGGATGATGCAATCATTTTTCTCCTTGTTTCTTCTAAAGTTGCTTGTCCATTTTTATAAGCACTTAAATACTGACATTGATAAGTAGCGTCATTCTCATTTTGAGAAGCAAGTTCCAACATATTGGTTGGGCTTACAACGCCAACTATACGTTTTATCCTTGTGTCTCTAAGGCCTGCCAACATTGCGACTGTGCCACCACGACTACCACCTCTCACACCTGTTCTGTTCACATCGGCAAGGGTTTCTGTTTGCTGAATTAGATTTAAAAAAGCAAGCACATCATCCGCTGCTTCGTCAAAAGCTTCACAATGATTTCCTTCGGATAATGGTGATGTGTATAGAGTTCCGTTAATTGTGATTGCTAATGATTGACCTCGTAATGCAGGTATTGCAAGTATGTTGGCTTGCCCTGAACTAGAATTGTCCACCACTAAGTTTACGCTGTTGGTAGTACTATTTAGTCCAAACCCTCCAACCAATATTTGTACAGAAACAGTGTTTGTTGCAGTTGGAATTACCAATAGTCCATATTGTTTTATGTTATTTACATTGAAGGAAACTATTTTTAGTACAAATGCCCCTGAAAGTATATTCTCTTGCTGTACAACCTGATAGTCTGTCGGGGTAAGGTTTCTGTTTTGCCAATAATTAAAAACATTGTCAAGCTCCGTTGTCGTTGGCTCTGCAAACAATGATTTTTTATCGTCTTTCGAGAAATAGTCTTTTTCGCAAGAGGTCAAAGTGAAAACGATTGCTATTATCGACAACGTTAAATAAATTATAGCTTTTCTATTCATTGTGGTTTTAGATGACTTTAGTTTTATGCTTGCAGATAACGGTTTGGCGCTTGCCGCAGTGGGGGATTTCGGAGCACTTCACTGTCAACCAAGCACAATTGTTGATAGAAGCGCTGCACTTGATTTAACCACGTCAACCCCCATTGCAGCAAACGGCTGTTATAGGGTGTTTTTCTTCTATT
>NZ_QGOL01000012.1 GCF_003259255.1 Algoriphagus litoralis
AGGGTATTTTTTAGTGGTTTTTGAAAAAAATAGAGTCAAAATTGACTTTTTCAGTATTCGCTGATCAGCACATCTGCAGGAATCTTTTGTTTTTCATTAAGCTTTCAAATTATCCCAAGGCTTAATTTCCTTTACCTAAAAATGGAATTCTAAAATTAGAAAACTCACCAAGGGATTTAGAACCCTTGGATGGTTGCTGTTCCAAAAAAAAAAGAGGCCGAAGCCTCTTTCATTATTTCCACAAATCAGCAGGATAATCACCTGCCTCGTGCAGCTTTTTCAGTGACTCGATCACCACAGGTCGGTCTTCCGTGTAGGTCACTCCAAACCAAACTTTTCCACCGGGTAAGATTTCAAAAGCAGCATCTCCAGCCTTGATCAGGTTATTGGCCACAGTTGGGATATAGAATTCAGATTTCAGATTAGTCAAGTTTGCGGGCAAAAACTCATTCCACATCTTCTCAATATCAGCGAATACATCTTGGTGAAAACCCCAGAAATTCATGCTCACGGGGGTATTTTCTGCAATTTCAAGCACTTCATTTTCACCTTTGCTTAGGATTTTGTCACCTTCTCTGGCGATGGATGTGCGCTCAGTCATCCCGGTTAGTTGACCTTTCTCATTCGTTTCGCAGACTCCACGGCTGACGGTGCCATTTTCAGAAAGTACGTTTTGAATCGCATAGCCTACCATTGCATGGAGGTCAGGTCTAACTTCTGAGGAAAGGAATTTACCTAATACTTCAAATGCCTCTTTTCCATAAAAATCATCCGCATTGATTACTGCGAAAGGTTCTTTGATCGCATCCTTTGCACAAAGTACAGCATGTGCTGTCCCGAAAGGCTTCACTCGATCTGCCTGCTTCAGTTCCGCTGGTACAAAGCTCTCAAGTGACTGAATCACCCAATCCACTTCGATTTTACCTTCCAGCTTGGGAAGGAATTTTTCTTTGGCAATCTCAAGAATTTCATCCCGAACGATGAATACCACTTTGCCAAATCCAGCCCGGATGGCGTCAAAAATAGAGTATTCCAGAATGGTCTCGCCGCTTGGGCCAAATCCGTCTATTTGTTTGTTTCCTCCGTATCGGCTTCCCATTCCGGCAGCCAATACCAAAAGAGTTGGTTTGTTAGTCATAATTCCATTTTAAAAACGCTGGCAAAATTAAGTTTTATTACTGGGTAGCCAAATCGGGATAGTTGAAGTTCGCCGGTTTTAAAAAACACTGAATCCTAGAGATTACCCTATTGATTTTATGAAGTAGGATTTAAAAAATGTCTCTTTTTTAATTTTCAGCATCTTTTTCGATTAAAAGTGGTCTTTTTTTGCACTTCAATCAGAGAAAGATCAATTTTTCTCTTACTTTCATGCCATAATTTCAAGGAATCCTTAAACCTATTGTGAAATATGAAAAAAATAGAAGCGATCATTAGAACTTCTCGCTTTGACCAAATCCACACTTGTGTATCCAAGCTCGGGGTCAAATTTCTCTCTTTCTATGAGATCAAAGGGATGGGGTTTGAGCATGCCCGCCAGGAAATGTACCGGGGTGTGTCTTATGAGCCAGCCTACATCCCCCGCACCAAGTTAGAGATCGTTGTTCCAGACGATCTGGCCGAGGGCGTCATCAATTGCATCCTCTCTGAAGGGAAAACCGGAGAGATTGGTGACGGAAAAATCTTTGTCTACGATGTCAAAGAAGCTTACCGGATCCGAAACAGCGATACCGGAGAAGCTGCACTTTAATTACCTATTAAAAACCACACCTATTTAGACCTTATGCAAGAACCTGTTCAAGACCTATTTACGGTCAATAATCTTTGGATGATGATTGCCACCATTTTGGTTTTCATCATGCACCTTGGCTTTGCCACGCTGGAGGCGGGACTTACCCGCTCCAAAAACACGGTCAATATTCTCTTTAAAAACACCATCATTCCGGGAATCGGGCTTTTGACCTATGCTTTAGTAGGTTTTAATTTGATGTACCCTGGAGCTGATTTTGCTGGAAGTTTCTTCGGATTTGCGGGGTTTGGACTCAGCTTGCCTGAGGGCTGGGATTCCAGTAACTACAATGCAGGATACACCTATTTCACTGATTTTATCTTCCAGGCCATGTTTGCAGCTACTGCGGCAACTATTGTCTCGGGTGCGGTAGCTGAGCGAGTGAAATTGGGGCCATTTATTACGTTTTCCATACTCTATGTCGCCTTCATTTATCCGATAGTGGGCATGTGGAAGTGGGGTGGAGGATTCCTCAATACCCTTGAGACACCTTTCTATGACTTTGCAGGCTCGACGATCGTTCACTCTGTGGGCGGCTGGGGAGCATTGGTAGGGGCGTACCTTTTGGGGCCAAGAATTGGCAAATACACCGCACAGGGCATGAAGGCAATCCCAGGACATAATATTCCTATGGCTACAATCGGCGTATTTTTGCTTTGGTTTGGCTGGTTTGGTTTCAATGGTGGATCAGTCTTAAGCGCTGCTCCGGGTATCGTTTCCAAGGTTTTTGTGACTACTTCGCTTGCCGCAGCGGCAGGCGCATTTGGTGCGTTGATCGTTTCCTACTTCAAATTCAAAACCTATGACATCACTATGGTGCTCAATGGTATTCTTGCCGGATTGGTAGGAATCACCGCAGGTGCGGATCAGATGGGCGTTTTGGATTCGGTGATTATCGGATTTGTTGGTGGAGGATTAGTGGTTTTTGGTGTGGTGCTGTTTGACAAAATAAAAATCGATGATCCAGTCGGTGCTATTTCAGTTCACTTGATTGGCGGGATTTGGGGCACACTTGCAGTCGGTCTTTTCGGAGACTTGGCTGGAATGAATCAAGTTATTTCTCAATTGATAGGAATCGGAGCAACTGGGGTATTCTGCTTTGGAGCAGCATGGCTTATTTTCTTTACCCTGAAAAAGACCATCGGAATCCGTGTCGATGAAAAAGAAGAAGTCGAAGGACTGGATATCAATGAGCACAGCATGCGTGCCTATCCGGATTTTATGACAAAAGATTAAAAACAGCCAAACAAATCAACCAAAAAGCCCCGAAGCGTAAAATCCTCGGGGCTTTCTTCATTTGTGAAGTATTAATAAGCTGGTCTAAAATAACGGTTGAGTATGGGCTGGTGGCTCAGCCCAAAAGTGGCATAACACCAATCTTTAAACTCCTCTAGCTCAGTAGGCATCAAATATCTCATCCCTTTTTTCAATTCCCGCTCAAACAAATAGGCGTTGAAGCTGACTTTCTGCAAAATGGTCTTCACATATTCTAGCATGGCTGTCTTCATTTGGGTTTATTAACTGATTTTAAGGTACGATACGAGGGCATTTCCAATGTTGTTACGTTATTTTTGAAAGTTCGAAGTTTAGAATAATCCCTATTTTCGCATCCATGTTCAAAACGGTAATCCAGCTCGCTTTCGTATATCTTTCTTTTTTGCTTGTGAATTTTTCACAGGCTCAGGAAGTTCAGATCGATTTGGGACCGGACGAAATTGGGCTCAATGAGACTTTTACCATCAAAGTCACCCTATCCAACGATAAGATCAAATCCTACGAGCAGTTCCCTGAAATTCCAGGTTTTCAGAAGCAGGGGATCTCCCAGTCTTCGTCAATGAATATTATCAATGGACAGATGAGCAGCTCCAATAGCATTATCCAGTATTATAAACCGAGCCGAAAGGGGCAGTTTACTCTTGGAGCATTTTCCGTTTTGATCAATGGGCAATCGTTCGATTCACCCGGGAAGCGGATCACCGTCACCGAACCAGTCAGTACACAGGGATTTGGGGGCAATCAGTCAGATCCATTCAATGATTTTTTCGGTAGGGTGACTGAAGAGCCCGAATACATTGAACTGGAGGACGATGCGTTTTTTTCGGTCTCTGTAGACAAAAAGGAAATTTTTGCAGGTGAGGGGTTCAATATGAACGTGGCCTTTTACATGTCGGAGCAGAATCAGGCTCCATTTCAATTTTATGAGCCAGGAAGGCAATTGGATGCCATTCTGAAGAAATTAAAACCAGGGAGTGTCTGGGAGGAGAATTTCAACATTACCAATATTGAGCCGGAAGTGGTAACCATTAATGGGAAAAAGTGGATGCGCTACAAAGTCTACGAGGCTTCATTTTTCCCCTTCTCAGAAGGTACTATCGAACTTCCCCGTGTCCCCTGGGAGATGATTAAATACCGCGTGGCGAAGAATCCATCGTTCTTTGGCGCCAATCGACAAGAAGATTTCAAAACTTTCTATTCCAACCCACAAACGATCACCGTAAAGCCGCTTCCACCACACCCACTGAAAAATGAAGTCAGTGTAGGAGTATTCCAACTTAGAGAAAACATTAGCAATCTGGAAGTTGAGACGGGTCAAGGTTTTGAATATAATTTCGGGGTAAATGGTGTGGGAAATATCAATGCTGTCTCTCCTCCTAAACGTATGGCTGGTGCCAATCTGAATACATTTGATCCAAATATCCGGCAACAGATCAACCGAGGGTATGGTCGAGTCTCCGGAATTAAAGAGTTCAATTACTACATCACCATCAATGAAGCTGGAGATTATGAATTGGATGATTACTTTCAGTGGATCTATTTTGATCCGGTAAGAGCCGTTTATGATACGCTATCTCCTTCGGCCAAGGTGGTTGTCACCGGAGAGAGCAAAGTAAATCAGGCGCTTTCTGGTCAGCGATTAGGCGGTATTTACGACCGGATCGACACCGAGAGCAACCAGTTTTCAAACGAGCAATATAAATACTACTTTACGACCGTAATTAATCTGCTTCTGCTCGGAGCAGTAGCCCTACTCGCGGTTTTGATAATCAAGAAAAAATAATGGGAAATTCATTTGGAAAGCTTTTCAGGATCACCACGTTTGGTGAGTCACACGGAAAGGCTTTAGGTGCTATTGTGGAGGGTTGTCCAGCTGGATTAACCTTGGATGAGGATAAAATTCGGCTGGAAATGCAACGCCGCAAGCCCGGTCAATCCAAAATCACCACACAGCGCAAAGAGGAGGACGAATTTGAAATCCTTTCTGGGGTATTCGAAGGTAAAACGACGGGAACGCCCATTGGGATAGTCATTCAGAACTCCGACCAGAAGAGTAAAGACTATTCCCATATTGCTGACAAATTTCGTCCCTCGCATGCTGATTATACCTATTTTGAAAAATATGGGATCAGAGATTACCGTGGAGGCGGACGATCAAGTGCACGGGAAACGGCTGCCCGGGTGGCAGGAGGTTCTATTGCAAAGCAATTTCTGGACACCAAGGGAATCAGCATACAGGCATTTGTGTCTCAAGTAGGCGAGCTCACTTTGGATCCGGACTACTCCAAATTCAATTTGGAAGTAGCTGAGGAAAATATCGTCCGATGCCCCGATCCTGAGCTAGCCGAAAGAATGATTTCACTCATAGATACTGTCCGACTGGATCGGGATACCATAGGAGGAGTGGTGACTTGTGTGATCAAAAACACCCCTCCGGGTCTCGGTGAGCCAGTTTTTGATCGGCTTCACGCAGAACTGGGAAAAGCGATGCTCAGTATTAATGCTGTGAAAGGCTTCGAATACGGGAGTGGATTTGACGGAGTAAAGATGAGAGGCTCTGAGCACAACGATACTTTTGTAAACGAAGGTGGAAAAGTCCAAACCCTCACCAACCACTCCGGAGGAATCCAAGGAGGAATAAGCAACGGAGCTGACATTTATTTCAGAGTGGCGTTCAAACCTGTGGCGACGATTATGCAAGATCAAGAGTCATTAAATGAGGCAGGAGAGGCAGTCACTGTCAGTGGAAAAGGTCGGCATGATCCCTGTGTCGTCCCTCGGGCAGTCCCGATAGTGGAAGCAATGGCTGCCTTGGTCATAGCCGATTATCTTTTGTTGGCAAAAAGCAATAAACTCGCAGATATTTAAAATCCTGCCTACATGCGGAAAAAAATACCTTTACATACAAAAATCATCGCCGGATTGGTTCTGGGTTTGATCTTCGGATTGGTTGTCATCAAAACATCCATCCCCAATTCCTTTACCCTGGACTACATCAAGCCTATAGGGACTATTTTCATCAATGCTTTGAAAATGATCGCGGTGCCGCTGGTGATGGCATCCTTGATTGTTGGGGTTTCTAACCTGGGTGATATATCCAAGCTAAGCCGTATCGGGGGGAAAACCATCGGAACCTACCTCGTTACCACTGTTTTGGCCATTACGATAGGCCTTGTTTTAGTGAATCTTTTTCAGCCCGGAAAAAGCCTACCGGTGGAGACCCGAGAAAGCCTCTTGGCCTTATATGAAGGTGATGCAGGCTCCAAAGCTGGAGTGGCGGCAGCGCTTCAAAACCAAAGCCCTTTGCAGCCGGTGGTTGACATTGTGCCACAAAATTTCTTCTTAGCTACGACTGACAACGGAGCCATGCTTCAGGTGGTCTTCTTTGCCATCATTGTGGGGATTGCACTACTCCAGATTCCGAAAGCAAAAGGGAGTCCGGTGATTGCTTTTTTCGATGGGTTTAATGACGTGATCATTCAGATCGTGAATTATATCATGATGATAGCGCCTTATGGTGTCTTTGCCTTGATGGCTTCCTTGATCGTTGAGATTGCTGGAGATAATCCAGATTCTGCGCTCCAGCTACTCATGGCACTTCTGAAATACAGTTTGGTGGTGTTGGGAGGTTTATTTGTTATGGTATTTTTGGTGTATCCTTTGATTTTGATAGCATTCACCCGGGTGAAATACCTGGATTTTTTCAAAGCTATCCGACCAGCGCAGCTGCTAGCCTTTTCCACAAGTTCTAGCTCTGCTACACTTCCAGTGACTATGAAGCAGGTAGAAGAAGAGTTGGGAGTGTCGGAAGAAGTCTCAAGTTTTGTGCTTCCGCTGGGAGCTACGATCAATATGGACGGAACCAGTCTTTATCAGGGTGTGGCGGCAGTTTTCATTGCACAGGCACTGGGGATGGATTTGACTTGGACGCAGCAGCTGATGATAGTGCTTACGGCAACTTTGGCCTCCATTGGATCTGCGGGTGTTCCTGGTGCAGGGTTGATTATGCTGATCATCGTTTTGGAATCTATCAACGTGCCTGCGGCCGGTATAGCACTCATCATAGCGCCTGACCGGATTCTTGATATGTTTAGAACGGTAGTCAATGTGACCGGAGATGCTGTGGTGACTACTGTTGTAGCAAGTACAGAAGGGGAATTGCCAGATGGATTGATCCGAAAGAGCAATCCTTTTACCGCTGATGAAAGTGTCCAGGAAGAATCCTGATCATGTAAAACTCAGAAACTGATTCGAAAGGCCTCCAAAGAAGTTGAATTTTGGAGGCTTTTTGCTGTCTTGAGTTTAAGGAATTACCTTTTTGAATCTCTGATCCAACCTCATGAGGCAAATCCCGAACAAATGAAGGTGTTCGGATTTCTAATTTTTTTAAAACCCATCAGGTGATCGCAAGTGATGTCTGATAAAGACGTCCGAAGATTGGATACACAAAAAAGAAACCCCAGCTGAGGAGACTCAACTGGGGTTTTGACTGATAAGTTGGTTTAGTTAACGGGCAGCCACATAAGCTTCAAATCCGCTTGCTGTGGTTACCTTGAAGCTGATTCCTTCTGGAGTGCCAGGATTGTCGATAGTATAGATTTTATGAAGGCCCTGAGGATTATCGATCATTTCAGTGTGGATCAATTTGTCTCCGTCATAGATCTGTACTGTTACTTCTTTAGACTTGAGGTTAGATACCAGTAGTCTATACTGATTGTCTCCCATTGCAGTCACTCGAGAGTATACCAAAGGTTTTACTACCACTTCTGTGTTGAAAGTTGCAGTTCTCAACGTGCCATTGGCATCAGATACTTCTACAGAATAGTCTCCTACAGGCAGGGCGTTAAGGTCATATCTTTTTGCAAACGCCTCATTCTTTGTAATTCTGTCGCGCAAAACCAGTCGGTTTTCAGAATCTGTGATTTTTACAGTCAATGTTCCGTTAGGAGCATCATTGACAGCTACCATTACTTTTGCTGCTTCTGTTTGTCTGATTTCTACAGACTTCTCATCATTGTAAGCGAAGGCTCCTGTTGCGATCCCCGCAACAAAAAGCATAGTGAATAATTTTCTCATTTTACTAGTTGGTTTAAATAGGTTAACAATTGATTCGATCCTCGATATAAGGAATCGGTTACTTCTGTTTTTGATAGGTTCTTGATTTGATGTAACCTCTGGATAGACTGTTTCTATCAGGGGGCGATTTTGGGTTACAGGGTCTTCGATGCAATTCGAATTACATGACAAAGATAGCTAACGGACAGTTAATTACAAATGTTTCAATGAAATAATAAAAATATTTCTGAATCGTTAATAAAAAGTCTATAATATTGAAAATAACATAAATTACTCCCGCTAACGATTGCGAAACTCAATTAATAGGGTAAAATCAGGCTAAAACAGAATATAATTCTGAAATAGGTAAAAATAATTCACAAATGTTGGTACATCAATCATGAAATTCATGCTTTCGCAATCGATTGTATAAGAATCAATTTTTTCACTTCTTGATATTTATCAAACAAAAAAATGCCCGAATTTCTCGGGCATAGGTGCAAAAATTTCAAAATCCGGTTTAAATCTTCAATCAAATACTGTTTTTAGTGACCTTCGAAATCGCCTCTTGGGTGAATTTCCCCTTGAGTTCGATGACCATAAGATTCCCATCTTTTTCGTCACCTACCAATATGACTACATCTGATATCAAATTGGATCCTTTAGAAAATACGAGTACTCCGCTTTTACCTTTTGAGCTTTCCATCAATAGGTCATAGCGTTCCCGATCAAGCCCTTTTTGCAGGGCTTTAAATTCCGCCATTCCTTCGGAGCCATTTGGTAGCGTGAAGAAATTCAATTTTTCGATTGATTTGGCCACAGTTGCCATATCGTTTTCGTCGATATCAATCTTGAAGCCTTCGGCAAAATTCATAAAGTTCCCCCCTAATTCGAGTTGGAAGAAATCGTCATTCGATTTGTACTTGTCTTTGAGTGCGGCGACACTTTTGCTCTGTGCGTTTGCAGCAATTGTGCATGCGCAAAGGCTTAGGATGAAGATGAGTTTTTTCATTTGTACAGGTGGTTTAGTTTTAGATGAATGTTATTTTGGTCCTTTGCTTCCCTTTCCATATTGATCCATGCCGGGGATGTTGGTTTTTTCAGCCAGCATATTCAGATCATCGTAGGTAAAGGCGCCAAGCATGGAGAGTATGGTGAAACTTTTGGATTCGCCGGTGATCATCATCAGTTCACGGATCAGGCCGCCTTCTTCACGGACCATAAATTTCACACTGCTGCCTTTTTCTTGGACGTCCATCAGCTCCTCGTACAGGTTTCGGTTGAGGGTGGACATCGCTTCTTTATATAAAGTCATTCCATCGACTTCATCCGACGACAGGATTCTAATTCCTTTTACTTTGGAGATCAATGACCCAAGTTCCTGAGCTTCTAGATCTCCGTCTGCATTATTTTTCAGAAAGCCTCCAGCCATCTGCATCATTTTGGGTGAAATGTAGACTCTGGAGAAGCGGTCGTCTTCCATGTATTTGCTGAAGAAAGTCTGGATCGCATCGTCTTGGGCTGAGGCAGACCAGGTGATTCCCAGTAGGAATAAGATCAGTATGGTTGTTTTTTTCATTTTGAATTTGGTTCTTCCAGCTGAAACAGCTGGTTGGGTGTGTTTAAGTATTTTAGATCATTCAAAGGCATCAACTGGTCCTGGCCCTTGGAAATATTGGATTGGATCAAAGAAAATGCTTGCATAACTTCTTCATATGCTGCTCGTTCTGCTTGATTTTGCTCATAAACTCTCCATCCCCAAAAACTTCCTGCCAGAATCGTGACTGATGCCGCCCAACTGATCCAAGAGGTATTTAACTTTCTTGTTTGGGTGTTTGGCAGCTTCAAACTTTTCGGCTCTTCAGCTTTGAATTGATTCAGAGCTTTGAAGAGATTCTTTTCCTTTTGATACCCTTCGGATTCTAGGATCAATTTCCGAAGCTCAATTTCCTCACTTTGGGAAGTTTCAGCTGCCCAATATTTCTCCAACAGTTCTTCGATACGTGTCATGATCTGGTAATACCTTGGTTGATTAATTTTTCGCGCAGCGTTTTTCTGGCCCGGTGCAGATTCACCTTGACCTGCTCCAGACTGATTTCCATTTGTGTGGAAATTTCCTCGTAGCTCATTTCCTCCACTTCCCTGAGATGAAAGATCTCCCGTTGCTTTTCTGGAAGATTGGCTACCAAACCGAAGATGATCCGCTGTGATTCGTTCGATTCCAGCTCACTTGAAGCTTCGGTCACTAGCTCATTCATTTCCTCCAGCCCATCCAAGCGGTGATTTTTCCGATGATGCATTAGCACTTCATTTTTGAGGCTTTTGATCATCCATCCCGTGAGATTGGGGTGAGACTGGAGTTCCTTCTGACGCTCCACTGATTTTTCGAAGACATTCTGCAATACATCCTCGGCCAAGGATCGATCCTTGATCCAAAGAAAGACCAGCCGAAATAGCTTGCCTCGCATTGGCCAGATATGCGTCTCGAAAAATGAATTCATTTAAGAAGGTGATGCAGTTGGAGCAGAAAAGTTACAAGCTCAGTTAAAAAAATGAAGATTTTATTTTAGAAGCTGAAAACTGATCGCAAACCAAAGAGTTGAGGTAATGATTCCAGTCAAAACTTGACCAGTACTTGCATAGATTCAGTATAAATTTCTTTTCAAGATAGTATGCATGCAGACTATTTTATATTTTGCATGGATGATTATTCCGGCATTTTATCGAGGAAGTTCTGAGAAAAGGGCAAAAAAAATCCCGATCCGTGAGGATCGGGAGGGTGGTGATAAGTGGACTCGAACCACCGACTCACGGATTTTCAGTCCGATGCTCTACCAACTGAGCTATATCACCGACTCGTAAAGTGATGCAAAGGTAGAAATTTGACCTTTTGATACAAACGCTTTTTAGAAAAAATAAACCCAAATAAACGAAAAACAAGCTAATCTGATCACTATGAGCATTTTACCGCAACTCGTATTTGTCCTTATTTTAGGCGCTGCGGGGTATATCTTGAGTAAAAGGATCAAATTCCTACGAAGGAATATCCTTTTGGGGAAAAAGGAAGCTAGAAATGACCAACCCGAAATCCGCTGGAAGACCATGACACTGGTGGCATTCGGCCAGCAAAAAATGTTTGCCCGTCCAATTCCCGCTTTTCTCCACTTATTGATCTATGTGGGTTTTTTGGTGATCAATCTGGAAGTACTGGAATTTGTTTTGGACGGGATACTGGGTACACATCGCTTATTTGCTCCCTTCCTAGGTGGGTTATATACCACCGCAATCAATATGTTTGAGTTTTTGGCAGTGGCAGTGCTGGTTTCCTGTGTGGCATTCTTGATTCGTAGAAATGTCATGAAGGTCGAACGGTTCACCAAGCCTGAGCTGAAAGGCTGGCCGGGTCTTGATGCGAATTTGATTTTGGTGATCGAGATCATTTTGATGTTTGCTATCCTGACCATGAATGCAACAGATCAGCTTTTGGCTGCAAGGGGAGACGAGCATTATTTAGCATTGGGAACGCTATTTTTCAGCAGCTTGATTCAGCCGATTTTCCAAGGTTTATCAGACGGAGCTTTGATCCTTGTTGAGCGATTTGCTTGGTGGTTTCACATTGTTGGTATTTTAGCTTTTGCTATTTATGTGACTTATTCCAAGCATTTGCATATCTTTTTAGCTTTCCCCAATACTTGGTATTCCAATCTCAAGGCCAAAGGAGAAATGCAAAATATGCCTGAAGTGACCAATGAGGTAAATATGATGCTGGGAATCCCAGTGGAAAATCCCGCCGAACCTCCAGCTGAAATCGGTCGATTCGGGGCCAAAGATGTCAATGACCTCAGCTGGATCAATGTCTTGAATGCCTATTCCTGTACCGAATGTGGTCGCTGTACCGCTGAATGTCCTGCAAACTTGACCGGAAAGAAGCTTTCACCACGTAAGATCATGATGGATGTGCGAGATAGGGCCGAAGAAGTCGGAAAAAGTCTGGATACTGGAGGACCTGGTTTCGAAGATGGAAAGTCGCTTCTTGGCGATTATATCACCAAAGAAGAGCTCAATGCCTGCACCAGCTGCAACGCTTGTGTAGAAGCTTGTCCGGTGAATATCGATCCTTTGTCCATCATTCTTCAGATGCGTCGCTACGTCGCCATGGAAGAATCCGGTACGCCTGCGCAGTGGAATGCGATGTTCCAAAATATGGAAACAAGCTTTTCTCCATGGAAATTTAGTCCAACTGATCGCTTCAACTGGGCGGAAAAGGTCAAGGAGGAGAGTGATCAGTAATCAGTATTCAGTTTTCAATTGATTTTGGCTGAATAGTCGTAATTAAAATTAAGTTTAGAACGAGCAGTTAAAAAGTGTCGAGTTCAAAAAGTAAAATGACTTCAACTCTGATAAAGCCCTCGTAAATCGTAATTCTTAAATTAAAAATCCCAAGATGTCTACATATAAAGTCCCAACTATGGCCGAAATGGCCGCAAACAGCCAAGCTCCTGAAGTGCTTTTTTGGGTGGGTTGCGCTGGTTCTTTTGACGAGCGATACAAAGCCGTAACCCAGGCCTTTGTGAAAATATTGAATAAAGTAGGTGTGAGTTTCGCAGTACTTGGTCCAGAAGAAGCCTGCACCGGAGATCCAGCAAGAAGAGCAGGAAACGAATTCCTTTTCCAAATGCAGGCGGTCGCAAACATTCAGGTGATGAACGCCTACGAAGTGAAAAAGGTCGTAACCGCCTGTCCACATTGCTTCAATACCATCAAAAATGAATATCCTGCTTTGGGAGGAAACTATGAAGTGATTCACCACTCTCAATTTCTCCAGCAACTGATCAATGAAGGTAAAGTCCGCCTTCAAGGTGGTGGGGAGTTCAAGGGGAAAAAGATCACGTTTCACGATTCCTGCTACCTCGGTAGGGCAAATAATGTCTATGAAGCTCCCCGTGAGGTAATCAAAGCCTTGGATGTAGAGTTGGTAGAGATGAAACGTTGCAAGACCAAAGGACTTTGCTGTGGCGCCGGTGGGGCTCAAATGTTCAAAGAGCCTGAGCCGGGCAAAAAAGACATCAATATCGAGCGAACTGAAGAAGCTTTAGCAACAGGTGCAAGTGCGATTGCAGTAGGCTGCCCATTTTGCCTGACCATGATGACTGATGGAGTGAAAAATCAAAATCGCGAAGCCGATGTCAAAGTATATGATTTGGCGGAAATGATCGCCAAAGACATGGGGATATAATTTCCAAATTTGAATCAATTGAACCCTTTTTGCCGTTATGCAGAAAGGGTTTTTATTTGTGTTTAAAACAATCCGTATGTACCTTCCTTTTGATCAAATGCCAGATTATTCCCGGGTTTGGGTATATCAGGCAGACCAAAAACTTTCTGAATCAGACGAGAAACTGATCCGCAATCGAATGAGGAGTTTTTGCGAAAGCTGGAATACCCACGGAAATCTGATGCCGACATCCTTTGAAATAGTCGATGAGCAGATTTTGATTTTGGCAGTCGATGAAAGTAATCTTGGCGCAAGTGGTTGTTCGATTGATAGTTCCGTCCGAACTCTTCGTGAGTTGGAAAGCCAATTGAACATCAATCTGACTGATCAAGGTAAAATTAGCCTGAAGAGACCAACTGGAGAGCTGCAAGTGATCGCGGCTTTGGGAGTGAAATCCAAGGTAACATCAGGTCAAATAGATCAGGAGACTGAAGTGATAAACCCGATGATCCGAGTCAAAGCCGATCTTCAAAATCTCTGGCAGCCCGTCCGAAATAGTTGGCTTAACAAGTATTTTCCAAATTAATTAGTAATATTCAGCATTGACCGACAATCACTTATCGATGAACAAGTATTTTTTATGGATTTGTACTTTGGTTCTTTTAGCCTTCACAAGCTGCAAGAGCCTTCAGGAAAAAGGGAATGATCAGTTCCTCTCGGGACAATATCAGTATGCGATCAATACCTTTTCTCAGATTTTAGATCAAGACTCTTCTAACCTTGAGGCAAATCAGGTGATCGCCGAGAGTTATAGACTTTCTAATAGAATTGAAAAATCAGCTCCATACTACCGGCAGTTAGTTGAGAAGGAGCCAAGTTTCAACAACTACTTCTTTTTGGGACAAAGTCTAAAAGCCCAGCAAAAAAATGTGGAAGCCAAGGAAGCCTTTGAGAAAGCAAAGGCCTATACTTCTGATGAAGCACTTTTGGCAAGAAATCAGCGGGAAATTGAAGCCATCAAACTGGCCGAAGGAATTGAAGATTATTGGCCCAACCATGTTTTGGTCAATTACAAAGAATTGAATACGCCCGGGGCTGATTTTTCCCCAGTATTGAGTGAGGACTTTCTTTACTTTACTTCAGGTAGGCAGGCTAGTATTTATCCCGCGACTGGCACACCGTATTTAAAGCTTTTTCGTGCAAGAGCTGATGGGCTAAAAGTGGATGTGGGAGCAGTCCAACCATTACCAGAATTTCGAAATGAGGAAGGCCTAAATCAAGGTTCCATTGCTATCAGTCCGGATGGAAACACCATCATTTATTCCCGAGGAAATTCGACTTCACCAAAAGATTACCCGGAGACAACATTGTTTGCCTCTTATTTCAGAGGTGCAGGTTTTACGCAGCCTATCTGGATGCCGGTCAATGAAGATGAGACTTGGTGGAATTCCACACCGGCCTTTAGTCCAGATGGAGATGAGCTTTATTTCGCATCCAACAGACCAGGAGGTTATGGAGGAATTGACATTTGGAAAGCAACTCGACTAGCCAACAGTGATTTCGGAAATGCGGTAAATCTAGGCCCGACAATCAATACCCCAGGAAATGAAATGTTTCCCAGAATGACTCCTGATGGCAAGTTCTTTTTCTCCTCTGATGGCCATCCGGGATATGGGAAATTAGATTTGTTTGTAGCTGAAAAAGACGAATCAGGCAATCAAGTGATCCGAAACCTTGGCGAAAATTTTAATAGTAAAGACGATGATTTCGGAATTTTCTTTACTGAATATCCAAAGGCCGGATTTATCTCTTCCAACCGTGAAGGTGGAGTTGGGGACGATGACATCTACTTCTTTGAAGACAAAACTCCTAAGCCAAAAATCGTCAATGTATTGCTTAACGTCTACACAAAAGAAGCGAAAGGCGACGGGTCAGAAGCAGTTTTGCCGCAGACTCGTGTGGTGCTTTACGGATCTGATAACAAGCAACAGGGCGGAGATTTCTCCAATACCAACGGTCGCGTGAGATTCACAATGACACCTGATTCGGATTACACGATCATCGCATCCAAAGGAGGCTATTTCTCCAAGTCCATACCTTACACCACTAAGGGGAAAACTCCTGATCCTGCTACCTTGATCCAGGAAGTAACCAATGTCACCTTGGATACCACCATTGTATTGGATCAATTGATTTTAGAAAAATCGATTGTACTTGAGAATATCTACTACGATTTGGATAAGGCTGAGATCCGTGCAGATGCTGCAGTTGAATTGGATAAATTGGTGAAGATTTTGGCCGATAACCCTGCGATTCGCATCGAACTGAGTTCACATACAGATTCCAGGTCCAGTGATTCGTATAATCAAGACCTATCCCAACGAAGAGCTCAATCCGCAGTGGATTACATTGTCTCCAAAGGTATCGCAGCCGATCGATTGGTGGCAAAAGGATATGGAGAAAGTCAATTGATCATCAAAGACGCACAAACCGAGGAAGAGCATCAGGTCAACAGACGTACCGAGTTTAAAGTGATCGAGATTCGGGAGGATTGAGCTTCCTGATTTAGAAATAGCAAAAAAGCCTGTCTTGATTTATTCGAGACAGGCTTTTTCGGTTTAAGATGGACGCTTTTCCCTTTAAGACACAAAAAAAGTCCGAATCAACGACCCGGACTTTAGTTTATGGTTTTGGTTAAGGTTATACGTAGTTGTTGAGCATTACCGGCATGACGAGCATCAGGATATCCTCGTTTGCATCCTGTTCTGCTGGTAGGATTAATCCGGCTCTGTTTGGAGCGCTAAATCTTAAGCTGACTTCTTTGCAGCTTAAGTTATTGAGCATTTCTACCAAGAATTTCGCATTGAATCCGATCTCGATGTCCTCACCTTCGTGATCACAAGAAAGACGCTCATTTGCCTCATTGGAGAAGTCAAGGTCTTCTGCAGAGATCATCAGTTCGCTTCCTGTCAATTTCAATCTAACCTGATGCGTGGTCTTATTTGCATAGATTGCGATTCTTCGAAGCGAACCCAAAAGCTCCAGACGATCGATGTTCATTCGGTTTGGATTGTCCACCGGAATCACATTTTCATAATCAGGATAGCGCTCGTCGATCAGACGGCAGATCATTTTGATGTTGTTAAACTTGAAGTAGGCGTTAGATTGGTTGAATTCTACTGTTACAGGTACATTTTCACCTGGCAAAGTCGATTTCAGAAGGTTAAGTGCTTTTCTCGGAATGATCAAGCTTGCGCTGTTTGGCGAAGCAATATCCACTCTTCGGTATCTGATCAATCGGTGACCGTCAGTGGCGACAAACGTAGTGTTGGTGTCACTCAAATTGATGTAAACACCAGTCATCGCAGGTCTGAGCTCATCAGAGCTTGTTGCAAAGATCGTGTTTGAAATTGCTGATGAAAGGACTTCTGTAGACATGTCCACAGTGGTGGCGTTGTTTACAGTTGGGATTTTTGGAAAATCCGTAGCATTCTCACCTGCAAGTCTGTATCGGCCGTTGTCCGAGCTGATTTCTACGGCGTAAGTATCGTGATCGATGCTGAAAGTTACCGGCTGTTCGGGTAGGTTTTTCAACGTTTCGATCAGGATACGCGCAGGAACTGCAATATTTCCATCTTCTTTTGCCTCAACATGGAGCTGAGTCATCATAGAAGTCTGCAAGTCAGAAGCAGTAATCGTCAATTCGGAGTCTTTGATCTCGAATAGGAAGTTTTCCAAGATGGGAACAACCGGGTTGGTGGTCACGACCCCGTTGATGGAAGTGAGCTGCTTTAAAAGTGCAGAAGAGGAAACAATAAATTTCATATGAATATAATTTTTCTTTTAAAGGGTATAAAATCCTCAATGATCTAAAACCCATTTTCATTTGAGCTTTTACCTCACACTTGATTTTATATCCGAGGGCTTAGGATTACTTTTAAATCTAGCGGGGTAAATTTATAAATAAAATGCTAATTCGATGGGTCGAAAAGACCTTATCCCGAAAATTTATCTTCTATTTTTTAGAATAAAGCCAAGTTAGGTTCTGGAGTAGGTTCGCTTCCTAAAATAAAGAATTATTCCTCCCAAAAGGCTTAAAATCAGAACAGGTAGGATCACATTTACCCCTTGCCAGAACGTTTTTTGTTGAGAAACTTTCACCTTGTCCAATGGTCGGATCTGAAGGGTGCGAGTCCTTGATGCAATGATTCCTTCGGGATCACTCAGGAATTGGACCAGATTCTGAAGCAGTTGTCGGTTAGCATAGGTAGTTTGGGCAAAAGGATCCTCGCCCAAGCTTAGAGGTTGGGCTCCTTGGAGGCTTTGCTGGCTTTGAAAAACCGATCCATCTCCAAACACGACTACTTTTCCACTTCCGGATTCTTTAAATTCAGCATTGCTGAAACCATCCGGAATAAATCTATTCTTGAAAAGTGAGGTAAATTCACCTTCAAGAAGATAGGCCAAAGGAAGATTTCGGATGTTAAATTCCTCGACTTTTGGAGCTTGCTCCATATCTGAAAATGCCACTCTGGAAGGTGCAGGAATGATTTTTTCATTTTCTGAGCCAAAGATCAAAGGGGTCTTGCTGACTCCATCAGCTTTGACCGTATCCAGACTACTCGCAAACCGAAAGTTGACCTGATCCAAAGCTTTGGTGATCGGATGAGTCGTAACCCTACCTGCGTTAAAATAATAGGGCCAAGGTAATGGAACTAGCTGTTCCTGATTTCCAAAATTCCCCCCAAGTACAGGAATGTAACTGAGGTTGAGATCTTGGATTAGGTCTTTGTTGATCCGGACTCCATACCTGAAAAGAAGGCGATCAAGCTCATTTTCAAGGGGAAAAGAAAAAGTGCCTTCTCCACCGGCTGCCGCCAAATCTACATCGACTCCTTCTGCTGCAACAACCAGATTTCCACCCTGCATCACATATTGATCCAAAAGATAGAGCTCTCGATCGGTGTAAGATTGCTTTGGTCCGACTATAAAAATCGTCCCAAAATTCATCAGATCCTGTACTGCCTTCGCCTGATCCAATGGTACTTTGAATACCTCATATTGTCCATCGAGGGCTTCCACGATTCCATATCCCTCATCTTCGGAAAGCTCCCCGTGACCAATGATCATCGCAATAGCTTCTTTTTCAGGATTGACCAGTTTTCGAATGGCATTGCTCAGTTCAAATTCCAGATTTTCGATGGAGGTATTGAGAATCTGATCAGGAGTCATGCCTCGCTCACCTTTCAATACCAAGGCTCCGGTCTCGTATTCATCATCAGCCACCAATATTCCTGGAAAAATCAATTGACTTTGTTGACCGGCGTTTTGGTTGGAAAAGACGTTGGTTGGATTAATTCCGTAATCGACCAGGGTAAAAATGAATTCCTCCTGAAGCGAATCAGTCACCGAAAGGGGATCGAAATAAGAAAAGGTGATTTTTTTTGAAGAATAGGCATTGAAAGTTCGGACTGTTTCTTCGATGGACTTCTGAAGTCTCCGCATGCCTCCGGGCAGATTTTCGCCAGTCAACAGAATGTCAACATGAAGGGGGCGGTCAAGACCTTGGAGCAATTCCACGGTGGCAGGATGGAGAGAGTATCGATTTTCCTCCGTCAGGTCAATTCTAAATCGGACGAGTTGCGCCAAAAGGAAAAAGAGGAGTACACCCCCGAAAAGGATCAAAAAAGGCTTGACGGTATGGAGCGCTTGATTTTTCATTTGTTTCTCAAAACCAAAACAGAAGCTCCTAAAAATACCCAGATCATTCCAAGTAAAAAGAAAATGTCTCCGCTGTTAATGACCCCTCTACTTAGGCTGATGTAATGATAGCTCAAGCTCAATTCCTCTGCAAAATAGGCGAATTCTCCGGTCAGCAGTTCAGCGAGCGCGGTAAACCCAAAGTATAGAAGGAAGCAAAGAAATACTCCCAGTACAAAGGCGACGACCTGCTGCGAAGTCAAGGCGCTGGCAAATAGTCCCACTGCGGCAAAGGTGGCTCCGATCATGATCAGCCCGATCCAGCTTCCAAAAAAACCAGCCAGGTCCAAATTTCCAACCGGATCTCCAAGCTGAACAATACTGTAGGCATACAATAGTGTGGGTAAAACAGCCAACAAAACCAAGGTGACCAGCGCAAAGTATTTCGCCAGAAGAATCTGTACCAAAGTAAGCGGGGAAGTTCGCAGAAGTTCCCAAGTACCGGTTTTTCGCTCCTCTGCTATCAATCGCATCGACAGTGCCGGAACCAAAAATGTGAATACAAAAGGGGTGTATGTAAATAGCGCTTCCAAATCAGCAAATCCATAATCCAACACGGAGCTTTCAGGGAAAACCCATACGATCAATCCCAACGCTATAAGAAATAAAGCCAATACCAGATAGCCTGTCAAGCTACCAAAAAAGGCATTGATTTCTTTTAGGAATAAACTTTTCATGTGATTCTCTTCTGGTTTTCAAAGGCCACACCTGCCTTTGCCGGCAGGCAGGTGGAACCTCGCCTTTCGGCAGATCTTCAAACTGATAACCTTTTGAGCCATCCTTGATTTCATTTCGAATTGGTTATTTCTCGGAATAGCGTTTCCAAATTTTTAGAAGTTTGACTCAGGTTACTCAAATTGAGTCCGCGGTCCCCGATGATCTGAAGAAGCACTTTTCGGCTTTCAGACGGTTCATTGGTCTCAATGACTATCTGCTTTTTCCCTTTGACTCCAAACTGTACCTTTTCAAGTTTTTCAAACCAAGTTAAGTCTAATTCTTCCTCAGTTTCCAAGACTAATTCGATTTTGCCAGTGCCGGCTTTTAAGTCAGAAAGTGCACTTGCAGCCAGGATTTGACCCTTATTGATTATCACCACATCCTGACAGATAGCTTCCACTTCCTGCATGATATGGGTGGATAGAATGACCGTTTTGTTGGATGCAACCTCCTGGATCAACTGGCGAATTTCCACCAGTTGATTCGGATCAAGACCTGTGGTGGGCTCATCCAAAATTAAAACCTGAGGGTCGTGGATCAAAGCTCTGGCCAACCCTACCCGCTGCCGGTATCCTTTGGAAAGTTGACCGATTTTCTTGCGCTGTTCAGGCGATAGTCCTGTTTTCTGAATCAAATCTCCTACTCTATTTTTGGTTTCAGCGGTAGTCAATCCATAAAGTCCGCCCGAAAATTCCAAGAATTCCCGAACGTACATATCTAGGTAAAGTGGATTGTTTTCCGGGAGATACCCAATTCTGGAACTGACCCGTTTGGGGTTTTCCAGGGCATTTTCACCCATCACACTTACTTCACCTGAATCTGCCGAAAGGTAGCCCGTGATGATCTTCATCGTGGTGGTTTTTCCCGCACCATTCGGCCCCAGAAAACCCAAGATTCTTCCCGGCGTAGCTGAAAAACTGACGCTATCGAGCGCTTTTTGGGTTCCGTAAAGTTTACTTAATTGGGAGACTTGAAGTGACATAGGTAGGGAATGACCTAAAAGAAAATCAACGCCGAATGAGGTAAGAGATTGCCTTTTAAATGGTCTCAGGCAAAAATATCAAACCCAAGGTGAATGCCAACTTTATTTGTGTTTTTTGGCTGGATATGAATTTGCAAAAGCGAGTGTTAATTCAGGCTTTCTTCGTAGCCCGTGTCAACTTTCAGTCCAATTCCTTCTGCAGCTGCCACGGCCAGTTGGTCGCACCGCTCATTTTCCGGATGCCCGGCATGTCCTTTTACCCAGAAAAACTTGGGCTTGTATTTTAAATGCAATGGAATGTAACGGAGCCAGAGGTCTGGATTTTTCTTGTCCTTGAATCCCTTCTTTTGCCAACCCCAAAGCCAACCTTTTTCGATCGCGTCCACGACATATTTGCTGTCAGAATAGATGTGAACAGGAAATTCGGTGGATTTCAATTCTTGCAGGGCACGAATTACAGCGAGCAATTCCATCCGGTTGTTGGTAGTCAGGCGGAATCCTTCAGAAAGTTCTTTTCGGTGCTGACCGAATTTCAAAACTGCTCCATAGCCTCCTGGACCTGGATTTCCTTTGGCAGCGCCATCAGTGAAAATGATAATCATGGAGTAAAAATCGGGAAATTCACAGGAATTTCTCCTATTATTTAGTTGATAACCTCAATAGGGAAGGCATTTGTCTTGAAGATTTTCACGGCTATCGAAAGCAAAATAATTCCGAAAATTCGTCGCAAAACATCCAATCCAGTCTTTCCGAGTTTGCTCTCGAGCCAAGTCGTACTTTTCAATACAGCATAGACAAAGATCAGATTCAGCAGGATACCGATGGCGATGTTTACCTGTGCAAATTCTGCTTTTAGTGTTAAAATCGTGGTGAGGGTGCCTGCTCCAGCGATCAAGGGAAAGGCAATCGGAACTATCGAAGCACTGGATGTCGCATCCGGATCAGGTTTGAAAAGTTCTATCCCAAGAATCATTTCAGCGCCGAGCGCAAAAATGATCAAGGCTCCAGCAATGGCAAAATCACTTACCCCGATACCAAAAAGGCGTAAGATCGATTCTCCTACCAAAAGAAAAGCTAGCATTAACAAGCCAGCTGCCAGGGTTGCTCGTTCCGATTTGATGTGGCCAACTTTCTTTCTCAGATTGATGACAATCGGGATAGAGCCCAGAATATCGATCACAGAAAAGAGGATCAGAGAGACGGAGAGTATTTGCTTGAAGTCCAACATTCCGCAAAGCTAGGCAATTTCAGAGCTTTGTGTGGAATCCAATTTCAAATCGCTGATTTCTATTTTCAAATCACTCCAATCCTTTGTCCCGCATTTTCTGAAATTCGTCAAATCTCCTGAAAATCGCGACCGAGAAACCGATCAACATGATAATCGTGCCGATCCAAAGTACATTGATGTATGGCTTGACGATGGCTTTCATCACGACATAGTCTTTCTGGTATTGATTGACTTTGAAGACAAATTTGTTTTGCTCTGGAAGAATATTTTCCAAGCTCACCTTCAGCCCAAGTTCAGTATCGATGACCGGTAATTTACCGACTTGATTGTTACGTATGATAAACGTTGGCTCGAGTAGTTTCTCCGTGTCATAATCCAGAACCCGAAGCTTGGCTTTTACAGCGACATCGCCTTCCTGCAACTGGTACCCTTCGATTTCTTTGAGCACCTCTGCTCCGTCAAAGTAGGTAACAAAATCAGCGATGTGAAATTGCTCACCTGGAGATACCTCATAGTTTTCATCTTCTTTCCACTCCGGATCTTCATAATCATTCATTGCAGCGACATAGGTGTACAAGTCTCTGTTGAGATAGATTTTTGAATCAGGGGAAGATATCAGCCCGCCCATGCCTTCATTAAATTGGGACATCGGACTGAGTGAGAATTTCAGGGTTTCATTCTGGAGATAGTCGATTTTGAAGTAGTCATTTTCTTCCAAAACGATCTTGACCACATCGCCTTTTTTGAAGTGATCTTTGAAATCCTCCAAGGCGATAGCTTCATTGACGTTTCCAGTCGATTCGAGGATTTTAGCAGGCACGTATTCTGGCACGCCTACCACTTTTTTCTGCCTTCCCCGGTAGATGACCGTGTAATCTTTCATCTGAGTCGGTTTGTTGATCCAGAGTAGGACGTGCTCCTTATTCATCTCATCTTCCCAGCTGTTGCTATAAGTAAGTCCTGACATATTGATGGAGATCACATCCGAATAGCCCGAGCTGAACATGATCCCGATGAGAATCATGCCCAAACCAATGTGTGCCAATGAGCCCCCCGCAAGTTTAAATGTGGATTTTTTGAGAATTTTGGCTAGAATCACCGCGTTTGCCACGATGGTAAAAGTGCCGGCAAGGACAATGATGATGTATTTCCAGTCGTAAACTTTTGCCAAAACAATAATCGCCGCAGAAATCAGCACCGAGACGATGTAGGGGGTAACTAAGGCTTCCTTCAGTGCTTTTTTGTCAATTTTCTGCCACCAGAAAAACTGTCCAACCGAGGTCAAAAGTGCAATCGCTACAGCAAACCACAATTGGAATTTGGTGTAAAACTCCACTTGGTCTGCCGGAGGCGCCATATTTGAGATGCCGCCGAAGCTTTCCACCAATGCATTCCAAGCGGGAATTGATGTCGGAAGAATCACTTGGAATGCCATCAACCCCAAGGTCACAGCACCAAGAAAAATCCAGAACTCACGGGAATACACGTCAGCTTCTTTTTCTGAAGTGGGTATGTGTTTCCAAGCTCTGGCTGCCAAAAACACAGCAATCACCAAGAAAAACAGCATGTAGATCAGCAACTGACCGGAAAGTCCAAGATCGGTAAATGAGTGTACGGAAGCATCTCCCAACACCCCAGATCTCACCAAGAATGTAGCATAAAGCACCAGAATAAAGCTCATAATCACCAAGACTATGGAAGTCTTGAGCGCAGTAGCGCTCTTCTTGAAGGTGATCATGGTATGAATCGAGGCGACCAGAATCAGCCAGGGAACATACACGGCATTTTCTACCGGGTCCCAATTCCAATAGCCGCCAAAGTTGAGCGTCACATAGGCCCAATAGGCACCCATGATAATTCCCATTCCCAAAATCATGGCTGAAAAAATGGCCCAAGGAAGTGCCGGACGAATCCACTCAGAATATCTTTTGGTCACCAATCCACCGATCAAAAAGGCGAAAGGAATCAACGTGGAAGCATAACCAAGGAAAAGTGTTGGTGGGTGAATCACCATCCAGATATTTTGCAAAAGTGGATTGAGGCCGGTTCCATCCTCAGGAACAAAATCGGGATTGAGCTCGAAAATCGGTGCTTGAGTTGCATCTCTCAACAACATAAATGGAGAACTGCCGATCTTCAGATCTCCGATCACCACACCCATAATCATTGAAATCAAAAAGGCCTGAACCAAAGCGAAAACAATCATCACAGGCGCTTCCCAGAATTTATTGGTGTGGATTAGGATTACACCTAAAATTACATTCCAAAATGCCCAGAGGATGAATGCCCCTTCCTGTCCTTCCCAGAAACTGGAAATCATATAGTGGACAGGAAGTGCTTTGGAGGAGTGAGAATAGGCGTAAAAATACTCGTATCGGTGATTGTAGATGATTTCAAAAAGTGAGAAAGCAATCATCACGGTAGAAACCGTGTGGATGTAAAAACTGATGCGGCTGAACCGTCTCCAGCTTGCTTTTTCAATTTCATTTGCCCTGAAATACTGAAAATAGGCATAAGCAGTAACCAGTGCACTGACAAAGGCCACGATCGTCATCAGATGGCCAAGATTACCCACAAAGGTATTAATCATGATTTTTTAATTGGGATAGCGTTTCAACTTCACATTCCTGCCGCCTGCACATCTGTCTCCTGATATTTGGAAGGGCACTTCATCAGGATTTTATCTGCTACAAATATTTCTTTGTCTCGATAAGATCCGATTACGACTACCTGCTCTGAGCGCTGAAAATCAGCTGGCACCGGTTCGTTGTAAAATACTTTTTGCTCTGTACCATCATTGTCTACCAGAAGGAAAGTAAATGAAGTTTTGTCTTCCCGTACCTCAATCCCTGACACCTGTCCGGTAGCGTCTTTTTTCAACTGACCCACGACGTGAATCGCTTTGTCCTCACCGTCTTCTTTCATTTCCCATGCGGTATTAAAGCTTTCGTAGCTACTGGCATCTCCGATGGAAGTCATGATGATTACGATGGCGATTGCTATGATTCCTAGGCCGATGATGTGTCCTTTTTTCATATATCGAGCGGTTTATGACGTAATGTTTTTTTCGAGTTTGGAGATTTTTCGGTCCGTATTTACCAGATAAACTGTGATCCCGATGAAAATGATTGCAATGATTCCCACCAAAACATAAATTTTTCCGTCTCCACGCAGTTGATCCGCCATTTCTACGGTACTGTTGGAGTAGTCGGATTCGGTTACCGGAATTTTTTCCTGAGCTAGAGCGCTCAGTGAGAATAGTAGCAGGGCAATTGTCAAGAATTTTTTCATGTGTTTGTAATTTGTTTTTAGCAGACACACCTGCCTTTTCCGGCAGGCAGGTGGAATCTTCTCGCCTTCCGGCAGGAAGATGCATTACAATCATCCCTTTGTGTATCGACTTGGGTCATGCTCGATTTCATCTCAGGAATTTAGAAATCTGTCCTCCAGCACTCGTTCCACTCTACGGATTCTCACTCGGACCGTTGCCATCCAAGCTCCCAAAAGGGTCCATCCTAGAATTGCTGGATAAAATACCAGGCGGAGTTTGGAATCAAGATCGTAGGCGTTGAACCCAGGATTCCCTCCGTTACCAGGATGAAGACTGTCTGTTAACCTTGGCAAAACGAAGATCAGGGGAATGAAAGCTGCAAAAGCGAAAATATTATAGACTGAACCTATCCGAGCTTTCTGCTGTGGATCTGTGATGCTGCCTCTGAGAATGAGATAGGCAAAGTACATGAGTAAGCCTATAGCGGCGGCATTTTGCTTGGGATCACCACTCCAGTAGTCTCCCCAGGTAAACCTCGCCCATAGCATCCCGGTGACAATACCCAATACGCCAAAAAGAATAGCGGCATTAGTGAATTCAATCGCCATGTCGTCATGCTCAAGGTTGTTGGTTCGCAAATATTTAATGCTGTAATATACTGCCACTATCAGCATCAGAATCATCCCAAACCACATGGTCACATGGAAATGTAAGGCACGGATGGTTTCATTCAGAATAGGAAGTCGAGGGACGTCCATCAGCAATCCGGCAGTGAGTGTGTACAGCAAGAGTCCGATTGCAAGGATTTTCCACCAGGATTGGCGCATAGGGTAATTTTGCTTTTTCAAGCGCAAAAATACGTCATAAGTTCCTGAATCCCGTGCTTTTTTCTGATAAAAGGAAATGGGATTTACGATTTAAGAAGTACCAATTACGAGGTCATGTTCGATATCAATCCGGCGAGATCCGACGAAATTTGAAATCCCCGGGACTAGATCATTTTTTTATGTTATCAACAAAGACACCCAAAACCATTCTTCCTATTTTTCAATTTTAAAATATTTCAATTTTCCAATCCTTACCTTTGTCCTGTGGAAAACCAAAAGATCGACATTCGAAAATTAAGTCTGACCGAGCTGGAAGACTATTTTTTGGCAAAAGGGGACAAAAAATTCCGGGCAAAGCAGGTCTATGATTGGCTTTGGAATAAGTCCCTGAAAAACTTCGATGACATGAGCAATATTTCCCTGTCCACCCGGGAAATGCTGAAGGAAAACTTCATCATCAACCACATTCAGGTCGATCTGATGCAGCATAGCAGCGACGGCACCATCAAAAATGCTGTAAAACTCTACGATGATAAGATTGTCGAATCTGTACTTATTCCTACCACCAAGCGGATTACTGCATGCGTATCCTCCCAGGTAGGTTGTAGTCTGGATTGTAACTTTTGTGCAACTGCGAGGCTTAAGCGTATGCGTAACCTCACCCCTGGTGAGATTTACGACCAAGTCGTCGCCATCAAAGAAGAAGCAGAGACCTATTTCCAGCGGCCCTTGACCAATATCGTTTTCATGGGGATGGGTGAGCCTCTGCTCAATTATGCCAATGTGATCGAGGCCATTGATAAAATTACTTCTCACGAAGGACTTGGAATGGCTCCGAGAAGGATTACCCTGTCTACTGTAGGGGTGACCAAGATGATCCGAAAGATGGCAGACGATGAGGTTAAATTTAATCTTGCCGTTTCGCTCCACTCGGCGATCAATGAAACGCGCTCCCGTCTCATGCCGATCAACGATTCCAATCCGATCGAGGAACTAGCTGAAGCTTTAAAATACTGGTACCAAAAGACCAAACGAAAGGTGACTTACGAATATGTGATCTGGGAGGGAATCAATGACGATGAAAAACACGTACGTGCACTTGCCAAATTCTGTAAAATCATTCCTTCAAAGGTAAATCTGATCCAGTACAACCCGATCGATGAAGGGGAATTTCGTCAGGCAAAGCAGGAAGCAGTGGATATGTATGTGCGGATTTTGGAGCAAAATGGAATCATCGCCAAAGTCCGGAAATCAAGAGGACAAGACATCGACGCTGCGTGTGGGCAGCTGGCTAATAAAAACGAAGTAGCACAATTATCAAGGATTTAATATTTTTTTTCTTGTATTTAAAGCAAGTAGTAGTTTTATTACTTGCGTTTTTGATAACCAACTATTCTACTCATGAAAACCCTTTTTTCAGGGATGCTTTTTGTTGCATTCAGCTTCTTTGTTTTACCCATTCAGGCACAGGAAACATTACCTGATCAGATTCAAAACTATTTTCAGAGCATCCAAAAAGAATTTCCTACGGAGAAAGTTTATCTGCACCTGGATAAGCATACGTACACTCTGGGTGATGACGTATGGTTCAGTGCCTATCTCCTTGCAGGGAGTAGCCAGATTCCCTCTCCGTTGAGTAGCACCTTATATGTGGATATTTTTGATGGGTCTGGCCTGCTGTTGGAGCAGCGCAAAGTGAAAATCGAACAAGGCCGTGGTGCGGGGGACTTTAAAATTCCAAGATTCGGAAAAACAGGTAAATACCAAGTCAAAGCCTACACAGCATGGATGCGAAATTTTGGTGAAGAATATTTTCTTACCACTTCTTTTGTAGTAGTCGATGGTGCAGGGGGGTCATTTCTTCCAAAGGTTAACTTTAGCGAAATCAGTACCTCTACCGGGAAAGTAAAATACCAAGTAGAAATCGATGCAGTTTCCAGTAGTGGAAATCCATTGTCCAATCAACCTTTGGAAATTCGAGCACTTGCCGGCGAAACTGAATTGTACAAGCAATCTCTTGCCCTGAATGCACAGGGTCAAGCTTCTTTTTCCTTCACTATACCCGAAAAAGACAATCCCAGTCAAAGTCTGGAAATGACTTACTATGAAAACGGGGATTATCCCGTGACTCAGACCATCCGCCTGCCATACGCTTTGAGTTTGGCAGATGTACAGTTTTTGCCTGAGGGAGGACATATGGTGATTGGCAAAAAGTCAAATGTGGCCTTTCGTGCTGTGGATCCAGATGGAACTCCTTTGGATATTCAGGGTACAATCGAGGGACAGCCTTTTGCCACCCGTTTTGGAGGCATGGGAAAAGTGGAATTGACGCCTTCCAAATCAGATTATTCAGCGGTAATCACCAACCCAAAAACAGGTGAAACCAGAACTGTTTCCCTCCCCAAGGCGGATTCTGAGGGACTTGTCGTCCAAGTAGTCAATAATCCTGGTGCTGCATTTATCACGGTTTTTGTACAGGGGCAGTACGACCCAAATTCCTTGCTGTTGGTTTCTCAGACTCGTGGGGTGATCAATTACATGATTCAGGGTGCTTTGGCCAATGGAGTTTGGGGAGTTAGGATTCCAAAAGAAAACCTCATCTCCGGGATCAACCACATTACTGTACTGAGTACTGAGGGCAAGCCGCTTTTGGAGCGTTTGATTTTTGTTCAAAAAGATGATTTTCTCAAGCTTGAACTAGCCAACTCCGGTCCACTCAGCCCTCGGGGAAAAGTAGCGTTGGACTTTACAGGGACTTTCAATAATCAGCCTGCCAAAGGTTCTTTTTCCATTTCTGTGACTGATGCAGATCAAGTGAGTGATGAGTCAGATGAGTATGGAACCATTTTCTCGTCCTTGCTCCTGACTTCAGACCTTCGTGGCAAAATCCATCAGCCAGGAATTTATTTCAAAGATCAGGAAGCAGAGACATTGGAGCTGCTTGATCTAGTCATGTTGACTCATGGATGGAGACGGTTTACCTGGGATGATGTATTGGCCAATAAGCTTCCTGAGATTGCTAATTTCATCGAGCGTGGAATTAATATTGAAGGACAGATTACAGAGCAGCAAGAAACCAAAAAAGGACTTGGTGGTGGAAAGGTAAGTGCTGTAATTGGGGATGGAATTGAGATTATTTCTTCTGAATACGGCCCAAATGGGCGGTTTATTTTAAGGGAATTGGATTATCAGGATTCGGTCACAGTGACCATCACCGCTGAGGATAGCCGTGCAAGAAATTTCGTGGATGTGAGTATCATCAAGCCTGAGGCAGTATTTACTCAGATCAATGGGGTCTACCCCACCCAAATCCAATGGCCTGCTGCCTTAGCAGAAAGTTTCGAAGCAAGAAACTTGCTTCAGCGACTCAATGAAGATCAGGATATTTTGGATCTGGAAGGAGTGACTGTAGAAGCCAAGACGATTCAAAAAGAAGAAGAGGAAGTCAGAAAAATATATGGAACAGGTGATGTGACAATCAATCCGGATAAAATCCCGGGGAATGTTGCTTATACAAACGTCTTTCAGCTGATCCAAGGCAGAGTATCCGGAGTTCAGGTTTTTGTTTCGGGTTTGGATGTTCAGGTCCAGATCAGGGGAGTAGGCTCGGTTAACTCCGGAACAGGTCCATTGTATTTGTTGGATAATTTCCCTGTGGATGCCAGCACCTTACTTCAAATAAATCCCCGGGATGTATCCAGTGTGGATGTTTTTAAGGATCCGGCCAGAGCAGCCATTTTTGGTTCGCAGGGTGCAAATGGGGTCATTGCAGTCTACACCAAAACGGGTGCTGGGATCAGTAATGTAAGCGTTGGGGGGACCTTGGTGACCCAATATGGAGGGTATGATTCTCCGAGGGAATTTTATTCGCCCAAATACGATGAAAAATCAAACGCAAATGCTACTACGGACAGCAGGGCGACACTTTATTGGAACCCAGCAGTAAATACTGATGCCAATGGCAAAGCACAAATCCAGTTTTTCAATTCTGACACTGCAAAACGCCAACTGATCATTCTAGAAGGGATGGACGCTGAAGGTAGACTGGGCAGGACTGTAAAAATCATCCAATAGTCCACACTTGCAAAGCTCAGCAAAGGCGCTTACCTTTTTTAGAAAAAAGCTGGATCTATGAAAAAAGCACTTTTGTTTTTTGTTCTGATGGGAGCCTTGGTCATTCAGTCTGAGGCTCAGGAAAAAGGTGATGCTAGACTACATGCCTTGGCAACCTATGGATTACGGTTTGGTGAATTTGGAGCCGGAGCCGGAGCTGAGTTCTTTTTTGCAGACAAGTTTGCTTTGATGCCGAGTTTTGTGAAATATTTTCCCGAAGTGGGTAATTCCAGCAACCTGAGTTTTGACCTGCGGTATTATGTGACCGAGGGACCATCACAGCTCTATTTTATGGCAGGATACAGCCAAACTTTTCAAAATAATCAACCCGGACAGCCTGGGGTCAAGCAAAATTATGTTGGAGCTAATGTCGGCGTCGGTGCCTATATCGTCCTCACGGAATGGGTTGGCCTGAGTACCGAGTTCAAATTTCAAAGTCAATTTAGGCAGGAACCCGGATTCAGAATTGGGTTGGCTTTTCCTCTTTAGTCCGTTTGAAATCTATCTCGAAAATGAGGTCAGGATAGGCCGTTATTACTTTTTGCTGAATTCAAAAAGCTTCCTTTTTTCTTCTTTGCTAAGTGCATCGTATCCTTTCTCGGCGATTTTATCCAGGATCATGTCGATTTCTTCCTGTGTAGCTTCTTGGTTTTTTGCTATCGTGGAAGGATTGGATTTGGAAGAAAAGCTCCCAAAACCACCACTGCTCGTAGTTTTTGCTTTGCGGTAGCTGACTTTTACTTTGCTTTGATTTCGGCTAAATAGATTTTCAAAGAAAATTCCCACTTTCTGCACGGGCACTCCCCAGTCGTTCCCTTTGCGGAGCTGAGTGATGTAGAGGTAGCCGAGCAGTGCTCCTCCCAGATGGGCAATCTCCCCGCCAGCGTTGGCACCGATGGAGTTGGCAAAAGATAGAATTACATAGAATGCCGCAATGTAAACGATCTTGACAGGACCGATAATGAGTAGAAAAAACGTGGTATTTGGAGTGAGTGTCGCTGCGCCTACGACAATGGCAAAAACGCCTGCACTCGCTCCCAACATCATAGAAGTTTCTACAGATTGGCTGAAATAGGGAGCAAGGTTGTAGATAACCACATAAAACAAAGCACCGAATAGTCCGCCCAAAATGTAAAGATTGGCGAGTTTTCTACTGCCTAAGTACTGGTGAACCAATAAACCAAACCAGTACAAAAACAGCATATTGAAGAGAATATGAAAAACCCCTTCGTGCAGGAACATGTAAGTGAACACCGTCCAAGGCTGAGTGGCAAGTTTGGGCAGGTAAGCAGGCATTGTCAGATGACTTAAGGCAGCTTGATAAATGTCTCCCAATCCACTGATGGTGAGCAGTACGCGGACAATCAGCAATCCAAAAAACACCAGAATATTGATCGCAATCAGCTTATAAAGGCTGTTGTCGCTGTGCCTGAAGGCATTTTTCAAATTGTCCCAGAAACCTCCGTACATATCAATAGAAACTTTTTCTGTCCTTTTTCCAATAATAAACCAATATCGCCCCGATCACCAGTCCGCTCAAATGCGCAAAATGTGCGACATTATCGGTAGGGCTGTTTAGAAATACGTTATAAATCGTATAAAGGGCATAAACTCCCACCAAATATTTTGCTTTGACAGGCATGGGGGGGAAAAGCAGGAAGAGTTGAGTATTTGGGAAAAGCATACCAAAAGCTACCAAGATTCCGAAAAGTGCGCCAGATGCACCCACCATGGGTTGATTAGAGCGAAGTCTAAGAATAGCCTCAAGGGTCTTTTCTGCTCGCTCTATATACATGGGGTCTTCAGGATTTCGACTGTATTGATCCACAAAATCAAAAACTTCCGGTGAGAAGTAGCCCCTGTTTTCCAATACAAGGCGGTTGAAGTATTCAGGATCTGGACTGCTTTCAAAAGCCAGTACTTTGTCTTCAAGCGTTTTATATTCATACATAGAGTAGCCTGAATAGAGTACTCCTGCACCGATCCCACAGACCATCCAAAGGATAAATAATTTTTTAGGACCCAAAAACTGTTCAAGCAGGGGACCAAAAATTAACAATCCAAACATGTTGCTGAATAGATGCCAAAAATCGGCATGCATAAACATGTAGGTTAAAAATTGAAATGGTTTGAAGTAGGTACTTTGAAGGTAATACAAGGCAAACCACTCATTCAATACTGGAAATACAAAATTCGCCACCACAAAAACGACGATGTTGATCAGGAGGAGATTTTGTACGACCGGGGTGATATTTCTAAACATGCTATTTTCCGAAGAAGGAGTGAATGTTATTTAAATCCAATTTCACGAATGTTTTGTTCCCTGCAGGGGAATAATTGGGATTTTGACTGGCAAAAAGCTGACCAACGAGTGTCTCCATTTCTTGGGAATTGAGTTTTTGTCCTTTTTTGATGGATGCTCTGCGCGAAAGTGATCGGGCCAAGTTTTCCCGCTTATCGAGTGAAAGTTCGTTTTTGAAGTTTTTAAACTGCTCCAACAGACCTTCGAAAAGCTCTTTCTCATTTTTGACCTGCACATCTGCAGGTACTCCTTGGATCAGGACTGTGTCTTTGCCGAATTCTTCCACCACAAACCCCAAACTGTGAAGCTCAGCAAGCATATCCATGACCAAGGCAAAATCTCCGGCATTCAACTGAACGGTAGGCGGGAAGAGGCATTGCTGAGAGGCGCCTTGTGCAGACTGAAGCTGTCGGAAATATCGGTCATAAAGTATTCGCTCGTGAGCCGACTGCTGATCCACGATGAGCAGACCTGTAGACATCTGTGCAATGATATAGCTCAATTCGACCTGAAAAGTTGTGCCTGTCGCTTCTGTCTCTTGCGATGGGATCATCAGCCTGGATTCATCCGAACTCGCCCGACTGGGAAATGTCAGGATCTCATGGTCTTCATCCGTACTGTGGGAAGGTGAAGACTGAGACGAATTTCCTTCAAAAAGCCGCTCCCAGCCTGACACGGAAGACTTTTTGAATTCCGGTGTGTTGAATGTTTTGTAGCTATACTCCCGATCGACTTGGACTTTGGTGTCGGGATTCTTTGTCCAATTTTCCTGATAGTTTACATCCAGCGAAAAATCGAGTGAAGGCATCACATGATGAGCTCCGAGTGCTTGCTTGACTGCCGATCGAATGACGGCATAGACTGTGCGCTCGTCATCAAATTTAATTTCCGTTTTGGTAGGGTGAACATTGATGTCAATGTGTGCAGGATCAATGTCCAAAAACAAAACATAAAACGGGTATTGGTCATTTTGAATCAGTCCGTCAAAGGCTGAGCTTACCGCATGGTGGAGGTAGGAGCTTTTGATGTAGCGGTTGTTGACGAAGAAAAACTGCTCTCCGCGGGTTTTCTTAGCATTTTCAGGTTTGCCGATGTAACCTTTGACATTTAAGTGGGGAGTTTCCTCGTTGCAGGGAACTAGCTGACCTTGGTAGTTTTTTCCAAAAAGACTGACAATCCGCTGACTCAGCTTTCCCGCAGGGAGACTGAATACTTCCAAATCCTGCTGGAACAGTGAAAAAGCTACCTCAGGATAAGAAAGCGCCACCCGCTGAAATTCATCCACAATGTGACGCATTTCTACGGGATTGGATTTTAGGAAATTACGGCGGGCAGGTACATTGAAAAACAGGTTTTTCATGGCCACCGAGGTGCCTACAGGTATAGCGACGGGTTCTTGTTTTTTGACCTCTGATCCTTCGATCTGAATCAGTGTGCCTAGTTCCGTATCGGACTGTCTGGTCTTAAGTTCTACCTGAGCGACTGCAGCAATGGAAGCTAGCGCCTCTCCTCTAAATCCAAAAGTACGGATGGAAAATAAGTCCTCGGATGTGCGGATTTTGGATGTGGCGTGACGTTCAAAACTCATGCGGGCATCGGTTGCAGACATGCCTTTTCCATTGTCAATGACTTGGATGAGTTGTTTTCCGGCCTCCTTGATGACTACTTGGATTTGGGTCGCTCCGGCATCTACAGCATTCTCCAGGAGTTCTTTGAGTGCAGAAGCAGGACGCTGTACTACCTCTCCTGCCGCAATTTGATTGGCGATTGCATCCGGGAGAAGTTGGATGATGTTACTCATCTTTTGAGCGGGGTTTTAATCTGACCACGAAATAAATCCCAGCGGCAACCAAACCAACATATAACAAATAAGTAAAGACATCCGGGCCGATGTATATGTATCCGAAAGCCAAAAATATCATTCCTAAAAACAACATGGTTCGGATCATAGCGGTGGAGCTAAATAAGCTGGTCTCCCGCGGTTTGATTCCCTTGTACTGGGAAAAGGATCCTTTAATGCCTGCTCCATACCCCGACAAATCAGACTCACCATCTGGTCCAAGCAGACCTTCACTCTCTAATTCTTTTTTGATTCTGGAAGTGCGCTGTTCGATTTCCTCTTTGACAGGATCGTAATATCTGGGCTTAATATCATACCTCATTGGGCTGGCGGTACGAAATATGGAAGGGAATTTCATGGTTTTATAAGTTTTTTAGCAGTGGTCTGACATTCTCTTGCTGGGGTTTTTATTTCCAGGGTATTAAGTAATTGACCTGCTCGAATCATCTTCAATCGGTTCAAGCTGCGATCAACCTGACAAACTATAACTGCATTAAATGCTGAATATACCGTAAAACACTTAATTGCGTTTAAAACAACAAAGCCTACTCAATGTTGCCTAATCTTTGCTATATTGATTTTGGAGTCTCATTCTGGTAGTTGTGAAGTAAATGGAGACTATTGAAAGTTTGCGCTTTCGCTGCCTTCACAATGCATTTTTAAAGGTAAGTATAAAAAATTGATCTCGATAATGAATAGGAAGCTTTGGAGACTGTTTTCACTGGTAATACTTCTCGGAATATTTACCTCGGGAAAAGTAGATCCCTTTGTCTCAAATCATGACCCACTGATCAGTGAGGACCGAATGGAGCAGGAAGCATGGGTGGACAGTGTTTTTTCAGCCATGACTTTGGATGAGCGCTTGGGTCAATTGTTCATGGTGGCTGCTTACTCTAACAAAGATCAAAAACACATCGATGAAATAAGCAATTTGGTCAAAACTGAAAATCTGGGAGGGTTGATTTTCTTTCAGGGTGGGCCAGATCGCCAGGCTAGATTGACCAATTACTACCAGGCCCAATCAAAAACACCACTCTTTATTGCAATGGATGCAGAGTGGGGGATCGGGATGCGATTGGATTCAGTGTCAAACTTCCCAAAAGCAATGACGCTGGGAGCAATTCAGAATCCAGATTTGATATACGAAATGGGAGCAGAAATCGCCCGACAATTCAAGGAATTAGGGATGCACATCAATTTTGCCCCAGTGGTCGATGTCAATTCCAATCCCGATAATCCAGTAATCGGATACCGGGCTTTTGGAGAGAATAAAGATGTGGTCACTAAAAGAGCGGTGGCGTATATGAAGGGACTTCAAGATAATGGGGTCATTGCCAATGCCAAGCATTTCCCCGGTCATGGCGATACCGAAAGCGACAGTCACTATACCTTGCCTGTAATCAAGCATGCAGAGAAGCGGATTTGGGATGTGGACCTTTATCCGTATCAGGAACTTTTCAGGGAGGATTTGATGTCAGTGATGGTTGCTCACCTCAATGTCCCAAGTTTGGATAACGGACTAAACATCCCAACAAGTCTATCTAAACCTGTGGTGACTGATTTGCTTCAAAATCGAATGAATTTTCAGGGATTGATCTTCACAGATGCGCTCAACATGCGGGGCGTTGCTAATGTCAACAAGCCTGGTGAAGTGGATCTCAAAGCCCTACTTGCTGGCAACGATGTACTCTTGTATTCTCAGGACGTACCTAAGGCAAAAGCCTTGATCAAGGAAGCCATCGAAAATGAAAGTATCAAGGAATCTGAAATCAATCGGAGGGTAAAGAAAATTCTGAAGGCAAAGTATTGGGCTGGACTGGATAGATACAAGCCTATCGATACCTACCGGATTGTCGAGCGCCTAAATACACCAAAAACGGCTGAAGTGATCGAAAAGCTCTATGCTGAATCGATTACGGTGGCCGCCAACAAAGGAGATATTCTTCCTTTCAAAAATCTTGATCTTCAAAAATTTGCCAGTTTAACAATCGGAGATGATGGGAAGGTATTCCATGCCTATTTGAAAAATTATACTAGTGTCGATCACTTCACTATTGAAAAAGCCGCCGGCGAATCTGCACATTACAACCTGATGAAGCAGCTGGAAGACTATGATGTGGTAGTCATCGGCCTGATGGGGGTGACTAACAGTCCCAAGCGTGCATTTGGAATTGCTCCAGGAGATATTCAATTGATCCGAAGCCTTGAGAAAAGACAAAAAGTTGTCACGGTGCTTTTTGGGAATGCTTATGGAGCAAAGGCACTGGAAGGGATGGGAAATGTGGTTTTGGCCTATGAAAACTCAGCTGAGACTCAAAAACTAGTTCCGCAGGTTCTTTTTGGAGGCAGACCAGGCCAGGGCATTTTGCCAGTTACGGTCAGTGGTCAATATTCCCATGGGGTAGGTGGATACCTCAGCGACGCCAAAAGGGTCGCATACGGGACGCCTGAAAGTGTCGGACTTAATTCAGAAATTCTGGATAAAATCGATGAGGTCGCAAACCGAATGATACAGATCCAAGCGGCTCCGGGAGGAAATGTGCTGGTGATGAAAGATGGAAAGGTTGTTTTCGAGCGATCCTATGGTTACCTGGACTATAAAAAGACCGCACCAGTTACTCGGGAAACCGTCTACGATTTGGCTTCGATCACCAAAGTCCTTGCAACGACTCAGGCAGTCATGTTTCTCCAGAGTCGGGGAGAATTGGATATGAATCGAACTTTGGGTGAGTATTTGCCCGAGCTCAAGGGTACCAATAAATCTGGCCTTGTACTCAAAAATGTAATGGCACATGAAGCTGGACTGAAAGCATTCATTCCACACTATGTCAAAACTGTGGAATCAGGACAATGGCGAGGAGATTATTACAAAGCCTCCTTAGAGCCGGGATTCAGCCGGCCGGTATCCAATGACATGTATGGAAGGGATGCACTTCGGGATAGTATCTGGAATTGGACTGTGAAATCCGAGCTTTTGCCCCGGCCGCACAAGTATGTTTATTCGGATTTGACCATGTATTTCATGCAGGCTGTAGTAGAGCGGATAGTCAACCAGCCCTTGGATGAATTTCTCGATCAGAATTTTTACGCACCTCTTGGTTTGAAGACCTTGACCTTCAATCCGTATCTCAAGATGCCCTTGGATAAAATCGCTCCGACAGAGAATGATGTCGCTTTCCGAAAACGACAGGTTCAGGGTTTTGTCCATGATCCAGGTGCTGCGATGTACGGAGGTGTGGCCGGTCATGCGGGACTTTTTGGCACAGCCAATGATATCGCAGTGATGATGCAGCTGATGCTGAATAAGGGGACTTACGGAGATGTGACCTTATACAAACCTGAAACAGTGGATCAATTTACGAAACGTCAGTCTACCCTGAGTCGTCGAGGTTGGGGATGGGATAAACCTGAGCCCGAAAAAGGCAAAGGTGGATCTGCGGGTAAACTAGCTCCGAAAAGCACCTTCGGTCATACCGGATTTACTGGTACATGCGTGTGGGCTGATCCGGAAAATCAGTTGGTGTATGTTTTTCTTTCCAATCGTGTCTATCCCGAAGCAGAAAACAACAAATTATTGACAGAGGGTATCCGGACCAAAATTCATGACATCATCTACGAGGCCATGGAAAAGTAAGGGGCAGAGCTAGGGAGATGTCCTTTAGACAGAGTTACTCTGATTTTTTCTTCTTTGCGTCACGGAGTGATTTGAGGTAGAGCCCTTCTACCCGCTCCCTTGCCCAGGGTGTTTTTCGTAAAAATTTTAGGCTTGAATTCACAGAAGGATCGTGGGTAAAGCAACGAATTGTAATCCGCTCCCCGAGCTCTTTCCAACCATAAACTGACACAAGATGCTCGACGATTTCAGCTAGTTTTACGCCGTGAAGGGGGTTGTTGGGTTGAGGTTCCATAGATGCTAGAATGCTGAATACTGAAAACTGGGGCTGGTTACTGTTCTCTGGGTTCGATCAAGTCCCACAAGTTGCCATACAAATCCTTGAATACGGATACCGTTCCATACGTTTCTTCGGCAGGTTCACGGATAAACTCTACGCCTCGAGCGGTATACCTTCTATAGTCTCTCCAAAAATCATCGGTGTAAAGGAAAAGGAACACTCGTCCACCAGCCTGAAGTCCAATTTGAACTTGCTGGCTTTCGTTTGCTGCTTTGGCCAAAAGTAAATGGCAAGCAGATCCGGGAGGTGATACCCTCACCCAGCGCTTGGTCTCACTCATTTGGGTATCTTCCAAAAGCTCAAAGCCGAGGATTGCTGTGTAGTAGTGAATGGCTTCGTCGTAATCACTGACGAGTAAGGTGAGTTGGCCGAGTTGCTGTTTCATATTAAAATTTTAAAAAACGATATTTTTATTTCATAGTTTAATAATTGAATTTAGTTTAATTGTCTAAACCAATTTTCATGTACAAGTTTACCTCAAAAACACTAGTTGCCGGTCTTTTTTCAGTGTTGATTTTTTCCTGTCAGGATAAAAAGGAAGAGCAAAAGTCTTATAGTCTCTCGGCATCAGGTGAAAAAATAATTTTACCGATCAACGACTCGACTTCCAATATTAGTCCTGGCCTGCAATACTTTGAAGGAGGCAAACCGTACCTTTTCAGCGCAAATTGGAACACGAATTCTCTTCAAATCTATGACTTAGAAAATCAGGTTTTAGAGAAGGAGTTGGTTTTCGAGCGTGAAGGAGATCAGGGAATTGAGTGGAATTATTTTCATGTGCAAAGCTTGGACAGCATTTTCCTTTTTCCACCATTTGGTAATCGTTTTGCAATAATCGACACTTCGGGAGTGATCCAAAACCGGATTCGATTTGAACTTCCCACTGGCTATTCGACCATTTTTCCACATAATAGCTACTATGTCTCACCACCAACGGTAATTGGAAAAGAGTTGATTGTAAAAGTCAGGGGGGATAAAAGGCTAACCGAATACACTCAAAGTAACTTGGATAGCATGTCACTTGAAGCAGCTATTAATTTGGAAACTGGTGCTGTTCGGATGTTTCCGCCAGGCTTTCCCAATGACTATCTCAGCTCAGGAAGTAAGCAATTGGAATACAGTATTGTAAATACAAGTGGGAAGAAATTTGTATCGTTCATAGGTGATCACCGCCTCTATTCTACGGGTCAAAATTCAGAAGCTTGGACCGTGATAGACGCGAAAAGCCAGTTTTTGGATAATCAAATGCCTAAGATTCCAAAAGATGTCGATAGCAGAGGAATGAGCGAATATGCTTTTTCCAAGTCGCGTTATGAATCGTTGGTTTACGATTCTTTTCGTAAGGTGTTTTATCGATTTGGGTATCCCCCTGTTGTTTTTGAGACTGATGAGGAATTGAGAGCACTGCGAACTAGCCCTTCAGCTTTTGTTGTGATGGTTTTCGATAAAGAACTTCAGCTCCTCACAGAAACTAAATTCGAAGCGGGCACCTATTTTCCTACCAATTTCTTTGTGGGGGAAAAGGGCCTATACCTTTCTCTCAGCCATCCGAATAATCCAGAAATCAAAGAGGATGAAATGGCTTTTGAGTTAATTAAGCTAGAAGGGAATTAACTTGATTTTTCACCAATGATCTTAGATCAAAAGGAATGAATCAAAAAAAAAAAGCCCCGAAGAAATTCGGGACTTTTCGTTTAGTTGATTTCCACTGCAATCGTATTATCATCTGGTAATCTATCAATCAGTTTATTGTAAGGATCGATTCCTGCTTTGACAGGTTCGCCCTTGACTTTGAAAGTGATCGTCGATTCTCCGGGCTTGATTTTATACTTTTGGATATATAGCGGATTGACGCGAGTTCTGCCATTTTCGTCTTTGTCCTCCGCTGCAAACACCCCAATATCAATGTAGTCAGCGACATATGCTGCATTGGATTCCTGACCTGTTTCATCGGCGTATAGCTTTTGGGATTTGACTTTTAGCGTGATTTCATATTCACCCGATGTGATGCGTTTGGCCTGGACTTCTTCTGCCTTGTTGTCATACAGCGTTATTTTGTTCCAAGTGTCATCCAAATAGTATTTCAGGCTGTCCGGCGTGACTGCATCCAGGTGCCTATAGAGGTCATAACTTCCAGGAAATGGTGGAGTTTCTTTGAGTCCAAATTCCTGATTAAACGCATACAATGCCGAATCCATCGCATCCTGACCGATTAAATCCTGTAATCCGTACAGGATCAAGCTGCCTTTGTAGTACCACTGATAAGCTCTGTTGCAATTGATAAACGTGTTCTCTTTCTTGCCTTCATTCGATCTGCCAGATAGGTAGTTGTCCAGTTCCTCTTTTAGGAATCGCTTCATGTTGTCTTTTCCATACCTTCTTTCTGTAAGGACCAGCGCAGAATATTCTGCCAGGGCTTCTGAAATCAGATTGGACCCTCGGGTATAGTTTGGAGCGATCTGATGCCCCCACCATTGGTGAGCAAGCTCATGGGCAGTGACATAGTAGACGTAATCAAAATCATCCGGATCCTTGAAATCGGCTACCCAACCGAAACTCTCCGCAAATGGAACGGTGTTAGGAAAGGATTGAGCAAAGCCTGCATACCTTGGGAATTCCATGAGACGCATCTGGCGAAACTGGAAGTCGCCATAGGTTTCAGAGAAATAGGTAATTCCATCTTGGTATGCACCTAGAAATCGATCTAGGTTATACTTATGCTTGGGATCGTGAAAGATTTCCAAGTTCACCGTTGAACCGTCAGGCATCACTGCTTTATCTTTCAACACCTCATATTCGGCTGAAATGAAGGTGAAAAAGGACTGAATCGGCGTATCCTGAATGTAGTGGAAATAGCGTCTTCCATTTTCTTCCCATTCTTTCTGCAGATATCCTGGCGCCACAGCGATTTGACTAGGGATAGTGCTGACGATTGCTTCAAACTGGATAAAATCAGCATCATCTGCGAAAAGCAATGTTCGTTCCCCATAGGGATCCCGATGTTCGGGTAGATCCTCTGGTTTGGGAGGAAGTCCATATTTTTTTCGGTCTTCATCACTGTTCATTTCTGCATTGGCAGAATAACCTATCTCAGGAACTCCCCCGCTGAAGAAGGTGCCGTTGTAGACGAGCTCACGACCATATCCTGCATTAGGGAATCCTTCATTGATTTTTTTGCTAAAGATGACAAAATCGAGTGTGTCTCCTGGCATCATGGGATCAGGTAGTGCGGTGATTTTGTACCATTCCTGCTCTGGTTTTGCGACAAAAAGCTGAAATTTTCTTGGCTTGTACTTAAGTGGGAATCGATAGTCCAGAGTGTCCCCATCCAGGAGTACCGTAAAGTCCGACAAGTCTGAACTATTGAAATGGATGGAATCAATAGGACTGTCGGTTTTATTTACCAATTGAACCTGGGCTTCGAAATAGGCATCCCGTTCCATGGGGAAAAGATCCGCTTTGATGGTGATCTTCGTCGCTTTTGGCTGAGGAATCCGGTCATATTTTTTAAGCTGTTGTTCATACGCAACAGCCCTTTCTTTGCCTTCATCGTCGGTTAAGTAGCCATTTTCATAGACTACAGAGTGGTAGATGTAAGCTCCGGAGAGCAGAGCGATAGCCAGAAATGCAAATGACAATTTTGGGGCAGGATTCCCAAGCCTGGATTTGGCGGTTTTTAGTCTGCTTTTCCATGAATTCTCGGTTCCTCTGCTGAAAAAGATACTGAAAAACAGCACTAGGAAAATCCCCCATGCAGTCCAATAGATATTGAACCAAACCAAAGGCTCTGCAAAATGACCAAGCCCATTCATGTCGCTCCAGGTATAGCCTGGCTTGTAGCTGAAGAAGAACAGATTGAAATCGTATCCTGCAAAACTCCTGAGGATAATCATCACCACCCAGATCCCAATTGCCGCAGCATGTCCGGCGAATTTATTGTTCACCACCAGATGAACTGCAAAAACCAGCATCACCATCTGAAGGAAATCCGGTAGCGTGATCAGGTAGCTGTCAATCAGGTAAATCGGGAGGTTGAAGTCAAAATAGCCTTTTAATACCTGGACGATCAGACCGACAACGATAGGAAGGGTGGTCAAAATCACACAAATGACTGCCATTCCAAAAAACTTCGAGGCGATCACCACTCCATCCTTTACCGGGAACGTATCATTGATCACCGAGTAGCCGGTTGACTTATCGCGGTGCAATGCCTCCCCAGTGAAGAATACGATGATGATAAATACAAAAAGCAGGTAGTCGTACCCCTTGTATTCCATCAAAAAGGAGGTGGTGGGGAAATTGGAAACACTATAGAGTGTGTTTCCGATCCAAAAATCCAAAATCAGAAATATCACCCCTCCGAGTAGAATAGATCTGAAATAGACGTCTCTCATCACATTTTGGATCTCGATCTTGGTCAGTGTGAGAAAGCTTTTCCACTGATAATCTGCTGTGAAGTTGGGCAAAACTCGCTTGAGTAGGCCTGAAGGAGCAGCCTCTGGGTCTTTTTTCTCAGAAAGCTTCTTCTGTGAGGTTTGAAAAAAGTAGGTAAAGCTAAATCTGAAATAAGACGCTAAAAAGAAAAACAATCCGACTCCGACCCAAATGATCCTATTCCAAAGCAAATTGCCTGTGACCGAGAGCAAGAAATTATTTTGCTCAAATGGAGTCAGATATCTTGTCTGCAGGTCGAAGGAATTCAACGCAAAAGGATCAATCAACTGCACAAGATCCTTGTTTTCAATATCCTGTGCGAGGAAGTTGGAAAGAAGGTATCCGATGAAAATCACAATACCACCGGAGTAGATCGACCGGATATTTCGGGTGAAAATAATTAAGGCGAAAAACAACGAAGCTGCCAACCAGAGATTGGGCACGATCAAGGTCAGCCACGGGTGGAGGTAGTTGATCAGGGAGTTTGGGCCATACCGCTCTGCATCTGTACCAAATAGCGGACCGAGAAGGCTTCCTAGGTAAATACCGACCAAAGCTCCCAAGGAGATAAAAAGGAGCACCACAAAAGAACCCCAAAACCTCCCCATGAAGTAGCCGAATTTGCCGATAGGATAGCTGAAAAGAAAGGTGCCAGTCTTGTGTTCCAAATCCCGGTACAAGGGCACGCCCATAATCGCAGATGCGATCAGAATACCGAATAGTGAAACCAAAACTAAAAGGTTGGCGATGACGATCGGAGCGTTGTGATAGACTTTTTCAGAGGCGGGGGTATTCCCGAAACCGATCAGCAGTAGCGGGACTATCAAAAGCAAAGCGAAGTAGATCCAGGTGGCTGGTCGGCCAAACCTGTATTTCAGCTCAAATAAAAAGATGTCTTTAAACATGGCTTAGGTTTAGATAGTGATCGGATCTACTTTTTTGGATATAAAACTGAAGTACACATCCTCCAAATCTGCAGGTGTCGGTACAAAACCATTCCCAGGATCTTCTTCGCTCTCTATTCGTAAGCTGAGTTTTCCTTCGGTCAACTTGGTCGAGATCACGTGGTAGTCTTTTCGGTATTTTGCCAAATCACTTTTCTCAATTGACTTTTTGTAGATTTTGCCTTGGACGATCGAGAGCCCTTCTTTGGGTTTGCCCTGCATCAGTACCTCACCGCTGCAGATGATGGCCATATTCGAGCAAAGGGTATTGACGTCTTCCACGATGTGCGTAGAGAGGATTACGATGGTATTTTCTCCGATTTCTGAAAGCAAATTGTAAAAACGGTTACGTTCCGATGGGTCCAAACCTGCTGTTGGTTCATCCACAATGATCAGCGAGGGACTGCCCACCAAAGCCTGGGCAATACCAAACCGCTGCCGCATCCCACCAGAGAATGTGCCGAGTCCTTTTTTCCGGTCTTTAAAAAGATTTACTTTTTGCAAGAGCGAGGCCACGAGTTCCTTTCGCTCAGACTTATTGCCGATCCCTTTCATTTGTGCGATATGGTCCAGCATCGTTTCCGCATTGATCCGGGGATATAGCCCAAAGTCCTGAGGCAAATACCCCAATCGCTCTCTCACCGCTTGTTTGTCTTTTAAAACATCAATTCCATTGAGTGATATGGTACCAAAATCCGCATCTTGAAGTGTGGCGATGGTTCGCATCAGGGTGGATTTACCGGCACCGTTTGGCCCGAGTAATCCAAACATTCCCTGAGGAACAGTCAAAGAAATATCATTCAGTGCTTTCACTCCATTTGAGTAAGTTTTGGAGAGGTTTTTAATCAGTAATTCCATAGATAAAAGGGTTAAAGGTGCTGGAGTTGGAAAAGGATACAGGATAAGCAACCAATTGAATTTTCAATTTTTGCATTTTGAATATAAGAAATTGATACTAAAGACTTTTCTTAAAAAAGGATAATTGCAGTCTACTAGCTTTAGATGCAGAATTTCCTCCAATGGTCACAGGGAATTAAAAAAAAAATCCTAACTCGATCTTCAGGAGTTCCACCCGTACTTTGGATTAAAATGTCTTTTATGAAGTTTAATTGGATTGCAATTGTTTGCTGCCTCTGTTTCGTTTCCTGCACCCAAAGGGATTTTTTGAAAGAATCGGGTCAGTTGGAAACCTTTGCCGAAATGGTCAAATCGGGAGTAAAACCTCTTGCATTGAGCCCACCTTTACCTACCGAAGAGATGGACCTTTTTATAGCAGAGGCCGAAAAGATTGCAGGGCAATACGAAATTGAACTGTTTCGGGAAGCAGATTTGATCGAAACGGATCTGTTTTCTGATTCGCTGGTTGTTGGTAAAGAAGTGCTGATTCTATACAAAGGAAATGGTCTGCGCTCCTACCAAGCTCTGAAAACCGAAATCGAGGAGGCGAAATCAGCAGGAAGCTACTCGGGAGATCAAAAGATTGCCTTTAGCAGAAGATTTGGGCGATTGTTGGGGTATCCGGTAGAGCGAATTAATGCGTTGCTTGCGGAGAACTCTGACTTTAGAGATCTGCAGGATTTTGGAATAAAGGGATTGGAAACCCACTGGTTTTATAAAGATTTGAATGCTGCGCGGGATTTTTATACAAAAAAACTGGGGCTAAAAATCCAATCAGATTCTGATTCCTTAGTGGTGCTGGGCATCGCCGGTGACGCTAAACTCGTCTTGCGGGATCTTTCCAAATCCACCTATTCGTCCACCACACCCAAATCCGTGGCGCTGGCATTTCTTACTGAGGATCTACAGGGGTGGTATGATCACCTGCTTGCCAAAAATGTTCCCATCAAGTATTCGCTGAAAGTAAAGCCCGGTGGGCCGCACGATGGTTTTGTGGCAGTAGATCCGGAAGGCTACCTGCTTGAGTTTGAAACTTTCTTTCAGCACCCCGAAAATGAAATTCTCATTCCCGAGCTATCCCAACTCCCTGCTGAACCAACCGCACTTGATGTAAACCTCAGTCTTCAAGGGTCCATTACTTGGCTTTACTACAAAGACATGCTTCCTGCACAGCTCTTTGTGGAAGAAAATGTTGGCTTGACCCTGAGTGCGGATCAAGGTTGGGCCAAAATCTACCGCCTGTCGACGAACAGCTACTTAGGTTTGGTTGATGGGCTTCGTGGAATGAATGCCTTTTCCGATCAAAAACTCGTCGAGTTAAAACTCGATCTGGCAAGACCAGAAGAATGGGGTACTTACCTTAAAACCAAATCATCAGATTCTACTCAGGTTGCTGGATTTTTCCGTGATCCGGGATTCTACCGCTATACTTACTAAGTAAATCACCTTCCTAAGAAATCGAGCATGACCAAGGCGTTTCACACTTGGATGATTAGAAACCTTGCGAGATTTCATAGGACCATTGAAAAACATATTAAAATCCTATGAAAAAGTTGTTTTTGATTCTATTTCTTGGACTGATCTCAATAGGGGCGTATCCCACTGAGCTGGTTTCCATGATCCAGACGTATCAGGCAGATCGTGGTGCACTGGCCCGATTATACACCAATCGGCTCTCCGCAGAGTATTTTTCACGAATGGAATCCTTCAACCAGGATTACCTGAAAAGCCTGCAAACTCAGAACTATGACGCACTCTCCGAAGATGGAAAAATCGATTATGTCCTTTTTCGAAATTATTTGGAAAAGGAACTGGCGACATTGGATTTGGATAAACGCGCTTTCCTGGAAATTCAGCCTGTGGTCGCTTTTGGAAAACAGCTTGAGGAGTTTGTCCTCGCTCGCCGGAGAGCCAAGCAGCCCAATTCACAAGAATTGGCAGCCATCTGGAATCAAGTCTCAAAAACCATTGATGCGCAATTGAAAGCTTTACCCAATTCAGCAAAATATGATTCTTGGCAAAAAGCGGACTTAGCGGCCTCTGCGGTGGAAAGTCTAAATCGTGTGACCAAAGAAGCCTACGATTTTTACTTCGATTACGATCCGGAATTCACTTGGTGGATGCCCGAGCCTTGGAAAAAGCTGGATGCTAGCATGAAAGCGTATGCCAAAGGATTGCGGGAGCACTATACCAATTCTGTCAAAGACGACGGCAGCGGCATTATCGGTAAACCGATTGGCCGTGAAGCACTGGAAAAGCAATTGGCCTTTGAAATGATAGCCTATTCACCTGAGGAACTGATCGCCGAAGCAGAGAAGCAGTTTGCTTGGTGCGAAAAAGAAATGCTCAAAGCCTCCAATGAACTGGGTTTTGGAAATGATTGGAAAGCTGCCCTGGAAATGGTCAAAAACACCTATTTGCCTTCTGGAGCTTGGCCGGAGGAAGTGGCGAGATTGGGGGAAGAAGCCATCGAGATCATGGAGAAAAATGACTGGATCACAGTTCCTGAATTGGCAAAGGAAACTTGGAGAACGACCATGATTTCTGCCGAGCGGCAGCGCGTGAGCCCGTTCTTCTTAGGTGGTGAGGTGATTCAGATATCCTATCCAACCTCCGAAATGAGCCATGAGGAAAAAATGATGTCCATGCGCGGAAACAACCCACATTTTTCCCGAGCAACTGTTCAGCACGAATTGATTCCGGGTCACCATTTACAGCAGTTTATGAATCAGCGCGTGATGACGCATCGTCGGATGTTCGGAACACCCTTTTGGACCGAAGGCTGGGCGCTGTACTGGGAGTTTGTGCTGTGGGATCGGGATTTTCCCCGCGATGCCAAAGATAAAGTCGGCATGCTCTTCTGGAGAATGCACCGCTGCGCACGGATTATTTTCTCCCTGAATTATCACTTGGGGAAAATGACTCCTCAGGAGTGCATTGACCTGTTGGTGGACAAAGTCGGGCACGAATACGCCAATGCTGAGGCGGAAGTCAGACGATCATTTGAAGGAAGCTATGGACCGCTGTACCAGATCGCCTACATGATCGGTGCTTTGGAAATCTACTCGATGCGAGCTGAAATGGTGGATTCCGGGAAGATGGGCGAAAAGGAATTTCATGATCTCATTATGTCCCAAAATGCGATGCCGATTGAAATCTTGAGAGCTAAAGTCACTGGCAAACCTTTGGACAAAAACCATAAGGCAAGCTGGAGGTTTTTGGATTGAATCAGCTTTGAAGAAAAAAACGTAAATTCGACTACTTCTCAATTTTAAATGGTAATCCTGTGAACGCAGAAAAACTCAAGCTTAATCTTATCCAACGAGTGATGAGGATTGAAAAAACCGCAACCTTGGAAAGGATTGAGGATTTAATGATCCAAGAAGAAATGGAGGCAAGATTCCAAGAATCTTTGGAGGATATTAAAGAAGGGAGAGTTCATTCATTGGAAGAATTTAAACAAATGAATGAAAAATGGTGGAAGGAACGAGATATGAAATAATATTCACGCGGTCGGCCATTTTAAGGTACCAAAACGAAGTTTATCCATATCTAAATTCAAACTTTAGTCGGAATCGATTTTCGAGATTGACTTTGAAATTTTTGAGAAAGTTGGAACGCTACAACATCAACCGCATCGTACTTCAAGGGAGAAGACTTTTGTCGAGGATCCAAAAAAAGTAAGGTTTTTGCTATATCGAGCTTCTAGAAATTTTGAACTTAAGATTTTATTTTTTGTAGATGAATTAACTAAAAAAGTTACTGTTACCGATTTTTTCCCGACAAAAATGAATCCCACAAGAATCAAATCATAAAAAAAAAGAGGGCCGAATCAGCCTTCTTTTTTTGTATAAACTTAACCAATATGAAGATTTAGAATTCTGTAGGGGCTTCTTCTTTTTTATCTTTCAGGGTAATAATGATCACGCCGTTTTTGCCTTTTTCTCCAAATTTAACTGTGGCTGATTCCCCTTTTAGCACCTCGATACTTTCGATATCATTGGGATTGATGTCTTCAAAGCTTGAAAATTCCTTTAGCCCATCTTTTGTCTTTAGAAAATATAGAGGCGTCGATTCTGTGGAGTTTGGACTAGTTTGAATGTAAACACTTGATTTTCCTGATCCAGCAAGAGATTCTTTTACCATTGCATTGTGGGTTACGTGACTGGGATCCTTACCAATTCGATATGAGTTGCTAGGAATAGTCAGGGCTGTTGCGGTGCCTTTTGGAGCATATTCCCATGAAGTTACTCTTCCCAGAACTTTGGTTTTACCTAACTCACTAATCTGATTTTCTGTCAGCTCATTTTTGATCGCCACCAAGGTGGAAAGTTGCTTTTTCTTCAACTGATTTTCCAGATTCAGGACAAGGTCCATTTGTTTGGTGACTGCCGCAGGATCAGGTTTTGTTTGAGCCAAAAGCTTCTCCAGCTTAGCGGTTTCTGCATCCAAGTCCCATTTTAAAGTACTGAAATCAGCTGCATTGGCACTGTGGATTTTCTTGATTTTGGTGGCCTGATCATCAGTCAAAGAGATCTTGTCTCGATTTTTCATGATCAGGTCAGCGGAGTAGAGGTGTTCCTGAAACATATCTTGTGCATTGGCAAGATTTGCAGTCAGAAAAAGGAGCAGGAAAAGGGACTTTTTTACCATGGATAAATAGGTTTAGTTCGAGTTGGTTTAGTATTCAGCGAGTAAGGAGGAGGTAGGGGATTCCCAAGTCTCCAAGTATGTCTTTTCTTCAATGAGAATCTGAAGTTCATGATTTTCATCTTGTTGGAGTGTAATGATGATGACCTCTGCTGGTGGTTCGGCGATGATTTCCTCCTGTGGCATAAGCAAATACCCAAGCATCAGGGTGGCTGCTATCCCAACAGGAATCCACCACTTAATGGACCTGGTTATTACCTTTTCAGGGAAAACAGGAATGGTCAAATTTTGATCCGCTGCTTTCATCTGATCAAAGAAGGCCCGTATATCTTTTGTTGATTCGTTGTCTTTCATTATTTCTCGATTCTCAGTCTTTCAATCCATTCTTTCAGTCTTTTTTTTCCCCGGTCGTAATGCGTGCGGACGGTGCCGATGTGCAATTGCATCACCTCTGCCGTTTGCTCCAAAGTCATGTCATGATAAAACACCATCAGCAGAACCTCCTGCTGCATTCTTGGAAGTCGCTTGACCAAGGCTTCGTAGTTAGTCTCCTCCGATTCTGTTTCTTCAAGGACTATTTCAGGTTCATTTTCGATACTGCTCCATTTTCCTGCTTTCCTCAATTCATCGATGGCCGTAAAACGAATGATCGAAAACAACCACGTTTTTGCATGATGATCATGGTTGAGTTTTGCTTTGCCTTCCAAAACTTTCAGATAAACCATCTGAACCACATCCTTTGCCATCTCTCCGTCAAACCCACAGCATTGTCTTGCCCACAGGTAGGCTTCTCGATGGTGCTGTCGGAGTAAAGTTTCGAGTTGGCTTTGATTCATTTACACTACTTAATCGAGATAGTGATTGATTTATATGACAGGGACTTCAAAAAAAGTTGGAATGTTGTAAAGTGGAAAGGTTGATAGGTTGGGGCAACTTTGCAACTTTGCCACATTACAACTTTGCAAATCCTCCATGTGGCAGCAACTCATCAGGCAATTTCGACATTATCTCAAATTGGAACGCTCGCTCAGCGAAAATTCTATTGAAGCCTACTCCCGGGATGTGGAGAAGTTGGCGGCTTTTTCTGAGATAGAATTTGCCGGAAAAAGTCCCTTGGAACTGGAACTGGAGCATCTTCGTCGCTTTGTCAATGCTTTGGCGGCTTTGGAGATTTCCCCTTTTTCACAAGCAAGAATTATCTCTGGGATCAAGGCTTTTTATCGATTTCTCGTGTATGAGGATAAGATCAAAGAAGATCCTGCCCAACTGCTCGAAGCCCCAAAACTTGGGCGCAAACTTCCTGACACCCTCAGCTTTCAGGAAATCGAACTCTTGTTGGAAGCTATTCCGCTTGGAGAACCAGAGGGTCACAGAAACCGGGCGATGCTGGAGATGCTTTACAGCTCTGGTTTGCGAGTCAGTGAGTTGGTGGAACTTAAAAAGAGTCAAATTTTCACTGAAATCGGCTTTTTGAAGATCGTAGGGAAAGGAAACAAGGAGCGGCTGGTGCCAGTGGGAAAAGATGCCCTGAAGTATCTCAAAATCTATCAGGAGGAAGTTCGGGTACATCAGACTCCGACCAAAGGGCATGAGGAATTTGTTTTTCTCAACCGGAGAGGGCAAAAATTGACTCGGGTGATGGTTTTTCTGATCATAAAAAAAACAGCAGTGCAGGCTGGAATCAAGAAGAACATCAGCCCGCATACCTTTCGGCATTCTTTTGCGACGCACTTGATTGAAGGAGGGGCAGACTTACGTGCGGTGCAGGAAATGCTTGGTCACGAAAGCATCACGACTACCGAGATTTATACGCATTTGGACAGGGATTACCTTCGGCAGGTACTGACGGAGTTTCACCCGAGAAAATAAGGAATTACGGTTTCTTGCGCGTAGATGCTTCGACCGGCTCGGCTCAAATTTTGATTTTTTTTAGGGAACCTAATTCACCTATTGTCGTCTTTGATTAATTAAAATCAGATTAATGATAAAACTATTTCAAGCACTACTTGTACTGTCATTTTTTGCTTCCTGCACTTCGTCTAAAATTTTCACTGCCCGAACTTGTATGGTTTGCATGCAACCTGATGATGGGGTATTGGTTCTTCCTCTGGCTTGGGAGCCAAGCTTTCGTCAGCTCAGTGTCACTCAAAAAAATCAGATCGAAAGACAAATCCTGGCCCTGCTGAAAAATGAAGGATTTCAAAACGTTGAGCTTCTGGACCGCTTGGATTATGAGCTTTTAAGAGAAAGAATCAAAGACTTAAATGATCCGATGCAACGAGAAAAACTTTCTTCAAAATTGGGATACAGCTACCTTATTGGCTTAACTCTCGGGCCAACCCGTGTGGGAGAAACTTGGGGTTACCAAACTCCTCAAGAAGCCTATGAATTGGCTCCCGTCCCTGATATGGAAATCAGCTCAGTATTGCGAATGGTCCTGATCTCCACTGAAACGGGCCAAATCGAATCAGATTTCATCATTACCTCAACCAATTCTGGATTTAGTACCCGAGATAAAGAAGGCGGTATGGATTATCAAAATTATGCTGAGCTATTTGGAGTCATTCAGCATGGAGTGACCAAAGGAATCAAAAACTTGGTCAAAGGATGTAGGTGTTAATCGGGTTGAGGTTTGGTGGATATGAAATCCAAAATCAAATTCGGATCCGGACAGTTTTCCTTATAAAACTCCAAATCCTTTTCGGCTGCCACGCCGGGATAATCCCCCCAGTTTTCTCCTAAGTCCCACATCAATTGGAAGTGCAAATGAGGCGGCCAGTCTCCGTTTTCCGGAAAAGGCCCCACGTGGCACAGTATTTCTCCAGCTTTTAGCTTCATCCCAATTTCCAGTTTGGTTAAGTCAGTTTGAAAAAGATGTCCATAAAGGGAGAAAAGCTTTTTGCCGGCAAGGGAATGTTCTAAAATGATCGTCGGACCATAATTGCCAAATCCTGCATTATCCTGAAAGCTGTGAACTTTCCCTGCAAAAGGCACATAAACCGATGCCCCGGCTGCTGTCCAGATGTCAATACCGAGATGGATATTGCGAAAATCAGATGCAGCTGTCGCAAAAACTTCGCTTCTCCGATAGATCGCTCTTTTTTCCAGATAGCCACCGATTCCATATTTTTTATCCTTCAACTGGCTGAACACATACCGATTGAATGCTTCGGTATTGGATAGATCGACAGAAGTTAACGCATGATTCTCCGTAGTAAAATCGAGCGTTACCGTATTTTTTGTAGTAAGGATTTCTCCCATGACGGGGAAAAAGTCAAAGTCGGTCCAGTTCATAGGTTCAAAAGTAGGAAATGAACCTTCAGTCTCGGTAAGTAATTCCCAAAATTCAAAAAGAGAAAGTCAGAAATATAAAATTGAAAGTCAGAAATATAAAATTTAGCAACTTTTTGGTTTCTGAACTTTTCTTGCCCAATATGGCTATCTGCATGCTGCAAATGCCTGTTTTCAGAGTTTTTTGGTCAAGTCTTTCAGCTTTCTGTCTTTATACTTCTGCTTTTATCCTTTCCCCTTCGGATAATTTTTCTAATTTTGCGCCAATTTGGACGTAAGTATTTTCTCTCTCTATCCCACTTTATAATGCCTAAAGACAATAGCATCAAACACATTCTCATCATCGGTTCAGGTCCCATTGTCATCGGTCAAGCTTGCGAATTTGACTATGCAGGCTCTCAGGCCGCCCGCTCACTTCGTGAAGAAGGGATTACCGTGACCCTGATTAACTCCAATCCGGCCACGATCATGACTGACCCGGTCACTGCTGACAATGTGTACCTGCTTCCTCTGGACAAGAAATCCATCAAAAAAATCCTGACAGATCATCCGGATATCGATGCGGTTTTGCCGACTATGGGAGGACAGACTGCTTTGAACCTTGCTATTGATTGCGATAAAGCAGGAATTTGGAAAAATTTTGGTGTAAAGATGATCGGGGTGGATATCGCTGCGATCGATACGGCCGAAAACCGTGAAAAATTCAAGGCGCTGATGGAAGAAATCGGTGTTGGCGTCTGCAAAGGCGATACGGCTACCTCGTTCCTTCAGGGAAAAGAAATCGCTCAGGAGATTGGGTTTCCGCTAATCATCAGGGCTTCCTATACACTCGGTGGGGCAGGTGGAGCCTTTGTCGAAAAAGAAGAAGATTTCGAAAAACACCTAAGCGCTGGCCTTCAAGCTTCTCCGGTACATGAAGTGCTGATCGAGCAGAGCATTATGGGCTGGAAAGAATACGAGCTTGAGGTGATGCGGGACAATATCGGAAACATGATCGTGATCTGTTCCATTGAAAACTTTGACCCTTGTGGGGTTCATACAGGGGATTCGATCACTGTTGCGCCTGCGTTGACGCTTCCTGATACAGTGTATCAGCAAATGAGGAATCATGCGATCAAGATGATGAACAGCATTGGGAACTTTGCCGGAGGCTGTAATGTGCAGTTTGCTGTAAGTCCCGATAATCAGACCATCATTGGGATCGAGATCAACCCACGGGTATCTAGATCTTCAGCTTTGGCTTCAAAAGCTACAGGATACCCAATCGCAAAAGTTGCTGCCAAGCTTGCCATCGGGTACAACCTGGATGAGCTTAGTAACTCAATTACGAAAACAACTTCTGCATTTTTTGAACCTACGATCGACTATGTGATCGTGAAAATACCAAGATGGAACTTTGACAAGTTCAAAGGATCTGACCGCAGACTTGGACTTTCGATGAAGTCTGTTGGTGAGGTGATGGGGATCGGTCGCAATTTCCAAGAGGCGCTTCAGAAGGCCTGTCAATCACTTGAGATCAAACGAAACGGTCTCGGAGCAGATGGCAAAGAACTCAAGGATCAGGCACAGATTCTCTACTCACTGGCCAATCCAAGCTGGAATAGACTATTTCATGTCTACGATGCGTTCAAACTTGGAATTTCCTTCCGTACGATCCACGATTTGACCAAGATCGACAAATGGTTTCTCCGACAGATCGAAGAGCTTGTTCATCTGGAAGCTGAGATTTCAAAATACAAAATCGACACAATTCCATTTGAACTGATGGATTCTGCCAAGAAAAAAGGGTATGCGGATCGTCAAATCGCACACTTGGTTGACTGTCTTGAAAGCGAAGTATTCAACAAGCGCTATGAGGAAATGGGAATCAAGCGTGTGTATAAGCTGGTTGACACCTGTGCAGCTGAGTTTAAGGCGAAGACTCCCTATTACTATTCTACTTTCGGAGATGAAAATGAATCAGTTAAGTCCGATAAGAAGAAAATTGTGGTTTTAGGTTCGGGCCCCAACCGAGTGGGTCAGGGTATTGAGTTTGATTACTCCTGTGTCCATGGAGTTTTGGCAGCCAAAGAATGCGGCTACGAGACGATCATGATCAACTGTAATCCTGAGACCGTATCGACAGACTTTGACATAGCGGACAAGCTTTACTTCGAGCCGGTTTTCTGGGAGCATATCTATGAGATCATCCTTCAGGAAAACCCAATTGGGGTCATCGTTCAGCTGGGAGGTCAGACTGCTTTGAAACTCGCTGAAAAGCTGGATAAATACGGCATCAAAATCATCGGGACTAGCTTTGAAGCCTTAGATTTGGCTGAAGACAGAGGACGGTTCTCTACACTCTTGAAAGACATAGGAATCCCTTACCCAGAATTTGGTACTATTCATAACACCGACGAAGCGCTTGAACTTTGCAAGACGATCGGATTCCCGCTGCTGGTTCGGCCAAGCTATGTATTGGGTGGTCAGGGCATGAAAATCGTGATCAATGAGAAAGAACTCGAGCAGCACGTAGTCAATGTATTGCGGGATATTCCAAACAATGAAATCTTGCTTGATCATTTCCTTGAAGGAGCCATTGAAGCAGAAGCAGATGCAATCTGCGACGGTGAAAATGTGTACATCATTGGAATCATGCAGCACATCGAGCCTGCCGGTATTCACTCTGGAGATTCTTACGCCGTATTGCCTCCTTACAATCTAGGCGATCTGGTGATTCGTCAGATAGAGACTTATACCCACAAAATTGCCCTTGCGCTCAAAACTGTCGGACTGATCAATATTCAATTTGCGATTAAAAACGACAAGGTTTACATCATCGAAGCAAACCCGCGGGCTTCCCGCACAGTGCCGTTTATCTGCAAAGCGTATCAGGAACCTTATGTCAATTATGCCGTAAAGGTGATGCTAGGAGAGAAAAAAGTTACCGACTTTGAATTCAAACCTTTCAAAAAGGGTTATGCTATCAAAGAACCTGTGTTCTCTTTCCATAAATTTCCGAATGTCAACAAGGAACTGGGACCAGAAATGAAATCTACAGGCGAAGCGATCTACTTTATCGATGACCTGATGGACGATTATTTCTTGAAAATCTATTCTGAGCGAAATATCTACTTGAGTAGATAATCCAGTCCAAAAAACGAAAAAGCCTTGGTTAAATTTCTCATCATTATTCTCGGAGTGGGTTGGCTTTTAGGCCAACTCATCCGCTATTTTCTTCGGACCAAACTCGCCAAATTTGCCCGGCAGGTAAATGAAGCAGCAATGGAACAGCAGCGTGCGCAGCAGCAAGCATCACGACCAAAGAATTCAGTAAATGTGGATTTTATTCCCAGAGAGGAACTCGAAAAACGAAAAAAGGACATTGAAGGCGGGGAATACGTCGATTATGAAGAAGTGAAGGAGTAATTCTTCACTTTTTTTATTTTATCCTTTTACACCAAAAAACCTTGAATCCACTTCCTGTTTTAGTTCCAATCAAAAAGTCCTCCCCACCGTCTTTCAAACCAAGTTTCTTCTTTAGTTCTTCTGCACCAGTGACATAGTTGCGGCAAATAACATTTGCTTTTCCTGAGGGAAAAAGCGATTTGATTTCCAGCTTTTTAGGAGAAATCTCTTTGATAATTTCAAAGACACGTCCTGGGATTTCATCAGGTATCAAATGTCCCGTGTAGAGATGGCTGTTTTTGTCCAGCTTTCGAAGTCCAAACCGTTCTCCGAAAAGCGAAAAAGCTCCGGCTTTCAATATCCCACTCAAAGGTTCAAACAGGTATTGTTGGGCTTCGCCAAACATGGAACTTGCATTTTCTTCTTCTTTTAGGCTGAATTCAAATCTTGGAGCATCACTTTCCAGATCGACTACTTCTATTTTTTTCGTTTCGCTGCCATGAGCTTTTTGCCAATAAAGTAAAATCTCTTTCACTTCATTTTTCACTGAGACCACGGTGATTTTTTGAATGTCCGGCAATTCACTCCAGGCCTGAGTGAGGTCAAGCATCGGTGAAACTTTGAGTAGAACTTTATCGGCTTTCTGTTTCAACAGCGGCCAAGCACTGACTACATCCGGTTCACAGTCCTGAAGCTTGTAGAGCTTTTGATTGCCGATTCCTCTTCTAGCCGGATCGGCATAGATCAGGTCAAAATACAAGTTCGTTCCTTTTAGAAACTGTACCCCGTCTCCTTCATGAAATTCAAATTTTCCAGGATTTAAGAGTTCCAGATTGTGGCTGGAAAGCTGAAAAAGCTCGGTTTGCCTTTCGCAGTAAATGGCCTTTTCAAACCCCTGACTCAAATAATGAACATCTACGCCAAATCCTCCTGTCAGGTCAATCATCAAGGAACCGGAAAGGTTTTCCGCTTTGTGTTTTGCGGTGATTTCAGAGGAACTTTGCTCCAAAGAAATGGAAGAAGGAAAAATCAATGAAGGATTGCCCGTCCACTCAGATAGTTTTTTGGTAGTTTTTTGTCTGGCAGAAATCTGCTGAACGGCCTCCTTTAAGTCAAAATTGACTTTGCCTTGGTATTTAAAAAGCAAAAGTGCAGGATCTTCGCTACGATGATCCTGCACAAATTTTCTGAATTCAGCGCTATTTACCTCGCTGAGGTCCATTACACTAATCCTTTTTCCAATAGGTATTCTGCAATCTGAACGGCATTGGTAGCGGCACCTTTTCTAAGGTTATCTGCCACAATCCACATGTTCAGCGTGTTAGCCTGGGATTCATCTCGTCTTAATCGGCCTACAAAGACCTCATCTTTCTTATGTGCAGTAATTGGCATCGGATAGACAAAGTTGGCAGGATCGTCCTGCACGATCACACCAGGCGCTGATTCCAATAAGGTTCTCACTTCAGCCAAATCAAAATCTTCTTTAAACTCCACATTTACCGATTCAGAGTGTCCGCCCATGGTTGGGATTCGAACCGTCGTAGCAGTCACATTTATGGTGTTGTCGGAAAAGATTTTCTTGGTTTCGTTGATCATTTTCATCTCTTCCTTGGTGTAGCCATTTGGTTGGAATACATCAATGTGAGGAAGGACGTTCATATCAATCTTATGTGGGTAGACCATTTGAGGGGTCTCTCCGGCACGTTCTGCCATCATTTGGTCCACGGCTGCCTTGCCGGTACCTGTCACAGACTGATAGGTGGACACAACGATCCGCTTGATGCCATAGCGCTGTCGCAAAGGCTCCAATGCAATCACCATTTGAATGGTAGAGCAGTTTGGATTTGCGATGATTTTATCCTCAGTACTGATTTCTTTGGCATTGATTTCAGGAACGACCAATTTTTTACTTGGATCCATTCTCCAAGCAGATGAATTGTCGATCACAAATGTGCCAGCCTCTGCAAATTTTGGGGCCCATTCTAGGGAAGTACTTCCTCCTGCAGAGAAAATTGCAATTTCAGGTCTGGCTGCTACTGCTTCGGACAGACCGATTACAGTGTGTTGTTTACCCTTGTACTCAATCTGTTTTCCAACTGATCGCTCAGAGGCGACGAGTAGCAGTTCGGAATAAGGGAAGTTATGCTCAGCGAGCACTTCGAGGATTTCGGTGCCAACAAGGCCGGTTGCACCTACTACAGCCAGTTTCATTTGATAATAATTTTATTTTGGTCTGCAAAAGTAAGGACTACAGCTTCATTTTCAGGATTGTGGGCAACTTTTTTCAGATGTTTTGATGATTCCTTGGAATATTTATTTTTTAAATTTTATATATTTAGGTATGGCTTTTTGAGTGATTTTTATGCAAAAGCATTTTTTAAAGAAGCTCGCATTTATTTCCCTGTTTTTCCTTGAACTGGGAATAACCGAATCATTTTCCCAAAGGCAAGACTTTGAAGGTGATTTTCAGGTATCCTCTAATCCGGAGGAATTCCTTCCGGGTTGGCTGGGAAATGATGTAAGAGCGACATCTGCCCGGATTTTTCAGATCTCTAATCAAGGAAGAAATAACAGCCGCGCACTAGCTGTCCAGCCGATTAGTTCCTTTGACGGCAAAATTTGGGTAAGGTTGAACCCTTCAAGTTTCGAAAACCCGAGGGTGGAATTTTTTGCAAAAACCCTCCAAAATGGTTCTGGCAATCGACCTGTTTTGGTTTTTTATTCTTGGGGAGAAGGTCTTGAGGGAGCTTTTTCTGAGCCCATTCAAATCGGCGAAAATCAAGAATTCTCCAATGAGACTCGGGATTTCAAAAAATACACGATTGATCTTCCTGAAATTTATAAAACTTCAGAAGAGGCGATTTTAAGTTTGGAAATTCGCTATGGAGCTGGATCCGGAAGTTCTGCCCGATGGATCATGGATGATTTCGAGTTTGGAGACATCGAAATAGATGAAACTCCCCCAACTGTACTTGCAGTCAAAGGGTACGATTCCAATTCGCTCCTCATTCAGTTTTCTGAGAATGTTGATCCGGTATTTTCAATTCTCCCTTTAGCATATGAATTGGATGAGGTAAATCCCGATGAGATCCAGTTGAAAAACGATTCTGTTGTAGTGATTACTTTGGGCCAAAATTTAGAATCCGCAAAGTCCTATAACCTGATCGTCAGACAAATTCCGGATTTGGAGGGGAATTTTCTCAAGGATACAACCCTTAATTTCACGTTTTTTGATCCTACAGATATTCCACCAAAATCACTAGTAATCAATGAAATCATGCCCTCACCGCGTGCAGATCAAGACCTTCCCAATGTGGAATACATCGAGCTTTTTCATGCAGGTGATACAGAATTACGCTTGGGAGGCGTATCGCTTTCAAATTCTCGATCCACTGTAGTACTTAATGAATATTGGATCAATCCGGGAGAGTATTTGATCTTGGCACCCGATAATCAGGCGAGTCAATTCAGTGATTTTGGAAAAGTATTGGCGGTAGCCAATTGGCCAACTCTACTCAATTCTGGTGATGAAATAGTCTTGAATTCAGCAGATGGTTCACGTATTGACCAGATTTCGTATTCGACCGCCACTTGGGGGGAAAGTGAATTTGCAAATGGAGGATATAGTCTTGAAGTGCCTAATCCCTTTTTGCTTTGTGAGAATTCGTTATACTTAAAGCCTTCGAGTGCAGAAGCCAGAGGAACGCCAGGAAGCCAAAATGCCGTTTTTGATCTAACAGCTTCTCTGGCTTCTCCGGAGTTGATTTCTGGATACTTCAGAGATTCTACCACTATTTCACTTTTGTTTTCAGTTCCTTTTTTGCAAAATCTGAATCTTGAAAATGTCCAGATTTCTCCAGTCCTGAAGGTGGACAAGGTGGTGTATCAATCCGCTGTTGAGGTGCTTTTTTTGCTTCAAAGCCCAGCGGACTCAAATCAAATCTATCTCCTTCAGCTGAATGGGTTGCTAGATTGCTTTGGGAATGAATTAGATACGCAATCGATCGAATTGGTTCGGCCACAGTCGGCCGATCTTGGAAATGTGATCATCAATGAAGTGCTTTTTAATCCTAAAACTGGAGACCCAAAATTTGTTGAAATCCGGAATACCACCCAGAAACATTTAGATCTAGCGGGTTTTGCCTTGGCAAATGTAAACGCTGCAGGAGAAGTGGATCAACTTAGGGTCTTTGGCAGTCAAGGGAAGATCCTATCTCCAGAGTCATACTTGGCGATCACTACCGATGTGAATGCCCTGAGACTATCTTATCCTAAGTCCGCCGAGAAGAATTTAATTCAAATCCCAAGTTTACCGAGTTATCCCATTGGTGGTGGCACGGTGGTATTGGTAAATCCCACAGGAGAAGTGGTGGAATCTTTTGACTACGATGAAGATCTGCATCATCCTCTGTTGAGAGATCCCAAAGGGGTTTCCTTGGAGCGCATTTCTTCAGATTCTCCTGCATCTGTTCGGTCCAATTGGCAGTCAGCTTCGGGAAATGAGGATTATGCTACACCAGGAAAAAGGAATTCACAAAATCTGGAGTCAGAATTTGAATCTGAATTGATTCAGCTAGATCCGGAGATTTTTGACCCGGAAGGAAGTGCCGGAGCGACATTTACTACTATTCGGTATGAATTAGGTGAACCGGGTTGGGTGGGGACATTTAAGATTTACTCCGCCGCGGGTCAGTTGATCCAAACACTCTCACAAAACCAAATCCTTGGTACGGAAGGGTTGTTGACTTGGACAGGAACAGATTCAACGGGGAAATTGGTCAGAGCTGGGTATTTTGTTTTGGTTGCAGAGCTTTATGAGCCGAGTGGCGGATTGAAAGTGATCAAAAGAACAATTGTTGTGGCTACTCGGCTTTAATTTCACTTTTTGATTGGTTAAAATGCAGTTTTTAAGTATTTTAACGAAGCTAAACCCTTGATCATGAATCGTGACCTGATTACCCTGGCTTTGCAAGAGTTTGTTCTGAAAGAAGGAAAAGAACTCAATGAAGTGCAGCAATACTTAAGAATGAAGCATAGGCTTGATGTAGACCAATTGGTTTTGAAAAGAAGGCTTGAAAAAATACTTCAAACCGAAAAGGCTGTTGCCTAAAAGTTTTATTTTTTTGATCAAAAGATCGCTTATTCTGGCATTGTGAAATCGCACCATTTGAAATAAGGATGTAATAGCCTGACAATGAACAGCTACTCGGATTTTGAATTTTTCTGATTCGTTTTTTTCACTAAAGTATGAAACCCCATTTTTTTTTAATTTTTGCAAATCTCAAAGTCCAACGTATTTTAGGGAACCAAACCCAAAATTTTCCGTCCCAGAACTATTACCAAAAGCATCTTTGATCATGAGTCAAGAAGAAAAAACAGCATATTCTCAGGAAGAGCTTAAAGAATTTGAAGTCATTATTCATCAGAAACTGGCCAGTGCAAAGGAAGAACTTACTTCACTCAAAGAGAGCTTGAGTAAAAAAAATGATACTGGGACAGATTATACCGCTTCCACGTCGAAGTTATTGGAAGATGGTGCAGATACCCTTGAGCGGGAAAGCCTTAGCCAACTTGCTGCCAGACAACAGAAGTTTGTCATAAATCTGGAAAATGCGCTGATCCGAATCAAAAACGGGACCTATGGAATCTGTGTTGATACAGGAAAATTGATCTCCAAAGAGAGGCTCAAGGCCGTTCCTCACACGATGCATTCTATTGAAGCCAAACTTGCCAAAAAGTAATCGTGGATTACCTCCATCGGCATATTGAGGCTTTGATTTTTTGTGCGCCGGAGCCAATTACCGTTTCGGAAATTTCAAAATGCCTATCTGAAATGTTCGATGCAGAAGTTGCTCTGGATCATATTGAGTCAGCAATTTATGAGTTGCGTAAAAAATACAATCAGGAGGACTTCTCCTTCGCTTTGGAGCATCTGGGTGGAGGATATCAGTTTCTGACTAAGCCAGCTTATCAGTCGAGTATTAGCATTCTGCTTCGTCAGCAGTCGCAGAAGCGGCTCTCTACTGCTCAGCTGGAGACACTTTCAATCATTGCTTACAAACAACCCATCACTAAAGGAGAAATCGAGCAGATCAGAGGAGTAAACAGTGACTATTCTGTTCAAAAACTTTTGGAAAAAGAACTGATTGAAATCAAAGGGAAATCTGAGGGAGTCGGAAAGCCGTTAATTTATGGCACATCTAATAAATTCATGGAATATTTTGGAATCAATTCCATCCAAGATTTGCCTCAGCCGAAAGACTTTTCCCAACCAGAAAATCAAATCGGGGAAGAGCGAGATTAATTTTAGATGGGCTTGACTTTTGCCAGCCTCGATACAAGGTATTTTCTACCGCTTTTAACCTCCTCACATACTATCCGAGTTCTTCTCGTTTCACCTTTTTTGAATATTCTACCTGTCAGGAGGAATTCTTTTCCCGGTAAAAGATCTGAAAGAAAAATGAGGTCAGATTTAGAATCACTTTTCAGATCATACTTGCTCATCTCCTTCATCAGGAATAAATCCCGAGCAGAACTAGCTGAGGGGTTTAGCATGTGCGTCCTGAGGGGAATAAGGATGTCCTTCGGAAATACCGAATCGATTAAAATGGGACTCATTAATTTTTGAAACTCATTTTTCCATTCCATACCATGAGGAGCAAGTGTGCTTCCAAACTTTTCGAAAGTGCGCAAATGAGCAACCTCATGGATGTAGGTCAGAACGAATTGAAATACATTCAAATCCGAATTGATGGTGATGGTTTGGATTTTTCTGTCTCTTTGGTACCGAAAATCGCCAAATTTAGAAGATCTTGGTTTTTGAACCTTGAAAAAAAAAGGAGTTCTCTCCCAAAGACTAATGCAATATGAGACGGCTCCGAGTGGTATATGCTTTTCAAAAAGTTTGGTGAGCTGCTCTTTAGATGTCATGTCCCCCAAAAATAAAAAAAGAGTCCCGATTTCGGGACTCTTAATTTCTTTCCGTTTTCGGATGAATTACTGAGCTGGAGTAGCAGCAGTAGTGTCAGCAGCAACAGCAGTAGTGTCTACAGCAGGAGCTTCTTCAACAACTGGAGTCTCTTCAACTACTACAGTTTCTTCAACTGTAACTTCTTCTGTTGTCTTGTTACCGCAAGAAGCAGTAGCGATCAAGCCAGCGATTGCGAAAATTGCAAATACTTTTTTCATTTTTTGTGGTTTTCTTAATTACACCGCAAATGTACTGGTATTATTCATAATAGTACAAGCGCCATCCAAATATTTTTTATTTGTTTTTGTAAACAATTTTTATAGGAACTCCCTCGAAATCAAAGTTTTCTCTCAGTCGGTTCTCCAAATACCGAGTATAAGGTTCCTTGATGTATTGTGGTAGATTGCAAAAGAAGGCAAATACCGGATTTTTGGTAGGTAATTGGGTTACATATTTAATCTTGATGTATTTTCCTTTCCATGCCGGAGGTGGGTATTTTTCGATCTCCTGGAGTAGGATATCATTCAACTTTGAGGTGGTAATTCTGCGGGTTTTATTTTCATACACCTTGGTTGCCAATTCAATAGCTTGGAAAATTCGCTGTTTTTCCACCACTGAGGTGAAAATGATCGGAATCCATTTATTTTCCCCCAGTCTGTCGATCATGTCATCCTTGATTTTCCCCATGGTTTTGTGATCTTTCTCGATCAGATCCCATTTATTTACCATGATCATGACTCCCTTGTTATTTTTAATGGCAAGGCTGATCAAATTGATGTCTTGAGCTTCCAAACCCCGGGTAGCATCTACCATGACTATGATCACATCGGACTCTTCGAGGGTTCTGAGAGATCGCATCACTGAATAGAATTCTACATCTTCCTTCACTTTGGCCTTTTTTCTGATGCCCGCCGTATCGGTAATTATAAAGTCCTGACCAAAAAGCTTATATCGGGTGTGAATAGCGTCACGTGTAGTTCCAGCTTCGTCAGTGACGATAGATCGCTCATGCCCCAGTAGTGCGTTTAGGAAAGATGATTTTCCGACATTCGGTCTTCCTAGGATTGAGATTTTGGGAATTCCTGCATCAGGATCTTCTATTCCTTCATCTTGGAAGTGCTTTACGACTTCATCAAGGAGTTCTCCTGTACCACTTCCACTTGCGGCTGCAATGGGGTAAATTTCAAAGTCGCTGATTCCAAGAGAATAAAACTCATGGGCCATCATCGCTTTCTCCCGGTTGTCCGCCTTATTTGCGACAATGAACAAGGGTTTTTTACTTCCCCTGAGTTCATTGGCGAATTCCATGTCCAGATCGGTCAACCCGTCAATACAGTCCACCACAAACAGGATGACATCTGCCTCTTCGATGGCAAGTTTTACTTGCTTTCGGATTTCTGCTTCGAAGACATCCTCAGAACCAGTTACATAACCTCCAGTATCGATTACAGAGAAGAATTTGCCAGACCATTGGGCGTGCCCGTAATGTCTGTCACGAGTGACTCCGCTCATGTTATCCTCAATGGCTTTGCGCTCTTCTACCAGTCGGTTGAAAAGTGTGGATTTGCCGACATTAGGTCTGCCAACGATTGCTACAATATTTGCCATGATTAAGATGGGTCGTACCCGAATTTTTTTAGTTTTAATTTATTTTTGCGCCAGTCCTGTTCGACTTTGACGAAGGTCTCCAGAAACACTTTTTTCCCGAAAAACTTCTCCAATTCCGCTCTGGACTCAATCCCGACTTTTTTCAGCATTTTTCCTTTATCTCCGATCAGGATGCCTTTTTGGCTGTCCCGCTCACAAAAGATGGTTGCCCTGATTTTGATTATGGATTCCTCTTCATAGAAATCCTCAATCGAAACTTCAGTGCTGTATGGGATTTCCTTTTTGTAGTTTGTGAAAATCTTTTCCCGAATGATCTCGGAAGCAAAGAACCGTTCTGGCCGGTCAGTTAGTTCCTCTTTGTCATAATAGGGCGGGTGTATGGGCAATCTATCGAGGATTTCTTGGATAATCCGCTCAGTATTGAATTTCTCCAATGCCGAAATAGGAATTACACTTACAGACTTGATTCGTGAGGTCCAATAGGCAGTTACTTCGTCGAGTTGACCTTCTTTAGCTAGATCGATCTTGTTAATCACCAATAGTACCGGAACCCCGGATGCGTTGATTTTGGTGATCACATCCTCGATTTCCTCCTCGGTTTCATACAGGTCGGTGACAAAAACGATGACATCCGCATCTTCCAAGGAGATGTTGACAAAGCTCATCATATTCTTATGAAGCTCATATTTTGGTTTGAGCATCCCAGGCGTATCAGAAAAAACGATTTGGTATTCGTCTGTATTGATCAGCCCGAGGATCCTATGACGGGTGGTTTGAGCTTTGGATGAAATGATTGAAAGGCGCTCACCCACAAGGATATTCATGAGTGTGGACTTGCCGACATTGGGCTTGCCTACAATATTTACAAATCCGGCTTTATGCGTTGGGGAAAGCATTTTTATTATTTTTTTTTGCAAAGGTACTTGATTTTGGAGAGATAGTCCTTACCTTTGCATCACAATATCGCGGGATGGAGCAGTTGGTAGCTCGTCGGGCTCATAACCCGAAGGTCACAGGTTCGAGTCCTGTTCCCGCTACTAAAAACCCCTTATACAAAATGTATATGGGGTTTTCTTTTTTAGCCTATTTGGAGGGTTTAGAAGCCTTTTGATTCATTTTTATATTGAAAAAATCTTCCTCTATGTTCAAAAAAGAAAAATCCAATTTTTACTCTGCGTTTTTGGAATAAAAGGCTGCTATTGCCTCCCAGTCCTCATCTGAGCATAAAGGGATGTAGTTAATCTTAAATTTTAGAAGTTTTTCCTGACGGGATTTTAAGATTTGAGCACTCTTCGCCAATTTTTTCTGAAAAAAAATTCTTGAAAGCCCTGTCTTGATCTTTGAAGCTGCTCTTCTGTGGATTCTTCGAGCTGCTAGATAATTTGCTCCTTTGACTGCGAGCCTGGGAAGATTTTTTTCCTTCTGGTCCTGTTGCTTAAAAAACTTTCCTCCACTTTTTAAAAATTCGTTACTTGCCCTTACCACTTGCTTCTCCTTTCACTTTTGTTTATTCCCAAATTGAATTTAACTACAAGGTAAGCATCTCGGAATTCTCAAAAATACCCAGTACTGGGTATTTTTGAGAATTCCAGCTCACTAGCAAAAACAATTACGATACGTTTGATGTTCTTGGATCTTTTTTTAAAAATTTATTTTTCACGATCCTCAATTTTTAAGCTACAGCAAAAAAATGGGTGCAAAGGGAAAGATAAAAAAGGGTCTAATTTGGTCTTGAGAGTTTGTTGTATTTCTTCCGATATTCCACTGGAGTGATTCCTGTGACTTTTTTGAAAGTCATTCGAAAAGCCTTCGAATCCGTATATCCGACGTCAAACATCACTTCATTTATGTTTTTCAGGCTTCCTTCAAAGCTTCGTTTTGCAGCCTCAATCTTTACACGTTGGATGTATTCCAGTACAGAGTTGTTGGTGACCCGCTTGAATCGCCGCTCAAAACTTCTTCTTCCTATGGCCACGGCCTCTGCTAGTTCTTCTATGGAGATTCGCTGATCGAAGCGTTCCTCGATGATTTCTTGGGCTTTTCTTATTTGCGGATCTGCATGGTTTTTTTGTCCTTGAAAAATGGCAAATGAGTTTTGGTTGGCTCGGTCAATATCAATTGCAAAATATTTAGAGAGAAGGATAGCCATTTCGCGGTCAACAAACTTTTCAACCAAGTGCAACAGCAAATTCCAGTAGGAATTGGCCCCGCCACTCGAATAAACCCCTGAATCCTCGGTTACAATGCTACCGTCCATCACTTCTACATCAGGGAATTGCAACCGAAACCGATCCATGAATCCCCAGTGGGTGGAGCATTTTCGACCGGTCAAAATCCCTGTCGATGCAAGAAAAAATGCACCAACGCAGAGGGAAGCTATTTCAGCTCCGGATTTAAACTGGGATTGAATCCATGGAATAAATAATTTGTTGGCTTCAATCGCCAAGTCAAAATCACCGAATAATGGAGGAATTATGATTAAGTCAGCGTTGCCAGTTTGATTTAAGAGCACGTCGGGCTTTATGGAAAATCCAGCAGATCCCGGGTGGATTTGACTTGAAATGCCTACGAGTTGAGTTTCGAAAACAGGAGATTTTCCTTGTTGATGTAAGAAAAAATTAACCGTGTCAAAACAATATTGAGTTCCGGCGATAGCTTGGACCACTGAATGCTCCATAGCTAGGATGTAAATTTTTTTCATCCTTAAATGTAAAAATTACTGTCGCAAATCACCCTTTGATTGTCTGAAATGTGTAGGCATTTCGCCAAAAAAGGATTGTAGGTTTGTACTTTAATGTTCTTGAATACAGCACTATGTCAACTAAACCGAAATCAAAAATCACTGTCGTAGCAGAAATCTCTGCTCCTGTAAACCAAGTTTGGACTGCCTATACCTCTCCTTGGCATATCGTCAACTGGAATTGTGCAAGTGAAGACTGGCATTCTCCGTCTGCCAAAAACGAACTGGAACCGGGTGGTAGTTTCTCCTATCGAATGGAGGCGAAGGATGGGTCGATGGGATTCGACTTTGAAGGAGTATTTCAAAAAGTCCAACCCAATGAATTGCTGAGCTATGTCATGGCCGATGGGCGTGAAGCTTTTGTTGAATTTGAAGATCGAGGCAAGGGGACTAAAGTGACAGTACTATTCGAAGCAGAGGAGATGAATTCTGAAGAATTACAGCGTGAAGGTTGGCAGGCAATCCTTGACAATTTCAAGCAGTACGTTGAAGGCTTTCAGCATGATTCCATGCATTTTGAAATAGAAATCGAGGCTCCAGTTTCCAGAGTTTTTGAACTCATGCTGGCGGATAAATCCTACCGGGATTGGACCACAGCATTTTCTCCCGGATCCTATTTCAAAGGAGACTGGATAAAGGGTTCTAAAATTCTTTTTCTCGGTCCGGGACCTGACGGCAAAGAAGGGGGGATGGTGTCAAGAATTGCTGAGTGTATCAAAGACAAGTATGTCTCCATTGAGCATCTGGGACTCTATGCGGATGGAAAGGAAATCACTTCTGGTCCGGATGTGGAAAGTTTTGCAGGTGCTACCGAGAATTACAGTTTCCTAGATAAGGGAGATACTACCTTGGTCAAAGTCGACTTTATTTCGGGTGGAGAATACAAGGAAATGTTTGAGCAAATGTGGCCCAAAGCTCTTCAGAGACTAAAGGAAATCTGCGAACAATAACTCTCCGTCATGAAGACTCAAATTTATCACTGTATTTGGTCTGATGGGAAAGCAAAGGAGGCCGCTGAATTTTATGTTTCCATTTTTCCTCATGCAGAAATCCAAGAATCAAATTCCCTAGTGACTACCTGGTCATCGTCCGGACAGCAGTTTATGATGCTGAACGGAGGACCAATATTTCATCCGAATCCTTCGATTTCTTTTTATTCTGTTTTGGATTCAGAAATGCAAATCAATGAAATATGGGGTAAATTAAGCCAGGGAGGAAAAGTGCTCATGCCCTTGGATGTCTATCCATGGGCATCCCGATACGGATGGGTGGAGGATCAATATGGAGTAAGCTGGCAGCTGACTCTGGACAAGCCCGAAGGTATTTCTGAACGGTATTATCCAGCATTTATGTTTACAGGATCTCAATTTGGTCAGGCTGAATCTGCCATTAACCATTACCTATCGATTTTTGAAGATGCCTCACTTCGGTTTATTTCTCGATATGGCGCAGATCAGGCTTCGCAGGAAGGAAAAATCAACCATGCACAATTTATCCTCAATGAGCAGCTTTTTATTGCCATGGACAGCAATCTGGACCACAACTTCAATTTTACGGAGGGAGTTTCTTTAGTTGTGGAGTGTGAAAATCAGCAAGAAATCGACTACTACTGGAATGAATTAAGCCAAGGTGGCATCGAAAGCCAATGTGGATGGCTCAAGGATAGGTTCGGAGTTTCTTGGCAAATTGTGCCGGCTGTTTTAAAAAGCTTGATGTCTGATCCTGATCGTTCTCCCCGCGTGATTCAGGCTTTTTTAAAAATGAAAAAATTTGATATCGAGATGTTAGTAAATTCTTAAATTAATAAGGCTGTCTCATCGACAGCCTTATTTTACTTTTTTTTCAACGAATCCAAGGCATATTTCCCCGCACCAAAAGCCAGGATTCCTAAGAATACGCAAACATAAAGTAATGGCAGCTCTTTTTTGCCAAATGGATCATTCCAATGGGCATAAAATGCCGCAGTCAGCATCGTGATAATCAGAGGGATGGTCGCAAGTCTAGCTTTAAATCCAACCATGACCAAAACAGCGCAGATCACCTCTGCAAAAATTGCCATACCAAGCGAAATCTCAGGTCCTAATCCAAAAGGGTCTGCAAATTTCACAGGACCCTCACCAAGCAATCTGCCGATTTTTGGAATGCCGTGAGTCAGCATCATTCCGCCAGCTCCGAGTCGAATAAGTAGAAGTGTAAGGTCTTTCAATAAGTCGTTTTTCATAGCCGTCTAGTTGGTTTAAAGCGAACTTAAAATTTGATAAGGATTGATAAAAGAAGTTTTTGCCAAAAGTAGGGAAGACCCTGTTAACCGGAAAGATGGCCGGATACGATTCGGTCTTTCCCATTCAGGTCTTGAATGATTCGCACGTTATGGTAACCTAGATTTTCCAATAAACCGGAAACCATAGGGCCAAACCGTTCATTAATTTCAAAATAGATTCTTCCGGAGGATTTGAGAAGTTTTTTGCCCTTCTCAGCAATGATTTGGTAGAAAATCAAGGGGTCTTCATCTGAAACAAACAAGGCCAAATCCGGCTCAAAATCCAAGACATTAGCATGCATTTGTCCTTTTTCTTCGATAGGAATGTAAGGGGGATTGCTGACCAGAATATCCAGTTCGCTGAGCTCGGGGTTTTCTGAAAGTATATCACAGGTGAAAAAAGAAACCTTAGCGTGAAGCGTTTTAGCATTCTCTTTGGCGATTTCCAGTGCCGCAATGGAAATATCTAATGCAAATACTTCGGAATTTTTCATCTCCAAATCCAAAGTAATTGGAATGCATCCCGTGCCTGTGCCGATATCCAACACCCTTAAATTGGAGCTTTTGTTTTCTTTTAGAATTAAATGAACCAGCTCCTCGGTTTCATTTCTTGGGATTAGCGTTGCTGGAGAAACTTTAAATTCCCTCCCGTAAAAAGGCCCTTTGCCTAAAATATATTGAATAGGTTCGCCGGTTTTCAAGCGATAAAAATCATCCTTAAGCTCCTTTGAAAGATCCTTTTCCTCCAAGAATTGCATCATATCTACTCGTCTCAACCCGAGATGATGCTCCAAAAGCCAATTGACTAGATTTTGGGCTTCGGTAGATTCGTATTGAGTAAGCTGTATTGACCAGTTTTTGACTAGTTGCTGATAGGAAAGTGACATGCCCAAAGTTAAGTCAGGAATTCGTTTTTCTGGTTCGGATCCCAGAAGAACCTATTCCTCGGCATTTCCTCTTACCTTTGTAGCGAGATTCTGTTTTCCATGAAGTTACATAACAACACCATCCGCGGAGTACATACCGCATTGCAAGCCATTTTTGAAGAAGGTCAATATGCCGATAAGGTTATTGAACGTACGCTGAAGTCCAATCCTAAATGGGGAGCTCGTGACCGTTCATTTATAGCTGAGACTACTTATGAAATGGTACGCTGGTGGAGATTAATCGGTCATTTAAGTCCCTCCAAGGATTATTGGGACCTTTTTGGTACCTATTGGCTGATGCAAGGGAATCAACTTCCTGAGTGGGAAGAATTTGCACGGATCAATCCAGACAAATTGAAAGGCAAATACGAGTCCATCGAGGATCCTGCTATGCTGGAGTCCATTCCTGAGTGGCTTCACAAGTTGGGGAAAAGTGAACTCGGCGACCTTTGGGAAGCTGAAATCCATTCCCTAAATGAAGAAGCAGAAGTAGTACTTCGAGTGAATACCCTGAAAATCACGCGAGAGCAGTTGAAAAATCAACTCGCGGCGGATGGAATCAATACCTATATCGTAAAAGGATATCCGGATGCACTGATTTTGGAGCAGCGGGAAAATGTCTTTCGTCATCCTGCGTTTAAAGAAGGATTATTTGAAGTGCAGGATGCCAGTTCTCAACTCGTAGCGGCAGCTTTGGCCGTTGAGCCAGGAATGCGTGTGATCGATGCATGTGCAGGAGCAGGAGGGAAAGCGCTCCATCTGGCTGCTCTGATGGAGAACAAAGGAAAAGTTCTCGCAATGGATGTGGAGGAATGGAAACTCCAACAAACCAAGCTTCGAGCAAGGAGAGATGGCGTGTCGATCATCGAGCCCAAAGCAATCGAAGGCACCAAAACCATTAAACGCCTGAAAGAGTCTGCTGACCGCTTACTTCTGGATGTTCCTTGTTCTGGACTTGGCGTTTTGAGAAGAAATCCTGATACTAAATGGAAACTAAGCCTGGAATCCATTCAAAAAGTGCAGGAAACACAGCAGGAAATCCTTCAAACCTATCCTTCCATGCTTAAGCCGGGAGGACAGATGGTTTATGCGACCTGTAGTATTCTTCCTTCGGAAAATGAGCTACAAGTAAAAAAATTCCTGGAAAGTGAGGCTGGCAAGAATTTCGAATTGATCGAAGATAAAAAAGTACTTGCTCAGGAGAGTGGATTTGACGGTTTTTACATCGCAAGACTATTGAAAAAAGCAGCATCTGAATAAATAAATTCCGAGGACTGACACAAGAGTTTCTCTTGATTCTGGTGCAATCATTTTTTGATTCTAATCTTTCTTTTTGCTAAAGTCTAAGAAATAGTTAGAGTGAAAAAGGTGATTTTCGGATTTCAGAAATCACCTTTTTCAAAACCTTCTTTCAAATCAATCACTTTTGTTATTCATTTTCAATAGAATTTTTGCTTTGCCATGGGATGGCTTCGGTTTTTGTGTGTAACTTTGACGGGCAAATAGGGTTACCTAGATCCAATATTTGCCATGAATCGAAACTCCTCGAAGTTCCTTTACGAAGCACTCACCTACGATGATGTGCTCCTTGTGCCGGGTTATTCCGAAGTGCTCCCACGCGAGACCAACACCTCCACCCAGCTCACCAAAAAAATCCGATTGAATATACCCTTAGTATCAGCTGCCATGGATACCGTGACAGAAGCTGAGCTGGCTATAGCCATTGCACTGGAAGGTGGTTTGGGATTCATTCACAAAAACATGTCAATCGATAAGCAGGCCGCGCAGGTCCGCAAAGTGAAACGTTCCCAGGCAGGGATGATTCTGGATCCTATCACACTCCATATTGACGCCAAAGTACGGGATGCGGAAACCATCATGCGTGAATACCACATCGGTGGTATCCCGGTGGTAGATGGAGATAAAGTTTTAAAGGGAATCATCACCAACCGAGACCTGAGATTTATCAAAGATCAAAACCGCCTGATAAGAGAAATTATGACCAAAGATAACCTGATCACAGCAAAATCAGGGATATCACTGGAGCAGGCAGAGGAAATCTTGCAGGAATACAAAATCGAGAAGCTTCCGATCGTCGATGACGAAATGAAACTTACTGGATTGATCACCTATAAGGATATCCTGAAGCGAAGAGACAAGCCAAACGCATGTAAAGATGAGTATGGTCGTCTTCGTGTTGGTGCAGCAGTCGGTGTTACAGCTGATATCGTAGAGCGGGTAGAGGCATTGAAAAATGCCGGAGTGGACGTCGTTTCTATAGATACCGCGCATGGACACTCTAAAGGTGTGATCGAAACTTGCAAGCGAATAAAAGCAGCATTTCCTGATTTGGAAGTCATTGTAGGAAATATTGCCACTCCAGAGGCAGCTGTTGCTCTTGCGGAAGCGGGTGCAGACGCGGTCAAAGTTGGAGTGGGGCCAGGTTCTATCTGTACTACTAGAATCATAGCAGGAGTTGGAGTTCCACAGCTCTCTGCAGTATTTGAATGTGCAGAAGCGCTGAAAGGGACCGGAGTTCCTGTAATCGCCGATGGTGGAATTCGTTATTCTGGTGACCTAGTCAAAGCAATAGCAGCAGGTGGAAGCTCCATCATGATTGGTTCGCTCCTAGCGGGAACAGAAGAAGCTCCTGGGGAAATGATCATTTTCGAAGGAAGAAAATTCAAATCCTATCGAGGCATGGGATCACTTGAAGCCATGGAATCCGGCTCTAAGGACCGCTATTTCCAGGACGCTGAAGACAATATCAAAAAGCTGGTGCCTGAAGGCATCGTAGGTAGAGTCCCTTACAAAGGTTTAGTGTCAGAAGTTCTTTACCAACTGGTAGGTGGACTTCAGGCTGGGATGGGGTATTGCGGTACCAAAACCATCGAAGATCTGCAGCGGGACGGCAAATTTGTCAAAATAACCACTGCTGGGGTAAAAGAGTCTCATCCACACGATGTAAGTGTGACAAGAGAAGCTCCAAACTATAGCTTGAAATCATAAAGCGAAAAGGCCGATTCTAATTAAGAATCGGCCTTTTTCATTTTAATGGTCTTTAGGTTAGGAAAAAGTCTGGGGTTGTTTTTTTAACCATTCACCTCAAAAGTCACATCCCACTCTTCAATTAGTTTTACCGTTTTGGAAAATTCTTTATGAAGCGGATTAATCAATAAATTGTACTCTTGAGGGTAACTTTTCAATGGAATTCTGATTGAAGGAATTTTTAATATCGGTGATATCATTCCCTTTGCCCACGCGGTACCAAACTCTTGGGTTGATCGGGGATAAGGTCGGTTTTTCCAATCAGGAGGCAAGAAATCAGCGTCCAATTCAGGAATTGTTCCATCAATTTCCAGTATAGCCAACTTCCAATTGCTTTGGGTTACTACAGGCCCTTTGATGCTCAATAGCTCCAGAAAGTTGAGCGAGCTCATCGCACAGGCATAGATCATGGGTGTCCCAAATTGATTCCACCTTCCCTGACCAAGTCCATAACCCAAGCTATCCCTACCGGGCAAATTCTCCATCAGCCGGAAATAGCGCATATCAGAGAATATTGCCCCAAGATATCGCCTCCAATGCCTGATCTACTAAAGTAATCTGGTATGGATTTTTGAGAAGTGTGGCCGGCTTTTGATCCCCAAGCGCAGCATTGGGTGTATGGAGCCACTGGGAAAGCAGCTCCTCAGAGCCAAATATCCGGATGCCTTTGGCAATGATCTGGTCCATCTCAAGAAGGTTTTTGGTGAGTGATTTACTGAGCTTTCTATCTTCCTTTTTCCAACGGAAAAGTGTACTCGGATCCACTTCCATCACTTCTGCGATGTCATGTGTGGTGAAGTCCAAGAAATCAAAAAATGTACTGGTCTCATGAAAGTCCAAAACTGCCCCATAAGGCTCCCTTGGCTCATTTACGGTAGAAACAATATCCTTGAAGAAGTGATAAGGTAAAACTCCCGTCTCAATTACTTCTGGATTTTGGCCTGAGAATCGAATCTTCCATGTCTGACTCATAGCTATCTTCTTTAATCACACCAATTTACAAAGAGTAGTCTTATTTGCAAGTATTATTTATCCTTTTTGAGATACTTTAATTTTTCATCTTTCTTTTAATATCATCTACGATAGCAGCAGCATGGCTGATGCTGTTTTCGATAAAAAACTCACGGGTATTTAATCCACCACAGACTACTCCGGCAAGATAGACCCCCGGCACATTGGACTCTTGATTGGTATGGTCATAGCAAGGCTGACGCTTTTCATCTAAGCTCATTTCTACACCAAGTTGGTCCAAAAGCGAAAAATTAGGTTTGTATCCTGTCATGGCCAAAACCCAATCATTTGCTATGGTCACGTCGCCTTCTTGCGTCTCAATGACTACCTCATGATTCCGAATTTCTTTGACTCTGGACTGGGCATAGGCTGTAATTGAACCCTCTTTGATTCGATTCATTATATCTGGTCTTACCCAGTATTTGACATTCTCATCCACTTCATCGCCCAAGAGGACCATACTGACTTCAGCTCCTTTTCGCCAAGTCTCCAATGCAGCATCTACGGCTGAATTGGCTCCACCGACTACCAGTACTTTTTGATTGATAAAAGGCCAGGGCTCTTTGTAGTAATGGAGCACCTTTGGAAGGTCTTCGCCTGGGACATTCATTAAGTTGGGCAGATCATAAAAACCCGTTGCAAGGACAATTTTCTTCGTTTCGTAAGTTCCTTTTGATGTTTTTATAGAGAATGAGCCTTCATTTTTTGTCAAAGTCTGGACACTTTCATAGAGATTAACATTCAATTTGAAATGGAAAAAAATCCGCCGATAGTATTCTAAGGCTTCAGTTCTCGTGGGTTTTGCTGCCACCGACATGAAGGGAATTCCTGCCATTTCCAAGCGCTCAGATGTGGAGAAAAATGTCATATTGACTGGATAATTGTAGATTGAATTAGTCAGAGCGCCTTTTTCCAAAATCAGGTAATCCAGCCCTGCTTTCTGTGCTTCAATTCCACAGGCCAGTCCGATGGGGCCTCCACCTATGATAATCAGGTCATGTATTTTTTCCATTTTTTATCTTTCAAATATGAAGTTGGAGATCCTTATATGAGGATGGATTCCAGGTAAAAGTTCGTTCAGTGATGGTCGTCAAACCATGACTATTCTTCAGCACAGCTGCGGAGGATACAGTCCCATAGTTTGGAGTAATTCGTATCAACTGGGCAGAAAGCCCGATTTCCAACTGTTCAGGTGCACCTGTTTTGGGCAAGGTATCGAGAGGGTAGGTTTCTTTTGATTTAAGAATACCCAAGAGCTTCTCATCCGACACTCCCTCTGCCAGTAGGTTTGCTAGTTGCTTTTTAGCCAATTCAACTTTTGGCCAGGGATCATTAATCAGTCCATTACTTAGACCATGAATGCCAGGTGATACAGCTTCGATTTTTTTGGCGTAGTTGCTGAGATAAAAGAGCTTTTCACCGTCAGACACCAAAAGATTGAAGCCATCATACCGATCTTTATCTTTGAAAATTCCCTCAAGATACGCTTCAGGACTTTTGTAACCCTCAAGGAATTCCTGAACCAATTTGCCTCGACTGATATCTCCTTTTTGACTTCGAGAGAAATCCCGGTAATTAGTCAGCAGCGCCCATTTTCCGTCAGGATGAAATCCCATCCAAGTTCCTCCAGCCCGGAGGTCTCTGCCTGCAATTATTCCTGAATCCCATTGATGAAGGGATTCCGTGGGTCTGTCAAAAAACTCATCTCGATTGGCACTGATGATAAGTGGATAATCGGGGTGATTTTTCCAAGAAAAAGCTACTAAACACATACAATTTAAAGGTATAAAAAAGGGACTGTGTTTGGACAGTCCCTTAGGGTGAATTAGTCAACTTTTGCCTCTTGGAGACTTGGGTAATCTGTAAATCCTTTTTCACCCGGAGTATAGAATGTGCTTTCATCCCATTTGGCCAATTCCACGTGACTGGCAAATCGCTCAGGTAAATCAGGATTTGAAATAAATGGCTTTCCAAAAGCAACCGCATCAGCAAATCCCTCCTCGATGATCTCATTTCCTTTTTCCTGATCAAAGCCACTGTTGATTACAAGCTTGCCATGGTACATGGGTCTGTATCGCTTCGCGATATGCTGCTCAGCAAACGGGATTTTACTTACATCGGTAAAAGGCTCTGATAGGTGGAGGTAGGCTAGATCGTAGTCATTGAGTTTTTTAATGATGTAGTCAAAAGTCGGAATCGTCTCTTCGTCCATTGTCATTCCAAACACCCCGTTGAGCGAAGGATTGAGTCTCAATCCAATTCGGTTTTCAGGCATTACTTCCTTGATTGCATCAATCACATCAAAAAGGATTCTTGCCTTGTTCTCAATGCTTCCTCCGTACTCGTCAGTTCTGAAATTTGACGTTCCGTTGAAGAATTGATGAAATAGATAACCATTAGACGAATGAATCTCTACCCCATCAAACCCTGCCTCCATAGCATTTTTAGCCGCGTTTTTGAAGTCCTGTATGGTGGATTTGATATCCTCCAATGTCATTTCTTGAGCTGTCACGGTTTCTTTAAACCCTTCAGGCGTGTAGGATTTTGAATTGGGATTGGTAGCAGAAGCTGAAAGTGGAAGCGCCCCGTTGTGAAAATCAGGGTGTGACATTCTGCCCACATGCCAAAGCTGGATGAAGATATGGCCATTTGCCTCATGGACGGCCTTGGTTACACCTTTCCAAGCTTCTGTCTGAGCTGCAGAGTAGATTCCAGGTGTATTAATATACCCTACACCTCGGGGCGATACCTGTGAGCCTTCGGTAATGATCAGTCCGGCAGATGCACGCTGTCTGTAATATTCTTCATGCAGTTCGAAGACTTTGTTTTCTGGATTGGCAGCTCTACTTCTGGTCATCGGAGCCATCCAAACTCGGTTTTTCAAGGTTAGATCTCCTACTTCAATAGGCTGTAAAAGTGGTTGATTGGTACTCATGGTCTGTTGGTTTAGTTTTAAAATTACGTGTATATACAACTAAATGCCTTCTGCAAAAGTTCCATCCTTTCCCAAAAAATCAGGAATCCAACTTCGTGAAGAAGATGAGATTTACTCAGTTTATTGAAAGAAAATGGACTTTAACCAATTTTAATACGAAATAAATCGTACTTAATTTTGAATATACGATTTGCTTCGTATATCTTTGGTACGAAAGAAATCGTAGAACAGAAAATGAATAAACCAACGGAATCCGAATTAGAAATTTTATCCCTCCTCTGGGAGCTTAAAGAGGCCAGCGTCAGGCAGATCCATGAGCGGCTATCTCAGACCAAGGATACAGGGTACACCACTACCCTGAAAACCATGCAGATCATGTACACCAAAGGAATGGTGACTCGGGACGAAGAAAATCGGTCCCATATCTATCGCCCCGCTACCAACCAGCAGGAGACACAGAAGTCTCTCCTGAAAAACCTGATGAGCACGGCATTCGGTGGCTCGTCCAAAAAGCTGGTCATGCAGGCCCTCGGCCAGGATAATCCCTCAAAGGATGAAATCAATGAGATTAGAGCATTTTTGGATCAACTCGAAAACAATTGATGATGAGGTTTTTAAATGACTGGATTTCCGATAGCTTACTTCGGGCCTTGGGTTGGACTTTGGTTCACTCCTTTTGGCAATTGATTCTCATAGCAGCCTTACTTTGGTTGGTTCTCAAGCTGGCTCATAAAACCAAACCAGCCATCAAGTACGGATTCTCAATTGTAGCGTTGCTGCTGTCCTTTTTGGTGGTGCTAGGGACCTTTTTGTATCAACTTGATCTAGAGAAACCAACGGAAGCAGGTTTGGCATCAGTGGATGTTGAATTTCTTTTTAATGAATCCTCTACAGTTCAGCCATCAGAGACCATACGATCAAGTGTGCAGGATTTCACCTTTTGGATTGATCAGAATTTAGCTCTTCTGGTAAACGTTTGGTTTCTAGGAGTCCTTCTTTTTCTTTTCAAGTTTGTAAACAGTCTGTCTGAAATTCGCACTCTTCGCAAGACTTCCAAATCATTACCTGACTTTCAGATTCAAAAAATTGTCTACCGTTTGGCAGAAAAGATGGGTGTCAAACCTGAAGTTCAGCTCCGTATCACCGAATCAGGAATCTCTCCTTTGACTTTCGGAACCTTAAAACCAGTCATCTTATTTCCAGCAGGCTTGCTTTTTCAGCTTTCACCCATTCAACTAGAAGCGATTATTGCTCACGAACTCGCACATGTAAAGCGAAATGATTACCTCGTAAACCTGCTTCTTTCTGGCCTGGAAGTCATTTTCTTTTACCACCCCTGCTATTGGTGGATGAATAATTCTCTGAAAGAACTGCGGGAAAATGCCGCAGATGATCTGGTCATGCAGGCAGGAATCGAACCAAAAAATCTGGCTACCAGTCTAGCTGAGATTTTGAATTTTGCAAAGCAAAACCCACCCGAATTAGCGCTGGCAGCAGGTAAAAAAAGAAATCCTACCCTCCAGCGCATCAAGCGGATGCTCGGGTATCCCTCCCAAAACTATCCACAAAACCCTATTATTTCACTCCCTATGCTACTTACACTTCTCCTCAGTGCAGGCCTGATGGCTAGCGCACAGCAAGACAAACCAAAAACCCAGGATCCAATCATGCCTGAAGAACTTCAGGCCACTGGAGCGGAATATTACGTCTTAGACACGATTCGTACGAATGAAGCCTCAAAACCAAATCAATCTAATCGGCTTCCAAAGGAAGAAAATGTCATGGTGATTTCTGACAAAGGCTATACCTACCGAATCACTGGAGACACCTTGATCTCTGGCTCGGATACCCTTATCCTGAAAGGTGATGCAAAAGTCAAATTGGATCAACTCCGCGCCTTCGATTGGTCAGATATGCCGGAAATAGAATTTCCAGAACCTCCGGTGCCGACTATGGATTTTGAAATTCCCCCAATACCCGATTTTGATATGGAATTCCCCATGGAAATGACTGCATTCGCCATGGAACCCATGTTTCCCGTCCCGCCATTTGACTTTTCATTTGACATGGATGTACCTGTTCCGCCGATGATGTTCTTTGGTGATACTACCAAAATGTCAAAAGCAGATCGTGAAAAATGGGCCAAAGACCTGGAAGAACGATCTAAGGATTGGGCAAAAATAGCAGAAGAAAGAGCTGCAGCGTGGTCAAAAAATGCAGAAGAATGGGCTAAGCATAGAGAGGAATGGGCTGCCAAATGGGAAGAAGGATCTGCAGAAAGGGAAGCCAAAATTGAGGCTTGGAAAAAAGAATTTGAGCCAAAAATGAAGGAGTTTGAACAAAAAATGAAAGAATGGCAAGCAGCTCACGAGCCTAAAATGAAAGAATTTGAGCTGAAAATGAAAGAATGGGAAGCTACTCAAAAGCCGAAAATGGAAGAGTTCCAGCAACGAATGGAAGAGTGGCAAAAAAAGCATCAAGCCAAGCTTGAGGAGTTTCAAAAGCAAATCCAGAAAGAGCTTTCAAAAGAAAACAACAACTGACTATAAATTGTGTGTTAATGCTTTAAAAAAGACCTGTCCGATGGGCAGGTTTTTTTTTGTGGTGTGCTTGGGAAGGAGTCAAAATGAAATATCGTATTGAACCCGGATTCGGGTTTCATCGCTTTGGGGTAGGGATTGATCCTGAAATTCAAAGCGGGTCAGTTCTACAGTCAATTTGTTTTTATGCGCAACAAAGAAGTAATTCAAAGCGACTGCAAACTCCTTTTGTTGATTGTTTGGGATAGTAATATCTGGCCGATACTTGGCAAATCGAGTGGCGATTTCCATTTTTTCTGGCCAAAAATTAAAAACCAGGTGGGGAAAATAACCGGCTTGCAGGTAGTACCCCGCCAAAGTGGTGGTAGTGAGGTTGATATTGTCTTGTATCTGCTTTCTATGCCACTCTGAAGCCCAAGAAAATCCCCGGTAATTAAATGCGGATTCCAACTGGAATTGTTTGACTAGGTATTGACCGGGGAGCCCATTTTCAAAGCCTTCCAGACTTCCTCCGCCAGATTGGGAAAACCTGGTGTACGGACTTGTATTGGTAGCTCCAGCTAGGGCGATAACCCCGGCTGGCTTTTCTGAGATTTCCAAGTCTCCTCCTTCAAAAGGAACTTCCCTTCCCAAAAAATTCCACTGAAATCGGCCAAAATACATCAATCGATTGTCGTCATTGGCGGTAGACCCTCGGCCAGTTCCGGTCAAAATTGCCACCCAATAGTCAAAGTTTGCGATTCCACCTCCGTCCAAATTGCCATAGACCGTGATGCCCTGCTGCCGGTCTAAAGTGAATTGTCTGTTGATCAGTGATCTGTCCACCAGTTGCTGTTCTCCGGAGCTGATCAATCTTTCCCGGGTAAATTCCACTTTCCACTGACCTAGTTTAAACTTCAACCAGGGCCATTTTTCGAGCATTACCCTAAAATCGAGGAGGTTACTTTGCCCAAGTTCGTATTCAAAATAGTATTTCAACCACGGTTGATAAGCGTGTCCACCGATTTTGAGACGAGCTCGGTTTATCTTAAAAAGCCGTTGGTTTTCATTTGTGAAGTCGTCAAATGTCACTGGATTTTGGTCATCCGGACTGGAAAAGCGGAACTGAAGACGGCTGGCAATTTGGATCAAAAATTTTCCTGAAGCATCTGAAAATTCGAATCCTTTTGAGCTATGATAAAATTTTCCTTGAGCAGGAAGGCTGTCTGTGGCAGCTTGGCCGAATGAGTAGGAAATAGCCCCCCCCAGCAGCAGAAAAAATAAAAGCAGGCATCGTTTCATTGAATAAAATCTTTCTAACTCTAAGATAAGGATGTTTTAGAATATGAATTTTGGGATCAGCTTTTGCTGTCAAATTGAACTGGAAACAGTCAAAAATACCTCAGGGCAGAATTTTTACGGGAAATTGCCCCACATTTTTGAAAGTCCTGCCTGGGCAAGGGGATTTTCGTCATCTATTTTCAAAAAAAACGGCCAAAAATAGGCTGTTTTGGCCATTTCCGAAGGTAATCCTGATGCTTGGTAAGGCCTTGAGAATCAATAAAAATTTCTTTGATTTTTTATTAAAAATATTGGCTTGGATGAAACTTTTGGCTACTTTTAAATCAAAGTGGTAAAAAGTAGGAAAAAGTGGGGGAAAGTGGTTTAGCTTTTATTACTTTTGTTTTTACAAAAAACTCCAAAATCAGAAGAGTCAAGGAATGTTCAATAGTCAACATGAGTGTAAGCTGGATCCTAAGGGACGTCTGGTATTGCCTTCCAAAATAAAGGGAGCGATACCTGAGTCGAATGGGAATGCCCTTATGCTTCAGATGGCTGCTGATCGATGTCTTAAACTGTTTCCGATGGTTGAGTTTCGAAAGCTGGAAAGTCAGGTAAACGCGCTCTCTGATCACAACGAAGAGACTAGGAGATTGAAGCGTTCCTTTTTTACGCGAATAGCGGAAGTTGAACTGGATGGGTCAGGTCGCTTCTTGATCCCAAAGGTTTTCCAAGAGTATGCAGGACTGGACAAAGACGTGGTCGTGGTCGGAATGGGAAGCCAAATAGAAATCTGGAGTTCCGAACGAATCAAAGGGTACCTGATCGAGGACGATGCCGAGATGTCTCAACTGATGGAAAAACATCTATCCTGAAGCCATGACGACATCTGCGTACCATATCCCGGTGATGCTTTCTCAATGCATTGAAGGCTTGGCTATAGATCCCAATGGAATCTATGTCGATGTGACTTTTGGCGGGGGAGGACATTCCAGGGAGATCTTGAAGCATTTGGACAAGGGACATCTCTATGGCTTCGATCAGGATGAAGATGCTTTGGCAAATGCGCCAAAAGATGATCGCTTCACCTTTGTGCAGGCAAACTTCCGGGACATCAAGCGATATCTCCGGCTCTATGGAGTGAAGCAAGTCGATGGGATTTTGGCTGATTTGGGTATTTCCTCGCATCAAATCGATGTGCCGGGCCGTGGCTTTTCGACCAGATTCAGTGGGGAGTTGGACATGAGAATGAATCAATCTGCCGACTTGAGTGCCAAAACGGTCTTGAATACCTACGACGAAGGCAAGCTTCATAAGATTTTAGGAATCTACGGAGAAGTAAAAAATGCCAAAACCTTGGCCCAGGCGATTGTCTCAGAGCGGGCTCAAGCTCCTTTCGAAACGACGGAAGGATTTACGGCTTTTCTGAAGCGGTTTGCGCCAAGAGGCAAAGACTTCAAATACTACGCGCAGGTCTTTCAAGCCCTTCGTATCGAAGTCAATGATGAAATCGGAGCACTTGAAGAATTGCTCCTTAGCTCTATTGAGCTGCTGAAGCCGGAGGGAAGGCTGGTGGTCATGAGTTACCATAGCTTGGAAGATCGCTTGGTGAAAAATCTGATTGCCAAAGGAAAGTTTCAGGGCGAAGTGGAAAAAGATTTCTACGGCAACTTGATTAGACCTTTAGAGCCAGTCAGTAGAGGGTCAGTGATTGCCGATGAGGCGGAGTTGGAAGCCAATCCAAGATCCAGAAGTGCAAAATTGAGAATCGCCAAAAAGATAGGAAATCGAGCATGAGGGGGAAAGCCCTCACCATGAAATGATTGGTGATGTGAGATTCTATATGGCCTTTAAAAAGAAATAATTATCATATAAAAATGAGTCAGAACACCTTTAAGGAAAAACTTAAGTCTGGGAATGCCCCAAAAGGTGGATCGAAGCGCACGCTATTTACCTGGATCGAAGAGAAACTCGATGTGAAGGGGATTTTGGGCGAAGGAGTACCAGTGCAATTGGTTCCTCCAGTAGGATTTGTGGTTTTGCTGGCGCTGGTCTACATCTACAGCAATCACCGTGCGGAGAGCATGGTCCGCAAAATCGAAAAAGCCCAGCAGGAAGTGGAGGATCTCCGTGCAGATGTCACCACCCTTGAGGCCGAATACATGCAAAGCAGCATGCAGTCCGAAGTGGCTAAGCGAGTTGCCAAGCTTGACATCTATGAATTGAATCAACCGCCAATCAAAATAGTGGTAGAAAAGTGAATATTAAACGCTCCATAGTGCTCCGAGTCAGGGTGGTCTTCATCCTTGTTGCTTTGGCTGCCTGCGCGATCCCTTACAAGATCGCCGTAGTGCAGGTAAAGGAGGGAGAGAAGTGGAGAGCAAAAGCTGAGCAAGTGAACTTCCAGTACCGGGAGGTACCTGCCACTCGCGGTAATATTTATGCAACTGACGGGAGCTTGCTGGCTACGAGTCTACCTTTTTATCGGGTAGCTATCGACCCGACTATGGCCAAGGAGGCTCGATTTAAGTCTGGTATCGATTCTTTGGCAAGAAACCTAGCCGCTTTTTACAAAGACAAATCTGCCACTGCCTACAAGCGAATGATTCAAGATGCCCGCGGGGATAAGAAGCGATATTTGATTCTCAACCGACAGCAGATTGGCTATCAAGAAATGCAGAAAATGTCCAAGTGGCCGATCTTCAGGGACGGACGCCTTGGAGGAGGAGTGATTTTTGAAAAAGTAGAAAAGCGATACAGGCCTTTCAATTCCCTTGCCAGCAGGACTGTTGGCTTTCTGAATGAAGAGGATTATGGGGCGGGTATTGAATACAGCTTCAATAATTTCCTGAAAGGCAAGGATGGCAAAGCCTTGTTTCAGCGCTTGGCTGGCGGGATTTGGAAGCCAGTCTTCGATGCTGAAGATATCAAGCCAGACAATGGCTACGATGTATTTACCACCCTGGATGTCAATATCCAAGATGTGGCGGAAACTGCCCTTCGCAGACAGCTGACTGACCGAAATGCCGCTTTTGGATCCGTCATCGTGATGGAGGTGAAGACAGGCCATGTCAAGGCTATGGCCAATCTGCAGCGGAACAAAAGTGGTGTTGGCTATTCCGAAAGCTACAATTACGCTGTGGGTGACATTGGCAATACCGAGCCGGGATCCACTTTTAAATTGGTTTCGATGATGGCGCTTTTGGAAGAAAACAAAGTAAGCCTCAACGAAAAAATAGAGACGGGCAATGGTGCACACCGATTCTACAATCAGACGATGTACGATGCCAAAAATGGAGGCTTCGGAACGATAACCATTCGTGAAGCTTTCGAAAAATCATCAAACGTAGCGATTTCCAAATTAGTGGACATGCACTTCGGATCAAGTCCATCCAAGTTTATGGCTTATATGGACAAGGCTGGATTGGCAGAGCCATTTGACCTACAGTTGTCTGGAGAAGGCAAGCCCTTTTTTAAAAAACCGGGATCCAAGACATGGTATGGTACTTCTCTTCCTTGGATTTCCATCGGCTACGAATCCAAACTCAATCCGATCCATACATTGGCATTCTACAATGCAGTAGCGAATGATGGGGTGATGATGAAGCCTCTTTTTGTAAAAGGAGTAGGTCGAGGAAATACCTTGGTGGAAACTTATGAGCCTGAGATTTTGCGAAAGCAAATTGCCTCCGAGAAGACTATCAAGCAACTGCAGGAACTTCTGGAGGGTGTGGTCCTGCGCGGTACAGCCAAAAATATTCTGAATGAAAATTACCGAATCGCCGGAAAAACAGGGACTGCTCAGAAGATCATCAACGGAAAATACACAGAAACGTACTACACCAGCTTTGCGGGATACTTTCCTGCAGATCGTCCCAAGTACAGTATGATAGTGGTCATCGACAGTCCCAATGGATTTGCTGCTTACGGAGGGGACGTCTCTGCGCCGGTTTTCAAAGAAATCGCAGATCGAATCTACGCCTTGGACATGGATCTGAATCCAGTGGATCAATCCAAGATCTTTTTGGCAGAAAATCAAATCAGCAGAATGCCGTATGTCTCCGCCGGAAAAGGTGAGGAGCTTCAGGGGATTTTTGACGAATTGGGTGTAGTGGCTAAAACTCCCTCCACGGAGGATTGGATCAAAGCTTCTTTGGTCTCTGAGAAAATCGAATTGCGAATAAATGATACCGAAAAAGCTGTAGTGCCGGATGTTTCAGGTATGCCGCTACGGGATGCCCTTTTTGTCCTTGAAAACAAAGGACTAAAGGTAAACTACAAAGGAAAAGGTCGGGTGCTGGAGCAATCCATCACTCCCGGAAGTAAACTGACTCCGGACGCAACCATAAACTTGGTCCTAGGATGAAAGTGCTGAAAGACATATTGTATAAGGTATCGCTTACCTCGACTATTGGAGATATGGATCGGGAGGTGAGCAGCATTGTCTTTGACAGCAGAAAAGTGTCCGCCCATGCTGTTTTTGTAGCCATAGCCGGTACACAGGTGGATGGACACGAATTCATTTCCACTGCGCTGGACAAGGGTGCTACCACCATCGTCTGTGAGAAACTCCCTGAATCAATCGTAGCTGGTGTCACCTACGTACAGGCGGTCAGTTCCGCGAAAGCTCTGGGCATCATGGCGTCCAATTTTTATAATAATCCTTCTGAGGAGATCAAGGTCGTTGCGGTGACGGGTACAAATGGCAAAACCACTTCGGTCACTTTGCTGCACCAACTATTCGTAGGAATGGGCTATAGTACAGGACTGCTTTCGACAGTAGAAAATAAAATCAACGAGCAGGTGACTCCTGCTACGCATACAACACCAGATGCGGTAAGTGTTCAAGCGTTGCTCCGCCAAATGGTAGATCAAGGCTGTACCCATTGCTTTATGGAGGCGAGTTCACATGCCATCGTACAGGAGCGAATAGCAGGATTGAAGTTGGCTGGAGCTGTTTTCACCAATATCACGCACGATCACCTGGACTATCACGGGACATTTGACGAGTACATCAAAGCGAAGAAAAAACTGTTTGATGACTTGCCCAAAGACGCTTTTGCACTGGTAAATGGAGATGACCGTAGAGGGGCTGTGATGCTCCAAAACTGTAAAGCGTCTCACCACACTTTTGCGCTGAAATCGATGGCTGATTTCAAAGCCAAGATCCTATCCAATACCCTTGAAGGCCTCGAGTTGGATATCAACGGAAAGCAGATTTGGTTCCGAATGATCGGAGCTTTCAATGCGTACAACCTCCTCGGAGTGCTCGGGGTAGCGGTGCTGCTCGGTGAGGAAGAAGAGGAAGTGCTTCGGACCCTTTCAGCGATCCGTGGGGCAAAAGGCCGATTCGATCGGATTGCTATCGGAGGCATCATTGCTATCGTGGATTATGCACATACTCCTGATGCTTTGGACAATGTCCTGAAAACCATCAATGGTGTCCGGACTGGAAATGAACAACTAATTACAGTGGTCGGGTGTGGAGGCAATCGCGATAAAACCAAGCGACCCATCATGGCCAAACTTGCTGTAAGCGAAAGCACCAAAGCGATTTTCACATCAGACAATCCACGATTCGAAGATCCCATGGAAATCCTTCGGGAGATGCAGGCTGGAGTGGGTCCTTCGGAAGTCCGAAAGACCCTGACCATTGAGGATCGCAGAGAGGCTATCAAAACTGCCGTGATGCTCTCCAAAAAAGGGGATATCATTCTCATTGCGGGCAAAGGACACGAAGATTACCAAGAAATCAAGGGTGTCAAACATCACTTTGACGATGCCGAAGTGGTCACCGAAATCTTAGAACAATTCACAACTAACTGATATGCTTTATCCCATTTTTGACTATTTAGATCGAGTGCTGGACATCCCGGGAACGGGCGTGTTTCGCTATATCTCGTTCCGTGCGGGGATGGCGGCTGTTTTTTCATTGATCATCACCATCACTTTTGGTGAAGCCATCATCAACTGGATCCGCAGAAAGCAAATCGGTGAGACAGTACGTGATTTGGGATTGGAAGGGCAAGCTCAAAAGAAAGGCACACCAACAATGGGGGGACTGATGATGATCGCGGCGATCTTGGTTCCAACCCTTCTTTTTGCCAATCTGAATAATGTCTACATCATTCTTTTGCTGATTTCAACTGTTTGGTTGGGATTGATCGGATTTCTGGATGATTACATCAAAGTCTTTCGCAAAAATAAGGAGGGGCTAAAAGGCAGATTTAAAATCGTGGGTCAAATCGGAATCGGAATCATCGTCGGAGCTACGCTTTATTACAACGATGATGTAGTGATCCGTGAGTTTTCAACTCCAGTTTCCATCGAAGAGGGTGTTGTTGAGACACCGTCTTTCCAAGACGTCAAAGCGCTGAAGACTACCATTCCGTTTGTCAAAAACAATGAGTTGGACTATGAGCACATCTTAGGGTTTCTTGGCGAGTCAATGGTTCCGGTTTTATACATTTTGGTGGCGATTTTCATCATTACCGCTGTCTCCAACGGGGCAAATATCACCGATGGCATTGATGGCTTGGCTGCTGGAACTTCGGCAATCATTGGTTTGGCGATTGCGATTTTCGCCTATCTGAGCGGTAACGCTATTTTCTCCCAATACCTCGGTATCATGTATATCCCCAACTCAGGGGAGCTTGTGATTTTCGCTTCGGCATTCATCGGAGCCTGCGTCGGTTTCCTCTGGTACAATGCCTATCCCGCTCAAGTCTTTATGGGAGATACCGGCTCGTTGATGCTCGGTGGCGTGATCGCTGTGTTGGCTTTGACGCTTCGCAAAGAGCTTCTAATTCCGATCATGTGCGGAATTTTTCTGATTGAAAATGTAAGTGTGATGATTCAGGTAGGGTATTTCAAATACACCCGAAAAAAATATGGCGAAGGACGCAGGATTTTCTTGATGTCGCCGCTACACCACCATTACCAAAAGAAAGGAATACCTGAAGCAAAGATTGTGACCCGCTTTTGGATTGTAGGCATTTTGCTGGCGGTGATCACTTTGGCCACTTTAAAACTGAGATAGTAAATTTTATATGAAACAAATAGCCATCCTCGGAGCTGGAGAAAGCGGATTGGGAGCAGCATTGCTCGCCAAGCGGGAAGGCTATGGGGTTTGGGTATCTGATTCAGGATCGATTTCTCCTGAGCGGAAAAATGAATTACAGCAAGCCGGAATCGGCTTTGAAGAAGGGGGACACGATGAGGCTAAAGTTCTTTCTTGTGATCTGATTATTAAAAGCCCGGGGATTCCTGAAAAAGCACCACTGGTAAAAAGGGCTTTGGATGAAGGGATTCCGGTGATTGATGAACTGGAATTTGCACATCGATTCAGTGCAGGGAAGGTGATTGCCATCACCGGAACGAACGGCAAAACTACCACCACCCTTTTGACTTACCACTTGCTCAAAGAAGCGGGTTACGATGTAGGCTTGGCAGGCAATGTCGGCCAAAGCTGGGCGGGACAGCTGGTTCAAGGGGATCACGACTGGTGGGTGATTGAGGTGTCAAGCTTTCAGATCGACGGATTTCAGTGCTTCAAACCAGCCATTGCGATTTTGACTAACATCACTCCGGACCATTTGGATCGGTATGACTATAAACTGGAAAACTACATCCTTTCAAAGATGAGTCTTTTCAAAAATATGACCCCTCGTGAAAAAGGAATCCTATTTCTGGAAGATCCACTCTCTCTGAAAGGCTTGGGTATGAAAGAACCCAAGGCTGACCTGTACTGGATATCCTTGGCTGAAAAACAGACCAAAGGCGGATACAGTGACTTGACTGATCTGGAATTCGCTGTGGATGGCAAAGCCGTGAAAATCCCAGCTTCCTATCTGCCTATTTCCGGCTCGCACAATATCCTGAACGCACTTTGCGCAGGTACGGCGGCCTTGACGGTCGGACTGAGCGAGTCGCAACTGATCAGTGGATATTCCAGCTTCAAAAATGCTCCACATCGCATGGAGTTGATTCGTCAGATTGATGGTGTCCGATTCATCAACGACAGCAAGGGAACGAATGTCGAAGCGACCTATTATGCTTTGGGCAGTTTTACCAAGCCAATGATCTGGATCGCTGGAGGAGTGGATAAGGGGAATGATTATTCGGTTTTGAAGCCTTTGGTAGAAAATGGAAAAGTAAAAGTCCTGATCTGCCTAGGAAAGGATAATGAGAAGCTCAGGAAAGCTTTCACCGGAATTATTCCAGCGATAAAAGAAACTCAGGATATCCGCGAGGCGGTGACTTGGGGACAAGAATTGGCTGAAAATGGCGAAGTGGTTTTGCTTTCACCGGCATGTGCCAGCTTCGATTTATTTAAAAATTATGAGGATCGCGGGGCTCAGTTTCGCCACGCGGTTTTGGCATTAAAAGAAAAACAACAGGCATGATTCAGCTGAAGGCATGGATAGACGAGCAGTTTAAAGGTGATCCCATCATTTGGGCGATCGTGATTTTACTGTCTTTGTTCAGCATCCTCGTGGTGTATTCCGCCACGGGTACTTTGGCATACAAGACTGCCGGAGGAAATACCGAGCTGTACCTAATGCGTCATTCCTTTTTGGTGTTCGCCTCTCTCTTTGTGATGTGGCTTGCACATAAGATGCCTTATAAAAAGTACGCGCTGTACGCCCGGCTTTTCATGTATTTGTCGATTCCACTTTTGGCATTTACTTACCTCTTTGGCTCCAATATTAATGAAGCCAACCGCTGGCTGACCATTCCGGTGATCAACCAAGCATTCCAGCCTTCAGATTTGGCGAAGCTTTCACTGATCGCAGCATTGGCAGCCATGCTAGCCAAGCGACAGAATAACATCAAGGACTTTACGGGGACTTTCTTGCCTGTGATTTTGTCTATCGGAATTATCTGTGCGCTTATCGGTATGGCCAATATGTCAACAGCAATTTTGCTTTTGATCACCTGCCTTTTGATCATGTTTATCGGACGTGTGCCGCTCAAGTATCTCTTGCTTGTCGTGATGGTGGGAATCATGGGCTTGACGATTGCGGTATTCACCGGACAGCGGGGAGAGACGTTCTATTCCAGAATCGAGGCATTTTGGGAGTCAAAAGAGGACGATAGTAAAATTCCTTTCCAAGCCGAGCAGTCTTACATCGCTATCGCAACTGGAGGAGTGACAGGAAAAGGGCCCGGAAACAGCGAGCAGCGAAACTCCCTTCCGCACCCTTACTCGGATTTCATATACGCGATCATCATTGAGGAATATGGATTGGTGGGAGGTGCTACGGTGCTTTTCCTTTACCTCGCACTCCTTTATCGGGGGATGCGGATCGTCGCCAATTCCAATAAAGCCTTCGGAGGCTTGCTTTCCGCAGGTTTAAGCTTTGCGCTAGTCATCCAAGCTTTGGTCAATATGGCCGTGGCGGTTGGTTTGGGTCCGATTACAGGTTTGCCGCTTCCTCTGCTGAGCATGGGAGGGACCTCGCTTGTTTTCACCGGAACTGCACTGGGGATCATCCTGAGTGTGAGCCGCGGAGATCACTCGGATGAAGTGGCACCCGCATCAGAAGTACGAAATAAATTAAGAACAGCATAAACCCAAAGACCATTAACACTCAAAAAACATATCGAATTCTCATCAGCGGCGGCGGCACAGGCGGACATATCTATCCCGCCATTGCCATAGCGAACGCCTGGAAGGAAAAACATCCTGCCAGTGAGATTCTTTTTGTGGGTGCTTTGGGCAAAATGGAAATGCAAAAAGTCCCAGAGGCAGGCTATGAAATCAAAGGTTTGCCGGTGGCTGGACTTCAGCGCAGCTTGGCTTTGAGCAATCTGAGCTTTCCGATTAAGCTGTTGAAAAGCTTACGGATCGCTTCCGGCATTGTCAAAGACTTCCGTCCAGATGCAGTCGTCGGAGTGGGAGGATACGCTAGCGGACCTGTTCTTTATGCTGCGCAAAATAAAAAAATCCCAACCCTCATTCAGGAGCAAAACTCCTATGCGGGCTTGACAAATAAGCTTCTTTCCAAAAAGGCAAGAACCATCTGCGTGGCCTATCCGGCGATGGAGAAATTCTTTCCAGGGGAAAAAATCAAGGTCACTGGAAATCCAGTGCGAAAAGACATTTTGGATTTGTCTGGAAAAAGAGAAAAGGCATTAGAGCTCTTTGGCTTGGATAAAGACAAGAAAACGATTTTGGTTTTGGGGGGCTCTTTGGGTGCACGGACACTCAATCAGGCTGTGCTCAAGGATATGGCTGAACTGGAGAAAGCAGGCTATCAAGTCCTTTGGCAAAGCGGAAAATTCTATTTCAAAGACATGCTGGCCAAGTTGGAGGAGTCCAACCTGCAGCATATCCACTTGAGAGAATTTATCCGCGAGATGGATTTGGCATATGCCGCGGCAGATGTCATTGTATCCCGAGCGGGAGCCCTTTCAGTTTCCGAACTCAGCTTGGTGGGCAAGCCGGTGATTTTTATCCCATCTCCAAATGTGGCAGAAGATCATCAAACCAAAAATGCCATGGCATTTGTGAACCATCAGGCAGCAGTGCTACTGAAGGATTCCGAAGCTGTCGGGCAATTGAAAAGTAAAGTAGAAGAGCTGATGCAAAACCAAGTTTTGGCCAATGCATTGGGAGAAAATATGAGAAAGTTGGCAAAGCCCGATGCGGCTAATGCCATTGTGAGCGAACTGGAAAAACTGATTCAATGACATTCAAAGGTATAAATAAGGTCTACTTTCTCGGAATCGGCGGCATCGGCATGAGTGCTTTGGCGCGATGGTTCCGTCATGAAGGCTATCCTGTAGCGGGATATGACAAGACGCCTTCACCCTTGACCGGAGAATTGGAAAAGGAGGGGATGCAAATCATCTTTGAAGATACTGCGGCATCTATTCCTCTTGAATTCACTACCCATCCTGAAGAGGTCTTGGTGGTGTGGACTCCAGCTATTCCTAAGGATAGCGTCTTGTTGAATTTCTTTCAGGCACATTACACGCTCAAGAAGCGTTCTGAGGTCCTCGGGATGATTACCAAGGATTTCTACTCCATCGCGGTAGCAGGGACTCATGGAAAAACCAGTACATCCTCACTGATCGCGCATTTGCTGAAATCTGCAGGCAAGCCTGTGGCGGCCTTCCTTGGAGGAATCACTCAGAATTATAACAGCAACCTCATTTTGCCTGGCAAATCAAAAGAAGCCACGATTGTGGTGGTGGAAGCGGATGAGTTTGACCGCTCTTTTCTCCGACTTCATCCAAATGAAGCGGTGGTCACCAGCGCGGATCCGGATCACTTGGATATCTATGGCGATGAAGCCACGATTCTGGATGGATTCCGTGATTTTATCAAGTTGGTAGACAAAAAAGGGAAGCTATATCTCCAGTCCCATGCCTGGTACCGATTGGGTGAAAATCTAAGTATAGGTGCAGGAATCCGTGAATATGGCTTGAGATCCGCTGGAATTCACGCTGAAAACATCATCGCTAAGCCGGGGATTTTTCTTTTTGATTATGTCGGACCAAAAGCTCAGATCAAAGGATTGGAGCTTCATATTCCAGGTTTCCATAACGTTGAAAATGCCCTTGTTGCCATTGCGATCGCAGTAGATCACGGAGTCAATGAAGAGCAGATTCGGACTGGGATCAAATCATTCAAAGGCGTCAAGCGGAGATTTGAAATCCACTCCGCAGTTCCTGGCCATATTTTCATCGATGATTATGCGCATCATCCTGAAGAAATCAAGGCGTGCCTGAGCTCAGTCCGTGCAATGTATCCGACTCAGCGGCTGACGGTCGTATTTCAGCCGCATCTATTTACCAGGACAAGAGATTTTGCTGAGGGTTTTTCAGAAAGCCTTTCTCTAGCAGACGAAGTGGTGCTGTTGGACATCTATCCAGCGCGAGAGCTTCCGATCGAGGGAGTTACCTCGGCTATGCTGATGGAAGGGATCCAAGCAGCTAAGAAAGTATTAATTGGTAAAGATCAGGTAATGACCTACCTGAAGGAATCCCAGCCGGAAGTCTTGGTGACTATGGGCGCAGGAGATATTGACCGGCTCGTGCCGGTGATTGCAGAATGGACCGATTCACGCACTAAACTCAGCGAAGCATGAAAAAGGCAAAACTGAAAAAAGCGCTTGGATTGGTGACGATTTGCCTAGTGTTGGTGGGCTTTATTGGTTTTGTGGAAAAGCAATCCCAACTCAAAACTTACCAAGGCTTGGAGATCGATCTCAAGGCAGTGAGCGGAGTCTATTTCGTGGAGGAGAAAGAGATCGAGTCCATCGTCCAATCTGCTTTTCCGGAGCTTAAATCGGGCTTGCCGATTTCAGAAGTGCCTTTGACAGCCTTGGAAGACAGGCTTGCAGGTCATCCGTTCATCAAATCGGTGCAGACTTCGATAGGCCAGAAGGGAATTTTGAAAGTAACGATCAATCAGCATGAACCGATAGCCCGAATCGCTCGGCCCATGGCAGCGGATGGATATATTACTACCGAGGGGTTGATTATTCCGACCTCCCCCAGCTACACGAGCAGGGTCTTGATTTTGGAGGGAGCCTATGCGGAGCTATTGATGGATCAGGGCAGTGTGGATGCCATGCCTGAGTTGATGCCTTTGATTGAGTTTGTGACCAAAGATGAGTTTTGGGGTGCTCAAGTCAGCGAGCTGGAGATCAATAAAAGAGACGACATCCGACTGCATCAGCAGGTGGGAAAACAGATTATAGAGTTTGGTGACGCACATGACTTCGAAAGCAAATTCAGAAGAATAGATGTGCTGTATAAGGAAATTTTACCGAGAAAAGGCTGGAATGCTTACGAGCGGATCAGCGTGAAGTTTAAAAATCAAATTGTTTGTGAATAAAGCTTGGATATGGAAAACGACAAATTAATCGTAGGTCTGGACATTGGGACGACCAAAATCTGCGCGATCATCGGACGCAAGAATGAGTTTGGCAAACTCGAAGTCCTCGGCATGGGGAAAGCAGTCTCGGATGGAGTAGATCGGGGCATTGTGACTAATATCGAAAAGACCGTGCATGCTATTCAGAAAGCAGTAGAAGACTGCTCCAATATGGCCGACGTAAACATCGTCGAGGTCATCGTGGGGATAGCTGGGCAGCATATTCAAAGCAAAATCATGCATGGAAGTATCATGCGTCAACCCACCGAGGACGAAATCACTGTGGAGGACGTACAGCGACTTTCAGCTGATATGCACAACATCGTCGTGCCGCCTGGCAATAGCATCATTCACGTGATGCCACAGGATTACACGGTGGACTACGAAGGCGGAATCAAAGATCCCGTTGGGATGGCGGGTACACGTCTGGAAGCTGATTTCCATATCATCACAGCCCAGACTACAGCCATTCACAACATCAATAAATGTGTAAAAAAGGCCTCTCTTGAGTCGAAGCAATTGATTTTGGAGCCATTGGCGAGTTCGCTTTCTGTCCTAAGTGATGAGGAAAAAGAGGCGGGAGTTTGTCTCGTGGACATCGGAGGGGGCACCACTGATATTGCCATTTTCTACGAAAATATCATCCGTCACACGGCCGTAATTCCACTCGGAGGAAACATCATCACCGCGGATATCAAAGAAGGCTGCATGCTGATGCAAAATCAGGCTGAATTGCTCAAAACCCGTTTTGGAAAAGCAATTGCGGAAGAAGCAAATCCCAATGAGATCGTGTCGATTCCGGGATTGCGCAATAGACCGCCAAAGGAAATCTCCATCCGTAACCTTGCCTCAATTATTCAGGCACGAATGGAAGAAATCATCGAAATCGTGCAGAACGAGATCATGCAAAGCGGCTATTACAAAAAGCTGGCTGGTGGTATCGTCATCACTGGGGGTGGTTCCCAGCTGCAGTGCATTTCGCAACTTTTCGAATACATGACCGGACTGGACTCCCGCATTGGATTTCCAAATGAGCACCTTGGAAAGTCAGTCATCGAGGAAGTAAAAAGTCCTATGTACGCCACCTCAGTAGGCTTGGTTTTGGCAGGATTCAAAGCCTTGGACAATCGCGAGGAAGGATATCTAAAACGTAAGGCGAATACGGGAATCAAACCTCCTATTGCGGCCAAACGGGAAGCCATTGCTAATAACTTCTTCAAAGGAATAACCGATCGCTTAAAAACATTGATCTCTGATGATATCGGAGAAGAATACTAAAACTAGGGCTTATGATTGGGGAGGTGATCCGCCTTGCAGATTACTTCCTTCCTTACCCTTTTCACAATAACTCGACAACCGAAAATTATTCACCAATTCAATAAATATGTCAGATAACATGAAAGATTACAGATTTGACCTCCCAAAAAATCAAAAGTCAATTATCAAAGTAATTGGCGTAGGAGGTGGCGGAAGCAACGCCGTAAACCACATGTATGCCCAAGGGATTAAGGACGTGGAGTTTGTCGTAGTCAATACCGACGCGCAGGCTTTGAAGTCTTCTCCTGTTCCCCTGAGACTACAGTTGGGAGCCAACCTGACCGAAGGTCTCGGTGCAGGTGCCAATCCTGAGCAAGGCCGCAATGCCGCTCTGGAGTCTCAGGATGAGATCCGTGAGCTATTGGCCGACAATACCAAAATGGTATTCATCACTGCCGGAATGGGTGGTGGTACAGGTACAGGAGCTGCTCCGATTGTAGCTAAAATTGCCAAAGAACTCAACATTCTTACGGTCGGTATTGTGACAGCTCCATTTATGTTTGAGGGCAAAAAGAAAATGGCCGTAGCACAGGCAGGTATCGAGTCGCTTCGTGACAATTGCGATACCGTTTTGGTGATCCTCAATGATAAATTGAGAGAGATTTACGGAAACCTGGCTATCCGTACGGCCTTCAGCAAAGCTGACGATATCCTGACCACGGCCGCTAAGTCTATTGCAGAGATCATCACGATCCATCAGGATGTGAACGTGGACTTTGAGGATGTGAAGACCGTAATGAAAGAGGCAGGAGCCGCTGTCATGGGTTCTTCTACCGAAGAAGGCGAAGGACGTGCAATCCGTGCAGCAGGCGCAGCTATTTCTTCTCCATTGCTCAACAATGTGGATATCAAAGGCGCTCAGAAAATTCTCCTTTCTATCATGTCTGGTGAAGACGAAGAGCTATCTATGGACGAACTCAGCGAGATTACAGAATACATCCAGGAGAAAGCCGGCGATAATGCTGAGGTTATTTTCGGTCAAGGTATCGATCCAGAGTTGGGCAAGGCGATCCGTGTGACTGTAATTGCTACAGGTTTTGAAATGGACAAACTGTCTGACACTCCAAAGCCTAAAGAATTTTCGGCTCCAGTTTCAGCTTTTGCAAATCCAGCACCCATTTCTCCGGTTGCCAGCACACCTGTGAGCAGCCCTGAGATGGTAAAGACCGTGATCAATCTAGACTCTGGAAAAAGTCAAAAAGTAAAAGAAGAGCCTATCTCAGGAGGATCTACTTTCACATTCAACTTGCCAAAAGCTCCTGCTCCGGTACCAATGAAGCCAGTTGAAGATGAAAATGAGGAGTTTGTTTTCAGAGTAAATCCGATCAAGGTAGAGCAGGAAGAGTCCAAGCAGGAAGTAGAAAAGTCCGAAAAGATCGTCTTCAAACTGGAAGATGAGTCTGAGAAAAAATCAGAAGTACTTCCTCAGGAATCAGAGGCTGTGCCTCAGCTGTTTGCAAATGATTACTATGAGCAAATGAAGCAAAAGGCCATCCAGCGTGCTCATGAGCGATTTGAGAAGCTGAAAGGCAACAGAGCGTTCAATCCAAGTCCAGAGGAATTGAAAGAGAAAATGAACGTACCCGCTTATCAGCGCAAAAACGTGGTCTTGAATGAGCCACAGCACAGCTCTGAATCTGAGACCAGCAAGTACAATCTGAGCGACGAGAATGAGATTCTCGGCAACAACAGATTCTTGCATGATAATGTGGACTAAGTCCTAAAATTCAAGCAGCATGTCTGCCTGGGTTTGCAGCAGTTCTACATACAGCCTGTTGGTGAGCAGGTTATCTGACATATTTTGCTCGATTTTAGCAAGTTTCGGCTTGAGAGCAAGGACATGCATACCCAGATAATGGAAGATGTCGGTGAGGTGGCTCAAAGCGATGCCACCCCCGCCTATTCCTGATGAAATTCCCACCAATGCACATTTTTTGTTCCGAAAGGTATTCGGATACGTCATCCCATCGATAAAGGATTTGAGGATCCCAGGAAAAGAACCATTGTACTCCGGTACGATGAAGATAAATTTTGTCCCCTCTTTTACCCGATCATGGAAAGCATTATACCCGAGATTTTTCCCATTATTCTCATAAAGCGCCGTGGCAATAAAATCAGCCGGCAAATGCTCCAATTCTAAGATTTCTGAGGCGGCTCCTTTTTCTGTAAGGATGGATTGATACAATTCGGCAATCACTTTCGAAACTGAATTTTTTCGGTTGGTGCCAACAATAATTTTAACCATGAGTGGATTTTTTCTGATTCCTATACAAGCAAGTGGGGGTAAAAGTTCTAAGCCCAAACCAAAAACCTATATTTGCCCGTAAATCCCCGAAAAAACATGGACTACCTCGATCAGATTCAAGATGCCGTTTCATTGATTAAAAAACTGTATCCCACCGAAGTCCCTATTGGAATTATTCTGGGAACAGGATTGGGAAACCTGGGAAATCAGATCGAAGTCGAGCTGGAGATTGACTACAAAGATATACCCCACTTTCCCGTGTCCACGGTAGAAAGCCACTCCGGCAAGTTGATTTTTGGAACCCTATCGGGGAAAAAAGTAGTCGCCATGAAAGGCCGATTCCACTACTACGAAGGATACTCGATGAAGGAAGTGACTTTTCCGGTAAGGGTCATGAAACAACTGGGTGTCAACACGCTATTGGTTTCCAATGCCTGCGGGGGCCTAAATCCCGCCCAGGAAGTAGGAGACGTCATGATCATCACGGATCACATCAATCTTTTTTCAGAGAACCCACTCCGTGGAAAAAATTATGATGAACTCGGACCTCGATTCCCGGATATGAGCGATGCCTATGATCGAAACCTAATCGAAAAAGCGCTAAAAATCGGTGCCAAGCATGGAATCAACCTTCATCAGGGAGTCTATGCTGGAGTCGAAGGACCAAATCTCGAGACTCCCGCTGAGTATAAATATCTTCGCATTATCGGCGGCGATGCGGTAGGAATGAGTACTGTCCCTGAAGTGTTGGTAGCCCGCCACTCTGGAATGCGGGTCTTTGGGATCTCAGCAATTACTGACTTGGGTGTAGAAGGTCGCATTCATAAGGTGGACATTGCTTACGTGCTTGCAGCTGCCGCCAAAGCAGAGCCGGTTATGAGTTTGGTCATGAAAGAATTAGTTGCCCAAATTTGAGTCTTTCTCTACCCCTTACTTGATCTAATCCTCCTTGAGATGCAGGATTATGGCATAAAAAGGAAATGGATTTGCCGTTTCTCCAATTTTTGAGTCCTTTTTCACGAGTATTCCCTATATTTTGAGTTTACTAGCGAGTTATGATGAGAAATATAGTTTGGACAATTTTATTCGGTTTTGTTTTCTATTTTCCTGCGTACTCACAGACTGATTCGCTCACATTTTCATTTGGAAAGAAAGAAGGCAGTCATCCTTCTACCTATATTTTGACAGGGAAGATTACTTCCAAAGATTCCAGTAAACCGATCGAAGGCGTAGGAGTACACGTCGATGGGCTATTTACCGGTGTCAGTACTGATCGATTTGGGACCTATTATTTGACCATTGCTCCCGGGGAGCACCGGGTGGCCTTTCGGCATATCTCAAATGTTCCCATTTTCACAAATCTTTCGCTCTACGAAAATGGAGTGATCAACCTGCAGATGGTGGAAAAGAACTTCGAACTCGAAGGTGTAGTCGTGATGTCTGACGAGCCAGACCGAAATGTCCGTAATCCTATCACTGGAGTGACCAAACTGACGACCAAGGAACTCAGAGCGATTCCGGCCTTTCTCGGTGAAGCAGATATTTTCAAGGGGCTTCAACTATTACCGGGTGTGAGCTCAGTGGGAGAGGGAACTTCAGGGATTAATGTTCGAGGTGCCAAAGCTGATCAAAATTTACTCCTGATGAATGAAGTTTTGGTACTCAGTTCCAATCATGCACTGGGCTTTTTGTCAGGATTCAATACCGACGTGACTGAAACATTTACCCTGTACAAAGGAAATCTCCCGGCTAACTTTGGTGGTAGGGCAGGTTCTGCACTCAACATCCTGATGCGGCCTGGTAGTAAGGAAAGTTGGCAAGGCCAAGTGGGTGTAGGTACTTCCAATGGGAAGATTTTATTGGAAGGGCCACTGATGAAAGATAAGGTTTCGGTGATTTTCGGAGGCAGACTCTCGAATGTCAATTGGCTCCTGGGTCAAGCCCGTGACCTGGATATTCGAAATAGCAAGTTGAATTTTTACGATGGGTATTTGGGTGTGAATTGGGACTTGGGCAAAGGCCATCAGCTTGAAGCCAATACCTTGGTGACTGGAGATGATTTCCAGTTTTCGGATCAATTTGGCTACGAATGGGCCAACCGCATCAGTTCATTGCGCTACAAGGGGATCCTTGGAGAAAATATTTCTCTGACAGCGTTATTGGCTGATGGGAATTTTGACAATGCCTTCTTTGATCCCGAAGGTGTAGATGCCGCCAAGGTTGAGAATGGCATGCGCTATCAGCAGGGAAAAGCGGCAGCGACCTGGGCCAATGAAACTCTTGCCTTGACTGGAGGTGTGGAAGCAATCTATTACAAAGGCAAACCCGAGCGGATTTCTCCATTTGATGAAACTTCAGCCATCCAAACCGAGCAAGTAGGCAAAGAGCGAGGGCTAGAGTATTCTGGGTTTCTTTCGCTGGAATACGAAATAGGTGAAAATACTGGCTTTGTAGGAGGATTGCGCTATTCCGGATATTCCCAACTCGGGCCGGATACGGTTTACCAGTACAATCCCAATGCTCCGGTCACTGCAGGCGAAATCATCGGACAGACACCTTTTCCATCCGGAAAAATCAAATCCTACTCAGGGCTGGAGCCCAGATTTTCCCTGAGGCAAAATATTACACCGACGTTATCGGTAAAGTTAAGTTACGCGCGTTTGTTCCAATACATTCAGTCCGTCTCCAATACATTTGGGCCTACACCCATTGACCTTTGGCAGCTGAGTACTACTTACATCCCGCCCCAGCGATCGGATAATTTTTCCCTGGGAATATTTAAAAATGCCAAAGACAATAGCTGGGAATACTCGATTGATGCCTTTTACCGGACAAGTGTGAATCAGGTCGAATACCGGGATTTTGCCCAGATTTTTCTGAATCCACACATGGAGACTGAGTTGGTTTTCGGAAAAGGTGAGGCGTATGGAGCTGAGTTTCTGATCAAGAAAAACCTCGGAGTCGTGACCGGTTGGTTGGCGTATACCTATTCGAGGTCTTTTTTCACTTCTCAAAGCGGATTTTCAGAAGAGCAAATCAATCAGAATGAAAAATTTCCGTCAAATTATGATAAGCCGCACGAAGTCAATTTTATCCTAAGTCGAAAGATCTATCCTCGGGGATTATTTAACCTATCGGTTAACTATGCGACGGGTAGACCTGTGAGTGCAGTGAGTGCTTCTTATATTTTGAATGGAGGCTTAATTGTTCCGGATTATTCGAAAAGAAATCAATATCGGATCCCGGATTATTTCAGAATTGACCTGTCTTACACGGTAGAAAAAGTCTTTTCTAAAAAAGGAGACAGTCTGAATTTCAGTATATACAATCTTTTGGGAAGAAGAAATGCCTATTCGGTCTTTTGGAAAAAAGATGAGGATTCTCAGGAATTGAGACCCTATCGATTGGCGATCTTGGGATCGATTTTCCCTTCAATCACATATAGCATCAAATGGGGAGGAGATGATGAATAAAATAAAATTAATTGGGCTTTTGGTGATTTTTCTGGGTTTTAACTCCTGCGTGGAGCAGATTGAGTTTGAGTTGGAAAAGACCGAGCGGGAGCGTCTGATTGTGTCTGGGACTTTGACTGATCTGCCAGAGACTCAAGTGGTGTTTCTTTCTGAAACCACCTCTCAGGCCCGTAAACCGCTGCTTTCGGATGAGGAAAAGGGCTACTTCACGCTGGATGATAAGCCTAGACCTGTACAGGGTGCTCAAGTGGTTTTGATTTCATCGAATGGAAGTTTTTGGCCTTACCGAGAGGCCAAACCCGGGCGATACGAATTGGCCGGATTTAATGGTGCTTCGGGGGATTCAGAATTCTATTTACAAATCTCTGTGGGAGGTAGAGTCTATCGCTCCATAGCGCAGCGTATTCCCGAAGTGATAGGTTCAGATGACTTGAGTTTTACATTCGAACGTACACGCCAAGATGATAATCCGGATGCGGCTCAGGTAGTGATCCGCTCAGAAGTGACTCTTCCAGAGCAAGTAGGCGATTATTACTTACGCTGGGCTGTAGACGAGGCCTATTATTGGGATTTGACTTTTTTCCCTAACCCATTTAATAGACCACCGCCGGATTGTATTGTGTTTGGCTTTCCCGATCCAGAGCGAATCACCCTGATCAACGGGGACTTGCTGAATCGGCCGGGAGGGAAAAGTACCCAAATCGTAGCCAAAAGACTAGTGGATCAATCTTTCCTGAGTAGACACTACTTCAATGTCCGTCAGTTGAGTATTTCCAAAGATGCCCACGAGTACTGGAGAAGAGTGGGAGAATTGGTCAATAATACCGGATCTGTCTTTGATACACCGCCTGCGCCAATCAAGGGGAATCTATTCAATGTCAATGATCCGGATGAGGTGGTGTTGGGCTATTTTGAGGTGGCAAAATCCAAGGTTTCCAGGATCTATACCACGTTTGCAGATGTTCCTTTCTTTCTGGAAAAAGTATGCGTATACGATCCGAATCGCCGCCGAGATCAATACGAACCTACCTGCCTGAGCTGCAATGTGTTTCCTGACAGTCAGATGTTCTTTCCTGAGTGGTGGTTTGATGAGTGAGGTGTGAATGATTGGAAGATTTTAAAACTGAAGAATTTAGCTTCTCCAGCCATGCTAGCTTTAGGTTTCAAAAATTTGGCTCAAAAATTTACCCCTCCCGAATCGCTTCAGGAGGGGTTTTCTATGGTCTATCCGCTATGGACTTAACTACTTTTTCGTCCCCATGTAATCCACTACAAAATAGCTCATCACTCGAACTCCCAAGACAAATCCACCCTCGTCGATGTAGAAGTCAGGCGTATGGTGCGAAGGCGTTTTGGTCGGCTCGCCGCCTTTTTTCATCCCTCCAAGTGAAATAAACAATCCTGGCTTTTCCCGCTGGAAAAAGCTGAAATCCTCAGCTCCGGTGATCAGTTCATTGATGATCACATTTCCCTCTCCTGCAGCTGCCAAAATGGTAGGAGCCATTTGTTGGGTCAAAGCAGGATCATTGATCGTGGAGGGATAAAGTTTGGTGATGTTCACATCAGCCTTTCCACCTGCGCTTTCTGCAATATTGGTAGCAATCTCGGTGATTCTTCGATGTACCAAGTTTTGTTGATCGTCGCCAAAAGTTCGGATGGTTCCGATCATTTCCACTTTTTCAGGAATGATATTATGACGAATACCGCCATGAATCGCTCCTACAGTCACCACGGCTGGTGTTTGGGTGATGTTTACATTTCTGGAGATGATCGTTTGGAGCCCAGATACGATTTGCGCTGAGGTGACAATCGGATCCACTCCCGACCAAGGTGATGCACCATGTGCCTGAGTGCCGTGGACTGTGATCTCAAGGTTGTCAACTCCCGCCATGGCAGGACCCGAGCGATAGCCGATTTTCCCTACCTCCATCTGCGAACCGATATGCAATCCAAAAACTGCGTCCACGTCTTTCATCACGCCTTCTTCCACCATTTGCTTGGCACCCCAAGAGGTCACCCCTTCTTGGTAGATTCCTTCCTCAGCGGGTTGAAAGAGAAACTTGACCGTACCCTGCAGTTCGTTTTTCATCCCAGCCAATACCTCAGCCACCCCCATCAAAATCGCCACGTGGGTATCATGACCACAGGCATGCATGACGCCTGTTTCCTGCCCGTTGTAAGTAGCAGTTACGGTTGATTTGAAAGGCAAATCAGCACGCTCAGAAACTGGAAGCGCATCCATATCTGCTCGAAGTGCGACAGTGGGTCCAGGCTTTCCGCCTTTTAGAATTCCCACAACTCCTGTTACAGCCACACCTTCCTGCACTTCGATTCCCAAGGCCCGGAGGTGATCTGCTACCTTTTTGGCAGTTCGGACTTCGTTGTTCCCAAGCTCAGGATTTTGGTGAATGTCTCGTCGCCACTCGATGACTTTGTCCTCTATTGCGGCTGCTTTTTTGTCGATTTCTGGTCTAAGCTTAGTTTGGCCAAAGGCCGTCCCACTGATCAGAAGTAGTGGAAGTAGTAGTTTCTTCATAATAAAATAAGGTTGATGTTTTGGTTAGCGGTAATTTGGTCTGGTGAAAATAAGGAATGAAGTTTTACAATACTTTTTCTGAGAAGATTAAATCTAGGATTGGAGAACTTTTAGCCCTTTTTATTCTTTACTCATCTAAAGAATGATTTATGGAACTGAAAAATAAAATCGCTGTCATCACCGGAGTTAGCAAAGGTGTTGGGCTTGAAGTGGTCAAGCAATTATTGGATAAAGGTACAATGGTAGCAGGTTGGGGCCGAACTGCACCCGATCTGAAGCATGCCAATTTTCACTTTTTCTCATGCGATGTATCTGTGGAGGATCAGGTAGAAAAGGCCTATGCTGCCACGGTAGAAAAGCTGGGGGCTGACATACGGATTTTGGTCAACAATGCAGGTTTTGGAATCGCCGGGAAATTTGAAGAAATGTCCTCAGAAGACTGGAAATCCATGTTTGATACCAATGTTCATGGGATTTTCTATGTCAGCAAAAGATTGGTGCCTGCTATGAAAGCAGCAGATGAAGGACATATTCTCAATGTAGCCTCCATCGCAGGACTGAATGGTGTCGCCAACTTTGCAGGTTATGTCGGTACCAAACATGCGGTAAGAGGAATCTCCCATTCGATGTATATGGAACTGCGGGATTTCGGAATCAAGGTTTCGACGATCTATCCTGGCTCTATCCAGACTAACTTCTTTGACAACATCGAGGGAACCAAAGTGAACGAAAATATGATGCGTCCTGAAGATGTCGCGCAGACGATCGTACAAACACTGGAAACTCATCCGAATTACTTTGTGGCGGATGTGGAATGTAGACCGCTAAGGCCGAAGGGGAAAAAATAATTCAGACAAATGCAAAACGCTCCGAGAATAATGAATCTCGGAGCGTTTCTTTTTATAGAAGTGTATCTATTGAAACTTCTGAAGGAGCTTTTCTGTCCAAATCCCGAAGTGGATGGTATCCTGAAGTAGGATAAGTCCAACCCTCATCAGTCAATTCCCAAAGCAATGGCGCTAAGTTTTGAACTGCGGCTTTGCAGCCTTGAACGATCGCTCCCATTTTACCGGTTTGCTTGGAAAGCTTGGCTTCGTTTTCGATTTCAAATGGTCCACTAAAGCCTCTTTCCCTTAGGATCGAAGTAAATGCTCGCCAGTCCATAGAATCCCCCAAACCAAAACCAGGTAAAGTCGCCTCATACTGATGTCTGTCCCAAGAATTGGTGCTGGAGTGGATTCCCAGCTTTTCTGCCCATTCGGGACGGATTTGCTGCATGGGATACATATTTCCCCAGAATGGATCAGGATTATTTCGTGTGGACTTCACATGAATTCGCTTCAGTCGGCTCATATCCGTGTTTTTAATTACCTCGACCGGATTTGTATGTTGCCAAACGTCGTGCGAAGGATCATAGATTTCCCCATGATTTTTCTCTGGGACGAGTTCATACATGAGTTTTCTGGCGGCTAAGACTCCAGTCATGTTGTTGTAAGTCCCTGTATATCCCGAACTCCTCCAGCCTTCCATGGGGCAGTTTTCATAAAGAACGGTCACACCCAGGTCATTGGCATAGCGGATAATCGGTCCGAAAATCCGCTGATATTCCAGCAGGTTTTTCTCAAATCCGCCCTCCTCATTTCCCAGTTCGTGGTTGTAGCCGACGAAGGTGCCCACTTTGACATCATTTTCATCTCCTCCGAGCAGATGAGCCATACGGATCAGTTTGAGCAAATGATTTTGGTTTTTGACACGATGAATAGGATCACCACCGATCAGATTTTCGAAGGCTCCGATCGAAAGTCGAAGCTTGGCGGTATTGAATTTTTCAATTAGTGCCTTAGCCTGATCAGGCCCGAAGTTTTCATAATCCAGATGGGTAGCGACAAAATCATCCCGAGTACCATCCTTCCGGAAGACGCAGAGATCCAGTCCTTGGACGCCGATTTCAATTGCTTTTTCGACAGTTTGATCGAGATTCAGTTGATCAAAAGCCGAAGTCATGATCCAAATGGGGTTTGCCATGTTTTTTGGGGTTTCTTATAAAAATAGGGAAAGGTGGGGATTGGAAAAATGGGAATGGGATTAGTGGTTGGCTGTTTTTACTTTAGAAATGAGGCTAAAAAAAAATAAAGGGTTGGCATTGGTGTCAGTCCAAAGGATAAAAATATAGAATTTATAAATAGAGAATGAAAAGTATGGATTTAGGACAAAACTGGGTCACCCTGAGCGGAGTCGAAGGGTCCTCGACTCCGCTCGGACTGACCTATCATTTGCGTCCTCTTGAAATTTCCTAGTTAGAAAGCGAAGTTGATTTGCCGGGCTTTCAATAAATGGTTTCCCTATAAACCTTAAAATTCTATTGTATTTGAAAATTTAACTTTTTAGCGGTTGAAATCTTACTGTTATAAATTTCTTAAATTGAAATAGCTCATTTTCCATTCTGTATTAATAATGAAAACTTATTTTGTCTACATCCTAAAATGCTCAGATAAAAGTTATTATACTGGAGTTACCAATGACTTTGAAGGTAGAATTGCAGCTCACAACGATGGTTTAGATCCCCATGCATATACTTTTAAAAGAAGGCCAGTTGAGTTGGTCTTCTTACAGGATTTTAGGGAAATTCAAGAAGCGATTGCTTTCGAAAAACAAGTAAAAGGTTGGAGCAGGAAAAAAAAGGAGGCGATTATTCAAAATAATTGGCAACAGTTGAAATTCTTATCAGAGTGTAAAAATCATACTTCTCATAAGAACTTTGAGAAAAATTCCAGTGCAAATCAATTAGAAAATGGTGTTGAATAATTTATTTTTTTGGGTAGAAAGGCTTCGACTCCGCTCAGCCTGACACATCATAATCGCTCAGCCTGACAAATCCGATGTCTTACCTGATTAGTGGGCGACTTAACCGGATAATACTTTCGCTACCTGATAATTGAAATTGGTAACAGAAAAGTAGGGCTTCGACTCCGCTCAGCCTGACACGACCAACTGCTCAGCCTGACATAACTAACTGCTCAGCCTGACACACCGGAATCGCCCAGCCTGACACACCAGAATCGTTCAGCCTGACAAGCATAGTTATCAATCTGATTTGTTTAATACAGCCTGGAAGCAGGAAATATTTATGTATTAAAAGGCTTCGACTTCGCTCAGCCTGACACATCATAATCGCTCAACCTGACAAACCCGAATACCTCCTCCGAATCTCCACTTTTTGCTTTTGCCTTTCCCAAAGCGCTTTTGCCAAATCAGACGCTACACTCTCCGGATCCGATTCGTGTAGGATTTGCTTAAGCTTATTTTCAGCTAGGTCTATCCTGTAGCAGACTTGAAGCAGTCGCTCCAGATTTAGGTCCATCAGTTGGCTGATGGCTTTGGTCAAAACTGCCAACGCTTTTTCCTCAGAAAATTCTTCCTTGATTTCTGGAAGCTGAAGGTCTTTTGTAATCAGACTGAACGTTTCTTCTGGCAGCGTTTGACTCATTGGATATTCATTAAAAAAGCCCCGATTTGGGGCTGGTAGTTAAGATTCTGCTTCTTCAGTTGAGTTTCCCTCTGCTTCGGCTGTGCTTTCCTGCAAAACTTCAGGAGCGACAGATCGGATCAGCTTGTACCATGATACCAACTTCTTGATGTCTGAGGTGTAGACTCTTGCGGTGTCAAATTCTGGAATCACTGACTTCAAAAATGCTCTCAGTTCGCTGTCGTCTGCATTGGTGTCCAATCCTAGATCGCCGGCGTATTCTGCTTCGATTTTTTTCATCACTGACTCTAGCGGCTCAGCACCTTCTTCAGTCAGGGTGTAAATCGAAATGTCGCTTAGGACTGAAACCCGCTGTGCCATTCCGGCTACCAACTTGGTTTTTTTCTCGTCCATTGACTCAAGCACTACTCCCGAACGTGTCGGCTTTAAAATTTTATACAAACCCGGCTTTCCGGCTACAGTTGCGATGTCTTTGAAATTCATGGTGTATTTTTTTTCAGGCTGCAAATATAGAACTATCAATCAATTTGTCCGCTCCGCTTCGTATTCAGCGACCAATTCATCAAGGAATTGCAAGACTTGATCTTTGCCCTCTCCCTTTTCTGCTGAGGTCACAAAATAGTCCGGAATATCTCCGAAAATATCTTCCATTTTGTTCAGAAAGGCCTTTACATTCTTTCCAGTCTGGGATTTGGACTGCTTATCTGCTTTGGTAAAGGCAATGACAAAAGGTACATTTTCTTCCCCGCACCAGTTCACAAACTCCAGATCTATCGTCTGAGGCTCCAATCTGCTGTCTATCAGAACAAATACCCCGCACAGATTTGATCGGGTGGTCAGGTAGGTGCTGATCATTTTCTCCCACTTAACCTTTCTGTCTTTACTGACTTTGGCAAATCCATAACCAGGCAAATCGACCAAATACCAACGGTCATTGATCATGAAGTGATTGACCAATTGCGTCTTTCCTGGCTTCTGGGAGGTTTTTGCCAATTCTTTGACTCCTGTCAGCATATTAATCAGGGAGCTTTTGCCCACGTTAGATCGACCGATGAATGCGATCTCCGCCCGGTCTGGCTTGGGGCACTTGGTAGGGTCGGTATTGCTGACGACAAATTCTGCTTTTCGGATCATGACTTTCTAATTCTATGCAAAAATACGGTTTTATTTCAGACCGACTTTGGGGGCATCTCTTCAACAATTTTCGATTCCTCGGGTTTCTGTAGTAATATTGTACCCTCAACGAAGATTTCCGATGTCCGTAGTTCCCTATAAAGACAAGCAAGACTCCAAAAAAGATCAGGTAGCGGAGATGTTTAACAACATCAGCCCTAAGTATGATCTTCTCAATCACGTACTCAGTCTCGGTATTGATATCATTTGGAGAAAAAAAGCCGTCAAATACCTGAAGAAGGACCAGCCAAAACTGATCCTGGACATCGCTACAGGCACGGGAGACTTTGCCATTGAAGCCCTTGTCCTTAATCCGGACAAAATCATCGGTGTGGATATCTCCGAAGGGATGCTGGCCGAAGGAAGAAAGAAAATGATCAAGCGCGGGCTTCAGGACAAAATCGAAATGCAGCTCGGAGATTCCGAAGGTCTGCTCTTCGAGGATAATAAGTTTGATGCGGTCATCGTTTCATTTGGTGTTCGGAACTTTGAGAATCTGGAAAAAGGTCTGGCAGACATGTATCGAGTATTGAAGCCGGGAGGAAAGACGGTGATTCTGGAATTCAGCAAGCCTCAGGGCTTTCCGATGAAGCAGGCCTATTCGTTTTATTCCAATGCGATTCTTCCTCAGGTGGGTAAAATTGTATCCAAAGACAATTCTGCTTATACTTATCTTCCCGAGTCAGTTCAGGCCTTTCCCGATGGAGAGGACTTTCTAGCAGTATTAAAAAAAGTAGGATTTCACAGCACGGTATGCAAACCACTCACTTTCGGAATCAGCTCAATCTACGTCGGTCAAAAGTAGGAATACTGATTCTATTATTTGTTGGAATAAGTGCTACAGGGTTTGCTCAGGGGCTCTTTGGTCTGACCAGTACCTCCGGTTCTGACGACAAGTTCCTTTCCTATGGTTTTTTTCTGGCAGGACATACAGCTACTTATCAGATCAAATATTCTGAGGCTTTTTTTGATCCGACCAATACTGCGAATAATCAGATTTACTCCATTTACCCCAAATATACCCCGGGGTTTTCCTTGGGATTCACCGGGATTTTGAGGTTTCATGATCAGGTTAATCTGCTTTTTACACCCCGAATCGCCTTCTATGAGTATCGAGCGGATATCAATTACTATGTTCCCCTGATAGACAATGTCCCGGGAAATGATAATTCCTCAGTAAATAATCTGGGTTACCGAACAGAGGAGGTTGTTACTGAAGCGACGATGATCGAGCTTCCGCTCTTATTCAAGTATCGATCCCAGCGATTTAACAATACCCGAATGTATTTCATTGGGGGTGGTAGCTATCAGTTTAGAACCAAAAGTCAAGATGAAGCAAACCTAGATCCCCTCGTGACCACTGGGCAGGACTTTACCATTGAGATGGGTATGGGTTTCGAGATTTATTTCAAATACTTCAAGTTTGCGCCTGAAATCCGGTTTTCACATGGCCTGAATAATATCTATTACGCTGAAAAAAATCCGCCAGAGACACGCGATGTGATCTCTTCCATTAGACGTAAGGGAATTACGATTTTTCTCAATTTCCAATAATCAGAAGCTATCCCAGTAGCGGAATTGTTTCCGTAAATTCTTTGGCTATATCGGAGTGTCTCCGATGAGGGCTGATAGCAAAGCAGAAGTTTATTCTTATTTTGAGCAGTCCATGGATCATTTTTCATGGATTATTCTTTTCTGCCCAAATAACCCAAGCTAATCCTATGTCCTCCAAAATCTGGAATATTCTTGTTCTGACCGTACTGGTTTTGTCAGTGGTTTCATTCCTATTTCTTTTCGCAGAAAACAAGGTGGACCCAAAGCTTCTTAACATCCCATTTGCTTTTTGGAGCGGATTTCTGGTGACAGTTTTGATCGTGATTCTGACTTTTTTGGCTGCCCGCTATTTCCCACACCAAGAATCAGATAAGAAATGACAGGCTGGCTGATTTTCTTTTTCGCACTCTTCTTAGCATCTCTTGGCTATGCTTCGTACAAATCCTACGCTAAAAACCGAAGCTCCGATGACTTCATGCTCGCAGGGTCAAACATCGGCACCATCCTTGGCTTTTTGACTTTCTCGGCAGCTCTTTTCAGTGCATTTACCTTTATGGGCATGCCGGATTTCTTCCGGACACATGGGGTAGGAGCCTGGATCTTTTTGGGTCTTTCGGATGCGTTGATGGTATTCTTTCTGATTTGGTTTGGATTTGCGCTTCGCAAAAGAGCATCAGAAGTAGGTTACAAAGGAGTGGCTGGTTTCATCCAAAGTTGCTTTCGAAATAAATGGGCTGGATACCTGATTTTCCTGAGTTCCTTTCTTTTCCTGATTCCTTACGTGGCTATTCAGATCCGTGGAATTTCCATTTTCCTGAATGCGGCATTTCCTGATCTGCTTCCTTATTGGGGATGGTCGGCGATTTTGGTGGTGATCATGCTGATCTATTCCGAGATTGGCGGACTCAAAGCCATTATGTATAGCGATGCAATTCAAGGGGTGATTTTGCTAGTAGTGATCTGGATCATCGGAGTGACTTGTTTGAATATGGCTGGCGGCCTGCATTCAGCTTTGGAAAAAGTCGCCGATAGCAATGCCGGATTACTTTCACTTCCAGGTCCAAAAGGCCTGTTCAGCAGTCCATTTTTGATCGCTTCTGCGATAGCCATCGTCATGATTCCGGTCTCACAGCCACAATTTACTACCCGTCTTGTGGTGATGAAGAATTTGAAATCAGTGCACAAAATGGCTTATGCGGTAGGGATTTTTGCCATTCTTGTGATCCTTCCGACTGCTTTTATTGGCTTGTATGGGGCGGTAAAATATCCTGAGGCTTCCACGGCGGACTTCCTTTCGGCAGCCTTGCTATTTGACCAAGCAAATCCAATTGCGGCCTTGGCAGTCGTCGGGCTTTTCGCTGCCTGTCTATCTACAACCAATGCCCAAATTTTTGCTTTGGGCACGGAGTTAAGGTCTTTACTGAGTGGATCTGACAAGCGAAATATGCGGATTACCCAAGTGGCAATTTTGGTGTTTTCGCTGATTGTGTTGGTCTTTTCGACCTACATGAGCGATGAATTGGTGCTGTTGGCTCGGGTAAGTTTTGCAGGCACGTCTATGATTGCGCCAGTTGTGTTGGGAGCGGTGTTGTTCAAAAATCCGCCCAAATCTTTGCTGATCGTTTCTGCGATAGCACTGACTTATTTTGTTCTTTCCTTGCTTGAGTTGGTTCCGGCTGGTTTTGCAGGATTACCAACTGATGCTGCGATGTATTGTATCCTAATTCCGGTGACGGCTGTCTTGATGATTGCTCACCATTTTACCCATAAAACCACCTATGAAGCTTAATTCAGTTTTTTCCATTTCTGATTTAGAAAAACCCTTAGCCCGCTTTTGGGAGCTTTCGGGGCAGAAAATCCGACTGATCGAGGAATCCTTTGATACCAAAAATGGTGCGCCTGTTTTCACCGAAAAAGGAAAATATGTGACCCGTGGCTGGACGGAATGGACGCAAGGGTTTCAGTTTGGATCGGCTTTGCTTCAGTTTGACGCGACAGGAGAAACAGAATTTCTTGAGATTGGACGGAAAAACACAGTGAATAAAATGGCGCCTCACCTCACTCATACCGGTGTGCACGATCATGGATTCAACAATGTGAGTACCTATGGCAACCTCCTTCGACTAAGCAATGAAGGGAAAATCGATGCATCGGATTGGGAACGGGAGTTCTACAAACTTGCCCTCAAAGTAACAGGTGCAGTACAGGCCACTCGATGGACGTCCATACCGAGCGGCGGATTTATTTACTCGTTTAATGGCCCGCATTCGCTTTTTGTGGATACGATTCGGAGTTGCAGGGCTTTGGTGGTTTCGCATCAATTGGGGCATGTATTACAGGTTGAAAACGACAGGCGTATTTCTTTGATTCAGCGGGCGATTCAGCACATTTTGGCGACGGTTCGCTTTTCTATTTTCTATGGAAAAGGACGGGATAGCTATGACATCTCGGGAAGGACAGCCCACGAAATCATCTTCAATACCAACGATGGCAACTATCGCTGTCCAAATTCCCAGCAGGGATATACCGGATTTAGCACTTGGACTCGAGGATTGGCTTGGGCGATTTGCGGCCTGGGTGAAACATTGGAAATTCTCGATCGAATCCCTGAATCTGATTATTCAGAAGTCATTTCAAAAGAAGCATTAATAGCTGAGTTAAAAGAAGCTGCGATTGCTACAGCTGAATTCTATCTGGCAAATACCCCAACTGATGGCATTCCTTATTGGGATACTGGAGCACCCAATCTTTACAAAATGGGTGATTACCTCAATCGGCCTTCCGATCCTTACAATGCGTTTGAACCTGTTGACAGTTCGACGGCTTGCATCACTGCACAAGGCTTGATCCGGATTGGAAACTGGTTAAAAGCAAGCGATCCTGAGCGGGCTTCAACCTACAAAAACGCAGGAATTCAGCTTGCTGGAGCACTTTTTTCGGAACCCTATCTTTCTACAGATGCCCACCATCAGGGATTGATTCTTCACTCAATCTACCATCAGCCAAACGGTTGGGATTATGTGCCTGAAAAAGGGAAAGTTGCGAATGGCGAGTCGAGCATGTGGGGAGATTACCATGCGCGAGAGCTCGCTTTGCTTATCCAGCGAATGCAGAAAAATGAACCGTATTATTCCTATCTAAACTGCGTACCGGCATGAGTGGAAAATACAAACCACAGTTTCCCCGTGTTGCTCAGCTAAAGACGGCGGAGCTTTTTAGAAATCACCTGGAAAAAGAAGGGATAAACCTTGACTTTGATGCCGATGTCATCTCAGGACCTGATTCTCCTTTTGCAAAAAGTCATACACTCAAATCCGGCCGAACCATCGGGAATGCGATGTGTATCCTGCCAATGGAAGGCTGGGATGGGACTACGGATGGTAGACCCACAGAACTCACCAAAAGACGCTGGCAGAACTTTGCACTCAGCGGAGCCAAACTCCTTTGGGGTTGCGAGGCAGTGGCAGTCCGACCTGAGGGACGAGCGAATCCAAATCAACTGATGCTCAATGAGCAGACGTTTACCGATTTTGTCGGGCTTTTTCAGCTTTTGCAGACTACCCATCAGGAGCATTTCGGAGACACATCTGATTTGCTGATTGGGCTTCAATTGACTCATTCCGGTCGCTTTTGCAAACCAACTGATAAAAAGCGGATGGAGCCGAAGATTCTCTATCCGCATCCGATTTTGAATAAGAAGTTTGGCTTGGCGGATGACTATCCGGTCATGACTGATTCAGAGATTGATTCCATCATCGAAGATTTCATCAAAGCTGCCGTTTTGGCTCAGAAAGCAGGATTTCACTTTGTGGACATCAAGCATTGCCACGGATACCTTGGACATGAATTTCTGAGTGCGTATGATCGGGAAGGGAAATACGGAGGTAGTTTTGAAAATCGAACGCGCTTTCTCCGAGACATTGTTACCGGAATTGAAGCGGCTGCTCCGGGTTTAGAAATAGGCGTTCGGATGAGTATTTTCGATTGGGTTCCTTTCCAAAAAGGCCCCGAAGAAATAGGGATTCCAGCAAAATCAGATTCTTATCGCTATGCATTTGGAGGAGCCGAAAGTGGGATAGCGACTGATTTGAGCGAATCCTTTCTTTTTCTGAAAGAATTGGAAAAGTTGGGGATCGAACTTTTCTGCACCACCGCGGGAAGTCCCTATTACAATCCACATATCCAGCGACCTGCACTTTTTCCGCCTTCTGACGGATACCAGCCACCAGAGGATCCACTTCATGGAGTGGCGAGACAGATACAGGCTACGGCTGAGATCAAGAAAGCTTTCCCAAATCTCTATGTCATAGGTTCAGCCTATTCTTATCTTCAGGAGTGGTTACCGAATGTCGGACAGGAAGTTCTTCGGACCGGAAAGGCCGATTCCATTGGCTTTGGGAGGATGGGGCTGAGTTATCCGGATATGCCAGCAGATATCCTTTCAGGCCAAGGACTGAAGCGTGCAAAAATCTGTCGTACGTTTTCAGATTGCACTACAGCGCCTAGAAACGGTATGATTTCAGGTTGCTTTCCTTTGGATCCGCTCTACAAAAAGATGCCGGAATATGATCAACTTAAAGCATTGAAAGGGGAATGAGGAAAGTCGCTTTAATCACGGGTGGAACCCGGGGAATCGGATTGGGAATTGCTAAGAAACTGGCTCAGGAGGGAATTGACTTGGCTTTGAATGGAGTTAGACCAGAATCCGAAGTATTTTCTGTTTTGGAGGAGCTGAGCAAAAGTGGAGTTCGGGTAGAGTATTTTTCAGGAAATATTGCTGAAAAAGCAGACAGAGAAAACGTTGTAAATGGAGTAAAAGAGAAATTTGGAACGATTAATTTTCTTGTCAATAATGCTGGCGTAGCGCCTCGAGTTCGGGCTGATGTGTTGGAAGTAGCTGAGGCCGATTTCGACCATTTGATGGATATCAACCTAAAGGGGACTTTTTTCCTGACTCAAGCTATTGCCAACTGGATGGCTGAAATCCGCAAGACAGATTCGGCAACCCCACTTTCCATCGTGTCCATCACTTCTGTTTCAGCGGTTTTAGCATCGACCAATCGAGCGGCGTATTGCATGGCAAAAGCCGGGCTTTCGATGATGTCTAAAGTTTTGGCCGTTCGATTGGCTGAATTCAACATTCCCGTCTATGAAATCCAGCCGGGAGTGATCGAAACCGACATGACCGAAAAAGTGAAATCAATCTATCAAGATCGAATTGAAGCCGGATTAACACTCGAGCCGAGAATGGGACAGCCTGAAGATATTGGAAAAGTGGTTGCTGCTTTGCTTCGAGGAGATTTACCCTATGCGACGGGACAAATTCTAAGAATTGAGGGAGGAATGATGGTGGGGAGGCTTTGATGAACCAATTTTCATTTTATTCAATTACAGCGTTATTGGAGTGGTTTTTATATATTTAAGATATGCAAGTCGAACGAACAGATAAGGAAATAGTGATTCGAGTTCCTTTGGGAACTGATCTTCAAGGCTTGCAACAAATTTTGGATTATGTCAAATTTCACAATGTAGCATCCAAAAGTAAGGCTACCCAAACTCAGCTTGACGCGTTGTCCAAAGAATCCAAATCTACTTGGTGGGAAGAAAACAAAGCCAAATTTGTGAAGTGAATATCACTTGGGTTGTCGATACAAATCAGCTTTTGGAAATGAAATCCTGAAAAAGTCTTTGGATTTATTGCTTACCTTTTTTGCCTGAATGAAAGCTCAAACCTCCCTCAAAACCGAAATCCTTGCCGGAATTTCCACCTTTCTGGCTTGCTTTTATATCATCATTGTCAATCCGGCTATTCTGGCCGAAGCCGGAATGCCTTTTTCCGCGGTACTGACAGCAACAGTTTTGGTATCTGGATTTGGCAGCTTGATGATGGGGATTTATGCCAAAAATCCCATCGTCGTCGCTCCCGGGATGGGGATAAACGCCTTTTTCACCTATACCGCGGTGATGGGTTTCGGGCTGAGTTTCGAGGAAGCATTGGGTGCGGTATTCTGGTCTGGAGTGATTTTTCTTTTGCTTTCGGTTTTCAAAACCCGAGAGAAAATAATTGCGGCTATTCCTCCAGCACTTCGCCACGCTGTCTCGGCGGGGATCGGCTTATTTATCTGCTTTATCGGCTTTCAAAATGCACATTTCATCGTTGACAATCCTGCAACTTTGGTCGGAATGGCGAAGTTCAAAGATCCGGTGACCTTGACCTTTTTGGCTGGCTTGCTTTTTACTGGAGGTTTATTGATCCGCAAGGTATCCGGTGCGATTATCTACGGAATTCTCTTTACGACAGCTTTGGCCTGGCCGATCGGGCGCTATTGGGGAGATGCTTCAGCCATCAATTTTGGGGTTTCTACCTTGGTCAATTATACCGGACTTTTTGCTTGGCCGGATTTCAGTTTGGTGGGGAAAGCAGACATTTTGGGTTCGCTTCGCTATGCCTACATCCCGGTCATCTTTGTCTTTACGTTCACGATTTTGTTTGACGGGATTTCCACTTTTGTCGGTTTGGCGGAGGCCTCTGGGTTGAAGGATCCCGATGGAAATCCACGAAACATGCGAAAATCTTTGCTGACAGACTCCTTTGCAACCCTTTTTGCCGGCTTGGTCGGTAGCAGTTCAGGAACAGCTTATATCGAATCAGCCGTTGGAATTGAAGAAGGAGGAAGATCTGGAATTACAGCCATTACAGCCGGATTACTATTTTTGCCATTTATGTTTTTCTCGCCCTTGCTTTCCGTGATTCCATCGATAGCCAGTTCGATTGCCTTGGTTTTGGTGGGGGCTTTCATGATGATTCCTCTGATGAAGATCAATTGGACCGATCCTGAGGAATCGATTCCTTCTTTTCTTACGATTGTCTTGATTCCTTTCACTTACAGCTTATCAGTTGGTATTTCGTTCGGGTTTATCAGTTGGACTGTTTTGAAACTGATTACCGGAAAAACTTCTGCCATCAACCCCATTTTAGCCATCATCAGTGTACTTTCGCTTTTCTTTTTATGGTTATGAAAAAATTGGTAATCCTTTCCTTCCTTTTCTTTCTTTCTATTTCCACCCAAGCCCAGCGTATTGCCATCATGGGCGCCTTGGACCAGGAAATTGCCATTTTGCTGGATTCGATGAGTTCTTCCAAAAAGGTAAACAGGGGAGGGATCGACTTTTACACTGGGAAGTTGAAAGGCAAAAAAGTAGTGATCCTGAAAGCCGGAGTGGGTAAAGTCAACGCTTCTTACAGCACTGCGATTTTGACAGAAAACTTCAATCCTTCCATACTGATTTTCACCGGAGTAGCCGGTGGATTGCATCCGGAAGCCATGCCCGGCGACATTGTGATCGGCACCAAACTCGTCCAGTATGACTTTGGGCAGGAGGATTCTACAGGATTCAGCGTGGCACCATTTCGGAAATTAACCGGGGGAAATCACGAAGAATTATATATCGATGCCGACCCAAATCTGGTCACAAAAAGTATCGCAGCAGCGAATCAAATGGAGTTTGTACCTATTTCAGGAAGAAAGCCAAAAGTCTTCTCGGGAGTGATAGCTACCGGTGATGTTTTTGTCAGCAGCAATGAAAAAGCTGCTTGGCTTTTTGGTGAGTTCGATGCCTTGGCAACCGAAATGGAAGGAGCTGCAATAGCTCATATCTGCAGAACGCTGGGAATCCCTTTTGTCATCATCAGAAGTTGCAGCGACAATGCCAACAATCAGGCACGGGTGAATTTCAACCAGTTTGTCGGTCCCGCATCGGTCAATTCCGCCCGGCTGGTACTGGGGATTTTGGAGGAACTGTAGTAATCAGTTTGCAGTCTCAGTAAGCAGTAATATACTGCAGACTGAGACTGCCTACTGCTCACTATTTTAAGATATCTCTAGAAATCACCAGTTTCTGGATTTCGGAAGTGCCTTCGCCGATGGTACAAAGCTTGGAATCGCGGTAGAATTTTTCTACAGGATAATCCTTCGTAAATCCGTATCCACCGAAAATTTGTACGGCCTCGTTTGAGATGGAAACGCAAACCTCAGAGGCAAAATATTTAGCCTGTGCGCCTGCTAATGTGACTTTTTCCCCTCTGTTTTTCAGATCCGCAGCTTTGAAAGTCAGCAATTTTGCAGCTTCCAGCTGGGTTGCCATATCAGCCAGTTTGAAGGAGATTCCCTGAAAACTGGAGATAGGTTTATTAAACTGATGACGCTCTTTCGAATATTGAATTGAAGCTTCCAGCGCTCCTTCCGCAATTCCCAGAGAAAGCGCTGCGATGGAAATTCTGCCACCATCCAAGATTTTCATGGATTGGATAAATCCATCGCCTACTTTTCCCAAGACTTGGCTTTCATGGACCTTGCAGTCTTCAAAGATCATCTCCGCTGTTTCGGAAGCACGCATCCCCAGTTTGTCTTCTTTTCTGCCACCTTTGAATCCAGGAGTGCCTCTTTCGATCACAAATGCAGTCATTCCATGGCTGTCACCTACTTCACCCGTGCGGGCGATGACTACTGCTACATCTCCGGAAATTCCGTGCGTGATGAAGTTTTTTGCTCCATTCAAAATGTAATATTCCCCATCTTTTATAGCCACGGTTCGCATATTTCCGGCATCCGAACCTGTATTCGGTTCGGTCAATCCCCAAGCTCCGAGCCATTCGCAGGTGGCGAGTTTTGGCAAATACTTTCGCTTCTGCTCTTCAGTGCCAAACATCATGATATGACCTGTACAGAGAGAATTATGAGCCGCCATGGAAAGGCCGATCGAAGGATCAATTTTGGATAGCTCCAAGATGGCTGTTACGTACTCCGTGTAACTGAACCCAGAACCACCATATTCTGTCGGGACCAAAACGCCCATTAGGCCTAGTTCGCCAAGTTTTTTGAATATCTCGATGGGGAAAAATGAAGTATCATCCCACTCCTTGCGAAAGGGTGTAATCTCTTTGACTCCAAAACTCCGAACCATCTCAGCTATCAGCTGCTGGTTTTCATTTAGGTTAAAATCAAGCATAGGTAATCTTTGGGTTTAGATTCTGTATTATTAACTCTAAGGTTTATAATAAGTTCTACATCACCAAATTCCTTGAAACAGACTTATATTCTGATTTTTCGCCAAAAAAAGAGATGAAATTTGGATTTTTGAAAAAGTCAAATAGATCAAAAACCTATAAAATCATTTGACCAATTATTCATAAATTTCTTGCCAAGGGACTGATTATTAACTTATTTCCAGAGTATCACCCCAATCCTATGAAAACACGCCTATTCGCGATTCTTATTATTCTTTTTTTCTCCAAGATTTCGGAAGGATTTGCTCAAAGTCCGCGATACATTATTGATAGCCTAAAGGTCCAGCTAAAAAACGCAAAGACTCAGGAAGATCAAGTAGCCTATTATTCAGAACTTACTTGGTATTGGGCAATGGTCAATTTAGATTCTGCCGTGGAATATGGTCAAAGGTCCCTTGCTTTGGCACAAAAAGTAAATGACAAAAAAGCAATAGGTCAGGCTCATAGTGACTTGGGAAATGCGCTGATGCAAAAAGGGAACTTTGCTGAGTCAAAAGATCAATATTTGCAGGCCATTTCTATAAGGAATAGTATTGGGGATTCTGCTGGAATTGCAGGAGCTAAATCCAACTTGGGATCAGTTTACCAAAGACTTTTTCAGCTTGATTCTGCAATGTCAAACTACCTCTATGCATTGGAATATTTTGAAAAATCGGGAAATGACCGATATACCAATTTCGTGAAAAACAATCTTGCGGTACTACATGAGGACATGCGCAACTATCCAAAAGCATTGGAAATCTATTCAGAAGTAGCCGCCTATCGTGAGCAAAATCAGATGATTCCTGAACTGGCTATGGTGTACAACAACATGGGCAACATTCACAAAAACACTAAAGAATATCAGAAATCGGAGGATTTTTTTAAAAAGGCACTTGAAAATGGACAAAAAGCTGGTGATTCATTAGTGCTTTCAGTCACTTATAATAATCTGGCGACACTTTACAATGCGATGAATCGTCCTGATGAAGCAATTGCCACAGCGACCATAGGAATTAGGATAGCTGAAAAAGTAAATTCCATCTTTGATCAAGCCACGATGGAATATTGCCTAGCAAATGCCTATTCTAAGAAAAAGGAATATCCCAGATCTAAAGAATTGTATCTGAAATCAATAGCAACAATGAAGCAGCTGGAAGCTAAGGAAGAAGTTGCCTCTATGTATTTGAGAATAATCCCTGTCTATGCTGCACTCAATTTACCTGACAGTGCTCAATATTACACAGATTTGTATGTGGAGTATCGAAATTCCCTTACTGAAGATCAAATTGAGGAATTGACAGCTGAACTTCAAACCAAATACGAGACAGAGAAAAAAGACCGGGAAATAGCACAACAACAACTGACACTGCGAAGCAAAAATATCCAACTGTACGGGTCTCTGATTTTGGCAATTGCACTTGGAATCGTAGGCTATTTGCTCTATAGCCAACAGAAACTGAAAAATCGACAACTCCAGCAAGAAAATGATTTGAAATCTGCTTTGGCACAAATCGAGACGCAAAACAAGCTTCAGGAACAGCGTATGCTAATCTCGAGGGATTTGCACGATAATATCGGTGCGCAATTGACTTTCATCATCTCGGCCATTGAAAATCTGAAATACTTTGAACCCATCAAGGAGCAATTGACCCAGCGATACGACACGATCGCCAACTTTACCAAACAGACCATTACGGAACTTCGGGATACAATCTGGGCTATGAACAGCGGTGAAGTGACGTGGGAAGACTTATCAGGCAGAATCCGGGATTATATTCAAAAGGCAGGGGCATCGGCTTCTCAAATCAGTTTTGATTTTGAAATCAATGATCGGATAGATCAGAAAGCAACATTAGCTTCTTCATCGAGTATTCAGATTTTGCGTGTAGTACAGGAAGCAGTTCAAAATGCTATAAAGTACTCCGGAGCTGATCGATTGGAAATCAAGATTGACTCCACAGGAAAGGAAATTTTGGTCAATATCCAAGACAATGGAAAAGGATTTGTAGAATCTGAAATCAAGCCTGGCAATGGGCTATACAATATGCGTAAGCGGGCAGAAGAGCTTGGAGGAAGCCTTGAAATTCAATCTGTGGAAGGTTCGGGGACTTCAATTCTGCTGATTTGGCCCGTTGGATAGCATGAATTTTTGGAGAATCAAGAGGATTGGGTTTTAGGTTTTTCCCTAGAAAAAACCCTTCTCAATTGGGCTTTTGCCAAAAAAAGTAGGCCGTTTGTCGTATGTTTTTTAAGAATTGTTCGCGCTAGTTTTGAGCTATTCAGAGGCGAACTATGCTGGCAATAAGTTTTGAAAATGGGGTATTAGGAATATTAGCCATCTTGGTGATCGGTAGCCTTGTTTTGATGCATTATTTGCTTTTTAGAGACTACTCCCGACAGGAAAAACTTCATATGCAGCGACTCAAAAACTTTGAAAATCTGGTCAAGCAAGAAATCCTCCGGTCGCAATCGCTTGCTAAGTCTGTTGATTCACTGCAGGAAATCAAGAGCACTACAGACGAGAAGCTGGAAGTGATCAAGCTTCAGGTGGAGGGCTTGGATTCCCAGCAGAAACAAGATATTGCCAAATAGTTATGTTTTTTAGATCTGCTTAGATCACAGTCACGCGCACCTTCTTCTCCTTCAATTTCATATTATTGACTTTGGGGAGAAGCTTTTCCAAAGTCGCCGTTTTCACCCCCACAAATGCGCAATCTGTCTTCAGTTCGATCACACCAAGCTCATCTTTTGTCAAACCTCCCTGTTTGAAAAATAGGCCAGCGACATCCCCTTTGGAGATTTTGTCTTTTCGTCCACCGGACACAAACAAGGTACTCCATTCGGAAGGTGCCGGCAGAGTTGATTTGCTCAGTTTTTCTATAGGGAAATTCCCGATAAAATCAGGTAAGGAATCCCGCTCAAAATGCAGGACGTAAGCCGTTCCGTCGCTATTCATCCGGGCAGTTCGACCATTTCGATGGATGAATTCTTCGCTACGCAATGGAAGGTGGTAATGGATGATAAACTTGATCTCTGGCACGTCGATTCCTCTCGCTGCTAGATCGGTGGCCAAAAGAATTTGGTGGGTTCCGTTTCGGAATTTGATCAGGGATCTTTCACGATCGGTTTGCTCCATTCCTCCTGAAAAAACCCCGTGCGAGATTCCATGGTCTTCCAGGCATTCGCTTACCCGCTGGATCGAGTCTTTAAAATTGCAGAAAATGATGCCGTTTTGATTTCCTAAATGACTGATCAGTTCGACGAGGGTTTCCAGTTTGTCTTTGGTAGGAGAAAGTACCTTTTTGATCTGAAGTTGGGAGATTTTTTCTTCCAAAAAGTCAACGGTAACCGGCGATTTCAATCCGACAAACCTTGGGATTTCCACTCCCTGAGTAGCCGAAGTCAGGATCATTTTCTTCACTTGAGGAAGCAAATAAAGAATGTCCTTCATTTCACTTTCGAAGCCGATTTCCAGTGATTTGTCAAATTCATCGAGGACAAGAGTTTTGATAAATGCGGTTTCAAAGGCCTCCCTTCTCAGGTGATCAGAAACTCTTCCAGGCGTTCCTATGAGCACTGCTGGACGGTGTTTGATCTCGATTCTGTCCTTTGATCCAGCTCGTCCACCGTAGACCGCATTGACCTTGTAGCCTGTGCCCATTTCCCGCATGACTTGCTCGATCTGGATTGCCAATTCCCGAGATGGAACAATGATTACCAGCTGAATTTCTTCACAGGTCACATCAAGTTGCTGAATCAGCGGAAGCAAAAAAGCCAATGTTTTTCCTGTGCCAGTCGGAGAGAGCAAGATGATCTCATTCGAAGACTCAATGGCTTTTTGCGCAGTGAGCTGCATTGGATTCAATTGCGTAATTCCAAGTTTGGAAAGGATTTCAGCTTGGCTTTTTTGAGGGGTAGACATGGGGCAAAGGTAGGTTTTTGGAATTTCAGAACGTGATTTAACATCAAGACATTCTCTGATTCCTTCGATGTTCGATATTTATTATTCGATATTCGAAATTTTGACAAAGCGGTAGATCAAGATTTCAAAAAGAGGAATACTGAATATCTAACGGTGAATCTCGAATAATGAAGATCTCAAAACGGCCTATACCCCATCCAATCTACCTCCAGTTCAAATCGCTCGGTTGGCTTTTCAAGAGACTTTGGATTGGTCTCCACAGACCAATTGTCTGTATGCCAAAAGTTCATGCGGTATTTTGAGGGATGTTGCGGGATTCCTCGTTCGCCTGTATAATCCCACAGGACCACTGTGTCTGCGGTCGTAGGATGGAGCATCCACCATCGGATCCGGTCGGGATGCCAATCAAATCCATAGGTGTGAAACTGCGCCGAAGCGTCGAAGCCTTCGATCGCTTCCAGTTTTTCAGGTAGATTTTCGGCTCCGGAAAGTTGCATTCTTTCCTTCAAGTGATCTTCCCGTTCTTCTGTCGTGTAGATGATGCCTTTGGCCAAATTTATCGTTCGGCCGACCCTTCGCAGTTTTCCGGATTCTCCTGTCCAAGTGCCCATGTAAATTACTTCTGGATCGGCTGGAAGCCACTCGAAGTCAATTTCGCTCAGTCCCAATGCTGCATCATTGTGATAGGTGAAGTAGCCAACTACTGCGCCAAGATTGGGCTGTGTTATCCTCGGGTCTGGCACTTTCAGCCGAGCGGAATAGGTGCCAAAATGTGTGAATTTTCTGGAAATAATCTCCGGACCTTTGCCCGGACCAGCAGCATCTTTGGGATTGAGTTTGAAGGAGAGAATTCTGGAATCTTCGCCTTCTGAGGATTTTTTTCCTGATTTCCATTTAAATCTGGCGCTTTTTCCGGTAGAGCCATAGCGGAAAAATTCAGTTTTTCGCTGTGAAAAATTTTCCTTAAATGCCTCGTGAAATTCAACCGGATCGGAGTCGGATTGAAGCATAGTAATAGTAGATAACAGCAAAATAAGTAATGTTCTCATGAGGCTAAAGCTAATGAAAACCTGATTTGAAACTCAATCTGGCAAAGCAAAAGCAACATAGGCATCTCCACTTTTTGTGCCTTTGCCACCGCCGCATGCAATTACCAAGTATTGCTTTCCATTTTTCTCATAAACTGCAGGAGTACCATGACCAGCAGCTGGGAGTTTCGCTTCCCAGAGAATTTTTCCCGTTTCCTGATCAAAAGCACGGATTTTTTCATCCTTCGTCGCAGCGATAAAGACCAATCCTCCGGCTGTAGCCACTGGTCCTCCGTAGTTTTCGGTCCCTGTTGGAGCAAAACCCTGCGCACTCAGGGAGTCGATTTCACCCAAAGTCACCTGCCACTTTTTCTTTCCGGTATTCATGTCAATGGCGGTGAGTAGGCCCCAAGGTGGATTGGAGCCATAGAGTCCTTCATTTGTGACCAGCCGTTTATACCCATTCATGTAGTATTGTGGGTTGAGTTTGGAGCTTTCTGATTCCAATTCTTGTTTATCTCCTGCATCGGATTTACCCAAAAGAAAATCCAAAAGTATGAGCCGCTCCTCTCGGGAGATATGGGCAAAAGCAGGCATAGCTCCCCTTCCTTTTTGCAACAGCAAATCCAGAGAATCCGGTGTGTATTTTTCCTTCAAACCAACCAAGCTTGGAATAGCGGGAGCATTTCCTTTTCGCTCCAGGCCATGACAATTGCCGCAATAATTGGTATAAATCGATTGGCCTACATTTCCAAAACTTGCATTTGGAGTCATTTCAATCATCCAGGGGATCTGATTGGCATTGATGTACATGGTTTGATTGGTGGGATCAAAAGCTGCTCCTCCCCATTCGCCACCCCCATCCATTCCCGGAAAAAGCACCACCGGATTTTCAGCACTAGGAGGAAGCCATGTGTCTCCCATTTTTGCATTTCCAAGTTGCTGACGAATGTCTGAATGCCACTCTGGTTTGAGGTTTAAAATGTCTTTTTCCTCAAATACCAAATTCATAAAAGGCTCAGGTAAGGTTGGGATTGGCTGAGTTGGAGAAGTCTTTTCACCGCCCAAAGTCGATTGAGGGACTGGAGTCTCCACTATTGGCCAAATGGGTTCGCCTGTCTCCCGATCAAACACATAAGTCATGCCTTGCTTCGATATCTGTGCTACCGCATCAAACCATTTGCCGTCTTTTTGGATTCGTATGAGATTGGGAGGTGCGGGGAAATCCCTGTCCCAAACATCGTGATGAACCGCCTGAAAATGCCAGATTCGTTCACCCGTCTTAGCATCCAGAGCCAAAAGAGAATTGGCGTACAGGTTATCTCCATGCCGATATCCCCCCCAGAAATCATAAGTCGCTGAGCCAGTCGGCACAAATACAATTCCCCGATCTTGGTCGACGACCATTCCCGCCCAGTTATTCGCAGCTCCGATTTGCTTGATGTATTTTGGATCCCAGGTTTCATATCCGGGTTCTCCTTCATGCGGAATGGTATGAAAGATCCATTCCCGCTTGCCGGTTTTGATATTGTATGCACGGACATGTCCCGGCGCCGCATCCAAACCTTCGGAAAGCCTCATTCCCATGATCAACAAGTCTTGATAAACTACTCCGGGTGTATTGCTCACGATCAGAAAATCCTCTAGATCCGTGTCCAAGTCCTTTCGTAGATCTACTTTGCCCTGATCCCCAAAGTCCATAACCGGTTCGCCAGTCATCGCATGCAATGCAAGCAGCCAATTACCCGCAGTGAACAGGATTCGCTGATCCTCTCCTGATTCCCAATACGTCACACCTCGATTGGTGCCTGCCCAGGAATTTTCACCTCCCAAAACCTGAAATGGATCGAATCTCCACATTTCCTCTCCAGAAGCTGCATCCAGTGCGAAAACATGAAGCTTTGGTGTGGAGCCGTAGAGTATCCCATTGACTACAATCGGCTGGCATTGAATCTGACTACGCTCGGTGGCGTCGCCAGTGTGGTAAGTCCAAGCGACATCGAGTTGGGCGACGTTATCTTTAGTGATCTGTGCCAACGAAGAATAGCGTGCCCCGTCTTCTGATCCGCCGTAGTGTCCCCAGCCCGAATAGTCAATGGTATCATTATTTTTTTCGCAGGAGAAAAAAAGGATACTGGAGAATAAAAGTCCAATGGAGGATCTGAGGTTCATTTGGGTTTGGTTTTGGTCTCAGAATATCGGGGATTTTTCAGGACAGAACAAGGCCTAGGAGTTTCGCTACCCTTGCCATAGTGTTTTTTTGGAATGGACAGGAAAGATTAATGCCTTATTTTGATCCGGTTACCCGTTCGTATTTTGCATCATAGTCTTTGCGAAGCGTGCCAAATAAGCGATCCCAGATTAAGGTGTAAAGACCATAATTTCCATGGAAATGTTCGTGGTGCTGATTGTGGGCGGTGCCTGTGCTGACCCAGCGCCCAAACCAATGCCGCTGGAAGTTTTTGGGGAAAAGCTCCACTCCCAGATGGCCGTAGACATTGTAGAAAAACTGAAAAAGCAGAAACAGTCCCAAAGAGGATTGCTGTACGGGTAGTGTGAATGCAATCACGGGTATGATGCCCGCCTCAATTACTGCTTCCAAGGGATGAAATGCATAAGCTGTCCACGGAGAGGGATTCGTGGACTTATGATGAACCTTGTGCACCAAACGAAATAATTTTGGGTGATGCATCAGTCGGTGCATTCCATAAAAATAAGCATCGTGGATCAGCAGCATCAGCGGGAAGCAGAGGTAATAATAGATCATACCGTACTTGTCTTTTTCCCAATAGAGGTTGGTAAAGGGCTGGAATACGATAAAAACCAGCGTTGCAATGGTAGCAAAAATTAGGATCGTTAAAAGAGAATAGCTGATGTCTCTGGAGTAATCCCTGAATTTTGGGAATTTGGCCTGCATCCTTCGTTTGGCCATGCTTTTTTTCAACAGGAAGTAAAAAACAAAGAATGCCAATCCAGCTATTACAAAATATCTGGTAGTCGTCAGCTCCGTGATCCTAAACCATCTGTAGGAAAATTCTCCCCATTGCATATCCTCGAATTTTTCCCAAAAGATAGGGGTAAAGAGACATCAATACATAGGAAAAAGGTGTTGAAAAATCATTAATTTCTTTAGTAGCCGGTGGCCGTTCACAAGCCCTTCTTTTCTTACCTTTGGCACATGTGGAAAGAAATCTCCGTCCTCATCCAAAAGGAAGTCAAGCTCGAATGGCGCCAAAAATATGCGCTTAATGGAATCTTGCTCTATGTGGTCTCGGCTGTTTTTATCACCTATCTCAGTGTTGGTGCCAAGATGGGCAATCTGTCTGTCCCTACTTGGAATGCGCTGTACTGGATCATCATTCTCTTTTCGGCGGTGAATGCCGTTGCAAAAAGTTTTGTCCAAGAGCATCAGGGAAGGCAATTATATTACTACATGATCGCCTCACCTGAGTCAATTATTCTTTCCAAGATTTTTTACAATACCGGATTGACTTTGATTTTGGCCTTGTTGGGCTATGGGGTTTTTTCCGTGATTTTGGGTAATCCTGTTCAGGATCAGGGGCTATTTCTGTTGAATTTGGTTTTGGGTTCGGTGGGTTTTTCTGCCAGTCTGACGATGGTCAGCGGGATTGCTTCCAAAGCCGGAAACAATGCCACGCTGATGGCAATTTTAAGTTTCCCTGTAATAATTCCGATTCTCCTGATGGCGATCCGTATTTCAAAAAATGCCCTGGATGGCTTAGATTGGAGCGTCAGTGCAGATAAGCTGCTCAGCTTACTGGCGATCAATGCGATCGTAGGCGTGACTGGATATATTTTATTTCCCTATTTGTGGAGGAGCTGAGGGGATTTACGATTTTAGAATTACGAATCACGATGGATAAAGCTCTTCTATCGTCCATCTAGCACATCTCGCCTCTTTCTAGTTTTTTCACTTTTCATTTGCTAGCTCTTCAACTCCAATTGCTCAGAGCTAGAGTAATTTTCCAGTTTTTCAACTCTTCGACTTCGCTCAGAGTGACAGTTTTCCAACGATCCTTATAACTTTAAACCATGAATACTAAAATTGCACTGATCACCGGAGCCACTTCCGGGATAGGAAAAGCTTGTGCGTTGACCCTTGCCAACATGGGTTTCGACATCATCGCAACCGGTCGCAGAGCAGAAAGATTGGACGCGTTACAAAGGGAATTAGCTTCCGATGTCCGTTTTTTGCCATTGGTTTTTGATGTGCGCGACCGCGAAAAAGTCGGCGAAATTCTTGGGAATCTTCCAACGGACTGGTCAGCCATCGATGTTTTGATCAACAATGCCGGAAATGCGCACGGCATGGACCCGATCCAGACTGGAAGTCTAGACGATTGGGATGCGATGATGGACATCAATGTCAAAGGGCTACTTTACGTCTCCAAAGCTATAATTCCCGGCATGACCGAGCGAAACTCGGGTATGATTATCAATATCGGGTCGATAGCAGGTAAGGAAGTCTATCCCAATGGCAATGTCTATTGCGGATCTAAGTTTGCCGTGGATGCGATCACCAAAGGTATGCGAATCGACTTGAATCCTTTTGGGATCAAAGTGATCGGAATCCATCCCGGACTGGTGGAGACGGAATTTTCCCTCGTTCGCTTCAAAGGAGATGAAGGCCGTGCCGAGTCTGTCTACAAAGGCTTTGAGCCGCTCTATGCGCAGGATATCGCTGATATTGTCGAGTTTGTGGTGAATCGTCCTGCGCATGTGGTGTTAGCTGACATTGTCGTGCTGCCTACTGCTCAGGCTTCGGCTACCGTTGTCAAGAAAAACGTGTCCTAATGCGAAAAATTAGATTAGCCCTATTGGGCTTTGCCCTAGCATGTACTTCGGCGCAAAAAAGTGAACAGGAGGTATTTTCTGCACAGCAGCGGGAAATAGTAGCTCAAGTCGAATCCCTAGTTTCAAGAGATTCTATTTCGGAGTTGGAAAAATTGCTTTTCGCTCAGGGTTTGCTTGATGTGCAGGTCTCAATTCCTGACATCAAAATTGAGCTGAAATATTCTACGACTGACAACTTTTTTGGCAAAGATGTTTATGGAGATTTAGATCGATGCTATCTCCAGCCTGAAGCTATCGAAATGCTTAAAAAAGCTCAGGAAAGCCTGAAAAAGGAATATCCCAACTTGACACTCTTGGTTTATGATGGAGTGCGGCCGCTAAGTGTGCAGCAGATTCTTTGGGATAGTCTGGATAAGCCGGATAGCATCAAGCCGCTTTATGTTTCTGATCCCAAAATTGGTGGTCTGCATAATTATGGTGTGGCGGTGGATTTGACGATTTTCGATTTGGAAACAGGTGCTCCCTTGGATATGGGTACGACTTACGATTATTTTGGCTATCCTGCCTATCCTGATCGGGAAAAACAGATGATTGCCGAGGGAAAAATCACTCAGTTACATGTTTCTAACCGTGAAATCCTCAGAAAAGTGATGGTCGGAGCAGGTTTTACAGGAATCGGTAGCGAATGGTGGCATTTCAATGCATTTTCACGCAAAGAAGCTGGCGAGAAATTCGAGCTGATTAAGTAGTATCTGGATTTAAGTATCAAGATTTTAGTATTTAGTATCAAGACACAAGTATCAAGATCGAAACCATGGTCAATGATCAAACTCAATGACCAAAAACTTTGTAACCAATAACTCAATAACCCATAACCCCCTAACCTATGAATCTCAAACCCACAATTCTTGCTTTTGCGCTGATATTCACTTTTGCGCTAGCATCATTTGCACAGCAAAAGCCACCCATCCGAGCACTTGTATTTTCCAAAACAGCAGGTTTTCGTCACCAGTCTATTCCCGAAGGAGTGGCGGCATTGAAAAAATTGGGTCAGACTCATGTTTTCAATGTCTATACTACTGAAGATGCCAATCATTTCACAGATGAAAATCTAGCCAAATATGATGTCATTATATTAATGAGTACTACCGGTACGATTTTCAATGATGCGCAGAAAGCTGCTTTTCAGAAATTTGTACAAAGTGGAAAAGGTGTGGTAGGAATCCACTCCGCAACGGATACTGAATACGAATGGCCTTGGTATAACAAACTGATCGGAGCCTATTTCCTTGCACATCCACGGCAGCAGACTTTGAGGCTGGAGGTAGTAGATCAAAATCATCCCGCTACTTGGCATCTACCCAAAAACTGGCTATGGACCGACGAACTTTATGAGTTTAGAGAAATCAATCCTGCCATCAAAGTCTTGATCAATGCTGATGAGACTACCTATGAGCCTGCCAAAGCAATGGGCGCAAGCCACCCGATGGCTTGGTATCATGAGTATGACGGAGGGAGAGTGTTCTATACTGCACTTGGTCACGTGGAGTCCGCATTTCAGGATCCGGACTTTTTGAAGCATTTGTACGGAGGAATCTGGTACGCAGCCAAAGGACATTTGCCAAAGTAATCCACCAAAAAGTCAAGGCTTCGGAACTTCCGGAGCCTTTTTTGGTTTAGACCTTAGTATAACTTAATTCCCATGCTAAAAGCTCAAGCCAGACCCGTTCACCTCTACATGGAGGCCAATCCCAATCCTAATTCGCTCAAGTTTGTCGCCAATTTCATGTTGGTAGAGGAGGGAGTGAGTTTTGATTATCCGGATGCAGCAAGTGCTGAGAATAGTCAACTTGCCAAAGAACTCTTCAATTTTGCCGCGGTACAGCGGGTATTTATAGCGTCCAATTTTGTAACAGTCACCAAATCAGATGAGGTGGAATGGGCGGAAATTCAAACCATCATTCGGGATCATATCAAGCAATACCTGGAGTCGGGACAAAAGGTAGTGATAGCCAGTTTTGAGAAAGATCCGCTTTTTGATGAAAACGACACCGAGGTGGTCAAAAAAATCAAGGGAATCCTTGACGAATACATTCGTCCCGCGGTCGAGCAGGATGGTGGCGCAATTGTTTTTCATTCATTTCACGACGGTATCGTCAAAGTACAGCTGCAAGGTTCCTGCTCTGGTTGCCCAAGCAGCACCGTGACTTTGAAAGCTGGTATCCAAAACCTTTTGACTCGTATGCTTCCTGAGGTGAAGGAAGTAGTGGCAGAGGGAGTATAATTAGTAATTTATGGCGAAAAAGGACTGGTCGTGGGCGATACTCGGTATTTTGGCGCTGATCATCCGCTATTTTGCAGTTCAAAACCCAGAAGCGACCGACGAGATCTACTCCAGGAAGTTCTTTCCCGGGATTAGAAATGTGATTGATATGACACTGGGAAATCTTCCGTTTCCCAGTGTTTACCTTTTCGTTGCCACGGTTTTATTTGTTTTGGGGCTTTTTGCCTACCGATTTTATCTCCGCCAAGGATGGAAATCCAAAGTGGTCTATTTCTTTCAGGCTTTGGCCAATGGGCTCGGAGCGCTGATTTTTTTCTTTTTAGTCCTTTGGGGATTCAACTACCAGCGGACGCCCATCTTCCAGCAGCTTTCGCTTAATCCTAAATCGCTCAACTTGGAGCAGCTGAAGTCTGAGATTGAAATCACCAAGCGGCTCGTCAACCAGTACCGTGGGCGAGTATCAACCGATAGCTTGGCCATCAATTCCATCATGGAGTATCCCGAGTTGGAAAAACTCGTACGGGCAAACATGAACGAGAATCTAGAAATTTTGGGATTGAATTTCACCGGAAAACCCAGAACTAAGCAATTCCCGCCGCCGGGATTTATGCGGAAAATGGGCATTTTGGGTATCTACTTTCCGTTCACAGGTGAAAGCTACATTGACCCTTCTCTGCACCCGCTCGAGCAGCCGTTTACGGTAGCCCATGAAATGGCGCACAGCTACGGAGTCACCGACGAAGGTGAGGCCAATTTCATCGCTTGGGTGATTTGCACCAATTCGGATGATCCTCTGCTTCGTTATTCCGGTCACTTGAGATTATTTCAGTATCAATTGCGGGATTTCTATCGAATAGCTCCTGATGAGTACAAAGAATGGGTAAAAAATCTGTCAGTCGGAATCAGGAACGATCTGAACGCTATCCGTGAAGCAAGTGAACGGGTCAAGCCGCTTTCCTTGGAGCTGAGCAGAAGATCAAATGATATTTTTCTAAAAAGTCAGGGCGTCAAAGCCGGGGTTAACTCCTATCAGCAGCTTCCGATGTTGGCTTTTTCTTGGAGAAAAAGGATGAATTTGCAAGATTGATTTTTTTGAATTTAAAAGAATAAACCTAGTTTTAGGACGAATAATGTAATTTTCAAAATGCAAAAAATCGTCATTACAGCTATTTTCTTTTTTTCGCTGAGTATAAGTCTTCAGGCACAAATCACGATTGAAACAGAGCAGGATTCGGAGCGAAACGTTGTTTTTTATGCGGTTAACCCGACCAAGGTGCCTTATTCAGTGATTTTGAATTTTTCCCAACTACAAAATATGACCACTCCTGGTGGAGGTAATGTGACTGCTATTGCATCACCCGGCAGGTCAAAAGTGGCTACGCTGAAGCCGACTTTATCCGGGCAGGGAACCAATTATCGCTATGCTTATAGTTTTGCTAAAGGGAATGTATACGGCAAAACGAAAATTGATCCGGTTTATCTGATGCCTGTACCGGAGGGAACCCAGGTTAAAGCTATTTTGAACAATAATATTTCCAATACCCTCAAAAAAGAAAAGTCGGACAATTCTTACGTGGGTATTTCTTTCATTTTTGAAAAGCCCACAGAGATTGTTGCACCTCGGAAAGGCGTGATCGCTGAGATGAAAATGGACTATGCGACGGATAAGGAAAGCCTGAGTTTTTCCGCCGAAGAGAACTACATCGAAATCTATCATGAGGACGGGACAATCACCAGATTGATGGTTTTGAAGCCAGGATCAGCCAAGGTTGAGGTTGGAGATCTGGTGCTTCCGGGCCAAGTTTTGGCAGAATCTGCCGGAGAAAATTATGAGCAAGGACCACATGTCCGAATGGTCAATCAGCGGACAGAAAAGGAAGGGGCGGATAAATTAAAATACAGCTATTTCCCGGTAGTCTTTGCGACTGAAGCAGGGAATACCGAGATCAAAGAATTAAGTGATTTCACCGTGGTCCATCCTCAGGAAATCATCACCCGAGAGTTGAATAAGAAGGAGTTGAAAAACTACACCTCAGAAAATTAGTCGGTAACTCAAGACTTAATTTAGAGGGATTTCTTTCTTGTATTACTTCCGATTGCCGATCCAAACCCCCAAAATCACCCCAGCTATCCCGATGTAGTGTCCGATGAGGAGTACTTCACCATCCAAAACTCCCCACATGATGGCCACGATCGGAATGGTGTAGGTCACCAAGCTGGCAAAAAAGGGACTGGCGCTTTTTACCATGATATTAAATAGCACAAGTGCTGTAGCGGTGCCAACCATTCCCAGAATAGTAACATAGCCCAAAGCCTCCCAAGCCTGGGGGTGAGTCACTAGTTTGTAGGAGAAATTTGTACCCGCAAAGAGATAGATTAGCGCCATAGGCAGAATCATCAACAAGGAAATCGACGAGATTTCTATGGATTTCAGCTGGGTAAATCGAGTCTTGATCACGTGGAGGTTGAAACTGTAGCAAATACAGGCTGCGATCACAAAGAGCGCATAGGCATTGATTCCAGCAAGTGATTCACCCCAATTCCCTCCCTCTTTGTACGCAATCAGAATAATCACACCGATAAATGCGATCACGAGCCCCAGCCCGTTTCTCCGGGTAATCCGTGTATTGAAAAAGATCGCACCGACCAAAACCACGAATAGTGGTGTCAGGGCATTCAATACCCCCGTCAGGGAACTGCTCAACTGGGTCTGAGCCATGGGGAAGAGAAATGCAGGAATGAAGCTTCCCAATAGCCCGGCAATCAAAAGGTTCTTTACCTGGGTTTTGCTGAGGTTTTTAATTCTGGGAAGCGATAGCGGAAGCAGAAGTGTCGCTGCTGCGACCATGCGGTATGCGCCCACTTCTCCCGGGCTGAACACCTCAAGTCCCCGCTTGATCAAGATGAATGAACTTCCCCAAATTAAGGTAAGAATGGTTAGCAAAGCCCAGTTTTTCAGGCTGTTTTCCGAATGAGAAGTACTCATCAATTTATCAGGGAAAAATTCGTCTGCAAAGGAAACAAATCCATGAGATTAAAAATCAAAAAAAAGACCTCAGCGATTAAAATTCTGAGGTCTGGTGATTTTTAGGGTTGAAATTCGTAATCGGCATAATGTTCAGCGACTTGCTCCAAGATCTCTGCTACTTGAGCATAGGTATCTGCTGTCACCATTTCAGTCCGGAAGGTTTTGAAATTCGGCATTCCCCGGAAATAGTTTGTGTAGTGGCGTCGCATTTCCAGAATTCCCTGCTTTTCCCCTTTCCATTCCACTGAAAAATCGAGGTGTTTTTTTGCGACAGCGATCCGCTCGTCCAGATTTGGCGCTAGAAGCTTTTCTCCCGTGGCGAAGTAATGCTTTATTTCATTGAAAATCCAAGGATAGCCGATCGAAGCTCGTCCGATCATCATCCCATCGACATTGTACTTGGCTCGGTATTCCGCTGCTTTCTCAGGTGAATCGATGTCTCCGTTTCCGAATACAGGAATGTGAAGTCGTGGGTTTTCTTTTACCAAATTCAAGTAGCTCCAGTCTGCCTCGCCCTTGTACATCTGCTGACGGGTACGGGCATGGATCGAAATTGCCTGAATACCGATGTCCTGAAGACGTTCGGCCACTTCCACGATCCGGATGGTGTCGTGACTCCAGCCAAGTCTTGTCTTCACAGTCACGGGTATATTCACTCGCTTGACAATCTCTGCTGTCATAGCCACCATCTTATCTATATCCAATAGGATTCCCGCACCGGCACCTTTGCAGGCGACTTTGTGAACCGGGCATCCATAGTTGATGTCCAAAATATCCGGACCGGCAGCTTCTGCGATTGCGGCAGCCTCCCGCATGGATTCGATTTCGTTGCCGAAAATCTGAATCCCGATAGGGCGCTCATAATCATAGACATCCAGCTTTTGGATGCTTTTGGCCGCATCCCGGATCAACCCTTCCGAGCTGATAAATTCCGTATACATAAGGTCTGCCCCGTTTTGCTTGCACACTGCCCGAAAGGGCGGATCACTCACATCTTCCATGGGGGCGAGCAATAGTGGGAATTCCCCTAGCTCCAACTTTCCAATCTTAACCACTTCTCTATTCTAAATTTGGCGTAAATTTACCCCAAATTATGGAGATATACGAAACCCAATCCGAAATAGCCAAACGAAAGAATTGGCTATTGTCCCTGATAGTCATTGTTTTAGTCACTTTTGGTACACTTATTTTACTTCAGGGTATCGCCTTGGCCATGATGCCGACGCTATTTAATATCACCTTGGAAGAAATCATGAGCCTCATGACCGGCAACTATGATGTGCCAAATGGGCGGATGGCGATGCTATTTGTGCAGGGAATCGGATCCGGTTTGGGGTTTTGGGTTGCAGCTTGGATCATCACCCGATTCATAGAAAAAGCTGACTTGCACTGGGAGATTCAGCGGACCAGATTCAATGTCCAAAACTTCATCTTAGCCTTGGGGATCACCTTTGGCGCGATGCTGTTCAATGGGCTTTTGGTGTATTGGAATGCCCAGCTCACTCTGCCTGAATCGATGTCTGGGATTGAGAATTGGATGAAAGAAATGGAAACCCAATTGATGGACTTGACCAAGTTTCTCACAGATTTCCAGAGTATTCCTGAATTATTGACCGGCATATTGGTGATTGGGGTGTTTGCTGGAGTTGGCGAAGAAATGTTTTTCAGAGGAATGCTTCAACCCAAGATGAAGCAATACACTAATTCCGCACATTGGGGGATTTGGTTGACGGCGATTATCTTTTCTGCAATTCATGTCCAGTTCTATGGATTTCTTCCAAGGGTTTTTCTGGGAGCCTTGTTTGGATACCTGTACTTGTATTCTGGAAGTTTGCTCTATCCTATTTTGGCACATATTTTCAATAATGCCCTCACGGTAATTGTAATCTATATGTCAAATCAGGGTATGATTGACTTTGATATTGAGTCCTCTGATTCGGTATCTTATCCTGCTGCGATGCTTGGACTTTTGGTTCTTATGGTTGGATTCTTTTACTTTAAAAAAATCAATCAACCAAAAGATGGAGAGTTGGACTAGGGTATTTGAAGATCAAAATCAAATCCGGGCTGAAATTGTCAAGGGAGTTTTGGAGGAAAACGGTATTTCAGCAATAGTAATGAACAAGAAAGAGACGGTATACAAGCTATACGGCACCTATGAGGTGATGGTGCCCCACGATCAAACCTTGACAGCCCTGCAATTGATTCAAAATGAGATCTCGTTTCAACATTAATAATTACAGCAATCTAGGACAGCGGGCTATCACAGCTACAGTGGGGGCCTTGGTGGTTGTATCTGCTTCGATCTATTCTGATTGGACTTACTTTATTGTTTTCGCCACTATTTTGGGTTTTGCCCAGATGGAATTCTACAAGCTCACAGGGTTGGACGGGATGCTTCCACTCAGAAGTTTTGGGACTTTTCTCGGCGTGATGATTTTCACATTGACTTTTATGATCGAGAAAGAGCAACTGCCACATGAGTACCTTTATTTGATTTTTCCCATTGTATCCTTGACGTTTTTCATCAAGCTGTATAAGAAAACCGATAAAAAACCTTTCACAGGCGTTGCTTTTACGTATTTGGGGATTTTTTATGTGGCGGTACCTTTTTCACTGCTGAATTTGGCTGTCTTTTCTGTGGATGCAGTGTATCATTTTGAGATTTTGATCGGGAGCTTATTGATTTTATGGGCAAGTGATACAGGAGCATATTTCGCAGGGACCAAGTTTGGGAAAACGAAGCTTTTTGAACGGGTTTCTCCAAAAAAATCCTGGGAGGGTTTTCTGGGCGGAGCTTTTTCTGCGATCGCAGTCGCATTTGTCCTTTCTCAATACTTTCAAGTGATTGCTGATTGGAAATGGCTAGTAATAGCAGGTATTATTATTATAGCAGGGACGTATGGAGATCTGATTGAGTCTCTTTTCAAGCGTTCGATAGAGATCAAAGATTCCGGTAACGGATTGCCGGGACACGGTGGATTTATGGATCGTTTTGACGGATTGTTACTTTCAGCCCCATTTATAACCGCTTTTTTGAAAATCTTTTAATACTTCGGCGGGCTGTCTGAAAAACTACTTAAGTTTGTGCAGCATTTCACTAATTTATTTTAAGAACCCAATATGGCTTACATTGAACCGGCCCCAATTAAGGATAGAGAAAATCCTTTGGAGTCAATGATGGAAAGATTCAACATTGCTGCCGAGAAACTCGGGCTTTCCGATGAAGTTTACAACGTGTTGAAGAATCCTGCCAAGCAGGTAATAGTTTCACTACCGATTACCATGGACAGTGGTAAAATTCAAGTATTTGAAGGGATTCGTGTGATTCACTCCAATATTCTTGGTCCGGCCAAAGGCGGAATCCGCTTCGCACCGGATGTTCATCTGGATGAAGTTCGAGCGCTTGCAGCTTGGATGACCTGGAAATGTGCTGTGGTAGACATACCTTATGGTGGAGGTAAAGGTGGAGTAAGATGCAATCCACGGGAAATGTCCAAAGGAGAAATCGAGCGATTGGTAAGAGCCTACACTATGGCAATGATCGATGTATTCGGTCCAGACAAAGACATTCCTGCACCGGATATGGGGACAGGGCCAAGAGAAATGGCATGGCTTATGGATGAATATTCTAAAGCCCATGGGATGACCATACCTGCGGTGGTTACCGGTAAGCCTTTGGTTCTCGGTGGTTCTCTGGGTAGAACTGAAGCCACTGGACGAGGAGTGATGGTGACTGCTCTTGCTGCTATGCAAAAGCTTAAAATCAATCCGTTCTCGGCAACATGTGCGGTACAGGGATTTGGTAACGTAGGAAGTTGGGCAGCGCAGCTTTTGGAAGAAAGAGGATTGAAAATTGTGGCAATTTCTGACCATACTGGCGCGTTTTATAACGACAAGGGGATCAATATCCAAGAAGCAATCAAGCATAAAGATGCTCATATGGGCACACTTGAGGGATTCACCGGCGGTGACCGAATGGAGGACCCGGGAGATTTGTTGACGCTGGAGGTGGATGTCTTAGTTCCTGCTGCAATGGAAGATGTGATCACTGCAAAAAATGCCGAAAAAATCCGTGCAAAACTTATTGTAGAAGGTGCAAATGGACCAACTTCTGCCAAAGCAGATGCGATCCTCAACGAGAAAGGAATCATGGCTGTCCCGGATATCTTGGCAAATGCGGGTGGGGTGACAGTTTCCTATTTCGAATGGGTACAAAACCGCTTAGGATACAAGTGGACTGCCGACCGTGTCAATCGCCGGTCAGACCGAATCATGAAGGATGCCTTTGAGCATGTTTACGAGGCTTCTGTTAAGTACAGCGTCCCTATGCGAATCGCCGCCTATATCGTAGCCATCGACAAAGTGGCTAAGACCTATACCTTCCGAGGTGGATTCTAAGCCGCGTTTTAGTTAAAAGTTTTACCTTTGGGGCGTGGGGAATTTGTTTTCCACGCCTTTTTAATTCAATCACTATGACTATACATCGAGAAGGAAGAGTTTTGCTGTTTTGGATGATGATCATCCTGGTAGCACTCAATTACTTGCTATACTATTATCTGCCTGAGGAGCGTCTGCTTATCAATCTGTCTATTTTGGTCAGTGTCGTTTTATACCTGATCATCTTGCAGTTTTTCAGAAACCCTATTTTCCCTTTACCTAATGAAGAAGGGCTTGTTTTTGCTCCTGCGGATGGAAAAGTAGTCGTGATCGAAGAGGCATTTGAAGAGGAATATTTAAAAGAAAAGCGAAAGCAAATTTCCATATTCATGTCTCCGGTCAATGTCCACGTCAATCGTTCTCCTGTAAAAGGGGAAGTGGAGTATTTTCAATACCATCCAGGGAAGTATTTGGTCGCTTGGCATCCCAAGTCGAGTACAGAAAATGAGCGAACTTCCATGGTGATCAAAGACCAAAGCGGGGTGAAAATTATGGTGAGGCAAATAGCTGGTGCTTTGGCCAGAAGGATCAAGTGGTATGTAAAGCCAGGCTCTCAACTGGAGCAGGGTGGAGAATTTGGCTTTATTAAGTTTGGATCCAGAGTGGATGTCTATTTGCCTTTGGATGCAGAGATTCTCTGTACTATAGATCAAGTGACCAAATCAGCAAGGACACCTATTGCTAGGTTAAAATAAATTTAGGCGATTGTATCGTTTTGACTAGCAGATTCGTTCTAGGAGTAGTGTTCAACCAAAATTTTTCGCTCATGAAAAAGGTCTATCCATTTGCCCTTGTAGTTGTTTTTGCAACCTTGATTTCCTGTACTGAAAATGATGAACCCCTCAGTCCATTAATTGGGACTTGGGAAAAAAGGGAGTTTGTAGATTCTTTAGATCTCTGGTTTGTGGATGTACTGGAATTTAAAAACGACAGTATTTTTGATCTTACCACTGTCGTTCGAGATATGGAAACTGGCCCAACTTTAGGCTATCGTATGATTACTACGGCTTGGTATAGGTTAGAGGGGGCTAACTTTACCTATTACTATTCTGATGGGTTATTTCATTCTGCTCCGTTAGATGGAGAATTTCCATTCTATGTTCCTCAGTCTGAATTACGGCCAGGGGTGATCGATTTTTTTATCAAGCCCGAGGGAGTCTTGACCTTTTCTTCTGATCGAAGGATGTTTCAATTCCAACCAAACTGCTTTGCATTTAAGGAGGGACAAGATTGCTTTCAATTTCCGCTGGAAGAATATGTTCGAGTAAATTAATTTATGAAAGCCTCTGTTTACCCGACAGAGGCTTTTTTTGATCTATAAACCCACCAACCCAAAAAGGCTGTACTCAAGAAGAAAATCAAGGTAGTCCATTCGAAGATTCTTCTTTCGCCTAGTTTCTCTTCTATCTGCTTATCTCTTTCAGCCACAGCTCGTTTTAGTGCTTGCACATCCTGCTCAAGTTTCAGGGTTATGGATTTGTAATCATCTTTTTCCTGAGAAATAACCGTAGTCTCTATCGACCCGATCATTCGTAGCTCATCCATGATCTGATTGTCCTTGGAGACAATTCGCTCAAGCCATTCATTGGTCTCGATCATGTCTTTTTTGGTCCGATTCCCAAAAATCCCTGACTTTTTACTTTCTGACGATCGCCATTGTGCGTGAAGTTGGTCGCGCTCCTGTACCATTCGTTCCAGCTTGGCACCGTCAAATTGGGGGCTTTGAAACAGCGAAAAAAGGAGAGCAGCTATGAAATTGAGCATGGTTTTTTAGTTGGTTAAATTAAAAAGTGCAAAACCTATTCCGTTTTTAGATTCTGTTTCGTTAATAATTGGTTCCTGTACCTAGTGAAGCACTGTTTTTATTAGATACTTTTTTTCCATCCACGGGTCATTTCTTTCTTTCCCGGAGGTCCAGGAAGAATCTCTACTTCCAGTCCAAGTTCCTTTAAATCCCTTCGCAATTGACCTTTGGCCGAATAGGTAGTAAATAAACCACCTGGCCGCATGGCAGAAGTTACTTTTTCCAAGGATTGCTTGGTCCAAAGTTCAGGTTGCTTACTAGGCGCAAAAGCATCAAAAAAGACTACATCCGATGGATAAAGCTGGGCTTCTTCGAGCGTGGTGAGGTCTTTTTTAAAATTGAAGTACTCAGAAACTGGGCCCCCTTCATTCCAGGGGGCTTCGTGCAATGCTTCGAAATATTTATGAAAATGCCAGATGCCATGGTCATGCTCAATGTAGTTGAGCTGGGAGTAGACTTCTTTTTCGATAGGAAAGGGCTCAATACTGTGGTAAAGAACAGGCACTTGATTTTGCTCCGCCCATACCAAAGTGAGCCAGGCATTCAGCCCTGTACCAAATCCTACTTCGAATATCCTAATAGGAAATTTTCGTGGATTTTTCGCCAGCCAGGAGTCTAGCCCATAGATCATGAACACATGTATGGACTCCCGGTAGGCGCCATGAAAACTGTGGTAAGTCTCCTGCAGTCCCTCGTGGTAAAGGGAGTGGGAGCCGTCTTCGGTTGTGATGATTTTCACCTTTTCACTCATAGTTTATAAATCAATGCGGTGCAGTAGGCAGAAACACCCTCCTGACGACCTACGAATCCAAGAAATTCCGATGTGGTTGCTTTGATGGAAATGGCCTCTTCAGCTACATTCATCACCTCTGCCAGGCAAGTCTTCATCGCGGGAATGTGAGGGTTTAACTTAGGGAGCTGGAGACAGACCGTAGAATCCAGATTTCCGATTTCATAGCCGGCTTCCCGGATCATTTTCAGGACCTCTTTGAGCAAGATTTTGCTATCGATTCCTTTGAATTTGGGGTCTTTGTCGGAGAAATGGTATCCGATGTTTCGCATGTTGGCAGCTCCGAGTAAGGCATCACAGATCACATGGATCAGCACATCGGCGTCGGAGTGTCCCACTGCTCCTTTATCATGTTCTACTTTGATGCCGCCTAGCCAAAAATCATAACCAGGCTGGAGCTGATGTACATCGTACCCAAATCCTATTCTAAATGGTGTCATGAATTGATCGATTGGTAATGGAGGACAGATGCCTGATCTTCTTGAAGAATCCGATTTGCCCAAGTTTTGATTTGTGCTGCTTCTATTTTGGACTTTTGCTCAAATTCCTCCCAATATAATTCAGGATTACCAAGATGGGCAAAATAAGCCAAGTTCATCGCCCGGTTGAGTAACTGGATTGACTCATACGTTTTCATGGCTTCTCCCTGATTCTTGATTTTCTGAAGTTCCATGTCAGATATTTCTTTTTGTAAGAATTCAGCCAATATTTCATCCAGAGCCTCTTCCGCGATTTTCGAGGATACTCCTTTTTCCATTTTTCCGGAGAATACCAGAAGTCCAGGGTCAACCGATCCGGTGATATATCCTCCCACAGAGGCAAAGATTTTTCCGTTTTTCACCAATCGCTGTTCCAATAGAGAGGATTTTCCAGCTCCCAAGATATCACTGATCAAATCGGCTTCCAGGTAGCCAGGTTGGTCCTTAGCAGGCATTTTATATACCTTATAAAGTGCATCTGTCGGGACTTTGGCATGGATTTTCTTTATTTTTTTTGCGGATTGTGGAGGTTCGGGCTGCGGTTTTTGTGCCTGATTTGACAGACTAGGAATCGGTCCAAACCATTTTTCAGCAAGTTTTTCAATTTGAGAGAGCGTCACATCACCAGCCACTACCAAGATGGCATTGCCGGGATGATAGTGAGTTTGATAAAAATTCCAAACATCATCTTTGGTATATCCGATGATGTCTTCTATGGTCTGTCCGATGGTAGGCCATCTGTAGGCATGCCGCTCATAAGCCAAGTCTCGGAGGTGATGCCAAACATCACCATAGGGCTGATTGAGGTAGCGTTGCTTGTATTCTTCCATGACCACTTTGCGTTGGGTTTCAATGGTCTTTTCATTCAGACTCAATTGAAGCATCCGGTCAGATTCCAACCAGAAGGCAGTTTCAATATTTGCCGCAGGCAAAGTCATGTAATAATTGGTAATATCCGGACTGGTAAAGGCATTGCATGATCCTCCGACCCGCTCCAATTCCCGGTCAAAAACCGGAACATTTGCAGAACTGCCAAACATCAAATGCTCAAAAAAGTGAGCCAGCCCAGTTTTGCCAGCTTGCTCAAATCTCGACCCCACCTTATAAAGGAGATTGAAAACGGCTATTTTACTGCTATGATCTTCATGGACGATCACTTCTAGGCCGTTGGTAAGGAATATTCGTTGGTAGGAAAACATGCTGTTTGAGTTGGCTTACTTTAGAAATCAGAATTAAGGGAATTGTTTTGGGCTGAGATCAAAATTGCTTCATTCCCTATTTTTTACCTTTTATACCTGCCATTGATGTAAGATGTCCTTTTTTTTACAAAAAAAGCTGAACTTTGGTTCGAAGCGCTAAGTTAGACTTCCCAAACATACTTCACCCATTCCGATGAAAAAACACTGCGTAGATCTAGATCAGACGGGACAGTTTTCAAGATTTTTTTTAGACTACATCAACGGCAATGAGGCACTTAAGCCATTTTATACCCACCTACCCCGGCTAGAAAGTTTTAAAGATGCTTTAGCCTCAAAAAATTTCCCTTCGGAAAACCGGACGATTTTGAATCAAGTTTTGCATCGGCACTATAGTGGAATTGAGCTCGATGAACCAGTGGTGACGAACATTCAATCGGTACTTAGCGAGAAGACTTTTACGGTCACTACTGGGCATCAGTTGAATCTCTTTACTGGCCCACTTTATTTTATCTATAAAATCGTCTCAACGATCAACCTTGCCAAGAAGCTAAAAGCGGCGTATCCGGAATTTCATTTTGTGCCGGTTTATTGGATGGCAACTGAAGATCATGATTTTGATGAAATCAACTATTTCAAGTTGGATGGCAAAAAATACCAGTGGAACTCAAATCAAACTGGTGCGGTAGGAGATTTCATTTTGGATGAATCATTCAAAGCCTTTCTAAAGGAGGTTCATTTTGCACCTGAAGTATTCCAATCGGCCTATCAAAATAGTAAAACGCTTGGAGAAGCTGTCCGAAGATATGTGAATGAACTATTTGGAGCCGAGGGTTTACTAGTGGTAGATGGTCATGATGCGTCATTAAAGTCACTGTTTACTCCTGTGATTCAGGCAGATCTTTTTGACCATTCGCCTTTCAGCCAGGCGCAGCGAGTGACCAGAGAATTGGAAGAAAAGGGCTACAAAAGCCAGATTTTCCCTCGAGAAATTAACTTTTTCTATCTGGACAAAGGGCTCCGTGAGCGTATTGAAAGAGTTGGGGAAGAGTTTCAGGTTGTCAATACTTCGATCAGATTTTCTTCAGAAGAGCTTGAAGCCCTAGTAAATTCTAACCCGGAAAGATTCAGTCCAAATGTTGTCCTCAGACCCTTGTATCAGGAAATGATTCTACCCAATCTGGCATATTTGGGAGGCCCTGCAGAAGTCGTCTATTGGTTGCAACTGAAGGGAGTTTTCGATCAGTTTAAGGTTCCATTTCCTGTTTTACTTCCAAGAAATTTTGCTTTGATTCTAAATGGACCAGTCTTGAAGAAGATGGGGCAGTTGGGTTGGGGGGCTACTGATGTGTTTGTAGAATTTGAAAATTGGAAAAAGGCTTTTGTTTCAGACCATGCAAAAGTGGATTTTGGCATGCAAAAGCAAAAAGAAATACTTTCTCAACTTTTTGATGCCAAAGGCAAAGAAGCTTCGAGTCTTGAGAAAAGTCTTGAGGCAGCATTTGAGGCGGGGAAAGTCCGCAGCCTCAAAATTCTTGATCAGATGAGTGCCAAATTGAGAAAAGCGGAAGAACGAAGGATGGCAGTGGACTTGAATCGGGCCAGGGCTGTATTAGAATTCACCGCTCCTAATGGCAGCCCCCAGGAGCGTGTGGTGAACATGATGCAGTTTTATCTGGGGAATGCGGGATTAATAGATGAGTTATTGGATTGCTTTGATCCTTTGGATTTCAAGATGATGGTGCTGGAAACCACATGATCCGATGATTTGCCAAATAGAGTAGACTGAAGAAATCTCCTCATCCAGCGGATCGCTTTTGCCTTTTAGACAATGCCATAGAAATATATGAAAACCAAACAGGAACTAAGATCAGCTTACAGGCAGCTGCGAAAAAACCTGAAACAGGAAGAAGTACATGCCAATTCAAAGGCAATCAACGAGCAGTTTTTAAAATGGCTAGGTGAAAGGGGACCACTTCAACACTTTCATCTTTTTTTTCCGATCGACCGATTCAATGAAGTCAATACATTTTACATCAAAGATTCATTAGATAAGGAAGGAAAAACCCTGTACACCTCTCAGGTGAATAAAGCCAATACCGAATTGGAAACGCTAAAATTACCATCAGAAGCTGAATTTTTCCTCGATGAGTGGGGCATTCCCGTTCCTCAGGAATCAATTCAAGTTTCTCCCAATAAAATTGAGGTTGTTTTTGTTCCGCTATTGGCCTACGACAAATCGGGTCATCGCGTAGGATTTGGCAAAGGATTCTATGATTCTTTTTTGGGCAAATTAAAACCAGAAGTTGTCAAAATCGGGCTGAGTTTTTACGAACCAGAGGAATCCATCACTCCAGAAGCACACGATATCCCGCTGAATTATTGTATTACTCCCAAAAAAGTTTTTACTTTTTAATCGATTAAAACCATCACCCCTTGAAAAAATCATTTTTACTCCCGGTTTGCTTAATTTTAGCGGGCCTATTTTCAATAAATTCTGCAAGTCAAGCCCAACAGGGATATTATAATACACTGGTCGGAGTAAGGGCTGGTACTTCCTTAGGCGGTTCGGTGAAACGATTTGTGACGGACCATTCTGCAGTCGAGTTAATGGTATTCAACCGATGGAAGGGCTGGAACGCTGCCCTCCTTTATGAGCGACACATGGATATCAGGGAATTCCGAGGAATGGAATGGTATCTGGGTGGTGGAGCTCACTATGGGGTTTGGAAAGAACCCAAAGCTGAGCCACCGTGGGTGTACAAAGGGACAGAGGATTATACGGCTTATGGAATTGATTTTATCGCTGGCTTAGAGTATAATTTTTATAATACGAATATCTATTTAAGTCTAGATTGGAAGCCCGCGTACAACTTTGTTGATTTTACAAAATTATGGTGGGATGAAGCGTCCTTCACATTGAGATATTCCTTTTAAAATTGAAAAACCGGTTAAAAAATGAACCGGTTTTTTTGTTTTTGGTAAAAAAATCCGAAAAACGTTAAGAAAAATGAACACAAAATTTCGATTTATTGAAAATTTCAATTTTTGAATTCGGGAAATTGTTTTGTTTTAAAATATTATTAGAAAAAATAGAAAAAAGGATACTTTTTATTCTTAAAAAGGACAAAAAAACAGTTTTTCAACCCTATTTAATTTTTTTTTGCAGTTGAAAATAATTTTTGATTTTCATCTTTTTGGCACTTTCTCAAAATATTGTTTTGCCAATGTTAAAAAATCCCTTCAAATCCGTTAATAAATGTTAACATATTCGGTCGCTGCCAAATTATGTGCTTTTCTCTCCATTCAAATGAATTTTTAACCGCTTTTGAAATTACGGGATAATAAATTTTATTTACGGATCAACTAAACTAAACACCTTATGAGAAAAGCTTTACTCTATGTTGTTGCGCTTTTCACCATGACCCTCAGCTTTGAGGTGTCGGCGCAGCAACGGGTAATTACCGGTACGGTAATTTCCGAGGAAGACGGATTAGGGTTGCCAGGGGCAACAGTTCTCGTCAAGGGTACAACAGTAGGTACGACCACCGATTTGGATGGTAATTACTCTATTAATGTGCCGGCGGGATCTGATGTTTTGATTTTCTCTTTTGTGGGTCTCAAGACCGCAGAGGAGACTATTGGCAATCGTTCCGTAGTCAACATCACTCTGACGACTGACGCGTCGCAACTATCCGAAGTGGTAGTCACGGCGATCGGTATCGAAAGAGAAAAGAAGGCACTGGGTTACGCTGTAACTTCAGTGGACAATGCCCAACTGGAAAACCGTCCAGAGGCTGACGTAGCCCGAGTCCTTCAGGGCAAGGTACCAGGGGTAAACATTACCTCTACCAATGGTATGTCTGGTTCAGGAACTAACATGGTTATCCGTGGATATTCCTCGGCTACTGGTTCAAACCAGCCGTTGTTCGTAGTAGATGGTGTGCCATTTAACACTTCTACCAACGCACAGAATGGGTTCACTACTGGTGGTACAGCTACTTCTTCCCGATTCTTGGACATTGATCCAAACAACATCGAGAGCATGTCTGTATTGAAGGGCCTTTCTGCGACTGTTCTTTATGGTGACCAAGGTAGAAACGGGGTAATCCTTATTACTACTAAATCTGGCGCGACCAAGAGAAAGGCTGCTGAAGTAACGATCAACCAATCTGTATTTACCAACGAAGCGGCATCTTTGCCAACTTATGGTCAGATTTACGGTAATGGTTTTCAGCAAGATAACGGGTTCTTCTTCTCCAACTTTGGTGGTAGAATGGACCTTGGTACAACAGTAGCTCACCCTTATGCCACATCTTCCGTTGCGGCAATTAGAAATGCATTCCCAGAATTTTGGGTAGATGGTATTGTAGGTGGTACACCGGTACGTTATGAGTATAAAGCCTATGCTGATCCATCTGAAATTTTCTTCCGTCAGGGATTAATTTCCAACACTTCGGTTCAAATCGCGGGTGGTTCTGACAGAACTGGTTTTAACGCTAGCTTTGGTTACACAGATGAAGAAGGTTATTTGCCAGGTAATGAGTTGGAGAAGTTTAACTTTGGATTGGGTATCAATTCAGCTATTTCAGATAAACTCTCTGTAAACTCTGCATTTACTTTCGCGATCACTGATCTCCTTACTCCTCCGGTTAACGGCTCCTTTGGATCAGGTAGTGCTATTCCTTCTGTTTTCGGACACGTTTTATTTACCCCACGTTCTGTGGATTTGGCTGGCCTTCCATGGGAAAATCCAGTAGATAAAAGTTCTGTATACTATCGAGGTGGAAATGACATTGTGAATCCAAACTGGTTGGTTAGAAACTATGTGAATACATCAGATGTACAGCGTTTCTTCAATTCAACTTCTTTGAATTACGACATCAACGATGATTTCTCAGTAACGTATAGACTAGGTCTTGATACCTATACTGAACTTCAGGAATTGAGATATAACAAAGGGGGACCATCTGGAAACTTGGCAACTCAATCTGGATATTACAGAACGATCAATATTACCAATACCATTTGGAATCAGGATTTGATCTTGAATTGGAAGAAAGAGTTCTCTGAAAAATTCAGCATGAGTGCTCTTTTGGGTGGAAACTCACGATATGACAATTATTCTCAGAATGGTCTAGCCTCTCAAGGTCAGTTGGCATTTGGTCTTTTCCGTCACTCTAATTTCCAGACTTCTTCAAGTAACGATGCGTATTCTGGTGGTACAATGACTTACACGCAGGAAGAAAGAAGATATGGTGTTTATGCCAACATTACACTCGATTATTCTGACTATTTGTTCTTGAACTTGTCTGCTAGAAATGACTGGACTTCAACTGTAGAAAAGGAGAATAGAAGCATCCTTTATCCAGGAGCATCAGTTTCTTTCATTCCAACTACAGCATTTGATTGGAGCTCATCCACTTTAAATGATTTGAAGTTGAGATTGGGTTATGGTACGTCTGCTGGATATCCTAGCCCATACAGCACAAGAAACGTACTTGCACAGTCTGCGAGAGCATTTGACCGTGGAGGAACTACTCAAACTCACTCCGTTTCCAATACCTTGGGTAATCCTAACTTGAGACCCGAGTTACATGGTGAACTAGAATTCGGTGTTGAAGCTGTCATGTTCAACAACAAATTGAGATTTGATCTCTCTTTATATGAGAAAAACACAAAGGATTTGATCACTCAATCGCCGATCGATCCATCTACAGGTTTTACAACTACCGCAATCAACATCGGTAAAATCAGAACTCGTGGTGCTGAATTCCAAGCTACAGTTACTCCTATCTCTACTCCTTCTGGATTTGAGTGGACTTCTACTGTAAACTGGTCAACCTATGAAACTGAAGTTCTTGAACTTGGTGGTGGATTGGAAGAAGTAGTTGTCGCAGGTTTCACAGACCTAGGTAACTTCGCTATTCCTGGTCAACCATTCAACGTAATCAAAGGTGTAGGTTTTGATAGAGCTCCTGATGGACAACCAATCATCCTTTCCAACGGTGTTCATAAGCCTTCAAATGAATTGGTTATTCTTGGTGATCCGAACCCAGATTGGACAGGATCATGGATCAACGGATTTAGCTACAAAGGCTTTAACCTAAATGTAATGCTTGAGTACAGACACAGAGGAGCGATTTATTCCAGTACTGTGACTGCTACCCTAGCTCGTGGTGTGACCAAAGATCCAGTGGCTGATAGAGAATTAACCTTCATCATGCCAGGGGTAAGACAGGATGGTACAAATGCGGACGGTACTCCAAAGTACATTCCAAATGATTACCAGATCTCTGCATCTGACTATTTCTTCTCCGGTTATCAGGGAGCTACAGATGAGCCAAACGTATTCGATGGAACAATGATCCGATTGAGAGAGGTTTCTTTGTCTTATCAGCTTCCAAACTCATTGATGGCTAAGACTCCATTTAAGAGAGCTTCTTTTGCACTTAGTGGCACTAACCTTTGGTTCCAAGCACTTAATTTCCCTCCAAACATGAACTATGACGTGGATGTGTTGGGTACTGGTGTTGGAAATGGTCTCGGATTTGACTTTGTAACAGGTCCAAGCTCAAGAAGAATGGGTGGAACGTTAACGCTTACCTTCTAACCCTAAACAGACATGAAAATGAAAAGATTTATATATGGATTGACGGTAGCTACCTCTTTGGTATTTGCCACTTCCTGTGATGAAAAATTGGATGAACTGCTGGAAAACCCAAATGCAGTTAACGCACAAACTGCGTCTCCGGATTTTCTATTGAACAGAATCCAATTGGACTACCAGTCACTATGGTATGGAATTTCCGACCGTGGCGCCAGATTGACTCGTCAGATTAACCAAGGAGCTGCATTGTATGAGTCTGCTTACACCACAGTTTCTACTAACGGAACTTGGTCCAACGCATACGCGAACCTTCTAGCTGATATCCAATTCTTAGAGCCTTTGGCAGAAGAAGCAAATTTGCAGCGTCATTTGGGTATTGCTAAGACAATCAAAGCGATGGTTCTTTTTGATTTGGTTGACACCTATAATGATGTCCCTTATTCAGAAGCACTAGATCCTTCTAACTTCAATCCTAAGACTGATTCCGGAGCAACAATTTATGCTGAGGGTCTCTCTCTTTTGAATGAAGCTGCTGGACATTTTGCAGCAAATCCTTCTACAGGAACTCCAAATGACTATTTCTACAATAGAAATTATACCAAGTGGGTTCGATTAGTGAACACGTTGAAATTGAGATATTTTCTCAATACTAGACTAGTAAGTACTTCTGAATCTACTGCAGGTATTAATGCGTTGATTGCTGAAGATAATATGCTGAAAGTAGGAGATGACTTTGTATTCCAATTTGGAACTACAGCTGCTGATCCAGATTCAAGACATCCTAAATTCGGAGGTCAATATACTTCTGGTGGTGGTGACTATCAGTCTACTTACTACATGTGGCATATGACTGAAGAGAAAGGTTTCGATGATCCTAGAGCTAGATATTATTTCTATCGTCAGACACTGACTAATACTACTAATCCTGCTGAGCAAGAATGTATTACTCAGTTACCTCCTTCTCAATACTTAATTGGTGGATTTGTTTACTGTAATCCAGGTACTAGAGGTTATTGGGGTCGTGATCACTTGGATCCAGATGGTATTCCACCAGATGGTTTGAGAAGAACTGCCTATGGTGTTTATCCAGCAGCTGGTAGATTTGATAACAATTCTGCCACTCCGGTAAACAACCCTGCGTTGGGAGGTAGAGGTGCAGGTATTCACCCAATCATGTTAGCTGCTTATGTAGACTTTATGCTTGCTGAAGCCGCATTGACACTTGGAACAACTGGAACACCTAAAGCATACTTGACTTCAGGTATTCAGAAGCACATGAACTATGTTCGTTCTTGGTCCTTGACTACTACTGAAGCTTCTGTTATCAATGGTTTTAACCCTACAGAAGAATTTACTAGATCAGTGGAAAATTACATTTCCTATGTAGGTGCTGAGTATGATGCTGCTGCCTCAAACGATGCTAGAATGGACTTGATCGGTAGAGAATACTGGTTGTCATTGTTCGGTAACGGTATGGAATCGTACAACCTGTACAGAAGAACTGGTAAGCCTGGTAATATGCAGCCTGCTTTGGAAACAGATCCAGGGCCATTCATTCGGTCATTCTTGTATCCAAACAACTACATGGTAACCAATACCAATGCAGTTCAGAAGCCGGATCTTACACAACAAGTGTTTTGGGATACAAATCCTGCATCACCTTGGATTTATTAACCTAAAAATTAGAAAAACATGAAAATGCTAAAATATAGTTTCGGCTTATTGGCAACTGTGCTGGTCTTTCTAAGCTCTTGTAGAGATTCTGTGGAACCAAATATTCCATATTCTAGCTTCGACAACGGTGCTTACCTAAGAACAATTGCAAGAACAAGCACGACGTTCAACTTCTTTGAACTTGGAGCATCAAATTTTGCTCTGACTTTAGAAGCGGTTGATAAGGAAGATGGTGCTACAGTAGATAACGTTGAAATCAGAGTTCGTCATAGAAGATTGATTCCTGGCGTAGGCCTTGAATTTACTCCAGCTAACGATGTTCTGGTGAAAACTCTTCAGTCTACTGACTTCCAACCAAATGATCAATCAAGATTTCTTAGAACCTCTTTTGTGGTGACAGCTGCTGAAGCAATTGCTGCAGTAGGCTTGACCGCAGCTGATATCGAAGGTGGGGATGTGTTTGAATTTCGATTAGTATTGAATGACAAATTAGGTCGTTCATTCTCGACAAACAACGTGACTACCAACGTAGCAGGTGCTCCTTTCTATGCATCTCCTTTCCAGTATAATGTCAGTGTAATCTGTCCATCAGATTTGGCTGGTACGTATGCTTTCGATGCATTGGAGACTTTCTGCGGTGATACGTTCTCTGGTTCTACGACTTGGACTGCTGTAGCTTCTACGGCTGGATCATATACAGTATCTGATGGTACTTTTGGTGCTTGGCAGTCTTGCTATCCTGATACATGGGGAAGTGGCAACGTTAGAATTTCTGATGCCTGCGGTAACTTGACTATGTCAGGAACTGATAAATATGGCGACAGCTATTCAATGACCGTTATTAGTTCAACTCCGGAAGTTCTTACTTTCGAGTGGGTGAATACATTCGGTGAATTTGGTACTGTGGCTGTAAAATCAAATGCCGGCAAACCATGGCCTGCATTGAAATAATGAATTTGAATTAACTTATTAAAAGCAGCGCTCGAAAGGCGCTGCTTTTTTTTTGGATTATGTTTTTCTGATAAGGTATAGGTTCAGTGATTTAGATAAAAACCTCACTAAACTCGAATTTTTGCCCGTTAAAAAGTCCCTTATCGCTCAACTTCAAGTCAGGAATAACCAGCAAGGCCATGAAACTTAATGTCATAAAGGGAGAATTAAGCTTTGAACCCATTCCTTTGGCAATCCGATCGATCCTAGTGTAAGCTTCAGCAACGAGATATCCGTCTTCATTGGACATGATTCCGCCTACGGGTAATGCCAGTACTTCCCCAATCTCATCTATAACTGCTGAAATTCCTCCTTTGGCTTCAATAATTAAATTCACTGCTTTGCAAATAGAATTATCATCTACTCCTACAGCGATAATATTGTGGGAATCATGGCCTACTGAGGAGGCTATGGCACCCGATTTCAAGCCGAAATTTTTGATAAATGCTACTGCTGGCAAAGCATCTTGATAACGATTTACCACAGCTATTTTAAGTATATCCTGCTCTAAATTTGACTCTGCCTGACCGTTAATTAGTTTAATTTCACCTTCAATTTCAGGGGTTATCAACTGACCGTCCTGTGCCTCGATAATCCTGACTTTTTTATTATGGGATTGGATCTGAAAATCTTTCGGCTGCTTTAGCGAAGTGTTAAAATTGTTGATGATCTTGTTTTCGGTTCTAGGAATTAGCGTTTTGCCATTATCAGCTACTTTCATTCCATTGATATAGGTGGAGTCAACTACAAATTTTTCCAAGTCTTTTACTAGGATGAAATCTGCTGGGTCTCCTACCTGAAGCTGTCCAACATTAAGTGAATAATGAATGATGGGGGTAAGGCAGGCGGCGTGTAAAACATCAAACAGATTCTTTCCTTTCGCTATGGCTCTGGCAGCTAATTCATTGATGTGCCCCACTGCGAGATTATCCGGATGCTTGTCATCCGAGCAAAACATGATTTGGTTTGGATATTCATCAATCAAATCTATCAATGCTTCGAAATTTTTAGCTGCGGAACCTTCCCGAATTGCAATTTTCATCCCAAGCGCTAGTTTTCCCCTTGCTTCTTCTGCTGTAAAACATTCGTGATCTGTGCTTGGTCCAGCACTGATGTATCTTTCGGCTAATTCTCCTTTTAGTCCCGGAGCATGTCCGTCGATTGGCTTTCCATATTTTTGGGATATCCTGATTTTTTCCATCACAATAGTATCCCGATTGACAGTGCCAGGCCAATTCATCATCTCGGCCAAATAATTTATTTCTGGCCTTTTCATTAGATTTTCGATATCCGCTACATTAATTTCTCCCCCAGCTGTTTCAAAAGGGGTGGCAGGGACACAAGATGGGGCCCCGAAGAAGAATTTGAACGGTACTTGTTTCCCGTTTTCGATCATATATTCCACTCCTGATAAACCGCAGACATTGGCGATTTCATGGGGATCGGATACTGTGGCTACGGTACCATGAACCACCGAAAGTCTGGCAAATTCAGAGGGTACAAGCATCGAAGATTCCACATGGACGTGAGAATCGATAAATCCTGGCATAAGGAACAGCAGGCCTTCTTCCTCTGGTATTTCTACTATCTTTATTATTTGGCCATCAGCTACTGTAATTTCTGCAGCATAAGTTCTCCTGGAGGGAATATCAACTAGGTTGCCTTTTATTTTCATTGCGTTTTTATTTATACTTCTGCGATTGTAGCCCCGGATTGTCTCCTACTTTGATTCAATTGATACTATGAAATCGTGAAAAAAATGATAAAGGTTCAATCCCCACTGAGCAGTTGTCCTGCATAGATTGAATCACGGATAAGATTAAAACCACTATATTTGCCCAAAATTAATCAGCAAACCAAGATAGGTTTATTTTTAATGGGTAAAATCGTCATAGCTATAGATGGGTATTCCGGCTGCGGGAAGAGTTCAACTGCCAAAGCCGTAGCTAAGGATTTAGGATTTACCTACATTGATTCAGGTGCCATGTACCGTGCAGCAACCCTTCACTTTTTAAACAGTTACCTCTCACCTTCCAATCCTCAAGACGTAAAAAAAGGACTGGAATCAATGAAGATAACTTTTCTAATCAACCCTGAAACAGGAAGACAAGAAACCTATCTCAATGGACTAAATGTCGAGGATGAAATACGGACCATGGCCGTATCTGAGAAAGTAAGTGAAATAGCCACTGTGAAAGAAATCCGAAAGGAACTGGTTGCTCAGCAACAGCGTTTGGGAAGGTCCAAAGGGGTGGTGATGGATGGAAGAGATATCGGCTCAGTGGTTTTTCCAGATGCGGAATTGAAGATATTCATGACGGCCAACCTAGATACCCGCTCATTTCGTAGACAACAGGAGCTCTTGGAAAAAGGGGAGTTAGTGGATTTGGAAATGATCAAGAGAAACTTAGCAGAGCGGGATCGGATTGATTCTTCAAGAGCAGAGAGCCCGCTGGTCAAAGTAGCTGACGCAGTTGAAATTGACACAAGCAATCTGACTTTTGAAGAGCAAGTGGCACAAATCGTGCACATGGCAAAAGAGGTAATTGATAACGCAAAAGATCATGCTAGTAACCATAGATAAGAATTCAGGCTATTGTTTCGGAGTTGAATTTGCCATCAAAATGGCAGAAGATGAAATGGAAAACAGTGACCAACTGTATTGTCTAGGAGATATCGTACACAATGACATGGAGGTAAAGCGCCTCCGTGAGAAAGGGCTGGTCGTAATCGACCGTGATCAGCTGCGCGAATTAACCAATTGCAAAGTCTTGATCCGAGCTCATGGTGAGCCACCGGAAACGTACAAGACTGCTATCGAGAATAATATTGAACTCATCGACGCCTCCTGTCCAGTGGTGCTCAAACTGCAGCATCGTGTGAAAAATGCATTCGACAAAATGGAGCGTGAAAATGGGCAGATTGTAATCTATGGAAAAAAAGGGCACGCTGAGGTGATCGGTCTCACCGGTCAGACTTTAGAGAAAGCGGTCGTTGTCATGGAAGATGCAGATTTGGAAAAGATTGATTTCAATCGTCCGGTTACCTTATTCAGTCAGACTACAAAAAGCACCAAGGGCTTTTACGAATTGTCCAATAAGATCGAAGAACGAATCAAAGCAGCAAAAGGCACATTAAATGAATTGGATTTCAATGCCAACGATTCCATTTGCAGGCAAGTATCAAATAGGGAACCACAGCTCAAAAAGTTCGCGCAGGACAACGATGTTATTCTGTTTGTATCAGGAAAGAAAAGTTCAAATGGAAAGGCGCTCTATCAGATTTGTCTGAGTGAAAATCCTAGAAGTTATTTTATCGAAAGCGAAACAGAATTGAACTTGGAGTGGTTTCATGCTGAGGATCGGATCGGCATCTGCGGAGCTACATCTACCCCCATGTGGCTCATGGAGCAGGTTAAATCTTATGTAGAGTCAATGGAAGAAAATATGCTTCCTGCCTGATTTTCATAGAAAATCCCATCTATCAAAAGTTCGAACATTTAATGTGATATAAGCTCCAATTCAAATGGTTTTTCTTTAGATTTGGGGCGTTTTTCAATAGCTCATAGTTCAAAAACACATATGTCTAAAATAGTGAAGCTTAAGAAAGGTTTTGACATCAGACTGGCTGGAAAGGCCTCGCAAGAGATCGCCAATTTTGCCAATGCTCAAACTTTCGCAATTAAGCCGACAGACTTCATAGGACTTCAGCGTCCCAAAGTCCTTGTCAATGAAGGAGATACAGTAAAGGCGGGTACTCCAATTCTGATCGACAAAGCCCTAGATCAAGTTATCTATGCCTCACCGGTTTCGGGAGAAGTGGTAGAGATCAAGAGAGGCGATCGTAGGAAACTTCTTGAAATCAAGATACTTGCAGATAGTTCTATCGCATTTGAGAGCTTTGGGAAAATCGACCTGAATCAAGATCGGGATGGACTCGCAACCAAACTTGCCTCTACCGGAGTATGGCCAAACATCATACAGCGTCCCTTTGGGATCGTGGCCAACCCTACAGATACCCCAAAAGGCATATTTGTTTCAGCATTCGATACGCATCCTTTGGCCCCTGATTATGGATTTACCCTTCAGGGAGAGGAGAAATATTTTCAGGCTGGAATTGATGCTTTGGCCAAATTAACCTCAGGAAAAGTACACCTGAATGTGGATGGCTCAAAGCCTGTTCCGGGTGTTTTCTCAGGTATCAAAAATGCCCAGATTAACCAGTTTTCAGGTCCTCACCCTGCTGGCAACGTAGGCGTTCAGATCCATCACCTCGATCCAATTAATAAAGGTGACCTAGTTTGGACGGTAAATCCTACCGGAGTAGTCCAAATCGGAAAAGCCGTACTTGAAGGCGTCTATGATGCCTCAAAAGTAATTGCGCTCACTGGTTCTGAGTTGACCAAAGCAGCTTACGTCAAAACCTTTTCGGGAGCAAATGTTTCCACCTTTGTGAAGGGAAATCTAAACTCAGGTCATGTAAGGGTAATCTCCGGAAATGTTCTTACCGGAGAAAAGATCAATTTGGAAGGTTTCATAGGTTTTTATCACAATCAAATCACGGTAATCCCAGAAGGTGATTATTATGAGTTTTTGGGTTGGGCAAAGCCTACGACATCCAAACTCAGCTACCACAGAGCTTTGGGGCTTTTGTCCTTCCTCACTCCTAAGAAAGAATTCGTACTGGATTCCAATGCCAGAGGTGAAGAGCGGGCATTCGTGCAGACAGGTGTATTTGAATCTGTGACCCCGATGGATATTCTACCGGTCTATCTCCTAAAGGCTATCATGGCTGAGGATTTTGATGAAATGGAAGAATTGGGAATCTATGAAATTGTAGAGGAGGATTTGGCACTTTGTGAATTTGTAGACGTGTCCAAGCATCCGGTGCAGGAGTTGGTAAGAAAAGGTATAGAATTAATCCAATACAGTTAATCCATATGAAGTTTCTAAGAGATTTGATGGACAAGCAGCGACCCCTTTTTGAAAAAGGAGGTAAGCTTGAAAGTTTATATTACGCATTCGAGGCGGGAGAAACCTTTCTCTTTTCCCCTAATCACACCACTGGAATTAAAGGTGCACAAGTAAAAGATGCGATTGATCTGAAGCGTATGATGATCACAGTCGTGATTGCCATGATCCCATGTTTGCTATTCGGTATCTACAACACCGGACATCAAAGCTTGTTAGCTACTGGTCAGACAGCCGGTTTGTGGGAGAATTTCGGAGATAAAGCATTGATTGGTCTTCAATTAGTCCTTCCGATCGTAATCGTTGCCTATGCCGCTGGTGGATTGGTAGAAGCTACTTTCGCAGTTATCAGAAAACACCCGATCAATGAAGGCTTTTTGGTAACTGGGATGCTTATTCCTTTGGTAGTACCTGCTACAACACCGCTTTGGCAAGTTGCCTTAGCAACAGTATTTGCAGTCGTAATTGCAAAGGAAGTATTTGGTGGTACAGGGATGAATATCTTAAATGTGGCTATGACGGCTAGAGCATTCTTGTATTTTGCTTACCCTGCCCAGATTTCCGGTGATCAGGTATGGACATATTTGGGAGAAAAAGCAGCAGTAGACGGCTTCTCGGGAGCCACAGCCTTAGCAGTAGCATACAATGCTGGTGTTGACGGTGTTCCGGTTGTGGATGCATTAGCCACTCACAACACTGCGCTTGGTGCAGATTTATTCAGTTTCTCTAATTTATTTATGGGATGGATTCCAGGATCAATCGGAGAGACTTCTACTTTAATGGCGCTCATTGGTGCCGCAATTTTGATTGGTACAGGAGTAGCTAGCTGGAAAATTATAGTTTCAGGGTTTGGAGGAGCTTATTTGATGGGTCTTCTTTTGAATGTCCTAGCAGTAAATGAATACATGGCAATGCCGCCTCAGTATCATTGGGTCATGGGAGGCTTGGCCTTTGGGATTGTTTTTATGGCTACTGATCCAGTATCTGCAGCACAGACAGAGACAGGTAAATGGATTTATGGGCTCTTGATCGGTATGTTCACTGTGATCATTCGGGTGACTAATCCTGCTTATCCTGAAGGAATCATGCTTGCCGTTCTATTTATGAACGTCTTTGCTCCGCTGATCGATTATTATGTAGTTAAAGCTAATAAAACAAGGAGGTTACAACGTGCAACAGTCTAATACTTACGTTATCGTATTTTCAGCAGTCCTGACTATTATACTTGGATTGTTATTGTCAGGTACTTCTCAAGTACTTGGCCCGATGCAGCAAGAGGCAATTGCCTTGGATAAGAAAAAGCAGATTTTGGGTGCTGTGATCAGCTCAGCTGAAATCGATGCCATGACTCCTGAGCAGGTTAATGAATTCTATGCAAACCGGATCTCTTCTACTGTGGTAGATATCAATGGGAAAGAAATCGCCTCTGCTGAAATCACTGCTGAAAAGGTAGATATAGCTAAGCTTTATAAAAAGCCTGCTGAAGAAAGACAATATCCTGTTTTCATTTTCCATGCAGAAGGCAATTTGGATGAAGTGGAATCGTATATCTTCCCCCTCTATGGAGCAGGTCTTTGGGATGCTATCTGGGGGTATTTGGCTCTGGAAACAGATATGAATACCGTGGGTGGTATCACTCTCGCTCACGCAGGTGAGACTCCAGGTTTGGGAGCAAGGATTACTGAAACTGGAGTACAGCAGCGCTATGTTGGCAAAAAGGTATTTGATGATTCAGGTGATCTGGTTGCGGTACAAATGATGAAGGGTGAAGGCAAAGATTACACCGGAGAAGAGCATAAGGTTGATGGCATGTCTGGTGCGACAATCACTGCCAACGGTGTGAATAACATGCTGAAATCATATTTGAGCCACTACGAAGCCTTTATTAGGTCAAAATCATCCTCTCAGGCCGTTGCAGGTCTTTAATTTAATTTCAACTCACCTAATTACTAAATAATGAGTGCTGAAACTTTAGAAAAAGCAATTGCGAAAAAACCGGCTGAGGCTCTTTTTTCCAAGCGCAGAAGAAAACTTGTAACAGACCCCTTGATCGATGACAACCCGATCACCATTCAGGTATTGGGTATCTGTTCTGCTTTGGCTGTTACTACGCAGATGAAGCCTACTTTGGTAATGGCGATTTCTGTAATATTCGTTGTTGCGATGTCAAATTTTGTGATCTCGGTGATGCGGAATACTATTCCATCACGAGTGAGAATTATCGTGCAGCTCGCTGTAGTAGCTACTTTGGTAACCTTGGTAAGTGAAGTATTGAAAGCATTTGCTTACGATATGTACAAGGAGCTTTCAGTATTCATTGGTCTTATTATCACCAACTGCATCGTTATGGGTCGTCTTGAGGCATTCGCTTTGGGCAATAAGCCTTACGATTCAGTTCTTGATGGTTTGGGTTCCGCGCTTGGGTATTCTTGGATTATCCTTACTGTTGCCTTCTTTAGAGAGCTATGGGGATCTGGGTCTGTCTTTGGATTGCCAATCTTTGAATATGTCTCCAGTCTTTTCGGTCCGGACTTCAAGCTAGCTACAAATGGATTGATGGTATCTCCAGTAGGTGCTTTTATCATTCTTGGATTAATCATCTGGGTACAGCGTACCAAGACAGGTTACGTTGAACACTAAAATTCTCTAGAAAAATGGAATTATTCAGTTTAGGTATTCGGTCGATTTTTATCGACAATATGATTTTCGCATACTTCTTGGGAATGTGTTCGTTCCTGGCGGTATCAAAGAAGGTTAGCACAGCGTTGGGATTAGGAGCGGCAGTAATATTTGTTCTTTCAGTCACCACTCCTGTGAATTGGCTTCTAAATGAGTTTGTACTTAAAGAAGGCGCTTTGACTTGGGCTAGTGCAGATCTTGCCACCATCGATTTGACTTTCCTTAGATTCATCATGTTTATCGCTATTATTGCTGCCATGGTACAATTGGTAGAAATGGTCGTTGAAAAGTTTGCTCCGGCATTGTATGGTCAGCTTGGAATTTTCCTTCCTTTGATTGCGGTGAACTGTGCGATCTTGGGAGGATCCCTATTTATGGCTCAGCGTGATTATACATTTGCCGAATCAGCAGTGTATGGTTTTGGCTCAGGTACTGGTTTCTTCCTTGCGATTGTGGCTTTGGCAGCGATTCGTGAAAAACTGAAATATTCGCATGTTCCAAACGGACTAAAAGGATTGGGCATTACGATGCTATTGACTGGATTGATGGGATTAGCGTTCATGTCTTTCATGGGTATTGACTTGTAATTCCCTCTAGAATGGATCTTAAAAGGCTCTGAAATTTTTTTTCAGAGCCTTTTCTTTTTAGCGGTGATGTGCATTCATCGGAGAGTATTTATCTTGGAATACTGAAACCTACAACCCAAAACTCATGAAAAAACTATCTTGTGTCCTAGTCTTACTTTTCTTTTCACTTGCTGCATTTGCTCAGTCAGGTGAATGGGTAGAATTGTTTAATGGTAAAAATATGGACGGTTGGAAAATCTCCGAAAACCCTTCCTCCTTTTCTATAGAGGACAATACCTTAAAAATCGCTGGCCCAAGAGGCCATGCTTTTTATGACGGGCCTGTTGGAAACAATGATTTCGAAAACTTTGAGCTAATGGTAGAAGTCAAGACAATGCCTAAGGCTAACTCCGGGATATTCATCCACACGGCGTATCAGGAGACAGGATGGCCAAATAAAGGCTACGAAATACAGGTAAATCAATCGCATAGCGACTGGAGGAAATCTGGCAGTCTTTATTCGTTTAATGACGTGAGGGAAGTCTATGTATCCGATGGCGAATGGTACACCTACCATATTATAGTAAAAGATGGTCAGGCCACTGTCAAAATCAATGATAAAGTAGTGATGGAGTATGATGAATCTGAAGATAAGAATCGACCAGCAAATGCCGGAGAAAAGAAATTCGATCGTGGGACCATTGCATTACAGGCACACGATCCAGAAAGTGTGATTTATTACAGAAGCGTTAAAATCAAACTATTGGACTAATCCATTTGCTATATTTGAGAATGAAATGCTTAATCCAAGGGTTAGGCATTTTTTTTGAACTTACTTCAAGAAATTATCCGCTATGGCTTTTACATACAGAAGATTGATCTCCTATTTTTTCAGAGGATTGCTTTTTCTTACTCCGCTTGCCGTGACGATTTATGTCATTTATGCGATTTTTATTTTTTTGGATAACCTTATTCCAGTTCCAATTCCAGGAATTGGGATCTTGATGGTTTTAGCATTGATCACCTTTGTTGGTTATTTAGCTAGTTTGTTTTTTGCAAAGCCCTTTTTTGAGTGGTTTGAGCGTGGTTTGTTCAAAATCCCTTTGGTCAATTTGCTTTACACGAGCATCAAAGACCTCATGGGAGCGTTTGTGGGCGAAAAGAAAAAATTCAGCGCGCCAGTCATCGTGGAGGTCAGTGATTCCTTGTCTAGACTAGGATTTATTACCCAAGAGGACCTTTCGGGAATCAATCTTCCGGATCTAGTTGCGGTATATTTTCCCCATAGTTATAATGTTTCGGGAAATGTGTTTCTAGCCAAGCGAGAAAAAGTAAAGCCACTCACAGGAGTAAAAAGCTCGAATGTGATGAAATTCATGGTCTCCGGTGGTGTTTCTCCCTTACTTGATAATTGACATAGAATAAAGAATTGATCCAAGCTAGGATTAAGAAATCACCTCCACTACGAAGTCACCTTTTTTAACAAACCTGCCAATTTCCCAAATGGGTTGATTTGCCAATACCATAGTCTCTTCAAACCACGCTTTGTTTTCTGGGGCGACCGATATCAAAAGACCTCCGCTGGTTTGTGGATCACAGAGTTTGACCAAGTCCATCCCCACTACACCTTTTGTCTTGGTGTTGAATGCATTCCAGTTTCGGTAGGTGTTGTCCGGGAAGATGAATTGATTGACGTACTCTTGGATTCCTTCGATTAAAGGGAGCTTTCCAATTTCGATTTCTGCAGATAGTCCAGCTCCCTCAGCCATTTCAATCAAGTGCCCCAAAAGCCCAAATCCCGTCACATCAGTCATCGAATGTACTTCTTCATGATTCCCAAGTATGGCACCTACAGAATTTAACCTGCAGGCCGTATCAATTAGGTTCAGGTAATCCTTTTCCTGAATTTTTTGTCTTTTCAATGCTGTCGCTAAGACTCCAATCCCGAGTGGCTTGGTCAGGAAAAGCAGGTCTCCTTCTTTAGACCCTTGATTGGTTTTGATTTTCCTAGGGTGAATGATTCCATTAACTGAAAGGCCAAAAATCGGATCTTTCGCTGCAATTGAATGGCCTCCCGCCAATTCTATTCCGGCTTGTTTGCAGATCGTTTTAGCTCCCTCCAATACTTTCGCTGCCAATTCTGGAGCGATCTTTTCCACAGGCCAACTCAGAATTGCATTTGCAAATATTGGTTTGCCACCCATGGCGTAGATATCTGAAATGGCATTTGCCGCGGCAATTCTTCCGAAATCAAAGGGGTCATCCACTATAGGAGTAAAAAAATCCACGGTATTGATCATAGCCAAATCGTCCGAAACCTGATAGACTGCAGCATCGTCTTTGTGTGAATTTCCTACAAGAAGATTTGGGTCGGTTTGGGTAAATGAACCGCTTGCGCTTAGGATTTGATCAAGAATTGCAGGAGCGATTTTACAGCCGCAACCGGATCCTTCACTCCATTCAGTCAATCTTGTTGGTTTATTTTCCATGGTATTGTTTTTTAATTTTCAGTAAAAGTTCGACTTGTTCATCCAGAGATTTTTCTGTGAGATCAAGTTTTTGGATTTTTTCGTCGACACGTCGGGTCAAGTCAAACTCGTAAGTTTTATCATAATAAATCAGCAGGTTGGAAATCCACGAGGACAGCTCGTTTGCTTGGATCGCCTCAATCGCCTGCTGCGTTCGCAATCCTCCCAAGCGTTTCTGGAGGCGCTTCACGGCAGCTATCAGTGACTCTTTTGGTAAGTTTCCATACTCGGTGGAGATGTGTGCTATTCGTTCCTCCGGAGTTTTTTGAATATCAACCATCATCGCTTCGCTCATTTGAGTATAAAGCTCATTGGGGAGAATCAAGCGACCAATTTTGCGGCTTTCATTTTCGATCCAAGTAGGGATACTCGGATCAAGTTTATAGAGGTTTTCTGCGAGAAGATTTTCAAATTGTTCGACCGAGGGCTGGGTTGGAAGCCCAATGCCCCCAAAAGAAGATCCCTTATGATTTGCAATTCCCTCCAAGTCTAGGATTTGTTCTCCTTGTTCATTCAATTTTTGAAGTAAAACAGTTTTTCCAGTGCCAGTTTTACCGCCTAATATGATCAGTTTTCGTTCTTTTCTGACTTCTTCAAAAGTAAAAGTCCGATAGGTTTTATAGCCTCCATTTAGTCGATAAACTTCAAAACCCACCATTCCAAGAAGCCAGGCCAGTATCTGACTGCGCATTCCCCCCCGCCAGCAGTAGACGATGATCTTCCGCTCGGGAAAAAGGCGCAGCGCTTCTTTTTGGATTTGGAAGAATCTAGGCCCAACCAACTCAAAGCCTTTCAGTGTAGCGGCTTCAGCTCCTTCACTTTTGTACAATGTCCCGACGACGACACGCTCGGAATCCGCCAAGATGGGTAAATTGAACGCCCCTGGGATATTACTTTGGAGAAATTCACTTTCGCTTCTTGCATCCACGAGGGGGAGGGCTTCGCGAAGTTTAAAGAATTCAGCTAATGTGATGCGGGTTTCAGCCATTTGGCTTTGAATATAAAAAAAGCCGCAAAGAGTTCTTTACGGCTTTCGGATCTAAGTGTAATTAAGAATTAAAGTTGTGCGTCGAGTTTTTGAGCAAGTACGGCCTTGGGCACAGCACCTACTTGTTTGTCGACGATTTGTCCTCCTTTGAAGAAAAGAAGGGTAGGAATAGAGCGAATCCCGAAGGCTTGCGCCACTGAAGGATTGGAGTCTACGTCTACTTTGCCAATGACAGCTTTCCCATCATATTCTGCGGCTAGTTGTTCTACGACTGGACCGATCATTTTACAAGGTCCGCACCATTCTGCCCAGAAGTCAACCAAAATAGGCTGATCACCTGCGATGATTTCTTCAAAGTTGGCATCGGTGATTTCGATTGCTTTTCCCATTTTATTCTTGGATTAATTAATTTCTAATTTTCAAATATATCAGCAAAAGCGGATTCAAGTTTATTAAGTTCCGACAAGCTTAGAAATATTGTCTATCTGTCATAGAGTTAGTCAATTTGAGCTTTATCAAACTACCTTATAAACTACCTCTGGAATGGATTTAAGTTCTTGGATCATTTCTGAACTCGGATCGATAGTGAATTTTTTGGAGAAAAGCTCCAATGCGATGTTTTCCTTTCGGTCAATGACATCAATGTAAAGCTTTGCATCCCCTTTGTATTTGGTGGTGATCGCTTCCAGTTTCTCCATCAAATCCAGAGTCAGCTCATCCAGATCGATATTGATCCGAATTCCTTTGACCATTTTTCCCCGTACCTCACTCAACAGCATCATGCTGGTGATTTTGAATTCTACTTCGTTTTCATTCCCCCATTTTCGTTGTTCCACCTTTCCGGTGAGAAAAAGAAACCAACCCGTCATAAAGTACTCTTTGAATTTGACGTAGTCATCTCCGAATAGAAAGAATGTAAACGATCCGTGGTAGTCTTCCAAGGTCAAGGTGCCAAAAGGCTTCCCTGTTTTGGTAGTCCGATGGGCAAAACTGCTGACCGAACCTGCCAGTTTAAGCTCATTTTTCCCCCGCAAACTCTCCAAATCAGCCAATGCTGTCAGCGGGGTATTGGTAAAGGATTCGATCTCCAGCCGGTACTGATCCAGAGGATGCCCGGAAATGAAGAGCCCAACTACTTCCTTTTCGATGTTGAGTTGTTGGATCTGAGAAAACGGCTCCATGGGAGCAATAGATGGCACGGGAACAGCCATAGTACCACCTCCCCCTCCGAAGAGACTGACCTGCGCACTGTCTTCTTCCTGCTGGATTTTTTGAGCGTATTTGGTGGCTTTTTCGATCAGGGTAATGTCTCCAGAAGGCGCTTCCAAATATTGCCTTCGGTGGTGCTCTTTGAAGCAATCAAAAGCTCCTGCCATAGCGAGGGCTTCCATAGTTTTCTTGTTCAAAGCACGGGAATTGACCCGCTTCGCAAAGTCGAAAATATTTTTATATGGTCCATTTTTCTCCCGCTCAATGATAATCTCATCTACTGCAGCAGATCCTGCACCCTTGATTGCAGCCATTCCAAAACGAATTTCTCCCGCTTTGTTTACCGTAAATCCCCCTTTGGATTCATTGACATCGGGCCCGGCGACTTTGATACCCATTCGCTTACATTCTTCCATGAAAAAGGTCACCTGCGTGATGTCATTCATGTTGTTGCTTAGTACTGATGCCATGTATTCGGCAGGGTAGTGGGCCTTCAGGTAAGCGGTTTGGTAGGCGATCCAGGCGTAACAGGTGGAGTGGGATTTGTTAAAGGCATATGATGCAAATGCTTCCCAGTCAGTCCAGATTTTTTCCAGCTTCTTGGCATCATGTCCCTTAGCCGAGGCTTGCTCGACGAATTTTGGCTTCATTTTATCGAGGACATCTTTTTGCTTTTTACCCATGGCCTTTCGCAGCACATCTGCCTCACCTTTCGTGAATCCCGCTAGTTTTTGGGATAAAAGCATCACCTGTTCCTGATAGACCGTGATTCCGTAGGTCTCTTCCAGGTACTCCTTCATGTCGTCCAGATCATATGTGATCGGCTCTGTGCCATGCTTTCTTCGGATGAAAGAAGGAATATAGGCTAGAGGTCCTGGCCGATAGAGAGCGTTCATGGCGATCAAATCCGCGAAGACCGTTGGCTTGAGTTCGCGCATGTACTTTTGCATGCCGGCAGATTCATATTGGAAGATTCCGACAGTTTCTCCCCGCTGAAAAAGCTCGTAAGTCTTGACATCGTTAATGTCAAATTCATCGGCATCAAGCTGAATGCCGTGGCGTTCTTTGACGATCTTGATTGCATCCTTGATCAGCGTCAGTGTTTTAAGACCCAAAAAGTCCATTTTCAACAGACCTGCTGACTCTACCACTGAGTTGTCAAATTGGGTGCAAACCATATCTGAATCCTTTGCCAATGCAACTGGGACAAAGTTGGTGATGTCAGAGGGGGTGATAATCACCCCACAGGCATGAATTCCCGTATTTCTAACTGAACCCTCCAAAATGGACGCCTGATTGATCGTCCGAGCCATTTCATCACTTCCCGCAGCGATTCGAATCAGCTCTTCGGCCTTGGCAAGTAGTTCTCCTTGCCCTTTCAACTTCTCCAGCAGAGCGGGTCTGTTTTTCGCTAGCGCAAAAAGTGCCTTGAGCTTGATGTCAGGAACAAGATTTGCCAGTCTACCCGCATCTGCCAAAGGCAAATTAAGCACCCGGGCAGTGTCTCTGATGGCAGACTTTGCTGCCATCGTACCATACGTGATGATCTGTGCGACTTGATTTGAACCGTACTTCTTGATGACATAGTCGATGACACTTTGACGCCCCTCATCGTCAAAGTCGATATCAATATCTGGTAGAGACACCCGGTCTGGATTGAGGAATCTCTCGAAGAGTAGATCGTAAGCTATCGGATCGACGTTAGTGATCCCCGTACAATATGCAACTGCTGAACCTGCTGCCGAACCACGACCTGGACCAACTGAAACGCCCATCTCCCGAGCTGCTCTGGTGAAATCCTGCACGATGAGAAAGTAGCCCGGATAGCCGGTTTTTTCAATAGTTGCCAGCTCAAAATCCAGTCGCTCCTGGATTTCTGGAGTGATCTCAGGATACCGTTTTCTGGCTCCCTCATAAGTCAAATGCTTTAAATATGCATTTTCTCCGCGTTTTCCTCCGTCTTCCTCATCTTCAGGATGCTTGAATTCTTCCGGGATGTCAAACTTTGGAAGCAATACTTCTCGGGCAAGTTTGTACCCTTCGATTTTGTCCACAATTTCCTGCGTACAAAGGATGGCTTCAGGCAAATCTGAAAAGAGCTTTTTCATCTCCTCAGGACTCTTGATGTAAAATTCGTCATTGGGAAATCCATATCGAAATTCCCGACCCCGCTTGCCGATGTACTTTTTAGGTTTTTCTACTAATTCGCCGTCTTTTACGCAGAGTAAAATATCATGCGCTTTGGCATCTGGCTTATCGTTATAGTATGTGTTGTTGGCTGCGAAATACTTTACATCATATTTTCTGGCAAATTCAAGCAACACTTCATTGACTTTTTCCTCCTCGGGGATCCCGTGCCGATTTAGCTCGATATAAAAATCCTCTCCAAACTGTTCTTTCCACCAGACAAATGCTTCTTCGGCCTGCGTCTCACCCACATTCAGAATCAGGTAAGGGATCTCTCCCCAAAGACCGCCTGTTGTTGCAATGAGGTCACTTTTGTATTGAACCAAAAGCTCTCTGTCTATTCGTGGCACATAGTAAAAGCCTTCGATATTGGCGTAGGAAGCAAGTTTTGCCAGATTGTGGTAACCTGCTTTATTTTTAGCAATGAGTACTGTCTGGTAGCCATCGTCTTTATTGGATTTGTTTTTTCGGTCCCGATTTAGATTAAACTCGCAACCCAAAATCGGCTTCAACTCTTTGGCCATGGCTTCCTTTACGAAGTGAAATGCCCCCATCATATTCCCATGATCGGTCATGGCAATGGCCTTCATGCCAAATTCTTTGGCTCGAGCTACCAAAGAAGGTATTTCAGACGTAGCCTGAAGAACCGAATACTGGCTATGGACGTGCAAATGTGTAAAAGGAACATCTGCCAAATCGGAGATATCCGCTTTCCCTGCTTGTTTCAGAACGTCTTTTGCACTGGCTTTTTGCTCATCTTTTGCTTGGACAAAATTTGCTTCAGCGAGCCTTGGCGCTTCGTAACTTACTTCAGTTAGGGCAATCCCGGCTTCCGGTTGTTGGACTCCTTGCGTAATCAGGCCAAAGAAACAGCGGGCCGTAGCGTCCACATCGTATGCGGCGTCGTGGGCATCCCCAAATCCCTTTCCGAATAGTTTTTGATGGAGCTCTGTGAGTGTAGGCCACTTGAATTTCCCTCCCTTTCCTCCTGGGAGCGCACAGAATTCGGTTGAAATGTCCTTCGTGTCCAGCTCTTTTTTATCGGCCAGCGGCATGACCAGTTCCGATCTCAAGTACTCTGAACCGACAACATTAATGTCAAAGCCGATATTATGTCCGACCAAATAGTTGGCTTGGACTACATCTTCTCGGAAGACCTGAAGGATTTCTTTCAGGTCATGTCCTTCAGCCAAGGCGCGCTTGGTGGAGATTCCATGGACTTTTTCCGCATTGTAAGGGATGGTAAAGCCTTCGGGCCGAATAATGTAATTGTGATTGGAAATCAGCTTGCCCTTGGCGTCATGGAGTTGCCATGCGATCTGAACTAGCCGGGGCCAATTGTCCACATCGGACATGGGGGCATTGTAATCGCGGGGTAAACCGGTGGTTTCTGTATCGAATATTATGTACATGCTTCCTCAGGAAATGAAGGTTTAAATTAGGGCTAATCCTTCAAAGAAGATGGCTCAGCGAAGGTAATTGTCAAAGAAAAAGAGAAACAACTGGCGCTGAGTTGGTACCATGGTGAAGGGGTGATTTTTTACCCCACCAAGGCTTTTCTTTTTCCCGGTGTGGAAGGGTTAGCCATTCCAAAATTACAACTTAAGGGGCTTTTGGCTGTATTTGATTCTGCCTAAAAATGGAAAATCATCTGAATAGGCCAGATGATTTTCTTTAATCTAATAGGATGTTGATTTTTACTAATGGACTTATTTCTAGGCGGAAATTCTTGTGGATGGCTGATAGTCAATGCAAACTATCAAAGCATAAATGGTCATTTGAATGATAGCTTTGCCTATAATTATAAACTTACATCTACTCGGGATCCTGGGAATTATTATGTTCTCAATATCTGATTTCCCACATCCAAGCTTGCTTTCTTTCCGTGGAAGTCTTGATAAACTCACTGACCAAGTCCAGATATTCGCTGCCAGTTACCTCTCTTCCTTTCATTTTTTTGGGAAGGGTGATGATCTCCGCAGGTTCTCCAAACGTAATTTTCTCTGCTTCCACGATCAGCATGCCGTCGTTGATATCATAGGCTAATATTAATCCGGGAAGGCCGAATTGTTCCTCGGGACCGATGGGGACCGGGATGTCTGATGCAAACCACGCCGTGATCTTTTGGCCTTTGATGGGGTCCTCACTGACAGCTTTCATGCACATATGTCCGAGAATATCGCGTATCTCATTCATCACTCTCCATTTTGGTGCATTCAGGCTGCCACGGACAATATAGGTTTTTCCCATTTGATCCATGTATTTCAGATAGGTTTGATCTTCGAGATTGTTTGCGATGAAGTAGTCCTCTACTTGCCAAGAGTAGCTGCGCACTTCATAAGGTTCACCGTAGGTATACAGACTTTTATCTGGCCAAAACTGGAGCTTCATTCGAGTGCTGTACCCATCAGGACTTCCCCATGAAAGGAGAATTCTGTCCCGTTCCTGCTCAGTAAGATAAGGTAAGCTTGAGTAGATTTTGTCGTAAAAGATTTTGTATCGGTATTCTACCTCACCCACTATGTTTTGGGCTCTAAGTCCTGTGCTAAGAAGGATCAGCACGATGGTTATTAGAATTTTTGATTTCATTGGTATTTAGGTCAGCTGCTTGTTTAAATTATCTGTTTCTTTTCACCTCGACTCCCCGCATATTGTATGTCACGCCAAGTAAGAAATATCGGGACAGGGTTTCAATCCGACCAGTGGAAACAAAGTTTTGGCCGGCAAACTGGCTGATAGTTTCATTTTGTTTGAATATATCATAAGCGGAGAGCCTGATTTCCCATTTTTTTGCCTCCCCGAGAAGTTTATAGATAAAGGCATTGAGTATGGGGACTTCCTGATTAAATCCAAAACTTTCGTTTTCAAATCGGCTATAGTTGAATTTCATGTCAATGTAGAAATCCTTGGGAAGCTTGATGTTCATATTCGTATAGGCACTCAAATTAAGGATGTCTTGGTTCTGAGCGGGATTCTGTTCGTATTTGGTTTTGCTCAGACGGAAGGATGTTCCTGCATATAGGCTCAGCCATTCTTTTGGGGTTAAGTCTAAATTGAGTCCAAAAGAATGGCTAAAAGTATTGGTCTCTGTTTCAAGGGAGTTGATCAAGGCTAGGCTTCTGGTGTAAGAAGGATTGGCGTTGATGTTTGCGTTGATCTTAGTTTTGATGATGGGAAATCCAAAACCTAGGTAGGAATTATAGCGCTGTCCTCCCGAAACATTTCCTGACTTAAATGTGGTGACAAAATTTTCAGGGTCTATCGTTTGATTTTGAACCACTTGGCTCTGGTAGAAGGTTGAATTCAATGAAATATATAGATTGATGAATGTGGCAGGATCATACATGTTGTATCCGGCATTTAGCGAATGGGTTACTTCAGGTTGTAGATCGGGATTTCCTTCTCGGACATACAAGGGGTTGGAGATGTCCTTGTAAGGCTGTAAATCGTTGATGTTTGGGGGTGCGACGCCCATGACATAGCCAGCGTTGATCCGTTTATTGCCCTTCATGGTTTTATAGAAAGATACGTTGGGGGTGAAATTGAGGTAGCTTTTGTCCACTGTCCCTAGTATTTCACTCCCTTCTACTACCGAATACAGACCGTTCAGTTTGTAGTTGGAGGCGGCAAATCCCATACTTAGGTTAGAGCCTTTGTTGGCGTATCGGATACTTGAGCCTACCCTATTGTAGGTAATTATATTGTCAAAAAACCGGCTTAGATCTGGATTTAGCTCTTGAACGTCACTTGACTCTACATCGAAAACTTTACGGTCTGTTTCGCTCCTCGATTGGCTGAAATTATAGAACGTTTCCCAGAAGAAGGTTTTGTTGATTGGTTCGACAAAAAGTAAGCTTGACTTGATCAGGTTGGAAGTATTCAATGCCTGATTCATTTGGTCCAAGCTTTGGAAATAGGTATTCGGATCTGATGCATCCATCATGTCGGCTACGGCTTTTTGAATTCCATCTTGGTCTGCATTGGTGTAGGTATTACTTAGGCTTGCCGCAAAGTTTCTACCGTTTTTTTTGAATTTATGCCTAAAGATTGCAGTACCTTGGAACGCTCCAGACCATTTATTCGATTGGTTGTCACGTGCCAGTCGGCCTTGTTCCGTATCACTTGCGATTAACTCTTGAAAACTTGCTAACGAAGTAGTAAGAGTGCTAAATCTACCCTTTGCATTTATGGTTAACGTATTGGCACTGTCAAGTTCATTTTGAAATCGAATATTTGCCCGATGGTGCCCTGCCACGTTATTTTGAATACTTTGGTCGGTGGAGGTGAAGGATGAATTGTCCTCAAGAAAGGTGGTTCTACTATTGAAACTCTCTACAATTTGGTCGCTTCGGCTGTAGAAGTAATTGCCGCTGAAATCCTTTTTGTCCTTCAGGCGATTAAAATTGACCCCGAAAGCTTGATTATTTGAAAAACCAGAGCTCAGATTGTTGAAGGGGATTTCGAAGGATTGTTCACTGTCTCCTCCTGAAAAAAATATTACATTCCCGCCATTGCTGTTAAACCCAAAATCTCCCGTGTCTCCAAATTGAAATGCACCACTGCCTCTAAACTCCTGTAGGTCATCCCAGCTCAAGCCGGTTTGATTGACATTATTGCCATAGCCAATGATTGAAAATTGATTCACTTTGTCAAACTTATTGTAAGAGGCATTGGAAGACCATCTTTCGTCTGTCCCTCCAGCTGCGGAAATTTTTCCGAATCCACCTTTTTTAGCTTCTTCCTTGAGTTCAACGTTCAAGGTCTTTTCATTTACCCCATCATCGACTCCTGTGAGTTTGGCTTGTTCTGACTTGTCGTCATATAGTTGGAGTTTACTTATAGATTCTGCATTCAAGTTTTGGGTTGCCATTTTGGTGTTGCCACCAAAAAATCGTCGACCATCGACTGTTACTTTCTGGACTCGTTGTCCTTGAGCCACTATATTTCCCTCAGCATCGATTTGCATGCCCGGTAGTTTGCGTAGCAGGTCTTCTAAGGTCGCTCCGGGTGGTACTTTGAATTTGCTCGCATCATACTCCAGCGTGTCTCCACGCATCATGAGTGGTGCTTTGGCGGCTTTTACCACTACCTCGTACAGTTCCTGCATAATTGGAACCAATTGAATCTCTTCTACCTCAAGATCTTCTGTTTCAGGGAGTGCTAGCTCTTTTTGGAAGGGGATGTATCCCATGTAAGTAGCTTTGATGAGCAGCGGTTGCCGCTCCACGTTTTTGAAAAGGTATTCTCCATTTTTATTCGTCAGCGTGTATGCAACCAAAGCCGAATCGGAGGGGCTTAGCAGAAGAACTGAGGTATAATCCAGCGGAATATTGGTGGTGTCTTTTACCGTCCCCCGAATCGTAAGTTTGGATTGGGCATGGGAGGCAAAAGTGACAGCGACCACAAAAAGGAACAGAATTCCCATGCGATAAGGCTTCACACCTTGTGAAAAGATAAAAAGGGTATTCCATCTGACCCTAAAAATCAATTTAAATACACATGAAAGGAGGATTTTCATTTTTTTTCTGTGTTAAAATCTCAAACTAAAATATAGATGACTAAAACTGTTTATCACCTCATCATCCCAGCCAAGTATTTTATTGTTCGGCTGGGAGGATCTGTGTAAAATGACATGTTCTCAATAGACTGGATTCTATGGCAATCTGGCTAAGTTGAAAATGAGCGTTCCTTACTTTTACAACACTAGGCTGACCTTAATTCTTTACACTTCTTGATCCTCAATTTCCAGAAGTAGATGTTTTTGGATGCGTTCTCATTGGCTTGGTGCTCTCCTCAAACAAATCAAAAACTCCATCCGTCCTCTGGCGCCTTTCAATAAAAAAATTGACAATCACCTGATCGCTAGCCGGAATGGCACTTTACTACTGCTAGTATAGTAATTATTTAATGAAAATAGAATGACTAATTTGTTAAAAAATGTTTTTTACTCAACACTTTGTTACTGAGGTTTCTTGAAGTCCAAATTAAATTTGGAATTGACTTCCCGTGAGACAACTAAATTTTGAAAGAATAATTTTTTGTCCGGTTTACAAAAAGAAATAGGGGTTGAAATTTTCTTATAAAAATGAGAATCGTAGAAAAAATCAGACGGATGAAGTCCTGGTTTAGTGAAAAGCAGAATAATAGGACCCAGTTATCTACCAGATTCTTGTGTTGAAATAATCAAGGGAAAAAAAATCTACCTCTTGTCTTCCCAAGGCATATAGACCACCTTTTTTGTCTGGAAAAAATCTTCCTTGAAGTAATCTTCCAAATGGTAGACTACATAAGACTTGTCAAGCGCTTCCATCTCTTCGTCTACATCTCCTCCTTTGAGATAGAGAATGCCGTTTTGGAACTCGTTAAAGTCTTCCTTTTTGATTTTCCCCTTGACCCAAGGATAAAAATTAACCATCTGTGTCACAGCACGGCTAATAACAAAGTCGTATTTCCGGACCAACTGTTCTGCCCGGGCCTGTTGGGCTTCTACGTTTGATAGCTTCAATTGTCTAGCCACATCCTTTACCACGGTAATTTTCTTTCCAATGGAATCCACCAAATGAAAATGAGTGTCTGGGAAAAGAATAGCCAGTGGTATTCCCGGAAATCCTCCTCCGGTACCGATGTCCAGCACTTTGGTGCCTGGCAGGAAAGCCATGACTTTGGCGATTCCAAGGGAATGCACTACATGATGGATATAAAACTGATCCATGTCTTTGCGACTGATCACATTTATTTTCGAATTCCAGTCTTCATAAAGCGCCTGCAGCCGCTCAAATTGTAGGATTTGAGTTTCGCTCAGATCTGGAAAGTAAGAAAGAATCAGCTGGGTACCTGGGTTCATCAGATGTGTTTTTCTTTGCCGGAGGCTATTTCAAAAAGCAATTCTCGGGATCTGTGAAGCTGTGCTTTTACAGTACCCAAAGGTTTCTCTAATTCCTGTGCGATTTCTTCATAGGAAAGCTCATCGAAATACCGGAGCTGAACCAGCTTTCGGTATTTGGCGGGAAGTTTATCTACAAAAATCCGGACCATATCAATCCGCTGAGAACGGATGAACTGATCCTGTGGATTGTTGTCATCATCTTCCACATCGATGTTTACCGAATTTCCACTGTCATCGGAGAGGGTGTTGTTCAAACTCATGGTTTTGAGTTTTTTCTTTCGGATGAAGTCAATCGTGTTGTTGGTGGCAATCCGGAATAGCCAGGTGCTGAAGGTATAGTCTTTTTTAAAACGCTCCAGATTCCTAAACGCTTTGGCAAAAGCCTCCATCGTCAGATCCTCTGCATCATCGGCATCACGGATCATTTTTAGAATCATGAAATAAACGGCCTTTTTATACCGCTTCATGAGCGTAGCATAGGCTTGCTGGTCTTTATCTTGCACAGCCCGATCGATGAGATCAAAATCCTCGAGTGCTTTATTCGAAAAACCGCGTTCGTTTATTTCCATTGGATGTCTTTTGCTTGGTAAGAAACAGATCCCAATACCCAAAAATATCCCAGGTACATGAAATCATTAATCAGGATGTTCATCGGTGACACAGATCCCTGAACTTTTTTGGAGGCAGATTTGAAAATCCATACCACCAGTGCAGATCGTACTAAGACAATACCCAAAACGATTGAAAATTGTTCCAATTGCTGCCCTAGTCCGAAATAAATTAACAATCCTATCGCTCCAATCCAAAATAATGCATGAGAAAGGGAGAATAGTCCAATTTTTCGTTTGTCTTCCCCTCGGTAATATTTACCGACATGCAGGTGACGTTTTTTCTGAATGAGGTATTCTCTCCAAGTTTCTTTCGGAATCGAAGTGGTAGTTGCTTCAGGGTCCAAAACCATTGCTGCGTTTTTGCCAGTAGCGTATTGGTTTACAAAAAGGTCGTCATCACCACCTTCCAAATGCCAGATACCTTTGAATGCCTTCACGTCCATAAAAAAGCTTTTCCGATAGCACAGATTTCTACCCACACCCATAAAAGGAGCCTTCCACAGACCAAAAGAGAAATAAAACAAAGCAGTCAATAAGGTCTCAAACTGAATCCACTTATTGAGAAGCGTGGATTTTGTCGTGTATCCCGAGAATCCAATGGCAAAGGTTTTTCCGTTTTCTCGTACTGGTTCGGTCATTTTTCGTATCCATTGGTCGGTCGTCGGCATACAGTCTGCATCTGTTAACAAGATGACGTCGCTTTTGGCTACTTTGATACCAAGGGTAACAGCAAATTTCTTTGCAGTGACATGACTAGGCGTGTATTTGATCGTGACGGAGCGAAGTTTGGGATAGATGGCCATCATCTCCTCCAGTAGTCGCTTGGTCCGATCTGTACTTCTGTCATTGACGATCATTACGTCAAATTTGGGGTAATCCTGCTCGAAAAGTTTGGGAATGAGGACCTTTAGGTTTTGGAATTCGTTATGAGCAGCCACAAGGACAGTCACCCCCTCTTCAGGGTGTTGGTTTTTCGAAGACTTGGTAAATGATTTGAACCAGGCTGTTCGTCCGAAAATCACCAGAAGGTAAACCAACTGAATGAGAATCCCGATGCCAAAGAAAAACCAGAGTAAAAAAAGGCCCATAGGTCGATTTTGCTGGGCAAATATAAAATCAATTTCAGCAACTCATTTAAGAATAAGTGGATATTTTTGCAGACTAAACGAGACAATTCGTAGCTAGGTGCTGCAGTCTCAGCAAGTAGGATATGAAGTTTACCTTAGGGAAAAAAGATTTACAGACCAAAGCGCGGACAGGAACTCTATTTACTGATCATGGGGAAATCCAAACCCCGATTTTTATGCCTGTAGGCACCGCAGCCACAGTCAAAGCTGTACATCAGCGAGAGCTCAAGGAAGATATCAAAGCGCAGATAATCCTTGGAAATACCTATCACTTGTATTTGCGTCCGGGTCTGGATGTATTAGAAAAGGCAGGCGGTCTCCATAAGTTTAACGGCTGGGATCGTCCCATACTTACCGACAGTGGAGGGTATCAGGTGTTTTCGCTTTCCGGTACCCGTAAAATCAAAGAAGAAGGGGTGACTTTCAAATCTCATATCGACGGATCCAAGCATGAGTTTACTCCGGAAAATGTCATGGACATCCAGCGAACTATCGGAGCCGACATCATCATGGCTTTCGACGAGTGTACTCCGTATCCCTGTGAATATGGATATGCCCGCAATTCCATGGAGATGACTCATCGTTGGTTGACTCGCTGCATCGAGCGGTTTGATTCCACCGAGGGAAAATATGGCTACAGTCAAACGTTTTTCCCGATAGTGCAGGGTTCGGTATATAAAGATCTGCGAAAGCAAAGTGCAGAATATATTGCCGCCCAAGGCAGAGAAGGCAATGCGATAGGAGGACTATCGGTCGGTGAACCTGCTGAAATGATGTATGAGATGACAGAATTGGTGACAGATATCCTGCCATCAGACAAGCCAAGGTACCTCATGGGAGTAGGTACTCCTGCCAATATTTTGGAATGCATTGCTTTAGGTGTCGACATGTTTGACTGCGTGATGCCCACGCGAAATGCCCGAAACGGAATGCTGTTCACTTCGGAAGGCATTATCAATATCCGTAACGAAAAATGGAAAGATGATTTTAGTCCCATCGATCCAGCGATTGGAAACTATGCGAGTACATTTTATTCCAAAGCCTATTTACGCCATTTGACAGTATCTAAAGAAATCCTTGCAGCACAGATCGCCAGCATTCATAATCTTGCATTTTATCTTTGGTTAGTGGGGCAGGCGAGAGAGCATATCCAAGCAGGGGATTTTGCCGTTTGGAAGGATCAGATGGTGAAAAAAGTTAGCGCAAGACTTTGAAATGAAGATTCTAGACAAGCTGATCATTAAGGAATTTTTGAAGACCTACTTTTTTGTAGTGGTCATGCTCGTTCTTATTGTGTTGGTTTTGGACTTCACCGAGAAGAATGATACCTATATTCGAAATGCTGTTCCGGCCGGAGAGATTCTCCGATATATGGGCAATTATGGTCTTTATCTGAACAATCTTCTGACGCCGATCACGGTCTTTATAGCGGTGATTTTCATCACATCTAAAATGGCCGGTCGGACTGAAATTATTGCAATTCTAAGTTCAGGAGTGAGTTTCGTCCGGATGCTCCGGCCTTTTTTGCTTGCTGCAGCGATGATAGGGGCGATCAGTTTTCTCCTCAATGGCTGGATATTGCCTATGGCAACAGCAGGTGTTACCAAATTCAAAATCACCTACCTCGATAAGGGAAGAGCATCCACGGATCCCAATATTCATATTCAAGTTGGTCCAAATAAACTGGCTTATTTGAGTCGCTTTTTTAAGACCGGAAATACAGGATATAATTTTACACTGGAGGAGATTCGGGACGGGCAATTGATTGCCAAACTATCCTCAGATCGTATAGAATGGGATACAGCCAAGAATGTCTGGACCCTGATCAATTGGCGCTTGAGAGAAATCAAGGAAGGAGGAGAAGATTACAGCGTTGGAGAAAAGCTGGACACGGTACTTTCTATTACGCCGGCGGATTTTGATCTTCCCGAAAATCACCACGAAACTTTAAAACTGCCAGAGCTTAGTCGTCAAATCAAGATCCTCGAAGAGCGTGGTGCAGACAATGTAAGCTTCTATAAGATCGAGCGATATGTTCGGTTTATGTCGCCTTTTGCTGCCTTTATTTTGACATTTATCGGGGTGATCATGTCAGCTAGGAAAACCCGTGGCGGATCTGGTTTTCAGATCGCTATGGGCTTTTTGTTAGCTTTCATTTACATTTTACTTTTTATTCTTTCCAGGACTTTTGCGGAGACGGGGTCACAATATCCCATTTTGTCTGTCTGGATGCCTAATATCATTTTTGGGCTCACAGGTCTGGTTTTGTATAAAACCGTTCCTCGGTAGATGTCATCCGGAACGTTTAAAGATTATTTACTCCTTCATTTCATCGTATTGATTTGGGGATTTACCGCCATACTGGGGCTATTGATTAGCTTGCCATCCTTAGAATTGGTTTTTTACCGGACTTTGATTGCTGCAATTGGAGTAGCCGCAGTCATGCTGATCCGAAAGAAACCCATGTTGGTACCCCTACCTGACCTGTTTAAGATTGCCGGAGTGGGGGTGTTGATTTCTCTTCATTGGATATTCTTTTTTTGGTCAGCCAGGCTTTCTACCGCTTCTGTATGTCTGGCAGGGATGGCTACTACTTCGCTGTGGACGGCATTTGTGGATCCGATGATCAATCGGACCAAAATCAAATGGTACGAAGTGGCTCTCGGCTTGCTGGTGATTTCCGGCTTGCTGGTGATTTTCCAGTTTGAGACCGGCTATTGGATTGGCTTGACGATGGCCTTGATTTCAGCATTTTTGGGAGCACTTTTTTCAGTCTTGAATGGAAGACTTACCCTTCGACATTCTCCCTTTCAGATTACCCTATATGAAATGGCGGCAGCGTGCTTTTTTGCTTTAGCATTTATGCCGGTTTATGCTGCATTTTTGACTGATGGGGCTCCGATCCAATGGACTTGGAAAGACTTGGACTGGCTTTGGTTGTTGATTTTGGGAGGAGTCTGTACAGTATATGCGTTTTCAGTATCTGTAGACCTGATGAAGCGTTTGCCCGTGTTTTCGATCAATCTGACGATTAACCTGGAGCCAGTTTACGGGATTGTACTTGCGGTTTTGATTTTTGGGGAAAAGGAAAAAATGACCCCGCAGTTTTACCTGGGTACCTTAATAATCCTCATATCCGTCCTAATTTACCCAGTGTTGAATTATTGGAATAAGCGGAGAAAAGCGGTGAGAACAATCAGTTGATGCGCATACATTGTAGTAATATCAGCCAAAGTAACTCCTGAAGTGCTCAATTCTTCGTTTGAAATTGCACCGATCTTTTCGATCAATCGGTCTTTGGTAATGGACCGAATATGAAAAACCATCAGTTCAGACTCAGGTTTTAGTTCATTCTCAGCTGTAGGTTTCAAAATCGGATTGCCCTGATAGTTTTTGATTTTGGAAGTAATTGGAGCAGTAATCACGACTTGGAGAAATTTGTTTATCAGATTACCGCTAAGAATGACCACTGGTTTTCTGCCTGCTTGCTCAGATCGTATCACTAGATTCAGGTCTTACATCCAAATTTCACCCTGCCTCATTTAGGTAGGTGTCCATTCCTTTTTCGGCTACAAGAAGGTTATCTTCATCCTACGCAGCCTGCCTATAGGATTTGACATCTTCAGCATGCTTTAGATGATCCAAGTAAAGATTCAAAGCATTCTCCATCGGCTTATTTTTAGGAAGAGAAAGCTTTTTCGCATAAGCAAGTCGCTGTGGGAGATCATCAGGTAGAGTACTAGTAAAGGTAGCCGTTGTCTTTTATAGATATAAATGGAAAATATAAAAGACCTTTGTAGTTTATAGTCCACTTATTATTAATGGTTTATAAAAATTTTTCAAACCTAAAATACCGATTTGGAAATTCTAAATCTGAAGGTTGCAGGTCAAATAACCCAAATACACTTGATCCCGAACCTGACATAGCTGAATAGAATGCGCCAGCTGAATACATCGTGGATTTAATCGCTTCGATTTCCGGGTGGTTTTTGAAAATGGTGGGTTCGAAGTCATTGACTAGTTCGATTTTCCAACGGCTTCGATCAGCCAGGATTTCTTCCAGCTTCACTTTAGGAGGAGCTGGTGATACGCCAGCGTAAGCTTCTTTGGTGCCGACATGGATTCCCGGATTGATCAGGACCAGGTAAGTTCCATTTAGTGAAAGATCAATGGGTTCAAGGATTTCACCTCTACCTCGAGCGATTTTAGGTGTATTTTCAATGAAAAAGGGGCAATCGCTTCCGAGCTGAGCGGCATATTCTTCCAAAAAGAAGTCATCCAGATGCAGATCAAAGAGGTTGTTCATCAATTTAAGTGCAAAAGCACCGTCAGCCGATCCTCCGCCTAAACCAGCACCCATTGGGATATTTTTATGCAAGTGAATGTTGAGGTTTGGAAGACCTGGGAAATCCTTTCTTAGGAGCTTTTCGGCTTTCAAAATTAAATTATCTTTTGAGTCGCCGGGGATATCCAGACCCGTGGAGTTCCAAGTTGGTTTTTTATCAAGGATCATTTCCAACGCATCAAAAAGCGGTATTGGAATCATGCATGTTTCGAGTTCATGGTATCCATCTTTTCGTTTGCTTGTGATATGAAGTCCTAGATTGATTTTGGCGTTTGGGAAGCTGATCATTGCTTTTGTGCTTTTGACAAAAATAATTGAATTTAGACGAGTTGCATTTTTTGGTTTTCATTGAGAAATCCCTAATGTTTTCCAAAAATTTTAAGTTTTTGATAGCTTATCATTTTTTTTCTTAAATAAAAGAGAATAATTTTTCATAAAATTTGAAATTACTTGAAATCGGAACAAAATTTCGATTAGTAGCCATTTATAGCCTGTATTTGAAAAATTGATTTTGTAAATCGGCTATAATTAGAATATAATTTGTAAAAAAAATATTTTCTCTAACATTAAAGTCTGTCAAAAACGATTTGCAAAGAATTAAATATTGTAAGTCTGGTGATTGGGTTTTAATATTGTCATGTGATTCGACCACGAACCATAAAACCTCGAACCTCAACATGTACCTATCGGTCTTCTTGCTAAGCTTTATTATTCTCATCGGATTTTCGAAGTGAGGCACTAGACTATTATAAAACAGCATATAAAATCTAAAGTGTCTCACTCAAATGGGACACTTTTTTATTTTTCATACCTATGACCCAAGACAACCTTAAGAAATATAGTTGGGAAATATCCGACAATGACGAGCATCCTGCAGGCAAAGCTATGTTGTATGCCACCGGCTTGAGCGATAAGAAAATGAAACAGCCCTTTGTAGGGATAGCGAGTTGCGGCTATGAGAGTAATCCCTGCAATATGCACTTGAATGACTTTGCCGGTCTGATCAAAAACTCCTCCCAGGAATATGATCTGACCGGTTTGGTTTTTAATACCATCGGGATCTCAGACGGGACTTCCATGGGGACTTTGGGGATGCGCTATTCGCTGGTTTCCAGAGAAATCATCGCTGACTCGATCGAGTCCTTTATCCTAGGGCACTCCTTTGATTCCTGCATTGCTGTCGCTGGATGCGACAAAAATATGCCGGGAGCGGTCATGGGAATGCTGCGAATCAATCGGCCTTCGATCATGGTCTATGGCGGGACCATTGCCTCTGGACTTTATAAAGGAGAAAAGCTCAACATTGTATCTGCCTTTGAAGCTTTTGGAAAAAAAATACAAGGTAATATCAGTGCAGAAGATTATGATGGAGTAATCCGAAATGCCTGTCCAGGTGCAGGTGCTTGTGGCGGAATGTACACCGCCAATACCATGTCTTCAGCCATTGAAGCAATGGGCATGTCCTTACCTTATTCTGCGTCCTTTCCTGCAAATTCACCAGAGAAACTCAGGGAATGTCGCGAAGTAAATAAGTACATGCGGATTCTTTTGGAAAAAGACATCAAGCCAAGCGATATTATCACACGCAAAAGTATTGAAAATGCGGTCCGGGTGGCCATTGCCGTTGGAGGCAGTACCAATGCTGTTTTACATATTTTGGCCATCGCCCGCACTGCAAAGGTTGACTTTTCCCTTCAGGATTTTAAAGCATTTAATGCGGTGACACCAATGATCGGAGACTTCAAACCTTCTGGCAAGTTTCTGATGGAAGATCTTCACGAACAGGGCGGCTTGCCTGCCTTTATGAAATATTTCTTGGAGGCAGGCTACCTACATGGTGACTGCATGACCGTGACAGGTAAGACTTTAGCTGAAAACTTGGAAAAAGTTCAGCCCATTATTCCTTCAAAAGTCAATGTAATCCACCCGATCGAATCACCGATCAAGGAGACAGGGCACCTTTGTATCCTATCAGGGAATCTCGCCCCGGAAGGCGCAGTGGCTAAAATTACCGGGAAAGAAGGACGCTTGTTTACTGGTCCTGCCAGAGTTTTTGATTCTGAACTTGACGCTAACAATGCGATTCGAGATCACAAAGTGAAAGCGGGGGATGTTGTCGTCATTCGAAATGTAGGCCCAAAAGGTGCACCTGGAATGCCGGAGATGCTCAAGCCGACTTCCATGATTATCGGAGCAGGACTTGGTGCCGATGTGGCCTTAATTACTGATGGTCGTTTTTCTGGAGGAACTCACGGCTTTGTGGTGGGGCACGTCACGCCAGAGGCATGGTGTGGTGGTCCGATAGGATTACTTCAGGATGATGACCTCATTACCATAGATACCGACAATCAAGCACTAACTGTGCAGGTGAGCGAAGACCAATTCGCTGAACGTAAGAAAAACTGGTCTCCCAAGTCCATCGAAGGGCTACAAGGGACTTTGAAAAAATACAATAAACTTGTGTCAACTGCGTCTGAAGGATGCGTTACCGATAAATTCTAATTCTATGAAGGATTCGATGATTAGAGGAGCAGACATTGTAGTAAGGTCACTCATTGCCGAAAATGCAGATATCATTTTTGGTTATCCAGGCGGAGCAATCATGCCCGTGTATGACGCCTTGTATGATTATCACGACCAAATCAGACATGTTTTGACTCGACATGAGCAAGGGGCCATTCATGCTGCACAAGGCTATGCTCGGGTCTCGGGCAAAGTAGGAGTTTGTATCGCAACATCAGGCCCAGGTGCGACCAATCTGATTACAGGTCTAGCCGATGCCCAGATCGACAGTACTCCTCTAGTTTGTATCACTGGTCAAGTGGCAGCACATTTGCTCGGTACGGATGCATTTCAGGAGACTGACGTAGTCGGCATATCTATGCCGGGGACTAAGTGGAATATTCAGGTCAGACGAGTAGAAGATATTGCACCTGCTATCGCTAAGGGTTTTTACATCGCCCGATCCGGAAGACCAGGGCCTGTTTTGATTGACATTACAAAAAATGCCCAAGTGGATTTTGGCGATTGGAATTATACCCCTTGCCTAGGCTTCAGATCATACAAAACTCACACGCCGATTGAACTATCCCAGATCAAACAAGCTGCAGATTTGATCAATTCCGCAGCGAGACCCTACCTTCTTTTTGGTCAGGGAGTTGTTTTGGGAAAGGCTGAAACTGAACTTAAGTTCTTTTTGGATAAATCCGGAATTCCTGCAGCATCCACACTTTTGGGCTCTGGGGCTTTGTCCGAGGATCATCCTAATTACGTCGGCAAGCTAGGCATGCATGGTAATTATGCCCCAAATCTCCTCACTAACCAATGTGATGTCCTGATCGCAGTGGGGATGCGTTTTGACGATCGGGTCACGGGTGATTTGAAACGCTATGCAAAACAGGCGAAAGTCATCCATCTCGAGCTCGACGCCGCTGAGGTGAATAAAAATGTAAAAGCTGAAGTAGCAGTATTGGGGGATTGTAAAGAAAGTCTTGCCATGCTCACCGAAGCCGTCCAAAGCAAAAAGCATGAAGATTGGATGGGTAAATTTAGAGAACTCGAGCGGGAAGAGGCCAATGCGGTAAAGCAGCATGATCTAACTCCTTCTAAGCTGGGTCTGACCATGGGTGAAGTTATTCATCAGATTAATCAATACAAAGCAGACGATGCAGTGTTGGTGACCGATGTGGGCCAGCACCAGATGATCGCCTGGAGGTATTTCAATTATAAGAAAACGAGGACTCAAGTGACTTCCGGTGGTTTGGGTACGATGGGATTTGCCTTGCCGGCAGCATTGGGGGCGCAATTACATGACTATTCCAGACAGGTGATTTGCGTAGTCGGAGATGGCGGTATTCAGATGACGATTCAGGAATTAGGCACGATTATGCAGACGAAAGCCCCTGTAAAAATTGTCCTTTTGAACAATAACTTCCTCGGAATGGTCCGGCAGTGGCAGCAAATGTTCTTTGACAGACGCTATTCTTTCACCGAACTGGATAATCCAGACTTCATCAAAATAGCCGAAGCCTATAACATTAGAGCTCAAAAAGTAACAGAGCGGACTGATCTGAAGGAAGCCATAGAGGATATGTTGATCCATGATGGACCTTTCTTCCTTGAAGTGGTGGTCGAGAAAGAAGACAACGTATTTCCAATGATTGCTACCGGATGCTCGGTGGAAGAAGTCAGACTCAGTTAATCCTTACATATGAAGCGATACACAATTTTCGTAATCACCGAGAATTTCATTGGAATTCTCAACCGGATCACCATCATTTTTACCCGAAGAGGAATCAATATTGATGCTTTGACCGCTTCCGAAAGTCGAATTCCAGGAATTCACCGGGTCACCATTGAAGTGACCGTAAATGAAGACACGGTCATTCAATTGGTCAATCAGATTGAAAAAATCATTGATGTGATCAAGGCTTTTTATCACGAAGATGAAGGAGTAGTATATCAGGAAATTGCCCTGTATAAGATTCCTGTATCACGACTTGATGGAGGTTTGGAAAAAGTAATTCGTCAGCACAATGCTAAAATCATCGCCGCAGAGCCTGATTTTGTAGTCCTCGAGCTGACTGGACACAAGGAGCAAACGCAGGAATTGTTGGAAATCCTCAAAGGATACGGGCTTCTGGAGTTTGCCAGATCAGGTAGAGTTGCTGTCGCCAAGCGAATGTTGACAATCGAATCCTTCATTAAATAAAATTTCAACCCAAGCATAATCAAACTATTAAATCAAATTATAATCATGAAATTAAAATTCGGCACAGTTGAAGAAAACGTAGTAACCAGAGATGAATTTCCTCTGGAGAAAGCCAGAGAAGTTCTCAAAAACGAAGTCATTGCAGTTTTGGGTTATGGCGTTCAAGGTCCTGGTCAGGCTTTAAACCTGAAGGACAATGGATTCAACGTGATAGTAGGTCAACGCAAAGGTTCCAAGACTTGGGACAAAGCTGTTTCAGACGGTTGGGTTCCTGGAGTGACACTTTTTGACTTGGAAGAAGCGTGTGAAAAGGGTACAATCCTGCAGTTTTTGCTTTCAGATGCTGGTCAGATTGCACTTTGGCCGACAGTTAAAAAACACCTAACTCCCGGCAAAGCACTCTATTTCTCCCACGGTTTTGGGATTACTTACAAAGAGAAAACAGGAATCATTCCGCCTGCAGATATAGATGTGATTTTGGTGGCACCGAAGGGTTCCGGTACCTCTTTGAGAAGAATGTTCGTCGAAGGTCGTGGCTTGAATTCTTCTTATGCGATCTACCAAGACGGAACAGGAAAAGCGAAAGATCGCGTAGTGGCTTTAGGTATTGGAGTAGGTTCAGGTTACTTGTTTGAGACGGATTTTTACCGGGAGGTGACATCTGATCTTACCGGTGAGAGAGGTACATTGATGGGAGCTATTCAGGGAATTTTTGCCGCTCAGTACGAAGTGTTGAGAGCTAATGGACATTCTCCATCTGAAGCGTTCAATGAAACCGTAGAAGAATTGACTCAATCCTTGATGCCACTAGTCGCTGAGAATGGGATGGATTGGATGTATGCCAACTGCTCCACAACCGCTCAGAGAGGTGCATTGGACTGGTGGAAGCCGTTCCGTGATGCGACCAAGCCAGTGTTTGAAGCGCTTTACGATTCAGTAAAAACAGGAAAAGAAGCGCAAAAATCAATTGATTCCAATTCCAAAGCTGATTACAGAGAAAAGCTTGAAGCAGAATTGAAAGAATTGAGAGAGTCTGAGATGTGGCAGGCTGGAGCAGTCGTCCGTCAGTTGAGACCAGAAAATAATTAAAACCCAAACCCAGAAGATTATGAGTGACAAGCTGTGGATTTTTGATACAACCCTGCGCGACGGGGAGCAAGTACCCGGGTGTCAGTTGAATACCCAGGAAAAGATTGTGGTGGCTAAAGCTTTGGAGGCTTTAGGAGTAGATATTATCGAGGCAGGTTTTCCGATATCTAGCCCGGGTGATTTCAATTCCGTGCAGGAAATTTCCAAAGCAGTTTCCAATCCGATCATCTGTGCGCTCTCCAGGGCGGTAGAAAAAGATATTGACGTAGCTGCTCAATCACTCAAGTTTGCAAAAAGAGGGCGAATTCATACAGGAATCGGCGTATCTCCATACCATATCCAGTTCAAACTCCGCTCGACTCCCGAGGATATCATCGCGAGGGGAGTCGCTGCTGTCAAATATGCCAAGCGATTCGTGGAGGATGTGGAGTTTTATGCAGAGGATGCTGGCCGCTCGGAGCCTGATTTTCTCTGCAAAATCATTGAAGAAGTAATCAAAGCCGGTGCGACCGTTGTCAACATTCCTGATACGACAGGTTATTGTCTTCCCGAACAATACGGGGCAATCATTGCCAATCTTAAAAACAATGTTCCAAACATTGATCGGGCGATCATTGCTACCCATTGTCACAACGATTTGGGAATGGCTACTGCCAATACTATCGCTGGAGTGCAACACGGAGCTAGGCAAGTAGAAGTTACCATCAACGGGATCGGTGAACGCGCAGGAAACACCTCCATGGAGGAAGTGGTCATGGCTATCAAATGTCATAAATCAATTCCTGTTTACACGGATATCGTGACTCCGAAAATCTATCAAACCAGTCGACTCGTGTCGAAACTGATGAATATGCCTGTTCAGCCCAACAAGGCGATTGTAGGCAGAAATGCTTTTGCACATTCTTCAGGTATCCATCAGGATGGGGTGCTGAAGCATCGTGAAAATTACGAAATCATCGATCCAAAAGAGGTCGGCGTAGACGAATCCACGATTGTATTGACTGCAAGATCTGGTAGAGCTGCACTTAAGCATCATTTGGATGCTTTGGGTGTAGAGTTGGAGGGTGAGGAGCTTCGAGAAGTATACGAAGCGTTCTTGATCTTGGCTGACAGCAAGCGAGATATCGGCCGCAAAGATTTACTTGGTCTGGTTGGTAAATTCATGGAGGAATCCAATTTTATCGAACTGGAAAAGGTGAACTACTCTTCCAATGGACAAATCAATGCTCAGGTGACGCTCAAAATAGGTTCTGAATCACACCAAGCTACTTCCTCCGGTGTAGGACCAGTTGATGCGGTTTTAAAGGCAATCGAGAAAATTGCAAAGCCGCAAGTCGACCTTGAGGAGTTTTTGATCCAAGCGATCACACATGGTAGTGATGATGTGGCCAAAGTTCACATGAGATTAATCAAAGGAGAAAAACCCTATTACGGCTTTGCCTCCAACGCCGACATCGTATTAGCTTCAGCTCAAGCTTTTGTCGACGCATTAAATAAAATTCCGGTCAAAGAATATGCGACAGCATAAGTATGGAAAAGACAACATTATTTGATAAAATTTGGGATTCGCACGTAGTCAAATCCGTGCCAGCAGGTCCTGACGTATTCTTCATCGATAAGCATTTTATCCATGAAGTCACCTCTCCAGTAGCTTTCCTCAATCTGGAGAAGCGCGGCATTGGTGTGAAATATCCTGATCGGACGATTGCTACTCCAGATCACAATGTACCCACAGTGGATCAAGATCAGACGATCAAGGATAAGCTTTCCAGAATGCAGGTGGAGCGCCTGCGGGAGAACTGCGCCAAACACGGCATTGAACTCCATGATCTAGGCTCTGCCCACCACGGTATAGTTCACGTGATCGGTCCAGAATTGGGAATTACACAGCCGGGAATGACTATTGTCTGTGGAGATTCACATACTTCCACTCACGGAGCCTTTGGGGCGATCGCATTCGGAATCGGAACTTCTGAAGTGGAGATGGTTCTTGCGACACAGTGCATCATGCAGTCTAAGGCCAAGAAAATGAGGATTTCTGTCAATGGAACTCTTGGTGCCGGAGTGACTTCCAAGGATATCATCCTATACATCATCTCTAAAATTTCAGCGGCGGGAGCCACTGGGTATTTTGTAGAATATGCAGGTTCAGCTATTCAAAGTCTATCGATGGAAGCTCGAATGACCATTTGCAACATGTCCATCGAGATGGGTGCCCGTGGTGGATTGATTGCTCCTGATGAGACCACATTCAATTACCTGAAAGGAAAACAATATGCCCCAAAAGGTGACGATTGGGATAAGGCAGTGGCTTATTGGAAAACACTAAAAACCGACGAGGGAGCTGTATTTGACCAAGAGTTGGTTTTCGAAGCAGAAGATATCGAGCCAATGATCACCTATGGAACAAATCCCGGTATGGGAATCAAGGTGATTGGAAATATCCCAACTACTGAAGGAATGGAAGGCTCAAACAAAACTTCCTACCTGAAATCTTTGGAGTACATGGGATTTGCGCCAGGTGAACCAGTCAAAGGAAAGCTCGTGGACTATGTGTTCGTGGGATCTTGCACCAACGGACGAATCGAAGATATTCGTTCCGTTGCTCAGTTTGTAAAAGGTCACAAAAAAGCGGATAACATCACGGCTTGGATTGTACCCGGATCCAAAGAAGTGGAGAAAATGGCAAACGAAGAGGGCTTGGTGAAAATTCTGGAAGAAGCTGGTTTCGTCCTTCGTCAACCGGGTTGTTCAGCATGTTTGGCTATGAATGACGACAAGATTCCTTCAGGAAAATATGCCGTTTCGACGTCAAACAGAAACTTCGAGGGTCGCCAAGGTCCAGGTGCACGCACCATGCTCGCCTCCCCATTGACTGTGGCTGCAGTTGCTATCACTGGCCGGATCACTGATCCACGGGAAGTATTTTCCAATTAAGTCTCTTAGTTATTAAGTTATTGGTTAAAAGTTATTTGTGTTTGGGGTCAAAGCCACTTTCGCACATTCAAGTCACCAATAACTAATAACAAATAACTACTCTACCAAAAATTATGGCTTACGATAAATTTACCGTCCTCCGAAGTACCGCGGTTCCATTACCGACTGAAAATGTGGACACTGATCAAATCATCCCTGCACGATTCCTGAAGGCAACCGAGCGTGAAGGTTTTGGAGACAACTTATTCCGTGATTGGCGATACGATGTTGAGGGCAATCCCAAAAAGGATTTTGTTCTGAATGACCCTACCTTCTCCGGAAAGATTCTGGTGGCAGGAAAGAATTTCGGTTCGGGTTCCAGTCGTGAGCATGCCGTTTGGGCAATTTACGATTATGGATTTCGCTGTGTAGTGTCCAGCTTTTTTGCAGATATCTTCAAAAACAACTGCTTGAATATCGGCGTGCTTCCTGTGACCATTTCAGCGGAATTTGCAAATAAGCTTTTTGAAGCAATACAAGCAGAGCCAAAGACCGAAATCGAAATAAACCTTCCTGAGCAAAAAATCACCCTACTTTCTACAGGCGAGTTTGAGTCCTTTGACATCAACGAATACAAGAAAGACAACATGCAGAATGGATTCGACGACATCGACTATTTGCTGAATATGTCTTCCGAAATTGACGCATTTGCAGCGTCCAGATAAGAAAATAATGGAGGCAAATAGAAGTCATACAGCTCAACCCTCCAAGGGTTTCAAACCCATGGAGGGTTTGAATGGGCGGCGTATTGAAATCATGGATACCACGCTGAGGGATGGAGAACAGACCTCGGGAGTTTCTTTTTTGCCTTCTGAAAAGCTCCAAATTGCAAAATTACTGCTTGAGGAATTGAAAGTCGACCGGATCGAAGTCGCTTCTGCCCGAGTATCTGACGGGGAACTCGAGGGCGTCCAAAAAATAACTTCGTGGGCGGCTCAAAAAGGGTATCTCGATCGGGTGGAGGTGCTTGGCTTTGTCGACACACCAGTATCTGTCAATTGGATTATGGAAGCTGGCGCAAAAGTGCTGAATCTATTGACCAAAGGCTCTCTAAATCACTTGGTTCACCAGCTGAAAAAAACGCCGGAGCAGCATTTTGAGGAGATTGCTTACAGTATTTCCTATGCGGATAAAAATGACATTTCGGTCAATGTATATCTTGAAGATTGGTCCAATGGAATGCGCAATTCTCCGGAATACACCCTCAATTTGATCGAATTTCTGACTAAGCAACCAGTGAAGCGAATCATGCTTCCAGATACCTTGGGGTTACTTTCTCCAGATGAAGTTCGGGATTTCTTTGATTTGATTGTAGGTAAGTTTCCTGAAACGCACTTTGATTTCCATGCACACAATGACTACGATCTTTCTGTAGCCAATGTCATGGAAGGAATTCTCCATGGTGCATCCGGTATTCACACCACCGTGAATGGTCTTGGCGAACGTGCTGGAAATGCGCCCTTGGAATCAGTGATCGCTGTGATCAAAGACTTCACTGACTTCGAAATTGGTGTGCAGGAGCAGAAGATTTTCCGCGTATCCAAGTTGGTGGAGCAGTTTTCCGGTCAGCATATCCCTGCCAATAAGCCAGTGGTCGGCGAAAATGTCTTTACCCAAACGGCAGGAATTCACGCAGACGGCGACAATAAGAAAAACCTCTATTTCAATGATTTGCTTCCTGAGCGATTTGGACGTCAACGGAAATATGCGTTGGGAAAAACCTCAGGCAAAGCCAACATCCTGAAAAATCTTGAAGAACTGGGGATTTCCCTAGAAAAAGAAGAGCTCACTCGGGTGACGCAGCGAATCATTGAGTTGGGAGATAAAAAGGAGCGGGTGACCACAGAAGATTTGCCATACATCATTTCCGATGTGTTGCAAAACAACTCGATTTCCAAAAATATCAGCATCGAAGGGTATCACATGACCCATTCCAAGGGGTTGAAACCATCCGTTCAGCTTCGATTAAACGTGTATGGTAAGTCGTACGATGCCACCGCCACAGGAGATGGACAGTACGATTCCTTCATGAAAGCAGTAAAAAAGATCTATAAATCCCTCAAAAAAGAGCTGCCAAAGCTAATCGATTACCACGTATCCATCCCTCCCGGAGGAAAAACCGACGCTTTTGTGGAGACGGTGATCACTTGGGATTATGGAAAAATATTCAAAACCAAAGGGCTCGACCCGGACCAAACGGTGGCAGCGATGATGGCTACCGAAAAAATGTTAAACATCGTCGAATCATTCAATACAAACCCAGAAAAAGAATCCGCAAACTATGGAAATGAATATCGCGCTGTTGCCGGGTGACGGCATCGGCCCTGAAGTAATTGCTCAGGCAGTGAAAATAGTCAATGCAATTGGGCAAAAATTCGGTCATAAAATAAGCTTTAAAGAGGGACTTGTAGGTGCATGCGCCATTGATGCTACAGGTGATCCTTATCCTGATGCTACACATGAGATTTGCGCCGCTTCTGATGCTGTACTCTTTGGTGCGATCGGAGATCCGAAATATGACAATGACCCGAAAGCAAAGGTCAGACCTGAGCAAGGATTGCTTCGGATGCGTCAGAAATTAGGGCTTTTTGCCAATGTAAGACCGACTTTTACCTTTCCTTCCTTGGTTCATAAATCTCCATTGAAACTGGATCGCGTGGATGGAGTGGATTTGGTTTTCTTCCGGGAATTGACCGGAGGGATCTATTTCGGAGAACCAAGAGGCAGAAATGAGCAAGGCACCAAGGCATTTGATACCAATGTGTACAGCAAAGAGGAGATTGTTCGTTTGGCTAGAATGGGTTTTGAGGCTGCGCAAAAAAGAAGAAAACTTTTGACCTGTGTAGACAAAGCCAACGTGATGGCCACCTCCAGACTTTGGAGAGAAACGGTTCAGGAACTAGCTCCTGAATATCCGGATGTAAAAGTGGAATACGAGTTCGTAGACGCCGTTGCGATGCGACTGATCCAATGGCCAAAAGCTTATGATGTTTTGATCACCGAAAACCTCTTCGGCGACATCTTAACCGACGAAGCTTCCGTGATTTCCGGTTCGATGGGTTTGATGCCTTCCGCATCCTTGGGTTCCAAAGTGAAGCTATTCGAGCCGATTCATGGTTCCTATCCTCAAGCAGCTGGAAAAGACATCGCAAACCCGCTGGGAACAGTGCTTTCTGCTGCGATGATGTTTGATTATGCATTTGATTTGGCGGAAGAAGCGAAAGCTATCAGTGACGTGGTAAACCTTTCGCTAGCTGAAGGCTATGTGACCGAAGATATCGCTGATGGCGGAAAAGCCTACAAAACTTCTGAAGTAGGAGACTGGTTGGCAGCGAAGATTTTGGGATGAGTTTTTCCCATTAAAATGAAGAAACCACCTCAGGAATGGGGTGGTTTTTTAGTTTAATCTTTCGTTTCTGATTTTCACCAAGTCGACTACTTTGATTCCAAAAGCCTTAGCATAGTCGGAAAGTCTGGAATCTCCGGTAATCAAAAAATCACACTCTTTACTTATTTCTAAAACTACTGAATCTGTTAGTCCTAATTCAAAAAATGCATTGGAGTCCATAATTATTTTAGACTCAAGAAATTTTTCTGTAGACTTCGCTATCAATTCTCTTAGTATTTGGTAATAGGCCCAGCGATGCCCTTTTTGGAAGTTATTCAGCAAGTTGGCAACTTCTGTAAGAACATTCGGAGTTGTTACAACTTTCCCCAAGTCACCGATCAGAAGTGCCAAATTCTCAAAATCAATCGATTCAAAAATGGAAGTCCGCTTATGCGATGAGATAAGTGACTTGTCAATAAGCCCAACTATCAAAAGTATCAGCGCATTGGTATCCACAAAAATCATCCTACCTCTGAAAACATGTAAATCCCCAGCACTTCTTTATTTTCATCGATTTTTAGACGTTTGTAAACTCTCTCAACCGGGAAAGAAAAAGTTATTGGAGTAATTCCAACAGGTTTATTTTTGTTTGCAACTAGAAATGAGATTACCACTTCCCAAATCTTTTGATCTTTTTTGAATTCAACCTGCTCTAGTCTAAAGTCAGGATCAGGTAGACTAACTATTTCGGATAGCACACTTTTAGATGCCTCAAATACCTCTTTTAATGAAAGTTCCATAACTGATTTTTTTCAAATTTAATGAATAACCTTAATCCCTCGCCGGATTGATCATGATATGTGCGCGATGAGTTCCCGGATCCATGATCCAAGGTAAACCCGGTCCAGCTGGTTTTAGTGGCAAGCCTGTACTTTCCGCGGTTGCCCAAGGAATGTAGACGACAGAGCGAGTATAGGTGTTTTTGGCATCCCCAGTAGTCCAATTCACGTCTTTTTCTTCAGCAGTCAAGGCATTGAGTAGGCTTCCCTGATCGGGAAGTTTGAGTTTGCCAGCTTTGGATTCAGCTTCACGGGTAGTGAATATTTCCTGAGCGGTTTTTCCCTCTTTTCTAAGTGTCCAACCGCGCTCCATAAAAGGCTGTGCACTAATGTGGTAACTGGAAACAGAAAGTCCCTCACGTGTAGGATCGTCTCCCAAACAAACGGTCTGATTGGTTCCTTTTCGAAGTAAAGTCCCGTCAAAAGCATAGACAGTAGCATCAGAACGCTGGTCCTCGGGAGCTGCTAGGAGGGCCATTTTAATCTGAATCTCTTTGGAAGGTCCAGTCTGGGAAAGCACAGGCAGCCAAGCTACCATCAACATCAGGAAGAAGGGAAGTTTCATAGGTATTTGGATTTAACGCTTAGGGAAAGTACAAAAAGATGAAACCTCCTCCAAAAAAGGGAGTAAAGCAAGAACCTGATAATCAACTCATCCTCCACATATTTACTTAATTAAGCTCAAGAATCAGGGCAAAATCATCCTCATAGACAACTTTTCGTGGTAATTCAATTCCATGATAATCCAGACGGTCAAGGGCCGTGGCTACGATATCGTTGAGATGTAGGAGCTGATCAGGTTTGGTGACCAGCAGATAATCTGCGTAGAGTTTGGGCTGCTGTAGCGCATGCTGAAAGTCCGGGCTGAAGTGACCCTCCCAAGTCCAGTCTGCGGGAAGTTGGGAAAGCTCAGGGTAGAAGATTGCATCATCGCTCAAGATCCTTCCTTTGCCTTTTTCTTTGAAAAAAGCTTGAATTTGGCGAATTGAGGCAGCTCTGGAAGTTTCACCGGGTTGTTGAATTACCTGTAGTGCCAGACGCTCTTTTTGAGATACAGTTTGGTTGAAGTAGAAGATTTCCAATAAAATCCCCAGAAATGGAATAAGGTAAGCTAAAAATCGAGTGGTAGGCAAAGTCTTGGATTGAGTGGGATGGAAGAAAACAGCCAAACTTACACCAGTCATCATGGATAGTAGGTTTAAGTGTAAATTCTGAACCTTGTCTGCCGCAGTCTCAGAAATCACATAAAGCAACGCAAGTACCACAACAGCAGCTGCGGATTTCCCTCGCGTAGCATCCAAAATCAAGAATACACTTAAGGCCGAAACAAGTCCGATTAAAATCAGGTATCGCAAACTACCTTCGGATATTGCCCGCCAGACCATGAAATCATCCTGAACTAGCGGGAATCTTCCAGAATAGCTATTCCATACGTCAGCTAGGCTAGTCTCAAAGTAAAAAAATCCACCTCCGAAGACCCGATTAAGAATCAGAAAGACAAAGATCCCCATCAGAGGGATAAAGCATACTAAGAAAATAGAAGAAAAGAAACCGGTGAAGAATTTTCTCCGCTGTGATTCATTGCGGAAAATAGCAGAAGCCTTGGCAAAGAAATTTCCGCTGATCCCTTTGGCTTTGCCGAATCCCACAAAAAAGAAGATTGGGATCAACATGAGCAATAATTTCAGGAAACCTCTATCCAGCAAAAGGAAAGTTCCTAAAAGCAAACTTAGAAAGGTCAGATGAAAGACCGAATACGATCGGATGTATCTCAGAACTAAGCTGAAAAACGAAAAATAAAACACCAAATACAAAGCCAAGCTTCCTCCACTGATTCCTGCAAAAAGTAAAACCGGGCTTAACAGAACATAGATTCCCAGCATCTTTTGTTTCTGGTCACCCAGCCAGCTTTTTCGGATCAAAACTGCACTCAGCCCCCCCATCAGTAGTGCATTGATCAGATAGCTAGGCTGGATTACTTGGACAAACGAAAAAGCATACGAACCCAAAAACAACAAGGCAGGCTCCGTAAAGTAAAACGTCCGGAAAAAACTCAGGTCATAGCGGGTGAGATTTTGAATTTTATACTGAATAAAGTAGGCTTCCAAATCTATGAACCCCCGACTTTGGATCCACAAAGAAGCCAACAAATACAGCGTCGAGAGAATAAGCCAACCCAGAAGGGTGAGAAGCGTGTTCTTTTTCATCCTGCAGACGATTTAGTGGATTTGGTCAACCCATGATTGGTTTTTTCCCAGTAAAATGGTTTGGTTATCAATTGGATCAGTCCCTTGTAAGCAGAGATGGAATGCATCAGCCAGTAGAGTGGATTGATCAGCGCATAGAGGATCAGCGTGTAGGATCTCCTTCGGAAAACCGCAATCATATTCACATAGATCATCATCAGATTGCCGATAGCAAAGTTGAAAATCGCAACCACGATCAGCCAATCAGGGAAAAAGACGGAAATCGCATCCAAAATCGGCTTGCTCACCGGCTGATCTGACCAAAAGACCAGCGTATCCAAGAGTCCCGAATGCAAAAACAAAATAAAAAGTAAAAACAATAGCAGGATTGGATAGACCAAAAACGTAAAGAAAGTGCCTCCAATAAAAAACTGAAATCCAAAGAACCCTTTGAGCCCAATACTTTGGAACAACTTCACCGGATGTCGCATGTGTACCAAATAGGTCTGCATGTAGCCTTTGATCCAGCGGGAGCGCTGCCGGATCCAGTTGAAGAAGTCGTTGTTTGCCTCCTCCAACGTAGTGGAGTCCAGCACGGTCACTTTATAGGACTTGGCATAGGCTCGGAGTCCCAGATCTGCATCTTCTGTCACATTAAACCCGTCCCATCCGCCCAGCTCCATAAGCTTGTCAAATCTAAAGTGATTGCTCGTTCCACCTAGTGGAATAGGTACATCAAGGTTATCCAAGCCAGGAAGCATATAATCAAACCAGTACGAATACTCTAGTGTGAAAAGTCGGGTTAGGAGGTTTTCTTTTTTGTTGAAATAGTTGAGTGCGCACTGGATGACCACATAGTCATCGGAGATTTTGTTGAAAAGGGAGTGGACGAGCTTTAGCTGATTGTTGTCCGGGATGTCTTCGGCATCGTAGATCGTCAGGTACTTGCCCTTGCTGAAGTACAGGCCATAGTTGCAGGCCTTGGGTTTGGTCTTTGGCTGGGCATAAGGCACGACCACCGGCTCAAAAATGCAAGGAAAATTCATCTCCTTCACCGCATTGTACGTCATGCTGTCGTCCGATTCGATGAGCAGTTTGATGTCCAATTTTTCAAGTGGATAATCCAGATTTTTCAGGTTCCATACCAACTTGTGAATGACCTCGGATTCTTTGAATACGGGAAGCAAAATTGTGTAAAAAGGCAGCTCCTCATCCCGAATTGACTCGAGCTCGGACTTACTGATTTTTTTGGTTGTCTCCATCCGAGATCCATAGAGAGTCAGTAAAAATTTAAAAGTGATCGAGAAAAACAGCAGCCCATTTAGGATGAGATTGATGACGATGGCGGTATTGACCGGAAAAAAGAAAAAGAATCCCAAACCTGCTATCAGTACGGCTCCGATGACTATTAATTGGCTTTTCGTGAAAGTTTCGATAGCACAGCTTTCCCGATCCTGATCGTAAATGTTAAAAACAGCTTTGTCAAGGTAGTCTAGCCCATAAGTGGTATGCAATGCCTTCAACACGTCCAGATCTTCTGCGACATGGTACCGATCTACCCGCTGACCCAGGAGTGCTTCGATCTGGTTGATGTTGATGCTGTCTGAGGGGTCGGAGAGTACAACCTCAAGGTAATCCTCCCGCTGGACCAAAGGGAAAATCAATGCGTCAAGGAAAGTATGAAGCTTTTCTTGGACCACTGATGCTTTTGGGATTGGACTCAACGAAGTGAATTCAAATTGAAACAGAGAAATCCCCTCGCTTACCAAGGATTCTTTCCACTTTCTCCGGCTGAGATATCCATAGTTTAGGGCAATCCGTAGAAAGCTTTTTTCCAGTTTCTTTTCCAGCCTTTCGATGGACTCAATGGAGGAAGAGTTGAGACCGGCTTTTTCCACAAAGAGGGACTTTCGAAAATATTCTTTAGTCTCCATTAGCGCAGCTTGATTACCGAAAACACCTGAAATCCGCTTCCGATTCCGGAGTTGCGGTTGAATATATCATGAAATAGTCCACCGTACAGTGCCAAATCCGGAGTAAACTCATAGCCCAGATTCATAGCCGCTTTGACCATGCTGAAGTCAGAGACTAGCTGAAGGTTGCCTTCGAAGAACTCACTGTTTTCACTAGTGGAGAAAATACAATCCAACTCTCCAAGAGCGACCCATTTGCCCCCAAAGCGGATCCCCTCAGAAGCATAAATCCTGAGCTGCAGGGGATCGTCCGGGAAAAAATATCGAACTCCTGTTTCCAGTTTGTGAAAGTTATTGCTCGAGCCAAGCCAGGGTGCATTGCCATATAGCATAATCCGGGCTTCCATTCCAAATCGGTCGTAACCCGTGAAGGGGACTTTGTCATTGGTATAGACCGGAAAAAAAGCTGTCAATGAGCCAAGCAGGTAGTTGTTTTTGAGTTGGGTGAGGTGCACACGGGCTCCTAGTTCCAATTCACCCCAGTCCGTATTTTTCTGATTTTGGTTGTCATCCCGATACCGGTTGAAAAAGAGCGGTACAGTACCAAAAAGATTGACCTTGTAATTTTTAATTGGCATACTGAAATAAAGCCTTGGATTTGCGTTGCTGAATTTTCCTTGGTCTGAAAAATCAATCTTGTCACCTGATCGGTCCCGATAGGCCGTTGCTTTGTAGCTGCTTAGAAATGGAGAAAGCAAAAATTCTCCCTTATCCTGTTGCCAAGGATTTTGAGCTAGACCGGGTAGGGCACCGCACAGGAAAATTAGGATCAGGAATAAAATGTTACGTCCGAGCATCTTCGATTTTCTTTTTAGCAGTTTGAGATTTTTGATAGACATAGAGCAGAAGAACCACGATCAGAATCAGCAAAAAAGCACTCAGGTAGAGCCGATAGCCCATCCAGAAGCTTTCAAAACTTTCCCGGTTTTCGACCCTTTGGGATTTCAGCTCCTTCAACCTGATGTCAAAGTAGTAGTAGTGCGATGCATCTGCCACCAAGATATTACCCATATCGGTGACATAATAGTCTTCGATGCCATCAATGGCTTCTACAAGAGGTCGCCCATCCTGAAGATCATTGGAGATCAAAAGAACATGCTGACCGTCTCGTGCAAACAGCTCCATCCAAGTTAATGGTGTCTGCGGGTGATTTTTCAGAAACAGTCCGATTTCATCTGATTTATGAGACAATCCCTCGGGGGAATACGCTATTTTTTTTAGGTTTTTGAATACCTCCTCGTATTGTTCGGGGCTTTGGGTGAGTAGAATCAGATGGGTATCACCCATGGGCAATTCCTCAGGACCATTGATCCGGGTCATTTTTGGAAAGTATAGCGGATATTCTTTTTGCGGACGCTGATTGAGGATGTCGAGAAGGTTGCCTAAGGCCTCAAGTTCAGCTAGCCTGAGGGTGAAGTCATAGCGGATTTCCAAAGGCTTTCCTTCCATGTTTTTGGGGAACGAGGAAAAAAGAAGTGGAAACTCTGATCGATATTCAGGGGAAATTAGGGTGTTTTCCAGATCGATCTCCAAGTCAAAGTCCTTGCTTCCAGGTCCTGAGAAATCTGCCGGCAGGAGCTCGAAGGTAAAATAAGAACCCGGAGCCAGTACAATTGGCGGTATCTCAAAAAGTTCGTCTACACCATTGTTTGCAGTCAGTTGAAAGGTCCGGAGTAGGTTGTTGTTGAGATAGAAATTCAAAAACCTGCGGTTGCCTTTGGGAATGGAACTGTGACTTGCCCTAAAATGGACGCTGAGAGACTTGAGTTTGGCTTTCGAAAGGTAAGTTGGGATATTGACTGAGTGTACCTGAAGTTTTTCTCCAATTAAATGAAGATCGGGGAAGTTCATGTAAGCAAGACTGTAAGTGTCTAGCCAATCGTAAGCATAGACGGTCGCTGATCCAGCAGTCGGCATACTGGGCAAACCAAGAACACGATATAATGCCTGAAAGTCTGGATTTTCGGTTGTTTCAAGATAGAGCTTTCGGACAGGTTTTATTTCTCCGGAATCCAAGTCAACTGGATGATTCAAAATCGACAATCTAGATGCAGATGGAGATAATCCCGCTAAGATCATACTATCCAAATCATTCTTTGGTCCAATTACCAATACTTCTGAAATGGGATTGCTTTGATCCTCAGCTAGTCCCCTCAAGGAGATCGCTTTTCCAAATTTTCTTTTCATACCGAGCTGGAGACCGATCAGTTCGGCAGGATATCGCTCGACCCAACTTTCGGGAACAGCGATTCTTGTAATTTCAGGCAGAAGCTCCTCTGGCAAAGGCAAGGAGTTTATTGCTAAGGAATCCTTTTGGTTTTTAGGACTTTGAGGGTGGAGATTAGCCAATGCGGTGGAGCATAACCCGAGCAGCAAGAAAGGTAGCGCAAATCGGATCATGGTCAGTTCAGGATTTGAGGATTTTGCACTTGCTTAAACTCCAGTTTGAAAATCACGCCACCTTCCAGTTCGGTTTGGTATTTGAAGTATCCGCCCATTTGCTCAGTCATGCTTTTGGCAATCTGCAGACCGAGGCCCTGAGGTGCTGCAAAGCTCGAAGTAAATTCAAAAGAATCAATCGGCTTGAAGATTCGATTGAGTTCTGATGCAGGAATCCGTGCTGAAGGCGCTAAAAACTCGATCCGGATGTTTTCATCGACCGGAAGGCAGGTCACTTGAATCGACTCGTCAGGTTTAGACCAAATGATCAGGTAATTAAGGATATTTTCTACTACATTATTGAAGATGAGCAGGTCTGTGAGGAGGAAATACTGTGCCTCTTCTTTGTTGAGCTTGAGGTCTAATCCGTATTCGTCCAGTTTTGCTTTGATGCCTTTTTTGGTTTTTCGCAGACTAGCGTAGCAATTGACTGGCTGAAGGTTGATTTTGAGTGAAGTGTCTTGGTCTTCCTTAGCGAAGAGATTGTCTGCATAGCGAAGCAAGTCAATGCTGACATCCTGCAAAAGTTGGATGTAATTTTTCTCTTCTTCGTCCAACTTGTCTGTACTTAACTGCAAGAGTTGTGACAGGCCGATGATGTTGTTGATTTTATTTTTAAGGTCGTGACGAAGGATCTTTTCTTTCTGTTTTTCGATTTTATTGGCCTCTGTTAATTCACCGTATTTCAGGTTGAGATTTCGGATTTGATTGGCTTGCGTTTTCAAAAGATCCTCGCGCTTAAGTTCTTTTTCGAGGTTCATTTTGTAATTGCGCTTTCTGGCATCAGGGATAAATGAGGTAAGAAGCAGTATGGCCAAAAACGCATATCCTCCGAGCTGCAGTTGTGGATAAAATTTTTCCAAACCAAAATACCAAAGCAACAGGGCATAAATCAAACAGATTGTCAGCACTAGGATAAGCCCAAAGACTCCGCGCCAAAGAGCCAGATAGTTGAGCCCTCCGATTACAAGTGTCAAAATAACGAAGTATAACGTTACTAGTACCCCGTCAACCTGCTGGATAATTAGCAGACAATAGGCAGAAAACAGGGCGCTCAGCAGGATGACGAGCAGGTGTGGGGTTTTGGATTTTTTCTTCAGGAGTGCAAAGCCCAAAATCCCCAAAGCAAGTATTCCCGTTTTGAACAGAAAAGTCTGCTGCCAGAGATCTTTGAGAATAAAAAATTCCAGGATATACAATCCCAAAACAATGCTGATGATGCTCCAATAGATATAATTGGCCGCGTCCCAATTTTTTTTCAAATACGCATTTTCCAGAGCATTGGCAGGTATTGGGGTGGATTCTGAGTGCATGCCAGTCGGTTTGTGGTGAAGTAATAATCGTTAAAAATAGCGTTATTGGCTTAGGAATTGGTCCCTTTTTCGATGAATATGTTCAAATTCTTCTATAAAAATGCAGTTTTTGAAGTTAAGTAAATCTCCTGATTCATGCGGTTGACTATTCTATTGGTAATGGCTTTAACTATTCAATCTTTACTATTTGCTCAAATCCCCAACAATGGGATCAATTTGACTGGTATGGAACGAACATGGGATAAACCCAGCTTTCACAGCAAGGCGATTATTTCCCAGCTCAAAGAACTTCAGCGCTTTGGCTATACTTCGGTGCGACTACCACTTGCTGTCGATTACCTGTTACATACCGATCAGCGATTTCTTCGTGAGCTCCGCAAAGTAGTGCGGTATACTGAGTCTCAGGACTTGATTCTGATATTGGCCTATTTTGATCATCAGCTGGCTGAAGACCAACTCGACTTGAAAGTCTTAAAACTTCAGGAAAACTGGATAGCAATTTTGAAATCATTGGATGGAAATCTTTCCAATATTTACCTCGAACTCGTCAATGAACCTCAACTTAGCCCAAATACGTGGCATAGTGTGGTTCCGGATTTGGTAGAGTCGATCCGTAAGGTGAGTCCGAACATTCCGCTGATCCTAGGTGCTACTAATTTTAACAGCCTTTTCGAACTCAGCAGGATGAAGCCTTGGGACTTAGACCGAATCATCTATACTTTTCACTACTATGAGCCTTTCCTGTACACCCATCAGGGAACTGCATGGACCGGTCCCCAAAACAGTACAAAGGGCATTCCTTATCCCTTCGCAGCGGAGGCAATGCCTGTACTTTCTCCTCAGGCTCGAGGTACAGCTGGGGAGATCAATTACAGAGATTATGCTCTTACAGGCAACCGCATTGCCATGGAGGATAAGATCGGACAAATCTCCCAATGGGCAAAGCAGCACCAGGTGGTTCTGTGGTGTACTGAATTTGGAGTCACAGTCAATTCGGATCCTAAATCACGGCAGAATTATCTGCTCGACTTGAATCAAGTGCTGCAAAATCATGGAATCCCCGGATTTATCTGGGAATGGGAAGGTAATTTTGGAGTCAAAGAACTTAATTTGCCTCTACGTTGATTCCCCTTTGATCATGCTTTCTAGGCCCTTTTCCTATCTTTTTTCTTTATCATACTTTGGAGCCAGATTCAAGGGCTGGGCCAAGCAAAAAGGACAACCTACCCTCGAAGGAAAACTGGAGCGGGTATTTCGTTTTGTCCTAGGCCATGAGGATTTGAGGATGATAGGATCGAGTAGGACAGACTCAGGGGTGAGTTGTAGAGCTGGGTTTTTGCAGGTATTCGTGAAAGAAAAACTTGATTTTGAAGCCCTCTTGCCTTTACTCAATCAAAACCTAGGTGGTGAAATCAGACTAAATTCCGTTCAGGAAATCAGGCGGGATTTTAATCTGATCCAGTCAGTCAGTAAAAAAACCTACCGCTACTACTTCTCCGATTCTCCAGATTTCCATCCCTTTGCCTCGGCTTTTTTTACTTCCGTTTCGGGTGTCAATTCGGTAAAGCAAATGGAGCAAAATGCTGCCCTGTTTGTTGGCAAGCATGATTTCAAGGCTTTTTGTAAGATTTCAGGAGAAAAGACTGATTTCGTCCGTGAAGTGCTGGAGGCTAAAGTCTTTGAAAGCGACGCGTTTTCCTCGGATTTTGCTCCTTTAAAACTCCATTGCTTCGAAGTGACGGGTACTGGATTTCTTTATCACCAAGTACGGAAAATGATCCATGCAATCTGGTATTTTTCTCCAGATCAAATCAAAGAAAGACTTGACCACCCTGAGGCTGGTTGGGAACCTGTACCGACCGCCACGGCGAATGGCTTGGTACTTTGGGAGACCGTTTTGGCGGATTTCTGAGTTGAAATTGATATTCAGGAGAATAACTCCCATTTTGAAGTGCTAAATCCAAGTCTATGAAATTTCTGTTCTTCTCGAAGCCGTATTTTCTATTTTGGCTCGCATTGTTTTTCTTTTCTTGTGATTCCACTTCGAAAGTAAAAACAGCGCAAGACGCTTTTCCTCATATTCTGCTAATCTACCTCGATGACTTGGGCTATGGCGATGTCAGTGCCTATCGGTCTGGCACGCTTCAGACTCCAAATATGGATGTTTTGGCCAATGGAGGGGTGAGATTTACCAATGGGTACGCTTCCTCCGCTACCTGCACTCCCAGTCGCTATGCGCTGTTGACAGGGACCTATCCCTGGAGAAATCAAAATGCCAAAATCCTTCCGGGTACAGCACCCTTAATCATCGATACAGCTCAGATGACACTTCCAAAAATGCTCAGCGCTCAGGGGTATCAAACGGCAATTATCGGGAAATGGCACTTGGGTTTGGGAACCGGTTTTGTAGATTGGAATCAAGAAATCTCACCGAATCCAAATTATGTGGGATTTGACTATTCCCATATTTTGGCAGCTACTCAGGATCGGGTTCCGACGGTCTACATCGAAAATGGCCGTGTTGTCAATTTGGATCCAAATGACCCCATTCTGGTCGATTATGAGAATAATTTCGAAGGAGAACCCACGGGCCTAGATAATCCTGAGTTACTCACCATGAGGTGGCATCATGGGCATAACCATAGCATCGTGAATGGAATTCCTCGGATTGGTTTCATGAAAGGAGGGAAAAGCGCACGTTGGAGTGATGTGGATATGGCTGATCATTTTTTGGCAAAAGGGAAGGCCTTTATTCAGGAAAATGCAAGCTCTGATAAACCGTTTTTTCTCTTTTTCCCCATGCAGCAGCCCCATGTGCCGCGTACACCGCATCCCCGTTTCGAAGGAAAGTCGGGAATGGGGCCGAGGGGTGATGCCATTCTGGAGGCCGATTGGGTAATCGGAGAATTACTCAAAACGCTGGAAGAATCGGGCATTTTAGAAAATACCCTAATCATCTTTTCCAGCGACAATGGGCCAGTATTGAATGATGGCTATTACGATGACGCGGTGGAAAAATTGGGAGATCATACGCCAGCTGGGCCTTTGAGAGGAGGGAAATATTCCTTGTTTGAGGCGGGAACGAAAGTTCCATTCATCACCTATTGGAAAGGGAAAATCCAGCCTGGAGTTTCTGATGCGATGGTGACACAGATTGATTTGCTGAGTTCTTTGGCAGCTTTGGTAGGAAGTCAGGAAAAAGGTCCGGATAGTGAAAATTTGTTGAATGCGCTTTTGGGGAAGAGTACTAAAGGAAGAGAGTCTTTTATCTTGGAAGCTACCTCCCGAACAGCCCTTCGTGCTGGAGATTGGGCCATGATTCCGCCATACAAAGGGCCGGCAGTCCAAAATCAAGTCAATATTGAATTGGGAAATGCTGCGGACTATCAATTATACAACCTAAAAGCAGATCCAGGACAGCAAAACAACCTAGCTGCTTCTAATCCTGAAAAGCTGGAAGAAATGAAAAAAATCTATCAGGAAATCAGAGGTGGGGAAAGCAAAGTGGAGCAGCTGAAGCTGAAGTGAAATTTTTCTTTTTAGCTCACAGATGACTCAGATGTTCACAGATACTAATTTCCATCTGTGTTATCTGTGAGCAATCCCTCAAAGGTTTAGCTCCATCACCACATCATCCATCACGTAGCCGTTTCCGATGTCGATGACTTCTTTGTAAATCTCCTGAAAGCCCATTCTCAGGTAAAAATCAATGGCCTTCTGATTGTACTTGTTGACGTTGAGCAGGAGACTATTTTGGTCGGCTTTTTTAGTTTGGTCGGCTACTTCAAGGATCAAGGCTTTGCCCACGCCTTTTCCTTGAGCTGAGGGCAAGAGGTAGATTTTATGCAGCTTGGCTTTTGATTCTTGAGAATAATTCAATTCAAATCCCGCAAAACCAAGTTCTTCCCCATTTTCCTCAGCAAGCAAAAAGGTATGTCCTTTTTCCAGCTGAGATTCCAGCATGTCGAGCGAATACATCCAATTCAGCATATAGTCAATCTGCTCCGGACTCAGAATATTGGCGAAAGTCGATGGCCAAGTGCGGTGAGCGATGGACTGGACTTTGGGGAGTTCTTCTTTGGCTAGCTGTCTGATTTTCATTTACGATTTTTGATTTACGAGGTGTTGTGCAGAGTTGAGGTCAAATTTCGCATCAAAACCTAAAAGGCCTAAAAACTTTACCACCTTCCAACCTTACCACTTTTCAACCCAATTTTCTAAGCTTTCAATATTTCAATCAAGAATTAGAATTCGACAAGTTCCTTCAATTTGGTCTTGAATCGATCAACCGGCAAAAACTGCTTTTCCAAGTTGGGAGCAAAAGGCACCGGAGTATCCAAGCTTCCTTCCCGCATCACAGGAGCATCGAGGTCTTTGAAGCAATGCTCCGAAATCCAGGCGCAGATTTCTGAGCCGATTCCTCCCGTCAGGGTGTCTTCGTGGAGGCAAATCACCTTTCCGGTCTTTTTCACCGTGGTAACCACAGCTTCCTGATCCCATGGCAAGAGGGTTCTCAAGTCCAAAATGTCTGCGGAAATCCCGAGTTCCTCGACGGCCTTGATTGCCCAATGTACGCCCATTCCATAGGTGATGACGGAGACTTGGGTTCCTTCTCGTGCCAAAGCAGCTTTTCCGACTTCCACGGTATAATAACTATCAGTCACAGGTCCTGAGATGGAGCGGTAGAGCAATTTGTGCTCGAAATAGAGGTAGGGGTTGGGGTCCTCCAAAGCCGCGTTGAGGAGTCCTTTGGCATCGTGAGGATTGGAAGGATAGACGATTTTCAGGCCAGGAGTGTGGAAAAACCAGGCCTCATTGGACTGGGAGTGGAAGGGTCCTGCGGCTGTTCCTGCTCCAGTTGGCATTCGGATGACGACATCGGCTTGCTGTCCCCAGCGGTAGTGGATTTTAGCCAAGTTGTTCACGATTTGATTGAAACCCACGCTCACAAAGTCCGCAAACTGCATCTCTACCATGGCCTTGTAGCCTTTGATCGAGAGACCGAGTCCGGCACCGATAATGGCGCTTTCGCAAAGTGGGGTATTGCGGACCCGTTCGCCTCCGAATTGGGCTTTGAAGCCATCTGTAATTTTGAATACCCCACCATACTCTCCGATGTCCTGACCCATGAGGATCAGGTTGGGGTATTTTTCCATCGATTGACGCAGTCCGTCGCTGATGGCATCGATGAAGCGCTTTTCGGTACTTGGTCCCTCCGGAGCGATGACTACTTGGGAAAAAGGCGCATAGACATCTGCGAGTTCTTCTTCTAGATTAGGTGTGATAGCTTCTTCTGCAAAAGCGATTTCTAACCCCTCGTTGATTGCTGCTTTGACTTTTTGGTTGATTGCTTCTTTGGTTGATGGATCTAGCACACCAAGCGATTCCAAATAGGCTTCGTAATTGTCCACCGGATCAAGTTGAGCCCATTCTTCCATCAGATGCTTGGGCACATACTTCGTACCGGAAGCTTCTTCATGTCCCCGCATACGGAAAGTGATGGCTTCGACTAAAATTGGTCTTGGGTTTTCACGGATGTCTTCGGCCAGTCTAAGAATAGTATCGTAGACGTCCAAGACATTGTTTCCCTGCATCCGGACTGCTTCCATACCGTAGCCAGGGCCTTTTTCGGTGAAATACTTAAAGGCAAACTGTTCCTCACTTGGGGTCGAAAGCCCATACCCATTGTGCTCCACCACAAAAATCACCGGCAATTTCCAAACCGCCGCCACATTTAATCCTTCGTGAAAATCACCCTCCGAACTTGCCCCGTCACCGGAGAAAACAAGGGTCACTTTCTTTTCCTCAGAAAGCTTGTGGGCCAAGCCGATTCCATCTGCGATGGCTAATTGTGGCCCGAGGTGGGAGATCATTCCGACGATGTGGTGCTCGATGCTGCCAAAGTGAAAAGAACGGTCCCGACCTTTGGTGAAGCCTGATTTTTTTCCCTGAAACTGTGCAAACAACCGCTCCAAAGGCATGTCCCGACCTGTGAAAATCCCCAAGTTGCGGTGCATGGGCAGGATAAATTCATCCGCCGCCAAGGCATTTACTGCGCCAATCGAGATGGCTTCCTGACCCCATCCACTAAACCACTTGCTGATTCGACCCTGCCGTAGGAGGATTAGCATTTTCTCCTCGATTCGACGGGGCATGATCAGCGATTCGTAGAGTTTGAGGAGGGTTTGGTCGGAAAGATTTTTCCTGTCAAAAGTCAAGATTTGGGCATTTGGGGCAGTGAATTCCATACGATTCGATTTGGGAAACTAAGGTACTCTATACCCTGAAATCGGCAAAAGATTTTTGGATTGACAGGAGGTCAGAGGTTCCCACAGATAGACACAGAAAAAGTCACAGATTTACACTGATTTAAATTTTGGTGTTTGGGTAGTTAAAATCCGACGTCCGAAATCTAAAAAATCCGAGGCTTCGACTTCCCTCAGCCTGACAAATGTCCTCCCTTGCACGGTGCCCCGACTTTCGTCGAGGCAAAAAATAAATGCAAGGAGTTAAAAAGTATTTGCTGTACGCTGCGAAATTAGACAAACCATTTCCCCGAGTGCGATACCTCACGTTAAGGTTATTTTATCAAAGTGTTAAGTGGAGGCGATTTGAAAATTCTCAAATTGAAAGATTGGAAAATTCCGAGAAGACAAACGCTTATTTTCAGAAGAACGGGTTGTAGATCAGGCATTTTTCCAATTTTGTAATATTCCAATTTTTCAATCCCTAATTCGTTTCGCGGTTTTTTTGCCTACCTTTGCCCTCCCAAATCGAAGCGAAATCTGTGAAAGCGAGAACATTAAAGAAAGACAAAGTCAATATCATCACCATGGGTTGCTCCAAAAACCTGGTCGATTCCGAAGTCCTGCTGACCCAACTCAGAGGTAACGGCATCAATGCCAGTCATGAGTCCAACTCCGATGACAACAATATCATCATCATCAATACTTGTGGATTCATCGACAATGCCAAGCAGGAATCGATCGATACCATCCTCCAATATGTGGATGCTAAGGAGCAGGGTTTGGTGGATAAGGTGTACGTGACGGGCTGTCTTTCACAGCGCTACAAAGACGATTTGGAAAAAGAAATCCCACAGGTCGATGCATTTTTTGGAACCCGGGACTTGCCTGCTATTTTGAAGAAATTCAAAGCTGACTACAAGCATGAGTTGGTTGGAGAGCGTCTGTTGACTCACTCAGCACACTACGCCTACATGAAGATTTCCGAGGGTTGTGATCGACCTTGTTCCTTCTGTGCGATTCCGCTGATGCGGGGTGGGCATATCTCCCGACCGATTGAAGAATTGGTGAAGGAAGCCCAGCACAAAGCGGCAAATGGAACCAAAGAATTGCTACTAATCGCTCAGGATTCTACCTATTACGGTCTAGATATTTACAAAAAAAGAAACTTGGCCGAGCTCCTTCGCAACCTATCCGATGTGGAGGGAATCGACTGGATTCGTCTCCACTATGCCTACCCGACGGGTTTCCCGATGGATGTGATCGAGGTAATGAAAGAGCGTCCGAATATCTGTAAGTACTTGGACATTCCTTTGCAGCATGGTTCGACTGATGTCCTGAAGGCGATGCGCCGGGGCACAACTCGCGAAAAGCAGGAAGAACTTATCCACAGCATACGCGAGATGATCCCTGAGATTGCGATCCGGACAACCTTGATCGCTGGGCATCCGGGAGAGGGAGAAAAGGAATTCCAAGAGATGGTGGACTTTGTGGAGCGAATGAAGTTTGAGCGATTGGGTGTGTTTACTTATTCCCATGAGGAAAATACCCATGCATTTGGGATGGAGGACAAACTTTCTCAGGAAGAAAAGCAGGACCGCGCCAATCACCTGATGGAAGTACAGGAGCAAATCAGCTACGACCTGAATCAGGAGAAAATTGGTAAAACCTACAAAGTCCTGATCGATAAAAAAGAAGGAGGCCATTTCGTCGGCCGAACAGAATTTGACTCTGTAGAAGTGGACAATGAAGTGCTAATCGATGCTTCCAAGTTTTACTGCCGGGTGGGAGACTTTGTCCAGGCCAAGGTTTATGAAGCGACGGAGTTTGATTTGTATGCGACTGTTGAAAGTTAATGACATGCTGCTTCTCCAGAGGCAGCATTTTTTTTTTGATTGAATCCAGCTTCTGGATATGCAGGTAACTTGAGATTGAACCATAAATTATTTTTCTAACTAATCTAAAAATAATTAATCTAAACATTTAGGATTTATCTTCCGTTTTGCATGGGAGAAAAACACAAGGATTTTTATCCAACTAAATCTCTTAAAACTATGAAAACGTTCCTTGTCTTATTATTCGGACTGTTCTTGATTCAAGATCTTCCGGCAAGCGAAACCCAAGAGTACTTCTATTTTGGAAATACCAATCTGGTTGGAATAGGTCCAATTGAAGAAGGGAAGAAGTCCGGAACCTGGAAAATTTATAAGCGGGTAAATGAGCTCAATGCTCCTCAAGTAAGTTTGGATGCGGTAAGAGGTGTGGAGATAGCGGAGGAGTTTGATTTATCCGTTCCGGTTTTTCAGATTACGTTCAAAGACAATTTGCCTGACGGGTTGATGGAGGAGTTTTACCCAAATGGTCAAATCAAAAAATTGGTAAATTTTTCAAATGGCAAGCTTAACGGAGAGTTTTTTGAATTCAGCGAAGGTGGTGAAGTGCTGCTTTCTGGTCAATACCTAGATGATTTCAAAGAGGGGGATTGGAATTCCTATTACCGTGATGGGTCAAAAAAATCCGAATATTTCTACCTCAAAAATTTGCTTCAAGGCACTACTAAAAATTACTTCCCAAATGGAAATGTAGCCGAAACTATCCCATTTGAAGAGGGTAAACTTCAGGGCACCTATCAGTCTTTTTTTCCAAATGGTACCCTTCAAAAATCTGTAGAATTCGCAAATGACCGAGAAAACGGAGCTTACGAGCGATTCTATGAGGATGGTCAGCCAGAAATCATTGGAACTTTTGTCAAAGGGGAGCTTTCTGGCAACTGGGAAAACTACGACAATCTGGGTACCCTGATCAGCAAAGGAGCGTACCTAGCGGGTGTCCGTGTGGGGGACTGGAAAGAGCAAATCCGAGAGGTACAGGGATTTTACCGAGAGGGAGAATACAAGGATGGAAACAAAGAGGGAATTTGGAAGGTAGTCGATGAACAAGGGGTTGTATTTCAGGATGAGCAGTTTGTCGAAAATCGATTGGTAGCAATCAGCGAGTTTAGAACTGTGGATGGCAGAGTGCTGGATGCAGGGAAACTGGTCAATGGCACAGGAAAAAGACTTGTCTATGACCGAGAAGGAAATTTGCTGGAAAATGGGCGCTACGCTAAAGGAGTCCGAACTGGCGTTTGGTTGACCTATTATCCAAAAAGTACAGCAGTAGCTAGCTCGGGATCATATAATGCAGGTGAAAAGACAGGAACTTGGAGATACTTTGGTTTGAATGGAGAATCGCTTGGTGAGGAGATGTTTGATCAGAATAGTCCTTCAGTTTCCCGAGAAATAGATCCAATTCAAAAGCACCACTTAGCACGTCGCGACTTCAATAGAAATCTTGCCGCAGAGCCCACCAGTTCGAATGATATGCCATTTTTGGAGCGATTTCAGATGAGGACTTTTCAAAATTTGGAAACCAGGTACTGAAAGCGCTTTAGATAAATGGAAATGCTGCTTCTCCGGATGCAGCATTTTTTTTGCGCAGCTTTTCTGAAAGCAACACACTAGATGAAAATCATCCAGCTTCTGGAGAAGCAGGACAACGCAAGCACTTACTTTTTGCCCTTTCCCACCAATCGACTACTTTAGCCGACTAAAATCACCCGAATGAAATCGAGCACAACAAGAAAGTCAGACCTAGAGTTAAGTAAATCCTTGCGAGATTCCATGAGCAATTTGAAGAACAAATAATAATCTCATGAAGCTAATCGAAGTCACCACGCCTGCCCATCAGAAAGAGTTTATCGAAATGGCAGTGAGGCTTTATAAGAAGGAAAAAAACTGGATCCGACCAATCGATGCGGATATTGAGGGACTTTTTCATCCCGAGACCAATAAGCTTTTTCGAAATGGGGCCAAAGCCAAGCGATGGCTTCTTCAGGATGAAAAAGGATTGACCATCGGTCGGGTTGCAGCTTTTATCAATCCCAAAATGAAAGAAAAGCAACCAACTGGAGGAGTGGGATTCTTTGAGTGCATAGACAATCAAGACGCAGCTTTTCTAATTCTTGATACTGCAAAAGCCTGGCTCCAAAGTGAAGGAATGGAAGCGATGGATGGCCCGATCAACTTCGGTGAACGTGACAAATGGTGGGGCTTGTTGGTAGATGGTTTTTCTGAGCCGAACTACAATATGCCATGGAACTTTCCATACTACCAGAAGTTCTTCGAAAACTATGGCTTCCAGCTATACTTCAAGCAATACACCTATATGCGACCCGTTCAGGATCTCGGTTTTGACGAGAAAATGATCCAACGCGCCAACACCATCATGGCGAATCCGGAGTATTCTTTCCGGTACATCAAAGGGAAAGAACTTCAGGAAAAAGCGCCGGAGTACTTCATGACGGTGTATAACAAAGCCTGGGCCCGCCACATGGGCAAGTCAATTGCTTTGAAAGAAGCCCAATTGATGTTTGGAAAAATGAAGCCAATCATCGACCCACGCTTGATCTATTTCGCTTTCTTCAAAGGTGAACCTGTTGGATTTTTCATCCAAATCCCTGAAATCAACCAGATCTTCAAGCATGTCAACGGGAAGATGGATCTTATCGGTAAGGTCAAATTTCTATTTTACAAAACTTTCTTTCCGCCCAATAAAATGCTCGGGTTGGTCTTTGGCGTAGTGCCGGAGCATCAGGGTAAAGGAGTCGAGAGCGCCATGATCATCAGCTATGACAAGATGAGTGGCAAAGCTTCTTTTCCATACAAAACCATCGAGATGAACTGGATCGGCGACTTCAATCCAAAAATGATGCGGGTCTGTGAGCAACTGTTGGCGACGATTTACAAGACACATCATACCTACCGCTACCTGTTTGATCGGGAAAAGCCGTTTGAGCGACACCCTATTTTCGATTGACGAGTTACGAAGGACGATTTACGACACAAATTCGAACCTCAAACCTGATTCTCCCAATTGAGCTTGCCATGATTATTGTCGAATAGCGAACATCGAATTTCGAATAATGAAGTAAAGCCCAGCTTTCTGATTAATCTTCCAATTTTGAAATATTTCAATTTTACAATCCTTTATAAATGAAAAAATACGACGTAACAGGCATCGGAAATGCACTGGTAGATATTGAGTTCAAGGTGAAAGACAAGTTTTTTTTGGTCAATCAAGTCGAAAAAGGCCTGATGACTCTGGTAGACGAAGCCCGTCAAAATTCGCTGATGCAAGTCATCAATACCGAAGAGGCAAAAAAGCAAGCGGGAGGTTCTGCTGCCAACTCCGTGGTGGCGGTAAGCCAGTTTGGAGGGAAGTCCTACTATTGTTTTCGTGTAGCAGATGACGAGTTGGGACACTTTTACCTGAAGGATTTGCAGGATTCTGGGGTGGATTCGGCCTTGACCCAGTCAAATCTTCAGGAAGGCATTACGGGCAAATGTCTCGTGATGGTAACTGAAGATTCTGAGCGGACGATGAATACTTTCCTAGGCATCACACAGAATTTTTCTGTCACTGACCTTAATGAATCGGCGATTAAAGATTCCAAATACCTCTTCATCGAAGGATATTTGATCACTTCCGAAAACGGAAAAACTGCCATGAAGCATGCCAAGAAAGTAGCAGAAGAAAACGGCGTGAAAGTCGCTTTGACTTTTTCTGATCCTGCTATGGTGAAGTATTTTCGGGAGCCATTTGATGAAGTGATCGGAGCGAGTGTGGATTTGCTTTTTGCAAATGAAGAAGAAGCGATGCTTTTCACAGGTAAAGACAATCTCTCAGAGGCAAGGGAAGAACTGAAAAAAGTCGCCAAGCACTTTGTCATCACGCAAGGGAAAAATGGAGCAATGATTTTTGATGGAGATACCTTCATCGATATCGAGCCCTATCCTACTACGGCTATTGATTCCAATGGAGCGGGAGACATGTTTGCCGGTGCATTTTTATATGGCATCACCAATGGGCATTCGTACGCCTCCAGTGGAAAGTTGGCCTCGATGGCCAGTTCCAAAATTGTGAGTCAATTTGGACCGAGACTGCAATGGCATGAAGCCAAAGCGATCTTGGCAAGATTGAATCCTTAAGGAAAATTAACGAAGCGGGGAAATTTTATTTCCCCGCTTCGTTTATCTTCTTTTTCCTGCAATGGTGGATTATCTAACCTTTACCATACTAATTGCAGTTTACTTTGATGTAAGGCAAATTTCTTATTTGAACAAAACATTCTAAATTCCGACCAAGTTCTTAATTGAATACTAACCCAATCTTTTTACCATGAGAAAATTTACAACGTTAGGCCTGATACTCGGAGTGCTCAGCATACCGGCATTAGCCCAAAACAAAATTGAGTTCAAGGAATTCACCTTGGACAACGGGCTGCATGTGATCATGCACCAGGATAATACCACACCGATCGTGGTCACTTCGGTCTTGTACCATGTAGGTTCTAAAAATGAGAACCCAGAGCGTACAGGTTTTGCCCACTTCTTTGAGCATTTGATGTTTGAGGGCTCTGAGAATATCGACCGTGGTCAATACATGAATATCATTCAAAGCCGTGGAGGTACCCTTAACGCATACACCTCAAATGATATCACGTATTATTATGAGTTGCTTCCTTCCAATGAACTGGAATTGGCACTTTACATGGAAAGTGAGCGAATGCTCCATTCCAAAGTAGATATAACGGGTGTAGAAACTCAGCGTGAGGTTGTCAAAGAAGAAAGACGTCAACGTTATGAGAACCAGCCTTACGGCACAATTCTCCCTGAGACGCTGGTAAGAGCTTATCAGGTTCACCCGTATCGTTGGGCACCCATCGGATCGATGGATCACCTGAATGCTGCTACCATTGAAGAGTTTCAGCAGTTTTACAAAGATTTCTACGTGCCAAACAATGCGACCTTGACTATCGCAGGAGACATTGATTATGCTTCTACTGAAAAATTGGTGAGAAAGTATTTCTCCGAAATCCCAAAAGGAGTAAAAGAAATCTACCGTCCCAATGTAAAAGAGCCTAAGAAGACTGCGGAAATTCGTGACATCGTCTACGATAATATTCAGATTCCTGCGGTGATTCAGGCTTACAATCTACCTCCAAGAAACCACCCGGATTCTTATGCACTTTCGATGCTGTCCACGTATCTGACTGGGGGCAACTCTTCCCTCATGACGAAGGAATTGGTGGATAAACAGCAAAAAGCACTGGTAGTTGCGGCGATTCCACTGGAGCTTGAAGACGGGGGAGTTTTCCTGATGTATGGCATCACCAATATGGGCGTAGAGCCACAGGATCTCGAAGCAGAGGTGGACCGGTTGATCAAGCAGGTACAGGATCAGGGAATCAGCGATGAAGAATTTGAAAAGCTCAAAAACATTATGGAAAACAATATCGTGAGCGGTAACTCCACCATCGCAGGTATTGCTGAAAATCTTGCAGAAGCCAAAGTAATCTATGGGGACACCAATTACATAAACCAAGTCATGGAAGCATACTCGAAAGTCACCAAAGCGGATATTCAGCGGGTAGCCAAGGAATATATGGATCTGACTGGCCGTGTGGTATTGTACTATTTACCAAAATCTGCTCAACCTGCGACTGAGTAATTGTTTTACCTTAAAGAAAATAGACATGAAAAAAATAGCTATAGCATTCGTTTTTACGCTTTTGGCCACGCTGGGCTCTTATGCTCAAGTGGACAGAAGTAAGCTTCCTGATTCAGGTCCTGCTCCCGAGATTAAAATCGGAGAGGCTGAGACATTCACCTTGGATAATGGATTGAAAGTGTTTTTGGTTAAAAACACCAAACTTCCTCGCGTGTCATTCACACTGGTATTGGAAAGAGATCCAATTCTGCAAGGAGACAAAACCGGGATGACTGGATTCGTGGGTGAAATGATGATGGGTGGAACCAAAAACCGAACCAAGGATCAATTAGATCAAGAGATTGATTTCATCGGGGCGAGTTTGAGCGCCTCATCCACTTCTATGTTTGCTTCTTCTTTGAAAAAACATCAGGAAAAAATACTTGAATTGATGGCCGATGTGCTGTATAATCCGGTTTTTCCGCAGGAAGAGTTGGATAAATTGAAAAAGCAATCTCTGACAGGATTGGCTCAAAGCAAGGATAATCCAAATGCCATTTCCTCAAGATTGTCACGGACGGTCCTGTATGGTAAAAACCACCCATACGGAGAGATCGAAAGCGAAGAAACAATCAATAACATCACCGTAGAAGATGTGAAAGGCTATTACAATACTTATTTCAAGCCGAATATTGCCTATTTGGCAATCGTGGGAGATATGGATAAGTCAGAGGCGGAAAAAGTAGTTAAGCAATATTTCGGAAAATGGGCAAAGGGCAATGTGCCAACCTTTACTTATCCTATGCCTGAACGCGCTTCGAAGAGAGCTGTAGCCTTGGTAGACAGAAGTTCGTCTGTCCAGTCAGTGATCAATGTGACACAGCCTGTCGACATGAAAATCGGTGATCCAGACTACATCTCCAGCCGTTTGCTTAACCAGATTTTGGGTGGAGGTTCTGCCTCGAGACTGTTTATGAATCTCCGGGAGGACAAAGGCTATACCTATGGTGCTTACTCTTCCATCGGTGCAGACAAACTGGTAGCGACTATTTCCGCAAATGCTTCTGTAAGAACCGAAGTGACTGACTCTGCTGTATATGAGTTCATCTATGAGATCCAAAATCTGGTGGACAATGGCGTGACTGAGGAAGAATTGGCAAAAGCTAAGGCAGAACTTTCCGGAAGCTTTGGTAGATCTTTAGAGCAACCTGGTACGGTAGCCAACTTTGCTTTGAACATTGATCGTTATAATCTTCCAAAAGATTACTACGAGACTTATTTGAAGAAATTAAACGCGCTAACGGTAGCAGATATCAATGCCACCGCAAAGCGACTGATCGAGCCAGACAAATTCATCATCACTACAGTAGGCAATGGATCCGAAATCAAAGAAAAATTGGCGCAATTTGGTGAAGTCATTATGTATGACAACATGGGTTCACCAGCCAAAGAACTCGTGGCAGATGAAAACATGACTGCGGAAAAAGTTCTTGATACCTACCTCAAAGCAATCGGTGGAGTAGATCAAGTGAAAGCGATCAAAACTGCCAAAATCTCAATGGATGCAGTGGTGATGGGAACTCCATTGAATCTGTCTTTCATCTATGATTCCCAAAATGGACGCTATGGCCAGAAACTTTCCGTAGGAGGAAATGTAATGCAGAAGACTACGCTTGCAGATGGCAAAGGCTCCATGTCTGTGCAGGGTCAGTCAGTAGAATTGACTGAGGAGCAATTGGCAGAAGCCAAGTTGAACTCGTTCCTTTTCCCAGAGGCAGTTTATCAGGAAAATGGCTACACCTTGACATTCGACGGATTGAAAGATGTGGACGGCACACCTGCTTATAAAGTGATCATAGCTACAGCATCTGGAGCAAAATTGACCAACTATTATGCGCAGGAGTCTGGTTTGAAAATCAAATATGAGAACCCGGCATCCGGGGATACTTATTATTCAGATTACCAAGCTAAAGACGGAGTGCTCCTCCCGATGGCTTGGACGATTAAGTCCCCTGCTATTCCGGTTCCTTTGGAAGCGAAGGTCACGTCCATGGAGTTGAATGTACCTGTGACAGACGAGGACGTCAAATAAATTAAAAAGAGGAGTGCTACAACTCCTCTTTTACTTTTCTTTACATTACTTTAAATTATCTACTATGAAAATCAAATCACTTTTAGTGTCTGCGGCAATGATAGCTGCTTTTCAAAGCGACCTAATTGCAGAAAGAATTATCCGATCGGGAGATCCAATGGCAATGGTCATGAACGATCCAGCTACCATCATCGCCAATTATATCAAGGCTGTTGGCGGAGAGGAAAAAGTAAAAGCCATCAAGAATGCCAGCATGACTGCTGAGGCTAATTTTCAAGGCCAGGTCATTGAAATCAAGACAGTCGCTGACTCTGAAAATTCGAGAATGATGCAGTCCACCTCTGTGGGAGGCAACGAAATGCAAAAAACCTTATTGGTAGGTGGCAAAGGGCAAATGGTAATGATGGGTCAAGTGCAGGAACTTCCTGACGAAACGGCCGCATTGCTGAAGCCGCAGACCTATGTTTTCCCAGAGCAATTCTATGAAGAGATGGGTTTCAAATTGGAATTCCTCGGTACAGAAGAGGTGGATGGTCAACAAACCAATAAGTTGGGTATCACTGCTCCAAATGGCATGGTAACAAATGAATTCTATTCTGTCGAAACTGGGTTGAAATTAAAGACCAGTTCAGCAGCCACAGGAGACATCACGTATTCAGATTATCAGGAAGTGGATGGTGTGTTGTTTCCGATGATGTTGACGATCAAAAATCCGATGCTCCCAGTGGCATTGGAAGCGAAAATGATTTCTGTCAAATTCAATCAAACACTTTCTGATTCGGATTTTCAGTAAATAAAAGACATCATTTGATCTTGAGGCCTCCATTTTTATGGAGGCCTTTTTTAGTTCTTCCATTTGTTGGTAAGGGCATTTTCTTCTACCATGGAAAGTCGATAATCCGGAAAAAAGATGCCCTTTTCCTCTTTAGGTAAATACCTAATTTCTCTCTCTTCTCTTCGTAGCGCTAGTTCGGGGTAATCCGAATCCATGTTGAAATCGAAAGTCAGGATTTGGTCATTTTTCATTAAGAAAGAGTATGCTTTAGATTCTGGGTGGATCTGAATGATTTTATTTTCCTCATTGATTCGAATACCAAAGCGATGTAGGAGCCAATTTTCAGTCTCAATTTCCTCTAGCTCGATCCCCAAGCTGGCAAATTGAGTTTTCAAAAAAGGAAACAGATCCTTCTTTCCATAGATATAGGCAGAAAAGAACTCTTGGATCTCTGTTTTATCTTCAAATTTTTCAAAAACCACCTGATCAAATTCTTCCATTGTATACCCCACAAAGGGTTGTCCATACTGGAGCCACATCTCTTTCATCACCAGACTTAATGAGCTCCCGCCTTTCAACAGCAGAATATCCATGCAAAAGGAAAGTAAGGCTCCACGCGTGTAAATATTGACTTTGCGGTCAGGAATCCCCGCTACATATCCGTCCAACCAAAGATCATACGATGACTCAGCAATGGTATGGTTTTGCCAGCCGAAGCTTACTGATTCACGGGCAAGGATCTTTTCCAGATGTTTAAGATAGGTCGGAAGATCATAGACGCCCGACTTCAGCAAATACAAATCACCCATATAGGTGGTCACACCTTCCAAAAGCAGACCTGCCTTAGTATAGGTTTCTTTGGAAAAATCATAGGGTAATAGCTCCTTTGGCCGGATTCTGCACACATTCCAGGCATGGTAGAGTTCATGGCAGCTGACTCCCAGAAGTTCCTCCAGTTGATCCGGATCGGCCAAGCTCTCATCCGGGCCAAAAGTGATCACGGTACCTCTTCTGTGCTCTACACCATGATAGTGGCGATAGGTGAGAAGTTGGTAAATAAATTGATATTCTGACTCTGGGAATTCTCCGAAGTCTTGAATCAGCTTTTCTGAGAATGCCATAAAGGATTCAAGAAATTTGTCTTTGTCAAAGTGAATTTCACCTTTGATCCAAATGGTAAATTGTGTTTTACCTACGGAATAATTCCAGTGGGTTAGGCTTTTCGATGCCAGAACAGTGGAATCAGCCAACAGCTGAAAGTCTGTCGCCTTCCAAATGGAATTTGCAATTGGAATTAGCGTGCTGACCTGTAGGGGAAATTGGGGTAAATCTAGATTAACGGAAATTTCCTCATGACTTCTGCCACTTACTTCAAAACAACAGTTGACCAAATTCAAGTAAACTTGCTCGTCATTTACCCATGAGCTGCCAGCGTCCATTTTTCCACAATAATATTCATAGCAAATCCGGTAATCTCCCGCTTCATTAGCGTGAAACTCCCAACAGTCCTTACTGCTCTTCACTGCATCAATTGGCTTAGTGTGGGGATCGAAGATGCTTAGGTTCCGAAGATTTTGCGCAAAATTTGCCAACTGGTATCGACCTGCTCGCCATGCGGGCAATTGAAGTTTGACTGACCCGGATTCTTTTACATTCAGCTCTAATTCAAGCTGAACGAATTGAGAAACGGGATTTTTACATCGGATCGTGAAGCGAATCATAGAAAATAGTGGTTTGATAGCAACAAATGTAGAAGTCGGATTTGTATTTCAGAAAATGGTCCATATCTTTGCAATCCTTTTCAGGGTCAATGCCTGAATGGAAGATAAAGAACGCAACTAGTTAAAGATATTCGATCATGAAAAGAACATTCCAGCCTTCTCGAAGAAAAAGAAAGAACAAGCACGGCTTCAGAGAAAGAATGTCTACTGCCAACGGTAGAAGAGTAATCAAGGCAAGAAGAGCAAAAGGAAGACATAAGTTGACCGTATCTTCTGAAAAGACACTGAAGAAGTAATTCTTTGCATTGCTTTTCGTATGTTCACATACGACTAAAGTCCAGCGATGAATTTTAAACTTCCAAAGAACGAGCGGCTTCATGCCGAAAAACTAATCAAGGAACTTTTTAACGAAGGTTCCTCTTTTTTTTTGTACCCGTTCAAAGTACTTTTTATCCAAAAGAATGAGGTAAAACATCAACCTAATCAGGTGCTTTTCTCTGTTTCCAAGAAGAAAATCAAAAGAGCAACAGGCAGGAACTTCATCAAACGGAGACTGCGAGAAGCCTACCGGCTCAACAAACATCTGCTAGCTGCAGATGGAATTATTGTGGGCCTTATATTTGTTGGTAAGGCAGAAATGTCATTTGCAGAGATTCAGCCCAAGATGATTCAGGTTTTGGAAAAACTGAATCTGGATTTATCCCAAAAACCGTTTTCCCCATGATCCAAAAATTGAAGAAACCAATTGTTTTTATCCCCTTAGTTCTAGTTCTTTTCTTAGGCACGATTGCCTTTCAAGTGAAAAACGACAAGCTTTTTGCCTTGGCAAAGAACATTGACATCTTTGCGACTTTGGTCAGAGAGCTGGATTCGTATTATGTGGATGAGATCGACCCGGACAAATTGGTAACTATCGGGATCAATGCCATGCTCGAGGAGCTTGATCCATATACTGAATACATTCCAGAGGAAGAATCAGCAGACTTTCGGATGTTGACGACAGGTGAGTATGCTGGGATTGGAGCTCTGATAGGGAATCGCGGAGAGGGAAATATGATTCTCATGCCCTATACAGGTTTTCCTGCACAGTCCTCAGGATTGAGAATTGCTGATTTTATTTTAAAAGTTGACTCCATTGATGTTTCAAATAAGCCAACTGCAGAAGTTTCCGACCTTCTTAAAGGTCCGGCTAATACTTCATTGACTTTAAAAGTCCTTCGCGACAAGGATACACTGGATTTTTCTTTGATCAGAAAAAAGATCACATTGAAAAACGTGCCTTTTTATGGTAAAATCGACGATAAAACCGGGTATATCAAACTTTCGGACTTCACCACAAATGCCTCGACTGAGGTAAGAAATGCATTGGTTAATCTTAAAGCACAGGGTGCTGAAAAGTTGATTTTGGATCTAAGGGACAATCCCGGAGGGTTACTGAATGAGGCAGTGGAGATTGTTAACCTGTTTATTCCAAAAGGGAAGGAAGTAGTAAAGACACTCGGAAAGCTTCAAAATGTGAATTATACCTACAAGACCTCCAAGACGCCTATTGATAAGGATATTCCATTGGTCGTTTTGATCAATGAGCGTAGTGCCTCCGCTGCTGAGATCGTAGCAGGGGCACTTCAGGATTACGATCGAGCAGTACTAGTAGGACGAAAGTCGTTCGGAAAAGGTCTTGTGCAGACTACCATTCCGCTGACGTATAACGCTCAGGTAAAAGTGACTACTGCTAAATATTATATACCCAGTGGTCGATGTATCCAGGCGATAGATTACGCACAGACTAGAGAGAATGGTTCGGTTACTACCGTACCAGATTCTCTGAGAAAAGCTTTTAAAACAGCAAATGGAAGAATCGTAAAAGATGGAGCTGGGATTGAGCCAGATGATCTTGTAGAGGAAATTAGCTATGCACCCATATCGTATACCTTGGTAGCTGGTAATCATGTGTTTGATTTTGCTACCCAGTATTTTTACAAGCATCAGTCGATTTCAGATCCAATGACTTTTACTATTTCCGATTCAGATTACGAGGATTTCAAGAAGTTTTTGGAGGGGAAAGAATATGATTATACCACCTATGTAGAAAAATCGGTTCAAGACCTGGAGAAATATGCTGAGAAAGAAGCCTATTTTGAAGAAATAAAAACTCAGTTGGAAGCGATCAAATCCAAAGTCAATCACAGTAAAGAGAATGATTTGGACACCTATAAGGAGGAGGTTAAAAAAATCCTGAGTGAAGAAATTGTATCCCGATATTATTTCCAAGAAGGCATGATCGAAGCAGGCTTGGATCAAGATCCAGCGATAGAATTGGCAAAATCATACTTGTCTGATCCTGCGAAATCTTCCAAAGTTCTATCAGCTTCAATTAAGTAATGGGGAACATATTGTCTATTGAGACATCTACAGAGACTTGCTCTGTAGCAGTTCATAATTGTGGAGGCTTAATAGCTCTATCGGAGATTACTGAGCCCGGAGCACATGCAGAGCAATTGATGCAGTTAGTAGTGGATGTTTTGGAAAGGGCGGGAATGGGGTTTAATGACTTGAATGCCATTGCAGTTTCTGAAGGCCCTGGTTCTTATACTGGATTGCGCATAGGAGTTTCTACTGCAAAAGGCTTGGCTTTCGGGCTGAATTTGCCGCTAATTTCAGTCAATACGCTTCAAGCCTTGGCCAGTGCAGTTGTTTCTGAGTCAGATGCTCTAATTATTTCAGTTTTGGATGCCAGAAGGATGGAGATTTACCGGGAGGTCTTTCATGCTAAGCTGAATTCTGTTTCAAAGCTCGATTCAGAAGTTTTGGAACCGAATGCCTTTCAGAACTATTTGGAGAAAGGCCGGGTTTATTTTGTGGGCAATGCGCTCGAGAAACTTCAGAAAGTCGTTACCCATGAAAACGCAGAATTTGTATCAGACCTCTCTTTTTCAGCTGCCCATCTTGGTAAATTAGCCTGGGATAAATATAAGAACCATGATTTTGCCGACTTGGCTTACTTTGTTCCAAACTACCTCAAAGAGTTCAAAGCCTTACATTCAAAAAAGAATCCACTTCTTGAGCTATGAGTGAAATCATAAACAGAGTCACATCCAGTTCAATCGTTTCCTTAAACTTGGAAGAAATCTACCCCAAAGAAGCTCGGGTAAGTTTTGATCTAAAGACTTTTCTCTGGCAGGAGTTAATTCTTAAGGAGCAAGACTTTAGAAAGGCACTTAAGGAAGTGGACTGGGAGTCTTATCGGGATAAATGGGTGGCTGTGACATGCTCTGCTGACGCGATAGTTCCAACTTGGGCGTTCATGTTAGCGTGTACTTATTTGGATCCCGTAGCTAAGGGATATGCCGTGGGAGATTTGGATAGCTTGGAAATTATGATTTCGGAGCAAGTAATTTCTGGCTTTGATTTGGAGTCGTTTCGGGATCGTCCAGTTGTCATCAAGGGATGCAGTGATTTTCCGATTCCACTTTTTGCCTATGGAAGAATGATTTCTGCCCTTCAACCTGTGGCTAGATCTCTAATGTTTGGTGAGCCTTGCAGTACAGTGCCATTGTTTAAAAAATCAAAGTCCTGATTTTGAAAGGATAAAGATACTAATCCAAAAAGTTTCTGATTTTTGTTTTGCAAAGACTTGTGTAATCAAAAACACTCGGCTATGTTTGCACTCCCATTCGAGGATATGTCTCTGGGAATAGTTGAAATGAGCCTAAAGAGAGAAGAAAAAAAGTAGAAAATTTTCTTCTGGATATTGTAAAAACAAAACAAAATCCGATCTTTGCACTCGCATTTGGGACAAGGGTCTCGCAATTTCCGATAAAGATCGGAATAAAGTTCTTTGAAGTGTTGTAAGAG
>NZ_QGOL01000013.1 GCF_003259255.1 Algoriphagus litoralis
TTAATTGCCAGCTTGTGGAATATGGTGCTATGCCACCTTGAATGTTTGGACTGAAATTAAGTGTTTGACCATTTCCTGCTGTCCCAGGCCCAAGGATAGAAGCCCACAATGCGGGAATTGAAAATCTGAAAGCTTCGACTGTTGGGCCATTCAAATTAATGTTACGATTGTTGTTTGATACATTGATAACTCCTGTAGCTTCACCATTGTGTGTTCGGAATGGATTGGAAAAATGAAGTACTCTGGTGTAATTAGGGCCAAATGGAGGAAGAACACCCATTATTGATCTCCAATGATTACGTCTTGGGAAAGAACCGGAAATCCAAAGGTGGGCATGTGCATCTCCCGGTGCCGGGTCGGTATCGTGTCTCGCACCCAATAAATGACCGATCTCATGAACGATTGTAAAGTTTGCGATTCCCGCACTTACTTGTGATATGCCGTAGGCCAAAGGTTCATTTGGTCCAATTTCTACAACCCTTCCTAGCGCGCCATAATTTGAACTATTAGTCAGTAATATAACTACATCTGCTTCATTTTCATTTCGGAGTTGTTGAGCATTTATGTTATTGGCCAAATCAGTTACATCATCTTCAAGATTTGTGTTAATAGTTTGACTGTTTTGTCGTTCATTAAAATTTAGAGGCAAAACCCCTGCAAGTTCTAAAGCTACCAAAGTGTTACTGTTAATTACAGCAGTTTGCCATTGGGCAAGTGCCGTATTTGCCATATTTACCAGGTTTTGTCCTGAGTTTGCCGCAGCGGGAGTAAATAAGAACAGTACTCTCACTACGGCCGAGGTGTTAGCTATCCTATTGTTCTGATCTCCGGTTTCACTAGAAACTTTAGAAGTAGGCTTAAAGTCATTTTCTTTAGAATTTGAATCTTTACTCATTGAATGTGGCTGTTCACATTCTAATAAGTTTATCTTCTCCATATTATATTCTAGCAATATCGCTTGTCCATCAGGTAAGTGCTGAATCTCAAAAGACTGATTACCAGTAGAAATGTGTCCGGATACTTCTCCTTTTTCTTTATGAAAGGACAATTTGACTATTTTCGCCCTCTCCTATCCACATGGATCCGGCTTCGGAATTGCGTTGGGCCATTATCTTTCTGGAAACAATATTTTTATCTAATCCAGGAATTGTAATGGAAATTTCATCACGACCCATGAGGTCATCAATATTTACAATGTTAATTAAAGAAACGGAATTGAGGTATTCTAAATTTTTTAATTTTTCAAGCTGGTTTTTATCCAGCTGTGAAAGATTGCTTTCCGATAATCTTGACCTTGAAATTAAGGATGGAGTATCTTTCTTTTGGGCATTTGCCAGGAATGCGAAAGCAAAAACCAGCAACAAGGATAGGTAAATGTTTTTCATAGTATTGAGCTGTTAAAAGTTTGTTTAAAAAGGTTAATTAAAAACTACTTACTCATTTATTTTTAAATTCAAAAAAAAATCATTCTTTTTTAAAATTTATATCATTGTCAATCAAGTGTTTTAGAGAGTCATCGCAACAATTTCATCGGATCTTTCTATTACCTCAATTAGTCAATTCGATAACTTTTAACGGCATTGTGCTACCAAAAGGTTTTTCGTTCAATTAAAGGCGATGCTGATTTTAGTAATTATTTCCGCAAACCCTTTTTCCAAAAAAAAGTAGAACAGACTGGAGTTTTGGTTTCTCTTTCCTAATTTCTGAAAAAATCCAAGATCATGTCCATTCGATTGCTGATTATCCTGATTCTCTTTGGAAGTGTTTCCTGCAAAAATGCAGAACGAAAATCCGCTGAATCGCCTCCAAATGTCATCTTTATACTTGCAGATGATTTGGGTTATGGAGATTTGGGTTTTCTGGGGCAGCAGTATACGGAGACTCCAAATATTGATCAGTTGGCGGTAGAAGGGATGTTTTTCTCACACCACTATGCAGGTTCGACAGTTTGTGCGCCTTCTCGATCTTCTCTGCTGACTGGTTTGCATACGGGCCATACGCCCATCCGAGGCAATAGCGAAGTTCAACCCGAAGGCCAATTTCCGATGGCTGATACGTTGATGACGCTGAGTAAGGTATTTCAGGAAGCAGGCTACACAACTGGGGCGTTTGGGAAATGGGGCTTGGGGATGAATGAGACTTCAGGCGATCCGCTAAATCAGGGGTTTGGCCAGTTTTTCGGCTACTTATGCCAGCGCTATGCACACCGCTACTATCCGGCTTACCTCTGGGAAAATGGTCAAAAAGTAAACCTGCCTGGCAACAATTGGACCACTACAGAAACCTATGCGCCGGATGTGATACAGGAGAAAACGCTGGAATTCATCGATCAGAACCAGTCTAAACCCTTTTTTCTATTTATGCCAATCGTATTGCCACACGCGGAGTTGGCGGCACCGGATGATGCCATTTTTCAGAAATACAGACAGAAGTTTGGTGAAGAAATGCCGCATATCGGTCCTCAAGGTGGAGACTATGGACCGGAAATGAATATTCCTGCTTATCAATCCCAAGCCTATCCGCATGCAACCCATGCTGCCATGGTGGAGCGAGTGGATAAAATTGTGGGTGAGGTGGTAGCCAAACTGGAAGCTTTGGGACTGAGCGAGAATACGATAATTGTATTTTCTTCTGATAATGGTCCGCATCGGGAAGGAGGAGCGGATCCCGACTTTTTTGACAGCAATGGGATTTTTCGTGGATACAAAAGAGACTTGTATGAAGGTGGTATTCGGGTTCCGACGATCGTCAAATGGCCTGGAAAAGTGAAGGCAGGTAGCGCATCCAATCATGTTTCGGCCTTTTGGGACTGGCTTCCAACTTTTGCTGAGTTGGTCGGGAAAAGTGCTCCACCAGAGATTGATGGAATCTCACTTTTACCAACGCTTCTGGGAGAAAAGGAACAACCTAAACACGATCATCTGTATTGGGAATTTCATGAATTGGGAGGCAGGCAAGCGGTGCAAAGGGAAGGTTGGAAGCTGGTCAAATACCATATCAAAGACGAAGAAAAAATGACAGTTGAACTTTACAATCTTTCTGTTGACCCCAGCGAAACTCAGGATTTAGCTAAGGAAAATCCAGAAAAGGTGACCGAACTTGATGAACTGATTATGAAGGCCCATCGACCTAATCCGGTTTTTAGGCTTTTGGAAAACTAAAAAACGGGAATCCATGGATCCCCGTTCTCCTTACCCAATCATTTTACTTATTACCCTATAAGTAGGAGTAAATTACAATCTGGAGAAGTGGACACTATCCTTCTCTGACCTGCTTGCAATTACTTGGTCTGCTTCCAGTCAAGCATGACTATTGCCCAGTTCTGGGTGGAGTCGTTAAATTCATGAATCACCTTGAATCCAACCCGCTGATGGGCTTTGAGTGAACGGGAATTTGAAATAGCGATTTCAGTAATGGCAAAATCATACCTAGTGGAGAAAGTAGCCCTGTAGTGATCATACATCCTGTCAAAAATCCCCTGACCACGATATCCTTTGTCAACACAGATCTGTCCAATGACCATGTAGTCGTAGTCTGACAAAAGTTTTTCTCCAAAAATCAAACGGTCAAACTGTCCAAACATCGGAACCAGAACCGGTACCAATTCCCTGGATTCTTTGGTCATAGCCAGAATATATCCGATTACTTTATCCCCATCTTTGGCTATCACATGTGGTTCGAGGGCATGCATTAATTGCAATTGATCCATGCTATGCCGTACTGTCACAAATCCCTGATCGGCACTTTCTTTTTCGGATATTTCGCTCAGCAGATTGACTCTTTGTAATTCAAGAATTCCCTGAAGTTCTGATGTGGTTTCGCTAAGTTTAATTTGAGGTCTCATAAAAATGTGAGCGGAATTTTTACGCCGAAAATATGAGGATTTTTTATACAAAAACTTCTCCTTGACCATTTATCCTATCACTGAGAGAATGATTTTGAAAATGCTTAGTTTTAGGGAAACCCAAAAAACATAAATCGATGAAGTTTAATAAATTTTACTTCGGCCTGTGGCTGGTTCTGTTTGCCTTATTTGCTTATTGGCAATTCAATGATCCCGATCCTGAAGTCTGGGTAAGTATTTATGGTGTTGCCATAATATTCTGTCTTCTTGGAATCCGTGGAATTTTCCCCAAAATCCCATTGACCGTCGTCATAGTCTTATGTGTTTTGGGAGCGATTTACTTCTTCCCCGGAGGAGTAGGGCAGTGGATTTCCGATGAATGGGCTCAAAAGGACCTCACCATGAAAACCCAGCAGATGGAAGAAAATCGTGAGACATTCGGTTTACTTACCATTGCAATTGCGCTGAGCCCAGCTCTCTACAAGGCTTGGAAAAAGTAGAGTCAAACAAAATTAAACTTAATCATTCTAACCCATTAACCTCATGAAACGAATCACCAGCCTTCTGCTGCTTATGTTACTAGGAATAAGCTCTGTATTTGCGCAGCTTCCAAAAGTGTCAAAATCCAAATATTTCGAAATCCGAAAGTATTATGCTCACCCTGGAAAACTACCGGATTTGCTCAAGCGTTTTGAAGATCATACGATGAAGCTTTTTGAAAAAGCCGGAATGGAGAATATTATCTATTTCGTTCCGGAAGAGAATACGGATAATTCCATGACTTATATCCTTGGGTATCCGGATGAGGCCTCCCGTGAGAAAAGCTGGGAACTTTTTCTCAATGATCCGGAGTGGAAAGCAGCCTACGAAGCATCACGGGTAAATGGACCTTTGGTTAAATCAATTGATCAGACTTTTATGGTCTTGGCACCTGAATTGAACGATACCCCGATTCCAACCGAGAGTGGAATTTTTCAGATGAGAACATACCATTGTTTTCCCGGTAAAATAGAAAATATCCAGGCGAGATTCAGGGACCATACCCGAGAATTATTTGAGAAACAAGGCTTGAAAAACTACCCCTATTGGCTGACAGTAGAGAAAGACGGTGCACAGCCGAAACTGGTCTACCTCCTGGGTCATGATTCCAAAGAAGCCTTTAATGCAGCTTTTGACCGATTCAGAGTTGATCCTGAGTGGGTCAAAGCACGTGATGCCTCTGAGGAATCAGGCAAAATTGTAGAAAAGGTCGATGCAGTGTTTTTCAAGACAGTACCATTTTCTCCGATGAAGTAAGGAAGAGTTGATAAATAAAGTGATTTGAAGATTTGGGAGTTAGACGTAGTTCTAGCTCCTATTTTTTTCTCCGGTTCTTTTAGGGAAAATTAGTATTGGGAATTTCTTTGGAATTTGATCCTGTCTCAGACATTCTAAGTTCTACTATTTGAGAAACGTCTCTAACCAAATCCGCTTTTTTGGAGGTATCGCTTTACTTTTTGCAGCAATGCTTATGTGGCTAAGGTTCTTATCTTTGGAATGAACCAACTGAAAAAGATCAGAGACAGATAAGGTGCTTTCTGGGCGATCCACTAGTTTAAATTCCTGGTTAGGTTCGACATATCCTTCCTCTAGGATGCTCAGATAGGAACCTCCATACCCATGTTCTATAAATTGTCTAATGACTTGCTGCGTACCGAATTTGACTCCCAGTTTATAGCAGGGTTCCCGGTATTGTGATACTTGTACCACAGCTTCACCTACCTCATAGATGTCTCCAAGGCAGACCAGTTTTTCATCAAAGTCAGAGAGGGTGAGATTCTCTCCAAACATTCCCCAATTCCAATCCAAATCAGGGTATAAGCTTTTCCAGTAGGGATATTGTTCGGCTGAAAAAATATAACAGGCTTTATAATAACCCCCATGATTGAGTCGATTCGAAACTTCATCACCCATTACATCATTTTTTGTCAAATAAATGGGTCGGTTTGTCGGGAATTTATAGATGCCTGTCTTTTCTTCTTTTCCATTCCAATGGAATAGAGTAGGCTTACCAATATTAGTGGAGAGGATTTTCATAAAGGAATTTGGCGGCGCTTTAAATGAGGCTTTTTGCTGAGGACTTGTTTATTTCAAATGTTTGTCAATCATATTAGCACATCAAAATACAGTTTCATTTTCTACTTTCTTTGATTTAACCTGCGAAATGAAAAAAGATGACCGATGAGTAAAATTGAGTTCAGGTTCTTTTGAGACACTTCAGGAAACTGATTCGGATTGAAACTGAAAAATAAAACCACCGAGTTCTCGCTCGGTGGTTTTAGAAATTCCCCTAAAGTCTGGAAGCCTTTTTGGGGTTAATTTTTGGGAATATTACTTCGCGTTAAAGGTGATTCCCATGATGATGAAGGTTCCCAATTCCGCACCATTCGCATTGCTTACGAAGTACAGCTTATGTTTTTTGCCATCCGTGGTTCCTGTGACAGGAATGTTTGCCTGATGCATCAGGATTGGCATGTTTGGAGCTTTGAATCCTTCTCCAGGAGTATGTACTCCTTGGGCTACTACTTCTCCGGTCGGACTATCGAGTCTGATTTCAAAATTGACAGGAGTATTGATCGGTTCTTGCGAAGCAGTCATCAGAGTGATGGATCCAATACCTGACAAATCAATAGCAGGTAGGCCAAAGGATCCACTTGTAGCAGGGACCATCAGCAAGTGTCTTCCATCAAAAACCATCTTGGTGTAGGTTTCAAAATCACCAGCCTGTGCCAAGTCAAACGAATTTGAGGTCAGTACTGTGGAATTGGCTCCTGTCAGCGGTTTGATGTTTTCTCCTCCTTTGTCGGTATACGTAGCAGAGATGATCAAGGCACCATTAGGTGAAGGTGCTTTGCCCAAAGTAGCATCCACGGCGCCTTTTGCAGGCAAACTTGGCTTCGCCTCGTTTCTCAGGGAAAGAATGTAAGTCACCAATGCATTGGCATCTGTAGAGTTGAGATCAGGATTTGCCGGCATGGCTGTTTCTCCCCATACTCCTCCGCCACCATTTTTGATCTTATTCAATAGGTAGTTTCTATCCCGCTCGCGGTATTTTTTGGCTACATCGGTATAGGCAGGTCCAATCGAAGCTTCAGCTTCTTTGTGACATGTTTTACAAGTCAAGGATTGCACCAAGGACTTGCCGGTCATGGCCTCGCTCATCACTTTGTGCCCCATATCCGCTTCTGCCATATCCACTCCTGAAATGTAGTCAGCAGATACGTAAAGTGAGGTTAGGTCTGTGCTTGCATCTGGTTCTTCTTGATCAGATACAGCCACAGTGTACGCTACTTTTTTGCCTGGAAAGTAGAAAGATTGATTTCCATCAATAGTGATCTCGATTTGCGGAGCGGTATTTCCGGAATAAACAGAGACTGGGTTGCTTGCACCCGTAAGTCCAGCAGGGTCATTCGCAACTACAGTCACTTCAAAATCTCCTACAGAATTAAAGGTATGTGTCAGCGTAGGTTCTTGTGTGGTTTTTGTCTCTCCATTTCCAAGGTTCCATGTATAGGATAATGGATCTTTTTCAGGATCACTCGCAGCAGCCGTAAACGTCACGGTCAATGGACTGCTTCCTGATGTTTTGTCCACGCTAAGCTTCGCTACTACAGGAGCGCGGTTTCCGCCGTTGTAATCAATTCTGGCAAGACCTGAATCTGTGTTTTTGCTAAACCAGCCATTTCCATATTCCAAAATGTAAATTTTGCCATCAGGACCCATCTCCATGTCTATCATCGCGTTGAATTTGGTATTAGGCATGAACGGCTCCATTTTCTCAAAATCACCGTTTTCATTCATTGTCACGGCTTTGATCCAGCCTCTGATCCAATCGTAAATAAAGAGCTTACCATCGTAATAATCCGGAAAGCGGGTCTCAGCAGGGAACATATCTGAATAATAAACTGGACCTGCCATTGCATTACGTCCACCAGTTCCCAGTTGTGGGAATTCCGATGAAGCAGCATATGGATACCAAATAAATGCAGGCTGAGTGGCTGGCAATTCTTTCAATCCTGTATTATTTGGAGAATTGTTCACTGGTTTGGCAGGATCAAATGCTGCGCCTGAGTCCCCTGTTTCATAATTGAATTCCCGGTAAGTGTAGTTATTGCCTATAGCGTAAGGCCAGCCAAAGTTTCCGGCCTTTCTTGCCTGATTGACTTCATCGTAGCCTCTTGGACCTTTTAGTTCAAGGGAGTCATTGCTTGCATCTGGCCCTACTTCTCCCCAATAGAGGAATCCGGTTTTTTGATCGACAGAGATTCTGTATGGGTTTCTGTTACCTTGTACATAAATTTCAGGACGAGTTCCTTCTGTTCCTTGCGGATACAGATTCCCTTCAGGTATAGTATACGAACCGTCTTCCGCTACTTTTATGCGGAGGATTTTTCCTCGTAGGTCATTTGAATTTCCTGAGCTTCTTCTTGCATCCCATTGTTTGCGACCCTCCCGTCCGTCTACAGGGGCATAACCTGCCAGAATGTATTGGGAATCGTTTTGGTTAAATGGAGTAGAATTGTCTCCTGTGGAAAGAAACAGGTTTCCGTCTTTGTCAAATGCGATAGAGCCTCCGGTGTGACAGCAAATATTTCGCTGAGAATAAAGCTCTAAAATGACTTTTTCGGAAGCCATATCCCAAACGCCATCTTTGAATACAAATCGGGAAAGTCTATTGATCTCCTGATCACCCGTCGGTGCATAGAAGGCAAATACAAAGTTATTCGTTGCGTAGTTTGGATCTTTCTGGATACCCATTAACCCCTCTTCGGCGTTCACTCCGGGAACTTCAGCTTTCCAATACACGTCCAGCTTGGCCACTTCTTTCAGCTCTTGTGTTTCATTGTCAAAAAGCATGATTTCTCCTCTTCGCTGCGCAATCAAAATGTCCAAATCAGGGAGAATGGTCATTTCAGTCGGTTCTGTAAATTGACCGACAGATAGGTTGGTCTTAGTAAATCTATTTTCTTCAGGAACACGCTTTGACTTGGCTTTGGAGTAATCCAGTTGCTCATTTCCCCCAATTGCATATTGGATTCCAGCTAGTAAATGCTGGAGGAATTCGGGTTCCTGATAGGATTCTTTGGTATGTCCACCACCAGTATAATAAGCACGGCCACCGTCAAAATCATGATACCAAGCGATAGGATGTTCACCCATATCTGCTCCCCCCTGATACGATGATTCGTCCAGCATCAGGAGCTTTTTAGTATCTGGGTTTACTTGCTTGTAGCTATACCATTCGTCAGTTCTTTCCCAGGTTTCAGGCAAAAAGTCAACAGATGGATGTTTTTCAGCGGTTTTAGTGATTTTGCCTGGCTGAACGTTTGGATGAGGATCATTGATTCCTGGGTGATCAGAAAAATATCCTCCCACTAGACGATTGTACCAGCTCCAGTCGTATTCAGTGTCAGCAGCTGCATGAATACCAAGAAAACCTCCTCCGGATTGAATGTAACGCTCAAAGTCCGCTTGCTGATAATTGTTTAGTACATCACCAGTCGTACTGAGGAAGATCACTGCGGCATATTGTGCGAGGTTTTCTTCATTGATGTTTTCAGCATTTTTTGTGGTATCTACCTGGAAACCATTTTCGGCTCCTAATTTTTGGATCGCTGCAATTCCTTCAGGAATTGATTCGTGGTAAAATCCGGCTGTTTTGCTAAAAACCAGAACTTTTGGATCACCTTCTCGCTTCTTGGTACAGGATGAAAGGCCTATTCCGATCAAGATTACTAGTAATACTAGACTACGTAGGTTTTTGGGTAAATTCATAGGGTTTGAAATTTTGGGGAAATTAGGGAAATTCCGCGAAATGGTCGTTAATAGCCTGAAAATAGGGGATTTTAATAGACCAACAGCCAAATTCTATCGATGAAAGACGATGGAGATCAAATAAGATGTGCGCCCGAACTGATGTTGATTGGGATGAATTCCGGAATTTTTCCAAATGCCTTCATATAAGCTTCAGTCAAATGGAGTTGGAATGTGTCCAAGGCAGCATTTTTTACAAGGTTGATGGTACAACCTCCAAAGCCCCCACCCATCATTCTGGAACCTAAGACTCCTGCTACTTCCCATGATTTCTCAGCCAATAAATCAAGTTCAGGACAGCTGACGTTATAGTCATTGCTCAGACTATGGTGTGAAGATTTGAGTAGAGTGCCGAAGAGTTCTAGATTACCTGATTTGAGAGCCAGTGCAGCTTCATGGACACGGTTGCATTCGGTGATGATGTGCTTTGCTTTTGGAAATAGAGTCTTGGGTAGGATTTTTTCTACATTTTCCAATTCTCCTGGGCCTAGATCTCTCAGTGTTTTTATTTCTGGGTATGAAGTCTGCAGTATGCTGACGCTTTCTTCGCAGGCTTCTCTTCGGTCGTTGTAAGCAGTATCGGCAAGGGTATGTTTTACCTTTGTATTAACCAATAGCAGTGAATATCCCTCCAAAATCACCGGTACTTCCTCATGGGTAGTAGTCCTGCAATCAAGTAGGAGGGCCTTATCTTTTATACCAAATGCAGAGGCGTAAGGATCCATTATTCCGCATTTCACCCCTGCAAACAAATGCTCAGACTTCTGGGCATAGAGTGCCAAGGATTTTTTTGAAATTTTTAAATCCAGTAGGCCAGAAAGTGCTGTGCCAATCGCAACTGATAAAGCGGCTGAGGAAGAAAGCCCCGCGCCTACCGGAATATTTCCTCCGATAACCATATCAAACCCCGAAATGGAATAGCCTGCCTGATTCAGCAAGGTTACCATTCCCATCACATAGGTCGCCCAATGTCCTTTTTTTGGGGAAAAAGCCTCCAGATCAAATTTGAACTCCTGATCAAAATCGAGTGAATACAGTCGACAGACTTTGAGCTCGTTTTTTTGAATGGCTACCCAAATTCCATTCTCCACAGCCGCTGGAAAAACAAATCCTTCCTGGTAGTCGGTGTGTTCCCCGATCAGGTTGATCCTTCCCGGAGCGAAAGCAATTAAGGGGATGGTGGAAAAGTGAGACTGGAAGGTTTGGGTGGTGTGATGGAGCATTAGTAGAGTTTGATTGCACAGAAGTGAATGGTAGGTTTTAAAAAGTAAGTAGTGTCAGTAGTCCACTTACTATTTACTCTATGCCATTTACAAAATTCAAGATTACTTCTCCTGAAAATGCCTGGAGGACTTCCTTGGTACCAAAGTAGTCTCTAATACAATGGAGATCGGATCTTCTGAGGCTAAGCCATCCAGCTGATCCAAAAGATGAGTCACGGCAAGTTTTCCCATTTCGTAACCGGGTTGTGCCACAGTAGTGAGTGGAGGCTCGACCACAGCAGCTGTCGGGTTATTTGTAAATCCAGCCAAAGCCATGTCCTCTGGAATTTTGATGCCCATGGACTTCCACTCAGTCAGTACATCTACTGCAACTGGATCAATCATACAGAAAACAGCATCTGGTCTTGGCACCATTTCGGCTATTTCCCTCGCTACTCGCACATTATCTTCCAAAGTCAAATCGGAGATTTTAATCAACAATGGATCTTTCTCAATCCCATATTCCGCGAGTGCTTTGAGATAACCTTCTTTCCGTTTTTTGGAAATGTACATGTCCTCTGGACCGGATACATAGACGATCCGGCGATTGTTTCCTTCCAAAAGATGGTGGGTCACCTGATATGCTCCTCCGGCATCGTTAAAGGTCACTTTAGAAACCGGGATATCTTCCTGGACCCGGTCAAAAAGCACAAAATTAATTTCCCGATTATAGAGGTCATAGAGGTGATCAAACTGGTTGGTTTCCCGACTTAAGGAAATCAACAAGCCATCCACCTGACTGGAAACTAATGTTCTGATATTTGCCTTTTCCTGTTCGATAGACTCGTTGGATTGGCAGATCATGACATTGTAGCCGCGCTTATTGGCATAGTCCTGAATTCCACTGATGCAGGAAGCAAAAAAATGTGAGGTAATCTCCGGTACAATTACACCCAGAGTTTTGGACCGACTGATTCGCAAGCTTTGCGCGAGCAAATTGGGCTGATAGTTCATCTCCTTGGCCATTTCCACGATCTTCCGCTTGGTCTCTGGATGTAGTTCAGGGGAGTCTTTGAGCGCTCTTGAAATAGTGGAAACAGATACGCCAAGTTTCTTCGCGATCTCCTTCATCGTAATTTGATGACCTCTTTTCATGTGATAATTAGTTGACTTTTAAGGCCACATGAAATCTCTGCCTAGCGGATCATTACCTATTATGATCAATTGTCCGTTATGCTTGATTTCATACTCGTGCTTTCCTAATCTGTAATGTGCAATCGTCTGCGTTGGCACAAATTGCAAAAAACTTTATAAAAAATGCTATTCTTGATAAACTGTAAATAAAACAGTTTCACCCACTGCTCTCAATGATCTGGTGTCTATCAGGTCCATATTGTCCTGATGCGTGTGATGATAGTGTCCAAATCCAAAGTCCGGAGAGAATTCAATGATGTCAATCGTAGGTATTCCTCCCCATTCATTGATGAAGGCATGATCATCCAGAATTTCTGGAGCATCCTTTTGGATAAAAAAATCTGAATGTCCGAGTTTGGCGGCATTAGTCCATACTTTGGTGAGAATTCCTGAGGCATATTGCCTGGAATAACCTTCCCGATAGAATTTGGCATTTTTTGCTCCCACCAAGTCCACCAGGATGCCATAATAGGCGGTGTAATTTGGAGTATGCTTGTTTTTGGACCAATACTGTGAGCCATGACACCACCAAAATTGCTGGGCATTGTTCGGAGTTCTGGTATTCTCTGGCTCACCATCATCTTCCCCATCAAATAAAATAATATCAATTCCCACCTCCGGTTTTAGCTCTTGCGAAGCGATTGTTCTAGCGATTTCGATCAATACACCAACTCCGGATCCGCCGTCATTTGCTCCATCGATTGGTTCATTCAGACGCTCGGTGTCCTTGTCAGCGATTCTTCGGGTGTCCCAATGTGCCGCTAGTAGGATTCTTTTTGTAGCATTGGGATTGTATGAAGCGATGATATTGGTCAAATCCCAAGTCAAACCATCATAGGTTTTTGCTTGAAAATCCTGTTTTTGGACGCTCCATCCATAGCTTTCCAGCTTAGCAATCATCCAGTCTTTGGTAGCAGCATGACCTGGAGTAGCGGGCACTCGAGGACCAAAATCCACTTGTTTTTGGATAAAAGCATAGGCCGAATCTGCATTGAAAGTAGGGTAGGGCTTGGGGATTACTTCTTCTACGACTGTTTCGGTAGTTTTTTCACCATTACAAGCCCAGGCAAAAACCAGCAATCCAATCAGCCAAAATCTATTCTTCATACGCCCAATCAATTTTATCTTTCATGTCTTTGACCACAAATCCCATTTCTTTCAGTCCTGCCCGAATTTCATCCACTTTCGCATAGTTGCGTGCGGTTTTAGCTTCGGAGTAAAGCTTTAACAGTAAATCCAGCATGGAGTTTTGCACATCGCTCTTCTCCTCGATCAATCCCAAAATATCCACCACGAAAGTCACGAAGGTTTCCTTCATTTTGGCGAAAACTTCTTCTCCCAAAGCAGCCGCTGATAGCTGTCCGGTGAAGATGGAGTTGATCTTTTTCAACAGATTGAACAAATGCCCAATCGCCTGTGCTGTGTTGAAATCATCGTCCATCGCACGATAAGCAGATGTGATACTCTGCTCCACTTGCTTGATCTGTTCTTGGTCAAGTTCAACTTCTGGATTAGGAATGAATTCAATCGCCCGTGCAATCCGAAGTCCGTTGATGATCTTTTTGTAGCCTTTTTGCGCCGCTTTCAAGGCTTCATTGGAAAAGTCCAAGGTGGATCGATAATGCGCAGTCAACATGAAATAGCGGATCGTCATCGGGCTGTAGGCTTGCTCCAGAAGTTTGTGATTTCCGGTGAAAAGCTCCTGCAGGTTGATGAAATTCCCCAAGGATTTGCCCATCTTCTGGCCGTTGATGGTGATCATATTGTTGTGCATCCAGTATTTGGCCGGATCGTGGTGATTGCAGGCGTTACCCTGAGCAATCTCGCACTCATGATGTGGAAACATCAAGTCCATTCCTCCTCCGTGAATATCAAATTGCGTTCCGAGGTATTTGGAGCTCATGGCTGTACACTCCAAGTGCCAACCTGGAAATCCAACTCCCCAAGGAGAGTCCCACTTCATGAGGTGCTCGGGAGAGGCGTTTTTCCACAGTGCAAAATCAACAGCATTCCGCTTTTCGCCCTGACCATCCAGATCGCGACTTCCGCTCATGAGTTCTTCCAATACCCGACCAGAAAGCTTTCCATATTTGTAGCTTTCGTTGTATTTCAGCACATCGAAATAGACCGAACCATTGACTTCATAAGCTAGGCCTTCTGCCAAAATGGCTTCTACCAAGGCGATCTGCTCGGGAATATGGCCCGTCGCTCGTGGTTCGATGCTCGGTTTCCAGGTATTGAGCAAAGCCATGTCCCGGTGATACGTGTCAGTATATTGCTGGGCCACTTCCATCGGTTCTAGCTGCTCGAGCTTTGCTTTTTTGGCGATTTTATCTTCTCCTTCATCTGCATCTCCCTGCAGGTGTCCTACATCGGTAATATTTCGCACATAGCGAACCCGATAGCCAAGATGTGTTAAATACCGATTTACGGTGTCAAAAGTGACCGCTGGACGGCCGTGACCCAAATGCGCATCGCCGTAGACTGTCGGACCGCAGACATACATTCCGACAAAGGGAGGGCTGAGCGGTGCAAAATCTTCTTTCTGACGGGAAAGGGTGTTGTATAACTTGAGATGATGGGATTTCATAGGATGTATGAAGTACGAAGTACAAAGTACCAAGTACGCGATTTAATCAATTTTTGATTTGCGATGCAAAATAGCGGATTCAGGCTGGGAAATGAAAGGGGATTAACCTGTCGTTCCGGTTAACTTTTACAAAGATCTTTTTATTTTTTTGCTTTTAATTCGAATAACTATTTGATCTAGTTACCCAATTCTTCTATCCAATACTAAATAGAAAAACCTCCGATCCCATTCGAACCGGAGGTCTTGATACTGAAATCTTGATACTTGATACCTCAAATTAATGCTTAAAATGTCTCACTCCGGTCATCACCATTGACATGCCGTGAGCGTCACAGAAGGCAATGCTGTCCTGATCTTTGATTGATCCGCCTGGCTGAACGACTGCAGTGATTCCTGCTTCGTGCGCAATCTCCACACAATCAGGGAATGGGAAAAAGGCATCGGATGCCATTACAGCACCTTTCAATTCAAAACCAAATTCCTTCGCTTTGATGATTGCTTGGCGCAAAGCATCTACTCTCGAGGTCTGACCTACACCACTTGAGAATAACTGCGTGTCATTGCTCAGAATGATCGTATTGGACTTGGTGTGCTTGCAGACTTTTGCTGCAAATACCAAGGCATCCAATTCTTTCTCGGTCGGTGCCACCTTAGTCACTACTTTAAAATCAGCTTTTGTTTCGGTTGCCAAATCCTTGTCCTGCTCAATGATTCCATTTAGCAAGGTTTTGATCATTTTGGTGCCCGGCAATGCCATTTTCTGACGAAGAAGAATTCTATTCTTTTTGCCTTTTAATACTTCCAAAGCTTCCTCGGTGAATTCCGGGGCGATCAAAACTTCGAAGAAAAGCGAATGCATCTCTTCAGCAGCTGCCTTATCCACAGGTTGGTTGGTTACCAAAACGCCACCAAATGCTGAGGTGGTGTCTGCTTCAAATGCTTTTTTATACGCTTCCTGAACTGTAGGGGCCAAAGCCACACCGCAGGCATTGGTGTGTTTTAGGATGGCGAAAGCTGTTTCTCCTTCAAATTCAGCAATCAAATTCACCGCCGCATCTACGTCGACCAAGTTGTTGTAAGAAAGTTCTTTGCCATTTAATTGGTCAAAAAGTGCTTCCATGTCTCCATAGAAATGAGCCGCTTGGTGCGGGTTTTCTCCATAGCGAAGGGCTTTGGCTTTCGTTTCGGATACTTTCAATGCAGGAATATTTTCTACCTGATTGAAATAGTTGAAAATATGCGTGTCGTAATTGGATGACACTTGGAAGGCCTGCGCAGCAAAATATCTGCGATCTTCGATAGTAGTACCGCCGTCTTGCTCGGCAAGTTTTGCTTCCAGTTCACTATATTGCGCTTTGGAAGCAATGATGACTACATCTTTAAAATTCTTCGCTGCGGCACGAATTAAGGAGATGCCTCCAATATCGATTTTCTCAATAATATCTGCTTCAGACGCTCCAGAAGCCACAGTTTCCTCAAATGGATACAAGTCTACGATTACCAGATCAATAGCAGGAATGTCAAATTCGGTAGCCTGATCTTGGTCACCTTCATGGTCCCTTCGCTGAAGAATTCCGCCAAATACTTTTGGGTGAAGTGTTTTCACTCTTCCTCCGAAAATGGAAGGATAACTTGTCAAATCCTCTACAGGGATCACTTCCGCGCCTTGTTCTTCGATGAACTTCTGTGTGCCCCCTGTGGAGTAGATCTTCACACCATGTTGCTTGAGTAGGGCGATGATCGGCTCGAGGTTGTCTTTGTAATAAACTGAAACTAGGGCAGATTGTATTTTTTTGATGGCCATTTAGGTAATGGATTTGGATGAATTCGTTGGAAGGCACAAAGGTAGGAAAAATGAGCAAGCTGGAAACCTTTGAAGTTTTGGAAACCTCTGGGGATTTGAAAAATCTGGCTTTATTTTTCTCTAAAAGAGCTTCAGCTATCCATTGCTTTGCTTGAATTTTTTAAATAAAAATTTTTTCGGCAATAGTCTCTCCAATGCAATTTTTCTGTTTCTTCAAAAAGAATGGTCTGATTTTCAAAGTTCTTTCTACCCTTGATCTCCAGACCACTTCTTTCAAAGAATTAAATACAGGATCATAACAATTGTAGCATCGTTTTAGATCTTAGATTTATTTTCAGCCAGGAATTTTTTGATGTTTTCCCCGAGTTCATCCAAAGGTTTGTCATCACCATTTTTAGCGAATTCTCGGGTATTAATCGTATAGGCCCAATCCATATTGTCTCCGTTGGATACTGCAAGAGTACTAGAACCCGGTGTGCTGCCTGCCCTTGCAGCGCCATTGGCTCTTCCGCCTGTTCCCCAGACTGCATGGTGTCGGATAGTTTGAACCATGGCATGAGCAGAGGATGCCATCCCGCAACTTCCAGCGGCCACTTCCTTAATCATCCCATCTCCACCGTATACATTGGGGACCAATTTGGAACTGGTCACATGCACCGGACTTAATCCAAGCCCTGTACTCTCAGTGACCACCTCATTGTTGGCTCTGGGTTTCGCTTCAGTTGGCCACACTTTGACTTCGGTGACATTGATTTTGTCCAAAACTTCTTTTTTTAGAAAGCTGAAATAGTCTTTTCCGCTCACCTTTTCGACGATCAGTGAGAGCAGACAATACCCGTAATTACTGTAGTTGTCTTTAGTACCGGGTTTGTCTGCCAGATTTCTCTTTTTGTACATATAGGTTGCCAAATCCAGCTTGGTAATGGCCTTGGTCAGACCCTGTGCTACCGCGACATCTCTCATTTTGTAGGTCGGATCAAAGGTGTCTGCATCGAATCCTCCCAGGTTTTTTAGGAGATGGTCGACAGTGATATCATCACTTCTACTGTCTTTCGGATTGGTGAAGCCAAGGATACCATACGCACTGTCGCTGAGGTTCAGTACTTTTGGAGTCTTTTCCAGCAAAGCATCAATAGCAGCATGAACAAAGAGCTTGGAACAGCTAGCAAGCAAAAACCGGTCGGAATTTGCTGCTGTTTTGTACACTGTTTCTGCCCAAGTAAACGCTTTATTGTACTTGATGACTCCTGCTTTTCCCAGACAAAACTGCGCATAACGGATTCCATGCTTTTGCATGAAGGCTTTGAAAATGGTATCCAACCCCTTGGTTGCCAAAATTCCAGTGCCGTTTGTTCGCCAAGTTCGAGGATAGGGAATATGCGAGCTTCCGAAAATCACGGAAAATTTTGCGCTATTCCCTATACCACCTGCATCCACATAATATGGAATGAGTCCGGCTTTGGTCTGGGAGTCAAATGCTTTCTGGTAAGAAGAAGGGCCAATATTATGATGTGCCACAAATTTTCCTCGAATACGGTCTGTAAACATGGAGCAATAGTGATTGTCCTCAAATACTGACACCATGTCTGGAGAGAATCCTGGTATCTGGATGCAAGCATCGAATTGCTTTTGATATTCCGAGGCGTTCTGTTCAGAATAGACGAGCCATTTTACGTTTTTCGGGTTGCTCACCCAGACTCCGGCATACCGTCGGTCAGCAGAAGATCCATAAGCAGCAAAAGTGTGAAGAATCAAGTTGTCCTCTTTGGCATTCTTGTTTTCTTGGTCAAATTGGGCCTTGTTCAGTCCATGTTTTGCGATCATGGCTGCGAATTTTACTTTTTCAAAAACTGTGGCAAAAACAGCATTGCTTCCTGAGCCTGTAACTGAAATCAATCGAGGTACATAACCCTTGGGAACCCAAGTATTGAAAAAGTTCTGATACCCTTGGGGGTTGATACCATGGGCCGCGACAAATGCCGGTCCCGCTTCTTTAGTCCAAACCGCCGCATATCTTGGGCTGGAAGATGAACCATATACACTGAGGGAAATCATTCGAAATCCCTTTGCAACAAACTCGTTGAAATTGGTTTGATGCTTGGCGCCAGTGACACCATGATAGGCAACAAATGGTACTGACATAATAATGTGTGTTAAGTGAGAAAAAAAAAACTAAAAAAGCCTTTGGCTGCCAGGATCGGCCTGAGTCAAAAACGTTGAAAATTAGATAGTAAAAAATCTGTAAGCAAAAAAATAAAATACTTAAGTTATTATAAATCAATAATTTGAAAAATAAATATTATTAATTCATATTAAATCAATACTACTTAGGTGATGCTTCGATTGCCGAAATTTTTTTGAATCTAGTCATTAGAAAATGATTTGCTTTATCTCACCCTTTTCGTGTCTGATTTTCCAATCCTAGCTCTACCGAACCAAACTAGTGGATCCTGAAATGATTCAGCCAGTGATCTTAGTTTTGCAACGCGCAAATGTATTCAAGTTGAAGAGTCAATTATGATCCATTCTCCAATGTGGGACAATTGCAAATTTCAATACATGGTTTTTCAGAAAAGAGAGGGAAGGCTTAGTGTGGCCTATGTAAAATTTTGCCTAGTTAAAGCTATCTCGGAAAGTGTATTCAAAAAAGAAGCCCAGCACCAGATTCTACTTTTTCTCTTCCTTTGAACCTTAAATAAAAAGCCCTAAGTGAATCCTAGGGCTTTTATTGACAGGTTAGATGCTGGAATTTGATTCTATCCCTTGATTATTCACTGCTTAGGTATTTGTAAACCACCCCAGCTAGTGCCGCACCAACGATTGGAATGAGGATGAAAACCCAAAGTTGAGCCAATGCCCAATCGCCGACAAAAAGTGCCTGACTGATACTTCTCGCAGGATTTACTGAAGTGTTGGTGACAGGGATGCTGATCAGGTGAATCAAAGTAAGTGCCAATCCTATGGCAATCCCTGCAAAGCCCTTGGGAGCCTTTGTATCAGTTGCCCCTAGGATCACCAGCAAAAACATAAATGTCATTATGAGCTCAGTCACAATAGCCGCTGTCAAAGAATATCCTCCGGGTGAATGGTCTCCAAAACCATTTGCTGCAAATCCTCCAATTTCACTTCCGTTTCCGGTGGCAATCACATAGAGGACTCCAGCAGCTGCGATTCCTCCCAAAACCTGAGAAATCACGTAGGGAAGGATGTCTTTGCTGCTGATTCTGCCTCCCATCCAAAGCCCGATCGTCACAGCTGGATTCAAATGTGCTCCCGAAATGTGTCCCAAGGAGTAAGCAATTGTAAGAACAGTAAGCCCAAAGGCAAGTGATACACCTATTAGACCGATTCCAACTTCAGGAAATGCCGCAGCCAACACTGCACTGCCGCAGCCTCCAAGCACCAGCCAGAAGGTCCCGAGAAACTCTGCGAGATTTTTTTTTCATGTATTTGTTGATTTTGGTACGCCTACTCGTGTGGCTTTTCGGCATCCGCCCCGTTTGGGTAGTGGTTTCAGGTCTCCACTTTGTCAGATTTGAGTTCAGGAAAAATAAATACGATCCCTTTTGACTAAAATTGAAAAACAAGTCCTGCTACGTCATTTGCCAATTATGAAATTGTGCTGGGTACTGCAGAGGCTAAGGTTTAACTTTAAGTGGTAAAGGTCTTAATGGGTGCCAATTAGTTGAAACCCTATGCTGTAGTAAAAAATAGTGGCGGCATTTACTTCTTACTAAAATAAAAATTTGAACCATTCGAATTGAAAAAGAACAAAAAATATTTCATCCAAAACTTAGAAAGTCAAGGTGGATAAAATGTGTTTTTTTCTCCTAATGCAAAAGGAAATTTTGCTGGGTACCAGCAGGGGTAGAATCAATTTCGATAAGCGCAATTCATCGAAGTTTCAGATTTAGCTGAATCTCAAAAAAAAGGTCGGCGTCTAGGGAAAGTAAAAGGTTCTAAAGGCGACTTTAATTTTTTCGAATATTCCTACTTCTCCATGGTGTTCCGTATGCCAGCATTTACATCAGTGTGCCACTCTCTGGATCAAAGAAAAATCCAACTTCAGGATTAGGTTTGCGGTAGTGGACAAGGCTTGCCCGGTGCTGAGATCCTCGTTTAAAAACATGGATAGGAATTAGGAATACTTCCTCAGGTGCTTGGGGTGTGCCACCCAAACCCAGCACGATAAAAGTTGGCTTGCCTGTTTCTTTGGAAAATTCCTGATATCGTTCCAGCTGTTTGTCCTCGGCAAACCTAATGTAATCTCCTTCCTGTTTTGCCCTCCATTTGCATTCTACCGCAATCGGAAACCTTCCTTCGACTGTGTTAGCTGTCACTTGGATATCAGGATCAAGGTGGGTACTCGTATATCGCCCCGCTAAAAATTTGTCTCCCGCCCAATGATCAAGCCGGAAATACCTTGGGTTGAGCAACTGGAATACATATCTCTCAAAAGCTAACCCAGGATTGAGGTCAGGATCGAAACTAAAGGATTCTTCACCTTCCAGACCAAATAAATCCTCTCGGAGCTGTTGAATCAATTCATCGGGATCTTTCCCGACCATCCTGGCCTTCTCTCGTAGCATCAATTCTTCACCTTTGCTCAATTTCCCATCTTCCAGCGCAAGGGTAATCGCCTCTTCCAAAATTATACTTGGCTCCTCTGTGTTTTCAATCAATTCGTCCTGCTCCGAAGTGAATTTGGACTCTTTGGGATTAAGAATCGTATCATCCATTTTGTAAGTTGATTCTTTGGAGGATTTTCTGATAAGGATCACAACAGCACAAAACCCAAGGATTAAGGAAACAGCAAGAAGATAAAAGTAACTAGAAGGCATACTCTTTAGGGTTGAAAAACAAGACTCATCGGGATATATTTCGAAATGTAGCCTAAGGATTATATGTTAATTCCTGACAAATTAGGTCTTGAATAATAACCCCACAATACCCAGTACTGGGTATTTTTTATATTAATTGATTTATTTATATAAAAAGTATAATTATTTGTACAGCAAATTTGCTTTTTATACTTATTAGCTAAATTCTTAAGAATAAAAATCCCTAAAAAAATCAAATCTTTTGAAAATAATTTCAATCCCGAATTTTTCACTCTGAGAAGGAAATGTGGGATTCGTCTCGGTTCAATGGATGGATTGTTAGCGATTTCTATAGCAGGCTATCGATTACTTCAGGAAAATATCGATGCTCCAACTCATGAACTTTTGCGGCTATAGTCTCTGGAGTATCCTCAGGCACAAGGGGTGTAGCTGCCTGAAAAACAATTTTCCCTTCATCATAGTGCTCGTTCACCAAATGGATGGTGATCCCGGTTTGAGTTTCCCCCGCAGCTTTGACGGCCTCATGTACATGATGTCCATACATGCCTTTCCCCCCGTAGCTTGGCAATAATGCTGGGTGGATATTCACCATTCGCTCGGGAAATGCCCGGATCAGTTCTGCCGGGATTTTTAACAAAAAGCCGGCTAAAATCACCCAATCAATCTTTTCAGTCAACAGTTTTTCAAGGAGGATTCCACTGTCGAGCTCTTTTTTTGAAAAAGTAAGCGAAGGGACTCCGAATTTTTTAGCACGTTCCAATACAAAAGCATCGGACTTATTCGATGCGATCAAGGCAATTTTTGCTTTGGTGGAATTTTTAAAGAATTCCATGATTTTTTCGGCATTGGAGCCGCTGCCTGATGCAAGGATGGCGATTCGGGTCATTCGGATACAATATTTTAGTGGCAAAGGTGACCTTCGGTTGAGGTTTCGGAATTGCCACTGCAAGGTAGGAAAGGAGAACTCTTGTTTCAAAACTTCCGGGATCATTCAAAAGAAATCCCAAAGATTTCAAGGATTAGTTCAGGTGAAATGTCCCTGCTGCAATCCAGGATATCTTTGGGAAAAAGAAGCCGGGTAAAAGTCAATTTTTAGGCTGGAGTCTGCCCAGCAGTGGTTTCAATTATTTATTCCTCTCCTGGCTTCAGATCGTAATTGACCATCCAGCCAATGCCAAATTGGTCCTCGAAGCTCCCGAAATAGGCTCCCCAAAATGTTTTTTGGTAATCCATTTCGACTTTTCCTCCTACAGAAAGTGCACTGAAAATCCGCGCGCCCTCTTCTTGAGAGTCAGCATTGAGTGATACGTAGTTGTGATTGCCTTTGATCCACACATGGCCCATACTTGGACTGGTATCACTTGCCATGATTTTCAGCGAGTCTGTGATAGCAAGGCTGATGTGCATCACCCTGTTTTTTTCATCTTCTGGCAGGTCCATACCCGGAGCTTCGCCAAAGTAGCTGATTCCACCTTCGAATTCTCCTCCGAGGATGGACTTGTAAAAGGTCATGGCTTCCTCTGCCTTGCCGTCAAAGTTGAGATAGGGATAAATATTCATAGTGCTTGGGGGTTGAGTTTGAACCCAATTTAGGAATTCGCAGGAATCTTTGGAATGAAAAAATTGTCCACTTTGAAACTATATATCCCTAGAAATACCCCAAAGGCAGAGCTTAAAAAGGCGAGGGTGAGATTCTCAAAGGAAATTGGAATAGATACCATTTGAAGAGCCCAGGCTGCGATCCAAGTGAGATGACCTTGCCATGTTTTTTCGCTACGGAATTTAATCTGTTTTGCATGCTTTCCTTCCTCGATGAGTGGTCTGAGAAAATCTCTGTACTGATAAAGGATAAATAAATCCATCAGAAATAATACGCCGAGAACATAAGGTGTTCCGGCCCATTTTTGAGAAATCGTCACCATCAGAATAGTCAAAATCATGGGAATCATCATAATTCCTCCGATGAGCTTGTATCGAGTAGTGAGCAGCATAAATCCAATAGTGATCTGGCAAACACCAATGAATTCTGCAAAAAGCCCCAAGTCAAATTCCTGTAATTGCTCGACCAGTTTGGGAGGACCAATCCAGCCAATGAACTGATGTCCTGCAAATAGTTTCACCATTCCTGCTGACCAAAAGGTGAAGCCCAAAAAGCAGGAAATCAAGAGCGGGAATACTTTTTTCATATTGGAGGATATAGGGAGGATGCCTACCGGGTCAAAAAGTTACACAGATTCTTTTTTTTTGGAATAAAGTAACCTACGCCAGCATCAAAGATTTCCCTCTTTCTTTTTATTTTGGCAGGAAATCAACCTTTTTGATCAAATTATGTCAGCAAGTGAATTGGGAGTGGGAAGTCGGATTGGGCATCCCAAGTTTGGAACAGGAGTCATTGTATCTGTCGATGAGACGTATTATAAAATCTATTTTTCGACGCTGGAGGAAGTCAAAACCTTGGCCAGGGATTATGAAGGATTCACAGTAGTAGAAGCCAAAGTTCCCGACTTTCCGATGCTCACCATGAAAGATGTGGAGCGGGCGATTCGTGAAGCGCTCATAGCCACTGCAGAGCGAGCTCCATTGGTGCCTTTGGGAGGAAAGTGGATGGGGGGAACCTTGGTGATCGAGCCTTCAGACCGTAACCTACAATCCAAAGAAATCCCGCTGGAGACATTCTTTCATAAGATTGTCATGGTTCGGGAAAAGCTCCGGGTACTTGAGCAAAATATCAACAATCATCCAAAGCTGGATGACGAAGACCGTGTCAATCTCCAACAATACATCACCCGATGCTATGGATCATTGACTACCTTCAATGTGCTTTTTGCCTACAAAGAAGATCAGTTTAAAGGAAGCGGGAAAGAGTAAGGATTCTTAAGAAGTGAAGGTGGGAGAGCGGAACCAGAAAATGATAATCAATACGATCTCATCTTGAATTTCTTCTTGAGTTCACCTACAGAATGCTTGAAACTGGAGTCAGTCTCGATCATGTCATTCACTGTCTGGACGGCATGGATGACTGTACTGTGATCTCGGCCTCCAAAGTGATATCCGATCGATTTGAGCGAATGATTGGTGAATTCTTTTGAAAAATACATCGCCACCTGTCTGGCGATTACGATTTCTTTTTTGCGAGTCTTAGCCTTCAGGTCCTCCAGTTGGATGCCAAAATACTCCGAAACAGCCTTTTGGATAAAATCTATCCCGACCTCGGTTTCAATGTCTTTGATGAAGTTCTTGATGACGGTCTTGGCAAGTTCCAGACTGATTTCTACCCGATTTAGGGAGGCATGCGCGATAAGCGAGATCAAAATTCCCTCTAATTCTCGGACATTGGTATCCACTGAATAGGCCAAATACTCGACCACATCATCGGGAATCAAAATGCCCTCCGACTGCATTTTGCGACGGATGATAGCTACCCGGGTTTCAAAATCCGGCATTTGCAGATCCGCAGTCAGCCCCCACTTAAATCGGGAAAGTAGACGCTCTTCCAGACCTTTCAGATCCCTAGGAGGACAATCCGAAGTCATGATAATCTGCTTTTTGTTTTGATGGAGGTGGTTGAAAATGTGGAAAAACATCTCCTGAGTTCGGTCTTTTCCAGCCAAAAACTGAATGTCGTCAATAATCAGGACATCCACCTGCATGTAGAAATTGGTGAAACTTTTCACATTGCCATCTTTGATGGAATCCATGAATTGGTTCACAAATTTTTCCGAAGAAACGTAAAGTACAAATTTGTCTTCCGGGCCGTTTTTGATTTCGTTCCCGATGGCTTGCACCAGGTGAGTTTTGCCCAGCCCCACGCCACCATACACCATGAGCGGATTGAATGAGGTAATTCCCGGCTTGGTTGCAACGGCAAATCCCGCAGAGCGTGCTAGCCTATTGCAATCCCCTTCGATGTAGGTATTGAAAGAGTAATTTGGATTCAGATTACTTTGAGTCAGCATATCCGCATTCAGGGACTGCATCTCAAATGGAGTCTTGACCTCAGCCTGAATAGCCGGCTTTTTGGCGGCAGCATTTCCCTGTGGAAATGAAACCACATAGGGTTGATTGTTGGAGTTGCCCTTGTCTACTACTACCGCATATTCCAAACGTCCATTTTGGCCCAGTGTATTTTTAATGGCAAGCTTTAAAACCTGCACGTAGTTGTCTTCCAACCATTCATAGAAAAATTGGCTTGGCACTTGAATCGTCAAGCTTGAACCTTCGAGTTTGATTGGATTAATGGGTTTAAACCAAGTTGAAAAGCTCTGCTCGTTTACGTGTTCTTCTATGACACGCAAACACTCATTCCATACGGCGCTAGCTTCCAAACTCATTTAGAAAAGACTTAGATTGTAATCTGGGATACCTCGACGGTTGCAAGGGGGTCAAATTTGTGGAAAATTAACTTAAATAAAAAATCAAATTGGACTTGAAAAAGTCAATAATTGGATAATTTTCTGTCGCTACCAAATAATCTATGGCGAATTTATTTCTTATTGTTGATTGAGGTGATCTCATATAGTTAGACGAAATTATCTCCTTGAATTTGGTGCAGGGGCAGTTTTTTTTAGTTAAGGACTGAGGCTTAAGGTCTTACTCTTTTTCAATTCTGCACTTCGAATGATTAGTTGATTTCACTGGCAATTAGACAGGCATTCCTTATTTTTGACTTGATCCGAAACGGATAAAAAAACCCAATTATGACTCAATTGCTTTTTTCAGATTTTGCACCAGCCAATAAAGAGTCCTGGATCAGTCAGGCAATCAAAGATCTCAAAGGAAAGGATTTTGATAGTAGCCTGAAATCCTCGCTTTGGGATGAAATTGAAATTGCCCCATTTTACACACAGGAGGATGCTCTTGTGGGTAAAGAAATTCCTGCAAACAGCTTTGAAAATTCCCCGGAGATTGGAGGCTTTCCATCTAGAAATTGGGTGAATTACTTCAAGGTTTCCGCTCAAAAATCCAATAAGCAAGTACTGAATGCTCTGGAGAATGGAGCAAATGGTCTGATCCTTTGTCTTCAGGGTCAAGAGGATTTGAAACAATTATTACAGGAGGTAAGACCGGAATACATCTCCATTTTGATCAAGCCTCAAGGGGATCCCACTGCAGCTATGGATACCTTTCTTACTTGGGTAAGAGCTATAGGTGTGGATGAAAGTAGGCTGAATGGCGGACTTCTTTGGTCTCCGATGGATATGCTTTTTGAGGAGGGGAAAAGTCTGGTGGAAGCGACCCAGAAGTTGAATTCGATCTTGGACCTTTGTCCCAAGTCCTCCAATTTCTATGGATTTCATTTTAATTTCACCAGATACGCGGAGGCAGGAGCTTCTGGTCTTGATGAATTGATCTTAGGTTTTGGAGAAATGATCGATTTGTTGGACCAATCAGGGATTGATCCAAACCGACTTTTTGGGAAAGGTGCTTTTTTTACAGCTGTGGGGGATTTGCATTTTCCTGAAATTGCCAAACTCAAGGCGCTCCGCCTTTTCGCCACCACTCTGGCATTGCAGTATGATATTGAGCTGAAGCCTCAGGATATTTCCATTTTTGCAAAAACTTCAGCTTGGAGCAAATCGACTATAGATGCCAATACGAACCTTATCAGACAAACCTATGAAGCGATGGCGGCAGTATTGGGAGGAGCAAATGCACTTTGGGTAGCGCCGCTTCAGGATGAAAAGGCTAGCGAATTGGAATTAAGGATTGCCAGAAATGTTTCTTCAATTTTAGTTCACGAATCGTATCTGGACAAGGTCGCAGATCCCGCTGCAGGATCGTATTATTTGGATTTTCTGATCGATCAACTTCGTGAAAAGACCAAAGCCGGACTTCAAAAACTCGAGGAGAAAGGTGGCTGGTATCAGAACTTTGAACTTGGTCATATCCATCAGCAAATCCGTGAAAGTCGCGAAAAACAACAAAACCAGGTTCTTTTGGGAGAAATTGCTAAGATCGGCGTGAATAAATATCCAGCTTCCAATTCTTTGAAAAATGATCTCGATTTCCTTCCAGTGGAAGAAAAGTCAAAGCAATTAAATCCAAGTCGGTCTTCGTTTTTGGTGGAACTTAAAAATCAAACTGAGGCATGAGACCAAATTTCAACAAGTGGAAAACCAGTCCCAACCTTCAAGACAACTTAACCAAGCCACAAATCTGGGAATCTCCTGAGCAAATTCCTGTACCGGATCGATTTGATCCAGCCGAAATAAAGAAGCTTCCTCATTTGGGTTTTGCAGCAGGAATTCCACCCTTTTTAAGAGGACCCTATAGCACGATGTACGTGCAACGACCTTGGACGATTCGACAATATGCTGGGTTTTCCACGGCAGAAGAGTCCAATGCTTTTTATCGGAAAAACTTAGCTGGAGGCCAGAAAGGACTTTCTGTAGCTTTTGACCTGGCCACACACCGGGGTTATGATTCAGATCACCCAAGAGTTCAGGGGGATGTGGGCAAAGCAGGTGTTGCGATCGACACGGTAGAGGACATGAAGATCCTTTTTGACCAGATTCCACTGGATCAAATGTCAGTTTCCATGACCATGAACGGGGCTGTGATCCCGATTTTAGCCTTTTTTATTGTGGCAGCAGAGGAGCAGGGGGTGAGACCTGAGCAGCTTTCCGGTACGATCCAAAACGATATTTTGAAAGAATTCATGGTGCGTAACACCTATATCTATCCTCCTCAGCCCAGCATGAAGCTGATTGCGGATATTTTTGAATTCACCTCGCAAAAGATGCCAAAATTCAACTCGATTTCTATTTCGGGTTACCATATGCAGGAGGCCGGAGCGACTGCGGATTTGGAGTTGGCTTATACACTTGCAGACGGATTGGAATATCTCAAAACAGGAATTAAAGCTGGGCTGGATATCGATGACTTTGCACCTAGGCTTTCCTTTTTCTGGGCCGTTGGGATGAATTACTTCATGGAAATCGCCAAAATGAGAGCTGGTCGGCTACTCTGGGCAAAGATCGTCAAGCAGTTTCACCCGAAAGATCCGAAATCTCTCGCATTGCGGACCCACTGCCAAACGTCCGGATGGTCGCTTACAGAGCAGGATCCGTTCAACAATGTGACCCGTACGGCCATCGAAGCTTTGGCGGCAGCCATGGGACACACCCAGTCACTCCACACCAATTCTCTGGATGAGGCGATTGCCTTGCCGACGGATTTTTCAGCTAGGATCGCCCGCAATACTCAACTGGTATTGCAGGAAGAAACGGGGATCACGCAGGTAGTAGATCCTTGGGGTGGTTCGTATTATGTAGAGTATTTGACTGATCAGCTGGCGCAAAGAGCTTGGGCTTTGATCGAAGAAGTAGAAGAACTTGGTGGTATGGCGAAAGCGATCGAAACAGGACTCCCAAAACTGCGAATCGAAGAAGCTGCAGCAAAAAAGCAAGCTAGAATCGATAGCGGAAGGGATATTATCGTCGGGGTGAATCGCTATCAGGTAGATGAAAAAAGTGAGATTGAAGTTCGTGACGTGGACAATCAGGCGGTCCGTGATTCACAGATTACCAGATTGCAGCAGGTGAAATCTAATCGGAATCAGGAAGAAGTGGCCAAAACGTTGGTTGCAATCACGGAGGCCGCAAAGTCCGGAGAAGGCAATTTGCTGGCGCTAGCAGTGGAAGCAGCGCGAAAAAGGGCTACTTTAGGAGAAATCTCCGACGCGATGGAAAAGGTCTTTGGGCGGCATAAAGCCCAAACTCAGGCCATATCAGGAGTATATGCCTCAGAAGTGAAAAATCAAGAGTCATTCAAAAAAGCGCAGGAATTATCAGACCGCTTTGCGGAGGTTGAAGGACGTCGTCCCCGTATTTTGGTAGCCAAAATGGGGCAGGATGGACACGATCGCGGAGCCAAAGTCATTGCCACCGGATTTGCAGATTTGGGATTCGATGTGGATATCGGTCCACTATTCCAGACCCCGCAGGAAGTGGCAGAGCAGGCGGTAGAAAATGACGTCCATATTGTCGGCGCTTCTTCGCTCGCAGCAGGGCATAAGACGTTGATACCTCAGTTGATTGCCGCATTGAGACAACTAGGGCGTCCAGATATCATGGTTGTGGCCGGTGGAGTGATTCCGCAGCAGGATTATGATTTTCTGTTTGATGCAGGCGTTTCGGCAGTTTTTGGACCGGGAACGGTCCTTTCTGAAGCTGCGATAAATATTTTGGAAAAGTTAATGGAGGAATAAGCTGTTGCTTTACCGGATTTCTTCGACAGTTTGGTGAAAGTGGACAAGAAGCTTTTCCACTGAATCCACAGCAGAATTGTAGTCAAAATGGCTTGGCTTGAGGTTGCGAATTTCAGGTTCCTTTTGAAGACTTAGATATTTGAGGCCGTTTATTTTCAATTCGGCTACGGTTCTATCTACTTGTTCCATCACGGTTTTTTCCAAAAAGTAAATTCTTGAACCATAATTAGGCGCGACGTGATAGTGTCCGTCCTTTTCTCCAAAGCAATCAAATTTTAAAATTTCCTTGTTGTATGCTTTCAAAATAACAGCTGGTCCTTTGCCGATAGCTAATATTTTCCAATAGACTAAGAAGGATAAATTGTCGCAGATGACAATTTCTTTCAAATCCATTCGCTTCACTGGATGGGAAACTGGATTAGGTAGGAGCTTAAGTTTTCTTAAAACTCTTTTTATTAGAGACATTATTGATTTTTGTCTAACCAATGAAACATGTCGATAATTTAACTTAATAAAGGCAGGGGTTGAAGTTTCTTTTCAGATTTCTCTATTTTCGACTAAATTATTTTGGAATGCGGAGGGTAATTATTTCAGCTTTTTTCTTGATTCAGCTTATTGGAATTATTTATTCTCGTTTTATGGAGGAGCGGTATTTTTGCTGGGCGCCATTTGACCAAATTTCACTTTATGAAATTAAGTCAACTGTAAATGGAGTTGTTTTTTCTCCAGAAGAAATCAAAAGTCGCTATAATTTGCAGGGAAATGGTAGGGAAAATCGATCTATTCATCATGTATTTAGCATTATCAAGCAGTATGAAGAGAGCTATGGAAAAGAAGATAAAGTAGTTGTAAAGGTTATTTATAGTACAAACGGAAAAGCCAAAGAGGAATGGAATTTCAGTACCGAGTAAACTTCTCTTCGGCTATTCAACAAGATTCGGCTTTACCATTATTGTTCGTTGCAAGAATGATGGTGATTTTTCTTTTGTGGATTCGGGGCATGGATAATATTTTGCCTCCTTTTTTACCATTTTTAGAATCCTTGAATCTCCTAAGAGGTCAAGGTTGGCTTTTTTTTCTACTGGATTGGCTTTATTGGATATCGCTGTTGATGGTTTTTGTGGGTTTCCGATACTATTTTTTTTCACTAGTTTTGGCTGCTTTGGTTTTTTTTTCGATCATTTCTTCCAAGCCACAGTTCTCCAATAGCTTTTTGTATTCAGGATGTATTTTGTTCTTAGTCGGTATGCACAGACCGGGAATGGATTGGATTTTCCGGATACAGATAGCTTTACTTTACCTAGGCGCTGGATTTAATAAGCTTTTTGATCCTGATTGGATTTCTGGACAATATTTCGACTTTTTCTTTTCGGAGCCCTATCGGAATTCACTTTATCTAACCTTATCATCTTTGATTCCTGAAAGGGGATTAGTACTTTTTTTTAGTTATTCCTCAATTGTTGCTGAACTGGGATTAGGTGCTTGGGCCTTGCTAAAAAAACGAAGGATTCTTTTAGTACTACTTATTAATTTCTTTCATATCAGTATGCTGTTTTTGACCTTGGGTGAGCTTTCTTATATTTTTTATTTTCTAATGGCCGTGAGTAGTTACTTGCTTTTGCCATGGGAAGAAATGAAAGGAATGGTTATACCATACAGCCAGGAGTCGCAATATTTTAGTTTTGTTAAATTCTGGGATTTTGATCGATTTTTTAACTGGAAAGTATTTGATAGGCAGATTTTTGTTTTTGATAACAAGAAAAATAGCCTTTCTTTACAATTAATATCAATCTTGTTTAGTAAATACCTCTACGGATTTTTAATACTAATTCTTGTTTTTATTTGTCGCTACAAACACAACCTACTAGCCTTATTTTAAAATGATAGAAAGTGCGAACCAGTTAATTTCCCGTCAAATCGCTGGAGGCGATATTGAGGGAGTTGTATTGAAGAAATTGAAAGAAAATGTGGATGTCCGTGGGTCATTTACGGAGGTTTATAACCATCGTTGGGATATAGATCTTGATGCGGTACAATGGAGTTTTGTCAAGTCAGAGGCCAATGTTTTCCGAGGATTGCATTTCCATAAAAGACACGACGAATATTTTTGTATTGTCAGTGGTCACAGTCAATTAGGTCTGAAGGATATGCGACCTAGTTCTCCGACTTATCTAAATTGGCAACTGTTTGACCTTCATGGTGATGATTTGGCAGCCTTGATTTTTCCTAGAGGATTGCTCCACGGTTGGTATTTTTTCACCAAGTCAGTCCATTTGCAGTCTGTATCTGAATCTTATGTAGATTATGGAAAAGATGATAATTGGGGTGTCTATTGGAATGATCCGGATCTGGGATTCCCATGGTCATTTTCAGATCCGATTATTTCTACCCGAGCTGGTGATTTCCCTGATTTGCCGTCATTCATCGAGGCGATAGGAGATTTTTAAGCCTTGAAAAAGCTATTTTCAATGCGTTTTTAGGAGTTCGACCCTTAATTAGCATAGTGTGATTCCGGTTTAAGAAGTTAAACCCTGACATCATTTCATGGAGGGCATTGTCTTTTTTCAATTGAAAAAGTGCTTTGTCTTCCATTATATTTATCCACTTATCGAGAAGCTCTTTTCGCTCAGCAGAGGAAAGACCTGGATGATCACCCCGCTTAAACCAAAGCACCGTAGGTTCCAAACCACAGTACGCTTTGCATTCCGGGAAAGTTAAAAATTGCTCCCACATGTATCGATCCGTATATCGGTCTTTGGGTGTGGTTCGCCATCCATATGGTAATTTTCGATAGATTTCCAGCGTATGTCCTTCACAGGAAAACAGCCAAGATGGCGCATCCCAAGCATCGAGATTTTTTCGCCCAAAAATCATGTAATCATCCTTCACGTCATAGTTCAGCGTAGATGCAAAATCATAGGTCTGGAGGTAAAGTTCCAGTGTCTCCAAGTGATGAGGCAACCAATAATCGCGGTCTGTGATGTAGGCCACATACTTGCCTTTGGCTTGCTGAAGGACTTGATGCCGGTTTTCTTCCCCTCTCCTCGGATGCTTTGGGAAATCAAAAAACTGTATTCGTGAATCCTTTGATTGAAGATCTTGAATCACACTTCGGGTAAAATCATTGACTCCATCTCCGACAATTAGGATTTCAAAATCCTGAATGGACTGCTTCAGAACGCTCCCAATGGAATAGGGAAGAAGTAAGCCTCGATCGATTGAGGTTGGAAGAAGGATGGTGAATTTCGGTGAGCTCATGGCTGTGCGGCTAGTTTTTTCAATTGATCGATGATCTCTATGACTCGTACTCCTTCCTCAAGCCTTGTTTTTGGTTCCGGACCGCCACGCAGGAATTCATGGAAAATCTCTAATTCTCTGCGCAGAGGAGGTACAGGCTCGAATTTCCGAAGTTCAAGTTTCATTTCATCCGGTTTGCTGCGGTCATCTCCATGATAGATTTCGATGTAGTCCACGACTTCATTTTTGAGTACAGCTACACCTTTGGTAAAATGAAGCCTGACTTCGCGGCGTTTGTCACCATACCGATTAGATACTTCAAGAACGCAGGTTGGATTTTTTCCCAGAAAAGCAGTCATTCCTCGCTGAATTCCATCATATTCTTCCACTACTGCTGCTTTTGGTTCGGGAAAATAGCCCAATACACTATAGGCAATTGTAATGTCGTGAGGAATTAGCGTCCAAACCGAATCCACATCGGATCGAGGACTCGTCCAATTGCAGCGATTTGATTTATAGAAGACCAATTCACCCAATTCGCTACTTTTTGCTATCTCTGAAAGCATCTGAATTCCTGCATGATAGCGCCAGTTGTGCATGACAAATGTCGGAGCGGTCTGAAGTGCCGCGAGCTGTCTTGCTTCTTCGTAGTCGCAAGTCAAAGGCTTCTCAACAAAAATTGGTTTTTGGGTTTTGAAGAGAGACTTTAATACTTCAAAGTGTGTGATAGCAGGTGTAGAAATGACCCATCCCTCGGGTTCATTTTGAAAGGGGATTTCATGAAAAACTTCTAAAGCTCCCATTTCTTTGGCTTTTTGAAGTTTTGCTAAGTCTGGATCTATTGCCCAAACCTCTGCTCCGATATTAATCAAATCCCGAAGGATTTTTTGGCCCCAAATGCCACAGCCTACAAGTCCAATGGTGGTTTTTATCATCGAATTCGATTAAAAGTGTACTGTTACGAATAAAAAAAAAACGATTGGGAATATGCCCGATTGTATGATATTTCTTTTCAGATCTCCATTTCCAAAAGTGCATAACTCATGCTTTTTCCATGGGAATCCAAGGCTAGTGATGTAGTCACTCCTGTTCCCAACGCCTCAAAGCAGGTAAATTGCATCGCCTTCAATTCAGGCAATACATAACGAATCACCTCACCCTTGACTTGGTCTTTCAGGTGATTTTTGACCTTTTCAGCAGTGACGGCACTGACCAGAAGGTCAAAATCTTTCTCCTCAAACGGGATCAAAGAAAGTATTAGGATGTTGCCTTTGTCACCTGCCCGGCTGTGAGCGATAGTTGCGAGTTTTCGTCTCATGATTCAAGAAGTTGAAAGCTTGGATTAATCAAAGCTCTGTCCATTAAGATAGAAATGACCCCAATTACTTCTTTGACGAGTTTTCTCGCTCCTCCACCACCTGCTGGGCCATTGGTATAAAGTGCTTCTACTTCTTCACCGACTAGTTGAGCGAGTGCCTTGTCTGGAGTTTTTCCAGTGACCCGAAGCCGGATTTCATAAGGGGATGATCCCAAAGAAAGAGTTTCACCATGTAAAGAACTCAAGCCGATATAGTCGATTCGGAATTCATTGAACCGATTTCCAATTCGTTTTTCGATGATTTCGCCTGCTAGTTTTGCCCGATCGAGTGCATTACCTCCAGCATAAGAAATCTCTCCTTCTCCAATCCAACCTGCCTCATAGCCCACACTTACTTTAAGTGAATCGGGCCGGGAATTGCCTGTGCCGCCAGAGACTTCAATCTGATTTTGGCCCTGTTGGCTTAGCTTCACCGAGGTGAAATCCGCAATCACATCCGGTGTATAGTAAGTTCCCGGTTCGATCACCTCGTAAAGGAGTTGTTCCTTTGCGGTTTGTACTGTTATGGCACCACCGGTTTCTTCTACTTTTGAAATTAGTCCTGTTCCATCTCGGTAAACGTCCACATACGGATGTCCCAAACGATCCAAATCAGGTATTGGCTTGTTCACTGGATCTGCAAAATAGCCTCCGGTGATTTGTCCTGCACACTCCATCAGATGCCCGATGACTGTACCTTTTCCCATCAAATCAAAATCATGGATATCCCAATTAAATTCATGGATCATGGGGGCCAAAAAAAGTGAGGGATCCGCCACTCTTCCGGTCAGAATGATCTGAGCATCTGTGGCTAGAGCTGGCAGCAAAGCATCTACTCCCATATAGGCATTGGCAGAGACAAGTTTTCCATAGCTCCGGAGTGGCTTATGGCCTTCAAAGGACAGTTCCTCTTCGGTAATTTTGTCAAAAACATCATCTCCTAAAACGACGGCTACTTTCACTTTCAGTCCCAGTCTTTTTGCGATTTCCAGGATTTTTTTTCCTCCGGCCAACGGATTTGCAGCACCCATATTGGTGATCAGTCGAGTCTGATTTTTCAGTAAAAGCGGAAGCAGCCCTGATACTCTTCGCTCCAGAAATTCATCGTAACCGGCATTTGGATCTTGAATTTTGCGCTTTTGTGCCAAAGCAATAGTTCGCTCTGCTAGGCATTCCAACACGAGATAGTCCAGATGTCCTTTTTCAGCCAGAATTAATGCTGGTTCCAATCTGTCTCCAGAAAATCCAGCACCACAGCCTATTCTAAGTTTTTCTTTCATGTGTTTATAATTTAATTTTTTTGGCCACATGGAATGCCCCGAATAATCATCCTCCTGTGTGATCCCGTACAAACGGGATCTTGGGCATTTCATCTTTTTTAAACTGAAATGATGCCCATCAAAATTGAAACTGTCAAAATCACCAAAGTCACCAAAAAGGCAAGCGGGATGGTCTTTTTTTGGTGATCTCCCAGGTCTACTCCTGCAAGACCAATCAAAAGGAAAGTCGATCCTGTCAATGGACTCACTGGGAAACCAGTCGTCATCTGTCCCATGATGGCAGCCTGTCCGACCTCTAATGCACTGACTTGAAAATGCTCTGCCGTGGAAGCAAGCAAGGGCAAAATACCAAAATAGAACGAGTCCGGATCAAAGAGCATACTGGCTGGCATGGCGATCAAGCCAGTCAATAGCGGGAGTTGGGTGCCAAGCTGATCAGGTAAATGGCTTTGCACACTTTCCGCCATTGCGTCCATCATTCCGGTGCCTTTGAGTATCCCGGTAAAGCAGCCTGCGGCAAAAAGGATACTTGCCATCAAGATCGCTTCCTTCGCATGTGCATCTATCCGTGTCTTTTGATCCGCCAGAGAAGGATAGTTGATCAATAGTGCGATGGCAAATGCAATCATAAAAATCACAAACGGAGGCGCCCATCCAAGAATAAGAACAGTCACAGCAGCGATGATCAGGAATATGTTGACCCAAAACAGCTTTGGTCTGTGCAGTTCATTGACCGAATTGTTCTCTTGAAAATCAGGTGATGGCTGGATTTCTCCAATTCGGCTTTTCTCACTTTTCCCCAGGAAATATGCAATCACCATGACTGTAAGCAAACCAAAAAGGAATGGGATTAAAATTGGGTTGAAGAGTTCCGTGACCGATACATTTAATGCTGTGGCGGCACGGATAGTTGGCCCTCCCCAAGGCAGAATATTCATCGTGCCTGCCGCCAATGCTACGATACAGGCGAGAGTAATCCGCTTCATGCCCATTTGGTCATAGATCGGAACCAACGCAGGAATCACCACCAGAAAAGTCACGGCACCCGAACCGTCAAGATGAACAAGCATGCTCAGGATAGCTGTTGCCAGTGCGATTTTTATCGGATCGTTTCCGGCAATATTCAGAAGTTTGCCAATGATTGGTTGAAATGTCCCAGCATCGAGCAGAATCCCGAAAAATAGGATAGCGAAAACGAACATTACCCCAGTAGGAGCAATGGACTGAATCCCGTCTGCGATCATTCCGGGTAGCCCAGCGAGTTGTCCGGCCACAATGCCAGTTAAAACGGGAACCAGAATGAGGGCGATGACTGGAGAGGTTCTTTTTGTAATTACCAAAAATAAAAGCAATAGAATGGTCAAAAGACCCAATAGCGCCAGCATCACTTAGTTGGTTAAGCTTTCCATAAATTTCATTTGCTCCCAATAAGGCATCGCTCTGGTTTTGACTTCTGCGCCAAGCTCTATGACTAAGGGATTTGAAGGGTCAAAAACAGGCCATTCTGGTAGTCCTTCACCATTAGGATTTCCTGTTTTCACAAAATTGACCCAATAGTCTGACATGATTTTTTCCAAGTCAAAATCGACCTGCTCAAAGGGTCTATTCCAGTTTTTCAGCGTGTGAAATGAATAGCTGAACTCAGACGAGTGAAATGCTCCATAATTGGGTTCTCCGGGAGGGACTCGTGTGAAATAATAGAGATAGGCGTCTTTTTGACCCTTTTCGGTCTGCATTCTCGCCCATGTGTAGTTTTGGAATCCAAATCCCAAAACCCCAATCGTGTTTAAGGTCTCCTGCAGTTCGGCATCATTCCCTGCCGGGAAGAGTTGCAAATATTCCCCGGCGCGTCCTCCATACTGTTTTTTGGCGTTGGCAATGAATTCGTCTGGTGAAGTGGCTTGATTCCCCGAAACCCGGTCATCTGCATTCCAACCTGTAAGCAGCGGCACGTCTGAGTATTTGTTTTCCTCGAATGCTTGTCTGACCCCCGGGAGAACCTTGCCATCCACCACAGGGCCAAATCTCCCACGGATTTTCAGGAGGCTGTCTGCCGGGATTTTACGAAGGTCAGCCAAAGTTATTTCGAGCGTATCGGTGAGTTCTTTGCCGCGCTCCTCAGCACCTTGAAGGCCTGAGACTAAACCTGTGCCTCGGTTGAACATCCCCCCGCTTTGGGCAATAGCCTTATGAAAAAGTCCTTTTGCCTTTGGAGAGACGACCAGAGCGTTGACGCTAAAGGCTCCAGCAGATTGTCCGGCGATCGTGACGTTATCAGGATCTCCACCAAAAGCGGTGATATTCTTTTTTACCCACTCCAGGGCTGCGATTTGATCCAGTATTCCGTAGTTACCTGAGGTCTGATCGGGACTCTCCGCACTGAGCTCGGGATGGGCTAAAAAACCTAAAATCCCTACTCGGTAATTGAGATTGACGACGACTATTCCTTTTTTTGCCAGCTCTTCTCCGTCATAAAGCGGCACCGTATTGCCCCCTGAGTTGAAGCCTCCTCCATAAATCCAAACCATTACCGGTCGTCTTTCATCAGAGCTTTCCGCAGCAGTCCATATGTTGAGGAAAAGACAATCCTCAGAAATGGGGTCTTTTGGAATCAAAAACTCAGCGGACCAAGCAAAAAACGGAACTGGAGGGTTTTGCATAGGAGCAGCTGGGTTTTCTGTGCATGATTTGATCCCTTCCCAAGGTTGAATGGGCTGAGGGGCTTTCCAGCGAAGGTCGCCTACCGGAGCTGCCGCAAAGGGCACACCTTTGAAAATCTTTACCTGACCACTTGAATCAGTTTTGCCTGAAATCAAGCCCCCTTCCACAGCCACCGAATCAATGGAAATGATGGAGGGAGCTTCTTTTTTTTCGCAGGAAGAGAAAAGTGTTGTTAATGACAGCAGAAAGACGATCAGCTTGGTTTTCATGGCTTATTGGGTTTTGAAGCTGTAGAGATAGGGCGCTTTGTGGCTTTTACCTGTGAAAAGTTTCTCATGGCGCTCGAGAATGTCCATACTCAGCATTTTCCGCTGAAAGCTCGTTCGTCGAAGCTTTTCTCCCAAAATCGCCTCATAGACAGCCTGAAGTTCGTTCATGGTAAAGCGATCCGGAAGTAGATTGCCACCAATAAGTTTTCTATCGAGGTTTTCCCGCAGCGTTTGGAGGGCTTTTTGGACGATCTTATCATGGTCCAAAATGAGTGAAGGAAGCTGGTCGATATCGTACCATGCGATCGAATCTGATATCGCATCGGGCTGTAGGGTTACTTTTTCATGATCGATCAGCGCATAATAACCGATAGACAGGAAGCGATCCAGCAGCCAATGATCCGAATCAATGGGGTGATTGCTCGCTTCGAAAATCCGCTTCATCACTTCAGGTTTGAATCGCTCTAATGAACCAAAAGTGTGGAACTGATCCAAGTAAACATCATGCAATCCAGTCCGCTCAAAAAGCCCTTTTTTTACTGCTTCTTCCAAGGTCTCATTCCGCTTGACAAATCCTCCAGGAAGCGCAAACCAACCCGTGGCGTGGTATTCCATAAGTAGGATCTTCAATTTTCCTTTGGAAAATCCAAATACAACCGAATCAAATGCAATGTGCGGAAGGTAATCCAAAGTTGATAAGAAAGTCATGGTAGAGACACAAATTGAATCCCAATTAACTAGGAAATTTTTGGAGAACCAATTAATATTGTCTCTCAGTGGAACAATAGATCAGGAATGGTCTTTGAAGTCCAAGTTTTAATTTTTTTTATAGATAGGATTGGGGATTTTGACTTTTTGAAAAATGATTTTGCCCTATGCATTCCAGTTAAAAAAATTGAACCATTCTTAGGAATGATTGCCTTTAACAGATTAAAGCTTAACACAGATTCTGTTAACCTTGAAGGTCGGATTTTCCGACCTTCTTTGTTTTTCAATATACCAAAACAGGTTTGTTTCCTTCACAGGTGACGGTCCGAGGTGGTACAGCTAGCATGCAGTCAGAGACTACTTGATGAGCTCGGTTGTATTGAACTTGTAGGGAAGTATATTCTTCCACCAGTTCAAGAAAATCCTGTTCGACGCTTTGGTGATAGGCGATGTATTTGGTAGGGCCTCCGCAGGCCTTACTTCCCATGGCGGTGAATCTCCACTTTGCCGAATTGGTACAAGCAATAGATTCAGAAAGCGTGAGAATCTGGATTTCCAGTTCTTCTAACTTTTCAGAATCAACCACCAAAAAATCCTGAGAATCTTCGCAGCTAAAGCTCGCCAGAAGGAAAATTAAAGGTATCCAAATCAAGTTTTTCATAGCGAAATGAATTTGTCTCTATCACGCATTTTGAATTGGAAATGCTACTTTTTTACAAAAATTTTCTTGCCATCCACGATGGTCAACTCAATTTTCGTTTCATGGATTTCCATAGGATTACAGGTGAATAGATCTTTCGAAAAAACGATCAGATCCGCCAGATGGCCTTCTTTGATTAAGCCCTTCTTTTTTTCTTCAAAAGTGGAATAGGCTCCCATGGAAGTGTAGGCTTTCATCGCTTCGTAAATGCTGATTTTTTCCGTAGGAATCCAACCTCCTTCAGGAAAACCCGATGGATCCCGCCGATTCACTGCGACGTGAATCCCCCGGATAGGATCCAGGCTAATGCAGGCCGGCCAATCTGAGCTGAAAACCAATTGGGCGCCACTTTTCAAAATAGAATTCCAAGCAAAGGACCAAGGAAGCCGTTCTTCACCGATGGCTTTGGACCAGACTCCTACTGTGGCAGGATCTGCGTGGATGGGTTCCATACTGGCTAGAATCCCAGATTTGGCGAATCGGTAAATATCCTCAGGCGCAATCGTTTCGATGTGCTCGATTCGGTGCCTTCTTTCCCGCTGTGGGTTTTCAGCACTTGCTTTTTCATAGGCCAAAAACACCTCTCTAACGCCCCTGTCGCCGATTGCATGGGTGTAAAGTCTGAAGCCAGCAGCATCAAGCGTTGATACCAAGGATTTGTATTTTTCTTCGGATATATTCAGCATCCCAAGCGCCAATTCATCGTCCGGGAGTAGGTCTGCATAGTGCTCCAGCATGGCAGCAGTATGTGACTCAATGACCCCATCGATCATGAATTTGATGGCATCGGCTCGGATCCAAGGGTTTTCTGTGCCAATGCTGTCTTTCAGGACATTGAACCGATCGAGTGCAGCATCGGAAGATCCTTCTCCTACAGAAAATGCCGCAGCATAGCGTATGGTCAACTCTTTTTTTTGCAGCAAGTCCAAATAAAGTCTCAGTTCTTCTTCGCTTCCACTGGCGTTTTGCATGCTGGTGATTCCAAGTGAAGCGGCGAGTTCCATGCCTTTTTTGAGTGCATTTATCTTGTCCTCGTAGCTCGGCTCGGGCACTAAATGCCCAACAAGACTCATCGCATCTTCTTTGAGCGCTCCTGTTGGATTTCCCTGGGCATCTTTGACCACTTCACCAAATCCCTCAAAAACTGTGGAGGAAGTAATTCCGGCCAGTTCCAGTGCTTTTGGATTAGCGTAGGCGCTGTGACCGTCATAGGCTTTGAGGAAAATGGGCCTATCAACATCAAGCGCCTTCATGGTTTGATGGTCAGGTAGTCCGGATTCGAAATAGGTGTACTGCCAGCCCCGACCGGTGATCCAGTCTTTAGTGGGGTTATTTTGAATAAAATCAGAAGTGATGGAAAGTACCTCATCCAGCGACTTGGTAGCCAATAAATCCACCTGAGTCAGGCCCATCGATCCACTCAAAAAGTGGATATGGGCGTCGTTGAATCCGGCGGTGACCAACTTTCCCTGTAGATCAATGACTTCTGTCCCCGAACTTGCTAATTCCAAAAGGGACTCTGAATCACCTATTTTGGTTATTTTATTTCCTGTGATAGCCACAGCCTCCACAAAAGTCTCCGGGCCTTCTCCAGTCCATATTTTTCCGTTGGCAAGGATCAGTGTTGGGGAGTCTATCGGACTGCTGCAACTCATCCAAAGACTGCAAATCAATAGGGAAAAGGTTAGCTTTTTCATGAATTTGATTACTAATTCCTGCTTGGGCTCATGTTACGAATGGCTGAGATCTTCCAGCTTTTTCTGTGGAATATGACCGTGAAGCTACTCCAGAGATTCCGATCCTCACCTGTAGAGGAAGTAATGATGTAGCGGCAATCGACAAGGGCGATTTCATCGGAGAGGAATTTGATTTTTTCTACGTGAAGTTTGCGTGAGCCTGGATTGGTAGTAGAGCTTCTGAGCATTCCGTCGATGGCTGCTTGGATGCCGTTACGCCATTCACCGGAGGAGACCAATTGATCTACATCCTCAGTGAGGATATTTCGAAGGAGTGCCGTGTCCCGAGTTTCTCTGGCGAGGGAATAGTCCTCTATCAATTTATGGATTTTCAATGCGTCTTCTTTTTCTCCGGGATGGATTTGGGAGAAAGCTAGAGTTGGAATAAAAAGGAAAATCCAGATTAAATATTTCATGTACTTAGAAGGATAAAGCACAGTCAAATTAGATATAAAAAGTAAAACTGCTCGTTAACAAGTTAGAAGATTTAATTTTTAAAAAGATGAAGTGTCTATTTGAAATGCTTTTCCGGCATTGGGATGATTATCAAAAGTATTCCTTATGACAATTAAAAATCAAATCAAGATCTAATGAAGTGGTAAGTTTTAGTCTCAGAAATAGGAAATAAGTAAGATTAAATTTTAAATTTATCTATGAAAAAAATTGAGCTTCCTTTGGTTCTTGTTTTATTTGCTCTGATTGGGTGTCAGGAAGAGGAAAAGCCGGATAGTCAATATGGTATCTATTTAGTAGAGTCCATTTCTACAGCTATTCCTGTTGATTTCACAAATTCAGGTGAGCAGACCATTGAGCACGATGCCAATTTTCCACTGTGCGGTCCAAGCGGATTTTCGATTGCATGGCGTATGAATAAGCAAACTCCTGTCATGGATTTTGACACATTTACATTTTCGGAACTTAGAGATAAAAGTACAAATGAGGTGGAAATCATTAGAGGATGCGGAATCACACGGAGGATTGTTGAACTCAAAGAAAATGGTGAGCTGGAATTAAAGTTTTTTGGGGATGTGGGAGTTTGGTCAACTAATCCGAAGCAAATTGATTTCCAATTTGAGATCAGGAGTTTAACGTATTTTCCAGACGAAAAAACTATTCGGATGGATACTTATCAGCAGTTGTATGATTTTTTTTTAGAAGAATATGTTGAAACTGAAGTGACATACATATTTAGCTATGAGGGTCCATTTAATCCTTTTCCAATATAAACAAAAAAACCACCCGATTCCGAGTGGTTCTAATTTCAAATCTCAAATTAATAATCTCAAATCAAACTACATCTTCCCCTCTCAGCTTCACCACGGCACCTTCCAAAATATCTCCAATCCGGATCTGGCAAGCAAGACGAGAAGTAGGATAGTATTCCGGCAGGTTTTCCAGCTGATCGAGCTCGATGTCCGTAGCTTCACCCAGACCATCTTTTCCTTCTAATACTTCCACATGGCAGGTCGCGCAAAGGGCCATTCCCCCGCAAGTCGCCAAAACAGGATATTCTGATGCCTTGAGGATTTCCATCAGGCTAAAGCCCATATCGGCTGGTGCTTCGATTTCTTGGCGATTGCCATCGTGGTCTTCTACGGTGAATTTGATCATGGCTGGGTTGAGGTAGGTTAAATTAGAATGCGTTTACGCCGTTGACAGTGGTGTATTTGAAGCTGAGTTTTTGGTCAGGATACACGTACTTGAATGCCGAGTGCATCATGATCGCGGCCTCATGGAATCCGCAAAGAATCAACTTCAGCTTACCAGGATAAGTGTTGATGTCGCCAATCGCGTAGATTCGCTCTACTCCGGTAGAATAATCCCGAGTGTCTACTTCAATGGCGTTTTTATCAATGCTGAGTCCCCAGTCTGCGATCGGTCCCAGTTTTGGACTTAGGCCAAAGAGCGGAATCAAGTAATCTGCATCTAGCGTCAAGTCTTGCTTTGATTTATCTTCTAGGATGACTTTTTCCAGTTTTTCTTCTCCAGTGACCTCTTTCAGGTTAGCGGATAGGATCAAATCGATTTTCCCGCGGTTCGCCAGGTCAAAAACTTTGGCAGCAGAATCCGGTGCGCCACGGAACGTCTCGTTACGATGTACAAGCGTGACCCGTTTGGCAACTTTCGCCAAGAAAATAGTCCAGTCAAGCGCGGAATCTCCACCACCAGCGATGACTACATTTTTGTCCCGAAAGGTTTCCGGATTTTTCACCATGTAGCTGATTCCTTTGCCTTCAAACTTCTCCAAGTTGGTCAAGACGGGCTTGCGTGGTTCAAAGCAACCCAATCCTCCTGCAATGATTACAACTTGCGCATGCACACGGGTCTTGTCACTGGTCGTGATTATGAAACTACCATCTTCCTGCTTGTCCAGATGATCCACTCGTTCGCCAAGGGTGAAGGTCGGTTGGAAAGGCTTGGCCTGCTCCATCAGATTATCCACCAATTCCTGAGCTTTCACTTCCGGATATCCTGGAATATCATAGATCGGCTTTTGTGGGTAAATCTCCGAAAGCTGACCTCCCACCTGTGGCAGGGCATCAATTAGGTGGCAACGCATCTTAAGCAATCCTGCTTCAAATACAGCAAACAGCCCAACAGGGCCCGCTCCAATGATGCAAAGGTCAGTATTGATGGTGTTTGTGTTCATGGCTTTTGGGTTTTAACCCATGTAAATTGCAAAATGTTCGTACAAATATAATTAGTATGCTAAATACTTTTATTCTTCACTAGGTCCTCCAAGATTCTGATAGATCGTATCCAGAATCCGCTTGAATTCCTCAAAATCTTTTGGAGTCAGATTTTCCCAGGCCTTCTCCCGGATTTCTAAAATTTTCGGTTTGAGCTCACTGACTTTTTCCAAACCTGAATCAGTCAAATGGAGCTGAAAACTTCTTCTGTCCTGAGGATGAGGAACCCGCTCGACGTAGCCCTTTTTGCAAAGCAAATCAATGATACGCGTGAGGGTAGGATGATCCTTGAAAACGAGATTGGCTAATTCCGTTTGGCTTAACAGTTCGTTCTCCGAAAGGTTTTTCAAAACCAACCACTGGTCTACCGTGACGTCAAACTCACCAGCCTTAAATTGATGTTGAGCGTACTGTTTCACCTTTCGAGCCGTGCGATCGAGCAGAAAGGAATACCTTGCAAACAGTTCTTGTGTCATACCAATAGTTAGTGTGACAAATATATAAATAATATTTATTTGGATTATACACCCTACAAAAATTATAGGGTTTGTAGAAAAATTTATTTAAGTTGGTTTGTATGACCTTCCGAGGCCTGATTTGAACAGATCGGAATTACTCTGCCAAATATTTATGGACAAAACTAATCGCCATCGCGCCCTCGCCTACAGCTGAGGCTACCCGATTCATAGCGCCTGAACGCACATCGCCCGCTGCAAATATTCCAGCTATGGAGGTTTCCAAAAGCAAAGGCTCACGCTCTTTTTTCCATGTTTTCTTGAATCCCGAGAGTCCCAGAAGGTTTCTTCCTGTGACGATAAATCCCTTTTCGTCCAATACAATGCCTTCATCCAGCCACTCGGTCATCGGTTTAGCACCGATAAAAATATAGAGGGCATCGGCATGAACCCTCGTAGTCTCACCAGTCTTGAGATTCTGGATGTCCAATTCTTCTAATTGGGACTCTCCATAGGCTCTGACGATCTCTGATTCACCGGAAACCCGAATACTGGGTGTAAGTGAAATCTGCTCGATCAAATAAGAGGACATAGTAGAATGTAGGGAGTCTTTCCGGATGAGGATAGTCACCGACTTTGCAAACTGGGATAAGTACATGGCTGCTTGACCTGCAGAATTGCCTCCGCCGACAATAAATACATCCTTTTCCTTGCATGCTGCTGCTTCGGTATTTGCAGCGCCATAATACACCCCAGCGCCGTTGAGATTGGATAGGCCCGGTTGATCCAGCTTTCTGTAGTCGACTCCAGCTGTGAGCACTACTGCTTTGGTAGGGATTTTTTGACCATCTGCCAGATGGATGATTTTATAGGATCCTTGCTGCTCGATGCCAGTAACCTCTCCTGGAGAAATAAACTCCGTTCCAAATCGCTTGGCCTGAGCTAAGGCCCTTCGGGTCAATTCCGCGCCACTGAGTCCAGTAGGAAAACCAAGGTAATTTTCAATTCTAGAACTTGTACCTGCTTGCCCTCCGGGTGCTTTTCGCTCGATCAGCAAAGTCTTCAATCCTTCTGAGCCGCCATAGACTGCCGCTGCAAGTCCCGCTGGACCAGCCCCGACAATGACCACATCGTACGTTTCTTCCCGAACTGCCTGTTGGAGACCAATTGATTCTGCGAGTTGGCTTAAACTCGGCTTTTGGATGATTTTGCCATCAGGAAAAAAGACAACCGGCAGGTCTTCTTGCTTCAATTCATTGGCCTCTAGTAGTAGCTGACTTTCTGTATGATTGGGATAATCGATCCATTGAAATGGGATCAAGTGGCCCGATAGGAAATCCTTGATCGCATGAGAAACCGGTGAAAACTGAAAGCCAACCACCTTTATTCCTTTGAATTCGGGACGAAAGTCAAATTGCCAGTCGTCCAAAAGTTCGTCCAAAACAGGAAATAGCTTTTCCTCAGGCGGATCCCAAGGTTTATTCAAATAGAAGTCTAATCGGATATTATTGATGGCTTTGATCGCTGCGTCTGTATCTGAATAGGCTGTGAGCAGTACTTTTTTTGATTTTGGGAAATAGGGCTTTGCCTTTTCCAAAAAGTTAACACCTTCCATCTCCGGCATCCGTTGGTCAGAAACGATCAGCGCAAGGTCAGTTCCTTGATTTTTCAGTTCAGTGAGCAGTTCCAGCGCTTCTTTGGCTGATGAAGTGCTGAGGAGTTCGTAGTCTTTTCTGTAGCGGGATTTCAGATCGCGACTTATCGAGCGAAGGACTTGAGGGTCATCGTCTACAACTAGTATTACAGGCTTTTGCATCAATCTTTGGGTAGTTCTACTTTGAAAAGTGTGTGTCCGGGTTTGGATTCTACCCGTATCGATCCACTGTGTTTGAGCACAATTTGGTTAACAAGATCCAGACCCATTCCTGTTCCTTTTCCAATGCTTTTTGTGGTAAAAAAGGGATCGAAAATCTTGGATTGGATTTCATCCGGAATTCCGGTGCCATTATCGTGAAACTCTATACAGACTGTTGTTTTTCCAGGAATCAACCGGACTTCCAAGGTCGGCTCAGCTGTGGATTCCATAGCGTCTATAGCATTGTCAATGAGATTGGTCCAGATTTGATTGAGCTCGCCGGTATATCCGCAGACAAGGATTTCGGATTCGGGTCGGTTGAATATAACCTTGACTCTGGAATCTTTGATTTTATGCGCCAAAATGGCCAAGGTATCTGCAATTCCTTTGACCAAATCCACCTCGCCTTTTTCCGGTGCACGATCCATGTGTGTATAGGATTTGACTGCTCCGATTAGCTTGCCGATTCGCTCCGTAGCAGTTTGGATATTGTTGATTAGGGCTTGGCTCTGCAGCAAAAACTGGATCCAGCTCAGCCAAACTGGTACCAATTCGGGATTGATTTTCGATACCCATTCCTGGATTTCGTCTGGGTTGATCCCAAAGTCGCAAAAAACCTCTGAAGCTTCGTCGGCCTCCTGTACGCCCCATTCTTCCAGACGGTCCAGCCAATCGTTTTCGAGCTTGCGGATTTCTAATGGTTTCATATCGGGTGATCGTTGCGAAATTTTCCACTTTTCAATGGATTCGATGAGTTTTTCCTTTTCCCTCTCATCCAGACCTGAGGTAATCAGGGAAAGCTGTTGCATTATCTCCGATTGAAACAGGCGATGCAGTTCTGCATTGTCCCGGTTGATAGAGGCGATGGGGTTATTCAACTCATGTGTCAATCCTGCCGAGAGCTTGCCAAGTGCCAGCATCTTTTCATTTTGCAAATTTTGGGAGGTAAAATTTCGAACTCTCGAGACCATGAAGTGAACCAGTTCCTCGGTCAGTTGAGGATTGTGGAGGATCAGCTCTTGGATTTTTGACTTTGGGTAGCTTAAGATTTCGGCAGGGCTGGTGACTTCTCCGTATCCGATGGATTTTTGAGCTCTGGAGTAGGGCAGATAGCCTAAAATTCCACCCATTTGGTATTGAGCAAAAGAGCGTTTATTTCCCCCTTGAAAATAATACAGGTCCAGTGTCCCTTCCAGGAAAATATATATCCACTCGATCGGCTGATCTGGCTCAAATAAAAATTCTCCAGGGTTGAGTGATTTAATTTCTGAATTTTCAAAAAGCCATTTCAACTGAGAATCTGGCACGTTTGAAAACTCCGGAATGCTTCTTAAAGCCTGAAATGCTGCGCTTGCTGAGATTCCCATTTTTTCTGATTTAAATTAAAAGTCTACAAACAGTTGATTATCTACTTTTCCTTAACTCGGAGCTGGATAAAAATTTATCCAAAATAAAGATTGTATTCGTTAATCCCATCACACGTACTGAAAGAAGCGGATTAAATTCATGTTTTAAGATTGATCTCTAGGTGATTGGCTTCATTTCTGTACTTTTGGACAGGATTAATTCCTAATGCTTAACCCACCCCAAATACTTAACACAAATGAAATGGAATTCTGTCATCGACAAGGCGCTTGAAGTCTTGCGAACATCTGACCGTGGCTATGTACTCATGGACATGTACAACAATATCCTCACACCGGAGGAAGCTGCATTCAACAAAGTCCAAGTGATTCCCTATAATGTTTTGAAATTTATCACGACCCAGTTCTCAGCGATGGGTTTGGATATTTCGGATAAAAATGTGCGGATCAAGCTCATTGCCTTACTTGAGGAGTTTGACCGACTCCAAAAAGAGCGGATTAAATAATAGGCATTTTGCTTTTTACAGCCGATGGATAATAAAAAAAGGCGACTAGAAGTCGCCTTGATTTTTTCAGAAAGAGTAGTGATTATTTAGAGAAAGAAGCCTTTAGCGCCTCTACATCTACATTTTTGATCACAGGCTTAGCGCACAACTGCTTGATTTTGATTACGCGAGCGGTCTGACCTTGTCTTTTTCTTTTCAGTTTTCTTTTTAGTGTTGTTACAGCCATGGCCTTATATGTTTAGATTTTTGAGTTCGAAATGAGGTGCAAAAGTAAGGAAACAATTTATTACAGCCTACAAATCTTCCCATTTTATTCCTGAGTATTACCGGAAATAAGGCAGGCTTTTGGTGATTTTTAAATAAATTTGAGCTCCAATTACCAAAAATCACCCATGCAGAAGCCGAGTTTGCCAAAAGGCACCCGAGATTTTGGACCCTTGCAGATGGCCCGAAGGACATTCATTCTGGACACAATCAAGGACACTTTTCAGCTTTTTGGCTACCAGCAGATCGAGACTCCCGCCATGGAAAATCTCAGTACTCTCACTGGGAAGTATGGCGATGAAGGAGATCAGCTGTTGTTCAAGATCTTGAATAGCGGGGAGTTTCTTAAGGATGTTTCTGCCGATGATCTACAAAAACCATCTGGTGCTGTTTTGACCAAATTGTCTGAAAAAGGCCTTCGCTACGACCTGACGGTTCCTTTTGCTCGCTATGTGGTCATGAATCGCAATGACTTGACGTTCCCTTTTAAGCGATTCCAAATCCAGCCGGTATGGCGGGCCGATAGACCACAAAAGGGGCGCTATCGTGAATTTTACCAATGTGATGCCGATGTGGTCGGGACAGATAGTTTGGTTTGCGAAGCAGAGATCGTCCTGATGATTCGTCGGGTTTTTGAGAAGTTGGGATTGACAGATTATAGCATCAAAATCAACAACCGTAAAATCCTTACCGGAATATCGGAAGCGATAGGGGAGGCTGGTAAAGAAGGCCCGCTTTGCGTAGCGATCGATAAGTTGGATAAAATCGGTTGGGAAAAAGTCAAAGAAGAATTGACACAGCGAGGATTTGGTTCGGAATCTTTGGAAAAACTGACTCCATTAGTAACTCTGGAAAGTGATCTTGCTGGAAAGATTCAATTTTTGAAGGGTTTTCTTAGTAGCTCCGAGACAGGATTAAAAGGTGTGGAAGAATTGGAGGAGACTTTCGCCATCCTTTCCCAAATGGGAGAAGATCTCACTTATATTGACTTTGACATCATGCTGGCCAGAGGATTGTCCTACTATACCGGTGCGATTTTCGAGGTGAAAGTTAACCATGTTTCTATTGGTTCTGTGAGTGGAGGCGGTCGATACGATAATCTCACCGGGGTTTTTGGACTTCCGGGTGTTTCGGGTGTTGGCTTTTCTTTTGGAGTAGATCGCCTGTATGATGTGATGGATGAGTTGAATTTATTTCCAGCGGAAAGTCATACAAGTACACGATTGCTTTTAACTTATTTTGATCAGCAGGGATTTCAGTATGCACTTGGACTGCTTCATCAATTTCGCAAAGTGGGAATCAAAACTGAAATCTTCCCAAACCAAGTCAAAATTCAAAAACAGTTTGACTTTGCCAATAAAAAAGGAATTCCGTTTGTAGCTGTCTGCGGCGAGGATGAAATCAATTCAGGACAAGTCTCGATCAAAAACATGACTACTGGCGAACAGACCAAATTTACAATGGAACAGGCGATTCAACACTTGGCTTAATCTACCCGAAGTATTGCGGAGATTGGTAGATAAATCCCACCTTTCAAGGAGATGAAAGTGTCTCCCACAGCCCAAACGGTGGTTTCGACCTGATAGGTGTTAAGGTCAGCAGCTTCAAAAGTGAGTTTGACCTTGGTTTGAAGCAAGTTGCCGAGAGTCTGTGATCTGTAGAGGTCTGCCATTCGTTTTTTTTGGTCCTCAGGATTGAGAATAACGTCGGATTTGGAGAAGCTCAGGCTGAAGATATTTTCTTTGTCAATAGTAAGAATGGTTTTCATTCGGCTTAGGTTTGGTTAATTCTTTTTACTTTCTGAGCCAAAAAAATGTTACATGAGTTATTTATATGATTTTCAAAATGCTAGCTTATAATTTAGCAAAAAAGATAATTAGAAGTAGTAGAAAAGTTTGATAAAAAATAGCGACAATAAACACGAAAGCAATGTTTGATATAATGGGAATGATGGGCAAAGTCAAAGAAGCCCAAGCAAAGATTAAAGAAGCACAGGCAAGATTGGTTCACCTGTCGGCGGAGGGTGAATCAGGTGCAGGCCTAGTGAAGGTCTTGGTCAACGGTGACCGCAAAGTCATGAAAATCGAAATGGATGAGTCACTGGTCAATGCCAACGACAAGGAAATGCTCAGCGATTTGATCGTAGCAGCTACCAACAAAGCCATGGACGCTATCGATGTGAAAATCAAGGCAGAAATGAAATCAGCAACGGAGGGAATGATTCCCAATATTCCAGGAATGGATCTGGGTAGTATGTTTGGATGAGCCGGGCTGCTATTGTCATTCTGAATTACAATGGAAGTCAGGTTTTGCCTACTTTCTTGCCTTCTGTGATGGCTCACAGTAAGTACGACTGTTGGATTATTGACAATGCGAGTACGGATGATTCTGTTGATTTTTTAGAGAAAGGGTTCCCACAGATCCCCCTGATTCAGCTTAAATCAAACTTTGGGTATGCCGGTGGATACAATTGGGGATTGGAGGAGCTGAGAGGAAAATATGAGTACCTAATCTTGCTCAATTCTGATGTGGAGGTTACTCCTCACTGGGATGTTGACCTGGTAAACTGGTTGGATAAGCATCCGGATTATGCTGCCCTTCAGCCCAAGATTCTGTCTTGGCAGGATCCAAAAGTATTTGATTATGCCGGAGCAGGCGGAGGTTTTTTAGACGATTTGGCGTATCCTTATTGTCGGGGAAGAATCTGGAATACCCTGGAAAAAGATCATGGCCAATACGATGATGCTATTCAGGTTGATTGGGCCTCAGGTGCCTGTTTTGTAATCAGAGCAAGTGATTTTTTTGAGCAAAACGGATTTGATGCTCATTTTTTTGCCCACATGGAAGAAATTGATCTCTGTTGGCGACTGAGGAGAACCGGTCGCAAGATCGGGTATTTGGGTTCAGTTAGCGTTTTTCATCAAGGTGGAGCTACGCTGGATCGTTCCAGCCCTCGGAAACTTTACCTCAATATCCGAAACAGCCTCAGCATGATCTTTAAAAATGTAAATGGGCTCCGGTTTTTGGGTATTCTAATTTTAAAGGCAGTGATTGAGTGGACAGCTGCTATGGGATATTTGCTAAAGGGCCAAAAAGAATTTGCTTTCGCAGTAGTTAAAGGGTACCGGGACTTTTGGCAGGGAAGGAATTTGATGGAAATACCCAATAAAAAACCTGAACTGGAAATTGCCAATTCAGGTCCTGCGCGTCTTGTTTTTTGGAATTACCTAGTACTAAGGAAACGAGTTTTCAGCCAGCTTTAGTCAAACAATACCGGGTTATTCATTTTGCGAAAATACTTCCGGATTTTCATCATCATAGCCATGCTTACGTAGAGGATGATGGGGGATCCCATGGTCACAAATGATGAATAAATAAAGAAAAGCCGAATACTGTCAATGGGGAAATGTAGTTTTTCTCCAAGCCGAGAACAAACCCCAAAGGCTCGCTCCTCAAAGAATAATTTCAGTTTTTCCATAGTTTGTGGTGGTTTAGTATGCCAAAAATAAGATAATTTGACATTAATTTCTATTAAGCTCAATAAAGCACAAATGTTTAAAATCCAGTGTCTTCTTTTTCTATTGCTTTCGAACTCAGTATTTTCTGGGTCAATAATAATGCCTGAAAACAAGTTTTTAAAAGATGCTGCGCTAATCCCACAAAAACTTGTACTGGATAGGGATTCGATTCAGTTTACCGTTAAGGGGACCATTCCAATAGAATCAATTCTTTCTCCCAAAAACCCCCAAGTCAGACTTTCATTTAGAGGGGCTGATACTGTGCTTGATTTGGGAATTTTAGAACTGGAGAAAAATGTGGCAAACTACAGCTATGAAAAGGAATTTTCGCTAAAGTTTGCTCCATGGATGAGTAGTGCGAGCCTGGAGCTTGTTTTTCAACAAGGAAAAAAAGACAGTCAATCTGGAAAGGAGACCAAGATTCTGTCAAAAGGTGTTGTCGCCCCACAGTTGATGGTCAAACTAGGCTCCGTGTACGCAGATGAGCCAATTTATCCAGTTGGTCTTTTTATTACTTCACAGAATATTGACCGAGATATTGTCCGTGTGAAGGACTTTGCTCTGCAATTCGATTTGGGTTCGGGCAACTATAAATCCAATGCATCAAATTCAAGAACCTTGTCCGAAATTGATGCTTTTATAGAAGCCAATCCAGATATTCTTGAAATAAAAATCACGGGAATACAATCACCCGAAAGCGGAGAAGGGAAAAACAGTGTCTTGGGTATGAACCGGGCCGAGGCAGCAAAAAAGGCATTAGGAGTCCGCCTCAATTCCCTAAAAGAGTCCCAAATAAAGGTGGATTCCCGCTGGAAGGATTGGTTTGATCTCAGACTACTGCTTAGGGACTATAATGGGATTTCTACCAATCGTAAAGATGAACTCTATGCGATTTTGATGAATCAAGAAGCCTATATGGAACAGAGCGAGCGTCTTCGAAAGGTCCCTGGATTCTCCCAGGTATCTCAGGACTTATTTCCCAAACTTAGGGTTGCCAAAATTGAAATTGCTGCTAAACCAAGATCAGGACTGGATATGCAGCAATCCATCAAGCTTAAAGAAGCCTTGTCCAAATCGGATGGGACAAACTCCTTGTCTTTTGAAGAATGGGCTTTGGCTGCGGAAGCAAGCCCAAGCTTGGAAGAAAAGGCTGTGATCTATTCCAAGATGACAGAATTTTACCGATCAGCTTTGCCTTATAATAATATGGCAGTGGTCAGAATGAGGCAAGCCCAGCGCACACTGGATCCCCAATCCCAAGAAATCCTTTGGGAAGAGGCGATGAGACTTTTGACCCAGGCGTATCGAATTGATCCCAATCCCTATACGATTCACAATCAAGGTCAAATTCTCGTATTTCAAGAAAACTATTGGGATGCCTATGTGAAGTTGTCCGAGGCTTCGGGGATGACTCAAAATTCCGACTTCATTCAAACCAATGAGGCCTTAAAAGGAGCCTTGGATATTTTACGGGGTGATTATAAATTGGCTACACTACGCTTTGATTACAAATTCTCCAATCCCAAGGATTATTTTAACAAAGGACTGGCCTATTACATGATTCAGGACTATTCAAATGCAACGATGGCGTTTGAGGAATCAGTAGAGCAAGGGAGAGAGTTTGGATATGGTTTTTACGGTCTAGCAATGATCGCTGCAGCTAGCGGACAAAAAGAGGTTGCCATTATTCATTTAAAGAAAGCAATTGCTGCAAATAGGCAATTGGCAGACAAAGCATTCCGAGATCCGCTATTTGAAGAACTTCGCGAAAGCAAAGAATTTTTTACGGAGTTGTCTTCAAACTGAATTTTTGATAGAACTTAAAAAATTACAAACTGGGTCATTTTTTGTGATTTTTTCAAGAAAACAACTTTTTGTTTCGAGAATTCATATTTTAATAAAGGTTTTATTAGGTTTTATACTTTCTAGAGGCGAAGTATTTATAAGAATCTGAAAAAAATCGAATTTTAATTTGGACATGGAGGTTTGAAATTTGTTTTAGATTATTTAACATTGAGGGTTAAGAATTAACAATAAAACCCAAAATTCAAGCCTATGATCTATTTTACTTAGAATTACGCCCTCTCTCAATCAGCATCTACAGATGCACTCAAACCTACTGGTTTTTATTAAGCAGGTCTTTCGACCAAGGTAAATCGCGATGAACTCCTGAACGTCAGGTGTTTTTAAAATTGCTGTTTTAAGAATAATCGCAAACGATTGCATAATCTATTAACAAACAAGTTTTTGAGATTAATCTTGTTACCCAATCTATCTATGTTTATGAAAAATGTGTACAAATTTCTAAGTGTGTGCCTTACGCTCTTAGTCCTATCCTCCAGTGCTGCCTTTGCGCAGAAGACTGTGACGGGTACGGTACTCGATGAGTTTGGTGTAGGTCTTCCAGGGGTTTCCATCCTTGTGAAAGGTACTACTACCGGTACAGCTACTGATATTGACGGAAAATATTCCCTCAGTGTCCCTAATGACCAGGCAACCCTGGTATTTTCATTTATCGGCTATTCTGCTATTGAGCAGGTAGTTGGTTCCAGAAGTGTCATCGACGTAAATATGGCGCCGGATGAAAGAACACTTACTGAATTAGTCGTAACCGGTTACTCTATCGATTCAAGAAGAGAAACTACCGGGGCGATCGCAACCGTTGATCCAAGAGATTTAACAGTAATCCCTACAGGTAACGTGGAGCAAACGCTTCAGGGACGTGTATCAGGTGTGACTGTAATTACAAACGGTCAGCCAGGTACCTCTTCTATCATCCGTGTTCGTGGTTTCGGTGCCTTCGGTGGTAACGAGCCTCTATACATCGTTGATGGATTGCCTACAGGTTCTACAGACTTCTTGAATCCTGATGACATTGAGTCAACTACCGTATTGAAGGATGCAGCAGCTGCCTCTATTTATGGTGCTCGTGCTGCAAACGGTGTAATCGTTTATACCACTAAGCGTGGAGCTAGAAACAAAAAGCTCAGAGTGGATTACAACGGTATGTATGGAATCACGAATCCAGGCGAAGGTTTGGATATGATGAATCCACAGGATTATGCTACCTATACTTGGTTAGCTGAAACAAATACTGCCAGAATTAACGGTGTCGCACCAAATTATGGACATCCACAATTTGGAACAGGTTCTTCTCCTGTTATGCCATATTATTTGAGTTTGATCACCAGAGATCCTGTCTCAGGTGCTTTTGGTGTTTCATCTGGTCAAGCTGGACCGCTTTCTGCTGCTCAAATTGAGCAACAAAGAGAATGGTACAATATTGATCCTACAAAAGGAACTGTTAGACAACTTACTCGAGCAATGACCGGTGAAGGTACTGACTGGTATGCAGCGCTTACTGCACCTGCTCCCCTTCACAGACACTCGTTGGGATTTAATGGTGGTTCTGAAACCAGCAGATTTTATGTTGGCTTGGGTCTTCAGGAGCAAGATGGTATCATGATTGGAAACACTTTCAAAAGATATTCTCTTAGAACTAATTCTGAATTTGATGTAACGAAGCGAATTAGAATTGGTCAAAACTTCCAAGGAACGTATCGTCAGGTACTAGGTCAACAAGGTGGAACGGGAGGACGTGGAGTTTCTGATGATGAAAACGATATCCTTCAGGCATTCCGTATGCCATCCATCATCCCTGTTTATGACGAGTTTGGTGGCTATGCAGGAACCGCTTCAAGAGGTTTCAACAACCCAAGAAACCCAGTAGCAAACAGAGAAGGTCAGCTAAATAACAGAAACTTTAATGCAAATGCATTTGGTAACGTATATGCCGAGTGGGACATTATCGACGACTTGACATTCAGAACTTCGATTGGTGGTCAGTATAACAACTACTACTTCTATGATTACACGAGATTACAGTATGAAAACTCTGAAAATAACTCAGCCTTTGGCTATGGAGAAGGTTCAGGATTTTCTTTCGGCTGGACTTTCACCAACACTGTTTCTTACAAAAAGACAATTGATAAGCATGATTTCAATGTATTGGTAGGTCAGGAAGCATTGAACTCTGGCGCAGGTAGAAATATCAGTGCTGTAGGTCAAAATCCTTTCTCCCAAGATCCTGATTTCATCACCATCTCCAATTTGCCTGTAGGAACAAGACAAGTGAACTCTGATCAGTTCAAAGGGGTAAACTTCAACTCTTACTTCGGTCAATTGAGATATACCTACAACGATAAGTACATCGTTAGTGCTGTAGTAAGACGTGACGGTTCTTCAAGATTTGGAGAAAATGCTAGATATGGTGTGTTCCCTGCATTCTCTGCAGCATGGAGAATTTCCTCCGAGTCATTCCTTCAGGGAGCTACTTGGATTGATGACTTGAAAATCCGTGGTGGTTGGGGACAAATGGGTAACTCTAATAACGTAGATCCAAATAACCAATATTCACTTTTCGCAGGAAATATTGGAGCATCTTCTTATGACATCACTGGATCAAACTCTGGTGCGCAGATTGGATTTAGAAGATCTAGAATTGGTAACCCTAATGCTCAGTGGGAAACTGCTGTTACTCAAAACATTGGTTTTGACGGTACTTTCTTCAATGGCCGATTGGACATAATCTTTGATTGGTGGAAAAAAGACACCAAAGACTTGTTGTTCACAGTTCCAATTCCTTTGACTGCTGGTTCAAACGCTGCTGCTCCTGCAGTTAACGTGGGTCAGATGCTGAACAGAGGTCTTGACCTTTTGGTTAGCACAAGAGGTAATTTGACTGGAGATTTGACTTACGAATTGACTCTGACAGGTTCAACCTTGAAGAACGAAATTGTATCTCTTTCTGATGGTCTAGATTTTATCACAACAGTTAACCCTTCATTCAGAGGTATTCAGCCTATCCGAAATGCTGTTGGCCAGCCATTGTCCTCTTTCTTTGGATATAATGTTCTGGGTCTATTCAGAGATCAGGAGGATGTAAATTCTCACGCTGCTCAGGATGGTAAAGCTCCAGGTCGTTTCAAGTTTGAAGATGTGAATGGCGATGGTACGATCACTCCTGATGACCGAGTATTCATGGGAAGCCCAGTGCCTGACTTTACAGGTGGTATGAACTTCACTTTAGGTTACAAAGGATTTGATCTTTCTGCCTATTTCTACACTTCAATCGGAAACGAGATCTTCAATCAGTCCAAATGGTTTACTGACTTCTTCCAAACTTTCGAAGGCGCTGCTATTTCTGAGCGTTTGAAAAATGCTTGGACTCCAGAAAATCTGAATGCTACAATTCCTGTAGTGGAAAGAACAGCAAATTTCTCTACTTCTGACGTAGCCAATTCCTTCTATGTTGAAAATGGTTCTTATTTAAGACTTCAGAACTTGACTTTGGGGTATTCTGCACCTGCTAGCCTACTTACCAAATTGAAGATGGAGAGAGCAAGAGTATTTGCTTCAGTAAATAACTTGTTTACTATCACTGGTTATGAAGGTTTGGACCCTGCGGTAGGTGGTGATGCCGATTTGACTTTCGGTATTGACGTAGGTAACTACCCTGTTACTCAGGGATGGACGTTTGGTTTGAACCTTAGCTTCTAATCCAAACAACTTAAAATGAATCGAGTTATAGACACTATAATAGATTAAACAAATGAACAATTTCAAATTAAAAATCGGTGCCCTACTAGCATCCACAGCGATGATGGTAGCAGTGAGTTGTAGCGAGGAGTTCTTGGAGGTTCCGCCAGTAGGTCAGTTGTCAGAAAATCAACTTTCCTCATTAGCTGGTTTGGATGCGTCTTTGATTGCAGCCTATTCCCAAGTAAACGGTCGCGGTAACAGATTAGGGTCTCCTTCCAACTGGGTTTGGGGGAGTATTAGAGGGGGAGAGGCAAATAAAGGTACTGACCCCGGTGATTTTAGTACAATCAATCCAATTCAGCGTTTTGAAAATAACGCTGCGGGTGGAGAGATGGGTTCTAAGTACAATGTGGCTTATGAAGGAATTGCCAGAGCGAATTCAGTATTGAGGTTGCTGACTAATGCAGGACCAGATGTTACTGATGCAGATAAAGTTCGTTTGTCAGCTCAAGCAAAATTCCTAAGAGCTCATTTCTATTTTGAATTAGCCCGTGATTACAACCAAACTCCTTATGTAGACGAAACAGTGGATTATGGTAGTGGTCTGGAGGAAGTGAAAAATGATAAGCCACTTTGGCCATTTATCGAAGCTGACCTTCAGGAGGCTGTTGCTAATCTTCCTGCTACTCAGCCACAAGTAGGTCGAGTGAATCAGTGGGCTGCAAAAGCGTATTTGGCAAAAGTTTACCTCTATCAGAAGAAATTTGCTGAGGCAAAAACATTGTTTACCGACGTGATCGAAAACGGTGTTACTTCCAATGGTCTGAAGTATGGCCTTGTTCCTTACTACGACGATGCTTTCCGTGGAGCAAATGACAACCATGAGGAGTCTGTTTGGGCATACCAAGCGGCTGCAGGTACAGGATCTGTTAACAATGCAAACCCTGAATTTGACTTGAACTTCCCTTACAACACCGGACCTGCTGGTCCAGGAAACTGTTGCGGATTCTTCCAGCCAAGCTTTACTTTCGTGAATGCATTCAGAACAGCAAATGGTCTCCCACTTTTGGACAAATCCTATAACTCTCCTGCAAATGAAGTGAAGAGTGATATGTCTATTGCTTCTGGAGCTGCATTTACTCCTGATGCTGGTCCTTTAGATCCTAGACTGGATCATACGGTAGGTAGAAGAGGCATTCCTTATTTGGATTGGCAAGATCACCCAGGTCAAGCTTGGATTCGTAACCAACCTAATGGGGGCCCATATTCACCTAAGAAATATGTATATGCAAGATCAGAGCAAGGTTCTTTCCAAGACAACTCTTCTTGGACTCCTGGCTACACTGGTATCAACTTCATGATTATCCGTTTTGCTGATGTCCTTTTGATGGCTGCAGAAGCTGAGATCGAAACTGGTGGATTGGAAAAAGCTCGTGAATATGTGAACAGAGTAAGAACCAGAGCTATGAACTCCAAACTGATGAGAGAAGATGGAACAATGGCCGCAAACTATCAGATCAGTACTTATGACACGCCTTGGACTAGTGCGGATACAGCAAGACTTGCGGTACGTCATGAGAGATTACTTGAGCTAGGTATGGAAGGCCATAGATTCTATGATCTACAGCGATGGGGAACTGCTCAAGCTGAATTGGATTTCTACTTTGCTTATGATGGGGTAAAACTTCCTGCAGCTTTGGGTAACGGTGCAAAATATACCGACAAATTTAAGTGGGTGCCAATTCCTCAAGATCAGATTGATCTTGTAGGTCCGGATATTCTAACTCAAAATCCAGGTTTCTAATTTTATTTTGTAAATTATCTTAAAAGGGAGGCTTCGGTCTCCCTTTTTTTTGTGATTTACCAGTACTATTTTTTCCGAATGTTGAAAAATGGTAATTTCCAATTCCCTAGAAATACCCAAAACACCCTATGAAGTTCACTATTCCATTATCAGTTGTTTTATCCCTTTTCTTTCTTATTTCCTGTGATCAGAATGCTTCCCTATTTGAATTGAAATCCTCTGATCAAACTGGAATTGATTTCAATAATGAAATCATTGAATCAGACTCATTCAATATTCTCACTGACGAATATATTTTTAATGGAGGGGGTGTTGCGGTAGCGGACTTTGATCAAGATGGATTACCAGATCTGTTTTTTACCGGCAATCAGGTGTCAAATCGGCTTTATTTGAACAAAGGGGAATTTAAGTTTACTGATATTTCTGAAGCTTCAGGCATAATGGCATCTGACAGATGGTGTACAGGGGCTGTAATCGTCGACATCAATACAGATGGGTGGCCTGATATCTACGTTGCTGCAGCCATGAAAAAAGGACCTGGTGAGCGCAATAATCTTCTTTTTGTAAATCAGGGTAAAGATTCGTCAGGTAAGGTAATCTTCAAAGAAATGGCGGCCCAATATGGCATAGCCGATAGCGGCAATAGTATGGGAGCAGCTTTTGTGGATTATGATCTCGATGGAGATTTGGACCTCTATGTGTTGAATAATGAGCAACTCACAGCAAAGCCTACCAATTTCAGACCTAAAGTAACAGATGGGTCCGCTGTAAATAATGATAGCTTCTATCGTAATAATGGAAATGGCAGTTTCACCAATGTGACTATCGAAGCAGGGATTACCTTTGAAGGTTTTGGACTAGGACTTTTGATTGCTGATGTCAATAATGATGGCTGGCCGGATATCCATGTGAGTAATGATTACATCACTAATGATATCCTTTACATCAATAATCAGGATGGTACTTTTTCTAACCAAACCAAAGAAAATTTACGCCATCAAAGTCAATTTTCGATGGGTGCTGATATCGCTGATTTTAATAATGATGGTCTCCCTGACTTGATTACTATCGATATGTTGGGAGAAGACAACTACCGGAAAAAAACCACGATTGGTAAAAACGTTTACCAAACCTACCTGAATAATGAACAATACGGCTACGAATACCAATATGTCCGTAACATGGTCCATTTGAATAATGGACCAGGAATTCCTTTTTCCGAAATCGGTTTAATGACTGGCGTATATCAAACTGACTGGAGCTGGGCACCACTTTTCGGGGATGTGGACAATGATGGGAATCGGGATCTGTTGATAACCAATGGATTTCCCAGGGACATTACTGATAAGGATTTTGCAAACTACAGAGCCGATGTGGGAAATATAGCTTCCACCCGACAGCTGTTAGATTCTATTCCTATTGTGAAAATTCCGAATTACGCCTATAGAAATACAGGAAATCTTTCTTTTGAGGATGCGGGAGAAGCATGGGGACTTAACAAACCGTCTTTTTCAAATGGAGCTGTTTTGGTTGATCTCGATGGTGATGGGGATCTGGACTATGTGGTAAATAATATCAATGATCCGGCCTTTGTATTTGAGAATATACTTAACGAACGGTCAGAATCACCTAATTACCTTCGAATAAAATTGAAGGGTCCAGCTTCAAATCCACAGGGATTGAGTGCAAAAGTCTTGCTACAAGCTGATTCGAAAAAAATGCTGTATCAGGAAATGCAAGTAGGACGAGGATACATGTCTTCCTTGGAAGAAGTGTTGCATTTTGGCTTGGATTCCACCAAGTCGGTAAGTGAAATCAGAGTCATTTGGCCTGATGGTAAAGAATCTTCCATGCAAAATGTCGAAGCAAACCAAGTCCTTGAGGTGGATTATGCTACATCTAAAGTCGGAAAAAATGCTTATGCAATTGTTGACTTAAAGGAAACTCAGAAATTGGTCACCGATGTGACCATGGACTTAGGAATTGATTTTCTACACCAAGAAGTAGATAAAATCGACTTTAATGTACAGCGAACGCTACCCCATAAGCTGACCCAGTTCGGCCCTCCTTTGGCGGTAGGCGATTTGGATGGAAATGGGCGAGAGGATCTAATCATAGGTTCAGCTTCAGGCTTTGTGCCGGTTTGGTATTCGCAGCAAGAGGATGGAAGCTTCGTTGAAAAAGAATTGCTGCCTGGGGAAAATTCGATTTTTGAAGAAACGGGGATTTTACTTTTTGATCTAGATAATGACGGAGATCTTGATCTCTATCTTGTCAGTGGGAGTTCGGAATTTTTACCTGAATCCGCCGAGTATTTGGATCGGATTTACCTAAATGATGGTAAAGGAGCATTCACTTTGGATAAGAATTTTGCTCTCGTTAAAGCAAATGGGAGCGTGGTTCGCGGAGCAGATTACGATGGGGATGGGAATCTGGATTTGTTCGTGGGTGGTAGGGCTCCGATTGGGAAGTTTCCACTACCTGAAAACAGTTTTTTGTTAAGGAATTTCAATGGACAATTAACTGATGTGACAGATCAGGTCGCACCAGAACTCAGAAAAGCAGGCATGGTGACCGATGCCATTTGGACTGATGTGGATGGAGACGGCAAAGTTGATTTGGTCGTCGTAGGAGAATTGATGGAGATCAGCATCTTCAAGAATACTGGAGAAAAGTTTGAAAGGCTGAAAGAAACAGGATTGGAAAATTACCTAGGGTGGTGGAATTCCATTGCTTCGGCAGATTTTGATCAGGATGGGGATACTGACTTTGTCATCGGGAATCTAGGTGCCAATAATGCACATCGGCCGAGTGTAGAAAGACCTGTGAAGATCTATGCCAAAGATTTTGATAACAATGGCAGTGTGGATCCGGTGACTTTTGCTTACTACAAAGACCGAGAGGGTGGGACATTCAATTCATTTCCAAGCCATTTTTGGGATGATCTGATCGGCCAAAGTCCGATGTTCAGAAGGAAGTTTGACCGGTATAAATATTTTGCCCTAAGCACAGAATCTAGCTTTTTCACCGAAGAAGAAAAGAAAGAAGTGCTAGTTCTAACGGGAAATTATGATCGTACTGCCTGGGTTGAGAATCTTGGCAATGGTAAATTTCAACTTCATGAATTGCCCGTAATGGCTCAAATAGCACCGGTAAATGGACTTGTTACCGATGATATAAATGGAGATGGTTTTACCGATATCCTGATGGTAGGCAATGATTATGGGAATGAGATCTTCATCGGCAGGCTGGATGCATCAGTAGGACTTCTACTTTTGGGAGATGGTCAGGGTGGTTTTGAAGCAGTGAATCCACGGAACAGTGGCTTTGTGGTACCAGGGGATGCCAAAGCGCTCGTCAAACTCAGCCCAGTGACAGGTGCGCCGCTATATTTCGCTTCGCAAAATCGAGGGAAATTGCTGGCTTTTAGGTCCAGATATGAAGAAGCAAAAACGCTGTCTTTTGGACAGCATGCGATGGCCCTAATTCTGGAATTTGACAATGGGAAAAGGCAGCGATTTGAATTGAGTCAAGGAGGAGGTTTTGGGTCTCAGTCTTCCCGGGAAGTGATTTTACCAAAAGGCACGAAATCCGCTGTTATGATAGATTACAAAGGAGAAATGACCCCAGTCGGCATTTTTACCCGCAATTGATCAGCGATAGAGCTCCCCGGCTTTTGCTTCGCAGATGTCCAAAATCAGGGTTGCGATCTTATCTGTAACATCATCAAAATATCGCCTCCCTTTCTCAGGGGAGGCTTTTTTTGGATTTCCTATCCCCGTATCTTCTGTCACTTGCGACCATTTTCGCTCTGCCCAGGCCCATTTTTCACGGATACCCTGAATGACTGATTTCCGCTCATCTCCATCGCCTGCTTCGTCCAATGGCAAGACCAACTCTGGGTGTAGGTATTGAATCAAAGCTGTCTCCATCTCATCTGCATGGTCCCCGGACTCTTCGAAGTACTTGCTTTTATCCAAAGCCTGAAACCAGTTTGCGGTAAATAGCAGCATTTCAGGAAATTTTAGTCCGAGTTCTCTCAGCATTGGCTGAAAATTATTTCCGCCATGGCTGTTCAAGATCAGGAGCTTTTTTATTCCCTGCCTGTTTAGGACCTCGATGATATCGGTCAAAATAATTAATTGAGTACTTGGGTAGATATTGATGTCTAGATAGATATCGCTCTGCCCGGTATTGACTCCGAATGGAATGCTCGGAAGGACCACCACTTTGGCTCCCTTTTCCCAAGCTTTCTTTGCACCTTCAGCACTCATGGCATCTGCCTCATAGACATCTGTGCCGTAAGGAAGATGATAATTGTGGGCTTCGGTGGCACCCCAAGGTAAAATTGCCAGATCATATCGAAAGGTTTTAAGGCTTTTCCAGGTAGCTTCTTTTAGAATATAGGGGCGCATGGGATTAGTTTTATAGGATTTGGACAGATGGCGGGGTGATTTGGATCAAAATTGATAATTTGAAACCTGATTCTAAAATACGCTCAATGTCCCAAAGAAGAAAGTTTATCAAGCAATCCCTTGCGGGGTCTGCCTTATTTTTACCGGGTACAGCTTCGGCATTATCCGCATTTGAAAGTAAAAAATCTCCTAATGGGGAGAGGCCACTCATCCTTTCCACCTGGAATCATGGGGTTCCTGCCAATGCTGCAGCTTGGGCGAAACTCCAAGAAACAAACAGCATTCTCGATGCCGTTGAAGCAGGAGTTCGAGATACCGAATTGGATATGGATAATCTGTCTGTGGGTCTGCAGGGCCTGCCTGATCGGGAAGGAATCACCACTCTGGATGCGTCCATCATGACTGGTGACGGGGCATGCGGCTCTGTGGCTTTTGTCCGGCAGATTAAGCATCCTATTTCACTCGCACGAGCGGTGATGGAAAAAACACCCCATGTCATGTTGGCAGGGGAAGGCGCACGGCAATTTGCCATAGCTCAGGGCTTTCCTTTGGAAGAGGAAAAACTTAGCCCAAAAGCCCAAATTGAATACGATAAATGGAAAGTCACCAGCCAATACAAGCCCATCATCAATATCGAGAATCACGATACGATAGGGATGATCGGAATTGATTCTAAGGGTAAATTGGCGGGGAGTTGTACTACAAGTGGACTAGCTTACAAAATGCATGGAAGGGTAGGGGACAGTCCGATCATCGGTGCCGGGCTCTATGTAGACGATGAAGTGGGAGCTGCTACGGCGACTGGACTTGGAGAGACGATTATCCGGATCTGTGGAAGTTTCCTGATCGTGGAATTGATGCGGCAGGGTCGATCACCCCAGGAAGCCTGTGAAGAAGCTGTGCGCCGATTGGTGAAGAAAAGCAAGAACATTCAGGACATTCAGGCTGGATTTTTAGCAGTCAACAAAGACGGTGAAACCGGTGCTTACGCAGTGCATCCAGGATTCAATTTTGCGAAGGCTACTGCATCTGGAAACGTCTTGATCGATTCAAAAAGTCACTTTTAAGAAATGGATCGAATTTTACTTGAAGCTCCGGTTTTCAATCTGCAGGCAGCTTTGGAAGCGGCTCAGTATGGGATAGACCGATTGGAATTGTGTGCCAATTTTCCCGAAGGAGGAGAAACTCCCAGTGCAGGCATGCTTCGCTTTCTGAAAAGCGAGGTGGATATTCCGGTATTTGTCATGATCCGGCCACGCGGAGGTGATTTTGTGTATTCCTCGAAAGAACAAATCGTGATGAAACAGGATATTCAACTCCTGTCTGAGTTGGGTGCAGATGGATTTGTTTTTGGAGTATTGGATGAAAAAGGAAGGATAAACGAGGCTGCCTGTGAAATGCTGTTGCGGGCAGCAGGTGGCAAACCATGTACTTTTCACAGGGCCTTTGATGCTTCATCTGATTTGAATGAATCCTTGCAAAAAATCATTCATCTGGGTTTTCACAGGATCCTGACTTCGGGTGGGAAAAACTCACTTTCTGAGGGTTTGCCGGTAATTTTGGATCTTTTGGAAAAAGCCAAGGACCAAATCATCATTATGCCGGGGGGAGGGACTAAACCTGAGCATTTAGCTACTTTGAAAGAAAGCGGCTATTTGAAGGAAGTTCATGCTTCTTGCAAAATAGCCAAGCCTTCCCGGAATGAATTTGTCAACAAAGACTTGTCTTTTTCTGGTGTTCCGCTTGATTATTCCCTTCAGCTGGGTGTGGATCAGAGTCTAGTAAACGAGTTCAAATCAGTTTTGTAAATCAAAATAATGCGGAAATTTCTCTGGATGGTAGGGTTGATAGGGGTGAGTTGTGGGCCGATTTCCGAGCGGAAACAACCGCCTCCAAGTTTGTACCAGTTGTCTCAGTCCGACTTGGATTTGAGCGGGGAGCAGCTCGCCAATGGCTACTGTGCAGCTTGCCATATCAAACCTGAGCCCGAAATCTTAGACAAAGTCACTTGGGAGACTAAGGTCCTTCCTGATATGAGAAAGCGGATGGGCTTGTATTTGGAGGAGGATTTTGGAACTGCATTACCAGAGGATGAAGGTGTGCCTCCCGGAATCTATTCCAAAACTCAGCTTGTAACCAGAGAAAATTGGCAAAAAATACTGGACTATTATTTGGAAAACGCGCCTGAAAAGCCCCTTCCTCAAGCAAAAAAACTTGCCCCTAAAAAGGGAATTCCGGGTTTTGAAATGGAAATTCCCGATTTTCCTTTTATCCGTCCAAGCCTCACCACAATGGTTCGGGTAAATCCCAACACAGGTAACCTGTGGGTAGGTCATCGGTTCCGGTCGCTTTTTGTTCTGGATTCTAAAAATGGATTTAAACAATTAGACTCAATACCTACCCCTGTCGCTCCGGTGGAGATTGTATGGAGGTCCAACGATTCTTTTGAATTGCTTGCTATGGGATTAATGGATCCTGCCAATGACTCGCTCGGTCGCTTGGAAAACTATTCCAAAGTTGATAAAAGCTGGCGTGCAGATTCTATTCACACGGGTTTGATGCGTCCGGTACATGTGGAATATGGGGATTTCAATGGTGATGGAATGGAGGATCAAGTCATCTCTCATTTTGGAAACCACCTGGGTAAACTCAGCTTATACTTGTCATCTGCCTCTGGATTTCATGAAAAAATCCTAAAAAAAGATCCTGGTGCACGGAGAACTATTGCGGTAGATTTTGATCAGGATGGAGATATCGATCTTTTGGCTTTGATGACTCAGGCCAAAGAATCAATAGTGCTTTTTGAGAATTTGGGGAATGGTGAACTGAAAGAGCGGATGCTTTTGGGTTTTCAACCGGCATTCGGATCTAGTGATTTTCGCTATGAAGATATGAATGGGGATGGGTTTAATGATCTGGTTTTGGTCAATGGAGACAATGCAGATCAATCACAGATTTGGAAAAACTACCACGGCGTACGAATATTCGAAAACGATGGCGAAGGAAGGTTTGAGGAGACCTGGTTTTATCCAATGCATGGAGCAAGTGGATTGGAGGTGGGGGATTTCGATCAAAATGGGACTGTAGATCTTTTTGCGATTGCTTTTTTTCCTGATCGAAACGAATCCCCCAAGCAAAACTTGATTTATTTCAGGCAGTCAAATACAAACGATTTTCAGCCTTTTGTCTTGAATGAATCGCCAGACTTTAATTGGCTGACGATCACTCAAGGTGACTTGGATAGGGATGGTGACCCCGATTTGGTGATTGGTACTTTTGCCTTTGACGAATTATACAAGGCGCCAACTGCAAACTGGAGTCCTTTTGTCATCCTAAGGAATTCAAAAAATTAAATAGGTATATCCGCAATTCTTCCAGCAGGCAAATTCATTTAAAATTCACCTCGACTTCCTTCCCTCACATTAATAACCTGAAATCCGATGGTCGAGTGAAGTCGAGGCAATTTTGAACTATTGGCAATGAAGGGGGGTAAATAGTAAGTTAAATTTCGTAAAAGACGATAGAAGGAAATAAAAGATTGAAATAGAATTTATGTTCAATTTTTTATTTCTTTTTAGTTGAAAAATCAGTAGCTTATTGTTTTCCCAAAATAATTAAGCTATGGTAAAAAGTTTTCAGGGGGTCAGAGAGGTAGAACCCAAAGCCCCAATTCAACAAATTCTGGTCAAAGATCACATGACGACCAATTTGGTCACTTTTAGAGAAGAAGATACCATCGATCAGGTTTTGGAAATGCTGTCCAAGCGTAAGATCTCAGGGGCACCTGTCGTAGATGGTTCAGGCAGCTTGGTGGGAATCATATCCGAGGTCGATTGCTTGGCCGAAATTATCAAAGGCAAATACAGCAATACGGTTCGATTTCCTGCACGGGTCAAAGAACATATGAGTACCCAAGTCATTACCTTGGATCCTGGGATGTCACTTTTTGATGCTGCGCAAAAATTTTTGGAACATAAAATCCGACGTTTTCCGGTAATGAAGGAAGGGAGATTGGTGGGGCAATTGAGTCTAAGTGATGTAATAAGAGCATTTCCAAAACTCAAGCATACGACTTGGTAAAGACCAAAAAGGCCTCAAATTTTGATACCTTTTTGGTTTTATATAGTGTAGCTTATTCGTATAAGTCTTTTTAAATCAATTATTTAGAATTTTGAATAGCCTGCTCTACATCTTTCATGATGTCTTCATGATGTTCCAGTCCCACAGAGAGTCTGACAAGCCCGTCACTGATTCCTACCTGAGCGCGCTCTTCTGGAGAAAGCTTACTGTGCGTAGTCGAGGCAGGATGGGTGATGATACTTCGGCTGTCCCCTAAGTTGGGCGTAATAGAGATCATTTGCAGCTGATCGATAAAGCGCTGGGCTCTTGCCAATCCACCTTTGAGTGTCAGGGTGATGATTCCTCCTCCAGCTTTCATTTGCTTTAAAGCCAAGTCATGCTGCGGGTGGGATTTGAGAAAAGGATAACGGACCGCTTCCAGTTCTGGATTTCCCTCGAAGTAAGTGGCTATTTTCATAGCATTTTCGCAGTGCCTGTCCATTCGTACGGCGAGAGTTTCCATGCTTTTGGCCAGAATCCAAGCATTGAAAGGTGAAATGGAGGGGCCTGTATGCCGGGTGAAGAACTGTACCTCTTTGATCAGTTCTGTTTTGCCTAAAATCAAGCCTCCCAAAACTCGTCCTTGTCCATCGATGTACTTGGTAGCGCTATGAGTGACGATATGTGCACCCCATTTTGCAGGTTGCTGCAGGTAGGGAGTAGCAAAGCAATTGTCCACCACCAAGATCAAATTATGCGCAGCTGCAAATTTTCCTGCCCATTCCAAATCGATGATTTCCAGTCCGGGATTGGAAGGGGTTTCCAAAAAAAGCATTTTGGTTTTAGGCTGAATGAGCTTATCCCAGTTTTTGCAATCCGATATATCCCCGTAAGTAGATGTAATGCCCCACTTTGGGAATACCCGGGTCAAGAGCTGATGAGTGGATCCAAAAAGAGATCGTGAGGCAAGAATGTGGTCCCCTTGCTGCAATAATGAAGCAATGCTGCCGAACATAGCCGCCATACCTGAGGCCGTTGCAATCCCGTCTTCGGTGCCTTCAGCACGGCAGACTTTTTCGATCAGATCAGAGGAATTTGGGTTGGAATACCGGGAATAAATATTGCCTTGGATCTCATCGGCAAACATCGCTCGTGCTTCCTCTGCTGACTCAAACGTAAAGCTGGAGGTAAGGAAAATTGGGGAGGAGTGTTCTTTGATATCGCTGCGGCGCTGGATGCGAATGGCGTCTGTTTCGAAATGAGACATAGTTTGATCGGTTTTGATTGCTGATAAAATTCTCTGGGACTGAAAAAGAATTTCCCCAAAGACAGAATCCGAACCAGAATTGAGGCAGTAGATTTACGCCAATTTATAGTTCCCGCTGAGGGTAGGATTTGGCACCGTTCTCCTGGTTAGGGATGGTTGCCAGAGGGTCATCGAGCCTATTCTCTCGCCTCTTCTTTATAAATCAGTCTCCTGATGTGGTGCAAAGAAAAAGGGAGATTCGGTCATTTCCAAATCTCCCGTGTTTTCAATCGTTGAATTGGGTCATTGTCTGTGCTATTCCGAGGGTGCAAAAGCCAAAAATCATAGCAATGGCCTTGTCCATTATCATGGGAAGTTCGTCAAATTCCTGCTGGGTGAACCTGCCCAAAACAAACTCTACTTGCCTTCCTTTGGGGAAATTGTCACCTATTCCCATTCTCAGGCGGGGATAATCTTGTCCTCCGGTGAGTTCCTCAATGTTTTTCAGTCCATTATGGCCCGCTGCACTTCCCTTGGTTCGCATTCTGAGTTTACCAAACGGAATGGCAACATCGTCAACGAGGATTAGAATATTTTCCTTAGAAACGCCCAATTCTTTCATCCAATAATTTACAGCTTTCCCGCTCAGATTCATGTAAGTGGTGGGCTTGATCAGATGAAGTGTTCGGCCTTTGTGTTTGATTTCTGATTTGAATGCCAGTCGGTCACTTTTCCAGGTCACTTCTGATTTGTCAGCCATGCGATCTAGAGTAAGGAATCCGATATTGTGTCGGGTTAGCTCGTATTCAGGGCCAATATTGCCCAATCCTATGATTAAATATTTCATAGTAGGTTCTCTTCAGTTTTGGAAAATAAAAAATCCTGCCCAGAAAATGAGCAGGATTTGAAGATTGGAGGAAGAATAAATTATTCGCCTTTCTTACCTCTTAGCGCTCTTGGGATACCAATAGTCACTAGGGATACATTTGGTGAAGTAAGGATTTCAAAGCCTTCAGGCTTCAATTCGCTTACTTTGAAAGATTTACCAAGATCAAGATCTGAAATATCCACGGTGATAAAATCAGGGAAATTTGCAGCGATACCTTTCACTTTCAATTTTCTAGTTTTGAATTCAAGCTTACCACCTTTTGCAATACCAGGAGAGCTACCGGTTACTTTCACAGGAATTTCAAATTTGATAGCTTTCTTTTCCGTATAAGCCATGAAGTCCGCATGTAGCAATACTTCACTTACAGGGTGGAATTGTGCTTCTTTCAAAACAGCCTTCACAATCGTACCCTCGATATTCAACTCTACCAAGTGAACCTCGGGAGTGTAGATCAAGTCGCGGAAAAGGATAATAGGAGAATAGAAATGAATTTGTTCAGGGATACCAGGTCCGTAAACTACGCAGGGAACATTACCGGAGTCTCTGATTTCATTCAAAGCGGCACTGTCGAGATTTGCTCTTTTAAACCCTATAATCTCAAGTGTTTTCATTAGTATTTGTATTTAAATTGGTTTCTTAAATAAAAAGGGAACTGATAGATGTATTCCCTGTAACGGCATGAATTGCTTTTGCAAACAAATCGGCTACCGTCAGTACTCTGATTTTTGAAGATTGTTGTTTTAGTGTAATGGTATCTGTAATCACCAATTCTTCCAAAACTGAATTTTCAATGTTTTCATAGGCTTTTCCAGAAAGTACGCCATGTGTGACTATTGCTCTTACCGAGGTAGCGCCTTTTTCCATGATGATCTGAGCAGCTTTGCAGAGTGTACCTGCCGTATCTACCAAATCATCCACTAGAATCACATCCTTACCTTCCACATCTCCTATTACTTGCATGGAAGCAATCTCATTGGCTCTTTTTCTGTGCTTGTCACAGACGACCATTTCTACTTCGAAGTGCTTCGCAAAAGATCTCGCTCTCGCCACACCTCCCACATCAGGCGCCGCGAAAATCATGTTCGGAAGCCTAAGTGTGCTCAAATAGGGTGCAAAAATAGCTGATCCATTCAAATGATCCAAGGGGATATCAAAAAAACCCTGAATTTGTCCGGCATGCAGGTCGCAGGCCATGATCCGATCTGCACCCGCTGATGTGAGCATATTTGCGATCAATTTGGCGGCGATGGATACTCTCGGGCGGTCCTTGCGGTCCTGTCTGGCGTAGCCGAAGTAGGGAATCACTGCGCAGACTTTGTAGGCACTGGCACGTTTGGCGGCATCGATCATCAGGCATAGCTCCAGAATGTTATCACTTGGAGGGTTAGTACTTTGGATGATGAAAACGGTACAGCCTCTGATTGATTCGTCAAAACTTGGTGACATTTCCCCGTCACTGAATTTTGACATGGTCAGATCGCCTAGTTTTTTTCCATAGTTTTTGGCAATTTTTTCTGCCAAATGAAGGCTGTTGGTGCCAGCAAATATTTTGACCTCGGACATGGTGGAGATTTTTGGAGCAAAAGGAATGGAATCAGAGACAAAAGTAAGGATTTTTGACAGATGGGCTAAGTGCATTCCTTTTGCTTGGGCAATAAATTTTGAAATCCACCCGTTTCTATTGCCAAACAATTTTTGAATTTCAAAGAATATAAATTGCTGAATTTGTATCTTTAGGCTAGGTAGTTTTTCTGTGTAACTGATTTTTTATGAGCCAAGTAACTCCAGTCCGACTTTCCATCTCTATCGAATCGCCTGATGGATCTCCAATCAAAATCACCTCGCTAAAAATCAATGACGAGGAATTTGTCCCCAAAAAAACTGAGAAGGAAAATATCCCTGATCCAGTCCCAATTTCGGAGAACATAGAAACAAAGGTAGTTGCTGCCACAGTCATTGCAGCTTTACCAAGTGATGAGGCAGAAGAAGTCTTAGTTGAAGTAAGTAATGACCGGATAGTGGCTCCTGAATCTCGGAAATTAAACACCGAAAGCAATACTCTAGAGGAATTTGGGGGCGATTCTTTCTATCGAATGTTTTGGGGAAAACTGACCTACAAAGCATTGAATGACAAAACATCCCTTGTGACTTACCAAGGATCTGAAAATGTATTTGATCATGAATTTGTGGGGAAATGGTTAGAGCCTTCTAGAGTTCACAAATGCTCATCAGAATACCCATCCAAAGGAAGGAACTATTTTCCGTCTGCAAATGGGGTGGTGTATTCCAAAGTTTTGGAGGTAAGAGATGGGAAAAATCTCGTGGTTGATTTTTCTTACAATGGAGGTTCGATTCAATCACCTAAAGCGGTAAGCGATCAAGACGGGACCTTCTTTTTTGATAATAAATTTGCTATTGAACGATGGGCAGGGGCAGCACACCGGAAAGACAATTTAATAGCCAAGTCTGGTCAGATCTATGCAAGTCTTGGATTTCCAAAAATTGTAGTGACTCCAGATTCTACCCTTAACTTCCAATTTGACGGCCTTGGCGATCGGCCTGCCATTCATTTAATGGTTTCCGATGCTTTTACTGGGGATATCAATGGTACTGGTGACCAAATGCCTGATAGTTTTAAAGAGACATTTGGAGAGAATCTGAAGTTGTTTGAATTGCCTGGCCAAGGCCGTGTTGATCTCAATTTTGATTGGCAGCTGATCCCGCCGACCTACGCTCAAAAGGTCGTACAATATGGAGTGCCCAATGGGGTGATTTTTTTTGATGGCGCCGCAAGCAGCAGTCAATATGGGCTTAAACGATTTGCTAATTTCAACCAATTTTTAATTAAAGAGAAGATGACGGTTGCACTGGGATTTACCCGGCCAGGAGTAACTTGTTCTATGCCCAATCAAGGCTACTGCAATGGTGGAGGAATCCATGATGGTTCAGATATAAAGGAGTTTTGTACCTATCGATTTGAAGGGGACTGGTTTGCAAGGGATCCTAATAACATGAAGGCGAGAACCAGCGGTGGCCTTCGTCTAGAGTGGATCGGTAAATCAACCGAGAAGCCTGGAAGATTCGTCGAGCTGGAATCCCAAAAGGCTTTTCAGTTTGAAGATTTAAAGTTGAAATTTTCATCTAATTCAGAAGTTGAAGTGGATAGTCCGGACTTCACCTGGTTTCATTTAGCCTGCCAGGAGTGGACTGGAGGGACGAGTACCGGTTCTGAATTTACACACCTCATAGTAGATGGAAGGAAAATTGGATTGAATTCTAATGGAGACTTTTGGTTAGTCAATGGTGAGGGGGATCTGAAAGGTCGATCATTTAGTGCTCGGAGTGTAAAGCTTTTTGATAGAATTCCATCTAAAGGAGATTTGATTAAGCAAGATTTGCAAAACTTGAGAGAAGGGGGGATTATCGGTAAAGTTGCTGACAACCGATTTGAAATCTGGGGTTGGTCAATTCAAGAAGGGGATCAACTTTCCGCAGCTGGAGAGGTATTTACAGTGAAATCCATCGGAAGAAAATGGAAGACTTGGGAGCAATTTGCGGTTCAAAATAATCTGTCCGAACCAAGGTTAAAAAGAGGAGATCGAAGGATTACTTATACAGAGATTGAACTGGATAAGCCTGTCACCGGGCCAGTTTCTTCTATTCAGTTTAGAGTTGAGCGATCAGTTTTGGAGCATTTGCTCGACGGTCAATTCAGGAATGGATGTAAGGCGGCATGGGGAATCGGAAACGAAAGTCCTGGTCATCTGATGTATATCGATTACAATGTCAATCTGGTACTAAGAAACGTGGACATACATGGGATGATCAGAAGTACAGCAAGACCGCTATGGGCAGAGACTTCAAAGTCACATTCTGGACTTGTTAATGCTATTTCTGTAAATAACCTCGGTGCTCCAATTTGGAAAAAGGGGCACAAACTTTTATTAGCTCATCCCGAGTCAGGAAAGATTCAGCAAGTAGAGCTAATTCAGGATTTTGACGGGAATAGAGGTGAAGTCAAAATTGCTTCTGTCAATTTACCGGTTGAGTTTCCGCAGAATTCAATTCTGGTAGGTTTGTATTCACTACCCTCTGAGGCAAGATTTGAACACGTCAGCTATATCAATGAGGATCTTTCGCCGTGCTATAGCGAGCGGATTGATTACAGACCTCAGGGCTTGAGGTTGAGGCAGCTTCTGACCAAAGATAATTCCAAACGGGTTCAGATTATCGGTGGAAGGATTAGCTGGTATAGTAATATGGAAAATCGTTTTGAGCCTGAAATTGAATTTTCTGAAAAACCTCATCTAGTAAATACCAAATCTGTAGTGCCTGTCATTTTGAACCCGATAATTAAGGATAAGCAGGGAGTCCATTTTGGGTTTCAACGGAAAGAATCCGGCAAAGAAGAGTTGTTTTTGACAAATAGACTGGTGGTTACAGATGGGAAAACTGTCGATATTAGTAACTCCGTCCTTGGTGCAGACCTTTATTTGGAAGGAAACGGTGAATTTATTTTGCACCAAGTGAATTCAAATAATTACGTTGACAACAAACGTGATACAGGATATGGGTTCAGTATTGTCGTTCAGGATAAGTTTAAGAAAACAGAATCACTCCAATTAACAGGGAAAGGAGGTAAGGCCGGTATGATGATCAATTCCCCATACGGAATAGGTGTATTGAGAATTGATTTTCAAGATTGGGAGCTTAAGCCAGCCTTATTTAACGGAGGGGGCTTTCAATCCCAACAAAATCAAAATGATCCGAGATACCGTGAATTTGTTAGGATTTCAAAATAGGATAAGTAGGTTTAAATTCTTCAAATTTCCTTTCCTGTAAAATTTTATGGATCATTCGATTGATTCAACTTGAAAGCTTGTCAAATAGGCTATTTTTAAAAAAAAATAATTTAAGCCTATGAAGTTTTATACACACAGAAAACTAGGATTTATTCTGTTTTTGTTTTTTTCTGTTTCGGTATCTATTGCCCAGACAGTCCCGACACCCAAATCCCACTTTGGATTTGATATTGGAGATGAATACATGTTGGCCAATTTTAGCCAAACCGAAGCCTATTTCAAAAAAGTAGATGAGGCAAGCGACCGTGTGAAGCTGGTTGAGATCGGAAAAACTGAATTTGGTCGTTCTCAACCCATGTTGATCATTACTGCTCCCCAGAATTTTTCCCAAATCGATCGGTATAAGGAAATTTCTCAAAAGCTGGGTCGAGCTGAAATCACCGAGGCTGAAGCAAAGGCTCTTTCAATGGAAGGGAAGCCGGTAGTCTGGATCGATGGAGGTCTGCATGCAAATGAGGTAGTAGGAGCACAACAATTGATTGAGACACTTTACCAGTTAGCTTCCAGAAATGATGAAGAAACACTTAAAATTCTCGATGAAGTAATAATTCTTTTGGTTCATGTGAATCCTGACGGCATGGAAATCATGTCGGATTGGTACATGAGAAATGAGGATAAAACCAAACGAGCGCAGAATATCCCTGTCCTGTATCAGAAATACGTCGGGCATGACAATAACCGAGACTTTTACATGAATAACATGTCTGAGTCGACCAACATTTCACTTCAACAATACGTGGAATGGCTTCCTCAAATTATCTACAATCATCACCAGTCAGGGCCAGCAGGCACGGTAGTGGCTGGGCCTCCATACAGAGATCCTTTCAATCATGTTTTTGATCCTTTGATCATCACCAGCCTTGACGCTGTTGGAGCAGCGATGATCAATAGACTTCATGTCGAAGACAAGCCTGGCTATACCCGCTTAGATGGTTCGGTCTTTTCTACTTGGTGGAACGGGGGATTGAGGACTACTCCATATTATCACAATATGATTGGGATTTTGACCGAGATTGTAGGCAGTCCATCCCCATATTCGATTCCATTGGTACCTGATCGCTTGATTCCAAATAATGGAACTCCCTATCCGGTGACACCAGGTCCGTGGCCTTTCCGCAGATCTATCGACTATTCAGTTTCGCTTAATTATGCCATTTTGAATCACGCCGTAAGACACGGGGATGAGCTCTTGTATAATTTTTACCTGATGGGCAAAAAGTCCATTGATCGGGGAAATACTGACACCTGGACCAGATATCCAAAATATGCACAGGATATTCAGTCAACTTTTGATGCTGCGCAAAAAAAGAAGACTGAGGACGATGAGGAAGCTGCCTATTTTGGATTTCGTTCAGGGATACCAATTCAGTTTTATGATTCCGTATACAAAGACCCTTCAAAAAGAGATCCGCGAGGTTACATCCTTTCAGCAGATCAGCCGGATTTCTCCACAGCCATTAAGTTTCTTAATGCATTGATCAAATCAGGGATTGCAGTACACAAAGCCACTTCTGATTTCACTGTATCTGGCAAAAATTATCCAAAAGGATCCTACATCGTCAAGACAGCGCAAGCATTTAGGCCACATGTGATCGATATGTTTGAGCCTCAGGATCACCCAAATGACTTCCTTTATCCCGGCGGCCCTCCCATTCGTCCATATGATGCGGCCGGTTGGACACTCGCTTATCAAATGGGCGTATCGGTGGATCGGATAATGGAAGGATTTGACGGGCCATTTGAGAAGGTGGCATATGGGCAATTATTGAGCCCAGAACCAACTACACTGCCGAATGCTTCGGGTTTCATCCTTGATTCCAGAGTAAATGATTCATTCATGGCAGTAAATGATTTGCTGAAAGCCAAAGTAAAAGTCTATCGTACCCCTACTTCTGTAAATGGACTGCCAGCCGGTTCTTTTTATATCCCTGCCACAGGGAAAAAAGATTTGGAATCCCTGGCTAAAAAATATGGTGTCAAAGTTCATCCGGGGAAAGGTTTGCCGACAGGTGCAGAGGAAATTAAACCATCCAGAATTGGGCTATATGATTACTATGGAGGTTCGATGCCTTCAGGCTGGGTGAGATGGATGATGGAGCAGTTTCATTTTGACTTCCAAGTAGTATTCCCACAGGAGATAGACGCAGGAAATCTCACTGCAAATTATGATGTGATCCTATTCATCGGTCCTGGAATGCCGGGAGGAAGTGGAGGATATGGCAGCGGAAGCCAACCCAAGAAAGAGGACATTCCGGCAGAATACCACCACATGATTGGCCGATTATCTGTAGAGAAGTCGATTCCTCAACTTAAATCTTTCATGGAAAATGGAGGAAAGGTGGTCACTGTTGGAGCAGCAACTTCTCTGGCTTACCATTTGAACCTTCCTGTTTCCAATGCTTTGGTAGAAATCGTGGATGGGAAAGAGAAATCCTTGACAGGGGATAAGTACTATATCCCGGGAAGTGTGCTGGAGATGCATTTAGATACTTCTTCTCCAGCAAACTTTGGTATGGGACAAAAAGCAAACGTTCTTTTTAACAATAGTCCAGTGTTCAAACTTGCTCCAGGAGCTGCCCAACAGGGCGTGAAACCCTTGGCATGGTTTGGTACTGAGGAGCCCCTCAAAAGCGGCTGGGCCTGGGGCCAACAATACCTCAAAAACGGAGTAACAGCTTTTGAAGCAGAAGTTGGAAAAGGTAAACTCTATGCCTTTGGTCCTGAAATTACTTTCAGGGCTCAGTCTCATGGTACATTCAAAATGCTGTTCAACGGTTTGTACAAATAAGCCGTCTTGGATTCATTTAGCCACTTCAGACTCTGGTTTGAAGTGGCTTTTTTTTGATCTTTTTGAAAATCTTTTATTGATTGTCTACAGCTTGAGTCAAATCAGGTAATCAAGAAGATTTTTTTTATGTTTTAAATTTTTGAAAATGTTCCTATCTCGTAACAGTTTAAAATACCTTTGATTTCAAGTATTTAAAGACTTTCGGTTTGCTTTTTCGTGTAATTAGTACTTGTAATAGTATTTGGATTAATGAAAAGAAATGGATTCATATCAGCACTATATTGACGCGGAAGTTGGTCTTTGGCTTTATGAGATGAAAAAGCCTCCGAGTTTGTTTGGGCGATTGACTCATGGGGTTCAGGGCAAAATCAATAACCTTATCCCGGAGAAAGTTCACCAGGCGATTACCATTGCGATTGAAAATATGGTAAAGGCAGTAATTACAGGATCTGCGTGGATTGTACCCAAGGCAGATGCCGCGATGACTTATCTGGAGCGGGAGAATAAAGTCCGAGAGCGGATCAAATGGTATCGAAACACGGCCTCTGCTGAAGGGGCAATCACAGGTGCCGGAGGTATTCTACTTGGATTTGTAGATTTCCCGGCATTTTTGACCATCAAGATGAAAATGCTGTTTGATATCGCAGCTTTGTATGGGGCAGATACCAAGGACTACCATGAGCGTTTATTTTTGCTATACATTTTTCAGTTGAGTTTTTCCGACCAAAAGCGAAGAAATGAACTTGTAGGCTTGATTGAAAATTGGGAAGAATTCAGACATGAGCTCCCCAAACAAATGAAGGATTTCGATTGGAGGACATTTCAACTGGATTACAGGGACTATATCGATTTGGCTAAGCTGGCGCAATTGGTGCCGGTAATTGGAGCAGGAGTGGGGGCTCTAGCCAATTATAGGCTTACGGAGCACTTGGGAAGATTTGCGATGAATTCATTTCGGCTGAGGTGGATGAAACAATACCCCAATAAGATTGGAGCCTTAACAGCATTGCCCTAGAAATAAAAAAGCTTCCCGAATTAACGGGAAGCTTTTGTTGGCCGACCAGGGCTCGAACCTGGACTCTTCTGAACCAAAATCAGACGTGTTGCCAGTTACACCATCAGCCAATTTTGTTTTAAGCAAGCATGTGCTTCTCTTAAAGTTTCACAAAGGTAGATTCTTACCTTATTTTTTCCAAATGGCTCCCAAAAGAATTTTGGGAGCAGTATGTAATTTACTTGCATTCAGGAACAAAAATATTTTTGGTATTCAAACACTAAAGGATCAAAATTCAGGGTAGTTAAAGGAAGTATTTTAAAGGTAGAAAGCATTGAAATCGTTTGAATTTTGTCTTTTTATTAATTTTCAGGCAGTTGTATTGATTGAATGAAAATATTTGCCTTGTTTTACTTCAAATTTGAAAACCAAACTAATAATAACAGTACTATGAAAGTGGACAAAATGGAAAAATTGGTGGCTGATGTCATCGAAAAGTTGGGAAAATTGAAGCATGCAGATCTAGCTGCAGATCTTAGCTGGTGCTGGGTAAGTTTCCAAAATGATCAGAATCCGGTGGGTGTAATTGAAAAAGCTTCACAAGCTGTAGCTGCTTTCAAAGAGGTAAGAGAGAAAAATGCAAAGGCCGTTTCAAAAAAATTGGTAGAAGACTTAGAAAAAGCTCTGGCTTAATTCAAAAAAAAAGCTCGCTGAAAGGCGAGCTTTTTAATTTATTGGTATGATTGCTTATTCTCCAGAGACAACAAACTTCACTTTGGTTTTTACTTCTCTGTGTAGATCGATGTCTGCAGAGAATTCTCCTGCACCGTCTACCGGTACACCAATTGAGATTTTCTTTCTGTCAATTTCGAAACCTTGGGTTGCCAACGCATCAGATATCTGAAGTGTAGTCACTTTTCCAAAGATTTTTCCCGAATCACCGATTTTTGCTTTGATTTCCAAAGTTACCTCAGCAAGTTTAGCTGCGATATTTTCAGCCTCAGTTTTGATTTTTTCAGCTTTGTGAGCAGCCTGCTTGATGTTCTCAGCAAGAATCTTTCTGTTTGAATCGGTAGCCAACACAGCAAAACCCTGAGGAATCAGGTAATTTCTTCCGTAGCCTGGCTTTACTGCTACAAGGTCATTTTTGTAGCCAAGACCTTTTATGTCTGTTTTTAGAATGATATCCATTTGTAATGATCTTTTTTGATTGAACGATACAAGACCGAATTATTTCAAACCATCGGTTACGAATGGCAACAAAGCCAAATGTCTTGCTTTTTTGATAGCCTGAGCTACCTTTCTCTGGTATTTTGCAGAGTTTCCGGTAAGTCTTCTAGGAAGGATTTTACCTTGTTCGTTGACGAATTTTAAAAGGAAGTTTGGATCCTTGTAGTCGATATATTTGATACCGTGCTTCTTGAATCGGCAATATTTCTTCCGGATTTCGTTTCTGTTGATTGGTTCGTTTACTAGTGTCATTAGGCTTCCTCTTTAACTTCTACTTTTTTGTTAAACTCTCCTTTTCTTCTTCTGTCGGCATAAGCAATAGAATGCTTGTCCAACACAGTAGTCAAGAATCGCATCACTTTCTCATCACGTCTAAGCTCTAGCTCAAACTTACGGATGATAGTGGGATCGGCCTTGAACTCAACCAGTACGTAAAACCCTGTTGTCTTTTTCTCAATGGTGTACGCCATTTTCTTAAGACCCCAGTTCTCCACATTGATAACATCTGCCCCCTCTTCTTTTAACAAGTTTACAAACTTGTCGACGGTATCCTTCATCTGAACATCAGACAAAACGGGAGTTAAAATGAATACCGTCTCATAATTTCTTTGGAACATTTTTTAATGTGTTTAAGGAATTTGAATAAACAGACCGCAAAAGTAGAGGAAATGGCGCTGTTTTCCAAATATTTGTCAAAAATCAGATGAGGTATAAAACAAAAAAGTCCCGCACTTGCGGGACTTCAAAAATGGGAGTGTCTAATTATTTCACGGTAAAGGTCTTTGTGCCTATCTGGTAGTTGTCTACAAAAATCCGTACCTCATGACTTCCTGACGCATAATCTGACCCTTTTTCGTAATAGAATGTCAACTCTTGCTCGGAATTATCAAATATGATGTCTTGTTTGACTGTGTAAAATTGCTCGGCACCATTAATCATAAATGTTCCTGAGCCCTTTGCGACATCGAAGATAGGTTGCGAGTTTCCGTCTAAAACCTGAACGTAAACATTTCTAGGGCCTTTTTCTGCTACTTTATTGTCAGCAATGATAAAACTAACCTTGAGGCGTTCGATTTGCCGGTTTTTGAAATCCTTTGTTGTTTCAATTCGCTCTTTTCCCCGAGAATTGACTGCTGCGATAGTAATGTTTTCAGCTTTTAGCATAGATGCGACATCCACCTTGGCTTGAAGATCCTGTTTTTGAATGTTGAGCTGGACGACTTCTTCTTCTATTTCGGCTTGAGTGGTCTTCAGGTCTTGATTTTCCGCAAAAAGCTGCTGATTGGCGGCTCTCAATTCAAGAATTTCCTGATCTTTTTGGGCGATCAAGCCATTTAAGTTGGTAATCTTTCCATTGAGCGCGGCAATTTCAGAGGCACTCCGCTGTCTGGTCGAATTTCTTTCAGCAATTAGTTGATCTCTCACAGCCTCAAGTGCCTGGATATCTCCACCCAGTTTTTCTATTTCTTGGATCCTAAGGTCCAGTTGGTAGGTAACTGAGTCCAATCGTTTGTTGAGCTCATTGTTTTCCGTAGAAAGCAATAGAATTTCCTCAGTTTTTTTGGTGCGATCGACGTAGTCAGTGTAAAGTTTAATACCGCTGATAATTACTAACAAAACAAGGACAATAATGATGATGTTCTTATTTTGATCTTTCTTTGAACCGGATTCCTTTTCGAAATTTGTGCTCATATTTTGACTTAGTTAAAGGACTTGTGAAATGCTGAATTTAGATGAGAGTTTTTGGTCTTCCAGGTATCAGCTTGGCTATACAGGATGGGACATTGGATCTCCTTCACCTCCACTTTATCAATATCTTTGCCAACTTGATACTAAAAATATTACTGTCCTCGTTCCCGGGGCGGGAAATGCCCATGAAGTCGCTGCAGGTTGGGGTTTGGGCTTTAGAAGTATCTATCTGCTTGATATTTCAGACCTTCCTATTTATAAATTTTTAGAAAATATTCCTTCTTTCCCACGCAATCATGCAATCCATCAGGACTTTTTTGAGCATGAGGGTAAATACGACTTGATCCTAGAGCAGACTTTTTTCTGCGCGATAGATCCAGATTTGAGAATTGAGTATGTTAAAAAAATGCATAGTCTTCTCAAACCAGAAGGCAGATTGGTTGGAGTTTTATTTGATCGATTGTTTCAAGCAGCAGGACCTCCTTTCGGTGGAAATACTGTGGAATACCGGGAGCTTTTTGGACCTTATTTTGAATTTGAAAAATTTGAATCCTGCTACAATTCCATCCCACCACGAATGGGTCAAGAATTGTTTATCAACTTAAAAAAAAACTAAATGTCAAGGATTAAATCCTGCTTTCTTCCTGGGTTTTCAAAGAACACAATCCCGCATTCATAAAAATCCATGGTCAATTTCACCCTTGGGTTGGCTTTTATTTCTCCCCAAGCTTGTTCCATCTCCGGTGTCCAGTGAATATCTCCTACAGCTAAAATTGACTGGCTATGTGTTTTTGGAAGCATGGATTCAAAAGCAAACATGGTCCCGTCATAGGTGTGATTGGCATCGATCAGAGCGAAGTCAACTTGAGGGATCTGACTGAGAACAATTGGTAGACTCTCCTTTATTTGTCCTAAAATAAATTCAGTTCGACCGGGATAGGGTTCACGTTTAGCGATTTTTTGAATTTCAGAGGAGCCTTCAAATGAATAAAGCTTTCCGTTGGTTTTGAGGCTGAGGTACCTGGTAGAAAGTCCCACACAAGTCCCAAGTTCGACAACATGTTTTGCAGGAGTAAGGGTACAGAAATATTGGTAAAGTGAGCAGAATTTAATTCCGCTAGTGGAATATCTGGTGATATCCGCGATGCTTCTGGAGGCTTCAGGTACTTTTTTTGAACCTGCACCCAGATCCTCAACTTCAATTTCTGAACGATCATTCAGAAGTGAATTTCTGAATGATTCAAAGGTTGGATTTCCTGATTTGTTTTGGTTTAAATACTCGATCAGCTCACTGTAAATGCGAAAGACAAAGGGCGATTGTTGACTATATCGGTCCTCTTTTTTTAACCAATACTTGAGAAAAGCCCTAGCACCAAAAAGCCAATCTCCCAATTTAATTTTGAAAAATAGTGGCAATCATCTGGAATTCAGGAACTACGACTTCGATGAGTTTGCCATCAAAAAGTTTTTCCATGGTGTAGGTACCATTCATTTTGCCAATACCTGATTTCAGATTGCAGCCAGAAACGTACGAATGCGAATCGCCAGGTTCTAAAACGGGTTGTTGGCCAACCACACCATTTCCTTCCACTATCTTTGATTCTTCGGCTGCATCAAAAACCTCCCATTTTCTTCTGAGAAGTTGATAGGTATGCTGACTTTTGTTTTCGATGGTAACCTTGTAGGTGAATACAAAGTGATGTTGCAGAGGGTTAGAAAATTCTGCTTGGTAGGTCACCTCAACACTAACTTTAATTCCTTCTGTAACTGAAATAACCATGGGAAAATGCATTAAAATGGATTTAATTTACAATTAAAGATGAACAAATCAAGTAGTATGCAAGTGAAAATCGAAGATAGTTGGAAAAAAGTATTAAGTGAAATTTTTGAAAGGGACTTTTTTCAACGCTTAGTTTCCTTTGTAAAAGACGAATATCAAAATCAGCAGGTTTTCCCTCCGGGAAAAGAAATTTTCAATGCATTCCACCACTGCCCAATTGATTCTGTTAAAGTAGTTATTTTAGGTCAAGACCCCTATCACGGTCCAGGTCAAGCACATGGTCTCTCTTTTTCGGTTAAGCCCGGAGTGCCATTCCCACCCAGTCTTCTGAATATTTTGAAGGAAATAAAGTCTGACATCGGTAAGGATATGCCTCCAAATGGAGATTTGACGCGATGGGCTCAACAAGGAGTTTTTCTCTTGAATGCTACTTTGACTGTCCGGGCAAATCAGGCTGGTTCTCATCAAAATCAAGGGTGGGAGACGTTCACAGATGAGGTGATCAAGGCTGTAAATGATCATCGGCAAAATGTAGTATTCATGCTTTGGGGTGCCTATGCCCAAAAAAAAGCAGATCTAATCGACAATACCAAGCATCTGGTATTGAAAGCACCTCATCCTAGTCCACTATCGGCCCATCGTGGATTTTTGGGGTGTAAGCATTTTTCAATGGCCAATCAATACCTCTCTGAAAGAAACATCAAACCCATAAACTGGTGAAAAAAAATCCCCGAATTTCTTCGGGGATTTATCAGCTATTCGATGCCTTTGAAGAATCTGTTCCAGCGGATTTTACTGAACATGGATTCATATTTGTCAAGGGAAAGCCAGAGAAACCATGCTTTGCCGACGATGTGATCTTCGGGCACAAATCCCCAATACCTAGAGTCTAGGGAATCGTGACGATTGTCGCCCATCATGAAATAATAGTTTTGTTTGAAGGTGTACGTCTCGACCTTTTGTCCATCGATGAATAAGCCACCCTCTTTGATCTCGACCTGATCGTGTCCTTCATATTTTTCTATGGTAAATCCATAACGGATCACATTATCAGCAGTCATGTCTATTGTCCATCCTTCTGCTGGTATTTGTAGTGGCCCGTAGTTGTCTCGATTCCAATTGTAATTTGATCCTTTTGGAAAGATGCTGTCCTCTGCTTCACCTTTGCCCATGATTCGTTTGGATACAGATACTACAACAGGAGAACTTTTGAGTCTTTCTACTGTTTGATCGGTACACCAAATCAGGTATCCTGCCCCGTTGGAGAAGGCCATAAAACTCTCTGGATTGATTCCATAATCAGCGAAAAAATCCACTGTCAAAGGTCGGTTGGTAATCAAATCATAGGAATATTGCATTTCTGCAGGTTTTGGAGAATTCTCTCCATTTACTGTCAAATCACCATCTTTTATCTCAATTACATCGCCTGGGATGCCTACAGCCCGTTTGATGTAGTTGGTTTTTAGATCGCTGGGATATTGAAATTCCACTGGGTAATTGAAAACCACCACATCATTTCGCTCCACATCACTGAATCCCGGAAGCCTGAAATAAGGGATTTCTATGGCATCGGAATACGAAGGAATTTCTGTTCCCCAGATTTTTTGATGTGTCAGGGGTACTTGGAGAGGGGTTTTGGGAATTCTAGTTCCATAGTGCATTTTACTTACGAAAAGAAAATCTCCTACTAGAAGAGACTTTTCCATAGATGCTGTAGGAATGGTAAACGGCTCAAGTAAAAGCCAACGAATCAAGCTGGCAGCGACTACTGCAAAAACGAGAGCATCCACCCACTCCCGAACTGCTGATTTTTTGTTTTTTGTTTGGCTCATGTGCTAGTATTTGTTTCAGAAAGATAGAAAATCATCCATTGAAAGTACTCCTTTTTTACCCTGAATCCATTCAGCCACCAAAACTGCGCCAAGGGCAAATCCTTGCCTGCTGTGTGCGGTATGACTGATTTCAATTTGGTCGATTTCAGACCTATAGCGAATAATATGGGTACCTGGAGCTGGGTCAATTCGCTTGGCTGTAATGGGAATGGACTGTTCGGTATCGTGCGATTGTCCGCTCAAGTGCCATTCATTTAACTTGTCCATGTTTCGGAGGATACCCTCTGCCAAGGTAATTGCAGTACCGGAAGGCGCGTCCTTTTTTTCCGTATGGTGAATTTCCTCGATTGAAGTGTGATACCCACTCGTTTCATTCATCAGTTTGGCAAGAAATTCATTGATTTTAAAAAAGATGTTTACTCCGATACTGTAGTTGGAAGCATAAAAAAAAGCACCCTTTTGAGCAGTGGTCAACTCTTCGATTTCAGCCTTTCGAGCTAGCCATCCGGTAGTTCCTGATACGACTGGGATTCCTCGAGTCATGGCCCATGTGATGTTTTCTACTGCGGCTTCCGGTTGGCTAAACTCAATAGCTACATCAATTTTAGAGGGGTTGAGAGAATTTAAATCCTCTCTATTGTCAATGTTGATTTTTCCGGCGATGGTATGGCCACGGGATTCAGCGAGTTCGCCGATGATTTTTCCCATTTTACCATATCCTAGAATTACGATGTTCATTATTTGAATTGAAGTTTAAAAGATAGGCCCATTGAATTACCCGCTGAGGCGAAAGTACCGACATTTGGTTCGATTTTCATGGAAATATCATCTGAAATATCGAAGCCAGAAAGGTGGGCGTCCACATTTGCATCGATTAAATTAAGGGCATAAATAGCTGCCAAAAGGAGAATTGTCAGATCTCTGTTTTGCCTCCAATAGTCTACGTTTCTTACCAATGCTTCTCGATTCAATGAAGGAAACTGGCTGGTGTCTCCATCATCGAATGCAAATAGGGCAGTCCGGAAGGTTTGGTATCGCTTGTTGTTGTAGCCTATGAAATAGATGTCGGTCATAAACCCAGCATACAGGATAGGTACTTTCCAGGCTTTGTTATTGTAGACCTGCCCAGCACCAGGGAGAACTGCGGATAGAATAGTAGCTTTTTTTGGGTTTTTGGGAAGGCTGGAATAGTCTGGCTTATCTTTTTCCCGTTTAGTATCATTTTCTACTACTTCAATTTCAGATTGAGTCTGAGCGAAGATTGGACTGGATACAAGAAACATCAAAAGCAAAATCCCCAAGGAAATCCATGGGGTTTTTATTTTTGCGCTTGAATGTGAAAGTTTTGGATTCAATTTTCAGATGATTTCGAGTATTTCAAGAATTCGATTCAGATCTGTGGCGGAATTAAATGGGATCTTGATTTCACCTTTATTTTTTTCGTCAGCTTTCAAGGCAACTTTGGTCCCGAAATGGGATGCTAGTCGCTGCTGAATTTTGTTGATCTCGTATTTGCGGACGGGGTCGAGTCCAGTAGAAGGCTTTGTTTTTTCTTCTTTGCCTTCATTCAGTGCTTTCACCAGAGCTTCCACATTGCGGACACTTAATCCTTCGTCTACGGTTTTCTTAAAAATCGCCAACTGTTTATCTACGTCCTCAATATTGATAAGTGCGCGGGCATGCCCCATGGACAGTTGTTGGTCCCGTATCGCGGCTTGGATAGTGGGAGGGAGCTTCAGTAGTCTGAGGTAATTATTGACAGTCGTTCTGTTTTTTCCTACGCGGTCGCCGAGCTCTTCTTGCTTAAGGCTACACTCGACCAGTAGTCTTTGGTAGGAATTTGCAATTTCGAGCGCGTTTAGGTTTTCTCGCTGAATGTTCTCAATCAAGGCCATTTCCAGCATTTGCTGGTCATTGGCTGTTCGCACATAAGCAGGGATCTGTGTCAATCCTGCAATTTTTGAAGCCTGAAATCTACGCTCTCCGGAAATGAGTTGGTACTCGTTTGGAGCAAGTTTTCTTACAGTGATCGGTTGTATGATTCCCTGGACCTGAATAGAATCGGCAAGTTCCTGAAGGGCATTTTTGTCAAAGTGTACCCGAGGCTGATAGGGGTTGACCTGAATCTCTCCAAGGGGAATCTCAAAAATCCCGGTTTTTGCGATTTCCGGAAGAATTTCATTCGATTTATGTTTAGCAGGGCTATCTTCTAAAAGTGCTCCAAGGCCTCTGCCTAATGCGTTTTTTTTGTTGGGCTTATTCTCTGACATAATCATTCAGCCACTTTTTGGCGACCATTTTTTTTAGCGATTTCTCCGGCCAAGTTTAGATAGGCGATCGATCCTTTTCCATCTGCATCAAAGGAGATTACTGGCAAACCGAAACTTGGTGACTCTGAAAGACGAACATTCCTCGGAATAATTGTATCAAAAACCATTGTTTTGAAATGAAACCTGACCTCTTCTACCACTTGATTGGATAATCGGAGTCTCACGTCATACATGGTCAATAAAATTCCCTCAATCTCCAGATCCGGATTGAGCCGGGTTTGGATAATTTTGATTGTATTGAGCAATTTTCCCAAGCCTTCCAAGGCAAAGTATTCACACTGGACCGGAATAATCACTGAATTTGCAGCTGTAAGTGCATTGATCGTGATCAAACCCAGCGATGGAGAGCAGTCGATGATGATGAAGTCATATTTGTCTCGAAGTACAGCGATGACTTCCTTCATCTTTTCTTCGCGATTTTCGAGATTGATCATTTCGACTTCTGCACCCACTAGGTCAATATGGGATGGCACGAGGTCCAGATTTTCGATGGAAGTCTTTCTGATGATTTCTTCGACATTGACACCATCTACCATGCATTCATAAATACTAGCCTCAATGGACTTAGGATCGTGTCCTAACCCCGAAGTAGTATTTGCTTGTGGATCAGCGTCAATGACCAGGGTTTTAAACTCCAATACAGCCAGACTGGCTGCAAGGTTCATTGCAGTGGTCGTTTTTCCCACTCCGCCTTTTTGATTGGCAATAGCAATTATTTTTCCCATGGTTTAGTAAAAAGGGTATTTTGACTCAATATTAATCAAATTAAGAGCGAAACTCGTGGTAGCTTACTCTTTTTTGGAGTTAAGTCTGGATGAAAAATTGTTAATTTCTTCATTTTCAACAAAGACTGCAAAAAATTTGATTTCTCCCTGAATCGTAAAGATCAAAAAAAAGGAGCCTTGGTAAAGCTCCTTCTTTAGGTTTATTTTTTTCTCGAATTATCGGCAGCTTTCATGGCATCTTCCAGTCGCTGTGCAAATTTCGATTTCTTTTTATTTACGTTTTTAGCCTTGCTTTCTTCCACCTTTGCCCGGATTTTGGCATCATCGACGGTGAGTTTGATGATGGCCTGCTGGCCAAATGTCACCATGTTCGATACAAAGTAATAAAAGCTAAGTCCGGCAGGATAGGAGTTCAAGATAAACATGAACATCACAGGCATGATGTAGCCCAGGTTTTTCATCGGCCCGGTAGCTGTGGTCAGTTGGTTGTTGAAGTGCGTGTAAACAATTTGTGACACGGTCATCAACAAGGTGAATAAACTGACGTGAGATCCATAAAATGGAATCGTAAAGGGCAATTTGATGAACTCATCATAGGTTGATAGGTCATTTGCCCAAAGAAAAGATTCCTGACGGAGTTCTACGGCATTTGGGAAAAAGAAGAACATCGCAAAAAGGAATGGCATCTGAAGGACCAAAGGCAAGCAGCCTGAAATCGGGCTGACTCCCAATTGGGAAAACAGCTTCATCTGTTCCTGCTGCATTTTGGTAGGATCATCTCCGTATTTTTCTTTGAGCTCGTCTATCTCAGGTTTGATGACCCGCATTTTGGCCATCCCGATGTATGACTTGTAGGTCAATGGCGAAAGGGCCAATTTGATGATCAATACGATCAGGATAATAATGATTCCGTAATTGTTGAAGTACTTCTCCAGAAATTCGAATAAGTGTACCACGATATACTTATTGACCCAGCTGACGAAGAAATAGCCCATGTCCACATTGTCCTCAAATCCGTCGGTGACTTTCTTGAGTGTTTTGTACTTATCAGGACCAAAATAATACCTGAGGTCGGCCTTTCCATTTTCGAGTGGAATAGCCAGAGATGCAGACATAATCCGAACTACTGAAGAATCTGTCGGAGTGGATTGGGAAATCTTTACATCCTGGAAGACTGAATCAGCAATGATACCTGCGGTGAAGAACCGCTGGCTAAATCCAATCCATTTCACCGGTTCGGAGATTTGGGCCTCCTCTGGATCCTCTCCGGCACCCAGGTTGTCCATGGAATTCGAAGCGAGGTAATAGTTCAGCTGGGTTTGTCTTCTGGATTCAGAAAGATCTTTTTCCTGCGCTTTCACCTGATCTTCCCAAGTCAGATTGATAGTATTGCCAGAGAAGACACCCTGATACCTTTCTATTTCAAAAGATTTTTTTACTTCATAGCTCCCATCCATCAAAGCATACCGCTGGATGATTTGCCCGGATTCAGATCCCGCTGAAAAGGTCAGAATCTGAGTTTTTACTCCATCTATTTCTTCCGATGTGATAGCAGGTTCGAAGTAAAAATCCGAAAGATTGACTGGACCTCTTGAACTTTCAATGGTAAAGTCCATGGTGGAACTTTTCTCATCCAAAAGAGCCAAAGGCTGCATGTCCCAGCTTTTGAAGTCCTTCAGAATTACTTCTTTGATTTGAGCTCCTTTGGTCGAGAAGGTGATTTTTACCTGATCGTTTTCGAGCAAGACATCCTTTTCTTCACCCAGTGTAAGCACTGCCAACACGCCATATTTGGCACTCCGCTGGGCATCTACCAGGCTATCTGGAAGCACTTCTACAGTTGGCTCCTGGGCAGTTGACGTTACTTGGGCTTCAGTTTGCTGGGGTGTTTCTTCGATTGGGGGGATTTCTGGACCACTCGCAAAAAACATTGAGTAGATCAAAATGACCGCCGCAAAAAGGATCAAACCTGTTGCTTGATTTTTATCCATAATTTATTAGTTCCACGCCGGTTATCCGGTGCTATTCAATTACTTAACTTTTTTATTGTCTATCGCCGCCTGGATGAATTTGACAAACAGCGGCTGAGGATTGAGCACTGTACTTTTGTATTCTGGATGGAATTGAACGCCTACAAACCAAGGATGGTTTTTCAATTCCATGATTTCGACTAAGCCTGTATCAGGATTCTTTCCTGCTGCGATCATTCCTTTACTTTGGACTTGATCGAGGTAGGAGTTATTGAATTCGTATCTGTGCCTATGGCGCTCCTGAATTTTACTTTTTCCGTAGGCCAACGCAGATTTACTTCCTTTTTTAAGCTCGCAAGCATACGAACCCAATCGCATAGTTCCACCCATTTGGTCAATTTTCTTTTGCTCTTCCATCAGGGCAATGATTGGGTGGGGAGTATTTGGGTCCATTTCTGTAGAATTTGCGTCCTCCAGTCCGAGTACATTTCTCGCAAATTCCACGACTGCGACCTGCATCCCGAGACAAATCCCAAAGAAAGGAATGTTGTTTTCTCTGGCATATTTGACTGTTTCGATTTTGCCTTCAAATCCTCGCTCACCAAAACCAGGAGCTACAAGGATCCCATCGAGCTCTTTAAGTTTTGATTCATAGTTATCGGTATGAATCTCCTCTGAAGAAATGAGCTTAAGATTTACTTTGCACTCCACGGAAGCGCCTGCATGGGTGAAAGACTCGATGATCGATTTATAGGAGTCAGGCAAAGAAACATATTTACCAATCAGTCCAATAGTTACTTCCTGAGTGGGATTTTTCAGTTTGCCCAAGAAGTCCTTCCAAGTCTCGAGGTCAGTTTGGGTTTTGCTCGAAAGCTTCAATTTACTCATCACCCGCTCGTCCAGTTTTTCCTTTTTCATCAAAAGAGGGACATCGTAGATGGATTCAGCATCCATGGCCTCGATTACACTGTTGAGCTGCACATTGCAGAAAAGAGCCAGTTTCTTTTTGACGTCCAATGGCAGGTGATATTCAGTCCTGCAGACTAGAATGTCCGGTTGGATTCCAGCTTCCAAAAGCTGCTTTACTGAATGCTGCGTAGGTTTGGTTTTCAGTTCTTTGGCAGCACTCAAATAGGGGATCAATGTCAGGTGAATGACCAGGAAATTATTCGGTCCTAAGTCCCATCGAGCTTGACGAACTGCCTCGATAAAAGGTAAGGATTCAATGTCACCCACACATCCTCCTATTTCAGTGATGATTACATCATATTTTCCATCCTGACCAAGTTTGTAAAAGTTACTCTTAATCTCATCGGTGATGTGGGGGATGACTTGAACCGTCTTACCTAGGAATTCCCCTTTTCGCTCGCGGGTGATTACGTTATTATAGATGCGACCAGTGGTGATGTTGTTGCTCTGAGAAGTTGGCACATTGAGGAAACGCTCGTAATGTCCTAAGTCCAAGTCTGTTTCGGCTCCATCTTCTGTGACATAGCACTCGCCATGCTCATAGGGATTGAGTGTCCCCGGGTCAATATTGAGGTAAGGGTCGAATTTTTGGATAGTCACACTGAATCCTCTGGATTGCAAAAGTTTGCCTAAAGAGGCTGCGATAATGCCTTTGCCCAGGGATGAGGTGACTCCTCCGGTGATGAAAACGTATTTGGTGGATGAGCCCATAAGAATGGTGGAGGGATATTTTTAATTGGAATCTTATGGGATTCAAAATTAGGGAAATTTCCTGACTTGGCTTCTGAACTTGTTGGCGATTTTTGGGATTTCCTGAATTTTGATCAGATAGCTGGCAGAACTAATGAAAGATAATTAGTGTCAATATGTGTCAAAAATTATTTTTATATATGAATCCAATCTACCTTAGTCATCAGATTAGCGAAAGGAACTATATGATTTGTAATCATTCAATAAATAAGCGGTTTTACACAAACAACTAATTATGAACTCAGAAAATAAAAGTATTGTACTTGTCGATAGCCAACTTGAAATGAATTCAGATTGGTTTGAAAAAATGAACCTACTAAGTAAGGGATCTGTGATTTTGGATCCGGTCAATTTATTTTCAGAGATTGACTGGACTTGTTTTGAAGATGATGTTCAAGTGATAAATAAAATTTATTCGAAGTATTTTGAAGATGTCGTTTTGCTGGGAAAGAAGTTAGTTTGTTTTTGGCCACTTGCCGAGCAAATGGGAGAAGAGTGGTTTGAACTTTCCTCCTTGTGTAAATCCTATTCATATGACCTTGAACAGTACAAATCGTTATCTATTGTTGATTTCGAATATGGTTTTAATCAGGAAATACTGAGTTCTTGGAAGCGCTTTGTTTACTTTATTGTAGAATCCTTACTTGAAGATATCCAGCTGAATGAGCAATTTGATGAAATCGCAACTTTAAAATCTGATCAAAAGACCATTATACTATTTAAATTGTTCAAAGAAGGAAAGGTTAGCTATTCTTATGCATTTGATTCCTTCTTTTTTGAGTCTGACTCAGACAAAGGAGAGAAAAGTGAGATGAATCTTCCTTGCCAAGAATCTTTTACCTCATTTAATGAAATGCTGGATAAATTGATAAAAGAGAATGATCTCAGCCAGTTTGAATCCAGATTTGTCGATGGAAGCTTAGAAAAAGCCTTTTTCAGCGTTCTTTCGAAAGAATTCAAAACCAAAAATCTGATTGAAACTTGGATTAAAACCTATTCAATTAATTAATCGACAAATCAATAATCTCGGGAATTTATTTTGTAAATATTTTATAAATCTATTTAATCGTTAAAAAGCAATTTATATATTGCAAGGATTTTTAAATAACACAATTAAATTCCATAAAAATGAGAGAATTAATTAAAGAAGCCATTGTTGATCTAAAAAAGACAGATGGATTTATCTATGTTACTGCAGAAGGTAAAAAAATTGAACTTCATGAAGCTGCTGCCAGAGGGATCGCAGTGACTCCAGTAAACCCAAAGGATGAAGTGATCAAGAAATTAGAAGCTGCTGGTCTATTCTTGACAGATAGTAAATTTGTCAACGAATTGAACGATTTGATCAGTGTACTAAGTGGAGCTGGTTCTTCAAAAGGAGCTGGTAAAAGAAGATCTTTTTCAGATTCTGAGAAAAACAAAATTGTAGAAGAATGGAAAAAAGTAGAAGCTGCTGGAAAGAAAACGAAAGCTGCTTTTGCTAGAGAAATTGGTGTTGGTTATCAGACATTTATCAACTGGTTGAAAAGCTAATTGAATCTAAATGCATAAAAAAAGGCAGCTCGAGAGCTGCCTTTTTTTATGCTTAAATTCCCACTTTGTTATTTCTGATAGTTCCCACTATCATGATAAAACCAAGAATGAAAAAGGCAATAATGCTTAGAAAAAAGGGAGGACTAAAATCTAAGGATGGGAAGGCCAAATTAAACTTTGGAACTTGATATTCGGGTAGTTTATCAAATAAGGATGAAGAATTAGAATCTGCTGGAATGAATACCATGGATCCTATAAATACCACAGCCAATAAGCCCAGGATTAGCTTCCAGGCAAACGAAGAAATTACCGGAGTATAGCTCAGATTAGTTTTGGGCAGTACCTCAATTTTTTTTAGAACTGCCATATGAAACTCCGGTCCCGGAGATTCCATTCCGACTTCCTTGATCCAATTCTTCAGTGGATCTACTTTATTTAGTTCTTCTTGCTTCATGACAGTCCGATTAGCTCATGGTTGCTCAATTTTATTACTGTTTTTTCAAGATTTTTTCGACCCCTAAAAAGCTGGACTTTGATTTTTGATTCTGAACTTCCAGTGATCGATGCAATTTCTTTGATGGATTGATCTTCTAGATAAAATAAAGTCAAAACTACAGCCTCAGATGGATTTAAGAGTTGGATTCCTTTCTTGATCAATTCCGAACGTTCCTGTTGTTCCATGAGTTTCAATCCGTCAGTGAAATCCGGTGGCTCGTCCGAGTGATCCAAAATGTCATCAACCAATGTGAAGTGACGTTTTGTTTTTCTCAATCTCCCCAAACACTCATTGTAAACGATCCGATAAAGCCATGTGGTAAACTTTGATTTGCCTTCAAAGCTGGATAAACATTGGTAAACTCGCACAAAAGAATCCTGTGCAGCCTCTTGAGCTTCTTCGTGATTCTTAAGCATCCGGAGCGCAAGGGTGAACACTAGATTTTGGTGCTTTTGTACGAGCATACCAAAAGCCTGCATGTCGCCTTGCCGCGTAAGTTTAATATAGTGGTGGTCTTCCAGGAATCGCATTCCACATTTAGATGGAGGGGATAAGTAAAAAGTTACAATTTATTTTTTAAATTTTTTTGTAACCTCACAAGAGTCTCCTGCATCCAAAGAGCAAACAAAACAAAAACCACATGCAAGCTGATATCTTAATTCCCCTCATTATTTTCTCCACCCTCTTTGGAGTTGTCTATGTTTACCTCACGACCCGAAATAAAGAAAGACTCGCGCTGATCGAAAGAGGTGCCGATGCGAGTTTATTTAATTCAGGACGTAAAAGAGGATTAGGTTCAATTGTGCTCAATCTCGCGCTATTGGCAATAGGAATTGGTGTTGGCGTATTGGTAGGAGCTGGGCTAAACCAAGGCGGTATGGACGAAGATGTCGCCTTCCCTGCCTGCATATTTATTTTTGGAGGACTGGGCTTGGTTGTTAGCTTTTTTGTCAACCGAAAACTTGAAAAAGAATAGATTTACTCAATCCCGAAAAAACTAGAACCAAAAAATCCAGTTGTTCGCTGAGGCATCAACTGAATTTTTTTATTTGAAAGAATTGACTTTTATAGCTTCAAAATTGAGCTAGGCGCATTTGAAATTCCAGTGCACTACAGGTTTGGAATTCGTCAGCCTCCAAATCATCAAAAATCTCTTCATCGAATTCCATCTCAGTTTTTTCAATTTTGCCATCAGGGTGAACGATCAGCTCTACTCCCGTGAAATCGGTTGGATTCACCATCACGAGCACCTGATAGTCATCGAATACGCGCTTGAAATAGTGTGAAATTGCCTTGGCCATAGGATTTGTTTCAATCTACAAAGCTAACTGATCACTGGTCGCTATTGAAATTATAAGCATTAGTGGAGATGTAAATTACATCTGCCGGTGGTTTTTGGGTGCTTTGGATACGATTAAAGACAAAAACGGCTTGAGCCAGAAAGTCTTTCTCATTTAGAGTTTTAACAGGGCTAATTCCAAAATTTTCCACCGCGAATAAAATGCCATAAGGACCAATTATCTCATAACCAGTTTTAGTTCTTTTTACTTTTAATTTAAAAATATCTCCGTCAACAAACTCAAACCTTGCATTACCCCAAAAATAACTTCCCTTTCCTCTTGCTATTTGGAGTTTAGAATCTTGATCAATTATCCGTGCATGTTTGATTTTACCCGTACTGTAAACGTAGAGAATTCTATAGTTTCGCCCCTCGTGAGACAAGTCCGCATAATTAAACCCCGGGTCCACCTTCATCACGGCCTTGTCCGAGCCCTCTGACTTGAATTTGACTTCGTGCATCGGAGTTTCCCAGATGGGATTTTCTTGTGCTCTGGAGGTTATGGAGAGCAGGGAGAAAATTGCGAAGAGTAAGATTGCCTGTTTCATCGGTTTCTGGGTTAGATTCGGTTTTCTCAACGAATAAATTGGTCACCGTGTTGCCTAATTTTCAGCAATGTTGACTTCCAATTATTATCAATTTTTCATTCTTAATTATTTTTTTTTGAAAAAATTGAAATCATGCTTTGGTAATTCCGATCCATTTCTAAATTTGTGCTTGTCTTATGAAAACAATCGCAACGAAATACTGGTGGTGGCATTCTTCAACTTTCCTAGGGAAAGCTCAGAAAGCCGTTGCCTAAAATTTGCGCAACTACATAGTAAAAGGCTTACTGGATTTCCCGGTAAGCCTTTTTTCATGCCCAAAAATCAATTCCCGAATGAACCACGTCAAATTCCCTATCCTCACCACCTACCGCAAGAGGCTCGCTGATACCATCACACCGGTGAGTATTTATCTGCAGATTCGAGATCGATTTGCCAATCCGATTTTGCTGGAAAGTTCCGATTACCACGGACAGGAGAATAGCTATTCCTTCATTTGCTTCAATCCCTTGGCGAAGTTTAGTTTTAATGCAGGCAAGGTTCAGGAAACACTACCTATTGGACCCGTATTGGAATACGAGGTAAGCGCCAAAAAGAGATTAATGGATTGTCTTAGGGCTTTTGGGAATAAGTTTGACCCGACTCCAGACAAATTCAAGTTTAGCACCAATGGACTCTTTGGCTATATCCAGTATGATACCTTGGCTTATTTTGAGGACATCAAACTTCAAAATACCATGCCAAACGAGACCCCGATGATGCAGTATGCCATGTATCAAAACATCATCGTAGTAGATCATTATAAAAATGAATTGCATCTATTCGAACATCGTGTAGCTGGAGCAGATAATCCCGAGTACATGGATGAAATCGAGACTTTGCTGAATAACAAGAATATTCCAGCCTATTCATTCAAGAAAATCGGAGAGGAAGTTTCTAACTACACCGATGAGCAGTTTCTTAAAATTCTCAACCAAGGTAGGGAGCACTGTTTTCGTGGTGATGTGTTTCAGATAGTTCTTTCACGCAGGTTTACTACTGACTTCAAAGGGGATGAATTTAATGTCTATAGAGCGCTACGATCAGTCAACCCATCACCTTATTTGTTCTATTTCGACTATGGATCATTCAAGGTTTTCGGAAGTTCACCGGAGGCTCAGATCGTGGTGAAAAACCAAAAAGCAACCATTTTCCCAATTGCTGGGACTTTCCGAAGGACTGGAAATGATGCTGAAGATGCCGAATTGGCAAGAAAACTCTATGACGACCCAAAGGAGAATTCCGAGCATGTGATGCTGGTGGATCTGGCCAGAAATGATCTATCCCGATCTTCAGATCGAGTGGAAGTCGATGTGTTCAAGGAGATCCAATACTATTCCCATGTAATCCACCTTGTTTCCAAAGTAACCGGTCATTTGCCGGAGGGAGCCAATCCACTTCAACTCGTGGCTGATACTTTTCCTGCAGGAACTCTCAGCGGAGCGCCTAAATATCGTGCAATGGAGCTTATAGATGAACTGGAAAATACCAGCAGGCAATTCTACGGTGGAGCGATCGGCTATTTAGGTTTCAATGGAGACTTTAACCACGCCATTCTGATCCGATCTTTTGTTTCCGAAAACAATCAACTGAGGTTTCAGGCAGGTGCAGGAGTAGTGGCAAAGTCCTCTATTCCATCCGAACTTCAAGAGGTAGCGAATAAGTTGGAGGCGTTGAGGGTAGCATTGCGCGCAGCTGAAAATATTTGATCCAATTAGACATGAAAATATTAGTTCTCGATAATTACGACTCCTTTACCTACAACTTGGTGTATATCGTGCGTCAGTTGGGATATGGTGCCAATATGGATGTCTTCCGAAATGATAAAATCAGTTTGGAGGACGTCGGAAAGTACGAAAAGATCCTCCTTTCGCCGGGGCCTGGAGTTCCCTCCGAAGCAGGTATCATGCCGGAGTTGCTTAAAAAATATGCGCCTACCAAATCTATTCTTGGTGTTTGTCTGGGACATCAGGCAATTGGTGAAGCTTTTGGAGGCAGCTTGATTAACCTCTCTGAGGTTCTCCATGGAGTCGCTTCTAAAGTGACAGTGCAGAAGGACTTGCTTTTTGAACAAATCCCCGATACATTTAGTATTGGAAGATACCACTCTTGGGTCATTGACGAATCCACCCTTTCGCCTGATCTGGAAGTAATTGCCAGAACACCCGATCACCAAATCATGGCAGTCCGTCACAGGGAGTTCGACGTGCGCGGAGTTCAGTTTCATCCCGAGAGTATCTTGACCGAGAATGGAGTCAGAATTATGCAAAATTGGTTAGAAGCCTAACCTCAAATCGATATCACCCACCCCCAATCCTATGAAAGAGATCCTTAATCAACTGATCGAGCATAAAACGCTCTCCCAGGATCAGGCACGCGAAGTGCTCAAAAATCTGGCGACGGGCTCCTACAATTCGAGCCAGATAGCTGCATTTATGACCGTCTACCTCATGCGAAGTATTACCGTAGAGGAGTTGCAGGGATTTCGTGAGGCGATGCTCGAATTGTGTATTCCTGTGGAAATCAAGGAGTATGACGCTATGGACCTTTGTGGCACTGGAGGAGATGGCAAGGATACCTTTAATATTTCTACGTTGGCATCGTTCATTGTTGCTGGGACTGGTCAGCATGTCGCCAAGCATGGTAACACCGGAGTTTCTTCGATTTGTGGTTCCTCCAATCTCCTGGCATATTTTGGGTATGACTTTACCAATGACATCAGTGAGATCCGCCGATCCCTGGATGAAGCTGGAATTTGTTTTTTGCATGCTCCGCTATTTCATCCTGCGATGAAAAATGTAGCCCCTATCCGAAAAGAACTGGGCGTGAAGACTTTTTTCAACATGCTAGGCCCTATGGTTAACCCAAGCTTTCCCAAAAAACAACTCGTTGGTGTCTTCAGTATGGAATTAGCCCGACTGTATGGCTATCTCTATCAAGAGATGGAAGGGAGGTTTTCCATCCTTCATTCGCTCGATGGATATGATGAAATCTCCCTCACTGGGCCGTTTAAAATGATTTCCAATCAAGGGGAAAAATTACTAAATCCTGAAAACTTAGGGCTTGCTAAGCTGTCAGCTGAAAGTATCGCTGGCGGTACTACCATTCAGGAATCAGCCAAGATTTTTGAATCCATCCTGAGGGGAGAAGGAACCCCCAGCCAAAATTCAGTGGTGATAGCAAATGCCGCCGCCGCATTGGTGACAGCAAAAGAATCTTTGAATTTCTCCGAGGCAGTTGACCAAGCAGAGGAAGTTTTATTGAGTGGTAAAGCGCTTCGTGTATTCCAAGGCCTCGTTAATCCCAAAACTACAGTATCCTTAGTATAAGCAGATCAATGAATATTTTAGAAAAAATCATCGCAGATAAGCAGCGTGAAGTAGCTGAGAAAAGCAGCATTTTGCCCACCAAATTATTGGAACAGAGCATTTACTTCGAGGGGAAAGTGGTCTCGATGAAAAAGTACGTGACTAACCCGGAGAAGTCAGGGATCATCGCAGAATTCAAGCGAAAGTCTCCTTCCAAAGGAATAATCAATGGATCAGCATCGGTAGAGAAAGTCAGCATTGGCTACATGCAGGCAGGTGCTGCTGCGCTCTCGATTTTAACTGACAAAGAGTATTTCGGTGGGACCAATGAAGACTTGAAGACTGCTAGAAAATTTAACTTTTGCCCGCTCCTGCGCAAAGATTTCGTAGTGGATGAATACCAAATCATCGAAGCCAAATCCATCGGAGCGGATTGCATCTTGTTGATTGCAGCGGCCTTGGATCCAGCCAAACTGAAAGATTTAGCAGCTTTTGCAAAAAGCCTTGGACTCGAGATTTTGCTTGAAGTGCACGACGAAGAAGAATTGGAAAAAAGCCTGAACGAAAACGTGGACTTGGTTGGTGTCAATAATAGAAACCTGAAGACTTTTGAGGTTTCCTTGGATACTTCGTTGGCCCTTGTAAATCAGATTCCTTCTGCTTTCGTCAAAATTTCTGAAAGTGGAATTTCTGATCCCAATACTTTGATCCAACTGAAAAAAGCAGGGTTTGATGGGTTTTTGATCGGTGAGAATTTCATGAAATCGGCGAGACCTGAGCAGGCGGCCTACAACTTCATGAAAGAATATCGGAAGCTGTTGGCTGCAATCGAACTGAATAAATTCTGATGGAAATCAAAGTCTGTGGCATGCGGGAACTGGAAAATATCCACGAATTAATCTCTAAAATGAAGCCTGACTGGATGGGATTAATCTTTTATCCCAAATCAGCCCGGTTTGTTTCCGATGAAAAAGCTGCAGAATTGAAAGAAATCCAACTAAAAAAAGTCGGAGTATTTGTCAATGAATCTGAGGAGGAGATGTTGAGAAAGGTAGCGGAGTTCAACCTATCGGCCATTCAGCTCCATGGAAATGAGTCAGTCGAATTAGTAAAAAGTCTTTCGGAAAAGAGCGATTGTGAACTTTGGAAAGTTATTTCTGTAGGAGATCAGGTTGACTGGAAAACTTTGGAGGATTACTTGCCATATGTAAACAAATTTCTTTTTGACACTGCCACTGCAACCCATGGAGGATCGGGAAAGAAATTTGATTGGGAGATTTTGCAAACTTATCCCTTTGACAAAGGCTTTTTATTGAGTGGTGGGTTGGATGACGAAAGCGCAGATGAAGTTTTAGCTTTGCGCCAGCGAATCCCTCAACTTCAAGGCGTAGATCTCAACTCCAAGTTTGAGGATGCTCCGGGATTAAAAAACATTGAAAAGTTGACCCGCTTCAAAAGGCGACTTAATCTCTTGTAAACATTAAAATTGATTTAGGAGCCTGGCTCTAAAAACAATTAACCAATAACACTTAACCATTAACTCACAGCCATGATACGTGTAGATGAAAAAGGCTTTTACGGAAAGTTTGGTGGGGCATACATCCCCGAGATGCTTCATCCCAATATTGAAGAGCTGAGGGAGAATTGGCAATCAATCATAGCCACTGAAGCGTATCAAGTCGAGTTTCAGACCCTTTTGCGTGACTTTGTCGGTCGACCGACGCCTTTGTATTTTGCATCGAGGCTTTCTGAAAAATTCCGCGCTAAAATCTACCTCAAGCGGGAAGACCTTTGCCATACCGGCGCACATAAAGTCAACAATACAGTTGGGCAAATCATTTTGGCCAAAAAGCTTGGGAAAAAGCGAATCATCGCAGAAACCGGTGCTGGTCAGCACGGCGTTGCCACTGCGACTGTCTGTGCATTGATGGGAATGGAATGCACCGTCTATATGGGTTCATTGGACATTGAGCGCCAAAAACCAAATGTGGAACGGATGAAAATACTCGGTGCCAAGGTCGTTCCGGCTACTTCTGGCTCGCAGACATTAAAAGATGCTACCAACGAAGCGATGCGTCAGTGGATCAATAATCCTGTGGATACGCATTACATCATCGGTTCGGTCGTCGGTCCACACCCTTATCCGGAGATGGTGGCCCGATTCCAGTCCGTGATTTCTGAGGAGATCAAATGGCAGCTTATGGAAAAAGAAGGACGCGAAAATCCAGATGCCGTCATCGCCTGTGTGGGTGGTGGATCCAATGCCGCTGGAGCTTTCTACCATTATTACAATACACCTGAAGTGCGCCTGATTGCTGCGGAAGCAGCGGGTTTGGGAGTGAATTCAGGCAAGTCAGCTGCAACGACTGCACTCGGAACTCCTGGGATTTTGCATGGATCAAAGACGATTTTGATGCAAACGGAAGATGGACAGGTTGTAGAGCCACATTCCATTTCTGCAGGTTTGGATTATCCAGGAATCGGCCCGGTACACGCACATTTGTTTGATATTGGAAGGGCTGAATTTGTAGCTGTGGAGGATGAAGATGCGATGAAAGCCGGGATTTTGCTCAGCAGAACTGAGGGAATCATTCCTGCAATAGAGACGGCACATGCTATCCATGCTTTGAACATGATCGAATATCGAAAAGATGACGTGATCGTCATCAACCTCTCTGGAAGAGGTGACAAGGACTTGGAGACCTATATAAAATGGGGGAATTATTGATTTACCAATTGCGGTTTTGGATTTACGACCTCGAAAGGACCACAAGTGTCAAATCCAAAAGAGGACTGAATTTGGTTAATGACTCAACTCTCCTCACCACTCGGTATATCGTAATTCATAAATCGTACTTCTAAAATTAAATTCTCAAGACTTGGAAAGTGAAAAAGGCGCTGACTCTACTTACCACCTCGTAACTCGTAATTCGTAACTCGCATTTAAGAATGAATCGCATACAATACTTATTCAACACTAAAAAGGAACGAGTACTCTCGATCTACTTCACAGCTGGTTTTCCAAGTTTGGAGGATACGCTTCCGATCATGGAGGCGATTCAGGCTGGTGGAGCAGATATCATCGAGGTTGGTGTCCCTTATTCCGATCCCATCGCTGATGGTCCGACGATTCAGGACAGCAATCTAATCGCTTTGGAAAATGGCATGAGCCTGCGGAAACTCTTCGATCAATTGAAAGGTTTTCGGGCAAAAATTCATCTTCCAGTCGTTCTGATGGGTTATCTAAACCCAATCATGCAGTTTGGGATGGAAGATTTTTGCAAAAAATGCAAGGAAGTCGGTATCGATGGTCTCATCCTGCCCGATCTGCCAATGCAACAATATATAGAGGAGTTCAAAGAGCTCTTCGAAGCGTATGGCTTGTTCAACACCTTCCTGATTTCTCCGCAGACTTCCGAAAAGAGAATCCGGGAGATCGATCAAAACTCAAATGGTTTTATTTACATGGTTTCGGCTCATAGCATCACTGGAGCGCGAAGCGGAATCAGCGAAGAACAAATCGCGTATTTCGAGCGGGTCAAAGCTATGAACTTGAAGAATCCACGATTGATCGGTTTTGGAATTTCTGATTCCGAAACATTCACCACAGCCTCCAATTATAGTCAAGGAGCCATTATCGGCTCTGCTTTTATTAAGAAAGTAAAAGAGGCGAAGGATCTGAGTGGAGACATTCAGAAATATATTCAGTCAGTTATTAGTTAATAAATTATCAGGTATTGGTTATTGGTAAAGCATTGATCTGTGGATTAAGGGCAAAAGTTCAGAAGAGGCCAACTCCCTATTTTCAAAGGGGGTAGGGGTATTTCTTAAAATTGCTTTTCAATCTCAAAGCCTATCAAAGACCTCGTAATTCGTACATCGTAATTCGTAAATCAAAATGATTATTCAACTTCAACCCGATATCTCCGATGTCCAAAAGGACAAATTGATCGATCAGGTCAATGGAATCGGCTATAAAACTACCGAAGTCAAAACCCAATTGGGTGACTACTTGATCGGAATCGGAAAGAATGAGTTTGACATCCGGAAAATCGGTCAAATGGATGGAATCAAAGACATCCACATCGTCTCCGATGAATACAAACTGGTATCCAAAAAATGGAAAGCCAAGCCAACCTCCGTCGATTTGGGCGATCAGGTCTATATCAAAGACGGCGAAATGGCCATCATCACCGGACCATGCTCGATCGAGTCAGAAGAGCAAATCCGAAAAGTGGTGGAACACTGCGTGGAAAACGGAATCAAACTGATGCGAGGTGGTGTCTTTAAACCAAGAAGTAGCCCTTATGCCTTTCGTGGATTGGGTTTGGAAGGCTTGAAGCTGTGGCACGATATCGCTAGCAAAGCGGGAATCAAAATCGTGACCGAAGTGATGCAGACTTCTCAAATTGAAGAAATGTATCCTTATGTGGATGTGTATCAAGTGGGCGCTCGAAATTCCCAGAACTTCAACCTACTCGACGAACTAGGAAAAGTGGATAAAGCCGTGATGATCAAACGGGGAATTTCTGGAACAATCGAAGAATTGCTCCAGTCAGCGGAATATGTCTTTTCTGGAGGAAATGAAAAATTGATCCTCTGCGAGCGAGGCATCCGAACCTACGAACGTGCTTCACGAAATACGCTGGATCTGAATGCGATTCCGATTCTGAAAGCCAAATCTCACCTACCGGTGATCGTCGATCCGTCTCATGGAATAGGAATCAGAGCCTACGTGCCTCAGATGGCTTTGGCAGGCGTGATGTCCGGTGCAGACGGAATCATCTATGAATCGCATGAGGTTCCGGAGAAAGCCTATTCTGATGGACAGCAGACACTTGACTTTGCGCAAAGTGCAAGATTGGCGGCTTGGATCAGGGAGAGCTTTGCGATGCGCAAAACTTTCGACCTTTTGTAAAAATAAAATTGTCGATTGACGTACAGCTTCTTAAATTCACACCATGAATCCAACACCAAGAACCTACGTGCATCATTCATATCATCTCCTCCGCTGAGGGAATGGGAATGACTTTGGTTTTTGCTGAAGATATAAAAAGGCCTATTCCGTAACTGGTTTAGGCCTTTTCTAGTTTTAGAAGTAAAAAAAGAAATATAAACCCAAGTGTAAAATGACTAATAAACCTAAAGACTGGGTCTTTACCGACCCAAGATTGAAAGAATTAAGGCAGGACTATGCTGCCTATACAGAGGAGGATTTTAATGTTTGGAAGATTCTTTTCGAGCGGCAGATGCCAAATCTCCCCAAAGCCGCATCAAAGGCATATTTGGAAGGGGTGAAAGCAGTGAAGTTTACCGCCGATCGGATTGCCAATTTTGAGGAACTAAACGAGGTCCTCGTAAATACCACAGGCTGGCAGGTGCAAGTAGTGCCAGGATTGATTGATGACGATTTGTTTTTCGGCTTGCTGCACAATAGGCGATTTCCATCGTCAACTTGGCTACGAAAAATGGAACAACTCGACTACCTCGAGGAGCCAGACATGTTTCACGATGCCTTCGCGCACATGCCTTTGCTGACCAATCAGCCATATGTGGATTTCCTGGAAAAGCTAAGTGGCATCGCGCTGAAGCATATTCAGGACCCTTGGGCGATTCAGTTGCTAAGCCGGATCTACTGGTTTACGATTGAGTTTGGACTCATTCGTGAAAACGGAGAATTGAAAGTCTATGGGGCAGGTATTTTGAGTTCGGCAGGGGAAACGAAGTTTTCGCTTTCTGATGAACCCAAACATTTTCCCTATGATGTCCGGAAAATTATGAATACAGAATACTGGAAAGACCATTTTCAGGATAAATACTGGGTGATCGACAGCTACGAGCAGCTTTTTGATTCCCTGCCTGAGATTGAGGAAGTGCTGGAGGAAATGTTGGCTGAAAAAGAAGCGAGAAATTAGAATCAAGATATTAGACATAAGACTCAAGATGTGGGACATTAGACATTAAGAAGTCTTGCGTCTTGGTTCTTGTGTCTTGATACTTAGAAAATGAAAATAGCAATAATCAAATACAACTCCGGAAACGTCCAATCAGTGCTATATGCCCTTGAGCGACTGGGAGTGGATGCCGAACTCACAGATGACGTGGAAAAAATTCGCTCTGCCGATAAGGTGATCTTTCCCGGTCAAGGCGAAGCAAGTACAGCTATGGCTTATCTTAAAGCCAGAAAACTCGATCAGCTGATCACCGAGTTGAAGCAACCTTTTCTGGGAGTTTGTTTGGGTTTGCAGTTGCTCTGCGAGCATTCAGAGGAAAATGATACGGAATGTCTGGGAATCTTTCCAGTGAAAGTGAAGCGCTTTATTCCGGAGAATTCTCAGGAATTTAAAGTGCCGCATGTAGGTTGGAACGAACTCGAAAACCTAGCTCAAAATCCGCTTTTGACTAATTTACCTGCGAATCCTTTTGTTTACTACGTGCATAGCTTTTATGCTGAAATGAGCGAATACACGATTGCAACCACGCATTATATCCATGACTTCACTGCGATTTTGCATCGGGATAATTACTGGGCGATTCAGGCCCATCCGGAGAAAAGCAGTGTGGTAGGGGAGAAGCTTCTAGAAAACTTCCTAAGTATTTAAGATATTGATGATTTATGATTTTTGATTTACGGTATCCTCGACAACATCAAATTTAATTTCCATGGATTTAACTCTTGGTAAGTAGGTTTTAGAGTCAAAGTGGCCTCGTAAATCGTAATTCGTAAATCGTAATTCCATATCTAATTTTCCAATATTCAAAAATTTCAATCTTCCAATGCACATCATTCCCGCCATCGACCTCATCGGAGGCAAATGCGTCCGACTCAGTCAGGGCGACTACAGCAGCAAAAAAGAATACCATGACGATCCGCTAGAAATGGCCAAGCGCTTTGAAGGAGTGGGAATTCGGCGACTACATCTGGTGGATTTGGATGGAGCCAAAGCTAAAAAAATCATCAATGGAGCCGTTTTGGAGCGAATATGTGCCGGAACTTCCCTTCAGGTTGACTTTGGGGGAGGAATACAAGCTGATCAAGAGATTGAGAAAGCGTTTTCCCTGGGGGCCAAGCAAGTGACAGGAGGAAGTATAGCCGTGAAGAATCCCCTGCTTTTCGACGAATGGATTAGCAAGTATGGTTCAGAGAAGATTATTCTTGGCGCTGACGCAAAAGATAAGATGATTGCTGTCGGAGGTTGGGAAGAGACCACCACAGCAGAACTTATCCCTTTTATCAAAGGCTATGTAGCAAAAGGTCTAAGCTATGTGATCTGTACCGATGTAGCCAAAGATGGCTTACTTCAAGGTCCTTCAGTTGAACTCTATCAGGAGATTTTGCAAGAAATTCCTGGCTTAAAATTGATTGCCAGTGGAGGTGTGTCTTCCGTCAAAGACCTGGAAGATTTGGAGAAATGCGGAGTCTATGGAGCTATAGTTGGAAAAGCCTATTATGAAGGAAGGGTGACGCTGGAGGAACTGGCAGCCTTTTAAGTTACGATTTACGAATGACGATTTACGAGATTGTTAGGATCCACAAACCCCAAATTCAAAGGTTTTGATTTCCTGTTTTAGGATTGAAGTTCAGCATGATGTCGTAAATCAAAAATCGTAAATCGTAAATTTTCTAATATCGAACACCGAACTTCGAATGAAGAATAATGAAGTTTTGAATACTATAAAATGCTAACAAAGAGAATCATTCCCTGCCTCGATATCAAAGACGGCCGAACGGTCAAAGGAGTTAATTTTGTCCAACTTCGGGACGCAGGCGATCCTGTCGAGTTGGCAAAAATCTACTCGGATGAAGGAGCGGACGAACTCGTGTTTTTGGACATCACGGCCACAGTGGATAAGCGCAAGACGCTTGCTGAACTGGTGACCAAAGTGGCCAAAGCGATCAATATTCCTTTTACAGTCGGTGGCGGAATCTCCTCGGTGGAGGACGTGAAAGTCTTGCTTAACGCCGGAGCTGATAAGATTTCTATTAATTCTTCTGCTGTGAACAATCCGGATGTCATTGATGAGATGGCTAGTGAGTTTGGTTCGCAGTGCATTGTGGTAGCGATCGATTCACGGAATGTGGACGGCTTGGATTTTGTCCATACCCATGGTGGACGGAAAGCAACTTTGCTCAGAACTCAAGCTTGGGCCAAGGAAGTAGCAGATCGTGGGGCTGGCGAAATATTGCTTACTTCCATGGACCATGATGGCACCAAGGGTGGATTTGCCAATGAGATTTTGGCAGAGATTTCTTCCGCCTTGTCCATTCCGGTCATCGCCTCAGGAGGTGCAGGGACCATGTCGCATTTCAAAGATGTTTTTACCTTTGGGAAAGCGGATGCAGCATTGGCTGCAAGTATTTTCCACTTCAAGGAAATCCCGATTCCGGAGTTGAAGGAATATTTGATTGGTGAAGGAATTAGTATCAGGAAATAATTGGAAATACGGTTGAAATACACTTGGTGAAATATGCTTCGCGAAATACTGTTGAAATAAAGCCCGATAAATCGGGCTGAAATAAATGGATAAAAGATCAGTGGTGATTATTTCACCCTAACTTGTCAGGTTTTATTTCTATCGTATTTCAACTGTCTTTCTATTCCAATAATTCAGAAAACTACAAAATAATGAAAATCGACTTCGATAAAATGAATGGCCTCGTTCCGGCAATTGTACAAGATGCCCTTAGCGGGAAAGTCCTAATGCAAGGGTATATGAACGAGGAAGCTTTTGCTAAAACCCAAGAGACCGGAATGGTGACTTTTTTCTCCCGAAGCAAAAACCGACTTTGGACTAAGGGAGAGACATCCGGTAATTTCATGGAGTTGGTTTCATTGGTTGAGGACTGTGATGGGGATTCCATTTTAGTTAAAGCAAATCCAAAGGGCCCAGTTTGTCATACCGGAGCAGATACTTGTTTTGCGGAGGAGAATTCTTCCAAGACGGCATTTATTGATCACCTCAGAACAATCATCAAAGACCGAAAAAACAACCCTACCGAGAAATCTTACACAGCTTCGCTTTTTGCCAAAGGCATCAATAAGATTGCCCAAAAAGTAGGCGAGGAAGCCGTGGAAATCGTCATCGAAGCGAAAGATGACAACAAGGAACTTTTCTTAGGTGAGGCGGCGGATCTTCTTTTTCATTACCTGATTTTGTTGGAAGCAAAAGGCTATGAACTTGATGAGGTTATGGAGGTGCTCATTGAGCGGCATAAAAAATGAGCCGCATTGTAATATTTATCTAAGAATCAATTTGTTCAAAAGTATGTTTTTCGAGGTGATCGGTTAACTTTAATATAAAATAAAAAAATAATGGATCTAATTTCAAGAATTACTGTTGAAGCTGAAATTTGCCATGGTAAACCTTGCATTAGAGGAATGAGATGGCCAGTCGAAGTTATTTTGGATATGTTGGGTTCAGGAATGACAATTCAGGAAATTTTGGAAGATCATCCCGAATTAGAGCGTGAGGATATTTTTGCTTCACTTCAATTTGCTAAACTTTCTCTTTCAGGTACATCCTTGACTGAGTTAGCTTCATGAAGTTTTGTGTGACGTTCATATTTCATACAAACTTGTCAACTTTTTGAATTCCCAAGGGTATATAGCAATTCATGTTAATTCAATTTTAGAGGGATCAGAAACCAAAGATTCCGCAATTTCTGATTACGCCGATGAACATGATTTTATTTTGATTTCAAAAAGATGCTGATTTTAAAATAAGTTATCTAATCAAAAAGAAACCCCTTAAACTTATAAAAGTAAATCTTGGAAATGTCTCCAACAAGATGCTTCTAGAATTGTTTAGTAAGAAGTTGGAGTTGATTAGGAAATTGGAATTTAAACCATCCTTCATGCTCGAAATAGGGCTTGAATCTCAATTTTTCGTTGAATAAAAAAGCCCGGTCAATTAACCGGGCTTTGTTGTTTTAGAATGCTGGAAACTCCTGCTGCAATCCCTTGAATGCGTCAATCATTTCCCACTTTGGTCTGTAGAAGGTGTTCATAATTCTCCCGGAGATAGATCCATTTTGAACGTACTGCAAAGCAGCGGCTAATCGCAAGTCTTGGGTATCTCCCCAGTCAAACTGCGGGGAATCTCCTACACTGAAATTTGCCGGGAAACCATCGAAATACTCTGCTTTTCCTTCGGCATTTGCTGTGGCAAACGTGATCGGTACAAGCTCCACGTTATTTTCAACCAATACTCGGTTGAACTGGGAAAGCGGAAAGGATCCCACTGGCTTGCCGAAGGTATTATCTCCGATCAGAATCACATCTAAGTAAGGATCTAAATTGTTGATGACCAGTTCGGAAGCAGAAGCAGATCCTCTGGAGGTAATGAAGATCACTCTGGACAATTCTAGATTGCCGATTTTTGAGAAATTTTCAGAGGAATTCTGACTGGTTTTGGTAGAATTGAGCTTGTTGGTGTACATCAATTTACCTGAATTGGATGCTTGGATCAGGTAGTTGGAAATTTGCTCAGCTACGGCAACAGAGCCGCCACCGTTGTACCTTAAGTCAATAATCAACTCATTGATCCCTTGGCTCTGGAAAAACTCCATCGAAGAAGTGACTTCGGCACTCCGAGTTGGACTCAGACCAGCAGTAGCTTTGAAACTTTGGTATGCCCAATACCCCACTTTTTTACCCCCCACATCAAATACTTTTTGCTCCAATACGGAGTTTGACTGGTATTCAGCCTTTACATTAGTCCGGGTAGTGGTGCTGCCATCGGGAAGTTTGAACGTGAAAGTGTTGCTGATTCCAGGGTCTGAAGTTCCAAGCTTGAAGTCATAGCCCCCAGTACTTGTTTTGTAATCGGCGATTGGTTTCCCATTGATTTGAGTGATTTCCCAGCCTCGTTTCCAACCGTCTTTTCCGGCAGGAGATTCGTCAAACACGAAAGAAATGTAGAGCTTTTCATCTTCGGTAAAGGCAAAACCAAATCCATGACCTGCATTTCTTCCGACGAAGGAATTGTTGAAAGCTTCCTGAGTGGTGAGGTACGAAAATCGATCCAATGGCTTGAAAATAATGCCATCAAGAAAATCGTCATTCGTAGGGAAGTCAGCAAAATCCACCTCAGCTGGAAGTTCCTGATTCCAGAAATACCATTCATTCATGGTATCAAAAATGGCTTTTTTAACTTCCTGACCTGGAGCTACTGGAGTCGGGTCGTCTTTTGGTTCGCATCCCCACCCCAACAAAATCACCAATCCGATAATCCAATTTAACTTTCTCATATATCCTTGGTCTAAAGCCTGAATCATTTACGCAATTTCCCTTGACAAGGGTTTGACTTAAATTGCGATGTCGTAAACTTTAACGGTTTTCCACATGTGGGAGTATTTTTCAATAAACTCTAGGTGCAATGGGTCGACTTGATAAGCTGCCTGAGCTTCCAGCGAATCAAAAAACAAGGTACAAGATACATGGAAGCTGTGATCGACCACTTCGCGTTTTGCTGTAGGCGCAGGAGTACCCATGATAAAATTTGCTACGTCTTTGCACCGGCCCAGCATAGGAGCGGCATCAGACATAAATTCTTTCAAATCGGAATCTTTGTGTAACCAAAAGTAAACTTGGTGAATCATTTTTTGTGCAGGCATGATTGAAGCGATTGTGTTAAAAGGTAAAATGGCCGAGGCACTCGCCAGACCTAAGGTTTGAATTACTTTTCTTCTGGATGTCATTGGGTTTTTGCAGTCGATAGCTGCGTTTAACAGGTTTGATTTAAGGTGCTCTAAATGAGTTTTAAAGATAAAACTTTAAATTACTTTAAATAACCTTGATTTTTATTCTGATGTGCTGAAGTTAAAAAGTCACTTGTCTTTTTACCCAAAACTAGATTTTAATCCAATGACTATTCTGTTCAATCTGACAAAAGTAGCGCTGACTTTGATCGCTTTATTGATCTTTTCAAAACTCAGTTTTGGACAGAATTCAAGCCTCTTTGAAAGGGTGGAAATCCTGGAAATGACCCTGAAAGGCGATGTCAAAGGAGTATTGAAGAATACAAAGGGCGATCCCACTTACTTTGATTTTACTTTTGGATACTCAATGCAAGATGGTGAATCCGCAATGATTCCGATCCGAGTCAGAACTCGGGGGCATTTTAGAAGAGAAATGAATTTCTGTACCTATCCTCCCCTTTTGCTTAATTTTTCAAAAAAAGAGACGGAGAATACTATTTTTTCGAGCCAGAATAAGCTGAAATTGGTACTGCCTTGCCAAGGTGAACGCTATGTGATCCGTGAGTATTTCGCCTATAAATTGTATAATCTACTCACCCCGCTGAGCTTTAAGGTAAGATTGGTTCGGCTTAGGTTGGTGGATCAATCAGAAAATGCGAAGACCTATGAATCGTTTTTGGGGTTTTTGATTGAAGATGAGGACCATTTAGCTGAACGAAATCAGATGAATATTTTGGACAAAGATTTGGTGAGCCCTGAGCGTATAGTGGAAGAAGATTTTTTCCGAATGGCCGTTTTTCAATACCTCATCGGGAATACGGATTGGTCGATTCAATTCCGTCAAAATATCAAATTGATGCATGCTGGGGAGCATGAGAGACCCATTGCTGTTCCGTATGATTTCGACCACGCAGGAATTGTCCGGGCACCCTATGCCAATCCTGCTCCTGAACTGAAACTGGCTTCGGTCACAGATAGAAGGTATCGGGGCTATTGTGTGGAGGAAATGGAGGCTTTTCAAAAAGTGTTCTCTGAATTCCTTGCAAAGAAGGATGAAATTTATTCCCTGTATACGAAAAGCGAACTTTTGGACGAAAAGTATGTCAAATTCTCTACTAGATTTTTGGATGGGTTTTATGATGCCATCACCAATCCCAAGCGGGCAGCCATGGACTTTCAATATCCCTGTCTTTCGGATGGTACCGGGAATATTGTTATTAAAGGCTTGAATTAGTAAAAGGGGAAGATTTGGCTTAAGCTGGTATGAAAAACTGATCTAATGGATTAAATCGAAAAAACGAAGGCAGGAAAAAATCTCCTGCCTTTGATTTGTGGGAAAAACCAGTTTCCAATTTACAAAACAACTCTGTTTTGAATGTTTTTGAAGTAGTTGTTGTCTTCAGAAATCAAGATGTAGTTGGTGATGATTTTATCATTTCTTTCCATCAGGATTACCATGTTTTCATCCGCTGATATTACTTTAAGTTCCTTCATTTTGGTTGGGATGCTGTATCCCGACACATAAATACCGTCTTGTTTTTCAGTGATTTTATCAAATTCAAACATGACAGGTCTTCGGTCACTATCATATGCGGTAGCAATGGCGCGGTCAGGACTCCATGAATTTCGGTTTAACTTATGGGTTTGGTAGTGGTGAAAAGATTTACCTGAAAGTAAGGATTTGACTTGCGCTGGGTTTAGCTTAATCGTACTGTAAGCTGTACCCGAGAAGGTAGTCTGAGTTGAATTTCCTGCTTGATTTTCACCGCCGTAGGTATTTCCACGCTGATACACATCTCCGATGAAGACCACATTTGCCCCAAGCATGGAGGCTTCAGCCTTAAGTTTGTCCAGTGCTCTATTTTTTACATTGTTAATACTGGAAAGTGTGGTGACTCCCGTCGCTTTACTGAAGAGTTCACCTTTGGATTCCAACCCGACCACATCATCAGGATTATAGGAGATGTATACTTTCTCGAAATCGTCCAGTCCATGGACTGGTTGGAATGGACTTTCAAAAACCTCCTCTCTTCCGCTGGCAAATTCGATCTTATTCACATGATGCTTACTGATGCTGTACACGGTTTTTTCGTTTGGAAACGAGTATTTGATCGTGTTAAAACCGACTTCGATTACCTGTACCTCCTTTGGGCCTTCAGCGAGATGGATTACGTCATTTTTGCTTTGAGCAAAGGAAAACGTAGAAATAGTCAGACTGACTAAAAAGAGAATAAGTGGCTTGTTCATATGATTTAGTTGGAATATAGTTTTACTCACGAAAGTTCAGTTGATAGGTTTAGATTAAGAAGAATATTTGTGACGAATGGAAACAAAAAATCCCCTAGCTGGAATGCTAGAGGATTTGTTTGTTGAATATCACTGTCTAATTATCAGACTGATTAGGATTCTTTTTTAGCCATTCTAGCTCTTTCATTCTCATCCAAATAAATTTTTCTCATTCGGATTGATTTTGGAGTGATCTCGAGATATTCATCCTTTTGGATGTATTCCATTGATTCTTCCAAAGAGAATTTTTTAGCAGGAATGATTCGGACGTTGTCATCAGAACCAGAGGCTCTCATGTTAGTCAGTTTTTTTCCTTTTTGAATGTTGACTACGATATCATTGTCTCTGGAGTGTTCGCCGACTACCTGTCCCGCATACAAATCATCTCCTGGATCTACAAAGAATACCCCTCTGTCCTGAAGCTTGTCGATTGCATAAGCTGTACATGGTCCGCCTTCCATAGAGATCAGCGAGCCGTTGATTCTTCCTGGGATTGGCCCCTTGAATGGTTCGTAATCAGAGAATCTATGGTTCATGATGGCTTCACCTTGCGTAGCTGTCAACACATTGTTTCTTAGTCCGATCAATCCTCTGGAAGGTATTCTGAATTCCAGGTGCTGCAGATCTCCTTTAGGCTCCATGATGGTCAGTTCGCCTTTACGCTGAGTTGCAAGTTCTATTACTTTGCCCGCTGTTTCCTGAGGTACATCTACGACTAGCAATTCGATCGGCTCACATTTGACGCCGTCGATTTCTTTGAAAATCACCTGAGGTTGACCTACTTGAAGTTCATAACCTTCTCTTCTCATCGTCTCAATCAAGATAGACAAGTGAAGAATACCACGTCCAAAGACTAGGAATTTATCTTCAGAATCGGTTGACTCCACGCGAAGTGCCAAGTTTTTCTCAGTTTCTTTGAAGAGTCTGTCTCTTAGGTGTCTGGAAGTAACGAATTTCCCTTCTTTACCAAAGAAAGGGGAGTTGTTGATCGTGAAGAGCATATTCATCGTTGGCTCATCAATCGAAATTCTCGGAAGTGGTTCCGGATTTTCTGCATTTGCGATGGTATCTCCGATTTCGAAGTCTTCAATACCCATTACTGCGCAGATGTCTCCGGCTGTAACTTCAGATACTTTCACCCTACCAAGACCTTCAAATACCTGAAGTTCTTTTACACGCATCTTTTTGATTGATCCATCAGCTTTGCAAAGAGCAATCTGCTGGTTTTCAGTGATTGTGCCTCTTTTTACACGACCGATTGCAATTCGACCCACGAAGTTGGAGTAATCCAAAGAGGTGATTTGCATCTGAAGAGAGCCTTCTTCGATCTTAGGCGCAGGAATGTATTCCAAGATGGCATCCAAAAGTGGGAAAATGGAATCGGTAGGATTTTTCCAATCCGGACCCATCCAGTTTTGCTTGGCAGAACCGTAAAGCGTGTGGAAGTTCAGTTGATCTTCAGTAGCGTCCAAGTTGAACATCAGGTCAAATACTGACTCGTGAACTTCGTCTGGGCGACAGTTTTCTTTATCTACTTTGTTTACTACGACTATTGGGGTAAGACCAAGTGCTAGAGCTTTGCCCAATACAAATCGGGTCTGTGGCATTGGTCCTTCGAAGGCATCTACCAAAAGAATAACGCCGTCGGCCATTTTCAACACGCGCTCTACTTCACCGCCAAAATCGGCGTGACCAGGGGTGTCAATGATGTTGATTTTTGCGTCTTTGTAGCGTACAGAAACGTTTTTTGAAAGAATTGTGATGCCTCGTTCGCGTTCAAGGTCATTGCTATCCAAGATAAGGTCTTGGAATTGTTGATTTTCTCTGAAGATTTGAGAGGCGTGGATGATTTTATCCACGAGGGTTGTTTTACCGTGGTCAACGTGTGCGATGATCGCGATATTCCGAATATTCTGCATGGTTTGCCTAATTGAAGCCGCAAAAGTACGAATTTAATTTGGTAGTAAGGTTATCTGCCTGTGAAGTTTACAGGGACAAATTGGCTAAGCATGGCTTGACCCGGATCATTCTTGGGAAATAGGCGTTTGATACACGCTATTTTTTGAGCTTGGTTGGTTCAAATAAAAACAGCTATTTTCAGGCTGTTTGATCCGATGTTCATGTCAAAGTTCTTCTTTGTAGCCGCTCTTGTCCTTTTTTCGGTTTGGGTTTTGGGCTTTGTATTTCCTTTACCTACCTATCAAGGCATAGCCCTTGTTGGGTTTTTTAGCTGCTTAGCCTTGGGTTTGAATCGAAAGGAATCTTTGAAGGGCTTGAGTTTTCCGGTTTTGATATTTGGCGTAGTGGCGCTTGCCCTGTATTTCCCCCATTATTTTCAGGAATTCCGGGGATATTCTTTGTCCAATCTGATCACTCCGCTGATTCAAGTCATCATGTTTGGAATGGGTACTTCGCTGAGTCTGAAGGATTTTTCCGAGGTAATCAAAAGTCCGAAATCGGTTCTGATTGGCGTTGGAGCACAGTTTTTTATTATGCCCCTAGTGGGTTTTCTTCTTGCCAGCATCAGTGGATTGCCTCCCGAGATAGCCGCAGGGATAATCTTGGCAGGAAGCTCTCCCAGCGGAACAGCCTCCAATGTGATGACTTACCTAGCCAAAGCAAATCTGGCTCTTTCTGTCACCCTGACTTCCATCACTACTTTAATGGCACCCTTGATGACACCGCTGTTGATGAAGTTGCTTGCCGGTCAGTTTATTGAGATTGATTTGCTGAAAATGATGTGGGATATCGTGAAGATGATTTTGATCCCCATCGCAGCTGGACTGATTTTCAACAGGATGTTGAAAGGGAAATCAGATTGGGTGGACAAAGCCATGCCAGTGATATCCATGATTGGAATTGCTTTGATAATTCTGGTCATCACTGCTGCCGGTCGTGATAGTCTGTTGAGTATTGGTCCACTATTGATTCTTTTGGTTTTGATTCACAACCTATCTGGGTATGGGATTGGGTTTTACCTGGGGAAATTTTCCGGTCTCAGTGAGCGGGATTGCCGTACGATTGCCATTGAAGTAGGGATGCAAAATGCCGGTTTGGCGTCTGGTCTTGCCAAGACTCTGGAAAAAATTGCGACGGTGGGATTAGCTCCGGCTGTCTTCGGTCCGATGCAGAATATTTCAGGGTCGATTCTAGCTTCGTTTTGGAGTAAAAAGAAATTAAATGAGCCTTAAGAATGATGCAAGTACAATATATTCTTTGATTTTTAGTTTAACTTTTGTTTACTTCTTTTTTTTTTATGAAAAAACTATTTCTAGTCTTTCTGGCCTTTTCTTTAGGTTTTTCTTCCTATTCACAAATTCAGACCAATGCTGTCAAAAAAGCTTCCCGACTAAACAAAAAAGATGACTATCGAAAGTTAAGCGATGACAATGGTTTTTTTTTGATGCCACATTTTGGAATTCGGTATGGCCAAAATCCCGATCCATCCTTTTCCGGTCTTGAGGATTTAAGTCTCTATTATGGACTTGGACTTGTGTATAGGAAAGAAAATCTTTCTTTAGAGTCGGGGCTTTCCTTGTATCACCATACTTCCAGTGCAGTTTACTTTCCGATTTGGGAGAGGGAAGAGTATGTAATGAATTCGGACTTGGCTTCTGTGGTTTTGCCTTTTACCTTTCGCTATGACATTCCTACTGGAGCTCAAGGCAACATTCGCTTCGGGGCATTTTTCACAGGTAACGTGGCAATTATTTCTTTAGAGGGAAATGACGATTCACGGTCAGGAAGAATTCAAGGTGAAAATGGAGCGATAAACTATACGCTTGTTTCTAAGAGTAAAAGTCCATTCTTTTTCAAAACAGGAATCCATTCCAGGATTCGGTTTTTTAATTCATCATTTCTAAACTTGGAATTAGGCCAATTTTTTACCCTAAGTGCAAATAGAGAATATACGCTCACTCTAGGAGATGCTCTACCTCGCAAGATTGATCGAAGATGGGAAGGACTTACTTGGTCTTTTGGAGGAATTCTTCCCTTGTCCGTTTTCGAAAAGAAATTTCGAAAAGTCAAATAACTCTTCTGTTAGAAATATTCCTTAAAAATCGCTGTCCAGATCTCGTAACCCTTCTCATTCAGGTGAAGTTGGTCCTGAATATAGAGTTCGGGCCTTGGATTGCCAGCATCATCTGTGAGGGCTTTCCATACTGGAACTAATTCCACTCCTTCCTTAGCAAGACAATATTCCTTTAACTTTTGATTGAATATCTCATAGTTGGCTTTCTTCTCCCAGCGCGAAGGGCTCGGCTTTGCTTCGATAAGGTATATTTTGATGTTGGGGTCAATTAGCTGAAGGCGATTGACTATGTTGTCCAGACTGGTCAGGATATCTGCTACAGGCACATTTGCCCAAATGTCATTGTCTCCTTCATAGATAAAAACCCGACTTGGCTCCAAACGGATTACCAATGGGAACAGATGGGTTTCCAAATCAGAGGCCTTTGAACCACCGAAACCTGTATTCAGAATGTTCTCCTTCGGAAAGGAAGTTTGAAGCGATTTCCACATTCGGATGGTAGAGCTTCCTGTGAAAACCGTGCTTCCTGCTTGCCAGCCCATGCTGTCAATCTTGGCTGAAATAGTTCTTACTTCCTGCTCAAAAGGTACCGTTTGGGAATACCCCGTAAAGTGAAGAAGGCCGATAATGGAAAAAAGGAGAAGTAGGTGCTTTTTCATATTTTCAAACTTAGTCGATTTTTTACCTGAACCAAAACCGTTCAACATTTGGCCGAATGCGTACAGAGCGAACGAAATCAAGTTTTGTACCGTAGCTATTGGCGAAAAGTTAAAAGCCCTTTCTGTCCCTAGAAAACGACTTTTCGTCCCTGTTCGGAGCTCAATAAGTTTTTTGGTCGTGTTTTAGCGTTAGAGAATTAGCCATTTCAATCAATATCCAAAGACATGCAGCATATCACCCGATTCTTTTGGTTTTGCAGCGGGGCAAATTTTGCACTGCTTAAACGCACACCCACCGAATCCAATAAATATTTTGGAATCGGCGCTACAGTTTTTTTCACCGGAATACTCGCAGCCCTTGCCGCAGGATATGCCTTATTCACTGTATTTCAAAGCCTCGTTCCAGCTGTGGTTTTCGGATTACTTTGGGGGCTGATGATCTTCAATCTGGATCGATTTATTGTTTCCAGCATGCGAAAACGGGAAAATGCCTGGGCAGAGTGGAAGCTTGCCATCCCAAGACTGGTTTTGGCGGTTTTGCTCGCATTAGTCATCTCCAAACCGCTGGAATTGAAAATGTTTGAGCGAGAGATCAATCGGAAGCTGGATGAGAAAAAGACCGAATTTATAGCTCAGTCCAAAGCCAATTTGGCTAAGGGATTTCCAGAAATTCAGGAACTGGAAGCAAAGATTGACACCTTGAAAAGTGAAGTTTCCCAAGCGGAAACTTTCCGAGATCAGCTTCAAACCGAATACGATTCAGAGCGATTTGGCGAAAAAACAACCGGAACGAGCGGTATCGTCGGGCTGGGAACCAACGCAAAGAAGAAAGAAGCCCAGCTTGACGCTTCCCAGTTGGCTTTGGATGAGCTTCGCAAAAGAAATCAAACCCGCATCGATACGCTGGAGGCTCAAATCCGGGGATTTATCGCATTGCGTCAAGCAGAGTTTGAAAAGCAGCAACCTGGGATCGAAGGGTTTGATGGGCTTGCCGCAAGGATGGATGCTTTGTCAATATTGACATCCGAAAGCTCCGCTATGGCGATGGCGAATATTTTCATTATGCTGCTTTTCATTGCGATCGAGACTGCACCAATCTTTGTCAAGCTGATATCGGCTAGAGGGCCTTATGATGAATTGCTGGAATTACATGAGGAAAAAGTGAAGCTGTTCAAAGGTGAAAAGTGGACCAAAGCCAAGGGAGAATCAGAAGCCAGGGTGAGTTATTTTCAGGATACACACTTTTATGCTACGGATTTGAATAAGGAAAAAACCAATAAAAAGAACAAGGCGCAAACCGAATCCGAAATCGCCGAAATTGAAGAGAGGTTTCGAAGAAAAGCTTTGAAGTGATTTTGAACTGAGTTTTATTGAATGGGTTTGCAAAAGACGGTAGTGCCTTCTTTGATCGTCTCAATCACCTGAATGTCTTTGATTGCATCAGGTTCTACCTTGAGCGGGTTGTTATCCAAGATCACCAAATCAGCTAATTTTCCAGCTTTCAAACTGCCTTTTTCTCCCTCTTCAAAATGCTGATAGGCTGACCAGATCGTGATCGCCTGCAGGGCCTCGTAGGGAGTCAATCGTTCCCCTTCTCCGATGATCGCACCTGAGCGGGAAGTTCGATTGACTGCTGTCCACACGACCCGCATCAGGTTGGGAAGGGCGACGGGAGCATCGGTGTGAATGGTGACTTTGAGGCCTTTATTAAGGGCGGTTTTGACAGGGCTGATTTTGTTTCCTAATTCATTACCGATGATTTGGGTGTGCCAATCACCCCAATAAAAGGTGTGTAGCGGAAAAAGAGAAGTGATCACATCCATTTCTTTAAAAGAGTCCAGCTGATCTTCCCGGATATATTGACCGTGAATTAGGGTGTTTCTGCGATCTCCCAAGCCAAATTTCTCAATGTTTGGGCGTAGGGTTCGGATCATTTGATCGATCGCTGCGTCACCGTTAGCATGAACAAGAATTTGCCAATTGTTGTCAAAAGCTTTGGCAAAAATTGCCTGAACCACCGAATCACTGGGGATGGCAGGATATCCCACGTACGCTGAGCCTTGGCCATCGGGAGGGATCAAATAGGGCTGAGTCCTCCAGGCAGTCCTACCTTGTGGGGATCCATCTAGGGTTACCTTCATTCCACCTATCCGGTAGTGATTTGAATATTCCTTTGAATTCCATTCGGAAGACATGTATTGATCTACAAATGCATAATCAATGTAACTCACCACATCTATCATTATCTCCCCCGATTTGGCCTTTGCCGCGAGAAACTCATGATTCTGCATTGCACGGCCTTCTTGGACGGTAGTGTACCCAAAAGACAGCGCCATGTCTTGACCTTCCTGAAAAAAGCGATCGGCTCCGGATTGATCTTTTGGATTCAAGGCTTTGACCATGTAAGGGATTGCTGCAAGCTCTTCGAGCACTCCGTTTGGTGTTTTGCCATCGTCCTCCCTGCGGATGATTCCGCCTTCTGGATCCTTGCTGGTTTTATTCAAACCCAATATTTCAAGGCCCTTGGAATTGACTACAGCAAAGTGACCGGAGATATGGGTGATCATAATGGGAATTTCGGTACTCACCTGATCCAAGTCATGGCGTGTCGGAAAACGCTTTTCTTCTAAAACAGAATCGTCAAAGCCAGTACCAAAAATCCATCCCGTCAGACCCACGTTTTCCGGGGTATTCCATGCTTTTAGTATCTCTATCAATGTCGGGATGTCTTTGCAGGTCGCATCCGGTGGCGCCAAAAGTTGTGCTCCGATGGCCTGTAGACCAAAATTCCCAAAATGCACATGACCATCGATAAAACCCGGAAGTAAGGTTTTTCCTTTTAAATCAACCATCACGTGCCCTTTGCCGGCAAGCCGCATCGCTTCTTCCTCCGTACCCACATATGCTATACGTCCATCCCGCACAAGAAGGGCGTCTGCATATTCGGGCATTGGACCCTCCATTGTCAAAATATCTCCATTGAAATACATCGTGGCGGGAGATTGATCTGCCTCAGGGGCACCGCAGGAGATCAGGATTTGAGAGAAAATGAAAAGCAAACCGCTGATTAAAAATTGAATACTGGGGGTTTTTGGAATGCTCATGGCCAGAGTTGAGGAGGGTGGATAGATGGAACTAACTAGTGAAAGTTAGCTAGTTTTGAAGAAAAGTAAGGGAAGCCCTGACCAACTATTTTCCCGAAAAACCAAAAACCCTTCCATAGAAGCTGGAAGGGTTTTTTGAAATGGAAAGGTTCTCGCTCTTTTAGCAAATTAGCGCAATTGATTATTTTATGAATATCGAATAAAGAATATCGAGCGCTGTAGACTAGCTCTTCGACTCAACCCACTTCCTCGCATTCACAAAAGCCTCCATCCAAGGGGTAAAGTCATCGGTTCTTTCGCTAGGGTAGTGGGCCCAGTTCCATGGCTTCAGGCTTCGCTCGATATGTGGCATGATGGCTAGGTGCCTTCCATCTTCTGATGCTATGCCCGCTGTCGCAAAATCAGAGCCGTTAGGATTTCCGGGATAAGCTGCATAGCTATACTTAATTGCGAAGTTGTAGCCATTTTCTCCTTTTGGAAGTGAGAATTTACCTTCTCCATGTGCGACCCATACGCCTAGACGCTGTCCGCTAAGGCTACCAAGCATCACCGAATTGTTTTCCGGAACGGTCACATTTACAAAGCATGACTCAAACTTATGGCTTGCGTTGTGCAGCATTTTTGGCTTTTGATCATGATTTGGCGTAACAAGACCTAATTCCACCATCAATTGGCAACCATTACATACGCCTAAAGAAAGTGTATCGGGTCTTGCGTAGAAGTTATCTAGGGCTTGCTTGGCTTTTGGATTGTAAAGGAAGGCACCGGCCCAGCCTTTAGCCGAACCCAAGACATCGGAATTGGAGAAGCCGCCGACGAAAACGATCATCTGAACATCTTCCAGATTCTCTCGACCGGCAATCAAGTCAGTCATGTGAACGTCCTTCACTTCAAATCCTGCCAACCAGAGCGAGTAAGCCATTTCCCGGTCGCCGTTCACGCCTTTTTCACGAATGATGGCAGCTTTCGCTTTTCCTGTTGACTTACGGAAAGGATCTAAGCCCAATCCTTCGAAACTTCCCTTCCAGCCCTCTGCAAATTCATAGGAAAGTGGTTGGGATTTATAATTCTCAAAGCGATCCTTGGCTAATTTCTCTCCGCTTTGCTTTCGATCTAGTAAGTAGGAAGATCGGAACCAAACGTCCCGCATTTCGGAGACGTTCAAGGATAGATTTTCCAGAGAAACAGTTCCGTCTTGGGTCACTTCAGCCAGTTCCACAAAGTTGATGTCCGCGGCTGTCAACAGTGCTTCCACTTCATGATCATCGGCCACCTGGATCAAGATTCCTGGATTCTCTGCGAAAAGGGCTTTGACCAAGTCGGTTTCCTCAAGTCGGGATTCTTTGACCGCCAAACCTACCTGTTCGGTTGGAAAACACATTTCCAGGAGGGCTGTGATGATCCCGCCGGAGGAAATGTCGTGACCGGATAGAATGAGGCCTTTCTCGATCAAGCTTTGCACCGCTTCAAAAGCTGCAGCGAAATACCTCGAATCAGACACGCTTGGGGACTCAGCTCCAACCTTGTTTAAAATTTGGTAAAAGGAGGAACCGGCAAGCTTAGCTGAGTCTTTGGAAAAATCGAGATACAGTACTTTACTTCCAGCCTTCGGCAAAAGTGCAGCTTTCACCGTCTTTTTGATATCGGAGCATTCACCCACAGTCGAGATAATCACCGTACCCGGAGAGTAAACCACTTTCCCGTCAGGGTATTTCTGCGTCATGGAAAGGGAATCTTTCCCAGTTGGAATATTGACTCCCAACTCAATCGCAAATTCTGAAACTGCCTGAACGGCTCGGTAAAGTCTGTCGTTTTCGCCTTTATTTTTTGCAGGCCACATCCAGTTGGCGGATAGCGAAATGCCTTTCAGCCCATCAGCTATCGGCGCAAAGACCAAATTGGTCAAAGCCTCAGCTATTGCCAATCGGCTTCCTGCTTCAGGATCAGCCAATGCTGCTACCGGGGCATGACCGATAGAAGTGGCGATACCTTTATTTCCAGTGAAATCCAAAGCCATGACTGCCACGTCGTTCAGCGGAAGTTGGATTTCACCTACAGTTTGCTGGGTGGCAACTCGGCCAGTTACTGAACGATCGACTTTATTGGTCAGCCAGTCTTTGCAGGCCACAGCTTCCAGCTGAAGTACTTCTTCGATATAAGACTTCAGTTGAGCTTCATTGTATTCGCCTTCGGCAAAAGAAGCATTGCCTGAATTATCCTCCAAAATGGTTTTTGGCGAAGAACCAAACATGTAAGCCAAGTTCCAGTCTACTGGTTTTTCACCGGTTTTGCTGTTTTCAAACTTGAAATGCATGTCTCCTGTAGTCTCGCCGACCACATAGAACGGAGCACGCTCACGCTCGGAAAGTTGCTTCAGTGTGTCCACATCTTTTTTACCAACTACCAATCCCATTCGTTCCTGAGATTCGTTTCCGATAATTTCCTTGGCGGAAAGGGTGGGGTCACCAACAGGAAGCTGATCGATATGGATCGTGCCACCGGTACTTTCGACCAACTCAGAAAGGCAATTCAAATGTCCTCCGGCACCGTGATCGTGAATAGAAATGATCGGGTTGTTTTCGCTTTCGGCCATTGCCCGGATCACGTTGGAAACGCGCTTTTGCATTTCTGGATTGGAGCGTTGGATAGCGTTGAGTTCGATAGCATTGGAAAGTTCGCCAGTATTCAAGGAGGATACTGCAGATCCACCCATACCAATCCGGTAGTTGTCTCCGCCCATGATGACGATTTGATCGCCTTTTTCAGGTTCGCTCTTCTTGGTATACTTAGCATTGGTGAAGCCGACTCCACCAGCGAGCATGATGACTTTATCAAAACCATGATGCTTTCCATCTTCCTCATGCTCAAAGGTCAACACTGAACCAGCGATTAGTGGTTGACCAAATTTATTTCCAAAATCAGAGGCTCCATTCGAAGCTTTGATCAGGATATCCATCGGGGTTTGGTAGAGCCAAGGACGCTCGGCCAGATTTTTTTCCCAGCTTCGCCCTTTTTCGGATCGGGAATAGGAGGTCATGTACACGGCTGTGCCCGCCAAAGGAATCGAACCCGTCCCACCTGCCAATCGGTCGCGGATTTCTCCCCCAGCTCCTGTGGCGGCGCCGTTGAATGGCTCCACGGTAGTCGGGAAGTTATGTGTTTCGGCTTTTAGCGAAATGACCGTATCGATCTCCCGTGTTTCAAAAAAGTCCGCTTGGTGCTGGGTTTTTGGTGCGAATTGTTGTGCTTTTGGACCGGAAACAAAAGCAACGTTGTCTTTATATGCTGACGCAATCCGGTTGGGATGCTTCTTGGAAGTTTCTTTGATAAGTTGGAAAAGAGTCATCGGTTTCTCTTCACCATCGATGACAAAAGTGCCATTGAAGATCTTGTGCCGGCAGTGCTCCGAGTTTACTTGCGAAAATCCAAATACCTCAGAATCGGTCAACGGACGACCCAATTGGGAGGAAACATGATCCAAATAATCAACCTCTTCTTGACTTAGCGCAAGGCCTTCTGATTTATTATAGGCTGCAATATCGGTGATCGGTTTGACCGGCTCAGGCTCCAGGTGGATGTCGAAGATCTCCTGATCCAGTCCATCGTAGCGCTTTTGGAGCATCGGATCGATCGCAGTGTGATCCTCTATTGGAAAAAACTCCTCAATTCGCTGAATCCCCATGATTCCCATGTTGACCGTGATCTCTACGGCATTGGTAGACCAAGGAGTGATCATTTCTTTGCGTGGTCCGGAATAGTTTCCTGCTAATCGTGTTCCCTGTATCGCTTTGGCTTCGCCAAATAGCCAGGTGAGTTTTTCGATGTCTTCAGGTGTGAGGGGCTGTGGGGATTGAACTCCGTAAACGAGTTTTTGAGGTGATTCAAAGAAGAAAATCATGTCCTTGGGCTGGTAAGCCGCAAAGGTAAGGATTTGGCAGATAGATTGGAAAGCCGGGGAATGAAAGATTGGGAAAATGTAAACTCAAGGTTGCTGGAGGCCTTGATGATCGATGTCATCGCTTTCCTATTCGATTAAGAAAAAATAGCTTTGATATTCTATTCGAAGGGATCGTTTCTTTTTTTCAGGTATTCAACTGCCTCCCCAATCAATTGTCCATGCCCAACGGGAAGGTTGATGGAGTTGATTTGCGGGATTTTTTCAGTGAATTTCTTGAGATTTTCTTGGGTTACCATTTTGTCATATTGTCCTGTGAATAAGGTAATGGGAGTTTGATGCTCCCTTGCCAATCGTATGATCCTGTCGATATGTGGCAGCATCGACCCAAAAACCTTCCATACAAAATAAGCCTGAGCTCTGCTAGATCGGGTTTCTAGTTGGGTTTTGATAAATTTCACCAGACTTTTCTCTACCATACCGGCAGAATTTAGGCCATCCACCATCCCAAAGAAGGATTTTGGTTTGAACACTACTCGCTTAAAAACCGGGTGAAAAATTCCAGGGTAACTGTTGAGGCTATACCAAATACCGGTTTTGATTCCATCTGGAGCGAGCAGGATAAGTGATTTGACCTGGTTTGGAAAAAGCTCATAGGTGATCAGGGAAAATTTACCTCCCATACTGTACCCCACTAATCCAAATTCTGTGAATCCTTCTTGTTTTTGAAGGAGGTTAATGATTTCAGCCCATGTTTCTTTTCCAAGGTTTTGACTGGAATTATCCCATTGACTGGCTCCATGGTAAAATATATCTATAAGCAACAAGCACTGGTTTGACTTTCGGATGCTTGTAAAAGCGAGCATGTCCTTATGAGTCTGCCCAAAACCATGAAAAACCAAGACGAATTCCGAACCGGTACCCTCTTTGGCATAAGCCAACCTCCCTTTGGAATGAATCAAGTACTTCATTTGTCAAAAATTTAATATCCGAAGATACCAAAAGCATGAAATTTTATCATACGATTAAGCTCTGAATCAAATTATATTCTGTTTAGAAGAGTTTTTTTTGCGTTATGTTCAATAATGAACATGTTTTCAGGGGATTCATAAAATATTAATCTAAAAAAAACTTTGGAAACTTTGAACCAATCGGTAGTTTCCATAGTTTTGCCCCCATATTCAGAAAAGAAGAATTGGAGACGAGAAAAAGAATATTGGAAATTGCCACCGAGCAGTTTTTTCGATTTGGGGTCAGAACAGTGACCATGGAGGATATTGCCCGCTTGGCAGGTGTATCCAAAAAAACCATTTATCAGGAGTTTTCGGATAAGAAAGACTTAGTAAGGGAAGCATTTGAGCAAATTTTGGAGGCGGACCGGATCAAATTGGCTTACATTCTGGAAAATGAAGATGGGGTGATAGAGCATTTGGTGAAAACCTCTAAGATGATGCGGGAAAGACTCCAAAATATGAATCCGATGGTAATCATGGAGATTCAGAAATATTTCCCCGAATCCTGGCGAATGTTTGAAGATTTCAAATCCCGGATCATCATGGCTGACTTGATCAACGTGATCGAAAAAGGGAAAAAATTAGGCTATTTCAGAGAAGAAATTGACTCTGAGATATTGGCCAAAGTAAGAGTAAACCAAATTACCTCTGCACTCGACCCATCTAATCTGAATAACCCAGATTATAATCTCGCTGAAGAGCAAATGGTACTGATGGACCATTTCCTACATGGAATATTCACCGAAAAAGGCCGAGAGGCCTATTCGAATCAACAAGCAATTGATAACTGAAAACCAACCCACCCTATGATAAAGTATCTTTTTTCAGTTTTGGCGCTATTCCTAGCACTGACCTCAGCGCAAGCTCAGGATGTAGCCCAGCTGACATTGAATGAGTCGATTTTATATGCGATTGAGAATAATGTCAAGACTAAAAATGCCCGATTGGAAACGTTGATTTCTAAAGCGACTGTGAAAGAAACAACCGCACTGGGTCTTCCTCAGATCAACGGTTCTTTCAATCTGGATTACAATCCCAAGATTCCGGTTGTTTTTCTTCCCAATCAGCCTCCTTTCGGAGATCCCACAAATCCATCGGATGTCATTCCCGCCAGATTTGGTGTGAGTTATTCTTCTGGTTTGGGTTTGAATATGACACAGATGATCTTTGACGGCTCCTTCTTTGTTGGTCTACGTGCTGCCAAAACTTTGACCCAGCTCACGGATTTTGATCTAGTGAAAGCTGAAAATGATGTCATTGAGAATGTTAAAAAGGCCTATTTCGGAGTGTTGGTGAATCAGGAGCGAATCCGTCTTTCGCAATCCAACTTGGCCAGAATCGATTCTCTGCTGAAAGAAACCAAGGCACTCTATGAAGCGGGTTTTTCAGAAAAAATCGATGTGTCACGTATCCAAGTACAGCGAAACAACACCTACAGCCAACTAGAACGCAGCCGAACTGCATGGGAGATCAGCAAGGAGATCCTAAAGATTCAGATGGGAATGCCATTGACTGTGGATATACTGATCACGGAATCCCTTCAGGAATTAAATCCTCGTGAAGAACTCAATCGACTCTTGGTTGAAGAAGGGGAGAGAAGGGTAGAAATGGACCAGTTGAGTACTCAGATCGAGCTTCAACAGTATGATCTTAAGTACAATACGTCCCAATACATGCCGACGATTGACTTTGTTGGAAATATGAGGAGAAGTGGAGCTGGAAATGATATCAATACCGTCTTTTCAAACGAAAATTGGTTTGGGAGTTCTTTGCTGGGATTAAGTATGAACATTCCAATTTTTGATGGATTGAGTAAAAGTGCAAGAATCCAAAAAAACAGATATACCATCAATCAACTTGAGAATCAGCGCTTTTATCTGAATGATAGTTTCAAAAATGAAATTTTCACTGCCAAAGCCAATCTTAAAAATGACCTGAATATCCTGGATGTTCAACGGGAAAATCTCGATCTGGCTAAAGAAGTCTATGATATCGCACGGATAAAGTACCAAGAGGGAGTCGGCTCCAACTTAGAAGTTGTTGATGCAGATGGAGCCTTGATAGAAGCCGAAATCAATTACCTGGCGGCGCTTTACGATGGATTAATTTCCAAAGTAGATCTCGAAAAAGCCCTGGGGCTATTAAAAGCTGATCTGAATAACTAAACCAACAACCCATTTCACATTTAAATTTCATTCTCAATATGAAGCCTATCTTTAAATTTTTACCAATAATTCTTGCCGCAACTCTGGTGATTTCTTGCGCTCAAGAAGAAGGAGTAGAGGCCAAGAAAACCAAACTTGCCGAACTCAAAAATCAAGTTGGTGCGCTCAATACTGAAATCAAAACACTGGAAGCAGAGATTTCGAAGCTCGATCCGGAATTTGCAAATGCAAATAAAAAATCCATACTCATAACCACAGCTCCTGTTCGAAAAGGTGAGTTTACCCACTTTGTCGAAGTGACAGGCTCTGTGCTCTCTAAGAAAAATGTGAGCATCAGTGCGGAGACTTCAGGTCTTGTTTTGGATGTGCCGGCTAAGGAAGGCATGCGAGTGTCCAAAGGGCAGATTCTTGCCCGAATCGACTCAGAAACGATCCAACGCAACATCGAAGAAATGGAAAATTCGCTTGAATTGGCCACTACCATTTTCCAGAAGCAGGAGCGGCTTTGGAATCAGAAAATCGGAACAGAGGTTCAATACCTAGAGGCAAAAAACCGAATGGAGGGATTGCAGAAAAACCTGGCCTCAATGAAGACTCAATTGGACAAAACCTATGTGAGAGCACCTTTCAATGGAACCATAGAGACAGTTCAGGTTAGGGTTGGTGAGTTGGTTCAGCCCGGAGTTCCGATGTTTGAATTTGTCGGAGAAAGCGACTTGTTTATTCAAGCAGATGTGTCCGAAAGTTACGTTGGCGTACTCGGTAAAGGAGACACGGTCAAAGTAGATTTTCCATCTCTCAATAAATCTATTTCAAGTCGCGTGTCAGCGGTAGGTGGAGTCATCAATCCAAATAATAGGACATTCAAGGTAGAAGTATTGCTACCCAATATAGAAGATGTTAAGCCTAACATGATTTCAGTTTTGAAAATCCGTGATTACCAAAATCCAAATAGCGTGCTTGTACCTGCACACCTGATTTTGGCCGATAATCAAGGAGACTATGTCTTTATAGTCGAGAATCAAACTGCACAAAAGAAATACGTAAAACGAGGCCTTACTGCAAACAATGAGACCGAAATTCTAGAGGGATTGACAGGTTCTGAAACCCTCGTGGACAAAGGCTTCCGTGAAGTAGGGGATAATTTCAGTGTCAATATTGCTCAACTGTAAACTATGACCAATTCTCCACAATCATCAATTACCCGGGAATTTGGATTGTCCAGCTTCAGTGTGGACAATTCCACCTCGGTGGTCATCCTGACGCTGATCATCACAGTCCTGGGCTTGGGTGCGTATAGGACTATGCCCAAGGAAAGTTTTCCTGAGATCGTCATTCCTACCGTCTATATAGGTACTCCCTATCCTGGAAATTCTCCCGTGGATATGGAAAACTTGATCACCAGGCCCATTGAAAAAGAGCTTAAGTCGCTCAATAATGTGAAGGATATCAAGTCTACTTCCGTTCAGGACTTTTCTTCAATTGTAATTGAATTCAATCCAGGTATTGAGATCTCCAAGGCGATCCAGGATGTAAAGGATGCAGTGGATAAATCCAAAAGTGAGCTTCCTTCGGATTTGGACCAGGATCCCAATGTACTGGAGGTAAATACATCGGATTTCCCGATTATGAATGTCAATATTTCAGGTCCTTACTCTGAGCAAGAGCTAAAAAACTTTGGCGAGTACCTGGAGGATGCAATCGAAAAACTTCCTGAAATATCCAAAGCTGATCTGGCAGGAACAGTAGAACGGGAGATACAGATCAATGCAGATCCATATAAAATGGAAGCTGTAGGTGTGAGCTTTGGGGATATTTCCAGTGCGATTCAAGCAGAGAATCTTACGATTTCCGGAGGTAGTATTAAAAGTGGGGACTTCGAACGCACCCTTCGTGTGGATGGAGAGTTTTCTGATCCCATGGATCTGCTGGACATTATTGTCAAGACAGACCAGCAAAAAATAGTCTACTTGAGGGATGTAGCCAGTGTCAGGGATACCTTCAAAGACCGGACCTCCTATGCACGCAGCAAAAACCTTCCTGTAGTTACGATCAACGTCACCAAACGAAGCGGCGAAAACCTGTTGGACGCTGCGGATAAGATCAAGGAGATCATTGAAACGACTAAGGCAAACAGATTTCCTCAGGATCTTGAAATCACGATTACCAATGATCAAAGTAAGCAGACCCGCACTCAAGTAAGTGATCTTGAAAATTCGATCATTTTTGGGATTATCCTGGTGGTTTTGGTCTTGATGTTCTTCATGGGATTCCGAAATGCACTCTTCGTAGGTTCCGCGATTCCGCTTTCGATGTTTATCTCTTTCCTCATTCTCAATGCATTTGGGATCACGCTCAATTTGATGGTGCTGTTCTCCTTGATTCTCGCTTTGGGTATGTTGGTAGATAATGGGATTGTGGTCGTAGAGAATGTGTACCGATTAATGCAAGAAGGCAAGCCGAGTATTCAGGCGGCCAAAGAAGGTGTGGGTGAGGTCGCATGGCCGATTATCACTTCTACAGCCACTACTTTGGCAGCATTTCTTCCTTTGGCATTTTGGGATGATTTGGTAGGTGAGTTTATGAAATTCTTGCCCATCACATTGATTATCGTACTTTCTTCCTCTCTATTTGTGGCTTTGGTCATCAATCCTGTGATGACTTCGATGTTTATGAAAATAGACGAAATTGGAAAAGAAAAGCCGAAGCAAAAGTCCATTATCGTGGCAGGGATATTCCTCGTTTTGGCAACCATCTTCTTTTTGATCGGCTGGACCGCACTAGGGTCAGTTTCCCTAGTGGCTTCCGTATTGACCATATTCAATGTGTTCTTCTTGAGAAAGGCAATCGAATGGTTCCAGACGGTGCTTTTGGTGAAATTGGAAAATTCCTACGAATCTACGCTCAAATATGCCTTGAATGGCAAAAGACCGTATTTCTTCTTTGGAGGGATGTTTGGCTTATTGATACTCTCGCTTGTCTTGTTAGGAATCCGTGCTCCAAAGGTTCTTTTCTTTCCAGATAATCAGCCTCAGTTGGTAAATGTTTTTGTCGAGTTTCCGATCGGTACAGACATCAACGCTACCAATTCCTTTGTGGACAAAATGGAAGATGAAATGCTGGTGGCATTGGAGCCATATAGCGACATTTTAGAATCTGTGATCACTCAGGTAGGAGAAGGTACCGGAGACCCTACAGAAGGTCCAAGTCAACAAGCTACTCCGCATAAAGCGAAAATCACGATTGGGTTTGTGGATTACATTGATAGACAGGGGATCAATACCAACGGTGCCATGGAGGTGATTCGTGATTTGGTGGAGCAATATCCCGGTGTCCTGATCACTGTAGACAAACAGCGAAATGGCCCTCCTGTAGGAAAAGCGGTCAACATTGAGTTTGTAGGCGAAGATTATGAGCAATTGATTGCCTTCGTGGGTGAAACCAAAGAGTATTTGGAATCCAATAACATCCCCGGATTGGAAGAATTGAAAACGGACTTATCCTTGGGAAGCCCCGAAGTCGTAGTAGAAATTGATCGTGATAAAGCCAGAAGATTTGGACTTTCCACTTCTCAGATCGCTACTGAATTGAGGACTTCGCTCTTCGGATTGGAAGTCTCCAAGTACAAAGAGGGCGAGGATGATTATCCTATTCAGCTGCGTCTTTCTGAGGACTATCGCTACGATATCAATACCTTAGTCAACAAGAAAATAGGATTCCGAGATAAGTTTGGAGACAAGCGAGAGGTTCCCATTTCGGCCGTGGCAGATATTCAATATGGATCTACCTATGGCTCTGTAAAGCGTAAAGATCTCGAAAAAGCAATCACTTTATTCTCCAATGTTCTCGATGGCTATAACCCTACCGAAATCAATGGGCAGATCAAAGTGCTCATGGAAAATTACGCCATCCCGGATGGTATTTCGGTAAAGTTTACTGGGGAACAAGAAGAACAAGCCAAGTCTATGGCCTTCTTGCTCAACGCGCTTTTGATTGCTGTTTCCTTGATTTTCTTGATCATTGTGGCACAATTCAATTCCATAATTAGTCCATTTATCATCATGATTTCGGTGTTATTGAGTACCATCGGGGTTTTCCTGGGCTTGGTTATCTTCAATATGGATTTCGTGGTGATTATGACTGGAATCGGAATTATCTCCCTAGCCGGAGTAGTGGTAAACAATGCGATCGTATTGATCGATTATACCGATTTGGTACGGGCAAGAAAGCGGGAAGAAAAAGGAATCAAAAAAGGGGAGTACCTCAACATTGATGATTTGCTAGGAAGTATAGTGGAGGCTGGCAAAACGAGACTTCGTCCTGTTTTGTTGACAGCGATTACTACCGTACTGGGCTTGATTCCGCTTGCAATTGGAATGAACATCAATTTTGGAACCTTGTTGACGGAATTTGATCCGCAGTTCTATGTAGGTGGAGACAACGCAGCATTTTGGGGTCCAATGGCTTGGACTGTAATATTTGGGCTAACCTTTGCCACAGTCATTACGTTAGTGATCGTACCAGTCATGTATTTGTTGTCGGATAAGCTCGTCATGAGAATCCGCAATATCAAAGCATGATTGATTTAAGGTTGGTGGTTTTTTTTGACAAAACCTCCGGAACAATGTTCCGGGGGTTTTTTGCTTTTTAGCAACTACTTTACAGCATGCTTTTTGTAAATTTGCCTTTCCCAAATTAAAAGGATTTAGAGATGTTGGAAATGAAATGGTATGTGATGTACACTACCTCACGCTCGGAGAAGAAAGTAGCAGATCGACTTGCAGAAAGAGGTTGGGAGGTCTATTTACCCATAGTAGAAGAGCTTCGTCAATGGTCAGATCGAAAGAAAAAAGTACAGCGTCCGCTTTTTAACGGTTATGTTTTTGTCAAAACAGAGCGCAATAAACTCTGGGAGTGCTTGCAAGTACCAGGTGCTGTGAAATTTGTCCATTTCTCCGGACAGCATGCCACCATTAGAGAGGAAGATCTGGATATCATTAAGCGAGTGGTAACTACTGGAGTCGCTGTAGAGACTGACGGAAGTGATATTGAACCTGGAGAGAAAGTCAGGGTAGTGGGAGGTCCACTGCAGAATATGGAAGGAGAATGTATAGAGAAGGGTAATAAAGACTATTTCCTGATCCGAATCCCAGGTATCATGCAAAACATGATGATCACCATAGAGCGAAAATACCTGCAAGTAGTTGAAAATGTAAATGCATAAAAAAACCGCCTCAGGGCGGTTTTTTTTAGTCTTTATTTTTTGGAATAAAATACCTTCGGTAGACAATCTGCGCTTGGAAGAGGTGGTCTCCAAATCGATTGAAACCCACATTTCCATCCAGATTATCCGTGAAAGTCCACATCATCGTGCCTTCTCCTGCGATATCTGAATATGGCCCAATCCGATAGCTGAGGCCAGCTCTAACAGGAACATACCCCGTAGTGATCTCATGACTAGTAGGGACTTCCTCAGTATTAAATGACTTGGTTTGTTTCGTCCGTGCATTCATAATTCCCAAGCCAAAGCCTCCATAAAGGTTGAATAGGCTTCTGTTCATGTGGTTGCCAAAGCTGATTAGGTTCATACTTGGCATCAAGTCAAAGTAATAGGCTTGACCCTTGGCAGTGAAGGAGGCGAAATTCGCAAACCAAGAATCCCGAATAGCTGTCGATGGATCTCCTCCGCTACTGATCCACTGTATCCCTGCTGTGGTGCGCAGGTCAAAGGTGGGATTTAGCCGCTTGGTTAGGGAAAGGGAAAAGGAAGGCTTAATCTCAAAATTCAAAGCGCGGTATTGTCCTCCGTTGTCCAAATAGGCAAAGGAAGGACCGACTCCTATAGTCAGAATATTGTCTCTGGAAATTCGCTCTTTGTAGAAATTTTGTGCTGAAATTCCTCCGGAAATCAGGATAAAAACAAGGCTGCTGAAGGTTTTAAGCAAAAGTCTCATGACGTAAGTGGCTGACTGTGTGAGTTAATAAGTTGGTAGGCGATTAATCTTCAACAAACATGCCAATGGAGTTTGGCGACCTAATCATTAACTCATTCGGTGTGAAATTATTGTTTTTGAAAGGCTATATCCCCTCGAACGCACTCTGAATAGTTGCTTCAGTTGTTTTTAGCTTTGATTTACAGGTTTTTACAAGCTCAGCAGCCTCTTTGACCAAGTCTGAAAGCTCATCAATTGATTTGGTACCTTCCTCAAGTTGGAGAAGGATGGATTCCAATCTGGCCATGGCCTCACTGTAAGATTGATCGTTCATAGTTCCTTGATTTCAGTGATTTTGCTGCGAATTAGTTGATTCTGGGTATAGGTATTCATTTGATCCCCAGCCTGAACTTTAGCCAAATGTACAGGGGTGCCATTGAGCTCAGTGCGGGTATAGCCTCGTTTTAGGATTGATCCGGGGTCTAATTGACGTAGAAGCAATTCTTTATTAGCCAGTTTTTCGGCTTGTTTTTCGAGAAATGTATTCAGATTTTTTTTCAGGTTTTTGGACACTGAATCCAATTCTGAAGAATGGATCCGATGGAGGCTTCGGGCCGCAAGTTCGATTCGGTTTGATCGATTTTTTACCTGTTCGCCCTCAAGAGAAATGCGGTTTTTGGCCAGTGACTTAGCCCTGAGTGCAAATTGATGAATTTTGCCGTCCTCTTCCCGGAGCTGCTGTCTGGTGGATCGGTCCAGTCTTTGCAGCAAAATGCCCAGATTTTCCTCAAATTCCCTAAATCCGGACAGCAGAAATTCCGCAACTGCAGTTGGAGTTTTGAGTCGGGTGTGGGCTACTAGGTCAGCGACCGTTTCATCACGCTCATGGCCGATTCCGGTAAAGACTGGCAAAGGAAAATTTGCAATTGCGGCAGCGAGTCTATAGTCGTCAAAGCAATCCAGATCCAGTTGAGCTCCTCCGCCACGGATCAGGATCACAGCCTGCACTTGAAGGTGATCTTTTTCAGCTTGCACTCTTTCCAAAGCTGAAAGCAAACTCCCCACCGCTTCATTTCCTTGCATCAAGGAAGGAAAGAGCTTGTGATAAATTTTATAGCCGAACGAGTTTTTTTCGAGCTGATCCACAAAATCCCCATAACCTGCAGCTGTGGCACTTGAAATGACCGCTATCCGCTGCACCACTGGAGGAAGTTGAAATCTTGAATTCAGCTGGATCAATCCTTCCCGGGTCAGCCGATCGATTGTCTCCTGGCGAAGTCGCGCTCGCTCTCCTAAGGAAAAAGAGGGGTCGATGTCCTTTACATTGATACTCAATCCATACACTGGATGATAGGTCACAGCTACTTGAGCGAGCACTTTCATTCCGTTTTGGAGCGTGGTTCCAGTCACGGATTGGAATTTGGCTGCGACTGAGCGATAGGTAAACTGCCAGAGATTGGCGCGGATTTTTGCCTGAACTTGGTTGCCCTGCTTTTCTACCAACTCAAAATAGACATGACCCTGTGGCGCCTGACGAAAGTCCGCCAACTCACCCACTACCCAATATACCGGCTCGAGCTCGTTTTCCAGGGTTAGCCGGATCTGCTCGGTAAGTTGGGAAATAGATAGCGGAGACATGGTGGATTAGTTCTGATTGGCTGCTTTTATTTTTGAGCTGAGCGCCTGACTAGCCTTCAACATAGGCAGACGGACCTGATCAGATTTGATAATTCCTTGGTGAAAAAGCAGGTTTTTGATCCCAACTGGGTTGCCTTCCTGATACATCAGTGAATTCATTTCCAACAAAGAAAAGACGGTTTGCAGGGCATCTTCATCAGACCCATGTGTTATTACTTTAAATTCCTCGGGAAATGCATTTGCCATCACAGAAATAACTCCACTACCACCTATGCTCATGATCGGACGAGTCAACAAGTCATCTCCGGAAAGGAGTAAAAAATCCTTTGGCATAGCCGCAGCGATTTGCATGCATTGCTCCAGATTCCCACTTGCCTCCTTCATGCCGACGATATTTGGATGATGGGAAAGTTGAAGTGTGGTAGCGGAAGACATATTGGACATGGTTCGTCCCGGGATATTATACAGGACCATTGGAACAGGTGATACATCTGCCAAGGCTGTATAGTGTGCGATGATTCCCTCTTGGCTAGGTTTATTGTAGTAAGGGGAGACCGAAAGCAGGGATGCCACGCCGTAGAAATCTGTTTTTTTGATTTCATTTACCAAAGCATGGGTGTTATTTCCACCGATCCCAAGCATGACCGGTACCCGACCCGCATTGTAGTCAAGGCAGGCTTTCAGCACCTGTTTCTTTTCGGCGGAAGTCAAAGTAGCCGACTCTCCAGTGGTGCCCAGCACGACAAGATAGTCTACTCCGCCTGAAACTACATGATCGATCAGCTTCCTGAGACTGTCAAAGTCAATAGAAAGATCGTCATGAAAAGGAGTAACCAATGCCACTCCGGTGCCTTTGAATGCGTTCATGTTTGTAGGTTTGATTGGGCTGCAAAGATACAGTCTTAGCTCGGTTTTGGAGCCCGTTTGTAGAAAAAATAGGGTTTAGTGGGTTTAAAGTAGGATTTGGAAAAAGATTCATCGGTGGCCTTGAGAATCTTTTTGCCCCTATTTATTGCTCAATCATCCTCAAAAACGCTTCTTCCGAGATCAGCGGCACGCCAAGTTTTTGGAGATTTTCCGACTTCAATCTCTTTTGATTTCTGCTTTTGCAATCAACTTATCAAAATCTGATTGATAGGTTTGGTCCTGTATGATTCGAAACTTATCAAATTCACCCTCAGCTTTCAGTTTGGCTTCCAGCATGCTAACTTTTCCTTTGTCTCGTAAAATTGGATAGCTGGAAAGCTCGAGGAAGCTGTCTAGAAATTTGGTCCATTGCTGCATCGAAAAGGCCCTCCCCCTTTGCGCGTTATTCTCAGCCAAGTCTAGGTAGGCAGATACAATCCGGTTTAGCTCCTGAATATGCTGGTGAGCAAGGTAGTTTTTTGCAATTGCTACATCACTTTTTTGGATTTTTCCATTGGGAGCATCTTTCCAAGTCTTCAATCCCATATAGAGCTTGGTAGCATCGGCCTCGGTATAAATGATTTCTGCAGCAGTTTTCCCAGTGATGGCCCAATGAAGTTTGTTTTGGACCATACCAAAGAACTCCTTGGTTTGGGGACTTTTCGGGTCATAGTCGGTACTCAGCGAATAGAGATCGGTGATCTTTTGGTAAAACCTGCGCTCACTTGCCCGTATCTCCCGGATGCGCTCCAGCAGTTCATCAAAATAATCCTGCCCGAAGTGCTTTCCTTGCTTCATCCGCTCATCATCCATCACAAATCCCTTGATGATAAACTCGTTGAGTGTCTGGGTGGCCCATTTCCGGAAGTCTGTCGCTTGCATGGAGTTTACCCGGTAGCCAACGGCAAGGATAGCTTCTAAGCGGTAAAACTCCACATTTCGGCTTACGCTTCGTTTTCCTTCCTTTCGAACTATTTCCAAAATGGAAACAGTTGCTTCCTTTTCCAATTCTCCTGTATCGAAGATATTTTTCAGGTGTTTGTTGACAGCGGGTACGTTCACCCCAAAAAGCTCCGCCATAGCTTTTTGAGTCAGCCAAAAGGTGCCGCTTTGGAAGTAAACTGAGACTTTGACAGATTGGTCTGGATTATGGAAAAGTAAAATATCTCTGGGCTGCATATTTTTAGTTTAATTCATCTCTCCGATTCAGGCAAGTCAATTCTTGGACTTTTACCTTACTTAATTTAACTATTTGATAGGTTAATTATTTCGGATTCTCATTGAATAAACAATCAATTCCTCTGATTTGCGGTAGTTAGCGAAGTCTAGAAACTTGGTTGTTGTCTCAACCTTCTTGTTTCTAACCATTCACCATCCTCAAAAACTCCGCCTCAGAGATCAGCGGCACGCCGAGTTTTTGTGCTTTTTCCTTTTTGCTTGGACCCATTTCTTCGCCTTCGATGATGAAGTCGAGATTTTTGGAAACGGACGAAATGTACTGACCGCCATGTGCCTGTACGAACTCCACTATTTCATCCCGCTTGAAGTTTTGGAGTTTGCCGGAAGCCAAAATCCGTTTTCCAGCCAGACTCGACCCCAACTGCTTGGACTCGCTTTGCTCGACTTCAAACTTCAACCCGTGACTTTTTAGACGGTCGATGATTTCCAGATTTTCCGCTTGCGCGAAAAACTCCTGCATGCTTTGCACCAGCGTTTCTCCGACGCCATTGATTTCCAAAAGTTGCTCTGCGGTCGCCGCTTGAAGCTTCTCGATGCTGCCAAAGTGCCTAGCAAGCAATTGAGCGGTGTTTTCTCCGATATTTCGAATCCCTAAAGCAAACAAGACTTTCTCGAAAGGTTGAGCTTTAGAAGCTTTGATTCCTTCCATCATGTTGGAAATGACACCCTCCTGAAAGGTGTTTGCTTTGAGCTTTTTGATTCGCTCGTTCAACTCGTTCGGCAACTCCAGATTTAAATCCAAGAGAATCATGTGGACAGTGCCATGCTTTCGGCTGGCTGCCAGAATCTGCTCAAATTCAATTCGTCTACCCAAGAAAATCTCCAAAATCACCGCCACCGGGACGTAATCTTCCACTTTTCCAAGTTCGGAATGCCTATTGAGATGCTCCAAAAGGTAATCGACCATGCCTACGTTGGCAGGAACTTTCTTTTTCCAAAGTCGAATTTGGGATTGAAATTCCCTGAGCTTTTCCCGAAGGGGTAAATGCGAAAATTCTCCCAAAAAGTCCTGAATCTGCTTGAAGGAAATGGTCTCGGTGAGTGCAAATAATGCTTTTTCCAAAGAAATATAAAGCACTCCGGATTCTTCTCGCTCGTACTGATCCTGGCTCATTTCCAGTCCCAGAAGCTCACTTTGCTTTTGATCCAAATCATAGATATCGGCATAGTTTCGGATGAAACCCTGATCGATCAAGGCTCGGATTCGTTCCGTTCCCATGGAGTCGATATCCATCGCCCGCTTGCTGACAAAATGCTCGATCCGTCCCAATACCTGAGGTGGACAGCTGACCGCATTGGGACAATAATGCTTGGCTTCGCTTTCTTTTCGGATCAGTTTGGTTCCGCATTCCGGGCAGGTATCGATGTATTGGATAGGCTGCGCCTCAGGTTTTCTTCGAAGGTCATTTACAGCGGTGATTTTTGGGATGATTTCACCGCCTTTTTCCACAAATACAAAATCACCCACATGAATCCCCAAACGCTCGATTTCATTCGCATTGTGAAGAGAAGCACGCTTCACCGTGGTACCAGCAAGGCTGACAGGTGAAAGGTTGGCCACGGGAGTGATTGCGCCAGTCCGGCCCACTTGGTAGGTGATGGACAGGAGTTCGGTTTCTGCACTTTCGGCTTTGTATTTATAGGCTATGGCCCAGCGTGGGATTTTGGCAGTGAAGCCGAGTTCTTCCCGCTGATCGTAGTTGTTGATTTTTAACACGATGCCGTCGGTGTCCAAGGGAAGCGAAAATCGCTTTTCGCGCCATTCCTCAATGTAAGTAAGCACCTCATCAATGGTTGCGGCCTTTTGGTAAGTGGGGGAGACGTTGAATCCCCAGCTTTCGATTAGGTGGATAGCTTCCTCATGCGTGCTGACGCCGATTTCATCGCCTAGAAGCTGGTAAAAATAGCAGTTCAGACGTCGCTTGGCTACGACTGAGCTGTCCTGCATTTTCAAGGTACCTGAAGCAGCATTTCTTGGATTGGCCAAAAGCTGATCTCCTGCTGCTTCTTTCTCGGCATTGATTTTCAGGAATTCTTTCAGCGGTAGGAATATTTCTCCGCGTACTTCAAAATTTGATGGAACATTTTCACCGACCACTGTCAATGGAATATTCCGGATCGTGCGGACATTGGCCGTGACATCATCCCCTTTGAAGCCATCCCCACGGGTCACTGCGCGGACAAGTTTGCCGTTTTCATACACCAAACTGATCGCCACTCCGTCGAATTTCATTTCGCAGAAATATTCGTAATTGGTATGACCGAGGCCTTTTGCGACCCGCTCATCGAAGGCGATCAGCTCCTCTTTGCTGTAGGTATTGCCCAGTGAAAGCATCCTTGAACTGTGCTCCACCGTCTGGAATTCCTTGGTGATCGTGCCGCCTACGCGCTGGCTTGGGCTGTCAGGAAAAAGTAGATCTGGAAATTCCTGTTCCAACTTCACGAGCTCTTCCAGCAACTGATCAAATTCAAAATCAGAAATTTCAATCCTACTTTCCTGATAGTAAAGCTGATTGTGGTGATTGATTTCTTTGCTGAGTTGGGCGATTCGGACGGCGGCTTCGGAATGGGTCATTGATTCGAAAATATTGGAAAGCTAAAATTAAGAGGATTGGCTTAGATTGGAAGATCTGAAAAATGAAAGATTGGGAAATTATAAAGGATAAATTCAAAAGTCTGAAATCAGAAAATTCGCATCGGTTCATTGGACTTGATCAATTCACTTCAAAAAGAAATCAATTTCTCTATTTTTACCGCCTTATTCACTTTTCCAAATGACCCATCCCTTAAACAATCCCATCTGGAACGCCCTGAATACCGGAAGCGCCCACTTTTCCCATGGAAATGAACAGTGTAGGTTTATTGATCCTCGGATGGGTTTCTTTGCTGGAATGCCAAGCTATGAGCGAGAGGATTTGGACCGGCTTTATGCTGCCTGTACTCCAGGTCAGCGGGTTATTCTTTTTACTCCTGGGCATCTTCCGCTGAATCAGAACTGGCTGGTGTTAAATGACCGGGAGCTTCTGCAAATGGTTTGTGACGAAGGAATTGAAGGCTCACAACCAACCATGCCTTTGCTTAAACTCGGTGAAAAAGATATTCCAGCCATGCTTGAACTCACCGAGTTGACAAAGCCAGGACCATTCATTTCAAGAACGATAGATTTTGGAGGGTATTTTGGAGTTTTCGAAGGAGAAAAGCTGATTTCCATGGCAGGTAAGCGTCTCAGTCCAGATCCATTTGTTGAGATCAGTGCTGTGTGTACGCATCCTGATTATTTGGGAAAAGGTCTGTCGGCAAAAGTTATTCAACGCGTGATAGAAGAGATTAGGGCAGATGAAAAAACTCCTTTTCTTCATGTGTATCCGGAAAATACCCAAGCAATCAAGGTGTATTCGAAATTGGGTTTTAAGGAGAGAGCGATGCTGAGGGTCTATTTGCTGGAGAAAATTTGAAAAAATCAGAGTTCTCCTAACCCAATTGAATACTGAGCAGTAGAACTTGGTGAAAGTTCTGAACTGTTTTGCGGATACATTTCTAACAGTTTTTTGAATTTTATAATCTTCTTTACCTACTAGACCAATGAGCAAAAAAACCTCCACAGAAGCAAAAATTCTGGATTCCGCGTATCGGTTATTTTTGGGCAAAGGCTACCGTCATACGACGATGGATGACATCGCGCAGGATTTGGCAATGAGCAAAAAGACGCTTTACAAGTACTATCCCGGTAAGTTGGAACTCTTGTCGGCTTCTTTTGAAGTTCTGAAAACCAAAATGACTGCAAAAGTGGAGGCAATCCTGGATAATCGGTACATTTCATTTCCACTGAAACTCAAGTCTACGCTCACAGTCATCGCAACGCATTTGGCACCGATTAATCCCGAACTTTTCGAAGACCTTCGCGATCATGCTCCTGAAATATGGGAGGAACTCACCACCTACATCAATGAATCGGCCTACCTGCGCTTTGCGAAGCTAATTGACCAAGGGGTGTCTCAAGGACTCGTCAATCCCCGCCTGAATACCGGTCTCATCGTCATGTTGTATGCTGCTGCGGTTCAGTCGCTTTTGGATCCCAAATTTTCCGGGCAGTTTCCCACTGCGCTTCAGAAAGGGGTGAAAATCCCGCCGTCTGAAGTCTATGACCAAGCCATTAGTATCATTTACAATGGGATTTTGACACCCGAAGCCCGAAATGAATTTGAAAATGCCTGACCTCGCCTTCGGGTGATTTTCCTATCTTTGGCATCGATTTCAGAGGTCAGAGCAAAGCTTATTTCACTCTTCCGACTCCGGTCTCCCATTTATTTTACCCATGAGCAATAAAAATTTCAAACGCTTTACTGTCACCTCGGCGCTTCCCTATGCAAATGGTCCGCTTCATATCGGTCACTTGGCTGGATGCTACGTGCCCTCTGATATTTATGTCCGCTATCTCCGATCTCAGGGTCGTGAAGTCGCCTATATCTGTGGTTCGGATGAGCATGGGGTAGCAATCACCATCAAAGCTGCCAAAGAAGGCAAAACTCCTCAACAAATCGTGGATCAGTATCATGAAATGATGAAGGGAAGTTTCAAGGAATTTGGGATCAGTTTTGACCATTATTCCCGTACCTCTGCTCGGGTTCATCATGAGACTGCGCAGGGTTTTTTCACTGATTTGTACAACAAAGGTGAATTTTTGGAGCAGACTACAGAGCAGTATTTCGATGAGGAGGCAAATCAGTTTTTGGCGGATCGCTACATTGAAGGCACTTGCCCAAAATGCGGCAACGAGCATGCTTACGGTGATCAATGCGAAAAATGCGGCTCAGCTCTGAGTCCAACTGATCTGATCAATCCAAAATCGAAACTGAGCGGAAGAACTCCCGTGCTGAAAGAAACCAAGCATTGGTTTTTGGATTTGGCTCGATATCAATCTTTTTTGAAAAAGTGGATCCTCGAAGATCATGCGGAGGATTGGAAAAATAACGTTCTAGGACAGTGCCGCTCTTGGCTGGAAGCCGGTGACGGTTTGCAGGCACGATCCATGACTCGGGATTTGGACTGGGGGATCAAAGTGCCCTTGGAAGGTGCAGAAGGCAAAGTACTCTATGTCTGGTTTGACGCACCGATCGGCTACATCTCCTCGACCAAAGAATGGGCAGCAGAAAAAGGGATCGACTGGGAGCCTTACTGGAAAGATCAAGACACCAAGCTGGTACACTTCATTGGCAAGGACAACATTGTATTCCACTGCATCATTTTTCCGGCGATTCTCAAAACTCATGGGGGCTATGTGCTGCCTGAGAATGTACCTGCCAATGAATTCCTAAATCTCGAAGGTGACAAAATCTCCACTTCACGGAATTGGGCCGTTTGGCTTCATGAGTATCTGGAGGAGTTTCCTGGCAAGCAGGATGTGCTTCGCTATGTACTGACAGCCAATGCGCCCGAGACCAAAGACAATGACTTCACCTGGAAAGATTTCCAAGGTAGAAATAACTCAGAGCTGGTAGCGATCTATGGCAACTTTGTGAATCGGGCAGTGGTCTTGACTCAGAAGTTTTTCCAGGGGGAAATCCCTGCAAGAGGTGAGCTGACTGGCTATGACAAAGAAGTACTAGCTGCTTTGGAAGAATTCCCTGAGAAAATTGCGGCTTCCATTGAGCGGTACCGCTTCCGTGAAGCTTTATCGATTGTGATGGATTTTGCCCGATTGGGAAATAAGTACTTGGCCGATACCGAGCCTTGGAAGGAAATCAAAACCAACCCTGAGCGGACCAAAACCATCCTGAATATTGCCCTGAATATCGCTGCAAATCTGGCGATAGTCTCTGAGCCATTCTTGCCATTTACCGCTGCCAAACTGGTGGAAATGTTTGGAATGAATCAGGTTTCCTGGTCTCATGCCGGAAATGGCAAACTCCTTTCCGAAGGAAAAACCTTAGGCCAAATGGGTTTGCTCTTCGAGAAGATCGAAGACGAAACCGTAGAAAAACAAGTTCAAAAACTCCTTGACTCCAAAAAGATGAATGAAGCTGCCAATACGCCTGTTGCGCCAATGAAAGAACTGATCACTTACGATGATTTTGCTAAGCTGGATATGCGCGTGGTCACTGTCTTGGAAGCCGAAAGAATGCCAAAATCCAAGAAGTTGCTCAAGCTGAAAGTGGATATAGGTCTGGGCCATCGCACCGTCTTGAGTGGAGTAGCAGAGCATTTTGAGCCGGAATTCCTGATCGGAAAGCAAGTGACCATGCTGATCAACTTGGCTCCTCGGAAAATGATGGGCATTGATTCGGAAGGGATGATCCTGATGGCGGAAGACAAAGATGGAAAGCTAAAGTTGCTTCAGCCTCATGAAGGGACTGCGGGTGGATCGACGATTTCGTAGGTTATGTCATGCGGAGCGGAGTCGAAGCATAGACTAATCCAAAAGTATCAAGACCTTAGATTTAAGTATTAAGAATTAGAAACAAGATATTAGAGGCAAGAAACAAGTGTCTAGAAGTGAAATTTTGGATAAAAGAAACCTGTCAGCGTTTAGCGAACCTGACAGGTTTTTTTTAACCATCTCTGATTATGAACGAGGATTTGGTTACAGAATTATCTTAATGAAAACTGTTGCTGGAAACAGTATTCCTGTTCTTTTGATTTTTTAGACACAACCATTTTCAACGCAATTTTCTTAACTTCTCACATTCTGCTTTTCTTCGAATCAATAAAATAGCTTTGTCTTTTTCATGGAAATCACTACCGAAAATATCCTTTTGATAGGCTCATTACTTCTGATCCTCAGTATCATTGCCAGCAAAACTGCGGGTCGGGCAGGGATTCCTGTCCTGCTACTTTTCCTCGGAGTTGGGATGCTGGCAGGGACAGACGGTATCGGGAAAATCGCTTTTGATGATCCTGATACCACTCAGTTTCTTGGTATTTTGGCCTTGACCTACATTCTTTTCTCCGGTGGTTTGGACACCAAATGGGAATCCATCAAGCCTGTCCTTAAGCCGGGTTTGGTTTTGTCCACTTTGGGGGTTTTGCTGACGGCAGTTTCAGTAGGACTTTTTTCTACGCTGGTAGTTGATCTCACTTGGAAAGAAGGTCTCTTGCTTGGTGCGATTGTGTCTTCTACAGATGCTGCGGCGGTTTTTTCCATTTTGCGAAGCAAAAGCATCGGACTGAAAGGAAATCTTAGGCCTCTGCTTGAATTTGAATCCGGAAGTAACGATCCCATGGCATTTTTCCTTACGATCGGGATGACTTCCTGGCTGAGTGTGGAGGGATTTAGTCCGGTGGACTTGGTTCCTATGTTTGTAAAGCAAATGATTTTCGGGGCAGCTGCAGGGTTTCTTTTTGGTAAAGGGATTGTATTCCTGGTGAATAAAATCAATCTGGAATACGAAGGACTCTATCCTGTATTGATGCTAGGTTTGGTCGTGCTGGTCTATACCGTGACGGATTTGATCGGAGGCAATGGGTTTTTGGCCGTTTACCTTTCTGCCATTACTATGAATCAGAGTCGAATGCTTCACCACAAGAGTTTGGTGCGGTTTTTTGACGGAATCGCCTGGCTGATGCAGATCATCATGTTCATCGCTCTGGGGCTGCTCGTATATCCGTCTCAAGTATGGCCGGTAGTAGGAGTGGGATTTGTGATTGCGATGTTCCTAATCCTGGTGGCGCGACCCTTGGGTGTCTGGGCTTCATTGTCCTTCTTCAAGTATACCAATAGAAAGAAAGCATTTGTCAGCTGGGTAGGTCTTCGGGGAGCAGTGCCGATTGTGTTTGCCACGTTTCCGCTGATAGCCGGGATAGAAAAGAGTAATCTGATCTTCAATATCGTTTTCTTCATTGTTCTTACTTCGGTGGCCTTGCAGGCGACAACGCTTGCCAAAGTGGCCGCGTGGCTTCATCTGGCTGTGCCGGAAGGTTTGAAGCGGAAGAGTTTGCTGGATATCGAGCTATCGGATGATTTCAAAAATGCATTGGTCGAAGTCAACTTGCCGGAAGATTCAAAAATAGATGGCAAACAGATTTTGGAACTGGAATTTCCAAAGACTTCATTGATCGTATTGGTCAACCGAAAAAATAAATACATCACTCCAAATGGGGCAACCGAATTGATGTCAGGAGACAAGCTGATGATCATGATCAATTCTGGTGAGGAAGAACATCTGGTGAGGCATGCATTAGGTCTCGAGTGATTTTTTTGAAAGATGGTTTGATTTTGAATATTTTTTTGAAAAAAGATTAATTTTTGAAAAGATTGACTGAAAAAAATACTGATAATCTGTGTTTTTTTTGAAATTATTTGATTTTGAAGTTTATTTTTTATCTTAAGCTAGATTTTTAATCCAGCCAAGTATGAAGATAGATGGGTATTCCTGCAATGAACATTACGATGAAATGTTTACTGCAGAAGGCAAGACTAGAGCACAGTACGATGAGTTCCACAGTTTTCTAAGTAAAGTCTCCTCCAAGAAGATGAAGCAGCTCCAGGAAGCTGCCAACCGGACTCAAAAGGCGATGGGTATGACATTTAATGTCTACCATGACAACCAAGGATTGGAGAAGATCTTGCATTTGGACATCATTCCTAGGATCATTGCCAATGCAGAATGGAGAAAACTGGAAGCTGGGCTCAAGCAGCGGATCTATGCCTTAAATCTATTTCTACAGGACATATACAACGATCAGAAGATACTCAAGGACGGGATCGTCCCGGCAGAACTTATCTTGGGGTCCAAGGATTACCTCAAGCCCTGTATCGGCCTGACCCCTCCCAAAGGAATCTGGTGCCACATCACCGGTACGGACCTGGTGAAAAATAAGGACGGAGAGTATTACATTCTCGAGGACAATCTCCGCTGTCCCTCGGGTGTATCCTATATGCTGGAAAGCCGCGAAATCATCAAGCGAGCATATCCGCAACTGTTCAATGACGAAGGAGTAATGCCCGTCTCCGACTATCCTACAAAGCTCCTGAAAATGCTCCAGTTTCTGTCCAACAAGGCCAAACCAGTAGTGGGAGTATTGACTCCCGGAATCTATAATTCGGCCTATTTTGAACATTCATATCTCGCCTTGCAAATGGGAGTAGAGCTGGTCAACGGAGTCGATCTGATCGTAAAAGATAAGATTGCCTACATGCAGACGACCAAGGGCTTGCAGCAGATTGATGTGATTTACAGAAGAATCGACGACTCTTTTCTTGATCCGCTGACTTTCAATCCGCATTCACTTTTGGGGGTGCCTGGGATCTTTGAGGCGTATAAAGCGGGCAATGTCGCTTTTGCCAATGCTCCGGGTACAGGCGTAGCAGATGATAAGGCAGTCTATGCCTATGTCCCCCGCATAATCAAGTATTACCTCAATGAAGAGCCGATTCTGAATAATGTGCCAACATACCTGTGTCGGGAAGACGAGGACAGGAAATTTGTCCTGGACAATATTCATGAACTTGTCGTGAAAGAAACCAATGCTGCAGGAGGTTATGGAATGCTGATCGGGCCGAAATCAACCAAAGAGGAGCATGACAAATTCAGGGAATTGATCAAAGAAAATCCTACAAATTACATCGCTCAGCCTACTTTGTCACTTTCTACGGTACCTTGTCTGACAGATGAAGGCATCGAGGGAAGGCATGTGGACTTGAGGCCATACATCCTTTATGGCAACGAAATCGAGGTAATACCGGGAGCACTCACCCGAGTGGCACTCAAAAAAGGATCACTCGTGGTCAATAGCTCCCAAGGTGGGGGCAGCAAGGATACTTGGGTTCTTTACAATTAATCTGAAAAACTATGCTGAGTAGAGTAGCAAGTCATATTTATTGGTTGGGAAGGTATCTGGAAAGAGCCGAAAACTATGCACGCTTTATTGATGTCAACTTCAACCTAATGCAGGATCTTCCCATGGATCTCAAGGAACAATGGGGGCCACTGGTGGCTGCCACAGGTGACTTGGACATTTATCAAAAGAAATATATAGGCTTTGAGCGGCATCAGGTGATGTTCTTTTTGACCTTCGATATGGATAATCCCAATTCGATGCTGAATGCGGTCAAAAATGCACGGGAAAATGCCCGGATAATCCGTGAAAATCTAAGTAAAGAAACTTGGGAAAAAGCCAACGAACTCTATTACATGATGCAGACAGGCTTGGATAAGAAAGTCTGGAAAAAAGAGGATCCACGCCAATTCTATGAACAGGTCAAAAATCAAATACTGCTCCTTTACGGCTTGGCTGATGCCACTGTGGCCAGAACTGAGGGTTGGTATTTCAGGCAATTGGGGCAACTGCTGGAGCGTGCGGACAAAACCTCACGAATCCTCGATGTCAAATACCATATTTTGTTGCCATCGATCTATGAAGTCGGATCTCCGATGGATTTTCTTCATTGGATGGCTTTGCTCAAGTCAGTGACAGGGTTTAATACCTACCGGAGATTGTATGGGAATATAGATCCATCAGGAGTGGTGGAGTTTATGGTGCTTAACAAGTACTTTCCCCGCTCAATCTATTATTGCATCAAGGAAGCCGAGCGCTGTCTTCACTGTATCTCGGGAGGAAATACCGATGGATTTAAAAATTCCGTGGAAAAGTCGATCGGAGAAATGCGATCCCGTCTGGAGTACTCAGAGGTCGATGATATAATTTCTGCTGGACTTCATGAATATTTAGATACAGTTCAGCTAAAAATCAACCATATTTCCGACCTTATAGACATCAATTATTTCCGTATCAAGGAAAACAACATCACTCAATCTCAATCACAAGCATGACCTTTTGTCTGGGGATAAAAACCAAAAACGGCCTTGTTGGCCTTTCTGATACCCGAATTACCTCCGGTAGTGAGACCACTACCTCCAAAAAAGTGTATACCGTCAACAAGCGGAAACACTCCTTTTTCATCATGACCTCAGGCTTGAGATCTGTCCGTGACAAAGCAATCACCTACTTCTCCGAGGTCATAGACCGACAGGATGATTCATTTACCAAGCTGTATCAGGCGGTGAATGAATTTGGCAACCAAGTCAAAGTTGTAGCCAAAGAAGACAAGACCTATTTGGAAGAAGCTGGATTCAATTTCAATTTGTTCTCCATCATCGGTGGGCAGCTGGAAGATGATCCGGAGCCCAAGTTATACTTGTTGTATCCTCAGGGTAATTGGATCGAAATCCGCCGAGGTACTCCATTTGTCATCATCGGCAATACCGGGTTTGGCAATCCGGTGTTAAGACGTTCACTCCAGTTTGAAGACTCCCTGGAGTATGCCCTAAAATGTGCCTTTTTGGCTTTTGATGCTACTCGGATTTCAGCGAATGATGTGGATTTCCCCATTGATACGGTGATTCTCCGAAATGACGAATATGCGATCCGCGAGAAGCGTTTTGAGCAAAAAGAATTGGAACATATTTCGACGTTTTGGAACAATCGTCTCAAAAATGCCATTGCGGAACTTCCTTCTGAAGTGCTGAGCAGTGCCTTCGAGGATTTTGACTTTGCCACCCGGGAGGCTTGAGCCATGCTGGTACAGGTCACTCATCACTCCAGATACGACTACAGCTCAGAGGTGATTCTGGGGATCCATAAGCTGTATCTTATCCCTCAGCATCGACCCTATTTCAGGATAGAGCATCAGAAATTCTCCGTCAATCCGGACCCTGATGGTCAAAACTACAGGCAGGATCTAGCAGGTAATTGGTACAAACTGGCTTGGTTTTCAGGTCAGACCAGTTCCTTGGAGGTCACGGGAGAATGGATTTTCAAAATGCATGCATTCAATCCTTTTGGGTTCATCATTGACAAGAGCTTTGAGGAACAGGGCTGGAGTAATCCTTTTTTCCAATTCAGCTATGAGGATAAGACCGCCTTTTTGATCCCGTTTTTGTCTGATAAATCAGAAAATCAATTCACTGAATACCTGCTGGAGATCAAGAAAAATTCCACCGGCTTAGTAGATTTTTTAGTAAATCTAACGCAGAAAATCTATCAGGATTGGCAACACGAAATCCGGCATGAGCAGAATATCTGGGAGGCCGACTTTACTTTTTCAAGAAAAAGCGGATCATGCAGGGATGTTTCCTTGATGCAGATGGAAATGCTGCGCGAATTGGGTCTGGCAGCTAGATTTGTGAGTGGCTACGCCTTTAATCCGGATTTGGAGGAAGGACACGAATTGCATGCCTGGTTGGAAGTGTTCCTGCCAGGTGCTGGCTGGCTGGGATTGGATCCGAGCTTGGGTTTATTTACAGATCATCGCTACATCCCACTGGCTTGCCACCCGGATCCGGTCAGAACATTGCCGGTGCAGGGGACTTTTGGCGGGCTGGCTGATTCTGAGCTCAGGACGGTAGTGGATATGAAACTGCTGAACAAGGGGAAATAGTCAATTTTCAGGAAAAGCTTAGCATAAACTAGCCTTCAAAATTGAATTTGAACATTGACTAGTTGGCCACAACTGCATTTTTCTCAGGCATTGCAAACAACTCATCATCCATCGGCTCATCTATGAGAAATACATCAGAAAAGCTGACTTGGTATCGGATTCGCTTGGTAGAGTCATTTTCCAGCTGGTATCCCGTCATGACCCTTGGGAAAACCAATCCGCCTGCATCCCGATAATCTTCATACTTGAGTGCATTCATGGTTTGGTTGTTTTTATCATAAAAAGTCACCTTGTAGAGCAACCACGCCAGTTTCCCGCTTTCAGGATCGACCAGCATGTAATACTTGTCATCCGGACTATCGCCTACATTTTTATCAAAACTCACCTCGAAAGTCTCGAAAGACTGGCCATTGAGCATGCGCGGGTCTACTTTTTGCACATTCACACCTGGGTCTGTGAAGATGTAGGGAATGGTATAGAAATAGAAGTAAAGGTTATGGTAGAATCTCACTGAATTGCCCTGAAAAGCCTGTCTATTCGGGCTGATCCATACTTTCTCCCCATCGTTTCCGATTTGCCAGGTATCTGCATCGATCCGGACTTTGCGGTCGGTCAGGTTGATGTAATGATTTTCCCAAGCCAAATTAGTCTCATGGACCATGGCATAGGAGAAGGCTTTAGCATCGACCCATTTCTTCCAGTCACCATGCGCGTCGAGCAGTTTTTTAAATTCTTCAGGTTGCTCCAGTCTTGGGTCTGGAGTGGTGTCCTTTTGCTTACAGGCGAAGAAAAGACTAACGAGGATCAGGATGGGGATGATTTTGGTGATTTTCATAGGAGGTAATGATTCCGCTGGTAAGTTAAATACTTGTCAGAATTTTTTTCTGAAGGATATTTTTGATTCTATTATGAATATTCAGTCTAAATAAAATTATTTTGTAGAACCGTTCTAAATAATGAATCCCCTTTTTACTTTTGTACCAATTCTTATTCTAAGAGCAACACGTTAACTCAACGCCATCATGTGGAAGCCCATCCGGAAATTTTTGAATGACATCCATCTTTACGCAGGTTTGATATCCGGCTTAATTGTTATTGCGGTCTGCCTCAGCGGAACGATTTACGTTTACAATACTGAGATCCGGGAAACTGCTGATTCCGAGCGTTATTTTGTCGAGGCTTCCGGTGAAATGAAGACATTGGATGAGTTAAAAAGCATGGTGGAAACTGAATTACAAGGTGAGGTAGTCAGTGCCAACGTCTTTCAGGCAGAAGACCGTAGCGTACAGTTCGGTGTCAAAACAGCGGGAGCAGAGCGACCTACTACCTTTTATGTCAATCCATATTCAGGAGAAATCCTAGCAAACAATACGGAGAAAACGGGAGCAGAGAAGTTTATGGGCTACATGTTTTCACTTCACCGCTGGTTGCTCTTAAATGAAATTGAAGAGCCAATCCTGGAGTCCATGAGTAATCAGGAGTTGGGTCGATTTATCAATGGAGTTGCCACTTTGCTGTTTTTATTGGGGGTGATTACCGGGATTTTTATCTGGTTTCCTCAGAAAGTCAAAAACTGGAAGCAGGGTCTTAAAATCAAATGGTCCGGCAATTGGAAGCGGGTCAATCACGATTTGCACAATACATTGGCCTTCTACTCGCTTGTGGTCTTATTTATCATGGCAGTGACTGGACCTTTCTGGTCCTACCAATGGTATAGAGAGGGATGGCAGAAGACATTTGACACCTATCAGGCTCCCCGCGGAGAGAATGCAGGTGGAGGCCAAGAGGAAAAACCTAAAGAGGAAATACCTGCAGAGCCGGTTTTTATCTCTCTGGATCAAGTGGTGGCCAAAAGTAATTCGGAACTGAGCTATCCAGGTAATTTGAGGATTTCTCTTCCTTCCAAGCCAGGAGGGGATCTATCTGTCAGCAAGTCAAGAACGGGCTTTTTTGCAAAAGCAGGAGCGGATCAGCTAAGTTTAAATCCTTCGACTTTGGAAGTAAAAGAGGCAAAATTGTTTGCAGATCTTCCAGTCAGACAGCAAATCGGCAGATCGGTCAAGGCGCTTCACACAGGGGAAATCTTCGGTCAATTCACCAAGTTTATCTGGTTTGTGGCTTGTCTGATTGCTACTTCTTTGCCTATCACTGGAACGCTGATCTGGTGGAATAAGCGGAAAAAGAAGAAAACGTCAAAGGCAAAAACGCCGGTAACTACTATGGCCGAAATGGCATAAACATAAGTTTCAATTTTTGAAAAAAAAGGCTTCTGGGATTTCCGGAAGTCTTTTTTTGTTTGTCGTAGAAAAATTTTTCCCTGAATCATTTCTTTCAGATTTCCTCAGAAAACGACACAGATATTCCCAGATTTCATTTACTGGTTAAAAACTAAAAGCTTTAGTTTTTCTCAGTGTTCTCAAAAACGTTTGAAAAAGCATTTGGGAATGCAGTTCTATTTACTTTAGTGAAAGTCAATACCCCTCCCTCTTTTTTCTCTATAGTAAAAAAAATCTCACTGTTGGGACGAATGTTCACAGATCTAATTTGCGGAACTTTGAGGCCTTCTTGGTTAAAAAAACAGCCAGGGTAGGTAAACCTCAATTGTTAAACCGTATTTTGCTATCATGACCCAAAATACAAGCAAACTATTCCTCGCGGCTTTATTATTAGTTTTGAGCAATCTGACTTTTGCCCAGCAAAAAGCCTGGATGCTTGGCCCGTTCGAACGGCCCGAAAATGCCAAGCCGATCATTTCCCCGATTTCAGATACACAGTTTCTGGATCCGATGTCCGGCAAAACGGTCAATTGGGAATCGATGGCGACCTTCAATCCCGCAGCGATTGTCCGAAACGGTCAAGTTCATGTAATCTATCGCGCCGAAGAAAAGCTCGGAGAAAAAGAGATCGGAGGTCATACTTCCCGGTTAGGAATGGCGACTTCATCGGACGGATTTCAGTTTGAGCGTGAAAAAGTTCCTTTTTTCTATCCTCAGGCTGATTCCCAAAAGGAATTTGAGTGGACAGGCGGAACCGAGGACCCGAGAATCGTGGAGACTGAGGAGGGACTGTTTGTCCTGACCTATACCCAATGGAACCGCGAGGTCCCCCGACTGGCCGTGGCCACTTCACGTGATCTGAAAACATGGGAAAAGCACGGTCCGATCTTCCAGGAATGGAAGGATGGAAAATACCACCATGTCGAGTCAAAATCCGGTGCTATCGTCACCGAATTGAAAGACGGAAAGCTGGTTGCAGCTAAAATCAAGGGAAAATATTGGATGTATTACGGTGTGCCGCACATCTGGCTTGCCACTTCTGATGACTTGGTAAACTGGGTTCCAGTCGAAAATCACGAGGGCAACCGGGTTCCGGTCTTGAGTCCGCGTCCCGGATTCTTTGACTCTTGGTTGGTGGAAGCTGGTCCACCGCCACTGTTGACCAAAGATGGAATCGTGGTACTTTATAATGCCGGAAACTCTCAGCAGGTTGGTGTGAAGAATCTTGGAAATCGTGTTTATACAGGAGGGCAGGCCCTTTTTGATGCTTCGGAACCCTGGAAACTTTTGGATCGGGTGACTGCACCCTTCATTCAACCCGAATTGCCTTTTGAGAAATCTGGACAATATCCCGAGGGGACGACTTTTCTGGAAGGCTTGGTCTATTTTCAGGGAAAATGGCTGCTGTATTATGGAACTGCCGACAGCATGGTGGGAGTGGTCAGTGCTCCGGCGAAGTGAAAAGTTAAGTGAATCTTAAGGCTTCAAATCGTTGTTTTCTCGTTGGATTTTCAAATTTTGTTGCCGTAAATCCATTTTATGCGCATTCTGATAGTAGAAGATGAGCCCGGAATATCCAATTTCCTCAAGCAAGGATTGGAAGAGGAGGCATTTGCCGTAGATGTGGCGGACAATGGAAAAGAGGGGCTGGAGCTGGCGCTTTCTGGCAATTACGATTTGCTTTTGCTCGACTGGATGCTTCCCGGCATCAGCGGCATCGAGCTCACCCGTCAGTTTCGGAAAGACTTCCCACAGACGCCGATCATTTTTCTTACTGCCAAAGACACGGTAGACGAGACGGTATTCGGTCTCCAATCGGGAGCCAATGACTACATCAAAAAGCCATTCCATTTTGAAGAATTGCTGGTGCGAATCCGGGTTCAGCTCCGCGGGAAAACGGATTCGGAGGAGAAACTGAGTCTGGGGCCAATTTCAATTTTCCCAGATCGGCATCTGGTCCTGAATGGAGAAGAAGAGATTCAGCTTACGCAAAAGGAATTTGCACTGCTGGAATATCTCGTCCGAAACAAAAACAAGGTGTGCCGCCGAACCCGGATCATCGAAAGTGTCTGGGATATTCACTTTGAATACAATACCGGTGTGATCGATGTCTTTATCAACTCGCTCCGCAAAAAGCTCAATCTACACATTGATGAGGATTACATTCAGACCATCCGTGGAGTCGGCTATATGGCTAAAGATCTATAAATACAGTCAAGAACGATGAAACTGGCCTATAAAGAGCGAATCGCAACCCGACTTACCCTAGTGACGGCACTGATCATTTTGGTGGTTTTTGCGGTGATTTACCTTGTAGCCAACGTGACTGTCGTGAGGAATATAGATCGCGAACTAGGGCTGGAAACGGACAAGCATAAAGGCGAGATCTTCATGGTCAATGGAGAAATTCGGTTTTTGCACAAGGACGAATGGCAGGAGATGGAGCACAGCCAGATTCAGCTTAATCCGATTTTTATCGAGATCGTCGACCTGGAAGGCAAATCCATGGATCGATCCCCTAATCTTCGTGAAAATCACCTTAGTTTTTCTCCAGAAAAATCGGCAGAAAAAGAAGCCTGGACCCTGAAAATCGGTGCCAGTGAAGTACGACAGATGCAGATTCCGCTCTTCAATGCCGGTAAACTTGAAGGTTACCTCTTGTTGGCCAAGTCATTTGAGGATTCACGGGAGCTCCTGAATAATCTCCGCAATGTCCTGTTGATCCTCTATCCGATTATTTTGCTTTCGCTCTTTCTTACCATGCGATATCTCGCCGGAAAAAGCATCGAGCCGATCCAAGCCATCATCCGAAAAACCAACCAAATCACCCAAAATAATATCAACGAGCGTGTGCCTGAGGCAGATCCCAACGATGAAATCGGCCAACTCACCCGGTCGATCAATGAACTCCTGCAACGCTTGGAATCCTCCCTGAACCGTGAAAAACAATTTACCTCAGATGCTTCTCATGAATTGAGGACGCCACTTTCTGTACTGAGAGGAACTTTGGAAGTGCTGATTCGCAAGCCAAGGACAGCGGAAGAATATGTGGAAAAGATCAAAACCTCCCTTGCCAGCATCGATCGCATGTCGGCGACGATCGATCAGCTTTTGGCTTTGGCGCGGGAGGAAAAAGGGAAAAATCTCGTCAAGGAAGAATTGGAGCTCATTACATTTTTGGAGGAAATCACCGATCAAACAGCCACTGAGCAGGGGCGGAAGATCACCTTCCAATCCCTCTCCGGAATCCCGATCTACGTCAAAGTCAATGAAAAGTCCCTTCAGATGATGTTGAGTAACCTGATCCAAAATGCAATCAAGTATTCCGATTTCGAATCTGAGGTATTGGTGCGAACAGGGGTCGAAAACAAAATTCCCTTCATTGAAATTTGCGACAAAGGGGTAGGGATATCTCCTATCCATTTGGAGCGAATTTTCGATCCGTTTTTTCGGGAAAAAGAAGCAATCGACCGCTTGATTCCTGGTACGGGACTAGGATTGGCCATTGTGAAGAAACTTGCTCAGGAATCTGCAATCAAGATTTCTGTAGTCAGTGAAAAGGGACAAGGAAGTACGTTTAGACTCGATTTTCCCCTTTCTTAAGCAAATCTTAAGAATCCCCTAAGGCAGGATTAAGGCTGAACTCAGACCTTCGGGTTTAAATTCTACAAGTTCATGCTAGACCGCATTATCCAATGGAGTATTGGCAACAAGCTCATCATTTTCATTTTTATTGCCGTTTGGTTGGGTTTTGGGATTTACGCCCTCTCCAATTTGCCCATCGGAGCCGTACCCGACGTCACCAATAACCAAGTCCAAGTCATCACCACTTCCCGCAATCTGGCTACTGAGGATGTGGAAAAATACCTCACCTATCCGGTAGAGCTGGAGATGGCCAACCTCCCTGGGGTGAAGGAAATCAGGTCGGTTTCCAAGTTTGGACTCTCGGTGGTGACCATAGTTTTCGAAGAAGAGTTGGGGACCTACCTACCCCGTCAGCTGATTTCTGAGCGCTTGATAATGGCACAGGAGCGGATTCCGCAGGGTTTTGGGACTCCATTTATGGGGCCGATTTCTACAGGATTGGGAGAGATCTACCAATACGTCATTGATGTCAAGCCCGGATATGAAGACAAGTATTCGATCACTGACCTGCGCACCATTCAGGACTGGGTGGTTCGGAGACAATTGGCCGGAATTCAGGGAGTAGTCGAAATCAATACTTGGGGTGGATTTCTCAAGCAATACGAAGTAGCAATCAATCCTGACCGGCTGAAGGGGATGGATATCAATCTTGCTTCGGTCTATGAGGTTTTGAGTAAAAATAATTCTGTCGCTGGAGGAAGCTATATCGAAAAGACCAACGAAAGCTTTTTCATCCGTGGAGAAGGTTTGGTGACGAGTCTGGAGGATATAGGCAATATCGTAGTGGATGTCAGAAATGGCACCCCTGTTTTCATTCGGGATATTGCTGAAGTCAGATTTGGACATGCCAATCGATTTGGAGCAATCACTGCCAACGGGGAGGGAGAAAAAGTATTGGGGCAGGTCATGATGCTCAAAGGAGCGGATGGCAAAGGAACCATCGATCGTGTCAAAGCACGGATCGCCGAAATGGAAAATACGCTACCTGAAGGGGTGGTGATCAACGGCTTTTTGGATCGGTCCGAACTGATCGATCGGACGACCTTTACCATTGCGGAGAACCTTATTTTGGGCTGCTTGATTGTGGTTTTTGTCGTGGTCCTGCTGCTCGGCAACTTTCGATCCGGCTTGGTAGTGGCTTCGGTGATCCCTTTGAGTTTACTTTTTGCGCTTTCGCTGATGTACATCTTCGGTGTCGATGCCAACTTGATGAGTTTGGGAGCGATTGATTTTGGAATTATTATCGATGGTGCGGTGATCATCGTCGAGTACATTGCTTACCGATTTACCCGATCTACGGAGCTTTTTCAGGGACTTAGTAAAAGTGAAAAACAGATCGAGAAAGATAAAATCGCATTCTCTGGGGCTTCCAAGATGATGCATTCGGCGATTTTTGGGCAGATCATCATCATTATTGTATTTATTCCCATTCTTTCACTTTCTGGAGTAGAAGGGAAAATGTTCCGACCTATGGCTGAAGTGTTCAGCTTTGCCCTCATCGGTGCGATGATTTTGGGTTTGACTTATGTACCGGTAGTATCCTCACTTTTCCTCAAATCAGAAGCACCTGGACCCAGAAATGTGTCTGTCCGCCTGATTAATTTCCTGAACAAAATCTATGAGCCTACGCTGAATTGGGCTTTGAAGCATTCCAAAGCTGTATTGGCTGGAGCAGCTGCGATTCTTATCGCTGCATTTGCACTTTTTTCAACCATGGGATCTGAGTTTGTCCCAACTCTGGATGAAGGGGACTTTGTCATTCAGCCGGTGTTGAAGACTGGGACCACGCTTTCCAATACGGTCGAAACGGTGACCAAAATGGAAGAGATTCTGATGAAATTCCCTGAAGTGAATCAGGTCGTCACCCGAATCGGTGCAGCCGAAATCCCCACTGACCCCATGTCTATGGAGGAAAGTGATGTGATTGTGACGCTGCATCCTCCCTCTGAATGGACGACTGTCGAGACCAAAGATGAATTGGCCGAGGAGTTTAAAATAGCACTGGAAGCGATCCCTGGATTGGATTTTGAGTTTACCCAGCCGATCGAGATGCGATTCAATGAATTGATTACTGGTGTCCGGGCAGATTTGGCGATCAAGGTTTTTGGAGAAGATTTGGAGGTCTTGCTGGAGACAGCAGAGGAAATAGAGGCTGCCATTCAAGGCGTAGAGGGTGCCGCTGACATTATTCTGGAGAAAGTCGATGGCCTTCCTCAGATGAAAATCGAATACGACCGCGCCAAGATTGCCAAGTATGGCTTGAATGTGGAAGACTTGAATCAGGTCGTTACCATGGGTTTTGCAGGATTGAGTACAGGGACGGTTTTCGAAGGTGAAAAACAGTTTGACTTAGTCGTACGGTTTGCGGAGCCTTTCCGCAAGGATATCATTCATCTCGAAAACGCCTCCATCCAAGTTCCTACAGGAGGAAGTGTTCCCCTTCACGAATTAGCCAAAATCTCCTATACCAAAGGCCCAGCCAAGATCTCCAGAGACAACACTCAGCGGCGGATCGTGATCGGGGTGAATGTACGTAACCGAGATCTGCAGTCCGTGGTCGATGACATCCAGGGGATTGTCTCGAAGATCAACATTCCGGAAGGCTATCGGGTGGATTATGGGGGGCAGTTTGAAAACTTGCAGCAAGCCCGAAACCGCTTGATGATTGCCGTTCCTGTGGCCCTTATTCTGATTTTTATCCTGTTGTATTTCGCGTTTTCCTCTTCCCGGGATGCCTTTATGATTTATACCGCAATTCCCTTTTCGGCAATTGGCGGAATCCTGCTCCTGTGGATCAGAGATATGCCTTTTAGTATTTCTGCAGGTGTGGGTTTCATTGCACTCTTTGGCATCGCCGTCCTCAATGGGATCGTCATGATCGAACACTTCAAATCTATGAAAGACAAATTCACTTCCATCCGGGAGCTCGTGATCGTGGGTGCCAAAGAGCGATTGCGTCCGGTTTTGCTGACTGCTTCGGCTGCTGCGCTGGGATTTTTACCGATGGCAGTTTCAGGTTCGGCAGGTGCTGAGGTACAGCGCCCATTGGCGACAGTGGTCGTTGGTGGGTTGATTTCTGCCACTTTGCTGACCTTAGTTGTGTTGCCGGTTTTATACGTGCTGTTTAATTCCCAAAAAGGGAGTGGAAATAAACTTCCCAAATCAGCACTTATGGTTTTGGGTCTTTTTGTAGGGTTTTCTTTTCCGGCTTTTTCTCAGACTGAAGTACAAAAGCTAACACTTGATCAGGCTCTGGAAATTGCTCAGCAGCAAAATCTTGGAATTCAGGCTGCGGAAAAAGGTCTGGAATCAGCCGCCGCCCGATCCCGCTCTGCTTGGAATGTCGGCAAAACTGAAGTCTATTATGGTGCTGACCAAAATGATATCGCGGAAAATGGATTTTACAACCGGGTCTGGGGAGTACGTCAGAGTTTTGCTTTTCCCTCAGTCTATGCTGCGCAAAAGAATGTACTTGAAGCTATGGAAATGCAGGAATCCGCTCGCTTTCAATTGAGTAATCGCCTGCTCAAAAAAGAGATCAGTCAAGCCTTCGTCACTGCGTTGTACTGGAAAGAATTGGAGCAGAATTACAGTTTCCTCGACAGTCTGTATGGGGAATTTGCAAGGGCTGCTACGCGAAGGCTGGAGACCGGAGAGTCCAACCTGCTGGAAAAACTCACAGCAGAGAGTAAGCTTCGGGAGATCGGATTGAAGAAAGCGGAAGCCAGCCGAAGCTTTGAAATTGCTAAAAACGGGCTTCGACAGCTATTGAATATCGAAGGAGAAGTAGAGTTGGTAGCTGAGTCATTTGATTTCTCAGAAGCGGTGGATTTGGCGAATCATCCTTCGCTGCTTTTATATGAGTCAGCCTATCTCGAGGCAGAAAGTCAGGTAAAAGTCGATCGGCGATTATTGCTGCCCGATCTGAATGTGGACCTTTTCAGGGGAACCAATCCCGAACCAGGTGCTAAAGTTTATCCGGGTTTTCAGGCCGGAGTGGGAATTCCTTTGTTTTTTGGCTCCCAAAGTGCAAAAGTAAAAGCCGGAAAATTTCAGCAGGAGCAAATTATGCTGGAGGCAGAAGCCTACAAACAAAAGCTAGAGACCAACGCTTCCAATATCCAAACTACTTTGGCCCAAAATAAACAGGTCATCGACTACTATGAATCCGAAGGGTTGCAGCTGTCGACCCAATTGCGTGAACAAGCCATTCGCTCCTATAAGGAAGGCGAAATTGACTTTCTCCAATACGTCCAGCTGATTGAAAACTCCCGGGGTATCACCCTGCAGTACCTTCAGGCCAAACTGGATTTTCAACTCAATCAATTAGAACTTATTTATCTCAATAACTGATGCAAGCGATTCGATCAAACTATTATAGCTTGGGCCTTTTCGCCCTGATTTTGGGGATTTTTTCAGGCTGTGGAAAATCTGAACCCTCGGGAGGGGATGGGATAGAAGTCTCCGAAGCGCCAGAGGGATCGTCGGAATTATACCTGACCGAGGAGCAGTTCAATACCATGAAAATGGAGTGGGGTAGCCCGGTCCAAGGGGAATTTTCCGAAGTAATCAATGTGCAGGGAACAGTCAAAGTGCCCGTTGAGGGCATGCAGGAAATATCGGCCTATTTTGGCGGATATGTGAGTGAGATAAGCTTGGTAGAAGGTCAGACAGTTCGAAGAGGGCAAACGCTTTTTTACCTGGAAAATCCCGATTTCATCCGCTTGCAGCAGGATTACCTTGAGACGACAAGTCAACTGGCGTATCTGAAATCAGAGTTTGAACGGCAAAAGACACTTTTTGCAGAGCAGATATCTGCGCAGAAAAACTTCCTCAAAGCCGAAGCGGACTACCTCGGTGCTTTAGCGCGAAGCCAAAGCCTCAAAAAACAGCTGGGTCTGATTAATATCAATACAGACCAACTTACCCCTGAATCGATTCGATCCAAAGTTCCTGTCCTTTCGCCAGTCAACGGGTTTGTGGAGGAGGTTTTTGTGGTCCCGGGTCAGTTTCTTCCAGCTTCCGGCAAAGCCATTTCTTTATTGAATAAGGATCATTTGCATATCGAATTGATTCTTTTTGAAAAGGATGCCGCACAAATCTCCGTTGGCCAGAAGTTGAGCTTTACCCTGCCGGATGTGTCGGGCAAAGACTATTTGGCAGAAATCCATGTCGTAGGGCAATCTGTCAATGAACAGCGGCAGATCAATGTCCATGCAGATCTCCTGGACGAAAAACAGGGAAAGCAGCTGTTTCCTGGGATGTTTGTTCAGGCTACAATTCAACTGGATCCGCAGCAGTCCTGGGCACTTCCTTCCGATGCTTTGGTGGAGTCCGATGGGGAATATTTTGTTTTGGTTCAAAAAGGCAAAACCGAACAAGGCTATCGCTTGGAGCGGGTCAAAGTCAATCCGGGAGTGCAGAATAAAGCAATGACCGCAATAGAACCTGTTCCCGGTCTGGATGAATCCATCATTGTGTTGGTTAAAGGCGGATTTAATCTGCTTTGAGTGGGATGAATTGGAACGAGGCATTAGTGAGTTCACTGTGAGTTCAACCCACAATTAATTTAGGCTTTAGCCAAATTTTTTTTCAAGATTTGGTTAAAGCCCTACTACCAATACTATCTAATCCAATGGACTAACCAAGTGGAGGAATATTGATCTACTGGCATTGTGGTGGACAACCAATTTTTTTAAAAAAGTCTTCCCCATTTCGAGTCGCTTTGTTTAAAAAAGCTCCAATCGCTACTTGATTTTTAGAAAAAAGGGCCTTGAGGGGCGATTTGAAATGTTTAATATTTATATACATTTTTTCTTAACCTGATTTTAATAATTCCTACACATTTCAGGCAATGTTAAGAAATTAAAATGGGCTATTTTGATTAATTTGAGACTATTTATTCACTTTTTGAGCGAGTTAACAATGAATTAATTCACTTTTTGATAAAGTCGGATTAACGCCAGCGGAACAGAGGAAGTATAGCTTTGGTAAAATTTTTAACCAAAAAGTTTACTTATTCCAAACCTCTACTATCAAATGATTGCTCAAAAAAGCATTTGGCAATGGATGACGACAGCCTGTCTGATCTTCGTCCTCAATCTTTCCTTCGCCCAGCAAGTCCGGGTCACAGGGAAAGTAAGTGATGTGAACAATGAACCGCTGCCGGGAGCTACTGTCCTGGTCAAAGGGACCACTCGTGGTACAGTTTCAGATGTGGATGGCTCCTATGCCATCGAGGCAGCAAGCAACGAAACGCTTGTTTTTTCTTTTGTCGGTTTTGAGGCCAAAGAACAATTGGTTGGAAATTCCACCATCATCAATGTGTCACTCTCCGAAGGTGTAGCACTCAGTGAAGTGGTGGTGACTGCCTTGGGTGTGGAAAGAGAAACCAAAGCGCTCGGGTATTCTGTGCAGGCTGTTGACGGAAGTCGATTTACCGAAGCAAGAGAAACTAACGTCCTCAACTCACTAAGTGGTCGCGTAGCAGGTGTACAGATCACTAATGGTTCTTCCGGTTTGGGAGGATCGAGCCGGGTGACGATTCGAGGCGAATCTTCCTTGAATATCAATGCAAACCAGCCGCTATTCGTAGTGGATGGTGTTCCGATATCCAATAACATCGTAGGTTCTTCTGGATCTGGTAACCAAGAAGTCGATTATGGCAACGCTGCGGGTGAGATCAATCCAGATGATATTGCTTCCATGACTGTATTGAAAGGTCCGGCTGCTGCAGCACTTTATGGATCCAGAGCAGCAAATGGCGCGATCTTGATCACAACCAAAACTGGAAAAGGTAAAAAAGGTCTAGGTATTTCGATCAATTCGAACACAACGTTCGACAATCCGCTTAGACTTCCTGACTGGCAGGATAAATATGGACAAGGAAACAACGGGCAGTTTGCTTTCGTCAATGGAGCCGGTTCTGGTATTGCTGATGGGGTAGACGAAAGCTGGGGTCCTGAATTGGATCAAGGCCTCTTGATTCCACAGTTTGACTCTCCGAGAAGCGTACCTGGTTTCAGAGGTGGTGACTTGAATGCTCCTGCGGGAAGCACGATCAATGCTACACCATGGGTCTCCGCACCTGATAACATCAATGACTTTTTCCAAACTGGAGTAACCCTTGCCAATAACATTTCACTGGAAGCAGCCAACGAAAAATCAAATATCCGTCTGAGCTGGACGAATTTGGATCAAAAGGGAATCGTGCCTAACACAGACCTGAAGCGTAATACCATCGCGCTGAATGGTGGAATGAACCTGACAGATAAACTTACGGTAAACTCTACCATCAACTACCAGCGATCCAACAGCGGAAACAGACCGAATATTTCCTACGGGACTGAGAATTTGATGTATCTCTGGATCTGGTATGGCCGTCAGGTGAATACCAACAGCCTGAGGGATTACTGGATGCCTGGATTGGAAGGTCAGCAGCAGTTTAACTACAACTACAACTACCACGACAATCCGTATTTCAATGTGTATGAAAATACCAACGGACAGGGTAAGGACCGTATTTTTGGAAATATCTCAGCGACGTACAAGTTTACTCCTAAGTTGAGCCTGATGCTCAGGACAGGTCTGGATACCTACAATGAGCTTCGTGACAGAAAGCGTGCATTCAGCACACAGCGTTTCCCAAGAGGTAACTACCGTGAAGACGATGTCTTCTTCAGCGAGCAAAACTCCGATTTCTTGTTGACTTTCTCTGAGACTACCAAGCCAGTATGGTCATACAGCATCGCCTTAGGTGGTAATGCCATGCGTCAGGAAAACAGATACGTGCAGACCGTCGCACCTCAGTTGTTGATCCCTGGGATTTACAACTTCACCAACACAGCGGTAAACCTTCAGGTAAACCAATTTACCTCTGAGAAGCGAATCAACTCCATTTATGGCTTTAGCCAGATTGGTTTCAAAAACGTACTTTTCTTGGATGTCACTGGTCGTAATGACTGGTCAAGCACCTTGCCTGCTGACAACAACAGCTACTTCTATCCTTCTGCAACCCTAAGTGCGGTTCTTTCCGATATGATCACTTTGCCTAAGGCAATCTCATTCATGAAAGTACGTGCAGCTTATGCTGAAGTAGGTAACGATACCGATCCTTATGCGCTTACGAATGTCTACAACACAGCCACTGCTTGGGGTACTATTCAGGCAAAAACTGAGTCAAGCCGCCTTTCCAATGCCAACTTGAAGCCTGAGCGTACTGCGTCTTTTGAGGCAGGTTTGGATGTAAGATTCTTAGAAGGAAGATTGGGATTGGACTTCACGTATTTTGACAATAGAACGAGAAATCAGATCATCCCAATTGAATTGGACATCGCCACAGGGTATGCGTCCAGAATCATCAACGCAGGTGAGATCCAAAACAAAGGGATCGAAATCGTATTGAGCGGTCGTCCAGTACAGTCTGCATCAGGCTTCACTTGGGATTTCATGGCCAACTTCACCCGTACCCGAGGCTATGTCCTGGAATTGACCGAAGGTCTGGACACCTATACACTCACAGGAAGAAACGGTGCAAACATTCAGGCAAGAGTAGGTGAGCGAATGGGTAATATCTACGGAGCTGGCTTTGCCAGAGTCGATGATCCAGCTTCACCCTATTTCGGACAGATCATCCACAACACTTCCGGCACTCCGATCACAGATCCTACGCTGAAAAATCAGGGCAATTACAATCCTGACTGGATGCTAGGTTTGCAAAATAACCTGAGCTACAAGGGTTTCAACCTAGGTTTCTTGTTTGACTTCAGATATGGAGGAATCGTGGTTTCCCGTACCAAAACAATCGGTTCTACTTCCGGTCAATTGGAAGAGACACTTTTCGGACGTGAAAATGGCTATGACCTGACGGTAGAAGGAAATGGAATTATTTCCGAAGGGGTCATCAGAAATTCTGACGGATCTTTCACTCCTAATACCATCAAGATCACTTCCAGAAACTGGCACAACAGATATTACGAGCGAAACAATGTGGAAGCTGCTAAGTATGATGCCACATTCCTGAAGCTTAGAGAAGTGACCATCGGGTATACTATTCCTAGAAGTGTCCTTGGCAAAATGCCAATTCAGGATGTCAAAATCTCCTTGGTCGGCAGAAACTTGGCCCTTTGGACAGAAAATCCACACTTCGACCCAGAGACCCTTTCTATGGGTGGAGGTACGCTCATTCCAGGAGTAGAGGATATGGCTTTCCCATCCACACGCAGCATAGGATTCAACATCAATGTCAAATTCTAATTGGCTGATTTTTCATCCATCTAAAAACAGAAATCATGCAATTCAATAAAAGATATTTAACAGCTTTTGCCATGACCCTGGTATTGGGAATGAGCAGTTGTGACAAAGATTTCGAAGAAATCAACGTCAATCCAAACAGCCCTGAGACCGTTTCCTCAGCGCTACTTTTGCCTAACGTCATTCGCGCTACGACCAATGAAATCGCCGGACGAGCTTGGGGATATGGCAATGTGGTGATGCAGCAAACTGCCAAAATCCAGTTTACCAACGAAGACCGATACAACTGGGGTCCGCAGGGAAATCCGTACAGCACCTTTTACAATGCGCTGCGGGACATCAATAATGTGATCGAACTCTCTGAGGCAGCAGGTCAGCAGAATTACGTAGGTATAGCCAAAGTAATGCGCGCCAATTTGTTTTCCTTCATGACAGATGCATATGGCGATCTACCATACACTGAAGCTATCAAGGCGAAGAGTGATGTGAACTATCCGGTTTTTGATTCACAGGAAACCATTTATGCAGGAATTCTTGCGGAATTGGAAGAAGCAAACAATCTATTGGGTTCCACTTCAGAAGTTGTCGCCGGGGATATCCTTTTCGGAGGCAATGTCATGAAATGGAAGAAGTTTGCCAATTCGCTTCGATTGAGAATCTTGATGAGATTGTCAGACCGTCAGAATCCATCTGCAGCAATGCAGGCAATTCTTAGCAATCCCAGCCAATCTCCGATTTTCGAAGGAAATGAAGATCAGGCTGCACTTCAATACTTGGGCGATGTGCCAAATCAGCATCCACTTTACACTACCAGATCTGGTTCTTACGATGAGTACCGCTTAAGCGAGAAAATGGAAGGTGTCCTGAAGGAATTGAATGATGGAAGATTATTTGCCTATGCACAGCCTACTACTGCTTCTGGGGCAGGTGTTTTGGGAACAGTGGACGATTATCAGGGTGTGCCAAACGGCTTAGGTGACGAAGAAGCGCTGCAGTATTCACCTTCTGGTGATCCAGCCAAAGGCGGTTCCAATTACATCTCACGGGTTGGGTTGCTATGGTCTTGCTCTGCCTGTACTTCCCTTGCAAATCCAACAGGATATCAGGCTATTTTGATGAGCTACGCTGAATTGCAGTTTATTCTGGCAGAGGCTCGTGAAAGAGGGTTTATCACTACCGGTACTGCTTCGGAGTATTACCGAAAGGGAATCGAGTCATCATTTGAGTATTACAATGAAAGATACAGACTGGTCAACTTGCCTCAAATCGCAGATAAATTAATCCTGGATGAATCCTATTTCGCTCAGTCCGGTGTGGCTTACGAAGGTACAGCGGAGGAGAAATTGGAGAAAATCGGCACGCAGAAATGGCTAGCCCTTTATTTTACAGGCATGGAAGGCTGGTACGATTGGAGAAGAACAGGCTATCCTGAGATCGTGCCCGGTCCGGCAGCATTTATTAATACGGTGCCAGTTCGCTACATGTATCCGGGTAGTGCCCAAGCTTTGAATGAAGAAAATTATAAAGCAGCAGTAGCGAGACAAGGTGAAGATGCCATTACCACGCGAGTGTGGTGGGATGTGAAGTAAATTGCTGTAAATTAAATCCAATATCCGCTGCCTGGTTTCAGGCAGCGGTTTTTTTAAAACCCATTCCCATACCAACATGAAGAATTTAAGGTTCCTTTTACTGGCCATCGCCCTTTTGGCGTTTCAGCCGGCCTTTTCCCAAACCACTGACTACAAAACCGAAAACATCATCCTGATCACTTTCGATGGACTTCGCTGGCAGGAGCTTTTTCAGGGTGCAGATTCCCTTTTGATAGATGATACCGGGATGATCGAAACTCCGGGTTCCCTGCTGGCAGATTATTGGCACGAGGATCCATTAGTTAGACGAAAAATGCTTTTCCCTTTCTTTTGGAACACCATCGCCACTCAGGGGCAACTCTACGGCAACCGTGCCTATGGCAATAAGGTAGACAATCAAAACAAAATGTGGTTTTCCTACCCGGGCTACAATGAGGTATTAAGCGGATTTGCCGATGACGAACGGATCAACTCCAATTCCAAAATCAACAATCCAAACGTCACGCTACTGGAACACCTGAATAAGATGCCGGAATACAAAGGCAAAGTAATGGCTTTTGGAAGCTGGGATGTATTCCCCTACATCGTGAATGAGGAGCGAAGCGGCGTACCGGTCAATGCAGGTTTTGACAAAGCTGAAGGAAATGATCTGACTGATGTGGAGAAAACCGTCAACAGACTCCAATCCGAGATCCGTGGTCCATGGGGAGGGGTGAGATTGGATCCGTTTACCCAGCATTATGCCTTGGAATCTATCAAAAAGTATAAGCCGAAGGTGCTTTACATCGCCTATGGAGAGACGGACGATTGGGCACACGGAGGCAAATACGATCAATACATCTGGTCGGCAAAGCAGACGGATGCGTTTATCCGTGAAATCTGGGAAACCGTTCAGGCCGATCCTCAATACAAAGACAAAACCACGATGATCATCACTGTAGATCATGGGCGTGGTACGACCAAAACCAGCTGGAAGAGTCATGGAGCATCGGTGCATGATGCAGGAGAAATCTGGATGATGGCCATCGGGCCTGATACTCCCGCTTCTGGTGAGATGAAAACGCAAGGGCAATGGCAATCTGCGATGGTCGCAAGAACCATTTTCCAATTATTGGGCTTGGAATACCCTGATGCAAAAGCTGCTCCTGCGATCAAAGAAATGGTAAAATGAACAAGTCTGTAATCCTACTTTTTGCATTCCTATTTGCTGTCGGATGCGTGTCTACAGATTCTAAACATGCCTCTCCGACTTTTGGAGAGGCATTTTTTTCGGATGAATCCCAGCTGGTAGGGTACTATAATCCAGCAGTTGCATTGGAGACAGTTCCGCTGGATTCGGGTTGGATCTTTTTGGGAAAAGACTCCATTCCCGGCATAGCACCGCAAATCCCGGTATTAGAAAGTGGAGAGGAGATCAAGCTTCCTCATCGGCTTACGGCTGCCAATCATAATTTTTGGTACAAAGCAAAAGTCACGCTTGAGCCCGGAGTGCTTCTGATTGATGCGGACGACGGTGCCCAGCTTTGGGTTAATGGGGAGCGAATCCCAAGATCGGAGCGGGGAGAGTTTTTTGAGATTTCAGATTCAGGAGAAAAGGAGCTGCTCATCCGTGCTGTGAACAATGCTATGGCTGGTGGGCTTCGCAAAGTGACGTGGATCAGTCAGGAGGAGTTTTTGAATAGGGAGGAAAAGAAACTCGCCATTCAGGATTCGATTTTTCTCGAGCGAAAGTCAAGAATGCTGAAGGATCAAAACCTTTCGTCCAAATTGGCTGATTTGAGCATAGATGAAAAGAAAATCATGCTGGAGGAATATCCGATTTTGCTGACGGAACCAGTACTACTCTTGGGAACTGATGGCAGTTATTTCCTCAGATGGATAAGTGAAAAGGCTGGAATTGCAAAGCTTACTTTTGCCGGAGGAATAGAAAAAGAAGTCAAGTCGGAAGATGGAGTTTTCACTTTCGAACCAGAAGGAAACGAGTTGGAGTTTAGCCTTCATCAGGAGAATTCGAATTTTGGGAATTTTGCTTTTGCCGTACCTAAACTTGAAGATGGATTGAAACTCGCCATTTGGGGAGATTCACAGGGTGGATGGAAGACCTTTGCCCAGATTGCCAAGCAGATTCAAGGTCACCAACCTGACCTGAATATCGGAGCGGGAGATTTGGTGAATAATGGTTCGGAGGAATTTGCCTATCCGCGATTTCTGCAAACCCTCAGTCTGATGAAAACTCCAACACTGCCAGTACCCGGGAATCACGATTACGACGGATTTTATGAGGACCTGGAGCCGGATTTGATGAAGAAATTCCTATTTCGTCCGAATGAGCCAACGTATGGAATGCAGCTTTTGGGACCATTGGCGGTGATTACGCTGGATCCCAATGTCAATTTTCCAGTAAGTATTCCGGGTGGGACGACTCAGCGTACCTGGTTTGAATCCGCCATCGAATCCGAAGCATGGAAAGCTGCAACTTGGAAAATGATCGTGCTGCATCAGCCCCCTTATTCTCAGGGTTGGCCGGGTTACCATGGGGAAACCTCAATTCAGGACTTGCTGGAGCCGTATTTTCATCGGGGACTAGTTGATCTGGTGGTGACTGGGCATACGCACGATTACGAGCGGTTGACTAGAGACTTTTCGGGGAATCCGGTGACTTTTTTGATCGTGGGCGGAGCAGGTGGAGGCTTGGAGCCAAATGGGAAAATTTCCGAATTTCCTCAGATGGACAAGCTGATCAAAACCCACCATTTCGGAATTTTGGAGGTGAAAAAGGAGGGTTTGAATTGGGAGGTTTTTGGAGTGGATGGGGAGCTGTTGGATCGGTATTTAATAGAGAAAGCGAAGTGAGGACTGACTATCTCAGAACTCCACTTAATTCCATTTTGTATAGTGGCTTTTCTTTATGGTTTCCCCAGACCTGCCTGTCACAGGTAGGTTTCCGCGGATTTTTTGAAATTTTAATTCCGCGGGTTTGGAGAGGATATAGTTCTTGTGTATAAAAATCCTTTTTTCTGGACATTAAGGTGAGATGTGAAAGCGCAATGTTTACCCAATCACAACTCACCACTGACCATTTACAAATACACAGGAACCTCAATCCTCTTTTCCTTTTTTGCCCATAAGGAGGAAGTCGCTGACCACGATTTCGGTCATGTAGCGCTTTTCACCATTCTTGTCTGTGTAGGAGCGGTTGGTGATTTTACCTTCGATGCCGACTTCGGCGCCCTTGTCGGTGTATTTCGCAAGGATTTCTGCCTGCTTGCCCCAAATAACGAGGTTGTGCCAGGTCGTTTCGGTGACTTTTTCGCCTTGTTGATTTTTGTAGGATTCGTTGGTCGCAATGGTGACATGGCCTACGACTTTGCCGGACTCGAGGGTTTTCAATTCTACTTTGGCACCCAGGTTACCGATGAGCTGAACTTTGTTTCTTAGCGTGTTCATGATGTTTAAAATGTTAGATGTGAAAGATTTGATTAACAATTTCCGCTAGAGGATAACTGATGGTCCAAAGTTGGGAGGAGGCGCAAAAACTAGTCGGTAGCTAAACGCTTGTAGTCGATAGTAGTCGTTTGTTGTCGGATAATATGGGTTTATGCGCTGGGATGGGCTTTTTTAAGTGAGAGGGAATTAGTAGTTTGGAGTGAGATAATACATGAGTTAGCAGCAACCTAAAAAATGAAAACATTCACCAAGAAAATATTACCCTATTTGATTGCCAGTTTGTTGGTAATTGGATTTTGGAAAATGTGGACTTGGACAGACAATTACGCTTGGAATCCAGAAGGAAAAGAATTGCTAATGCTCGACATTGCCCTGACTTCGATTTTCTTTTACAAGACAATTTTTTGGTTGGTTACGGCAAACTTCTTTGTATTTGGACTTCTCCAACTAAGAAAAAGGAATTTTAAGACAGCAGGAGCCGTAATAGTATTGACTTTAATTTATCACTTCACAGTTGGACAAGTAATCGACAAAAAATGTGCTTTCCATTACTACTCTGTTTTTCATAACCAATCAGTTGCCGAAGGGTACATTGTGAGACCGATTGAAGAAGCAGGTAAAGAAATTGGACCGATATTGACAGAGAAAATTGAAGACAAGCAAATGAAGTACAGACCATACGCAATTCTCGGACTTCAAAAAATTGATTATCAACCTGCGACTGACCTAATGGGACAAATTCTATTTGACAAAACAGAACAGGAAGTTTATCGGGCAGACGCTTACGAGACATTAAGGACGTTTGACAATGAAATTTCCAACAAATTGATAAGAGAATTCAAACATCAGGCAAAGGACTCTATAGAAAATAAGGTTATTGAACTTGGTGAATATTTCTATGAGAACAGGGAAAAATAAAAAGGTATGCTGTTAACAATGTATATAAAAAATAGGCGAAATAGTGCTGAATTCAAGGTTTTTAGCTCGCATCAATCTTTGTGCTTAACCGAAAGTCTAGAGCTTCGAAATCGCCTACTTTTCATATACTAACCGTTGGCGGCAGCTTAAAAAACGACACGACAATAGAAAGTAATGGGACATAAAAAAGTTTGTTTAGGATGTAGATTAACACTTAACAGACCATTTGACAGTGGTTCTGAACAAACATATCCTTGCCCTGAATGCGGAAAACCAATGACACTTTTGCCTCACCTATTTAAACCAGCTAAGAAGACAGAAGACATAAAATGGGAAACAGTTAAGTTTCTAATTGAAAATGGATTTTATTTTCAGCACATATATGAAATAGTTGAGACTAAAAATGGAGTGACGAACTATCAGAATTATGCAAAGTATCCTGACAACCTTCGTGACGCTAAGGAATTTGTTGAACAGTATAAAGACCAAGCCAGAAAATGAATAAATGGAAAATTGCATTTTGGTGTTGCTTGACACTTTTGGTTGCGGTGACTGTTTTTTCTGTTTATTCAATTATTGACCAAGGTGTAACACTGACCTATCAAAAAGAAGGTTACAGAGACACAGAAAACGACCTTGACCAACTAATTGAAATCATTAATAAAACGGACTTGACTAAAAAACAAATAGAGACCGAACTTAAAGACCGAAAGGATTTTGAGTTTATGGACTTCAAAACGGACACCATTTCACTCAATCGAGTTTTGCTAATATTCGACAATGATAGACTTGAAAAAATAACTAAACAATGGTAGAACAAGAAAGCCGACCGCATAACAACACCTACCCAAAAGTGGCGATTCAGTGGTTAATTAAGCTTTGTTTCCCGCAGGTGCGGGATTCAGTGTTGGCAGACAGTTTAGTGATTCGAATTCTGCTCCTTCGCCAAATTCCAAACCGTTAAAAAATGCTCCAAACCGACAATTTCCTCAAAGTTGAAGTTTCATCCAGTACCGAATTGAGATCTTGGTTGGAGCAGCATTATGGCCAAGAGGAGTCCGTTTGGTTGGTGACTTTTTTGAAAATTGTGCCTGAGAAATATCTTTCTACATCGGAGGTTTTGGACGAACTGATCTGTTTTGGTTGGATCGATGGAATCAGAAGGAAGCTTGACGAAACCCGGACCATGCAGTTGATCTCCCCACGCCGTGTGCAGCATTGGGCTAAAACCTATAAAGACCGCGCTGCGAAACTCATCGAGGAAGGCAAAATGCAAGAAGCAGGGTTTCGATCCATTGAACTTTCCAAACAAGCCGGTTTGTGGGATTTTATGGATGATGTGGATCAGCTGATCGTCCCTCAGGATCTGCAGGAGGAACTAGAAAAGCATGCAGGCGCTACCGAGTTTTTTTATGCAATCAATGATTCCAGCAAGCGTTTTGTCCTACGTTGGCTGAAACTTGCCAAAACCGAAAAGACAAGAAATTCCCGGATTTTGGAGTTGGCGCAGCTTTCAGCAAGAGGAGAGAAGTTGAAGGGGAGTTGAGTTTTTTTGGTATTTTTCTCGAGGAGCAAATTTCTAAACGGGCAATTCCCATTATAAAACCTCTAAGCCATGACCAGAATCGAAATAGCCCAGGCATTTTCTATCGGAGAGTTTGACCAGGTTGCTGATTCAATTGCTGAAAATGCTGAATGGGAAGTGGTGCGAGAAAATCGATACATTGGGAAGAAAGTAATACTTCAAAATTGTGAGCAAGTGGCTGCTTACTTCAAGTCGGTTACGACTAATTTCCAGATCTTAAATGTGATCGCTGATGATCAAAAAGTTGTCGTCAACGGAACTGCTGAGTTTATCAGAGATGGAAAACAGGTTTCGTTTGTCTATGCCTGCGATTTGTATGAGTTTAATGGCGAAGACCAAATTCAGAAAATTACATCCTATTGCATTCAGGCGAAGTGATTTAATTTTAAGGTTGAATGCATTTAGATTTTGGCCTTTTTGAAAAACAGACGCAAAAGTTTAACTTTTGGAAAAGAGTTTTTAAAGATTGGTATTGATTTCTAACAAGTAAATTTTTTGAATGCTTTGAAAATTTCGGGTGAGTCCAAAAATCTATAACTGAATTATATGGAAAGTGAGTTTTTGAGGACACAAAACTTGGGGATTGAATTTTTTCAGGGAGGAGTAAGATGCCCGATTTTTATGAAAGACCCACAGAATGGTCAATATTCAGTTTTAATGAGCCCAAAACCATTTGAATTGAGGTTTCCAAATATCGAAGAATTGGATGGCGTTAAAATTTGTGTTTCGTTAGATGATTCTATTTTTGATCCGACCCAATATACTGATAGCACAATTGATCTCCCCGAAAGGAGGTATTTCTGGCCTGGAACCGGTATGGCAGATGCAAAATATTCTAGTGCTAGTCTTAGGGTAAATCCTGAGGCTTGCAATTACTTGGATGTTGATGGTCGGCTAGTTCTAGATGGAAATTATGGTAAGATTATTTATCGAAATTATTCAACTGGAGAGGCCAAGCAGTTTTTCTATGGGCTGAAAATTTTTCTCGCTTTCAGCCTTCAAACTTCTGTTAAATACAGGCAGCAAATAGAAGAAGTCATCCTTGATTTCACTTTTGATCCAAGGCCCAAATTGTCAACTCAAGAGGATTTTTCTGGAATAAAAAAAACGCTGAAAATCTTTATTGCTAGTTCGATTGAGCTTAAAGAAGAGCGAAAACTTATTGAGGATTATATTGATAGAGAAAACAAGATTCTCAATAAAAAAAACGTATTCCTTGAAACTGTGATTTGGGAAGATTTCGATGATTCAGTTTCTGCTACCAGAAAGCAGGACGATTACAATAGGGCTATTCTGGAATCAGATATAGTATTGAGCATTTTCTTTACCAAAGCAGGAAATTTTACAGTTGAAGAATTTCAAATGGCTTACCAAAATTACTTAAAACACCGAAAGCCCATTATTTATACCTATTTCAAAAAAGGCCAAGTTGACATTGATCAAGTTACTCTGGAGGGATTGAAAACCAAAGAGGCGTTTTTGGAATTTTTGGAAGGAATTGGTCATTTTCCTACCTATTTTACCTCTTCGGAGAACCTAATTATCAAATTTGGGAGACAACTTGATATTTTTCTTTCAGAGAAAAATCTACTCTGAATCTCCATTTCTCGTAAGTTCATCAAAAATTCCAATCCCATTACCCCAATGCGCCTTTTTACCCTTTTTCTTTTCCTCCTTTCGTTTTCGCTAAGTGCCCAAACCGTCTGCACGCTGGAAAGTCGGGAGCGATTGGATGCGACTTTAGTGGAGCTGTCGCAAAGAAATCTTGCTGAAAAGTCTATTCAGGAACTGGCTATCGAGATCGGTCAATCCTTCATTGGGACACCTTATGTAGAAAAGACCCTGGAACTCCCAGGAGATGAAAAACTCGTCATCAACCTGATAGGTCTGGATTGCACCACTTATCTGGAGACTGTGGTGACTTTGGCACGGATTGCCAAGAAAGCGGAGCTGACTTTCGAAGCTTTTGAGCGGGAATTGGAACACCTGCGGTATCAGGATGGGCTGAGAAAGGACTATTCTTCTCGCCTGCATTACTTTTCGGATTGGATCTACCAAAATCAGGAAAAAGGCATCATCCAAGATATCACCGAAGAAATCGGAGGTTCTCCCTACCCGAACCAGCCGACTTTTATGTCCGAAAATCCACGGTTTTACTCTCAGCTTTCCAACCCGGATTTTCTAAAAGCAATTCAAGCAGATGAGTTGGAAATTGCGAAAAGGACCTACCATTTTATCCCAAAAGCTGAGATCGAATCACTCGAGAAAAACATTAAATCCGGAGACTTGATCGCAATCACCACTTCAATGAAAAATCTGGATATCGTCCACGTGGGATTTGCAGTTGAAAAAAATGGTCGAATCCACCTGATGCACGCCGGAACTGGAAATATGCAGGTCGAGATTTCCGAAAAACCACTAAGTGACTACCTAGCCGCCAATAAATCCCAATCGGGGATAATGGTGTGCCGTCTGGTCGATTGATTTATACATTTAGCTTGACATGAATATCCGCTATTAACCATTCGAAATATTTAATAAAGGAATTGAATTGCTAGACAGTTTAATTTTGGTTTTCCTAAGATCCGAAGGATCGAAACAATTCATACCTGTCCGCCGAGGCGGAACCCCCGGTAAAGCCGGGGGTAAAATTAAATAATAAAAAATGGAGCCCTGAAAGAGCGGAACTTTGAAGTTTCACCCTTTCAGGGCTCTTGAGCAGACAATTCATTATTTTCCCTGCACTTCGTACAGGGTTATTAATAGTTAGGCTCCTTCGGAGCTATTTGAGGGTTGATTTGAAATTTTGTCGAAGGATATCTTCAATAAATTTTACGCTGCTTTCATTTTCTGCTGTTCCTATTGCGAGTAATTCTAGAATTTTTAATTTCCATCAAAATATCATTTCATTAATTTCAAATTTCATGAAAATCCAGCTTCATTTCAGAATTCTTATTCTGGCAATATTCATTGGAACTTCAGCTGCAATCGCTCAAGTCAAACCCATCTTCGAAAATGGGGAAGCCCAGATCGTCCAAGAACTGAAAGACTCCTCCAACTGGATCCGTCATGACTTATGGGTGGAGACAGAGTTCGATACCGATGGGGATGGAAAGTTGGACCGCATGCACGTCGATGTAACTCGCCCTGGACAGACGGAGACAGAAGGACTGAAGCTTCCTGTGATCTATGCCAGCAGTCCATATTATGCCGGTACGGCGGGAAATGCACCGATTTTTTGGGATGTCAGACACGAGCTGGGAGCACCTGCGCCGCCTAGAAATACCACAGAAGTGAAGCGAACAGGCAAGCGGCCGATTATCTCCAATGACGAAATCATGGCTTGGGTTCCCCGTGGCTACATCGTGGTCCATTCCTCTTCTCCCGGAACTGGCTTGTCTCAAGGTTCGCCGACAGTGGGAGGAGACAATGAATCGCTTGCGCCAAAAGCGGTCATTGAATGGCTTACAGGAAAAGACAACGGCTATACCAGTCCGGATGGAAATGAAAAAGTAATGGCCTTTTGGTCGACGGGGAAAGTCGGAATGACCGGCACATCCTATAATGGAACCTTGCCTTTGGCAGCTGCGACTACGGGCGTGAAGGGGCTTGAGGCCATTATCCCGATTGCACCGAATACCTCATACTATCACTATTACCGATCCAATGGTTTGGTTCGCTCGCCTGGAGGCTATCTGGGCGAGGATATCGACGTGTTGTATGATTTTATCCACAGCGGTGACGAATCCAAAAGACCCTACAATAACAAAACCGTTCGTGATACCGAGATGGCGCAAGGCATGGACCGTGCCACCGGCGATTACAATGAGTTCTGGGCAGGTCGTGACTACCTGAATGATATGGAACCGATGAAAGCTGCTTTGCTTATGTCCCATGGGTTCAATGACTGGAATGTCATGCCTGAGCACAGCTACCGAATCTATGACGCCGCTCGGGCCAAAGGGATTCCGCATAAGATCTATTACCACCAAAATGGCCACGGCGGACCACCGCCATTTTCGATGATGAACCGTTGGTTTACCCGTTACCTTCATGGGGTAGAAAATGGGGTAGAAGAGGAGCCTAAAGCCTGGATTGTACGGGAACAGGATGAGCGTAGCAAACCGACTGCTTATTCGGACTTTCCGAATCCTCAGGCCTCAGCCGTGAATTTTTTCCTCAAGCCGGGAGCTCCTGCTGTAGGTTCACTGAGTTTGGAAAAGGAAACTTCTCAGGAAAGAGAAACCTTGGTGGACAATTATTCCTTTCCCGGTTCAGCTCTAGCACAGGCCGAATATTCCGAGCATCGACTGCTTTATCTGACTCCTGTGCTCAAAGAAGCGGTGCACATTTCGGGTATTCCTAAAATCACGATAAAACTCGCGTCGAATAAGCAGGCGGCCAATCTCTCGGTTTGGTTGGTTTCATTGCCATGGACAGAAGGGCGCAATGCCAAAATTACTGACAACATCATCACTCGGGGTTGGGCAGATCCGCAAAACCATAAGTCGATCAGCGAGTCAGAACCTTTGGTGCCGGGTAAATTCTACGAGGTAAGTTTTGAACTCCAGCCGGATGATCAGATTATCCCTGCAGGTCAGCAGATTGGGTTGATGATTTTCTCCTCGGATAAGGAGTTCACCATTTTGCCAAAGCCGGGAACGGAACTGACCATCGATTTGGATGGAACGGTCCTGACACTTCCTGTGGTAGGTGGAAAAAGTGAAGTGGAGAAGGCGATGAAGTAGGCGGCTCTGTTATAGAAATGGGTTTTAAAAGTTCGCAAATTGAGAATTTATCTCTAATTTTGAGCTTGGTTCAAATGCTATGAAGCGGATTTTTGCAAAATGTACTTTGAGAGAATTTTGGGAGAAATATCCTGATTCAGAACAATATCTGAAAACATGGTTTGAAACAGCTATGAATTCAGATTGGAAAACTCCAAATGAGGTGAAATCAAGCTACGCAAATGCAAGTATCTTAAAGGATAGCAGGATTGTATTTAACATTAAAGGAAATTCGTATAGGCTGGTAGTAAAGTTCAATTTTGAACATCAACTAGCTTTCATACGGTTTATCGGAACACATTCCGAGTACGATAAGATTGATGCTAACAACATTTAGAGAAATAAACAATGAGTCTTAGACCTATTAAATCAGAAGAGGATTATCGCTTAGCTTTAAAAAGGATAGAAGAGATCTTTGATGCTAAGCTTGGAACAAAAGAAGGCGACGAGCTGGATATCCTTGGATTGATGGTGGATGATTATGAGAAAAAACATTTTCCAATTGAAGCCCCCGATCCGATAGAAGCAATCAAAATCAGAATGGAAGAGATGCAACTCAAACAAGTTGATTTGATTTCTGAAATTGGAGGCAAAAGTCAAGTTTCTGAGATATTAAACCGTAAAAGAAGGCTTACAGTTGATATGATCCGAAAATTGGCAGCTAGATTGAATTTATCCGCAAATCTCTTGATTCAAGATTATCAAATTGTCCGGTGATAAGAATTGTTGTTATTAATTCATCAATCGAAGTTGGATGCAATTGATAGGTGTAATCCAGGTGGAATTCAAATTCATCAATAGGAATGCGGCTTTAGCCCATTCCTCAGAAACCATTAATTTATTGTGGCTTTAGCCCAAAACCCCCTCCGCCATCTTCCTGTATTTTTCCAAATCAGGTAAAGGAACAAACTCCAATTTGGCTTCCTCGTCCCAGGTTCTCATTTTCAGCGAAGCTTCAAAAAGTGGATCTCGCTCAAATTCTGCAGCTTCGGATGCTGTCATAGGCCCACCTTGGTACACAAGCGTTTGTCGGCTGGCTTCAGAGAGTTTTTCGAAATATTCTGGAAATCTAAAAGTCAGGTAGCGCTTGGCCTGCACGTGGTTTTCGACGAGTTTGGCGATTTTTTCAGAAAAACCAAGCTTTCGCAGGTAATCTGCACCTATCTGCTCGTGACGTTTGGTGCCAAATCCTCCCATGGATTCTGTGGTTTGTAAATGGGAAAACAAATGGCCTATATCATGGAAGAACGCCGCGAGAATGACTTCTTCATCGAAACCTTCTTTTTCTGCCAGTTGTGCTGACTGGCACATGTGCTCGATTTGGGAGACCGGCTCACCGATGTAATCTTCGTTGCCGTATTTTTGGTACAGACCAAAGATCAAATCCAATTTTTCGTCTTTACTCAGCAGATTTAAGTCCATTTTCAATTTTGTTTACAAATACTAAATTCACTGAATCCAGACTCTTAGTCAATGATCTTGAATTAAGTTTTTGTGAATCTTCCAAAAAAGGGATTTTGGGCAAGTAAAGATATGTTTTTGAGCAAAATGAAACTGTTTTGAAAAACTTTTCTAAACAATCACTTAACAAAATCATAACCCAAATTTTTTAAGCCTATATAAACAACTGTTTACTTTTGCTAAACAGTAATTGAGTTGGTTTTGCACGATCAAGGGGGAGCGTGTTCTGCACAAATCTCCCTTTTCGTACCGCCACAAACCCATAGCAGCACAATGTCTCATATCAAACTTGCCATTTTTGACATGGCCGGCACGACCATCCACGATGAAAACAGCGTGGCAAAAGCTTTTCAAAAAGCGCTAAATAAACATGGCTATCCATCCGTGACCCTTCAGGAAGCGAATGAAAAAATGGGCTATTCCAAGCCTCAGGCCATCCGGGATCTCCTTGAGATTCATGAACCGGATTCCTCCAAAATCACAGCGGAATTAGTAGATCAAATCCATACCGCATTTGTACAGGGAATGTTGGATTATTATGAAAATGATCCTTCCATCCGTCCAATCGCCGATGCAGAGGAAGTTTTTGCTGCTCTTCACGAAATGGGAATCAAAGTGGGGCTGGATACAGGCTTCAGCCGAGACATTACCGACATCATCCTAAAGCGCGTAGGTTGGGACAATGGCCAACACATCGATGCAAGTGCGGCAAGTGATGAAGTGGAGCAGGGGAGACCTTTTCCTTTTATGATCCAAAAGATCATGGCTGAGCTCGGAATAACTGATCCCAAGTCCGTCATCAAAGTCGGAGATACCGAAGTCGATGTGAATGAAGGCCACAATGCTGGTTGCCTGATGAGTATCGGGATCACATCCGGAGTTTTTTCGGAAGAAGAATTGATTCCGCATAAGCCCACGCATCTTGCCAAATCGCTAACAGAAGTCTTGGATATTGTTAGGGCTTTCGAACTCGCACACCAAGAGTAAGGATGTATCGGTTTCCAGCTATTTCAGCCAAGCTCAGCCAAGTTAGCTCCTTCAAAATGAGTGTTTTTGCCGCTTTGATGGGTTTTTTGGTGTACAGCAGCATGTATGCTTTCAGGAAACCTTTTGCGGCAGCGACCTTTGACGGGGAAAGTTTTTTGGGACTGGATCTGAAAGTTTGGCTGATTCTGGCGCAGACCTTGGGCTATATGGCCAGTAAGTTCTACGGTATCAAAATGATCTCCGAGCTCAAGGACGCCGGACGTGCTTGGTTGATCGTGGGCCTAATTGCAGTTTCTTGGCTAGCCTTGCTTGGTTTTGCCGTTTTGCCTGCCCCTCTTAATATCCTTTGCTTTTTGATCAATGGATTCCCCTTGGGTTTGATTTGGGGAATCGTGTTTCACTACATGGAGGGACGCAAATTCACCGAAATGATGGGAAGCATGCTGGCTGCAAGCTTTGTTTTTTCCTCGGGTTTTGTGAAGTCGGTGGGTACTTTTCTGATGCAAAATCTTGGAGTCAGCGAGTTTTGGATGCCTTTTTCCACCGGAGCGATTTTCTTTCCGGTTCTGATGTTTGGAATTTTTCTCCTAAATCATATTCCTGGCCAATCAGCAGAAGACCGAATGCTACGCAGCCCAAGGCCGCCAATGAATAAGGCCGAGCGGAAGAAGTTTTTTAGAGAATTCAGACCTGGAATCATCATTTTGATCTTGGTCTACATGATGTTGACGGGTTTGCGGGACTTGCGGGACAATTTTGTCGTGGAAATCTGGCAGGGACTGAATATCGCTGTGCCTGCAGAATTGCTGACGCAAACTGAAATTCCGATCACGATTTTTCTCCTGATTCTGATGTCCTGTTTGGTTTTGGTGAAAAGCAATAAAACCGCCTTTTTCCTGAATCATTGGATGATTTTAACTGGATTTGCTTTGGCCATTCTAGCGACGCTTGGCCTGAGGGCTGGCTTGGTCAATCCATTTATTTGGATGACGCTGGTCGGTACAGGTGTTTACATGGCTTACATTCCATTCAACAGCTTGTTGTTTGACCGCTTGATTGCCACTTTCAAACATGCCGGCAATGTGGGTTTCCTGATGTATCTCGTGGATAGCTTTGGCTATCTGGGAAGCAGTATGGTGATGGTATTCAAGCAGTTTGGCGGAATGGGCGAAATCAGCTGGCTCAACTTTTACATTTCTGCGATCTTGATATTTCTCAGTCTTTCCCTTGTCCTGATGACCGGCTCGTTTATCTATTTCCAGCGGAAATTAAAGCGGCAGGAAAAAGCTGAAACCCTAGAACTTTCGATCACCAATCCAATATGAACCAACCCTCCACTATCGTCATCGGCGCCGGAATCGTCGGTATGGCCATCACCCGAGCACTGCATGCCAAAGGCTGGAAAGTCACAGTCATTGAGCGTCATCCTAAGGCCCAAGGTGCTTCAGTTCGTAATTTTGGGATGGTTTGGCCGGTGGGTCAGCCTCAAGGTCCAGCATTTAATCGGGCGATGCGATCCAGAGAGATTTGGTTGGAAATGAGTCAAATGGCAGGGTTTTTTGCGGAAAAAACAGGTTCACTTCATTTGGCCTATACCGATCTGGAAATGCAGGTGGTGGAAGAATATGTGAGCGCAATGCAAGGCATCAAGTCGGCCGAAGTGCTTGATCCCGAGCAGACAATCCAAAAAAGTCCAGCTGCCAAACCCGAGGGGCTCAAAGGAGCTCTTTGGACCGAAGATGAGGTAATCGTGGATCCACGGGAAGCGATCTACAAAACGGGAAAATACTTGGAAAGTCTACCCGGAATCGAGTTTGTATGGAACCGAGTGGTGTCCAGAATTGAAGGGAACACCGTGTATTCAGGTCAGAAAAACTGGTCAGCTGATCGGATTTTTGTCTGTTCGGGAGCTGATTTTGAGACCCTCTATCCCGAGCTTTTTGAGGCTACTCCAATTACGAAATGTAAACTTCAGATGATGCGGCTTGTTCAGCAACCCGAAAACTGGCGCATCGGTCCTCCGCTTTGTGCAGGGCTGAGCTTTATCCATTATAAAGGTTTTCAGGTAGCTCCATCGCTTGAAAAACTTAAGGAAGTCTACCAACACCAATTTCCTGAATTGATCGAGTGGGGGATTCATGTGATGGTATCACAAAACGGTTTGGGCGAATTGACCATCGGAGACAGCCACGAATACGGCTTGGATCTTTCGCCTTTTGACCGAAGCGATGTCAATGACATGATTTTAGACTTTTTGAAGGGATTTGCCCAGTTTAAAGATTGGAGAATCGGATCTGCATGGCATGGGATCTATCCCAAAATGACCAATGGAGCGACTGAATTTATCCACCAAGTCAATGATATTGTGACGATTGTCAATGGACTTGGAGGAAATGGAATGACCCTTTCTTTTGGATTGGGAGAGGAAGTGGTTTCGGGGTTATAAGGTTATTTAATTGGAAGTTACTTTTTCGGAAAAATAAAAAACCTTGCAATTTGTTATCTCTTGGGATAACTTTGTTGGTATGGTTAGAAGGATAATTTTTTATGAAAACCACTTTTTAGAATTTTACCAAAGCCAAGATCAAAAGGTAAAAACTAAGATTCAATACGTTTTTGAACTGATCAAGCAGGTGGAAAGGGTGCCTGAGAAGTTTCTCAAGCATCTGGAGGGTACGGATGGGTTATATGAAGTTAGAGTGGAACATGGGTCGAATGTTTACAGGATTTTCTGCTGCTTTGATGAAGGTAGATTAGTCGTCCTATTCAATGGTTTCCAAAAAAAGACTCAGAAAACCCCAAAGAATGAAATTGAGAAAGCAGAAAGGTTTATGAAAGAATATTTTCAATCAAAGAAATAAGATCATGAAGGATTATAGTAAAGTCAAAACATTTGAGGACCTGATTGAAGTGGAACACGGCAGAGTCGGAAGTGAAAGCAGGAATAAATATGAAGAAAATGCCCAAATGTTTATAATAAGTGAGATGCTAAAAGAAGCAAGAAAGGAAGCAAATCTTACCCAAGAGCAATTGGCAGAAAAGGCGGGAACCAAGAAAAGTTATATCTCCAAACTTGAAAATGGGAAGGGTAATATTCAATTATCAACGTTGATTCGGATTTTTGAGCAAGGACTAAACAAAAGAATAGGGTTGACTTTTCTTTAAAATTTTATATAAATATTCGCAATTCTCCCAGTAGCCTAATTTTTTTAATTTTCACCTCGACTTCCTGCCCTCCGGGAGGCGGGCGCTCGGCCAACGGATTAGAGGTCATTAAAGGGTGGGGATGAAAAATCCGCGCAGCCGCATTTTCATCCCCACCATCAAAAACAAAACTAAGGGACACCGAGCGACGGTTGATGAGCTGGTCGAACCAAGTCGAGGTGAACCTATATAAAATTTGATAATTGCAGCAGGATTGCGGATAATCAGAAAATTGAAATATTCCCCACTTCGTCGGGCGAAATAGCTTTGAATGAACTTTTAACATGTTTTTTGAAGCTGACTCAACGTTTTCAGTTTTTCTTTAATCACTTACTGAAGCTTCGGAAATGAGAATCGATCTTTGATGGACATTATATTTCGCGACCGCAGGGAGCTTATTTCAAAAGGTGTATTTCGCGTAGCGTATTTCAGAACTGTATTTCACAAAGTATATCTCTTCAGGATAGGCTGCTTTATCTCTTTTTTCATTAGTTTACTTTTTCAAATCGCCCCATAACCCAATCCATGGAACAGGAAGTAATCGTCCAGATCAGTAACAAGCTGAAGAGTATCCGAAAGGAAAAAAACCTCACCCTACAGGATATCGCAGACCGCGCAGGAGTCACCAAAGGCCTGATTTCCCAAATAGAAAATAGCCGCACCATTCCCTCGCTTTTGGTTTTGATTCAGATCGTCAAAGCCTTGGAAGTCGGTTTGGATGACTTTTTTAATGACCTGAGCTTTTACGGAAAAGAGGGTAAAATCCTCATTCAACGAAAAGCCGATTACCAAAAGTTCGAGAAGGAACCAGCCTCAGGCTATGAGTACTCCCGCATTTTCACAAAAAAAGTAAATCAGTGCACCATCGACATCGTCCTGCTTGAAATCCAGCCCGGATCGGTCCGTGATTTTGTCCAGACAGACGCATTTGAATACAAATACATCATTTCAGGTTCGGTTCGCTACGTTTTTAGAGATCAAGAGATTGAATTAAACGAAGGCGATTCCATGCTTTTTGACGGAATGCTCGAGCACAATCCCATCAACTCAGGAAAGACTCCCGTCAAAATGCTGGTGGTGTATTTCTTCGAAAACAAGTGATCCAAGAAAAGTGAAACCATCCTGAAAATAAACCCAACCAAGATGGAAACCTTAAAAAATTGAATCTGTTAAGTACTTTAATACCCTTAACTGATGGAATTCAATCTCGACTGGCTACTAAAGACTGACTATACAGATCCTGCTAAATTTTTTATGATTACAGGAATTCTCCTGCTGGGAATTTTTCTCCGATATCTGGCTTTGGCCTGGATCTACCATGAGTTGGTATACAAAAAAATGGGTGATGCCCAGCCCTATCGCAGGCTCCATCAGCAGGTGAAACTTGGTCAAGTCCAACGCGAAATCTGGTACTCCTTTCTAGGCGCAATCATCTTTGCAGTAGCGGGTACCGTAATGCTGATTTGTTGGCAACGGGGCTATACCCAGCTCTATACCACCCTTTCTGCTTGGGATCTCCTGTGGATTCCGCTTAGTTTTTTTGCTGCGCTTTTCATCCACGAGACCTACTACTACTGGCTTCACCGCTGGATGCATCAGCCTAAAGTCCTGCATCGCTTCCATCACACCCATCACAATAGTCTGTACACAAGTTCCTTTACCTCGTTTTCATTTCATCCCATAGAGGCGGGACTGCAGGCGATTTTTCTGCCAGTCTTAGTGCTAGTACTGCCGATGCACTTTTTTGTGCTGATCGCCTTGCTGGTCACCATGTCAGTGACTGCAGTAATCAATCACTCCGGAGTGGAGGTCTATCCCAGTTCTGCAATAAAGTCTTCCCCTGCCAAATGGATCATCGGTGCGACGCACCACGACATGCACCACCTGAAATACCGCTGCAATTACGGGCTGTACTTTACCTTTTGGGACCATTGGATGGGGACCGAAGAGACGGGATTTGAGGAGCGATTTTTAAAGCATTCCAGCGACAGGGAAAAGCTGAAGAAAGAGATTGTACCGTAGCTTGCTCAAGTTTGAGGATACCGAAATGACTGTCTTGCCAGCAGCTTCCAACCGCTTTTCTCTTTCACCCAGATCATCATCAAACCCATATTGAGGCTGTTTGTGGTTTGATTTGTAAGCGAGAGGATTTCAGCTTTTACATTTTGTCTTACGATAGCCAGATCTTTCCCGTGGAATTCGATCGTTTGGTCACTCACTTCCCAGATTTGGTAGTCGGTGTTTTTAGCCTCAAAAACAGCTACAAACTCTTCCTGATTTTCAATCATCCCGGCAGAATGTCCGTAGCTGAGGTTTTCGGAAGTCAGATTACGAAGGGTTGCGGCATCTTCCGCCAATAAGGCGCTTCGAAATTTTTGAATTGTTGCCTCCAAGTCCCCCGCAGATTGGGCAGAAAGTGGAAGGGATAGGCAGAGAAATGAGAAAATCAATACAGCTGTTTTCATCGCAGGATTTGGCTTTGGGTTATTTCTTCTTTCCGGTAAAAGTACCTGAGGCCATCTCCGCCAGATTCACTTTGCCACTCATCTCTGTGGCTGAAGCAACTTTGCCATCGTAGGTGATCAAATTTCCCTGAATGGAAAATTCCAGGTGAATCACTCCGGCTTTCAAGGTGCCGGTGACCGGAGAATCGCCCAGCTGTCCAGTATAGGTCCCACTGAGCTTTTCCCCGTCTTGTTTCAGGACGAAGGTCGGAGATCCGCTTCCAGCATCAGTTTGCACAGTCATGATCCAAGTGCCAGAAATGTCGATTTTTTCTTGAGCCACTGTGCTTCCAGCCCAGCCAAAAAGGAATACAAATACGAATAGGATTTTAGTCATGGTATTTAGGGTTTAAATGCAGAAAAATTTAAGGAAAAATTTACTGGAAATAACACTCAGAATAGCGGTATTTGGTTTTTGGCTGAAGGAACCTGCACACCCTCCAGCATGAGCAGCTTCTTTTTGGCATCCAAGCCTCCGGCATATCCCACCAGACTTCCATCCGAACCGATAATCCGATGGCAGGGAATCAGGATTGAGAGGGCATTAGCACCGTTGGCAGAAGCCACGGCACGAATGGCATCGGGATTGCCCAAGTTTCGGCTCAGATCGAGGTAGGAAGCGGTTTTTCCAAAAGGGATGTCCTGAAGAGCTGCCCAAACAGTCTTTTGAAAAGGAGTTCCAACCAAGAGAAAGGGAATATCGAAAGTCTCGCGGTTTCGGTCAAAGTATTCCTTCAGTTGATGGATGGCATTGTCCAGAACTTCAGCTTCTCCGTCTTCAAATTCGGCTTTTAGACCGTTTTTGATTCGATCGTCGACAGCCTGCCGCATCTTTCGGTATTTCCAGTCGCAGAGGCAGAGCTGATTCTGATACGATCCCAGCACCAACTCACCCATGGGCGATTTGTAATTCTTAATTAAGATCTTTTCCATTGATGGGTAGAATTTTACCTCAGCTAGTTACCCGATTTTCTTTAAAATTAACCTAGTTTATTTAGGATCTACGACAGCTTCCGCCTCGATTTCTACCAAGTATTCCTCCCCGATTAAATCAGCTCTGACCATGGTGTTGGCGGGCTGAATCCCTGCAAAGCGCTGTCCATGTGCTCGGGATATGGGTTCCCACTGATCTGCATTTCGGATAAAAATCCGTGTCCGCACGATATCTTCCAGAGTTCCCCCCAGTGACTGAACGGCACCCTCGATTTTGTCCAAGATAAAATGGGTTTGCGCAGCTGGATCATTGCCTCCCATGGCTCTCGAACCCTGAGTTGCCGTCGTGCCCGAGACGAGGATTCGGTTGCCTTTTCGCACCGCTCTACTGAATCCTGCTATATCCTCCCAGATGGTCCCACTGAGTGCCTTGGTTCGTCCATCCGAACCTTCTTGGGTAGGATAGGGTGCCGGAAAACTCGCCACATGATGGCTCAGGTCACCGGATGCAGTAAGAAAAGGCGGCTTTCGGTATTCATCTCCGCAATCTCCGGGAATGGTGGTCAGAGTGTTCATGCTGGATTGAAGCAGCGCAAGATCTTCCTGATCCAGTTGGAAAGAGAATAGCTTTTGATTTTCCTCAATATGGGCACTTTGCCCCAATCTTGCACCGATGATTACTCCGCCGACAGCTGGTTGATTCATGATAAAATGACTGGCCACCGTGGCAATACCGACCTGATGCTTTTTGGCGATCTGATCCAAGGTCCGCAGGAGGTTTTGGAACTGATTCCAGCCACCTGCCGCATCGATAAATCGCTTGTACTTCATCTGTGACCAGGTCAGGGATTCATTCAGCAGAGGTTCGGGCTTGCCTAGCCACTTTTCTGAAAGAAATCCACCGCCCACTGTTCCAAAAGCCAGAAGCTTTACCCCATGCTTCAAGCAAAGCTCCGTCATCTGACCTGCAGCACGCTGATCCAAAAGGGAAAAACAAACTTGATTTGAAGCAATTTCGATCCCTGAATGGAGTACTATTCGCAAATGTGCCGTGTCAAAATTCGTCAGGCCGAGATGCTTGATCAGCCCTTCCTCTTTCAACTCCTGTAGCCAAAATAGGCTATCCACCCAGCTCGGATGGGAATATTGCCAGGCATGAAACTGCATCAGATCAATGGCGTCACTTTTCATTCGCGTGAGCGCAAGTTCGACCGCTTGGCGAACCTGATCTTTGGTGAGTCGATCGGGAGAGGGGACCCACTTCGTGAAAAGCTGAGCCGCTCCTTTGCCGTAAGTTTCACGAAAAACTCCCGCAATCTCCTCCGAGGAACCGTAATGATCCGCCATGTCAAAAGTCGTGAATCCGGCGTCCACGTAAGCTTTCATGGCCTTTGCCCCGGCGATGGGGTCGACTTTGTTGCCATCACGCTCCATATCCGCAATCTGCCAAAGTCCCGTCAAGGCCCGGGTGATGGTAAGTCCGGGTGCGAGTTCGGTATATTTTAAATGATTCATTGTATGAATAAGTAGATAAGCTTTTTTAATCCAGCAATCGAAATCTAAATGATTGAATTTAATTTGCCTTTGCTGTGGACTGTGGACTGTGGACTGTTGACTGTTGACTATTTTTTTACTCAGAAGGAAGTGTCGAAAATTGGGATTGGGTGTCCACGCCACTGGCTTTGAGTTTTTTCCATTGGAAAAAGAAAAGGAGCGAGGCAATTCCCATCACGATCAGCCAAACCGGTGTGGAATGGAAATACCAGGCGGAGGCTGTTGAATTCAGATCCTTAACTGTATGAATCACCAAAAATGCAGAAATCAACATGGTACCTCCCAATCCAATCAACACCTGAAGCGATCTGCGTTGAAAGATTTTGATTTGGCTTGCCAAAGCAGGATTCATTATTGGCAAAAGAAGCACGGAAATACACATCAGCAGGAAATTCACCAGCATCGAGGTGACCATGATGTCGATACCCAAGAAGAAATCTCCCGCAAAATGGCTTCCCAAAATCCCAATCGAGGAGATCACACCGCTGAGGATAATTGCCGCCTTCGGTGTCTGATGCTTGAGATGGAGCTGTGCCAAAGCTTTGGGGAAAATCCCGTCTTTTGCCCAAGAGAAAACCAATCTGGAAACAGAAAGAATCATCGCCGGAAGGTCATTGAGCAAGGCAATCGCTGCGCCCAGCAAGATCAAAACTCCTAAACTCGAAGGAAGCAAATAGCTGAGAATTCCTGCTGCGGTGATGTCTTTTTCCATCGCTTCCTGTGCCACAAACTGCCAAGGCACGGCATGATATACCGCATACGTGAAGCAGATGTAAAACAGTCCCACGCTCAAAATCGCCAAACCGATAGCTCTGGGTAGGTTTTTGGTTGGGTTTTTGGCCTCTCCTCCCGCCTGAGCTATCGAGTCAAACCCAATAAAACTCGAGAATAGAAGTGCTGCCGCAGATAAGAATGTCGGCCAACTGAATTCTGCCGGAATCAATTCCAGGGTTTTTCCCTCTTTCGCTGAAAGCGCCCCAATAAAATCCGAATGCTTAAAACTCAACCCAGCTACGATCACAATACCTCCCAAGACAAACATCAAAATCATGAGTGGAATCAGCGTTCGCTCGTAGAATTTGGCCCCGAGAACATTCACATAGACAAAGGTCCAAAGGAATGTCAACGCCAGACCAACCCGCAGCAAGGGGATTTCCAGATAGCCGGCAATAAGCTGCCAGTCAAGTGCCAATGCCACATCCCGGAAAAACGGAACCACCACATAGGCGATCACCCCGATCACGATCGACAGGCCAAACCACTGCGAAAAACTCGCTACAAAACCCACATAAGGATGAATCGCTCTACTGGCATAAAGGTAGGAACCTCCTGCTCTGGGCATCGCCGAAGCCAAAATCGAATAGGCCAAGGCAGCGAAAATCGCAGGCAGGGCAGCCAGCAGGAATGCAGGAAGCACATAGGGACCGATGCCGGGCACATTGCGCTGAATCATGAATGGGACAATGTAAATCGATGCTCCGATCATCGAACAGATGCCGGTCGCAGTCAAGCCAAGAAGTCCAAGTTGCCGAGTGGGTGTGGGGGAAGTAGCGCTCATTTCCTATCAAAGTAGGAAGATAGATAAAATCAGATTTTCTCCTGATTAAAAAATCTGAGTATCCGCCATTATGCACGAACCTATTGAAAAATCAGCTGTGATGGTGAATTTGAACAACTCCCCCTTTTTTGACAATATGGGAACATAAAGTTTAAAAATCTGCCTCTAGCACCAAACATCTGCAGCTTTGGTCGTCCGTTCCAATTGGTAAGGCAATTTAGGTTTTTGAACAAAAAGACTGAGGTATAAAATTGTTTGATATGATCTTTATCAGGAGATTCCCGAAATTATATATCCTATTTTGAGCAGATTTTGAAACTCCCACCTAAAGTTTTCAAACGGCTATGAATAACGCCATCTACCTCACGACTACCGAGCCCTTTTCCGGCAAATCTATTTACGCACTGGGACTGGTTAACCTTCTTGCAGGCAAGACAGACAAGATTTCTTATTTCAAACCCATCATTACCGTGGGAAAAAAGGAAAAGGATCGCAGGCTTACCCTCATCAAGGAGCATTTCAAGCTCACTCAGCCCTATGAGGATATGTATTCTTTTACCATACAAAAGGCCTTCAAGGAAATCAACCGTAACAACGAAGCCTACCTGATCGACACCATCATCGAGAAGTTTCAGCGGCTTCAAGAAAGCTCCGATTTTGTGGTGGTGGAGGGAACTGACTTTGCCGGCACAAGCAATAATGTGGAGTTTAATGGCAATGTGGCGATCGCCAAAAACCTCGGGATTCCGGCAGCGATCATCCTAAACTGTGGACATAAAACCGACTACGAAATCGTCGAGCAGGCGATTTCTACCATCAGCGCATTTACCAGTAGCGGGGTGCAGGTCTTGACCTTGGTGGCCAACAAGGTCGAACTCGGAAAAGAAGAAGAGCTGCTGGGTAAACTGGAATCTGCCCTGCCAAATGGAATCCTGATCAGCGTCATTCCTGTCCACCTCGAACTAAGCAATCCTACACTGGAGGAAATAAGGGAATCCATGGGCGCCAAAGTGCTTTTTGGGGAACATCTACTGACCAACCGCGTCGATCATGTGATCGTGGGTGCGATGCAGCTTCGCAATTTTCTCCAGCGGGTCAAAAACAACACACTAGTCATTACTCCCGGAGATCGGGGAGACATCATCATTGGTGCCTTGCAGGCCAATATTTCCAAGAACTTCGGAAAGATCGCCGGCTTGGTTTTGTCAGGAGGCATGCTGCCGGAGGATTCCATCGTGCAACTGGTGGAAGGTTTGGAGACCGTGGTGCCGATTCTTCAGGTGGAGGAAGCCACTTTTGAAGTTGTTACCGAAATCAGCAATATCAAGGCGCGAATCTCTGCAGATGACAAAGAGAAAATTGCGATCGGCATCCGACTTTTTGAGCAGGCTGTGGATGAAAAGGCACTGACGGATAAGCTGGTGGCATTTCACTCTGATGTCCTTACGCCTCGCATGTTCCAATACCAGCTCGTCAAGCGTGCCAAATCCCACAAAAAGCATATTGTCCTGCCAGAAGGGGATGATGATCGAATCCTAATGGCTGCAGATCAATTGATCAAGCAGGGTGTAGTGGATTTGACCATTTTGGGAAACAAAGAATCAATTCAACTGGCTGTCCATCGGCTAAACCTCACTCTGGATCTGAATGCTATCCAAATCGATGCTCCAGTCAGTTCCCTGAGATTTGAAGAGTATGCTCAGACTCTTTTTGAGCTGCGCAAAAGCAAGGGCCTGACCATCGAAATGGCTCGGGATCTGATGCTTGACGTCTCATACTTTGGGACCATGATGGTGTACAAAGGTCACGCCGACGGAATGGTCAGCGGGGCAGTGCATACGACACAACATACCATCCGGCCAGCACTGCAGTTTGTGAAGACCAAGCCGGGAGTTTCGACCGTTTCCTCTGTGTTTTTTATGTGTCTGCCCAATCGGGTTTCGGTGTTTGGTGATTGCGCTGTGGTGCCAAATCCAAGTTCGGAACAGTTGGCCGACATTGCCATCTCCTCGGCAGAATCTGCAAAGATGTTGGGTATCGAACCCAAAATCGCCATGCTTTCCTATTCTTCAGGTTCATCGGGAGAAGGAGAAGATGTGGAAAAGGTTCGGAAGGCAACCGAACTGGTCAAATCCCGACGTCCGGACCTGAAAGTAGAAGGTCCAATCCAGTACGATGCGGCTGTTGATCCGGAAGTGGGTAGAAAGAAGATCCCAAATTCAGAAGTGGCTGGGCAAGCCAGTGTCTTGATTTTCCCGGATCTGAATACCGGTAACAATACCTACAAGGCCGTACAGCGGGAAACCGGCGCCATCGCCATAGGTCCTATGCTACAAGGTCTCAACAAACCGGTCAATGACCTCAGTCGGGGCTGCACGGTGGTCGATGTGTTCAATACCGTGGTGATCACGGCTATCCAAGCGCAAGAAAATTGAGTATTGAATCCCCCTGCCCCCTTGATAAGGGGGAGTTGCTCCAAGAGAACCTCAACCTTTAATTCAAGAAATTAAACCTTTTAAAATGGTCAATCTTTGCATTTCGCTTTGAAGTTCACGATTAGCCAATTCCCCCTTTCTAAGGGGGTTAGGGGGATTTTAAAACCTACAAAGCTCAATAATCTAAATCCATGAACATCTTCGTCATCAACTCCGGCTCTAGCTCGATCAAATACCAACTTATAGCCATGCCCGAGGCAAAAGTGATCTGTACGGGTTTGGTCGATCGGATAGGTTTGGAAGGCTCCAAGATCGAATACAAGGCATTTTTACCTTCAGGGGAAATCAAGCGAATCGAGGAAAAACAAATTCCTGATCATGCCGCTGGACTGAAAGCTGTAGCGGAATTTCTGACAGATCCTGAAGTCGGTGTCATCTCCGATCCCGATCAGGTCCACATGGTTGGCCATCGGGTGGTGCATGGGGGAGAGCGCTTTTCCAAAACCCAACTGATCACAGCGGAAGCCAAAGCAAAAATCAAAGAGCTTTTCCCCTTGGCACCGCTGCACAATCCTGCCAATTACCTGGGGATTGAGGTGGCAGAGGGCATTTTTGCCAAAGCAAAACAAGTCGCTGTTTTTGATACTGCCTTTCATCAGACCATGCCTGAGGTGGCTTACCGTATGGCAATTCCCAATGAATTTTATTACACCCATGGTATCCGTGCCTATGGCTTTCATGGGACAAGTCACAAGTACGTATCGGAGCAGGCAATTGCTTTTTTGGCGAAAGCCGACTCTAAAATCATCACCATCCACCTCGGAAATGGCTGCAGCATGGCAGCCGTCCGGGACGGTAAATGCATCGATTCCAGCATGGGTCTGGGGCCCATGAATGGCCTGATCATGGGAACACGGGCTGGAGACGTTGACCAGTCTGTGATTTTTCATTTGGTCAATCAACTGGGCTATACTCTCGAGGAAGTCAATGCCATTCTCAACAAGAAAAGCGGAATGCTAGGTCTGACAGGATTTAGCGACATGCGGGATATCCAAAAGCAATACGATCAGGGCGAGAAATCGGCAATTCTCGCATACGATATGTATGCCTACCATATCCGGAAATACATCGGTTCTTTTGCTGCCGTGCTGAATGGGCTGGATGCCATCATCTTTACAGCAGGGGTAGGGGAGAATGATGCGTTGACACGGAAACTGGTCTGCCAGGACATGGACTTTCTGGGTATTCGCTTGGATGAATCCAAAAATCAATCCCGGCAAAAAGGCATACAGGAGATCAATGCAGCCGACTCTAAGGTCAAAATTCTGGTCATCCCTACCAACGAGGAATTGGAGATTGCCAAGCAGTGCTTTGAGTTGGTGGGAGAGTAAAAGGCTGACGCTTTCTTGCAAAATCTTCTTTTGTAACCTGACTTTTCGTTGAAAAATATGGGATTGACGGCTAACCTGTTGGTCTAATTTTTTCTATTGTCACATTTTGATACAATAAGAAATTTGCATTACTTGGCAGAAAAATGAATCGACTATGATGCGTCAATGGGCACTATTTTTCTTTTTTATGTTTTCGGCTGGGCTTGGTTTTTCCAAAACTGACACCCTGGAAATCAAGAATTCCAAAACTTCAAAAATCCATCAGGCAGTCGTCGTCACGCCTGCGTCTTATGACTCAGGGTCAAAGCGCTATTCGACGATTTACCTCCTTCATGGAGGGGTGGGCAAGTTTTCCGATTGGACCAAGCAGATCGCTGACAAAGCCTTGATTCAGAAATTAGCTGACCAATATGACTTTATCATCGTTATGCCTGAGGGCGAGCAATTCAGTTATTACTTGGATAGTCCGGTCCTTCCAGAGAGCCAGTTTGAAAGCTACATCTCCAAAGACGTGGTAGGGTATATCGATGCCAATTTCAGGACTATTGCCCAAAAAGAAGGCCGGGCAATCACGGGACTCTCCATGGGTGGCTTTGGTTCGCTGTACCTTGCGGCCCAGCATCCTGATCTGTTTGCCGCAGCGGGAAGTATGAGTGGCGCGATCAATCCGGACATGAAAGGATGGAAACTGCCAGCCGATGCCATGCAAAATATCGGAAATGCTTTCGCCGGAATTCTAGGCAGCAAAGAGGAGTTCCCAGAGCGCTATGAGCAGGTGAGCATCATCAATAAAATTGACATTTATAAAAGTCAGGGGATCCGACTGATTATTGATTGTGGGGTGGATGATTTTCTGATTGAACCCAACCGGGAACTACACCGCCGTATGGTCTTCGAAAAGGTTTCCCATGACTATACCGAGCGGGATGGGGGACATTCTTGGCGTTATTGGGAAAATGCACTTCCGCATCACATGTTATTTTTCTCAAAAGTGCTCAACTAGGCTGAAACAAGAGAATTGGCTAGAGATTTCTGGATTTTGACTGGAATACAAGTAGTTATTAAGTTTTCTAGTGTAAGCTGCTGACGGAATTTTGATTGGGATCTGCGGGGTTTTCAGTGAAAAGTATCTTCAAATTGAAGTTTGGCTTCCATTCTGTTCTGTTTTCGGACTGGGATGCAGAAAACCCAAATGCTGAAATTATATCCGTAGCTTTGCAAAAAAAACAGAAAGAGCACCCATGAAGCGGATCAACGAATACAAGAAACTTTTTAACGTGGAGGGTGCCATCGACCTGAAGCAGCTGAAGACCACCTATCGTACCCTGGTGAAAGAATGGCATCCTGACAAATTCCAAGAAGGTGACGAAAAGGCCAAAGAAGCAGAAGAGAAAAGTGCCAAAATCATTGACGGCTACCATTTTCTGGTAAGTATCGCTCCAGAAACCATCGCGGCCAATCTTGAAGAATATACCAAGACCATTACCCAATCCGGTATTGGAGATTTTCACTACAAGAATCAGGTACTTGAAATAACCTTTCTTGACGGCAATACCTACGAGTACTTTGGTGTGAGCAAAAATATCTACACCAAATTCCTGAATGCAGATAATGCCTATCGCTTTGCCAGACGGAATATCCTTAGCGATCACCTCTACCGAAAGTCGAAAAAGACATTGGAGACCGCTTAATCGTCAGTATCATTGAAATAAAAGAGAGCTGAAGGACATGTCCTTCAGCTCTCTTGTTTCCATCGAAGTCTAAGAGCCGACCTTAGGGCCCTCTGAAAAGTGGACTGATAAATCAATCTGCGATTTTTAGGGATTGAATCAGCTCATCTTCAAATTCGTATCGGTAGGTCAATACAATTGGGCTGCCGGGGAATGTGCCTGAAATTTCAGCTTTTAAGGTTTGATTAGCTTCTGAATATACCAGTGGAATCATCCTTACTTGGTATTCCCTGTTTGCCTTTTCGATCCAGGTTTTTATTTCAGTTTTGCCTTGATGGGTTTTCCCTTCGTCAAAGACTATTGCAGATTCGGTAAAACAATCTGCATAGGCTTGGCTGTCAAAATTGTTCTGGGCTTTGACAAGGTCTGTGATTACTGGTGGTAAGATCATAGTAATAGTTGTTTTGGTGAAAATTAACTTGTCGGAATTGTTCCGCCGTCGATGACATATTCTGTCCCTGTCAGATAATTGGCTCTTGGGGAAACCAGAAAGCCCAAAAACTCTGCGATATCCTCAGGTTGTGCCGGTCTCCCGATCGGAATTCCTCCCAATCCGTCCATTACACTTTGTGTTGCCTCTTCGAGGGTCATTTTGGAGGATTCAGCTATTCGTTCCATCATGGCCTTTGAGGAGGTGGTATTGATCCAACCTGGCGAAACAGTCAGGACCCGGACACCTTTGGGAGCAACTTCATTGGATAAGCCCTTGCTGTAATTGATCAAACCAGCTTTGGCTGAAGCATAGGGCAAGGTGGAATCATACAAGGGCAATCTGCCTTGGATGGAGGCAATGTGAATGATGACCCCGCTATGCCGCCGGATCATTTGCGGCAAAAAGCCTCTGTCCAACCGAACCGGGGCCAGCAGATTGGTCTGCCGTGAGTGCATCCAATCCGCCTCGGACAAGGCAGCATAGCCCCCGGCTTTCGTTTCAGATCCTCCTACATTACTTACTAAAATATCTAATCGCCCATATCTGCTCAGGATTTCATCCACCACTTTTTGGGTTCCTGAAGTTTGACTTAAATCTGCAGATATAAAGTGCTGGGTTTCGTTTTTTTGTTCAGGGTGATTTCTTGCAGTGATGATCACCGTGGCACCGGCTTTCTCCAGTCGATCGGCAATAGCTTTTCCAGCACCCTTGGTGCCCCCAGTGACCAGGGCAATTTTGCCTGATAATTCGTTATTGAAATTGAATTCCTGCTCCATAGATGAATTTGTTTTGTGCAAATTTTGGTCTTATGTGCAGTCTATACAAGTACGGTAAATCGATTCATATAGGGATAATTTTTTCTCCTATAGTCCATTTTGGTACATATATCTACCTTTGGTTAATGAAGGATAGAAAGATTCCCCTCAACCTGAACTGTGGCCTTGATTTGGCAGGCGAAGTCCTGTTTGGCAAATGGAAGATCCGTTTGCTTTGGTTTATCAATGAGGGACATCAGCGCCCCAGCGAGCTCCAGCGCAAAATTCCGGATGCTTCCCGAAGGGTCTTGAATATTCAGTTGAAAGAGTTGGAAGAACATGGATTGGTTTCTAAAGTCATTTACCCGGTAGTTCCTCCAAAAGTGGAATATTCTCTGACAGATTTTGGGATGACTCTGATTCCGGTAATTTCGGCATTGGGTAATTGGGCGGATGAACATGAGGCACTCTTGAAAGAGCGCATTTTGGGAGAAATATAATCCTGGTTTTTCAGGAAAAAGAAAACACACGAGGCTCATGGGGCTTCGTGTGTTTTCTGCATTTAAGTTTTTTGCAGGCCTGATCTGAAGGTTAGGCTTCATTGACTATTGACCACCGATCAGAATGGTGAATTAGGATTTGGCGAATTTCTCCAGCTCCAGATTAAATTTCTCGGCCTCCTCTACAAAGAGCGCATGACCGCTGTTTTCGAATCGGATAATGGAGGAGTTTTTGATTCCCTGATTGAGCTCTTCAGCCAGTGGAAATGGACACAATTTGTCCTGAGTGCCATGAAAGATTGCCACGGGAATAGTAATCTTGGCCAGTTCGGGTCGCAAGTCAAGATCCAATAAGGATTTGATGGATTCTGTCATGGCATAGGGAGAGGATTGAAGATTGATGTCCTCCAGCCATTTTTCCACGTTTTTGGAGATATTACCTTCTTTAGCCGGGAAAGCAGCACCAAATCCAGCGATCAAATCCTGTCTGGAGGTCATTGTTTGATCAACGAGTCCTAGGGCATCTGCTTCAGCAATGCCGTGTGGAGCACCTTCCCGTTGCTTCCAAGAAGGTGCAGCAGCGCCAAATAGAGCCAATTTGCTCACATGAGCAGCGTTGTATTTGGTCACGTAGTGGAGGACCACTGCTCCGCCCATTGAAAATCCACCCAAGACGGCATTTTCTATTTTCAGGGTTTCCAATACTGCTTTGATATCGTCTGAGAAAACATCAAAATCATACCTTCCAAATGGCTTGTCCGATTCTCCAAAGCCCCTCAGCGTAATACCAATTACTCGGAAGCCTTTCCGGCTGAGGTATTGGTATTGGTACTCGTACATCTCATCACTCAGCGGCCAGCCATGGATCAGGACGATGGGTTGTCCTTCACCCAGATCGGTCACGTGAAGTTTGACCCCTTGTTCCACCTCGATGTAGGCTGCCCGTCCGGCTGAGGCTGGGGTTCTTTTAGTTTGGGCCAAGAGGCTGCTACTGAAAAGGGCGAGAAATATTCCGATTGCAAAAATTGACTTTTTCATGTTTTTGTAGATTTAGCGGTCAGGTTTCTATGGTAGTTTGGGCAAAAGTGAAGCGAAAGTGCAATGGGAGCCGCCTTTCGCTTCATTTTTCACTTTTTTAGGAGTTGATAAATTCGAGAATGTCTGCGTTAATGGTAGCGGCCTCTGTGGTTGGCATGCCGTGGGAGAAACCCGGATAGATGATCAGTTTTCCGTTTTTCAGCAATTCTGCAGCTTTGACCGCTGTGGTTTTGTAAGGCACGATCTGGTCATCGTCTCCGTGTAGGACAAGCACCGGGATCGATACTCTTTTCAAATCTTCGGTGAAATCCGTCTCAGAAAATACCCGGATACAATCGTACTGTGCTTTGATTCCTCCCATCATCCCTTGTCTCCACCAGTTGTCCTGAATGCCTTTTTTGACTTCCACGCCTTCCCGGTTATAGCCAAAGAATGGAAAAGTGATGTCCTGGTAGAATTGCGCCCGATTGTGTTGGGTATTGTGACGGATATCATCGAACACCGCCAATGGTACTCCTTCAGGATTTTTTTCGTCGGCGATCATGTATGGGGTGATGGCGCTGATCAAGACTACCTTAGCCACACGGTCTTGGCCGTATTGGGCAGCGTACCGGATCGCCTCACCACCACCGGTGGAGTGACCTACGTGAATCACATTTTTTAGGTCTAAGTGAGCCACCAGTTCGGCTACATCCGCTGCATAGGTATCCATGTCATTTCCTTGAAAGGTCTGGGTAGATCGGCCATGGCCCCGTCTGTCATGGGCGATGACTCTGAATCCTTTTTCCAGGAAAAACATCAGCTGTGCATCCCAATCGTCTGATGACAAAGGCCATCCATGGTGAAAGAAAATTGCTTGGCCAGTGCCTAAATCTTTGAAATAAATCTCTGTGCCGTCTTTTACTGTGAGCTTGTTCATAATTACTTGATGTTTGATAGTGAATAATAATTTGTTGAAGCAAAGTTGGGGCGAATAGCCAGGGGCAACAATGGACGGTTTTCGCTTTGGATTGTACTTTTTTCCCTTTTCGCTCAGGATGAGCTTTTTTCCAAGTGGGCACGCAGCATCCACGCTGCTTTTTCATGATCCTGCATCAAGCCAGTGACAAAATCACTTGTCCCGAGATCCTCCTGTTCATTTGCAAAAAATGTAATCTGGATTCGGAGATTGCGGATGATGGTTTCGTGATCAGCGAGCAAACTGGCGATAATGCTGGTGCTGTGGAACCCGTCGAATTTTTCGTCTTTGAGAGCTGTATTTGCCAGCGTTTCGCCTAGCGTACTTGGAACAAAGTGCCCCAGTGTCCTGATTTTCTCAGCCACTGAATCAATGATTTCATCGAGTTGGGTGTACTGCGTTTCAAATAAGTGGTGTTTGTCGATGAAGTCACTTCCAATGACATTCCAATGTGCATTTCTGGTTTTCGTATAGAGTACGATTTCGTCGGCAAGTATGCGAATAAGCTCTTTTGCCACCGTAGCCCGATTGATCTCTGGAAGTCCGATATTCATGTGGTTTAAGTATTTGGTTGCGCTGGAAATTGGTTTGACTGGATTGCTCAGGGTCTAAAAGAATCCATCAGAAGGTTTTGAAATCACAGGCTTGCGACGGGGTACTTAAGAAATGAGATGCTGGGGATTAATAGCCGCCAATCCCAGTGATTTTGATTCAAAAATGCAGCTCAGGAGTGCGCCAAAACGATGACAAAAGGCAAAAAAAAAAGTAGACAAATGTCTACCCAGTTGATAAAAAAGTTAGTTAGGATTAGTTGTTGAGGCCTTGTTTCCTGATCCGGCTCAGGGTATCCTTGGTGATTCCTATGTAGGAAGCGATGACATATTGAGGGAAGCGCCGCAGGATCTCGGGGTATTCCAGGGCAAAATCAGCATAGCGCCTTTCAGCGCTGTGGCTGATGGCTGAGGTAATTCTTTTTTGCGTAGCGATATTATTGCTTTCATCCATTTTTCGCATCATTTCCGCTAGGGATGGGAATAATTGGGATAATTTCACCACATCTTGGTAGCTGATCATCAGGAGTTCGGAATTTTCCCAGGCATCGATGGTATATCGGGATGGGGAGAGTTTGACCCAGCTTTCCCGATCTCCCACCCACCAATTTTCTATAGCTAACTGTACAACATGCTCCATGCCTTTTTCATCAACATAATACTGTCGCATGGCACCCTTGAGGACAAAAGCAAAATACCTGCAGACATCCCCTTCCTGCAGAAAGTATTGCTTCTTTCGCAGGCGCTTATAGGTAAAGTGGCTTTTTATAAGCTCAAAATCTTCTTCTGAAACAGCAATCGAAGAATATTTTCTGATGTAGTGGAACAAAGCCTCCATAGGATTGAATTGGGATTCCAAAGATAACCTAGAATTGCTTCCTGAAGGAAAGAGGTGTCAGACCGCTGTGCTTTTGGAAGAACCTGACAAAATAAGCATCATCCTCATAATTTAGGTTGTAGGCGATCTCTTTGACCGTCATCTGTGTATGTGCCAAGAGACGTTTGCTCTCCAGAATTATCCTGTTCTTGATGATGTCATTCGGGGTACTTTTACTGATAAGCCCGATTTTTTTGCTTAGGTTTTTTGGCGTCACACAGAGCATCTCCGCATAGTCTGCCACGGTATGGTGGGTTTTGTAGTGCAGCTCCACCAACTTGCTAAACTTCCTCAAAAACTGCACATCTGATTGTTGATGAGTTTCTGCCAGTTGATGTTGCTGCTTCCAGATCCGCGAGGACTTCAAGATGATCAGTTTCAGTAAAATGCGGAGCATCTCTTCTGTACTTGGGTCTTCATTTGCCATCTCATCCTGAATGTCCTGAATGATTTTTTGGATTTCACTGGATTGGTATTCATCCAGAGTGATGAAGGGGATCTCGAAGACATTGTTATACAAAATTCCATCACAGGCCACCTCCTGATCGTGAATCTCTATGCAATAGAAATCCCTGTTGAAATAGATCAATAGGCCATCTTTAGTCTCACAGGGTTTCATCACCACCCGGGGATTGATGAAGAGCAAAGCATCAGATTCCATCTTGAACTCTTGAAAATCCACCTGAATTATGGCTTGATCCGGGATAAACAGGATTTTGATGTGTTCGTCGAGCGTACTAAGCAAACCGTCCTCAAGTTTCTTTTTGCTGAAAGACAAAGTTCCGAATTGCTTGAATGAAAATTCTTTGAGCATGTGATCAAGTTGGGAAAAATGAATGATTTGTCTTGAGAAAAACTACATGGGATTTTACCAAAATTAAAGCCAATACCTCGCAATCTTCTTCCAGGGATTTAGTTTGCCCAAACAAATTCGTAGAAATAAGTCTGTTGATAGCCTTGGGTAGAAAAAGGAATTTGATTTCAATTGGCGCTTTTCTGATGATTTGGGCCATTGGCTAGGTCAGGAAAAAAACACAAAACCCCTGCTGCCAAGGGTTTTGTGGAGTCAATTGGATCAGGGCTCAGTTTCCCGAAGAAAACAAGCGTTGTTTTAACTCTGGAAAACGGAGGATCGCCGTGATCCAAAGTAGGATTTGGACTGCAACTGCCATGCCTATAGGTTCCTGATGGAGCAGATGGGTGACAATGGCTCCGCCCATGTAGGCGATCAGCAAAAGACTCCCCAAAATGCCGGTTCTGGGAAAAATAAATAGGATCAAAGATGCGATTTCTATGATTCCGATTACTAGAAAGGTATTGGGGTCCATCCCGAAAGAAGCTGCTTGAGCAAGTGCTATTTCATTTTGGGATAGTTTCATAAAAGCACTCATCGTGAATAGCAGGGCAAGAATACCGGTCAGCACCCAAGCGATAATTTTGATTGTTTTTTGTGACATGATTTTTAGGTTTAATTCGGAAGCAAACTTCTGGATTAATGCTATACCTTTGTTATCTGTTACAAAAAGGATAGTACTTACATAAAGAATAGTATATGAGCGCTCATACGGTAGAAAGTTGTGCCAAAGCGAAATTGGCGATCCGAGATACGCTGGATGTGGTGGGTGGAAAGTGGAAGTTGGTATTGGTTTCGGTTTTGCGAAGCGGCAAAAAAGGATTCAATGAATTAGCCAGAGAGGCTGGCATATCTCCGCGCATTCTCTCTAAAGAATTGCAGGAATTGGAAATGAACGGTTTGGTGAGTCGTCAGGTGTGCAATACCAAGCCAGTCACAGTACAGTATGAACTCACGGAATACTGCTACACCCTAAATGAAGTCTTGTTTGCCATGGAAAAATGGGGCAATGCGCACAGGCAAAAAATTTTTTCGGAGGTGTAAGTCGAGTTTGGAGGGGGAATGATTTTGGCTTTACGATTTCTTTATTCTCTTACTTCGGGTGATTTGGGTGACCGATCCATCAGAATGGATGATGGTTCGGGTCTTTCCTTTTTTAATTTTAAAGGTTTCTGTTCCGGTATTTGGATTGATCAGCACCTGATGTGTTTTGCCATGCTTGACTAGTACGGTATGTGTCCCATTGGAATTGACGATCACTCGGGTATCCCCATGGTCAATCACCTGGGAATGGGTCCCGTCGGAATTGATAATGGTTTTGTTGGTGTCCGAACCCACCATGATTGAGTGGGTACCATCCGGATTGACAATTACCTTATGTTTCCCGTGATCATGCACCACCGAGTGGGTGCCATCTGGATTGACAATGACCGTCTGGGCAAAGAGTCCGGTACTCAGTAAGGCAAGAAAAATCGTCAGTAAGTTCTTCATAGTTAGTTTGTACTGGATAAATGGGGGAAAGGTTCCGGGAGTTTTTTAGCATCTATCCATAGCCCAGCTTTTCAAAGCTGGGTTAAATAAATAGCGCAGAACACCAGCGCTGGAGCAGAAAGTTGATTTGAAAATAAAAGCCAATTCCAGCGCAATGGAAAGGGTTGTCAGATTACTAATTGTATTTGGTATTGTGGAATCGAAGCCCGTTCATTTTGCGAAACAGGTTTGGTGGGTACTAAACTCCAGCCTAACCAGAACTTAATTTCTCAAATTTTTTCAATTACTTTCCACTATGAAAAATCTCATCCTTTTCCTCTTCTTTTTCCCTTCGGCCACCGGGATTTTTGCTCAGCAAGATTCTCAAAAACAAGCGCTTCAAGCAATCCTCAAGGGTCAACTGAATCAGGATATTCCTGGAATTCTATTCTCAGTTCAATCTGGAGATGGGCAAATCCACTGGTCAGGCGCCTCGGGTGTTTCGGATCGGGTAAGTGGCCGAGAGTTAAGCCATGACCAGACTTTTCGGATCGCCAGCGTGACTAAAACATTTGTTGCAGCTTCAATTTTGAGACTTTGGGAAGAAGGGAAACTCAGTTTGGATGATCCGATTTCCAAGTACCTCACACCTGAACATGCACAAATCCTCCAACAGGATTATGATTTGGAAAAAATCAGCATCCTTCAAGTCCTCAGGCACAATGCCGGGTTTTTTGATCATACGCATGCACCGGTTTTCTTCGAAAAAGTCCTTCAACCCGGAGGGCATGAATGGACCCGAACCGAGCAATTGAAGCTCTGCGTGGAAGCAGGCGAACCCATAGGTGCTCCCAGTGAAAAATTCAGTTACTCCGATACAGGATACATCATTCTCGGAGAAATTATAGAAAATATCGTAGGGAAATCCTTGGGGCTTGCAATTCCAGAAATTCTCGATTTTGAAAATCTGGGACTGGAACACACCGCTTTTGAAGGATTGAACCCGCAAGTGGATCAGGCAAGAATCCACCAGTATCTTCAAGGACAGGACACCTATTCCTTTCATCCAAGCATGGATTACTTTGGGGGAGGAGGATTGCTTTCCACAACCGAAGACCTGAGTCAATTCTTTTTGGCCTTGTTTCATGGGAAAGTTTTTAAAAACACAGGCACCTTGGAGCTGATGCTTCAACCCGTGGAATATGCCACTGCTCCGAGGATGGATTATCGAATCGGCATTTACCAGATTGAAGTCAATGGCCTGAAAGCCTTTACCCATGCCGGATTTTGGGGAACCCAGGTTGTCTATTTTCCAAGTTTGGATCTGGCCATGGCGACGAATTACAGCCAAATCTGGAAAGGGAGAGTTCCTCCGGTCTTTGCTCAAGCCTTGACTGCTTTGGAAATGGAAAAGTAATGTTGTGGCTTTTGAGTTTGCTAAGGATATAAAAATAGCAATGGCAATCCGCCGATGACTATCGAGGATCAAGGAACCGGGCATCCATCCATAGCCCAGCCTTTCAAGGCTGGGTTAAATAAATTGCGTGGAACGCCAGCGCTGGACCAGGATGTTGAATTGAAAAGAAAAGCCGATTCCAGCGCAATGGAATAGGTTTTCGGGTAATAAATCCTTGTGTAGGGCCTCGAAATTACAAATTTCGAGGAGCTGATCTTGAAATTGCTCCCGATTGCTATCATGGATTGAGGAACCGGCAATCCATCCATAGCCCAGCCTTTCAAGGCTGGGTTAAATAAATTGCGGGGAACGCCAGCGCTGGAGTAGGATGTTGATTAGAAAAGAAAAGCTGATTCCAGCGCA
>NZ_QGOL01000014.1 GCF_003259255.1 Algoriphagus litoralis
CACTGGAAATGATCAGGAAAATTTTCATCTGAATTTTTATAAAATCACTCTTTCAAGCCTAGCTTAAAGGAAATAAAACAAGTGAAAGCAAAATTATATTCTAAAAATAGAGCAATATTCAATATCTAAATGATGGCAATTCTGGATAATACCTTTTTCTAGGGTCCTTTGATGAAAAAATATACCTCACTGATAATTCATGCGCTCCACCCGAAGATAAGAAACCCAATTTCGAAATCGCATAATCAAAGCTATACCCAAGCTCCAATCCTGAAGGAAGATTTACACCTAATAAAAAAATTAGGGATTCATTATTTGGCAACTCATACTTGGTAGGAAGTCCGCGATACCAAAAACCCAAGACCAAGGGTTCAAAGAAAAATTCAGCACCTAGATCCAATTGAGAGAATTGCCCCTGCTGTTTGTAATTAAACCCTACAGCCACTGATCGCTTCTGGTTTGTATTATTAAAATATTCATTGATATCACCGGGAGCAAGGTCAAATCGATGCCCACCATGAATCGAGTACTTGACCGGTAGCTGATTGGTATTATCAGCCAAATAACTTATTTCCGGACTAAGTAAGTGAGCAGCAGAAAAACCAAACCAAGACTTTTTCCCATAATACAATAAACCAGCGTGTGCATCTGCAGATCTTATCCGACTATCGCCTTCAAAAGCTTCTCCAGGTGAGCCATTGATCAGTCCCGTGTCTATATTTAACTGAGTACCCAAAATGACCCTGTCAAAAAATGCGTCTCGTGCCACAAAAGAGCCCTGAAAGCCAGCTTGAATGTAGCTCGATTCACTAATTTTTAACCGATACGAGTAGACTAGGCCTATTTCATTGACATTGGTTTGGGTGAAAGATTCCTGAGCTCCGTGAAAAATCAAGCCAAACCCCGAGTTTATTCGTTCTTCAAAGTGATCAAAATAGGCGGTATAGGCAACAAAACTCTGATCCAAAGCAGGCCATTGGTTTCTGAAATTGACTCCAACCCTACTCATACTCGTACTTCCTGTAAAAGCAGGATTTAAATAAATAGGATTGGCATAATACTGACTATATTGAATATCCTGGGCCGAAAGGCTGGTACACAGATAAAAAAGGCTTAAAAAAAGAAGTATTTTTTTCATCGGATCAATCTGAATTTTCCACTCTCCTTCACCATTTCAGCATCTGTCGTTTCACCGTTTACTCGATAAACAAAAATACCAGCGTCCAGCAATTTGCCATTTAATGTACCATCCCAGCCCAAGGTATTCAAATCCTCTGTTTGAAAGATCAATTCCCCCCAAGTGTTAAATATCAACAATTCAAAACTCACTAAACCCTTTTGCTTTGGTAGAAAAGTGTTGTTTTGCTCTTCATTGGGAGTAAAGCCGGTAGGGATCATCAGTCGATAACTTCGAGTAATGGATACTGTCTTAGAGATAGATTGCTGACAGCCATATCGATCAGTAATTATCAGAACTACATTGAAATCACCTTTTTTACCAAATACATGAGTTGGATTTTTTTCAGTAGCCCTATTTCCATCTCCGAAATCCCAATCCCAACTGACTGCCCGATTATCCGACAGATCAGTAAACTGGATGACATCACTTGGAAAAACCCCGCCCCCTGCTTCATCTTTGACTCCAGTACCTTGAACTCCAAAATCATAATCCACTGTCAGTTCGAAGGGTTGAATGAAAATCTCAAGAGGAATACCTTCTGAGTAACAATCAAGGTTTTTTTGTTTGATTCTCAATTCAAACATCCCGGATTGACCAACTGATTTCATTTCATCATTTAGCAAAATCAATCCATTGCCTGAAAGTTGGTAATCAAAGGTGGAAGGATTGTAATCCAGGATCTGGCTGGTGACGTCTACGGTTTGCCCTACCAGACATCCTACAATTTCTAAATCAACTAGAGCAATTGGTAAATCTGGTAGGACGATGACAATCTTATTGCTTTTGGCAGGGCAATTTTTCCGATTATACCCAAAAACCTCATACTCACCAGCTTCACCAGTACTAAACGTGCTTTGCGTAGCTCCCTCTATCAGTTCTCCATCTTTGTACCATTCAAATCGATCGTACACTTCATTTCCTGTCCCCTCCAGGGAAACTAGCTCCCCTTCGCAAATATCAATTTCATTGGCTAATTCACTTTCCCCTGAAATCCTCAAAGAAATTGGTTCGGGGGATTCTTGAATAGCAAGAGTCATCGAGTTTCCTTTGGAAGTTTTGCCATAGCTATCGGTGATTGTGTAATAAACCGTTACCTCTTGATCGATAAATTCATCATTTGGAAAAAAAGTGAATCCTCCAGCTTGATCGCTTGCTCTGAACGTGCCCTGTGGCAAAATCAAGACCCGGTTTTGCTCCAGACAGCGTGCCTGCGAACAAACATCTTCTGACTCAGCCTGAATGTCCTCAAGGGATTGATAAAACTGAAGACATCTAATGACACTGTTTTCATTGGGCAACACCACCTCTTCATCCGAAATATTGAATTGATTTTCTTGACCAGCACAAGATGCGATATCTGAAAAATCAACTCCTTGGGGATCTTGAAGTTGATCATCTGCTGATACCTCGACGATGAGATTTCTTATTTCGTGAAAGTTTGAAAAGCCACCGGTCGAGGCTGCAAAGCCTATCTTAAGATTCTTAGGGGCAGGGAAATCATATGGGCGGTCAAAAATCGTAAGCTGACGGGGAAGACCAGGCTCAGTCGTCACAATCATGGTAAGTGTCAAAAAGAAACCTACTCCATCAGGATCGGGTTGCAATTCCAGATTTACTCTACGGTAACCTACCTGCATGGGATCTGTCACCCGTGATGTCCCCGCACCACCAGAACTAATGGGGAATTGACCTCCAGGAGTCAGCCCATCATTTCCCGTGGTCATGGTCCTTCTTCCTACCACAAAGGGATAACCGATATTCCCATTTCCTGGGCCACGAATTACAATAGCGTCAGGGACAAGTTCATCTTGCACACCTGCAAAACCACCATTTTTCCCCTCAGAGCGATTTCCAAAATTTCCAAATTCATCAAAACCTATTCCCAAATAGGCATTGGATAGACCTGGCTCTCCGCTTCTTTGCGCATACCCCAGCGATCCACCAAAGCCACCGGCGTTAAATACTTGGGTATCTGCATCAAAAAGGAAAAGGCTTAATCCATCCGCAAGAAATTGTCCAACACCTCCATAACTAAAATACTCAAATTCCACTTTCAATCCATAAGAAGAAGGAAACGGAACATCTACATAGATGTGCCCTCGTTGATTGAGCTGGTTACTAGTGAGACGTAAAACCCCATCAATTAACCGTGCATCTCCTCCAAATATAGTGTTGGCTTGGGTACTTGGAGTCTGGAAAGTTTCGCAATAAGGAAATCCGATCTGAGCATTCGCTTCCAATCCAAGCAATGCAAAAAATACCAGTATCCAGTTTCTCAATTTCCCCTTCAATCCCATTTTTTTAGAATCCTAAATAAAATGACATTAGGTGTATAAAACAAAAGCTCCGAAGAATCTCTTCGAAGCTTTATTTTTTTTTTGCCTTGTTTTATCTCAGAATAGTCTGAACTCGATCCGGTCCTACGGACACCAATTTGATGGGAACCTGTAGTTCCTCTTCTAAATAGGACACGTATTCTTTTAATTCAGCTGGAAATTCATCATAGGACCTTACCTCAGCAAGAGAGGAGTGCCAGCCTTTAAAGACTTTATATACTGGTCTCACATCCAATTCTGAAATCTCAAAACTCAGGCGATCGATTCGCTCCCCAGTTGGAAGCTCATAGTGCGTACAGACATTGATTTCTTCAAAAATATTCAACACGTCAGCCTTCATCATGAATAACTGAGTTACGCCGTTGATCATAATTGAATAGCGCAACGCTGGCAGATCCAGCCAACCGCATCGTCTAGGTCTACCTGTAGTACTTCCAAATTCGTTACCTTCTTTCCGCATGGCTTCACCTACTGCATCGAAGAGTTCTGTTGGGAATGGTCCACTGCCTACGCGAGTACAGTATGCTTTGAAAATCCCGAAAACCTCGCCGATTTTGGACGGAGCCACTCCAAGGCCTGTACAGGCTCCAGCGGTCATCGTGGTGCTACTGGTCACAAATGGATAACTTCCAAAATCCACATCAAGTAAAGAACCTTGTGCTCCTTCTGCCAGTATTTTTTTATTTGAAGCCAAGGCATCATTGACCACATATTCACTATCGATCAAATTGAGCGTCTTGAAAAATTCCACAGCCGCAAAAAACTGGGCTTCCATTTCGGCCAATGCATCAAGCGGATGATTATAGAAGGATAAAATAGTCTTGTGTTTCTCTACAAGCGCATCGTATTTTTCCCCGAAATCAGGACTTAAGATATCTCCTACCCGTAAGGCTGCTCTACCGATTTTATCTTGATAGGTTGGTCCGATTCCCTTCAGCGTCGAACCGATTTTTTTGTCTCCTTTGGCTGTTTCAAGAGCAGCATCGAGGAGCTTATGTGTAGGTATGATGATGGTTGCCTTTTTGGAAACCACTAGGTTCTTCTGGTAATCAATAGAAAATTTACCCAAACCATCAATCTCTTTTTTGAGGATAATGGGATCGAGCACCACACCGTTTCCGATGATATTCAGGATTTGGGATCTGAAAATCCCTGAAGGAATCTGATGCAACACGTGCTTAATTCCGTCAAATTCCAATGTATGGCCAGCATTTGGCCCTCCTTGGAATCTGGCCACCACCTCGTATTGAGGGGCAAGCACATCCACGATTTTTCCTTTTCCTTCATCTCCCCACTGGAGACCCAGCAATACATCCATCTTCATTTGATGTGTGGTCTTATCTGTTATTCAAATTTTTTTAAAGGGCGAAATTTGCGATAAGGGTATAGAAAACCAAGGGAAACGAGGGAATTATTATACCGCAACCAGACAAAATAAAAAAAAGCCCTACGTTAGGGCTTTATCTCAATTTTTCGATTTGAAATCTTCCACTGAATCGAAGACCGTGAAAATATTATTCAATTTGGTGATTATCAGCAATTTTTTCACGTGATCGGAGGGAGCTGTCAAATAAACTTCGCCACCCGAATTCCTCATTTTGGTCAGCATGGTAATCAGAAGCCCTATTCCACTCGAACTGATGTATCTCACTTCACTGAGGTCAATCACAAAAATTTTTGCTCCATCCTGAATCGCATCGGATACAACTTCGACCAGTTTGGGGCCGACTTCGTCGCCAATCAGGTCACCTTGGATAAATAGGTAATCAGCTTTTTGGTCTTTTTGGGTAGTGTAGGTGAGTTTCATCAGTTTATAATTAGTTTTTTAGCGGTCAGATGAAATCTTCGAATGAGACAGTTCATCATTTCTCTGAGTGACTCCGAAAGGGTCCTGCTCGATTTAATTAGCTATCTTTTCTGTTTTCGCACTTTACCTTGGTACAGTTTCCGTAGAGAATCAATGAGTGATGCAAGACTTGGAAATTCAAAATCTCTCCAACGGTATTTTGGATGTTTTGGATACGAGGATCGCAAAATTCCATCACTTGATTACACTCCACACAAATCAGGTGATCGTGTTGTTTGTATCCGTAGGATTTTTCGAATTGGGCAAGGTTTTTTCCAAACTGATGCTTCGTCACCAGATCACACTCTACCAATAAATCCAAGGTATTGTAGACTGTCGCTCGACTGACCCGATAGTTTTTATTTTTCATACTGATGTAGAGGCCTTCTACATCAAAATGGCCTGTTCGGCTATAAATTTCCTCCAAAATGGCATACCGTTCGGGAGTTTTGCGGAGCTTTTTATTTTCCAGATAGGCGGTAAATATCTTCTTGACCTCTTCGAAATGAGTTGTATTCAAAGGCATTTTCTGCGTTTTTTTTCAAATATAACTTTTGTAACCCAATAAAGATTCAATCAATCAAACCGGGAAATTTTGATAATGCCGTCCACTTGCTGGAGGTTTTTGATCAAATGATCCAAATGCTCTGTGCTATGGACGTAGAGTTTGATCGTACCTTCAAAAATTCCAGCGTCGGAATCCACTGTGATAGAACGCATATTTACCTTTAGTTCATTGGAAATGACCTTGGTGACATCGTTGATGAGCCCTACCCGATCTGTTCCCAAAATTCTTAATCCTGCCAAAAACGCAATTTCCTTTTGGCTGGTCCAGCGCGCCTTGATTACCCGATTGCCATGATTGGAAAGAAGCTCTAGGGCATTTGGGCAGGAAGTTCGGTGGATTTTGATGCCCTCGTTGATGGTAACGAAACCAAAGACGTCATCCCCGGGGATTGGATTACAGCATTTGGCCAAGATGTAATCCACCACATCCATATCCTCACCAATCAGCAACTGATCGTGTTCCGAACCTTTGATGCTTTTGATTTCTTTGGTGAAAGAGGATTCGTCTTTGACCTTTTCTCCGACTTTACTTTTCCCTTTTTGATTTTCTTTAAAATCTTTGAAGGACTTGATTGATGTGGGATCTATTGTCCCTTTTCCTACTCGGTAATAAAATTCGTTTGCTGTTTTTAGCTCATAGTAGGCGCGCAGTTGTTCGACTGTTTCAGAATTAAAGTCCATTTTCATGGCTTTTAACTTTCGCTGAACGATCTCTTTCCCATCCAAAATCGCCGATTTTTTCTCCTCTCGAAGCGCATCTTTGATTTTTGCTTTGGCTCTGGATGTGACTACGTTATTTAGCCAATCCTCGGTGGGTTTTTGCTTATTTGACGTCAGGATTTCCACCTGATCGCCATTTTTGAGAACATGGCTGATCGGTACGAGCCGCTGGTTTACTTTTGCTCCGATGCACTTGGCCCCGATTTCAGTGTGTATTTCAAATGCAAAATCAAGTGCTGTTGCTCCGATAGGAAGTACTTTCAGATCTCCTTTGGGAGTAAATACAAATACCTCATCATGGAATAGATTCCCCCTGAAATCATCCATGAATTCAATGGCATTGCCGTCATTGGATTCAAGAATACTCCTCACCTGACCGATCCAATCATCAAGTCCAGACCCGGTTCTTCCCTGACTGTCCTTTTCCTTGTACTTCCAATGGGCCGCATAGCCTCGTTCTGCGATTTCATCCATTCGGTCAGTGCGAATCTGAACTTCCACCCATTGGCCTGTATTGCTCATTACCGTCGTATGAAGTGACTCATACCCATTTGACCTGGGTGTACTGATCCAGTCTCTGAGACGGTCGGGATTTGGTCTGTAAAAATCCGTCACGATGGAATAAACCTGCCAGCAGTCGGCCTTTTCATTCTCCAACTGACTTTCTATAATTATCCTGATCGCAAACAGGTCATAGACCTCCTCAAAGGGAATTCCTTGCTTTTTCATCTTATTGTAGATGGAATAGACAGACTTGGGTCTTCCCTTGATGGTGAATTTGAAGTCCTGCTTGCCTAATTCATCCTCAATCGGTTGAATAAAGGATTTGATAAACTTATTCCTGTAGCTCTTGGATTCGTTGATTTTCTGGACGATATCCTTATAGGTATCGGTATCAGTGTATTTGAGGTAAAGATCCTCCAGCTCTGATTTGATCGCGTACAGGCCCAATCGATGTGCAAGGGGTGCATAGAGATACATGGTCTCAGAAGCGATCTTCAGCTGCTTGTGTCGGGGCATGCTGGATAAGGTCCGCATGTTGTTCAGCCGATCGGCTAATTTGATCAGAATTACACGGACATCATCAGAGAGCGTGAGGAGCATTTTGCGGAAATTTTCTGCCTGCTGCGAACTTCCGTAGTCAAATACTCCTGAGATTTTGGTCAGTCCATCAATAATGGTCATTACCTTATGGCCAAATTCCCGCTCGATATCTTCCAGCTCAAGATCCGTATCCTCCACCACGTCATGAAGCAGAGCGGCGATAATAGAGGTCGTACCCAATCCTATCTCTTCCACACAGACCAAAGCCACTTCAAGCGGATGATAGATGTAGGGCTCTCCGGACTTTCTTCGCATTTCTTTATGCGCTTCCAGAGAAATATTGAATGCCTTCTTAATCAGTTTGGTATCCCCTGGCTTCAAAAAGGGTTTAGCCTGTTTCAGCAGTTTGCGATACCGTTTTAGAATTTCTTTACGCTCTTCTTCTATGTCCACAGGGATCATATGGGTGGATTTTTATTCAAAATAAGGGACAGGAGATTGATCATTCCATATTTTTGGATTTTTTTTTTCAGACACTTGTGAAAAATAAGATAATGTTTTTACCTTTGCATCCACAATTAGAAAACGAGATCATTGATCAAATAATCTCGGTCTGATTGAATCCAATGCGGATGTGGCGAAATTGGTAGACGCACTAGACTTAGGATCTAGCGCCGCGAGGCATGGGGGTTCGAGTCCCTCTATCCGCACAGCACAAGCCCTCAATCACTCCACTGTTTTTGATCAGACAGGAAAGCGGTTGGGGGTTTTTAGTTCATCATCTGTTTAATTTTATACACCTTGGAAATTACATTAGACAAGCATTCAGCAAATCAAGCTTCTATTAAAATTACACTAAACGAAGCAGATTATCAACCAAAGGTTGATGCCAAACTAAAGGATTACGCAAAAAAAGCAGTCATTAAAGGTTTCCGTCCCGGAAAAGCGCCGATTTCCATGGTAAAAGGAATGTACGGAGTTTCGATTTTGGTGGACGAAATCAATGCAATCCTAGGTGAATCGCTGAACAGCTATCTGAAAGAACAAACTTTTAGAATCTTAGGCGAACCGCTACCGGTAGAGAAAGAAGACAATTCAATCGACTGGAAAACGCAAAAAGGTTTTGACTTTGAATATAAAATCGGATTTGTCGATTCCGTCAATGTACCGCTTGATAGCTCCACCAAAGGCACCAAATACACCATCAAAGTGGACGATAAGTTGATCAATGAAACTATTGACAACCTGAAGTCTCAATACGGAAACAGCACAAATCCTGAGGTAAGCGAGGCAAACGACAATATCTACGGAGACCTTAATGCCGTCGAGGGTGAGTTTTCAAAGACACTGTCTCTTCCCGTGGCTAAACTTTCCAAGAAGCTTGCAGCCAAATTCACAGGTATGGAAAAAGAAGCAGTAGTTGAGTTTGATGCCAAAGAGGTAAAAAACAGCGAATGGTCTGAGGCTTTTGGTTTGACTGAAGCGGAAACTGCCGAAGCAAAAGGAGCCTTCACATTCACTGTGAAAAATATCAATAGAACAGAAATCGCCGAGTTGAATCAGGAGTTTTTCGATAAAATCTTCGGTCCAGATGCAGTTTCTTCAGAGGAAGAATTTATCGCTAAAGTAAGGAAGACACTACAGGCAAGCTATGACCGTGAATCCAAAGTATTCACGGAAGAAGAACTGAAAAAAGTATTGGTAGAGAAAGCCAACTTGGATCTCCCAGATGCATTCCTAAAGGAATGGCTGATTCGTGCCAATGAAGGTAAAGTGTCAGAAGCTGACGTAGAGAACGAATACCCGATCTACGCGAAGCAATTAACCTGGTCATTGATTTCCAATCAAATTGCAAAAGATAATGGCATCCAAGCAGAACACACGGACGTCATCGAAAAAACCAAAGAAATGGTACGTGAGCAGTTTGCTTCCTCAGGACTTGGTTCACAACTGGAAGCAAGCATGGATATGTTTGTTGACAATTACCTCAAAGGAAACGAAGGTCAAAACTACATGAACATGATGACCTCCGTTCAAAATGAAAAGGTACTTGCTTTCGTTCAGGAGAAAATCAACCTAACAGAAAAGGAGATTTCAATCGATGAATTCAAGGAACTTTTAGAGAAGTAAATCGATTTAGAGAGTTATATTCAAAAGTCCTTTTTTAAAGGACTTTTTTATTTTTGTCTACCACAACAAACTCAAAAATGATTAACAAAGAAGAATTCAGAAAGTACGCGATTCACAATCAAGGCGTAAGCGGGACGGCATTTGACCAATATACCCAGCACATTGAAAATATGACTCGTTCGGTGATCGAGGAAAGGCCTCAGAATTTCAGAGAAATCGACGTATTCTCCCGATTGATCATGGACCGAATCATTTTCCTTGGAACAGGCATCGATGATCACATTGCCAATATTATAGTAGCTCAGTTGCTCTTCCTCGAATCAGTAGATGCCAAGAAAGACGTCTTGCTCTATGTCAATAGTCCAGGAGGATCCGTGACGGCTGGTTTGGGAATATATGACACCATGCAGTATATCGGTCCGGATGTAGCTACGATATGTACTGGCATTGCCGCTTCTATGGGTGCAGTATTATTGGCCGGTGGAGCAAAAAACAAGAGATCCGCTTTGCAACATTCCAGAGTGATGATTCACCAGCCTTCGGGCGGAATGCAAGGACAATCCAGAGATATGGAAATTTCACTGAAACTGATCTTGTCCATGCGCGAAGAATTGTATCAAATCCTTGCCAATCATACCGGCAAAACATTTGAAGAAATCGAGCGGGATTCCGATCGTGATTACTGGTTGAAAGCTCAGGAGGCCAAAGAATATGGTCTGATTGACGAAGTTTTAGTTAAAAAATAAAAAAATGGCGCAAGTAACCTGCTCCTTTTGTGGCAGAAACAAGAAAGATGTAGATCTGATGGTATCGGGCATTTCGGCCCATATCTGTAATTTTTGCATCGAGCAAGCTCATCTGATTCTTGGTGAAGAAGACAAAACCAAAAAGTCGGCAGGAGCCTCAAAACCCAAGTTCAAACTTAAGAAGCCAAAAGAGCTTACCTCCTATCTCGACCAATATGTAATTGGTCAGGAAGAGGCCAAAAAGGTATTGACCGTAGCAGTTTACAATCACTACAAGCGTCTCCAGCAAAAAGATGATCATGATGATATCAAGATTGAAAAATCAAATGTCATCATGGTAGGTGACACAGGCACAGGAAAAACTTACCTGGCCAAAACCTTGGCAAAAATCCTCGAGGTCCCTTTTTGTATAGCTGATGCCACAGTTTTGACTGAGGCGGGTTATGTGGGTGAAGATGTAGAAAGCATCCTCACCAGACTTCTCCAGTCTGCGGATTACAATGTCGAAGCGGCAGAGCGAGGAATCGTATATATTGATGAGTTGGATAAAATTGCCCGTAAGTCGGATAACCCTTCCATCACCCGTGATGTCAGTGGTGAAGGTGTCCAGCAGGCAATGCTGAAACTCCTCGAGGGAACGATGGTAAACGTACCTCCTCAGGGCGGCAGAAAGCACCCAGATCAGAAAATGATCGCTGTGAATACAGAAAACATCCTATTTATTTGCGGAGGTGCATTTGACGGAATTGCAAGGCATATCGGCAAGCGATTGAATACACAGCCAATGGGTTTTGCCAAAACCAGCAATACTCCTCAGGCAGACCGAGAGAATCTGCTTCAATATGTCACTGCACAGGATTTAAAAGCATTTGGATTGATTCCGGAACTTATCGGACGACTTCCAGTTTTGACACATTTGGATCCACTTCACAAAGACGCACTGAAACGAATTCTCACTGAGCCAAAAAATGCTTTGGTAAAGCAGTATACCAAACTTTTGGCTATGGAAGGAGTCAAAGTTACTTTCGAAGAGGGTGCTTTGGACTTCATCGTAGACAAAGCTGACGAATACAAGCTTGGCGCGAGGGGACTTCGGTCCATTTGCGAAGCGATCGTTACAGACGCGATGTATGAGTTGCCTTCAGATGAATCAGTCAAAGAATTGGTGATCGATGAGGAATATGCACGATCCCAATTTGACAAATCAAAATTCAAGCGACTGCAGGTTGCTTAAGATTAAAAACCCCGGTGAAAATCGGGGTTTTACTTTTTAAGCGAATCCAGAATAAATCCAGCAGTAATCTCTGAAGCAGAGCCTTCCCCTATTTTTTCCTGAACCAGATCATACCCTTGTAGCATTTCTCCTTTGTAGACCACATTGGTAAAAATTCGATTCAATTCGTTTTTGAGATTAGCTATAGAAAAATCATCCTGAATCAGTTCTTTGACCACTTCCTTATCTGCAATTATATTCACCAAAGAAATGTACGGAACACGGATGAGGTGCTTCGCAATCCCATAGGTGATGGCTGAAGTTTTATAAACCACTATCTGGGGAACTCGAAACAAGGCGGTCTCCAAGGTGGCCGTTCCAGAGGTCACGACAGCAGCTGTAGCATGACTCAAAAGATCATAAGTTTGATCAAAAACCACCTTAATTCCTGCTGCTCTTGCAGTATCGTAAGCAACTGAAGGTAGACTCCCAACTCCAGCGATTACAAATTGTGTATTAGGGAATTCCTTAACCAAAGAAATCATCCGATCAAGCATGGCATGGATCTCTTGCTTTCGACTTCCTGGAAGCAGGGCTACGATAGGCTGATAGCTCAATTCGTTTTTCTGAAAGAAAAAATCATGCGGCTTAAACTTCCTGATCTCATCCAAAAGTGGATTTCCGACATACTTGACATTCATCTCAAACTTTTCAAAAAACGCTGGCTCGAAGGGAAGAATGGAATAAATCTGATCTGTGAATTCCTTTAGCTTCAGAGCTCGTTTCTGGTTCCATGCCCAGACTTTGGGAGGAATGTAGTAATGAACGGGGATACCATTTGCTTTGGCAAAGGCTGCAATTTTCATGTTGAATCCACCGTAATCCACCAAAATCAATGCATCGGGACGGTAGGCTAAAAGATCTTTTTTAACAAGATTGAGGTATTTGAGAACTTTTCTAAATCCTAGAACAACTTCCAAAAAGCCCATCACTGCGACCTCTGAATAATCAACAGCAAGCGCTACACCTGCGGCTTGAGAATAGCTCCCCCCCATTCCGCGAAATCTCACGTTTCCCTCCAGTTTTTGCAAAGCCAAAACTAAGTTTGAAGCGTGTAAGTCGCCGGAGCGCTCGCCTGAAATAATGTAGATTCGTTTCAATTTGGTTTGGTAATTTTTCTACTAAAAATAAAAGTAGGCTTTTCGACCTACTTTTTATTCATCTTATTACATTCTCAGTTTTAAATTCCTTCCCCATAAAACTCCACAAAATTTCTCGGTGTCTCATAAAGGGTAAGCTTGTATAGTCCTCCATGGGGAGTGATTTTCTTTACAGCTGGCTCCAAAATTTTCCAAAACTCCATGACCAAAATCTCACAGCTGGCCATTTTACCTAGCATAAAATCAACGTCCACATTGAGATTTTTGTGATCCACTTTGTCAATCACAAGCTTTCTGATCAGCGTACTTAGTTGTTTCAGATCTACAACAAAACCTGTTTCTGGATCCGGAAGTCCTTTTACGGTTACGATCAACTCGAAATTATGACCATGCCAATTGACATTGGCACATGGACCATAGACTTCGAAATTCTTTTCATCAGACCAATTTGGATTCCAAAGCTTATGGGCGGCATTGAAATGCTCTTTTCTGCAAACGTGGATCATCTACTTATTCAAATTCGCTGCAAAGTTAGGCAAAAGTAAACGGGATAAGAAATCCTATACCTACCCAGTAAATGAAAAACGCCCGGAGCAACCGAGCGTTTTGAAATTAACTTTTATTCAATTCGTTGAAAAACAAGACCAGATGATCTTCTCTTCCCAGGTCAAACTTGCCCTCTTTGATGATCTGCTTGGCTCTTTCTTGATCAGCGGGATCAAGTGCTTTGATGATGACATTTGTCCTGTTTTTCACATTGGCAACATCAAAATTGGAATTGATTAGATAGAAAGACTCCTCGAACACAAACATTCTGCCTGCTGTAGGAGCATAGCTATTCTTTGGTGGGGTGACTAAGTCAGAATAAAATTTTCGGACAAGCGTATACTTTTTACCTTCGGCAAGGACATTTACCAAATCCTTGGGGCCTACCCCCTTTATGTATTCAAATCCCTTTTTGAAAAGCAGGTTTGGCAAGAGGCCTTGAACTGTACTTTGAGCGATTAGAATAGATGGTCGCTGAAGTACTGCATATTCGAGGTAATCTTTATTCAAGTAGATGGTATTGCCTGCTTCATTGACCACTTCCAATTCATTGTCATGAATGTTAAATCGGTAGGCGACATCTTCTTTCAGACCTGCATTGGTTGTTCCGATGTCTGCCTTGGCCCAATCTGCAAATAGGTAGGGCGAACCATCAATTTCACTATAGGGAGTAATGCGTGCTGGAGCCCCGTTCAGGTCGATATTAGAGATCTGGGAGTAAGCACTGGAAGAAATAAGTAATGCAATAGCTATTGGAAGAAACTTCATTTAATTTTTAATTATTTTTTTGTGGAAAATTAATTTGTTGGTTTCAATTTTTAAAATGTATAATCCTGAAGGGTTAGGCAGTGTAATCACCTCAGTCCATTCCTCGGAATTTTTCCCAGCTACCTTGGTCAAATAAACTCGTCCAGCCAGATCGATAATTGAATAATGGATTGGACCTCTATATTCATTGGAGATCTGAAGTGTAATGACGTCTTCACTCGGCACTGGACCTACAAAAACCCCAAATCTACCTAAATCCGGCTCGGGCAATGCGGAAATAATCACTGGATCAGAAATCCTGTTGCAAAGCTCATTGAAGATGGCTACTTGGTAGGAACCGTCTCCTTCTGCTACAAAACTTCTCCCAGTTGCTCCTGCAATAGCTTCGCCATTGAGATACCATTGGTACGAGCTACCTGGCTGCTGAGAGGTCAGCTGGCTTCCGTTAATTACAATCACCGGCTTACTCAGTTCATTGGAACTGATTTCTATTTCCTCAGTAAAAGAGGTAGAGCCCAAACTGTTGGAAATGGTCAACTTGACAGGGTATCTTCCAGGGGAATCAAATACAAAAATCGGGTTTTCCAATGTCGATGTGATACCTGAACCAAATTCCCAAAGGTAAGAGGAAACTGCACCTTCACTTTGATTTTCGAAGGTAACCGCCGCTCCCACGCAAGGATAGGTTGACTCAAATTTGGCAAATAAAACCTCGTCACAAGGCTGACTAAGCCATCCTGTAGCGTTTTGAATGGTTGCAGTTGTGCCCAAATTGATAATCCCCTGTCCACTTTTATTGACATTTGAAACATTGAGGTGGTCAAAGCATAGTTTCTTGTATACATCAAAAATCAAAGTACTTCCAGCCGCTAAAGCCGAAATAGATGCTTTGGTCTGCTGAGTGGCAGAGGAAGTTATTTGACCCAATACGGTAAAAGAACTAACCTGTGCAAATTCCAGCGTACCCCCTGGGCCTAGTGCCAACTCCTGAACATCGAGGGAAGCACTGCCCAATACTGCCTTTCCATTGGAAATAGCAAGATTTTCTAACCCATCAGTCGATAGTGCCAAAGTCCCACTCATCACCTCGAGTCTTGAAATCTGAGTTGGAGATGAATTGGCATATTGCCCAGAACTACCCTCGAATTTGGCCGTTAGGCCTTCTTTGAATTGGCTGGTAGGATCGAAAGTGAGCGATTGGGAGAATTTCATCGATTCAACATCGCCGGACACAATTCCACCTGAAAGAAGTCGGATTTGATTCGCCTCCAATTCCGCCATATTGAAATTGACATTGGAAGTCCCAACTTCGAGTTTATCAAATTTGGCACCTGAGATGACACTCCAATTTCCTTTGGTGAATTTTAAAGTAAGGTTTTCAAACAAAGTTTGGCCAAATTCCAACAATAGCTCATTGGTACTTTCTGAATCAAAAATGATTGATCCATTTTTGATTTCAGTGATTTGATTGCTGATCCTGAATCCATTTGAAACCGTAAGATTCTGTGATTTCAGATCCAATGACAATACCTGATCTCCAAACACGTTCACACTGAATGCCGTAGAGCCTCCGCTTAGGTTTACAGTTTTATTCTGCCCTGCAGGACCGTCAAAAACAACTCTCGTCCCTGCATTTGGAACCTTACCCGCAGCAGGGCCATTTGCTGTGAGAGACCATTTACTCGGATCACTCCAATCTCCGGAAGCCCCGCCGATCCAGTAGAGAGTTTCGGCAGCTCCATCTACTGCTCCGGCAGAAAACACCAGAGAAAAAGGCTGCATACCAAATGACAATTCTCCTTTATGGGTTATTCTTACCGTATATTTTTTGGCTTGCGGAGCGGCGATGAAAACTTGCTCAACATTATCTCTAAAGTTGTCTGTAGTTTGTACTCCACGTGCAGCAGCTCCCAATGCTGGGTCAAGCGTCCATGGGAAATACTCAACGCCGTCTTCATCAAAAATGCGAAGATCCAGATCATTGACCAACATCAAATTTGATGGATCCAATGCGGTACCTACAGGTGTCCCTGCTGGATCCGTCCATGCGATTGTTGCTCTGATCGGGGTAATGCCGTCTGATACAATTTCATATTCGTAGGTACTCCCTTGATCCAAAATCAGTTCCCGGATCAAATTACTACTACCATCTTCATTTAGTATCAACTCGGCCGATGCTCTGGCATCCAAAAGTCCCCAGCCATACATGTAATCTGGTCCAGGTGCAGGACCTGCTTCTTTAGCGGTATGAATGGCCAAAGATTTCAATGTAGCTGCAAGCATAAATTTGCCAGGATTCCTTTGGCTATAAAGCTGTTGTAACAGAAAGAGTGAACCTGTTACATTTGGTGCAGACATGGATGTTCCACTCAAGCTAGCGTAAGAATTTTGGTCTGAAGCGTTAATGGATGAGCTAAACACATTCACCCCCATGCCTACCAAATCAGGCTTAATTCTCCCGTCATCTGTAGGGCCCCAAGCAGAAAACCCACTGACAGCTACAGAATTGGGGCCGGTGTAGTTTAAGACTTGAGATACAGCTCCCACCGTAATATTATTTTTTGCCACACCTTCTGGACCGATGGTATCATCTGGACCATCTGGAGGGCGGGTGCCATCCCCGCGATCGTCGCGATCATTTCCGGCAGACCATACCACTGAATAGTACGGTCTAGAATAAATCAATTCATCAATAGCTTGAGACTTGGCCGAATAAAATCCAAATCTCCAGTCTTCTTGAGTGCTGATTGCGGGATTACCAAACCAGGTCCAGTTGGCTCCATCTTGTCTCCAGCCCAAGACCACTCCATACGAATGGTTTGAAATCAACATTCCAGAAGGTTTGGAAACTGGTTCATAGGCATTGGCCAGCATTTTAGAAATGTCTGACTCCCAATTGAAAGCCCACCCCGTAGCTTCATATGCCATACCGCGTGCTGCTGCATTGACACCCGCAGCAAGTATAGTCCCACTCACGTGGGTTGAATGTTCACTTAAAGTCTCTGTAGAACCATCTACTTGCGTGAGTCTTGACCCGAATTCAGGATGATCTCGTTTAGGTCTGGTTTGGTCAAATATCCCAACTACCAAGCCCTTTCCCGTAAGGTTTACACCCAAAGATCCGCCGGGCTGGAGGTGATTAACTCCGGTGGTAATGGCTGCATTGACATTGTGCGGGGCAAAAATCACCGGATATCCAGATTCATCCAAGTATTGAATTTTTGAAAAATATCCGTCTGCTAACCTCAACCCTCCCTGCTCTTTTAAAAAAGGAAAATTATATGAGTTGATGGGACCAGAAAGTTGAAATAATCCAAGTTTGCCTTTAAGGCTTTGCTCAGACTGGTTTTTTGCCTCTTCCCATTTTTTGCTGAGCGATCCATTGTCTTGCCCATGAACTTCTCCTAATAGAAGGAAAGAAATCATGATCAAGAAAATGGGGTTGCCATTTTTTAGAATACGTCTCATATAGTCCATTACTTACTTTTCAATCCCACTCATTTATCACCAATCCAAGTTGGATCAAAAATATCACACTATTTAACACTCCTAAAGCTTTATTCGTTAACAATTGCAAAAAAAAAGGAGGGAAATATCCCTCCTTTTAAAATTCAGAATTCAATTACTTTTTAACCAAAGTAGTGGTACCGTTAATTGCGTTATTAGGATCACTCCAATAGACAACCATGGTTTTTGTCGCAGCATCATAGCTACCCACTTTAGGATCGACAGCAGGTGCTGAGATCGCAAATTCAGTTTGTCTTGCTTGAACGAATGTCAAGGCATTACAATTGTCTGAATAGATAGCCTCTTGAGTTGTACCAAAACCAAACGCTGCGTAAAGACCAGCAGACACATCAGAAATAACATAGCGGCCATTTCCAAGTGGACTTACTTTTACATCAGCAGTGAAGGTTCCAAATCTTGATACGCCTGTTGCTGCCCATACGTCAGCATCCACAGAAATAGCAGAAGGACATACGACACGAATGTTGATCGATAGATCAGAATAATTTGGAGAAAGCTCCGCGCCTGTAGCAGATTCGATGACCAGTTTTAGCTGTGGTGTTTCACTCGGCTCAATGTTTCCAGTCAAAATAGTAACTGGGAAATTAGCTACGAATTCACCAGCAGGAATTGTGACCGAATTGGATGCCAAGGAATAATGCACTCCATTGACCGCAGTAGATGTAGGATCAACTCCAATTGTGAGGGTAATGGGAGCAGAACCATCTGTGGAAACACGGTTAACTTGAACCTGCAACTGATCTGTCTGCGTATCACTTGTTCTCGTTTGAGTAGTAGTCAGACCATTAGGAAGATTTCCAGCATTGAATTCAACCTGATTTACTTCAATAAAGACATCAGTTCCTGGATCATCAAAGCAAGAAGTCATTGCCATAGCGGCAAATACGACTGCGAAATAGATATATAACTTTTTCATTTTAACTTCTAATTTTAGTTATAGCCAGGATTTTGTTCCAAAAGCTCGTTCAATTGTAATTGATCAGTCGGAAGTGGTGCAAGTAGTCTGTAATCACTGTAAGGAACGTTTTCAAATCTTCCTGCTTTAGTGATGTCCATTCCGTTACGCTTCAAATCGAACCATCTGTGACCTTCCAATACAAACTCTTTTCTTCGCTCGTTCATGATTTGTTCAAATAACGCATCTCCTGACAAGTCTGCAGCAACTGCTGAAAGGCCTCTGTTTGTTCGAAGCGCATTCAAATCTGCTCTTGCGCCACCCGCATTACCAGTTCTAAATCGAGCCTCAGCACGGATCATGTACAGTTCAGAAGCTCTGATGATTGGAAGATTTTGAAGGAAATCCCCTTTCGCACCCAACCATTTATTTGATCTGTAAACTGTTCCTGATGAACCAGTACGTGTTGTAGCAGTCCATGCTTCTTTTCGGATATCCCCATCTTCATAAGAGTTGTATAACTCATCAGTTACAGTCAAAATGAACTGGGCACTTGGGAAAACATTGGCAGTTAGGGAACATACTGAGTTATTTACTCCATCTACACCACTCCAGTCATTTGATCTGATTTCAATCTCGAATAATGATTCAGGATTTGGGAAGGTAGAGAAAGCAGAAACATAATTTTCTGGGGTTAATAATCCAGTACCGGAATCAGTAAGGCCAAATGAAGCCATCGCTTGAGTCGCCATAGACTCTGCCTCAGCAAATTTGGAATCATACAAATAAACTCTTGCAAGTAGGGCTTGAGCTGAACCTTTGCTCGCACGATAAATATTTGCAGATCCTAAAGCAGCATTTGGAAGTCCGTTGATAGCTGCCTGTAGATCTGAAATCATGAGGTCATAGACTTCTCTGTTGGTCGCTCTAGCTCTAAAATCAGCATTAGAGAAACCCAAAGTCGGCTCGGTTCTGATAATAACAGACTTATTAAATCCACCTACCTCTTTACCAGGCTCATAACCATATACACGAGCCAGATCGAAGTAATGAAGTGCTCTCAAGAAGTATGCTTCAGCTTTAACTCTAGCCTTCAATGCATCATCTCCTTCAGATTCGTCGATACCTTCAATAATGATATTCGTATTATTGATTGCAGCCCAATATTGGGTGGTCCACATACCCATATGAGCTCTATCTGCATTGGCTTCTTGTCCAATATATCGACCTGTATTGGCGATAATTCTAAGGTTATCAGCCATTACCTCTGGAGCAATCATAAACTGCTGACCGTATTGGTTAAATCCTCGTGCAACTCCATATGTTGAAAATGCAAGAGACTGGTAACCTGTAGCTGTGGAGAATGTAACCTCAGGAGTCAAACTTTGTCTCGGTGTTACATCAAGATCAGTACAAGATCCTGCGATCAATGCACTGCCAAGTATGAATGTTCTGATTATATTTTTCATATCGTATTTACTGGATTAGAAGGTTAGGTTAACACCAGCAGAGAATTGTCTTGGATTTGGATATCGTCCAATAGACACTAAGTTGGAAATACCAACAACTTCAGGATCCTGACCTACATAGTTTGTGAATGTTGCCAAATTCAGACCTTGAACAAACGCTGTAAGTCCTTTCATGCCGATTTTTGAAGCAGCAGCACTAGGCAGGGTATAATTCAAAGTCACTTGCTTCAATCTGATATATCCACCATCGCTCAAGAATCGAGTAGAGAATGTATTGATTGCTGAGGTACCCGGAGCTTGACCACCTTCGTAAGGCATACCCACTGTGGTAATATCACCTGGGGCTTTCCAATAATTCAATTGGTTAGTTCGTAGGTTACCAGTACCTGATCCCCAGTTTTCCAAGTTGAATTGATCTTGGTTTCCTGCCAAGTTACCAAATTGACCTTGGAAGAATACCTCCAAAGAAACTGGACCATAGCTAAATGAATTTGAAAGTCCACCATAGCTAGTTGGAAGACCACTTCCTATGTATCTCAAGGTAGATTCTCCAACGATGTAAGTTGGGTTATTATCTGCATCGGCGTACAATGCCCGTCCATTTGCAGGGTTAACTCCCAAATATTGATGCGTGTACCAGAACTGGATCGGCTTTCCAACGATCAGCGTATTGCCGATTCGGTCAAGTCCATCATACAATTCCAATAGTTCATTCTCAAGGAATGTGATGTTGAAGCCAGTGCTCCACTGGAATTTTCCAGCTACAATATTTACCGTCTGCAAATCGATATCTACACCTTGATTTCGGACTAGACCTGTGTTTCTCGTAATTGATCCAAAACCTGAATCAGTTGGCAATGGCGTATCGAAAAGGAGTGAAGATGAATTTTTTCTCCAGAAATCAACTGTTGCAATAATTCGACCATTGAAAACGGTCGCATCTAAACCAATATTAATAGTCTCTGCTTCTTCCCAAGTCAACAAGTCATTACCTAATTGAGAAAGAGAAAGGGCTCCTGAACCTAAGTACTGTCCAGTATTACCTACAAGAGTTCTAGACGCAAAGTTTGCAATCTCAGAGTTACCTGTGATACCATAAGAAGCTCTTAGTCTCAAGTTGTCAAGCCAAGTTATATCCTGCATGAAGCCTTCGGAGGAGATTCTCCATCCAACAGATGCTGCACCAAAAGTCCCCCACTTGTTTTGCTCTCCGAATCTGGAGTGACCGTCTCTTCTGACAGTGAAGTCAGCAGTATAGCGATCGTCATAATCGTATTTTACTTGACCGAAGAAACCTGCTCTTTTATACTCAGTGAAAGAACCACCAATGGCAAATGGGGTAGCTGCGTTCTGCAAGTAGACTAAGCTTGGGTCAGCAAAACCTCGACCTGTTGCATTGATGATTTCTGCCTGAAAACCTTTGTATTCAAATCCCGCAATACCAGAAACTGTATGCACATCATTGAATTTCTTGCTGAAATTGAAGTTGTGGTTGGTATTGTAGTTTAATCTTCTGTCATCTTGGAAAAAGGACGAGCCTCCGTAAGAAGAGAATGCAGGAATTGTGCTTGGACGGTTGTTTTGATCTCGGGTATCAGAGAAATCTACGCCGAAGTAAGAGGTCCAGCTTAACCATGGAGTAATCTGATAATTCAACTGCAAATTGGAAACCGTCTGAACTGCTACCCCTTTTCTGATTTCTTGATAAACACCTTGTACGATGTTGTATCCGAAGTTGTGAGCAGAAGGATAAGGGGCAAAAGTACCGTCTTCATTGTAAATAGGTTGATTTGGTCTCATTGTAAAACCTGCTGAGAAAGGTCCGTTCACGAAGTTTCCGTCCGCGATCGTTCCATTCGTTACCTGAGTTGCCAAGGATAAATTCGCAGCAATTGTGAATTTGGTGCTTGGTCTATGAGTAATATTCAATCTACCGGTAAGTCTTTCGTATTGAGACTGGATGATTTGTCCTTCTTGTCTGGTATATGCACCTGAAACGTAAAAACTGGTTTTCTCATCACCACCAGACATACTCAAATCGTAAACGCTCAATCGCGCATCGCGATAAAGTTCGTCTACCCAGTCATAGGATTCCAATGAAGGATTTTCAGGGTCACCATATGCGGCAATGGCATTTGCAGGATTGAGACCAGCATTGATAAATGCATCTCTTTTGATACCTGCAAGCTGCGTTGCATTCATTACCTCATATAAATTCAAAGGCTGAACAATACCCTCCTGAATGGAGACTTTGGTTTGCGTAGCTCCTTTTTTTCCTTTTTTAGTAGTGATCAATACTACCCCATTGGCAGCCTGAGCACCATAAATAGAAGCAGCTGCAGCATCCTTCAATACCTCAATTGATTCGATGTCATTTGGGTTGATGGATGCAAGTGGGTTCTGGGAACCTTGAGTAGAAGTAGATCCACCACCACCAAGCTGTACACCATCCACAATATACAGTGGATCGTTACCGGCGTTTACTGAACCTACACCACGAATCCGCACATTGAGTGCACCACCAGGCTGTCCAGTAGTAGAAGTCACCTGCACACCGGCAATTCTACCCTGCATCGCACGGTCAAATGATTGCATAGGCAGGTTTGCAAATACTTCACCTTTCACAGATGAAATCGCACCAGTAATCTCCCGCTTGGATTGATCACCGTAAGAGGTAATCACAAATTCAGAGAGAGACTGAACATCGGGCTGCAGCGCAACATTGATGGTAGTCTGGTTACCGATCGTCACTTCCTGTGAGGTCAAACCCACAAAAGTGAAGACCAAAACATTGCTTCCGGCAGGAACACTGATTGAGTACTTACCATCCAAGTCTGTGGCAGTACCAATGGTGGTTCCTTTTACCAGAACTGTCGCTCCTGGTACTCCCATGTTATCCTCGACGGATGTCACGGTACCAGTGATCACACGATCCTGTGCAAACGCTACTGCGCTGGACAAGAAAAGCATGAGTCCTAGAAGTAAAACTTTCCTCATATTGGTTAGATTTTGGTTTAATAAACTCAATGATATTTCTAAATCTTGAATATCTCAAGTGATTACAAAGAATTAACCATAAAAGTTTATGCCGAATTTCAATTGAAAAATCTCTGAAAAAAGATAAATTCAGAATATTATTCTTAAAAAGTCAATTATCACATCAAAAACAGTAAATTGTTTTGAAAACCAAATGTTAACAAAAGTTAATTTGCATAAAAATAATTTAACATTCTTGAAAAATTACAATTCAAACGAAAGAAATAACTCAATAAAAATAATTATAGTCCAATTTTTTAGATTTCGGAGTCCCTTCCTCCACAGTTTTTAAAGACTAAAACTGGGCACTTATTTTAAGATTTAGAATTATATTTTGTATTTAATGTATAGACAAAAGACATATAATTAAAATAATTAACACTAGATATTTATATATATAAAAGTGATTTATTCCGAAATTAAATTCCGAATCTTAGAGAATTTTAATAGTAATTCGTCTGTTTAAAGCTTGGTTCTCTGCAGAAGTATTTGGCACTAATGGCTCTTTGTCTCCTTTACCTTCCACCATTACCCTACCGGGATGTAAACCTGCTTTTACTAAAAATTGCTGAACACTTTTGGCCCGCTGTAAACTGAGCGTCTGGTTGTATCCTTCATTCCCTATGTTGTCTGTATGCCCTGAGATCAAAATATTCACATTCGGGTTTTCCTGAAGAAACTTTTCCAGCCGCTTCAGTGAAGTCAGGGATTCTGCTTTAAGATCGAATTTGTCAAAATCAAAAAATACATTCTCGAAAACAAACGCTTCTCCTGAGGCTACTGGTACAAGCTCAACTTTCAGATCTTTGACGTTTTGAATTTTGTCCCGCTCCACATTGTAGATCTTTGGAAGAAATCCCTTTTTCTCTACATAAAGTCCGGAGACTGCATTCTCAGGATAAAGCATCATAAAATCCCCTGTTTTACCGTCCGATTGAAACTGATACAAGGTGCTGTCATTTGTCAAGGAGACTAACGAAAGGGTAGCATCTACAGGTTGTCCGGTTTTGGCATTATAAACTTTGCCTTCGGTCACAGTAAGATTTTCTCCAAGATAGATCTCCTCAGGAAACTTAAATCGGTACAGCAGGGAGCGGTCATTTTCTTCTTCCTCCTTCGTCAGCTCTGTGAAGTAAGCATAATCCTTCTTAGCAGTAATAAACAGTGCTACCTGCTCCAGTTGATCGTTGATGGGGAGACCTAGATTCTCAGGCGCTTGGAATTCACTGTTTTTCACTCGGGAAAGGAAAATATCCATCCCGCCAAAGCCCTGATGTCCATCTGAGGCAAAAAATAGAATTTCATTATTAAAAAACATGAAGGGTGAAATCTCATCTTTGGAAGTATTGACCACATCCCCTAGGTTCTTGGCCTCAGACCAAGAGCCATCATTCTGCCGGACCGTATACCAAATATCATTACCACCATATCCCCCTCTCCTGTTGGAGGAGAAAAACAGGATTCTCCCGTCAGCTGAAAGTGAAGGTTGAGAATCCCAGGATCGGGAATTCACCTTCGTTCCCATATTGGTAGGCCGTTGCCATTCCCCATTCACTTTGTAGGCAATATACAAATCACAGCTACCTTGAGAATCAGGCGCATCGCAGGAGGTATAGATCAATATTTTCCCATCGGCGGTGACGGTACAAGTCCCTTCATTGAATGGAGAATTGATACTTTGAGCCAAACTATGTGGCTTGGTCCAACTTCCCTCTCCATCTGCAAATGCAGTGAAAATATCCTCCTTGTCAAAATTGCCCGTTCCATCTCGCTTTGTAAATAAAATCTGCTCCCCATCAGCAGTCAAAACTGGGAAATACTGCAGCTTGAATTCATTAAGCGGAGATTTCAGCATCTCTTTTTCGATGGACATGGTATCGCCAAGCGCCTCGCCCAAAAACTCCATCTGCGCTTTGATTTGCCGATAGTTGAGTGACTTTTTAAAAGCTTCATTAAATAGCGGATCCGCCTCTTGGAATTGCTTGTATGCCTCCTCAAACCTCCCCTGCTTCAAAAAAAGATTCGCCAATAGCCATCCATATTCAGCCACATTGCGAGCATTGGCGTTCTTGCCACTTAGTCTTGATTTTCCCGACAAAGCCATTTTCTCAGCTTCATCTAATTTGCCTTGGGTAATCAGGATTTGGGTTGCTTTGACATAAGCCTCCAAAAAGGACCCCTCCCTCGCGATTGCAGATTGATATTTGGCCAATGCCTCATCATACTGTCTGGTAAGGGTCAATTCTTCCCCTTCTTGATAAAGCTTAATGGCCCTGCTATCTATAATGGAATAAGTCTGCCCCTCCGTCTGGAGAATCAGAAAAAAACCAATGAAAAAAAGAAAAACAGGGCGCATCTAGCTAGGGGATGTCCATAAATTTATGAGTTTGAAGCGAAATATTCCATTTTGGATGACTTTTTACATAGTCTATGGTTTCCCGGGTAAACTTTGCAGCCTTGCTCCATTCAGGCTGAAGCCTCAATTCGCAGCTCGGCTTGACCAATGCTGCATGCTGCTCCGCAAAATCAAAATCACTGGAATGAAATACTACCACTTTCAACTCACTCGCCACCGAGTAGATCGAAGGATGCGGTTTTTTGAATTTCTTCGGGGAAAAGCAAACCCAGTCAAAGTCACCTGAGAAGGGATACGCGCCCGAAGTTTCGATATTGGTGGTAAAGCCTTTTTCTTTCAAAAGCTTCGTCAGCGGATTCAGATTATATAGCAAAGGTTCGCCTCCGGTGATCACAACAAGTCTTCCCGGAAAGGCCAAAGCATCCTCCACAATTTGCTCAATGGACAATACAGGCCATTTTCCTGCTTCCCAGCTTTCTTTTACATCGCACCAGACGCAACCCACATCACAGCCTCCCAGCCGGATAAAATATGCGGGATGTCCGGTAAACCTGCCTTCTCCTTGGATCGTGTAGAATGCCTCCATGATTGGAAGCTGCAGCCCTGAGGCTACGAATTCTTGGGTAGTCTGTGCTACCTGATCGAGTGTATGCATGAATTTTTGGTAAAGCGGGAGATTCCACCGCTGAATGAGATGCAAAGGTAGGAGGAAATTACGATTTACGAATGACGATTTACGACATTGCTGAAGACCTCAATCCTGATTCTTGGAAGTTACCCTTTGGAAATCAGGCTTGAGGAGCAAAAAAGCTTCGTAAATCTGAAATCGTAAATAATCCATCACATCTCCTTCCTCATCACCACCCGATAATCCTCCACATCACCTTTTCGAATGACTTGGACGATTTTAAAGCCTCTTTTCAATCCAAAAGAAATCATTGCAGGAAAGCGATTTCGGGTTTTGAAGTATATACGCTTGAATCCTCTTTCCCTAGCCCAAGTTTCTTGGTTTTCAGCCAAAGAATCCGCAATTCCATATTTCCTAAACTCGGGCCTCACTCCTCCCATCCAAGAATAAAACGTGTCAGGCTCATCATCCTGATATCCGACTTTAAACCCGAGTAATTCTCCATCTTTTTCCGCCACCAAAGCCAAATAGACCCTTTCTTTCAATCGATCCGTGTAAAACTCCAAAGTGACCTTTCCCGAAAATTCCGGAATCCGATCATGAACCCAGAGGAGTTCGGCAGGTGAAGCCTGTCTGATAGTGAAATCTGGGTGGTTCTGTGCCATTAGATTTTTGATCTACGAATTACGATTTACGAGGTCTATTTGAACCTCAATCCGAATTTCTAATTCAGGCCTTTGTAAATATTTATTTGATAATAAAAGACCTTCGAGGTTTTGAAAACCTCAAAGGTCACTTTGAACGTCGTAAATCTAAAATCTCTTTTAATCTTTTTTCACCGTCGGATATGTCACTCCCAACTGCTCCAAATACGTGTCATACTTCGTCTCGTCGTAGTAGAATTTCTCCAATTGCGGACGGAACTGCTTCATGATCCCTTCATTTAGGTAAATCGGAGGGGCATCGTCTTTGGTGATCATCGGCTTGTATTGCTCTTCTTTCGTTTGCACGTTTTTGAAGTAATCCCAAGCTTGATCGACGAGTTCAGGTTGCAGCAAAAAGTCCAGGATGGTCATCGCCTCAGCTTTTGCGCCAGCAGTTACACCCTTGTGCGCAATTGGAGTTGCCATCGCTATCGCATTGCTCCAGTGGTGACCTGGCAAACCCGGAATATTTGACGGAAATCTCAAGGTCACAGTCGGCACTACCCAAGACACATCGCCGATATCATCTGAACCTCCGGAAACAGGAACTGTCACAGGCAAACCCAGGGTATCCAATTTAGTCGGCATACCTTCTTCTTTCGAGCCCAGTTCCTTCTGAACCGCTTTTGCCAAAGTCTGATCATTTTCATCCCAAGCTGGCAAACCTACTTTGAGAATATTCTGATACATCTTTTCTGCAATCACCTTATTAAAGTGTCTCGGCCATGCCGTACCCAAGACTTTTGAAGTCATCGTCGTCCCGGTCATCAAGGCTGCTCCTTTTGCAATATCATTCGCCTGCGCATACATTTCCATGATGCCGTCGTACTTCACATCTCTAAAATAGTACCAAATCGAGGCTTTGGACGGCACCACATTTGGCTGATCTCCTCCATCAGTAATGACTGAGTGGGATCTTTTCAATGGATGCAAATGCTCCCGCTTGTAATTCCAACCGATATTCATCAGCTCTACGGCATCTGCTGCACTTTTGCCCCGCCATGGAGCACCGGCTGAGTGGGCAGCATCTCCTGAGAAGGTGTATTCCACCGAAATCAAACCTGTACCACTAGCCTGTCCCCAACTCACTCCAAGGTTATTGGCCACGTGGGTAAAAATACAGATATCGACACCGTCAAACTTTCCATCTCTGGTAAACCAAGCCTTAGCAGCAACCAATTCCTCGGCGATCCCCGGCCAAAGAACCAATGTTCCACCGATATTTTCCCGCTCCATGATCTGCTTCACCGCTAACGCGGCCGTGATATTCAGTGGAATTCCTGCATTGTGACCTTCTCCGTGTCCCGGCGCACCTTCCACCATAGGTTTGTGATAGGCTACTCCAGGATATTGGGAGGCTTTGGGAATATTGTCCACGTCCGAACCCAAGGCGATGACTGGGCCATCCCCATTTTTCCAGGTAGCAAACCAAGCCGTCGGAATTCCGGATACACCTCGCTCGATGGTAAAGCCATTTTGCTCCAAGATTCCAGTCAAGTATTTAGAAGATTCGATTTCCTGAAAACCCAGCTCCGCAAAGCTGAAAATCTTGTCCACCATCACTTGGCTTTGCTTGTGATTGGCTTGGACGATTTGGCCAACTTCCGCTTTTAGCGCCTCGATTTGTTTGGGAGTGTATTTCTTTTGTGCCAAAGCTGAAAAGCCCAAGCTTCCGGCTAAAGCTAAACTTACTAGTAATTTCTTTTGCATAAGGTTGATTGGTTAGGTTTCGGAAAATACAAAAAAGAGCCAAGTCCCTGAAACAAAATTGATCAGTGGACAAAATCCCCTTTTGGGAGGAATTGGAAATTTGACTACCAAAGCCGCCTGATTTTTCTATTTTTGCAGGCGTTTGTTGAAAAAACTTTAAAATTGGCAATTCATCCTTCTCCCTGTTTCTTTGAAGATATGGGTTGGAATTCGGGAAAGTCACGAGGCTTGAAACCAAATTCACGTTTGGTTCTGCTCTTATCTCCATTTATCCAGCAAACAAAAGATTTAACTCAATAGAATAAAAAATCAAATCATGGCGGAGTACAACTTCAGGGAAATCGAGCAAAAGTGGCAAGGCTTCTGGAAAGAAAATGAAACATTCAAAGCCGAGGTAGATCCCAATCGGCCTAAGTTCTATTCCCTTGACATGTTCCCTTATCCTTCTGGTGCAGGACTCCATGTCGGTCACCCGCTTGGTTACATCGCTTCCGATATCGTCTCTCGGTTCAAGATGCTCAAGGGCTTCAATGTCTTGCATCCAATGGGTTATGATTCTTTTGGCTTGCCTGCTGAACAGTATGCTATCCAAACCGGGCAGCATCCCGCCATCACCACTGAGCAAAATATCACTCGCTACACGGAGCAATTGAAGAATATCGGTTTCGCTTTCGATTGGGATCGTGAAGTCCGTACCTCGGATCCGTCCTACTACAAGTGGACCCAGTGGATCTTTATGCAGCTGTTCAATAGCTACTATGACTTGGATGCTGATAAGGCGTTGTCCATCGATTCCTTGATCTCTCGATTTGAAAAAGAAGGAAATGCAACCGTAAAAGCTGTCTGCGATGACGATATCCCAACTTTTAGCGCAGTGCAATGGAATGCATTTTCAGAAAAAGAAAAGCAGGAAATGCTCCTGAAATACCGCTTGACCTTTCTAGCAGAAACCACAGTAAACTGGTGTGCGGCTCTAGGAACCGTACTATCAAATGACGAGGTGAAGGACGGATTCTCTGAGCGAGGTGGTCATCCTGTGGAGCGAAAGAAAATGATGCAGTGGTCCATGCGGATCACGGCGTATGCGGATCGCTTGCTTCAGGGTTTGGAAAAAGTAGATTGGTCCGAACCGATCAAAGAAATGCAGCGCAACTGGATCGGGAAATCGATCGGCGCCGAGGTAGTCTTTCAAGTGAAAGATTCCGCCGAGACTATCAAAGTATTCACCACCCGAGTCGACACCATTTATGGGGTGACCTATTTGGCTTTGGCGCCGGAAAGCGAACTCGCTGCCGCCTTGATCACCGAAGATCAGCGCGAAACCGCCGAAGCCTATATCCAAGTCGCCAAAAACCGCTCCGAGCGAGAGCGAATGAGTGATGTGAAAACCATCTCAGGAGCCTTCACGGGTTCTTATGCCATCAATCCATTCAACGGAGAAGAGATCCAAATCTGGGTTGCGGACTATGTCTTGGCTGGTTATGGCACAGGCGCTGTCATGGCTGTACCTGCACATGACGAGCGGGATTACAACTTTGCGAAGCACTTTGGTCTGGAAATCCGCCAGGTGATCGAAGGCTCGATGGAAAACGGCTCTTTCCCCGGAAAAGGGGGTTTGATCATCAATTCAGGCTTTATCTCCAATCTTTACATGAAAGATGCGATGACGAAAGCGATTGAATTTTTGGAAGAAAAAGGCATCGGAAAAGGCAAAATCCAGTTCAGAATGCGGGATGCGATCTTCACCCGACAGCGCTATTGGGGCGAACCGTTACCGGTGTATTTCAAAGATGGCTTACCTTACTTGATCGAAGAGAAAGACTTGCCTTTGGTTTTGCCAGAGGTAGATAAATACCTGCCAACCGAAGACGGCGAACCACCACTTGGTCGGGCAAAAGACTGGACTTACAAAACAGCGGATGGAGAATATCCTCTCGAAATGTCCACCATGCCGGGTTGGGCGGGATCAAGCTGGTACTTTTTCCGCTATATGGATCCGAAAAACGACAGCATTTTTGCTGACAAAGCCAAAACAGACTATTGGGGTGCGGTGGACTTGTATATCGGAGGTTCCGAACACGCAACTGGTCACTTGTTGTATTCCCGATTCTGGACCAAGTTTTTGTATGATTTGGGCGTGGTGAGCATCGACGAACCATTTCAAAAAATGATCAATCAAGGGATGATCCAAGGAAGATCCAATTTTGTCTACAGATTAAAAGGAACAAACACCTTCGTTTCCTATGGATTAAAGGATCAGCACGACACCTCTGAAATGCATGTCGATGTGAATATCGTCCACAACGATCAGTTGAATCTAGACAAATTCAAAGCTTGGAGACCTGACTTGGCTAATGCGGAATTTATCCTGGAAGACGGCAAATATGTCTGTGGTTCAGAAGTGGAAAAAATGTCCAAGTCCAAGTACAATGTGGTCAATCCTGACGATATCATCGAGCGCTACGGCGCCGATACGCTGCGATTGTACGAGATGTTCCTGGGTCCTTTGGAGCAATTCAAACCTTGGAATACCAATGGAATTGACGGCGTATTCAAGTTCCTGAAAAAACTCTGGAACCTCTATCATCCCGGATCAGGAGACTTCTCGGTTTCCGATGCTCCTGCGAGCAAAGAAGAAATGAAAGCCCTGCACAAAGCGATCAAAAAGCTAGAGGAAGACATGGCCAATTTCTCATTCAATACTTCTGTTTCCAGCTTTATGATCTGCGTGAATGAGCTGACGGCCTTGAAGTGCAACAAGCGGGAAGTATTGGAACCTTTGGCAGTTTTGGTTTCGCCCTATGCCCCGCATATCGCTGAGGAACTTTGGGCGCTTTTGGGTCACAGCACTTCGATCACAACCGCGGCTTTCCCAGAATTCAAGGAAGAATACTTGGTCGAGAGCAACTTCGAATATCCGGTGATGATCAATGGTAAGATGCGGGCAAAGCTAAATCTCTCCCTTTCGCTTGCAGTTCCGGAAATCGAAAAAGCCGCATTGGAAGATGCCCAAGTCCAAAAATGGCTAGAAGGCAAGGCTCCAAAAAAGGTGATTATCGTACCGGGTAAAATTGTGAATTTGGTGGTGTAAGCATCAAAAAGCAGAAATTTCAAATGGGCCAAGAGTTATTTTTTGGCCCATTTTTTTGGAGTCACCAGTATTTGAAATCACTTTCAAACCCTTGATGATTTTACAATTGGAATTATTTAACAATTGATCAAATCAATTCAAAAACCCAAACAGCCACAGCGGTATTTTCTTGGGATTGCCGTATTCGATGTCATCGGCAGCGATAAAGCTGTTTTTTACTCCCTGAATCTGTTCGGAAGTTTTATTTTTCCCACCTACTTCAAAGGTGTACTTTTCATTGATCCTAAAATCACCATCCTTTACGTACTCCACGCTATGTCCATGGGAAAGCTGATTGATTAAAAATGTTTCTCTCAAGTTACCGAGATCAGCATTTTTAGGAGTAAAGGCAAACTGAAAGTTGCTGTTTTCAAGGTAGATTTTTTCCGGCTTTTGCATTTGGGTGATTCCTTTGATGTCCTTGTAGAGGTTTTTTGTCAAATGGGCCTCTTGCAGGAAAAAGAGGTAGCTTACCAAAGTATTCCTATTGATCCCAATACGCTCGCTGAGCTTAGTCACATTCGGAATAAAGGGAACCGACTCCGATATGATTTGCAGCAAATGCTTCAACTTAGGGATGTAGGAAATGTCCACACCTCGCAGCAGTGGCAACTCGATCTCCAAAGTCATGTTCACTACTTCCTCCAACCGCTGATGATATAAATCCGGCACTTCCTGAAAGAAGGGGAAGTAGCCATGGTTCAGATAAGCACCAAAATAGGCAAGTGGTTTTACCTTTTGCAAGACATCCCTTGCAATGGAAACATGGTTTTCAATCAGCTCATCCAAGCTGTGCATTGGAAATTCATTTCCTGTCCTGATGGCTAGAAACTCCCTGAAAGACAAACCCTGCATGTGGTATATCACTGCCCTTCGACTGAGGTCAGCTCGTGCATTCAGGATTTCCAGCATAGAAGAACCGGTAAACACAATTTTCAACTCAGGGAAATCATCGTAGATGTTTTTGATTTCAATGGACCAATTGGGGTATTTGTGTACCTCGTCCAAGAACAAGTATTTTCCTCCTCTTTTGACAAAATTATCCACCATGTCCACCAAGCTATTCTGAGCAAACCAAATATTGTCCAAACTCACGTATAACGTTTTATGGTCTAAAGGCAGGTTTTTCTTGATATATTGAAGCAACAGGGTGGTTTTCCCTACTCCCCTTGGCCCTTTAATACCGATCAATCGTGCCTCCCAGCGGATTTTATCGATTATACTTCGGACAAAGTCCAATGAAGTGGCATCAATCTTCTTTAAAAATTTTTCATCTATGGACTCCATAATAATGCTTATTATATTAAGCAAAAATAAGAAATGATGCTTAATCAAAAAAGCTATAAAAAAAATAAATTGCTTAATAAAACAAGCAAATACTAAAATTTCATTTTTCCTAAAACAACCCCTTCGCTTTGATTTCCATGTACTTATTGATCGTCTGAATACTGAGTTGCTGCGGAGGACAGAGGATCGTCTGAATCCCATGTCGATTTAGTTCTTTGGCGATCAGACGCTTGTCATAGACAAACTTGGAAGCGATCGTTTTTTCGACAATTTCAGAAAGGGTAGTTGCGGACTCCTCGGCAAAATCCTCCAATAGGTAGTTTTCAAAAATAACCACCAGCACAAGATGATGCTTGGACAGCGCTTTGAGAAATGGCAATTGCCTGCGCATCGCACCTGCATGTTCAAAGTTGGTGTAGATCATCAAGAGACTTTTCTGGCCCAGTCTTTTTCGCGCCCAACTGTACAATTCACCAAAGTCAGACTCCGGAAATCCCGTCTTAATGTTATACAGCAATTCCATCACCGTCTGGAGCTGAGTCGGACGGTGATTGGCTTCACAAGTGGAGCCGATGTGATCTGAGAAAGTTGCAAGTCCTGCTTTATCCCCATTTTTCAGCGCGATATTCGTAAAGGCAAGGCTGCTATTGATCGAGTAATCCAACAGACTCAAGCCGTCAAAGGGCATCTTCATCACCCTGCCCAAATCGATGATCGAATAGACCGGCTGGGACTTTTCCTCCTGGAAGTGATTGGTCATCAGCTTGCCTGACTTCGCGGCAGCTTTCCAATTGAGATTCCTGAGATCATCGCCTGCCACATAGGGCTTGATCTGCTCAAACTCCCGGCTTTGACCAAACTTACGGAGCTTTTTCAGTCCATGCTCCCGCTTTATTGAATGAAATGCAAAAAACTCATAGCGTCGCATCTGCAAAAAAGACGGATACACCTTCACCACTGCGTTTTTATTGAAACTGTATCGCTTGGCAGCCAGTCCCAAAGGTCCATAGGTATATAAATGAAGGCTTCCAAAATGGTATTCACCCCGCTGCTTGGGGGTAAGGGAATAGGAACTCAACTGGATCTCACCCGATCTTAATGTGGTAAAATATCCGAAATCCCGCTTTTGAAACTGCTCAGGGATTTCATCCAGGACAAACAACTTTACGGCAAAGCGATACGTGTTTTCGATGGAAATCTCCACCTCATTTTCATCGCTGTTGGAAAACTTCTCCGGCAGCCTTCTGCCTCCGACAATGCCTTCCTTTTTTCCAAAAATCAACAAAAAATCAACGACAAAAAGGACCACCAACATGGCCACAAGAAAGAGGGCAATGGGATATAAAACCCAAAACCAGTAGGAAAGGAAAAAGACCAAGGCAATGACCGCAAGTGCAGCATAACTTCTTTTCCCGAGATACAGCTGTCTAATTACCTTGAACAAATCAGCGTGGAATTTCGATGGATTGAATGATTCCTTCCAAGATCAAATCTGCGGAAACGCCTTCCATTTCCTTTTCGGGGTTGAGGATTATTCGGTGACGCATCGCCGGAATGGCTGCTCTTTTGATGTCATCCGGAAGGACAAAATCCCGTCCATCCATCGCTGCCATTGCTTGGGAAGCCCGGAAAATCGCCAAAGAAGCCCTTGGTGATGCCCCGGCATAAATGCTGGCATGACTTCGGGTTTTTACTACGATGGTTGCAATGTATTGAAGCAACTTTTCCTCTACCCTGATCTCCGAGGTCCAATTCTGAAATTGGATCACTTCTTCACCTGAAAGCACTGGAGTGACTTTTGGCTCGGATTCTGTCTCTGAACCGCGATTTTGAAGGATCAGGATCTCCTCTTCCAGATTGGGTAAGCCTAGGTGAATTTTGAAAAGAAAACGGTCCATCTGCGCTTCAGGTAAGCGATAAGTCCCTTCTGAATCGATCGGATTTTGCGTAGCAAGCACCATAAATGGAGCTTCCATCGGATAGGTCACGCCATCCATGGTCACCTGTCGTTCTTCCATCACTTCAAACATGGCCGATTGCGTTTTGGCCGGAGCCCTGTTAATCTCATCAATCAGGATGACATTGGAGAAAATGGGGCCTTTTTTGAATTCAAATTCCCCAGATTTAAAGACCGAAGTACCCAAGACGTCGGCTGGCATCAAATCAGGTGTAAATTGAATCCTGCTGAAACCGGTATGGATAGACTTGGCAAACAACTTACTGGTTAAAGTTTTGGCGATACCCGGGACTCCTTCCAGCAAAATATGTCCTTTGCTGAGCAATCCCACGAGCATGAGCTCGATCATTTCGTCCTGACCAACGATTGTTTTCTTGATTTCCTGACGGACTTTGGCGATTCCTTCGGCAATTTTTTCCACCGGTAGTCGGCTGCCGAATGGGGCTCCGCTATCCTGCGGGCTGGAGATCTCTTCCATGGATTTGTTTTGATTTAAAGTCTTCAATTAGTTGATGAATCTGAAGAATATCTTCAGCATTCAGTTGTGGTTTTGCTTCATAAAGCCGGAGTTTTTTGACCAGATTCTCTGAAAGATCCAGTGCTACGCCGCTTTTATTGGAAAGGGAAATTGCAATTTCTTCTTTGCTTTCTTCGATCTGAAAATTGAATTTGGTCCTGCAATAGTCCCAGAAAAGCTTGATCTGGAGTTGTCCAAGTTCGGTCATATCCTTTCGGCCGAGATAGATCGAGGAAATAGTCTTAGCAAATTCCAGCGATTGATTTTTTGGCGGCGTGATGATCTTGATGGCTTTTTGCCTTCGCTTGCCCTCAAATACCACCCAAAGCACCAACAACACCAAGCAGGTAAAATAGGCAGCTTTCAGATAGGGATTGTTCAATACCAAATATAGTGGAGAGGTGTTGATGACTTTCCCAGCTTTGATGTACTGATCCAAAAGTATCGGCCGGTCCAAATCCCAAGTACCCAAAACCTGCTCGGTGTAGAATTTAGAAGTGGAATCCAGCAGGAAATAATTCGTAAATGCTTCCGGAAAAGCATGCAAGGTGACCATTCCATTCCCAGCCTTCAGCTGAATGAAATTGGGTTTGGCGCCAATGGAATCCGGGTCAGACGTATCGGAGATTTTCCCCAAAACCTGTACCTCCACCGAATCTGCCCATTCGTAAAATTCCCCGTAGTGAAATTTGTCATAGGTGACAGGATCTGCCAAAATCATGGGCTTCTCCAGACTCAGCGCAAACCGACGCTCAATCTCAAAATTCTCAGGATGAACATCTTCGATGATTCCCAGACTATCCAGAAAATTAGTTGGGATCGTAGATGCCGAAATAAATAAATGACCTCCTCCCCGCACCCAATTCAAAAGTACTTCCGTTTCTTCGGGATCTGTTTCAAAGATGGAATTGACAAAAACATAGGTGGCCTCTTGCGGTGCCTCTTCGATCGCTTCATATGGAGGTGAGTTTACCTCACGGAAGTCGGCATCTACTTTTTTGACCTGGTCGTAAAACACTTTTGCTCCAAGAGGTCGAGAATCATCCTGCACATAGCTTGGGCTCCAATCTACGGGAGGCGGACTGGAAAAAATCAAGAGCAACACGACCAAAATCAGGAAAGTGAGTGATCCTAGGAGTATTTTCTGTCCTCGACTCATGGCAGCTGATCTAACTGGTTAAAAGCTCCCTCCAAATCACCATAGGCCTTTTGATCCAGATCAAAATGCCCATACCAGACGAAATTATAGATGCGGGTGACTTCAGTAAACGGACCAAAAAACGGCGTTTCGCGTAGCTCCCGCTGGTAATCGTAATTGGTTTTGGAAGATTTCCAAACGATCAACTTACGCTGAATAAGCTGCTGTAGCACTAACAGGTAGCGATACCGGAGTGCGAGACGGAAATCCTGATTTTTCAAGGCCTCTTCTGCCAGGGATTTTAGGTTGTCACTTCTTAGCAAAACCTCATCCGTACTCAGATTGGAAAAACCGATCTTGCGATCCGCACTCCCTCCTCCACTGTACTTCATCCCCAACCAAACTAACAAGCCCATCAAAACGAAAATCAACAAGTAAGGCGCAAGCTGGAAGAAAACTTCCCAGAAGCCAGAGACCTCCACTCCTTCCCAGAATTTGCTCCAAAAGCGGTTCCAGACATTTCCGATTCGCTCTTTGATTTGCTCAAACCAGTTTTTTTCACGAAGGAGCTCTTCATAGGAATATTCTGGTTGAGAAAGGTATTCGTCTGCATAGCCATCTTCAAATGACCAAGCTTTGTGGTAAACAAACTCCAGCGAATCTTGAGATGCACTCACACTGTCTTGTGCTATGGGCATTTCCTGTTTGGCTGGACTTTGCCAAGAAATGAAAAGAAATATTACGGCAATGAGAGCGGTCTTAGCCAAGGTCGTCCAGTTTCGCTTTTAGTCCTGTTCTGTTTTTCTCTTCATCCAAATCAAAGTAAATCAGACCAAGGGATACGGTAAAAATAATGGAAAGCAGATTACTTGCTGCTGAACTAATAGTAGTCAAAATAAGGTAGATGAAATCCCCTCCAAAGGCTTCACCCCCGTCCTGCACGGCTACGAAGGTTTTACCCCCTAGATAGATGACGCCTGGCAACTGAAATACAAAGGATATGATCCCAATCACGATCCCTACCACCAAAATAGTCCCAAAAGTCACCCACCAATATCCTGATGTCAACTTAAAGGCTGCTTTGAGGCTTTCAATTTTTCCGGTTTTTCTAAAAAAACACAAGGGAAAAGCCAGCGCAAAAGGAATCATGAAATAAACTCCAGGGATAAGGAAAAACAGAAAACCCAAAATGAGCAAAGGATAACACATAAGTGAAAGCAGGACATATTCACCGATGTAGCTTTTTGCGGTCTGAATGATGGATTCCTCATCTACCTGACCCTTGGTGAGCGTGTAATTTTCCATGAATGCAAAAATCGAAGCAGCCGAAGAAGCAAAAAACAACAAGCCTCCTAAGGCCAGCAGCAACAAAGAAATACCAAAATACAAGGGCTCATTTAGAACCCATTGCGCAGCACTGCCATATTGATAAATTCCAGAAAACAAGACCGTGATCAGAAAATAGACTCCTGCTGTCTTTAACAGCACATGAAGAAGTGGCTTGAGATTTATTCTTACGAATGCGAATGAATCGGACAAAATCGTTCCCAACTCTCTACGGGTTCTTAATTCAAGATAGTGCTGCTCCATAAATTGGACTTTTTATACATTTTGATAGGTAAATACACATAATAATAAAGAATCAAAGCCAAGGAACTGGCTATGATTAAGATGCTGAGGAAATCGGGCATTTGAGTCATTCGGGTGACAAAACCCTCCAGAAAACCTGCCAAAATAAAGAATGGCACCGTACTCAGGAGAATTTTAAGGCCGTCCCTCATCCCTCGCTGAAAAGAATGCAGGCGAGAATAGGTCCCAGGGAATAGAATGCCATTTCCCAAGACCAAGCCGGCACATCCGGCAATAACGATCACCGAAATCTCAATCGTACCATGAATCCAGATTGTCCGGGCCGACTCCCAAAGAAGCCCCTGCGCATGGAAGAAATATTGGAAAGAACCCAACATCACACCATTGTACATCAGGACCAGCAAGGTGCCTACTCCTAGAAATACCCCAGCCACGAAGGCCACGACAGCCACACGGATGTTATTGACCGTGATGCCGAGAAACATGTCCAGCTGATTCATCTTTTTGTACACCGCCATCGGATCACCGGATTCGATGTTGGACATGGTCTGATTGACATAGGCATCGCCTAAGATCGAGCGGACAAAAGAAATCTCAGTGCTGGCCGAATATGCCCCCATCGCCACAAAAATCCCAAACACCAGTACAGAAATCCCCAGCTGAGGTAGATAGCGGTAGAACATCAACGGGAAGTCCTTGAAGTAAAAATCAATCACTCCTTTGACTCCCAACTTCTTGTCATGATAGACTTCACGATGGTACTGGGAAGCGAGGTGATTGAGGTAGGAGATTACCTTTCCCTCCGGGAAAAATGTTCGTGCATAGTTCAGGTCATCCGAAATCTCCAAATACAAATCAGATAGCTGAGAAGGCGGTAAGGTGGCATTTTTGGACAGATGCTGCTCAAAAGTGCTCCACTTGGTTTGGTTTTTTTTGATGAAAAGTGATTCCCGCATAAAAGTGACTAGACTCGCCTAAAACTATTGAATTATTTTATTTTTCGGCAAGAGATCGGTAGTTTTCATGAAAATTAATTTAGGAGTTCAGGCTCAGTTTTAAGATGGAAGGATTTTATATCGAAACGGCACAACACATCCAGATCCGGCAGCGTCCGGCTGGCTTGGGTGACCGGATTTTGGCTCAGGTAATTGATAGCTTCATTATGGGTTTGTATATGCTCTTGGTGTCCATTACGGCATTTGGGATCTTGAAACTCGAAGACAATTCGATTGCCATCATGACTCTTTTGTTCCTTCCATTTCTGGTTTACCATCTTCTCTTTGAGATCTTCATGAATGGCCAAACGATTGGCAAACGGGCTCTTGATATACGAGTCGTCCAACTTGATGGCAGCAAAGCCTCTGTGGGCAGCTATTTAATTCGCTGGCTGCTTCGCCCGATAGATATCACGATCAGTTCGGGAGGGATCGCCGTGCTCACCATTCTGCTAGGAGGTAAGGGACAGCGTCTCGGCGATATCGCGGCAGGTACTACGGTAATTTCGCTCAAGCAACAGGCCGTCAGACGTGAGGAACTACTGACCGCTGTCCCTGCCAATCATGAGCCCAAATACCCTCAGGTGGTCAACCTCAGTGATTCCCAGCTCCATCAGATCAAAAAAATCCGAATAGAGGCACTCCAATCCTATGACTTTGACCTGATCAATAAGCTGGCTGCCAAAACGGCGACCATGCTTCAAATCACTCACGAGTCAATACCGCTGGAGTTTATCGATCAGGTCATCTTGGATTACGAATACTATGCTCAAAAAGAGCATGGGGAAGGGTGACTACGTATTCCAAAGAGGTTTCTTTGACAAAAATCGAAATGAGTAAACTCAAGTGGCTGAAAAAAGGCTATGAACTGGTAGCCGAATCGGGATTTCAACAGCTGAAAATAGAACCGCTGGCCCAGCTGGTTGGGATCAGCAAATCCTCCTTCTACCACCATTTTGCAGATTTGGAAGTATTTCAGGAGCAACTACTCGCACTTCATCTGGATCGGGCTGAAGTCATGGCAGTAAAGGAAAAAAATGCAAAAAGCATTGATCCCGAACTTGTAGATATAATCCTTGAGCATCAAATAGACCTGCTTTTTCACAGACAGCTTCGCTTCCATAGAAACCAACCCGCCTTTGATCAAGCAGTCCAGAAGGCAGAATCACTCATTGGTGATGCGTTGCTGGAACTTTGGGTCAAAGACCTTCAACTTCCTTTTTCCAAAGACCAGTTGCGAGGAGTTTTTGGTATGGCCATGGAAAACTTTTTCCTTCAGATTCACCCAGAAAATCTCAGTCACCGTTGGCTCAGGGATTATTTTTCCCAGCTCAAAAAAATTACCGCAGCTCTTGCCTGAATTGTACGGAAGCGACTAAAATCTGAAAGAATCGGGTTTTAACTAGGGGAATCAATTCAATCCAATTCCCATGAAAATGTCAAACACTCCTGAATTTCACAGATCCTACCTCAAATTCACCGCATTGGTCATCGGCTCTTTTGGTCCAATTTTCTTTTTGGGAACTATGCTATCCACCTCCGAACCGGCACGCTGGACACTGGATTTTCTGAGTTGGCCGATCGACGGAGTCCAAACCTATGGCGAACCCACTACCCGATTCCTCTCTGCACTGACTGGGGGATTTCTTTTTGGCTGGGGAGTCACGATCTGGTGCCTACAAAAATGGGTGTATCCACTTGCACCAGAGGGTGTCCGCAAGTCCGCGCTCTTTGGTGTCATTGCCTGGTTTTTATTGGACAGCTTGGGATCCTACTTTTCTGGTACTATCTCCAATGTCTTTTTTAATGTGGTGGTGCTCTTGCTTGCTGTTGGACCGCTTTGGTGGCCAGCACAGGCCTCTGTTTCGAAATAAACTTTCGGTTAAAGTCTCTTCTCCCAAATCAGGTAAACGAAAATTTTGTGCTTGGAAAAGTGGGAGGCATTTCCTGTTAAAACCTGTTTCAACACCTCCGATGGGAGTAGTCTATACCATTTGACTTTTCAAGAATCCCCATAATCGAGAATAAACCATCTCGAAAGCCTCCTCTGGCATGATCATTGGACTTTTTAGACAGCCTTGACAGGCTTTCTAAACACAGCAGGACATTTTCTTAGTCTGCTTCGTCCCCAATGTGGGATGTTTTTTTCATTCTAAAATCACAAAAATCATGAGTACAGGAGAATTATTAAATCAGCTTTTTGAAAAGCTTGAAGGTTGGGCCATTGCATTTGCCAGAATGCTTCCAAACATTGCTTTGGCAATTCTGATCTTCGTTCTAGGGTTCTTTGCAGCCCGAGTGCTGAGTAATTTTGCGAAGAAGCAAATGATCAAATACCATGTGGATAAGACGATATCTGGCTTTCTAGGTCGAATTCTTTTTATTGGTGTATTGGTGCTCGGAGTGATGGTAGGCTTATCCATTCTGAATCTATCCGGGACGGTAGCTTCCATTTTGGCCGGACTCGGTATCATTGGTTTAGCTTTGGGTTTTGCCTTTCAGGATACGGCGGCCAACTTTATGTCGGGTATTTACATCACGTTTAATCATCCCTTCGCCATCGGTGATGTCATCAAGGCTAAAAACGGAATCATGGGCAACGTAATCGACATCAGTCTGCGGGTGACGAAAGTCAAGACCTTCGATGGACCGGTGATATATGTCCCAAATCGGTTCCTTTTTGAGGATGATTTTACCAACTTGACTGAAGCCGGTCAACGAAGGTTGCGAGTAGCAGTTGGGGTGAGTTATGGAGATGATCTGGACAAAGTAGAGCGAATAGTCTTTGAAGCGCTGGAAAATACCCCCGGGAGAATCAGCGGAGAAGACATCACCATCTTTTGGGAGGAATTTGGCGATAGCTCGATAAATTTCACCGCCAACATCTGGTTGGACTATTCCAAAGAAAACAAGGCTTTCGTTGGCGCAAAGAACTACGCAATCAAAGCGCTGAAAAAGGCATTTGACGCAAATGACATCATGATCCCATTCCCTATCCGCACATTGGATTTCGGAATCAAAGGAGGAGTGACTTTCAAGGAAGAGGTGCAGGAATCCGGAGTTTTAGAAATCAATAAAAATGGCCAAGCGAATGGAAGGCATACGGATTGACACTTTATCAGGCTTCGCTTCGACTTTCCTAAAATATAGGAAAGCCGAAGCGAAATCTTGAGCTCAAGAAAATCTACCCCTAGCTTTGGATGAAGCTTCAAAATCCTCCTCTTTTTAGCTCCTTTTTGAAATCGAAGTTTATCTTTGATTTCAACTAGCCACTTTTCCCGGATCTTTCATAGATGAAAAAACGAATTTTCCTCCTGATCGGCTTCTGCCTGATTCACGCTCTGGCTTTCGCCCAGTCCAAGGAAACCCTAGAGGCGGAAATCAAAAGCAGGGAACTGGAAGAAGTTAGCGCTATACTTGCGGGCGACAAGAAGGCTCTGAGCACGATTTGGGCGCCGGATTTTATGGTAAACAATCCCGCAAATACAGTTTTGAAGAGCAGAGCGGAAGTTTTTCAGCGCATGGATAAAGGAATCATCCGCTACTCCGAATATACCCGCCAAATCGAAGGAATCCTTGTACAAGATGGAATGGTCATTGTCATGGGCGAGGAACTAGTGGTACCTGTCGGTACTGCTCCTATGGCAGGCAAAAAAGTCACACGCAGGTACACCAATGTATGGCGAGAAATCGATGGAAAATGGCTCGTCCAAGCCAGACATGCCAATGTATCGCAGGTCGAATAACCCCCCGACCGGGATTTGTTGAAACAAAGTTGAACGGTCGGGGATTTGTAGTTGAAAAAACCGATTCTTAAAAAACAAAGTATACCCAACCAATGAATACGAAAAGAATACTTTTCACGGGTGGATCTGGCAAGGCAGGGAAACATGTTATTCCTTACCTCCTTGATCAAGGCCACCGGGTAATGAATGTGGACTTGACTCCTTTGAACCATCCAGGAGTGGACAACCTGATCGCCGATATCACAGACTCCGGACAGATGTTCAATGCGATGAGTTCGTATGCTGGTTTTGATGAGTTGGAACCCGGTACTGGCGTGCCAAAATTTGATGCTGTGGTGCATTTTGCTGCCGTGGCGCGAATCCTGATCAATCCTGACAATGAAACCTTTCGTGTCAATACAATCGGCACCTACAATGTCATCGAGGCTGCCGTCAAACTCGACATCAAGAAGATCATTATCGCCTCCTCAGAGACCACTTATGGCATTTGCTTTTCCGATGGAAAAACAAACCCAAACTATCTCCCGCTGGATGAAGAATACGACGTGGATCCGATGGATAGCTATGGTCTCTCTAAAGTTGTCAATGAAAAAACCGCCCGGGCTTTTCAGCGGAGATCTGGTGTAGACATCTATGCGCTCCGTATCGGAAATGTGATCGAACCCCATGAATACGCCACGCTTTTCCCTCACTATTTCAAAAATCCGGAAGTGCGACGCAGAAATGCCTTCTGCTACATCGATGCCCGGGACTTGGGTCAAATCGTGGATTTGTGTTTGAAAAAGGACGGTTTGGGCTACCAAGTCTTCAATGCAGGCAATGACCACAATGGGGCAATCATTCCTAGCAAGGAATTGGCTGAGCGGTTTTTCCCTGGAGTTCCAATTACCAGAGAGCTGGAAGAGCATGAGGCCTTATTTTCCAACCGGAAAATCAAAGAAGTGCTGGGATTCCAAGAGCAACACCATTGGCGAAAGTATGTGGATGGGGAAATTTGAAATACCTTGGACCAACGGGATCAATTGCCACTTTTAACATTTCTCTAATCTATGAACTATTATTCCTGCATCATTTTAGCTTTTCTCCTAGCCTGCAATTCCAAACAAACTGCAGAGGATCAAAGCGCTGTTTTTACCCAACAAGACACCGTATTTGTCACTCCACTTGGAAAAACCTATCCAATCTCCACGCCCTCTGAAAAACTCCTCGCCCAATACGAAGAAGCAAAAGCTACTTATGAGGCAAATCCGGAAGATGTCGAGGCACTGATTTGGTATGGTCGCCGCACGGCCTATTTAGGTCAATACAATCAGGCTATCGGGATTTTTTCCGAAGGAATAGAAAAATTCCCCAATGAAGCCCGACTCTATCGCCATCGGGGGCATCGCTACATCAGCATCCGGGAATACGACAAAGCCATTGCTGACTTGGAAAAAGCTGCTGAATTGATCCAAGGAACAGCCAACGAAATCGAACCGGACGGCATGCCCAATGCAATGAATATTCCCGTGAGCTCACTGCATGGCAATATCTATTACCATCTCGGACTGGCCTATTACCTGACTCACCAGTACGAAAAAGCATACGAAGCCTACCTCAAGTGCCGAGAAAGTGGCAATCATTACGACAACATCGTCTCCAGCACGCATTGGCTGTACATGATTCAGCAGCGCTTGGGCAATCCAAGCAAGGCCGATTCGCTCCTCGCTCCTATCCATGCCGACTCCACCGTGATCGAAAATCAAAGCTATGCTGATCTCTGCAAATTGTATAAAGGCTGGCTCCCGGTAGATTCTGTGATGCCCAGCGGAGAGGGAAGTCCCTCCAATGATGCAGTCCGTTACGGCGTGGCAAATTGGTACCTGTATCATGGAGACACGGCCAAAGCTAAACAGCTGATGGAAGAACTGATCACTACCAAGGCCTTTTCATCCTTTGGCTATGTAGCAGCGGAGAGTGATTTGATCCACTATTTTGGAAAAAAAAATAACCTGAGAAATAGCACTGATTTAAGCGAATAGGGGTTTTCAAATGCCCTATTCTGTTTTGACTTTTAGTTCGTAGATACTGAATCGGGTCAGTTCCTCTTCCTCCTCCTGATTTTCGGGTTCCTGAACCAAAATTCGATTCCCCGGTAAAGAAAGAACTATCGATCCCGGTATGCCCGGCAATTCACCAACCAGCTGAGTCCCGCCTTTCAGAATCAAAAAACGCTGCTCTGAGGCATCCGAAAGCGGAGCATAAGGTTCTTCTTCAGAATTTCTGGATTCGAATTCGGCCTCAGTTAGACCGGTGAAGTACCGAACCAAAAGGATCTCATCGTCGAGTGGAATCAGGTTCAGGTTTTTGCCTGAATTGTTTCGAAGTAGCCCTATCCGGGGATCCGAAAACTCAGTATCCATCGGAAGCGGACTATATTCCTTAAATTCAGAATGGGTAATCGGAATTTCTCTTTTCAACGCCAAATCTTCCAGTCCATAGACCCGGATTTTGGCTTCAATGTCATGCAGGACATACAATTCATTGTCTGCTTGGTCGAGAAAGAATGTTTTTCCCATTCGCTCAAAGTAAATCAAGTCAGTCGAGGAGTAAATTGAGTTGGCTTCGTAGGGAATGATAGATGCAACAGAGCCTGATTCCAGGTGCATTTGGTAAAAATTCTGGAGCGTGTCCTTTCCCTCCTTCGTACGAGTGAGATAGTTGGCTGATAGGTAATTGCTCGGGCCAATCAGGAGAAAGGTAGAATCCCCCTTGCTGTAATACGCAGGTCGACCCAGCGGCATATTGGCTCGAATGGGAAGTGGAGAGAGGTAGCGGTACTCGTATTTCTTGGTATAATTTGGATCGTAGGCGATCACATTGAACGGAAACTCCAAAATCCTCAGGCTATCCGGACCAAAAGCCATCCCCACTGGGTTCCAAGTGCCATATGACTCCGGACCGTCACCTTTTTTATTGACCCTGCTGAGAATCTCCCCTTGCTCTGAAATTTCCAATAGATCATCCTGGCTGACCGAATACCCCAAAAAACGTCTTTCCACGGGTGAATAATCCCGGATCACCACCCGGGTAAAATTTTCGACTTGGAAAGAATCCACTTTGACCAAAGAAAAATCTTCGGCTGCATTTCCTGAAAGCTTCTCTTCAGCGGGATTACAAGACAGGGCTCCTATGAGGAGACAAAGTAAGGCAAATGAACTATTGATACGATATTTTAAAAGCATTGTCTATTTATTAGATTATACTACGAATTAATCGTTAAAGATAGATTTTTATCCTAAAAATCAGAATAAGTGTTTCGGATTCCTTAAAAATAGTAATTCTCCCTGCCTAAAAATCACCAATTGACCTGATCCTATCCCCTTTGGAATTGGCTTTTCGGTATATAGCAAGTACCTTCAACTGATCCTCGGGTAATTCTCTTTACTCTTCATTCTTTTCCTATCTATTCGATCAACTATCCAACGAATGAAAAAGCTGCTATTTTTCTGGAAAGAACTGCTCGCTACCTTTTGGTTTTTGCCTGTATCGATCCTGGTTGCCTCTGTTGCTCTGGCGATGGGAACTGTCTATATCGACAACACCATGAGTATATCGCAGGAGGGCTGGTTCCGATTTTTCATTGTAAACAGTGCCGATTCAGCCCGGACTATCCTTTCCACGATTTCTGGGGCTATGATCGGTGTAGCGGGCACAGTCTTCTCGGTAACCCTAGTCGCACTGACTCTGGCTTCCTCCCAATTCGGCCCCAGACTCATCAAGAAATTCATGTACGTCCGGCTCAATCAAATCGTGCTGGGTTCTTATATCTCAACCTACCTCTATTGTCTGATCGTTTTGATAGCGATCAAAGGAAGTGAGGATTACACTTTTATTCCTTCTGTATCGATTCTTGTTGCCATTTTTGCAGCCATTGTCAATATCATCCTGTTGATAGTATTCATTCATCAGATTGCGATCAGTATACAGGCAGACAAGGTGGTGGCGGACATTTCCAACTTTATCTCAAATCAGGCAGAAAATCTATTTCCTGAGCGTATTGGAGAAGAAAAAGAGAGTGAGGGTGAGGTGGATTTCACCAGTGAAGCTTCTCAATACACCAAGCGCACTTCTTTCCGATCCCCAAAGGGAGGCTACCTTCAGTACATTGATGGAGCATCACTGATGCATGTCGTAGCTGAGGCCAAGGTATTGTTTGATCTTCAATTCAGACCGGGAGCCTTTCTAGTCAAAGGAATGGAAATCGGCTGGATCTACTCCAACCAAGAGCTTGAAGATGAGCTAGTGGAAAAGATAGCCGACCAATTTGTCATCGGAGAGATAAAAACCTCCCAGCAGGATTTGGAATTTTCCATCCATCAGATGGTGGAAATAGCCGCTAGGGCGCTTTCACCGGGAGTCAATGACCCATTTACGGCGATTGCCTGCATTGACAATCTCTCAGCGACCCTGTCCTACCTCGTCAAATCGAAATTCCCCTCCAAATTCCGCCACGATGCTGAAGGAAACCTTCGAATCGTCGCTGACACGCTGGACTTCAAAGGGGTGCTGGATGCTGCTTTCAACCAGATCAGGCAGTTTGCCGGGGCCAGTCCGTCAGTGATCATCCGTTTGATGGAGGCGTTGATTACGATCCGAACCTTCGCAAAAGAGCAAAACCATCACGACGCCCTAGTCCGGCACGCAGAGATGATATTCAGGCTGGGGAAAGAGACCATCACAGAAAAAAACGACTTGGAAGACCTCCGCAAAAGAGCAGAGAAAATCCTCGGAACGGATCAACTTGGCTAAAATCAATTTTAAGTTTTAGAAAAACCTGTGATCCTGTTACCCCAATTTTTTTAATGATTTTACAGCGGTAAAGTGGCTCCTGCAATTCACTTTCTCCATCAGATTTTCCATTTTGGAAGGATTTTTCTTTTAAGCCATGTATTTTTCACCAGTGATTAAACCTTGCCGAGTCCTGCCTGTCTCACTTCAGGTTTTGAGTTGTTGGTTAACAAAGTGCACTCTTATGAAAAACTTTTATTACTTCCTGATTTTGGTGCTCCTTGGCGGGACTGCCTGTGATCCAAAAGATGAGGAAATCCCGAATCCCACTGATGGAAGCATGTATTTTCCCCCTTTGACTGGAGGAGCTTGGGAGAAAACTTCAATTTCAAACTTGGGTTGGAATGAAAGCCAAGTTCCTGCACTTCTTGATTTTTTAGAAACCAAAAACTCCAAATCCTTCATGATCCTGGTCAATGGAAGAATCGTAATGGAGGAGTATTTTGACGGGCATACTGCTGCTGACACCTGGCAATGGAACAGTGCCGGAAAAACATTGGCAACAGCCACTACAGGGTTGGCCCAAGAGGAAGGCCTGATCGATATTAATTCCAAAGTTTCGGACCACTTGGGTATCGGATGGACCAGTGAACCTCTGCCAAAAGAAAACCTCATCACCATTCGGCACCTACTGACCATGACCTCGGGAATCAACGACGAAAGCCAACTCGTGATCCCTCGCAACCTTACTTATCTCGCCGACGCGGGTACGCGCTGGTCCTATCACAATGTCTTCCAGAAACTCATGGATGTAGTGGCTGCCGCCAGTGGACAGGATTTTGAATCCTATTTTGATGCGCGGCTGGAGTCAAAAATAGGAATGGAAGGATTCTGGAACGAAGGGGTGATTTTCACAATTTATCACAGCACCACCCGCAGCATGGCTAGATTTGGACTGCTAGCTCTGAACCTCGGCAAATGGGAAAATGAGCAAATCTTGGAAGCCGATTTTTTCAAAGAAAGCACCACTACCTCTCAGTCTCTCAATCCTTCTTACGGCTACCTGTGGTGGCTCAATGGCAAAGCAAACTATATGCTCCCGGGCGGACAGACGATTTATCCTGGCACCCTGGTACCCGCAGCTCCTGCAGACATGTACGCCGCTATGGGAGCTGAGGACCAGCGAATCTATGTGATCCCCAGCAAGAACATGGTCATCGTGCGAATGGGCAATGCTTCCGACCCATCCAATCCAAACTTTGCTCTTTCGGGATTTGATCAGGCCCTTTGGGAAAAAATCAATGCCGTGATCGAGTGATGGACAATTGGAGGGATTTTGAAGAATCATTTTCAAGAGAATCTTTAAATTCGAGAAATCTTATTCCCAAAAAGACCAGCCCATGAAGGATCATCACGAACGGATTGCCAGCATGACTTTTTCCTCAGTTTACCCACACTATGTCACCAAAGTGAATCGAAAAGGCAGAACAGTCGAAGAACTGCATGAAGTGATCACTTGGCTGACAGGATTCTCCGACGCTGAACTGCAAAAGCTGATTCAGGAGAAAGTAACTTTTGCCGAATTTTTTCAAAAATCCACCCTAAACCCGAATGCAAATCTCATCACAGGATTGATCTGCGGCTACCGGGTGAAAGAAATCGAAAACCCGCTGACACAAAAAGTAAGGTACTTGGATAAGCTCGTCGATGAACTGGCCAAAGGAAAAAAGATGGAGAAGATTATAAGATCTGCTTGAATTCGATTGAAACTAAGATTGCCACAGATGCACAGATTTCTCCCCGACTTCATAAAGTGTGATTTCTCGCTATGAACCAGTTAATTCTGGCTTTAAGTTTAGGTTAGGTTTTTCTTTTTCTTCGTTCTTTTGGCTTAACCCAAAAGAACCAAAAGGTCAAGATTTGCCAAAGCTCCCACCGCACAAGGCCGAACGCTGGCTCGCTGGCAAATCCTCCCACCGCGCCCTTCCGATCGATGTTTTGTTTACGCAGGATAAATCAAACGTGGTTTTACATTTATTGACTTATTTGGTATTCAAAACCCTGTCATTTCCATTTTGTCTATTCAAAGTATATTTAATACTCAATGTGACATTCGCCACTTTTGAGACAGCGCCATAAAAATACCTGCAAAATCAAATTACAAACTCCTCAATCTCAATTAGTCAACACTACCCTTCTGTAACTCGTCAAGTTGGGAGAACCAGAATCCCGAACCTCCAAAATCACATGAAGGGATTGTCCCTCTCCCAGCTTCGGCATCTGAAATTTGACTTCTTCTCCATAGGGATTAAAAAGCTCCAGATTTCCGGTAAAACTTCCGGCTTCCCGATACACCCACCACTTCACCTGAATCTGATCTCCATCGGGATCCTTACTTCCTTTGGCCGAAAGCACCACTTCCTCCCCTTCCTTTACTGCTGCGCTGGCCCAGGCTTTTCCTTCGTTTCCATTCAGGACAACGATCGGATTATGATTGGCCTTTTCATAGGAATCCGCCACGTTCCAGTCCATTCTTGCTGCGAAATCATACTGAAAAGCATCCCGAAATCTCCAAATCGTCGCTTGATTTGAGGCTTCTTTCCGCCCATCCGGAAGCGTCACTTCATCTTGGGTATTGATCGAGGAAGTCCAGATTTTGTCCACTTCACCGTAGGATTTCCAGAGCTCGTACCTCCCAGCCCAACCTCCCCAAGCGGGGCTTTGGTCCCAGGCGAGTCCATTTTGGATCAACCCGATAAAAGAAGGCGTATCGCCTTCCATGATGTATTCAAGTGGAATGTAATTGGCGCCCAAAGGACCATGGCCGTCTCGGATATTGGCCATCAGCCAAGGATTGTCCACCAGCTCAAACTGATACATCGGTGCGTTTTTGTACCAACGATCTCCGCTGATTCCTGTCCAAGTGGCTTTGTAGTATTCCCGCCAGTTGTCTCCGGCGCTGGCATCTACGATATAGAAGATTCCCGGGAAAGTATGCCGAATCCATGCCCCTGCAAAATCCTGATCCGAAATCGAGTAGATGCGGAGTTTGGCCACAAACTTACTGACCTCCTCTTCTGACCTGGTATTTTTCACTTTCCAAAGTGCCTGCGCAAGACAATTAGCCCCTCCCCAAACAGAAACCCAAAGCGGCCGATCATCAGCTTTATCCACGGCCCTGATCAGCAAGTCCGAACCCGGAGAATCTTTGCCCTCACCTACACCTTCCATGCTGTAGCTGGGCAAATGCTGGGAAGTCACACGGAGAAGTTGCTCGGATGAGGGAAATCCAAGGGCATGTATGTCGAGGGTAGACTTTACTTTGCCGTAGTTGCCGATGAGTTCTTCGATTTTATCCTGCCTCACCTGATTTCTGAGGTGGGTAGATGTCGTAGCCACGATCCCTTCGATGTCATATTCATTGGCATAGACCAGAAACCTCACCATAGACTGCTGATCGTCGGGCTCATTGGTCATATCTGTCAGTACAAAAACCCGCTGCTTGATTGGCTCGGTAAAGGTCAGGGAGGTCTGTGCTACAGCGATAAAGGTTGGTATCCAAAAAAGAAAGGTTAGGAGATTACGCATAAGGTTTTGGGTTATTTCAGGATTTAAGATAGGATTTCCGGACGAAATCGGAGCTATCCGGAGAGGAAATTCAAGTGAAAATGAATGCTAGAAACCCATTGGGTAAAGCACTCATCAAAGCCCGTTTTAGAAAGGGAGAAATTAATTATTCAAAATGATCCCTTAGGCTTGCGGGAGTGTGATTAGGGAGGTATTTTGAAAAAGTTTTCAAGGGAAAGGTGCTCAGAATCTGATTTTTCGAGGAAATAGAAAGTGCTTTTATAGCCCAAATTTTCACCGAAATCGAAACCAAAGTCAACTAATCATGTACGTTCCTATTCTAAGCGGCGAGGAAACGATAAGAACTCATGGGAAATGCTTGCTTAGAACTAGAGGAAAGGAAAATGTGAATCTTTGGAAGAAAATCGAAAAAATAAACCCTCATAAATACCAGCATTTATGGCGACTATCTACCCAGATTAGAGTACTAAGCGCCATAAAATGGCTACTATAAATGAGTTACCACCAATGCTAAGACGACAACGTAAAGAATGAAATACACAAAATACATAGTTATATTGACCTTGTTCGCATTAAGTTCCTGTGTGACAAACAGACTAATTTTTGAAAGCAAAGAGTTTAACGAATTTGGCAAACTTGACATTAAAACGTTAATACAATTAGAAAGACAAAAGCAGTCAAAAGACATTACACCTGACCATTTAATTGGAATTGGAGAAGGGATTTACCCCAACAAGAACAATTATATTTTAGCGACACCGAAAACTTTTGAAATCAAAGAGAAACCAAATTTCAAACTTGAAACCGAATATTTTTATGCCGTAAATGACAGTTTAGTAAAAGTAATTCTTTATCAATGGGACTACTTGCAAAAAACTGACACTGACTTTTTTGAAGAAGAAAACCATACAAAAAAATTCAAAGCATTTCAGACCAAGTTTAACAATTTGACTTCTAAACTGACAAAAGAATTTGGAGAACCTATCTCAAAAAATATTGAACAGGGAAAAATCAAGGACGAGACATTCAGAGATGACTTAAAATTTAAACGAGCGGACGGAATGAATGCGTATTTATTTATGTTTGGGGACGACAACAACGGATACAGACAAATAAGACTTGCAATTTATAAAGACTGAAAAACTATGAAAATAAGAAGCACTGGTGGTAACAGCACCTACCCAAAAGGCGGAGTTTTCGTGTTCCAAAGACAGTTTTGTGTGTAATCAAGCATTAGTTTTTCAAATCAAGTTTTGTGGTAAAAGTCCCGCCCTTCGGGTAGCTGCAAAACGTTGTGGTGCATTAAAAAGAAACCGTGAAAACAAAGAAAATCCGCGGACATAGAAGAAGATGGAATGACATTGACCAATGGGTTGAAACTCATAAGAATCTCGACTTAGACTATTTAAAAGAATACCAAAGAGATTATGTGAAAATTCGAGTTCATCCTTGGAGCGGAATTTCTTTGACTAATAGCCAAACACCAGAACCAAAAGGACAAACAAAGACCAAAATTCTAAGTGGACTTATTGAAATTTATGATACTTGGAAAAGGGAATTGGACAAACTTGGAGAAAACTATTATTTGAAAATATGGCTGTTTGAACCAAGGTTTGCGAGTTCTCAAGTTGTATGTGCAATTGGAGACTATTTGGACTTTTATGAAAGCACATTTTTCAAACCAGACCAGTCGAAGAAGTTTAACCCCGCGAAATATGGACAGTTAAAGGATGAAATTGAAAATTTTAATTGGGAATATAGCCTTGACGAAGACCACTTTGACAATAGTGAACCTGGCGACCCAGAATTATATGCAACATTAGCGGACTATGAAGAAGATAAAAGGTGGTTTGAAAAAATGCTAAAAAAACCACACAGGAAAACAAAATTTAAAGAACCGATTGGAGATGCCACAGAATCATATTCATTTAGAAAGGGAGATGTTTGGCTTGGAGAAAAATAAAAAACAACACCACAACAACACATATACGCAATGCCCTTCGGGACACTGCGCATAGCCTAACCGTTGGGCTTAATATGAATAAAACGACACAGATCATATTATTGACATTGGTTGTATCGATTGGAATCGGTGCAAGACTATCTATTTTGGGCTGGCTTTTCTTTCTAGGAATAGGGAGTGCATTGATTTTCGGAATAAGTCATTTAATAGTTCATTTCTACTCTATGAACTCCTTGGCGAAAAGCGGGAACAAGAGTTTATTACTGATTATTTTATCCCATCTTTCATTTCTCGGAATCTTCTTGTTCCAATCTGACTTTGACGATTCAAGAAGCTATTCTGTTTTAGGTCAGACTTTGGGTGTCGAAAGTGAAACCTTAGATAGCATTGGTTTTCCGATTGTTGGTGTTTCAATTATTTCTTTCATCGTTATTTCATTTCTCATTGTTAAAAAGGCAAAAAGGAACAAGATTTCGGAAAACAACATAAAATATATCATTCCCTCGACTATTGCGTCTTTTATACTGCCTATTGTATTTATTTATGTACTCTATGCTAATAAAGACCTTCAAAAAACCAAAGAATTGGAAACAACAGGAGAATTTAGCTCAATCAGTAGAGCTTTAAAGAATTCTGAGTCAGTAGAGATAATTAAAATCAACCCATATCAGACTATACTAACAAGTTTTCCATTGGAAATAATGGAATTGCCAAACGTTAAGATAATTGACCTAAATGAACAGAGAATTTCAAAAATTCCAGACGGATTAAGTAAATTGGAACATCTTGAAGTCCTTAATCTTTTGAACAATAACATATCAGAAATACCTGTATCAATTTGCGAGTGCAAAAACTTGAAAGAGCTTAGAATTGGTGGACAAATAGATGAATTTCCAGACTGCCTTAAAAAAATGAAGAACTTGAAACACCTTTCGATACAGAGCAATTCTGTAAATGAATTAATGGAAGAATTAAGAGAGTTCGAATTTTTGGAAACTTCTCATTTCTATCTAAAAAATGGAAAATTAGAAAAAGAAAAATTATCAGAAATTAGAAAAGAAACTGGAATAAAACATAAATACTAAGCCCAACATCGGCTATAGCAAATGCAGGCTGATTGCTTAAAAATGAAGATATTGCAACTAAATAACATTCGGTCAGGGGACAAAGATTCGGTTTCAAATCCCGCACTTGCCATCGCCAGAGCCTTTGTGTGTAATTTTAAAAACCCACATAAATGAACGTTTTGAACATAATTAAATCAGCATTATTAATTGTGATGATCTTTGGATTCGTTTATATATTAATCCAATACAATGAGATAACTAAATTTTATATCCAGAAAAAAGAGAATTATACAGATTTGAAAAAATTAAAAAACGACATTTTAGAAGTATATGGTATTGAATTAAACCAGAAAACACTTGAAAACCTAAACCAGAAAATTGAGTACGAAGAATATATGATAGATAGGTTGGAGCCGAATTTAAAAATTGCTGAGCATTTTTGGTTGATTTTATTGGGATTAAGTTGGGGATTAATTTTATTAAGCTGGTCAAATAAAAAGAAAGAAAAACAAGAACAACTTAAAACTGACAAAACAATGGTAGATTGAAGGTTAACATCGAAGAGTTCATTTAACAGCAAAAATAACTACACACAACAACTAAGCTTTCGTTGCGTGCGGAGCACGAACAATGAAAGTGCTGTTGCACGGAACCGGTGAGGTTCTTATGGGGATTGAATCGGAATTTCAGTTGGATTTGTAGGACCTGATGGCTGAAAAAGTCCCCCAACTAAGCGTAATTTACCTTTTCTCGATCTGTGACCTAATGAGCGCTTGCCTAGGCGTAGTTTGTAACTACGCCTTCATATCAAAACGAATTTGTAATTCGCGAAAAATAATCAATTGGATCAGATTTAGCCAATTGAAAATTGGTTAGAATATTAGAGTGTAATTGCAAACTACACCCAGCGTCCCGAGGACCTTCAAAGCAATTGCCCAACTGAGCGTAGTCTACCTTTTCTCGATTTGTGCCCCCCACCTGAGTGTAGTTTGACGTCGGCCTGAGCGTAGTTTGCAACTACGCTCGACTATCAAAACGAATTTGTAATTCGCCTACAATCAATAATCAAAGAAAATTAAGCCAATTTCAAATTGGTCAGAATATTTGGGTGTAGTTGCAAACTACACCCAGCGTCTCGAGGAATTTCAAAGTAAAAGCCAATAGTGGTCTTTGCAATTTGATGATCAAAACGTAAATTTCTTTTATGGGCGAAGCATACCAGATCAGAGATCAAGAAATGCCTTATTTTTTGACTTTTCAAGTCGTTGGTTGGGCTGATGTTTTTACAAGAAAAACCTATCGTGATTTCATTCTTGAAAACCTTACTTTTTCCCGAAAAGAGAAAGGTTTGTATCTGTATGGCTATGTGATCATGAGTAACCACATGCATTTGGTAGTTCAGCAAAAGGATGGAAAATTATCGGATTGGGTACGGGATTTCAAGAAGTTTACTAGCAAGAATTTGTTGAAATTGATCCTAGAAAATCCATAGGAAATCGATCATGGCCCATTGTAACAAATCGAGAAATGATAATAATCCATGCGAGATTCCATGTGGCCTTAAAGAAAAAATATAAACACATGAAAGCAGAAAAGAATGGCTAAAGATGATCTTTGAATATCATGCTGAATTCAATAAGCGATCAGGTGATTTACAGTTTTGGACTCATAAAAATCATGCAATAGAACTATTCAAAACAGAAATGATTGAAAGTCGAATGACTTATATTCATGAAAATCCAGTTAGAGCTGAAATGGTAGAAAAGCCTGAAGATTATCTTTATTCTAGCGCAAGGAATTACTCGGGTTTGAAAGGATTAATTGATGTGGATTATTGGTGATATTTAGTCAAAAGCCAATTGAAAATTGGTCAGGATATTAGGGGTGTAGTTTCAAACTACTCTCAGCGTACCGGAGATATTTATTCTGACAATAGTGAAGACTTCAGCGAATTTCGAGAAGTTCAAACCACTGTTTGACTCCATTGAATCAAGTTTGAGGTATTAAACCTAGCTCCGAATGCCCGCCGTCTCCAAGCTGAATCGCGTTGCCTGTAATTTTAATACATCCATACAAAGTAAAATTCATTGACTTTTAACAGAAAAAATAAGACAAGAAAAAAATCTACAGGATTTAGACTTACGCCACTTGTTCAAGTGATCGGAGGAATCGGGCTTTTGATCACACTTTACATTGGCTATCGTGCTTCAATAAGTGATAGGAGATTGTTCTCTGTAAGTCTAGTGGCACTTTTTGCTGGATTACTTTTTGAAAGTATTAGGGTTTCGAACAGTTGGAAAACTGTCGCAGGAATTTTTGCAGGATCCTACCTATGCAGTTTAATGGCCTTCCTGCCCGGAAAAAGTGAACAAGTTTATAATTTTGAAAACCACATTGAGATGTGGCCCTATTTCTTCATTATATTTTTCGCTTTAATTTTTGGAATTGCGTACAAAGACAGAGTAACTGCAAAACTTACAGAAGGTGTTACACTCCTACTGTCACTTTCATTGGTGTACTGGACTATCGACTATGGTTTTACAAACTACCATAATTGGTTGGTATATACCTTGCTGGCAATCGCACTCGCACTGACCATTTTTTCAACAATTAATGCATTGACAGACATACACTTATCAAGAACAACACGGTTGACTTTGAGTATATGGAGCACCGTTATACTGTTTGCCTTCGCCATTGACAATATTATCATGGTATTTAACAATCCAGATATTGAAAGCACATACCTCTATGACGGATTGTATATAGGACTTCAATTTTTCTTATTAGGGGTTTCAGCGGTCTACATCATGCAAAACTATATGCTTCTTGCCGCATTTATTCCCAGTAAAAATGGCAATTACTTAAATGACCTAAAAGAAAATAATAAGGTCCACATCGATAGGTTTTCCGACGAACAAGTTTTCACAGGGCATTCCATACTCTGTATTCTTTATACCGGAACTTTTTATGGACTAAATTACCAATACGAAATTCTGCCAAGGCATACTATGATATGGTTAGTACTTTTTACTTTTCCAATGTTTTTACGATTATTTGACGTGGTAGTGCTTGGAAGAAAATACTATAGGTAACACCATACTTTTTTCATCCTAAATACAGCTTTTCCAACTTTTGATCTAATTCCCCACCTGCTTAGTCTAGGTTTTCTCGATCTGTAAACAAAAGAGCACCGCCTTGGACATCCAGCAAACAACACCCAGCGTCGGGGGATGGATTTAAACCTTACCCATCTATCCAACTCAGTGCAGGGCTATAGGAGCCTAGAAATACCCAAAAAAACCAAAAGCCTCGTCTCTTCCGAAACGAGGCTTTTTTGCTTTAGGTCCCCAGGTGAAGTTCCAAATCCAATTGGTTTTCGACCTTGATCAGCCCTCCAAATTTGCTGGGAGGCTCCAGCTTCAGCAGTTCAAAGTTGAGAATCAGATTGGCACTCATGCCTTCTTTGTTTTTTTCCAGCAGCAGATCTGGGAATTCCAATTTTTGACCAACCAAGTCTAAAACCATACTGCAATACATTTTGCCTGATTTTAGTCTGAAGTTTGACACAGTCACCAAAGCATTTGGATATTCATTGGCTTTGAGTGTGGATCTGAAGTCATTATTGAGTAGGAAATTTCCGCAGGAAAAGCTTTTCACCGGGATCTTGAAGACCAATTTTTTATTACTTCCTCCGCCGTTTAACTTCAGCGTATCCATCATGCCTACCCGGGTGAAATCACAGTTGAACTTGCCCAGTGAAGTATATCCACTTACCTGAACTCTCTGATCGGTGATGATCACTTCGCTCTTTTCCTGAGGGATCGAGGAGAAGAAAAACAGGATCATGAGGAGGATGACTTGCATGGCCTTTTTTGGATTAGAACCCGATCACACCTTCGATCATCAAGCCATTGAACTTGCCGCCATTTCGGATATCCGATGCTGCAAAGCCTTTGTAATTCTGGGTGACATACTCCAGCTTGGCTAGGATATTTCTGGAGATAAACCAGCCTCCGCCGATCTGTGTTCTGTCGATGGTGATGTCCAGTCCGCTGCCGGCCAGTTTGCCTTCCACCTGATTGTATCGGCCGGCGATGTAGAATTTTTCATCTGAGCCAAATCTATAGACCAGATCAGCACCCAGTTGGTTCCACTTACGGTCTTCGGTTTCATTCGCTGCTTTTCCTTTGGATTGCTCAATGGTACCAAATAGCTCCAGTCCTTTGAACTTGATGAAAGGATTGATGACTGTAGCGGTGATATTGTCGGTTTGGCCCGGATTGATTCTGCCTGAGGTGAAATTGGCAGAGGTGCTCGCCAAGGTATTCTCCATCACCAAGTAATATCTGGAACCTGCACGGTCTCCTCCGTAGAGGGTGTTTCTGGCGGATCCCGAAGTGGTATAGATAGATCCGGTCAAACGCACTCTAAAGTCATCAGACAGCTGCTTGTCGTAGCCTACTTTACCCAAAAGCGATATTTTTCGCTTATCGGGGCTGGTGACACCACCTTGGATTTCTCCTCCGGTCAAACCACCTACGATCAGGAATCCATTACTCTGGAAAGTCAAGTCTCCACCAACCTCGGTAGCAAAAGCATCCATGATGTAATTGCCAACAAAAGGATTGTACATCGCGTTGCCATTGTCAGTTCTGCGGAAGTGTGAATCCCCGTAGTTGATCTCCATGTGACCTACACGGAGCGTCAGGTACTTGGAAAACCACTCCGGATTGCCCAAAAATGGAAGCTTGTCAAACTGCAGGTAGCCGCCCTTTACCCAAGATTCCGGATGGTGTCTGGATGACAAATAGGTAATCAGATTCAATCGGACCCCATCCATCAGTTCCACGTCAATATTCAGGTTGGCAGTAGCCAGGTTACTTCCAGATCCAATCTCGATCAATTCATTGACATTGACGCCGTTTGCGTTTAGGACTTCGGAGGCGGTATTCTCATGGCTCAAACTCTGAAGTTGCTGGGTGAAGTGTCCCCCGATTCTGACCTTTACCCCTTCGAATGCTACGGTGTCTGCTTTTCCGGTTTCAAAAATATTGACGCCTCGCTTATCGTAAGATCTCCAATATTGAACATCTCGCTGTAATCCCTGAGCCAAGCCTGTGGCAGAGATTCCCGCAGCCAGTACTGCGGACATTAGGTACTTTTTCATAGAAATTTGGATTATAGGGTGGGTTGAAATGTTGATTTGAAAGAAAGTGTAATCTCATCTTCGGTTTTGACGGTGCCCAAAAGTGCAGTGGGCGGTGTCACAGAGAAAGTGGTCAAGCGCGTATCAAGACTGCCTTCGAAAGTGATCTTATTGCCGGCCGAACTCATTTTCACCGGAAAGCTCACGGGTTTGGTCACGCCGGCGATAGTCAGATCGCCTTTGGCTGACAGGCTGGTTCCTTGACCGGTCAATTCCCGCAGCACAAATCGGATTTCCTTATTTTTATCTGTATTCAGCGCCTTATAGGCATTGGAATCCAATCCTTTGGTACCGCTTTTGAGTGTCTCGGCAGCCAGACTCACATTTAAAGTTTTGACGGTTTTGAATTGTCCGTTTTCCAGGACAAAAACGCCCTCACCCTTGCCTGTAGCTGAGATCATTTCCCAGTCATGGAGGGTCGAGCCTCCCGAAACCTTGAACATGGGAGAACCTGAAAGGACATAATTGGTCTGTGCATTCCCGGTCACAGAGCCAAACAAGAGCACCGCTACTAGGGAGAAAAAGAGTCGGAAATCAGTAAATCGTATCATCTTTTTGTTTGATTTGATGATACTAAGCTCCGCATACCTGGGCGCTATTAAGCTGACCAAAATCAGGAAATAGGATGATTGATAGCAGATGAAAAAATGACTTTTTGAAACTTTGTACTGAAAACACTGAATTCAATCACTATTTCAGAATATTTTATTATATAATATTGTTTTAAAAAAAATAATATATCGAAAATAGAAATCTGGCAAACTAAAAATTCTAAGCTACCTAAAACCCTGCCCTGAGCTACATAAAAAACTAGGCAAATCTGGCTCAGGTTAATGACTAATGGAATTGTTTTTCTGGACTTTAGCTGAGCTTTGGTACTCAATCCTTCTTACCGAAAACCAAATAATGCTGGATTTTCATAAACTGACCATTCTGTACGAGTTCAAATCCATTGGCTGAAAGTTCCTTTTCCACCTGCTTCACGGTCATCTTATGGAGCGGTTTGATCGCGACAGCAGGATCCTCCCCTCGGTATTCAATAAGGAGAAGCTTTCCACCAGGCTTGAGTGATTTTCGTATGGCTGCAAGCATTTCCACAGGGTATTCCAATTCATGGTACACATCGACCATGATCACGAGATCTATGGAATTGTCAGGAAGGTTAGGAGTGGTCTCGGTTCCTTTTACTGCACTGACATTTTCGAAGCCCAGTTGCTCACTTCGGGCTTGCAAAAATTGGATCGCCTCATCTTGGATCTCCACCGCATAGACTTTTCCGTCGGGAACTTTTGGAGCAATCCGGAAGGTGTAATAGCCCGACCCGGCACCTAAATCTGCCACCACACTTGACTTAGTAATGGGAAGATTTTCGATGGCCAAAGAGACGCTTTCCTCCTGCTCACGACTCCGGCGCTCCAGCCAATCCTTACCCTGAAATCCCATCACAAAGGAAATCTCCCGACCCATATAGACCTTACCGATTCCGTCCAGGGAAGGCGTTTTATATTCGTAGGGAGAGTCGGTGGTTTTGGATCTGGTCTGCGCTTGACAAGCACTGGCAAGAAGAAAACTCAAACAAATCAGCAGCAGGATCGAAGGGTTTTTCATCGGAATCTTTTAGAGTTAAACAGGAGAAATCGGGGGTTGTTTTATTTTTTTTCGCTCAGGAAACCACTAGCGATCGGCTACATCCAACTCACAAAAACCTAAGTCAATTTGGCCCCAAATGATGGTACGCTATTTGACAACGTATGGAGGAGAATCAGAGCCTTTTCGATTTTGTTTAACGTTCAATTCTTCACTTTTTCGAATCGATGCCCGGTATAGTTTTTTGATCATCTTGGGCTGAGAAAGCACCTAATTTCAATCAATTCTTTTGGAAAAAAAAACTCCGATAAACCCCTGATTTTTAAAGATGTTATAACTTTTCAATTCAATTTATCATTTCAATATTTTTCATTTTTTGAAACTCAGAATATTATTTGGTTTGCTAAAATTTTTATGAGTTGACCCTTGGAATGATTAGGCAGATCAATCCAAATCATGAGGCAGAAAAATCAGGGCAAAACCGCTAAAAAAGAAAATTTTTAGATTAATCTAAAATTCAAAATTCCCTAGTTTTTCTCCATTCCCTCTAGGAATCCAGGCTTCAATTTCATCTCCCGATCGAATAGCAGCGCGTAGTTTTTCCGACCTCTGACCGGCCAGTTGTTTAGCCAACTTCTGCCATCGTGAAGCCCCCAAAAAGTGACTCGGGTGATCTTATCCGAATGCTTTCTGAACAGTTGAAAAATCGAAACATAACGGGCTACAAGCTCCTCCTCTACTTCTGTTGGGATTCCGTTTTTGTAAGGATTCCATTCGGCTGATTCTGCAAAATTGATATTTAGATCTGCTCCTTGAGAATTGTTTGGCCGGGGCAAAACATCCACATCCAATTCCGTCACGTGCACCTCAAATCCTGCGGCATGAATGTCCACAATTGCCTGCTCTATCATTTCCAAGCCCGGGGAATTGAGCCGATAATGCCCCTGCATTCCGATGCCATCGATTCGGATTCCTTCGGCTCGAAGTTCCTTCGCAAGGGTTAAGATCGCCTTGCGTTTTTCGGGAATCCAGACGTTGTAATCATTGTAGTACAACGCAGCCTCAGGATCTGCCTCGTGGGCTTTGCGAAATGCAGCTTTGATGAAGTCTGGGCCAATGGTGGAATACCATTTCGTCTTTCTCCAAGTACCGTCATCCTCGAATGCCTCATTGACCACATCCCATCCATCTATCTTGCCTTTGTATCGGCCTACCACGGTAGAAATATGATCTTCCATTCGTGCTATCAAAGCTACAGCGCCCAGTGGCTCACCCGATGCATCCTGAAATACCCAAGCCGGGGTCTGCTGATGCCAGACCAAGGTATGTCCAATCGTGAATGCCCCCATCTTTTCTCCCAAAGCAACATATGCATCTCCGAACTCAAATCGGTACTCCCCTTCCTTAGGATGGATAGGCCCCCATTTCAGGCCATTTTCAGGACTGATCGAACTGAAATGTAAATTCAAGAGGGAATCAGCACCTGCTTCTGTTCCCATCACCTGTGCGGGATTGACTGCAGCACCGATGAAAAAATATTTTTGAAATGTATCCTTGAGACCACTGGGTGTCTCTTGTTGGAATCCGAGATAAAATGGGAAAAGCAGGGATAAGAAAGTCAGTTTTTTCATGTCCCAAACTACCTCCTTTTGACCGGAATCAGAAGTACGCCTGGATCAAAATTCGTTGATTATCACCAGCGGACCATTTTTCCAAGTTCTGCTTTGGTAAACGCTAGCTCGGTATATCCCATCGCATAGGGTCCAATTTCGTAGGGGACATAGATTACCCAGAATTTATCATCCTTGAACCCTATTGCATTGGCCAAGAAAAAACCGGTTTCCGGAAGGAAAAAGCGACCATCCTCGGCCAAACTCACCCCTTCTTCGACTTCATGAAATTGCGCGAATTTTTGCTCCGCGAGGCTAGATACGCCCTTTTGGTCTAAAATCACTCGATCTGTACTCAATGCTTCCCCAGTCATGGGGTCAAAATTCAAAAAGTTCACCATGCTGTTGGGATGTGCACCACCCATGAAATTAAACTGGGTAAAATAGATGCTGAGCGTGCTGTCTGACTGGTAAGCGAGTTCTCCCGTGGCCTCTATTTCCCATCCTCCATATGAATCTGGAAATTCTCTCTTGAACTCCTCAAAGGATCTGAAATACTGGGCAATCATGGTATCCAAAGGAGCAATATCTTCCCCTGTCTGCATCAGGAAGCTCATCTGCTCATCGATTGCCTCATTGATTTTGTCTGCAGTCCTAGCTCCCGAGGCTACTGGCCAGGAAAGCTTCAGCTTAGCACAATTCTCCCCCACGCAGGTTTCTCTTTCCAAGGTTTCTGTACGGAAAGAAAGTACTGTTTCTTCCTCCTCAGCCAAATTATCAGGCTTGGTGGCGCATGAACTTAAAGAAAGGACAAAGAGAAAAATGGCTAGATTTCGCATAGATTATTTTTGAAAGAAAAGCTGCAATAAGGTCTTGGCTAATTTACTCGGATTGAGTTCGCCTTTTTGAACTTTCGCCCTTCTGTCCAGTAGCATCTTTTGTACCAAAGAATCCTTGAGAAAAGCCTGACCCAACAGAAACTGAATCTGGTCATCCAGCCAGTTTAACCGTTGTGCGGCCCGATTTGATTCCCAAAAACCGTTACCTTTCATCTGAGACTCGTAGTTCTCAATCCTTTGCCAAATCTCCCGCAGTCCCGATCCAGATGTCGAGGATGCCAGTTGCACTTTTGGGGACCAGTGTTTTTCTCCTAAGGGAAAAAGATGAAGGGCATTCTCATAGGCGACTTTTGCTTTTTTGGCAGGTTCAATATTTTCACCATCGGCTTTGGTGATGACCAATGCATCTGCCATTTCCATGATTCCCTTTTTGATCCCCTGAAGCTCATCTCCCGCACCTGCCAGCATCAGGAGGAGGAAGAAGTCCACCATATTTTTGACTGCAGTTTCACTTTGGCCTACACCGACAGTTTCGACCAAAATCACATCGAATCCAGCCGCCTCACAGAGAAGCATCGCTTCCCGGGTTCTGCCACTTACTCCACCTAGCGCTGCACCCGATGGACTAGGCCGGATAAAGGCTCGCTTATCCGCGGAGAGGGTTTCCATTCGGGTCTTGTCGCCCAAAATACTTCCTTTGGTCAGTTGACTGCTCGGGTCAATCGCTAGGACAGCTACCTTCTTCCCCTGATCCAGGAGCAATTTTCCAAAAGCCTCGATGAATGTGCTTTTGCCAACTCCCGGCACCCCGGTGATTCCGATTCGGATGGATTTTCCAGTTTCGGTGATCAAAGACTGGACAAGTTCGGAGGCCAAATCCTGATCAGACTCCAGCGTACTTTCCACCAAAGTGATCGCCTGACTCAAAACCACTCGGTTTCCCGAGCGGATTCCTTCTTTGAATTCTGCCAAATCAAGTCTCTTTTTCATCGGTTCAAATAGTGGAATCGGCTTTCTCCCATGGGTGTCTTTTCGTATTCTGCCATGAGAAATTCCCCATATTCAGTGGAAAAGTAGGGCTCAGTCGGAGAAAGTTCAATCGGTTGGGAAAGCTTTTCGGAGAAAAAGAACACCAAGGTCTTGCCGTATTTGGTGTGAGGCAGCGCATCCGCATATTCCTTCATCCAATCAGATTCCGTATCCAAAACCCGCACCGCGTAAATCCTAAGAACAGGTCCGGTATTGTTTTCATTTCTGTAAAATCCGATCTCTTCGTACTTGCCCTCAAATCGCTCCAATCCGGGCTGAGAAAAGCTGGAATTTACGATCTGAAACAGCACCACCAGTACGATCACTCCGATCAAATAGATAATCAGTTTATTCCTTTTCAAAAACTTTGGCGGGTTTACGAGGTTTAGACCTTAATTTAGCCTAAAATTCTGACAATGACTTTCGAGTACGTCAAGGCACTTCACATCATTTTCGTAGTCACTTGGTTTGCAGGGCTTTTCTATATCGTCCGATTATTCATCTACCAAACTGAGGCGCTCCAAAAACCAGAATTGGAACGAAGCATTCTCAAGCCTCAGCTTGATCTCATGGCCAGCCGACTATGGTACATCATCACTTGGCCGTCTGCGGTTCTGACTTTGATTTTCGGAACTTGGGTTCTCAGCTATCGATGGGGATATATGGAATTGGGGTTCATGCATGCCAAGCTTGGGTTTGTGTTTTTGCTTTACATCTATCACGGCTTTTGCCATGTTCTTTTCAAAGAACTGCAAGCCGGAAAAAGCCGCTGGACATCAACTCAGCTCCGAATTTGGAACGAAGCCTCCACTATTTTGCTTTTTGCTATAGTATTCCTCATCGTTTTGAAAAGCACATTGAGCATGGCTTGGGGAGTATTGGGATTGATAGGCTTATCAGTCACCCTGATGCTCGGAATACGGCTTTACAAAAAATATAGACTCAAAAAAGAAAAATGAAGATTACCAACTTAATAGTTATTCTTGCTTTGCTGATTGGAATTTCTTGCAAAACCGAATCTGAAAACACTTCCTCAGCTGAATTGCCGATTTTAGGTGAACGGTATGTCGATGACAATCAGGACACCGTCTACCATGAAATCGCGGATTTTGCATTCGTCAATCAAATCGGTGATACCATCACGGATGCTGATGTAGAAGGTAAAATCTACGTGGCGGATTTTTTCTTTACCAGCTGCCCCACGATCTGCCCGATCATGAAAAAAGAGATGCTGCGTGTCTATGAAAAATACCAGGACCAGCCAAACTTCAAGATTCTCAGCCACTCCATCGATCCGACTCACGACACGCAGGAAGTGTTGAAAGACTACGCTGAAAAGCTCGGCGTAGTGGATGCTTCGACTTGGAATTTCCTTACCGGGGATCAGGAAAAAATCTTCGAAATAGGCCAGACGAGCTACCTGACCACGGCGATGGCAGATCAAATGGAACCCGGAGGATTTTTGCACAGCGGTGCATTTGTCTTGGTAGATGGTAAGGGTAGAATTCGTGGGGTATACGACGGCACCAAGTCAGATCAGGTAGACCGGCTTCTGGCAGACATACCCAAATTGCTTAATCCATGAGAAAATTCACCTTAGCAGTGCTGGGTTTATTGATTTTTTCCTGCGCTCCCAAATCATCAAATGAAGAAAATACCCTCTCGCAAATCAGCGATCCTGAGGTGATGAAGTTTGCAATAGCTGGCAAAACACTGTACGAAAACTACTGCGGAAATTGCCATCAGTCAGACGGGAAGGGTCTCGGCAAGCTGATTCCTCCACTTCGGGACGCGGATTATTTCAAGGAAAGTGTCCATCGTACGGTCTGGATTATCCGACATGGGCAAAAAGGCGAAATAACCGTGAATGGCGAAAAATACAACCAAGCCATGCCTGCCAACCCAAATCTAAAGCCTCTGGAAATCGCTCAAATCTCCACTTATCTATACAATATCTGGGGAATGAATGAAGGAGTGATCACCTCCTCCACAGTAGAAGAATACCTGAGAACTGCTCCAGAAAATTATTAATCTTTAAGTAGCGAATCAGCTTTGCTGAGGGCTGATTTCATCTGTTGATTCACTTCTGTGACGGACACCATCTGCTCCTCCAAATAGGCCTTCACTTCCTCAGGATTCCGCTCGCCGTCCTCGGTTTCATACTGACGCATCCAGACAAACATCGCTTCATAGGCTTGATCCAACTCCATGGCCAGGGCTTTCATTTCTTCAACCTTGGCGGTATTCGTAGAATCCATCGCTTCAAATTCCTCCGCTTTTTGCAATGCCTTTTTCTCAAAGGATTTTAATTGACCCATTTTGGGCATCACTTCATCATGGACTGCAATGATCTCAGTTCGGCTTGCGTCATTCAGATCTTTTTGGTTGGGACCGCATCCTTTGAGCATTAGGACAAGGTTAAAAATCAAACAAATACGTACTATTTTTATCAATTTCATTTCAAACAAATTAATGGTTCAATTTTTTCTTGGGATAATTAAATAAACAGACTAAAAATAGACTAATGCAAAATTATAGGAATTGGTGCTAATTTTAGGAGATAATTCAATTATTATGAAACCATTCTGCTTTGCTGACGGGACCATTGTTCCTACTGAATCCGCCACACTTCATCCTATGGACCTGGGATTGATCCGAGGCTATGGAATTTTTGATTTTTTTCGGACTGTGGATTATACGCCACTTTTCTTGGAGCATTACCTTGATAGATTCATCGCTTCGGCTGAAAGGACCTTTTTGCCTTTGCCTTACTCCCGAGCCCAACTGAGTGAAATCATTTCGGTATTGATAGAAAAAAATGATCTGAAAAGTGGTGGATTGAGAATGGTTTTGAGCGGAGGCGTGTCTGAAAACCACTTTTCCCCAGCAGAAGGAAAACTGTTCATTTTCGCAGAATCGCTTTCACTGCCTTCCGAAGAAAAGTACCGACAAGGCATCAAGCTTCTCACCTTGGAATATGTCCGACCTATCGCTGAAATCAAAACTACCAACTACACACTACCTGTCTGGCACAGTGTAAACTGGAAAAAACTGGGTGCTGAAGATGTCCTCTACCACTGGAATGGCTGGGTGAGTGAAAGCTCGCGAAGTAATTTTTTCATGGTTAAAAACGGGGTACTTCATTCTCCGGATCAGCATATTCTTTTGGGCATTACCCGAAAACATATCTTGGAACTGGTGCCCAACGCGGTGATCCGGCCGATTTCACTGGAGGAGGTATGGGACGCCGATGAGGCATTTATCAGCAGCACGACCAAAGTCCTGCTTCCCGTTACTCAACTGGATGATCGAAAAATAGGAAATGGCATACCGGGTCCCGTGACGATGGATATTTTGGAAAGATTCAGAGTTTTGGAAAAAGAAACCGTAGCATAAACTGAAAAAAGCTCCATTCGGAGCTTTTTCTATTTATTCCAGAATCAATCTGGCATCCTTGAGAATGTACATCAGCTTCTCGGGGTCAGTTGCATTCAAGGTGAGCTTTCCCCTTACTTTCACCCGCTTGGAGGTGTACTTGATCGGACTGGCCATCATCACCTCCATCACCGTCTCAGGACCTCCTGAACCGCAGAAAAAACATTCAGCCAAAGGCAAACTGGACAGAATAATATGCTCGGGCTTAAACATCCCCTCGAAAGGAATGATATACCCATCGGCTTCCACTTCTTTGCCCTCTAGCTTCTTGATCTGGTCGGAGAAAACCGGCACATACAATTCTCCAAACTGATCTTCGCTGATTTTATAGGATACCTCAGCCAGACTTTTCCAAACTCCCTGGGCTTTGGCAGCCGTAGTCAGAATACTCAGAGAAAAGATCGCAATCAGAATTACACTGTATTTTTTCATAATCACTATTCAATTTGAACCGCTAATTAAGCCTTTGTCAGCTGCTTTGCAATGCTTGTTTGATAAGCAGACCATGCAGGAATGATCGAAGCCATCACTCCTACCCCTAACGCATATCCTATGATCCAAAGTTCTTCTTTGAGAAAAATCCATGGCTGGATGGCAGAAACTATATTTTGGTCACCTGAAGTCACCAACAACCAAAGAAAAACATGCCCGAGTGCGATTCCCAAAACTGCGCCAAGAAACGTCAGCATCACTCCTTCCAGAAAAATCAAGACCAGTAACTGGCCTCGAGAAGCACCAATTGCCCTAAGGATGGCCAAATCATATTTTCGCTCCTTCAGTGAATTATACAGCGCGATGAAGATGCCCAAGCCTGCAATACCAATCAACACCAAAGCCAAACCCTGAAGCAGGCTAATGCCTACTCCCAACAATTCAAATAGTCTGGACATCTCAAAAGAAGGCGATGCTGCCTGCATGGAAGTGCCTGAATTGATCATTCGGGGCAGTTGAACAGCAGCGATGGGATTTCGATATTGCAAAAGTAGCGTCGTCACTTCTCGGTCCTGCTCAGTAACCGGAAAACCGGTTTTTGCCACAGGTGCATGGAATTTCGCGTGATCGTCATGTCCTTCTTCGGCATGATCGGCATGTGTTTCGGCTATCGGATCCTCTGAGGATACCGCCACAGAATCTGGCGCGGAGGCAACTTCTTCCTCCTCTCCTTCTTCATCATGTGAATACCAAACTGACTCAATGCTCGTCAAAATCAAGCGATCAACGACATTCCCTCTTGGTTCCAAAATCCCCGCTACCACAAAATTATGATCATCGTGATCATGACTTCCTTCGCTGATTCCATGGCTGGAAACGAATTCATCTCCAAGCTTTAGCTTGAGTTTACCCGCAATCTCAGCGCCCAAAACCACTTCAAATGGAACGTCCCAGGCTTTCCCTTCGGCAAATCCAACTTCGTATAATTCCAAGTAATCGTGATTGGTACCCACGATGCGAAAGCCTTGGTAATTATCGCCCAAAGCTAGTGGGATTACTTTTTTGACCAGTCTGTTTCGGGTCAGTTTCTGGGCGTCTTCCATTTTGATATTTCCCGTAGGAAAATCCACATGATAGACGGATGAAAGAATCAATTGCAGGGGACTGCCTTTGGCTCCGACGACCAGATCAATCCCAGCCGCATCCTGATTCATCTTTTTCTCAAATTGATCCTGAATCAAAAGCAACACCGTAATAATCGCCAAACCCAAGGCAAGCAAAAAGACATTCAAGCCCGTCGAAAGTGGTCTAAAAGTCAGGTATTTCCAGCTGATCTTGAATAAGTTCATGAGGCTTTAACTTCAATAAAATTTGATACCTGATTCTTTACCCGCTGGTCATGGGTGACGATGATAAGCGCTGCGCCAATTTTAGCTGCTTGAGATTTCAGCAAAGCAATCACGTTCTCGGTGTTTTCATCATCCAAACTCGAAGTAGGTTCATCGGCCAGGATTAGTTTAGGGCTGTTGGCTAAGGCTCTGGCGATGGACACGCGCTGGGCCTCCCCCTCGCTGAGCGTCATCACCGCTGCTTTTGCTTTGGAGCTGATACCCAGATCAAGAAGTAATTGAGGAATATCCTGGCCCTTCTTTTTGCTGAAAAAATGTGCCAATTCTAAATTTTGCTGCACATTCAGCGCTGCGATCAAGTGTGGTTTTTGGAATACTATCCCAATATTTTTCCCTCGGAAAAGGTCCATTTTCTGACCTGAAATAGTAGAAAGGCGGACGCCATCGAGGACTACCCCACCTTGATTGGGCCTGAGCAATCCTGCCAAAAGATTCAATAGCGTGGTTTTGCCACTACCTGACTTGCCCAGAATCAATAAAGATTCTCCTGAGTCAAGGCTGAAGTCTGGAAAAACAATCGAACGCTGCCCAGGATGTGCGTATTGCAGTGATTTTACTTCAACTAACATGCTTATTTTACCGGAATGGTCACGTGGAATACGGTTCCTTTATCCACTTCACTTTCAAATGAAATATCACCTTTGAGCACTTCCAAACATTTTTTTACAATCGATAGCCCGAGTCCGGACCCTTCGATAATTCCCACGTTTTTGGCACGAAAAAACCGGTCAAAAAGTTTGCTTTGTTCGGACTTTGGGATCCCGATTCCTTTGTCTGAAATCACTGCGTGAAGACTATTATCCGCATAGGTCAATTTAAATCCTACTTGCTTGCCCTCTTTGGAGTATTTCACTGCGTTGGAAAGTAGATTTTCAAAAACCTGATAGAGAAGCTCTGGGTCAGAAGTGATGGTTTTGGGAAGGTCTCCGATTTCAGATTTGATGACGACGTCGTTTTCGATTCCCGCATTGACTGTATCGAGTACTTCTTTGACGAAAGCGCCTGAGAAAATCTTCTTGGGTTTGAACTCCAGCTTGTTTTCATCGGATTTCCCAAAAAAGAGCACGCTGGTGAGCAGGTTATTCAATGCTCTGACCGAATTTTCGATTTTGAAGGCGTGCTTGGTGATCTTCTGCTTGAAAGGATGATCTTTTTCTGCATAGATCTGCAGCAGTTGGGCAGAGCTCAGGATAGAGGTCAGCGGGGTTTTGAAGCCATGGGAGACATTGAGTACGATTCGGGATTTCAACTCATTGATTTCTCGCTCCTTTTCCAGCGCTTTGGTGAGTTCTTTATTAGCCTCGTACAGTTCAGCGGTCCGTTGCTTCACCTTTTCTTCTAGTTCATTATTGAGCTTTTGGAGTTCTTTTTCTTTCCTGTCTTTGAATATGGCCAGTTCAATCACCATATTCAATTCCCTGATATTGAAGGGCTTGATCACATAGGCACTTGGATTGGTTCCGACGACTTTGTTGAGCGTCTCTGCATCTGAACTGGCGCTGAGGTAGACTACTGGAATATCATATTTTTCATTGATGATCTCGGTGGTTTTAATCCCATCAAGTTCCCCGGCCAGGTTGATGTCCATCATCACGATATCAGCCATATTTTCAGCCAAAATCTCAATGGCTTTCTCTCCAGTGTCGGCAATTCCGATGATATGATGTGCGTTTTTTTCAAGCGCCCGCTGTAGCAAAAGCGCCGAAACGGAATCGTCCTCGACTATGAGAATTTTCAGTGTAAACATGAGCTGAATCTGGGTTGGGGGTTGTAGTTTGGAATTTTGAAATTACAAAAATTACTGGTTGGGTAATGGGATTTCGACTATAACCCGGGTTCCTGAGTTTTTGGTGCTTTGCACCTCTATTTTCCCATCAAGAAGCTGAATCAAATTTCTGGTGATACTCAAGCCAAGACCGGTGCCTTCGAAAAGCCGGTCATTCCCTTTACTTTCCTGCTCAAAGGGCTCAAACATAATCTCTTGAAAACTATCCGACATACCCACTCCGCTGTCTGTCACTTCTAGGATAAGTTGGTTTGCAACCCTATCACAGGTAACTGTGACGAGCCCTTTCTCGGTATATTTTATCGAATTGCTCACGATGTTATTGACGATCATTTCCACAAATCTCCGATCAATCCTGGCATGAAAGTCAGGCGCCAAAAATCTAAAAACCAATACCAGCCCTTTCCGCTCTGCTGCAGAAGCCAGCGGCTTTATGATCGTCTCGAGGAAACTTTTGACAGGAGTATCCAAATATTCCACGGGCATTTTGTTGGCTTCAATTTTAGCCAGATTCAAAAGGGAAGTGATGGTACTAAGCAGTCTTTCCCCGCTTTGAAGGATGATGTCCAATTGGGAGACGAGTTGCTCATCCTCCTTATGGTTCATGATGATGTGTTCCGCACCTCCGATGATGCCATTCAGCGGAGTCCTGATCTCATGACTGAGATTGGACAGCAGACTGGATTTGAACCGATTGGCCTGTTCGGCTTTTTCTTTGGCTTCTTTCAGTGTGTTTTGGACATTTTTCTGTGCAGAGATATCCTTGAATACTGACAGCACCAAACTTTTGCCCTGCGCATCTTGGTCCAACATCACTGAGTAGACCTCCATCTCCAGAGGCCCAGTCTTCCATTCGATTTTGGTTTCTATGGATATTCCCTGTCCTGGAGACTTTCGAACGCGGTTTAGCAAGGTATTGAGATAGAATCGCTCGGTTGTTTCAGAGTTGAAAAGAACTGAAAGGGGCTGATTTTCCAGCTTACTGATTGGGCATTGCATCATTTGGGCAAAAGCCGGGTTGACCGTGAGGATTTTTTCACCTTCAAGCGTGAGTAGCATTCCATCCTGTGAGCTCTTCCATACATTTTTGAATTGCTGCTCAGCAATAACCTTGTTTTTGTTTTCCTGAGCCACGGCTGATTGAAGGATACCAAGATTCTGCAATTGTCTAAAAAACACGTTGATCAAAATTCCCAGAGCCAGAAGAAAAACCACGGAGAAAATAATGAACCACGGCCGCAGGTAAAAGGGCCTCAAAATCTCAAATTCGGTAGACTGAAACAAAGGAGAGTACTCCTGTCCGTCATAGGACGTCTTCAGTTCCAGCCGAAATCTGCCAGAGGGAAGGTTGGAGAAAAACAACTGGGTAGATTGGGGATCCCTGATCACTTCCCATTCCCCGTCTTCACCCTCCTTGATGAGTCGATAATGAATCCAAAGTTCTTTGGATTCATTGAATCCAGGTGCGAAAAATTCCACCTGCAGCGAATTCTCATTGTAGGGTACACTGACTTCTTCTGAATTCAAAATCTCCCTGTTTCCGATCTTCATAGACCTAACATAGGCCTTGGGTGCCCCAGCGGCAAAAAATGTCTCTTCTGGAAAATAAATCGAAAGGCCCTTGATCGTACCGATCAGTATGCGTCCTGATGAAGCCTCCATCAGCGCGCCACGGTTTATTTCGTTACCTATCAACCCATTCGATTCATTAAATTGAATGGCTTTTCCGTTTTTAATCACAAAAACCCCCTGATCAGTGCCCGCCCAGATGCTTCCTTCTCTGTCCCGCATCAGGGAATAAACCGGCCGGGTAATCGATCTTCCATCAAATTGGTAATAGGCAACAGAATCCCCGCTGTAGACCTTCAGACCATACTCAGTACCCAAGAGGATGCGTCCGTCTTCGAGTTCGAGGAAATCAAATCCTTCAGCCAGAAGGTAGCGAGAGGTTTCTATGACCGGATATTGATTTTCTAATCTACTTGCTCTAATGACAGCTAGCTTGCCGTTGGACAACTTACCTGATTTTCTAAAATAAGGTTTGACTTCCCCCAATAATCCGACTATTTCTGAAGTGAGCTCTTTTTCAAAAAAGGCTGAAGGACCTGAGTCAAGTGAAGCAATGAAAATTCGACTTGGTGTGGTAATTAATAGACTATCTTCTACTGCCTTTACGGCAGACACATTGATCCCGTCAGGCGGTGTAATGAATTCTATTCTATCGGATCCGATTTGGATTTTGCCGATACCTTTGAAATTTGCGGAAGCCCAGATTCGCCCATTTTTATCTTTTGAGAAATTAATAATCCGCTCGGCAGGTTCTCTGGAATCAGTCTTACCCCGATGAATGGTCTTGACATCAAAGCGGGTCATTTTTTGGATCCCATTATTGAAACCCAAATAAAATTGCCCCTCGTCCACTTCTACTGCAGCGGTGACTTCCTCGGAGAGAAACGCCTGCATCTCCATGCCATAGTTCTGAAAAACCTGGGAATTATTGACCCCAAATCCCCTGCTGGTCCCTACCCATAGTAGCCCCTCCCGATCTACAAAAGCAGTCTGAATATAAACCGAATGGAAAAGTGTATAGAGATCAATTAGAACCGAATTGGGTCTGGAAGGATTTAATTTTTTGAGGTGAGAATTGTAATGGTAGAAGACATTCTGACCACTAAAAACTAACGAGAAGTAATTGCCCTCTCCAAAATTTTCATATGAAAAGCCTTGATCTATAATCTTCAAAGGAAATTCGGCCGCCGGACCGGTAGCTAAATACCCCTTTCCCAAAAAATAATATTCACCACTCGGAGCCTGCTTCACCAGAACCGGGGAAGATGGCAGAGGAATCCCCCTGAACTTATATGGGATCAGCTGGTCATCCTTCAGTTCAAAGGTTCCAGTATTGAAAATCAACAAGGCCTTCCCCGCCACCTCTAATACAGCAATCAGAGGTCCGGCATCCATTTCTTCTCGATTGATTTTCACTTTCTTTGACTCCCCATATTTCCAGAATACCAGGTCTTTCCCAGTTTCTAGGAAGAAAAATTTATTGGGAGATTTGCCGATACTGAATAATTGGATTTTCGAAGAAAAATAAGTTTTCAAACTATCAGGAAACTGGAGCTCAGCCCAGGTATCTTCCTGTTGCTCTAACACGGTGGGTATCCCATTGGCATTGTATATCCAGAGTAAGCCATCCTCATCCTTTAGCATAGCGATTCGGTAAACAAACCTTCTTGTGAGGGTGTCGGGCAATTCATGGGTCTCTATTCCATCAGAATATTGTACTCCCTGACTGGTCGAAAACCACATTCGCCCTAAGGTGTCCTGCTCTATCTGAATTACATTTTGGACCTTGAGTTTTACTCCTTTAGGTTGAGTATTGAACTTGAAATTCTGGGCAGTGACTCCACTACAGATCAAAAAAAGACCCGACAGCAAAATGATACCAAGTGGATGACGCCAAAGCATAGCTCGAAAATAGGAAAAGATTCCGGTCACCAAATTCCATGGAGATTGTTTCGCTTTTCTTTTGTCAGCGGGCGGTTTCTCTTATTTTTGTGCCAAACTTAAAAAATCGAAGCATGAGTGTACTAGTCAATAAAAATTCCAAAGTGATCGTACAGGGATTCACAGGGTCTGAGGGCTCTTTTCACGCCCAGCAAATGATCGAATACGGAACCAACGTCGTGGGTGGTGTAACCCCAGGCAAAGGCGGCTCCTCCCATTTGGAAAGACCTGTTTTCAATTCTGTCGAAGAAGCGGTTCAAGTGACAGGAGCTGATGTTTCCATTATTTTTGTACCACCTGCATTCGCTGCGGATGCCATCATGGAAGCTGCGGACGCCGGAATCAAAGTCATCATTACCATCACGGAAGGTATTCCGGTAGCGGACATGATGACGGCTAAGCCTTATATCAAAGAAAGAGGCTGTGTGCTCATCGGTCCAAACTGTCCAGGTGTCATCACTCCAGGCGAGGCCAAAGTGGGAATCATGCCGGGCTTTGTTTTCAGACCAGGAAGAATTGGTATCGTATCTAAGTCGGGAACCTTAACCTATGAAGCTGCAGATCAAGTTGCAAAAGCAGGCTTAGGCGTATCTACTGCAATCGGAATCGGCGGTGACCCAATCATTGGTACTTCTACCAAGCAAGCTGTAGAAATGCTGATGAATGATCCAGAAACAGATGCTATCGTCATGATCGGCGAAATCGGCGGTAACTATGAAGCTGAAGCAGCTAAATGGATTCGCGAAAACGGCAATAAAAAGCCTGTGGTAGGATTCATCGCGGGACAGACAGCACCTCCTGGCCGTAGGATGGGCCATGCTGGAGCTATCATCGGTGGAGCTGATGATACAGCAGCTGCCAAAATCAGAATCATGAAAGAAAACGGAATCCATGTAGCAGAATCTCCGGCTGAGATCGGAGCTGTGATGGCTAGAGTACTTGGCGTGTCGGTATAAATTCCACTTCAAGCTTTTGCAATAATTCAATAACCTGCCTCGAATGAAAATTCGGGGCAGGTTTGTTTTGGGACTGCAGTAAAGCAACCCAGTTTTTGTAATTTAAAATCATGGAGACCTCAGGCACCTTCCTTTCGGATCAATTTTACACCAAAAGTGTGCGTGATCTTCATTTCCGGCATTTGAGAATGGCCCGGCACAGTGATCCAGTCCACGAATGTGCTGCACTGATGAAAAAGGAAAAAGTCAGTTGCCTATTCATCGGCAATTCTCCTCAGGAAATCTCCGGATACATCACCGACATCACCTTAAGAGACCGACTGCTAGCGGAGAGACTCCCTTCCGAACTTCCAGTATCCCAGATCATGGAATTTGACATGGTGAGCATCCATCCTGACACTAGCCTGACCGAAGCCTTGATATTAATGTTTCAGACCAAATCCAGGTACCTACTGGTAAAGGAAAATGATGCATTTGTAGGATGGATCAGCCGGACCAAGATCCTTACTGAGCAAAGTCAGGGACCATTTATGTTTATCCAATCAGTCAAGGAAGCCAGACAAATTCCTGAATTGCAACAGAAATGGGCAAGAATGCCAGAGATCATCCACATCCTGAGCACTAGGGGGATGAAAGCAGGATTGATCAATCAGATCATAACTACCGTCGCTGACACCATTACTCAGCGTGTCATTGAGCGAGTGATGAAGGATTTGGGACCTGCACCTGCCAAGTTTGTTTTTTTTGTTTTGGGAAGCGAAGGCAGAGGGGAACTTACCCTCAAAACCGATCAAGATAATGCCCTCATCTATGAAGACAAGGCGAATGAACACCGAGAAGAAGTACGCACCTACTTTTTAGACTTTGCCACCCGGGTCTCTACTGCTCTGGATCAGATCGGAATTGTGTTTTGCTCCGGTGAACTCATGGCAATGAATCCCAAATGGACCCATTCCCTTTCCCATTGGAAGCGGAACTACGATACCTGGATTTCGGATGCTTCTCAGGAGACTGCGATGAACTACTCTACTTTTTTTGATTGCAGGGCGATCTATGGCGAATTTTCACTTTTGGATGAGCTTAAAGATTACATGGGCCAATTAGTGGAAGAGGCCCCGGAACGGTTTTTCATCAACCTGGGATACAATGCGCTCCAATACGAGCCCCCTCTGACTTTTTTCAGGAGAATCAAAACCGAAGAAATCGACGGAGAGAAGCAACTGAACCTCAAACAAACCATGAGGCCAATTGTGGATTTGGCTCGAGTGTATGCACTGAAGCATAAAATTTTCCAAACCAATACCAATGAACGAATCAATCAATTGCGGGAAAAAGGGGTTTTTTCGGAAAAAGAAGCCGTAGAGCTCATTCACGCATTTGAATATCTAATGAGTATGAGGCTGGAAAATCAGGCAGCCTATATCATGGAAAAAAATCAAAAACCCAAAAATTACCTCAAGGTAAACTCACTGACCAAAGTACAACAAGTCACCCTGATTGAAATTTTTAAAGTTATTGAAGAATTCCAATCCAGAATCAAGTTATCCTTTACTCGCAGCTTATAATTTTCTGATTTTTGAAATACTTTTATAAATTTTTTATAAAAGTTGTTTTTTATTAATTAAAGTTTTTTAATTTTGTTCAAACAAATAAATTGCGGTTGAGGGAGATTAAAATTTGATATTCGCTAAGTAAAAATCTTATTTTCGAATTTTTATTTGGCCAAATTCAATTTCTATCCTTCCAAAACTTGGATTTATGTCTGTTTCAAAACAATAAATCTTACACAACCTAATCTGTCTCTTCAGTATGCTCAGTAAGTACCCACTCTCCGAAGTTGAAAAAGCCTTCTTGGCGGAATCCGGAGTTGACAAGATCTCGACCCTGATCCCTTATCTTACCGTAGACAATTTCCCCAAGCTAGGATTGCTTACCGCCTGCCGATTCTTGGAATGGGCCGCTGCCAATCCTGAGGGAGTCATCAGCCTACCGACCGGAAAAACACCGGAATTTTTCATCAAGTGGACTCAATTTTTACTCGAAAACTGGGACTCTAAAAAAGGCAAAGAAGTACGGGAAAAATACGGATTGGGCGCTACCAAAAAACCGGTACTAAAGGATCTCACTTTTGTACAGATTGATGAATTTTACCCTATTTCGTCTTCACAGCACAACAGCTTTTTCGACTACGTCAATAAATTTTACATCAATGGCTTTGGGCTTTCCAAGGAAAAAGCAATTCTGATCAATTCGGATGAAATCCCTTTAGCCAACGGCCTTCATTTCAAGCAAGTATTTCCTGATTTGAAAGTTGATCTTTCGCTTAGATTCCGTGACCCAATCAATGACCTGGAGAAGCTTCAACAGCAATCGATCTACATGATTGACCAATGGTGCGGAGAATATGAGCAGCGCATCAGAGATCGTGGTGGGATCGGATTTTTCTTGGGAGGCATCGGACCTGACGGACACATTGCCTTCAATACCCGAGGCTCACACTTGTTCTCTGTGACTCGACTGACGGACACCAACTTTGAAACACAGGCTGTAGCAGCAGGTGATTTGGGTGGAATCGAAGTTTCCTCTAACCGTCTCGTGATCACCATCGGTCTGGAAACAATAGTTTACAATCCAGAAGCGGTCGGAATCATCATTGCAGCAGGAGAGGCGAAAGCCGGAATCGTAAAAGATTCCCTGGAGACCAAAATGAACAATGTCTATCCTGCTACTGTCCTACAGAAGCTTAAAAACGGTCGATTCTATCTGACCAAAGGTGCAGCTGTCAAGCTCACAGACTCCATGGACGCCTATTATCAAAAAGGCGAATGGACCTTTGAAAAGACTGAGCGCGCAGTCATAGAGCTTTGTAAAAAACTCAACAAATACGGTCACCGGATCAAAATCGAAGACCTCAAAGCTGACAAATATACCAAGCTCATTCCGGGGCTCTCTGAGGACACCGTCAATCAAGTGATGAAAAGTACCGAGGCGAAGTTGGCCAAAGGACTGGAGCAGGAGAGCAATGAAGTATTGCTCCACACCGGACCGCACCACGATGACATTTCCTTGGGCATTCTTCCTCACATCACCAATCAGCTGAGCGAGCCAACCAATGAGGCACACTTCTCGGTACTCACCTCGGGATTTACAGCGGTGACCAACTCATTCGTCATTGATACCCTGCAGCACACCAAAAAGCTCCTGGATGAAGGCAAGATTCAAATGGTCAACTTCGAAGACTTCTTTGAGGTGGGATACAGCCTGAAAACTGATAAAGATGTCTACCACTTCCTAACCAATGTAGCCTCCGAAAATCCCGATGCACGCAAGCGAGGACTTTGCCACCGCGTAGTCAGAGCCCTAGTCATCGTCTATGGAGTCAAAAACAAAACACAACTCCGAGAGACGATCAATGATGTCATCAGCATCTTGAAGAATTCGTACGACGGGGAGAAAAACCCTTCCAAAATTCAAAAACTCAAAGGCATGATCCGTGAGTTTGAGGAGGAGTTGGTATGGGCTCACTTCGGAGTACAGGTCAAAAATGTACATCACCTTCGCCTTGGTTTTTACACAGGGGATATCTTCACTGAGCAGCCGGACAAGACACGTGACGTAGAACCGATCGTAGAAATGTTCAGAAAAATCAAACCAACGAAGATTAGTTTAACGCTCGATCCGGAAGGTTCAGGTCCTGACACCCATTACAAAGTACTTCAGGCAACTGCAGAGGCTGTAAAAAAATGGGGCGAAGAGCATGACACGAGCAATCTAAGGATACTTGGTTATCGTAATGTTTGGTTCAAATTTGAACCGCATGAAGCCAATGTGATTGTGCCAGTGTCGCTAGGAGACATGTCAGTCATGGAAGATTCTTTCTCCAATTGTTACCTGAGCCAGGTCAATGCCTCTTTCCCAAGCTATTCTCACAACGGGAAATTCAGTACTGTTGCAAAACGGACTTGGGTAGGACAATTGAACGACATACAGCTTTTGCTTGGGAAAAATTACTTCTACCTCCACGAACGAGCCAAAGTAAGAGCAAGTCACGGTCTTATTTTCTTCCGTGACATGAATGTGGAAGAGTTTTTGGCCACTGCTCGTGAACTTGAAAAATCCATCGAAGGAATGCTTTAAGCCTTCTTTCTAAACTAGAAAAACCTCAGAAAGCGGTCAGGATTGTCTTGGCGGCTTTCTGCATTTATCCGATCAACCAAAACAATTGCCCAAATCGAATGGAAAAAGCCATCTTAGGATTAGATATCGGAGGCACCGGCATCAAGGGAGGTATCCTGATCAAAGGACACCTCGAGGACATTCGTTCCATTCCCACCCCTGCTTTGGAAAGCAAGGCCTTTATTCTTGAGACAATTGCAGATTTTATAGCCACCTATAGTCATTATGAATTTGTAGGAATCGGTATAGGGATTCCGGGACTGGTAGATACCCAGGAAGGTATTGTACTTGGTCTGGCTAATATTCCTTCCTTTCAGCATGTGGAACTTCGGAAATTTCTGACCGAACGATTTTCAAAGCCTGTTTTCATCAACAATGACGCAAACTGTTTTGCTATCGGAGTCCACAAATACGGGGTCGGCAGGCCTTTCAAAAACTTGGTGGGGATTACCCTTGGCACGGGTACCGGCGGGGGAATCGTGATCAATGGTCATTTGTATTCTGGCCTTTTTTCTGCGGCAGGCGAATGGTGCAGCGCACCTTATTTGGACCACAACTATGAGTATTACTGCTCTGGAAAATTTTTCCAAAACTTCTACCATTCCAAGCCCAAAGCATTGGCAAAGCTTGCCTTGGCAGGTGATCCAGTAGCCATTCGAGCATACGAGGAATTTGGCAGCCACCTCGGTGAGCTATTCAAGATGATCATGTATTCATTTGCTCCTGAGGCCATCGTCTTGGGAGGATCTATTCGCAAAACATATCCGCTATTCAAAAAATCCCTATTCAAGTCTTTGGAAACGTTCAGCTATCCCTCTGTCTTAGCTAGTCTCAAAATCCTCATTTCCGAACTGGATGAGACCGCCATTCACGGCGCTGTAGCGCTGGTCGATGTCGAAGAAGATATGGTCACTGCGTGAAAATAGTATAAGTTGGTTTTGTTAGTTAAAAATGGCGATTTCTTAGAAATCGCTTTTTTTTGATCTAATTTTCAAAGAAAAATTAGCCACAAGGATTTTCGATTTATTGACCTATTCTTGAAGTACCTGATTTCAAAAAAACAATCCGAATGCCTGCCTCTACTCTCACGGTCGCCCTCGCTCAAATCTCTCCCATCTGGCTCGATAAAGTCGCTACTCTGGAAAAAGTCAAATGTGCCATCACCGAAGCCTCAGAAAATAAAGCGGAGTTGATCGTATTTGGAGAAGGGCTTGTGCCTGGTTATCCCTGGTGGCTTTCGATCACCCATGCTTCAGCTTGGGATACTAAAATCCAAAAGGAAATCCATGCCCACTATCTTCGAAATGCGGTTCAGATCGAATCAGGTGACTTGAAAGAAATCCAAGACTTAGCCAAAAAACATCAAATCGCCATTTACCTAGGCATCATCGAGCGTGCTCAGGATCGAGGTGGTCACAGTCTGTACTGTTCTCTAGTCTACATTAATCCATCAGGTGAAATCTGCTCTGTTCACCGTAAACTCCAGCCAACTTATGAAGAGCGATTGACTTGGTCTCCCGGAGATGGAAACGGACTTCAAGTTCATCCGCTCAAGGCATTCACTGTCGGTGGACTGAATTGCTGGGAAAACTGGATGCCTCTGGCAAGAACTGCCTTGTATGGATTGGGAGAAAACCTCCACATTGCCGTTTGGCCGGGATCTGTTCGGAACACCGAAAATATCACCCGCATGATCGCTCAAGAGGGCCGCTCTTTTGTCATTTCTGTTTCTAGTTTGATGCGTAAAAACGATTTTCCATCGGACACCCCCCATTTGGACGTGATTCTGGAAAACTGCCCAGACGTACTCGGTAATGGCGGCAGCTGCATCGCCGGACCGAATGGCAAGTGGATTTTGGAGCCCATAGCAGATCAGGAAGGTATTTTCTACCAAACGCTGGACTTCAATCGAATCCTGGAAGAGCGGCAAAACTTCGATTCCGTGGGACATTATTCCCGACCCGACGTCCTTCAATTGACGGTGAATCGGGAAAGACAGCGCAGCGTCAGATATGAATAAAAGGCGCTCTGGTATTTTAATAAATTTTCAATCAATCCAGCCTCTCCATTGGATCAGGCTTAGATTTTCTTCAATTTCAAGTTCAGTTTTTCAAGTCATCTTATGAATAGATTTGGGTTCGGATTTCTCATCGCTTTGGTATTTTTTGGCGGGTTTTGGTTTTTCTACACCGGAAAGCAAGAACGGGAAGAGCTACGCGCTAGCTCCGAATTGATCCAAACTCAGATCAACCAGGTCGGTAAACTCATCGTCACCGAGGGCTTCTATTCCAAAGTTTTCACCTTCAAAAACTCTCAAAGCCTATTTCTCAATCTTTGGACCTCAGATAAAAAAGCCCTAGTCGTAGTCAACACCAAGGCAACCGTCGAATATGATCTGAGGCTTTTGGAAACTCAGATTGACGCAGAAAACAAAACCTTGATTCTCAAAAAAATCCCAAAACCTGTCCTGAATATCTATCCGGATATCGAATACTACGATGTCACCCAGGATTATTTCAATTCATTTGAAGCAAAAGATTACAATAAAATCAAAAGCTCAGTCACAGCACAGATTCGCTCTCAGATCGAGAAGTCAGAGCTCATGGTCAATGCCCAAGACCGACTTCTCGCCGAGCTGACTAATTTTTATGTCCTGACCAAATCGTTGGGTTGGACGCTGATGTATGAGGAAAAAGTAATTGGAAGTGAGGAAGAACTTAGCTTAATCAAAAAGTAAGAGTGGTTCCTATCTGGAAATAACAAAGCATTAAATAGAGCTTTACTTTTCATCACCACCTAAAAAACAAAAATCCCGCATTGCCAATACCATGCGGGATTTCGAATTTCACGTTTCGTACTTCGTATTTCCAATCTTCATACTTCGCTATGCCCCTCGTCCGCTTACTTGCAGGGGAATATCTGTCAGATCCTGAATTTTGATTGGTTTTCCCTGCTCTATGGAATTTCGGGCAGCAATACCGATCAAACAGGACATCGCACCATCTCGGCTTCCGGCAGATTGTCTCCAGGGATCGGGCGCGTTGGTATCGAGGAAAAGTTTGTTTTTCAAACGGGTATCTCCTCCTCCATGTCCACCACCGCCCTGAGGCACTGTGATGACATGACGCTCCCCGAAGTTTTTCACCAACACGATTTCATCCTCACTTTTCTCATCCCAAGGCTGGCTTTCCTTGATCCAAGCTTCCAGCCTCCCTTTGGTTCCATTGAATGCAATTCGGTATCCTTCGTAGGGCGAATAGGTAGTCAATGAGTAGCTGACTTGGACCTTATTCTTGTAGCGGATCTGCACAGCCATCTTATCATAGATATCAATTTCCTCACGGAAAACACAGCCGTCCCGATGATAGCCGTCGTACTTTTCATTATCCACGTAGAGCTTGGTCAAGTGATCGCTCTTGGTGATGTCCCAGTGGAAATCACATGAGCTGGCATGAGGGCATCCCCGACAGGTAGTAGAGCGAAAAGGTCCATTTTTGCCATAAAATTCCAATGCGCCATAGGCATAAACTTCCTCCGGATCGGAATCCAGCCACCAATTCAATAAGTCGAAGTGATGCGTAGACTTATGGACCAACAATGTGCCCCCAAATTCTTTCCTTCCATGCCATCTACGGAAGTAATCGGCTCCGTGGGAAGTGTCGAGGTACCAGTGAAAATCCACCGAAGTGATCGTGCCTATTTCTCCTGCCCGGAGCAACTCATACAATTTCTGCCGGTGAGGGGAGTATCGGTAGTTGAATGTCACAATGAGTTTTTTGCCTGACTTTCGCTCAGCTTCCAAAATAGCCTGCATTTTCACCTCATCAGTGGTCATCGGCTTTTCGGAAATGACATTCATGCCTGCCATGAGTCCTTTGACGATGAATTCGTGATGGGTACTGTCCATGGTAGTGACGATCAGCACATCCGGCTTAGTTTTGGCCAGCATTTCATCTGCATTCAGGAAAAGTGGACATTCCAAACCCATGTAAGTTTGGCCGTATTGGAGTCGACCTTCATTTTTATCTGAAAGCCCAACAAACTCGACTTGTTCAGAGTAGGCTCGGATTACATCCCGACCCCACATGGCTAGGCCTCTGACTCCTGTGCCTACCATCGCTAGCTTCATTTTTTCGCCAGGTTTGTTGAAAATCGACAGGGCTTCAGCCACAGGATGAATCAGTAGTGATCCGGCTAGTAGCCCCCCGGTCTTGGCAATAAAATCCCTTCTGGACTGATTTCTTGCTTTGTTCATGGTATTATGGGTTGATTCGTATTCACAGCTAGGAAGTTAGGGAAAACTTAAAAAATGCACCTCAGAAATTACGGAATCGATTTATATTCTACAGGAAGGTAAAATAAGCTCTGGAAAGGAGTTTGAATTCCCCTATTTTTAAATCATGAATTCGAGGACGATGGAGCGCAGCATTTCGATCAGGGGGCTTTTCAGGATCAGTAGACCTATCAATCTATTGCTGGTCGCTTTTGCGCAGGGAATGACCGCTTACTTTTTGGTAGAAACGACACCTCTGGGCCTTCCTGTCTTGCAGGATTTCAGGTTATATCTTTTGATCCTTTCGACAGTCATGATCACGGCTGCAGGCTACATGATCAACGATTACTATGACGTCAAAATTGACTATGTCAACCGCCCTCATGAGGTAGTCGTGGGCAAAGGCATCAAACGGAGAATGGTGATATTCCTTCATACTGTTTTGAATTTCTCAGCCATTGGCTTGGGCTATCTAGTCTCTCCCAGAATAGCTTTGATTAACTTTTTTGCAGCATTTTTACTTTGGCTTTACAGCAACCGGCTGAAACGGGAGCCATTCATCGGGAATTTGACAGTGGCATTTCTCACGGGGCTTTCGATCTACATGATCGCATATTATTACCAAAAATCTGAATTGCTGGTCTTAACGTATTCCATCTTTGCCTTCTTCCTGAATCTGATCCGGGAGATCATCAAAGACATCGAGGACCGTCCCGGGGACCGAAAGCACGGATGCAGAACGCTCCCGATCGTCATTGGTTTTCGTAAGACCAAACAGGTGATTTTTGTTATCGCATTCGCGTTTGTCTGTTCGATTCTGCTTGTCACGTTTAAAATCAACAATCCTGTCCTATTTATTTATTTTGGGATTTTGGGGGCAGTTTTTCTTTGGTTTATGCGAAAAATCTACCAAGCAGATCGCAAGACCCATTTCACCAAACTAAGCACCATAGCCAAAATCTTGATGCTCGTCGGAACCCTAAGTATGGGGTTTTTATGATTTAAGGTTTACGTTGGGAAAACCTCGAACATTCAACGTTCAGCTTTCGATATCGAATACTGAATAGAAGGCCAAAGAACTTCTGTCTAGCCCCTCTATTAGCAATTCCCTAACATCTTCCTTAATTTCATGCAAATTTTCTAAAGAATGCTGGAAAGTAAGGTAATCGTCATCAAGATCGGTTCAAATGTCCTCACCCAATCCAATGGGATGCCGGATTTGGATCGAATGCAGCATTTGGTGGCTCAAATCCAAGGACTCATTTCCTCAGGAAAGAAAGTGGTCCTTGTCAGTTCGGGAGCCGTGGCTTTTGGCAGACAATCCATTTCCCTTGCAGAAAAACTCAATCCTGTCATAAAGAAGCAGATTTGGGCTTCCACAGGCCAGATCCGCTTGATCAATCAATACCAACAGCTTTTTGAAAATCTAAATCAACCCATCGCCCAGATTTTGGTGACAAAGGAAGATTTCCGGGATCGAAAGCATTACCTCAATATGAAAAACTGCATTGAGGCTTTGCTTCAGCAGGGTATCCTCCCCATCATCAATGAAAATGACACGGTCACGATCACCGAGTTGATGTTTACAGACAATGACGAATTGGCAAGCCTCACCGCTGCCATGGTCAATGCGGACACGCTCATGCTGCTGACCAATGTGGACGGAATTTTCACAGGAAATCCCCATGAACCCGGTTCGCAACTGATCGAAAAAGTCGCCTACTCCATGCCTGAAGTTTCCGCATACATCTCAGCGACCAAATCGTCTTTCGGCCGGGGAGGCATGCTGACCAAATACACCATGGCCAAAAAGTCTGCAGACCTTGGCATCCAAGTGATCATTGCCAATGGTAAGCGAGTCGGAGTGCTGGATGAATTCACCGCAAAAACTTTGCGATGCACTTGGTTTGAGCCCCAAAAGGTCAAGAATGCTCCTAAGAAATGGCTGGCTCATGGTGCACAATACTATAAAGGTGAAATCACCATCAATGAAGGTGCAAAGATTTCCCTGACTTCGTCAGTAATCCGCAGTCTTTTGCCGATCGGGATCACGCGAATCGAAGGCGAGTTTTCCAAAGGAGACATTCTCCTCCTCTGCGACGAAAAAGGAAAAAAAATCGGGCTTGGAAGAGCTGAATACGCTTCCAAATATGCTTTGGAGCGGATGGGACAAAAGAATCAAAAGCCATTGATTCATTACGATTACTTGTACCTTTTCGATCATGAATGACTTCACTCCCATTTTTGAGCAAGTTCAACGAAGCAGCCGGAGGCTGACAGGGATCAGTGACGGCTTGGTCAATCTGGTCTTGGAAGACCTTGCTACGCTGGCTGAGCGTGAGATAACTTTTCTTTTGGAGGAAAACCAAAAAGACCTGAAGCGGATGGAACCATCTCATCCGATGTATGACCGACTGCTTCTAAATGAGTCCAGAATCGAAGGAATTGCTGCAGAAATCCGACAGGTAAAGTCTCTTCCTAGTCCGCTGCACCATAGCTTGGAAGCGAAAAAACTGGAAAATGGATTGCTCCTAACCAAAATCACAGTGCCATTGGGTGTCATTGGGATCATCTACGAAGCCCGCCCAAATGTGACCTTTGATGTCTTTTCCCTCGCCATCAAATCCGGAAACGGACTGGTGTTAAAGGGTGGTTCGGATGCGGATTTTTCCAATCGGGCTATTCTCAGCCTAATCCATCAGGTTTTGACCAAGCATGGATTACCGACTTCAGCTTTCCAGCTTTTACCTCCTGATCGAAGCGCAACCAAAGCCCTATTGGAAGCAGTGGGATATGTGGACGTGATAATCCCCCGCGGCTCCCAGGGTTTGATCAATTTTGTGCGCGAAAATGCCAAAGTACCAGTCATAGAGACAGGAGCTGGAATCGTCCATACGTATGTCGACGAATTCGCAGATCTGGAAAAAGCCAAAAAAATCATTCACAACGCTAAAACCCGTCGTCCCAGTGTCTGCAATTCGTTGGACTGCCTGATTATTCACGAAGAATTGCTTGACGAGCTAGGAGAACTTGTCCACCCGCTGATGCTGGACAATGTAAAAATCTTTGCGGATGAAAAATCTTTTGCTCACCTGCAGCGGCATGAATTGATTCAGAAAGCGGATGAAAGCCACTTTGGAACGGAATTTCTAAGCCTGAAAATGGCCATCAAAACCGTGAAAAACTTGGATGAAGCGCTGGATCACATCGCAACCTATTCCTCCAAACATTCGGAAGCCATCATTTCCGAAAATCTTGAAAACATTGAGCGATTCCTTCTGGAAGTCGACGCGGCAGCTGTATATGCCAATGCTTCTACTGCGTTCACCGACGGAAATCAATTTGGCTTGGGTGCAGAAATCGGCATCAGCACCCAAAAACTCCATGCGCGAGGCCCTATGGCACTCCGCGAACTCACGAGCTACAAGTGGGTGGTCCGAGGAAAAGGGCAGATACGTTAACACTGGGCCAAAATTCACTTGGTATCAAAACTCACATTTCCACCGCTAGTGATTTCTCATTTTTGCATTAAACCCAAGCGCAATGAATAAGTACCTCATCACCCTTACTGCAGGCATATTGTCTTTATCAGCCTGTGAATCAAAAAAGCCTAATTCTGATTTATCCTCGACTCAGGCACTGGCAACTGCGGCGGTTGTGAATTTGAATCCCGCAGAATTTCAGGCCAAAAGCTCAGCCGGGATCATCATCGATGTGCGTACACCTGAGGAAATTGCCGAAGGAAAAATTGAAGGTGCACTGGAAATGGACTACTTCTTACCCAGCTTTCAATCTCAAGTAGACCAACTACCCAAGGAAAAAGAAATCTATATCTATTGCGCTGTGGGATCGAGAAGCAAAGAAGCCGCCGACATGCTGCTGCAACAGGGTTTTACCAAAGTCTACCATCTTAGCGGGGGTATCCAAGGCTGGGCTAGAGCTGGAATGCCGGTCGTCAGAGAATAATCCGACGAGCGGCATTTGCCCAGAATCTGATTTAGTGTAGAGCCCGTTTCACTAAAGGTGCTACAGCATTCCCAATCAATTCAATCGAGTCACTGAGTTGCTCATGGCTTAGGCCGGCATTGTCCATTTGGAAAGTAAATCGGTCGATTCCTCCCAAAGCTTCACTGTGTCGAAGGATTTTTTCCGCCACTTCCTCAGGTTCGCCCACCAGATAGGCCCCTCTTCTCGAGTTCTGAGCCTCAAAGTGTCCACGGGTTACAGGCGGCCATCCCCGCTCTTTTCCGATTCGTGTGAAGGTTTCAGCATAGCCGGGATAGTATGTTTCTACCGCCTCCTCATGCGATTTGCCAACGAAGCCTAGGGAATGAAGGCCCACTTTTAGCTTTTCTTTTGGATGTCCTGCCTTTTCACCTGCTTCACGATACAGATCGATCAACGAACGAAAACGATGCGTCTCCCCTCCAATCACCGCGACCATCAGTGGAAGTCCAAGCGACCCTGCTCTGACAAATGATCCTGGTGTGCCACCCACGCCGAGCCAAATGGGAAGTTGCTTTTGAAGTGGTCTTGGATAGATCGGTTGATTATTGAGCGCGGGTCTGAATTTCCCCGACCAATTAATAATTTCCTGCTGATTAATTTGCAGCAGCAGGCCCAATTTCTCAGCAAAGAGCTTGTCATAATCCTCCAATCTGAGGCCGAATAGTGGAAAAGCCTCAGTAAATGAACCTCTTCCGACCACCAATTCAGCCCGTCCATTTGAGACCAGATCCAAGGTGGCAAATTCCTGAAAAACCCGCACTGGATCGGCTGCACTGAGGACCGTGACGGCACTGGTTAGTGTTATTTTCTTGGTTTGCGCTGCCGCTGCAGCCAAAATAATGGCCGTAGCTGAGTCCAAGAATTCCTTGCGGTGATGCTCTCCAATGCCAAAGACATCCAGACCGACTTCATCGGCAAGTTTGATTCTGGCGAGTAAAGCGGTTATTGCTTCCTGAGCTGTGCCTTTAATGGTCCCATTTCCGTCTGTAGGGAATGCGGCAAAGCTGTCTATTCCAATTTCCATGGAGTAATCCTTTCTTTTGATTTACTTGTAAACCGAAAGCTTCTCCGAAAAATTCAGAATTGATTTACCCAATATTTACGTAATGAAACTTTTGGATTGAGGAGTTTTCCACCCAAGTTTCACCCTTGGGAAGCACTTATTTTACCTTATGGATAAAGAAATCCTCATCGACCTCGTCACCAAAACAATGCCTTTTGGCAAGTACAAAGGCAGGCTGCTCTGCAATCTCCCTGAAGATTACCTAGTCTGGATGAACCGAAAAGGCTTCCCTGATGGAAAACTCGGGATGTGGCTGAGTACCCTTTATGAAATTCGACTCAATGGACTTGAAGGGATATTAGCAGAATTAAAACGCACGCATCCGGTCAGGAGATAGGCCTTATTCTCCTTTAGCTTTTCAATATTTTACTTAAAAAAATCTAGGTAGATGAAACCTTGAAATTGCATAAAAATTAATTATTAGATCTATTGAAAAATCTTTCGTTAACTAATTTTAATTAAACTGCGTTATCAAGATATTAACAGTCTAAAAGTCAACCCCATGAGGCTCCAAATAATTTTTCTTTCGTTTTTATTTTGCTTTGGCGCAAACGCCCAAACTACAGTTATTTCTGGCAGAGTGGTGGATGCCAATTCTGGCCAACCCATTGCCCAATCCCATGTATTTATTCCGAAAACAAGCATCCAGACATTCACGGATTCTTTAGGGAATTTTGCCATATCGGGTGTAGTTCCGGGCAGGTGGACTTTGGTCTCTGCAAAAGAAGGATACTTGCCTCAAGAAACAGAGATACTCGCCAAGAGATCTTTCAGAGGAGAATCCAATGAAATCTCATTTGCCTTGGAACAGAATTCCGCCCTTAGTTTCGCCTCAAAAATCAAAGGCAACTCCAAGAAATATCTCGAAAAACTCCTTGATGGTTTTTTAGATCCCAATGACGAAGAAAACCTTGTATTGGCAAATCCAGATGCAATTAGTTTTGAAGTTGATAAAAAATCGAATTTGTTATTTGCTTATGCTAAGGATGCGCTGATTTTCAAAAATTCCGAAACAGGCTATCTGATTACAGTCTGGTTAAATGAACCGATAGATTTAAACAAGCCGATGGATTTTGAATCCATGTACTGGGCTTATTTTTCTTCACCGGATTTGGAGCTTGATGAAAAAACAAAAACCGATGCCAATAGATTGGCTATCTATAAAGAAACACCGGAATATTTACTCCGAAATCTCCTGACGAGCTCCAGCGATACGGTTAAGCTAAGTTTTGGAGAATTTGAAGGGGAGTTTAATTTGGAGATAAAAAGTCCATTTACACTGACATCCGATTCCGGTAACACGGTTCGCTTCAGTTTTGAAGGTGAAAAAATTGCGCTTAAAGAGAATGGAGTACCGGTATCAAACAACACGCTTCAAGTCACCAAAAGCATCAAAACCTCTCCCTTAGCATTACTCCCACAAAACTTTAATGGGGAGAAGCTTCTGGCCTTGGTAAAAATCGAGAAAAACGCCCGCGTTTTGGAAGAAAAGGTATTCTTGCACACCGATCGGGATGTCTATCGAATTGGAGATCAGATTTATTTCAAAGCGTATGTCGACTACGGGAATCCTATTTTTTCGGAAGAATCCAGCAAGGTACTACACGTGGAGCTTCTGGATACCGCAGGCACTCAGCTTGAGCACCAACTATTCAAGATAGAAGGAGGCATTGCCAAAGGGCAACTTTCACTGCCTTATCACCTTCGTTCACAGGACTTTTTCCTCAGAGCATACACGCTTTGGTCAACGAATTATGGCCCTGAAAATGAATTTGTCAAGCCAATTCAGGTTCTTTTGCCCGGATATGTGCCCCAAGGAACCAGTCTCAAAGAATATAGTAATGGGATCACCCTCTTTACAGAAAACATTCTGCCCACCCCAGGAGACTCTGTGAAATTGAGCTTTATGGTCCGAGATCTGGAAGGGAATCTAACTCCAGCACATCTTTCAGTCTCTGTATTGGATGACCTTGAAGCGATTCAACTGAATAAAAGCCCCTCAGACATTGGAGAATTCTTTGCCAAAACTCGAACCAGCCCCTATCCAGAGCTGGAAAACTTCTCCCAACCCAAGGAGTTTGGGTTTAACCTGATCGGAAAAACCATAGGCCCAGACGATAGACCTATCAAATCTAATTTAGAGATTTTGGTCAATGGTCTTTTTGAAAAAATAGAAACTAAAACGGATGAAAAGGGAAATTTTGAGCTGCAGAGTTTAAATTTTGAAGAAGATTACACCCTGGCAATCAAGGCCATTGCACATAGTGCAGCCAAAATAGAAAAAGTAGATCTGGAAATAAAATCTTCTCCCCACTCCATAATGAATAGAAAATTTGAATTTCCTCTACCCAGATACACAGGAACATCAAGCCCTAGACTAGATTCTTTGGCAGCACTTCCCCCACTTCTTGACGGGGAGATTCTTTTGGATGAAGCAAATGTGGTATCAAAAAAATATGATGCCTCGGGTCCAGCGATTTATGGAAAAGCACAGCAAGTGCATCTAGCGAAAGACCTAAATCTAACTGGTCTTACGGATCAATTTGTTCGAGCGTTAGGAGCCAAGTCTGGATTTATTATTTCAGGAAGCCCTCCTATATTAAGCAGCAGAGGTGGTCTACCTTTAATAATGATCGATAATATTCCTATTTCCGGTCCATCAGGAGCCACCTTTAGTGGACCTACCCTTCCTGAGGCTAACATGAGCTATTCGACAGGTAACCCGCAATTTGCCCGACTGAGCGATATAAATGTATTTAATATAGAAAGAATAGAAATCATCCGAAGTATGACTTCTATTTTCGGAGAGGCGGGTCAATATGGAGTGATTAACATAATTATGAAAACCGGAGAGGATTATAAAAGAGATATCATGAATGACCGTAACTCTTTCAAGGAATTCAAATTGACTGGTTTTTCAAATCCAAAACCGTTTGAATTCTTGGATGAAGGTGCCATTTCTCCTGTCTACCATTGGGAGCCATCTGTCACTATTCCAGAAGGCAAAACCTCCGGATCTACGGAATTCGCTCTTCCCAAAAATGCCGAGGCTTTTTGGGTAGTTGTCAATGGAATAACTGAAAAAGGTGATCCGGTATCCGGGAAGTTTTTCTTAAGGACTTCTCCCATCAGCGAGAACAGAAACTCAGAAGACCAATAAAATCAACTAGGTGAAAGTAGTCTACTTTATTCCACCCGCTGAATCTCATACTTTTCGCTTACCCCATTTTCGCTGATTGCCTCAATGGTGAAATAGTAAGATTTGGTTCGGTCCATGGTTTTCAGCCAATATTCATTATTCCCGAGGACCATGATGGTGTTGTAAAGCTTGTCTGGAGCCACTCCGTATGAAATGTGATATGCATAGGCATCCTGCATCGGGGACCATTTGATAAAGGCACTGCGTTTATCTTTTTCAGTACGAAAAACCATAAACTGCTTCACTTTTTCGGGCTTTGCTCCACCACCATTCCCAAAAACGCGAAATCCACTGATGGCGAATTTACCTGTAGGCATGTGGACATTTTCCAGCTTGAGGAATCGGGTTTTTACCGGATTATCGAGCTCGACATACTCATGCGGAATGTCCGTGGTGTTTTTGCTTTTGTCCACCAAGACTTCCCAATTTTTCCCGTCAAGGGAATGGTAAAGAATGTATTGATGGTATTGATCGGTACGTTTGCCCAGTCGATCATCTGCCACATCCTGATCTGCATAGTTGATCTGCACTGCATTCACCGTACTTACTTGGCCTAAGTCGGTCTGAATCCATTCTCCCTTTTCGCCAGATGCCGCACTCCAGTAGGTTTTGAGATCTTCGTCGTTGGCTTTGTTGGGAGAAAAGCCTCCCAAGGTCGAGGATACTGCAATGGGTTTATCATAATTCAGCAGCATCCAGCCTGTGAATTGCCCGGCTTTGGCTGTGCCCGGTAAGAAATGCGGATAGTCTCCAAATGCCAAATTGCTCCACATGACATCGTCCTGATCAAAACCTGCCGGCCAGATCCCCAATCTCCGCTCAAATGTATTTTTCACAGAAATCATGATCGTACTGATGTGCCAGTAGTTGCCCTGATTGTCTTGAAATGTACTGCCATGTCCCGCTCCTCTGGCAAAGCCTCCCAGCTTCATGCTCAGTGGATCAGACTGCGGGATGAAAGGACCAAGCGGAGTCGGGCCTACCACTACTCCATCCGAGTAGCCGCTAAACTCAGTACCCGGAGCTCCATATTGCAGGTAGTATTTTCCGTTGTGTTTGGTCATATGAGCACCTTCCATGAAGGGATCCAAGAAGGTGTTGTCCATGTGCTCACCAAACCGCTGCCATCCGTATTTATCCGGTTCGAGAAGGTACATTTCCTTTCTGGTCCCGATGGGTTCTAAGGTCTTGCGATTCAATTCAACTCCGTATAGGGGATAGCGATTGGAACTTCCATTGTACATGTACAGTCGCCCATCCTCGTCAGTAAAAAAGTCCGGATCCCAACCGCCGATTTCAAACTTCTCGACCAAAGGCTTCCATTCGTTGGCTTTGGGGTCGGTGCTCATCCACATGGTGAAATCTTTCTCATAGGTTGAACCCATTACTAGCACGGTGTCCCCAACTATCCCAACGGCCGGAGCACAAAGTTCATCATAGACTTTGTTCCAAGGTTGGAGAAAAAGCCGGGAATGAAACTCCCAATTGTACATGTCCTCACTGGTCCAGTAGCCCCATTGATTGGTGGAGAAAAGGATGAAAGTCCCCTTGAAATTCACCAGAACCGGATCAGCTGTAGCCCGATGTCTTCCCCATTCCGAAAAGTTTGGGATCGGCGTGTAGCCATAGTCCAGATTGATCGGATTGCAATAGGTCTGTTGCTGGGAAAAAACTGGTGAAAAGGCCAGAAAAAACAAAAAGCCAAGGACTAGTTTGATCTGCATTTTAATCTTGGGTTTAATGGGTTTTTAGTACTCTTTTAAGAATGGTAAAACTTATTCCACACTCTTAAATTGGATTTTTTTGGCTGGATCAAGGTAAACCGTCTCCCTAATTTCCGCACTTTCTTTCGCTGCTTGCAGGATTTCCATCACCAGCATGTTATTTTCCAAACCGCTCAGATCGAAGCGACCCAATTCCACTTTTCCCCTGACCACTGCCATCAACATCGTAAAAGGATCATCAAACGGAGACTTTCTTGGCTCCAAATCAAACTTTTCCTCGCTGAATCCATCGTATCCTTCAGCAATTCTGAGCCGAAGTTGGCGACCGTTATCCGCAATGACTGCTCCGGTGAGTCCATAGATCTCCATATCTTTTCTCCCTATTGGCCAATTCCAGGAAGCTTCAATGATCGTTTGCGAAGTAGGATAGGTCAGGATAATCGTGGCTTCGTCTTCCACTTTTGGATTGTCTTCGGGATTCAGCTGCTGCGTCACAGCGGTGACCGAGATTGGTCGTTCTCCCTGCATCAGCCAAGTGCTCAGATTGGCTCCATAGCATCCAAAATCCATCAGCGCACCTGCCCCATTCAGTTGTGGGTCGGTGAGCCATTCCAAAAACTCAGGCCCGACACCGATCTTTTTTGGGCCGCGGTGACCGTCTCTGACTACGATTTTTCGCGCTTCTCCGATTTGTCCGGAATGCAGGATTTGGTAGGCTTTTTCATTGCTCGCATACCAAGTGGTCTCGTAGTTGGTCAGCAAGTGGATGTTGTGTTTTTCTGCCAGCGCTTTCATTTCCAAGGCATGTTCCAGACTTACAGCCAGCGGTTTTTCCACCATTACGTGAATTCCTTTTGGAGCACATTTCTGCACGATTTCCAAGTGGGCATATGTCGTCCCAAATCCTGTCACAGCTTCAGGCTTGGTCTTTTCCAGCATTTCTTCCAAGGTATCAAACACCAAATCCATCGACAGTCCATGCTGCTTCATGTATCGCGCTGCCAATTCCCGATTGGGTTCAGCAATACCGACAATTTCAATATCGGGCCGCTTGTCTGCTGCGAAAACCCACCCCACATGGCCGTGGTTTAGTCCAGCAACTCCAATTTTCAGCGGTTGATCTTGGGCGTTTAGTTGATTTATGACTAAAAAAAAGAAGAGGAGGAGGATGGGCTTCATAGTGGAGAATGTAGCTAAAATTGTTAGTTGGGCTTTGACTTTTTTGAATGTCTGTATATTGGGAAATTAATCAATTTTTCAGCTTCCAAACATTCACTTTCTCTCAAAGAATTAATTAAAATAAGGTTTGATGTACATTTTTACTGACTGTGGACTGTTGACCGTAGTCAGTGGACAATTCTATATCCCTCCCCTTTTACCCAATTCCACGACCCGCAAATTTTGGATTTTTCCAGCTTCCAACTCAAATAGCAGCATCGTCCGCATGATGTGGAATCCATGTCTCCCCATCGCTCCGGGATTCATGTAGAGGCATTGGATCGACGCATCAAATTCCACCTTGCAGATGTGTGAATGGCCGCAGATAAACAGCTGCGCCCCGGCATCTTTGATTTTTTGCTTGATTCCTTTGGCATATCGCGGAGGTTTGCCACCGATGTGAGTCATCAGTACTTTCACCCCTGCAAGTTCGAATTCCTGCCACTCGGGGTAGTTCTCCTGAATGACCTGATCATCAATATTGCCAAAGACCGCGCGAACAGGCTTATCCCTGGGCAAAACTTCCATCACGTCCAGCGATCCAATATCCCCTGCATGCCAGATTTCATCCACATCCTGAAGATAAGCAAGTGTTTTGTGATCTATGTAACTGTGCGAATCTGAAATCAAACCTATTTTTATGCGCATCTTGAAACGAAAGCGGGTAAATTTTCGGTTCAATATGGGAGACCTTATTCACTAATTCAACAAAAACCTATGCAAACCAAAATCCTGTTTCTATTTGCCTTCCTCCTTTTAGGGACGCTGTCCCTTGCACAAACTACCCCTAAAGACTCCATCAACGTAGTTTCTATCGACCAATTTGAGAAATTGACGACCAAAAAAAAGAACATGCTGATCGATGTCCGAACCCCTGAAGAAGTAGCTGAGGGTCATCTGCCGGGCGCATTGAACATTAATTTTCTTGGGGAAAATTTCTCTGAGGAAATCCAAACTCTCAACAAAAATAAAACATACCTCCTGTATTGCCGATCAGGATCACGAACCAGAAAGGCCGCTGATCAGATGCAGAAAGCAGGTTTCAAAAAAGTCTACATGCTAGAGGGGGGAATCACCGCATGGAATGAAGCAGGTAAACCCATAGAAAAATGAAAACAATCCAATCAATTAACCCCTGGAATGGAGAAGTGATCAAAGAGTTGGTTCCACTTTCGCCGAGGGAAATGGAGGTGAAAATGGAACTTTCATCCAAAGCTTTCACCTCTTGGAAAAAAACTCAGATTCAAGAAAGGGCAAGCCTGATGAAAAAAGCAGGGCAAATCCTGCGAAAAAACAAGGAGAACTATGCTAGGCTGATCTCTCTGGAAATGGGAAAAATTATCAAAGAATCGCGCGCTGAAATCGAAAAATGCGCTTGGGCATGTGACTACTATGCTGATCACGCAGCCGGATTTCTCGCATCGGAAAAAATCGACCTTCCTGACGGAAAAAAGGCCAAAATTATCCATCAGCCTTTAGGAACAATTTTGGCGGTGATGCCATGGAATTTCCCCTTTTGGCAGGTTTTCCGATTCGCAGCCCCGACTTTGATGGCAGGGAATGTGGGCATTTTAAAGCATGCCTCGAATGTGCCTCAGTGTGCATTGGCGATTGAATCGGTGTTTCGCGAAGCGGGATTTCCCGAAGGTGCCTTCCAAAGCTTTTTAATCGATTCCAAGGTCACATCTGGGCTTCTGGAAGATGAGCGAATCAAAGCTGTCTCGCTTACCGGAAGCGAAAAAGCAGGTGCTGCCGTGGCAGCAGCGGCAGCCCAAAACATCAAAAAATCCCTCCTCGAACTCGGGGGGAGCGATCCATTTGTAGTCTTGGCGGATGCAGACATCCCAAAAGCCGCCGAAACAGCGGTAAAAGCACGAATGGTGAATTTTGGGCAAAGCTGCATCGCAGCAAAGCGGTTTATTGTCGAAGAATCTGTATTCGATGACTTTTTGGAAAAATTCAAAGAAAATTTAAACCTCCTAAAATCAGGAGACCCCATGGATGAGACTGTTGATTTTGCCTGTATGGCAAGACCGGATTTGGCTATGGAACTCTACGAACAAGTGGATAAATCAGTGAAAATGGGGGCCAAAATTCTTCTTGGAGGTGACAAACCTAAAGCAGGAAGTGCCAAGTTTACCCCTACTATCCTGACTGAAATACCTGAAAAATCCCCTGCCTATTCCGAAGAGCTTTTTGGCCCAGTCGCTACCGTGTTCAAAGTAAAAAACAGTGCTGAAGCTATAGAATTAGCTAATTCGACAGAGTTTGGTCTCGGAGCATCTATCTGGACCACTGACCTGAATACTGGTGAAAAGCTCGCTGAAGAAATCGAAAGCGGAGCTGTCTTTCTCAACGCTATGGTCGCTTCCCAACCTGCGCTTCCCTTTGGAGGAATCAAAAAGTCAGGATTCGGAAGGGAGCTGGGCAGGATGGGCATCTTGGAATTTGTCAATTCCAAAACCGTTTATTTGGGTTAATTGCCATCTGGGATAAAGCTCAGCTCAACCTTTGCTTTTGCCCGATTCCTTTCTATTTTTACGAGCCAAAATTTTGTCATTACAAATGAGAGAAATACAATTTCGGGAAGCTTTGAGAGAAGCGATGTCCGAGGAGATGAGACGTGATAAGAACGTTTTTTTGATGGGGGAGGAAGTCGCTGAGTACAACGGCGCCTACAAAGTTTCACAAGGTATGCTTGATGAATTCGGTCCCGAAAGAATCTACGATACCCCGATCTCTGAATTGGGATTCGCAGGATTGGGAGTCGGTGCTGCCATGAGTGGTCTTCGTCCAATCATCGAATTCATGACCTTCAACTTCTCTCTGGTAGCAATTGACCAGATCATCAATTCGGCCGCTAAGATGTATTCCATGTCAGGCGGAGCTTATTCAGTGCCGATTGTATTCAGAGGTCCTACTGGAAATGCCGGTCAGCTTGGAGCTACACACTCTTCCAACTTCGAAAATTGGTTTGCCAATACTCCTGGGCTGAAAGTGATCGTCCCTTCTAACCCGTATGATGCAAAAGGTCTCTTGAAAGCCGCCATTCGCGATCCTGATCCGGTGATTTTCATGGAGTCCGAGGTGATGTATTCTGACAAAGGGGAAGTGCCTGAGGAAGAATATCTCTTGCCAATCGGAGTAGCCGATATCAAGCGCAAAGGAAAAGACGTAACCTTGATCTCTTTTGGGAAAATGATGAAAGTGGCTTTGGAGGCTGCTGAAGAAATGGCTAAGCAAGGGGTAGATTGTGAGGTAATTGACCTAAGAACTGTCCGTCCAATCGATTATGCTACCTGTATTGAATCCCTCAAAAAGACCAACCGAGCAGTAATCGTAGAGGAAGCAAATCCAATCGCAGCCATTTCTTCTGAGATGACTTACCATTTCCAGCGGTATGCTTTTGATTACCTTGACGCTCCAGTAATCCGGGTCAACTCTATGGATATCCCATTGAGCTATGGACCTAGCTACATCGAGGCTACCCTTCCCAATGTGGCACGAACCATCGATGCAATCAAAAAGGTGACTTACAAATCTTAATATTCATTGAATAGAAAAGGGCTCCACAAAGGAGCCCTTTTTTTTTCAAAGAAGGTATCGTATTGCTTTAGGCATGAGCCATTTTCGGCCAGGATAATTTTAAACAAAAAAGCCCAGACCTATGAAGCCCGGGTTTTTTGTTACCCAATCTATCTATTTATTTTTCTTTGGATCTCCAAGCCTGAAATTGGCTTGGAAAAAAACCCTGATTTTTTAGGTCAGGGTTTGGTTTGATTATCTATTCCTTACAGGTGCTCCACCACCCTGTTGGCCTTCATTTTGGCCGCCATCTCCACCTTCTTTCAAGTCATCGTTGTTGACAGACTTTCTTCTTCTTGGGCGTTGGTCCATGGAGAGTTTACCGATTCGGTAGCTGAAATTGACTTTGAAGTTCATGTTTCGGGTCGCATTCAAGCTATTCTGAACAATGGTCGGTGTGATGATTTCGTTTCTGACGATAAATTCCTTTGCCAGGAAGTTTTCAACTCCAAAACCTACGCTTCCTCTTTTCTCAGCAAACTGCTTGTTCATACTCAACCCGTACACCGCAAATCCTCCGGATGTACCCTGAAGCTGCACTTGTCTTCCTCTAGCAAAGGAGAACAGCTGAACCTGCCAGTTTTTAGGAAGGGTGTAGTTACCGAAGATTCGGCCACTGATCACAAAACCTTCATTGCTTGCTGCAAAATCAGGATCACTCAATCCATTATCCAGCATGGCATAGTACAGGTCAAAACCACCATTCAAAGAAAGCTTGTTATTGATGTTCACATTGGCAAATAAGTTGGTACCAATAGTCTGCTCCTGACCGATGTTATCATAAGTAGTGGAGATAATTCCACCGTCAAGTACGTTTCTGATTGCCTGAATAGACCCTGTAGTATTTCTGTAGAACGTAGTGAAGTTTAGGGTCGTTCCTTTGATAAATGTGCTGTATCCCAATTCATAGTTGTCGGTGAATTCTGGATCGAGTTCCGGATTACCCTGTGAAATCTGAAGTGGATTGGATGCCTCGATGTTTGGATTCAGGAATCTAAGCGATGGTCTTTGAATCCGTCTGTTGTAGGCAGCCTTGATCATGTTTCCGTTTTTCAACTTTCTGGAAGCATTGATACTAGGTACCCAAGTGCCATAAGAAGGAATCTCAGCCTCAAATTCGGTTTTGAAATCCGCATTGATGGTAGTGTACTCGTATCTCACACCTGGCTTCAGGGTGTAATTTTTCAGAAATGAGAAAGTATAAGACACATAGCCTGCAGTTACATTTTGGTCGTAACTAAACTCATTATTCAAACTTGGATTCTCACTTTCGATAAATTCTCCATCTGACCCATCTGCCTCGAAGTAGGCGAAATCAGAATACGCCTTTCTCAGAATGTTTTTGGCACCATACTCGAGAATCTGATTTCCCTTGTCATTCATTGGCGTGACGTAATCCACCTGCACGGTAAATTCCTCATTTCGGCTCGGGTTATCATTTTTCAATCGGGAATCAATCGTGGTGAAATCCTCTGAAAACAGCGTATTGATAAATGAATTCTCTCGGTTGTTTCGGCTGTAGAGTGTCAGAAAACTCAATTCTCTCCCCTTTTTCTCAAAAGTCCGAGTGTAATTCAAGCTGACATCGACCGAGTTACTTTGATCTTTGGTATCGGTACTTCGTAGTCTGCTGCTGAGCAATTGATCATTTTGATAGTTCTCTGTCAGGAAGTTTCTCTGCTCATTGTTAGAGTTTCTCAAGCCAAAGTTGATCGCACCTGTGATGAAATTGTATTGGTTGATATCATAGTCCATACCGAAATTGTATCTGCCAAAAATATCTCTTCGCTCGGTATCAGCCGATTGAATTACTTTTCGCACATCGCCATTTTCACTGGTGAGAAGTTGCTCATTTTCAAATCTGCCAAGCAAATTATATCCTGATCTTCCGAATCCACCCAAACTGAATCCAAGTTTGCCCTTTCTGGCACTACCCTGAAGACCCAAGTTAGAACCTCTTAATCCAAAGCCTGAGTTGATGTTTAGGGTCACGCCTTGCAGGTTGTTCTTTTTGGTCACAATGTTTATCACTCCGGAAGTACCCTCTGCATCAAATCTTGCAGATGGTGAAGTGATTACCTCTACTGCCTTGATTTCGTCAGCGGGGATCTGCTTGAGCGCATCTGCAATAGAAGATGCCGCGATGGCGGAAGGTCTGTTATCAATCAAAACCAAAATATTGCTACTTCCTCTCATGGAGACATTTCCGTCCAGATCTACCGAAAGCATCGGAACCCTTCTCAAAACATCCGTAGCATCTCCACCGGCAGTAGTTTTGTCATTTTCTGCTTTGTAGATCGTACGATCCACTCGCTCCTCGATCAATTCACGCTGTCCCTGTACAGTGACTTCCTCGAGCGCAACGCCCTCGTCGGTCATGCCGATTTCCCCAAGGTTGATGTCAGAATCAGCAGAATTGATATTGACAGTACGCTTCACTGTCTCATAGCCCAAAAAGCTCACTTGCAATTCATACGTACCTACTGCGAAGCCGGTAATGAAGAATACCCCATCTCCGTCGGCCACAGCTCCCGAGGTGCTTACGTCTGCTCCTACTTTATAAAGTGCCGCAGTAGCATAGCCTACGGGTTCGCCGGTTTTAAGATCTTTTGCTACTCCGATGATTCGGGCTGGCTCTTTGCCTTCTCCGGTCTGCTGCGCAAAAGCAACTGTACTTCCGAAAAATGTGATTGCGATAATTAAATTGAGTAATTTGTTCATAGTGTCGTTTTGCCAAATGGGACTTCTGCCATTTGATACCCCAAAGTTGGAGGCAATGTTTTGCCCCAAAAAATGTAATAGACCAGCATCAGCACTTCATCGACAAATCACCCCAAATCCAAGACGAATCTGTAATACAGCCCAATCGATGGATTTGTCCCTCCAAATCAGGTTTCCATGGGCCAAAATGCGGTATTGGTAGATTGAATTTGAGCGGTAAAAGTAATTTGATTTAGTTTGGATACTGAAAATCAACCCTATGCTATTATTCACCCCCAAAAAACGGCTTTCGGTACTCGTTCATATCCTCGGCTGGCTAATGCTCTGCATCGTCCTATTATTGCTGTCTCCACTATCCTGGAGAATGGGAGAGATGACGCTGCCGGTGCAGTTTTGGTGGAAGCAGGTGTTTCTTGTTTCACTATTGATATCAATTTTCTACACCAACCAATCCTTGGTCGTACCCACGGTTTTGCTTCGTGGCAAAAACTACCTCTACCTCATGATTGTCATTTTGGGAGCGGTATTTTTCTATGGGATTATCATTTATTTTGAGCAGTTCACCTCTTATGCCGAAAAGATGCACCAGGTCTTCAATCCGGACAAACCCTTTGACCCCAACAGACCAAGGTGGATCTATGGAGATATTTTCCAGTTGATGCTCTATATGGTATCCATCGGATTAAGTACATCATTGGCATTGGTGCAGAAGTGGCAAAAGGATGAAACCCTCCGTCGAGAACTTGACCGACAGCGGATCAATACCGAACTCTCCTATCTGAAGGCTCAGATTAACCCACATTTCTTCTTCAATACGCTAAACAACATCTATGCGCTTACCAATCTGGATGTAAAGAAAGCACAGGAAGCACTTCTAAAACTTTCTAGAATGATGCGGTATGTCCTCTATGAAAACCAAAAGAATGAAACGCTTTTGACTAAAGAGGTGAAGTTTATCGAAGATTACATCGAGCTGATGAAGATGCGGATGACGGAGAAAGTCAAGCTGAAAATCGAAATCGAAAGCCCAAAAGAAGAGTTGGTCATCGCTCCTATGCTACTCTTGCCATTTCTGGAAAACTGCTTCAAACATGGAGTGAGCTCCCAGCAGGAAAGCGAAATCAAAATCAAGCTGGAGGTCATGGGAGATACCGTATTCTTCGAAACGAGAAACCACATTTTCCCTGTCAATCCCGATAGTCCCGAAGCTCATGAAAATGGCATCGGACTGACCAATACTCAACGTCGACTCAGTCTGATTTACCCGGAAAAACACCGGCTGAAATTTGGCAAAGACGAAGCGAAACAGGAATATTGGGTCAACCTGACCATCAATCTCTCATGATTCTCAAATGTGTCGCCATAGATGACGAGCCATTAGCGCTCGAATTGCTAAGTAAATTTGTCAATCAGACTGCCTTCCTGAAGCTGGAAGGTAAATTTTCCAATGCAATCGAAGCCCTGAGTTTCCTGAACCAAAATGAAGTCCATCTCATCTTTATGGATATCCAGATGCCCGATCTCTCCGGCATGGAGCTGGCCAGGATTCTGGATGGGAAAAAAAATACCGAAAAAACCCGCATAATTTTTTGCACTGCTTACAATCAGTTCGCCATCGAGGGATACAAGGTAGAAGCCTTGGACTATCTTCTCAAGCCCTACAGCTACGAGGATTTTCTCGCTGCCGCAACTAAGGCTTATCAGTATTTTGACCGCATCCAAAATGCACCTATGGTCAAAAGTACCGAACTCCCTGCCCAGCAGGAATTCATCTTTCTCAAAGTAGAATACCAACTCGTCAAAGTGATGCTGAAAGACATCACCCATGTCGAAGCCTACAAGGACTACGTCAAAGTTCACCTCAAGTCCAAAGCAAACCCGCTCTTGTCACTTACCAGCATGAAAAATATGGAGGAATTGCTCCCTTCGGAAAAATTCATGCGCGTACATAGATCCTTCATTGTGGCCCTGGATCATATCGATTCGGTCGCGAAAAATGTCATCCAAATCGGTAACCACCAAATTGCAGTTGGAGAGAATTATAAGGATCTGTTTCTGGAGTTTTTGAGTAAGTGGATGAGTTGATTTTCTGGTCAACGGTTGACGGCCGACTGTCCACAGCAGCTTTTTGAAAGAATTAAGTCAATTTTGCATTCAATTCCTCATTTTTTTCGGTTGTTAGAAAAGGCCGTTGACTGTCGACAGTGGACCGTTGACAATTTGTATCTTTAATGCATGACCGAATTCCAACAAAACTACATGCGCCAAGCCATCGAGCTTGCAAAAACAGGAATGCTCGCCGGAAATGGTGGCCCATTTGGCTGCGTAATCGTCAAAGATGGTAAAGTCGTGGGTCAAGGATCAAACCTAGTCTTAAAGACCAAAGATCCCACTGCCCATGCCGAGGTAGTAGCCATCCGTGATGCCTGCAAAACGCTGGATCACTTTCAGTTGGAAGGCTGCGAAGTCTACACTTCCTGCGAACCTTGCCCCATGTGTTTGGGAGCGATTTTTTGGGCAAGACCTGCTAAAGTGTTTTTTGCTTGCACGAAAGAAGATGCCGCAGAAGCTGGTTTTGACGATGAGTTTATCTATCAGGAAATTGAAGTGAAACCTGAAAACCGCCGGATTCCAATGGTTTCTCTGATGCGGGAGGAAAGCTTGAAGGCCTTTGAGCTTTGGAAGGAAAAGGGAGATAAAGACCTGTACTAGAATCAAGAAAAGTAGCCAACTAGAAGAATATCAGCGGCAGCCTATTCGGCAAGGGAGCATCACCTGAGTATTATTGGCTAAAATTCTTTCTAGCGAAACTTTCAAGGAAAAAACAAAAAACCCGACCATTTCTGATCGGGCAATAGTGTTAAAACGGAAAGAAATCCTTGTAAACCTTAATTCGTAACTAATTTTATCTTCTTCCTCCACCGGGAGGCATCATACGGCTCATGGCTTGCTTGGCTCCGCCCATTTTGTTCATCTGCTTCATCAGCTTGCGCATGTCGTCAAACTGCTTCATCAGGTTATTTACCTCCACAATTGTCCTTCCCGAACCATCAGCAATTCGCTTTCTTCTGCGTCCATCGATGATGTCGGGCTGCTGACGCTCTTTTGGAGTCATGCTGCGAATAATTGCTTCGATTGGCTTGAAACTATCGTCGTCAATATCCAACCCTTTCATGGCTTTGCCCATTCCGGGAATCATACCCATCAAATCTTTGATATTTCCCATCTTTTTCACTTGCTCCAGCTGAGAAAGGAAATCGTCAAAATTGAAGTTGTTTTGACGGATTTTGGCATTGATTCGCTTGGCTTCATCCTCGTCAAAGGATTGCTGCGCACGCTCAACCAAGGAGATCACGTCACCCATGCCGAGGATTCGTTGAGCCATACGGTCCGGATGGAAGACATCCAGATTTTCCATCTTTTCACCGGTAGAGATAAACTTGATCGGCTTATTCACTACGTGACGAATCGAAATCGCCGCACCACCTCGGGTATCACCGTCGAGTTTGGTCAGGACGACCCCGTCAAAATTCAGTCGCTCATCAAAGGTCTTTGCGGTATTCACCGCATCCTGACCTGTCATTGAGTCTACTACAAAAAGTGTCTCCGAAGGATTGAGTGCCTTTTTCAGTTCCTCGATTTCCTTCATCATCTGCTCATCCACAGCCAGACGACCTGCGGTATCGACTACTACGGTCTTTTTGCCGGTTTTCTTTGCGTATGCAATCGCATTGTTAGCGATCTGAAGCGCATTTTTATTCTCAGGCTCAGCGTATACTTCCACACCGATCTGCTCACCCAAGACTTTCAGCTGATCAATCGCGGCAGGTCGGTAGATATCACAAGCCACCAAGAGAACCTGTCTTCCTTGTCTTTTCAGTAGGCTTCCAAGCTTTCCTGTGAAGGTCGTCTTACCCGAACCCTGAAGACCCGCGATCAAAATCACAGCCGGATCACCGCTGAGTTTGATGTCGACTTTGGAACCGCCCATGAGCTTGGTGAGCTCTTCTTGGGTGATTTTGACAAGCAATTGGCCAGGAGAAACAGAAATCAATACATCACGGCCCAAAGCTTCATTTCGGATCGTATCGGTGACTTCTTTGGCTACTTTATAGTTAACATCGGCATCGATCAGGGCTCTTCTGATTTCCTTTACAGTGGATGCGACGTTGATTTCGGTTATTTTCCCGGTTCCTTTCAGGGTTTTGAAAGCCCGGTCAAGCTTTAAACTTAAATTATCAAACATTCGGTTTTGCTTCTATTTGGTGCAAAAGTAATGAATTTAAGGGTTTCTGGGAAGGTGAATTTATGCGAAATAAGAAGGAAGACAGGAGACTCAAGACAGAAGCAATAAAATCCATCCAAAATCAGCGATTATCAGCGACTTTTTCTGCAAGCTTCTGCGGGAAACATTAATGAAGAACAAAATCAGTAAATGTGTGGGCTTCTCCAAAATCATATCTTCTCGCTCTTTCCCATTAAATCCCTAATTTGCAGGCTTAATTCTGTCGCGGAAAAAATCATTCCTTTTCATGCAAATTAACTTTCAAAAAGACCTGCTGCCTCACCTGTTGGGCATTGTCCTTTTTTATTCGATCGTAGTCCTGTATTTCTCCCCGATGGTATTCGATGGGAAAATCATTTTCCAAGGCGACATCCTCCAATGGGAAGGTTCGGCCAAAGCCATCCTGGATCACCGGGAGGCTACCGGAGAGCAAATGCTCTGGACTAACAGCATGTTTAGCGGCATGCCAGCCTATTTTGTAAGCATGGAGTTTCCAGGCGACATCACCAATATGCTGATTTCTGTACTGACCTTGGGACTTCCCCACCCGATCAGTGGTTTGTTTTTTGGAATGGTGGGGATGTACATTTTGCTCCTGAGCTTTGGTGTCAGGCCCGTTTTTGCCATCGGCGGAGCGATTGCATTTTCTTTCAACACCTACAATCTACTTTCCCTCGAGGCGGGTCATAATGCCAAGATTTGGGCTGTTTGCCTGATTCCATTGATTTTGGCAGGAATCCATCTGGCTTTTGAGCGAAAAAGAATCTTGGGAGCGGCACTACTTGCCTTGGGACTTTTGCTCCAACTGAAATTCAACCACCTGCAAATCACTTACTACACCCTGATCATATCGGTGATTTATGTGGTCGTTCGGATGGTTTTTGACTGGAAAAAAGAAGGTATTCCAGGACTTTCTAAAACAATAGGATTCCTTGTCCTCGGTGCCGCTTTGGCTGTAGGAGGAAATATAGGCAGACTGGCAACCGCCCTCGAATACAGCCCCTTCTCCACCCGGGGAAATGCAACTTTGGAAGCGAAATCTTCCGGCTTGGACAAGGATTATGCTTTTGGCTGGTCCAATGGCAAACTGGAAACACTCACCCTGCTGATCCCTGACTTCTACGGAGGTGGAAGCAATACCCCACTTGGCGAAGGATCCGCCTCCGAGAAAGCACTCCGCGCTCAAGGCATGGACCCTGCCCAGATCAACGGATTCCTCAAGGGAGCACCGACCTATTGGGGAGATCAGCCATTTACAGGAGGTCCGATTTATGGCAGTGTGATTTTGGTTTTTCTGGCTTTGCTTGGGATTTGGGCTGCACCAAAGGAAAGTCTGATCACCTTTGGCACCATCATCATCCTCTCGCTGATGCTGAGCTGGGGCAGCAATCTGGCATGGTTCAACTATGCACTCTTTGACATTTTACCGGGTTACAACAAATTCAGGGCTGTATCCATGGCCTTGGGAATGACGCTATTTGCCATACCTGTTTTGGGGATGATCTCGCTAGAACGATTGGTGAAAAAAGGCGAACTGAAGCCACTGCTCCTTGCCGGAGGCATTGTCGGAGGTGTGGTATTGATTCTGGCGGTGGCTTCTGGAGCATTTTTCCGATTTGAAGGGGCGGCAGATGCCAGCTTCCCAGAGTGGCTGGCGACGGCCATCCAAGCAGACCGTAAGGCCATGCTCTCAGCTTCTGCCTGGAAGAGCTTGGCGTTTATCGCTTCGGCTGTAGGATTAGTCTATTTTCATCTTAAAGGAAAAGTCTCCGACTTGATGCTCGGTATCGGTTTGATCGCTTTGATATCGGTTGACGTTTGGACGATCAATCGACGCTACCTGAATGCTGAATCCTTTCAGGGAAATCCTTCGCGACAGTTTTTCGCTGAAACTCCAGCCGAAAAATCCATCGCATCGGATGAAGGCTATTTCAGAGTTTTGCCTTTAACGGAAGGACTCACTCAAGGAGCGCGAACCAGTTACCGATTCAATAGTATTGGCGGCTATCATGGGGCAAAACTCCGTCGATATCAGGATCTGGTGGAACACCAGATTCAGCCTGAGCTGGAGGCCTTCATTGCCAAGGCGCAGGAAGGAAACTTTGATTGGGAAAGTACCGGAGTGATCAATATGCTCAACACAAAATATCTGATTGCAGGCGCAGAAGCAAATGCTGTTTTTGAGAATCCTGAGGCAAATGGTGCGGCTTGGATACCGACAGAAATCGTCTCTGTTGGCTCCAATCAGGAGGAGATCGATACGTTGGGAGAAATCAACACCAAAACTCAAGCAACTTTAAATACAGAAGAGTTTGGTCAAATTCCTGCCGGTGCCGGGCAAATCAGCCTGAAATCGACCAACCCGGATAAAATTACCTATCAAGCCTCGATGAGTCAGGGAGGTCTGGCTGTTTTCTCAGAAGTACATTATCCAAAAGGATGGACTGCTACTATCGATGGAAAAGAAGCTCCCATCGTGCGGGTGAATTACCTCCTTCGAGGATTGGAGATTCCCGCGGGTGAGCACGAAGTAGTATTTACTTTCGCTCCTTCCAGCTTTTATGCCACGAAGACACCGACAGTGATTTTTCAATATTTGATCCTTTTGACTTTAATCGCTGGGGTCTTTTTCACTTACAAAGAATCCAATGGAAAAGCCTAAAACAGATCAAAAGGAGGAAGTTGTAAGTTTCTACGATCAGTTTGCAGAGAAACAGCAGAAGACCGGGATCAACTCCCGCCATTTGAGCATTCTAGACAAAGTCAAAGCAGCTGGATTGAAGTCGTCGCATCGCATCCTCGAAGTGGGTTGTGGGATCGGTACAGTTTCGCATCTTTTGGCTACGCAGGTGCCCAAAGGTGAAGTGCTGGCTGTTGACATATCGCCAGAAAGCATCGAAAAAGCCAAAACCCTCTGGAAGTCTCAAAGCAATCTGAGTTTTGAAGTTTCGGACATGTCAGATTTTGACAAAAAGGCTCAAAGCTTTGACTTCTTTGTCTTTCCTGATGTATTGGAGCACATTCCTGTCGATCAGCATTTTCGGCTTTTCCAGAACATCCAAAAACACTCGACTCCTGATTCAGTGATTTTCATTCACATTCCATCACCTCGCTACCTTCAATGGATGATTGAGAATGAACCAGAAAAACTCCAGGTGATTGACCAGCCATTGGACTCAGGTGACCTGATCAAAAACATCACCCATGCGGGTTTTTATCTCGAAAAGATGGAAACTTACTCCCTTTTCTTTGCCGAGAAAGATTACCAGTACTTTGTCTTTCGCGCAGCAAAACCCCTTCAAACCTCCACCCCACTCAGTAAGTGGAGTGTCTTAAAAGAACGATTGCGAATCCGCCTGAAATATGGCCTAACCAAATAATCTCATGCAAATCCAGGAAAACACTGTAGTCGGACTCACCTATGAACTCAAAGTGAGCAAAAACGAAGACGATATCGAATCTGCTCCATTCAGCGTGGAGATCCGGGATGAAGAAGATCCATTCTACTTCATCTGTGGACAAAGTGGCCTACCGGAGAAGTTTGAGGAGCTGCTCAGCGGCAGAGAAGAAGGAACAGATTTTTCTTTTGTGCTATCCGTAGAGGAAGCCTATGGCGAACCAGACGAAGAACTGCTGATCACACTCCCAAAGGAACAATTTTCAGGTGAGCGTGGCTTCTCTGCAGAGATGCTGAAGGAAGGCGAATTCCTTCCTCTTATGGATGAAAACGGCTATAGCATGCAGGCCAAAGTCATGAAGGATCTGGGCGAAAACCTACTTTTGGATTTCAATCATCCACTGGTTGGATTTGAGCTTCATTTCGAAGGTAAAATCATCGAAGTCCGTGAAGCCACCAAAGAAGAACTCGCTCATGGCCATGTGCATGGGGAGCATGGAGAACACGAGTAAAGATTTAAGAATTACGATTTACGATGCCTCGCCAGAAATTAAAGAATTTGACCATGTCTTGGTCCTTGGTTTAGAAAATTCGGGATTGAGGAATTTAAAAGGTGTTTGGGGTTGGGACCCTGAACACTTTTTTTATTTGAAATGGGAGTGGAGACCGACATTGAGGCAATTTTTCAATCTTTCAATCTTATAATTTTCCAATTCTAATTACGAACATCGAATGATGAAGTCGACCCTGAGTCACAATTTTTCGATCCTACAATTTTAAATTCTACCCCTTCAAAACCAACACTTTTTCCTCATCAAAGCATAAGTAAACTCGGTCACCGACCTTGTACTTTCGAAGGGGATCATCGACTTCCCAAATTTGCCCTCCGTTTTTCAACCTTACCTGCAGCGAATTATAGTGTACCAAAAAGCGCTGATCGATCACATGCCCAAGGAGTTCGCCCTTGCTTCGAAGTCGTACATCCGATGGCCTAAGAAAGGAATTGAACCGATCCGGGATCAGATTGATCGTAGAAAAAAGCCTGGCCACATAGCGGGTTTTGGGATGCTCACACAATTCCTGTGAACCACCTTTTTGGACTACTTTGCCTTTTTGAAGGATAATCAAATTGTCCGTGAGACGTAGTGCATCGTCCAAGTCATGGGTGACAAAGACCACCGTCGTGCCCATTTCCAAAAACAATTCCTTGAGCTCAGTAATCAATTTATGTTTCTGAATCGGATCCAAACTGCTAAAGGGCTCGTCGAGCAAAAGCACCTCAGGCTCCACCGCCAGAGCCGCTGCAATTGCGACCTTCTGCTGTTGCCCTCCACTCAACTGACGCGGAAATCGATCCTTCAGTCCTTCCAGCCCAAATTCAAATAGCAAGCTCACAAGCCTGTCCTTAGAATACCCCTTGTCGTACTGAATCAGCGGCCTGGAAATATTTTCAGTCACGGTAGAGTTCGGATTGAGTTGAAAGTCCTGGTGGATAAGCTTGATTTCGTCATAGCCTGGAATCAGTTTTTGGGCTGGGTTTTCGATTGGCTGGCCATTGAGCAGTACTGCTCCAGAGCTTTGCATCTCCAGTCCAGCCATGATGCGGAGCAGGGTACTTTTACCCGAACCGCTCTCTCCGACGATGGCGATAAGCTCTCCCCGCTTCAGTTCCAAAGAAAATGGCTGTAGGGCAGTTTGTGAATCGTAGGTCTTAGAGATTTGACGGATGGAGAAGAAGGACATGTTTCGATTTGAGGTTCGGAATTCGAAGTTTGAAATTCGATATTCGATATTAATTGAAAAATTGGAAGATTGACAAAGGTTTATAGGTGGTAAAATAGTAAAATTAACTAAAGTCAAATGCCTTAACTCTACCGTAGGTCTCGTAATTCATACCTCGTAAATTCATAACTGATTACTGCAAACTTTCCCTCATCTTCTTCGGCAAAGAAGCTTTGATCAATTCATAACTGTGTAGGGCGAGCTCAAAGATCAGCGGATCGGGCACACTTCCGCTGACGCTGACGGAGTTCCATAGCTTTTTATTCATATGATAGCCCGGAGTTATTCCGGAAAAGCGCTCCCGCAGTTCCACAGCCCGCTCTGGATCGCATTTCAGATTGATGTATTCAAAAACATCCAAGTCGGTGATGGCAAAGATCTTCCCTCCTACCCGAAAGCAAATCGTAGTCGGGTCAAATGGCGTGTCTTCGGTCACGCCGGGAAGAGAAAGGCAGTAGTCGCGGAAATAACCCAAGGTCATGGCAAAGTGGGAAAGAGTAAATCAGAAATCTAAAAATAGAGGTCTAAAACCAAAAATACGAGAGTCAAGTGTAGATGTAAGCATCTAAAGACAGAATCGAGCAACTGACCGATTGCTATCTTTTCCTAAGATTAAAAAAAGAGATGCATTGAATTTATTTTGCTTCCACAGGTTCCATTTGGTTTTAAAATGAGGTTCTAAAGTAATAAATCCCCCTTTCCTCCTTATTTTTCCTCAAACATAAAACAAAACGACTATGGGACTTTTTTCTGCACTGATCGGAAATGCCGGCGAAGTAAATGCCGATGAACTGAAGAAAAAATACGACACACTGCTGATCGAAGGAGAAGATATCGAAATGGGCTTCAAACTCATCCGGGACACTTTTCTATTTACCAACCGACGTCTCATCCTAGTCAATAAGCAAGGGATCACTGGCAGCAAAACCGAATATAAATCCATACCCTACAAGAGCATCAGTCGATTCAGTGTAGAGACTGCCGGAACTTTTGAGCTGGATGCAGAACTGAAAATCTGGATCTCCTCCGAGCAGGAACCTAGCATCGTGAAGCAATTTACGAAGTCTGTCAATGTCTATCAGGTGCAGAAAGTACTGGCCTACTATGTAGCGAAATAGGTGGTGAGTACCAGAAATGCATAGGGCAGTATTGGATGGTATGCTTCAATAGTTCACCTTTTTATCCTAGCACTTTACCTTTTTTTGCTGCTGCAATATGTAAAGCTAAAGGTTCAAACCCTTAAAATAAGGCCCTAGCAGTTAATTTGAAGGTTTTGAACAACGAGTCATTTCTAAATAAATGAATTGTTCGTATGCTTGCCGAGCCATGAATAGAATTGAGAAAATAGTACCAGTCATTCTTTCCCTATTGCTGCCAGGACTCAGCATCATTAGCAGCCAAGGCGACCTTGATCCGATAGAGGTATTTCCAAAATACCTTCTAAGTGTCTTTTTTCTCTATTCTATCTGGCAACTAAACGACTACCAGTTCAAGCACCCAGATTGGTTAATTTTGAGAGTTGGTGAAACCAAAATGCTAAAAACCGTATTCGTGTTGACCAATCTCCTATACATAAGCTTAATCTTAGCTTTGGATTTTTTCATTTTCCCTTCCTGGATAAGCCTATCATCGACCGTCCCCATATGGGTGGTAGCCACCAGACTTACAATGGCTGCTTTGATTTTTGCAGTTTTTCAGCAAGCCCTAAAGATGACCAAACAACAAGATTCCCTCTATTCCCAAAACCTCCTACTGCAGACTGAGAAGCTGAAGGCTGAATTGGAATCAATGAAGCAGCAAATCAACCCGCATTTTTTATTCAACAGCCTTAACACATTAATTGACTTGATTGAAGAGGATCAAAAAAAAGCTGTTGGTTTTGTACGTGTTTTTTCCAATTTGTACCGTGTGGTTTTGCAAAGTAGCAGGCGGGATTTTGTTTTTCTGGAGGATGAGCTTTCCTTTTTAAAGGACTATTGGGAGCTGCTGAAAATCAGGTTTAATGGCGCGGTTCATCTCCAAGTGGATATCCCGGTCGAACTACGAAAAGTGCTCATTCCTCCGCTTTCTTTGCAACTCTTGATCGAAAATGCTGTAAAGCACAACCAAGCTACCAACGAAAATCCGCTCCGGATCGAGGTATTTGAGAACAAGGATACTTTAGTCATTCAAAACAATATCAATCCCAAGCCATTTGTATCCTACAGTGAGGGACTAGGTCTTGTAAATTTACAGAAGCGGTTTTCTTTACTACTGGCCCCAATCGAGTATGGAGAAAATGAGAATATGTTTAGAGTGATATTACCATATAAAAAGACCCAGCAATGAGCTTCAGCATAAAGATTCTCATCGTGGAAGATGAAGATATCGCCGTAAAACGGCTTCTGAAAGAGCTGGAAAAGCTTGCTGTACAATTTGAAGTTATTGGTACACTAAATAGTGTGCAAGGTGTGTTGGAGTGGGTGCGGTCAGGTCAGGAAGCGGATTTGATTTTTATGGATATCCAACTGACAGATGGACTTAGTTTTGAGGTTTTCAAACACTTGGAGATTTCTATTCCAGTGATCTTCACGACTGCATACGATGAATATGCCTTGCAAGCTTTTAAAGTGAAAGGATTGGACTACCTCCTTAAACCCATAGATCCGGCAGAACTGGAGAAAGCCATCCACCATTATTTGGCGTCATACAAAGATTACAACCGGCAAAATTACATGCACCAATTGATGACTCTAGCCAGAGAATTTAAACCGGACAGTTACCGCTCAAGCTTTCTTGTCGATTTTAAGCAAAAAATGCACCTAGTGGATGTATCCGACGTGGCCTTCATCTATGTGAAAGAAAGAGGTTTATTCCTTCGAAAGAAGGACCAAAAGGAATATGTCATTGATTTTTTTCTGGATGAACTGGAGAAGCAATTGGATCCGGCAATGTTCTATCGGGCCAACCGCCAATACTTAGTAGCTAGATCAGCTATTGAGGAAATAGAACCCTATTTCACCGGACGTTTATTGCTAAAAGTTCAACCCGAACCTCCTTCACCGATTATTATCAGCAAAGAGAAAGCAACTGATTTTAAACGCTGGGCGGATTACTGATTTTGACCCCAAATGGCACCGCTGATTTTTTCTAATCCCTGATCTTGGCTTACTCTTTTTAATGTTGTGAATTTTCACCTCTCTACGTATTCTATAAAGAGTATCCTCATCTTCACGTAGCAGATATAAATCTGCATCCTCATTATTCCATTCTACCTCCCTTTTCTGCCGGAATTTTATTTCTCCGATATTTTTCAACAATCCTTATTCAGTAAATGATGCTGATTTTGAGGTAAAACCAAAAAGAAAAAACCACAGCAGGATCAATACGCTGAAATACCAAATGGTTCGACAGGATTAAGTAGGGTTCAGTCCTTGATTCTCCTGCTTCAGCAACCTTTGCCTACTTTAAAAAATGTATCCCATGTTATTTTGATTAAATAAAAATCAAAAAGCTATGGAAAAACTGATTAAAGTATTTGTAAGCATCATTTTGATCATCGCTGGATTTCAGGCACATGCACAGGAATCTATTGAAGGAATCTGGCTGACAGAGGAAGGAAATAGTAAAGTTGAAATCTACCAAAAGGGTGACAACTACTTTGGAAAAATAGTTTGGCTGGAGCAATCCACAGACAAAAATGGGAATCCTGTAAAGGACCTTTACAACTCAAACAAGGAATTAAAAAATCGTCAGCTTTTGGGAATTGATATGTTGACGGATCTCCAGGCCAAAAACGGAAAGTGGTACGGTAAAATCTACGCTCCAAAGCGCGGCTTGGAAATGGATGTGGTAATAGTAAGCTCGGGAAAAGATAAACTGGAGTTGAATGTATCATACCGAGGATTTACACGCAAGCAAACCTGGACTAGATCAACTCTGTAAGCTAGCAGATTCAGGTAAAATGAGAAGGATACTGGTATTGCTAGCCTTACAACTGACATTAGGTAGCTTAATGGCCCAAAACTCAGATTATATCCCCTTTTCCGAAGCCTTCAAATCGATTGAAGAATTGGAGAAAAGACCATTTCTTATCGATTCACTAAGAGGGGTTTACAAAACAAGATGGACTATTGGGTTGGAATATGGTCAGCGGTTCGTGTCCAATTCTAGTCGGTCCAACCTACCCGATACGATTACCCTAACGGATTTTACCAGCAAGAGCTCATTTATCGGTTTGGAAGGAGGGTATTTTCTTTCAGAAGACATACAGGTATTCCTTGCGATGGATTTTATGTCCTTACCCAAGAATCAAACGATCACTTCTCTAACAATTGGTGGGCCTAATGGAATTCAAGCCGAGGGAAGTGGCAGTGGAGGGGCAATGGTCAATGTTGGTATTGGAGGCAAGTATTTTTTCAATATCGGAGTTTTCACTCGAATCTATTCTGGATTAAAGCTAGGAATAATAAAAGCTGTGGCTGAAGGTGGAAGCGGCGGGTTTACTCTTACACAAGGCCAGTATCAGCAAACCATCCGTCAAAGTAGGAATTACAACTATGGCAATATTTTATTTGGTATTGCCCATCGACTTTCGCCAAAACTGATGATTGATTTTAACATGGGCTATCTCCATGCATCAAGATCCAAGAATTTGGGTGGAATTATTTCCCCGGGTGGAATTACCTCTACGCTAGCATTACAATTCATTATTGGCAAAGGAAATCGAGTGAGATGAACTAGCTAAAAGAAGACCAATCCAAATGAATAACCTTTTCAAAAGATGAAATCTCTATTCTGAGGCATCCTAGGCCATTTCAATTGGATGGAAAAATCAAATTTCATACACAAGCAAAAAAATCACCTATGAATTTTTATAAGCGAATCATGCTATTGCTCTTACTCATCATTTGCTTTGAGGTGGGTGCACAGACCGATCCTGTTTTGATGGAGGTTTCTTCTGTGGAAGAGCTAATCAGGCTGACCAGAACGCAAAACCCAGATCTGAAGAGTTATTTGCTCCACGTAGAAAAGAGCAATTATGAGGTAAAGGCTTCTAAAGCATCCTTTTGGCCTCAAATTACCGGCAGCTTTGGTGGACAAAAGAACTTTGAGCTGCCCACTACTCCTGTCCCAGGTGATTTCTTTGGTCAGCCAGGTGGCACAGTGGATGCCCAATTTGGACAGGAATACGCCTACAATGCTGGCCTCAATGTATCAATGAGTCTGATCGACTGGCAATCTGTACTGAAGGTGAAAATGGCTAAGTTGACTTATGAAGCCGCTGAGGCACAACAAGCGGCTTACCTACAACTACTCGACCAACAGGTCCATCTCACCTATTACTCTCTGGTGATTTCCAAGCAAGCCATAGCCCTAGCTGAGAAGGATTTGGAAATCGCTGACAGCATTGCTTCGTTGAGTGAGCAAAAATTCAGAGAAGGCGCAATGGATGCACTAGCTGTAAACCAAGCTAAAATCAATTCCAATATCACCAAGCAAAATCTGACTACCAGCAGGCAACATTATCAAAACAGCAGCAATGACCTTAAGCTACTGTTGGGATTGCAAGTAGGAGATTCAATCCATGTTTCAGCCGATTTAAATTATGAATTGCCTCCAAAATATAGCCCGGGTGCGCTTGGGCCAGATGAGGAAATCAGACTAGCCAGCATCAGTGCGCAGCAGGCCCAGAATCAGGTCAACATCCAAAAATCCCTGTTTGTCCCTAAGCTTTCCTTGTATGGGTATTATGGCAAACAACAATTCAGGGAAGATTTCGGAATTGACTTTGGCAATAATTCTTGGACAAATTATAGTTATCTCGGACTGAACTTTTCCATTCCCATATTCACCGGTTTCTCTACTCAAAATAAACTAAGGGCCAGCAAAATGGATCTTGAACTGGCAGAATATGAGCTGAATCAGGTAAACCTAAAGTTCCAAATTCAGGATGCCCAGCTAATTGAGGAGTATCACTCTAGTCTGATCAATGCGAGTCTCGCTCTTGAGGCTTTCCAACTCTATGAAAAAAACGAAAGACTTACCCTACAAAAGTATTCAGAAGGTCTGATCAGCTTGGATCGCTACCTCTACGCCTTTGAAGATTACCTCAAAGCCGAAAATGCATTTTTAAATGCCCTGTTAAACACCTATTCCTTTTACAGCCAAATCATTCCACGAATCCAATGAAAAATATCCGAATCCTATTGCTTTGTAGTGGCTTTTTGGCCCTGCTTAGCGCTTGCAATACTTCAGAAACTACCCATGCCGAGCAGAAAGACATTGTAGATGCGGTATTTGCCAGTGGTCTTATCATCATGGAAAATGAGTACATGGTCACAGCAAACAGTGAAGGCTATTTGGTAGCCGCCTCTATCCAAGAAGGTGATTCAGTAAATGCTGGGATGCCGATTTTCCAGCTTTCCAGCGAGGTGCAAAACGAGCAGTTGTCAGGTGCTCAAGCCACCTACCAAGACGCCCTTAAGAATCTGAATGAAAACTCACCTCAACAGAGTCAGCTTCGACTGCAAATCGAACAGGCCAAATCGCAACTGGAAATAGACGGCGCCAATTACAAACGATATCAGAATCTATCTAATACTGGAGCGGTATCGCAGCAGGAGCTCGAGCGTGCCAAGGTGCAATATGAAAACTCCAGCCGCCAAGTGGATATCCTACAAAAATCTCTGAGTGATCTGGTAGAAAAACTCAGGCTTAACCTCATCAATGCCGAAACCCAACTCAATATCCAAAAGGAAAACACCAGCGATTATTTCCTCTCCTCATTTATTGATGGCAGGGTACTGGAAGTATATAAAAACCAGGGAGATCTGGTAAGACGAGGAGAAACTATAGCCAGGATTGGTGGAGGAAAGCCTTTGATAAAATTGTGTGTTGGAGAGGAGGATATTGACAAGATCAAAGTTGGGCAGCTGACCACCATCTCGCTGAATACCCAAAAAGACGACTTACTTGACGCCCGCATTTCAAAGATTTATCCTGCCTTTGATGAGCAGCAACAATCATTTATTTGTGAAGCAGCATTTGTAGAAACCCCTGAACTCTATGTGAACACGCAGCTTCAGGCAAATATCATCATTGCTCAGAAAGAAAATGCCTTGGTCATCCCTAGTGCTTATCTCTTGCCTGGAGATAGTATTCTCTATAAAGACGGGGAAAAAGCAGCCGTAAAAGTAGGAATCCGAACTAGTGATTGGGTGGAGATCATCTCCGGACTTGACCAATCCAGGCTCATTAAACAAATGAAAAAGCCATGAGCCGGGTGACCAATCTGAAGATTTCCCGAGCGCACCTTACCTCAAGGGTCAAGCAAACCATGGTAGCGATCCTGAGCGTAACCTTCGGGATATCCATGTACATATTTATGAATGGGTTCATGACTGGTGTCAATGATACGCAGACCGAGCTCGCCTTCAGTACTCTGGCGCACCTTCATATTTATAATGACCTTCCTGAAGACAACACTAATCTTCTACAAAAGAAATACGGAGAGGATAAACTGGTAAATCTTAGGAATGCCAAGGTGATTCAGTATACAGAAGGAATTAAGAATTCCGCAAAAATTATCGCTGCCATAGAAGATCATCCAGCTATTACCGGCATTACTCCCCAAGTCAATGTCAATGTGTTTTTTAGAAATGGAGCTACCAAACTCAATGGAGTTTTATCAGGCATTGATGTGAAGCAGGAAAGCTTCCTCTTTGGCACTGAAAAATACATTACAGAGGGCAGCTGGAGTAGTATGGAAGACCGAGGCGATGGAGTGGTATTGGGAGCAGGCTTGGCTGAGAAATTAAGTTTGACCTTGGATGATAATGTGACGGTGATTACTGCAGATGGTGTCAGTCGCAATTTTAAAGTAATCGGTATCATCAAAACAACGATCGGAGGAGTAGACAATGCCAAAGGCTACGTCCGCATCAGTTCGGCAAGGCAGTTAATTTCCAAAAATCAGGGGTATGTCACTGATATTCAGATTAACATCAAAAATTTCAATGAGGCCACCAAAGTTGCCACTCAACTAGCCCCCAAAGTGTCCTATAAAGTGGAGTCCTGGAATGAGTCTAACGGCCAACTTCAAGCTGGAAATGACTTAAGGAATATCATTGCTGTAGCTGTTTCCCTCACCATCCTTCTGGTAGCCGGTTTTGGAATTTTCAACATTATGAACATGACTGTGAATGAAAAAATAAAAGAGATCGCAATCCTTAAGGCCATGGGATTTGACGGAACAGACATCATTCAAATATTCTTGGTTCAGTCTGTCATCATAGGGGTGATCGGTGGAATAGTAGGGATCACTTTCGGCTATTTAGTTTCTGTATTGGTAAGCTATATACCCTTTCGCGTGGCAACATTGGATACACTTCCGATGGTTTACGATCCCCAGGACTATATCCTAGCCTTCATTTTTGGATTGATCACAACATTTGTAGCAGGATATCTCCCTGCCAAAAAAGCTTCTCAAGTGGACCCTGTAGAAATAATAAGAGGATGAACGAAGAAATAGCACTATCCGCCCGAGCAATTTGCAAATACTTTCACGAACCAGAAACCTTTCAGGTGTTAAAGGATATTTCTTTTGATGTCAAAAAGGGCGAGTTCTTATCCATGATCGGTAAGTCGGGCTCAGGGAAATCAACCTTGCTCTATCTTTTGTCTACCATGGATACGGATTACACAGGTGAAATTACTATCAATGGAGAATGCCTTACAGGACGGACTCAAAATCAGTTAGCCGCTTTCCGAAATGCCCACATTGGATTCGTTTTTCAATTTCATTACCTGCTTCCGGAGTTTACAGCATTGGATAACGTGATGCTTCCAGCCCTCAAACTAGGTAGAAAATCCGAAGAGGAAATCAGAGAAGATGCCTACTCGAATTTGAAATTGCTGGGCCTCGAAGCTCAGGCAATGAAGCAAAGCAATAAACTGTCCGGCGGACAGCAGCAACGGGTGGCCATAGCACGGGCATTAATTAACCAGCCTGCCGTTATCATGGGGGATGAGCCAACCGGCAATCTGGATTCAAAGAATACAGATATCGTCTTCGATATTTTTCGCCAGCTAGCGGCCGAAAGGGGACAAACCATTATTGCGGTTACACATGACGATGAGTTTGCACAGAAAAGTGACAGGATTTTAGAAATGGCCGATGGCCGTATTTTGAATTGATACCATTTATAGCAGGAGAAATTGAGGTAGGCCGACTTCACTGCCAATCAAAAAAATATCATTTTAATGAAAATACTATTTGGGACGATCCTACTAATAGCTCTTGCTGGCAATTGCTGGGGTCAGGAATTTGAATTGCTGGAAGTGGAATACGCAAGATATCCTAAAGCATCTGTAAGCAAGACAGATAGTATTGAGGCCATTATTTCAGAATATCAAGTTTCATTTCTCTTACCTGCGATTCAGAAGGAAAAATGGTCCTTACTCGTCGGAGCAACCTATCGATTGGTAGTTCCTGAAAGCGCCGATCGTCAATCAAATGATGACCTGTTTTTTCTGGGATTACGATTTGCTGGGGTTTTCAACCTGTCTGAAAATAAACAATTGATTGTAAGCGCTTATCCAGCTATTTCCACAACTGACGAACCAGGAAGCTTCTCGGGAAATAATTTTTTGATGCAAGGTGGAATTCTATTCAAAACCCAAAAGAACGAACAGGTTTCTTATAGCATTGGCGTAATCAGTACCTCAAGGTTTGGTAGACCTTTGATTTTACCTTCCCTAGGCCTGACTAGATTGGGTAATAAAATGAAATTGGATATGAACCTACCTTTTTTTGTGAAAACGATGTGGAGTTATACCAATCGATTCTCTTACGGATTAAAGTTTGACGTAAATGGGAGTCAGTATAATCTCAACAATGAAACATTCAATGGATCTGAAGTAGACTTGGTTCGGTTCTCACGAGTAAGATTGGGACCTGAATTCCAGTATCGAATTGTTGGACCTCTATTTATCGAACTTTTTGCAGGAATTGCCGCAAGACGAACCTATGATTTCGAAATTATTGGAAGTGATGATATCGATTTAAGCCTAGATAACGGCCTATTTTTGTCTATAAGGCTTTATATTAGACCCCAGCTAATAAAAAATTAAGACTGTAAATTTTTAAAAGCGTGGGAATAATCCACCGAATTCAATAATTGAATGCTTGGAACTTCGCCCTTGAGGCTTTTTGCACTTTACACTTTTTGAAAAATGAAATAACAATCGGTATAACTACCTATACCCTACTGGATATCGATGGCTTCCACCTTGAATTGTATAATTCTTTCCTCAATTCTAGCATTCTCAAAAATTGCAGAATTGGCTAGATTCCCAATTAAATACTCCTTTTTCAAAAAATCACCAACACCTGTAGCGAATCGAATGGCCTTTTCGTAATCTTAGTAGTTTCCGATTACTTCTACTCTAACGCTGCCTTATAATGAGAATTTTTAGACTACTTCCGATGATAACCCTGATACTGGTTTCGCTTGCCATCAGCTCCTGTCAGGATGAAATCACGACCACACATACCTTCAGGGCTATGGTGCCGATCTATCTGGAGATGAGTGATGTTCGGGCCAGAACGATCACTATTGCACCTCCGCAGGAACTGGAAAATCCTGGCAAAATCTACCTCTATGGCGACTACCTCCTGATCAACGAACCGACCAAAGGCATCCACATCCTGGACAATACCAATCCGGCAAATCCGATCAACAAGAACTTTATCCCCATCGAAGGCAATGTAGACTTAGCTGTCAACAGCAACATCCTATATGCGGACAATTATGTGGATCTGCTCGCCTTTGACATCAGCAACATCAACAATATCAGCCTGGTCAACCGTGTCGAGGACGTTTTTACACAGATGTACCAGCATGATACCGGACAAATCATCACCTTCCGGGACTCAGTAATTACCTCCGAAAATCCCTATTGGGGCTGTGTCAATTGTGCATTTTTTGCCATGGATGGTAGTATGAGTTTTGCAGCCAATTTTTCAGCAGCAGCTCAGAGCTATGGCACGGGAGGGTCGATGGCTAGATTTACGCTATCGAGTGGACACCTCTATGCTGTGGATGAGACTTCACTTCGCGTGTTTGATGTGAAAGACCCCAAAGCCCCTAAGTTCATTAAGCCCATCGATCTGGGTTGGGGTATTGAGACCATTTTCCCTTTCCAAGACAAACTCTTCATCGGATCCAACAGAGGCATGCACATCTACGATGCCTCTACGCCTAGCAGCCCGACAAGAATGGCTGTGTACGAGCATATGGTAGCATGTGATCCTGTCGTAGTCAACGAAGAATTCGCTTTCGTCACGCTGCGCAGTGGCAACTTCTGCGTCAATAACATCAACGAACTACAGGTCATCAATATCGAAGATCCCTACAAACCTTACATGATGAAGTCCTACCCCATGCTCAATCCCCATGGACTGGGCCTTGCGGATGACAATCTCTACATTGCCGAGGGTCGCCATGGGCTGAAAAGCTTCAATGTGGCCGATGTGATGAAGATCGATCAAAACCAGATGGAGTTTTTGGAATCTATGAAATCTGTTGATCTGATCCCTGGACCCAAATCCCTCATCGTCATCGGTCCGGATGGCGTCTGCCAGTTTGACTACAGCACCCCGTCCAAACTGGTGAAGTTGAGCTGTATTGATGTGAAAAATCCCGTGACAGTACAATAGCACCTTTGGAACTACATAAACAAAACCCTTCTTTTTCATCGCAAAAATGAAAGTCAAACTTTTGGTCATCGCCATTTTTTTCAGCTCTGTCCAATCTGTTTTTGGGCAGGAAAAAGTCTATTACAACCAGACCGAGATCGGAATTTTAGCAGGAAAAAAGACAGATACATGGGATGGCCAAGATCAGAGTCGGGTGGATTTTTCGATCATTACGTTTCATGGTGCAAAAATCTCAAAGCATCATGCACTCGGTTTCTCGGTGGGGTTAGATCAGTATGAGGACATTTCCATTGTACCCATTGCATTGGGCTGGAGGGGTTTTCTGGGAAAAGAAAACCGCCCCCAATTTATCGGAGGAATGGATATCGGTGGAGGATCGGCATTTCTGGAGAAAAAAGAAGAAACAGAATGGTATGAAAGCTGGTATCAGGGCGGCATCATGTTCAGTCCATCTCTGGGGGTCAGATTACCTGCGAAAAAAGGAAAAACTTCGCTCACCATGAGTATCGCATACAAACGGCAAGAACTGGAATTCTTTCAGGGATTCTTTGAGCCGATGATTACGCCAAGGCCTTTTTCGAGTTTAAAACTGCCTGCAGGATATAATTCAATCACCGAGACGAACTACTTGTACCACAGTTTGGTGGGGAGAATTGGATTTATTTTTTGATCAGATTTCAAGTTTTTTATCGAATTTCCTCATTCCTATTTAAAAGAAACGGATTGCCAATGGTGGGCTCCAATTGTTTTTTCTTTTGACAGACAAACAAGGAAGTAAATCACTCAGTTTAGAGATTGATTATTGATATTTGATCAATGGAAAAATACGGCAAGGCGATTGTGGATGGCTATTACGGCTATGCCAATTACCTGTACAATGAAATCATTCATCCCAGTTGGCATAACTACTTCTACTGGTTGGTAGCCGCTTCAATCTTGATTTGGATTTTGGAATTGGTATTCCCCTGGAGAAAAGATCAACCCGCCATTCGGCAGGACTTTTGGATGGATTTGTTTTATCTGTTTTGGAATTACTTTCTCTTTGCGCTAATTGCCTACAATGCCCTGTCCATGGTCGCAGTGGAGCTTTTCAATGATTTCTTGGGGCTTTTTGGTATCACCAATCTGGTGGCAATCCATATCGAAACCTGGCCATTTTGGGCAAAAATCGTATTGATTTTTATCGTGCGTGACTTTATGCAGTGGAATATTCACCGGATGTACCATCATGTGGGCTGGATGTGGGAGTTTCACAAAGTGCACCACAGTACACGACAAATGGGTTTTGCCGCATTGCTTCGGTTTCACTGGATGGAAAATGTGATTTATCGAACCTTAGAATACTTGCCTTTGGCCATGATTGGAGTTGGGATTACAGACTTCTTTATCGTCCATATTTTCACCTTGGTTACCGGGCAACTGGGACATGCCAACCTAAAAATCCCGCTCGGCCCATTCAAGTACATCCTTAACGGTCCGCAAATGCACCTTTGGCACCATGCCCGAAACCTTCCCGAGAGCCATCCCAACGGATTCAATTATGGAATTACCTTGAGTGTTTGGGATTTTATTTTCCGGACGAACTATTGGCCGGCTGATGATGAAAATTTACCTGTCGGATTGCCAGAAGAAGAAAAGTTCCCAGAGGACTTTATCGGGCAAAATGTCGAGCCCTTTCAGCGGATTTTTGGAAAAAATAAAAGCTGATCAGAAATCAGCTTTAAGAACCATATAAAACCGATTTTACGATTAGATAAATCGCTTGATTGTCCAGACGATGATTGCAAATAGGAACACGATGATGGAAATCTTGTTGATCCCATGCATCATCCGAAGGTTGAAATTAGTTGGCTTATTGGGATCAGGCTTTCGAAATACATTCAGAAAGTAATTTCCGACCTCACCCAGTTTGAAGAATTCCTGTACTTTATTTTTTTCTGACATGACTTCTGGCTTTGGTTCGTTAACAGTATGAGTGAGTGATAAGTTTGGTTAAAGAAGAAATATGCTTCGCGAAATGCTGTCGAAATAAGCTTTGCGAGATATGATGGAGATATGTTTCGCGAAATATTGTTGAAATAAATTTTTGCTTTACAAAATAAACTATGCCTTTGGCGGAATAATGCATGAAAATTACGCTTGGTATTTCACGACGCGAAGCGTCGTTTATTTCAACCGTATTTCAACCGTATTTCAACTGAAGAATTTTCTAAATCGTCTCCGGCTCATTCCACATCCCGTCTTCCCGGATGATGTTGATGAGTTCGTCCACGGCTCTTTCTGAAGGCACAGACTTTTTCATCACTTCTTTGCCTTTGTAGAGGGTAATCTTGCCTTTACCAGAACCGACATAACCGTAATCTGCATCGGCCATTTCACCGGGGCCATTTACAATACAGCCCATGATTCCGATCTTCACACCTTTCAGGTGATCGGTTCGCTTGCGGATCATTGCGGTAGTTTCCTGAAGATCAAAGAGCGTTCGACCACAAGACGGACAGGAAATGTATTCCGTTTTAGACATCCGGGTTCGGGCAGCTTGCAGCACTCCAAAACTCACTGAGTTGTGCAGTTTGATCTGATCCAATACCTCCTGACGGGAATTTTCGGCTTCTTTTTCCAAAGAAATCAAAATCCCATCCCCCAATCCATCGATCAGCAATCCTCCTACATCCGTAGCTGCATAGAGTGTGGTGGAGTCAGCCGACTGATCGGGATAACTTACCTTGACCACGACAGGCACTTGGGACTTGGCTTCCAAAAGACTGACAAATGCTCGGCGCAAAGCCGGCATAGAATGGGTATTGTCTGTCTTCAGAATCAAAACAGTGTCCTTTCTATCTTCCATTTCCGGGATTGTCGCTTCTATTTCCTCATCTGAAATCTCCAAGAAGTTCAGCTCAGAATGGAATTTTCCTGCTGCTCTATATTCTTCCAACTTGAAGAGTGGAAACTTATTGATCCCATCAGCTGTATTTTGCCAAACCGAATAATCCTGAATCTCTTTCATGCCATTTGGCAGCATAAACGGGATTGGATTTTTACCCGAATACACGAAATCGCAGCCTTGGTCATTCATTTTCCACTTATCGAGTTCCGGTAAATAGAAATGTCCAACTGCTTTCATCTCCCGATCAGTGATTTTTTCGATCTTGGAAATATCTGTGATCACTCGTGGGACATTGTGCCCGCCAAAATTGTAAATCTCGGCGACTTGCCGCTTGCTGTACTCGAATGGAGTAATGGGATAGTGGGAGATTTCGGCAATCGGCGAATGTGCTTTGCGCTCAGTATAGCGATCGATCAAGGCTTTGGCAACGGGGGCTTCAAACTCCGGATCTTCGGTCAAGGAAACACGAACTGTATCTCCCAATCCATCTTCCAGCAAGGTTCCGATTCCGACTGCGGATTTGATCCGCCCATCTTCCGCTTCGCCGGCTTCAGTCACCCCTAGGTGCAATGGGTAAGGTTTGAATCCACCCTCATTTAGCTTTTGGACCAAAAGTCGATAAGCCTGCACCATCACTTGGGTATTGGAAGACTTCATCGAAATGACGATTTCGTGGTAGTTTTCATCTGCGCAAATCCTCAAAAACTCCAAGGCCGACTCCACCATTCCGAGTGGCGTATCGCCATAGCGGCTCATGATCCGATCCGATAGTGATCCGTGATTGGTACCGATTCGCATCGCTGTACCATTCTCTTTACAGATTTTCACTAGGGGCAAAAAGCGATCTCTGATCCGATCCAGCTCTTCGGCATAGCTTGTATCAGTATAATCGATGACTTCAAATTTCTTTTTGTCTGCGTAGTTTCCTGGATTGATCCGAACTTTTTCTACGATTCGAGCCGCCAGTTCAGCAGCATTTGGCGTGAAATGAATGTCTGCGACGAGTGGGGTTTGGTACCCTCTTTTGCGCAGTTCGGCTTTAATATTTCTCAGGTTTTCCGCTTCCTTAATACTCGGAGCTGTGATTCGGATCAACTCACATCCCGATTCGATCATCCGGATGGATTGCTCGACTGAGCCGATGGTGTCCATGGTGTCGATAGTAGTCATGGACTGTACCACGATAGGATTGTCACCACCAATGGTGATGTCACCGACACGAACTGGAATCGTTTTACGTCTGGAATAGCTCGTGAGACTATCGCAATACAGGGAATCGAGGGATTTGATCAGTGACTCCATAGTTTATAAATCTCCTAGTTGGGGGCGGATAATTACTTCTTCAACAACAGTTTGTGGGGAAAGGTTATAAGCGCCCCAGACACTTTCTGCCACATCTTCGGCACGAATAAAACGTTCCTCTGGCAGATCCACTCCTTCCCAACTCGCTGTGTAAGTCGCTCCGGGAAGAATGGAAGTTACTTTAATTTGAAAAGGTTTGAGCTCTTCGCGCAGGCATTTGGTCATGCCAAGCATGGCCCATTTGGTCACCGCATATGTACCGCCGTTAGGGTAGGCCGTCAATCCAGCAATGGATCCCATGCTGAATATATGACCCGATTTCCTTGCCATCATTTCGTTGACAAAAGCACGAGTCAGGTAGTATGCGGAAAATAGGTTGGTTTGCATCATAAACTCAAAGTTCCCTTCAGGTTCATTATGAATGGATCCAGGAAGAAAAATCCCGGTATTATTCACCAATACATCCGGAAGCGCAACAGCTTTCACTGCAGCGGAAAACCAGACGACTTCTTCTTTTTTGGAAAGATCAGCCGGCAAAGCCAAAACGGTAATACCCGGAAAGGTTGTTTCCAAATATGCCTGAAGGGAAATCAGATCCTGTTCATTTCGGGCACAGGTGAAGATATCAAAGCCTTCTTTTGCAAACCGCTCAATGATGGCCCGTCCAATTCCTTTAGTGCCTCCGGTGACGAGGATACTTTTGTTCATTTTGTTCGTGTTTTAATAGTTAGTATGACAACTATCTACAGCGAGCAAAGTTACATTTTTTTATCAAAACAGCGCGGAGACTTGCATCCGACCGACATGCACGAGCCGATCGAGCCCTTGGGAGTTTCGCCCTTCATAGACAAGATTTAATTGAAGCCCTTCTCCGATCTTTTGTAGCCAATTGAGCGACCATGTCACATTCGTTCCGGGAGTCAAAGCTTGCAGCATTTCATAGCCCACAGGCGAATTGACTTCCCCATTGTAATCGATCTGGATCAGTCGCAGATTTCCCGTCAGGGTAGTTTTTATCGCTTTCGCGTAGCGCATATCCAAGCCTATCTGATGGGTCTGGGCCCTTTCCTCAAACTCTATATTCTGCGTATTTTCTTTTCCTGTAAACGAATACGAGCCCGTCGTCCTGAAGTATGGTGAGGGCTGCCATGCCAATTCAGGTCCAATACTGGACTGATTAATCGTGTAGTTTCGGTTGTCAAGAAAGTCAGAGGCAGAAACTCTGTTGCCGGTACTTCCGATGACTCTCAGGGTAAGGACAGCATTGAAATTATAGCGGGTATTGAGCTTCCAGTCCTGCTGGATTTGATCTTCAAATCCTCCGGAGAGCAGTTGCTTCAACTGAGAATCAAACAAGGACAAGTCAAATCCATACTTGGCCGAAGCCCGATTGAAGAAGAAACTCGTCCGAATAATCTGTCGAAGGGAAAGAATTTGATCCCGGTCTATCGAACCAATAAATGGATTGACTCGATCCCAAAAATCATCCGAGGTTACTTTTTTCTCCACACTCAGGCTGGAGGTGTTGGAGAATTTGTGGAGAAATGCTAAGACGCCCCCAGCTTCTTTCCAGGATTCGGGAAATCTGGCTTGGATGCGGTAATTGAGCAAGCTGGTATAAGCCTGCACGTAAGTATCCGTAGGGACAAAGATTTTGATGTATTGCTTTTCCTCAGGATTGATCGCGATGTAAAATTCATTGAGCTGCTGGATTCCGTCACCGTTATCATCCCGCCAAGTGTGGGTTCCGTCACCATTGGGAGCAGGCAGGAAAACAAACTCCCGCTGGAGCTCGCGTCCATTTCCGATGGCGTAACTGATTTCATTTCTGATGATGTTTTTGCCCAGGCTTCCCGCGTAGTCCACTTTTCCCATCACGGTCAGTTCGGTAGGGAGGTCGCGCTGGAGGTATGCCAATTCCCGATAAGTGAATGTACTGCTGAGACTATGCTGGACCCATTGCTTTCTGAAGGTAAAATTGGAAGTGAAAGCCTGCGTATCGTCGAGCAAGCGCCCATTTACCGGAGCTTTGTCTTCCCTCCAGGCTGCATCTACCAAAAATGAATAACTCAGCGTGTCACTGCTTCGGAGATATACCAAATGTTCTTTGAAATTCATGGCCGTACTGATCACGGAGTCAGTTTCAGCATTTTTGAACGCATTTTCGTCTAAAGAAAACTGGTAGCCTGGCACCAAGATTTTGGATTGGTAGCTGATATTTCCCAGATATCTGGTCCAGTCTGAAGTCAAGCTGTCCTGATCACTCTGCATCCTGAAAAACTCCTGACGGATCAAAAACCGCCGTCCGAGTTCGGCTGTCCAATTGGCTGTATGCTGAGATCCGCTGAGGACATTTTCCCGATTTCTGAGGTAAAGCTTGTAATTGAAGGTGTTTTTGACATCTTTTTCCAGGCCAATCTGCGTTAGGAAAAACCGCTCCGCAGCAGGAATTTCCAAGGTTTCGGGAGATAATCCCCAGTCCCGGTCAAACTCGATATATCGAAAACGATCGATAAAATTGAAGTTGGTCGTGTTGTACTCGATCTCGGTCAAGCCTTTAAATTTATACCCTTTGAAAATCCCGAACTCCCGATTTTCCGATTGAAGTCCGACTTTCAATCCCAGGCCTTGATTGTCCTCATCATCGAGGGAAGAAAAGAGGTTTTTATCCACAGAGGAAAGCGCCACTTCCGTGTAAACTTTTTCATATTCCCCCAATTTAATCCGTGTACCTGCAGTCGTCATTCGCTTACTGTCCGGTGCAGGAAGCTGGGTAAGGATTGAATAGTCACCCTGGGGCTGTCCACTGACGGGAGGGACATATTCAAAAACAGTCCCGTTGGAAAGCTGGGAAGTCCGTCTGTAATCACCCTGATTGACTCCCACCTGAGAAAACGAAAGGGCAAAATGTGCCAACTCAGGATCCGTGGAGTAGCGGTAAAATGTAGTCACATTTCCAAAGTCATCCACTTCGGACACTTTTTCATAGAGAATTCGAGTAGGATCGAAGGCAACTGAATCTATCCTTGGAATCACAGCATTTTCCACTCGATCTCCCACTGACGCCAATAAAGCCTGTTCTCCTTGGGAAAACTCGGTGAAAAGTGGTCGGTTTCGATTGTCTTTTTCCTGATAGAAATTCAGGTAGAAATCAACTTTTCCATTCGTCTGCAGGTGATTGGCTCCCAGAATTGACCGGGAGTAGTTTCGCTCGGCAAACTCAATATCCACCCGAACCCGAGAGTATTGGGTGATGAGGACTTTGGGGGTGAAGGTTATCTCAGCCTGATTGTAATCGATCACGTAATCTGCATTAAACCCCCGCTGCAGCTGCTTCCCATCCAAAAAAACCCGCTCCGAATTGGCCATAATTATCACAAAGCGCTCATTGTTTGGTCCACTGATGCGGTAAGGTCCGAGTGTACCCTCGATGATCGGCAACTGGATGGAGGCGAATTTTCCTTTGGCCACCGATACAAATCCCTGCGAACTGGCCTCCCAGTTGTTTTTTAGCTTGTATTTGGAAGTGAACTGCAGCCCCTGCACATTTTTATAATATTGAAGAAACTCCGATTGCCGCTGCTGCAGGACCACATCCCCTGCGGCCAGACTGAAGTTATCATTGTAAAGTTCGATCAGTACATTGTCAAAATCCTGAATTTGCTGGGTATTGCCCTCGGGCTGAAACGGTACATTCTGATCAGTGATGCTTGCCCTGATTTTCAGATTTTCGCCGATATCTCCCTCCAATTGGAGATTGAGTGCTGAATTGACAAATACATTTTGTGTATTGCCAAAAGAAACTCCACGGGTTAGACTTCCGGTTTTGTAGAGATTGGTACTGGGAAAAAGCTCTTCCCGAATGTCAAAATCAGGAAGAGTCTGAATTCGATTATCCTTAAAAATGGCGGTAGAATCGTAATCTTCCAGCAAAGTTCGCTTGGCAAACGTCTGATCCATCCGAATAGCCAGTGTTCTATAGCACACCTGCACAGAATCCGGGGTCGAAGAGGGATCAAAGTCGATAAGAAGTGTGCGATTGGAGAGGTCGTAAGTGAACGGGTAAGTTTTGCCCGACTTATCGAGGACACGGATGCTTTGTTCACTTGCAAAAAGCGAATCGAGGATACTGGGCTGGGAGAAGTATTCGGCAGGAAACCAGCGGCATTTTTCCTGAGCCTGACTCGTAAAGCTCAGTCCAAAAAACAAAAAAACGGAAGCTAACCAAACACGCATCAGATCTTTCGGCCCTTTTTCGTTTCAAGGTAGTAAAAAGCCAAAACTATTCGACCAATGGAAATGTGAGGTAAAAAGTCGTCCCTTTCCCCACTTCCGTATCGAACCAGATCTTTCCTCCTGCGGTCTCGACTCCACTTTTGGCAATGGCTAGACCCAAACCGGAGCCGGTTGATTTGGTACTGAAATTAGGGATGAAGATTTTATCTTTCAATTCGGGCGGAATCCCCTTCCCATTATCTGCAATCTCCAAGAAAACCGACTGCTCAGTCATCCACAGCCAGATTTTAATATGTGGTGCTTTTCCTGGCTGTACGGCCTGAATTCCATTGATGATCAAGTTGGCGATGACTCTACCGAAAAGCTTGTCATCCCCCATGATGATGATTTCTTCAGTGTAGGAATCATCCAGAAACTCCAACTGCACCCGTTTATCGTTTTTAAATAATTCCAAGACCTGCGTCAAGACCGTCTTGAAGTTCATTAATTCGTTCTTGGGTAGGGGCATTTTTGCAAAAGTGGAAAAGGAGGATGCAATCCCACTGAGCGCGTCGACTTGGTGAATGAGCGTCTCCAAGGATTTGCGGAGCTTCTGCTGATCTTCCAGCTTCCCCTCTTGATCCAACCGAAGAAGATGCTGCAGTGTCAGTTTCATCGGAGTAAGGGGATTTTTGATTTCGTGGGCGACTTGCTTGGCCATTTCACGCCAGGCCGACTCTTTTTCCGTAGAGGCGAGGACTTTTTTACTCGCGTCAAGTTTGAAGAGCATGTTGTTGTATTCATTGACAAGCAGACCAATTTCATCCTTAGATCCCCAGTACATCGGTTCGTTATTCTCGAGGTTAGTCGCTTTCAGCTTTTGCGTGAGCAGCTTAAAAGGCAAAGTCAGATTTTTGGACACAAAGGAGGAAACAATCAAAAACAGGATGAAAATGACCACAAACGCATTAAAAATATTGCTCAACACGTCTGAAATCAACGAATTCAGCTCGGTCTCAGACTCGAAAAACGGAACCGCCAAAATACCGATATACGATTGGTCTACTTGGGAAGGCACAGCCAAATAGACGGTCTGGTAGCGTAGTTTACCGATCCGCTCATTGACCAAAAGTTGGATTTGATTCTGCTCCATGATCCCTGCCATGGCAGCCGGATTGATCCAGGGGGCCAAGATTTTCTTTTCAAAAATATTGGGCCTATTGGTTGACTCCAGATAGCCTTCAGGCGTGTACAGGTGGATATCGCTGGCAATAGTATTGGCTAGAGAATTGATCTCTTCATTGAGCAGATCCCGATCCACGCTGGCGGGGTTCTGATTATTGAAGAATACGCCGAGATTGCTGCGGATCAATCGTGCCTTCTCAGTGTACTGTCGATTGAGATCGTCCTTGTAGCTGCCACCCAACAGGCCGATGGTGATGATCGAAATGATAATGATCGGGAAAAAGAAAGCGAAGTTCAGGTACAACTGAAGCTTGGTGGAATAGTTGAATTCAAAGTTGCGGTAGCCTTTGAGCAAAGTATTCAGCAGAATAGCGAGAAAGGTCAAAAAGACAAATGCCACAAAGAAAAGTGAGATGTTTCCAAAAAATTGGGAGAATGAGATAGTTGGGGAAGAAATCACGATGATTTCCTCTCCATTTTTCATCCCAAAATGATGAAATCCCTGTGATAAAATCCCGGTTTCAAACAATTGATCTCTTTCGAGCTCATTTAGAAACTCACCCTGATAGTAATTAAACGTACCGGAACTCCGTAGTAATTCTTTTTCCCGAAAGACAGCATAGTCGTAATTGAGCGGATCGAGCTTATCAGCATACTTTCGATCCAGGAGAAGTTTAGGGTAGACACTACCGGGCTGGATCCGGAGTTGATTTAATTCCAAAAATACGGTACCCAACAAATTATCTTCTTTCAAAACCGGAATGAAGGCTACAAACTTATTTCCTGCAGTGGCTTCTTTTCCCCGAATGAAATAAAGGTCTCTAACCCCGGTCGCAAAGTCACTTTTGACATAATTTTGGCGAAGCTCTTTAAGGTCCTGCTGCTCTGCCGGGCCTTGAATCTGCTGTCCTGAGGCAGAAAAGATGCGAATCACCACCTCAAACTGATCAAAATAATTATCGAGATAAATCTTCCGAATTTTAGTTTCGACAGGATCTTTAGAAAGTAAAGGGTCCACCATCCTGTTTTGGATAAAGAGGTCATTTTTCATTCGGGAAAAAATATCCTCGAGAAAAAACTCCGTCATCACGTCATTTTCAATTAGGTTTTGATTAGCAAACCGAGTCTTGGACTGAATCAGCCGCTCCTGATCCGACTGAAAAGTACTCACGCCAATAATTCCTGCTGTGACCAAGCAGGCATAGAAAAACGTCAGAAAGGTGTCCAGTCCCAGCCTGAAAACATTCTGGAACAATTCAAAACGGATAATGCTGAATAAAAAGAGGAAATGGATCAACCAAGCCACCCCAAACCAGAAATTGAAGCAGAAGGACACCACTAAAATAGGGGCTCCCAAAGCCAGAATGTATTTCAGATACATGGCCTTGCTCTTTTGCAAACTGAATAATACGCTGAAGACCGTAAGCGAAATCAACACATACACAGAGCCCCACAAAAACAAAATCAGGATGCTCAATCCCTTGAAAACATCAAAGGTAGGAATCGAGCGGATATCCAGCACCCATTGGGAATTGAAGGTCAAGTCTCTCGGGAAAAACCAAACTAAGGCAAAAAACACCGAACTCAGTAGTAGTGAAAAAAACAAGCCCAGTTCAAATCCATTCTTGGCCTGAAGGTAGTTGGATACTTGCTGTAAGGTCTTCTTGGATGAAAGCTGAAAGACGATCAAACCCAAAATAAAACCAAAACATACTGTATTAAGCAAGAGATCACCCAAGCTAGGATTGAACCACGAAGAGGCATAATTCGCCGGGTCAAATAGTTCTGTTTCAAAAAATCCTCCGGGAATATTCAGCAAAACCATTCCAAGCCGGATAGTGGCCAGAATCAAAAAACCATAGCTGATGGTCTGCCATTGGTGGCCATCGCTCCATTTTTTTCGCAGAAAATCAAAGCTTAACAAAAAGTAGAGCAAAAAAATCGAGGAGATAAATATAAGAAGTGCCGTATTTGACACTTTGCCGACAGGCTCATAGCCCAATTGAAAACTGATACCAAACAAAGGCTTACCCGTGGAAGACAGAATTTGAAACGCACCGTCCTCTGGATTTTCATAGAGCTGAAATCTGTCATTTCCGAAAAAATCCGGATTAGGCCCTGTACTGAGATAGTCATTTTCGATATTCCCGGGCCAGACTAGCCGTAAGGTATGCACCAGAAAATAGTCCTTGGCATTTCGTTTGACCTTTCGGATCTTGATAAAGAAGGTTCCAAAGGGATCTTCCAAGAGCTGAAATTCTTTGTTCAGGTCCAATTCCGAGAAATCGAACGTCGTGGTGAAATCTGACCAAAAAACCAAATCCCCGGACATATCCAGAACAAAGAAAGGGTAGGTATGGTCTGGGTTACTGACCTGCTCAAAAGTGATGGAATCTTCAGGCCTAACATCCATCAACACCCGAATAAAATCATCGTCAAATTCTCTATCCGCAGCTTGAATTTTAAGCTGGATGGCTTCATAGGATTTCTCTTCTTCGCTTTTTTGAAAAACGAAAAAATTGAGAACCAGTACTACGAAAAGGGAAAGAATACTGATCAAGATGATCAGTCGTCGGGTTTTGAAGCTCATTTATCCTAAAAATAAAAAAGCAAAGTCTGGTATCAAACTTTGCCTTTAGATCTCTTATCGAAGCGAGAGTTTGGCTTTTTTCTTTTTGGATGATCTATACCATAAATACCCGATCACGGCAGCCAAGAGATATGGCATGACAAAGAGGTAAAGAATGCCACTATTCAGTCCTGCGCCGATACTGGTATCGCCGTTACTTACATTGTTTTCGACAGAAGCGCGACACATTGCACACTGGGCAAAACTTGCCATCTGGAACCCAAAGAAGAATACTACGAGAAAGAGTGATTTCAGCTTCATATCATTTGAGGATTAGCTAGTTGAGATGATTAGGCGATCAATTCACATAATAGGGACTGATCATCAAATAGACGATCACTCCAGTGATAGATACGTAAAGCCAGATCGGATAGGCGAATTTAACCACTTTTCGGTGCTTTTCCCGCTGATCTGTATAGCCATAGTAATAGGCGAAGAGTATTGGGAAAAGTGCGACGGCAGCGAATACAATATGTGTGATCAGCAGAAAGTAATACACCGAACGGATAGCTCCCTCACCTCCAAAGGAGGTGCTCTCTGCCGAAGCATGATAAATCACGTACGAAACCAAGAAAATTGCTCCCAAAACAAAAGCAATCGTCATCGTGGCGCCATGATAACTGTACTTCTTTTGTTTCACAAAGACCAAACCTAAGATCAAGGCAAGAGAGGCTGCAGAATTGATGACTGCATTCAAATGCGGAAGAAAGTATACCCAATCACCCAAGGCAGTGATTTTGGCCGGCATAAACAATAAAACCGCCACAGCCAAAGGAATAGCAATCGAGATTCCAATGATCCAGTTCTTTACTTTTGCTTCTTCTTGAAGCATCGATCCGTTATTTGCTTGCATGTAATAGTACTTTAGTCTCTAACATTAATAAATCAACATCTTCGCGATTTGTTCCGCTATAGTAGCCGCGAATTCTCCCCTGCTCATCTACAAGGATAAATTTGTCACTATGGACAAAATCATCCGGGACTCCATTTCCATCTAGTGTTGGAATCACAAATCCACAACGGGCAAGTTGGTAGGTTTCCTCCTTGGGTCCAGATAGAAAATGCCATTTACCTGGGATCGCCCCGTGTTCATCAGCATAGTCTTTGAGAATAGCAGGAGTATCAAACTCTGGGTCGATACTGATTGACATGATTTGAACCTTTGGTTCTTCTCTGAACATGTCATTGACTCGCTCCATTTCTTTGGACATGACTGGACAAATACTTGGACAAGAAGTGAAAAAGAAATCCACTATGGTGATTTTCCCTTCCATCTGACCTTTGCCAATTGGCAATCCTTGTTGATTGGTAAAAGTAAATTCAGGAATGTAATGTTGGGTAGTGTCTGTAACAGGACATTCCAGGAATGGATTGTCCACGCCTTTTTCGAAGAAAACCGGCAAATTATATTCATTTGTCCCAAATCCCCTCAAAAACATAAAAACCAAAACAGGAATCAATAAGATGCACACCAGCACCATCCCTTGTAGTAACCTCAGACTTCTCATACTATGCTGTTAACAAAAAAGAAGGTTGAAGTGATTCACTCCAACCTTCCATTTTTATCGATTTTTTCAATTTTTTACCAACGCATTAGGAAGATATCTGAACCTTCTTTAACTAAAGCGATCACTAGCCATACCAAGAAAATCAGCGGTACGATGATCGAATAAAACAAAGGCTTCACCTCGTCACCCAAGTGCATGAATTCCATCATGATGTACTTGGCCTTCCAGATAGTCAGAGCGATAAAGAGAAAGTATAAAATAAATCCTCTATCAATCGTGAAAGCCATAATGAACTCTACCACGGTTATCGCCAACAGTATAAAAGCTGTTTTCCAGATCTTTTTGATTTTTTGTTCGTCACGCTTTTCGACAATCAGCGTTGACTTATTTTCCTGAATTTCCATATTTCAAAGATTTAATAGCGTGCTTAGATCAGATAGAATAGCGTAAATACGAATACCCAAACCAGGTCTACAAAGTGCCAGTAAAGGCCAATCTTTTCAACCATTTCGTAATGACCTCTTTTGTCATAAACCCCCACAGCAGCCTGATAAAAGCAAAGGAATAGCAAAAAGACGCCAACGGTCACGTGGAATCCGTGGAATCCAGTGATGAAGAAGAATAGTTGTGCAAAAGAGGATGGTCCATATTCGTTGACTACCAGATTGGCACCGAAGACAGTTTCAGTGACGTTTTGCCCAAGGGTATTGACATAAGTTAAGACAGTACCTCCATCAGTTCCATGGATGAAGTGGTTCCACTCCCATGCTTGGCAGCTAAGGAAAGTAATACCTCCTACTAAAGTCCAAAGCATCCATTTTACTACGTCATTTCTGTCATTTCTATGACCAGCTTCCACCGCCAGTACCATTGTCACGGAACTTGCAATCAAAATAAAGGTCATGATACCTACGAAAATCAACGGGGCATGAACTCCATGTAGAAAAGGAAGTGCTTCGAATACCAATTCAGGTACCGGCCAGTATTCATTTGAACCGACAAAATCAGTGGCTGGGCCTTCATAAGCGGGGTAGCTCACTCGGATAGCGATGTAACTGATCAAAAATGCGGCAAAAGTGAAGATGTCGGAAAGCAGGAAAAACCACATCATGAGTTTTCCATAGCTTGCTTTTAGGGGTTCATTTCCTCCTCCCCAAACGCCTCTTTTCGAGCTTACTCCAATAGCAGTAGAATGCGCAGACATAAATTAATAATTAGTACCAGGTTTTATTTTAATGATTAAGAAGCAAAAACATGAACAGATACAACCAGAGACCTCCGAGAAAATGCCAATAAGTCGTTGCCATTTCCATCGTATCCATGGCTTTGGAATGCACCTTTAATCTAAGTGTCGAAATTAATACAATAATCAGAAATATCACACCACTGATCAGGTGAGCAGCGTGAAGTCCTGTAAATACATATAAAAAGGAGCCCGAAGGATTCCCTACAAAGAATACCTCACGATCCACCATTGCCACCCAGCTATACCATTGACCTACAAGAAATGCAATCCCTAGCAAAACTGTCATAGACATGCCAATTCTCAGGTTAAGAAAATTATCTTTTTTAGCAGAATAGTAGGCCCAATGAAGTGTAACACTACTGGCTAATGCAATACCCGAAGTAATCCAGAAAATCTCAGGGAGATCGTATTCAAGCCAATTTCCTTCGGCCTGTCTAACGATATAAGCACTCGTCAAGCCAGCAAAAACCATCACCACCGAAACCATAAACAACCAAAGCGCAAATTTCTTTGGGTGCATAGAGATCGGCTGTTCCACCATATCGACGTATTTCAATTCCTTTTCCATGTGTTAAGGTAGTTTATCGAGTAGGTAAGCAATCTGGACAATGGGCAAATACAAAAATGATCCAAACATGATCTTCAAAGCTGACTTTCGCGAACAATCACGCATGAGGGAAAATGTCTGCGCTAGAAAAAGCACACCACAAACAGTCGCAACTATTCCAGAATTGAGGCCTGTGAGTCCAAAATAACTTGGCAATAATCCCAAAGGAAGAAGAAACAAGGTGTAAATCATAATCTGAATAGCAGTATTCAAATCTTGGCCTCCTCCACTCGGAAGCAATTTGAAACCGGCTCTTTTGTAATCCTCATCGCTTACCCAAGCTATCGCCCAGAAGTGTGGAAACTGCCAAATGAACTGAATACCAAAGATAATTAGCGCTTCATAAGTAATTGAACCGGTGGCTGCAGTCCAGCCTAACAATGGGGGCATGGCGCCAGGAATAGCCCCAACAAAAACGGCTATTGGCCCAACTCTTTTGAGCGGAGTGTAAACAAAAACATACAACACCATACTCAAAATACCCAACCAAGTGGTGAGTGGATTAGTAAAAGTCCATAAGAGGAAAACTCCAAGAATAGCGACAAATGAAGTAAACCAATAGGCTTCTTGGAGAGAAATAATGTGGAGAGGAAGCGGACGATTCTGAGTACGCTTCATTAATTTATCCAAGTCCCGCTCCATGATTTCATTGGCCGCACCTGAAGCACCTGAAATCAAAAACCCACCTAGCGCTAACCCAAGAAACCCAGTCCATCCAAAACTAGCTCCCCGGTCGCCTAAAATATACCCAAAAACAGCAGAAAAAGTCACCAAAGCGGATAACCTCAACTTGATCAAATCGGAATAAGCTTTGATTCTCGTGAGAATAAAGCTGATTATTGTATGGTCAGTTACGCCAACTGTCCTCATTTCAATTTGTGTTTAACTTAAACTGTAAATGGTCTCTTAATTGAAGGATCAAAATAAATTGAACACCCAAGATTACCGAGCCAAGTAATAAGTGAATTGGCTGAAGAAACGCAGGGATACCGAAATAAGCCATTCCCATTCCAGAGCCAATCTCCAATATTATCAATACTACCAGCACCTGTGACCAAAGATTTACTTTGGATCTCCTCAGAGCATATCTAAATGCCCAAAAGAAATAGAGGACATGGATACCGAAGAGAACTAAAGAGAACGACCGATGAATAAGAAAAACTACCCCAACACGATCTACCCACTCGCCACGGAGCATATCACCCAAAGACGAAGCTACTTGATCAATTTGCTCTCGAACCTGAGTTCCAAGTACCACCTGTACCAACATCAAGATCGTTCCGATGACTAAAACCCATTGGACTTTAGCAGGCACATCCATTTGCACTCCATGGGTAACCTGAAGCCGCTCTGATCGATGGTTGATGTACAGCAAGACCCCAACTACACCAAGCGCAAGCAACATGTGAAAGGTGATCATCCACGGCAATAAGTTGGTCGATACTACAATAGAACCAATCCAACCAGTAAACAGAACCAGAATTAGGGAAAGTATTGCATTGATCGGAATCCACTTATCAATCTTCCAAAGTTTGAACGATTTCCAAACTGTGAGAAGGATGAATAAACCTATCACCACACCTATCAGCCTATTGATGTATTCAATCCAAGTCTTGGTAGCATTAAATTCCTCTTCAACCAAAATGGACTTGTCATTGGCAATTTTTCCAGCTGTTTCTTCAAATCCTAATTTTTCAAGTGTCGCTACAAACCTTTCGTTCTTAGCAAGTCTTATTTGAAGGTAGATTTCCTGATAATTTTTTGGGAGCTGATCCACACTTGTTGGTGGAATCACACTCCCAAAACATTTTGGCCAATCGGGACAGCCCATTCCTGAGCCAGTACTTCGTACTATTCCTCCAACCAATATCAGAAAATAAACAGCGATCACTGTAAGGCTGGAAACCTTACGAAAGCTGTTTATTGAAGTATTAGTGCTTAGATTCATTTGCCACCAAAACCTCTGCTTCTTCTTTCATGATTTCCATCTCAAGTTTCACAAGCTCTTGCTCGTGCGGAAGATTGGATTCTGGAGTAGCAGATAAAGGAACGGTCTGAGGGATAAAATCTTCAGCTGCTCCTGGCTTGGAGTAATCATATGGCCATCTGTACACAGTTGGAATCTCTCCAGGCCAGTTGCCGTGACCCGGCTCCAATGGTGTGGTCCACTCCAGTGTATTTGATCTCCATGGATTCAAAGTTGCCTTTCTTCCTCTGTACATGCTGTAGAAGAAATTGAAAATGAAGATAAACTGGGCAGCAAATGTGATAATCGCAGCAGCTGAAACGAACATATTCAAATCAGTGTACATGTTGGTAAACTCAAAGTTTGTCCAATTGTAATATCTTCTAGGGAAGCCTGCTATTCCGATATAGTGCATTGGGAAGAATACGAGATATACACCCACAAAAGTCAACCAGAAGTGGACATAACCTAGTCTTGCATCCATCATTCTACCAAACATCTTAGGGAACCAGTGATAAACTCCAGCCATCAATCCAAAGAAAGATGCAGAACCCATTACTAGGTGAAAGTGAGCAACGACGAAATAGGTATCGTGGAGTTGAATGTCAATGGCAGAGTTACCCAAGAAAATACCTGTCAAACCACCCGAGATGAAGAAGGAAACAAGTCCTATCGAAAACAACATGGCTGGCGTGAAAATCAAATTACCTCTCCAAAGCGTGGTGAGATAGTTGAATACCTTCACAGCAGACGGCACAGCAATAATCAAGGTCAAGAACATGAAGATAGATCCCAAGAATGGATTCATACCTGAAACGAACATGTGGTGAGCCCATACGATAAATGAAAGGATCGTAATACCCAACATGGAGATAATCATCGCCTTGTAACCAAAGATTGGTTTTCTTGAGTTCGTCGCGATTACTTCTGAAGTAATACCCAATGCAGGAAGCAATACGATATATACTTCTGGGTGACCTAGGAACCAGAATAAGTGCTGGTAGAGCACTGGGCTACCGCCAGTATTTGGAAGCGCTTCTCCACCAATGTAAATATCTGAGAGGTAAAAGGATGTTCCGAAACTTCTGTCAAATACCAACAACAAAGCTGCAGCAAACAAGACAGGGAAAGAAAGAAGACCGATTACTGCAGTCAAGAAGAATGCCCAGATAGTCAGGGGAAGTCTCGAGAAAGACATCCCTTTCGTTCTAAGGTTAATTACCGTAGTGATGTAATTGATACCTCCCAACAAGGAAGAAGCAATAAAGAATGTCATGGCAATCAACCAAAGCGTCATTCCAAGACCAGATCCAGGAATAGCCTGCTCCAAAGCTGAAAGCGGAGGATAAACTACCCAACCACCACCTGCAGGGCCTGTCTTGATGAACAAGGAAATAAACATGATCACACCGGATACAAAGAAGAACCAGTAAGATAGCATATTCATAAATCCAGAGGCCATGTCACGGGCACCGATCTGAAGAGGAATCAAGTAATTTGAGAATGTTCCACTCAAGCCTGCAGTCAATACAAAGAACACCATAATGGTACCATGCATTGTAACTAGCGCAAGGTAGAATGTAGGATCTAATGCCCCTGTCTCATCAATCCATCCACCCAAAAGCGGGCGAAGGAACTCCAAGCTCATTTCAGGAAAACCGAGCTGTAATCTGAATAGAATGGAAAGAAATCCTCCAATTATCGCCCAAAACATCCCCGTGATTAGAAATTGCTTTCCAATCATCTTATGATCTTGAGTGAAAATATATTTTGTTATAAAATTATCATGATGCTCATGGTGCTCGTGAGCTGCTTCGTCATGATGTGCTACAGTTGCTGTTGCCATAACTTATAATTTTATTTATTGCTTTCTCTAATTTGAATCTCTGCCAGTTCTTTCAATTCAGGAGTTAATCCCTCCGCAAGGGCAGGGTTATTCTGAATGAAAGTTTTCTGTTCTACCAACCACTTCTGGTAAGCCTCAGGCTCTACCACTTCAATCACCTTCTTCATAGAGAAGTGCCCACGCCCACATATCTCCGTACAGGCGATCTCATATTCAAATTCCGGATCTTTCAATTCCGCTCTCATTTCTTCCGTAGTTTTAGTCGGAACAAACCAGAATCGAGTTGGCATACCAGGAACTGCATCCATCTTCAATCTCATGTGCGGAGCAAAGACTGAGTGCAATACATCACGTGCCCTGATTTTGAATAGCACCGGCTCACCTTTGGGAATAACTACTTTCGGCGAAGGAAAATCATCAATAGAGTTTTTATCAGTGAAATCAACACCATGAGAATTGGAAGCATTGATCAATCTGTAATCATAATCACCCAATACATTATCCTTACCTGGATATCTTACGTCCCAAGCAAACTGATATCCCATGATTTCTACGACGTGAGCTTTTTCAGGAGCAGGAGCAGTGATATCCGACCAAGCCATCCAACCTGAAATCACCAATCCAGCAAGAACTACTCCAGGAACAATTGTCCAAATCACCTCAAGCTTATTGTTGTCAGGGTAGAAAGTAGCCTTTCTATCTTCCTTGTATTGATACTTATATGGAAATATAAACAGCAAAATGTGAGTAATGAGGAATACAATTCCAGTCACAGCCATTGTGATCCAAAACAATTTATCAGTAATGACACCGTGCTCAGAACCCACTGGCAATTGATAGTTATCAAACTCCTTGATAGAATACCAGAACATTAAAATTCCGGTTCCAACTAGAAATACGATAAACAGAATAGCATTTACTTTATTACTCCCAGAGGCAATTTTCCTGTCGGAACCTTTTACAACAGAAACCAAAGTCTGAATTCTGTATACCATCCAAATGATGGAAAATAACAGAAGAACCCCTACTCCAATCAGAAATCCGTACATATCTTAGTTTTTTCGGATAATTATTAAATGTGATGATGATAGCTTTCTTCAAGCATTGGGTGATTTTTAGCGATCAGATTTTTCTTCGCAAGACCTCCTAACACAACCAATGCCACCGCAGAACCAAATACAAGGAACATTCCTACTTCCATAAATCCAATTCCTCCATTATGTCCCAAGGTACCTGGCTGAACCATCAAGAAGAAATCCACCCAGTGACCAACCAACAGAATCGAGCAAACTACCTTAAGGAAAATTCCGTGTCTCTTCGCATCTCTAGTCATAAGAACAAGGAAGGGTAGGAAGAAGTTTAGACCGATGTTTACAAAAATGAACGGTCCATACACGTCGCTTGACAATCTTTCAATAAAATAAACTGATTCTTCAGGTATGTTGGCATAATAGATCAACAAGAACTGTGAAAACCAGAGGTAGGTCCAGAAAATTGAGAAACCAAACACAAACTTACCCATGTCATGAATGTGGTTTTGGTTAATCATTTCCAAATATCCTCTACCCTTGAGGAAAATAGTCAATAACGTAATCGCTGAAAGTCCAGAAACGAACCAAGAAGCGAAAACATACCATCCAAATAAGGTAGAGAACCAGTGCGTATCGATAGACATCACCCAATCCCAAGCAGAAACTGAAGAAGAAACTGCAAAAAAGATTAGGAAGAAAGCCGACCAGCTTCTCATTTTGAACCAATGCGAGTTGCCTCCCAATTGATCTTCCTGATCACTGATTTGTTGGAATTTTTTGAAGAAAAACACCCAAAGTCCAAAAAACAGCACCATTCTTACAATGAAGAAAATCGGGAATGTTCCTTTTTCCATTGGCCAAAAGAAAAACGCACCTTTCCCATCAATGATTGAATCGTACTGAGGATCATTTTTATCAAAAAGATAGGAATGAGTCCAGTGAAACAAATCATGATTTGCAAAAAGGAAAGTAGCAAGCATCAATATACCTGCAAATGGAAGCCAGTTACCGAAAGATAGCATCACCCTCAAAAGAGGAGTAGACCAACCTGCCTGCGCTGCAAACTGAATTGCAAAGAAGAAAACTCCTACGATTGCAATACCTGTAAAGAATACGTTATTGATCCAGAGGTTAGCATAAAGCCTTTCATACCAATGGAAGGCATGTCCTCCAGCTTCACCGGCTTCTTCGTGGCCTCCGCCAGTCATTGCCAGTACGATTCCGATCCCCAAAAGGATCGCACCTATTACTAGAACAGTAAGGATAGACTTTTTAGTAGCAGCAGTGAAATCAAACCGCTGATCTAAGTTATAATGTTGTTCGCCGTGATGAGCCATGATTAATTAGCTGGGGTTGCTTGTGCTACCATGGTAGAATCTGCAGTCGCAGCTGGAGCTGCAGCAGTTTGACCTTGGATAACTTGTTTAACATAGTGAACGATCTTCCATCTGCTTTCCTCAGGAATCTGAGAACCATGAGCTCCCATTCTTCCTTTACCTTTGGTGATCACATGGAAAATATGTCCTTCAGGGAGATTGACATAAGCTCCACCAGTAAGGTTAGCTACACCACCGATTACCTCACCGGCTTTACCATCACCCTGACCGCCTTTTCCATGACACGCATTGCAGTATTGCAAGTAAAGCGCTTCTCCTGCCTTCAACACTTCTTCTGAAGATTCGATAGGATTTTCGATTAATGCAGCTTGCTCCAGTTCAAATGCCTTTAGTCTGTAGGGCAGGTAGCCTTGCTTGTTTCGAGGAACTGTATTTGCAACCGGCTCCCTCATGTTCATCCCATGCGGATTATATCCATTGGAGTTATAAAACTCGCCTTTGCCATCTTCTCTTGTAGATAGCCAAGACCCTTGAGATTCATCCTTGATTTGGGTCAAAGGTTCGTAGGCCACGGAATGATACATCTGAGGCGCATATTCCAGCCCTTGGTTTTCACCACCAGCCTTACATCCTGCCAATACTGATATGGCTAATGCAGAACCTCCGAAAATTAATGCTTTTGCAATATTCATATATCCGGATTTTCTATTCAAAACTTTTTTTATTGATTTCAGTGGCTCCGGATGAAGCTAAGATCTCGCGGATCTTTTCTACTTCCATTGCACTGTTATTAGCAAGATCGATAGCCATGATATGCTTGTCATCTGTAGATCTTACATCAAATATTCTTGGCTGAGCCCAAGGCTTGAGATTGGAGCTGATCATAAAAACACCGACCATACCAAATGCAGCCAAAAGGACTGTCATCTCAAAACCCACTGGAATGAAATCAGGAAAAGCAGCATAATCTTTACCACCAATAATCATTGGCCAATCAAACCGCATCATGTAAAACTGCATGGTCATCGCCAACGAAGTTCCCAACATTCCAAAAAGAAATGCTGCGATTGGAAGTCGGCTCCGCTTATAACCAAGTACATCTTCCAAACCGTGAACAGGATATGGAGTATATACCTCATGGATTTTTACACCTTTGCTCCTTACTTTTTCTACCGCATGAAGTAATACGTCCTCATCGTCGTACACTCCTAAAATAAAATGTGTGTCTCTTTCCATGATTATTTAAGCACTTTTTCAGATGAAGATTTCAATACAGACTTCACTTCAGCCATGTTGATTACTGGGAAGAATTTCGCAAAAAGGAAAAACAGGGTAAAGAACAAACCAAAGGTGAACATATAAACTCCGACGTCAGCCCAAGTCGGATAGAACATCGCCCAGGATGATGGCAGGTAATCTCTGTGAAGGGAGGTCACGATGATTACAAATCGCTCAAACCACATTCCGATATTCACTACGATAGACAAGGCGAAAGTCGCAATGATGGAGGTTCTGATTTTTTTGATCCAGAAAAGCTGTGGGGAGATAACGTTACAAGTCATCATTGACCAATAAGCCCACCAGTACGGTCCGGTAGCTCGGTTGATAAATGCATATTGCTCAGCCTCAACTCCAGAATACCATGCGATGAAAAATTCCGTGATGTAGGCAATACCTACAATAGAACCTGTGATGATAATTACAATATTCATCAACTCGATGTGACCAATGGTGATGTAATCCTCAAGCTTGAACACTTTTCGGGTAATGATCATCAAGGTCAACACCATCGCAAATCCTGAGAAAATCGCTCCAGCAACGAAGTATGGAGGGAAGATCGTCGTGTGCCAGCCTGGAATTACAGAAGTGGCAAAGTCAAAAGATACAATAGTGTGTACAGAAAGTACAAGCGGAGTAGCGAGACCAGCCAAAATCAAGGACACGGATTCGTACCTCATCCAAGTTTTAGCAGCTCCATCCCAACCGAAGGAAAGTGCTCCGTAAATAGTCTTTCTTAAACCAGTAGCTCTATCTCTGATGGTAGCAAAATCAGGAATCAACCCGATGTACCAGAATACCAACGAAACTGAGAAATAGGTCGAGATCGCAAAAACGTCCCAAAGAAGCGGAGAGTTAAAGTTTACCCAAAGTGATCCAAAAGTATTTGGAAGCGGAAGAGCCCAATAAGCCCCCAACCATGGACGACCCATGTGGATCACCGGGAACATTGCTGCGCAAATAACTGCGAAGATGGTCATTGCCTCCGCTGCCCGGTTGATGGATGTTCTCCACTTTTGTCTGAATAGCAACAATACCGCTGAGATCAGTGTACCGGCGTGACCGATACCAACCCACCACACGAAGTTGGTGATATCCCAAGCCCAGCCTACAGTCTTGTTTAGACCCCACATACCGATCCCTTCCCAGAGAGTAGCGATAAGGGCTAATGAACCAAGTGCCAGAACTCCAGCTGCGGTGAGGAAAGCCAAAAACCAAAGCATGGAAGGTTTGCCCTCTACCTGACGTGCCACATCATGTGTCACATCATGGTAGGTTTTACCTCCGGTAACTAACGGTTGGCGTACGGATGAAGTAACCTGCATAGTTTATAAAATTATGATTACGCTTCGTTTTTTTCTTTATTTCTGATCTTGGTGAAATACCACACGTTTGGACTGACGTTGATTTCTTCCAGCACGTGGTAGGCTCTTTCCTCTCCCACTTCTTTCAATGCAGAAGTAGTCTCTTCAATCTTCAGAAGTTTGGATACTTTACTGTTTGGATCATTCATATCGCCAAATACCAGCGCATCGGTAGGACAAGCTACAGCACAAGCTACGTTGATCTCACCATCTTGTACAGCCCTTTTCTCACGCTTGGCAGTAAGTTTTCCTGCCTGAATTCGCTGGACACACATGGAGCATTTTTCCATAACTCCACGTACACGTACAGTTACGTCAGGATTCAGAACCATTTTGCCTAAGTCATCGTTTTGAGCGATGTTCACTCCAGCAAAATCTTTATTGTCGTGATATTTGAACCAGTTGAATCGACGCACTTTATACGGACAGTTGTTGGCACAATAACGAGTTCCGATACATCTGTTGTAAGTCATTTGGTTCAAGCCTTCTGAAGAGTGCGTAGTAGCTGCCACAGGACATACAGTCTCGCAAGGGGCATTGTTACACTGCTGACACATCATCGGCTGGAAGGTGACCTCAGGATTCTCCGCTGCCACTTCCATTCCTGAAAGATCATCAGCAGGAGCATCAGAAGAATAGTATCGATCGATCCGGATCCAAGCCATTTCTCTTCTGTTGAGTACTTCCTGCTTACCTACTACTGCCACGTTGTTTTCAACCTGACAAGCAACAGTACAGGCACCGCAACCGATACAAGAGTTCATATCGATCGCCAAACCCCAGTGATGTTGGCTGTATTGGTGACCTTTCCAAAGAGAAAGTTTGGACGGCTTCACAAATTCTCCGTCTTTGTATATCTCAGGCTTGTATCTTCCTGCAGAAGCATCTGTTTTATAGGCAGAAAGCACAGATTCTTGAATGACGTTTTCACGTCCCATGAAAGTCTGGTGCGTCTGCGTACGGGCGATCTTATAGGAATCACCAGTCACCGCTACCTCTACTCCGGTAGTGATGTCAAAGTTTACAAATCCTTTGGAAGCATCAAGAAGATCATAGGCATTCACACCTACTCCGTCAGCGACTCTACCTGCTTTGGTTCTGCCGTAGCCGATCGCCAATCCAAAGGTTCCATTCGCCTGCCCTGGCTGAATCAAAATCGGAACGATCAAAGATTTACCGTTGACAGTAATTGAAGCTTTCTTGGTGTTCTCCTCAAACATGGTCACACCATTTTCCGCAGCCCATTTTTGGGAAACAGTCAGGTAGTTATCCCAAGTGGCTTTAGTGATCGGATCAGGCATTTCCTGAAGCCAAGGGTTGTTGGCAAAAGCGCCGTTTCCAATACCAACTTTAGAATAGATTACCAATTCAGCTCCCGCATTGTCAGCCTTGTACGTTTGAGCAACGGCAGAAGCAGCAGCTGAGGCGTCACCAACTTGAGTTAGAGCAGTAGCAGATTTATTGGAAGCTAGGACACCATTGTATAGTGACTGATCCCAAAACTCTTGGAATTCGCCTCCTGATTCCACTTGAGTGAAAATTGAGGATTCCCAATTTTGTCTCAAGAAGTCATAGTAAGTAGTAGCTGAACCAGCCCATACCAAGAATGAATCCTGGGCCTGACGGGTTTTAAAAAGTGGAGAAATAGTAGGCTGGGCCAAAGAGTAATGACCGAATTTAGGCTCGAAGTCATTCCAAGATTCCAAGAAATGATGATCCGGAGCTACAACCTGTACCAAAGATGAAGTCTCATCCAATGTACCATTAGTGGCAATACTTACTTTTGCTTTGGCAATTCCCTCTGCGATTTCAGCTCCACGAGCATGGTCGTATACCGGATTACAGTTGTAGAAAACAACTCCTCCCACACGACCTGCTTTTAGCTCAGTGACAAACTGATTCATTCGCTCGTCATTTCCTTTTCTGAAGAAAACCGGCGTAGTGAAGTCTACCGTTGAGCCATTATTGCCGAGCAATTCATTGATTGCATGAATTACGATTTGAACGTTCGGATCATTTGATCCAGATACGACTAAAGAAGCACCTTTTGAGGCTAAAAGATCCGCAGCCGCTTTGTCAAGGTTGGCAATTTCTACTTTTGGAGCAGTTACCGTAGCCGCACCGGATTTGCTCGCAATCGCATTGTATAGTGCCAATACTGCCAATCCGCTTTGAGAAGCTTTGATCGGAGTTCTGTAATCGGCGTTAGCACCAGTCATGGACAGGTTGGATTCAAACTGATAATGTCTTGACATTTCAGGTTTCTCCTTGCTGATTTTCCGTGTTTTAGCGTAAGCACCCGCAAATTCTATTGGAGAAATCCAAGTACCTAGGAAATCTGCTCCGAAGGAAACGATGGTTTTTGCTTTATCAAAATGATAGGAAGGAATCACGCTTGAACCATAAAATGATTCAGATGCTTTAGCTATACCATAGTTGGAGATAGGATCATACATGATGACTTCTGCTCCGCCATAAGCTGCTGCAAATTCCTGTAATGTTTTTTCAGTAGATGGAGAAAGGATTGTATTTGCGACAATTTTCACCGTCCCAGCAGATGCCAGCTTTCCTTTTACTTCCGTATCAACGGCTGCCCATTCCGCAGCAGCACCACCGATCATTGGGCCAGTCAATCGCTGCTTATCGTATAGAGAAAGCACAGAAGCTTCTACGATGGCATTAACTTTACCTTTATTGACCGGAGAAAGCTCATTGCCATCTATTTTGATAGGACGACCTTCTCTTGTTTTTACAACTACGGCAGCGTAGTCACCGCCTGAGGCGAATGTCGACGCATAATAATTCGGGATGGATGGATTGACATCGATCGGCTTATTGACATAAGGGATAGCCTTTCTGATCGGAGCCTCGCAAGCCGCCAAAGAAGCTGCTGCCAAGCTGAAACCCATTACTTTGAGAAAGTCTCTTCGGGATGCACTGCCATCTTCGCTTAGCGTTTTGGGTAGTTCCGCAAACTCCCCGTCGGCATGCTTTACAAACTCCGGATCGTTGCTGAGTTGCTCGAGCCCTTTCCAGTAGGTTTTTTTATTTTCCTTCATTTTTATTTCTAGGAATGAATTAGCAAATAGGATAAGGAATTAATAGTGACACTTAGCACACTCCAGACCACCAATGTCTTTGACTTTCAAAGCATCCTTAGAATCTGAATGAAGCTGTACCAACTTGTCGTAATAAGCATTGCCTTGCGTAGCGACTTCAGTCTGTCTGTGGCAATCGATACACCAACCCATAGTCAATGAGCTATGCTGACCCACCACTTCCATTTCCTGAATAGGGCCATGACAAGTCTGACATTCAATACCTCCTACAGCTACGTGCTGGGAGTGGTTGAAATAGGCCAAGTCGGGAAGGTTGTGTACTCTCACCCATTCAATTGGCTGATTATTATCTACGGCCGCATAGATTTTTGCAATCTCGGGAGAGATTCCTTCTTTACCTCCCACATTTTGAATATGGGTATGGCAATTCATACAGATATTGGCCGAAGGAATGTTAGCTGATTTGCCGATTTCTACACCGGTATGGCAATATTGACAGGCAATTTCATATTGGCCTGCATGAAGTGCATGGGAGAAAGCAATCGGCTGCGAAGGCGCGTATCCCTGCTGAACACCTACCGAGTACAATCCATCAATCGCTGTTTTAGCCACCAATGCAATTACTAGCGCTGTGATGATAATGATGAATGCATCACTTTTAAAAACTTTGCCAAGCTCAAACTTCTGAGAAACGAATTCTTTGTCATCCTCTGGAAGATCCTGCTTGTTGATATACTTGGTCAGTACTGAAATAATCAATCCAAGGACTACCAAGATTAAAAGTAAAACCAAAACTAGAACGCCCAGTATGATGGTTAGGTATTCGCTTGGAATCCCTCCTCCACCTGAAGCTCCTGCTTCTCCTCCGACAGTGGAAGTTGAAGCATTAGGATCTACCTTGTCTCCATATTCGATATAGGCAAGAAGGTTATTCAGGTCATCATCAGTCAAAAACTGATGAGCTGGCATCTGAAGATTTGAATATTCCTTGTAAAGGTTCGCGTAATACGCATTCCCAGATTCGATTACAGCTGTAGAGTTTTTAATGAAACTTTTTACAAGTTCAATGGATTCACGATCAGTGGCACCTCGCAATGCGGGCCCAGTGTATTTCTGATCCAGTTTATGGCATTGCTTACAGTTGGCATTAAAAACAGTTTTACCTGCCGCGATTGCCTCATCGCTACTTGGAACAGCTGGATCGGCAGCATAAGCTGAAACTCCAATCAGCATGAAAAGCAGCACTGCCAGTGTCTGGAAACTCCATCGAATCCCTACTAACGAGCGTTTGGATAACATATTTTAGCTAATTAAATAGTTTAAGGTTCTCTTTAACCCCTGCAAAGGTACTACCCGATGCTAATTATTCAAACAAGAATTCGGTAAGGGCAAAATAGCTTTCAAGTCTGAAAATATTCCCTTATTAAATTGATTTTCAGTTGATTAAATTCTCTTTAATGACAAAGATTTTATTTAGAATCGATATAAATAATGTAATTTTTGAATCGAAATCATACACCCTTGATTTTCAGCTTTCATGACTTTGAAAAAGGGAAATTCCATTGAATTGGCTTAAAACAAATTCAATCATGAACCTTAAAATCTAAAATGACTGTTTGTATGAGCGAATAAAAATTCTACATTTGCAATCCGAAAACTAATGGTCGAGTGGCCGAGTGGCTAGGCAGAGGTCTGCAAAACCTTGTACAGCGGTTCGAATCCGCTCTCGACCTCAATTAAAAAAAGCATTCACTCAGGTGAATGCTTTTTGCTTTTTATCAAAAATTGTAGCCTAAACTGAGCTGTATTCCAAGTTCTTGGAGCACATACTTTGCTCCCTCACTTTTTTCAAAAGGCACCACCCCATGTCGCTTATAATTGGGTAGTAGGGAAAAATCAAAAGACCCCAAATTCATCCTAGCACCCATCCCGACAAAATAACCCAAGCCACTAAGCTCATCAAAGTTATTGCCTTCGCTAAGCTGAAAATCAACTAGAGGTCCAGCACTGACGAAAAACACCTTCCCAAGATCATATTCAGCAAAAATTGGCACAGAGATCATCCTAAAATCCGAATTGTGCGCGATCAAAATCTGGGAACAATTAGGGCAGCTGGATCCAGGGATAAAATCGACCTTGGAGCTCAGATAGGAGATTCCGGAATTAATAGAAAACCTATCGCCAATTTTTCTGGAAAAGATGATCCCAAACTCGAAAAATTCCCGCATATCTACCGATCCGAGTCCAATGTAATCCTTTGTAGTAGCAACTCTGGAACCAGAGAATCCACCAAATCCTCTAACCGAGTACTTGGATTGTCCTACTGCAGTAATTGCAAAAAAAGAAAAGGTCAAAACCAAAATATATTTTTTCATAGCCTAAATAATTCATTTTTTAGCTGGTATCTCGCTCTGGTAAGCTTCAATTAGAGAATTAAAAATTTCTTCAAAATAGTAACGGGAAAAATCAACATATCGCTACGAGCAAAAAAAAACGCCGACTCTTCAGCCGGCGTTTTGTATTTAACTCAGGGGATCAAGAATTACTTCTTACCCTCCATTTTCTCTTTCAATTCAGCAAGAGCCCCGATATCACCAAAAGTTGATTTCTCAGCTTGAGCAGGGATTTCTACTGAATCTTCTTTCTTCTTTCCAGCTGGAGCAGCAGCTTTCTTAGGAGCTTTTGCTTCTTCTCTGAAGGTAGCAGTATGAGAAAGTACAATTCGCTTGTCATCCTTGGAGAACTCAGTCACTTTGAAGTCAAGAGATTCTCCAACTTCTACCTGTGAACCGTCTTCTTTCTCCAGATTTTTAACTGTAGCGAAGCCTTCTAGTCCATAAGGAAGCTCAAGGACTGCACCTTTGTCATTCTTGGAGTTTACAGTACACTTATGAACTGAACCTACTGGGAAAACAGTTTCGAAGGTATCCCAAGGGTTTTCTTCCAACTGCTTGTGACCCAAAGCAAGTCTTCTGTTTTCTACATCCAATTCAAGAACTGCTACATCAAGCTCATCGCCGACTTTCACAAACTCAGATGGATGCTTGATTTTCTTAGTCCAGGAAAGGTCAGATACGTGTACCAAACCGTCTATACCCTCTTCCAATTCAAGGAAAAGACCGAAGTTGGTTAGGTTTCTTACCACTCCTTTGTGCTTGGTTCCTACTGCATACTTAGCAGACATATCACCTTTAGTCCAAGGATCTTCAGTAAGTTGCTTGATGCCCAAAGACATTTTTCTGTCGTCTTTGTCCAAAGTCAATACTACTGCTTCGATTTCGTCTCCTACTTTCACGAAGTCAGCTGGGTTTCTCAAGTGCTGAGACCAGCTCATTTCAGAAACGTGGATCAGACCTTCTACACCTGGAGCAAGCTCAAGGAATGCACCGTAGTCCGCTACGTTGACAATCTTACCTTGTACTCTTGAACCGATCTCAAGGCTAGACGCCAAAGAATCCCAAGGATGAGAAGTCAATTGCTTCATACCCAAAGAAATTCTTCTCTTGTCGTCATCAAAGTCAAGCACAACGATCTGAACTTTCTGATCAAGCTGCAATACTTCTTCTGGATGGTTGATACGACCCCAAGAAATATCCGTAATGTGAAGGAGACCATCCACTCCACCCAAATCGATGAATACACCGAAGTTGGTCATGTTTTTGATCACACCTTCCAATACCTGACCTTTTTCCAGGTTGTTGAGGATTTCCGCTTTTTGCTTCTCCAAATCCTTCTCGATGAGGATCTTATGAGAAACTACTACGTTATCATTTGCGTGGTTGATTTTCACCACTTTCACTTCCATCTTCTTACCTACATAGATATCGAAATCTCTGATAGGCTTCACGTCGATCTGAGAACCTGGTAAGAAAGCCTCCACACCGTAGATATCCACGATCAGACCACCCTTGGTTCTTCTCTTCACAAGACCTTCGATCACGCTGTCGTTTTCCAATGCGCCTTCGATGTCCTGCCAAGCACGAACGATTTTTGCTTTTTTACGGGAAAGGATCAATTGACCCAGAGCATTCTCCTGCTCCTCAATGAATACTTCAACCTCGTCACCTGGCTTGATGCCAGCTACGTCACGGAATTCAGAAAGCGGAACTAGTCCGTCAGATTTGAACCCGATGTTGATGATCACATCTTTGTCATTTACTCCTACTACCACACCTTTGATGACCTCTTTCTCAGTGATCTCGCTCAAAGTGCCGGCATACATGGCTTCCATCTGAGCTCTTTGCTCTTTGGAGTAACCTTCTCCGAACCCTTTGGTGTCGAAGTCTTCCCAGTTAAATTCTTTTGTACTAGACATAGTAAAATTTGACTCTGATTAGCCTCAGTCTTAGAGCCGTGGGACTGAAGTTTTGTGGTTAGAAATCAGTGCCTTGAACCCACAAAGCACGCCGCTCACCCGAACGGACTGCAAAAGTACTGATTTTCTTTTATTTCCAGTCAACTTGGCAAAAAATTCAACTTGGAAATCTAGTCGAATCGATAGGGATACAATATGTAAAAATGAAATTCGAGAATTAATTTCTACTTTAATTTGACAAAAATAAAAGCCCCAGATCGCTCTGGGGCTTTGCAAGCAAAGAGTTAAAGGATAATTTTCGAACCCAAATTTAACGAATTTCCCGGATGATCAAGTTCTTCCAATGGATTTATACCACCTATTCAGCAATTCTCTTTGTACTCTTGATGCTGATTTTTGGACTTTTTGTACTGATTCCACTGGTAATCAGCCAAAAAGGCGATAAAATTTCTTTCTTTTTTATCCGACTTTGGGCGGGAACCTGGGCCCTTCTTTCCGGAATACGATTTGAAGTATATGGACTGGAGCATATTGCGAACTCCAAATCGTACATCTATATCTTCAATCACCGTTCCTTTATCGATGCACCAATGATCCCCTTGTCCATTCCTCAGGAAGTGCGTGCCATAGGGAAGAAAGAACTCTCCAGAATCCCGGTTTTTGGAACAGTGATAGGCAAACTTGCGGTATGGGTAGATCGAAGCGATTCGGAATCCCGCAGAGTCAGTCTGGAAAAACTTGTCCAATTCCTGAATCAGGGTAGTTCGATCGTCGTAGCTCCGGAAGGCACCCGAAACGACAACTCAGAAACGCTCTTGCCTTTTCAAAAAGGGGCTTTCCGACTTTCCATTGAAACAGGCATTCCCATTCTTCCTATGGCTATCATCGGTGCAGATCAAATTATGAAGCGGGGGTCGCTTTTGCTTTCTCCCGGAAAAGTAAGCGTGTACTTTTCAGCGGCGATCAACCCACCCATAACTTCAGATGACGCTGTCAATGAGTTTACTGAAAAGTGCAGAAATCGATTAGAAGCTATGATTTTGGCGCATGAGTAACCTCTGACTCCGCCAATGCATCCGCTGTCAATTCCTCAAAAACCACATAAATGGCAAAATAGCTCACCGGTAGAGTCACTAAAATCCCGACAAAAAAGAATAGAAAACCAAGAATATTCAGAACAACTAAAACGATGACAAATCCAAAAAACTTCCACCAGTTCATCGTGATCAACCTTCGGCTGAGTTCTAGCGAAACCCAAAAGTTCATTCCTGAAAACAGGACAAAGGGAATCCCAAACATGAACGCAATTGCCAGATAGACCCCAGGAAGAATCAATGCCAAAATTCCAAAAAAGGTCAAGATGCCTGAAACAAGCGAGGTAACGATCAAAATCCCCCAAAAAGAAAACCCTTCAAAAAAATCTGAAAAGGATACATCTACTCCCCGACTGATCCGATTGGCAATCAGGAAGAATCCTGCCGTAAGCGGCGGGGAGAGAAAAATACTGACCATCAAGGCGTAATCGCCCAAATAATACGTCGACACGCCCTGAATAGTAAAAACCAACAGTGAATATGCGAGCGTATTCAACCATTGGTCTTTAAACATTTCCCAAGCTCTGTAAATACTTTCCTGAATACTGAATTCAGGAAACTGCCGAAACAGCTTTTCGATCTGAGTTGGGGTCATCTGCAGTTTTTACTTGGTGAAAGCCTCCAAGATATCGTGTTTGGTGATGATGTGAATATTGTCTGCTGTATCTCTTACGAGCACGGCCTTTTCCTTTTCAACCATAGATGAAAGCACATCCAGTGTAGAATCTAAGGCTACAAACTTCATCGAGTCCTCCATGACATCGGCCACTTTTCCGTCTTTCAAGCCAGGGTTATCGATGATTTTTGACAATAATTTATTGTCAGTCAAGCTTCCTACGACTTCGCCATTTTCCATGACAGGGATTTGGGAAACACTCTTTCCGTTCATGATCGCAATCGCTTCTTTGACAGAATCAGATTTTTTCACACCTAACAGCTGATAACTACCACTTCGCTGAGCAATAATGTCACGGGCTGTGGAGTACGTTTTGTCCTCCAAGAAACCATGATTTCTCATCCACTCGTCGTTATAAACTTTGCCTAAATAACGAGTGCCATGATCTGGTAGGATGATCACCATGCGGTCACCTTCTTTCAGGTGCTCTTTTGCATATTCCAAAGCGCCATGCACGGCTGATCCGCAGGACCAACCTACAAAAAGTCCTTCTTCTCGAGCCAAACGTCGCGTCATCACCGCCGCATCTTTGTCCGTCACTTTGATAAAGTGATCAATCAGGCTGAAATCGACGTTTTTTGGAAGAATATCTTCGCCAATTCCTTCGGTCAGGTAGGGATAAACTTCCTTTTCGTCAAAAATTCCCGTCTCCTTGTACTTCTTGAAAACCGAGCCATAAGTGTCAATACCTACGGTCACTACGTTTGGATTTTGCTCTTTCAGGTACTTGGCAGTACCGCACATAGAACCCCCAGTACCCACTCCCGCTGCGTAATGCGTGATTTTGCCATCAGTATCTTTCCAAATCTCTGGACCTGTGGTTTCATAATGGGCCGCTGTATTGGATAGGTTATCGTATTGGTTGGGATAAAAAGAATTCGGGATATCAGCATTCAGCTTTCTAGCTACTGAATAATATGATCTTGGATCTTCGGGAGAAACGTTTGTCGGGCAAACCACTACCTCGGCACCCACTGCTCGGAGGATATCGATTTTTTCCTTGGACTGCTTGTCAGCCATGGTGAAAATACACTTGTATCCTTTGGCCACAGCTGCCAATGCCAGCCCCATGCCGGTATTACCGCTGGTTCCTTCGATGATTGTTCCTCCTGGCTTTAAAAGTCCCGCCTTCTCAGCATCTTCTACCATTTTGATCGCCATCCTGTCCTTCATGGAATTACCCGGATTGAAGTATTCGACTTTTACCAAAACCTCTCCTTTGATGTCTTTGGCAAGTTTATTCAGGCGTACCATCGGTGTGTTGCCGATTGTCTCAATGATGGAATTGTAGATCATAGTGCAGTTATATTTGGACGAGTCAAAATTACAGGAATTTTTCTGCTCTCAGGCAAATGCCATTTTTTTAACCAAATAATATTTTGCAGAAAATCATGATCCATCGGCACCAATTGCTTCCTTTCTTTTCAGGTTTCTTGGTTGAGCGTTCTTAACCAAACCTTTGAAAGTGAATATCGACCACCGGATTAGACCTCCTTAAATTCCAATCGCTTCAATACATCCAAGGAGACGTGCAAGAGAATAGCAGCTACCAAAGTCATTCCTATCACGCAAGTGAGGAGGGTCCAGACAAACTGCTTGGTAATAATGAATATCAAAACACTCATAATCACAGTTGGAATGATTCCAAAAAGGAAGATTCCTCCGATCATGAAAGGCTTGATAAGCTTTCGATCCCAGCCCTCGTCCAGTGCTACCTGAGGAATAAGATTGATCGAAAATCCAATCAAGTAAAACACCACGATCCCTACTAAAAACAAAGGAATCAACAGCCAGCTGACATGCGCCAAAAATACTGAAGGCACAATCAAAACCGCGGCAAAAATCAAGGTTTGAAGAATATCCAACTTGATCATATTCCAGAATTTAGCAGACCAACTCGCTGGAACTAGGATAAAAAACGGCTTTTTAAGGTCTCCAATATTCGCTCTTCCTATTCCCGCCATAAAGTAAAAAGCCAGCATAAGAATTAGATAGAAATACAACACCTTATGAGAAAACCAATCGAAATTCGACAGTCCTGCCATCACAATCCCGATTCCTGCCATGCTGAGGGAGTAAATTCCAAACAAAGGATGAAAGTCTTGCCTGCTGCTGTGGACATAATTCCGCCAATAAAAAGCTTTTGCGCCAGCACCAAAATCAGGCAATGCCAACTGTTTTTTGGCATTTAGACTGTAGGACCCCTCGTCCACTTCTTGCTTCCCTCGTGCTTTGTCCAGCTTATCTTCATTCGTCTTGGTAGCCTCGAGCACATCTTCATAGTAATATCCGGCGTATTGGATCACCAATTTCACCACTACGAAGTAGGTCAGCCCATACAATCCGATGAAAGCAAGTGACAGGAGAGCATTTCCGTGAGCTGCATAGCTCATGATCCCCCTGCTCCAGCCCACAAAAGGGAAAAGATCAAACCAAGGGGAAGCGACCCAAGCAAACATTCCCTGCCAGAATTTATCCGCTATAAAACCCGGAATCAAAATCATCAGTGTCAAACCGACTCCCAAGCCGATAATTCCACCACGGATGTATTCCATCACGCCATATTTAGTGTGAAGCGTGTAAATCAAAAAGCGGATCGGAAATATCAAAAAGAAAAACAGAGCAAATCCGATAATCAAAAACAGCGCTATGCCAATAGTCATCTCAAACTGGCTGGCCATCTGACTCCCTCCATATACCATGAAAAGTATGGACCCCCCCAAAGAAGGCAGAATTGATCTTGCCATGTAATAGAGCAAGAGATTTTCAGGCTTAACCGGCGCAATGAACAGCAGATTAACATCCGCCATCTTGAAAAAGCTGACATTGTTTTTGGTCGCACGGTAAAGTTGAAATACCAAGAATCCTAAAGCCAAAAGTGTAATCCCACCGATGATGTTTTGAACTGCAAAATCAGGCTCTGGAATCCCCTCGAGATTCAAATTCTGAACATCCCCCAGTCCATCTTCCTGACGTCTTTTTGCTCCTTGCCAATAGATAAAGGTGAAATAGCCCACCAAAGCTCCATAAGGTAGAAGGCGAAGCGGATTCTTGAGAATAAGCTTGATGTTATTGATCAGGATGAAGATATCTTTCCTGAACAGAAGTCTTATTTCATGCATCTTTGGTCATTTCTAAAAACAAATCCTCCAAGGAAGAAATCTCACTCTGCTCGGCCTGAAGCTTGAGGTTGGAAATAGTATCATTCCCGATGATTTTCCCGTCTTTCAGGATCATAATCCGATCTGCGATAGTCTCCACACTGTCGATCAGGTGGGTACTGACCAGGATGGTTTTTCCGGCCTCTTTTAGGTTTTTGAATACCTGTTTGGTGTTTTTAATTGCCTTTGGATCCAAGCCAATCATCGGTTCGTCAAAAAACAACAGCTGAGGATCCGGCAGCAACGCACAGCAGATGGAAACCTTTTGACGCATTCCTTTGGACAAGTCACGTCCCAGTTTATTGGCTTTGTCATCCAATTCAAACAGTTCCAAAAGTTCAGCTCCACGACTTTGCCAGTCTTTCACTCCATAAGCTTGAGCGACAAACTGAAGATGCTCTTTGACCGTGAGCAAATCATATACATAAGGAGTTTCAGGAATGTAACTGAAAAATCGCTTCGCCTCCACACTGAGATGGTCATGGCCTCCGATCAGGATCTCACCGGAAGTTTTGCGAAGCAAGCCAACGATACACTTCATCGTGGTGCTTTTACCTGCACCATTTGGCCCGAGCAATCCCACTACCTCGCCTCCATCCAAGTGGAAGGAGACATCGTCTACTGCATTTTGCTTTCCGTATTGTTTGATCAGATTGGTAACTGTGAGCATTTTCAGAATCGTTTCGTGATTTTCGGCAAATTAGCCAGGATGTCCTAGTTTACTTTAGAGAAGTGCAGAATTTAATCCATCAGCGCTGTCTGCCGAAAATAACCATACGAAAAACCAGTAGTTTAAAAAACTTGGAATCTTTTTTGGTAGGAGGCTTAAAAACACAACGTATATGAAAAAACTTTTCACAGTGATCGTCATTCTACTCATGACTCAAACCACTTTTGCCCAACGGGCAGGCGGATTCAGATTCCAGATGGACCTAGGGGCAGCAGTCCCAAAGGACGGAGGAATTGGCGCATTGGTCAATTTAGAACCCCAGATTTTGGTCAAGGAAAACCTTGCCGTTGGGTTGAGACTTGGGGTAGTAGGATTGGCCAAGGATGTGACCTATTACAATATTCCGGATGATTATAATGGTGAAGTTGCAGCCAATGCTTCCATTACCGGCACGGTAAATTACTATTTCAACAAAGGGAATAGCAGTGTTGCTCCCTACATCGGAGCAGGATTTGGGTATTATGCTTTGAGTAATATTGACATCGAAGACACCACTATCGATGAGGATCAAATCGGAAATTTGGAAGCCACGTTCGCTTGGGCTCCTATGGTTCGCGCTGGGGTAGAGCTTGGGAAGTTCCGGATTGGCGCCGAATACAATTTTGTACCTACCAGCAATCTTCAAAATGTCAGTGGCCAGGTAATCGGCGAAGCGACTAATCAATATTTTGGCTTTACCCTCGGCTTTTTCGTGGGTGGAGGAAGATGGAGAAACTAACCGAGCCTCAAATTTTTGGGCATTTGAAATAAAAAAGGCGATGAAAGTCCATTTCATCGCCTTTTTCTTTCGTCCGCAATTTACTTAGCCTTTGATTCCTGCCAGGAGGTACAAGACTGCCATTCGGACTGCTACTCCATTTTCTACCTGATGAAGAATGATAGAATGCTCTGAATCGGCTGCATCGGAGCTGAGTTCCACGCCGCGATTGATCGGGCCGGGGTGCATGATGACGATCTCCTTATCCAAGGCTTGCAGCATCTTTTTATTGATCCCGTAGTAGAGCGAATATTCCCTCAGGCTCGGGAAATACTTGATCTGCTGCCGCTCCAGCTGGATTCTCAAGACATTGGCCACATCGCACCATTCCAGGGCTTTTTTCACATCCAATTCCACTTTGACTCCCAGACTGGAAATGTATTTGGGCAAGAGTGTGATCGGTCCGCAGACCATCACTTCGGCACCGAGTTTTTGTAGGCAAAAGATATTCGACAAGGCGACTCTGGAATGAAGGATATCTCCAATGATGGCGATCTTCTTGCCCGTGAGATCTCCGAGTTTCTCTTGCATAGAAAAGGCATCCAAAAGCGCCTGTGTAGGGTGTTCATGGGTACCGTCACCTGCATTGACAATATTGGCGGTGATATTTCTGGAAAGAAAATGTGGTGCTCCTGGACTGGCATGCCGCATGACTACCATATCCACTTTCATCGCCAGAATATTATTGACTGTATCGACGAGAGTTTCGCCTTTTTTAACCGAGCTATTGGAAGAGGAAAAGTTAACCACATCGGCGCTCAGGCGCTTTTCAGCCAATTCAAACGAGAGTCGGGTGCGGGTGGAATTCTCGAAGAAAATATTGGCAATCGTGATGTCGCGAAGTGAAGGGACTTTTTTGATCGGTCGGTTGATCACTTCTTTGAAATTGGCTGCAGTATCGAGAATCAGGCGTATATCTGTCTCGGTAATGTCTTTGATTCCTAGCAGGTGTCTGGTGCTGAGTTGCGACATGATTAACTTTTAACTTTCTCTGTGATCCAAATAGCATCTGCCGGATGGCCTTGCTCCTTCCACTCCACTACCACATACTGCGTCTCTAGGGTATTTACTTTCACTCCGAAATAGTCCGGCATGATGGGGTAATCTCGGGTCAGCTTGCGATCCACGAGCACCATCAACTCGACTTTCTGAGGCCGGCCAAAGGCGATCATCGCATCCATTGCTGCCCGCACAGACCTCCCCTGATAAAGCACATCATCGATGAGGATTACTTTTTTACCTTCTACCAGAAAGTCGATTTTGGTTTCGTTGGCTTTGAGCGGAAAATCTCTTCTTCGGAAATCATCCCGGTGAAAGGTCGCATCCAGATATCCTGAAGGCACTTTTATCCCAGATATTTCTTCCAGTAAGCTGACGATTTTGTCTAAAAGTAAAGTGCCTCTAGGCTGAAGACCTAGGATCACGGTATTCTCAAAATCGTCGTGATTTTCTATGAGTTGGTAGCAAAATCGCTTCAGAATGATGGCAATCTGCTGCTGATCGAGTACAAGCCGCTTCTGCATGGGTTGGATTTGGGCGTAAATATAGAAAATAAAACTAGTCCTGAACTTCCTCCGGCTGGTACAAATCTCCGTCTACCACAATTTTGCTCATGAAAAATACATCTCTGACTTCTTCCCTATTTTCAGCATTCAAAAAACGGATGGACTGCTGACCGGAGAGAATATAGTACCGATCATACCAGTGAGCAAGTCGCAGTGTGCTCAGATCGGTATTTTTCAACCGATCTCCTTCGTCGCGGAGCTCCAAGTCGAAACTCAGATGCTCAAATATTTTCTCTCCATTTCTGAAAAAACTAGCCTTGATCTGGTCATTTTCCACATAGAGGTGATAGACGTCCTCTCCCACCACTGCCATTTCTCCAAAAGCCTCTGGAAAATCCGTCGTGAAATCATCATAGGTAGCCGCATTATCCCAAAGTACCTGACCTTCTTTAGATATTTTGATAAAATGTGCCGCCTCATATTGGAATTCATTCGTAAGGGTGAAGGCCTGGCTGATATCATTTGGCAGCACCATTATGTCACTGAAAGTTGGAGCATAGCCCATTCGACTAGCGCGGTCGTAGCGGTATTGATTGGTCGGAGACCATCCACCTGCGCGACTCCCTCTGGAATTGACAATATTCACCTCATCAAAATAGAGGAAGTAGGCATCTTGGGTCTCCCAGACATCCCGTATGGAAAAGGTATTCCGGATCGAAGGGATTTTAGACTTCTCCAGATCTTTTAAAACCGACTGATCTTGCCTTACTTTTTGCTTTTCGGGCAGGTAATTGTAGAAATTGGGAAAATCCTCCAGGGTATAGACTTTGAACGCATATTCTCCAAATTCATTAATCTCCATGATGTAGACCCCTTGGTAGGAATTTCGTCCATCCAGTCCATAGGAGCCTACCATCACTTGCTGGTAATTCTGATCCGCCAACAACAACCCTTCCAGAATCTCCTGTCCCTGCTCCCCAAATTGATCCACTTTCACCTCTCTGATCAGATTTCCTTCCATGTCAAATGTAAAAATGGAGGTTTCCCGGTTTTTATATTGACCCCGTCGACTGACTACCACTTCAAGTGATTCCAATTCTGGCATTTTGCGGATTTGCAGTACCTGAGTATTGTTGTTGTAGATTCCCTGTACCGTGTGGATGCTCTTGTCGTCAAGGTCATAAATCTGCAAAACAGGCCTACTTTCTGAATTACCCATAAAAACTGCCTTACGATTTTGAACCAAAAACTCCACCAACTCAATACTGAGCAGGTTATCTACCGAAAATTCAAAGCCTTGGTTGGTCTCCAGATTGACCTGCAAAATGTATTTATCGGCATTGGAATTTGAGCCTTTGGCCATCAGGACAAAGAGATTATCCCCTTCAATATCGTATCCAATCATATCAAATCCCTGACGGAGATTTAGTTCAATCAACCCCTCAGATTTGAGATCAAGGTTAGTTTTGAAAAACTGAAAAACTTTTTCGCTGGAAAAATTACGCGCCTGATACGTCCGAAAAGTCACCAATCCATTAGGAATTCGCATCATCTCAAACACCGGATCATAGGGCTGTCCCTTTATTTCAAACCTTGATAAAAACTTCACCTGTGCCTGAACGGCAACCATGGAGCATACAAAAAACAATAGTGTAAGAATCAACTTCATTTGCTCAAATTCAGGATCAGATTAAATTCTTCTTTGGTCACAGACATCACAGAAAGTCGAGACTGACGAAGCATTAACATTTCGGATAAGCCATCTTCTGATTTGATGACCTCTAGTGTCACGGGATTTTTCAATGCATGTTTTGCTTTAAGTCCTACCGCCACCCAAGCTTCATCCTTTGGGTCGGGGAATGCAGGAGCAGATACTTCGGCCAGACCGACTACAGCTTTATCCTTACCACTATGATAAAATAATACCGGATCTCCGAGCTGCATTTCCTTTAAGAAATTTCGTGCCTGATAATTTCTCACTCCATCCCATACATCTTCTCCTTTTTTAGAAAAATCCTCCCAAGAGTATGCGTTTGGTTCAGTTTTTACCATCCAGTAGTTCATGGTGGGTTAAGGGTTAAGGGTTATAGGTTAATGGTAAATAATTTGAAGTGATTACTCATTGCCCATTGATCATTTCCATCTGACCAATCTGACAGAATCCTGTCTGCCATAATCTTCCGACATAAGTTACCGCTTGCGACTTTAAATTGAAACAATAATTAAAGACATTTGTCTGAGTACTGACACGAAAATCTGACTGTTTTGGATCATAAAACTATTTTAAAGAAACTCAAGCTGAGCATTCAGCTGATGGAGCTTCACGATGAAAATCCATTTAAGATACGGAGCTATCAAAGTGCCCTGACCTCGCTGGAGCGTGGGGATCAGGACATTATGCACTTAAGTGACGCCGAACTCACACAGATCAACGGTGTCGGTAAAAGTATCATCGAAGCCATTCAAAGCCTTAAATCCACAGAAACTTTCCCGGCTTTGGATTTACTTATAGGAAAAACCCCTACGGGAATTCTTGAGATTCTTCAGATCAAAGGGCTCGGACCAAAGAAAGTCAAAATACTCTGGGAGGAGCTGGGCATCACTTCTACGCATGAACTGATGGAAGCCTGCCAAAGCGGAAAGGTGGCGAAGATCAAAGGTTTTGGTGAAAAAACTCAGGAAACCATCATTCAAAATCTGGAATTCAAAGCCTCCAATGCTGGAAAATGGCTCTATGCAGATATCGAAGAAACTATTGCTTCGCTGGAAATGGAAATCAAACAACTACTTCCAGATTGCGAGCTCGCTGTAGTAGGAGATTTTGCAAGAAAAATGGAAATCATCTCCCAAGCTGAGTTTCTCATCTCATCGGATGATTTAATTCCGGTGAAAGCAAGGCTAAAAACCCTCGAATCGGTCAGCTGGGATCTGACCAATTCGGGACCAAAAACCTTGCGTGGGAAAGTTCGGGACTTGGACTTGTCTCTGACCTTCCATTTCTGCTCAAAAGGTGATTTTGCCTGGAAAAAACTAAGCCATTCCGCTTCCAAAGCGCATCTTTTGAGTTTGGTAGATGAAAATGAATCAGTCGCTGAAAAACTCAACAAGAAGGATTTCAGCTCTGAAGAAGAGTTTTTCACCAAAAACCAACTCCAGTTTATCCCTGCAGAGCTGCGGGAGGGATTTGGAGAAGTGGAGCTGGCCAAAGAAAATAAAATCCCTGAATTGCTTCAGGATTCCGACCTGAAAGGAATTCTCCACAACCACTCCACCTACAGCGACGGGAAACATAGCCTGAGGCAGATGGCAGAATACTGCAAATCACTCGGGTACGAATACCTAGGAATATCCGATCACAGCCGCACAGCCAGCTATGCAGGAGGATTGGATATTGAGCAAGTGATGAAGCAGCAGGCGGAGATTGATGCTTTAAATAAAGAATTGGCGCCATTCAAAATCTTCAAAGGAATCGAGAGTGACATCTTAGGTGACGGAAGTCTAGACTATCCGACTGAGGTTTTGGCTAGCTTTGATTTTATTGTAGCATCAGTCCACTCGATCTTGAATATGGATGTGAGACGCGCGACAGACCGATTGGTCCGGGCCATTTCCAATCCATACACTACGATTCTAGGCCATCCGACCGGAAGACTTTTGCTCAGAAGAGAAGGCTACCCGATCGATCACCGGGCAGTAATTGATGCCTGTGCCGCTCATAATGTAGTCATCGAAATCAACGCCAATCCCTGGAGGCTGGATCTGGACTGGAGATGGATTCGCTATGCCATGGATCAGGGAGTGAAACTCTCCATCAATCCTGATGCGCACGAAATGGATGGCTATGCCGACATGAAATACGGTGTGCTAATTGGGAGAAAAGGTGGACTGACCAAAGAAATGACGCTCAATACACTCAACAGAGAAGAAATTGCTGCTTACTTTGCGGGCCGGAAGGAAAGAATTCCTGTGATGTAAAAAGAAAAAGTGCCAAGTATTTGGTTGAAATGGTTGTCGGTTTGTCAAAGTTGCTGGAAAAGTGAAATTTGGGCAATTGTCTTCAATCTTGTGTCTTAAATCTCATCTCTTAACTCTTGCTTCATACCCTCTTTGTTTCTCGGCTCTTTCCTCTAATTCTTGATACTAAAATCTAAATACTTGATACTCTAAAATGAAATGGTCTGACCTTCCCGAACCCGTCCTATTGCAGCGCTCCTTTTTATTCGGGATAGTTGGTATTGTGTTGGGAGCACTTTCGATTTTGAATACGACTTGGCGATTCGTCGAAGCACCGATGGGGCCGCTCAACGGAGTCAGTTTGCTGCTTCAGTTCGCAGGCTTGGGAATGGCGATTTTGGTTTTGCGCAAGCGAAAACTCGCCAAAGAATACAAGGAAAAATCCCAAATGATGATCCTGATCTTGTCCGTAGCATTGGTCTTTTTTATTCTTTCCCTCTGAAAAAAAGATTCTTCAAAACATCTTAAGCCTGAAAACAACTGATTTTCAGGCTTTTTATTTTACGGATAAATAATTTTAACTTTTTTTCAGATCTCAACGCAACCAATTTTTCAAAGCCCGCATCTACCTATTTGAAAGCCAACCGGAATGTTCAACAGAACCAACTTTTCTACTGATGAAGGACTAATCAAGGGATGCCTCAAGGGTGATCGGTCAGCCCAGCGTCACTTGTATGATACCTATTCGGGAAAATTCTTGGCCATCTGCATGCGGTACCTTAAGGATCGTGAACATGCCGAGGACGTGATGATTGAGAGTTTCATGAAAATCTTCGAAAAGCTCCCGCAGTTTCAGGCCAAGGGAAGTTTTGAGGGATGGATGAAGCGAATCGTCGTCACGCAGGCCCTCATGACGTTGAGAAGCAATCGTCACTTGATGATGGAAGTAAACCTGGAGCCGGAATTTGACTACAGCAATCACCACTACGAACTGACTCAGCTAGAGGCAGCCGAGCTGATGGAACTGGTGCAAAGCCTGCCTGTAGGTTACCGCACTGTATTCAATCTGTACGCAATCGAGGGATTTGCTCACCAGGAAATCGCCGATCTACTCGGTATTACAGAGAGCACTTCCAAGTCTCAACTCAACCGGGCCCGAACAGCCCTCAAAGAAAAAATTGCCAGTCTGCAACCCAAAACCAAGACGAATCATGGCTAAGACAAACGAACAATTCGATCAGCATTTCAAAGAGAAGCTGAACGGACACCGCGAAAAACCAAGTGCACTTGCCTGGGAAAGGCTCGAAAGCCAACTCCCAAAACAATCCAAACCTAATTTCGGGATTTGGTGGGCGATCGCTGCCTCGGTGACTGCACTGCTTGTGGCCGGATACTCGTTTTGGCCATCTGAAAATGGACTGACTGAGGAAAATCTAGTAGCGGAAAAGACCGAGCTATCCGTAGAAACACCCCAGGAAGCTGGTAATCAGCCTCTTGAACCGAAAGAAGAAATCGAGCAACCCATTGAAAACCAAGATCCTGTAAAGACCGAAATCCAAACTGAAGTAAAATCTCCGGCCAATTCCGATAAAAAATCAAATCCTAAGCCTGCTTTAAACTCAACACCACAAACTCTGATCGCAGAAGCAACTCCGCAAACTCAGCCTGAAAAGATCGAATCAGCAATCATCGTAGAGGTACCAGCGCTCAAGACCAATGAGTTGGAAGTGGCTATGCCGGAATTGAAAGTTCCTGAAGTCGAAAAATTGGTTGCCGAAGCTCCCGCCAAAGCTACCGAAGAACCACTCTACCGTGTGAGTATCTATTCTGACGGAGTCAAAAAAGGAGAACCTCAAGAGAAGAATCTCATCACCGAACTTGGCAAGACCGTAGGCCAAGTGGAGGGATTGATCGGCAAAGTAGATGAAGGATTGATTACCCTTCAGGACAAAAAAGATAACCTTTTCGCCTCGCTGACTACCAAAAAGAGCCAAGGAGACGAAAAACCTTAAACTAAACCAACACCCACCTTTTAATTTATTGATATTATGAAAAAATACCTGCTTTTATTTTGCCTGATGGCAGTGGTTCAGGTCGCTTTTGCATCCAACCTGAAAGACCATCCGATCTTGACCGAAACGAAAGTCATGAAGGATAGCGTAGTCGTTGAATTTGGAAAATCCGGCAAGGTGGTCATCATCGTCGAGTCCAAGGAAGATTTTGAAAAACTCAAGCTCATGAACATCAACCAGATCATCAGCGAGCTGGATCTGGAGGAAAACAAAGAAACCGGTGACCTGACCATTGTAGAAATCCGCAAGCGTGACGGCTCAGTCAAAGAGGTCGTCAAAGTGTACGAAGACGGTGGAAATACCGAAGTCAATGTAGCCGGAATGCGCGTCTATGTCGATGAATCCGGTGACAATACCCGGGTGAAAGTAGAAACCGGGACCAAGAAAAAATCTGACCCTCCCTTTAGAACCTATTTCAATATAGATCTGGGTGTAAACAATTACCTGGAAGATGGTTCATTTCCGACTTCGGACAAACCCTATTCCGTCAAAGGTTGGGGAAGCTGGATGGTAGGACTCAACTGGATGGCAGCCCAGCGAATCTCCAAAGGCTTTTATTGGGATTTTGGAATCGGATTTCAATTCTACAACTTCAAGTTTGAAAACAGAGATTTTCAGGCCGTACGCGGAGAGGATGCCATTGACTTTCTCCAGCGAACAGACGTAGACGGATTCAAAAGCAAAATCTCTTCCTCCTACCTGACTGCCACTACCATGCTGGAGCTTGATTTTGGTAAAATGAATGACAATGGCCGACGAGGCATGCGAATCGCTGCCGGACCTTATGTAGGCTATCGACTGGGAGGTCAGTCCAAGTATGTCTATGAGGAAATCGGCGGATCTGGCCGAAGAAAAGATAAAGAAGCAACTGGCCTTTATCTTGAAAATCTCCGATACGGTATCCGAGGAGAGCTTGGCATTGGCAGAGTGAAATTCTTCACCACTTACGATCTCAATGAGCTTTTCCAAGAAGGAAAAGGACCCGCACTGAACCCGATCACTTTCGGTATAGTATTCTGATAATCAAGGGGGAGTCCGCCTCCCCCTCTTTTTCCATTGATTTTAAACTTTACCAACTATGAAATCAACAATTATTTCCTCATTACTCTTTTTACTAGTTCTTTCTCCTGTGCTGGCTCAGGAAAAGACCGCCATGGAGGGTGAAAAAACCAAAATGTACACGGTCTTAGGCAAGACCTGGCAGGTGACCAAGTATTCTGACGGTTCCAAAACCTACGAATGGGAAGTCGAAGACATCGACTACACAAATTACGAAAGCCATAAATCTTCAAATTTCTCCTACAATTTCCTTGAGTCCGAGATCGGCATCAATATTTGGCCAAGCGACGAAGGAGCTCCTGCGGTAAAGCCTTGGGGAAGCTGGTATGTGGCACTCAACTCTACAGGAACCTGGAAAGCCAGCAAAAACTTCCACTTCAAATCTTCCTTAGGGGTAAGTTGGTACAATTTCAAATTCGAAAATAGAGACATCATCGCCGTCAAAACTCCAGATGGGCTTGAGTTTCAAGAGTTCGACCAAGGCATTGGGACCAAGTCCAAGATCTCGGCATCTTTTGTCAATTTGACGCTGATGCCAACCCTACGGACCAATGACGGAAATTTAAGATTTGGAGCAGGTGCATACGCAGGTCTGAGAGTCGGTGGACGTGGGAAATTCGTCTATGACGACGCGGAAGGAAATCAGCGCAAGCAATTTGAAAAGTCCAATATGTATGTCGAAAACCTGCGATATGGCCTTCGTTCCGAAGTCGGTGTAGGAGATGTCACTTTCTTCTTCAACTATGATCTCAACGATCTCTTCCAACCCGGCAAAGGTCCTGAATTCCAAGCCATGAGCTTTGGAGTATACATCGATTAATTCAACTTTCTTACTACTATGAAAACACTCTATTCAAAACTTTCACTCGCCCTGATCCTGGTTATGGTCAGCGCTGCGGCTTTTGCACAAAATGTGCTCGTCGACACCAAAAAGAACTATTCAGGGATCAAAAAAATCGAAGTGGAAAGTGGCTGGCTCAACGTCACCTACACCGGTGGCACGGGTTCCGAAGTCAATGTCGAGGCTTACTTGGAATCCAATGACACGGCACAGGATATTGTATTTGTCACCGTGGGAGATGTATTGAAAATCACCCATACCAAGAAGCAAAACAACTACTCCTGGAACTCAAAAAACAAAGGCTACATTACCATTTCCGGACCGGAAATGATCGCCCTTGACCTCAAAGGCAGCTCTGGAAATATTACCGTGGACAATGTCAGCAACGAAACCACCTCTTTAAGAGTCTCCTCAGGAAATCTTACGGCGACCAATCTTCGGGGTAACCTCATCATCAAGGCTACATCTGGAAATCTGGAAGTCAACAATGTAGCAGGTGATGTGACTGCAGGCATTACATCTGGCAATGCGGATTTTTCGGGTATTACTGGAAACTTGGATTTTCAATCAACAAGTGGTTCCCTAGAAGCAAACAATGTATCCGGAGAATTGAATGTGGGCTTGACTTCCGGCAACGCCAAGCTTAACAATATCGGAAAGTTGGGATCGATCCGATTTACATCTGGGAATATCCGCGCTTCCAATGCAGGACTGGGCGAAAATACCCAGCTCAGTGGAAGCTCAGGTAACTTCAATATTCAGACTCCATCCAATCTCAAGGCTTTCAACTTCTCGCTAAAAGCATCCTCAGGAAATCTTAAAGTGGGTGGAATCAATTCAGGCAAAGCCTTAGAAATCGACAACGGATCATCATCCCTAGTGAAAGGAAACATCACCTCTGGCAATATCACGATTGTTAATTAAATGATTAGAGGTTTGAAATTTCAGACAAATTTCGAATCTCAAATTCCAAATCTTTAATCTACCTTAGGCCGGGACGCTTCTCTGATAAGCTCCCGGTCTTCTTTTTTCAACTTCATCAATCTGGCCATCCTGTCGGGACTGGGTTTGGCAAGAGAAAAAAACACCAGCGTAACAGCAAAGATCACGGTGTAAACTGGATTATGATAAAAGAGTAACCCGAGTGTAGCGAGAATAGAGGTCAGAAAAAGAATCCAAAACCGCTGATCTGTCGCCTGAGAATAGATCCTCACCTTATCAACCAACTCATCCACAGCAAAGGTAAGCTTCAGTTTTTTGTGAAAAATCACATACTGCCCGATCAGAAGCATACTGCTGAATCCGATCAAAAAGCCATTCACAAATCCGGGAGGACTAGGCAAATCCCAAGAAAGATTTCCCGATGTATCGTACAGGTAGACCATTCCAAAAAGTGGCAATGACACCATCAGAATGAGTAAAGTCAGGCGCTCCGTCTTGCGGTAAATTCTTCCAATCTCTTCGTTATCCAAAATAGGTTTGGGGTTATTCGATGGTGATTTTGATGTCGTCTGTCAAAGGTCTGGACACACAGCAAAGCACATAGCCTGCCGCGATTTCCTTTTCGCTCAATCCCGCGTCCTCATCCATCTTCACTTGTCCGCTCAGGAGTTTTCCGCGGCAAGCGGTACACAGCCCGCTTTGGCAGCTATAGGGCATATTCAATCCGGAAGCAAGCCCGGACTCCAATACAGTCTTGCCAGGATTCACGGTCACAAGATGCGATTCCCCTTCCAGCAGAATGGTGACATCTCTAGACAAAGCCCCTGTATTGATTCCTTTCAGTGCTTCTTCATGAGCCTGATGAGCTGCTGCCGAAAAGAAGCTTTCCCGATGAATCCGGTCTTTGTCTATTTCCAGCTCATTGAGCACATCCTGAGCGATATCCATGATTCCATCCGGTCCGCACATGAAGTACACTTCTTCGTAGCGTTGCTCGTATTCAGCTCTGAGGAAAAGTTCCCGAAGCAGTTCGGACGAGAGTCGTCCCTTCAGTCCGGTCCAGCTTTCGGACGGTTGACTCAGGTTATGAATCACCTTCAGTCGATCAGGATTTGCTTTTTCCAGTAGACTCAACTGATTTTTGAAAATGATCTGCTCCTCATTTCTGCTGCAATAGATCAGAGTCACGATAGAATTGGGTTCATTGACCAGGACTGTCTTGAGCAAGCCCATGATCGGAGTAATCCCACTTCCGCCTGCGATCAGGAAGAAATGTCTTTGGTTTTTGGAATGAAAATCCGTGGTAAAATTCCCCAGTGGCTTCAGGACATTGATTGTCTTGCCCGGAAAGATATTTTCATTGAGATGATTGGAAAAAAGCCCTCCAGCCACACGCTTGACCGAAATCCCCGGAAAGGGATCCACGAAAGGCGAAGTACAAAGACTGTAGGATCTACGCTGCTCTTTGCCTTCAAACTCCATGACCAGCGTCAGAAACTGGCCCGGCTTGTAATCCAAAATCGGCTCTGGCTGCTCAAAATAAATGGTCACGGTATCTTCCGTTTCCCGTACTACCTCCCGCACTTTCAAGGGCAAAAATGAATTTACCTTTGGTTCTTCTTTCTTTTTCTTAAATAGATTGAACATTTGCTACTAGTCTGATCGTGATTCGGCTGCAAAATTAAGCCCCAAGTCGGTTTTATTGTGCTCTTTACTGAGAAATTCCCCTTCACAACTCCAAATCCCAAAAGTAAGTTTGGTGGCCTGAGAGAATTTCCTCTTCCTCAACCTGATTTTGGTACTAAAGACCTAAATTGCGCCCTCCGAAAATCGGATGGAATCAACTTTGCGAAGCAAAATCTAAATAAAATGGAATTATCCGCCTTGACAGCAGTATCCTCCGTGGATGGCCGCTATGCCGGCAAGACTGCACCTCTTCGAGCTTTTTTTTCTGAATTTGCCCTGATCAAGTACCGGGTTCATGTCGAGGTCGAATATTTCATCGCCCTTTGCCAGTTGCCCCTGCCTCAATTGGCAGATTTTGACCACGAGCTTTTCCCAAAGCTCCGGGCGATTGTGAAGCAGTTTAGTCTGGAAGATGCCGAGTGGATCAAAACCACTGAGCGCACGACCAATCACGACGTCAAAGCGGTGGAATATTTTCTGAAAGATAAGTTCGACCAGTTGGGTCAGGAGGAGTTTAAGGAGTTTATCCACTTTGGGCTGACCTCACAAGATATCAACAATACGGCCACACCTTTGATGCTGAAGCACGGACTTCAGGAAGTGATTTTGCCGCTTTTGGAGGAAATTATCGAGCGATTGAGCGATTTGGCTGAAGAATGGAGCGTGATCCCAATGCTTGCCAAAACCCATGGTCAGCCTGCCTCTCCTACCCGCTTGGGCAAAGAGATCAACGTATTTGTGGTCCGATTGAAAAAGCAAATCGAATTGCTAGAGCAAGTTCCTTACTCTGCCAAATTCGGTGGAGCCACCGGAAACATGAATGCGCATCAAGTGGCTTATCCGGATCAGGACTGGAATGAGTTTGCTTTCCACTTCGTGGAAAATTACCTCGGACTCGAGCGCTCCTACCCGACTACTCAGATCGAGCACTATGACAATCTTGCGGCCATTTTTGATGGACTAAAGCGTATCAACACCATTTTGCTCGACCTGTCCAAAGACGTATGGCAGTACGTGGCGATGAATTATTTCAAGCAAAAAATCAAAGCTGGTGAAGTGGGATCTTCCGCCATGCCGCACAAAGTCAATCCGATTGACTTCGAGAATGCCGAAGGAAACCTCGGTATTGCCAATGCACTTTTGGAGCATTTGGCAGCAAAGCTTCCTATCTCTAGACTACAGCGTGACTTGACTGACAGCACCGTACTTCGGGTCATTGGAGTTCCGTTGGCGCATATGCTGATTTCCTTTGAATCCCTGCAAAAAGGCTTGGGTAAACTCGAACTGAACCGAGCGGCGATCGATGCAGACTTGGAGGAAAACTGGGCAGTAGTCGCTGAGGCGATTCAGACGATTCTGCGAAGAGAAGGCTTCCCAAAACCTTACGAAGCACTCCGCGATCTCACCCGCACCAACTCCAAAATCACACAGGCTTCGATCTCAGAATTTGTAGATGGCCTAGCCATTTCTGATGAAATCAAGGCAGAGTTGAAGGCGATCACGCCGTTTAACTATACCGGGATTTGAAGAAGGGTAGGAAGACCTAGGACCGAAGACCGAAGTGGGGCTAAACAATAGAGTTTGGCCCAATTCTCAATAATCGCTTTGATCTATTGTAAAATATCTATAACAAATCAGCGATTCTCTGTGACTTTTTCCGCATAAATCAGCGGGAAACAAAAGATCACTTCCACAAAAAAACCGACAGAATCACTTCTATCGGTTTTTTGTTTTTTTTATACCTTGGAAATTTCAGTTCTTCAGTCTCCTGTCTTAGGTCTCCCTACTTAATTTATCTTCATCAACTCAATCTCGAAAATCAAATCCTTGCCTGCCAATTCATGATTGGCGTCCAAGACGATTTTTTCCTCGGTCATGTCCACGATAGTCACTGGCATCGGCTGCCCTCCACCACCCTGCAGGGTTAGCTGAAGACCGATCTCAGGTTGGATATTTGGTGGCACTTGGCTAAGTGGCACATCGATCATCATGTCCTGTCTGCGCTCTCCGTACGCCTCAGCAGCAGGAATCGTCACAGTTTTCTTATCTCCAATGACCATACCGTACACGGCAGCGTCAAAACCTTTAATCATGTTTCCGTCGCCCAGCGTGAAGCCAAGCGGTTCACGGGAAACCGATGAATCAAAAATACTTCCATCCTCCAGTTTTCCGGTGTAGTGGACTTTCACGGCATCCCCTTTTTTAGCTTGCATGTTGTTTTGTTTTTGTGAATCACAAAGGTAACAAAATGATTTTGACCGCCCAACCGGACAGTTGTGTCCGAAAACAGTGTAATTATGTACATTATCGTACATTTTCCAAGGAAAAAAGCGCTCCATTCCCCTTATTTGCACTTGGCATCATTTTCCCCCTAGTAAGGCAAAACAATCAACAATGGAAGCGCAAAACTTAGGCAAGATACTGATCATCGACGACAACGAAGACCTGCTTTTCGCTGCAAAAATGCTCCTGAAAAAGCATGCAAAAGAAGTCATGATCGAAAAAGATCCCCGCAGGATTCCCTTTTTGATCAATAACAACAGCTACGATGTCATCCTCTTGGACATGAACTTCCGGGAAGATACCACCTCCGGCAAAGAAGGCTTCTATTGGCTCAATCAGATCAAAGAAATCGATCCCAAGGCAGTCGTGATTCTAATCACCGCTTTCGGTGACGTGGAAATGGCCGTGCAAGCGCTTAAAGAAGGTGCGACAGACTTTATCCTGAAGCCTTGGCAAAATGAAAAACTGATCGCCACGCTTTCCTCCGCCATCAAGCTCAAGGAAAGCTACAATGAAGTCGACAAGCTTCAGAAAAAGCAAAAACAACTGCAAACGGACCTCAAAAAACCCTATTCGGACATCATCGGAGCATCAGCTTCCATGAAAAACATCTTTTCCATCATCGACAAAGTCGCGCAGACCGATGCCAATGTCTTGATTTTGGGTGAAAACGGAACGGGAAAGGAACTGATCGCCCGAGCAATTCACGATCGCTCCCTGCGCAAAGACGAGATATTCGTCGGGGTGGATATGGGTGCGATCACCGAGACGCTTTTTGAATCAGAGCTTTTTGGTCACAAGCGCGGCGCTTTTACGGATGCCAAAGACGACCGTGCGGGTAGATTTGAGATCGCTGACAAAGGAACCCTTTTCCTCGACGAAATCGGAAACCTCTCCATGCCGCTTCAGTCCAAGTTGTTGACAGTTTTGCAACGCAGAGAAGTGACCCGTATCGGTACCAACAAAGCCATTCCCGTCGACATCCGCTTGATCTGCGCCACCAACATGCACGTGCATGAAATGGTCATGGACAATACCTTCCGTCAAGATTTGCTCTATCGAATCAATACGGTGGAGATTTTCCTTCCTCCGCTGCGCGAAAGACAGGACGACATCCCTACCCTGGCCAACCATTTTCTCAAAAGCTATTCTCAGAAATACCGAAAAAACTTCACCGGATTCAAGCCTGCTGCTATGGAGCTTTTACAGCGGTATCAGTGGCCGGGCAATATCCGTGAACTGCAGCACGCCATCGAGCGTGCGATCATCATGGCCGAAGGTGACGAGTTGGATTCGAGGGATTTCTTTTTCCTTTCGGCAAAGCCGGCATCCGAAAAAGCCCCAACCGCAGTCACGCTGAACCTTGACGATATGGAGCGGAGCACGATCCAGCGGGCAATCGATAAAAATGGCGGAAACATCTCTAAAGCGGCCAAGGAACTCGGACTCACCCGGGCCTCCCTATACCGAAGACTAGAAAAATATGGATTATAGAGTTGGGCTGCTGGGCAGGATTGCCCTGGTTGCCGCATCAATGTTTCTGCTTGCTTACGCCATTCTTGGGGATTGGGGAGTCTTTATGATTTCACTTTTCCTTATTCTGGTGGTTTTCCAGATTATTTTTCTGATCAGATATTCGGAAAGTTCCTTCAAGAAAGTCCGACTCTTCCTCGATAACATCAAGCAGGACAAGTACTCGCAGCTCTACCCGGTCAAGTTTGACGGGACGGAGACGGATGATCTGCACATTGAGTTCAATGCGATCTTGGCAAAGCTGAAGGAAGATCAGGCGGAAAAAGAAGCGAATTACCAGTACTTCCGATCGGTATTCAAGCACCTGAGTATCGGCTTGATCACGTTTGGGGAAAATGGGGAAATCCAGATCCTCAATGTCGCCGCCAAGCGAATCCTGAATGTGGACGATCTCAAGAGCATCTCCGAGATCGAAAGCATCAACAAGGAGCTTCACCTCGCCATCCAAAACCTCCGCACCGGTGGTTCCGAACTGATCAAAATCGCGCATCCGGACGGCATCATGCAGCTTTCGGTTTACGTGATCGAGCTCCTGATGCGCGGGGAAAAATTCAAACTCGTCTCCCTACAAAACATCCAATCCGAACTCGAGGAGAAGGAAATGGAAGCCTGGCAAAACTTGGTCAAAGTCCTCACCCATGAGATCATGAATTCCATCGCGCCGATTTCTTCCCTTGCAGGTACGCTAAAAGGCGAGATCGAGTACAAGATGGATCACAACGAACCGCTCAGTCCTGCCGACATGGAAGACTGTCACCTTGGGATCACCACGATCGAAAAGCGGAGTGAGGGACTGATCAGTTTCGTGTCTGATTTCCGGAGTTTGGCGCATATACCCATGCCGAAATTCGGCAGTATCGGGATCTCCCGACTGTTTGATCAGCTGGAAGTGCTGCTGCAAAACCAACTGGAAGCGAATGAGATCAAGTTTGTCAAGGAACTCAACCCGAAGGAACTGATTCTCTTTGGTGATCAAATGCAGATCGAGCAAGTGATGATCAACCTGCTGCAAAACGCGATTCAGGCGGTAGAGGATGCCGATGAAAAAGTGATTACGCTTCGAGCCTTTATCGACGAAGCGGGGAAGATCATTCTTGAAGTCAGCGACACCGGTAAGGGCATCGAAGAAGAAGCCTTGGGCAAGATTTTTATTCCATTCTTCACCACCAAAAAGAAAGGCTCAGGCATCGGCCTTAGTCTCTCCAAGCAGATCATGCGCCGCCACAAAGGCAATATCCAAGTGCGGTCTGCTGTTGGAGAAGGAACGACTTTTAAGTTGATTTTTAATGGGTGAAAAAGGAGTTTCAAAAAGTAGAAAGTCTGTCATTCTTCATTTTATTTTAAAAAATAAAAATCACAAAAGGTACACAAATGCAGCCATATAGGACAACTAGGCAGAAAAAAGGTATATGAATAAATAAGTTAGGGCATATTATGAAAATTACACCAAATCATATTTACCTATTTTTCCGAGTATTATTTTCAATGATGCTTGTATATGTGCTATACCGATATTTTATCTCCGAAATTGGATTTAAATATTTCGGAATTTTCCGGATTATTACCTATCCTATAATTCTAATAGTCATCATAGGAAACCTTTTATGGGATTTCAAAAATGTTCCAAAAGTACTTAAATGCATCAATTTTTCGCTTTTACTGACATTCTTGGTGTTTCCTTTTCTTCCTGAAAAAATGGAAAAGGGCGTAATTCTAGAAGCTCATTTAAATGAAGAGAGGTCATCTTGGAACATAAAAATTTTTGAAAATAACAATTACCGAGTAAGAAGGTCAGGACTTGGAGGATTTAAAGACTATGAAGGGAAGTATCTATTGAAAAATGATACACTCAAAATAGAAAGTTTTGATTGCAACCAATGTAATTTTAATAATGAATGGCTTTTAGGAGACAAAAATTTAATTCCTTTGAATTCAAATACTGAAGATTGCTATGGTTGCTTTGAAATCGTGTACAGAAAATGAAAACATGCCCTAACATCACCTTGGATACAGCGGGCGGTTAAGAGTAACTATGAAAATCAGTATCTTTAAGAAGTCAGGAGTAGGCTGGAAGAATACGTCTCCGAATGCCCGCCATCTCCCAGCTGAATCACGCTAAATACCAAGCTAAACCTCTAAGAGGTACACCTTTTTCCAACTATTGTCTGTCATTTTTGGTTCGATAGCCATCGGACGATTATCCCGCCACCAAAAATTTATTCACTTCCAACCAGTAAATAAACGCATCAAACCAGCGATTGCTGGTTCGGTTTGGATTGCCAAGACCAAAGCCGTGTCCACCGTTTTGGTACAGGTGAAATTCCACTGGCTTGCCTGCCTTGTACCAAGACTCGATCACCCCAGTTTGACCCAAAAACAGAAAATCATCTGTAGCAATCACATTGAACATAGGCGGGGCGTTTTCAGGAACTTCCACCGGACCCATCCCACCGTAGATTGGACCGATGAAGGCCAGCTTCATCTTTTTAGAATGGAGGGTGGCATGCATCGTCAGGCCTGCACCTGCAGAGAATCCGATCATGCCGATTCTATTGGTATCTACACCCCATTCTTTGGCGCGAGCCACAATCATGTCATAGGCAGCTTCAGCATCCTCAAGCTGGTTAGATAGGTCACGCTGAGGCGGACGAGGAGGAGTGTTGCCCCCTGTGGCAGCTGCCGCGGGAGGTGCAGGAGTACGGGGACGATTCATCCAAGCACTGAAATCCTCCAAGGACTCCGGTGTTGGGTTCAGTCGGTATTTGAGCACAAAGGCTGTGATGCCTTGCTTGGCCAGTGCCTCTGCCACTTCCCAACCTTCATTCCCCAAGGATAGCCAGCTGAATCCCCCACCCGGAGCGACGATCACAGCGGCACCGTTAGCAGTGCCCGGAGCGGGAAAAAATGGCGTTAGCGTAGCAGTGGTGATATTTCGTGCCATGGGATCTCCCCACTGACGAAACCAGGTTTCGGAGGCGGGTTGATTGTCTACTCCTCCTGTTCCGAGGAGAATTGCATTGGGCTCAGCCGGAGTCTCGAGTGGATAGATGGTGCCATCCTGGGCCTGTGCACCGAAGGAGAAGCTAAGCAATACAGCCAAAACGGCTAGCATGCCACTTTTTTTGTGTGGGGAAAGCATGGTAAATAGGTTTGTTTGGGTTAAGAAAATTGACATTTTCCAAATTCCGAATTGCTCGCTCTCTGAGGGTTTGACCAATTCGGATTTTGAAAATCGGAAAGGAAGTTGCACAAAATTTTTGAATTTATGCCTATTTCATCTCCCTTGAGCTATTTACTTTTTGCGTCAGCGGATACAGGCAAGCGAATTGCGGAATGCCTTTGTTCTTCCCTTTCGGTCGGCCTTGAATGGGAAATCGCGGGAAAGGCTGTTGATTTTGATGGAACTCAGCGGATAGGCTTCCAACAGGTCATAAGTTTCCTCGCTCAGAATGTAGCTCATCTCATAAGTGGTTGTGGTGGAGATTGATACACCGAGATACTCTGTTCCCCCGGAAGAATGGGTTTTGGACACCGGACTTTTGATTTCTTCCGGAGTTAGCTCCAGGATGATTTTCTCAGTGGAATCGTCGAGACTGAAAAGGTGAGTTTCCTCTGGATCAATTTCCTGATCCGTTGCTCCGTCAAAGACCAAAGTCAATATGAGTTTTCTTTCAGACCCGACCTTGGATGAAGCTACCCAAATCCCATTTCCCACGCGCATAGAATTGGTTTTGATCAAGGTCTTCCCAGTGAAATCATCTGTTTCTACAGTTGCATAAGTACTGCAGCTGGGGCTAAGGATTACTTGCTGATTGCTGGACTGAGCCAGATTTAAATGTGTCAAAAAAAACAAGGAAAGAAGAAGAAATCTGAATGTCATAGGAGTCAGGATTTATAAAAGAGGTTTACGTTGTAAAAGAAAAATGGATCCTAAATTTTTAATAAAAGAAAAAAATCCAGATGAAAAAGGAGTCCACCCTCCATTCAGTTTCAAGCCAAAAACATTTTTAAATCCAAAGCAGGAATTCAAACGGGAATAAGTTCCCGATCTCGGCCTATTGATCGGCCGCATTCCAAAGCTCTTGAAATTAGTTCAATTCCTTAAGAAGAAAGCTTACGAATGGACCTTCGCTATCGTAGAGGAGCAGCCCCTCCTGTTCGCCATCAAGCGCGGCTAAGATGTATCCCTTCTGATCCCACACCGCACTCTGCCCGGCAGCGAAGAAATTATCCTGAAAACCCAGCGAATTGACCATCAGTATGGGCTTCCTGAATTCCGATGCGATCTGGGCATAGAAGACGTAGGCTTTTTCCAGGCCCTTTTGATCTTTTGCTACGCTGGCAATGTAACAGTCAGCCTGCAGCAGTGCTGGCACCACCTGCTCCCGCTGCATGCTCTCGTAGCAAATACCAAGGGCGATAATCTTGCCTTTGACTGAGAGCAAGGTTTGACTCCTGCCACAGACGAAATAGGGCAACTCATCCGAATGAAGGAGCTGCTTGGCGTACTGGCTCCGCTCCTGCCCGGGCTGAAAAATCAACATACTGATTTGAACCCCCTCCGAAGCGGGTGTTGGCATTCCGATTCCGATACTGATACCTAATCTATCAGCCGCTTCTTGGAATGGATCAAAGCTGCTGTTGGACAGTTCCATTGCCAAGGATTGGGCCAGATCAGGCTCATAGCCGGTGATGGATAATTCGGGGAAAATAATCAAGTCTGCCTGTGCTCTGGCAGCCTGCTCGATGACTTGCAAGTGATGGAGCTCGTTCGCTTCCACATTTCCCTTTTGAGAGTTGATCTGGGCTAGGGCGATTTTCATTTTTTTGGAGGAAAAGATTTACTTAGAATTAATTCGAATGCTAAAAATTAATTGAGTGGCTATTTCAAAGCTAATCGTTTTAAAAAGCTCAGTTATGCTAAATAATCACCCTCATTAAATCCATATATCTTCAAAAACTCTTCGTATTCCTGTTGGAATGATTTTTTTTTATGATGGTACTTTTGTGAATTGATGTAATGAAATACTTTGTCAACAACAGATTCAGAAACCGAAAAAGCAGCATATCCAGTTTGCCATGAAAATTTATCAGCAATTAAATTAGTTTGATTGACAAAATGTGAACAGCTACCTTTAACATGTTTGATAACTTCAGCAATTGATTTTTGGGGATTCAAAAGAAACAAACAATGAACATGATCCGGCATTCCACCAATAATTCTAACTGGGCATCCAAGTTCTAAAAATTGTTTTGAAACAAAGTGATGAATTTTGTTTTCGACGCTATTAGAAATGAGAGGTAATCGATCCTTGGTTGACCAAATAGCATGTATCCAAAGTTTATTAAAAGAATGAGGCATATTTATCCAAATATCTTTAAACCGTTAAAACGGTTAGGGTTTCATTTTCACCTCCTATAGCCCACGGTTTAAACCGTGGGCTATAGTCAATTCCCGATTGGTTAGAAATGGATTTATCCATTTCATTGACACCAAACTAATTTAATCAAACGTATCTGAATTTTAAAAATTAAACTTTTAAACAATATAATTTCAGAAGAAAACTAATGATAGGTAAAACCACTAAAATCTCGGGGCCAAAGTATCCGATGCTATTCTAATTTCGACCAGCAGGATTACTACTTCCGGAGCCGAATTAGAGGCTATTCCTTTCTGTCAATATCCAGGAGTTCACCGCTCTCAAGCATTATCTTCAGGTCTTCTTTCAGCAGGGGGAAAAACTCCTGAACAAATCCGGCATCGCCTTTATTCTTCATGGCTCTCAGCCCTTTGATTTTATCCGTCTCATACTCATTTGGCATGACAAACACGGTGTCCCCCACCACCTCATGCACTTTGTACAGGGTATATTGTTTGTAGTCAAGTTTGATTTCATAGACATCTCCCTCTTGCGGTGCCAAAATCCAAGCGGCATTTTTATCGTCCTTTTGCTTGCTCATGATTCCTCCAAATACAATGAAAATCGCAAGCAACCCAAGACCTGAAAAAGTCCAAAGGGGAGCTTTGCTTGCCGACTTCAAATTGGAGTAACTACGCCTGAAATGATCCGGAAACTCTTTTTTGCGAAGGACTTGCTTACAGTGAGCACACTCAGTTGCCCCGGTCTTGCCCATCGGAAAAAGCGGTATGAAAAAAATGTGTGCATAGTTTTGAAATACTGCCAGGTGGACACTGCGCTCTGTCCCACAATTTGGGCATTTGTCCAAGAGGTTTTCCGTTGCGACCAATGTCGCTTTGCTTCCGAAGATGATCATAGCTATAAGTTGACTCCTTTGTTTGGGTCGAAATAAGGTAAAGATAGATTGGGAAATGGGGTTAATTTGATCGCAACAAATTACTGAAAGAAACGTATTCCCTGATCGGCGATTTCAAATTCATCTATAATCAATTCTCTATAAAAAAATGCAAATTTTTAAGCTAGGGGCTACTTCGGAAGTGGAGAGGGGTACTTCGGAAGTACATCTACCTACTTCAAAACTGAACTCGTTTAGTTAAAATATGAACTCACTGACTTCTGAACCGAACTCGTTTAGTTAAAAAGTAAACTGACTGATTTCTGAACCTAACTGGTTTAGTTAAAAAGCAAACTCACTCACTTCAAAACCAAAGGAGTTCAGTAAAAAAGTGAACTCACTAGCTTCTGAAGTAAACTGCTTAGGTAAAAAGGTGAATCAAATAGCCTCGGAAACTTTCCTACCACTTACACACTAATCGGGACGCTACCAAAAAACGTAAGCACTGCTGGTACCACATCGAAATTACACTAGTTATTTTTACAATTTTTCAGTCAGTTCCTTCGGTAAAATCTTCTCTAAAATAAACTTTTGTTGAGGCTCAACAACTATAAACTTCCAATCAGACATTCCATTTTCAGAAATCCCAAACGCATTCTTTATAGAATGAATTTCATAGAACTCTGTTTCTTCGTTAAATTCCACATTTCCAGAGCCAAAAGTTTTCTCTAAAGATAATTTTAACAAATTTCTATTTAATTTATTCTGTTCTTCATCATCCCTTTCTTCAATAGTATTGAATTTCATTTTGATGTCATAGGAATAAGTAATTTCTGAATAATATTTTGCTTCAATTTTCTTCGGTTCTCCGTATTCAATATCTTTTGGTTTCTCTGCTTCAAATTCCAAGTCAGGATTATTGTAAACCTGCTTCATTAACAAAATCATTTGACTTTTTGGAATAATTTCAAAGAATTCGGGAAGCATAAAATCCAATGCTTTATCAAATTCTTGCTTTAAAATCAATTCATTATATTCATGGAAATCACTATTCAAGTTTTCTTTATAATCTTTTTCTGACTGTCCAAATGTAAAATTTGATACTAAAAGCAATAAAATTAGAATTCTTTTCATTCGTTTTATTTATAATTAATGGAACGTTTTGCAACTACCCGAAGGTAGCGATTTCGAAGCACTTCACTGTCAACCAAGCAGAAAATTTGATAGAAGCACAAAGCTTGATTTAACCACTGAACCGGCACTTTTGGGTAGGTGCTGTTATGCCCAGTTTTTCTTCTCATCTGTTCGCCAACGATTTGTTTAATGTAGTTATTAAAAATTCCGCAATTCCGTTTTGTTCTGCTGTTAAATGTTGTCTGTTTGATTTTAATGATTTTTCAAATGCAAACTTGAATTCATACCAACCGTCAGTCATACCGTTTACATATTTTTGTGCGTCTTTAAACTCATCAATTATAATTGTCTTATTGTCTGAACTTAATAAATCAATCAACTCGTCAAATATTTTCCAGAAGTCTTGCCAATCGTTCAATTTATAATCTTTCATTTGCAAACTACATTTCAGGTATTCCAGTTTTCAAATAATAGTCGTCAACTATTTCATTCAAAATAATTTCAATTATTTCTTCGTCTCTGTTGGCTGCTTTCCAATTAGTTTTTGTCTGCAAACTTATTTGCTTCGCCTTATTCATTCCTTGAGGATAGAACGCTTTTTCAAAGTCTGCTGAAATGACAATCGTTAATTTTTCAAGTTTGTCAAGGTTGCAATTATGATTTTTAAAATGCTCAGGTAACCAATTAAGATAATCGTTTAATAACCTTTCACTTTCTTTTGTAATCGCTTCTTCTGGCTTAATTGTCTTAAAAATAAAGTCAAATGTTGCAGTCGGTTTTAATTTAAGATTATTCAGATGAATTAAAACATTAATAGCCAACTTGCCACTTTTTGAATAGTCAACTCTCTGGAATGAGTCCGCAAAGTTGTGAATGGCTGATTTATAGTTCGTAAATTTCATTGTCGATTTATGCCCTTCTAATATTGAGCATATCGTTTTGGATATGCACCGTTTTTTTTATCAGAATTTCGGAGGTTTAGGAGCTTTTTCATTCAACTTATTAGTTTTCTGAAAAAGTTTGTTCAAATCTCTTTTGTCTATATCGTTGATTTCGTCTTTATATAAGACCTCAACTTGATTGACTTTTGGTGAGTAAATGTCGTCTTCGGTATCAAAGTAGACAATTAGCTGTAAATAAACTTTAATTTCGTCATTTTCATCGAGCTTAATGTATGTCCATTTTATAAAGCTTTCTGGATTATCTTTTTTTTCAGTGTCAATTATTGAAACTCCTTCTGGTGCGTCAAAGAATGAACTAGGAACGTATTCATTAAACTTTTTTTGCAAGAGTCTTAAAATCTTCTTCGCTAATTGGTGTGTCGGCAAATTGAAGTTTATTATTAATCTCTTTAGATTTTAGTGAATTTTCTACAGCTTGCATTTGAATAAAGTAATTGAAATAATTTTCAGTACTTCTTTCATCCAATTTGAAATTCTGACCAAATACCTCTGACGTCGTCATTAAGATTATTAGTATTAAAGTCCATTTTCCAGTTATCGTTTTTTTGATTCTACCTTGATTCATTTTATTTGACCTTTCTGTCCCTGAATTTACCATTATTCAATGTTTGCTAACGGCCCTGGCTATGGCGAGTGCGGGGTTTTGAAAGCGAATCTTTGTCCGCCAGACCGAATGTTATTTAGTTGCAATATCTTCATTTCTAAGCAGTCAGCCCCCATTTGCTATAGCCGATGCTGTGCAATGTTTTTATTTCTTTTTCAAATTATCGAAGTTCTTTAGAAGTCGGGGGTCCATTTCACGAATCAAATCTTCATTTTCCCGAATTAATTTTTCAAGGTCTTCGAAATTGTCTTTTTCATTTTCCCAAAAGTCTTTGTCGCTAGTAAGGACTGATTTCAATAGGTCACCTTCGTAGAGGTCACCTTCGGCTAGAACATTATCCTTTAAAGTCTCAAGAGCCATTGGAATCAAATATTTCAGTCCGATGTTTTGACCAATCATAATTCTCAAGTCTTCAGTGTCGAATTCTTGGAGTAGTTTCTGCCGAAGTCGGTGACATGTTTTTACTAAATGGCTGTCGTAGGTCGGTTCGCCCCAAAAGTCCTTTTCCAAGTTTTCCAAGGTTTTGGACTTCCAATTATTCTCAAATTTCCTTTTGGTCGAAGTCAATGTCGGCTCGGATTTTTAAATATTGCACAACTAGTTTATCCATATACCTTTTTTCCGCTTAGTTGTCCTATATGGTTGCATTCGTGCGCCGTTTTGACTTTTAGTATATCCGATTTTTCACCAATTCATCCATCACCCAGTTGGCGCGGAGGCCGGAGAGACCTGTGCTTGGACAGCTGCCCCGACCCAGAAGTTCATCCACGATGCTGTGGATCAAGGGCTGCTGGATATGGGTCGGTAGTGGGAAGTGAAACTGCTCCGCTTCCTGATTGTCACGAAGTAGGGTAAATTCCCCTTTGCCGAAGGTGGCAAAGCGAATCTGCCCGGTGCTGCCGTCGATGATGATCTCGTCCTTTCTGGCGGTATGGGAGGAAGTGAAGCACCAGTTGCCCGTGCCTAGGACACCACTATCGAAGACAAAGCTTCCCGTCACGATATCTTCTGCTTCGTAGGCCTTAGCTTGATTGGCCGCATAGCCACTGGCATGGGTGATCCTCCCGAAAAAGAAATCCAGCAGATCGAGTTGGTGTGAGGCCAGATCGAAGAAGTAGCCCCCTCCGGCGATTTCGGGTTTGACGCGCCAGTTGTCCGCCAGCTTGGTGATCAGATCGGCTTCCACTTCCTGCTTGAGGTTGATATGCACAGTGCGGATCTGGCCGATTGCTCCCGCGTCCAGCAGTTCCTTGATTCGTACAAAGTGCGGCAAGGCCCTGCGGTAGTAAGCCACAAAGAGCGGCACCTCGGCGGCTTCGCAAACTTGGATCATTTCCTGGCATTCGGCAAAGGTGCGGGCCATGGGTTTCTCCACATAGACGGGTTTGCCGGCAGCGGCAGCGAGACGGGTGAGCTCCAGATGGGCATTGGGAGGCGTGGCGATATAGATCGCGTTGACCTCAGGATCCTGAATCAGGGCACTGGCATCGGTGTACCACTTGGAAACTCCATGGCGGGCAGCGTAGTCCTTGACCTTGGCCTCGTCCCTACGCATGACAGCTACGAGCTTGGACTGGGGAATATGATTCATCGCGGGGGCGGACTTGACTTCGCAGACATTGCCCACACCGAGAACTCCCCAGCGCACATCCGAATCGGTGAATTTTTTCATGAGGGAAAATAGGGAAAGAATTTAGTTTTTGAAAGGGGGTTTTCACTGCAGTGAGCGTAAGTTTTTTTACCACAGAGTGCGCGGAGAAAAAGAGATTTAAGAATCAGTCCTAGAATATATCTTCAGTACTTTTTGGCTTGGTTGGCATTTTTCAAGGGCACGGAGAAGGAAAAGCTTCTCTTTATAAAATGAAAAATCTGTGTCGATCTGTGATTTTTTCTGTGTCGATCTGTGGGAGGTTTTTGTTGAAATGATTTTTCACCACAGAGTTCGCGGAGTGAAAGAGTTTCAAGAATCAGTCCGCTAAGTGGACTTTCTGGCGGGCAGGCTCAATTGGCGTTTTTCAAGGGCACCGAGGGAAAAGC
>NZ_QGOL01000015.1 GCF_003259255.1 Algoriphagus litoralis
CCAAAAATCGGGGGCTAGTCTAGTATAGGGTATTTTTGGTGACAAACTCATTGGATATTCCTTCAATCCATATTCTTTTTGGCCACCGTCCAACCCTCATTTAAGGATAGTCCTGGTGTTTTTCCTTTAAATAGTTTTCCAGCCTCTTGGTCTCCTTGAAGCTGCCACTTGTACCACGCAGTAGCTACTCGGGCAAATTCCCCGCCATATGGCTGTCCATAGGTTCCTCCATGTCCGACATCCAGATTGCCTACGAAAATGGGCACATGATTTATCCGCTCATAATCATCCATTCCATTGCTATAGGCGATATCGGATTTGCCTCCGAGTAAGTACAATGTTGGAACTTTTATGTTATTTAACTGGGCCTTGGTTACTTGGGGCATTCCGGGCATCCCTCCGCCTGGATTTCCCAACACTCCGCTGTTGAAAACGCCAACAGTGGTGATGCGCGGATCACCAGCGACCTCCAGTGTTTGAAGTCCACCACAGGACATGCCACTGACGGCTATGTTTTTGATATCAATCTTTTGGAAATAGGGACTTTTTGGATCGGAATTTTGTGCGATGGCCCAGTCCATAGCATCCAGGAGTTTCTGGGATTTGGACCGAACATCAGTTTGCTTGGGCATTGTGCCGATGGCGATAACCAAAAAGCCATGAGAGGCAATTTCATTTAGAAAGTTGACATGCTCCCACGGTGAATCAAAACAGGCACCGTTTCCCCAGGCTATGATGGGCAACTTGCTGTTGGTGCCAAATTTTGACAAATCCTGAGGTTGAAAAAGGGTATGTCCAGGTAAGGATGCAGCACTGGTCATAGTAGCCGGATGAGCTCCTGTGCCTCCATTTTCGATGATTTGAGATTGAAAGACAAGGTTTTTCGTAAAAAATGGCAAAGCCTTCGTCTGAATTCGCTCCGCAATCCGATTGAGGTGGTCGCCTTCATAACTTTCATAAAAGTGATTGATTTGGTAAGAATCCAAAACCTCATGCAGATTTTTGGTAGCAGCACTGATTCCCTGATCCTGTAATCCAGCATCTATGCCGATGGCTTTGAGTTTTTTCAGATTCAAGATGTACTGGTCTACGAAATTGAGAGTACGGTTCGCAATGATTTTATTGATGACGTCCTGCTGAGGTTCGCCGTTCTTTGCCGGTAGATCCAGGTAAAGGGGAGGGTTTTTGGGGTTGGGAGCAAAAGCTGCCGAGGTAGCCAAGGCCGCAATTTCAAAAAAAGAGATTCCCTGAAGCTGATCTGGAGTTAAGGTTTCAAGTTTTTTCATCAATTCAGGATTGGTAGATGCTCCACCGTCCATGCAGCACGGACTGAGTGCATAGATGGAGGAATAGACCTCAGGATATTTCATCCCCAAGCGCAAGGTACCATAGCCACCCATGGAGTGTCCAGCCAGTCCACGACTTTCCTTTTTTGGCAAAGTTCTATACTTGGCGTCGATGTGGCTGACGAGTTCTTTGGCTACAAAGGTTTCCCAATCCCCGATGGTGGCAGAGCTTGCATACATGCTTCCCTTGAAGCGGTTGTAGGCATTGGGCATGACCACGATCATCTCTTGGGACAGGCCTTCAGCTAAAGATTGCTCGATTACATCCTGCAGGTTGATCCAGTGCTTTTCCCAACCAAACCACTGGGAATCGGTATCAGTGAATCCATGAAGCATGTAAAGTACGGGGTAGCGCTTTTCTGGACTGGACGCATAGGAGGGAGGGAGATATACCGTCACATCCCGATCAGCTGGATCTCCGATGAGATTCCCTTCGAGTGCTTTGCTATGCAGTTTGATTCGTTCTTTGGTGCCTTTTTGAGCGAAGGTGGAAAATGCTCCCAAGCAAATCAGCAGCATAATGAGGAAATTTCTTTTCATAGGTTTGTGGGTTTAGGTTGGTAGGCTTACGATTACTTGGACCTAGGTAATGGATTAATTTTCGAATTCGAGATAGAAATCGAAGAAGGGAAGCATTTGGTTGGGAATTCGGCCTTCTTCTGTATAAATGTTATCCACGTGAGTGCCGATATATTCTTCAGCAAAATGTGTAATACCTACATTTTCCAATCGCTGACTGAACATCTGGCACATGATGGTGAACCGGTCTCCAGCATTTCGCCCCCAATCCATTTTGATAGCTTTGAGCTTTTTTAGGTTTTCCAGATTTTCATCGATCATGTGAAGCGGGAGGTTTTCGTACCATTTTTCCAATACCGCGGGATCAGTGATCAAGTTGTTCCCCTCGAATCGGAAAGGGAGATCGCAATAGAAGGGCGCTTTGTTAGGGTTTGGAGACCAGGATCTTCCGAAGGCTACAATGACTTTTCCGAAATAGGTCTTATTCAATTCTTCTAAAGTAGTGATGCGGGAAAGTTCCCTATAAGTATCACTGTTGGGGCCATACTCTCGCACGATGGTGAGAGCACCGGGACTCAATGCATACACAGTGCTGAAAATGTCAGGATGGTGCATGGAGATTTTCAGAGCGCCATAGCCTCCCATACTATGTCCAGTGATGCCTCTGCTTTCCTTGTTCGCGATGGTCCGGTAGGTTTCATCGATATGCTTGACCAAGTCATATGCGGTAAAGTCCTCCCAATTGCCAAACAGGCCTGAATTGCTGTAAAAACTCCCGTCGTAGCTTGTTTTCTGATCAGGGATGACCAGAATAAAGGGTCTGATTTTGCGTGTTTGAATGCCAAAATCCAAGAGCCCGGCCATCCGATCCAGCATTCGATTGTCCCCCATAAACCCATGTAAGAAGTAAATCACCGGATACCGTTTGCTGCTGTTTTGGTAGCCTGGAGGCAGGTAAACCGAGATTGCACGGGTGGGATTTTCTCCCATCGAATTTTCGAGACTTTTGGAATACAGCGAGGTGGTGACTACCTCTCCATTTTCATTTTGGGCAAAAGCTGGCTTGTGGAATATTCCAAAACTACCTATCAAAATAAGTAGCGAAATAACTGGAAGTAGGCGTTTAGGTTTGGAAATCATTGGGTTTATCAAATGAAAATGTGCGGCACTTATTATTGTCTCAATTTGTGAAAATAGGATAATACAGGAATAAATCCAATCGCTTGCGCTCTGCTGCTGGGATTAAAGAATTTGTCTTCAGAGAGAGGAATGGATGAATTCTAGGGGGTGAATGTTTGATTTATCTATGAATCAGCCTTGGGGAACCTGATGGAAAACAGTTCCATTGCTGCCCGAATTTCAATTCGTCACCTACAACACAAACTTCATTTGCCATTCCCCCCCACCCAAAGTATCTTTGTACTTGAATCAAAAATGCTTTAACCGTGCCAAACAAAACCGTCAAAGTAGGTCTGGTCCAGCTCAGTTGCTCTGGGAACGTGACCGAAAATATGGAGAAAACCATCGCAGGTGTCCGCACCGCAGCCCAGAAAGGTGCTCAGGTAGTGGTCCTCCAGGAACTTTTTAGATCACTCTACTTCTGCGATGTGGAGGATTACGAAAACTTCAAACTCGCCGAAGCCATCCCTGGCCCTTCCACCGACTCACTCGGTGCTTTGGCAAAGGAACTTGGGGTGGTTATCGTGGCCTCTCTTTTTGAAAAGCGGGCAGAAGGGCTCTACCACAACACCACCGCAGTCTTGGATGCAGATGGTACTTACCTTGGTAAATACCGAAAAATGCATATTCCGGATGATCCGGGCTATTTTGAAAAGTTTTACTTTACCCCTGGAGACTTGGGATACAAGGTTTTCCCAACCAAATTTGGCAAGATTGGCGTCTTGATCTGTTGGGATCAGTGGTATCCGGAAGCTGCTCGAATCACTGCACTGAAAGGAGCAGATTTCTTGGTCTATCCGACAGCAATCGGCTGGGCCTTGCATCAGGATGAGCAAACCAATGACGACCAATACAATGCTTGGCAGACGATTCAACGCTCTCACTCAGTAGCCAACGGCATTCCGGTAGTTTCTGTGAACCGAACAGGAATTGAAGGTCCGATGCAGTTTTGGGGTGGATCTTTTGTGTCCAACGCTTTTGGTCGAGTAACCTACAAAGCTCCCCATTTGGAGGAAGAGGTTCACGTAGAGGAATTGGACCTGACGGGTTCGGATCGATACAGAACACACTGGCCTTTCTTGAGAGACAGACGCATCGACTCCTATGACCCGATCACCAAGCGATACCTAGACGAAGAATAAGCCATGCGTGATGTTTTTGAACTCGCCCGGTCTGGTGCGGCCACTCCGGCGGAACTGGGCTATTACTTTCCTGCAGAATTTGCACCCCAGGAATCCATGTGGCTAAGTTGGCCACACAAGGAAGAGAGCTGGCCCGGAAAAATTGAGACCATCTTTGCGCCCTATTCACAGTTTGTCACAGAGGTAGCCAAAGGCCAAAAAGTCAACATCAACGTGGCTGATGAAGCGTTAAAAGCATTTGCTTTGGCACATCTCGAAAAAGCAGGTGCAGATCTGAGCAAAATCACCTTCCACTTTTTTCCGACCAATGATGCCTGGTGCCGTGATCATGGTCCTGCATTTCTCATCAATCCCAAGGCAGAATACAAAAAAGCATTAGTGAAGTGGCAATACAATGCTTGGGGAGAAAAATATCCTCCTCACGATCTCGATAATCTGATTCCTCTGCACATAGCTGCGCATCTGGGTATCCCATGCTTCAAGCCGGGGATTGTGATGGAAGGCGGTTCGGTGGAATTCAACGGGAGAGGAACCTTGCTTACTTCCACTGCCTGTCTGCTAAATGAAAACCGAAATCCCCACCTGAACCAAGCACAGATCGAACAATACCTCTGTGACTATTATGGAGTAAAGCACATTCTCTGGGTGGAAGACGGAATCATCGGTGATGATACAGACGGCCATATTGATGATATCACCCGCTTTGTCAATGCTGATACCGTGGTGACTGTGGTGGAAGAAAATACCTCCGATGAAAATCACGCCATCTTGGAAGAAAACCTGAAGCTTCTCAAAAAGATGCGGCTGGAAAATGACAAACAGCTCAATATTATCGAGTTACCGATGCCATCACCGGTGGTCTATGAAGATCAACGGCTTCCCGCCTCCTATGCCAATTTCTACATTGGAAATGAGGTAGTAGTGGTACCAACCTTCCGGGACAAAAATGATCAGCGTGCTTTGGATATTTTGACTGGATGTTTTCCTGGAAGAAAAGTGATTGGAATCGACAGCACAGATATTATCTGGGGATTGGGTTCATTTCATTGCTTGAGTCAGCAGGAACCCGCAGTTTAGTAGGTAGTGCTCAGTCTCAGTAGGCAGAAAATCAAGTAAGAAATCTGAAAAAAGGTAATCCAGAATGATTGCCTTTTTTCATTTTTAAGGATCACAGGAAAATTAGCAACTTGGTGTATTTGTGACCAAAAATTTTATCGATTGGACTCGCTGATCCAGTGAAACTGTCGCTCAGCGAGCGGGAAATGCCGGTTCAGTTTTTTCAGGACAACATAGAGCGAATCTTCTGACTTTTTTCCCTGTAAGATCAGTTTTCCTTCTTCTGATAAGTCCATCTGGAAGTTTGCAATGGGAGATTCTCTAGTGGAAAGTTTCCAAGTCAAGGTTTTTCCCAAACTATCCGGTTCATAATTAAAATAAGCCCTACCATAGCGCATCCACATGGTTGAGTCATTTGCTGAGACGCTTCCGGCTCCATTGTAGTCAAAAATCACATCGCGCCAGCGGAGTGAGTCCACGAGACTTTCGGGAATGGTATCTCCATTTTTTACATACAGTTCGACATGATACATTCCAGGCTGTATAGGATCTAAGACCCGTAAATTAGTCTGGTGGTACTCTTTGTAGTAATTGTAATAGTTCATACCTGCAAAGCCAAAGCTGAACAGGATGAATGCTGATTTTACCAGAATCCGAGATATCTTTTCCCGCTTATTGATAAAAGTCTTTTCAAAAAGTGAGGAGGGGAGGGCGGTTTTGTTCTGGACGAAAAAAGCAAAAAGTCGTTCTCTTTCCTGCCAAGCCAAGAAAATACTGGCTGCCAATAAATTCATAGAAAAAATTTTTACGGGGATGTCATAGCTCAGATTAAGCATTACTACGTTTCCAAAAACGCCAATAGCGAGTAATGCTCCAAGAAGAGCAGTTTTTCGCCAGATTAGCAGCAAAGCCACCAATACTTCTGCTATTCCTGAGAAAATCTGGTAAGGTCCGCTGTATCCGATAAACATCCACGAAAAGCGCATCGGCAAATAGTCGCCTAATGGAGTGGCCAGTTGACTCATATTTGGGAAATGCATCTGCATCGCAAATACCTTCAAGATGCCATAGCTAAATGCAATACCAGCCAGAGAATACCGAATCAGGATGCAAAGCCAGTAATGAAGTCGTGGATATGCCACTTTTTTTCTGTCAAAGACAGACCAAATTATAGCACCTACAATCCCCAAAATCAAGATAGTGAACTGAAAGGCCCATCCGAAACTCGTATCTCCACTTCCTCCTCCCATCTCATTCAGCCGTGGACGGATAAAAAACAGATGATCATTTAAAAAATACGCAAGGGCATTCACCGGGATTTTGAGCAACATGCCGAGCGATTGAAAACCTGGTATGCCTGCGAGGATATCGAGGGGATTGAAAAAAATAAGGTAATAAATGAAGGCAAAACGAAATGAGAAAAGTCCAAAAAATGACCAGTTTGGTTGAGTTATTGGTTTCATAGAGGGCTGATTATTTAATCCTAAAATATCAAAAAATAGTGATCAATAGGAAAGGCTCCAAAATGTCAGCTTCGTATCCATTGCAGGAAGATTTCATTTTCACCCCTATCCCAAGGAAAATCTGCGGGATAGATGGCCCTCGCTCTAAAATATTCCTTAATTTCAAAGCAAATACCCAATCCTATGGAAGAACCAATTTTGGAGAAAAAGAAGAATAAGGATAAAACCGAACGGGAGCGACAGACTTTTTATCGGGTTACCTTCAAAAACAATTGTAATCTACTCCAAATCGCTGATAATAAAGCTAATATCATCATCAGTATTAATGCGTTGGTGATCTCATCGACCATAGCAATTTTGGGCTATGGATCAATGTCTCATTTGATTGAAATCAACTCTCCGCTCACTATTATCCCGATCATCCTGTTTTTAGCAGTCATCCTTACCTCGACCATGCTGGCCGTACAAGCAGCTAAACCTTCTATCATTGGCAAAGCAAAAAATGGACAAAGACCTCAAAAATCCAGCTTGATGTTCTTTGGCGAAAGCTCCAGATATACTATGGAGGACTATCTGGAAGAAACTCGTAAAATGCTAGTAGCAAAGGAATCGATCCAGGACCACATGTCTGTATCGTTGTATTACCAGGGCAAAGTCTTGGACAGGAAGTACAAATTGATCCGAAAAGCATATGAAGTTTTTGTGTTGGGTTTAGGAATAGGAATCGTATTGTTCATCGGAGTTTTACTTTTTTAGCTAAAACTATGAAAAATACCGCCTTTCTGGTTGAGCGGTAGGTTGATTGTAATCCCATAGGTGCATATTTATAGTCCGCCTACTGTAACCCACAATACACCCGTAGCATCATGTTAGCTTTAGTATTAAATCTTTTTTTCGTATTCCAATCCCAGCAGACTTTTCCCGATAGCATACAAAATTTAATCTCCAAATCAGACAATGATTCGCTCAAAGCTGTCCTTTTTTATGATTTGGGGAAGCACTACTATGGGATAGACCAAGATACTGCTATCTATTTTGCCCAAAATTCGATTCTCCTCGCGGAAAAGCTTGGATTAAAAAAATTGAAGGGGAATTCCTTAAATATCCAAGGTGTCGCTTATTTGATTAGATCCGACTATGAAGATGCCTTGGCTGCTCATCTGGAAGCGCTCAAGATTCGTGAAGATCTCCAAGATTCTACCGGAATGTTAGAATCCAATCTCAACATCGGGAATGTATACTACCGCAATGGAGAAATGGGAAAGGCTGCTGAAATGTATGAAAAAGCCCTTGTCTATGGAATAGCAACTAATAATCTCCGTGGGCAATCCCTGATTTTCAACAACCTCGGAAATTATCACAGTGACCGATATGCCCAAAATCAAAGTCAGCAGGATTATGACTTGGCCATGAGTTATTTGCAGCAATCGCTCAAATTGAAGGAAGAATTGCAGGATTTTAGAGGATCAGTAAAAACGCTTACCCAGCTGGCATCACTAAGCCAAAAGAGTGACAGAGCCAAAGCCGGTGGATACTTGGTTAGGGCCCTTTCTATTGCAGATTCAAATCAAGACATCGAAAATAAACTAGCTGTATTGAATGAGCTCTCCAACTACTATTTGGAGGTTGATGATTACGATCAGGTGGAAAAATACGGTCTACAGGCATATCGAATTGCCAAAGAAGCGGATTCCCCTTTTTATATTTCCATAGCAGCAGAATATCTGATCGAAGCGGCTCAAGGTAAAAATGATTTCAAAAAGGCGTTCGAATATTTGACCGCAAAAACAGAAGCCGATAAAGTCCTATTCAATGAAAATCGTCAAAAAGTACGTGAGGAACTCCTCATTCAATACGAATCTGAAAAGAAGGAGCTGGAAAACCAGCAGTTGATTCAAGCAAAACAATTGTCAGATCTTTCGCTTCGAAGAAGAAACGAACTACTCCTAGGATCGGGTATCCTACTTGTCTTTTTTGGTATTCTGGTCTGGGTTCAAAAAAGAAACCACCGCAAGCTAAAGCGGGCTCATGAGCAGCTTGAATCGGCTCATCTTCTTGCGCAAAATCAGACCTTGCAAATAAAAGCTCAGGCTGAAAGCCTCAATGAAACTAATCAAGCGCTGAGCAAAGCGAACCGATTTCGGGATAAGATTTTCTCAGTGATTTCACATGACCTGAGAGCTCCATTTTCCTCACTTCATAGCATCATCAATCTCTGGGATAAGAAAATGCTCAACGAAGAAGAACTTCAGGAAGTCATGCCCTTGATTGCAAGGGATACCCATTCACTTTCGCAGATGCTCCACAATTTGCTGATGTGGTCCAGGGAACAGATGGGAATGGAAGAACTTCAGCTCAGTGAATTTGAACTGGGGCAACTCGTCAATGAAACTGCTAGCTTGTTGAAGCCCCAGATAGCACATAAAAATCTGGAATTTATCCATGATGAAAGTAAAAAAATAACTGTCCTCTCTGATCGTGAGCGATTGAAGTTTATTGTGAGGAATATTTTGATGAATGCGATCAAATACACGCCAGAAGGTGGTAGTGTGGTGGTAGACTATCCTCAGGAAAATGAAATCAGAATTGCTGACAAAGGTTGTGGAATGACTTCAGAAATGATTTCAAAGCTGTTTTCGGATCGGGTTAATTCCAGGAAAGGAACAGAAGGTGAACCTGGAACTGGAATCGGTCTGATGCTCAGCCAGGAATTTGCCGAGAGTCTTGGGGCCAAAATCCTAGTAGAAAGTGAAGTGGGAGCGGGGACCACATTTCGAGTGGTATTGAAGGAAAAGAATTAATTTCCTCCATTCAAAATGGCGTTTCCACCAGCTGGCTTTACATCATAGATTACGTAGGCTCCTTTGTTATCGCTTTGGATTTCTAAGGATTGGCTTTCTTTTCCTTGTATGACTTGAGCGGAAGTCCAATCAGCGGGAATGTAGGTTTTCAACGTCAAAGGAACTGAATAGACCAGTGGATCAAGGTTTAAGTTCAAGCCAATGGTTATGCTGTCTTTTTTCACCTTTGAGGAGACTTCAGTGGCTTTTCGCTCTCGCAGGTATTTGGTGACATCCCGGAAGGTAGCGATCCACAAATCCTGCTCCTTAGCTTTCATATAAGAGAAATATTCCACGAGTTCAGGTCGTGTTTTTGGTTCCCAGCCCAAGTTTTCGATTCCATGAAATACCAGCACCAACCAATTATTATCATGTGTCATAACGGTGTCAACCCAAGCTTTCATCTGGTTGATATCAATTCGGGTCACTGGACCGCGCTGCCACTGAATATATTCTTTAGCTGACTCACCTGGGGTCATTTTACTGCCTCGGTTGATTTCTTCTAACCATTCCTCAGGCATTCGGTTGCGAAGTGATGGGTAGACTTTGTGCGCATATTCCATCACCCGTTCATTTTCGGTGCCATACGGGCCTTCGGCGCTGAATATGGATTCCGGACCTATGAACTTGAGCAAATCAGCCTTGCTTTGTTTTAATTCATAAAGCAAGTTGACCTCATCCAAAACTGCAAGTCTCGGATGTGTGACAGTATGGGATGCGATTTCATGGCCTTGAGCAGCATAGGATTTGTATTGGTCCCAAGTGGTGGTATCTTCTATATTGTTATGAAAAACCACATCGTCTGTATCCTTCATTGTCCCATTTCTGATTTTCTCGTATCCTTCATCGATTAGCGCGTAGGCTTCGGTCACTTTTCCCTGTTCAAAAAGCGATCCCGCGCGCGCATGATACTCCTCTGCTTCGCTTGTTCCTGTGAATGCAATTAAGGATGCCCGCTCAAAAAAGTTGGTGGAATCTGTTTTGATTTGAGCGGTCTCTTGAATGATTTCCCGAGGATCTCTTCCGATAAATTTCCCTTTGCCGGAACCTTCTACTTTGCCCGTGATTATATAGAAAGTTGCCGGCAACCCGAGGCTATCCATGATAGGTTTGGCAATGGTGAATTGGTTGACGATTCCGTCATCGTAGGTGACTGAGATAGCGCCCTTTTTATTTCCCTGAAACTTCGTGATCTCCGTTTGACCAAGGATTGGATCTGTTTGGGTGCAGGATACCTGGGTAAGTGAAATGAGAAGTAGGGCAATGATCGTTTTCATTTTGGGTAGGATGATATCGATCTAAGGTGTTGAAAAAGTGGCGAAATACTCAAACCGCTGGTCAAGTTTTAGATTTTGGTCCGCTTTAAAAAAACAAAAGCCCGGCGAATGGCCGAGCTTTTGTTTTACTTCATTCATCTTTTTTCAATACGTGTATTTCACATAAACCCGCTTGGTAAGCGTTTGGTCGTCAGTCTCGATTAACATATCCGAAGACTCGGCCATCGCTACTTTGGCATTCATGCCGTACATTGGTTGAGGTCTATAGTTTGGTTCCAAAGTTACGCTGAACACTCGGAGGCCACGAAGCGCAAGTGTGTTTCCGATCAACATTGCACGAGACTCTGCATCTTTCAAGGCATCAGTTAACAGCGCATCTTCCAGAGACTTTCGGGTAGCTTCAGAAATTCCGAAGTGTAAATTGTAACTCATATCTCCAGCTTCACCGATTGCATCTACAATTTTCTGCAGATCCTCATTTGTAGCGGATGTGACTATCCTTAGGTTTTGACGAGCCACATAGCCATTGTCACTGGACACACCATTTTGGTAGATTCTGTTGACATCCACTGAGTAATTATCAGCCACCAGTTTATAGTCTTTGATTCTGGCTTTTTTCAATGCATCCGCAAGAGTTTGGGTTTTCTTGTTGAGGACATTGACTGCATCATTGACTTTCATTGCCTTTTCTTCCAGATTTATGGAAAATATTGCCTCGTCTGCAGCGATTTTTCGCTCGGCATAGCCTTCTACTTCGATGATAGGAACTTGTTGGATTTGCTGCGCAAAAACAGGTGCTGCAAGCAAAATGGCGAAAATTGGAATAAGGATTCGTTTCATCTTTTTGTGAGTTGAGTTTCAAATTTTCAAATTCATATCGAGAAAAGCGCATTTTTCTAGTCGTTTTCGACAGGAATTCAGTCATACTAGTCAAAAGACGATCCAAAATTCAAATGGCGACAACCGGGGATCTATTTTGAATCCGAATTAGGAAAAATTAAGAATCTCAGTTGATCCAATCCAGGATATTGAAGTTTACCCAATGTATTTCTTGCCGAGTTCCTCTACCAGATTAAGGTACATTTCAGTTGCCTCTGCTTTGCTTTTACCTTTGAATGCCAGCCAGCTATTGTATTTGGCGGCAGCTTTAAAATCAAAACCGCCAGGTCTTTCGGTTTCATTGTCTCCTTGGGTGGCCTGTTTGTACAGTCCATAGAGTTTCAGCAACTCTTCATTGCTTGGTTTACTTGTGAATTTCTGTGTTAAGGCGAAAGCTTCTTCAAGCGTAGTTGGCTTCATTATTCGATAGTTTGGTTTTTCTATTGGCTTTCCTGCCAAAGGGCAGTCAGGTGAAATGCTTCAATCAATCATTCTTCAGGTTAGCAAGATGGATTCAATTTTGCTTTGGAAAGAAAACTGATTGACTTGATTGGAGTTTCCAAAAATGGTGCTAAAATTCCAAATCAAAATGTAGTTAAATAAAAAAAGCCATCTTAAGGATGGCTTTTTTTTAGAATCGATGGTTTTTCGATTTATCTTTTGTTCATGCTCACGTAGTCACGCTCGTTGGCGCCAACATAGACCTGTCTAGGTCTTCCGATTGGTTCGCCATTTTCTCGCATTTCTTTCCATTGAGCGATCCAGCCTGGAAGTCTTCCCAATGCAAACATCACCGTAAACATGTCAGTAGGAATACCTAAAGCTCTGTAGATGATTCCGGAGTAAAAATCCACATTTGGATATAATTTTCTATCGATAAAATACTGGTCATGAAGCGCTGCATATTCCAGTTCTTTCGCAATTTCCAAAATCGGGTCTTTTACACCCAGTTTTTCTAAAACGTCGTCAGCTGCTTTTTTAATGATTTTTGCTCTAGGATCGAAGTTTTTGTACACTCTGTGACCAAAACCCATTAAGCGGAAAGGATCATTTTTATCCTTTGCTTTATCGAGGTATTTCTTCGCATCTCCGCCGTCAGCTTTGATCGCTTCGAGCATTTCAATCACGGATTGGTTGGCACCGCCATGCAGTGGTCCCCATAGCGCATTGATACCTGCAGAAATTGACGCATAGATTGAGGCTTGGGAAGACCCAACGATTCTCACAGTGGATGTAGAGCAGTTTTGCTCATGGTCCGCATGAAGAATAAGGAGCTTGTCCAATGCGGATGAAACGATAGGATCTACTTCATATTTTTCTGCAGGAAGCGCAAACATCATCTTCAAGAAGTTGGAACAATAATCCAGTGTATTGTCTGGATAATTGACCGGATGTCCCATTTCGTTTTTATAGGCCCAAGCTGCAAACGTTGGCATCTTAGCCAAAAGTCTGATAATGCTCAAGTCCACCTCTTCTTTACTCCTGTTTGGATGCAGGGAGTCGGGATAGAAAGCGGTCAATGAACAGATCAAGGAAGAAAGTACTCCCATCGGATGCGCATTGGACGGAAAGCCTTCCAGTATTTTTTTGATGTCCTCGTGAACAAGCGTATGGTGGGTGATGTCTACATTGAATGCTTCATACTGAGTTTGTGTAGGAAGTTCACCGTAGATCAAAAGGTAGGCTACTTCCAGAAAAGTGGATTTTTCGGCAAGGTCTTCGATTCTGTAGCCCCGGTATCTTAAGATTCCTTCTTCACCATCCAAAAAAGTTATCGCACTTTTGGTAGCACCGGTGTTTTTGTAACCTGGATCAAGGGTGATTAATCCGGTTGTGTCGCGGAGCTTTCCAATTTCGATGGCATTTTCATTTTCAGAACCTGTAACCACAGGGAATTCAAATTCTTGACCTTTGTAGGACAATTTGGCGGAGTCAGACATATAGCGTTTTTTGGATTGCTTTTAGTATAATACATCAAAAGATGCCCTTAAGTTAATAAAATGGAATCTTTTTTAGGGATAATATTGTATGGGATGGCCAAATATTATTTCGAAAGCGATTTCGAAGATTTAGGCGATTAAGTTGACCCCGAAATCAATTAATAATCCTTTTGAAATTGAAAATTAGATTTTATAAAACCTGCATTTAGAAGGCCTGGAATTTAAAAAAAAAGCCCTTAAGGGCTTTTTTTAATCACAGAAATGTTCGAATACCTCCACCAAGTGGTCACCAATCATTTTAGCATTTCTGCCTTCGATATGGTGTCTTTCGATGAAGTGTACCAATTCGCCATCTTTAAACAAGGCCATGGCAGGAGAGGATGGAGGATAAGGTAATACCAGTTCTCTTAGTTTTGCAACCGCCTCACGGTCGTTGCCTGCGAAAACAGTGGCCAAAGTGCTGGGTTTTTTTTCAGCTTGCTCCACAGCATACCTTACACCAGGTCTTGCTGCACCCGCTGCACATCCACATACCGAATTCACGACGACAAGTGTGGTGCCTTTGTGGTTTGGACCCAAGTGTTCAGCTACTTGCTCTGCAGTTCTGAATTCTTGGAATCCTACATTTGAAAGTTCTGCCCTCATGGGAGCAATTAGCTCTTCAGGATACATAGTATTGTGTTTTTTTATTTGTTCGTTATTATAAGAAGCCCAATTCAAGCTTTGCAGCCTCAGACATCATATCTTGAGAATAGGGTGGGTCAAAGGTAACTTCTACTTCGACATTATTTACGCCTTGAATCTGCTGAATTTTATCTTTAACCTCAGAAGGAATAAACTCAGCTGAGGGGCAGTTTGGCGAGGTCAGCGTCATTTGGACATAGACATTATTCACAGGATATACGGTGATCTCATAGATCAACCCCAAATCATATACATCTACAGGAATCTCTGGATCATAGACTTGTTTGATTGCCATGACTACCTTATCTCTAAGGTTGGTGCTCTGTCCGCTATCGGTATTGGTTTGTGCTTCCATTTTATGCGTTTTGCTTGGTTTGGAATGCATATGCATATAATTTCATCTGCTTGATCATAGCCGACAGCCCGTTTGAGCGCTGGCTTCCGATGATACTTCCCATTCCGATTCGATCGATAAAATTCAAGTCTGCACTTAGAATCTCTTCTGGCCTGCGATTGTTTAAAACTCGAATCAAAAGTGAGATCAAACCCTTGGTAATATCGGTGTTGGAATCAGCTTGGTAGTGGATTTTGCCATTAACTTCATCAGCGATCAACCAAACTTTAGATTGACATCCTTTGATGATATTTTCTTCTTTTCGCTCATTCTCAGGAAATTCTTCCAGACTTCCCCCAAGCTCCATGATGTAAAAAATGGTAGATTCCTTATCATCTCCAAGAATTTCAAATTCGGATACGATTTCTTCTTGTATGTCTTTAATGCTACTCATTTATTCTTAAATCTTGCAATTTGGGCGACGCCTTCAGCGAGTTTGTCTAGCTCTGATTTGGTATTGTAAACTGCAAAAGAGGCTCTTACAGTTCCTTCTATTCCAAATCTTTTCATCAGAGGCTGGGTGCAATGGTGCCCAGTACGTACTGCGATCCCTTTTGCATCCAGCATTTGCCCTACATCAAAAGGATGCATTCCATTGATATTGAAGGATAAGACAGAAACTTTGTCTGAAGCAGTTCCAACTGGAATAAAGCCTTTGATGTCTTTCATCCTCTCGTTGGCATAAGCCAAAAGGGAATCCTCATGCGCTTTGATCGCTGGTTTTCCAAGTTCTTTTATGAAATCCAAAGCAGATTTGAACGCAATCACATCAGCAATATTCGGAGTTCCAGCCTCAAATTTGAAGGGAATATCATTGTAAGTGGTCTTTTCGAAAGTCACTTCTTTGATCATTTCACCACCACCGAGGAAGGGTGGCATGGACTCAAGAACTTCTCTTTTTCCATATAAAACTCCAAGGCCAGTCGGTCCATACAGCTTATGCGCTGAAAAAGCCATAAAGTCGCAATCCAACTCTTGAACATTGATTTCCAAATGAGAAGTGGACTGTGCGCCATCTAGTAGTACTTTAGCTCCGACAGCATGTGCAGCATCAATCACTTTTTTGACAGGATTGATGGTTCCCAAAGCGTTGGAAGCATGCACGATGCTGACCAATTTTGTTTTTGGGGAAAGTAATTTTTCAAACTCTTCGAAAAGAATTTCACCTGCCTCATTAATTGGAATGATTTTCAGGATCGCACCTTTTTCTTCACATAGCATCTGCCAGGGCACAATATTGGAATGATGCTCCATGGTGGAGATGATGATTTGGTCATTTTTTCCGATGAACTTCCTTCCAAAAGTTTGAGCTACCAGATTGATGCTTTCGGTTGTTCCTTTGGTGAAAATGATCTCTGCTGATTCCCTGGCATGGATAAATTCCCGTACCGAATCACGCGTATTTTCATAATATCGTGTTGCCCGATCTGCCAAAGCATGAGCACCGCGATGGATATTGGAATTGTCATTGCCATAGTAATTGGTCAATGCATCCAGTACCGCTTGAGGCTTTTGAGTTGTAGCTGCGTTATCAAAATAGATCAGAGGCTTCCCATGCACCTCTTGATGAAGTACCGGAAATAAGCCTCGGATCTGATCGATGTTTAAGCTCATGGCTTTAGAATTTGCTTCCTAATCGCTCCTGAACGAGCGTGTCGCAATAGTTGCGGAAGCTTTCTTCTTGTATTTTTTCCAATACTTCTCCTGCAAATGCATACAGCAAAAGTCCTTTTGCCTGCATTTTGTCAATCCCTCTAGCCTGAAGGTAGAAAAGTGCCTCCTCGTCGAGTTGGCCAACCGTACATCCATGGGAGCATTTGACATCATCTGCCCAAATCTCCAATTGTGGTTTGGTATTGATAATGGCATCTTCCGACAAGAGAATGTTATTATTCTGCTGGAAAGCATTGGTTTTCTGAGCATCCTGACGGACAAAGATTTTGCCGTTGAATACGCCTCTGCTTTGATCCGCTAAGATTCCTTTGTACAATTCATGCGATTCTGCATGTGGAATGGTGTGGTCAACATTGGTATGGTTGTCCACATGAGTTTTTCCATTTAAGAGAAAAATCCCAAACATATTCCCTTCAGAGTTACTGCCAAGAAGGTTAAGACTAAGATTATTTCTTACTAAATCGCCTGAAAGTGAAATATTCACTGAAGTGAACCTTGCGTCTTTTTGGATATCTGATTCTATACTGCTTACTTCAATGGCATTCTTACCTTCGTTTTGAAGTCTGTAATAGCTCAGCTGCGTATTAATACCACCTTTAAGTTCAACTACTTTGTTTACAAAATAGGCGGTGTCTCCGAGGCTAATGCTGTGGTCGATAAATGTCACTTCTGCAAAGTCACCTGCTTCGATCCAAACTCGAGGCTGAATCACTTGGCCTTCATTTGCTTGATTAAACGAAAGCAAAAGGATTGGCTTTGCTATTTGTGCTTTTTTTGGAACTGAGATGAAGATGCCATCCTCAAAAGATGCTTGATTCAAAGCTGCAAAAGCATCCTTTTCAGGCTTTGCAATGCTACCAAGAGCCAAATCAGTTTTCTCTGAGATTAAGGAAACTTCAACTCCTTCAATTTTGGAGGAAAGGTTTGGCTGGAATTTTCCATTGGAAAAAACCAAGACATCCCCTTCAAAACCTTCGAAAATTGAGGATTTTACCAATTCTCCAGCAACATCAAAAGTTTGAGCAGCTGTGAATTTGCTGATATTTTGCTCCAGCTTCTTTCCGATGTTGGTAAATTTATATTCTTCAGCTTTCGAAGCAGGAATTCCTTGGACCAAGTAGCTTTCTTTTGCCAATGCTCTGGCAGCTTCGAAGGTTTTGGGAGCTGATTCTAAAAGACTGCTAAATGTATCTTGTTTTGTCAAGGTACTCATGTGTGTTGGTTTTGAATTCAGACTGTAGCTGCAGAATCGACCTCTTCTTTGATCCAATCGTAGCCTTTTTCCTCGAGTTCCATGGCCAATTCTTTGGTCCCTGATTTTACGATGCGACCTTTGTAGAGCACATGCACGTAATCTGGCACGATGTAATCGAGAAGACGCTGATAATGCGTCACGACGATCGTTGCATTTTTGTCTGATTTAAGCTGATTCACGCCATTGGAGACAATTCTCAAGGCATCGATGTCAAGGCCAGAATCGGTTTCATCCAAGATAGAAAGACTAGGATCCAACATGGCCATTTGGAATATTTCATTTCGCTTCTTTTCTCCTCCGGAGAAACCTTCATTCAAAGATCTGCTAAGCAGTTTTTGGTCGATTTCTACGAGCTTCATTTTCTCTTTCATCAGAGTTAAAAACTTCACAGCGTCCAAAGCTTCCAATCCTCTGTACTCACGAACTTGATTAACAGCAGTTCTTAAGAAGTTGGTAGATGAGACGCCTGGGATTTCAACAGGATATTGGAAAGCCAAGAATACACCTTCTCTTGCGCGATCCTCAGGAGCAAGATCCAATAGATTTTTTCCTTTGAATATCACTTCACCCTCTGTCACTTCATATTCCTCACGTCCTGCCAATACAGAAGCCAAGGTTGACTTTCCTGAACCGTTTGGACCCATGATCGCATGAACTTCACCTGCTTTTACTTCCAGGTTGATTCCTCTCAGGATTTCTGTTCCTTCGATGGATGCGTGTAGATTTTTTATTGATAACATAATTTGATATTTGACATTTGAAATTTGAGATCGATCGGCGTTCTATTCAGTTTTGAATTTATTGCCACGAAACTCACTCTCTTTTAAATATTTAATAAATCCCGAAATTGATTTAGAAATTTCGACACTATTAGCTACCATTTCTAAAAGCTTTTCTTCATTAATGTATTGTCTATCAAAGGCTCTATAAAGCTGTGACCTTGTTTCTCCCGCGGAGCCTTTTGTAATGCTCAGGAAATTGATAAACTCTTTATTTTCTTCTCTTTCGAAACCTTCGGCAATATTATCAGGAACGGAACCTGAGGAAGCATTTATTTGATTTCTAAGGCTAAAATCTTTTTCAAAACCATTTATCAATGTCTATTCCCAGATTTCTTTAGAAAAGATTCTCGCCTTTTTCCAAATTTCTAAATCTTCAAATCGATTGATGGTTCCCATAATTTCAAATTTCGAACCCCAAATCTCATATTCATTTAGCCTACGGAACCTTCTAGGGTCAAAGCCAACAATTTCTGCGCTTCGACTGCAAATTCCATCGGCAGTTGATTGAGTACTTCTTTTGCATAGCCGTTTACGATCAAAGCAACGGCGTCTTCAGTTGCGATTCCTCGCTGGTTGCAATAGAAAATCTGGTCCTCGCCGATTTTGGAGGTCGTTGCCTCATGCTCCACTTTGGCGCTTGCATTATTGATGTCGATATATGGGAAGGTATGAGCCCCGCATCGGTCACCCATTAATAGAGAGTCGCACTGGGAGAAGTTTCGTGCATTGTCAGCACGCTTCATGACTTGAACTTGACCTCTGTAAGAGTTTTGGGATTTCCCAGCAGAGATACCTTTAGAGACGATTCTTGATTTGGTGTTTTTACCAATGTGAATCATTTTGGTTCCTGTATCTGCCTGCTGATAATTGTTAGTTACCGCGACTGAATAGAATTCTCCAATGGAGTGATCTCCTTTTAGTATGCAGGAAGGATATTTCCAAGTGACTGCTGAACCGGTTTCCACCTGTGTCCAAGATATTTTGGAAAAGTCTCCTGCGCAAATTCCTCGCTTCGTCACGAAATTATAAATCCCGCCTTTTCCGTTTTTGTCACCTGGAAACCAGTTTTGAACTGTTGAATACTTCACTTCAGCCTGTGCACCTGCATAGATTTCTACTACAGCAGCGTGAAGTTGATTTTCATCTCGCTGCGGAGCGGTACAACCTTCCAAATACGAAACGTAAGATTCGTCATCTGCTACGATGAGCGTTCGCTCAAACTGACCTGTGTTGGCGGCGTTGATTCTGAAATAGGTAGATAGTTCCATTGGACAGCGAACGCCTTTTGGAATGTAGCAGAAAGACCCGTCAGAGAAAACCGCCGAGTTTAAGGCTGCATAGTAATTATCAGTCATGGGTACAACTGAGCCTAGGTATTTTTTTACCAATTCCGGATGCTCCTTTACAGCCTCGCTGAATGAACAGAAAATGATTCCTAGTTTAGAAAGTGTTCCTCTAAAAGTGGTAGCCACAGAAACTGAATCCAAAACGGCATCCACTGCGATACCTTCCAATCTTTTTTGTTCGTTGAGTGAAATACCCAATCGTTCATATATAGCGATCAATTCTGGATCAACTTCATCCAGATTTTTTGCGCTTTTTTTCTGTTTAGGTGCGGAATAGTAGCGAAGGGCCTGCAGATCGATCTTCGGATAATGAACATTTGCCCATTCCGGTTCTTTCATGCTTTGCCATGTTTTGAACGCTTTTAATCTCCATTCCAAAAGCCACTGCGGCTCTTCTTTTTTAGCAGATATCCACTGAATAATTCCCTCGTTTAGCCCAAGGGGGGCCTCATCAGCCTCATAATTGACTGACCAGCCGTGTTCATATTCTTTGGAGGTTAACTCTTCTAAAATCGTGTTGTCTTTGCTCATGGTCTGAGTTATTTAGACTAATTACATTTTAACTGCGAAGGTATAACATAATATCAAAATACAATGTTCGCTTCCATTCGAAATATCTATGAGCGATATAATTATTTCTCAAAAAATGGCCAAAACAAGCTCATTTCGTAGTATTTGGAAAATAAAAAATAAAATCCGACCCAAGGCCGGATTTGATCTATCTGGACAGAAATACTGGATTTTATTTATTTAGATTTAATCCAAATAGAGTTATTTCTCTTTATCGAAAAACTGGATTGGTCTATTGATGCTTTCTTCCAATACAATCAATGTCTCGGTTCTATCAATTCCTTCTACTTTTTGGATGCTATCCAAAACCAATCTTAGGTGATTGGTATCTCTGCAGATGATTTTTGCAAAAATGGAATAATTACCTGTAGTATAGTATCCGCTCACTACTTCAGGAATTTCTTTCAACTTTTCGATGACATTGTCATACAAGGAGCTTTTTTCAAGGTAAATGCCCAAAAACGCCGAGATGTCATAGCCAAGCTTTGAAAAGTCAATGTTCAGTGTTGCACTTTTTACTATCCCCATGTCCTCCAGTTTCTTCATTCGCACATGGACAGTTCCGGAAGAAACGAACACCTTTTTGGCAATTTCGGTGTAGGGGGTTTTTGCATCCTCGTTTAAAAGGGAGATTATTTTCAGGTCTATGTTGTCGATATCTAAAATTTTGTCCATTTTTTAGAAGAGGATTTAGATGATTTTTAATAAATGACGCTGTAAATTAGAGATTGTTCAAAATAATGCAAAATTATTTTTTCAATTTGTAATTAAAGATGAAATCAATTTACTTTGGGCTATTCATTTTAATTCGATTAAAAATTCGGCATTAGTAAAAAATAGAATAGATTAAATCTAGAAATAGAAGAAAAACCGAATTTTTGTCTTTATTCGCGAAAACTTTTAATCTCTAAAGTTATATTTGGGTTTATATTCTGAAAAGAGTCTTGTCTTTGGCAAGACTTTTTTGTTTCCCCTCATTTCATTTAAAATACAAAAAATTGCATTTGAAATTTTTAAAAATGCGTTTTTGCATTTACTTTTGTTTTTATGCAAAACGGGAAACTTTTCAAACAAATTATTGCAATAGCTTTTTGGGGGCTTGCCATGACTTTTCCAAATGGAATTGGTGACGCTCTAGCTCAGCAAAAGCCAGAACCTTCCGAAAATCTCTCCAATCTGGTTCAATTTGAACGGTTAACCCTTCAAAAGTTGACTTCAATTTCAGAATTGGGGGATTTTTCTAAACCAGAAGAGCTGGAGCTAGCGCCGCTTTCAGAGATCGAAGAAAAGAATGCGAAGAACCTCAATTCGCATTGGGCCTGGCCGGAATACACGCTGGAAATGATTGACAGCTATTCACCTTTCATTTTTAGATCAAAGAAAAGCCAATCGCTTGATGAAGTGAAAATCCTACTTGATGTCAATTCCAAAGGTAAAGTTTCCGGTTTTGAGGTATTGGGTACTGTAGACAAAGGTCTAAGAGAACGATTGGACCACATGATTCGCAAACTTCCTGAATGTAAGCCAGTCCCCGGCTTTTCCAATTACAGTCCCGAGCGATTTGAATTAACACTAAAAAAATAAGCAGACCGGTTTCGCCGGTCTTTTTTTTGAGCGGTTGGTCCAGCTTTGTTGGGCTTTCTTATTTTAGGCATATAATCCACCGCCTTATATGAAAAAAACCGCCCTAATTTCCTTTGCTTGTCTTATTTCAGGCCTTGTTTCGGCTCAGGTCAGAAGTTTTGAGAATGAAAAGCCGTTTCCTGAGAGGAATCAAAAGCTGAAATTTCATACCGTTTCGGGAGAGCGTCATGGCCCTTCCTTTTTTAAGAAGTTTGAATTCCCAGAAGTAGAATATACCCCTGGAGATAAACTCACTTTTGACAAATACCATACCGTAGATGTCATGTATGCTTGGTATGAAAAATGGGCTTCCCAGCATCCTGATATTGTCGACTTATATATAATAGGAGAATCATTTGAAGGTAGGCCAATATACCAGATGACTTTGACCAATAAAAAAACGGGAAAAGACACCGATAAACCGGCGGCTTATTTTGAGGGAGGACGTCATTCCGGTGAGATCACCGCCAGTGAGTCAATACTTTGGCTCACACAGCACTTGATAGAAAACTACGGGAAAGATCCTGAAATCACTGCACTTATAGATACCAAAGCAATCTACCTACGTCCGCAGAATAACCCGGACGGATCAAATCTATACCTCTTCACTGAGCAGCGAAATCGAAGTACCGTCCGCCCTTATGATAATGATCGAGATGGCTTGCTCGATGAGGATCCGGAAGAGGATCTGGATGGAGATGGAATCATTTATCAATTGAGAAAAAAGGCTGAAACTCCTGAAGAAAAGGAGAAGGCTAACTTTATGATTGACCCGAAAGATCCCAAGGGCCGGTTGATGAAGCGTACTTTTCCTGGCAAAGGGGAGTATCTGGTTTATACTGAAGGAATCGACAATGATGGAGATGGAAGCTACAATGAAGATGGAATAGGAGGATTGGACCTTCATCGAAACTATCCCGAAAACTGGCGACCTAACTCAGGAGGCGACCTTACAGGCAGGGGATATACTCAAGGTGGAGCGGGTGAATTTCCTCTCAGCGAAGTAGAAACCCGGTCAACAGCGCTTTGGATGCTGAGCCATCCGAATATTTCAGTGGTGAATTCTATGGATACTCGAGTGCCCATGCATCTGAGACCACCCTCTACCTCCAAATCCGAAGAACGCATGTACCCGCAAGATTTGGAAATCTATAAAGAGATGGATAAGCTGGGACTTTCATTTACTGCTTATCCATGGGCTGGTGATGTTTATGAGACGTACTCCACTCGTTACAAAGTCAACTCCATGACAGGCGATCCGCTCAAGCCGGAGCCTTTGTTCGGACACGGACCCGACTTTGGATATTTCTATTATGGAAGCATTTGGTATGGAGACGAACTCTGGAACAATGGGGCCATGAAGGATTACGATGGGGACGGCATTTACGATGACTACGATGGTCTGATGTGGGATGATGAAGCCAATGGCAGCAAAGGCTTCAAAGTTTGGACATCGATGACTCATCCTCAATTAGGTGAAGTAGAAATAGGAGGATTTCATCCAAAATTCTTTGGCCAAAATGGACCGCCTTGGCAGCTTGAAGATTGGGCTAAAAAGCAGGCACTTTTCAATCTGGCCATGGCAAAAAGACTCCCTCAGCTGACCATTTCAGAAATGAAAGTAAACAAGTTGGGAGCTGGAGAATATGAGATCACGCTGGAATGGACCAATTCTGGACAATTACCTGTAGCATTGGAACAAGCCAAACTGGTGAAGATTGTCCAAGAAGATCGGGTTTCGCTGGATTTTGACAAGGAGCTGACCAAAGGCTATGAAAATGCTAAAGTGAAAATCACTTCACCAACCTTATATGATAAGACCATCTATTCAGGCTATACCGGAGTAGGTGAAAGGAAAACGGCCACCTTCAAAGTAAAAGTAGAAGGAACTGAAGCTGTCAAAGGCAAAATAAAGCTTTCCTCTACGCGTGGAGGCCTTCTCGAAAGAGAATTTACACTAAACCAATAATCGATTATTATGAATAAGTTGCACAGCTTTTGGCTGTTTATACTACTGATTTCCGCTTCGCAACTTGCTGTTGCGCAGCAAAAAAGATCCCTCACCCATGCCGACTATGATGGTTGGGAGAGTCTCTCGTCCGAGAAAATCACTAAAAATGGCCAATTTGTTGGCTACCAGATCAGTCCTCAGGATGGAGATGCAAGGGTGGAGATTTTCCCGTTTAAATCCCCAAATAGCAAAACGATAATTCCACGCGGAATGGGATTCAGCTTTTCAGCGGATGATGCATTCGCTGTGGGAAAAATTGCTCCTCAAAAGGATTCTGTAAGAGTTCTCAAGCTGAAAAAGAAAAAGGCAGATGACATGCCCAAGGATAGTTTGTTTATCCTTCAACTTTCTTCAGGAAAAATAGAGAAAATCGCTCGAGTGAAGTCATTTGCCATTCCAAGTGAAAAAGGAAGCTGGATTGCGGTTCACTTCGAAAAGGAAATCCTGAAAAAAGCTGATCCTGCGGATTCCACAAAATCTGACTCTACAAAAAAGGCCGAAAAACCCAAGAAAACTGAAGGCACCAAACTATTGGTCAGATCTTTGGATGGAGCAAAATCTTGGGAGTTTGAGCGGGTGAAGAATTATAGCTTTGCTAAAAATGGAGATTTCTTGCAATATTCATTGGCTGAGGAGGATACCTTGGATAATGCTGCCGTCTATTTGTTAAACCTGACAAATGGAGAAAGCAACCTGGTGCATGAATCCATGACTACTTATTCCAATCTGTCCTTTTCCCCCCAATCCAACTATTTGTCCTTTATAGCAACGGATGATTCGCTAAAGTCTAAAAAACCACTTCACACCTTGTATATCTATGATGTGAAAAAATCCAATCTGGCGAATAAGGTTGAGAAATCTGCGCTGAAAATGGACAATGGCAGGATCAGTCCGGATGGTAGTGTGCGGTTTTCGGAGGATGAGGGTAGACTCTTCTTCGGTGTCGCCAAGGACTACGTGGACTATGCCTATGCCAATGATACGACCATTTTGGATGAGGATCGGGTGAGCCTCGACATTTGGGGCTGGCAGGATGCAGAGATCCAACCCATGCAGCTGCAGAACAAATCCCGCGACGAGAAAAATACTTTTTTGGCTGTTTTGGATTTGAATTCAATGGCCGTAACGCAACTTGGTACTCCTGAAGTGGACAATGTGACTTTGGAAAACAAAATCACAAAGGATGTAGCATTAGCATGGACAGATGACCCCTACCGCAGAGCCTACAGCTGGGATATTCAGATCGGGAGAGATTTGTATTGGGTAGATCTTAAAACAGGCGAAAAAACACTGATCGAGAAAAATGCCTCAGGGTTTGCGAGACTTTCACCCGAGGCAAAATATGCCTATTGGTATGACGGAAGGGATAGCGCTTGGGTGGCCTATGATCTTGCTTCCAAATCAAAAATAAATTTAACCAAGGCACTTCCGGTTCCATTTTACGAAGAATTGCACGATTCTCCATCGCTTCCCGGAAACTATGGTACCGAGGGATGGCTAGCTGATGATGCCGCAATACTGATTAATGACCGGTACGATATTTGGAAAATTGACCCAAAAAATCCGTCAGCTGCAGTCAACCTGACGCTGGGCGAGGGTAGAAAAAATCAAATAGTCTACCGAAGAGAGCGGCTGAACTATGATGAGACATCCATTGATCCAAAAGAAGAACTTTTGCTTTCGGCTTTCAATGAGGTGAATAAAGATGCAGGATTTTTTTCCTCATCCTATGAGGGAAGATCTGCTCCCAAGAGGCTTCTGATGACTCCTCATCGGTATACTGCCCTGACCAAAAGCAAAGAGTCGAATCAAATTCTAGTCAGAAGAAGCACCTATCAGGACAATCCTGATGTGTATTTGGGAGATTTGAGTTTCAAAAGCTTAACCAAGGCTTCCAATCTGAATCCACAGCAAGCCAACGTGAAGTGGGGATCTGTAGAATTGATTTCTTACCTCGCAAATGACGGGACTCCGCTTCAGGGACTGCTTTTCAAGCCAGAAGGATTTGATCCCAATAAAAAGTATCCGTTGATGACGTATTTCTACGAGCGTAACAGTGATACCTATCATGCCTACCGTGCTCCGGCTCCTAGCCGATCTACTGTCAACATTCCGTTTTTTGTAAGCAACGACTACATGGTTTTCGTTCCGGACATCAAATATGATCTAGGTTTACCGGGACCAAGTGCTTACAACTGCATTATTCCCGGAGTACAGGCAGTCATAGCAAAAGGTGGGGTGGATGTGGACAATATGGCAATCCAAGGTCAAAGTTGGGGAGGATATCAGGTGGCTTATCTGATCACCCGTACCAACATGTTCAAAGCAGCTGGTGCAGGTGCCCCGGTCGTCAATATGACTTCCGCCTATGGAGGAATCCGCTGGGGAACAGGCATGAGCCGGATGTTCCAATACGAGCAGACACAATCCCGAATCGGAGGAACGCTTTGGGAAAAGCCACTATATTATCTCGAGAATTCCCCACTCTTCACGATGGATCGGGTAGAGACTCCTGTGCTGATCATGCACAATGACGCTGATGGTTCTGTGCCTTGGTATCAGGGAATTGAAATGTTCATGGCACTAAAGCGATTAGACAAGCCTGCTTGGCTGCTGCAGTACAATGGAGAAGACCACAACCTTACCCAGCGTAAAAATGCAAAAGACCTTTCGATCCGCCTAAGTCAGTTCTTTGACCATTACCTCAAAGGTGCTCCCGCACCACTTTGGATGACCGAGGGACTTCCCGCAGTCGAAAAAGGAAAAACGCTCAAATATGAATTGAGTAACTAAGTAAAAGCCCTGAATTTTAGAAATTCAGGGCTTTTTTATGATTTAGTTGGTTCTTTCTTCGTCCCATCAATCACTCAAGAAAAATCTTGTATCCCTTTAATTTTTTCAGTTCCAAACTGAAAAATTGATTTCCCCTGAAGTCTGAGTTCCTGTCCTTTTTTCAATCCGTTGGGAAAGTCCATTGCTAAGATTGCCCAGTATTCGATCTGGACTTCCGTTTCATTTTCCCTGTGAATAAAAGATAGGGGGACTTGCTTTCGCTGAAAAAAATAGGAAAGAGCCGTTTTCGCCTGAGACTCGAAAGCAGACTTTCCTTGAATTTCATGTGTTTTTTCTGCTCCTGAGTAGTTTTCAAAAAAAATGCTTTCCTCCAAAATTCCCATCATTGCAGGTACATCCATTTGATTGTAGCTTTCCAGGTAAGCCTGGATTAGCTTTTCTCTTTCTGTTGTTTCCATAACATATAAAAAAGGGCTAGAAAATTAATTCCAGACCCAATTTCAAATTTTAAACCTCAAATCAAAAATCAATCATACCGCTACTGCCGCCTTGATATGAGGATGTGGGTCATAGCCTACCAACTCAAAATCCTCGTATTTGAATTCAAAGATATCTTTCACGTTTGGATTGATTTTCATGGTAGGAAGCGGTCGGATTTCTCGGCTGAGCTGAAGTTCGGTTTGCTCGAGGTGATTGGAATATAAGTGTGCATCACCGAAAGTGTGCACAAAATCACCCGGCTCTAGGTCACAAACCTGGGCAACCATCATCGTGAATAGCGCATAGGATGCAATATTGAACGGGACACCCAAAAACACATCTGCACTTCGCTGGTACAATTGACAGGAAAGTTTGCCGTCTGCTACATAAAACTGAAAAATAGTGTGACATGGAGGTAGAGCCATATGATCCACATCGGCAACATTCCATGCACTAACTATGTGTCGTCTGCTGTCTGGTTTGGTTTTGATCTGATGGATCAGGTTTTTGATTTGATCGATTTCACCTCCTTTGCCATCTGGCCAGTGTCTCCACTGATAGCCATAAACCGGTCCCAAATCACCGTTTTCATCAGCCCACTCGTCCCAAATAGACACACCGTTTTCTTTCAGCCAAGTGATATTGCTATCGCCTCTCAGAAACCAAAGCAACTCGACAATAATGGATCGGAGATGAAGTTTTTTTGTAGTGACTACCGGAAAACCATCAGCTAAATTAAAGCGCATTTGATGGCCAAATACACTGAGCGTGCCTGTTCCGGTTCGGTCTGTTTTTTTGACTCCTTCAGTGAGGATTCGCTTCATCAAATCATGGTATTGCTGCATCGTTCTTCTTGGAAATTCTTTGTTGGCAAGTTAGCGAATCGAATAATTTAAAAACAATTTGAAGGCTTTGCTTTTATAAAAAGTAAATTCGCATCCTAATCCACCTCAATTTTCCAAAGTCGAATGTTCAGAAAACCAGCTGCTTTTGCTCTTCTAGGATTTGGGGTAGTTTTGAGTGCGTTGATTTTGATTTTCCCGCCAATTCCTTCGTTTGACTATGATTTTGAGCAGTTTTTTCCGCAGGATGATTCAGATTTAGCCTTTTATCAATCCTATGAAAAAGAATATGGAAGTGACAATGACTACTTGCTGATAGCACTCCAGAATCCCAATGGAGCTGTTTTTTCTCCGGATTTTTTGCAACAGCAAAATGAGATCAAAGCTGAACTGGCGCAGCTCGATGGAGTCGATACTTTGATCTCGATTTTCGATTTGGAATTGCCAATCATAGGTCTTTTTGGAGTCACTTATTCCAAGGTTCTCAATTTGAACAACTCTGAGCAACTTGAGCAGTCCAAAGCCAAAATGGAGCAATTTAAAGGTTCATTGATCTCCTCAGACGGTGAAAGTTTGCTTTTTCTAATCAAAAACGATCCTAACCTTAGTAAAAATGAAGGGGACACACTCTATCGGGAAATCCGCGACATTTTTCAAAAAAACAGCATCACTCCACGGGCAATCGCCGGTAAGATTCAAACCCAGGGAGATTTTGTCACATTGATGCAGGCGGAGTTTGGTCTTTTTCTTGGTGCTTCGTTGGTTTTGATTTTGTTGGCTTTGATATTGATTTTCAGGACTTGGTGGGGAGTCATCGTTCCGGTTTTGGTTTTAAGCTTGGGGATTCTCTGGGCTTTTGCGTTGATTCTGTATACGGGAAAAGCACTGGATATCATGTCTGTGATGCAGCCTACGATTTTTTTGATTGTTGGATTGAGTGCACTGGTTCACTATTTCACCCAATTGAAAAAGAAACTCAGGACAGGTAAGAGTAAAGAAATTGCGGTTTATGAGACCTTTCAAGAACTTACATTTGCGGTTGGCCTGACCATTTTCACCACAGCTGTCGGGTTTTTATCGCTATATTTTACCTCTATCCCAGCATTAAAAGCTTTTGGGCTGTGGACAGGGATTGGGATTATAGTGCTATTTTTTTCCTTGATTATTCTCACGCCTGGGTTGCTTTATCTTTTTCCTATCGGGGGTAAAAAAGAGAATCAAAAACAAAATCAATCTGCACTACAGGGATTGCTTTTCTGGATTCTGAAGAAAAGGAAAATCGTTTTATTGTCCTTTGTAGGGGTCACAGGAGTGGCTGTGATTTTGGGTTCACAGCTCAAAGTCAATGGCTATTTATTGGATAATTTACCTTTGGATCACCCCATTCAAGAGGATTTTGCCTATTTCGATCAGTACTATGGAGGTTCTAACCCCTTGGAAATCTACCTGGAAGTCGGAGACAGCGCCGCCTCAATCTTGGATCTTGAAGTGTTGAAGGAAATCGAAAAATTGGAAGTAAAGCTGCTTGAGAGTTTTGGGGAGCGGCAATTAATTTCTCCGCTAAGCCTCGTGAAAAGTCTAAATCAAGCTCAAAATCAAGGGAGTCTGGCTGCATTTACTTTTCCTTCTCAAGGACAATACCTTAGAATGCGGAGGTATTTTGATCAAGTGATTAAGGTAGAAGGTCCCAAAGTTTTTCTGGATGACCAAAAGTCAGGGAGAATCAGTTCGAGGGTTGCAGACCTTGGGAGTCTGGAAATGGGGAAAAAGCGGGCTGCCCTGCTCGATTTTGTCCATGAAGAAATCAATCCCCAATTGCTTAAAGTTCGCTGGACAGGTACTGCTTATTTGATTGACCGTGGGCATGAATCGGTGACACGACAAATGTTTCAAGGCTTACTCGTCGCATTTGGTGTGGTGGGCTTAATCGCAGGGTTTTTATTTAGATCATGGAGGCTCTCTTTTATTTTGTTGATTCCAAATATTATCCCATTGGTGTGGATGCTAGGATTGATGTATTTGCTCGGGATTGAATTCAAGCTGACGACGTCGATACTTTTTACAGTAGCTTTTGGGATAGCTGTGGACGATTCGATCCACTTCATGGCCAAACTGAAGACAGAATTGGAAGGAGGAAAGAATCTGTTCTACGCGATCAAACGGACTTTTCTCGAAGCAGGAAGGGCAATTATCCTTACTACAGTGATTTTGGTATCAGGATTTGCACTATTAAGCTTCAGCCAATTTGGGGTGACCCATTTCACCGGGCTATTAATCAGTTTCACGTTGGTTTTTGCACTTTTAGCGGACTTATTTCTCTTGCCACTCCTTCTTTTGCCCTTGAAAAAAGTCTGGGATAAGAAGGCCGCTATACGAGCTACTCCCTAAAACCCTCCCAAGTGAAGGTGGCAGTCACAGGATAATGATCTGAATAATCGACCTCCCGGTGCGTATTGAAATGAAGCGGAACCAGATCAGGATCAGCAAAAATATGATCGATCCGCAGAAAAAACAGGACTCGATTGTAAGTGAACTCAAATCCTCTACCTGCTTTCTCAAAGGCATTGACCAGCTTCTGACTCAACAGGAAATAGGCATGGGAATAGGGGATTTCATTCATGTCTCCCATTAAAATCACCGGGTGAGGACTGTTGCTCAAGTGCTCATACAGTATGGAAAGTTGCTGGGCTCTGGCTAGGCTTCCGCGATGAAGTTTTCCCAGTGTTTGTCGATAGACTAATTTGGCCTGTTCATAGTTGTCTAGGGATTCGGCTTCGATTGCCATGGACTCCAAGTGGGTGTTGTATATCCGAACCGTATCGCTACCGACCTGAATGTCGGCAAAAATGGTCCCATTGCTCTTGCTGTTATCGAAGACGACACCTTCATTTACTATTGGATATTTGGAAAAGATCACCATTCCATAGGAACGTTTCTTCTCATTCCCTTCCACTATATGATAGAAGTGTTCATATTCTCCGTTTTTACCAATGATTTTAATAGCATTACGACTGGCAGAAGTATAGTCCTGATAGAATTCCTGAACGACCTTAACATCAGCAGGATGATCTGCCAGCCAATTGAAAACGTTTGGTTCACCTTCGGGAGGTGTATCTTTTTTATAGAAAAAACCATGGGCATTGTAGGTCAGTACTTTTAACCCCACTGCTTCTTCATTTCTGGGATGAAATTGAAATGAGATCAGCAAAAATTTGTATCCAATGACTAATGTTAAAAGAGGAACAAACGCCAGCCTTCTCCAAGCCAGAGTCAATATTGCCAAAAAGAAGAAATTTGCAAGCAGAATGATTGGAATGAAAAAAGGTAACAATCCAACATAAGGAAAAACCTCCGGAGAAATGAAAACACTGGAAAACAGAAGTAAGGAAATGAAAAAAAGTAATCCGGCTATAAACTTCATTTAGGCTAGGTTGAGAGCAATCAGAAAGATTGGAATTCAAAATTGACAATTTTTGAACCAAAACCGATTACTATAAACATAATTGATCTTAAATCTTGCCAACTGGTCTTTTTGCAATTTTTGACACTTTCTGCTGAAAATTTAAATTCGGAAAGTTGTCTTGGATTTGGATTCAGATGATTTGAGTTAATTTTACGTAATTACCCGTTAAATAACTGTACTACCCTATGAAAAAGCTATCACACTTCTGGTCACTTAGCCTGATTTGCGTTTCAATTTTTGCATGCTCTCCAAAAACATCGGAAACGTCCGAGGAGTCTACAATGGAGGAAACCACAGGAACGGAATCTGAATCTGAAGAGCAGCGGCCAAGTCCTCTGGAAATAAAAGAGGGTCAAATCTCCGGAAAAAACATCTCGGTGCATTATGGTTCCCCATCAGTCAAAGGTCGAACAATCTGGGGAGATCTGGTGCCTTACAATGTAGTCTGGAGAACCGGTGCCAATGAAGCAACCTACATTGATATTCCGCAAGACATTCAAGTGGAAGGGAAAACACTGGCTGCTGGAAAGTATTCACTTTTTACCATCCCAAAGGAAAATGGACCTTGGACAGTCATTTTCAATTCGGATTGGGACCTGGAGCATGGTCATTTTCAATATGATGAAAAAAATGATGTCCTCAGAGTGGAGGTAACTCCATCATGGGAAACAACTTCCTCTGAAAAACTTTCCATAGAAATCGAATCTCCCGGTTTGGTGATTCGCTGGGAAAAACTGAAGCTCCCAATCACAATTCAATAAGTACAATCAAATAGATCCCTGGTTCACCAACCGGGGATTTTTCATATATTTTCCGACCCAATTCGCTTACCAGTTGAACGATTACGTTTTCAACTGCTCAATTTGTCAGCCACCAAGTCTAGTTTTTGATGAAGTATTTTGCATTCCTACTGATGTTGGCCATCTGTGTTTCATTGGCCGTACTAGTTTCCAAGCCGATCGGCCAGATTCCTCCGATTGCTCCTCTTTTAGATCCCAATCATGGGTTTTGGCAAAATACCCTGAGCGAAGACCAATTGGCGACCGAAGAGATCGACTTGGATAATCTTTCCGCTCCAGTAGAAGTGGTCTACGACAAAAATCTGATTCCCCACATCTTTGCTGAAAACGAATTGGATCTTTATCGGGCACAAGGCTATGTGACAGCGCAGCATCGGCTTTGGCAGATGGAATTCCAGACTATGGCTGCCGCAGGAAGGATAGCTGAAATCGTAGGTCCTGTGGCACTCGAGTTGGATCGAATGACCCGGAGAAAAGGATTGGCCTATGGTGCTGAGGCAGGATTGAAATTTGTTCAGGAAAATGACCCTGAGACCTTCAAATTGGTAGAAGCTTATGCAGATGGAGTCAATCAATACATTTCCCAGCTTAGTGATGCCAGGCTTCCAGTCGAATACAAAATATTAAATTACCGGCCTGAGCCTTGGTCTGCTTATAAGTCTTTGCTACTGTTGAAATACATGTCAGACATGTTGGTTGGCGACCGGGACTTGGAATTCACCAACCTCCGCAATATCATCGGTGAGGCTGGATTGGCTAAGCTTTTTCCAGAATTCCCTACAGAAAATGACCCAGTCATTGAAGCAGAGAAAATCTGGGATTTTACCCCAATTCCAGTTTCAAAGCCGGATTCGGTCAATTATCCTGATGATCCTCAAGGTCTCAAGCCCTTGACACAACCAATTGAGGGAACCGGATCAAACAATTGGGCAGTGGCAGGAAAAAAGACCAAAAACGGAAATCCGATTTTGGCAAATGACCCTCACCTCAGTCTGAACCTGCCCTCCCTGTGGTATGCAATGCAACTCAGTACCCCAACTCATAGTGTCAAAGGTGCTACTTTGCCTGGAGCGCTTGGTGTAATCTCAGGCTTTAATCAGGATATTGCTTGGGGAGTGACCAATGCAACCAAAGATGCTAGGGATTGGTACAAAATCACTTTTCAGGATGAAAGCAGAAAAGCCTATCAGTATGGTAATGAGTGGAAGCCGACTGAAATCCGAGTGGAAGAAATAAAAATAAAAGGCCAGGAGGCGTTTTTAGATACCGTGATTTACACCCATCATGGACCCGTGGTTTATGACAGGACATTTAGAGAGGATAGAGTTGATGTGAACTATGCCCTTAAATGGACCGTGCATATGGGGTCCAATGAGCAGAAAACTTTTATCCTACTGAATAAGGCAGAAAATTTTGCCGACTACAATACAGCTCTGGATAATTATACCTCCCCGGCTCAGAATTTCGTATTTGCCTCTCAATCTGGAGATATTGGAATGCGAATTCAAGGGAAATTTCCGCTGAAGTGGAGAGAGCAGGGAAAATTTTTCATGGATGGGGCTGATCCACGAATGGAATGGCAAGGGTACATTCCCAATGAACATAATCCGGCTACACTCAATCCTGAGCGAGGGTTTGTTTCCTCAGCCAATCAACATCCCGTGGATCCTTCATATCCCTATTATGTTTTTGATAATTCCTATGAGCATTATAGAAATAGACGGCTAAACCGAAGACTTCGGGAATTGAATCAAATTACAGTCGAGGACATGAAAGCCCTCCAATTTGATGATTACAACCTACAGGCAGCAGAAGCTGTACCGGCGATGATGAATTTATTGGGAGATTATAAAACGGCTTCTCCGGAAGTTGAAAAATACCTGAAAGAGCTTGGTTCTTGGGATTTCTATGCAGATCCAAATCAAAAAGCCCAAACTCTCTATTCGATTTGGTCAGCAGAAGTTTTTGAAAGTATCTGGAGGGAATTTACAGATCAGACCGTTTCTATCGTCCGTCCTAATTCATATCAGACTATAGAATTGCTGGTAAAAAATCCAAATGATCTTGTCTTTGATCTCAAATCAACAGAATCCGTAGAGCATGCCGACTATCATGTGAAGGCTGGATTCGATTCCATGTTGGTAGCGCTTCAAAAATGGGAGGAAACAGAAGGAGATTACTCTTGGGCGAATTATAAAAAAACTACAATCCAGCATTTGGTACCCAATTTCAAGTCTTTCTCTGTGGCCAATATCTATACCGGGGGTGGAGCAGGAATATTAAATGCTACCGGAAGCAGACACGGTGCTAGCTGGAGAATGGTAGTGGAGTTGGGACCTGAAATCCAAGCCTTCGGGGTATATCCAGGTGGACAATCTGGAAATCCAGGAAGTAAATTCTACTCCAATTTCATTCCGATATGGGCAAATGGCGAGTATCTCAACTTTAATCTGAGAACGGCGGAAGACCAGGATGAAATTTTATTCAAAACCACATTCAACTGATATGAGATTTATATTTCTAACCATACTTAGCGCTATTGTAGTTGTTTTTCTGAATCCAGTTGTCCCATTTTGGGTAGTAATGATTAGCATTGCTACACTGAGTGCAATCATTTACCCAAATGGAATCGGGGGATTTCTGGGTGGTGGACTTGGAATGGGATTGACTTGGCTTGGACAATGCATCTACCTCGGAATCACAACTGGCAGTTCCTTACCCGATCGAATGGGAGATTTGATGGGGCTTGGATCCGGAATGACACTGATTTTTATCACTGGGATCATCGGGTTTATTTTAGGTGCATTTAGTGGATGGACAGGAGTTTTATTCAGGAAAATGGTTCAAAAGACACCCCAGAATGTCTATAAAGGCTAGAGGTTGATTTTGGGGTATTTACCCATTTTAACAGATGAAATAGTCATATTTATTTTTTCAGTTAAACTGAATGAGTACCTTTGTTACTCATTATTTAACTGATTTTTTATGCTTGAATCCCTGATTACATCAAAGACCCGATTGCGTCTGTTGATCAAATTTTTTGTCAATTCTCAAAACCATAGTCACTTACGAGGCTTAGCTGATGAATTTGGAGAATCCACCAATGCCATCCGAAAGGAACTTAACAATCTCACTGGAGCTGGAATTCTGATCAAGCATTCAGACAAGAACAAAATTGAATATCAAGCGAATATTAAACACCCATTCTATACCAATATCCGGGACATCATTAGGAAGTATCTGGGCTTAGATATGCTCCTGGAGCAGATTTTGGAACGAATGGGCGAAGTGGAGCAAGTGGTGCTCACGGGAGATATAGCTAGAGGTAGCGATACCGGAACCATCGACGTACTGGTAACTGGTGCCAAACTGAATGATGACTACATCAATCACCTTACGCTACGCTTGGAAGAATTAATCGACCGCAAAGTAGTTTTCACTTTGGCTTCAGGAAGAATATCTACCGGAGGATTTATTCTCTTCGACCGAGAAGCCGGAGTATAATTTTTTTAACTAAAATATAATGCTGTAAGCTAGGCACAGAATGTGACCGAACGGGCGAAGCTGTATTCGATGCAAGGAATTCAAGGAAAAAATGCAACTTAGGATCGCAAAAATGAGAATCCACAATTTTCAAGGTTATAAAGTGAAAGACAACCCTACTCATTCTCTATATCGAGTACTGTTTATAGCTTTTCTCTTCTTTTTGTTCCACAGTGTACTGAATGCCCAAAGCCTCAGTGACCTTAGGAATCTAAAAGTAGATAATCTGTCGGATGCGCAGATTGAGCAACTGATCAAACGAGCAGAAGCCAGCGGGATGACTACAGTTCAGCTGGAGACGATGGCAAGGGAGCAAGGCCTGTCACCTATCGAAGCAAATAAGCTACGTCAGCGAATCATGGACTTGCAGAATCCATCCAACACTCAAAATACCTTGGAAAGCGCTCAAATGGGTAGAGGATCCGGTATTCAAACTCAGGAGGATATGTTTGATTCTTTAAGGCGATCAGACCCATACTACGATTTGACTCCCTTTCAAAAGAAGATTTTTGGATTTAAGTTATTCCACAATAGAGACTTGGATTTTAGTCCAAGCTTGAACATCCCAACTCCCCAAGGATATATTGTAGGTTCAGGTGATCAGCTCCTCATCGATGTATACGGAGCCTCACAACAGTCATTTGATGTAACAGTTTCTCCCGAGGGTAGAATTTTGGTACCCAATGTTGGACCAATCCAAGTAGGCGGGTCCTCTATAGAAGCCGCCAGTTCGAGATTGAAAACTTCCCTTGGAAGAATATATTCAGGCCTTTTAGGATCCAATCCAAATACATTTCTCCAAGTGAGACTGGGGAATATTCGATCTATTAAAGTATCCATGGTTGGGGAGCTTTCCAGACCCGGAACGTATACTTTGCCTTCATTTGCATCTGTTTTCAATGGGCTTTTTGCCGCAGGCGGTCCCAATGAAAACGGTTCCTTCAGGAACATTCAAGTGTACCGAGATAGCCGGCTGGTAGCAACGGTGGATATCTATGAATTTATTTCCAAAGGAAATTCCCAAAACAACATCACGCTTCAAGACAATGATGTGGTCATTGTTCCACCAATTCAAGCCAGAGTTGAAATAATCGGACCGGTACGAAGGGAAGGATTATTTGAGGTGAAACCAGAGGAGACATTGAGCGATTTGTACATCTATACCGGAGGGTTTACCAGTGAGGCATATCGGGATAGGTTGACCGTCAGGAGAATAGAGAATAATGAGCGAAAAGTAATTGATGTTCCTCAGACTGATTTTGATTCATTCAACCCTAAAGACGGTGATGAAATTCTCATCGGAGAGGCTTTGGATCGATTTGTCAACCGGGTCCAGATTACAGGTGCTGTTCAGCGTCCGGGAGAATATGCCTTGGAAAATGGTTCTTCGGTGAAAAATCTCATAGAAAAAGCACAGGGATTGAAACCAGAAGCTTTTACGAACAGGGCCACGCTTTACCGAACCAGTGAAGATTTGACTTTGGCTGCCACTACTCTCGATCTCAATGGAATAATGGACGGGACTCAGGAAGATGTAAAATTGAAAAATGAAGATCTGCTTTTCATACCCAGCAGATACGATATTCAAGAAGAGACCTATGTAAAAATTTCAGGTGAGGTAAACATCCCTGGGACATTTCCTTATGCCTCTTCCATGACTGTCGGAGACTTAATCCTCCAGGCCGGCGGACTACTCCAGTCTGCTTCCAATTCCTATATTGAGATAGCACGAAGAGTTCGGGATGCAAGTTCTGGCAAGATGGCCGAACTGTTTACTTTGAGCATTGATCCTCAATTGAATCTTTCTGAAGAGGAAAGAAATCAACCATTGATGCCTTTTGATCATGTCTTTATCAGGAAAAGTCCAGGATTTGAGCGAGAGCAATTGATCAAGATTGAAGGGGAGGTTAATTACCCTGGAGAATTTGCGATTGCCTCTGCAAATGAGAGAATTTCCGATGTCATCAGGCGAGCAGGTGGGCTGAATCAGTTTGCCTATCCTAAGGGGGCAAGTTTGGTTCGGCGGACAATTTATTATCAGGAGGTTTCAGATCAGGAGATAAAGGAGACCAACTTAAAGGCAATCAGAGAAAAAGTTGATCCAGAGCGAAAGCCGCAATTAAATCAGGCTGAGCTACTTCTTTTTGAACGATTGGATGGTAAGATTAATGAAATTGAGGAAAAGAAGCTGATCGAAGAGCAGAAGAAAGTGTTGGAAAGTTTTAATCAAGTTTCTAACCTCGATTCACTATCCCAAGACTCTGTATTCAATATGGTCAGGTTTAAAAAGCAAGATGTGATTGGGATTAATCTTGAAGAGATTCTTAGAAATCCCGGCACTGGAGAGGATTTGATCCTGCAGGAAGGGGATATTTTAAGGGTACCAAAGGAGCTCCAGACCATCCGGATGGTAGGAGAAGTTTTGATGCCGACGACCACTCGCTACGTTGGTAATAATAACTTGAAAAAATACATCTCTCAAGCAGGAGGATTTACAGAAGATGCCAGAAAAAGCAAGTCTTATGTCATCTATGCTAATGGGGACGCAAGAAGTACTCAGTCTTTTTTAGGAATTAAATTTTATCCGAAAATAGAACCCGGTGCAGAAATCGTAGTGCCAAAGAAACCACAACGTGAGCGAATAACTCCAGCTACCTGGATAGGAATCGCATCAAGCTTAGCTACTTTGGGAATCTTAATCGAACGTTTGGTTCAGTAATATTTTAAATATCAATAATTTATGAAAATTGCAGTTGTAGGTACAGGTTACGTTGGCTTAGTGTCAGGAGCATGTTTTGCAGATGTGGGAATTGATGTCACTTGCGTGGACATTGATCAGAAAAAGATCGAAAAGCTTAAGAATGGCATTATGCCGATTTATGAGCCTGGTTTGGAAGAATTGGTCGTCCGAAATTATAAAAGTGGCCGACTTCATTTCAGTACCGATTTGGGAGAAGCGATTCAAGGGGCCGAAGTTGCTTTTATCGCTGTTGGAACCCCTCCTGGTGAGGATGGATCAGCAGATTTGAAATATGTCCTGGCTGTCGCAGATGAGATAGGACAGAAAATGTCCGACTACATTGTCGTCGCTACAAAAAGTACGGTACCAGTTACCACTGGGGAGAAGGTAAGAGCGGCGATTAAAGCGGCATTGGACAAGCGGCAGTCTGACCTTCCTTTTGCGGTAGCATCCAATCCTGAATTCCTAAAAGAAGGTGCTGCAGTTGAGGATTTTTTGAGACCTGATCGAATCGTGATCGGAGTAGATGATGAACGCGCTGAAAAAATCATGCAGCGTTTGTATAAACCATTCCAGTTGAGTGGGGAGCGGATTATTTACATGGATATTCCATCTGCTGAAATGACTAAGTATGCTGCTAATGCGATGTTGGCAACCAAAATTTCCTTTATGAATGACATCGCCAACCTTTGTGAAAAGGTAGGTGCAGATGCAAACATGGTCAGAAAAGGTATCGGGTCAGATCCCCGAATCGGAAATAAATTCATTTATCCTGGGGTAGGATACGGAGGTTCCTGTTTTCCAAAAGATGTGAAAGCCATCATCAAAACAGCACGACAGTACGGCTATGAGCTGAAGGTACTTCAGGCTGTAGAAGACGTCAACGATGCCCAAAAGCATGTGTTGGCTAATAAAGTTAAAGCTTACTTCGGTGAGGATCTCAGCGGAATGACCTTTGCTATGTGGGGACTAAGCTTCAAACCCAATACTGATGACATGCGGGAGGCACCTGCCTCCGTCATTATCGATGAGCTGAGAGAAGCTGGTGCTACTGTCAAGGCCTATGATCCTGTGGCGATGGAAGAAGCTAAAGCGCACTACATATTTGATAAGGTCACGTATTGCAAAGATTCCTATGAAGCTTTGGTAGATGCCGATGCGCTGCTTTTGGTAACAGAGTGGTCTGAGTTCCGAATTCCAAGCTGGGATGTAGTAGGTAAACTGCTGAAAAATAAGGTAGTTTTTGATGGGCGAAATATCTACGACAAAAAGTACCTTGAATCCTTAGGCTTTGCACATTTTGGCATAGGATCAAAATAAACATTCTCTTAATATCTAAATCGGATGCTTATTGCAGGAGCAGGAGGGCATGCTTTAGAAATAAAAGAAGAACTGGAAAAACTCCATCGAACGATGGAGTTCCAGTTTTTTGATGATGCTGGATATCAGCTCAATTCACCATTGAGGTCTTATCCTCTTTATCAGGATTTGAATTTAACCAAAACAAAGTTTGCACTTGAACCTCAATTTGCCTTAGGAATTGGCAATCCCGATTATAGAGAGAAATTTACGATGTCATTTGAGGATATTGGCGGACACTACTTTCCTGTTCATTCCTGCACTGCCGAGGTAAGTGTTTCTGCCCAAGGCTTGTTTGATGCGATGGCGTTTTCATTTGTTGGACCGAAAACAAAGTTTGGCAAAGCTGTCCTTGTCAACTCAAGAGCAAATGTTCATCATGAAGCTCAGATTGGTGATTTTACTGAAATTGGGCCAGGCGCCCTAATTTTGGGTCAAGTAAAAATCGGCAGGAAATGTAGAATCGGTGCCGGAGCGGTATTGCTACCAGGTGTGCAACTTGGTGATCAGGTCATTGTAGGTGCAGGTGCAGTGGTGACTAAGAATATTGGTTCAGATCAGGTGGTTGTTGGTGTTCCGGCAAAACCATTTGCACATTGATTTTTTGGAATTCCCTGCCTCGAACTCAAATTTTTAGCAAAAAAAATATTTTAGTGATTCCATTCAATAAACCTTTTACAACTGGAAATGAGCTTATTTACATCGCAGATGCGGTCGCTTTAGGCAAACTTTCAGGGAATGGGAAGTATACCAAACTAGCCCAAGATTTTTTCGAAGAAAGTATTGGAATAAAAAAAGCCCTATTAACTACATCATGCACGGATGCTCTTGAAATGTGTGCTCTGTTACTGGATATCCAGCCTGGAGATGAGGTGATCATGCCAAGTTTCACTTTTGTATCCACAGCCAATGCATTTATTCTAAGGGGAGCAAAAATTGTTTTCGTGGATAGCCGATCTGATCATCCTGGAATGGATGAAAGTGGAATAGAATCTCTCATTACGCAGAAAACAAAAGCCATCGTGGTTGTCCATTATGGAGGGATTGCATGTGATATGGAAAAAATCCTTTCAATGGCTTCTCAGCATGAGCTGGCTGTCGTGGAGGATGCTGCGCATTCAATTGGATCCACCTATTCTTTTTCAAATGGTAAGCGAAAACACTTAGGGACCATCGGGCACTTGTGTACATATTCTTTTCATGAGACAAAAAACATTTCCTCAGGCGAAGGTGGTTTATTGGGAATTAATGATGAAAGGTTTTCCAATAGAGCCGAAATAATCTGGGAAAAAGGGACAAATCGAACTTCATTTTTCAGAGGCGAAGTGGATAAATATGGTTGGGTAGATATAGGCTCCTCATTCCTGCCTTCAGAAGTGACTGCTGCATTTCTGTGGGCACAACTAGAACAACTAGATAAAATCCAAAAAAAGAGGATTCAGATTTGGGAGCGCTATTGGGAGAACCTTTTCGGAAAAGTCGAAGAGTATGGAATTAAACTTCCTTTCATTCCTGGATTTGCCACAAAAAATGGAAACATGTTTTATCTGGTAGCAAAAAGTACGGCACAACGGGATTATTTACTTGCTGAATTAAATGCAGCTGGTGTGCTTGCTGTTTTTCATTACCAGAGTCTTCATCAAAGTGCATATTTTCAAATGAAGCATGATGGGCGAGTTTTGCCGAATGCTGATCACTATTCGGATTTGCTCTTTAGGCTTCCACTTTATTTTGATTTAGACCTTGATCAGGTAGATGATATCTGTGAGATACTGATTGATCGAGTAAAGGAATTTTCTAAAACCTAGACTTTTCAAATCAATTCTTTGGCAAAGCTTAAGTTCTCTTCGGTAGTTTATTTTTGGAATATAAGGGAAAAGCATTTCCATTTTTGTGTGGGAAGCTATCAAAAAACTGGAGGTTGATCATTATAACTTTTTGTTTGCAAAAGAAAAACAGTTCATCGGCTTGAGTCTAAAAAAGAGCACATACACCGGACTGTTTTGGAGTCTTTTTCAACTTTTTGGAATTCAGGGTTTAAATTTTATTCTTTCCATTGTCCTTGCTAGGATTCTCAGTCCAGAAGATTATGGGTTGTTGGGAATGTTGGCAGTTTTTATGGGAATAGGCCAGACTTTGATCAACAGTGGAATGACGTCAAGCCTGATCAGAACAGTGGATGCTAAGGAGGAAGACTTTTCTACAGTTTTTTGGCTCAATCTAGGGATTAGCTGTCTTATTTATATCGTTTTGGCTATTTCAGCCCCCTACATCTCAGCCTTTTTTGGTCAAGAGATTTTGACACTTGTCATTAGGGTCTATTGTTTGACTCTCATTTTTTCGGCACTGTCGATGGTTCAAAAGGCCCGATTGACCAAAAAAATGGATTTCAAAACCCAAATGTTAGTCTCTGTTCCGTCCTTGATTATCGCAGGTGGAGTAGGAGTAGGATTAGCTTTTTGGGATTATGGGGTTTGGGCCTTGGTTTGGATGAATATGGTTCAAATTGTTTTGAATTCAGCATTTTTCTGGATCCATTCTGGGTGGAGACCAAAATTCATGATCAAGCTAGACCGCTTAAAATATCATTACAGTTTTGGCTACAAACTGACCCTTGCTTCCCTTTCGGAATCAATATTCAGAAATAGTTATCAATTGGTCATTGGGAAATTTTTTCCAATAGCAGAATTGGGTTTTTACACCAAAGCAGATAACCTAAAGCAACTTCCAGTTCAAAACATTTCATCGGCTATCGATTCGGTGACTTTTCCTTTATTCTCACAAATACAGGATGAAAATGAAAAGTTGAAAAATGTTTATAGAGTGGTGATGCAGCAAGTATTATTTTGGCTTGCCCCTACATTGACTTTTGCAGGAATTTTAGCGAAGCCTATTTTTGTGTTTTTATTGACAGAAAAGTGGTTGCCGGCTGCTCCTTATTTTCAGATTTTATGCATTATCGGAATACTCTATCCTTTACACTCCTACAATATTAATATTTTGAAAGTAAAAGGAAGGTCAGATCTTATCCTTTATTTGGAGTTTTTCAAGAAAGTACCCCTGATCATTGGACTCTATTTTGCAATTTCTCAGGATATTGAGTTCTTGCTTTACCTCCAAGTAGCTTTAAATTTTTTTTATTATTTTCTGAATTCTGCCTATTCAGGAAGAATGATAGGGTATTCGATGCAGGAACAATTAAAAGATCTAATGCCAATTTTTTTTATGGTCGGAATTTCGGGATTAGGGGTATATTTTCTATCTGAATTGCTTTCAGATTGGGGGGATTTTTCTCTGATTTGTTTTTGTTTTTCTTCAGGTTTTCTTTTCTACTTGGGATCTTCGTATGTAGTCAAGCTAAAACCCATAGTATTTATTCAAAAAGAATTTATTAAAAAATGATTCCTGTTACAAAACCCTTTATGCCACCCATCCAAGAGTACCAAAAGCTACTTAAGGGTATTTGGAATAGAAATTGGCTGACGAATAATGGTCCATTGGTCAATGAGCTAGAAATGAATCTTAAGGATTACCTTAAGGTTTCCAATGTTTTTTTTGTATCCAACGGAACTATCGCAATACAAATTGCGATAAAAGCTCTTGACCTAAAAGGGGAGGTCATCACGACGCCTTTTTCGTATGTTGCGACTACGAGTAGCTTGGTTTGGGAAGGTTGTGTTCCGGTCTATGTCGATATCGATCCGGAGACTCTAAATATAGACCCAAACAAAATTGAAAGTGCGATTACCAAAAACACGAGTGCGATTCTTGCGACTCATTGTTTTGGCAATCCATGCGACATTGATGCCATCCAAAAAATAGCCAGCAAGCATGGTTTAAAAGTGATTTATGATGCTGCACATTGCTTTGGGACAGAGTATAAAGGGAAGTCGGTATTTGAGTATGGGGATATTAGTACGGCAAGCTTTCATGCTACCAAGCTTTTTCATACGGTGGAAGGTGGAGCTGTATTTGTAAGAGATAAGAAATTGGCAGACCAAGTCATCTACTTGAGAAATTTCGGACATAATGGGCCAGAAAAATTTAGTGGTGTTGGTATAAATGGTAAAAATTCAGAATTACATGCTGCAATGGGTCTTTTGAATTTGAGATTTATGCCTCAGATTATAGAGAAAAGAAAACAACAGGCAGAATATTACCAAAAAATCCTACAGGGCTTAAATCTGAAATACATTAAACTGCAAGAAAAGTCCGGCTATAATTATGCCTATTTTCCTGTAATTTTTGAATCTGAAGAATGTGCCCTTTACAGTAAAAAAACCTTGGAGGATAATCAGATCTTTCCTAGGAGATATTTTTACCCTAGCCTTTCTACTTTATCCTACGTGACTGGTAATACACCAATTTCAGATGACATTTCTTCCCGAATCCTTTGTCTGCCGATATACCATGAACTGACGAAAGAAGAGCAGGATTTAGTTTCTAGATTTTTGTATAAATCTCAAATAGCTAATTAATTGGTTGTAGCAGGAGCAGGAGGACATGCCCTAGAAGTGCTTGATCTATTTCTGGGGATTGGGAAGTTCGCTTCACTTTATTTTTTTGATGAGATTAATGCCCAAGTGCCAGATATCTACGGTAAGTATCGGGTTATCCACCATACTGAAGAGTTACAGCGAATTTTTTCTTTAGATCCTGAATTTTCTTTGGGGGTGGGGTCTCCATTTGTAAGAGAAAGACTTTTCGGTATCTTCTGCGCCTATGGAGGCAAATATTTTCCGCTACGATCCTTATCAAGTAATGTTCATTGCACTGTTCAGGGTGATTTTGATGCACTTTCCTATTCAAATGTTGGCCGTGAATCGAAGATAGGGTTAGGGGCATTGATTAATGTCAGAGCGGTTCTTCATGATCATTGTATTTTGGGTGAATTCGTAGAAGTTGGACCTGGAGCTATTCTTATGGAAAATGTTCAAGTAGGCGAATACTCAAGGATAGGTGCTGGAGCAGTGATTCTTCCGGGAATCCATCTGGGACGACAAGTAACAATAGGCGCGGGAGCGGTAGTCACTAAAAATGTATCCGATAAGTGTACCGTAAAGGGTATCCCTGCCAAAAATTAGAATATGAAAAAAGTGCTCCATGTCTCGAGAGACAATAAGTTTTTGGATTTTGCCATTAATTGTTTTGAACAAGTGAACCATGGGCAAAACTATTACATGGTAATCGATAAGGATAGGAATAAGGAGTCCGTTTCGTATGTCAAATACGAATCCATTCATCCTGAATCGCTTTCTAATGCGGTTGAATTGATCGGTACCCAAAGCTTCATTTCTCAGTTTAAAGCTGTCATTTTCCATGGAATATCTCCAGTAGAAAAACAGGTTCTGGATGCGATTCAGACCGATATCAAAGTGATTTGGTTTGGATATGGATTTGATTATTATCCTTTGATTGATTTTTTCATGCTTCGGTATCTGGACAAGAAAACCAAAAAATACTGGTATCAAGAAAAAAATGGATTGGCCAAAATTGGTTTGCGAATCAATGAATTAATCCCGTTTTGGACATTTTTCAAATCCAGAAATGAGCTAAAATCTGTAGATCGAGTTGATTATTTTGCTCCAGTACTCAAGCAAGAATATTATGAGATCAAAGCGAAACATCCTGGATTCAGAGCAGAGTATATTGATTGGAATTACGAATTAGGGAAAGAGATTTTTGACAGCATCGGCCAAGAATTTGCCACAGGAAAAAATTTCTTAGTTGGTAACAGTGCTTCCATCACCAATAACCATCTTGATTGTTTTTCTTTATTGACCCCGCAGATAATTGGTTCCAATAAAGTTCTAGTTCCTTTGAGTTATGGATTTCCTAAAAGGTTCAAAAACATAATTAAATCAGAAGCTAAATCTAGATTCAAAGAGAAATTCGAACCTTTAGAGGAGTTTATTCCATTTCATGACTATTTATCCAGATTGAAATCTTGCGGATATGCTCTTTTTGGAAGTATAAGACAGCAAGCACTGGGAAACATTTATATGTGTCTTGCTTTGGGGATTAAAGTATACTTGCATCCCGATAATCCAATACTGGATGAATTAAGGAATCAAGGTTTTCATCTTTTTGATTTCAATCAACTGAAAAATGAAAGTCCTGCTGAAAGACCCCTGCCTGAGACCCAGAAAAAAGAAAACAGAGAGCTGATGCGACAGATGTCTTTAAAGGAAAATTACCTGCAAAAGACGAAAAATCTTATTAGTCTAATCGATTCGTTTGAATAAGATCAAAAAAACGCAACTAATTAATAGAATCCATCGCGAATAAATTGTCCCAAAATCCTGTTAATCGGTAATTCTAAAATTACAATTCTTGGGACTATTCATGTCTCTGAGTTTTTAGACGTTCAGATTGATTTTGCTTCGAGGAAAAGAATCGAATAAAACCAGAAGTGATAGTACAGATTCATGATAAATAAAATTCTCGTTTCCATCATAATTCCCACATTTCGAGAATGGGACTTACTTAGATCTTGCTTAGAGGCTTTGGCCAAGCAGTCTTTTCCCATGGAGAAAGTTGAAATTATTGTAGTCAATAATGATCCAAACAATCCTAAACCTGAAGATTTAATTCTTGAACCGAATGTGACACTATTGACCCAGCCAAGGCCTGGATCCTATGCGGCCAGAAATATGGGTCTTGACCATTCTCAAGGTCAGTATCTTGCCTTCACTGATTCTGATTGTATACCCAATACCGATTGGCTGAGCCAAGGAATTCGTCTCTTGGAAGGAAGATTTGATCTTGTTGGGGGAAAAATGGAGTTCTTTAAGCCCGAAGGCGGTGATCATCAGGCTTTTTTGTTCGAAAGTCGATTTTCGTTTCGGCAGGACAGAAATGTCCTTCAAAACAAGCAAAGTATCACAGCGAACCTATTTGTTAAAAAAACGGTGTTTCAGGATGTAGGACCTTTTGATGAAAGCTTGATGTCTGGTGGGGATTACGAATGGACAAGGCGGGCTACCGATGCTGGGTATACCATTGCCTATGGAGACAAGGCAATAGTGAGACATCCCTCCAGAAAAAATTTTCAGGCACTGATCAATAAGAAAAAGCGGACTTCAGGTGGGATGTATTTCAGTTTTTTCAGGAGTTATTCTCCGATCAGGAAATTGAGTTTCACACTCTGGATTCTCCGTCCACCCATTACGATTTTTGGATTTAATAATTTGAGTTTAAAAGAAAAAATCATCCTCTTTCAAGCCCGCTGGTATTTGGAGTGGGTGGGGGTAAAAGAAATGGCGGATTTACATTTTAGCAAAAAAAGCGCTAGGAGGGAATAGATGTTTAGTATTATCTGTCCAGTTCATAACAAGGAAAATGAGTTGAAGGAGACCATTGATTCAGTTTTTGATCAAGAGGTTCAGGATTTTCAATTGATCTTAGTGGAAAATGCCTCGACTGACAATTCAATGGAGGTCATTCAATCTTACTCTGATGAACGAATTCATGTAATCAGAGCTGGGAAGATCGGCCCAGGTGCCGCCAGAAATCTTGGGGCTGACCATGCGATTTTTCCGTGGATCGTATTTTTAGATGCTGATGATGTATGGAAAAGAAATCATTTGTCAAACTTCAAAAGAGCCATAACCTCCCATCCTGACCGTTTCTTTTTTTCCACCTCTTGGGAAATTTGGACAAAAGCATCCAGTCTTCCCACCCCAATCTCGAATGTATTCCCTAAGGATGAGGAATTTTTAAAATTACCCGAGGTTCTCGCTCTAAGTATAAAAAACTTACCTCCATTCTGGACCTCTGCAATTGCAGTTTCGAAAGAAGCGTTTTTGACAGTAGGAGGCTTTCCAGCAGCTCTGCCTGCCCATGGCGAGGATGTGGCGCTGTGGGTGAAATTACTTCATAGCCAGCAGGGAATTCACTTTATTAATAATGCCAGTGCCAAGTATAGGATTGACGGAACCAACATGACTTCCAATAGCTTTTTTCAGGGGCAGATTTACCAGGTGAGTTTTCCAGGACACATTTATCAGGCCATAGAAAAGGTGCTAACCGAAACAATTGATCCCAACTTGGCTCGGTTATGGAAAAAGTTTGGCAACAAATATCAGTACTCAGCCCTTTCGAAAGCATTGATCTCAGGTACATTCAAATCAGAATATTTGAATTATCTTTTTCCAGAGACTGATTTAAAACCCACTTTGGTGAAATTTCTCTTCAGGAATAGTTCACTTAGGAATATTTTCAAATCATATTTACTGAAAAACGATAGATTCCATGGCTAATGAACCGATTGACATAGGGGATTTGATTCAGTATTTCGGAAAGGAAAAAAGGAAAATTTTTCGCTTCCTGATCATGTTTGTTGTACTGGGCATTGTTGTGATTCTTTTCACCCGAAATCACTTCACGTCTACCTTGAAATTTATTGCTCAGACCAATTCAGGATCAGGTAATCTCATGAGTCAGCTGGGTGGATTGTCAGGCTTAAATCTTGGATCAATAAATTCCGGTGATCAATCTAGTCTCTCACCACAATTGTATCAAGAAATCGTCTACAGCTATCCATTCCTTTGGAAACTAAGTAGGCAAGAAGTAGAATTAGGTGGCAAGAAAATTAGATTGGGTGAATACGTGGAAGAAAATAGAAGACCTTCGATGACTTCACTTGTGAAAAAATACACGATTGGCCTGCCTAGTCTATTTTCACAAAACCAAGCGGCACCAATCGATTTAGAAACTGAAATTCCGGATTCTCTCATTTTCTCCAGACGAGAATTGGTTCCTTTGTTCAATGAGTACAGGAAGATTATTTCTTTGGAAAATGATCCCAAAACAGGTGTAATTACTTTACAAACAGAAACTCTTTCACCTGAAATCTCTGCGCAAGTTGCAGTATATGTATATAATATACTTTCTGAATATGTAATTGAATTCAAAACCGAAAAGGCTAAACACAATGTTGAGTTTATAGAAAGTCAATTTCAGAAGGCACAAAATAAATTTGTAGAAACTCAGAATAAGTTGTCTTCTTTCAGAGACCGCAACCAAAATTTGAATTTCTCTACGGCTAGAGCTCAGGAGGAGCGATTGCAGGCCGAGTTTACACTGGCAAGTAATCTATATACCAATCTGGCAGTGCAACTGGATCAGGCAAGGATTAAATATCAAGAAGATATTCCCCAACTAACAATCATTAATCCGCCTGTTGTTTCTTATCAAACCTCAAAGCCAAATATTCCTTTGATTATGGCAGTATCCATTTTTATGGGAATTTTACTTGGGGCTACTTGGGTTTTGATTCTATATCTCAAAATGTATTTACTAAAAGGTGAATAAATCGGCTAGACTTGACCCACTTTTTGAAATACTAAAGTGGGTTTTGTTTTTCATGACCTTCAGCTATCTGAGCGTGGATTGTGTCAATGGAGTGCTGATGAGGATGGGAGTAGGAATCAGTATTTCTCAACTTTTCAAAATGGGAATGCTGGCAGGAATGCTCCTATTCCTACTTTGGAAGAATCTGAATTACTTTTTGATTGCGATGGGAATGATTCTTTTTTTTCTGCTTCCTCTTTTGGTCAAATCGATGCTTACTGGGGATACATCCACGGTAGTAGGGAATTTTGGATACAATTTGAAACTATTATTTTTCCCAATTTCTTTTCTGTTCTTTTCAAGTGTGGGGATTTTGGACAGTAAAAAGGACACGATTATTTCAGCATTTGCTTGGATTAATTTTTCGTTGATAGCGATAAATATCTTCTTGGGAGTACTAGGAATAGGCTACAGTCAATATGATGGGCCAGAAGGTCAGGGTATTGGAGGACGGGGTTTTTTCTTCGCTGGTAATGAAGTGGCAGGGATCTTTGTCCTTTTTGCCGGTGTCTGTTGGCATTTAAGTAAAAGCTGGAACGGCTTATTGCGTTTAGTCTTTTTTTTATTTTTAGTGATTTTAGGAGTTTTGAATACCTCAAAAACCGCGATCCTAGGAATTCTGATTGTAACTTTCTTTTTAGAACTTCCTAAGTTTTTCAACAAAAGGCTTTCATTTGGCAGATTTTTAGGATTGATTTTCCTCCCAGTTTTTGGGTTTTTGATAACTGTTGGCGTCTATTGGGGAATCCAGGCTACAGGGCTAATAGATCGTATCGCCTTTTTTTATCAAAGGATGGATTTGCTCACTTTTATTCTTTCGGGAAGAAACGAAATGGTATCCTCAGCGCTATCTTTTTATGGGGTAGCCTATGGTTTTTGGGAGTATCTAATCGGAGTAGGTAACCTTGAATTTTTGGAGCTAATGCGGCAATACCATGGCGAAGCACACACCATAGAAATTGATTTTTTTGATCTCTTATTTATGAACGGTTGGATGGGAATGGGATTGATAATGAGTTTTTACTTATTTGTTTTTCTCCGGGGTTTCGTTGAACCCTCACATTTGAAAACGACACCCATGATTCCCATCAATTTTACTCTGTTGTTGATCTCATTAATGGCGGGTCACATATTTAACTCAGCGATGCTTGGAATAAGCTTGGGATTTTTTAATGGACTCAAAGCCTACAAGGTTCAATGATTCGGATTTACCTGATTTCTAACATGTACCCAACTGAAGCGTTTCCTTCTTTTGGTGTGTTTGTGAAAAATTTTGCGGAGTCCATTCAGGATGACCAATTCAGGATTTCCTCTCGCACGCTGATCAAAGGGAAAAAATCAAAGTTGAGCTTGGTCTGGAGTTATCTTCGCTTTTCAATAGATGTTTTCTTCAAGGCCAATTTTTCTTCCTATGACATCATTTATGTCCACTATGTTCAGCATAGTTTGGTTCCATTGAATTTTTGGTTTAGAAGAAAAGGAAAACTTATTCTCAATGCACATGGGTCCGATTTGACCTTTGATGGTCTTTTTTACCGTTTGATGCGGAAGTTGAATAGTAAGTTTTTCATAGAATCTGATCTGATGGTTATACCATCTTCTTTTTTCAAAGAAAAAGTAATTAGCCTTGGCGTCAAGGAAGAAAAAATTTACGTTTATCCTTCAGGTGGGATAGACTTGGAATTATTTCAACCAAAAGTCAAAAAAGAAGAATTTCTGTATCGAATTGGATACTTAGGACGTTTGGATAAAGGAAAAGGAATTGAGGCCTTGATTCAAGCATTCGCCAAGCTTAAGAATAGTCAAGTGTATCATTTGGAATTGGTGGGAGCGGGGCAAGAGGAACAAAGTCTGAGAGCACTTGCCGATAGGGTAGGGATCTCTGAAAGGTGTACCTTTGCAGGAGTAAAAAAGCAGGAAGAATTGCCAATAATTTTCTCAACTTGGGATGTCATGGTTTTTCCTTCTGAATTGGAAGAAAGCTTAGGTTTGGTTGGTCTTGAAGCCATGGCTTGTGGGCTTCCTGTCATCGGTTCTGCTAATGGAGGAATAGGGACCTATTTACGTGATGGAATAAATGGATTTTCATTTGCTCCGGGAAATGTGGAGGATTTGAAAAATAAAGTCGATAAATTCTTTGGGTTGAATCTTGAAGATTTAAAAAAATTAAAAGAAAATGCAATTAGCACAGCAGCAAGATATAGTAGAAAAACCGTCAATAAAGAATTTAAAAATAGAATCAAAGAACTCCTTCAATCCTAAGGTTGCAATAGTCAATGGGATCAAGATTTATGGATTTCCAGATAAACTGACGCTGATCAACTATGCTACAGGCATGAACAAATTGCTAGTAGCTGTCAATGCTGAAAAAATCTATAATGCTGACCAAGAGCTTAAAGAAGTAATCAATCAAAATATTGGATATCCTGATGGGGTGGGAGCTGTATGGGCTCTCAAACAAAAAGGAATAAACGATGTAACAAAAATCCCTGGAGTCGAATTATGGCTGGAAATCGTCAGACAACATCATATCGATAAAAAATTCTATTTCATAGGGGCTAAGGAAGAGGTGATTCAGGGCGCTGTTTCCAAATTAAAAAGAGAATTTCCCGGTGTACAAGTAGTAGGATTCCGGAATGGTTACCTGAAAGATGGGGACCAAGAGATTTTGATTCAAAATATTGAGGCTACGAGACCGGATTATGTTTTTGTAGCGATGGGAAGCCCCACACAAGAACGTCTGATGATAGCCATGTCCCAGCGATTTCCAGCAGTTTATTTAGGACTGGGAGGGAGCTTTGACATCTATTCTGGTAAAACAAAAAGAGCACCTGAGATCTTTATCCGCTATAAACTAGAATGGCTCTATCGATTATTAGCAGAACCTAAACGAGCCGCAAGACAGATCAAATTGGTTGATTTTGCTTGGAAAATGATCAACAAAAAGTATTAAAATTCATCAATTCCAGTTTTGGATTTGTGCTGAATCAGATTGTTTTTTCCTCTTTTTTCAACCTGTTCTATTTGGTTTACAGAGAAATCATAAAACCCATAAAGTTGTGTTTTAGTAGCTTGGGTGTCAGTGCATTCATTTTCCTTGAAAGTAGTGTTGGATACAAATTCCTTCAAAGCGAATGCGCCTCTTGTTGAGAGGGTTACACCCCGCTGATTGCCATTGACAGCTTTGTTATTCACAACCTCCGAGTTAGACATTTGACGGAATAAAAACCCGTGCAATCCACTCTCAACGGCAATGTTTTTTGAAAAAAACAGTTGATTGGATACTTCTGGAAATGGATGGCTTGCAGTTTCAATCCCAAATCCAATTCCACAACCTAAGGCTTTATTGTTTATGAGTTGAGTTTCTGATTGAGGGACATGAATTCGAAAACCATAATTGCTGCAATTTTCTGCAATCGAATTTTCAATAAGTGCTCCCTTTTTGTAAGCAATAGCAAACCCAGAACCAAACCCTTTCTCAGGTGAAGGCCCGCCTTTTGCAGAACAGTTTAAAACTGTGAGGTCATTGACAATAAGGTAGTATCCGTTATCCTCAAACCAATTTTCGGCATGATTCCCAATAAAAGTTATGTTGTTTCCGTCAGCAAAAAATCCAGTACCTGCTCCGATACTTTTGGAACCGATGACTTTAGATCCATTGTCCATAGTCAATATGCCTCTTGGTCTTCCTGAGTTATTTTTGGACGTGAACGCATGAGCGTTTTGACTTACTACTCCGGAAATGGTGTTTTGAGAATTTTCTCCTTTGAAATCATAAAATGCAACACCATGCCATGTGTTAGTTGTAGAGACATTCCTTATACTGCTGTTGGTGCAGTTTCTTAAACAAATGCCTCCTTTAGCACCTGTCGCGTTTTTCGCAAATCTCCCATCTACGCCAATGTTTTCTAGTGTGATATTCTTATTGATAGTAGAGGGAACCGTAGTAATTAAAGCTTGGTTTTTGGTGTTTGCCCAATTACCTTCATTCTCTTGCCTGAAAAAGATGCTTTTGTCCATATTTTCACCTTTGAGGTGGATATTTGATTTTAGAATAATCGCATCATGAAGGAGATATTTTCCTTCGGGAACGACAAGTACTCCACCTCCAACAGCATAAAGGCTGTCGATCAGTTTGTTTATTATCGTAGAATTATCAGAAGAGCCTGAAGGATCCGCTCCTGAATGCAAAATATTGACTTCCTGACCCTGCAAGGTGCATATTAGAGATAGATTGAATGTCAAAAGCAAAAGTATTTTGAAAAGGAATTTCATTTCTCCGGAAAGGTTGATTCGTTCGCTTAAGATAATTAATCAATTGAGGTTTATCCGGAAAAACTGGCGACTTTATTGTCAAGTCATTGTGGGAGTAGGCTTATTTACCATTGGAACGGCAAGTGGGCAAACGTTGTCGGCCGGTTTTCCAGTAATAGAAGAAGCTGTGAGGAGAAATCAGTTATTGGGAGATTCTACATTCCAAGGATCATTTTCTTTGAGGCCTTTGGGGGTTTCCCAGCGAGGAGATATTCCTATTTTTAAAAAGCTATTTGGTAATGGGAAATCCGATTTAACCGGTACGACCTCCAGAAATTATTTTCGCGCTATACCGTTTAGGCAAACGCTAGCTTTTAACTCCAAAAGACCCTATGGATGGGGAAATGGCCCAATGGTTCCAAATGTTGGATTTCAAACGTATACCCAGCTTGGTTTTGCGACTAAACTCTCGATACTCAACATTCAATTTGCACCGGAATTTGTGTGGTCGCAGAATAAACCCTACCAAGGCTTTGAATCTTCAATTCCCTCAGTCATAAATGCAAAATACAGGTACTGGAGTTTTGGCGATTACCCAGAACGGTTTGGATCTGGTCCCACAACATTGTTTTGGTGGGGACAATCCAAAGCTACACTTCAAGTTGGATTTTTGGAGACCGGTATCTCTACCGAAAATATCTGGTGGGGTCCTGGACAGTTTAGTGCATTGACATTTTCTAACAACTCCAGGAGTTTCCCTCACTTAACTTTAAGGAGCCGCCGTCCGGCAAACACTTTCTTGGGAATTTTTGAAGGAGAATTGATCATGGGACGGTTAGAAGATTCAGGTATTCCACCTTCGCAGATTACGCAGTTAAACGAGGATTATTTTTTTAAATTCTCTGGTGATTATAAATACTTAAATGCATTAACCATCACCTATCAGCCAAAATGGCTTTCTGGTCTATCCTTCGGATTTACCCGAACCCACCAGCAGTACTCAGAGCAAATGGGCAATACTTTTTCTGATTATTTACCTGTATTTGAGCCCTTTCAAAAAAAAGTATACGGTTTTGACAGAGATGCCGAAGGAAGAGATCAACAGTTTACTTTTTTTGGTAGATGGGCTATACCCAAAGGTAAATCTGAGGTTTATTTTGAATACGGCAGAAGAGATCATGCTTTTGATTGGAGGGAAGCTTTTTTAAACCCCGAGCATGCCCGAGCATATCTGTTTGGGTTTCAAAAATTATGGGCTACAGCTACTCCTGGAAGGAATGTTCAGGTCAGAGCAGAAATGCTTCACCAGCAGGAATCAATCAACCGAATAATCCGATATGCAGGATTGGGTGGGGGATATACTTGGAATACCCATGGACAGGCTAGGGGATTTACCAATTTCGGAGAAGCTTTGGGCACTGGTCCTGGGGTAGGCTCCAATGTTCAAACTATTGAAATCTCACTGGTAGATGGGCTTAACAAGAAAGGACTGGTGTTGGAAAGGCTTGAAAATCATCAAGATGCTTATTATAGAGCCTTTGGAAACTTCAATTCAGGCGTTGATCCTTGGGTTGATTTGAGTATGGGGATTTTATGGGATCACCAGGTTGGTGATTTGGTAGTGAGTACTCGAAGTCAATTTATTTATGCTTTAAATTATCAATGGCAAACTTCTCCTACCTTAACTAAAGATTTTAATTCGGGTAAGAATCTCTTGGCATTTTTCGGTCAGGTTCATTTGATTTACCATTTTGGAAAATAGCTCGAATTCTCTGTCCAAAATATTTAGGAATGTTGTGATCTCAATCCTTAGTGAGTAATTTTGGTACTCATTATAGAGTTAGGTCTTTGATTTTTTAAGTCTTCCTAGGATAAAAAATCAATTTCAAACGATTAAGAGGAGCTAAGTCCCCCTGTGACTGAAGGGGCGAAGCTGTTTAGGATATTCTCATTTTTATTACCCATTCAAAATAAATAGTCATGTTGACACCAATTCAGGATTGTAAAATTGCCATCATCGGATTAGGCTATGTTGGACTACCCTTGGCGGTAGAATTTGCCAAGAAGTTTCCGGTTGTGGGATTCGATATAGACCAGAAGAGAATTGCTGACCTTTACCTTGGCAAAGATTTTACTCTGGAAGTAGATGATGAGTTACTGGGCTCTGTCATCACAACTGAACCTCTCCAACCCGGCGCAACTGGCCTTTACCCGACTTTTGATTCGGAGGCATTGCTAGACTGCCAAGTATATATCGTTACCGTACCTACCCCTACAGATAAATACAACAGGCCAGTCCTCACGCCCATGCTCAAGGCTTCTGAGAATATCGGGAAGTACCTGAAAAAAGGCGATGTCGTCATCTATGAGTCGACTGTCTATCCTGGAGTGACTGAAGATGAATGCGTCCCCGTACTTGAAAAAGTCTCTGGTCTGAAGTTCAACAAAGATTTCTTCGCTGGCTACTCTCCAGAACGCATCAATCCAGGCGATAAAGAGCATACCGTATCCAAAATCCTCAAAGTAACCTCAGGTAGCACTCCCGAAGTTGCAGAATACGTGGATCAACTCTACAGACAGGTGATCATAGCCGGTACGCATAAAGCCTCCAGCATTAAAGTAGCAGAAGCTGCTAAAGTCATCGAAAATTCTCAACGGGATATCAATATTGCCTTTGTCAATGAGCTTTCGAAGATTTTCAATCTACTAGGGATAGACACGCATGAGGTATTGGAAGCTGCTGGGACGAAATGGAATTTCCTCAAATTCAAGCCCGGACTGGTGGGCGGACATTGCATCGGTGTGGATCCATTTTACCTTGCCCAAAAGGCACAGGAAGTAGGCTATCACCCTGAGATTATTCTTGCAGGACGGCGTTTAAATGACAGCATGGGCAAGCATGTGGCCACTGAGGTCATCAAACTAATGATGCGAAAAGATCTCAAGGTCATTGATTCCAAAGTTCTGATCCTTGGCTTTACCTTCAAAGAGGATTGCCCCGATGTCAGGAATACCCGGGTAATCGACATTTACAAGGAATTGAAATCCTTTGATATGGACGTAGATGTGTACGATCCATGGGCAAATGCGGCGGAAGTCAAACACGAATATGGGATAGATATCATTACTGGAGAAAAAGCCCCATCTTTGACCAACTATTCCGCTGTGATCCTGGCAGTAGCCCATAAGCAATTTTCAGGTATGGAAATTCAAAAGTCAGCCTCACAGGTAGTATTTGATGTAAAAGGATTTTTAGAAAAAAATAGGGTAGATGCAAGGTTATAATTTAAATTTTAACTTGCCGAAAAATTAAAAAACCACCAAAATGAAATTTGATTTGAAAAGTGTTCTGGTCTGTCTAGGCTTCGTTTTTTTGATATCCTCCTGTGTATCCAACAAGAAGTTGATCTACATGCAAGAATTGGAAGACTCCATGGGTCCTCTGGTAGAATCCAGTAAAAAATATCCGTATGTCAGTGAAGAATACCTACTGCAAGTCAATGATATCGTAGAGATCAACATAAAAACCACAGATGAGAAATTGAATCTTGTTTTTGGTGCAGTATCCAACGACTCTCAAAATCAGGCAGCGATGGCTGGTGGACAGGGAGCCGGGGATGCGTTTTTTATGAACGGCTACACCATTGATGACGAGGGAATGGTAGAAATACCTTTACTGGGTAAAATCAAAATCTCCGGGATTACCACAGAGGAGACCAAGCAATTGGTGGAAAAGGAAGTCCTGAAATACATCAATCAAAATGAATTTTTCGTCCGAGTTCGGTTGGGAGGAATTCGGTTCAGTGCTTTGGGGGAATTCAATAAATCCGGAAAATATACCATCCTTCAGAATCGGGTTACCATATATGAAGCCATAGCCTTTGCGGGAGATCTGAGTAAAGTGGCCAAGCGTGACGAGATTCTGTTGGTCAGACAATATCCCGATGGATCCCAAATCCATAAAATCAACCTTCTGGACCGCGATTTATTGGGTTCTGAGTATTTCTTTCTCAAACCAAATGACATGATTTATGCTGAACCCATGAAGGTCAGAGAAATCGGAGCAGGAAATACCCTAGTGGAAACACTTACGCTTTTGACTACTTCAATTACAGCCATTGCGCTCATCCTTACTCTTATTCAAAACAACAATTAATTCCGCTTTATGAGCATCGATCAGGAAGATAAAGACCTTTTTCACGAAGAGGATAGTAGTTTTGATTTAAAGGCCATTTTGCCAAAAATTCTGAAAATTTGGCCTTGGATCATATTAAGTTTGATTTTGGCCTGTTCAATGGCCTTTTACATTACGCAGACTACTCCTCCTAGCTATAGAGTCTCCTCTAAGTTCTTTATCAAAGAAAATGAAAAGTCTATCTCCTTTTTCGAAAACCCAACAATGGGTCAGGAGCAGGGGATGGGATTGACGAATGAAATGATCATTCTCAGATCCAGGCCAATTGCAGAAGCCACCCTTTCAAAATTAGATTTCCAAGTGGAATACTATGAAAAGGGGACTTTCATCAATAAGGAACTCTACAGACAGACGCCCATTGTAGTGGAAGCGGACTGGAAAGCACCTCAATTGTTGAATGGATTGATCGAAATCAATTGGACTAAAATTGATGAGTTTCAAATTGTTTTCCCTCAGGAAAGTTACAGTCAGCTTTTTCCCGATGGCAGCTACGAAGTTGTAAGCAATCTGGAATCCAAGACATTCAAATTTGGGGAATGGGTAGAAACCCCTCAATTCAAATTGAAAATCAACAATACCTCAGGACAGGAATCTGGTTCCTCCATGTTTCTGCTGCGAGATAAAAACTTCCTGATCAATACCTATTCATTGGGGCTGATCATTGAGCTGGCTGAAAAGAATTCCTCCATTCTATCCTTAAGCTTAGTGGTCCAAAATAGAGCGAAGGGTGAAGCCTACCTCAATGCCTTAATGGAAACTTATCTCGAGTTGGAGCTCTTTGAGAAGAATGAAATTGCCAACAGGACAATTAATTTTATCGATTCCCAAGTAGCTGGCGTAGCAGATTCCCTGACATTCTTTGAGACCCAACTCCAGGATTTCAGATCCTCCAACCAGACTTTCAACCTGAGCACAGAAAGCTCCGCTATTTTCAATCAACTGACAGAAATTGAGTCTCAGTTGGCAAATGAAAACCTGAAACGCAGATATTATCAGTCCCTAAAGGATTATTTGGTTCGAGAGAATTACAATGAAATTGTTGTTCCTTCCGGTTTGGGAATAGAAGATCCCTATTTGAATGGGCTCATTGAAAACCTACTTGCAGTGCAGGTAGAACGATCCAGACTGATGGCTACCCAGACCGAACTTTCCCCTCAGGTCAAAGAAGCCAACAAAAAACTTTCTGATCTCAACAAATCGATTTCTGAGATCTTGAATAACGTGGACCTCAACAATAAAATGTCCATCGAAGATCTTGAAAACAGAAAGCGAAACATTGAATCCTCTTTCCGATCGCTCCCTCAGGCTGAGCAAAACCTGATCAGAATTCAGAGACAAGCCACACTCAACGAGAATATTTACAACTTCTTATCTGAGCGAAGAGCTGAGTCCGCGATCTCCAAAGCATCCAATACCCCTGCCAATAAAATCATTGAATACGCAAGGGCAGGTATGCTACAAGTAAGCCCCAAGCCAGGGCGAAATTACCTCGCTGCAATATTTGCCGGTCTTTTGTTTCCAATTCTTTTTGTCTTTGCCAGAGAATTCTTCCAAACCAAAATCGAAGAACCGAAATATTTGGAGCGTAAGCTGAAAATCCCTGTTCTTTCCACCATTCTTCAGAACAAAGGCAAAGAGAACCTAGTCGTCTTTGGTTCAGGAAAATCGGGAATAGCAGAAGGATTTAGATCACTCAGATCCAACATCAAGTTCTTGGTCCCCAAGGAAAAGCAACTCACTTTCATGATCACCTCGACGATTTCGGGTGAAGGAAAGACATTTTGCGCCATGAACCTTGCCTCAGTATATTCCTTGACTGGTAAGAAAACTGTTCTTGTAGGTTGTGATATGCGTAAGCCAAAGATTTTCGAAGATTTTGGACTGAAGAATGATGTGGGTCTTTCAACATACCTCAGTGGACAAGAAGATGATTTCCTCAAGGTGGTAAAGCCAACCAAATTTGAAAATCTAGACTTGATCCTTTCTGGGCCTATTCCTCCAAACCCTTCTGAATTGTTGTTCTCTCCTAACTTTGAAGACCTCATCAACAAACTTAGGGAAACGTATGACGTCGTAATCCTCGATACTCCTCCGGTAGGTTTGGTGTCGGAGACACTCGATCTCCTGACAATGGTGGACTTTACACTTTTCGTATTCAGACAGGGTTATTCTGAAAAGGGCTTCATCGACGCAGTCAATGGGTTGAAGGAACAAAAAGGCGTCAAAAACATTTACGCCATTTTCAATGGCCTAGATGCCAGCAAAGTATCCTATGGCGGATATGGGTATACCTACGGATATGGGTATGGCTACTATGACGAGGATGTGAAAAAGAAAAAGAAATTCCGCATTTAATTACCCTAATTGAAAAAGTTCCTTCAAAAATACTTCAGGTACTTCGCATTCTTCTACGAATACCTGGGGTACAAAGTCTTTTTACTTCTAGCTTCCAGCCTTTTGGTTGGGCTGCTTGATGGATTTGGATTGGCATTGTTTATTCCGGTTTTCCAGATAGCAGCCGATGGAATCACCCAAGAAAACAGAGATGCTCTGGGCAATCTGGAATTTTTGTTGGACTGGATCGAAATGCTGGGATTTGGGCTCAACCTCAATGTAATTCTTGGAGTGATGGTTGCGCTTTTCTTCTTCAAATCTATCCTTAAATTCTACGATGGGATTTTCAAGACCAAACTTCAAATGGAGTTTGTCAGAAAACTCAGGTATGAAATGGTCGATGGGCTTGGCGGAATGAGCTACAAAAACTTTTTGAATCTGGACGCCGGCAAAGTTCAAAATACACTCTCCGGAGAGGTTTTTAAAGTCACCTACAGCTTCCTTACCTTTTTTAGTACCATCCAGTTTTTGGTTCTATTATTGGTCTATGTGGGCTTGGCAATGCTGTCCAATTTCCAGTTTGCCATATTAGTCAGCATCGGAGGCTTTCTGTCAAATTTTATTTTCAAAATAATCTTCAAATTCACTGAAAAAGCCTCTGTGGGAGTGACTGCCTACAACCATGAGTTCCAGTCTTATCTGATTCAGGCAGTCCACAATTTCAAGTACCTAAAGGCCACCGATTATTTTGCTAAGTATAAAAATAAGCTAAAGGCGATTATTGATTCCATCGAAGATCAACAAAAGAAGATTGGCGTCTACAGCGCTTTTTTGGGAGCCACTCGTGAGCCGATTGTCCTGATTATAGTTGTAGCAGTAATCTTGATTCAAGTCAATTATCTGGGTGGGCAAATCGCCACGATCATGGCCAGTTTACTGTTTTTCTATCGCGCCTTGAATTATGTGATTAGTCTCCAGACCAGTTGGCAGGGATTCGTGGCACATTATGGGGGAATTGTCGCTGCCATGGAGCTGATGGATGAGTTTAGGCTCATGAAGGAGCCCACCGAAAGCGTAAACAAAATTTCTAAAATCCACCAGATCGAAATTGCCAATCTAAACTTTGCCTATAATCCTCAGACCCCAGTCTTGAATCAGGTGAATATCCGAATCGAAAACCTCAGCACTCTTGCTTTGGTAGGGGGATCAGGAAGTGGCAAGACGACGATGGTCAATTTGATTATAGGATTGCTGGAGCCTACTTCGGGCCATATTCTGGTCAATGGGAATGAGAGAGCCTATTTTGACAAATCTACCTATCGCATGAGATTTGGCTACATCACTCAGGAACCGGTGATCTTCAATGATAATATTTTTAACAATGTCACCTTCTGGGATGAAAGAAATCCAGAAAATGAAAGGCGATTCAGAGAGGCCATCCGATTGGCAAACATTGAGTCTTTCGTAGAAAATCTCCCGGAAAAAGATCTGACTCGACTTGGCGACAATGGTATGCTCGTCAGTGGAGGTCAAAAACAACGCATCTCTATTGCACGAGAATTGTATAAAGAGGTGGATATCTTGATTCTGGATGAAGCTACCTCCGCGCTAGACAGCGAAACCGAAAGATCCATCCAAGAAAACATCGAAAACCTCAAAGGAAAGTATACCATCATCATTGTTGCCCACAGACTTAGTACAGTCAAAAAGGCCGATAAAATTCTGGTATTGAACAAAGGGATAGTTGATGGTGAAGGTTCTTTTGATCAACTGATAGACCAAAATCTTCTCTTCAAGAGAATGGTTGAACTCCAGGAGTTCTAAAATCCAAGCATGCAAAAAGTAAAAATCCTAATTAGTGGATTAGGCTTACCTCCACACGTGATGGGGAGTTGGTTGTTTCGAATTCATCAGTTTCAGACCAACTTGAATTACTTTGATTTCATCCTTTCTCCGACCACGAAAGCTGACGAGCGCTATATTTTTTGCAAGAAAAAGAGCCTGAACATCTGGAATAAATTCCAAAAACCACATTCTCAAATCACATATGCGGCTTCAGATTATGTGGAGGCTTGCAAAAGACTTGGCCAAGGCAATACGCCGCTGCAAATCGTAGTCATGGATGACAGTTCCTTGCTTCAGGCTATCTGCCAGATCAAGGATTCTTTTCCTCAGGGTTCAGAGATCGTTTTTTCTTTTCACGGACATTGGCTCATCAATCCCAACAATGTTCTCGAAAAAGTGGACAAGGTCCTCTTTCTGACCAAGTCAGGATATAGGAAGTCTTTTCAAGCCAATTTCCAATTTACCCCTCAGGCATTTATCGTTGGCAATGGGGTCGAAGATGGTCTGTTTTTTCCACTAGATCCACTCGAAAAAGCGAATCAAAAGCTAGCCATGGGATACAATTCAGCGGACAGAATTTTAATCTGGATGGCCAATTCTAGAAGGGTAAAGGGGCTCCATTTATTCAAAAAAATTGCGGGTGAAATCCTCAAAAAACACCCAGATACCAAAATTTTATCTATTGGGCACCAGCAGGATGATTCGATCACGCATCCCAATTGGAAGCAGTTGGGTGTGCTGAAGCATGAAGACCTCGCAAAAAATCTGCAAATCGGGGATGTCTATTTCTTTACTTCTCTTTGGCAGGAGGGATTTGGGCTTTCTCTGGTGGAAGCTATGAAATGTGGCAACTGGGCAATTGCATCCAATGCCGGTGGGATCCCGGAGGTTTTGGCTGACCAATCCCGAGCCGCAATCGTAGATGACCCCAATATCGTAGAATCTTGGCTTGAGACGTATGAGACTTTGCTGTCCAGAATGGACACTGAGAACTTGGATTTCTCTAAAATAAAAACGCAATTGTCCGGATGGCATAGCTATTCGGACTGGCAAACCAGATTTTATAACGCATTGACCAACTAGCCATGTGCGGAATAGCAGGAATTTTATCGATTGACTCCGGCTTGCTTGATCAGGACCTTGCACTCCTACAGGAAGCATTGACCCTCCAGCACCATAGAGGTCCTGATGCTACTGGCGTATGGAGCAATCAAAAGGTGGCTCTGGGACACAACAGATTATCCATCATTGATCTTTCCCACGCTGCCGATCAGCCCTTTGTAAGAGAGGATCTGGGACTAAGGATAATTTTCAATGGGGAAATCTACAATTACAAAAGCCTGAAAAAAATCCTGGAATCAAAGGGATATGCCTTCAATACTGATTCTGATACTGAAGTTTTATTGGTTGGATATGCGGAGTTTGGTGAAGCTATCTGCTCCCATCTCATCGGCATGTTTGCCTTTTGCATTTGGGATGAAAGCCAAAACTCATTTTTCATGGCCAGAGATAGATTTGGTGAGAAGCCCATCTTTTTTATTGAAAAGGAAAATCGCTTCTACTGGGCTTCAGAGCTCAACGGTCTGACAACACTATACGATGCGCCGCTTCAGATCAATCAAAATGCAGTAATTGATCTTTTGGAAAACGGATTTATCCACCTCCATCACACGATTTACCAAGAGGTTTCCGTATTCCCTCCAGCACATTACCTCCGTGTTACCAGTTCTGGTGAGAAAAAATGGGTTTCCTATTACGCCTTTCCAACTCGGACTGAGGAACCTGTTTCTTTCCCCGACTTAAAGAAAAAAACCAAAGAACTGCTGTATAAAACCGTGGAGCGAGAGCTGAATGCCGATGTTCCGCTGGCTACCTTCTTGAGTGCCGGAGTTGACTCTGCATTGATTACTGCGGTAGCACATGACATCAAGCCCGACATCTCTGCCATCACTATCGGAACCAATGAGCAGATTACTGATGAAACGGAAGGTGCTAGTCAGCTGGCCAAAAAACTCTCCATCAAACATGAGATTGTACCAGTAAGTACCTCCTCAATAGAAGTTTTGGAGATCTTACTCAAGGATATCCAGCCTCTAGCCGATGCTTCACTTATCCCCAGCTTTTTGGTCACAGAGCAAGTCAAAGACCGGTATCGGGTCATGCTCTCGGGAGACGGAGGAGATGAAATATTCGGATCTTATAATAAGCCAAATCTGTACCTGGCGCTCGATGCTAAAGGTGTTCCCTTCGGTGAGCAACTCGTGGACTTTTTCCTAAATATCAAAAATCAGAAGCTGGCTGCAGGATTCAATGCTAAACTAAATGATGTTCAACGGCTAAAATTAGCCGGATGGGCAGGTCTATATTCCAAAAGCAGCTTGAGTGGAGGATACCTCACCCAAGTCTTCAAAACCGGGAAAATCCACGCTCAACCCAAAAACCTGCTGAAAGATCTCAAGCCACTCTACGTATCCAATCCCGAACGTCTTTCCTTTGGGATGGACTTTAAAGGAAGACTCCCGGGTGACTTTCTTTTCAAAGTAGATTCTGCCTCCATGCATTCTTCTGTGGAAGTACGGGCTCCATTTTTGGATCACGAATTGGTAGACTACCTGATGAAAATACCCACGCGCTCCCTCATGCCTAACGCGATAGATAAGGAACTAAGCAAGTCACTGCTTTCGGATTTCTCAGGTAGCGATTGGTTTCCGCCCAAACGTGGCTTCACCATTCCCTATTGGGAATACTTGCAGGGGAGATGGGGAAATATTTTGGAAGGCTACCTGAAAGAGGGGCTATCAGAAAATCACTTTAATTTCAATCAGCAGGGCATTTTGCAAATCCTTGAAAAGCACCGCAGTTCCCCTTCCATCATTTACGCAAGAATACTTTTTGCCGTATTGGTTATGGAGATTTGGTTGAGAGTGTTTCACCTGAAAGGAAAATATGAAAAGACCTCAAAATCATTTTTGTCAGAAACGAATTGAATCAGGCCACCCGCAATTTCACAACTCTCGCCCTTTCATCCGCTGACTTCTTTTCGATACCTCAACCACTTTTACAATCAACCGAAAAACTTGAATTCAAATATGATTTTAAGTCGATTTTTGACAGCATGATTTATATGGAAATAAAAACGAAAATTGAGCCTAAACAAGATCCCACCAATCTATGAGTAAGGTAAAAGACCTGCTGAGAAACATCATAAATTCCCGCTATAGGGTGTCTTTTTCGAAATCGGGAGAGGATATTCAGTTGTTTAAACTTTTCAATAAGCTCCAGGGAAAATACTTGGACATTGGTTGCTTCGAACCGGTGACGTTCTCTAATACCTATTTCTTCTACCTCAAAGGATGGGACGGATACGTAGTGGATCCCAACCCCACGCTGACAGCGATGTTTAAGAAAATCCGACCAAAGGATGTTTTTATCAACAGAGGGATTTCAGGGGAAGCGGGTACCTTGGATTATTACATGCTGCCACAGAAAATGGCATCCATGAATACCTTCGATTATTCCTTTTTGGAGAAAAACAATCTGACTTCCTACGTGGAAAAAGAGATAAAAATCCCGCTTTGTACCCTAGAGGAGCTAGTCGATGAATTTAAACTGAAAGACAAAATCGACTTCATTGACGTGGATGTGGAGGGTTTGGACCTGGAGGTTCTGCAATCCAATAACTGGGAGACTTTTCGCCCTTCAATCGTCATGGTGGAGACAGACTTAAGTCTGGATCAGGACATGGATTCTCCTGTCACCCGACTCTTGGAAGATAAAGATTACCGAATTCTTGCCAAACTCGTCCAGAGTACCTCAGGTTCAGGAAATTTGATTTTTTGCAAAAAGGAATTCAATCCCAAAAAATAACATGAGAGTAGGGATAAATCCATCGAAGCTAGACCCGAAAATCCCAAAGCAGTTCTATCACAGAATCATTATACCTGTTTTTGTGCCCAATTTCACTGGCTACTTCCAGGATATATTTGAAGTCTACAAGGTCTGCATAGAATCGGCTTTTCTGACTCAGCACAGCAGATCTGCCATTACCCTAGTGGACAACGGATCCTGTCAAGAAGTTAAAGATTGGATGAGACACCTGCTGGAAAAAGGGAAAATAGATACACTAATCACCCATAGCACCAACATTGGAAAGGTCGATGCCATTCTTGGTGCAGCCAGGGGATGCCGAGAGGACCTGATTACAATCTCTGATAGCGACATTCTTTTCAATAATGGATGGCAGGAGGCAGTGGAGTCAGTATTTTTGAATTTTGACAATGCCGGTTCGGTAGCTCCATTCCCTATCTCGAGGCACATGTACTACTATTCCACTGCTGTTCAAAAATCAGTGGTTTTGGGCCAGTTGGGTTTTCAGTTTGAGAAAACGAAAGATTCTAGTTTGATCAAAGAAAATTACGAATGCTACAATTGGAGCTTCGACGAAAGCTACGATTCCATTCTTCCGGTGGTCAAATCAGGGTCAGCTAAAGCGGTCATGGGTAGCGGACATCAGATCATGACGATCCGTAGAGAGGCGATATTCAAAATGCCTACCGATCCCTGTTTTATCAAAATTTCCTCTGGAAGTGAGAACTTCTGGATAGACAAGCCGATCGATGATGCCGGACTATGGAGATTGAGCACAGTAGATACTTGGGTCAATCACATGGGAAATTCACTGACATCCCAGAATAAAAAGGTCTTTCAGGGCTTAAAACAAAGTGATCACCAGCCAGATCTGATTCAGCTCCCAAAACAGAATTCAAAGCCCAACAGTAGTTTCTCCCAGCGGGTATTTGCCAAACTGTTCAAGAAAACCAAAGAAAACCGCCCGCCTGCACCTAAACTCAAAGTTCAGGCAGAACAGGACGGCGTCATCTCCAAAAGCTAATCCTCCAACCTAAAAAATTACCCCGTGATCATCGCAGAAATAGCCCAAGCCCATGACGGTAGCCTAGGTACCGCACATGCCTACATCGATGCTCTGGCAGATACCGGAGTAGATGCTGTGAAGTTTCAGACGCATATCGCTGAGGCTGAAAGTTCTGTCTATGAGCCCTTCCGGGTAAAATTTTCTAAGCAGGATGCGACCAGGTATGACTACTGGAAGCGGATGAGTTTTTCGCCAGAACAATGGAAAGGTTTGAAAGACCACTGTGAGGATAAAAATCTGGAATTCATTTCTTCGCCGTTCAGCAATGCAGCGGTGGATTTGTTGGAGGAATTGGGAGTGAAACGTTATAAGATTGGCTCCGGAGAAGTTTCAAATTGGTTGATGCTGGAGAAAATAGCGAAAACCGGCAAACCCATCATCCTGAGTTCTGGAATGAGTAGCTGGGATGAAATGGATGCCACAGTGGAGTTTTTGCGAGCTTTTGGGAATCCACTTAGCATCTTGCAATGCACCACGGCCTATCCAACCAGACCAGACCAATGGGGCTTGAATGTAATCAGCCAACTCAAAGAACGATACAAGTTGCCGGTTGGCTTCTCGGACCACAGTGGGGAAATTTTTGCTTGTAGCGCAGCTGCTGCCTTGGGTGCGGAGATTTTTGAATTTCATGTGGTCTTTGACAAAAGGCAATTTGGACCGGATACCCTGGCCAGTATCACACTCGACCAAACCATGGAACTGGTGCAAGGGATCAGAAAAATTCAGCAAGCTTTGGCAAATCCTATTCTTAAGGATCAAATTGAGCCATTTAAGGATTTAAAGAAGATTTTTGAAAAAAGCCTCGCCGTCAACAAAACTCTGAACAAAGGGAGTGTCATTACTATAGATGATTTGGAAGCAAAAAAACCTACAGGCTATGGAATCCCAGCCAAAGAATTTGCTGCTGTCGTCGGAAAAAAACTAAAGTCAGACCTTTCTCAATGGGACTTTCTCAATTGGGAAAATATTGAACTAGAATAAATATGTCCAAAAGGAAAATCAGTGTCGTCATCACGGCTAGACCGTCCTATTCACGGATCAAGACGGCATTGAAAGCCATCAAAAATCACCCTGACCTGGAGCTGCAACTCATCGTAGCAGCATCCGCATTGCTGGATCGGTACGGCTCCGCAGTCAATTACATTAAAAAGGACGGCTTTGAAATTGCCGCCAAAGTATTCAATGTCTTAGAAGGAGAAAACCTCACCGCAGCGGCCAAGACTACAGGAATTGGCATCTTGGAGCTCTCCACGGTTTTTGATAATCTGGCACCTGATATCGTGGTCACGATAGCGGATCGGTTTGAAACTATGGCCACCGCTATATCGGCCAGTTTCATGAATATTCCATTAGCTCACGTTCAGGGCGGAGAGGTCACGGGCAATATTGATGAAAAGGTAAGACACTCGATCACCAAGCTTTCAGATTACCACTTTGTAGCATCCCAAAGTGCCTATGAGAGAGTAATCCGACTAGGTGAAGATCCCGAATCGGTATTCAATACCGGCTGCCCAAGCATTGACTTAGCAGCAGAAGTCAAAGCTTCACCCGCTTTTGATTTTGACATCTATCAGAAATATGGTGGAGTAGGTGCCTTTCCTGATTTATCAGAAGGATATTGGGTGGTGATGCAGCATCCGGTGACTACAGAGGTGACCTCTTCCCGCAAGCAAATCGAAGAGACGCTCTTTGCCCTGATGGAATCCAATCAACCAGTGCTTTGGTTTTGGCCGAATGTAGATGCTGGTGCTGATGGTACCAGCACGGGTATTCGTGCATTTCGAGAAAAGTACAAGCTCGATAAGTTTCATTTTTTCAAAAACATGGAGCCCAATGACTTCCTCAGACTATTGGTTAATAGCAAAGGACTCATCGGCAACAGCAGCGTGGGAATTAGAGAGTGCGCTTTCCTCGGTGTGCCTGTAGTCAATATTGGTACCCGTCAGAATGCTCGGGATAGAGGACAAAATGTAATTGACGTTGACTACGATCGAATTGCAATCGCCGCCGCGCTCCAAAAACACCAAACTATCGAAAGACCGGATCCTTCCTATGTCTACGGTGGAGGAGATGCAGGGGAGAAAATTGCGGACCTTTTGGCCTCGCTTCCCCTGAAATTCCACAAAACAATTCAGTATTAATCTTCGGAATAACCGGATTCCATCTGACCAATAAAATCAAATTATAAACAGATGAAAATATTAGGGCTGATACCTGCCAGAGGAGGATCAAAAGGTATCCCTGGAAAGAATATTAAATCCTTGGCAGGTCAGCCACTCTTGGCCTATACCTTGAATTCTGCCCGGGAGTCCTCTCTTTTAACCAAAGTAATTCTCAGCTCAGATGATGCCGAGATCATACAGGTAGCAAGGCAGCTAAATCTGGAAGTACCCTTTGTCAGACCATCAGATTTTGCTTCTGATGCGGCTCCTACACTTCCTGTAATCATCCATGCCCTACAGTTTTTTGAAGAACAGGGACAGCAGTTTGATGCCGTTTGCCTGCTTCAGGTCACCAGTCCATTTCGCAGACCTGGGATGGTGGACGAAGCAATCCAACGATTTATCGATACTAGGGCAGATTCTTTGATTTCAGTTTTGCCTGTTCCTCATGAATTTAACCCCCATTGGGTTTTTGAGCCGGGAAGCAATGGATTACTTGAAATAGCCACAGGAGAAAAAACGATTATTCCCAGACGACAAGATTTGCCTCCTGCCTATTTTCGAGACGGGTCCATTTACCTGACTAAAACAGCCGTGCTTCTGAATCAGCACTCACTCTACGGTGAGAAAATCGCTCATATCTTAGGCGATCCCGAGCGCTATGTCAATCTGGACACAATGAAGGACTGGGAAAAGGCCGAATCCTTAATAACTAAGCTCCAATTCTGATATGTGTGGAATAGCAGGTATAGTCGGACCTCTGAGCAACCCCCAGACCATCACTGCGATGCTCAAAAGTCAGGCGCATCGTGGGCCTGACAATGAGGGGCACTGGAATGTAGACACCGAAATCAGCTTAGGGCACAACAGGCTCTCGATTTTGGATCTCTCGGAGGCGGCCAATCAACCTTTTCACTTCTCCGACGGCAGATACGTCATGGTGTTCAATGGAGAGATTTACAATTATTTGGAAATCAGACAAAGACTGGCCACCAAGTATTCATTTCGAACCCAATCTGATTCAGAAGTATTGCTCTATGCATTCATCGAATCGGGGCTGGAGTGCCTCCACGAACTCAACGGCATGTTTGCATTTGCCATTTGGGACAAAAAGGAGAAAAAACTCAGTGCAGCCAGAGACAGATTTGGAGTCAAACCATTCCATTATGCCCTTTGGCAGGGATCATTTTTGTTTTCCTCTGAAATCAATCCCATTTGGGCTGCCGGATTTCCAAAGAAAACCAAAGATTCAGTATGGGCAGGTTTTTTCACCAAAGGCACTTATGGAAGCCCTGAAGAAACCTTCTGGGAAGGAATCCACCAACTTCCGGCTGGACATACCTTGGAATGGAAGGCAGGAAAGAGCAGCATTCAGCCTTGGTATGATTTTGTAAAAAATGTCAACAGTCAACCTGAAATAAAGCCCGAAGAACAGTCCGAATACATCTTATGGCTCCTCAAAGATGCCGTAAGTCTGAGATTCCGATCGGATGTACCTGTTGGATTCAACCTAAGTGGAGGACTGGATTCCAGTACGCTTTTAGCCTTGGTTTCCGTCTTGTTTCCTGACAAGGAACAAATTGAGGCATTTACCTTCGTGACAGGTGATGATCGATATGACGAAGTACATTGGGTTAAAGAAATGCTTAAAGGAAGACCCTATCCGCTCAATACCTGCTTATTGACGCCTGAAGAGGTACCTTCATTAACTCAGAAGATCAGCCATCTCCAGTCTGAGCCTTTTGGAGGAATTCCTACATTGGCCTACAGCAAAGTATTTCAATCAGCCAGACAAAAGGGAATCCTGGTGCTCTTGGATGGGCAAGGTTCGGATGAAGCCTGGGCCGGATACGATTATTACCTCAACAAATCCGATAGCGTAGTTCAGGGAGTCAAGTCTTCTCCAGTAAAACCAGAGGCTTTAATAAAAGATTTTTCTGGAAAATATACCCACACCCCATATCCATCTTTGTTTAGTGATCCGCTGCTCAACCTCCAATACCGGGACCTGTTCTATACCAAAATCCCTCGCGCGTTACGCTTCAATGACCGGGTGAGTATGGCACATGGCACTGAGTTGAGAGAACCGTTTTTGGATTACAGGTTGGTGGAATATGTGTTTTCAAGGCCTACTGATTTTAAAATCAAAGATGGAAACCAAAAATGGCTTCTGCGGCAACTTGCCAAAACGTACCTCGGTGACCAGATCGCCTTGGCACCTAAGCGACCCCTTCAAACCCCTCAGCGGGAATGGCTGGGAGGCGAACTCACAGACTGGGTAGACGCTCAGCTGCATACCTTGGTTTCCAAATCGAATTGGTTTGACTCCAAAACAGTTTTCAGACTTTGGGAGGATTACAAAAAAGGGGACCAAGACAATAGTTTTTACCTGTGGCAATGGATAAATGCCGCTGAATTATTAAAATGAGCAAAATCTGTTTTTTGATTCCTGACGGAGTAGGAATTAGGAATTACTTATACTCCACTGTTTTAAAGGAACTCCACGACCAAGGTCACCAAATCCATATTTGGCATTCTTTGGAAGAAGAGGTTGTTTCTCTGACAGAAAGCATCAATGGTTTTAGACCCTACTCACACTCGCTATCCTCATTTCCTGAAGATGCTGTGACTCAGATTCTTCGCGAATCCGTTGCATTTGCAAGGCTGGTAAACAATGTGAAGCTCACTGGTAATCAGACCCTGATGTCCAATTGGTCTTTTGGCAATCCTGGCCTAAAGAAAAAGATCCTGATAAAACTGGCTGCCTGGCTGGGAGGAAGCCTCAAAAAGTACGATTCCATCTTGGCCGTTGAAAGCCTGCTCTGGAAAAAACTCCGAAACACGTATTCATACAAGTACAGTCAGGAAAAGCTCAAGGAGATTGCTCCGGACTTCCTCTTCTGTACCCATCAGCGTATGCCTGGCGCCAGCGCTGCAATGCTTGCGGCCAAAGACATGGGAATTCAGACTGCATCTGCGATTTTCTCTTGGGACAATCTGCCCAAAGCAAGATTGGCTATGCGACCCCACCACTATTTGGTCTGGTCGGAATACATGAAGGAGGAGTTGAAATTGTACTATCCAGAGCTTCCGCAAGATTCCATTCAGATTACGGGTACCCCCCAGTTTGACTACTATTCTGATCCTAGTCTGATTCAGTCTAGGGAGGATTTTGCTGCCGAGTTTGGCTTAGACCCATCCAAGCACTGGATTTTGTTTTCAGGCGATGACATCAAGACTTCACCTTATGATGCAGACTACTTGAGAGATATCGCTAATGCGCTCAAAGGTGAAGAAAACCTGCAAATCATATTCAGACAAGTGCCAGTGGAAACTACCGCAAGGTACAAATCTGTACTTCAGGCATTTCCTAATATTATTCATATCAATCCCTTTTGGAAAAGAGGGGAATTTTGGCAGCAATTTTTCCCTTATCCCAAAGATCTCTCACACTTGGTCAATTTGGCCTTTCATTGTGATACAGTAATCAATTTAGGTTCAACTATGGCCTTGGATTTTGCATTCTTTGATAAGCCTGCCCTGTATCTGAACTATGATCATACCCCTGATCAAACGTGGACTGTAAAGGAAATCTACGGGTTTCAGCATTTCCGAAGTATGGATGGCCTAGATCCGGTAGGATGGATTTCTGACCCAAACACCATCCTGAGTCAAGTGAAAAAGGCGATTGACTTTCCTCAGGAGGTTGGCAAGGATAGACGGAAATGGCTTGAGAAAATTGTAGATCTATCCACTGAAAAAACCGCCTCAGCTAAAATTGCGGCCTTTATTGACCAACTAGTACCTAACCTACAGACCAAGTAGTAGTTAATGCATATCTTTTTTCTTTCTCCTGAATTCCCTAGAAAAAATGCCGTTCACGGCGGCATAGGAACTTTTCTTTTGACTTTTTCCAAAAAGCTCATTGAAAATGGCCACCAAGTCACCGTGGCAGGAATCAATGGCAACTCCTATGTAGATGAAATAATCGATGGCGTGCGGGTGGTGATTTTTCCAAACAGCAAAGCCAAATTGGTGGGCTGGTGGAGGAACTTCTCCAAAATTTCCAAGTTCATTGACAAACTGAACAAAGTCCAGCCCATCGATATTGTAGAAGGCTCGGAGCTTTCCTTGGCTTTTCTGGATAAGAATCCTGCCATTAAATATGTTATTAGACTACATGGCGGCCATCATTTCTTTGCCGAAGGAGAGAAAAGAGGAATAAATAAGTGGAAGGGTTTCCAAGAAGTAAAGTCCTTTCAAAAGGCAGACGCTTTTGTGGCGGTTTCTGACTACGTCAAAGTCCACACAGCCAAGTACCTCTCGTACCATGGCAAACCGATTGAAATCATCAACTACCCCATTTCTTTCGATAAATTCTATCCGGCGGATCCCAAGAAAGCCGTCAAAAACAGATTGGTTTTCGCCGGGACGGTATGTGAAAAAAAAGGGATCAGACAACTGATCGAGGCTTTGCCTTTGATCGCAAAAAAAGTCCCGGATATTTCACTGGAAGTCTATGGGAGGGATTGGGCATTTCCAGATGGTAAATCCTACAAAGCTTTTCTCAAGGAGACAATTGCTCCGGAAATTCTTAAGCGGGTTCGATTTCATGGTGCAGTAAGCCATGAACAATTGCCCGGATTTTATGAAATGGCAGAAATCTGCATCTTTCCTTCCCACATGGAGACCCAGGGCTTGGTGGCGCCAGAAGCCATGGCCATGGAAAAGCCTGTGATTTTCTCCCAAACCGGGCCTGGCCCAGAGACCATTGATAATGGGGTAAACGGTTGGTTATGTGATCCTCTCCAGCCTGAAAGTATTGCAAATACGGTCTTGTTGGCATTGGAGGCTAAGGATCGCTTTCCCGAAATTGGAAAAGCTGCCCGAGCCAAAGCCCTTAGGAAATTCGACCCAGATCGGATAACCCAAGCAAATCTGGATTTTTTCAAAAAAATTCTTCAGCCCTAGGTGCATTTACTGGTAATCGGTCATGTGGTACACAAACTTCATGATGGTGTGTATTTTGCCTATGGTCCCTATGTGAGGGAGATGAATTTATGGTTTCGCCACGTGGATGCCGTCACTGTTGTGGCTCCCATTGACCATAACCTTCCACCTGATCCGATCGATTTACCTTACATGCATCCTTCCTTGAATTTGGTGGAGGTTTCGGAGTTTTCCATTCAATCTCCTGCCGAAATCCTTCGAACCTTAGGTAAGCTTCCGGGGATTTGGTCAAAGACTTGGAAGGAAATGCAGAAAGCCGACCATATTCATCTCAGATGCCCAGGCAATATGGGACTTCTGGGGGCCATTGTTCAGGTGTTTTTCTCGCATAAAATCAAATCTGCAAAATATGCAGGCAACTGGGATCGCAAAAGCAATCAGCCATTTACCTACAGACTTCAACAAAAAATCCTGAGCAATACCACGCTTTCAAAAAATATGCAGGTACTGGTCTATGGTGAATGGCCAAATGAAAGTCAAAACATTCGCCCATTTTTCACAGCCTCTTACTCAGAGTCAGAAAAGGAAGAGTGCCCGCCAAGACCACTGGATCCTGACAAAGAAATTCGCTTACTATTTGTGGGTGGACTAAACTCCGGTAAGCAACCCATCATCTCTGCCCAAGTCGTATCAAGACTCATCTCTGAAGGTAAAAATGTTAAATTGGACTACTTCGGTGAAGGTCCCGAGCGTGCTGCTATTGAATCGTTCATTGCAGAAAAAAAACTAGAGCACGCAATCACCATTCATGGGAACGTATCCGCAAATACGGTTAAGGAAGCTTTCCAAAAAGCTCACTTTCTGATATTTATCTCCAAAAGTGAAGGCTGGCCAAAGGTAGTGGCTGAAGCGATGTTTTGGGCTTGTCTGCCCATCACCACTGCCGTTTCCTGTGTCCCTCAAATGCTCGGTTTCGGGACTAGGGGAGAACTCGTACACGAAAATGAAGAAGAGGTATGTGCTGCAATCAATAGGTATCTGAATCAACCTGCAGGCTACGCAGCAAAAGCAACCGCAGCCATGGAATGGTCCAGGCAATATACCTTGGAAAGGTTCGATAGGGAAATTCAAACCCTCTTGCAGACCACATGAGAGAGGGAGGTTTGAGAATTATCCAATTGATCGATACCCTGGATACAGGGGGAGCAGAACGGATGGCTCTGAATATGGCCAATGCATTTGCAGCTCAAAATATTCCCAACCTATTGATTGTAAGCAGAAGAAAAGGTAGCCTCCATTCACTCCTTCATCAAGAGGATACTCTGAGAGTTTTAGGGAAAAACAGCACTTTGGATATCAAGGCCTTCAAAAAGCTTTTGGCAGAAGTGGATGAATTCCAACCGGATTTGATTCATGCTCATGGTACATCAGTCTATTGGGGAATTGGACTCAAACTTCTCAGGCCAGCTATAAAACTAATCTGGCATGACCACCTCGGGATTTCGGAGGAAGTAATTCAAAACAACCCGAGAAGAGAACTCCTTTGGATTGGAAAAAGACTGGATTTTGTCTTTACTGCCGATGAATCAACCCAAACCTATTGGCAGCAAAAAAAACTTTTAGCAAAAGACCGAATCGCCTATTTGCCTAATTTCCCTAGCCTTTCACCTTCAGTTAAAAAGCAAACTGAAAAATTCACCTTTCTCCACCTTGCCAACTATCGATCCGAAAAGGGACAGCTTAACCTGATCCACGCTGCAAAAATACTTCGTGATCAGGGTTTGGAATTTGTTGTAAGGATGGTTGGAAAAGAGGTAGATTCGTCTTGGAAAAAGGAGGTTCTAAAGCAGAGAGCCGACTTTGGACTCGAAGATTCAGTACTAGTGGAAGATACTGTCCATGATGTTTCCGGTCTTCTGTCGGAAGTGAATGCAGGATTGGTGGCCTCTGACCGGGAAGGCCTTCCAGTATCTTTGCTTGAATATGGTCTGGCTGACTTGCCAGTAATTTCCACCAAGGTAGGGCAATGTTCAGAAGTCTTGGGTAATGGAAAGTTTGGGAGAATTGTAGCTGTCGGAAGACCTGATCTCTTGGCCGAGCAAATGGAAGCGTTCATCCGTAACCCCTCAGAGGCACTTGCTCTGGGAAAGTCTTTCGGCAAGCAGGTAGCCGAAAATTACGGGGAAGCCCAGTTTAAAAAGACCTATTTCAGCGTAGTAGAAAGAATTTTAACCTTAAAGCAAAAAACTAGTTGATAAAGCAACTGATATTAAACAGATACCCGCTTTTTTGGATTGTATTCCATATCGGGCTAGGCTTGTCAGCTACTTTTTCGCCGATTCCGGTGATTGCCTGGTTTTATCTGGTCATTCTCACTTCCTTAGGTCTGATCCTGAGACGCACCCAATCTCCGTTTTTATTGATTGGAATCTTACTTTACCTCATCTCATTTGAGCTTTTAGCTCGGATGGCCCGGACTTCTCCATTTATACCTTATGAATTGGGGAAATATCTGCTCTGTGCCGGGATGATTTGGGGAATATTCAAATTTAAGCCCAAAGGAAAAGAAGGATGGATCATGCTGCTTTGCCTAATCCCTTCTGCATTCATTGATTTTTCAGGACAAGTCTCTAGTTCGGATTTGGTCTTTAATATTCTTGGACCCATCAATGTGGCCCTTGTCGTGATTTTTTTCTACAAACAGCGGATAACCACCCGACAATTAAGCCATTTGATTAGACTGGTAATCTATCCAATGCTCGGAGTATTGGGCTATACCATTATCAAGTCCCCCGATTTTAAAGACGTGGAATTTGCTCTCGGAGCCAATGTGGACTGGAGTGGAGGCTTTGGTTCCAATCAGGTTTCTACCCTGTTTGGTCTTGGCGCGTTTTTCATGTTTATCCTGATGATCAACAGGTGGAAATTTTCAGGATATCTCCTTTTGGATGCCTTGATATTATTTGCTTTCACCTTTCAGGGTCTACTTACTTTTTCAAGAGGAGGGATGCTCGGAGCAGTCTTGGGAATCATCATAGTCTTATTTTTCCTCAGGAAAGCTCCGCTCAAAGAGCGAAAGAAATATGGGCTGCCAAATATTGGGAAATACGTTCTTCCAGCCATACTTGTGGCAGTAGTCGCTTACATTACCGTAGATGAAATCACCGGAGGTATGCTCAGCCTGAGGTATCAGGGTGAGACCATGGGAACTCTGGCAGGAAGCAAAGCGAAGTCTATCAATACCGTGACTACAGGAAGGTTTGAAATTTTCGAAGGTGATATCAGCCTATGGGTAGATCATTTCTTTCTCGGTGTAGGTGCCGGAGCTTCCCGGTTTTTGCGTGAAACTATGACCGGAACTGTGGCACACGTAGAACTCAGCCGCTTGCTTGCCGAGCATGGGGTTCTGGGTTTTATCTATTTCCTGATTTTGTGCAGGTTGGGGATTCAACTCTTTAAGTCCAGTCCCAATCCGCTGATTAAGGGGATTCTCATGGCTTTGTTTTTGGTGGCCATGTACACCTCATTCCATGCCGCGATGCGGACCTTTGTCACTCCGGCTTTGATCGGTCTATCCCTGCTCAGTATCAAACTTCCCGAACCCAAGAAAATTTCTCCGACTAAGGGAAGGGCTAAGGTAGAAATGCTGAGTTAAGAGAATTTTCCACAAGTATCGAATGAACCTTTTTACTTCTATCCTTGAAAACTTCCTCTTGCCCCTAGGGGATAGGATGCTCGGTGCTACGTTCATGACTAGCCTGAAGTCCTGGAGGAGTACTTTGTCTAGAAGTGCATCTCAACTTGAAGATCTCCAAAGGCAAAAACTCAAAGATCTTCTGAATCACGCTACTAAAAATTCACCCTTTTACGAGCTTCAGCACATCCCCGAAAGTAGGGATCCCTACATTTGGCTCAAGTCTTATCCTATCCTTTCCAAAAAATCCTTCAAGCATAATCTGGAGTATATCCTTACCAAGCCTATTGATCAAAACATCACCTCTGTGATGTCATCAGGCTCAACTGGGCCACCCTCACAGGTGTATTTTTCAAAAACCGAACTATCAAATAACCGGGCACTCCAAATAATCTGGTGGGAATGGGCAGGCTATCGCTTTGGTAATTCTCTCCTCCAAACTGGAGTGAACATGAAGCGATCCAAAGAAAAACTCATCAAGGATAAGCTGCTCAGGACGAGATACATTGACGCGATGAGCCATTCAGAAGCTCAAATCCTGAATGAATTGAAGCTGTTAAGAAGCAATCCTCGGCAACATTTTGTCGCTTACGCGTCCAGTCTTTACCTATTTGCAAAGACAGCTCTCGCACATAATATCCGAGATGTCAAGTTTCAATCGGTCATTTCTCTCGGAGAAAAATTACTTCCTCAGTTTAGGGAGGCCATCGAAACTGCATTTTCCTGCAAGGTCTATGACACCTATGGAGCATCGGAGGGTTTTCTCATCGCCTCCCAATGCAGCGAAGGACGGTACCACATCATGACACCTCATGTGGTCGTGGAAATATTGGATGAAAAAAACCATGAAGTGCAACCTGGTCAGACAGGCAGAGTGGTGCTGACAGGCTTGGATAATTTCACTACGCCTTTGATCCGCTACGAGGTAGGAGACCTGGCTGTAAAAGGACACCCAGTCAAATGTAATTGCGGACTGGAATTACCCGTTTTGGGAGAAATAATCGGCAGGATGACTGAATTTTTACTAACACCCTCAGGTAAGTTTATCACAGTACAGACAGTCGTCAGGGTATTAAAGCAATTTCCTGAAATTGACCAATTCAAAGTCATCCAATTGGATGCTGACCTTTACAAACTCATTTACATTTCCCCTAAAAGCCAATCTGATTCGATGGAAAAGCGAGTAAAAGAGATGTTTGAGGACGTGTTTGGTGAGCCACTTCGTTTTGAATTTGAAAAGGTCAGAGAATTGCCAAAAGCAAAAACAGGAAAATTCCAACTCATCGAAAATCAGTTCACGTCAATCTAATGTTGAAGCAACTAAAAAGACTTCGTTCGCAGTCCATTGATATGCTGGTTTTTTCTTTTCCTGATGGAGCCACGTCCAGCCAAGAAAACTTGAATTGGAAAATTGAATATGATCAGGCAACTCAGGAATACAGAATCATGGATCAGGATATCCTGGTTCACCGAAGCCGGGTTTTTCACAGCAGTAGGTTATTGAGGAACTTTCATTTTGAAAAGCCTCTGATCACCATCGGAGATTGTTTCACCGATGACCGCTACCGCGGAAAAGGAATCTATCCGTATGTTTTGGGCAAAATTGCCAAGCAATATGCCCACACGACGCAAGTATTCATCTTAGTCGCCCCGGATAATATCCCTTCTATCAAAGGCATAGAAAAGGCAGGTTTTCAGTTCACGGCAAGACTTCGCAGCTTCAGATTTTTAGTGTTTTATTTTCGCAAAAGAATTTCAATCACCAGAAAATGATCAAAGCCATTCGGGCGAATTTTCTGGTAGATGGAGTTTCCAAAGAATTTCAAGATCAGATTGATTCTCAAATTAAAATCGAAAAGGGCTCTTGTAGTTTTCGGTTTGAGTTTACTGAGGACATTTGGGTATCTGAGTTGTTTCTTGATATCGAGTTTGATGATCCCATAGCTTTTTGGAGATTTTTGGATTATTCCTGGGTAAAGCCAGGCAAAGACCACCTGATTGCCAATACGCATAGTCCAAAAATCCTCAAACTCAGCTCGGGCTTGACGGTGGTGGCCAGCCAAACTTCCGGATGCTGGGAATACCAGCCCGATTCAGGCTCACTTCGTTGGTATTTTTATCATCCCATGCTCAGTCCAACGATGGTGTATGATCAAAATGATCAGCGGATATTTTTGAAAAAACAACTTGTCCCAAAAGGGACACTTATTCAAAATGGCCTGCTCTCGGCTGCCGGAAGTGTGGAAGAATGGGCCAGAACCCCCATAGGCTTTTTGCCTACGGTCTGTTTTACGGATCACTCTGACTTTGATACCACCTCCTTACTCAAGGTTCAGCGCAAGCTGTTTTCAGACTTGGGAATCAAAGTGACCAAAGGTTTTTTTCTTTATGATTACACCCATAAAGCAGAGAATGCCAGCTTTGAAGCTGAAGATTCCAGAAATGAGCTGATTCTTTGGGCTGAAGAAGGTCATGAACTTGCCTACCACGCCCTCAGTCAAAGCTATCGGGGCGAAGTAAGCGAAACAGAATTTCAGAAATTTGAAAGTCCAGCGGCTCTTCCTAAGATCAACTGCTACATCGACCATGGTTTTCACCCATACAATTACACCAAACAGCCACTAGGGCAATGGGAAAAATGGTATTCACATATCGTACCTAAAGGAATCAACCTGATTTGGAGTTATATCGATGCAGGTGAGGGCAACCTCTTCACAGTAAATCAGCTCAATCCTCAAGGATACACCTTAGAAGCGATATCCAAATCTTCTTCGTACTTCAGCTCAAAAGGTAAAAAAAGGAGTAGAAAGACGGATCTGAGGAATTTCCTCATGTATGGAGTGCCGGAGAATATTCTGATTAAATCCAAGTACCTGAAAGGCAGCTTGGGTGGCTTGCTCTCCAACCCAGGTCTAAAGTCCCTAAAAGGCGCTTCCTCTTCGGCGTTTTCCATGTTTCGGCAAATCTTGAGCAGGGAAACCCTCGCCGAAATCAAAAAAAGAAGGAAAAGCATTTTTGAAGTGAATCGATTTGGACCGGTGTTTTTTCAGGCTTGCAATCAAGTCAATACTTCCATCCAAGTTTTTCAAACCCTTTCAGTTCGGGATTTTGATATTGTATTCTCGGAAGAATCCTTGGATCGGTTGCAAAAAGAATCCGGCCTGATGATCGCCCATACCTATTTTGCCTACACGGGGGAAAACCACGAAGGCAGGTTGTTTAAAAATCCATCTGGGGTTTTTAGAGATGAAGCCAAATCAGCCCTGAAAAGACTGGGGGACAAAATTCAAGAGGATAAAATCTGGAATCCAACCGTTTCTGAATTGAACGCATTCTTTCGAAAATTTGAATCAATTACTTATGTCAAAGACGGAGACAACTTAAAAATCTCCCAGTTTGACGGAATTACAAAAACTATTGCATGAGTAAAATCAAGTGGATTGTAACCAAAGATCCTAATTGGCTTGATAAATGGGACACGCTCCAGCTTTCCCACGAATCAGGAATGTTTACACAGACCTCCACTTGGCTGAGCTCTTACCAGCCCTATGGATTTGATTTTGAGCTACTGCTCGGAGTCAATTCGGACAATGTAATCGAGGTGGGATTTGGGAATCTAATTGTCAAGGCAGGCCCATTTAAAATATACAATTGCCCCTGGGGCCCATGGCATCTAAAGGCAGACTTGCTGGATGAGGCTTTGAAGGCCTTTGTAAATCGCGCTTCTGAAATCGGTGCTTTTGCCTGTCAGGTAAATCCCGCCTTTCTTACCGAATCCAATCCTTTTGCCGCTAACTTGAATTCTTCTGGTTTCCAAAAAGGCGATCTCCTCAATAAAATCTATTCTCCGGTTCACTTTAATATTATCTCGATTCCAGCCTGTGAAAGCTCAGAATTGGAGGCCAAGTTGCTCAAGAGCTTTTCTGAAAATGCCAAAAGGAACATCAAATCGGGATTGAAAAACGGAGTGGAAATGATCCAGGCAAACTCTCCGGAAGAGGTAAAGCTGGCCTACACCTGTTTTGAACAAAATGCCGAAAGAGAAGGCTATCAAATCAGGGACTTTGTGGATGTAGGACCTGCTCTTACTGCTTCGGTGATGAAGGGAAATGCCATTATTTTCCTTGCTAAGCATGAAGGAGAAATAGTGGGAGCAATCTGGGTTGCCAAAGGCGGTAGAATGCTGTCTTACATCATGGGCGGTGTGGAGCGCGCTCAAAAAGATCTCAAAGTAGGCCACCTTCTCCAATGGACCTGTATACTTGAAGCTGCCAAACTGGGCTATTCGCAATACAATATCTCAGTAGGAGGTAGTGATGGCGTGGTGAGATTCAAGTCCAGCTTTTATCCTCAACAAGTCAGTTCAGCAGGCCCTTATTCGCTTCCTTTGTCCAAATGGAAGTATGCTTCCTTCAAACTTGCCTATCCGTTTTTGGAAAAGAATAAGAAAACCGTGGCAAAATTCCTGAAACTACTCCGGTGAAAATCCTCTACTTCTACCAATATTATGCAACGCCAAAAGGCTCATGGGGCACTAGGGTTCATGAGTTCGCACAGGAATGGGTAAAGCAAGGCCATGAAGTCCAGGTAGTCACTTCCATCTATTCCAAATCCGACCTGACTGCAACCCGATTCATCGAAAATCAGAATTTTGAAGGGGTCAAGGTCACGGTCATCAATGTCCGAATCGATAACAAGCAACCTTTTCTCAAGCGGATTTTTACATTCTTGGCTTATGCCGTCTGCTCAGTCTGGTATGCTCTGACTGCCAAAGCAGATGTCGTGATCGCATCCTCAGGACCAATCACAGTCGGGATTCCAGGCTTGGTGGCCAGATATATTCGAGGTAGAAAGCTGGTCTTTGAAGCCCGGGACCTCTGGCCCGAAGGAGCGATCGAATTGGGTTTGATCAAAAACCAATTCCTTCAAAAAATTGCCTATGCGCTGGAAGCGAGATGCTACAAAGCCTCCTCTCTGGTCGTGGCACTTTCCATCGGAATGAAACAAAATATTAAGGTGCGGTTTCCCCTCACCAAAGTGATTGACGTAACCAATGCCGCCAATATCCCGCTCTTTTCAGGTAAAGCTCCCTTTCAAAACCGCGGGCTACTTCAACCAAAGAAATATGCCATTTATACCGGAAATATCGGTTTAGTAAATAACTCCCTCTGGTTGCTGGAAGCAGCAAAAGTGCTACAGGCAAAAGGAAGAACAGACCTGAAAATCTTATTGGTAGGAGAGGGGCAGCAACGTGAACAGATCGAGGCAGAGATCCAAAGCAATGATTTGCAGACCATGCTGATTTGGGGCTTGATGCCCAAAAAAGACTTGGTAGGCCTGATTCAGAATGCCAGCGTTTCTCTGGTTCCACTTCGGGGCACTCCTGTATTGGATACCTCATCACCCAATAAGTTTTTTGAATCTTTGGCTGCGGGTGTACCTGTCATCCAAAATACTCAGGGTTGGATGAAAGATTTCCTAGCGGAACATCAGGTCGGTTTTACACTAGATCCCAATGACCCGATACAGCTGGCAGAGAAACTCATCGAGCTGGATGATCAGCAGGCTATGCTGGAGGAAATGGGGAAGAAAGCCCAGCACTTGGCCGCCAAGCTTTTCGATAAAGATTACTTAGCTCAAAAAATGCTCAACGGAATCTTAGAAGCAACAAAGTGAAAATCTTACTCACAGGAGGTACAGGGTTTTTGGGTAAAATCCTGAAGAAAAACTTAGAAGCTAATCACGAAGTGATAACCCTTGGGCGACAAACCCAAAATCAAATTTCCGTCGACCTTAGTAGAGATTATCCTCAGCTTCCACCCGCAGACATGATCATCCATGCTGCAGGCAAAGCACATGTACTACCCAAATCGGAGGCGGAAAAGCAGGAGTTTTGGGAGGTAAATCTGAACGGAACTGTTAATCTGCTTCAATCGATAAAAAGCATGCCTCAAATCTTTGTTTTCATCAGCACCGTAGCCGTCTACGGTCTGGAAGAGGGAACGGACATTGCAGAAAATAGTCCCTTGCTGGGAGATACGCCTTATGCCCAAAGCAAGATTGAAGCGGAAAACTTAGTCAGAAATTGGGGGACAGCCAATCAGGTCAAAGTACTGATCCTTCGTCTCCCTCTGCTGGTAGGCGAAAATCCCCCAGGGAATCTCGGTGCGATGATAAAAGCCATTCGTGGAGGTTTCTATCGAAGATTGGGTGAAGGCTCTGCCCGCAAATCCATGGTATTGGTAGAGGATATAGCCAAAGCTCTTCCGACTTGGCAGAACCTGTCAGGTACCTATAACCTTACAGATGGCAATCATCCTACGATGGCAGAACTTGATACCCAACTGTCTACATTGCTGGGTAAAAAAGTAAAAACCATTCCCATCTGGACCCTTCGGGTTCTGGCAAAAATCGGTGACCTCATCCCGGTTTTTCCCATCAATTCTTACCGAATGAAAAAACTTTCAACGCATTTGACTTTTTCAGATAAAAAAGCCCAAACTGAACTCAACTGGTCTCCGAGACCTGTTTTGGAAAATCTGGAATCCATCCTATGAGAATTCTTTTCCTTGGAGAAACCTATAGAGCTGATGCCCAGACTTGGATCAAAGGGATAGAAAAAGCTTCGGGAATCAAAATTGAAACTAAAGAACTCCCAAAGACAGGATCTAGAGTTGCACGCCTGCTCAATGCTTTTACCTTTCTAGGCTCTTTGTATTTCAACAAGGTGACCTATGATATTACCCTTGCGGAGCGATCGACAAGCTATGGCTTTTTTAGTCTTCTTGTCAAGACCAAGATTAGGGTAGTAGCACAGCAGGGTATTTCAGATGCTTTTCCCGAGACAGGCTTTGCAGGTTGGTATAAGCGGATTCTCCAGCGGGCAATCTACACACGTGCGGATTTGATTCATGCATGGGGCTATGTGATGACCTATGCGATGCTCGAGTGCGGCGCGCCACCATCCAAGATCCTCGTCAAGCCAAAAGGATTGAATCTGGGCTTGTTTCAATTTCAAGCGCATTCCCGGAATTTGCCAATTACAGCAATAGTCACCCGAAGCCTATATGACATTTACCGACACAATGAGATTCTGGAGGCTTTGGCCATCCTAAGAAACAGAGGAATAGAAATCACCTGCCTGATGGTAGGTGACGGAGCGGAGAAAGATCGGCTTCTGGCCCAAACTGAAGACTTGAAATTGAATAATCAGGTCCAATGGCTGGGAAGAGTGCCCAATGACGACCTTCCCAAACTACTCCAATCTGCCCAACTTTACCTCGCAATCCCAGAGACCGAAGGGGTCTCCGCTTCACTTTTTGAGGCGATGGCCTCGGGTTGCTTCCCGATTGTCACAGATTTGCCAGCCAACAGAGCTTTCATTCAGGATGGTCATAACGGAATGCTTGTGCAGGTCGGTAATCCAGTTGATCTTGCGGATAAAATTGAAATTTTCTTCAAAAACCCAAGCAATTATTCTTCCTTTATCCTGCAGAATCGGGCTTTCATTGAACGGCACTGCGACCTGGAGAAAAATATGCAGGAGTTTTTTCTTACCTATCAAAAGATCCTAAACAACAAATAATTCATGTGCGGAATCGCAGGATTTTGGAACAAAAATAATCAACCCGCAGCCCCTCATAGACTGGTTTCGATGAGGGATTCAATGATCCATCGGGGTCCGGATGCGGGTGGTGAATACTTCGACCGCGACTTGGCTTTTGGCCATAGGAGACTCTCCATCCTGGATCTCAGCCCCGGTGCCAATCAACCTTTTATATCTCCCTGTGGGAATTTCGTACTGCTTTTCAATGGGGAAATTTTCAATTTTCAGGAATTCTACCCCGAGCTAAAAAATAAAGGTTACCAGTTCAAAACTTCCTCCGATACCGAAGTGCTGCTCCTCCTTCTGATGGAGTATGGAATGGAAGTCCTGCCACGTCTCAATGGCTTTTTCGCCTTTGCTTTCTGGGAAAAAGAAAACAGAAAGCTGACTCTGGTGAAGGATCGATATGGGGTCAAGCCACTTTTTTGGTCGGAAACTGAAGAAGGATTGGCATTTGCCTCTGAGCCCAAAGCCTTTTTTGCTTGGGGAATGGACAAGAAAATCGCCTCCGAAAACCTGGATGAACTCTTTTTTTACCGGCATGTAAGTGGAGAAAATACCGTCTTTCATGGCGTAAAACGAATGCTCCCCGGTCACTACCAAGTCTGGACCGATGGAGTCAAACTCCAAAAAACAGTTCGCTGGTACCATCTCGGGGAAGAAGCTGCCGCCCAGTCCAAAATAGCTGATCCTAAAGCATGGTATGAAGAGACTTTCCTGGATGCGGTCCGTCTGAGAATGATCTCAGATGTCCCCGTCGGGACCATGCTCAGCGGGGGCTTGGATAGCAGTAGCATTCTCTATGCGCAGCATCATCTAGGCTATAAAGGCCTCAGTTCTTGGAATCTCAAGTTTCCGGGATTTGAAAAAGATGAATCGCACCTTGCGAAAAGACTCAGTGAAGAGTACGAAATCGACTACAATGGCCATGAATTTGTCGGAGATGGATTGGCAGATCTGCTGACGGAATCCATACACATCAATGACGAACCCTTGATGCATTTCACCGATGGAGTTTTGCTGGGATTGTCAAAAAAAGCAAAACAGCAAGTCACCGTACTGCTCACTGGAGAAGGAGCTGATGAAGTCATGGCAGGCTATGTCAGGCATAAGGTTTTTGGCAATGCTTCCCGATACCAAATGCTGCAATTGCTGCGGTTTGTGCCCGAAAAATGGTTGAAACAGGAAAGATTGAAGAAGATGCAGCGCTATCTTTCTGTGAATAATCCTGACTTTCAGCTTTTATCCAATGCCAATGAACTTTACCTCTCGGATTTCAAAAAAATGGGAATCCAATCGCTTAATCTTCTGCCTGAATATCGGCTGGGGATACTGGAAGAGGCCAAAAAGTTCTACCCAAACAATAGATTACGCCAGCTGCTATACTTGGAACTGCATACCCATCTCTGCTCGCTCAATGATAAAAATGACCGGACTACCATGGGAGCATCCATTGAATGCCGGGAGCCATTCCTCGACTATCGTCTGGTAACCGGTATCACTAGCTTGCCCGATGAAAACTTCTCCACAGCTGGCAAAGGCAAGTGGCTTTCGATGAATACTATCGGAAAAAAACTGCCGGATTACATTCAAAATCATGAAAAAATAGGTTTGGCTATTCCTTGGGCAAAGTATTTTCTAGAAAATCCGGTATTCAGAGCTCATCTTGAATCCATGCATACCTGTCCGCTTTTCGAAATGTCCTGGCTGGCCTATCTGGATGTGAAAAAGATTGTTGCTGATTTCAAAACTGACCCGGTAAGACATTATCCAATCATGAGACTGCTATTCTTCAACTCATACTGGTACAAAACCATTTTTGCCAACTGATGATTTTATCTTCACTCATCGTATTCCTCGTTCTCTTGCTCATCGGACTGATCTACCATAGATTGGCCATGAAGTTTGGAATAGTGGATAAGCCCAATCACAGGAGTTCCCACACATTCTCTACAGTCAGAGGTGGAGGAATATTGTTCCCTCTTGCGGTGATTTTTTGGTGGTTGATATTCGATTTTCAGCACACATGGATGGTTTTGGGACTGATTTGGGTATCAGCGATCAGCATGCTGGATGACATGTATACCCTTTCACGAAAGTTGAGGTTCGGTGTGCAATTTCTTGCCCTTTCTATGGCGTTTTATGATCTGGGCGTATTTGAGCAAATCAACATTTTTGCATTACCGGTGCTGTATTTTATCAGTTTGGGTATCATCAATGCCATTAATTTCATGGATGGGATCAATGGAATCTCTGGACTTTACTTTCTTGTATTCTTTGGAACCATGCTGGCTATCCAAGTATACTTGCCGGTGTTTGAGGATTCACTGATCCGGTATATCATTCTTTCTATTTTGGCATTTCTGTTTTTTAACCTTCGCAAAAAAGCACTCATGTTTGCCGGAGATATCGGTAGTATCTCTCTGGCTTACCTGACCATTTATTTCCTGTTGAATTGGTATCTGATCGAACAAAACTGGACCATCATTCTGATATTGGGTGTCTATGGCGTGGAGGTTTCGGTGACGATGGTGGAGCGATTATTGAGAAAAGAAAATTTGCTCCAACCACATCGCACCCATCTCTATCAACTCATCGTCAACGAATTGAAAGTGAATCACGTCACTTTGGCTATAATTTATGCCATAGCTCAGGCAGCTATAAATTTGTTTTTGTTTATCATCCCACAGAAGGCACCCGGAGCATTGACTGCTTCGCTTGTTCTGGTATCACTTTTACTCATTTACCTGGCCATCAAGATCCCACTTAGAAAAAAAATTAGGATTTAATGAAATGCCCATAATCCCGTAAGTACGGGATCATACAGGGTGATGGTTATTTAGGGCATTCCATCTGACCTTAAAAAATCAAATTATAAACAGATGAAATCGAGCATGATTTGGGCATCACATACTGGTACGACTATCAATCCCGCGAGATTCCATGTGACCTTTGAAAATCAACTATAGACACATGAAACTTCCCGTGATCGAGCTTTTGTCAATTCCCAATTTCTATTCCTCATACTATGTCTTGGGCTTGTATCAAACCGGTAGTTTGAAGTATAGGCCTGACAGAAAATTCGAAAAGTTCAACAACAGAGGCTACGTGATTTTCAAAATTGACGGCAAACTCGGCGTTATAGATAATCACGACCCAGTAGGAGTCAATGACGAGTTGTACCAAGTTTCTGATGTGTATTTCGCTACCAATAAATTGCTCAATCACCGCGAATACGATCAGGAGAAAGTGCGGCCAATTTTCCCACACTACCCAGTCAACATAATTCCTATTTACCTGAAGCTTTTTGGCTTGGATTTGTTGCTTAAATTAAAACCCAAGGACTTTGCCCGGGAGCTTTATGTGCTCAAATCCAGGCCTAAATACCAGGAAGTCGAACCAAATTATTTTTTCGACAACTATGTGTTTTTCTCAGGAAGTACCTGGAAAAAAGAGCCTTGGGCCAATCAAATCCGAGCTGAGTTTATCCGTGCCTGCAAGGCAGATGCGCGGATCAGATTCGAAGGTGGATTCATCCCAAGAGCTGACGGGAACAATTTTGGCTACGATCAGGAATTGAACAAAGTCAAATATCCTCCCAAGCGGTTTTCAGAACTAAGCGCTAAGTCGCTTCTTTCTTTAAACAATCCTGCTGTTTTGGGTGCTGTAAGCTGGAGATTGGCAGAGTACTGGGGCAATTCCTCGTTTGTGATCTCTTTTCCATTTGCTATCGATCTACCGATATCACCCAAGCATGGAGAACATATCCACTACATCACTGACTCCAAAGAATATGCAGAAGTGATCAATCTGATTTTTGAAAATCCTGACTACCACAAGAAAATAGCGCTGGGCGGCTATGATTTTTTCAAACAGCAGTGTACTCCTTCAGCCCAAATCAAGTATATCCTTCAGGAATTGAAGGTCAATCAGGCACCTTAATTTTTTTACTGCCAACGTCTCAGTGCCGCAGATGGGAAATCCTTTACCTATCCCCAACTCCCCCTTTTGAATGTGTCCTTTTTTCCTCCTCTATTCTCAGTTCTATGAGCTGTAAGATAGGGCAGGAGCTTAGCCTTATGTAAATCAGCTAAACCTAAAACTCATTTCTTCCTTCAGTATTTGGTGTTTTGAATGACCAACAAAAGGTACTCTGAAACGCGCTGATCAGAAATAATCCTCGAGCGATTGGGTAAATAGAGCCGTTGCTTCATTCCTCCCCAAGTTGTTTACGTGGTTGATGTCAAAAAAATATTTGGCTTCCTTCAGTGCACCCGAATGGTTGATGACGGGATAGGTTCCAGTTTCCGTAATAGAAAGGGTAGTTCCGTAGTAAGGAGCTACATACACAATGAGTTTACAGTTTTTTGACTTCAAGTATTCTTCCAATTCAGTTAGAATTGGATTTCCCAGGGTCTTTGGTACTGTTTTCCAAGGTTCCTTTTCCTGATCCTCCGGAAGTACCTGGTCGGGATAAAAATAGTTTCCATTTGAATCAAATCTATTCTTAAACTGGGGATTCACAGTCGAATAGAGAGCAGGCCAAAACAATTCCATGTTGTAATAGCTGAATGCAAACAAGGGGAAGTATCTTGATAGGGTAAGTGGACGGACGATTCCTTCTTCTTTGGATCGAAAATACTCCCAGACATAATCCCGATCCGAATAGGATACAAATCTGTAGTCATTGTCTCCCAATCCATTCTTAGATCCCTCCATATGGGACAAGTCCAAAGTCAAAACACAATAGTCTGCAGTATATCCCGACTCAAAGTAATGCTTGATCATCAGAAATTGACTGGGAAGGCCAGTGTCATCCATGGAAATATTTAAGCCCTTAACGTTCAGATTGCGGTCTACCTCCTCGGTATTGACTGTGGTTAATCCTCTACTTGAGCCAGCAAGGATGTAAGTATAATGGCTGTTTTTTCCGAGATTATTTACAATGAAATTGGGTTTGTAGAATTGACTTTTGGATAAAAAGTAACTGGCCGCAAAAGATATACCCATCCCGATCAGTAAAATTACCGACAGATAAAGCGACACATCTCTTAGGAATTTTTTCATTTTTCTTAGAATTGAAAATAGACAAAATCCAGGTGATTTTTGAAAGCTCCCAGAAAGAGCGTACACAGCCCGATAAAGACCAAATCATACTTGGATAGCTTTACTTCTATCAAATTTTTCCTTTTGGATGCAATCTCATAGGCCATTAGAATGAGGATGCCGATGCAAGATATAATCGTCATAATCATCTGCCTGCTATTGCCCAGCAAAAATGAGGATTCTCCTTTTCCTACGAATATCCCCGACAAATACCCCATCGAGTCATGAATACTGGGTGATCTGAAAAATATAAATGCCAGAGAAACCAGACTAAAGGTGACCAAGATATTCCCAAGTGTAGAAAATGATAAAACCAATGTGTCATCCTCTTTTTTCTCTCCTGCTATTAGATAAAAAAGGTAAACCAAACCGTGGATCATCCCCCAAACTATGAAGGTCCAATTGGCACCATGCCAAAATCCAGAGACCAAAAACACGATGAAAATATTCACCATAGCTCTTTTTTTGCCAAGTCTATTGCCACCAAGTGGTATGTATAAATAGTCCCTAAACCAGGTAGAAAGTGAAATGTGCCAATGCTTCCAAAATGCACTGATGTTTCTGGAGAGATAAGGGAACTTAAAATTGGAAATGAGGTCAAACCCAAGCATACGGCTCAGTCCCACCGCCATGTCCGAATACCCGCTGAAATCCCCATAGATCTGAAAAGAAAATAGGATGCTGCCCATGATCAGTGTCAAACTGCTCTGCTCTCCATACTTGGAAAATATTCCTTCTACCAAAATCGCCGCATTATCCGCAATGACGATTTTTTTAAACATCCCCCAAACAAAAATCTTGGCACCCGAAATCGCCCAGGAGTAATTGAAATTCCTGACGCTGTTGAATTGGGGTAGGAGGTGGCTCGCCCGCTCTATCGGACCGGCCACTAATTGAGGAAAAAAACTCACAAACGCCATGAAACTTATGACATCATGGCTCGCTTTGATCTTTCTACGATAGATATCCAGCGTATAGCTCATCGTCTGAAACGTATAAAAGCTGATCCCAACCGGCAAAATAATGTCCAAGCGGTAGACCGGGATTGTATAGCCAAAAAAGGTGAAAGCCTCAGAAAAGCTCGTAATGAAGAAATTGAAGTATTTGAAAAAGCCCAGCAATCCGAGATTAACCAATACGCTGAGCCAAAGCCAGATTTTCCTTTTCCTTTCTGCTGTTTCAGATTCGAGGTTCTTTCCAATAAAATAATCCAAAATCGAACTGAATGCGATCAAAAACAGAAAACGCCAATCCCACCATCCATAGAAAAAGTAACTTCCAACCAACAACAGCAAATTTTGCCCTTTTATGTTTTTGGAAAGGGGAAACCAGTAAATCAAAAATATGGGTATTACAAAAAGAAAAAACTCTATTGAATTAAATAGCATTTGGAGCTTTTGAAATTAAAACAGACATATGAGAACTAGCGGCATCTTGATTTAAAATCAATGCTTTTTATTCGAGTTTGTAGAGCTTTAGTATCTGTACAGCCGATTCCAAGCGCAAATTGGGGAAATTTGAAACATTTGCCAATAAATTCCAAATTAGTACACCGACGGAAAGATTGGTGTGATTCGATCCACTTCTTTATTTTTTAAATCGAGGATAACTCTAGACTATCGCTTCAGGATTCTGACATTTTCAACTTCGGAGAAAACTCTACAGCAGACCTACCAATCGAAACCTGCTGCTTCTGATGTTTAAGATTAATGTATATCATTTCCCTCTCTGCACACCATCAATGCCGAAACAGGAGTCCGAGCCCAGTCACTGAGCTTGCCTGCACTGAGCTTGTCGATGTGTCGAAGTGCCGAGCCCATTTTGGTCTATTGGTAACAGGACGGATATCCATATTTAGAATTAATTCACCTCTTAAGATCGGAAATGAATGTCTCCTTCTATAAAAAGAAAAGGCCCCCAGAATCCAGAGGCCTTTTTAATAGGCTAATGCCTGACTTAAAACTTAACACAGTTCAAAAATGAGGCATAATTTATTCTTCCGAAATACCCTATAGAGGGTATTTTTTCAATGTTTTAAACAGTTAGGAGCAGGTTTTTCAGAGTTTTTGCTTTAAACTTTTTTTGTAGTCGGCATTTTGACCTTGACTAATTATTTCTTCACATTTCGACAGGCATTCCCCTCGTTCTTTTTGTATTGGCTCCATCGATTCCTATTCGACATTCGGAATTCGAGATTTGAGATTCGACATTCAACATTTAACCCTCAACAATTCATCATTCATCATTCAACATTCGAAATTCAACATTCGATATTCTTTATTCCTAATTCTCAATTCCTCATTCCTCATTCCTCATTCCTCATTCAACGTTTAACCCTCAACAATTCAACGTTTAACCCTCAACAATTCATCATTCATCATTCAACATTCGAAATTCAACATTCGATATTCTTTATTCCTAATTCTCAATTCCTCAATCCTCATTCCTCATTCCTCATTCAACGTTTAACCCTCAACAATTCAACGTTTAACCCTCAACAATTCATCATTCATCATTCAACATTCGAAATTCAACATTCGATATTCTTTATTCCTAATTCTCAATTCCTCAATCCTCATTCCTCATTCCTCATTCAACGTTTAACCCTCAACAATTCAACGTTTAACCCTCAACAATTCATCATTCATCATTCAACATTCGAAATTCAACATTCGATATTCTTTATTCCTAATTCTCAATTCCTCAATCCTCATTCCTCATTCCTCATTCAACGTTTAACCCTCAACAATTCAACGTTTAACCCTCAACAATTCATCATTCATCATTCAACATTCGAAATTCAACATTCGATATTCTTTATTCCTAATTCTCAATTCCTCAATCCTCATTCCTCATTCCTCATTCAACGTTTAACCCTCAACAATTCAATATTCATCATTCAACATTCGAAATTCAACATTCGATATTCAACAATCGATAATCTTTATTCCTAATTCTCAATTCCTCATTCCTCATTCCTCATTCAACGTTTACCCCTCAACAATTCAACATTCAACGTTTAACCCTCAACAATTCATCATTCATCATTCCTCATTCAACATTCGAAATTCAACATTCGATATTCTTTATTCCTAATTCTCAATTCCTCATTCCTTATTCCTCATTCACCATTTAACCCTCAACAATTCAACATTCAACCCCAACCCCTTCTTCCCAGCCTTACTTCAGCTCAAAAAATCCGTTCTTAAGGAAATTTGACTTACCATTTAGAAATAATTATCCTCATTCATAAATATCGGGGACCTTTGGAACAGCCTTTGCCTATATGTGGTCAGTTTTTATTTACTTTACATCACAATTCATCAGCCCTAAAAGGCGGTTTACAACTAACTCCTCAAACTAATTAATCAAAAAGATGAAACAATCTATGTTCGCTTTTTCACTCAGAAAAACCCTGTTTCTGGCTCTATTTGCCATGTTGGCTATGGGAGCCTGTAAGAGTAAAAAGAAGGCTGTACAACCCGAACCTACTCCTGCACCTGTCGAGCAACCTGTACAGCAAGCTCCACCACCACCCCCTGCACGTTCTGCTGAAGAAGTTGCTGCCGAAAAACTTGAAAACTACTTCAATGCTGTAGCAGCTGCTGGCAATGCAAATGTTGCAAATCAATCCATTCAGGAAACGCTTTCCATGTTTTCCAATCAGGAAACTCCTGTTTTGATTGTAATCCATGAGGAAAACGGAATCAAAGATTATGATGAGCCTACCACCATCAAAAAGTATCTCGATTACCTCAAAGACACCAAAAAGAACCTCAATTACATCTCTGATATCAGAATGGACGCAAGCGGTAAGGTGTCTGAACTTGAATTGAGAAGAAAATAATCCTCACATAGAAAATTCGTATTCACATGAACAATAAATTGATTCTCTTCTTGGGACTGTTCCTTTCTACCACCATGGTGGCTTTAGCTCAGGATAACATCAGCCCTGCACGTAAACAGGCTATTGACTCCCTGGCTTTGGAAAAAGTAAAGGATCTCTCAAAATATATCTCCATTATCGGAAGTAAGGAAACCCAGTTTTCTGAGGCTAATCGGGTCATGGACCGTGCTGAGGAGCTTTTTGCTCCAGGTGCTGAGATGGGAGTGTCTTCAATCAACACGCAAGAAATCGCTTACTACAAAGTAAGAAGATACTTCGAGCGTCTGATGGCCCTCAACTATGACCGGGTTAATATCACTTGGTACGATATCCAGTATATCTCTGATCTGGAAAGACAGCCCGACGGAAGATATGTAGGGGTGATCACAGTTTACCAACGCTTCGAAGGTACTTCCATCGAAACAGGCATGAACTACAAAGACACCACCAAAAAAGACATCACCATCTACGTGGAGAAAAAACAAACTCAGATTGCCGGTCGTACGATTGAATTCTGGGACGTCATGCTCGGAGACGTAAGAGTGACCGAAACTTCCGCATGAGAATAACTTATTTGATTTTTGCGTTTTTTATCGCAATCATCTCCAATGTTCCGGGGCAAGGCATAGGCAGCCCCGGAACTATTAAAGATGATGGCAGATTTGCAGCTTCAACCAAACAACTCAATCAATTTTTTAGAAGATTCAATGGAGAAGAATCCGTAGACGGTACCCAGAGGTTTTACCCGGGAGATTCCCTCTATCGGAACATCAACCTTCGAAAAGGCTTTATTTCCATCCTTTTTGATAATCAGACTTCCTCCATTTCCCAGGATCTCAAAAATCAATTCCTCCAAAATACCCTCTCGGAAGTCTATCCGCAATACCTCGTTTTCCATCGTGAAGGTTGGTATGCAGAAGTAGAAACAGAATTCATGTTTAAAGGAAAACGGGAAAAAGCTACCCTTTTCATGAAACTGCAGGCCGAAGGACTAGGCTATGAATGGGTGATTGACCAGGTGAGTTTTGATCCATTCAAAAATCTCTTCAACAAACCCGTGGGTGATCAGAAAGACTTCCTGCATCCGCTGAGCCACGAACTTGGATTCATGAATCTCAGGAGGGCATTTCAGGACTCCAAACTGCCGGAATCCTACACGGCCAACTCGTATAAACCCGATTACCTTGCGATTTTCCTATATGAAATGAAGCAAAATAATCTCAAATTCATTACCGTCTCCGGACTGAAATTCCATTTCTTCCAAATTGATGGCTGGTATTTTGAAGTAAATCAGTTCAACAGACCTGGATTCAATACCGGATGGTTAATTTCTAACCTTGTCAGACTCGGCCCGGGCGACAAAGAGACAATTCTCAAATACATCTATGATCAGGAGTAAGTATTTTCTAGGCATTAGCATTTTCTTTTTGCTAGCACTTTCGAGCAATGCCCAGACAATCAAAGGCTATTCGAAAGAACAGGTGACCGAATTCTCCGCAAAAGTGGAGGATCAGGTGCGTTTTCTCGAATACCTGCTCAATACCGTGGGCAATGCCGAAACCTCCCCCAGAGACAAGGATGTCATCATCCGTGAAAGCTACCTGAAGATCTTCCGCGATGAAAAAGTCCAGGTGGAGGACGATCTACTTCTCGATCGAAAGGTTGTCACCAACAAGGACGTCACCGCATACCTCAAAGACATTGAGTTCTTTTACAAGAATGTTGAGTTTAAATTTAAAATCAGAGACGTAAAACCCGGCCAAAAAGAAAATGGTGAAGTTTATTTTCTCGCCTCATTGGATCGGACGATCTCCGCGACTTCCACTACCGGGGAAAAAATCACCAACACCAAGCCCCGATTTGTGGAGGTAAACCTCAATGACAAATCCCAGGAACTCAAAATCGTCAGTGTCTATACGACCAAAGTCAGCCGCGACGAAGAACTCACCACCTGGTGGGAATCTCTGGATTTTCCTTGGAAGTCCTACTTTCAGACCCGCTTCAACCTAACCGAATCGGATTCAATCAATTTGGACTGGTTCTATAAATTTGTCAGCATCGATACGCTCAATATTTCGGGCAATTCACAAATCAGTACGCTAGCACCTCTATCGGAACTCAGAGACCTCAAAGTCATCAATATTTCCAATACCGGAATCACCGATTTGAGCCCGATCTCCAATGTGACTTTCCTGGAAAGTCTGGATATTTCCAATACACCTACCAGCGATATCCAGTTTATTAAATATTCCGACCGTCTAAAACATCTGGATATTTCCAATACCAACATTGAAGATATTGCCCAATTGCTCAATCTGAAGAGTTTGGTCTCGCTTAAAGTGCAGCGCACCCCCATACTGAGCTTTGCAGTCCTCAATGAATTCAAAAATCTGACGCAATTGGACCTGACCGAATCAGGATTTAACAATGCTGAAAATATCAATACACTTCAAAATCTTGAAAGTCTGAATTTGAGTAGGAATTTCATGATCAATTTTTCAGAACTGAAGGGCTTGACTGCCTTGAAAGCCCTCGATCTCTCCCAGACAAATATTCAGGACATATCGCCGCTGTCCAGCCTCACAAATCTTGAATTACTCGACATCACGGGGAGTCAAGTGGCGGATATTTCACCACTCGAGGCACTACCAAATCTCAAGAAAGTCGCTGCGGATGAAACCAAACTTTCAACCCAAGCTGCTGATATTTTCATCAGGAAAAACCCGGAAGTACTCCTGATTCATCATGTGAAAGATCTGGAAAGTTGGTGGGCTGGACTTTCCCCAGAATGGAAAGCTGTACTCAAACGAAACAACCCTAAGATCACTGGAGATAGCCCCGGAATCGAAACGCTCACCCAAACCACCACCTTATCCCGGCTTGATTTGGACAGTGCCCAATTGGAAAACCTAAATCCGATTACCCGGTTTGTGAACCTTTCTGATGTAGATTTTTCAAATAATCCGGTAACAGATCTACTTCCGCTGAGCGAGGTAAAAACATTGGTTAAACTCAAAGGAAAAAACACTGGGGTGACTGAAGTTTCGATTCTCAATGGAAACGAACTTCTGGAATCTATCGATCTTGAATTTAGCCCGGTCAACTCCATTGCCGGCGTGACCAAACTTCCAAAACTCACCTACCTCAATGTGAATGGCTCAACGATCGACCAAAGCCAGATACCTGAGGTTTTGATTCAGAGACCTGACCTGAATGTGATTTTCAGAACTGATGAATTGAATTCTTGGTGGGAGGAACTTAACCCAAGCTGGAAAGATGTTTTTCGAAGACAATACACCCTTTCTGAAAATCCGACCACCGAAGAACTGCATAGCCTTGCTGCCAAATCGGAACTGGTATTTCAAAACGTCAATGTCCCTGACCTGACTGCCTTAGCCGTATTTATTAATTTGAGAAGCTTGGAGGTTTTCGATGCTCCAGTATCCTCTGTGGCACCGCTAAGTGCCATGACTTTGCTTACCAAGCTTCGACTATCCCAGGTGCCTGTGACAGATTTTCTCCCACTTTCCGGCTTGGCTTTGCTGGAAAATCTAGATCTCTCCAACACAGGAATTGAAGATTTGACAGCTATCAGTAACTTGACTAACCTGAAAAAACTGAATATTTCAGGGACTAACCTAAAAACCTTGAAAGGACTTGAACCCCTTCTCGCCTTGGAAGAATTGGATGTGGCCAGCACCAATCTCAGAAATCTCAAACCACTCGATGGGTTGACAAACCTTAAAAAACTATCCTGCTTTAATACCAACCTTACCTCTCGGGCAGTTGACTCGTTTAAGTCCAATCATCCCGACTGTGAAGTTAGATTCTATTGATCCTCTTAAGGATTAACTAGGCCTCTGAAAACAATCAAGCATAAAAAAAGTGTTGCCCCTATCTTGGTGCAACACTTTTTTTTGACTTCAGCTTCTGAATCCGAAGCTGGCAATTAGAAGAACTCATTATTTCAAAATAAGAAAACAAAGGGGGCAAAAAATCTGAAAAAAATCCCTTTAAAGTTTTTTAGAAAAAATTCTGGCAAAAGTTGCTTAATCACCCTGATCAAAAGTACAGCTAGGCCATTTCTTATATATACCCAGTACTGGGTATTTTTTGTTTTTTGACTGATAAGTTTTCCACACAATTGAATCTTTTTAAGATAATTTTTCACTATTCATGTTTTGGCTTTCAGTCATTTACCATCACTGCTTGGGTTTTCATATTCAACTTTTGACATTTAACCTTCAACCTTTAACGCTTTAACCTTTAACCCAATTTGAGTTTTACCCTGGGGTCATTCGACATTCAACATCCAACATTCGACATTCATCATTCGACATTCGACATTCGACATTCGAAATTCGACATTCGAAATTCCTCATTCCTCATTCAACATTTAACCCTTAACCCTTATCGCTTCAAACCTCAACCCTCAACCCTTTTCACTTTTCACTTTAAACTTTACACTTTAAACTTTTCACTTTTCACTTCCCCATCCAACCTTCAACCCTGAACGCTTCAACCCTCAACCCTTTTCACTTTTCACTTTAAACTTTACACTTTAAACTTTTCACTTTTCACTCTCCTCCATTTTAGATTACTTTGGCGTATTAATAAATCACCATCAAAAAGCCCCCGCACATATCAATCGTAATCCCCGTGTACAAAGGAAAGAACTTGCTTTCCGAATTGCTGGAGCGGATAATGTTTGCATTGAAGTCACTTGATTCCTCCCCGGAGATCATTTTGGTGGAAGATGGCTGCCCAGAGGGTTCATGGGATAAAATCGTTGCCCTTCAGAAAGATTTTCCGGAAATCATCGGATTGAAGCTCTCCAGGAATTTCGGACAGCACTATGCCATCACAGCAGGATTGGACCATGCGGTGGGAGAGTGGGTAGTCGTGATGGACTGTGACTTGCAGGACAGACCTGAAGAGATTCCAAACCTCTATGCAGAGGCTCAAAAGGGTTTTGATGTGGTTTTGGCGAGAAGAGAAAACAGGAAGGACGGATTTTTCAAGCGTTTGGGTTCCCGAATCTTTTATCGAACGCTTGCTTATCTTACAGGATCTCGGCAGGATGAGTCTATTGGGAATTTTGGGATCTACCACCGAAAGGTTATCGATCAGGTGATTGGCATGCGGGAATCCATTCGGTACTTCCCTACCATGATCAAGTGGGTCGGGTTTTGCCAAACTTCCATCCCTGTGGTTCACGAGGCTAATGCGGGTCGAACCAGCACCTACAACACCCGAAAACTATTCAACCTAGCCCTGGATATCATGCTGGCTTACAGTGATAAACCCGTCCGATTAACGGTTAAACTGGGTCTGTTCGTAGCCTTGACCGGATTTTTGTTTGCCATCTTTACCCTATTCAGGTATTGGACTGGGGAGATCATCGTAGCAGGGTATGCCAGCTTGATCATTTCCCTTTGGGTTCTTTCAGGACTGGTTTTGATCACTTTGGGTGTGGTCGGTTTGTACATCGGCAAAACCTTCGAGGGCGTCAAAAATCGCCCCATTTACATCATTGAAAAAAAAACCACGCCTTAACATTCGATATTCGACATTCAACATTCAACATTCAACCCTCAACCCTTAACGATTTAACCTTTAACCCTTAACGCTTCAACCCTCAACCCTCAACGATTTAACCTTCACCCTTAACGTTTCAACCTTCAACCCTTAACGCTTCAACCCTCACCCCTCCATGATCCTTCCTCTTCCATTTGACACAAACCTCTTTGGCTATTCGGTAGGAAAAGTGCTTTGGACACAGGAGAAAAATGAAAAAAAGATCCTCGAGGAGGCTTCCGGATTCCAACTCGTTTACATTTTTTCATCCCATCCACTCTCCTTTATTTCTAAGCAAGTTATTCATGTGGATACCAAGCTTACCTTCTCCAAAAGATTGGAAAATACCACACCTCTTCCTGAAATCACATCCTTAAGAGGGAAACCTGAGTTTATAAATAATCCTCAACTTGCCTCGCAACTTCAATTTTTAGCTTTGGAGAGCGGTACCTATTCCCGATTCAAAACCGATCCCAGACTCCGAAAGAATGAATTTGAACAACTCTATCAGCTTTGGATTCAAAAAGCTATTGCAGGTGAAAATATCCTGATTGCTCCTGAAATGGCGGGAATGATCACTTACGACATCCAAGAATCCAATGCCCAGATCGGACTTATCGCTGTGCATCCGGATCACCGCCGAAAATCCTGGGGAAAGAAATTGCTGATGGCTGCAGAAGATGAGGTACTAGCCCAAGGTGCGCATACTTTGCTTATTCCTACACAAGAGGCAAATCTTCCAGCAGTCAAACTTTACACAGAGATGGGGTATCTCCTGCAGGAGCGAACCTACATTTATCATTATTGGAAAAGTTGATTGGTATAATGAGAATCCACGTTCTTGCACCTAGCCAAAGAATACCTAGGTTTGAAGCTGGTTTTTGGCAAATTTCCCTTTACTACCGAGGCTAGGAGCGAGTCCCGACAAATGGTGGGAGTATTCAAAAAGACCAACTTAAATTCAAATCTGATTATCCGCATTTTCCTTCCCTCCCCAAAAACAAACGCTCAACGAGCTCCTGCCACCCGGAGGGCAGGAAGTTGAGGTAAAACGTAAAAATAATGGCTACTGGAAGAATTGCGGAAATCCATTAAATCAAAAATGATTATCCGCAATGACACCACTAGGCAAATTTAATTAGTAGATATGAAGGTCAATGTTTGGTAGCCTAAGATCCGAAGGATCGTAACAATTCATACCTGTCCGCCGAGGCGGAACCCCCGGTGGAGCCGGGGGTAAAGTCAATGTTAATAAAGGAGCCCTGAAAGGGTGACACGTTGAAGTTTCACCCTTTCAGGGCTCAACGAAAGGAAATTTTCAATGGCTGCCCTGCACTTCGTACAGGGTTCCACCATGGTGGACAGGCATGAATAGTTTGGCTCCTTCGGAGCTACTTATGAAGAGTATTTGAAATTTTGTAAAAAAATCTACTTCAAAAATTTTATTCTGCTTTCACTTTAGTACAGGTGCAATTGCGGAAATCCATTAAATCAAATATTCTTAAAGGTGCACCAGTTCCAATGCTCATTTTTTTTTAGAACTTCTCAAAGTCTCAGCCTCCAGCTTTCCTATTCGGTCAGCATCCTGTAAATTCCGCACTTATGACTAAGATCCTTTTTGGAGCTACGCTGCTGTGTGTGGTAATCATTCTGGCCGGAATCAACCGTGGTTTTGACATTTCCGATGAGGGGCTATACCTGCTTCTGGCAAATCCACTCCAGCAAAATCAAGCTGGGATTTTCAATTACGATTTGTTTTTCAAAGCTATTTTCAAGGTCACAGGCTACTCCTTTTCCCTTATCGAACTCCGAATCTTGAGGTTACTAGGCTACGGTATGGCTGCATGGGCGCTGATGGGATTTTGGAAAAATATTTCCAATCAGGCCAAAGCAAAAACTGAAATCTTTTGGCTTTCCTGTCTAGGACTTTTCACAGGCTATGGTTTTTTACCACCTACGACTTCCTACAATTCACTTACCGTGGTGCTGACCTGTTTTTGGCTGTTTTTGATGACCAAAGAGGAAAAATCATTTCGAAGGATACTAGGTCTTGGGGTTCTTTTGGCGATTTGGATATATGTCAAAATATCCCTGGTCTTCGTATTTTTTCCTTTGACGCTGTTGATTTTGATTTTCTGGCAAAAAGTCAAACCTATTTATGTTTTGGGTTTGCTTCTGCCGATGATCTTTTCCGAACTCTTCTTTCTGACTTTCCTTGACGAAAATGCATGGCTCAGACTTCAGGACGGGATTCCACTGAATACCCAACGAAATGGATATCAATATTTTCTCATGCTAAAAAACATCGCGGTAGGAGGGTTTTGGAGCTTTAGTATGGGCTTGCTATTTATGGGTATTGGCTATTTTAGAAAATCAGAAAGCAGTCTATATCCTGCCTTGAAATTGATTACTGCCTATTTTTCACTTCTTATCGCATTCCTTACACACATTACTGACGAATGCAATCATTTATTCCTGCTGGCAGCTGCTGCTTTTTTAGGGTATCAACTTGGTGTCGGCGCTTTCAAACCCAGCAAAACAAACCTCTGGATTTTATTGCTACTGATTCTTCCCTTTTTACTTCACTTCGGTTCCAACGTGTACTGGTTGAGAATCGGGATCCATTACCTGGTTTTTTGGATCCTTGCCGCACGATGGATTCTGAAAGATCTCAAATGGGAATTGAATCTGGCAAGTCTACTGATCTGCTTGTTGTTGGTCTTCAATGGGATTTGGTGGCATCCATTTGGACATGAAAAGCCGCTTTGGTCTCAGAAAGTGCCTTGGCACATGGAGGACGGAACCCAGCTGTTTCTCGATCCGGATTTGGTTGATATTGTTTCGGAAATCAAAGAATTCAAAATCCAATATTCCAAAGCTGAAGTCCTTGCAGCCTATCGCATTCCTGGCTTATCTTTTCTGGCAGGTAGCACACTTCCTATTTCTCCGGCTATTTGGGACAAAAGTCAGGTAAATGCCCAGTTTTCAGGGAAACCCAAAATGATGATCTACAATAAATTCGAGGATTTGCCCGAAAGCTGGTCCTTCCGCTACCAAAAAGAGCTTGGAGTCTTTCGAAGTGATACCTTGCTGCTGCTATGGGATTGAGAAAGGAAAACCGGTTTTTTTTGTTTTGGAGTACGCTGGGTGCCCTAGCACTTTTAGTCATCTGGAATCTTCCCTGGCGCTTCCAAGTAAATGACGATGAGGTCATGATGTGGCTAGTCTCTGGTGCCTATACTGGCCAACCCGAACCCTATGCTGTATTTATCCACCCGATTCTGAGTTGGGCTTTTGCGCAGGCCTATTTAGTAGCGCCAAAGATCAACTGGTATGGAGGCTTATTTTTTTGTGTTATAGGTCTTTCTTGTTTTCTTTTATTTGGAAAAATTGCTGTTTGGAAAGAGAGTTTTTGGGTCAAAACTTTCGTTTCATTTTTGATCCTTTCGACAGCCCTTCATTTTGCAATTTTTCCACAGTTTACTTATGTAGCTGGGTTTGCAGCATTTGCTTCACTATCGGTTTGGTTTGGAGCCTCGCCCCAAAAACATTGGCCCCCCCGTTACCTTTCTATAGGATTATTCATACTTGCTGTCTTGATTAGGTGGGAGTCTGTAGCATTAATTGGAATTGGTTTTGGAACATTTGGATTGATTTTAAAAGGATTCTCATTCCTTAGAATAGAGTTTAAAAATCTTCTATTGATCTCTATTATCTTTTTGTCGCTTTCAGGATTTAAGTATATCTGGGAGAAACAATCTGATTATTCTAACTTTTTGAAGTTCAATAAAGTCAGGTCAGGAGTGATTGACCATCCGGTATTTAGACAGGAAATTGTGGATGGAGAAATCCAACCGAATTCCGAGTTTTATTTTTTTTCGCGATGGTATTTTGAAGGAGACTTTCCTTCAGAAAAAGATTTGATTGAGAAGAAAAGATCTCTTGATTCTCAATTATTCACCAAGAAACAAGTCTTCAAAGCCCTTGAACGACTTTGGCAAGTTCAACGAGTCGAAGCCTTTAAGTCCGTTTTGATTTTGATCTTTATTCTAATCTTCTGGTTTAGTGCTATCAAATCTGCCCGCTTGAGGATTTTTTTCCTGATTTGGATAGCGTTCTTTTTGCTATTTAACCATTTCTTTCTCCTCCAAGGCAGGGTAGTAATTCTGTTTTTCCTTTGTCTTTTGTTTCCGGTATTTTATTCCTCCTTTTCCTCCTTGCCTACTGTTTTGTCCAAAATCCTAATTGTGATTTTACCACTTCTTTTGAGTTTTCATTTTGTGAATTTTCTCAAAGAAGCCAAGGGACGGAAGATCATGGATTTGGAATTTTCCGAACTAAAATCAAAAGTTGATCCCGACGTTCCAATTATCATGGAAGGTTTTCAAGAACATAATTCGGAAATACACTATACCCGGATAAATAAAGTGCCTTTTTTGACAACTGGCTGGATTTCAAGAAGTCCATTTCAGAAAAAAGCATTAAATAGATTTGGCTTCGATAGTTTCGGTGAAATAAAGGAGTATGTTCTACTCTCACCGAGTACCAATTTGGAAATTGTTTTCCCTGACTATATGAACTCCACTTTTGGAGAATTTATCCAAATCGATTCCCTTCAGACCGACAATTTCATATTTCTCCGTTTTTCGAAAAAGTAGGCTTCTTATCCTTCGACATTCAACATTCAACATTCCCCATTCAACATTGAACCCTTAACCCTTAACCCTCAACAATTCAACATTCCCCATTGCTAATTCATCATTCAACATTCGACATTCGACATTCGACATTCAATATTCCCCATTCAACATTGAACCCTTAACCTCAACAATTCCTCATTCCCCATCCCTAATTCATCATTCATCATTCCCCATTCAACATTGAACCCTTAACCTCAACAATTCCTCATTCCCCATCCCTAATTCATCATTCATCATTCAGCATTCAATATTTAACCCATAACCCTCAACAATTCAACATTCCCAATTTATCATTCAACATTCCTCATTCAACCTTCAACATTTAACCCTCAACAATTCCTCATTCCCCATTCAACATTTAACCCTTAACCCTTCGCTCCTCGACCTTTTTAATGTCTATGTCTATCCATAGGATTTTTAATCCGACAAATTCTCAATACCTCCTCGGCATTCACCTCTTCGTCCTCAACATACTTCTGCGCCGAGGTTGTAAAACCTTGGTCATTTTTACCCGGGGCTTAAGCCCTGTCTACCAATATTTGACCCTCCCGAAATCGCTTTGCTCATCGGGACTTTCGCTTCCTGGTCCAGTTTCGTTCCTCATTCCCCATCCCTAATTCATCATTCTGCATTCAACATTCATCATTCAACATTCCTCATTCAGCATTCAATATTTAACCCTTAACCCTCACAATATTTAACCCTTAACCCTCAACAATTCCTCATTCCCCATTCCTAATTCATCATTCGATATTCCTCATTGCTCATTTCTCACTTTACACTTAACTCACTTTAAACTTTACACTCATCACTTTACACTCTCCACTTTACACTCTTCCCTTTAAACTTTACACTCTCCACTTTAAACTCATCACTCCCTTTAAACTTCACACTCCTTCCATTCCTCATTCCAAATGGAACACTCAGCTTTTTCCCTAAACCCAACATTAAAATAGGTCAATTTCCCGACTACCTAATAAAATATTCCTTTGATTATCAATAGGTAAACTAAAGTCTAAAAAATTAATTTGGACGATTATGATTTAATTTTTTAATTCAAATTAAAATTTTATCTCAAAACGCCATGCTCAAAAAATTCCCCACTTTCTTCTTATTTGTCTTTTTATCTTTTTCACTCTTTTCATGCGGAGAGGACGAAAGCAATCCTTCATCAGACGACCTTACCGGTTCTTGGGCCTTACAATCTATGGTTTATGAGGGGACAATAACTTCCGTTTTTAATGGAGAGGAGTTGGCAGAATCCCCGATGTCAGGTGAAGCTTCAAATATCTCTATGGTTTTCAATTTCGATAATGGGAAATTGATCTCTACAGGTCAAATGAATGTTTCGGTAGAATACGACGATTTTGCAGGAGTTGATTTTGTTTATCCAATTACTGGAGCCGAGTACTCAGGTACATACACGAGAAGCGGGAATTCATTGGATATAAAAGTGCTAACCAGCACCATTAAAGCTGAAATTGTTACGCTCACAGAAACCGAATTGGTGTTAAATATCGAAAGGGAGTATAAATTAAGTGGCGAAGGGCTGGTAAATACCTCCAATGAAACGGGAGTCATGAGATTCACCAAGAATTAAAAAGCAAAAAAAAACTTGCCCCATTAACCATTTAGTATCTTCTGAAAATAAAATTAAGCTTGCCTTTCAATGCCCTGCCTAAGTATTCTGGAAGGGCTTTGGGAGCTTCCTCAACAATAGGAATCCTCCTAAGGGCTTCCAATAACAAAATATAACCCATTAAATGTCACATTGAAGAGTGAATTTTTCATACCAAGTTTTTTTGTATCTGTTAAACATCAAATTGTAATCACTTGAAAATCAATTTTTCCAAAATTTTTGCAGGTATCTTACCAGCGTTGTTGATGTTTCTTCTCATTTTTTCCTGTAAAAAAACAGGGGAGGAGGAGCCGTATATCATTCCTTTAGTTGAAATCAAAGGAGCGACAAAGCTTAATGATCGAGAAGTGAAACTTATTTCAACAATAAAGGAAATGGGCTCGCTAGAGATTCTTGAACACGGGTTTTTGTTTTCAGAAAATAACACACCCTCTTATGCTACAGATTTGGCTTGGAAATCTACTGAGGAGCCAGATTTCGAGTTTGAGATAGTCCTTGAAAAAGCTCTGCCTAAGGGTGAAACCTACTATATCCAGTCTTATCTTAAGACAGAAAAAGCGATCACTTATTCCCAAGTTTTTGAGTTCATTACACCCGGTCCCACTACCCTGACCATTGATGAGATCTTTTTTCCTGACATTCTCTATTACGATGATACGGTTAGAGTCACTGCAAGAAATCTTCCCGCAAAACTTGGTGACCTTTTTGTCCAGTTTCAAAAAGCTAATGTGGAAGTAATTGATATGACAGATAAGGAGTTTCGATTCAAAATACCCAGATCAGCACCTCTTCATCAGGGATATGAACAAAATGGATCTCCACTGGAATTCAGGGTAGGCACGGATATCGTCAACCGTATAGAAATGGTAGAATTCCGTAAACCAGTGTTCCCGGAAAAAACTGAGGTATCGATGGCCTATCCTTGGAAGCTTGATGGAAATTACCTCTATGGGCTTGACCTGAAATTAATTCAGGGCGATAATACTACGCAGACCGGGAGCCTGGATATCAACGACCTTAAAGACGATGTAATAACTGTTCTCCCTAGAACCCGTTTTGAAACTTCTACTCCAGAATTTCTTTTCCTAATCCGAGGTGTTTTTTATCCCATCTCTCACATCAAAATCAAAACTTCTGATTTTGAACCCAATCAGCAGATCGATTACAGCAGTATATACGATCCGATCAGAATCAAGACCAAAGATTTCAATGCCTTTGTTCCTCAATCCAATCGAATCGTGACTGAGGTCCCCAATCAAGCGTTCGTTCAAGTATCAGATGTACAGGATGGTGTGGCACATGTGTCACTGAATATCAATGGGCCTGTTCCGAATAGAAAAATGATTCTTTTTGCTGAAAATCATGGAGAACGAGGAAAAATACCGGTTCAGATAAATATTAAGACCCCTTCCATTCCGGTTGGCTTCCTTGAACCTGGAGAAGTTGAAACTATACTTTACGACGTAATCGGATTTCAGAAACAGGACGAAGTCCATTATTTATCAGAATATGGTGTAGTTGTCTACGATACTAAGACAGGAAACCTTAGCCTAGGTGGTGCCAATACGATTGAATCATTCAGCATCAGTAATTTTTTGGTCGAAAAGGATGGTAAGTATTACTTTTCTGAAGTGCCTCGCTATTCAGGTTCCTTGAATACTTCTCGGATGTTTGAATATGATCCACAAAAAAAAGAAGCAAAGTTTATCAACTATCTCCCCCAAGACGGATCAATTATCGGTTCGTTTGAATCGGATGGATATCTTTTTTATGAAGTCATGTTTCCTTTTGGTGATCAAAACATTCTGAATCTCTGGAAATGGGAGGGAAAACTTGGTACCGAGTGGGAAATGGTGAGAACAGACACCATAGGTGAAGTACCCATTTATACGTCTGGGAAGAATTTTAAAAGGGGAAACATCAACTATCGCCTTATTGCTGATTCTGATGCCAGCGGAACAATCAGAGAAAATGTCGAACGCTACAATACCGAAACTACCAGATGGGTGTTTATGAAATCTTTTCCACAGGATCTTAGCTATGGATTTAAAGCAATTTCAGCTCCTGAAGGAATTTATTTTTCCGATGGGAATGAATTTTACCTTCTCAATCCGGCCAATTGGAATCTTTCTTTTTTGGGAAAAACTGAAACTGTTTCTCCCAAAGCGAAATCTATGGTTTACTCAAATGGGGCGCTCTATTATGTATCTTCTTTGGGAGGACAATCCTTAAACTTTAAACTCGATATTAACCTCCTTAAACCTTAAAAATAAATTGATTAACACTCTTATGATCTGACCCTTTTTAAACTTCCAATGACACGGAAAAGGTAACTATTGAGTTATTCAATAGGATTTAGAATTGGACAACCCATTCCCGACTTTGCTATTCTACTCGTTCTCCTGAATAGATTTCCATTCGATTTCCTTTTCCATTGCGCCGAAAGGACCATATTTTTCCAAACAAGCTTCCCGCTCAAGCGCTGGTTTTCATCTACTTTCTTATTCACGGGCTCACACCCAGAGTTATGAATAATTTGACCCTCCCGAAATCGCTTTGCTCATCGGGACTTTCGCTACAGGGTCATTCCTAATTCATCATTCACCATTCATTATTCGATATTCCTAATTCATCATTCGACATTCAACATTCCTCATTCAACCCTTAACGCTTAACCCACAACAATTCAACATTCCCCATTCCTAATTCATCATTCGATATTCCCCATTCCCCATTCCACATTCGACATTCGACATTCAACATTCCTCATTCAACCCTTAACGCTTAACCCTCAACAATTCAACATTCCCCATTCCTAATTCCTCATTCACCATTCATCATTCGATATTCCTCATTCCTCATTTCACACTTTACACTTAACTCCCTTTAAACTTTACACTCTCCACTTTACACTCTTCCCTTTAAACTTTACACTCTCCACTTTACACTCTCCCCTTTAAACTTTAAACTCTTCACTTTAAACTCTTCACTTTACACTCTCCACTTTACACTCTTCCCTTTAAACTTTAAACTCATCACTTTAAACTTTACACTCTCCACTTTACACTCTCCCCTTTAAACTTTAAACTCATCACTTTACACTCTCCACTTTACACTCTTCCCTTTAAACTTTAAACTCATCACTTTACACTTTACACTCATCACTTTAAACTCATCACTTTACACCCTCCACTTTACACTCTTCCCTTTAAACTTTAAACTCTTCCCTTTAAACTTTACACTCTTCCCTTTAAACTCATCACTTTACACTTCACACTCTTCACTTTAAACTTTAAACTCTTCCCTTTAAACTTTAAACTCTTCACTTTACACTCTCCACTTTACACTCTTCCCTTTAAACTTTAAACTCATCACTTTAAACTTTACACTCTCCACTTTACACTCTCCCCTTTAAACTTTAAACTCATCACTTTACACTCTCCACTTTACACTCTTCCCTTTAAACTTTAAACTCATCACTTTACACTTTACACTCATCACTTTAAACTCATCACTTTACACCCTCCACTTTACACTCTTCCCTTTAAACTTTAAACTCTTCCCTTTAAACTTTACACTCTTCCCTTTAAACTCATCACTTTACACTTCACACTCTTCACTTTAAACTTTAAACTCTTCCCTTTAAACTTTAAACTCTTCACTTTACACTCTCCACTTTACACTCTTCCCTTTAAACTTTAAACTCATCACTTTAAACTTTACACTCTCCACTTTACACTCTCCCCTTTAAACTTTAAACTCATCACTTTACACTCTCCACTTTACACTCTTCCCTTTAAACTTTAAACTCATCACTTTACACTTTACACTCATCACTTTAAACTCATCACTCCCTTTAAACCTCACACTCCTTCCCTTCAACCTTTAACCTTCACCTTTGAAAATTCCGCAAATCCCATAAATTTGTTTTATAGAGTAATTTTTTTACTCAGTCGCTAATTCCCGCACGGGACTGACCTGGCGAAGCTGTAGAAAAAACGTTCAAAGTTCAGAGCTCAACGTTCCCAAACTTCAACACTTTAACCCTTAACGTTCAACGTTCAACGTTTAACGTGCAACACTTTAACCCTTAACGTTTAACGTTCAACATTTAACTCCTAAACGAATTCCTTGCTCGACTCACTAGTCACTTCCAAAACCCGAATCAAACTTCTCCTGAAGTTCTTTTCCCATACCAATTCAGGTTATCTCAGATCTTTGGCAAAAGATTTTGATGAATCCACCAACTCTGTCCGGGTCGAACTCAACAGACTCACCGAAGCAGGACTGTTAGTGTCTGAGGATGAAGGCAAAACCAAGGTTTACAGAGCCAATGATTCTCATCCTTTTTTCTCGGAAATTTCAGCAATGGTTAGTAAATTCCTAGGACTTGATGAACTCATGGAAAAAATCGTCAAACGAATGGGAGAGGTGGAAAGCGCCTATATCGTCGGTGACTATGCCCAAGGCATTGACTCCGGAACTGTAAAAATGATCCTGATTGGAAAAAATCTCGATATCCAATACCTCGACTTTATCAAAAACAAAACCTTTGAAAAGGTAAACCGAAAAGTGGAAATCAGTATTCTTGAATCCGACCCCGGATCAATATCAGGCATCCTAGTCTATGGAAAATAATCAGGTACAATACATCAAACCCAACTATAAGATCCTTGGGCGATTTGTATCTGAATGCCTTAAATTCATCCGGACTGGCCAAGATATCAGTCTGGCGATCAAAGATTTTAAGGCCTATTTTCACTATAACAGGGAACTTGTTCCTCCCTATTTATCATCCAAACCATGGATCGCTCACCGTGCTTATCTTGATTTAGAATCAAAGATTCGACCCGATATGCAGGTCTTGGAATTTGGCTCTGGCGGAAGTACCCTGTACCTAGCCGATAAGGTCGCCTCCATCTACAGTATTGAGCATGATGAAAAATGGTTCACTGAGATCCATGCCAAACTGAAAGCCTATCCCAAAGTGACCCACATCCTGGTCAAACCCGAAAAAAAACAGGGAAAACCTGAATATGCCAGTATAAATGGACTTTTTTCTCAAGGTCTAGATTTCGAAAAGTACGCCCATGCCGCTGATCATCTACCCAATGATTCTATTGATCTCCTGATTATTGATGGAAGAGTCAGGCCTCAGTGTCTTATCAATACCGTTGGCAAACTTAAAAAAGGTGGAATACTTATTTTCGATAATGCAGAAAGAGAATCCTATCAAAATATCTTGCAGCAAGTGCTCAGCGGCTGGAAAGTAAACCGGTATGCCGGAGTATCAGTGTATGACGCATTCTTTAGCACCACAGATATCTATGTTAAACCAGATCACTAAACCACCAAGGCCCAACCTCAGTTACAAGCATTCCTGCTCTCAGCTAGTTGAAGCAACGAAGTATTAACGCTTACCAATTCCACCTTTAACCTTTAACTCTTAACAATTCAACCTTTAACCTTTCACGCTCAACCTTCAACACTTAACCTTTAACCATTAACTCTTAACAATTCAACCTTTAACGCTCAACCTTTAACACTCATTCCTTATTCCTAAATTCCCAAACCACCACACCAAGAACTCTACGAATTTGGATAAACCCACACCTAACCCCAACCTAACCGTTTCAGCGATCCTTCCTATTTACAATGCTGAAATGACGCTGACAAGAGCTGTTGAATCCTTGCTTCTCCAACCTGAAATCACTCAAATCATCTTGGTGGAGGATGGAAGCAGGGACAAGAGCTTGGAGATTTGTAAAAAACTGGAATCACAACATGCCCAAATAACCCTTCTCCAACATCCAAATGGTCAAAATAAAGGCGCCCCAGCCAGTAGAAACCTCGGTTTGGAGCATGTCCGAAATCCCTGGATTCAATTTATGGATGCAGACGACCAGCTTCTGCCTGGCAAAATTGAAGACCAACTCAATTCCATTACTGGAGAGGAGAGCTTCGTCGTAGGGGAATTCATCAGGCGAAGCAAACAGGACCATGTCTTCATTCCATTCAGGGACATCTGGGCTGGATTGATCGCTACCCGACTGGGCAACACCGTGTCCAACCTCTGGAGTACGCAATGGGTACGTGCCGCCGGTGCCTGGAATGTTACACTGCCAAACGTGCAGGAATATCACCTCATGTTTGAATTATTGAAGCTTAATCCCAAAGTTAGCTTTTCTTCAAAAAGACTGACTTTGGTTTTTCCTCAGCCTAATTCCATCACAAACTCAGAAAACAACCAAAGGAATAAGCGGGAAACCTATTTTTCATTCCGCGAGTCGGTTCGCAAATACCTCATATCAAAAGGACTGTATTCCTTCAAGCGAAGACATTATTACAATGTATGCACCGGAGAAATGCTACGCTATCATCAACCAACCTTTCTGGTGCCGTTCAGCAGCACCTACTATTTTTTCTATTCTAAATTCAAAAGTTTCAACCGCCGCTAATTTTGAAAGCATTTTTTAAATCTGGGATTCCACAAAGGCTTAAAGATCACGCCTATTACCTAAAAGAAAAATCGGCGGGTTTTCCTAAAACCAAAGCCTTTTTTCAGAAAATGAACGGCTATCCATTAGATATCCTAAATCCCCAAACACATAATCAGCGGATCGTTCACAAGATGCTTACGGAGAAAAATCCGCTACTCACGATCACCTCTGACAAAGTAAAAGTCCAGGATTACATTCGGGAAAGATTGGGAGCCAATGTCGCCAAAGACCTGCTTATCCCCATCTACCATATCAGCAAAACAGGTATGGATATTCCTGTTCCCCCCAGAGGCCAAGAGTTTTTTATGAAAGCCAACCATGCCTCAGGATTCAACAAGCTGATCAATGCAGATTCCAATCCAACCGAAATCCAGAAACTGGCAAAATACTGGCTATCCCAGAGTTTTGGACAGGTTTCCCATGCTTGGGCTTATAGGGATATCCCCAGGAGAATCCTCTGCGAAAAGGTCCTCCGCGATGAAAACGGTTCAATTCCCATGGATATCAAGTTTTATTGTTTTCATGGCAAAGTGAAAATGATCCTTTTCCTGAAAGATCGATTTAATGACGCCTCAAGAATTTTTACAGACGAAAACCTCCGCGAAATCCCCGGTGCACAGATGTTTGGCGATAAGAAGTTGACCCCCATTCCGGTTCATCAAAACCTGGAGGAAATGAAAAAACTCAGCGAAAAACTAGCGCAAGACTTCAATTATTGCCGGGTGGACCTCTATTCCATCCAAGGAAAAATTTACTTTGGGGAAATCACACACTACACCGGTGCAGGAATCGAACGGTTTGATGACTACGCCACCGATCTGGCATTGGGCCAACTCTGGCTTCCTGAAAACAAAGACAAATCCATCTTTCAAATTCTGGAAGCCAAACAATCTTTGGAACCGACCGATGCAATTGAATTTTCCTAAACCCTTAGAGCCAAATTGCCTCATCTGAAAATCTGCCTAACCAAATTTTAAAGCCCCAATCTTGTAAATCCCATTTCACTGAGTAATTTTATTACTCGGTCGCTAGCTCAAAATGGGAGTGAAAGGGCGAAGCTCTAAGAAAATGAGAAGTTTAAAGTGATAAAGTTTAAAATTAGGGATGAGCAAAACTGTTAAATTAGATTTAGGTAAATCAAATAAACAGGGCTATGAATCCAAACATCCAAGACCGGACTTTTCATTTTGCTGAAAAAATTCTTGATGCGTATTTTTTACTTAGAGAAGGAAATCATTTCCGCTTAGCGGACCAGTTGGTAGGTGCAGGAACCTCCATTGGAGCAAATGTAGAAGAAGCCCAAGCAGCCCATTCTAAAGCAGATTTTATCAGTAAAATGGTGATTGCAAACAAAGAAGCCCGTGAATCCCGTTATTGGTTAAGGCTTTTAGATAGAAAAAAATTATTGGAAGATTATTCAGATATGAACTTTTTAAAAAGTGAGATCGAAGAGATTATCCTGGTTATCAATGCCATTATTAAAAAATCCCGACAAAATCTCAACTCACTTTAACCTAAAACTCTTTAAACTTTACCCTCAACCACTTTAAACTTTAAACTAAAACTCTTTAAACTTTACCCTCAACCACTTTAAACTTTAAACTAAAACTCTTTAAACTTTACCCTAAAACCCTTAACCCTGAACTCCCCTCACTACAAAGTAATCGAACCCTCATCCGGCTGGAAGATGGTGGACTTCAAGGAACTCTGGAGATACAAAGACCTCCTGTACTTCCTCACCCTGCGCGGCATCAAGGCCCGCTATGCACAGTCCATTCTGGGAGTTTCCTGGGCGATTATCCAACCCCTGTTCACCACCTTGGTCTTCACGCTGGTCTTCGGCGGACTGGCCAAAGTGGATTCCGACGGCATGCCTTACCTGCTGTTTTCCTACCTCGCACTCTGGCCTTGGAACTACTTCTCCGGCACCCTTACCGAGTCGGCCAACTCGTTGATTCAGAATGCCAACATGATTACCAAGGTCTATTTCCCCAGAATGGTCCTGCCCCTTTCCGCCATCCTGTCCAAACTCCTGGACTTTATCATCGCCTTTGTGGTAGTCATCGTATTACTCATCTACTTCGGACAGGTACCCGGCTGGGGAATTCTATTTCTGCCTATTTTGATCCTTATCTTGCTGATGACCTCATTGGGTATCGGCATGTTTCTCTCTGCTTTGGCGGTCAAATACCGGGACGTGAAGCACGCCCTGACCTTTCTGGTGCAACTGCTGCTCTACGCCGCGCCGGTGGTCTACAGTACCAATGCAGTCCCGGAGCAGTACCAAAAATTCTATATACTCAATCCCATGGTAGGCGTGATCGAAGGCTTCCGCGCGGCTTTCCTCAACCGCCCCATGCCCTGGGAATGGATCTGGCCCGGCAGCATCCTTGCAGTCGTGTTCTTTGTCTTCGGCATGATGTACTTCCGCCGAATGGAACGAACTTTTGCCGACGTGGCATAAACGTTCAACATTCAACGTTCAACACTTCAACCTTTAACGTTCTACGTTCAACGTTCAACGTTCAACGCTTCAACACTTAACGTTCAACGCTTTAACGTTCAACGCTTCAACCCTTCAACGTTCAACCCTTTAACGTTCAACGTTCAAACCTAATGCAAAACTCATCCAGTTGGACTCCAAGTAAATTTGTCTACCATAACGGTAAGCTTGGACCTTCTATGGATAAAAATGCAGTTTCTGTCGCTTCCCGACTTCCGGTCTATCTGGTGGCAAGCTTCTATGAGAAGCATATTCCTACCTATGCCAAAGGAAGCCTCTTGGACTTGGGTTGCGGAAAAGTACCCCTGTATCAGGTCTACAAAGACCATGTGAACGAAGTCACCTGTGTGGACTGGGAAAATACCCTGCACAAAAACGAATATCTCGACCATGTCGCTGACCTCAATCAGCCCATTCCACTGGAAGATAATACCTTCGATACCATCATCCTTTCGGATGTACTGGAGCATATCCGGGAACCCGAAAAACTCTGGCAGGAAATGAATCGGGTGCTTCGTACAGGGGGTAATGCACTGATCAATGTGCCCTTCTACTACTGGCTGCACGAGAAACCCTTCGACTACTACCGATACACCCAGTTTGCCCTGCAAAACTTCGCTGAGAAAAATAACTTCGAAATCCTACACCTTCAGCCCTATGGAGGTGCGGTCGAGATCCTGGTAGATATTCTCTCCAAAGCCATTCTTCCAAATATCAAAGGCGGAAACCGACTCGTATCCCGACTCCAAAAATCCGCCTGGTGGTTTGCTAATACAGCCAAAGGAAAAAAACTTCGGCAATCCACCTCCCAAAACTTCCCCTTCGGTTACGAAATGGTGGTAAGGAAGATGGAAGGAAATTCAACTAGTAACGCTTAGCGTTCAACGTTCAACGTTAATCAACGATACATCCCAGCTAAAGGCAGAAACGTTCCAACCCTGAACCCAAAACGTAGAACGTTCAACGTTCAATGTTCAATGTTCATCGTTAATCAACTTCACATCCCTGCCCAAGGCAGCAACGTTTCAACCCTGAACCCAAAACGTAGAACGTTCAACGTTCAAAGTTCAACGTTAATCAACGATACATCCCAGCCGAAGGCAGAAACGTTCCAACCCAAAACCTTCAACCCTTAACAATTAACTCTCAACACGTAACATTCACACCTCCAAACACCAATTGACCACTCAAAAGCCAACCTCAATCTCAATCATCGTTCCTTGTTACAACGAATCTTTGGATGTATTGAATCAAACAGTCTCTGTGATATATGAAACTTTAGACAAAAAAGGAATGGCCTTTGAAATTATTGTGGTAAACGATGGTTCAAGAAATTCCTTTGAGGAAAAGGAGATTCATATACCGGTCAAGTTAATTCACCATAGTGTAAATAAAGGGTATGGATCGACCTTAAAAACAGGAATTAAAAACGCCAAATACGATTGGATTGGAATTACGGATGCAGATGGGACCTATCCTAATCATTTATTCGGAGAACTGATAGATAAGGCCGATGGCATGGATATGGTAATCGGTGCTAGGAAATGGGCCGACATTTCCTGGACTAGAAAAATACCCAAAAAGATCCTTACTTCCTTTGCTTCCTTTCTTAGTGGTCAGAATATCCCGGATTTGAATTCTGGGATGCGGATTTTCAAAAAGGAACTTGCAATTCAATTCTGGAACCTTCTTCCAAAAGGATTTTCCTTTACTTCGACCATTACCCTGGGAGCATTGACCAATGATCATGAGGTGACTTTTTATGAAATCAACTACTTCAAGCGAATAGGGAAGTCATCAATTAGCCCAATCAACGATACGATTGTGTTCTTTACCTTGGTTACCCGACTAGCCTTGTACTTCAACCCCAAAAAGGTGTTTGTACCCATGAGTATGGTATTTATGCTCTTGGCCATTCTTCGGGGGATTCGGGATTATCAGCTGGTCGGCAGCTTGGGAGGCTTATGTTTGATTCTGTTTTTCTTCTCCTTTCAGTTTTTCTTTTTTGGGCTGATCGCAGAGATCATCAACAAAACAAGAAGATTCATTGTCGGTAACAAAAACATTTGAGGCAGACCTGATGGTAAAAGAAACCCTCTCAGGTATTTCCAAAATGGCCCTTTGGGGCGTGCCAGGGTATCTTTTGGCCTTTGGGCTTAACTACACCTTTAATGACCTGCTGCACTGGAATGTGTATTTATCCTATTTTCTGGTGAGTGTGATGGTCACTACGCTAAACTTCTTTATTATCGATCAAATCGTATTTAAAGGAGATAAAGGGAAAAGTCAAAAAGCTAGAATTCTGGGATATCTTTCTGTGGTATATACTTCCAAAATAGGAGAGTGGGCTTTCTACTCTCTCTTGATCTGGCGTACATCCATCCACTATTTGTTGGTGCAATTGATAACAAGTTTAGTTTTTATTTTTTATAAGTATTTCTTTTTGAAAAAGGTACATGGATAGCAAAACGGCCCATAGTCTTACTGAACACGAAAAGAAAGACAAAGCGCTTTTTGATGCCATTTCTCCAAAGTATTTGGAAAAAGACTTGGCACCTCAATGCTCAATTGCGAGAAAGCATCGTCTACTAAGCAGTTTGAAAAATGTGTCTTTTGACCATACTTCAAGAGTTTTGGAAGTAGGATGTGGGGCCGGCTTTTCAGTCAAATACTTGGATAAGCCTTATTCAGCCTACGTCGGAGTAGACTATTCCCAAGGTTTGATTGACTATGCCAATCAATACAATTCTAAGCCCAAGGCACAATTTATCTGTGCCAATATCAAGGAGTACCAACCGGAGGAGAAGTTTGATGTCATCTTTATGATTGGAGTACTTCATCATTTTGACGATATGAAAGGCATTTTATCCCATATTGTCACTTTGTTAAAACCTGGAGGAGTGGTGGTTGCCAATGAACCTCAATCAAGCAATCCATTGATTCAAGGCTTAAGGACCCTCCGTACTAAACTAGATAAAAGCTATTCAGATGATCAGGTTCAACTGCTTCCAGAGAATCTAAAAGAATTGTATGAGGCTGTAGGACTTAAAGAAGTCCAAGTATTGGGTCAGGGTTATTTTTCTACGCCTTTTGCGGAGGTGGTTTTGAGGCCCAAATGGATAATTAAAGTGCTATCCATGGGTTCTATTGGTTTGGATAATTATATTCAAAGAGTTGATTGGACCTCTTTAAGAAAGATTGCCTGGAATGTGGTTGGAGTTGGTTTTAAATCAAAAATCTGATGCATAAAAGAAATAAGACCTCGATTTATTTCTTTTTTATCAATGCCATCCTTTTATGTGGATTGATTTTTCTTGCCGACAAGAATATGAAAATCAATTCCAAGCCTTTAGTAAGTGATTCCAATCAAAGCACATTTCTAGCGTATCATTTGGTGACCCAAGGGTTTCATTCAATGGATGGAGAAACACCTTCTAATTTTCGTGAACCGGTTATCAGCTTTCTTAATGCCTTAAATATTGCAAGACTTCAGCCTGAAAGGAATCAAATTGCAAAGGAGCAATTGATTAGCGATCCTGAGTTGATTTTAGAAATGACCAAGCTCAATTTGGTTTATCTTATTTTGATTTATGGGTTATCCTATGTTCTAGCCAGAAAGCTTCAGCTACCAAGGTTTCTTGCCTCATTAGCTGCATTTATTCCTGTTTTTTTCTTTGCTGTTTTTACCAGTTACATCACCAGTGTAAATAGTGATTTACCAGCAGCTATTTTTCTTCTTCTTTTTACGGTTTTTATTCTGAATTATTTGGAATATCGAAAAAAGAAAGATTTGATAATCAGTGGATTGATTTTAGCTTTTTTGACTTTGACCAAAGCTGTATTTCTTTACCTTTTCGTCATATTTATTCCTGCGGTTTTGATTTTTGAATTCTTTTTTTCGGAAGAGAGAAATTTGCGGAACTGGCTTTCCCTAGGGCTATTTCTCATTTCTTTTGCCATACCAGTTGGTTCTTGGATGCTTAGAAATTACATCCAACTAGGCACCACAAGTATCTCAGATCGTGGGGGAGAAGTGCTATTGATCCGCGCTATAAAAAACCAAATGAGCAATGAGGAATATTGGGGTGGCTATTACGCATACGCACCTGAAGTTTTGCAAACAGGATTCTTTGAAAGATTCTTGGGGAATAGGAAGGAAGACTTATTAGACGGGGGACGTCTACAACGCTTAAATCGGGGATTGAAAGGTGATAGTCTGGCAATGGCCGAAGTAAGATTTGACGAGGTAAAAAGCTATTTACGGCTAGCACAATTAGAGCATAGAGGTTTGACTAACTTTTATGGGAATAGCTTAGATATAGATAACCCCGATAAAGGATCTAAATCCAAGGCGTTAAACTTAATCTTTACACATCCTTTGAATCACCTTAAAGCAAGTTTTCTCTTTAGTTGGAGAGGTATTTGGTTCTATAAAGGAAGACATCTAATACCTGTTTTAATAACATTTGCGATGTATTTGTCGCTTTTCATACTGTTTGTAAGAAGCATATGTAAAAAGGATTTGACTCTGTATGTTATTACGATCCTGCCCATTCTTTATTTTTTGTTTCATGCATTTTTAACTCATTTTATACCACGATATTCTGGATTGTTGATTCCTTGTCTTTCAGTTTATCTATTAACATTGATATTCCAATACTCCAAAACAGCTAAATTATTTAAACCTTTTGATAAATGATAATAGCTGGAGCCGGTGGACATGCTTTCGAACTGCTCGATATCCTGATCTCAGAAGGAAAAACCAAAAACATGGTCTTCTTCTATGAGATCAACCTAAGAGAGCGCTTTTAGGATCGCTTTCCGATTATCCATTCTCCCGAAGAGGTAAAAGCCCATTTTCAAAAGGATCCCTTCTTTAGCCTAGGCAAAGGGAACCCCCAACTTTGTCATCAGTTTTACCTGCGATTCGCCGGATTAGGAGGGAGGCTGATTTCCGCGCAGGGCAAAGGAGTGGATTTTAGCAATTTCTTCTCAGGTGCAGAGGAAGCATATATCTTTTATTTCTGCTTTATCGGAGCAAATACCCAAATCGGAAAGGGCTGCTTAATCAATACCGGAGCCCAAATCCATCATGAAGTGAAAATCGGAGACTTTACCGAAGTAAATCCAGCAGCTTTGCTACTTGGGAAAGTCGAGGTCGGTAAGTTCTGCTTCATCGGAGCCAATGCAACTATCCTTCCCAAGGTAAAAATAGGAAATAAAGTAACCGAAGGAGCAGGAGACGTAGTGACACAGGATATACCGGATGGGGTAAAGGTGGTAGGGGTGCTAGGAAGAATAATAAAATAGTTTATGAGCTTAAGGAAAAAACTTCTGAAATCATTTATAAAGATGACCTCCCCTTTCGCTGCAAAATTTGGATTTTACCAAAGAAAACATATTGAATTCAATAAATCGATTTTGGTAAATCGTGCTTTCAACTATTTGAAAAGTAAGGGCTTTTCACCTGCCTATATACTTGATGTAGGAGCAAATCATGGAACGTGGACTCGGGATACTCTGAAAGTATTTCCCAATTCAACATACATATTGGTAGAGCCCCAAGCGCATCTTGAAAAGTCAATCCAAGACTTGAGGTTGAATTCCAAGATTAATTTCTACCCCATAGGCTTAGGTAATCAAAATGGTGTTTTTGAATTTGCCATAAACCAAAGTGACGATAGCAGTTCATTCAGGCCAAGTGATTCCAAGATTAAAGGCTATGAGTTCGGGGAAAGGGTAAAAGTTCAAATGAAAACCTTGGATGCTTTTTTAAAGGATGAAAATCTACCGATCCCGGAATTGGTTAAGATTGATGCCGAAGGTCTGGATTTGGAAGTCTTAAAAGGATCCTCCTCCATTTTTGGGATAACTGAATGTATTCTTGTAGAGGCTGCTGTTCACCAAAAAGCTTTTCCAAATTCCCTTTTAAGGATCATGAATATTATGGATGAAAAAGGCTATGAAATTTTTGATTTCACGGACTTAAATCGCCCCTTTTCCAATGGACTTCTTTGGTTGGTGGAAGTAATGTTTGTAAAAAAAGGATCCAGATTTGTCTAATAAATCGATGGTCTCAGTTTGCATGATTACTTACAACCATGAGAAATATATTGCTGAGGCAATCGAAGGGGTATTAATGCAGGAAGTTGATTTCGAAGTCGAATTGATAATTGCCGATGATGCTTCTACCGACCATACAGGGGAAATAATTCAATCCTATATAGATTCTCATCCTCGAGGTTTTTGGATAAAATATACCCGTCATGTCGTAAACAAAGGAATGATGGGGAATTTTGTTTGGGCCTTAGAGCAATGTAAAGGTGAATACATTGCTCTATGTGAAGGTGATGATTATTGGGACGACAGAAATAAAATTAAGATTCAAGTGGCATTTCTTAGTGAGAACAAGCATTATTCTGGTTGTTTTCACAATGTGCAAATACTAGATGGATGTGATTTAAAGGATGATTTTATTACGAAAAATAAGGTAAAAAAGGATGTATCATCTTTTTGGGATGTTTTATTATTTGGAAATTTCATTCATACTTGTTCTTTTGTATATAGAAAATCTTCAATTATAAACATTCCAGAATACTTTTCAGATTTAAAGGTAGGGGATTTTTTTTTGTTTTTAGAATGCGCTAAAGGTGGACCAATTAAGATGCTTGATTTTATGGGAGGTGTTTATCGATATGGTGTTGGAAGTTTTTCGAGTGAATCGATTCAAAAAATTCGTACAAAGTTTAAAAAATCTCTTTTAGTTGTATCTAGAAATCAAAGAAAAGGAATAAGCCGAATAATTTTATTTTTGAGAGTTCATCAAGATAACTTATATAATAGTAGGAGAGGAAATCTTAAGGATGAGCCTAATGTAACATTTTTTGATTTACTTTCTGCTTTAAGTTTTATTCAAATATCGAAGGCTATAATTAAAGCGATCTTAAGAATAGAGACTTCTAAATTATGATGATTGATGTGTCAATTATTCTTTTAACTTACAACCAAGAATTATTTATAAATGAATGTATTAATAGTATTCTTTCGCAAAAGTTTAATAGGAGTTTTGAAATTATAATTTGTGATGACTGTTCTTTTGATAATACTTTTTCAATTATTGAAAAACTTACGCTTAATATAGATAATATTTTATTAATAAGGAATGAGCAGAATCTTGGATTGGCAAAAAATTATCAAAATGCGATTGAGTTGGCAAATGGAAGGTACATTGTTTATTTAGAGGGTGATGATTATTGGACAGATTCTTTAAAAATCCAGAAACAATTTGATGCATTAGAAGTAAACCCAAATTTTTCTTTAGCTTTCCATGATTTTGTATATGTAGACCAAAACTCTAATTTAATTTCAGATTCAAATCTCAGAAAAAAAGAATTACGTGTAAACAGAACTGTGCCTGAAATGATTTCAGGATGTTTGATTCATCAAAACACAATCATGTTTCGAAATAAATTTAAAAAAATACCAATTTGGTTCTTCTTTGCAAAAAATCATGATACATGGATTTTAGCCTACCTTTCAAATTGGGGACCTTCACTTTATGTGGATTTAGCCCCTTTACATTATCGGATTTTAAAGAATTCTCTTTGGTCTAGTTTACCTCATTTTAATAAACAGTTAAATGGCTTGATTACAATCTTTTCAATCTTCCCAATAATTCAAATTAAATATTACTCTATACTATTTAAAAAACTCGTTTCTAAAGTCATACAAATTATAAAATTACTATTTAAATGAGTGTGATTAAAGTAAGCGATCTCTCAAAGAGGTATCGGCTTGGCCTAAAAGAAAAGCAGGCAGAAACCCTGGTTGGCCAAATCGGTAATGTAATTAAATCACCATGGCAAAACCTAAAACGACTTAGAGAGCTAAGCCGATTTGGGATAGAAGATGAATCTGTTTTTTGGGCCTTGAAAGATGTTTCTTTTGAGGTTAAGGAGGGAGAAGTGCTCGGAATTATCGGAAAAAATGGCGCTGGAAAATCTACTTTACTAAAAATTCTTTCCCAAATCACTGAACCGACCTCAGGAAAGATTGAAATTCATGGTCGTGTTGCTTCACTTTTAGAGGTCGGAACTGGTTTTCATCCTGAACTTTCAGGTCGTGAAAACATTTATATGAATGGGACTATCTTGGGAATGACTCGAAAGGAAATTGACTTAAAGCTAGATGAAATTATTGATTTTTCTGGAGTAGAGAAGTTTATTGATACACCCGTTAAGTTTTATTCTTCCGGGATGAAAGTTCGGCTGGGATTTTCAGTAGCCGCTCATTTAGACCCGGAGATCCTAATTATTGATGAGGTTTTGGCAGTAGGGGATTTTGAATTTCAGAATAAGTGCCTTGGGAAAATGGAGGATGTGAGTAGAAATGATGGGAGAACAGTGATTTTTGTAAGTCATGATTTGGATGCAGTCCTAAAATTGTGCCCAAAGGCATTAAGACTGGAAAAAGGAAGTTCTTTAGGCATATTTAATTCTACTATTGCAATTGAGAACTATATCAGTTTAAATGAAGTTTTAATTAATAGAATTTGGTACCCTAATCAGGAGGATTCTATCTTTGAGTATCTAAAAATGGGTAATCCTGAGGATTTAGGTTTTTTTAATCATAATGAAACCTCCATCTTAATAAAATTAAAAAAGAGATTAGAACGAAATAGACTCGGTATTGCGATTAAAAATTCTATGGCACAAAAGCTATTTACTTCAGTTTCAGACTATGGGATTCCATCTATCGAAATAGTTTTTAAAATTCCAGCTGGTTTGTTAGTCGAGGGTACTTACACTTTAGATTTAGCAATCTTCGATAAGGAGAACGTTAAAGAATACCATTCCGAGATAATCAATTTTCAACTAATTGATATTGTTAATGATTTGACATTGAAGGGCAAGAGCTCTGGTTTTTTTCAAGTTAGTTGTGAATGGGTTTACTAAGTAAAATTTTTTCAGTATTGAACTTTTCTATTAAAGGTTTAAGGTATCATTCCAAGTCTTTTATTCATAAAACTGCAGTATTAGATAATTCTTTCGGGGGGGAAATATCTATTGGAAAGAATACCGAAATTTTAAATGGTGTACTTATTCTGACTTATGGTGGAAATATTAATATCGGAGATAATTGTTCTATCAATCCTTATTCAGTTTTGTATGGTCATGGAGGATTAGCAATTGGAAATAATGTTTTGATTGCTGCCCACTGCGTGATTATACCTGCTAACCATAATTTCTCGGAGATTGAAGAGCCGATAAATAAGCAGGGATTAACCTGTAAAGGAATAATTATAGAAGATGATGTTTGGTTAGGGACTGGATGTAAAATTCTTGATGGCGTAACCATCGGGAAAGGATCTATTATTGGTGCAGGATCAATAGTGACAAAATCAATTCCTGGTAATTCTGTATTTGTTGGAAATCCTGCAAAATTCCTAAAACACAGATAAATGAATTTTAAAAAAATTAATAAAGTTATAAGATATTTCAAGGATAAAGAGAAATTTCTTTTTGAAAGGAAATTGCGTCAGATAAAGAATTTAAATTCATTTCTTGAAATTAATGGTTCATACTCTGTTGAAATTAATGGCATTAGATTTCCAATTCATTGTAGAAATCAAAGCTCAAGTGATGTAATGGTTATTAAGCAAATATTTGATTATGTTGAATATGGCATTTTATCATCATTAATTAAGCTGAATAATATAGACGGTTCAATTATTGACTTAGGTGCAAATATTGGACTTACATCTATATATTTTTCTAATCTTTTTCCTGAGAAAAATATTTTCTCTGTTGAACCAGATTCAGGGAACTTTAATTTTCTCATGAAAAATTCAGAGAATTATTCTAATATTATACCAATTAATAAAGCAATATCAGAATTTCCTAACACTAAATTTGAAATTCAAACTTCATTTCGAGATGGTTTGGATTGGTCGAGAACCGTATATAAGTCAAATATTGGGTCAATTCAAGGAATTACAATTGATCAATTAATCGAATTTTATGATATTAAGAAAATATGTTTTATTAAAATTGATGTTGAAGGATATGAAAAGTATATTTTTGAGAGTAAAAATTTGAATTTTTTGAATCTAACAAAATTAATTTCAGTCGAAGTTCATGAGGAAATTGTTTCAAAAGATTTTATCAAAAAAATTTTAATAGATTATGGATTTATCATTTTTGAGACAGGAGAACTTATTGTAGGAATTAAAAAAAGCTTATATTGATTAAATGGTTTCTATACTAATTCCTGTATTTAATTCGAAATTTTTTTTGTATGAGTCAATTCAAAGTATTTTGAATCAATCTTTTACTGATTTGGAAGTTATTGTAGTAGATGATGCCTCTTCAGATAATTCTCCGAGTATTGTTCATAACCTGAAAGATTCTAGAATCAAGTTTATCCAACTTACTAAAAACCTTGGTATTGGTGGCGCACTGAATGTCGGTCTTAATCATGCCAAAGGAAAATACATTGTCCGAATGGATGCTGATGATATTGCTTATCCAAATCGCATTGACCAGCAAGTTCAGTTTATGGAAAAAAACCCTTCAATTGGGGTTAGCGGCACTCTTGCAGAATATTTTGATGGAACCCCTTTCAACAGGGTTGTAAAAAATGAATATCTCAGACCATCTTTGCTATTGGATTGTCCTTTTGTACACCCCACAGTAATAATTCAAAAGGAAATTTTAGACAAAAGTGGGCTCCAGTTTTCTGGGTATCTGGAAGATTATCAGCTATGGATTGAGTTGAGTAAAATTACAGAGTTTGGACTTCTACCTGAAATTTTGTTAAAGTACAGGAGAAGTGAAAGTCAATTTACAGCTCAGAATTTTGATAAACGAAGTAATGAAGCAAACAGACTCCGAATAAGCATGGCAGAATATTGGCTTGGTAGATCAATTACTACCACTGAAAAAAATATCGTTAGTTTGAATATATCCGAGGAAAATCAACCCGAATTAAAAATGGTGCAAACTTTCTGTAAAGAGTTATTAGAAAAAGCTTCTTGGTCGGATAGTACACAGACTCTAGAAGTAATAAAGAAGCTGTTTTTTAGAAACTTTTATAGGACTCCCATGAGGTTAAGAAGTAATTTTCAAATACTTAATATTGATTTCCTTTCGCTAAGGGAAAAGTTGAATCTTCTAAAGAAATCCAATTTTTCTGAAATTAGCTGATGCCAATAATTTCAATTATTATTCCTTGTTACAATTCAGATACATATCTGGAAGAGACATTGGACTGCTTACTAGCTCAAAGTTTTCAAGATTGGGAATGTGTAATTGTAAATAATGGGTCTACAGATAGGACACTTCAAATAGCTGAAGCTTATTCATTAAAGGATCAACGCTTTAGTTTTCTCTCAAAAGAACACGGAGGGATCTCCAGTGGAAGGAATCTGGGAATATTATCTGCAAAAGGAGATTATATTCAACTTTTGGATTCTGATGACTTGATCACACCCAATAAATTGAAAAATGAGGTTGAATTCCTATCAATGTATCCAGAAGTAGACATTGTGTATTCAGGAGCAAGATATTTTTATTCAAAGGATACAAAGAGAGACCTTCATATCTATAGCGATACAGGTTGGACTGGAGCCATTGAAATTGACCGTTCTGATAAATTAGTATTAGAGGCGATTCTTCAAAGGAATCCATTTGTCACATCAGCACCATTATATCGGTCTTCAGTTTTTGGAGATGTCGGAATTTATGATGAATCCCTTCAATATATTGAGGATTGGGATTTTCAGATTAGATGTGCTAAAGCGGGCAAGGTTTTTCACTATTTAGGATACAAGTTCGATTCAAGTACACTCATTCGTCTGCATGACCGAAATATTTCTAAAAACCGAAAGGCGGTCCAAGAAGCAAAAACTAAGTTGATAAAAAAATATCCTGATCTATTTCCTCAAAGAAAGAAGGATGGGCCAAAGGAAATTCTTAAACAATTTATTCCACCAGTATTTTTCAAACTTATCAAGAAGCTAGAGTGAATCAAAAGCTAAAACCTATCGCCTTTTATCTACCCCAGTTTCATCCCATTCCCGAAAATGATGTTTGGTGGGGAAAGGGATTTACTGAATGGACAAATGTCAAAAAAGCAAAACCACTCTATAAGAATCATTATCAGCCTCATGTTCCTACAGAATTAGGATATTATGATTTGAGAGATGAATCAGTGCGGATCAAGCAAGCAAAACTAGCGCAAGAGCATGGAATTTATGGATTTTGTTATTGGCATTATTGGTTTGGAGGAGGTAAGCGTTTATTAGAACAACCTGCGCGTGATTTTTTGGTATCAAGTAGACCTGATTTCCCTATATGTTTTGCTTGGGCAAATCAAACATGGTCAGGAATTTGGCACGGTGCCCCAAATAAGGTTTTAATCCGCCAAGAATATTTAGGGAAAATTGATGATGAGGCTCACTTTAATGAGGTATTACCATATTTTAAAGATTCAAGATATATTCTAGTTGAAGGCAAGCCATTATTTCTTATTTATCGACCCTTTGATCATCCCTATTTAGATTCTTTTATTGAGCATTGGGATTATTTAGCTAAAAGGGCAGGATTACCAGGAATTTACTTTTTAGGAATTTCTTATCAAAAGCAGAATCCATTTAAATATTTGAACGGGTTCGTTTTTCATGATCAATTTCTCCAGAAAGGAAGGTTTAACTTATTAGAAAAAGTCATAAAAAAGCTAACGAAGAAATATCCAAATGAAATTTTAAGTCTTTGGACCAAAGGCTGTGTTGTTACTTCTTTTCATGAATTAGTAAAACGTTCGCATAATGAAAAAATGGAACGGGGTAATTTTCCAACACTCCATGTTGGATGGGATAATACTCCCCGCTCAGGCAAAAGAGGCATAGTTCATCATGATTTTAATCTTGATCTCTTAAGGGTACAACTGGAAAAATTGATTAGTTGCATCAATTTCGAACAAGAGCCGATTTTCTTTATAAAAAGTTGGAATGAATGGGCAGAGGGCAATTACTTAGAGCCGGATGAGCGATTTCAAAGAGGTAAATTGGAAAAAATTAAATCAGTCCTTGAGTCGATGACGAATAAAAATTGAAATGAAAAAAACGATATTAATTACGGGTGGAACAGGATTTCTGGGTAGAAATCTTGCCTTAGCCTTAAAGGAAGATTTCAGGGTTATTTTGACAGGGAGAAACAATAAGCAAAATATGTATGCCAAGTCGGTTACAGGCTGCGAGGTGGCTCCAATGGATATTGTAAATATTGAATCAATTCGAGATACATTCTCACAGTATCAGCCTCATATTGTCATTCATGCTGCTGCCACCAAGTTTGTTGATTTGGCTGAAAAATTCCCTATGGAGTGTACAGATGTGAATGTTTTAGGTTCTCAAAATGTAGCAAGGGTGGCTTCAGAAAGAAAAGTAGAAATGGTTGTTGGGATTTCTACTGACAAAGCTGCCCCTCCAATTCGGAACCTTTACGGTATGACAAAAAGCATCATGGAACGAGTTTTCTGTGCTATGAATAGTAATTCTGAAACCAAGTTTTGCGCAGTAAGGTATGGTAATGTAGCTTGGTCAACAGGTTCAGTTTTACCCATTTGGGCAGAAATGCATCAAAAAACTGGCATTATCGGTACTACAGGTCCAGAAATGAGAAGATTCTTTTTCACAGTCAACGAAGCAGTAGATTTAGTCGTTAATGCGATTAAGCATATTGATTTAGTACAAGGAAAGGTTCTTTCTCGCCATATGAAAGCAGCGCAGATTGAAGATATTTTAAAAGTATGGATTGAAGAAAAAGGAGGTAAGTGGGAAAAAATTGAAGGTAGACCAGGGGAACGCAATGATGAATTTTTAATTGGAGACTTAGAGCTTGACTATACCAGAGAATTTGAAATTAATGGGATCAAGCATTACCTAATTTCATTCAATGAAAAAGTAAAGCAACCTGTTAGTTTCGGATTATCCTCCGCAAATACGGAAAAACTCACTAGAGAGGAGATTGTGGAATTGATACTTAATTCTCCCAATGAGTAATAACAAAAGTAAAATCCGTCATGGATTAATTATGGCCGCGGGTCGGGGTACTCGTATGGCACCTTTAACAGATTTGATTCCTAAGCCTATGGCTCCTTTATGGGGATCAACTTTAATTGCCAATGGAATTAGCAAAATTAAACCGTTCCTAGAAAATCTACATATTACGGTTGGATACAAAGGTGCTGATCTTGCAAAGCACGTAATTGAATTGGGAGTATCTTCTGTAATCAATACAGAAGGGAGAGGGAATGCTTGGTGGATTTTTAATTCATTATTGAGAACCCTTAATGAGCCTGTTATTGTAATGACGGCAGATAATGTGACAAATTTTAAAATCGAATTGCTTTTTGAGGAATATAACCGTTTAGGGGCACCGCCTTGTATGGTTGTCCCTGTTTTGCCTGTTAAAGGTTTGGAAGGTGATTTTATTCATCAGGTTGAAAATTTAGTGGTTAAACTGGATAGGAATGATCCAGCTTACACCTATTGTTCTGGAATTCAAATATTGAATCCTAACGCTATAAATAAATTAATGGAGAAAAAGGAAGATTTTTCTGATGTTTGGACAGAGTTGATTTCTAGTAAAAATCTTTATTCGTCTAGTGTTTTTCCTGACAAGTGGTTTACAGTAGATACAATTCAGAGCCTTAGCGATGCTGATAAATTGAAGGATTGATGTCTATTTCAATTATTATTCCAACATATAATAGGCCAAATCAACTTTTAGCTCTGGTCGAAAAGCTTATCAAAATAAAAGAAGAAGAGGAAGTAATTATAGTTGATGATAGTCCAAATAGTCAAGAGAAACAATTTCAAGAACTATTTCCAAATCAAGTAGTCTACATATGTAGAGGCAAAAAGTTGGGAGTAAGTTCTGCCAGAAATGTTGGGGCTTCAATTTCTAAAAATCCTTTTCTAATTTTTTTGGATGATGATGATGAGTTTACAGATAATTGGCTTTCTGACTTTCGAAAAGCAATTGACAAAAAGACAGATCTGGTTTTTTGCAATATGATCCGTATTGAACCCAATGGTAAAAGATATGAGGTTAAAATCTCTGACAGCTCAAATGGTGCAATGGGAAACAGAATTGTTATTCCTGGAGCTTGGCTAATTAGAAGATCTCTTTTTGAGAAAGTTGGAGGATTTGATGAATTTATTCTATTTGCTGAGAATACCGAGTTGTTTTTCAGAGTTTTTGAGGAAAAACCATACGTTTCATACATAGAATATTTCAATTTTATTTATCATCCTTGTCCAATAGGAGGTTCCAAAAATCTTCAAAATATGATTGATTCTTTAAGTCTTATTTTGGACAAGCATAGCAATACATTGACCCCACATGTGAAACATTTGTATCATCAAATCATTGGGGTAAATTGGATGCGGTTTCGGAATTTCCCCCAAGCGAGACATCACCTATTTAATTCTGTAAGATATAAGCCAACAAAAATGGCTACTTGGGGTCGTTTTGGGTTGGCTTGTTTTCCATTTTTAGCAAAGCGATTATATTCGGAAACAGTCAAGTATGATTAAGCTAGGTGCTTTTGTTATCACTTACAATCGCCCAGATATCCTGTTAGCCACCCTAAAGGCCATATTTTCCCAGACCTATCCTCCTGATTTTTTATGGGTAATCGATAATTCGGACAATTTGGAAACAGATAATGCTATAGCAGGCCTTTTGGATTCCCGTATTCGCTACCATCGTATAGGGTATAATGCAGGTCCCGCCGGGGCGGCTGCAAAAGGCTTGGAACTTTGTTTGGAAAAAGGTGCAGAATGGATCTATTGGGGTGATGACAACGATCCCCCTTTTCGTTCGGATTGTTTCGAAAGATTGCTGGCTATACGTAACGCCAATCCTTTTTGTGGGGTATTGGGGACTGTGGGCCATTTTTTTGACCGAAAGAAAGGAGTGATCAAGCGAATTCAAACCCGGCTTTTGGAAAAGAAAGAATGGGTGGAAGTGGATTCCATCGCTGGTGGCATGTGTATGCTGGTATCTGCAGAAGTGGTCAAAGCTGGAGTGTTTCCGGATAAGGATTTGTTTTTTGGTTTTGAGGAATTAGACTTTTGTTTAAAAGTTTCTAGAAAAGGCTTTGCCTTGGTAGTGGATTCTGGATTGTTTTTAGAAGCAAGGAAAGAAACGGGACGATTGGACTTTGATCGGCCTGCCTATCAGCAGAAAAAGAATCTGGCAAGAGAATATTACAGCCTACGAAACCTTCTCTATATCTCCGATTCCTTGACCCTAAAGACCATGAAAAAACGATTAATCGGAAAATGGTTTGCCAAGGCTTTTTATGGCTATCGCTACGGTTTAGGCTATGGTTGGAAAAATATGCGTATGATCTCTTTGGCTTTTTGGCATTATATAAATGGGGTAAAAGGAAAAACAATAAACCTTGTCTAAACCTACTATCCTTTACCTTCTAGATACCCTTCAAACCGGAGGGGCTGAGAAAAGCCTTTTAGAAATCACCTCTCGATTTAGGGAATTTCGACCGGTGTTTGTCACACTTTTTAATGGAAAACATGATCTTTGGGATGAATATGTAGCAGCAGGAATTAAAGTCATTCGGTTGGGTTTGCCCGTTTCTAATCGGTTTGCAGAGATGGCAAAGAGAGTAGACCAGGTGGTTCAAGAAGAAGGTGCTGTAATCGTCCACTCCAGTATCTTTCGCTCGGATATGGTTGCCCGTAGATTGAAAAGTAAGGTCAAAATCGTCAATAGTCTAGTAAACAATAGTTATCGAAAGCGGCGCTATGACGGACTGAAACTCAAAGGAAAATTGGCTCTTTTTGGCGTTCAAATTTTGGATCGTTTGACTCTTGGTAAGGTTGATTTGATGATAGCCAATTCTCAAGTTCTCGTCGATTCCCACCGCAAAACCATTGGCCTTGACCCAAATAAAACAGTTGTGATACATCGAGGTCGTCCTATTCCAAATCTTGAAAGTCGATTGGAAACAAGGGCGGAAGACGCCAGTAGGAACCTTGTAAATCGTAAATCAAAAATCGTAAATCGAACTTGGTTATGCGTTGGCCGCCTAATTGAACGCAAAGGCCATAAAGATTTACTACCTGCTTTTGCAGAACTCCTAAAGACCAGACCAAATGATCGATTGATTTTAGCAGGGGATGGGGATTATCGGAAAGAGTTGGAAAAGATCATCGAACGAATAGAAATAGGAAGCTCAGTTGAACTATTGGGAACAGTGAAGAATGTGTCAGACTTATTAAGGAAAGCCGATTTTTTTGTTTTTCCCACCTATTTTGAAGGCCTACCTGGGGCTTTGATTGAAGGAATGATGGCAAAAGTCCCGATTATTTGCTCAGATATTCCGGAAAATAAGGAATGCGTTGATGATACCATGGTCCTTTTTCACAGAGTAGGTGATCAGGCTGATCTATTTGCTCAAATGCAAAATGCGCTGAGTTTGGGGGATTGGCACACTCGCACTCAGCGAGCATATGATTTTGCTGCCGAGCATTTTGAAATTGGAAAAATTGCCGCTCAATATGAACAAACCTACAATTCACTTTTAGCAAACCGAGTTCAGAAGTGAAAATCCTCCAGATACTTCAAAAACCACAACGTAGGGGAGCAGAACTGTTTGCAGCTCAGCTTTCCCAGGAATTGACAATTCTAGGACATCAAGTCATTTTGGTATTCCTCTATCCCGGTAAAGATACACTTCCATTCAAGGGAGTCAGAGTACACCTATTTGGATCCAAGAATCTGGATATAATTTCCTGGTATAGATTGGCCCGGCTGATTAAGGAAATCAAACCTGATATCGTACAAGCAAATGCTGGAGATACCTTGAAATTTGCGGGTCTTTCCCGCTTTTTTTTTGGATGGAAATCGCCTCTGATTTTTCGAAATGCAAATCAGATATCCGGATTTATGGATTCGACTCCAAAACGGATATTCTATACCTTTCTCCTTTCTCAGATTCAGTCTGTAGCCTCAGTTTCCCTGCTTTGCATGCAGGATTTTCAAAAGGTTTTCCAGTGGACCAAACCCATTGCTCATTTGCCCATCGGTACTGAAATCGGTTTTAGCTCATCTCAAATGCCATCTGATTTGGAAAAATTTCTCGATGGAAATCCATTTCTACTCCATATAGGAAGTTTTGTTCCTGAAAAAAATCACGAAGGGCTATTTCGGATTTTTAAAAAAATACATCAAAGCTTTCCTACGGTAAGCTTGGTACTCTGTGGAGATGGTCCACTTCGTTCCAAATTGGAAAAGGAAGCACCTGCTGGAATCATTTTTCTGGGCTCAAGACTGGATGTGAATTCCATTCTTCCACATGCTAAAGCATTGCTTTTACCCAGCCTTATCGAAGGTCTTCCCGGTGTGATCTTGGAAGCAATGGCTGCTAAAGTACCAGTAGTATCCTATGATACCGGAGGTATTTCTGAGGTAATCATTCCTAAGCAAACTGGATTTCTTATTCCCAAAAATGACGAGAACAGCTTTGCAAAGCTTGTGATGGAAACAATTTTATCTCCTGAAGCGGATCTTTCCGAACTAGTTGAAAATGCCTACGCTTTGGTGAAAGAGAATTATTCAATTAAAGCAATAGCCAGTCAATTCGAGAAGTTTTATTTAAATCAAGCTAATGGAGGCAAGAATACTCATTCTTGATACTTCGCCTATCCGGAGGGGGGCACAGATTTTTGCTGAAGAATTGGCTGAAAGCCTTATCTTAAAAGGTTGCCAAGTAAAGAGGCTGTATTTATTCCTTCCGAAGGAAAGTGTAACTGTTTCTTTACAAACTACAGATAGCGTCCTCCCATTTTCTGAAAGGAGTTTGTTAGAGAAATTCCCAACATTTCAGTCTGGAATTATAGTTGAATTAAAGAAGGAAATAGATTCCTTTAAACCTCAGATTATTCTCTGTAATGGCTCCAAAACTTTGAAATATGGAGCATGGCTGAGAATTTTCGGAATGGCTAATAAAGCAAAGTTGATTGCCCGTTTTATCGATGATGCTTTATTCTGGAACAAAGGGGGAATCAAAAAATGGGCATATTTTAATTGGATTGAGCGATTTGATGGCCTGATTGCAGTGAGCAAAAAATCACTGGATTCCGTGATCTCCCACTACAAATTTCAAAAGCCGGCCACGTTTATTCACCGGGTTTTTGATCCAAAAAAGTTTGCAAATGCCCCAAGCAGGGAAGAAGCTAGGAAGCTTCTGGGGATTGCGGAACAGGATGAAGTCCTACTTTTTTTAGGAAACCTCACCTCCCAAAAACGCCCAAACCGCTTTATCGAAATCGTATCCCAGCTTTCTCAATCCCGCCCCAATTTGAAAGCCCTAATTGTTGGAGATGGACCGATGAAAAAAGACTTAGAGTATCAAGTATCAAGTTTGAAGAGGCGTGAAAATGAGAGTGGAGCTCATGGCTTTGAAAAATCTAATGTCTTGTATCTAATGTCTTGTATCTTTTTCGCTGGTTACCAACAAGACGTCTCTCCCTACCTCGCTTCTGCCGATCTGCTAATCCTTACCTCAGATACAGAAGGATTACCAGGGGTAGTATTGGAGGCTGCACACTTTGGAGTTCCTACTGTGGCCACGGAAGTAGGGGGGATTAGAGAATGTCTGATAGATGGGCAAACAGGATTTTTAATTCCAGATCGTTCAGTTGTTCAGTTTTGTGAAAAAATTAACTTTTTGCTGGATCATCCAGATCAGCGCAAAACCATGGGCGCTAAAGCCAAAGCTTTTGTAGCCGACAAGTTCCAAATGGACAAAGTAGCAAACCAGTATCTAGATTTTTTTCGACTGATTCTTTCCCAGCCCTAAGTTCGCGTCGATTGGCGCAATTCCCCCGCTGGCGTCAGTCTTCAGACCTGTCTGAGGCAGGCTGGTGCCTACGATAATGCAGTCTTTAGACTGCTTTTTTTTTAAGGAGCCTGTCCTGTCGTATGTCGGGAGGATTGTATGATTTTAAATCCGACAAATTCTTAATACCTCCTCGGCCTAGCCTTCCATTTGTCCTTTTTCTCCTGAAGCCCTACATTATATTCTCGAACATTCGTCTCCGTACCTCGGCATTTACCTTTTCGTCCTCACCATACTTCTGCGCCGAGGTTGTAAAACCTTGGTCATTTTTACCCGGGGCTTAAGCCCCGGACTACCAAGATTTGACCCCTACAGGGTCATTCCTCATTCCTCATTTACCATTCGATATTCCTAATTCATCATTCAACATTCGACATTCAACATTCCTCATTCTCAATTCCCCATTCCTAATTCATTATTCATCATTCAACATTCGACATTCGACATTCCTCATTCAACCCTTAACGCTGAACCGCTGAACCCTGAACAATTACCCCTTAACAGTTAACCCTTAACCCTTCCATTCCTTATATTTAACCCAACAAACCCTTGACGCCTTGCTCGGAGCAGCCCTTTTAGTCCTTTTTCTCTTTTTTGCTTCCCAACCTATCCTTGGTAATCTCCAAAAAGAACACCCATGGATTAAGGCAGGCCTGCTCAATCAGATGTATTGGTACCATATGTTTTTTGGTTTGGTCTATTGGACTTATGCTCAGTTAAACCGCTCCGATTCAGTAAGTTATTATTTAAGTTATAGACATTACAGAAACTGGTTTGATGCATTTGAGCCAGGCACACTATTTATTGAATGGATTAATTATCCCTTTGTTAAATGGCTCGGCTTCAATTATGACATGATGATGTTCCTCAGTACCTGGATAGGGTTCTGGGGCTTTGTGTATTTCTACCTTTTTATGAAGGAAAATCTGCGTTTCAACCCGAAATTTGAGGGTTGGGATGCGATTACCATTTTTATGTTTTTGCCAAACATGCACTTTTGGACAGCCTCTTTGGGTAAAGGAGCCTATATTTTTGCAGGTTTGGCTTTCCTTACCTATGGACTTTCTTGGCCTCAAAAGAGGATTTACCATATCGCTTTGGGAAGCTTTATCTGTTACATGATACGTCCCCATATTCTCTTTGCGGTATTGATTGGTATGGGAGTAGGCTTTGTATTGGGTAAAGAAAAAGTACCGCTTTACCAGAAGTATGCAGTGGTGGTATTTGCCATTGGGATGAGTATTTACGTATACGAGGATTTATTGGTGTTTTTAGGATATGACCCCAATAACGTTCTGCAAAGTTTTGAGGAGGAATCCAATCTTAATGCCCAAAGATTGCAATCCGCAGGATCTGCAGTAGACATGACATCTTATAGTCTTCCGATGAAGTTGTTTACGTTTTGGTTTCGACCCTTATTTATTGATTCTCCCAATGCCATTGGCTTGGTGGTATCCATGGAGAATGCATTATACATCTACATGTTTAGCAAGATCCTGAATAAGGACTTTATCAAATACATCAAAGAAGCTCCGGCCATGGTCAAGATGTCAGGTGTAGTCTTTATTTCGATCTCCATCTCCATGACCTTTGTGATGTCGAATCTGGGAATTATCATCCGTCAGAAGTCCCAGATCATGTATTTTATGTTGTTTGTGATTGTGGCCTTTATGGATTGGCAGAAAACTAATCGCATCAAAAAACGCGGCGAGATCTATAACCGCATCGTCGAAGAAGAACGCCGCCGCCTCGCTGAAGTGGAATCCCCTGCCTAAGCTTTGAGTCTGCCGGTACTGACCCGAGGATTTTAAAAGGATCTAAATAATTCTTAATATAACACCACAAGCAAAATAGTAGAAGGTCCTTCCTTTTTGAACCTATCAAAGAATAAAGAAGATGAGCAAAATAATTTTTGACAGTGGGATATCTCTTGACGGGTTTTTCGCAGGAGAGAATAGAGGTCCTAAAAATCCTATGGGAGGGGTTTCAGGAAAGATCCATGCTTGGATGTTTAATCAAAAAGCTTTTTGGGCACATCTTCAGATTGAGGGAGGAAAAGAAGACAGTGCTGACGGAAAATACATTAGGGAAACGATTGCAAGAACAGGGGCTTACATAATGGGTAAACGAATGTTTGAAGAAGGGGAGGCGAGCTGGCCAAATGACCTGTTCAAAGCAGATGTTTATGTATTAACCCACGAAACACGGGATCCCTGGATTCAGGATGGAACCACAACATTTTACTTTATAAACGATGGTATCGAAAGTGCATTAAATAAGGCAAGACTATCAGCAAAAGGTAAGGACATTAGAATCCAAGGTGGTGCAAATACCATCCAACAATTCTTAAATGCCGGACTTATCGACGAGTTTTTTATCCATATAGCACCAGTTTTTTTAGGAAAGGGAATTCGACTTTTTGACGGTATGGATGCAGCTAAATACGACTTTCAAATTGCAGAAGTGATTCATTCCGAACTGACTACCCATTTGAGATACAACTTAGTTAAGAAATAGCGACTTGCTGACGCCAACCGGCCATTCCCTTCAGGCAGGCTTGCCTACCGGAGGTAGGTTTATCTACCGGAGGTAGGCTGCTATTCAATTGGAATTCCATTTCCCTGATCATTCCGCCGTAACTCCCCCTTGATTCTTTCTGCTTTGCAGAATTCCCAAGCTTGATAAAGGGGGTAGGGGGATTTGACCCGCCGCAGCGGAAAGGGAGGATTTTTTTCTCCGACTATTTTTAAATTCATCCTCGGCACCGAACTTTTCGTCCTTACTCTGTTTCTGCGCCGAGGTTGGAAAATCGCGATCATTTTTTACCCGGGGACGGCTGATGAGCTTGCCTGCACTGAGCCTGTCGAAGTGTCGAACTATAAAGCCCCGGGCTATGGTTTCAGCCATGCCTGTCTGCCTCCAAGGCATGCCTACGGCATTTCAGCTTTCTGACTTCCCTGCCTCCTAACCTCCCAACTTCCAAACCTCCAAACTTTCTACTCCAGCTATACAAGATTCACAATCTCCTACTTCTTTCCTGGGATTTATAATCCCAAAACCCTCCAACTTCCTTTAAAAAAAAAACTTCAATTTCACCTTGATTTTTTTTCTAATACCTTAAAATACCCAGTACTAGACTAGCCC
>NZ_QGOL01000016.1 GCF_003259255.1 Algoriphagus litoralis
AGACTTCCTTCTCGTAAGGAGAATATTTTCATACATTAGGGCAGCAACCAAGGCGTGCCGTAGGCATAGCCCGGGGTTTCAACCCCGTGATTTAGGAATAGAATAGATTTTAGTGCTGGCGCAAGATGTCTAATAGGTAAAGGATGTTGGTGCCAGCGCAATGGAACAGGGAGTTTGAACGGAACCATCCTGAAAATAGAATCCCGATCCAATTGCAGTTCGAAGTCAGCAATAGTAAGGGCCCAAGTTGGAAAACTTGGGCCAAATGGAGTTAGTATAGTATTTCATTGAATAACTATACTAACATATTAAACCTTACCCACGAAAACAGAATCCGAAAACAGATAGGAATTCGAACTTACCTTACGATAAAAGGCCAGGTAAACGAACCATGATTTTTCAAGGTCCGCTTCAGACAATGGTAGGTTAGCCTGTAATTTGGATCTTGAATTTGCTTCTTTTATCCAGTGAAATTTTCCTGTGTCTTGATGAAGAAGGAAAACCATCGCTTGTTCAGGCATAAAGGAAGTCCCCTTTTCTGAATTATCAGCCCAGAAAATCTCAATGAGGTTCCCATTTCGCTTAGCTTCCGCATTTTCAGGTCCAAGTAATGGGCCAGAACTAATTTTCAGATATGCCGGATCAATAGGAGGATTTACCCCAAAATTATATCCCTTCTGTAGAAATTCTTTGAAAGCGCAGTGAACCCCACTTTTTGACAGGGTAGATTGGTTCTGAAATCCGAAGTTTAACACCTGCTTAAAGGGTTTCAGGAATGCATTGATATCCTTGAATCGCTTTCGATTGATAAGTTGAAGCGGTGATGGATGGGTTTTATTTCGGTGATTGGGTGTAGGTAGCCTTCTCATGATTGTCTGCCCATCCAATTCATAAAATGTAAAACCACCCGATTTTCCTTGGGGCCGAAGCCCTCCAAAACTCATTATTTTAGCCATAGTATTGATTATTTACTGTGTTCAATAGTATGGACCAAAAAAAACAAAGCTGAGAAATGCTGCAATTGAATGTGCGGAATTGACGGATTTTGCGGAAATATGCGTTTACATTACTCCAGCTTTACATCTACCTTAATACAGTCAATATGAGTAGAAAGGCCTAATAAAGTCCGAATTAACCCTGAATTTTGCTCGAATTTATTCTGGGATTAATAAGGAAAAAAAGTGCTTAAAGTTACTTTTAGGGAGAGCTTTTTAATTCCTTACTTAGCCATGAAATAGGTATTACCCCGCTATGAAAAGAAATTCTCAAACCCTTTTTTAGACGTTAAGGATTTCTTTCCGAAAGCTTTTCCGCTTTCACTAAGCGATTTCTTTCAAATTCGGATTGTGCAAAATGAAGGTGATTTGATAGCAATTCGAAAAAATAGAGTCGTTGCTCGATTTCATCGGGTGATTTTTCTCTTTTGGCGAGGAAAACGATCCAGCCTTGAAGGATCTCCCAAAGAAACACATCCCGAGTATGAGCGAGGTAAGAGTCAAAAAGTTCATTTTGGTGGTATTCCGTTTCTAAAGTGAGCATGTCCTTAGAGGTTTAGTGATAGGCCTAATTTCCGAGAATGAAAAAGAATAAACTATTCCATTGGGGAATGAAAAATCCGGAATACGAAATGAATTATCACAAACGAATATTCTAAACCCGCCAATTAGGATGCTTATTTTGAAGAGTTAGAAAAAAAGTTTTCAGTTTTACCGATGGGAAAAGCCTTTTTTAGTAAAAAGATTTAATTAAGTATTTTGGCTTTATGCTTTCTAAGACGCTGCAATGGACTGTTGTACAAATTCTAAATTCTGTCCATTCTTGTTAAAATTCGGAAAATGGGATAATTTAGTTTATTGCTTTATCAGGGCATTCCCTATTTTTCCAAAGTAAATAAAGACTATGAACGAGAAAATTCACCACGGCAGAAATATCAAGCGTTTTCGCGAGATGATGGGAATTAAGCAGGAGGCCTTAGCTCATGAACTTGGGGAAGAGTGGTCCCAAAAGAAGATCAGTTTGCTGGAGCAGAAAGAAGAAGTAGAGGTAGAATTGCTTCGTCAGGTGGGTGAGATCTTACGAATTCCGGTAGAGGCTTTTCAGAATTTTGATGAGGAACAGGCTGTAAATATTATAGCCAATACATTTAACAAAGAAGCATTTATTGCAAATTCTGGTGGAACTTTCCAATTCAATCCACTAGAAGAAATCAAAAAGCTCCACGAAGAAAAAATTGCGCTTTATGAGCGGATGCTAAAGGAGAAGGATGAGATGATGGGAAGGCTGGAAAAGCTGTTGGGGAAATGAGGTAGAGAGGAGTCGGAAGACTGGAGACTTAAGACAGAAGAATCCATAAGTTTGTCTCCCTCCTGTGGGAAGGAGTCCTAAAAGCAATGAAATTTTTGCCGGATTTCAAATCCTATGGCAGGACTTCGCAATTGCTCCCGATGCAATCGGGATTCGAAGAAACAAAAATCTCGAAGAACCGAACCCGATGAAAAATAAAAAATATTCCCCTTTTTACTTGACTTGTATTTCGGCACTGCTAAAAAGGTTAAGTATCTATGCCTTTGCTATGGGACTGGTATGGAATTGATACGGGACTGATGGGGGATAAATGGCTTGTTGAATTGTTGAATGTATGGTGATCAAGGATAAAATGTTCAAGGTTCAGGAGTTCAATGTTCAAGGGTTGAGTTTACTAATTGTTGAATCGGTGAATTGAGTAATTGTTGAATTGAAAATGCCGGACGATATTTACTCCTGTTTCCGGGATATAGTTTCCATTAGAAGGGTTTAGCATTTAGGAATAAAAATCCTTTAACAAGACCTCATAATTATAAATTCCTAGAAACAAAAAACGCCTCCGTTTCGGGGGGCGTTTAGATCTAAAATATTTGTAGGCTTATACTTTTACTATTCTAGCTCTTTTCCTTTTTACTCTTTCACCGAGTGAAGGGAGGTTTATTTCCATTGTATTTCGCCTTTGACTTATTTCTCTTCCCTTTTCTTCCAAAAATAAATCAAGCTCAGCTGCCCCATTACACTAGTCAGGTTCTCCCCTTTCGGAAACTCTGGCGTACTGGCAGGGTCAAGTTGCCACTGGTAGTTTCTTGCGTGAATGAGTTGGAGCTTAGAACTGACAAGGAGGTTATTGAACTGCTTGTCGTATAAAAAGCCGAGGGAAAGGTCGATCCAAGGTTTACGTTCTGATTGTTGGCCAAAAGCTCGATAATAAAAGTCTTGTTGATTTGCCAATCGTTCAAGTAATATCCCGACTTTGTTGTAATTCTCGACTAAGGCAAACTCGATAGATTGGACATTTGATCCCATTCCAATTCCCACTCCCAAAGGAATTCCATTTTGAACAAAACCCCGGGCAATCCCATGAGTGTGCCAAGAAAACTCACCTCCTAACCCACTATACCGAATATATCGATTAATAGATTCTTGCTGATGCGTAATTTCTCCCCTGATTTGAAGAAATCGGTTAGGGTTCTCTAAAGAAACAACTTTATTGAAACCAAGGATATAAGCCCTTGCATGCTCTGGACTTAAAATAAAATCTCTCCAATTAAAGGCATGATCTCTTCTACCGAATTCACCATAGAATTCAGTTTTATATCTTTTGGAGAATACTCGAAAGAAAAATGAAGCACTCTGATCCCTTCCTAAACCATCAAACTCTACTGTAGTGCCATTTTCATCAAATAAAGATTCCTTTTGGAAAGGATCAAAAATAGGAAAATAGCTAGCAAAATCGTTTTGCATCATACTACTATATTGTTGGAAAGTACGCGAAAGCCCAACATGAATTCCTTTTAACCATTTTGGACTATAAGTGATGGTCATGGCATTCAAATATCTCCAATCATCTCTCAGAGGCCTAAAAAATCTTTCATTTAATTCCTGATTTTGAAGAGGGGCAATTCCTGAATTCGTGAGTTTACCAACAATAATCTGACCTTCGAAACTACCCAGGAAAGTTTTGGCAGGTTTCGTTGTATTAAATGTCAAATGCGGAAACCCACTTGCATTATTGGAAAAAGTTAAAGAATTAAACTGACCTGGTCCCCACCAGATATTTTGAGTAGACCCCCCTATTTCAAAAGCTCCGAATTGGAAAGTCAGCTTTGATTGACCCCACCAAAACTTTGAATAAATATCGGTACCAAATCTTTCTGGGTGATCACCAACATTAAGTGTATGAAATCTATCTCGAATTTCTTGATCTGATAAATTTTCACCGAAGCCTTGGAAATCGTTGTTCGATGCCCAGATAAATTCAGGTTGGAATTGAAAACTGACAAATTTAAATTTTGCATGTATCCCAGTTGAGACATATTGTTGGAATCCCACATTCGGAACCATGCCATAATTCCCCCAACCATACGGCCTTTGGGTATTAATTCGAATAGTAGTAATTAAAGGAATAGTATTAACTTCTATTCCATATTTACTTAATCCAACAGGATCATAAAAAGGCAAAACTGAATCAAAAGATACAGAAGTATTTGGTCTTAAAAGAAATGAACTTGTTGTAGAATCCTTGAGCAACTGATTGATTCTTGTTCTTTCTTCAAGAACTGGAAAACCAGCAGGTATTCCTTGAGCAAGAATTACCTGAGTTAAAAGGGAGAAAATAAGAAAAATAAAAATTCTCAAAACAGGCTAGGAAATAATTCTAAAATTTTCTTAAAATAGCGGGAATACAACCAAAAGTAATTGGTTTTAAGTCCATTTTCTTTACAAGCTCTTAAATCCTCTTGATTAATAATCCAATTGCTTTTCCATGATTTGGTACTCAAACCGCCAGTTCGCATTTTCATTAAATCGATGGGCAGATAATGATAGCTCAATTTGTGTTTATACAGAAAACGAACTAACAATTCAAAGTCAGCAGCGATTTTATAGTCAGTTTTATAATAACCAAACTTCTCGAAGTTACTCTTAAAAGTAAAAAAAGTAGGATGAGCGGGCATCAATCCTTTTCTAAATTTTTCGGGTGAAAACCTTCCGGAACGATAGTATCGTACTGTCTTTTCCAAATTTGATGGATCAACAAAACGGACATCAGCATATACACATTCTGTTTTATAATCTCTAAATGCATTAACTATTTGTGAAATAGAATCTGATCTATGATAAAAATCATCAGAATTAATTATACCGACAATATCTCCAGAAGCCATTCTTATACCTTTATTCATGGCATCATATAACCCCTTGTCCGGCTCGGAAATCCAATTGCTAATACTTTTAGAATTTTTTCTTACAATAGCCACGGTATCATCAATAGAATTACCATCTATCACTAAGTACTCAATATCTGAGTAATCCTGAAATTCCAAACTATCGATCGTATCTTGAAGAGTAGCCGCAGAGTTATACGTAACAGTGATAATACTTACTTTCATTATACTTCCTAATTAGAACTGCTGTCTTTAATAAAATCTGAAACTCTAGACAATAGATCCAAATTTACGTCTTTTGAAAATAAACCCATTGAAGCACATTTCTTTAAGGTTTCAATGGAACACTCCCACCATTTTAACTCCAATAATTTCGCTATAATGTCAGAACTGAATCTCATTTTAATGACTTTTGCAGGAACACCCCCAACTATTGAATAAGGAGAAACGTCTTTCGTAACTAGCGAGTGCGCTCCAATAATTGCCCCATCACCAATAGTAATACCATCCAAAATCGTAACATTGGCACCTATCCACACATCACTACCGATTGAAATTGGTAAATGTTCCTCAAAACCTGAGTCATTAGAAGTCCAAGATTCTTTTAATGGATTAAGCGCAGAATATAAAACAGGGTTGGTAGATATAAAATTTGTAGGATGTCTACCCAATCCCATTTTTGAATTTTGCCCTATAGAGCAAAACTTACCAATTTTTGTGTTATTAATTTTTGAAAAATAACTTACATAGCTATAACTTCCAAGATAGGAATTGCTAACAACTGAAAATGGATATACCACCGCGCTGCTTTCTATGGTGCTATTCTTAGATATAGAAAAAAAATTGAAAAAAAATCTTAAAAATGAATGCATGAGAAAATTATTTATAAAGCTTGACAAGAAATACAAAACAAAATACTAATCAATATCAATAGATTTTTTGGCAATGTTCTCATAGGAAAATAATACATAATTTTTTGAAGCGAGCTCGCTCAATAGTTTCTTATTATTGTAACACTCTAATATATACTTCCTAAGGTTATAACTTGATGTCGACTCTAAGGCTATGATACTTTTATTCACCTCCAAATGATGGAATCCTGACCACTTCTTTATTATTACAGGAACTCCTATACCTATTGTCTGCTCCCATAACACGGAATGAGTACCTGGATAGACAGCTAAATCAGACGCAAACAAATATTTATAAATTTCTGAAGAATTTTGCCATCCTAAATAACATATTCTTCTATCGCTAGCAACTAAATCAAAAAATTGGTTTTCAAAATCCTTCATTATCGCACCAAAAACCAATAGTCTAAAATTTTTGGCGTTGACAGAAGTAAACGCTTTTAATAATTGGTCCACTTTTTTATGTGAATCTATTTTACCTCCTGAAATAATCACATAATCATCATCATTAAATCCCAACTTTTCACGGTAACTCCGCCTATGTAAATCTTTATGAGCAAAATCCGCATTATCTAGATCTACACCCATTATCAAAGTATCGATTTTAAGTCTGTTGATTTTATAAACTTCCTCTAAAAAATCAGAACGGGAGGGAGTCACACCCCAGAATCTAGTGACATATGGCTCCAATCTTTTAATAACAAACCTCCATACAATCTTGTGTAAAATATTCTTTGAAAACCAAGTCCTAGCACTATTAATGTAGTCCGCATGATTATCTACAAATATTTTAACATTCGGATTTACTAACTTGTACTTTCTTACTATATCAATATCTAAGAATTGGCCTCCATGTAGAAAAACAATATCAGGTTTTTCGTCAAATAGCCGATACTCGAAATTTGAATACCTACGAAGTATCTTATTGAAATAAAAGAGGAAATTCTTAAATTTTAATCGAATAACCCTTATACCGTCGGAAGAAATATATTCTGTTTCCATCTGTTCCAATAAACAGGGTTGACCTTGACTATCAAAAGAGACTGTTGACGCAATAATGACTACATCAAATAAAAGTTTCTTATGATACTTAGGCAAAATATTTTCCTGGTAAGAATAATTATCAATATAGAAACTTGCTAAACATATATGAGCTATTTTCACAACAAATTATGATAAAAATTAATAACCAATAAATATAAATAAACCACGTAATGAACTTAATAAAAATTATAAAGTTTTAAGAAAAATAACAAATAATAAAAACAACTTACTATTTAAAAATATCAATAAAAAATAAATCTCAGATCAAAATTTAACGATCAAAATAAAATTGATACCAAATATTCGAATCAACATTAGCCGTAATAATGTTTAAGTAAAATATAGAAATGAAAGTCAAAATTAACACATAAGCAAAGCCCTTAGTATACAGTGAATTTTTAAATAAATAAAATAAAAAATAAGAATATACTATACTTTCAAAAATAAAGAAGTAACGAAATGGTCTCGTGATAACTATCGATCCTACTGGAAAAATATTTTCAGTTAGTAATCCAATAAAAAACAATGAATAGATTATTAAAAACCATTTACTATAAAAGTAATCCTTTAATTTCTTACTATTAAAAATTACCAACGTATTTAATAATAATCTAAAATAATAGGCAATTCCAGAACCACCAACGGTTGATGAAGCCTCCTCTTGAAACCTTTCCATTGAATAATCATATAATCCGCCCGATATTTCTGATTGATAAAATTCAATTACCGGAGCAACTCTAGCCAAAAAGGAGTTAAACAAATACTGAATAACAAAAGCCGTCAAAAACAACATCAATTGAATTCTAATACTCCTAAAATAATCTTTACCATTTTTTAAAAAAAAATATAATGGAATTAAAATAATAGCACTTGTATGAAAACCTATAGACAATAAACAAAAACCAAAGTACATCCATAACTTTTCCTTTTCGATAAAATTAAGTGCATATATCCATATACACATAGCTATCGATTGACGAATTCCATTCATCCAAAATAGCCAGTCACCATTTGCAAAAATAAAGAACAGCAATAAAGGAAGCACAAAAGCATCTCTTTTGAACGCTAATACAAAAAATGTGATATTTAAAAAAGCCAAAAAGGAAAAATAAATGGTAAAATGAAAATTCAAGCTATTAAACAACTCTCTAATCCAAACAAAAAATACCTCTCCCTTTCCGACATCAATATTATAAAAATATCCCTCGTAATAGGTTAAATAATCGGCTCCTACCTTATAACGCAAACCCATAACCAAAGAAAAAATACAAATAATTAAAATCAAGTATATTCGCTTACTATCGTTAGAAACTCTAGTATTAAAATAAGCATACTGATGACTTCGTTGCAGGGAGTATAGCCAAGCAAATGCAACCATTACTGCCACTAATATACTATAAACTATTAGACTTTGAAAAACCATTGTTTTGTAAGTCCCTAATAAAATTTTTTAAAAGAACCGAAATTGAAAATAGAAACAAAGAACAATTTAATAGATTTACTTTTGTTTTACTTTGTTTAATAGTGCCTATATTCAATTTCGTTAAAAGTTCATTTCGAACAGAATTAAAAACCCCAAAATAGTTTTTTAGACTAAAACAATAATATAATTTGTTAAAAATTGAAGAAACAACCAAATAAATACTATAATTTAAAATATTTATTTGAAGACTATTTAATTTTGGATGTAAATAGATATATTGATAGATATACTTAATATTATCTATCATTCGGTACACATTGTTAACCGATCTCTTTCTTGATGCACTACCTTCACGTTCCTTGACCAAATAAAATATCTGGTCGATAAATTGAATTTCTTTCGCATATATATATGCTAAAAACATAAATATGCTATCCTCTCCGTTCTTTAGACCAATGGGGAAGACCACGTCATTATCAAATAAAAATTTCCGACTAAATAAACATCCACATACAGAACCTCTTATATAGCTCTTCTTAGAAATTAGGTGATTTCCGTCATACTGGACGATTAAAAAGGAATCATCAAAACTGTATCTCTCATTCTGAACCACTCCATCTTTAAATGTGAAGGAACGTGCTACAATTACTTCGGATTTAAGACTATCAACACTTCCAAATATACCTTCTAAACAGTTAGGGTAAAGTTCATCATCTCCATCTACAAAACAAATCCAGTCCCCAAGAGCCTTTTTTAAACCAAAGTTTCTAGCCTCACTAACACCTCTATTTTCCTGATTAAATATCTGTATTCTGCTATCACTTGAAGCAAAATTATTACAAATTTTACCCGATTGATCTGTACTGCCATCATTAATCAACAACAATTCATAATTTCTATAACTTTGGCCTAAAATTGATTGTAAACAATCGGAAATATAGCCTTCAACATTAAATACCGGAATTATTATAGAAACTTTAGGTCTAGTCATTTAAATGCTTTTGTAAAAATATAGAAAATTTTCTCTCTTTGAGCTTCTAAAACACTATTGACTTTACTAAAGTTATTATTTTTCGATAGAATATGCATTATTATTGATTCGTCTTGAGTGCTTACCCTATTTTCTAGACCAAAAGCCCTCAATAGTGACTGAAACCTTGCAGGCCTTCGCATTTCCTTGACAATAGCTATGAAAGGTTTGTTAAAAAAATCAAAAATACTATATCATAAAAAGAATCAGTTATAATAAGTTCAGAATTCAAACAATCTTCTATATACTATTCCGTATTATAAACGGAAATAATAATTGATAGTTTGTTGGCCAATCTTAATTTTCATTCACTTTAATGGATTCCAAAATTTGAGAAATAGTCCTTTCCCATGTAAATTCCCTTAACACAGTCTCTCGAGCTGAAACGCCAAATTGAGCTAACAATTTTCGGTTAACCATAAGATTCCTAATATAATTCGCCAACTCATGTTCGGAGTTTTTTGTCATTAAATAACCATTCAACCCATGTGAAATAATTTCATCGGACGCAACGCTAAACTCCCCACTGCTGTTACTAATAGCGATACAGGGCAAACCGCAGGACATAGCTTCTATATATACACTACCAAATCCTTCATACAACGAAGGAAGTACAAACAAATGACTATTTTGATACCACCTCTCGACATTCTTCTGTTTCCCTTCGAATGAAACAAACTCTTTTAGGGTCAAATCTTCTACCAGCTTCAGTAGTTCCACTTGGTAGGCTCCATCCCCGACGATTGAATAATTGATACTATGGCCTTCATCTGTAAGGATCTTTACCGCTCTAATAACACATTGTATATTTTTCAATTTGTCAATGCGACAAACACTTATAATATTAAAGACACTATTTGCGAGTATATCTGTCGAGGACGTTCTTGGGTGAAATCGATTGTAATCAACTCCAGCCGGTACAACTCCAACCTTCATTCTTGACTCATTCAGTTTAAAAAAGTTGAGGGTATGATCTTTCCTTTTTTTACTAAGGAAGATATTAACGCTACTTTGAATCGCATTTTTCTCAAAGTACCATGCTACGATATATGAAAACTGGGAAGATATTGCTATTCTTATATCTTTGACACTCCTAGCGCGTCTTAATAAAGACCAGATTGAACGATAGGTATAATAGGAATATGGAGCAGCGTTAATATATATTGATTTTTCTTTGACCAATCTCGACGCTGCCCATGCCATTCCGAACGAACGCGACCAGACTTGATCATACAAACCTAATACTCCAGTTAATTGTTTTTTGTAACTAAAAACAGATCTTAAAAAGAAAACTGAAGGTCTCACTTTTGACGTGTCAAGACTTACAGTTTCTACATCTCTTGGAGCAGCATCATCTGGAATATTATCACCCATCGTATGGATTAGAACGACCTTGTGTCCTTGCCTGACAAGTTCCTCCGAACAATGAAAGATCCAAGCTTCAATGCCCCCTTTTGATCTCCCCAGCAGCTCATGAAGAATTGCTATTTTCGCCATAAAGTCCTTTTGATTTTACCCAGACTATTCAGAACGTAAATATATAGTCTTTTACTTCGATTAGATGCATGATTTTCAGGTCCAGAAAAATCAGCTGCAGACATAGCTTGATAACTTAGTTCGCAAATACTATAGTATTTATCATATTCTATATTTTCCTTCACTGCAAGTGCAAATGAATTAAATACCCAAGCGTCACTTCTCACATAAAAAGAATTATCTACAATTTGGTTCCTATGAGAAACAATAGGAAAAAAATACTTCCCATTCCAAGAGTACTTTTCTATCCATGCATAAATTAGCCTCGCTCTGTTCCTGAATTCTTCATTCATATCTTCTACAACTTTTCCAGCCAGAAGAAACCCCGAAGCGCAAGAACAATAGCCCCACAGATGAATATCAGTTCTCTTATTCAGATAGGGTATTTTACCATCGTCCTCTTGTTTGGAGGACACATGGATGCTTGCTGAAGCAATTATCCTACGTTGTTCATCAGTGGGTTTGACAAATTGAGATTCACAATGTGCTTCAACTTGTTGCATTTGATGATAATAATCAATCTTGTTTAGTGCTTCCTCTGAAAGATCATCACGCATTTGATCAGAATAAAACCAAAATTTCCCTAAGCCATGTTGATCCGAAGACATTACAGACTCCAAATATACTACCATACCATGATAAATAACATCTAATTCTACATCTGGGAAAACTGAAAGATATTCTCCTAATGCCCCCACAGCGAATGAAGTTCCATTATAAACCATAACTTGGTTGATGGTACGAGGTGCATAAGGTATCATCCATTTGTTCTGATCAACTTTTACGGCATTATTTTTAATCCAGTTTGCTGCTTTATGAGCAGCCTCCGCGGCTATTTGATTTCCAGAAATTTTGTAATAACGCACTAACGCAGACAAACCTACTAGTTCCGGAGAAGTACTCTCCCCCTTTTTATGTAAAAGACCAAAGTTAAATTCATATCCGATATCAAACCCACCGTCTTCCTGTTGCGTTGAAACCAAGATTATACACACCCTATGAGCGCGTTTTAACCAAATATCCTTATTCGTTGCTTCGTAGAGCCGAATACAGCCAATTAATACCTGATAGATCGTTTGACTGCAATATCTAACAAATAAAGGTTTATAAAAAAGCTTTGATGCGAGACTTAAAATTATCTTTTTCATTACTTTGAGAGATTTTTCGCAGGGATTCCTGCGATAACAGAATTGGAGTCGAAGCTCTTTGTAACTACAGCGCCCGCGGCAACTAAACAGCCATCACCTATATATACACCCGCTGTGATTACCGCATTTGCCGCTATCCATGTACCCTTCCCTATTTTAATCTCTTTACCAATTCCAGGTCCAAATCGATAACTTCCATTAACAGGAGTATGATTGCTACTCACCATTTTAACGCCAGGGCCTAACATAACTTCGTCACCAAAGATTATACCACCTCTAACACCGCTTATCCAGCAACCATGTCCTATATATACATCGTTTCCTACTTCAATATTTCTACAATGCTCAAGTTTCGCACCCAATGCAACTTGAAAATTATTTCCGCATTTTCGAAGGAATGGCTTATATACCCAACCTCTAATATTACAACCCCAGGCTGATGATGGAAAAACTTGAGAAGAAATTTCCAGAATTCGAAAAAGAGTATCAAATAAAAACGTTCCTGAAAGTTTGAATAAAATATAAAGCTTTTTTAATAAGACAATCATTATCTTCAAATTTTAGATTTAAGTAAGATCCAACAGTAGTAGCTGGAGCCAGTTTCTCGAAAAATTAAATAATTAATAGATGAAATACCGAAGCACGTGACGATAGCATATACCGAATAACTAACAATCACACTTATCCACGAGTCGATTGAGTAATAATGGAGTGATTTAATTCCCAAAAGATATACTAATATCCCAGTTATAGGTAAAACTATTGCAAATTCAAAAATTGACCGGTAATTGAAAAATTCCCTAAAAACCTTCTTTCCAACTACAATACAAATAATAGTCCCTATCCAAGAAAACAATATAGTTCTTATTCCTGAACCAACGACTCCATACCTATACACCAAGATAGCAGTAGCTATAATCGATACAATTGTGAAGGTGGACATGATATTGGTCAGCCATTTTATTCTATTAATCCCCTTCAAAAGGGAGAAATACACCACAACTCCCCCATTAAAAGCCATTCCCAATGAAAAAAGACTGGCGAAATCAGCACTATTTTCTGAGAATTCCGGAGAAATCCAGACGTTCAAAAATCCAGGAATAATAATCGCTAGGGGGATAAGCAATACGAGTGATAAAAAAGAGAGTATCCATAGGCTATGTTGATATAACTGAGCCATTTCATGATTGACACTCATTGAACTAAATTTTGGAAAAAGCGCTTGTCCGGCGCCCCCTGTAATTCCCGAAACTCTCTGAATAATATCCTTGGGAGCAGACAAGAATCCAACAGAAGTTACACTGAAAAACATTCCTAACACAATTCTATCAGTGTTTTGGGAAACTTGCGATATAATTTGATTGAAAAACGAGTAGACACTAAAACTAAACACCTCTTTAACACCATCTTTATTATACTTGGGATATATTGTAATCCCTGGAACTAATCTAATGGAAACAATATAAAAGGCTATTAATCGTAAGATAGAGACAACCACTAGTACCCAGACGAGGCCTTCTAAGCCAAATCCGTGGTTTACCACCAAAATCATAGACACAAATCTAAAAATTGTAAAACCTATATTTACAATATTCGAAATATCATATCTAAGAACTGCTTCTGGAACTTTTTGTAACGCTTGTCCTAAGGTTCCAAACAGAAAACTTATACTTGCGATTTTGAATGATCTTATACCAATGGCAATTTGAGACTTTTCTAACTTAAATAAACCGATAATTTGACTAGAAAAGAGTTGTAATAGTAAGAAAAATAGAACTAATGTAATAAGATAAACAACCAATGTTGATTGCATAACCCTATTAATCCCTACCAAATCTCGTTTAGATGAATAAAATGAGATGAATCTTAATGTTGCTTCTCCTAATCCAAAATCCTGCAATGCCGCAAACCCGCCAATCATCAAAATCACACTAAATAACCCATAATTGTCGGTTCCAATACCATTGATAACCACCGGCATAGACACAAAAGCTCCTAATGCAGTTGCTATTATGCCTACGATATTCCATACTCCACTACTTAATAACCCTCTATTCTTCCCTACCATTTATTATGAAAATAACTAAATCGTTTTATCAAAGACGGTTTTGAAGTTGTGCTATAAAATAATTTTTTCAAAAAGTTCTCAAAGTCTAGAATCCACCAATTCTTTGTTCAATACCGATTTCACATCATACACAACCTTCGAATCAGACTTTCGGATATCCCATGACTTAAATTCCTGATGACCTACCGCAAGGATGATTGCTGAATAATCACTCAGATTTGGCTTGGAACCACCATTAATAATATCGATATCATATTCATGTTTGACTTCAGCAGCATCAGCCCAAGGATCATACACATCTACATCCATATCGAAGGACTTCAGCTCATTGTAGATATCTATTACACGGGTGTTTCGCACATCGGGACAGTCCTCTTTAAAAGTAAAACCAAGTATTAAGACTTTTGCATCGATTACTTTCAAGTCCTTCCGCATCATGTGTTTGATCGTCTCAGTGGCGACGTACTTGCCCATCGAATCATTTAGTCTACGACCTGCTAAGATAATCTCCGGATGGTATCCTACTTCCTGGGCTTTTTGTGCCAAGTAAAACGGATCTACGCCAATGCAATGCCCTCCAACCAACCCTGGACGGAATGGCAAGAAATTCCATTTGGTACCGGCAGCTTCTAACACCTCCTGGGTGTCAATATTCAGCAAATTAAAGATCTTGCTCAGTTCGTTGACAAAGGCAATATTGATGTCCCGTTGGGAATTTTCGATTACTTTGGCAGCTTCGGCTACTTTGATGGAGGATGCTTTATGCGTGCCTGCAGTAATTACTGCCTTATAGAGTTGATCCACGTACTCTGCTACTTCAGGTGTGCTGCCTGATGTGACTTTCAAGATCTTTGTGACTGTATGCTCTTTATCTCCTGGGTTGATTCGTTCCGGTGAATAACCTGCAAAGAAATCTATATTAAACTTTAAACCAGAAACTTTTTCGAGTACAGGAACACACTCTTCTTCCGTAACACCGGGATATACAGTCGATTCATAGATCACCACATCACCTTTTTTAAGGATTTTGCCTATGGCTTCCGAAGCTTTCAGCATCGGAGTAAGAATTGGCCGGTTATGCTTATCCGTAGGAGTAGGAACTGTGACGATAAAGATATTTGCTGAGGAAATCGGCAGGACAGCATCTGTAATTAAAAGGCCTTTGCTTTTTTGATCAAGGTCCAAGGATGCTTTTACTAGAACTGATTGAAGTTCTGTATCCTCTACCTCGAGGGTTCTATCATGTCCTTTTTGGAGTTCATCTACCCGTTTTGGGTCGATATCGTAACCAATAGTTTTGAATTTTTCAGCAAATGCCACTGCTAATGGTAGGCCGACGTATCCTAGGCCTATGATGGCTATTTTATTTTCGAAAATTGGTTTTAACATAAAAAAAGTAATAGTTAATAGTTAATAGTTAATAGTTAATAGTTAATAGTTAATAGTTAATAGTTAATAGTTAATAGTTAATAGTTATAATTAATTCTTCATTTGAAATTTTTTGCGGCTAAATCTAGATCGCTTACCATCATATCCTCCACCAACCCTTGCAGATCATATTCCGGTTCCCAACCCAATTGAGTTTTGGACTTTGTTGGGTCGCCGAGAAGGAGGTCTACTTCGGTTGGTCGGAAGTAGGCGGGGTCGATTTTAACGAGAATACTACCTACTTTAAGGCCTTCGAACTTATCGACACCTGTCGCTAAGGTGCTCAGGCTGACAAGTGTTCGGTGTTCAGTGTTCAGTGTGCTTAACTCTGAACCTTGAACCCTGAACTGTAGGCCTGTTGCCTCAAAGTACTTTTGTTCATCTACAGCTACTAAAACCCCAATTTCCTCAACTCCCTCTCCCTCCCAGCGGAGGGTAAAGCCCACGTGGGCAAAGGACATTTGGACAAAGTCACGCACTTTGGTGGTTTTACCTGTAGCGATCACAAAGTCTTCCGCCTTATCCTGCTGAAGAATCATCCACATGGCTTTGACGTAGTCTTTGGCATGTCCCCAGTCTCGACGTGCATCTAGGTTTCCTAGGTATAAGCATTCCTGCTTGCCTAAAGCGATGGCTGCAGTCGCCATGGTGATCTTCCGGGTAACAAAGGTTTCCCCTCTTCTTGGGGATTCGTGATTGAACAAAATCCCATTGCAGGCGAACATTCCATAGGCTTCCCGGTAGTTTTTAGTGATCCAAAACCCGTAGATTTTGGCCGCACCGTATGGGGAACGGGGATAGAATGGAGAGCTTTCATCATAGAATCCTGCCGCATTCTTATTTTCAGGCATTCCTCCATATAACTCAGAAGTTGAGGCTTGATAGATTCGGGTCTTTTTCTCCAAACCCAAAATCCGAACTGCTTCTAGAATTCTTAAAGTTCCTATACCATCTACGTTGGCGACATACTCTGGGGAATCAAAAGAAACCTTTACATGGCTCATTGCACCGAGATTGTATATCTCGTCAGGTTGGACTTCTTGAATGATCCGGATGATATTGGTGGAATCAGTCAAATCCCCGTAATGCAATTTGAAATTGACAGAACCTTCGTGAAGGTCCTGATATAGGTGATCAATACGCTGCGTATTAAATGAAGAAGCCCTACGCTTTATTCCATGAACTTGGTAACCTTTTTCAAGTAAAAGTTCAGCTAAGTATGATCCGTCTTGGCCGGTGATACCGGTGATAAGTGCGACCTTATCGTTTTTAAAAGATGTCATTGTTTGAGTGTTCAGGATTCGAAGTTCGGGGTTGTTGCCGAACTGGGAAACTGTTTAATTGTCGAATTGAGGGGTTGTTTCGAGTTGGGATTTCGGGGTTGATGAACTTTGAACATCGAACCCCTAAAAATTTTTAGATTTTTACTTCCTTATATGAGTTCTGGTGTTCTAAAAACCATTGATAGGTCTTTTGAATTCCTTCCTCTAGTCCAACTTTAGCTTTCCAACCTGCATGGGTCATTTTGGATACATCCATAAGTTTCCTTGGAGTGCCATCTGGCTTACTGGAATCCCAATTAATTTCTCCGGTATGTCCTACTATTCTTTGGATTGTTTCGGCCAATTCCTTTATCGTCAGGTCTTCTCCAGTACCCACATTGTAGAGGTTGTCTCTGAATTCATTTTCCAAAGCGAAAACAACTGCGTCTGCTAAATCTTCCACAAACAAAAACTCTCTCATCGGTTTACCCGATCCCCACAATTCGACCGGCTCAGCAACCGAAGTTTCTTCACTTTTCAATTTAGCGGCATGAAACTTCCGAATCATAGCAGGCAAAACATGGGATGAGGTCAAATCAAAATTATCAAATGGTCCATACAAATTGGTAGGCATCAAGGAGATATAATCCCTTCCAAATTGTTTTCGAATCGCCTCACAAGCTTTTACCCCAGTTATTTTAGCTACTGCGTACCATTCGTTTGTAGGTTCCAAAGGACCTGTTAAAAGATACTCCTCCTTAAGAGGCTGAGGTGCAAGCTTTGGATAGATACAAGATGAACCCAAAAAGATAAACTTTTTAACATCTGCCTTGAGGGAGTAGTCAATGAGATTATTTTGAATCTGCATATTCTCCATCAAGAACTGGTAGGGAAAGTTATTATTTGCCAATATGCCCCCTACTCTTGCAGCTGCATCAATTACAACTTCAGGCTTTTCATTTTCGAAAAAATCGGAAACCGCCAGCTGATTTTTTAGGTCCAATTCGGAGGATGTTTTCCCTATCAAATTGGAATATCCTTTGGCTTCCAGCGCTCTCCAAATCGCTGAGCCTACCATTCCTCGGTGACCAGCGATGTATATTTTGGAATTGTGATTAATGCTCAAAATAGTAGGTTGAATTGATTAATCGGTGAAGTGATACTTCAAAGTCTAAAATTTTTTAAGGTTCCTGTAGTCAGGCGCTGGTTAAAGTATTCAGTCTCAGTCGACAGTGATTCGGGTTAATCGTTGAGCTTCAGTGGTCAGTTAACCTGAATTTTATGGGTTTCACAGACTTTACTTTTGCCTCAACTTCCAATATTTCTTCTTCAGTTTATTCGGTACTGCCCAACGGAGAAGATTGGAGAAAGTCAGGTCCTTTGGAAATCTCCTTTTGAATTCTGTTTGGTTCAGATAATCCCAATACAATTTCTTTAAGGGATGGTTATTTCTGAACTCCCAGGGTTTTGGGGAATCAGAATAATGAAGAATGATTGGTTTCTGAACAGCCAAATCGAATGCTTCTCCAAAATACCTTAGAGCAGTATTTCTATGTTTTGGATTGAAAAAGGAGGTCATCACATTCCATTTGGGATTTAAGCGAAGCCAGTTACCTTGGAGGACAGCGTTTAAACCACATTGATCAGCATATTGAATTCGGGTAGGAAAATTCGTCAAATACTCGATTACCTTGTATCCGAGGTTTTGTTCCCTCCAAATTTTCAAATTGAGCAACATTACTCCAGAATTAAAATAGCCCTGTTCAGCACTTAATTCCAATCGATCCAGGTCTTGTACCTGAGGATCGTAAACTGCTGCGAGAGGGTACTCTGCAAGGTCTGTTGCGTATAATTCTTGAATGGGTCCGTGAACTATAATGTCTGAATCCAAATACAAAACTTGCTCTTCTGGAATCATCTCAGCTGCCAATAAGCGATAATAATTAGCAATTGAGTAATGGTATTTTATTTTTTGATTCGAAAAGGAGCTGGCTCCGATTTTCTTCGTAATCAATTGACTCCCTTTGGAAAGGACAAGCGATTTCAAAGAATCCAATCTTGATTCATCCTCTATTTCAGTGATGAGATAAATCTTAAAACTTACACTTGGATTTGATTTAAGAAGAGAAAAAATGGTAACTGTTAACGGTTGGATAAATTTTATATCCACTGTGAACAGGACAGAAGGAATAAATGGATTCAAAAAAAATTCGGGAGTTTAAAGTTTAAAGTGGATAGTTTAAAGTTAGGGGTTAAGGGTTAAGAGTTGGTCAAAGTATTGGATCGTTTTAGCAAGACCCGTTCTAAGTTCTACTTTTGGCTCCCAATCCAATTCCTTTTTGGCTAGTTCGATCACTGGCTTTCGCTGCATCGGATCATCTTGAGGAAGCGGAAGAAATATCAATTTGCTCTTGCTCCCTGTCATTTCAATGACCATTTCGGCAAGTTCCAGCATGGTAAATTCACCTGGATTACCGATGTTGACTGGTCCGGTAAATCCATCTCTGGAATTCATCAAGCGATACATTCCCTCGATGTTGTCATCTACATAACAGAAGCTACGCGTCTGTTTTCCATCTCCGAAAATTGTAATATCGCGTCCTTGGAGGGCCTGAACTATAAAGTTGCTCACCACTCTTCCGTCATTGGGATGCATCCGTGGACCATAGGTATTGAAGATTCGCATGACCTTGATGGCGACCTTATGCTGTCTGTGATAATCGAAAAACAGGGTTTCCGCACAGCGCTTCCCTTCGTCATAGCAGGCACGGATTCCTGTGGTGCTGACACTTCCTTTGTACGATTCAGGCTGAGGGTGAATTTCAGGATCACCGTAAACCTCTGAGGTACTGGCCTGCAAAATTTTAATTTTCAATCTTTTGGCCAAACCAAGCATATTGATCGCTCCAAGGACGGAGGTTTTAGTCGTCTGAACCGGGTCAAACTGATAGTGAACCGGACTAGCAGGACAGGCCAAATTGTAAATCTCGTCCACCTCTACAAAAAGTGGGAAGGTGACATCATGCCGCATGAATTCAAAATTCTTATTATCCAAAAGGTGATGGATATTAGACTTTCTTCCTGTGAACAGATTGTCCACACAAAGAACTTCATTGCCTTCATTAAGCAATCGCTCACAAAGGTGAGAGCCTAGAAATCCGGCTCCTCCGGTAACAAGAATTCGTTTCATAGGTTGGGGTTTAAGGTTAAGGGTTATTGGGATATGGAGTTAATTGGTTAAGGGTTAAGGGTTAAGTAGTTAAATACTAAAAGATAAGTCAAAAAAGTTAATATTACTTGTAACCTTTGGGGCCACTTGACTTCAAAGTGAGAATGAGATTGTTTATTTTTCTTTTCAATGTTTCTGTTCTTGCAAGGATATCTTCGAAGGATGCCTTGTTAATAAATTCAGCATCAAATGCTCGGTATGATTGGGATCTAACTTCACCATTCGAACCTTTTGCGATATACAAAAAATTGATAAATTCTTTATTTCCATCTCTTTCAAATCCTTCGGCGATATTATCCATAATCGATCCAGATGCTGAATTTATTTGAGAAGCAAACCTCAGGTCTTTTGCAAAAATTTCTACCCTCGAAAGTTTCCTAATAATTTGGCAAAGCTCTCTAGCAAGTTGCCAAATTTCTAGGTCTTCAAAATTTTCGATTCTAGCCAACTCTTAACTTTTAACTTTTTCAGACCAATTCAGGCCTTTCTTTTTCTAGACGTTCATAAATTTTTTTGACGTCCTGAGCCTTATCTTTCTTCAGCAAAAGAATAGCATCTGGTGTCTGAATAAGAATCGTGTCTGTCATTCCCAAAAACTCGGTATGGATATCAGTACCGATAACTAAATTTCCAAATTCATCTTTGGGATGTCCTTCTTTCTCCAGGTATTCATATATGGATTCAAAAGATCCCATATCCGACCATTGAAAATTTGAGGGTACGACTTTGATTTTATCCGTTTTCTCCATCACTGCGTAATCTACTGAAATAGAAGGAATAGCCATCGATAGGTGAAAGTCCAATTTCCCTGAATCGGAGATTTCAAAAGCTTTTTTTGAAGCCTCAAAAACTTCAGGTTCGAATCTGGATAACTCTTCCAAATAGACTCCAGCTTTAAAGCAGAACATTCCCGAATTCCAGAAGAAATTTCCTTTTTTAAGAAATTCTTCGGCAGTCTCCAGATTGGGTTTTTCCCGAAAACTTTTCACTTCTTCCCCACTTGCTTCGATATAGCCAAAGCCAGTTTCGGGTTTGGTTGGTTGGAGTCCAAATGTTACAATGAAACCCTCGCTTGCCAATTGGACAGCCCGATTTACCGATGCTTGGTATTCCTTCGTGGAATCAATCAAATGATCCGAAGGTGTAACAAACAAAATATCGTTAGGATCAGCTGCAAAGGCCGCAAATGCAATTGCAGCGGCTGTATTTCTTGGACAAGCCTCAATGATTTCTTTAAAATCGGAGATTTTGGAGGCCTCTAAATCCTTTCGGGAAAGCTGGTAGTTATCGCGATTCCCTACTACTATAACCTTCTCACAAAAAGGATTATTCCGGAGAGCAGTTTTTTGAAATAAGGTTTGTCCTCCAAAAATTGGGAGGTATTGCTTCGGCCTGGATTTTCTCGATAAGGGCCAAAGCCTGGAGCCTACTCCGCCCGAAAGGATGACATTAATTGTTTTCATATATTTTAGGTAAAAATTGGAAGTAAAAAGTTAAAAGTTCAATGTTCATGGTTCAAAGAAACTTAAAAAGTAACCCTTTAATCTTATCAGCTAAATTTATTGCCTTTTTTATCTGAATTCCTTAGATAAATAATCAAATTATTAATTTTAATTCTAAGACTTTCGGTTCGAATCAAAAGATCTTCAAGCTCTGCTATTGTGATATATTCCGCATCAAATGCTCTATAGACTTGGGATCTTGTTTCTGCTTTGGAACCTCTAGAAATTGAGAGGAACTGAATAAATTCTTTGTTTCCATCTCGATCAAATCCCTCTGCAATATTATCCATAATTGAACCAGATGAACTATTTAACTGAGAAACAAACCTAAATTCTTTTGAAAATTTGTCTTTTTTTGTGATTCTTCTAACCACTTTACAAAGCTCCCTAGCTTCTTTCCAAATTTCTAAATCTTCAAATCGACTTATTTTCATCAATTTCTATTTAAAAAAATAGAGAAAAGATGCAAAACTTTTGAATTGTTGATTAAAGGATTAGGTTTCAACATTGAACCCTGAACTTTGAACATATAAGAAAAATGAATGATCTATTTACAAGGAACCAGAAACTAAAACTTAAACATAGCTTCGCCCTTTCAGTCCCATTGGAATGAGAGTGGATCAAAATCGCAAAAGTGGGAAGATTGGAGTGACCCAAAAAATGCGACCTAATCTGCTAACTCTACCTATTTCCTGCTGGTCTTAGCTTTTAAAATTTTAGATGCAAATCTTTGAAAGACTTACAGTTAATTTTGGGTTAATCGTAATCAAAAAAGGCCGTAGATTCAAAATTTAGCCGTTTTTGAATCAGTTGGCTTGGTAAAGGTACAAAACTGAGTAGTTTTTGTACTCATTTTTAATCCTATATTTTTCCTGTTTTTTCATATAAAAAAAAATGCATTTGATCTGATTTTTTTATTCAAAAATAAAAAGCTGCCTCTCCGATCAAACAGACATCAACACATGCAGCCAGATCAATTTTAATTTAAATTTTTGGATATGATCAGGAAAAACATGCCCCATTATTGGTTTCAATTTCGGAAATGGAACAAACTCCCTAGTGGGATTACATTTTTTAAATGCGACTATTGATTCAGGATTAAAGCTATTTATGTCTTCGGAGGGCACGCTTCCACCAAGGAAGCTGTACCTCTTCGTGATATCCGTAGGAATTACTTCCATAGCCGTATCCATAGCCGTATCCATAGCCATAACCATACCCTTTATCAATATGGAGATCATTAAGGATACCATAGATTTTAGTGACTCCTCCTTTTTCAACCAGATTATTCAAAATTTGGCTATTTCCTTTCATTGAATAGCCCTGTCGGAATACGAAGAAATTCACATCAGCAAAGGAAAACAGTTCTTTAGTCTCAGAAACCAAACCCACTGGAGGACAGTCAAATACAATTACATCATAGTTTGCTTTGATGTCCTCAACTATAGTTTTGAATTTATCCTGAAGAAGCAATTCTGCAGGATTAGGTGGAATGGGACCGGAAAGGATAACATCCAAGTTTTCGTACCCAGAAGGTTTGACTACGGATTGCCAAGGAACATCAGAGCTCAAGCATGTACTCATTCCCTTGTCATTGACTAAACCAAAATCCTGTGCAATTCTTGGTTTCCGTAAATCAAGTCCAATCAACATGGTCCTCTTACCCATCAAGGCGAAAACAGAAGCCATGTTCAGTGAAACGAAAGTTTTTCCTTCCCCAGAAATCGAAGAGGTGAAAAGCAAGGTCAGATTTTCACGCTGAGGACTAAGGTATGCGAGGTCAGCCCTTAAAGAACGGAATGATTCTGTTACAGTTGATCTCGGGTTATTAAAGACCGGCAGAGCATCCTCGGAATTATTTCGGCCGATCATACCGATCAGCGGAACTTTGATTTGTTTTTCGAGTTCTTTAGGGTCTTCGATTTTGGTGTTAAGGAAATCCTTAACTGTGATAAAACCAATTGGGAGAATCAGACCTAAAATCAAACCAATCAGCAAATTCAGGGAGCGCTTGGGTGCAATTGGAAGTTGTCCAGATTTACCAAAATCCAAGATTTTATTGCTTGGCATATTGGAGGCTTTGGTAATCTCAGCCTCGGCCTTTTTCTGCAAAAAGTAAATGTAGATATTCTCGTTGATGGTAAACTGTCGGGTATAGCTGAGCAGTTCCCGTTCGGTTTGCGGAAGGGCATTGATTTCTCGCTCAATGGTTCTGATTCTGCTATTCAAATCGGCCAATACATTTTGTGTGTTGGTTATAGCGGAATTGACGTTTTCCTGCAATGCTTTGGTGGTATTTTGAATTCGGGAATTGATATCCCGTACCTGTGGAGTCTGTTCCGAGAAATTTGCGGTAATTCTAACCCGCTCAGCCTGCATCTCAGATAAGCTTTGTACCAGGGCATTGAGTAGTGGATCGGCTGTACCCATTACCGAAGGTGCTACCAACTCTCCAGCCTTCCCGCTGGATAAATAATCCCGGAGTGTTTGGAGATATTTTAGGTTAATTTCATTCAGTCCTTTTTCTTTCTCGTATTCAGAGAGCTTTTCAAAAATGATGGAACCTTCCTGAGAAAGGTTGAAGATTTTATTTTCGGAACGGTATTTCTCCAACTTATTTTCTGAACCTCTGAGCGAATCTGTGATGCCGCTTAGCTGCTGGTCAATAAAATTGATGGTATTTTCAGCAGTCCGGTTTTTATCATCCAATTCACGCTGCAAATAGGTCTCCATCAGGGTGTTTAGGTAATCTTCCCCTTTTCTTCGGAGGGGGGTTTCCAAGCTTAAATTTACAATAGAGCTTTGCTTGTTAGAAGGAGCAGCCGAAAGATCTTCTCTTAATCCAAGTGCGAGACTTGGCGTATCCATTAATTGAAAATAAAATACTTCGTCTGTAAGTGCTGATACTTTTTCGATTGAAAATTCATAGGAATCTCCCTTGATCAATTCTCCATAGCTATAGACTTGAGACGGCAGAATCAATTCTTCAACTTCTGTCTTGTAATAGGGATCGTTTGGGTTAAAAATGGAAAACTTATCCTCTTCAATCGAAAGCTGAAATGAATTTTCGTCGATTACTTCCACTTTGAAAAGTCCACCCACTACCTGAGGCTTGGACCAATCTACTTTTACAAAAATTGGAAAATTTGCATAAGCCTCTGTTTTTTTAAAAAAGTCTTCTTTGAAATACCTGACATTAAGGTTTAGCTTATCTAAGGTGGCTTGGGCTAAAGAAAAGGACTTCAAAATTCCAATTTCGTTTTCAATATTGCTTTTACCTTGAAGACCCAAAAGTCCGGCAGACTCAAATAAGTCAGCACCCAAAGCGGCATTTTCATCTTCTACAATTACTGTAGATTCAACTTTGTAAACCGGAGTGGCAAACCTGTTGAAAAGGAACGCTGCAATTAGGCCAGAAAACGCAAAAATGAGGATCAGTGGCCAGTACTGAAGGTAATTGAATAAGATTACTTTCAAATCAATCTCGTCTTCCTGATTGACCATGAATGGAGATTGCTGGGATTGATTTACCTGTGGTGAATTGGGATACATAGTTATCGAGTCGCTGTGTTAATAATCAAAACAGCTGCTGTAATCGCAGAAATGATTAATGCCAAAGATTGGGCAGCATTTTCTCCAGCTCCGATCTCTCTTACCTTCATCGGCTCTGCATAGATTTGATCGTTTGGCTGAATGAAATAATAAGGAGAGCGGATCAGTTGGCGATCGTTGAGATTCAAGCGGTGTAATCTCGTCCCTTCAGGATATTGACGGATCAAAAGGACCTCATCCCGCTTGGAGATATTGGTCAGATCCCCTGCATTGGCAATTGCTTCAAAAATGGTCATTCTGTCCTGAAGCACTACAAATTTTCCCGGCCTTCTAAATTCCCCTAAAGCAGAATATCGGATACCTCCCAGCTTTACCTTTACGTAAACCTCAGTGGTCACATATTCCCGAAGTTGCTTTTCTATTTGAATTCGGGCCTCTTCTATTGTTCTATCTTTTACATTCACTGTACCTATGATAGGCAATCGTATATCTCCATTCATGTCCACGGTATAACCTGTCATGTAATAGATATCCCCACCACTTTGACCTGCCACCTGCATTTGTTGGTTTCCACTGACAGACTTATTATTGAAACCATTAAGTAAAAGGTCCTCTACCGTCTGGATATTCACATCCACGATATCATTGTACTGAAGCTTATACTCAGGAATTTCATAGGAAATAAGTTCACCTTCAGGTATCGCCTGATTTCCTTCTAAATTTTGCAGATAAATGATTTTCTCATTTGAAACACAGGCCATTGAAGCCCAAAAAATAAGTCCAAGACTTAATAAACTGGTCAGTCTACGCATATATGAATTTTTATTCCCTCTTCTCAAAAACTGAGCAAACTTAAGAGTTTTCCTTAAAAAAGTCCCACTTTTTAACAAAATGGAAATCTACTATGGCAAAACTCAGTCTATTCGGCATTTATTTCTAGATTTTTTTAATTATCTCTATTTCCCTTTCACAATCAAAAACCAATCCCCCTCCAATTCCAGATATCCATAATCGTAACAATAATGGTATAAACTCCCTTTTTTATTTTGGTATACATGGGTGAAGAATTTGAGGTCAAATCCTTCCCTGATCAGCTTATCTTTGGGAATTTTAACCAATTCCTCTCCTTGTGGTATCAAAGTTTGGAGAATGTTTCGGTTCTTTTTTAAAGCATGATTAATCCTCCTGATCAAATTTACATTATCTGCATTTTGCTGATTATTATATGTGTTTCGACAGCTATCATCGCAGAATTTCTTATCTAATCGTCCTTGAATCGGTTTGCCGCAATGAAGACAAGTTCTTTGTATCTGTACCATATTGAAAAAGTTTAAGGGAATTTACATAATTAGTTTAAAAAAACAATTCGTCAAAATCACTTCTTTTCAGCGTGAATCCGAATGACCGATGATTCACCCGAATGATACAGACTTTCATTAAGTTTCACCTGATTCTTCTAGATTTCAATAAACTGAAATCATGAAAATCATCCTTCAATTCCTCAAATGAGTACAGCATAGCTAGGTCTCTAGGCCCCCCAGCCTTTTCATTGACCGAGTTGAACTGAATTTATCCTTATGAAAAGGCTTCTAAAATCAACTTTCCTCCCGGTCTGAGAAATTGGACCAGATGCGGATGAAGCTTTTGCCTGCTTTCTGCCGGAAAATGAGCAAAAATCAAAGCCAATAAATTAATTGATTCCTTTTCGGTCGAATATTCATCCACAGCTGCTACCGCATAGCTGATCTGAACCCCAGCATCTTTGGCAAGTCTCTCTGCTTTGGCCTTGTCCTCTTCATTGCTATCGAAGGCGGAAACTTCCCAACCTTTTTCCGCAGCAAAAACCGCATTTCTCCCCTCACCCTCCGCTGGGAAAAGTGCCTTTCCGGGATTTAACTCTAGAATTTGGGTTGCAAAATAGTGATTGGGCAAGATTCCATAAGCAAAATCCTCTGCGCTATACCATGAATTCCAAAATTCCTTCATGGCTTTCAATGGGATTTTCTTTTCAAAAGATAAAAGAAGATTTCCTCAGTGTTATCCTTTACGTCCAGTGTGCGGTAAATCATCAGATCTTCTGTAAATTTTACCAAAATGAAAAAAAATGGAGCGATTTACCTTACTCGGTGCAAATGGAAATATTGCCAAAGCGATTTCTAAAGAATTAGCAGATAAAAAATTAAGACAAGTAAGTCGAAATCCAAAGGCTGTCCATCCAAGCGATGAATTGGTTGCAGCAGATTTAACCGATGCAAACCAGGTTTTGGAAGCAGTCAGGGGCTCTACTATCGTTTTCTTGTGTGCCGGTATAAAATATTCCAAAGCAATCTGGCAGCGTGATTGGCCGATTATCATGAGAAATACGCTGGATGCCTGTATTGCCACCGGGGCAAAGCTGGTTTTTTTTGACAATATGTATGCTTTGGATCCTGATCACGTGGCCCACCTTACTGAAGAAACCCCCATGAACCCCAAAAGCGTCAAAGGAAAAGTGAGAAAACAAATTCTGGAAATGCTCTGGGCTGATGTGAATGCAGGAAAACTGAAGGCCCTAGTTGCAAGAGCTGGAGATTTTTACGGTCCTGATGCAAGCAATAGTTTTTTAAATGAACTGGTCATCAATCGGATGAAAGCAGGAAAATCACCGCAGTGGCTCTATAGCGGATCTAAGAAACACTCCTTCACTTATATTCCTGATGCAGGAAAGGCAACCGCTTTTCTTGCCCTACAGGAGGACTCATGGAACCAAACCTGGAATCTACCCACCGCTCCAAGTTATCCCTGCGGACAGGAAATTACGGACATCTTAAACCAGCTTCTTGGAACCGAAAAGAAGCTGCAAGTGATGCCTGCATGGCTTGTTTCCATATTAGGTCTATTTATTCCGGTACTCGGTGAAGTTCAAGAACTCAGGTATCAAACCGCCGAGGACTATTGTTTTGACTCATCGAAAATAGAACGGGTCTATGGCCTCAAGCCAACAAAAATAGAGGTTGGACTGAAGGCTTGCTTTTGAGATTCCCTGTTATTGGTGGTTTGATTTTCGGAAAAATCATTCCCCAAAAGTCGGCGAAAAGACTTTTTTCCACGAACTCATCAAAAAAATCAGAATTATTGATCACATTTTAATAAATTAGAACTGGTATAAACCTGAAAAATAAGCACTTGAGCAAACAATAATTAAGACCCTAAGGTTAGACAAAGAACCTTTTTATCGAATAACCAAAAAAACCAAAGTCAACCATGAAATTTTCCTCTACACTCCTGATTTTGCTTGTGGTAATTGCCTCCTCCTGTTTTTCTTCAAAGGATTACGTGACAGATTACGACTACAATTACACCGGTTCGTTCAAAAAGTACAAGACCTTTGCCTTTGTGGAGACTAGTGAAAATACCTCATCTTCCTTGGTGAGTATTTTAAATTCAACTATTGGTGCTAGGCTTGGTTCCCAAGGATATAGAGAGCAGGAAAACAAGCCTGATATGCTGGTGAGTTACAAGATTTTTTCTGATTCGATTCGCTACCGTGGCTATGTGCAGCCAGAGTTTGACTATTGGCTCAATCGCACAGGCATGACCTATAGAAATGAGGAAGGTGAGATCGAACGGGAACAAGAAAAAGATGAAACCTACAATCAGGTAAAATATGCCGAAAATAATGGAATGTTGGTCATCTACGTGATCGATTCCAAAAAAGGAAATACCATTTGGCAGGGATATACTGCTGCAAGTTTTGATTTGGAATCCCCGACTTTCCAGTCTGACATCACCCGGGCTGCCTATCGCGTGATGAATGAGTTCAAAATCATCAATAGGCTATCGGAATAAAGTTTTTCTACACCTCAAATTGGGGAGATTGGCAACAATCTTCCCAAGAATGTCCTGAAAAGTCAGGACTTTTTTTTGTCTTCTAACTTCTGAAAAAAAAGGAAAATAATGTCATAGTGAGCCATATAGGTCTTTTTTGCAGAATTAATATACCACAACAATTCATTTTTATGGAACTGGCGAATGATTTGGATTTAAAAAGGAAATCAAAAACCAAAACCAATGAAAAAATCAATTCTTTTTGCCACCCTTATAGGAATGGGACTGACGGTTTCCTGCGTTTCTAAGAAAAAATACACTGAACTGGAGAGTAATCTCTTTAAAACCCAGTCCGAACTAGCCTCTACTAATCAAGAAAAGGCTGAATTGGAAGAAAAAATGTCTGCAATCGAGGCTAGAGTAGCTGAGTACAACTCAAGAATCAATTCCTTGAGAGAAACCAATGATCAACTTACCGAGACCAACAATGGCATGTTGAGCTTGGAAGGTGCAGCGGTGATGTCCAAAAACTCTAAAGCCAAAATGAATGAGACCTTAGCCAAAGTAGACCCTGCTGAATTGGCTCAGGCGAAGACTTTGGAAGACTCGGTAAATCTTGCCATCGGACACAATATCAAACAAAACATCACCGAGCAAGGTGGTGATCCGGATGATATCCAAATAGACATTGATCAAACTGTGGTGATGATTTCAGTATCAGACAAGCTTCTTTTTAACACAGGTAGCTATAGAATCAACTCTAAAGCTGAGCCGCTACTAAAAAAACTTGCGGAAGTTATCAATGCCGAACCTAGTCTTCAGGTCATGATCGAAGGTCACACCGACCCGCGAACCATCTCTACTCCAGCTTTGGAAGATAACTGGGATCTATCCGTAAAAAGAGCAACATCTATTGTCAGAGAATTGCAGTTGAAATACCAAGTTGCGCCTGAAAAAATGATCGCCGCGGGACGAGCTTCTTATATGCCCCTAGTCGAAAATGACAGCAAAGAAAATATGGCGCTAAACAGAAGAACCAGAATCGTCCTTATTCCTGATTTGGATATGTTTTTCTCCATGTTGTAAAAAAACAAAACCACATTCAACCCTATAAAAAAGGCAGGTCTTTTAGACCTGCCTTTTTTTGTTTATTAGAAAATATTATTTTAGTTAATTGATTTTTAACTCATTATTAATTTTTCAGTATGAAACTTACGAAAGCATTTCTCGACGAATTAACCTATGAAATCAATGGTGCAGCGATTGAGGTTCATCGAAGCCTAGGTCCTGGACTTTTGGAGAAAGTTTATAAATCCTGCCTTGCCAGGGAATTTGAACTCAGATCCATTAATTACCAACAGGAACTTTTAATACCTGTTGATTATAAAGGAATTCAAGTCAATGCCGATCTTCGGTGCGACTTTATAATTGAAGATTTGATTTGCCTTGAGCTAAAAGCGGTAAAGGAACACCAACCGATTTTCGAAGCCCAACTAATGACTTATCTTAAGTTACTGAACCTCCCTAAAGGCATCCTTTACAATTTCTTTGTTGTAAATCTTTTTACTCAAGGAACGAAGACCTTTGTAACCAAGCTATTTCAAAACCTCCCTCCTCATTAATATTTGTTTTAAACAGATGTTGAACCTTTGATTCGTTGTGTTTCTATTCTTTAAAACACAAAGGCAAAAAGGGAACATAGACCGCCTGAATCCTGAACCGATTCCTTTGTGAGCTTTGATTCTTTGTGTTTGCATTTTTTCAAAACACAAAGACACAAAGGGAACATAGAACTCCGGAATAATGAATCAACTCCTTTGTGAGCTTTGATTCGTTTTGTTCAGATTTTTTCAAAACACATAGGCACAAAGGACACATAGACTGCCTGAATCCTGAACCGACTCTTTTGTGGGCTTTGATTCTTTGTGTTTCATTATTTAAAAATACAAAGGCACAAAGGACACATAGGCCTCCGGAATATTGAACCAACTCCTTAGTGGACTTTGTTTCTTTGTGTTACTATTTCTTAAAAACACAAAGGCACAAAGGGAACATAGAACTCCGGAATAATGAACCAACTCCTTTGTGAGCTTTGATTCGTTGTGTTTCTATTTCTTAAAAACACAAAGGCACAAAGGACACATAGACCGTCTGAACTCTGAATCTATTCCTTTGTGGGCTTTGATTCGTTGTGTTTCTATTTCTTAAAAACACAAAGGCACAAAGGGAACATATGACCGTATGAACTCTGAACCGACTCTTTTGTGAGCTTTGATTCTTTGTGTTTCTATTCCTTAAAAACACAAAGGCACAAAGGGAACATAGACCGTATGAACTCTGAACCGACTCTTTTGTGAGCTTTGATTCTTTGTGTTTCTATTCCTTAAAAACACAAAGGCACAAAGGACACATAGACCTCCGGAATACTGAACCGATTCCTTGGTGGGCTTTGATTCGTTGTGTTTGCATTTTTTAAAACACAAAGACACAAAGGGCACATAGACCGTCTGAACTCTGAATCAACTCCTTTGTTAGCTTTGATTCTTTGTGTTTATATTCCTGAAAACACAAAGGCACAAAGGGCACATAGACCGTCTGAACTCTGAATCTATTCCTTTGTGAGCTTTGATTCTTTGTGTTTCTATTCCTTAAAAAAAGCCACAAAGGGAACAAAGCTTGTGATTCAATTAGGTCGGGTAAAGACCAAGTTAATATTCCAATGTTCCCAAAGCGAAATTCATCAAGACTTCCTGAAAATAAAGGGTATATACAGCTTGAGCCAGATCAGCCTGTGCTCTAACCATGGTTTGATTTGCCGTGGAAACATCTACGAAGCTGGATAAGCCCAGCCTAAACCGCTCATTGACTGCTTTAAAGGCCTCTTCTGCCGCCAATACCTGAACTTGCGCGTTTTTCTCTTTTCGCATTGCCGCCAGGTAGTTTTGATAAGAAAGCCGGACATCCTGGTACACTCTTCGGTCCAAAGCTTCCTTTTGAAGCAATTGGTTTTGGTAAGCCACTTTACTTCTGCTTACATCAAGGCGGGTTTGGAAATTGGTGAAAATAGGAATGGTTAAGCCTACGCCGAGGGTGTTTTGAGGATAGATTTTCAAAAACTGCTCCTGCAGACTTCTTTCATCCAGGGAGGTAAAGAAAGTATTGTAGTTGTAAAAAGCGCTGAGTCTGGGAAAGTACATTGCCTTCATGGCCTGCATATCCTTTTTGAATGAGGTAGCAAGTAAGGTTTGCTGACTCAAATCCTGACGGTTGGATTTAGCCAAATCATAAAGTTGGGCCAATTCCATCCCTTCGAATGAGCTGCTTTCGCGAATAGGCTCTACCGCTTCAATCTCAGGCACCACGCCCGGTTCGAGTTGAAGGTATTCAGTCAAGAGCCAGAGGTCATTTTCCAACTGAATCTCAGCATCCACTTTGACCGACTCCAATCGCGCCACTTCAGATTGCTGATTATACAAATCAGAAATAGTCCGAAGTCCAGCATCCACAAATCCTTCAATTTGGATCAGCTGCTTTTTCTGATTTTCAAGATTTTGTTCAGAAATCCTCAACAATTCCTGATCTAAAAGCACTTGAAGATATCTCCTGGATACATCGAAAATCACCTGTTGTTTTGCTCTATTGAGGCCTTTCTCGCCGGCTTCGAGTGCAAGGTTTGCAGATTGGGTATCAAGGATTCTCCGTCCTGCATTGAACACAGGAAGATTTACATTCAGGTTGCCACTGAGGATCTCATTGGTCACATTGGTCACAACGATTTCCCCTTCGATCTGCTGAAACTGCTGACCGCTTTGTCGGGCAAAATTGGAGGAGATTCCGACCGAAGGAAAATGTGAAAGCATAGCCACTTGCTTCTCTTTTTGCAGGATGGCCATATTATTTTCCTGAATTCTATACTCCAGGTTTTTACTCAGTGCAAGATCCACGGCCATGTCAAAACTCAAGGGAATGGTGTCTTGAGCCTGAACTTTCCCCAAAAAGAGAAGGGATCCCAATACTGCGAAAAGGGCGACCTTATTTTGAAATAACTTCATCAGTTTCTATTCTTCCGTCTACTAAATTGATTAATCGGGTACCAAAATCGGCATTTTCACGGGCATGGGTAGCCTGAATGATGGTGGTCCCTTCTTTGTGCAATTCCTGAAATATCTCCATAATCTCTCGTGCCTGAGCCGAATGCAAATTACCCGTTGGTTCATCCGCCAAAAGCACACGTGGCCGGCCGGCAATAGCTCTGGCAATTCCTACCAGCTGCTGCTGCCCACCGGATAGCTGAGCCGGAAAGAGATCCTTTTTCGCCACCATGTTGAATCGGTCCAGCAAGTTGGCAATGATTGATTTCCTTTCGTTAGATGACACGTTACGATACAGCAAAGGTGTCTCGATATTTTCGTACACTGTGAGTTCGTCGATCAGGTGATAGGCTTGAAAGATATATCCAAATTCACTTTTATGCAGGTTGGAGCGCTCCTTTTCCCGCATGGATTTGATGCTACGATCCCCGAAAAAATACTCTCCGGCATAGTCTTCATCCAGCAGCCCCAAGATGTTGAGTAAAGTGGATTTGCCTGCGCCCGAAGGTCCCATCAAGGTGATGAATTCGCCTTCGTTGATAGTCAGGTTGATTCCTTTGAGGATGAATACCCGTTGAAACCGGGATTCAATGTATTTATCAATTTCTTTAAGTTGGATCATTTTTGAAGGGTAAAGGTTAGCTAGTTAAAGGTTAAGCGTTCAGGATTGAAATCATCGGAGCTCAGTCAGTGGACTCCAGGTATCTGGCCATTAATCAGTTTTAAGGGTTTTGGCGGGATTGAGAGTGTAGACCTTCCAGCTTCTGTAGGCAATCGTCAAAATCGCCAAAAGGAAGACCAGTGAAATGGAAATTAAGAAAGGCCAAACTGTGATGCTGGTTTTGTATGTAAAATCCTGCAGCCAGGTGATGGAAAACCAAATTCCGAAAGCAATGGCCAAGACAGCTGACACACTCAATAATTTCAGAAAATCGGAAGCTAACACCTGAATAACATTTTGCTGCGTTGCGCCCAAAACTTTCCGGATGCTGATCTCTCGGGTTCTTCTAAGTGCGACATAGCTCACCAGTCCAAATAATCCCATGCAGGCGATGAAGATGGCAATTCCGGAAAAGAGTCCGAATATCACCCCAGCCTGCTGTTCTGACTGATACATCCGAGCATAAGCTTGGTCCACAAATACAGGGTTGAAGGGTCTTTCCGGTACCAATTTTTTCCAGACTCCTTCTAAAGTTGCGAGGTGGTCGGATGGATTTCCAGCCGGCAATTTGACCAACAAGACATTGGTTTCGTCAGGATCATTGAAAATGACCATAGGAGACACTTGATGGTGAAGGGAATTAAAGTAAAAATCCTTCACCACACCTTTCACCTCCGAATTGGAACTGAAGCCTAGATTGATCGTTTTGCCGATAGCTTCCTCAGCTGTCCAGCCCATTTCATTCACTGCGGTTTCATTGAGTAGTACCGGAAATCGCTCCGTCCCGTCTTCCAAGTCACTCCGCTTGATATCTGTCAGGGAAAAATTATTACCTGCCATCAATTCAAGATTGATCGTCTTCAAAATATCCGGATCCACTGCATAGCCGGTGATCATGAATTCCCGCTGATTATCTCCACCGGGAAAAACCTTATACCCGGCTTTGACATGAATCGGCATATCTGAAGCTCTGGAGATGGAGGTGGCTGCTCCGGTGCGCAGCATTTCATTTTTAATCGTCTCTACTCCATCCCGCATAGAGTAATGGTAACTGAGCGAGACGAGATGCTCTTTTTCATAGCCTAGGTTGACCTCTTGCATGTAGGTCAACTGGCTTTTCACGACAAAGGTGGCGATCAATAAACCAATGGATACAAAGAACTGGAAAACCACCAGCGATTTTCTGACCCATGCTCCTCCTCCTATTTTGGTTTTGTTAGCCAAGGCTTTGATTGGCTCCATTCCTGACAGAATCAGTGAAGGGTATAATCCCGCCAAAACTCCCATGGTGAGAATAAATACTGTGATCATGGTGAGACCTATGGGCGAAATGATCAATTCCAATCTGAGGGGAACGCCACTGATGGATGAAAAACGTGGTGCAATCAGGTAAAGGACCAAAACACTCAAGGCCGTGGAAGCAAAGGTCAACAGCATAGACTCCGAAACAAACTGCCCAAAGAGCTGCCCTCTCCCCGCTCCCATTGCTTTTCTCAGACCCACTTCTTTGTTTCTTTCAGTGGCTTCTGCTGTGGCAAGATTTACATAATTGATGATGCCGATAGCGATCAATAGCAAAGCGACAACTCCGAAAATATACAGGTAGCGAATGTCTGTACCGGGTTTGATCGCGCCTAAGGTCTGATCCCCCAAATGAATTTGTGTGACAGGTTGCAGGAAAAAATCGGTCTGATAGCCATATTCTGCCAGTTCTTTACCAAGATATTTATCGACAAGCTGCCCCAGTTTTCCTTCAAAAACAGTAGGATCCGCTTCCGGCTTCAGCTTGACATAAGTGTAGTAGTTACTTGGGGACCATTCGGGATTTTTACCATGACGATGGGTCTTGAAGGAGGCTAAAAAATCGAAGTTGATATGGCTATTGGATGGAAAATCTTCCATTACGCCTGTGATTTGATAGTCTTTCCCGTCGATTTTTATGGCTTTGTTTACAGCAGCTATGGCATTCCCAAAGTACCGTTCCGCAGTACTTTTGGTCAACACCATTTGATTGGGTTCGGCCAAAACCTGATTTGCATTTCCGGAAATGAGCTCGAAATCAAAAACATTAAAGAAGTTTTCGTCCACATAGGCGAAGGCTTTTTCTTCCTGATTGCCATCCCCTGCATCCACCATTACGGTAGAAAAAATACTGATATCAAAAATCAGGGTGCCTGTTTCTACTTCAGGCACTTCATCGATCAAGGTAGGAATTAAACTCGAGGGAGTGGAAGAGACAAGTTGTGCCTGTCCATCTGATCTGAACTCTTGATTCAATCTGTAGATCCGGTCGTAATCGGCATACATCTTATCATAGCTCCATTCGTGATGGATGTAGAGACTAATTGCCAAAAAACTCACCACAGCGATGGTCAAACCAAGCAAGTTGATACCTGTGTAAAGCTTCCGCTTTTGGAGGTTTCTAAAAGAAACTTTAAGGTAATTTTTCCACATAACTTTTCGATTGGAAAATTTTAAAATTGAAATATTGGAAAATTGAAAGATTGCAAGATTAACCTAATCCAATTATCCATTCAGCGTTTATTGATATTCTCAAAAATAGGTGTGACCTAAATTTCTGAATACTGTAAACTGAGACTGAGTACTGCCATTACCTTTTCCACTATTATGCCACAAAAAAAGCCTCTGAAATAGCTCCAGAGGCATTTTTTGAATTTTGATGGAATGGTTTTCTCGAACATTTTTGTTCGCTGGCGAACAAATCTATGATCAATGATCGATCTTCAATTTTCGAGTGTCAGTACTTGGTATTTCGTAAACCAATCAAAACTTTCGATACTTTCCATCCAAAAACTCATTGGCTTCTTTTTCGGCAAATTTTGCCTTCTTGGAGTCCCAGTGCAGCATTTGATTCGGGAACCGTCCCGCAATCACCCCGAGAAGTATCGTCTCTGTGAGTCGAGCAGAATACTCAAATGGTGCGCTGCATTCGTCTTTACCTAGGCAAGCATCAACAAACTGATGGTAGTGTTTTTTGCTTTCCCCATCATAGTCTTTTACCGGCGCACCGAGGTTGAATGGAGTCACATCAAACTCCTCGTATTTTCCATCCACTATGAGACGGGGCAATTGCTGAAAGTGTGGAAGAAGCAGTCTTCCTTTTTCCCCCATAAACATGGCACCTTGATCCGGAAGCTTGTCTCCATTCGGAAGCTTGAGATCTTCATGGTCAGATGGGGCCCCTGGACCATCGTACCAGACCCATTTCAATTTCTCGGTGGTCTGTTTGGTACCAGGAAACTCATACGTGACAATATTATTCTCAGGAAACCCGAATCCTGTAGGCTGTCGACATTCATTGATGATGGTTTCCGGTACGTCTAGTTCCAGTGCATTGTATGGAGTATCAAAAATATGCACTCCCATATCGCCCAGAGTACCGCAGCCAAAATCCATGATTTTCCGCCAATTGCCCGGATGATAAGCGCCTTCCTTGTACGCTCTGTCAGGGGCCGTACCGAGCCAGAGATTCCAATCGAGATTGGCTGGAACGGGATCGCTGCCTGTAGGCTCAGGGCCATCATACCCCCAGTTTTTAGGAGACCAAGCGCGGACGGTATTTACTTTTCCGATGATTCCAGATTGGATCAGGAGTGTGGCAAGTTTGTAATCATAAAAAGAATGAACCTGAATGCCCATTTGGGTAACCAGATTTTTCTTGGCTGCCAGTTGCCTCATTTCCCGTGCTTCTGTCACATGATGTGTGAGAGGCTTTTGGCAATAAACCGGCTTATTCTTCTTCATCGCCATCAGAGACGCAGGAGCATGTGTGTGGTCCGGAGTGGACACGATCACCGCATCGATCTCATCTTCCATTTCTTTCAGCAGCACCCGATAATCCGTGTAGGTTTTGGCATTGGGATGGAGGGCTTTTGCACCTGCCAGAGCTGTGCTATCCACATCGCAGAGGGCCACTACATCCACCAGGCTGTGAGAAGAAATCGCATCCAAATCTGCCATCCCCATTCCCCCAAGGCCAATATGGGCAGTTCTTAAGCGGCCATTTGCAGCAGCCTTTGCCAAAATGGACGGTGCCAGAGCTAGACCCAAAGCTCCGAGACCAGTTTTTTTGATGAAATCTCTCCGGTCGATAAACTGAATTTTCTTATGCATTGCGTTGATGATTATTTAGTGGTTGGTGTCAATTCTTTGATTCGAATATTTCTAAAATGGACGACATCTCCATGTCCAAGAAAGCCGATATGTCCTCGGCTTCTAGCTAGACCGGGATGTTCTTTTTTATCCAAAGTTCCGTTTTTACTTGCTTCTAAGTAATCTCCCTCCAAGATGGTTTCTCCGTTGAGGATCACCTTGATTTTAGGATGCTGGACAATGACCTCCTGCTGATTCCATTCCCCCACAGGCTTTAGAAATCCTCTTTTCGCAGCCATGACTCCATAGACTGAACCATGGTATTGGTAGACTTGAAGCCCTGCGTATTTTTCGGCCTCGTTATCCAGAATCTGCAGTTCTTTACCCACATATGCTGCATCTCCATCCAATGGGGCGTGAAATCCGAGCCCATTGTTGGCTCCCGGAGTGAGTTGGAATTCAAATCTGAGCACAAAATCTCCGTATTCTTTTGCTGTAAAAAGGTTTCCGCCTCCCCCACCTTTGGGTTCGATGACGATGATCCCATCCTTGGCGAGATAGGAGGATTTGTTTCCTACCCAGCCATCAAGATTCTTTCCGTTGAAAAGCGGAGTGAATCCTTGCTCAGTCTCCTGCGAAAAGGAGTAAAAACAAGGTGCAAAAACAACAAAAAGGAAAATTAGCTTTGGCCAAAACCGGAATTGCATTTTCAATTGGGTTTAGAAATGTGAGTAATACAAATCTATTGGACAAATTGACTTTTCACCGGTTTTTGTTTTGAAATACTTGTGCTTTATAGGATTGGTAATTTGTTGAATTGATTACCCCATGAATCGTAGCCTAGTGATGGTCCAAAGACTCTAGTTTCTGCCCAAGAGTTTCGGTTTAATTTGGCAAGGAAGTGAAACCAACTCCCGAATTCCAATGAAACGAGGAATTGAATTTAACCTGGAGTTGCCCGGAAAGGCTTTTTCATCCACTTCCTTTCAGCTTTCTCACTTTTGCTTGCCGTCTTCGAAACCTACTCATCTTTCAGCACTTTGGCTGGGTTGGTTTGGGCAGCAGTATACGAATGAAGTCCTACAATCAGCAAGCAAAGAACCATCACACCCAAACCAGCAACCGCATACAACAGATAAGGCATATCCACCCGATAGGTGAATTCGTTGAGCCAGTCTCTGAGGAAATAATACGCAGGAAAAATAGCCAACAAGAAGGATATGCCTACCAAGAGTACATACTCTTTAGAAATCAATCCTAGAATCTGTGCTACAGAGGCTCCCAATACTTTGCGGATGCTGATCTCCTTGGTTCGCTGCGCTATGGTGAACGAAGAAAGTCCAAATAGCCCCATGCCTGAAATCAGAATGGCCAAAACAGTGGCCGCGCTGAGCACATTTCTGATTCGTGCATCTTCCTCATAGAATTTGGCGATCACCTCATCCAAGAATTGAAACTCGACAGCCTCAAATGGGTAAATTTCTTTGTACTTACTTTCTAAAGCCATTTTGACTGAGGCAAGATTTTGACCTGGCTCCAACTTCACCGAGATCGTCTGGAAGTATTTGGGATTATAGGTGAAAACCAAAGGTTTGATTTCCTCCCGAAGGGTCCTCGAGTGGAAATTTGCCATCACGCCTACGATTGTCCTTTCGGACCCCCCGAATTTTAAACGCTGATTCAGGGCGGATTGCGCGTCCGCATATCCCGCTTCCTTGAGAAAATTTTCATTCACCACAAGTTCTTCTTCCCGGTTGGAGGCGACTTTTCCTGCCAAAAGCGGGATTCCATTTACCCGGATAAATGCAGAATCCACATTCATCACTTGGGTGAAAATCTGCTTTTCGGTCGAATCCACCGGAATCCAGGCGTCTGAAGTCCACAGACTGGTAGAAGAAACCAAGCTCCCACTGAGACTTACTCCCGACACGGTACTTTCCTGTCCTATGATCTGCTGCAATCGATCCATCTTGTCTACTTCAGACATCCAAGGAAGACCTGAGTAAAGCACCGCGTCTTTTTCAAAGCCCAAGGGTTGGCTTGAGACATAGCGTAGCTGAGCTTGTAGTACCAAAACGAGAATGATGAATGCAATGGAAGAAGAGAACTGAATGACTGTCAGATTTTTTCTCAGAAAGACACCCAAGGAAAATCCCGTGCTGCCTCTCTTTTCCCCTTTGATCGCTCGGGAAGGCTGGTAGGATGATAGACTTATGGCTGGGTAAACTCCCGATAAAACCGTCAAAAGCAGCGGAAAAAGCAGGTAAAATCCCAAATTCTGAATCTGAAGGTAATCCAGCGAAAACCCTTCCGGCAGATAGGCAGAAAACAGGTTCCGAATCATCTCTGCAAACGCCAGAGCGACAAGTGTGGAGAAGATAACAAGCAAGTACGTCTCTGACAAGAACTGTGAAACCAGCTCCCATCTTCTTCCTCCCAGTGTTTTACGAATGCCTACCTCCTTGCTTCGGCCAATGGCCATGGCTGTTTCGAGATTGACAAAATTCAACACCGCCAAAATGAGGATAATCAGGCCGATATAGATCAATCCATTCAAAAATACCTTGGAAACGGAAGTGTCGTTGTAGGTTTGCCCAAAGTGGATATCTTCCAGAGGCTCTACCGAAAAGCTGGTCGTAGCATCGGCCTCTTTACTGTAATTTTTGTCAGCGATCACTTTTAGGGATTCTTCCAAATCAGATTTTTGATCTGTCTGCTGCATTTTCACAAAAAGTTGTGAACTCGAGTTCACATTTCCCCAGTGATGAAGCCCCATCCATTCTTTTTGTTCCTCAGTCTGAATGGTGGAAAAAGAGAGGAAATCTTTGAAAATCAGATCCGTATTCGCTGTGTAGTCCTCCACGATTCCTGTGATCTGAGCGGAAAAAGTATCCGCATCGATCCAGTTGACTTCTTTTCCTAATGCATCTATTGCTTTGACTCCCGGAAAATACAGTTCAAGCTGGCTTTGCGTCAGTACTGCCGAGTTGGGTTTTTCGAGGGCCGTTTCAGGATTTCCTGCGAGCCATTTTCTTGGGAAAATTTTGAAAAAACCCGGATCTGCAAAAGTCGCCAGATTGGTTCTCCCCATGACTTTGTTGCCTTCTGGAATAGTCACCAAAGTTTGGTACATGGTGTAGAGTCTTCCTTTGACTTCAATTGAAGAAATTTCCGAGTCGATCACTTCTCCAAGTGGGCCGGGAGTTCCTGAATTAGGATAACTTTCTCCCCCTACATACTCGGTAAGGGTATTGATCCGGAAAATTTGGTCCCTATCTGGATGAAACTTATCAAAACTATGGGCATGCCAGACCACATTGAAGATCAGGAAGCATATCGAAATCCCCAATGAAAGTCCAAGGACATGAATGGCAGTTCGGAGTCTATTTCGGGTCAAATTCCTCCAGGCGATTTTGAAGTAGTTTTTGAGCATGGGGTTTGGGGGTTGGAATGTTGGGAAATTGGGAAGTTTGGAAGTTGTAAGGTTGTCAAGAGCCTTAGCACTTTTTGAGACTTCGTAACTCGTATTTCGTATTTCGTATTTTTCTCATTCACTTTTCAGGCTTTTCACCGGATTAGCAATGGCTGCTTTGATGGATTGAAAGCTCACAGTAAGCAAAGCCAAAAGCAAGGCGAGACCTCCTGCTATTCCTACGATCCACCATTCAAAGTTTATCCGGTAGGCATAGTCTTCCAGCCATTGGTTGACTGCAAACCATGAAACCGGAACAGCCAGGATAATTGCCCAAAAGACCGGTTTAACGAAGTCTTTGGAAAGCAGCATCACCACTTTAGTGACTGATGCTCCCAATACTTTTCGAATTCCTATTTCCTTGACCCGCTGCTCGGTGGCGAATGAGGCCAAACCGAACAAGCCCAAGCAGGAAATCAAAATGGAAAGTATGGTCAGCAAGCCAACGATGTAATTCACCGTGCGGTCGGCTCGATACAATTCCTCAAAATGGGTATTCAGAAAACTATATTCGAATTCTCTTTCCGGAAAATGCTGGTTCCAAACAGTTTCGATAGCCGCAATTGCCTCTTGGGCTTGTGGGCCGTTGATTTTGACAGAAATCTCGGCATAGCCCCAGTTTTCCTCACGGACCATAAATAGCGTTTCGATTTTGTGATGAAGTGAATTGAAATTGAAGTCTCTGACTACTCCGACGATCTGACCCAAAGAATCGGTCCAACCAAAGCCAAATGGCTTTCCGATTAACGATTCCAGGGTTGCATTTTCGCTTTCCGCCGAAAGTAATTCTTTGGCTAAGGATTCATTGATGATAAAACCCTTACCGCTTTCGGCCTTGTTTTCGGGGGTAAAGTTTCTCCCAGCTACCACTTCCATTTGATATAGACTGACAAAGTCAGGATCCACCACTAGATGGGAAGTCGATAGCTCACGGGTATCTTCTTTTCCTTCAAAAATCATGGAGGTCTGGTGAAGGTTATTTCCCAGTCTTTGACCTGAAGCTGATACACTTTGGACCGAAGTATTACTCAGCAATTGCTGTTTGAAAGGTTCATACTTTTCGATCGGCTGATTGCCAAAAGGGATCGTCACAATTTGGTCGTAGGCAAAACCCAAGTCTTTCTCCTGCATATAGCTCAATTGCCTGCTTGCAAAAATGGTGGAGATAATCAAAAATATTGCGGCTGAAAACTGCACCACCACAAGCGTAGTCCTGAATCCTGAATTTTTCCCAATCTTCAGGTCTGCCCCTTTCAATATTCCCGCAGGTCTGAAACCGGATAAGTACAAGGCTGGGTAAAGTCCAGACAAGATCCCTATCAAAACCGCCCCTGAAAAGATATAAATCAAAGTTAATGGTTCCGATAGAATCGGTAACACGAGGGATCGCTGACTGAATTGATTGAGTGAGGGAAGGAAAAATCCGACCAAAACCAAGGCAAAAAACATCGCTATCAAACTGATAAATACCGATTCGCCGATGAACTGAAGATACAGATTGGATTTTGTGGCGCCTGACACTTTTCTCACCCCGATTTCCATGGCACGATTGATGGATTTGGCGGTGGAGAGATTGACAAAATTGAGCGCAGCAATCCCCATGACCAGAATCGCGATGTAAAAAAAGATGCTGGTGTAAGCTTTGTCGAACTTCTGAAAATTGATGTAATCATGCGTAATGTCCGAGGATCCGGAATGAACATCCGATATGGGCTGAAGAAATAATTCGTAGCCATTTGCTTCACTTTCTTCCATGTGGGAAAGAAGATAATCCGGAAACTTCTTCTCTAGCTCTTCAGTATTCACATCCTCTCCCAATTCCAGGTAAGTAGTCAACCAATTGCCTCCCCAGTTTTCAATTGCCTGTGGGCCAACATAGCTATTGAATGAGCTCAGTGCATCAAATTGCAAATGGGAGTTTTTCGGAAAATCTTCCATCACCCCAGTCACGTTGTAGGAAATGGTGTCTTGATCCGTCAGCGTAAGTAGCTCTCCGAGAGCAGGGTTATTTCCGAAGATTTTCGCTGCACTTTCCTGAGTCAAAACTATACTGAAAGGATCCTTGAGTGCAGTTTCCGGGTTTCCTTCAATGAGTTTAAAATCAAAAAGCTGGAAAAAGGAAGAGTCCGCCCAAACGGTTTTTGAAAGAATGGTCTCCTTATTTTCATCTTTAACCTTGAGTTCACCCGCCAGACTAAGTCGAGTAAAATTTTTGATCTCGGGGAATGTTTCCAAAAGCGTTGGCCCCATGGGATACATGGAAAGCGCTACCTTTTGGGGAGCAACCATTCCCTCCCAGTTCTGAACTTCATTTAGCCGGTAGATATTTTTAGAATGAAATCCATCAAAATCCCGCTCAAAATTCACAAAAAGCATAATCAAGATGCAGACCGCCATGCCAATGGACAAACCTGAGATATTCACAAAGGAATAGAGCTTATTTCTAAGTAGGTTCCTCCAGGCGATTTTGAAGTAGTTTTTGAGCATGGGGTTGGATGTTGGGAAGTTGGGAAGTTGGTAAGGTTGAAATGTTAATTGTTAAAGACTCAATGTTGAATGAGGACTTCCAAGGCCCCAAACACTATCCGAGCCCTCGTAAATCGTAAATCGCATTTCGTCATTCGTATTTTCTCTGCAAGGTTACCCAGTGTCAAGAGCCTTAGCACTATCTGAGACCTCGTAAATCGTATTTCGTAAATCATAATTTCTTTTCACACTATTCCTCTTTCAGGCTATTGACCGGATTGGCATTCGCAGCATGATAGGAAATAAAGGAAACCAAAGCTGCGGTAAATACTAGCGTGAGTAGTCCCACTCCCACAAATACCAGCGGATTGATGCCGATTCGATAGGCAAAATTATCAAGCCATGACTGTATGGTGTAGTAGGAAATAGGGATTGCCACCAAAAAGGCTACCCCAACCATAATCAGGTATTCTTTAGTCGCCAATTGGATAATAGACAACACAGACGCGCCCAGGACCTTCCGAATGCCGATTTCCTTCTTTCGAGAGATGGTCATGAATAGTGTAATTCCGATGATTCCCAGTCCGGCAAGGCATACTGCCACCAGATTGAAATAGCTCAGAAGTTCAGAAAGCTGACTTTCCTGAGCATAGAGTTGGCTGAGATTATCACTCATAAACTCCAGTTCCAGCGGAAATTCCTCATCCATTCCCGCATATATCTCAGCGATTGAACGCATCACAGCGGCGGAGTTTTCCGGTTCAAAGGCCACGATACTCCTTCCGTCCATGACCAGCGAATCAGAAATGGAGAGGAAGTACGGACCTACTTTTTCCCGAAGGGAGAATAAATGAATATCCTCAACTATACCTCCGATGGTGAAGGGAATTCCCGCTTCACCGGTTTCTTCATTGACGTATTCGGGTTCGGTGATGACTTGTCGGCCGATAAGCTCTTCTGTGCTGATGCCTTGAAGCGTGGCAAATCGCTCCGCAGCGGTCCGATTGATCAGGGTCATACGACTTCCTTCCAATTTTCCTTGGGTGACCTGAATTCCGTAGGCTTTCAAGGCCTCAAAATCAAAATAAAGTTGATTGGAATCATCAAAAACCTGATCCGAATTCTCCAGCCGATAGGTCCCCTGATTGAAGGTTTCAATTCCTAAGGAACTGCCATTTCCCACTGAGAGTACTCCTGGAATTTGTCTTATTTTTTCCTGAAAATAACCCAGCTTCTCCGGTGAGGTGTAGGCAAAGAGAATTCCGTCTTTCCGATAGCCCAGGTCTTTTTCGGCCACAAATCTGAGTTGGGAGGAAATAAATACCGATACACAACTGATTGCAATCAGGATCACAAACTGACTGATGACCAAATATTTTCTCACCGGAAATTGCTGGAAACTGACCTGCTTGGAATCTTCTTTGAAAAGGCTGACAGTCTTTCGGAGACTGAGATAAATGGAGGGAGCAATACTTGCCGCAAGCCCAAGAAATACTGCCATACCAACTAGCAGCATGAAATTCTTGGGATCCAAGAGCAGGTTATCCGCCAAATCTGTACCCATCAGTGAATTGAATCGGGGCACCAACAACGAAACAAGAATCCCCACCAGCGGAACTGCCATCAACGAAAGGACAATGGCATCCATTAAAAACTGGGAAACAATCATCGAATTTTGCGCTCCCATGGCTTTGCGGACACCTATCATTTTGCTTTCCTTGGATTTGATAGCTAGGGTCAGGTTGGTGTAATTAAACAATGTGATGATCAGGATAAAGGCGGAAAAAAAGCCGATCAAAAGCAAGTAATCGGTATTTCCCGGTGATTTGGACTCGTAAAGCAGGGAAGAGTGAAGGTGAATGTCGCGAATGGGCTGTAAAAAATGTCCTCTGTATAATTCATCCTGCGCCATCCTTGGGTTGATCTTAGCAAATGTCTGATTGATCTGTGACGTGAGCACAGATGCATTGACTTCCGGCTCCGCCAAAATATAGATTCGGCTTCCCCAATAATTGATCTGCTCTGAATTGAGTGCGATTTTGAAGTCAAAATGGGAATTGACTGGTACGTCCCTGATCACTGCAGCCAGTTCATAGTCTTCACTTCCTACCTTAAGGGTCGATCCGATGAGTTGGGAATCGATTTTGAATTCTGGACCGAAAAGTTTGGTGGCGACCGATTCGGTGAGCATGACCTTGCGGACACCACTCCCAAAGTTGTCAAGCGACCCTAAGATTGGCTGCCAGGAGAAGATTTGACTGAAAGACTTTGCTGTATTGGTGGTCAGGATCCCTTCCTGCTGGATTTTTGAGTCACCAGCCTGAATGAATTCGGGATAAGGAGAAGTTATAAACTGAATAGCCCCCTCTACTCCGGGCGTAGAAGCTATGGCTTCGGCATGACGAAGTTGGTCTTCCCCTGTCTCAACCGAAGATGGAAAACCTACCACACTGTAGTCCTGTGAGCGATAGGACCAAGCAACCCGATAGATACGATCCGAATTTTGGTGAAAACGCTCATAGCCCGTTTCAAATAGCAGGTAGGAAATCCCCACATACGCCACAAATAGTCCAATGACCAAACTGAGAAGATTCAAGGCGGTAAACTTCCCATTTCTCAGGTATCCTCGGAATGCGATTTTGAAGTAGTTTTTGAGCATTTGGTTTGGGAGTTTAGGATGTTGGGATGTTGGAAAGTTGAAATGTTAAGAGTTAAGGGTTAAGGATTAATTGTTAAAGGTTACTTGTTGATTTGTTGAATTGTTGAATGAAGAATTCCTAGTACCAATAGCCTTAACCACTAGCAAAAACCTCGTAAATCGTATTTCGTAAATCGTAATTTCTTTGCAAGGTTTCCCAGTGCCAGAAGCCTAAACACTAGTCAAGCCCCCGTAACTCGTATTTCGCCCTTCATATTTTTCCTCATTCACTCCTAATGCTATCGACTGGATTGGCGTAGGCTGTTTTCATTGATTGAAGTGAAACTGTCACATAGGCAAACACAATCGATATGGCAGCTGAAGCCACGAAAAACCCTATTGAAATTGGAATTTTAAAGGCGAACTGATCCAACCAATGCTGCATGAAGTAATAGCCTAAGGGTAATGCAATCACTAATGAGATGGTGACAAGCAGTAGAAATTCTGCGGAAAGCTTGTTGACAATTGTCATGGCTGAGGCACCGAGCACCCGCCTGATTCCGATTTCTTTTTTTCTGGATTCTGAAGTGAAAATGGAAAGACCCAAAAGTCCTAAGCAGGAAATCAGTAAGGTTAATAAGGCAAAAGTCCCCAGTAGCGAACTGGTATTAGCCTGCTGCTCATATTGGATTGCGATAGCTTCATCCAAAAAACTGTAATCAAAAGGCAATCCTTCATTCACCGCTTTCCACTTGGACTGCAAAGCTGCCAAGAGTTCAGAATTAATTCCATTTTCAGCCTTTATCAAGATATTATTTGTCCCGTCAAAGGCTGCATTTTTTACTGGAAGGTAGATCGTTGGTGGAATGGAATACCGAAGATCGCGGGTATGATAATCCTGAACGACCCCTACTATGTTTCCAGTATAGTTAGAAAAAAGCTCCCCATTTTCCTCGGTAAACACCCTCAAATCTGATCCAAGAGCGGAAACCTGATCTTTTTCCAACCAGGACAGCGCTGCTTCATTCACGATCATTGCGACATGATTAAGCTCGGGAAATCTACCTCGCATCAATTGCGATACGCCTCGATCCGAACCCTCTTCATTAAATTCCCTACCTGAAACCATGGGAATGCCGAGACTCTGGAAATAACCTGCATCCACGTATTGCACATTGATGTTTTTTGTTTGTCCTTCTTTGATGCCCGGATAATCTGCCGAGGGATTCCACCCTGAATCTATTCCGGGACGGACACTCGAAAACTTAACTGAACTTACACCCGGAATTTGCGAAAGCTCCTGCTTCAAGACCTCTCCTTTTTCTTTAGCCCGCTCTCCCATTTTCACAGAAATCAACCCTTGAGAATCAAAACCCATGGAAGAATTGGTCATGAACTGATGCTGAAAAAAAGCCACAGAAGCACAAAAAATCAGCCCAGTGGAAAGAACAAATTGAAAGACCACCAAACTTTTTCGAAGCAGGGATTTTCCTCTTCCCAGAGGTGTTTGCTTTAGGATCATTTCGGGCTTGAGGCCAGAAAGATAGAATGCAGGGAAAATCCCGGCCAAAAGAGAGGAGCTAATCCAAATTGCGAACAATAATCCTTGAAGTTGCCTGTCATTTACTAGGTCTACAGGGAAGTTGAATCCTATACTTGCTTGGATTAAGGGCGTCACCAAGTAGACCAATACCAAACCGATACAGATTGCAATCGCATTGATCAGGAAAGACTCGGCTAAAAACTGTGCGATCAACTGCCCTCTCTTGGCACCATTTACTTTTCTGATTCCAATTTCCTTCATCCGTTTGATCGCTCTCGCTGTAGCAAGATTGATGAAATTGATGCAGGCCAGGACCAACACAAAAATTCCTATGGAAAGGAATATCCAAAGCGTTTGTCTGGAAATCGGAGGAGTCCATTCACCAGAGAATTCGGCGTTGGTATGGATGTCCGTGATAGGTTGAAGGAAGTGAATGTAAGACTTCGCTTCTTCAGGATTTCTGTAATTGGGGGTGATTTCTGGGATTTTTTTGCTGATTTCTATTGGGTTTTGCGTTGGATTTACCTTTGCATACGTGTAGGTCTGTGGCCACCAGAAACTTCCAAAATCAGCGGTTACCGGGAATTCATTGAATGACTTAAAGGTGTTCATGCTGGCAATGAAGTCGAAAGCCATGTGCGTATTTTTAGGAAGATCCTTCAATACTCCTTTCACTTCGAAAGCAAAATCACCTGTTGAAATCAAGGTCTTTCCAATCGGATCCACATCCCCAAAATATTTCTGGGCAATTTCTTCCGTAATCACCACCTGGTAGGTGTTTTCCAACACACCCTCCCAAGACCCTTTACTCAGTTCAAACCCAAAAATTTTATCAAAACCCGGATCAGAAAAGATAAAGCGATCCTCACGGAATTGCTCTTCAGGCGAGTTGCCTTCTACCGCATAGAGATACGTACTGATCTGAGTTACACTGACGACTTCCTCAAGCTCATTTCCAAATTCTTTTCGAAGCATAGGCGCTACAGCCCCGCCTGTCCAAGCCCAAGATTCATCTCCTTGGACATTTTGAACCACACGATATACTTGGTCCGATTCAGGATGAAAAGAATCATAGGATTGCTCATGCTTGACAAAAGCCAAAAGGATCAGGCAGCAAGCCAAACCAATCGACAGACCCATGATATTGATCAGTGAAAATGATTTTTGTCGAATCAGATTCCTCCAGGCGATTTTGATGTAGTTTTTGAGCATGGGGTTTAGAGGTTGGGATGTTTAAAGGTTAAGCGTTAAGCGTTAAAGGTTAAAGGTTAAGCGTTAATAGTTAAGCGTTAATAGTTAAGCGTTAAAGGTTAATTGTTGATTTATTGAATTGAGTAATTGTTAAATGACGACTTCCCAATACCAAGAGCCTTAACCACTAGTAAAAACCTCGTAAATCGTATTTCGTAAATCGTAATTTCTCAGTGAGGTTGCCCAGTGCCAGAAGCCTAAACACTAAGCATAACCTCGTAAATCGTAAATCGTAATTTCTCTGCAAGGTTTCCCAGTGTCAAGAGCCCGAACACTAGTCAAAACCTCGTAAATCGTAAATCGTCCTTCGTAAATCGTAATTTCTCAGTGAGGTTGCCCCGTGCCAGAAGCCTAAACACTAGGCATAACCTCGTAACTCGTAAATCGTAATTTCTCTGCAAGGTTTCTCAGTGTCAAGAGCCCGAACACTAGTCAAAACCTCGTAAATCGTAAATCGTCCTTCGTAAATCCCAATCTCTCGCCTCTCCAATCTTGATACTTATGTCATGATACTTACTCCTTCAAAATCACTCACTCGTCCTTCAAGCTATTTACCGGATTGGCTACGGCTGCGCGAATGGCTTTGGAACCAACCGTCAGCAATGTCAAAGCAAGGGATGCGATCATAACTGCCAGAAATAGACCTGCGGATAATTCAGTTTTGTAAGCGAAAGTCTCCAGCCAGTCTTTCATCATGAAATAGGCAAGAGGAATCGCTAGCCCAAAGGCAACCAAAACCATGACGAGAAACTCTCTGGATAGCATAAAGGTAATTTGACCCACAGAGGCACCCAGCACTTTACGAATCCCGATCTCCTTCACTTTCTGTCCAATCATAAAAGACACAAGACCATACAGCCCTATGCAGGAAATCAACAGGGCCAGTCCAGCAAAGATTTTATACACCAAGGCAAGTTTCTGTTCGGATTCATAAAATTCCGCAATGGATTCATCCAAGAAGTTGGCGGTGAAGATCTGCTCGGGATATATCTGCTCGTACTTTGCCTGAATCGCATCCAAAGTAGATTTCCCCGCATTTTGATCGAGTTTTACCGCTACTTGAAAATAGAGCTCTTTATTACTGCTGATCAGCAATTGCTTCATATCTTCTCTGAGGGAATTGACCGTGAAATCCTTCACTACCCCGGTAATGGGAACCCAATTCCCCCCACCCAATCGAATCAATCTGCCGATGGCTTGATCTGGCGAGGGAATCAAAAGCTTCTTGGCCATAGTCTCATTGATGACTGCATTTCGAATGGTATCGCTTTCGGGATATGCTGCTCCTGCTACAAATTCCATTTCATAGAGGTCGAAATAATCTGCATCGGCAAACTTAAGAAAGGCCGGAAAGGGCACTCCCTCGTTCTTTTGGTCAAAGTAAAAATTGGAAGCGGAGTTATTGCCTGAGGAAGGGGCATCGGATGCCATGCTTGCTCCTTTTACTCCGGGGATACGTAGCAATTCCTGTTTGAAGCTTTCGATTCTGCCGCTTTCCCGACTGTCTGGGGGCACTTCCATGTAATAGATCGCTTCCTTGTTGAATCCTAAGTCAGTCTCCTGCACCAAGTTCATCTGACGGACAGCAATCAAGGTACCGATCATCAGGATCTGCGCAATGGCAAACTGTAAGACCACAAGACCTCTTCGAATGGAAACTCCCCCGAGCTCAGCCCGCTGAAATTTATTTTTTAAGGCTTGAATAGGTTTAAAACCTGAGATAATCATGGCAGGATAAAATCCTGAGAAAAAAGTAAGCATGATCACCAATACCAAAATAAAACCAAGGATGATGGGTTCAAAAAAGCTGATCCCTGCAGGAACATCCGCGATTTTGTCCAAAAAAGGAAGCAAAATATTGGCGAAAATCAACGCCAAACCCGTGGAGATCAGTACGGATAAAAAGGTCTCTCCGAGGGATTGAATCACCAACTGAGACCGTGAACTACCCATCACTTTTCTTACCCCGATTTCCTTGCTTTTGCCAATAGCAAGCGAAGTAGTCAGGTTGACGAAGTTGATGGAGGCCATGATCAGAATAAATACCCCCACCAGAATTAAGGTTTTGATCGTAGATTTTCTAACCAAGCGCCCACTGAGCGGTTCCAAGTCTGTACCGAAATGGATCTCACTGAGCGGCTGCAGGAGATGGGAAGTAACAGAATTACCTCTGCCATCGAAATGCTTTTTTGAGAAGCCATCCAACTGGCTTTGAGCCAGGCTAAGGTCCGTATCCGGGTTAGTCAAGACATAGACTTGAAAATTACTGCCCGTGCTACCCCACTCCTTTAGATCGTATCCAAATTCCTCTGGATGGGATCGAAGTGATTCATAGGAGGCCAGCAGATCAAAGCCGAAATTGCTGTTTTCTGGAATGTCGGCGACTACTCCGCCAACTTCTAGAAAGACCCCCTGATTGAGTGAAATACTTTTTCCGAGTGCTTTTTCCCAGTTTCCAAAATACTTCTCAGCCTCCGTCTGCGTCAACAGAACCATATCTGGCTGGTTGAGCACTTTTACGTCACCGCTGAGAACTTCCATGTTAAATAAGTCAGCATATTCTGCTGTGGAGAAAAAGATTTTCTCCGCTTTATACTTGCCTTGACTTTGGTCTACATTTTCATCCTTTACATTGATTTGGACTTCATTGTGCTCAATCACCGGGACTACTTTTTCAAAAGCCAATTTTTCGCTCATCAAAGCATCGGGAAAGGGATTGGCTACACCGGGAGTATATTCCAATCCATCCTCTATTTTGTTTTGGGTGTAAATGCGATAGACCTGATCGTAATTCTTTTGAAATTTGTCGTAGCTGAGTTCATAGTCCACTACCACAAAAAGTAATAAGGCGGCAGTAATCCCGATGGTCAGTCCCAGAATATTGATCAGACCAATCCATTTGCTTCGAGTAAGTCCACGCCAAGCGATTTTGATGTAGTTTTTGAGCATAGGTTTGGAAGTAAGGATGTTGGGAAGTAAGGAAGTTATGGGTTGGTAAGTTGAAATGTTAAGAGTAAAGGGTTCAATGTTGAATGACGACTTCCAAGTGCTAAGGGACCAAATGCTATTCAAGTCCTCGTAACTCGTATTTCGTGCTTTTATTTCCTAAACCGTAGTTTCTACAATTCAATCCATAAACTCAAGATTGATGCTTCCACCCGAGCTCTGCATGGAGATCAAGGGGCCTCCTCCGTTCATTTTTCCTACGATCAGATCTTTTTTGATTTCACCGTCGAAATTGCTGAACTGTGTATTTACCCTTCCACCGCGTAGGTCTAGGTTGAGGCCAAGTCCAGCAGGAACTTCAGCAGAAATACTTCCTCCTGAGCTTCTGAATGACAAGTCTTCCTCGACTGCCAGCAGTTTGGCACGGATAGAACCTCCACTGGTACTTGCTGTGATTTTCCCGGTAATGTCTTCAAGCGTGACACTTCCCCCGGAGGTATTGACGCTTACACTGCCTCTCAGGTCAGCTATTTTCACTGCACCACCGCTGGATTGCGCCTCTACTTGACCATCAAAGTCAGTTAGGGAAAAAGATCCTCCGGAGCTTTTGGAAGTCACCGTACCTGAAGAATTCACTACTCGGATAGATCCTCCGCTGGTGGAGATTTGCTGAGTTCCGTTAAGATTTTCAATGGAAATGGAACCTCCACTGGATTGAAATTGGGAGGAGATTTCTATCGGTGCCTGGATTTTGAAAGAAAGGCTGAGGTTGTTGCCATTTCTCCAGCTATCACTGCTTTTATTTTTGACTCTCAGGGAAATGGTATTTCCGTTTTTGGAAATATCCAAAATGTAGTTTTCTAAAAGTTTCTCCACTTCTGCGTCTGTGGAGCCGATTTCCTTACCATTTCGTTTGACAAACATGTCCACCTTGACTTGATTGCCGCTGCCTCCGGTGACGGCCACGCTCGCACCAGAAGTTTCCACTTCGAGATTTCCCTTTCCGCTGAGGGTGAACTCCTTGCTTAGGTAGGGATCAGTCTGAATGAATGCGGATACCTGCTGCACAAAGACAAAAAACATGGCAAGCGATAAGCCGATTACTAGGGATTTTGAATTTTTCATGATGAAGTTGGAAATAGTCAACCTTCCTATTCCTACTTCTGTGCCAGTGAAAAAGTGGCTCTATGATCTCAATTCAAAGGTATTTTGACAATAGTTTAAAAGTTCTCGGACAATTTTGTTCGCCAACGGGCAAAAGGGGAAAATCCCAAGCTAGCTCTGGGGAATTAGCTTGGATTATTTTGCCTAGGAATGAAAAGCGGAATACGTTCTGAATTTCCAGCATTGAAATCTAAAATCCGAAATCCCCCTACTCATTCTTCAGACTATCAATAGGATTGATCACGGCAGCTCGATAAGCCTGGGACAGAATAATGGCAAGACTAATCAGCAGGATAAATCCTACACCTATTCCGATGTGAATCAATCCAATACTCACTTTGGAAGCAAAGAAATTCAGCCATAGGTTATTGATAAAAAAGGCCGCTGGAACTGCCAAAAGTATGGCAAAACCCAATAGTTTCAGAAAACCCTTAGAGAGTAAATAAATGATTTGTGGAATGCTTGAACCTAAAGTTTTCCTGATTCCGATTTCTTTGACGCGGGTTTGAGCCGTGTACATCGCCATTCCGAGCAAGCCAAGCAAAGAAACAAAAATGGCCAAAAAAGAAATCAGCCCAATCACTTTCATGACATCTCCCAAAACCTGATGAATAAATAAAAGCTCCTGATCTAGGTATTTGTAGGAAAACTTGGAATCCGGATTTACCTCTTTCCAGACTGCCTCCAGAGCAGCAAGAGTTTCCTGTTGGTTTTGACCGGATACTTTCACCAGCGCAAATGCCATGGCATCATTTCGATTGCGGAGCACCAGACTTTCCATGGCACGGTCAGGGGAAAGAAATTGAAAATCCCGCACCACGCCTGCAACCTGTATATTTTTAAATTCTCCATTTTCATCCAATACCAATTGCTTGCCTACAGCCTGCTCGTTACTCCCTAGATTGAAGGTTTTTACGGCAAACTCATTGATCAGAACCAGATTGTCGCTACCCTCCATCGGAAGGTTTTGGCCGGCAATAAGTTTCAGATCCAGTACCGCTGATGTCGAGGAATTGATGTCAAAATAATTAGTCAGGATCGTATCGGTAGGAAAATCGAGATTGACTGCATCCAAGGTCAAATTCCATCCACCCCCGGGAATCAGGGATGTGGCTCCTACTTCCGAGACTTGAGGATTGGATACTACAGCTTGAGCAAATCGCTGGTAATTGGCTGGGTCGTAAAGTTTGACTGAAACAATATTTTCCTTGTCAAATCCATAATCGAAATTCAACATATGGCGCGCCTGCGACTGGATCAAAATGATCGAAATGATGAAGATCAGTGAAATGGAAAACTGAAAAACCAGAAGGACATTCCGGATTCCCAGGCTTTTAAAAATCTTTACGTTACTGAGATTATTGAAGAGGCTGACTGGGTTAAGTTTTGCCACATAGCTAGCAGGGAGGATGCCTGCCACGATCCCCACCAGAATACTAAATCCGATAAAAATGAAAATCCCAGGCAGACTTTGACTGAAGGAAATTCTCAAGTACTGATTGAATGTCAAGCCCAAAAATCCCTGCTCGAGGACCTGAAGCAGAAGAAAAGCAAAGAACAAGGAGCAAAGGGAAATCACAACCGCTTCGGTAATGAATTGGATAAAAATCTGTGCTTTATTCGCTCCGGATACTTTTCTGACACCGACTTCCTTCAGTCGTGTGAGAGATCTGGCTACAGCCATATTGGTGTAATTCAGACAGGCAGAAAACATCACCACCAAACACAATACACCCAAAATCAACAGCACCACTTTTGGCACCGATACATGCGTCGTATTGCTGATGAATGCGGTCGGTGAAAGATCGCGTAAAGCCATTGCTTTGAAGGAATGTTTGTCGTCGTATCGCGGACCATAGATCTCTTCCGAGATCTGATCCAGATTAGCCTGAAGATCTCCTTTGCTTTGCCCCTCTTTTAGCAAGACGTAGGTGTAATTGCTCCAGACATTATCCCAATCTTCATCTCCACGACTGAGTACTGCCCCTTCAGGCAGAGATTTCATGGTGCTGAGGGAAGCCAGAAACTTAAAAGGAAGGTGGGTTTTGCCCGGATTGGGATTCAATACCCCGGTGATCGTAAAGTAACCGAAATCTGTCACTGTATTCCCTTCTTCGATATCCATGGCCCGCATGTCCTTATCCTGAAACTTTACCGACTTGCCCAAAGCCGATTCCGTTCCAAAAAGAATTTGAGCTACTTCGGAGCTGATCACCAAGGAAAAGGGCTCATTTAATGCGGTACTGGGGTTTCCTTCTTTGAAACTATAATCCAAAATCTGAAAGAAGTTGCCATCGGCAAAATAGCCTCCTCCCGTCGCAAATTTATCCGCATAGATTACATCTCCACCGATTTCACTGTTGATCGCCGCGGCTGCTTCGATGCTTGGAAATTCACTTTTTAGCTTTTCAGCCAGAGGCAAAGCAGAGCTAGCAGACTCCCCGCTGTTTACCTGATAACGCGTGGTATGGACCCGATAGACTCTATCTTTTTTGGAGTGGTAGGTATCATAGCTGTACTGATCCATCCCGATCATCAGGATAAGCAAGCATACCGACATACTGACTGCCAAACCAAAAATATTGATCAGGCTAAATGATTTGTTTCGGAACAGATTCCTCCAGGCGATGATGATGTAGTTCTTGAGCATATCCATTAGATAAACATTGGCTGAAAAAGGTTACAAATCGAGGTCTCAGTTTGCAGTGTCAGTGATCAATCTCAGTTTGGAAAAAATGAGTGGATCCTGAATCTTGGATCTAGCTTCTTGGCTCTTGATTCTCGCTTCTTGACTCCTGACATCAAATTCTTACTACTTGATACTCGTAACCTGCTACTCTCAAGAAATTGCTTATCTCGTGCCTCTCTCGCAATGAAGACGATGCCTTATTCGCTCTTCAAGCTTTCCACCGGATTCATCAAAGCAGCTTTGACACTCCTAAGCCCGATCGTTCCAAAAGCGATTACCAAGGTAATCCCCGCAGCTAGTGCATAAATCCACCAGGCAATATCAATGTGGTAGGCAAAGTTTTGCAGCCAAAGATCCATGAAGAAAAAGCCTGCCGGAAAGGCAATGCAAAAAGAGATCACCACCAGCTTGATGAAGTCTTTGGCAAGCATACCCACGATCTGAGGGACTGTGGACCCAAGGACTTTTCGGATACCTATTTCCTTGATGCGTTGCCCTGCGGTGAAGGTGACCAAGCCAAATAATCCAAGGCAAGCGACAAAGATGGTCATCAGCGCAAGCAGGGTAAGAAAAGACCCGATTTTGGCTTCCTGCAGGTAGGTTTCATTGTAAAGCTCATCCAGGAAGGCATAGTGAAAAGCTTCTCCCGAATTGAAGCCAACCCAAGTCTGCTCCATATCGGAAAGCAAACCAGGAATATCCCTGCTATCCACTTTTAGAATCAGGCTATAGTAGGGATTATAGACCATCATCAGCGGTCTGATCGGTTCACGGAGCGATTTCGAGACAAAGTCTTTCACTACACCGACGACTCGGACTTCTTGTCTCCCACCTTGATTGTCAGTCATCTTTTCGAAGACTTTTCCAATTGGATCCTCGGCAATTCCCAGTTCCCTGGCGGCAGTTTGATTGATGATAATATTGTTTTCCTCGGAGCCAAAATCAAGGGAGAAGTTCCTTCCTGCGACAATTTCCATTCCCATGGTAGGCACATATTCTTCGTCAATTCCGTATCGAATCATCCGGAAAGTGACGGTAGGATCATCTTTCGAAGTGAGATTTTCATTACTTGTATCTGTAGGGCCTGAAGGGATATAGGCTGATTTGGTCACATTCTTGACTCTTGGATCAGACTTCAATCTATCCCGGAATACATCCAATTTTTCACCCAATAAACCTGCATCCCGCAGAACTATTAGCTGGCTGCGATCATAGCCAAGGTCTTTATCTTGGATGTAATTCATCTGTTGCGAAACTACCAGCGCACCGATGATCAGCGCAACAGATACTGCAAACTGAAACACCACCAAGGTGCTTCGCAATGCCCCTCGACTACTTTTCGAAACTTTTTTCTTCAGCGACTCGATGGGCTTGAATCCGGAAAGAAAAAATGCCGGATACCCTCCTGCCAGAATAGTCACCAAGAGAAGAAGTGCACCGAGAGAAATCAGGATTCCGGGTCGTACCAACACCGACATGGACAGCGATTTGTCAGCAAAATCATTGAAAAACGGAATGGCGATCTTGGCCATCAGCCCTCCCAAAATCATCGCGATGCAAACCGCCACAAAAGACTCGGACAAGAACTGAAAGACCAGATGCTGCTGATCCGAACCCATCACTTTTCTGACTCCGATTTCTTTGGCACGCTGAGAAGCCCCGGCAGTGGACAAGTTCATAAAATTGATGCAGGCAATCAGCAGCATAAAGACCGCAATGGCCAAATAGATCATCACGGTTTGCATATCTCCTCCCGCTTCAAAATCGCCTTTCCCCGCATACAAGGGATTGAGATGAATCGCTGTGATCGGTTGGAGCTTAAAGTAGACGTGATTTCCTTTTTCAAAAAACTCGTCGAAACCCATCCCCAATCCCTGCTTCATCTGGCCCTCCATGTATTTCTTTGAAAGGGCAAGAAGCTTAGACTCCATCTGGGATTCGTCAGCTCCCTCGTTCAGAAGCAGATAGGTTACATAGCTACCGGACAACCAACTTTGATTTTTTGCATCCGGATTTCCAAGCATGGACCCCAACATATCAAAGTGGAAATGTGCATTTTCCGGAATGTTTTCAATCACGCCTGTGACGGTATAATCACCGGCAAAATTTTGGTACTCACTGGTATAATATCCGATATCCTCCAATTTGACAACCTGATTGATCGGATTTTGATCTTCAAAAAGTGCCTTTGCCTGATCTACAGTGATGACTAATGTGTTTGGTTTGTCCAGTGCGGTAGCAGGATCTCCGCTGACAAAATTGAGGTCAAAGATTTCAAAGAAATTTGGATCGACAAAGGCAGTCTTTCCCTTACGGATTACTTGTTCTCCGATTCTGATTTTGGTGGTTGAATTCAGCTTGATTACGCGGGTACTTGCTTCGACTTCAGGAATTTCATCCTTGAAAGTCTGGGCCACCGGAGCCATTACACTGGCCTCATTCAGAAATTCCTCTCCGATTTTAGCATCCAAATTCACCCGGAAAATCCGATCCGAATTTGTAAAAAAGCGGTCATAGCTCAACTCTTCGAATACATACAAGCCGATCACCAGACATGTAGCAATTCCCAATGAAAGCCCCAGAATATTGATGAATGACATCACTTTATTCTTCATGAGACTTCTCCAGGCGATTTTTAAGTAGGTTTTGAGCATGAGGATTGAATGATTTTAAAATTGGAAAATTGGAAGATTATGAGTTGTAAAGTGGTAAGGTTTCTTAGTGTCAAGGACCTAAACACTAGTCAGGGCCAAGTCCCTTAAATTTCGTATATCCCACTTCTATTCATCCTTCAGTATAGCCACAGGGTTTTTCACCGCCGCTTTAAAAGCTTCCACTCCCACGGTAAACATGGCTATTCCAATAGCAAAAACTCCAGCGATACCGAAAAACCACCATTCAATCTCCACCTGATAGGCAAATTCACTCAGCCAAATCGACCCAGCATAGTAAGCAATCGGAAAAGCTATCCCCATGGCCAGTAGGATCAACTTTATAAAATCGGAAGAAAGCAGACTGACAATACTTAGAACGGAGGCTCCCATGACCTTTCGCACCCCTACCTCTTTTTCTCGTGATTCAGCAGTAAATGCTGCCAATCCAAACAAACCTATGCAGGAAACGAAAATAGACAGGACTGCACCTGCAGTGATCATTTGCTTCCATTTGGCTTCGCGTTCGTATTGCTTCAGATTGGTCTCTCTTTCGAAACTGTAATCAAAAGGTATATACGGAATATGCTTTCGGAAGACAGATTCGATGGTTTTGACAGTTTCAGCCGCCTGGTTCTCCTTCAATTTCACAAAAAGTGAATTCAACCCATATTTCGGATCTTGGGTAAGTACCAAGGGCTCGATATCTTCTTTTAAAGAGGAAAAATGGTAATCCTTTACTACTCCAATAATCTTCATTTTTTGGTTTTTCCATTCAAAATCCACTTCCTTGCCTACTCCCTCGGTCCAGCCTACTTTTTTCAAAAATGCTTCATTTACCAAGATAGCCTCGTCTCTATCCGTTGCATAGTCAGCTGAAAAATTCCGTCCTTCAACCAACTCAATTTCCAGCGTTTTAAGAAAGTCATCATCTATTCCGATGTATCGAAACCCCACATTTTCACCATTGACTTTGGCGAATGTCCCGTTGTAATTCCCATTAAATCCAGCTACAGACTGAATTTCGGTCAACGATAAAAGTTCTTGTTTGACTATTTCCCTGACTTGGTGATTCCCCCGAAAACCGTCGATTTTCATTACATTCTCGTCAGAATACCCTAGATCTCTGGAGGTGAGAAAATTAAATTGGGAGAAAATCAGAATGGTCCCGACCACCAGACAAATTGAAAGCGTAAACTGTAGAATTACCAGGCTTTTGGTTAGAAAGCTTTGCTTAAGGAATTTTCCTCTTTTTTGAAGGCTTTTGGACGGACTGAATCCCGAAAGTATCAAGGCTGGATAAAATCCAGAAAGTATCCCTGTGATCAAAAACAGCCCAACAAACACCAGAATCAATTCTAAATCAAAAAGATAATCCAATGACAAGGACTTATTGGACAAGTCATTAAACTTTGGAAGAACAAATTGACTCAAGAGAATTGCCAAAACAAAAGCGATCGAAGTCATCAAAAAAGATTCAGTCAAAAACTGAAGAATGAGCTGCTTTCTTAGCCCGCCGATTACTTTTCTGATGCCAATTTCTTTGGCTCGCTTCAGCGATCTGGCCATAGATAGATTGACAAAATTGATACAGGCTATCAACAAGATAAAAAGACCGATCCCACCCAAAATGTAGGAGTATATTGGACTGCTGGTTCTGGTGATTCCATTTCGCTCATTATCCGTACCATTATCCAAATGGATGTCCATAAATGGCTGCAATGAAAACCCAACCTTACTATTGAATCCCTCAGCAGCATCCAGTTCATTTGCTGCATTAAGCAGAAAAATTTCATCCATTTTTGGCCCCACCTGTCTATAATCTGCCTGATTATCCAAAAGGACAAAAGTATTCATGTAGAAGCCCAGCCATTCTTCATTGGTCCATCCATTGACTTCTTGCCATTCGAAAGAAATCATCGTATCAAATTGAATCGTGGAGTTTTGAGGGATTGACTTAGAAACTCCAGAGACGGTAAATGGAACAAATTCATCATTGACTTTCAATTCCACCACCTGACCCACGGCATCGGTTCTACCAAAATAGTTCAAAGCCATTTCTTCCGAAATCACAATAGATCCTATATCAGAAAGAACTGTTTCTGGATTTCCATGAAGCAAGGGAAATGAAAAAATCTGAAAAAATTCAGGGTCAGCAAAAAGTACATCCGTATTCAATAGGTCTTCTCCTTTTTTTGCAACGAAAGGCTGTGTTTGAGTTCGAATTACTTTTCGGATTTCAGGAATCCCGTCCTGAAATGAGGGGCCATGAATGGTATTGGTACTGGCTATTGTCACCGAATCATTGGGCGAAACCATCGTCACTTTGATCCGGTAAAGGTCATTTCCATTACGATGAAATCTGTCAAATGATCTTTCATCCTTGACATACAACAAGATCAAAATGCAACAGGTCAGCCCTAGAGCCAGTCCTCCAATATTGATGAAAGAGAAAACTTTGCCCCTATTTAGGCTTCTTAAGGCTATTTTTAAGTAGGTTTTGAGCACGGGGATTGAAGGATTTTAAAATTGGAAAATTGGAAGATTTTAAAATTGGCAATCGGAGGATTTGGAAGGTTGGAGGTCAGGAAGTTCCAGTTATCTCCTTTCTCCAATCTCTTGTTTATTGATACTTAGTACTTTGTACATTGTACTTGGTACTTGGTCACAGCACTTCACTCACTTTTCAGACTCTTCACTGGATTCATCCGAGCAGTTTTTATCAATTGGAAACTGACCGTTGAGAGAGCAATCAACAATCCTGCACCTCCAGACACTACAAACATCCACCACTCCAGTGAAATTCTAAAAGCAAAATCCCGAATCCAAAATTCCATGAAATACCATGCTATTGGAATTGCTATCAAAAAACCCAATAGAACAGGTTTCAAGAAGTCTTTTGTAAGAAGATTTAAAATTTGCGGTTCAGAAGCCCCGTTGATTTTCCTGATGCCAATTTCTTTTGTCCTTCTGATTGATTCATAAGAGGACAAACCAAACAATCCTAAGCAGGCAATAAAAATTGCTAAACCTGTGAAAAAGTTGAAAATCAAATAAAATTGTTGGTCAGCTTTATATTGGCTGTTGAAGAAATCATCGAGGAAAAAGTATTTGAAGGGTTCTTCCGGATAAAACTTTTTCCATTCGGATTCAGCAAAATCAATTAACGTCGTGAGATCTTTCGGACCGTCCCCAGTTTTGGTAAAATTCAAAGTGATGTATTCACTGTAATTAGGCTGGAGATAAAAGATGATTGGCTCAAAATCATTCTTCAGGGATTTGTGATGGTAATCCTTCACCACCCCTACTATTTCTTTTACCCCGCCAAAAACAGCGATTTGCTGGTGAATTGCGTCGCTTGCTTTCTCGTAACCAAGGCGCTTAGCGGCAGTTTCGTTGATTAGAATCGCATGATCCTGCGTCCCGAAATCAGGAGCATTTTCATTTGATTTCGCGATTTCATTGCCACTTATCGGCTGGTCTTCTTCAAGAAATCTTCCTGCTGCCAGTTCCATTCCGAAAGCCGAAGTATACTCATAATCCACGCCCATTACGTGAAAAAATTTTGCGTTTTCAGGTTCATCAAGCCTCCTCACAAAATTGTTTCCCCTGATTTCCGTCGAAGGCACATTGCGTGAAAGGGTTACGTTTTCAATCATGTTGAAGCTTTTCAGAGAAGTCTTGTATGCAGACATTTTTGTTTGAAACTCGGGTAAACTATTGGCAAATCTTGCTCCTTCAATCACCAGTTTCTGTTCAATATCCACTCCCAAATCGTAATTTCTCATAAAGGAAAGTTGCCTGTTGATTGTAAATACCACCATCATAAAGACGGCTGCTACCATAAACTGAAATACAACAAGACCTTTTTTCATCCATTGTCCCTGTCCTGAACTTGAAAGATTTCCCTTCAGGACAGCAATTGGATGATAGCTTGATAGTATAAATGCAGGATAAAATCCGCTCAAGAGTGTTCCCGAAATGAAAATCAAAACGATCCCGAAAATTACTTTTGGCTCAAGCAAAATTGAATTTTCAAATGGGATATCAATCAAAGTCGAAAAAATGGGCATACTCAAGTGGGAAAGAAAAATTGCCAACCCCAATCCTAAAACATTATAGAGAAATGCCTCCATCATATGTTGTAAAACCAGTTGAATCCGGGATGCTCCGATTGTTTTTCTAAGTCCAGATTCTTTGGCCCTTTCCATTGACTTAACTGTCGAAAGGTTCACAAAATTCACCCAAGCCAATATCAAAATGCAAATGGCAACTACTGAAAGACTATAGACAGTCTGAGCATTTCCATTTACTTCCAACTCATTTTTCAGATTTGAATTCAAATGAAGCTCTGGTACAGGGTTGAAATTCATTTCATAAGCAAAGCCTTGCTCTCTTCGGTCAGCCGTATGGAAATCAATAATGGGTTGAAAAGATGCGGCGAGTTGATGAGGATCAATTTCTGGTTTTAGAAGAATATAGGTGTAAAAATTTTCCCAGAACCACGCATTTTCTGTTTCATCGCGATAGTCAGTTTGTCCGTCATCCCAATTATACATTGTGGGGTAAGAAACTAAAAAATCAAATTTCAGGTGGGAATTTTCAGGTGAATCAGCAGCCACTCCTGTAATCTGAAGATCGGTGGAGCCAAAGTAAGTTTTGGACTGAATAGATTTTCCGACCGGATTAACTGATCTCCATTCCTTTCCGAAATATTTTTCCGCGATTGTTTCAGAAATTACGACTGAATTTTGATCTATCAGTGCACCATTAGAATCTCCCAATACCAATGGGAATGTAAAGACCTGAAAGAAGGAATTGTCCGTGTAAAAAACCTTTTTCTCTTCGAAAACAACCTGTTCTTTTCCCTTTTGAATAGAGAATACTCCCGGCTGGGGCATTAGCCTCACAAAGGTTTCAACCGATTCCGGAAAGCTTTCCACCAAAGTCTTTCCTACAACAGGAAAAGTAGTGGCAAGACTGGTTTCCAATTCCCCGTATTTATATTGAGTCAGGTCAACCCGATAAGTCCGATTGGCATTTTCGTGAAACAAGTCGTGGCTCTTTTCAAAACTGACATACTGAAAAATCAACAGACATGCGGCCATGCCTGTCGCTAAACCAAGAATATTGATGATTGAAAAGACCTTGTTTTTTAGCAGGGATCGCCAGGCGAATTTGATGTAGTTTTTGAACATACAATGGAATGGAAAATTCTAAATTGAAAGTTTAAGAGTCTGGAAACTTGGAAGTTAGGAAGTTCCAGTTATCTCCTTTCTCCAATCTCTTGATTCCTGCTTTCTTGTTTCTTGATACTTAGTACTTGGTACATTTATTCGCTTTTCAAACTCTTCACCGGATTAGCCTGCAGACTTTTATAGGATTGGAAAAAGATCGTCCCTAATGCCAGAATTAGACAGGAACCAGCCGCCAGTACAATAACCCAAATTTCAACTCCAATCTGGTAGGCAAAATCAGCCAGCCAACCCTTCATTACATAGATAGAAAGCGGGATAGCGAAAAGCATCGCTATTAAAATAAGCTTGATGTAAGAACTGGACAAGAGTCCAAATATTTCCAGCATAGATGCTCCAAACACCTTTCTGATACCGATTTCTTTGACCCGCAAATGGGCAGTGAAAGAAGTTAATCCAAACAGCCCGAGAATTGCTATGGCAATCGAACCCATAGTCAATGCCCATAGCAGCCCTTCCATTCGCTGTTCAGATTGGTATAACTTTCCAAAATCTTCATCCAGAAAAGTATAATTCATCGGAACCCGTGGCTCGTATAGTTTCCAAGCGGCCTGAAGTTCTGCGATCCCCGCTTTCAGATTTTCTCCCTGTAGGCGAACAGAGATATAATCCCGGAGAAAATACTCATGCAGGTATTCGATCACTAAGGGTTTGATTTCATTTCTGTATGACTCAAAATTGAAATCCTCCACCAATCCGATGACTTCAAGTGTGGCTTCATCATCAGCTCCCTGGTTCTTGACGATCAGCTGACCGATTGGATTTTCGCTGATTCCAAGGATTTCGGCAGCCTTTTCATTGATAATTACTTTGCGTGCATCAGCACCTGATATAGCCGTGAAATTCCTTCCGCCCAATAATCTAAACTTGTACGTTTCCAAGTAGTTATGATCCGCTTCGTACCAGTTCATCCCTTGCTGCTGCGTAGTAGTCGGTAGGTTGAAGGAGCGCATCTGAAATTGCGAAGCCATGGGAATCCCCGTGGAAAAACTCAAATTTTGAACACTGGTACTGGAAGCCAATCTTCCTGCAAAGTCCTCCCGCTGGTGATTTTGAATTTCCCCGTCATTGTGAATGATCAGCAGCTGCTCACGCGAAAAACCCGGATCACTCTGCTGGATAAAATTGAGCTGGCGCTGCACGATCAGCGTACAGATAATCAGTGTCATGGTCGTGGCAAATTGAAACACCACCAGCCCATTTCTGAAGCTATGGGAGTTTTTGCCGACTGTAAGCTGCTTTTTCAAAACCAAAATCGGTCGAAAAGAAGAAAGATAAAACGCCGGATAGAACCCTGAGAGGAAAGTCAGCACCACGATCAAAACTGGCACAATGACCAGAATCAAGGGATTTTGAAGCAGATTGAAATCGATATTTTTTCCTGAAAGCTGGTTAAATATCCCGTTGGACAACTCAACAAGAATTAAGGACACGATCACTGAACCCAAAACCAAAAGAAAGGCCTCCGTCATAAACTGCCAGATCAACTGCCATTTGCCCGAGCCCATGACTTTCCGGACTCCTACCTCCATGCTCCGAAGTCCAGATTTTGCGGTAGCCAAATTCATAAAATTAATACAGGCCAGAAGCAAGATGAAAATCCCTACCAGACCAAACAGTTTGACATAACTTTCATAGCCATTGGGCTTGATTTCCCTGAGCAGATGTGACTGCAGGTGGATATCCTGCACAGGCATAAGCCTCAGGTTGTAATCAGCGTTTTCCCCATCCCCTTCCAACGCTGGTAGGGCAAAATCGGCGACCAGTTGATCAAGTTTTGAAGCGACCACATTTTCCTTTTCCTGAGGAAACTTGACGTAAGTATACAGGATAGCCCAACTCCAATTGTCCATCAAAAAAATCTCACGATGCATATTGGGCTCATAGACCAGCATATCAAATTCCATATGAGATTGCTCCGGGATATCTGCTATCACAGCGGCTACTTGTCTCGGCACGGGATTGTTGCTCCCGATCAGCAGCTCTTTCCCAACCACCTCTTGCGGACTAAGGTCCCCAAAGTATTTTTTTGCAGAAGCTATCGTGATCACAATGTGATCCGGTCCAGAAAGGGCTTTTTCCACACTTCCTGCTGCCAAAGGCATATCGAAAACCTCAAAGAAGCTAGGTTCTGCATAGAAAACCTTGGCCTCGCGAAAGACTTGATCCTTATTTATCCCTTCTGCTGGTTGCACTGTAAAATCGTTCCATTTCAGCAATCTCGTGACCGCTTCTATCTCAGGAATATCCGATTGAATCCTAGGCCCTAAGGGTGGCGGTGAAGTGGCATAGCTAGCGGTGGCAAAGTCGCCCCAATGCGAAGTGACCCGAAAGACATCCTCGGAATCTGTATAAAAACGATCGTAACTCCTTTCGTCTTGGACAAAAAGCATGATCATCAAAAAGCCACTGATCCCGAGGGTCAAGCCGAAAACATTCAAAACAGTGTAAAGTCTGTTTTTACGAAGTGTCCTCCAGGCAATGGTTAAGTAGTTTTTGAACATCGGGATTGGAAGGTTTTAAAATTGGAAGATTAGGAAATTAAGGTTCATTGATTCTAAAGTTTTAATGGAATTAGGTTTCCCGAAGCCAAGGACTTTATCCCTTTCCGAGAACTCGTAATTCGTTTTTCGTATCTGATACCTCGTATCACTGACCTCTATTCATCTTTCAGCGTATCTACCGGATTCATCTGAGTTGCACGGAAAGATTGGGCAGAGACAATCAGCAGCGTAAAACCTATTCCCACCATTCCCAAAATCAGAAAGCTCACCCAGGAAGGCCATTCCTTCACCGCAAATTGCGAAATCCAATCCTGCATCAGATAGCCACTCAGGGGAAGAGCGATCAGCACGCCTGCGAGTGTGATGAGGAGAAACTCTTTGCTAAACATCCAGGAAATACTCAGGCTGGATGCCCCCAATACTTTGCGGATGCCAATTTCTTTCGTTCGCCCTGCAATACTCAGCGCAGCCATGGCAAATAGTCCCATTGCGGCGATCAGGATGGCTATCCCTGCGGCGAAAAACACCATTTTCCCCAGTCGCTCATCGGCTCGATATTCTGACTCGACGGTTTCATCCATGAAACTAAAACTGAATGCCTCCTGTGGAAATGTCTTCATCCACTCCTCTTCCAGTACTTTTTTAAATACTTCAAAATCAGTTCCTGTCCCCTTGACCATTACTTTGGGGTTGGTAGCGGAGCTGATCATGAGCGAATTGATCCCACTGAATACTATCGCGGGATCTTTGGCCAGCAGGACAGGTTCGATCTCTTTATAGAGCGAGTTATGGTGAAAATCCTTCACCACCCCGACAATCTGATGTGGACTAAATCTGGTATTCGGAAGCAATTCCCCTAATGGGTCTTCCCAATTCAGGGCTTTTGCAAAAGTCTCATTGATCAGCACCGCGCTGCTATCAGAACCGGGCAATGGGTTAAACTCCCGACCTTTGGACATCTCTAGGCCCAAGGTTTTGATGTAATCCCCACCTACAAAATTGACCCGAAATTCAAACTGTTTGCCATCCTCCATCGGAAATCCACCATACCAGAATGCATTGTCCCCATAAGTAGAAATGGTGATCGCTGCAGTGCTTACCTCAGATCTAGCAGTGAGCGCTTGTCTATAAAGCTCGGCCTGATTGAAGCCTTCCCTGATCGATACTACAAAATCCGTATCCGACACTTCAGGCACATCTACCAAAATCACCATGTCCTGATTAAAGCCCAAATCGTAATTTCGGATCGCATTCATCTGATTGACCATGATCAGGGTGGTGGCTATCAGCAAAAAGGAAATGAAAAACTGAAGGGCCACCAGACCTTTACGCAAGGCTTGTTTCCCGAATTTCATGGATAGATTTCCTTTCAGGACTTTGATCGGACGCAGATTTGACATGAAAAAAGCCGGATAAGCACCTGCCAAAAGCGTGATGCCAAACACCAGAGCAGCCAAGATCAAGATTTGCTGCGGCCCGTAGCTCAAATCCAGATTTTTCTCAAAAAGCCCATTGAATACCGGAAGTAAGGTCTCGGATAAAATTACTCCGAGCACCAATGCAGCCAATGTGATCAAAAAAGCTTCAGTCATAAACTGGATGACAAGCTGCTTAAATTCCGCTCCCATGGTTTTTCGCACCCCTACTTCCTTGGCTCTAGTGGTGGCCTTTCCAATGGCCATGGTAGTGAAATTGATACTGGCAATGAGCAAAATCAAAACTGCGATACCTGAAAGAATCCACAATAAAGAAGGTCGGGTGGTCTCAGCCATGCCGGAATTGGGATTTTCATCCAGATGAATTTCGCGGAGTGGCTGCAGCTCAAAGCCATAAGAACCCTGCTCGTAATCGGTGCCCAAAGCATTTTTCATCATGGCTTCCACACCTGACTCAATACCACTTTTGGCCTGTGGATCGGTAGTTTTGATATAGGTATCCCCGAAGACATTGTACCAGGAGGTTTGATTCTCCTGATCAATGGTGTAATCCATATTTTGGTTGTTGATCAGCAGCTCAAAGCGGATGCTTGAGTTGTCTGGCAGTTCTTTTAAAAGTCCTGTAACCTGGTAGGATTCAAAGTCCTTACCCATTTTCATGCGAATGACCTTGCCAATGGGGTCTGCGTCGCCAAAGTATTTTTTAGCCGTGCTTTCAGTCAAAACCGCACTGAATTTATCTTTCAGCGCAACGGCTGGATCCCCTTGGATGAATTCAAAGTCAAAAATTTCCAAGAAATCAGGGCTGACCATCATGTACCGTTGATTCTGGGTGGTTTTTTCATCTAAAAATGCCTGTGCTGAGCCATTGATCAATTGGCTAGCATGGGTGACTTGGGAAAATTCAGACTTAAAAGTGGGTGCAGTAATGACCGGAGTCGAAAAAGAAGACAGGAGTTCACCTTCCTCCATTTCCAGGCGCTTGAGGCGAAATATCTGGTCTTGATCCGAATGGAAGGAATCAAAACTCAATTCAAACTGAACAAAGAAAAAAATCAGAATACTCACGCCAAATCCAAGAGACAGTCCAATCAGGTTGATTCCTGTATGGAGCTTGTTTTTGGTCAGGTTTCGAAAAGCGATTTTGAAGTAATTTTTCAGCATAGCTAAGTGAACAGGAATTGATTGGAATGATACAGATCCTACTTTTCCACTTTCATGCCATACAAATACGGCCTAAAATGAAGCATTTCAGCCATTTTGGAATTTCGCTCATTTCTAGCCCGTACATTTTTGTTCGCTCTCGGGCAAAATCAAAATTCGATTTTCCGGAGGCGGAAAATCAACAAGTTTTGATTAGTTTGTCATAAAAACCACCTTCATGTACGTCAATAGGCATTACCATATTTGGAGCACGATCCGGTGGTCCAAGAAACCCCTCACCAATGCATTCCTGTATTCCGCAGCTGTTATCGTACTGTACGAGATCACAGGATTGCCTTTTTCACTGCCTTGGCAGCCGATTTCTGTGATCGGTATTGCAGTGGCGTTTTATTTGGGATTCAAGAATAACAGTTCATACGACCGGGCTTGGGAAGCCCGAAAGATCTGGGGAGCCATCATCAATGACAGCCGATCTTTGGCTATGGGCATACTCAGTTTACCAGGCTCGAATGTATCAGAGGAATGGAAAAGGGAATTCATCTTTCAACACTTGGCGTGGGTGATTGCACTGAAGCATTCCATGCGAAAAATGAAAACCTGGGAGCATGGAGCCAAAGTCGAAAACCTTGTTTTCACCCCCTATTATCGAGAGGAAGGGATGCGTGGATTGGATCCCGAATTGGAAAAATACCTAAGCAAAGCACAAATCGAAAAGCTTAAATCCTATACCAATATTCCTTTTCAACTCTTAAAAAATCAGAGTCTGGAACTAAAAAAACTCGAAGAAGAAGGCGGAATCACTGAATACAAGCATGTCTGGCTGCAGCAGCTTTTGGCCAAGTTGACGGACAATCAGGGCATGTCTGAGCGGATCAAAAACTTCCCGTTTCCTCGTCAATATGCCTCCACGGGCTTGTTTATCAATTACATCTTTTGTGCCTTAATCCCCTTTGGCCTCCTGGATATTTTCTCCCAATCTTCCATTTTGCACTATTGGCTCACCGTGCCATTTTCTACAGTGATTATCTGGATTTTCTTTTTGGTGGACCGAATCGGAGACTATTCTGAAAATCCATTTGAGGGAGCGTACAACGATGTCCCCATTTCTTCGATCACCCGAGTGATTGAAATTGATCTCTTGGAACTTTTGGGAGAAAAGGACATACCAGCCCCCTATCCTGTGGAGAATGGATTTTTGATGTGATTTTGATTTACGACGTAAATGAAAAACTTTGAGGTCTTTAGAAACCTCGAAGGTTTATACCCGACTCAGTTGGAGACAAAAAAATATGGTCCAAGTTTGAAAGCTTGAACCATATTAAATATCGAATTTCAAACATCGAATATTGAATGTCGAAGGAACATATCTCTTAAAACCAACTTATCGTTTCCGGATCCTACTTGACCCAGAAACCTTGATATCTCCCATTTTTGGAGATCCGGAATAGATCAAATCACCGGAACCGGAGGAATGAACCGAAACTTCTCCCAAATCACCTACTGAGGTATTTCCAGAGCCGGATTTGGATACTTCCAATTTACCTATGGCTAAGGACTCTGCCTCAAAGTCCCCGGAGCCTGATTGCTTGATTTCAGCTTCATCCACTTGACCTGATTTGATGGAAAGTTTAGCCGAACCTGAAAGGACTGCCTCTAAGTCATCTGCAATTAAACTTTGCATCAAAACATCCCCTGAGCCAGACAACGAAACATAAAAATCATCTGAACTGACATCGGATTTCACCATGATTTTCCCGGACCCAGAACATTTAATTCCTTCCAAACTCCTGTAAGTCACGTGAAATTTCAAACTCACATTTCGGTAATTTCCAGGAACTAAACCCAGTTTTAATACATCTCCGTCGATTTCAGTCCGAACTTGATCCAAATCCACGCCTTTGGCTTCAATCCATATTTTCTCCGTGTTGCCTTCTTCGAGTATTACATCCCAGCTTCCACCAGAATGGACTTCCGAAAAAGATCCAGGAGTCCTAGTCTCGGTCTGTTGGGCCTGCAGACATGAGCTAAAAGTGAAAATGAGGAGCCCAAATGCCCAAAATTTTGTGTAGTGTTTCATTGGTTTGGTTAAGTTTTAAAATCTGGTTTAGAATTGATTTTTTTAACTGGTGATCTGTTAGAAATACGGCGAAATACAGGTGAAATAAGCTTGACTGCTGCGGGCGAAATAATGGTTCTACGAAGGTCTAGACCTACTGCCCTCAGATTCCAAAAGATTTTTTTCTTGATATATCTTGACCCTATTAGCGAAGCCTATTTCGGGACCGCAGGGAGCCTATTTCTAGTGTATTTCCACTGTATTTAATTTAATCTTGGTTCTAATATCTCGCTTCCGAATCTTGATACTTCGTGCTTGATACTTGATACTTATTACTCACTCTTTATACTCTTCACTGGATCAGCCCATGCGGCCCTGAGAGTCTGAGAAGTCACCGTCACTGCGGCAATGATTCCAGCGATCAAGCCAGCCCAGAGAAAAACTGTCCAGTTGATCCCGGTCCTGTACGCAAAATCCTCCAGCCAGGAACTCATTCCAAACCAGGAAATTGGAATGGCGATGATGAAACCTATGGCGACGAGTTTGAGAAAGTCCTTGCCCAGCAAAACCAGAATATTTCCGGTCTCCGCACCCATGACTTTTCGGATTCCGATTTCGCGGGTGCGTTGTTCGGTGGCAAAAGTAACCAAGCCCAATAGGCCGAGAATAGAAATTACAATCGCCAGTACAGAGAAGAAGGTGAAAACCGTTTTGACTTTGGCTTCGGCTTCATACTGCCGGTTGAATCCTTCATCCACGAAGTACGGCTCAAATGGAAAATCCGGTCTCAGTTGGGTCCATTCCCCTTTCAGGTAAGCCAAAACTTCTTCCCGCTGCGCAGCATCAATCTTGATACTCACGAGATTATTTCTGTCTTGAGAAATCATAAACACGATGGGCACGATGGGCTGATGGAGACTTTCGAAATGGAAATCCTTCATCACTCCCGTGACAAAACCCCTTCTGCCACCATACAGGAATTGCTTGCCAATGGCTTCCTCAGGGCTTGACCAGCCCACTGCCCGTATAGCTGTCTCATTGAGAATAAATGCCTCTGTAGAGTCACTGGCCCGGAGAAAGTCAAAATCCCTTCCTGCCTCAAGCGAAATCCCATAAGTATCCAAGAAATTATGCGCGACATGAATATCTGCAATCCGCACATTGAGTTGGGTCAATTCTCCGTTGACTTCGGCAGTAGTTCCCTGAGAATCGAGCAATCTTCCCGAGGGCACCCTACTGGATAAACTCACTTCTTTGATGCCGGCGTGGTTTTCAAGTCGATCTTTGAGAATCAGGTAATTCTCATTGATTTGCGCACTGGTGGGCAGGATCACAATGTCTTCTTTTTGGAAGCCTAAGTCTTTGCTCTGCATATAATCCAACTGCCGCACCACTACCAAAACAGCGACAATCAAAATGACTGAAATCGCGAATTGACCTACTACGAGCAGTGAGCGGAAATTCTCATGGCCTTTTCCAGCCTTAAAAGCACCTTTGAGCACTTTTGCAGGCATAAATCCAGAGAGGAACAAAGCCGGATAACTTCCTGAAATCAAACCCACAAATGCCATCAAACCGAAAATCCCCAAGAGGTATTCCGGATTATTGAAGAAATTCAAACTGAGTGACTTGTCTGTAAAATCAGAGAAAACCGGCAAAAACAGGTAGACTAAGATGAGTGCCAAAATCATGGAAAACAGCGTCATGACAAAGGATTCACCCATAAACTGACGGATCAGTATCATCTTGTCCGCACCCATAACTTTGCGAAGCCCTACTTCCATGGAGCGCAAAGAGGATCTTGCGGTCGACAGATTCATGAAATTGATGCAGGCAATCATCAGAATAAAAAGGGCCACAGCGAGATACACAAATACGTAATCGATGTTGCCGTTTGCTTCGATTTCAGAAGCCAGATTAGAATAGAGGTGGACATCCGCAATCGGCCAGAGAAATAGCTTCGTGCCCTTAGAAGCAGGAATTCCAGCTTGATTTTCGCCCATATGCCGATCGATCATCGAAGGGAGTTTTGCTTCAAAAGCTTTGCCGTCCACTCCTTCGGCGAGCTTGACGAAGGTGGAAAAATTATTAGATCCGAAGTTACCCATGAATGCCTCCTGACCTCCGTAAAACTGGACCACAGGAATCATGGAACCCAGAAAATCCACATGAAAGTGGGAGTTCTCAGGCATATCTTCCATCACTCCACGTACCTGAAAAGTAAACTCCTGTCCGGCCAATTCTGCCTGCAATTCCTTGCCAATAGCCGATTCATCGCCAAAGTATCGTTTGGCGGTACTTTGTGTCAGGATAATTCCATCAGCTTCCAAAAGTGCGGCCTGCCCTTCGCCTTCGAGTATTTCCCAAGAGAAAAGATCAAAAGCCTCCGGATCCGCAAAAAAGAACCGCTCTTCGACCATGGCATTTGACCCGTTTTTGATCAAGGCGTCAAAGTTGAACAACCGTGCAGATGCTTCCACTTCATCCGAAAAATCCGATTTGATCAAAGGGCCAAAAGGAGGAGCCAAATGTCCCAAATGAAGACTCTCTTCTCCGTCTTGGTTGAACCAGGCACGGGAGACCCGGTAGATTCGGTCTGCATCCGGGTGGTACTTGTCATAGCTCAGCTCAAACTGCACATAGAGCAAAATCACGATACTCACCGCCATACCGATCGCAAGACCGATCAGATTAATCAGCACATACATCGGATGTTTTTTGGCGTTTCGGAAGACGATTTTGAAGTAATTTCTGAACATAATAGGTTGGTTTAGTGGTTACTCAGATTTCAGGCTTTTTACCGGATTGATGACTGCTGCACTGATGGCTTGATAACTGACGGTGAGGATAGCTATGAGTAGGGTAATTCCACCTGCTAACAAAAAAACAAGCGGATCCAGAGGAGTTCGGAAAGCAAAAGATTCTAACCAGGAATCCATTCCATACCAAGCAATAGGAATGGCAAAAAGGAAGGCTATTCCTACCAATTTGGCAAAATTGAGCGTTAACAGCAGGACGATGCTTCCGACTGAAGCCCCCAAGACTTTTCTTACGCCGATTTCTTTGGTTCTCAAAAAAGCCGTATAAGCTGCCAGTCCAAATAGACCAATACAGGCTATCAGAATGGCCAAAATGGAGAAAATCCCCAGAATTTTACCGGAAACCTGCTCGCTGCGATACAATTGCGCTAAGTCATTGTCCAAAAAGAAGTATCCCAAAGGACTGCCGTCCGAAAGTTCAGCCCATTTGGTTTCCAGTTCATTGACCAAGGAAGTCTGTTGACCGGATGTGAATCGGATGGTAAGAAAATTTTCAAAGCCCCTGGGATTGTCTGTATGGAAGATGGCCAAGGGTGTGACCTGTGTGTGCAAGGATTCAAAGTTGAAATTGTCTACCACACCGACAACCGTGAACACAACTTCCTGAATTTGACCATTGATATCTGTGCTGGTCTTGAGTTGTTGTCCTATGGCCGATTGCTCTCCAAAAAATACTTTCACTGCTTCTTTATTGATGATCAGCGAAAGCGAATCGTTGAAAGATTCATTAAAAACCCTTCCTTCCAAGGCTTGAATTCCCATCGTTTCGAAGAAATGGTCATCGCCGGCAAAGCTTTTGGCAGTCATGACATCTCCTCCTCCGGGTTTGATAAATTGGATCCCTGTCGTTCCCTTGCCAGGAAGGCTGCTGGAAATACCCACAGACAGCACTCCAGGGATTTTTTCCAATTCGGATTTGATGGCGTCTTTCTTCTCCTGCAATCCAAAGCGCTCCAAGACGAGGACATTTTCCTTTTGAAAACCTAAACTAGTGGACTGAATGTAATTGATCTGGCGATTGATAATCAGGGTACCGGCAATTAGGATGATTGCAATTGCAAACTGGAATACAACCAGACCATTTCTCAGCCAGTTTCCTCCTCCCGTCACGTCAAGTTTTCCCTTCAGAATACTGATCGTATTCAGTTTGGATATGTGAAAAGCAGGGTAATAACCTGCCAAAACCCCGACCATCACACCAAAACCAAGCAGAATCGGGAGGGCAAAAACTACCGAGCCAAAGTCTATGCGCAGTGACTTCTCTGCCAAATCATTGAAGAAAGGCAGCGCCAAATTCACCAATAAAATCCCTAGCAAAAGCGCGATGAAAGTCAAAAGCAAGGCTTCCAGAAGAAACTGAATGATAATCTGACCACGATCCGATCCCATGGCTTTTCGGACGCCAACTTCACGGGCGCGATCCGCAGATCGGGCTGTGGCTAGATTGATGAAGTTGATACAGGCCAAAACCAAAATGAAAATGGCAATGGAAATGAAAATATAAACGTAAAGGGAATTGCCGTTAGGCTTGAGTTCTCCCTCCAGATTGGAATTGAGGTGAATGGAAGTGACAGGCTGAAGGAAATAACGATAGCCATTGCCGGCCGCAGTATAGTCTGCAAATGAGACGCCCAATTCCCGCTCAATTTGTCCCGAAGCATATTTGTCGACCAAAGGTGGAATTTGAGCCTCCACTTCCATGGGATCAGCCTCAGGACTGAGCTTGAGATAGGTGTACGCAGAAAATCCCGTAAAATTCTCCTGATCCAAACCAGGGAAAGACACAGAAGAAAATAGAAAATCCAGCTGCAAATGGGAGTTTTCAGGGATATCCGCCATGACTGCCGAAACCTCAAAATCAATCCCAAACACTTTCAAAGATTTCCCAACTGGGTTTTCGGATTTAAAAAGTCGTTGAGCCGCCGATTGAGCGAGAACAACTGTATTCGGCTCATTCAAAGCTGTAGACTTGGAAGCTCCCTGGAGAATTTCGAAGTCAAACACCCGAAAGAAATTTGAATCGGCCGCAGCTGCAAAATCCTCCTCAAACTTTTCTGCACCAACTTCGAAAACAGTTCCTATTCCCAATCCAAAAATCCGCGTAGACTCCTCCACTCCCTTGATTTCTTCTGCAAAAACCTCCGAATAGCTATCCGGAATGATCGCATAAAAGCTGACATGATCCGGATAAATCCGCTCCAAAGCTACCCGATGGATGGTGGATGCATTGGGAATGAACTTATCGTAAGAAAGTTCATCCCTGACAAAAAGCATGATCAGAATACAACAAACAAAACCCAGCGTCAGTCCAAAAATATTGATGGAGGCATAGACCTTGTTTTTGACCAGATTCCGATAGGCGATTTTCAGGTAGTTTTTGAACATTTTCTAAAATTGAAAGATTGGAAAATTTGAAGATTCTCAAATCCTAGTTCTTGGCTCTTGGTTCTTGTCTCTAATTTTCTTGATACTAAAATCTAGATACTTGATACTCAAACTTACTGCTTGATCACTCGTGACGAACCGGAGATTCCGATACTCTGCTTTTCCGGGTTGCCACGGTAGTAGATATTTCCAGAACCTGAGGAGCCAACGGTGAAGGATTCCACTACACCTATGGAGGTATCGCCGGATCCCGACTTTCCAATTTTGACATCATCAGCAGTGAAATCCAGGGCATCCAAGTCCCCCGAACCAGACTGGCCGATATTGGCCACTTCAGCTCTTCCTCCTTTGATGACCACTTTGCCAGAGCCACTCATTCCTACAGATAATTTTTCTGCATTAATATTCTGGGCGAAAATGTTTCCGGAACCTGATAGCCCAATGGCAAAAGACGACGCCCCAAAGTCAGAATTGATCTGCATATCCCCTGAGCCTCCGTTTCCTACAGATTCCAGTTCGCGGACAGTTACATAGACTTTGATGTTGACATTCTTATAGGAGCCTTTTTCAAGTTTGATTTTGAGTTTATCGCCATCGACTTCTGTGATGACTTTGCTTAGGTCAAAACCTTGGGATTCCAGTCTAACTTCATCTTTGGATCCTTTGGTGATTTCCACATCCCAGCTACCGTTATTCTCGATTTGTGTGAAAGAGCCAGGGGTTCGGACTTGGGTATTTTGTGCGAAAGCAGCAAATCCCAGAAGAAGGAAGGCAAATACAAGTGCGGAAATTTTTGAAGTTTGCATAGTGTTTGGGTTGAAATAGTTTTCAGATTTATTTAAGCCAGAGATTGTGCCAAGGTCAAATGACCTGATTAGGCGCTCCAGAGTGTAATTATTACTTTTTGTAATGTCCGAGTAAAGCCAGTTTTGACCGTCAGCGAACGATTTTAGTGATCAGTTACCAGTCACAGTTTGCAGTCTCAGTAGTAAGTTGGTATTCAGGGTTTAGAATTTGAGCGAGATTCTATTCTAAATTAATTATACACTTTATCGCCGAAGCTGGTCTAGCCTGTCGATTGCATTTTGATTTTGGGAATTCAATGTCAAGGACTTTTCAAAGGTTTGAATGGCCATGTCCCTATTTCCGGTATGTAAATACGCTTCCCCCAAACTGTCAAAAAGGTTGGAAGAACCGGGATACATTTTGGTTGCTAAGAGAAAGACATTTATACCTTGACTTGGTGCAGTTGAATTGAAAACAAGTTGAAGACCAAGTGTATTGAGATTACCTTCAGGCAGTTTCAGGGATGGGTTTTGAATCGATAATGAATCAACCAGTGCATCCAAGTTTTCATAATTTTGCGCCGAAGCCAATTCATTGAAGTCTTGAAATGTGAAAAGGTGTGCTTCGGGATTTTTAGATTTGTGAGAAAGAAGCTCGCTTTCGATACCATTTGTCGAAGGACTTTTCTCCACAAAAGCTAAAGCAGCATGGTCATTCTTTAAATAAGCATTGAAAAAATTAAGCGTGTATTTTGAAGCAAGTTTATAAGACTCCATTATCTCCGCATCACTTTTATCTTGTCTTTGGTCTCTATTTTCGAAAAGCACTCCTAGTGTACTGAAATAGGAGTGGGATAGCTTGTGAAATTTTAATTGATACGCCTTACTTTTTGATATCCTTTCATAAAAAACAAATGAAGTATTGAGCTCCGGATTGATTTTATCTTCCTCCAAAACTTTTTCAGGAATATCTTTTTGAGCCATATGAAGATAGGGCACGTCAAACTTTGCTAATTCAAAAAATGGGGCATTCGACAATAAGGAATATTGATATCGCTCGGTACCGTCAAGACTGACAACTGCTTTCACATTTGCATTTCGCATTTGGGTGATTACACTTGATAGACCTCCAAAACTGAAAGACATTAAGGCGATTTTTTCCGAATCAACAGGAAGTTTTGCTGCCTCTTTCATCAAAAACTCGATATCTCTGGCTTGAGTTTCTAGTTCTTTCAAAGAATTTGTGCTAAACCAGCGGTTTTCTGAGCCCCTGCTTGTACTCGAGATAACCAGGTATCCGTGACTGGCCAAAAATTCACAGAGTTCAAAATTTTCTATCGAAGAGGCTTGAAAGCTCGGAGCATAAACAATCACTGGAAATTGCCCTTCCGCAAAATCAATATTGGGATAGGCTGATGATTTTTCAGTAAGATGTTGTTGGTTTTCAGGAGTATTGGTATAGGTAAACCAATTCAAAATCAGCTCGTTGGGCAGGTTTTCCCATTCCTCCTCTTCTTTTAAAATTTCAAAATAATTCAAAATTGACATTGGCTTCTCAACAGTGATTTTTTGATCGGAAGGATACCACATGCTGATTGAAATGGGACGGGGAATTGTCCGATTGGTGTAATCGTAAATTCTCGAATACGTTCTTGTGCTGTCAGAGGCCAAGTAGTGCTGGAATCCCACCGTATACGGCCCACGTTGAAGGTCAATTTCTTTCAAAGAGGTCTGTCCAAACGAAGGATTTATTAAAAAATAGATAAGGAAGGTACAGAATAGAAGTTTCATAAGTATTCTCATTTGGCAAGTACAATTTACAGTTGGAGCATCGACTTCCCTACACGTCGGCCAGCCTAAGCAGATGGATAAAACCTTCTGGTAAGCTCTTTGACTTCGCTCGGCCTGACAGGAGTCGATGCTTTTTTAAACCAAGACCTCTGGATTATTCATTTTTCAAGTAATCAACAGGATTATTCGCAGCTGTTTTGAAACTCTGATAACTCACCGTCAACCAAGAAATAACAATTGAAAGAAGTCCTGCTAATAGGATCAGCAGCATGTCCACCTCTACCCGATAGGCAAAATTCACCAGCCAATAATTGGTCATAAAGTAGTAGGCCAAAGGCCCTGCAATCACAAAAGCTACCAATACCAAAATCGTAAAATCCTTGCTGAGAATGGTGACTAAATGCGCCATCGAGGCACCTAAAGTTTTCCGAATGCTAATTTCCTTCGAGCGCTGCTCGGTGGTATACGCTGCCAGCCCCAAAAGACCAAGGCAGGCTATACCGATAGCGAGTATCGTGAAAATCAGAATGATATTTCCCATTTTCTGCTCTGCAATAAAGAGCGCCTCAAAATTCTGGTCAACAAAGGAATACTCGAATGGAGCGCCGTCGGAATGCTTCCTCCAAGTGGCTTCCAGAAAATCCAGTTTGGGCTTAAGCTCTCCCGGACCGAAGCGGATCGCCATTTCCTGATTGGAAATCGAACCCAGGGTCATGATTAAGGGTCTGACAGAGGATTTTAAACTTTCAAAATTAAAGTCCCGAAGTACGCCAATAACTGTCCGCTCTACAGGTTCGGAGTTTACATTCCAAAATCCTCCCAGCCGTTGGGTTCCGTCCAGTTTGGTCCATCCCATTTGTTTAAATGCACTTTCATTGACGAGAATTGCTCCCGTATCACTGGGGAACTCGCGGGAAAAGAACCGACCCTGAACCAATTCATATTTCATGGTTTCGAGTTGGTCATGATCGACAAAATTGATGTTGCAGAGAAAATCCTGCTCGGTATCGGAGGTTCTGAAAACCGAATTCCAATCGATATTAGGAGGCAGCGCATTGGCAAAACTAGCAGACACAAATCCCGAGTTGCTGAGCAACTCCTGTTTGAAAGCCTCTGCATTGGTTCCAAGGGCCCGTGTATGGAGGAGTTTTAGGACATTTTCTTTTTCAAAACCCAAATCCATCTCTTGCATGTAGCGGAGTTGCTTATAGACCACCATGCTGCTGATGATTAGGGAAATGGAAATAATAAATTGGAATACGACAAGCCCATTCCTGAACTTGGATCGTTTGACACCGCTTCGGATTTTCCCCTTTAGGACTGAGACCGGTGAAAATGAGGTCAGATAGAATGCCGGATAAGAACCAGCCAAAAGCCCAATAGCCACGATGAAAATCAAATACCCAGGAAGCACAAATGGATTGAGGAAAATCTCCAGACCCAGGTCTTTTCCAGAGAGGGAGTTGAATGGATGCAAGGCGAGCAAGATCAGTCCCAATGCAAAAAACCCAGAAGCAAAACTATAGACCATTGATTCAGAAATGAATTGACCGATCAATCTGCCTTTACCTGCACCCACAGACTTCCTGACGCCAACTTCTTTCGCCCGATTTGAAGCCCGTGCTGTTGACAAATTCATGAAATTGATACAGGCGATGACGATGATGAAGGCTGCAATGGCTCCAAAGACATACAAGTACTGGATACTTCCTGAGGGTTTGAGCTCATCACTGAGTTCAGAATGCAGATGAATTTCGCTCATCGGCATGGTATGGTAGCCAAACTGATTGCCTTGGGCAACAAATGCCTCCAGCGTAATTCCCAGATATTTCTCGATCTCCGGTCCGAAATACTTTTGAATGAAAGAATCCAAAGCAACTTTAACCTTGGTGGGGTCACTACCGGGATGGATTCGATAGTAGGTGTACAGGTTATTTGATGACCACTGTAGATCCTTCATGTATTCCCAGCTGTCACCGGAGAGGATCATGTCAAAAGTAAGGTGGGAATTGTGAGGCGGATCAGCAACCACACCGGATACTGTGGTGAGCTTTTTATCTGATCCCCGAAATATTAGCTGCCCAATCGGGTCGGCATCTCCAAAATATTTCCTCGCAACACTCTCAGTCAACACGATTTTGTCCGGACCAACCAGAGCTGTTTTGGCATCGCCCTGAAGCAGTTCAAATCCAAAAAAATCAAAAAAATTCGGTTCGGACACCAGCATCATTGGCTCAGTGAAAGCCTTTTCTTCGTAACGGATCGGTGTAGTACGAAAAGCGCCCAGTTTAATTGCATCGGCGACTTCAGGAACCTCATCCTTTAGCGCTTGCGCTACCGGAGCGGGAGACAAGGCCATATTGAATTCATTGCCGTTCATTTTGCCCTGCATATTGACCCGGTAGATCAATTCACTTTGGGGATGAAAATTGTCGTAGCTTAACTCATCGACAATGAAGATAACAATCAGAATACTGGCTGCCATTCCAAGGCTCAACCCAAGAATATTTATGGCTGAATAAAATTTGTTTTTGAGCAGTGTCCGATAGGCGATTTTGAAATAGTTTTTGAACATAATCTGGGTAAGGCGTTGGTTTAGATTTAAAAAAAAGAGTTGGTTTAGTTTTCTTTCTATTGGATGCAGGCCTAAGCCAAAGGGTTGCATCGGATATCCAGAGTTTTTTTAAAAAAAAAGGTCTTTGGAAAATTCCCAAAGACCCTGTCAACCAATTTATTAACTAGTTATTTCCTTAAAACCTTCCTAGCTCATGGGAAATATTATTCATTTTTGATAGCCTCCACAGGATTGGACCAAGCAGCACGAACGGCCTGAATCCCTACAGTCAATATGGCTGTAAGCAGACTCAAAAAACCTGCAAGCACAAAGGTCATGGTCGATAAGCCTGAGCGATAGGGAAATTCCTGCTGCCAAGCGTCCATGAAATACCAAGAAATCGGAACTGCCAGTACAATTCCCAGAATCACCAGAACCATGAAATCCCCACTGATTAATTTGATCAGACTTTGACTACTGGCTCCCAGTACTTTTCGGATTCCGATCTCTTTGGTTCGCTGCTGAACCTCATATGCAGCCAGTGCAAAAAGTCCCAAGCAGGAAATCACAATCGCCAAAATTCCAGCAATACTGAAGGCCAGACTCAATTGCGCTTCCTGCTGATATTGCCTGGCAAAAACTTCATCAATAAAGGAATAATTGAAGGGGTTGCCCGGAAAAATTTCCTGGTAGATCGCCTGAATATCTGCAAGATTAGCTTTCATATTGGTAGACTCCATGGTCAGGGTGAAGAATCCATCCGCCTGACTAGCCAAAAAGATGGTTGGTTTGATCTCTTCTCTGAGTGACATGTGGTGGTAATCCTTCACTACCCCGACTACTTCAAAAGGCTGACCCCAAAGGATACTTTGTCCTGCAGCCGATTCAGGATTTTGAAATCCCAACTGCTTGGCAGCTTTTTCATTTAAAATCACTTTGTTGATGGAATTCCAGCTCGCCTCCGTTTCTTCAGTGGTAAAGTTTCTTCCGGCCAGCAAATCGATTTCATACACTGGAAAAAACTGCTCGTCTATAATCAACATTGAATAATTGTAGTTTTCATCCTCAGGTCGTGGAACCATCGGAGTGATCCCACCTGCAGAGAAATTGAAACCAATTCCGGGAATGTTGTTGGAACCGGCCATTTGATCAATGTAAGCCTTGGACCGGAGCGTTTCTTTGAAGGCATTCATTTTCGATCCCTTGTTTTCGCCGGCATCATTTGGTCCTGCGATAGCCACTTTTTGATTCACATTCATGCCCAGATTTTGATTTTGCATGAATGAAAGTTGGTCTTTGATGACCAGGGTGCAGATGATTATACCCACGGATATCACAAACTGGAAAACCACCAAGGATTTTCTCAAAAGTTGAGAGTCAGGTTTGAATTTCAGCTTTGATTTTTTGTCAAAGCTCCCTGAAATTGCCACCACATAAATCCCAGAAATCAGAGCACAGGTCAGCATAATTCCAAAAATCAACAGGATAATCTGGGGCTGCACCAAAGATCCCAACCAGATCGGTTGACCAAATACTTGGCTCAGGAGCGGGCCAAAAAGATAAATCAGAAGACCTGAAATCAAGGCTGCCGAAGTAAGCAATACCAGAGTTTCAGTCATAAACTGCTGTGCCAATTGCCAGGATTGGGCACCTAAGACTTTCCTCATTTTGACCTCTTTGATTCGGGTCAGAATGGAGGCAGAGGATAGATTAAGGTAGTTGACATAGGCAATCCCCAAGATCAACACCGCGATGGCTAAGAATACCAAAACCGAACCCATGCGAGAAAAGGTCGGCAATGGATCACTGATACTGCTTCCTAAATGAATTGATTCGATCGGCTGGAGGATGATTTCAACCTTTTCAGACCCCGGATTTTTACGAATAAAGCTGGTCAATTGGGCTGACAAATCTTCAGCGGCTCCTGTTGAATTCGCGAGTAAATACAGATTAACAAATCCTGATTCGAGGCCATTGGGATCTGCCCAGTCATTTCCACTGCGGTAGGCTGGATTTTCTAGGGTATGAATTGACACAAAGACTTCTCCCTTCAGATCTGAGCGATCTGGAATAGCCTCTAGCACGCCTTTGACAGTTAATTCCACTTTTCCAAACTGATTACTCAGCGTAAAAACTTTACCCAAGGGGTCCTGCGATCCAAAAAGTTTTTGCGCTATCTGTTCCGAAATCACGGCCGTATTTGGATCTGACAAATCTGCCTCCCCTCTTTTCTTGGGAAATGAAAAATCACGGAAAAAACTCCCTTCTACAAAAATGATCTGCTCCTCTGTAAACGCGAGGTCTGTATCCGGCACAGCGATCAATCCACTGGCAATCCCTTCTGCAAATCGGTTGACAGATTCTACCTGATCAAAGTTATTTTTGATAATGGATGCGTATCCCGGGGGCAAATAAGTTTCATAAGTACCCTCTCCCTCGGTGACCACGACTCGATATAAGTCGTCTTTGCGAGCATGAAAGTCATTGTAGCTCCATTCGGTAGCCACATAAGCAAACAAGACTAGGAAAGTCACCAAACCCAGCACTAAGCCAAGCAGATTGACCAAGGAAAAAAGTCTACGCTTCAGCAGACTACGAATAGAAATTCTCAGGTAGTTAAGAAACATGGGTTAGCGCAAGTTTAAGGTGAGCAGTAATTTTTAAGCATAATGTTGAATCCTCTTTTGGCACCTTGTAAACCATCCTTCGTATCGGGTTGCTTTTCACCTTCCCGCAAAATAGGTTACTCGGATTTGATCGCTTGGACAGGGTTGGACCGAGCTGCCCTGATAGATTGGGCTGTCACAGTAACCATTGCCAAAACGAGTATCACTACTGCTGACAAAGGAATAAACCACCACTCAAAATCAATACGGTAGGCATATCCTTCCAGCCAATCATTCATAAACCAATAGGCAAATCCAGAACCCACTAAAATGGATATGGTTACGATGATGATGAACTCTCGGTTGATCACCTGAAGAATGGAAAGCGTGGATGCTCCGAGCACTTTGCGAATGCCGATTTCTTTGGTCTTTTGCTCCGCGATATGAGCAGATAATCCGAGGAGTCCCAAGCAGGAAATGAGAATCGTAAGAATACTGAAATATTGGGCTAGATCTCTGAGGCGGACATCATCCTGATACAGTCTGGCATAATTTTCATCGGCAAACTGATATGTAAATGGAAACTGTGGGTTTAATTCTTCACTGACCGACTGAATAAATGACAGTGTGGACTCCATTTGCTCAGGTTTCACTTTTACAAAAGCATTGGCGCTAAAAGTTGGATCCAAGATCATGAAAGCTGGCTCCATGGATTCATGAAAACTTTGAAAGTGAAAATTTTCCACCACTCCGGTGACTTGTCTTTCTTCACCATTGATGGTAATGGAGCGAAGTTCAGAGTCACTTTGAGTGATCAGTTCAAGCGCTTTTCTGTTGATGATTACAGACTGGATAGAATCTGCCCCTTTAGCTATCGAAAAATCAGTTCCTTCGATCAACTTCATCCCCATGGTCTCCACAAAGTCATAATCCACCAGTATTCGCTCAAACAATGCACTGAAATCGGGGTCTTTGCCCTCCCAGTCCACTCCGCCAGTATTGCTGTTTCTTCCCAAAAGACTGTGTGTGGATCGGGTGACGGACTCGATGTCTGGATTGGATTCCAATCGGGACTTGAAGATGTCATATTTAGAGAAAAGCTCCCCTTCTAAAGGAACGAGAAGCAACTGATCCTTTTCATATCCAAGATCCTGACTGAGCGCATAATTGATTTGCTTGAAGATCACTACCGTAGATACAATCATGCCTGAGGCCAAGATAAATTGGAAAAAAACCAACCCCTTTCTGGCAAAAACGACATTTTTGCTTCCTGTCAGGTGATTTTTGAACACCGAAACAACCTTGGTGCCTGAGAGATAAAAAGCGGGATAGCTACCCGCAACCAGGCCAGTGAAAGCCAAAATTCCAAGAAATTGCAGCCAAAAGACGGGGTCTCCAAAAGGAATCTCCAGTGTTTTGGAGGTCAGATTATTAAAAACAGGGATCGTCACCTGTACTAAAATCAAGGCCAGCAAACCAGAAAACATCGTCACCAAAACCGATTCACTCAGGAACTGGTAAACCAAAGAACTTTTGTCAGCGCCGGACACTTTGCGAACCCCTACTTCTTTGGCCCGCTTTTGTGATTTGGAAGTAGAGAGATTCATGAAATTGATACAGGCAATAATCAGGATGAAAAAGCCGATCATGGCAAACAACTTGACCGTCTTGATTCTCCCTTCCTGCAGCAATCCATCTTTCCAAGATCCATAGAGGTAAAGTTGACTTTGAGGAAATACGAAGAGCTCCACATTGCTATCTTCATTATCTGCACTTCGCTGTTTTTGAATATAGTCCTTGATCGAGGCAGAAAACTGATCAGGATCGGTTCCTTCCTGAAGTTTAATCACTGTGCTGGGGCCGTTGTTTCCCCAGTATTTCAGCCATTCATTGTAGGGCTTATCAAACATCACCTGATATGGCAGAATATATTCGAACCGGGATGGTACCGAATTTCCCAAATCTGCCAACACTCCCCGAACGATATATAATTCCTTTTCCTCATTGGAAATCAATTCTACTGATTCTCCGATCACATCCGTTTTCCCAAAAAGTTTCACTGCCCCTTCTTCCGTCAAAATGATCGAAGATTTATCTGCTAGGGCTTTTTCTCGGCTACCATACAGTAAAGGGTACTGCATGATTTGAAGATAATCTGCTCCTGCATAAAATCCATTGAGCTTCACTTTGTTGTCTTCCTGCACAAAGAGATGCTCCTCAGTCCAGGAATACGTTGCAGCAATCTCAACCTCGGCAAGGTTTTCTTTCATGCTCTCTGCCAAAATCCCAGGAGTCGAATTGGTGGTGAAAATCTGATCTCCATAAGACTGATGCTCCATCACCCGATAGACTCGATCAATCTCTGCCAATCCTTTTCCTACCTCAAATTCACTTTTGATCCATAGTCCGATCAGGATCGCAGCCCAAAGACCCAGAGCGAGTCCGAACAGATTGATAAAAAACGTGAGTTTGTTTTTAGCAAAACCCCGAAATGCGATTTTTAGATAGTTGGTTAGCATGGGAGTTGGGAGGTTAGGAAGTGTGGGAGTTTGAAGGTTTGTAAGAAGAAGTGTTCTAAGGTTAAAGAGAGATTTTGATCATCTAATCCAATTCAATAAATTGATTTTCATATTTTTATCCGGTTAAAATCCTCCTTATATGGAAAATTTCAAATTTGAAAAACTAAGAATCTGGCATTCTGCAATGGATTTTGGGGAGTTGATTTTTGAAGCTTCGGGCACATTCCCAGGGGATGAGAAATTCAATTTGATTTCTCAAATACGACGTGCATCTGACTCAATTGCCTTAAACATCGCAGAAGGATCTACCGGCCAATCGACGAAAGAATTCCGAAAGTTTATTGGCTATTCCTTAAGATCACTAGCTGAGTTTGTTACTTGTTTGCATAAGGCAAAAAGAAGAAAATATCTAACCGAATCTGAATTTTCCTCTTTTTACACTCAGGCATATACTCTAATGAACAGCATGGGAGCATTTCGGGCAACTTTAAAAACTAAAATGGCTACCGAAAATGACAATGAAAACTTCAAGGATAAACCAACTTCCTAGCCTCCATACTCCCCTACTCCCCAACCTCAAACATGAAACTGCTCCCGGATATTCTCCGTCACCACTTTACCATCAAACAGATTGATGATTCGGTGGGCATAGTTCGCATCGTGCGGAGAGTGCGTAACCATCACGATAGTAGTTCCTTCGTTATTCAATTCTTCCAAAAGTCGCATCACTTCTTCCCCGTTTGTAGAATCCAAGTTACCTGTAGGTTCATCGGCAAGGATCACAGAGGGCTTAGCCACAATCGCCCGTGCAATGGCTACACGCTGCTGCTGACCACCAGAAAGCTGCTGAGGAAAGTGGTTTCTTCGGTGCATGATATTCATGCGGGTTAGGACTTCTTCTACTTTTTTCTTGCGCTCGTCGGAAGGAATCTTCAGGTAAAGCAAAGGCAGCTCGACATTTTCGAATACCGTCAATTCATCGATCAGGTTAAACGATTGGAATACAAACCCAATGTTGCCTTTTCTGAGGGATGAACGCTGTCTTTCAGAGAATTTGGCAACTTCCTGATCCAGAAAATAATACTCACCACCATCGGGATTATCCAAGAGGCCGATGATATTCAGCAGGGTGGATTTACCACATCCTGATGGGCCCATGATGGCGACAAATTCACCTTTTTTAATTTCAATTTGGATTCCATCCAGCGCGGTAGTTTCCACTTCTTCAGTTGCATAGAGCTTCCGAAGGTTTACAGTTTTGATTACGTTTTCCATAGTGGGTTGAATGATTTTTATTAAGATGCAGTTTTTGAAAGATTCGTTGCATTAATTAAGTTGAAGCACTTCATTGGTTCCAAAATTCTCATAGCCGCTGACGATGACTTTTTCGCCCTCCACCAGTCCTTCGAGTACTTCATAGAATTCAGGGTTCTTTCTTCCCAGTCGGATGGTTCGCTTCTCGGCATTGCCTGCAGCATTGAGGACAAACACCCAATTTCCTCCGGTGTCCTTGAAGAATCCCCCAGTGGGCAACAGCAGGCTTTGTTCTTTCTGACCGAGTTCCAGTCGGATTCTCACACTTTGACCGCGGCGAATTCCAGCAGGGCTTTCTCCTGTGAACACCATGTCCACTTCAAATCGGCCATTGGTGATTGTCGGATAGATTTTTGATATCTCCAATTCATAATCCGCTCCACTCAGCGTGAATTTCCCTCTCAGACCTTGGCTGATCCGGGGAAGATAAAGCTCATCGATAGGCACCCTGACTTTGAATTCATCCAGAATATCGATCTGCCCGTACCGCTGGCCTGGGTTGATGGCCTGACCGATTTCGAGCTGCTCAGGAGTAGCAAGTTGTCCCGCTATGGGAGCGGTGATGACCAGATTATTAAGGATATTTCCCACTCCATTGAGCGATGCATTCATTCTTCCTTCCGACTGCCTAAGTTGATTTAATTGAAAAGATCGGGCAATCGAATCATTCCGATAAGAGGTATAGGTGAGCTTTCTGCGTTTGACATTGTATTCATACTGCTCTTTGACCTCCTCAAATTCCCGGTCAGAGACCAGTTTTTTCTCGTGGAGTTCTTTGAATCGCTTGTATTGAGGTTCGAGTAAACTGATCTGGTAATCGATCTCTGCCAATTGTCCTTGCTGGCTGAGGTCATTTTGGTCGAGTAAAAGTCGCGTTTGGCGGAGGTTATTGATTTGCTCATAAAGCATAGTCTCCCGCTGCATCACATCTAGCTGAAGGTTGGAGTTGGTCAGGACCAGAATGGTATCGCCTTTCTTTAACAATGCGCCGGACTCTCTGATCACTTCTTTGACCATTCCTCCTTCTACTGCGTCTAGAAATACAGTTCGTGCAGGTTCGATCTGACCGGAGACGAGAATGTAATCTGTAAATTCTCCTGTAGATACGGTAGCTATGCTGAGTCGGTCTTTGTCCACATTCATTGTGGAGCGATGATCTGCAAATCCGATTTGGTAAATAATTCCCCCCAATAAAACTGCACCACCGATGACGGCAGCGATCCTACGGGGAGTCCAGGTTTTCTTTTCTATTTTTCTATCCATTGTGTGAAAATGCCCTAAATGGCTTGCTGCCTATATGCCAAATGATGTGCCATGCAAAAAATAGCCTTTGGACCCTCCAAATTGGGATTTGCAGAAAATTGCATTTTCAAGTCTCGAACAATTTCGTCCGCCACCGAACAAAAGTGGTCCATAGCCGAATTTTTCTTCTTATCTTTTTGAGTACTTGGAAGCAGTAAAAAACGGCCAAAATCGTCCGAAAATGGCACTTTCATCTTCAATCGGTTTAATTTGAAAAATCGGCAAACTTTTGGAACAAGTAAGAATAGGTTTGGAATCATGGCTAAACCTTAAAATCGAAATTTTATGAATGATCAAAGATTTGGTAAAATCCTCATCGTAGACGACAACGAAGATCTGCTGAAAGCAGCAAAGATTTTCCTCAAGCGGCATTTTGCTCAGGTGGATACCGAATCCAATCCTGATCTGCTACCGATCCTGACACACAATGAAAACTACGATGTGATCCTACTGGACATGAATTTTACCAAGGATGTGAGTTCAGGACAGGAAGGGTTCTATTGGCTGGACCGAATTTTGGAATTAGATCCGGCAGCGGTAGTCGTCTTGATCACGGCCTATGGCGATGTCAATCTGGCGGTGAAGGCCATCAAAGAAGGGGCTACGGACTTTGTATTGAAGCCCTGGGAAAACGAACGACTCCTAGCCACGCTGAATTCAGCACTGAATCTTCGCCAAAAAAAGCTTGAAGTCAACTTATTGACCGATCAAAAAAATACGCTTCAGCAGGATTTGGACAATAAATTCAAAGACATCATCGGTCAAAGTCCCGCCATGCAAAAGGTCTTCGAGACCATCGAACGGGTAGCTGCGACGGATGCGAATGTGTTGATTTTGGGTGAAAATGGTACCGGGAAGGAGCTCATCGCCCGCGCAATTCACCGGCATTCTAGACGAAATCGTGAGGCTTTTGTCGGGGTGGATTTAGGGTCAATCACTTCTACTCTGTTCGAATCAGAGCTTTTCGGTCATAAAAAAGGATCCTTTACCGATGCCAAAGAAGACCGGGCGGGACGATTTGAGCAGGCGCACAAGGGGACGCTTTTTCTAGACGAAATCGGTAACCTTCCCCTCCCCCTTCAGGCTAAACTTTTGGCCGTCTTGCAAAATCGCCAAGTGACACGTGTCGGGGCCAATCGACCTGTAGATGTGAATATCCGGCTGATTTCAGCTACCAATATGCCAATCCATGACATGGTCTACGACAACGGCTTCCGGCAGGATTTACTCTACCGCATCAATACCATAGAAATTCAGCTTCCTCCATTGCGTGAGCGGGTAGAAGATATTCCTGTGCTTGCCGATCATTTTATCGCGTTCTATTCCAAGAAGTACAACAAAGACATTCGCAAAGCGTCCGAGCCGCTGATCAAGCGGATGTCAAAATACCACTGGCCTGGCAATATCCGTGAACTGCAGCATAGCATCGAGCGGGCCGTCATCATGAGCAACCACAGCGTATTGCAACCTGAGGACTTGTTTTTGCAAAAGATGGCTCAGCCTGACCAAAAGGAAGAATCTGTCAGTCTGGAGCATCTGAATATCGAAGATGTGGAGCGAATTCTGATCCGAAAAGCCCTCCAAAAGCATAACGGCCATATCACAAGGGCTGCCGACGAACTCGGGCTGACCCGATCCTCGCTTTACCGAAGACTGGAAAAATATGGTCTATAAGCGGTTTTCGATCGGGATTTCGCTGAGAATTGTTGGGATCACGATCTGTTTGTTTTTGATCGTATGGCTGTACTATTCACAGGGACTTTGGCTTGCCCCAGGGATTTTATTTTTGGTAGTTCTGATCCTGACGGGAGAGATGATCTATTATGTCAATTCGATCAATCATAAACTTGCCCGCTTTCTTGATTCCATCCGATTCACGGACTTTTCCTCTTCCTTCACTTCTGACAGTAAAATGGGCGGATCTTTTCGTGAAGTAAATCTTGCTTTCAACGAAGTCATGGAGGTTTTCAAACAAACCCGGGCGGAAAAGGAAGAACAGATGCTATTCCTCCAAGTCATCATTCAGCACATCAATACCGGCATAATTTCCTTCAACACCAATGGCAAAATCGGCATCATCAACAATGCCGCAAAGCATTTGCTGCAGATTCCACAGTTTCGTGACATCGGAGATTTGGGAAAGCTTTCTCCGAAACTCCTGAAGGAAGTGACCGAAATGAAACCCGGGCAGCGGATATCATTTAAGGTAAACTCGGGTCTACATTTGATAGTCCAGTCTGCATCCCTCAAAATGGGCGGCCAAAGCTGGACCCTACTCTCCCTTCAAAACATCAATGCCGAGCTACAGTCCAATGAATTGGAAGCTTGGCAAAATCTAACCAAAGTTCTGAGGCATGAAATCATGAATTCGATAACTCCGATTTCGAGCTTGGTGGAGTCGCTTCGGACTATCCTCGATGAGGATAGCTATGTGCAGCAAGAAGGATTTTTGATCAAAAGAGACGGATTTCAGGATATTCAGGAAGGCTTGGACACGATTGCCAACCGAAGTAAGGGTTTGGTCACCTTTGTGAATGCCTATAGGGATTACACCAATATTCCAGAGCCAAAGAAAGAACTGGTGGAGGTGAAAATGCTGTTTGAAAATGTGACCGGACTGATGCGGGAAGAGTTGAGATCAAATATGATTGACATCCAACTAGAGATCGTCCCGCTGGATCTCGAGGTCCTATGCGATCCTGATCAGATTTCCATGATCCTGATCAACCTGATCAAAAATGCCGCTGAATCTGTGCTCAATCAAGCTGACCGCAGCATTACACTGCGGGCAATCGGACAGGGAGATATGGGTACGTTGATCCAGGTCGAGGACCACGGAGCAGGGATCATCCCAGAGGCATTGGAGCGTATTTTTGTACCGTTCTACACGACCAAAAAAACGGGATCGGGCATCGGATTGGCTATTTCCCGGCAGATCATGAATTTGCATCGAGGCAGCTTACAAGTCACATCTGTGCCCGGTGAGAAGACTGTTTTTACGATGAGTTTCAAATAGCTTCCATTCCAATCTTTCGGATTTTAACACAAAAATAATTGGGTATTGCCGCTGTTTTTCAGCGCATTGGTTGTATTTTTTTGAAAAAATAAAACCATGAAAAACCCAACTAACCAAGAGATTAAAAATGCTGCGTATCAACTTGCAGGTTTGATATACGGAGTATCCCTAGACGGAATCGTTACAAAAAATGAGTACGAAGCTCTGAAAAGCTGGTGTATGGAAAATGAACCACTCTGTGAGTTGGAGGCTTTCCAGAAGCTTCACAGCCAAATCAAACCAATCATTGACGATGGCAAGGTCAATTCCGAAGAAATTGAAGATTTAAAACAAATCCTCAATGATTTTCTGGAAGATAATGACGCCAAAAATGAGGAGGCTCCCAATCTGTATTTTCTAAACGGAATCTTCAAAGGAATCCTTGCCAGCGGGGATGTGAACACCTATGAAATATACAAGCTCAATCAATGGCTGGAAAAAAACGAACACTTGAAAAACGCGGCCCCTTTCACTGAAATGTTTGCCGTCATTTCGGCAGTATTAGAGGACAAAAAAGTAGATGATGCAGAAGCCTTGAAGTTGAAGGAATTTTTCTCAAAGCTAGTGAAATAGGGACTGCAAGGCCTAATTGAAAAATTCTCATTTGAAATCTCCCGAATTACTGATTCTCAAGAAAATAAAATTTGATTTTTGGGGACTCTGTTGTTTTTTTTGGATCTCAACAGAATTCAAACCGTATTTTTCGCTAAAAATTGGGTATGAAAGCTTCCCAATCGCTTTTCTTTCTGTTTCTTTTTTAGAAAGTGTCCTTAGCTCAAGAAGCTCAGAAATTTCAGTTTGGCTTGCATGGAAATATCGGTTTTCCTGTCGGTGAGTTTCGGGAAAATGTCAGTAATTCTTTTGGAGGAACAGGCTGGGGCTTGGGAGTGAATTTTTTCCTTAATCCCAAAAGTGGGGGTGCATATAGCCCAGTATTAATTGGAATTGAAGGTAACTATATGAATTTGGGAAGGGATAAAACTCCGGCATCAGCTTTTCTTCCTCAATTGAAAACGACTTTTAATTATTTCAATCTAGGGCCTGTTATCCGAGTAGTTTTAAGTGAGCGCGAAGAGGGGTTTGTGCCATTTTTGGATGGATTTGTAGGGATGAAAATTCTTAACAGCAGAACTCAAGTAGACAATTCAATTCTGGATACTATTCTGGACCAAGAATACCTAGCATTACTTCTATCCACCAATTATGAAGGCCTGGGATATGGAATTGGATTAGGTTTTTATAGGCGAAAATTCGATAAGGAACCTTCAGATGGAAGGGCTGCTTTTTCTATCAATTGATGTATCAATACGGTGACAGAATCAATTATGTAAAAAGAGGATCAATTGAAGTTGATAGTGAGGGTACAATCAGTGATCAAACTGGAAAAACGAAAACTTCTATGCTCTCGCTTCAAATTGGATTGCTAATCTTTTAAATGCTTGAGTCGGTTGATTGATGATAAAATCATAGAAGCCTTTTAATTCAAAACCATCCTAACAAAGGCTAATTCATCATCTAAATTTTCGAAAATCCAGATTTTTCCATCTTTAGCGAAATGCTTTTTAGGAGCTGATGTGATTTCAGGGATTAAGGCTTCGCCAATTAGTTCTAAATCATTGTTGAAGACACTGAGAAACACCTCTGCACTGATAATGGTGTATTGTCCTTCTTCATTTTTGCTTTCCGTTAATTTCTTTTTGGAGGAAAATCTGTAATATTTCTCATTGACCTCATCCCAAATCAATTCACCATAATTAATATCTTCTTCTGAGTTTTTAGAAATTTCCTCCATTTGCTCAGGGTTATATTCAAATTGTTTTGGCCCGATAAATTGACGCTTGGCTCCAAGTAATGGAGTGTCCCAATTTTTAGAATATAAACTATCGTTTACTAGATCCAAAATCTGAATTTCGTTGATAAGAGAGGAAGAAATCACCAATTTGTCAGAACTTTGAGTTGAAAAAACTGATCCTGCTAAATTACCAGCAAAATTTCCATTAACCGTGATTTCCGTTTTGTACGCGTTGATTTTAGCTAATTCCGGCAACTCAATCCGTTTTGAGGTGCGATTGGCTAAATCAAATTCTAAAAGGAAGAAGTCATTTTCTTTCCAACTGTTGAAAAGCCCAATCACCCGATCTTTATTTCGGGGAACTTCATAGATGGTTTGAGGATAAACATCTGAACCCTGAAGGAGATCTGGCGCGATATTATCCAATGCCAAATCTTTGGTTTTTAAACCATTTTGGTCGAAAAACGCATAGAGTCCATAAAACCAAACCATAACCTGATCGTTATCAGACACATTTAAAGAGCTAATCATTGTACCGATGCCATTAGGCCCCTCTTTTTCATACTCGATTCGTTTCTCAAAAACCAATTCGTTCAAATTAATCCGCTCGGATTGCACATCTGTCCGATTAAAATTGATCAGATAGCTTTTGTTAGGGGAAAGTCCCGAGAAAAAAAGGTTATCTCTAAGGTCAATAAACTCGCCTTTAGAATCGACTATAACTGTGTCAAAGGAAACAGAAAACTGATCAATAAATTCGGGTTTAGTTTCGGTTTTTTCACTGCAAAAGGAGAAAAGTAAGGTAAAAGCAATTAGGTAGAGGTTCTTCATGGTGAGGTGGTTTTATGAAAAATGAACCACTAAAACTATTCACCTTCAATGTGTTCGCAAAAAGATATAAGATTCTTTAAGTTAAAAGTTCTGTATTTCAGCAAGAAGGACTTGATGCCAAGTTTTAGGATGTTTTCCCATGGCCTTCCACTACTGATACATTCACTTCTTGGTTACCAAAGCCCGTGCTTATTGATTATACAGGATTACTTAAAGCAGAAAAGCCCGAAATCAGTTAGTTTCGGGCTTTTTTGTTATTGTTTGAACTTAATTGTACTCAGATTAAATGTATTCCAGATCGAAACTTCACTCTCGGGGATAAAGACCAGATACAAGTCTTGAAAATCGTTTAGCTGCTCCAGTTTGACATCAGTACTGAAATAGCCCCCTTCTGAATTATTTGGTCGATCGGTTTTGCTCAAGACCTTGGTTTCACCTATCAGCTTGCCATCCGGAGCTCCAACTCTTACCTCAAGTTTTCCTTTCACATTACCAGGATTCAAAGCCAAGTCGAGTGATTTTATCCCAGTCAAATCCAGCTTTTCAAACTTAATCCATGCGCTGTTTTCAGTAAACTTCACAAATGAAATTTGAGCTCCATTGGCCTTGGCAACGCCCTGAAGTTCATTTGCACTTGATGCAGGAATAAGGCTATTCCTCAAGGTCAGCTGGGTGATTGATTTTTGGGGTGCGATTCCGTTTGCTCCCTGATCTTCGTATCCAGCCTGAATGAGATAGTAGCCTTCCCGGTTTTGGGTTTTGTCAACATTGAATTTGCCCGAAAGCGGCAACTTAGTTCCACTGATATTGGGATCGGCAAGACTGAGGATGAAGTCTACCATTTTCTCCACTTGATCGGCCGCTAGCTGCGGATGTCCGGGCATGATTCGCTCTCCCCATACTCCTCCTCCACCATTGATGATCCTGCCGGCCAGATAGGTTTTGGCATCTGGCTGATTTAGGTATTTCTGGGAGACAGCTGTATAATTTGGCCCCACAGATTCCTTTTCCATCGCATGACAGGCCTTGCAACCAGCCTGGGTGATGTAGTTTTCTCCGGGGTGAATCTGCTCCTGCTGGTGTCCTATCTGAATTAAATCATAGCCACCTTGCAGGTAGTCAATACTAAAACTAATACGGGATGCATCCACTTCTCCATCTTCCAAATCACTCACGATGACTTGATACGAAACTGATTCGGGACCGAAATAGAAGCTTTTGTTCGCATTCCAATCAATCGCTACTTTCGGAGCTTCATTACCCACCTTGATCTCAAGAGATTTTGAAGCACTAGCACCGGATTTGTCTTTTGCCTCCAACTTTACAGCATAGATACCCGGTTTATCAAAAGTCAATTGGGGGTTGGGATCGGATGATTTTTCTCCATTTCCGAAATCCCAAGAAAAGGTAAGCGAATCGTCTGCATCCAAGTCAGCAGTTCCATCCGATGAAAAATTAACCGTAAGAGGAGCTGCTCCAACCAACTTATCAGCAGAGACCTGCACAGTTGGCTTTCTATTGCCCGGAGCAAATTCTATCCGGTAGATTCCCGAATCGTCATTCTGCGCACTCCAAAAGGTACCATATTCCAAAATGTAAAGTGATCCATCCTTGGCAAACTGCATATCCACCGGCTTATCAAAAACGGTGGAAGGCATGAATCGCTCCATGGTATCGTACTGGAAATCCTCGGTCAGCTTGACCATGAAAATCCAGTTTCTCATCCAATCATAAAAAATCGGCTTTCCGTCAAAGTAGCCAGGAAAACGAACCTCCGAGGCCTGATAATCTTCCCGGTAATAAATGGGGCCTGCCATCGCATTTCTGCCACCTGCTCCCAGCATCGGAAACTCTTCAGATTCGTCATAAGGATACCAAATCAGCGCTGGAGTCGCAGGCGGCAGGATTTCGATCCCGGTAGAATTGGGAGAGGTATTTTTTGGTGCTTTGGGATCAAATTCAAAAAGACTTTCCTGCTTCTCAAAATCATATTTCCAATAGGGCTTATTGTTACCCACAAAGTACGGCCAGCCGAAAAATCCTGCTTTGGTGGCCATGTTGAATTCATCATGCCCTTTTGGTCCGCGCTGCAGACTATCGACAGAGGCATCCGGCCCCACTTCACCCCAGAAGAGGTTTCCATTGCGTTGGTCTACCCCGATTCGGAAGGGGTTACGGTTGCCTTTGACATAGATTTCAGGACGCGTATTCGGCGTACCAACTGGGAAGAGATTCCCTTCTGGAATAGTATAGGTCCCATCTGGCTGAGGCGTGATCCGAATGATGGAACCACGCAAATCGTTGGAATTTCCTGAAGTTTTTTGAGCATCGACATTGGCTGGTCGACCGGACCTTTCATCGATTGGATTGTAATTAGCTGATTCAAAGGGAGTCGTATCATCTCCCATGCTCAAGAATAAATTGCCTTTTGAGTCGAACTCAAGCGAACCACCCGAGTGGCAGCATCCTCTGAAGATAGGTACCTCGAGCATGGTTTTCTCAGTGGATTTGTCCAAAAGTCCTTCGACCAACGTAAATCTAGAGAGCCGGTTGATCTCTGGAACAACACCGATCGGAGCGTAATAGAGATAGATCCATTGGTTTTCGGCAAAATTTGGGTCTTTGGCCAAACCTAGAAGACCGTCCTCACCATTTATATTGACTTCAAGCTGACCGATTTCTTCTATTGACCCTTGTTCTGCCAGATATTTTCGGAGTTTCCCTCCACGTTCGATAAAAAGTACGTCCAGATTGTCCAGGACCTCAAGTTCCATGGGTTCGTTGAGTTTTTCTACCAAGGTGATTTTGGTAAATCGGCTTTCATCAGGTCGGATGGAAGCAAAGGGATCTTCTTCTTTTTTGGCACAACTCCACAGAATCAAACAGAGGATTCCAAGTGCCTTAATTTCCTTGAACATGAACGAAATAGGTTATTTTGGTCTGCTCAAGTTAAAGAAAACGGAGAAAACCAAAATGCCTTTTTATTTGAAAGCCTTGGAAGATTTTACTTGACTTTTTTGCCGGGGATCAGGAATGAAAGACCGAGTATCAACTGCTGGTTTTTGTAATCTTCCTTTCCCAGGACATTTTCAAAAGTGTATTTTCTTTCATTCAATTCCCGCTCAAACCGCAGGTCCAAACCTAAAGGACCGAGATTAACCCCCAGTCCCAGCTGGTACCCTAGACCAAAGGGATCTGTCTTCTCGAAATTTTCAGGAATGGAAAAATTTTCTTCGAAGGTATAATGCAAAGACGGTCCAATAGAGAATCCGATTACCTGAAAAAAGCGCATTTTCACCAACACCGGAAGATCTACTTTCTGGAAATCTACAGTTCCAAGGTCAGTTTCAAATTTGGTTTTGGTATAAATCAATTCGGGACGCACTGCAATGTCATAACTGGATAACTGAAAAAATATCCCCAAGTGGTAACCCATGTTTTCTCCGGGTTTGGTAAAAATCTGACCCGCATCTTTGAAGTATTTCCCGCTTGTATTGTAGTTTAATCCACCTTTAAAACCAAAACCAGAACCCTGCTGAGCAAAGCTGAAGGAGGTAGCACTGAAAATAAACAAGATAATAAGCGGGAATTTTACTGAGCCTTTCATAAGATCTAGAGTTATTTGGGTTTTGTCGAAATAGGATTCCAAAATGTAACCCAGCTGACAATCCAAACTTGCGTAAGAAGCGTAATTTGAGCAGGTCAATTTTAAGGGTTATTAAGAACTCCAAGCGAACATAAGCCTTAACTTGTTTGTTTATGACTTAACAAAATGCTGACCAAACTTTGAATTAATACTGTAGAACTTACACTCAATGCAAAACTTGCAATCCATACCCAATATGATGATCACACTGCTAATAAGCCTTTTGATGGCGTGCGGAAATACTGCCACCGAATCCTCGGTAGTTGAGACTGAGGTCTCCGAAGATCAAAATGAGAATGTTGTTTTTTCATCCAAAACGCAGCTCGCGACCTTTGCAGGAGGTTGTTTTTGGTGTGTTGAAGCTCCATTTGAGGATCTTGACGGGGTGATTTCAGTCATTTCAGGCTATGCCGGCGGCAAAGAAAAAAATCCGACTTACAGTGAAGTTTCTTCAGGAAAGACTTCGCATAAAGAGTCAGTTCAGATCACGTTTGACCCTGAAGTGATCAGCTATTCTGAGCTGGTAGATATTTTCTGGCAGACCTATGATCCTACCGATGTAGGGGGTTCATTCTATGACCGAGGTTCCCAATATGAATCTGCTATTTTCTACCACGATGCAGAGCAAAAGAAAGTAGCAGAAGAATCTAAAGCCAGATTGGATAAGTCAGGAAGATTCAAGAAGCCTATCGCCACTCCGGTGATCAAATACACTAATTTCTATGCAGCTGAGGACTACCATCAGGATTACTACAAAAAGAACCCGACTGAATACTACGCCTATAGAAATGGAAGCGGAAGAGATGCTTTCATCAAAGCACATTGGCCTGAGTTGAGTGCAAAAAAATACGAGGCGACTCCAAAAGCTGAGCTTAAGAAAACGCTTACTCCGCTGCAGTATGAGGTAACGATGGAAGATGCTACGGAATATGCATTCCAAAATGAATACAACGGAAATAAAGAGGATGGCATTTATGTCTGCATTGTGTCTGGAGCGCCGCTGTTCAGCTCAAAAGATAAATACGAGTCTGGTTCAGGCTGGCCAAGTTTTACCAAACCTATCGATGCACGGGTAATTGACAAACCTATCGATAAAGAATTTGGAATGACTCGGGTAGAAGTCCGAAGCAAACTGGGGGGCAGTCATTTGGGGCACGTATTCTACGATGGTCCCGCTCCTACAAATCTTAGATATTGCATGAATTCGGCAGCCATGAAGTTTATTCCAAAAACTGAAATGGAAGCTGCCGGATATGGAGAATTTTTATGGTTGGTGGATTAATTAGTGCAAGAAGAGGCTACCAGATTGGTGGCCTTTTCTTTTTTCAGGAAAAAAAGCATCCGCTACCCTAAAGCAATTTTCTAAAAGTCAGATTAATCCGGGGCCCCAAATTCCTTTTGGTTTTAGGAATCTGATGTTCCCAATAATGCTGACTTTCACCTGACATGATGAGTAAGCTGCCATGAGTGAGAGGAACTTGGACTTTTTGTTTTTTTGTCTCGTAGTGCCTCATCTGAAACATCCGAGTGGCCCCAAAAGTCACTGAAGCGATGGTTGGATTCCTTCCTAAAACAGACTCGTTGTCTCGGTGCCATCCCATACTATCCTGCCCATTTCGATAAAAATTACAGAGTACATGGGTAAATTCGACTTCGGTGAAGTCTAAGAGCTTCCTTTTTATTTCCATTAATTCAGGAGTCCAAGGGAAAGGAGTCATCGAGATTCCGGAATAGCCATAGGGCTTGGTTTCATTTCCATACAAAGCCGTCAATCGGGGCTGCATGACCATTTTGCCAAACATTCTGATAGGTTCTTCTTTCCAATGCAGACTTTTGCTCAAAAAATCGAAATAATGATCTGAAGCATTTTTGGAGAAAAATTCAGGATAAAAAATCGCCTCCCCCTGAAAAGGCAAGAGATTGGATTCATTTGAATTGAAAATCGACTGTTGCATAGGACTAAGAACTAAATAAAATTCAACAGGTTTATTTTTTTGCGGCGCTCATTTTTGAAATTGCAGCGCATTATATTTAGTCCAACAATTCAAGAACACGAAATCGAAACAGGTTATTTTTCTTGTTTTGAAATTGACCAGATTACTTTAAAAAACGCTCAAAACTCATGAAAAAATTTGCTTGGATCACCGGTTTGATATTGGTCTTAGTACTAGGGATCTTTTTTTGGTGGAAATTCTACTTTGTCTTTGGTGAAGGGGTCAAGGCCGGAAGCTTGAATTACTTTGTAAAAAAAGGTGTAGTCTTCAAAACTTGGGAAGGTAGAATGGTCCAGGAGGGTTTCCAAAGTCCAACCTCAGGAGCGCTACAGAGCAATGAATTTCGATTCAGCGTCACTGATCCGGAAGTAGCAGCAGTTTTGGAGCGCAATTCAGGCAAACACCTGGAACTGCGCTACCAAGAATACAATGGAATGCTACCCTGGAGAGGTACAAGTGTGTTTGTAGTCACCGAAGTGATCAACGCAAGTGAACCTGGAAAAGCTGATAGCTCAGCCCTACCCTACGACAAATAATCAGGGTTTGGTCCAATAATCCACTACAGTCACCTTGTCCAAGTGTGGACCTACAATTCCTCCGAATGCTTTGTGGGCAGGATGGGGTAGGTAGGCATCCCGGTCAGCATCTGAGTGAAATGTCAGGGTGAATGCATGGGTTAGCCCTTGATTTAGTCCCTCTGGACTGGAGTTTGTTCCCCACTCAAAGCCTTTGATTTCTGAAATTTGTGAAGGCAAAGCTTTAAAAGCGTCAATTACTGCTTGCACTTCCTCTGGCTTGGAGCTTTCTTTAAATCCAAACAGGACGACATGGCGGAGTACGGAATCTGGCATAATTACTTCTTCTTGAATGGTTTCGGTTTCTGTTTCTTCAATTACTTCGGCTGATTTGGGCTGGCTACAGGACCAAATCAACGCAAGAAACAGCAGATAGCTGAGTTTTTTCATGGTTGTTTTTTTTCCGAAACTAGAAAGAATTCAGCTTTATTCTCAACTAAATTGGAGGAATAGCTTCATTTTTATCCAAGCTAAACTTCAAAAAGTTTCAACCATGAAAATCGCATTTTTCAGTACTAAGTCATACGACCGCGAAAGCTTTGACCGATTTCTGTCAAAATCTGGACATGAAATCACCTATTTCGATTCGAAGTTGGACAAGCATACTGTTCATTTAGCTGAGGGTCATGGAGCAGTTTGTTCATTTGTCAATGATCAAATAGATGCGGGAATTCTCAAAAAACTGGATCAGCTTGGAATAAAATTAATAGCCCTGCGCTGTGCGGGATACAATCAGGTAGATCTGAAGGCAGCGGAAGAACTGGGGATCCCAATCGTCCGTGTACCAGCCTACAGTCCTGAGGCGGTGGCAGAGCATGCCTTTGCTTTGATTTTGACTTTGAGCAGAAAAACGCATAAGGCTTACAACAGAGTCCGGGAAAACAACTTTTCACTCGAAGGCCTTACAGGAATCAATATTCATGGCAAGACTGTAGGTGTGATCGGAACAGGAGCCATCGGAAGGGCCTTCTGTAGAATTGCCAAAGGCTTTGGGTGTAAGATTCTGGCTTTCGACATTTTTGAAAATGATGAGATGAAGGACTTGGGAGTGGAGTACCTCCCACTAAAGGAAGTTTTGGCAAAAAGTCACATCATTTCGCTGCACTGTCCCTTGACTCCAGAGACAAAACACCTGATCAATACTGAGACGATTACCTATATGCAAAATGGAATCGCACTCATCAATACGAGCCGCGGCGCTCTGATCGAAACCAAATCAGTAATCAAAGCACTAAAAAAAGGGAAAATTGGATTTCTGGGAATCGATGTTTATGAACAGGAGGAGCATATCTTTTTCAAAAATCTATCTGAAGAAATCATTCAGGATGAGCAGATCGCACGCTTGATGACTTTCCCGAATGTACTCATCACAGGGCATCAGGCTTTCCTCACCAAGGAAGCTTTAGAGCAAATCGCAAGCGTCACCCTATCGAATATCACCTCATTTGAAAAAGGGGAATCCCTGACCAACGAAATCAAAGCTTCCTGAAAAGCAAAAAATCCCTACTGGAAAACCAGCAGGGATGTTTTATGGGGGGGGGTAGAGGTTATTAACCTACAACTTTAACATTAACGGCATTGATGCCTTTTTTGCCCTGAACCAGGTCATACTTCACTTTGTCATTTTCACGGATCTCGTGAACCAAGCCACTGTGATGTACGAATACGTCTTCACTGTTGTCTGCTGGTGTGATGAATCCAAAGCCTTTGGTTGTGTTAAAGAATTTTACTGTTCCTTCATTCATGATTTCTGAAATTTTGATTTGATTTTACTCGGTTTTGATTTGATTGTGTTGAATTTGTTTTTTTAACAATTGGCGGCTCAGGAGGAGTATCGGAAAAGTTTCCAAACTCGTCGACGTAAGCGATCATGTTGTCGAGGCTTCCGTCTTTGGGCTGGTTCTTGCGGTCCAGCTTTTTCTCGAGTTTTTCTTTTTGTTTCCGCTTCTTAAGCTCTGCCTTTTGTTTTTTGATAAACGTGTTTTGATTTTTTGACATTAGCCAGTTTTTAGTTTACAAAAGTGATGGCGTGACCGACTTTGCCGGCCCGTCCAGTCCTGCCGATACGATGGATGTAAGCATCCATGGTCATCGGTAGCTGATAATTGATCACGTGGGAGACATCAGCTACATCGATTCCTCTGGCAGCTACGTCAGTGGCTACCAGTACTCGGATATCCCCTTTTTTGAATTCTTCGATCATTCTATTTCGAAAATTCTGGGATTTATCCCCATGAATCTGGCCAGCAGCTATACCGACCTGATTCAGCTTCTTTGCCAGCCTATCGGCCAGTCGTTTGGTTTCTGTGAAAAGGATTACTTTTTCCATTTCTGGGCTTTTCACCAGCCCTGCGAGAATATCAAATTTGTCAGCTCCTTCAGGCACTCTGATGGTTTGCTGTTCAATGTTTTCGTTAGTTCCACCGGCATTTTCCACTTTTACTTCAATTGGATTATGCAGTAGTGTAGAAATAAGTTGCTTTTGGTTGGGCTCGAGTGTTGCTGAGAATAGGAGTGTCTGATCTCGCTTTCCGATGAGATTCACCAGTTTTTTGACATCATTGACAAAACCCATATCCAGCATTCGGTCAAATTCGTCCAACACAAGTGTATTGACTTGATTCAGCTTCAGGAGCTTCCTGTCTGACAGATCCAACAATCTCCCCGGTGTGCCTACTACCACCTGAAGTTTGCGCTCCAGTTGTTTGTAATCCGAATTGATATTCGTTCCTCCGATGAAGGTGGCGGAATACAATTGAAGTCCGGCTGTGAGACTTTTGAACTCCTCTTCAATCTGAAGGGCAAGTTCCCGGGTCGGTGTCACTACCAATGCTGTATAATTCCTGGGATCCTTCAGTGCATGTTCAATGATGGGGATCAAGAACGCTGCTGTTTTGCCAGACCCTGTTTTAGAAATTGCCATCATATCCCGTCCATCTAGAAGGGGCAAAATGGATTGTTCCTGAATGGTGGTGAGTGTTTCGTATCCTTTTTTCTGAATATTAGCCAAAAGTCTGGCATTCAAGGGTAGATCTTCGAAAGACTTCTCTGTTCGAAAACCCGCCTGACCACTTGGCATTGCCTTTTTGACAAAAAGCCTAGGGTCCAGTGTGGATTCTTTTTTCTTTTTTACCTGCCGACGATCAATATTCCCGCCTCGGGGAGTAGTGGAAGGCGCGGTATTTTTTCTAGTATTATTCATGGTTTTGGAAATCAAGCTTTGACCGGAACCATTTCAGAATTGCCCAAGAATTTGAGCATTTCAAAATGAGACTTCAAAGCATCAAAAAATGTCTTTTTTGTATGATAAGGGATATTGTATTCGGCCGCCGTGGCCTTTACAATCGGGGCAATTTTCCGGTAATGCACATGGCAAATATCGGGAAACAAGTGATGCTCTACCTGATGATTCAACCCACCGATCATCCAGGCGAAAATCCTGCTTTTCTCGGCATAGTTTGAGGTAGTAACCAACTGGTGAACCATGCGTTCACCTTCTACAATTCCATTTTCGTCAAATCCAGGAAACTCCACATCAGGCATAATATGTGCCGTCTGAAACACCAATGAGATGCTCAAACCGGTGATGAAGTGAAGAATCAGATAGGCCAGTAGTATTTGACCTACTCCAAAGGGAGAGAATGCGATGGGAAGTCCTAGAATAAATGCAAAATAAACTGCTTTCCAGGCGATAATCTTAAACACTGAATTTCTATAGACATTTTTGCCTTTCATCAGTCCCATGTCATAATAGCGCTTCAACCGGATAAAATCTTTGGAAGTCACCCAAGAGACGGTAGACAGACCATAGAAAAACCAAGTATACCAGTGCTGGTAGGGATGCAAGGCGTTTTTCTCTGCGTTGGGAGAAAATCTCAGAAAGAAAGGCGCATTGATATCATCATCGCCTTCAGAGATATTGGTGTAGGAATGGTGGAGAACATTGTGTTGAATCTTCCACACAAATGCGTTAGCACCGACCATGTTAAGGGTATAGCCCAGTAATTTGTTGACCGTGGGATTCTTGGAAAATGATCCATGGATCGCATCGTGCATGACTCCCATACCTATGCCTGCCATTCCTAAGCCACTGATGATATAGCAAGCAAATAGTTGCCAGGTTTGATTTGCTACTCCGGTAAAAATGAGGACAATAGGGACAAAATAAAGCGAGATCATCACAATGGACTTGATGACCATTTCTTTATTTGCAAACTTGGATTTTTGGGTTGTTTTAAAGTAGTTATTGACTCTACTTTTAAGAGTTATCGAGAAATCAGATAATTCTGATTCCGAGAATCGGATCGTCTTAATAATAAATGTATTTAGGGTAAAATGAAATCTAAGGTTCTCGTAATGATTGTAAACTGCAGGTTTTAATCCGAAAATAACACAGGTTATTTAAGCAATTAAAAAAGTAGAAGAAGAAGAATTAATACCTGTAGTGGAGAACTCTTGATTTGCTACTTAAGCAGGTGTAACACCAATGCTGACTTGTCACCAAGTGCCGAAAACATTTCTTCGACGAAACAAAGGTGATGAAAGGAAACCGGAATTCCTAATTTAGTTTCGGATTCTCAGTTCCATTTCCAATTTACTATGGCATTGAAATGTACGAGATCCACCTTATTATAGATTTGATTTGGACTGAGATTTTCATCATTCAAGGGTTCTTTACTTACCAATACTAGATGAAAATCCAGGTTCTTTACCTTTCTGGGAAGGTATTTTACACCCAAATTTACCTGACGATAGCTTGGGAAATTGTATTTATTCCCTGCAGAATCCTGCGTATCAGTCAACCAATGAAAGCCCAGATGCCCGTATAAAGAGACAAGACTTTGGTCGATTCGATATTCAGCATAGGCCATTAGGGCATTGACTGATTCGAAGCCCTCGTTTCGTTCTCTGGGGATAAAGGTATACCAAGCATCTTTTCCCCATTCTCGAGGACTAAGCCAGCGTCCCTTCCCTCCCACGTGGGTAAAGTTAAGATGGGTCGTCCACCGTGAATTCTTCCATCCCACTCTACCCGATAGCGCAAAATTCTTATCGTCGGGTTCTTTGTATTTCAGATCAACATTCTCATTTCCTCCCTCACCTAATCCATGCTGGAATCCAGCTTGAAAACCAAGAATGAGAGTACTTGATTTCAACTGTGGGTTTTCTTCTAGGCTTAGCCAATAGGTCGAAAAGAGATTTTGGGCAATTGTATTGGAAAAATGAATTTTCGCATCTTCTCCAAGCTTCCGCTCCACCTCCCAGATACTCAGCCAATCACTTGCTGTGTTGCCAAAATATTCGGCAGGCTTCCCAGAAACAGCCCTTCCAGCCGGGTAAATTCCCACTGTACTGCCTACATCCAGCCATGCGCTACTCCCTCTGATGCTCATTCGCCCTATTCCCCACACGGAAAATCTCCAATGCGAATGAGGCGTAAACCAGACATGCAGCCCCTCAACTACTGTAGGAGAAAGTCTCCCATCTTGGGCATTAATCCAGTCTGTATTGATGCCCATTCTGCCTGCCTTGATCCCAACTTTTGCAGTGGAATATTCTAGGGAAAGGGTTTCCAGTTTACCGAAAAATCTATCTCTCGTATCCAAAAGATCGAATAGTCCAGTCTCATACCGGTTAGCCTGACCGCTCGTAGGATCCGGTAGCCAGATTTCCGAACTGGTCACATTGCCAAAAGACCGGTACCCAAACTTCAATTTCCAATGGGATTGGTAGCTGATCAGCGCACCTAGATTCAAGCTCATGCCTAAGGCATAATCTTCCTTGAAATCTTGTCCAGGATAATTTGTATTCATCCAGAAAGTGCGGAAATGCAGATCAGGACGTACAATGATTTTCTGCTCTTCATCTTGGGAAAATCCTTGGAAAAAAGAAACCAAAATGAAAAGGATACTCAGAATTATTCGCTGGATCATTGGGATTTTGCTCTGGCCTCCCGGATAGGTTTAAAGGGGCCAAACTTATGCTGCTCCTCTGAAAATTCATCAGCAAATGGCCCAAATGGATGATCCACCGGCTTTTTGGAAATGTCAGGCCAATCTCCGGAGAGATCTTTGGCAGGGCGCTCCATACTGTTGACATAGGCCGCAACATCCCATGCATCTTCATCGGAAACCATGGGATTCTCAAAGGTAGCTCCCAGTGGCATATTGGCTTTGACATAGCCTGCAAAACGCGACAATCTATAGAGTCCAGCACCATGATTGTAGCTGTTTTTCCCCCATAATGGAGGATAAATATAGCCTTTGCCATCTGGTTTGGCCATGCCTTGTCCCTCTGGACCATGGCAGGTTTGGCATTGATTGTCATAGACTAGCTTGCCTTTTAGGGGATCGGCAGCTCGATCAAGCGCAGGTACTTCGTAGAGGCCCACTCCTTTTGGGACTTCACCTTTCGGCACATCTTTGCCCAACCAGTTGATGTAAGCCGCCATAGCAATCATTTCTTTTGAATCTTTTTCCAGTGGTTTGCCATTCAAACTTCGCTCAAAGCAGTCATTAATTCGTTTGGTGATGTCTTCTTTAGTACCTGAGCGAGCTCTCATTTTTGGGTAGGTAGCAGCGACTGCGCCATAATTATTCCCCAGTGGCACTGTACCTGCCTGCAGGTGACAGTTTTGGCAGTTCATTCCATTGGAGATTGCTTTAACCTTGCCATTGGGACCAAGATATTCCGAGGTGTTGGCTACCAATTCTTTTCCGTACTTAATGTCCTCCGCGTTGGGTTCAGAATCTACAGAAACCCAATCAGGTGCTTGCCACATTCCTGCAGGATCCATAAGCGCTTTGACGGCTGGAAGGTCAGCAAGGGCTTGAGGTAGTACATTTTCTTGCTCATTCAGCGTGGGAAGTGAAATGCCGGAATAGGACAAGAATAAAACAAAACCAACCACTCCCACTAGAGCCGTGGCTAAACCCAATAGGGCTACCAACAAAGTGATCAGTTTGACAAAAGGCTGCATCATCGGAATATTAGTCACGTGGTAATATACAAAAATCAGAAAAACCGGGAGTCCAACACTGTGACTGGGGTCACATGAAAAAAAATACAAAAGCCAAAATTAAAAAGACTCCTTTCTAGGTTAAACTTTTGACGTGAAGACAAGCTTTTTTCCGACTTTCCCTTCCACTACAAAGCCGGATTCATTTTTGAACAGCGTGATCACGACCAAATCATCAACCAGACATTCAGCCAGATAGTTGATGGCAAGTGTAGTGGGTTTTATTCCCTGATCGAAAAGCAAATTTTCAACCCATCGGATGTAGCTGGTATTGTTGACATGGTAATTCAAATCCAAATCAGAAAACCTGACTCTAAGTGTCTCAGACGCCATTTCAACTCCTGAGGCAATGATTTTCACAGGTTGCCAGCTTGGCTTCTCAGCAGGATCAAAGAGCTCCGAAGGTAGAACGGATTCAGGTTTCAAGATCCGTTTTGATTCGGAATTCACCAACAACCAAGAGGACATGCCCCTGACCAAAACCTGGTCTTGCTGGTCCCTGACCAAGAACTCCCGAAAAGCGAACAGCTTATCTGCTCCTCTTCCTCCTGTGAAAAGTTGAATCCTATCTCCCCATTTCGGAAATTGATCCACTTTGATTTCCAATCGGGATAAGATCCAGATTTGATTGGAATCTCTCAGATTTTGACCAAAATGAGCTGAATCGGCGTGTTTCCAGGCGATTTCCTGCAAAAGATCCGCGATTGCAGTCAAAGAACAATAGCCGTCAGGATTGACCAGAAAGGAACTTACCTCACTGTCTAATCGAAACTGAAGACCCTCGGGAAAATTCATGAGACCGTTGATGTTTTGAATTTTTGAGGAATAAGAAAAACCCCTTTTCGGAAGCTTGAAAGCAAGGTGATTCCCAGACCGTTGATTGCAATCAAAGCAAAAGATGTCTTAAGGTCAAATAATTCAGCGATGAATCCAATCAAAGGAGGCCCAAGCAAGAAACCAAAAAATGAGATCGTAGACACCAAAGCCAGTGCGACACTTGGACTGTATAATTTTGACCTTCCGGCAATGCTGTAGGAAAGCGGGATAATGGATGCGATTCCAAAACCAACCAATAAAAACCCAATTGTCGCGGTCACAATGCTCGGGAAAGCCACAGACAGTGCTAATCCACTAAAAATCAAAATCCCACTGATTTGGATCACTGCTACTTTGGTGTATCGGGCTGCGATTTTATCAGTAATAAATCTGCCTGAAGCCATACTTCCCATGAATGCCACATACCCCAAAGCGATAAGGGAAGGATCTGCCATGACTACTTTTTTGAAATAAACCCCACTCCAATCAAACATACATCCTTCACACATCATTCCCAGAAAGGCGATCATCCCAATCCGAAGCAATAAGGCATCTGGACGCTTCAGTACCAATCCCCCTCCTTCGCTCACTTTTTGTTCTTTGATGATGAATCGATGGGAAGAAAGGATGATCGTCAAGGCGATTCCCATGACGATCGCAAAATGAAGTTCAGGAGAGAAATCGAGGAAAATCATGCCTGCGCCCAGTCCTGCGCCCACAAATCCTGCCATGCTCCATAGCCCGTGAAAAGAGGCCAAAATACTTTTCCCCATTTGGTCCTCCAGGTCTAATGCTTGGGTATTGAGTGAAATATTCATCACATTTCCTAAAAGACCATAGGTGATCAATACCGGGATAAGGATTAGAATCGAGGGACTCAATCCGATCAAAGGTAACGTCAATGCATAGCAAATACCCCCTATCATGATCACTCGTCTGCTCCCATAGTGATGTACGGCCCATCCTGCCAAAGGTAATCCTAGTAGCGAGCCTATTGGCAAGAACAACAGAAGGGTACCCAACTCCCCTTCTGAGAGGTCAAATCTGGATTGGATATCAGGAATTCGGGCCGCCCAAGTGGCAAAGCAAAGTCCCACGAAAAAAAACATAGCGCCCAGTGCAGTTCGGCGTTTGGAAAGGTAGTTCATATGGTTGGTCTGGTCTAATAGGCTGGCAAATTTAAAAATAATCGAATGGTTTTTGGACTGATTTGGATTCTGCAAAAACTATTGCGCTTCAGATGGAGTTTTGCCTGAAAGCAAAGCTTATGGAATTTGTAATAGTAGGCGTGATACTGATCACCATCATCATTTTCATCCGAATCATCATCAAAAAAGTCTTTAGCTAAAAAAAGCCACTTCCTGTAGAAAGTGGCTTTGACTTTATTGTGATCAGATCAATTTGGTAGCTTGTCGGAAAATTTACCATACGTCCAAGTCCCCGCCAGAGCGGATATCAAGGTCACCAAAACTACCGTATATCCGCTGCCGATCTGAGCAAAAAGAGGACCCGGACATGCTCCGGTCAATGCCCATCCCAAGCCGAAAATAAACCCTCCGTAGATTTGTCCTTTTTTGAATACCTTATCAGGAATCACGATCTGCTCACCATTAATAGACTTGATATTCAATCGCTTAATGAGCTGGATTGAAATTATCCCGGTAACGATGGCAGACCCGATCACGCCATACATGTGGAAAGACTGAAGGCGAAACATCTCTTGAATTCTAAACCAGGAAATAATCTCAGCCTTCACGAAAACTATCCCGAAGATTGTTCCCAAAATTAAATATTTGAGAAGTTCGAGCCCTTTGTCGTGATTCTCGCTAAGATTGGGAGCTACGCAATGTGGATCCTGAACAATTGTTTTTTCTGCTATTTTCATGTCAATCTGTGTTATTTTTTTTGTCAAATGAAAGTACCTCGCCTATCAAAATCCACTATTTCGGCTTTCGAAGCAGGTATTTCACCATCCCTTGCTATTAAAATCCTACCAACTTCATCAATGGCTCCAACAATACATGGGTCATCAGAAAGCCCCCGACCATAAAGAAAATTGTTGCTACTAAGGATGGCCATTGAAGGGAGCTAATTCCCATGATGGCATGGCCGGAAGTACAGCCTCCTGCATATCGAGTTCCAAATCCAACCAGAAAACCTCCAACGACAAAGAACAGAAGTCCCTTGGCAGTGAACAGGTTGCTCCAGGAGAAAATATCAGAAGGAAGTAGCGAATTGAAATCAGTGATTCCCAAAGCGGCAAGGTCGGATTGCGTAGCCTCAGAGATGACGATGGTCTCTGGGTTAGCTAGGAAATTCATTGCGATGAAACCGCCTATTGCTGTTCCCAATACAAAGAGAAGGTTCCAGGTCTCCTTTTTCCAGTTGTAGGAAAAAAACGGGATACCAGCAGGCACACAAGCTGCGCAGATATGGCGCAGGGAAGATGAAATTCCGAAGGTTTTGTTCCCCAAAATCAATAGTGCTGGCACGGTCAATCCTATCATCGGTCCAGCCACATACCAGGGCCAAGGCTGAGAAATCCATTCAATAAATTGGTTCATAGGTAGTTTGCTTGTTTTTCTATTTTAAAATCTGTAGTCTAAAATCAACTTGTAATTGGTCATATTGACCCGGTTGATCACATATTTCTTAGGAATTTTTTGGGTGAAATCCTCATTTTTGGCGGCAATCAGTACCTGTAAATTCAGTCCCTTGAAAAACCCACCAAATTTGTAATCCATTAATTCGGTGAAATGATAGTAGGATGGTAAACCATATTTATTCAATAGGACATTTTCTAAATCAGGCGTATGCACATGGCTGGCTCCAAGTGTGATGCTGAGTTTGTCCTGAACAAAGTTTTGGTCAAACAAAACGCTGGTTGCAAGATCTCCTCCTATCCCTTCGAATCGCTCCCTTTGCATACTTACGAAGAACTTTTCCCTTCCCCATTCTCTTGGAAATAGAAACCTGCCATTGTCCGAAATCCCCAGATAATTCAACATTAACTCAAAATCTCCCAAATGGATTCCAGTTTGAAGCCCTATTCCATGAGTTTGTTCTCCAGGCAGGGTATATGTCCCGGTTGGTTTTCAGTATGTCTGTAAAAGGATCGTAGGTGAAATCCAAAACTTCCGGTTTTCAATTGATCCCCAAACAACTTTTCGTTTGAGGAGAAATCCTGTGATATTCCTTCGTGATGCTGAGAAATTCCAGAAAATGCAAGGTTTATTAGCGAAACCGTCATCAGTCCTAGCTTTTCCAAAGAAAGTTCAAATTTGCCCATGTTTATTTACTTATTCCTGTGACTTTGATCACATCGGGTTGGCTTAAATTAAAAATGGCAAGCTCGAAAGCTTGCCATTTAGTTTGATAATTGTTGGTGACGCTACTTACAGCAGGGTAGTTGGACATACGTAGTCCGAAACCTTAAACTTCTCAGAAGCCTTGATCGCTGCAAAACCTCCAGCCACATCGATCAGATTGTCAAAACCCCGGGCACGAAGTACAGAGTTGAAGATCATAGATCTGTATCCTCCGGCACAATGCACGTAATAAGTGTTGTTTTTATTTACTTTCAGCATGCTTTCATTGATGTAGTCCAATGGTGCATTTTCAGCATCTACGACATGCTCTGACAGGAATTCGGAGTTTTTTCGTACGTCAAGGATATGAATTTCAGGATCTCCTGCTTTGATTTTTGCCAGTTCATCCACTGTGATGGAAGTAATAGCGTCCACTTCGTGGTCCGGAGAATTTTTCCAGGCTGCAAACCCACCTTTCAAATATCCCAAGCAATAATCATAGCCCACTCGGGCCAGCCTGGTGACTACTTCTTCCTCACGACCTTCTTCGGCTACGACTAAAATTTCCTGCTTTAGGTCTGGAATCATCGCTCCTACCCAGACTGCAAAGCTTCCATCGATACCAATATTGATCGAGTTTGGAATGAATCCTTTGGCGAAAGTCTGCGGATCACGGGTATCCAAGATCAAGGCTCCAGTTTCATTGGCCGCTGCCTCAAACTCAGCGGGAGTCAAAGGACGAATTCCTCGCTCCAATACCGCATCGATGCTGTCGTATCCTTGGATATTCATCATCACATTCTGCGGGAAGTAGGCCGGAGGCGGAGTCAGTCCAGTCAATACTTCTTTGATGAACTCTTCCTTACTCATCGGCTGAAGTGCATAATTGGTTTTCTTCTGATTACCCAAAGTATCTGAAGTTTCCTTGCTCATATTTTTACCGCAGGCAGATCCTGCTCCATGTGCCGGGTATACGATCAAGTCATCCGGTAAAGGCATAAGTTTATTTCTCAGGGAATTATACAAGTGACCGGCTAGTTTATCCTGAGTCAAGTCAGCGATTACTTTTTGAGCCAGATCCGGTCGACCCACATCACCTATAAACAAGGTATCTCCAGTGAAAATCGCCTCCGCTTTACCCTCTTCATTGTAGAGTAGATAGCAGGCAGATTCCATAGTATGTCCGGGGGTATGGATCACTTGGATTTTTGCTTTTCCGAGTTGAAAAAACTGGTTGTCTTCAGCGATGACCGCTTCGAATCCCATTTTCATGCCTGTAGGGCCGAATACGATTTTGGCACCTGTCTTGGCTGCCAGATCTTGGTGTCCAGAGACAAAATCTGCATGGAAATGGGTTTCAAACACGTATTTGATCGTAGCATTTCTACGCTCCGCTTTTTCGATGTAGGGCTGAACTTCTCTCAATGGGTCAATGATCGCAGCTTCTCCATCAGACTCGATGTAGTAAGCACCCTGGGCAAGACAGCCGGTATAGATTTGTTCGATTTTCATTGGTGTATATTTTATTTTTTTATGGCCATTTGGAATCTCGCATTACAGAAAGGTCTCCCTCCGTCAATCCTTTCAGATAGGCTCGATTTATTGACTTGGTTTTTTGGTTGCTTTTAACTTGATCAAAGTTATTTTCTGTCACCCGAATTCAAAATGACTTTTGTCACATTGGAATCAGGCAGTTGTCAACAAATTGGATTCGATGAGCCGTACCAACTGATGCGCCGGGACAACTCCGGATTGTCTCCAGATCGTCTTTCCTTTATGGAAAAGAATCAAGGTCGGCACACCCCTCACTTGAAACTTGCCAGCTGCCAGTGGATTACGGTCCACATCTACTTTGATGATCTTGACTTTATCACCAAGTTGACGGGAGGTATCTTCCAAGACAGGCTGCATCATTTTACATGGCCCACACCATGTGGCGAAGAAATCTACCAAAACGGGAATCTCCCCATCAATTAGTTCCTGAAATGTTTTTGGTTGGGTACTCATGGCTTATCTAGATTTATAACTGACACAAAAATAGACCAGCTGGCAATATTCCACAGTAATTTTTGTCACAGGAGAAGATTTACCTCTCGGTCAAAAACTTTAAAAAGTGCTAAAAAAACCTGAAATGGAGTAAATTTTCATATTTTCGCCCCGACTAATTTTCCGTTTAATGCTCAATTATAAGCAGATCAATAATGTCACCGGCTGGGTAATTTTTGCCGTTGCGACCTTGGTATACATTCTCACGGTGGAACAAACCGCAAGTTTCTGGGATCCGGGAGAGTTTATTGCGGTTTCCTACAAACTACAGGTACCACACCCTCCTGGAGCACCATTCATGCTTTTGGTGTACCGGATGTTTGGATTTCTGGCTATGGGAGATGGATTGCAGGTTGCCTATTGGATGAATATCGGCAGTGCTTTGTTCTCAGGATTCACTATCCTGTTTCTCTTCTGGTCGATTACACTTTTTGGAAAAAGAATTTTTGCAATCGAAGAAGGCAAAGAAACCAAAGGTCAAACCATCGCGCTGATGGGCTCTGCCATTGTGGGATCGTTGATCTACACTTTCTCAGACAGTTTTTGGTTTTCGGCTGTAGAGGCTGAAGTGTACGCGATGTCTTCCTTCTTCACTGCCATTGTGATTTGGGCATTTTTGAAATGGGAAGTGATCAAGGATCCAAAATTGGAAAACCGTTGGATGATCTTCATTGCTTATTTGGTTGGTCTTTCAATCGGAGTTCACTTGTTGAACTTGGTGACATTACCTGCTCTGGCTTTAATCTATTATTTCAAAAAATACGAAAACGCCACACTGAAGGGAGCTATTTATGCCATGTTCCTCGGTGGTGTCGCTTTGATCGTCATCAATAACTTGATCATCCCTGGACTACCAAGCCTTGCTGCTTCTATTGAGATTTTCTTTGTCAACAGCATCGGATTGCCATTCGGATCAGGCATTATCTTTTTTATTATTCTCTTCCTGGGAGCTTTGGTCTATGGGATTCGGTATTCGATTCAAAAAGAAAAAGTACTCCTCAATACGGTTTTGCTGTCTTTGGTTTTCATCCTGATTGGATACGGAAGTTATACGCTGGTAATCGTGCGATCCAACCAAGATCCAATCATCAATGAAAACGCTCCAAAGGATGTCATCAGCTTTGTGTCCTACCTGAAGCGGGAGCAGTACGGATACCGTCCTCTTCTTCATGGACAATACTTTACTGCGCAACTGGTCGATCAGGAAGAAGGGGCTCCGATCTACATGAAAGGCAAAGACAAGTATGAGATTGTCGATTATGAACTGAAAAACACCTACGATCCGGCTAAGACAACCATACTACCAAGAATATACTCCACTCAGGAAAATCACAAGCGAATCTATCGATCCAAGCTTGGGCTGAGAGAGGGACAGGAACCTACCTTCGGGGATAACCTTGCTTTCATGTTTAGCCATCAGTTGAGTCATATGTATTGGCGGTATTTCATGTGGAATTTTTCCGGTCGGGAAAGTGACTTTACCGATGCGCCATGGATTGGGCTGACGGATGCCTTTGGTGACAAATACCCCGATTACATCAAAGAAAACAAAGGACACAACAACTACCTGATGTTGCCTCTGATTCTGGGGCTTGTGGGCATTTTCTTCCAAGCTTATAAAGATCCAAAATACTTCTTTGTCAACTTCATGCTCTTTATGATGATGGGTGTGGTATTGGTACTCTACCTGAACTCCCCTCCTGTCGAGCCGCGTGAGCGGGATTACATCTACGTGGGTAGTTTCTATGCATTTGCCATTTGGGCAGGACTTGGCGTATTGGGATTGGCGCATGTATTTGGAAAAGCAACCAAAAACCTCTCGACTGGAGCAATCATCGCAACCTTGATCACACTTCCGGTAGCCGGGCTAATGGGCGCTGAAAACTGGAATGATCACAACCGAAAAGGCCGCTATTTCTCGGTAGATTCCGCACGTAACTTCTTGGCTTCCTGTGCGCCTAATGCAATTCTCTTCACCGGTGGTGACAACGATACTTTCCCACTTTGGTACGTGCAGGAGGTAGAAAACTTCCGAACGGATGTCCGGGTGATCGTTTTGAGTTACTTTGACACCGATTGGTACGTGAAGCAAATGACACGTCCAGTGAATGAATCTGAAGCGCTGCCTTTCTCCCTAGATGACGAGCGCTACCAAAAAGGAACCAATGACGTACTGTATGTCATGGAGCAGGAAAATCTTAACGCAATCTCAGCATCAGAATACCTAAAGCTATTGAATTCAGGCTCGGATCTGCTAAAAATGAAAACAGGAGGAAAAAGTGTAGTCAACATGGTTCCTTCACGAAATTTGATCCTGGAAGTGGACAGCAGCTTTGTCACGAATGATGAGATCGTACCGCCTCAGTTTAAAGAACTTTTTGCTCCGCAAATGAACCTGCAAGTAAAAGGTCAATACGTCACCAAAGGCACCTTGATGCTGATCGATTTGATTGTAAGCAACAATTGGGAGCGTCCGATCTATTTCAACAATACCTCACTTTCTTCGATTGGAATCAATGTGGAAGACCATGTGGTAATGGAAGGAATGACGTATCGACTTCTGCCAATTCGCAAGCCTGACTTCATCCGTGAAGAACTGGTAAACACAGACATTGCCTACAAGAACTACATGGAGAAGTTCGCCTTCCGAGGAATGGATGATCCAAATGCATATCTGGATGAAGAATATAGACGGTTTGCTTCCAATCACAGAAGTTCGCTTAACACGATCGCAATGGCACTGCTGGATGAAGACAAAATGGAAGAAGCAGCAAACCTTCTGAATTATGGTTTGCAGACCATTCCTCATGCCGCCATGCCGTATGACCTGAGCAGCGGACAGTCGGTACCATTATTCTTTGAAGTGGGTGAGGATGAAAAAGCATTAGATATCATCGATAAAATCTCCAAAAGGTCTCTGGACATGATTGAATTTTACCAGAAAGAAAACCGTGGATATGACCGAGACATGATGATCTCTATCGAAATGGTCAAATACTTCATTCCATTATTAGAAGAAAGAGGCTATCAGGAAGAAGCGCAAAACCTGAAACTCAGACTGGAAAGTCTGATCGGAACAGAAAGCTCCCAGCCGGGTATGCTTGAAAGAAGGTAATTTTGATAATACTTAAAGGAAAAGGCGAGGGTTTGATTCTCGCCTTTTTTGTTTCTGAAGAAAATTTGAATACTAGGAAGACACGAAGACAGTAAGTTTTACTTTTTTAAGAGTCTTAGTGCCTTAGTGGAAAATAAGCATCTTCTTATTTTTTCCAAAGGATATAAAACAAATCCAATCCTTTCGAAGGATCCTCGACCAGTGGATAATCTTCATGGGAAATTTCTACCACCGATTTGCCCTGTTGCTGATGGAGTTTATTTCGGTTCATTCGGTTAAGAATCTCGTATGGAGCTCTGAGGATTGCTGCGGGAAGTTTGTACTGCAAATCAAAAATATCAAAACGCATGATTCGCTGTACTGATTTGCGATTGGCCTCATGGTAAGCCCATACCTTGTCGTTGCCTCCGATTCCTTTGGCCTCTACTTTATCAAAAATTCCCGAAGCAAGATCAATCAACTCTTGCGGCTTATATTCCCGCTCATGCCATGGATTTCTCGAAAGTGTATGGGTGATATTGGGCGTAGAAATGATCGCTTTTCCTCCGGGTTTGAGCATGCGGTAGATTTCCTGTAGAAAAAGTTTATCATTTCGGATATGCTCTATCACCTGAAAACTGACAATAGTATCGAACGAATTATCCTTAAAATCAACAAATGGAGGAATGACCGCCTGACGAAAGTCCACACCAGGGAACCTGGCTTGGAGCATTTGGATCACCTCTCCGATCTTATCCAAACCTATGTAACTGGTAGCTAGAGGCAAAAGCTCCTCCACACCTCTACCCTCTCCACAACCCACTTCAAGTAATTCACCTGAAACCCAAGGTTTGGCGGCAATGTAGGCTTTAAGGAGCCGCTGATGAATGGGATTGTCACTGATCAACTTGTCCGAAGCGATTTCCGTTGTATAGGTAGCCATTGTAAATTTTAGTATTTTGGCAAAAGTAAGTCTAATTTTTAAAAACCGAGATTAAGACCCAATGAATCGAATCATCCCCTCAGTATTCCTTTTTCTGATTGCCTCATTTATTTCATTAACCCCAGCATTAGCTCAAAAAACGCTTTCCAATACGGATCAATCCCTCCGCTACTCACTGTATTCCCGTGTTGGGCTGAAAGTCATTCCTGTCAAAACCAGTGAGGAAAGCTTCAGGGTTCAATTTGTTATTGAGAAAATTGAGGAAGAGCCCCTGTTTGCCAATTACAGTTTCAGTTATTCCATATTGGATTCCTATGAGCAGGAGATCCTATCGGACAAAATCAACCTGCTGACAGAGGCCGACCTCAAAATTGATTCGGATCGGCATTGGATTTTTGAGAAAAATATAAATGTGCCAGCAAGCCAGGTTACTGCCATTGCACTTTTGACGGTGATGGATACCCGACAGGGAGATGAGTACACCTATCATATCGATTTGAAAAGTCCCTATGTCCTGGATCAGCCGGACTTTGGAGCATATTATGCCAATGAGATTGCTTTTGACCAGAATTTTCTGAACAAAGGAGAGTCTTTACTATTCAAAACAGTGAAGTCCCCGACCATTCACTCGTTCTTTTACCCCATCAAATTTGATGTCCCTTTTCCTCCAATGGAAACCCGTCCAGCCGATATTCCAAAGGAATTAAACGTGATCAACATGGGTGATTTTTTGGCCAATATTCCAAAAGAGCTAAACGAAGAAGGCTACTATTTTTTCCAAACCGATACCGCAGCATCTACCGGCTTGATTCTTAAAACGACCCATGAATCCTTTCCCAAAATCAAAGACTGGGAAGAAATGGTGCAGATGGTAACTTACATTTCCACCCGAAAAGAACACGAAACCCTGCTTTTGGCAGAGGATAAGAAAAAAGCATTGGATGAGTATTGGATCAATCTGACCCGAAATCCTGAAATCGCCAAGGAGCTGATCCGCAATTACTTCCGGATGGTGGAATTTGCCAATATTCTTTTCACAGACTTCAAAGAAGGCTGGAAAACAGATCGCGGTATGGTCTACATTGTGATGGGACCTCCACAAGAGGTGAACTTTTATCTCGACAGAGAAGTATGGTCGTATGCCGGAATGGACGCAAGCTCGAAAATTAGGTTTACCTTTGCACGGGCTAAAACCATACTCAGCCCACATTTCTACACCCTGAACCGATCTAGAGCCTATCAGCCGATCTGGTTTAAAAACATTTCCCAATGGAGAAGCGGAAGGATGGCTTTCTGATAGAAAAAGGAGCCGCCGAAAAAGATTTTGTATTTGGTACCCGAGCGGTTATGGAATCTATCCATGCCGGCAAGGAAATCGACAAAGTACTCGTTCAGAAGGAACTGAACAACGACCTAATCAAAGAATTGCTTCAGCTCTGCAAAGCTGAAAAAATCCCTGTGGTGCGCGTGCCGGATGCGAAACTCAATCGAATCACCCGCAAAAATCACCAGGGTGTCGTAGCTCAGATGTCATCGATCGTGTATGCTTCGCTGGACAATGTGATCGACAATTGTTTTGCTGTGGGAAAATCTCCTCTGATTTTGGTGCTGGATCACATTACCGATGTCAGAAACTTTGGAGCCATCGCCCGTACTGCAGAATGTGCTGGTGTCGATGCTATCGTGATTCCTGAAAAAGGCAGCGCGCAGATCAACTCCGATGCAATCAAAACTTCATCTGGTGCTTTGAATTTCCTGCCTGTTGCAAGGGTGAAAAATCTGTTTTACACCTGTAGAGATTTACAGAAAATGGGTTTGACGCTGGTAGCCATCACGGAGAAAACAGAAAAGACGATGTATGAGGCCGATTTTTCATCCCCTGTGGCTTTGGTCATGGGTTCGGAGGAAGACGGGATTTCTCAGGAGATATTCGGAATCGTGGATGATAAAGTAAAGATCCCGATGGCTGGAAACATTGAAAGCTTGAACGTTTCAGTTTCTGCTGGTGTCGCGATTTACGAAGCGATTCGGCAGCGAAAGAAATGATCAATTTTCAAAGCACTTTAATTTAAACTTGAGAATTGATCATTGGTAATTGAAAATTGAAGAGGTATAAGATTTTAATTTATCGATTTCAGACAAAGTCTTCGCCTTTCTTCTTGGCGTTGGCAACAAAATCCCTGAATTTCTTCTCCCCACCGAGCTTACAGATCAATAAGACATTGTCTGTCTCATTGACCAGATAATTATCCAATCCTTCGATTACCACAAGTTTGTCGCTGTCCATCTTGATGTAGCAGTTCTTAGTATCATATAGTATGGAGTTAGCTTCGACGACATTGTTATCTCCATCCTTTTCCTGAAGTTCATGGATGCTGTGCCAAGATCCTAGGTCTGACCAGCCAAAGTCTCCCAAGATTACATAGACTTGATCTGACTTTTCCATGATTCCATAATCTATGGAGACATTTTTGACCATAGAATAGGCTCTGTTGATGAACTCTTGCTCAGATGATTTTCCATAATGTGCCCTTCCTTCTTCAAAAACCTCTGCCACATCCGGCATATTTTCGCTGAAAGCGTTAAGTAAACTTGCAGATTTCCCTACAAACAACCCTGAATTCCAGACAAAATCACCACTATCTACGAAAGTCTTTGCAAGTTTTGAATTGGGTTTTTCGGTAAAGGTTTTCACCTTTAAAGCCTCAGTACCATTTTCATTCTCAAGGTATTGAATGTACCCATATCCAGTCTCAGGACGGTTTGGTTTGATTCCGATAGTAATAAGCCGATCCTTTAGTTGGGCGGAATCTACAGCTTGATTGATCGTTTGGATAAACCGCTTTTCCTGAAGAATCAAATGATCTGCGGGTGTGACTACCAATGTAGCATTCGGATCCATTGCATGGATTTTGTAGGCAGCATATGCGATACAGGTAGCGGTATTCCTGCGAAGAGGCTCAGTTAATACTTGAGTGGCACTTAAATCAGGCAGCTGCTCCAAAACCAAATCCAAGTAGCCCAGATTGGTGACGACGATAAACTGGCTGGGTTCAGCCAACTCTCGAAAACGGTCATAGGTCATCTGGAGAAGGCTTCTACCGGTTCCAAGAATATCCAAAAATTGTTTAGGTCGGGAATTACGGCTGTAGGGCCAGAATCTGGAACCGATTCCTCCGGCCATAATTACAATGTAGGGCTTGTCCTGCATGCTGGGTTAGACTATACCTTCTTTCATCAAATCATGAATATGGACAAAACCCGCGATTTTTTCTCCATCCATTGCCACTAATTGGGTGATATTATGATTACGCATCTGATTCAGTGCACGAATGGCAAATTCGTCTTTTGAAATAGTCTTTGGATTGATGGTCATGATATCTTTAGCCTTCAGGGCTTGAATGTCTAGGGTCTTTTCTAGCATCCTTCGCAAGTCCCCGTCGGTAATTATTCCTGTCAGATTGCCTTTGGAATCATTCACTGCTGTAGCTCCCAGCCTTTTTCCGGATATTTCAATAATCACCTCGGTCAGTCCGGCCTCTTCGTTGACTACAGGAAGTAGACCTTTAGAAATCACATCCCCTACTTTAAGGTAAAGTTGCTTACCCAGTGAACCTCCTGGATGATATCTCGCAAAATCATCCGAGGTAAATCCTCTCGCCTCCAGAAGACAAACTGCCAAAGCATCTCCTAAAGCCAAATGAGCAGTGGTACTGGTAGTCGGTGCTAAATTGTGCGGGCAAGCCTCCTCTCCGATTGTCGCATTCAGCACAAAATCAGCCTGCTCGGCAAGGTAAGACTTGGTATTGGAGACCATTGCCACCAATACCGAACCTAGTTTTTTCAAAAGAGGAACTAATACTTTGATCTCTGGAGTATTACCCGATTTAGAAATACACAAAACAATATCTTCGTCTTGGATCATGCCAAGGTCGCCATGAATCGCATCTCCGGCATGCATAAAAAGTGCGGGAGTTCCTGTGGAATTTAACGTCGCCACAATTTTGTTGGCGATGATGGCACTTTTTCCCACTCCGGTGATGACAACGCGTCCTTTAGAATGAAGAATTCGCTCCACACAGGCTTCAAAATCACCGTCCAACCCATCTATCAGATTTAAGATGGCATTTGCCTCATTTTGCAAAACCCGAGTGGCTGTAATTCTAATATTTTTAGCTAAATTCAATTTTACCTGCGTTAATCACTAATTTTGTACAAAGGTATAAAACTAATCGTTCATTCCTGTTTACAGGCAATATTCACCCACTAAGCCACTTCTTCTCGTGGAAGAAAAAGTAAAAGCAGATCTTAAGAAAATCTTCGGATTCAGCCAGTTCCGTGGGAATCAGGAACTCATAGTAGACAACCTGCTAAATCACCGGAATACATTCGTGATCATGCCTACGGGGGCTGGCAAATCGCTATGCTATCAGCTGCCCGCGGTAGTATCGGAAGGGACCGCGATAGTTATCTCTCCATTGATAGCCTTGATGAAAAATCAGGTAGATCAACTCAATGCAGTGGGCGTCAATGCCCATTTTCTGAATTCAACACTGACAAAATCAGAGGCAACAAAGGTGAAAAATGAGGTTTTGAACAAAAAAACCAAATTACTCTATGTCGCTCCTGAATCGCTGACGAAAGATGAAAATGTCGCCTTTCTAAAATCTGCCCATTTAAGTTTCGTGGCGATCGATGAGGCCCATTGTATTTCTGAATGGGGCCATGATTTCAGACCCGAGTATCGGCGGATCAAATCCATTGTAGCCCAGATTGCCCCCAATCTTCCGATCATTGCCCTGACAGCTACTGCCACACCCAAGGTGCAGCAAGATATTCAGCGCAATCTTCAGATGGAGGAGGCAGATCTTTTTAAATCATCCTTTAACAGGACCAACCTATTCTATGAGGTAAGGCCAAAGTTGAAGAATGAGTCAAAAAAGTCTCTGATCAAATTCATCAAAGGTCACAAGGGTAAATCTGGAATCATCTACTGCCTCAGCCGGAAAAAGGTCGAAGAAATAGCCGAACTACTGAAAGTCAATCAGATCAATGCTGCTCCATATCATGCAGGCTTAGATTCCTCTGTCAGGATAAAGACCCAGGATGATTTCCTAAATGAGGAATTGGACGTCATCGTTGCGACTATTGCCTTTGGTATGGGGATAGACAAACCGGATGTCCGGTATGTGATCCACTACGATGTGCCCAAATCGCTAGAGGGATACTATCAGGAAACAGGTAGAGCAGGTAGAGACGGGTTGGAGGGGCACTGCCTGATGTTTTTCCGGCAGGAAGACATCATCAAACTGGACAAATTCAACAAAGACAAGGCTGTCACCGAACGGGAAAATGCCAAAATCCTCCTCCAGGAAATGGCGGCCTTTGCCGAGACAGGGGTCTGTCGGAGAAAGTTTATCCTAAATTATTTTGGCGAAACGCTAAATGAGGATTGTGGATTTTGCGACAACTGCAAACGGGAGCGCGAAACCTTTGAAGGAATGGAATACCTGCTCGTAGCGCTGGAAGCTGTACAAAAAACCAATGAACGATTCAGCCTGGAGCATTTGGTGAAGGTAATCCGGGGTGAAATGGACGAATACATCGAAAGCTACAAGCACGATACGCTTGATGTCTTCGGTAAGGGAAAAGAGGAATCTGATAAACATTGGACCTCTGTGATCCGTCAGGCCATGATCACTGCTTTGCTTGAGAAAGACATTGAAAATTACGGTATCCTTCGGCTTACACAAAAAGGCTTGGACTTCATCGAATCACCCTTTTCTGTGGATCTGTTCAAAGACCATGATTTTGAAAAGGAATCAGCAGTAGAGACTCAGGACCTGCAAATCAGTACCGGACCTGCTTACGATGAAAAGCTTTTTGAGCTCCTTAAGGCAGAACGAAAGCGGGTAGCCAAAACCAAAAACCTTCCCCCTTACATCATTTTCCAAGATCCTTCCTTGGAAGAGATGGCAACGATCTATCCTACTACCCGTGAGGAGCTTGCGCAAATCAATGGTGTGGGCATGGGAAAAGTCGTTAAGTTTGGTGCACCTTTTCTCAAATTAATCTCTACCTATGTAGAGGAAAATGAAATCGAAACTGCTGCCGAGGTGGTAGTAAAAACCGCCGGAACCCGATCCAAGGTTAAGATTTCGATTATCCAGCAGATTGACCGCAAAATCGACCTGGATGAGATTGCAGAGAATCTCAACATCACCATGGGTGAATTGCTTCAGGAAATTGAGCAGATCATCTATAGCGGAACTAAACTAAATATCGATTACTACATTCATCACATCATGGATGATGAGCGGGAAGAAATTCTCCATGATTATTTCATGAATGCAGAAAGCGATCATATAAAAGCGGCATTAGAAGAGCTGGGCGACGAGGACTTTGCAGAAGACGAATTGCGGGTCTATCGGATCAAGTTCATCTCCGAGCATGCCAATTAAAAACGAAACGAGTCAATGAATATACTCTTATTGGGTAGCGGAGGTAGAGAACATGCCTTCGCTTGGAAGATTGTACAAAGTCCACAATGTTCCCGGCTATTCGTAGCCCCGGGTAATGCCGGCACGGCCGAAATAGCACAAAACATTCCCCTATCAGTAACCGATTTTCAAGGGATTCACCAATTTATTTTGGACAATGCGATTGACATGGTAGTCATAGGACCAGAGGAACCACTGGTCAAAGGGCTTGTTGATTTTCTTCAATCCAAGACTGACACAGCTAATCTCCCCATAGTAGGTCCATCTCAACTTGGCGCTACTCTGGAGGGTAGCAAGGATTTTTCCAAGCGGTTTATGCAGCGAAATGGAGTTCCCACAGCAGCCTACGAGACATTCAACGCAACCCAAATTGAAGCGGGGTTAGCTTATTTAGAAAAACAAAGCCTTCCTATTGTCCTGAAAGCTGATGGCCTAGCAGCAGGAAAAGGAGTCCTGATTTGCTTAAGTCTGGAAGAAGCCAAAGCCTCACTGAAAGAAATGCTTCTTGAAGCAAAGTTTGGTGATGCTTCCTCCAAAGTAGTAGTGGAGGAATTCCTCAGTGGAATTGAACTTTCTGTTTTTGTTGCCACTGATGGCAAAAGTTATAAGATTTTGCCGGAGGCCAAAGATTACAAGCGTATCGGTGAAGGTGACACCGGATTGAATACTGGTGGTATGGGTGCTGTTAGCCCGGTCATTTTCGCGGATGAGGCTTTTCTTAAAAAAGTCGAAGAAAAAATCGTCAAACCCACTATTGCGGGCTTGGAAAAAGAAAAAATTGATTTTAAAGGATTTCTATTCATTGGCTTGATGAATAAGGATGGCGAACCCTCCGTCATTGAGTACAATGTTCGTATGGGTGATCCAGAAACAGAAGCTGTATTGCCTAGAATCGAAAGTGACTTCGTGGATTTGCTCCATGGAATCGCTACCGGCACCCTGGCTGACTACGAACTCAGCATCTCACCAAAATTTGCCACAACTGTCGTCATGGTCAGTGGTGGATATCCCGAGTCGTATGAAAAGGGGTTCCCGATTACTTTACCCAAATCTACCGCTGGAAGTGTAATTTTTCATGCAGGAACAGCCAAAAACTCCTCCGGAGAACTGGTCAATCAAGGGGGACGAGTGCTTGCAGTGACTGGATTTGGTGAAGGATTGACCGAAGCCTTGGCCAATGCATTTTCCACTGTAGAAAAAATAAGCTGGACCAAAGCCTATTACCGTAAAGATATCGGACAAGATATCTTGAAATTAAAGAATTAAACCCAATAACTAAACGAGGCGAAAGCCCTTACAATAAATTATGGCTGGATGTAGTACCTGCTCCACCTCCGCTGGAGGTACCGGTGGTTGCCAAAATAATGGTAGCTGCGGCACGAGCGATTGCAATAAAATGAATTCATTCGACTGGCTATCCCATATGGGGATTCCTCAGGTTGACAACTTTGACATTGTCGAGGTCAAATTCAAAGGGGGTCGAAAAGAATACTTCCGAAATGTGGATTATCTCCAACTGCACACGGGTGATCCGGTGGTAGTGGACGTCCCAAGTGGACATCACATTGGCTATGTTTCCCTCCAGGGAGAATTGGTTAGGCTGCAAATGCAGAAACGAAAGGTACGGGATGACGACAACATCACCCGGATCTACCGAATCGCAAACCAAAAGGATATGGAAAAGTGGGAAGAAGCCAGAAACCGCGAGATTCCAACGCTGTATCGATGTAGACAGATCGTCGAGGAATACAAACTTCAGATGAAAATGTCAGATGTGGAATATCAGGCAGATAACTCCAAAGCCACCTTTTATTATTCTGCAGAAGATCGCGTTGACTTCAGGGAATTGATCAAATCACTGGCTGGAGAATTTAAAATCCGCGTGGAAATGCGACAAATCTCCCTTCGTCAGGAAGCCGGAAGATTGGGTGGAGTTGGCGTCTGTGGCCGTGAACTCTGTTGCTCAACTTGGCTGTTTGACTTCAAAAACGTCTCTACTTCGGCTGCAAGATATCAGAATTTGTCCCTAAACCCGGGCAAACTTAGTGGGCAATGTGGCCGACTAAAATGCTGCCTAAATTATGAATTGGACACCTACATGGATGCCATCAAGGACATCCCTCAAGTAGAAAAACCCCTTCAGACTGAATCTGGTCCTGCTAAACTTCAGAAGACTGACATTTTCCGAAAACTCATGTGGTTCAGTTACAACAACGACAACGACTGGCATAGCATCACCTGCGATAGAGTGCGGGAAATTCAAGCCCTAAACGAAAAAGGAATTAAGGTATTTAATCTTCAGGTAGACAACTCATCAGATGTAGTGGACCTCGCTGCTCAGTCTACTCGGGAACTTGAGCTTTTGGATAAAAAATTCACCAAAAAGAAGAAAAAGAAGTCCAGAAACAAGCCTAGGACAGAAGGACAGGCTAGTCCTGATACACCAAAATCAACTCAAGGCGCCACCAATCAACCCGGTCCTAAGCCACAAAACCCACGTCCTCAAAACAAAAGAAGCAATCAAGTTTCTACTCCTACACCAAAGGTGCAGGACAATAAACCTGCCCCCAAACCGGAATCAAAAGAGGGTGGAGAGCCAAGGAAAAAAAGAAACAAAAATCGAAATAGACCGAAACCTGCTACGAACCAGGACATGAATCCAAAGGCGAAAGCACAGGAAAACAAACCCGTCGAAAACAAAGCACCGGGCAATCGGAAGTTTCCACCTAGAAGGAATCAAGGACCAAACAACGGAGGAAATGAGCAGTAAAAGTTTCTTTGCGGGGTTAGCGATGCTCTTATTCATTAGCTCATGTGGAGGAGATCGTAAGTATGAGGAATTTCATTCATTTGATTCAGACTCTTGGCACGAAAGGGACAGCGTAACATTTGATCTCAGCAGCCTGAAAGAAAAAGATGGCACCAGCCTCATTGGTATCCGATTTACGGAGTCTTTTCCCTTCTCCAATTGCTATATCCGTGTGATCAGTGAAGATTCAACCGGAGCAGTTTTGGATAATAAGCTGATCAATATTCCCCTATTTGACTCTAAATCAGGTAGGCCAAAAGGAAGTGGTTTCGGTAACTCCTATACCTTTTATGATACCCTGCCCTTTCCGATGGATAAAAAGGTCAGTAAGCTGGTTTACCTCCAATACATGAGGCAGGAAAACATTTCTGGAGTAGAAGCTGTCGGATTGAAGATTGTAAAATAAAAATGAGCTCCTTAAGTAAGGGAGCTCATTCTTTTTGAGTGCTGTCGAATAGCATGATCAAGTTCTTTTGCCAAGGGCTTCAGATGGCTGAATAATTTTTGGTTTTCGGAGTCCAATTGGCTGGGATCCAGAAGTTCTAATATCCCCAAGATCGATGAAAGAGGTCCTCTCAGAATGTGGGAAGGAATAGAGGCTAAATCTTTGATTCGTTCTTTTTCCAGAATGAGTTGCGCTAGTTCTGAGCGTAGCGCGGTGATGTCCAAAAACTGAATCAAGATCCCCCCAAGTTGAGAAATATCTGCCTGAATCGGTTTTACGATCACTTTCCAACATTCAAATTCCTTCCTTGAAATGAGATTCCTGAATTCAAATTCTGTGCTTTTGCCATTGTGTGCTTCCTCAATTGCCGAACTCAGTTTGGCGAAATCCTTCGAGGAATTGGGCAGATTGAGAAAATAACCGGTTGGAAAAGGTTCTCCTGTCCAGCTTGTGCCAAGCTTTTTAGCATCCTCATTTTGCTGCAATAAAATACCAGATTTATTCAACACAAAAACGGCCCCTGCGAATAATTTCATAACCTGACTGGAAATCAGTGGTTTTTCAGGTTGATTATTAAAATTGCATGGCTTGGGCATCAAAAACAGGTGATACCCTTTATGTGACATAGTAACTAGCGCCGCAAACTCTGTTTTATCCGCTTTTGACAAAAATAAAGAAAAGCATTTGGGTCGGTCTCCAAGTGATATCTGGGACAGAATATGCGGAAGTCCATTATATCCCTCATAGTAAAAGACCTCAGAAACAGGAGAATCTAGCCAATTTTCCAATAGAGGATCAAACCATTTTACTATTTTTTGATCCCAGGACTTGATGACAAATTGGGTATCGAGAATAATTTCTCCAAATCCCAATACATCAACCAAATTATCCCAAGGCATATCCTGCTCCAGGAAATGCATACCTACACCAATCCCAAATACTCCAGAAATATCCATGTCAGGTGTCGTGAGAACTGAAAATTCCCACCAAACATGTGAAAATTCACCCAATTGCAGGGAAGGATGGTCCAGCATCAAGTGCCGTCTAATCTTTGGGGTTCCCAGCATCAAATCCAATGAATAATCGAATTCCTCTTCCGAATTTGGCGAAAGAAAATCGGAGAATTGACGGCCAATGGGATTTGGATTTATTCTTTCAAATCCCTTATTGTACCGCATTACCTTTCCCTCCACATCTGTCACCAAAAGGAAGAAGTGGTCTGATTCCATTAAGAAATCTGGAATAATACGTTCAATACTATCTGTGCTAATCAAGACTTGTGGGATGATAAACTTCGGATAGTCGAAATTTGAATAAAAAATTTTATTAAAAAAAAACTAGCTACAGTGAAATTATATATTACAATAATCCGTAAATCAGTATAAAATTCTTATCAAGACAGAAAAAAGAAGGTTCAAATCCAAAAAATGCGCTTCGTCACGAAAATCCTCAAAAAAAAATATTTTAACTTTTTTTCAGTTTTTTGAATAAAGTGGAGTGGATTTGATTTGGAAAGGATTTAGGCCAATCTATCCTGAAAAAAATCAGTGTAATTTATTTCCTTGACCATCAAAATCAGCGCATTGGCAAATTCCTGCTTGCAGGTAAGTATTTTGTATTTCCAGTCTCTATTGGAAGAAAACTCTACTACTGAGGAACCAAAAAAACGCTGCAACTCTTCTAAGGAATCAGAGTAGATAAAAACACATCCATCTGAACGCTCGTTGTCAACGATCAAAAATTCGCACTTGGAAGTCTGAATTACCATAGCAAAATTTAAGTTTTTGTAAAAATAGACTTAAGCTTCCATCGAAAAATACCCAGTACAGGGTATTTTTCTAGAAAAGTGAAGAAATATTGATCTTGATTTCCAATGGATTAATTATTCTTTTCCTAAAGAATTTGAGTTTAGTCTTCAGCACTTGCTTAAATCTTTCCAATTGGATTATATTTGCAACACTTTAGCCAAGGCGCTAACCAGGATTAGAGGGTTGGGTGAGTGGCTGAAACCAACAGTTTGCTAAACTGTCGTACGGGTTAAACTGTACCGGGGGTTCGAATCCCCCACCCTCTGCCAGTGTGGATTTCAATCCATTTCAAAGCTCATTATCGGAAACGGTGATGAGCTTTTTTTTTAAAGCCATCTCCTAAAAATAATATTTTCAACTGTCTGATATTCAGATTTTTGTAAGGGTTTTTCAGCCTAGAAATTATCATAAAAAATCTCTCTTATTTTTAACGTTTATTCATTGAATATTTAGGCGAAAATCAATCAAATTCAAACAAAACCAATAAAAAAAAGCGTAATTCCCAGCGTCTCAAACTACCAATATAAGTACGCTTTTTTTTTGAGATCAGTACTAAAAATCACAACTCATGGACTCATGGTGAACAGAAATATCTAATAACCATAGTTTTATGAATCATTATAACTATTGGAACCATGTTAGAAAAATCATTTAGTTCAGCTTTTTACCTTAAAGCGAAGAAAAATCCGAGTGAAAAGCTGCGTTACATCTTCCTAAAATTGACAGTAAATGGCGAAACACGGGAGATTTCTCTCAAAATAGATTGGCCAGTAGATCAATGGAATAAAGATCTAGGTAGACCTGAAGGCAGATCCAAGGAGGCGACAATTCTTAATGAATACCTAGAATCCGTTAAAATGAAGGTTCTCCATGCAAGGCTCAAACTGATTGATCAGGGAAAGGATGTCACTGCAGATAGCGTGAAGAATCTTCTTTTGGGATTAGATGATGAAAACAAAAAGCTCCTTGAGATTTTTCAGCAACACAATGACAAGATGGCCTCCTTGGTGGGGTCCGAATTCGCTCCGGGAACATTGGAACGGTACAAAACCTCCTACGACCATACCAAGGCATACATCAAATGGAAATACGGAAAAGAAGACATTGAAATCCGGAAACTGGATTATGAATTTATCTCAGATTATCAATACTGGTTCAAGTCAGTCAGGCGATGCAGCCATAATACCACGGTGAAATACTTGGCTAACATGAAAAAGATTGTCTTGGATTGTGTCAAAAAAGGCTGGCTTCCCAAAGATCCCTTTTTGAATTTCAAAATGGTCAAAAAAGATATTCCCAGAGAGGCACTAACAGAATCCGAACTAAACCAGATTTCAAAGAGAGTTTTCTCAACAGAGCGTCTTAATCTGGTTCGAGATCTTTTCATATTCAGTTGTTACACAGGCTTGGCTTATATCGATGTCAAGAATTTGGATAAAACCCAAATTAGAGAGGGCATGGATGGTGAACGATGGCTCTATACTCATAGGCAAAAAACAAATGCTCCTACCCGCCTTCCCTTGCTTCCACAGGCCATGAAAATTTTAGACAAGTATGCATATCACCCAAAGGTAGAAATCACAGGAAAGGTCCTTCCTACACCCAGCAATCAAAAAATGAATGCCTACCTAAAGGAAATAGCCGATCTATGCGGCATCACAAAAGAACTGACCTTTCATATTGCCAGGCATACGTTTGCCACGACTGTAACGCTCGCAAATGGAGTTCCGATCGAAACTGTATCAAAGATGTTAGGACACAAATCCCTTACTCAAACCCAACACTACGCAAAAATTTTGGACTCAACTGTTAGTCTTGAAATGAAGGCATTACGAGAAAAATTGGAAAATCAGGAATTCAACAAAAAGAAAAATTTTCCGAAACATAAATTTTAAAACCTTCCAATGATTAACCGTAGTAAGAGGTTCAGAAAAAGAAAACCATATCTAATTTATTCAGCTATTTTGATAATGATATTTATGATTATCCGCAACGGTTCTCAGCTATACGCAGGCAGGGTTTTTACCACTGAACTTCCTACGAAGAGCTGAACTTTATTTTTTTCACTTACCTGTCCTACGAAGCACGAAACCCCT
>NZ_QGOL01000017.1 GCF_003259255.1 Algoriphagus litoralis
GACGGCTATGGCCTGCAAAGGCAGGCCCGAAGGGTGTCGAACTATCTTTAACCAAAAATACTCCATTCTTGGTACCCCCCTTCTGATCTATTCCTGTTTAAAATGTCTAAAATCCCTGAAACTATTTTTATTTGTAAATCCTTATATTTGAACCGAATAAGAAAGATGGACTATTCTTCTGAACATATCGAAAAATCAAGAATTGCACTGGGTCGTGTCATTGCTCCACTGGCGTTTTGGTCATTTTCTAATCCGGATTCGGTAAAGAAAATACCTGATGACCTATTGATTGAAGCAGTTTTAATCCATGGAAACGATGCATTAAGAAGGAGACTTTTTAGTCTGTACAAACCAAGCCATATCAAAAATGTCTGGGAAAGCAGATTGATCATCCAGGGCCCCAGACTTGATTTTCTGAACAGAATGCTTGCAAAAGATTTTTTCAGTATCGCCCAACCCGAAAAGTATATTGAAAAATCATACCAAAGGGACAATCTCTATGCAAGGTTTAGCACCTAATACCCTAAATGTCTTCGACAAAGTCTCAAATCTCGAATCTATAAAAGGATTTGTTTTGGTTGGGGGTACAGGAATTGCCCTTCAAATTAATCATCGACTGAGCGAAGATCTGGACTTTTGCAGATGGGTGCCCACTACTAGTGCAACCCATGCCATTTCAGTAAAAGAGATCGAAGCTGAGCTGAAGAATAATTTTGAAAATGTCACTTACCAATCATCTCAGTTTTGATCAGGTTGATTTCAGAATCGAAGGAGTCAAACTAACATTTTTTAATGAGGTGGGATTGGTTTGTCCTCCATTTACTCCCATAATCTATTCTTGTAATATCCTCGGGATCCCGCTATCACTTCATGGAAGCATGAAGGTCAAAACCTTATTTGAAAGAATAACCTATCGGGATTATTATGACCTTTTCGTGCTTTTGTCTGAAAAGCATATGAATTTGGATGAATTGATCAGCGCTGCCGTTCAATACCAGCCAAGACTGAAAAAAACCATGATTATCAAGAGACTTTTGGTCTGGAATGAAATGAATAAAGATTCCGGCTTTCCTCAACTTTCACCCCGTTATACTGTTAGCCCTGAGGAAATGGGGCAATTTTTTCTGGAAGAAATCAATCAGCTCGGATAAGCTGGGAATTTAAATCCTGATGAAAAAAAATCCCGATAAGCGGTAAAGTGATAGAGTCCCATCTTTAAAATTTATGCTATACGGGTTTAGCAAATCGGATATCGTTTTTCTTGAGGTACTCTTCGACCGTTCTGTTCTCTACCGCCTTACGCAATTCTCCCTTTTGGCTTACCAAAGCCTTGACGGCTTCGGCAGCTTTGGAATCTTTCTTTATGGTAATCTTGATAATCATGAGTCAAATTAATCTAAAGGCACAGTAATATTGTGATTTTAAAAGCATCATTCTATTTCGCAATTCATTTTGGGCTTTGCAAGTTTTCCGGATCTACCGAGCTTCCCCCCAGTTCCTTCAATTTGAGATAACTTTCCTTAGCCAGAGGACGCAGATTTTCCCGGTCGTAGGTCATTTCATGTGTTTATAATTTGATTTTCATTGGCCACATGGAATGCCCTGATTAATCATTTCCCTGTGTGAGAAGCCATTTTCATGGGCATTTCAAGCTCCTTACATTTCTCTATTTGATCCCAATACAAACTAAAAAACGGATCGATCGATTCTTCCCCTCTCATCCCCATCAACTCCGCAATAATGTAGGAAATCTCCAAATCGTGATACCCTTCCTCTGTAAAACCGATCGATTCCAATCCATAGATCAGCTGCATGTGCCGAAGGTCCTGCATGATCAGTTCCTCAATAAGCAATTCCCTATTCATATGTTCCCTCCTTTAATTCCTTAGCAAGCACCACCAAAGCTTGATAGCATTCCTTGGCCAGCGGGCGAAGCTCCTCCCCCAAATGCGTGATGGAATAATCACTTGCCTTGTGCATATAGCTCAGGTAGCAGTTTGTAAAACCATCCACTCCATCACATTTTTCTACGTCAAATATTCTGAGCAGCAGATCATAGAGTCCCAGGTAATGATTTTCTGTGCTTAAATCCAAAGCCTCTAATCCATCTGTCAACTGAGAATGCTTCATATCAGCGATTATCAGTTCTTCAATCAGTTCTTCAACAGAGATGTTCAGTTCAGTTTTCATGGGTTATGAGTTAAGTGGAATGAAATAGTATTCAAAATGCCTATCACACAGCCTCCGAACCTCAGCTACCCGTTTTGAAAGAGTTCTAGATACCGCCTCTTCCACCGGGAATTCTGTTTTGTACCGAACTTTGCAATAGGCATCCTCCAAAGTTTGCAGAAGATTGATCTCCTTCTCTGTATCCTGAGGAAACACAGAAGCCAGCTCTGGGATAAACTGGTAGCATTCTCTAAGCAGGACTCGGGTTTCATGGCTTTTGAGTTCGCGCTTCTCCCATGCAAGTTTGAGTCCCCTCAGCCGGAGTTCCAGTGCCTGATGGAGGAAAAACAGGGATACGTCCCATTGCTGATTTTCCTGCTCATCGAGGGCATGCTTCCAGAACTGATCTGCTCGTTCCCAGTTCTTTTCAAGGCTGGACCGGAGTTGGAGCATTCGTTCCTGAAGTCGTTCGGACGGGATTTCTTTCAGGTCCTTGACTCCTGATTTTCTGTAGATCAGCTGAAGCTGCCTGAAATGATAATGAAAAAACAGATTGCCCTTACCCAAATCCCGAATAAGTACATTTCGGTTGACCGCATGAATCGCGATCTCCTGCTTGCCAAGAGCCAGGAAGCTAAACAGGCCTTGTGTATTATGGTAGGCATCCAATTCCTGATGCCGGAGTACCACATACACTTCTCTCCGGTGAGTAATATCAGCATGGCTAAGATTGGGCAAATCAAAAAGGAAGATCATCTCAGGATCAACCAGGATCTTCAAAGCCTCGATCATTTGAAGGAAATAGCTTTCTGAAGTATTGACCAATTCCGGAATAGGTTCGGATTCCGCTGCGGGTTCGGGCTCAGGGGCATATACCAACTCCAATAGCTGCTTCAGGTCTTCGTAGAAGGCAAGCATTTCTTTCAATTGGACAGGATTCTGGGCCATTTGTGGATCGGCAATCCAGGCTTTGAGCAGATTCCAGAGTAAGAGTTTACACTTCTCCTTGTTTTGGGAATCCGAAAACAGATCTGGGAAGGGATGAAGAGTTTTCATTTTTCCATCCGATTAAATCCTCCCGTTTCTCCATATTTCAAAGATGGATTTGCCTCCAGTTCCTTAATTCTGTTGATTAATCCCTTGTAGCATTTTAGAGCCAATGGTTTCAAAAACTCACCGTAGTATGAGAAAGGCTGGAATTTAACTTCTTTCATATACTCCATGTAAGTATCCCCAAGATCAAAATAATCGATCTCATCACTCTTACCCCATGCCTTTATAATCAATTGAAGGATTTCAAAACGGCAAAATTCCATTTCTCTTGCAGCCCTGATTTTCAAAGAAATCTGAAAGAATCTCAGGTCCTGAATGATCAATTCAACTATCAGTTCTTCAGTGTTCATTTGTTTGTGATTTTGGGTTTGCAGTAAGATTTTCGGCTTTTTTATCGGGATCCAACCTCAATAGGATCAAATGGCATGCTTCCACCATTTTGATAAGTTCATTGACTTTACTCTGGGTCTTGATTGAAAAATGGTGCTCCATTGAACTGAAGTGATCCATGCATTCTAACAAACATTGATCGAGGAAGCTGCACCATTCCGTTTTACTTGATTCTTTGAAAAATGACTCCAAAAAAAACAGAGGACTATGTATTTCCTCTTCATTTAGGTAAATCGGAAATTGCTTAGGCAAATCAGGATGATAAGCTCCGATCTTGTTGGCAACATCTTGATTCACTACATGAAAAAGTTGGACCTCCAAAAACACATCAGCTTGATCATCTGAATAATAATTGGTCAATACTTCGGAGTGGGTCACGAGCTGTTTGAGATACTCTACATTTCGAATAAAATCACTCGGATTTTTCCCAAACCAAACCGGGTTTTTGTCATAATAACCTGATCGAATCGTCTCCAAAAGTTCTCTGAAGAATTTAATATCGAAATAACTAAACAGAAATTTGATATGAGAAAAACTAGCAGTCCATATCTTATCCCAATTTTTCCCTTCCCATTTTTCCAAAGATTCTGGGGAATATTTGAAATACCTTACAAAAAGCAGATGACACAATTCGACTAATTGATAAAGTGTAATAAACTCAGTTCTGTCATATAATTCCGGAACAAAGCTTAGAGCAGTTTGATCATCTATGTTCAATTCAGACAAGCTGATACTAGACCATTGGCGTATTAAATGAATCCAATTTTCAAAACAGTTGGTCTCATAGATAAAGTAAAGTTCGAGCACTGGATTCACCAGAGCTTTTGATCTCAAAAAAATAGGAAGCGCTGTATAATTATATTTAGAGTCTTCAACTCCAACAGCAGGAGGCACTAAATTCTTAACCTTTACCTTCTTGATTTTATAAAAATCCACATGGTAATCGGAAATCTTCCTAGCAGCCGCCAGCATCCGCTCCAGTTCACGCATAATGCGATCATGGTCTTTGCTATTTTGTCCCATCCAGGTTTCCTTTGTGCGGTGCAAGCCATTTTCGAGTTTGCGTAATTCCGCACGCCAACCTGGCAGATCCATTACCTCTGTAAAGAGCCGAGTGATTTCCCCCAAGGGATTATTGTAAGCTTCAGCGCTTAAAATTTCATAAGGACTCATAGGATAATATTTTGGTGAAACCTAGCAGGCCACCGCCCACCTGGTTCTCCAAAATTTGCAAGTCCATGACTGCTAAGCTATTCCAAAGAGGAATAGCTTATTCTTGAAATGGCATATTTTATTCCTGTGCTTCGGTGTAGTTTAACACCAGCCTTGGCGTAGTTTACCCTCCTTGCAAGCTGACCTCTCGCTAAAAAGCTTCATCGAAGCATCTTTGACGCTCGATCTTGCCTGTGTATCCAAATGAATTTGCAATTCGAACCTACCAAATGGCTAAAGCCATTATTTACCCAACCGATTCGACCCATAGCCCACCGTTTAAACGGTGGGCTATGTTAGTTCATAGTCAATTGCTCTAACCAATTCAATGGATTTTGTAGACCCCAGTCCAAACCACAAATCGCCTACCCCGAGCAGAGGATATTGAAACATTCGATCCATATACCCTTCCTCCCTGATGCACAAAGAAGCCTTTTCTGATTGGCGATTCTATCTTCCCGTCTAGGCGTAAATCCATGAAAAAACGGCATACTTGGAAAGATCAACCAAGTAACTGAAAGAATCCTCCCGCATTTTTCCGATCACTTGGAATCACCGTTGAGAGGCATACCCCATTGCCGGCAAATGCCTAAAAAAGGTTTTAATTTCTACAGGTTTATTTAGGGTATGTTTAGCCTTTATATATGATATAAATAGTTTTATTATAGCCTATTGACCTAAATCAACCCTATTTGATTATAATGTAAACACTAACAAATATATTGCCGGCAATTTTGATTTCTCTTGCTTTTCTATTAGGTTAATACACTGAATTTCAGCCTACAATCCTGCCGGGGATATTTAGCACGATATGCGGAAATATTGAGAGCGAACACTCGGGTTTTCCGTGGTTTAATCGTCTTGGGACTTTTCGCGGAATGTTCCAAAATGGGTTTCTGGTACAGGCGGGTAGGCATATTGTAAACCTGTAAACAAAAAGTCATGGCAACTTTACCCAACTCTAACATCATCTTTCCCAAGGGGAAAATCGGAACATTGGTCTTCTACACGCTCAACGGCAAAACGGTAGTACGCAGCAAACCCGGTTCAAACCACAAAAACAAAAACAATCCAAGTCCGCTTCAACTTATCCAGCGGGAAAAACTCAAAACCATCAACGCTTTCCTCAAACCCATCAAACAGGCGCTGGATTTTGGCTTTCAGGAATTCCTGACACAAAGCAAAAAGGGAATGCACTGCGCCTATTCCGAGATCAATACAAAAGGATATAATCATACCCGGGAGTCTAAAATCGATCCGGCATTCCTACGGGTCAGTAAGGGAAATCTGCTTGGGCCTGAGAACCCCCAAGTGACAAAAAATGGGAATACGCTTGAAATCACTTGGTCGGATAATTCATCAGAAGGAAAAGCACAGCGAAGTGATGAAACCTTTATCCTGTGCTATTGCCCGGAGGAGGAAAAATACATCTGGCCTAAGAATAAATTCCGCAGGAATGGCGGGTTGGCGGTGATCGATTTGGATTCCGAGGAATCCGAGAAATCCTGGCATGTCTATCTTGCTTTCAGTCAGATGAATTTCAAAAAGAAGAGCTATACGCTTTCTGATTCGGTGTATTTGGGGAGAGTGTGATTTATTATTGAACTCTATCAAATTTACAGGTCAATACCCTAGCTCGATATAAGTTGGCTTTGGACTGAGCGCAGTTTACCCTCCCTACAAGCGTGCCCCCATCTGGGTGTAGGTTGACGCTGGCCTAGGCGTAGTTTGCAAAACGCCTTTATATCCAAACGAATTTGTAATCCAGCTTGTAGAATCTGAATTTTAGTTGAGCATTACTTTAAATATTTCATGTATATCCGCAATTGCACCAGCACTAAAGTGAAAGCAGAATAAGATTTATGAAGTCGAAATTTTTACAAAATCTCAAATAGCCTTCTTAATTAGCTCCGAAGGAGCCAAACCATTCATGACCCTGTACGGAGTGCAGGGTAGTTATTGATAATTTCCTTCCTTTGAGCCCTGAAAGGGTGAAACTTCAACGTGTCACCCTTTCAGGGCTCCTTTTCTAATATCTTGACTTTGCCCCCGGCTACACCGGGGGTTCCGCCTCGGCGGACAGGTATGAATTGTTACGATCCTTCGGATCTTAGGCTACCAAACATTGACCTTTATATCTCCTAATTAAATTTGCCTAGTGGCATCTTTGCGGATAATCATAAAATATTTTAATGAAATCGATAGTAATCATAACGAAGCTATTCAATGTACTTACGGTTGGAATTTCTCAAGCTTGTATATTGTTTGTGACAGGATTGTTTTTCTTGGGTAGCCAAGAGAACTTTAATGATCTACTTGAAAAATTGCCAGAAGCTTTTTTTAATCGGTTCTTTGCAGGTGTCATTATTGGAATTTTCGGTTGTATTATCTTAGCTGTAGGAAATTTACTTTTGAATAGGTTTAAACCTCCACACGAAAAAGTAAGAATTTTGAGAATTGTGATTTTTACATTTTTGTTGAGTATCGTGACTTCTGTAGCAGGAACTAGTTTTTTCTTCCATTAGTCTCCTTCCATCCTCAATTCCAAAACATGCCTTTTGCATTTCAACCTCTAATTTTTCTGCCATGACAAACGACCACAGCCAGCACGATTTAGAATCCAAACAAGCTATTCTCGAGAACATTGAGAGATATGGTTGCCATTTGGCTTTACTGGAAGCTGACAGTTATTTACCGGCATTCGTTTATTCCATAGGACTGTTTAAAAAATTTGGTCATCCTGAACTTATTTGCTTTGGCCTCAAGACCGATGTGATGGCATCTATCTTAAACATCGCTTGCGATCTTATCAAAAGTGGTGAGACTCTTACCACAAACCGACTTTATTCAGAGTTTTTAGAAGGGTATCAAATTCAATTTATTCCAGTTGACAAAGATTTCTACCCAAACTATGTTGGTTATGGAGGCTGGTTTTATGGAAATACTTTTGACTTTCCATTATTGCAACTAGTATGGCCAGATAAGCAACAGCGATTTCCTTGGGATCAAGACTTTAATTCTAATTGGAAATTCAGCCAGCCCCTACTTGACCGCAACACGGACTTTAAGTTTTATGAAGAACGAAATTTAGGCGTTTATACTACGAGTCAGGTCCTTGCAGGCGACCCAATTTTGTATGTTTATCATAACCAAAATGGAGATTGGCAATTTCACAGCGTTTTGGATCCAAGTATTGAAGATGCGAAGCTTGTATGCTTAGAAGAAATCACCAAGCTTGACTCGACTATTAATGAATTGTATCATTTGCAGTTTGGCTGGTGGGGATGGCGAGACAGTATAGAAGAGGAATGGAAATACGAAAAACGGGAAGAGGAAGAATAACCTAGTCTCCCTGATTTTTTTCAAACCAAATTAAACGATAACTCCTCCTCGAGAAAATGGCAAATCTCATTGTACAAAAATTTACAATGATCAATCGAATCAATTCCCCGATAGCCCCTGCCCGAGCGGAGTTTGATGTTGGCTTAGCGGAGTTTGAAACTCCTCCTGAGCGTAGTATACTTTTCTTACCCTGACCGCGTAAAAAAAATAAAAACTATAAAATCGAATGAGATATATCAACATAATTCTTCTCTTCTTATTGAGTTGTTCTAATAAAAATTCGGGAGAAATGGAATTCACTTCATACAAGCATTTTCTTTATTTCAAGAGTGATAGCATTCAAACGGAATATAGTAGAATATATAAAAGGCAGAGAATTTCACATCTCGACTCTATCTGGAAAACAGAAAACATTTTAGACTCAATCTATTTCTATGAATCATATCCAATTAACAAGTCGTACTTTAAGAGTACCGACACATTAGATTTTCAAATTGGAGATCATAAAGAAAAAATTGTAGTTGAAAATCAAAACAAATACCACTACGAATTAAATGAAACAAACAACACAATTAGCTTCAAAAATATAACATATCCAATACCAATTTTAGGAGAAGAAATTCCACCTCCACCAGATTCTATTGAGATATTCAATAATTTTGATTATCGAGTATATAACATTGATTCAAAAGAATATAAGATTTACAGTTTTGGTTACTTGGGAATGTGTGACGATTGTGATCATGTTGTTTATTTTTCAAAAGAGTTTGGTGAAATCGCGTCTTATTCAATTGATTGGGGTCATTTAGAAATAATCGATTCCATTCCAAACAAAAACAGTCTTTGGACTTTAAGAAAAATCATAGAAGAATTGAAAAGTGATGATCAATTTTTCCCTATCCCTAAAACCTTTAAAAACTTAGATACAAATTAAATCCAACTATCTTACCTAGGCGTAGTTTGCAAAACTCCTTTATATCAAAATGAATTTGTTATTCTCTAGAAAATGAGTTTTGTTTCAGCATATCAAACCTATGAAAAAACTGATTTTTAATCCTGTTGGTCTTTTTTGTACATGGGTAATGGTTTGCGTGTTTTTCTGGTTATTCATTCCAATACTGAGTGATGGTTTTCATCCTAGCTCCCAAACACAGTTTGTGTTGAGAACATATCTCCTCATTTCATTGGTGTGTGGGTTGTTCTTGATCAGTCTATTGAATATGTTTTTGTTTAAAGATTGGGTCAGGAGGTTTTGGTTTGTCAATGGATTTTTGACTTTAGTCACTGGAGGAACTATCATTTATTTTTTTTGAAGATTTTCACAATTTGACAACCCTGGCCTGAGCGTAGTTTGCAAAACGCTCGACTATCCAAACTAATTTGTAATTCGATAGATGAACTCGAATCCAAATTAAATCAATTCAGTATATTCAGCTATGAATCTATTCCATTGTAAAACCTTCAATTTCAATGCATGTTCCTGACCGGATTAATTAAGCTTTTAATCGGTTTGGCTGGATTGACCAGCACCTTTATTCTACTTTTCCTAAGTGCTTTCAAGCGGACGAGAAGCGGCAAACTCAGACTAGCTGGGATAGTGTTTTTTTCTACAGTAGGTCTGATTTTAATAATAACAGTGATTGAATTTCAAGTTTACCCCAAGAATCCCAAAGCAGATCAGCTAATTATGTCAGCATACAGAGAAGCTCCTATTGGTGGGATTTGGCTGGCAATTTATACCGATCAAACTTGGGAAATTGGCAATTCTTCTCGGGAAATAACTGCAAATGGGACATACGAAATTAAATCAGACACCTTAATTTTGACAGCCGCACAAGGCACTTCGATAATTGGAGAAATCGACCAAACATCATTTATAATCCAATCTGAAAGTTTAATTGAAATCAATAATTCCGGCATTTTGTCTCTCGAAATTATTTTAAATAACATGAAGGAAACGGCCCCACTTGACACAGCTGAAAGTTTATAACCGCATTTTTCTATCCTAGGGAATTTGAAATTCCATTTTTATTTTGAGCAAAGTTTTTAGATCTCATCTTCCGTCTCCTCTCAATGGATTGGCTAATCATTGTTTTTGGAATTTTGCTTGGATGGTTCACATTCAAGATTTACTTCTATTGGAGCGATAGAAAGCTTCTTTACAGCGTCACCCAACCAAATAGAGGCAACTCCTCCGAGAGGAAATTGGTCCTGAATATTTTAAAAATGGGCTTTCCAGCGCATTCAATTTACCATGATTTATATCTGAGTAAAGGAAATGGTTATTATTCTCAGATTGATGTAGTCCTAGCCACCACTGTTGGCTTGATTGTATTTGAAGTCAAAAATTACAAAGGCTGGCTATTTGGGACAGGGTTACAGCAAAAATGGACTCAGGTTTTAGCGTATGGAAAACAGAAATACCAGTTTTATAATCCCATTCTTCAGAATAAAAACCACATTTTGGAGTTAAGAAAACAATCCGTTCAATTTCAAAACCTTCCGATTTTTTCTGTTGTGGTATTTTTTGGTGAATGTGTTTTTAAGGACATTAGCTACATCCCAAAAAACACCTATCTCATCAAAGCATATCGGTTGAAAGAAGCGATTGAAAACATTATCAAAGAAAACCCGCCTATTGAATACAGAGACGAAGAGGCGTTAATGAGATTCTTAAAAAGTGCTGTGAAAAATGGAGAATTTATTTCCATCCAACACCAACATGAAGAGAACATAAAGGAACAAATTGGAAACCATCGAATCTTGGATTGATTAGCCCCCCCGACTGAGTGTAGTTTGACGCTGGCCTAGGCGTAGTTTGCAATACGCCTTTATATCCAAACGAATTTGTAATTCGATAAAATAGTAAATTTTCTTTTAAAAGAATTCAATTTTAATTGAACGATGAAATTAAAAACCAAGAAAATAATTTTCGACTTAATTGCTATAATTTCATGTTCAGTGGTGATTGGATGGATAATTACCGACTTTTTTGGTGGAATGATACTTTGGTTTTTTTCTTATGGTCTTATTTTATTGCCCTTCCTTCTCCTTTACGTTATTTCTTTTTTTGACACCGTAATTTCATTAGTCTGGAATGGGAGAAAGACAAGTAAACCTAAGCTGCTTGCACACTCAGCTGTAATCCTTTTTGTGATTTGGTTTAATCTTTATCATTCGGAGATATTCAAGTCTAAAAAAGTGATGACAGCAACTTTAATTGATGACCTATCTTCCAATATGTTGATGTTTAGAGAAAATGGAGTGATTGAAAATCATGAAAGTGGGGTGTTTGGCTATTCCGAAATCACTAAATGGAACTATGTAATAAAAGGTGACTTGATTATTTTTAGTAAAGAATTAGAGGACAGCAATTTTATTCCAGACACCCTTTTACTTGATAAAAATCAGAATGCAATATTTTTTAAAAGGGATTCAAAGGGGAATTTTATCACAACTAAAGAATGGTTAAATCATTTCGAAATTCGATGACCATAAGCTGTGTCTGGGTGATTCCCCTTCCTTAGCGTTGTTCTTTTTTGTCTAGATCAGAAACCAAAAGAGCTCTGGCTTTTATCTATTTCCCCACCATCCTCATCAACATTTCCACTTTCTCTTTCTCAGATTCGAGTAGCCTTTCCATCAAAGCAACTTAATCTTCAAAAAGCTGAACTACTTTATCTAGTGGATTGAAGTTGGGGTTTTGATTGTAAATAAATCCTGTAGCACTATCGTTGGTTGTGAAGGTGTTGGAAATGATATTTACAGCGATTTCCTCCTCAAAATTCTTAATCGCCTCCCATGAGCGTAGTTTACTTGTTTCCCCCGCCTGGGCGTAGTTTGACGTTGGACTAGCTCCCCTCTAGGCGTAGTCTACTCTTTTCTCGTTTAGTGACCAAATGAGCGCTGACCTAGGCGTAGTTTGTAAAACGCCTGTAAATCAAAACGAATTTGTAATTCGCAAGAAAACGATCATCCAAGAAATATTTTGCCAATTAGAAATTGGTAAGAATATTAGGGTGTTTTGCAAACTACACCCAGCGGCCCGAGGAACTTCAAAGCAATTGCAAGTATCGGTTTTTGCATTTTGAAGAGGTGAAACTTCCCTGAGCGTAGTTTACTTGTTTCCCCACTGAGTGTAGTTTGACGCTGGACTAAGCATCGTTTTCATAACGCCTTTCTATCCTACCGAATTTGCAATTCCCTTGAGGAGGTAGAGTGGATAAAGTCCCGCCAATTAGAAATTGGTTGGCACAGTAGGGAGTTTGCTAAAATTCACCCAGCTTTTTGGCTTTTGAAAAAGGTATTTTGGAGAACTTTTTTACTTTGGACCGGGTGAAAAATTATCCACCAAACCGCTCAGCGAAGCACTCAGTTTTTCAATCCGTTTTGTGTATTATTGAGGCAAAATAAGGTGCCTATGCGAGTTTTTATGCTGCTTTCCCTTCTGGGATTTTTATTTCTGACTCCTGGCTATGGTCAGGACTTTTTGAATCTGAATGATACCACTTTGGTGGAAAGAAATCAGGCCCCTACAGCAGCTGATCCGGTGATGGCCAAAAAGTGGAATCAGATCAATACCAAATTCTTCAACCTGAATTTTGGACTCGCATTTCTCTTAGATCACAATGTGGCGAGTCAGAATACCAATAGCATCTCTCAGGTAGGTGAAATAGGGCCAAGTACCGAATTCAGAGGTCAGCGATTTATGGTCTCTGGCAATCTCCTGTTTTTTAAACATCCCTGGCGATACATGGTCAGTGCCAATTACAATGGTATGGATGCCCCGCAGGATGGCAAATCATTCAGCTTTATTGACTGGAATTTTGAAATTCCCTTTGGGAAAAAAGGAGGTTGGATCACCATAGGAAAACAGAAAGAGGGTGTAGGACATGAATATGTGGCACCGGGTACACAGCTGTTCTTTACCGAACGGGGCACGGCAGTTCCGGCATTTGTCCGACAGCGAAACATCGGAATCCGATACTCCAACAGTATTCTGCAGCAGCGGGCCACTTATACTGTCGGCCTTTTCAACAATTACTGGGAAACGGGAAAATCCTTCCGTGAAAATGGCTCTCAGATGGTCCTGCGAGTCACCGGCTTGCCTGCTTACACCTCCGATTCAGAGCTTCTCCATGTGGGCATAGGATGGCGTTACACCGGTGCCACTGAAGGTAAATTGAGCTATAAGGCAAAGCCTGAAGTCAATACTGCACCAAGTTTCCTTAATACCGAATCCCTACTGGCTACCTCGGCGAATACCCTGATGCTGGAGACGATCAAAGTAAGTGGACCTTTCAGCTTCGTAGCGGAGTATATGGCCAATTTCATCAACGGAAGTGACAGCAGAAATCAAACGCTTAACTATTGGCAAGTCGGCGGAAGCTGGTTTATCACCGGCGAAAGCCGAAAATACAACCGCAATAATGGAAATCTGGGGAAGCTGATCCCCAATAGGAATTTCACTTTACTGAAAAAAGGCGGAGGTCCGGGAGCTTTTGAAGTGGGTGCTCGGTACACGCACTCTGACTTCAGTCTTCCGACCATAGACGGGGGACAGCATGGACGCTTGACGGCGGCCTTAAGCTGGTACCCCAATGCGCATTTCCGCTATGTGGTCTCCTATGGCAGCAGTAAATTGGATAAAGAATCTATCAGAGGCAACACGAATTTCTGGCAATTTCGGGCGCAATTTGAGTTGTAATGTAGCCTCTGCCCGGTTTGACTACACTCCAAAATTGAAATAACCCTGCTTCCGGTACCAATCCCGGCTAGCCACTTCCCAATCAATCCCCGCGAGGTCCTTTGGACTGGGGGAATCCTTCCTTGCTTCCAACAAGAAAGTACAGGTTGAAAAGTCGGATATCAACCAAGTCAACAGCTTTTGACTGGAGGATTGCAAGCACCTTGTGATTTAAACTTATTCTGGCAATCGATTTTAATTCAAAAAAGAAACTGCTCGTTGGGCAAAAAACAATATAATTTTTCACAGAAACAGGTTATCGAATTATCTGTTTATGGTTTCACTTTTTGAAAATTGAGGATTTGGTCTTTTTTCTAGCTTATCATTTATCGAAAATGGGTAACCTATTATCCAGAAGCCTAGATCCCATCAGTACCCAAATCTGTGATTGCCTAAGTGGAATTTAAAATCTACCCCAGAGCAGCCTTTCCCCCTTTACTTCACATACGTTATACTCACCACCTTCCAAAGCACCTGCATGGTAGGCGTCTGGACGAGGGCCTCATCGCCTACCTGCTTTTTCAGAAGCGCCTGAGCCATCGGAGAATCGATCGAGATGTAGTCTCTGCGTTCAAAAATCTCCTCGCCTCCCACGATTCGGAATCGGATCTTCATTCCTTTGGTATTCTGAATCTCAACCCAAGCTCCAAACATCACTTTCCCCTCCTGAAATGGTGAATAGGGAATCACCTTCAGGTCATCGACGCATTTCCGCAAGTAATGAACCCGCTTGTCTATTTCCCGGAGGCGTTTTTTGTTGTAATGATAGTCGGCATTTTCTGAGCGGTCACCCAAACTTGCCGCCCAAGCAACTTTCTGCGTGGTCTCAGGACGCTCCACACGCCAAAGGTGGTCCAGTTCGGCCTTAAGCTTTTCCAACCCCTCAGGAGTAATCCACATGGTTTTCATTTCGGCAATTCAGTTTTTGAGCAATTAAGATTAAGGATTCGATATTCGAGATTCGATATTCGATATTCAAGATTGAAAGATTAGAAAATTGAAAGATTGCAAGATTGCACATTTCCTAAATGAAGTTTTCTTAGATGATTTAATGCCTTAGTGGCCTAATAAAATTCCAGGCTAGAAAATCCACTCTTCACTTTTCCCTTTCCAAATACTCCCGAAGATTTTTAAAGGTTTGGTAAGGGCCTTCCGCCAAGGAGAGATTCATCAGCCAAGCCGGGATGGATCCTCCTGGATCGATTAAAATGCTGTGCTTGATTTTCAGTGTATTCTGATCTACTGCTGTGATGTACCAATGCGCTTCGCTCAAAGGAATTCGGACAAATCCCTCCCGTGGCGGAATGAAATCTGGCCTACCCAGAGCAGAGAAGTAATATTCTCCCTGCTTTGGGCCAGGTGATAGCTTCACATGCAGAATCAAATCCCGGTTGGAAACAGGCCAAGGAGTTTCCAGTTCGGCGCGATAGACAAACTCATCCTTTGAGATCCGCTTCAGCAGTTCTGTTTTGTTGATCTTATATTGCCATAGGGGGAAGTCATCCAGATCAAGTAAGGCTTTGGAAAGCTCTTCCATAGTGGCAGAAACCGTAAAGGTGGATTGAATGGAGTTGATCTTGGAGTCCTCCATCTTACAGGTGTAGACAGCGATTCCCTCTGCGGATTTTCTGAGCTGACAATCCTGCTCCTGAATCATTAGGATGATGGTAAAAAAGTGAACTACGGCAAACAAATAGGCTATTCCCAAGGCTAGTTTTTTTGTGTGATTCCAAATTAGGGAGAAAAAGACAAGTTTATAAAAAAAGCTCCTTCGTCCTTCCGCGATTCGATTTCTTTAACCATGATACATCTCCCACTTCAGTGTTTGGGGACTTCCAAAGCTTTGTACAGGGAACTTTTTCCACGATTTTCAAAAAACAGATGTTCAGGTAGATCCAAATTATTGAGAATAATTTCCAACATGATCAGCATATTTTTTCATAATATACCCCTGAAAAGGAAACTCTTAGCCACTGGTTTGCCTGAGACTTTAATTCAAAAGTAAAATGAACTGTAAAAATTGTGGGGATGCACTGGGAGGAAAATTCTGCAGCGCCTGTGGGCAGAGTGCGCAGGTAAGCAGAATCAACTTTCCAAACTTTATCCACGAGGTCACAGAAGGGGTGTTTCAGGTCAATCGTGGTTTCTTTTTCACCCTGAGGGAATTATTCCTCAGGCCTGGCAATACCCTCAACGAATTTCTTGAGGGAAAACGAAAAAACCACTTCAAGCCCGTAGCTTACGTTCTGACCTGGTCCACGCTGTATTTTCTGATCGCGCAGATCACCAACCAAACCACCTGGATGGATGATGTCATCACCGGCTGGATGAATGGCGCAACCGAACACAGTAAATCCGAACAACTTCCCAAATCAATCATTTGGTTATCAAAAAATTACGCATACGCCACATTATTCCTTTTACCGGTTTTCTCTCTGTCGACTTACTTGGCATTTTGGAGATTTGGCAAAAACTACTTCGAGCATCTCGTCATCAATTGTTATATCACAGGCCAGCAGGCGATTATCTATTGTTTGTTTGCAATACTCTACGCTTTGGTGCATCACTTTACTATAGAAAGTATTTCCTTTTTCGCATCCATCACTTACTTTTTCTGGGTTTTTTGGCAGTTATTTTCCAATGGAAGTCGATTGAAAAATATCCTCCGATCACTTTTGACACATTTCCTTTACCTATTATTTGTTTCCTTACTCTTATTGATTCTCTTAGTAATCAGCCGACTATGAGAAGGATTTGGCATAAATAGTTTCATTTCAATTCCTGATCAAATTGGAAATAACCCGGTTCCAAATCAGCAGGAGATGGCTTTTTCACTAGGTAAGCTTTGTTTTTTTCTATTCAAAAATCCTTGGCATATCATGGTATTTAAAAAAATTCCAAGGTCTTAGGATGGCATAAGCATTTAAATAGTTCATGAAAATGCACTGAATTCTCTCTTGAAATTTTTCTGGGGAAGGAAAATACCTGATTGATTAGCTCTAAATGGATAATATGCTTTATGAATATCCGCTTTCTAGCCAGTAGTCAAATTTTCTATTGTTCACCTCGACTTCGCTCGGTGACCGTCCTATATAGTAAGGTTGGGCGGGGAGGAAAATGCGGCTTCGCCGAATTTTCCTCCCCGCATTTGATAAATCTGAACCCGGAGGCCGAGCGAAGTCGAGGCCATTTGATTCAATTGGCATAATTGCGGATAATCAGAATATGCTTATTTAAATGTGGCCAGAAAATCGAAACGCTTTTGAAAAACAGCTATTGTAATCGGGATTCTCATTGCGATGATCAACTTACTAAAGAAGCCGGTATTCAAGCGGCTACATTCGATTTATTTATGTAAAGAGCAATTCAAAAACCATTTTTTGTCGGAAACGAAATATTCAGCCCTTAAAAATCATGATTTAAATCATTAAAGTAGGGACTTTATAATCCAAAAAACATATAGAAATTAGGGTTTATTTACGTAAAAAATGCACTTTTATGTAACTTTTACAAGATTAATTGCTTTTTGAATTGAAAATTTATAATTACAGAATATTTAATTAAACTTTTTTACTATTCATTTTACTAATTCCAGTAAAATATAATTATTCGAATACTAAAAAATTATTACCTTTTTAATACCGATTAGGAATTCAAACCCAAATTTCTCTAACGAGCAAATGGTAATAGACCCATGAAAAGCCTGACAAAACTTCCGCAGGTCCGTCTGAAAACGCTGGAGAGCATTTCGACGCTGATCACAGAGACTTTGGATGCATCCATTCTGCTTCTATATGCTTTGCACGATTCTGAAAGAAAGCTTTTATTCCAATCAGGTTTGGAACCTACCGAAATCCCTTCTTCAGAAAAATTAAAAACTCACGCCTCACTTTTTTCCAAAAACATTACAATTATTGAAGATCTCAGGAAGATTGACAAAGAGGCGAATCATTTCACCTCTTTACTTAATCAGGGGATCCTATGCTGTTGTAAGATTGATTTGGTCAATGACAAAAAACAGCATTTGGGAGAACTTTATCTTATGGATTACACCTCCCACAAAATCAGCTTTGCCAATCTTCAGCTGTTGGAATCTATCCGTGATCTTACCACTCAAATTCTAGAGCGCGACTTTATAGATCGGCAGATCATACAGGAAAAAGAAGATTCACGCAGCATCAATCGGATCGTATTGGAGGCCACTCAACTAGCCGGAGCAGGCGGACTGTGCCTTAATCTCGACACAAAAACATTGTTCTGGTACAAAAGCAATAATGCTATTCTGGAATTGCCCATGGATTTTCAACTCAGTTATTCGGATCTTTTGGGAGAAAGCCAGTCATTTGACAAAAGCCGTTACCCTCAATTGGCCGAATTTGCCGAGCAAGTCCGTCGAGGACTAGAAAACCTCAGATCCAATGATTCAGAAGGAACATTTATGCTTCAGCTTGATAAAAAGCGGCATTTTCACTTTTCGCTTCATAAATCAAAAGAGATCATTTATCTCGTTTTCAAAGACAATACCTCGCTGATCGAAGTAGGTAAGGAACTGATCCAAGTGCAGTCTCTTCTAAAGGCTGAAGAGTCACAGCTACTGACAGCAGGCTGGACTCTCAATCTTAAAGACCGAGAAATGTCCTGGTCGGAAAATGTTAAAGTATTTCTTGAATTAAGTGAGGGGACTTTGCCGAGCTGGGATGTGTTTGTGCGAAAACTCAACATGTGCGATTCCTGTGACCCAGAACATATTGTCGAGGCTTGCCTCAGTACCAAAGGAAAATTTGAAAAAGATGCCGTTATCTTACTTGAATCCGGAAAAAAGAGACACATCCGGATTCAATGTATTGTTTCACAATCGCTGACTGGAGACATACTCTTATTGGGAAACCTCTGGGACAACACGGAGGCAAAACAAACTGAATCGCAAGTCGAAAAACTCCTTGCTCATATTTGGTGGAAAGAAAATTACTTGGACGGCTTCTTGTTTAATGAAACGTTCTTTTTGGTAATTGCTCGTACAGACGGTTCTCAGATTTATATAAATCAGCACTATAAAGATTTCTTTTTTAAACCTGGAGAGCAATCCGAAGAAAGCCATGATCCAATAAACGACATCCTGGAAGAAGACCGCATACATTTACATGCGGGAATCCAAAAAGCCGTGAATAATCCGGGATCAAATGTTAGGGTATACTTTCGAAAAGTAACCTGGGATAAAAAGATCATCTATACCCAGTGGGATTTAAAGGCACTCATGGATGAAAATAATAATCCATTGGAAGTTTTGGCCATGGGAATCGACATCTCGGAAATTCAATCTAAAAAAGAGGAATTAAAAGAACTTATAGATCTGGTGTCCAAACAGAATACCCAACTTATCGAATACAACTCCATCCTTTCGCATAATATCCGAAACCACGTGGCAAACCTAAAGGGACTAGCCAATCTGATAGATCTGGCACATGACCCCAAAGATATTGTGCACTACTTTGGACTCATCAAAGAGGCCATTTCTATACTTGACCAACGAATTCAAGCGATCAATTACCTCAGTAAGCAAAAAGAAAAGAATAAAATTAAAGAGGAATTCATTGCATTGAATAAAATTATCAGCAATTCGAAAGCGTTTTTTGAAGATGAAATTGAACTGATTGGGGCCGATTTCTTTACCATCGGGGAGCCAGAACTTTTAGATCAAGTCTTCAGTCCCGTGTTGGAACGGATTCTCATTCAACTTCTCTCAAATTGCATAAAGTTCCGTTCACCTAAACGGACACTAACCATACAGATCAAAGTAGTCCAAAAAGGAGAAAAGCTTGTAGTGGCAGTTCAAGACAATGGTATCGGAATGGATGTGAAAAAAAACAAAGTAAATTCCACTGATTCGTTTGAGTTAAAAAAACTTGAGCCAAATTCAAAGGGTCTCGGTATTTACCTCGCAAAACATCTTACTGAGGCACTTGAGGGTACAATTAATTTTGTGAGCCGGATAGATTTTGGCACCAAAGTAATCCTTACATTTAGTCATGTCCGATAAAATCCTTCTGTTGGTAGACGATGATAAGATATCCCTTCTGATCACAAAGAAGGTGATTCAGACATTTTCGCCCGAAACAGCATTCGCTGAGATTATCATCAAAGACCAACCTAAGGAAGCCTTGGAACTCGTCAAGGAGTCTCTTGCCAAAGATCTTGATCTAATTATCCTTTTGGATATCAATATGCCCTTGATCTCAGGTTGGGACTTTTTGGACAGACTCAGCCAATTGGACCCCAAGGAGCGATATCCCGTCATCCTACTGACTTCTTCGGTGAGTGAACTTGACCGTGAGCGTGCCTTTGACTACAATCGAGTGCTCGATTTCTTCTCTAAACCAATGGATCAATCCTTGATTAATCGACTTTTTTCGCTGCTACAGGATCGATAGAGAATGGCACATCCCTATTTGGCTATTTAGCCTATTGGTGATAATCCGCATTTTTTATAGCTTTTAGGTATCTAACACTAAACCCCAAAAGCTATGAAGCCAAGTAAATCCTACCTCTATTGGAGTTGGGGAATTCTGATTTTCTGTGTTTTCACATTTTTCTCCTGTCAAAAAGCAGCTGAGGAGGTAACTCAAGTTGAGTCTCCCTCAACTACCCTCCTCAAGGACTACGTGCATGCATCTGACTCCACGTTCCGCTACGAAATTGTGCATTCTGTTCCCGGCGAAACAGTGGATTTTCATGTTTTGAAGATGTATTCTCAACATTGGCTGAGTCCGGAAATTGTCGACCAGACAGCATGGTGGCATTGGGTATCGATAGTCATTCCGAAAAATACACCACATGAAACAGGCATGCTCTGGATCGGAGGCGGTAGTACCAACTCCAAAATGCCCGAAAAACCAGATCCTTTAATTCTGGCGGCTTCTACCCAGACTAATTCGATCGTGGCTCAGATTCACAATGTGCCTTTTCAACCGATCACCTTTGCAAACGACACTTTTGGGGAGCGCTATGAGGACGAGATCATTTCCTATGGCTGGAGAAAATTTCTGGAAGGCGGTGCCAAAGATGAAGATGCGATTTGGCTGGCCCGACTCCCGATGACCAAAGCTGCCAAGCTCGCAATGGATGCCATGACTGCCGTCGTCAAAGACAAATACAATAAAAACCTTAACAGTTTTGTGGTGGGTGGCGCATCCAAGCGAGGCTGGACTACCTGGACTACCGCAGCAGTGGATGACCGTGTAGTAGCGATTGTGCCTGTAGTGATTGATCTGTTGAATCTGGCCCCCTCCTTTGAGCATCATTGGCGCAACTACGGCTATTGGGCCCCCGCGGTGGGTGATTACGTGCGAGAGGGAGTGATGGATTGGGTGGGCACTCCGGAGTTTGACCGAATGATGGAGATCACCGAGCCCTATTCTTTTCTGCCTGAATATGACATGCCCAAACTGCTAATCAACGCCGCCGGGGATGAGTTTTTCCAACCTGACAGCTGGAAGTTTTACTGGGATGCCCTTCCTGGGGAAAAGCACGTGATGTACGTCCCCAACTCAGGGCACGATGTGGGTGATTCCGATGCTCTTCCCAATTTAATCTCATTTTATGGATCAATTCTTAACAAAACACCTAGGCCAACTTATGAATGGAAAATCGAAGGCGATAAGATCCTTGTAAAAACAGATTCCAAAAACCGACCCCTCTCAGTCAAACTTTGGTCCGCAAGCAATCCGCTGGAGCGGAACTTCATGATTGATGTATTCGGACCAAATTGGGTTTCTGAAGAAATCAGCCTTCCCCAAAACGGAGAACTTACGGTGGAGATGAAAACCCCAGAACAAGGCTTCAGAGCCTATTTTGTGGAGTTAACTTATGCAGGGCCAAGCCCGCTTAAAGTGACCAGTGGCATCGAAGTACTACCTCGAGCGTATCCTTTTGAGCCCTTTGTGTCAAAGAAATCTTCGACCGCTTCTTCGAATTAATCTTTTCGGAAAAAGTAAGTGGTGAAAACCACTCACCACTTACCTTTCACCTTTTACGATACAAATCATGAAGAAGCTACACCTGATTGCCTCCGCTTTCCTCCTTCTTTCCCCACTTAAAAGCATGTCGCAAAACACTGCCAACTACGATGAAAACAAAGTTCCGGATTTGATTCTTTCGGATCCTTTTGTAAGTGAAAAAGGAAAGCTGATTCAGACTGTATCGGAATGGGAAAAATTTCGGAGACCTGAGATTTTTAGGCTTTTTCAGGATGAAGTCTATGGCCAAATCCCGAAAGATTTTGACAAGATTTCATTCGAAGTAATAAGCGAAACAGCAAATCCCTACCCTGAAATCGCGGATTTGGAAGAAGTGAATATCACGGTTGAAAGAAACGGAAAAAGCCATACGATGCGGATTAACTTTTTTCTGCCAAAAACAGGGAAAGGGCCATTTCCTGTGATTCTTCTAATTAATTACTTGCCAAAATACCCAGATGGAAAATTGGCCGATGAGGCTTTTTGGCCTGTTCCTGAATTGATCAAAAAGGGTTTTGCCACGGCTTCTTTTCATGCCGAAACCGTCGCTCCTGATCTTGCTGATAGTTTTCAAAATGGCATGATTTCCACCCTTTACCCCGAGCAGATTGGCCAAGCAAACGGGCTAAAAGCATTGGGAGCTTGGGGTTGGGGAGCGATGCGGGCAATGGATTACTTTCAGCAGCATCCTAAAGTAGACTCCAAAAAATCCATTCTCGTCGGCCATTCCCGAACGGGAAAAGCGGCGCTATGGGCTTCTGCCAACGATCCTCGATGGGCTTTCACCTACGCCAATGAATCGGGTTGTGGAGGAGCAGCACTGTCCAAGCGGAAATATGGAGAAACCGTCGGCGCAATTAATCGTCGATTTCCACATTGGTTTGCTGACAACTTTCAGAAATACAATGAAAAGGAGGAACAACTGCCACTTGATCAGCACCTGCTACCGGGTTTGATTGCCCCGAGAGCAGTCTATTATTCCAGTGCAAAAGGCGACCAATGGGCCGATCCCAAGGGAGAATACCTTGGAATACAATTGGGAAGTCGGGTTGCTTCGGAGATTTATGGGAAAAAGGCGGTGTTTGAACCAGAATTTGAAGCCCTGGAAGGACCAGTTCATTTGGAGTCTGTGGGATACCACATCCGGGAGGGAAAGCATGACTTGACTTGGAAGGATTGGGAGTTGTTTTTGGAGTTTTGGGATTTCAATTGGAAACGGTAAAATTTGACTTTACTGATAGGCAAGATCTTCACCATTATGTCAAAATGGCCTCGGCTTCGCTCGGCCACCAAGTGAAGTCGAGGTGAACTATTGATTATTTAAAAACTGAAAAATTTGACATGATTCTAACTGATATCAAAACTGAGTCAGAATCCGAAATCCTTTTGGATTAGATTGATTCTCAATTTGACAAAAAGCTAGACCCAGGTTCTGCTTAGGGGAAAAAACTGGAGGAAGCTTTGGCGATGGTTAAAGAATATGAGGATAAAAATTTCTTGATTCCAAATCCCTCACTAAACCGAAAGAGCAGATCTTATCAAGCTGGCTTGAAAAAAATTTCAGTTTGGTCTAAGGAAAGCATCAAAGAAATTGAGAATGCGATGGCAATTTTCAAATCAAAAAAACTTTAAAGTAAAATCGAGTTTAAACTCCTTCGTCTTTGATCCTTGTCTTCTTAAAGATTTCTCAATTACAAAATGAATCCACTTTTGGAGGAAAGTGAAAAGCCAGACAGGTCACTGCCGGACAGTTTCGAGGAAAAGTCCGGCTTTTTTGTTAGGTTAAAACTTCCGTTTTGCACCTCAACTCAAATAACCTATGCTTCAGTTTATCTCTTTTTTGAGCCTTTTGGGCTTGTTTTCTTTTTCCAATCCTGAAAATCGAGACATCAAAATCCTTTCTTCCGGCTTTATCTACGAAACGGCCCCATTCCCTTCCTGCCATGCCTCCACACTTTTGGAAACAGAGGATGGCGTGATGGCAGCCTGGTTTGGAGGCACCTATGAGCGGCATCCAGACGTAGCTATCTACACTTCGCATCGGAAAAATGGAACATGGTCTACCCCCGAATGGGCTGCAGATGGAATAGAAAATGAGGTATTTAGAAACCCAACCTGGAATCCGGTCCTTCACCGCAAAAATGACGGGGCGATCGTCCTTTTCTACAAAGAAGGTCCAAACCCAAGAGAATGGTGGGGACACTACAAAATTTCAAGCGATGAAGGAAAAACATGGTCTGAAGAAATCCAACTGCCTCCGGGATTTTTGGGTCCGGTAAGAAATAAATCTGTCGAACTCCCAAACGGTCAATTGTTGCATCCCAGTAGCTTTGAGATCAATCATGTCTGGACTTCACATATTGAACTATCCGATCCCGATCTCAAAAACTGGGAAAAAGTAGAACTGCAAGGCCCTTTCAATGCCATCCAACCTACCGTCCTTTTTCACCCAAACAATAAAATCCAGGTCCTTTGCCGCACCCAAGAAGGGGTAGTGGCCACAGCTTGGTCTAGCGATAACGGAAAAACCTGGACTACCCTTGAGGCGACAAACATGGACAATAACAACTCCGGAATAGATGCTGTCACTCTTTCAGATGGATCCCATCTCTTGGTTGCCAATCCTTTGAAGAAAGGACGAAACAAGCTCTCGCTTTTTAGCTCTACCGACGGCATCAATTGGACTGAAGTGCTGGTATTGGAGGATGAGAAAGAAGGGGAATTCAGCTATCCTGCCATCATTCAAGCGACTGACGGCACAGTTCATATCAGTTACACTTACAATCGAAAAAAGATCAAGTACGTACACCTGAGCCTTTGATTTTTTCAACAAAAACCTAAAACCATGAAACCAATAGACACTTTTCAAGGGATTATTCCTCCTATGATCACGCCTTTAAATTCAGATTTATCGCTGGATGTCCCGCATGCGGAAAAACTCATTGAGCATCTGATCGGCGGAGGAGTTCATGGGATTTTTATTCTTGGCACTACGGGTGAATTCGCAGGCTTGAGTTCGGATGTAAAAAGTGACTTAATCCGACTGACCTGCCGACAGGTGAACGGGCGAGTGCCGATCTTGGTGGGGATCACCGATTGTTCCTTTGTAGAAAGCTTGGATTTGGCCGCTATCGCCAAAGAATCCGGTGCCGATGCATTGGTTGCGGCAGCACCTTTTTACATGAATATCGGGCAGCAAGAGTTGAGCTATTACTATCAAAAACTGTCAAATATGGTGGAATTGCCAATGTTCCTCTATGACATGCCCTCACATACCAAGATCAACATTGAGGTAGAAACAGTCGTCGAACTATCCAAGCATCCCAATATCATTGGCATCAAGGACAGCTCCGGAAACCCGGAAAACTTCCAGGGACTTTGCGAGGCTCTTCGGGATCAGCCAGATTTCAAAATCTTCGTAGGACCAGAGGAAATCCTCGCAAATACGCTGGAAATGGGAGGTCATGGTGGAGTCACTGGAGGTGCTAATCTTTTCCCAAAACTCTATGTGGCACTTTACGAAGCTTTCCAGAAAAAGGAAACTGAAACAGTCAAGAAACTCCAAGATACGATCCTCTTTCTGAGCAAAAACCTCTACACCAATGGCACCTATCGCTCCAGTTATCTGAAAGGATTGAAAGCAGCAATGGCTCTCGAAGGTCTTTGCCAAGGCAACTTCGCCCCTCCCCTTTTTCCTTATTCTGAATCTGAAAAAGCAGAATTATACCCTAAATTCAACGAAGTCAAAAAACGAGTTCAGGAATCTTTAATGTCTTAAGTCGTGAATTAATCCGCGATAACCTGCCTGCGGAAGGCAGGTCAGCAAATTTTCTGCGCCAACCTGCCTGACGGCAGTCAGGTCAGCGGGAACCAAACATTCCAACCTCCCAACTTCCATACCTCCTAACATATCCAAATGCCAATCCTAGACCTCGCCATTTTTCTCATTTACATGCTGGCAATTGTAGGATTTGGTGTTTCTTTTTCATTCCGGAAGCGTACTTCCTCGGACTTTACCACAGGTAGCGGCCGGCTTCCGGCTTGGGCCATCGGTATGTCGATCTTTGCCACCTTTGTGAGTAGCATCAGCTTTTTAGCTTTACCTGGAAATGCCTTTTCAGGAAATTGGAATGGGTTTGTCTTCAGTCTATCCATTCCGCTGGCGGCTTGGATCGCGGTGAAATACTTTGTTCCGCTTTACCGCAAACTGAAAAGCGAATCAGCTTATTTCTACCTCGAGCAGCGGTTTGGAGCTTGGGCAAGAATTTACGCATCTATTTGTTATTTGCTCACTCAATTGGCTAGAATGGGAGCCATCATGTACTTGCTCGCCTTGCCGATGAATGCCTTGCTGGGATGGAGCATTCCGAGCATCATCCTGGTGACGGGGATTAGTGTGGTCATCTATTCGATGTGGGGCGGAATTGAAGCGGTAATCTGGACAGATGCGGTGCAGGGAATCATTTTGATCGGAGGTGCTTTGGCCTGTTTGGGTGTAATTTTCTTTGGGATGCCTGAGGGATCTTCCTCGATATTCAGTATTGCAAATGAAGCGAATAAGTTCAGTTTGGGCAGTTTCAAACTCGATTTTACCACCTCCACTTTCTGGATGATTTTGGTCTATGGACTCTTTATCAACCTGCAAAATTTCGGGATCGATCAGAGTTATGTACAGCGCTATTTAACCGCCAAAACCGAATCAGAAGCAAAGAAATCGACTTGGCTTGGAAGTTTGCTTTATGTGCCAGTTTCGCTTCTTTTCTTCTTTATCGGTACAGCCTTGTTTGCTTATTATCAGGCCCAACCCGAATTACTTCCCGCAGGACTGGCCGGAGACAAAGTTTTTCCCTTCTTCATCGTCAATCAACTTCCGGTGGGCGTGACAGGCTTGCTGATCGCATCCATCTTTGCAGCTGGCATGAGTACCGTTTCTACGAGCATAAACAGTTCGGCGACGGTGATTCTCTCTGATCACTTCCGAAAATACATCCATCCCAATCCATCGGAAAAGCTCTCCCTTCGCGTATTGAGGGGTTCATCGCTGATTATGGGTTTGCTGAGCATCGTGGTCGGATTGGCTTTTAATGGAGTCAACAGTGCTTTGGAAGCTTGGTGGGCACTTTCTTCGATATTCAGCGGGGGAATATTGGGACTTTTCTTGTTGGGATTATTGTCGAAAGCAAAGAATCCACAGGCTGTTTTCGCTGTGATTCTGGGAGTTTTGGTAATTGGTTGGATGAGTTTATCGGCGATTTTGATCCAAAATGGAATGTCCGAAACCTTTGCAAACCCGCTTCACACGAATATGACGATCGTGATGGGAACGCTGACGATTTTCTTGGTGGGGTTTGGGTTGAGTTGGGTAACAAAAAATCGCAACTAAGCCAAAATCCTACTCACCTGACCTTCCTAAAAGTCAACACGTCCGAACTATTTTCTGAGTCAAAAAACCTTCCAATCTTCAACTCGAGTGCATTTTGACGAAAATAGTATTCTGTTGGATTGTAATAACTTGATAAGGAATATTGAAGGGTAATGTTGTCTTTCTTTATCGAAAAAGTATAAAGTCCAGAACCTATTTTAGGTACAGCAAAGCCATTTTGATTTTGCTGTCCTCTTTTCAAATTCAAAAGTGAACTACCATCCTGCAGCGTTAAAAATTCCAGCGTATCGGTTTTAGTCAATTGATCGACCCATATTCCTTCTAAGGTTAAAGGGATAGGTTGATCAGATGTGTCGGTACAGCCAAAAACTGCAGCCAAAAGAATCAAGATAAGTGCCTGCTTCATCATTAAAATGTTTAACCCTAAATGAGAAACGTGAAATTTGAGAAAGAATGTCTTGTCAAATTACATTTTCTTATATCGACGAAAAAGGACTATAAATAGTAAAAGCGAAACTAAATTCACACCAAAGCCAAAGACTGAACCAGTACTATTATATTGGATTGTAAATTCAGAAACTGGAAAACTCACATTAATAATCCCCCTATCAAAGTCTATAACAGACAAAATTACTCCGAAACCTAATGCCATTACATACTTTAAACCTTGAAAACTAAATGAAAATATGCCTAAAAATAAAACAACCAAACTTCCTAAATATCCCATTTTTGCCCGATCTCCAATGAGGTTAAAACCGAAATAGATTGTAGTTAAACTTACACTCAACACATAAATTATATAAAAAAAATAAATAAAATTAAGGATAACTGGGCTTTGAAGAATTGTAATTAGTAATGTAATAATCCCCAAAAAACCCGTCAACACAAGATAATAACTTAAAATTTTCATTTATTTAACTTTCAATCTGTTTACCTAATAAAGCTTTAAAAGAAGAAAATATTTTTCAAAAACTCAACGAATTGTGGATCATTAAATCATATTGGTTTAATTATACAATTTAAAAATCAACGCGGCCATCTCCCTTTCAAAAGCCTGAAATTTTGCCCGAGTTGTGGCGCCACATGCAAAAATAAAAACAATTAGACTGGCCAGTTCGATCATCGCCAGACTTGACAAAATTCCTCCTACCACAGATGGTGTCGATTCATCTATGGCAATTTCATTTTTTCTCACCGTGACCTGAGCACCAATGAAGGCAGATTTTTTAATCATGACAGTTTTCTTATCCAGACCAAACTCCCGCAGGCTATAATCACTCGGCAATTCTTTCCGCAGAAGTGACAGAAGTTCTTCATTGGTTGGGGTGGTTTTCACTTTGATTATCATAGCGCTCTGGAATATGAAGAATAGACAAAAGTTAATCTACGGATTTCTACAGTCTGCAAAAACTCTAAGTTCCTGAATCAGGCATTTTTACCCCGGAATTGCTTAGGTTTTTGGTTTTGTGCTGCAAGGGTGACGATTTCATCGATTCGGTTTTGGCGGGTTTCGGGTCGCTTAGCCAAGACCAGCCATTGCAGAATGTTCCGCTTGTCTGAACGACTTAGACTTAGAAAATAATCTTTTGCAACTGGGGAAGCCTGAAAAGCTTCTTCCAAATCATTTGGTATGATTAATTCTTCTGCTTCATCAAGGATCGTCCAGGAACCATTATTCTTGGCGATTTCGATGCAATCCAAACCAGCCTGAGTCATCAATCCTTCTTCAGTAAGTCGTGCAATTTTCGCCTTGTTGATCTTGGACCAGACACTTTTGGGTTTCCGTCTGCAGAAGAACTGCATGTACCGATCCGAATCAATAGGTTTGGATTTGCTATCAATCCAACCGAAGCAAAGTGCTTCATCCACCGCATCATTGTAAACGACTGAGGGCTGCTTGGATTCCTTTTTGAAATAAATCAGCCAAATGGACTGCTTCTTATCGTGGTTTTCCTGCAGCCAATCCCGCCATTCCTGTCGGGATTTTGGGGAGAATGTTTCGAGGGGTAGGTTCATCGCATTAAAAAAATTATTTATCCTACGAAGGTAAAATTTTTATTTTTTTATTCTCACTCTTTACTTACGGGTAATTTTTATTCTAGTCTTAGTGTTCATAAAAATTCCAACTTTTCAATTTTAAAATCTACCCATCCTCCATTTCTTACGTAATCACCCGACTAGATAGAAAAGGTAACCATTCCTCTGCCTGACGCTGGGCATATTCTGCTAAAAAATAAGAAAGTGAGGGTTTGAATGGCTGGGATCGCAGCACCAGACCAGCTTGCTCGGGAGTCTTGTCTCCTTTGCTCACATTGCAGCGGTTACAGGCAGTGATCAGATTGGTCCAGTTGGTTTTGCCGCCTTTGGACTTGGGAATGATATGATCGATAGTCAGGTGTCTTTTACTGCCGCAGTATTGGCATTCCCCATTGTCCCGCTTGAAGAGATTGTTTCGATTGAGCAAGACTCCCCGGAAAGGGATGTTTTTGTAATGAGTCAATCGGATCACCGCTGGATAATCGAAACTGCGGTCCACCGTACGAATTTTCAAAAGTTCATAGGTAGACAGGATGTTGGCTTTTTCCAAAAGACAAAGCACAATGGCTTTCTGTACCGGAACTACAGCTACCGGCGAATGATCTAAGTTTAGCACCAAAACCCGTTTTTCCATACCTTATCCCACTATCGATCTCGCGTCAAAAACGACCTGTTCACCGGTATTGTTTCTCAAGTAATCCTCCCATTCGTCCAGGTCAGAGACTTTCATTTTGTTATCCATCCAGAGTATTTCCTCTGCTCCCAAAAATAAACCAAAGTGGGACTCCTGCTTTTCTAAATCTCTGAAAACAAACAAGTCACCTGGAACAGCTTCTTCAGGCGTCACGCTCTTGCCGGGGATTTTCCCAGAAAGCCAAGAATAACCAGCTATCGCAAAAATCAGTGCAAAACCAAACTCTTCATCCAAGCCAAAAATACTTCTCCCTCCGGCCTGAAAGGGTGCATTGAGGTAACGGAGTCCGATTTCGATGAGTTCTTCCCGGCCGGCCCGCACCGCATGGGGCCGATAGGTGCCGGTGAATCCGATATGCTCCTGCCAGTTGAATAGTTCGAGTTCGCTGAAGTGGAGTCTGCTGCCTGGGAGTAAGTAGAGATTGCTGCCGAGGTATTCGATAGCGGCAATGGGGCTGGTGACGATCTGAAAGTCCTGATTGAGAAACTTGCGGTATTCTTCTCCGGTGATTTCTTTGATAAGTTTGGCCCAGACCCAGCCTCCCATGCCGGTGTCTTCATGGTACACCCGAAACCACTGTCTGTCGGAGGTGAGTCCATTGATCTGGTAGCATTCTCCAAAAAGCAACTGGCAGACCAGTGCGGAGTCAAAAGTAGGTTGGCGGTAAAGTGGAAGGATCGTCTGACGACAAATCCCGTAAGCATCAATCAAAGGCCATTCGCTGGAGCTCTCTTTTTGCATCTTTTTCCTTCAGGTCCTGACGTTTATCGTGTGTTTTCTTACCCCGGGCCAGTGCAATTTCCAATTTTGCCAAACCACGGTCATTGATAAATATACGAACCGGAATGATTGCAAGCCCCTTCTCAGCCGACTTAGTTTCGAGCTTTTCCAATTCTTTTTTCTTCAGGAGCAACTTCCGATCCCTAACTGCGACATGATTGTAACTGGCAGCCATGCTGTATGGAGCGATGTGCATCTGTCGAATGTAAAGTTCCCCCTCCATAAAAATGCAAAACGCCTCCGTCAAAGACACTTTGCTCTCTCGGATAGACTTGATTTCGGTACCGGAAAGCATCAGCCCTGTCACATAGGTATCAATGAATTCAAACTCAAAGCTTGCTTTCTTATTTTTGATGTTGACGAACTTTTCGAAGCGGTTGGACTTAGCCATATCAGAGTTTCATTTTTGCCAGAGGTGTCACGTCGAGGCCGACGAATTCATTTCTCTGGTATTTGTAAAATGCAGCCATGGCAATCATGGCAGCGTTGTCCGTACAGTATTCGAATTTCGGGACGTAGAGGTTCCAGCCTTTTCGTCGGGCAAGTGCGGCGAGTGTCTCCCGCAATCCCGAATTGGCCGATACACCCCCAGCAATGGCAATTTCTTTTACCCCGTACTGCTTGACCGCTTCTTTTAGCTTAATCAGGAGCATTTCGACGAGGGTGTATTGGATGCTGGCGCAAAGATCAGCCAGGTTTTCCGTGATGAAATTTGGATTTTCTTTGAGCTGATCCCTCAGAAAATATAGAACAGCGGTTTTTATTCCTGAGAAAGAATAATTCAATCCCGGCATTCGTGTCACCGGGAATTTGAATGCTTTCGGATTTCCCTCTTTTGCGTAGCGATCAATCAATGGTCCTCCTGGATAGGGCAGGCCTAGTAGTTTGGCAGTCTTGTCAAATGCCTCTCCAACGGCATCATCCTGGGTCTCACCGATGACCTCCATTTCCAGATGATCCTTTACCAAAACCAACTGGGTATGCCCTCCACTTACTGTCAGACAAATGAACGGAAAACTAGGCTTTGGATCCTCGATGAAATGTGCCAAAATATGCGCTTGCATATGATTAACTTCGATCAGCGGAATCTTTAGCGCTGTCGCAAAAGCTTTTGCAAAACTAACCCCAACCAAAAGCGAACCCATCAGCCCAGGACCCCGGGTGAATGCTATCGCTGATAACTGATCCTTGGAAATCCCAGAAGACAAAATCGCCTCCTGAACCACAGGAATGAGGTTTTCCTGATGTGCTCGGGAAGCCAGCTCAGGAACTACTCCCCCATATTTTTCGTGTACGGATTGCGTGGCGACAATATTATTAAGTACTTTACCATTTACTATAATGGACGCCGAAGTCTCATCACACGATGATTCGATTGCTAGTATAGAAATATCCCTGTTACTCATTGGAAAAGAACTCGAAAGTTACGGATTTTTTGCACAAAGCTTTCCGGCTAATTCTCTGGGTAGTTTTTTCCTCCACCCTTTTACTGATTTTTTTGAGCTTGGCTCTCCAAATATCCAGCGTTCAAAACTGGCTAATAGACCGGGTGACCGGATACCTTAATGACAACTCAGCATTCCATACCGAGATCGGTAAAATTAAGCTTTCCTGGTGGGATGCTTTGGAACTGGAAAATGTCACCATACACGATCATCGGGATAGCCTGATGATCGGAGCGGTAAAAGCACATGCTGACTTTTCTTTACTCTCGCTACTCCCTCCGGGTGATATCGTTGTGGATGCGGTTCGATTGGATCAGGCGGCAGTGAACCTCCTGACTCATTCGGGCGATTCTGTGATGAATATCAACCGTTGGGTAAACGAATTGAATGAATTATTCGGTTCGGCAGACACCACATCTTCTGCTTCAGTCAATTTTTCGATTGGAGCTATTCAACTTAGGCAGGCTTCATTTTCTTTGATCGATTATAATTCTGATTCTGTTCCTCAGGGGTTTGATCCCAGTGCAATGCGTTTTAGCGGAATCACGGCAAATGCAAGTGATTTTGACCTTTCAAATGGAGAAATCGGCATCAACATTCGGCACCTAAGCGGTGTGGAACAAAGCTCCGGACTTAAAATTCAGGAACTGAAAACCGAATTAACCTATGCCCCAACATTCCTCGAATTGGACAAGTTAAATCTCCGTTCCGAGGGAAGTCATGTCAAGGATTACTTGAGAATGGATTTGATCGGCCCGGATGGATTTTCGGAGTTCATTGATCAAGTGAAGTTGACCCTGAGAATGGACGAGACGAAAATCTTGTTGGACGACCTGCGTGTTTTCGTTCCTTCCCTTCCTGAATTCAAAGATGAAATCTACCTCAGTGGGGAGTTGATCGGCACAGTATCGGACTTGAAGTCAGAGGAATTTCTCATTCGACTGGGACAAAAGACAGCACTCTTTGGCGCAATTGAAATCGATGGACTTCCGGATATTGAAAAGACTTATCTCAATCTTTCCCTCAAAAATTCAGTAATCTCCGCACGTGACCTTGCTCCCTACCTGTCATCGGATGTAGAGCGACAAATCAATAAATTCAACCTGATTCGTTTGGATGCAGACTTTGCGGGACTCCTCACCCGCTTTACGACTAATGGGAAATTCCGAACAAGTATCGGGAATCTGGAAGGGAGAATAAATTATGATTTGGTAAAGGGTACCCCCTCGATTGTCTCGCGAATCGAAGTTCAAAACCTCGACATGGGAATCCTGGCAGACGATAGCGAATTGCTTCAAAAAGTGAGTCTGGATGGAAATGTAAATTTCAAAGGAACTTCAGCCCAGAATGCCCTGATTGATCTCAATGCAGTCATTTCCCAAATTGGGGTAAACAACTATAACTTTTCAAACATCCGGACAGATGCTACCTACGGCTTGAACCTGTTCAAGGGGAATTTTTCGATCAATGATCCCAATCTTAAGGCACAGGCTAGAGGCTATGTCAACCTTAACGAAGCCATTGACTCGGTTCGAATGGTGGTCCAATTGGATACGGCATTTTTAGATCGGATCAACTTGGTAGAGACCCCTTCATTTATTTCCGGTAAGTTGGACATCGACACCAAGGGCATCAATCTGGATGATATCCAGGGTATCGCCCGGTTTTCAGATGTGAAAGCAGGCTACGAAGACCGCTTTTTGGATGTTGGAGATTTCTTTTTCCAATCCCTGTTTGCAGGAGGGACGCGGACTTTATCGATCAATTCTGATTACATCGTGGCGGCAGCTTCGGGGCAGTTTAACTTAGAGCAAATGACCCGTGATCTCCAGATCTTAGGCAATCAGTACGTAGCCATTTTGCTCAACGAGGAACAACCAATCGCAGATTTGGAAAAAAACTTTGCAGAAGAATACAACTTGGACCTGAATGTTAAGCTCCAGGATTTCAATCCCTTGATCCACTTGTTCAAGCCTGATTTTTCGATTTCTAAAAACACGATTCTGGAAGGAGCTTTCTACCAAACTACCGAAAACACCGTATTCAATTTCTTCACCAGCATCGACACCATCAACTACCAGGGAAATACTGCCCTGGGCACCAACATTGATTTCAATACTTCCAAAATCATCAACAGTGCCGATATTTTGGCTTCCTTTTATGTCTATTCCAAGGAGCAAAAAGTAGGAAATACCCTTGGGTTTAAAAACCTGGGACTAGAAGCCATCTGGGATCAGAGCAATCTGGATCTGGAATTGAGTTTGGATCAGGATTCCACCCAGAGCCGTGCAAGAGTCCTGGCAGAAACCACATTTTCGACCACAGGAACCAATATCCATTTCCAGCCCTCTTTACTTCGAGTCTTGAATCAGGACTGGAATTTTGACATTGAAAATCAAATCGTGATCTCAAAAGGCGAAATCACCTTCAATAAACTCGAAATTAAAAATGAAGGGCAATCGATCGGGGTTGACGGGAAAATCAGCAGCAATCCGGAGGAGATTTTGGATCTTTTCTTCAAAAATGTAGAAATCGACATTCTCAACACACTCACCACGCAGGATTTTAAGGGGCGAGCCAATGGGGCATTCCAGCTGCAAGACCTTCTAAATCAGCCTAAGATCGATGGCAATCTCTCGGTCGATGATACAGAGATCAACCAATTCCCGATCGGAAATCTCTTCGCTTCCGCTAAAATGGAAGACGATAACCTGATTTTGGATTTGGAAAATGAGATAAACGGCCAAAAGAAAATTGACGTCAACGGGATCTTGGGACTAGAATTTCAAACCCTTGATTTGGATGCTGTTCTCACGGAAGCAAACTTGGTAATTCTAGAACCCTTTCTGTCCAATTATGTCTCCAGGCTTGGAGGTACAGTCACCGGAAACCTTCAACTGAGAGGTACCACAGACCTTCCCGAGCTCATCGGCAGTGGTCGTATTGACAGGGGCAAGGTCCATATCAACTACCTGAATACCAGCTATACTCTGGACGGTAGCATCCTATTTCAGCCTACCCAAATTAGCTTTCGCGATTTGATCTTCAGGGATTTGAACGGAAATCGAGCCACCTTCACCGGGGGGGTAAACCATTCTGGCTTCAACAATATTTTCCTTGACATCAATTCCTCGCTGAGCAACTTCCAAGTGCTCAACACCTCCGCCAAGGACAATGAGGTATTCTATGGGACAGCCTTTGCCACAGGATCTTTGTCAGTCAAAGGCAGTACCACCAATCTTGATGTGACAGCCAGAGCTACCACTCAGGCAAATACCCGGATCTTTATCCCACTGACCAGCAGCAATACGCAATACCAGGAGGACTTCATTCAGATTATCAATATTCAGGACACGGTACGCATCCAGCAATTGGCAGAAGATGTCAACCGCCTAGACATCGAAAATGTCCGAATGAATTTCATTCTGGATATTACTCCGGATGCTTTTACCCAAATCATCATTGATCCCAAAACCGAAGAAAGCTTAGAAGCCAGAGGCAGAGGTATTCTCACCATGAATATCGATACCCAAGGAAATTTCAACCTGACCGGAAATTATGAGATTTCTCAGGGGCAATACAACTTCTCCCTGTACAACATCGTCAAAAAGAAATTTGTGATTCAACCCGGAGGGCGGATAACCTGGTTTGGCGACCCATATCAGGGCATCATGAACCTCAAGGCCGTCTACCAGGAAAACGTCTCCCTGCAACCCCTTCTTTCCGCTTCTTCCGTGTCAGAAAACAGTCAAATGCGACGAAGATACCCACTCAAAGTCCTGATGGATCTCAAGGGGGAATTGCTTTCACCAGATATTTCGTTTGGGTTTGACTTCTCCGAATATCCTTCCAGCGGAGATGTGCAGACCACAATTTCAGCATTTCAGAGCAGACTTGCGGCGGATGAACAGGAGATGAACCGGCAGGTGTTTTCGGTGATATTGACACAGAATTTTTCTCCGGAGGGTCAATTCTCAGGCGTTTCGACCATATCCTCGAGCCTAAGTAATCTGCTGTCTTCGCAGCTCAACAGCTTCATTGGCCAACTGGACAAAAACCTCGAAATCAACATCGATTTAGCGACTTTGGACGAAAATACCCTAGAAAATTTCCAGCTGAGTGTCGCCTATACCTTTCTGGATGGGAGGCTCAGAGTGTCTCGAGATGGAGGATTTACCGACAATCAAGGCAATGCCAGTGCCGCTTCGGTAATTGGAGACTGGCAAGCCGAATATTTACTGACCGAGGAAGGAGTATATCGGCTCAGAATATTCAATCGAAACAACTACAATACGTTTACCTCCCTTTCACTCACTCAAAATGTATTGACCTACGGAGCCTCTCTTACACAGAATGTATCCTTCAATTCCTTTTCAGAGTTATTCAAAAAAATAACCGGGAAAAAAGCCAATAAACTTACCATCAATGACTCAGATGATTTCCTAAGGTATAGTCTGCCTGAGGATGAAGAGTGGAAGCCTCTCGATTTGGAAAATCTCCCTCCCCGCAAAGATCCCCCTCTACCACCAGTGAAAGACAGAATCCCTTCAAAAGAAGATTTTTGAAACATTTCACTGGACTCGATACTTTCTTTTAGAAAAAGCTCATGGAAAAAATAACCCTGTTTTGGTTTCGCCGGGACCTCAGACTGGAAGACAATACTGGACTTTTCTATGCTTTGCAGCAGGAAAAAAACGTCCTTCCCCTCTTTATTTTTGATCGGAATATTCTAGACAAGCTTGAGGACAAAGCGGATGCCCGTGTGGAATTTATCCATTCTCAATTGGAAGAAATAAAAGCACAGCTGGAGAAGAAAGGGGGATCGCTTTTGATTCGATATGGTAAGCCGGATGACATCTATCGAGAACTCCTTCAAGAATATGAGATTCAGGCGGTCTACACCAACCGGGACTATGAACCCTACGCCAAGGAGAGGGATGCCGAAATAGCGCAAATTCTCAAGGAAAATGGCAGTGAACTTCTGAGCTTCAAGGATCAGGTAATTTTCGAGCCTGGAGAGATACTAAACGGATCCGGGGAATTTTACAAAGTATTCACACCCTTCTCTAAAAGCTGGCTGGAAAAATACAACAGCACCAAAATCCAGACTTTGGATGATCCAAACTGGAAGAACCTATATTCAAGTAAATATTTGCCTACCATTGCCTTGAAAGAAATGGGCTTTGAGAAAACTTCGGTTGAGATTCCACCGAAAGTTGCAGACGAGGATATCATCCGTCACTATGACAAAACGCGAAATTTCCCAGCGCAAAATGGGACAACCCGACTGGGAATTCATCTCCGTTTTGGGACAATCTCGGTGCGAAAACTGGCCAAAGTTGCTGCAAATCTGAACGAAACGTACCTAAATGAATTGATCTGGAGGGAATTTTATATGATGATATTGGCTTATAGTCCACAGGTAGTGGATCGGGCCTTCAAGCCTGCCTATGATCAGATCCCTTGGCGAAATAATACCGAAGAATTTCAAGCTTGGTGTGACGGAAAGACAGGCTATCCAATCGTAGACGCAGGCATGCGGGAACTCAATGCCACAGGCTATATGCACAACCGCGTCAGGATGGTGGTGGCATCATTCCTTACCAAGCATTTGCTGATCGACTGGAGATGGGGGGAAGCTTATTTTGCAAAAAAACTCCTGGACTATGACCTCTCAGCCAACAATGGTGGCTGGCAATGGGCAGCTGGCACCGGAACAGATGCGCAGCCCTATTTCCGTGTCTTCAATCCCGATTCCCAGACTGAAAAGTTTGACAAAGACCTCAAGTATATCAAAAAATGGATTCCAGAATTAGAGACATCCAAGTACCCAAAACCCATTGTAGATCATAAATCTGCTCGAGTCCGGGCGATTGACACCTACAAGCAAGCACTCAACCCATGAACATAGGAGACAAAGTCAGATTACTTCGCGGAACCGAGCAGGGGATCATCAGAAAGATCTCTTCCTCAGGAAGGATCGAGATTGAAATCGAAGACGGATTTATCATTCCGGCGATGAAAACTGAAGTAGTCCTTATAGCCGAAGCAGAGACCAATTACTTTGGAAAAAATGCAGGGGTCACCAAGGAACCGGAAGCTCCGCTACCTATCTCAGCACCAAAAGATCAAGGGCTCTACTTGGCTTTTCTTCCGATCAATGATCAGAACCTCAGCCTCTACCTGATCAATGACAGTCATCAGCCATACCTTGCCCATACCTCGGAGGTTTTCGGTGACAATCACCGTACGCTCTACGCCGGAGTATTGAATCCGGGTGAAAGCAAAAAGATCGATGACCGACTGATGAAGGAGATGGATGAATGGCCTGCATTTTTGATCCGGTTCATCCCTATCCAAAACAAGCTCGAAAAAGCCATCCCGGCTTTTGAGCGGCAGATGAAAATGAAAGCCACCCAGTTTTTCAAACACCTGAGCCAAGCACCGATTTTGGGCAAAAGCGTCTACCTCTTTGCTATGGAGCAGACGACCAAGGAGCTGGACATTCGCAGCCTGAATGCCGAACTCAACCAAATCTCATCGAAGCCTGAACCAGTCAAAACGGCAAAACCAGCCCGCTCGATCGATCTGCACATTGAAGAATTGCATCCAGACCCAGATAAACTCAGTAATTCTGAAAAGATGCGGATCCAACTTGAAGTATTTGAAAAAAATCTAAATCAGGCACTCGCATCAGGGATGGATGAAATCACCTTCATCCATGGTCTGGGAAATGGGGTGCTGAGAAAAGAAATTCACAAGCGCCTCAGCCAATTAGGAAATATTAAGTACTTTCAGGACACTCAAAAAGACCAGTGGGGCTACGGCGCTACCTTGGTCCGAATTTCCTAAACATGCCTGTAAAGACTTCTCCGGTTTTCCACATTTTTGAGCAACAACATCAGGAAGCAAAGGTGCTTTTTCTGGTGCTTGGCAAGCAAGTGAAGTCTAAGAAAGCCATAGAACTACAGACCAAACTGGAATTTCTGGAGCTTTTCACTGATTTGATGGAAAAGATCCACTTCGAAAACCAAAGTCTGGGTCATGAGCTTTTCAGGCCTTTCAAACCGCTGAAAAAGGCACTCCGCAAAACTCACCACCTCAAATTGGTGGAACGGAACCTAAGGGCGAGGGTGGAAAAAACAGATCTGGTGTACGATAGCTATGCGGAGTATCTGGCCATTCAAAAACGGAAAATTCAAAAGGAAACCTTCGATCTGGCAGTCGGCGGCACACTGAAAATCTGGGAAGATTTCAAAGCAAGTGCACAGATTTCCAGTAAAGGAATTAAGCCTCTGACCATCAATACGGCAATCAATCAACTCGTTCAGGATGAATTGATCTCTATGAATCGAGAGCTAAAAATCCCGATTCATAGCCAGGGATTCAGGGATTTGTTTGAAAGTCTTCGCAAGATTATCATGTTGGAAAATCTACTTATACAGCTGGGATTCAACCCGATTTTTGTCTCGGCCATCCATGAAGAGATCACCCAGCTCAAAGAAAATCTAAAGCCTTGGTATTCCAATCATCTGGCATTCCAGACACTGTCGGGATTCTTGGCAGAGAAGACCAGCATTTCTAAAAAGTACATGGACTGGATCAAGGAATTGAAAGAAGAAAAGAAAAGCCTGTCTTCCGAGATCGAAAAACAGGCTTTTGCAATGATGAGTAAAATATTGGTCTGAATTAGATTTTTGCTAGTGCGCGCATCAGATCATTTTTAAGGTCTTCTGCATCTTCGACTCCCACGCTGAGGCGAATCAACGAATCCACCAAGCCTACTTTTTCACGTTCTTCTCGAGGAATAGACGCATGCGTCATGGACGCAGGATGACCGCAGAGTGACTCTACTCCGCCAAGCGATTCTGCCAAAGCAAACAGTTCGAAACTCTCCATTACCGTCTTCGCATCTTCGATCCTGTTCCCCTTAAGTGTAAAGGAAATCATTCCTCCAAAATCCCGCATTTGTTTTTTCGCGACGAGATGATTGGGATGATCTTCGAATCCTGGCCAGTAAACTTTCTCTACTTTTGGGTGATTTTTGAGATACCCTGCGATGGTTTTTCCATTTTGGCAGTGACGTTCCATTCTCAGGTGAAGTGTTTTGATCCCTCTCAGGACCAAAAAGCAGTCTTGTGGACCAGGGGTGGCTCCACAGGCATTTTGTAAAAATACTAATCGGGAAGCCAACTCGTCATCATTGACGACCAAAGCTCCCATCACCACATCGGAATGACCTCCCAGATACTTGGTCACCGAGTGCATGACGATGTCTGCACCGAAATCTAGCGGATTTTGCAAAAAAGGAGAAGCAAAGGTATTGTCAACAGCCAGCAGCAGGTTGTGCTTTTTGCTGATGGCTGCCACTGCCTCCAAGTCAATGATATTCATCATGGGATTAGTCGGTGTCTCGACCCAAACCATCTTCGTGTTTTCATTCACATAGGAAGAAAGCGAAGCTGGATCCGCCATGGACACAAAGTGGAATTTGATCCCGTATCGCTCAAAGACTTTGGTGAAAAGTCGGTAGGTCCCTCCATAGAGGTCATTGGTGGAAATGATCTCATCGCCTGGATTAAAGAGCTTGATCACAGAATCTATGGCTCCCAGTCCCGAAGAAAAGCAGATGCCATGCTTCCCGTTTTCCAGTGCAGCGAGGCTATTTTGGAGGGCAGTTCGGGTAGGATTATGGGTCCGGCTATACTCATAGCCCTGGTGATCACCCGGTGACCGTTGGACGTAAGTTGAAGTCTGATAGATTGGGGTCATGATGGCCCCGGTGGTAGGATCAGGACTTACGCCTGCATGAATGGCTTTGGTACCAAATTTCATTTGAGTAGTTAGTTTTTAAATGGTCAAATAAAATCTTGCTTTTGTGAAGTCACTTTTTGAGTTTGACTTCAGGCATGCTCAATTTCATTCCTGGATATATTTGAGTTTATATTCTTAAGTGAAGGTTATAGGATTGCGGGTGATTTCCGGTATAAAACCGATTTTGCGTGCTAAACTTGCCGGGAAATACAACCAATAGCCTAGTATAAGGCTTCAAAGATGACAAAAAAGGCCAGCATATTCAAGACAATCGCCTCCTACTTCCGAGCACATCCGGGGGCTTCACTTGGGTGGATTTGGGTGACTTTGATGCCTGGAATCGGAAGCTTGCTTTTGCTTGCCAATTATGCTTTAGCGGAGAGTCTTCAATTGGAAAGTGGATTTGACCATTTACTTTACACCGTAGGTATTTCTCTCATCTTGGGTTTTGCCTTGCTTCCTACCACACTTACTGCGCTGGCTTCGGGTTACTTTTTTGGATGGATCGGTTTTCCAAGTTTGTTCTTTGGCTATCTGCTCGCCAATGTCATCGGATATACTTTAGGCAAAGTACTCAATGCTGACTTTTTACCCCTTCTTTCTGCTCAAAAACCCGAGCTAAAAACTCAACTGGAAGACAAAATCCACCGGCCGGAAAGTTTGATATTTTTCATCAGAATCAGTCCCGTCGTCCCTTTTGCGATCTCCAATTTTCTCTTTGCTTCGCTAAAAGTCGATCTCAAAAAAGTGCTACTTTATGGGATTCCCGGTATGCTTCCTAGAACTCTGATTGCATTTGGGACAGGACTCGCAGCCAGTTCTTTTTTGGATGCAAAAAATGCGATGAATGACCCCATTCAGTGGGTTATCCTTAGCGTGCTATTTTTGCTGAGTTTTTGGGGACTGTATAGAAACTGGAAAAGCTCCAAATCTTAGCGCAACAAATACATTTTCCCATATCCTTTGGTAAATCCACGGTCTCCGGCCGTTGGTCGATGCTCCATGAATTGCCCATTTTTCCGGATCAGGACGCGATAAATGTAAACTCCATTCGCCAGTTGATCTCCAAACTCATCCCGGCCATCCCAAGCATATTCGGTGATGTTGTTACCGATTCGGATGGGACCGAGTTCATTCTGGAGGATTTCCCGTACCACTTTACCTGTCACGGTCATAATCTGAATCTTGATCTCATCCGGAATCTCTGAGCCTGTCAGGGTAAATACAAATCGAACGGAGGTGCTGAAAGGATTGGGATAGGGATAGAAATTGGTGATTTGCGACTCATTGACCACTTCAAAAGTAATCTCATAAGGCTGAGGCGAGTCTTCATTGGTGATCCTTAAAGTGTAAAGCCCATCTGCCAAAGGTCCGGGTACGAAAGAAACACGGAAGCTCTCATTCTCTGAGGCCGGAGCCCAGGTAAGATTTGGATTGGAGAAGTTGATTTTGGAAAATTGGCATCCTTCACAATTTTGCTTGAGGAAGATTTCCATTCCCAGTGTGTCGCGCTTATAGATCAGTGTCTGGTCATTTTTGAGCAGGGCTGTGACCATCACGTTGGGTGATACGAGATCACCATCCATAATATAGATTCCGTCAAAATTCACGTCCAACAGCGCGGTAGAATTGTCTCCCTCCACCTCAAATGCAACACCCAAATCAATCTGGTTATTTCTGTAGGACTGCTCTCTGAGGATTCTTGGATTGGCAAAGACCTCCAGCTCAGTTTCTCCTACTCTACCGATACTGGTGAAATCTATGCTGAATTCCGCTTCCTCCCCAGCCTTCACAGCAGGGATTTTAATCGAGACGTTTTCGACTTTCTTGGAGGTCAGATTTGTCATTTTATAATCCACCTGTATCGAATCCAGGAAGTTATAGATCGACGCATTTTTGAATATAAAATCTAATTTGGCGGCCTGCCCTTCCCTGATTCGTATCCTCTCTCCTGGATTTTTCTCCAGTAAGACACCTTCGGGAAGTCCTTCAAAATTCACCTGCCACTTATCCAACTGAGCAGGCCGGGTCGAATTTTCATCATTCATCTGATACCTCAGCCTGAGGTATGGATAGCTCAGTGGATTGATAAAGGAGAGGTCCAGTTCCTTTTCCAGCGAATTTTCAAGCAGCAGCTCTTCCTCCCCGTTTTCCTTTACTCCCAAAATATCAAATTGGGTATACCGCTCCTCATTGATCCAGTTTCTTGCATTTACATTTTGGAAAAAACGCTCCCAAGTAGCTGCAGGGCCAATTCGTGGGGTGAGAATCACTCCGCTGGAGAAATATCCTTCAATGTCTGATTTGAACGTGAGGGTTTGTTCAGATGCCGGCTGCTCGAAGTTCGAATTCCCGACAATTTCAATGGATTCACCGGGGCGCATTCCTTTTCGTCCGTAAAGGATGTATGGATCACCTGATTTCAAAGCTCGAAGTGTCGCTTCATTTGCCCCAAATTCCCGTAAACTTTGGTATGCCCGCTCAGGCCAGGCGTCAAAATTGACATTGCCCACGGTGAAAATGACCACATAATCCCCATCTTTCACTCCTCGAACATAATCCTGAAGAATCGTATTTCCCGGAGTAGTAATCCAAGCATTTAGGATACTTTGAATCATCTGGGGAACTCTACCGCAAGCTCGGGAATCCAGAATATCAAATCCAGGAACAGGCACTGCCAAGTAAGGAAGCAGGGTTTTTTGGTCAATGGCTACCAAACCAATCGATCCATTGGGACAGAGTCGACTGTTGGCATTGTTGACATTGTCGATGATCTGTGGCACTTGGTCAAAATAAAACTGGGTATTTCTGAAGTTGAGCGAATCCACAGCAGAACCTATGGTAAACACCTCGATGTTTGTCTTCCGGCTGATGTATTGCCAGGATTTTCGCGATTGATCCAGTTCGATATTCTCCAATTGACTTTGAACCAGCTGTTCCTCTACCCGCTGTGTCCAGCCATTTCCTGTATTTGGGATATAAGAAAAGCTACTATTCGACCAACCATCCGTCTCCCCGGCTTTGGGCTCCTGGTATCTAGATCTCCAATAATAAGTGGTAGAATCATTTCCCGCAGATAGATTTACCGGCCATTCTACAAGGCCGGAAGTGGTTGCTCTTATTTCCTTTCTGAATGTGGAATTAAAGTTGACTGTAGTATCCAGCTGGATGATCAGCGTTCGATTTTCTGTCAGTTTGCCAGGAGCCTGAGTAACCAACTTGATGTCTTTTTGGTTTACAATACCAAAATCGGTCGGATACAGATTGATGGTACCACTCATAGGAATGAATGCCGTGTAGGTGATTAAATTATTGGCATAAGTCATCTCCGGAACGGAACGCTCTGTGTTCACAGAAATCATAAACTGATTTTCTCCGGCGGCATCCACCAGGAAATTTGGCACTTGAAAGACCAATGTATCAGATCTAGAAATCGAAGAGATCATGACTGGATCAAAACTGACCATAGTACCATCCGGGAGTTTACGGTCAATTTTAAAATTCAGCGAATCCCGATTCACAATTCCAAGATTCCGAACGACAAAGGACAATTTCAGTGTCTCTGTGATGGAGGATAGCGGCGCATTGTCAAAAGTACCAAGACTTACTTCCTCCACATTGACAGCATAATCAGCCTTATTCGCTGGGAAAATACGGACCGCGGGATCACCTAGCATTACCATCTGCTCCATGTGCGAATAATTGAGCGGATTGGTGCCATAGCGATTGATAAATATTCGCTCGGCATTTTGCTTAATTTCCCCAATTGTACGGTAGATCATCGTGCTGTCTGCAAAGGCAGTGGTATAAAAAGCGTCAGAATACCTTCTGAGATAGACATCTACTCCTATAGAGGTATTGGCCAGAACGGAAACGGCACCTTTTTCAGGTGTCATGACCCAGTCCTCACCTTGGGTGTAAGTAGTAGAAAAGGCACTGCCGTAGTCACACCCATTGAACAGCATGATCGGGTATTTTCCTTTATTGGCATATCCCAAGGTGGGATCAGAAGCAAAACCAATCTCAATATCGATCACTGTGGGCGAGCCATGACCGAAAAATGTCAACATGGACCGGCCTTCATTCAAATCTCCCGAAATATCAATGGCCTCAACCACAGAATTGGAGCGTTTGCGGTAGGTGGTTACATTGCCTCCCAGATAGGGGCCTTCAGCGATTGCTTTGAAACCGTTGAGGAAATTAAAATAGCGGTCCAATTCGAATTCTGAAACTCCGCCCCCAAGGTGGATCAATTCTTTCTGCCAAGGCTCACTGATGCCTACCTGGTCTTTTTCGATGGCCTTGTCTAGGTAATCGGCGAGTTGTTGGGAATTTTTGGCTGGGATTCTGCCGACCGCAAACGCAGGGGTAGTCGGATTAGCCGGATCTAGATTCAGGGCATAGACATTATCAGAAAAAGGATAGCCACCGACAGGCACAAGATCTTGGAAGGAAAACGCCTCAGGCGATTTACGGTAGAAGACATTTTGATTGTTCAATCTGCCTTGTGAGTAGATTGCCAGAGATCTGGCTGCCAATAGCACGTGTGTGGGTTTGTGGACAGGATAGTAGGCCCTGAAAAACTCATAGAGCGCAATGGGGGATTTTTCTCCATAGCCATATTGATCGTAGATTTCCTCCATCCGTATAGTCAGGGTATCAAATCCACCACCCAAAGCCGAAGCACGATGCGCACCGTAGGATTTCAAAGGATTAGAATACTTGCTGCTCGCTTTTTCCAGTTCCCTGTGACCGACCAAAATGTAATTGGCTGCTTGCGCGAGGTAATTTCGAAACTTCAGCGGCTGCATTTGGGCCACTGAAATCACGGATTGTTCCGATTGAATCCAAATTTTACTGGCTTGGCTAGGAACTGCTGCGGCAAAACTCAATGCTGAACCGGATTTGGACACGTCCACCTTTTGGACATTGGTCAGGTCGGAAACGTCCATGGCTACATAATTTTCCTGTACCTGATTGATTACTACCCGTTGATTTCCTGCGGGAAATCTCATGAGAATCGGGGCAAAATCTCCGTTTTGGATAGGTTTGCGGTAGGTGATTTTTGCGTAAGCAATTGAGACATTATCCGTGGCATCAGCTCCCTGTGGTAGAACCCTCACGACCAAAGAACCATTTGCATTGAAGTCGCTCATTTGCAGATTTAGGCTTAGCTGCGGGTACTCATAGCCTGCAAAATTGGACTGAGTGAGGAGACGCTGGGAGCCGGCTGCAGGGCCTGCACTGATGGCAACCGAATGTGCATTTTCTGACCTACCGACCAGTCCAATCTCCAATTGGGCCCCACCGGAGTTGAGAAGAGATCCCAGGTCTGTGAAAGTCAAATCCCTGGCGCTTCCTTTGGTAATAAGTGTTCCCATCCAACCTTGTCCCTGATCATAAGAGGATAGTCTAAATCCCAAAGTATACCCACGCCCCAAGGAGTATTGGTCTGATAAAACTTGCAGTTTTTCAGTTTCAAAACTGGTAATCAAAGGAAGGTTATTGGCAGGAATAGGCCGTTGCCCCATCCGCTTTCCTGGTGTACCGGGAGTTACCGTAAGGAAAAAAGCAGTCGTATCAGTATATGTATTGTAATACGGATTGGGTATAGTAGCAAACTCGGTGTATAGTTTTTTATCCAGTTCGGCATCGTTTCGAATTCCGTAGAAATCGATAAAATCCTGTGGATCTACTTTCCCGTCATTTTCACCTTCGACATGAATGGCTACTTCCTTACCCCTATGATAAACCCGAATCATTCGCGGATCCAAAGTGGCGAGGTTAATCCCTGAAGATTGGAGTACTTCCGGAGTGATCCGGTATATTCCATCCTGGGCAGTCGGAATCTTGTAATACGTCAAGGCATAATCATACCAGACAGGCACTTGTGCTTTGGCAAAAGTGAATAGGAAAAATAACAGCAGACTAGAGAGAAAAGCTATTTTGATCCTCATCTTTGCCATGCTTTAAATTTTCTGAAATCAGACCCTAGCTTTTCCAAACTAACCTTTACACTGAAAATATGTGAGTAAGGGCTCTCAGAAACATCACCCAAATCTGAAAGTGCATAATCGATCTGAAACCGCTCATTCAGGATCACGCCCAATCCTGCAGCCGGTAAAAAATTCAGAGATTCTATTCCATTAAAATCTTTGATGTACTGAAAATTACTCACCCCTCCCCGCACAAAGACCAGATTCTTAAAGCCTAGTTCCAAACCAAACTTAGGATCAATACTTAATGTGGACGAAGAAATAAGCGTGTTTCTGGCTCCGTCAAAAGTCGTCTCCAAATCCAATGCTGTCAAGAGGTTGAATTTTTCACCAATTTTCCAATCGTATGCGATACTTGCTATGGCTTTTGGCAAGGTAATCTCCACTGAATTGACGGGCACCTCATTATTCGTCTGAGCATAGATCTCCCGGACCAGTTCGGCATCATGGGACCAGGCATTATAGGTGGTGGTGATATCGCGCAGCATGAGCCCAAGGGTGATTCTTTTTTGGATATAAATCCCGCCGACGTCCAGTCCAAATCCCCAAGCCTGGGCGAATTTCCCCACATTCCTGTGAATCACCTTTGCATTGGCACCCACCTTGAATTTAGCTGAAATATCCCGGGCAAAACTCAGAAGCAGCGCATAATCTGCTGCGTTGAAAAACTGAATATTATTGTAGTTGATTGCCCCGTTGGCGTCATACAGAAATCGGGTATCCGGGATATCATCTACTCCAAATCTGATCAACGAAACCGCAATTTGATTTTGATTGCCAAGGGGAGTACTGAATCCAACATAGTCATATTGTGCGATTCCCGCGAAATATTCAGCATGCATCAGCGAAAATTCATATTGATGTTGGATACCGGTGAGCGCAGCAGGGTTCCAATAGGCAGAAGTGACATCTCTGACTGCACCTACCTGAGCGCCCCCCATTCCCAATGCTCTGGCACCGACACCAATACTTAGAAATTCATTTGAATATTTGGGAGTGAGATTCTGAGAAAACACAGAATTTGTCCAAAAGACCTGAACGCAAAACAGGATTACGGAAAAGAAAAATTTCACTCCATAGATTTTCACGATGCCAAAATAATTCAAATTCAAAAACTCCTACTAACCCTTTTGAAATTAAATCAATTAAACTCGATTTAATGTACATCATCGGACACTTTTCTGTCTCATTGTAGAACATATTTTCATCCGATTTTTCCTGCCACTACCCGAATCAAAAAAAAGACAACATTTTGGCAGGAATAAAAAAATGCAATCCTGAGCTCTGAAGGCTGCTTTTTCAGAACTAGGGTATCCCTACTAGCTGGTTTTAGCAAGGAATTAGGTAATGCAAGGTAGCAGGGAAAAGATTGGTATCATTTTTCTTTATCAAATGTCCATAGCAAAGAAAAAATACTCCGAAAGGACACCTAAACCTTATATCATGAACGTCGCCAACACACAGATTCAAATGCGCAAAGGGCTCTTGGAGTTTTGCGTTTTGCACATCATCTCCCGAGGCGAGGTATATACTTCTGATCTGATCGAAGAGCTCACCCAGGCTCAGATGATCGTGGTCGAAGGCACCCTCTATCCGCTTCTCAATCGGCTCAAATCCGCAGAACTCGTCAGCTACAGATGGGTAGAATCCGAATCAGGACCTCCCAGAAAGTACTATTCAATCACTGAAGAAGGGAAGAAATTTCTATTGACACTCTCGGAAACATGGTCTTCACTGGTCAATTCTACTTCAGAAATCACCTCAAAGAATTGAACCTGAAGCAACCCTAAAATTAAGATCTCACATGAAAAAGACGATAAGCATCAACATCAGCGGCATTCTCTTCCACATCGAAGAAGACGGCTACGATTCGCTCAGAAAGTACCTGGATGCGATCAACAGGCACTTTTCAAATTACAAGGATAATCATGAAATCATCTCCGATATCGAAAACCGAATTGCGGAGATTTTTCTGAGCAATCTGAAAAATAACAAGCAAGTCATCACCGCCGAAAACGTGGATAAACTCATCGAAAAGATGGGTACCATAGCCGATTTTACAGCAGAGGAGAAAGAGGAAATTATCGAGGAGGAAAACGAAACCTCGCAGGAAGATTTCTACAAATACGTCACCCCTCCTGGCAGCGAAACAGGCGGGTATAAAAAACTAAAGCGACTCGAAAACAAGAAAATCCTCGGGGGTGTATGTGCCGGTATTGCCAATTACTTCTCCGTCGATCCATTATGGACCCGACTCATCGCTATTTTATTGCTTTTCAGCGGTAACTTGAATTTTAAACTCGGATTTCTGGACATCTTCCCTTTTGACAACTTCCGGTTCAATCTGAGCTTTGGTTTCTTTGCCATCGTGGCCTACATCGTGCTCTGGATAATCCTTCCTGTGTCTTACGAGGTGATGGAAGACGCCAAAGTCAAAAAACTCTTCAGAAATCCCGACGACAAAGTTCTCGGTGGTGTTTCCAGTGGATTGGCAGCTTATTTTGGGGTCGAAGTAATTTATGTCAGATTGGCTTTTGTCCTTTTGGCTTTTGCCGGTGGATCAGGTATTTTGATATATCTCATCCTTTGGATCATCACTCCGGTGGCGAGTTCGATCACAGAGCGAATCAAAATGAAGGGCGGAGAAATCACCTTGGACAGCATTGATTCGACGATCAAAGAAAGCATCAATCCGATTCCTTCTCAGCCTGAATCAAATGCCAGAAAAATCCTGATGGCCCCTTTTCGGGTATTGGGCAAAGTCATCGACGCTCTGGGATCTGCATTGGGACCACTCGGCAGGTTCCTTGGTACGGTGATCCGAATCATCTTTGGTTTGATCATATTCTTTATTGGTTTGGCCTTGACCATCACACCCTTGCTCGCCTTAGCTGCCTATTTTGGAATAACGGACTCAGATTATCGTGCCTTGATTGATGATTTTCCGATCGAGTTATTCACTGATATGGTTCCGCTTTGGTTGGTGATTGCAAGTATCGGATTGGTCATCATCCCTGGGTTGATTATCCTTTTGCTGGGATTGAGTGTGCTAGCGCAAAAGAACCTTATCGGAGGTCGTTTTGGCCTCGTGGCTTTGGGTCTTTGGTTGCTCTGCATCGGAATATCCGCATTCCAGATTCCTAAAATCGTCCTGCAGTTCAAAGAGGAAAATCAGTATGAAACTGAAGCCACACTGCCTGTAAGCCCAGGCACACTGATTCTCAAGGTAAATGACTTTGAAGACGAGGAGATTTTCAATAAGGCCAATCTGCGAATTGTAGGAAGTTCTGATTCCTTGGTATCATTGAATCAAGAGGTATTTGCCCGAGGCAAAAGCAAACAAGAAGCATTAGAAAATGCCAAAAAGCTAAGCTACTCCTATTCAGTACAGGATTCAGTGATCACGTTCGAAGAGGGGTTTGATCTGAGAGCTTTGGATACGTTCCGGGATCAGCGAGTAAATCTGACCTTGAGTATTCCGTATGACCGACCTTTCATCATGGAAAGGTCCCTATTGGAAATCCTGAGAAACACGATCTACAACAACGGATACAGATCCTCGGATGTCAGATCATCCACCGTTTGGGTGTTCAATGAGGCTGGTTTGGTCTGTCTGAATTGTACTGAAAAAGATGGAGATTTAAGCGATTGGGACATGGATGAGGAAGATCGCGTACCTGTAGATTCACTTTCCAAAGCCAAAATGGACAGCATCACACGGGCCAAATTTGCCGATTCTTTTTTCATGAAAGATTAATCAATTCAACCTGAAGCATTTAAAAAGAGACACCCGCAAAGTGTCTCTTTTTTTGTACCTTCTTGGTAATTAAAGCGAGAAAAAGATGGATGTAACCGTAAAATTTTTGGGAGGTGCTGGAGCCGTCACCGGATCAAAATATCTGATAGACCTTGGTGAATTTGAGTTTTTGGTGGATTGCGGCCTTTTCCAAGGCCGGAAGGAACTGAGAGAACGAAACTGGGACAAATTCCCCATGCCAGTGGATAAGCTTGAGGCTGTTATCCTGACCCATGCACACATGGACCATATCGGGTACCTACCCAGACTGGTGAAGCAAGGGTTTACCGGACCGATTTATTGTACAGAAGCCTCTGCCGAATTGGCAAAAATCCTGCTTTTGGACTCCGGAAAACTGCAGGAGGAAGAAGCAGAATTTGCCCGAAAAAAAGGGTATTCCCGTCATGAAGATCCTCAACCCCTTTATACCATGGAAGATGCGGAGTCGGTATTCCCCCAGCTCGTGCCTATGCCTTTTGACAAGACATTTTCTATACATAATGGAGTGGAGGTCACTTTTTTCCATGCGGGCCATATCCTTGGTGCTTCTATCGTGAAGGTTACCTTAAGGGGAGAGACTCAAACCAAAAAACTGGTCTTTTCCGGAGATTTGGGACGATATCATGATCCGGTACTGTTTCCTCCCACCCGAATTCCAAAAGCTGATATAGTTTGGATTGAATCAACCTATGGAGACCGATCCGCTCCTGACACCAAACCTGAAATCGAACTGGCCCGGGTGATCAATGAAACGTTTGATCGGGATGGATTGGTGATCATTCCTTCTTTTGCTGTGGGCAGAACCCAATTGATGCTTTACCTGCTGTATCACCTGATGGAAAAAGGAAAAATCCCCAAAGTGCCGATTTTCCTCGACAGCCCAATGGCCATTGACACCACCAAGCTTTATCTCGATTTCCATGCAGATCATCGCCTATCCGCTATGTTGGAAGAAGATACAGCGCATGCATTCAAGCATCCCCAGCTTCACTACATCCAAAAAAGGGAACAGTCCATGGAATTGAATGATTTCCGGGGAAGAGGAATCATTATTTCCGCCAGTGGAATGGCCACGGGAGGACGTGTGCTGCATCACCTCTTTCATCACATTCCACATGCGAAAAATGGCGTAGTGATCGTTGGTTATCAGGCTGAGGGCACGCGTGGCAGACGCCTCCTAGAGGGGGAGACTACCATTCGGATCTACGGCAATGATGTACCGGTCAATGCTCAGATCTATCACATAGAGGGGCTTTCAGCACATTCGGACCAAGGTGAACTTATGGATTGGGCTGAGGGATTTTCTGAAAAGCCAAAAATGACCTTTATCGTACATGGTGAGGAAAAGAGTGCCTTGGCTTTGGCTCAAAAACTTAATGAGGAATTAGGATGGAATACCATCATCCCACAGTATTTGGAATCATTTGTGCTTTTCGAAGGCATTTAAAACTAAAACATGATGAACAGACTTCTCTTACTTTCAATCTTTTTTCTTACCGTTTCCCTAGTAGGCTGCAAGCCTTACAAACCTGAAGGCCAAGGCATCACCGGCACGCTCACTTGGCTGGATGGGAATCAAATGCCCATGGTCACTGAAGACGGGAAAGGTACTGACAAAGTAGCCCCAAAACCCATCAAGCGAGTAGTTAAAGTATATCCACTGATCAAATTCTCCGACCTGAAGATGGAAGAAGGACTATTTACGGCAGTGTCGGCACAACCCATCACTGAGGTAGAGTCAAACGATAGCGGTGCGTACTCTATTCAGCTTAGCCCCGGTAGATATTCTGTATTTGTAGTAGAAGAAAATGGGCTATTCGCCAATGTTTTTGATGGAGATGGAAATGTAAATCCAGTCACTGTGAAAGAAAATGAGTGGACCTTGCTGGATATAGTGGTGAATTATAAGGCGGTTTATTGAAAGTCCTTTTTTCTAAAAAGCATAAAAAAACCCGGAAGATTTTTCCGGGTTTTACATTAAGACTGATATCAATAGGAATTTATTCCTCCGCTTTTTCTTTCTTTTTCACAGAAATACTCAATTCAGAACCTTCGCCAGCGTAATCGGCAGTGATTACATCACCTTCGGAAAGATCCCCTTTCAGGATTTCTTCGGCAATGGCATCTTCCAAATATTTCTGAATCGCTCGATTCAATGGACGGGCTCCATACTGCTGATCGTATCCTTTTTCCGCCAAGAAATCTTTGGCCTTTTCTGTCAATTCGATCTTGTATCCCAAATCGGTAATTCTTTTGAAGAGCTTACCCAAACTGATATCGATGATTTTGAAGATGTGTTCTTTGCTCAGTGAATTGAACACGACTACATCATCCAATCTGTTCAAGAATTCAGGGCTAAAGGCTTTCTTCAAAGCGGACTGAATGGTTGACTTCATCACATCATCAGATCCTTCGGACTTGGCACGGTTGGCAAAACCAATTCCAGCACCGAAATCCTTTAGGTCACGTACTCCGATATTAGAAGTCATGATGATAATCGTATTTCTGAAATCTACTCTGCGACCCAAACCGTCAGTTAAGATTCCATCATCCAAGACTTGGAGCAGAATGTTAAACACATCAGGGTGAGCCTTTTCGATCTCATCAAGCAGAACCACAGAATAAGGCTTTCTCCTGACCTTTTCGGTCAATTGTCCACCTTCTTCATAGCCTACATAGCCTGGAGGTGCTCCAACCAATCTGGATACGGAGAACTTCTCCATGTACTCTGACATGTCGATTCGAATTAAGGAATCTTCCTTATCAAAGAGATAGGTAGCCAACATCTTAGCTAATTCGGTTTTTCCGACACCCGTTGGACCAAGGAAAATAAAAGAACCGATCGGCTTTTTCGGATCTTTCAGACCTACTCGAGTACGCTGGATGGCTTTAGTCAATTTCTTGATAGCCTCATCCTGACCGATCACTTTACCACCCAACTCAGTATTCATGTTGAGCAACTTAGCGCCTTCATTTTGAGCAATTCGCTTGGCTGGAATTCCAGTCATCATCGCAATTACTTCTGCAACGTTATCTTCTTCGACCACAAAGCGCTTGGACTTGCTTTCTTCTTCCCAGCGGTTTTTGGCTGCTTCCAACTGCTCCAGAAGTTTCTTTTCCTTGTCACGGAGCTGAGCTGCTTCCTCGTATTTTTGGGATTTGACAACCCTGTTTTTTTCGGTTTTGATATTCTCCACTTCAGACTCCAGTTTCAGAATATCTTCCGGAACGTGAATGTTGTTGATGTGTACTCTTGCTCCTGCTTCGTCCAGAATATCTATTGCTTTATCTGGAAGGAATCGATCTGAGATATACCGATCAGACAATTTCACACAAGCCTCAATGGCTTCTGGAGTGTAAATTACATTGTGGTGATCTTCGTATTTATCTTTGATGTTTTCCAGAATTTGGATGGTCTCCTCAGGTGAAGTAGCATCTACCATCACCATCTGGAATCGACGGGCCAAAGCTCCATCTTTCTCGATGTATTGACGGTATTCATCCAAAGTCGTAGCTCCAATGCATTGGATTTCTCCACGTGCTAAAGCTGGTTTGAACATGTTGGAGGCGTCCAAGGATCCTGAAGCTCCACCTGCTCCAACTATAGTATGCAATTCGTCTATAAACAAAATGACATTTGGAGACTTCTCCAGCTCATTCATCACAGCCTTCATTCGCTCCTCAAACTGTCCTCTGTATTTCGTACCAGCAACCAACGATGCCAAGTCCAATGTTACCACCCGCTTGTTGAAAAGCACTCGTGAGACTTTTTTCTGAACGATCCGCAAGGCCAAACCTTCCGCAATTGCTGTCTTACCTACACCTGGTTCACCGATGAGGATTGGATTGTTTTTCTTTCTTCTGGAAAGAATCTGGGCGACTCGCTCGATTTCTTTTTCTCGACCAATAATGGGATCTAGCTTGTCATCTTCTGCCATTTTAGTCAAATCACGGCCAAAGTTATCCAAAACTGGCGTTCTGGATTTTTCAGCACCAGGCTTGGACTGACTACCAGATCCACTTCCTGTAGAACCAAAAAGCTTGGAACCATCGTCGTCACCATCCTCAGCCTCAGCTTTTGCTCTTGGAGATGAGCCGGCATCTGACTGCATTTCAAGCATTTCCTTGACAGAATCGTAGTTCACTTCAAACTTATTCAAAATCTGAGTGGCGATATTGTCTTCGTCTCTTAGGATTGAGAGCAACAAATGCTCCGTACCTATCAATTGACTTTTAAAGATTTTAGCTTCCAGATACGTGATTTTCAGAACCTTTTCCGACTGACGAGTCAGTGGAATATTGGCCATATTTTTCACATTGTGGTTAGCGGTGCCTTTGACGGCCCGCTCGATTGCATTGCGCAGCTCATCCAGAGGCACGCCTAATTTTTTTAGAATGGAAACAGCTACACCTTCTCCCTCTCGAATCATTCCAAGTAAGAGGTGCTCTGTACCAATGTAATCATGACCTAGCCGGAGGGCTTCTTCACGGCTAAGGGAGATCACCTCTTTGACTCTATTTGAAAATTTAGCTTCCATTTATATCCTTTCTGATTGACAATAAACTCTTACGTATGTTACCGAATTTGTTTTAAAAACACAATCCTTTTAATGATTGTTCAGTGTTTTTTTATTGAATCCCTCAGGATTCTGTCTGACTCAGGGCCTGCACAAAACAACAAATCCAGAATCCCCAAGTTTGGCTCAAAGTCTAAGCCAAAAAGCTGGGTATAGCTTACCGGATGGTAGTAATTCCTAACTGAATATGGCTCTGAGGGCACAATTTGACCTCTTATGTTCTGTACATCTGCAGGAATTTCTATTCCCTCAAAGGCAGCAAGTCTGGCAGGCCAGCGCAGGAGTTTAAGACAGATTGTCAGAAGTTTGAAATTAAACTCCCAAAGATTCTCAGCCCCTTCTTGGTAAATATCCTGAAAATAGGGGAAGTAATATTCAAAAAAAGGAGCTTTGCCATATCCACTCTGGATTCCACGCAAATGGACTGCTTGCCAGTTTTGGGTGAAATCGATCTTGATCTGGTCAATGGGTAGTTTAGGACGACGACCTTGGATTGGCACGCTCAGGGTTTCGACTTTATTTGCCAGACGAATTCGGGTCCTATTAAAATAGGATTGTCTTGGATAAAAATCCTTGGGAAAAAGCAAAACCTCTTCTGCCTCGGCAATAGCAGCAAAAAACTCCAATGTGGGTAAAAAGTGAAGATCAACGGCAATTCTGTTCAAAGTCAGGTAAGTTGGGGGTTATAAGATTATGGGTTAAGAGTGAGGAGTAAATAGTGAGTAGGTAATAATTGAGATTTGAAATTTGGTCATTGAGAATTTATACGATATCCTCCAATTGCCCCAGCCCCTGACGGATAATCTCCACCTCATCTCCCGTGCAATCCAAAATGGTTGATGCGATATTCTGTCCATATCCACCGTCTATCACCACATCTACCAAGTGCTGGTACTTTTCAAAGATCAGTTCCGGATCGGTACTGTATTCGATTACTTCATCCTCATCGTGGATCGATGTTGACAAAATGGGCTGGCCCAGTTCCTCCACAATCGCTCGCGGAATGGAATGATCTGGCACACGAATCCCGACGGTCTTTTTATTGCTGTGGAGAATCTTCGGGACTACAGAACTCGCTTCCAAAATAAATGTAAATGGACCTGGAAGGCCTTTTTTCATCATCTTGAATACGGGTTTGGTGATCACCCGGGTGTATTGGGCGATATTACTTAGATCCGCACAGACAAATGAAAAGTTGTGCTTTTTGGGATTGATGCCCTTGATTTTGCAAATCCGCTCCACGGCCCGTTGATTGGTGATATCGCATCCCAAGCCATATACTGTGTCTGTGGGATAGATGATTACTCCTCCATTGCGCAGCACTTCGACGATTTGCCTCACTCGCTTTGGATCTGGATTTTGCTCATAAAGCCTAATAAATTCAGCTGCCATTAGCTCATAGGTTTGATTTCTTCTACAAGCTTAACCCATTTATCTTGGATTTGGTGCACTATGGGCACATCGGCCGCTGCCCAATCTAGGGTAAAAAGCTCATGTTCTCCTAACCATACCAACTCTTCGTGCTCGAGTAAATGGAAATCGAAACTTTTTAACTGGGCAAGAAAAGGAATCAGCCGGATGGTTTTTTCGTCAGAATAGACATAATCAGAAGACGGGAGTGCTTGGACTACCTGGATCTTAACTGCTAATTCTTCCTGAATTTCCCGTATCAAACATGCCTCGGGACTTTCGCCAGCCTCTATCTTTCCTCCTGGGAATTCCCATTTTCCAGCCAAATCCATGGTCTCAGACCGCTTTGCCGCTAGGACTTTTCCCTGATGAAAAATTATGGCGCAGGTGACGGGGATGATTTTCATGGTTAAAAATAGAAATACAGTAGAAATACCTTGAAATAAAACCGCTAAAGTGGTTGAAATAGCCCGCAAATATTGCCATTTCCGAAACCTTAGAAACCAGATCCCACGAATCGCATTTCGCGTAGCATATCACTACAAAAATACATTTCCTCAAAACCATTCCTTATTTTTGTCGCCTATGATGTCTGATAAGAAGAGAAAATTCCTCCTGGTCCTGCTGATATCCTCTTCGGTATTGGCTATTTCGCTGACGTTTTACTTTTACCAGCTTTTTTTTAGCCCAAACACCATGGTCGATTCTGACCGGGTGTATATGCTGAAAATTCCGAGTAATGCGGTATTCAAGCAAGTTTCCAATCAGCTCTATGATGATCGGGTGATCAATGATGCGATCAGCTTTGCTTTTGTCAGTAAGGTATTGGGCTATCAGGATGCTGTCAAGCCGGGTCTTTATCAGGTTGACCCCAAAATGAGTAATCTTGAATTGGTGCGCATGCTGCGAAGTGGTGCACAAGTCCCAGTGAAGGTGACCTTTAATAATGTACGGACAAAAGAGGACCTAGCGGAAAAGATCACGGCAAACCTAGAAGTGACCCCTGACCAGTTTATGGCTTTGATCCAGGACTCGGTTTATATCCGAAAGTTTGATTTTGAAGAGGAGTCCATCATGAGCATGTTTATCCCCAATACCTATGAATTCTGGTGGAACACAAGCCCTGAGGCACTATTTGATAGAATGTACCGGGAATATCAGACTTTTTGGACGGAGGAACGAAAGCAAAAAGCACAGGCCATGGGACTTTCACAAAAGGAAGTCAGTACACTGGCCTCCATTGTACAGGCCGAAAGTCAAAAATCAGATGAGCGCCCACGTATCGCCGGCGTCTACCTCAACCGAATGAAAATTGGGATGCCCCTACAGGCTGATCCTACGTTGGTTTTCGCGACCGGTGATTTCACGTTGAAGCGAATTCTGAATATTCATAAACAAATCGACAGCCCATACAACACTTATAAGAATGCGGGCTTACCTCCGGGACCTATCAATCTACCGGACATCAACTCGCTGAATGCCGTTTTGAACTCAGAGAGTCATGAGTACTATTATTTCTGCGCAAAAGAGGATTTTTCCGGATACCATGCTTTCGCAAAAACACTTGCCGAGCACAATGCGAATGCACGTCGCTACCAATCTGCACTGAATGCAGCCAAAATTTTCTGACAATGTTCTGCTCCGAAACCCAACTCCGAGTACGCTATGCAGAAACTGATCAAATGGGGTATGTGTACTATGGAAATTATGCGATGTACTTTGAAGTTGCCCGGGTAGAAGCCATGCGATCCGCTAACTTCTCCTACCGGCAAATGGAAGAAAACGGCGTGATGATGCCTGTGCTCGAAAGTCACATTCGCTACCTCAAGCCTGGAAAATACGATGAACTTTTGACCATTAAAACAACAATCCCTGAATTCCCGGGAGTCAAAATCCGGTTTGAGTATCAAGTATTTAATGAACTTGGGGATTTGATCACAGAAGGCTGGACAACCTTGGCTTTTCTCAAAAAAGAAAGCCACCAACCTACCCGCCCTCCCAAGAATTTACTAGATTTATTGAAACCCTATTTCGATTAAAGTTTTATCCTGTGGTCCAAAAACAACTTTTCAAATGGAGATTACGCTTTCAGCTGAAGGCTAGGCATTTGAAAAAGATTCATTTTGGCTCACCTGACAAAAACCTGTACGATGTGATCCGGATTTTTATCCAGCAACTCAAAAAAGATGACATCAATGAGCGCGCGGGATCCATGGCATTCAGCTATACCATCGCACTTTTCCCGCTTTTGCTGTTTTTGCTGAACCTGATTCCATACCTGCAGGACTTTTTTCCAGTAGTGACTACCGAAAACATCTTTGCTTTTGTGCAAACGATAATGCCTCAAGGAGTCTATGAAAATATCAGTTCAACTCTGGTGGACATTGTATCCAGACCACGGCAAAGCCTGCTTTCCTTTGGGTTTTTCTTTGCGCTTTTTGCTTCTACCCAAGGCGTGATGTCTATGATGACTTCATTCAATTCGGTATATAAGACCAAAGAAAACAGAGGATTTTTGAAATCCAGAATCATTGCGGTCAGCATAGTCTTTGCCTTAGTTCTGACGATTTTCACAGCTAGTACGGTAATGATCATTGGCAGCATCCTGATCAATGCTTTGGATGAAATGCAGGTTTTCAACTCGAACTTTATGATTTTTCTTTTCAATACCTTCAAGTTTCTCATCCTACTATTCGTTTTTTACATTACTTCAGCATTTATTTTCAGGCTTGCACCGGCCGTACATGACAAGTGGAATTTTTTCTCCATCGGAGCACAGCTATCCGGACTATTGATCACTTTTGCCTTTTATGGGTTTATCTTCTATATAGAAAATTTTGCCAGCTACAATAAGCTTTACGGGTCGATTGGGACCTTGATCGCGCTGATGCTATGGCTATACATCACTTCGCTGATTGTGTTGGTTTGCTTTGAAGTCAATGTAAGTTTCGATTTGGCAGAAGAGAAGCAAAGAGAACGAGAAAATCGACGAAAAATGCTGGCTGATACCAAATAACTTAAGGCCGTCTTAGTCCATAAACTAGAGTGTCCCTTGCTGATAAAAATTGGCTATTTTTAGCTTACAATCTTCAAAACCACCTCCATGAACCGAAAATCACTTGTCACCTCCCTTTTACTAGCGTTAGTATTCCTAGCAGCTTGTTCCAAGCCGGAACCCAAGACCATACCTGATTCTGAAATCAATGCCTGGTTTGACGCAAAATATGAAGAGCTACTTCAAATGAGTCCGCTCCAATTGACCACACAAGGCAGGAAAGACCGATACGGAGAAATTGACGACATGAGTGAAGCCGCAGAAGATAAACGTCTGGCGTGGATGGAGTCGAGTGTTACTGAATTGGAATCAAAATTCGATTACAATTTGTTAAGCCCACAGGCTAAAGTCTCCTATGACCTTTGGAAATACCAATATGAAATGGAAAAAGGAGAGGTACAGTTCAGGAGAATGAACTATGTCTTCAATCAAATGGGGGGAGTTCATACCATGTTGCCAACCATGCTCATCAATTTCCATAAAGTGGATGAATCATCAGACATGGAGGCCCTTATATCCCGGATCAAAGAAAGCGGGAGAGCCATCGGCCAACTTTTGGAACGGGCAAAACTGCAAACTGAGGCTGGCATCCGACCGCCTAAATTCGCTTACGAATATGTCATTCAACAATCCAAAGCATTGATTCAAGGACAGCCATTCAGCGAAGGACCAGACAATGCCCCACTTTGGACAGACGCACTTAGTAAAATTGAAAAACTGGAAACTGAGGGAAAAATCACAGCTGAGCAAGCAGAACAATTCAAAACAAGTGCAAAAGAAGCCCTTCAGAACGAATTCAAACCTGCCTATGAAAACCTCATCGCTTGGCTGGAATCCGAACTTCCATATCTAGAGGAATCTCCCACTGGTGTCAGTCGCCATGAAATGGGAAATGCATTGTATGCTCATCGACTTAAAGCCTCCACCACAACCAGCCTGACTGCGGAGGAAATCCATCAAATAGGTTTGAATGAGGTCAAACGGATTCAGCAGGAAATGCTTGCGATTAAGGATCAGGTTGGGTTTGAAGGTGATTTGCAGGAGTTTTTCAAATTCGTCAACAGTGACCCCCAGTTTTTCTTCCCAAATACCGACGAGGGAAGACAGGCGTATCTGGACGAATCGACCGCCTACCTTGATGCGATCAAGGCAAAACTTCCTGAGTTTTTTGGGATTCTGCCGAAAGCGGATTTGGTGGTAAAACGCGTGGAAGCTTTCCGCGAACAGGATGGGGCACCGCAGCATTACAACCAGGGAACGCCAGACGGATCTCGTCCTGGCACCTACTATGTCCACCTTTCAGACATGAATGCAATGCCAAAATCCACCATGGAAGGTGTAGCATATCACGAAGGAAATCCCGGACATCACATGCAGATCTCAATCGCTCAGGAATTAGAATCTGTGCCAAAGTTCAGGACTCAAATGGGTTTTAATGCTTATGTAGAGGGCTGGGCTTTATACGCTGAAGCATTGGCTAAAGAAATGGGTGGCTACCAAAACCCATACTATGACTTTGGACGATTGGTCAATGAAATCTGGCGAGCAATCCGACTGGTAACAGACACCGGACTCCATGCCAAAGGCTGGACAGAAGCAGATGCTATTCAATATTTTTCAGAAAACTCCTCGATTGCTCCGGGTGCTATCCAAGCGGAAGTTCGCCGGTACATGGTAATCCCTGGTCAAGCAACCGGCTATAAAATAGGAATGCTTAAAATCCAAGAATTACGAAAGCTAGCTGAGACAGAACTGGGAGATAAATTTGACCTAAAAGCCTTCCATGACACGGTATTGGGAGGTGGAGCTTTGCCATTGGATATTTTGGAAAAAGTGGTGAAGGAGTGGATTGATGAGGTGAAGGGAAGTGATAAGTAAGTAGCCTCTTAGGCTGAGACCTTGCACTACGAGCGTAGCGTTTATCGAAAACAATTAGGTGACCAATAGGCAGTCGGAGTAGGCAGCTTGTCAGGTTGAGCGAAGTCAAAGCCGTAGTCAGGGTTCAGTAGACAGTCACAGTAGGCATCTTGTCAGGTTAAGGCAAGTCGAAGCCAGTGAAACTGGGGATCAGTTATAGGTTAAACCGTTAATGATTAATGAGTGGCAGGAAACTGAAGGGCTGATTTGGCATCTTAAAATTGCCTATACGCTGGAAAGGAAAGAGGCGAAGAAAATTTTAATCCATAAAAATCAGGGACTTAAAAGAAAAAGCTGCTTAGGGGTTTGGATAAAGAGATAAACCCCCTACTTTTGCAATCTCGAAAAGAGAGATCACAGCACAGAGGAGTGGCAGAGTGGTCGATCGCGGCGGTCTTGAAAACCGTTGTACCGTGAGGTACCGGGGGTTCGAATCCCTCCTCCTCTGCATAAAAATAGCCAAGCAAACGCTTGGCTATTTTCGTTTCAAGGCATTGAGATAGGCTCTCCCACCTTAAATAAAGAAGCTTTGAAACCCAATGCGAGAGAACTAAGCCTAGCATAAATCAGGGGTTGATAGCGCTGATTTTAACCCACTCGTGATTCGGAATACAAATCATAAGCAGCTACCAGCAATTGCCTTCCTGGAGAATACCCATATTTTTCATGTTCTGCTATTTCACTTCGATTCAAGGCGTATCCCGCAAGATATTTTTGGTCCAACTCATCCCAAAAAATCAATAAATAGCAATAAGAAATCGGGCTTGCCCTTCCTGCTTCCATCCAGGAATCAAAAAGTGCCTCATCGAGTGATTTAGGAAATTTCAAGCCTTCAAACATGTGAAAAGGTGTCGTGATTGGCTGCGAAATTAAGGAAACCAAATCAATCTTGTTTCTTTTATCCTAGTAGTTAGGTCTACAGAAGTACCAAATTCCAACGCTGAGCCAATACAATTTATCTCAATAGATTCTGCTGGTAAGTCAGTTAATATACATCCAAAATCTGGTACCTGAGTCCATTGAATTCGATCCATTGACCAATTTGCTTTCCTTTCATAGCACTATAAATAGGCGCATGGGTTGATAGCCCAAATACTGAAACGCCATTAACCTCCACTGCTTCAATGGATGTACTCACAAAAAAGACTCGATGATCTGTCACTACTACGGAACCCTCCTGAATCCTCTCATTTACCTGATCTGGATCAATGGACTCCAATATTCTCAATTCATTTCTGAGAAAAAGTAACTCATGCTCCATCCTGACCAAGAGTTCATTTTGCTCTGATGCACCACGACCGCTTTGGCTGGCACTTTCATCGTGCGTTGTGACCTCGGATTTGAGCCGATTAACTTCTTTTTCAAAATCAGAAATGGTCAATTGTTGCTTGATGATGCAGGCATGAAGGATGCTGCTCTTGGGAAGTCTGGAGTCCATGGTTTAGTCATTAGATCAGTACAATGTTAGTTAACGCAACACCACCTTCAAATGACTAAAGTCAGGAATCAACCTGATTTAGAAAATAGAGACTAACGGGTTTTCAAACAAGGCTTTATCGTACTTCAGACAATTTCTCTCCCTTGATTTCAGAATAAAAACACTTCAAAGGCCTACCCTTGAACCACTCTCCGCACTTTTCAAAATCGCCTGGACTATCCGGATATCCCGGAGACCTTCCTCTCCTGGGACAGGCATGGGTTTACCTTGCATGATCGCCATCGCATCGTGATCCATTTGATTAGCCTGCTGCCAAGGGACGTCATATGGGAAATTAATTTCGCCAAGCGGGCTTTTTCCTTTGTTTCCCGAATAGGCTGAAAAAGGAGCCATTTCAATCATTCCTTTCTCACATCGGATATTCAAGAAGTTGGTATTTTCAGCAAAAGAAGTTTTGATCTTCCCAATCACTCCTCCTGGAAATTCGAGTTCTGCTTCCACGATTTCTCCCAGACCATCTTTGTAGATTTCCGGTCGTTCAGTCCATACTTTGGCTGAATTCACAGCGATTGGTTCCATACCAGAGCCAAGTCTTGCTCCTTGGATGGCATACACACCCATATCATAAATCACTCCGCCGCCCATTTCGCGCTTTTGCTTCCAGTGGTCAGTTCTTCCCTCGCGGTAACCCGCCGCACAATCCAGACTAAGTACTTTCCCCAATGAGCCCTCTTTGACGATCTTCTGGTATGCTTGCGTATTGGGTTCGTGCTGACATCGATAGCCTATGGACAGACCCACTCCGTTTGCTTTGCAGGCATCGATCATCGCCTGGCAGTCTTCCGCTGTGACAGCCATGGGCTTTTCGCACCAGACTTCTTTTTTTGCTTTTGCTGCACGCTCCACATACTCCCGGTGCATGGATGGAGGCAGGACAACGTAGACTACATCAATGTCCGGATTATCCGCGATCGAATCAAAGTTCTCGTAGTTGTAAATGTTTTTTTCGGGAATATTGTATTTGGCTTTCCACGTTTCAGCTTTAGAGGGGGTACCGGTGACGATCCCCGCGAGGTAGCAATTTTTGGTGATTTGGAGTGCTGGGGCAAGCAAGTCAGTACTGTAATATCCCAGACCGACCAAGGCAATACCAAGTTTGTCTTTCTTTGGTTTAGTACTGCAGGCAAAAAGGCTGGATGGGGCAAAAAGACTGATTCCGGTAGCCAATCCTAGGGTTTTGAGCGATTCACGTCTGCTGATCATGGTTTTTTGTTTAAGGGAAAACTCCTTCTCAATTTGGCGATCTGTCGCTCAGAATCCAAAAATCCGAGGGGTATAAGCTCCTTAACTTTGAAAAATCAATAAATTGAAATTCACTTCAACTCCTATACACCATGAAAAAGTCCTTTTTCTTCCTTCTGTTGATTTTGCCACTCATTTCTTTTGCGCAGCAAAAACCCTATCTGACTCTGGAAGACGCTGAGCGGATCAGCGCTGCTGCAGAAGCCAAAGCCAAAGCTGAGGGCTGGAATGTGGTGATTGCTATTCTTGACGATGGTGGACATTTGATTTCCTTGAAGCGGATGGATGGTGTTCAAATCGGTTCTATTGATGTGGCACAGGCCAAAGCCAAATCAGCAGTATATTTCAAGCGGCCTACCAAAGTCTTTGAAGAAGCGATGAAAAGTGAGGGAGGAAGCCGAATCTCCACCCTCCCCCATGCTGTGGGCGTGGAAGGCGGGCTTCCGATCTTCAAAGACGGGATCATCGTGGGCTCGATTGGTATTTCAGGAGTAACATCAGCGCAGGATGGAATCATTGCAGAAGCCGGAGTGAAGGGGTATTGAGAAGGGATGAATTCAGAAATGGCAATATTTTGCTAAAGCCCCAGAAGGGAAACAATTAACTTGAGAATGGGCTAAAGCCGCATTCCTATTTATAAATTTAAGATTAGCTGTAAAAAGCAAAAACGGCTGAATCTCTCCAGCCGCTCGTAAATCGTAAATCCAAAATCGTAAATCAAGTATACATCGCCCCATTCACATGCAGCACTTGACCTGAGATGTAGCTACTCATATCGGAAGCCAAAAACACACAGGTATTTGCCACTTCTTCCGGCTGTCCTCCACGCTTCATCGGGATGCCGTCTCTCCAACCCTGCACCGTCTTTTCATCCAAAGCTCCTGTCATCTCAGTTTCGATAAATCCCGGCGCTACGGCATTGCAGCGGATATTTCTTGATCCCAACTCCAACGCCACTGACTTGGTGAAACCAATGATTCCAGCTTTAGAAGCTGCATAATTTGCTTGACCCGCGTTGCCTTTCACACCAACTACAGAAGTCATATTGATGATTGAGCCAGCTTTGGCTTTCATCATTGTGCGTGAAGCGGCCTTCACTGTGTTGAAGCAGGACTTCAGGTTGACATTCATGATTTCGTCCCAAACCTCTTCGGTCATCCGCATCAAGAGATTGTCGCGGGTAATGCCTGCATTGTTCACCAAGATATCCAGCGTACCAAAGTCAGCCACGACGTCGTTGATCAATTGCTCTGCTGCTTTGAAATCGGAAGCATCCGAGCGATAGCCTTTGGCTTTGATTCCAAAAGCAGCCAACTCAGCTTCAAGTGCCTGCCCTTTTTCCACGCTGGACAAAAAAGTGAAAGCGACATTTGCACCTTCCTCAGCAAAACGGATGGCTATTGACCTGCCGATTCCCTTTGAAGCTCCTGTCACCAATGCGGTTTTTCCTGAAAGTAATCCCATGAAGAATAAAATTTTGTTTGGTCAAAATTAGAAAAAAAGCCCGGAATTCTATTTTCTGAAAAAACAACTCTTCCTCTTTTCACTGAAAACCAAGTCATTAAATCTCTGAAAATCAATTTCGCAAAAGATAAATGGGCTGTTTGAAGATTTGTTAAAATTTTCACCCAAAACGCATAAAATATTCAGTTTTAGCAGCTTTTGAATGTCAGCGCAACTCTGAATTCCGATTTTTTTCTGAAGCCAAAAGGCCTATTTTTGCAGAGTTTCAATTTGTAATCAAACAAGAATAAGATATGTCTTCGACAAAATTTGACTTGATCGTGCTGGGAAGTGGACCTGGAGGGTATGTAGCTGCGATTCGTGCTTCTCAACTCGGACTGAAAACTGCCATAGTAGAAGCTGCCGAGTTAGGCGGCATTTGCTTAAACTGGGGCTGCATTCCGACCAAAGCTTTGCTGAAAAGCGCACAGGTATTTGAGTACATCAACCATGCGGCCGATTATGGGATTTCGGTAAAAGGTGCAGATGCAGATTTTTCAGGAATGGTGAAAAGAAGCCGCGGTGTGGCAGATGGCATGAGCAAAGGCGTTCAGTTTTTGATGAAGAAAAACAAAATCGAAATCATCACAGGTTGGGGAAAAATCCAGCCCGGCAAAAAAGTTGAAGTTGCAGACAAAGAAGGCAAAAAGACTGTTTATGCAGCTGACCATATCATCATTGCCACAGGTGCACGCTCCAGAGAATTGCCATCCATGAAGATCGATGACAAGAAAATCATCGGCTATCGCAAGGCAATGACCCTGGAAAAGCAACCAAAAACCATGGTGGTGGTAGGTTCTGGAGCTATCGGAGTCGAGTTTGCTTATTTCTACAATTCCATAGGTACCAAAGTGACGATCGTAGAATTCATGGATCGCATCGTCCCTGTAGAAGACGTTGAAGTATCCAAAGCCTTGGAGAAAATCTACAAAAAGGCCGGCATGACTATCATGACTTCCTCCGAAGTGACCGCAGTGGATACTAAAGGGACAGGTTGCAAAGTGACTGTCAAAACCGCCAAAGGTGAAGAAACACTGGAATGCGATGTGGTACTTTCCGCAGCAGGCGTGGTTTCCAACTTGGAAAACATCGGTTTGGAAGATGTCGGAATCTTGGTAGAAAAAGGCAAAATTAAAGTAGACGAATATTACAAAACCAACATGCCAGGCTATTATGCTATCGGTGATGTGGTACCAGGTCCTGCATTGGCGCACGTGGCATCTGCCGAGGGAATTACTTGTGTGGAGAAAATCGCTGGCCATCATCCAGAACCAATCAATTACAACAACATCCCAGGCTGTACCTATTGCTCACCAGAAATTGCCTCTGTAGGTTATACCGAAGCCAAAGCTGTAGAAGCAGGCTATGAGGTAAAAGTGGGTAAGTTCCCATTCTCTGCTTCTGGAAAAGCTTCAGCAGCTGGCGCAAAAGAAGGATTTGTGAAATTGGTTTTTGACAAAAAATACGGAGAGCTTCTAGGAGCACACCTGATCGGGGCTAACGTAACAGAGATGATCGCTGAGATCGTAGCGATCCGAAAACTGGAAACTACCGGACATGAATTGATAAAAACAATTCACCCGCATCCAACCATGTCTGAGGCAATCATGGAGGCCGCAGCAGCAGCCTACGATGAAGTAATTCACCTTTAATTGAAAATAAATGAACTCCAAGCTTAAACATTCAGCTTGGAGTTCTATTTTTAAGCGTATTCCATTTCAACCCAAATACTTTTGCAGGAAGAACAACTCATCGAAGGCCTACGAGCCAGAGACCGGAAAACCACCGAATACCTTTATGAAAAGTATTCGCGTGCACTGTTTTCGGTGATTTCCAGAATCGTCTCCGACCAAGACATCGCAGAGGAGATTTTTCATGATGCTTTCATCAAAATCACCCGAAAGATCGACTCCTATGAAGAGTCAAAAGGCCGTTTATACACATGGATGGCCAATATTTGCCGCAATTCTGCCATTGATAAACTTCGCTCCAAAGAAATTTCTCAAGCCAGTAAGACCAACGGAATCGATGACTTCGTATATGGAATCGAAAGCCAGTCAGGAACTATGGAACAGGTAGAAGGGATAGGAGTCAAGGAGTTGATCAATAATCTCAATGAGGATCAACGATTCATTATCGATTACATTTATTTCAAAGGGTATACGCACTCGGAGGTCTCGGAGGAATTTGAAATCCCTCTTGGCACAGTCAAATCCCGCGTCAGGGCTGCACTTCAAGTATTAAAAAAGAACTTAGACAGAATCTAGTGGACATTCAATCATACATAGCATCAGGCAAACTTGAACTCTTCCTTTTGGGAGAGTTGACTGAGCGCGAGCGTGAGGAAGTCCTGACCCTGGCAAAAGCTTATCCTGAAATCCAAAAGGAATTGGATGAGCTGGAGGAAGCGATGTTTTCCTTTGACCATTTGACAGGACCGACACCCTCAAAAGAGATAAAGTCACGGATTTTCGAGAGTCTGGAATCAGACTTCAAAAAAGACCTGACAGGTACGGAAGAAAAAGTATCCGTGACAGCTCCCATCGACACCAAGGTGGTAAAACTTTCCCCATGGAAAGGTTTCGCGGTGGCCGCATCGCTGGTAGCAGTATTGGCAAGTACAGCAGCCATTTATTTTGCCGGCAAGTATTACGAGGTAGATGAGCAATTTACCGCTCTGCTTCAAGATCAGCAAGTGATGGCGGACAATCTGAATCAGGTCAAGCTGCAATACGAAGAAACAGACAATCGCTTGGATCGCTTGGTAGCGGGTGATTTTAAGCGTGTGGAGATGAAAGGAGAAGGCTTTGATATGCAAAAAGACGCCAAAGTGGATGTCTTCTGGGATCAAAGTAAGCAGGAAGTATTCGTGGCTGTGAATAATCTGAATTCACTCTCGGCAGAATTCGACTATCAGCTTTGGGCCATAGGCAAAGATGGTCCTGTCGGCATCGGTTTAGTCAATCCTGGAGAGAAATTTACGCTGCAACAGATGCAAGCAGTGGCAGAGGCGGGTGTTTTTGCCATCACCATCGAACCAAAAGGTGGTTCAAAAGCACCTACTCTGGAGAAATTGGTGGTACTGGGTGAGGTAGCCTAAAATTTAAAATTCTTGAAAAACTGAAGCCTGCTTTGAAAAGAGCAGGCTTTTTTAGTGTCTTTTGCTGAACTTACCGATTCAGAAAGCACTTCTCAAGTCATGGAATTACAACTCTCCACTCCTGCCCTGCTTTTTTCAGCCATTACCTTGTTGATGTTGGCGTTTACCAATCGATTTTTGGCGATAGCTACGCTAATTCGCGGACTGCACAAAAACTACCTCAAGGAACCCGATTCTACGCTGATCGTCGAGCAGATTCACAATCTCCGCCGGCGGCTGACACTCATCAAAAACATGCAGCTATTTGGAGTTTTCAGCTTTTTAATGTGCATCGTTTGTATGTATTTGCTGTTTCAAGGATATACTCAGGCTGCCAATTGGGTATTTGTAGCGAGCATGCTTTCCTTGCTGATTTCTTTAGCCATTTCCTTAATAGAAATTCAGATTTCAACAAAAGCGCTTAATCTCGAGCTTTCAGATATGGAGGAAATTTTTGAGAAGCGAAGAAGCAGCCTTGATATTTTCTTTAAAAAAGACCCCAAAAATGAAAATGAGTAAAAATTACCTTTGGTTTCCCTCCCTTTTAATTGGGCTGATTTCATGCAGTTCGCCACAATCCAATCAAAATCAAAATGAACTTGACATTTCAGAGACAAGTTCAAATAACATCCAAGTCAATACCATCAGCGATGCCGAGACTTTTTACGCTTGGACCACTGATCGAATTCCTATGGTATCCGCGCATCGAGGAGGTCCATATCCTGGTTTCCCCGAGAATGCCATCGAAACCTTCGCTAACGTTTTGACTTATACCCCAGCGATCATTGAACTCGATGTCGCGATGACCAAAGACTCTGTCTTGGTACTCATGCACGATGATGAGCTGGAGCGGACTACTACCGGAACTGGCAAAGTGAACGAAGTCACTTTTGAATACATTCAGAGTCTATTTTTGGAAGATAACGAAGGAAATCGGACTGAATTCAAGGTTCCAACTCTGGAAGAAGCCTTGGTTTGGTCAAAAGGAAAAGCCCTGCTTACCGTCGACATCAAGCGCTCTGTTCCCTATGAAAAGGTGATTGAAGAAGTCAGAACAACTGAATCTGAGGCGCATGCAGCTTTGATCACTTATTCCTTCGAAGCGGCCAAAAAACTTCATCTCATGGCTCCGGAACTTATGCTTTCGGTCACTATCAGGAATGAAGAAGAAATTGGCAGATTGCAAGAGGCGGGTATTCCCTGGAATCGGGTGATTGCCTTTACAGGCGTAGCCGAGCGGTCTGTAGAATTTAACAAAGCCATTCATGATAAAGGCGTGTTTACCATTCTAGGTGTTTTGGGCAACTTGGACAAGAGCGCTGCCGCTCGGGGAGATGAGCTCTATGTCAGTTTTGTCCAAAACGGAGCCGATATATTAGCTACCGATCGGCCTATTGAAGCTGCAAAAGCTATTCAGACCCTCGTCCCAAACACAAGTTCAAAAGCAAAATTTTTCACCCATGTTGATTGATCTGAGAAGTGACACGTTGACCCGGCCGACTCCGGGAATGAAGGATGCCATGTTTGCAGCCCCTGTAGGCGATGACGTGTTTGGCGAAGACCCTACCGTCAATGCACTTGAGGAGAAAATCGCACGACTGTTTGGGATGGAAGCAGCACTTTTCTGCCCTTCCGGCACCATGACCAACCAGATTGCGATTCGTCTCCATACCCGGATTCAGACAGAGGTAATTTGTCACCAATATTCACATATTTACCTCTATGAAGGAGGCGGGATCATGGCCAATTCCCATGCTTCTGTGAAGCTATTGCCAGGGGAACTGGGAAAAATCACTGCATCACAAATCGGCGAATCCATCAATCCCGACGATGTTCATGCTCCAGAGACTACGATGGTTTCATTGGAAAATACGATGAACAAAGGCGGAGGGAGCATTTATAAGCTGGATGAAATCAAGCCAATTCATGCTATATGCCAGGAAAAAGGAGTCAAACTTCATCTGGACGGGGCGAGATTGTTCAATGCCTTAGTGGAAACTGGAGAAAGTCCTGCCGATTGGGGAGCTCATTTTGACACGATCTCCATTTGTTTGAGCAAAGGTTTGGGTTGCCCGATAGGTTCTGTTTTACTCGGGTCAAAAGCTGCTATTAAGCAGGCGAGAAAAGTTCGGAAAGTTTTTGGAGGCGGGATGCGACAGGCGGGATTTCTGGCAGCTGCGGGCATTTATGCCTTGGATAATCAGGTGGAGCGACTGAAGGAAGATCATGTAAGAGCTAGAGAATTGGGAGATATGCTCAGCAAACTACCTGTGGTATCAGAGATTTTCCCTGTGGCTACCAATATTGTGATTGCCAGACTGGAGGGAACTACTCCTGAGGAATTCATGAAAAAACTGGCGGAGCAAAACATCAAATCCGTCAAGTTTGGTAAGGACCTCGTGCGATTTGTGACGCATTTGGATTTTGGGGACGATAACTTGGAGGAATTTGGGAAGAGGATTAGAGAAATTTGAAATTCGATATTTGAAATTTGAAATCAATTACTAACTTCAAGCGTTAGTATCGAAACACAGAACTAGTGATACTATCTTTTGGAGACAAGGAAACTGAGAAAGTTTGGAATGGAACCCGTTCGGCTAAACTCCCAAATGAAATTCAAGAAGTCGCAAGAAGAAAACTTAGGATGCTCAATAACTCTCAAAACATTAATGATTTAAGAATTCCTCCGTCAAATCATTTAGAAAAACTCTCTGGAAATTTATCTGGAAAGTTTAGTATACGCATTAATAAACAGTGGCGCATCATATTTACCTGGGAAGGCAATCAATCATTTGATGTTCAAATAGTAGATTATCATTGATATCAAAATAATGGAAAATCTTAAAAACATTCATCCTGGCGAAATTCTGTCGGAAGAATTCTTAAAACCGATGAAAGTCTCCGCTTACAGACTTGCCAAAGAAACTCATATTCCTCAAACTCGCATCTCTGAAATCATTCAGGGAAAAAGGAGGATTACAGCAGATTCAGCGTTGAGGTTTTCCAAATTTTTTGGTACTTCCCCGAAATTCTGGCTAGGGCTTCAGGATGATTTTGATCTTGAGGAAGAAAAAACTACCAAACAGACAGCGATTGACTCAATCACTCCATTCGATTACAATCAGGCCTAAAAAGGCCTTTTTTTTATTCTAATTTGCGCTCCTAAAACCAATTAACCCAATCTTGATTCTTTTCATTAAGTCCCTTTTCTTGCTACTAAAATCTAGCTATTTGATACTTTCTTGACTCTTGCTTCTAATCTCTTGTCTCTAAAAAATGAACCCCACTCCCCTAGCCGAACGCATGCGACCAACCCGATTGGAAGATCTGATCGGTCAGGCGCATTTATCTTCACCCAACTCGTTTTTGCACAAGGCGATCAAGTCGGGGAATGTACCATCGTTGATCCTTTGGGGTCCTCCAGGAGTAGGAAAAACCACTATTGCCAATATAATCGCCAACGAGATCAAAGCGCCATTCTACACCCTGAGTGCGATCAGTTCGGGCGTGAAAGACATTCGGGAAGTGATCGAAAAAGCACGATTTCAACAAGGCGTAGTTCTCTTTATCGACGAGATCCACCGGTTTAACAAATCTCAACAGGATGCCCTACTTGGTGCAGTAGAAAAAGGAACAATCCGATTGATTGGAGCGACTACCGAAAATCCTTCCTTTGAAATCAACGCAGCTTTGCTGTCCAGATGTCAAGTTTTTACGCTGAATGCTTTGGGAAAGCCTGAACTTGAAGCGATGATGTATCAGGCTTTAGAAAAGGATATTGATCTAAAGAAAATCACCGTTGAATTGAAGGAAATCGACGCCCTACTCCGAATCTCAGGCGGGGATGGCAGAAAACTTCTCAACCTCCTAGAAATCGTCATAGACGGAATAAACGAGAATCCTTGCCAAATCACAGATGAAATTGTGATGACAATCGCACAACAAAAAGTTGCGCTATATGACAAGTCAGGCGAGCAGCATTACGACATCATTTCGGCATTTATCAAATCGATTCGAGGTTCCGACCCCAATGCAGCAGTATATTGGCTCGCGCGGATGATCGAGGGTGGTGAAGACGTCAAATTCATCGCGAGAAGGCTGGTAATCCTATCCTCAGAAGACATTGGAAATGCAAATCCAAATGCACTGCTCTTGGCTACCAATTGCTTTGAGGCGGTCAAAATCATCGGCTATCCAGAGGCCAGAATCATCCTTTCCCAATGCGTCACTTATCTGGCGAGTTCGCCAAAAAGCAATGCCTCCTATTTGGCCATCAATAAGGCCCAAGCTTTGGTCCGTGAAAAGGGTGATTTATCCGTCCCTCTTCATCTCCGGAATGCTCCCACCAAGTTGATGAAAGACCTGAACTATGGCAAAGCCTACAAGTATTCCCATGACTTTCCGGGTAACTTTGTCGAGCAAGAGTTTTTACCCGATGAAATAAAAGGTACCAAGCTCTACGAACCGGGAGAAAACGCCCGGGAGCATGAGTTGAGAAAGTATCTTTCGGGAAAATGGAAGGGGAAATACGGGTATTGATTGATTAGAAATTTGAAGTTTGAAGTTTGAAATCCCTTTAGCATCGCAATGCACAAAAAATTAATTCTTCTCATTTTCAAATCATTGCAAACGAATCAAACATTTTATTTGCCAGTAAAAAATTAGAATCTACCTTTGCATTCCGTTTGATAAGCGACGGGAGTTTAGCTCAGCTGGTTCAGAGCATCTGCCTTACAAGCAGAGGGTCGGGGGTTCGAATCCCTCAACTCCCACATATTTTGAACTCAATCGGAAGTTTAGCTCAGCTGGTTCAGAGCATCTGCCTTACAAGCAGAGGGTCGGGGGTTCGAATCCCTCAACTTCCACCAAAGCCTCAGAAAAATCTGAGGCTTTTTTTATTTTTAGAGATGGCCTGTTCATTTTATATTCTTTTTTCAAAGTCAAAAGAGAAATACTATATGGGACATACTTGCGAGCAAATAAACGAAAGAATCAGAAAGCACAATTCAAACCATAAAGGCTTCACCGGAAGTGAAGCTGACTGGAAACTGGTTTTTATCGAAAATTTTCCAGATAAATCGAGTGCCTATGCCAGAGAAAGGGCTGTGAAATCATGGAAATCCCGAAAAAAGATTGAAGAGTTGATTTTGAAAAAAAACTAATTTAGCTGGTTTGACAGCATCCCGATGCAATCAGGAGGGTCGGGGGTTCGAATCCCTCAACTTCCACCAAAGCCTCAGAAAAATCTGAGGCTTTTTTTAATTTTTAGAGATGGCCTGTTCATTCTATATTCTTTTTTCAAAGTCAAAAGAGAAATACTATATGGGACATACTTGCGAGCAAATAAACCAAAGAATCAGAAAGCACAATTCAAACCATAAAGGCTTCACCGGAAGTGAAGCTGACTGGAAACTGGTTTTTATCGAAAATTTTCCAGATAAATCGAGTGCCTATGCCAGAGAAAGGGCTGTGAAATCATGGAAATCCCGAAAAAAGATTGAAGAGTTGATTTTGAAAAAAAACTAATTTAGTTGGTTTGACAGCATCCCGATGCAATCAGGAGGGTCGGGGGTTCGAATCCCTCAACTTCCACCAAAGCCTCAGAATAATCTGAGGCTTTTTTTATTTCCTTTTTTTAAAACCATGAAAACAAAAAATCGAATGCCATTTCTAGCATTCGATTTTTATTTATCTGCGTTCATCCGTGACATCTGTGAGAAAAACTATTCCAGATTCACCATAATCCCTGCCCTAAACCATCTTCCCGGCATTTGGACCGTACCAGCTTCGATATAGTCTGTGTTGGTGATATTCGATGCTTCCGCAAAGAACCCAAGTTTGCCCAAGCGATTGTAATCTACCCGCATATCCAGCAAGAAATAGGGATCCAGGCTGATTCGCTCCACGTAGCGCATTTTGGTATTCCATTCCACTTTTTCTCCTAATCCCACCAAAACTCCAGTAATCAATTGATTTCGCAAAGCGGTCAGCGCATAACGTGACTCCAAGCCCTCTTGGGTGGAAAAGTCCGCATCTATGAAATTATAGGAGAGCATCAACTCTTTCAACAGAACAGTTTTCCCATTGGGATTCACACGATAGTAAGCAGAAGCCTCCACTCCGTTAAATGTCACTTCATTGAAATTTTGTGGCTGCCAGGGCTCATCCGCACTGGTTCGAGTCCACTCGATCACACTTTCCGAGTATCGGTTGAAATACACCAGTTCTCCCCGCAAATTTGAATGGGACCATTTCCCTCCAAACTCAAATGATCTAGCCTGCTCTGGCTGCAAATCAGCATTTCCGATATTGGTTGGCCCTACATAATACAAGTCGGTGTAGGTAGGAATCCTAAAACTTGATCCGATGCCGGAATAAAGGCGAATGGATTTTGATGCTTGGAATCCAACTTCCAGGCCCGGAAAATGCTTCCATCCATATTCAGAATAGTAGTTGGAGTAGATTCCCGCGCGGATATCTGTCTTTTCTCCCAAGTTGACGAGTTGCTCCAGGAAAATTCCCGTCAAAGATCGCTCGTGATCACCAAGGTTATTGCTTTCGATCTGCTCTTTGCGCAGCTCCAGACCAAAACCAGTCACTCCGAACTTGCTCTTATAGCTCCCATTGGTCTCCAGCGCATAGACGTCCGAGGTGTGATTATTTTGAAAAAACTCGGGCTCATTTCTCCGCAGTCGATATTCATCCGTATTTCTTCTTCCGTAAAGTCGAGTTTGGAGAGAAAATACATCCGAATCATAGGAATGACTCAATGATGCAAGTGTAGTCTGGATGCTTTCCCACTGATCCGGAAAAGCGGAGGTATAAAATCCGTTGGCACCAAAAGTCCGATCAGTGTACGCAATCATCCCCCGAATCGAGTTTTTATCATTGAGATCCAGACCTCCTTCATAGAAAATGTTGCTCACCTGATAGTCAGAATTATACTGATGCCCGTTGGAATCATCGTAGGATACAGCAAGATTCTGCTTGTATTTCCCCAAAGGAAGTGATCCAGCCAGATTGATGCCTTTCATCCCAAAGTCACCCGCATAGCCTTGAAATCTCAGGCTACGGGTATCACTGAGGCTCGTGATGACATTGACCGCACCGGTATAGGCATTTTGACCAAAAATACGCGATGCGGGACCTTTCAGCACCTCCACCCGATCGATATTGACAAGTGGCACAGGGATATTCATCATATGATGCCCGGTCTGAGGATCACTGAGTTTGATCCCGTTGAGCAGCATAAGGGTCTGTTCAAAAGAGCCTCCACGAATCCCGATGTCTGCCTGGACCCCGGACACGCCCCGCTGTCTCACATCTATACCCGGAACAAAACTCAATACCTCCTGCAAACTTCTGGCTGGACTCAGCTCAATTTGCTGCTTGTCGACGAGGGAAATATTTCTGCTTTGTTTAGAAAATGGAATCTGAATCCGGTTTTCCTGAATGATCACTTCATCCAGATTTCTGGAAGTGGTATCTGTTTGGGCTTTAACTAAAACTGATACTGTGGCCAAACAGCTAAATAATAGTGCTTTTTTCATTAAATAGTAGGGTAATTTGGCCAAAGGTATGGCCGTTTCACTTCTACTTCCAACCTTGCTGGTCATCAAAAAATGTCAAAGTGAGGTTTTCTTTCTTATAAAATCATTCGTTCAAACGACCAATGTCCTTATTTTGTGGCCAAATAGAACGACTATGAGAAAAATGAATGTAGCCGGTTGGATGATGTCCTTCTTGCTTTTGACAGGAAGTATTTCAGGTTTTGCCCAGCAGGCAAAAGAAAACAACCAAAAAGAATTCGGGGAATTTCTGGACCGAAAGGGAAACAGCTATAGAAGTGCCTCCGGAAAGCCCGGCGAGGACTACTGGCAAAATGCTGCGGATTATCAGATCGAAGTCGCGTTAGATGATTCGACCCATATTCTCTCCGGAAAAGTCACCATCACCTACACCAACAACAGCCCGGAATCCTTGGATTTCATTTGGCTTCAATTAGAGCAAAACCGATTCACCCCCAATTCCAGAGGTACCCTGACCACTCCTGTGCAGGGCAATCGATACAACGGTGAAGTGGACGGAGGCTATGAGATCACCAATGTCATGGCCAAAGTAGGCACCAAAGGAGCCAATTCTTCGAAGCACCTGATCGAGGATACCCGAATGCAGGTTTGGTTTGCTGAACCGATTCCTGCAAAAGGTGGAAAAGCTTCTGTTTCCATGAATTTTTCTTTCAAAGTCCCGCAAAAAGGAATGGACCGAATGGGAAGATTGAAAGTGAAAGATGGTTGGATCTATGCTTTTGCGCAATGGTATCCTAAAGTGGCGGTATTTGACGATATCGAAGGCTGGAATGTAGAGCCTTACTTGGGTGCAGGTGAATTCTATTTGGAATATGGCAACTTCGATTACAAAGTCACCGTGCCCTATGACCACATCGTAGTTGGTTCAGGTAAGCTGATGAATCCGACCGAAGTCCTGAGTAAAGAATTGCAAAATCGCTTAGCAAAAGCTTCACAGAGCGACACTACAGTCTATCTAATCTCTCCTGAGGAAATCAAAAACACGCAATTGACCAGACCAAAGCAAGAGGGTACGGTTACATGGCACTTTAGAATTCAAAATTCGCGCGACGTGGCTTTTGCAACTTCTGACTCGTTCATCTGGGATGCAGCCCGAATCAATCTCCCCTCAGGGAAAACTATTTTGGCACAATCCACCTATCCCATGGAAAGCAACGGACAGGAGGCATGGAGTCGATCAACAGAATACAGCAAAGCTTCAATCGAATATTATTCAGAAAAATGGTTTGAGTTTCCCTACGAAACTGCAACTAACGTGGCAGCAGAAATTGGGGGCATGGAATACCCAGGCTTAAACTTCTGTCATTACAGATCCAAAGGCGAATCGCTTTGGGGTGTGACAGACCATGAGTTTGGACACAACTGGTTCCCTATGATCGTCGGAACGAATGAGCGTCGCTATGCCTGGATGGACGAAGGATTCAACACCTTCATCAACCACTACAGCTCCAATGCCTTCAACAATGGAGAATACCCTTCTAACTTGGTTCAGACCCGAAGATTCAATACTTATTTTCTTGGTGAAACCCGAGAGGGAATCGACAATTACCCCGACGTGGTCGACACCAGAAATCTAGGGATGGTGGCTTACATGAAGCCGGCCATAGGACTGATCATGCTTCGGGAATACATCCTTGACGCGGAACGATTTGACAATGCATTCAAATCCTACATCAAAACCTGGGCGTACAAGCATCCACAGCCAAACGACTTTTTCAATCACATGGAGAATGTTGCTGGTGAGAATCTGTCTTGGTTCTGGAAAGGTTGGTTTTACGGCAATGGAAACATTGACCTTGGAATCAGTTCGGTTCAACCCTATGGGGGAAATTTCCTGATCAATCTGGTAAACAAAGGGGATTTCCCTATGCCAGTTGTTTTGGAAATCGTCTATGAAGATGATAGCCAAGAACGAGTCAAACTTCCTGTGGAAATCTGGCAAAGAGGAGATTCTTGGTCATACCTTCATAAAACAGGTAAAAAAGTAAAATCAGTGGAAATCGACCCTGACAAAGTCATCACTGACATCAACCTCGGCAATGATCATTGGCCGGTAGAGGTTTACAAATAACAAAAAGGGCTCCCAAATCATGTGGGAGCCCTTTTTGTTAAAAAATTCTTCAATTATTTGAAGCTGTATGGCGGATTTCTTACCGGTAGATTAAAATGGCCTTATCTTAAAACGTTCACCGGATTTGAAGTCATCAAAGAGAGAGGAACACCGAGCTAAGTCGAGGTGAGATCATCTATAATTTGATAACTGACAGCATACCGGGAAATCAGTCATCTAAAGATCGAATCTTTCAATCTAAAGCCTGAGCCAAATCCTCCAGCAAATCATCGGTATGTTCGAGGCCTACGGATACGCGAAGGAGATTTTGTGGAGTTTTGGTATCTGGTCCCTCTACCGATGCTCGACGCTCAATGAGGCTTTCCACCCCTCCAAGACTTGTTGCATTGGCAAAAAAGCGGAGTTTGGAAACCACTTCATTCGCCCGCTCTGCATCACCTTTGACCATAAAGGAAACTATCCCGCCAAATCCACTCATTTGCGAAGCCGCTATTTGATGACCTGGATGAGACTTTAGCCCAGGATAAAAAACCTTTTCGACCTGTGGATGATTCAGTAGAAATTCAGCTAAGATCATCGCATGCTCAGCATGGCCTTTCATCCGATAAGCGAGCGTGCGAATACTTCTGCAAAGCAGGTAGCAATCCATCGGCGAAGGCACTGCCCCTCCTACCCGCTGGACGATCTTCACTTTTTCCCAGAAAGGATTCCTCTCCTTAGTGATCAATGCCCCTCCCAAAATATCAGAATGTCCCCCAAAATACTTGGTGCTGCTGTGCATGACAATGTCGGCTCCTAGCTCCAGTGGGTTTTGAAATACTGGCGTAGCAAAGGTATTGTCACAGGCCAGAATCGCTTGTTGAGCTTTTGCTAGCTCGGAGATTTTTCGGATATCCGTAATTTTCAAAAGTGGATTGGATGGTGTTTCTACCCAAAAGAGACGCGTATTTGGCCGAATTGCATTTTTCACCACCGCTATATCACTCATATCTACAAAGCTGACCTCCAAAACTCCTGCGAAAAGCTGTACCATGGAATTGTGCAAACCGTGGTACATATCATCCGGAGCAATGATATGGGAACCGGGCTCCAAAGCCTGAAATACGGCTGTTCCGGCAGCATTGCCTGAAGAAAATGCAGCTGCTTCGGCTCCTTTTTCCATGGCTGCAAGTAAATCTTCCAGCGCTTTTCGATTGGGATTGTCAGCTCGGGTATAAATCATTTCCCCGGCCCCGTGCTCAAATGTGGTACTGAGTGTGATCGGCTGCACTACTGGCTTGGCTGAGTCGGTAACTAGGTTTCCTTTATGAATGGTGAGTGTTTCGAATCGCATAGGAGAATTTTTATTTGAAGTAAGTTACAAAATGAGGCCAAAAAAAAGGCCAGTATTTGATTACTGGCCTAGGTTTTACCTGATTCGATCCACAGACCGCACCAAGGCTTCGTCCTTTCGGATAAATCGATTGGCGAGCATATTACAGACCATAGCTGCGAGAATCGACCAGAATCCGATCTGGTAGGATCCTGCCTCCTCTGCTTTGATCGCCTGATTGATGCCATTTGTGGTCAGAAACACAGTCGCCACTAGTCCAACCATGATCAGACTATTGATCATATTGAGCATCATCTGTCTGCCTCTGTTTTTATATTGAAAAATAGAAATCAAGGCCAATAAACCTGCAAAAGCCGCCAAAGCAGCAATGTACCACTTGGAGGAAGTTTGGGTCACTTCGCCAGAGGCATCCACATTGGACATCATGAACGCGGTAAGATTCCAAGAATCTCCATTACCCGAACCGGTAGCAAGCTGCTCCCAAAGTGGAGTGCCGATGGTTATCCCCATGGCTACTACTACAAGAAAAAGAAATATCGTCTGAATGCGCTGAATCATTTTTTTGCTGTTTTTTTTGGCAAAGAAAAGATCAAATCCAATCATAACCAAGGATGGAAAAGTCCCCTGAAGGATTTGGCAGGGAATTGTATCTTTGCAGCCGTATGAGTGAGACCAAGCGGTATTTTCTGGAATTGAGCTACAAGGGCACTCCATTTCACGGATGGCAGATCCAAAAAAATGCGTTTACAGTGCAGGAGTGTATAGAATCTGCGCTTAGTACCTATTTCAGACATCCAATTTACATTACAGGAAGTGGAAGAACAGACACGGGCGTACATGCAAGTATGCAGGTATGTCATTTTGATCTGACAGATGATAGGCCAGGTGAAAATTTCCTAAAGGCAATCAATGCGATTTTGCCAAAGGAGATATCCATTCATTCCATCCGCGAAGTCAAGCCGGATGCCAATGCCCGATTCAGTGCACGGAGACGTTCCTATGTGTACCAGCTAATTTTCAGAAAAAATCCTTTTCTCACGGACTTGGCTTGGCATAGTTTTCAATTCCCAGATGTTGAAAAAATGAATGAGGCTGCAAAAGCCCTGCTTCGTCATGAAGATTTTGAATGCTTCAGCAAAGTACACACCGAGGTCAATCACTTTCGCTGTGAAATTATTTCAGCGTATTGGGAACAAAAGGAGGACCGATTGTTATTTCATATAACCGCAAATCGTTTTTTGCGTGGGATGGTACGTGCAATTGTTGGAACTTTGATGGAAGTGGGACTTGGATTCAGAAAAGTCGACAGCATGGACGAACTAATTCAATCCAGAAACCGTGCCCTTGCCGGGAAAGCAGCACCTGCAAAGGGACTTTTCCTTAATCAAATCATTTATCCGGAAGACATCTACCTAGACTAAACAGCCTTGAGCTTAGAAAAAGAAAATGAATCGTCAGGCGAAATCGTCGACATGAAAGTACTGCGGCAGCTTTACTCCTTTGTAAAGCCGTACAAAGCGCAGTTTTACTTCTTGGTGTTTTTGACGATTGCCATGGCGATATTGGCGCCGACCCGACCGTATTACATTCAGATAGCTATAGATGACTATGTGGCCCTAGGAGATGAAGCAGGGCTTCTACGGATCATTTACATTCTGGTGGGATTGATGACATTGCAGGCCATCGTACAATGGGCCCACACGTACTATTCTGGCTGGATCGGTCAGGTGATCATCAAAGACATCAGGGTCAGACTGTATCAGCACTTGCTCAAGCTCCGACTGAAATTTTTTGACAATACGCCAATCGGCCGATTAGTCACCCGAAATGTCTCCGATATCGAAACCCTCGCCGACGTGTTCAGTGAAGGTTTGGCGGCGATTATCGGGGATTTACTGCAGATCATCACGATTTTGGGGGTGATGTTTTACATCGATTGGAAGCTTACCCTAGTGAGTTTGTGTACACTTCCCCTTTTGATTATTTCTACTTATGTATTCAAGGAAAAAATCAAAGTCACCTTCAACGACGTCCGAAACGCCGTTTCCAATCTGAATTCATTCCTCCAGGAACACATCACCGGGATGAATATTGTGCAGATATTTAACCGAGAGCAGCGGGAATTTGAAAAATTCAAAGACATCAACCGAGAGCACCGAACCGCACATATCCGCTCTGTTTTGTATTACTCGATTTACTTTCCTGTAGCTGAAATCATCCAAGCTATTGGGATCGGCCTGGTGGTTTGGTACGGTGCAGTCGGAGTTTTAGGACTTGAACTTCAGATTGGAGTTTTGATCTCCTTCATCATGTATTTGCAGCTTTTCTTCAGACCGATCCGACAGATCGCTGACCGATTCAATACCCTTCAGATGGGCGTGGTGAGTTCTTCCAGGATTTTTAAACTGTTGGCAAGTTCGGAAAACATAGCCAATGAAGGGAATCACAAACCGGAAAAAATCAAGGGCAATATCCGTCTGGAAAATGTCTGGTTTGCCTACGTGGACGAAGACTATGTGCTCAAAAACATCAATTTTGAAGTAAAATCAGGTGAAACTGTGGCGCTTGTAGGAGCCACCGGCGCTGGAAAATCATCCATTATCAATTTGATTTCGCGCTTTTATGAAATCAACCAAGGACAGATTTTCATCGATGGCACAGAGATCCGCGAATTTGAATTGGGTACTTTGCGCAAACACATTGGAGTCGTTTTGCAGGATGTTTTCCTTTTCTCTAACACCATATACCACAATATCACCCTGGGAAATCCATCAATTTCCAGAGAGCAAGTCCTGGAAGCAGCGGAAAATGTCGGTGCAAGAAAGTTTATTGAGCGACTACCCGGCGGGCTGGATTACAATGTAATGGAACGTGGCGCAACTTTGTCCGTTGGCCAACGACAACTCATTTCCTTCGTTAGAGCAATGGTGTATAATCCGGAAATTCTGATTTTGGATGAGGCAACTTCCTCAGTGGATAGCGAGACCGAAGAACTGATTCAGGAATCGACAGAAAAGATGATGAAAGGGCGAACTTCAATTGTGATCGCCCACCGACTTTCCACGATTCAAAAAGCCGACAAAATCATCGTCCTTCACAAAGGTGAAATCGTAGAAACTGGAACTCATGATTCATTGCTTGAGTTAGGTGGCTACTACACCCAACTGCATCAAATGCAACTCAAGATGATGGCGATTTGATTCCAGTGAACAAAACAAAACCAACTAATTACAATCGTGAAATACCGCATTTTATTCCTTCTCCTTTCCTTACCCATGTTGAGTCTTGCTCAAGAACGCGGTGCCGGAATCAGATTAGGCGAACCCCTTTCCCTTACTTACAAAGACTTTATCGAGGATTATCTCTCGTATGAAGTCATGCTTGGAGGAGCTGGAATCAATGGTTCGGATTACTACCGAAAGGATTTTGAAAACAATCCTCCTTCTTCGAATGCCTTCTACCAGGGCCATGCCGCAAGCCGGGGAGTTTCAATCAATTTCCGAATGGCGCTTCATGAAGACATTACGGATGTCTTCGACATTACACAGGGATATCTTTTGGGATATGGCGGTGCGGGTATCCAAGTCAGAACGACCAATGTTGATTATACTTACATCCAAAGTAATCCTGGACTTCCCGAAACGGTGTTGCGTGAAAAGCGAAACAATTTTGACCTAGGACCCGAAGTTTTTGCAGGTGCAGAATATTACTTTGACGAGACACCGATCAGTGTTTTTGTTGAAGTGGGGATGTTTCTGGAGCTAATTGACCGGATCAATCTGAAAGGTCAAGGTGGAGTCGGCGTACGCTATCTTTTCTAAAAATGAAAAAAATAAGTGTTATAGGGATCGCTATTTTGGCGGTTTTCTTCCTAGGCTATTTTGCTTTTGATCGTCTCGGAGGAAATAATCCAATCCAGGTTGAGCTGGTTGATGGACCTCCACCAAGTCTCGTAGGCCGATCTTTTACCGGGCAGCCACAGGATGAGGAACTAGTCAAAATCTTCAAATCTATCGAAACACTTCAATCCTTGCACCCTGGAAAGAAAATTCATACCATTTACTACCAAGAACCGGCTGGTAAACTGGACACCATGAAAGTATTTGTAGGACTGGACTTGCCATTTGCACCGGCGGAAATGGAATCAAAGACTTTTATAGAACGCAAATACCTTTTGGCAACTATTACAGGAAATCAATGGGTCATGCCAGGACCAAACAAGGTCAAATCCAAACTTGAGGAATCAGCAGAGGAATTAAACGTTTCATTATCAGGGATTTTTATTGACCGCATTGTCAGTGACACGATGGTTCAGGTGATTGCACCAATCCGCTAAACCAATCTTTTTTTTACTTTTCAAACCTTGGCATGAAACCTGCCGTGAAACCTGAAAACAAATCCAGATACTATGAGAAAACTTTCATCAATTTTTGGCTTGATCCTATTGATAGCATTTCAAGCATGTGAAGGTCCTGAAGGACCACAAGGTGTCCCAGGGCCTCAAGGGCCTCAGGGACTTCAAGGTGTACCTGGTGCACCTGGTGCACCTGGAGTAAACATTGTTGGTACCACCTATGAAGCAGAAGTTGATTTCACTGCAGAGGAAAACTGGGGTGTTGTATTGGATTTTCCCGAAGAATTAGTAGAAAGTGATGCAGTATTGACCTATATCCTATGGGATGTAGTGGACGAAAGACCGATCTGGAGAGCAGTTCCTCAAACCATCTTTTTCCCAGCAGGTCCCTTGGTATATAATTTTGACTTCTCCACAGTAGATATTCGGCTTTTTCTGGAAGGCACTGTGGATCCTGCTTCACTCGATGATGTGTGGACTCAAGGACAAATTTTTAGAATAGTAGTAGTCCCATCTGATTTCCCCGATGCTAAAATTGATTGGACAAACTATGAAGCGGTTACTAAACTGCTGGGTATTGAAGATTCTGATTTTCAAAAATTAGCACCGAAAAAGAAGAATTAATTTCATAAGCGAACTCTTTGGCTAAGCAAGGCTCGGGATTCCGGGCCTTGCTTTTTTATTTTTGGGCAATCCATCCAAAAATAATTTGGTTCTTATCTTTGCGCCATGCAACTCAAAAATGATTTGCTGCTACGGGCAGCGAGAGGTGAAAAGACAGAGCGAACCCCTGTATGGTTGATGCGTCAAGCCGGCCGGATACTCCCTGAATATCGGGCAGTTCGTGATTCCGTAAGCGGCTTCATAGAACTCGCGCAAACTCCCGAGCTGGCAGCTGAGGTGACCATTCAGCCGGTGGATATTTTGGATGTAGATGCAGCGATCATTTTTTCAGATATTTTGGTCATCCCGGAAGCGATGGGATTGCCTTATGAAATGGTCGAAAAACGTGGTCCATGGTTTCCTCAAACTGTAAGAAGCCAATCAGACTTGAAAAAACTTCGGGTGGCCGATGGCGACAATGACTTAAAATATGTGCTGGATGCGATCCAAATCACCAAAAAAGCACTGAACGGAAGAGTCCCACTCATCGGATTTGCCGGGGCTCCATGGACGATATTTGCCTACATGGTCGAAGGAAGTGGCAGCAAGACCTTTTCCAAATCCCGGGAAATGCTCTATCGAGATCCAGTTTTCTCTCATAAGCTGCTCCAACTTATTACCGATTCGACGATCAATTACCTCAAAGCCCAAATTCGTGCTGGAGCAGACTTGGTCCAGCTATTTGACAGTTGGGCGGGGATTTTAGGTCCAAAGCAGTATCAGGAATTTTCATTGAATTATATCTCACAAATCTGTGATGCGATTACAGAAGTTCCTGTCACTGTTTTTGCCAAAGGCGCATTTTTCGCCAGAGAAGAAATGGGACAGCTTAATTGTGAAACGATCGGACTCGACTGGAACATGGGAATCGCTGAATCAAGACGACTAGTCGGAGAAGACAAAACCCTACAGGGAAATCTAGATCCTGCAGCGCTCTATGGCAATCCGGATCAGGTTCGTGCAGCTACAATCGAAATGATGGAGCAGTTCCGAGGATCTCGTCACATTGCCAATCTTGGTCATGGAGTTTACCCTGACATCGATCCGGAAATGGTGAAGGTATTTATTCAGACCGTCAAAGAATTTAAATAAAACGATACACGAAGTCCAAAAAAAGCTGTTCAGATCAATTCGAGCAGCTTTTTTGTGCCTAAAAGCCGAATCAATCCAGAATCTGGATTTCATCTCCGATTTTTATCCTTCCGTGTTGAAGGGCAACTACATTTTGCCCGAAATACACTTTGTTATTGATTGTGCGATAGCTTGAGAGTGTTTTCAGTGGTTCTTTTCCCTTTTCACCCGAATCTTGATCGACCGTGATCATTACACAGCGGGCGCAGGGCTTAACAATTTGAAACTGAACCTCACCTATTTTGACTTTGCGAAGCGAATCTTCCAAAAACGGAGTTCCCCCTGAAAACACAATATTTGGACGGAAGCGATCCATAGGAATCGGCACCTCGAGCCTAGAATTTAAGTCATTTAATGACTCTTGTCCTATGAGGAGATACGGCATCCCATCTGCAAAACTCACAGATTCCCCTTGAACTGCATATCGTGGATCTACCTTTCTGTGGGAATCTTCCGGCATGATCATCAGTTTGGCCTCAATCCCCAGAAAATCAGAAAACCACCGATTGATCTCGGGACTCACCTCTTTACCAACCACGCGATCATCCCAAATAGTCACCCATAATTCTGGGCCTATAGCCAGATTTAATGGGATATTGACTGCTCTTGAAGGCTCCTTTTTATGGAAAACAGTCAAATCCTCTCTTCCCAAAATAACAGCCAAGTGTGCCAAGTGAGGATGAGATCGCTGGGAGATAAAAACTCCTTGATGATCCACTAACATCCATCTTCTGTCATACTGGAAGCCTTTTTCTTCCACTAGCCCCTCTATCTGGCGAATGCCGCCGAGCGACTTGATCGGATAAATGAAGATATCCTGAACCACTAGTTTCTTTTCCATCAATCAAAAATAAGAGAAATCAGCGGGGCGGCTAAGCCGTGAAAAACAAATTTTGAATCCCGACTGATTTGAACAAATCAGCAAGATCCATGGAAAAATGTAGATTTCGGGTAAAATATAGGACTACCAATCCCAACAAAAGGACTAAGAGCCATTTGGCCCGGTCACGGCTCAGGGGAGAAGAAAAAAGTCGCATCACTTCATAGATGCAGTAGATAGAATTGAGGTTGCATTTTAAAACTGATGGTGGGAAAACCTGCCAAAAACGGAAGCTTGTTTTCTCAGAAAAGTGACAATTCGATTTTTATTTCAGAAGAGGAATGGCAGTTTGACTGACAATCTGACACCAAAATGCAGATTTTCTCCAGTGGCACATCCCTTGAAGAACGAGGAATGTACAATTAATGCAACTAGCTAAATCTACATAATCATGGGAAAAATTATAGGCATTGACTTGGGTACCACCAACTCCTGCGTAGCCGTAATGGAGGGTAATGAGCCCGTAGTCATCCAAAACAGCGAAGGAAGAAGAACCACTCCATCTATTGTGGCTTTTCTTGATAATGGAAACGGTGAGCGTAAAGTAGGAGATCCTGCAAAGCGGCAAGCCATTACCAACCCTGCAAACACTATTTCTTCAGTAAAACGATTCATGGGAAAGAAATTCTCTGAAGTTTCCGCTGAAAAAAAGCATGCATCTTACAAAGTCGAACAAGGAACAAATGATACCGTAGTCGTAAAAATCGGCGACAGATCGTACACTCCGCAGGAACTTTCTGCAATGATCCTTCAGAAGATGAAGAGCACTGCCGAAGACTTCTTGGGTCAAACAGTAACTGAAGCTGTCATCACTGTTCCTGCATATTTCAATGACGCAGAACGTCAGGCAACCAAAGAAGCCGGACAAATCGCGGGGCTTGAAGTGAAGCGAATCATCAACGAGCCGACAGCAGCAGCTTTGGCTTACGGGATGGATAAGAAGCACCAAGACATGAAAATCGCTGTGTATGACCTTGGTGGTGGTACATTCGATATTTCAATTCTTGAATTAGGTGATGGAGTATTCGAAGTAAAATCTACCAACGGTGACGTGCACTTGGGTGGTGATGACTTTGACCAAGTGATCATTGATTGGTTGGCAAACGAATTCCAGACTGAAGAGTCCATCGATCTGAGAAAAGATCCTATGGCGCTTCAGCGTCTAAAGGAAGCAGCCGAGAAAGCAAAAATCGAGCTTTCAAGCTCTGCTTCTACTGAAATCAACCTTCCATACATCACGGCTACTCAGACTGGTCCAAAGCACTTGGTAAGACAGTTGAGCAGAGCGAAGTTTGAGCAATTATCAGAATCTCTGGTGAAGCGATCCATGGATCCATGTATCAAGGCATTGAAAGACGCAGGTCTCAGTGCTTCTGATATCGATGAAGTAATTCTTGTCGGAGGATCTACCCGAATTCCTAGAATTCAGGAAGAAGTGGAGAAATTCTTCGGAAAGAAACCATCCAAAGGTGTAAACCCTGATGAGGTTGTAGCAATCGGTGCTGCCATTCAAGGTGGTGTTTTGACCGGTGAAGTGAAAGATGTCCTTCTTTTGGATGTGACTCCACTTTCATTGGGAATCGAAACCATGGGCGGTGTATTTACAAAATTGATCGAATCCAACACGACAATTCCTACCAAGAAGTCAGAAGTGTTCTCTACCGCGGTGGACAATCAGCCAGCAGTGGATATCCATGTACTTCAGGGAGAGAGACCTTTGTCAAAAGACAACAGATCAATCGGTAGATTCCAACTTTCTGACATCCCGCCGGCACCAAGAGGTGTACCTCAGATCGAAGTGACCTTCGATATTGATGCGAACGGTATTCTGAATGTATCCGCAAAAGACAAAGGAACTGGCAAAGAGCAGAAGATTAAGATCGAAGCTTCTTCTGGACTTTCTCAGGACGACATTGAGCGAATGAAGCGTGAAGCAGAAGCAAATGCTTCATCCGATAAGGCTGAAAAAGAAAAAATCGAAAAGCTGAACCAAGCTGACAGTTTGATTTTCCAAACTGAAAAACAACTGAAAGAATACGGTGAAAAGCTTTCTGATGGAAACAAAGCGAATATCGGCGCTGCCTTAGAAGCCTTGAAATCTGCTCACGGGTCTAAAAACATCGAAGGCGTAGATGCTGCGATGGAAAGCTTGAACAAAGCTTGGGAAGGTGCATCTCAGGAAATGTACAACGCAACCCAAGGTGCAGGTGCTCAACCAGGACCTGATGCAGGTACTGCGGAAAGCACTTCCGGTGACGGAGTGTCAGATGTAGACTATGAAGAAGTAAGCGAGGACAAAAAATAATCCGCGCTGAAACAAGATTTCCTCGGTGACGGAATCGTTCTGACACCGCTTATATCAAAAGCCAAGAATCGAGATTTCAGGATCAAGACTCTTGGCTTTTTCCTTCTCTAAAAAATCACACAACATGCAACTTACTGCTGAAAATAAATTGAAGAAACTCATCGTAGTGGGTGATCGGGTTCTAATCCGCCTGAAAAAACCAAATGAAAAAACCGGCTCGGGACTCTATCTTCCTCCAGGTGTGCAAGAAAAGGAGAAGGTCCAACAAGGCTATATCATTAAAGCTGGTCCCGGCTATCCGATTCCAATGCCTGTAGAGGACAGTGAGCCCTGGATGGATCAAGAGGAAAAAGTCAAATATGTTCCCCTCCAAGCAAAAGAAGGAGATTTGGCGATATTTCTGCTTTCAGGGTCTCATGAGGTAATTTACGAAGGAGAAAAATACTTTATCGTGTCGCAGGGGGCCATCTTAATGCTGGAACGAGAAACCGAACTATAAAAATTAAGCCCGGAAGTACCGGGCTTTTGTATTTAATGAAACCAACCTTTTTTCGGTCTCATTGATTTTGGTTTTTCATAAACTGCCTTGGTATCCACTTTGGCAGGTTTTTTATCCCAAGGATTGCTATTTTTCGCTTTCAGTCCTTTAGGATTGTCGATAGTTTCTCTAAAGCCAACCTTTAATTTAGTTGTTGGTTTGGCCATCCAGACCTCAGTATTTTTAGCTAATGGTCCTTTGACAGTGACTGGGCTTGATTCGTGAACTAACGTGATCTTTGGTCCTTGAATAGTTCCTGCCGGTGCGTTTTTAAATTTGGGGCCCATGAGCATTTCTTGAGAATAACAAAGCGTAGAAAAGGCCAGAGCAGAGATAAACAGGGTCAACTTTTTCATGTGATTTTTATTAAGTTAAATGCCACATGGAATCTTACTTGGATATTCACAATCTCTACGAGTGATACGAATATCAAGCTCGATTTCATAGCTGTACATTTGGGTTCGTACAAAACTATACAGATTTTCGAACTTGAATGTTTCAGGATTCAGTTGATTTAGATCAATTTAATTAAAAAAAAGAAATATTATTCTTATTTTAAAATGGAATCAATTCAAAACCACACATAATTTCAATCCTGAAAAAATGAAATCACATCAATTTGTGTCAGAATTGATTGTTTTGAAATCTGATTTAGAGATTTTTTACACAAAAAATAAAAAACCGAGGTGAAATTCACCCCGGCTTTAATTTAACAATAGACCCTGTTTAAATTTTCAATAGTTAGAAAGCAAATACTGCCGCAAAAAGGAATGATGCAAGGCCTTTACTTCCATTAAGATCTTTATTCACAAAGAATTCTTCTTTCATACTATCCACTCTCAACTCAGGAATCAATGTCAGATTACCACCTACTTTGATGTTTCCGGAGAGTGTGGCAGCAAAAACGCCACCATCTCCCGTAATTGGATCCAAACCAACAACTCCTTCTAAACCAGTATTAAAAACACTGAAGTACTCTCCACGGATTCCAATACCGAAATTCTCTGAAGGCTTGGCTTGCAAATATCCCGCAAAACCATAAAAGCCTGCTGCATCTCCATCCAAATCCTGAATATCCGAACCTGTAAATACTTCTCCTGAGCTTGTGGTATTATAAGTTGTATTGATTCCCGCATAGAATTTGTCCGAAAGGTCAAAACCAGTAGTCAAATCCACTTGAAAAGTCTTACCCAATGAAGACTGATCTGTGATTAAGGTACCGTCATTTTCCAGTGTGCCATCCTGATCACCATACACGAAGTTCAAATAGGTACTTCCGGCGTCGGTAGAATAGCCTAATTGAGCACCAAGAGTATAAGTTCCGTTAAGGTTAAATTCAGTCATATCAGTAGGGTTCATTACAGCTGCCAAGAATGAAAACTTATCAGACAATTGGAAATTAGCCTTGATTCCAGTATGGGAAAAAGGCCCATATGAAAACATATAAGAAGTCGAGTAATTGAAATTAGCTGTCGGGGAAATCACTTCATAACCCAAGAAAGTATTAAAGTTCCCCAATGTCAATGTGACTTTGTCAGATACATTCCAATAGACATAAAGTTGATTCAATATCTGTGAACTTCCTGCCATGCCACCTGCATATAGAGGTGATCCAAATACTGCGTCTTCACCCCTAGGTCCAAAAACCAGATCTGCTACGGCACCTACTTTTTTGCCCTCGTAGGTTGCAATAATATTAGCCATACCCAATGAAAATCCTGGGAGATTGCCAAATGAAGATGCAGGAGCTTGGAAATTTTCTCCTTTGTTAGGAGCATTAAAATTAGTCCGGAAATAGGCATCAATAGAGCCAGAGAGTGTCAAAGAGCCAGTTTCTTCCTCAGTAGTCTCTTCTTGAGCATAAGCAACTTGATAGGTGGACAATGCCACACATAGTATTAGTAGGAATAAGTTTTTCATTTTAATTTTGAATGTTGGTGAATGATAGAGTTGACCAATAGATCCTCGGTCTGGCTGAAAGAGAGTCGCGTTTTTTTCTCCAGCCGGGGATCTTCTTTTGGAAATGGAATGACTATTCGTCGTAAACAATGGTATAGCCTCTGATACCATGCTCATGGGAATCGAGACCGCTTTTCTCATGCTCCTCAGATACTCTGATACCCATCGTTACTTTTAGGATATAGAAAATCAGAAATGCTGATCCAAATGCCATCGCACCACATACTGCCACACCGATTAATTGTGTAATAAAGGAGTGGTCGGGATTGGTAGAAAAAATACCTACTGCTAAAGTACCCCAAACACCACATGTCAAATGGACCGATACAGCACCTACGACATCATCAAGCTTGAATCTATCCATAATGATAGCGGACAAAACGACCAGAATTCCTGCAACAAATCCGATAAGCAAAGCTGAGGCTGGAGTAAAGACATCTGCTCCTGCAGTGATACCCACCAAGCCTGCTAGAATTCCATTGAGAAGCATACCTAGATCGAGTCTTTTGAAAGCAAAATATGCTGTAAAAAATCCGCCTAATCCACCGGCACATGCTCCGAGTGAAGTTGTAACCAATACCATAGAAACTAGCGCTGGGTCAGCTGAAAGTACGGATCCTCCATTGAAACCAAACCAGCCCAACCAAAGCAAAAAGACTCCGATAACGGCCAAAGGAACACTGGCACCCGGCTTTTCCATGGTTTTGCCATTGATATATTTACCAATTCTAGGACCTACTAAAATAACACCTGCCAAAGCTCCCCATCCTCCAACAGAGTGAACAAGTGTACTTCCTGCGAAATCATAGAAACCCATTTCATTCAAAGCTCCACCACCCCATTTCCAGCTTCCGATTAATGGATATACCAATCCTACAAAAAGAACTGTGAAAATTAGATAAGCAGAGATTTTAACACGCTCAGCTATAGCACCTGAGACAATTGTAGCAGCTGTCGCGGCAAACATGGCTTGAAATAAAAAATCAGTCCAATAGGTATACCCACCACTGGCATAATCCGCGGAGACATCCGCATCTGCAGGTGAAAACCAAAACATGGACCATCCTGCAGTGTCGAAACTAAACCAACCTGGTACTTCGAAGCCAGGGTACATCAGGTAAAATCCGACAACAGCATAAGACACAATTCCAATAATCGGGGTGATTGTGTTCTTAAACAGAATGTTTACTGTGTTTTTGGCTTGACCAAATCCAGTCTCCACTCCAGCAAATCCAAGGTGCATAATAAACACCAGAGCCGTGGAAAGCATCATCCAAACATTGTTTGTCGTCAGGAGATTCTGTGAAATCTCCAGCGCCAAATCAGGGGTCGCGGCCAAATCTTGGGCCAACAGGGTAGCGATATTCATCATAGGTTTTTGGTTAAATTTTGAACGTTTTTCAGAATTTAAATAGGTTTGAAAGCCGAAGCTCGATTCGAATGTAATTATAAAAAAAGCATAAAAACAAACCACTTTTTAATAATTATATAATAATTGATGATTTTTGAGATCAATTTTGAACCATTTTTTACATTTTTTTTAAAAAAATATCCTTTTTGAGGTGTTTCGATAACTTACTTAATGAAAAAATAAAATTTGGATATCATTCAAGAAATTTTCTGAAAACGATTACATAAATGCATAAACAGTATAAAAAATATAAATACTATTTATTATCAGAATTTTATTCTGTATTTGGCTAAAAAATGGAATTTTAATTCATTCAATGGTTTTTACAAAAAACATAATTTTTCAAAAATTTGATTTTTTTTCAGCTGACTTTGAAATATTCATCAAATAATTCTCACCCTTTAATCCAAATCAAAACCTAATTCATAAAAAAAGCCCGGATTAATCGGGCTTTAGGTTAAAATTTCAACTGAAACCTATTGAAGTCTCGCGAACTCTTTCGCAAAGTAAGTCAAGATAATTTTAGCTCCGGATCGCTTGATAGAAAGCAAAATCTCAAGCATCGCCCGCTCGGAATCCAACCAACCTTGAGCTGCGGCGGCTTTTACCATACTGTATTCGCCCGAAACGTTATACGCTGCAATTGGCAGGGGAAAATTGTCACTCAACAACTTAATGATATCCAAATAACTCAACGCTGGCTTCACCATCAGGAAATCTGCACCCTCGTCGAAATCCAGGTCGGCTTCGATCAATGCTTCTTTAGAATTGGCAGGGTTCATCTGATACGTCTTTTTGTCTCCAAACTTTGGAGCTGAATCCAATGCATCCCTGAAAGGCCCATAAAATGCGCTAGCATATTTGGCAGTGTATGACATTATCGAGGTATCTACAAACCCATTTTCATCCAACAATTCCCGAATATACCCCACTCTGCCATCCATCATATCTGAGGGTCCGAGGATATCTACACCTGCATCTGCTTGTGCCAGTGACATTTTAGCGAGTATTTCAAGCGTCTCATCATTGAGAATCTTTCCGTTTTTCACCAACCCGTCATGGCCATCGCTGCTGTATGGATCCATTGCCACGTCTGACATCAGGCACACTTCAGGAAATTGCTTCTTGATTTCTTTAAGTGTTTTCAAATAAAAAGTCTCAGGATTGTAGCTTTCAGAAGCAATGGAATCCTTGAGCGATTCTGGATAAGCTGGAAAAACGTCAAAGGCTGTAATTCCCAGTTTCATACATTCTTCGATCTCCTTTAAAAGCAAATCTTGGGAAAATCTGAAAATCCCGGGCATGGACTTGACTTCAATCTTTTGACGGGTTCCTTCGACAAGAAATAGCGGAAAAATCAGGTCTTTTACGGACAAACTGGTTTCTTCTACCAAATTTCTAACTGATTCGGATTTTCGGTTTCTTCTTGGTCTTCTTTGCATGATTTATAAGGTAGTCAACGCACTCAAAGTTAACTATACGGATTTTAACCTTTTACTTTTAAAGCAAAAAAGCATCTCCGAGATCGAAGATGCTTTCACTGATATCTATCAGAATTAGAAATTTACTTGCGCTTGAATCCGTAGCAGACTTCCACGCTCTTGATTCCATGGATCAAGCGAATTCTGGGCTGATCGATCCGAAATCGTGTACATCGTCACCAGCTCCAAGGCTTTGTGAAATTGCCATTCAATACCGATTTCAAGTTCATTTACCCGATGTCGAGTAGCATCCAATTCAAACTTTTTCCCACCTGAATAATAATGATATCTCGTAAATGGAATAATGGCACCTTTCCCAGTTTTCTTCATGTAGGAAGCTAATACATAGCCTCCTTTAAGAGGAGCATCCTCCACTTCATTAGTCTCAGGATTATACTCAGGTCCTCTGCCCCAGTTGAACTCTGCCTGAAGGCCAAATGGCTGCGGATAAATAACGAAAGTCGGACCTAATCTATATTCGGGAAATTCGATTTGATCAAAATCTGTCAGAGGATTTCTATTGATCACAAATTTCCCGGCATATCCTTGGAGTGATGCCTCAATAAACTGACCGGATGCCAATTTCATTGGATAAGTGACTCGAGTGACTGCATGGAAATTTCGGTTTTTCTCAGGAAGATTTGCAGTTTGTCCATTGTAGATTCCTACTCCGAACATCCCATAATCTCCAGACCCCTTCAGTCCTGAAGAAACCAAATAGCTAAAACGCTCCCGAATTTCAGATGGAGCATAATAAAGGAATACTCCCAGATCTCGCTCATTTAGTATAGCCGAGTTCAATCCATCATTTCGATCCAAAGGCAGACGATTTTGACTCGATTGAAGGTTTTCAAACCCAAATGGAACTTTAGATTGGCCAATTCGTAACCTGAACTCCTGTTTTGCATCCAAACCTAAGTCGAAATAAGCATCACGGATTTGAGCAAAGTTTTGACCACCAGAAGCAAAATCCGGCTGTATATACATATATACACGCTCATGGATTTGCCCTGAGAAAATCATTCGAATTCGACGGAGAAAAAATCCTCCCGTTCCCCATGATTTGTCACACTGAGAGCAACCCAAATTAGGATTGGTCTCCAAAAGACCGTTATACCTGATCTGGGCATATCCTCGCAATTGGATACGATCATACCATTTAACTGGAGCCGATGACTCAGTTTTTGTTGTTAGCAGCGAATCCCCCTCCATGCCCCTTGCAAAAGCATTTGTAGAGAATAATGTCAGAATGACAATCGCTGCAGCGAACTGGATTCGCATACAGGAAGATTTAATTTTAATAATTGTACAGCAAGACAAAGGTCGTAGGACAACATGTATTAAAAGTGAATTCAGCGTTATCAATCCATTACTAAAACTAAATTCTTTAGTATAAAAATTTCAGTAATTAATCAAAAAAGTGTCATCCTACTTGATGAATTGCATTTTTAATATTACGGGAATGTTAACTCAGTTTTTCAATGTTAAAAAATCTTGAAATTAATGTTAAGCGATTTTAGCTAATTCAAAAGGGAAAGAATGCTAGTGACCTCTAAATCCCGGTAATCCTCAATGTATAAATCACAAATTGGAAGTTCATCTATAGAATGGGACGATAGCACACCTACTACCTTCATGTTAGCATTCTTTGCTGCTGACACCCCTGAAAAGGAATCTTCAAACACGATACACTGACTGGGATCAAGTGATAGATTTGCCGCAGTTTTCAAATACACCTCCGGATCAGGTTTGTGTTTGCTTACTTGCTCACTGGCTAAAGCCGATTCTAGATGTGGAAAAAGATCCAGTCTACCTCCGATGAGTTCCAGATTTGCAAAAGGAGCAGAAGTTGCTACAGCTGTTTTTAGCTTGGCTTCTCTCAGGGAATGAAAAAACTCCATAAATCCAGGGATTGGATCGATGTGGTGCTGATAAATTTCGCGAAAGAGACTTTCTTTTTCAAATTCAAGCGCTGCCAATTCTTCACCTTCGATTTTTCTTCCCAAAAAGTGACTTAAAATGTACCCGTTGTTTTTCCCATACATGTGCTGCATGAATTCCTCTTCGGTCGGGAATAGGTTTCGCTTTTCAAAGAAAATCTTGAATGCCTGAGAATGAAATGGATTGGTGTGGCAGATTACTCCATCCATATCAAAAATTACTGCCTTTGTCATCGGATTCTGAAAAAGAAGAGATCGCTTTTAGCTTTCGCCAAAAGCGATCTGAAGAAAATTTATCGCTTACTTATTTATTGAATTTAGCAATGACCCTTTCGATGATGTCACAGCATTCATGAAGCTGATCTTCTGTCATTACTAAAGGGGGCGCGAATCGAATTATATTACCATGTGTCGGCTTTGCTAAAAGTCCATTTTCGGATAGCTGAACACAGATATCCCAGGCGGTGCTACTTTCTGGAGAATCATTTACAACAACTGCATTGAGTAATCCTTTTCCCCTAACGAGTTTTGCAATGGGATTTTTTTCAACCATTTTTTGCATGCGCTCACGGAAAATTTTACCCAGCTTCCTTGCATTTTGCGCCAGCTTCTCATCTCGAACCACCTCTAGTGCCGCCATGGCTACTTTTGCGCCCAGCGGATTTCCACCAAAAGTAGAGCCATGCTGACCAGGCCTGATTACCTCCATTATTGCGCGGTCTGCCAATACTGCCGAAACCGGATAAAATCCTCCGGAAATCGCCTTCCCTAAAATTAATACATCAGGTTTGACGTAGGTTTCTTGTTTTTCACAATGCCCTTCACAAGTGCAATTCCCACAGACTGCAAGCAAGGATCCTGTACGGGCAATACCTGTCTGAATTTCATCTGCGATAAAGAGGACATTCTGAGCAGCACATGCTTCTTTCGCTTTTCTCAGGTAATCCTCAGCAGGGACATACACCCCTGCTTCGCCTTGAATAGGCTCTACAAGAAAACCTACCACACCTTCAGTTTTCAATGCCTGCTCCAGCGCAACGATGTCATTATAAAGTATACGAATGAAACCATCTGTAAATGGACCGAAGCTCTTACGGGCATTGGCATCATTCGAAAAAGAAATAATAGTAGTCGTGCGTCCGTGGAAATTATTCTCGGCAACAATGATTTTCGCTTGATTTTCTTCCACGCCTTTACGCTCGTAACCCCATTTTCTGGCTAACTTCAGTGCAGTCTCGACACCCTCTGCCCCAGTATTCATCGGCAAAACCAAATCAAATCCGAAATACTCCGTGATGTACTTTTCAAACGGACCTAAGACATCGTTATAAAATGCTCTGGAAGTCAGCGTCAAGGTACTGACTTGCTCAATCATTGCATCCTTGATTCTGGGATGACAATGGCCCTGGTTTACCGCAGAATATGCCGATAGAAAATCAAAATATCTCTTACCCTCTACATCCCAGAGGAAGACTCCCTCACCTCGTGCTAATACCACAGGTAATGGATGATAATTGTGAGCTCCATATTTCTCCTCGAGATGGATGGCTTGCTTGCTGGAAGTGATTGTTTCCATGATTTGGTTATTTTTACGCGATTTTATTCAGAAACAGGCCCAAATATAGCAAATGCCCTCGGGCAAAGCCATGAAACCAGAAAAGAACCAGTTGCCAAAAATTGAAGCTGAGGACTTTTACTTCAATGAACAGGGGTTGATGGTTTTCACAGAAAAATACCATCTCAAAAGGGGTTACTGCTGCGGAAGCGGGTGTAAGCATTGCCCCTATCCGAAAGAGCGAGAAAATCCCTAATATTTTTAAAACTGCTTGTTGTTAATTCCCAAAAAGTTCCGATATTTGCAAACTCATTACAGAAACGCATCCCATTTACGATATCAATATCATGGCAAAAGTTTGTGACATTACCGGAAAAAGACCTCAAGTAGGTAACAACGTGTCCCATGCAAACAACAAGACCAAGCGTAGATTTTACCCAAATCTTCACAAGAAGAGCTTCTATGTTCCTGAGGAAGACGCATGGATCACTTTGAAAGTTTGCTCAAAGGCACTGAGAACAATCAATAAAAATGGCATCACTGCAGTTTTGAAAAAAGCGCAGGATACTGGAATGATTGTTATTAAATAATCAAAGTCACAGTCCCTTAAAATAACACCGAGATGGCTAAGAAAGGAAATAGAGTACAAGTGATTATGGAATGCACAGAGCATAAAAACTCTGGTATGCCAGGTACTTCTAGATACATCACTACCAAAAACAGAAAAAATACTACTGAGCGTTTGGAGTTAAAGAAATTCAACCCAATCCTCAAGAAAGTAACTGTTCACAAAGAAATCAAGTAATATTAGCTCGGGAGCAATTCCGTTTAAAACGAAAAAAACATGGCTAAGAAAGTAGTAGCAACCCTAAAAAAAGAAGGTGGCGTGTCTTACGCCAAAGTAATCCGAGCAGTGAAGTCTGAAAAGACTGGTGCTTATACCTTCAGAGAAGAAATGGTTCCTTCCACCTTGGTGCAAGAGGCTTTGAAAAAATAATTTGTCAAGCGCATCCTAATGCACATAGAGTCCCTCTGATCAAATTCAGCAGGGACTTTTTCATTATATTCCACTTTTAAAAATCAGCGCAACATGGGAATCTTTGGATTTTTCTCTAAAGAAAAAAAAGAAAGCCTCGATCAGGGTCTTCAAAAAACCAATGAGTCTATTTTCTCCAAACTAAGCAAAGCCGTAGTCGGAAAATCTCAAGTAGATGAGGAAGTATTGGACCAGCTGGAGGAAGTCCTCATCACTTCGGATGTAGGAGTCGACACCACCATCAAAGTAATCCGGAGAATTGAAGAACGGGTAGCAAGAGATAAATACCTCAATTCTTCAGAATTGGATTTGATTTTACGGGAGGAAATTGCCGCTCTTCTGGAGGAAAATAATTCACAAGATCTTTTGGATTTTGATATCCCTGAAGGGAAAAAGCCTTACGTTATCATGGTAGTCGGTGTGAATGGCGTCGGTAAAACAACCACTATCGGCAAACTGGCCAACTTGTTTAAAAATGCAGGTAAATCAGTTGTTTTGGGTGCAGCAGATACCTTCCGGGCAGCTGCTGTAGACCAGCTTATCTTATGGGGCAACCGTGTAGGTGTGCCTGTCGTCTCGCACGGAATGAACACTGACCCTGCCTCGGTGGCATTTGATGCGGTAAAGCAGGGTGTGGATACTGGTGCAGACATTGTCATCGTAGATACAGCAGGCCGACTCCACACCAAAGTCAACTTGATGAATGAGCTGAGCAAAATCAAACGAGTCATGCAGAAATTCATCCCCGATGCACCACATGAGATTCTGTTGGTATTAGATGGTTCTACTGGACAAAATGCCTTTATCCAAGCCAAGGAATTTACCAAAGCAACAGAAATCTCCGCACTGGCCATCACCAAACTAGATGGAACAGCCAAAGGCGGTGTGGTCATTGGCATCTCGGATCAGTTTAAAATCCCTGTCAAATACATTGGCGTCGGAGAAAAAATGACTGACCTCCAGATTTTTAACCGAAAAGAATTTGTGGATTCACTCTTCAAAAAGAAATAAAAAAACTACCGCATTCCAATGCTCCGAAAATTCGGAGCATTTTTTTTTTGATAGAATGGTGAACATTCCAAATCTTTTTCCGTAATTCAAAATGATATCATTTTAACATCATATTGAAATGGAAAAAATAATCAAACCAGCCTCAGGCTACATCTACCTTTTCTTAGATCTGGCTAGTATCGGTGCCTCAATTTATCTCTTCACGCAAGGGATGTTTATCGTAGGAACCATTTTGTTGTTTCTTGGGATAATTTGCTTACCGGGATTCTTTATCGTAGAACCCAACAAAGCCGTGGTCATGCTTTTGTTTGGAGAGTACAAAGGAACAGTCAAAGCGTATGGATTCTTTTGGGTCAATCCTTTCATGACCAAAAAGAAAATTTCACTTCGCGTCAGAAACTTTGAAAACAAGCCGGTCAAAGTGAATGACAAAATCGGTAATCCGGTCATGATCGGTACCATAGTCGTCTGGCAAGTTCAGGACACGTTCAAGGCAACGTTTGATGTGGAAGACTATGAAAACTTCGTCCACCTTCAGACGGATGCAGCGGTGCGAAAAATGGCTGGAAAATACCCTTACGACGACTTTGAAGCCGAAAATGCAGAAATTACGCTCAGGTCAGGTGTAGAGGAGGTGAACCACTCTTTGGAGATTGAAATTGCAGAACGACTGGAGCATGCCGGTATCAAAGTAATCGAAGCAAGGATATCTCACCTAGCTTACTCCTCTGAAATTGCCTCAGCAATGCTTCAGCGACAGCAAGCCACAGCCATAGTAGCTGCCAGAAGGAAGATTGTGGACGGGGCTGTAGGAATGGTAGAAATGGCTCTTCATGACTTAAAAATGAAAGACATCATCGAGTTTGACGATGAGAAAAAAGCGGTGATGGTCTCCAACCTGATGGTGGTTTTGTGCTCAGATAAAAGTGCAAGCCCTGTTCTTAACGTAGGAACTTTAAATCAGTAAGCCATGCACGGAAGGATTTTCAAAGAAGAGCAAACATACCGGGGCACCTGGGTGATGTATCTCATCTTGATGCTGGAAATCCCCACTCTAATTTTGGTTTCTGTTTTAGTTTTGAATAGCAGCGAAGGCCAAAAGGAGGATTTCTTTGGTTTAATCTTTGTGCTTCTCATAATGGGGTTGACTTTGGGATTGATAGTAAATCTTAAGCTTTCGACCCGAATTGACGAGACTGGGATTCACTACAGGTATTTTCCTTTTTTCAAATGGAGGAAAATACCCAAAGAACAGATAAGGTCTGCAGAGGTGATTTCTTTCAGTCCACTATCCGATCATGGCGGCTGGGGAATTAAAGGCAACAGCACCACCAAAGCCTACACAATAATTGGCGAAAAGGGTTTGCAGCTGGACATTAACGAAAAGAAAAAAATAGTGATCGGCACTCAAAAGCACCGAGAGCTAAGTGAATTTATAGAAAACTGGATGGAGGAATAAATCATGTCCAAGAAAAAAGCATTTGCCTTAAGACTAGATGAATCGATGATGAAGTCCATTGAAAAATGGGCTGCTGACGAATTCAGAAGTACTAACGGGCAACTGGAATGGATGATCAGAGAATCGCTGAAAAAAGCAGGAAGACTACCCAAAAGTACCACTTCGGCTGAAAGTAGTGAAGAGTGACCCCTTGATCTCCATTTAATCAAAAATTAAAGTGTACTTCAAAGAGCTCTGCATAGTCGGAGCTCTTCTTTTTTATTTTAATAACTTGCAGGCCAATTCAATATCAATGAAATCTGTTATAAGTCTTGTAATTCGATACATACCCAGACCAATTCTTCAGACTGTCAGTCCTTTGGCCATGAAGGCACTTTCTCTTTTCAATCGAGGAAATGAGGTTACCTGTCCAATATGTAATAGTCAGTACAAGAAATTCTTGCCTTATGGAAGAAAGGCAAGGGAAAATGCCCTCTGCCCAAGTTGTCTTGCTTTGGAGCGTCATAGATTAATGTGGCTGTACCTTCAGGAGAAAACCAATTTTTTCACAGGAAGTCTTAAAGTACTTCATGTAGCTCCTGAACATTGCTTTATCGATAGATTTGAAGCGCTGCCAAACTTGGAGTACATCACTGCCGATATCGAATCCCCGCTTGCCAAAGTCAAAATGGACGTTCATTCCATACCTTTTCCTGACAATTCCTTTGATGTGGTTTTTTGCAATCACGTTTTGGAGCATGTAGATGACGACATTCTTGCCTGTTCGGAGTTCAATCGAGTCCTAAAATCCGGAGGTTGGGGTATTCTTCAGTCGCCTGTTTACGATCTGGAAAAAACCATTGAGGACAAAACCATCACAGATCCAGCAGAGCGGGAAAGACTCTTCGGGCAGCGTGACCACGTGCGCAAATTCGGAAAAGACTACGCCGAACGTCTCAGGAAATCAGGCCTTCAGATCGAGGAAAACACCTTCGTAAAAACACTTCCTGAAGAAAAAGTAAAGCGTTTTGCTTTGGCTCCAGATGAAATCATCTTCGTCTGTCGAAAAGGAAACTAACCTTTTAACGCCTTTTTAAAACGTTCAAAAACCAATCCTGCTCCGTAGCCACACAGCTGAACCAGGGATGTCAGCAACGATAAAACACCTACCCAGATAGATTTATACTTTTGTGTTGCTGACACCATCACCAGGCCTCCCCAGGTCCCCAGAATCCCCAAATGGAAAATTGGAAAATAGTTGACCACGAGGATATTCAATACAATTGAAAACAAGAAAAACAGGAAGAAGGTAGGCAGCCAATGAACGAGTTTGATCGCCTCCGGGTGAAATCGAGACACATTCACTCGATTTCTACCGAATGAAAAGGCCTGTTTTGCAAATGACAGAAGGGTATTTTTGCGCTTGTGATACACAAATGCGTCCTCGACCAATTCAAGGGTAAATCCAGCCTTTTTGATCCGGATACTCCATTCGATATCTTCTCCCTGATTGGGATCTACAAATCCCCCAATCGATTCAAAAACGGCTCTGGACACGCCCATATTAAATCCACGAGCTTGATATTTTGATGGATCTTTAAGCTTACCCCTTATTCCTCCAGTAGTCCAAAAGGAAGTCATGGCAAAGTCCATCGCTTTCTGCAAATCAGAAAAGTCAGAAGCTGCAGCATCTGGACCACCGAATGCATCGAGCTTTCTGGAAAGTATGGCACTCTTTAAGACGGATAAATAACTCTCAGGAAGAATCACATCCGAGTCTAAAATCACGAAAAAATCACCTTTGGCCTGATCCATACCAAAATTTCGCGCAAATCCCTGTCCCTGATTCTCCTGAAAAAAATAGCGCACCGATAGTGTGGATTGAAAAGAGGAGGCGATCTGATCCGCTTTATTCACCGATCCGTCCTCGACTAAAATCACTTCAAAATCCTTAAAGGATTGATGAGAAAGACTAGCGAGAAGCTCAAAAGCCTCAGATGGTCGATTGAAAACCGGTATAATGACTGAAAAAAACATCAGAAATCGAAATTGACTTCTTCATCAATTTTGTATTCAATTTCCTTGGACTGATTGGAAGTCATCAATTCAGCAATAAACCCTGTCACAAAAAGTTGCACACCGATAATCAGGGCAACAAGCGCCAAGAAAAATAGTGGCTGATCGACTATCTCCCGAACTTTGAGCCCATTGCTCAGGCTATAAATCTTCTCAAAAATCAACCATACCGTAATCCCAAAACCTGACAAAAAGGAAAGTGTACCTAAAAGTCCAAAAAAGTGCATCGGTTTTTTCTTGTATCGATGGACAAAAGAAACGGTAATCAAATCCAAGAAACCATTTAGAAACCGCTCAAGTCCAAACTTGGAATATCCGTATTTGCGGGGTTGGTGCTGCACGATCTTTTCTCCGATTTTCCCAAAGCCATTCCATTTAGCCAATAATGGAATATAACGGTGCATTTCGCCATAGACCTGGATATTTTTCACCACTTTATTGCGATAGGCTTTCAGCCCGCAATTAAAATCGTGGAGCTTGATTCCCGAAATCCAACGCGTAACTCCATTGAAAAACTTGGAAGGTATCGTTTTGGAGATGGGATCATGGCGTTCCTTTTTCCACCCAGACACGACATCCAAACCTCCATTGATGATCATCTCATACAGTCCTGGGATCTCATCAGGACTGTCTTGGAGGTCGGCATCCATTGTGATCACTACATCACCGATAGCCCTTCGAAAGCCTGCATCTAGGGCTGCGGATTTGCCAAAATTCCGAGTAAAATTCAACCCTTTGAGGTTAGCGTTTTGACTTGAGAGTGATTGAATGACCGTCCAAGAGCGATCGGTACTTCCATCATTTATGAGAATCACCTCATAAGAAAAGCCGTGTGTATCCATCACACGGCTGATCCAATGGGTTAATTCCGGTAAGGATTCTTCCTCGTTGAAAACAGGAACAACTACGGAAATTTGAGTCATAGGTTAGAAATCGAGAGACTTGTCTCTCTTTTTGAGAATAGCAGCCAAAATTAATGCAATGATGGCATAAACAATCAAACCAAAGCCAAAGCCTTTCAATTGACCTCCAAGTGTAAAACTTGAAGCCGAGCTCTTTCTGATTTCTTCAAGCTGTTCAGGGCTCAATGAATCAGGATTTGCACCAAAACTTTCCATCATTTGCAATGAATTTTGAAAAGTTATATCTGAAAGAACTTGGGGCAAAGAAGGGTCAACAACTTGAAAAAGAAGAATTTGACCAATTAATGAGATTATCCCGGAGATCAGGATTGCAATAAAACTAAAGTTAAAAGCGGTTCCAAAACTCATAAAACCACCCAACTCTTTTCGATATTGACCGCCAAAATAAATAATCAGACCAAAAAATATAACCAAAGAAATCAGGAGAAACCAACCTGAGGCCAAAAGGCTAGAATCGATCAAATACGCGATATAGGTGACAGCCAAGGCGACCAATCCCATGGTTAGACCTGGCTTAATTGCAGCTTGTAGGGGTGTTTGTTGCTCTTCCATAAGTTAATTAGTTAGGGTTTTTCCTTAAAATTATTGAAATAATAATACTAAAAAACATTCCAGGGATGATTTTCCATAGTCCGTCGTTTAAAGCAATGTTCCAAGGACTCAGATTCTCCATGCTTTTCTGAGTGGCCTCAAAGGAATTTTCTCCGACTTGAGAGAGAATCATGTCTTTATTCTGAAGCAATAATTCAATCTTTTGCGTTTTGATCAGGTCAAATAACTCGGGAGAACTCAACAAGATCATCCATATTCCAACGGTAGATAAAAGACCAATCAGAACGTAAGTCACAAAGCCTACCGTCATGCCCTCTGCAAAGGACAGGAAGCCTGAATTAGAGTAGTCTTTATAGAATTTGACGGATAGAAAAATAGAAATAGGAATAAGAATGTATCCAAAAACCAGATTAAGATTCGTGGGATCCGGGTATAAATGTGAAAGCACGTAAAATGAAACGATACTCAAAAAGCCTCCCAACAATCCAAACTTGTAAGCCGTAGCCAGGTATTTATTCATCTATCTTGGTCAATTGCCCTTTTTGAACCACAAACTTCACTTTTCCCTGAAGTTCTTTACCAAACCATGGGTTGTTTGAGGAAAGAGATTTGTTGCTCTTTTCATTGTAAGTCCATTTTTCACTTGGATCAAAAATAGTCCAGGATAAGTCAGCTACGCCCAAAATCCTAGAAGGACCTGTTGTGATTTTTTCGATCAAAAGCTCCCAACCGACTTCTGAAGCAAGCATTACCAAAGCCGGCAAGAAAGTCTGCAAACCTGCCATACCGAAAATTGCCAAGTCAAATTCCGCGAATTTAGAATCAAAATCCTGAGGCTGATGATTGGATACCAACGCATCGATCGTGCCGTCTTTTAGACCATCGAGCAGAGCCACCCGGTCTTCAAGGCCTCTAAATGGAGGCTTAACTTTAAAATTGGAATCAAAGGTCACCAAATCAGCATCCGAAAAGAGCAATTGATAGACTGAAACATCCGCCGTCACATTCAAACCTTCTTTTTTTGCGTTTCGGATCAGATCGACCCCTTTCGCAGTATTGACAGTTTGAAAATGTACCTTTCCACCTGTGTATCGTAGGATCTCGAGATTTCGCTGAATAGCTATGTCCTCAGCAAGATTAGGAAGTCCTTTCATTCCCAATCTGGTAGAAATATTTCCTTCGTGCATTTGACCAAAAATTGCAAGAAGAGGATCATACGCATGATCAAATAAAGTTCCGTCAAACTTCTGGAGATACTGAAGGATTTTCATGTACCGGTCCGAATTGGAAAGCGTTTTAATCCCATCTCCAAAAAATCGAATACCGGATTGGAAATGCATATCCAGTATTTCTGTCAAATCCTCACCTTGGGCATTTTTAGTTACAGCCCCCATCACATGAAGCTGAGTCAAAAAATTCTTTGACTTATTAAGAACAAAATCAACTTCATTTTTTGTCTGAATCACAGGATCAGTATTCGGCATCACCAGTGCCTGCGAAAACCCACTTGTAGTCAAAGACTGACATAGGCTCTCTACAGTCTCTCTGTACTCTTGACCGGGCTCCCCTAGACCACAACGCAGATCAATCCAGCCTTTTGATGCAAATAAACCCGAACAATCAAGGATCTCTTCAAATTCCGGTGTATTAGTGTCAGATACTTGATCTAATGAACCCTTATTGAGAATATAATCAGCTGGTTCAAATATCCTTCCATCCTGAATCAATCTAAGGTCTCTGAGTAATCTTGCCATCCATTTGAGTTTTGCTGCAAAAGTGCAACTTTAAAGTATAAAAAGAAAAGTAGTAGGGATAATTCGAATCCATTAGAGGATAAAACCTATACTCAAACCGAGGAATGAATCTTGGGAGAAACAACAATTAATCACCCAGATGAAAGTTCTATAAAGGATATATAAGTGTTTTAATTTTGAATAATAGTAGCTAGCCAAAACCCAACTCCAAAACAATTAAAATGGATTGGGTTTATAACGACTGAACCAAACCAAAACATCGTTCCTGAACTCTTTCCCCCCCAAACGCAAAAAAGCCTCTG
>NZ_QGOL01000018.1 GCF_003259255.1 Algoriphagus litoralis
GTTTTTGTTGAAATGATTTTTCACCCCGGATTTCAAAGAGAGAAATCTTTGTGATCCTTGGTGTCCTTAGCGGTTGAAAAATAAAACCTCCAATCTTTCTTTTTCTCTATGGTAAAAAAGTGTCCTCAGAGAATCTCTGTGGTAAAAAAAGACCCGAATCAATGTCCGGGTCGAGGTTTGTGTTTTAATTGGCAGGTGCGGGTCGAGGTTTCATTTTCAAGCTGTCAGCAGGGTAAGTGGCTGCGAGCATGGCCATTTGGTCTTTAGCCCAATCGATGAGCACTTGTCGCTCTTCATCGCTTAGGTTAGCCTCGGGATGCAATCCAAAGTACGTGTAGGACTCCAGAGGCATTTCTTTTTCCTCCACCATTTCGACCACTTCTTCAAACTTATGGTTTTGAACAGCGAGGGGAAGCTTCGTAAAGGAGGACATATTCCATTTTCGCTTGCCTTCGTTCACGTGATCAGCTAGGAAATATTTTACAGGCTGAATGTTGGAATACCAAGGATAACGGGTGAGGTTGGTGTGGCAATCGTTGCAGGCGCCTTTCAGGATCATGGCGACATTGTCCGGCACCTCATAGCTTTTGGTGATGTCAAATTCGGTGTCGTTGCTTTCGTTTTTTTCTGCTGGAATGAATTGGATGAACACAAGAAGCGCTACAAGGCCAATCGTGATTTTTTTGATCATAGTATCGGTGGGTTTAGTGACTTTGACAGCAGTTTGATTATTTGGTTTAATTTATCGAATGAAAAATATCTGAATAAATTTCGTCAAAAAAACCGAATATTCTCTTTTGAAATTCTTAAGATTCGGTTAAAAATCCCCCTTCAACCTGACCCTTACTCCATCAATCACCAAGCACAGTCCAGCCTGAAAGACAATCAATCCAGCTGTCCCATACCAAAACCATTCTTCGCCCGAATATCTTGCAAAACCTGCGTCCACCGTTATGCAAAGCCCCGTCCCGGTAAGGAGTAAGCCTGAGACCAACTGGACAAACCACCTTATTTTAGCGTTCATAGTAGTTATTATTTGAGAATATGAATGTGCGCAATGATACCACTAGGCAAATTTAATTAGTAGATATGAAGGTCAATGTTTGGTAGCCTAAGATCCTAAGGATCGTTACCATTCATACCTGTCCGCCGAGGCGGAACCCTCGGTGAAGCCGGGGGCAAAGTCAATAGATTAGAAAAGGAGCCCTGAAGGGGTGACACGTTGAAGTTTCACCCTTTCAGGGAGCACCGGAAAGAAATTTTCAATGGCTGCCCTGCACTTCGTACAGGGTTATGAATGGTTTGGCTCCTTCGGAGCTAACTAAGAAGGCGATTTGAAATCGAGCATGACGAGAACGTCACACACTGGGATGATTATCCCAAAAGCGAGATTCCATGTGGCTTTTAAAAATAAAATAATAAGCACATGAAATTTTTTAAAAATATCGACTTCATAAATCTTATTCTGCTTTCTCTTAAGTGCTTGTGCTATTGCGGACATACATTTTTGAGAAAATCAAATTTAAAACCGATCAATCATCACCATCCCGTTTTCCTGAAAGGTGTCCATTGCAGTCAATGCCTCTACAGCATCCTTCAGCGGAATCCTTCTTCCGATCAATTTTTCGGGGGCGATTTTCCCGGATTGGATCATCTGGAGCATTTCGGGATAGGCATGAGCCTGCATGCCGTGGCTGCCAAGAAGCTCCAGTTCCCGGGCGATCACCAGATGCATCGGGAGCTCGGGATTGGATTCCTTCCCCGCCATCAGCCCCACTTGGATATGTTTCCCTCTTTTTCTCAAGCAGGAGATGGAATTGCTACAGGTGACCTTGCTTCCCAAGGCATCCAAAGAAACGTGTGCACCGCCATTCGTGAGGGCTAAAATCGCAGCTGGTATATCGTCGATGTGTTTGGCATTCAGCAAATATTCTGCTCCGGCAGCTTTGGCCAAGTTTAGTTTTTCCTCCGAAATATCCACCGCGATCACCTGTGCACCCATGGCAGCGCCAATCATTATTGCAGAAAGCCCCACTCCACCACAACCGTGAACGGCAAGCCATTGCCCTCCGCTGATTTTCCCTTGAGCCACCACTGCTCGAAAGGAAGTGGCAAACCGACAGCCCAAACTCGCCGCCGCCTCAAAACCCACCGAATCTGGCAAGCGGACCAAGTTGGTCTCTGCTCGGTAGACAGCCACATATTCGGCAAAAGATCCCCAATGCGTAAATCCCGGCTGAAATTGATCGTCGCAGATCTGCTGATTGCCCGAATGGCAGGTGGGACACACTCCGCAGGCGCACACAAAGGGAACCGTCACCCGATCCCCTACTTTCCAATGGCGAACCTCCTTTCCCAATGCCTGAATGACTCCGGCAAATTCATGTCCCGGCACATGGGGAAGTCTGATATCCGAATCATGCCCCATCCAACCATGCCAGTCACTCCGGCAAAGTCCGGTGGCTTTGACCTCGATCACTACGCCATTATCGGGGATCTGGGGATCGGGAACCTGGGAGATGCTGGGCTTTTCTTGGAAGGATTCGACGAGGAGAGCTTTCATTGGATAGCTAAAGATTAGAGCGTTTGATTTATTGGGAAAAATGGAGCTTTTGACTGAAAAGAAAAAACCGTGAGCATTTCCTCTCACGGTTTCAATTTTTGAACTGGATCGATTTTTTTACCACAAAGGTTCGCAAAGAGAAAGAAGTTTGACAAAATTCAAATCTTGTTGAATCTCATTGCGGCAAAGTTTAACTGATCCTTTTTGAGGACACAAAGTAAAAGGCTAAAGCTTTTCTCGGTCCTCGATCTAATCCCTAATCACAACTGCGACTAGCTACTGATCACTTGCTACCAAACACTGGCAACCGGATCAAACTTCAAATCCAGCTCTGTACGTTCTGCCTACAAACTGATTAGCCTCTTCGAGGTTGGTGATTCGCATGTTTTCTCCATCCCAAAGCAATTTGCGGCGACCGAAGAATTCATCTCTTCCCTGCGCATTTTGTCTTTTGAGCATATAGCTTCGGATGGCCAGATTACCCATAAGGACCGTCTCTGTCATTGGACCTGCATAATCGAAAGAAGAAGTCAGGGCCTTGTGTTCTGAAGAACCAAAGCCAGCCTTGCATGCATCCACCCACTTGCGCTGATGTCCATATTCTGGCTCGGTGCCTTCGATCCGATCCGGACCAAATTCCTGAGTTCCGTCATTGAGGTACAATTTCGGCATGAGTGGGGAGCTGTCGTTGATATTGTGCGTAATAATTCCTTTTTCCCCGATCAGCATGACCCCATTGGCGGAGTTGGCTCCTCCCAGATCATGATCCGCAGGAATGATGTCTGGATGCGAAGGCCGGATACCACCATCGCTCCAGGTCATTTCCAAAGGAACAGGGTTTTTGGCAGTCGGGCCATAGTGTAGCGTGATAAACGAAGACGCCGGGCAACCTTCCGGATTGTAATCAGCGGTCCACATTTGGGAATACACCGAACCCACAGAGCACTCCGCGTCGGTTGGGTAGTTGAGACCAAGCATTCGGAATGGAATGTCCATCAGGTGACATCCCACGTCACCCAAAGCGCCTGTTCCATAATCCCACCAGCCTCTCCAGTTGAATGGATGAAGATTTGGTGTAAATGGGATTTCTGGAGCTGGGCCTAGCCATAGATCCCACTCAAGCGCACTTGGCTTAGTGCTGGAATCTGCTTTTGGGAAAGGCCCCCCTTGTGGCCAAACCGGCCGATTGGTCCAGATCTGTACTTTGGACACTTTACCGATTTTATCCTGATCCATCCAGCCACGGATCATATCCATCAGCGGATTGGAAGCACCTTGGTTCCCCATTTGGGTGACGACTTTTTGGTCGCGAGCCATCTGAGTCAGCATTCGGGCTTCGCGGATATTGTGGGTCATCGGCTTCTGTACATAGACGTGCTTGCCTCGCTCCATGCAGAATTTCGCAGCTGGTCCGTGCACGTGATCCGGAGTAGAGATTGTGACTGCGTCAATGTCCTTCATTTCCTCCAGCATTTTGCGGTAATCCGCATAGAGCTTGGCATCGGGGAAACTTTTTACTGAATCTTTGGCCGTTCCAGAAAAGTCGACATCGCAAAGAGCCACTACACGCTCTCTCCCATTGACAGAGGCATTCAAGATATCGCTGCGGCCTTTTCCTCCAGCACCGATGGCAGCGAGATTGAGCTGGTCAGATGGAGCGGTGAATCCCACACCACCCAATACATGCCTGGGCACAATGAAAAATGAAGAGGCAATTGCCGCGTTTTTGATAAAGTCTCTCCGGGTTTGCCCCGAAGGATTCTGCTCTGGTTTTTTCATGAGTTTATAATTAATTATGCTAAGGGCACAGGAAATTTGATTTTAATAGTACTACAAAATAGGAATTATTGTATCCTGCAGAAAAGGGTTTTATTGGGATGTCTTTATTTTGGGATTGATGGCGATTGCGTTGCCGCAAGAAAATACTGTTGAAAGATAATTTGATCGAAATGAAGTTGAGGTCAAAGAAGTATTACTAGAATATTATTTTTTAAATCTTAAGAATTATTGAAAATACCATAATCAAATATCGATTGCGTAAAAAAAACTTCAATTTTCAAAAAGCAGGATGGGTAAATAACTGTTAGAAATTTACTTTCGATCATATTTTGGAGTAAATTATTTTCTCTAACCCTGTTTAAACCGCACTAATGAAGATTGGAGTCATCAAAGAAACCAAGGAATTTGAGCGAAGAGTAGCACTCAGTCCTGATGTGGTCAAGCTGCTCAAGAAAAAGGAATTTGAAGTAATCATCGAATCCGGAGCTGGAGATGGATCTTATTTTTCGGATGAGGACTACCAAAATGCCGGAGCAACAGTATCCGGACTGGCAGATGTTTTTTCTTCCGATATCCTGCTGAAAGTCAATATCCCCACGCTCGAAGAGATCGCACAGATGAAACCTGGAGCGGCATGCATTTCTTACATGTATGCCTACCAGCATCCTGACATCATCGACGCACTCAATGCCAAGTCCATCACGTCTTTTGCGATGGATGCCGTACCTCGAATCTCCCGGGCACAAAAGATGGATGCGTTGTCTTCCCAGGCCAATCTTGCGGGTTACAAATCCGTGATTCTGGGCGCAAATCACCTGGGGAAAATTTTCCCGCTCATGATGACTGCCTCAGGGACCATCACCCCGGCCAAGGTTTTGATTTTCGGTGCAGGGGTTGCTGGACTTCAGGCTATCGCTACCGCAAAAAGACTGGGAGCCATCGTCGAGGTGTCTGACGTCAGACCTGAGACCAAAGAACAGGTAGAATCACTCGGAGGCAGATTCCTGACGGTGGACGGCGCTGAATCCGTCAAAACTGAAGGCGGCTACGCCAAAGAAGTCTCCGCTGAATTTCTCGAAAAACAACAGCAACTCATCAAAGATAAAATCAAAGACGCTGATCTGGTGATCACGACAGCCCTAGTGATGGGTAAAAAGTCACCAATCCTAGTGACCGAGGAGATGGTCAAATCCATGAAAGCTGGTTCGGTGATCGTGGATATGGCGGTGGAATCGGGAGGCAATTGTGCCATTTCGGAGAAAAACAAAACCGTGGTCAAGCATGGTGTAACTCTGGTGGGCGAGTCAAATTTACCGTCGCTTTTGCCGGTGAATGCCAGCCAGCTTTACGCGACCAACATCAGCACCTTGCTGCTCCACCTCTTCACTCCTTTGGCTTTGAATCCAAATCTCGAAGAAGAAATCACCAAAGGTGTCCTGATCACCCATGAGGGTAAACTCGTGCATGAGTTCACCAAGTCAATTATTAATTCTCAACCCAAAAACCTATGATATGACCCTGGAGTCCTTGATTATACTTATTTACGTTTTGGTCCTGGCGAGTTACCTGGGATTCGAACTGATCACCAAAGTCCCTCCTACGCTTCACACGCCCCTGATGTCCGGCTCCAATGCGATTTCAGGAATTACGATTGTAGGAGCCCTGATCGCTACCAGCGAATTGGGATTTGGAACACTTAGCAAATGGCTGGGCATGATCGCCTTGATTCTAGCCACGATCAATGTGGTGGGAGGATACGCAGTGACCGATCGAATGCTCAAAATGTTTAAGAAGAAATGACGATAGCCGTACAACTCGCATACTTGCTTGCTTCCATTCTTTTCATTGTTGGAATCAAGCTTTTGGGAAAAACCAAAGACGCCCGCAGAGGGAACATGCTATCTGCTGTCGGGATGCTGGTAGCAATTGTAGCCACGCTGATCACGCTGAATATCCTGTCTTTTGTAGAGATTTTTGTCTGCATGCTGGTGGGTGGCGCTATCGGACTTTACTACGCCAAAAAGGTAGAAATGACTCAAATCCCTGAAATGGTTGCTCTTTTCAACGGATTCGGTGGATTAGCTTCTCTGGCTGTTGCACTTTCTGATCACTTTCTAAAGACCTCTGTACTTTCGATAGAAATCGATGCAGTCAATTCAATCAGCATCATCGCCAGTGTATTGATCGGCGGGGTGACGTTTACAGGTTCGATTGTAGCTTGGCTGAAGCTGAACGGGAAAGTTTCCGGTCAGCCCATCACGTTCAAGGGACAACATTTGCTGAATTTGGCGCTGCTGATTTCATTTTTGGTGGTTTCGGTATTCACCTTTCTTTACCAAGGCGACCCGATGTACATCACCATCCTTGTAGTGATGGCTTTACTGGTAGGGATCTTGATCGTGATTCCGATCGGCGGAGCGGATATGCCGGTGGTGATTTCTTTGCTCAATTCCTACTCTGGAATGGCAGCTTGTGCTACGGGCTTTATCCTGAATAATAATGTGCTGATCGTCGCAGGATCACTAGTCGGTGCGTCTGGAATTATCCTCACGCAGATCATGTGTAAAGCCATGAATCGCTCCCTGACAAATGTGTTATTGGGCGGATTTGGACAGACTGTCGCCACTGGAGCGGCCGATGGCCCGAGCATTGTGATCAAAGAAATCGGCGTGGAAGAGACAGCAATGCTCTTCGATTCCGTGTCCTCTGTGATCGTCGTGCCGGGATATGGTATGGCGGTGGCCCAAGCGCAACACGTGATCCGGGAGCTGATGGAGCAATGCGAAAAGCGAGGAATTGACTTCAAATTTGCGATTCATCCAGTTGCCGGTCGAATGCCAGGTCACATGAATGTGCTCCTCGCAGAGGCCAATATTAGCTACGACAAGCTGATCGAAATGGAAGCGATCAACGATGAATTTGCCAACACCGATCTGGTGCTGATCGTCGGAGCAAATGACGTGGTCAATCCTGCCGCCCGCACCAATCCTCAAAGCCCGATCTTTGGTATGCCAATCCTGAATGCAGATAAAGCCAAGACTGTCATTGTCAGCAAGCGAAGTATGGGCAAAGGATACGCAGGTGTGGAGAATGAGCTTTTCGGTTATCCCAACTGTCTGATGCTCTTCGGAGATGCGAAGCAGACGATCACCAAGGTGGTCAGTGAAATGAAGGAGATGGGGTGATCTTGAATGGTTTTCAATAAGTTCCATTCGAGAGGTTTTCCATTTTCCAATCTGGCAAAATTATTGCGTGAAGTAGGGCTATGAATCTATCACTGATCACTTCGCTTGTTTTGACTTTGGCATTGTCCCTAAGTCAGATTCAATACAGTCAGCTTATCGGCAGTTGGCAACTGGTACATTTTGATGGAATGGAGAAAATCGTAAAGTCTCCCCAATACCAAAATGCTAATCCTGCAGAAAAAGCCAGTATGGACGCACGGATCAATTACCGATTGGAAAACACTGTGTATCAGTTTGAAGAAGGAGATGTCCTGAAATTTACTGATTTCGAAAATCAAACCATCGTTCAGAAGGAAGTCAAAATTGAGCTGGGCGAAGGGAATATGCTCCTCATCCATGATGAAAAAGGAGACCGACTGGCCAAGATCATTGAGTTTTCAGAGAACCGAATGGTCCTCCAGCCCATCAGTAAAAACTCAGCCACAGGTCGATTGATATTTGAACGTATCAAAAAATAAACACCCTTAATCTAGTCTAAAGCCACTGAGGAATCTTCGGTGGCTTTATTATTTTAGCGCCAACTCCAACTGTCTGGGTAGCAACTGGAAGCTTTTTCGGTGCCAAATGGTACTTCCATATTTTTCGATTCCCTCCCGGTGCGCTTTAGTGGGATAGCCGGCATTTCGCTCCCAGGCAAAATGGGGGAATTCCAAAGCCAATTTTGCCATCAACTCATCCCGGTAGACTTTTGCCAAAATGGAAGCCGCTGCTATGCTGGCAAATTTCCCGTCTCCTTTGATCACACAGGTATAAGGTAGGGCCAGATCGGATTTCCATCGGTTGCCATCGATGAGCAGGTGTTCCGGATTGGTATTCAATGTCAAAACAGCCCGCTTCATCGCCAGAAAGGAGGCGTGCAAAATATTAATCTTGTCGATTTCCTCCACTGTGGCTTCAGCGATTGACCAAGCAATCGACCTGTCTTTGATCTCTGCTATCAAGTCTTCCCTATTGGATTTACTCAGTTTTTTGGAATCGTTGATCCAGGGATTGTGATAATCCACCGGAAGAATAACTGCCGCAGCGACCACAGGTCCTGCTAAGCAACCTCTGCCTACCTCATCGCAACCTGCCTCGATCCGATTAGCTTCTAAATAAGGGAGTAGTGACATCGTGGTTCACTTCTTGTACTTTGTAATACTTATGAATCATCTCAGCCACCAAACCAGTCCAGCCCGTTTGGTGAGAAGCTCCGAGTCCCTTGCCTGAGTCGCCATGGAAATACTCATAAAAGAGGATGTAATCCTTGAAATGGGGATCCTCCTGGAATTTCAGGTTCTTTCCATTCATCGGCCTGTGACCTTTTTCGTCCTTCATGAAGATCTTCATACATCGAAGTGACAGCTCTTTGGCAATGATGTCCATCGTGAGGAAATTCCCAGATCCGGTAGGATATTCGATCGAAAAATCTCCTCCATAATAGAAATCAAACTTCTTCAATGATTCGATTATCAGGTAATTGATCGGGAACCAGATCGGTCCTCTCCAGTTCGAATTGCCCCCAAACATCCGGGTATCGGATTCTCCTGGCGTATACTTGATCGATAGCACGTCCCCGTTGATTTTCATCGCATAGGGGTTTTTCTCGTAATACTTTGACAGGGATCGAATGCCATATTCACTGAGAAACTCATTGGAGTCCAGCATTCGGTGGAGCACACTTTTCATCCGGTGGCCACGGAGCAGCGAGAAGAGTCTCCGCTTGTCGTAGCCTGGCTGGATCCAACTGGAGACCAATGCAGCCAGTTTGGGCTTTTCCCTTAGGAAAAAGTCAAGCCGCTTTTTGAATTCCGGCAAATTGTCAAACAAATCCTCCCGAATTGGCTCGACTGCGAATAAAGGAATCAACCCAACAATGGATCGGACCTTGAGTTTTTTTGGATCTTTTCCTTCCAGGTGAAAAATATCGTAGAAGAAATTATCCTCGTCATCCCAAAGTGAAATATGCTCCGACGAAATGTTGTTCATCGCACCTGCGATGTAGAGGAAGTGTTCCAAAAACTTGGTGGCACTGAACTGATACACCGTATTGAACTCGCAAAGATCCAGGGCTATTCGAAGCAGATTCAAGGAAAACATCGCCATCCAAGAAGTCCCATCGGCCTGCTCCAGCTTTCCTTTGTAGTATTGCGCGTGGTTTCGATCAAAGAGTGAAATATTATCCAAACCAAGGAATCCACCTTCGAAGATGTTATTGCCTTCGCTGTCTTTTCTATTGACCCACCAAGTGAAGTTGAGCATGAGCTTGTGCATGGCTCGCTCGAGAAACTCCCGGTCACCTTTGCCCCCATTCATCTTTTTGTCTATCTGATAGACACGCTGCACTGCATAGGCGTGAACGGGAGGATTGACATCAGAGAAATTCCACTCATAGGCCGGAATCTGTCCATTGGGATGCATGTACCATTCGTTGAGCAAAAGCAACAACTGATCTTTGGCAAACTCCGAATCTATCCGTGCTATTGGAATACAATGAAAAGCCAAATCCCAAGCCGCATACCAAGGATACTCCCACTTATCCGGCATTGAAATAATGTCATAGTTCTGAAGGTGACGCCAGTTATTATTCCTGCCTTTTTTCCGCTGAGCCGGTGGGGTATACCTTCCTGGATCCCCTTCCAGCCAGCGATTGACATCGTAGTAATAAAACTGCTTGGACCACATCATCCCGGCATAGGCCTGCCTTTGGATTGATTTAAGATCTGGGTCAGTCACACGCTCCTGAATACTTTCATAGAATTCATCTGCCTCCTTTTTTCGGAGGGCAATGCTATCGTGGCAGGATTCCAAAGGTTGCTCTTCAATCTGGTGCTGCATGCGCATTTTGACCGACTTCGAACCTCCTCCGGGAATCTCCAATTCATAGATCGCTGCAGCCTTTGTACCGGTATTTTTAGGATTAATACCGGATCGGTCCCCAGATACTACGTAGTTATTGATCCCATCCTTACAGTAGTTGCGTTCGTTTGGAATGCCATAGAGGCGCTCACGGTTGGTTTCATTATTGCAAAAAACGAGCTCTGTATTGCTGCAAAAGGTGAAAATGTAGTTTCCTGACTTGGGATTGAAAGCCTTGATGGAATGCTCGTCCAACTTGGTGATTTTGGGCATGAAGGGTTCATGTCCGGTAAACCAAGTCTTTCGAAACCATATCGTCGGCATCAGGGTCAGTTTGGCTGTCTCTGGCCCACGATTATGTACGGTGACCACCGCCACGATGTCTTCTACGTCGTTTTTTGCATACTCGATGAAGATGTCGAAATACCGATCCTGGTCAAATACCCCGGTATCGATCAGTTCGTATTCATCTTGAAGTTTACCAGCTTTTTTGTTTTCGTCGATTAGTTTTTGGTAGGGAAATTCAGTCTGAGGATACTTGTAGAGCATCTTCATGTAGGAGTGTGTCGGAGTGGAATCCAAGTAGAAATAGATTTCCTTAACATCCTCTCCATGGTTGCCCTGATTCCCGGTCAATCCAAAAAGTCGTTCTTTGATGAATGGATCTTTACCATTCCAGAATGCAAATGCCATACAAAGCTTCTGCTTGTGATCTGAAATTCCGGCAATTCCCTCTTCACCCCAGCGGTAGGCTTTGCTTCGGGCATCGTTGTGAGTGACATTTTCCCAAGCTGCCCCGTCCGGGCTGTAGTCTTCACGTACCGTGCCCCATTGTCTCTCTGTGAGGTATGGCCCCCACTTCTTCCAATGCTTTTTCCACTCTTTATCTTCCTGTAATCGTATATATTCAGCTGACATGCTATATCTCTCCGTTGAGCAAGTTTCGAAATTATCAATTTCTAAGTATTAAAGCTTCAAATACAGCTTTCTGTTTCGCTTTTGAAAATGGTTTTGCGTGCAGAGGATTTCCTTGAAAATTGAGCTTCTGGCTTTTTTTCGATCTATTTCGAGGAAAAACCATCTCGGAAATCGGTTTCCAAAGGACCCTTTTCAATTACCCCTCCTGAATTTTCTCATAAATTCCCCAAAAGACTAGCCTGAAGATTTTTTGAAAAAAATCATATTTTTTTTGTTCTACACTTGTAGAAATAAATCTTTACTCTACATTTGTAGAAGATGAAATTATGATTCAGATGAATTCGCCCATGACCCAAAGCAACAAGCAGAGAGTTGATAATTAAAATGCAAGAATTCTCTTGATCCGCAAAAAAATCCAACCCATGAAACTTACACCTACTGAAGAGGAATTGATGAATCACTTGTGGCGGCTAAAGCGGGCATACATGAAGGACCTGCTGGAATCCTATCCCGATCCAAAACCTGCCACTACCACGATTTCTACCTTGCTGACCCGCATGCAAGACAAGAATTTTGTAGGCTATGAAACAACAGGCAAGCTCAGAGAATATTTTCCCCTGGTCAGTAAGGAGAGTTATTTTTCAAAGCACCTCAACGGTCTGATCAAAAACTTTTTCAACGATTCTCCGGCTCAGTTCGCCTCATTTTTTGCCAAGAAAACCGAGCTGACCCAAGAGGAACTCTTACAACTCAAAGAAATTATTGACGACCAACTAAACAGCAAAAAATGATACTTTATCTTCTGAAATCCGTCTGTTGTTTGCTCATTTTGTTAGTGGTGCATCGCTTGATTCTCCAGCGGGAGGCGATCTATCAGTTCAATCGATTTTACCTTTTGGCTGCTGTAATTGGATCTTTTTTGATTCCCTTGGTGGAAATTGAGGTTGTAGAAAAAGAAAAACAAACTCCTCAAATCGTAAGTCAGGAAATATCTCCAATCCAAGATTTTCCTGTTGAATCTTATCCGGATTTTAGTCAGGAATCAGTTTCAGAGGTTGTTGTGACAGAGAAGCCTTTTGATTGGAACATGCTTTTTTGGACAGTTTACGGTTTGGTGACGCTTGTTTTTCTGATTCGATTCCTGCGAAATATTCATTTGCTTTTCGATAAAATCAACCGAAATGTGCACGTACAATTCCAGGGTGAAACCTTGGTTTTACTTCAGGAACAAAGCCTACCCTTTTCATTTTTGACCTACATCTTTGTCTCTAGTGACTATTTCGAAAAGGGGCAATTGACTGATTCTATTTTTGCCCATGAGCAGGCACATGTCCGAGGCCGACACACTTGGGATAATCTACTGATCGAAGGTTTGTTGGTGATCTTTTGGTTTCACCCCGGTCTTTACCTCGCCAGACAGGCGATCAAACTCAATCATGAATTCATTGCGGATTCCGCCGCACTGCAGATTACTCCCTTGGAGCAATACAAAACTTTCCTGCTTGCCATGATGCTCCCGGACCAAAATCCAGGCTTGGTCAGCAGTCTTAATTTCTCTCTCACCAAAAAACGATTTGAAATGATGAAGCGACAAACAGCAAATTCAACCAAGTGGATCAAGATTCTGCTTGTAGTCCCGGTTTTAGGAGCTTTGGTTTACTTTTTCAGCGAAAAAGTAGCTGCTAAAGCGGAGGAGAATTCAGAATTACTGGTAAATACTACAGGTGAGGAAAACTCCAAAGAAGAGAATTCTTACAGACTTGTCTATGGCTCGCCAATTCAAAACCTAACTAAATCAGAATACTACAGCGAAACCAAGTTCACTGTAAAATATCCGGATGGAAATTCTCAGGAGTACTCCTACGATGAGTTACCTGAGAATTTCAAAAAGGATTTGCCGAATCCTCCAGGTGAAGTAAAGAAACATATGCCGAGTCCAGCCCTATTTGAAAGCTGGAAAAACGGAGATGAATATGCCATTTGGATTGATGGAAAAGTGGTTCCGAACTCAACATTGGATGCAATGGAGGTCTCAGAAATCGCTCATTATTCTTCCAGTTATGTTTATCCTAATGCTCGATCAGAGCGCTTCCCTCAAAACTACCAAGTTCAACTTTATACGCTAGCTGGATTTGAAAACACATACGGGAAAAACTCCAACTTTGGAAAGAAACCAATGGGAGGAACGATCACGATGGGCAGTGTAGAGCCGAAAAATGACAAGCTCAGCTTTATTCCCACCTCAATACCCCATCAATACATTCCCACTAGTAGTGCCTACCAAAAGCAAGCCACCGAATTCCAATTAAAAATTTCCAATTCCGGCCTATTTACCTCGCCCTCTGCAAAGGAAATTGAAGAACTCAGGACGGAATTCTTAGCCTTGGATCAAGCCTACTTTAACTTGTCCATGGACGAACGCCGAAAAGTATCCCGAGTCAGTTTTCCCTACGCCAAAATCGAAAAGGATGGCCAGATCAGTTATAAAAAGTTTGAATTATTGACTGATGAGGAACGAAAGGCAATAGGCTGTTAAACGTCCATCAGCCTATTGCAGGCATGGAATCCTGAGGAAATATTTCTATGCTTTCTGGTTCGCGAACTACATTTTCGGAAATTATTTCTCTGAACACCAAAGGCCAGGAATCAACCCACTTTTGATACTGACTTGAAGAGGGCGTTTCTACTCGTTGACGTCGCTCCAGCTTCGCAAAGTCAAAATCCACTGAGGCGATCCCCACTCCCGAAGCTTCTGCATCCAAAGCATTGCAGGCCTGCTCGTATTGTCCGGCTACCGGAATCATCATGACTGCTTTGCCGAGATAGTTGGCCTCACACACCGATTCAAATCCCGCCGTGCAGACCAAGCCCCTGCAATCCGCCATGTCCTGTAGAAACTTGCGGTCATTCACCCGGTGAAAGCTCAGGTTGGGAAGCGGATACTCCGTTTCTGCAGCTTCCTTCTTATCCCAATATGCTTTGATTTTGAGACACGGGTTTGCTTTCGCAAAGAAAATAACCTCCTCTGCATAACCCAGATTGACCATGTAAGCCAGGTAAAAGTCTCCGGCTTTTGGCTCCAAAAGCTTCACCTCGGGTCTTAAAAGCGGAGGAACTACCCGTACTTTCTGCTTGGCATAGCGGACTTGGGGAAGAAAACTCAAAGCCAGACGTTCATCTGCTCCCAGACTAGTCAATGCAGTATTGAACCGAAAAAGAAACTTGTCTACGGGTTTCTTTGGGGCAAATTTGAAGCTGGGATGGTGAATCAGATACTGATGCCCGATGACCCAAAATTGGGCTTTGGGTCGGTAAAGAAAATTGTAAAGTCCACCCAAGAGATCATAAAAATTCAGGATCACATCGGGATTTTCAGCAGACACGATTTGGTCGATAGCATTCAGACTTTGATGAAAAGTCTTCAGCTTCAGGCTGTTTTTTAAGATCGTTTTCTTGATGGATACCTTCTTTTGGTTTCCGTCAGTCTCAAAATTTGGACTTTCCACCAAGTGAATTGGCGCTTGGATCTCCCGCTCAAAAAACTCAGGAACAGTCCTCCGTTTGCTTTTCCCCAAAATGACACCAGTCAACCGATGTCCTTGGCTTTCCAACAGTCTGGAGAAGGAAATTGCCTGAGTCATGTGTCCACGGCCTTCCCCTTGTACGATAAACAGGAAGTTCATTTTACAGACGGATTGAAGGTGGATTGAGATCGTCTTTTGGTGATTCAAAGGAAACTTTGCGCAGCGGAATCACCGGGCGCTCATCGTCAAAATTAGGTCTGCCTGAGCTGGTCTGGTTGTCGATTTGAATCCCTTTGAAATCAATCTCATTGTAATAAATCAGCTGCCAGTTGCCTTCGTGATCCTCGGCCAGCGCGCTCATCGTCTCCACCCAATCTCCCGAATTCATGTATTCGATGCCGTCAATCAGTCGACATTCCGCTTTGTGAATATGCCCGCAGATGATCCCGTCGCAGCCCTTGGATTGGGCCATTTTCGCCAGCTCGGTCTCGTATTGGTCCACATAGGATACCGCAGACTTTACCTTTCCTTTGACATATTGGGAAAGTGAAAAATAAGGCAATCCGCTCTTTCTCCGGTAGTGATTCACCACACGATTGAGCCAAAGCAGAAAAGTATATCCCATGTCTCCGAGATAGGCTATCCATCTCAGATTAGTCGTTATGCTGTCAAACACATCACCATGCGTAATGAAGTATTTTTTGCCAAATGACTCATAGACCATATCCGTCTGGATGTGGAGTTTGCCAATCTGAAGCGGAAGAATTTGCTCCAAAAAGTCATCATGATTGCCTCTGAGGTAGTATACATTGGTGCTGTGATTCTCGATCATCTTCAGAATCCGATTGAAAAAGCGGGTATGCTTTCGCTTCCAACTTCCGGATTTTTTGAGCTGCCAACCGTCGATGATGTCACCGTTGAGGATGAGATTTTCGCAGCGGTATTGTTTCAGAAATCGGGCAATCTCTTTGGCTTTGGAGCCTTTGGTGCCCAAGTGAACGTCAGAGATGACGATAGTTTTGAAATTAGTCTTCACTCTATGGGTTTTGATCGAAAGCTAGGGTTTCAATATGAATCCATAATGTTTAGGTTGTTATGTATTTGTTTTGAATTCGGAATTTTCTTTGGCTAAAATGAATTGAAGGTTACGGGAACGTGAAAAAAGGGCATGGAAGTCGGGAGGTAATGGAGTAAGGAGGTTTGGAAGTTTAGATGTAGGAATCAACTCCGCCTTGATATCTGATTATTCTAGTGTTTTTTGTTTTTGATAATAAGCTTATCGATTTCCCAAGTTGTGGAGTCTTTTTTCATGGTTATGTAAGCTCTGACCCCTTTTTTTGTTCCATATAAGCTAAGGCTTAATTCTGCAAAATTAGGTTGGATTTCCCCTCCAACCAAGAAGCCAGTTTGATCAAATGTTCCTATTTCTTGAATTAAATCGGGGTTATTTTTGAGGTTTTCTAAGGCTGCTAGATAAGGATCTTGTGATTTAAAATTTTCTCCCAACCCAAGAGTGAGTAGCATCATTCCCCCCAAACAAAAAGTCCAAAACTCAAGAAGAAAATTATCAAAAAGGAATGCTAAAATAGAATCATAGGAGGTTTGATAACTGGATCGTTCATAGGGCGAGATAATTGGTTTTTTAATACGAAATCGTATCCAGAATCCAACTCCGAAGAGGTATATACCAAGACTTGACCAGACTAATGGTTTTAAGGGTGCTAAAGCCAATAATTCTCCAATGAAGGCAAATAGGAAAGCAACTAAACTGGTCCAAATCAATAGTTTATAAGAATAAATCCCCTTCATTTATTCCAATGTTAGACTATTGAAAGTGAATTCAAATACTCTTCCGCATTCATGACAGGAAGCAAAGAATTTTTAAAATGCTTTCCATTTCTAGTGATAAGATGTGTACAGCCTTTTGAAAGAGCGCAGAAATACTGAAGAGAATCTTCAAAGTCTCCGAAGTTAGATTCGAATCCTTGTTCTAATACCTTATCTGTCAAATCGGAGGTATCTGTCAATATCTTAAACTTTCGAATTTCCTCTTTGACAATTTTAGATGAGGTGAATTTGGATAGAATATAAAATGCATTGGCAAAGCTTAATGCAGAAACAACGAGTTCGACTTTTTCGAGATCAGCCAAAGATGCAACTTCAGACGCTGCCCGATCAAAAGGGGACCGCCTGGCCAATAAATCAATGACAATATTGGTGTCTAAAAATAGCCGATCCATTAGCGGTGTTTTTCCTCTTGATATTCTTTGTAGGCTTTTTTCTCGTCAAAATCTGCCGGAATTGGCAGGTTAATCCCTAGATTTTTCACAAAGGGGGTAATTGTAACTTGGGAATTGGACTCTTTTTCGGTTTCCACTAAGGAATTAAGATAAGATTCGATCAGCCTGGATAGGCTTCTGTTTTGAGAAGCTGCAAATTTCTTCGCTTTTTCAATTACCTCTTGATTTAGCTTGAGTGTTAGTTTTGCATCCATTGCCTTATTGCACGTCTTGATGTTACTGCAAGATACGTATAGCCTTGAAGTTTTGGTAGAAATTCAGTTTGGTTTATTTGATTATTACTTTAAAATCAACCTAATGGAAGGAAATACCTCAAGTCATTTAATTTTTTATAGTTAGATAGCCTGTCCCGATTTTTCATCGGGAAAATACCCTGCCCCGATAGCTCGGGGCATCCCCCCGTGTATTCTTTGGTCTGTGATGACACAGATCAAAGGGATGCAAATCTCATTTTGAAGCTCGGATTTTTTATACTTCAAAGTTCAATCTAAAAAATATCCGACACCCAGTCTTTTTATTCTTTTACTCAAACGGTGAAAAAACTTGAGTCCGACCTTTTAGTTTCGAAGCTGAAAATAAAATCACCGCGATGAGAAAAACTTTACTCCTGTTTGGGTTACTGCTGGCCTGTATTTCGGCATATGCCCAAGAAACTGTCTATCCGGGCAACTATGAGCTAGCTGCTCGTTTTTCACCGGAAAAGATGCGCAAAATGGTTTTTTCAACCAGTGTAGACCCACATTGGATGAAGAAATCAGACCGTTTTTGGTATGAGTACGAAACGTCTGAAGGCAAAAACTGGTATGTCGTCGATCCTGTCCGAAAAACGAAAACACCGCTTTTTGACAAGGATAAACTTGCGGCCGAAATCACCAAAGCGGTCAAGGATCCCTTTGATGGGCAGCACCTCAAGCTCGATGACCTCAAGCTGATGGAGGACGAAAATACGATCCGCTTCAAGGTAAAAAGCACCGCGGATGTGCTCAAATCCGATTGGGAAGAGATCAAGGCCAAAAACAAAAACTCCAAGGATTCCCTTGAGAAGAAAGTCCATACCTTCCTCTACAACATCAGCACCCAACAGCTGACCGAGATCAAAACAGAAAAAGATCCGAAGCGACTTGCTTGGGCAAACATCGCACCTGACTCTTCCAAGGTGGTTTTCGTGAAAAATCACAACCTCTACTGGATGGACAAAGCCAACTTTCTCAAAGCTGTAAAAGATGACAAAGACTCGACCATCGTAGAAAACCAGCTCACTACCGACGGCGAAGCAGATTACGAATATGGATTCGGAGACCGGGGAGATGACAACGAAGAAGTCGAAAAGAAAAAAAACGACCGCAAACGTGCCGGCATTCTTTGGAGCAAGGACAGCAAGCAGTTTATCCTGACCCGAACAGATCAGCGCAAAGTCAAAGATCTCTGGGTGATCCACAATACACGTGATCCTCGACCTACGCTAGAAACCTACAAATATGCCATGCCGGGCGAAAAAGAACAGCCTCAAAGCGAATTGCTTCATTTCTCCTTTGACAGCAAAGAGCTGAAAAAACTTCCAATCGCAACCTTTAAAGACCAAACCGTATCGCTCTGGTCCACGACACCTCCGACCAATACCCGAGATGACGATTTCCGCCCGACACTTTGGCTGGGAGATTTGAATGAATTTTACTTTGCCATCACCTCACGGGATCTGAAAAAGGTAGATGTGGTTCGATGGAATCTATCTTCCGGCCAGAAAGAAGTAGTCATCGAGGAGCGGAGCAATACCTACATCGACTTTGAAAAGCTGGAGATCGTCGGCAATGAACTGATCTGGTGGTCGGAGCGCGATGGCTGGGGACACTTTTACCTCTATGGAAGAGACGGCTCACTCAAGCGTCAATTGACTTCCGGGCCTTTTCATACTGCCGGAGCTGCCCGAGTAGATTCGAAAACCCGTAGATTATTCTTCACTGCAAATGGCCGTGAAAAAGGCGAAGATCCCTACTACGAGCACCTGTACAGCGTAAGCTTGGATGGTGGTGCGGTTACCTTGCTCAACAAAGGCGACTTCAACCACGACATCAGCATTGCTGACAATGCCAGTTTCTTTGTCAACAATTTCTCCCGCGTGAATACCGCTCCAGAATCGGTATTGATGGACCGTAATGGCGCAAAAATCATGGACTTGGAGACCGCTGATCTCAGCCAGCTATTCGCCGCAGGGTATCAGTTTCCTGAGCCCTTCAAGTTTAAGGCAGACGACGGAATCACGGATTTGTACGGAGTGATGTACAAGCCTTTTGACTTTGACTCGACGAGAAAATATCCGCTGATTCAGTATGTGTATCCAGGCCCACAGACCGAGGCGGTTAACAAAGCATTCGGACGTGGTTTGGATCGGACAGATCGATTGGCGCAGTTCGGCTTTGTCGTAGTGACTCTGGGTAACCGAGGCGGACATCCTGCCCGATCTAAGTGGTATCACAACTATGGCTACGGCGATCTTAGAGATTATGGTTTGGCAGACAAAAAAGCTGCAATCGAGCAATTGGCAGATCGCCACGAGTTCATTGACCGAAACAAAGTGGGAATTCATGGACACTCCGGTGGTGGATTCATGTCCACGGCAGCGATGCTAGTCTATCCCGATGTGTTCAAAGTGGCAGTTTCTTCTGCAGGAAATCACGAAAACAACATCTACAACCGCTGGTGGTCTGAGAAGCACCACGGGGTGCAGGAGCGAATCCTTCCCTCTGGCGATACGACTTTCGTGTATCAGATTGAGAAAAATCCCGACCTAGCCAAAAACCTGAAAGGTCACCTTATGCTCAGCACAGGCGACGTGGACAACAACGTCCACCCTGCCGGCACGATCCGCATGGCAAATGCCCTGATCAAAGCTGGAAAGCGCTTTGAATTGGTAGTGCTTCCAGGCCAGCGTCATGGCTATGGAGACATGACCGAGTATTTCTTCTGGAAAATGGGGGACTACTTCGTACGCCATCTCTTGGGAGACAATACCCCTCCACCGGTCGATATGATCGAGATGCAACGAGATAAGCCGCAGGATAAGTAATGGAGTAAGAATAAGAAATGAGAAAGCCCGATTCTGGAAGGATTCGGGCTTTTTTGCGATTATGTCGGCAACTTTCCTTTCAGAAATTTAACTATGGGAAACAGATACATCCAGGAGCGTTTCTTCGATGGCAGTGAAATATTCCTGAATCCTGAACAACCGAAGAAAAGTAGACCGAGCCTCAGTCGACATCCTGTTCAAGTCTTCACGGCTGCACTGCTCGACACGGGAAAATAGTCCGATCATAGCTTCAATTTCAGGGGAAAAGATAAAACTGTCGAGGCCATGGCTCAGGTAGTGGGAAGTCCCAACCGTCTCAGAGATCAGCAGCGGAACGCCATTCATTAAAGCTTCCAAGCTCACTGTAGGTAGATTGTCAAATTTGCTCGGCACTATGACAAACTGGCTTTCGCCAATGTACTGGTCGATTCTGTCATAGCTTAAGTATCCAACGTAGTCTATGAAAGCATTTCCTTTGATGAGCACCTGAATTTCTTTTTCCAAAAGTCCACTTCCTGCAATTCTCAGTCTGATTTTTGAATCGGTGGTTTGGTGGAGATATTGTCGAAAGGCACTGATCAATTCGACCACATTTTTGGTAGGATCCAGCCTACCGAGGTAGGAGATCAGAATATTGTCCGTCTCTTTTTTGAGTCTTGCGCCCTGATATCTATCTGAAAGAGGATTGAGAATCACCCTGCCAAAGTGGAAGTTAAAGTAGGACTTCAAATCCTGATCGGCATACACCGAAGGACAGATCACGCGGTCACAGAAGAGATGAAAAAACAGAAATCTTCTGAACAGAAACAGTCTGAGTCGGAGACTAAGCCCATTTTTATCTGCTATGTATTGATCGCTGCAGGTATGGTAATATTCCAGAGTTTTCACTTTGCCCAAGGACAGAATCTTTGAAGCCATGATAGAAGTGATACTTCCATTGTGGTGACCAATCACAAAACTGGGGCGGTATTTTTGATAAATCTCCCGAAACCAAATGAAATCCCGGAGAGAGGTTGATTTGACTTTGCTAGGCCAAGAGCAGAGAATCAATTCCCCATTTTCTTTCTTGAAATGCTGAATTTGATCGAAATAGGGCTTTTTGGAAATGAAAACCACGCGGCTTCCATTTTCCGATAAGTAATTTGCCAAATGATAACTCATGCTGGCGAACGATTCATCCAGATAATTGTGACAAATAATAATTGTTCGCATTAAAAATTCCCCGGATCAAATGTGAGCAAATATATAGATTAAGTCGCTGACATATGTCCACTTAGAGGCTATCCCGCGCCCAAAAAATTTTTGGGCTGATCCAAAAAATCAACAATCTTGGGTTAATACTCCTTTTTTAAAATCGTGTAATTCACAGATTCGTCGAAAGGAATGATCGGCATCCTACTCTGAGCAGGTGGTAGCTCGACAAAAGGCAAGGAAAGCGCATGCTGTAGGAGCGAATTTGGTGCTAACAGATTCAATTCTCTATTCAGCGGAAACATCTCTGGAAAATGGACTTCCAAAGAATCCTGAATAAGTGTATCAAGAGGGTTCAGGAAAAGATGATTTTTGAAATCAACTTTTGGACTTGGCTGAAAATTTTTGTTTATCCAGTAAGGAGCTATCAACTTCTCATTTTGGGCAAAACCAAAATTTGCCAATCCAAAAGCGAGACAAAAGCAGAGAATGGGCGTTTTCATTAGTGTATTAAGTTAAAGGGCCTTTTCCGATTCTAAAAATGGGTATGTGTTTGAATCCATTTTACTCTTCGACAATTATTTCAAATTCCTCAAATCGTGCCTTCCCCTCAGTTCCTGGCAACATAACAGCAAACGGGATCAAGATGATCGTCTTTCGGGTGAAATTTGGAATCGTTAACTCAAGGATTTGTCCGTCCAGAGTTCCGGATATTGGAGCATTTTCAGTCGTCAAAACCATTGTTTCCACGGTTTGAGCTCCGTTGTTTGAAAGGGGGGCTTCATAACCTCGTAATCCAATGGCGATACCGGGACCTGTCAAACCATCTGAATACACTTTAGTACGCAGGGTAACCTTGGCGTTTTGGGGAATATTCGGATTATCGATTTGGGAAAACCAATATCCTGTAGCAGTTGATGTTCTACCGAGAACCGAAGAAATCACCAAAGCATAAGGAGTCGTGTTTGTAATTCTTTCACCGGCAAAACTACCCTGTGAATTGGAAAAAGTCCAAGTTTGGCCACTTGGTTGAAGGCTGAAAAAAACTGGGTTTACTGAAAAATCCTTCGCGTAATTAATGCATTCTTCTTCAGCTGCGATTCGATCAAACAGTTCATCCAAGTAATACTTTTTGTTGTCGGGAGAATCCTCATAATAATCATATAGATGAACGTTTTCATGCATTAATGAAAGAGGCCTGCCGTCGCATAGAAAAGAATTGTCATGCTGCAAGTTGAGATATGCGTGTCCAATTTCATGGAAGACGAAAATTTCACGTCTTAAATCAGTGTAATTGGCAAATCCACATGAAGGTTCCCTTGAGATGAATACTTGCCTTCTTCCGGTGGGCGGAAAATTGATCCACCCGTAACCACAATATTCCCTCCCATTTCCAGGCGTAATTTTGCCATCAACATACTGCATGTCCAAACCGGACATATCGAAATCATATCCCCTAGCTCTTGCTTCTGTTATAAATTTATCTTTGAAAATGGACAGTGATGGAAATGGATCAGGGGCAGGGACAACATCTTCTTTGGGATTGCACGAAATGACTGCAGAGAAAAATAGGACAAATAAAAGGGGGGAGTAGGAGCGTGCGGCCATCAGTTTGGGTTTTAAAAATTAGAATATAGTCTATTAAAAATACAGGACGACAATGTTTTATTAAAAGTTTTGCTGGTTAAATTGGGTATAAATTTGAAGTATCGATAGGGAGCTAAGGATACAAATTGGAGATTTCAGTCAATCGGCTTCACAGTCGGATCAAAAACACCTCTAGACCATGTTCGAGATTTGGTTTTTCCGTTAAGAGTGGAATTTACAGGTAAAAAGTACCCGTTTTCAAGTGTAGTTCGCATTTTGGTAACTTGATCCAAGGTGAGCGTATTTCCTACAGACGGGCCATAATCCATCATATTTGTTGAGTAAAAGTATTCTTCCTCGCAGTTTGTCTTCAAATAGTTCATGGTTTTTTTTAAGTCATCATTGTAAGTTTCAGTATCCGGAAAACGGTCGCCGTCCACACATGAAGTGCCTTTTGAAAATGTATGAGGTAAGCCCAAAAAATGTCCGGTTTCATGAACCATGGTATAAATAGAGTGCCAGTGGTGAATTACAAAACCATAGAAACTTGACAAAGAATTGCCTGAAGCATCTGGGGTATAATTTGGAGGATAAAAGGCAAAACCACCTGCACCATCAATATTCATGACATATATATTCACGTACTTATTTGGATCCCACATTTGATCAAACAAAAATTTATAAGTGCTATCGTTTCCATAGGGAAAAGAGGGCTTTTCGGAAAAAATACGATTAACTCCAGATTCAATTAATGGATTTCCATCTGGTCCAACATTCGCCAGATAAAACTCTATATTGGGGTCTATCTGATTATGTCCCTTTCGGAAATTAAATTTCGTTTTTCCTAATAGCCATTCATTGGTTTCCTTTAATAACTGGACAAAATACTCCTGATTTGGGTTTTCCATGGTTCCTTTCGCTTGTCCAGAATGGACGACATGAAATACGACTGGCAAAGAATGTTTTTTGGAAAAGTCAGGTATTTCTCTGGAGTTTAGGATTTTTACTTCACTCTTTTTATTTCCCACCTCTATCCAAAAAGGGATTTCGCCCAATCTCAAAACCGGAACTCGATGCAGATTTTCCACCTGAACCCCATCAAAGAAGAATTTAAAGGCAGGTCTTTCAGATATTAAAAACTCTTTCCCACGATAATCAAACACCCGAACCTTGAAATCCACCAATGACTTTCCCGCAATAGCATAAGGAGCTCTAGTCGAATCATCCATGGAAACCGATAAGCTTGACACATAAGTCCTTGGATTGACATCGACCACCCTGATTTTTACAGGTTTGCTTGTGAGTTGACCAATCTTTGCAAAGACTTCAAACTCTCTCTCTTTTTCCGTTGGAATCGTTGCAGGATTGTCAACTCGTTTCCCGTCAATAAAAATTTTCATCGATGGAATTGAAGCTAGGGTGACTTCATCGCCAAATGCCCCTGTGAACTTGGGAGAAAGCCTGAGTTCTTTTTCTCCGGGCATTGCCAGAAATACGGAATCAAAAGGGATCAGTTGAAAGCCTGCTACTCTGTTAAATCCCTCGGGCATTGGCTCTTCCTCCTCTTTGCAGGCATTCAGCAAAAGGAAACCAAAGCCAATAGCAACCCAAATAATGATTTTGAAACAATTTCTAAAGGACGAAAAGAATTGAAAAAAGTATTGCATAGCTTAAATCAAATAGAATATATCTTCCTGACGTAAAACTAAAGTGAGGTGCTACTTGAGCAACAGAAAATTTAAAATTTTATTTGGTGCCTGTTTTTTTGACCTTTATTGCCTTCCCTCCCACACATTTTTCTCCTCCGCCACTTCTTGATTCAAAATCGCATTGAGGTTCACTTTTGCACCTCTAAGAAAGTGAACCGTGGTTCCTTTTTCACGAGCCAAGGGATGGGTGATTTTACCGATTTCCTGATATTCTTCGAAGAAATCTAGCTCCCGATAAGTGATCTGCTCGTCTTTTTCCCAGACTAAAATCAAGTGGTCCACTTTTTCCCCCAAGTCAAACCAATACAGGTAATCTGCATTCATCGTCAGTGCTTGGAGACCGGGAGTTTGGGTATAGAAATTAATGGCGCCTGCCTGGCCATAGTTGTCACAAATGATCAGCGTACGGCCTTCCTTCGGCATCATCTGGTAGGCAGAATCGACCAAGTGGGCCAGCTCACGCCAACCCATCATATCTGCAAAATCCTGAGGAATGGGGTGCTCCTTGCCATCTTCCCAGCGGTTGAGTCCGAGACGGGAATAGGCAGGTGGATCTGACTGAATCCGCTCTGGTGAATAAACCGGATGGATCAGGGAAAAAGCAGGTAAAAACAGAATCAACGGTAGTGTCAATAAAATCGGTTTGAGTCTACTTTTCCAGCCCTCAGCGACAAAATCAGCAAGCCAAACCGCTCCAAATCCGATCAAAACCGGGTATAGTCCGATGGCATAATAGGCTTTGGCCTGAAAAAAGGTGAAAATGCCAATCGTAAAAATGTAGCACCAAAACACCCAGCGAAAATTCGCAAACCTCACCGAAGTTCCGGCTGCTATTGCTCCCGAAACCCAGATAAAAAGCCCCGGGTAGAAAAAAAGCAGTTGCTCCACTAGGAAGCCAACCCGACTGTTATTGACCAACTGATACTTGCTAAGCAGCTTCATATGGGTGAGCACCGGAAAACCATTTTGCCACTGCCAAATCAAGTTGGGCGAGACAAGGATCAGAGCCAAAAGCAAGGCAAAATAGAGGTGCTTGTTGCGGAAAATGGATGGCTCCGATGTCAGGGCCAATGCCGGGAAAAGTCCCATGGCAAGAAAGATGATGCTGTACTTATTCAGAAAGCCAAATGCGAAACTTAAAGCCAGAAAATAGAGCCACTTGTTTTGCTGGGTTTGGACAAAGCGCACCAGCGTGTACCCCACCAAAGTCCAGCAGAGGATGTCCACTGAGTTTGGCTGAAAGAGAATATTCATTCGCACCAAGGCAGAGAAAAGCAAACCAGAAGCCGCGAGCAACTGTGCAAACAAGTTTCCTCCCAGTCGCTTCACCAAATCCCAAACCACCCATATCGTCAACACCCCGAAAAGAGCCGGGAAAAAGCGAACCCAAAACTCTGAATTGCCCAATTCCCGAATTAACACCGAGATCCAGGAAGTCACTGGAGGCACGGACAAATAGCCCCAAGCCAAATGGTCTGCTTGATCCAAGTGTAGAAACTCGTCCCGATGCAGGTCAAAGTCCGGATGCACGGCGATGTACTGCAGCAGGAATTTAATGAGGATAACCAAAAGTAGAACGAGGCTTTCTTTTTTCATTTCTACTCTAATTTTTCCGCTCCTGAATACCTACCAGCTTCAAAACTTGGCATCACTCCCAGTTGATCCAGGATCAGCACCCCTTGCTCCGATTGGTCAAAGAGGAACCGGATCTGCTGAAGACTTTCCAGTTTAAAGAGGGGATTTCTGGCTGCTATTTTTTGTAGCTCAAACTGATAGAGTTGGAATATCGGTTCGGTCTCATCTTTTTCATCCAAAAATTGAATTTTCAACACCCGGGATTGGATCAGCCGCTGCACCGGCGAGAATTCACTCGCTAAAAAAACGATGCGCTCACCTTGATCGTCCATCAGTTCAATGGAAAAGTCAAGGACAGGCAAGGCCTTTTCCTCTTGATCGTCCTCCTCTTCTACTTCTTTCTGCCCATCTTCGTCGGAGTTTGTTGATTCGTTTTCGGAATTATCATCTTCTTCTTCCTCCGTATTTTCATCGATCCACTTTCCTTTTGTTTTGGGATTGGACGGCTCACCTGACTCTGCCAACGAGAATATTAAAACCGAGCTGGAATCAGGCCGAAAAGTATCCTGCCCCAACTTGACCGTGTAGCTGGCACGAAGGGAGTCTGGCAAAGTAGGCTTTTCCGAAGCTTCCCAATCGAGGCTGTCACCGCCAAATTCTTCGTAATTCCATCCCAAATACACCGCCCGAGTTCCCCTCAGTCCATATTTTGGCATGACTTCCCCTTCTCTCCAGACGGTCAAATTTTCGCCCTGCGCTGATTCTGCTTTGGATAGTGTGCCTACTTCAAAGTCCTCATCAAACCCTGCCCAAAACCGACTCTCTGAATCCTGAAATTGACTGAGGTAGATGGTCTCGGGCAACCAATTCCGCCCCTTTCTTGCATCGGTAAACAAGGGCAGAAAGTTGTCCTTTCCCTGAAGCGTGGTTTCCAAAAATGCACTGATGTAGACTTTGGCGATGGTTTCCTGGTCTTTTGGATCCATCAGCTGCTGCTTGTTTAGCAATCCCGAAAATGAAGCCAAGGCATCATTGTCTCCCCAACTGGAATTGAATTGTCCATGATTTGCCCCGGCGATATAGATTCCGGCTTTGAACCTATAGATCGAATCGGTAAAAGAAATGCGCTCAAATTGCTTGAGGCCATCAAAGGATTCCACGTCTGCATCCTGTGCACCATGAATTCCGAGATAGCTAATATTCTCAAGTTTGTTCAGGCTGCCTGCGGGTTTATATTGACCATCCACTGGGGCTATCGCCACGATAGCCTGAATGCTAAAATGATAGCCCAAGGGGATCGCAGCATCATCCGGATAGTGGTCCAGCCGATTCAGCATCGCGGCATGCGCCACAGCTTCCCCACCTCGGGAGTGCCCAATCAGCGCCAGTTTATCCAAGTCAACTTGTCCAAAAAGGCCATGGGACGAATCTTGGGTCCATTCCTTCCATTGCCTCAGGTGCTCCAAGAGCATCCATGCCCGTGCATCGTTTTCTTTTTCCAACCCATCAGGGAAATCTGACCAGGAGCCGTTGAGGAAATTTTCATCCACTGATACAAAAATATACCCCCGGGAAGCCATTAGCTCCCCTAAGTATTCATAGCCGGGATCTGAAAAATCCTGCATCGGATGATTTCCATGGACAATCAATACCAACGGAAAGGGCCCCTCCTCTTTGGGTTTCCAAACCCGCCCATTTACCGGTAATTCTCGGTAATCAAATCCCCAATAGTGAGTTCGGTACTTGCCCGACATTCCTTCCCAATGATCCAGAAAAGCCGTACCGTCCACCGACTCGGTCGTGTAGCTCACTCCATCGGCAAACTCTTCCCTTTGGATATCTTTGCCTGATCCATAGGTGAAAAATTCAACTTCATAGCGTCCCAGTGCAGCAGGTGACTCAAATGGCAGTGGGGTGATATTCTCCTCGGCTAGTTTGGCCGCATTGATCAGCGGCTTCATCTCCAGGCCTCTGATCATCAGAAAGTACAGCGATGCTCCAGCCCCAAGCAATCCAATGGCAAACCCAAGAATTGCTACTGCCTTTTTGGGGAAAGTCAATTTTCTGAAATGGGTAATCTTGAATATAGAAACTCCTGCCCCCAAAAGTGAAAAGACGAGAATCATGGCTACCATGAGTCGCTGATCCAATAACCTCACCAGGATTAATAGCGGTATGGAAATAAGAAGGGCGATTTTGTACCCTTTGGGAATCGCATTGAGCTGCTTGATGAGCCAAGAAGTCAAAAAGGCAGCTAACACTGATACCGCCAAAATCACCAGACCGAGCGCCAAAATCCATGGATCACGGAAGTTGATCGTCATGCCGATTACCTCGATTCCAAAAAGCAGAAAAGAACCTGCTAATAGACCAATTGCCGCACCTTTTTGCGCGGTTTTCCCCGGTTTTACCTTGGTTACTTGACGGGTGACCCAGGTTTTCAACCGGATAAAATAGTGCTTTAGAGACATGGTGTTGCGTTTGATTTCTGAAAATACAGAAAACATTTTTGGATCCCACTTTTGGATTTTGGGGCTTTCAGATCCACGGAACTTAATACTGAAGAAAATGCAACAAGGAATTGTGGGAACTTGATCTGGACAGCGTTTTTAAATGGGAGGCGAAAGCGATTTTCAATTTTTAGTAAAAGCCTGATTTTCGTCATCCTTTGGTCCATTTTCTCAGAATATATTTCCGCGTTTATTTACCCGATTATGAAAAACATCCTTTGGTTTGGGAGATGCTCCCTGTTCGTTATTTTCTTCTGGTTTGGCATTCTGAAAGTCATCGGTATTTCGCCTGCAGAGCCTTTGGTCCATCGCTTATTCGAGCAGCTGCTTTCTGGATTGATTTCCTTTGAGCTGTTTAATCGGCTATTTGGCCTTTTTGAATGCCTGATTGGATTGAGTTGGCTGGCGCCAAAATTCACCCGGGAGTCCTTGTATGTCCTTTTATTTCACATGACGATTACCTTCGTCCCGGAAATCGTATTGCCAGAGGACACATGGCAGATGTGGTTTGCTCCGACTCTGGTAGGTCAGTATATCATCAAAAATCTGGCGCTAATCTCTTTGGGTTTATTGATTTACAAAAGCAAGGAAAGTGGCCTTGAGCTTCTCAATGTTTCTCAAAAATCAGGATAAACAAGATAGCCTCAGCCTTACTGAAACTGGTTTCGAAATCAGTGACATGAACAAGCTTCGGGAAGCTATTCTTTTAGAAAAGTGAAAGTTGATATCGGCACGCTTTGCACTTCTTGGTAGAAAAATCCGGGTTAAATCCAGATTTTCTTCAGAGTATGCTTGTGAGAAAAATAGGTCGTCATCATGGATATTTTTTTGTTTTAAATGGAAGGAGAATATATTCATTGTCAAACCACACAACTCAAACAATCATGAAATTCCCAAACCCATCTGCTGGCTTTTTTCTGCTACTTTTTCTCATCTTTTTCAGCGGCTCAGCTCTGGCACAGACCCACTTAGGATTTGCTACGGACCGAAGAGCTGGCGTTCACGCGATCATGATGAATCCTGCCGCTATTTCCGGCTCCAAAATGAAACTGGACATCAATCTGTTTTCTGCCAGCCTCTTTGCCGGCAATGATTATGCGTCTATTGATTTGTCCAATCTTGGCAAGTTTGAGGATGGTTTCAACTTTGGATCAGATGTAGAGACCAACCCGCTTGATCAAAACAACTTTTTGGGCAATGTGGACATCCTTGGTCCCGCGGTCCTGTTTCATATCGGAGACAAAAATAGTTTTGCCTTTAGCACACGCGTTCGGGGATTTTTCACGCTCAACAACATCGCAGGGGAATTTTATCAGGCAGTCTCCACAGACAACGAGGAGCTGGGGGATTTCACTGCAAGTATGGAAGATTTGGACGGTGTCATTCACCCTTGGGGAGAAGTCGGGCTTAGCTATGCCCGAATCTTACTCTCAGATGATCGGAAAATGCTCAGCGCAGGTGCCACAGTCAAATATTTAGCTGGAGCAGGAGGAGTTTTCCTATCCAGTGGACAATTGGGGGCGAATTATAACGCAAGTACCGAATCGCTTACCACCACCGGGAATTTGGATTTCGGCATTAGCTCCGGGTTCGATTCAGATGAGATAGACTTTTCGACTATTTCCTCTGGCTTTGGTCTTGATTTGGGTGTAGTCTATGAGGTCAGAGATGCGAGCTACTCCGACACGGACACATACAAACTTCGAATGGGAATTTCGGTCATGGATATTGGAGGCATCTCGTACGCAGCTTCGGAACGCTACCTCTACAATATGAATGGTATGGTCTCCGTCAGTGATTTTGAGAATCAGTCCCTCGAGGAAATCCTCGATCAAAACTACCCCGGGACAGAGCGACGCGAGGATCTACGCTTTGCGATCCCTACCACCCTTCAAGTATTTGCAGATTATGCGATCAATAAGGCCTTTTTCGTCAGTGCCAGTGGCTCGCTCGGGATCAAAGATCACGGAGACCTACCTGTATCTCGGACTGTAAACCACTTTCAAATTACGCCTAGATGGGAATCCAAATGGATCAGCGTATCCAGCCCTGTGGGAACCAGACAATATTCCAAAGGAATCCACTGGGGATTGGGACTGCGTGTAGGCCCTCTCGTGGTCGGCTCAGGGTCGGTACTCACCAACCTGATCTCCTCTTCCAGTCAATCAGCAGACTTTTATGTAGGATTAAAAATCCCTATTTACCAGTAGGATTTTGATGAAGAGAAAAAGCTAAAGCGCTCTGCCTCCTTGGTCTTACGCTTGACTGATTTTTGAGAATAGGTTCACTCCATCAGTCAAAATCAAGCAGATTTCCTGTTTCCTTGATGGTCAGTTCGAGGTGGTTTTCCTTAGTGAAAAATAAAAAGATATCATGAACTTCATCGTACTTGTCAAATTCCCAGATCCGGCCCTCCCATTTTCCCAATAGGATCTCCTCGATCTCATCTTCCAGCAACCAGAGCATTCCCTTTTTGTCCCGACCATAGATATCCACCAAACCTTTGACCAGCTCTTCCAGCACAGGCATCTGTACTGGCTTAAAGCTGGAACAATTAAAGGTCATCATCCGATTGTAGAGATTGGGATACGTGACCACTTCTACTTCTTCAAAGAGGTCAAAGATCGGAGCCGCAGGTTTTTTTTTGGAGATAAACTGGGGAAATCTTGAATGGCTCTCGGAGAATATTCCGAACCGGGATAGTCTTCCAAACTGATCCCTATCAGCGCTTCAATTCTTTTGTTGTAGTCCATGTAGCGATGTGATTAGATCCATCAAACTACTAAAAATCAGAAAAATACTCTTTGACCGAATCTTCTAAAATTTCTAACCTAAGCGCTTGGTATTTATGGTTTTGCATTTGTGCTTTCCCTTACTAATTACCACATAAGCTACTTTTCAAGCAAAAAACTGCCAGAGGTTAGAATCCCTCTTTTCACCAAGTTTAACAGCCACGATTGATTTGCCTTTTTAAATTCGGGCTGTAATCCCACCGCCATGAAATACCTCTTGCTCCTTTTTTGCCTGCTTTCCCAACTTGCTTCAGCACAGACTCCGCTCTCCTACACCAATGCCAGCGGAGAGAAGCATCTGGCAGGCCGCTTTGACCTGAATGTCCTGCGAACCGACACGACATACAGCGCTTGGTATGAAGAAAACCTCGCCAAATTCAAACTCAAGGGAGCAGACACTTCATGGAAAACTGCTCTGAGCGACACGGAAGTGGAAATCTACCTCGGTACCTGGTGCGGAGACAGCAAGCGATGGGTGCCGCAGTTTGTTAAGCTCTGGAACGAACTGGGTCTGGATGAATCCCAGCTCACCTTTACCGCGCTCTACGATGGAGAGGAGCAGTACAAGCAGGGACCAAATGGGGAGGAAAAGGGATTGCAGATTCACCGAGTACCTACGTTTATCTTCAAAAAAGAGGGATTGGAATATGCCCGCATCGTGGAATCTCCGCGAAATGATCTGGAAAAAGATCTAGCGCAAATCGCTGTGGGCTTCCCTTCAGAGCCAAACTATCGGGCAGCATCCTACCTCCTAGACTTATTCGAAAAGGAACCGATGGACTCGATCTGGAAGAATGTCAACTATCACTTGGGAGAAGTCTATGGTTTGGTTGGCAAAGAGGTGGAGCTGAATACGCTGGGCTTTGTATTCCAATATTCGGATCGCATGCCTCAGGCGCTGATGACCTTCCTTTACAATACGGTGATCTACCCCTATTCTCCTCGGGTACAGAATAGCTACGCAGATGCACTGCGAATCAGCGGAGACAAAGAATCCGCCATCGCAGTCTATGAGAAAGTCCTGACCCTTGATCCTACCCATGAAAATGCCACAGCCCAATTGAAAATCCTCAAACCGGATTAAACTCAGCGCTTCGCAAAAGTTGAAGCAACCAAGACACGCAGCTCAAGCGTTAAAAATTCCCCTCCCTCCTCCAAACCTAATCAAAGGCCCGATAACCCATAATTCAGGAAATCCTAGGAGGTAATTTTTATCAAATTGTTTCCTCTTTTAAGCTTTTATGAACATTCCCTACCATGTTAATTTTTAACATCCCCTAGGCTTAGCGCGGCTCTAGCTTTGAACGATCAATCAATCTGTTCAAATCTATGAGATTAAAAAAATTTACCCACAGCGCTTACCTTGCCCTGATGCTACTGTTTTGCATCACGCTTGGTCAAGAGGCCTTTTCGCAGGCAGTCAATGCGACCCTTTCCGGAAAACTTACCGACAGCAGTGGTGAAGTACTGATCGGCGCACAAGTTTTGGTAAAAAACGAACTGACCGGCTTCACCGCTGCCACAGTGACAGGAATGACGGGGAATTACATTGTTTCTCAGATTCCCTTGGGCACCAATTACACCGTAACAGCCACCTACATGGGATACGGCACCAAGTCTTTCACCGGGATCGCACTGAACCAAGGAGATAACATCAAGCTGGATATTGTCCTGAGTGAGGAAGCACAGCAGCTTGGCGAAGTGAGCGTCGTTGCCAATTCGATTGCCAATAGCATAGATCGATTTGGTAGCTCCACGGCGGTATCTGCCAAAGACATGGCTACACTTCCAGTAAACGGAAGAAACTTCAATTCACTGGTGGATCTTTCGCCTGTTTCCAATGGCAATAGCCTTTTGGGTCAGCTCTTTTCCTCGACCAATTATACCATAGACGGGATGACCAACCGGAGTCCGCTTTCGAGTGGCTCAACCAATAGAGGCCCATTTTCGATTTCGATGGAAGCCATCCGGGAATTCGAAGTAGTCACCAACGACTACGATGTCACCAATGGCAGAAGCGGCGGCGGTATCATCAGTGCTGTGACTAAGACCGGTACCAATCGTGTGGAAGGTTCCGCCTTCTTTTTCAATCGCGCAGACTGGCTAGCAAGTAAGTACGATACCCGTGGAAATATCCGAACCAATGATTTCGCCATTCAGCAATACGGGATCACGCTAGGCGGTCCGATCATTAAGGATAAGCTTCACTATTTCTTCGCATACGACGGTCAGCGGGATGCCAGACCTTTGTTTATTGCGGATATCCGGACGCCGGAAGATGAAGTCCGGTACAATCTTTCCCAGGAATCCCTAGACCGTTATCTACAGATTGCCCGCACCAAATATGGGGTGGCTGATTCTCCGCAAACCGGAAGTTTTGACAAACTCCGCTACTCACACACGGCATTTGCAAGATTGGACTACCAGATCAACCCTTCCAATTTGCTTACCATTCGAAACAACTTCTCTTGGGATCTCAACAGTCAGGGAGTCTCTGACAACACAACGATCAACTTGTATGAAGTGTACGGGGATCACCTATCCAAAGCTAACAGCCTGATGGCATCCCTTCGTACGGTACTTGCTCCCAACCTGACCAACGAAATCAAGCTTCAATACCTCTATACTTTGGATGATGGCCGGCCAAGCGAACAGCTTCCAAGTGAAAACATCCCCAGAGCAATCGTACAGCGAGTGGAGTCGGTAGTGAATGACCGAAACGTCAATACCAACATCCAGATCGGTGGTCAGCGGTACCTACCAGAGCGTTTTGAATCCCACGTTTACCAACTAGTCAATAACCTGTATTTCAACAAAGGAAAGACGAATTATACCTTCGGAATGGACTTGTTGTTGAATAAATTGACTTCATTGGCTACCAGCGAATTCAATGGCAGATTCTGGTTTACAGGCTTGAATAATTTCGACAACCGTACTCCGTACCGCTATGCTAGAGAAGTGGCTTTGGTAGATCCTACCGTGAAGCAAAACATCTTTGGGGGTGGCATCTATGCGCAAGCGGATACTGACCTTGGTCGCGGGATGAACTTAATCGTAGGACTTCGTGGAGATTACACGACCTATCAAAATTCGCCAAACTTCAATCAGACTGTTTTTGATGAGCTAGGTCTCCGGACTGACGTGAAAACGGGTGGATTTCAGATTCAGCCAAGAGTCCAGTTCACTTGGGATGTAAATGAGCGCCAGACGGATATCATCCGGGTAGGTGCTGGGATTTTTGGTTCAGCACTGAACAACTACACGGATGTGAATAACCTCCAATTTGACGGAACAAAAATCGTAGCCATCGATGTCACAGGAGCAAATGTACCTACTCCGGACTTTGAATCTTACCGCAACGATCCATCCACCGCCCCGGGTGTAGATCTGCTGAACAACCCCAACATCTCCCCTGTCACCACGATCAACATGAACAGTGAAGATCTGAAAGTGCCAACTGTCTACAAGGCCAATGCAATGTACAGCCGAATCATTAATAACCGATTCCGTGTGGGCGCCAACTTCATCGCGTCTATCGCCAGAAACAATTATATGTACCTGGATCGAAACATTGCCGATCAGCCTTTCTTCAGATTGGAAAATGAAGGCAACAGAGGGGTTTTTGTCCCCGCAGAAACCATCAGCACAACCAACGGGAATGCAGATTGGACACAGGGAAGAAAGACAACAGAAGTCGGACGTGTATTGGAATTGGTCAGTGAAGGTAAAAACAACACTTACACTGTCGTAATCGATGGTACCTACCGATACTTCAAGGACGGACAGATCACAGTAAGCTATACTTGGAATGACTCCAAGGACAACACTTCCTTCAATGGAAACGTGGCCAACAGTGCTACCCTGTTTCAGGCGGTAATTGATGATCCTAGAGACCTGTCGCGGATGAGCTATTCCAATGGTCAGTTTAGAAACAAAGTAGTGCTCTATGGCACGCTGCCAACTTTCAAAGGATTCACCGTCGGTGTGCGATACTCGGGAATCGGAGGAACACGCTACTCATTGGTGGTGAATGGAAATGTCAACGGGGACTTTGTAAACTCCAACGATTTGGCTTTTGCCTTTGACCCCAGTGCAGCGGGAGTACCTGAGAACATTAGTCAGGCGATGCAGGAAGTATTGGCAAACCCGGATAACCTAGCCAAAGAGTACATCCAGAACAGCCTTGGTCAGGTAGCAGCAAGAAATGGAGGGGAAAATGGCTACTTCGGAAACTGGGACATGAGGGTGGCCAAGAAAATCTTCTTTACCAAAAGCAAACAGTCTGGCCTTGAACTCGGTGCAGATATTTTCAACGTAGCCAACCTGCTGAACAAAGAGTGGGGCACCACCAAAAATCTCGGCAATCAAAACTTGATGACCATCAGAAATTTTGACCCGGTCAACAGACAATATGTCTACGAAATCAATCCCAATGTAGGTGTCGCCAATCCAGGCGGAACTCCATATCAAATCCAGATTTCAGGTAGAGTTTTCTTTTAAATCAATCTCTTATTCAGAAATCCGGCAACCGAGGTGTGGCTGGATTTCTTTTTTGAATCCCCCAACTACAAAGATTTATGAACAACCCCTCAGAAATAAAATCTTGGGCTTTAGCTTTTGGTATCCTCATCGGAATAGCCAGCCCAAGCTTAGCCCAAACGCAGGAATCGAGACCAGCACAGCATGTAGTTTTGATTTCCATTGATGGTTTCAGACCGGACTTTTACCTAGAGGAAAAATGGCCCGCCCCAAATCTTCAGGAAATGGCACAATCAGGCGCCCGTTCCTTGGGTGTCACGGGAGTATTCCCGTCGGTGACTTACCCATCACATACGACCATAATCACCGGTCGGACACCACTCCATCACGGGATCTACTACAATGCACCTTTTGAACCCACCGGGCAGACCGGCCGCTGGTTTTGGGAAAGTGACTTGATCAAAGTCCCTACCCTTTGGGATGGTGTACGGGCCGCAGGAATGAAAAGCGCCAGCTTTATCTGGCCAGTCTCTGTAGGCGCTCCGATCGATTACAATCTTCCAGAGTTTTGGAGTTTGGAAGAAGGATTTGGACGGATAGAGCCGATGCGGGAGCAAGAAACACCGAAAGGGCTAATGGCCGAACTGGAAGAGCAGGTGGTAGGTAAGTTAAATGAGCGGACTTTCAATGGGGATTACCTCAATCGAGAAGATCGTATTGGAGAGATGGCCGGCTATGTATTGGAGACCTACAAGCCAAACTTGATTACCCTCCATTTGATTGCTACGGATCACTTTCAGCACGAAGAGGGACGGGATGGACCCATGGTCCGTAAATCACTGGCCGCCACGGATCGGGCAATTGGCAAAATCATCGAAGCTGCTGCGCGTGCCGGAATTTTGGATCAGACGACATTCATTGTGACCGGAGACCACGGTTTTGTGAATATTCACAGTTCGATCAGTCCAAACGTTTGGTTGGTGGAAGCAGGGCTGATGGAAAACAAGCCTGACAGAGGCAATTGGAAGGCGACCTTTCACACGAGTGGTGCATCGGCTTTTTTGCATTTGAAGGATCCAACTGATGCGGCTACGCTGCAAAAGGTGAAGACCATTTTGGAAAATCTTCCGGAAAGCCAGAAGAAACTTTTTAGAGTTTTGGATCGCAGCGCCTTGGATCAAGTCGGTGCCGATCCCAATGCCGCCTTGGCTTTGGCTCCGATTCAGGGAATTTCCTTTTCGCCATCAAGCCAGGGAGCCGTCCTGAAACCTGCCAAAGGTGGAACACACGGTTTTTTTCCTGATTTTGATGAAATCGAAACTGGCTTCATTGCCTGGGGAGCTGGAATCCGGGAAAATGTTGAAATCCAGGAAATGAGTTTAGTCGATGTGGCCGCAGTAGTCAACTACCTGCTCGGTCTGAAAATGGACCTACCGGAAAGCAACCTCTATCCAGGTATCAAAAAATAATGACCTAAGCCTAATGACTTAAACTACACAAAGTCATTAGGCTTTTTCTTTTAGCTTAGTTTCCTTTTTTGGGCTATGGGAGTTCTACCGATTCCTTCGCGCATCACTTTCGAAACGGTCTGCCGGGTGAGCCCGGTGAGGTCAGCGATATCTTGAAAAGTGACGATTTTCTGCAGGTGGAATAGTTTGCCGGAGGCATCCAAGATTTGATCCTGAAAATAGGGCATAAGCTTCTTCACTTTTTCCTGTGGAGTCAAACTTCTGACCGCATACAACCGATCCTCTGCCCGACACCACCGACTAACCAGTTCCTTGATAAACCAATCTGCCAGTTTAGGGGTGTTTGTAACCAATTGCTTGAAAAAATCCACCTCATATACCCGCAATTCTGCAGTGGTCAACGTCTTGGCAAATTCTGAGAATTGGCCATTTAGGTACTGTAGATTTCCGAAAAAATCTCCAGGCCTCAGCACGTCATAACAAACCTCCTCTCCCTCAGGAGAATAGCAGCCGATTTTCACAGCTCCACTCAGAATCTCAAAGATGGGGGTGATCCGCTGTGGAGGTTGATAGATCAACTGACCCTTTTCCAGAAGAACAGTCTCTACAAACTTTTCCGCGACAGCTATCCCTTCCTCTTCCAAATAATTAAAAGGACCATATTTCATGCGTCTATAATTGAAATTGAAAGGTCACATGGAATCTCGTAGGGTTGATAGTCATATCATAGTGTGACTTTTTAATCATACTCGATTTCATCTGTCTAATAGTTGGTTTTTCAGTGGCCAGATGAAACACCCCAAGTAACTAATCTCAGGCGGGAGAACAGCTTCCTATGGGCATTTCATGGTTTTATTTGCAAGTTGGGTCGTTATCGAGCAATAAAAGCTTCCGTTCCTCAAACTTAACAGGAAGGTAATCTTCGCATAGAATTTGAGTAAATCAGTGGATTGAGCTACAATTTGAAGGTCTCCAAAAACCAAGCAGCAGGCATTTTGAAAAAATCTTAGCCTATGATCACAGTCCAACACAGATTTGCTACCCATTCGATACATCCCGAAACACAAACGCTGATTATTGGCACATTCAATCCCGAAACAAAGGCCAATTCAGCAGAATTTTTCTACGGAAGAAGCAGAAATCATTTGTGGAAAATCCTTCCCACTGCTTTTGGAGAGCCTAGTTTAAAAGGCTCTTCTACGCTAGAAAAGATCTTGTTTATTCGCAGACATAAGCTTGACTTCACAGACTTGATCTCAGATGTTCACGTAGAAGAGGGGCAAGAGGCAAACTACGATGACCGCTATCTTGATGGGAAAATTTCCCGCTGGCAGGATATCCCCAGTCAGATAGAAGAACTTCCGGAGTTGAAAAAAGTATGCTTCACAAGGAGAACTTTCTCCGGCATTCCCAACATGAAGAGGAAGATTGAAGAAATAAAACTACACTGCGAGAAGAATAATATTTACTTTAAAGAATTAACTACTCCCGCGAGAATTTACACCGAAAGCAAGCAATTGGAGTGGAATGATTTTCTTTTGAAACCTGTCTAAGAAATTGAAACACCTTTTCCTCCAGACCCAACCAGAAGTAGATCATGCTTTTGCTGCTTATCCGGAGCAGGTAAGAGCGAAGATGAACTTTTTGAGGGACTTGGTGATCGAGACCGCCCGGGAAGATGAACAGCTAGACGTCTTGGAAGAATGTCTGAAATGGGGTGAACCCAGCTTTGTCTGCAAGCATGGAAGCACCTTGAGGATGGACTGGAAAAGTAAAATACCGGATCAATATGCACTTTATTTCAAGTGCACGAGCCGATTGGTGGAGACTTTCCGTGAGGTTTACGGTGACTTATTTCGCTATGAGGGGAATCGTGCGATCCTCTTCAATCTGGACCAAAATATCCCTGTGAGGGAAGTGAAAGCCTGCATCAAGGCTACCTTGAGATACCATAAGGTAAGGCATCTGCCCAGGCTGGGAATCTAAACTGCGGCTAATAGGGTTGATTTTTTAATAAATTTGGATCATCGGCAGTGACTTAGGAAGTCGAATTTCACTTTGATTCCACCTCGACTTCGCTCAGTACCCGCTAGTTTCGTTTTGGGATGAAAAGAGGCAAATGAGGGTATGGAATTGCCGCGGTCATTTTATTAACTAGCGATGGTGAGGTAAAACCGGATTTCGGATGAATAAAAAATCCATTCACATCAAATTTGATCCAAGCCACCTGAAAACCCATTTTTTCTCAACTGATTTTGAATAACTTAAGCAACACTAACAAAAACTTTTAACCCATGAAACAACTGCGAAAAGAAGACATCCCTCAGGAAGCCTTTGACCTCTACGATTATTACTGCCACAACAAGCTAGACCGACGGACTTTTGTCGAAAAGCTTTCTGTCTATGCCGTAGGTGGAATCACGCTCACCGCATTGATGAGTGCCATGATGCCCGACTATGTTAACACTCGGACGATCGAACCCACAGATGCACGGATGCAGAGCTCTGACTATGTCATGTATGATTCTCCCAAGGGCGGCGGACAGATCAAGGGCTTACTTTCCAAACCTGCAGGCAAGGGAAAATCCCCGGGAATCGTAGTAGTACATGAAAATCGCGGACTCAATCCTTATATCGAAGACGTAGGAAGGCGCTGCGCTGTGGATGGTTTTATTTCTATCGCTCCAGATGCCCTTACTCCGCTGGGAGGATATCCCGGCAATGACGATGATGGGAGGACAATGCAATCCAAACGTTCCCGTGACGAGATGCTTGAAGACTTTATTGCAGCCTATGAATACCTCAAAAAGCATCCTGACTGTGACGGAAATGTGGGCGTAGTCGGCTTTTGCTTTGGAGGATGGATTTCAAATATGATGGCGGTACGGATACCGGATTTGGGGGCGGCAGTTCCCTTCTATGGAGGTCAACCTGCTGTAGACGATGTGCCAAAAATCAATGCTCCCCTTCTTGTCATCTACGCTGAGCTGGACGAGCGGGTGAATGCCGGTTGGCCAGCTTATGAGGAGGCCTTGAAGGCAAACAACAAAAACTATGAAATGATCAACTATCCCGGTGTCAACCATGGCTTTCATAACAATACCACCCCCCGGTATGATGAGGCTGCTGCGAAGGCTGCATGGGAAAAAACCATTGCCTTTTTCAAAGCGAATTTGGGTTAAATCAAGCGCTCTCAATAGGTTCAGTAGTCCTCCTGAGTGGAGTCCAAGGCTCAGGAGGCCACCGAAGACCGATTTGAGCCAGCCTTTTTCAGTTAGTTTGATGGCTGAGTTTAATTCAAGATTAATCCAATTTTAGCTTTTGAATACCCAACTGATTCTTCTTTATCCAGGATTCTATTTATTCCGAATATTTGACTAGTATCGTTGAAAATATCAGTATAAAATGAAGAAAATCATTCCATACACCTCATTTCAGGAAGCACTTGAGGCCTTTGACAACGGTGGTAAATTTTTCAACCTATTCAGCCATGCGCACGACGGGGTGGTTTCGACAGCGGAATTGGGCAAAGTCGCCGGAGTGATCAATAATAAACAGGCCATGATCCTTTATCTGGTCATGTCGATTTCGCACTTGGACACCCGGTCCAGAGAACGCGTTCTAGCCAAACTGGACACCCAGCTTTTTGACCTGTATGAAAAATACCGTCCCGTGCATATGAGTGTGGATCAGGCACTGGATCGTGGTAAACCCGGGATTAGCACTACAGCGGTGGGTACTTTGAAAAAAATCAGCAGTTCGACTGATCTAGGAGGCAGCATCATGGTGCCTGTGGTAGTGGGGTCGGACACAAGTTTTGCCATGGTCCCTCTTGAAAACACCTACGAAGTCTATGAGTTGAGCTCAGAAGATTCGGATAGGGTTTTGATGGTAGCGCATCATAAAGAAAAACAAGGTCTGCCCGAACGGAAGGTAAGACTGGGGGGAATGCTCACCGCTCTCAGCCATCCTGCTGGAACCAATCAGGAAAACTCAGTATTTCTTGAGGCCCAATACTACATGGAAGAAGACTAAGCTTCTTTTTTCCAAAAGATCTCAAATTGGAAACATTGCTTATCGATCAGGAATCTTTTTCCCTTTCACAGGGAGATTTCATCATCCGCCTGCTGGTATCGATCGGCATTGGCGGAGTGATCGGACTGGAGCGTCAATTCCGTGCGATGAAAGAAAACTCGCAAGGATTTGCTGGCATTAGGACTTTTATCTTTTTGGTAGTTCTCGGATTTCTTGCTGCAGCGCTATATTACCTATTTTCCCCATGGATTTATATCGCAATTTTTCTGGGAGTTAGTTTATTGATCGCTTCTACCTATTGGGTATCTGCGTCAAAAGGGGATCGAGGCGCTACCACTGAGTTCAGCTCATTATTGGCCTTTGTTTTAGGTTCGTTGACTTTCGCAGGATTCATCGAAATGAGCCTGATGATCACTGTTCTGATCGTGGTGGTGCTTTCTTCAAAATTCCGAATCAAATCGATAGTAGGAAAGATCACTGCCGAGGAGTTGTATGACTTCATTCGTTTCGTAGTCATCGCTTTATTACTGTTTCCGTTCTTACCAGATCAGACCTACGGTCCATATGATGTAGTGAATCCAAAAGAAATCGGTTGGGTTATACTTCTGACTTCAGGACTTGGTTTAGTGGGCTATATTCTGACCAAGTTCCTTGGGGCGAACAAAGGAATCCTTTTGGGAGGCATAGTAGGCGGACTTGTATCGAGTACAGCAGTGACTTGGATTTATGCCAAAAAAAGCAAGGAAAACGAAATACTCTCAGCCAACTGCGCTACAGCGATTTTGGCGGCTTCCTCCATCATGGTTGTCCGGGTACTGATCTGGACCTTCATTTTCAACAAATCACTTTTCAATAGTCTTATCCCAAGCATTGGATTACTAATCCTGAGTGCTGTGGGGATCACGATATACATTTTTTCCAAAGGGAAAAACACAGCAATCGAAGGAGCTGAAATGCCCCTGAGCAAACCTCTAGACCTGAAAGGCGCGATGGTCTTTGGGGCGATCTATGTGGTAATTTTAGTGGTGGTGAGCTACGCCAATGAAAATCTGGGGGAAGGCGGAATATTGGTTTCCAGTGGAATTGCAGGCTTTTCAGACATTGATGCGATCTCAATTTCCATTTCAAAATTGACAGGTGAATCGCTCGATCTCCGGATCGGCGCAACCGCCATCTTGATTGCGGTCATTTCCAACACGCTGGTGAAAATGGGAATCGGAATCTATGCCGGAAGTGTAGCCTTACGCAAAAACCTGCTTATTGGCTACGGAACCATGTTTATTGCAGCGCTTATCGCTTTCTTTCTACTATGAAAAAATTCAACGCTTCTATTTTCCTAGCTACAGTCCGTTCTTCCAAGATTTTGGCGCTTATTGTTTTGGTAATCATTTCCTGCCAAGAAAAAGAGAATACCGTTTCATCTCCTTCCTCCGAGCTCATCGCCGAATCCTATGTATCCTGGAATGGAGATTCACTTCCAGCTTATCCTTCGGGAAAACCCAAAATCTCAATCGTCAAAGTTACCATTCCACCTCATTCCGAACTCCCACATCACTACCATCCTGTCATCAATGCGGGCGTCTTGCTCAAAGGCGAACTGACCGTGGTCGATGTGAAAGGAAATGTCCTGGAAATGAAAGCAGGAGACCCGATCATTGAAGTAGTCAACACGATTCACTATGGAAAAAACAACGGGGATGAACCTGCCGAGATTCTGGTCTTCTACGCCGGTGCAGAAGGAAAGGAAATCGTAGTCAAGGATGCCGTTTCTAAGGAATAAGTCTATTTTTGATAAAATTCAATCCGCAAACCATGCCATCACACAAGACCACTTTTCAATTTATCAGCGAACCCGGAGATGTCAATTTTGGAGGGAAAGTACATGGAGGATCTGTCATGAAATGGATCGATCAGGCGGCCTATACCTGTGCTCGAACTTGGGCTGAAAGCTACTGTGTGACGGTGTATGTGGGTGGTATCCGATTCTACAAACCAATCAGCATCGGTGAAGTGATCAAGATCGACTGTCAAGTGATTCTGACCGGAAGTTCCAGTATCCATATCATGGTGGAGGTATATTCGAGAGCTTTTTCACAGAAGAAGTTTGAGAAAAAGACCCACTGCATCATCATTTTTGTAGCAGTGGATGAAAATGGCAATCCCAAAACCGTGAAGCCTTGGGTGCCCAAAACCGAGCAGGAAGTGAAGCTACAAGAATACGCCGAAAAGCTGAAAAAGCTCCGTAGTGATATCCATGAGGAGATGCGACCATTTTTTAATGAGTAAAGGTTTTTCAGGATTTCTCGTTCTAAAGAGTTTGCAATCCTGATGCTTTTTTTTGGGGTTTGAACCCACTAGTAAAAAGGCCGGATTGCACATTTTATAACACTTCCTCGGGATAAAAATCCCAAGGAACACTACTTCTCCAACACCTTCAACTTCTCCAAAAACAATCCCTCCACATAAAACTGCCAATCGGAAAAGTTCTTTGCCTGATTGGCCAAATGGACATGGTGGTCCTGATCCAGAATGTAATCAGCAGGTTTGTTGAGCTGCCGGGTTTTGCCATAGACAGTCTCCAGATTACGTTGAATCGCCATCCACTCGGCTTCCATGCCAGAAAGCTTGGCTTGGGCCTGACTTCGTTTTTCACCACTCGGCTCATCTAGTTCCGCCAGTGTGAGGATAGCCCGATTGGAAAACTGAACCGCCTGCGCCACTTGCTCATAAACTTCCAAAGTATAGGAATTTCGGACTGCTCGTTTTTTAGATTTCTCAATTTGCAGTAAAACTGAATCCACGCGAGCCAGATTTGCCTCTGCCTTTTCGATTTTTTCCTGATACTTTTTAGTCCAGGCTCCTGCTGAATCGGGATCTGGAAAAGAAATAAGCGCTTCTTCGATTGGATTTTTGAGTTTTCTCAGGCGATTCCGATCTCTTTTTTTATCCAAAAGCATATTTTTCCAATCTGCAACTGGACCTTCCAAGGTATTGATAAACTCATTTTCAATTGAAGCCAACTTCCCACCGAAAGCTCGCTGTCTGTAAGCTGCATGCAGTTCTTCCGTATTTCGCTTTTCTCCCGCCCAAGTGTATTCTGCGAAAATCGAAATGCCTCTTTGGTACAATTCAAAGTGCGGAGAATCATCATCCCAAAGCGTCAAAAGCAATCCATCAGCCTTATTGCGGATCGAGATCAGCGCAAAATCCCGGATGTTATCGGTGTTGCTTTGGTCGAGCGGCATCAGATTCCAGCGGGTTTGTCCAGCCGTAGCACCCATAACTTTGAATCCGTTGTCGGTAAACCATTTGATGGCCCGGTTATTACCAGGGGACTCCGGCATATCGTAATTCCAACGCATATAGACGCAGTTTTTGGGAAATAAGTCGATGTATTTGTTCAGATTCGCTTCATTCTCGGACCAGATGCTGTCGACCTGAGGGGAAGTCAATTTTCTATCATAAATGGATCGATAGACACCGGCATTTTGCAAGGGCATGTCATCCCAAAAGATCGGCGTCAGTCCTTTTTGAGCAGCATAAGCACTCACCCGATTGAGCCAGATCAGCTGAAGTTCTAAAGGAGACTTCCCACTATTTCTTCCCGTGGTGTGGACTTCATCACCTCCGACGTGCAGGTAATTGGCAAAAGGAAAAGCTTTCAAAGCATCCTCATACAAGTCAAACTGCACTTTGTACGTTTCCTCGTTCAGCGGATTGAAGGCCCAGTCGCTTTCCGGATCATCCCGCAATGATTGGTATTCATCATGCTTCAGAATAAACGATGCGTGCCCCAAACCTTGCACCAAGGGACTGATTCGGATATTTCGGGAAATGGCATAATGGCTGATTTCCTTCCATTCTTCAATGGAAAAAGCATCCGAAGAACCCACGCTTGGCTGCAATTCGTAGCGGAGTTTGTCCTCAATTTCAATGATCACAGCATTGATTTTTTGCGCAGCAAAGCGATCCATCAATTCAAAATAGTATTCTTTTTTCTCCAAATGGTGCTTCACATCCAAATGAACGGCCCGATAAGCCAAAGCCGGGGCATCAGAAATGGAACATTTCGGCAGCGGAGCATTTTTGTCTTTGGCATCTTCGATCAGCTGTCCAAGGGTGATCAAACTGTAGAAAAACCCTGCATTGGATTGAGCTTTGATTTCAATCTTATCTGATGAAATCTTTAGCTCATAGCCTTCAGGATGCAACTCATTCTTATAATTGAGATCGACAAAAAACATTTCCGTTCTTATCCCACTTAGCCCTTGATTGGAAATCAATAAGTCTTTCGTTTTATTAACCCACTGTTCTACGGTTGAAATATCCAGATCTGATTCACCGGTAATTTCAAAAGAAACTGGACTGGGCAGGACCACAAAATGGGCTTCGGAGGAGGATTTTTTTCCGCAGGAGAAAAAGGCAAATATCAAAAGGAGAAAGGCTGAAACCTGAAGTAAGCGCATAGGACTTGGGTTGATTGTTTGGTAAAAATTAGGAAAATCTAGCCTCATACCCTTCTAAAAATCTGTAATCCAACCAAAATCCATGATCGGGCTTTGTTATTCCTCATTTTTGCCTAATTTTTAGATTCTTCAATTTGGCCGAAAAGCCAGATCCGAAGATTTCAACCACAACAAACCCAAAATGCTGACACTGTTGATTATCCTGGCCGCCTTGGCCTTGATCCTGATTGCCATCGTCAAGTTTGACATTCACCCTTTTCTGGCACTTTTTGTAGGCGCGATCATTTATGGTCTGATGATGCGAATGCCGACAGACCTCATTGTCAAATCCATTGCCGATGGATTTGGAGGAGTGATGGGAAGCGTTGGGCTTTTGATTCTGTTGGGCGTGATTATGGGGACTTTCTTGGAAAAAACTGGAGGAGCCATTGTCATTGCAGACAGAATTTTGAAGTGGATCGGCGAAAAATCTGTAAACCTTTCGATGATGCTGAGCGGCTGGATCTTATCCATTCCGGTGTTTGGAGACAGCACGATCATCATGATGAACCCGATTGCAAAGTCACTTTCCGCAAAAAGTAAGATTTCCTATGCAGCTACCATTGTTGCTCTGTCCCTTGGAGCAATGGCTAGCCACGCTTTGGTCCCCCCAACTCCTGGACCCATTGCTACTGCGGGAATTTTGGGAGCAGATCTGGGCCAAGTGATCTTTTATGGTGCATTTGTCTCGCTGGTGACGCTCGTCCCTCTCTTGTTTTTTGTCAATAAGTTTGTGGTCAAAATACCCTTGGAACCCAAAATGGTCGCTGATGAAAAGCAACTTGAAAAGAAAGAGCTCCCCACATTCTTCAATTCACTGCTTCCAGTCATTATTCCCTTGATTTTGATCATTGTGGCGTCTATTGCCAACTATCCCACCAGACCTTTGGGTGAAAGTGAATTCACCAAAGCACTCCAGTTTATAGGCTCGCCAGTGATTGCCCTGCTGATCGGAGCGATTTTGTCATTTACACTTCCAAAGAAATTTGACCGCAAGCTCCTCTCCTCTTCGGGATGGATTGGCGAGTCGATTCTTTTGGCCGCTCCTGTTATTTTGATCACTGGAGCAGGCGCAGTTTTTGGGAAAATGCTCCAGAATTCAGGTGTTGGCGACTTGGTCACTTCTAGCATGAGCGATGCAAATTGGGGAATTTTCCTTCCGTTCATCATAGCCTTTGCACTGAAAACAGCACAAGGATCTACTACTGTCGCCATGATTACTACTGCTTCGATCATTGCTCCCATTTTGGGTCCGCTTGGTTTGGATTCCGAAACGATGAAAGTTTTCACAGCGCTTGCTATCGGTGCAGGTTCACTCTGTATTTCCCACGCAAATGACAGCGGGTTTTGGGTAGTCACCCAACTCTCAGGCATGAGTATCAAGCAGGGGAATATGTCCCATAGCTTAGGGACTTTGATTGCTGGGGTGACAGCCATCCTACTGATTTTTGTACTGAGTTTGGTGGTGGGGTAGAAAAGGTCAGATGTCGGGTGACCGATGACCGATGTTAGCACTCACTTCATCATTCGATATTCATCATTCGATGTTCGAAATTTCTTATCCGATAGAAGCCGATTCAGACCTCGTAAATCGTAATTCATATATATCATAAATCTCCCTACCGCGCTGTCCATCCTCCATCCACGGTCAGCATTGATCCCACCATGTATGTCCCTGCATCAGAAGCTAAGAATATAGCTGCACCCTGAATTTCTTTCAATTCGCCCCAGCGACCTAGGGCAGTTGCTCCGACAACAAACTTTTTCCCTTCTTCGGTATCTGCGATCGGAAGGTTCATTTCTGTCAAAAAAGGTCCCGGACAGATCGCATTTACCGTGATATTCCAGGGGGCAAGTTCCAAAGCCAAAGCCCGCGTCATCTGGACTACAGCACCTTTGCTGGAGGCATAGGGCGTTCGATTTGCCAAACCGACAATTCCTAAGGTACTGGCCAGATTGATGATTGCACCTTTGTTTTTTTCCTTCATGTAGGGTGTCACAGCACGGCTTGCCAGCCAAGTTCCTGTCACATTCACGTCCATCACTTTGGTGAAGTCCTCATAACTCAACTCATCAATGGCTCCACGGATATTTATGCCCGCAGAATTGATCAGAATATCAATACTTCCAAAAGCCTCAAAGGCAGTTTTGGCCATCGCTTCCATGGCTGGTTTGTCCACCACATCGGCAGCAAACGTGATGGCTTTCACCCCGAATTTTGCCGAAATCTCTGCAGCGGCGGCATCGCCATCAGTAGCATTTCGGCTAACCAGCATTACATTTGCGCCAGCAGAGGCCAGACCGGCAGCCATTGCCAAACCAAGGCCTTTGGTGCCTCCGGTGATGATGGCAGACTTGCCATTGAGAGAAAAAAGAGCGATTCCAGGAAGTTGAGTGAGGTCGAATTGGGACATTTTTATTGGTTATTAGTTATTAAAAATTGGATTATACGTGAGTAGTAAGGAGTGAATAGCAAGTGGTGCAATGAGCGTAAATTCTACTTTACAACTTACCACTTGCAATTCACTTATTACGATATATTACAGCGAAAGATTGGCTTGAGAATAGGCCATACACTTCACCACATTCTCTTCTTCGAAAGCCAGTTTTTCTTCAGGATTAAGGTTTTTCACTTCAGGAAGAGCATCGGGATAGGTTTTGTCACGAACTAATCTCAGGATTTTGGCGAGGTCTTGAGCAGATGGATTTTCAAATGTTGTCCAATAGCTTTCCTCCAAACATGGGATCTGAAGTGGGTCACGGGTGATCATTTCCAAGCTGAAGGTGACATCGGGATTATACTTTTGACACAAAGTCACCGCCTCTTTCAGATCTACGATTCCTGTTCCGAGTGGCACTTCGGAAAGTAGAAATCCATCCTTGTAGGACTTGATTCCCATATCTTTCACATGGGTGGAAAAAGCATACGGTGCTAAGGTTCGAATCACTTCCATCGGTTCTTCAAGGAGCGAAACATTGTTTCCAAAGTCAAGGGTTACTCCTACCCAACTACTACTCAGATTTTGAATGATTTGAGCGAGTTCAGCAGCTTTCCAGTCTTTGTGATTCTCAATCGCAAGTTTCACTTTGTGTTTTCTCACAATTGGCTCGGCAAGGAGGATCGAATTATGAGAATTTTCCCGGAATGTTTCCCATTCTGCTTTCGATTTGAAATTTTCATAGCGTCTGCCACTCAGGCAGACGGTCCTCAAAACCGTTGCTCCTGCTTCTTTAGCTGTCAAGATTTCCTTTTCAAATCGAGTAACATCCTCAGTATTTTTGGGCATGGCAATGCTTCCTTCCAGATACATCCCGAGCTTCTCTCGTTCATCCCGAACCTTCTTGGCAAAATCAGTTGCCCAACCTCCTACTGTGGTTTGGATTCCTCCCGCACCGATCGAATGGCAGTGACGCATCAGGTCCAGTGCATTTTGGAATGCAGGATAGGTTTGACTTTCTGCTTTGGAACCGTATCGAATGCCATAGGAATGAACTACCACACCCATCGGAACACCTTTTAAGCTTTGCGGCAGCGAAGCAAAAGGAAAAGCCATGGCTGCGGTAGCGAGTCCCGATTTCTTCAAAAACTCCCGCCTCCCGGAAGAAAATTCAGAATTGATTTCAAAAGTTTTCATAGGCTGGAGGGTTTTGGGTTAGGGTTTAGGAGCAGAAGCTAAGGACTGCATGTGTTTATTGAGTTCGGCAGCGGACCAAGGATAGACTCTACCTTGGTTCAAATGTCGGGTAGAACTGACGGTTCGGGCAGTGACTGGAGGTGCTTGATTCCCCCATTCGTTTCGAATGTAAGTAAGAATGGAGGCAATGACCGCATCATCCATTGTCGAATGTGATGGCATCACCGGCAGGATCTCCGGCGCATCGTATTTCTTGCCAGCCACCTCTACCGGGCCCTCTAATCCATGCAGCATGATCAGCGAAAGCCGGACTTCGTCGCCAACCACCCACTCCGAACCAGCCAATGGAGGTCCCATTCGGGCAGCGCCCTTTCCATTATTTCCATGGCAACCCGCGCAGGAAGTCAAGTATTTTGCCCTGCCGGCTGCAAATTGCTTCATGGCTTTCTCATCGAGATTTCCCGCTGAAGCAAGGGTGGCGGATGGTTTATAACCCGGCCATGAAAAAAGCCTTTTGAGCATTTCCAGCCTACTTTGATCCAAAGGCAAGTCCGCACGCTTGAAAATCGAAGGTTCAATTGGCAGAGAAACCATACCAGGTTTTTCGATATCGCTGGCTTGAATTGCCATTCCGGTAAGGATGACGGATTCTTTCCACCCTATTTCTTGTGGATTGGCCAATGCAAGTAATCCGCCTATTTCAGCTGATTCACCCTTGTTAATGATGGCTGTGGTCAGAATCTCGAGAAAAACTTCCCGATCAGAATTTGACTCCTTCCATGAATCACTTGCATGGAGTTTTTGGAGAAAGTCAAATTCTTCATCCTCCAAACTACTCATCATCGCATCCCGAATCAGGGCATAGGTTCCATACTTTTCAAAGAGCTGGCTCAGTAAATTTGCTTTAGATTCAGGTGAAAAAATCCCAGCACTCAAGGCCAACTGAAGTGCAACTTTCTCGGAAGCTTTTCCAATCAATGCCAGAGAAATATTTTCCATTCGGGATAGTAAGGCTGGGTTTTGACTTGCTGGTTTTTCAAGCTGTCGCAAAGCTGTGGTTTTCATTAAGTCGGAGTCTTTTTCCAGAACTTGGAGCAATAGTTCCGGATTTACTTTTCCCATTCCCTCCAAGGTCCAAAGCGCATGAAAACGTCCAAACTCGGATTTTCCATTTTGCGCCAGCTCTTCCAAAAGCGAAATAGAAGCGGGATCATTCCACTCTACCAAGAGGCGCTGAGCCATATCTCGATGCCATCCATCTTCATGAGATAGAACTTCGACCAGATCAGCAGTGCTTGCTTGCGAAAGTTTAGCGTTCTTTTTGGGGTCAAAACCTTTGGGCACCACTCGCCAAATTCTCCCCATGTGGCCGGGAGAATCCAGGCCTCTTTTGAGTGTCTGCTCTTTCAAATAGGGAGTCATGTAGGATCCGTGCTGCACGATGCCCTGATACATGTCTGCGATATATAGCCCCCCATCCGGTCCAACTGTCGCCTGAACGGGACGAAACCGCTCGTCGGTGGAAGCTAAAAACTCCCTGCCTGGATTTGGATCGTTGGCATCAAGCAAAAACCCTTTTTCGGTCACTACATTTCGCTTGACCAGATTTCCTGCGTTTTCCAGTACAAAGACATTTCCCAAATATTCCGTTGGAAAAAGCTGACTTCGATAGACTGTCGGAGCGCAGGCCGAGGTAAACTCAAAAAGCCTTCCTGCAGAGTCCAAAGTTCCCGGGATATAGCCACGATTCACAGCTGGATTGGATCGGATGGGAAACACTTTTCGATCGATCGTCAATCCATGATCGATGCCAGTTGAAGGTTTGTGGTTTTTGTTTCGGGATAAATAATTAGCTGGAACCAAATCTCCATGAAGCTGCGACCAATTGTAATTATACATCAAGCGACCCTGATCGTCTTGTGAAATTCCCCACTGCCCACGAAACTCGGTCGTGTCCCGAATCCATTCGCCATCCTGAAATCGGTATCGAAGCCGGGATTTGGCGCTGTAATACCAATTGTCAACATTTCGCACGAAGCCGTTGTCGGAATGCTCGGGAATTCCATTGGCGGCATAAGTGGAATCGAGCAGAATTTTCGAATCAGCTTTCCAGTCTCCATCCAAGTCCTGTGTGATCCAAAGTTTATTGTTTTCGGCGACCAAAGCTCCATTTTTAAAAAGTCCCAAAGCACGAGGCATAATCAGCGAATCCAAATAAACAGTTCGCTTGTCCATTTGCCCATCGCTGTCCGTATCCTCCAAAATTGCTATTGAGCCCACCGGTTGCTTTTCCTCGGATCCTTCGATATCATTCATGTAGCCACGCATTTCCACCACCCAAAGTCGGCCATCCTCGTCAAATTGAATGATCACCGGAGATTCTACTAGTGGTTCGGAGGCAACCAACTGAACCTCAAATCCGGGTTCGATTTGAAATGTTCTCAATTCCTCCTCAGCTGTCCTTGCCGGACTATCGGGTGATTCGGGAAGAGGACCGGGTTCTTTGCAGGCAAAGCAAAGCAACAAACCAACCGCACAGGTCAACAGGGTACTTCGAAACATATTCTTTCTGGTATTTTGGGTTTGGCCAGTGCCAAGGCAAACTTGCACTATGACCTTCATTTCCAATTTGGTTTATATTCCGCTGATTTACAAGATCAAACTAGCCAACGGAACCAATCAAATTTGAAACGGCAGTTTTTATCTCTGCCCCAAGGGAGATAACAGAATAAGTCAAGTTTTTGCTTCTAAAGTAGAAAAACAAATTCGGTGAGATCAGTTTGAACCATTCAGGGAGTTAAGAAAATCAAGAAACTCAGCACAAGACCTTGGTCATAGTTTTCAAGCTCTAAATTTCTCAACCTTTATACCCTTGATTTCTTAATGGCAAAATCAAAGGATTGAAAAATAAAAAGTTGTTGAGGCTGTCGATGATTATTCCAATTTTGGAAAGTTTAGCGTCGATTTATCTAGTCCAGACAGGAAAAAGAAAGCCATTCGCTGACTTCTCCTAACTTTGCAAAAAATAAAACCGATGAATTTTTCCGACTTAGGACTATCCAAGGATCTGCTTTCGGCTATCCAGCGCGCGAATTATGAGACACCTTACCCGATTCAGGTTGAAGCAATTCCGGCTGTTTTGGATCAAAAAGATTTGCTTGGCTTGGCTCCAACTGGATCAGGGAAAACGGCAGCCTACATACTTCCTATCCTTCAGCGCTTGCTTACAAAGAAAGCTCCTGAAGATCGATTCATTCCGGTCTTGGTACTTGTACCCACCAGAGAATTGGCAGTCCAAGTAGCTGAAGTCACGGAAAACTTCAGTCGATTTTTACCAAGAAAGATCAAATCGATGGCAGTTTTTGGTGGGGTTTCGATCAATCCTCAGATGATGAAATTGCATGGCGTGGAGGTATTGATTGCCACACCCGGACGATTAATCGATCTGATTGGCAGAAATGCCCTGGGGATTTCAAGGATTCACACTTTGGTTTTGGATGAGGCTGATAAGGTGTTGAACATGGGGTTCCGTGAAGAGGTGGATCATATCTTGGAGTTGCTCCCGGGACGCCGACAAAACATCCTTTTCTCGGCAACGATGGATTCTGAAGTAGAAGTTTTGATCCAAAAGCTGCTCAAAGACCCTGTACGGATTCAAGTAGAAGGAGACAATTTCACGCCCGACTTGATTGATCAACGTGCCTATCGAGTAAGTCCGGAAAACAAAGGCCCATTTCTAAGACAATTGATCAACTCAGGCGATTGGAATCAGATTTTGATTTTTTCCTCATCAATCAGAACTGCAGACAATGTTGCGACCAAACTGAGTAAAAACGGGATAGAAGCAGTGGCTTTTCACGGAGATAAAAGTCAAGGTGCGCGGACAGAAGCATTGGCGAGATTCAAATCCGGCAAGACTCGGGTTTTGGTAGCAACGGATTTGGCTGCACGGGGAATTGACATTCAGTTTTTACCCTTGGTGATCAATTATGAATTGCCTCGCTCACCGAAAGACTATATCCACCGAATCGGTCGAACTGGACGCGCAGGTGCGACCGGTGAAGCGATTTCATTGATCACGCCTGAGGAACTGCATCATTTCAAAGTCATTCAAAAAAAGATGGGGAAATGGGTTACACTGCTCAATTCTGAGGATTTTGGGAAGACTGAAGAGGAATCTTAATACCAATCCCTAAAAACTAACTGCTAAAATCCCCCTGCCCCCTTTGACAAAGCGTGATATTCCAAACTAAAATCTAGGAATAAAGGGGGAGTTGCGTCCAATTGAACTTAAAACGACAGAACCACTTTCTAAACACCTGCTCCCATTCCTCCATACTCCCAAACTTCCTAGCATCCTTGCTTCCTTACTTTTACAAAAACTCATACACGCTCCGATACGCTCCTTTTTCTTCAAAATAGCCTAAAAGTGAATCGAAAAAGGAATGATGTGCCAGTGTACTGCTGTCACCAATCAGGATTAATTTTCGCTTGGCTCGCGTCAAAGCCACATTCATCCTCCGCTCATCAGCCAAAAAACCTATCTCACCCTTTTCATTGGATCGAGTCAAAGAAATTAGCATCAGATCCCGCTCCTGCCCCTGAAAACCATCTACGGTATCGATTGTAATCCAGTCTGCAAAAGCCTTTAAATTCGGATATTCAAAAGTCTCAAAGATCAAATGGCGAATCATCCGCACCTGCGCAGAATATGGCGCAATCAGGCCAATGGTCCAGTTTTCCTGCCGGAACTTAGCAAAACCGATTCGCTTCATCGTATCGTTGAGGTGAGTGCAAGCAAAGCGCGCCTCGTCAGGATTGAAGGTACTTAGACTCTCGGCCTCCTGTTGATCATTATAGCCTGATCCTGCCGTATCAATCCATTCCATAACTGACTCTTCATCTCCAAGAGAATGCGTAAGTGTGTTTTCAGCAGCTTGAAGTTTTCCGTTGTAAAACCATTCATTGGAGAAGCCCATAATATCTGCAGGCATGCGGTATTGGACTTCCAGCATTTGGGCAGTCTGCGGCTGTCGATGGATGATTTTCTCAAAAAGTGTAGTAGACAGTCCGGCCTTCGAAGCTTCAAAAGATTTGATCGTAGGAGGTAATTGACAATGATCTCCGGCAAAGACTACTTTTTTGGCTTTCAAAATTGGAATCCAGGTTGCCGCCTCCAATCCTTGCGCAGCTTCATCAATGAAAACCACGTCGAAGATCATTCCCCGAAGATTGGAGGAAGAAGCACCCACGAGGGTACAGGCGAAAACCTGTGTACGCTGAAAAACATCCGAACGGATGTAATCCTCCAATTGGCAAGCTGCCTCCCGGATTCGGGACACTTCCTGGTACATCAATTTGCGCTGAGCACGCTCTTCGGGACCAAAGTTTCGCTTGTATTGTTTGGCGATTTTGAGGTAGGCTTCGGTCTCTTTTCGAAGTTTTTTTAGATCACGAAAACTGTCATGAAAAGCAATTTTTGCATCCAGTGTCTGGTTTAGAATCTTTTCCTCCACGCGTGCCGGATGTCCCAGGCGAAGGGTAGAAACCCCCGCATCCACCAATTTTTCTACCAACAAATCCACCGCTGCATTACTTGGTGCAGTGACCAAAACACTCTGCCCTATTTCAACGGCTTGTCGAATTGCAGCAATCAATGTGGTGGTTTTCCCTGTTCCAGGAGGACCATGAACGATGGCAAAGTCCTGAGCAGCTGCTATTTTTTGGCAAGCTTGATTTTGGGAAAAATTCAAGCCGGGAAGGTCAATAAGGGGTAATTCCTTGAATCTTGGATTTGCGTCACCCAGCGCAATGTCCCGCAATTCAGCGAGTCGGATATTCTCACCTTTAATCACTTTTTTCAGCGCAGACTCCATTTCCCGATAGCTTGCCTCATCGAAGAGCAAATCCACTCCAAGACGGGAATCCTGCATCCAATCCGGAATCTCATCAGCTTGGAGCGTGACGACCATGGAATCTTTCTTCACCTGATTGACCACACCGTTGACCCGGTTTTCCATCCCCTGATAGCCTTCATGCGTAGAGAAAAAAGTAACTGATTTCCCTGAAGAAAAAGAAGAGGGATAGTTGGAATCCATTCGCTCCACCTCTACCAAGAGTCGTTCACCCATTCCGATTTTGTGTTTTCTGAGCAAAATCGGATGCCAGGTGATACCTTCTTTTTTCTTGTCCGCGATGGAGGTATTCAGGAATTTCTTTTTGTAATTGGCCAGATCTTCGGACCATTCGAGTTTGAGAAGTTTGAGTCCCTGCTTGAGTTCTTCGAGGATATTCGGCATCTATTGGTATTTTAGCTTACAAACTAAGCAAAAGTCAGCCGGTTTACCGTCTCCAGAGATTTTATGAACTTTCTTGCCCATGCATACCTGTCATTTGGCCACGAATCGGTGCTTGTAGGCAATTTTGCCGCAGACTTTATCAAAGGCAAGGAAATACGGAACTATGATTCAGATCTTTTGATCGGAATCCTGCTTCATAGAGAGATAGACACCTACACTGACTCCCACCCTTTGGTCAAGGCGGGACAAGCCTATCTCAGGCCTAGATTTCGCCATTATTCGACGGTGATTACGGATATTTTCTTTGATTATTTTTTGGGAAAATATTGGGAAAAGTATTCAAACATCCCCTTGGAAGTCTTTGTCGAGCAAACCTATGCCACACTTGACCGGCACCTCAGTCTGCTTCCTGATTCATTTCGGGAGATGTTTGTCTGGATGAAAAGCCAAAATTGGCTGCTTCACTACCGGGAGATCTCCGGAATCCAAAAAGCACTCACTGGACTCAGCCGTCGGACGACTTTTGACTCCAAGATGAATGAGGCTCCGGAGATACTTCTGGAAAAAGAAGCAGAATTTGAAGTGATTTTCTTCGCTTTCTTCAGGGATTTGGAGACTTTTGCCAAGCAAAAACTCCTCGAACTTCAACGCATTCATGGTCGTCATTAAACCTAAATTATCCACTTACATTTCACTTGGCTTGATTTTGACCGTGCTATTGGCTGGCTTGATCCTGCTAATGCGGGATTTCGCGTACAAAGGCAGCTTTGCACTTTGGTTCTATCTGGTGGCATGTTCGCTGATAACTCTGGTGATGCTTATGCTTTTGGTAAAAATGATGGCAGGTTGGCGTTTTATCACAGCTGGAAAAGAGCACATCATCATTAAGCTCCCACTGAAAGGCCTGACAAAAGCCTATCCCGTGAGCGAAATTCTGCTCTGGGAGGAGGAAGTAATCTTAGCCAACAAAAAGGAGTTTAAACAGGTGACGATCGCGTTTACGGATAAAAACTCCATCTCAGTCTCCAATCACGAGCACGAGTCCTATACGGACTTGGTGAATTACCTAAAGAAAAAAGCCGCGAAACAACTGATAAAAACGAAAAAAGCCTGATTGCTCAGGCTTTAACTTATTTTCTGGTTCGGAAATTTTTATCGTAAAGTTCGATGCTTTCCCGGATGATCCGCATGGCGTCTTCCTTGCCGAGGAAGTCCTCCACTTTCACCTCTTTGTTTTCCAGTTTTTTGTAATCCTCAAAGAATCTGTGAACCTCTTTCATCAGGTGAGGAGGAAGCTCATCGATGTCATTGATGTAGTTCACAGATTGGTCACCAGCAGCGACCGCGATAATTTTATCATCTGCCTCTCCGCCATCTACCATTCGCATCACTCCGATGACCTTAGCAGGCACCAGAGTCATCGAGGGGATATCGATCTGAGAAATAATCAAAATATCGAGTGGATCGTGATCTTCACAGAAAGTCTGTGGAATAAAGCCATAATTGGCCGGATAATGCACCGCTGAAAACAAAACACGATCCAGCATCAGCATGCCGGTTTTTTTGTCGAGTTCATATTTTCCTTTGGAGCCTTTTGGGATTTCAATTACACCCATTACAAATTCGGGGGCTTCTTTCCCGATATTGACGTCATGCCAGGGATTAATCATAGCTGTTGTTTTTGATAAAAAATGGCCAAATGCCGGTGCAAAGATACACTCCAAAAATGGAATTCGGCTGCTATAAATTCCCTTTCTTCATCGAAGGCAGTGTGACCATCACTGTAGTTCCTTCGTCTACTTCAGATTCCAAGTGGATTTTACCTCCCATTTGCTCTACTGCCTCTTTCACCATATATAAGCCAAGTCCGGTGCCGACGTTCTTTTGCGTGGCTCTAGCGAAAAGGTTAAAGACTTCCTCTTTATACCGATTCTCTATCCCAATTCCATTGTCTTCCAATGTGATTACAGCAGTATCTTCGACAACTTCGGCTGTGAGGCTGATCCATTTTTGTCCCCCTTGATCTTTCTGAAATTGGACAGCATTGCTGAATAGATTGTTAAGGATCACCCGTATTTTAGCTTCATCGGAAAAGAAAGCATATTCCTGCTTCACCTGCACATCCACATGAAAATGGGAAAGATCAAATTTTTCGCGATAGGCCTCCATTTGTTGGTTGACGATATCCTGAAAATTTATTTCGGTGATTTTGTGGTCCATTTTTGTGGACCTGTAGAAGTCCAGCATCTTGTAAATAAAATCGTCCAGCTTACCAGTAGCCGTATCGATCATTTCAAAATACTCCAGTGAATTGGGGTCTTCGATTTCCAATTTGGCAAGTTTGGAAATCCCGGAGATACTCATCAATGGACCTCTGAGCTCATGGGATAAGCTATAGACGAATTGGTTCATCTCAGAGTGCAACTTCTGAAGTTTGACCGTTTTTTCTTTTAACTCCCGCCGCATGAAATAGATATCTGCCGCATTTTTGATGGAGTTTTTGATTTGCTCAATATTCCAGGGTTTGTCAATAAATCGATAGACTTCACCCTTGTTGATCGCATCGATGACACTTGCAATATCCGAGTAGCCTGTCAAAAGTATCCGGATAGGATCCGGGTTGACTTTGACCATCTGTTCAAAAAACTCCGTACCCGTAAGGCCTGGCATTCGCTGATCGGCAATGACCACATGTACTTCCTCTTCTTTGGCTATTCGTAGACCTTCTTCAGCATCTATTGCTGTAAAAATCTTGAAGTCCTTTCGCAAGGTGGCTCTGAATGACTTGAGGTTATTGTCCTCATCGTCAATATAGAGCACATGAATTTTATCACTCATACTTTTGGACATTTTGGTAAATAGGAAGGGAAATTATAAAAGTCGTACCCTGACCTTCCTCGGTCACTACCTCCAGGGATCCTTTGTGATTTTCAATAATAGAATAAACTATGGAAAGACCCAAACCAGTCCCCTTGCCAACTGCCTTGGTTGTGAAAAAGGGCTCAAAAATTCGCTGTTTTACTTTTTCTGGCATTCCTGGACCATTATCTTCTATTTCGACTACTACATTTTCAGCAGAAGCTTTAGTCCTGATCGTGATTTTGGGATCAGCTATTTTATCCAAATTATCTCCCAATGCATGCACTGCATTATTGATAATATTCATAAATACCTGGTTGATTTTGCCTGCAAAACACTCTACCATCGGAAGTTCTCCAAACTCTCGGATCACTCTAATCTTGCCGGGTATGGTGCTGTTAAGCAAAATAATGGTACTGTTGATCCCATCATGCAGGTCGACTTTCTTGATATCTTGCTCATCCACTCTGGAAAATATCCGAAGACCTTTTACGATTTCTACAGTCCGCTTGGCTCCATCATCCATGCCTTTGAGCAGTTGTTCTACTTCTTCGAGTACATAGTCCAGTTCTAGATCCTCCTCCAGTTGTTTTGCTTCTTTTTTGGTGCTTTCTGAGAATTCCTTTTCACCTGAAGCTCTATAAAAATCAATGATCTCAATGATATCCTTGATATCACGTTTGAGCGGAGTGATGTTAGAGCTCACGAAATTGATCGGGTTATTAATCTCATGTGCGATACCTGCGGTCAGTTGACCCAAGGATGCCATTTTTTCCTGATTGACGAGTTGACTTTGGGTATTCTGAAGGTTTCGGAGCGCATTTTCCAATTCATCCGTTCTGATTTTGACCTTCTTTTCAAGCATCGCATTTTGCTCTTTGATTAAAAGTTCATTTTCATTTAAAATCTTCAGTTTTTCAGACTGCTCTTCTTCTTTTTCCTTTTTGAGAATGTTTATTTTGTCAGCTAGCGCAAAGGATAGTAATATCACTTCCAGCGCAGATCCGAGAGGCATAATGTAGGCCGTTAGATTGTTGGTTGGAATGATTCCCATTTCACTAAATACATACAGGAATATACCAATCATAAATATAGTCCAAGCAAGTAAGTAATACCGAGCTGGCCTGTAACCTAATCGAAGAGTAACAGATGCGACAAATAACACATACAAAACCACAATTGATTGAGTTACCAATATCACCTGATAACTTATCATAGCTGAAAAATAGAAAGCGTTGGCTAGGATAAATAGGTAAACCAGATAAATGACATTAAAACCAAAATCCAATTTGGGAACATATTTTTTCGTCAATAAAAATATTCTTAAGAACCAAATTCCCACTATGCTTACAAGTGAAGAAAAAATCACACTGGAGCGACTATTCATCCAATCCCATTCAGGCCATATTAATACCTGTGTAAATCCCAAGATAGAAGCTTGTGCAAACCAAACTAAAACTGTATGAATTACATATACCAGATAGATTTTGTCACGAACAGAGAAATAGAGAAATAAATTATAGAAAAAAAGTCCGACGAATACTCCCGTCAGTAACCCGAAAAGGATATTTTCGAAATCAATAATCTCTTTAAATTCGTTGTCCTCAGCCACATATGCTGTAAATATTTTCTTATCTGTATTTTGTATTTTCAATAGTAGAAAGTCAGAAGTCAGATCTTCTGCTGAAAGTTGAAACACTATTTTATGAGATTGAAAATATCGTTCTTTGATCCCAGTAAGTCTACCACTGACTTGTTGTTTTCCGATAGCACCATTTTTTACTGGATATAAATAAACATAATCTAGAGAAGCAGAATTTAACACTAAAAGTGGATTTGAAAATAACGTGAAATCTTTTGTATTCAATTTAATCCAGGCCACTTTACCGTTTATTCCAAAATTAAACTTATTGCAGTTGTTATCCGAAAATCCCTCAATTTGATCCAAAACCTCCGTCACATCCTTGCTTTGATCTTCCAGTAGATACGAAAAGCATTCCAACTTGATAGAATTTTCTTGGGCAAACGACTGGCCGGGAGCTAAAAATACCCAAGCAAACAATAGCGTAATTATTTTATACATCTTTTCTCCAATCAGGATTTGAAATTAATAAATCATATTCTACTAAAAATTCCCCCTTTGGCCCTACTTCAGTTTTTGTACACTGTAAATTATCTCTCATCCCTTGGATTACCTCCCGCTCATACGCATCTGCTTTGGGCAAATTATAGGGGTCTTTCATCACGATCGAAGTTGCCACCAGATCCAATTTTGGATAAAAAAATGTTCCCGAGTTTCCAATTCCCAGTTCGATTTCAAATCCCTTTTGTAAAGAAGGCCTCAAAGTATATTCTGCTACCAGTGCTAGAAGTGAACCAAGCTGCAATTGACTAACTATGGCTATGCCAGCGCGAATGAGCAAAACTGCACCCACTCCATATCCTGAAATTGACTTTGAATTCCAAAGACCTGACACCTCACCCGTGCCTCGAGTAGAATATTCTTTTACAAGATCAAAAATCTTGTGATCCACTTGAGATACTGCTTGCTCCATAGGCAGTGGATAGTCTGGATGCGCTATATGGATTCTCAAGCCGCTTACAACCTCACCTGTATCCTGAAGTTCGACCGTTACAACATACACAAAGGGATTGAAAGCCCAATCATTATTTGAAGAGGTTACCTTCGTAACGCCATATTGCCTCAGTACATCAGCATGTCCCTTGATAAATCTTTCACATCTTTCTCTATCATCAATTGCTCTGAACGCCTTAAATTTAAACATTTTAAACCCGAATTAAGGTATCTTTAACATCCCGGCGAAATGCCCGCACACTTGGATCACCAGCGACATTTAACCTAAACATAAATATATCGAGGGAATCTCCGCCATTTTTAAAGACCCTTTCAAACTTCTCCTTCATTATTTTTATGTCAGATTCTTCCTGTTTGGTAAACCCATGATTCGGTTCTCGGATTACTTTCTGAAAAATAAACAGCATGGCTGTTACAGGCTGAAAACTTAAACCCAACATATTTGCTTTAATCCAGATTCGCTGCAGGACTTTTCCTGCTTCCAGATAACTCTGTGGAGAAAAATTTTTACCCTGAAGAAGTAGCATGGCAGAGGACTTGGTGATGGTGTCTTTCGAGATTTTGGTCAAACCATAACCCATTAAAAATTTTCTGAAAAATTTAACCGTTCTGGGATCTTTGAGCAAACCCATTGCGGCTTTTTCAGTCCCTGACAATTCCAATGTTGCTATGTCTATTCCATCGCGTGTCTCCAGTGCATCCTTTTCCGTCCAGCGAACTTCTTTGATAAAATCCATCAACCCTTCTTCATGAAAAAACCGCATTCTGTCCATTCCCCCTACGATTTCAGCGAGGTCATCTAGATCTTTGGCATCCTCTGTGATTTTGATCTCGTAACCCTCACTTTTCGCATAGTTTACTAATTCAGTTAAATGAGATTTATCAAGTAACTGCCGATTTGTATTCTTCCTATTTGTACACCGTAATTGCACACCGTCAACCAGCTCATAATGGGGAACAGGTATCGGATTTTTATATTTTGCAACAAACCGAATGGAGCAAATTAACTCATCCCCGAATTCCTTGATTTGATAAATAAACTCTACCTCTATCCCCTCTTTTGCCGCTCCCAACCTTAGATTTTCGAGTGCCGCCCCGAAGGCTATCAGTGAACCTGTACCCTTAAAATCAAGCATGGAATGACTGCGATCCTGATCATGAAAGAGATGCAGGATACCCTTTCTGTCAAATATCCAAATCCAAGGCTGCACATTCCCTCCCGAAGGAGCCATATTGGCAAAAGCAAGAATTCCTTCCAATTCAGCAGAAGAAAGTATGTATCCCGACTGTAGGATATCGGATGGCAACTTTGAAATAAGATTGGCAGCCATACTTGAAACATCCTCATAATTAGGGAGAAAAATAGGATCATCAAGCTGGTCGACTTTGATAATATCATCAAAGTCAACATAATACCTACCGGACGGCACATTTTCACCTAAGAGTAACCGTCGACCAATATGGGCAACAGATGCTCCACCTAAGAATACACCTGAAGCCAACTGTGGCCACGAAGTGATGGTTGAACCTATTTCAAGAAGGGAAGCTTTCATTCGAAGAGAGAGGGTTTCCAAGCCAGTGATTTTTAAGACAATGGCAACCCGCTCTTTATTTGAAAGATTTGAGAGATCGGATTTGGTGACCCCCTCCAGCAGTCCATGAAAAATCTCTCTTTCTGGCTCGATGTCAAATCGCTCCACGTCTAGCATTCCTCGATCGGAAGTCTCCATGACTACGGGGATCCGATAGGCTCTTGCTTTTTCTCGAAGTAATAATTTGATGTCGAGACTATCACATTCATCGATCAAAAGATCGAGAGCACCTCCTCCATTGAGAAATTCATCGACATTTCCCGGATGAATCCCTTCCCTAAAAAGTGTGACTTTGAGGTAGGGATCAATTTCTGCAATCTCCCGTGCGGCAATCACCACTTTCTCCAGCCCCAAACTGGTAATTCCTGCTTTTAGCCGGTTCAAATTGCTGAGCTCCAAGGTGTCAAAGTCAGCAAGGAGAATTTCACCAAAACTGCGCTCCAATGACATTGCCAAAGCAACGCTTTGACCGACCGAGAGCCCTACTATGCCCACTCTCTTTTTGCCTAGTTCAGTCTGTTCTGAGGGAGTGATTTTATAGTTGTTTCTGAGCGTTCGAATTCGAATGAATTCTGTCTCCCCCAATACATGAACTAGCGTCTGTTTCCAAGGATAAAAAATCCAATTCCCATAGTGCTCTCGTACTTTATCCTGAAAAAATGCATTTACCCGATTTTTCAGCTCCTCTTTGGACAATTGAATCTCGGGATTGTCGGCTTTGATTAAATCTGCAATTTGACTATCGATCTCATCAATAGTATGGACATGGACAGATGATCTGAGTGTCTTGATTTCCTCCCAATCGCTGGCTGAAGATGGTGTAAAAACTATTGGAGCGACCTGATCTTTAGGATCAAATCCTGATGTGGAAATCATAATTAAACTTTAGGGTGATAAAGCTGAGTAAAGTTAGTTTTTTCGGCCTAAAGTCAAATTATTCGCAAATAATTTTTAGTGCAAAATGCTTTTTTTGCCTCCTTGTGCCTTGGGAAAAAACTTTGGTAAGATTTTGCATTTGTTTTTTAATATTAAATCAGATTATTTGGTGAGTCAAATCAAACATTTTTCCGATCTCCTGAATGGAAAATCAGCCTGAAGAAAAAATTAAGATCCTTTACGTAGACGATGAAGAAAATAACCTTCAGGCCTTCAAGGCAACCTTTAGAAGGGATTACAAGATTTTTCTTGCAATTTCTGCCAAAGAAGGAGAGGAAATTCTTGCCAAAGAAGAAATAGACCTCATCATTACAGATCAGCGAATGCCGGAAAAAACTGGCGTCGAATTTTTGGAAAGCATCATTCCGAGATATCCTAAACCCATCCGCCTTTTATTGACAGGATACACTGATATTCAAGCAGTAATCGATGCCATCAACAAAGGGCAGGTGTACCATTATCTTACCAAGCCCTGGGAGGAAGATTACCTCAGAACGGTGATCAAAAATGCATTTGAAGTCTATGCACTGCGTCGCGAAAACGAAAGACTGACAGAGGCTCTGCTCAAAGCCAATGAGCAACTGGAATTTTTGTTGCGTCAGAACTTACTTTCCTAATCAATACCTCGCCGCTAGCAGGAGCTGGAGTTCCTTGTGATTCAATCCAAACTTTCGCGCCAAAAACGCATTGGTCAAACTTCCTCTATAGGTGTATACCCCTCTCAAAAACCACTTGTAGTTAAAAATCATTTCCTCTGCGCCACCCAAATCCGCCATTTGTAAAATAATTGGTGTAAAAATATTGCTCAGGGAATACGAGGCAGTACGGGCCACACGCGAGGCAATATTTGGGACACAATAGTGAATAATGTCATGGACCTGATAGACTGGCTCGTCATGTGTGGTCATCCTGGCTGTCTCAATACACCCTCCTTGATCAATCCCCACATCGATGATTATACTGCCGTGAATCATGTTGGCAACCATCTCCTCAGTTACTACAATTTTATTTCTACCTTTTTCTGCCCTAAGAGCACCGATGACTACATCTGCCTCTGCCAAAGCTTGTCCTAAACTGAAATTATCAATCGTAGAGGTGTAGATCTGCTGACCAAGTAGCTGCTTGATCCTGCGCAATTTGTAGATATGGTTGTCAAAAACCTTAATATTTGCCCCTAAGCCTATGGCTGTACGGGCAGCATATTCTGCTACAGTACCTGCGCCGATGATCACTACCTGAGTCGGCGGAACTCCAGTCACCCCGCCAAGGATCAAACCTTTTCCTTCATTTACGCTGGAGAGGTATTCAGCAGCGATAAGCATGACCGTACTTCCAGCAATCTCCGACATGGCTCTCACCACTGGCATCCCTCCCACCTTGTCCTCCAGATACTCAAATGCTACAGCCGTGATTTTTTTCTCGTTTAATGCTTTGATAAACTCTGCATCCTGCTTTTCAAGTTGAAGTGCAGAGATCAGACAACTACCGGGAGACATCTCGGCAATTTCCTCCAAACTCAACGGATCTACCTTCAATACCACATCGGCAGAGAGAACCTCTTTTCTGGAATAGCTGATCTTGGCGCCAGCGTCTGAATAATCCTGATCTTTAAATTTGGCACTCAGTCCTGCACCAGATTCTACAATGACTTGAATGTCATTGTTACTCAACAGGCCCACAGCTTCTGGCGTGAGTACAACCCGCTTTTCCTGAGAAGATATTTCCTTTGGGATTCCCACATGAAGGGGTTTGGATCCTTTTTTCACTTGCAAAGGTGATTCTTTGGTAATTAAACCTACAGATGTGAGTTCGCTAAGTTCAGTTGGCATCTTGGGTGTGTTGAAGGGTGATGATTCTGTTTTGGTCAGAATCAATGACTATCCTGATCAGGAGAAACTCCTCCGGTAGAAATTGCGCGATTTTTTCTGCCCATTCTATCCAACAATATTCTCCACTATAAAAATACTCTTCTATTCCGATATCCAATGCTTCCGTAGGGTCATCCAATCTGTAAAAATCAAAATGGTAAATTCGAAACCCTCCTGGCATATCGTATTCATTGACTATCCCAAAAGTAGGACTGCTCACTTGATCTACCACCCGCATTTCCTTGGAAAGGGCTTTGATCAGTGTGGTCTTACCCGCGCCCATTTGTCCCTGAAACACCCAGATTTTAGATTTTCCAGCATAGGCAATAAGCTGTCGGGCAGCATCTTGTATCTGATCAAGTGAGTAATGGAAAGTATGCAAGATGAATCAACGTTTGGCGGTCAGGTGCACGATCGGCACAATCATTTCCTCCAAAGATATACCTCCATGCTGAAATGTGTCCTTATAATAGTTCACATAATAATTATAGTTGTTGGGATAGGCGAAGAAATAGTCCTCTACAGCGAATACATAAGAGGAGGACACATTCAGTCTAGGAAGTTTTGCATCCTCCGGTTTTTTGATTTCAAATACCTTCCCATGTTCAAAATTCAGGTTTTTGCCCTGCTTGTACCTGAGATTGGTCGTGACATTTTTATCCCCGATGATTCGGTAGGGCTTATTTACTTTTTTTGTCCCATGATCGGTCGTCACGATCACGTCGGCACCTGCATTTTGGATTTTTTTGAAAAGGTCAAAAAGGGAAGAATGCTCAAACCAACTGCGAGTCAATGACCTGTAGGCAGATTCATCCGGCGCCAATTCTCTGATCATCTTCATATCGGTACGTGCATGTGAAACCATGTCCACAAAATTATAGACTAGGATATTCAGGTCATTTTGAAGAAAAGTATGGAACTGGTCCAAAACGGCTTTTCCCTGTTGAGTCTGAATGATTTTATTGTAGGAAAATTTGATCGGAAGTCGGTTTTTTTCAAGGTTGATTTTGATCCAGTCCTCTTCAAAATTATTCTTTCCTTCATCTGAATCCTCATCTTCCCAGAAAGCAGGATAAAATCTGGCCATATCCGACGGCATCATCCCACTGAAAAGGGCATTTCTAGCAAAGGCTGTCGTCGTAGGCAAAATACTGTAATAGGTACTTTTCTCTTCGACATTGAAATACGGAGTCAGCAAATATTCCAATTCCTCCCATTGGTCCAAACGCAGGTTATCTATCACGATCAGGAAAACTGGCTTTTTCTCCTTCAAAACAGGAAAAACCTTCTCCTTCAGCACTTGATGTGATAGGAGGGGTTTGTCCGAATTCTTCTCCAGCATCCAATCCAGGTAGTTTTCTTTGATAAACCGAGCAAAGGAAGCATTCGCTTCCGATTTTTGGTTTTCCAGGACTTCAAGCATGTTTTTGTTCTCAGTAGAATCAATCTGAAGCTCCCAAAAAGTCAACTTTCGGTACAGTTCTGCCCAGTCTTGGTGGTTTTCGGCATCTCCCAGAGCCATACTGATCTGCATGAATTCCTGCTGATAGCTTTGGGTGGTTTTGGAATCAATGAGTTGTTTATTCTGTAGAATTTTCTTCACCGAAAGCCAAATCTGACTTGGATTGAGCGGCTTGATCAGGTAATCTGCGATTTTACCTCCGATAGCATCATCCATGATGTGCTCTTCCTCGCTTTTGGTAATCATCACGACTGGAATCTGGGGTTTGATCTGCTTGATTTGCTGCAGTGTCTCCAGTCCAGTCATTCCCGGCATCATCTCATCCAGAAATATCACATCGAAATTTCGCTCCTCTACTTGGTCAATGGCATCAACCCCTGAATTGACGGTAGTGATCTCATACCCTTTTTGTTCCAAAAAAAGTATGTGGGGCTTGAGTAGATCGATTTCATCGTCAGCCCAGAGAATTGAGGATTTTTGAGACATTTGGATTTCCCTTTCTTTTAAAATTATAATTACTTTTGAGTCAATCAAATCAGCCCTGATTGAAAAGCCAGAAAATACTCAATGATCCTGTATATGGATTCATTACTATTCCGAGTGAATTGATTTTCACGATCATTGATCATCCTTACTTCCAGAGGTTACGCCGGATCAAGCAGTTGGGTTTGACAGATTTTGTCTATCCAGGAGCCCATCACACCCGCTTTCACCATGCCATCGGAGCCATGCACCTGATGAGCATCACCTTGGACAATCTACGAATTAAAGGAACAGAAATATCCGATCAGGAATATGAGGCCGCGCTGATAGCGATATTACTTCATGACATTGGCCATGGGCCTTTTTCCCATGCTTTGGAATATAGCCTGCTCAAAGGAATCCCCCATGAGTCACTTTCTCTCCTCACCATTGAACTCCTAAATCAACAATTAGGTGGCCAATTGGACCTTGCTTTACGAATTTTTAAGAATCAATACGAACGAAAATTTCTAAATCAGCTGGTGTCCAGCCAATTGGACATTGACCGATTGGATTACCTTCAGCGTGACTGCTTTTTTACGGGAGTTTCGGAGGGGACAATCGGTGCAGACCGAATCATCAAAATGATGGCGGTAAAGGATGGACAGCTGGTCATTGAAGAAAAAGGAATCTATTCCATCGAAAATTTCTTAAGTGCGCGTCGACTGATGTATTGGCAAGTCTACTTACACAAGACAACTGTCAGTGCCGAGAAAATGCTCATCAATCTAATTCAGCGAGCAAAGTATTTAGCTCAAAACGGCACTGATTTCACGATCACGGAGGAGTTTGAATTTTTCTTGAAAAACGACTTCGAACTCATAGACTTCAGAAATGACCAGAAGATTCTCGAGAGGTTTCTGAGTCTGGATGATTTTGACATATGGGGGGCAATCAAACTCTGGAAGCGACACGAAGACTATGTGCTTCGGAATATTTCTCAGATGTTTTTGATTCGCAATCTATTCAAGATAAATCTGGTCAATGAACCATTTTCGCAGGTAGAACTTGAAGAAATGAAGGAAAAAACGTTAAAAAAACTTCAAATTCCAGAAAAAGACCTCGACTATTTTTTCTGTTCGGGAAAAGTGAGCAACTATGGCTATCTGACTACAGATCGGATCAATATTTTAACAAAAAAAGGCGAGGTAATGGATGTGGCCACTGCTGCAGACCTACCAAACATCAAAGTTATGAGTCAGATCGTGGAGAAACATTACGTTTGTAAAGCTAAAAACCTAATTTTAACCCAATAAACCCTCAGCTGAAAATGGAATTTACTGTAGGCCAACTTGCCGGACTTCTCGAAGGAAAAGCAGAAGGAGACGATACTCAAAAAGTAAATCGGCTAGATAAAATTCAGGAAGGCAAACCGGGCGGGATCAGTTTTTTGGCAAATGAAAAATATGAGCCTTATCTCTACGAAACTGAAGCTACTGCGGTCATTGTATCGGAAGATTTCGTGGCAGCCCGACCCTTTAAAACGACGTTGATTCGGGTAAAAGACGCCTATTTGGGATTTACCAAACTACTGGAAGCCTATGCCCAGCTCTCAAAATCAATGCTTGCGGGAGTTGAGGATCCCTGCTTCATTCACCCAACCAGCTCCATCGGTGAAAATCACTACCGGGGAGCGTTTTCTTATATCGGAAAAAACAGCCGATTGGGAAACAATGTCAAAATACATCCACAAGCTTATATAGGAGATAATGTCAGCATTGGGAATAACTGCATCATTCATTCTGGGGCAAGAATCTGCGCAGACACCGTTATCGGCAACAATTGCGAAATTTTCCCGGGTGCTGTGATAGGAGCCGATGGATTTGGTTTTGCACCACAGGCCGACGGCACTTACAAAGCCATTCCTCAAATCGGCAATGTAATCCTGGAAGACAATGTCAGCATAGGATCAAATACTACCGTGGACTGTGCTACGATGGGCTCAACTATTATTCGAAAAGGGGCCAAAATTGACAATCAGGTCCAAATTGCACACAATGTGATCATAGGTGAGAATACCGTCATTGCCGCCCAGGCCGGAATATCCGGCTCTACCGAAATAGGAAAAAATTGTGTGATCGCCGGTAAAGCAGGAATTGTGGGTCATTTGAAAATCGCAGATAATACAACCATAGGAGCGAATACTGGGGTAAGCAAATCCATTAAAAAGTCAGGTGAAACGCATCTGGGCTATATGTCTATGGATATAAAGGATTTTTTGAAATCCTATGCTTACTTTAAAAATCTGGATCAGCTCGAAAAGCGAGTCAAAGAACTGGAAAAAAAGGGCTAATTTTGTGGCCCTGAAATTTCGAATGGAAATAAGACGCTAAAATCTCGTGAGGTAAGAAAATTACGCACTGGATTAACCTTTTTCCATGAGGGATTTTGCCGAAATATCGGCCGGAGATAGGCAGATCGGTACCGGCTTTATGTCCACTGAAGGGCAAATTTCAAACATATGAAAGTAAAACAGCATACTATAAAAAGACAAGTGGAACTATCCGGTGTAGGATTACACACTGGAGTAGTTTCTAATATGACTTTCCTTCCAGCACCACCCAATCATGGTATCAAGTTCCAGCGAATTGACCTCGAAGGTCGACCTACGGTGGACGCAGACTGTGATTTGGTGGTAGATGTCTCCAGAGGAACTACCCTGGAGCAAAACGGAGCAAGAGTATATACGGTAGAGCATGTTCTGGCTGCTTTGGTAGGTCTAGAGGTAGACAATGTCCTGATCCAACTCGACGGTCCGGAGCCTCCGATCATGGATGGTTCGTCGATTCAGTTTATCGAAGTTTTGGAAGACGCCGGGTTTGAAGAACAAAATGCCCTGAGAAGATTTTTTGAAGTTCAGGAAAGCATCCAGTATAAAGATGTCGCTCGGGAAGTAGAAATGGTCGCTTTACCTACTGATAATTATCGGGTTACAGTAATGGTAGATTACAATTCCCCAGTACTGGGAAGCCAGCATGCTTCCATTACAGATATCAGTCAATTCAGAACTGAGATCGCCTCATGCCGTACGTTTTGCTTTCTTCATGAACTAGAGATGCTTTACAATTCCAACCTGATCAAAGGTGGGGACTTGAATAATGCCATCGTCGTCGTAGACCGAGTGGTGGAAAAGGAAGAACTGGCTCATCTGGCCAAGATGTTCAACAAGCAATCGGTAGAGGTCAAGAAAGAAGGAATTCTCAATAATGTAGATCTACGCTACAGAAATGAACCCGCCCGTCACAAGCTCTTGGATGTGGTAGGAGATTTGGCGTTGGTGGGCAGACCGCTGAAAGCTCAGATCCTCGCAGCTCGTCCCGGACATGCCGCTAACGTGGCATTTGCCAAGAAGCTTAAAAGGGCTATGGAAAAAGCAGGAGCGTCACATATCCCGCATTATGATCCCAAGCTGCCTCCAGTGATGGACATTAATCAAATCAGCAATATTTTACCCCATAGATATCCATTTCAGTTGATTGACAAAATCATCTATCTCGATGAAAGCGTAGTGGCTGGAGTGAAAAATGTGACGATGAATGAGCCATTTTTCATGGGACACTTCCCTGGCAACCCCGTGATGCCAGGGGTACTTCAGGTGGAAGCCATGGCGCAAACAGGTGGGATTTTAGTGTTGAGCACAGTAGATGATCCGGAAAATTACTGGACTTACTTCTTGGGGATAGAAAATTGTAAATTCAGAAAAATGGTATTGCCTGGCGATACCTTAGTTTTTAAATGTGAACTTTTGGCACCGATCCGAAGAGGAATAGCAAAAATGAAGGGTGAGGCCTATGTGGGGAACACGCTAGTTTGTGAAGCCGTGATGACTGCCAGCATAACCCGAAAAGAATCATGATTAGCCCCTTGTCCTCCATAAATCCCGCTGCCAAATTAGGGGAAAACGTACAAGTTGATCCGTTTACTATGATCCACGAGGATGTGATTATAGGAGACAATTCATGGATTGGGTCCAATGTCACCATTTATCCCGGAGCTCGAATAGGGAAAAACTGTCGGGTATTCCCGGGAGCTGTCATCGCGGGGGTTCCTCAGGACCTGAAGTTCCAAGGCGAAGAATCTACTGTGGTCATTGGAGACAATACCACCATCCGAGAGTGCGTGACCATCAGCAGAGGAACAGTGGATAAGCAAACCACCGTCATTGGAAGCAATTGCTTACTGATGGCCTATGTGCACGTGGCGCATGACTGTGTCATCGGAAGCAATGTAATCATAGCCAATTCGGTCCAGATAGCAGGCCACGTTTCAATTGATGATTGGGCTATAATCGGTGGATCAAGTGCCGTGCATCAGTTTGTCAAAGTCGGCATGCATGCCATGATTTCCGGTGGATCTTTGGTGAGAAAAGACGTCCCTCCCTTTACAAAAGCAGCGCGTGAGCCGCTTTCCTATGCAGGTGTCAACTCTTTAGGATTACGCAGAAGAGGTTTTTCCAGCGAATCCATTGCCCATATCCAGGAAGTTTACCGATACCTTTTTCTCAACAGCTTAAACAATAGCCGCGCACTGGAGGAAATCGAAGTCAATCTTCCTGCTACAAAGGAACGTGACGAAATCCTCAATTTTATTCGCTCCTCAGAACGTGGCGTAATGAAGGGCTATATCAATTGAACCGGTGAACATCACGCTCAAGGAAGCTTCTAAACGATTTCAGTACGAGTGGATTTTTAAAAATCTCAATCTTGAACTCAATCAGGGAGATTCCCTTGCAATAACTGGAGGCAATGGATCAGGGAAATCTACCCTGCTCAAATGCATCTCCGGAGCGATTCCCTTTACCTCTGGTCATATTACCTTCCAACAGGAGCATAAAAACCTCCCTTCAGGTGATTGGTACCAGCATTTGGCCATAGCAGCACCTTACCTGGAGCTGCCAGAGGAATTTAGCCTAAAAGAAGTAATTGATTTCCATTTTAATTTTAAGCGTCCCCTTGATCAAATTCAATCCAAGGAGTTGATTGAAATTCTTTATTTGGATCAGCACATCCACAAAGCTGTTTCGCAGTTTTCATCCGGGATGAAGCAACGCCTTAAGTTGGGAATTGCGCTTTTCTCAGATGTCCCGCTGATCCTCCTGGATGAACCTACCTCCAACCTTGACAAAAAAGGAATCGCTTGGTATACCGACATGATCCAGAAATTTCAAAAAGATCGAATCCTGATCATTTGCTCTAATGAACCAAGAGAATATGAGTTTTGTAAACAAAAATTGGTCTTGGAAGATTTTAAGTGAAAATTAAGACTTTGAACTTTCGGCGATATCTTTAATTTTACGGCAGTAATTAATTGGTTTATATGAAATTGAATTTGTGGAAAGTAGCTTTGGCTGCATTGATAGTGGTGGGAATGCAGGCATGTGGAGGGGATGATCCTACGCCTACGCCTCCAAAAACTCCGGAACAAATTGCCACTGAGGCATTGACTGGTACTGGAACCCAATCTTGGGGTATTGCCGGAGGAGGCCGAGTGACCCGAGGAGGAAGTGATGTGACGGATCTTTATCCCACGTTTGAACTGATCTTGAATTCTGGTTCATCTAAAACCTATACTTCCAGAAATAGCAACGATTTATTTGATTCGAATGGAAATTGGGCCTTTGCCGGGACTAATTTTGACAAAATCACCCTGACAGGAACCAAGCCTGCTGCGACAAGAGAAATGTCCTTTACCCAATCTGGCACAGCTTTGAAACTGGTCTTTTCCATCCCTGCCCCGGGAGCTAGGATCAACGGACAATTTGCCATTGCGGGAGATTATGTTTTTGATTTGGTCAAAAAGTAATTGGCCAAAATAAAAATCAAGAAAGGGAGCCGAAAAGCTCCCTTTTTTTATTTCAGCGTCACTAGAGTGACTCCTGCCCCGCCTCGGTCGGCATGTTCGTCTTCCATTTTAGCTACCGTCGGCATAGCCCTGAGCAGGTTTCGGGTGATTTCCCGCAGGATTCCGTCCCCTTTGCCATGGACTATCCGTAGATTTTTGATACCGAGCATGTGGCCTTCGTCGATGAAAGTCTGGATGAGGGAAAGAATTTCTTCACCTCTTTTTCCCCGGAGATCCAAGTTGGGCGAAAAGTCCATCATCTTGGAATTGGTACTGTAATTGCCTCGGTTGGAAAGCGCCTTTTGTTCCTTTTTGACTTCAGTTTTCGAGATTTTCTCCAGACGCGATAGCTTCACATTTGATTTTAGATCTCCGATTGCGATTTCGACATCTTTATTTTTGATGGCTACAACTTGGGCTACTGCTCCATTGTCTTTGAGCCTAACCCAATCCTCTGGACCGATCTTACCGCCTAATACCAGTATTTCAGGATCTTTGACAACGGACTTCTCTGGCTTTACTACCTTCTTAAATTCTTCCAGCTCCTGTCTCACTTGCTTAGTGATTTCCTTCTCAGCATTTCCCTCTCGGATCTCTCGGATCGTCGCTTCAATTTTTTTGTTCGTCTGATCCAGCAGGGATTTGGCTTCCTGTTTGGCTTCTTGGATGTATTTCTTTTTGGTCAATTCCAATGTTTCTTTCAGCTGATTGTATTCTTTCAGCCTGATTTGCAGTAGTCTTTCTTTTTCCTTGACCTCTTTAAGCAAACCGGAGTATTGGTTCTTTTCATTTTCCAATTGTGTCAACAATCGGTCATAACGGACTCGTTCTTCTCCGATTTGGTCTTTGGCATAGGACAAAATATCCTTTGATAGGCCAATCTTGGACGCAATCTCTAAGGCAAATGATGATCCGGGCTTCCCGATTTCAAGTTGGTATATCGGCTCCAATCGATCCACATCGTAGCGCATAGCACCATTTACCAAGCCCTGATTTTTGTTGGCAATCTGCTTCAAGTTGCCGTAGTGAGTGGTCAAAACTCCAAAAACGCCGAGTTTATTCAGCGATAGCAATATCGATTCGGCAATCGCCCCACCAAACTGAGGTTCTGTCCCTGTTCCAAATTCATCAATGAAAAGGATGGTCTTTTTATTTGCAAACTGCGTGAAGTGCTTCATGCTCATCAAGTGCGAGCTATAGGTACTCAGGTCATTTTCCAAACTCTGCTCATCGCCTATGTCGATGAAAAAGTTGTCAAAAAGCGAGCTTTTACTATCCAGATGAACGGGGATCAACAGTCCACACTGCAGCATGTACTGGAGCAAAGCTACCGTCTTTAGCGTCACCGATTTACCTCCGGCATTAGGCCCTGAGATCACAAGGAGTCGCTCATGGCCTCCCAGTTTTATGTCAATGGGTACAATCTTCTTTCCTTGTGCTCTTAGCGACATCTCTAGGAGTGGATGGCGTGCCCGATTCCAATTCAGCGTTCGTTCTTTGACAATTTCAGGTTTGCAGCTATCTGTTTTCTGTGCAAATCTTGCTTTGGCTCGGATAAAATCCATCAATCCCAGGAAATTGGTCGCTTTTCGCAAAGCAGGAATAGCTGGTCTCAATCGGTCGGTCAGCCGGGTGAGAATCTTGATGATTTCGCGACGCTCCATGTATTCGAGGTCGCGGATCTCATTATTGATATCCAGTGCCTCCTCAGGCTCCATGAACACAGTCTGTCCGGTGGCCGATTCATCGTGGATAAATCCTCGAAGCTTTCGCTTATTCTCAGCGGCAACAGGGATGACCATTCTCCCTCCTCGGATTGTCATTGAGGCATCTTCAGGCGTTAGCCCCTTTGCCCGTGCTTCTTTGAAGATGCGCTCCATCACTTTCCGCAGCCGTCCTTCCTCGTAGAGCAGTTGTGTTCGGATTAATTGGAGTTCCTTACTGGCATTGCTTCGGATCTTACCTTTTTCGTCGATGATCAGATCAATTGCTTTGAGCAGATTCATATCCAGATCGAGCAGTAAGCCTAATAAGGCACTCAAAGTCGGATACTTTTCTCCATGATTTTGAAAAAAAGTAACACAGCCTCGGAGCGTTTGCAGGGCTAATTTTACCTCATAGAATTCCTCCTGATCTAAGAAAGCACCTTCCAATTTGGCCTTTTCCAAAAATGGATTGAGATTCGTAAAGTTGGAATTAGGAAAAACATCTCCTGCGATTAGGATTTGTCTAAACTCCTCAGTTTGATCCAACAGGCGCTGAACCAAGTTGTAATCGGATGAAAAAGCGACCTTTTCGACATAGTCCTGACCTAAGCTGGAAGTACATTCAGCCTTCAGTAAGTCTTTGATCTTGAGGAAATTTATTTTTTGGTCGAGATTGGAGGGGTAAAGCATCAGAATAAATCTCCATTTTTATCGGGTAAAGATTCCTTGACTACCAGTGAGTCAATCACCCGGGCATAGATTTGGTCCATTTTCTCGGCGTCTTCGAGGTAAAACAACATGCTGTTGATGAAAACCGAATCCATTATGCCATGTTTAATAAATATATCTTTTTCCATCAAGGAGTATAGAACCTGAGAGGAATCGTAGGGGATCGGAAGAGAACTGACCATTCCTTCGGTCAATTGAATATCTATGAGTACGTTGACCATCTGATCCTCAGACAACACGCCCGCCGGAGCACTTCCTGAATCACAGGAAATCAGGATGATGGAAAAAAGAAAGGGTAGAATAAATCTTTTCACGGGTTAAAATTAGGTTTTTTTAACTGATAATGTCCTGACCGTTTACCTAACTCAAATTTTATAATTCAGTTCAAGACTTTAACTTAGCCAGTTCAAATCTCCGGCATGGATCAGCTGTTTAGCAAGCTCAGAAAGTACGAAATAATGATCAGAAAGGTGGCAAACAACCACCTCCAAGGGGAATACCAGTCGCTTTTCAAAGGCTCAGGCCTCGAATTTGATGATCTGAGACCCTATCAATATGGGGATGACATCCGGACCATCGAATGGAAAGTATCTGCAAAGGGACACGGAACATTCGTGAAAACGTTTCGCGAAGACAAAGAACAGTCGGTTTATTTCCTTCTGGACATCTCCGGAAGTCAGGATATTGGGCAGCAGGGCAACAAAAAGATTGATCAGGGAAAATTGATTGCCGGCGTTTTGACCCTCGCCGCAGTATACGAAGGAAGCCAGATAGGGCTGATCTCCTACTCAGACGAACAGGAAAAACTGATTCTTCCCTCAAAGGGAAGTAAGCAGGGTGTAAAAGTCATCCGGGGGATTTTTGACCACCAAAACAAAAGTCTTAAGACTAATTTGAACGGTATGTTTTCCTTTGCTCTGAATCTGATCAAAAAAAGAAGCATAATTATCATCATCTCCGATTTTATTGATCAGGATTATGAGCGATCGTTTCGGGCTTTGGCAGAGCGGCATGATGTAGTGGCTATTCAGCTCACAGATCCCAGAGAATCGGCTCTGCCGGCATTGGGGATCATTCCTATCTATGATAAGGAGCGGGGTAAAACAACATGGGTTAATACGGCCTTTGGAAGTTTTTCGAAGAAAATATCTGAAACTTTCACCACCGAGCGGGAATATCTGAAAGACATCTGCAAAAAAAATCAGATCAATTACCTCGCTATCGACACGACTCAGGATATTGTAGCTCCCCTGATCGATCTATTCAAGTACCGAAACAAACGAATGAAGCGTGGGTAAAATCTGGATTTTCCTTTCGGTATTTCTGATCAGCCTTTCCACTTTGGGTCAATCTGTGCAAGTGGAAGGCTACTTTACCCAAGATTCTGCCAAGCTGGGCGAACGGGTGGGGTTTGTCCTCAAGGCTCGCTATCCTGAATCCTCCCAACTAATTTTCCCGGATTCCCTCTATGACTTTTCCCCTCTGGTCCTGCTGGAGAAGAAAACTTTTATTTCTCAAACCACAGAAGGCCAGACACTGGACAGCACCGTGTACTATGTCTCTAACTTTTCGTTGGAGCCAAGTGTATTTCTCTCTTTGCCTGTGTATGAATTGAGCAGGTATGATAGCATTACTTATTTTTCAACCGAAGCGGAGCTCAAACTTAAATTGACCCTTGATTCAATTCCTGAGCAACCAGTTTTTCAGGAAAACAATGTCTACCAACCGATTGAAACCACCTTTAACTGGCTCCTGGCGGGTTTGATTATAGGAGGAGTGATCATTCTATTGGGAGGATTTGCCTTACTTTTTGCGAAGCGAATCAAAGCGGTCTTTCAACGCAATCGGGAGAAAATACGCTGGATACAATTTGAACGAAAGTGGAAGAAACTAACTGGACTCCTCGCTCAAAATCCTGCACTGGAACTTGCAGATGAGGTAATCGGACTTTGGAAGGGATATTTGGAGAGCATCACCGATTTGCCTTTTCAGGAATGGACCTCCAGTGAAATCGCCGAAGCTCTCGATGACAAAGAGATCTTCAAAGCGCTCCGTTCGATTGATATGATCATCTATGCAGGTAAAGAGGCCAAATCAGAGGAAGCCACAACTTACCTTTTCGAAGTAGCAAAAATAAAATATCAGGAAAAACTAAACCAGATCAGAAATGAGAGAGCAACTCGCTGAGTTTTTTGATTGGTCATGGTTTCTCCCCGAGACCTTCAAAACCTACGAATGGGACAATCCCATCTTGCTGAACCTGCTGTGGATGATCCCATTGCTGATTCTTCTGAGAAAAGGAATCAAGTTTCTCAAGAATCCCGTTTTGGAGCTTTCCCTGCCCAAACGCGTCGCGAGAGGAAATCCTTGGACTTATTTGCGCTTGATTCCGACCGGATTTTTCTTTTTGGCTCTGATCTTTATAGTCATCGCACTAGCCCGTCCACAGCGTAGCAATGAGCGGGTGGAGCAGTTTACCGAAGGTATTGATATCCTCATGGTCATGGATATCTCCGAGTCGATGGATCTGCAGGATTTCACTCCAAATCGATTGGAGGCAGCAAAGCAAACCGCCATTGACTTCATCAACGGCCGATTTGGAGACCGGATCGGGATGGTGATTTTTGCAGGAGAAGCTTATTCACTTGCTCCTTTGACCAATGACTATGAACTGCTGACCAATCTGATTTCTGATATTTCTTTTGAAATGATCGAGCCCAAGGGCACAGCCATCGGATCGGCCATCGCAGCAGGTACCAATCGGATGAAGGAGAGCGAAACACCCTCCAAAGTCATGATTCTCCTTTCTGACGGAGAGAGCAATGCAGGAAATGTAGACCCACTTTTTGCTGCCCAACTGGCTTCTGCTTTCAATATTAAAATATATACCATTGCAGTCGGGAAAGACGGTATGGTGCCCTATGGTACCGATTTTTTTGGCAGACCTCAAATGGTCGAAAGCTATCTGGACGAGACTACCCTGCGGGAAATCGCAAGAATCGGAAATGGGGAATTCTACAGAGCATCAGATGGAACGACGCTCCAGCAAATTTTTGATCGGATCGACACTCTGGAAAAGGCTGAAATTCAGGAGAATCGATACAAGGAAACAGCAGATTATTACCGAATCTACCTGTTCTGGGCGATGTTGTTTTTCTTGATCTGGCTGGCATTGAAGAGTTCATTCTTCAATAATTTTCTACTTGATTGATCAGCCTTGCAGCGTTTGCTTCCACCTTTCTAGCCTTGGATTCATCATTGAAAACCAAAGGGGAGGGAAAAAAGCGACCAAAATCATAGCTGAATAGCCTGCGGGAAGTTGCGGGCTTTCATCGTAATGATTCAATACTTGATAGGGTTTGAAGGCATATGCGTGGTGATCCGAATGCCGTTGAAGTTGGAAGAGGAGGAAGTTACTCACACTTTCGCTAGCATTCCAGGAGTGAAGTGGAGTGACTTTCTCATAATAGCCAGTGGTCAGTTTTTTCCGCTCCATCCCGTAGTGTTCCAGATAGTTCACCGCCTCCAAAAGACTGAATGCGAGCACACTTTGGCCAAAGAAAAATAGGGGTACTTCCCATACTAGGCGGTTTTGAAGGGAAGAAAAACCAAATAAAGCTACAGCTGCGAAAGCAAGCGGTGCTATCTGAAACCAGATCATTTGATTCCGAATAGACCAAACAGGAAGCCCTATTTTAGCAAGCCTGGTTCTTTCCAGATCCCAAGCACTGAAAAACCCATCTCTTACAGACCTGACCCAAAATGTATAGAAATTCTCTCCAAATCTACTAGTGGCGGGGTCTTCGGGAGTAGCTACCCGCACATGATGTCCTCGATTATGCTCAATAAAAAAATGCATATAGCAGACCGTCATCAATAGAAACTGAGCATAGACTTGTTGGATTTTTTCGGTCTTGTGTCCCAATTCATGGGCGACAGTGATACCAATTCCTCCTGTGACCAAGGCCATCCCTGAAGTAAATGCCAACCACTCCCACCACACAAAATCCGCTAGGCTTACGACATAAAAACCCCAAATCAATATCCCCAACTGAACATATACCCAGATATAGGTGACCAACTTGTAAAAGTATTCCTTACTCACTTTGCAGATCGCTTCCTTCGGAATATTGGAAGTATCCCTACTGACCCATCTATCCATCAATGGAACAAGAATGAAAACAAATCCATGGATCAGCCAAAGATTTGACCCTCCTAACTGATACCCTAAAACCAGCAAAGAAGGAAGGATAAGGGGGCTAAAAAACCCGATTTTTTTCAAACTGCTAAACATTGGTCCGTGGATTTGATCAAAATTTAGAAAGAATGAACTGGATTATGAAATGAATCCATTCGTCTAAACCCTTCTTACAATACCTGATTAAAGTCAGATTTTTAGCCCATTTCGGTCACAAAAAACTCAAAAGCTTACGCCGAACTTTGACCAAAATACACTGCTATGGCCCTATCATCCAAACTCATCAAAAAATATAATCAGCCAGTACCTCGGTACACCTCCTATCCTACAGTTCCGCTTTGGGATGGCCAGTTGATTCCGGAAGTATGGGAGAATTTGGTCCAACAAGCATTTGCCCAGCAAGGAGATAAGGATGGGATCACTTTATACATCCATTTACCTTTTTGCGAGAGTCTCTGCACCTATTGTGGCTGTACGAAGCGAATCACAAAAAATCATGGAGTTGAAGACCCTTACTTGGAGGCGGTATTCAAAGAATGGACAAAGTATCTGGGATTATTCAATGAAGTTCCAAAACTTGCCGGAATTCATCTTGGCGGTGGGACACCGACCTTCTTTTCACCAGAAAATCTGGCGAAGCTTATATCTAAAATTATCAGGTCCGCAGAAGTCCTTCCGGATCATGAATTCAGCTTCGAAGGTCATCCCAACAATACGACATTCGAACATTTGGAGGTCTTGGCAAAATTGGGATTTGAGCGAGTGAGCTATGGAATCCAAGATTTTGACCTTACAGTACAGCGGTCCATCCACCGACTTCAGCCTTTTGAAAAAGTAAAAGAAGCGACCGAAAATGCCAGAAAGCTTGGGTACAAATCGGTCAATTTTGATTTGATCTACGGACTGCCGCATCAGACATTGGAGACGCTGGCAGATACATTTGCCCGCGTAGCAGAATTGAAACCGGACAGAATTGCCTTTTATAGTTACGCGCACCTCCCGTCTGCTTTTCCGGCACAAAAAAGCTTTGAGCCCTTCCTCCCTTCCGAACTGGAAAAAAGGGCTCTGTATGAATTTGGAAAACATACGCTGCTGGAATTGGGATATGTAGAGATTGGCATGGATCATTTTGCATTGCCACAGGACCCTCTTTGTTTGGCTAAAAAAGCAGGAAGTCTACATCGCAACTTCATGGGCTATACCACTTCTCCTTCGGAGATGCTGATCGGCTTAGGTGCAAGCAGTATTAGTGATATCGGCTTGGGCTATGCCCAAAATGAAAAAAACATCGAGGCATATCAGCAATCGCTCCATGATAATAAACTTCCGGTCTTCAAAGGACATGTAAAGACCTGTGATGACAGAACTGTGGGCACATTGATTATGGATCTGATTTGCCAGGGAACAGCGGATATTCCCTACTTGATTTGGGAAAAATTACCATTTGAAAGTCTGAACTCCCTATTCGAAATGGAGGATGAAGGACTTGTACTACGCGAAGGAATGACCTTGTCAGTCACTGCGGCAGGCATGGCTGTAGTTCGGAATATTTGTGCTCAATTTGACCTAAGAATGATTGCTTCTAGAGAAATAAAAGAGACTTTCAGCAAATCAATCTGATCAGTGGCACATGGTAATCTCTACCTGCTGGGTACCATAATCAAAGACGGCCAATTCGGGGCTCAAGCCCGGGATTCCCAATCCAAGTCCTCGAAATACCATCAATATCCCAATGGCAATTCCAAAATAAGGAATTGCTTTTTGGAATTGTTGTCTTCGAACGACCGGCAAAAGGCTGCCTGAAATCATCAAAACCAGTAACATGGGAATTGTACCTAAACCAAAAAAGAACATGTAGGCTGCTCCCAAGGCTGGACTTTGCATTCCCATGGCGACTACCAGCGCCATATAGACCATCCCGCAGGGAAGCAACCCGTTAACTAAGCCTGTAGAGAAAAATGCGAGTTTACTACCAGACTTAAGAGTCTTGGTAAGGTGACTTTTAATCCAACGTACTATGCCTGACAGCGCTGGTATGGTCAAAAACTGATCAGCTTTTTTATAACTGATCGATAGGAATACTACCAAAAGCCCCATCGTGATCGAAACCCCCTGCTGGACTCCGGCAAGCGAAAGTGAAAAACCCAGGCTCCCAATTATCAAACCAAGTAAGGCATAGGTAAGGCTTCGCCCCAGGTTATAGATAATTTTATTCCAAAGAAAAGCACGTCCCTTGTTTCCCCCGACAGCCAAGGCAATCGGGCCGCACATTCCAATACAATGGAAGGAACCCAAAAAACCCAAAACCAAGGCTGTCCAGATCATTTTAGATACTTATTTTCTTTTCCTGGTAAAAATCTACTCCATTCTCAGTCCAAGTCAATTGGACTCGCCAATAACCTGACTTGAGTTTCTCCAGCGGCACTGAAGTCTTACCTTCTTCCAATATATCGATCACTAGTTGCTGATCCAATCGCGCATCGGAAGGACGGAAAAGTTGTAAGTTGCCTTTGACACCGACAGGAAGATCCAATACCATCGTTTTGGTCAACGCATCATAAGCCAAAACCTCCCGATCTAGACCAGCGGCTGATTTCTCCCGCTCGATTTGATCCTGATACTTTATTTCTTTTTCATAGTAATTCTCAGTGACCAAATGAATATCATCCTGCCGCACTGAGATCACGACCAAAGTCATGATAAAGCCTACGAAGGCGATGATTGTCAACAAAATACCTTTTCCCCAATCCATAGTTTCTTTTATTTAGCGACCCCAACCGGAGCCATAAAGTTTGTTTGAATCTCATCAAATTCTTCTCCCTGATGGAGCAGTTGGAGCATGATTTTCTCCTGTGACACCTTGACCTGAGATTGTTCCCTCACCAGGAAAAATCGTCCTTCAAACTTCGTCTGCGGTTCCAAAACCCATTCTGAAGCTCCGACTATTTCCACTTTCATACCCTCTGCGAGAGCCTTGATATCCACACGCTGTGGTTCGAATGTTTTATTGATCAGGGTGATATTGTAGAGGTTAGAAACCATCCCAGCTTCCCGCTCTTGGTAAGTCATACCCGGAAACCGCGTGATTGTCCCTTCCAAATCCTCCCGAGTGGCAATCAGCGATACAAATGCCGCTACCAAAACCAAAAGCACGACCGAATATCCTTTGACTCTGCCGGTCATTAACTTTTGAAATCCCTGCTTAATACTGTTTTCGGAACTATATCGGATTAGGCCAACAGGCCGTTCCACTTTGACCATCACCTCATCGCAGGCATCGATACAGGCGGTACAATTGACGCATTCCATCTGAGTTCCATTGCGAATGTCAATCCCCGTAGGGCATACTTGGACGCAAAGTCCACAGTCGATGCAATCTCCCTTTGGAGCCGGTACAGTTTCATTTTTACGAATAGGAGTCCTAGGCTCCCCTCTGACATAGTCATACATGACATTGATGCTATTGTCATCTAATAGTACCCCTTGTAGGCGTCCGTAGGGGCAAACAACTAGGCAAGCCTGTTCTCTAAACCAAGAAAAGACGAACATGAAAATTCCCGAAAAGGACACCAAACCGATAAATCCTGCCATATTTTCGGTCGGTGGCTTGGTCACAATCTCCTTTACCTGATCTATACCAATCAAATAGGCCATCACAAGATGACCGATCATGAGCGAGATCAGGGCAAAAACACTGATTTTCAAGCCCTTTTTCCAAATTTTCTCTCCTGTCCAAGGTGACTCATTCAGTGCTCGCTGCTGATTGGCATCCCCTTCGATGAGGTATTCGATTTTGCGAAAAACCATCTCCATAAATAGGGTCTGTGGGCACGCCCAGCCGCACCATACCCTACCAAATACCACTGTAAATAGAATCACGAAAACAAAGAAAATCAACAGCAGAAATATCAGCAGGTGGGTATCCTGAGGCCAGAATGCCGCTCCAAAAATGATGAACTTCCGTTCAAAAATATTGAAGAGCATGTATGGCCTTCCGTTGACCTGAATAAATGGCCCCGCAAATAAAACTGCTAAAAGAAGCCAAGAAAGATAGGTTCGATACTTGTAAAAAATGCCTTTAATCTTTTTAGGATACACCCAATTTCGCTTTCCGTCTTCCTTGACAGTAGCTAGTGCATCCCGGAAAGTCTCCGGATTCAAATGGGGATTCTGGTTTTTCTTAGCCATGGTTTAGGCAGGTTACTGCCGGGAGAATCTTCCCCGGCAGTGATAAATTTAATCGATCGAAGCTACTACCGCTGTGCTATCAGTCACAGGAGCAGCCTCAACTGGAGTAGGAGAATACAGCTCACCTTGCGGGTCTTTTGGCACCGCAGGGGTGGTGCCTTTCAGTGTCAGGATGTAAGAGGATACCTGCTGGATCTGCTCAGGGCTCAGTTGATCCTGCCAAGGAATCATTCCTTTCTCCACGACACCATATTTCACTACAGAAAAGACATCTGAAATGGAGCCACCATGAAGCCAATAGTCATCGGTGAGGTTTGGTCCCACTCCACCTCCTCCGTCTGCAGCATGACAGGCAGCACAGTTGGTTTCGAAAAGGGATTTACCCGCCCCAAGAGCAGCAGCTGATTCATCAAAAATGACGGTCTTTTCATCAATACCAGCAAGCATAGTGGCTTTTCTGAATTCAGCTGCCTCGGCTTCTTCCTTCAATTCAGCTTCATACTCTTCAGCTCCAGTTGGACCATTTCCCAAAACCGTATAGTTGACAAAATAGACAACCCCAAAAGCTATGGTGCCAACAAAAACCCACTGAAGCCATGGAGGCATGAAATTGTCCAACTCGGTGATTCCATCATAAGAGTGATCGGTCATCATTTTGGCCTTTTCTTCTTGTCCTCCGACTTCATCTACATGGCCAGTCACAAAACGCTCTTTGAAAGTGTCCCACCAGGAAGGTTCATTGGCAATACTTGGATTTTCTTTACGAAGTACAGCTGACATGAAAGACATCAAATACACCATCAGTATCAGCAACAGAACGATGACAGCCAATACAATTCCCAAGATTACCAACAGCGTGACCTGACCGGAATCCATCGCCTGTAACTTAGTGTACCAATTGGATTCTTCAGTTTGCGCCCATACGGGGAAAGTAGTGAATCCCAAAATTGCGAGTAATGAAAATAACTTCTTCATAGCTGTTTGATGGTTGAATCTTGATCATCGAATGGGAGGGATTCCATGTGTTTAATGTGGTCTTTGGGGGTTTTTACCACCCAAATAAACATCCCCACGAAAAACAACAGAAAGATGATCAGCGAGATGATGGGATAAATCTCGATGTTTTCAATTGATCTTAGAATTTCTTTATACATGGCTTCTCTGATTATTGGTTAGCGGCAGTTGCAGGCTGCTTGATGTCAGTTCCAAGACGCTGCAGATAAGCGATCAATGCGACGATCTCGGTATTGGGAGCTACTTCGACACCGGCATCTTTAAGATTGGCGACGATTTTTGCTGCTTGTGCATCGTAATCCGCTGTTGCTAGTTGGTCATATCCTTCTGGATAAGGAACTCCCAATTTTTGAAGCGTTCTGATTTTGGCAGGCAAGTCAGAGTTATCCAATTCGTTGGTGGTCATCCATGGATAGGGAGGCATGAGTGAGCCAGGTGACATAGAACGGGGATCTGACATGTGATAGTAGTGCCAGCTATCGGGATATTTTCCTCCTACTCGATGCAGGTCCGGCCCGGTACGTTTGGATCCCCATAGGAATGGGCGGTCATACACAAATTCACCGGCTTTGGAATATTCACCATAGCGCTCGGTTTCTGATCTGAATGGACGAATCATCTGAGAGTGACAGCCCACACAGCCATTGGCGATATACAGGTCTCTACCTTCAAGCTCAAGTGGAGTATAGGGCTTCACCGAACTGATGGTCGGCACATTTGATTTGATCAAAATGGTAGGGATAATTTCAATTGCACCACCAATGGCGATGGCGATGGTTGCCAGAATGGTAAAGAAAACTGGCTTTCTTTCCCATGCTCTATGCCAGAATTCTCCTGTTGGATTGTAGGCTTTGGCCAATGCAGGCGCTTGATCTTCTTCGGTGGCCTGGAAGACACCTTGCTTGGCCGTCATCCACATGTTATACATCATCACGATCGCACCACCTAGGTATAGGACTCCACCAAATGCCCGAAGCATATACATCGGAACGATTTGGATCACAGTTTCCAAGAAATTTGGATAAGCCAATCGACCTGCTTCATTGAATTCTTTCAGCATCAAAAACTGAGTCAATCCAGAAACATAAAGTGGAAGTGCATAGAAGATAATACCCAGCGTACCTAACCAAAAGTGGGTATTGGCGAGCTTAATAGAGTAGAGGCTAGTTTTGAATAATCTAGGCCACATCCAGTACAGCATACCAAAAGTCAGGAATCCGTTCCAGCCTAAACCTCCGATGTGCACGTGACCTACGATCCAGTCAGTATAGTGGGCAATTGCATTTACATTTTTCAGCGAAAGCATCGGCCCCTCAAAAGTCGCCATACCATAAGCGGTCACCGCGACTACCATGAATTTCAAAACCGGCTCATTTCTTACTTTATCCCATGCTCCGCGCAGCGTCAATAAACCATTGACCATACCTCCCCAAGAAGGAGCTACCAACATCACAGAGAAAACAGTACCCAATACCTGAGCCCATTCAGGCAAAGCCGTATATAACAAGTGGTGAGGGCCAGCCCACATGTAAAGGAAAATCAGCGACCAAAAGTGTACAATGGATAGCTTATAGGAATAAACTGGGCGATTGGCAGCTTTTGGTAAGAAATAATACATCAGTCCTAGAAATGGGGTAGTCAAGAAGAATGCGACCGCATTATGTCCATACCACCACTGAACCAAAGCATCCTGAACACCGGCATAGGCTGAATAGCTTTTCATAAATGAAACCGGCAGCTCAAAGGAATTGAAAATGTGCAACACTGCAACCGTGACAAATGATGCGAGGTAAAACCAGATCGCCACGTACATGTGACGCTCTCGACGCTTGATCAGCGTTCCGATCATATTGGCTCCAAAGGCTACCCAAACCAGCGCTATGGCAATGTCTATCGGCCACTCCAGTTCGGCATATTCTTTAGAAGTAGTCAAGCCCAAAGGCAAAGTAATCGCTGCAGCTACGATGATTAATTGCCAACCCCAGAAGTGAAACCAGCTGAGCATGCTATTCCACATGGGGGTCTTAAGTAATCTTGGCATCGAATAATACACGCCGGCAAAGATGGCATTCCCCACAAAAGCGAAAATTACTGCATTGGTATGCAGCGGTCGTATCCTGCCAAATGTGGTGTAGGGATTACCCAAATTAGCCTCGGGAAGGAAAAGCTGGGTGGCGGCAATGAGCCCCACTAACATGCCAACTAGACCCCAGATAATCGTAGCGGCACTGAAGTACTTGACAATTTTATTGTCATAGTGGAACCGTTCCAAAGTAGAATCATTCATAGGACTTGGTATTTTTTGGTTGATCTTTTTTTGACTTTTTAGGCTGATTTTCAAATAAAATTCGGACTGAAGGGGTATAGCTATCGTCAAACTGCCCATCCTTCATTGCTCTGAAAAAAAGTATCAGAAACGTGACGGCCAGAAGGAGACTAATTGCGATGAGAATAAAGATGACTTCCATTTTAGGGTTTGTTTAGGTGAATGAGACCCTTGCGAATCCCCATTAAATTGGTAGCAACCGTGGCAAAAATCACTACCGAAATACTGCTCAAAGGCATCAATATGGCGCAAAGTACTGGACTCAAAAGTCCCTGAACAGCTAGGCTGATCCCCACAATGTTGTACAAAAAACTGAGTGCGAAACTGGCTTTGATGATTTGCCTGCTCTGTCTGGCAAACGAAAGGAAGCCAGGGATTTTGTCAAAAGAATCAGCATCCAAAATGGCATCACTTGCTGGGGAAAAATGGCTGACTCGATCTGTGACCGCTATTCCGACTTGACTCTCTTGGAGCGCTCCGGCATCATTCAGCCCATCACCGACCATCAATGTGTTTTTGCCTTGCGCATTTAAGTCTTTGAGGTAATTGAGTTTGTCTTTTGGGCTTTGTTCAAAGTTAAAACGAAGGGAAGTTCCCAGTTTTTGGGACAAGGACTCACGCTCATGGGAATGGTCGCCTGACAGCATGTGAAGTTCAAATCCCTCAGATAGTTCCTTCACCACCTCAGAAACGCCTTTTCTCAACCCCGACTGAATATGGAAAAATCCTAAATTGACCCCTTCTACACTGATTGACACCTGATTTCCATCTTGAGGAATGGACTGGTCTACCAGACCAGTGAAGCGCTGAGATCCAAGTCTGAACTCTTGACCTTTATAGCTTGCGAGAATTCCCTCGCCTTTAATTTCCTGGATGGAATCCAGGCTGACTGGATGGATATTCCCTAAGAAAAGATTGATCCTATTGCTTAAAGGGTGTGTGGATCGAGTTACCATCGCTTTGATAATCGATCGAGTCTCAGCTGAAAGTGGCTCACCTAGATATTCTATTGTGGCATTAGCAGGATCGGTCAAGGTCCCTGTTTTATCAAAAACAATCGTGTCCAGCAATGCTAGTCGCTCTACCACTGCAGCATTTTTAAGGTAAAATTTCCCTCTTCCAAATATCCGCAGAGTATTGCCCAAGGTGAATGGCGTGGACATGGACAAGGCGCATGGACAGGCTACGATCAGCACAGTAGTAAAAGCTTTCACTGCAATGCTGAGGTCATTTCCAATCCAAAAAATAAAGGCAGCTACGGCTATGGTAAGGACTGTCCAAGTGAATACCCCACTGATTCGGTTAGCTAGCGGTTCAAGTAGTCTTTTGGTAGATTTTGCAAAAGAGTCGTTGTTCCACAAGTCAGTCAGGTAACTCTGAGAGGGAGATTTCTGAATCGTAAACAGTACCGCACCACCTTTTTGTCTACCTCCCGCATAGATCAGTTCTCCTTTTCGCTTGGGTACCGGTACTTCTTCACCAGTCACAAAGCTGTAATCTATATTAGCTTGGTCACTCAAAAGCAATGAGTCAGCAGGTATCAATTCTTCATCCCTAACCAGCACTACATCCCCCACTTGCAATTTGAAAAGCGGAATAACTTCCTCTTGGTCCTGTACAAGTCGAGTTACTGCTATTGGGAAATAGGACTTATAGTCCCGATCAAACTCAAGTGTGGCAAAGGTTTTTTGCTGATATATTTTCCCGAGCAAAAGGAAGAAAAGTAATCCTCCCAGGCTGTCCATGTAGCCCGCATTACCTTGAGCAAATATTTCCCAGAGGGAATAAAAGAAAAAGGCGATAATTCCGAGTACAATCGGTACATCCATGTTGATCTTGCGCTGACGGACCGCATTCCAAGCAGATCGGTAATAATCACTGGCGGAGTAGAATACAATAGGAAGAGAAAGCACGACATTCAGGTAGTCAAAAAGTCGCTTAAACCCTTCACCCAGAAGCCTAGCCTCTGAAAAATATTCTGGGAGGCTAAAAAGCATCATATTGCCAAAACAAAATCCTGCCACTCCAAGCTTTGTGAGGGTTTTTCTGTCTATTAGACTTTTGTTTTTTTGATCAAGGTCAGAAAGGTTGATTTTAGGCTCATAGCCAAGCGTAGAAAGCAGCGTAACTACTTCTTTTAGATTAATTTGATCCTGAGAAAACTTTATTTGGACTTTCTTTTTGACAAAATCGACACGGCTTGAAAAAATTGCCTTATTGATTTGGTACAAATTTTCAAGGAGCCATATGCACGAAGCACAATGAATTAAAGGGATGTAAAAGGTAATGTGACTCTCTTTCTCGTCCTTGAAGTCCAACAATTTCTGAACGACTTCCAAATCGTCCAGGTAATCAAACCTGTTCTTTAATCTGGAACTTTCTTTTTGGCTTTTGCCTGGAGCAGACTCCAGCTGATAATACTCACATAGATCGTTTTGAGACAATACCTCGTAGACCAACTTACATCCTTGACAACAGAATGTTTTTTGATCAAATGATACGGACTCCTTCTCACAGCTTTCACCGCAGTGATAGCAAGAGGTTTGGATTTCAGGAGTAGCAACAGGTCTCATGGAAGGATATTTTTATAAAATTACCTTGGAACAAATGTGGAAATCATGACGAAAATCAGTGAAATGCATGATTTAAACCGAGAGGTAAAATGAAAGCTTAGAACTCCAAACCTTGCCTTTATAAAAATGAAAAAGAACCTTTGCTAGATCTGCTTGGTAATTTTTGGTAGTAACTAAAAGTGAACAATCGTGCTTTACTCCATAAGACCAGAAGTCACCGATTCTGGAAAAATTGAATTTGATAAAACTCGTTTCACGAGTTGAATTCGAAATCAATTGAATAATCTCCCGCTCTTCCCGAATTTTAGATTTAGGAGTAAAATTGGGAGAAATGATCGTTGCCTTACTGTCGTGAATCAAATCTCCAAATAAGTTGATGAAGTTCTTGATCAATTCAACTGAATTGGAGGTGCCATCAAAATGAAATAAGAGGTGTTCAGTTGAGAAATCAGGAACAAAAAGAAGAACTGGAATTGGGCAAACTTCCTTTTCAAGTGGCCTTGGATATTCATGGTGGTGAAGCCAATCAAGCGTTTTCAGCAAGTCTATTGTAAAAAGAGTGGGTTCATCATCCTGATTGCAAAGGCTATTGTCAGGATTTGTTGGGTCAAAAGACTTAGAAACTTTCGCACAAAAAAATTCATTAACGATATCATCAGTCAATCCAATCAAAGGTGCTTGTGCCGATTTCAGTTTCATAGCTTAAACTTCTTGTCAAAGCTAATTTGAGATCCATGGAAGATGCCTGACTATTGTGGTCAGCATCTATGATAAAAATCATGTCTCCAAAATTGTCCTGGAATACGAAATCCATTTAAAAAACAAAGCCGCTTAAAAACTTACCGATCAAAGGATTCGGATTAATAAAAGACTCCTGGGACAAATGGTGAATAATCCGGTGAATTGGATAGCCTTTAAACAGCCAGAAGATTTAAAACATTTGGATCAATTCAATTTGGGTAGAGGGAATCCAGTTTTCACTTTAGGCTCCCCCCAAACGCAAAAAAGCCTCTG
>NZ_QGOL01000019.1 GCF_003259255.1 Algoriphagus litoralis
TCAAGGCTGGGCTAAATAAATAGCAGGGTACTACAGAATTGGAGCAGGATGTTGAATTGAAAGGAAAAGCCGATTCCAGCGCAATGGAAATGTGGTTTCGGATTACAAATCCTAGGGTAGGGTCTCGAAATTACAAATTTCGAGGAGCTGATCTTGAAATTGCTCCCGATTGCTATCATGGATTGAGGAACGGGCAATCCATCCATAGTCCAGCCTTTCAAGGCTGGGTTAAATAAATTGCGGGGAACGCCAGCGCTGGAGCAGGATGTTGATTTGAAAAGAAAAGCTGATTCCAGCGCAATGGAATAGGTTTTCGGGTTCTAAATCCTTGTGTAGGGCCTCGAAATTACAAATTTCGAGGAGCTGATCTTGAAATTGCTCCCGATTGCTATCATGGATTGAGGAACTGGAAATCCATCCATAGCCCAGCCTTTCAAGGCTGGGCTAAATAAATTGCGCGGAACACCAGCGCTGGAGCAGGATGTTGAATTGAAAGGAAAAGCCGATTCCAGCGCAATGGAATAGGTTTTCGGGTTATAAATCCTAGAATAGATTCCCAATTGCTCTAAAGGATTTGTAGCGAATAATAACTCAACCAGATTTTTTAAACTCAAAATCACAGGCTTTGCACTTATAAACCGTGTTTTGATAAAACGGTAAAACCAACAAAAGGAAAGAGACAATAGCGGCAAGGATCCCTTTGGTGCCACGTAAAGATATGTAGTCACTGAGGAGGTCTTCTGATTTGCATCGTGGGCATTGAATCCGTTCGCCTGCGTCACTGATCCACCTGTTTTTTATCGACTCATCAAGAATTGCGTGGGCCTTTTCGTAATCAGATCGATTGATCTTTAGCTTTATTCCCCCAACAGCGATACTATATAGTGGGTTAAGCCCAACTATATTTTCATCAAATAAAAAGGAGATTATTCCCTCGCTTTCAAGTTTGCTCTTGAGGATATGGGCATCTATCGGATTGTCAAAAGTCTTCAGCGTAATAAATTCCATAGCAATAAGTTCATCTAGTTAAGAGTTTACTAAGGCAGCCTAAGCGGATAAAGTGGATCGGTGAGCGAGAAGGCTGACATCAAGCAAGCTCACCAACTCCTCAACCCAAACGCTTCAGCAGCTCAAGTCCTTCCTCCCAAGCCCCGTGACCTGAGGCGACATTGATATGCCCTGCTGCACCAAGGGAAACGAAAGCACTGCCCCAGGAGGAAGCGAAAAACGCAGCCCGCTCAAACGATACCCAAGGATCATCCGTACTCGCTACCACCAGCGTGGGAAAGGAAATCCTTTCCAAAGGAATAGGTGAAAAGCCGGTTGCGGGAAAGGTGTACACCGGATTTTCGATATCGCTGGGAGCAACCAGCAGGGCGCCTTTTACCACTTTGCCAAATCGCTTGGCCCAGTGGGCAATGGCGGTGCAGCCCAGGCTATGCCCAATCAATACGACCTCCTTCGGGTCAAACTGTTGCACACTTTCCTCGATCTTCTGAATCCAATCCGCACATGCAGGTGCATCCCATTCTTCCTGCTGGATTCGGTGAAATTGCGGTCCGGACTCCTCGAAATAAGTCTGCCAATGTTCGAGTCCCGAATTGCCAAGGCCGGGTACAATCAGGTAGTGGGTCATGGGGTAAATTACTAATTCGTTTCGATCGTAAGGTGGTTTAAAAAATCAATTCAGTCAATGGAAATACGCTACTCCTCGTTAAAGCTGCCTTTTTTGTTTTTGAGTTCATATGTCAAAGTCTCATACCAGGGTTTTTGAGGTCTGCTTTGTGGATACCCATATTCCGCGCGAAACTTTTTTCGTTCTGCAGTAAAGTCCCACCAGGTTTTGGATGGGTCAGCAGTGTTTGCATAATGTACGACCAATCTAAATTGGTCTTCTACACAGGGATCGACCCAATAACCCAATTTTTGTTCGTATTCGTCTGTCAGTTTGCCGCCGTCTTTTGCCTTGAGTTCCTGGAGCGAATAATACCCTAAAAACACCAGGTCTTCGGCAAATTTTATCCCGACAGAAGGAACGGTTTGAAATTCACCTAGGGCAAAGATTTCTTTGGCTCGCTCAGCGCTTGCGCCTAGCAAAACCTCCAATTCGTCAGCTGCAAAGTCCAGAAGGTTTGCGATTTTGATTTTATGGGTTCTCAAATTTGCTTTTTCAGTAGCCGAAAGCGGAAGTTTGATGTTTGCCTTACTTTTCATAGTCATCAAAAGGTAATAATTAGGTTTACTATTCCTGTCTGTGAGGTACAAACTCTGCTTAGGATTAGCTCTCCATTCTTATGAGTTTTTTCAGGAAAGCGAACTGATCAGAGACCATAAGCAGCCCGAAGCGATTGGTTAATTCGGTCTGTCAAAAGATCAATCAGCTCCTCATCCATGTACTCATACTCATCCGGTATATGGAGCACTTCAATAGCAGGCAAGTCCAGATGACGGTATAGCTCCCTGATTTTGCTACGATGCTCGGTTTCCATCACATAGACCAAGTCCGACCAATTCAAGTCAGCCTCAGAGATTTTCCGGTCACTTTTGGGGCTCAGTCCCGCCGAGCGAACATTAAACCGGGAATCATTTTTAAAAATAAACTCACCCGTTCGGCTTCGCCTTTTATTTTTCCCGCAGATGATCAGAATGTTTGGTCTTGGTGTCATGGTGATAGATTGACCAAATGTACTGAAAAGGTCAATTGGTAAAGAATCGCGAAGATTATGGTTTTTGGGGAGGGGGAATTACAAATTCGTTTGGATAGTAATGTGGAGTTACAAACTCCACCTAGTAACCCGAATGATTCTACTCCCAGATGTGGAGATCAATCCCGCCGATGACTATCGAGGATCAAGGAACCGGCAATCCATCCATAGCCCAGCCTTTTAAGGCTGGGTTAAATAAATAGCACGGATCACCAGCGCTGGAGCAGGATGTTGAATTGAAAAGAAAAGTTTATTCCAGCGCAATGGAATAGGTTTTCGGGTTCTAAATCCTTGTGTAGGGTCTCGAAATTAAAAATTTCGAGGAGCTGATCTTGAAATTGCTCCCGATTGCTATCATGGATTGAGGAACAGGCAATCCATCCATAGCCCAGCCTTTCAAGGCTGGGCTAAATAAATAGCACGGTACTCCAGCGCTGGAGCAGGATGTTGAATTGAAAAGAAAAGCTGATTCCAGCGCAATGGAAATGTGGTGTCGGATTACAAAACCTAGGGTAGGGCCTCGAAATTACAAATTTCGAGGAGCTGATGCCGATTGCTATCTAGCATCGAGGAACCGGCAATCCATCCATAGCCCAGCCTTTCAAAGCTGGGCTAAATAAATAGCACGGATCACCAGCGCTGGAGCAGGATGTTGAATTGAAAAGAAAAGCTGATTCCAGCGCAATGGAATAGGTTGTCGGGTTATAAATCCTTGTGTAGGGCCTCGAAATTACAAATTTCGAGAAGCTGATGCCGATTGCTAACTAGCATCGAGGAACCGGCAATCCATCCATAGCCCAGCCTTTCAAGGCTGGGTTAAATAAATAGCACGGATCACCAGCGCTGGATCAGGATGTTAATTTCAAAAGAAAAGTTCATTCCAGCGCAATGGAAATGTGGTATCGGATTACAAATCCTAGGGTAGGACCTCGAAATTACAAATTTCGAGGAGCAGATGCCGATTGCTATCATGGATTGAGGAACCGGCAATCCATCAATAGCCCAGCCTTTCAAGGCTGGGTTAAATAAATAGCACGGATCACCAGCGCTGGAGCAGGATGTTGAATTGAAAAGAAAAGTTCATTCCAG
>NZ_QGOL01000002.1 GCF_003259255.1 Algoriphagus litoralis
CTAACTGGATTACCGTGTAGACGGCTCCAACTGTTGCACTCTGGCCCGGTGCCAACGTGCCCACCTGCGGATTGCCCAACGTCGTGCCCGCATCGCTTACCGTCACATTGTCCAAGGTCACGTTGCCTGTATTGGTCACTACCAGACTGTAGCTGATCTGATCCCCTTCCTGTGAATAGGTAGCCGGATTAGCTGTTTTTGTCAAACTGATGCCTGGGGTCTGAATTGCAGTGACTGACTCAGAATCAAAATCTCTAACTGTTAATTGAGAAGGAGATGTTCCTGAAGCGGTAGCTGTATTGTTTATTATACCATTGTCCACATCGGACTGCTTCACAGTATAAACTGCAGTGATTGTTTGGACTGCTCCAGGAGCCAAGTTACCCACACTTTGTCCAGAATTAGCCAAAGGATCACTAAGTGAAACATTGGTCAAGGTGACATTGCCAGTATTGGTCACTACAAGTGTATAAGTGATAGGTTCACCAGCCACACTACAAGTAGCCTTATCTGCTGATTTACTTAGCTCTATATTTGGTCTTCTGACGCTGTTGAGCCTCACATCATCGTAATCTGTTACAGATATTGCATTTGGATCCAATCCCTGAACGGTCGCCGTATTCAAGAAGCTTCCTTGATCTACATTTGCCTGAGTTATGGTATAAGAAGTAGTTCGTACCGCAACTTGGCCCGGATTTAGGTCCCCTACATTCACGTTCAAAGACGTCAACGGATCAGTAATTGTAACCGCAGTTAATGTGACATTTCCAGTATTGGTCACTGTCAAAGTAAAGTTGGCTACCTGATTTGCAGCATTGTAGGTGGATATATCGGATTGTTTCTCAATTGTTAAATCCGGAGTCTGTACACTTGTCACTGTAACTGCATCAGTATCGCCCACTGCTCGAAGACTAGGATCTTGACCAACCACCGTGGCAGTATTCAGGATAGAGCCGGCATCGATATCTGCCTGGGAAACTTGGTAAGATTCAGTATTTGTCGCTACCTGCCCAGGAAGAAGAGTGCCTATAGCCACAGATAAATTGGTCAAAGGATCAGTCAATACGACATTGCTAAGAGTCACATTACCTGTGTTTTTAACAATTAAACTGTAATTGATAACATCTCCAGCCAAGTCAACCTGGTTGACATCAGCAGTTTTAAGCAATTGGATTCCGGATTGTTGATTTGCTCTAATCGTTACGGATGCCAAACCATTCACTGAAGTGCCTTGAGGGGAATTAGCCGTAACAGTTGCCGTGTTCGTCAAAGACCCTGCATCAATATCTGCTTGGGTAATGGTATGTGTTCCTGTCTGAGTCCAAACTTCACCCGGCACCATTCCAGTTTTCACCTGAAGAATAGGAATTTGTTTATCCACCAAATTGACACCAAGTAGGGATGTGTTTCCAGTGTTTGTAATTACCATGGTGTATTGCACTTGATCTCCAACATTTTGGTAGTTGGAGACATTCGCAGTCTTAGTAATACCTATACCAGGATTACTGGTAGCAGTGATTCTCTCAGTATCTGTATTTCTAAAATCCTTGCCTTTAGGTCCGGTACCGACTGCAGTCGCTTCATTGAAAATGTAACCTCGATTCAGATCCAGCAAGGTGACAGAATATGTCGCTGTACTAGTAACGGACTGGCCTGGAGCTAGACTTGCAAAATTTTGAGTTAAGGAAAGTGATGCATCTGATAGAACTACCGGAGCCAGGGTAACATTACCTGTGTTTTCAATTACAAATGAATATGTGATGACTTCGCCTGGCACCGCATAAGTTTGTGGATTGGCGGTTTTGGTAAGTGAAATGGATCCGTTTTGAACCACATTTACAACGGCATCATCTGTATCGACTCTGGATACTCCATAGTCAGTCACTCCCTCAGCTGTCGCTACATTTCGAATGCTTCCTGCGTCAATGTCAACTTGAGTCACAGTATAAGTAGTGCTGTACGTAATCGAAGCATTTGGAGCCAACTCAACTTCGTACTCACTTAATCCAGTCAAAGGATCATCCGTAGTCACATCGTTCAGCGTCAAATTACCGACATTGGTTACGATCAAGGTATAGTTTACAACTTCACCAGCAGTTGTAACTGTGGACAAATCAGCTGTTTTCTGAATAGCTATTGCACCATTTCTCTGAACAGTTACTAAAGCATTATCAATATCAGAAACGGAAGTTCCATTTGGATCCTCTGCTTTTGCTCTAGCAAAATTCAAAATGAATCCTCTATCAATATCCTCTTGGGTGCTTTGATACACATAGGAGAATGTCGCAGATTCTGATGGAATCAAATCAAATGGAGGAGGGCTGAATCCTGGCAACATGGTATCTACCAATTCAGCATTTGAAAGGCTCACATTACCTGTGTTGGTCACAACAAACGTGTAGGTTAAATCAACACCAGCGCTCGCAATTACAGTAGGATTTACACTCTTAGTCAAAACAATCATTGGATTCTGGGATGCATTGACCACTGCATCATCAGTATCTAATTGTGATTTATTATCAGAATCTGTGGCAGTCACAGTCGCAGAATTCAAAATAGAACCAGCATCCAAATCAGCTTGAGTCACAGAATAGCTAGCCGTAAATACTTCAGTCTGACCTGGACTCAGTGTAGCGATTGATTGCGAATAGGCAAGTCTTGAATCATCCAGCTGCACATTATCCAAGGTGAGCGTACCAATATTAGTGATGGTAAACTCATATTCAATGACTTCATTAACCTGAGTATAGGTATTTGCAAGTGCAGTTTTAGTCAGTTCAATACCGCCTTTTCCATTCGAAATTGCAATGGCATCATCCTGTCCAGTTACCTTAATTCCGTCAGGTTTATTAGCAACTGACTGAACAATATTTCTAAACAATCCATTGTCCACATCCTGCTGAGTCACGGTGTAAGTCGTGGTGTATGTCAAGGTTGCACCTGGTGCCAAAGTAGGTTCAGACGCCACAAATCCGGTTTTTGGATCTTCAGTCTTAACAAGACTCAATGTCACGTTCCCGTTGTTTACGACTTGAATATTATATGTCAGTACTTCACCGGCAGCATTAAATATTACCGGACTCACTGACTTATTAACCACTAAATTACTGAACTGAACAGCAGTAGCAGTCCATGAATCTGTTGCAGATAAAACAGGTCCAGATGGCTGGGTAGCTTTTACTGAGGCAGTATTGACGAATCTTCCTCTGTCCAAATCTGCCTGAGTGGTCGTATGAACTCCTGTATAGGTGAATGAGTCACCTGGGGCCAAGGTACCGGTTTCAGAAATTCCGAGTTGAGTATCTACTGTATTGACATCAGTCAAGGTAACATTACCCGTATTTTCTACTACAATGGTATAATTTATCGGAGTTCCAACGGCAGTGAAGAAGGATTTATCACCTGATTTTGTCAGTTCAATTCTTGCAGTTTGATCCACAGCTACTGTCACTTGATCAGTGTCAGAGGTTTTCTGTCCATTTGGAGCATCTCCAATCACAGTTACACTATTGTCAATAGATCCACTGTCAATATCCGCCTGAGTAACTGAGTAAACCGTAGAATAGGTTTCGGATTGACCTGGCAATAGTGTACCCACAACTTGGTTGTAAGGAATTCTTTGATCATCGATTTCTACATTGATCAGGGTCTGGTTACCGATGTTTTCCACTACAAAGGTGTAGGTGATCACTTCTCCAGCATTTCTTACCAAACTAACATCAGCAGATTTTTGAATGTCAATTTGTGGATCCTGAACTCCGATAGATTCTTCTCTATCGGTATCTGTAACTGTCATCGTGTTTGGATCCACTCCGGTAACCGTAGCAATGTTTGGAACCGATCCGGTATCCAGGTCACTTTGAGTGATGGTGTAGGAAGCCGTAGTTGTGTAAGTCTGTCCAGGAATTAATGTGCCGATGTTGTCATTTACCGAGGTGAGATTATCTATTAGATTCACCTGTTCCAAAGTTACATTTCCAGTATTTTCCACCACCAAGGTATAGTTGAGAACCTCATCAAGGAAATCATACGATAATGGATTGACAGTTTTAGTTACCTGAATTTCTGGGTCTTGTACAGCCGTGACTGTAACTGAATTGGTGATTGCTCCTATAGGATCAGCGTTTACATCCTCTCCATTGACAGAGGCTATATTAATGATTCTTCCTGCATCGATGTCTGCTTGAGTCACTTGATAGGAAGCAGAAACATTTAAGGTCTGACCAGGTTTTAAGCTTGCAATTGGGCTACCTCCATTGACTGTCGCCTTCGCATCTGTCGTTACCAAATTTGATAAAGTGACATTTCCAGTATTGGTCACAGCAATCAAATATTGAATTGTCTCTCCAACTTGACTATAGGTCTGAACAGAGGAGGATTTGACAGCTTGAAGTCCAGGTGATTGAACTGCCGTAATAGTCACCACATTGGAAATGGCAGAAGCTTGGGCATTTTTAGGGTCTTTTGCCTGAACTGTCGCTACATTGATAATCTGGCCAGCATCCAAGTCTGCCTGGGTGACTGTGTGAGTTGCGGTCACAGTTCTTACTGCCGCAGGACTGAGTACAAAAGCATTTCCTGCTACTACTGTATTGTTATCCACCACTTTGGTATCTGTGAGTGTCACATTACCTGTATTGGTGATTACAAATTGATAATTGATTACTTCATTCAAGGTTGAATAAGTAGACTGCGCAGAACTTTTCACGATGTCCAAACTTGGAGACTGGACAGCTGGAACAGTTACCTGGTTGGAATTTCGCTTGATGTCTTTATTATTTGTATCCTTCGCAGTACCCGAACCGGTATTTTGGTATTGGCCAGCATCCAAATCAGCTTGTGTTACTGTATGCACAGCAGTGATTGTGGCTGTAGCACTTGGTGCCAAAGTAGAAATAGGATTACCTGCTGTAATCTGTGCTTTCGAATCTGATAGGGTCAGATCTTTCAAGGTCACATTTCCAGTATTCTCAACTACAAAAGTATAATTGATCACATCTCCCACAGCATCATAATTGGCTGTAGAACTTGATTTCGTGATCTGATAATCCGGGCTCTGGATAGCTGGAACTCTTATCTGATTTGTCTGCTGGCTAATTACCGTGCCGTCTGGCTCAGTGGCAGAAACTGTGGCTGTGTTAGAATAGCTTCCAGCATCAATATCTGCCTGAGTAACCACATGTTGCGCATCTACCACAACAGTCTGACCCGGCGGAATGGATGCTATTGGCATTGGAGTGATGATATCCGCTTTAGGATCTGTCACGGTCACATCCAGCAAGGTCAAATTACCTGTATTTTCAACAGAAATATGATATTCTATTACATCTCCTTGTTGGGCATAATTTGATGTTGGGGTGGACTTTCGAACAACCATTTTTGGATCAGGAGTACCGATCAAGATTTTTGAATCGGTAGCCGTCAGGATATTTCCATTAAAATCCCTACCCAAAGCAGAAGCGACGTTTGTAATGGAGCCCAAATCAACATCCACTTGGGTAACTGTATAATCAACATCAAATCGGACAAGCTCGGAAGGTGCAAGTACCGCTAATGTGGTATCCAAGCCTACCTTATTGTCTACTACATTTAAACTGAAAATATTGATGTTTCCAGGATTTTGGACATAAATGCTATAGTTGATGATTTCGCCAGGTAGGTAATAGCCGCTTTGCTGAACGTCTTTGAATAGATTCAACCCTGGAGTTTGTGCACCATTGATTATCTCAGTCGCTGTGTCAGAAATAGTGCTAAGGTTAGGCAATGTTCCAGTAGCCGTAGCGATATTTTCGATTTTACCCCGGTCAATATCTGTCTGGGTCACTACATAGGTTTCCTGGTAAGTTTTACTATCGCCAGGATTCATGGTTGCAATGGTTTCAGAAAGCCCCGTATTAGGATCTTCTACCAGCACATTTGTTAATGTAACGTTACCGGTATTTCTGACTACCAGGGTATAATTCAAGACCTCACCGATCTGGTTGTATCCATTTTGGGCGACAGTCTTGGTGATATCGATAGTTGTCGTCTGAACGGCAGGTACAATCTCAGTATCTGTAGCATTTGGCAATGTGCCTCCAGCAGGAGTTCCTGTAGCTGTAGCGGTGTTTTCATACTGGCCAGCATCTATGTCAGATTGCTTGGTTGTGTAGCTTGCCGAATAAGTCCAAGACTCGGACACTTCGAGAATCTGGTTATTATTTAAGTCCCCTGATCTATAGGTAGGACCTGAAGTTGCTCCAGGATCGGCAACAGAGACAGAACTGATGCTGACATTTCCGGTGTTTTCCACAATAATATTGTAGGAAAGTCCCTGTCCAGGATTTCTGAATGAATTCGGCTGGGTGGTGCTGACCTTTGTCAATGTCCAGGATGGGTTCTGCTGACCAGTAACTGTTTCAGAATCTGTCACATTTGGAATCGTTCCACTAGTGAGTTTCCCAGAAGCAGTCGCAGTATTCGTGAAAGTCCCTAAATCCAAATCCGCTTGGGTGGCGGTATGCTCTGCTGTATAAGTCCAAGATTCTGTCAAATCCAGTTTAGAATCATTGTTTGTATCACCAGAAACATAAACAGGGCTACTATCTGCTTTAGGATCCGCCACAGAAACATTATTGATTCTTACGTTTCCTGTATTGGTAACAACAATCTGATATGCTAAAACTTCTCCTACCGCCTGATAAGTAGCTGGGTTGGTACTTATTGTTTTGGCAATAGTCCAACTTGGCTGCACATCAGATGGCACGTTCACATTGGTATTGTCAGTTACTGGTCCTGCAGTAGAGGTAGTACCTGAGGCATTTGCGTCATTTCTAAATCCTCCACTATCCACATCATCCTGAGTAACCGTATAGCTAGTGGTATAAACCCATATTTCACCTGGAGACATAAGTCCATCCACACCAGTATCTCCTGAAACGTAAGTTGGTGCATTGGTTTTTGGATCAGTTACCTGCAGATTTTCAACAGTAATATTTCCGGTGTTTTCAACCTCAATAGTATAATTGATGATATCACCTGCTGTATCAAATGAGCTTACATCAGCAACTTTGGAAATTGAGATATTCGCATTTTGATCTACATCAGTCACTGTAGATGAGTTTCTGTTGTAGTTGTTACCTAAGGCATCAGAGCCTACAAGAGTAGCCGCATTTGTGATACTTCCTGCATCCAGATCGGCCTGGGTCACGGTATAGGTGGTGGTATAGGCTTGAGTTTGATTTGGATCCAATCTTGCGATTGTTTCATCCAAAGAAACCAGAGGATCTTCCACCTTGATATTGAACAAGGAAATATTTCCTGTATTAGCTACTCTAATGATGTACGTAATTACCTCACCAACTGCATCTACCACTTTAGGTGTAGAGGTTTTCACAAATACCAACCCAGGATTTTGCGCTGCATTGACAAGTTCTTTATCGCTGGAAAATACCCGCTGACCTTTTGGTCCTGTTGCTTCTGCTTGTGCAGTATTTGTCACTGATCCAGAATTGATATCATCCTGTGTGACCGTATAAGCCACTATTCTTGATAGCGAGGCGCCAACTTGCAGATCCGGAATGATTAATGGAGATGAACTGATTAAGGGATCTGAAATTCGAACATTGCTTAGGGTAACATTTCCTGTATTTCTGATTGTAAATTCATATTCAATAATATCACCTGCGGTATCATATCCATTAGTTAAGGCCTCCTTTTTTAAGCTGATTTTTGGAGTTTGGCTTCCCAATAAATTCGCAGCATCTACATCTGATACAGTTATACCCAACCCTGTTTCTTCACCAGAAACAGATGCAATATTTAGGATTTCTCCTAAATCCAAATCTTGTTGCGTGACGACATAGATTGGGTTAAATGTTCGTTTTTCACCCGGCAACAAGGTTCCAATGGAATTTTGGAAACCTAATTTGGAATCCTCCACATTCACATTATCCAATGTAGTATTTCCATTATTGGTCACTACAAGGGTATATCCAATCACCTCGCCGGCAAATGAATACCCAAATGCATTTGAGCTTTTCTCAATTTCTATTCTAGGCGTAGGATTACTGTCAATCCAGTTTGTATCCTGATCAGTGACGTCTACTCCATTAGGATCTTGACCAGTCGCAATCGCCGTATTGGTGATTTGGCCACTATCTATATCATTTTGTGTGACAGTATAGTAAGCAGTGACTGTAGCCGACTCCCCTGGGTCCAGATCCCCAATTGTTATCGTTGAAGGCGTCGTGAGGCTATCTGTGATTTCAACATCAGAAATCGTGACATTACCCGTATTGGTGACTACAAATTGGTATTCTACCACTTCTCCCGCAGCAGCTACTGTATTGACATTTTGCTTATCCAATGTCAAAGCGGGATTTTGGGAACCATCCAAAATATCATCATCCGTATCAGTTACATCTCCACCTTTCGGATCAGTTCCATCCACAGTTACGGTGTTTGTAATCGAGCCATTATTCACATCAGCTTGAGTGACTGTATATTGGATGGTGTAAGACACTATCTGTCCAGGTGCCATTGCTCCAACAATAATATCATCTCCGGTCAAAGGATCTGTGATCTCAACTCCTGTCAAATCAACATTTCCAGTATTTTCTACCACGACTACATAATCCAAAATTTCACCTGCCTGATCAAATCCTGTATTGACCACCTGCTTCGAAATTTCTAAATCAGGAGTAAATGCTCCATTGATGGTAATATCATCTGTTCCTGAAATTGTAGAACCATTTGGATCCATTGCATCAATGGATGCCACATTGGTAATGGAGCCGTTATCCACATCAGCCTGAGTGACTGTATAGCTTGTATTGACTGTATAGGATTGCCCAGGAGCCAAAGTAGGTCTAGAAACATCAAGACCAGTCAATGGATCGGTGACATTTGGATCGGTGAGCGTTACATTTCCTGAATTGGAGATGATAATCGTAAAAGCAATGACATCACCAGCATTGGTATAGCCTGAAGCATTGGTGGTTTTTAGGATTACCAAATCAGGATTTTGAATGGCTGTTGCATCTACCTGAGTATTGTCAGTCACGGAATTGTTATCCGGGTCAGTGCCTGTTGCCGTCAAAGAATTGGAAAGTGTACCACGATCAATATCTGCTTGGGTCACCGTATAAGTACCAGTCAGAGACTTACTTTGACTTGGAGCAAGCGTTGGAATGGTCTGGGTCAAATTGATTTCAGGATCGGATACCTGAATACCAGAAAGAGTCACATTACCAGAATTGGTCACCTGCAAGGTATAAGTGATTACCTGACCAGGGGTATCGTAAGTGGATGGAGTTACTGTTTTATTGACAGAAATGTCTGGATTTTTAACAGCATTGATTGTTTCAGAATCTGTCACAGAACCTAAAGTGCCCTGAGATGGAGTGCCTGTTGCCGTTGCAGTATTGGTAAATGTCCCCCCATCAATGTCCGCCTGCGTAATTTGATAAGTGGCCGTGTAGGTCCATGTTTCAGATGGCTCTAGTTTGTTATTGCTATTCGTATCACCACTTTGCAAAGTAGGGCCCGAAGTCACATTTGGATCATCCAATACTACATTAGAGATCGTTACATTTCCCGTATTATCCAGGACAAAAGTATAGGTTATTGTCTGGTTGGCTTGATCATAAGTAGGTTGAGAGGCAGATTTGCTCAGTGTCCAATCCGGAGAACCTACAGCTGAAACAGTTTCATTATCAGTTTTTTCAGGTAAAGGTCCAATTACCGAGGCACCATCAATAGTTGCTGAATTAGAGAAAGACCCTGCATCAATATCAGCCTGAGTGACTGTATAAGAGGCTGAATAAGTCCAAGATTCACCTACATCCAATATACCCGTATTAGCTAGATCTCCTGAAACATAGGTAGGTCCTGTGCTTGCCTTTGGATCATAGACATTGATACTGGAAATGGAAATATTACCTGTATTGGACACAACAATATCATAGGTCAATACTTCACCTGCATTGGTAAACTCACTTGGGATGTTGGTGTTATTTTTCTCAACTGACCAATCCGGGCTTTGGTCTCCCGGAGTAGTGACCGTAGAAGTTTCCGGAGTTAATGTGCCAGCCACTGGAGTACCGCTTGCTGTGGCTGTGTTGGTAAAGGTACCCGCATCCATATCGGCTTGAGTCACGGTATGGGTTGCTTGATAGGTCCATACTTCCCCTACATCTAATACACCTGTATTTGCAAGATCACCAGAAACATACGTTGGTCCAGAATCAGCATTTGGATCAGTGACCACCGGATTATTGATGGTGATATTACCTGTATTTTCAACAACAATAGTGTAGGTGATTATTTCACCCGCCATGGTAAACTGTGTGGTCGTCGTAGACTTGCTTATATCCAGTCTTGGGGTTTGAGAAGCATTGATGGTAAGGTCATCTCCTCTTGCTAAAGGTGCTCCATTCGGGTCTGTTCCTGAAACGCTGGCCACATTATCAATGCTGCCTGAATCAATATCCGCTTGAGTCACCGTATAAGTGACGGTATAAGTCTGGGTTTGGCCAGGAGAAATACTTGCAACATTATAGGTATCTCCAGTATTGACATCTTCTACCGTAAATCCATTGAGGGTGACATTACCGGAGTTGTTGATATTGATATAGTAATCTATAGTTTCTCCTGCTTGGCTATAGCCCGTTTTATTAGCTGTCTTAATGATGTTAATGTTCGGATTGGTAACCGCATTGATGGTTGTGCTACCTGTAGCAGGAGTGAGTGTACCCTGAGCAGGTGTTCCAGTAGCTGTTGCAGTATTTACAATAGAACCCGCATCAAGATCAGCTTGTGTCACCTGATGGGTCAAAGTATAAACCCATGTCTCTCCAGGAGACATGACATCGTCAGCACCTGTGTCTCCGGACACATAGGTAGGACCTGTGGTGGCCAATGGATCGGTGATGACAATATTGGAAATTGAAACATTCCCTATATTCTCAACTTCAATTGTATAAGAAATTGAACTACCCACCTGGCTGTAATTCAGGGCAGAGGTAGATTTAGTTACTGTTAACTCAGGGTTGACTACCGCATTAACCGTCACGGTATTGGAAACTCCTGGAGTCAATGTTCCTCCCGCAGGAGAACCGCTTGCAGTGGCAGTGTTGGAGTAAGTTCCCGCATCAATATCTGCCTGAGTGACTGTATGAGTCGCAGTGTAAGTCCAAGTTTCACCGACATCAAGCGTACCTGAAGGAGCATTGTCTCCCTGGATAGTTGCAGAAATTGTCGTGTTCGGGTCAGATAGGCTTACATTGCTGATACTGACGTTCCCGGTGTTTTGAATTTGGATTTCATAATTTATGACATCCCCGACTTGGTCGTAATCTACTGTAGAATTGGATTTGGTAACTGTCCAAGATGGATTCTGGACTGCATTTACCGTTACGGTATTGGAAATTCCTGGAGTCAATGTCCCTCCCGCAGGAGAACCGCTTGCAGTGGCAGTGTTGGAATAATTTCCCGCATCGATATCCGCCTGGGTTACCGTGTGGGTAGCAGAATAAGTCCAAGTTTCACCGACATCAAGCGTACCTGAAGGAGCATTGTCTCCCTGGATAGTTGCAGAAATTGTCGTGTTCGGGTCAGATAGGCTTACATTGCTGATACTGACGTTCCCGGTGTTTTGAATTTGGATTTCATAATTTATGACATCCCCGACTTGGTCGTAATCTACTGTAGAATTGGATTTGGTAACTGTCCAAGATGGATTCTGGACTGCATTTACCGTTACGGTATTGGAAATTCCTGGAGTCAATGTCCCTCCCGCAGGAGAACCGCTTGCAGTGGCAGTGTTGGAATAATTTCCCGCATCGATATCCGCCTGGGTTACCGTGTGGGTAGCAGAATAAGTCCAAGTTTCACCGACATCAAGCGTACCTGAAGGAGCATTGTCTCCCTGGATAGTTGCAGAAATTGTCGTGTTCGGGTCAGATAGGCTTACATTGCTGATACTGACGTTCCCGGTGTTTTGAATTTGGATTTCATAATTTATTACATCCCCGACTTGGTCGTAATCTGCTGTGGAAGTGGATTTGGTAACTGTCCAAGATGGATTCTGGACTGCATTGACAGTTACGGTATTGGAAGTAGCATCTGCTAAGGTACCACCTGCTGGTGTCCCAGAAATCGTCGCAGTGTTTTCCACAAATCCCCGGTCTAAATCCGCCTGATTTGTCGTATAAGGTCCTATAAATCTCCACGTTTCTCCCGGACTCATGATGCCATCATTTCCAATGTCAGTCCCCTGAATTGGAGTTTGTAACAAGTTTGGAATCAGTGGGTCATTGATTGAAATTCCTGAAATACTGACATTTCCAGTATTAGTGGCAAAAAATTGGTACACCAATCCCGCACCAACGGCATCAAAAGATGATGAGGAACTTTGTTTGGTTAATGTCCAAGATAGATTCTGAAGACCCGTGGCAAAAGCCAAAACAGCCCCATTCGGTAAATTGACTCCATTAAAAATCAATTTTGGACTTCCGAAAGCATTAGGAGTTATCTGCTCTACAGTACCTGTGGTGAAATCTCCATCCCCGTCCGAATCTATTAGTAGACGATAATTGTTGACATCGGTGGTACCACCGGAAGTGGTTATTCCATTAAAATCAAATTCCAGATCCACCGTACCAGGATCCCCCGTTCGTTGTACTTTCCATTCTCTACCCAAACGGAACATATTGAGTCCAGGAGGAACATCGGTATCTTGCTCAGCTAGTGCCCCATTGTCATGCCCTATAATTAAAAACTCTCCATCTCCTAGTAAAGATGGATTCCTGAGCACAATATTTCCCTTACCGCTTTGCCCAGTTCCATCACCTGAACCGGTGTTGATGCTGTTGGATTGAGTCTGGTTCAATCCACTGGCATCGTCTTTACCGATTCCGAAAATATCATAATTATAGGTGGTACTGGCAGACCAAACTGTTGTCCCTGAAGATGACAAATAATCAACAGCAGCAATTGGAGCAACATTTTGCCCCAGACTTATGCCATATTTAATGGCTAGGTATGATTCTATTTTTTGTTTATCTGCTAGAGGAATTGATGCTGGAAAAACAACGAGCTCTGCCAAAAGCCCATCTCCTTTCATATGGCCAAAGTTATTGTTGTTACCGTTATTGGTTCCACCAATCATAGGCTTGAAAGTGATCTTACTAAAATCAGGTGTCGCTCCTAGAACTGGCTGATCAGTCCCATTTACCCTACCTGTACCGAATGGACTACTGCTCAGAGTAGCGTCTAGGTTGACTATATTCAGCTTCCTGTTATCAAAATTGGTACTTTGAATCCGGAATTCTTCCACTGTGGAACTCTCATTTCCGGGCCGCATCCAAGAATTGTTTGTCCCACTGCCTCCAAAAATAACCACCCCTCTCCTTGGAAAAGATGGAGGATCAACCCCACCTAAAAAATTGGCTTGACCAAAAGATCCATCTGAAAATTTATATACGGCAAATCCCTCAGTAAAATCAATAGCGGTATTTCCGGACAGGTAATTTGTGGGTAATGAACTGCTTAGACCATCATTATTAAAACTTACAGCCTGGTTGAAATTGACGGCATTGGTTGTAACGGTTGGAGAACCTGTTACTGTGAATGTATTTACACCTGTCTGATCCGCCCAACCTGTTAGAGTGGTACCTGTGTTGGTGATCCCCTGATTTCCTTTTAGCCAAAGGTTGGTACCAGATACTCCACCAGGATTTCCTACAGGACCCGAAGTTGGTAAGATAGTCAGAGATATTGCATAACTGCTGATACAAACTCCTGTACCAATGGAAATGACCCCAGAATAAGTTCCAGGAGGGATATTCGCAGGAATCACAATATCTACATTGCCTGGTCCCGAGTTAAAGGTCTCTGAAGGATTGGCTTGATCTATGAGCCCTGCGGCTGTAGCTTCTACATTCCAGTCAATTCGGTATCCAAGCGGGTTACCCGTTGAAGCTGAATATGGCAAAATAACTGTGGTGGTAGATAAGGAATTAAAGTTTGCCGGATCTATCACTCCAGAGGTTGTCAAAGTCGGCACCACACAGGAATCCGGAACTAAACTTCCCCTAAATTCAAAGGAATTGATACCGTACCGCCCATCAGACAAGGGCCCCCCCCAAGCGTATATCCTAAACCGAATTGCAGAAACATTCTGAAAAGAAGGATCGGTTAAAAGTATAGTATTGGAATCATCCTGTAGCGTCCCAATGTTGGACGAGAAATTATCAAGACTGGAACGTAAAGCAAAATTTGTTGGGGCATTTATTCCCGCCGTTTGACCGTCAAAAATGAAACTGTTCAAGTTTAACTTAAAGCCAACATCCGGTAACAAAACGAATTCAAAATAGTCATTTGGATCAAGAGAGGGACTGTTCCATCCTGTGGCATCAAAACGCATGGATGTTGTCCTTGGGAAAATCCCACTTCCTCTTGTAATGCCAGACACGGTGAGATTGGGAACGACTACATCCCCTAGGGTGAATGGATTTAGTGCACTGGGGTCAGACCCAATGATGGGATTGGACCAAAGTGAAGCATCTTCTTCAGTATCTACTTCAACAATTCCATTGAATGCAAATGAATTAATTCCATATCTACCACTCGAGGTGATTCCTCCCCATGCATAAATTCTGAATGTAATCGGACCAGTAATATTTTGGTAAATGGCATTACTAAGATCAATACTATTTAAGTCCTCGACGACCGTCAATTCACTGCTAAAATTATCAAGACTAGATCGGATGGAAAATGAACTGGGAGCATCGGCACTCGAAGTTTGCCCATCAAATACAAAACTTTCCAAGCTGAGCTTGTAGCTGGAGTTAGGTGTAAGTGTAAACTCAAAGTAATCATTTGGGTCAAAGCTGCCGCTGTTCCACCCGGTGGCATCATAGCGGTTTGCCACCGAAAATCCACTTACACCACTTGATCTCCTAATCCCCGACACAGTGATATTTGGATCGACCACCTGCCCATTGATAAATGGATTGGAAGCACTGGGATTTGGATCGGTTATGGCATTAGACCATATACTTTGGTTAGCGGTATTGTCCACTATAACGTCTCCGACAAAAGAAAAATCAGCGATTCCAAAAGTTCCTCCAAAGATAGGAGCTCCCCATGCATAGAGTCTGAAAGTGACAGTACCGGTAAGGTTCTGAAAATCCTTACCTGTTAAGGAAACCAAATTGGCGCCAGAGGTAACCGTTCCAATTACTGAACTGAAGCCATCTTGACTTGATTGCAAAGCAAAATTGACCGGGCCAGATCCACTTGTCACCCCAGTAAAAGAAAAACTAGCTAAATTAACCTGATATCCAGATTGAGGCGTTAGGGTAAATTCATAATACTTAGACCCATTAATATTAGTGCTATTCCATCCTGAAGCATCATATTGGTCCGGAACACTTACAGCGTCTACTCCTGGGCCTCTCCGAATTCCAGATACAGTTATATTCGGATTGACCACATCCCCGTTTATATAGGGATTGGATCCGCTTGGATTCGTTCCTGTGATCGAATTGCTCCAAATCTGTGAAGCAAAAAGAGGAGAAGTTGGAACGGAGTGGATTAAAGTAACCTCAGACTTAGTATTATACCCAGCAAATCTATTCGCGTTACTATTTGGTCTACTAATTTTATTTCCATCGCTTAGCGAGTTGGCAACTTTTGAGGGTTCCCTATCTTCACCATCCTTTTTTACTGTACCACTTTCAAATAGAATTTCAGAAGTTATTACATCGGAATCAAATTGATTTATAATAGATGATTCCGCATCATTTACCGAAAATTGATCTTGATATATTTTATATTCATTTTGAATTTCTTCAACCTGACTTGAATATAAGTGAGCATTCTCTTTACTTATACCTATGACTGGGGAAGACAAAAAAAACATCATAAGATGCACAATTGCAAAAGCTCCCCTTCTAAAAGGAAAAAGGATACTTAAACCTAATTTCCCAAGATAAAAGTCCACCATATAATTTCAGTCTAAAACAAAATGAAAATAAAATATTTTATTGATTTTCAAGTGAAAATCAATTGAATAATTTGTTAAGTTATTAAATCAAAGAAGATGGCTTGGTCAAAAGGAAAACATCTCCTGACTCTCCCAATCCAGTAATTTTTCCAAAAGACTTATATCCCCCGAATACGCCGCCAAGACCGAAGGATTTGATGGATAGGATTGCCCATCAAACTTTACCAATCGATTTTTATCTCCGCTGTATAAAATCAGATCTTGCCATCCATTGGAGGACTCTTTTGCGACATAGACCGGATAATCGACCACAGAAAACTGGGTAATCACATCTCCTTGGTGAGAAGTTAAAATCAGGGTACATCCTCCGGAACCGCAGAAATAGGGTCCTGTCAACCCAATAAGTATTTCCTTTTTGCCGTCCTGATTCAGGTCTACTTGGGAGTATTTAAACTGCCTGCTTAACGTATCGATCCAGTCCTTTTCTAGATCTTCCTTGTATATATCCCGAAGGGTCATCTGGATCAATCGAATGTTATTTTCTTGATCATCTTGAGTATAGGAACCCTCCGTTGATTGTGAGGTAGAGACTTCTTCTGCAAGCTCCCTTGACTCAGTAGTAGTCGTTGGCTGATTTTGGCAAGCGGCAGTTAGTAAAAGTAAGACTGCCCAAAGTGCTGGATTTTTCATAGCTGATTTGTTTTTCGTAAAAACACCCAAAGCCTGATAATTCAGGCTTTGGGATGGGGTTGGTGGATTATGTGAAATTTTAATAGCATTAAAATCTAATACCTGCCGTGAGGAAAAACCCTTTGGTTTTTCCCAGGTCTATTTGATTGATATCAGTCTGTATATTACTCAGTGACCATTGATAGGAAGCATCGAGGTAAAAAATCGCAATATCTAGCCCTGCCCCAGCATGTACGCCCCATTGAGGGGATTCTACATCGTCTTTGTCCAGAAAATCACTGTTGGTACCCGTCACAAAATAGCCAGAACCTCCTCCGAAAACCCGGAGTCCAAAAGCTGAATCGGCATTACCCAATATCACCAATCCCAAATTTAAGGGCACTCTTACGCCGCTGTAGGTAGCATCACTGGCAAGGGTTCCATTTGGACCTGTGAATTCGAATGAGTTGGTTTGATAGAATACGCCAGGTTCGAAGTAAAACTTCTCACCAAAAGCCACACTCCCTCCGACTTGCCATCCAATTTGCCCAGAGGCATCTGCTCCTTTTCCGGTGACATTGGTTGAGTTAATTCCGATACCCGGTTTGATTTGAGTTTGGGCTTGGAGCCCAAAAGTCGCCATTCCGAGTAACGCGATTAGAGCAAATATTTTTTTCATGATGAGTGAAGTTTTCTATTTCCCACTCAAAATTTCGTCAATCCGATTTCAACAAAATTATTTTTAAGTTTTTATTCATAACAAGGCCTGTTTTTTTTATAAAATCTGTAATTTCCAATTGTAATTTTTAAAAATATATGCGAATTCTGATCCTAATTTGCACTTTGTTATCCCTGTCTACTTCCATCTTTGGACAGGACACACTGTTTATCAACAAACATTCTTTCGGCAGTCCAGTACAGAATGTTTTCAAAGGAAATGAGCAGGTTTATGTAAAAACAAGTAAGGCTGTTTATCTTTTGGAGGATCAAGATTGGAAGATTTTAGAAATGAAATTTTCCAAGCCCTATGTTTTCTATGATGGAAATTTTTATGAATCAGATTTCATCCCTGATGCCAAACTTTTTGATGTCGGACCGATGTCTGATCTAGTTCCCCAGCGGGGAAAATTCATCGCAACCGCCGTAAGGCAGGGTTCACGATTCTTTCTGGCGAGTGGCAGTGATTTATTTGAATATGAGATTCGGGATCACTACTCCAGAACCTATCCCAATCATTCGATAAGAGATATTTACATCGAAGACGGACTAAAATTCATCGCTACCTATTCAGGTATATATGTTAACGATTCAATAAAATTAGAGCAGCCAAATTATTCCAATGGACCTCTGACCAAAATAGACTCTATATACTATCTACCTTGGGATGAGGTAAGTCAATTTTTTCCACCTGACTCCATGAGCTTGATTCCCAATCGGAGCAATTCATTTACCGGAAAAGCACGAAAAATAATCCAGTTTAAGGGAGAACCCTATGCCATCTACACCAAATCATTATGCAGGATACTACCGGGATTTGAACTTCAATCCCTACACCAAGGGCTAGAGTACCTCGATTTGGAAGTTTTTGGAAATGCATTGGTTTTTTCTACTGTGGAAGGCCTAGTCCTCTCCCTTACTGAAAAATCACTGGACACACTAGCTCAAATTCCCTCTAAGATCAAAGATGTATATCCTGCTGGAGACTTCCTCTATTTAGCATCAGATGTGGGAGTATATCGGCTGAAAGGGTTGGATCCTTCTAGTCTAACCTTAATTGCCGAAATCCCTAAAAGCGTGATGGTAGGCGTAGACGATTTTGACAATCTTTGGATCGCTTCAGAAAATGGCCTTTTTGTTTGTTCAGATAAAATAAAAGAGCCGCTGAGCATTATTCCCAATGTGGAATTCAATCGAGAGGCCCTGCTTTTTTACGGGGAAAATCTATATGTAGGTGGAGTAAACGGCCTCTACACGCTCAACACTTACGAAATTACCAAATCCTATATTCCTCAGTTGCTCAATCAACTAGAAGCTCCAAAGAAAAATTCCGCGTTTTGGGTTTGGACCGCAGGTGTGATACTTCTTCTAGTCCTTGGTTTGGGCTGGTATCTACGTGGCAAGCCAAATATTTCTGAAACCATTTCGCAATTTCCCTCCAATAAAAAAGTGTGGGATTTGGATCAACTACAAAAACAAATTTTGTCCAATAAAATCCTGACTGTGGAGGCTTTAGCAGAATACCTGGGGACAAATCCCGTCCAACTCAATCGGAACTTCAAAAAGTTGGGCTCAACTCCGGGAAAATTTCTCAAAAAAGCCAAACTTCAGCAAGCCAAAAACCTACTGAAAGAAGGACAATCCCTGGAGGAAGTGGCCAAGTCTATCGGGTATTCAAGTAAATTCCTGAAAGACGAATTGGGCATCGCCTAAATGCAGGTATTAATATTTTTTCAAAGACCAGCCAAACTTCACAGAAAACACATAGTCTGTCTTGGCAGCTTCCACCTGAGGCTGGTTGTCGGTATTTAGGGTATATCGCAGCCCTAGGTAAAAATGGTTCAGGAATTTATACTTGATATCAAGGCCAAGATTACTTCGGATCCTTCCTGTCTCGCTTAAGCTTGGAAATAGGTTGGCATCCAAAATTGACTCCCAGCGGTCGGAGAATTTCCCATTGTAATGAGCCGAAACAAAGGATTCCGAACTACTAAAAACACTGGATGAAGTAGTGTAGATCTCCCTATTGGTCACCACCCCCCCACTCAGGGAAAGCGACTCATCCGATCGGTGTATGAAAATCTTGCCTACACCCAGGAATACGTTTCTTCTGAGATCCAGACTCTGTTCTGTGGAGGTGTAAAGGTTAAGCTTACTGGTAACAAACCACTCTTTGGGAAAAACATAAGTGCCTGCCAAAATTCCATTTCTCCAATAGTTGGACACTGAATCTACCGCACTGGAAAACGCGGAATAATCCCCCTGAAATACCCAGCGTCTGGTTTTATAAATTGCATTCACTCCAAGATTGGCAGAGATGGAATTATCTGCCTTTATCCTGTTGATCCCAAAGTCCAGTCCTAGATTCAGATGGTCGGTGAGCTTGTTTTTCTTTATTTCTGATACTCCAAAGACTTCCTTCGTTTTGAAAAACAAAATCGTATCCGAAGTTTGAATACCATATTGGCCCCGATGCAGGGAATCAAAGACTAAGCTTCCTTTCCAATCCCGATTTTTTACATCATTGACCAAAAACTGCTTGGAAGATTTGATCTGCACAAGTTCTGCAATTTTGATTTCTATGGCATCTTTTCTATACCGCACCTTCAATTTAAGTGATTCCAGATCTAGCCTATCGATCTTTCCTATCAATACGTCACCATATTTGGTGATCAACGTGTCCCCTTGGGCAAAAGACTGAGCCTGAATAAACATGCCAAAAATCAGGAGAAAAAGTCCCACTCTGGATAAAATTCCCATCTTAAATAGTATCATAAGGAATGAAATCTTTCTTATTATCCGAATTGCTCAAAAGCCAAAATAATCTGCAAACAAAACCATCTTACTTTTCTGCTTTCAATCTGAGATTCAAAATAAATAGTTTTATCAACCGCTCATTAATTTTTTTTTTCAACAACCTATCAATTGGTCATACATTGACCTCGAATAAAAAACGTACACCAACATGAAAAAATTAGTTCTAATCCATGTCCTGATGTTAATTTGGATGGGATGGCTAAGAAGCGAATCCTATTCGCAGACTACCTACCAAACTCCCCCTGCTTCGATAGCAGACCTTTTCAATGCGCCTGCCACGCCTTCGGTCTCGTTTAGCAAAGACGGATCAACGATGCTGATCCTCGAGCGCTCAGATGCACCGTCCATTGAAGATCTCGCCCAGCCAGAACTCAGAATCGGAGGTATTCGGATCAATCCTGCGACTTCTGGCCCGAGCCGATCTGGGAGTTTTTTCAATGTGAAAATCAAAAACACCCGAAGTGGTGAAGAAAACCAAGTGACCGGACTTCCGGATAATCCCAAAATGAGTGGATTTTCACTTTCGCGGGATGAAAAATTCCTGGCCTTCACTCAAACTGAATCCACCGGTAGTAGTCTTTGGGTGGTGGACATGGAAACGCTTGAAGCCAAAAAAATCACAGAGCCCATTCTAAATCAGGTCTTTGGAAATGCCGTATCCTGGATGCCTGACAACAGCATCCTCATCAAAGCTGTCAACCCCAAAAGAGGACAGATGCCCAAAGCACCAGCTGCACCGGCTGGGCCGATCATTCAGGAAACTTCCGGCAATGCTGCCCCGAGCAGAACATATCAAGATCTTCTAAGCAATCCACATGATGAGGCTGTTTTTGCCTATTTCATGGATTCACAGTTGATGAAAATTTCGTTGGATGGCACCAAAACCCCTATTGGGGCACCTGCGATGATCAAGTCCATGGACCTCAGCCCGGATGGCAATTATATCCTAGTCGAGACGATTAAAAAGCCCTTTTCCTACCTAGTTCCTGCCTCTAGATTTCCATACGATGTGGAGATCTGGGACAAAAGCGGGAAGAAAGTTAAATCCCTTGCACAGATTCCTTTGGATGAAAACCGCCCGACTGGTTTTGATGCGACCGTGGCCGGTCCACGAAATATCAGTTGGAGAGCAGACCAACCTGCCACCTTATACTGGGTAGAAGCCCAGGACGGTGGCGACGCCAAAGTGGACATTGAAGTGCGAGAAATCGTCTACACGCTCAAAGCACCATTTAGCGGTGAAAAACAAAAGCTGGCGAGTACAGCCTACCGCTTTGGAGGAATTGCCTGGTCAGATGAGACCTTTGCGATATTTTCAGAAAGATGGTCAAGAACCCGAATGGATCGAAAATCGGTGATCAATCCATCCGATCCAGCTCAGGCACCAAGGGTATTTATTGACCGATCCTCAGATGACATCTACAATGATCCCGGAGATCATGTTTTCACAACAAACGAACTCGGACAGCGGGTTTTGCTTCGCAAAGGTGATGTGGTTTTTATGACCAGTGAAGGAGGCTCGCCTGAAGGAAGTATGCCTTATTTGTCCACTTTTGACACGAAAACCAAAGAAGAAACGATCCTTTGGAGATCCCAAGCCCCGTACTACGAGCGTGTGGTCAAAGTGCTCGATGGAGAGGCAACTGAATTTATCACCCTAAAGGAAAGCACGGATATTCAGCCAAACTATTGGCTAGTCAATACCCGCAAAAGGATTGCACCCTTACAAGTGACCGATTTTGCACATCCGTATGAATCGATCAAAGGCATTCAGAAGGAATTGGTCACCTACAAACGAAAAGACGGCCTTAACCTTTCGGCCGTAGTCTATACGCCGGCAGGATACGATCGCACCAAAGACGGAACTTTGCCTGTGCTGATGTGGGCCTATCCCCGGGAATACAAATCAGCAGAAATTGCCGCTCAGGTAAGAGGATCCAAATATTCCTTTACGCGGATCAGCTGGGGTTCACCGATCTATTGGGTCACACGAGGGTATGCTATCATGGACCAGACTGAGATGCCGATCGTTGGTGAGGGCGATGAAGAACCCAACGACTATTTTATCGAGCAATTGGTCGCCAATGCTGAAGCAGCTATCGATCAAATCGTGGGAATGGGCATCGGAGATCGCAACCGAATCGGAGTGGGAGGGCATTCCTATGGGGCATTTATGACAGCAAATTTGCTTTCGCACACCAACCTATTCGCCGCTGGAATCGCACGAAGTGGAGCCTATAACCGGACTTTGACTCCATTTGGCTTCCAATATGAGCAGCGCACCTATTGGGAAGCGCCAGAGGTTTACTTCAACATGTCTCCGTTCTCTTATGCACATAAAGTGAAAACCCCGATCCTTTTGATTCATGGAGAAGCGGATAACAATTCTGGCACATTTCCGATCCAATCTGAGCGGTACTACAATGCACTCAAAGGTCATGGAGCTACGACCAGACTCGTTTTCCTTCCTCACGAAAGCCATGGATATGCTGCGAAAGAATCCGTCCTCCATACCCTTTGGGAAATGGATACTTGGCTGGAAAAGTATGTGAAAAATGCCAACAAACTAGAGGAAAAGAAGTAACGAATAAATTTGAAAAGCCCTGTCTGAAAACCGAAATCAGGCAGGGCTTTTTTAATACAAAAAGCCAAATACCCAAAGAGGAATTATATTCTTCACACCTATTTCAATATCATCTTTGACCAAAAAAGAATCGGGTAGGTATTTGATCTGAGAAGTGGTTTTGTTTTTTCCTCCAACCTCAAAAATCCATTTTTCATCGACAAGGAAATCACCCTTTTCTGCCAAATTAACGGTTGAGATGACCTTCATCTGATTGGAAAAGAATGTCTCCCGAATTGTTCCAACACTGACGTTTTCCTCTCCTAAAACATACAATAAATTTGAATTACTTAGGTAAAGCTTTTCAGGCTTTGTAAGTGCTCCAACCCCAGTATTCGACTTGTGCAGGATCTGCAAAATTCTGGCACGATCAAGCAATTCCAAAGCCCGGATCAAACTTGGTCTGGAAATTCCCGTCTTTTGACTAAGCTCTGATACATTAGGAGTAAATGGAACCGAAGTCGCTATGAGACGAATCAACTTCTTCAATTTGAAAATCATCTCGTAGTCCATATTCTCAACCGCCATCAGATCAACTTCCAGAGTCAACTGAACTGTCTTTCTTAATTTTTCGGGATAGATTTCTTTTCCTTCTTTGAAGAAAGGGTACACTCCCCATTTGGCATATTTTTGAAAAAGCGCCACTGGTTGAATGATTGGCATCAATTGGGCGCATATTCCTACATGGTCTTTGAGGAGTAGATCAATGGAAATAGCTGGAAAAGATATTCCGGTCTCCAATTCGATAAACTCCCGAAATGAAAGTTCCGGTAAAAGATAGCTCACTGCCCGACGGCTGAGGTCTGACTCGCCTTTGTAGATTTCCAGAATGGAAGAGGAAGTAAATACCACTTTCAACTCAGGAAAATCATCATAAATCAACTTAATTTCTCTGGACCAATTGGGATACTTATGGATTTCGTCCAAGAGCAAAACTCTTCCCCCACTTAGATAAAACTCTTCTGCCAGATCAAGAATCGAATTGCTTGTGAAATAAAGGTCATCTAGAGAAATATAAAGACTTGTCCCGTCTGCGCTCAAATGCTTTTTTGCATACTGGAGCAGTAGGGTTGTCTTACCTGCACCGCGCGCACCATTGATCGCAATCAGTCGTTGTGTCCAATCGATCTTTGTCAACAAGAAGCGACTAAAATCGAGAGAAACAGCCTGAATCTTAGCTTGGGAATTGGTGAGAAGCTTTTCCATTATGTAAATTACATTTTACACAAAGCTAATCATTTTGTAAATTGCATTTTACATTTTGTAATTATTTTTGTAAAATCAATTTCACAATTACCCCAAATCAGTACCCCACATAAAGATCAGAAACAAAATTCCTAAAGCGATTCGATACCAGCCAAATGCCGTAAATCCATGATTGGAGACGTACTTTAGGAATAACTTCACCGCAATCCAGGCAGAAATAAAGGCTACAAAAAAACCAACACCCAGCATCGTAATTTGCGCATTGGTGAACACCAACTCTGACTTGAGCAAGTCATAACCGCCTGCCGCCATCATCGTCGGCACGGCCAAAAGAAAAGAAAACTCCGTCGCCTGCTTCTTATCCAAGCCATTGAATACTCCACCGATGATCGTCGCAGCAGCTCGGGATGTGCCAGGAACCATTGAAAGACACTGGAAAAGCCCTATGAAGAACGCACTCTTGTACGTCATATCCTCTACTTCGGCCAAGTCGGATTTTTGATTGATCACCTTCTTGTCGATCAAAATCAGGATAACTCCTCCCAAGATCAGAGACACCGAAACCACAATCGGATTAAACAGGTATCCCTTAATGTAATCATACGCCAAAAGTCCCACGATCGCAGTGGGCACAAATGCCGCTAAGAGTTTCAGGTAGATGTCGATACTTTTGAAAAAGCGCTTGATGTACATCAGCGCAATCGCCAAAATCGCCCCTAGCTGAATGAAAACCTCAAACGTTTTGACAAATTCATCTTCATGAATGCCCATCGCCGCAGAGGCCAATATCATATGACCAGTAGAAGAAATCGGTAAAAATTCGGTCAAGCCTTCAATAATGGCAATGATGATGCTTTGAAAAAGAGTCATGCTGTAGTTTTTTCTCCCGCAAAACTAGCAATCCAAATTGGATGGGCGACCATGAATTCAGTTTTTGGTTCGATTTTTTTAGAACCCCTGTTGCCTTTTGATGAAAAAATTCGTTCTTTCTTCAACTAAACTTACAACTATGAAAAATGCGCTCATCCCATTTCTGATGTTGTTTTTTGTAGCTCAGGCATTCGGCCAAGAGCTCAAAGAAACTGCCCTCACTAGCAAAATTCAGGACGTCACGCTTTTCTTATCCGGAGCTCAGGTATTTGAAAATGCTACGGGTCAAATCCCTTCCGGAGAATCTGTGATTCTGCTCAAAGGACTTTCGCCCTATCTGGATGAAAAAAGCATTCAAGTCAAAGGTCAAGGAAATTTCACGATTCAGGCGGTAAACAAGCGGCTGGATTACCTCAGTGAAAAAGAAGTCGGAGAAAAAGTGAAGGCTTTGGAAGACCAAATTGAAGGGATCAGCAAAAGCCAAACGTTGGCACAAAACAGACTTCAGGTTTTGGCGACCAAATCGAGTTTGCTGACTTCCAACAAAGATCTCGGCGGGAGCCAAAGTGGACCAACCATGGCGGAATTGCGGGCGGCACTGGATTTTTTCGATGCCGAACTCACCAAAATCACTGCTGAAGAGCTGAAAATTAAAGCAGAAATCGGCGAGGGAGAGCGAAAGATGCAGCAACTCCGAAATCAAATCAGCGCAATGCAGGAGAGCCAAAACAAGTCCACTGCCGAGATTCGGATTCGTGTAAAAGCGCCTGCAGCAGGCACCGCCACTTTTCAGGTCAATTACCTCGTGGCCAATGCCGGCTGGTATCCCAAATACGATGTCCGGGTAAAAAATATCAACGAACCGCTCCAACTCACCTATAAAGCCGAAGTCTACCAAAACACAGGCGTGGACTGGAAAAACGTCAAGCTGAGATTCTCCAATGCCAATCCCAATCAAAGCGGTCAATCCCCAAATCTGGATAAATGGGAGCTGAACTATGCCCGCTACACTACGGTCAATAAGTTTGCGGTTCCTCAGACACCGGGTACCGTAAGTGGAGTGGTCATGGATGAATTTGGAGATCCTTTATCTGGAACCACCGTCTTGGTCAAGGGAACTACATTGGGCACGGTCACTGATACGGAAGGACGATATTCATTGACGCTGCCTGCAAATGCTCAAAGTTTGTTGTTTTCTTTTATCGGATATGCTAGTCAGGAAGTTCAAATCCAAGGCAGATCAAATCTGAGTGTCAGTTTAATTGAAGATACTCAGATGCTTCAGGAAGTTGTTGTGACAGGTTATGCATCATCTCCAAAAAGAGAACTTACAGGTTCTGCTACTACAGTGAGAGGTAGAAATTCAATGGAAGCAGCGCCGCTGATCACATCATTTATTGAAAATCAAACCACCGTAGAAATCGAAGTAGCGGAACCCTACTCGATCAAAACCAACGGAGAGCGGACTTTGGTGGATCTGAAGGGGTACGACATTCCGGCGACCTACCGCTATACTGCCATTCCCAAACTGGACAAAGACGCCTTCCTGATCGCAGAAATCGCCGAATGGAATCAATACAGCCTGCTCGAGGGCGAAAGCAATTTGTATTTCGAAGATGGATTTGTAGGCCGATCAATCCTGAATGCTGCGGCACTTCAGGATACCCTCCAAGTATCCATGGGTCGCGATCGATCTATTGTAATGAATCGTGAAAAAGTGGACCAGTTCTCCAAAAAACGAACCATCGGCTCCAATATCACCGAAAGTCGAGGCTATGAAATCACACTGAAAAACAACAAATCCCAGGCGGTGACTTTGCTCGTCAAAGACCAAATCCCAGTCTCTGTCAACTCCAGCATCACCGTCACTTCTGGAGAATTGAGTGGGGGGAAGCTTGATCCACAGACAGGAATCTTGACATGGGAGATCACCCTAGCTCCCGGGGCACAGCAGAAGCTATCGCTTCAATATGAGGTCAAGTATCCGAAATCTGAGCGGATTATCCTCGACTAAAAAGAAAAGCAGCGGCCACAGACCGCTGCTTTTCACTTATACAACCTCTTAAATTAATTCAAATCGGCAAGAAGGCCCTTACTCACCCAATGGAAATTAGGCTCTAGCTCCAGTGCCTTTTCCCAAACTTCTCTGGCCTCAGCCTTCATTCCTTTTTCCTGATAAATGATGCCAGTCCAGGCCAGATTGTCGAGATACATCCAGTTATCGGTGTCCTGTTTTTGCTCGAATAGTTTATTGGATTGAAGGAAAGCGGCAAGAGCCTTATCCTGATCTCCTCCCCACATCTCAGGGGTGAAGTATTGGTTCCCGGCATACATCTTTTGGACAAGGGCTGAACTAGGGGCACCTTCCAAAGCCTCCTCCATCAAATCTGAGATTTTGCCACCAAGAAGCATTCCCCGCCAAGGACTGTATGCGATCTTGAATCCATAGACCGAAGCAAGCATCGCCTTGGCCTCAGCGCTGTATTTTCTGTCTTTGGCCAATTCCTCCAAGCGAGATTCCAAGTCATCGTAGTATGCGTCGAACAGCTTTTCATCCTGATCTTTCATCGTGGCATTGAGCAGACCATATTCCGTCAGGGCAAGCTCAAATAAGTTTTCTGCACTGGGATTGGCTTGGTAGGTTTTGGTAGCCAAGGCCACATTGGACTTCCAGCTGCTCTTGTTTTGTTCCAAATAGGCCTGATAACTGAGCCGCTTGAGATCCTGAGGAAATCTCATCGCGGTAAGGCTAAACATGATCAATAATGCAAAGATTTTTGAATTGGTTTTCATGACGTAAATTGGTTTATATTATAAACTAAATGGACAAAATTTTTTATGAAATGTAGTTTTTAAGATTTTCCACGTAATCTTCAAAGGCTTTCACGCCCAGCGAGGTAATACTACAAGTGGTCAGTGGACGCTTATCCCGAAAGGACTTCTCGATTTTGATATAGCCGGCCTTTTCCAGCTTATCCAACTGTACACTCAAATTCCCCGCAGTGGATTCGGTTTTTTCTTTGAGAAAGGTAAATTCAGCCTCATCCAATCCGATCAGCAATGACATGACTGCCAGTCTGAGCTGAGAGTGAAGTAGCGGATCGAGTGGTTTGAATGTGCTCACGACTTTTGATTTTTCAAGTAATAACCCGGGATTAAATATCCTAGAACCATGGAAATACCTGCAACCAAATATTGATCGTCAATAGGCAAAGTAAATCCAATGATAGCGCCGATTGCCAAAATAATTCCCCCAGCTTTGACGACTTTGACCCGAATAATCGACCCAGTTGCAAAAACTCCAATGGCACCCAAAAGGAGAATGATCGGATTATGGCGAAACTCCAAGACGGGCATAAAAGTAAGGACGATGCACATCGCTACAAAAATCCCGATCCACAATTGCGCAAGAAACTCATCCAGATGGGTTTTTATGCGTGATTTTCTCCTTTTTTTCCATTCATGCCCAAAACTCCAAATGATGGCAGGAATGATCAGCAACCAAACTATATGAGGCTGATCAAATCCCAGCTTTATCAGCACATAGTGACCAATATTACACAGCGCCACCACCCAGCCCCAAAGGAGCAACTGAAAGCTGCCATCCCCTGCAGCCTCTTTTTTGGCCTGCCGAATCATCGAAGTGATCAGGGCCAGGGATTCTTTACTGTTGAGTTCTTTTTCCATTGATTCGTATTTGTAACTGTTCAACGATACAAATATAAATAGGTTTATTTTATAAACTACTTTACATGAAAATTTTTCCAAAATTTTTTTCTTCTTTCTTACCTTACCTAATATAACCCCCACTTGCGATGAAAAACATATTTGATCCTCTCATCACTTCAGAGCTGATCTCTAGAATTAACCAACTACAGCCAGAGTCTCCTGCCCTTTGGGGAAAAATGGCAGTAGACCAAATGCTTGCTCACTGCTGTATAGCCTATGAAATGGCCTTTACCAATAAACATCCAAAGCCAAATACACTAATGCGTTTTTTGCTGAAAGCATTTGTGAAAAAAGGCGTAGTGAATGAAGTGCCATATCCCAAAAATTCCCGAACCGCCCCAGTATTTATCATAGCGGACCGAAGAAATTTTGAAGAGGAAAAGTCAAGACTGATTAAATACCTGGAACATACCCGGGATTTGGGTAGGGATCATTTCGAAGGAAAAGAGTCCCTTTCCTTTGGCCCGATGACTTCTCAGGAATGGAATAATCTATTTTACAAGCATTTGGATCATCATCTGACACAGTTTGGGGTTTAGCTCCGATCCCATTTCAACTAAGTACTTTGATTTTTGTGAAAATTTTCTTGTGGCGCATGGCTTTGAATACTTACTTTATTGGATGACTAAATTCAAATTTGCTCCACTACTTTTCATGTTATTGCTCGCTACTGCTGAGCCACTTTTTTCCCAAACCAAAAATCCTGAATTATTACATTGGGAAGCTTTGATTAGCCGACAGCTTAGCTATCCAAAAGAAGCAAGAATGGCTAAGAAGGAAGGACTGGTAGTAATCTCACTTGCAACCGATTCTGATTCTAACCTCATCGAAATCAAATTGGTGAAAAATGGCGGCAAACATTTCGATGACCAATCCCTTAAAGCGGTGGAAAATGTTCGGGATCTCTGGACGGATAACATGATTGCGGACCGAAAGCCAGGAGAAATCTACCTTTTAGTTTTCAATTACTTTTTTCTCCAAGAGGGAAGCACAAAACAAGATCAAATCAATTCGGCAATGAACTTAATTCAAAAAGGGAAACCTGAAAAAGCATTGAAAATTGCAGAAAGAATGGTAAGTGATAACCCCTATGATGCCACAGGGCTACAACTTCGCTCCCAGATCTACCGTCAGCTAGGCCAAGAGGAAGCCGCTACAACTGATTTAATTGCATATCAGGAGATACAATGCAAAGTCCTAACACAAATCGATATCAAAGTATATCAGATGGTCAGCACCCAATCGGTGTCAGGAACGATTCGATATTGACCTTCAAGAACCGTTTTTCTATCTTTAAACTTGACAAAATCCCAGGCTATGAAAAAGTCCCTATTTCTAATTTTAGCATTAGCCGCTTTTCAATTTGGCTGCAATAAGGCAACTGAGACTGGTACTGAAAGCGCTGAAATCAATTCGGATACTACAGAAACTGCACAAGCCCCACGGACAGGCGACAATTCCCAAACTTCGTTGGATTGGCCTGGAACCTATTTCAATACGCTTCCATGCGCCAGTTGTGAAGGCATCGAGACTTGGGTCACCCTGAATCAGGACGGCACATTTGAATTGAAAACCAATTACCTCGGCCTCAATGATGCTCGGGAGGAAACCTTCACCGGCAAGTTTACTTGGGACCCAACAGGCTCTATGGTGCAGTTGGAAGGCCTAATCGGTGATGCACCCGGCAAATACAAAGTCGGTGAAAACCAAATCTGGCATCTGGATCAAGAAGGAAATCGTATCGAAGGTTCGCTTGCAGAATTCTACATTCTCAAAAAACAATAGATTAACACCTAATTCTTTCCTTGATCAAATGAATTGTTCCCTACTCTCAAAAATTCTATTTATCCCTATTTTCTTAAACTTAGCCATTTTCACTTTGCCACAGAAGTTTGACGTGATGCTCTCTCAAACATTAAAATACCCAAGAGAAGCACGAGAGCAAAAGATTGAGGAAATAGTTTATGTATCCTTAGATATTGATGAAGTTGGGAAAATGAGGTCATTTGAAATCCTGCAATCCCCTAATCCAATTCTTTATAAGGAGGTAGTAAGATCCTTCGATTTGATTCAAAAAACTTGGAAAAAACAATTATTGGAAGAGAAAAAATTTAATCAGAAATACTTGGTTGTTTTAGAATTCAACCTTGCTAGGGACTATTCCTTGGTTCACAATTTGTTTAAGCAGGCAAATGATGCCATGTCCGTAAAAAACCAAGAATTAGCCCTCAGCCTACTTGATCAATGTATTTCCCTTAATCCTTATAACGAAATCTATTTCTCTACCAGGTCCAATCTTTTTAGAGAAATGGGAAATCTTGAAGCAAGTCAGCAGGATTTTTTAAGAGCCAGAAAACTCAAAAACGAGCTACTTTCACACATAATTATAACCGGATATTCTCTTTAATTACTTGAACCTGACAATTTTCCCATGCGCTTTCGAAGTCATCTCCTGAGGAATAGAGGCGGTGATCTCATTGTAGAGCAATTCGACGAGTTTTTGCTTCAGAAAGCTTCGGTTTAGAATAATGCTTACCTCACGGATCGGAGCTGATCCGGCAAATGGTCTCAACCGACTTCTCTCCTCCAGAGACAGCCCATGCGTGGCTAGTTCTGGCAAAAGCGTCACCCCTTGATAGCGATTGACCATATTTCGCAGTCCTTCCAACGAGCCACTTTCGTAGTGGAAATTTTTGTGTCCAGCCATGCTTTGATCACAGAAGCTGATCACCTGATCTCGAAAGCAATGGCCCTGTTGGAGAATCCAGAGTTCTTCAGATTTCAATTGCTCAGCTCGGATTTCTTTTTCTACAAGCAGGGGATGATGCTCTGACAGGTAGACATAAAACTTCTCGTAAAACATCGGTTTCTCCACTACCCCGGATTCGTCCAGCGGTGTGACAATGATCCCCAGATCCAACTCGTCATTTTTCAGCTTTTTGACAATCTCCTCGGTGATCATTTCCTGTACTTCCAACTTCACGTTTGGGTACTTTTCCAAAAACCTCCGGATAAAAAGATGCAATAAATATGGCGCCAAGGTTGGAATGATGGCCAACTTGATCGTGCCGGAAATATCCCCTTTCAGCTGCGCGACCAATTCCATAATCCCTTTACTTTCTGACACTACTTTCTTGGCCTGAGCAATGATTTGTACCCCGATTTCTGTAGGAATTACCGGCATTTTACTCCGATCAAATAGGATCACTCCAAGCTCCTTTTCCAGCTTGCTCAGCTGAGCACTCAGGGTCGGTTGAGTCACAAAACAAGATTCCGCTGCATGACCAAAGTGGCGTTGCTTGTCCACAGCGATCAGGTATTCGAGTTGTTGAATAGTCATTCATATAGAAAATATCTATGAAGATAGACAAAGTGCCAGAAAATTTCGATCACGAAAAGCCAAATTTCTCAGCAATTCGACCATTAGTATCTCTCGATACAGATTTGATCAAATAACAGATTAAATATTTCGCTCCCCTTCCAAAAAAGGCTAATTTCTCACCTTAGTTCACTGAAAATCAAGAACCCAAAAACCTATCATGAGTAAATCATCCATTTCAAGAAGAAAATTCCTCGGAGCTGGTCTCATGACCACCGCAGGACTTGGCTTAATTCCCAGCCTTGGTTTTGCCACATCTGCTACCCCGTTATTTAATGTTGCCAATGAACGAGTACGGCTTGGATTCATCGGCGTTGGCAGGCAAGCTATGGGATTGCTCAATAATTTTATGCGAATTCCAGGAGTGGAAGTAGTAGCAGGAGCTGATGTCTATGCGATCAAGCGGGAACGATTTGCACTGCGCGTACAAAAGAATATGACCGAAGCTGGCAAAACTTATGTAGCACCCAAACTCTATGAAGACTACCGCGAGCTTCTCGCAAATCCTGAGGTTGATGCAGTCGTGATTGCTTCTCCGGATCATTGGCATGCCATCATGGCTATCGATGCCTGCAAGGCCAAAAAAGATATTTATTTAGAAAAGCCCCTCACGTTTACTATCAAAGAAGGACAGGAATTGGTCAAAGCAGTCCGTGCCCATGGAATAGTCCTAGCAGTAGGTAGCATGCAGCGCGCCGCGGTCAATTTCCAAACCGCTGCGATGCATATACAAAAAGGTCGATTGGGGAAAATTTCGCAGGTACTAGTCCATGTCGGAGATAACCCGCACCCAAAGCCTTACGATCTTGCCGAGGAAACAATCCCAGGTGGATTAAATTGGGAAAAATGGCTCGGCCCAATTCCAAAATTGCATTTTAACGATCTACTGAATCCCGGCATTTCCCTAAATCCGGATAAAAATGAAGCAGCTTGGGGAGCTTGGAGATGGTACAAGGAAACCGGCGGAGGCTTGATGACAGACTGGGGTGCGCACATGATCGATGTGGCACAATGGGGACTCAGTATGGATCGAAATGGCCCAGTAGAAGTCATCCCTGGATCAGGAGATAAGCCGCTCACTTATCGCTATGCTGACGGAGTAGAAATGTTGATAACTAAGTTTGATGAAGGAAGACAGGGAGTCAAATACATTGGTGAAAACGGATGGATTAAAGTTTCCAGAGGAAATTATGACAGCTCCATCAAGGAACTTGAAATTGGCAAGGAACCTGAAAATTTCAGCTTTGGAGCGCATCATGTGGATTTTATTGATTCGATACGGAAAAGAAAAGACCCGATCGTCCCGGTCGAGATCGGACATAGCACCTGTTCAGTTTGCACGATCGGAAATATCGCCGCTGACCTAGGAAGAACACTGAAATGGGACCCCATCGCACAGGTATTTTCGGATGATTGGGAAGCTAACACGAAGCTTCACTATACCTATCAAAACGGTTATACCTTAACTTGAATCAAGACTTATCCACATTCACAATGACACACCCAATTCAAAGAATAGTTGCAGCGGCATTCTACTTATCCACAGCTATTCTCTTTTTCCAATGTGGAAAAAGTTCAGAATCAAGCGAGACTTCATTAGCAGTGAATGCTGAGTCCTTTGTACCTAATCCCCAAGTCGTATCCGAAAAACCAATCGGAAAACTGGCAATTGGGGATCAAGCTCCTCCTTTTAATCTCCCTGATTTGGAAGGAAAATTCCGAACATTGGATGACTATGCAGATGCAGATGTACTGGTCATCAACTTCACTTGCAACCATTGTCCCACTGCACAAGCCTATGAGGATCGATACATCAGCTTGGTCAATGAATACCAAGATAAATCAGTTGCCTTGATCGCCATCTCTACCAATAGCCCGATTGCCGTTTTACCAGAAGAATTGGGCTATACAGACTTGGGAGATTACTATGAGGAAATGAAAATCCGGGCCGAGGACAAAGGGTACAATTTCCCTTATCTCTATGACGGTGACACCCATGAGTTTTCACTTGCCTATGGTCCAACAGCCACACCACATGTGTTTGTTTTTGACAAAGATCGAAAGCTTACCTATTCCGGTAGAATTGATGCTTCAGAAAAGCCAGGGACAGGCAATTCTGAGGATCTTAGAGCGGCAATTGAAGCAACGCTGAAAGGTCAAGCCTTGCCTGCAGAGTCAGCTCAAACACCGGCATTCGGTTGCTCTATGAAATGGGCCTGGAAAAACGAATACACCATCAAAACCAATAAAGATTGGGCAGAAAAGAAAGTTACTATCGAGAAACTGGCTCCTGCTGGCTTAGCTGATTTGTTGAAAAATGATACTGACGAATTGTTGTTGGTCAATTTCTGGGCGACTTGGTGTGGGCCTTGCATCATTGAGTATCCTGAATTTGTAACTATACAGCGGATGTATGGAGAGCGGGATTTTCAGTTTGTGTCCATCAGTATGGACACTCCGGATCAGGCGGATAAAGCATTGAAATTCCTCAAAGGAAAAGCTTCAGCTCTGCCCAATTACATCATGGACACTGAAGATAAATACGAGGTGATCAAGGTAGTGGGTGAAGATTGGGATGGAAGTCTGCCGATTACATTACTTATCGAACCGGGTGGGAAGGTAGCCTATCGGGTCCCGGGAACGATAGATGCTTTAGCCTTAAAGAAAGCAATCGTGGATCATCCCATGATTGGGCGATACTATTAGGATTTTCGATTTTAAAATTACGACTGTAACCTAGAGCTTCCAGATTAAAAAAAACTCAAAGCTCTCCTCTGTTTACTGAAATCTGAGACTGCCAACTTGCAATTAGGATTGGAAACAAGTAGATTGTATTCAATCCTAATTTTGCATCTATGACCCATTCAGATTTCCCGATTATCGCCCTTTCCAGAAATTTGTATTCTAGCTCAAGGCTGTTGATTCAAAAGATTCAGCTGACTTTGAATGAATTTGGACTGACTTATCCACAGTTTTTGGTGCTCGCTATTCTTTGGGAAAAGGATGAGTTGAAAGTCCATGAGTTGGGTAAAGAGCTTAGTCTGGATTCAGGCACATTGACACCCCTCTTGAAAAAGCTCGAAAGCCAAAATCTACTCAAACGAAAGCGGGGAGAAGCAGACGAACGTACCGTAGCCATCCATCTGACCTATCCTGGAAAATCGCTTCAAGCCAAAACCTTGGACGCCATTAAAAAGTTAGAAAATGAGTTGGGGGACGAACTCGGTAAAGAAGTCCAAAAACTATTACCCTCAATGGAGGGACTTTTAACTAAACTATCCAAATAAAACCAAAATGGAAAAATTAACTGTTGACTACACCGCTGTAGCGGTAAATACTGGAGGAAGAAAAGGTCATGTGAAGACTGATGATGGTTTGCTGGACTTCGATGTAGCGATGCCAAAAGAAATCGGCGGAGAAGGAGGCAAAACCAATCCGGAGCAACTTTTTGCTGCTGGATATGCGGCTTGTTTTGGAGGAGCATTGGCCGCTGTGGCCGGTAAGACTAGTCTTCGGGATTCTAAGATCAAAGCCAAGGTCCACTTAGGACATTACGGCCCCGACAGCTTTGGTTTGGGAGTAGATATCGAAGTCAAAATCCCCCATGCAGATTCTTTGGAGCATGCCCAGCAACTTGCAGATGCTGCCCATCAAGTTTGTCCCTATTCTAAGGCAACAAGAGGAAACATTGAGGTGACGGTAAAGGCGGTTGAGTAGGTATTTCATTCAGATATTTTCTACGTTATTAAAAAAGGCAAGCAAAAACTTGCCTTTTTTGTGTTTAACTGGGCGATTACTATTCATTATTCTCGAAAGCGATTCTCAAAATGCCTTTTCGGTTTTCAATTCAAAGTCTTCGTATCATGAAAGAATCCCTTCATCTTTTTCTGTCTTTTTTTCTTCTTTCCGCATGCGTTGGTGGAAAAACCCATCTCGTGAATGATACCCCCATTTACTCCGAAGCAGGCTTTTTGCAAGCAGTCGTTGAAATTCCCGCAGGGACAACGGCAAAATATGAGGTCGATAAGTCAAGTGGCGCAATGACCTGGACTGAAGAAAATGGGAAACCAAGAGAAGTCAATTACCTAGGCTACCCGGGTAATTATGGTTTTATCCCTCAGACGCTTTCACCAAAAGACCAAGGTGGAGATGGAGATCCACTTGATGTAATTGTACTCGGAGCAGCTGTCGAGAGGGGAAGTTTAATCCAAATCAGAATTGTCGGCGTATTGAAGCTCAAGGATCGGGGGGAGCAAGACGACAAACTGCTTGCAGTTCCTTTGGGAGGCGCTTTTGAAAAGGTAGAAACCATCGAGCAGCTTCAGACAGATTTCCCTGGTGCTATGGAAATCATCACGATTTGGTTTGAAAACTACAAAGGCCCAGGAATGATGAGGCTAGAGGAAATCGGTGGTACAGATCTATCAAATCAAATCTTAGCTGAAGCAATTGAAGCTTTCAAGGAGAAGTAATCCTTTTCAAGAAATTTTTATTTGGTCGTATTCAGAAAAGTAAAAGACCTTAACTTCCCGCCTGAATCATCATTTTATATATGAACAAGATTTTACTCACCCTTGCATTTGCATGTACTATTTGCTTTGGAGCACTGGCTCAATTGCAGACTCCCGAACAGTTTCTAGGTTATAAACCCGGAGACAGGTTCACCCCGCATCATCGCATGGTCGACTATTTTGAATATGTCGCTTCGCAAAATCCAAACATCAAACTGATCCAATACGGAGAGACCAACGAAAAGCGTCCCTTGATTATGGCTATCTTATCCAGCCCGGAAAATATGGCCAAACTGGAGCAAATCCGTACAGACAACCTCAAGCGTGCCGGATTGATGGAAGGAACGCCAAGTACTGAAATCCCCATCAACTGGATGTCTTTCAATGTCCACGGAAATGAATCCGTCGGAATGGAAGCTGCGATCTCTTCTTTTTACACGCTGGCAAATCCAGCAAATGCCAAATCACAAGAGTGGCTGAAAAATCAGGTCATCATCATCGATCCCTGCATCAATCCTGATGGTCGGGATCGCTATTCCAACTGGTACAACCAGAAGATGAATACCACCCTTCAGCCAGATCTGCAGTCGATGGAGCACAATGAACCCTGGCCTGGAGGCCGCGCTAACCATTACCTGTTCGACTTGAACCGGGATTGGGCATGGCAAGTACAGGTAGAATCTCAGCAACGACTGAAAGTTTATCAACAATGGCTGCCACAGCTCCACTTGGATTTTCACGAGCAGGGTATTGATAATCCATTCTACATGGCTCCGGCAGCGGAGCCACTCCATGAGCAGCTGACACCTTTCCAACATGAGTTTCAGGATATCTTTGGCAGAAATACGGCAAAATACTTTGACCAAATGGGTCGCTTTTACTTTACCAAAGAGCGATTTGACCTTCTATACCCATCTTATGGTGATACCTATCCGATGTACAACGGGGCTATCGGCATGACCATCGAACAAGGTGGAGGCGGACGTGCAGGAATCGGCGGCTACAATTCCGTGGGCGATACCGTGACCTTGAGCAGTCGTATCGCCGGACATTACACTGCGGCAATGTCTGCTGTAGAAGTGACCAGCCAAAATGCAAAAAGACTGGTAGATGAGTTTGCAACCTACTTCAAAAACAATTCTACAGCGCCAAAAGGCAAATACAAGAGCTTTGTCATCAAAGGAGAAAGCAATCCAGCGCAAGTCGCCAAACTTTTGGAACTTTTGGATAAAAATGGAATCAAGTACCAAAAAGGCGGTGCAAAAGCCGGGTTGAAAGGATTCGAATACCAAACTGGTAAAAGCGGGGTGACTTTTTCTACCTCTGACAAAGACATCGTCATCAATGCCTATCAACCAAAATCAGTCCTTGCCCAGGTGCTTTTCGAGCCTAATCCTGTTCTGAATGACTCGATCACCTATGACATCACCAGTTGGGCAATGCCCTATGCATATGGACTTCAGGCCTATGCCTTGGAGACTAGGCTTGATGGATCAGGAACCTATGAGCAACCAAGCTTCATCCCAAATCAAGTTGGACCGACACCTGTAGCCTACTTAGTGCAGTGGCAAGGAACTCGCGATGCAGCATTTTTAGCAGCATTACTCAATCAAAAAATTAGGGTTAAATATGCAGAATATCCGTTTGAGGTCGAGGGTAAAAGTTTTCCGGCAGGATCGCTGATCATCACCAAAGGGGGCAATGAATACATCCATGAGTTTGACAAAAAAGTATCCGAAACCGCGAATCAATTCGGTATCACATTGGCTACGACACAAACAGGCTACATGGACAAAGGCAAGGACTTCGGTTCGCCTAACATCCGGGTGATTCAAGCCCCAAAAGTAGCTTTAGTGGGTGGTCAAGGTACCTCATCCCTGAGCTTCGGCGAGATCTGGCATTTCTTCGAGAAGGACCTGAACTATCCGCTGAGTAATCTGGATGCAGCCGGGATGGGAAGCTATGATCTCAGCAAATACGATGTGATCATTATGCCCTCCACGTTTGGCTCAGCGCTCAATGGAAATGCGCAGCAGAAAGTGACTGATTGGGTCAAAGCCGGTGGAAAACTCATCGCAATCGATGCGGCATTGAATCTGTTTGCAAATAAGGAAGGCTTCGGTTTGAAAACATTTGACAGCGAAGAGGAAAAGAAAGCCGCAACCAAAGCCGAGGATGAACTGACCAAAAAAGAACGTCTGGAGCCCTACACCGAATCCGAACGAATGGACATTTCCTCCGGCACTGCAGGAGCGATCTATGAAGTGAAAATGGATGTAACCCATCCTCTAGGATACGGCACAGGAGGTAAGTTTTATACTTTGAAAAACAATTCCAACCGATTCTCTTACCTCAGTGGTGGAGCTAATGCCGGAGTCATCCTATCTACCGATGCGTACCGTACAGGCTACATTGGCTACAAAATCAAATCCAAGATGGGTGAATCACTTGCGATCGGCACAGAACGCCAAGGTAGAGGACAGATCGTGTACTTTGTAGACAATCCGATTTTCAGAGGATTCTGGGAAAGTGGAAAACTCATTTTGAGCAATGCCATCTTTATGGTCGGCCAATAAACTTTGATTCGGCTGACATCAAAGCCGACTGCCTTTGGGTGGTCGGCTTTTTTTATTCAATGGGTTATACCGAGCTTGAAGGACTTTATTCTAATACCAAAAGCGTTTTTTTGCATGCATTTAATGGTTATCTTTTTCCAAATTTTTGGAAAGGTAAAAAATGCCTTCCTTCCTGATTTTATTTTGAAAAACAGAATGAAACATACCCTGTCTCTTTTGGGACTTGCATTTTTACTTTTTTCCTGCTCAAAGCAGGAGAATATCGATCCTTCTCAAGGCACAATTTCTTTTTCTCCACCTCAAATTATCGAGATTTCAGGACTTCCAGATTCGCTGAAACCCATCCGTACTGTGTTGGATCAAGTACCCTCACCACGAATGGTCCAAATCCCAAATCGTGACGGAGGCAGCTATTCCTTCATGGATGAAAACGGTGAACTACTGACTTTTCCCCTACTCGCGCCAGCCCGCCAAAAGTTAAAAATCCTGACCAACGAAATCGGCGAGGGAGTCCTTGGCAAAAGTGGCGATCCATTTATTCTGGGAGAGGGTGGTTTGTCTCAGTTTAAAACGTTCTCCTCAGATGATGGACTGGCATTGGATGGTATCAATTCGGCCATATTGGACAGCAGAGGGCATCTCTGGTTTGGTACAAATGGTGGGGGAATCAGCAAATACGATGGGACAGGATTTACGAATTACACCATCACGCAGGGTCTCATAGATCCTACCATCAGGAGTATGTTCGAGGATAGCAAAGGCAACATTTGGATTGGTACCAATGCGGGTGTAAGTCGCTTTGATGGGTTTTCTTTTACCAATTTCACCACAAGTAATGGCCTGGCAAATGATGTTGTGTTTGGAATCGGTGAGGATAATGAAGGAAATATCTGGTTTGGAACTGGAGGTGGAGGGGTAAGCAGATTTGATGGGAGTACGTTTACCAACTTTACTACAGAAAATGGTCTGGCAGATAATTTCATCATTGCGGTAATTAAGGACCCTAAAGGCAATCTCTATTTCGGTACCAACGGGGGAGGGATGAGTAAGTATGATGGGAAGACTTTTACCAATTACACCGAAGCAGATGGTTTGGCAGGAAACCGCGTCAGAAGCTTTGGTTTAAGCTCGGAGGGATTACTTTGGATCGGCACGATCGGCGGAGGAATAAGTTTTTTTGACGGCAAAGACTTTAAAAATTACACCCAAAAAGACGGACTTGTCGACAACATCGTCCGTGCTGTTTTTAAGGATCCAAATGGTCAGATGTGGTTTGGTACCGAACGAGGAATCAGCCGCTTTGATGGGGAAAAATTCACGAGTTATACCCGGGATCAGGGAATGCCCGCCAACAGTATCCTAGCAATTACAGCAGATCAGTCCGGTAAAATATGGATAGGCACTGATGGAGGGGGAATCACCAGATTTGATGGCAGTGCATTTACCAGCTTTACTGTAAATCAAGGTTTGGGTGCCAACATTGTGCTGAGCACACTGGAAGATCGAAATGGACACTTGTGGTTTGGCACAGCAGGTGGCGGAGTCAGCGTTTTTGATGGAACTGGATTTACAAACTATACACTTTCTCAGGGTCTCCCTTCTGATATCGTATATGCATTGACCGAAGACAGCACTGGCCACATTTGGTTGGGAACCTTAGGAGGAGGACTTTCCAGATTTGATGGAAAATCCTTTACTAACTACAGTACAGCCCAGGGTCTTCCCTCTACTGAAATCTACTCGATCGTCGAGGATTCAAAAGGAAATCTCTGGATGGGAACAGAAAATGGGATCAGCAAATTTGATGGATCAGCCTTTACCAACTATGGCCCCGAGCAAGGGCTTTCAGGCTATGTGGTACTCAGGGTTATGCCAGAGGAAAATGGTGGAATTTGGGCTACAGCCGAAGATGGGGGATTGAGTTATTTTGATGGTTCAAGCTTCATCAATTTCACAGCCAGTCAGGGTCTTGCAGATAATTCGGCTAAAACCTTAGCCAAGGATCAGAAAGGAAATCTCTGGGTAGGCACTGCGAATGGGCTGAGCATGATGTCAGACTCCTTGCGCCAAAACATCCTGAAAAAAATCTTACCTGATCAAAGTCCCTTCATGAATTTCGGTACGGAGCAGGGTCTTCCTGATAATTCAATTTTACAGATTGTCCCCCTAGCCAACGGAAAAATTGCAGTAGGAACCAATCTGGGAATTTCCATTTTTAACTTGCCCTATTCAGTTATTTCCGATTTTTCCATCGCAAATCTGGAAATTTTCAATTCCAATACCGGCTACCCTGTGAAGGACCTGACCGACGGGCATAATGGAATGGACCAGGACAGCAATGGAATCCTTTGGGCAGGTACTGGTTCAAATAAAACAGCCTTGGTGCGATTCGACTACGAATCACTTATCCGGAATAGTGAAAAACCTGAAGTTTTTATCAAGCAAATCCGAATCAACGAAGAAGAAATTGATTGGATTTCCCTTCAAAAATCTGACCCCTCGGATCCGGAAAACAAAAAGCTGAGAGGTCGCTCTGAACAAAAATCCGCAAGAATAGGCGGAGACCAGGTCCGTGATCGATTCAAAGGTGTGGAATTTGACAGCATCAGTCCGTTTTTTACCATTCCACAAAAACTGGTATTGCCTTATCGTCACAACCACATCAATATTGATTTTGGATCAAATGAAGTGGCCAAGCCCTATTTGATGGAGTACCAGTATTTTTTGGAAGGTTACGATGCAGAATGGAGTCCGATATTAAAACGAACCAGTGCCACTTTTGGCAATATCCAAGAAGGAGAATATACCTTTCTGGTGAAAGCGAGATTTACCGGTAGTGCTGAAGGCACCGCAGGAGAATGGTCCGAACCATTGGCCTATACATTCAAGGTGCTCCCTCCATTGTACCGCACTTGGTGGGCCTATGCATTTTACACGCTGGTATTTCTGTCATTTATTTATCCTGTCCATAGGTATCAACGAAATATCGCGATCAAGAAAGAGCAGGAAAAAGCCAAGGAGCGCGAACTCGAACAAGCCCGGGAAATCGAAAAAGCCTACACCAAACTGGAGGCAGCACATGAAAATCTCAAGTCAACCCAAGCCCAACTGATCCAACAAGAAAAGCTGGCCTCGCTTGGTCAGTTGACAGCGGGCATTGCTCATGAGATCAAGAATCCACTGAACTTTGTCAATAATTTCTCCGGTCTCAGCTTGGAGTTTTTGGATGAGGTAGAAGAAGAATTGGACAAGATGGAAGCGAGCGACGCATTGGAAAATGTCAGAGAGCTTCTCGCAGACATAAAAGTCAATCTCACCAAAATCAAACATCATGGTGGTCGGGCTGACGGCATAGTCAAATCCATGCTCATGCATTCGCGGGGTGGAAGCGGTACAATGGAGCCCGCAGATCTCAATGAAGTGATCAAAGAGTACGTCAATCTTTCTTTTCACGGGATGCGGGCAAATAAGAATCCGATCAATGTGGAAGTCGTCCTTGACTTGGATGATTCTTTGCCCAAAGTGCCTTTGAACACGGAGGATTTCAGCCGCGTGATTCTGAACTTGACCAAAAATGCCTTCGATGCCATGAAGGATAAAATTGCCATGTCAGGGGCAGAATATAAGGCTGTCCTGAAAGTGCAAACCAAAAATCTGGGAAACAAAATCATCCTTGAGGTGGAAGACAATGGGCCTGGAGTCCCAGCGGAAATTATGGATAAGCTGCTTATGCCATTCTTCACTACCAAAAAAGGAACAGAAGGCACCGGCCTTGGTCTTTCCATCACACATGATATTATCAAAGCGCACAATGGCACCTTGGATATCACCACCGAGGTAGGAAAGTGGACCAAGTTTACGATCACTCTACCTATGCCTAGTTGAGGCAGGATATTTTTGATTTGATGCTGAAAAAAGTGTGGGTTCAAAAACGAAATGGTCTCAAAACCCACTTGATTTCAAAAACTTAACCTAATTTGAAAGAGCCACTTTTATTTCTACCTTATTGCGAGTTCTGTCTCTACATCGCTGTCATTTTCTTGGACTCTAAAAACTAGCATATGGCCCTCTTTTTCTGAATTATAGGTGAACTACTGTGCTGAAATTTGATAAAACCCTGAATTAGATTTCCCCAACAATCTAAAAATGGGATTGGGATAAGCCCTACTGGATCGAATGTTAAACTTTAAATCAATGAAGCCCCTCAAATCCCCGGTTTTTACGGTTTATTCCCTGCTTTGTACCTTTTTAGGAATATGCTCTTGCACTCAGGAGTCTTCTGTGCCATTTCCTGAAAATCCCTCCGGATTCGAAGCTCCGGTAACAGTTCCCTTTGAGCTGCCGGATACAGAACCTGTCAATTGGAAAGTTTTTTCATCAGACAGCGTTCCAAAAGGGAACACGATCCAGTTGGACGTTGAAAGCTTGCCTTATACACCCTTTTCTGCAAATGAATTCAAACCGCTCAAAGCTCCTCTAAAAATCACATCCTTCGACTGGGAAAAGCTCGAATCGATTCAGTTCAATTTGGACACTATCCAGTCCAAGCCTATCCCGGTCAAAAAATTCCTGTTGCCCGCACCCTTGGTCACAGCAGCGTCAGTACCATCAGTTTGGCAGGGCAGTACTTCAGCAATGGTCCGCCTAGGACAACCCGAAGGCTTGCTTGGCAATAAAGTTTTCGCGATGGTCACCGATCCCCAAGGGAGTATCTGGATCACTACAGAGAGGGGATTGACTAAATACGACGGATCAGAGTTTCATACCTATAATTTCTTCGGAAGGTCCGAAACTGGGGCCATTGAAATCCTTCCGAAAATGCTCTTTGATTCTCAAGGTAGGCTGATTATTTCTGGGCTGGTATCCGGAGTCTATCGGCTGGACATTACATTGGGTCTGGTGGAGCATTTCCAACTAGACAAGGGGTTTATCCGAATGGATTATGATGCCCAGGGAAAACTTTGGGGCACCAATGGAGGCCTTTACTTTTTGAATTTGGAGGAAAAGCGAATTTCCCAGCTGGAAATAAAAACCAATGATACCACGATTAACACCCTTTTTGGAGTAAAAAATGATAAGGAGGGGAATCTGTGGATTGGCTTAGGTCAGGGGATCGGTATCATGGATCCAACACAAAAATACATACGGCTGATGGGAGATCCAATTGGTCTCAACCTCCGTACGGCCTATGAATTTAAGGAAGATTATAAAGGCAACATGTGGGTTTCGGCATTTTCCAGTGGCGCCTTTTCGATTAACCTTAGGGATAAAACGTATCAGCAAATGGGCCCGGAGCAGGGATATTTTGGGCGGACGGCAGATGTGCTCATGGATGAGAAAAAGCGCCTTTGGCTGATTTCAGAAGACACGGTCAGACTATTTGATCAAGAAAATAATCTGGTAAAAAAGATTGTCACCCGCGCCGTCACCCGGGATAATAATTTTCCCTCCTCGTCCATAGTCGGTAAAGACGGTACGATTTGGATCGGTACAGATAAAGTAGGTATCCTTCTTGTCAATCCCAACGGTCTACTTTCCGAGTACTTCATGGTAGAAAATGGGATCGCAAGCAATGATGTCTGGGGAATCAATGAAGATTCTAAAGGAAGAATATGGCTCGGCAATTATCGTGGACTAAATATCTATGATGCTGAAAAGGAAAGACTTTACCTGTTTCAATTTCCGGGGGGGCCATTGGTCAATGATTTCCGACAGATCAATGAAATCAGTGAGGGTGAATTTTTTGTGGGAATGGCGAGAGGATTCTCCATCCTTGATCTCAATTCAAACACTGCCACGATTTATGATTCCCGGAGTACCTTAGGGATCACCACCATTTTCACAGCTGAGCAAACGGCAGATGGAAAACTTTGGATGGGGTCTGGCTTCGGATTGTTGGTTTTTGACCCAAAAGAAAACAGCCTCAAGCAACTGGGAGAATCAAACGGGCTTTCTTCGGACATGGCGTTTGTGGTAAAGAAGGACAGCAAAGGTCAGATCTGGGTATGCACCGACACAGGAGTCCATTTATTTGATGCTGAGGGGAAAACCCAGCGAAAATTAAATCAGGAGACTGGCCTGATGACCGACTACAATTCCATGCTGTTTGAGACTGCTCAGGGTGAAATCATCTTTGGAGGAGATGAGGGGTTTTCCATTTTTGATCAGGACAAAAAGACCATCACACATGTCTCCGGAAAATCCGGTATCAGTCCCCCTTCCCTCTATGACATGAACGAAAGCAAAGGAAGAATTCATGTCGGTTCTGAAAACGGGATCATCGTCGTAGAGCGACCGAATGAAAACTCTCCAAATCAATTGTGGCGTTTTGTGAATTTCGGCAAATCATCCGGCCTGCCGTACAATGACCACAATCAGGCGACTTCATTCGTCTCCTCTACAGGTGCAGTGTGGTGGGGCGCGGCTCCTATTCTTGTGGTCAACCACCAGGATCCTTTGATAGACAGTCTGCCACCTCAGGTTCATATCAAAGGCATAAATATTATGGATCAAAACCCGGTTTTCCTGAAATCGGATTATTTCAGATATGCACTATCGGCTGGGGATACGCTTTGGTCTAGCGATCTGTCAGCAGGCTGGACCAAGGAAACCCTCCCGGCAGACAGCAGCTACCTAGCCCGAAACAAAATCAACTGGGACAGCATCAGTCCTGGATTCCGAGTGCCGGTTGGACTTCAGCTCCCCTACCACCAAAACTCTTTCAATTTCACTTTTGTCAATCAAGCAGCGCAGGGCAGAGATAAGATCGTCTATCGCTACATTTTGGAAGGTGAGGATGATGAATGGTCTGCCATTAGCCCTAAACCTGCCTCCCGAATCTACTATAATCTACTTCCGGGAGCGTACACCTTTCGAGTTGCCACCCGAGGCTTCAACGGAGTCTGGAGCCAACCCGAATCACTCAGCTTTACCATCCTGCCTCCTTGGTGGCAGACCTGGTGGGCCTATGTGCTTTTTGCTTCGGTCTTTGGAGGACTGACGTATGGCATAGTTTACATCCGCTCCCTATACCTCAAAAAGGAAAACAGAATCCTAGAAGAGAAGGTAAGCCATCGTACCGAGCAACTGAAAAAGTCAATAGAAGACCTCAAAGCCACTCAATCCCAGCTGATCCATGCAGAAAAAATGGCCTCCCTAGGGGAACTCACCGCTGGAATTGCACATGAAATCCAAAACCCGTTGAATTTTGTCAATAATTTCTCAGAAGTCAGTGAAGAGCTGGTAGATGATATGAACGAGGAACTCTTGAAAGGGGACTTTGAGGAGGCAAAATCCATCAGTAAAGATCTAAAGGAAAATCTTAAAAAAATAAAACACCATGGGAAGCGTGCTGACTCCATAGTCAAAGGAATGCTCGAACATAGCAGAGGTACGACCAGCGACAAGAAGCCCACTAATCTCAATGAGCTGTCGGACGAATTTCTCAGACTAAGCTACCATGGGTTACGTGCCAAGGACAAAAGTTTCACCTCAGATTTTGAAACGGATTTTGATCCAAATCTACCCTTGGTCAATGTGGTAGCGCAGGATATTGGGCGGGTGATTCTGAATCTGATCAACAATGCCTTCTACGCCTGTGCTGAGCGGAATCGGGGAGATGGCGGACAAAAGTCTACCACTACAACCCCCTCCTACAAACCAAAAGTAACCGTCCAGACCCGTCTCGTCAGCTTGACTGACGCATCGGGCGGAGTAGAAATCTCCATCAAAGACAATGGAAGCGGTATTCCCAAAGCGATCAAAGACAAAATTTTCCAGCCTTTCTTCACTACCAAACCTACCGGAAGTGGTACAGGACTAGGACTCAGTCTCAGCTATGATATCATCAAAGCACACGGAGGAGATCTTCGGGTGAAAAGTACTGAGGGCGAAGGAACCGAGATGATCATCTTTTTACCCATCGAGTCCTAATCCTTCCGTTTAGTGAAAGCTAATTTGGGGAATGGTCCGCTAGATTTAACAAAGGACTACAGAAGGTAGCAAAGACATTATCTCCCCTGCTTTTCGCTGCCAAAAACCGGACTATTAAACCTGTGCTGGCTGCAAGACCAATCTACCGCGTATGGACAGCCTTGTGTACGAAACTCACGGTAAATTCTGGCTTGGAAGAGTTTACTACTTTCGAAATTTCATTACCTCTTCAAAATCCATTAACTTTTAGCCTATGAAAATTTTAATTGTAGACGATGAGCGGGATGTAGAAGATCTCTTCAGACAAAAACTCCGAAAAGAAATCCGGAGTGGTGTACTGGAGCTTGAATTTGCCTTTTCAGCGAAAGAAGCCTTGGATATACTTGACAGTGAGAATCCACCAAAAGTGGTGTATGTCTTTTCGGACATCAATATGCCCGGAATGAGTGGATTGGAAATGTTAGAAATTATAAAAAGTAGATTTCCAAAGATTCAAGTCTCTATGATATCGGCATATGGTGACGAGGAGAATTATAAAAAAGCAATGGAATCCGGTGCTAAGGAATTTTATACCAAACCGGTAAATTTTGAAAACCTAAAAAAAGAAATCGCAGAAATCGCAAAATCAATTACCTAATTAGATCTTGCTTATTTTTACTTCCATTCACTTTTAACCTCCAAGAAGAAATCATCTATTTCCTATGATTCTGATCAACATCATTTCACTTTTCCTCCTTAATTACCTCAAAAAAAGCAGTGGGGCTGTAGAATATCCGGCGGTATTAAATAAGTATTTCAAATACGGAATGATAGCTGCCGGGATATTGATAGGTCTGGGAGCAAGTGATTTACCGCCACAGATCCTTTATGAGTTACTCTCCTTTGTGCTGGTTGGGGCAATCATTTACCTCATTCTCTACACCCCGGAACTTGAAAATCAGAAAACTCTAGCCATCACTCCGCTACCCATAGTCGGAGTCAAATTACTCGAGTATCTGATCGAGACGATCAGTCCCTCGATTTATGATACGCTGGAGAATTACCTGGATGCAGCCAGCATTTTTGCTTTGATTTGGGCAGTGACGATGTGGCTGAATCACCGCAAGCAGATGAAGGAAATCGAGATTGAGCGGATTTTTCTCAAAGAACAAGAACGTCAACTTAAAGCAACTGCACAGCAAAAATCAGAACTGGAAATGTTGGTAGCCGAGCGAACCTCAGAGATCCTCAAGCAAAAAGAAGAGCTGCAGGAAGCCTTAAACCATCTCCAGTCAACGCAGGAGCAACTCATTCAGCAGGAAAAACTGGCATCCCTTGGACAATTGACCGCTGGCATCGCCCATGAGATTAAAAATCCGCTAAATTTTGTCAACAATTTCTCCGAGTTGAGTGTGGATTTTCTTGAGGAAATAGGAGAGGAGGTGAGAAAAATGTCAGACTCTCCGGAGAAAGAAAATATCATCGAACTACTGCAGGATGTGAAGTCCAATCTGGTAAAGATCCGACATCACGGATCCAGAGCCGACAGCATTGTCCGCTCCATGCTCATGCATTCACGGGGAGGCACAGGCACTATGGATCCCACAGATCTCAATGCGCTCATACGTGAGTATGCTAACTTGGCCTTTCACGGCATGCGTGCCAATCCCAATCCGATCAATGTCGAAATTCAATTGGAACTGGCTGAGAATCTGCCGGAAATTAGACTCAACGCAGAGGACTTTAGCCGGGTAATCCTCAATCTGGTCAAGAATTCCTTTGATGCAATGAGGGATAAGATCAACGAGTTGGGAGATCAGTACAAAGCTGCGCTGAAAATCAAAACCAAGGAAAGCAAAAATCAAATTGTAATCGAGGTGGAAGACAACGGTCCCGGAGTCCCTGATGAAATAAAGGACAAGCTATTAATGCCATTCTTTACCACAAAAAGAGGAACTGAAGGTACGGGCTTGGGACTCAGCATCACGCACGATATTATCAAATCACATGAAGGTAAATTGGATATAGAGTCCAAGGTGGGAGAATTTACGCGGTTCAGAATCACCTTACCCAAAGTTAGGGTTGAGAAAAGCTAAGAACGGTCAATTGGACTTCTAACCTAGAAAATAACGTCCGCATCAAATAGTTTATACTTTTTTACCAAGCAAAACCTGACAACCTATGAAAATTTTATTTGTAGATGATGAGAGAGATGTAGAGGACCTTTTTCGACAAAAATTTCGAAAGGAAATCAAAAGCGGTGAAATAGAGCTGGCATTTGCATTCTCTGGCAAAGAGGCGCTGAATGTCCTAGGAGATGAAAATCCCCCCAAATTCGTCTACGTATTCTCTGACATCAATATGCCGGGAATGAGTGGACTGGAACTGCTGGATGAAATCAAAACCCGCTTTCCGGAGATTCAAGTAAGTATGATCTCTGCATACGGTGACAGTGAAAATTACGATCGGGCCATGAATTCCGGTGCAAGGGGCTTTTTTACTAAACCGGTGGACTTTGAACGTCTCAAAAGTGAAATTGCAGAAATGGTGAAAAAGCAATAACTGCAAAAAATCCAGACCCAAGAAAAAACATCATGGACGCCCAAAAAGAACAAGCGTTACTCGACACCCTCAGAAGAGTCTTTGACGCTACGATCAAGGATGATTTTCCACTGGAAACGCTGGAGGAATTTGTGTCGGAAGTGGTGATGGGGTTTGGGTCCACCGCTGACGAGAGGATATTGGATCTGGCCGGTTTTAGAAAACTCATGGAGATCCAGCGGGAACAATCGCTGGGTATGAACCTCAGGTTTGAGACCAAACCAATTTTCAAAAAGATCTTTGCTCAGGAAAATGCCGCAATTTTCACTCACGACTTCATCATCACACTCACGATCGGTGAGACGGAGAATGTTCTGCCTTTGCGCTTCAGTTCAGTATTTGAATTTAACGATGAGAGGTGGAAACTAATCCATTGGCACGGTTCGCAGGGCGTAGATTCCGAGGGAGACACCTGGCACAGAAACGAACTGATCAAAAAAAATGTAGCCCTTCAGAAGCTCGTAGATGAAAAAACCTCAGATCTGCACAGGAAAAATGCAGAATTGGAATCGGCTATTCAGACCCTCAAAGAAACACAACAACAGCTTATTCAACAGGAAAAATTAGCCTCCCTCGGCCAACTCACGGCTGGGATCGCGCATGAAATCAAAAACCCGCTGAATTTTGTAAACAACTTCTCTGAACTCAGCCAAGATTTTATTTCTGAGATCGAGGAGGAATTATCCAAGCCGGTGGACAAATTGGATGTTGGAAACATTCTAGAACTCCTGGAAGATGTCAAATCCAATCTGGGAAAAATCCGTCACCATGGTTCAAGAGCTGACAGCATCGTCAAATCGATGCTAATGCACTCCCGAGGTGGGACAGGTATCATGGAACCCACCGACCTTAACGCACTCATTGAGGAATATTCCAATTTGGCCTTTCATGGGATGCGGGCCAACAAAAACCCAATCAATGTGGAAATCAAGCTTGATCTTGACCCAACTATCGGACTGGTTTCATTGAACTCGGAGGATTTCAGCCGTGTCATACTTAATTTGACAAAAAACGCTTTTGATGCTATGCGCGACAAAATAAGTATGGTAGGATCAGATTATAAAGCTAAATTAGAGATCAGAACCAAGCACTTACCAAACAGGGTTCTGATAGAAGTGGAGGACAATGGACCGGGCATCCCGGAGGAGATACGTGACAAACTTTTATTGCCTTTTTTCACCACTAAGAAAGGTACCGAAGGGACAGGACTGGGATTGAGCATTACACATGACATTATCAAATCCCACCTAGGCACGTTGGAAATTGAATCATCGGTAGGAGAATTTACCCGATTCACATTAGTATTACCAAATACGAAAACTTAACTTTTTTCAAATGAAAATTTTAATTGTAGATGACGAGCAAGATGTAGAAATCATGTTTCTACAGAAATTCAGAAGAGAGATCAAAAGCAAATTACTGGAGGTGGAATTTGCTTTCTCTGGGCAACAAGCATTAGATTATTTAGGACAATCAGGCTCTCCTGATGTTGTGTATGTTTTTTCGGATATCAATATGCCAGGCATGAGTGGTCTGGAGCTTTTGGAAAACATAAAAACCAAATTTCCTCATATCCAAGTCAGCATGATTTCGGCGTATGGAGACAAGGAAAACTACAATAAGGCTATCAAATCCGGAGCCAAGGGTTTTTTTACCAAACCGGTGGATTTTGAATCCCTCAAAAATGAAATAGCAGAATTGCTTACCGACAAATAGTATGGCAAAAATCCTGGTAGTGGATGATGAGGAAGATTTGGAAATGCTCTTCCGCCAAAAATACAGACAGAAGATTCGTTCCGGTGAATACGAGTTGTTCTTTGCACTAAACGGACAGCTGGCACTTGACATCCTCCAAGAGCATCCCGATATCGACATGATTCTCAGCGATATCAATATGCCCGTGATGGACGGCTTGACACTGCTCTCCAACACCAAGGAACAGAATCCTCTTCTCAAAACCGTAATTATTTCAGCCTACGGAGATATGGAAAATATCCGAAAGGCGATGAATTTGGGTGCATTTGATTTTGTGACCAAACCAGTAGATTTCCAAGACTTGGAGATCACGGTAGAGAAAACTTTGAGCTATATCAATCAGATCAAATCCAACATCAAAGCAATCCGGGAAAATGACATCCTCAAAATGTATGTCGACGAAACTGTTTTGAATTTTATGGGTGGAAAAGAAATCGAGTCCGCTCTGATGGAAAATGAAACCATCGAAGGCACAGTTGCCTTCGTAGATCTTTGTGGATTTACCAGAATCTCTGAAAACGAGGACCCCAATACCGTAGTTGGCCTCCTGAATGAATACTTTGACCTGATGGTCAGGGAAATCATTGAAGTAAAAGGAAGCGTCGACAAGTTTATCGGCGATGCAGTGATGGCAGTCTTCCAAGGTCCAAATCATCTGGAAAGAGCAATCAAGGCCTGCTTGGCTATTCAGGAAAAGATGGAAAAAATCCCGGAATACTCCGAGGCGACCCACTTCAAGCCTCAGGTCTCCATAGGAATCAATTCCGGCGAGATGGTCTCAGGAAATATCGGTTCCAAATCACTCAAACGACTCGATTATACAGTAATCGGAGACACTGTTAACGTCGCCGCGAGACTTCAGTCCAAAGCCAATCCTGGCCAAATTCTGATCATGGAACATTGTCAGGCACAGATTCCAGACAAGTTCAACTTCAATCGAATAGGAGAAATGGCTCTAAAAAATAAAGCCAATCCGGTAACTGTCTACGAAGTGAGCAACTAAACCTCGGCATCGGTAATGATCTCGCTGTTTCGGAAAATCCGTCATTCCTTCCTGAAAGAACAAAAAATCACCCAGTACCTAGCCTATGCCATTGGCGAGATTTTTTTGGTAGTGATCGGGATCCTGATTGCCCTCCAAATCAATACCTGGAATGAAGAACGTAAAAACCGGGCTTATGAAATCAAGATGCTCAGGGAACTCAAAAGTACCCTCGACAAGGATATCCGATACTTCAGTTCGCAAATTCGGATGCTCCATGATAGAGAACGTTCTGCCAACAAGCTTCTGGAATATTATCAAACCCAGGAGGGGGATCTTGATTCCCTGAATTTCCACATGGAAAATTTGGAAACCGGGGCACTTTTCCAGTATAATGCCGGCACCTATGGATCCATCAAATCCGGAGGCATCGATAAAATTACCAACGATTCCCTCCGATCAAAAATGGCCGATCTCTATGAGTTTCTAATCCCTCGGACAGAAAAACTTCTTGAAAATATTAAGGAAAACGAAAAAAAAGAAGCAGAACTCATGGAAGGATTTACCTTACGCATGATCACAGAGGCCAAGGATGGAGACCAGATCATTTCCCAAAAAATAACCGATAAAGCATCGATCAAAAAAGAGGAGTTCTTAGAATTTGTCCAGATCAACAAATCTACCACCCACTATTCATTAGTCTTCTTAGATAGGCTTTTACCCAGACTCAATGAACTCGCAACTATTGTTGCGTTAGAATTGGACAAGAACTAGACCTCTTTACCCGCTAAATATTGGGCTAAACAGCCAAAAAACGTCCGCATTCGATCTATTTTTCCCTGGGCCACATTCCTCTGTATAAAATTTCAAAGAATCCCAGTAGATTCATTGCCCTAATTGACACCCTATGTTCAAATTCACCCAACCCGCTCTTCTCCTTGCACTAGGTGCTACTGTGAGCTTTGCTGCTTTGGTTCCTAATTCAAAAGGAGACATGGAACCTTTTGACCATGAGCCTAAATCCCTCGAAGACAGCCTAAAGAAAGATAGTCTGAACTATCCGAAATTTAAAGATCTGCCACTCAAGCCCGAGCGTGAAGTAAAATTCACTACCAAAGAAGGAACTTGGATGAGTGTAGACATCAGTCCTGATGGGAAGACCATCGCTTTTGACCTGATGGGCGACATTTACACCCTGCCTATCGAAGGAGGTAAAGCAACTCCGATTACTACAGGAATCGCGTACGAGACGCATCCGCGATTTTCCCCTGATGGAGAAAAAATCCTCTTCACCTCAGACCGTGCTGGGAATGACAACCTCTGGTATATCGATATGGTGAAAAAAGATACCGTTCAAGTCACAAAGGACAAAAATGGTGACGTTCCGGGAGCACACTGGACTCCGGATGGTCAATACATCGTCGTGGCTAAGGGACGTAGAATCACCAAACTCTGGATGTACCATAAGGATGGAGGAGGAGGAATCCAACTCAATGAAAATCCAAGTTCGATGAAAACCATTGATCCTTTTGTCAGTCCCGATGGTAAAAAAGTATACTTCTCTCACCGATCAGGATCGTGGAACTACAATGCGCTACTACCGCAATACCAAATCGGAACCTATGATCTGGACAAAGGAGATATTACGAGTATCACCTCGAGATATGGGTCTGCATTCACCCCGACCTTGAGCAAAGACGGTGCTTGGATGGTCTATGGTTCCCGCTGGGACGATAAGACGGGATTAGTACTTCGAAACTTGAAAACAGGTGAAGAAAACTGGCTAGCCTATCCAGTACAACGCGACGAACAAGAATCAATCGCACCTCAGGGTGTCCTACCGGCCATGGCTTTCACTCCGGACAGCAAGTTTGTCATTGCCTCCTATGGAGGAAAAATCTGGAAACTGGCCATCGATGGCAGTCCGGCAGTCGAGATTCCCTTCGAAGCAGATGTCAAACTGGCCATGGGCCCAAGACTCTATTTCAATTACGAAATCAAAGACACGACCGCAAAACTTGCCACCCAAATTCGCGATGCAGCGCCATCTCCAGATGGAAAAAAACTCGCTTTTACCGCTTTGAACAGACTCTATGTGATGGATTATCCAAATGGAAATCCAATCCGTGTGACCAAAAACGAATTTACCGAAGCCATGCCAAGCTGGAGTCCAGATGGTTCCCAGTTGGTATTCACTACCTGGGATGAAAAAACTGGAGGCCACCTTTACAAAGCATCATTTGGCTCTAGAGGAACAGTGACCAAATTGACAACAGAATCAGCGCTATACATGGCTCCAACCTGGGGTCCAAATAATAAGATCGTGGTATTCAAAGGGGCCAGCCGATTACTACAAGAAGCCGAAGGACCCGGTGTAAGCGGTGCCGAAGCGGAATTAGTTTGGATACCTACTTCAGGTGGCTCAGTTAGAAAAATCATGAACGCCGGAAACTATGGAAATGCGCACTTTACTCAAGACACAACAAGAATATATCTAAATGGTCCAGGAGGAGCACTGCTAAGTGTGAAATGGGATGGAACGGACGAAAAAGTCTATGCTCGAATCTCCGGAATCACACCTTTTGGTTCTGCAGCAGATCCACATTCTGATCATGAACATGCCAGTTTGGAAGAAATCTCAACCGTCAACTATGTGATGGGAGTGCCTGTCTCCACAGCTGACGCGGTGAATTATTGCATGCTGCCCGAAGGATCAAATTCCCGGGAACCACAAATGACTCCTGCCAGTGCTAGTACCATTCTGATGGCTCCTGTGGGTAATAAAGCCTTGGCAAAAGTCAACAATAATGTTTATGTAGTCACCATTCCGACCGTTGGAAAGGTTCCCTCCATCAACGTGGCAGATCCGGCTTCAAGCAATTTCCCTTCCCGTCAACTCACCGAAATCGGGGGAGAATTTCCAGCTTGGGAGGCTGACGGCAAAAAAATACACTGGTCTCTTGGAAACGGACACTGGGTCTATGACATCGAGCGGGCAGAGTTTATCGAAGATTCTGTCAAGTCTGTCAAAAAGACTAAAATGCTTGCAGATGCAGACAGTGTTTCTACGCTGAAAGCGAAAGGAGATGAGGCCGTTAAACTTGCCGATTCTTTGGCAAAAGCAGACAAAAAGCGAATCGATTCACTTTTCAAAGCCGACAAAACATTGGCAAAAGCGGACAGTATTCACAAGGCAGAACTGAAAGAAAAAGAAACCTATAAACCTGCAGAACACCAAGTGAAGGTGTACTTTGCCAAAGACACACCTAGCGGGAGCATTTTGTTGAAAAATGCCCGAATCGTGACAATGAAAGGTAATGAAGTGATCGAAAATGGGGATATTCTGATCGAAAATAACAGAATCAAGGCCGTAGGCGCGACAGGAACCTTAGATGCCGGCAAAGCACAGATCATTGACGCCACAGGCAAAACTATCACGCCTGGCTTCATCGATACCCATGCGCACATGTGGCCTTCCTGGAATCTACACAAAAACACCGTTTGGATCTATGCTGCAAATCTTGCCTATGGTGTAACTACAACGAGAGACCCTCAGACTGCAACCACAGACGTACTGACCTACGGAGACATGGTCGAGGCAGGAATGGTACCCGGCCCTAGGGTATATTCTACCGGTCCTGGAGTCGGCTATTGGATGTACAATCTCAAGTCACTCGATCAGGCTAAAAGTGTCCTGAAGCAGTACAGCAAATATTACAACACGCAATACATCAAGATGTACTTGGTCGGCAATCGTCAACATCGTCAGTGGGTGATCATGGCAGCGAATGAACAAAAATTGATGCCTACCACAGAAGGCGGATTGGATTACAAGCTGAACATGACGCAGCTATTTGATGGCTATCCGGGACACGAACATTCGATTCCGGTGTATCCACTCTACTCAGATGTGACTCGGACTATTGCCGAGAGCAAAATGGCCTACACACCAACATTGCTGGTTTCTTATGGTGGTCCATGGGCAGAAAACTTCTACTACACCACCGAAAGCCCACTTCATGATCCGAAGCTAAATCGATTCACTCCTTACAATGAGATGAATTCCAAAGCCAGAAGAAGAGTAGGTGGACTCGGTGGATGGTTTGCACCAGAAGATCATGTCTTCCAAAAACATGCAAAAGGGGTGAATTCCATTGTAACTCAAGGCGGACTTGCAGGGGTAGGATCTCATGGTCAACTTCAGGGTTTGGGCTATCACTGGGAGCTATGGTCTGTAGCCAGTGGAGGAATGAGCAATCTAGACGCAATCAAAGTCGCAACTATCCTAGGCGCTGAATCACTGGGTCTGGACAAAGAACTCGGAAGTATCGAAACCGGAAAATTAGCCGACTTGGTGATCATGGATAAGAATCCCCTTGAAAATATCCGCAATACAAACACCATCACGCATGTCGTGAAAAATGGAAGGGTCTACGATGGAAACACACTGGACGAAATCCTTCCAACTCCTAGAAAATTGGATGTAAGCTCCTGGACCAAAGCGGCGCCGAAAGTAACCACTGGCGTGCAGGATTAAGTTTATCTTTATCTGAAAAATCAAAAAACCAGCTGAATTCAGCTGGTTTTTTCGTTTAGTTCAAAATCAAAATAGCGGTATTCAATGAAGTCGCGAAGGTAACCCAAAGCAAGTAGGGAACCATCAACCCTGAAGATACAGGACTTACTCTTCTAAACTGTATAATACACAACAGAATAGCAATCCAAAGAGGAATAATGACCAGCAAACCCATCAGCGGAGATTCCATCCCGAAAAAAGCTGGCGACCAAAGTGCATTTAGAATTAATTGCACTCCATAGAGCTTCAACAAGGGTTTTTTCAGCGGGTGATCACTCTTCCAGATCAAGTAGCAGGCAACTCCCATTAGGATGTAAAGAACTGTCCAAGCCGGTCCAAATAACCAGTTTGGCGGATTCCAACTTGGTTTGTTCAATGTAGCGTACCAGCTTTCGATAGAGGTGATCGTAAAAAACGCCCCCAATCCTCCTGCGAGTTGGGGCAGAGCTAAGCTTATGATTAGTTTAAGGTAATTTGGCATATTAGATGGTTTCAAGTAAAGTACGAAATGCGATAGCCTTGTCCTGATATCGCTCCTGGGTTTTAGCCCGAAGTCCCGCGGCATGTTTACTTTCGTACTCCATCATCATTTTCAGATTCTCGGTGAAATATTGAATACAATAGTTCGTCGTGCCGTCTTCCGTGTTGTGAATCAGCCTAAAGAACTTATGATCATGGAAAATACCAGTTTCCATGACCTCGGGAATATGGGTCGATTTCATCCAAGAGATAAAGTCCTGTTCGATATCTGGTGATACGTTTATTGTAATATTGTAGAGGATCATAATCAGTGAATTGGGTTTTATTTACTTTTGTGCCTAACAAAGATCAGGCTGTAAAGTTAAAAATCACAAAACCTATCTCCGATTACACTGTCAAATATGCATAAAGTTGCCCCTTCGCCAGAGAAATCCAGGATCACAAAATTGACGGTTGCTAAGATTATAATTGTTGCCCTGCATCTGGTTGGGATCATCGGACTAAGCCTTCCGGAGTACCAGGATCTGTTTTTGATGCTGACTCCTGCCCAGCTCTTGTCCTCGCTACTAATTATTTTGGTTTTTCACAGAGGCTGGACTGATGCTTTTCCTGTCTTTGCGGCAGCGGCATTTTGGATTGGCTTTGGCTCAGAGATTATCGGAATACATACAGGCTATCTATACGGTGACTATGTCTATGGACCCACTTTGGGACCAAAGCTTTGGGAGGTGCCGATCATCATTGGTGTCAATTGGTTTATCCTGAGTTACCTTACTGGCACGATTTTCCACAAAGTCACCAATGATTTCTACGCGGCTCTTCTGGCAGCGATAGCCATGACCTCTTTGGATTACATCATGGAGCCGGTAGCCGTGGCATTAGATTTCTGGGCATGGAAGTTTGATATCATTCCTATGGAAAACTACGTAGGATGGCTTGGGGTGTCATTTCTGATTCAGCTGATCTACCGAAAGGCAAATTTTGAAAAGTCAAACCCGATTGCTGCCTTTCTTTTGACGACGATGATCCTATTCTTTGCAATTTTAAACTTCACTTTGGGAGTTTGACCAAATAGTATTTCAGTCCAAACAAAAGAAATCCCTCAATATATTGCAGATTTGAAATTTGTATCCAACAAAATTCCCCATTTCAGGTTATCCCGATAATGATTACAGCATTCATATTTATTGCTTTAGGTTTTGCGACGATGGAATTTTCAGGTTGGTTTATTCATAAATACCTGATGCATGGTCCGCTTTGGATGATTCATAAAACCCATCATCAACCTTCGAAGACGTTCTTCGAGCTGAATGATTTATTCTCATTGCTATTCGGAAGTGTTGCTGTGATTTTGATTATCAAAGGAATCGACACTTTGGATTATCGATTTTGGATGGGTATTGGTATCAGCGTATATGGACTATTATACTTTGTACTTCATGACGTACTGGTACACCGCAGGTTAAAATGGTTTGATCGACCAAAAACCACCTTCCTGAAGGGTATATTCAAAGCCCATCAGGCACATCACCGCACCAATCAAAAAGAAGATGCGGTTTCGTTTGGCCTTTTTGTAGTCCCCAAAAAATTCTTTAAAGACGAGGAAAATTGAGCACTTATTCAATTAAAGATCTGGAACACCTGTCGGGAATCAAAGCCCACACACTTCGTATTTGGGAGCAGCGCTATGATTTGATTCGCCCAAAACGGACAGATACCAACATTCGGTACTACGACGACGATAACCTTAAACTCATCCTAAATGTAGCCCTTCTTAATGATAACGGCTACAAAATCAGCAAGATAGCTTCCATGGATATGGAAGAAATGCGGGCTGAGGTGATGAAACTGACCGACAGGACACTGACCCACGACGATCAGATCCACGCTCTGACGATCTGCATGATCGAAATGGACGAGGAGCGATTTGACAAGGTCCTATCCACCAACATCCTGAAGCTTGGTTTCGAGCAGACCATGATGAACATTGTCTATCCCTTCATGTCCAAGATCGGTGTACTCTGGCAGACTGGTGCGATTAATCCGGCTCACGAACATTTTATTTCAAACCTAGTTCGCCAAAAACTCATCGTGGCCATCGATGGGCAGGTAGTCAGCGGAGACGGAAAAAAGTTTCTGCTGTTTTTACCAGAAGGAGAACTGCATGAGATTTCCCTATTGTTTGCATCCTTTCTGATCAAAAGCAAGGGCAACAAGGTCATTTATCTTGGACAAAATACGCCTTATGATGACTTGATGACAGTATACAACATTCATCAGCCAGAGTATATGATGACTGTGATCACCACGTCTCCGACTTCAGAATCTGCCCAGGAATACCTGAACTTATTGGCTGAAAATTTTTCAAAAACGCAAATCTTGGTCACCGGCTACCAAGTGATCGGTCAGGATCTCATGCTCCCTCCAAATGTGAAGCTGATGACCTATATCCGAGATATCAAGGTTTTGCTGGATGAAATGACCTTGGTGCCTCAGGAGAAATAGTTTAAATAAACGATTCATTAATTAAACAAAAGGCATCTTGTAAAAAAGGTGCCTTTTGTCGTTCATACTGCCATTTATCAATCAATTAAAGTATTTGAAATTATTTGTTGAATCTTTTTGAAAAAAAATTCCACATTATGTTTGCATTTTGTTTAATCATGATTAGATTTGATTCAACAAAAACAAACAGCCATGACGACTCTTGAATTTAGCTACTCACTCAACAAGCTTTCTAGCTCGTTAAAGCCATTTGCCATGAAACTGACTCGGGATGTAGATGATGCCAATGATCTACTCCAAGACACCATGGTGAAAGCCTTCACCAACAAAGACAAATTTGCCGAGGGTACTAACCTAAAAGCATGGCTGTACACCATCATGAAGAACACCTTCATCACCAATTACCAACGGATGGTGAGAAGAGGAACTTTCGTGGACACAACTGATAATCTTCATTACATCAACTCCAGTGACTCGCTGATTGAAAATGGAGTTTTCGGCAATTTTACCATGGACGACATCAATGAGGCGATTGACAAACTGGATGATGTCTACAAAACACCTTTCATGATGCACTTCAGAGGATTCAAGTACCATGAAATCGCCGAAAAGCTCCAAATTCCAATTGGAACTGTAAAAAATAGGATTCATATTGCCCGTAAACTTCTCAAGGAGGACTTGATGGTCTACAAGCATAAAAATTAATTCAATGCCTAAAAAACATGTCGTGGTAATCGGGTCCGGATTTGCAGGACTATCAGTAGCCACACATCTAGCGAATACCAAAAGTTTTTCAGTCACCCTTCTTGAAAAAAACGATTCCCCAGGCGGTCGAGCCCGAAAGTTCGAACACCAGGGGTTTGTTTTTGATATGGGGCCCAGTTGGTATTGGATGCCGGATGTTTTTGAAGATTACTTTGCCCAGTTTGGTAAAAAACCCTCAGACTATTACGAATTGCTGCGCTTGGATCCTTCCTACGCAGTCATTTATGGTGACAAAGATGTTTTGGATATTCCTGCGGATTTGGGTGAATTTAAACAGATGCTGGATAACATCGAGTCCGGTGCTGGTGCCCAGTTAGATAAATTTTTGGCACAGGCCAAATATAAATATCAGGTAGGGATTCATGATCTGGTAAAAAAACCAAGTAGATCTTTGATGGAATTTGCTTCGCCAAGTCTGCTTGTGGACATGATCCGAATGGACATCTTCCAGTCTATGTCTAAGCATGTGAGGAAGTATTTTTCCCACGATAAGATCATCCGGCTGATGGAGTTTCCGGTATTATTTCTCGGGGAAACTGCAGAAAATATCCCTGCACTCTACAGCTTAATGAACTATGCCGACATTGCTTTGGGTACCTGGTATCCAAAGAAAGGGATGCATGAAATCATCAAAGGGATGGTATCCCTGGCAGAAGAAAAAGGTGTCCACATCCAATATTCCGCCGAAGTAGAAAAAATCAATGTGGAAAATGGCTTGGCCAAAAGCCTGGTGCTAAAATCTGGAGAAATCATCAAAGCCGACATTATAATTGCCGGTGCGGATTACCATCATGTGGACAGACATTTGTTGGATCCTGAATACAGCAACTATTCAGAAAAATATTGGGATGAGCGTGTGATGGCGCCATCGAGTTTGCTTTTTTACCTTGGAATAAATAAGCGCCTTAAAAATCTTCGCCATCACAACTTGTTTTTTGATGAACCACTAGGACCTCATGCAGACGCTATCTACACCAATCCACGATGGCCCGAGAAGCCCTTATTCTATGCCTCTGTCCCTTCAATCACAGACCCGACTGTCGCGCCGGAAGGTATGGAAAACCTATTCCTTTTGATTCCTTTGGCTCCGGATTTGGAAGATTCGGAAGAGATGAGGGAGAAATACTTTGGGATCATCATGGATCGCCTTGAAAAAATTTCCGGACAGGAAATCCGCTCTCACATTGTCTACAAAAGATCCTACGCACACTCGGATTTCAAAGCTGACTACCATGCTTTCAAGGGTAATGCCTATGGACTGGCGAATACGCTATTCCAAACCGCGATTTTAAAGCCTGGACTGAAAAACAAAAAGGTGAAAAACCTGTATTATACAGGACAACTGACGGTGCCTGGACCAGGTGTCCCTCCGTCGTTGATATCAGGAGGGGTAGTGGCGAGAGAGGTGATGAAAGAAAACAAATTGTAGACAAAAAGGTATATTCAAGCAATGGATGCAATTGCGCTTTTTGACCAAACCACCTTGGAGTGCAGCCGGCTGATCACACAGCGGTATAGCACCAGCTTCACGCTCGGGATAAAAACCCTGGACAAAAAGCTACACCTACCGATTTATGCCATCTACGGATTCGTTCGTTATGCAGACGAGATTGTGGATACCTTTCATAATCAGGATAAGCAATCCCTCCTGAAACGATTCAAAAAGGACACCTATGAGGCTATTGAAGCGGGAATTTCATTGAACCCTGTTCTTCATGCGTTCCAACTGATTGTGAACAAATACAAGATCGACTTGGATCTGATAGAGGCATTTCTCCACAGCATGGAAATGGACCTTGACTTCAAGACCTACAACGACTCCAAATACCACGAATACATCTACGGATCTGCCGAAGTCGTTGGGCTCATGTGCCTCAAAGTGTTCTGTGATGGTGATCAGGAGATGTATCTCAAACTCAGAGAACCTGCCTGTAAATTGGGTGCTGCTTTCCAGAAAGTAAATTTTCTTCGGGACATCAAAAGTGATTTCGAGGAGCGGGGAAGGGTCTATTTTCCCGGAGTTGATTTCAACCACTTCGACAAATCAGTAAAAAACCTGATTGAACAGGACATCCAAAAGGATTTTGATGATTCCTTGATCGGTATCGAGCAACTTCCCAAATGCGCAAAGCTTGGTGTGAAAGTCGCCTACCTGTATTACCAAAAGCTTTTTGACAAAATCAAAGGCCTTCCAGCCGAAACGATCACACAGAAGCGGATCAGAATTCCTAATTCCCAAAAGATCTCACTCCTCCTAGGAACATATTTCGAATCCAAACTTGGAATCACCTGATGGAAAAATATGTATACATAGGTGTGATACTCTTTGCCTTGTCCTATCCGCTGGCACAATCTTTTGAACGTCGGATCCGGTATTCCACCAAATGGTATGCGCTGTTTCCTGCGATCCTGATTACTGCTTTTGTTTTCATCGTTTGGGATTATTGGTTTACCAAAATTGGAGTTTGGGAGTTTAATCCCCGATATGTGCTGGGACTATTTTACCTTGGGCTTCCGCTGGAAGAATGGTTGTTTTTCTTGGTAGTTCCTTTTGCATCGGTATTTATTTATGAAGTGCTGATCTATTTTTTCCCAAAAGACTACTTCCTGCCTTTCGGCAAACCGTTTGTTTACATTTTGGTTCCCTTTCTGATCGGCTTGGGATTACTTCATCTTGACAAATGGTATACCTCTGTCAATTTTCTGTTTGGAGCGGCAGTTCTATTGATCCATTTCTTGGTTTTCAATGATCGCTACCTCGGCCGATTCTTATTTGCCTACCTCGTTCACTTGATCCCTTTTATGCTATGCAATGGGGTCCTGACGGGGGGATTGACTGAAGAGCCAGTGGTCATTTATAACAATTCCGAAAATCTAGGTATCAGAATTTGGACTGTGCCCATTGAGGATTCAATCTATTCTATGTCGCTCCTTCTGATGAATATCAGTATCTTCGAAAGTATTCGAAGCCGAAGAAACAATTCCAGCTCCAAGATGTTTAAAAAGCTATGAAAAATCTCCAAGTTCAAATAGACGATCATTCAGGCTTTTGCTTTGGCGTAGTCTATGCCATCGAAATGGCAGAAGAAATTTTGGACGAGCAAGGCTATTTGTATTGTTTGGGAGATATCGTGCACAATGACGAAGAAGTAAACCGCCTGACCAGAAAGGGATTGAGAATCATCGACCATGAGGAACTGCATGCGCTTACCAATGAAAAGGTGCTCATCCGTGCTCATGGGGAACCACCCTCTACCTACGAATTGGCGATCAAAAATAACCTTACCCTGATAGACGCAAGCTGCCCGGTAGTTTTGAAGCTGCAGAATCGAATCAAAAACTCATTTGACAAGGACGAAACGATCTACATCTATGGAAAGCATGGACATGCTGAAGTGATCGGATTACTTGGCCAGACCAATAATAAAGCCGTGGTCTTCCAAGACATCTCTGAACTGGACATTCCGAGCTTGCCAAAAAGTATCACTCTTTACAGCCAGACGACCAAAAGCACCGACAAATTCTATGAAATCAATGAGATCCTGAGGCAAAATGGAATTGCAGTTAATACCAACGATACCATCTGCCGCCAAGTCTCAAACCGGGATAAGGAGCTCAGGGATTTTGCAGAAAAATTTGACAAAATCGTCTTTGTCAGCGGCACAAAATCCTCCAACGGAAAAGTGCTGTATAATGTCTGCAAAGACAAAAATCAAAATACGTACTTTGTCTCCAACCCCGATCAAATCGATTCGGACTGGTTCAATCCAAACGACTCTGTCGGCATCTGCGGAGCCACCTCCACTCCTATGTGGCTCATGGAGCAAGTGAAAGAACGAATTCTTAACCTTTGAACGAAACCGATTCAGCCATGAATCCGGCAAAGACTTCCTTTTCTACTACAATTGATCCCAAGGGATTAGTAATCGGATGGACCATAATTTTTCTTTGGGCAGGATCATTGGTATACCTCCTGCAAGTCGACCTCGATTGGACAAATCCAGTGGTATACTTGGGTATACTGATTCAAATGCATCTCTATACCGGCCTATTCATCACTGCGCACGATGCGATGCATGGAATAGTTTCTTCCAATAAAAGGTGGAATAACCTCACAGGATGGATTGCTGCACTACTTTTTTCCTATAATTTCTATTGGAAACTTTTTCCAAAACACCACGAACATCATCGCTTTGTAGCCACTGACAAGGATCCGGATTACCATCCTTCGGGAAAATTCTTCATTTGGTACCTGAGTTTTATCAAACAGTACGTCACCGTATGGCAGATCTTATTCATGGCGGTGACTTTTAATATCCTGAAACTTTTCTTGCCAACAGAAAACCTCATCGTCTTCTGGATGGTACCAGCAATACTCTCCACTTTTCAACTTTTCTACTTCGGAACTTACCTTCCGCACATGGGCGAAAGCGACAATAAACATCATTCGACCTCCCAATCCACCAATCATATTTGGGCATTTCTTAGCTGTTATTTTTTCGGATATCACTATGAGCACCATGACTCTCCAGGCACTCCTTGGTGGAGACTTTGGAGAGTGAAAGAGCAACAAACGGCTTAATTCCGCTGATTTTTTTCAATATTCTGTCATATCCGAAACTTTATGACTCTATTTTGATTTTAGTTTAAAACTCCTCACCAAATGAAAATCAGACTGACCCTTCTGGTCTTTTTTATCGTAACCCTTCAGGCTTTTTCGCAAGGTATAATCCGGGGAAAGGTCACCAATCCCGTCAATAACCAACCCGTCGGTTTTGCCAATATTTTGGTATTGAATACGGACTTTGGAGCCATCACTGATGAGGAAGGAAACTACGAGATCAGCGGAATTCCTCCCGGGCTGTACAATGTGCGAGCAAGTTTTGTGGGATATAAAAGCAACACAGCCTTTGAAGTTCAAGTCACGCTGGCCCGTGCGGTTCAGCTGGATTTTGATTTGGAAGAAGATGCCTCAGAACTCAATGAGGTGGTCGTGAGTAGTGAATTTACGCGATCTGAGGAAACACCGCTTTCCGTCCGAAAACTAAACACCAATGAAATCGAGCGGTATCCGGGGGGAAACCGGGACATTTCCAGAGTCATCCAAGCTCTCCCGGGAGTGGCAAGTACGCCCAGTTTTCGAAATGACATTTTGATCCGGGGAGGTGCACCAAATGAAAATAAGTTTTTTGTAGATGAGATAGAGGTGCCCGTGATCAATCACTTTGCCACCCAGGGATCATCCGGTGGACCTGTAGGTATTTTGAATGTCAATCTGATCAAGAACGTAGACCTTATTGCAGGAGGGTTCCCAGCCAATAGAATGGATGCCCTGAGCTCCTTCTTTGAAATTCAACTCAAAGAAGGACGTAGGGACAAAATGGCCACACAGCTGACAGTGGGTGCCTCTGAACTAACCCTATCCAATGAGGGGCCGATTTCTGAGAAAACCACCTACTTGCTTTCTGCCCGAAGATCCTACCTGCAGGGCTTGTTTCGATTATTGGGCTTGCCTTTCCTTCCTACTTTCAATGACTTCCAGCTGAAAACCACCACCAAGCTCAATGAAAAAACGGAGGTGACTTTCATCGGTGTGGGTGCGATTGATAATTTCGAGCTGAATCAGGATATCCCGGAGGACGAAACCGAGGAAGAACGGGAAAATAGACTTTACCTATTGGATGTACTGCCGATTCAGACTCAGTGGAATTACACTACTGGATTGAAGCTAAAGCGTTTTCGGGAAAATGGATTTTGGACTTTTGTCCTGAGTCGAAATATGCTGAACAATCAGTCCATCAAATACGCAGGCAATGATAACAGCACCGAGGCAAACTTGCTTTTTGACTATTCTTCTCAAGAATCAGAAAACAAATTCAGAGCAGAAAACAGCATTTTTGGAAATGGATATACAATCAAGTATGGACTAAACTACCAATATTCACGATACTTCATCAGCAATTTTGACCGGGCAACGTTGGCCTCTTCAGGTGAAGTCATCGACGTGGAATCCACTTCTTTCTTCAACCAATACGGAGCATTCATCTCGGGTTCCAAAAATTTCTCCAACAATCGCCTCCTTCTGACAGGAGGAATACGTATGGACGGTTCTGATTTTGGAGCAACTGCCTCCAACCCATTGAACCAAATCAGTCCAAGAATCTCTGCCTCCTACCAACTGAAACCAAATCTCTTTGCCACTGCCAATGCTGGAATCTATCACCAAAAACCTCCATACACCGTATTGGGATACCGAAATAACCAAGGAGAGCTTGAAAACCAAGACAATGATGTCCGTTTTATCAGAAATTCTCAATTGATCGCAGGAATTGAATTTCTTGTTCCGGAGAAAAATCGGCGATTTACAGCTGAAGCATTCTACAAAAAATACAGCAACTACCCTTCGTCGATCCGAAATGGTATCGCCTTAGCAAACTTGGGTGCTGACTTTGGGGTGATCGGCAATGAACCGGTAGCATCGAATGCAGAAGGAAGAGCCTATGGCTTGGAGATATTGGCACAGCAGCGGCTTTTCAATGACTTTTACGGAATTGCCGCATTGACTTTGGTCAGAAGTGAATTTACCAATCCCAATACCGAGGGATTTGTACCCTCATCATGGGATAATAGGTTCATAGTGAGCCTGACTGCCGGAAAACGATTTGGCAAAAACTGGGAAGTGGGCACAAGATGGAGATTTTTGGGAGGGACACCTTATACCCCATATGATTTGGAAGAATCCAGCTTGATCAGCAATTGGGACCTCAGAGGTGCAGGGATTTTAGATTATTCGCAAATCAATGCGATCCGTTTGGATCCATTCCATCAGTTGGATTTGCGCATAGATAAAAAGTATTTTTTCAAAAACTGGAACCTAAACTGGTATGTGGATATCCAGAATCTCTACAACTTCCAGGCAGAGCAACCTCCGATTTTAATCCCTGTCCGTGATGATTCCGGATCTATTCTAGTGGATCCAAATGATCCAAACAGGTATCAATTGAAACTAATTGAAAATCCAGCTGGAAACCTATTGCCTACGATTGGGATTATTGTTGAATTCTAAGCTTTCTGACCGAGATCTGACAGAAGTTTGACGATTCGGTTTGCTTTGGTCTCTTCCGAATTTGCGCTGTAGATATATTCAATCCATTGCTTTTGCTCTGCATCCGACAGCTTTTGAAACAGCACAAGTTTTCCAGGATCGTCTTCCAGACAATCGATTAATTCGGCGGGAATGGATGTGGGAATTTCGTCACGGTATAGTGTGAAGTGTACCCTGTCTCCTTCTTCTTTCCCGATGGCTTGCCTGATGGGTTTCGCTATCGGCATAAAAAGATGTCCGTCACCCATAGGCATGAGGTGCTTTCCTTCGAAGGTGAAATCATCAATTGTTCCACCTACTTTGAGCATTCCAAAAGCTTTGCCGGAAGGCAAAAGTGTACTAGGGATCTTGATAAAAGTCCAGCCCCCCTTTCCGGGAAATCTTTCCAAAAAAAATTCGCCTTCGATGATCAATTCCATAGCAAAAAAAGAGCAGGTTACCCTGCTCTTATCAATAGTTGTTTAATTAAATCTCCATCGGATATTTAAGCCAAATCCACCAGCATCAAAATCAGTGTTTTCGACAATGATAAAATAAGGTCTCCAGTCGAGTCCAATCGTGATGGGAATCTCTGAAAAAGGATATTCTGCACCAATCTCTCCAGCCACACCAAATCTGAAATTGTCCGCAAGAAACAATGAAGGACCGAAACCAGCGTACCATTTGAAATCTGAGTCTGCGATGTCATCGTAAACCGGGTTCCAAAGTGCATCAATACCTACTCCTCCGTTTCCAAAGCTGACATCGGCGTGGATTCTGCTGAAATCTCCCAAGGCGAAGACCCCATCAATGGCAACATTGTTCCCATTAACATTGCCGAAGCGGATACCGACTTCCTGAGCTTGTGATTCCAAGGCCGCAAAGATTGCAAGACCAAAAACGAGTACTAGTAGTTTTATTGTTTTCATATCTGGTATTAAAAGTTTGAGATCAATTAGCCAAAATTACGCCAACCACACTTTTTCAACTACCCAAATTGCGCTGTTTCTTAACAAAAACCGGAGCAAGCTGGGTTTTAAGCAATGTATCAGTCAAGATTCTCGACTCTTTACTCTCCCAATCCATCAGAACGATGTGATATTGCCTCGAGATTGTGTCCTGATATTGGTCAAAAATAAACCATTTCCCATCCGGACTCCAGTCATGGTAAACTTCATCTTTGCCTCCTGCGCTGATCTGCCACTGCTTAGATCCATCTGGACTGACGCCAAAGATGTAAGTTCCATTACCTCTAGAGCTCGCATAGGAAATGAAATTCTCCGTGGGGTGCCATTTAAGTGCTCCAGCTTTGTATCCAAAACCTTTTGCTGCAGGATCATCTGTCGGAAAATGGGTTAATTGTCTTTCCCCGCTACCATCCCTCTTGATGAGGAAAACCTCCGGAAATACTCCTTCAGCTTTTGCTTTTGGACTTTTTACAAAAGCAATCTGTAATCCATCCGGAGAAAAAACGGGATCTTGAAATCTAAACGAAGTATCATTAGTAAATGGCTTAAATTCGCCATTACTGAGATTGATCAGGAAAAGTTGATAGCGAATCCCCTCTTCAGGTCTTGCCGATACAATCATTTCATTGGTCTGCGAATCCAAATCCATCCAACTGTCTTCCAACCTAAGGTCAGACAGTTTTTTAATTTGCGAACCATCAGACTTCATTTCATACAGAAAGAAATTCCTGTAAGCAGTATCACGATCGCTGATGAAATAGATCTTGTCCGCCACTGCCAAATAAGTCCAAGCCACATCGGGATGATTACTTATATTCTTGGAGTGCTTGCTGCTATCCTCCGGATCCAAAACTCGGATTTCCCAATTATCTTTTGCCAAAGAATCTGGCTCAAAGGTATTGAATGCGACCAGGTATCGGTCTTCAACTGAGTTGGTGATTTGGGCTTTTTGTCCACAGGAATAAAGGAAGATCGCCGAAACGATCAAATAGAAGATTGATTTCATAGGGCTGGATGTTTATCGAATTTATGCTTTTTTGGAAGTTATATTTCAACTTCTCTTCCAATTCTCAAAACCTCTCTGATCAATAAATCCATATCCTCCATGCGAGTACGCTGATTGACATTAGCTACTCGAAGGGTGTATTTGCCATTCAAAATCGTAGAACTTGGCGAGGCAATCCCTTCCTCTTGGAGTCGAAGTAAAATCTCACGATTCAAGTCCAGAAGCTGATCCTCTGAATGGCCCGGTTTGATCATCCGAAAGCAGGTGATACTCATGGATACCGGCGCCATCAGCTCGAGATCAGGATGGGACTCGACCAATTCTGCCAAATATTCTGCCTGCCGGTTGTTTTGGGCGATCATTTGTGCATATTTCTCTCTGCCATGCTCTTTGAGCGACATCCAGATTTTGAGCGCTTTGAATCCTCGTGAAAGTTCAAATCCGTAATTATTGATCGAATCCAAACCTCCGGATAAGCCCCGCTTCTCCTGAAGTAGGTAATTGGGAGTAATGGCAAAGGACTCCCGATGCTTATCGGCATCTCGGATCAAGGTACACCCCACTTCATAAGGGACATACAGCCACTTATGGAGGTCAAAGGCGAGACTATCTGCTTGCTCGATAGCTTTTAGCCGGGAGGCATATTTTACATCAAGTTTTGCAAGGGCGCCATAGGCACCATCCACATGAAACCACATCCCGTATTTCTTCGATACGACCAACAGCTCATCCATGGGATCTATTGCTCCGGTATTCACTGTACCCGAAGTGCCCACTATGCAAAAGGGTAAAAGTCCTGCCGCCAGATCTGCCTGAATCTGAGAGTCCAATCTATCTATCAGCATTTCATATCGCTCATTTACCTCTATTTTGCGAACTGCTTCGGTCCCCAAACCGATGATTTCAGCCGCTTTTTGGACACAGGAATGGGTCTCCACAGAGCAATACAACACCAGCTGAGCTGAGGCAGCCTTCAGCCCTTTTTTCCGAATATTTTCATTCTGAAATGAATTCCTTGCCACAGTCAGTGCGGTGATATTCGCCATCGAGCCTCCACTTACTAGGATTCCAGAAGCATCCGCGGGGAAGTTCATCAGCTCCTTACACCAATTGACCACTTGCCGATCTACATACATGGCCGAATGCTCTCCGATAGCCACGTTAGGATTCATACCAGAGGCTAAAAGATCCGCCAAAACACCCAAGGGCGTTCCAGTCCCTTGAATCCAGGCAAAAAAGCGGGGATGAACATTCCCCTTGTTGTATGGAAAGATAAATTCTCTAAACTCCCGATACACCTCCTCCGGACTTTGGCCCACTTCGGGAATGGATTGTTCCAAGTGCTGTTTTACAGAGTCAGGAATAGGTTTCCAGATCTTTTCGTCGCGGATATTTTCCCAATAATCAAAAAGGTCATCGATCATCTGGTGGCCAAGTTGGCGTATAGCGGGCCAATTTTCAGGATCAAGCGTAAGGTTTTTGGTTGATTTGTTTTTTTCCATGAGTTTATTTTTCACCAGCCTCCACCGGACGAAGTCTAATGCTGTAGATATCACCAAGCCCTACCTGGGGAATATCACTTGCAGTCACTCGAAATTCTTGAAGGCCAGGACCTAATTGGATTTTTCCAATTGAGATTAGACCCCAAGTTTGTTCAGGCGCTTCTTTTCGTGGTACTCGATCAGGGCTTGAAATAGATTTGGGGTAAAAAGCTTCCGAAAGGATCCATTCCAAGTGAGATGCTCCATGAGTCAATTTCATCTTTGCCCCAACCTGGTCTTCACTGGCAGTGTATTCCAAAAACACCTCAAATTCTCCAGAATCGAGCACATTCACCTTCCAAAAAATGCTGTCACTTTCACCCTTCCAATTGGTCAGCCAATCTTGGGCCCATCCGTGCCCTTCAAAAAACCGGATTTCTCCGGTGAATTTCGCCTCGTAGGCTGGTAAAAAAATCTCGGGGCTTTGGCTCGTGACAGGAATTGGACGATCAGCCAGATTTGGAGGAGCCACTTTTTGAAACCAAGTGAGGTACTCTTTTGAGAGCTTATCTACTGTTTCTGGAGCTTGTGAAGCCAGATTCTCGGTTTGGTTTGGATCATCTTTTAAGTTATATAATTCAAATCCTGAATGAAGCAAAGCCAGCAGCAGCGAGTCTCTGCGGATGGCGCCAGGAAAGGGACCAAATTCACCTTGAGAGAAAGCCACATGGGAGTAGATAGCTCTGGATACGTTTTGGGGTTCACCTTTGAGCGAAGCGGCCAGACTGATCCCATCAAGACTCCGCTCTCCGTTTACCGTCAAGGAAAGTAGCTCTGCCAACGTGGGTAAAATATCAATATGCGCAGCAGGAGTATGAATTATGCTAGGAACAATGGTTCCCGGCCATTTCCAAAAAGAAGGAACACGTACGCCACCTTCATGTACAGAACCCTTGATGCCTTTCATTCCAGCATTGAATCTGTTTCCATTTGGGCCATTGTCAGTCAGGAAAATCACCACCGTGTTTTCATCTAGATCAAGGAGTTCAAGCTTTTCCAATATCCTACCGATGTTGTGGTCAATGTTACTCACCATTCCATATACAGCTGCCAGCTCATCCTCCAGCCCTGTCATTTTGTATGGGCTATAAAACTCATCCGGAACTTGGTGGGGACTATGAGGAGTATTGAAAGCGAGGTAGGCGAAAAAAGGCTGATCCCGATTTTTGTCGATAAATTCCAAGATTTCGTCTGTCAAAACATCAGGGAGATAGCCGGGAAAAGATTGACTTTCACCATCTTTCTCCAATTGAGTGTCAAAATAATTGGACCAGTGACCCGCCAAAAATCCGGTGAATTCATCAAAGCCTTGAGCTAATGGATGGTGCGGATAATGTTGCCCATTGTGCCATTTTCCAAAAATTCCTGTGTGATATCCATTATCCTGAAATAGCTCTCCCAGAGTATACTCTTCTGCATCCATGGTTTCCATACCATTGGAAACCGAAACGGTCCCAGTACTTAAGTGATACCTCCCAGTAAGCAAGCTAGCTCGCGTGGGTGCACAGAGCGGACTGACATAGAATCGGTCAAACTTGGCTGATTCCCTAGCCAACAGATCCAAAACCGGAGTTTTGATGTCGGGATTTTGGTGAATCCCTACATCCCCATATCCTTGATCATCAGTAAGGATGAGAATCACGTTTGGTTTATTTTTCGTCTCCTTTTTCTCACATGAAATCAGTGCAGTCAGCAGAATCAGAAATAGAGCCAAGCTTACTAATCGGGGCATTTTTGGGTTTTCATTTCTTGAAAATAAAGTAAACTGCCAGTATTAAAAAGATCGCTCCGATTAGATGGTTGAGTTTCAGGGTTTCATTTTTGAACGCAATCAAAGTAAAGATCATGAAAATCACCAAAGTAATGACTTCCTGCAGGACCTTCAGTTGGACTAGAGAAAAGGGTCCACCATTTCCTGAAAAGCCTATCTTATTTGCCGGCACTTGAAACAGGTATTCAAAAAGCGCGATCCCCCAACTAATCAGAATCACCGAAACCAGGCCCAGCTTGCTAAACCATTTCCACTCGGCAAATTTCAGATGGCCATACCAAGCGAGCGTCATAAAGGTGTTGGATAGGACAAGTAGTCCTATCGTGAAAAGAGCTTTCATTTGTATTTAAGTTAGTCTATCGAGTCGGTAAAAAAGTCCGAGTCTTCTTTCATCAAAGATTCATATTTTTTGATCCAAAAAAACATCAGTGGAGAGTATAGCATATACGCCATACCTCCCCAAAAAGAAGCCCATATAAAACTCCATTTTCTAAATAGTATAATAATGAGGATGGAGAAGATCGGTACACCACACATGATCACCATTCGCCACAGGTGCATCCTTGTATGAATTACTTCCTTTGAATTTAATCTGAGTTTGAGTCGGATTTTAAACACCCTGATGTAAAGGAGAAGCATCGTAAAATATATCCCAAATGCCACGAACCCGTAAAAGATCATCAAATCGGGAACTTGGTTTCCTTTTATTTGGAGTTGAAGGTCAGTTTGAAAGATTAAATTGGTCAAAAATAAAGTCCAAAACCTCAGGGGATAGACATAAAAAATGACCAGCGCGATGAAGAGAATATTAAGGGAAACAATGACGGAATCTGCCAATCCGTATAGCACTGAAAATTTCACGTGCTCTCTCCAAATCAGCGTAAGAAAAGCTATGCTGACTAAAAACGCTGGGAGAGTTTTGGTAAAAGTTACCATATCTCCAAAAGAATTGGGATTAGTCAGATTAAAGATGAGCAAGGTAATCGCAATGCCAAATACGGCATCTGTCAGTCCATCCAATCGATCGGGATTTTCACCTCTGTAGTGAAACCAAGGGTTTTTATTCGGCGCAGGAAAAATTCGACTAGCCATATTTTTTTGATTCAAAATACGGATTGCTCCCAGTAAAAAAAACCTTCTGACTTACTGATAATCAGAAAATTCTTGGAATTTATATTAATCCTACTGGTCAGAGAGGGTTCAGAGCCCCCACTGTTTTTCCAAGTCATGAAGTGGCTTTAAGGAAACTTCCGTACCTGCCTCACCATGATTTGCGTAATCAAAAGGATTATCCAAATCCTTGATCAGGAGAATCATGTAATAGATCAAAAAAGTAACCAATATGGTCAGAAATAAGGAGGCATAAAACGGGGTTATTTTTATCAAAATAAGCCCAATACCCGTCAAAAATCCCATTGCCTCCACAATCGCATAAGCAGATCCCACAAATGAGGTATCCCGGATTGTATCAATTCTCAACACCATCTTGCGGATAGCATTTTGCTCACTTTTCATTTTGATGAGGTAATTTGGCTGTACCCCTTCTTTTTCAAGGAGCACAAAAAAATCATTCATTCCACTGATTTTCTCCAGGAGGATCAGCGTTCGCTCCTTTTTATAAAACCAAGCACTCAAAGCTGCGAGAAGCATTCGATAATAGTCAAATAATTCCTTAGCAGAAGCTGAATCTTTGGCTTTCCAGATCGTGTACGTATCATCCCACATGGACCGCAAAGAAGCGGTAAGCTCACTGGGGAGTTTCTCAGACTCTTTAAAATCGGAAAGTACGCCACTGATCAAAAACCCAATCAAAAAAATCGTGCCTGCCACCAAACTGGTAAAGAGCGTATTGAGCTCCATGACTTCCAAATCTGCTAAATGAGCTGCAGTTTTTAGACCCGCAATTCCCAAAACAAGTGGGAGAACTTTGCCCACAAGGGACCATTTCTGAAACAGTTGCTTGAATCGATCTTTTGGCATGGAAATTTAAAGCAAGCGATTTACTTTAAATTCGACGAAATATTCTGCACGCAATATTATTTTTTCTTTAAGGTTTTGGCAATCATACTGATTACCCAAATAAAGTTCTTCTCAGCAGGTCTAACAGTTAAAAAAATCAGTCTAATCCAGTATCGTTTCGGACTTTTTGGATCAAGCTTCCTCTTTTTCCCCACGCTTTTCGCCATCGAACTGCCGAAGGGTGAATTTTCAGCTGCTTCAGTATCCAGTCGAAAGGCAAACCAATCACTCTTTTGAATAGGATTTTTGGTTGGAAAAAAAGCTGTGACTGCAAGTCCTTGTAGGCCCAAATTGAGGCTTTTTCCAGAAGTTGGGCTTTCATTTCATTGTCACGAAGCCTTTTGGAAAAATAGTCATGCTCATGACTGAACTTTTTTTTGTAGGAGTTTTTCCTTTCCCCGCTCAAGATAATCAAGCTCCCGACTCTACTCGGAAAATGAAACTGGATTCCAGCCAAAAACGCTCTAAAAATCCATTCTTGTGAAGGAGTGATGTACAAGTCTTTTTCCAACTTCCAAGGACCAAGCTTTGGAACTACTTCCTTTTTCAAAAACCAGGTGGAAGCCACGCTAAAAACATTGGTAGAAAACTTCCCGTCCGGGTGGACACTACACAATTGGACCGGATACCTGCCCGCATCAAAATCTGCCCGATTTGACATCAGGATTTTAATGCCAGGAACTATGAGAAATTCAGCTCCAGATTTTTCAATCTCCTCAATGGACTGCGAGAGATGATCGGGGAAAAACAAATCATCCTGATTGAGAAAGGCAATGTATTTCCCACTAGCCTTTTGCAAGCCAAAGTTGTTGGGAGTGGCTTGTTGACCGCTGTTTTTTTCCAGATTGTAAAAGTGAATTCTAGGATCAGAAAATCCCAAAACCACTGCCTCCGTATCATCAGTACAGCAATCACCTACCACGACAAGTTCCCAATCCTGAAAGTCAGAATCCAGGACAGACTGAATCGCATGTTTCAGCAAATGGCTGGAGTTGTAAGTAGCAGAGATGATGGAAACTAGTGGGAAATTCATAGTCGTCTCAGCCTTTTCCCTCTAGTCTGTCGGCGACCTTCATCGCCAAGTAGGGGATGATGGTATATTTCCCTGTATCGACAGTGTGATAGTTGCCAAAGGATCGAATCCCAACCTCAAATCGCTCATGCAGTCTACTCTCATTTTTATCCACATCCACAGTGCCCAAGGCCAGTATGTCTCCACCAACGGGGTCGACTGCTTCTAGTGGAAATTTCAAGTTGCCCAATGCTGGAACCCGTTCTTTTAGCGCCTCAAAACTTCGCTGAAAAACATCCATTCGCTCATCTTCTGAATATATAGTATCCCAATCTGGCGGCCGATAATCCTCCGACCAACCAGTCCGGCCTACTGGATACCAAGACATGAATACGCCTCTTTCGAGAAAATTGACTGTGTCACCAAATGCACCGAGCACTATCGTTGTGGAAGGCAAATCTTGTTTTTCGAGTGGCACCAAGATTTTGTTTGCAAACTTGTAGCGATGCGACCACTTTCCAAGGGGTTCGATGCCCATAGTCCTGTCTATTTCTAACAGCCCATTCCATGTGGCATTAATCACATCTGAATACTCTTCTTCTATTTGCAAACCTGCATTTCGAGAAATCACTTTCAAGCGCTCCTTGACTTTGGCTACAGCTTCGACTTTTGTATTTAAAATGAGGTTGATATTGGGATCAGATAAAATCGCCTCAGTTAATTTCTCTGCGATATACCTTGGGTCTACAGCGTACTCAGTCGTCTCAAAAATATCATCGATAAACTCGGGATTCCCAATATCCTGCATCTTGGACTTCGGCAATAATTTCGCCTCAAGCGAATCAAACAGCCCGAGATATTTTTTCTTTCCTCCGCCTGATAACTCAGCAAATACCTGACAGCATTTTTGGTAATGAGCATTCAGTTCGGTGGCGTTTAAGAGGGAACCTTTGTGAACTAGGTAGTAAAAAGGGGAAGAAATCATTTCCTCGGGTTTCACATCTACCCAGCGCTGGAGGTACTCCATAAAATGAACTGCTCCGATCAACATGCTATTTGCCGTATGAAAACTTTTATCCATAGCATAGATAAACCCTACGTGAACCTTTCCTTCATTGGCGTAGCTGGCTTTTTTAAGGGGGGCTGAATGCTCTTCGTAGAGATCTACCTTGTATCCCCTTTGGGACAGTTCTAAAGCGACACAGGCTCCTAGACCCCCTGCTCCTAGGATGGCAATTCTTTGATTCTTAGTGGACAAAATAGAATGAGTTTGGTGGTTAGGTTTTTGAAATTAGAAATTTAAAAAATCAACTGGTACATCTCTTCAAGCTTGCTGACCTGAATGACTTCGATTTTGAATTTCTTCAGATCAAGTCCTTTGACAGCATATTTGGACACCATTATTTTTTTGAAGCCGAGTTTTTCTGCTTCTGCGATCCGGTTTTCGATGCGGGAAACTGCACGAATCTCTCCTCCCAATCCCACTTCTCCTGCGAAAGAAATATTCTCAGAAACCGGCGTATCCTCATAGCTGGAAATCAGCGATGCACAGACCGCCAAGTCCAGACCCGGATCATCGACCCGAAGTCCTCCTGCCACATTCAAAAACACATCTTGCTGGCCCAAGCGCATTCCTCCACGTTTTTCCAAGACAGCCAAAAGCATATTTAGTCGCTTGGCATCGTGACCGGTACTGCTTCGCTGGGGTGTGCCGTAAGTCGCCGGACTGACCAAAGACTGAATCTCAATCAAAAGTGGGCGATTCCCTTCCATCATCGCTCCGATTGCGACTCCATTCAGGACTTCCTCCCGCTGAGTCAGCAAAATCTCCGAAGGGTTGGAAACCGAGCGAAGACCCTCCGCTCGCATCTCGTAGATGCCGAGTTCATGGGTCGAGCCAAATCGATTCTTTGAAGTCCTAAGGATCCGATAGGTCAAATGCCGATCTCCTTCGAATTGCAAAACCGTATCAACCATGTGTTCGAGGACTTTTGGTCCGGCGATGGACCCATCTTTGGTGATGTGCCCAATCAGGAAAACAGGTGTTCCGGTTTCTTTGGCGAATTTCATCAGCTCAGCGGTACATTCTCGCACTTGGGAAACAGATCCCGCTGCTGATTCGACGTATTGGCTATTCAATGTTTGAATGGAATCTATGACCAAAAAGTCAGGTTTGAGCACGTCGATCTGCTGGAAAATCTGCTGGGTGTTTGTTTCGGAAAGAACGTAGCAATCCGGATTTTTGGCTTCCATCCGATCCGCACGCATTTTGATTTGAGCTTCACTTTCCTCACCGGAGACGTATAGGATCGTTTTCCCCTTCAAAATCAAGGCAATCTGCAGCATCAAAGTCGACTTGCCGATTCCAGGTTCCCCGCCGATCAGCACCAAAGACCCAGGAACAATTCCTCCTCCAAGTACACGATCCAATTCAGGATCGCCAGTGATCCAGCGGGCTTGCTCCTCGTAGTTTACCTCGCTGATTTTTTGTGGGGAATTGGCCTTTTTTATTCCAGTACCTTGGGGTTTCCAGCTTCCCTTTCCTGTCTCTTCTTTTTGGACGATTTCCTCCACGTAGGTATTCCATTCTCCACAGGCAGGACATCGGCCGATCCATTTGGGACTTTGAGCACCGCAGTTTTGACAGAAAAAGGTGGTTTTTACTTTAGCCATTTGGAGGTACGAATTACGATTTTTGATTTACGAGGGTATGGAGAACTTCAAAGAAAAAGAATAGTAGTCACACTTTTCAGCTCCTTCTACTTACAAAATAGTGTTAATACCTTTTAATTTGGCTTCTCTGCCTTCCGGACAGGCTGGCGCTCAGCCTGACAGTAAAGCCTTACATCTTGATACTTATGGCTAAATTCCAGAAACACAAATCTTGCTTCTCGCTTCTTGTCTCTGTCTTGATACATGCGTCTTGATACTTGATACAATAAATCAATGTGCTTGAAGCCAATCTGTGCCTAAACCTACTTCTACTTCGATCGGTACGGCAAGTTTGATGGCATTGGACATGAGTCCCGGAATATTCTTTTTGAGCAAATCCACTTCATCTTTGTGTGCATCAAAAACCAATTCATCGTGCACTTGCAGGATCATTTTGGACTTTAGGTTTTCCTTTTTCATCCATTCGTAGACATGGATCATGGCTACTTTGATGAGATCCGCTGCTGAGCCCTGAAGCGGCGCGTTGATGGCATTTCGCTCAGCAAATCCCCGCATCGTCATGTTTCGACTGTTGATATCACGGAGATAGCGGCGGCGCCCAAGAATAGTTTCAACGTATTCATCTTTTCGTGCCTTCTCGATTGCGCCATCCATGTATTGTTTTACTGCTGGGAACTCCTGAAAATACGCGTCAATGATCTCCTTCGCCTCACCTCTGGGTATTGACAATCGCTGGGCCAAGCCAAACGCCGAAATGCCGTATATAATCCCAAAATTGGCTGTTTTGGCCTTTCTCCTCATATCCGAAGTCACTTCTTCCAAAGGAACTTTGAAGATCTTGGCCGCTGTGGTGGAGTGAATATCGCGACCGTTTTTGAACGCTTCCAGCATTGATTCGTCCTGCGAAAAAGCAGCCATCAGGCGAAGTTCAATCTGGGAATAATCGGCTGAAAGCAGCACATGATTCTCATCCCTAGGGACGAAAGCCTTTCGGATTTCACGGCCTCTAGCTGTTCGGATAGGGATATTTTGGAGGTTTGGATTGATGGAGGAAAGTCGACCTGTCGCAGCGACAAATTGATTGTAAGTGGTGTGAATTCTTCCTGTTTTTGGATTGATCATCGTCGGCAGAGCATCCACGTAGGTAGACTTCAATTTTACCATTTGTCGGTAGTCCAAGATCGCCTCTGCGATAGGGTGCTCGTTTGCCAATTTGCTGAGAATCTCTTCACCCGTGGCATATTGTCCTGTTTTGGTCTTTTTTGCTTTTGGATCCAGCTTCAATTTCTCAAAAAGAACATCACCCAATTGCTTTGGCGAAGCCAGATTAAACCGGACTCCTGCGAGCTCATAGACTTTCTTTTCGATCTCTTGACTTTCTGTTTCCAGTAGTGTAGATAGCTCAGCCAAGCTTTCCGTATCGATTCTGACTCCTTCAAACTCCATTGCGGTCAGGACTCGGATCAACGGATTTTCAACCTGATCAAAGAGCTCTACCAGACCATTTGTTTTCAAAATGGGGTCAAATTTTTCCTTGAGCCGAAGGGTAATATCTGCATCTTCGGAAGCATAAGCTGTGACTTCATCCTCGTCCACATCCCGCATATTTCCTTGATTTTTGCCTTTTTTCCCGATCAATTCTGTGATTGAGACCGGCATGTAATTCAAGTACTGTTGCGCAAGCCAGTCCATGCTATGCTTCCCCTCAGGCTCGATCAAGTAGTGTGCGAGCATGGTATCGTAAAGTACGCCTTTCACCTCGATGCCGTAATTTTTCAGCACGAGCATGTCGTATTTTATATTTTGTCCGATTTTGGTAATTGCCTCATTTTCAAAAACAGGTCTGAGAAGCTCTAAGATCTCTTGCGTATCATCTTGATTATCAGATACGGGGATGTAGTACGCCTCACCCGGAATGTAAGAAAAAGACAGCCCGACGAGTTCCGCTTGCATCGCATCGAGTGCGGTAGTTTCTGTATCGAAGCAGAGTTCCTTTTGTAATAAGAGGAATTCCACCAGTTCTGAGACTTCTGATTTGCCTTTGACCTTGTGGTAATGGTGCACGTTGGACCAAATCGTATCCAACACAGGTGGCGGGCCGACTTCTAGTTGCTCATCAGCGGAGGAATCCTCAGCTGGGTCTTCAACGGCAGCGACAGGAGCAGCAGCCCCAAACAAATCCATCTGCGCAGGAGCAATGAGGGTGGCTTTTTTGGCAGTAGGCTCTTTGAAGATCCGTGCAGCTAGTGTCCTGAACTCGAGTTCAGTAAAAATCGCCCGTAGCTTCTCCTCATCGATTCCGTCATATTTGAGATCTTCGTCCACAAAATCTATCGGGACGTCGATTTTGATGGTTGCGAGTTCTTTGGAAAGGATGCCCTGCTGCCCAAAATTCTCTACATTTTCACGCTGTTTACCTTTGAGTTTATCGACATTGGCGATCAGGCCTTCTACAGTGCCAAAGTCTTTGAGAAGTTTGACCGCAGTCTTTTGACCTATGCCCGGGATTCCCGGAATATTATCTACCGCGTCGCCCATGAGGCCTAGCATATCCCTTACTTTGTCCACGTGATCGATATCCCATTTTTCGCACACTTGTTTGGGGCCCATCACATCTACTCCGTTTCCCATAAATGCCGGTTTGTAAAGAAAAATATGGTCCTCCACGATCTGGCCATAGTCTTTGTCTGGAGTCATCATGTACACGGTGAAGTCTTCTCGCTTGGCTTTTTTGGCCAACGTTCCAATAATATCATCCGCTTCGAATCCATCCATTTCCAAAATCGGAATGCGAAAAGCTTTCACAATTTCTTTGACCCATGGGATAGAAACTGTGATATCTTCAGGCTGTTCTAGGCGGTTGGCTTTATAGGCTTCGTATTGTACGTGACGAAAAGTGGGGGCTTTAGTGTCGAAGGCTACCCCAATGTGGGTAGGTTTTTCCTTATCCAATACTTCCACCAATGTATTGGTAAATCCCAGCATAACGCCTGTATTCAATCCTTTGGAATTGATTCGGGGATTTTTGCTGAACGCAAAATGCGCCCTGTAGATCAGAGCCATGGCGTCTAATAAAAATAGCTTATGGGCTTGCATTTGGGACATTTCTAGAGAACTGGTTTTTTGAAAATTTTAAACAAATCAAGGCTTCTAAGTTACCAATTTTCAGGTAGGGAAGTCTACGGATTTGAAGTAAAGTCAGGAGTTGACAGACTTTGGAGCTATTTTTGAGCGCGTTAATTCGTGTAAATTTTAACTAAACGTAAATATGAAAAAGGTACTTACCATTCTTGCAATTTTTCTGAGTGTGCAATTTGTAGAAGCAACGCCAAAAAACGACCCGAAAAAAGAGCTCACTGAAGCCCAACAACTACGCCTCGCCGAGATGGAACAAAGGCTTGAAGAGATTAAAGCGATGGATTTCAAATCGATGAGCAAAGACGAAGTCAAATCCGTCCGTCTCGAGCTAAAGGAGATGAAAAAAGAAGCCAAACAAGCCGGAAATGGTGTTTACCTATCTGTTGGTGCGATTATCATCATTCTTTTGCTCTTGATTTTGATTCTATAATAAGTATAAAAAAAGCCTTCTCAACGAAGGCTTTTGTTTTTTTAAAAATAACCTCTAGCTGCTAGGGGTTAATTTTTTTCATCAGCTCGTTCAGTTTCATTGAGGTAATTTTTCACTTGAAGACTTCGGAGAAAAATCAGAATTAATGGAATCAGCCAAATCAGCTCATTAAAAATGAGGTGAAAAATACTCCGCTTGTTCCATCCCAAATCCGGTGCAAATCCCAAGGTAAACCAAATGGCAGAGATAATTTTGCCAGTAATGCCCGCCAAAATCAACCACACCCAGCTCACCGGATAAAAAGCAGAAACAAAAATCACCAATCCAACAACAATCCCAAACGTCCCAAAATAAGAAGCCGGAAGATCAGAGAGGTCAGCGCTGCCCATCGCCAACCATTGGATCAGCTGTGTCCCAAACCACTTGTAAAATGCCGACCAAGCAATGGTATACATCCCTGCTAAAAGTAGCAATCCTCTAAAGTGCATTGGGAAGAATGGGTTTGAAGGATTTTGATCCATGAGTGGTTTGAATATTTGGGTCGAATTAAACACCTTCCGGTGCTTTAAGTTTGGTATCAATACAAAACTATCCAATGGAACGAAAAAACCGCCCTCAATCCCGAGCTTTTCTTATCGTATTCGCCTCAGTATTTTTATTGGTGGGATTTACTTTAGGAAGAAAAGCCGGAGATATCACCCCAATCTCCATCGAATCAGCGGCTGAACTCATAGGCCTTTCTTTTTCCCCTGCAGAAAAAGACAGCATGATCAGCGCCTTGACTACCCAACGGGATAATTTTGAAATCCTGCGCAAAACAAAACTGGAAAATTCAGTTGCTCCTGCTTTGATTTTCAATCCGCTGCCACAAGGTTTTTATCCAAGTCAGGACCAACAAAATCAGGATTGGGGATTGCCTTCTACAGTGGACCTCCCAGACAAGGAAAGCGATATCGCCTACTTGCCGGTCAACCAGCTGGCCGTATTGATCAAAAACAAAAAAATCTCCTCAGCCCGACTCACTAAAATCTATCTTGACCGGATCAAAACCTACTCGGATACCCTTCAGTGTCTGATCACTCTACTGGAAGAATCCGCCTTAGAAAAAGCCCGGGCAATGGACCAAGAACTAGCAGTCGGCAAATACCGCGGGCCACTTCACGGCATACCCTATGGAATAAAGGATTTACTCTCAGTCAAAGGAACCAAAACTACTTGGGGAGCTAATCCATACAAGGATCAATCCTTCGATAAAACAGCCACGGTCGTGCAAAAACTGGATGATGCAGGGGGAGTTTTGGTTGGAAAGTTCACCTTGGGTGCTTTGGCAATGGGCGATATTTGGTACGGAGGAGTCACCAAAAATCCCTGGAACCTGACCCAAGGATCCAGTGGATCCTCTGCCGGATCAGCTTCTGCGGTAAGTGCAGGCTTGGTGCCTTTTGCGATTGGCACAGAGACCCTTGGATCCATCGTCTCTCCCTCCACTCGGAATGGTGTCACGGGTCTACGTCCTACCTACGGCCGAATCAGTAAGTACGGAGCAATGGCCCTCAGCTGGTCAATGGATAAAATAGGACCTATCTCCAGATCAGTACTGGACAATGCCATCGTGCTTGCGGTATTGAATGGTAAAGATGAAAAAGACCCATCCACCATCCCGGCTGCATTTAACTATTCGGCTAAAAAGGATGTGAAAAAGCTTAAAATAGGCTATTTCAAGGCTTACTTTGAAGGAGATCGTGCCAGTAAAAATGATCAGGAAGTACTCGAGGTGCTCAACGCTCAGGGGATCGAACTTCATCCTCTTGAACTCAAAACCAGCATGAATCCCGGACCCATTGTGAACATGCTTCTGGTGGAAGGTGCAGCAGCCTTTGACGAGCTCACCCGACTGGATCTCGATGATCAGCTCGTCGCCCAGCGCAAAAACTCCTGGCCAAACATCTTCCGTGCAGCACGATTCATTCCTGCCGTGGAATACGTGCAAATGAGCAGACAGCGCAGCCTGTTGATCGAGGAAATGCACGAATTGATGAAGGAATATGACGTCATCGTTACTCCTTCTTTTGCTGGTCAGCAGCTTCAAATTACCAACCTGACTGGTCATCCCGCACTTTGCATGCCCAATGGCTTCACGGCCAACGGCAGTCCCACTTCGATTACACTTTTAGCCAATCTTTTTGAAGAAGAAAAGCTGATTATGCTCGGTAGGCTGATTCAGGAGAATACCGACTGGCAAGCCAAGCGTCCCCCGATGTTTGACAAATAAACCTGAGGTAACTGCTGATAGAACACAAAAAAGGCCCTTGATTTTGAAATCAAAGGCCTTTTTGCTGGTATGGATCAAGATTACTTTATGACACCTGATATTTTAATGTTTGTAGGTTTCAAAAACCACACTTTTTGAGTGGTTTCTATCGAATAGTGATCCAATTTGTTGGTAGCCAAATTCAAATGAAACTCTCCAATAGTGGAGGAAAAAAAGAAAAGATTTTCCTCTCTGGAATGAAAAGTAATGGATGAGGGATAATCTTTAGCATACCTGACTTTTATTTCTTTCACCTTGCCTTTAGCCTCCGGCAATAGCTCATGGATCAAATATTCGTATTTGGTATCCGTGGAATACGCCTGAGCAAGTGAAGGTGAATTGATATCTGCATCATAGAAAGCTGCAAACTCTTCTTTCCAATTTTCCTCTGAATACACGAGCTCCACCGTTTTTTCTTCACCGTTGACTCGGGAGGTTTTGATGACGGTCGCTCCGGCAATTTTGGGAATTTCGACATCAAAAAATCCACTCAGATTGAAATAAGGGAGCTTTTCCAGCTTTTTTCTTTCTCCCTCTGGTGCACAAGACCAGGCCAACCAAACTAGAACACTTAGAATCAGGTAATTCTTAAATCTCATTACTTCAAGAGTATATTTCCAGTCATTTCTGCAGGAATTTCTATTCCCATCAGCTTCAATATAGTCGGTGCCAAATCTCCCAGTTTTCCATCCGATACGTGGATCTGTTCAGCCCCATCGACTAGAATAAAAGGAACAAGGTTAGTCGTATGTGCGGTATTTGGCGTACCGTCTTCATTGATCATCATGTCGGAGTTGCCATGGTCAGCGATGACAATGATCGTATATCCATTTTCCAATGCAGTAGAAACAACGCGCTCAGCACAGGTATCGACGGCTTCACAAGCCTTTACAGCGGCATCAAAATCTCCTGTATGTCCGACCATATCGGCATTTGCAAAATTAAGACAGATGAAATCTGCGCTCTTCTTTTTCAGCTCCGAACTGATTTTGGAAGCAATCTCAAAAGCACTCATTTCGGGCTTGAGATCATAGGTAGCTACCTTAGGTGAAGGACAGAGGATTCTGCTTTCCCCCGTGAATTCTGTTTCTCTTCCTCCGGAAAAAAAGAAGGTCACGTGTGGATATTTCTCGGTTTCGGCGATTCGGATCTGCTTTTTCCCTGCTCGCTCCAAAACCTCTCCGATTGTATTATTCAGGTTATCCTTTTCAAAGAGGACCTGAACTCCGGAAAAGGTAGTGTCATACTGCGTAAATGTGATGTAGTCCAGATTCAACTTTTTCATGTTGAAATCCTCAAAATCCCGCTGGGTCAGTACTTGGGTGATTTCTCTTCCCCGATCAGTTCGGAAATTGAAGCAGATCACCAGATCACCTTCTGCTATGGTTGCAAGAGGCTTGTTATTGGAGCCAACATGAATAATTGGTCGGATAAACTCATCGGTGACATTGTTGTCATAGGATTTTTTGATCGCAGCCAGGATATCTTTTGATTTTTCTCCTTCGCCATTGACCATCGCATCATAGGCAAGCTTGACCCTTTCCCAGCGATTGTCCCGATCCATGGCATAGTATCTCCCTACCACAGAAGCTATTTGGCCTACTGAGCCGGTCAGGAATTCCTGTAGATCGGCGAGATATTTTATTCCACCTTTTGGATCTGTATCTCTACCGTCTGTGAAGGCATGGATATAGACTTGGTCCATTCCATGAAATTTGGCAGCATTACAGAGTCCTTTTAAATGATCGATATGCGCATGGACACCACCATCAGAGACCAAGCCCATGAAATGGGCTTTTTTGCCTGCGGCTTTGGTTTTAGCAAAAGCGGCTGATAAAACCGGATGAGCATTGAGTTCCCCATTGATTACAGCCAGATTGATTTTTACCAAATCCTGATATACGACCCGTCCGGCACCGATATTCATGTGCCCGACTTCAGAGTTCCCCATTTGCCCCTCTGGCAAGCCAACTGCAAGTCCGGATGCCTCCAGCTTGGCATGGGGATATTTCGTATAAAGACTGTCTACAAAAGGTGTCTTCGCCTTGTCAATTGCAGAAACTGCAGGATTGGTGGCAATGCCCCAACCATCCAAAATCATCAATAAAACTTTCTTGTCCATGGGGCAAATATATTACTTTTCAGTCCAAACTTCCTGAGGTAATCATTTATGACATGACTTGTCTTGCAGGATTTGGTATTCTAAAAATTGAAGTTCTCCCTTCTTTTTTTGGCTTGGAATTTGCCAAACGAGGGTAATGCCAGTCCTTAGTCTTATCCTTTCTTTATTTTTATGGATTTATTCTCCTGTAATTGAGCTGAATCCTTCAGAGTCCATCGATCCGATTGTTTCGGCCATTGGAAGTGGTTCCAGTAGTGACTTAGCCCGTTATTTTGATTCGAGTATCTCCATGAATGTCAACGGCCAGCAAGGTGAATATTCCAAAAATCAAGCAGAGCTTGTCATCCGGGATTTTTTCAAAAAAAATCCATCTCAGGGATTTTCGCTGATCTTTCAAAATGAAAACCCAGGAAGCCTAAGCACTTACATCGGCGAGTATGCGAGCAATCAAGGCAGATTCAAGGTATTTATCAAAGTATCCCAGAATTCATCAGGATTTCGAATTTACAGTCTAGACTTTGTAAAAAGCTAATTTCAATCGTCTCAAGCCGCTCTTTTTGGCTATTTTTGAGGCATGAAGCCTGCCTACCTGACGCCTGAATCTCTCAATCACTTTATTCAATCCGCACTAGTAGAAGATATTGGGCCTGGAGATTACTCTTCGTTAGCTTCCATTCCTTCAGGGAAAATGGGAAAAGCGAAACTTCTCATCAAAGACTCAGGCATTCTAGCCGGGGTAGAGCTCGCCGGAGAAATATTCAAAGCTGTTGACGCTGGACTACACGTGGAATTTTTCAAAAAAGATGGTGACGAGGTACAAGCAGGAGACATTGGCTTGATCGTCTCAGGACCATCGGCCTCCATTTTATCCGCAGAGCGTCTGGTACTCAATTGCATGCAGCGGATGAGTGCCATTGCTACCAAAACCCATCGTCTAAATCAGCTGATTTCCCATACCAAAGCCAAGCTGATGGACACCCGAAAAACGACACCCAATTTCCGCCTGATGGAAAAGTGGGCCGTCCTCATCGGTGGCGGGGTAAATCATCGGTTTGCACTCTATGATATGGTGATGCTCAAAGACAACCATGTCGACTTTGCAGGGGGAATTCGGTCGGCCATTGAGCGAACCAGAACTTACCTATCCGATCATCAACTCAGTCTAAAAATCGAAATTGAAACTAGAAGTCTCGACGAAGTATCGCAAGTCCTGGAAGTAGGCGGGGTCGATTACATCATGCTTGACAATATGGACTATGCCACCATGCGCGAAGCTGTGCGAATGATTGACGGGAAATTTTCAACTGAAGCTTCTGGTGGAATTACCGAAGAAAAACTCTCCCAAGTCGCAGAATGTGGGGTTGACTACATCTCAATGGGGGCACTGACACATTCTGTAAGTAGTCTGGATATCAGTCTGAAAGCTTTTTAAATTCAAAAAAATCAGGCCAAAATGGCCCTTTGGCGCTGTTTCTGTTCGTATATGAGTAATAAACTAAATCCACTCTTATATGATGAAGACAAAACTTGTGATTGTAGCGCTGCTGTTGATTGGGACATTCTCTTCATGCAAATCCTCATTTCCTGATACCAAATGGGTGAATAAACAATGGACCGCTGTAGAAATGCTGGGGGTACCGGTACAGATCTCAAACTCACCTCAGGATGCACATCTTTTTTTTAATGCTGCAGAAAAAATGGTCACTGGCAATGGTAGTTGCAACAGGATCTATGGTCCGTATGAAATCGGAAAACGAAACTCATTGAAATTCGGCAATCTCGCTTCAACGATGATGGCCTGTCAGAATCAGGCTTTTGAAAATAAATACCTCGAAGCACTTCGTTCGGTAGAATACTATCAATTGTCGGGAGGAGAACTTTGGCTGAAAGACGGGAGAAAACGCGTTGTATTGAAACTGAGGTAGGTTTTTTAACCGATCAAAAGGAGCTTGGAGAAATTCAGCTCTTTTTTTCATTTTGCAAGAAATCGATATTTCTTTTCAGGCCTGAGAATTTAGCTCGTTTCACTGCTGATTTTGCAAAAACACGGGTAAAGGTCTCTTCGGTCATTTCAGTCCACTCTTTATTGGAAAAGCCCGCCAATGCTGCATTGGGTTGAAAAGCCGACTCAGAATTCGGTTTGGAAAAGCGATTCCAAGGACATACATCCTGACAGATATCACATCCGAAAGCCCAATTTTCCATTTTCCCTGCAAATTCGTTGGGTATTGCTTCTTTCAATTCAATCGTGAGGTAGGAAATGCACTTAGAGGCATCGATTACCTCAGGCTGTACAATGGCGTCGGTCGGACAGGCGTCAATACAAGCCGTACAAGTACCACAGTAATCTTTTGCCAAGGGAAGATCTGGAGTAGCATCAAGATCAATGATCAACTCAGCCAGAAAGAAGAAACTTCCCATCTCTCGATTAAGCAGCAGACTGTTTTTCCCGATCCATCCCAAGCCTGCTTTCTGAGCCCATTGTCGCTCCATCACCGGTGCTGAATCGACAAAAGATCTGCCGTTGATTTCACCGATTTCTTCACGAAGTACTTCCAAAAATTCCGTGAGCTTAGCCCGGATCACATCATGGTAATCGGCACCGTAGGCATATTTGGCGAGTTTGATATCACTGGGTTGATGCGGAAGCTGCCTTTCAGGGTAGTAATTATAAATGAGGGAAACGACAGTTTTTGCGCCTTCAACCAATTTGGTAGGATCGAGTCGCTTATCAAAATGATTGGCGAGGTAGGCCATTTTTCCCTGATAATTCCGGTTCAGCCATTCTTCGAGTCTTGGTGCTTCCTCCTCCAAAAATTCAGCTTTAGCAATCCCGCAAAAGTCAAACCCCAAGCGCTTAGCGGTGGATTTTAGGACTAGGGCGTTTTTTTCGGCTGGGGTCACAACCGAAATTTAGGCATTATTCTATTCTCTTGAGTTCCTCTCGATCCTGATACCATTGCTCTTCAAAAGTTTCCTTGATCTCCACCGGTGCGGCCAAGACTGCCCACACCATCCACAAAATCAATAATGGTCCAGCTAAAAATATTGCCCAAATCAATACCTGAGCGATATTAAACTGGATCAAGGTGACAAACAGGATCAAAACTCCCGTAACGATTCCGACTACATTGAGATAGTTTTTCATCTTTTTTCGAAAATAATTTGAAATGGTAAACTCCATTGCCTACCTATTTGTTAGACCTTGAGTGATAGCAAAATCACTCATCTAAACATCTTGACACCAGTTAATAGCTAATAAATCTTGTGTCTTGTATCTAATATCTAGCATCTATTTATGAAAGGCTTTCGCTTTACCCAATACATACCGCCACAGGATCCGGAAAAGAATACGTTTGAAAACCTGCTGAACATTTTTCTGCAGCTCGTCACCATGACCGGTGGCGATGTCGCAGAAGCTTTGAGTTGGCTGACCAACTTGGACAAGCGCTACAATATGACCAATCCCAACTACGGAATTGGCGACTTTATCGAGGATTTGAAATCGAAAGGTTACCTCACCGAGGAAAATCAAAAGGGCGAGTTTAAAATCACCGGAAAAGCAGAGCAAAACATCCGAAAAAATGCGCTGGAGGAGATTTTTGGCAAACTCAAGCGGGGCAAATCCGGTCAGCACAAAACCACCCATTCTGGCACGGGAGACGAGCGGGGAACCGACCGACGCGCTTTTGAATTTGGCGATAACCTCGACCAAATCGCTTTGACAGATTCACTCCGGAATGCTCAAGCCAACCATGGTTTTTCAGGCGATTACCTGCTTACCGAGGATGATCTGGAAGTCATGGAAAATGAAGTTCGGTCACAAACCTCCACGGTGCTGATGATCGATATTTCCCACTCGATGATTTTGTATGGAGAAGATCGGATCACTCCTGCCAAAAAAGTAGCGATGGCGCTCGCCGAACTCATAAAAACACGCTACCCAAAAGACACGCTTGACATCATTGTTTTTGGCAATGACGCTTGGCAGATCGAAATCAAAGATTTGCCTTACCTGCAAGTGGGACCCTATCACACCAACACCGTTGCTGGTCTCGAACTGGCCATGGATCTGCTTCGCCGGCGAAAAAATCCGAACAAGCAAATCTTCATGATCACCGACGGGAAGCCGACTTGTCTGAAAGTGGGGATCAAATACTACAAAAATGCTTTTGGGATAGACAGCAAAATCCTGGCAGAAACGCTGAAACTGGCGGCTCAATGCCGAAAGCTGAAAATTCCCGTGACTACTTTCATGATCGCTTCAGATCCTTATTTGAAGGAATTCGTCAAGGAATTCACCAAAGTCAACAATGGAAATGCCTATTACTCCAGCCTCAAAGGGCTCGGAGATTTAATTTTTGAAGATTACAGACGAAACCGAACCAAACGCTTCTAAGCATGGACTACCAAAAACTAACAGGTCACCAACTCTTGCAAATCAAAACCCTGGGCCAGCTCAAAGCTTCAGGATACTCTTCCAAATCCATCAAAGAAGAACTTCGCGATAATCTTATCTTGAAAATCAAGCGAAAAGAGGATGTCTTTGAAGGCATTTGGGGTTATGAAGACACCGTAATTCCAGACATCGAGCGAGCCATTCTTTCCCGTCACAACATCAACTTGCTGGGTCTTCGCGGTCAGGCTAAGACGCGAATTGCGCGTATGATGACTCATCTGCTGGACGAATATGTTCCTGTTGTTTTCGGTTCCGAACTCAACGATGATCCTTTGCAGCCGCTATCCACTTTTGCAAAAGATCTGATCGAAGAAAAAGGAGACGATACACCCATCATCTGGTGGCACCGGGAAGATCGCTACACGGAAAAGCTGGCAACTCCCGACGTTTCGGTGGCGGATCTGATCGGTGATGTGGACCCAATCAAGGCTGCGACCATGAAACTCAGCTATAACGATGAGCGGGTGATCCATTATGGATTGGTACCTAGATCTCACCGATCCATTTTTGTAATCAATGAATTGCCTGATTTGCAGGCAAGGATTCAGGTTGCCTTGTTCAATATTTTGCAGGAAGGTGACATTCAGATCAGAGGTTTCAAACTCAGATTGCCTCTGGATATTCAGTTCGTCTTTACTGCAAACCCGGAAGATTACACCAATCGAGGAAGTATCGTGACGCCTTTGAAAGATCGAATCGAGAGCCAAATCATTACTCACTACCCAAAATCGATAGAAATCGGTCGAAGGATCACTGCTCAGGAAGCCAATTTGAAAGGGAAACCAGTTGAAAATATCTATGTTCCGGAACTGATGAAAGACCTGATCGAGCAGATTGCGATCGAAGCGAGAGGTTCTGAGTTTGTGGATGAGAAAAGCGGTGTTTCGGCCCGATTGACTATTTCTGCTTATGAAAACCTGATTTCCGCAGCGGAAAGACGGCTCTATAAAAATGGTGAGTCCAACACGATGGTGCGAATTGCTGACTTGATTGGCGTGATTCCAGCGATCACAGGAAAAGTCGAATTGGTCTACGAAGGCGAACAGGAAGGCGCGGGTTTGGTTGCCTACAACTTGATTGGAAAAGCGATCCGAACCCAATTTATCAACTATTTTCCTTCACCGGAGCAAAGCAAAAAAGACAAAAAAGGCAATCCTTATGTACTGCCTTTGGCTTGGTTTGGGGAGGGAAATGTGCTGGATATCTTAGCATCTCAACCGGATAAGGAATACAAAAGCCTGCTTCACACCATACCGGGATTGGAAGACGTGGTCACCCAATTGGTGAAAAACTTACCTGAGAAAGAAAAGGAATTCTTTATGGAATTTGCGCTACACGGGCTGGCTGAATACTCTCAACTGAGCAAAAAACTACTGGACACCGGACTTCAGTTCAAGGACCTCTTCAGTTCGATGTTTGACATGAATGAAGAGGATGATTTCGAAGAAGACGATGATAACTAAGAAAGGGGCGAAAGCCTCTTTTTTTTGAGCTCACCGCAAAGGGTCAGCGTTTGCTAAGTTTTTATAAAGATAGATCTCGCCATTTTCCTTGAAAATCGAATTGACTAAGATCCTTTATTAAGTCTAGTTATATCGGAAATTCAGCTGTGTTGATCTGAGTAATCTGTGAGGAAAATTCTCTCCGCGTTCTCTGCGGCTCTGAGGAGGACTAAATCAAAACCAACAAAATCCCCAGCAGCGCTGGCAATCCCTGCACAAAGAAGATCTTTTTGCTCGCAGTGATTGCCCCATATATTCCAGCGATCAACACACAAGTCAGAAAAAACAAGGCTACTTTATCTGCCCAAACTGGATCAGAGATCACCAAGGACCAAACCAATCCTGCAACTAAAAATCCATTGTACAAGCCCTGATTTGCCGCCAAAGCTTTGGTCTTTGGAAACAATTCTGCAGGCATCTGTCGAAATATCTTCCGCCCTGTCGTCTCCCAAGCGAACATCTCAAACCATAAAAAATACAAGTGAAGTGCGGCTACCAGGCCAGTGACGATGTTTGTGAGAAGTTCCATTTGGTCTCGAGTTTTATTTTAAGTTACAGATTTTAGAGTAGGCGGTGGCAGTTTTCAGTAGGCAAAAATAGATTTTACACTCCAGAACAGCGCAAGTTTAGATTTCATACTTTAGCTTTCTGACTTCTCTTCCTGTCTACTGCGACTGAATACTTACCTTTGTCCTATGTCCGATATCCAGCTGCCGATTGCCTTCGAATCTCAGATGATTTCTATTTTGGGGAAAGAAGAATTCGACAAGTTCAAAGCCGCAGTCAATCAATCCCCTCGCACATCCATTCGCTTGAATCCTGGCAAGCGGTTTACTCCAAGCTGGCCAATTTCACCCATTCCTTGGACAGAAAATGGGTTTTTCCTCGAAGAGCGACCTAGCTTCACACTCGATCCGGCATTTCAGGCGGGAGCGTATTACGTGCAGGAAGCCTCCTCCATGTTTATAGAGCATGTCTTGAAAAGCCTACAGATTCCCAAAGGAATTTACCTCGATTTAGCCGCAGCACCTGGCGGAAAAAGCACCTTACTTTCTACCTATTTAGGTGATGAAGGCATCGTTATAGCAAATGAAGTCATCCAATCCCGAGCTCAAATCCTAAAAGAAAATGCCATCAAATGGGGCTTGGGCAATATCATTGTGACCAATAATGACCCAGACCATTTTGAGCCCTTGGAAGGTTTTTTTGACCTCGTTTTGGTAGATGCCCCATGCTCCGGTGAAGGAATGTTTCGAAAAGATCCCCAAGCACGGGAAGAATGGTCGCCAGATCATGTCCTGCTCTGCTCTTCCCGCCAAAAGCGAATCATGGACAAAGCCGGCGCTTTGGTCAAAGGGGGAGGATATTTGATTTACTCCACCTGCACGTTCAATGAGCAGGAAAATGAGGAAATGATCCAATTTCTTACCGAAGAATTCGCTTTCGAACCTGTTCAAATTCCCCTCGATCCAAGTTGGAACATCATAGAATCAAAAGTTGAAACACCTGACGGCACTTTCTTCGGTTATCGATTTTTTCCGCATAAGGTAGAAGGAGAAGGCTTTTTTATCACCATTCTTAAGCGTCCTGATTCTGCTTCCACCCAAGAACCTGGGAAGATTAAAGACTTCAAGCATCCCGTGCTAAAATCCATCAATGAACGCGAAGAAATTGCCTTTGATTCAGAATTAGGCTTTGAAGGGAAAGGAAAATACTACAGCCTCAATGACTCAATTTTTAGAATCGATCAGCAATTTTTCAGGCATTTTGAGCGGATTGCACTGCATTTGAGCTTGCGGTATTTTGGAGTGGAATTGGGTAAAAAACAGAAAAATGACTGGATTCCTTCGCACGAATGGGCCTTATCCACCTTGCCAAAAAATGGCTTCGCTTCTTTCGAAGTGGACCTAGCCCAAGCCTTGGATTTTCTCCGAAAAAACGATCAGGAAATCCCCGATCTGCCTATTGGTTGGGTGCTCATGACCTATCAAAACCTCCCACTTGGCTGGGTCAAAAATCTCGGAAACCGACTGAATAACTACTATCCTAAAGAGTGGAGGATCAGAATGTAGCTTTGGCTATTCCTTGATGAAATTAAATCTCGCCCAACGCTTTCTGTTTCGCAGTTCATTTCCTGTAAAAACAAAAGGTGGAATATAGACCAGTTTTTCAACACGGACCTCATGGATGCCTTTGGGAAGGTCGGCAATAGGAATAATTCCAAAAAAGGCTTTTTGACCAGTAATTCCTGAGGTAGTTAGCATCCACTTTTCGTTTGTTACCAAGGAGTCATTCAAAAAAATCAGATAAGTGTCTTCTACTTTTTCGAGTTTTTCCCAACCCAAGGTATCATTATCATTTGTGGACAAAAGCGTCTGTAAGCGAGGCAAATCTTGCTCATCTCTAGCATATTTTGCCAGATATAGATTCAGATTATCCCCACTCACTTTCATAGATTCAGTCCAAACTCTCGGAAACCGGACTTTCTCGGTATTGTATTCTTCGAAATAGCGGGATTGGTCGGGCCAATCATAAAATTCCTCATCTAGATTGGTCATCGGCTGAAAATAGGAAAATCCCTTCAAATCAGACAAAATAAACGGTATAGCAGCTACTACCAATCCCAATGAAACCCAAAGCATTGTCCATTTGCCTAAATGACTTGAGAAGACAGCCCCGATGGTTCCGTTCATACTGGTACCTATAAGGGACTTTAGCTTAAATTTTTTAAAAATCGAACCGATAATTAATACACCAAAAATGGAAAGGATAAAGAATAGGTAAACTATCTGAAAGTCTAAATTGAAAATCAAGTATATCCCGATAAGAAAAATAAGATAGGCAGTAATTGAAAAAATCGGAATCACTACGGACAGGGGATATCCATAGATCATACTGCACCATCGCTCCAAATTTAATAAATAGACTCGTGGGTGTGGGTATTCCAAGTCCTGAGAAAATTTGAACAGCTTACTTTTCAATACTCCTTCGGGAAATGCATAAGTAATTCCCAACATGCCTGCCCACATAAAACGAAGGAATAAATGAGTGATCAGAAATATCTTAAATACAGAAATGATCAAAGAAAAATAAATCAAGACCAAAAGCGCCGGGATATGCTCCAGCCCATAATCCTGGATCATAATAATGGAATAATCAAAAAGACTGGATGGAATGATGAATAAAACGGCTAAAGAAATACCTGATACAATCACCTCTGGCTCCCAGCTGTTTTTCTGGAGGTTTTCCAACCAGGTTAGGTCCTGTTGCTTTTTGATCTCTTCGTTTTCCATTGATATTTAATTCAACCCCCTAAAAATCAAGAGAAAATTTTAATATTATTTCAGAAATAGACAATAACTTTTACAAGACAGCAATCAGCAAGTATGAACCCTTCATCAATTCATGGAAATCATTCAAAAAGACAATTCTGAAAAAATTCCAGACTCCAAAAAAGGCAAAAAGGACCTTCAGATGGAGCGTATTCGGGCAGCATTTGAGCGGCTTCAACTAGCTTGGGTGAGAACCTCGCTCACCCTTCTGGCTATCGGAATCGGGGCCTATGAGTTTTTCTTCAATCGGCTCGAATCAGGCAAAAAACTCCTTTTCGAAGAGTTTACTGGAAGGGAAATGGCTTTGATTCTGTATGTTATTGCCATCCTAGTGATAATTCTTTCCCTGATACAACACTGGCAAAGCATGGCAAAACTTAAAAAAAGCTATGCTGGAAGCCGATATTCCATCGCCACTTTCCTTTCTGTTCTGATGCTTCTTTTAGGAATATTTCTTCTTGGAATGCTCCTTTGGAATTCATCCATTTCTTAATTCACTTCGAACCAATCCACTCCAAGACCTTTTCCTTTGGCAAAGCCTCCACTTTTCTTCCATCTTTTCCTTGCATAGTTTCTGCCGCAAAGAGTGAATTGACAATCGCCTCTTCTGTGGCTTCGATTACAGCAAGGAAAAGAGCAGTCATGTCGTCATTTCCAAGGTATTCAGCTTTTAAAAGTGATTGTGAAGGACTTGAATGTGGTACTCGCAAGTCTTCGGCAGTAGAGAAAGCAATCACATAATCTCCCGAGCCATTGGAGGCGATGCCTCCAGTTTTGGCCAAGCCCATCATGGCCCGCTGGGCCATTCGTTCGAGATTCCGCTCCAAAACTGGCGCATCGGTCGCAATCACAATCATGCAGCTTCCATCGGATTTTTCAAGTGCATCCTTGAAGGGATATTTTTCAAGTTTTTCACCTACTGGTACACCGGCGATTTGCAGATTTCCTCCAAAGTTGGTCTGAACCAACACGCCAACGGTATATCCTCTCAAACTTTCCGGGAGCTTTCGAGAGGAAGTTCCGATTCCTCCTTTCCAACCAAAGCACACCGTGCCCGTTCCGGCTCCTACATTTCCTTCTTCTACCTGACTTCCCTTGGCCTTTTCGATAGCTTGGATTACTTCATCAGAAGTGATATGCATTCCACGAATGTCATTGAGATACCCATCATTGGTTTCTCCTACGACCGCATTGACCGATTGGACTTGTTCATTGCCGGGCTGCGCCAAAGCGTATTTCACCACTCCCTCAATCCCCGCTGCTACACTCAAGGTATTGGTAAGAATGATAGGAGATTCCAGCGTGCCTAGGTCTTGGACTTGCGTGACACCAGCAAGCTTGCCAAAGCCATTGCCGACAAAAATCGCAGCAGGTACCTTCTCCTGAAAAAGATTTCCGCCATGCGGCAATATGGCAGTGACTCCTGTTCGGATGCTTTCTCCTTCGATCTTGGTGAAATGTCCAACCTTCAATCCTCCTACATCGGTGATCGCGTTGAGAGGCCCAGTAGGAAGGATTCCGAATGGAACCCCCAATTCTCGAGGTCGGGATTGTCCGTATATTTCTTGCGTCATAGAAGAGAGGATGAGATAGATGAAAATCAGGTAACGCATTAGGAGGAAAGTTTTGGACTAATTTCTCAATTTTCCATCCCGATGATTATCGGGACAATATTTCAATTATACCTATCTTAACGCCCCTTTCCAACTAGAACCTATTCATGCTCAAAAAACAGCGATACGAGGCATTCATCACTCATTTCTCTACCAATATGCCCATTGCGGAAACGGAACTACAGTATGAGAATCCATTTCAGCTATTGGTAGCGGTTGTACTGTCTGCACAGTGCACAGACAAGCGAGTGAATATTGTCACCCAGGAGCTTTTTAAGCATTTTCCCACAGCGGCACACCTAGCGGCCACACACTTTGATGAGCTTTTTCCCTACATCCGCTCCATTTCCTACCCAAACAATAAAACCAAACACCTGATCGGACTGGGCAAAATGCTGATCGAAGACTTTGGAGGAGAAGTACCCTCAACTGTAGAGGAACTTGTCAAGCTTCCTGGCGTGGGGCGTAAAACCGCAAATGTCATCACCTCAGTGGTCTGGAATCAGCCCAACATGGCTGTGGATACGCACGTTTTTCGGGTTTCCCGTAGACTTGGATTGGTCCCCTTGACTGCCAAGACTCCCTTGGAAGTCGAAAAACAACTGATCAAACACATTCCCAAACAGCACATTCACATCGCCCATCATTGGCTTATCCTACATGGTCGATACGTTTGCCTAGCAAGAAAACCAAAATGTGAGGAATGCACGCTCACGCATTTTTGCAAGTATTTTGAAAAAAATCAACTCAAACCAAGCAAGGAAGGGGAAAACTAACAATGTGTGGAATTCACCTCATCTGGGGAAAAGGAGCGAGTAAAGATTCTATCCAACGACTAGTGACCAGTTCGCAGCATCGGGGTCCGGATCAGGAGGCGATTTATTCGCCTTGGACGGGGCTTTGGGTGGGTGTCAATCGCCTTCAGATTTTACATCCGGGACCTGATGCAGACCAGCCTTTTTGGTCAGAGGATGGCAAAAGTCTGCTGCTATTCAACGGGGAAATTTACAACTTTCTGGAGTTGCGAAGCCTGCTCTCCAAAATGGGGATCGACTTTATTACCCAGTCCGATACCGAGGTTTTGCTTCATTACCTCCGCATTTTTGGAGCTAAGGGTCTGGAAAAGCTCAATGGCATGTTTGCCTTGATTTACATTGACCTGATCAATAAGTCCGTTCTCGTCGGTCGGGATAGAAACGGCGAAAAACCACTCTACTATGCCCAGAGTCCTGATAGTCTGATCATTTCTTCGGAGATCAGAGGGATAGCTGGGGCACGGGCACACTTGCCTGACTGGGCTCAGGTGGAGCATTACTTTTATTTTCGGGCACCATCTCCGGGCAAAACTTTCCATCGGGGCATCAGCGCTTGGAAACCCGGCCGATATAGCACCATTTTTCGGCACGATACCTTCAGATGGGATACCCTACCCGCTCCAGAACATCCCGAAGAAGCAATCTCGCAGGAGCTTTTTGGTAAAACACTGGAAAATGTGGTCCTTAATCAGTTTCATGCGGATGTACCCGTGGGGCTTTTGCTCAGTGGTGGTACAGACAGCAGCTTACTTTACAGTCTTTGGTACAAAAAGACGGGAACTCCCCTACCTACTTATACCATTCAGGTAGAAAAAAAGTACCGGTCAAAATACGCCGATGGAAATCATTCTATCCGCTTTGCGAAGCAAATCCCAACAGCACACCAGCTGATCGAAATCGACCAAAAAATCTTCCTGGAAAATTGGGATGAATACCTTCAAAGCGTCGACCTTCCCATTGGAGATTCAGCCGGCTTTTTGACATGGATGATTGGAAAAAAAGCCAAATCCGAAGTCAAAGTACTCATCTCCGGTGCAGGAGCAGATGAGCTTTGGGGTGGATACCAGCGCCACGCTGCATTTGAAAGATATTTGGACCAGCAGGCTTTTTGGAGCAAATGGGCTGAGTTTTTGGAGAAATTCCCCTTTGGATATCATTGGAAAAAATTCATGTCGGGAATTCGTCCAGACCCCAACCAAACCTTTCTGAACTTTTCTGCTCTGCAAAACCCACCCCTCGAACTCATCGGAGACTACGAACGGATATTCAATTCCAAGCTTCCCGAGTACAAGCGGATGCTTGATTTTGATCGGCAATGTTACCTAGTCCAGGATGTGCTCAAAGTTCACGACAACGCACTCATGGCGCATGGGATCGAAGGCCGGGCGCCCTATCTAGATTTGTCCATGGTAAAACTTTGGCAGCAAGTGAATGACCCTGAAATGCTGTCTGGGAAGCCTTGGATTAAACATATCCTGCGAGAAAATGACCTAGGCTGGGTAGCAGATCGACGAAAATTCGGTTTTGGCCTGCCTCTGAAAGAATGGCTGAGTGAAGGTGGCGAAGTTTCAAAAAGAATCTTTCATACGCTTAGGGTTTTTGACCAGAGTCATGGCCAAAACTTTTCTGCTCCAGTCAGACAACTCCTTCAAAATCCGGAATCGGGTGCAAAAACTCAATTCTTGACGGTATACAACCTGTTCCTTTTGGCAGAATGGGCGAAATTGCAGCGACTATGAGGTTGATCTATATCCATCAATATTTTCGAACACCCGATCAAGGCGGGGCAGTACGATCCTATCACTTGGCCAAAGGATTAGTTGATGCTGGGATTGGGGTGGAACTAATCACTGCACACGACGAAGCCCATTACGACCAACGCTGGATTGACGGGATTCGAGTCCACTATTTGCCGGTAAGCTACAATCAGAAATTCGGCTTTTTGAAGCGTATTTTGGCTTTTTGGCTCTTTGTAATCAAAGCAGAAAACTTGATCAAAAAGCTTCCCAGACCAGATTTGCTCTACATTACCTCCACTCCGCTCACCACTGGCTGGATTGGACTTTGGGCGAAGAAAAGGTTGGCTTTGCCCTATATTTTTGAAGTGCGGGACCTTTGGCCGGAAGCTCCCATTCAAGTAGGAGCAATTCGAAACCCTATGGCGAAGTCCTTGCTTTATAGATTTGAAAAGCGTGTGTATGACCAAGCTCTGAGTTTGGTGGCTCTTTCTCCTGGGATTGCAGCACATTTGAAAGCCACCAGTCCATTCCGGGAGGTCGCTTTGATCCCGAATTTCGCAGACTTGGACACTTTTTTTCCAAAAGAAAAAAATCTAAACCTGAGAAAATCACTACCCTTTTCCGATGGGTTGACCATTGCTTACACCGGTGCACTCGGCCAAGTCAATGCCGTAGAGGAGCTGCTGGATTTGGCTGAAATGGCCCAAAATCATAGAAAAAACTGGAATTTCTTGATCATGGGAGAGGGGAGCCGTAGTGAAAACTTGTGGGAAATCTCCCAGTCAAAGGGTCTTGCCAATGTCCGGTTCTTTCCCTTTGGTTCGAAAGAAAAAGTGAATGAAATCTTGAGTTTAGCCGATTTTGCCTGGATTTCTTTTGCTCATTTGCCCGTGTTGAAGACTAACAGCCCAAATAAGTTTTTTGATGCTTTGGCTGCTGGAAAGGCAATTTTGGTCAATCATAAAGGCTGGGTATATGACCTGATGAAAGCCCATCATCTTGGGATTTCTTGCCTTCCGGGCAAAATGAATTCTGCTTTTGCGAAGCTGGAAAAACTAGCCGAAAATCCAGCAGAAATGAATCGAATGGGCCGAAACGCCAGAAAATTGGCCGAGACCTATTTTTCAAAAGAGATTGCGATTGATCGGCTTCTCCACGTAATCAAGCCTCAACCACAATCTACTCAGGCCGACGAGGTCGGTATCCGGACTGCCTGAAAATCTTCTCAACATCAGACTCCATCATCAATACCGGCAAATCGAGATCCTGATTGAATCGGTAATCGTCCACAATATTCCATCCCAGCCAGCGACCCAATCTTCCGGGAGCTTTAGTGGAGATGGCATCTGTGAATGGAGCCTCCCCGATGTATTTTCGGATCTCAAAGGGGTTGGTTTCGTAGAGTAATTCATTTTCCACGAAATGCGCCCAGATGTACTCTTCATTGTCAAAGCACTCGGCAATTTCATCCGGAGTGTAGCCGATGATGTACTGATCCGAGGTGCATGGCATGATGGCCTTGACGAAATGATACGCTTTGCCGTAGTAGATCATCTCCGAAAGAAGCGTATTGTCCGCCGGATTGGTGATGTTGTATTTGGAAGATATCGCAAGGACAATCATCGGTACGAGGTACTCCTTTTCATAGCGGACTGCCATGTATCGGGCAATATCAGGCTGGAAGGTATGGTCTGCAGGTAGGAAGTAATCCAAACCTATCACGATCATTTCATCGGACACGATTAGGTCGGAGTTGAATCCTGAGACAAAGGTGTAGACTTTGGGGACCTGAAAGTCGGGGAAATAGTATTTGACTGCTTTGAAGGCAGTTTCGAGCTCCTTTTCAAGAGTGGTAATATCCGCAAATTCTAGGTTGACCGAATCATACAAAACCCGCAAGGCGGAATCCTGATGAACTTCAACAAGACTAGCGGCCAAGGATTCAGGGGATTCATAGAGTGATTCTTGCAAGAAATTTGATGCAAAATCAGGATACTTATCCAACAGAAACAGGTAATCCGCTGTAGTCTTAGCCCCAAAGAATTCATCTTCCAGACGGGTGATTTTTACCTCGAGATCCAGATCCAAAATGTCAGAATCGAGTGCACATGCATCTGGGTCCGATTTGCACGAGTAAAAGAATACCAGCACCGAAGTCAATGCCAAAAACAGGGATTTTTTAAGAAGTTGGTTCATGGGTTGAGCGCTATTCGATCCAAAGGTATAGAATTCCCGATAAAAGGGATTTTGATAGATTTTGTCCACACAATGTGGGGTTTTTAAACAGTCACCTGGAAATGAACGAACAAAAGCCTACTATTCATTCAAAAATAAGTTGAAAATCTAATCTACCATAACTGGTCGTTGATTGACTAATTGTGCCATTTTGTCCCTGAAAATTCTTTTCTTCCCAAATTTAATTTTGATCGTCTCGATTTTTTAAAAGTCACCAAATTCCCTTGCGCGGTTATTGATAAAATTTTTTCCAACAAATCAACTAACCCGTTTAACATATGAAAAACATGAAAAAATGGCATTCCGGCTATGTGGCCATGATTGCCGCATCAGTTTCTCTGATAGGATTCAGTGCGTGTCAGGATGACGAAGGCCCGATGATTCCCGAGCAAAATGTGGTCGAGCTTGCTGCTGAGGATCCCGACTTCAACACGCTTTCCACTGCAATTGAAGAGGCAGATTTGGTGACTACACTTTCCAGTGATGGTCCATTTACCGTTTTTGCTCCGACAGATGCTGCGTTCGGAAGCTTCCTGATCGACAATGACCTCACTGCTGAGGAGTTACTGGCAAGTTCCTCTTTAAGTGATATTCTCACCTATCATGTAGTCTCCGGTACTCGACTTTCCACAGACCTAGAGTCAGGTGCAGTGAGTTCTTTGGAAGGAACAAATTTTTACATCAGTGAGGATCCCACAGGTAACTTTTGGATCAATGGATCTGCACAAGTCACTGAAGCTGATATCCGTGCTAGCAATGGGGTGATCCATCAGCTTGACGGAGTAATTGTAAATCCAAGCCAAACTATAGCCGAAATCGCCGTAGAAGCTTCCGAGGCGACCAATCCAGAGTTTACTCAATTGGTCGCTGCGTTGAACAGAGTAGACTTGGTGGAAGAGGTAAATGGTGGTTCTTCAGATAATCTGACCGTTTTTGCACCTACAGATGCTGCCTTTGAGCAATTGTATGAGGATTTGGGAGTTTCAGGTTTGGAGGAGATTTCAGATGAGAATTTGACTTCCATACTGCTGTATCATGTCGTACCTGCCAGAGCTTTTTCACAAGATCTCAGACAGGATGCTAGCCTACCTACGCTGCTAGAGGGTGAAAATCTAACCGTGGACCTGGCAAATCTTCAGATCAACGAAAGTGGATTAATTTCAAATTCACTGAATATTCATGGGATAAATGGTGTGATTCATGCCATTGACCGCGTATTGATTCCTAGTGGATTGTAAGTAAATCCTGCATTAAAAAAGCCGCTTGCTACCAAAGACAAGCGGCTTTTTTGTGCTCAATTACTCAGGATTGGTTTACTTTAGGACGTGCAAAACAAGTGGATCACAGGACTGGCTTTTTTTAGATATCTGACTTTTCGGAAAGTTCTGAATTTACTTAAGCTCTGGTCCTCATTTCAAGTGAGTCAAATGCTTCAGAAACCCATCCTATGGGGATTGCCAACCACGCTCAGCATCGAGCCTACGACCAGTTGCAACCTTCGCTGTCCAGAGTGCCCATCTGGTTTGCGTTCTTTTTCCAGACCCACCGGCATGTTGCAGGAGAAACTTTTTGAGCAGGTCATTGATCAGGTCAAAGGCCACCTTTCCTGGCTTCATCTGTACTTTCAGGGCGAACCGTTTTTGAATCCTAGATTTTTGGAAATGGTACACTATGCGGATTCTAAGGGTATTTTCACCTCCACCTCCACCAACGCTCATTATCTTGGAGAAAAACAGGTGAAGGAAATTTTCAAGAGTGGCCTGAAGCAATTGATCGTCTCGATGGATGGAATCACGCAGGAAGTCTATGAAGCTTACAGAATAGGTGGGAATTTGGAAAAAGTACAGCAGGGACTTCAGCTCCTGATCGCTGAGCGGAAAAAAGCAGGACTACAGTTCCCCAGGATCGTACTTCAATTCTTGGTCACAGGACAAAATGAACATCAGATTCCGGCTCTGAAAACATGGGCAAAGGAACTGGAAGTAGATGAACTCCAGCTCAAGACCACTCAAATTTATGATTTCGAAAATGGATCGGATCTGATTCCAAAAGACTTGGGATACTCCAGATATGTACCTGTCGGAAATGGAAAATGGAAGCTGAAAAACCGGTTGGAAAACAAATGCTGGAGAATGTGGGAAGGCGCGGTAGTCACTTGGGATGGCAGAGTCGTTCCCTGCTGCTTTGATAAAGACGCCAAACATGTGATGGGTGAGCTAAAAAACGAATCCTTGAGCGGGATTTGGAATTCCCTTCCTTATTTGACTTTCAGAAAGCAGCTGCTCTCTGACCGAACCCAGATTGAGATTTGCAGGAATTGTACAGAGTAATCCTCTTCCTGTACAGCCTCAAGCCCAGTTTTTGGACCTATATTTGGTAGAATTAAGAAATTGATGGATTTTTAGATCCAATATTTCCACGATAGCCACCCGGAACAGTCTTTTACATCATGGTTTTAAACATAAAAATCTGGTATTTTTTTGCCTTCATCGCCCTAATGATCGGGATAAATCCGAATACTATTGCCCAACAAAATACCGACTTGACCACCATCAAAGTCGATGAACTCAGCGATGATCAAATAGAAGAATTAGTCAACCGAGCCAACGAAGCTGGACTTTCGGTGGATGATTTTTTACAAATGGCCCAACTCAGAGGTATGCCATCAAATGAGGTGGAAAAGCTTCGCAATAGAATCAGCGATCTCGATATCGGTGGCTCCAAAACTAGAAGTGCCAATGCCTCCAAAAGGGAACCCAGACAGCAAATGGACCTGAACGAAATCACCCGAGGGATCTACCAGCCTCAGGCAGAAACTTTTGCTGAATCCACGGGAAATGAAATCTTCGGAACTTCACTTTTCTACCAAAAAAACCGACGGCTCAGCTTTGAACCAAGTCTCAATCAAGCTACTCCTCAAAGCTACATTTTAGGCCCGGGAGACGTGGTATTTGTGGATATCTACGGGCAATCTGAGCAATATTACGAAGCTACCGTCAATCCGGACGGCTTTGTCATTTTGGACAATATTGGTCCTATATCAGTATCTGGAAAAACCATTACCGAGGCTACTGGGATCATCAAAAGTAGAGTTTCCAGGTTTTATCCGGGACTTTCAGGAGCTAATCCAAACACGTTTCTCCAAGTGACACTAGGTAATGTGCGGACGATTAAGGTACACATTTTAGGCGAAGTCCGACTGCCGGGTACTTTTACGCTCAGTGCCTTTTCTACTGTATTCAATGCGCTCTATTCTGCGGGTGGCCCAAATGAAAACGGCACAATGCGGGCCATTAAAGTCATTCGAAACAATCAGCCCATTGCGGAAATTGATGTCTACGATTTGCTGATCAATGGCACAGCCAACTTGGATCTTCAGCTTCAGGATCAGGATGTTATACTCGTTCCTCCTTTCCTCTCCCGAATCAAAATCAACGGAGAAGTGAAAAGACCGATGACGTTCGAAATCGGCGCTGAGGATACTTTCGAAGACCTCCTAAACTACGCCGGTGGGTTTACAGATTTGGCCTTCAAAGACCGGGTCGCTATTTCGAGAATCACCGGAAATCAACGCTCAGTATCAGATGTGTATCAAAACCAATTTGGAATGTTTATTCTAAAAGGTGGAGATGAAATCACTGTCAGTAGGATTTTGGATCGCTTCAGCAACCGAGTACAAATCAAAGGTGCCGTTTACCGGGAGGGTACTTTTGCCCTTACGGATGGACTGACCCTATATCAACTCGTGAAAAATGCCGAAGGACTGAGAGGCGATGCGTATACCGAGCGGGCCAGTATCCTGAGGACCAAAAGCGACCTGAGTACAGAAATGATCGAGGTCAATTTAAAAGCTGTTATGGACGGGACTGCTCCAGATGTGGTGCTAAAGCGGGAAGATGTAATCCGGATTTCCAGCATTTACGATGTCCAAAATGAGCGGTATGTACAGATTTTGGGTGAGGTAAAACGACCTGGGACCTATCCGTATTCGGAATCCATGAAAATTGAGGAGCTGATCATCCTTGCCGGTGGACTTCAGGAGTCAGCCAATTCACAGGACATCGAAATCGCCAGAAGGCTGGAAGACTCTGATCTGGGAACACTCTCTGATATAATCCCGGCACGTGTCAATCCTGACCTCTCGATTAGCTCAGATTCACCGAGTTTATTGCCATTTGATCAAGTCATTATTCGGAAACGGGCCAATTTCACCATGCAGCGACTCGTGGCTGTGGAAGGCCAAGTGAACTCACCCGGAATTTTTGCGATCCAAAACAGTGTGGAGCGGATATCCGATTTGGTAAAAAGAGCTGGAGGGCTTAACCAATTTGCCTATCTAAAGGGAGCTACCCTGATCCGTAGAACGGAATTTTTCAACACAGAATCGGAGCAGATCCGAAGACAGCGAAATCTAGAAGCTCTTCGTCTAAAACTGATCGAAGACCCCAACAACTCAGAAGCACAGGAGGAAATGCTCCAGCGGCTATTTAGGGATTTGCCTTCGGAAAAAGTAAATCCGGTGGATACTGTCCTAGCCAATGCTAAAAAGGAATCGTTGGATCAGATTGCAGCAGGCACCCCCGGTTTCGCCGTCAAATTAAAGGAATCTGAAGCTGTGGCCATCGATCTCCAAAAAATCATCGATAATCCAGGATCAGAAAACGACCTGATTCTTGAAGAAGGCGACATTTTATCGGTTCCAAAATTACTTCAAACCGTACGAATGCGTGGTGATGTGGTCTATCCGACCACACTGCGTCATGAAACAGGCCGAGGCCTGAAACATTACATCAATGGCGCTGGAGGTTTCGAGCGACGTGCTAATCGAAAACAAACGTATGTGGTCTATGCCAATGGCGCTGTGAAACGCACCAAAGGGTTTTTGGGAATCAGAAGTTTCCCGCCTATTGAGCCAGGAGCTGAAGTCATCGTGCCGACCAAGGGTCCACGGATCCCGCTTCGTTTGGGTGATGTGGTGGGTGTGACCACAGGTTTAGCCACCTTAGCTCTGGTTATTTCTCAAATTAACTGGTAATGGCAGACTCTAAGCATTTTTCAGAAAATCAGTTTACCATCAAAGAGGTCATTGGAAATCTCAGTGAGTGGCTGGCATTTTTTCTTTCGCAGTGGAAAATTCTGATTCTGGCAGGTATCGTCGGACTAGGCCTTGGAGCTTTGGTCTCGATCGTGAAAAAGCCAGTATTTCATGCTGAAACCTCATTTGTTTTGGAAGAAGGCGAGGGCGGCGGAATCGGCCAAATGTCCGGTTTGGCGTCGCTAGTGGGGGTGAATTTGGGATCGCTAGGCAGCACGAGCGGACTTTTCCAAGGAGATAATATCATGGAATTGTATCGCTCGGACCGAATGCTTGCAGAGACCTTGCTCAGTGAATTCAACGAAAGTCAGTTATTGATCGACCGGTTTGTGGAGTTTCAGGAACTGGATAAAAAATGGGCTGCAAAAGTGGATTTTGCAACTTTGGACTTTTCCATTCCCAGAGAAAATTTTACTGTAACTCAGGATTCTGTGGTCAAAGAAGTGGCCAAGTTGATTCGGGAAAATCAGCTGAGTGTTGCCAAGCCAGATCGCAAGCTCAGCATCATTCAGGTGAGTATTTCCTCCAAAGACGAACTCTTTGCAAAGGCCTTCAATGAAAGGTTGGTAGAAAAAGTGAATACTTTCTACCTCGAGACCAAAACCAAAAAAACCGGCGAAAATCTCTCCATTCTTCAAACTCAGGCAGACAGTGTCCGATCTATTTTGGATGAAAGCATTGGAGCTTATGCCAGTGCAACCGATCGGGTGCCAAATGCTAACCCACTATTGAGTTCAGCCACGGTCGAAAGCAGGAAACGTCAAATCGACGTGCAGGCCACAGGTGCGGTCTATCAGGAAATAGTCAAAAATCTGGAAATCGCGAAAGTCAATCATCGCAACAATTCGCCGCTGATCCAAATCATCGATTCGCCGAGACTTCCACTGAAGCGGTCAGAGATCCGCTTGGTCAAGGGGATGGTATTAGGTGCAATAATCACCGGAATCCTGGTGCTGTTTGGACTTTATTTTCGCAGGCTGTATCAGAAGCATGTGCAGGAAAGCTAAACTAAAGCTGCCATGTTTGAAAAACTCAACTTGCTCATACCCTTCGGAAATTACATCCGAAACAAGTCCTTCCAGAATTTCCTTTTTCTGGCAGTCATTCAATCCTCCAATGTGCTGATTTCAATTATTTCGATGCCGCTGCTGATCCAGAGTATCGGTGTGGATCAGTTTGGACTGATCAACCTTGCACTTTCTGTCATTATTTTGCTCAATATTCTGGTAGGATTTGGATACAATCTGAGCGCTCCCAGAGAGGTAGCCATCAATCTGGGTGACAAAAAAGCCCTTTCGCACATCGTTTCGAATGTTTTCTCCGGCAAAATTCTGTTGGCCTTCTTCGCGGTATTTTTGATTTTTGTAGGCGCTTTTGGCTTCAATCTTTTTCCTGAGTACCAGACTATCCTTATTTTTTCTGTGCTATTGTTGTTTTCGGAGGCTACACTTCCGCTGTGGTTTTTTCAGGGGTTGGAAAAAATGAAACTGGTCTCCATCGCCAATATTTTTTCCAAACTCCTCTTCCTGATGGGAATCGTCCTCTTTATTCATTCCCCTGAGCAGAGCAAATGGGTAAATTTCCTGATGGGCTTCTTTGGTCTGGGAATCAACCTGTTACTACTGGCCTACATCCATTGGTTTTTAGATATTCAGTTTTACAGACCTGAGTTTTCAGCGATCTGGAAAAGCCTAAAAGAAAATTCCTTACTCTTCTTCAGCAACTTGGCCAGTCATATTTCGATCAGCGGTGGACTGATTGTGTTGAGCTTTTTTGCCAATGCGGAAACCCTGGGAATGTATAGTTTGGCAGAGCGGGTCATTATGGTAGTCAGGCTATTTCCGCCCTTTATTTTTCAGGCCATCATTCCTAATGCCAGCAGGCTTTACACTGAAGATTTGCCCTCATTCTTTCTATTTTTGAAAAGAGTGTACAAAAAAGTATTAATCGTCGGATTCATCATTTCGGCCGGAGTTCATTTTGCTGCCCCGTTTATCGTGCAGATTCTTTCCCGTTCCGCGTTGGAGGATTCTATTTTGTATTTAAAAATATTGGCGTTGGTCCCATTTCTTGCTTGTCTCAATGTCGCAAATGTGACCATGATGATGGCGGCAGACCTGAGGCAATTACTCTTCAAGGCCAGCTGGTTGATGTGTGCATTTATGCTCATTTTATCTCCGATTTTGACAGGGTACTTTGGACCGATAGGATTGTGTTTGGCAATTATCTCTACCGAAGTCGCTGTTTTCTTCATTTGTCTGATGCTGCTGTATCGACATAACCGGACCCTGTTGTATGGCTTTTACTCCTGATCCCTTTGTAGCCATAATTTTGGTCAACTGGAACGGCTTTGACTACACCCAGGCCTGTTTGGCTTCACTGCGCAAAATTGATTTTCCAGATTTCAAGGTCATAGTGGTAGACAATGGGTCCCAAAATCAGGAAGGAAAAAGTCTCAAAAAGTTGTTTCCTGAAATCGAATTGATCGAAAACGCAGAGAACCTCGGCTTTTCCGAAGGGAATAATGTAGGAATTCGGTTTGCACTGGAGCAGGGCTTTTCGCATATCATGCTGCTGAATAATGACACCGAAGTGGAGTCCAATTTTCTGGGAGAAATGATGCGAAAATTCCATCAAAACAGTAGGTTGGGGGTAGTGCAACCCTTGATTCTATTCCTAAATGACCCCAAGAAAATCTGGAGCGCAGGTGGCAAATGGGCGTCATCGGTAGGTAGGGCTATCACGCTTGGCGATCGTGGACCTCTGGCCGATTATCGCTTTAAGGTAACAAATCTGGACTGGGCGACCGGGTGCTGCATGTTGCTATCAAGGGAAGCAATTCTGAAAACGGGGCTTCTCAATGCTCAATATTTCGCTTATTTTGAAGATGTGGAATGGTCTTTAAGGTTTAAAAAAGCTGGTTTTGAGATTTCTTTGGCAGAAAAAGCTGTAATCTACCATGAAGCTGGAGCCTCCTCCAAAAAGACCCACTCCGAAGGAACACTAAGTCCGAAAGTGTTTTACTACAATGTCAGAAATCAATTTTTTCTGCTCAGAAGTCAAAAGATCTATCTCGGAATAATTTATCATTTCTTTCGGTTTTTGGGTTGGGCAGGGTATTTTTTGATTCGGGGAAGATTTAGAAAAATGAACGCAGTCCTCAAGGGTATCCAGGATGGATTAGGTGCAGATTTACAAACCGCAAAGCGATGGCCCTGATATTTTTCATCTTGATCGCATTGGGAGTGGGTGCTGGATTTCTCTGGACAGTCCAAGAAATGATATTCAAAGCAAAGTGGGCCTACTTCATCTTTTTCCTTGCCGGATTTCTTCCGTTTTACATCACTTCACTTAGTGTCATTTTCCTTGCCACTCGCTCTCCTGAGATTCTGGGCATTTTCCAGATTATCAAAGAAGTGGTAGTGCTACTCGCCATGTTGGTATTTCTCTTTTACCAGAGACGTGTGTTTGACTACCCGTTTCGGCTGCAGTCCACAGACTGGATGATGTTGGGATTTCTTACGCTAGGATTTTTATATCTGCTTTTACCATTGGGACAAGCCTCTTTTTTGAACAAAGCCCTGTATTACAAAAGCATGGTTATTCCTGGGTTCGTCTATTTTCTTGGAAGAAATACCCGCTTTGACGAAGTCGAAATCGGCTGGATTTTCAAAATCATTTTTGCGGTAGCAATCGGTGCATTTGTGGTGAATCTAGTCGAAAACTACCTCCTTCAAGCGCATCTGCAGCAATTCACTGGCTATTCGCTTTACAATCAGGTGATCAATGACATCGAACCCTCTGGTAACTTTGGTCTGACTTGGACTTTTGAAACTCAAGCAGTCACCAAGCGATTGGCGAGTTTCTTCTCCGATCCTCTGGAGCTGGCTAGCTCCGTATTAATGGGTTTTGCTGCGGGTCTGATTTGGTTTTTGACTTCGAAAAAAGAATACAGCTGGCCTTATTTGTTGATCATGGTCTTCTCCTTGGGGAGCTTGGTGTTTTCAGCTTCACGAGCTGCTTTCGGGGCATTTTTCATCATGATTTTCTTTGTCGCGCTGGTTTTCAAGCTTTACAAACTAATCGGCGCCGGATTTCTGGTCTTGGTAGGGTTTGGGATCTATGTGCTTGCCTTTGCATCAGAAGATTTTTACTTCTTTGTCCTCGATACCCTTACATTTGAAAACACCTCCAGTATCGGCCATGTGGTAGAATGGCTCCTGGCTTTAGATTCTATGGTGGCTAATCCCTTTGGAATCGGGCTGGCTATGAGTGGGAATGCTGGAAGTGTAACCGATGAACTACGGGTAGGCGGCGAAAATCAATTCCTAATTTACGGGGTACAACTTGGCTGGATTGGGATGATGTTATACATTTTAGCCATGGCCAGTGGCGTAATCTTAAGCCTACGTGTATTTTACAGCACCGATAATACGATGATTGCCAGACTTGCTTTCGTTGGCGCAGTCACAAAAGTAGGTCTGCTCCTTCCCTTATTCACTGCGAATGCAGAAATGTACACCTATGTGGCTTGGTTGTCTTGGTGGATGATTGGTTTCAGCGTAAAGGAGTATAGCTTTATAAAAAATACCTCAAATCAGCTTGTTCCCCTACACTGAATTGGAATCAAGAAGCCTGTGAAATAAAAATGAGTCGCGTAAAAACAATAGAATCGGAGATTTTTGAGTTGAATCAACCCAGTGAAGTTGAATATTTTAGGTTTCACAAAAAGCGGTACGAGCGATTTGAGTCATTTTTGAAAACTCAATTTGCCGGAACTTCCCAAACCAAAAAAATGAAGGCATTGGATATTGGAAGTCACTACCTCCATTCTTCGATGATTTTGTCCAAAATGAATTTTGAAGTGGACGGCATGGATGTCTCTGTTTTTTGGGACATGGATTTTGTGAAAAAAAGGGGTGCTAAATTTGGAATAACACCGATCGTCGAAAATGACCTTGCCAAAATGCCGGAGTTCCAGAGCGTGCATGATCGGTACGATTTGGTTGTTTTCACCGAAATCTTCGAGCACATCACCTTCAATCCGATTCAACTTTGGAAAACCATCCATCAAATCCTAAAACCTGGAGGCAAAATCTACATCTCCACACCTAATTCACTGGCTTTGGCCAATTGGGTGAGAAATTTCAAAAACCTGATCACGCTCAAATCGGTGGGAATTACCGTGGATGACATCATTTCTAAGGTCACTTATGGACATCATTGGAAAGAATACTCGCCTCAGGAGATCAAAACTTATTTTGGGGCTTTATCCGAAGACTTTCATGTCACGATCAACCCCTATCACTACAAGGAATATGAGTTAAAGTCACCGTATTTGCCCTTCAAGTTGCTGGCAAAACTTGGCAACCTGACCAAGACCTTTGCTGAGGAGCTGGAGGTAATCGTTGAACTGAAAGAGAAAAAGGTTTGGAAGAAGGGATTGTCTGAGTATTAAGCCGTTCAAAAATCAAAAAAACACAAAGGATTATCCTCGCGTTAGATTTGGCAGTTTGATTTTACTGCTTGAAGTCACTTTGTTCCGAGGCCTGACTTCCTTACTTTTTGTAAATTACGATGAAACTCGATTTTACCTAAAATCATTTAACTTGTAGTCGTCAAATTTTGGCCATCCGATGAGTCTTGGATAAAAAATTGAGACGCCCATCCGATTTCAAACGTCAACCTCCTCTTGAAAGTCCTCCTCGATCTGCAATACCTCAACGTCGCCACCACCGGGATCAAAACCTACATGATGGAACTGGCCAAAGCTGCCAAAAATTACCCTCACCCGGACATCGAGTGGATATTTACCCATGACCCTGAGGAACAAGCCGCCGACAAAACTTACAAGACTGCCCACACCAAGGTCCAAAAGCTCAACTATCATTTAGACTATTTCCGATGGAAAGAATTTTTGCTTCCGGATCTGGTCAAAAAACACCAGCCGGATGTTTTGGTTTGTCTGGATTTCATTTCTCCTGCAGCATCACTTCCCTGCCGCAGATTGACGGTCATCCACGATGCTTTTTTTTGGCAAATGCCAAAAAATTACTCCAAGTGGTGGCGGAAATATTTCACCAGTCTGATCAAAAAGGGACTTAAAGAACAGACTGAAGTCATCACCACTTCCGAATATTCCAAAACTTCACTTATTGAGCATCTTGGAGATACCTACCCAATAGCGGTGGTATACCAAGCGCCAAAAGACTTGAAGGCAGCAGCAGATCCTGATTTTTTGGCAACAAATGAACTGGTTCACCAAAATTATTTTCTTCACATCGGCACCTTCGACAGACGAAAAAATCTACCCTTGCTTGTCAGAGCCTTTGCTGAATTTCTTCGCCAAACCAGATCAGAAAAAAAGCTTGTTTTGGCAGGGGGCCCTGGTGAAAGCAAGCAAATGAATGACCTCCCCGCAGTGGAAAGCTTGGTCAAAGAATTGGAATTGGAAGGGAAGGTGCTTCTGCCTGGCTACATCACTGATGGAGCAATCAAAGCACTGTATGAAGGTGCGTTTGGATATGTTTTTCCTTCGGAAAATGAGGGCTTTGGGATTCCTATTTTGGAGGCTTTTGGCTTCGAAATCCCGATAATTCATTCCGACCAGGAGGCCTTGCTCGAGGTAGCAGGAGGTGCAGCTTTAGCCTTTGAAACAGGAAATCAAGCCGATTTGACGGAAAAATTAATACTTTTGGATCGCGAAAATGAACTTAGAGAAAAGCTGATCCAACAGGGTAAAGCACGGGCTAAAGACTTTTCCGCACAAAAATTTATTGAAGCTTTTCATCAGATTATCTTGAGGCCGACTCTTGACCCATGAGGCAAATCACCTGTCCGGTTTGTAAAAATTCTCCATCAAATTCTCCACAGAATCAGTCGATCATTTCCTGCCGGATCTGCGGGACTCGTTGGACATTTCTTGGGAATGAAGTGGATAGCAATTCGCTCTATTCGGATGAAGTCTATTCGATTGTCGATAATCGAAAATCGGTTTTTGAGCGGATCATTTTTTCAGAGGCTAAAAAAGTCCTTAGGATCGCGCACAGAGTCAACCCTACAGCAAACTCACTTTTGGACTTTGGCTCCGGCAAAGGCCAGTTTTTGGCTGTTGCCAAAACACTGGGCTGGAAAGGTTTAGGAATCGAAACCGCCGAAGAAAGAGCCAATTTTGCAAAAGAAAAATATGGTGTTCATGTGATTTCTGAGTTTTACAATGGAGGAAAAGTAGAGGCTGGAAACTTTGATTTGATCGCCTTAAACCATGTACTGGAGCATTTACCAGCACCAATGGAATTGATTCAACCCCTTTTAAATGAAAATCTTTCAAAAAATGGTCTGGTCTATCTCGAAATTCCGCGTGCTGATTCTTGGCAAGCTAAGATCGCAGAAGAAAACTGGATTCATTGGGACATTCCCAGGCATTTGACCCACTGGACCGAGGATGGAATACGGAATCAGATGGAGAAAATCGGCTTTGAAATCGTGGAAAAACGCTCTTTTTCCATTCATCTTGGAGTCTTGGGAATGCTGCAGGCTTTACTTTCCAAATTTGGTTTTCGCGAAAATTTGATTCTAAGGTTGAAGCGGAAGAAATCAATGGGATTGCTGATTTCTATTGGGATTTTATTACCGTTTGCATGGATTTTGGAAGTGCTCTCGTTGGGATTTGGCAAATCAGGAATTCTTGGAATCTATCTGAAACGACGTGGGAAAGCCTAAAAACGTACTTTTTTTGCAAAGCTCATCCGAATGCTACGGATCGGGTAAAATCATCCTACAAGTATTGCAGGTATATAAAAAAGAAGGCCTAAACCCCATAGTCCTTCTGACTAACAGCGGTCCACTTCAGGCGATTTTGGAACAGGAAGGTTTCCCCGCCTACGTTCAAAATCTGGGAATTCTCCGTCGGAAATATGTCAACCCAAGCGGCTTACTCAATAGACTGAGTAAAAACCTGAAAGCCTACCGATTCCTCACCGAATTGCACCAGAAATATCAGTTTGAGCTGGTTTACTCCAATACACTTGCCGTCATAGTAGGTGCTTATTGGGCCAAAAGGCGCAAAATACCTCACATTTGGCATATTCACGAAATCCTCCCCGGCCCGGGACCTCTTGTGAAAATGCTCGCAGGTCTGCTGGATCAAAGCTCCCCAAATCCCATTGCCGTATCTCAGGCTGTCTCAAATCATTGGCAGCCAATTTTAAAAAAATCCACGATTGAGGTCATTCATAATGGAATCCCCTATGGATCATTTTTAGAAAATTATCCAAGTGCAAAAAATGACTTGGGCTTGCCGGAAAGCTGTTTTCTGATTGGAATGATCGGCAGGATCAATCCAGGAAAAGGACAATTGTTCTTTTTGGAACTTGCCGAACGGATTTCCAAGAAGTACCCCAACACCCACTTTATTTTGGTAGGTGATCCGTTTCCTGGTTATGAACCTATTTTGGAAGAAATCAGAAAAGAATTCAAAACGCGGAGTTTAGAGGCACGAGTCACTTATTTGGGTTTTCGGGATGATATCCCAAAAGTAATGGCAGCATTGGATGTGTTTGTTTTACCATCGATCCTTCCTGATTCATTTCCAACGGTCATTTTAGAGGCGATGGCTGCGGGGAAACCTGTAGTTGCCACTCGATCAGGTGGAGCTTCTGAAATGGTTTTGGATGGAGAAACGGGCTTTTTGGTTCCAATCGGAAATGTTGAAAAAGGAGTTGAGGCATTGGAACGCTTGATTCAAGATCCCGAATTCGGCCAAAAAATGGGAGCGTCTGGAAGGAAGCGCGTACTTAGGGAGTACAGCTTGGAAGCTTTCGAAGAAAAAATCAAAACCCACCTATGGCAGCACCTGAGAAGAAGCTAAAAGTCGCCATCATGGGTGCAAAAGGGTATCCCTATGTCTATGGCGGATATGACACGATGATCAAGGAGCTGGGAGAGCGCTTAGTTGCCAGAGGCGTGCACGTGAGGGTATATAATCATCGGGCCTTGTTCTCTGAGCGGCCTCGATTCGTGAACGGAATCGAGTGCATCTATACCCCTGCGATTGAGTCTAAGAGCCTGACCCAGCTGACTCACACGTTTTTCTCGATGATCCATGCCTGCATCTCAGATGTGGATGTGATTTTTGTGGTGAATAGCGGAAATGGACCTTTTGGCTTGATTTCGAAACTTTTTTGTAAACCGACTGCGATCAATGTAGATGGATTGGAATGGCTGCGGCCCAAATGGAAAGGCCTAGGCTCGAAGTACTTCTTTTGGGCATCTAAGCAGGCGACCAAGTTTTACGACCAGCTTATCAACGACTCTGATGAAATGCGGCGGGTGTATCTGGAGCTTTTCCAGGCCGACTCCAAAGTCATCGCTTACGGAGCAAATCCAAAGGAATCAGTGGCATCCACTCCCATTGAAAAGTGGAATTTGGAAAGCCAAAGTTACTTTTTGATCGTGGGAAGACTGGTTCCAGACAATAATGCGGACTTGATCATAGAAGGTTTTTTGAGGTCAAATTCACAACGTAAGCTCGTCATTGTCGGAGATGTTCCTTTTGCTGATGCCTGGGCAAATCGGTTGAAAAATCTGCAAGACGAGCGCTTGCTTTTCACTGGATATGTGACGGATCCAAATGAACTGGCGGCACTATATTCGCATTGCTATGCCTATTTTCACGGGCATGAGTTTGGCGGCACCAATCCGGCGATGCTCAAGGCCTTAGGATATGGTTGCGCAATTTTAGCCTTGGATACGCCTTTCAACCAAGAGATGCTCCAGAATGGGAAGCACGGTTGGTACTTTGACAAGAATGCTGGTTCAGTAAAGGAGATTGTGGAAAAAGCAGAACTCGAATCCGAGTCCATGAGCGAATTGAGAGATATTGCCCGGTCAGGACTGACTCAAAAATACAATTGGGATCATGTGACTGAGCAGTATTTGGAGGTATTTAAAAGCTTGGTGAAATGAATATTTCCCACAGATTAGCACAGAAAAGGACACGGATCTTCACAGATTTTTTTGGAAGTGGTGTTTTAACTTTCTGTGGAAATCTGTGATTTTAATCCGTGTTAATCTGTGGGAACCTAAGAAAATCAGAGATATCAAATTATCTTACTGAATGTTCTCCGCTAGGTCATATGTATTGAATTGGAGGTTTTTTTTAGCTTAAGGAAATAAATATCTCCCACAGATCGGCACAGAAAAGGACCCAGATTACCACTGATTTTTTTGATCAAGTAATATAACTTTCTGTGTCAATCTGTGATTTTAATCCGTGAAAATCTGTGGGAGATTAAAGATATCCATTGATTTTTCGAATTATGTTTTCCGTTAACTCATCTGTGTTGAAGTTGACCAAAAGCCCAACTTTTATACCTGACAACCTCAGATAAGTCATTATTTGCAAATGGTGGACATTTAGTAAATGCTCTACTGATTTGACTTCAATAATTACTTTTTTCTCTACCAAGAGATCAATTCTGTAACCTACATCAAGTTTTAATCCTTGATATACCAAAGGCATGGGGACTTGGTGCTCCACATTCAATCCAGATTGAGTTAATTCATAACCCATTGCAGCTTCATAGCTGGACTCTAATAGTCCCGGACCGAGGGTGTTGTACACTTTAAAAATTGCACCTCGGATCAAAAATGTAATTTCATTCTCGTGCATACCTTAAATTAAAAATAGTTCCCACAGATCAACACAGAAAAGGACACTGATTTGTACAGATTTTTTCAAAATTACCATTTCAGGTCAGATACACTGTTTAGTTTCTGTGTCAATCTGTGATTTTAATCCGTGAAAATCTGTGGGAAAAAGAAACTTAAACCCTCAAAAAAACCTTGTAATTGTATATTTTAACCTAAAACTATTTAATCCCATGATCAGAAAAGCAACAGCCGTATGGAACGGAAGCGGCAAAGAAGGTAAAGGCCACCTGACTACTGCGAGTACTGTCCTAGACAAAACACAATATTCTTTCAACACCCGTTTTGAGGATGGTGTAGGCACCAATCCCGAAGAACTCATCGCGGCGGCTCACGCAGGCTGTTTTGCGATGAAGTTGAGTTTCAACCTATCCGGTGTCAATTTTCCTCCAAAAGAATTGGATGTGACATCCAACATTACTTTTGAAGATGGCTCTTTGAAAAAATCACACTTAGTATTGAAGGCACAAGTAGATGGAATCTCCGAGGAGGAATTTGCGAAGCAAGTGAAAGATGCCGAAGAAAACTGTCCGATCTCCAAAGCACTCAATATGGAAATCAGCGTGGAATACACACTGAACGGCTAATAATTAGTGGTCTCTGTCTCCACACACCACGGCGAAAGGTCACACTGAGCGGAGTCGAAGTGTCCTCGACTCCGCTCGGACTGACACGGCAAGTGAATGGATACTATCTTATTTTAATACCAACGAAACTTCTTCCAGGCGTCCTGCTGCTTTTCATTCAAAAAAGTCCAAGCCACAAATCGGCTTTGCTTGTTCCCTTGAGCCATATTGATTGTTTTTTGAGAAAACGCACCAGCTCTCTCAAGCTGAAAATGAATGGATTTCAGGTTTTCAGATTTGGATACCAAAGTTGTAAACCAATACACCTGATTTTTAAATTGGGCACTTTCAAGAATCATTTTTCCGATAAACTCCTTTTCCCCACCCGCTGTCCAAAGTTCATCCGCTTGTCCACCAAAGTTTAATGGGGCGGATTTCACCGATTTGCCAGTTAGGTTTTTGATCTTCCTTTTGCTTCCCTCTTGAGCGGCTTGAGCGGACTCGTGAAAGGGAGGATTACAGATCGTCAGATCAAAAAATTCGTCAGGTTGGATGATGTTGGAGAATATTTTAGAGTCATCTGACTGATTTCGGACCTCAATTTTCCCATGCACATTCGGATTACTCGCGATGATTTTTTGAGCAGATTTGATCGCTTCCGGATTAAACTCAGACCCTACGAAACTCCAATTGTAGGATGCAACTCCCAAAAGTGGATAAATCAGATTTGCTCCAGTGCCGATATCTAAGACGCTGATTTTTGGTCCTATGGGGATTTTTCCAGAGTTACCATCAGCAAGTAAATCAGCCGAATAATGAACATAATCTGCCCGACCAGGAATCGGCGGACAGAGAAATCCGTCAGGAATCTCCCAAAATTCAACTTGATAAAAATGCTTCAAAAGCGCTTGATTAAGCGCTTTTACCGCTTTTGGATTGGCAAAGTCTAGAGTAAGGTTGCCATGCGGATTGGTGAAAATGAATTCCTTCAATCCAGGAGAACTTCCAGCAAGGGCTTCGAGGTCATATCGGCCTTGATGAAGATTGCGGGGGTGAAGATTTGAACTTTGATTTTTCAAAATTTAATTCAGCTGAAATTCAATCAATTAATAAACTTAACATTAAACGAAGCTTTTTATTATAAAAAGATTTAGTAGTTTTTCTCGACTAAAAATCTAAATCTATGAAAAAACTGTTTCCACTTTTTTTGCTCCTTTTCTTATTGAACATGACAGTTGCGCAATCACAAAGTGATCCTGCAAAATTCAAAGAACTGGACTCCAAAATGCTCGATTCTTACGTTTCAATTTTAAAAGCTGATGAGAATGGAATAATCGCCCTGAAAACCAAAACTAAAGGAGCCATGCTCGGTGCAATGGTATCTATGGGATTGAAAGCCGAGATTTATATCGACCAATTCGATAGTGATTTAAATCTAGCGAAATCAACATTTTTAGAAGACTTCTACTTTGAAATTTTTAATTCTGTTGACAATGGCGTAGAGTTTCTCTTGATGTCACCATCTGGTAAATTACTTCTAGCCTCGTCTAGCTATATAGATGACATATCAAAATTGATCCTGAATGAAATAGATATTAATTCTGGGGAGACAATTTCATCGAAGGTCATTCACGAAAGTAAGGGAATTGACAGAAGAGGAACCTACCGTCTTCTGTATTCAAGAAATGGGGAAAAAACCGGTATCTTTTCTTACGTAGGAACAGACAAAAAGAATTTTGAAACTTCTCTTTATTATGCCGAAATGAGCCCAGAATTCAATGTTTCTTGGTCGAACACTACTGTTTTACCTTTCTTTTCTAAGGTGAGTTCATCTAGCATTAAAAACCTAGGGGCAGGAGAAAACGAGGCATACAACTCCGAAGCGCTACTTTTACCTACTGGCCAATTCCTTTTTAATTTCAAAATCCAGGAAAAGGATTTTAAAAAGACTGGACGAAATGAATATTATCCCACGCTAATCTCCGTCGGAAAAGAATCCTCTTCCTTAAAAACCAAGGTAATCGGAAACGACAGAAAGGAATACATCAAGGGTTTGAGCATTGAGACCAATCTTGAAGGATCTATCTTTTTGCTTGGAACCTATGGGAATGAAAATAATGTGGTGAATAAAGGAAGGTATTTTGCCAAATTGGATCCTGAATCACTCTCAATTCAAACTGAAACTTTCACCCCTTTTGCTGGAACTGAGCGAAAGCAGTTAATCCTTTCGACGGCCAAACTATTTGAGTTCAATTTAGAAAAAGCTCAAAAAGATGCCTCAAAATTGGAAGATGTGAGCTATTTCACCCCAAAATCGCTTTCCTTGAACACAAGAGGAAATTTGGTCCTTTTTTCCGAGTTTGAACGGATTGTCTTGGTCCAAGAAAGAATGGGGACCATGGTAAGTACGAGAAAGGATGTTACTGGTGGAGATATTTACAAACAGGAATTTGGGACTAATGGAGAATTGATATCTACCGAAATATTAGCCAAAAATACGTATTCGCCTACTGGAGGATTCAATCGTTCCTTTCAACTAAGAAAAGTCGATGAAAATGACTTCCTTTTCTACGCCGATGAGAATAAAGGCCAATTTTTCGTAGGTAAAATCGACACATTCGGAAAAGTGTCTCAACGAAAACTGGCAGACATGAAAGAAGATAAACGGTATAAAGGTGTTTGGTTCACTTGCTATTCCAAAGAACTAGTGGATGGTAAACACCTATATGCCTTTGCACGAGATAAATATAAATTCGCTCTCGTAAAGTTTGATTTAGGAAACTTTTAAGTAGAAGCGCCCTTTTCAGGGCGCTTTTTAGATTCTTAATCGTAAATCTATATGGCTTTAACCTTGAAATCTTTCCCTGTATAATTCGTAGTCTTTCTACCTACCTTATGAAAAGCAAAGAGAGATTTATTTCCATTTTTTCAGCGAGAACTTTTTTCAAAAGACCCGATTTCTAATTTCCTGCTTTTTCGGGTTTTCCAGATCGATCAGGTACCCATTGACTACTGCATATTTCAGCACTCCTTCTTTTGATAAAAAGAAATTGGGACTCGAACCTGTCATCCAGCCTGAGGAGAATTTTTCGGTGGTTTTCAATACCAAAATCGGCAAATCATGAACTTGCCTCGCTTCAGCATTTTTGACTTTCACGGCCATAAAACCTTTTCGGAGTAACTCCAGCACTTTTTCCCCACTGATTTCGGCTATGCTTTCAAAGCTCTCGGGGTAAACTTTGCCTTCTATATAGTGCAAACCTGTCGCATCCAAGGTCTCAAAGCCAAAAAACACCTGCATATCTCCCAGATCCTCTACGGATCCACTCATGAAATAACCCTCGGCATTTTCAGTCTCCCTTCTGCGGATAGCAAGATCAACCGGATACCATGTGCCATCCACTTTGACCTGCATTTCGTTGATGATTAAATCCATGAGCTGAAATCCATTGTCAGGGATGGCAAAATATTGGTCCGTGGTGTATTGCTCATAGCCTTGGGTTGCGATTTGATGCAGGGCATTGAGAATGATCATGAAGTTGATTTTTCGGATTTCCTGCTTTTCTGGATCCCCTAGGTATCCACCTGATTCGATCAAAATGGTACTGGTTCCCCACTTTTGGATGTTGTCCCCAAAGGCTCTTGGCTCAAACGCATCATCGTATTTCCCCACCTGTCCGGGAATGAGTTCCTGGAGCAATTCATTCATCCCAGCGATAGTCTGCATGGCACGACCACGTACATCATTGATCTCAGTTTTGTAATTGTAGGCTGGCGCCAAAAGCGAAATTGTGGCTTGCTTCGGCGTATTGACCACATTGTAATAGATCTGTTGATCGTGAAGATTGAATCCAAACTCAGGCTCAAAGTCATCCCTGGCCTTTTTCAAAATCACCGCTTCAGGAGAAATCTGTGAAATGGCATCGCGGTTTAAGTCAATATCCAGATTGTTCCTACGTTTGAACGCATCCGCACCGTCTGGATTAAGCATGGGAATGAATTTCAGGCTGAGTTGATTTTTCAAAAGCTCCCGAAGCGCTTCATATCCGTCATCTTTTCCTTCCAAAAAGTTGAAAAGATCAAATAACGCCATGGTCGCCGTACTTTCATTGCCATGCATCTGTGACCAAAGCATGACCTTGGTTTTCCCATCGCCCCAATTCATACTCGAAATGCTTTTTCCAGCTACTGATTCACCGAGTTTTTCGATCTGAAAAGCTACCGAATGCTTCTGAATCAAAGGCTGGATATCTGCATGCTTAAATCTCCGGTGCGTAATTGCAGGTTCCTTAAATGCTTCATAAGCGGATTCCAATTGTTCAACAGTGATTTTTGAATAGGCAATCTGCGCAGCGAGATCAGGACTAAATGAAAGAATCGATACCAAGAATAAAGTAAAACGGACGGTAATTTTCATAGTAAAGCGGTTGGTTCAACGGATTTTAAAACTAGCCAATCGAAAGAAATAAAATGGCTTATTTTTGCCAAAGTCCCAAAAAATCATGCCATGCAATTAAGTTATCAGGTCTTCGATCTTCCCCTCAAGCACACCTTTACCATTGCTCACCAAAGTCGCGATATCCAAGATACCCTAATCGTAAAGTTGGAATCAGATGGGGTAGTTGGCTTAGGAGAGTCTACGACCAACCCATTTTATGGAATAACCATCGAAAATATGGTGGCTTGCCTGGAGAGGTTTCGTACTGAAGTGGAGTCCGGAGCTTGGAATACGCCTGAGGAGCTATGGGAATTAGGAAGGGAAATTTTTCAGCTCAATCCCTTTGCTCAGTGTGCTTTGGACATGGCTGCTTGGGATCTTTTTACCAAAAAGAAGGGCAAAAAACTCTACGAATATCTGGAGCTAAACCCAGGCAAAATTCCAACCACCAACTTTACCATAGGAATCGACTCCATCGAAAAGATGGTATCTAAAATGAAGGAGGTTGCTTGGCCGATCTACAAAATAAAACTCGGAACTGATAACGATCTGGAAATCGTCCGCGAACTCCGCAAGCACACCGGTGCCCTCTTCCGGATCGATGCCAACTGCGCCTGGACAGCCGAGCAAACCATCAGAAATTCTGAAGAATTGGCGAGACTAGGTGTGGAATTTATGGAGCAACCCCTAGGAAAAGATGATTTGGAAGGGATGAAGGAGGTATTCAAATACTCCAAGCTTCCGGTGATGGCTGACGAAAGCTGCATTGTGGAATCAGACGTCAAAAAATGCCATGGTCTTTTCCATGCCATCAATGTCAAACTCGTCAAAGCCGGGGGAATTACCCCTGGACTTCGTATGATTCAAGAGGCCAAATCTCTAGGAATGAAAACAATGGTAGGATGTATGACCGAGTCTTCGGTTGGGATTTCTGCTATTGCGCACATCGCCCCACTGTTGGATTATGTAGATATGGATGGGGCCATGCTTTTGGCCAAAGATCCAGCGAAGGGTGTGCACATATCGCCTAAAAAAGTAACCTTTTCCGATGGGTTAGGAATCGGAGCTGAGTTGGAGTGAAGGTATGGCTGTAGGGAGGTAAGGAAGTTTGGAAGTAATCCTACATCTATCCAAATAAACTAAAAGCCCTGAATTGAGTCAATTCAGGGCTTTTTTTGAAATCACAAAGTCTTGATACTTAATATACCAATCACCCTTCTCCCACAATCAACTTAAATCCTTCTCCATGGATGGTAATGATCTGTACTTTTGGATCATCCTTTAATATTTTACGGATTTTACTCAGATACACATCCATAGACCGGGCATTGAAGTAGCTGTCATCTCCCCAGATCTGTTTGAGAGCATGGCTTCTATTGACCAGTTTATTGATCTCAGATGCCAAGAGTCTGATCAGCTCATTTTCCTTAGAGGTCAGCTTATGCTTGCCCTCAGGACCTTCGATATACTGCTCATCGTAGTGCAGGGTAAAGTCTCCAAATGTGTACGTCTTCAAGGGGGAGACCTCAGTGGATTTTTGAGTACGGCGTAAGATAGCCGTGATCCGCAGCAGCAATTCCTCCATTGAAAACGGCTTGGTGAGGTAGTCATCGGCACCTATCCTGAGCCCTTCGATGATGTCGTCTTTTTGATTTTTCGCAGTCAAAAAGAGAATCGGGAGGTTTTCCTGTACCTTTTTGATTTCCTTAGCCAGGGTAAATCCATCCTTTTTAGGCATCATGATATCCAGCAGGCAGAGATCGTATTTGTCTTTTTTGAATTTGTTCCAGCCTTCTTCACCATCTCTACAGAGTGTCGGATCATAGCCTTTCATTTCGAGATATTCCTTCAAGATATCACCCAGATTTGGGTCATCTTCTACGACTAATAGTTTGGCTTTGCTCATTGTTTTTTGGGTAGGTTAATGGTGAATGTACTTCCTTTTCCGGGTTCTGACTGCACGTGGATTTCGCCCTTATGAGCTTCCAGCATGGTCTTGACATAGGAAAGTCCTAAGCCAAATCCCTTGACATCGTGAACGTTTCCAGTAGGAACTCGATAAAATTTATCGAATATCTTTTTCAATGCGTCTTTGCTCATCCCAATGCCCTGATCTTGGATACTTACCAAGATTTGATCTCCTTCCTCCCAAGCTTCTACACGGATAAGGGGAGATTCTCTGGAGTATTTATTCGCATTGTCTAGCAGATTATTGAATATATGGGTGAGGTGAAAAGCATCACCCTCGATTTGTCCATTTCGCAGTTTATTGACCAAGTTGATTTTCCCGCCGCGCTTTTCTACTTGAAGGCTAATATGATCTACGGTACTTTCGAGCAATTCGGTTAAATCAATTGTTTCAATTTTTAGTTGAAAGTCTTTTTTATCCAATGCAGCTGCCTGAAGTACTTTTTCTACCTGAGAGACCAGGCGCTTATTTTCATCCTTGATGATTCCCAGATACCGGATACGGAATTTATCGTGTGTGGATAGCTCAGGATCCTGCAGCGCTTCTACAGCAAGACTGACCGTTGCCAAGGGTGTCTTAAATTCATGGGTCATGTTGTTGATGAAGTCATTCTTGATTTTAGAAAGCTCCTTCTGCCGAATGATGACCTTAATGGCATAGATGAAACACGAAATGATCACCACGATGAATACGATCGAGCTGAATATAGGTAACCAGACTTGACGGATCACGTGACTATTTTTCTCCGGGAAAAAAATGAAAAGAAAGTTGTCTTTACCCAGAATATCATTGGGAAAGAGCTTGGCCTGAACTCCGTAATTTTTTAATCGCATCGGATCAGCTACGAGTCCTATGGGGACAATTTCGCCTTTGTCATTCTGCAATCCCATCTCAAAATCCTCAGAAATACCTTTCTCGATAAGACGTTTTTTGAGCATCTGCTTCACACTTCCTGTATCCAATCGATCCAAAATCGCTTGTTGTCCTTCAGCAAATTCTGCAAAAGCTTGGTTCATCAATTCAATCTTGATATTGGTTTTGCGGATTTTATCCCGAGCATCTTCTGACAGGTTGAACTCAGTCCTTACGCTGGTCTCCAACTGATACTGTTGGGTTCTTTGTTGCAAAAAACCCTGATTTTCACTCAAAAAGTCCAATCGACGCTGTTTCTCCTGAAGCAGAATTTCCATTTCATCCGGTGTAAACATCTTTGATGCAATCTCCGGTGTCATGTAGGCAAAGAAATTTTCCAATTCGGAATCGATGGAAATATCCAAACCTCTGGAAAGCAGCATTCTGCGGAAAGTAGCACTGACCTGCGGAACGGCAAGCATCGTATCCACCACAGAAGGGCGGCTATACTCAGGAGACGTATTGATCTGCAGGTCGATCGGATCAATTTTCTTAAAAATGGTCTCCTGCAGTGCGGAGTCTTGAATCAATTGGCTAAGCAGGACGTCGCTTGTTTCACCTTTTTCAAGTTCTGCTATGGTACTGGTGAGAACCTGAAGCACATTTTGGTCAAATCGCTCTTGATTGATCCGCACCGCATTTCTGACCCAGTAGTATTGAAATCCCATCAAGCCAAAGCTGGCCAAAGACATCAGGACTACAATCAGGGTGATACTTCCTTTACTCATGACGCAAATTTATTGTGATTCAGAGGCGGCGGTAAACTGTTAACATGATTTAACTGAGCCCTTTTCAGCAAAATCTTCATTTTTGAACAAGTCATTTGATGATCCCGTTAGCACAATACATTTCTTAATTACACTAAATCCAAAAAAAGGGAAGGTTCTAGCCTTCCTTTTTTTTTGAATAGGTAACTTGCCTGCTCAAATCTTAAAACCTATTTCAAAGTGCAAAATCCTACACACATCCAAGGTGTGTCGATCGCCGATCTGGCAGACGAGTTTGGAACCCCGATCTATATTTATGACGGGGAAAAAATCACACATCAGGTTAAAACACTTCAGGCCGCTTTCTCAGCCGTTCCTTTAAAAATAAAATACGCGACAAAGGCTTTATCCAATATCAGCATTCTCAAACTGATACGAAAAGCCGGGGCAGGTATAGATGCAGTATCCATCGAAGAGGTGAAAATCGGCATGATGGCCGGATATTCTGCTCAGGAAATTATGTACACCCCCAGCGGTGTGGCCTTTGAGGAAATCAAAGAAGCCGTGAAGTTAGGGGTCATGATCAACTTGGACAGCATTCCTCTGATGGAAGAATTCGGCCAGATGTATGGCGGTTCCGTAGCTGCTTGCATCCGGATCAATCCCCACATCATGGCTGGCGGAAATCTAAAAATATCTACTGGTCATAAGGAGAGTAAATTTGGCATTTCTATAGAGCAACTTGCTCAAATCCTGGAAACTGTAGCAACATACAAACTGCAGATTGTGGGTTTACATATTCATACCGGTTCGGATATCTTAGACGCCGAGGTTTTTCTGCAAGGAGGAAATGTGCTCTTTGAAGCGGCCATGCAATTCCCTGATTTGAAATTTCTAGACTTTGGCGGTGGCTTCAAAGTTGCCTACAAACCCAACGATATCGCCACAGATGTAATGGAAGTGGGAAAAAAGGTCGGAGAAGCCTTCCATGAATTTTGCAAGCAGTACGGAAGACAGCTGGAACTTTGGCTCGAGCCGGGCAAATTCCTCGTCAGCGAATCTGGGTATCTACTGGTGAAAGCCAACGTAGTGAAAGAATCGCCTTCTGTAACATTTGTAGGGGTGGATTCGGGTCTCAACCATCTGATCCGTCCGATGATGTATGATGCCTATCATAGTCTCTATAACCTAAGCAATCCTGAAGGGAAAAAATCGATATACAATGTAGTCGGTTACATCTGTGAGACAGATACGATCGCATCACGTCGAGAACTCGTTGAAGTGAGGGCAGGAGATTTATTGGTGATAAAAAATTCCGGGGCGTATGGTTACAGTATGGCCTCCAACTACAACTCAAGATTAAGACCGGCGGAAATATTGATTTGGGAGGGTAAAGCTCATCTAATCAGGCGGGGAGAAAATTTTGAAGATTTGATCCGAAATCAGGAAATTCTTGATATTTAATCCAAAGGCGTCTAAAATGACGCCTTTGGTATAATTATTGACAACGTGCTTAGGTCAGGAAGCGAATCGGAAAAATAATTCGTTCCACTGAAAGGTTTGAAACTCAGTGATTGCTCACCCCAGTCCTAAGCCCTAGTCGTTTCTAATCCTAATATTGAATTGAATCAAAATCTAATAGGCTAAAAATCATTATTTTTAGCTTGGAGAATTTGGCGGGGTAGTCGCATGACAACGAGAAATAAAGGAAAATCTTTTCTGCTATTTATTCTATTAATCTTAGGGTTTTTAGGATCGAATGTTGATGCCCAAGTAGTAATTCCAAGAGATGGTTTTCCCTATTGTGAACCATTCACAAACTCTACCACAAGAGCAAATACAGTTTTTGATGGAGACCCCACCTCCGCTTTTTTGACTTCGGGTTCTGTAGACCCATCGGGCGACGGTGTGTTACGATTAACAAACAATGATGCCGATCAAAGAGGGTATGTTTTTGTGGATCTGCCCTTTTCTTCAGCTTACGGAATCAAGACTTCCTTTGAATATTTTGCCTATGCACCATGGGACATGATTCAGGGACCCGGAGATGGTTTGAGTTTCTTCCTTTTTGATGGAAATATCAATGCAGCAACCTTCGAAATCGGGGGACTTGGTGGATCATTAGGATATTCTCCTTTGCGGTATAGCGGAGGTAATTTTGGAGGAGGTTATGGTCTTCGAGGTGCTTATATGGGCATTGGCTTAGACGAGGTTGGCAACTGGGGAAATCAATACGAAGGAAAATACGGTGGATTTGCCAATCCATTTCAGTATGGATCAGGCCTAAGCCCGGCATTTTTTCCAAGGTATCCGAATAGTATCGCAATTCGGGGCCCAGTTCGCGCTGCGGACACTGTGAGGGATAATGGAATGACTGGAAATTACACAGGTTTTCCTGCTACTTTCCCTGACCCACCTACCTATGATAGCTACCAATTTATCGATGGAAAAATACTAAACAACGACCCAAGTGACGGCTCACCCTTTGATGTTCTAAACCCACAATTCTTTTTGCCATCCAATCAGCGTTTTACGGTAGGTGCGCAAGGTAGGGTAGTGAATTGTGCTCAAGTAGGCTATCGAAAAGTATTCATTGACCTTAGACCCATCGGAAATGGGAATTATACTATTTCGATGGATATGTTGGTAAGGACTGCTACTGGATTGCAGCAAGTACAGATTTTCAATAATGTTCCTTATCCCTATACCGCACCGCAAAACCTTAAGGTAGGATTTGCTGCTGCGACAGGTGCAGCAAAGCGGAGCATCCATGAAATCCGAAATGTAACGGTGGAAGTGTCGAGTATCGACCCTATACTGGCTCCAAACCCACCAAATCTAGATGAGACTGTATGTATTGATCAGGACCTTACTTTTGACTTCAATGTCAGCCTTCCTGCCCAAAATCAGTTCATTCGTTGTTTGCAACTATACCAAACCAATCCCGGGCCACCAAATAACAACCCGAATCCAAACGGTGACCCATTTGTCAATGGAAATCCAAACTGTGGATTATCCGGGGTATGTGAAGAAAAATGTAAACCAGAGAATAAAACTATTACCGTTCCTGGAGTTGGAACATTTGAGTCAATCCTAGAAGATCTCACCGATGGAAACTTCAATCAGGAACGGAATGAAGCAAAAATAAAATTCACTCCAGTATCTGGATTTTTCGGTACTCACACAATTTTTTATAACGTAATCGACAATTATGGACTGACCTCTGAGCCAAGGACGCTCACTGTGACCGTCAATCCTTTTCCGAAAATTGATAGTAGCGGCGCTATTATTGGCCCTACCTGCGATGGACAAAGTGACGGCTCAATCTCGAATATCGTGATCAGCGATTTGATCCCTGGCTACACTTTTTCATGGAGAGACCAGGGGGGGAACTTGATACCGAGCAGCAATTATACCGTTACAGAAACAATAGTAGGTGGATATACCCAGGCAACCATCGGTGTCAACAATGTAAATCTTGGCGTGTATTCGCTTCAGGTAAACAATCCAGCAACAAATAGTGCCTGTGACGATACCTTCGTCTTTGACATTACCAATGAGCGGGGAACTCCCGTTGAGGTTGTTTTGGATGATCAGGAAGTATGCGAAGGAACCCCGGTAATTTTTGAGCCTCAGCTCGAGGACCCGACAGATGCCAATAATCCGACATTTCTTTGGTGGAAAAACATCAATAAATCTCCAGGCTCACAGATCACAAATGGTCTAACAGAAGGCGGAGTAACCTACAGCATAGCAGCTGGTGTTTTAACCATTACTGGACTACCCCAGAGTGCCACTCCCTATGAATACTTTGTAGAAGTTGCTGCTGACCCTTCGCAAAATCTCTGTGCCACTCCAGCGGGGCAACTCAAAAGAGTACAGGTGCTGGTTTTACCACCTTTGAACATTTCTCTGAATGTTTCCGATGACCTCTGCAGGCAAGCTGCAGGAAGCGTTACAGTCAATGCGACAGGTGGTTTCCCAACGAAAACTTATAGCTTAGACGGAATAAATTTCACTTCCTCGAATGTATTCAATGGACTTCTTCCCGGTAACTATTCTGTCTATGTAAATGCCGGCTCAAATTGTATAGGACAGCAAGATTTCACCATTCAAGGTCCAGCCTCTGAACTGACCATTGCACTTTTATCTCAAACCAACCCATCCTGTGGACTTGAAAACGGCATAGTTACCTTCTCTGTGGCAGGTGGTACGCCTGGATATACCTTTACACTAGATGGTGGACCTATTACTGCCAATTTATCTGGAAACATTTATACTATTACTGGATTAAGCGAAGCTCCTACTCATAGTATCGAGGTGATCGATGCCAATAACTGCAGTGCCGTAGTCACCACACCAGCATTTAATGCGATTCCAATACCAACATTTGATGCCTCTGATGAAATCATTTGTCCTGGCGAGACGGCTATTCTTTCAGCTCAGATTATCAACCAAAGCAATGCCTCCAATCTCCAATTCACCTGGACTGATGGGGCGGGCAATCCACTTGTAAATGGTAATGGAATCACTTATAGCGCCAATACCTCAACGGGTGAATTGCAGATCACAGGATTGGCAGAAAGTGCGACGCCTTATCAATTTAATCTCTTGGTCACTGGAACTAACCTGTGTAATTCTAATCCACTCCCTGCCACAGTAACTGTAAATCCTACACCCAAGATAAATCCTGCAACTGTAATTCCTGTTTCTTGCTTTGGTGAAAGCACGGGTACCATCACATTAAATCCTACAGATCCTGCACAAGCAACAAACTATGAATATAGCATCGATGGAGGTACAAGTTTCCAAGCTTCTCCTGTATTCAATAATTTGGGAGCCAATACATATGATTTTATCATCAGAAACTCAGTCACTGGATGTTTTTCAAATCTAAACGGGGTGGTCGTTTCCCAGCCTGCTGAGCTTATTTTAACCTTAGATCAATTTATACAGGCAGCCTGCGGAGTACCAAATGGCCAAATTGAAGTTTCATTTAGTGGGGGAAGCCCTGGATACTCCTTGGAGTTAGTGCTAAATGGTGCTGTGATCCAAACCAACACCAGTCCCAGCTCTCCCACTGTCTATACTGACCTAGCTCCAGGTGACTATCAAATACGAATCACAGATAATCAATCCTGCGTCAAAACTGTCAATCAAACACTTATCAACGATGTAGGAATACCGATCACCGTAGATCAAATGGTAGATGAGTTGTGTTTTGGGGACCAAGCCCAAATCACGCCTACCATCACAACTTCAGGCACACCTGTGTTGAAATGGTATAAAGATGCCGCCGGGACGGATGAAATCATCTCAAGTCCTACCCCCGATGCCAATGGCCATACCTTTACCATCAATCCATCTACTCAAGAACTCACAGTATCTGGACTGGATGCTGGGGATTATACATATTATTTGGTATCCACAGGCCCTGGATATTGTCCAAACCCACCTTTTGAAGCAAAAATCAAAGTTTTAGACCCTATTAATTCGACATTAACTATCACTAATGAGATATGCTTTGGTGCAGCGGATGGTTCAATTACCATTAATGCTACAGGCTCTGATGGAAATTATGAATATAGCCTAGACGGTGGACCATTTGTGTCCAGCAATGTGTTCATGAATTTGGCTCCTAAAACTTATACGATTGATATAAGAAGTACAGGAGGTAATAATTGTACTTATCAGACCACTGCGGTGGTAGCCGGCCCGAGCTCCCCCATCACGATCAATTCTCCGGACATTCTTCGTAGTTCTTGTGACCTGGCAAATGGATCAATTGAAAATTTAACTATTTCCGGAGGATGGGGAAACTACTCCGTGGAATGGAGAAGAGGATCTTTGACTGGACCTGTGATACAAGGTGATGCAAATGGTGCTGAAAATCTGCTGCCAGATACCTATTATATCCTGATTACCGATGACCTTGGCTGTGAGGTTAACTTCAATTTTACCTTGGAGGAAATGCCCGATCCAGTATATGTAGTTGCTCCAACAGAAGTATGCGCCGGAGAAACTGTAGTGCTCACTCCGGTAAATACCGTAGCAGGATCTGCAGCTTCTGATTTGAAATGGTACACAGACGCCTCCAAAACCACTGAAATAGTATCTGGTCCAGATCCTATAAATCCAGCAATCAATTATTCAATTGATAGTGATGGTGAGCTAATTATCACCGGATTGGCAGGTAATGTTTCGCCATACTCGTATTATCTGGAAGTAGTCTGCACCAATGCGCTAGTGGAAGTAGAAGCTCTGGTCAAAATTATTCCAAACTTGACCATAGAAACTTCGCCGGAGATTTGTTTTGGAGCAGGGGATGGAAAAATCCGAATAACATCGGGTGGGATCTCCACCTTTGAATATTCCGTAGATGGCGCAGGGGTGATTTCACAGGCCGACCTAGAGGCAATGTCGTTTGCTCCAAAGGTCTATTCCATAGACGTAAGCAATGCCGGACAGTGTCTTCAAACTTACCAAGTGGAAGTCCTTGGACCTCCCTCAGCGATATCCATAAATTCCCCTGATGTAGTTAGAAGTTCCTGTGGATTGTCCAATGGAAGCATTGAAAACCTGACTATTTCAGGAGGCTGGGGGAATTATTCTGTAGAGTGGAGAAAAGGCTCCATCTCAGGATCAATTGTTCCTGGGGATGCATCCGGAGCTCAAAACCTTTCGCCTGATACTTATTTTATCCTGATTTCTGATGGAGAAGGATGTGAGGAGAGCTTTAGTTTCCTAGTGGAAGAACAACCCAGACCAGAGTTTCAAATCGCTCCAGTCGAAGTTTGCGAAGGCGAGACTGTACTATTGATACCAACAAATATTATTTCGGGATCTTCTTCTTCCGAATTAAAGTGGTACAAAGACGCCAATAGAGCTCAGGAGATAACCTCAGGTGTAGACCCAACTAATTCTGCTATTTCCTACGGAATAGATTCAAATGGTCAATTGAGTATTACCGGGTTGCCTGGAGCTGTGAATCCGTATACCTATTACCTATATGTAGTCTGTACAGATGAATTAGAATCCGTAACTGCCCTCGTGAGGATTGTACCCAAACCAGTATTTGAATCTACACCTGTAAAATGTTTCGGAGCAAATGATGGAGAAATACGTGTGACTACAGGTGGTTTGGCCTCCTTTTCTTACGCCATTAATGGAGCAAATCCGATTACTGAAGCTCAGCTTGAATCATTACAATTTGCTCCGGGAACCTACTCGATTGAAGTTGATAACGGTGGATTCTGTACAACCACATTCTCAGTTGAGGTACTGGGACCTAATGCCCAACTTGCTGTAAGTCCACTTACACAAATTGATCCCGGATGTGGCGCAGATATCGGAATTATCCGGGCTCAAATTACAGGTGGATGGGCACCTTATACCGTCAACTTATTCCAGAATGGTTCCAGTATTAATTCCCAGACTGTATCAGGTCCAAACTATGAAATAGGAAACCTCGCTCCAGGAACCTATTACCTGGATATCACAGACAGTGAGGGATGTGCTATCACTTCAAATACTGTGACGCTCGTATATGGACCTAGCCAAATCTTGGTTGATGATTTGGAAATTTGCGAAGGTGAGCAGGCTGTCTTTGTACCAACGATAAATCCAGCCGCAGCTGGAGTTGTATTTGAATGGTTCAAAGACCCAGCTTTGACCATCCCAATTACTTCCAGTCCGACCCCTGATGCAAATGGCCATATCTTTGAAATTAGTGCAACTGGTACATTAACGGTCACAGGTCTAAACTCTACAAATTCTCCGGCCACTTATTATGCCAGCGCATCGGGAACAGATGTTTGCCCAGGTTTTGTGGCTTCTCCAAAAGTAGAAATCAACAGATTGCCAGCACTCACTGCCTCCGTACAAAATGAAATATGCTTTGGAGAACAAGGACAGATTACGCTGACAGGAAGTGCCGGCAACGGTGTTTTCGCTTACTCTCTAAATGGGACAGATTGGTCGTCTTCCAACGTTTTCAGCGTTTCTCCAGGTGTCTATACAGGATATGTTAGAAGTGGGGCAGACTGCATTGCAGAGCTACAAGGAATCACAGTAGTAGGCCCTTCAGGTCCAATTTCGACCTCAACTCCTCTCTCAGTGGATCCTGTTTGTAACCAGCCCAATGGTAGTATCGCTTTCGAGATTACCGGAGGATATGGAAGCTACACCGTAATTACAGAGCGAAATGGTCAGGTATTTGCCACAGAGGCTTTGTCTACGGGTACTTTTGAAATCCAAAACCTTCCGGAGGGAAATTACACCTTTACCGTTCAGGATCAGAATCCCGACGGGGTCAACTGTGAATTTGAAGTGGCAGGGGTCATCCAATTGATCAATCAGCCTACGCCGCTGGAAGCACAAGATGTGACCATCTGTGAAGGTGAAACTGCGACAGTGATCCCATCAACAAGTCAAACAGGCATAACTCCGATCTTCACATGGTATCAAAATGCGAATGGAACCGGCCAGATCAATTCTGGAACAGCATCGGGCATTACCTATCAGATTTCCGCTGCTGGAGAATTAAGCATTACCGGACTTCCCGGAAGAGCCCAGCCCTATACCTATTATGTCAAGATTTCGGGCGCTGGAGTTTGTGAACCTCCACTAGTACCAGTGGATGTACTAGTCTATGATATTCCAAATCTAAGAGTCTCCAATCCATCGATTGTATGTGATCCAAATGGCACGGTAGATTTGACAGAGTTTATTGAAGGATTTAATGCGCAGATATATGATTATCAAATCCTAAACCCTAGTGGTGGAGTTATGAGATTGGATGAAATAGACGCGGTAAGTCAGAATGGAAGCTATCAGGTAGCCAGCAGCTTAAAAGGATCCAATTGCTGGTCTCCTAATCAAAGAATCCAGGTTATCATTTCGGATACTGAGCTGATCCCTGAATTTAACTATGAAGTGGACCTCGGTGGTGGTACTGTTTTAGAAAATGCCGAAGTCCAGATTCAGGAGCCCGTTCAATTTTTGGATGTGTCTTCTGGCAAGATCATCATTTGGAATTGGGATTTTGGAGATGGCAGCAGCAGTTCGGAACAAAATCCAACCCATGAATATCAATCCAAGGGGATATATACAGTTACACTGACTACCATCGATGAATTTGGTTGTGTGGATACGTTTGAGCGGGTATTGCAGGTATTTGACGATTATGTAATTCTAGTTCCCAATGCATTTACACCTCAGGGAGTGAAGAACCAATTCTTCAAACCACAATACCGTGGTATCGCATCGATGGAATTCTTTGTATTCAATACTTGGGGAGAATTGATTTTCGAATCAAATACCCTCGAAACAATTGGATGGGACGGAACTTTGAAAGGAAAAAATGCTCCAAATGGAAATTATGTTTACAAAGCGATTTTCATGACAAGGTCTGGTATAAAAGTTGAGAAGTCTGGAGTATTCTTACTAATAAGATAAGTGCTAAATCGCCTAAGACATATTCTCTTTTTTTTCTTTTTGACAATAGGACTTGTTAAGGCCCAAGACGTTCAGTACTCCCAATTCTACGCTGCTCCGCTGTATTTAAACCCAGCCTTGACTGGCGCTTCGGAACTCACTCGTGTCGGAGTCAATTACCGAAATCAATGGCCTGGGCTAGACCATAGTTTCAATTCTTACTCAGCCTATATTGATCATTACATTTTTGACTACAATAGCGGCATCGGTCTCATTTTCAATGGCAATCAAGAAACCTTAGCCAATCTATCGACAAATGAAATCGGACTAAGCTATTCCTATCGCCTCAGACTTAGTGAAAAGTTTTTTTTCCGGATCGGGGCTCAAGCAAGCTACATGCAGCGGGACGCCTTCTTTTCTGACTTGGTCTTTGGCTCCATGATCGATATTGTCAATGGAACAGTCGGTGGGATCACGGATGAGCTCAATGGAGTTCCATTGGACAGCCGGTATTCTTTTGTGGATTATGCTGTCGGAGGGATGTTTTACAATGACAAATTTTGGCTGGGTGCTTCAGCCCATCACCTTACCGAGCCCAACATCTCCTTTGTAGATGATCAGACTAGTGTATTACCCATGAAGTTGTCCCTACAAGGAGGATACAAAATAAATCTCTCCCCTGGGGGAAGGGATTACTTTACCCATGACTATCAGGAGCGATCCGTTTCATTTGCATTTAATTACAAGGAACAGGAGCCATTCAGCCAACTAGACGTTGGGGCGCAATTGTTTCTCCAGCCTTTGGTTTTAGGACTGTGGTATCGTGGACTTCCAATTAAAAACAGCCTGCCTAACAATGAGGCTTTTATCGGACTGATCGGCGTGGCGCTGGATTCGGGACTGGATATCGGATATTCCTATGATGTTACTACCTCCAAACTGGGTCAGCGAAATAGTGGAGGGGCACATGAAATTTCTATTCGCTACACTTTTTTATGGGGAGATCCTCGATCTCGAAATCAGCGATCTCGAATAATTCCTTGCTTTAGATACTGATTTTCAGAAGAAAATCCACGGGAACGAAAAAAAATTAAAAATATTTCAAATTTTTTTTGGTCTGAATTTACAGGCCATTTTTCATTTCACATCCTTAAAAAAGCATCACCTTATCAGTTTTTTTGACTATATGAAATTATAAAGAAAACTTATATTATTCTAAGTCCACTTTTTCAAATTCATCGTATTTCGATCACTTGGAAAATAGAATTTTTACGCTCTATTTTCATTAAATCAGCTCGATTAAAGAATATCATTTTGCTGTATACGACATACAAAAAATATTATTCTTAAAAACGAACTGCACAAAAAGGTTTTTGTAAGACAAAAATCCAATGTTGAAAATGCTGATTTCTGTGATGAAGTACAAAAATGAAAGGGTTAAATAAAATATCAGGCGCAAAGATTCTCCTACTGATCTTCAGTATGACAATCCATTATACTGCCTGGTCCCAATTTTCCTTTTCTCTACCGAGCCACGAAAATGACCGAGTGCAGAGTTACAGCACAATCCAAGTAAATGTCAGTGGCAAATTAGCCCTGTGTTCGCATACCGAAAGAGGCAGCATCAATCTTGATGTCACCGGAGGAAAAGCTCCATATACCTTCAAGTGGAACACAAACGAAACAAGCCAAAACAGAACCAACCTTTATGCAGGTACCTATACCGTATGGATCACAGATGCAGAAGGTCTGCAGTATGTGGAGCGGATCGTAATCCAACCCCCATTTCCACTGATTCTGGATCCTGTAGAAAAAAAGGACGCTTCCTGTAGCTCCGGGAATGATGGTTCGGCAAAAATCAATGTAAAAATCGGCCGCAATGACTATGAGCAAAATAGTCCTCCATACAAAATCATCTGGAGCAATGGCCTTGAGGATGTTTGGGAAGCTGACAATTTAGCTCCTGGAACTTACACGGTGGTCGTCTCAGATAAGTATGCCTGTGAGGTAAGTGTTTCATTCGATATTAAAGCCGCAGCGGAAGGAATCCAAGTAACTTCCAACACACAGGATCCAACTTGCAATAATCCAAATTCAGGAACTATTCTCCTGAATGTAACCGGAGGTGAAGCACCATATACCTACCAATGGAGCAATGGCGCTAGTTCAAAAGATCTAACCAACCTACCTGCTGGTGAATATCAGGTACAGGTCAAGGACAGCAAAGGCTGCAGTTTCCAGGCTGCATACAAGCTAGCTGGCCCTATCGAGTTTACAGCTGAATCTCAAGTCAGTCAACCCACCTGTCAAGGATCTGCTACGGGTGAGATTGAAATCCTTCCGCAAGGAGGCAAAGCGCCCTTCACGTACCTATGGAGCAATGGTCAAACTGCTTCCAGTGTCAAAAATTTAGCGGAAGGAAGCTATAGCGTGAGGATTACCGACGCCTCCGGATGCTCAGTAGAACAACAATTCGCCTTGACCAATCAGTCTAGCTTGACCTTGGAAGTCTTGGAAAATACCCCAGTCTCCTGCTCAGGACAAGCAGATGGGGCGGTTTCAGTCAAAGTTGCAGGCACTTATGAACCGTACAAATTGACTTGGTCCGATGGAGTAGAAGATCAGACTGATAGAAATGATCTCCAAGCAGGGACGCATGCTGTTTCCGTGACGGATAACTCAGGATGTACGGCTACCATTTCTATATTGGTAGAAGAAACATCCAAAATACAGGCGAGAATTGAAACTGCCTTGGATGTGGACTGTGCAGCAGGCAAAGCTACAGGAGTAGCTTGGGTATCCATCCAAGGAGGAAAAGAACCCTATACTATCACCTGGAATACCAGCACCGCAAATTCAAGAGAAATCACCTTTACCAACGCTGGAATTCTGAAGGCAACTGTCACAGATGCCCTTGGCTGTACAGTGGAAACTGAAGCAAGAGTAGATTTTCCTAATCAAAATACGCAAGGTTCCCGATTGGACTTCCAGTACCGCAAGCTAGTTATCACCTCAGAACCTGAAGTAATGGTCGAGGAGGAGATTCTTTTCGAGAGCGAAATAGCCCCTGAATTTATCGCCTGGGAATGGGAATTCGGCGATGGAAATAAATCCACAGAAAAAGACCCAATTCACATCTTTTCAAAAGCAGGAGAATACGAAGTCAAACTGATTGGATATGACCTCTTTGGCTGCTCAATGATAGAAACCAATAGCGTACAAGTCACCTCACCCACAGATTTATTGGTCATCCCTAATGCCTTTACACCAAATGGGGACGGACTCAATGACACCTTTATCCCCAAAATCAGAGCTTTCTCCACCTTCCAAATGGAAATCTTCAACACCTGGGGAGAAAAGCTCTTCATCACCAACAGTCTTGAAAGCAAAGGTTGGGATGGAACCTACAAAGGTCAACTGGCTCCTGCCGGCAATTACATGTATCGAATTACCCTCACCACATCGGACGGACAAGTGGTCAATCGTACCGGTGGCATCACCCTAATTAGATAGGTTATGAGAAAGTCTTTTGCGCTTATCACCCTCACGTTTATCGCCTTGTGTTGCACATACCTGAGTCTCAGTGCTCAGGATGTTCAATACTCCCAGTTTTATGCCAATCCACTTTACCTCAATCCCGCAATGACAGGATCCAGTGAGATGACTCGGATAGGAGTAAATTACCGAAACCAATGGCCAGGTCTGGATCAGTCCTTCACATCTTATTCAGCGCATTTGGACCACTACCTGTTCAATGTCAATAGCGGAATCGGGGTGATCTTCAACCGCTCTGAGCACAGCATGGCTAACCTAAGCGTGACAGAAATCGGTGCAACTTACTCCTATCGGGCACGACTTGGTTTCCGGTCTTTTTTGAGATTTGGAGGTCAGGTAAGCTACATGGAGCGAGACGCTTACTTTGGCAACTTGGTCTTCGGTAGTCAGATCGATGATCAAACTGGCGTGATTGGGGATTTTTCCGGTGAAAACCTCGGTGCGGATGTCAATCACCAATTTGTAGATTACAGTCTCGGCATGATGTTCAATAATGAAAATGCGTGGTTTGGCATCTCTGCACATCACATCACCCAGCCCAACATGTCTTTTGTGGATGGGCAAATCAGCGAATTGCCGGTAAAACTCTCCGCACATGGTGGATACAGGATTGACCTTTCTGGAGGCTCTTCCCAAAATTTCATGAATAACAGAAGCGGCACCAAAGACCTGACTTTGGCATTCAACTACAAAAACCAAGGTCCTTTTTCCCAGTTGGATTTAGGTGCCCAGGTGAATATTCAGCCTTTGGTGCTCGGCATTTGGTACCGTGGAATCCCCGTATCCGAGGTTACGCAGACTAATCACGAGGCAGTCATAGCCCTTGTGGGTATTTCTCTTGGAAATGGCCTCGATGTAGGATATAGTCACGATTTCACCATTTCTTCTCTTGGAAATGGAAATACAGGAGGCGCCAATGAGATATCCATCCGCTATAGCTTCCTTGCAGGATCAGCCAAAGGGGCAGGCAGAAAATCGTCCATGCCTTGTTTTAAATATTGAGTATTTCATAAACAATGGGTTTCCAAAAGGGCTTTACACTAGTAAAGTCCTTTTTTTATGGCCAAAACCTTACGATTGATTCTCGGAGATCAGCTCAATACGCAGCATTCTTGGTTCCAAAAAGTCGATCCCACCGTTACATATCTTCTGATGGAAATGCGCCAAGAGACAGACTATGTCGCCCATCATATTCAGAAGGTCATTGGGTTTTTCCTAGCCATGCGCAATTTTTCTGAAGATCTGAAAACTGCCGGACACAGGGTACTTTTCTACACATTGGACCATTCGGAGAATTGCCAAAATCTGAGTGATCAGATAGATTTCTTGATTTCAAAAGAAAACTTCGAACGCTTCGAATACCTGCTTCCAGATGAATATCGTTTAGACAGATTGTTGAAGGATATTTGTGATAAACTTCCCATTCCATCTTCATCTTCAGATTCAGCGCATTTTTTGACTTCCCGGGAGTTTTTGAAAGATTTTTTCAAAGGAAAAAAAACCTACCTGATGGAGATCTTTTACCGTGAAATGCGGAAAAAATACAACATCCTCATGGATGGAAAAGAACCACTCACCGGACAATGGAACTATGATCATGACAATCGTGGAGCACTGAAGGATAAAAAAATTCTCAAAAAAGCGCACATCCATCCCAAAGAGGTAAGTGATCTGGTGAATCTACTCGAAAAATCAGGTGTAAAAACCATTGGGAGCATAGATGCTGAAAAATTTCCCTGGCCCACATCCCGGAAGGAGAGTTTGGAAATTCTGGACTATTTCTGCAAAAATCTGTTGACTCACTTTGGTACTTACCAAGATGCACTGACTACTTGGGACCCGTATCTTTTCCATTCCCGCCTGAGTTTTTCGATGAATACAAAAATGATCTCTCCTCTGGAAGTCGTCCAAACTGTGGAAAAATACTGGTATCAGCATCAGGATCAGATATCCATAGCACAAGTGGAAGGTTTCATCCGGCAGATCATCGGCTGGAGGGAATACATGCGAGGCATCTATTGGGCGCGGATGCCGGAGTTTGGTGAGCTCAACTTTTTTGGTCACAATCGATCGCTTCCGGATTGGTTTTGGACTGGGAAGACCAAAATGAACTGCCTTAGCCAAGCCATAGGACAATCACTAGGCCATGCCTATGCACATCACATTCAGCGCTTGATGGTTACCGGTAACTTTGCCCTCCTGGCAGGAATCCACCCCGACGAGGTCGATCAGTGGTACCTCGGGATTTATATCGATGCAATCGAATGGGTGGAAATCACCAACACACGAGGCATGAGCCAATTTGCTGATGGAGGCATCGTAGGCACCAAACCTTATGTTTCTTCAGCCAATTACATCAAGAAACAGGGAAATTATTGCGACAAATGTGCCTACGATTCCAATAAAAAAACCGGTCACGGTGCCTGTCCTTTCAACAGTCTGTATTGGCACTTTTACGACCGCCATCGTGACAAACTGGAGAAAAATCCTCGAATTGGAATGGCTTACCGAACTTGGGATAAAATGAAAAACAAGGAGGAACTCCTCAACCAAGCTGAATCATATTTGGAGCGAATAAACGACCTGTAAAACGCTATGCTTTGAATAATTCCATTTTAAAATTCTACAGGCAACCAAGGTTTAGTTAACCATTACAAAAAATCATAGGAGTTTTTGATATGTCTAAATAGAATAGGAGATACCTCCTCGAGACCACTAATTCTGATGTGGTTTTCATATTTCTTTGAAACCTTCGTTGATTTAAAAAATGGGGGACACTGCTGCTCTTCCTTGGAATAAAATTGCACATCCAAAAACTTGGACATTGGTCTGATCACCAAAAAAGTTTGTTTATGGACAAACATGACGCATTTTTTGGTGTTGCTTACGATCACACCATCCCATTCTACTACCTCCGCTAGGATTTTGTCAAACATAAATTCCAGCTCCTTGGGCTTACCTTCAAAAAGTGAATCCAAATCCGCTTTGACACAGATATGCCAGATGTTTTCGCGGAGCAGGTCTCTTTCACAGTTGGGGCAAGTCCACATGGTCAGTGCTGAACTATTGGTTACCGATTAAACAAAAAGGAAGTGATTGGCTGATTTGGGGACATAAAAACTGAAAAATACGATCAATCTTTTTGCTGATGATCCAGTACCACTCTCGATTTTGGCAAAGCATCCGGATAGTTTTTCTGGATAAACTCAATCATCTTTTCCCGCACATGAACTCTCAAATCCCATGCCGTCGGAGAGTTTTTGGCAGAAACCAAAATCCTGCTTTCGACTGTAAATTCCTTGGAATCTGTCACCTGAAGGACTTTCACCTTCTTATCCCAAAGTGGTGTCGCAGCGAGAATGCGATCCAGCTCCTCCCGAAGCGCATCGAATGAAATGGTGTAATCCGTATACAAGAACACCGAACCAATGATGTCTGCCGAAGTTCGGGTCCAGTTTTGAAAGGGTTTTTCCAAGAAATAGGTCGTAGGCAAAACGAGTCTTCGCTGATCCCAGATCCGCACCACGACATAAGTGAGGTTGATCTCCTCGATCCAGCCCCATTCACCCTCCACCACCACGGCATCATCCAAGCGGAAAGGTTGAGCAAAAGCGATCTGAATCCCCGCAATTAAAGTCCCAATAGCCTTCTGTGCAGAAAAACCGATTATAATCCCTGCCACTCCGGCAGATGCAAAAAGCCCAACTCCGATCTGCCTGATCGACTCAAATGAAATAAGAATCAATCCCAGTCCAAAAAAGATGATCACAAAATTCCCCACCTTCTGCAGGATGTTGATCTGTGTGTAGATTTTCCGGGCTTTCAGATTGTCCTCTTTGGCAATATCATAATGCCGCAGCATGCTTTTTTTCAAAATCCCTGACAATACGAGCAGGCACCAAGTCAGCCCCAGAATAATGAAGACGGTATTGACCTTGGGCAAATAGGCAAAAAGCCCCTCCCATTCCTTGGATCTTTCGTGAAGAAAAAATTTGGCCACCGCAAGACTGATGGTAATCAGAAGTGGGATAAAAAGTCGGGAATAACTATTCATAACTATGGAAAAATAGGTTTGAAGATTTTTTAAAGTAGTAAAGGATAACTGTAGAAACAAAAAAACCGCTCAAAAAGCGGTTTTTAATTGATGCCAAACTACGTTTAATCTCCTATCCATTCTGCGACAAAGAGATTTGTGTCCCGAGTACCACCATTGTTTCGATTGGAAGAGAACACCAGATATTTTCCATCATTTGAGAAAACTGGAAAGGCGTCAAATGTACCGTCGTGGGTAATTCGCGTCAGCCCGGTACCATCCAGATTGATCATGAAAAGGTTAAATGGATAGCCTCTTTCGGTCATATGATTGGAAGCGAAGATGAGTTTTTCACCAGAAGGATGGAAAAATGGCGCCCAATTGGCCTTACCCAAACTGGTGATCTTCTTGATGTCTGTACCATCTGCATTGGCTACGTACAGTTCCATTTCGGTGGGCTTCACCAAGCCCTCCTTGAGCAGGTCTTTGTATTCGGAGATTTCTTCTTCGGTCTGAGGACGGGATGCTCTCCAGACCAATTTGCTGCCATCAGGTGAGAAAAATGCTCCACCATCGTAGCCAAGTTCTGTCGTGATTTGCTTCACATCTGTGCCATCAATATTCATGGTGTACAATTCCAAATCGCCTGTACGCATGGAAGTAAATACAATCTTGTCGCCCTTGGGGGATACAGTCGCCTCAGCATCATACCCAGGTTCACTGGTCAATTGGGATATAATTGTCCCGCTCAAATCTGCCGAGAAAATATCAAAGCTATCGTAGATTGGCCAGACATACTTGCCGTCGGCTCTTCTTTCTGGGACAGGAGGGCAGGCTGGATCTACCAAGTGTGTCGAAGCATAGACAAAGGTCTGATCTCCCGGCAAAAAATAGGCACATGTCGTCCGTCCGAGTCCTGTACTGATTCGGCTGGGCGGTGTCGTGGCGAGATCATCTTCTCTCCAGTTGAGATAAAACATCTGATCGCATTCATTTCCCCACTCCGCATAATCCGACTGAAATACGAGCATCGAGTCGTCAAAAGACCAATACGCCTCCGCATTGTTTCCACCAAAAGTCAGTTGTTTGACGTTTTTGAGGTATTTCATTTCCTCAGGGTGAAGGAGAAGCGAATCTGAGGCTGAGTGAGGTTCGGGAGCAAGAACAGTTTCGGTTTTTGGATTGCATGCAAAAGCAACAATCAAAATTGGAACGAGTAGTTTTCTCATTTTTAGCGGTGATAATTAAAAGAATTGCGGGGCGAAGATACCAATTATTATCTTTGGACTAAATCTACACAAGACATGAAAAAACTCGTCTCGATCTCCAAAATTTTTGTCCCGATTCTGGCTGTTTCTATCTTTTCCTGTGGGGGTCCTCCCAGTGATGAAAAACTACTTTCCTCTCTTCAAGAAGATGTCAGCTATTTGGCAGCGGATGACCTGGGAGGCAGAGCTATCGGCACCGACGGAGAAGTGAAAGCTGCAGAATACCTAGCCAAAGAATTTGAAAAAGTGGGGCTTTCGCCAAAAGGAACCGAAGGTTTTTTTCAGCCATTTACAGTCTCCAAACCCTCAAATCCACACGAGGAAGCTGTAATTGGCACCGATGGTGAGGGAATTACCGGGCGGAATGTAGTAGGCTTTTTGGATAAAAGGTCCGACAAAACCATCGTCATCGGAGCGCACTTTGACCACTTGGGTATGGGTGGATCCGGTTCACTCCACCGAGGTGACTCGGCCATTCACAATGGTGCGGATGACAATGCTTCCGGGACTGCAGCTTTGTTGGCTTTGGCAGAGATCCTGAAACATACAGAGCTCAGCAGCAATGTGCTCTTTATCGCTTTTTCTGGTGAGGAAAATGGGCTTTGGGGTTCAAATTATTTTGCCAAAAACCCAACCATTGAGCTTTCCTCGGTGAATTACATGATCAATATGGATATGGTGGGCCGGTTGAATGAAGAAAAATCACTTGCTGTCTATGGCGTAGGGACTAGCCCAAGTTTTCCGGCCATTTTGGATCCCATCAATTCAGACAGTTTGAAAATAGTCACCACAGAATCCGGAGTAGGTCCTTCAGATCACACTTCATTTTACCTTCAGGATATACCCGTGCTTCACTTCTTCACCGGACAGCACGAGGACTATCACAAGCCATCGGATGATTCAGATAAGATCAATTATGAAGGATTGGTAAAAGTGGTCCGATACATCTCAAGAGTGATCGAACAGCTGGATGCTGAGCCAAAATTGGCTTTTACGAAAACGAAAGACTCCAGCGATTCGCCTCGATTTACCGTTTCGATGGGTGTAGTGCCCGATTACATGTATGATGGAAAAGGCATGCGGGTAGATGGAGTTTCAGAAGGAAAACCCGCCCAAGCCGCAGGATTGCTCAAGGGCGATGTGGTCGTGCAGCTCGGAGACTCCACAGTCTACGATATGATGAGCTACATGCGGGCTTTGAGTGCATTCCAAAAAGGAGATTCTACCAAAGTGGTAATCGAAAGAAGCGGTCAGCAGGTGGAAGCTTTGGTGAAGTTTTAAATATTCGATCATTCTAAAAGATAGCCTCGAATACTAATCGAGGCTATTTTTTTGGTTTTGTATCAGATGGGGAGAAACCCACGTCATGGTATTAAACTAAACTAACAAACCATGAAATTCTCCTACTTCTATTTCTTGCTGATTTCAGTTTTCTTCCTTTCCTGTACTAAAGATGACGAACAATTGCCTTTAAGTTTTCTCGAAGGAACATATGAGAAGGCAAGTGAAAATACCGATACCAATATCTGGTATGTGAATCAATATGTATTCAAGCTGGATGGAACTTATGAGACTTTTCAATTTTTGAGAAATTCAGAAGATGGACCAAACTTAGGGGTTGCCTATTATTCAAAAGGGACTTATACGCTCAGGGGTGAAGATTTTGTCCTAAATAGAACTGATGCAGCCGGTGTAAATTTTGAGGAATTCCCAGAAGGCTATGCCCCGAGTCTTGCTGAATTGGATCCAATTGATGTCTCCGGATCTGCACCAGCCAAAGGGACTTTGAGTCAGCTGGAGAACGGTGAAAAAATCTCCATCCTTTTTGAATGCAATGACATGCTTTCTGAAAATAATACCCTAAACTTCTGTATCGGAGCTCAGGAATTTGTCAAGGTAGATTGATCAACTTAGATCAGGATTAAACAAAAAGCCTTCGGATACTCGAAGGCTTTTTGTTTTTTGGGAGTCTAGTCTTTTTTCCAAAGCGCTTTATTCTCTTCATTTCGAATAGTTTGGCTATCGATGTACCGAAACTCAAGTTCGAGTCCAAACTGTTCATTTTTCTGAACTTTGATTTTTTCACCTTTGATTTTGAAAGTCGTGCGGGATATAACATCTCCACCCAGCAATACATCGGCAATTCCTCCTTCGGAAAAAATAATGAAACTACTGCAATTGTATCCTGGAGTTACAGTTGGATTGCAGTTTTCTGGCTGATAACGATAAGTGCCCAGAATTTGAGGCTCTTCAATGGATTCACAAGAAAACAATACCAAAGCAACAAGACTAATAATCAAAAATCTTTTCATGGGTAGGGACGTTTTCTTAAAGGGACGAGTGACCGAAGGATTTTGCTACACATCACACCTAGAATGTCTTTCGCCTAGTCGATTGGATTTGCCTCCACTCCCTCAAAAGTCATTTTGATCGGCTTGATTGTCCCGTCTTCATTGAATTCCATCACATCGATGCAAGTCACACGGTGATCTCTTCCTTCATTGGGAATGGGTCTGCGGTGATAGACCATGTACCATTCGTCTGTTCCAGGTTTTTGGATGACAGAATTATGACCTGCGCCGGTTGCGACGGTGGTATCCGATTCGAGGATGGTTCCGATTCTGCGATAAGGTCCGGTGGCTTTTTCCGCCATAGCGTACGCCACTTTATAGGTATCATTGGTCCAGCCACCTTCAGACCACATCAGGTAGTAAGTCCCATTTCGCAAAAACATAAAAGGCCCCTCCACATAGCCTTCCGGGGTGATTTCATGGAAAAGCTCCCCATCTTCCCACGGTTCAAACCCGGTAAAATCTGCATTGAGCTTGCCTATATTACAGTGACTCCAACCTCCGTAGAAAAAGTAATGCGTACCATCCGTATCCTTAAAAACAAATTGATCAATCGGCTGGGCATCATTGTAAAACTCGGAAAGCAGCGGCTCTCCCAATAGATCCTTGAATGGTCCAGCAGGCTGATCTGCCACTGCTACACCGATACCTCCGAAGTGGTTGATGTCATTATTGGGGTCCCAACCTGGGCGGCTTGGTCGCTGAATGTCATTGGCAGCAAAAAAGAGGTAATATTTCCCGTCTTTTTCGATAGCTGCTGGAGCCCACATGGCTTGTCTAGCCCACCTGATCGCTGCGGTGTCAAGGATTCGCTCATGCTTATTCCAAGTCACCAAATCCTTGGATGAAAACGCATCAAAATGCAGCTGATCGGTATAGCCTGCCGAAAAAGTCGGGTAGATCCAGTATTCATCCCCAAACACAATCCCTTCAGGATCGGCATACCAGCCTTCGAAAATGGGATTACCGGAAAGCTTGGGAGATTCTTGGGATTCGGTTTTTGGAGAGGTACAAGCAATAGCCAGTACCAAAAAAGGAAGAAAGGAATTCAGTTTCATTTTGATTGAAATTTAAGCTCACTAAGGTAAAAAGACACTGCATATTTTCAACCAGCCTTTATTTAGATGGTGTTGAATAGTCCTTCCGCAAAAAACCTGATAACTTCAGTTTACACTTCAGTCGCGCTTTTCGACACTTCAGTCAGTTTCAATTTTTGCTTGGGATTGTTCATCCCACATTTGATTCAAATCTGAATCGAAATGAACAGCAGAATTCTTCTTTTTACTTTCTTTCTACTTAATCAAACCTTGGCCTTCGGCCAAACTGTAATCTCAGGTAAGGTCTTTGACGAAAAAGGTATGCCGCTTCCTGGTGCAAATGTTTTTATTAAAGGAAGCTTCGACGGGACAAGCAGCGATGTTTTGGGAGCATTTGAATTCCAAAGTACAGAAACAGGGGACCAGCTTTTGGTAGTGCGTATGATGGGCTACAAGTCTCAGGATTTGCCCATTCACCTCTCGCAGTCCAAGCTGGAGATTCCCGACATCAACTTGGTTGAGGAATTCAATGAAATGAATACTGTGACCATCTCGGCCGGAGCTATGGAAGCTTCCGATGAAAAAAAATCCGTAATTCTCCGCCCACTGGACATTGTGACCACCCCCTCGGCTATGGGTGATATCGTGGGAGCTTTTCAGACTTTGCCTGGCACCAGTACCGTAGGAAATGACGGTCGTCTTTTCGTCCGGGGTGGGGATGCAAGTGAAGTAGGTATCTACATCGATGGCATGCGTGTGGGCAACGCCTATGGAACCACCGCAGGAAATGTTCCTACACGGACTCGATTTAACCCCAATTTGTTCAAGGGCACATTTTTCTCTACAGGAGGATATTCCGCAGAATACGGGCAGGCGCTTTCCTCAGCGTTGGCACTGAACACCAAAGATCTTGCTGTTCGCAGTCAGGGAGATTTGTCTATCATGTCAGTGGGTGGGGGCTATGCACACACCTTGGCAAACGAGAAACGAAGCATCAGTATCAGCGGAAACATTTTTGACCTGAAGCCTTACCAAAATCTAATCAAGCAAGATTTTGACTGGGAACGAGCTCCCTATGGCCTAGACTTGGAAGTTGCTGCACAGCACAAACTCAACAATGGAGGCCTGATCAAGGTCTTGGCACGCACCGAAACTGGGGGGATGAAACTCTGGCAGCCGCTGCCTGGAATCGAAGGAAAAGGAATCCTGGTAGACCTGACAAACAATTATTCTTATGCACAGACTAACTGGAGAAAAGCGTATGACAACGGCTGGACACTTTTCGGTGGGTACTCATTTTCGCACAACAAAGACTTCATCAGCTACGATGATTTGGATATCGAGCGGAAAAACAACCTAAGCCACATCAAGTTCAGCGCAATCAAGGATTTCAGCGATCGGATTTCATCTAAGACTGGTGTGGAATATTTTATCCATGACTATTCCGAGACACTGGTCGAAGAGGACCTGGACCGTTCCTTTGGTGAGCGGGAAGCTTACCTTTTCACGGAGTGGGATTGGTACCTGAGTAAAAAGTTCGTCCTCAGAGGGGGGCTTCGGGCAGGACATTCCCAACTCTCCGAGGAGCAGTGGCTGGACCCCAGAGCTTCTTTGGCTTATAAGCTATCGGATAGCGGAACGCTCTCCTTGGCTACAGGAAGATTTCATCAATTGCCTGTGGATAACTTCCGTGTCTTGAATCCCGAACTGAAAAATTCAGCATCCAATCACCTGATCCTAAACTACCTATACCAAAACGAAGGAATCACATTTCGTGCAGAGACGTTCTACAAATCCTATGACAATCTGGTGACATTTGAAGGGCTGCCGCAATTTCCTCAGAATCTAAGGAATGAGGGAAAGGGCTTCGCGAAAGGATTTGATGTCTTCTTCCGAGATCAAAAAACCTTTAAAAACACGGACTATTGGGTTACCTATAGCTATGTGGACAGCAAGCGGAGCTACAATCAATTTGAGACACAAGTGCAGCCGGACTTTGCTCCAAAGCATAATTTCTCCGTGGTAGTAAAGCACTTTATCGTCCCGCTCAAATCCCAACTTGGCGCCTCCTATTCCTTCAATGACGGGTACACATTCACCGATCCCAACTTGCCCGGAGAGATGAATTCCAAAACTACAGCCTATCAAAACCTGAGCATCAGCTGGAGTTATTTGCCCAAGCCAAACCTGATCATCCATGCAGCAGTGACCAATGTATTTGGGAATGAAAACATCTTCGGATACGCTTTTGCCCAAAATCCAAACGAGCAAGGGAAGTTTGAATCGCTCCCGATCGGACAGCCGGCTCCTCGATTCCTGTTTCTGGGCATATTTCTGACCCTGTCCAAAGACAAAAACGCAAATCAATTAAACAACCTCTAAATTTTATAAAACATGAAAAAGTCCCTTTTTACTTTCGCTCTTTCCCTGATGTGGATAACTCTTGCTTTTGCAGCTGATCCAGCTTATGAAAATGCAATGAAAAAGCAGATCTCAGCCATGAAAACCATCCAAACTGTAGAAGAATCCCAAGCGGTGACCAATGGATTTATTAGAATCGCAGAGGCCAAACCAGAAGAATGGCTGCCACTTTACTATGCTGCCTATTTGCAGACTGTTGCCGCTTTTCGATTTGAGGTGGACAAGGACCAGTATTTTGATCAAGCCATGGAACTGGTGACTAAAGCTGACAAAATCGCACCAAACAATTCTGAAATCACCGCGCTCAAAGGCTATGTCATCATGGGCAAACTGTCTGTGGATCCTATGAGCAGAGGTCAGGAGATGAGCCCACTGGCGATGCAGACTTTTGGAAAAGCAATTGCCTTGGATAAAGAAAATCCACGTGCAACTACCCTCATGGCGCAAATGGAGCTAGGAATGGCCCAGTTTTTTGGTAGCGGTCCAGAAAAGGCCTGCGGTCTCGCTAGAGTGGGGTTGGAGCTTTTTGCAAAAGAAGAAGCTGAAATCGACGAGAACTACCTATTGCCAACCTGGGGCAAAAGAGAGGCGGATCAAATTGCTGCTCAGTGCAAGTAATCAAAGAAATCTAAACCAACTCTACTCCACCGGAACAGGGTTTCGGTGGAGTCCTAATTTTGTTTTTGAATTAGAAAAAAACCGAAATCATCCACTTTTTCCTAAATTTCAAAATGAGCAAAGAATTGAGTTTTACCAGCGATCCCAACACGCATTCTTATGGAATTTGGTATGACTTGAAAAAATTTATCCTGCTCAATATTGCCATTGCCCTATCGATTCAGGTCTTTTTTTGTTTCTCCTGCTTTTTTTCTTGGGATGGGATCAAAGGGATGATACCCGATTTTCTGTTCTCATTTTGTGTTTCTCTTTTCCTGAGTTGGGGAGGCAGCCGAGTGGAACATTTACTCAATCCCCGTGTATCTTGGGTTTACACCCCCGTAAAGCGGCTAATTGCCACGGTCGTTTTATACATGATTTATGCCTTCGTGGGATGCTTCACCATTGTGTTTTTATATATCTGGATAGATGGAGAGTTCACACTGGATGAGATTCCTTGGGCTGGCATTTTAGATTTTACCTTAACACCGATGACCATCGCTTTGGTCTTTATGGCCATCTTCACCTCCAGATCCTGGCTGCTGGAATGGCGCAAATCCGCCATCGAAGCTGAACAACTCCGGTCCGAAAAATTCGCCAGCCAATACCAAAGCCTCAAAGACCAGCTCAATCCACATTTCCTTTTCAACTCGCTCAATGTGCTCTCCAATCTGGTCTATGAGGACCCGGATAAATCAGCGGCATTCATTCAGAAGCTCAGCAAAATCTACCGGTACGTCCTCGATGTACAACAGGAAGAATTGGTCAGTCTCAGCCAGGAACTTGAATTCGCAAAAAACTACCTCGAGCTGCAGAAAATACGTTTTGAGGAAAACCTGATCTTCTCGATCAAAATAGAAAACGAAAATGGATTTTTGCTTCCTCCACTTTCCCTTCAGCTCCTACTGGAAAATGCCATCAAACACAACGAAGCTTCTCAAGACCATCCGCTGTTTATCCACATTTTGCAAAAAGATCAAGAGCTGTGGATAAGTAATTCCTTTCAGCCCAAATCCACTGTTAAAGACGACTCCCCCGGCATCGGCCTCAGCAATATCCGGATGCGCTACATGCTTCTCAGTGATCGACAGATTGAAGTGGCGCAGAATGAAAATGAATTTTTGGTAAAGCTTCCACTTTTAAGATTAACTAAATGAACATCCTGATCATCGAAGATGAAAAACCAGCAGCAAATCGATTAATTAAGCTTTTGGAGCCCCATTTTCCAGATATTTCACCGATTGCAAATTTAGATACAGTAGCAAGGGCTGTGGCTTGGTTTGATCAAAATCCAGAACCTGACCTGATCTTTTGCGACATTCAATTGGCTGATGGGATCAGTTTTGAGATTTTCGAAAAAGTGAAGTTATCCACACCCATCATTTTCACCACAGCTTATGATCAGTATGCAATCAAGGCTTTTCAGGTAAACGCGATTGATTACTTGCTTAAGCCAATAGATCCTATCGAATTGGCAAAAGCCGTAGAAAAATTCAAAAGCCGACAGATAAAGCCGGCTTTGGATATGGACATCTTGAAATCCCTGCTACAGCCCGAAAAGAAATCCTACAAAAGCCGGTTTCTTGTACGTTTTGGAGAAAAAATCCAAAGCATTCCCATTGAAGAAACCGCCTTTTTTTTCAGTGAAGAGCGTGTCACATTTCTGCAAACCAAGGAGGGGAAAAAATTTGTTCTCGACTCTACCTTAGAGCAGGTAGAAGCAGCTGTGGATCCAGCAATTTTTTTTCGAATCAATCGAAAGTACTTCTGCCGAGTTGATGCTGTCGAGGAAGTGCTAAGCTACTCCAATAGCAGATTGAAAGTCAAACTCAAAAACTCAACGGATTCAGACATTCTAATCAGTCGGGAAAAAGTTACTGAATTCAAAAATTGGCTGGATCAGTGAGTGTTAATTTTTCTATCCTAGGTGACTAATTTAAATTCCATTCCGTTTGAAGTCACATATATCTCACCGAAATATGAAACTTTTCATGCTCAAATTCCCCATTTTGATGGGTTTTATAGTAGCTGCTTGCGGCACGCAAAATTCCGGTGATTTGGGAATAGATTCAACTGCCTCCTATGAGACCCTTGCCGATATTCCTACCACTGAACAGCCTGCTCCACCTACCGAATTCACCGACCGGAAAATCATCCGCGAAGGTGATCTCTACTTTGAGTGCCGGGATATCCTCGAGACGGAAACCTTTCTGAAGAGTGAAGTCAAAACTGCCAAAGGCTATATTTCCAATGAATCTTCCAATAGCTATGGCGAACGAAGCGAAAAAAGGCTGAGCATTCGAATTCCATCAGATCAGCTCGATAGTTTGCTGGAGAAAATTCAAGCTCACGCGGTTAGAATCGAAAACACAAACATCCGGAGCGAAGACGTGACCGAGCAGTACATCGATGTAGAAGCTCGTCTCAAAACGAAAAAAGAACTCGAAATCCGGTATCTGAGTCTCCTCCAGCAAGCCAAGAATGTAGACGAAATTCTACAAATCGAACGGGAATTGGCCAACATCAGAGGCGAAATCGAGTCCATGCAAGGTCGACTGAATTACCTCAAAGACCGAACAAGCATGAGTACGCTGAATGTGACTTTCTTTGTTGAAGGTGAAAAAGCTTTTGGTTTCACCTCTAAACTAGGTCAAGGTATCCAAAACGGCTGGACGAATCTACAATGGTTTATAGTATTTCTGGTAAATCTCTGGCCTTTCTTCCTGATTTTGGGAGTGGTTCTATTCATTGTTTTAAGGAGAAAAAAGAAAACTCCACCTCCGATGAAATAAGCCAATCCCGACCAAAAAGAATCTCCGCTCTGAAGGATTTTGGCATTAGCAAATAAAATTCCGGTTCATTATCTTCCAAGATGAACCGGATTTACACCCTACTTATTCTTGGCTTATTTTCTTTTTGCAAAAGTCCTGAACCGAAAGAAATCGAGCTGGAAGAACTGACAATTGCACAGATCCATCAGTCCTTTTCCAATGGATCATATACCGCCGAGGAATTGGTCAGGGCTTATCTCGACCGAATAGATTCACTTGATAATTCCCTAAACTCTATTTCGGTCATCAATGCCGAAGCTTTGGCAGTGGCGAGAAGTTTAGATGAAGAATTTCAAAAAACCGGAAAACTCCGACCACTGCATGGCATTCCCTTGATCGTGAAAGACAATATCAATACGAGGGGAATGCCCACTACAGCAGGGTCAATGGCTTTGGCGGATTTCTATCCGGACGAGGACGCATTTATCATCAAAAGACTGGTAGAAGCCGGTGCGATTATCCTCGCCAAATCCAATATGGCAGAGTGGGCGTTTAGCCCGATGCATTCAGAGAGCTCTACGGTGGGCACTACTCGCAATCCTTACAGCCTTGATCACGTCCCTGCAGGATCCAGCGGAGGCACCGGTGCTTCGCTGGCTGCAAATTTTGGAACGATAGGGCTCGGAACTGACACAGGCAATTCGATTCGAGGACCTTCTTCCCATAATGCGTTGGTTGGATTCAGGACAACGATCGGTTTGGTCAGCAGGGAGGGCATCGTACCATTATATCTGAGAAATGATGTGGTCGGCCCCATGTGCCGCAGCGTAGAAGATGCGACTAGGGTATTGGAAGTATTGGCGGGATTTGATCCACAAGACCCGATCACCGGGTATTCCAACGGAAAAATTCCGGAAAACTATTCGCAGTACCTGAAAAAAGATGGACTGAAAGGAGCCCGAATTGGTGTGTTCAGAACGCTGAGCGATGTGAACCCCGATCCTGAAATAACCTCACTTTTCAACCAATCTCTATTGGACATGGCGGCAATGGGAGCTGTGATTGTAGATTCAGTGGAAGTGGAAAGCTTTGATTCGCTACGAAGAAATCAATGGTGCCCTGTATTTCGTCGAGACCTCGAGCAGTTTTTGGCAGATTATGTCAAACGGGATACGCTGGCTGACCTAGAGGATATCATTCGAGTGGGCACCCAGTCAGAATATGCGAAGCGCGGATTGGAAAGCTTCAGCGATAGCCCACTTCCGAATAACTTAGCTCAGAATTGTGGGGATGCATTTACAGACCTCAAACGGATTGCCTTTCGCGAAGCAATCGAAAAAGTAATGGATTCGCTCCAACTGGACGCTATAGTCTATCCAAGTTGGAACAACAAGCCTGCTCGAATTGACCGCTTTCAGGAAGAGTATCTTGGGGATAATTCACAAATCATCGCCCCACATACGGGACAGCCTGCTTTCACAGTGCCTATGGGCTATACATCGGGAAATCTCCCTGCAGGGCTACAATTCTTAGGTAAAATGTGGTCAGAACCCACGTTAATTCAGTTGGTGTATGCTTATGAGCAGGGCACAAGACATCGGAAGCCACCGGTTTTTTCCGGTGACTGATTTTTAAACTGGGGAAAAAAGGATTACCTCCGAGTCCGGGCCGGGTCCACCACTCTGGTGCGAGCCGGATCAACTACCCTGGTTCGGGCAGGGTCTACCACTCGGGTACGGGCAGGATCGACAGTACCCCGGGTTGGACTTTCCTCTTCGAGATTGTCGGATTCTTGTACGGCATCATCTTCTGAAGGATTCTGATCTTCCAATTCGGCTTCCTGATCTTCAGATTCATTCGCTTGATATCGTACTATAGAACTTGCTACTAGAATCAAAGTCCAGTTTTTGACAAAATTCGGATGGAACCTTTTCATGATTAGTTATTTATGTTTCAACTAGTTTATACTAAATATAGGCTGTTTAGGATTTCTACCAAACTTTATTACCTTGGATTATGGCTTTTATTCCACCGATCAAATTTCCCGTTCATGCGTTATTCCGTGAAGACAAGTTTTGAATTGTTGAAACTGAATTTAATTATGCTTATAGCGGGGATCATTTTTTTGGCTCCTACTGTCGGAGTATGGGCTCAAAGTGTTCAAAGTTTGCAGGAAGAACTGGCCATACTTTCCAAGAACGCCAATTATGCCAAAGACACCATTTACCTGAATAAGGCCAATGAACTCGGATTTTTGTTGGCAGAAACGGATCCGGATAGCGCTTTTCCATTTCTTGAAAAGCAAATTGAACTTTGCCGCAAGGCTGATTTCAAAAAAGGAGAATCTGATGCCTTAAAAATCTACGGCAATGCACTTCAGAATAAGGGAGACTTCAAAGGCTCATTGAGCTACTATCAAGACGCACTCCAAATCGCAGAAAGCCTTCCCGAGCAACAGTTGGTCCCGGGAATCCTAAACAATATCGGTCTGGTAAATTACAACTTGGGAAACTATGCCGAAGCCCTTAGCAAATTTTATGAAGCGATCATTGGGGCCGAAAATTCAGGGAATCTCTATGTCAAAGCAGCCGCTCTGAACAATATCGCCTCGATTTATTTTGAGCAAGAAAAACTCGAAGAAGCCAAAACCAAATACCGGGAAATGTTGGAGATCTACCGTAAACTTGAAAATCAAGGCCGTATGATCCTCGCTTACAATAATATCGGTGATGTGGAATTAAAGCAAAATCGTCCGCTGGAGGCTCTTGAAAATTTGAAAATCGGCCATCGGTCAGCGCTGGATTTAGAAAGCCCCGAGTTCATTGAAATGACCGCCAGAACTTTGGCAGGAATATACGCAGCACTTGACAGCACGGATAAGGCAGAGTTGTTTTACAAAGAATCCATCGCAATAGCCGAAGAAAAAGGCTACGGAGTGCCCTATGCCCATTCCCTCATTGGCTTGGCTGAGTTATATTATAATTTGGGTAACTATGACCAGGCATTTGAATTGGCAAACAAAGGACTGATCGAAGCGCAACGAATGGGGCAACCCATGCAGCTCCGAAATGCCAATGAACTGTTGGCAAAAATCCATGAAAAAGAAGGAAACTTTCCCGCCGCTTTAGAAAAGTTCAAGCAATTCAAGCAATTCAGCGACAGCATCAACAATACCCAAGGGAGAAGGCTTGCCACTGCTCTGGAGTCGGAATACGAGTTCTCCAAAAAAACACTCGAACTCGAAAAATCATCCATCCGCCAGCGTTGGATAATTTTTTCTACCGGCATTGGACTGCTCACATTTGTAGTGATTCTGGTCTTAGTTTATCAAAACAGAAATAGACTCAACAAAGCCTACAACAGCCTCAAAGAAAAAAACAGTGAAATCGAGAATAAAAACGAGGTTTTGGAAAATACGCTGACCCAGTTGAAATCCGCTCAACAACTGCTCATTCAATCAGAAAAAATGGCCTCGCTTGGTGAGCTCACTGCCGGAATTGCCCATGAAATCCAAAACCCGCTCAACTTTGTCAACAATTTCTCTGAGCTCAGCATGGATATGCTTGAAGACATCAATCAGGAAATAGACAAAGGGGACCTCGAAGAAGCAAAACTCCTGACAGCCGAGCTCAAAGGCAATCTCTCCAGGATCAACAACCACGGCAAACGTGCTGGATCTATTGTCAAAGGTATGTTGGAGCACAGTCGTAAAACGGATGGCAAAAAAGAACTTACCGATCTCAATCGCTTGGCAGAGGAATGCCTCAAGATCAGCTTTCAGGTATTGCGTACCAAAGACAAGATTTTGAATGCAGAGTACTATCTGGATCTGGAATCTACTCTTCCCAAAGCACCGATCGTATCTCAGGACATTAGCAGAGTTTTACTCAATCTTATCAACAATGCCATATTCTTCTGCACCCAACAAAAGTCAGAAGCGGAAGCAAAACATGCCTCAGAGTTTAAGCCTCAGGTAAAAGTCTCCACCAAGAGATGTCTGGATCGTATTCTGATCTCAGTCCATGATAATGGGCCGGGCATCCCGGAGCAAAACAAAGACAAGATTTTTCAGCCTTTCTTCACTACCAAACCTGCGGGAAAGGGAACTGGCCTCGGGTTAAGTCTCAGTTACGACATTGTCAAAGCCCACGGAGGTGAATTGACGGTAGAAACCAAAGTGGGAGAAGGCTCTACATTTACCATTTCCTTGCCTTTGGACGCCTAATCCTGTATAATTCCTGTATAGGACATGCCTTCTTTACTGTTGCTGACAATCCTCAGCGAAGCATTTCCTGATTTTTGAATGGTGAGAAAAATAGAGCGAACGTCATTGTGCTCAGAAGGCTCAATGGTAATATCCCATCCTCCTTTTTTCCGGGCTTTGACCGAATAGTCAAATTCAGAGAACTCGAATTTCAGTCCACCGTCGGTGGTTGCTGGGGTACTTTGATAAGATCTGCCAAAAAAAGGCAAATCACCCTTCACCAGGTCACTGCTCACATTTAGCGTATATCCGGGATCTAGCTGGATCATCCTTCCTCTAATTCCTGAGGCCTGACTCGCTTCAAAAACGAAAGTTTTGGAATCGATTGCCTGTTGAATTTTCTCAGCATCTGACTGCTGTGCCTGAACAAATCCTGTCCCTACCAGACAGAATAAAAATATACTGAGGAGCTTTTTCATCATGCTGTGCATTAGTTGGATTACGACTAAATGATATTTGAATCAATCCAAATTTCATAAAAACCCGTCAAATTAGCAGAAATCTAAATCGTAATTTTGTTTGGTTTTTGGAAAAAAATAATGAAAAGGCTTCCCTGAAGTCCGTTCCCAGGAGGTGTTTTGGATTTTGCTTTGGATTGATATTCAGGATTTTTTAGAGAAAAATTAGATTTTTCCAGTAACTTTTATCTTTCTGCAGACGAATTCATTTGTCAGGTTGAAAAAACCCAAAACTTACCTTCCTCTAAGGCTTCTATGTTTAAAAAATTAATTTACACACTTACGCTTGCGCTAGTAACCATTTCGGCTTCGGCCCAAAATACGGAGAAGCTCAAATCATCCACACTTGCATTTATCCAAACCCTGGAAGGTAATCAACGGGATTCGGTTTTTATAGATTTTGAAGATAGCACTAGGACCAATTGGACCAATCTTCCCCTTGGGCTGGCTCCCAGAGTAGGACTCCGATATGGTGATTTGTCTGATACGAGCAAAATACAATTCCATCAGGTCCTCAGTTCGATTTTCAGCTCCCAAGGATATCTGAAAACCTTCGCGATCATGCAGGTAGATGATATCCTCCATGAACTTTTTGAAATTCAATTTCAGCAGGGAAAAGTAAATGAGCGAAGTATGGAATTCATCCGCAAGCTGAATTGGGACTATGGGAACTACTACATCGCTATCGGAGGCAATCCTCAATCAGATGATATCTGGAGCCTGAAGTTGGAAGGACATCATATATCGATCAATCTGACAGTAGCAGGGGATCAGTTTACGATGACTCCTCTGTTTTTTGGATCTGATCCTGCAGTAGTCGAGGCGACTCAATATGCAGGTTTGCGTCCATTGAGTAAAGAAGAAGACTATGGATTTTGGCTCATAAATGCACTCGATGAGCGTCAAAAAGCAAAAGCGACCTTGTCAGAAAAAGTACCTGGCGATATCATCACGAGCCCAGATCGACCTCAGTGGCTGGAAGAATTTCAAGGAATCAAAGGCTCTGAACTCAACGAAGGGCAACAAAAAATCCTTCACTACCTGATTGAAGAATACATTGGCAATCTGGATCACGAGAAAGCCGAGGAATATCTTGCCAAGCTTCATGCCCGGGGAATGGGTGAAGTATATTTTGCGTGGATTGGAAGCTATGAACCGATGAAAGCTCACTATTATGTCATCCACAGTCCTGACTTCCTGATCGAATACGACAATGTCGGATTCCTAGACAATGCAAATCACATCCATACGATCTGGCGGGAAAATGGAAATGACTTCGGGGAGGATATTTTGAAAAATCACCGGATGCAGCATAAACACGAATAAAATGAATGCAAAATTCCTCTTGGTATTGATCACTCTTTTACTTTTTTCCTGTGACTCTCAGGAGGAAAAAGCCATAAAATCTGAGCTTCCCAGTATCGTCTTCATTTTTGCGGATGATCTCGGTTATGGAGATTTAGGCTGTTTCGGTGCCACGGATATCGATACACCCAATATTGACCGTATAGCCGCAGAAGGAATAAAATTCAGCTCTTTTCTCTCAGCATCTCCGGTTTGCAGTCCTTCCCGTGCAGGCCTTTTGACCGGACGGATGCCGCAGCGCATGGGAATTAACGCTGTCTTTTTTCCCGAAAGCCTAACCGGTATGGATCCAGAAGAAATCACTATCGCCGAAATTCTAAAAGCAAAAGGTTACCGAACGGGAGTCGTGGGAAAATGGCACTTGGGACACCTAGAAAAATACCTTCCTCTGAATCAGGGTTTTGACGAATACTTTGGAATCCCTTATTCCAACGACATGACCTCGGTGGTCTACATGCGAGGAAATGAAGTAGAGGAATTCCATGTAGATCAACGTTTTACAACCAAAACCTACACTGAAGAATCCCTAAAATTCATCGATTCTATTAGAGATCAGCCCTTTTTCCTTTACCTGGCTCACAATATGCCTCATGTACCGATCTATGCTTCTCCTGAGTTTGAAGGGAAATCAAATCGGGGATTGTATGGAGATGTGATTCAGGAATTGGATTGGAGTGTGGGGGAGATTTTGAAAAAGCTGGAAGAAAAAGGTCTCCTTGAAAATACACTGATCGTATTTTCTTCGGACAATGGCCCCTGGCTGGTGATGGAAGATCATGGAGGATCGGCGGGGCCACTCCGGGAGGGAAAACAGTTTACATTCGAAGGTGGAGTACGAGTCCCTACCGTCGCGATGTGGAAGGGAAAAATCGATCCTGGTCAAGTGTACGAAGAGCTAGCCACTCAGATGGATTGGTTCCCTACATTTTGTAAACTGGTAGATGCTGAGATTCCCCAAGACCGCGAGATCGATGGCAAAGATTTGAGCGCTGTGCTTTTTGAAAATGGAAATCGGTAAGGCGATACATTCATCTATTACATGCTTGCCAGCCAAGAAGGATATCGTGAAGGGGATTGGAAAATCAAGCGACCTTTCCAAGGATTTGGAGGTTCAAGAGGAATGAAAAAAGTGGATGCACATGACACGTTGCTGTTCAACCTAAAAACAGACCCTGGAGAAACTACTAACCTGGCAAAAGAAAACCCGGAAAAGACCGCACAAATGATGCGCGCAATGGAGCTTGCTGTGAAGCAATTAGGTCCAATGCCGGAAAGTAAAGTAGTCAGAACCCCTCAGGACAACAGCCATTATAGGTATTTGGAAAAGAAACGGACCGGGGAAAACTGAAAATCCATAGTAGACTGAAATACCACATTTTTAAAAACTACAAAATGAAAAGAATAATTTTCCTCTTGATTTTTATCCTCTGCATTTCTTCTGCTTTCGCCCAAAAACCCCGCGCCAGAGATTTAGGTGTTCCTTTTAATGGCAGCACAGGCGAATTTAACGCCATCACCGATGTCAAAGGTGTAGAAGTAGGATACAGCACTATCATTTCAGGAAGCGGGCAAAATAAGGTGGGTAAAGGACCAGTCAGAACCGGAGTTACTGCAATTTTTCCTAGGGGCAGAGCCCAAAAATTCAGTCCTGTATTCGCCAATTGGTACAGTTTGAACGGAAATGGGGAAATGACGGGAACTACTTGGCTGACCGAATCCGGATTCCTTGAAACGCCTATCATGATTACCAATACCAACAGTGTGGGGGTGGTCCGAGATGCGGTATTGAAATGGTACGTGGATACTGATTGGTACAAAGGAGAAGAATGGTGGTACACATACCCCGTGGTGGCAGAAACCTACGACGGATTTTTAAATGACATATATGGCTTCCATGTCAAGGAAGAACATGTAATCGAAGCGATTGAAAACGCTTCAACTGGCAAAATTGAAGAAGGAAATGTAGGTGGAGGTACGGGAATGATGTGCTTAGGCTTCAAAGGAGGAACAGGAACCTCCTCCAGAATAGTGGCGATTAAAGATTCCACCTACACAGTTGGTGTTTTGGTACAGGCTAATTTTGGAAGAAAACTATCTCTCACGATTGCCGGCGTTCCTGTCGGAAAGGAGTTGATGGACACCTTGAATAACGAATTGAAATTGCCGCCACAGTCCTATCGTCAAGAAGGAGACGGATCGATCATTGTCGTGGTGGCAACAGATGCGCCTTTACTTCCGCATCAGCTAAAACGGATTGTTAATCGGGTTCCCCTAGGAATTGGGTTAACCGGCGGAATAGGGACCAATGGATCGGGGGATATTTTTATCGCATTTTCCACTGCTAATCCTGATGCCTTCCAGCGATCTGATTTCGCCCAATTGGTCATGCTGGCAAATGACGAAATCGATCCTTTGTTGCAGGCTACGGTCCAGTCTGTCGAAGAGGCCATCATCAATGCCATGATCGCCGCTGAAACGATGGAAGGAATTAATGGAAACAAGTCCTATGCATTGCCTCATGTATTGCTGGTCGAAGTGCTCAAAAAATACAATCGGCTGAAGGAATAACATCGAACGAAATGAAATACCCAAGATAGGTACTTCACAACCTGTAGCAAGTACTGATAGCCTTAGGGAAACCCTGCAAGACTCCAGCAGATTGCCAAAAAACAAAAACTATACAGATGAATCAAAGAAATCCAGTTCTCCTATATTTCCTTTTCGCTTTATACATTCTGCAGATTGGAAATCCGCTGAATGCTCAGACTTATGGAAAAAACGGTATGGTCGTTTCGGATCATTACCTCAGTTCCGAGGTGGGAATCTCAATTTTGAAAAAAGGTGGAAATGCAATTGATGCAGCAGTGGCTACTGCTTTGTCTTTGGCGGTGACACATCCTGAAGCAGGTAATATTGGCGGAGGAGGATTCATCGTGTTGATGAAATCAGACGGAGCGGTCACGACATTTGATTTCAGGGAAAAAGCCCCATTGGCAGCCAGCCCGACCATGTTTTTGGACGAAAATGGAAAGATCAGAAATGATTCGAATCATGAAGGATTGCTATCTGTCGGGGTTCCTGGCACCGTGGCGGGTCTTTACCAAGCACATCAAAAGTATGGCAAATTGCCATGGAAGGACTTAGTGCAACCGGCGATTGATCAGGCGAAAAATGGATTTCCAATGTCTTGGGGCTTGTATCAAGCGGCACTTCGGGTATCAGCTTTAGACCCTTCCTATGACTTGATGCAAAACTTCTTTCGAGGAGCAGATGGCCAGATAGTAGCTCCGGGTGAGCTCTGGAAGCAACCCGCGCTGGCCAAAACTTTGGAAGCCATTCGGGATCAGGGGAGAGACGGTTTTTACAAAGGTCCCGTAGCAGCAGAGATTGAACGCTACATGAAAGCCCACGGGGGAATCATTACTCAGGATGATTTGGCGAAATATGAAGCAGTGGAGCGATCGCCGGTCAAGACTACATTTAAGGATTTTGAGATTTTCTCCATGCCTCCACCAAGTTCGGGTGGTGTGGCTCTGATCGAGATGATAAATCTGATGGAAGTGGCAGATATTTCCAAAGTGGAATTTAATTCTACAGCCTATGTCCATTTGGTAGCAGAAGCCATGCGAAGGGCTTTTGCCGATCGGGCGGAACATTTGGGTGATCCTGATTTCAATCCTGACATGCCGATAGATAAGTTGACTTCAAAGGAATTTGCGAAAGAAAGGTTTGAAAATCTGGATTTGACCAAAGCCTCCAAAAGTGACTCATCCGAGTTTGGCCAACTCTACGGCGGCGATCACACCACGCATTTTTCAGTGATTGACAAGGATGGAAATGCTGTATCCCTTACCTACACTTTGGAAAATAGCTATGGCGTGGGCATGGGTTCGGAAAAGCTGGGCTTCATCTTCAACAATGAAATGGGAGACTTCAACCCTGTACCCGGAGTCACCACTTCTACCGGACAAATCGGTTCCGACCCCAACCTTATCGCACCGGAAAAGCGAATGCTATCCAGCATGACCCCTACCATCGTCGCAAAAGACGGCAAACCTTACCTCGTGATCGGCAGCCCTGGAGGAAGGACGATCATCAACACTGTTTTCCAAACCGTCTTGAATGTTCTTGCATACGACATGCGAATCGACCGAGCGATAGAAGCCATGAAAATCCACCATCAGTGGCTTCCCGATCAAATTATTTATGAGCGAAACCTGCTTTCTCCAGATACCAGAAAGGCCTTGGAAGAAATGGGACATACCCTTCGTCCGACAACCAATCTTGGAGTGCTGATGGGGATTACTTATGACGCCCAACTGGGATTCTATGTGGGTGCAGCTGATTCTTCAAGTGATGACGGAGCCGCAAGAGGATATTGAGATTGCGTTATCTATAGACAATTTTATTTCGGGTTACTCCTCGATTTCACTCAGTCTATGGAATACTTTGACTCTTTAATTTCGGTGACCGAATGAAGCTAAGTTCAAATACCAAATTGCCAAACACATCCATAAATGAGTCCAGTAAATTCCTATGCTACCAAAGCCAATTAAAACACCAATTCATATGAGACGATTAAAATTTTCTTCAATTCTGATTTTCCTGCTTTCAATTTCAAGTTTGGGAATCCAAGCCCAAGAAAAAACAAACCTGGAGCTGACAGATCTCTTCAGTATGGAATACGTCTCCGATCCACAAATCTCTCCAGATGGCTCGCAGATTATTTTTGTCCGAAACTTCAAAGACATCATGACTGACCGAGACTATTCCAATCTCTGGATCAGCAATATCGACGGGACCCGCATCCGCCAACTTACCCAAGGAAACCAACGGGACTATGCTCCACGCTGGTCCAATGACGGTAAAAAACTGGCTTTTCTCTCTAATCAGGATGATGAAAAGGTCAAACTCTATGTCATGTACCTCGACACACGCGAAACGATATCTCTTACCAATACCGCTACTCCTCCCGGTGCTGTGGCATGGAGCCCAGACGACAGTCAGTTGGCATTCACCCAGTTTGTACCAGAAGCTAAAAAATCCATGCTGAATATCCCCGCCAAACCCGAAGGTGCGGAATGGAATGCTCCACCGATCTATATCGATGAGCTAAATTACCGGGGCGATGGAGCTGGGTATCTAAAACCCGGAAATTCCCAAATCTTTACTTTGGGAATCGATGGAGGTACCCCAAGACAGCGAACGTTTACTTCTCATAATCATGGAGGTCCGATCTGGGCCAAAGACGGTAAATCACTTTTCTTTTCAGCAAATCTTCATGATAATCACGAATTGGAGCCAGCCAATTCTGAAATCTATAGCTTAAATCTGAGCTCGGGAGATATCAAACCGCTGACTTCCCGTTTCGGTCCTGATTCCGAACCAGCACTTTCTCCGGATGGAAAATTAATCGCATTTACCGGAAATGATGACACCTTCCAAGGTTACCAAGTCACCAATCTCTATGTCATGAATGTGGATGGTACCAGCGTCAAAAATATGACAGGTGACCTAGACCGGGATGCCGGCAATCCTCAGTGGGAGGCAAATAGCCAAGGAATCTACTTTCAGTACGATGAATTTGGGGATTCCAAAATCGGTCATGTGGCCCTGACCGGAAAAATCCGAACCGTAGTCGAAGGACTTGGAGGTTTGGACTTGGGAAGGCCTTACAATGCCGGGACATATACCGTCTCGTCAAACAACCGATTTGCTTTTACCCAAGGTGGACCAGAGCATCCCGCTGATTTGGCAGTTTGGAATGGAGGAGAAACCAAACGACTGACTGCTGTCAATGACGATCTTTTTTCCTTCCGAAAAATCGGAAAAACTGAGGAAATCTGGTGGGAGTCTTCTTTTGACAAAAAGCGTGTACAAGGATGGATCGTGACTCCGCCGGACTTTGATCCTGCCAAAAAGTACCCCTTTATCCTAGAAATTCATGGTGGACCATTTGCGATGTACGGCCCCTCTTTCGCCTATGAAATTCAAGCCTATGCTGCTGCTGGCTATGTTGTCCTTTACACTAACCCCAGAGGAAGCACGGGTTACGGGCAAGAGTTTGGCAACTCGATTCACCACGATTATCCCAATCATGACTTCGAGGATCTGATGTCCGGCGTAGATGCGGTCATTGCAAAAGGGTATGTGGATACAGAAAACTTATTCGTGACGGGTGGTTCGGGAGGAGGGGTTTTGACTGCTTGGATTGTAGGGAAAACCAAGAGATTCAAGGCTGCTGTCGTGGCCAAGCCGGTGATTAACTGGACGAGTTTCGTGCTTCATGCGGATTCTCCAGCCTTTTTTGCCAAGTATTGGTTTGGGAAAATGCCTTGGGAAGATCAGGAGAATTACTGGAGGCGATCACCCCTCTCGCTGGTGGGAAATGTGAAAACACCAACCATGCTCTTAACAGGAGAGCAGGATTTTCGCACACCGATTTCAGAGTCTGAGCAGTATTATACAGCATTGAAGCTCAATGGAGTAGAATCAGCGATGGTTCGGATTCCCAATGCTTCCCATGGCTTGGTCAATCGACCAAGCATGCTGATGAGCAAGTCTGCTGCGATTTTGAGTTGGTTTAATCAGTATCGGGATAAGCCATGAGTTGGATCAGAAAAACACTTTTTTCTCTGATCGTACTCTTGGTCGTAACCGTCTCCTTTGCACAGGAGGCAGAGGTGTCTCAGATCCTAGCCCAACGTCAAGCATCGAATCAGGCCCTCCGTGCTTTTGACGAGGAGTTGAATGCGAGCTTTTCCACAGAAGACGCATTGATTACGACCGGTGCCGGAACTTTGCTTTCGGGAAAAGCCGAATTGATGGAATACCTCAAAAATGCCAAAGGGCCTAAAATGTATTGGATCCGGACACCCGATGAAATCATGGTCAATCCTGAAACTCAGTTGGCATGGGAAACGGGAACCTGGAAAGGATATGTTGAAGGTTCGGATAAGGCAGTAGTCGGAGGGAAATACTCCGCCCAGTGGACCAAAAAATCAGGGACTTGGTTGATTCAATCGCAGCTGTTTGTCTCTTTACCCTTCTCCGATAAGCCATGATCACTATTTTCCGAAAAATCCGTCAAAAACTTATGAAAAAACTTTCGCTACTACCCATGCTTGGAATCCTGATTCTGGCGGCTTGTACACAGAGCCCTTCTCAAGATTCCAAAATCACCGTATTGCATGGTGCAACGCTTTTTGATGGCACAGGGAATTCCATTTCCAACGGTGTCATTATTCTTCAGGATGGAAAAATTGCCGCTATTGGAGGTTCGGAAGTCGAAATCCCCGAAAATGCCAACCAGATTGATGTCACAGGAAAGTTTATCACACCAGGGCTAGTCGATGCTCATGTTCACTTTTCCCAAACCGGCTTTTTCGACGGTCGTCCAGATGCGCTGGATATCCGGGACACACTTCGATTTGATAGCCTTCAGGCTAGGTTAAAAAGAAATCCCAACCCGTATCTGGAAAGCTACCTCCGCTCAGGGGTGACCGCAGTGTATGATGTGGGAGGATTTGAATGGATCGTGGATTTGTCCAAATCTGCCGAAACCAACCTCAATGCGCCCCATGTAGCCGCTGCGGGACCATTACTTACACCATTTCCACAAGACCGACTGGACATCTTCAATGTCCCTCCTGCCAGACAGATGCTGGCCCTGACTTCTCCTGAATTTGGAAAAGAATTCGTCCAAAAGAATTCCAACCTCGGCTCCACCGGAATCAAAATCTGGAGCTTAAACTTAAAGGACTCCACGTTCATGCAAAGCCTTCGGGCAGTGGCTACAGAAATCCCGCTTCAGGGCAATCAACTGATCGTCCATGCCACAGATCTGGATCAAGCCAAAGAGGCAATTCGGCTTGGTGCAAAGGTCTTGGTGCATAGTGTGGATGATCAGCTGGTCGATGAAGAATTTATCCGGCTGGCCAAGGAATCAGGGGTCATCTTATGCCCCACTTTGGTCGTTGTGCCGGGCTATTCCATAGCCTTCAAATCGCTCCTAGGAGAATTTCCCTTAAATGACCCTAATCAAGTGGTAGATCCTGAAACTAGAAATTTGCTTCAGGCTTCCCAATCATTTTTTAAGTACTATCAAGGCCCGGAAAAATTTGAGGATATGATCAAGTCAACAGAAGAAACTGACGAAAAGCTAAAATCCATCATGTACGCCAACCTTAAGCTGCTCTATGAAGCAGGAATTACTATCGCGCTATCCACCGATGCAGGGAATCCAGGAACCCTCCATGGAATTTCGGTATATGATGAGCTGGAAGCCATGCAGAAAGCAGGGATCCCTGCCAAAGATTTGATCACTATAGCCACCCAAAACGGAGCTAAGGCCATGAGAAGAATAGACGATTTTGGCACCTTGGAAGTCGGCAAAATGGCTGATCTGATCATCTTGGAAAAAGATCCCTCGACGGATGCAAGCAATTTCCGATCAATTACCCATGTGATGCGTGGAGGGCTGTTGAGACCTGTAAATGTTCCTTTTGAGAAATAGCCTATGATTTCCCTCTTCCGCAAAATCCGACAAAAACTCCTTTCTCAGAATCAAGTAACCCGATATCTGGCCTATGCGGTGGGAGAGATCGCCTTAGTCATGGTTGGAATCCTTTTGGCACTTCAAGTAAATAACTGGAACGAGCAACGCAAAATCCGAATCGCTGAACAAACCATTCTCCAAAACCTTCGTACGGAACTGGTTTTGAACATTCAAAATCTTGAAACAGATATTTCTTATCATGAACTCGCACATCAGTGTTGCTTCGAACTCTTACGCCTTTTCGGAACAGACATATCAACAATTCCTTCCACAACACTGGATACTTTGCTTTTCAATGCCGAAACGGTGTACACCTTTGAAGTCAGAAACGGTTATATCAAATCAATTATCTCCTCTGGTAATTTGGATTACCTGCGAAATGAAGAATTAAAATCCATGTTGACTTCCTTTGAAGGCGAAGTAGTCGATGGATTGGAGGAATTTGATGTGGTAAAAAGCCTTATCATCAACCGGCTTTGGCCAGCCATTGATGGTAAAATCAGTTCCTCGAATCGAATCCTAGCAGATGGTGAGTACAAAGATTTTCCTAAAGGATCTTACACTTCCGATTACGATTGGTTGTTTCAGAATAGACTAGTGGAAGATATCCTAAGCAATGTAGATTCCTGGAGGATTGATGCAATAAATGATGAAAAAGCCTTGTTAGTTTTCTTCAATAAACTCCTTCAAATCATCGATCAGGAAATTGATTCTAGTACAAATTCTTAGCTATTGAAATGATCTCTTTCTCCCACAAAATCCGCCAATCGCTTCTTTCCCAAAATCGGGTCACCTATTACCTAGCATCGCTATCTTCAGATTTTTGTTTTGACTAAATTGACTCAATTGAAACCCTTTGATCCCCCATTTTACCTTAGTATTGACCAATAATTTGCCTGAATCATGACCAGATTGACGATTAACGGAAAGGAATTCGAAGTAAATGCCCCAGCAGGAATGCCCTTGCTTTGGGTCATTCGCGAGCAGTGCAAACTCACCGGTACCAAATTTGGCTGCGGGATATCTCAGTGTGGTGCCTGCACAGTTCATCTCGACGGTCAACCGATTCGCTCCTGCATCACTCCGGCTCTGAGTACGGAAGGAAAAAACATCACGACCATCGAAGGTATTGCCCCTAACCCTGATACGCTTCACGTCGTGCAACAAGCCTGGATTGCTGAACAAACCCCTCAATGCGGGTATTGCCAATCCGGACAAATCATGTCGGCTGTGGCTCTTTTGGATGCTAACCCAAATCCCTCAGATGAAGAAATTGACCTGGCTATGTCTGGAAATATCTGCCGCTGCGGCATGTATGGTCGAATTAAATCCGCTATCAAACGAGCCTCTGAAGCACTCCAATCCTCCACCCCTAACCCAATTATCCCATGAAAAAGTGGACTAGAAGAGCATTTATTGGAGCCGGAGTATTGGCTGGTGGCACACTAGTTTTGGGCATCGCGATTCGGCCCGGAAACCGAGCCTCTAAAGTAGCCGGATACATGGCCAATGAAGGAGAAGCGATGATGAATATTTGGCTGAAAATCGCACCAGATGATACCGTAACTGCCATCATCCCGCATGCTGAGATGGGTCAAGGAGTGCATACTGCTTTGGCGATGATGCTGGCTGAAGAGATGGACGCAGATTGGTCCAAAGTAAAATTTGAAGAGGCTCCTGCGGTAAAAGAATATGCCAATTATGCGGTAGCTAAAGGCTTCATCGCCGGAAATGCAGAATTTCCAAAATTCTTGGACCAGACGATAGATGGTGTTTTTCTCACTGCCGTGAAATCGATGAATTTCCAAATTACAGGTGGCAGTGCTTCGGTGAGATTTACAGGCCAGCAGGCAATGCGAGTAGCGGGTGCAGCGGCAAAAGCCATGCTGGTGCAAGCTACAGCAGAAAAATGGGGAGTTCCAACCGGAGAGCTTTCGGTCAAAAATAGCCTAATCACTCATTCAGCATCGAAAAAATCCATCACGTTTGGTGAAATAGCACCAGAAGCAGCCAAGTTCAAAGTCCCAAGCAAGCCTAAACTCAAGTCGGCTGAAGAGTTTACACTAATCGGCACATCCAAACCTAGATTCGATATTCCCGCCAAGGTAACTGGAGCCGCCATCTTTGGAATCGATGTGGATATTCCAGGAATGAAATATGCCACCGTGGCTGCTTCACCGGTTTTTGGGAGTAAGGTCCTTTCAGTGGATACCTCCATTGAGAGCAAAGAAGGTGTGATCAAAATTGTAAACCTAGGTAACGCCGTGGCTGTCATCGCAGATGGCTATTGGCAAGCAAAAACAGCTTTGAATTCCTTGGAAGTCAGCTTCGAAATCAACGAAAAAAATGGCTCAAGCCAAGCAGATATTGTCGCTGGATACAAGGCAGAAATGGATCAGGCGCTAAAAGAGGATAATTTGGAGACCCATCTAAAATCCGGGGATGTCCATCCCGTGTTTGGTAAGGCCTCGCAAGTTGTGGAAGCAGAATATCAGGTCCCTTTTTTGGCGCACGCCACCATGGAGCCCATGAATTGTACAGTCTGGGTAAAAGGTGGAGAAGCTGAAGTATGGTGTGGAAGTCAAAACCCACTTGGGGTAGCAGCCGCAGTCGCCGAAGAGCTACAAATCGACCAGGAAAAAGTGATCGTCCACAATCAATTACTGGGAGGCGGGTTTGGCAGAAGATCGGAAACAGATGTGATCCTGCAAGCCACCCGGATTGCCAAGGAAGTGGATTTCCCTGTAAAACTCATTTGGTCCCGGGAGGAAGATATCCAGCATGATGTATATCGTGAACTGGGAATCAGCCGGATGAAGGCAGTCTTGGATGACTCTGGGTATCCCTTGGCTTATCAAAGCCAGTTCATCTTCAGACACCATCCTCCTGAGGCTGCAGATATCCCCTACGAAGTACCCAACCAACTCATCCGTTACTCTAGTCCTTCCTCTCTGGTACCTTGGGGAAACTGGAGAAGCGTGGATCACTCTACCCACGGATTTTATTCTGAATCTTTCATCGACGAATTGGCACATACTGCCAAAATGGATCCTTTGGCCTATCGGAAAAAACTCACCGCCTCCAATCCAAGGTTCCAGAGAGTTTTGGATGCGGTTGCTGAAAAGTCCAATTGGACCTCACCACTTCCACCTAATTGGGGTCGAGGTGTGGCTATCCACCATTCCTTTGGCTCCATCGTGGCTGAGGTAGCCGAAGTAGAAGTGGATCAGTCAGGCAAATTGAAAGTTCATCGAGTCGTGTGCGTAGCAGATCCTGGGATTGTAGTAAATCCGGATGGATTTATCGCTCAAATGGAAAGCGGCATTATCTATGGACTGTCGGCTGCCATGTCCGGTGAAATCACGATAGAAAATGGGGCAGTTGTTCAAGGCAATTTCCATGATTACCCAGTCACTCGTATGGCTGATGCTCCCAAGATTGAGACCCATATCCTTGCTAGCGACAATCCTCCCGGTGGAGCCGGAGAGCCCAGTACTCCCGTGATTGCCCCTGCAGTGACTAATGCTATTTTTGCTGCCACAGGGATACGAATAAGAGCATTACCTATTTCAAAAACCGACCTCAACATTTCTATTCAACCATCGACCTAATCTTGTCCGATAGCGCAACAAAAAACTTTATCAAAAAAAAACCAAACGAAAAAATCAAATGGGACTATTCTGGAACCTCATCCAACAAAGCCAAATCTCTAACCATGACTCCCGAGCCTCATCTTTGGAGGCCCGAGTTGCTTATTTGGAAAATGAGCTTCGCAAAACTCAGGAAGTATTGATCAAAACACTCAAAGTACTCGAAGAGCAAAGCGGAAAAGACATCAACGGAGATGGAATAATTGGTTAAAGCAAAAGAGGAAAGCCAGATTGACTTTCCTCTTTTGCTTGCCTGTTTGGTAGGCCTACTTAGCCTAGCTCGGTGTGTACACTGAACTCTTTCTAAAATCAGTTCTTCCCATTCTTAAAACGCTTATCCGGATACTCCGGCACTTGGGGAACTGGTCTCGGGTCGGCTTTGATCAATCCCTTCAAATGCTCTATCGCAGCTTCCAGCTGTGCATCCTTTCCATCAAAAGTCGCCTTTGGCATATTGATCACTTCGATGTCTGGGATAAATCCGACGCCTTCGATCAGCCACTCTGTACTTTGGTTGGTATCTTCATCTACCACACCATATACCCCATTCATCGGAGCACGAGCCACTCCATTGTCGGTGAGGGTATTCACTCCCGATAGCCATACTTCTCCACCCCAAGTTCGAGCACCGATTGCTTGACCTAAGTCGAGTCTGCGGAAGCCTTCGGCAAACGCTTCTCCATCAGAAGCGGTAAACTCATCCACCAGCAGGACCAAATGCCCACGGAAAGCATACGGCATGTTCCAATAGGGTTCACCTGTTCTGCCCTTCCAATAGAAGAAAACCTCCCGCATCAGCTTTTCCAAAATAAAGGAATCGATATTTCCACCTCTGTTTTGACGCACATCGATCACTAAGCCGGACTTCTTAAACTGTGGATAGAAATCCCGGTACCACTGTCCGATATCCGGTGCAGTCATCGCTCGCAAGTGTACATAGCCAATTTCCCCATTTGATTTTTCTTCTGCCATCAAGCGACGGGTATATTCCCATTCGTTGTAGCGAAGATTGGATTCTTGTTGAGAGGTCATCGGAATGATGATCCGGTCACCTTTGTCTACGCCTGCACCGCTTAGGACTTTGATTCGGACTTGCTTATTGGCTTTGTCTCGGAGCAAATACAAGAGATCAGGAGCGTCCAGTACCGCTACTCCGTCAATATGAGTAATCACGTCACCCACGGAAATATTCAGATCCGGGTGGGAGAGAGGAGACATCTCATCCGGATAGTCCGGGTCGCTTTTGAAAATATGATCGATCGTGTAGCCCTTCAGCTTTTCATTTTTGGAAAATCTCCCTCCTAGCATCCCAAATTGAATCTGATCGTTTCCGTTTCGCAGATCTCCACCACCCACAGAAGTGTGAAGTACACTCAACTCGCCGATCAGCTCACCCATCACGTCTGAAAGCTCCCGACGGGTGGTCACTCGATCGACTAGCGGGAGATACTTCTCATACATCGCATCCCAGTCCACCCCGTGCATATTCCGGTCGTAGAAGTAGTCCCGCTCCATTCGCCAAGCATCTGTATAGATCTGCTTCCAATCTTCCCGTGGATCAACTGAAAACTTCCATCCACTTAAAGTAAGCTGATTTTTGGACAGGTCGGAAAGGGGCGATGTGCCTAATTCAACAACGTAATGATTGGCTCCTATGCGGAGGACTGCATACTTGTTGTTCAGCGAAGTGATAAAGCTATTGACCTTATCCACAAAAACCTTTTGCTCGGCTTTCTCATCGATGGGGGTCATCATCAGAGCCGGATTATCGTCATTTGATGCTCCACCGCCAAAGTAGATTCCCATTCCGGGCCCGACGCGATGGTAGTACAGGGCTTTGTCAGTTACCACCAGGTTTTTGTAGTTTCCTGCAGGGATAGGGACTTCACGTACCCGTTCCATCAATCCTGACTCCTCCACAGTGACCACCACTGGGCCCTCAGATTTCTTCTCTTCGGCTGGCTTCAGTTCATTTTTAGGTTGAAATGGAGAAACCAAGCCAGATTTCAGACCCACCTGATAGATTTTTATCTGCTTTTCCCAGAAAGGCTCAGGCTGTCGAGTACCCCATGGCGATCCGATTCTCGACTCAAAATTCCGGTCAGACATAAAGTAAATCCACTTTCCGTCAGGACTCCATTGCGGATTCATGCTGTTGGTACGATCAGAAGTGAGCGGGATTCGCTTACCGGATTCCGGATTGAAAATGAACAGCTGCATAAAGGTATTGGAAGCTGCTTGGCCATAAGCCAACCATTTGCCATCAGGAGACCAAGCCATCGCGCCACTGAGGTCTTCATCCCCCACATTGGCTTTGGTTTTTTTGCCAGAGGCCAAATCCTGAATCCAGAGCGCATTGTTTAGGTCGTAGTAAGCTAATTTCTTCCCATCTGGAGAGGGTAAAAGTCCAAATCTCAGGGTATTCCCATCGGATGTTAACTTTTTCCCTTGATCCAGACCCAAACCTGAATATTGATGGACTTCAAATTCCCCGCTCTCGTCCGAAAAGGTCATGATGTCTTTTCCGTCAGGAGAAAAAACAGCGTCCCGGTAGCGTACCCCATCTTTTTGGCTAAGACGAAGGGATCTTCCCTGCTTCACTGGAAAGACAAATACGCGTCCACGTGCTGTCAATGCCACTTTTTCACCGTCATTACTGAGGGAGATATTGCTGATGTAATTAGCTGGATTGTCAATCCAATACTCGCGTAGCTGCTCAAAGTCAGAGGTGAGTGAGATCGTTAGTTTTTTATCTTGACCCGATTGCAAATCATACTGAAAAAGATCCGCTCCAGCCCGATAAATTAGATTATTCCCGTGGATGGAGGCTTCCCGGACATCAAAGTTAGGCTGCTTGGTATGCTGCTTCAGGTCAGATCCGTTTTCATTCATGGACCAGACATTTTGGATTCCATCTCGGGAGGAGAGGAAGTAAACCCGACCTTGGTGGTAAATCGGATGATGATCCTCTCCCTTGTAGTCGTTGGTGAGTTTTACGGCTTCAGCTTGTCCCGAGGTAAATTTCCAAAGTTGACGGGCGGTGCCTCCTTGGTAGCGCTTGGTGACATTGTTGTGAAAAGTCGGGCGGACAAAAAAGTAGGTGTCCCCAGAAGCATTGAAGCTTCCCTCGGCTGCCATTTCCAGCGGAATGATCGATTTTGCTCCATTTTCAATGTTTACCACCACGGTATTCAAGCGAGGCAAGGTGGAATATTGATTGGTCACATAGGCAAGTTCAGTGGGAGATTTCCAGTCAGTCGGGATCGAAGTGGCGGGTTCATAAGTCAGCCTGCGGGGCAAACCGCCCATAACCGGAATCAAGTATACTTCAGTAGGACCCTCGTATGTGGCGGCATAGGCAACCCATTTCCCATCGGGGGAAATCTTGGGAGAACTTTCGTCTCCTGCATGTGTCGTCAGACGGATAGCTTCGCCACCGCTCAGGGAAGTTTTCCACAGATCCCCTTCCGCCACAAAAACGACGGTATTTTCATGTACATCGGGATGCATGAAGTAGCCTGGTTTTTCTTGAGAAAAGGCTATCGATGAACTTATCAACCAAACCAAGCCAAAAAAGAACCTTTTGTAAAATTTCATAAATCCTTACAGTTAACCGTTTATAACCCAATTGAATGATCAAAATAAAAAGAATCCCCGGATTAGGATTAAAAATTCCATTTACACAAATTGAGACAATAGAATTAACCCTAAACCTAAGACCTTTATGAAAAATAATCGACGTGACTTTTTGCAGAAAATCGGGCTGGGGACTGCCGGCATTGCAGCGGCTCCATTTGCGGTGAATGCTACTTCACTTTCTCAACCCGCCCCTGAGGCAGATGATGAACAATACCTGAAAATCGGAGATGACATCGCTATCGCAGATACCAGTTTCGGAAAAATCCGAGGCTATCAACTGAATGGGGTTTATACATTTCTTGGGGTGCCTTATGGTGCAAATACTGCTGGGAAAAATAGATTTATGCCTCCACAGAAGCCTGAAAAATGGGAAGGAATCAAGGATACGATCTGGTGGGGAAATACTGCCCCACAGATCATGGACAATCGCTATGCTGCTGTCCATTATTCTTTTGCGGATCATTGGAACTATGACGATGTCTCCGAAGATTGCCTCAAGCTGAATGTCTGGACCAATGCACTGGCAGACGGCAAAAAGCGTCCAGTTTTGGTGTGGCTTCATGGCGGAGGATTTACCAATGGCAACGGAATCGAACAAGACGGCTACCATGGAGAAAACTTTGCCAAAAAAGGCGACGCAGTTTTCGTTTCCATCAATCACAGATTGGGGCCAATCGGATTTACGGATTTATCCGGAGTAGGAGGGGAAAAATACGCTTCTTCAGGCAATGTCAGTCAGCTAGACATTATCGCTTCGCTTCACTGGGTGAGGGATAATATTGCCAACTTCGGTGGTGACCCGGGCAATGTCACCATCATGGGTCAATCCGGAGGAGGAGCAAAAGTCACCTGCACGATGGCTATGCCAGCTTCTAAGGGACTAGTCCACAAGGGAGTCGCACTCAGCGGAAGCATGCTTCGGGCCAATGATCAAGAATACAGCCGCAAACTTGGGCAATATGTCATGGAAGAAGCCGGACTAAGCCCAGCAACTCTGGACAAGCTTCAGGAGATTTCTTGGCGCGAATACATTGACCTTGCAAACAAAGCTCTGGAGCGCATGCGGAAAGAAAATCCTCAACCTGGGTTCAGAGGAGGATTTGGACCCGTGGCAGATGGTGTACATGTACCAAAAGGAGAGTTTTTCTCCGATCCAAATGACCACACGGCAGAAATGCCACTGATGATCTGTACAACTTTCCACGAATGGAGTGCTACCCGCACCAATGCAAAGCTTGAAGCAGCCGGAGAAGCTGAGATTATCGAAGCCATGAAGCAGCGGTTTGGAGACAAATCAGGAGAAGTTTACAAAGCGTATGCGGCTAATTTTCCCGGAAAAAAACCAGCGGAAATCATGACCCTAGCTGCCTCAAACCGAGCAAATGCTGTCGCTTGCGGCAATGCCAAAGTAAAACAGAATGCGCCCGTATACATGGCTTGGTTTGGCTGGGAGCCTAATCTTTACAATGGAAGAATGCGTGCATTCCACTGTATTGACATCTGTTTTTGGTTTGATAATACGGACCGAATGTACACGCACACCGGAGGAGGCAAGAGACCCAGAGTTCTTTCTGAGAAGATGTCAGCATCGCTTCTGGCTTTTATGAAAACTGGAAATCCAAACGCCGGAGCACTTCCGAACTGGCCTAAATTCACCGCGCAAGGAGGTGAAGTGATGGTACTCAACGACAGTTCAGAAGTAAAAAATGACCCGGATCGAGCTGCACGACTATCTTTGGCTTAGGACAAATAAGTATAACCCACAGCCAATCGCAAACGTTGGGAATTTGAATGTCAAAAGCTTAAGAGTAAAGACTATTCCAAATTCCCAACAGTTTGCTTATGATCCAAAAGAAACACCTCCCTACTATAGCACTTGGATTAGTGATTGGAGCCATAGGATATTGGATGGCTGACTTTTCCGAAAAAGGGGAGTTTTCCCGAGTGATATACTTCTTTTTAGCTCCAGGAGCTTTTGTCGGCGCTGCAATTTCTTTCTCTCTTCGAAAAAAATCCCCCGGGTTTATAGCCCTGCTGATCAGCTTTGGAGTGGTTTTGGGCATGCTTTCCAAGATACTTTATGATCTGGCTCGTGATATCAATTCCCATGACATGTTGCCCTTCGAGCTGCTGTTAGGGCTGGTTATTGTACTTCCTGCAGCATTTATCGGTTCCTATTTGGTGTGGGGAATATTCCAGATAGCTGGGAAAAATTAAGCTCAATAATTATTTAATGAGACTTTTTTGAGCAATTGATTTAACTTATCGCTCTCAAAATTGAATATCATGACTGACTTTAGAAACTATAAAGTTCCTTACGAGCTTGCCCCGGAATTCTCAAAATCAGTGGCTTATTTCTCCATGGAATTTGCCATTCACCAACCCTTGAAGATCTACAGTGGCGGACTTGGATTTCTTTCTGGATCCCATTTGCGAAGCGCCTATGAACTCAAGCAAAACCTGATTGGAATCGGCATTCTTTGGAAATACGGCTACTATGACCAAGGCAGAAATCAGGATCAAACCTTAAAGCCTGAGTGGTACGAAAAAACATACAGCTTCTTACAAGATACCGGGATAAAATTCACCGTGCCGGTACATGATCAGCCTGTATGGGTGAAAGCTTGGTACTTACCTCCAACGACATTTAAGAGTGCTCCACTTTTTCTCCTGAGTACTGACCTTCCTGAAAACGACTACCTCAGTCAGACCATTACCCACCGCCTGTATGATGCAGATACTGCTGCCAAGATCGCGCAGTCTATGATTTTGGGTATTGGTGGAGCCAAATTGATCGATGAACTGAATTTTAACCCCGAGGTATATCACCTCAATGAAGCACATGGGGTGAGCAGTGTATTCTACCTTCTGAAGAAATTCGGAAGTAAAGCTGAAGTACAAAAGCGGCTTGTCTTCACTACCCACACCCCTGAGGAAGCAGGGAATGAGAAACATGATTACTTCCTACTCAACAAAATGAGCTTTTTCTCCGGGTACTCGGTTCAAGAGGTTCAAAAACTGACCGAAATGGATGGTACCATTTTCAATCACAGTTTGGCTGCCTTACGTTTTGCCCGAAAAGCAAACGGGGTCAGCAAACTTCACGGAGAAGTCAGCCGCAGAATGTGGGGGGACTATCCCAATATTCCCGAAATTCAATCCATTACCAATGCGCAAAACTGGAATTATTGGGCAGATAAGCAACTCTTCAGATTCATGGAGGAAGGAGATAATCCAGGATTCGATGATCGTAAGCGCTATTTGAAAAAGCGGGCATTTGAGATCGTAGCTGACCAAACCGGGAAAATGCTGGATCCTGATGTATTGACTATCGTATGGGCCAGGAGATTTGCAGCTTACAAAAGACCCGACTTGATCACTCGGGACATCCGGCGATTTGATGCCTTGATGCGAAATACGGATCGGCCAATTCAGATCATCTGGGCTGGTAAACCCTATCCGATGGACTATGGCGCAATCAGTGTCTTCAACCAACTGGTTCACCTGAGCAAAAACTATTCAAACGTCGCAGTCTGCGTGGATTATGAATTGACCCTCAGCAAGCGACTGAAGCAGGCTTCGGATGTATGGTTAAACAACCCTCGTGTACCGCGTGAAGCCTCCGGCACCAGCGGAATGACAGCTTCTATGAATGGTGCAGTCAACTTCAGCACCTTTGACGGGTGGATTTGTGAGTTTGCCAGACATCAGGAGAATTGCTTTATCATTCCTCAAGTAGACTATCAGAATCTTAGTGTACAAGACCAAGACGAAGAAGATCTGGAACACCTGTATGATATTCTTGAAAATCAGATCATCCCGATGTATTACGACAATAAGCGCAAGTGGAGAGACATGGTCCAAGCAGGAATGCACGATGTTCGATATGAATTCGAAAGCAACCGAATGGCCAAGGAATACTATGAGTTGATGTACTCTGAGTGAAAGAATCGATTTTTAAAGCGAAAAAGTCCAGATGATAATTCTGGACTTTTTTGTTTTTGGCTTTTAGAAAATGGAACCTTCCTCATCATTTTTTCACTTGATTCGAAAAATTTTCCCCTCCGTTTTACTCATGATGTAGACATTTTTTTCAGCGTCTATCCCAAACTTCAAATCTACTCGATCGTGATTGACTAGGGTCTGCATGGATACTTCTTTCCCTTCAAAAGTAACTCCCCAAGTCTTCACGACTGGTTCCGCTTCACTCAAATCCGCAAAAAACAACCTTCCTGAGGGAATGTCTCCAAAGACAAATTTACCTTTCAGCGGTCCGCTGGGCATAGTATAGCCACCAATAACGGCTACGGTTTCGTCATGCTCCAACTGAATCAGGGGGTAAGTTACGCCGAATTTCGCATCGTCTCCAGGAAGAGGATACAGCGCACGGAAGCTTCCAAAGGGATTGATGGCAAAAGCCCCCTCGCGAATCGGCCACCCGTAGAATTTACCTTCTTGGATCCGATTGATCTCCTCAATGCTATGCTGACCGATGTCTGTGGCATGAATTTGTCCTTTTACATCCCAAAAGATCCGATTGGGGTTTCGGAAACCATAGGCTACAATCTCACCTGCTTTTCCAGCTACTGCAGCGAATGGATTGATTTTGGGAATCCCATACTCGCCATTGACTCCGTCTTTTCCCGCAGGGTCAATTCTCAAAATACTGCTGTAGATTCCTGCGCCCTTGTGATTGGATATTGCAGCAAAGCGCTTCTCGGCCGTACCCCCATCTCCATAGCCGATGTAAAGCAAACCGAAGTCTGATTCGGCTTTTTTGGAATTAGGATTAAAAGTCAACTCCTGCATTCCGTGGGCTTGCGAAGCATTGTCAATGCGGAGGATTTCACGATCAGTTCCTTTGAAGGTGGGGGCACCTGGATCTTCGGCTTTCCATTCTGTCAACACCCACTGCATGAAAACACCCAAACTATCGGTGTATCCAAAGTCTGATGGCTGGGTACCACCCGGTTCGGTATGAGAAGTGTAGAATAGTCCATTTTTCTGAAAGTCCGGGTGAAAAGCAAAACTTCCCACTCCAGTCGCCCAACCCGGTTTACTGACCATATCCGGTCTAGAGGCTTTGAGGTCAAGGTATAAAACTGGCTTTTGATCCACCAGCTCATAAATCCCAACACGTTGGTCATTGATCATCAGGCGATCTGTGCCGGGAATTGGCTCCATTTTGGTCATTTTTGCCAATGCCGGTACCGAGTCACTAGCGGGCAACTGAGCAAAAAACTCCAACTCCAGCCTGATCCCTGAATCCTGAATTTTATCTGGAATCAGATTGGAAGTCGTATCTCCGCTGATCGGAATGGGTAGCGTCTCAAACGTATGCATGTAACTCACTATTGCATCGATATCCTGATCAGCAAAGTCTGGAAAGCCGGGCATTTGGCTTTTGTACTTGGCGAGAAGTTCAACAGCACGAGGATCTTTTGCTTCGATGGCTGCTGCGGGATTTTTGATAAAGTTGCTGATCCATTCGGTCTCAATCTGCCGGGTCAATCCACTGAGATTTGGCCCTATGGCATCTTCGTTGAAATTATGACAGGTGGAGCAATGCTTTTCGAAAAGCGTCCTACCCTTTAAAATTTGACTAGCATCGGTAGAAATCTCCACGCCGAACTCTTTTTTTTCCGGAGTACAGGAAAGAATAAAAAGCAGAGAAAGAGCGGAGGTTATGTGGGCATTTTTCATCCCTACTAAATTGGGCTTTTTGTTGATTGTAAAAAACTTACAGCAAGTGAAAGGGGCTTAAACCTGATGTTTTTTTCGGAATGGATTTCGTAATGCGCAAAAAAAACCTCCGGTCGCATTCAAAACCGGAGGCTTGGGTACTCAATCTATCTCTAAATTAAAATGGGTATTTCCCCTGGGCAATCATGTAATCCGCTATCTGTCTTCTGAGTACTTTGGTATTGACCAATTCAGCTTTGGTATAGCGCTTCAAGCCCATCAACATTACTTTCTGCTCATCTGCTTTGGTAAATGCTGCAATGGCTTCTTTGGCAGCTGCGTTGATTTTTTCGATCGCTTCAGCGAGGTAAACCTGAGACATGGCGATTTGATTGGTGCAGGCTTCTTCACCTTTGATGCTTACCAGTTTTTCAGTCCGGAGAATAGCGGATTCGACAGCATAGATTTCGATCATCAGGTCTGCCAGATTCATCATGACTTCCTGTTCGTCTTCGATACGATCTTGAAGTGCCATGGCAGCTTTACCGCCGACCATGAGGAATATTTTTTTCAGGTTTTTTAGGACTACTTTTTCAGCTGCGAAAAGCTCAGAAGTATCGATCGTCTCGAAGGATGGTACAGAAGTCAATTCAGCAGAGACTGCCATCGCTGGCTCAAATAGGTTGACTTCTCCCTTCATCGCTCGCTTCAAGAGCATGCCGACCATCAGCATTCTGTTGATTTCATTGGTGCCTTCGTAGATTCTGGCTATTCGAGCGTCGCGGTAGGCACGCTCCATCGGTGCTTCCGCGGAGTAGCCCATACCTCCGTATACCTGTACTCCCTGATCCACTACATAATCAAGAACCTCAGAGCCGTGGATTTTTGCAATGGCACACTCCATGGCAAAAGCTTCAACGCCTTTCAATTTTGCTTCGGTTTCGTTCATCCCTTCTGCAATCAGGGCATTAATCCGATCCTCAATATCTTGCCCTACACGATAACAAAGTGATTCCGAAACATAGGTTCGAATAGCCATTTCAGCCAGTTTGGACTTGATCGCTCCAAATGAATTGATGCTCACTCCAAATTGCTTTCGCTCAGAAGAATATCTGATGGAATGAGTAGTCACGGTCCGCACACCCCCCAAAACGCCTGCTCCAAGCTTGACACGACCGATATTGAGAATGTTCACGGCGATTTTGAATCCATTCTGTCGATCAGAAAGCATGTTTTCCACAGGAACAGGGCAGTCGTTGAAGAAAACCTGACGAGTGGATGAACCTTTGATTCCCATCTTTTTCTCTTCTTCATTCATGGTAATGCCACCGAAGGTTTTTTCCACGATGAATGCAGTCAGATTTTTATCGTCTTCAATTTTGGCAAAAACGATAAAGAGGTCTGCAAATCCAGCATTGGAGATCCACATTTTCTGCCCGGAGATAAGGTAGTGTTTGCCATCGGGAGAGAGCACCGCTTTGGTTTTTCCACTATTTGCATCCGATCCAGCATCCGGTTCGGTGAGGCAATAGCAGGCAGCCCATTCACCTGTAGCAAGTAAGGGCAGATATTTTTGCTTTTGCTCTTCAGAACCATAATACAGGATTGGTAAAGTGCCTATGCCTGTATGTGCTCCATAGGTGGTAGAAAAAGAGCCAGCAGCGCCGATGATATCTGCGATTAGCATGGAGGTATTGAAGCTCATGCCCATTCCTCCATATTCTTCTGGAACAGAAATTCCCAACAGACCCAATTCTCCTGCTTTTTTGAAAATCGAGGGGACCAAATCTGGATCCTTCATGCCATCAATCGCCTCAATGTTGGGAGTGATTTCGGTATCGATAAAGTCCTGACAAGCCTGAGCCATCATCTTTTGCTCTTCTGTAAATTGCTCCGGGATAAAAATATCCTTTGCTGGAGTCTCTCTCACGAGGAATTCACCTCCTTGGATTGCTTTTGAAAGTGTGTTCATATTTTTTGCTTTTCGTTTTCTTCATTAGTCAGCATTCAGTCTTCGCCATTTTTAAAAATGACTATCTAAGGATGAATATCTAAGGCCGAAGTAGTGCTATTTCAACAACTCATACACTCCTGCTACTCCTTGACCACCGCCTACACAGGCTGTGACCAGACCATACTTCTTATTTTGCCGTCTCAATTCATTGAAAATCTGAATAGAAAGCTTGGCTCCAGTACATCCCAATGGGTGACCCAAAGCAACCGCACCTCCATTGACGTTGACTATATCCGGATTCATATCCAATGACTTCATCACTGCCAAGCCTTGTGCTGCAAATGCTTCATTCAATTCAACCAAATCAATGTCATTCAAGGTCAATCCTGCCTGCTTGAGCGCCTTTGGAACAGCTTCTTTGGGACCAATTCCCATGATTCTGGGATCTACACCTGCCACAGCATAAGACATCATGCGAGCTACAGGCTCCAGCCCTAGGGACTTCATCAGTCGCTCTGACATCACAACGACAAATGCTGCTCCGTCCGAGGTTTGAGAGGAATTACCAGCAGTCACTTGGCCACCGTTCTTGAAAGCCGGCTTCAAGGCTGCTAGCGCTTCCATGGTGGTTCCTGCCCGGGGTCCTTCATCTGTGTCGACTGTGTATTTTCGAGTCTTCTTTTTACCCTTTTCATCCAGGTAGGTTTCTTCTACCTCTACCGGAACGATTTCATCCTTAAATTTCCCATTGGCAATGGCTGCCAAGGCTTTGTCATGAGATCCAACTGAAAATGCATCTGCTTCCTCCCGAGTGATGCTGTATTCCTTTGCTAGCTCTTCGGCAGTTAAGCCCATGCTGATGTAATACGAAGGATGCTGAGTAGCTATTTTGTAATTGAGCGCGGTTTTATAGCCCATCATCGGGACCAAAGACATAGATTCAGTGCCTCCGGCAATAATACAATCGGCCATTCCGGCTTTGATCTTGCCAACAGCAAGAGCAATCGCTTCCAATCCAGAGCCACAATACCTGTTGATGATAAAGCCGGGGTTTTCGATTCCTAAGGCTAAAAGGGAAATCATCCGACCCATCTGCATTCCCTGTTCTGCTTCGGGAACCGCATTGCCTACGATCAGATCGTCCACCATTTTTGTTTCCAGACCAGGCGTATTTGCGACCAAATGCTTGATCACATCCGCTGCCAAATCATCGGGACGATAGAATCGGAATCCCCCTCTTTTTGACTTACCTACTGCTGATCTATATCCGTTAATTATATATGCTTCCATTTGTTTGTCGTTATTTGTTTTGGATTATTGAAGGTGAGTATCAAGTAGCTGGTATGAAGTATCAAGATTTTGACTCAATGGAGGACTTTAATCCCATAATCATGAGCTGCAATTCTGAAAGATTTAATTCCATTTTCTTTGCAATTTCAGGATCAAGAATTCTTACTCGTTCAGAGATTATCAGTTGAGTTTCCAATTCAAAGCTTTCACCTAAACTCACCTCGAGTGAATTAACAAATGACTTTGAGGATGTTTTTGCACATCCTTCAGCTATGTTTGAAGGAATCGAAACACCCGCTCTTCTCATCTGTGAGACGAGCCCAAATTTTTCATCATTTGGATAAGCCTTGGTGATTGAATTAATTTTTACTGCAAAATCAACAGCTTTCTGCCATACTTTTAAATCTTTGAAATTGTGCATAACCTGTAGGTTTAAAATCTTGATACTTGTGTCTTGATCCTTGATACTCTATCTAATTCCTCAGCGGTTTTCCTTTGAACAAAATACTGTGAATACGTTCCAGAGTCTTTTTTTCTCCCGTTAAGCTCAAGAAGGCTTCCCGCTCCAAGTCCAGTAGATATTGTTCACTCACCTCTGTTGGTGAAGACAAGTCACCACCAGACATGACCCAAGCCAATTTTCTCGCGATTTTAGCATCGTGCTCAGATATGTATGCCCCATACTGCATTCCGGTAATTCCCGCTTCGAAAAGTGCCAAAGAAGTTTTACCCAATACTTTGACATTGGTCTGCTGAACTTTTTGCGTATATCCCATATCACTCATTCGTAACACATGAGATTTGGCATCGGCCAATTGACGCTTTCTGTTCAGCGAAATTCCGTCACTTGTTCTCAGATATCCCAAACCTCGAGCTTCTTCCGCAGAGGTGGAAACTTTTGCCGTAGCGATATTCATGAAATACTCCTGCAGCTGATTCAGCTCCACGTCTCCATTGATCACCCCATTTGAAAATCTCAAAGTCATTTCCTTGGTACCTCCACCTGCTGGAATCAACCCTACACCTACTTCCACCAAGCCCATGTACAATTCGGCATGAGCCTGAATGTGATCCGAATGAAGCGAAAGCTCACATCCGCCACCTAATGCCATATTGTGTGGAGCCACAACTACTGGTATCGAGGAATATCGGGCACGCATCATTGTATTCTGAAACTGCGCGATCATCATATTGATCTCGTCAAAATCCTGATCTCCAGCAAACATAAAGAGCATTCCAAGATTAGCTCCTGCGGAGAAATTTCCGCCTTCGTTGCCTATAACCAGCCCTTTGTAGGACTTTTCAGCCATTCCGATGGCGGTATTGATTCCTTCGATGACTTCAGCACCCATGGAGTTCATTTTGGTATGAAACTCCAGACCGATCACCTCGTCACCCATGTCGTAGACAGTAGTACCGGTATTACCCCAAATTTTCTTTCCGGCAGATTTCAGTGTATCCAATAGGATGAAATCCTCGATTCCCGGAATTTCAAGATAGGATTTGCTAGGAATGTCGTAGTAGAGTTTTTTTCCTCCATCGACTTTGTAAAAGTTTTCATGGCCTGCGGAAAGCATTTCATGAACCCATGCTGCTGGTTTTTCACCAGCAGCCTCCATTTTCTCAACAGTTTCCTTCACTCCCAAGATATCCCAAGTCTCGAATGGACCCAATTCCCATCCAAAACCTGCCGAGACCGCTTGGTCGATTCGATAGAGTTCGTCGGAAATCTCAGGAATACGATTGGAACAATATTTAAACAAGTCGTAGAATGAAGTCCGGTAAAACTCTCCGGCGCGGTCATCGAAATTGACCAGAAACTTGATTCGCTTTTTGAGATCCTCTATTTCTTTGGATGCTTCCAGAGCTTTGAACTTTGGCTTTTCAACATCTTTGTATTCGAAAGTCTTCAGGTCAAGCTCCTTCAACTCTTTCGTTCCGTCTTTGTGACGGATCATTTTGAAGTATCCTTGGCCGGTTTTGTCTCCAAACCACTTGTTGTTGTATAACACTTCGACAATCTGAGGCAATTTGAATTTGTCGCGAGATTCATCATGCGGAAGGGCTTTGAAGAGGTTATTTGCCACGTTTACCGTAGTGTCTAATCCGACTACATCCATGGTTCGGAATGTGGCTGACTTGGCACGGCCAATGATTGGGCCGGTAAGTTTATCCACTTCAGAGACTGACAAGCCCATCTTTTCGATGGCGTGCATTCCTGAGATGATGGCATACACACCTATTCTGTTTGCGATAAAAGCCGGGGTATCCTTGCACAGTACGGTTTCTTTGCCTAGGAATTTATCCCCGTAATTCATGAGAAAATCGATGATTTCGGGATTGGTTTTAGGACCGGGTATTATTTCCAAAAGTCTCAAATACCGCGGCGGATTGAAAAAGTGCGTTCCGGCAAAATTGATCTGGAAATCTTCACTTCGCCCTTCGCACATCATGTGCATAGGAATACCTGAAGTATTGGAAGTGATCAATGTACCAGGTTTGCGGTATTTTTCTACTTTTTCAAAAAGAGACTGCTTGATATCCAATCGCTCCACAACTACTTCCATGACCCAGTCGTAGTCTTTGATTTTTGGAAGATCATCATCGAAGTTTCCGGTTGTGATCCGACTTGCAAATGATTTGTCGTAGATCGCTGATGGGTTTGACTTTAATGTACTTTGCAAAGCTGCATTTACGATCCGGTTTCTAACCGCGGGATGCTCTTTGGTCATTCCTTTTTTCTGCTCTTCTTCGGTGAGTTCAAAAGGAACAATGTCCAGCAAAAGTACCTGCACGCCGATATTGGCGAAATGACAGGCGATGCGCGATCCCATCACTCCTGAACCTAAAATGGCTACTTTCTTAATGGTTCTGTTCATTTTTTTGGGTTTTTGGTAGTCTATTCCGCCAGGCGGAAAATCGATTTATAATTCAAATATTGGTTTACTTATTTCACTTTCATTCACTTGCTCAATGACCTGCTGGATCTTGGCAAATACGCCGAAAAATGTCTCCAGCTCCTCCTCACTCACTACATCACGGACTTGCTGATTGAAGTCCATTATCGTATTGATGGACCTTTCTTTCTTGTCTTTTCCATCCTCGGTGAGGAAGATGCGGACTGACCTTTTGTCCAGAGGATCTGCTTTTTTATAAATCAGCCCCTTTTCTTCCATGGTCTTTAGCATTCGAGTCAAGCTGCGTGTCTCCAGACCGATTAGCGGGGCGATCTTTGTGGCTGGAGTTCCTTCTTTGGAATTGATGTTAATCAGAACAAATCCGATAGCCGTGGTAAATCCCTCCTCCGCTGCCTGCTGATTGTACATGCGTGAAATGGCATGCCAAGCGCTTTTGATATGATAGTCTACGGTTTCTTCTCTTTTCATCTTTTTGAAATTTCTTTTGGGTCTGACCTGACTGTTTTGGTACTAGCACACCCCAATTCCTCAAACCTAACTTCCACAGGAACGCTTTATTTGTTCAGACACACTCGCAGAATTTGAAGTCTTCTAAGTTAAAGAAATTTTGTATGCATGCATACTATCTGGTAAAAAAAGTTATGCATGCATCACAAATAATTCATAGGTTTTTTAATAAATATCAAAATATAATATTTATTAAACTTTAAAAAACTGAATTAATCAGAATAAAAAGCGTGAATAATCATGTTGAACAAAAAATATTTTGGTATGATCAAATTGTGATTTTTTGATTAAAAACAAAAAAACCAGGCTTTTATGCCTGGTAGATGGATTCGATTTCCTTTTCAAATTTCTGATGGATGACTTTTCGCTTCAGTTTCATCGTAGGAGTGAGCTCTCCAGAATCAATTCCCCAAGGTTTATCCAGTAGTTTAAAACGTTTGATCTGCTCCCACTTTCCGAAATACTTATTCAGCCCATCGATTTCTTGCTGGAATTTTTCAAGGATTTTGGAATTAGCAACCATTTCTGAATCAGATAAGTAAGGAATATCCTTGCGCTTACAATATTCCTTCAATCCCTCAAAACTCGGAACGATTAAGGCTGCAGGGTAATTTTTGCCATCCCCTACTACCATGAGCTGTTCGATGAGAGGAGATTCTTTGAATTTATTCTCAATAACCTGTGGCGCGATGTATTTACCACCGGAGGTTTTGAACATTTCTTTTTTGCGATCAGTGATTTTTAGGTAATCTCCATCCAGTTCACCAATATCTCCGGTATGAAACCAGCCGTTTTGGAGTACCGCTGCGGTCATTTCAGGCTCTTTGTAGTATCCTTGCATCACATTGGGTCCTTTGACTAGAATTTCGCCATCTTCTGCAATTTTTACCTCAACATTCTGAATGAGTTTACCTACATATCCGATTCGGATTCCTTCTTTGGTAACCAGTGAGGCAGAGACTACGGGCGAGGTCTCTGTGAGGCCATATCCTTCGCATACGCGTATACCTGCCGCCCAAAAAACACGCGCAAGGCGGGGCTGCAAGGCAGATGCTCCAGAATTGATCTGCATCACATTTCCGCCCAATGCTTCTCTCCATTTTGAAAAAATCAGTTTGTTGGCAAGTTTAAGTTGAAAATCATACCAGCCTCCCATGTCAGCTGCAGGATCATATCGAAGCCCCAAATTCAAGGCCCAAAAAAAGAGTGTTTTCTTTATTCCGGTGAGTTCATAACCTTTGGCAACGATCTTATCATACACTTTTTCCAAAAGTCTCGGGACAGTATTGAACACATGGGGTTGTACTTCCTTTAGGTTCTCGCCGATTTTCTCCAAACTTTCGGCATAGTAGGAGGAATAACCCAAGTAAATGTAAAAAAATGAGGCAGTACGCTCGTAGATATGACAGAGTGGGAGAAAACTCAAGACCTTGGAAGTACCGGCCGGGGGAGCGATTCTCTGAGATACTGCCAAGACATTCGACAAGACATTGTTGTGGGATAACATAACCCCCTTCGGTTTGCCAGTGGTGCCTGAGGTATAGATAATGGTAAAGAGATCTTCCGCTGCGATTCGATTTTTCGATTCCTCCAATTTTGCCAAATCCCCCGATTCACCGCTCTGCTCTAAAGTGGACCAATGGTCTACATCGGCCAAGCGATCGAATGAATAGATTTTACGATCTCCGGCTGCTTTTACTGCTTTGGAATAGATCTCCTGATCACCTACGAAAATCAACTTCACTTCTGCATGATCAAAGATGTATTCAAAATCCCCTGAACTTATTGTTGGATACATGGGGACTGATATTGCCCCGATTTGTTGGGTAGCAAAATCGACAAAATTCCATTCCGGACGATTTTCTGAAATGAGGGCAATCTTGTCTCCGGCCTGAATGCCTATGGAAAGTAAGGCCAAGCTAAGATTATCAACTGTTCGCTTCAGATCCTTGGAGGAATAGGTTTTCCAGCTTCCTTCTTCCTTTCTCGCAAATGCAACTTCCTTATCGTAGGTGGCGATCTGATAAGGGATCAAATCAAAGAGGCGGGTGAGATTCATGTTTTTGGGTTTATCAATCTAATATTACCCAATTGGAAATTGAATCACAAAAGCTTTCCACACAATTCACCCTCTAATATTTATAGTATATTATTTAAATAAATAAACTATTAAGGTTATTAAGGGTGTGGATTTGTTGATAAGCTTTGTTTAAAAAGTTTGGCACACGTTATCTGTTCAATCTTTTTCTTTCTTGACATCTTTTCCACCGATTATCAACTTGTAAGAGGTTGATTTGGTACAACTTATTTGTTTTTTGCCAATTTGGTGGATTTCTCATCCCAGGCTACTTGTGGTTAAATGATCTGTGGACAATTGATCTGGTAACTGTTGACAAATTTCAGGTTATCCCCAGTTCAATTTGGTATTGGGTAATTTTTTGGATTTTTTGTCAAAAGGTTGAAGTTATCCTTTACTTGAGCGGCAGTTTTCCACAGGTTAATTCTCATTTTCCACAGCGGTATTTGTTGATTTTATAGTACCTGTTGGAGTATTTGCTTTGATGTCTTGCTCTGGTCTGGTCCATCCACTTCGGATGATTAGTTCTTGCGTATTCTCTTCATTGATGAAATAGAATACTCGTTCGGCATTTCTTTTTTGTAAAAAATTAGAAGGATCCCAGCGCTTATTTCCATTTAGATCTTCGATTACGCGTATTTTAAAAGTGCCTGGTTCGAGTAATTTAAACGAATAGGCATCCGTATTTTCTAAAAATTCTTCTCGTATCAATTCGTTTTTGGAATTCAATAACTGAACGATAAAAGGTGGTTTGGCATCCAGGATCCTTCCTGAAATTTCATCTGCTAGGTTTTCCCGCTTCAGTTTCCTGTAATTTGCCGAAAGGAGGGTTTCATTGACCTGATTTTCGATATCGAGGAAAGTGGAATCACTTGCTTTGATCGTAAATACATCTCTGCTTACGGTATCTGGGATGCTTAGGGTTACTTTGAGCAGGTCTCGTTTAACAGAGTCGGCAAATTGTAACATCGATGGTACTATCGGTATTATTGATGCTGTATCGTAAGTGATATACAGCGAATCAAAGTTTATAGATTGAATAGGTTTGGTGAATTTTAATTCAATTTCGAGTGTATTGTAAAAGCTTTTTCCCGAGTTTGCTGTGACTTGGAGTTTATCTGGCTTCCGTTCTGATTCTGGGAATTTAGCCCAGATTAAGGAGTCTTTTTGGAATCCAACAGAATCTTGCAAGGTGATATTGAATGGAATACTGTCGTTTGTTGGGTTTTTAGGATAAATTCTAATTCGATTATCTGATAAAGTATAGAAGTATTCCTTTCCCAATTCTTCATTCTTAATGGTGGTTTCAATTGGCATCCTATTTAATACGACATCGAAGTTATTTCCATATTGACCTGTCCTCATGATTCTAATGGGGGTTAGATCAGCCTTTGAGAGATTGAACTGTATGTTTTCGAGATTTTTGTTGATCGTTAGTGTATCCAAAAGAAAGTCGTATTCCTCTGATTTAAATTCAGCTTTTAAGGTACCATTACTGTCTTTCCAAGCATAGGCTAAATAGTCTCCAGCTTTGATATTTGTGATGGAGAATTTACCTGTTGAATCTGTTTGGCTTAAGTAGTAAGGTGAAGCGGTGAAGACGTCGGTTGTATCATTCACAGGGTAAATACCCACTATGACATTTGAAAAGTCAGGTTTACTGGGGGGAAAAAGGTAAGAAATACTCCCTGTGACACTTAAGCTATCAATTGAATTGCCTGTAGAAAACACCAATTTGAGATTTTCGGCAGGATTTTCCTCAGAAATATCCACTACCGATTTCTGAAAATTGAAAACGTAAGTTGTGCTGTCTTCCAATTCTTGATTCAGCTTGATGCTTACTTGATTTTTTAAGGCTGTAAAAACTATTTCGTCCTTATTTAAGCGCGGTGTGATGATAATTCCCTTTGATGCATTTTCAAGTTTGATATATTCATCAAAAGTCAATGTAATAATCTCTGGTTTGATGTTTAGAGATTGGTTTAAGGGGTTAGCTTCTACAAGCTTCGGGGGATCTTCATCTCTTGGACCTCCCATTGGAGTACTTTGCTTGGCACAAGAAGCAAATAGAGTAAAAACTATAAGGAGAATATATGGATTTAGTTTGTTCACTTTCTTTTAAATACGAAAATATTGCTTGAGTATTCCCCTGGTTTCGAAGCCATTTTATTTGATTTAAGTCCCGCAAAAAAAGCATTCCAATATTTTTTGAGTAAGGGAGCTTCTTTATCTAGGTATCCTTCAGATAACAGTGAAACGTAGAAACTATCGAACTTCATCGGTTTTGTTTCGATTAATTCCAATCCAAATTCATCCTTGAATGCTGTTATTGAGTTTGAATTGAAATGGTATAGGTGTCTCGGAATATCCCACCCAGCCCAGAATTTTCCATATTTTTTCCCATCCCAGCTATCGTGGTTTGGAACGGCAATTAGTATATAACCACTTGATTTTAAGTGATTTAGAACTCTTTTTGTTGTTTTTCTTAAGTCATGAATATGTTCTAAAACATGGAATAAGGTGATGATATCGTATCGGGTGTTTTGATCAGTTTCTTCGATAGATTCCTTTATTCGATCTTTGAGTTTTAAATTGGCCTGATGTCTTGCTTTATCATTAGGTTCTATTCCCGCTACTTTCCAACCTTTGCTTTTTGCTGCTCTTAAAAACTCCCCAGTGCCGCAGCCGTAATCCAATAATTTTCCCTTCTTTTTATACTGTTCTATGAAATCCACCTTTTTTGAAATATTGTAATTCCTTACTTTTTGGTAGATCCATTGTGTTATACTTTTAGCTTTATCCTCGTGTGAAAAATATTCCGGGAAGTTATAGTATGGTCCTATTTCTGTTTGGCCAGGTCTTGGATTTGTGAAGAGGAGTTGGCAATCTGAGCATTTACACAGGATAAATTTTTCCCCTGTTACTGCAAAATCAGTAATCTCGGAATAGTTAAGGAAGCGAGCGCTTTTGCATAGCGGGCATTTACTTAGCCGTTCTGACATTTTATCTTCCAAGGTATACGGTTAAGATAGATAAGTCTGCAGGAGATACACCGCTGATTCGAGAAGCTTGTCCGAGTGTTTGTGGACGAATCTTATTTAGTTTTTGCTTTCCTTCATTGGATAATGCTGTGATGGATAAATAGTCAAATTGGTTTGGAATCTGGTAGTTTTCCATGTTTGATAATTTATCCACGAGTTGCTGCTCCTTATCTATATAGCTATCGTATTTGATTTGAATTTCTGCCTGTTCGAGGACTTCTTTAGAATATTTGCTAAGGTAAGCGTTCAATTCTTCGTCGATTGATTTTAATTCTTCCATTCCCATTTGGGGACGTTTAAGAAGTTTTTCAGCGCTTACTTTTTCTAGAATTGTAGCAGTGCCTATTTTCTCCAGTACCTCGTTGATGGAGTCTGGGATTAGTTTCTTTTGTCTTAGATCGTTGATCAATGCTGCTGTTTTGGACTTTTTATCCAGCATGTTCTTCAATCGTTCTTCTGAGGCAAGACCAATATCATATCCGTGTTGTGTCAGTCTAAGGTCTGCATTATCCTGTCGGAGTAGCAATCTGAATTCTGCCCTAGATGTGAACATTCGGTAAGGCTCCTCTGTGCCTTTATTTATAAGATCATCAATTAGGACTCCGATATAAGCTTCAGATCGTTTTAGAATAAAAGGTTCCTCTTCCTGAACCTTAAGGCTAGCATTAATTCCAGCCACGAGACCTTGAGATGCTGCTTCTTCATATCCTGTGGTTCCGTTGATTTGTCCTGCAAAAAACAAATTTTCTAAGATTTTGGTCTCTAGGGTAGCATTGAGCTGTGTAGGTGGAAAGAAATCATATTCAATAGCATATCCAGGCCTGAACATTTTGGCATTTTCGAATCCGGGAATTAACCGTAAGGCTTTATACTGGACATCTTCAGGGAGTGAAGTGGAGAATCCATTGACGTAGATCTCTACGGTATTCCAGCCTTCCGGCTCTACAAATATCTGGTGTCTTTCCCGCTCAGCAAAACGATTGATTTTATCCTCAATACTGGGACAATATCTTGGGCCTAGTCCTTGGATTCTTCCATTGAACATTGGAGATCTGTCAAAACCAGTCTCTAAAGACTGATGTACCTCTTTGTTTGTATAAGTGATCCAACAGGATTTCTGTTTTTTTAAGGGTTCTGTCGAATTCGAGTAGGAAAATTTTTCTGGATTTTCATCGCCGAATTGTTCTTCCATTTTGGAATAATCTAAACTTCTTCCATCTACTCTGGGTGGAGTGCCAGTTTTCATTCTTCCTGCTTCAAACCCAAGTTGTACCAGTTGCTCAGTTATTCCTTTTGCAGCTGATTCACCTGTTCTCCCCCCTCCAAATTGTTTTTCTCCAATGTGAATTATTCCATTGAGGAAAGTTCCATTGGTCAGAACGACAGATTTTGAATTAATTTCGATACCTATGGCTGTTCTAACACCTATTACTCTCCCGTCTTTTACAAGAAGTCCTGAGATCATTTCTTGCCAAAAATCCACATTTGGTGTTTGTTCTAGCGCAAGTCTCCACTCCTCTGCGAATCTCATTCGGTCATTTTGTGATCTTGGGGACCACATGGCTGGACCTTTTGAGCGGTTTAGCATGCGGAACTGGATCATCGATTTGTCCGAAATTATCCCTGATAATCCCCCTAGTGCATCTATTTCTCGTACTATTTGCCCTTTTGCCACCCCTCCCATTGCTGGGTTGCAAGACATTTGAGCGATGGTGTTCATGTTCATTGTGCAAAGAAGAACTTTGGATCCCATAGCTGCTGCTGCATGCGCTGCCTCACAGCCCGCATGACCCGCCCCTACTACAATGACATCGTATAATGGAAACATAATTTTATTTTGGTGTTTCACGTGGAACATGACATTATTCCTTTTGTCACATTTGTTTCACGTGAAACAGTTAATTGGTTTTGAATAGTTCTATCGCAAATTCTTCTTTTGCCCGCATTGTTTCAGCTTGCTCTTTTGATTTGTCTTTGTAGCCCATCAAATGGAAAAGCCCATGACTGATGACTCTACTGAGTTCGCTTTCTTCAGTGACGTCAAGTTTTTGAGCGTTTTCTTTGACCCTATCAATACTGATGAATATATCACCTTCGATTTTTTTTGATTCCTCAGAATTGTCAAAGGTTATAATGTCTGTGTAAGTATGGTGTGATAAGTAATCCACATTGATCTGATACAAATAGTCATCTGAGCAAAAGATGTAATTCAATTCAGTGATTTGAAACCCTTCAGAATTGGCAATCTTTTTAAGCCAGTCTTTCCGCTTTAATTTTTGTGGAAGTTGAAATTTGATTTCTTCTGAAAAAAAATTAATTGCCATCGCTCAATCTAAGTAGAAAGATAAAATGGTCTTCTTTCCCCCTTCTTCAAATTTCACATCGTCACTCAAGTGTCTGATAAGGAAAATCCCCCGTCCACCTGGCTTCTGAATGTTTTCAGGCGCGGTGGGATCTTCTAGTTCTTCAAGGTCAAATCCCTGACCTTCATCTTCGATGATGAAATTCAACTGATCTCCCTCCGTGTTTAATTCCAGATGCACTAGTTTGTTCTTGTCATTTTGATTTCCATGGATGATCGCATTACTAATGCATTCAGTCACTGATATCATAATATTCCCATAGATGTCATCATTGATTTCGAAGTTATCTTTAGCATTGTCGATAAAACTTTCGATAATCTTAATGTTCTCTATTAGAGATGGGATAGAAATTTTAATAGACTTCATGTGTGTTAGTTAAATTTTTGTTCACATGGAATCTCGCACGCCAAATCTTCAAGTCTGCTAGAGACACGTTTTTTATGCTCGATTTCATCTTGGAAATATTCTATAATTCAGATCTTATTGTCCTTCGCTTATTCTATTTCAAGTACAATCGGACAATGGTCCGAATGTTTTATTTCCTGCAAAATTACGGCACTTTTCAATCTGTTTTGCAATTCTTTGGTAGCCATGTGGTAATCAATTCTCCATCCCAGATTTTTTGCTCTTGCATTGGCTCTAAAACTCCACCAAGAATACTGATGAGGACTGGAATTGAAATATCTAAAGGTATCGATAAAGCCACTTTCTGTGAATTTATCCATCCAGGCACGTTCTTCTGGGAGAAACCCAGATGAATTTTTATTAGAAACAGGATTGTGAATATCAATAGGCTTATGACATATGTTATAATCCCCACTTAATATTAAGGTTGGGTTTGTTTTTTTTAGATCTTTGATATACCCATATAGGTCATCAAGAAACTCGTATTTGAATTGTTGTCGTATGTCTCCGGTTGTTCCTGATGGGAAATAAGAGGATATAAATGAAAACCCATCAAAATCAGCCTGAAGTACTCTTCCCTCATCATCATATTTTGATAATCCCATTCCATATTTGAGCGATTTTGGTTTGATTTTGGTAAGAATAGCCACCCCACTGTAGCCTTTTTTCACTGCAGGATTCCAGTAGAGTTCATAGCCAAGGTCTTTGAAAATAGCACTGTCGATGTCTTTTTGTTCCGCCTTAACTTCCTGTAAACCAATGATATCTGGATTTTCTTCCTTTAACCAATCTATAAATCCTTTGGTTATGGCAGACCGGATTCCGTTGACGTTGTATGAGATTAGCTTCATTTATAACTCTATTTGATATTCCCTTTCGAAATATTCCATCACTTGAATTTTGAGTAATTTCTCTTGATCCAAAAGATCAAAGTGAGGTAATTCTTTTATTAACTTCCAATGTGGCCATCCCTCTTGATCTATAAAATCCAATTCATAAAAGCCTGCGTAACTTAAGACTTTGCATATCGCGATATGCATAAGGTCTTGCTTTTGTTCCTTTGAAAAGGTACGGGTTCCCTTTCCGAGTTCCTGCACCCCTATCAGAAAGAGTACGCCATTAAGGTCATTGGGTTTTTTCCCGATCGTTTCCTTCAGTCCTTCGAGAAGTTTTGCCCATCTTTTTTCAAGATCAAGATCCCGTTTAAACATAGCTAAATTAGTGATTTGTAAGCTCTTCCCAATATTCCACCGCTCTTCTGAGGTGGGGGATGACTATTGATCCACCTATGACCAAGGCTATCGAAAACACTTCAAAAATTTCCTCTTTTTTCAGTCCTGCTTCATGGCTTTTACCTAAGTGATATTTTATGCAGTCATCACAACGAAGTACCATTGAGCATGCTAATCCTATCATTTCTTTCGTTTTTACGTCAAGTTCGCCTGCTGCATAAGTATTCGTATCAAGGTTAAAAAAACGCTTGATCACCAAGTTATCTTCGCCCAAAATCTTGTCGTTCATTTTGGCGCGATAAGCATTGAATTCTTCTATTAGATTCATTAACTTAAGGATTAATATAAGTCCAAAGGGTAAATATACGGCATATTAAACCCGATGAAGCAACAACAGAACTTTTTACCGATGCGTTTTGATTTTTTAAAAGAATTTTTGGATCTCATTTTCCCCAGAAACTGTCCACAATGTGGTCGGTCACTTTTTGACTTCGAACCCTGTCTTTGTACGATTTGCCAAGGAAGTCTGCCGGTTGCTAATTTTCATTTGAGGCCATTTGACAATGAATTAACTGATAAAATCCGTGGCTTAATGCAAGTAAATCGTGCGATGGCTTTTTTGAGGTTTTCTAAAAAAGGGAAAAGTCAGAAGCTTTTACACCAACTCAAATACCGCAACAAACCCGAAATAGGTGAGGAAATGGGTCGCTTGTATGGCTTGACTTTGGCTAATAGTGGCTTTTCAAGCGAATGGGACGTGATAGTACCTGTTCCACTTCACCCTATGAAACAAAAAAGAAGGGGTTATAATCAAAGTGAAAAATTCGCGGAAGGTCTATCCAAACCATTAGAAACCACAGTATCTAACCTCTTGGAGCGAAAGAAATTTACCGAAACTCAAACCAAAAAATCAAGGCTTCAGCGTCTGGAGAATGTGGATGAAGTTTTTGAACTCAGACAAGGAGAAAATATCACCGGGCTTAGGATATTGCTCGTAGATGATGTGGTCACTACTGGTGCGACGCTCAGCGCTTGCGCAAATGTGCTTTTGGCCAATGGTGCAAAACATGTAGATTTGGTTACTATCGCGGCTGGAGGCCAATAAACATATGAGCACAGACATCGAATTTCTCAAATTCCCAATCGGTAAGTTCAAACTTCCCGAATATATTTCTGAAACCCAGATGGCAGAGGCCATCAATCAGATCAAATCATTCCCTTCCAGCCTGTTCAAAGCTGTAAGTCCTCTATCTGTCGAGCAGCTGAATACCCCCTATCGTCCTGGTGGGTGGACAGTGAGACAGCTTGTCCATCATTGCTCTGATAGTCATATGAATGCATTTGTGCGTTTTAAATTGGCATTGACTGAGCAAAATCCGACCATTAAGCCCTACTTGGAAGGCGATTGGGCAAATTTACCTGATTACTCTCTCCCAATTGAATCTTCTTTGCTGACCATACAGGCTATTCATTTGAAATGGGGGGTTTTACTCGATTCCATGAAACCGGAGGATTTCAAAAAGACCTATTTTCATCCGGAAAAAGAACGGAGCCAAGAATTGGCTGAGGTTACGCTGATGTATGCCTGGCACTCGCAGCATCATTTGTCGCATGTACTGCATTTGATCATGCGGGAAAACTGGTAAGGCCTTCATTATTCATGAAAATTTCTCTCAAAAATCAGCGAATACTAGTCACAGGAGCATCTAGGGGAATCGGAAGGGCTATCGCAAGGCAACTATCCGAATCAGGTGCTGAAGTGATAATTCATTACAATGCCAACCAAGCAGAGGCAGAAAGTCTCCGAAATCAACTTAAAAACCCTGCACACATCGAAGCCTGTGACCTTGCTCAGTCAGATGAGGTGGTTGGATTTATTCCTAGATTGGTGGAGAAATATGGACCCCTTACGGCTTTGGTAAATAATGCTGGGATTTCTCCAGCTGCACCGGATTCTTTACCTACTCCGGATTGGCTGGAGATTTGGAACAAAGTAATGGCAGTCAACGCCACAGCGGTAGGAATTTTGACCAAGGAATTTGTCGATCAAGCAAAAGTCCAAGAAAACGGTCGAATCATAATGATCTCTAGCCGAGCAGCATTTAGAGGTGATACGCCGGACTATTTAGGCTATGCTGCCTCCAAGGGTGCTTTGGTTAGTCTGACCCGATCCATTGCCAGACATTATGGGAAATTGGGAATTAAAGCTTTTCTGATTGCTCCTGGTTTTACCCGGACAGAAATGGCAAATGGAATATTGGCTGAATATGGAGAAGATTTCGCCCTAAATGACATTGCCTTAAAGGAACTAACCTTGCCCGAGGACATTGCCCCCATGGTCACACTTCTTTGTTCTGGCTTGGCAGATCATGCCACCGGCACCTCCATCGACATGAATGCCGGATCTTACGTGAGATAATTTTGGAAATGACACACAGAAACCTTCACACCTTTTTAAGGGTTTTGTAAGGTAACTTGCGCGAGTAGATCCATGTCGAAAAGAGACCCTGTACTTACACCAGAACTGATAAAAATTCTCAAAATTTTTATTTTTTCATCCTTAGGTCTGGTGCTGGTTTTCTCTTTTTTTAATGAGTATCGGGCCAACAACACTGGTCAAGATGGCACTTTTCGGATAAATGATTCCAATCGACTCTATTTTCTCAATGTTAAGGCTATTCAGTATGACCGTGAGATTCGCAGGGATGCGGGAATGACGCTGTACCGCCATGCAAAGCGAAAACAATCTGATTCAATACCAACCTTGGATATGGTAATCCTTCTGAATGCCAGTAAAGAAGAAGCCTATATTTATCTTGAATTGAAAAATGCAGATTGGCCGATCGAGCTTTCCGTCAAATCTTCCGGCACATCCCGGATCCTGGAATTTACCAATGGCAATAACCTTGATCATTTTGCCATCGTCAAAAAACTAAAAGCTTTTATCGATGCGGATGCAGAATTTGAACTTTTAGTTCATAAAAAACCTATCCCGCTTTGGTCTACTGAATTAGAGAAAAAAGCTATAAAATCAGTCTTAGAGGACTATTTTAGGCTTCTGGATCTAATCAATTAAGAATGGAAAGCACCACAAACTCTAGATTGGAATTTTTCAAAACACAAATAGGCAGCGTACTCGATAAAACTCCTTCAGCAGCAGGGAATTGGTTAAAAGGGACATTGCTTGAAATTGACCTGCACCATATTAAGGTAAAGTATACCGTCCGGCCTGACATGTGCAATCCGGGCCGAATTCTTCATGGAGGAATATCTTCCCTGATGCTGGATGATGTCATCGGTATGGGAAATTTTGTGGCAGGATCAGAATACCTAATGACAAGTATTAACCTGAGTGTGGACTTTCTTTCCGCAGCGCAAGTCGGAGAAACAGTGGAAGTAACCGCAAAACTAATTCGATCCGGATCAAACCTAAATCATTGGGAATCCGTAATCAGAAAAGAATCTGGAAAAGTAGTGGCCAAAGCAAGCTCCAACTTAATCAAAACGCATGTAAAGCTCAGTGAGCTTGGTTTTTAATAGCTGAATACAACTAAATTTTATAAAATGAAAAAAACCCTTCTTTTGGCCATTTTTGGCTTGTTTTCTACTGTTTCATATGCACAATGGACAGTTTCGTATCATCAAAGTAATTTGCCCTTCATAGGAGTGAATAAGCAGATCGGCGAAAAATGGCTACCGGAATTTAGAGTAGGTACAGATAACTTTATAGATAATGTTTCCTTTGAGTTAGTGGTCAATCGTATTTTTTACAAAAACGACCGCATAGATTTCTATGGGGGTATAGGTGGCCGAGTCCAAAATTTTGCCGGTTTGGTTATTCCAATTGGCTTGAATATCTATCCCTTTGAGCGAAAAGATTTTGGATTTCACATCGAAGCTGCCCAGTTTATAGGTGACGGAGATATATTCAGAGGCTCTTTTGGGATCAGGTATCGGTTTTTAAAAGAGTAAATTAAGACACACAAATGATGCATGGCTAAGTCCGGCCATGCATTTTTTTATTCGTTAAAATTGACCTAGCTTTACCATCAAGTCCCATACCGCGATGCCTAAAGTCACCGAGATATTCAGCGAATGCTTGGTTCCTAATTGCGGGATTTCCAGTACTTGATCACAGGCTTTTAATACTTCTTCTTCCACTCCAAATACCTCATTTCCGAAGATTAAGGCATACTTTTGCCCGATTTCGGGAGAATATGAATTAAGCATGACAGCGCTTTCTACCTGCTCCAGGGCGCAAAGTTGATACTTGAGTGCCCTGAGTTTTTCGATGGCTTGCATCGTATTTTGACAATATTCCCATTCCACGGATTCGGTAGCGCCAAGTGCTGTCTTTTGAATGTCTCGATGCGGTGGAGTACCGGTGATTCCACATAGAAAAATCTTCTCGATTCTGAAGGCATCAGCAGTACGAAAGGCAGAGCCGACGTTGTTAAGGCTACGTACATTATCCAATACCAAGACGATTGGAGACTTCTCTGTTTGCTTAAATTCCTGGATCGAAAGCCGATCCAACTCTTCCATGCTTAATTTCTTCATCTTTTTTGATCTCCTTAGCTAATCGGCTATTTTCAGCCTTTATTATCAATTCAAAAGTACCACAATTCCCTTTTTATCCTCATGAGTAGATCCAAGGACGGGCAGGAAACTCCCCTGATGAAGCAATACAATGCAATCAAAGCAAAGCATCCGGGAGCTTTGCTTCTTTTCCGAGTGGGGGATTTCTATGAGACCTTTGGCGAGGATGCGATTGTGGCGAGCAAGGTCTTGGACATCGTATTGACCAGGCGGGCCAACGGCGCTGCTTCCCATATTGAGTTAGCCGGATTTCCTCACCACTCCTTGGACAATTACTTGCCAAAGTTGGTAAGAGCAGGCAATAGAGTGGCTATCTGTGATCAATTAGAAGACCCCAAATCTGTCAAAGGAATCGTAAAGCGGGGAGTTACAGAATTGGTTACCCCTGGATTGTCCTACAATGATCAGGTCCTTGATACCCGGAAGAACAACTACCTGGCTTCCATTTATTTTGGAAAAGAGATTCATGGAATTGCATTCTTGGATGTCTCTACCGGTGAATTTATGTGTGCTCAGGGCAATGCTTCCTATCTGGAAAAGCTGCTTCAGAGTTTTGCACCTTCTGAGATTATATATTCAAAAGCTGCGAAAAAAACCGCTGCCGAAATCATCAAAAACGAATACATCACTTTTTACTGCGAAGACTGGGTTTACCAATATGATTTCACCTACGAAAAGCTAAAAACCCACTTCGGAACAGCCAATTTGAAAGGATTCGGTATCGAGGATTTGGAGTCTGGGATAGTGGCCGCAGGTGGTATTCTGTATTATTTGGAGGAGACAGAGCATCGGGAGGTACAGCACATTTCCTCCATTTCGAGAATCGCGGAAGAGAGATATGTCTGGTTGGATAAGTTCACGATTCGGAATCTGGAGTTGGTTTTTCCACAGCATGAGGGAGGTGTGCCCTTGATTCAAATTCTGGATCAGACTGTGACCCCAATGGGCTCTAGGATGATGAAAAAGTGGATGGTGCTTCCACTGAAGGAAAAACAGCCCATCGAAGAGCGCTTGAATGTGGTTGATTTCTTTTATCAAAATTCAACGTTGATTGAAGAAATCCTTGCGCCACTTCGATTGATCGGAGACTTGGAACGGCTTATATCCAAGGTAGTGGTAGGAAGAGCGAATCCACGTGAAATGAACCAAATCAAGCGGGCACTGAAGTCAACGCTTCCCATCAAGGAAATGCTCAAAGTGCAAAAAAATCCAACGCTGAAGCGCTTATCGGATCAGATTCACCCTTGTGAGTATTTATTGGACAAAATCGAGCGGGAGCTCAAAGAAGATGCACCCATGCTGGTCCACCAGGGTGGCGTGATCAAAGATGGAGTAGATCCTGAATTGGATGAATACCGTGGTCTGGCGAATACCGGAAAGGATTTTTTGGTTAAAATCCAGCAGCGGGAAGTGCAGAACACCGGAATTTCCTCATTAAAAATCAGTTACAACAAAGTTTTTGGCTATTATCTGGAGGTGACGCATGCCCATCGGGACAAAGTGCCCCAGGAATGGATTCGAAAGCAGACACTGGTCAACGCAGAGCGATACATCACGCCGGAGCTTAAGGAATACGAGGAAAAAATCCTTCATGCAGAGGACCGAATGCAGGGAATAGAACAAAAATATTTTACCGCCCTCGTCTTGGAAGCAGCTCAGTTCGTTACCCAAATCCAACAGAATGCCCGGGTTTTGGGGACTCTCGATTCGCTGTTGTCATTTGCACAGGTAGCTTTGACCAATGGGTATTCCAGACCAAAGATTTCTGATACAGAGACCCTGGAAATCAAAGATGGAAGGCACCCTGTGATCGAAAAACAACTTCCTCCAGGTGAAAATTACGTTCCAAATGACATTTATCTCGATCATGACAGCCAACAAATCATGATCATCACCGGGCCAAACATGGCAGGTAAATCCGCTTTGCTCCGACAGACTGCCCTAATCGTACTGATGGCACAGATGGGTAGTTTTGTACCAGCATCCTTTGCCAGAATTGGAATTATTGACAAGGTTTTCACGCGTGTGGGGGCCTCGGATAACCTTTCCAAAGGTGAATCTACCTTTATGGTAGAGATGACGGAGACAGCAAGCATCCTGAATAATCTGTCCGATCGCAGTCTGGTCTTGATGGATGAAATCGGTAGGGGAACTTCCACGTATGACGGGATCTCCATCGCTTGGTCCATTGTAGAGTTCTTACATAATCACCCAACCTTTAAAGCAAAGACTCTTTTTGCCACGCATTACCACGAATTGAATCAGCTTTCTTCTGATTTTCCCAGAATCAAGAACTTCAATGTATCTGTTAAAGAAGTTGGTAACAAAGTGATATTTATGCGAAAACTGAAAGAAGGAGGAAGTGAGCATAGCTTTGGGATCCATGTGGCACAGATGGCAGGCATGCCAAATCCGGTTGTGTTAAGAGCTGCCGAGATCATGGGACATTTGGAAAAAGACAAAGCGCTTACCGACAAAAAAGAGCATTTCAAATCCATTCCAAAGAATAATTTCCAGCTGAGCTTATTCGAAATGGACCCTAAATTCACTGAAGCTAAACAGCTTCTGGACCAGATCGATATCAACGCAATTTCACCTATAGAAGCACTTTTGAAGTTGCATGAGCTAAAAAAGAAATTGGATTGAGTTTCTCAAAACCGTATATTTTATTCGATTTAAACTAACACACTTTTATAAAATGGATAAGGTATTACTCAAAGACCTGAAGAAACAGGATAAGTATACCAAATTCTTTAAGGATTGGAAGGAACAGGAGTTTCAGGGAGAAATAGATGAGCAAAAGCTCAAAGACGAACTAGCTACACTCAGCAAAACAATCGGTATGCAGGAGAGTCTAGTCATAGCCTGTTTTGACTATCGTAATTTGAATTTGGCGTTTTTTACCGGAAATGTGGAAAAACTGACTGGATATCCTGAATCTATGTTTCGAAATAAGGGAATGGAGACGTCGTTTACCATGATCCATCCTGAAGATCGTCCAGAGCTTTTCAGATTTCAGAAAATTGTATTCGATGTATTTCATGGTCTTTCGATTCCTGAGCGCCATACCTTTGAATTTTCATATACTACCCGTTGGGTGCATCGGACGACGGGCGAGGTGATCTGGATGACCTCCAAGGTTCGACCCTATGTGATAGATGAGGCTGGTAATTTCATTATGGACTTACACATCATCGTGCAGCTGCTTACAGCACCGAAAATCAAAAGTTACGATTGGAGTTACTCCTATTCCAAAGATGATGGATCAAAGATCATTGTGACCAAAAATTCTCCCATGGATAAGTCCGTAAAACTGACTTCCAAGGAGCGTGAAATAGTTAACCTGGTCCTAGAAGGAAAGGAATCCAAAGAGATCGGAGAAAAATTGAACATATCAATTTTTACTGTGGCCACACATAGAAAAAACATTCTAAGGAAGCTTGGAGCCAAAAATGTAGGAGAAATGGTAAAGATTTTAGCCTCCTATGATTTTTGAAATACCTGTAAATCAGCGGAAATTGGTGATTTTATCGATTGAATTAAAAAAATTATCTCTTTCAGCCTTGTAAAATTATTTTGTGGGCTTACCTTTGCATCCACAATCGCCCAAGAACGTTTGGGTAATGACAAAAGCGAGAGTAGCTCAGCTGGTAGAGCACGACCTTGCCAAGGTCGGGGTCGCGAGTTCGAATCTCGTCTCCCGCTCCAAAAAGCCCTTGCAAAAGGGCTTTGTCATTTCAGGACATTGGGTTTTTATCAGATGTCGCTGAAGCGCTACTTCCGGGTAGCGTAAGCCGGGATGGTGGAATAGGTAGACACGCAAGACTTAAAATCTTGTGGGAGCAATCCCGTGCGGGTTCGATTCCCGCTCCTGGTACGATCAAAAAAGCCTCACAACCCTGTGAGGCTTTTTGTATTTTAAAGCATGTTTACAGTTTATGCTATAAAGAGTCAGGTTAAAAACTACATCTATGTAGGAATGACGAGTGATTTGAGTGACCGACTGAACAGGCACAATTCTGGATATGAAAAGACCACAAAGCCATATGCACCATTTGAGTTAATTTTTAAGATTGAAAAATTGACAAGAGCTGAGGCTAGAGCAGAAGAGAAAAAACTCAAAACTACGTCAGGAAAAAGGTATTTGAGGTCTTTGATAAAATAAAATCTTGTGGGAGCCAATCCCGTGCGGGCCTGCCTGCTGCAGGCAGGTTCGATTCCCGCTCCTGGTACGATCAAAAAAGCCTCACAACCCTGTGAGGCTTTTTGTATTTTTAACCAAACCTTTTTGATATGAATGATTTTAAGCTCCTTGGTTACGACAGCTGGTATTGGTTGGATGTACTAAAGGTCACCGGTATTTCTCTTGCCATTTTAGTTGGATTTTACCTTCTGGCTAATTACCTACAGGGCCTGCTCAAAATTAGGCTCATCAAAAAGATGGACGATCCCCTGCTGGCAAATTTCCTGTCGGTATTCTTCCGATTCGTCATTCTGTTGATTGGTCTGATGGTCATCTTCAGAGTCGTAGGATTGACAGGAGTAGTATCTGGACTTCTTGCTGGTGCCGGTATTTCAGCATTTGTGATAGGATTTGCCTTGAAGGATATCGGGGAAAATTTCCTTGCCGGAATTCTTTTAGCTTTCAAAAGACCTTTTCGTCTCGGCGATGTAGTGGATATTGGAAACCTTCGGGGGACTGTCATTTCTTTAAATCTCCGGGATACGCAGATTAAAACTGCGGATGGCAAAGATGTCTTCATACCAAATGCGCAAATCATCAAAAACGCGCTCGTCAATTTTACCATTGACGGATTTCTTCGCTATGATTTTATCATTGGATTGGACTATGAATCGGATTATCAGCGGGCAATAGATGTAATCAGAGAAGTGGTCCCCACTGTAGAGGGAGTACTCAAAACCAGAAAAAAAGCTGATGTGTGGATTTCTGATTTGGCAGAAAGTACATTGAATCTACAGGTTACCTTCTGGGTAGATACACTGGATAAAGTTGCGCCTGGAGACATGGAAGTAAAGACACAGGTAATTATTCAAACCCTAAAAGCCTTGAAAAGAGAAGGCTTCAATCTTCCCTCCCGAATTGTAGAGTTGAAAAATCATCAGGGATCAACCTTGAATACTGGGGGTTTGTAGTTTTCAGTTTTTCTCTAGTGCTGCGGAGGGGAGATTCTTTAGTCTCGATTTGGAGGCCTGGGTTCAACTTTACCGAAAAACTGACTGTGGATTTTTGTTGATGACCATTTTTCTTTTTTGCGATGAAGAGTATTATCCTCTTGAGCTAAAACTATGGCACTTTTTTTTGAAAATAATTTCCCGGTGTTTTTCAAACACTTTCCTGAAAAAATTCAGGTAAATTCCCAAACGTGTATTTGGACTTTTACTCCCGATTTAAAATGAGGTCTTTTTTAACCGCCCTGGGATTTCTTCTGAGTTCAGTTTGTTTTGGACAATCGATTCAAACATTGGATAGTCTGATTGAGGCTGGCAGCCCTGTCAAATCGCTGGAAATCATCTCTGATAGAATTTCAGCGATTGAAAATTCCCAAGACCAGGCTCTCCTACCAGAGTATCTTGGAGTTTTTGGAAGGGCTCATTTGGCGCTTTCTGATGAAAGCCAAGCGAACCGGCAGGTGGAGAGTAAACTTTCCAGTTGGGGAAAACTGCTGAATAAGCCTAAAGATCTAAAGAACCTTTGGCTGGCGGCTGCAATTTGGTATGAATACATCGGCCAATTGGAAAATGCGTATCAGGCAGGATTTAAGTCTGTCGAATTTGCCCGAAATGAGCCTGGGATAACATCCAAGGAGCTTGGGAAATTGCTCTTGTATCTGGGCGCTTATGCGGTCAATCGATTGGATTTGACAGCAGCTAAAATTCACCTGAAAGAGGCCCAAACGTTGCTTGAAAAAGATCCCGATCCAGAATCTATTTACCAGCTCAATAGCTTTTTGGGAGATATAGCCTACTACGCCTCTCAGATGGATTCCGCTGAATATTTTTTGAAGAAGTGCCTTCAGGCATTCGAAACCATGGAACCCTCTCTCCGAAACAGCCACTATCGACCCGCAATTGTACTTAACAGTCTTTCTGGCGTTCAGTCTGCACTGGGCAAAACTACAGATGCCATCCAATCCATGAATGAGACTGTCGCTCACCTCAAGATTTTTAAAGACAATGAAAAAGAGCCCATCGAGCAGAAGAAAGGAAAGGTTTTTTATTTTCAGGCAATTGACAATTTGGGAGGAATCTACATGGGACTAGGGAATTTTCGAAAAGCCCAAGACCTCCTTGAGTATTCCTATGCCAAGAAACAGGAGTTCTTTGGACCTAACAGCAAAGATGTTTGGCTCTCTCAAATCCTGCTCGGGCAACTTTATTTCGAACAGGAGGAATCCGAAAAAGCCCGTAAAATTCTTGCTCAAGGCCTAAATGGATTCAAGCAAACGGCTGGTAGCCATATATTGTATGAGGCCGATGGCTGGTACACACTGGGGATGATCGAAGATGCCGCCCAAAATGAGGCACTTGCTCTTGAAAATTACCAACGCGCTGATTCTCTATTTCAGCAAGGATTGCAAGGAGAATTTGATGTGATTTACTTGGAGTTTTTGAAAAACTATGGCCTGTTTTTGGCGGAAATCGGAATGGACACCCAGGCAATCCGTCAAGTTCAACAGGCCTACGAGTATGTCTTGGAAAATCAGGGAGAAAAAAGCCTGATGGCTTTCCAACAGGAGTTAAGTGTTGGGGAAGTTTTTTTTGAATTGAGGCGTTATACAGATGCACAAATTTGGAGTGAAAAAGCCCTTGAGACACTGAAAACTCAGTTTTCGGGAAGTCAATCCCTGTTGGATTCGCTGAAGATCGAGCGGAATAAACCTCAGGCGATTCTACTTCGTGCCAAATCCCGCTATGAAAACAGGCAGGATAAGGATCCCAATTTTCTCAAATCGCTTTTGGCAGAAATGGAATCAGGCTTGGATGCTTTGGATCGAAGAAAGTTTTTCCTTGAAAGTGATGAAGATATTTCGCTCATGATTCAGGACAATCAAGCTTTTTTTCAATTTGTAGAGGAACTCAATCTCCAACTCTACCAAAAAACCAAGGATAAGCAATATCTCGCCAAGCTTCTTAGTATGCATGAATCGGCCCTTTATCAGCGGATTCGAGCGCGATTGGAGCAAGCAGACCCTACAAGGTTTGGAAGCATTCCTGCTGACTTTTTCAAAAAGGAACAAGAAATAAAATCTCAACTCCGCGCTTCCATCCAAGATTCAGAAAACGGTGTGGAGCAATACATCAAAGCCTCCAAGGCTTGGGAGGATTTTCTTGCTCAGGCCCGAAGGGATTATCCCGAATATGTTGAATTTCGCTACGCTTCCATTCAGCGCGATTTTGACTTGATCACCCGTCAACTTCCGGAAGCTACAGCTGTTGTTCGCTATCTGATCGTCGGCAAAGACCTGTTTGGAGTCGTTTTAGGAAAATCTGATCCTCAATTGGTTCAATTGGATTTTCCAACAGCTGAGAAAATTCTAAAAACATTTCAATCCGATTGGGACGATGAGGAAAAAACCAGGACCAATCTTCACCAGCTTTACCTAGCGCTTTGGGCTCCTTTAGAAGGAGCGATACAAACCGAGCGTGTCTTGGTCGTACCGGATGGAATTCTTTTCAATTTAAATTTTGAAATTCTTACGCCCAAGAAACTTTCCTCTTACTCTGACTTGGCTTCAGGTAGTTTGCTTACCAAGCACAGTTTCTCGTATCACTACAGTACCTTGCTCTTTTCATATCCTATTCAGAAACAGGCCTACCGATCAAATTTTGCAGCTTTTGCTCCGGGTTTTTCTGATGAGATGAAAAAATCCTATCTCAACGAGATCTCCGATAGCTTAAAAATCGATCAATCCTACCTCACCTTGATTCCACAGCCTTTTACAGACCGATTGGTAAGCACGTTGAAAGGGCTTTTTGGAGGAAAAGTGTATACCAAAGAGGCTTCGACGTTGAATCAGTTTAACAAAGAAGCTGGAAATCACCGGATCCTTCACATTGGTACCCATGCGGAGTCAAACAACACCAGCCCGGATTTTTCGAGACTGATCTTTGCCAAAGTCAATGGCCGGCCCGAGGAGGAAAACTCCCTTTATGCCAAGGACATTTATCAACTCGATATGCGATCAGAACTGGCGGTACTTATGGCCTGCGAGACTGGTAAACCGACCTTTGCACCCGGTGAGGGGATGATTTCCCTTGCGCATGCTTTCAATTATGCTGGCAGCAAAAGCTTGCTGACCGGCATCTGGAAGATCGACGAGAAGGCCAGCACCCAGATTGCAGAATCATTCTATCAATACCTTTCCGAAGGAAAAACCAAAGACAAAGCGCTTCAACTGGCCAAGCTCGACTACCTCAAGACTGCGGAAGGTCGAGCTCTGTCACCGGAATTTTGGGCCGGATTGATCGTGATGGGTGATTCATCTGCCGTTGAATTTGATCCGGATTTTGGTCTTTGGGGTTGGATTGCATTGGGTATGCTCGTCTTAGTGATTTGTCTAGTTTTTCTTTTCAGAAAAAAAGCAAGCAGGGTATAATGATGACTTTTTGAGTTGCTTTCGATGATCGAATAGAAAGTTTCTTTCCATCAATAGTACTAAAGTTGAAAAATGAGCAGAATCGATATTGGGGTAAAAAGCATTTAATAGTATCTTATCGGAGACTTCTCTGATTCATGCAAAAAGATATTTTTGAAACTTTCACCCAAGAAAAACTAACGGAAGGAATCCGCCAAAACGATGAAAGGATCATTAAGTGGATCTACCAAAAGAATTTTCTAAAAGTGCAGCAAATGGTGCTGGCGAACAGTGGAACTATGGAACAAGCCAAAGATCTCTATCAGGAAGCTTTTCTTTCCTTTTGGACCGGGATCAAAACTGGAAAATTTCACCCAGAGAATAATTCTGCGCTTGGAGGTTATCTCTACCAAATTGCGAAAAACAAGTGGCTGGATGTAGTGAGGTCGTCTGGTTTCAAAATGACCGTTTTCCCGGAAGTCATGCCGGAGAAAGTCCAAGAGGAGCAGGAAGACAAGGAAGGCTACTACCTTCAGATCGAAGGAGCCTTTGCAAAGTTGGGCGAAACCTGCAAGGAATTGCTGACTCGCTTTTATTACCAAAAAGAAAGTCTGAGTGCCCTTTCAACCCATTTTGGATGGACCGAGGCCTCTACCAAAAACAACAAATACCGCTGTATGGAAAAGCTCCGAAGCAGCTTAAAATCAGAATCATGAACCCAACTATAAATTCCCCACTTTCACAGGATGACTTTGAGTTGATCGAGGGCTTTCTCAATGGAACGCTTCCTTCAGATCAATTGGAAGAAGTTCAAACCAGAATTGCTTCCGATCCGGCCTTTGCTTTCCAAGTCGAGCAAATCCGAGAATTGCAGGTAGGGATTCAGCGTGCTTCGCTTGCAGCAAAGTTGGATTCATTTCATACCGAACTAAGCTATCCCGAAAAAGAAACCCCAATCAAATCCATCCGCCCTCTTTGGTTTTGGGGAGTGGCTGCTTCCGTATTTTTAGTGATGTCTGCTGGTGTTTGGTGGATTATGGGACAAAAGAGCCCGGAAGAGCAATTGTATCAGGCATATTTCCGACCTGATCCAGGATTAGTCACGACCATGTCTGGGGATGCCAATTACGAGTTTGATCGCGCGATGGTAGCCTACAAAGAAGGTGATTATGCAGATGCAATTGCTAGATGGGAAAATTTACTTTCTGCCAAGCCTGAAAGCGATACACTGAATTATTTCCTGGGATCGGCCTACCTATCCTCCCAGCAGGAGTCAAGATCTCTGAGCTACCTCGAGGCAGTGGCTGAGGATTTGGAGTCTGCCTTTTATTCCGAAGCCAACTGGTACGCAGGACTTGCGGCAATGAAGTTAGGGCAAAACGAAAAAGCCCTCATCTTCCTGAATGCTTCTTCTCGGCCTCAGGCCCAGCAGCTGATTTCCGAATTGGAATCAAACTAAGCGTCATTTTTCCAAAATCGGGTCAATTTAACCTGAGAGCCACCCATCACCTTCAGGAATTGGAGTAAAGAAGCCAAAATAAAACCCAATCCTCAAGCTGAAAAGTGATCGAATGGTAGCATTTTTCTTGTTTTGACTGTGGGACACCGATCTTGGGCTTTAGGTGGCCAAATGAATAAAGCAGTAGAGATTGTCAATCAAGCAGACGGCAGGTCTAAAAGTCTTTTGGAGCTTTAGTTAATCCACTCCTAGGATAAAGCAAGGAATTCCATGCTACAGATGATCCATTTTCTAGCCCTAATCTGGGACCCTGAATTTCTTTTTACCGAATTGATGTCATTAAATTTCGATGACTTTTTTTAACTTATTCGATATCTGAATGACTACCCTATTTTCAATTCGATATGTTTAGATGCTTTTTTCTGTCTTTCTTTTTTTTAGGATCAGCAGCTTTGGGTCAATCATTAGACAAAAAAGCGAAGTGGGAGGAAATGCTTGAATCCGGCACAAACTCCCAGGCTTTGAAGGAAATCAATCAATTCACTGATGAATTGATCCGCCAAAGGCAATTTGATAGCTTGCCTGACTATTTTGATCTATATAGTCGCATTCTTCAGGCGAATTTCGAAAAAAAGGAATCAGAACAAAGAGTTCTAAAAACCTATCAGCGTTGGGAAGATTTATCCCCCACTCCAAAATTCAGACGAAATTTAGCTAGGAGTCTTGCCAATTGGTATGAATACATTGGAAATGCCTCCGCAGCATACCTTCAGACCAAAGTAGCACTAGACTGGGCTGAAAAAGAATCTCCCAAACCCGAAAAAATCATCAATGATCTTTACCTGAATCTGGGAGCTTTGGCGATTAGGAATATGGATCTGCCAGCGGCCAAAAAACACCTGGATCAAGTCCTGAGTCTTAATCTTTCAGTAGCTGATCCCGAAAATGTATATTTCGCAAATAGCTACTTGGGAAATATCGCCTATTTCAATTCCAATTTGGATTCGGCCTCATTTTATTACAAAAAGGCAATCGAGGCAATCGATCAACTTGAACCTACACCCAAAAATCGATTTTTCCGTAAGAGCATCATTGCAAACAACTTGGCAGGGGTTCAGATGGCTCAGAGTGATTTTGAAGCTGCAGAACAATCGATGAATTTGACTATTGAATACCAGGAGAAATACCTGGCAACTGAATTGGAGCCAATAGAACATCAAAAAGTTTTACTTGGGTATTTCAAATCCTTAGACAACCTGGCAGGGCTATACAAGCAGCTGGGGTCCTTTCATCGGGCCAAACAATTATTGGAATATTCCTTCCAAAGAAAATATGAGGAGTTTGGTAGTCAGGATTTGGAAACTGCAAAATCAAGGATTCTCTTAGGCCAAATCTACTTTAGTCTCCTGCAGGTCGATCAGGCTCGAAATTTTTTACATGAAGGGCTGCGGATAATGCAGAGCCTGGATGAGGAGAGTAGGTATTGGCAAGGAGATGCGACCCACACATTGGCGCTGATGGAGGATTACCTGCAGAATGAAGAAAAGGCTGACTCACTCTATCGCCAAGCCAAATCGATTTTTGACCAAGAGCTTGAAGGGTCATATGATGTGATTTACCTCGGCTTTTTGAAAAACTTCAGCAAGTTTTTAGCGGAAAATAAAAATATCGAAGAGGCCATTCAGTTGTCACAGCTTGCCCGAAATTACCTGGCTGACTTGGACTCAGACAATCTTCAGCTAGACTTCAATCAAACCATCAACCAGGCTTCGATTTACGAATTGGGGGAACAGTATGGCCGGGCGTTGAAGTTTACCGATGAAGCATTCAGCCAGTTGAATCAATTGGTGGCTCGCAGCAAAAGCCCCAAAGATTCATTACAAGCGATATTTCAGAAACCCCAGACGATATTGATCCGAAATAGAAGCAGATATCAGCTGGGCAAAGCGGATAAAACGCTTCTCCAATCGATCGAGCAGGAGCTTCGCGAAGGGCTGAAAATTATCGATTCACAGTCTGATTTTCTTTATGAACCTTCCGATGTCAGTATTCAGCTTGATTTGAACAAAGAATATTTTGATTTCCTTGAGCAAATAGAGTTGGAACTGTACCAATTGAGTGGCGAAGACATCTATTTGGATCGGATGCTTGCTTACCATGAGCATGCCCGCTACAGGCAAATCAGGTCCCGCCTTCAAAAGAGTCAACAAGTCCGATTCGGAGGATTACCTGCTGGCATAATAAAACGTGAAGAACAACTCAAAGCGCAGTTAAGGGAGTCTTTGGGACCATCCGCGACAGATCTTTCTGCGTATGCCAAAGCAAATGATGAGTGGGCAGATTTCTTGGATACACTGAAGCGTCACTATCCTAAATACTTTCAACTTCATTTTGAAACCAGTGAAAATGTCCTCGCCAGGGTTTTTTTAAAATTGGATCCTGATATTACCTATCTCCGATACCTGAATGTCGGTAAGGAGTGGTTACTGCTGCTGATCCGACAGGGTGAAAAGAACTTGATTTCGCTGGATTCTCCCGCCCTAGACGAGGCTCTTGAAAGTTTGGCCACCCAGTCCTCCCGTAACAAATTTGAGCCAGTCTTGCTGCATGAACTGTACAATCTGCTTTGGAAACCCGCTGACCCGATGATTCGCACCCAGCGAATAGCCATTATCCCAGATGGCATGCTGTTCAACCTGAGCTTTGAAACTCTTACGGAGGTTCAGATTAAGAATTGGAAGGAATTGGCAGATCATTTTTTACTCAAGGACCATAGTTTTTCTTATCAGTATAGTTTACTCTTCTTGGACGAACAAGCGAATGGGGCCTATCAAGATCAGCTGATTGCTTTTGCGCCGGGATTTTTTGATGGAATGAAGCAAACCTACAGAGCGGCATTTTTGCATCAACAATACCTTGATTTGGACTACTTAAAGCTTATTCCCCAGCCATTTACTCAAAGACTGGTTCAGGAAATCTCGGCTAAGTTTGAATCAAGGACCTTCTTGGAAAATGGCTCCACATTGAAAAATTTCAGAAATGAGGCCGGCCAATCCAAGATCATACACATCGGCACCCACGCTATTTCAAGCAATGTAAACCCAGAAGATTCAAGGTTGGTATTTGCAAAGTCTTTGGAAAATCCCCTGGAGTCCAATGAACTCTTTGCAAGTGAAATCTACGAGTTAGACTTGAGCTCAGAGTTGGCTGTACTACTCGCCTGCGAGTCTGGTAAGCCTTCCTACTCACCCGGTGAAGGAATGATTTCACTTGCTCATGCCTTCAACTATTCCGGTACCAAATCCTTACTGATGGGGCTCTGGAAAATCGATGAAAAAGCAAGCGTTTCCATAGCAATTGATTTCTATGATTTTTTGGAAAAGGGGATCCCCAAAGACGAAGCGCTACGAATGGCCAAGTTGCGCTACATCGCACAGGCCAAAGGGAGAGAGCTTGATCCAGCGTTTTGGTCAGGGTTAATCCTATTGGGAAATCCTGAACCAGTGGCACTGCAGCCCAAGCGATCCCTGTGGCCGTTTTTAATAGGTTTTGGGATTTTTATTTCTGCGTTAGTTTGGCTTTATCAAAAAAAAATCCGCAAAAACTGATGACTAGGTGAGTGATTTTTCGATGTGAGAGTAAGGACCAAAAACTTTCCTATCATGAAAAATACATTCTTAAAAGTATACAGATTCGCTATACTCTCCCTTTTAGTCTTGCACGGTGCCTGTTCAAAGGATTCAGATTCGACGCCACAGCCTCCTGCTCAGCAAGAAGATATTACTGCGATAGACAGTCAGATCGAAAGCTTTATATCCCAATATAACATTCCCGGTGCCAGTCTTGCCATTTCAAAAAACGGAAAGTTAGTCTATCAAAAAGCCTATGGCGTGGCGGATGAGGCTCAGGGAAAAGCTATGGAAACAAAAACCCAGATGCGGGTGGCAAGCATTTCTAAAACATTCACAGGAGTAGCAGTAATGATGCTTGTCCAGGATGGAAAAATCAGTTTGGATGACAAAGTTTTTGGTCAGGATGGAATCCTTGGAACCGACTATGGGTCCAAACCTTATTCCAATCGGGTGCAGCAGGTTACCGTGAAAAATTTGCTCCAAATGACTACTGGAGGTTGGGTAGTAGCAGGAAATCGGGATGCTATTGACTATGAGCAACAAAGAACCAATGCAGGTTTTTTTGACTGGATGATGGACAATGCCACCCTTAACTTTGATCCTGGAACACAATATTGGTACATCAATACCAATTACTTTGTGGCAGCAAGAGTGATAGAAAAAGTATCCGGAAAAAGCTATGCTCAATTTATAAAAGAGCGCATCTCCGACCCACTAGAGATGAATTCAACAGTTCTGGGGAAAAATGGCGTCCAGGGAAGACACCCCAATGAAGCGATATACTATGGGCAAGGAGGCTTAAAAGGGTTTGAATATACCTTCAATCTCGAAAGAAGAGATGGGGATGGAGGAATAGTGACTTCGGCACCGGATTTATTGCGATTTGTAGCCGCGATCGATGGAAATCCTTCCCGCCCGGATCTCCTTCAGCCAGCTTTCTACACTCAATTTATCCAAGGATCATCAGCCAACGCCAATTTTGCCAATGGAATTGCAGTTTCCAACCAGTTCAAATATTTCTATGGAGCGCTTCCAGGTACGAGATCGGGATATATGTTTCACTCCAATGGTATAGCAGTAGCCTTGATATTCAATGGAAATGCCGACTACACCCAATCCAATTACACTGCCTTTGCCAATGCGCACGATGCCCTGATGGTCAATCTAATAACTAAGAATACCGAGGTATATCAGGATATAGATCAATTCTGAGTAGTTCCTCACTTTGCTTCTTTGGTATAAAATGAATTCCTAGTATCTTTTTGGCAAGTAGCCAACCATGCCAAAAGATCCTATCAGTCAGTTATCACAGGAAGACCTCATCAGGGGAATCAAGGATAATGAACGGAAGGTCATGACCGCACTATACGTTGAGGTCTTTCCCAAAGTCAAGCACTACATCCTCAAAAACAACGGAGATGAAGATGAGGCCAAGGATATATTTCAGGAGGCATTCTTGGTAGCGTGGAAAAAAGTAAAAAAAGGAGAATTTATTCCCCAGAACAGTTCAGCGATGAAGGGATTTCTGTTTCAGATCTCTAAAAACAAATGGCTGGACTGGTTGAGATCCAGCAAGTTCAAGAGAGAACAATCCCTCAATGCTTACCCCTTGGATGTATCAGATGACAGCTATTCAGGCGATCTTGAGGATAAAATGCTAAAGCTGGAGGCAGGTTTCTTAAAACTTGGGGAAAACTGCAAAGAATTGCTCAAGCGATTTTATTTTCAAAAAATGTCTGTCGAGGATCTTGCACAAAGTTTTGGTTGGACAGCCCAGACTGCCAAAAACAACAAATATCGCTGTATGGAGACCCTCCGTAAACTGATGAAATCATAATGTCAAAAGACCTCTCGATATCTACTTTTGAATTTGAGCTCATTGAAGCTTGGCTGGAAGGAAAACTGACTGATGAACAGGCTCAGGCATTTCAGGAATTTGAAAAAAATGACCCCAATTGGAACCTGAAAGTGCAGGAAGTACAATCTCTCCAAGAAAATCTGGAGACTTATCTGATCCGATCCGAACTGAATGAAATCCATCAGGAGAACATTTCTAACCATTCATCTCGGCTTCGACTTATTCCCGCCTGGATGTGGGCAGTGGCCGCTTCGCTTGCCTTGGTGATGGTGAGTTGGTGGGGATTTCAAGAGCTATTTCAAGGATCTCATGAAAGACTTTTTCAGTCCTACTATGAGGCTGATCCAGGTTTAATTACAGCCATGTCAGGAACAGATTCCTATGAATTTGAGCGAGGGATGGTAGATTACAAGGAGAGAAAATACCAAGAGGCTTTGGGCTTTTGGGAGCCGCTCCTTGACCAAAATCCTGAAAAAGACTCCTTACTTTATTTCCTAGGTATGGCAAATCTAGAATTGGGAAAATATGCCATGTCTGAAGATTTTTTGATCAAAGTGGCATCAGCAGACCAATCTGAATTTCAGGATGATGCCCATTGGTACCTTGGCTTGATTTACCTGAAAACCGGGGAAATCGAAAAAGCCAAACAACAATTGACCTCTACTACCCGGCCAGAGGCAAAGTCAATTCTGGAAAAACTGGAATAATTTTTCTAAAAATACTGATGACTTTTTGGGGGGATTTCGATGTGTAATAAAAACCACTTTCGGAATGAAACAGCTCCTCTTTTTAGTTTTGATCGTCAGCATCAGCTTTCCTGCCTTTTCTCAGACCAGTTATTATTATCCTCCAGGATACTTTGGCCTGTTCAATAATCAATCCACCAGTGCCCGTGCGCAAGGAATGGGATTCACCACGCTTACCAAGTCGGGCATCGAAAACTCTTTCTACAATCCAGCGGCGATCGGAAGCTCCAAAGCTCCGGTTCAGGCTTATGCCAACTATGCCAATGGCCACAGCTACCGTCCGGATTCCCGGTATTATTTTGTAGGGGGAGCGTTCAAGTTGAAAGAAAAAATCTCAGTAGGACTTTCCTATTTCAGCTATCAAAACCCAGATCCTGTCTGGACGACCATCATCGCTGAACAAACTTTCCAGACGGATTTTTTTGCCCAGCGGGCCATATCCGTTCTTGCTGCCTATGAAATAGTAGACGGTTTGCAAGTGGGCTTGAGTGCCAATATGATGCAGGAAAATGCCATCAATGAAGAAAAAACCAATGCTGATTTTGTACCAAGCCTTGGACTTCAATATGAAAAATCCATGGACCTATTTAAGTCTGAAAAACTACAGAATCAACGGTTGTATGGAGCTTTTTCCTTCTACAATTTCCTTTTTCAGGGAGAGACTAATCAGATGTATCAGGATGCTAGGGATTTTGGGTACTTGCCTATCATCCTTAGACTGGGTGGAGGGTATTCGTTTCAGCTCCCGTTAAAGAGCGGTCTCACAGCAGGAAAGGCCTATTTCGATGGAGGGCCGCAGGCTGTAGATTTACGTCTGGATTTGCAGTTTCAGGATTACCTGCCAGGAGGTCCCGAAACTATCACAGATCACGAGTATAGCACTGCTTTTGGAGTGGGGGCTGAGGCTTGGTTTTTTGACAGAATTGCTGTCCGCATGGGATATTTTACAGAAAAAGGTCCCACAGGTATTGATGATGACGGAGACATTTGGGTGACAGGCAACCGAGCAGGGTTTTCCTGGGGGTACGGAACTTTGATTCCGGCTAACCAACTCACTGATGGTAAAATGCCTTTTGATATTGAGGTGAACTTTGTCACTGGAAAGAAAATCACCTCGCTTAACGAGAAAATATATTCTCATCCTGGAATTTTTGCCGATGATACCTTTCAGTTTGCCTTCGGACTCAACCTTTTGTGGAAATAATAATTTTTTTTTCAATCACCAATGATCATGAAAAAACGAATCCTTACTACCTTATTTCTTGGGCTTTTTTTGAGTTTTTCCTGTAGTACAGAAGAGGAAATCCTTCCAAAAACGCCAGATAACACAGATCCATTGGCTGGGTTTGATACCTATTCCGTTTCTGTGGAATTTCCTCAGGGAAACCAGCCAGACCTCACAGGATCTACACTTTGGTCTTGGGATAAGTCTAGTTTGCTAGATGCTCAGAATAGTGGCAAAGTGGTAAAATTTCCCTCCGAACCGGCATTTGCATATTTGTTGGATAAGCAGGACCGTTTGCTTTTGGTAGGGTTGATCGAGCCGGATCAGCTAAAGCTGGACTTAACCTCAACCGCCAAGACGCTTTTGTATTGGGGCTTGGGAGGGAATTTTTTTGAAGCAGAGCTTGGTCCCAAGTTTTTTGCGGAGGTAGAAACTTTCCCGATTTGGCCGGAGTGGAAATCCCTAGTGGAGGAGGCTTTTCAAAAAGACCCTTATTTCCTCGCTGATCCCAATTTAGGAGAACTTTTGGGGGAATTGATCAGCGAAATAGAGCCTAATTTTCCGCAGGCCCGGATCAGCGAAGAGACGAAAGCATCCGACTTGCTAGTAGACGGGGCGATCAAAAGTGGCTTGCAGGTATATCAGACCGGACTCAGTCAATTTGAAGTAGCCAACACGTTTAGAAGACGAGTCACAGGATTTCTCTACAAAACCAAGAAAATAGATGAATCGGGTAAAGAGGAAGCCATCAATGAATTTCCGGGATTAAGTAATCAAAAAAGTGCAGACAAAATCGTGGAAATACCCGTAGTCACAGGGATCACCAGTTTCTCCGGTACGGTATATGAGTACCTCCTGGGAAATACGGAAAAATCTTTCCGGGTAAACACGGACCCGATTGAGATTCCACTTCAGGTGAATGAAAAGGGAGCTACTTGGCAGTTGCGGGCCATAGGCATGGGAAAAGAAGGGCAAAATCTCAATCAAGAAGAAATAGCCGAACGGACCAAACTCATGCTGTTGACTTTTACTTTGGATTTTGTGGTGCCTTTGGTTGCCGATGGACTTACTGCAAAGGCTACCGCCTCCAAAAATACAGGAGCACCTAAAACTCAACAGGACTTTTGGGAGGCTATGATTATAGCTACGGCAGGATACCTAGACCAGATGCCTAGTGTCAATCAAAAAGTCCAAAATGGAGAGCTTTCGGAGGCAGTGGTTGATTTCTTCCAAATCGGCCTTAATCAGTTTGGGTCAATCTTTCTCGAAGATCTGGCAAGGGTTGCAGCGGAGACAATATGGGAGAATGCCCCTGCGAATCTGCCCAAGCCTGGGTTAGATGATTTCAAACAAAGTGCAATCCGAAAAGCTAAAATACTGACTACGATTGATTTGATGCTGAAGGGATCAGACTACGCCCGCAAAGTTCATGACATCAAAAATTCCCGAAGTCTTGAGGTTTTCGAAATCAAAGCACAGGAGATCGAAATTAATCTGGAACCTAGAGAATCTAAAGTTTCACCGGAAAACAGTAAAGAGCTTACGGCCTTCATCAAATCTTCGGTAGCAGATGGGCAAGTGATAGAATATGAATGGTCCACTACTGGGAAGCATGGGTACTTATTTGATGCTATTCATGAAGGCAAGAACTTCTCTAGTTCCAAAAACAAAGTCAACTATTTCGCTTCGGTCAAAGCAGGAAGTGTTCCCGACAATGCCGTAGATACAGTCAAAGTTAGTACCTACATCAAACAAGGTCCCAACCGAACCAAAATCGGGCAGGATATTGCGGTCATAGTGATAGAGGACAAAATTCAGTTTACCACAGGATGGGAAATTTGGGTTCCAGTCTCAGAAAGGGAGACGACCCTGTCACCCACCGGCGTAGAGTACACTATTTCCAATGGAGGATTTGAGGCCAAATTCTCGACGGAAGTCGAACCAGCTGGATTTCAATTCCAAGTGATTCGGCAGGATGGCTCCAGAGGAAGTATAGTAAATAAGAATGTGGAAGATGTCCCGATTGAAGGAGGGGCCTATGTCTATCGGGTAGGAGTAGGAAGTATAAGGATCGTCAAGACTTACAGTGAGGCGGTGAAGGACGATTGGGTCAAAAAATTCACCGAGGAACTCGAGGCGCGACGGAATGTCTACCATGCTCTCGAAGTGACGGTCATACCTAAATAAATGCTATGTAAAAAGAAGGGCCGAATTTACTCGGCCTTTCTTTTTCTACTTCTTCTCAGTTGGCTAGAATTAAATCGTTGAGGTTAAGTATCAATATAATTCCCCTCTGGAGGCTAGGAATCCTTCTGAATTACTTTTCCAAAATCCCTTTCAAATCCGCAGGAGAATATCCCACAGACTTAAGGGTTTTGTGGTCTCCCTCTCTGAATACTAAATACAAATCCCCTTCTTTTTCATAGAAGCAGGGGGTTCCTTTGTCTTCGTAATGTTTGACAGTAGCTTTTGCTTCTTCTTCCGAGGTGCATGCTTTGCTCATGTTAGAGCGCTGAACTTCGTCAAAGAGCGCTTTGAATTTTTCGCCCAGACCAAATTCCAAAATTGCTCCAGAAAGCACGTATTGAAGGTCACAGAGGGCATCGGCGATTTCGACGAGATCTTTGTTTTCAATTGCTTCTTCCAATTCTCTTAGCTCTTCTGCCAAAAGCGATACTCTCAGATTACATCGGGTTTCGGAGGGAATAGTTGGCTCTGCCAATACAGGATGCTTGAAGGTCTCGTGAAAAAGGGCCACGGAAGTGAGTGATTTGGGATCTTGCATGAGGTTTATTTTCCTGATTTTGGCTCGAAATAAATGAAAAAAGACCGGAATTCCGGCCTTTCGCGATTCTATTTTGGCGGGTGAGGTTATACCGCTGCAGCGAAGCGTTCACTCACCGCTTTCCAATCCACCACATTCCAAAATGCCCCAACATAATCTGGTCTTCGGTTTTGGTAATTCAGGTAATAAGCGTGTTCCCACACATCAAGTCCCAGGATTGGAGTTCCTTTGACCTCAGCTAAATCCATGAGTGGGTTGTCTTGATTGGGGGTGGAGGATACGATTAGTTTTTTGTCCGAACCTACACTCAACCAAGCCCAACCTGAGCCAAATCTGGTTTTGGCGGCTGTTTCAAATTGAGAAACAAATTCCTCATAACTTCCAAACGAAGCTACAATTGCTTCCATGAGTTTTCCTTCAGGCTTTCCCCCACCGTTGGGACTCATGACGCTCCAGAATAGCTCGTGATTGTAATGTCCACCCGCGTTGTTTCGCATTTTTACGGAATACTTCGAAATGTTCCCCAGTACATTTTCAAGAGGTTTGGAGGTGTCTACATTTTCTTCCTTGGCTGCTGCTGACAGATTGGACGCATATCCTGCGGCATGCTTGCCGTAGTGGATTTCCATCGTTTTGGCATCTATATGCGGTGCCAAAGCTGAAAATGGATACGCAAGTGGAGTCTGTCCAAATCCCGTAGCAAATGGAAATTGAGATGGGATGGTTATCCCTTTGGCGAGAAGATCAGTCAATGAAGTCCCAATAAGTCCAACGGAAAGGCCTGCTTTGGCTGTATTCGAAAGGAATGATCTTCTGCTCGCGGATAATTTATCGTTTTTCATAGGAGAATGATTTTAGTGGTCATGTGAAATTATGCAATCCTACTTACAGCACTTATTGTGCTGCAATTGGTCGTGCCTGACTTCACTGGATTAAAATTTGATTTTTACAAGTTAAAATAGCCAGTTTAGACCTATAATTTAAAAGATTGACTTCGGTCAATAGGGCTTGTCTGGCTGAAAATATTTTTTGATTGACAAAAGAGATACATGAATTTAACCCCTCAATCTGCAATTTAGTTGCGAAATTTAGTCATTATCTGACGAAATTGGAATTTGAGCATCAGACAATTCGTCTGATTTTCTGACAACTTGGTTAAGTTTGTGGCCTTGGAGAAGTTTTTGAAACGAATCCTAGCTTAACTGATTTCATGGAACTTTCATTTTATAAATATCAGGGTACCGGAAATGATTTTGTCATGATCGATGATCGTGCAGCGACATTTGATCTGTACAACTTAGATTTAGTCAGGAAGCTTTGTGACCGGAAGTTTGGAATTGGGGCCGATGGTTTGATTGCCATTCGTAATCACCCCGATTTTGATTTTGAAATGGTCTATTTCAATGCTGACGGAAGCCAAAGCATGTGTGGAAATGGAGCACGATGCGCGGTTGCCTTTTCTTCCTTTTTAGGGATTGTAAATGGAAAAACTAGATTCCTTGCCATCGATGGCCCACATGAAGCAGTACTCAATGCGGAACAGGTAGAGCTTTTGATGGGCGATGTCAACGAAATTGCCTCCAAATCAGAAGATTTCTTTGTGAATACAGGATCTCCACACCACATTCGATTTGTTGAGAAAGCTGATGGATATCCTGTTTTCGAAGAAGGTAAGGCCATCAGAAATGATTCCACCTACGCTCCGGCCGGCACAAACGTTAATTTTGTTCAACCGCTATCTGAGAATGAAGTCTTTGTCAGGACTTTTGAGCGTGGAGTGGAGGATGAGACACTATCCTGTGGCACGGGAGTGACAGCTGCAGCCATTGTCTTTGGCACCAGGCAGCACCAAAACCACATTAAAATTAACACCCTCGGAGGTAGATTGTCCGTTAAATTTCATTCCAATCCTGATGGCTCATTCAGTGATATCTGGCTTATTGGGCCAGCTGAAAAGGTTTTTACAGGAAAAATAACCCTTTAAAGTCCAGTTTTAGGAAGTTATTCTGAATAGGGCTAATTATCAATTCTAACAAAAACGGCTTATTTTTAAGCCCCCGTATCGGGAATTCATACAGAGACATGCTAGATTTTATTGCAAAAGGAATAGCCAAAGTTTTTGGCACCAAATCAGACCGGGATATCAAGGAACTTCTTCCGAAAGTGGCAGCCATCAATCAGGTTTTTGGCACCTTGAAGAATCTGACTGACGATCAGCTAAGAGGCAAGACTCAAGAAATCAAAGGGATAATCAATGATCGCCTAAAGCCAATTGATGATAAAATTCTGGACATCAGATCTCAAATTGACGCCCTGCCCGCTCAGGCGATTCATCAAAAAGATCAGCTCTTTAATGAAATAGACAAGCTGGAAAAAGAGCGAGATGAAGAGCTGGAGAAAGTACTGGAGGAAGTATTGCCACAGGCATTTGCTGTGGTAAAAGAGACCGCACGTCGATTTAAAGAAAATGGAAAACTAGTCGTCACGGCTTCTATGCATGACCGTGAGCTGGCTGTAGTTAAGAAAAATGTAGAAATACAGGGTGAAGAGGCCATCTGGCATAACAAATGGCTTGCTGCAGGGACCGAGGTTGTCTGGGATATGCTTCACTACGATGTGCAGCTCATCGGTGGGATGGTACTACACAAAGGGAAAATAGCTGAAATGGCCACTGGTGAAGGTAAAACTTTGGTTTCCACTCTTCCAGCATTTCTCAATGCGCTTGCAGGACGTGGAGTTCACATCGTCACAGTCAATGATTACCTAGCTAAGCGTGACTCCGAATGGAACGCGCCGCTTTTCGAATTTCATGGCTTAAGTGTCGATTGCATCGACAAGTATCAGCCTAACTCCCCAGGGAGAAAAAAAGCCTACGCTTCTGATATCGTCTATGGTACCAACAATGAGTTTGGCTTTGATTACTTGAGAGACAACATGGCCCGTGAAGCGGGAGATTTGGTTCAGGGCAAGCACCATTTTGCTATGGTCGATGAAGTGGACTCGGTGTTGATTGATGATGCGAGGACTCCATTGATTATATCCGGTCCTGTGCCTAGAGGTGATGTGCATGAATTTGATGGCATGAAGCCGCGAGTTTCTGCCTTGGTGGACGAGCAACGTAAGTTGGTTCAGGGATTTCTATCCACCGCAAAGAAGCTGATTGCTGAAGGAAATGAGAAAGAGGGTGGATTGGCACTTTTCAGAGCTTTCCGTGGAATGCCCAAATACAAGCCTACGATTAAGTACCTTTCCGAGCCTGGAATCCGAGTGATTCTTCAGAAAACAGAAAATTTTTACCTTCAGGACAACAAGAAAAATATGCCTGAAGCGGACGAGCCGCTGCTTTTTACCATTGATGAAAAAACCAATGTCGTAGATCTCACTGACCGTGGAATCGAGACCATGACGACCAAAAATGAAGATCCTACCTTCTTCATTTTACCGGATATCGGAGTGGCTATTGCAGAGTTGGAAAAATCAACTGAGCTGGATGACAAAGAAAAGCTGATCCGAAAGGAAGAGGTGATCAAGGATTATGGGGTAAAAGCTCAGCGAATCCATACAGTCAACCAACTACTCAAAGCATATTGTATGTTTGAGAGGGATACGGAATACATCCTGGTGGACGGCAAAGTAAAGATCGTCGATGAGCAGACAGGCCGTGTCATGGAAGGACGTCGTTATTCAGACGGTCTGCATCAGGCTATCGAAGCGAAAGAAAATGTGAAAGTGGAGGACGCCACCCAAACCTACGCCACGATCACTTTGCAGAATTACTTTAGAATGTACCACAAGCTGGCCGGTATGACTGGTACAGCCGAAACCGAAGCGGGAGAATTCTGGGAAATATACAAACTGGATGTGGTGGTCATCCCGACCAATAAACCTATCGTCAGAAAAGACAGCGAGGACATGGTGTATAAGACCGTCCGAGAAAAATTCAATGCCGTCACTGATGAGATCAATAATTTGGTCGCTGCTGGTAGACCGGTACTGGTTGGTACCACATCGGTAGAAATTTCCGAAGTATTGAGTAGAATGCTGACCTTGAAGAAGATTCCTCACCAAGTCTTGAATGCCAAGCAGCACGCCAGAGAAGCGGATATTGTGGCGGAAGCAGGTAAGGCCGGAACGGTTACGATCGCCACCAACATGGCTGGTCGAGGTACGGATATCAAGCTGACTCCTGAATCGCGTGCAGCTGGCGGTTTGGCCATTATTGGTACAGAGCGTCACGAGTCTCGTCGAGTCGACAGACAGCTTAGGGGTCGTTCTGGTCGTCAGGGTGATGTGGGTTCTTCTCAGTTCTTTGTGTCTCTCGAGGATAGCTTAATGCGTCTTTTCGGCTCGGAGCGAATCGCCAAACTGATGGATCGAATGGGACTGGAAGAGGGAGAGGTCATCCAACACAGCATGATTACCAAGTCCATCGAACGTGCACAGCGTAAGGTGGAAGAAAATAACTTTGGCACTCGTAAGCGTCTCCTCGAATACGATGACGTGATGAACTCCCAGCGTGAAGTTGTCTACAAACGAAGAAGAAATGCGCTGAAGGGCGATCGTCTCGAGCTGGATATATTGAACATTCTGTTCGATGTCTGCGAAAGTCTGGTGGACATGGGCAAGTCAACCGACGATGCTGAAAGCCTCAGAATGAACATTTTTACCACACTTGGGGTAGATTATCAGATTTCTGCAACTGACCTTAAATCTAAGGATGCAGCGAAATTGACTCAGGACTTGTACGCGGTCGCTTTTGAAAACTACACCAAGAAAAATAGCAAAATCGCAGATACGGCCCTGCCAATTCTGAAAAGGGTACATGAAGAAAGAGGCGGTACGGTGAAGGATATCATGGTGCCCATTTCTGATGGAATCAAACAAATCGGTGTGGTTTGTAACTTGGAAAACACAATTCAATCTGAGGGAAGGGAATTGGTTCGTTCCATTGAGAAAAATGTGACCTTGGCCATTATTGACCAGAATTGGAAGGAACACCTTCGGGACATGGATGATTTGAAGCAATCCGTACAAAATGCGGTTTATGAACAGAAAGATCCGCTTTTGATCTACAAGTTTGAAGCATTTGAGATGTTCAAACGATTCATCGGTAAGTTGAATGAGGACATGGTTTCATTCCTTACCCGTGCAGACCTTCCAAAGCAGGATCCTGCCCAAGTGCAGCAAGCTCAAACACAACGGGCACCGGAAGCAAAAATCCAAACCTCCAAGGCCGAAGTGGCAAGCTCTTTGAACCCAGGAGCAAATCGCGCAGCAACAGCTGCTGCTCAGGCAGGCAGATCCGCTCCTCAGGTAGTCGCCCCAAGGAAAGTTGAAAAAGCCATTGGAAGAAATGACAAAGTCACCGTGCAGTATACAGATGGTACCAAGAAAAGTGACGTCAAATACAAAAGTGTTGAGCAGGACATTGCCGATGGAAAATGCGTCCTGATTGAAAATTAAGATACGATGCGAAAAATTTTGGTAGTTGGTTTTTTGGTTCTCATCAGCAGTTGCAAAAGTATGCGGACTGGATCAGGTGATAATGCCACAGCTTTTTCCACGTATCAGGAGGACCTGACGCCTTCACTTCCTCAATACCCAAATTTTAGAGAAACCAGCACCAATGAAAATTCAAGCGATACGCCTTCTTCAGTTCAGTCAATAGATGCAGAACTCAAGAATGTTCAGAAAAAATTTGCTGAAAAGAATAAATCAGAGCCGTATTTAAGTGGGTACACCGTACTGGTTTTCTCAGGAATTGATCGAAATGCGGCCTTTAAAACGCAGGATGATCTGAAATTGTATTTCCCCGATCTGGAAGCCGAAATGCAATATCAGCAGCCACGATACTTGGTTAAACTAGGACAGTACACCTATAAAATCGAAGCCCAAAAGGTTTTTTCTCAGATAAAGGAGCAATTTCCTACCGCTAGAATCATACAGGACAGGTTTCAGCGAAAAGAATACGTAGCTCCATCAATCGATCAAAATGCTCCAATCCAAAATTAAATCTCTGGCCAAAGCCTACAAGGAGGAAGTCATTGCCAATCGTCGTCACCTTCACGCTAATCCAGAGCTTTCTTTCAAAGAATTTAAAACAGCGGAATTCGTAGCCGAAAAACTCCGGGAAATCGGAATCACCACAATTGAGCAAAAGGCAACCACAGGATGGTCTGCCCTGATCCAAGGGATCAATCCGGATAAAAAAACCATCGCACTTCGGGCAGATATGGACGCTCTGCCGATCATTGAGGCAAATGATGTTCCGTACAAATCTAAAGTCCCCGGCGTGATGCATGCCTGCGGTCATGATGCCCACACTGCCTCACTTTTAGGCGCAGCCAAAATACTACATCAAGTCCGTGATCAGTTTGAAGGGACAATCAAGCTTATTTTCCAACCGGGAGAAGAGTTGGTACCGGGTGGAGCTTCTCTCATGATCAAAGACGGAATCCTTGAGAATCCACGTCCTAATGGAATTCTCGGGCAGCATGTGATGCCTTTGATTCCTGCTGGTAAAGTTGGTTTCCGACCGGGACTCTATATGGCTAGCACAGATGAATTGTATGTGACGGTCAAAGGAAAAGGAGGCCACGGGGCGATGCCTGAGACTTTTATTGATCCGGTTTTGATCGCTTCCCACATGATAGTAGCCCTGCAGCAGATTGTCAGCCGAGTGGCCAATCCAAAGATTCCCTCGGTTCTATCCTTTGGTAGAGTGGAGGCACTTGGTGCTACCAATGTGATCCCAAATGAGGTGAAAATTCAAGGAACTTTCCGAACTCTGGATGAGGCTTGGAGAGCAAAAGCCCACGAGAAAATGCTTAAAATCGCCCATGGAATTGTCGAAGGCATGGGTGGAGAACTCGACTTTGAAATACGAAAAGGGTATCCGTTTTTGAAAAATGATCCGGAATTGACCGCTAGATCGATGGATTCGGCCCGGGAATATCTAGGAGAAGAAAATGTTTTGGACTTGGATATCTGGATGGCTGCGGAGGATTTTGCTTTTTATTCTCAAGAAATCGACGGATGCTTTTACCGGTTGGGTACCCGAAATGAAGCTCGAGGAATCACTTCAGGAGTGCATACGCCCACATTTGACATCGAAGAAGATGCTTTGGAAATTGGCGCTGGTCTAATGGCCTGGCTCGCTGTGTCAGAACTTTCTAAAGGATAACCCCTACGTAACTTACTTTGGCTGGCGAAGACTTATCTTCGCCTTTTTACTGATCAATCATGAAAATAGTCAAATCGCTTTCCCTTACCCTGCTCTTCAGTTTAATGATTTCTCAAGCGTTCGCTTGGGGCCAAATCGGACATTACCTCATTGGATTCATGGCCGAGCGGCAGATGAAGAAGTCCACCAAGAAAAAAGTCGAAGCAGTACTATACCCGATGTCTTTGGGCAGAAGCGGTACTTGGATGGATGAAATCAGATCAGATCGCAGCTACGATTATGCGACTACCTGGCACTATTTGAATTCAAAAAACGGAGAATATGATCCGACTACCCAGGAAAAAGGTGGTGATGCGTATGAAGCAATTCAGCGGATCAAAGCGGAATTAAAAGCAGGAGGATTGGATCCTAAATCTGAGGCTGAAAAGCTCAAAATGCTGATTCACATGGTGGAGGACATTCACCAACCCCTACATGTGGGCACAGGTGAGGATAGAGGTGGAAACGACGTGAAAATTGAATTTTTCAATCAGCCGACCAATCTCCATGCGCTTTGGGATAGTGGAATGATTGATCGCCAGGGAATGAGTTATACCGAAATCGGCAATGAACTCTACCGAAGGTTAACCCCTGAAATGAAAGCCAAATATCGATCGGCTACCATGCAAGACTGGCTTAAAGAGGCAGTGGCCTATCGACCAATGGTCTATAATCTGCCGGAAAATAAGCGGATCAGCTATCAATACATGTATGAAAACTACAGCATTGCTGAAGAGAGATTGATCGCAGCAAGTGTGAGACTAGCGCAAATTCTTGAGGAGATTTATCCTTAACGATTAGATTTTTATTCAGAAACGGCTCTTGTCTCTTAGGATCACAAGAGCCGTTTTTTTATTTTTAGTAGCCAACCTCCACCCTATGTCTATAAAAATCGCCATTGCCGAAGACAACAGCTTTTTGCTGAAAGCTATATTGGATAAACTAGCCATCTATCCTGAGATCGAAGTGAAATTTCATGGATTTAATGGTCTGGAGTTTTTGGAGAAATTAGAAAAAGATCCAAACGTTCATTTGATCCTTATGGATATCGAAATGCCAAAAATGAACGGGATCGAAACGGTGGAAAAAGTCATTCAAAAGTTCCCACAAATCAAGATTGTCATGCTGACTGTTTTCGATAATGACGAAAATATCTTTCGAGCGATACAGGCAGGAGCAAACGGGTATTTTCTCAAAGAAGTTGATCCGCCTACACTATACCAAGGAATTTTGGATACGTTGGACGGAGGTGCAGCCATGACACCTTCGATAGCGTTGAAGACCCTGAAGCTTCTCCGGAATCCTCCCCATTTTGAAGAGAAAAAAGAGGATATTTCCTTGACAGCCCGCGAAATTGAAATTTTGGAACAAACTTCAAAAGGTCTCAACTACAATCAGATCGGAGAAAATCTGTTCATTTCCCCAAAAACTGTCCGCAAGCATTTGGAGAATATCTATCAAAAACTCCAAGTTCACAGCAAGCTGGAAGCAGTCCAAAAAGCGGTCAAAAATCGCATCATAGAAGGGTAATCAAACCGTTCTGTATTCGGTAAAAACCAAATGGCTGTTTCAATAATGATGAAATTCAGCGCTATTCTGGACTTAACAACTAACTTTCCTCAAGACATTTTGAAACAGCCTTAGTAGCCAAAATTGGAAGTCAAGCGATCGGTATTACTCGAGAGTAAATTGGCCAAAAAAGCCAGGGCCTCCTACTGGTTCCATATTGACTTCGTTGAAATTGCCACCCGTATCGAATGATACATTGTAGGCCACGTCGTTTTCACAGTCATCCTTCCAAGTATAGTTTCCCGAGCTTGCATTCGCTCCAAATCGCCAAATCGGATTGGATATGGTCAGGCAAGACTGTCCTTCGATGGTGACGATCAATTTTTGATCAGTAGTAATCTCAAAAGTCGCTTTGGTACCAAGAGGAAATGGAGAAGTCGCCTCTGCAAATGTCAATTCACATCGATAGATACCTGCAGCAGCGGATGGGATAGTGGCTGCAGTTTCGCCGGAAGCTACAGCTGGAGCACAAGTTGCGCCGGAGCAACCTTGAGATTTTGGAGCGTCGTCAGATTTATCACATGCAGTGATGGATAGAGCAAACAGTAAAATGTAAATAAGCTTTTTCATAAGTGGTTTGAGTTTGGAAGAATCCAAATCTCCCCATTCTTACTTACGCCTGAAATACGTCAAATTACCTAGATTCTATCCGTACTAGTAGGTATAAGATGTTTAAGAAATAGCTCCAAACCATATTTCTCAGATGAGATAGAAAAGACTCAATACCATTAGAAATTGGTGGAAAACTCATTCGAATTAAAATCTGCATTTGCCCGCTCCCGCATTTTCGCCTAATTTCCTCCTATGAAAAAACTCACCCTTTTCCTGATTTTGGCTTTTGGGCCTATCTTGACTTTTGCGCAGCAAAAACTCTCAAAAGACGAGCAAAAACTCACGGAACTGATCGATAAAAACTACAAAGAAACTCTAGCGCTGCTGGAGGAAGTGATCAATATCAACTCTGGTTCGCTCAATAAGGAAGGTGTGCGGGAAGTAGGAAGAGTTTTCGAACGTGAATTTCAAAAAATTGGCTTTCAGACCGAATGGGTAGAAGTACCTGCTGAAGTCAATCGTGCAGGCCATTTCGTGGCTACTCGAAAGGGAAGTAAAGGAAAGAAACTCTTTTTGATCGGGCATTTGGATACAGTTTTTGAAAAGGACATGCCCTTCACTCCATTCACCTACCTCAACGATAGCACCGCCACAGGACAGGGAGCCAATGATATGAAAGGCGGCGATGTGCTGGCATTTGCCAGTTTGAAAGCCCTTCACGAGCTTGGTTTATTGGATGACCGCACCGTGACCGTGTATTTCATGGGCGATGAGGAAAGTTCAGGAGATAATGAACTATCCAGAAAGGATTTTATCGAGCGATCCAAAGCACATGATATTGCTTTGGGTTACGAGACAGCGCAAGGCTTCAATTCCGTGACTGTGGCCCGCAGAGGCGCAAGTGGCTGGACACTGAAAACTACAGGAAAGCAAAGTCATTCCAGTGGAGTTTTCGGCCAAAATGCTGGCTATGGAGCGATCTATGAAGCAGCTCGGATTCTTGACGAATTCCGGGAAGCACTGGCTGGAGAGAAATACCTGACCTTCAATCCAGGCCAATTTATCGGAGGCTCGGATATTTCCTATGACTCGGAGACAGGTAAAGGAGAAGCTTTAGGTAAAACGAATATCGTCGCACGTGAAGCCTTTGTGACCGGAGATCTTCGATTTCTAGGTGAAGCACAAAAAGAAGCTGCTCGCGCAAAAATGCGGGAGATCGTCGCCAAAAACCTTCACCAAACCGATGCTGAGATCACCTTTCGAGACGGAATTCCTTCCATGTCACCCACCGAAGGAAATTATGCACTTGCTGAGATCCTGAATCAAGTTAGCTTGGATATGGGCCTAGGCGAGGTGAAGCCGGGCGATCCCGGAAGTCGAGGAGCAGCAGATATCGCCTATGTCGCTGACATCCTGCCTGGTCTTGATGGTTTGGGAGCATCCGGAACCGGAGCACATGCTCCTGGAGAGACAATTAACATGAAGCAATTCCCGGATTTGATCAAAAGAAACACGATTTTGCTATACCGATTGACCCGATAACCTGAGAATGAAGAAATTTTTAACAGCAGCGGTACTGCTTGCAGCAACATTTTCTTGCCAAAAGCAATCCGAACCTACGGAGAACTCAGCCATGAAGCCTCAGAAAATAGTCGTTTACCATGTTTTCACCCGCCTTTTTGGCAATACGAATACCACCAACAAACCTTGGGGAACCAAAGAAGAAAACGGTGTCGGGAAGTTTAACGACTTCACGGATACTGCTTTGGAGGAGATCAAAAGGCTCGGAGTTTCCCACATTTGGTACACCGGAGTGCCGCATCATGGGGTGATTGGAGATTTTCCTGAGATTGGCGTGAGTTCAGATGATCCCGATATCATCAAAGGACGAGCGGGTTCACCTTACGCTGTACGCGATTACTATCAAGTCAATCCCGACTTGGCAGTGGATGTGACCAAGCGAATGGAAGAGTTTGAAGCCTTGATTGCCCGAACTCACAAGCACGGTATGAAGGTAATCATTGACATTGTGCCCAACCATGTTTCGCGTCATTATGAAGGGAAAAACAATCCAGATGGAGTCACAGATTTCGGAGCGGATGATGACAAAACTGTGGAATATGCCAAGGATAACAACTTTTATTATTTACCGGGCAAGGCTTTTTCTGTTCCTGATGCCAAAAATGGATATAAGCCTCTCGGTGGAGAAAAGCATCCGCTCGCTGACGGCAAGTTTGAAGAAAATCCTGCCAAATGGACTGGGAATGGTTCGAGATTGGCTCAGCCAGACTTTTACGATTGGTATGAGACGGTCAAGATCAATTATGGCGTAAGTCCTGATGGGAAAAAGGACTTTGACGAGTTGCCTGCAGGAGCAGATTCATTGGATTGGAAGGCGCACTATGACTTTTGGCAGGGAAAAGAAGTGCCTGATTCCTGGAAAAAATTCAAGGACATCACCCAGTTTTGGCTAGGGAAAGGCGTAGATGGTTTCCGCTTTGACATGGCCGAGATGGTGCCTGTGGAATTTTGGTCCTATCTGAATTCCCATATCAAAATGACCAATCCGGAAGCTTTTCTCTTAGCCGAAGTGTATAACCCCAGCCTCTACAGAGACTATATCCACAAAGGGAAGATGGACTACCTCTACGATAAAGTGGAGCTCTACGATACGCTGAAGCATATCATTCAAGGACACGGCTCGACAGATAATCTGGTGCCGATTTTGGAAGGCTTGAAAGACATCGAGCATCACATGCTCCACTTTTTGGAAAATCACGATGAGCAACGCATCGCCAGTCCAGAGTTTGCCGGTAATCCATGGAAAGCTATGCCGGCCATGGTAGTTTCGGCGACGGTTTCGACGTCACCAACCATGATCTATTTCGGACAGGAAGTGGGTGAGCCGGGAGCAGAAGATGCAGGTTTTGGGGACCCAAGCCGAACTTCCATCTTTGATTACATCGGGGTGCCACAGCATCAGAAATGGATGAATGGGGGAAAATTCGACGGGGGTCAGCTTTCTGATAATGAAAAAGCGCTGCGAAACTACTACTCCGAAGTGCTTAACTTCACCCGAAACAGCTCCGCGCTGATGGGAGAGTATATGGAATTGCATTCCTTCAACCGATCTCAAAACCCAGCCTATACAAACAAAGCATTTGCTTTTGCCCGATGGGATAAGAGCCAAAAGTTGATTGTCGTGACCAACTTCGACGAATTCCAATCGGTGAAAACGACGCTCAAACTGTCCCCGGAACTGCTGAAAGCTTGGAACTTGGAAACTGGCGAGCGGGAGATCAAAGAAGTGATGTTTGGAAAAAAGAAGACCACGCTTCGGGTAACCTCTGAAGGCGCGGAGATTGATTTGGACTTTGGACCTTGGGAATCGGCGGTGTTTGAGGTGAGATAGTTTGGAAGCTAGAAGAAGTGGATATCTATTGATTGTTTCTCCAAAAGACAATCTACTAATGCTTGGAATTTTAGAATCTGCCTGATGCCCCGCAAGAAAAAGTCCGGCTCTTGGAATTGGATCGTCGTTTTGATTTTTGTAGTGGCTTTGGGCTCCGGTTATTTTGTGTTCAAATTTCGAAAACAAATTGAGCGTACTTTAGGTGAATACACCCAAAAGTCCACCCCACTGACGGAATCCTTGAAATTTGAGCAGGTGTTTTCCAATTTTTCGGACGGGATTTTGGGAATTGATGTGTCCGAATATCAGGGAAAAATAGACTTTGCAGGCCTGCAGCTTCAGCTACAAAATCGACGGATCGAGTTTGTGGTTGTCCGGGCTACCATGGGCAAGGACGGGGTGGACTCACGCTACAAGCGAAACTGGGAGGGATTTCGAACCCTGCCTGTCAAGCGGGGAGCGTATCACTACTACCGTCCCAACGAAAACAGTACGCTTCAGGCACAGAATTTTATCAAAACGGCCAAACTCGACTCGGGCGACATGATTCCTGTCTTGGACATCGAAAAGCACAGCACGATTCAGTCCAAGGACAAACTTCGAGAAGGATTGAAAAACTGGCTTCGAATCGTGGAGGAACATTACGGAGTCAAGCCGATGATCTATACCGGGGACAGTTTTTTCTGGGAAGTGCTGCATAACCATGGTTTTGACGAATATCCTATCTGGGTGGCCAATTACAATCCGATTTTGGAGCCGGAGACCCAGGACTGGATTATTTGGCAATTTTCAGAAAAAGGAAGTCTACCGGGTATCCGGGAGAAAATTGATTTGAATGTACTGGTGGGTGGGGAAGAAGAGCTGGAAAGTCTTTTGATTCAGTAGGGTTTCGTTAGCTCCGCTGCTCCGCTCCTCGAGGTTTGTAACCTAGAAAAACTCTCAAGAGATTTATTTTCCCTATCATTTCATCAGAAAAAGAATCTAATACAAGTAGTGATCACCTTGGTTTTATTTTAAGTCGATAAATAAAATAGGACTCAGCGTAATCTGTAGAAAGTCGGTGCTTAAAAGAGTCAGGAATTCGGTCATAATTCTCCAAAATCTGCTCACCAGAAATCCCAAAATATAATTCCCCATCTACCGAGATTTGAGGAAAATAAAGAATCATGTTGGAAATAGAGTTGTCAACTATGCCGGGATAAACAGTCAATTCATCGGATTGAAAATCGAGTAAACCGACTTTTCGGGTTCCTTTTTCATTGATTTGAAATAGGATTCGATGGATATCTATTCCATAGACTTCACCTGGCAGGTAGTGGTATTTTTTCTCGTTAAAAAAGGCTAGCATATCCAAAGGATGTTGGATTTGAATAAGTCGATCAGCTACTGCATTTGAACCGAAATCAACGTGGAAAAGTGGACGAAATCCCTCCTGATCCAAAACGTAAATTGTGTCATTAAATGCCTGAGAAAAAAGCACTTTATCATTCCATTTAGAAAAAGATGAATAGGATTTGTAAACATAGTTGTATTCATCCTTTCGTATAGGAAGTGATTTTTTGAGATCGCCATTTTGGTTGATTAAAATATCATAATCTTCCTGATCATCGATTCGATTGTTAAATGAAATGATTTGTCCATCAGTTATCGGGAAATGAAAGTGCGCTTTGAAAGGAAGTTTTTCGGTCTCGCGTTCTTCAAGATTTTCATCAAACCAAATAATCGATGTCCCTCTGGAAATTACTCCTACACCATTTTCTATCAATATCACTTGAGTGATTCCATCTGCATTTAGCTTGTCATCAAAGCCGAAATCAATGCTTTTTCTGACATTTCCATCAAGCCCAATTTGATGAAGTGTTGTAACAATCCCTTCTTCAAATAAATAAAAGTACTTATCAGATTTAAGAATAGTGGGGGTACCTGAGATTGGGTATTTGGTTTGAATTTCAATGATTTCCAAACTCTCTCCTATTTCGCCTACAAGTAAAGGCTTGTTGGCTTGAATAGGTTGGAAAGAAAATGAGGAGTCTTTCTCTTCGCAGCTGAAAAATATGAGACTTAAGAAAAGGATAAACCACCGGTTCATTTCAGCAAGCATTTAAATTAAAAATTTAATGATAAGCCTTCAAAATTGCAAATTTCAAAGAGCTCAACTCCCCAAAATCCGATTCAAGTCCAAATTCAAATAATAATATACGCCGCTGATTTCCCACTTTTCGAAGGAAGATTGTCACAAGGAATGGTCTGGCTAGTTAAATTCGATAAGCCTGATCTGACATTAAAATTCCATTGATTTAATGAAAGGCAGAGAATCTGACCTTAAATACAAGACATGATTTCGCGTTTAACATTAAAAAATTAATGTGAGCAATGTTTTCTGACCTCAAATTTGAGGTCAGGCTTATTCTCTTTCTTTACTTGATCGCTTCTCGAGGTTTGCAACTTCAAGAACCTATCAATGGATTTGTAATTTATTCAGATTTAAAATCTGGGGATAGGGCCTTGAAATTGCTTCCGATAGCCATCGGGATTGAGAAGCCGCTAAACCGTAGCTATTCTTTCTTCACCAACTTCATTTTGTAAAGAATCAATCCTTCGTCCTCGACTTGGGACAAGCTTGGATTTTTTGAGGTGACCAATTCTCCATTTTTGTTGACTACAGTTGGACCATGGACACCCGGAGGTAGCGCGAGGTCAGCTTGGAGGAGTTTATAATCTTTGTCAAAAACAGCTACGTAGTACGGGTTCATCCGTTCGATTTCGATTCTTCCTTCGGGTGATTGCTGGTCGATTGTCGCCAGTTTTTGTTCGGCAACTCCCTTTCTGTAAATCGCCAAAACATAGTCGTCCAGAATCAAAAGGTCCTCAAAAGTTGCCGCCCTAATTTTCCGGACTTCGTCAAAAAAGGTAGCAGCTGCGGCTGGTTCTACAGGTTTATACCCTACCCAATCGGGTACTTCCAATTCCACGGTTTTTTGATAGCTGAATTGATCTCCCTCTTGCGCATACACATAAAATCTCGGTTCTAGCCACATTCCTAGGAGCCAGTTGTCACCTTTTTTGGAAACGATCGGAATAGGGAAGCCGTGGACTTTTCCATCTCTAAGTGGTGAAGATGCAGGAAGGTACATCGTGCCAAGGGTGTCTTTAGATGCTAAATCCAACACTTGCATGATGGGTTCTCGATACATGCTCTGATAGAAGTCTCCACTCTCAAAGTCAATCACTTTGCTATCCGGCCATAGATAGGGATACATGACTTTGTTTCGCATTTCAAAAAAGTCAAGTTTTGGGTAAAACATAAAAGCAGAAAATGGATAGGGGATAAGGACTTCGTCCACTTTTTTGCCAGCTTCAAACTTCAAATACCCTTTCTCTGCCGAGAGAACGATCACTTTCCCATCCACGTAGGAATAGCCTAAAACAGTCGAAACTGCATCCAATCCATCGGAACTCAATTCTACCTCCTGGCTTATTTTACCTTGCGCATCCACCTCAAGGTACTTTTGTGCTTGATCACTGACTAATAAGTACTGATCACTTGCAGGATCGTAATCCTGAAGCCGCATTTCTCCCAGGAAATCAACCTGAATTGAATCGCTCAGAACCAAGGCCAATTCTACTGGTTTTTCTGATTCTGAATTTTCGGAATTGCAACTGACTAAACTCAGAATGGTGGTAGCAAGGGCAAAGGGTTTGCTTAGTGAAAGAAGACTTTTCATACCATGGAATTAAAAAGATGAATGCTAATTGAAATTAAAAACTTCTTCATATATGTCCAAGGTTTTTAGGAATAATAAAAAAAGCGAACATCTATCACTAATACTTTCACTTAATATTCAAAAACTGCATCACCTCTTCATCCCCTTTTAGTGCTCGGTCCGGGATTGGATTTTTTTCAGTAAACACGCGCAATTCATCTGCCGAAAGAAGAGTCACGAAGCTTTCATCAAATGCATCCTGATAAGGAAGGCGACCGGCATTCAGACCCAAGTAATGCCCGAAGAAATTGTATACCGCAGCCCGCTTGTTTTTCCCGTAGTCATGCCGCTCGCCGGGTAGGTGGACGTTGTCTGCACGGCTTGCTGCAGCATAGGTAGCATACACTTTTTCGACATAGGGAAATTCGATACGGGGGGTGTTTTTGGTCCAGTCACCGCCGTCGGAAACCAGAAGTAAAGGTCTTGGCGCAGCCAAAGCGGCGATTTCCACATTGTTGGTTTGGTGATCTTCGCTTTTGTGAATCGGCATCCCACTTTCGCAGGTGCAGCCTCCAAAGAAATAGGCCGAAACCATCACGACGGGCGCGGATACTTTGATCCGGGAATCCAAAGCTGTAATCAGAATTGTCTGTGTTCCTCCACCGGATTCACCTGTTACACCGATTCGCTCGGGGTCGACATCCGGTCGGGAAATCAAGTAATCGATCACCCGTTGGGAATTGTAGGTTTGGATCGTTAAGGCAATCGGAATCTTGTGATCAACCTGCTTGGAATCCCCGTAGCCGATCATGTCGTAAGCAAAGACCACGGCACCCATTCGGGCAAAGGCTGCACTTCGGGTTTGCATGCTTTCCCCAAATCTCAGATCCGGACCATGTCCGTGTACGCTTAGAATTGCAGGACTTTTCTGAAAAGGAGCAGGATTCAGTGGCCGATAAAGATTCCCTGTGATAAAGAATCCGGGAAAGCTCTCGATAGCGATATTCTCCACAATGTATCCATCCATTTCACGAGTGCTGTGGATAACCGGATTAAATGGGGAAGTTCGAGGAGGCATTTGCTCGAGCTTCATTCCCTGTATGATTCCATTTCTGATCACGGCGGCTCGATTTTCCCAATCCACCTGAGTAGTCCAAGTAGAAGCGGTTTGGTTCATGAAAATAGCGGCTTCATCCTCTGTCCAAAATGCACCTTGGCAGAGCATATTTTCCTGAGCAAAAAGTGGGTGGCTGATCCAAAAGAGCAAGAAAAATCCAAATAGTCTCTTCATAATTTCAATCGTAAAAATCATTTTAGAATAAGTGCTATTTCATTCGCTTCAAAACCGATTCGATGGGCATTTACATACAGGGAATCACCTGCGGTTGCTTCGAATGGTTCCACATAAACTTTCCAGCCCTGGTTTTTGGATATTCGGTATCCGATGATCGCACTTGGAGTGGCGGAATGGAGGGCGACTTTTCCGTTTTCGAAATTGACTTGGGCAGGTTCGGTGGTTGGGGCTTCTTCTTTTCCTCCCCACCAATTACGGACCATTTCCATTTCGTTGAGGGCACCCATGTCTCCGTATTTAGCCACCCAGTCTTCATGTGCCTTGCGCAATTCAGCGAGCTTTTCTGAATACTCTGGATTTCCAACCAGATTGGTAAACTCCCAAGGATCAGTTTGGGTATCGTACAATTCTTCTTCGGGTTTGGTTTGGGCAAACCACCTGGACTGATTTTCATTGAGGAGCTCTTTTTCTTGAAGATCGAGCAGATGGACCATCAGTGGATTTTGGAGGCGATAGCGAATATTCTGATAATTGGGCTTTCCGGGCATGTAGTTTCGGATGTATTTGTAGCGCCCATCAGAGACGGCCCGAACCCTGTCGTATTCAGAGTCCATCCGGTCACGTCCGGCGTAGACATATGTTCGAGGTTGGGATTTTTGATTTCCCAGGAAAGCTTGCCCTTGCATGGTCTCCGGAATCGGAATACCTGCCAGAGAAAGAAGGGTTGGACCAAAATCGACAAAACTGACCAGTTCATCTGTTTTCGTCCCCCCTTCCAGCCAAGGTGCTTTCACCAAAAGAGGCACTTTCAGCCCCCGGTCGTACAATTCCCGCTTGAAATAGGGCATCCCATCCCCATGATCGGAATAGAAGAAAATGATGGTGTTTTCATATAATTCATCTTCTTTCAGTTGTGCAATCACCTCTCCGACTTGGGCATCCATCCGCATCACATTGGTAATATATCGGGCTATTGTCCTTCGGCTCATAGAATCATCGGGATAGACTGGCGGAACAGTCACGTCTGTCGGATCTACTAGCAAACTATCTTGCCCCTCTCTAGCCCAAACCTGAGATTCATGGGTGGTGGTAAAGTTGAAAATGGAAAAAAAAGGTTGATTCGGATCAGGTCGATTGCGGTAATGTGCTTTGGAGCTGCTCTCATCCCACATGGTGACCGGACTTCGGAACTGGTAATCTTCCTTGGAGTTGTTGGTGGTATAATAGCCCGCCATCCTGAGGTGAACCGGATAGGGCCACATTCCCTCGGGCAAGACGGTGGAATAGCCTTTGAATCCAGGAGGATAAGCATCTCCTGCTGCTGCGGATGGAGCCAAGGTCCTCATATGCATGGCTCCGATAGCTGTCTGATACGCACCAGTGATCAAGGCAGCACGGCTCGGAGCACATACACCGGCTGTAGAGAATGCATGTTGGAATTGGAGAGACTCCGCGGCCAAGGCATTGAGGTGAGGAGTTTTTCCACCGGTTCCTCCATAGCTCTCCAGATGTTCGGGAGACATGTCTTCTACTACGATCCAGACTATGTTGGGGCGATCGGGATATTGGATTGATTGGATCTCTGGTTCTTCTTTTTTACAGGAAAAAATCAAAAAAGCTATTGCTATAAAAAGGTAAGTCTTCATAGGTCAGGGGGTTATTGATCTTTAAAAGATAGAATTAATTTTAAAAAAATCTGGCCTGCAGCTTAGCTTTCGCGATTCGTTTTGGAATAAATCTCATTTTCTTTTGCGTGAAGTTTTCTGAAATCCGCATCTCTGGATACAAGAATCCCTGCTTTTCTGAGGAATTGGACCATCAATAAAACCTGCTGAGAAGATTTTAATTTTTATAAATGGAACTGATCTACAATTAAATCTGTCATTACCTAGCCTGTTAACTTTTGGATAGGTGAATTACCATAGATCATAAACAGGTTTTAATGAAAAAAGTAGGCGTTTTAGGTTCGGGAGTCGTTGGAAGGACACTTGCCGACGGATTTGAAAAGCGTGGCTATGAGGTCATGCTTGGCACCAGCAATCCCAAGAAACTGCTGGATTGGCAATCCGGTACGAATGGGAAAGTGGGAAGTTTTACCCGGGCAGCGGATTTTGGAGATCTGATTGTCCTTGCTGTAAAAGGAGTTGCCGCTCAGGATATCGTGGCACAGGTCAAGGTCGGTATTAGCGACAAACTGGTCTTGGATGTAACCAATCCGCTGTCTGAAGAAAAGTCCAAAGACGGTATACGGAAATTTTTTACCAATGAGGATGAATCTCTCATGGAGAAACTTCAGGAATTGGTTCCGGAGGCCCATTTTGTCAAAGCCTTCAACTATTTTGACAGCAAAGCGATGGTCAATTCTGCCAAATCAAAAGCTCAGATCATGAACATTTGCGGCAATGAGGATGGAGCTAAAGCCGAGGCAAAGGAAATTTTAGCGCAGTTTGGATTCAAATCGAAAGATTTGGGCAAAGTAGAAGCGGCCAGAGAAATTGAGCAAATGGCGATTTCATTGTAGTCTTTGGACTTTGTTCCTTTTATGGCTAGCCTTTGTCCTTAGATTTGAGGCCGGAAAGGGATTTTTGTTTCCAGCCCGGGTTTTTCATTTACGGCTTAAGAGTAAGCTATATTAATGCTAGCTTTGAATTCTGAACAGATTTATGATCTGTTTTTGTCGAATTACATTTTCTCAAACCTATGATTTTACAGATTGTATTATTGGTTGTTGGATTGGTTCTTTTGGTAAAAGGTGCAGACTGGTTAGTTGATGGAGCTTCGGTTTTAGCCAAGAAAAATAACATTTCCGACCTAGCGATTGGCCTTACTATCGTTGCTTTTGGTACCTCAGCTCCTGAATTGGTCGTCAATGCAGTAGCTGCTGCGGGCAATTATCCCGAAATTGTCTTCGGGAATGTAATCGGCTCCAATAATTTCAACTTGTTTGCTATTCTGGGAATCGCCGGCTTGATTACGCCTTTGGCAGTCCAATCAAGTACCGTTTGGAAAGAAATCCCCTTCTCCTTACTGGCAGCGATTGCCCTGTTTTTTCTGGCAAACAATTACTTTCTGGCTGATTCCGCCAACTTATCCCGCTATGATGGCTTCATCCTTTTGGCCATGTTTGGTGGGTTTCTGTATTATGTGGCCACGCAGCTGAAAGCTGATCCTACTGTGGAGGGAGTGGAAAACAAAGATTACTCCACGATGAAAATCTGGTTTTTAATTCTTATCGGGCTTGGTGGCTTGGTAGGCGGAGGTAAGTTGGTCGTAGACAATGCCGTATCCATTGCCCAGTCTCTTGGAGTAAGTGAAAAGATCATCGGATTGACAATCATCGCAGCAGGTACTTCCCTACCCGAGTTGGCGACATCTGTAGTGGCAGCGTTGAAGAAAAATGCAGATATCGCCATCGGTAATATTGTTGGATCGAATATTTTCAACCTTCTCTTGGTGCTGGGTGTCAGTTCACTAGTCCGGCCACTGGACTTCAATCCTTCTTTCAACATTGACATCTACTTGCTTTCTGCCGGGACAGTTTTCTTGTTTCTTTCCATGTTTATTGGCAAAAAACACCGGCTGGACAGGTGGCAAGCGGCACTTTTGTTGGTGACTTTTGCATCCTATACCACCTATTTGGTGATGCTTGAGCTTTGATTTGTTCCTAAACCAGTAATTCAAAGGGGTTCTATGAACCCTTTTTTTTTGCCATTTGTAAAAATCAGGATGGTTCCAACTCGGTTTGGTTCTAAATTTCAGGCAGTTGATTTAGGATAATTTTTGGATCGACCAAGAAACCCAAACCTATGAAGCCTGTTTTACAAAAAAACCTCCTGTTTCTTTTGTTAATTATTTTTTTCTCAGCCAATGTTTTTGCACAACAAAACAAGGCAAGAATTAAAGGAGCCATTCTGGATAAGTCAAGCACCGAACCGCTTGCCTTTGCCACAGTTGGTGTTTTCACAGAAAAAGACAGTCTCGTGGGAGGTGGAATCACAGATGAGGACGGCAAATATGCTATCGATCTTCCCTTCGGGAAATTTTATGCGCTGATTGAGTTTATGGGCTTTGAAGCACATAAAACCAATGTTTTTTCCCTTTCGCGGGAAAATCAAAATCTGGATCTGGGAGAAATCCAACTATCGAGTACTGCCTCAGACCTCAATGAAGTCGTGGTACAGGGGGAAAAAACTATCATGGAGCTTTCTCTGGACAAGCGGATTTTCAACGTGGGAAAGGACCTGGCCAATGCCGGTGGCAATGCTTCAGATATTCTGATGAATCTACCATCGGTCGCCGTAGACCCTGATGGGAATGTCCGGCTGAGGGGTTCTGCCAATGTCCGAATTCTAATTGATGGTAAGCCTTCAGGTTTGGTCAGTTTCAAAGGCAGTAGTGGACTCCGACAGCTTCCGGCCAACATGGTGGAGCGGGTGGAGGTCATCACCAATCCCTCTGCGCGCTATGAGGCGGAAGGGATGGCTGGAGTCATTAATATTATTCTAAAAAAAGACAGCAAACAGGGCTTCAACGGTTCGTTTGAGTTGATCGCAGGGTACCCGGTAAATACCGGATTTACGACTAACCTGAATTACCGTCACCGACGGATCAATTGGTTTATCAATTATGGCTTGGCGTACAGGCGGACTCCAGGCATCAGCGAACTTTATCAGGAAGTGTACAACGAGGACGGAACGACTTCCATTCTGAGCCAAAACAATTCGTCTACTGTCACAGCCTTGAATAATAATCTTCGAGGCGGATTGGATTATTATTTCAACGAAAACAGCATTCTTACGCTTTCTTACCTTTGGAGAAGAAGTGATGCTCATCGGATTACAGACATCCGATACGAAGATTACCTCAACAGTTTTGATGATTACTTGGGGTATTCGCTCAGGAGGCAGGATGAAACAGAGGATGAGCCAAACAAAGAGGCCATCGTCAATTATAAACGGACTTTTGCCCAGAAAGGACACGAGTTCACTGCTTCTTTTACTTACCTGAACTATTGGGAGCGGTCTGATCAGCTTTTTACCCAAAGTTCATTCACTCCGGAAAATGTGCCCATTACCTCTGAAGACCTCGTCCAAACTTCACTGAATGATGAGTACGAAAATCAATATTTGGTTCAAATGGATTACGTCAAACCATTTGCATCCAAAGGCAAATTTGAAACTGGAATCCGTACCAGCTTCCGAGAAATGGAAAACGACTACTTGGTACAAGAACAGGACGAAACCGGAGATTTTGAGACGATTCCAGGCTTGGATAACATTTTTCTATATAACGAAAATATCCTTGCTGCCTATGGAATCATCGGGAACGAAACGGGAAAATGGAGCTATCAAGGCGGGCTGAGGGCAGAATACACCGATGTGGAGACTATTCTGCTGGAAACAAATGAAACCAACCCCAGGAGCTATACCAATTTCTTTCCCTCTGCTCACCTGACGTATAATGTAACTGAAGAAAATGCCTTTCAGCTGAGCTACAGCCGTCGGGTAAGGCGTCCGGTTTACAACGACCTGAGCCCTTATGTGACTTTTTCTGATCAGCGAAATTTCTTCAGTGGCAATCCAGACTTGGATCCTGAGTTTACCGATGCTTTTGAACTGGGTCACATCAAATACTTTGAGAAAGCGACGCTGTTCACTACTGTCTATTTCAGAAATACAGTGGATAAGATAGAGCGGATCAGGCAGGTAAATGACAATGGGTTTTCGGTAACTGCACCACTCAATTTGACCGGAGAGAAATCCTACGGCGTAGAGTTCAGTGGAGATTATCGGGTAAAAGACTGGTGGAAACTGGACTTCAACGCCAACTTCTTCCATGCACGGATAGATGCAAGTAACATCGGTCAAACAGAACTGAGGAAAACCTATTCTTGGCTGTTTCGGCAGACCTCGAGGTTCACCTTTGGAGAAGGATGGGACATCCAGGTGAGAGCAAACTATGAGGCACGGCAAAAAACTGCCCAAGGCGTAAGAAAAGGCATTTTCTTCATGGATCTCTCTGCCAGCAAACGAATTCTTGAGGACCGAGGCACCTTGGTATTGAATGTGACAGATGTATTCAATACGCGGATCAATCGATACATTGCCGAAGGCTTCAACTTCTTCACCGAAGGCGAGTCGCAGATGATCAGACGGCAGACCAATCTCACGTTTGCTTATCGGATTAAGCAATAAATTTCCAATTGAAGCATAGAAGATTTTTGAACCCCTGATCTTCTAGTACCTGATTCATCCTTACGCTATGCGATATCGACTTTTGTTTTTTCTGTTAAGCTTCTGCTTGACATCTTCTCTCTTTGCCCAAAAAATCAATTCTAGATATAGACTTGCTATTCAGAAAGCGAGTTCTGAAATCATTGTCGATGGCGTTTTGGATGAAAAAGCCTGGGAAGAAGCCGATGTGGCCACGGATTTTTTCATGATCACGCCGATGGATACCAGCTTTGCGCAGGTGAAAACAGACGTGCGCATGAGTTACGATTCTGATCACCTCTATTTGATTGTCGTGAATTACCACGCAGTGGAAGGACCCTACATGGTAGAGTCGCTGCGCCGGGATTTCAGTTTCGGGAAAAATGACAACTTTCTCCTATTCATGGATCCCTTTGACGACCAGACCAACGGCTTTTCATTTGGTGCAAATGCTGCTGGTGCGCAGTGGGATGGGCAGATGTACAATGGAGGAAGTGTCGATCTGAGTTGGGATAATAAATGGGTGTCTAAAGTCAAAAACTACGATGACAAGTGGGTGTTTGAAGCAGCTATACCTTTCAAATCCATCAGATACAAAAAGGGAATCTCAGAATGGGGGATCAACTTCAGCCGACTGGATTTGAAAACGACCGAAAAATCTGGCTGGGCGCCTGTGCCAAGGCAATTTCCTTCAGCGTCCCTAGCTTATACGGGCACGCTCGTATGGGATAATCCTCCGCCTGATGCAGGAGCCAATGTATCCATTATACCTTATCTTCTTGGCGGTGTCAGTAAGGACTTCCAATCAGAGGGTCCTAACCAGTACCGAAGAGATGTAGGAGTCGATGCCAAGATTTCTTTGACCTCCTCCCTCAATTTGGACCTCACCGTGAATCCAGACTTTTCTCAAGTAGAAGTAGATCGGCAAGTGACGAATTTGGACCGGTTCGAGCTTTTCTTCCCAGAGCGGAGGCAATTTTTCCTCGAAAACGGGGATTTGTTTGCGGGTTTTGGATACACTAGTATCCGACCGTTTTTTTCGAGGAGAATCGGATTGGAAGCCCCGATCCAATTTGGAGCCAGATTGAGCGGGAAGATCAACAAGGACTGGAGGATCGGAGCCATGAATATGCAGACAGGTGATGTCGAGGAATCGGCCCTTCCTTCCCAGAATTTCACCGTGATGGCACTTCAGCGGCAAGTCGGAGCCCGATCCAATATCGGCGCGATTTTCGTCAACAAGCAATCCCTCAATTACAACCCTGATCCCAATTCGGAGCAGCCGATATATTCCCAATTCAATAGAAATGTAGGTTTGGAGTACAATTTGGCTTCTTCCAATAATCTTTGGACAGGAAAAGCAATGGTCCTACAGAGTTTTGGTCCAGATCAAACTGGCAATGGCTTTACCCATGCAGCTAACCTAAAGTATGCTAGCGGAAATATGACCTGGAGTTGGCAACATGAATATGTATCTGAAAACTATACCGCTGAAGTAGGCTTTGTACCACGTAAAGGATATTTCAAAGTCAACCCATTTGTGGGTTATCGTTGGTTTCCAAAGAGTGAAAAGATATTGAGTCATGGCCCCGATGTGAGTTCTACGCTTTTTTATAACACACTTGGTGTTCACACTGATAATAATTCATTCCTGTCCTACTCGGTGAGGTTCAGAAGCCAGAGTAATTTGACCACTTTCCTGATTTATGACTTCGTCAAGCTGCAGGCCCCGTTTGATCCGACCAATTCTGGAAATGAAAAATTGCCTGTGGGTTCAGATCATTTCGCGTACAGCTGGAGAACAGAATATACCTCTAAACCACAAAGCATTTTCACCTATGGATTCTCGACCCGATTGGGTGGATATTATGCAGATGGGGAGTTGTATAGTGTGAGTACAGATCTGGGATATCGATTTCAGCCTTACGTGAGCTTTGCGCTGAATACTACTTACAACCAAATTATTCTTCCTCAGCCCTGGGGAAAGACAGATTTTTGGTTGGTCGGTCCGCGAATCGATGTCACGATGACGAATACGCTCTTCTTCACAGCTTTTGTCCAATACAATGAACAAATCGATAATATTAATCTGAATACACGTTTTCAGTGGCGCTTTAAGCCCGCTTCAGATTTGTTTATTGTCTACACGGATAACTATCTGCCCGATCCCTTCAATGTGAAGAATAGATCCGTTGTCCTGAAATTTACCTACTGGTGGAATGTGTAGTTTCTTGAGGCTTTTTGATTTTCTGCATTCTAAAATTATCCTATGATTAAATCAATTTGATGTACTATTATTTACAGATTATTCTGAATTGTTTTACAAATAAGATTTTAAATTTGGTATAATCTTATTCCACCAACTTATGAAAAAGCAAAACATTCTAATCGCAGCAGCATTCTTGGCTGCTTATTCCTGCAAACCCTCAGAACCAGAAGTGGTAGAAGTACCGGTTGAGGTCGTCGAAGAAGTTATGGTTGAAGAGGTTGTTTGGGTGGTCGACGAGCACCACATCAACGAAATGCCTGTTACCACGCATCCAACCGCTACGCCACGAATTAAAAAAGATCCTGCCACTAAAGCTCCTGTCCGGGATACCACCACCGTCCACGAAGATGTTCCATATACTCCGATGCCTTCTACTGAGATCTTATTGGCAGTATCTACATCCCCAGACGTAGAACCAATAGCTCCCGTGGCTGGTGAGGAGTTGATCATTCCGCTGGATGAGACTCAGACCGTTCAGTCTTTTGGTAAAAAAGGTCAGGCAACAGGAGCTGTACAGGTGGTAACCAACTCAACAACAGGGGAGATTGATCATATTATTTTTGAAGATAAACATCACAAAGACTACTATGATGTACAGGCAGGTATGAGCGTGAAAGAGGTGAAAAAACTGAGAAAAGAAATGAAACACATGGTCCATAAAGGCCAGGTGTTTTTCTACAGTGATGATTCCAATATCATGTATTTGTTGGATGTGAAATACTCCGATGGAACCGAAATCGTAACGTCTGATATTGATGAAAGTCTAGTGACCGCAGTAGTGTGGAAGGATAAAAAACACAAAGATCATCCAAAGCATAATGCAAAAAAGTAAAACTAAAAGGGCTGTCAACTAAATGACGGCCCTTTTTATGGTACTAGCCTTTGGCCTGCCCAGCTATTAGTTTTGGAATAGGATATTTTTAAATGGTTCGTTCCATTCAACTGCAAGACTTCGATGGAATCTGGAATGATTTTCAAAACCGTAAACTGGTGGGCATCGCCAGATTCCGTCCAATCAAATGCCTCCTTAAACTCCTGAATCGGCGTACTCGGAGCTAAAGTAGAAGAGTACGCTTTCTTGGCTTCTCCCTGGACTTGGAGCCAATTCCTTTGGCTTAGCTCATTCTGATGATGGACCTCTGTTCTTGCCTTGATCCGAACCTGAACTCGCTTACTCGGATGGTAAAAATGAAGCGATGCAGCTGGATTTGTGATCAGCTCGGCGACTTTCTCCGAGCGAAAATCCGTGAAAATGTAAAAATCTAATTCCTTGCTTACCGATCTGACCACGACTGTCCGAATCTCAGGGCCAGTCTTTCCAATCGTACCAAGATTGGTGTACCGAAAAGGATGCTTTGGATCTAAAGCCCCGCGATGCAGTTCGTGGACCAAGGATTGCCAGATTTCAGTGAGGGATTCGTTTTCGGAGAAAAGCATTATTGATCGATAGAATTTGCTTCGAAATATACCAACTCGCTGACTTCAAATTCCAGATTGATTTGGATGGGATTGCAGCACACTTCGCAATCTTCAATATAGTCTTGATGGGAAACTGATGGATCCAAAAGCATGGAAATCTCCTGAAAGCAATGTGGGCATGTGAAGAAGTGTTCGTGCATACTTGAAAAACCTAAAGCCCAGAATTTGGTTTATTCTTTCTTGTCTAAATAGCCTAGAAATTTGTTTTTTGGATTAATTCACGGGGCATTCATCCTTATCATTCTCTAGTTGAAAATAGGTTTAAATCAACTCCTAGAGATAGTAAATCCGCTTCATTAGAAGAGCCGAAAAACACCTCCGACTTGATTTTTATCAATCGATTTAAAAAAATGTCGACTCCAATTTTGTTTTTGTTATTGATTAAAATGTCTTTTTTTGGATCCGCGAAAACAAGCCTTCCATAGTAAATCCGTATAGGATTATCAGCCGACCCTAAAAGCATGCCTGAGTTTATAAAAAAACTTTCATTGGTAATAAATCGACTTTCACTATTTCTGGATATAAAGCTATAAATATCATAGGATATGAAAAATCCACTATTTTGTTGAGTCCATTTATTAAATCTTTTAACTCGAAAGTTCATATAAAATTCTAGATCTACAGGAAAAAGGTTGCCTAAAAAACTAACCCCAAGTGTACTCCCAAAATCTACTAAAGGAGTTCTTTCCATGTTTTTATAGGTCACCACTTGAGAACTTCCATCTTCTTTTATTTTTATATCTTTATTGAATTTGATTTTTTCATATGTTGAGAACCATTCGTTGGCTTTTCCTTCTTTTTTGATCAGTTCTGTAAATCCTGAGTCCTTCAAAACCAACATTTCATCAATCTCACCTAAATAAAATTTGATTTCAAGCATCTCTCTAAAGTATGTAAATGTCACCTCATGCCGATAAATTGGTAAAACCAATCCATCTACAGACTTGTATCGTGTCTCATTTCGCTCTGAAACGATCAATTCATTTGTCTCAGGGCGGAAGTTTAATGCATAAGATCCATTTTCAAGATCTAAGTTGACGTTACCCAAGACTGTAAAAAATGGATCGATGTCTTTCTCAAATCCTTCAAAAGTTTCAAATTTGATGATATTGAGTGAGGTTAAGGATATTTTTTTTTCATCGCCAATAAACACGTTTAAGGTGTCATTTACTCGTCTAAGTTGATTGTTTGTTTCATCGTAAGATTTATCAAAAAATTTATAATCAATTTTTCCTTTGTCTTCTCTACTGTTTTTGAGAGTTGAAACAGTTATTTTGGGATTTGTGTCTTGTGAGTATCCATTTACACTAGCTAAAAATAATAGTACAGCGAAAATAAGTTTAATTTCTTTCATTTGATTCTTTCTTTATGGATTGAAAAACTGAATTGGGTAAGGTAGTTGTCGAGGCTTGTACTCTTCCTACATTCAACTCATTCAACAGGTCAAATTTTTGAACTAATACGATTTGATCTGCAGATTTATCTTTATCTAGTTTTGCTAGGCTTTTTTGGAGATGTAATGCTGCCGGACTTAGCATTTTTGGATTTTCATCTTTTTCCTCAAGCTCTTTAATCAAATGAACTTGATTTTTCAAATTACTAGTTTCCATTAGCGGCTTTGATTTTTCATTACTAATTATCTCTTCAGAAACATCAAATTTTTCCAAATCTGGTTTTTCTTTATTTTCTATTTCAACAGGTTTCGCTTTCGAAATTGAAAATGTTGGCCTTTCAAATTTTAGATCAAAATTCACTTCTTTCTTTGATCGACCAGTTACCAATTGACTATCGTCAAGTAGAATTTCTTTACTATCTCCAAAAAGGAAAAGGCTAAGCAAAAGCGCTACACTTGCCGCAGCAATCCAAAAGAACATGGCTTTAGGTAAATGCTGTTCTTTCTTAGTTTCGATTTTGTTCCAAACAACATCTGCTCTGAACTCCAACCCCTTGGGGAATTGGACTTCCTGGTCAATATTCTTTATCGGTTTAAGAGGCATGATTCCATCCATTTTTAATGATTATTGCCTTCATAGCGGCTTTTGCTTTGCTTAATTGGGATTTGGATGTCCCAACTGAAATACCCAGTTTATCAGCAATTTCAGGGTGTGAATAACCTTCAATTTCAAATAGGTTGAATACGGTTCTGTAGCCTTCAGGTAATTTTAAGATTAAAGTAAAAAGCTCATCTGCGGATAATTTTTCGATTACAGTCTCCCCAGTAGTTTCAATATTTTCATCAGATTCTATCATCATTGGAGCTTTGTTTTGCTTTCTGAGAAACATCAGACATTCATTGACCAAGATCCGTTTGAGCCAAGATTCAAAGGATTTTGATTCCCTATTTTCGAATGAGGAAAGTGAATCGAATGCTTTTACAAATCCATTGCTTAGGATTTCCTCAGCATCTTCTTGAATTCTGACATATCTCAGGCAAAGAGCATACATCCTTCGACCGAAGCGGTCGTATAGCTCGCGTTGGGCTTTTTGATTCCCTTTCTTCGCCTGATTGATAATCTTGTCTTCCAAAAAGCTGTATTTATTTGCTGTTCCTCAATTAGATAAATGAAAATAGTTATTCAACGGTTGCCTTGGTATTTGAATAATTTTAAAAATTAATGGAGGATTGAAAATTTCTTCGATTAGGAATTGCCTATCTGAAAAAATTCCTACTAAATACCTCAGCTAATTAATCAAAATTAGTCTTGGATCTACCCAAGTTTGGCCTAAAACCTATCCAGGAGACAATTTTGAAGTGATTCAATCTGGGAATTATCTGGAATGGATTAAGGCTTAAAAAATGAAACCCCTGAAATAATACATTTCAGGGGTCTTGAATCGTAATTTTTAGAGAATTAAACCTCCACCGCAGCATCAATATTCTTGAAGTATACTTGCTTATCAGCATCCAAGTCTACCAATACGGCAGAATCATTTTTGATATAGCCGGAAAGTATCTGCTTGGATAGCTCATTGAGCACCAAGCGCTGCATGGTTCGCTTCAGTGGTCTTGCTCCGAAGTTCGGATCAAAACCCACCTCGCCTAAATAATCTAAAACCTCGGTTGTGGCCTCGATCTCGATATTTGCTTCGGCAAGACGTTTCTGGATTTCTCTCCACTGAATGTCGACGATCTTTCGGATAATGTCTTTGCTCAGTGGCTCAAACATGATCGTTTCATCGATTCGATTCAGGAATTCAGGGCGCACGGCTTTTTTCAGCATTTCGTACACTTCGACTTTGGTCTTTTCCAAGATCTCCTCTTTGTTCCAGTCCTCCATTTCTGCAAATCGCTCCTGAATCAAATGCGAGCCGATGTTGGTCGTCAGGATGATGATTGTATTCTTGAAGTTTGCCAATCGACCTTTGTTGTCAGTCAGTCGTCCATCATCCAATACCTGAAGCAGAATGTTGAACACGTCAGGATGTGCTTTTTCAATTTCATCCAGGAGAATCACAGAGTAAGGCTTTCTCCGCACCGCTTCAGTCAGCTGACCTCCTTCATCGTAGCCCACATAGCCCGGAGGTGCTCCTACCAGTCGGCTGACAGCGTGTCGCTCCTGATACTCAGACATGTCGATCCTCACCATAGCGTTTTCGTCGTTGAACAGGTATTCAGCCAAGGCTTTTGCAAGTTCTGTTTTACCCACACCCGTAGTTCCCATGAAGATAAAGCTACCAATTGGACGCTTTGGATCCTGAAGTCCGGCCCGGCTTCTGCGTACTGCATCGGATAAGGCTGCAATTGCCTCCCGCTGACCTGCAACTCGTTTTCCAAGTTCGTCTTCAAGATGAAGTAGTTTCTCCCGCTCGGATTGGATCATTTTGGAAACTGGAATTCCAGTCCATTTCGAGACTACCGATGCAATATCTTCCTGATCCACTTCTTCTTTCAAAAGCGGGGAACCTGCCTGCATTTCTTCCAGTTGGCTTTTGAAGGATTCGAGTTTCTTTTCGGCATCCACGATTTTTCCGTACCGAATTTCAGCGACTTTGCCAAAATCTCCGGCGCGCTCGGCTTGTTCTGCTTCCAGTTTGAGCTTGTCAATCGCCTCTTTCTCTCTACGAATGCCCATGATGACGGCCTTTTCGCTTTCCCATTTGGCTTTTACATTTTGGCGTTTTTCTGAGAGTTCGGCAATTTCTTTACTCAGGACCGTTTCCTTATCCCGATTATTTTCTCGTCGGATCGCTTCCCGCTCGATCTCGAGCTGCATAATTCGTCTATTAAGCTCGTCCAATTCCTGAGGTAAAGAATCAATCTCCATTCTCAGCTTGGCAGCCGCTTCGTCCATCAAGTCAATGGCTTTGTCAGGAAGAAATCTATCCGAAATGTAGCGCTGCGAAAGCTCAACTGCTGCGATCACTGCATCGTCCTTGATTCTGACACCGTGGTGCAATTCGTATTTGTCTTTGATTCCACGAAGGATCGAAATCGCATCTGCAGCATCCGGTTCGTCTACTATGACCGCTTGGAATCTTCGTTCGAGTGCTTTGTCTTTCTCGATGTATTTTTGGTACTCCTTAAGCGTAGTGGCTCCGATAGCATGGAGTTCACCTCGTGCCAAAGCCGGTTTAAGCAAGTTGGCCGCATCCATAGCACCTTCTCCACCGCCACCGGCACCGATCAGCGTGTGAATCTCGTCGATGAAGAGAATAATCTCTCCCTCTGCATCGGTGACTTCTTTGATGACGGCTTTCAGTCGTTCCTCAAACTCACCTTTGTATTTGGCTCCTGCCACCAACAACCCCATGTCTAGAGAGATCAGCGTTTTGGATTTCAGGTTTTCGGGCACGTCACCTGAGATGATCCGCTGAGCAAGTCCTTCTACAATAGCTGTTTTACCAACACCCGGTTCACCGAGTAAGATCGGATTGTTTTTGGTTCTTCTTGCGAGAATTTGCAGCACACGTCGGATTTCTTCATCGCGGCCAATAACTGGGTCGATTTTTCCCTTCTTGGCCAGATCGTTTAGGTTTTTGGAGTATTTCTCCAAAGCCCTGTATTTGCTTTCTGCGTTTGGATCTGTCACTTTATTTCCTTTTCTAAGTTCCTTGATTGCTTCGATCAGGGGCTTTTCAGCCAAACCCTGATTTTTGAGTAGTTGAGCGGTGGCATCGCTTCCTGCTAGAATCGCCAAAAGCAAGTGCTCAATGGATACGTATTCATCCCCAAAAGTTTTGAAGTAGTCTTTGGCTTTGGTCAAGACCTGATTTGCAGCATTCGAAAGATAGGGTTGCTGATTCCCTCCGCTGACTTTGGGGAGTTTTGCCAATTCCAGATCTAGCTTTTGATCGATTAGCTGTTTGTTTGTTCCCAGCTTTTTGAAGAGAAAATCTGTAACATTTTCATCTTCTACCAGAATTCCTTTCAGCAAATGTGCTGTCTCTATTGAAGGAGTTCCAGATCCAGTTGCCAGTTCGGCTGCTTTCTGGATCGCCTCCTGTGATTTGATAGTGAATTGTTTAAAGTCCATTTTGGTAGTTAGTGGTTGATTGTCTTGCTCCATGGATCAAATCCTTCGCCAATGCAAATAATCAGACAGAATGGCTGTAAATCAGTGGGTTTATGGGTAGAAAGTGGAAAAAGTGACATAATTAAGGCAATATATTTTTGCCAAATGACTTGAAGTCGCAATTTGCGACCCTAAGAAAGTGCAGTCAAAAAGACCCAAAAAAACTCCTGGCCAATGTTGACCAGGAGTAGATAAATTTAAATTTCATTTAACTAAGATTTCGCCGCAAAATCCTCTACTGCTTTCCACACTCGAAATACGTTTTTGTAGCAGATTTTTTCAATGTCTTCTTTGGAATACCCCCTTTTCAATAGCTCTGCAATAAGGTTTGGAAACATCGAGACATCCTTCAGTCCTGTAGGAAGAGAATCTCCTACCCCGTCAAAGTCAGACCCCAGACCTACATAATCGATTCCCACCAAGTTTTTCACATGATCTATGTGATCGGCTACTTTCTGTACTGTAGGGAAGGGATTATTTGCGGCCGCGTATTCACTGATGTAAGCTTGTGCTGCAGAATCCCGTCGGCTTAGATTATTTTCTGCCAGCCAATTCACAATATGTTCACGCACTTTGGCCCCACCGGCGGCATAAGCCGAGTCGATGAAGCTTCCTCCAAAATTAATCATCATGACACCACCGTTTTTGGCCATGGCTTGGATCAATTCATCACTCATATTCCGCTCAAAACCTGGAGTAAACTTCCGAACGGATGAGTGGGAAGCAATCACAGGTACTTTGGTAATCGCCAAGGCATCCCGGAACGTATTGTCAGAAACGTGGCTTAGATCCACCATGATCCCGACTCGATTCATCTCAGCGACTACTTTTTCTCCAAATTCACTCAAACCTCCATAAGTGCCCGTAGTATCGTAACTCGCGTCTCCGATAAGGTTGTCTGTGCCGTGTGTCAAGGTGATATATCGGATTCCCCGCTTGTGAAAATATTCTACATTCGCTAGATCGTCCTCGATTCCAGCTCCATTTTCCATTCCCATTGGCAAAGAAATCAGGCCTTTTGCAAAGTTTTCTTCGATATCGGCTGGACTGTAGGCCATGGCAAACTTATCTGGAAAAGTAGCAGCTAGCCGCTCGGTCATCAGGATTAAGGAATCCGCCAAAGCTTTGGAAGCTCCAGGAATTTTCTGGTTGCTCGCAGGAATGTAGATGGACATAAACGGAGCGTCAAGTCCGCCTTCTTTTGCGCGGGGATAGTCAAAGTTGCCGTCCGGAGTTCGGACCGAAACATCCAATATTTCACGCTGAAGCGTAAAGCCTCCTACTTTCATTCGGTAGGGTAAATCCACATGGCCATCTACCATGATGGTGGATTGGGCGATTTCGGTAGCGGCTTTAAGGCGCTCCTCGTCAGTCATGGTGGTGTAGTCGATTGTCTCTTCTGCTGGAGAACAAGCGATAATCAGGCTGGCAAAAAAAGAAAAAAGGAGGAAATTTTTCATGAGGTTTAGGTTGGTGTAGGAATGGGAAGTTATGTTTTTTTGGAAAATCGAATTCAAAAAATCCACAGAAGGTGATTTGAATTGAGTACCTTAGATAAGCAGTTTTTCAAAAGAATCATCGTTATTACTAGAATGATTTCCAGTATTTGCATTGAAATCCTGAACAAAAGCACTTGAATCAGGATTTTATTTTGAAATGAAAATTCCGAGATTTGATCTCACTAAGTCAGAACTGAACCTATACAAATCATGAAAAATTATTTGAAAAAATCTTTTGCGGCTTTTACTGCTGCAACATTCCTAATCGCCTGTGGACCCCAAAAAACAGAGGAAGTAGTGGAGGAAACTGTCGTAGAGACCAAGACCCCAACTTTGACTCTGCTTTGGGAAACCGAAGCTTCACTTCCCACCAATGAGTCGGTACTGTTCGATGCGGCCACGGGTACGATCTACGTTTCCAACATCGGTGGGATGGACCCACAGGCTAAGGACGGCAAAGGGTCTATAGCGATCATCGACAAGGATGGGAAAATAGTAAACGCATCGTGGGTTACGGGACTAAACAGCCCAAAAGGCATGGCAATTTCCAATGGAAAACTGTATGTCACAGACATCGATGAATTGGTAGAAATCGACATCGCCACGGCTAAAGTTTCCAATACCTGGAAGGTCGATGGTGCAGAATTTCTCAATGATGTCGCAGCCCATGACGGAACAGTCTATTTTACTGATATGAATACCGGCAAAGTGCATTCCTATGCAGATGGGGCAATTTCTACGGTATCCGAAGGACATGCTTCAATTAATGGTATTGCCGTGGCAGGGGATGGAACAATCTATGGTCTTGACGGATCAGGTCTGAAGATGTGGCATTCTGATGGAAGCTCCATGGTTGTCAATTCAAATGTAACCGGCGGAGATGGTCTGGTCATTTTAGGTGATGGTAACTTCATCGCTTCAAGATGGCAAGGAGAAATCTGGTTTGCTTCCGCAGATGGACAGACTATGATGCTGGATACCAAAACTGCCGAGTCCAACACAGCAGACATCGGCTACAATGCAGCTGAGAAAATTATCTATGTGCCTACTTTCTTCAAAAATAAAGTAGCAGCCTACAAGCTGGATTATTGATTTTGGCTTAGGAATCCGAAGTATTCCTTCGAAAAGGAGCCATTTCTTTCTCCTTCCCGTTAATAAAGGTTAGAGGGTTCTTGTGAAAAGATTTTCCAATCGTGGAAACTGTCATAGCAATTAGAGTTTTTCTATAATTATTGCAATGAAATCTGAGTAACTTTCCAAACCTAACGAATCAACCTAAGCAGTTAAAAAGCTGCGTTAATTGAAAGTATCCAATGAAATCAGGAGAAATAGATTACGAACTAGAAAAGAATATTGAAGTCATCACCCAGTTGGATGGTTTAGTTGCTGATGCAGTCGATAATATTCTGGTAGACCCGGATAAATGCTGGCAGCCTTCGGACTTTCTTCCGGATTTTGGCGATCCTAATATTCATGAAGAAATCAAACTTCTTCAAAAAAGAGCGGAGGGAATCCCGGATACGGTTTTGACCTCTTTGATTGGAAATATGATTACCGAGGAGGCTCTTCCAAGCTATCAGACCTATTTCAATATGCTCGAGGGAGTTAATCCCGAGCGAAACTTGCTCTCCAAAGGAGGATGGGTGAGATGGTCTAAGTCTTGGACGGCCGAGGAAAACAGACATGGGGATCTGCTCAACAAGTACCTTTACATGACAGGTAGAGTAGACATGAAGGCTGTAGAACGGACGATTCACAGGCTACTAACCAATGGATTTGATCCTAATTCAGGAGGAGATCCTTACCAGGCAATTGTATACACCTCCTTTCAGGAAAGAGCAACCAAAATCTCACATGTCAATACTGGCAAGCTGGCAGATATCGCTGGTGATTCGATTCTAGGTCGAATTTGCAAGCAAATCGCGGGGGATGAAGCGAGGCATGAAAAGGCCTACAAATCCTTTATGTCTAGAATCTTTGAGATCGATCCCAATGGAGCGATCCTCGCTTTCGAAAAATTGATGCGAAAGCAAATCGTCATGCCAGCAGTATTGATGGGCGAAGGAGGCTCAAATCCATCTTTGTTTACTCAATTCTCCGAAATCACCCAAAAAGTAGGAATCTACACCAGTTGGGATTATGCACGGATCATTGATCACTTGGTAGGTCTTTGGAAGATTGAAGCGCTGACCGGACTAGATGCTGCTGCTGCCAAGGCTCAGGAATACCTAGCCAAATTATCAGAGCGCTACATGCGCGTGGCGGATCGAATGAAAGCCCCTGATGAAGTTAAACTGGCTTGGCTTAAATAATTTTCAATAAAACCAAGTGGAAGTCCTGCTGAAGAGCGGGACTTTTTTTTGTTACCTTGATGTGAATAGACCACATATACACCATGAAAAGAACATTTTTCTCGACGCTTATCCTCCTACTAATTACGGCACTCACAGTTTCAGCTCAGGAAATTCAGGTGAACTCAGATCGCTTGCATAAGAGTCTCATGAAGCTTTCTTCCTATGGCAAAAATGCTGCTGGAGGATCCGATCGACAGGCGTATACTGTCCATGATATCGAAGCAAGGAAGTATGTAATTGGGTTGATGAAGGATTCAGGACTTGAGGTTTCGGTTGATTTTGCGGGAAATATCATCGGGAAGAAAGCAGGCAAAAATCCAGCTCTCAAACCCATCGCTTTTGGTTCACATATCGATGAGGTACCCAACGGAGGCGACTATGATGGACCTGTAGGAAGCATGGGTGCCATTGAAGTAGTCAAGACATTGTCTGAGCAGGGAATACAGACGGACCATTCGTTGGAAGTGATCATTTTCACAAATGAGGAAGGCGGCGTTGTTGGGAGCAGGGCATTGGTTGGGGCTTTGAGTAAGGAGGCCTTGCAAGTAGTGAGTTCGAGTGGATTGACTCAATACGAGGGTATCCAAGCACTTGGAGGTGATCCTGAGCGCATCCCTGAGCTTAAAAGAAATTCGGGAGACTTGGCTGCATTTCTTGAATTGCATATCGAGCAGGGTGGAAATCTCTACACCGAGGAGCTGAATATTGGCGTAGTGGAAGGGATTGTGGCCATCGAATGGTGGGAGTTTTCTTTCTTGGGTAAAGCAAACCATGCCGGGACGACTCCGATGAATATGCGAAAGGATCCTATGCTGCCTGCCGCGGAATTGGTGTTGGCAGTAAATAAAATCGTCACCAGCTATGAAGGAAAGCAAGTGGGGACAGTGGGCAAAATTCAGGCTTTTCCCGGTGCAGGAAATGTAATCCCCGGTGAAGTGAAAGTCACGCTGGAATTGCGGGATCTTTCTTCTGAAAAGATCTGGAAAATCTATTCCGAGATCGAACAAAAAGCCAAATCACTGGCTTCTGGAAATGAAATTGGCTTAAAAATCAAACACATCGAAGTGGCCAGTAAGCCTGCTTTGGCTGATCCCATGGTGCGTGAAGTCATCAAATCACAAGCTGAAAAATTGGGTTTTTCTACCAAAAGCTTACCCAGTGGTGCAGGTCATGATGCTCAGGAAATGGCTCGAATAGCCCCTATGGGAATGATTTTTATCCCAAGTAAAGACGGGATCAGTCATGCACCGGATGAGTTTTCTACCCAAGAGGATATTGCAAACGGAACAAATGTTCTTCTGCATACCATTCTGGAATTGGATAAAAGGTTGAAATAGGGTAAAAAAAAATGTTTCTGTCAAACTTTTTCCATCCAGATTGTATTTCATGTATATACATAAAATAATTTCCCATGAGAGAAATTCATAAAATACATAAAGCTGAATATCGACCTATTGCAGACTTAGTGACATACAGCCCCATGCCTACCAGGAGTCTCCAGCAAATTGATCCGTTTATTTTCCTCAATCATCATGGATTCCAAAGGTATCCGGAGCGAAATCAAGGTTTGCCTTTTGGACCGCATCCACATCGTGGAATGGAAACAGTGACGTTTATCTTGGAGGGAGACATCATGCACAAGGATTCCTCGGGTCATGAGTCGGTCATTGGACCGGGCGGTGTACAATACATGACAGCAGGTAGTGGATTGATCCATGCTGAAGTGTCGAGTGCTGAGTTCAAACGAAATGGCGGGGATCTGGAGATTTTGCAGCTTTGGTTGAATTTGCCTGCGGCAAAAAAAATGATCACTCCAAATTACGTGGGATTGCAGCAGGAAGAAATTCCCACCTTGGATCTGGACGGTGAAAGAGTAATAGCTCAACAGCTATTTGGTGAATGGAATGGGGTAAAGGGCGCATTTGAAGGGACTTTTCCCATTACAATGAGTACAATTTACCTTGAAAAAGGAGGGAAATTTCAAAAGGAAATTCCTGCTGAGGAGAACATCTTTTTCTATATCGTCCGTGGACAACTTAAGGTTAATGACTCCGAGGTTATGCTTAGAAATTTGGTAGAATTTGGAAATTCGGGTGAGAAAATAGAGGTCGAAGCACTGGAAGATTCAATTGTAATTCTAGGGCATGCATTGCCATTTAACGAGCCGATGGTCGCTCAGGGGCCATTTGTCATGAATACCCAAAGGCAAATTCAGGAAGCTTACGAAGACTATCAAAACGGGAAATTTGGCACTTGGAATCATTGATCAGCTGTCAATAATATCCTGGGAGATCAACTTATAAATCTCAGCAAAGGATTCATTGTAGCTGAGAAAGTGATGGTGATCTTCCAGCGTTTCGTAGTCTTCCCGGATTGCTGGTCCTGTTTGAGCGTTTTTGGCTCCGAGTTGGAGGCTTTTTGAAATGCTCTCAATAATCAGAGGTTTGAGCATTTCAAAATCGGCCCCTTGTCTTCGCATGATTTCTTCTGCGATTCGGATCATGTGATTGGTAAAATTGCTTGCAAAAACGGCTGCAACATGGATACCTTTTCGATCTTTTGAACGGACCACATAAGTAAGCGGAGATAGGCTTTTTGCCAATTTTTTGAGCTTTTGAAGTGTTTCTTCATCTTCTGCTTCCAATAGAAATGGAACTTCATCCAACTCAATTTTTCTGCCTTTGGTAAAGGATTGAAGCGGATATAAGATGCCGGTAAAACTGGCTGAACTATATCCCAAAATATCCAGCGGCATGGTACCCGAAGTGTGGACTAAAATGCTTCCCTCGGGCAAAATCACTTCATCTGCAACTGTGGGAATAGCAGCATCTTTTACAACAAGAATAAAAATCTCTGCCTTACTTTCCGAAAAATCCAGGTCGTCTTTAGGCTCAGCAGAATAAACACGCTCTGTGATTAGTTTGGCTTTTTCCAAATCTCGTGCATATACCTCCGTGATCTCGTGACCGGCATCTTCTAGAGCTGGCGCAAGGTGCCAAGCTACGTTTCCTCCCCCCAAAATGGCTATTTTGAACTTCATAACGGAAGTAAATTAAATTTCGAAATCAAATAGCCCCCACTAAAACCAAACAATTTCATTTTACCGTTCTTCGGATGCAATCGTAGGTTGGTTCAATAGAAATCTACCGGATACCGCTTCACCAGAAGCATTTATCCCATTGACCAAAACCCAGAATGCTCCGGGCTCCTCTGGTAATTTAAACTTGATTTTAGCGGCAGTCTGCTTGGCTGTGATTATTACCTCCGGATTCCAATACCAAGTCGAACTTGAGAAAGGATAAATAGGATTGGCTATCGGCTTGGAGTCCTGTAAGCCTTGCAACTTGAACTCTTGAAATGAGTCTCCTGTATTAGATAGACTTCTCAAATACTCCTCACCCGTTTTTAAGAATATACTTATCACGCCATTTCTACCCAAATCACCGTAAACGGGCACGATACTTTTGATGACCTCGATTCGCGATATTGCAAATACATTGATCATTCTTAAAGAGCTATATTGGTTATTAGCCTCAGAAGAAAAAGTAGCTCCCTTTGGGGTTGTAATCGGTACTCCGTTTAAAAGAATCAAAGGCAATCCTCCCCTTACCAGAAGTCTAGGGGGATTGCCTTCGACGGATAATCCGGGCACTTTTTTGGTGAAGGCATGGATAAATTGGTCCGTGTCTCCTGTCAAGAAAACATCTTCCATTTCAATCGAATACTGAGGACTCCCATAGGGCATTGGCCCTATTGAAACCTCCTTTTTATCCTCCACTTCGACTTCTTCCAAAAGTATTTCACCTTCCCTCAAAGCCAAGTGAGCACGCCTAAGTGAATCGATTCTTGAATTTGTGTATGCCACTGTATCCAGTTTTGGATATTGGAACCCAGACAAATCGGGACGATTGGATGACCCTTTAATTCCGACTCGAAATTGTCTTAGTGGGATTCCTTGATGGTTGCTAGCTTTAACTGCCAAACTGAAGTCCCCCATTTTATTTAGGCCCTCAATATGAAACCTACCGAGGTGATCAGGATTCAGCTCTCTTTTATCAATAAAACCATCCACGAGGACCTCCACTTTCGACTTTGCGATAGCAGCTGTGGAATCACTTATTTTTCCCACGAGAGTGAAAGCAAACTCCTTTTCCATACTAGGAGAAAATTGTTCCTTTATTTTTGGTTTGAGATCTGTATAGGACACAAGACTGTTTTTATCTTCATCAATTGATAAAAATGATTCTGCCTTGACCACTGACACGGAGAGATTTGCCTGAGTAATCATTCCCTGTTGATCGCTTACCATAATATTGACCGTAACAGAATCCTCCTCTTGGTAAAGCTCTTGATCTGTGAAAAGTGTAACTCCTTTGGAAAAGGAACTAATGCCAGATTTATCAGTAATCCAGTCACTCGTACGAACCTGAAATGGTTTGTAGAATTCAAACTCAGGCCCATAATTTGCCCCCCAAAGTGTGTATGCTTTTACAATGAAGTTTGTTCCAGAAAGCTCAGGCGTTAGGGGAACCTGACCTTTTGCCAGTCCATTTTCAATTGGAAATATGTGATGCAATATGGAATAACCAGTCGTATCCAACACCTCCACGTGTAAAATTTTACTTGACTCGTCCATCAGCACAGGATCTCCATAAAGGACGTAAGCTTTGAAAAACATATTCTCCCCCATCAGGTAAACATCTCTGTCTGTATGTAAAAAAACACGTTCCTGCAGGGCTTCGGGAGTGTTTTCCAATTCCTTGACCGCCATTGCCCTCTTAAAATCAAATTCTAAAGGAAGCTCTAGCAGAGGATTTTCCTTTCCTGGAAATCCGGTTGCTTTTAACTTCGTAGGATCGACGGGTACACCGTTAGAACGGATCAAAATCTCCTCTCCTTCATAATCCAATGTTCTTTTTTCAGAAGAGTAAATTTCATAGGGCCTCTCCTGGAATCGGAATAAAAACTCTCCCTCTTGACTCGTCGGGGCAGGTTTCGTTCGATCGTTGGTCTTTCCCACCAGATCTCTGATCGCATAGGTGGGTGAGCTTTTATAAATTTCCAACCGCTTTTCCTGATGCTTTCTTTTTGTCTCCAGACTTTTGGCTTCCAATTCCAAGTAGGTTAAGGCAATTTTATTTTCATCCATACCTCGACTCATGTCGAGTGGTGCTTTTAGCCAGACTGAAATTAGGTAAGAACTCTCCAGGTTTTGTACAAGCAAAACGTCCCGAGTATAGACCCAAGTCAAATCGTTTTGAGAATAAAATGACAATACTTCAGGATTCAGCAAGACGATATCCTTGGGATTTTTGATTCCCTCCCTGAGCATGATTTCGAATTGCTCAAGCAGTTTATTAGTCTTAGATGAGAGGAAATCCTGAAACTGATCTGGGCTTTCATATTCAATAATCGGGAGCTCAAGGTAGTTTTCGTCTCCTTTTTTGGAATTGATTTCCGTGTTGAATTCACCAAGTTGATATCCTTCTTTGGCTGCGATTATTTGCCAACCACCGGGTGGCACTCCAGTGATTTTAAAATCTCCCAGACTGTCAGAAAAGGCCTGATAGCCGCTTCCAGGAATAAAAACATGACACTCTCGAATCGGCAAGCCAGAATCCACATCGAATACCTTTCCGGAAATAGAATAATTCTGCGCCATTCCATAAAAAGGAAGTAGAAACAGAATCAGGAAAAAACTTTTTTTGCTCATGTTCAGACACTTAAAATGTTAATATACTGAACGAATGACCTTTAAGCAATAATGAATTTCAAAAAATGAAAGCCATCCTGATTGATCAAGATGGCTTGAGAAGAATTCAGTTTTTTATATCTTAAATATGCAATGCCCGATTGTCCGTAGCGGCCAGACACGCTTCCTTAAACGCTTCTGTATAGGTTGGGTGAGCGTGGGACATTCTTGCTATATCCTCAGCTGAGGCCCTGAATTCCATTGCTACGACCGCCTCAGCAATCATGTCAGCAGTTCTTGGACCGATCATGTGTACACCTAGGATTTCGTCGGTTTCGGCATCAGCCAAAACTTTCACCAATCCATCGGTATCCATGGAAGCTCTTGCACGGCCGGAAGCCATGAATGGAAACTTCCCAGCTTTGTATTTTCTGCCTTGCTCTTTCAGTTGCTCTTCGGTATAACCAACCGCAGCGACTTCAGGCCAAGTATAGACTACGCCTGGAATCAATAGGTAATTGATATGTGGCTTTTGTCCGGCAATGGTCTCCGCGACATAGACCCCTTCTTCTTCAGCTTTGTGTGCGAGCATGGCACCTTTTACCACATCGCCGATTGCATAGATATGCGGCACAGAAGTTTGCAAATGATCGTTTACCTCGACCTGACCTCGATCGGTGATTTTTACTCCGGCAGCTTCGGCATTCAATCCATCGGTGTACGGCTTCCGACCGATAGATACCAAAACGTAGTCGCCTTTGATCTCGATGGTTTCGCCTTTACCATTTTCAGCTTTCACTACGACTTCTTTTCCTTGGTTCTCTACTGCAGTTACTTTGTGCTTGAGGTAAAATTCGAAGCCAAGTTTTTTCAGAGATTTTTGAAGCTCTTTGCCCATGGTTTTGTCCATAGATGGAATCAGCGAATCCATGAATTCAACCACAGAAACTTTGGCGCCCATTCGTCCATAGACCGAACCTAACTCCATCCCGATCACACCACCGCCGATTACGATCAGATGTTTTGGAATTTCTTTCATTTTCAAAGCTTCGGTAGAAGTGATCACTCGCTTCTTATCCAGTTTGATAAATGGAAGGGAGGAAGGCTTAGACCCAGTCGCAATGATGATATTTTTACCCTGAATATCTGTGGAGGTGCCGTCTTCTTTGGTCACTTTGACAGTATTTGCATCTACAAAAGATCCTACACCTTGGTGCACCTCGATTTTGTTTTTCTTCATCAAAAACTGAATACCATCGACATTTTGCTTTACCACGTCGTCCTTTCGGGCGATCATTTGAGGCAAATCGACTTTCAAATCTTTGATGGTGATTCCGTGGGTTTTGAAGGTATGGGCTGCATTATGATAATGCTCTGATGAGTCCAACAGTGCCTTGGATGGGATACAGCCTACATTGAGACAAGTACCTCCCAAAGTTGGATATTTTTCAATAATTGCGGTTTTCATGCCAAGTTGCGCTGCTCTGATCGCTGCAACATATCCTCCTGGGCCCGAACCGATTACTATGACGTCGTACATTTTTTTAGATTTTAGATGCTAGACACAAGATTCAAGACTTCGTCTATGCTAGTTAAAGGAGGCCTGACATTAATCAGGACCTCGTAATTCGTATTTCGTAAATCGTAATTCAGAAAGTATTAATTTCTTACACACCGAATAATAACCGAGTCGGATCCTCAAGCAACTGCTTGACACGGACCAAGAAGCTTACGGATTCTCTTCCGTCAATGATTCTGTGGTCGTAAGAAAGCGCCACATACATCATAGGACGTATTACCACCTGTCCATTTTCGGCGATTGGTCGCTCTACAATGTTGTGCATGCCAAGAATGGCAGACTGAGGAGCATTGATGATCGGCGTGGACATCATGGATCCGAAGACTCCACCATTGGTGATGGTGAATGTTCCACCAGTCATCTCCTCGATGGATAACTTGTTGTCCCTTGCCTTGCCTGCTAATCGTAGAATTTCCTTTTCGATTTGGTCAAAACTCATCGATTCGGCATTTCTAATCACAGGTACGACGAGTCCTTTTGGAGCGGATACGGCAATGGAGATGTCACAGAAATCGTTGAAAACGATCTCATTTCCGTCGATTTGTGCATTCACAGCTGGCCACTCTTTCAAGGCTACACAAACTGCCTTGGTGAAGAAAGACATAAAGCCCAATCCCACGCCATGCTTTTCTTTGAATTGATCCTTAAACTTGGATCTCAGATCCATGATCGGCTTCATATTCACCTCATTGAATGTGGTGAGCATTGCTGTTTCGTTTTTCACAGCTACCAAGCGACGGGAAACAGTCTTTCTCAACGAAGACATTTTTTCTCTTCTGACCTCTCTGGAGCCTGGAACTGAAGGAGCGGGTGCCGCTTCTGCTTTCGCTGCTGGAGCAGCGGGCTTTGGAGTTTCGGCAGGTTTTTGAGCACTCATTGCGTCTTCTTTGGTGATTCTTCCATCTTTTCCGGTACCTGAAACGGCAGAAGAGGCTATCCCTTTTTCTGCTAAAATCTTGGAAGCAGCTGGGGAAGCATGGCCCGTTGCATAGTTTTCGTTGGAAGAAGCCGTCTTTTCAGGCGTGGAAGTTGAAGGAGTTGAATCAGATTCTTTGGCAGGAGCAGCCTCAGTAACTTCAATTTTGCATATCAATCCTCCAATTTCCAAGACATCACCTTCTTTGGCCACATGTCTCAAAACTCCAGTTGCTTCAGCAGGGAGTTCAAAAGTTGCCTTATCCGAATCCACTTCTGCGATGATTTCATCCAAAGTCACAAAGTCCCCATCTTTTTTGATCCAGTTGGCTAAGGTCACTTCAGTGATTGATTCACCGACAGTGGGTACGATCATTTCTTTGATTTCTCCGGAGCCTGAAGCCTTTTTGGCGGGAGCTTCCTTTGCAGGAGAAGCTTCGGATGGAGTAGATTTGGCTGCGTCCTGCGCATCTTCAATCACACAGATCAAGCCTCCTATTTCTACAGTATCGCCTTCTTGAGCCTTAATTCGAAGAATTCCGGCAGCTTCTGCAGGGAATTCAAACGTTGCTTTGTCGGACTCCAGTTCACATAGGATTTCATCCAGTTCAACTTGGTCGCCGTCTTTTTTAAACCATTGCCCGACAGTGACTTCAGAGATTGATTCTCCCACGGTGGGCACTTTCATTTCTTTGCTCATGGTTTTATGATTTTTCCCTTCGGGTTATTTTGGAAGGAGGGTTAAAATGATAAGTTGGAAAAGCCACCCTGGTGTAATCCAGGGTGGTAATCAAGATTAAAGTTTTAGCGCCTGAGAAACAATGTTTTTCTGCTCTTCAACGTGGACTTTGTTATATCCGGTTGCCGGAGAAGCACTTGGCTTACGGGCGATTAAGCTCATTGGGATTTCTTTGTAGAGCAATCTCAAGAGGTAATTCCAATATCCCATGTTTTCTGGTTCTTCTTGTACCCAGACGATTTCAGCGTCTTTGTAGCTTTTTAGTACCTCAAGGATTTGGGTTTTTGGAAGTGGGTGAAGCTGCTCAATCCGAACGATAGCTACATTTTTGACTTTCTCCTTTTCACGAGCTTCTTCCAGGTCGTAAAATACTTTTCCAGAACAGAGCACTACACGCTTGACGTCTTTTGCTTTGACTACCGTGTCTGGAAGGACCTCTCTGAATTTGCCTGAAGTGAACTCCGACAGTGGGGAAACAACCTTTGGATGTCTCAAAAGTGATTTTGGAGACATTACGATACATGGTTTTCTAAATTCCCATGTAAGTTGTCTTCTCAGCAAGTGGAAGAAGTTGGATGGTTCTGTGATGTTGGCCACAATCATGTTGTATTCCGCAGAAAGCTGCAGGAATCGCTCCGGACGTGCATTGGAGTGCTCCGGACCCTGACCTTCATAGCCATGGGGAAGGAGCATGACCAAACCGTTCATTTTTTGCCATTTTGACTCTCCGGAGGAAATGAACTGATCAATCATAGTCTGAGCGCCATTGGCGAAGTCACCAAACTGACCTTCCCAAATAGTCAGGGAGTTAGGATTTGCCATGGCATAGCCATACTCAAAGCCTAAAACGGCATATTCTGATAGCAGGGAATTGTAGATATGGAACTGGCCTTTTCTATCTTTCAATTCCAAAAGGGAATTAAAAGGCTGATTGGTATTGGCATCATGAATGACGGCATGTCGGTGCGAAAATGTACCTCGCTGCACGTCCTGACCTGTCAGTCGAACCGTTTTTCCCTCTAGAAGAAGGGAACCATAGGCCAGCAATTCAGCTGAAGCCCAGTTGAGTTCTTTGGATTCAAAGAACATGTCTTTGCGTTGCTTCATTTGTGCTTCGATCTGTTTGATAGGTCTAAAGCCCTTAGGGATGAAGGTCAAAGCATTGGCAACTTTCTCGATTGCTTCTGAAGAAATACTCGTCTCAGGAGAAGACTCAAAATCCTCCGGTTTGGATCTTCTGAGATTTGCCCACTCAGTTTCAAATTTGGTAGCCTGATATGGAAGTGGCTTTTCTTTCACCATATTCAAACGATCCTGAAGCAATTGACGAAACTCTTCGTCCATTTGTGCTGCGATCTTGGCATCGAAATCCCCTCGTTCAGTCAATCGCTTGACGTAAATCTCTCGTGGGTTAGGATGTTTCGAAATGATGTTATACAGCTCAGGTTGGGTGAATTTGGGTTCGTCTGATTCATTGTGTCCATGGCGTCGGTAGCAGACCATGTCCACGAAAATGTCCTTGCTGAATTTCTGACGGAATTCTGCCGCTAGTTTAGCAGCGAAGACAACCGCCTCTGCATTATCGCCATTGACGTGAATGACAGGGGCATCGATGATTTTAGCCACATCGGTACAATATATGGATGTTCTGGCATCATCAAAGTCTGTTGTAAAACCTACTTGGTTATTGATCACAAAGTGGATTGTACCCCCAGTGTTATACCCTTTCAAGCCGGCCATTTGGGTCACTTCGTAGACAATCCCTTGGCCCGCTACAGCCGCATCTCCGTGGATTAAGATAGGAAGTGCCTTCGTCGCATCATGCTTGTGTGCATGGTCGATTTTTGCTCGGATGAATCCTTCTACTACTGGGTTTACAGCTTCGAGGTGGGATGGGTTTGGGGCAAGTTTGAGGTGAACTTTATTATTGCCAGGAGTAACGATATCGGAGGAATAGCCCATGTGATACTTCACATCACCATCTCCCATGGTTAGATCTGGCTTGGCCGTCCCTTCAAATTCAGAGAATATTTGTTCATAAGTCTTGCCCATGATATTGGCAAGAACATTCAGACGGCCACGGTGAGCCATGCCGATCATGACTTCTTCTACGCCATGAATTGAGGCAGTGTTGATGACTGCGTCTAAAAATGGAATGGTGCTCTCTCCACCTTCCAGAGAGAAACGCTTTTGTCCGAGGTATTTGGTATGCAAAAAGTTCTCGAAAACTACAGCCTGGTTGAGTTTGAAAAGAATTCGCTTTTTGTCCTCTTCAGAAGGGTTGAATGCCAAAGCTTCTTTTTCCACCTTGGTTTTAAACCAATCCAGCATTTCTGGATCTCTGATGTAGAGGTATTCAAAACCCATAGGGCCTTCATAGATAGTTTTCAGTGATTCCAGAATGACTGAAAGCTTTGCTGTTCCTATCCCGATTTCCTTTCCAGCTTGGAATTCGGTATTCATATCTTCTTGACCTAAACCAAAGTCTTGTGGATCGATCAATGCCTTTCGATCTCGTCTTTCTCTGACAGGGTTTGTCTTGGATCTGAGGTGTGCTCTTGAGCGATGTGCATGAATTAGCGCCCGAACTTTGATTTCTTTGGGGAGCTGCTCCATGTCCATAATAGTGCCTGGAGTGGCCAAAGAACCATTTTTAGGTGTAGGCTGTGCAGAAGGTTTTGAAACTTCGGATCCGTTTTCATCCTGACCGTAATTTGCCAAAGCAAAATCAAAACCGTCAAAAAACTCTTTCCAGCTTGGGTCTATTGATGCGGGGTCACTTTTGTAGGAAGCGTATAACTCATCGATGTAGGTCACATGAGCATTCGCAATGTATGAGAATTTATCCATCGTTAGTTTTTGAGAACAAGACAAAACTAAGGCCAATAATCTGTAATCAAAAACTGCTTATTTGCTTTTACGAATATATAATTCAGGGCAAAATAAAATTTGTTGTTTTGAATCAATTGGATTGGTTCAAGCTTTTGACTTGAACGTTTGACAATGATTTTGAAGGAAAAAAGAACTGAATTAAAGTTCTGATTAATCAGCCAGGCAAAATCCTTTCATCCAGTGAAATTAGAAATGCCAAGAGGTGGTCGAAATCAAGATCATGAATTCTGTTTACATTTTGTCTTTGAAAACCGATGATTTCCCTAAAAATTGGAACAGCTTTACTCATCTGATGGACCATCAGAAAATTGGAGATGGATGAGAGGCTGAACGGAAAAACAGCGTTCTGAAGGTTTGTAGAGGAGTTGTCTTGGGCAATTTTGGATTCTGATTAACTCAACCCTGACTTCAGGGATCAATTAAATTAGTCGCGAAATCGAATTAAATAAATTAGGCTGGAAAGCCTGTGATTTGATTTCTTATAAGCTTTCAGTAATTATTTCCTCAATTTAAACTCCTTCTTCGCGCCATCCAAAAACTCCACAAAAGCCGCGATATTCGTATTATATCCTCTTGGTTTAGCCAAAAGCTCCTCATTGTGGTCCAAAATGACATAATACGGCTGGGCGTTGTTGTCGAATCGGGTGATCTGGAAATCAGCATTCTGCTTCCCTAGTGTTTTTTTCACCTTACCATCGTAGCTTGAGGTGTACCATTCGCTTTCGGGAAGCTCCAGTCGCTCGTCGATGTAGAGCGCAACCATTACAAAGTCATTTTTTAATCGGGCCAAAACCTGTGGGTCAGACCAAACATTTTCTTCCATCTTTCTACAATTCACACAACCGTGTCCTGTGAAGTCGATCAGGAGCGGTTTTCCTTCTTTTTTGGCGGCAGCCAAAGCTTCTTCATAATCAAAGTAACCTGGAATTCCGAATGGAATCTCCAGTAGCTCTCCGTATTTCACGGATTTTGTGCTTGATTCAGGAGCTGCACTTCCACCTGTCAACTTAAACTGCTGCGTAGTTATCGGAGGTAAATACCCACTTAGGATTTTCAGAGGAGCCCCCCAAAGTCCCGGTATCATGTGTACCACAAAGGCAAAAGTCACCAAGGCCAATAGCAACCTTGGTACGCCGATGTGGTCCAATTTGGAATCGTGGGGCAGGCGGATTTTTCCCAAAAGGTAAAGCCCCAAAGCAGAGAAAATCACAATCCAAATCGCGAGGAAAATATCCCGATCCAAAATCCCCCAATGATAAACTAAGTCAGCTATGGAGAGGAACTTGAAGGCCAAGGCCAATTCCAAAAAACCCAAGACCACTTTCACTGAATTCAACCAACCACCGGACTTTGGCAGTCGCTGCATCCACTCTGGAAAAATTGCAAAGAGCGTAAAGGGAATAGCAAAAACAAGTGAAAAAATAAACATTCCTAGAATTGGCCTTAATATTTCACCTCCTGAGGCAGTGATCAAAATTGAACCTACTATTGGTCCAGTGCAGGAAAAGGAAACTAATACTAGCGTAAAGGCCATGAAAAAAACTCCCTTTAATCCACCATTCTCGGCTTTTGAATCTACTTTATTTACTAGGCCCGAAGGCAGAGTAATCTCGAACATGCCAAGAAAAGCCAATGCAAAAAAGATAAAAATTCCAAAAAATAAGAGATTTGGAAGCCAATGAGTGGCCAACCAATTAAGAAAATCAGGTCCCAAAATTGCTGCCACAACAGTAACTGGAATTGTGTAAATGACTACTATCGAGAGACCGTAAATGAAAGCATTTTGAATTCCTGCTGATTTGCTTAGTGCTCTACCGGTAAAGAAACTTACAGTCATTGGAATCATTGGATATACGCACGGGGTAAATAATGCTGCTATTCCCCCTAAAAATGCCAAAACCATAAATCCCCAAAGTGATTCAGATTCACCTTCGGCTGTAAAGTCTTGGGGTTCTTCTGTTGGCTCAGATTCGGGTTCTACCATTGCAAATGGGGAATCTGTTGCTGTCGAATCTGTGGAAATGGCTTCTGTTGTAACCTCACCTTCTTCCGGGGTAGACGGCAATGTCTCCTCGGTATCAGGTTGTGAGTTCGGAGAACCTTCTTTCGCAGTAAACCTTATTTCAATATCCTGCTCATAGTTGATACACTGTCCGTTGAGATCCGAGCACATCTGGTATTCTAGCGCGCCTTTGATAATACCGGAAGTTCCAAGAATGGTCACAGGCTGCTCAAACCGCCCTTTTCCTATAAAATAGGTCACATCTCCTTTCCATACGTCATCATATTTCTTTTTGGGATTGATCGCTTTGAGTCGGGATGCAACAGCAAAATCTTCAGACTCAGCAGGCACAAATTCTGTCAAAAGAGGCCCCAAATCCTTGTCAAAATCATTGGAATACACATACCAACCGATCGGTATCTCTGCCTCCATGACCACTGTTGCACCTTCACCTACTTGTAACTCAGAAGGCTCAAGGGTAAAGGTCCACTTGGGGGGCTTTACCAATTGTGCTTGGGCAAAAAAGGAAATCAAAAGAAAAAACGGAAAGAACAGCTTACCGATTTTTTTTGGGTTGAAAGTCATCGAAGGTTATGATTTACTCTGGCAAACAGGGATTAAGGTCATCGGGTTCGAAAGTAAGCCATTTGCTAAGTGCATTTGGAGACTTTGATCACTTTTCGCTCAGCTTTCTGAAATGTTTGAAGAATGCCGCGATGGTTTCAATACCGATGAAGTAATTTTTGACTCCGTAGTGCTCATTTGGTGAGTGAAGCGCATCGGTATCCAAGCCAAAGCCGAACAAGATCGGATCGCTGCCCAATTCTTTTTGGAACAAAGCCACAATAGGAATCGAACCACCTTCGCGGGTTGGAATCGGTCTTTTTCCAAAAGTTTCTTCCATCGCTGCTTCTGCGGCTTGGTAGCCGATTGATGAGTCTGAAACTACGGCAGGAGCTCCCCCGTGATGTGCTTTTACCTTTACTTTGACCGATTTTGGAGCTATGGATTTGAAGTGATTTTCAAATAGCGTTGCGATTTCGTGCCAATCTTGATCAGGAACGAGTCGCATGGAAATTTTTGCAAAAGCCTTTGATGGTAATACAGTTTTTGCCCCTTCTCCAGTATAGCCACCCCAAATTCCGTTGACATCCAAAGTCGGCCGGATGCCCACGCGCTCGATGGTCGAATAGCCTTTTTCGCCATGCACATCCTCGATATCCAATTTGCCTTTGTATTCCTCGAGGTCAAAAGGCGCCTCATTCAGTCGTTGACGCTGCTGTGCGGTCAGTTCCTGTACTTTTTCATAAAATCCCGGAATGGTGATGTGCTCATTTTCGTCTTTCATGGATGCGATCATTTTGCATAGCACATTGATCGGGTTGGCCACCGCGCCACCATAAGTTCCTGAGTGGAGGTCTCGATTGGAGCCAGTCACTTCCACTTCCATGTAAGCCATGCCTCGAAGTCCCACCGTGATGGAAGGATCCTGCATGCTGATCATGTGGGTGTCGGAGATCAGAATGACGTCTGCTTTCAATCGCTCTTTGTTTGCCAAAACGAATTTATCCAAGTTATCAGAGCCGACTTCTTCCTCGCCTTCGATCATGAATTTGACATTGCAAGGCAAATCGCCTGTTGCCATCATGGCTTCGAAAGCCTTCACATGCATGTAAAATTGTCCTTTGTCGTCTGCAGATCCTCGTGCAAATATGGCTCCTTCGGGATGACTCGGGGTATTTTTGATCACAGGCTCAAAAGGTGGTGAATCCCAAAGTTCGTAGGGATCAGCCGGCTGGACATCGTAGTGTCCGTAAACCAAAACTGTGGGCAGTTCGGGATCGACTATTTTCTCCCCATATACAATCGGATAGCCCGCTGTCTCACAGATTTCAGCGACATCTGCACCTGCTTTTTCCAGCGATTCTTTGACAAACTGAGCTGCCGCAAAGACGTCATTTTTGAATTTGGGATCAGCGCTTACAGATGGAATCCGAAGCAAATCCAGGAGTTCGTTGAGAAATCGGTCTTTATTATTGGCTATAAATGCAGCTACGGACATATTTGGGTGTTTTAGGTTTCTAAAGGCCTCAAAATTATTCCTTTCGTGAGGATTTGCCTAGGAATTTTTGATTTAACGGTAAAGCCTCTGAGATCCCAAAGGATAATGCTTAAGGTGAAAAAGGTTCAATGGAATTTTTGTTTGATTCAAGGCCTAAGATTGAATAGGCTAATCAAGCCATTGTCTATCTCTTGCAATTCATTTTGAGATAATTCTCCCAATCTGCCTAAAACCAGATCCTTACTCAATGTCGCCATTTTACTTAGCCTAACTAGCGATTTCACTTTTATGCCGTTTAGTAATGACGGGAATAAAACGACGTCATGGTTTGAGGACCATTTGATTTGAGAGGTAATAAAAGAAACTGTTACATCTAATTCGTTGGAAAGTAATATAAGAGCAGGTCGATTTTTAGCTCCTGTCAAATCAGAAAAGGGAAATGGAATTAATATCAAATCGCCTTTCTTCACTTGTACTTTTCTTTAAGATCTTCCTCAGAATAAATCTCCGCATCCTCTTCCAGAAAATCGAATGATTTGGACTCAGATACCATTTTTTGAATTCCTTCGGTTAGGATCTGATTGTCAATTTTGAATAATAAAAACTCAGCAAAGTCAGAGACTTCTTTCACTTTCTGATCTGGTAATTGTGCCAAATGCTGAATAGTCTTTTGGATTAGGCTTTCCCGAGTCATTTCTTGAATTTTTGATTATAACCGAAATTAAAAAGAAATTGGTTTACTATAAGTTATAAGTAGCACATTCTTGCCTTCGTTGCAAATCTCAAACTATGAAAGCATTACTCTGTTCCCAATTTGGCCTACCTGAAGCCTTAGCTGTTCAGGAGATTTCTGATCCCATTCCTTCTTCCAACCAAATCCTGATCGCCGTCGAAGCCTGCGGCGTTAATTTTCCCGATGTGCTGATTATCCAAAACAAGTATCAGTTTAAGCCGGAATTGCCTTTTGCTCCGGGGGGTGAAGTTGCCGGAAAAATCATCGGATTGGGTGATCAGGTACAGGGATTCCAAATCGGGCAGCCTGTTTTGGCGCTTTGTGGTTGGGGTGGATTTGCTGAAAAAGTCGCTGTGGATGTCGATCGGGTATTTCCTTTGCCTCCTGGACTTTCAGCCGAAGTGGCTGCCACGACACTTTATACTTATGGCACTTCGTATCATGCTCTGAAAGACCGCGCAAATCTTCAACCCGGAGAAACTTTGCTTGTACTCGGTGCGGCAGGCGGAGTCGGTTTGGCAGCAGTAGAACTGGGGAAAGTAATGGGAGCCAAAGTAATCGCAGCAGCTTCCTCAGAAGAAAAGCTTGCGCTCTGTCGGGTAAAAGGTGCTGATCTCACCATCAACTACGAAACCGAAGATCTCAAAACCCGCATCAAAGAGCTCACCGATGGCAAAGGCGTCGATGTGGTCTATGATCCCGTTGGGGGAAAATTCACCGAACCGGCACTTCGGGGCATGGCTTGGAAAGGTCGCTACCTGATTGTGGGCTTTGCCAATGGAGAAATCCCACTAATTCCGATGAATTTACCCTTGCTCAAAGGCTGCTCGATTATCGGTGTATTTTGGGGTCAGTTTTCCAAAGTGGAGGCCAAGGCCAGTTTCCAGAATATCCGCCAACTGGTGGCTTGGATTCAGGAGGGAAAAATCAAACAGCATATCGAGAGAACTTACAGTCTGGAAGAAGCGCCGGAAGCCTTGCAGGCGATATTGGATCGGAAGATGCTGGGAAAAGGGGTGGTTGTTTTTTGATGGTTAAACTTTCCCGCAGATAGGCGCAGATTTCTTTCGCTGATCACCGCGGATTTTATCAGCGAAAATCTGTGTCTTTTTCTGTGAAAATCTGCGGGCACCATAAATATCCAAAAATATTTACCATGAAAATCGTAAACCAAACTTTCGATTTTCATGGTAAAATGATTTGATTTCACCTTTTATCTCTCTACTTTTACCATGAAATACGTAAATCAAACTTTCGATTTTCATGGTAAAAGATCGTAGTATTTTCCCTCTTTTGCAGGAATATCTTTCCATTTTCCCAGCTGTAGGCCTATTGGGTCCTCGTCAGGTGGGGAAGACTACCTTGGTCAAAAACCTGAAACTAGAAAAAGACAGCCTCTACCTCGATCTGGAAAAGGCCTCTGATCGGGCCAAATTGGTCGATCCCGAGCTTTTCCTCAAAGCGCATGCTGACAAAACGGTTATTCTCGACGAAATCCAACTCATGCCTGAGTTGTTTGCGGAGCTACGCAGTCTGATCGATGAGCAAAGGGAGCCTGGAAGGTTTATTCTCTTGGGTTCCGCGTCACCGGATTTGTTCCGAAAGAGTGCAGATTCCTTGGCTGGCCGGATTGGTTATTTGGAACTGACCCCTTTTTACATGGGAGAGATTGGTTCCGACGAACTTCAAAAGCTCTGGATTCGGGGAGGATTTCCGCTGTCTTTCTTGGCCAAAAGCGAGCGAGAATCGCAGCTTTGGAGGCAAAATTTTATCAAAACCTACTTGGAGCGAGACTTGGCGCAAATCGGATTAAGCACAGATCCCCGGCTAGTGGAGCGTTTTTGGATGATGCTGGCCAATGCACAGGGAGGGATCTGGAATGCGGAGAGTTTTGCAAAAGCTCTCGGCATCACCCGCCCGACGGTCAACCGATACCTAGAGTATTTAGAAGGATCATTCATGGTGCGGGTTTTGGCGCCTTTTCACCACAATATCAAAAAGAGGCTGGTCAAGTCGCCCAAGGTTTTTATTCGAGACACGGGCTTGCTTCATTCCCTGACTGGAGTAGATAGCATGGATTCCCTGATCAACCAACTGCTGGTCGGTCCGAGCTGGGAGGGATTTGTGATCGAGCAGATTATCGCCACGTTGAAGGAGGAATATGAATACTACTTCTACCGAACCCATCAGGGTGCGGAATGTGATCTGCTTTTGGTGAAAAATGGCGTGGTCAAAACGGCAATTGAGATCAAGAATACCCTTTCGCCCAAACTCAGCAAAGGCATGCAGATCAGCATGGAAGATACCGGAGCTGAAAAGGGCGTGATTATCTGCCGGATTTCGGATGGGTATCCGCTGTCAGAAAAAGTAAGGGCGGTGGGTTTGAGGGAGTTTTTGAAGAAAGTATAGCCACGAAGACTCTAAGTTTTTGCTACAAATTTCCCTTAAATTTGATTTTAAGGCTAAAAGGCGGGTGTAGCTCAGTTGGTAGTCCGCCATGGCGGATCCCAAGCTGAAGGTCGTGAGTTCGAGACTCATTACCCGCTCAAGATTAGGGAGTCATGTTTTAAAGGCGTGACTCTTTTTTTTAGTCGAGTTTTTGGGTTGGAATTAAAGGGCTTAGAAAGAAAAAAGCACAAAATCTTAGAGACTTTGTGCCTAAACCAGTGGGATCTAAGGGATTCGAACCCATGACCTCTGCTCTGTCAAAGCAGCGCTCTAAACCAGCTGAGCTAAGATCCCGATTTGAGATTGCGAATATAGATATCTGGTCAAGGCTTCGCAACCCTTGGAAGGTTTTTACTTAGAGAAAACTCTCTTTCAAATACATTCCCGTAAAGTTCTGCTCCTCTTTGGCCAAGTCCTCTGGAATCCCTGCAAAGGTCAAATGCCCGCCTTTATTTCCTCCTTCAGGTCCTAAGTCAATCACCCAATCGGCAGATTTGATGACTTCGGTGTTATGTTCAATGATAATAACCGAATGCCCTTGATCGATCAGGGCATTAATCGAATGAAGTAGCTTGCTGATGTCGTGGAAGTGGAGTCCGGTGGTCGGTTCGTCGAAAATGAAAAGAATGTGATCTCCGGTTTTGGTGCCGCCTTTTCCAAGGAAAGACGCCAATTTCACCCGCTGAGCTTCTCCTCCGGACAGTGTGTTCGAACTTTGTCCCATGCCGATATAGCCTAAGCCCACTTCCTGAAGCGGTTGAAGCCGATTGATAATTTGAGTTTTGCCTTTGAAGAATTCCAAAGCCTCATCAATAGTCATTCCGAGTACCTCAGAAATATCCTTGTCCTTGTATTTGACCTCAAGGATTTCATTTTTGAAGCGTTTGCCTTTGCAAGATTCGCAGGTCAGGTGTATGTCTGCCATAAACTGCATTTCCACTGTGATTGTACCTTCTCCAGAGCAAGCTTCGCAGCGTCCTCCATCCACATTGAAAGAGAAAAATGCGGGCTTGTAGCCTCGCTGCTTGGATAGCGGCTGCTCGGAAAAGAGGTTTCGGATCGCATCATAGGCCTTGACATACGTCACAGGATTAGAGCGGGAGGACTTGCCGATTGGATCTTGATCCACAAATTCCACTTGGGTTATTTGCTTGTAATCACCTTCGATCTTGTCGTATTTTCCTCCTTCGTCGATGACAGTTCCCAGCATTTTTCCCAATGCCGGATAGAGTACCTTTTTGATCAAGGTAGACTTTCCAGAACCTGAAACTCCAGTCACACAAGTGAGCGTGTTTAGAGGAAATTGGACTGTTAGATTCTTCAGATTATTTTCTCTGGCACCTTTTACGATGATAGAGTCCTTCCATTTTCGATTGCCGATTTTATTGAAAATCTTTTCTTCACCGCGAAGGTATTTCGCTGTGTAGGTCATTCCTGAAGAAATCAAATCTTCGATTTTCCCTTGGAAAAGCAACTCTCCACCCTTCACTCCGGCATCCGGACCGATGTCAATGATCTGATCCGAAGCTTTCATCACTTTGTCCTCATGCTCCACCACGATGACAGTATTTCCAAGGTCCCGCAACTCTTTAAGAACTCCGATCAATCGATCGGTGTCCCGCGGGTGCAATCCGATGCTGGGTTCATCCAAAATATACATGGAGCCGACTAGCGCAGAACCGAGGGACGTGGCCAATTTGATTCGCTGAAATTCACCTCCCGAAAGTGAAGAAGTCAGTCGATTGAGCGTCAAATACCCCAAGCCAACCTGGTCCATAAATTCCAATCGGCTTACAATTTCCTTGAGTAGTCTACTGGCGATTTTCGCCTCATGGGGAGGCAGATCGAGTTGATGAAAGAAAACCAAAGCATCTTCAATGGGCATCAGCACAATATCTGTAATTGATTTTCCTTCCACTTTCACATAGGATGCGTCTTTGCGAAGCTTAGTTCCGCGGCAATCCGGACAGGTGGTGCGTCCACGGAATCTGGAAAGCATCACGCGATATTGGATTTTGTAGGTTTTTGTTTCCAGATCTTCGAAAAAAGCATTCAAGCCTTGGAAGTATTTGTTTCCAGTCCAAAGCAACTCTTGTTCTTTCTCAGTCAATTCATTGTAAGATCGGTGAATGGGGAAGTCGAATTCAATTCCTTTTTTTAGCAAAGGCTCCAACCATTGTTTGCTGGATTCCCCTCGCCAAGGTGCGATTGCGCCTTCATAAACCGACATTTCCTTATCCGGAATGACCAAATCCCGGTCAATTCCCAAAACGTTTCCAAAGCCTTCGCAACGTTTGCAGGCTCCATAGGGGTTATTGAAGGAGAAAAAATTAACCGAAGGAAGCTCGAAGCTCATCCCGTCCAACTCAAATCGATCAGAGAAGGACTTTGTCTCTACATCTGGGACCGTAATCTTGCAGTCTCCATGCCCTTCAAAAAGCGCTGTTTGCACGGAATCCGCTATTCGGAATTGATTATCCTCGTCGTCCTTTTGGACCGTGGCTCTGTCGATGAGGATTTCGTAGTTTCCTTTTTTTACTTTCTTTTCCTGAAGAAGATCCTCTACAAAATAGACCTCTCCATCTATCAAAATTCTGGTGTAGCCTTTCTGCAGCAAAAGTTCCAATTCCTGCTCGATTTTTCGGCCTCGCTCGAGTTGCAGCGGACAGGAGATCATCACTTTTGTCCCTTCTTCAAAAGAAAGTACATAATCGACGATATCCGTCACAGTATTATGTTTGACCTCCTTTCCTGAGATTGGGGAGAATGTTTTTCCAACCCTTGAAAACAGCAGTTTAAGGTAATCATAGATCTCTGTCGTCGTACCGACAGTGGACCGTGGATTTTTGGTGCTGACTTTTTGTTGGATCGCAATGGCCGGAGCGACGCCTTTGATGTATTCGACATCAGGTTTTTCCATCCTGCCCAAGAATTGGCGGGCATAGGAGCTCAAGCTTTCTACATACATCCGTTGGCCTTCGGCAAAAAGTGTATCAAAAGCCAAAGAAGACTTCCCCGAACCCGAGAGGCCGGTGATGACGATGAATTTGTTTCGTGGTAAAGCGACGCTCAAGCTTTTGAGATTGTTGACCCGAGCGTTTTTGATGATGATGAATTCCTTGGGATCGAGCGAATCGAAGTCGATTTTAGCGGGTAAAGTGCTTAAAGTCATAGCTGGCAAAGTTAGCAATCAAACCCGGCAAGTGGGAGAAAAGTTGGGATCTTGTTTGGATTTGTATTGAATCAAAATGCTTTTGCACCAAGTGTGAAGTACCATCTACCGAGTAGGTTTGCCAACAGTGAGCGATGAGGACCCTAATCTTTCACTATTTCAATTTTCCAATCTTCAAATAATTATCCTTTTCTTCGCAGCATGGATTTTCAATTTCTCCTCGATGGATTTGCCGAAGGCCTGAAAAACATGACTTGGCTGGAAGCAGTCGCGGTATTTTTTGGGATAGCTTCAGTTTTTTATTCCATGCGGGAGCATATTTGGGTGTATCCGACCGGGATTGTTTCCACGCTCATTTATGTTTGGATTTGCTTTGAGTACAAGCTGTATGCAGATATGGGAATCAATGCCTACTATTTTTCGATGTCCATTTTCGGTTGGTATGTATGGACACACCCCAACGAAAATCAGGAAGTCCTGCCAGTGACTTGGCTGAATGGAAAAGGCTGGTTGATTTCGGCGGGACTTTTTGCGGTTTCGTATCCACTTTTGGTCTTTGTTCTTTCCCGTTTCACAGACAGCGATGTACCGTATTGGGATTCCTTTACCACAGCATCCGCTTTTGTTGGGATGTGGCTGATGGCAAAGAAAAAGGTGGAAAACTGGATTTTCTGGATTATCACCGATTTGGTTTCAGTACCGCTATATTTTTATAAAGGGCTGGTGCTTACGTCCTTCCAGTTTCTTTTTTTCACAGTTTTGGCGACAATGGGACTTTTTGCCTGGATCAAATCTGCAAAAACCAATGTTAAGTCCTAAACGAATCTTAATCCTTGGACCCGAATCCACAGGGAAAAGCACCTTGGCAGCCGACTTGGCCAATCATTTCGTCGAACCTTGGGTTCCTGAGTTTGCTAGAGAATATTTAGAAAAGATCAATCGTCCGTATAAGTTTGAAGATCTTCTTGAAATTGGAAAAGGGCAAGTGGCCATGGAAGATCTATTGGCAGAAAAAGCAAATAACTTCCTCTTTTGCGATACTGATCTGCGGGTTATCCACATTTGGTCTGAACACCGATTTGGCAAAACTGATCCTTGGGTATTGGAAGAAATTGATCGGAGAAAATATGATTTGATTTTACTCACAGCTACCGATTTGCCTTGGACGCCTGACCCACTGCGTGAGTATCCCGAATTGGAAATGCGACAGTATTTTTTCAAAAAGTATCTTCAATTGGCAAAGGAAAGCGGTTTTCCTTTTAGGGTCGTCTCTGGAGATCAAGAAACCCGACTTCAAGCTGCAGTCGATGGGCTCAAAAACTTTTCCTAAGCTTTTTCCACTTTCTACCTTCCAAAATCCTTACCACTTTCTCAGCGATAGTGTTGCTGCCTCTACCAATCGCATCTGATCAGGATGATAGTTATTGTTCAGCACGATAATCGTCTTGTTCTCCTCAATAAATCGCACAATGATCGTCTGATAACCCGGATTGTCCCCGGTGTGCATGACCATTTTTCCAAAGGGACTTTTTGGCTCCACTTCCCAGCCAAACCCATAATAGCTCCTTGTTCCATCATTTAGTTTTGCAGGGGAAAAAGCCTTGTCTAGGGTTTCTTTTTTGATAAGCTTCTGGGTGTAGAGTGCCTGATCCCATTTCAGCAAATCCGCTGCAGTGCTGCTCACCCGTCCTGGACCTTTTCGATTACCTAGCCACACCGTGTAGTCCGAAGAGTGGAATTTATTCGCGTTCACGTAGTTTCCCAGACTGTCTTTCAGGTGGCCTGCGGCAAAGTTGGGAACTGCAGCCTTTTCTTCCAAAGTCCGAATTCCTGTGTCTTTCATTCCGAGTGGCTTAAAAATCCACTCTTCAGCCAATGCTACAAAGTCTTTTCCACTTACTTTTTCTGCAATACTTGCCAGCAGAACATAGCCGGTATTGCTGTACTCGTATTTTTCTCCGGGCTCAAAAACCATCGGCGGAGCATAGCGATTGAGGTATTCGAGGATGTCGGGATTGCCCGCGACTTTACTTTTGTCCCAATGGGCATCCATGATGGCTTGGTAATCAGGCAGGCCGCTGGTATGTGTCAGCAATTGCCGGATGGTGATTCCTTTGTAGGGAATATTCAGATACTTTTCCACATGATCATCGAAAGAGAGCATCTTTTTTTCCTGACATATCATGACAATCATAGCGGTAAACTGCTTGGAAATGGAGGCCATTTCAAATACATCAGTTGTTTGCAAGGGTATTTTGCTTTCAAAAGAGCGATAGCCGATCGCTTTTTCGAGCAGCACTTGTCCCTCCTGGGCTACCAGAATGACTCCCGAAAATCCATTGCTCTCTGCCTGAAGGACTGCGGATTCGAGTATTTTTTGCTGGGCAAAAGTGGAGTGGGTCCAAATCAGACCTGTAAGAAGAAGCAGGAAAAATGAGAAACGTTTCATAGGCCAGATCTGAATTTGAATTCAAAATTTACAAAATCTTGGAGTACAAGTTATTTCGATTCGTTTGGATTGAAGCGTTTTACCTGGATTCTTTCCAATATTTCGCTTAAAATCCTGTTATTTAGATCACTCGGTCTAAGCCAAAAACGAATGCTATGCCTAGCTATCTGATCTTTTTGTTTTCATTTTTTGCGGACTTTACGGCTCCGAAGATTAATTCCGATGCGTTTTTTGAAATTCAGGACACTGATACTACTCGTTACCAAAATCCGGTTTTTGAGCCGGTTTTGGCTGATCCTACACTCATCAGGCACGGCGAATTTTTTTATGCTTATGGTACCGAGGACAATTGGGGTGAGGAAGGGGGCTATCATTTGGTCCCGGTGATCCGATCAAAAGACCTGATAAAATGGGACTTGGTGGGTGATGGGTTTGACAAAAAGCCAAATTGGAAACAAAAAGGCGGAATATGGGCACCGGATGTGACAGAGGTAGAGGGCAAATTCGTGATGTACTATTCCTTTTCGACCTGGGGAGATCCCAATCCCGGAATAGGAGTTGCAATCTCAGATACTCCCGAAGGCCCTTTCGAGGACTTGGGGGCTGTTTTTGATTCGGAAGAAATTGGTGTAAAAAATTCGATTGACCCGTTCTATTGGGAAGAAGACAACAAGAAATTTCTAATATGGGGAAGCTTTCATGGGCTTTTTCTCATTGAATTAGATGAAACTGGAAGAAAACCCAGAGGTACCAAAACTCAAATTGCTGGCAATCATTTGGAAGCTCCCTATATCCATTTTAGGGAGGGATATTATTACCTTTTTGGCTCTGCGGGCACTTGTTGTGAAGGAGAAAAAAGCACCTATCGAATTCTGGTAGGCAGGTCTAAATCGCTGCTTGGACCGTATTTCGATGCAAAAGGGAATGACCTGATGGATGGCAAATCCGGGGAATTGCTCCTAAGGGGAAATACCGGAGAAACGGGAATTGCTGGACCCGGTCATAATGCTGAATTAATCACCGATTCAGCTGGTCAGGATTGGATTCTTTACCATGGCATGCAACTGGAAAAACCCAAATTAGCAAACGGAACCAATCGAAGAGCCCTTTTTTTGGATCCCTTGATCTGGGAAAACGGTTGGCCACTGGTGAAACGCCAATTGCCCGGAATTAAACCTCAAGCCAGGCCTCAATTCGACTCAATCGATTAAATGAAAGGTTTGGAATACCCTGTAAAATTCAGGATTATTGATCATGACTTTAAAAATAACCCGTCTTGCCTTCGGCACATTCCTGCTGTTCCTGGCTTTTTCACAGGCTTTTTCTCAACAAATCGTAATTCAAAACCCTGTCCTCCCAGGGGATCGACCTGACCCTACTTTGGTCAAGGTGGGTGAGTACTATTATGCCTCGGCGACTTCCAATGAATGGGCACCTCTATTTCCGATTTTCAGATCAAAAGATATGATTGATTGGGAAGTGGTAAATTATGTTTTTCCCAAAGGAGCCCCTGTCTGGGCTAAAAACAACTTTTGGGCACCCGAACTTTCTTATGATAAAAAGCAGGGAAAGATTTACGCGTATTACACCGCCCGAGATAAAACAAGCAACCGACTCAGCGTCGCAGTGGCCAGCGCAGATTCTCCCCTTGGGGAATTTCGGGATCATGGCCCCTTGGTCGCACAGGAATTGGGATCGATAGATGCGTTTGAGACTCGGGACGAGGCAGGGCGACTTTTTTTGCTGTGGAAAGAAGATGGTAACAGCCAAGGACAAAAGACACCGATCTGGGCTCAGCAAATTAATGAGGAGCGTACAAAACTCATTGGAGAGCGGACTGCACTTTTTGAAAATGATCAGGAATGGGAGGGAAATCTCGTGGAAGGAGTTGCAATTTTCAGGAAAAACGGATATTTCTATGCCACCTATTCCGCAAGAGGCTGCTGCGAGATTGACTGTGATTATGTCACCGGTGTGGCCAGGAGCCGATCTTTGATGGGCCCCTGGGAAAAATATGACGCCAACCCGATTCAGAAAGACAATGCGAGCTGGAAATGTCCCGGTCATGGGACGGTCGTTGAGAATGAAGGGGAGTTTTACATGCTCTATCATGCATACAATACCGGGGGTAGTGTCTATGTCGGTAGACAAGGCGTCCTTGAAAAGATCCATTGGACAGCGGACAACTGGCCGGTTTTATCAGATGAAGCTAGTTATGAGAAAGAAAGGGAGGATTTGGATTTCATGGATGATTTTACACAGGGACTCGATCCGATCTGGCAATGGCGAGTGACCCAACAGATCCACTACACGACTGATGAAGCGGGTTTGCACCTTCAAGCCACTGAGGAAAATGAGGCTTTGGGGACTCTACTCGTCCAAGGCACCAAATCATTGGATTATAGCTATGAAGCGATTATTCATCCCGACGTGGAGGTGGAAGCAGGATTGGCTTTAATCGGTGGTGCGAATAATGGATTTGGAGCACCTCCAGCAGGGATGGGAATTTCGGTTAAAGGCAACACATTGACTCTCTGGGAAAGCATCAACCGTGAAAGAAAGGAATTGGCTTCCGTTAAAATTCCCGATGGTTCAATCAAACTTGTCCTTCAAATCAAAGACGGCCATCGCCTACAGGCCAAAGCTACTCTTAATGGAGAATTGAAAGATATTGGTACCGAACAAGAGGTAGGTCATCTCGTGCCTTGGGGCATGGGCTTTCGGTTAGGCTTGGTGGCAAAAGGACCTAGTCATACTTCGGGACATTTTAAGTCCGTAAGGATTACTTACTAGCCAAAAATTTCTCTTTGACCATTTCTAATTTTTCTAAGAAAATTGAGTTATCCACAGGTCGAGGGCTATGGATAACTCTTTATTTTGCCAAAGAATATTTGCTGATGAATTGGAATGTTGCATCAAAAGCCTTGACCCAATTGCGGTGCAAAAGGAAGGAATGAACCTCATCTGGGAAGATCAGCTGCTCTACATGAACCCCTTGTTTTCTAAGGACTTCGGCTAATTCTACACTTTCAGAGAAAAGCACATTTCGGTCATCATCTCCATGGATTAGCAGCACTGGGTCTTGCCAGTTTTTCACAAAATTCATTGGGGAGGACTTGAAAGCCAGTGCTGCCATTTCGGGAAATTTTTCTGGTTTGTACCAAGAGGCGAAGACTGGAATGTCATTGTTCCAGTTGTGCACTCCATGAATATCCACGCCGGCATTGAATTTTTCCGGAGCTTGTGAAAGTGCGTGTGCCGTCAAGAATCCTCCGTAACTTCCACCCCAAGGCGATATTTTTGAGTTATCCACATCGGGTCTAGCAGCTAAATAATCAGCAGCTGCCATCACATCCTGCACCTCACTTGCTCCTCCTGCTCCATAATTTTTTTCTTCTCGGAAATCCATTCCATATCCGATTCCACTCCGGTAATTCAGGATGAAAGCAATGTAACCCTGCGAGGCAAAATACTGCTGTGCGGCATACGTATGACTATAATACATCCCATAATTGAAGCCTAAAAGCATCTGCCTTCTACTCCCACCATGCAGGAAAATGACCGCAGGATATTTCTTGTTCGAATAATAATTCGCAGGAAGAAAGAGTTGTCCATAGCTTTCGAAACCATCTTTAGCTTTCAAAGTAATCGGTTCTGGCTTGGATAGGTTTTTAGGAAAGTTGGTAGGGAAAAGATCCGAAGCAAGCATTTTCGTCTGACCGTAGGTTTGGACCATTGGCCAGCCTGGCCGATCCCAATTGGACTGAAACCAAGCCAAGCCATTTTCTATTCGAACAGGCGCCCAATTGATAGTTTGTGGATCGGAAAGCAGTTCCAATTCAAATGTGGATAAGTCCAGCCGTGACACTTGACGACGATCGATATTCCCGATGTTATGGGTGATCAAAAGTTCATTTTTGGTAAACGAAGATTGAACCCATTCTACCTGCCCATCGCCCGGCGTCAAATGGGTGACTTCCTTTGTTTTTGGATTGATACTATACAATTGCATCCAATTGTTTTTTTCCCATGGAAAAACCAAAGAACCAGAAGGTGTCCACCAAAGTCGTTCACTTACTGCGGGTAAATCGTCCACCATCACGGATCCTCGACCTGGATCCGCTTTCCATACTTCTTCAGCTTTCATCGTGGCGATATCCAAAACACGAATACTCCAAGGATTGGCCTCAGTGATGGATGTAAATGGAAGCAGATTCAGAATATTTGGAATCCGGAGATAGGCGAGTTTTTTTCCGTCAGGACTCCAAGAGGGATAAGAATCAAAATCTAGGCTTGCTTCAGGAAAAGTCAACTGTTTTTTCTCGAAATCCCACAATCCAACAAAAGAATGATCCGACCGGCCTGACATAAAAGCCAGGTATTTTCCGTCAGGAGAAAAAGAAATCATGGATGCACTCCCGCGAGCTTTGAAGAGTTGCTCAACCGAATCGGTGGTGTCTGAAGTTGATTTCAAATAAACCGAACTTCCCAATACATATGCGATATCTTGACCATCTGGACTGAAAACAGGTGAAGTTCCAGGTGCAAACCAGCTTGATTTTCCTGTCTGCAAATCAAGCTTGAAAATCTTCTTGTCTGTGTTTTCCTGTAATTGGGCGGGGTTTGCAGGTTCGCCATTTGGATTACGTCCATTTCCTCTGACGTAAAGCAATGTTGTCCCATCCGGAGAAAATACCAATGGCCCCAAATCCACCCCGAGGTCACCTGAATAATCTGTCAGTTTTTTGGCTGAATAATCCGGCGCTTTTGCATAAAAAATATTTCGTTCACCTTGATTATTGAACACCCATGCGATCGCTGTTCCGTCAGGTGATGCAGTCATCGAGGTGGGAAATGGGGCCGAAAGATAGTCTGCAATGCCTTGACCTTGGAGATCAAAAACAAGCAGAATCAGAAAAACTGAAATTAGGATCTTTTTCATTGGGAAGGGGTTTGGTAAAAGGTACAAATTCCCTTTAATTTCTAAAAAAGTAATTGCAATGGTTAAGACTCTTGGGTTTCCTCTTTGCCTGCTCGGTTTTGTTTACCTAATAGGGTTTTCTGCATTGGCACAGGAGAAAAAAGTGGTTTTTATCATCTTAGATGGTATTCCAGCGTCTGAATTGGAGCGAGTGGATACGCCCAATCTGGACCAAATAGCTGAGACGGGAGGATATGCTCGGGCCTATACCGGAGGGAAGGCAGGGGACTATTCTGAGACGCCTACCATCTCAGCGGTGGGATATAACTCGCTTTTGACCGGGACTTGGGCCAATAAACACAATGTATGGGGAAATGGAATTGAAGCTCCGAATTACAATTACTGGACGATATTCAGATTTTTGAAAGAGGCGAGACCTGATGCTCAAACAGCGATTTTTTCCACATGGCAAGACAATCGAACCAAGCTTTTGGGAGAAAATCTTCCGCAAACTGGCTATTTGAAATTGGACAAATCCTTGGATGGGATGGAAATTGATACCCTAACTTATCCACATGATGAAGGCCACCTGTATATCCGAGCTATAGACGAAAAAGTAGCTCGGGAAGCCGCCAACTACCTTGAAACTTCGGGTCCTGATCTCACTTGGGTGTATTTGCAGTATACCGACGATATGGGTCACAAGTTTGGTAAAAGTCCGGAGATGGATGAGGCGATCCGTCTTGTCGATGCTCAAGTCGGAAGCATCTGGGAATCGATTCGGCGAAGAAAAGTGGAATTCGGTGAGGATTGGCTCATCTGGGTGACCACAGATCATGGTCGAAAAGATCCGGAAGGCAAAGATCATGGAGGTCAATCAATTTCAGAGCGTGAAACCTGGATGGTTACCAATGCGCAAAACCTGAATGATCGCTTTCTCTTGGGAAATGCCTCCATGGTGGATATTCTGCCTACATTTCTTCGGTTTTATAATTTAGTTGTCTCTGAAAAAAGGGAGTATGAACTGGACGGGATTCCGCTGATCGGAGAAATTTCCATTGCCGATGCTGAATTGATTGGTAAACCGAAAAAGCAAAAGCTTATCTGGAAGCCTTTGGATAAGTCTGAGAAAGTCAGCATTTATTGGAGTCCTACTGATAATTTCTCTGCCGGAGGATTTGATGAGTATATTCTTTTAGCAAATGTGGAAAACTCGGGTTCATTTGACCTGCCTAAATCAATTTCCAAAAAGAAGTTTTTTAAACTATTGATCCAAGGTGAGTGGAATGAAGTGAATGTGTGGAAGGGAGGGAAAAAATAAAAAGTCCCGCCGCAGCAGGACTTTTTAAGTTAGTTTCTGTAGGAATTAATCCATACCACCTTTACGATTTGGAGATCTTGGCGTTGGCCATTCGGTAGGTTCTCCTGTTCTGAAGTTGAGCGGAATGCGCTTTTCACGGGAAACTTGCTCAGGCTCTTCTGAGGCCATGTAAACCAGAATCGCTGCCAAAATCGCGTTACTTTTTACGTCATCGAACACTACTTTGTCATAGGTGTCGACATTGGTATGCCAAGTCTGTGTGCCATAATCCCAGCTTAACGAACTTAAGTTAAACGCAGGCACGCCAGCTGCTACAAAAGAAGCATAGTCTGATCCTCCGCCACCGGGATTGCCCGGAAAGCTGGTTTCGATATCTGATGTAATTTCCCTTGGTACTTTGTTCATCCAGCGACCAAGATATTCGTAGCTATCTACAAAACCTTGACCCGATAGATTTGCCACTCGGCCTGTTCCATTGTCCTGGTTGAAAAGTACTTGGATTTTGCCCATCATCTCAGGATGATCTTCGACAAATGCTCTGGATCCGTTGAGGCCTTGCTCTTCTGATCCCCAATGACCGACTAAAATGGTACGCTTGGGATTTGGATAGACTTTCTTAAGGATCCGCATTACTTCCATCATTAAAATAGTTCCTGTTCCGTTGTCAGTGGCACCGGTTCCACCATCCCACGAGTCAAAGTGAGCCGAAAGCATCACGTATTCCTCAGGTTTTTCTGTTCCTTTGATTTCAGCGATGGTATTGAATGTTGGCTGTACCCCAGTCTCTTTGGATTGGGCATTGAGGTGGATTTGAGGCTTTTTGCCGCTTTCAGCCAAACGGAAAAGCATGCCATAATCTTCCAAGGAAAGATCTACAGTGGGTACGGTCTTCGTCGAGGCAGAGAAGATTTTATTTGCTCCAAAAGCTCTGGACCAGTACGAGGTGATGATGCCCAAAGCTCCTGCTTCTTCTAAAGCCAGCGGTAGAGCTTGACGATTTTTGCCTGTTTTTCTCAGGCGCTCCTGCCATGCAATATCAGCGGCGGAGCGTTCCTCTTTCATCTTTTCAAAAGATTCCTTAGTGGCCCATTTTTCCCAGTTGTAATCGGGTCTACCGGTAATCTGAGGAGCGGAGATCATTACATACTTTCCTTTTACTGAGGGAAGCCATTTTTGAAATGCGACTGAATCTGCAAAATCAGGCAAAACGACGACTTCGCCCTGCGCTCCACCCTTTGGAGAAGCTGGACTCCAGGCAAGCTGCATTCCTGAAAGAGATCTGGTCCAAGGAGCCACCATATCGATATGGGTGATTCCACGCTCCCAACCTCTCCATTCGCCCCATTTTTCATTTCGTGCAGGGATACCCCAAGCTTCATATTGGCTTACTGCCCAGTCGTGAGCTTTTTGCATCTGAGGAGAACCTACAAGTCTCGGTCCCACACCGTCCAAAAGCTCATGGGCTAAGACTTCCAATTGGGAGTTTTCATTCGCTTCTTTGATGATGGCATCGATGACTTGGTTTTGCGCTCCTGCTTTGACTGAGATCAAAAGCAAAAGGGCCAAGCCTAAGTGATAAATTTTTTTCATGTGTTTTTAGTTTGCTTTTTAATGGTCAAATAACCTGTCTCGTCCGCCGCGGCGGATCGGGAGAATCTCGCATTTCGAATAATTACCTCGATGTGACGTTCTTCGTCATGCTCGATTTCATAGGATTTAGTTTAGGAGATAAAAATAAATGAGTGGGCATTATTTCGGCTAACCGCTGGTGGATAATTGACTATTCTTTATCAAAGCTGCTTTACGACCTTACATGGATTTCCAAAAGCGAGGACATCACTTGGGATGTCTTTAGTGACCACAGATCCTGCACCGATGGTAACATTGTCGCCAATGCAGATACCCGGAAAAATCACTGAATTGCCACCAATCCAAACATTGTCCCCGATGATTACCGGTTGAGTAGAAGTATGGTAGCGGGTACTTTCCCCATCTTGATAAATCCGCTCGGAAGCCTTAAGCGGATGAGTTGCGGTGTAAATCTGCACGTATGGAGCGATTAACCCATTTTTACCGATTCTGATTTTGTTGTCATCGAGAAATATGCAATTTGAATTGACAAAGGTGTTTTCGCCAATCTCAATGTTGACTCCATAGTCACAGTAAAATGGAGTTTCTATCCAGACACCCTTTTCGACTTTTCCCAAAAGTTGACTTAAAATTTCTCTTCTCCGAGCCAGATCTCGACTATCGCAGGCATTATGGGCTAAAATGAGAGCCTTTGCCTGGTGGTAAAGCTCTAGTAATTCAGGGTCACGGGAATCATAGGCCTCGCCATCCAGCATTTTTTGGTGGTTGGATTTCATGGAAACTCAATTTAATCGATCTCTAAAATAGAAATAATTGCGCGATCATGACTTTTAAAGTACACTTCGCCTAAGTCAAGATTCATTATCCCATGATTTTTATCAGGAATCGCTTTTTTTCCTTCCTTTCACCAAATTTCCCTTGGCTTTTCTAAGGCTTTTGGATTTACTTTATCTCTGCTTCAAACCCGGAGGACAACATGCAAACCCAAACCGACTTACTTGCTTTTTTTAAAGAGGTTCTATCTTCCAGAGCTGAACTCAAAGCGCTCGATTGGCTACATACCCAAACAGAAAAAATCATAGCTGAAGCATCGCCCATCAAGTTTTTTCTTGCTTTCTCTCAGGCATCCCGCTTTTTCAAAAAGGAAAAAATGGTTCTAAACCAGCAGGAAATAGACCGGGCAGCTTCTTTGGTAGCTGGATTTGACCCTGGTCACTGGGATTTGCTCCAGACTGCACGAACTTATCTTTTGCTTCATTTTCCACAGGAAAAAGAACGATGGTTTACAGCCATCAATCAGCTTTTTGAGACGGGCGACCTGTATGAGCAGCAGGCGCTTTATGCGGCATTGCCATTGATGCCATTTCAGGAAGAGTTGCTTCCTCGAGCCATAGATGGATGCCGAACGAATATGACGCTGATCTTTGACGCCATTGCCTTGAATAATCCCTATCCTTCCAACTACTTTCCGGAAGCCAACTGGAATCAACTGGTCCTCAAGTCGATCTTTATGCAGCGACCACTCTATCGAATTCAGCAGCTGGATGAACGAAGAAATCCTGCTTTGGCTGCAATTGCCTCAGATTTTGCTCACGAGCGATGGGCTGCAGGAAGAGAGGTCATGCCTGAACTCTGGCGTTTGGTGGCGCCGTTTATCAATGAAAAATTCATTGCTGATCTTAAAAAAGTATTGGCATCAAACGATCAATTGGAGATTGAAGCCGGACTTTTAGCTTTGATTGGGTGTCATTCGGAAGAAGCAAAGCAGCTACTTCAAGGGCACAATGAAGAGGTCATGGCCATCGAATACGGAGAAATCACCTGGGAAAAAATCGGAAGGGACTTTCAGGAAAAAAGAGGGTGATTACCTTCCCAATCCTTAATTTTAAATTCTTCATTCTTAATTACTGAATTATGGAAATGTACATAGATCCTCATATTCACCTGGTTTCACGCACGACGGATGATTACGAAGCCATGCGAAAAGCCGGTATTGTAGCCACTATCGAACCAGCCTTTTGGCTGGGTCAGCCCAGGACCGAGGTGGGTTCTTTCAAGGATTATTTTTCCACACTTGTGGGTTGGGAAAGATTCCGTGCCAGTCAATTTGGAATCGTGCACTACTGCACCATGGGCCTGAATTCTAAAGAAGCTAACAATGTGGCTTTAGCCGAACAGGTGATGGAGCTTTTGCCACTGTATGCAGGCAAAGAAGGAGTAGTGGCAATCGGTGAAATCGGCTACGACGATCAAACTGAGGCCGAAGATCGTTTTTACCGTCTTCAGCTCGAACTTGCAAAAGACGTCAACCTGCCAGTACTTATCCACACCCCTCATCGCGACAAGAAAAAAGGAACAACGCGGTCCATGGACGTAGCCGAAGAGCATCAAATGGATCCGGGATGGGTAGTAGTCGATCACAACAATGAAGAGACGGTTAAAGAAGTTTTGGATCGGGGGTTTTGGGCGGCTTTCACCATTTATCCACACACTAAAATGGGTTCGGAGCGTATGGTAGAAATCGTCAAACAATACGGCCCTGAGCGAATTATCGTTAATTCTGCTGCGGATTGGGGAATTTCTGATCCTTTGGCTGTGCCAAAAACGGCCAACCTGATGCGAAAAATGGGCATTCCCGAGGAGCACGTTCGCTTGACTACGTATCAAAATGCCCTGACTGTCTTTGGACTAAGTGGGCAAATGGACGAGAACGATTGGCTCAAAGCACCTTCCATTGACCAAACCAAAAAACTTGGTGGAAACTCTGTCCTTCGTGGTGGGCAGGTACCTCGTGTGGAAGGTCCAGCCGATCGAGTTGAAAATTAATCCATGGCAAAAAACGGAATATTCCCTTACCTCCAACTTACCCGCCCGGCGAATGTAATCACAGCGATTGCAGATATCTGGGCAGGATTTGCAGTTGCCGGTGCTTGGGATTACATGGCCACGAATTGGGTATATGGGGATCAGCAATTTTGGTTAAACCTGCTTTGGCTTTCATTGAGTACAATTGGGTTGTATGCTGGTGGTGTGGCCTTTAATGATATCGCTGATGCCGATTTGGATGCCATAGAGAGACCAGAGCGACCGATTCCAAGCGGCAGAGCTTCCAAATCCAAAGCAACTATCATGTCTTTGGCATTGCTAATCCTTGGTGTACTCTCGGCCGCCCAGGTCAATTTCACCGCAGCATTAATTGCTGCTTCAGTCGCTGTTTTGGCTGTGGTATATGATTACTGGGGAAAGCATCAGCGGATTCTAGGCCCAATCAATATGGGGCTTTGCCGATCTGGAAATTTACTCTTGGGCATCAGCGTGGCACCTGAAGTAGTGGAAAAAATCTGGCCGATTGCGTTTATTCCTTTGATTTACGTGGCAGCCATTACCATGATCAGCCGGGGAGAAGTACAAGGAAAAAACAGAAAAGCCCTGTTTGCTGGAGGTACAATGTATGCGTCCATTTTCTTGGCAATTTTTGGATTGGCTTATCTGGAGAGTCCGGGATACCTACAAGTCATTCCTTTTTTAGCTTTGCTGGGATATATGTTGTTTCCTCCATTGGTGAAAGCAGTTCGAACTCAGGAACCAAAATTCATTGGAAAATCGGTCAAAGCGGCAGTTATTTCCTTGATTATCGTCAATGCCTCGGTTGCCACGGCATTCTCGGGTTGGCCCATTGGAATCATCGTTTTGCTCCTTCTTCCGGTTTCCCTTTGGTTAGCGAAAAAATTTGCCGTAACCTGAGCAAAATTTAAACTAAATCGCCGTTAAAATTGTCTTGAAGGCGATAATTGCCCAATAACCTATTGCCGATTCTGATGAATACAATTCTCGAACAGACCTTTTCAGTTCCTTTCCGATATCCGGTGTGCTTCACCGAGGATCTTTTCGATCCAAAGAATTCCATTTTGGCCGATGTACTTCGTGGAGATCGAGTTCCCAAAGTACTTTTTGTTATAGACAAAGGTGTTTCAGATTCCCATCCTGGATTAATCGATCAGGTAAAAGCCTACTCTGCTACATTCAGCGAAATATTTACTCTGGCTGCCGACCCGATGGTGGTGATGGGTGGTGAAGCCTGCAAAAATGACGAGAAGCTATACCAACAAATCGTGGAAGCCACGCATCTGTATGGAATTGACCGCCATTCCTACATTGCCGTGATTGGGGGGGGAGCGGTCTTGGATATGGTTGGCTTTGCAGCAGCAATTTCTCATCGTGGGATTCGATTGATCCGGATACCTACTACTGTGCTATCGCAAAATGACTCCGCAGTAGGCGTGAAAAACAGCATCAATGCCTTCGGCAAAAAGAATTACCTCGGCACATTTACTCCTCCAAATGCCGTCTTGAATGATTTCAATTTTCTGAAAACCCTGGACGATCGAGACTGGAGAGCAGGTATTTCCGAAGCTATAAAAGTGGCTCTGATTAAGGATTTGAGCTTTTTCGAGTGGCTGGAGGCCAAGGGGGAAGCGCTTGCCAATCGTGAAATGCTCCCGATGAAGGAACATATCATCCGCAGTGCCAAGATGCACATGGATCACATCGCAGGTAAAGATCCATTTGAGTTTGGCTCTTCTAGACCTTTGGATTTTGGACATTGGGCAGCACATAAATTGGAAAAGTTGAGCGATTTCAGAATCCGTCATGGAGAAGCGGTGGCAATCGGGATTGCCTTGGATTCTACGTATTCATTTTTGCAGGGTAGAATCTCAGATGAGGACTTAAATAGGATCATTCACCTACTGAAAACTCTTGGGTTTGAGTTATATGCTCCAGAGTTGCAAGGTGACCATCTCATACAGGGACTTAAGGAATTCCAAGAGCATCTTGGAGGTCAACTGACGATAATGCTCTTGGAAAAACTAGGAAAAGGAATCGAAGTTCATCAGATGGACTATGATCTGATCCATCAATCTGTAGATTTGCTACAATCATTTCAGGGGAAATCCAATCTTATTCCTTCCTGATTTTTTTAATTTCACCACATGGACATCAAGGGATTTCATCTGAGCTATTGCAGCAATATACATCCCGGTGAAAGCTGGGAAGCCACTTTTCAAAATCTAAAAATCTACATCCCCGAAGTCAGGCAACGTCTCAAAGCTGAAGGGCCTTTTGGAATCGGACTGAGGCTTTCCAATGAAGCATCGCTGATCTTAGAGCGGCCCGAAAAACTTGCCGAATTCAAAGATTGGCTGCGCAAAGTCAATGCCTACGTCTTCACTTTAAATGGCTTTCCCTACGGTGATTTTCATAGGCAAATTGTCAAGGAAAAGGTGCATTTCCCGGATTGGACGACTACCGATCGCCGAGATTACACCATTCGCTCCTTTCGTATTTTGTCTCAACTTTTGCCCGCAGGTATTGAAGGGGGAATCTCCACGTCACCAATTTCTTACAGGCATTGGTTTAAGTCGTCAGATGCGCTGAATGAAGGAATGGAAATCGCCACGCAGCATCTGCTGGAAGTGGTCGAGCAGTTGGTATTGATCCACCGAATCACTGGAAAATTGATGCACCTGGATATTGAGCCGGAGCCGGATGGGGTTTTGGAGAATTCAGATGAAATGATCTGGTTATTCACCGATTGGTTGCTTCCTAAAGGCAAACCTTGGATCGCTGAGAAGTTTGGGATAGGTGAAGATGAAGCAGAAAAGTTGATCAAAACGCATATACAAGTCTGCTATGACGTGTGTCATTTTGCAATCGTCTATGAAGAGCCGGCTGACACATTTGCGAAATTCGAAGCTGCCGGAATTCAGATCGGAAAGATTCAAATTTCCGCTGCGCTAAAAGTTTTGATTCCTGCTACGCCAAATGGCAAGTTTAGCTTAGGTAAAAAATTGCAGTCATTCATGGAGTCTACCTACTTGCATCAGGTAGTGGCAAGGCAGGAAGATGGAGCACTGAAATCCTATTCAGACCTTCCTCAGGCATTGGACACTTTGGCAGATAGCAAAGAGCAAGAATGGCGAATCCACTTCCATGTCCCTGTATTCTTGGAGAATTACGGCTCTTTTTCGTCCACTCAGGAAACAATTTCAATTGTACTCAAGGAAATTTTATCCAATCCAGAAATCACCCAACATCTTGAAGTGGAAACGTATACTTGGGAAGTTTTGCCGGAAGATACGCGGCTGAGTTTGGGTGAGTCAATTGCAAGGGAATTGAGTTGGGTGATCGGGGAGATGAAAGCTTAGTAATAGTAAATTGTAAGTGGTAAAAAGTAGTCAGTTGGATTGAGGTGCCTAAGTGCGAACTCCCCCTTGCAAAGGGGGTCGGGGGGATTTGGTTGTTTTCCAATTGAGTTTTTCAAAATCCCCCTAGCCCCCTTAAGAAGGGGGAATTGCCTCAAATATGGTTTTGAACCTTGATTAAAATAGTTGAGGTTGAATCTTTGAATGCAAAATTCATAAGTAAAAAACATGATAAAAACCGTTGTCCTAGATATCGTTGCCCTTTCTCCTCGAGTGATCGGCGAATACACTCCTTTTTTGAAAAGCTGGATTGAATCTAAAAAGCAAGCTGTCGTGGAGCCTGTTCTTCCGGCAGTGACTTGCTCTGCGCAGTCGGTGTATTTGACTGGAAAATGGCCTTCAGAAAACGGAATCGTAGGAAACGGCTGGTATTTTCAGGACGAATGCGAAATCAAGTTTTGGCGTCAGTCCAATAAGCTCGTACAGGCAGAGAAAGTCTGGGAAGTGCTGAAAAAGGAAAATCCGAAATTCACTGTAGCCAATCTATTTTGGTGGTACAACATGTACTCGAGTGCCGATTTTGCGGTGACACCTCGCCCACTTTACCTGCAAGACGGGCGAAAAGAGCCAGACTGCCATTCCCAACCCATGGAACTCCGGGATCGCCTGCAAAAGGAACTAGGCCAGTTTCCGCTTTTCTCCTTTTGGGGACCAAAAACTACCATCGAATCCAGTCGCTGGATCGCAGAAGCGGCCAAAAAAGTAGATCAATGGCATAACCCGACACTGAACCTGATCTACATTCCACATTTGGATTATGGCCTTCAAAAGTATGGGATTGACTTTGACAAAATAGGGAAGGACCTGAACGAAGTCGATGACTTGGCGAAAGACTTGATCACCTATTTTGAGAATCAGGGCACCCAGGTTTTATTGCTTTCGGAATATGCCATCACTACGGTAAGCAAACCTGTTCACCTCAATCGGATTTTCCGGGAAAAAGGCTGGATTCAGGTGAAAGATGAATTGGGGAAAGAGACATTGGATGCCGGAACCTCGGCGGTTTTTGCGGTAGCAGATCATCAGGTTGCGCATGTCCATGTGAATGACAAGTCCAAACTCGCTGAGGTGAAAAAGCTCTTGGAAAAAACTCCCGGTGTGGAGAAAGTCCTTGACGAGGTAGGTAAAAAAGACTTCCACATCGATCACGCCCGCTCGGGTGATTTGGTGGTGATTGCCGATTCGGATTCTTGGTTTACGTACTATTTCTGGTTGGACGATGCAAAAGCGCCGGATTACGCAAGATGTGTGGATATCCATAGGAAGCCAGGCTACGATCCTGTTGAGTTGGTGTTGGATCCAAAGATCAAATTCCCGCTGGTGACAGTTGGTTCGAAAGTGCTAAAGAAAAAGCTGGGCTTCCGCTACCTGATGGATGTGATTCCCTTGGATGCGACTTTGGTGAAAGGAGCACATGGACGGATTCCCGAATCCGACTTGGACAAGCCACTTTTTGTTTCTGATTCGGCTATTAATTCTGCTGCAAACATCCAACCGACCCAAGTCTTTGACCTGATTTTGAAGGCTGTAAGAGGTTAAAACAGCAAAAATAATTCTTGATATTCTTTGATTTTAGTTTAGCTAAGTTAGTTTAGTAGGAAAATTATTTTCTATGAGTCGGCTTGCTTTATCGTTAAGTCTTTTTCTGCTTTTTTCCTGTGGAGGGAATTCTTCGGAAAAATCCGAGTCCGGCAATATTTTGGAGAATTTGACTTTTGATTTAGATACGGTGGTGATGGATCCAGGCGATGAGCTTGTCAATCTCCAGTTTTCACCTTCTCAATTTGACCTTTCTCCTGACCAGAGGCGATACTATTTTATGCATCGGAATTCAGGAGAGATGACCGTATTTGATTTAGAGGAAAGGAGACTAATCAAGAAAATTCTCTTTGAGAAAGAAGGACCCAATGCCATCCCCAATTTCGTTTATAGTTTCCAGTTGTTTGATGAAAATAAGTTTCTGCTCACAGATTCCAGAAATATCAGTTTTTATGATTCTTCGGGAGTGAAATTGAGGAGTGTTCCTTTTGATAAAGATAATTTTCCCGAATTGACCGAGGATGAGGGCTATAGTTTGATCACTGGGTTGAAAGTAGATGATCAGCAGCAAATCTTCTATTCTCTTCCCAATGATCCAAAAAGTGAGCGGGTTAGCTTGGCTATTTGGGATAGTGCTACGGGTCAAAGCCGATTGGTTTCCCTGCCTGAGTTTGGGTTTTTGACCAAGTTCACACTTGTATTTCGGGATGGTAACTCCTATAGTGGAGCCAGTTTTGCCAATCTCAAATTAAAATTGGAACAGGATCGAGCGATTATCTATTCCTCTGGTACGAGCAGCATTTACTCCTTTGATTTGACTATGGATTCACTCTATTTCAAAAGGTATGAGCCCAAGATGTTCCCTTTCCAGGCCGAGGCTCCCCTTGTCAGTGAGTTTTCAAGCAAGCAGGAATTTGATGAAGGGATTGGTAAAGCCAGAGCTCAAATATCATTTGGTGATCTTTTTTGGGACGAAAGCCGGACCATCTATTTTCGATTTGCATCTATTTCAAAACCAAATCTTAATCCGGAGCTTCCTGCCAAAAGCGAAGTGTATCTTATGGCATTCGATAAAGAGTTGAATTTGATTGGAGAAACCAGATTGGAGGAATTGTCTTTTCCTCCCACTTGGGCCTTCTTCAAAGACGGCAAGCTTTGGACCTATGTCAATGTGGAGGATGAGCTGGGTTTTGCAGTGATGGATTTTAAATTTTAAGATGATGAAAAAACTAGCGGTAATTCTATTTATTCCTATTCTATTATCCTGTGGAGAAAATTCATCTGAAAAATCGGAATCTGGAAACGTATTGGAGTCTTTGACTTATTCAGTAGATACAGTGGTGATTGATGCCAAGGAAGAGTTTCTCTTCATTCAGTGGGGACTGCTAGGCTCGGTGGTCACCCGTGATCTGAAGCAGTTGTATAATTTCAACCAAAAGGATTTTAAACTGGAGCAGATTGACTTGGATAGTCGGACTCTAATAAATAAAGTATCCTTGGAACGAGAGGGGCCACTTGGAACTGGGGATTCTCAATTGATCCAGCTGGACAAAGCCGGAAACATCTATTTCATCGGCATGTGGGAGCTTCGGATTTTCAATCCAAGCCTGGACTCAATGACCTTGTTCAAGTTGAATCCGGACACGCTGAGCGGTCTGGATCCAGATGATGCGGTGGGTTCTGAGGCACTCGTGACCGCAGATGGCAAATCCTTTATTACCACCTATTTTTCCAAAGAACAGACGCAGGCGGGGATGTTGGTGATTTCTCTGGAAGATCTTTCTACCAAAAAGTACCCCTTTGACCTCGGTGAAAAATTGGAGCCCTTTCGATTTACCTTGCTTGAAGATGGCAAGGTGAGAGCGAGTACCATGGAACGGATTTATTTGACAGAATTGGATCAAAATGTTCTCATTTCCTCTGCACACTTCAATGAGGCCTACGTCTTAGATCTTAGCCAGGACACCTTGATGGTGAAAAGACACCACGCTCAGCTTACCGCCAATGAAAAGACAAAGCCACAAAAGTCAACTGCCGACTCCTTCGAGGAATTGGAGGAAATCCTGGCAGAAACCGGAAAACAAGTCCGCTTTGGAAGCTATGTGTATGACCCATCACAAAAGCAGGTTTGGAGATTTTCTCGGGTGATGGAAAGTGAGCTGGAAGGAAAAAAGACCTATAAAAATGTCGTTACCCTTTTTGACTCAGAACTGAATCAAGTTGGCGAAACAGTGCTCCCGATTTTCCCGGAGATACCCTTTTTCTTCAAAGACGGCAAGCTTTGGTCCTTTGTTAATGTGGAAGATGAGCTGGGTTTTGCAGTGATGGATTTTAAATTTTAAGACTATGAAAAACGTAATTTTCTTATTCCTTATCTCAGGATTCGCTTCTTGTTCTTCTGAAAAAAAACCAGCTGAGCGACAAACCCTCGACTTTACGGTGGAGCTTGACACAATTAAAGTCGATGCCGGAGAGGAGCTACTTTATGTCAATTGGAGTCTCTCTTCCTCGGGGGAGTCACCTGATGGAAAATACCTCTTTAATTTCAAGCGAGCTAAACCCATTGCCTTGGAGGTGATCAATCTGGAAAACCTTAGCCTCGAAAAGGTCATTCTCATGGAACTGGAAGGGCCTAACGGCTTAGGCACGGAGTATATTTCAAAGATCCATCTTACCCCTAGCGGAAGCTTTATTTTTCTGGATGGTTATCAGGTTTCTACCTTTGATGATCAACTTAATAAAGTCAGCACGTACCGATTAGATAAGGAAGAGTTCATTCTCAAATCACTACCAGAAGGAAAAAGAATTTGGCTCGATCAGGCTATATCGGGTGATGGGAAAAAATTAGCGGCATTCTATGGAGGGCAACAAATGACCGATCCGAAAGAAGGTGTGATTGTGGTTGATTTTGATGCACAAGCAGCCAGGATTTTCCCGATGGAATCCTTAAGTTCTTGGTTAAAATATCAGACGACTTTCCTCTACAATGGGGAACATCCCATGAATGCCATTTTTCCACCAGCCAATCTCTTGATGAAGGGTGACTCGATCATTTTCTCAATTGCAGCAGAAAATAAGGTTTACTTTTTGGATCTGAATACTGACTCAATCAGCACTAATACCTATGAAAGTCAGTTTACCAGTCAGATTTCGCAGAAAGTATTTCCTCAAACAGTAGATGCTGAGGAGGAATTCCAGAAAATTTCAACAGAAAAATTAAATGAAGTACGCTATGGAAATTTTCTTTTTGACGAAAAAAATCAGGTTTACTGGAGAATTACACTAGAGTCTCCAAAGGCAGTGCTTACCGTATTTTCATCTGATTTCAAGCAACTAGGCGAAGTACTGTTGGATGAGAGTTTTAAACTGCCCTCAAAGGTTTTCATTCGGGATGGTATGATTTACACCTTTCTCAATCAGGACGACGAGGTGTACTTTGTGAGGCTGAAGCCCAATTTTGAGAATTAAACCACCCCCAGCCTTTTCTTCACCGTCAGGAGGTTTTCCTGCTTTTTAGGCTCGCGGTGCTTTTGGCAGTACTGGGTGTGAAAGTGATGCTTTTGCATAAATACCAGTTGCAGTTCATCCCAGGCCTGTTCCGTAAAATCAGGGTTGAAGTGCTTCAACTCCTCGAAAAGTGTTTTGCCTATTTTCTCAAATTGATCTGTACCCAAATATTCCAGATCCGCATCTGCAATGATCTTTTCCAACAGATTGGTGGGGCTTTGAGGAATCTTGGTAGCCATGATCATTCCACAGATTTTATCCAATTCTGCACCGGAATAGGCTCCTTCGAGATAGCTTTTGGCGATTTTGCACCCTTTTTCTTCGTGGTCTTTGGGATTGTCAATGAAGCCTGTATCGTGAAAAAGTGCCGCAAGCTTCAATAAATGGAGTTCTTCGTCTGATAGCTGGTGCTCCTTACCCAAAAAAATCACTTGCTTGATCACATAGGCAGTATGGTCGAGATTATGATAGGTCAGATGTTTTGGCAGCTTGGCCAAAATTTCCTGATAGACCGTATGTTGGATTTCCTCAAATTCCATCAGCTGTGTTTTTTACCGACCCGTTTGATAACCCCTCCCCTGACTTCCTTGATCGTCTGAACATAAAAGAATGCTTTTGGGTCTATGTGTTGAATTGCCTCTTTTATTCGATGTACTTCCAGTCGCGTGACTACTGTCATGATGATATCGCAGGGATGCTTGATGTGGAAAGTTTCTGGAAGATAACCTCTTTCTCCTTTATATACAGAAATCGCCTTGCCAAATTCCTTGACAATAAGCTCTTTCACTTTATCATCCTCTCTGGATATGATCGTCAGAGCCGTATATTCCTCAAAGCCCTCCACCACATAATCGGTCATTTTGATTGCGGTGAAGTAAGTCAGAATAGAATATAAAGCAGCCTCTGTGCCAAAGTATACCGCTGCAACAAGCATAATGATCGAATTGAGAAATACAGTGATCTCACTGCCTGAAAAGGCCGAATTTTTCTGAAAAAACTCCGTGATCACTTCAAATCCATCAATCAATCCTCCTCCTCGGATTATGAGTCCAATTCCCGTTCCCATCAATACCCCTCCAAAAACCGCAATCAGCAGTTTATCATTGGTGATCGGTTCGATCTCCATAAAATGAAGGACAATCGTCAGAAGAAAAACGGAAAATGCAGACTGCACAGCGAAGGTTTTTCCGATCATTTTCCATCCTATCCAGAGGAAAGGAATATTTATCAGGACCAAAAGGAGGTTTAGATCCACACCAAAATTAAGGTTCACGATAATGGCTATACCAGTCACTCCTCCATCCAGGAATTTGTTTGGGAGCATAAACGCTTCTAAAGCTACCGCAGCGCAAAATACACCCGTGATGATGTAAAAAAGTGACGCTGGATCAAAGATGGCTTTCCAATCGATGTTTTGTCTGGATGATATCATTCCAAACAAGGGTTAAAAAAGTTCATATTTTGGTGGATTCTCATTTTTTGTAAAATTTAAGCAAATTCCCAGTTTGCCCAAATTTCCCTCAGCGGAAACTTTAAGGAATGTTGGAATTATCTTGATTTTACTACAATTAGCACTGAAAATTAGCCTAATCGCGGTAAACTGAGCTTGTATTTCATGGCAATCATCCGAATACTGATGATCAAAGACATGGAGATAAGCATATTGTAGTTTCGGTCAAGACCAAAGTGCTCCAACACCAAGTACATGATCGCTCCAACAAGGCAGGCTGAAGCGTAGATTTCTTTCCTGAAAAGGATCGGAATCTCATTCGTGAGGGTGTCCCGAATCACCCCACCCATCACTGCCGAAAACATCCCCATAATCGCAGCGATCTCAGGCCTGACTCCAAGGCTTAGCGCTTTCTCCACACCCAGCACAGTGAAAAAACCAATTCCCAGCGTATCAAACAGAAAGAAAGTTTTGCGGAGCCGGCTGAGAATAGAAGGGAATAAAAATGCAGTCAAGATTCCAACAAGTATGGCATAGAGCACTTGGACATTGCCTATCCAGACAAGGGGATAACTGTCCAGTAAAATATCACGAAGCGTACCACCGCCTATCGCTGTAATAAATCCAGTAAATCCCGCCCCAAAAAGATCATGTTCTTTTTCCCGAATAGCCAATGCTCCTGATATCGCAAAGACGAAGGTACCGGTGAGTTCGAGGCCGTATTGAAGATCCATGGAATAAAAGGTTTGTGAAAAGTTAAGGGATTGGAATAAAAGTACTGCTGGGTCAGTCTGAAGAAATTTGTTAAAATCTAGGTCCGAAGCCTTTTCCTTCTAAAGGCTTCCAGCTTCTTTTTCCAATACAAAAACACCCATCGCACGTTGTCCATGTACCAAGACTGACTTTGGGTTTTCAAGATGCCGAAAGCCCATTTTTTCTAAGTTATCCACATGTACTTGGGTTAGCAAAAACCGCTCTGATCCTTCAGGAAGCAGGAAATTCCCATTTTCCAGCGCTTGACTTTCCTCCAAAATCCCCCCAAAACCAGTCGTCATTCGAAACCAAAATATGCCACCCGGTTTGAGTACTCGATAGATCTCTGAGATCATTTGCCAGAAGTTATCCACACTGTCAGCAAAGTGCAAGACCGCCGAGCAAATCACCGCATCAAAAGCTCCTGCATGAAATGGAATGTCTTCTAGTCTCCCCACTTGAAATCTGTGTGCATCAAATTCGGGATTTAAGCTTTTGGACAGGTATCTACAATATTGAATCGCCATTTCATTCGGATCAATGCCAAAAATCGGATAGCCTTTATTGATGAAATAGACTGCATTTCTACCTTCGCCGCAACCTGCATCCAGAATTTTCATTTCCTTGGTAAATCGACCCTTCAGTATCTGATCCAATAGGTAGATATCCACATTCCCTAAAAGCCGATTGAGTTCAGTTACTTCCATTTTCCAATTGGTCCAGGGCTTCTTTTGTTTTTTGACGACCGATTTCTATCATTTCTGCCGCACGGTGAAATTCCAGCGTTCCAGCCTGTTTTCGAGAGATTCGAACCATCATATCGACCGGATATTTTTCGATCAACAACTGACAAAAACGGTCTTGAAGCAAATCAAAAGATCTGGTGATCAAATTTAGGGAGGAAAGTGAACTTGGTTTTTCTTCTTTTTCCGCCTCAGGAAAATAGGAGCTCATCTTGATGCGGTAATCTTTTAGCCAACTTGGAAGGGTAAGAAAGCGGTTTCCCTCCTCATCCCTTTTGGGAGGCTGAATGTAATGTGAGTCGGGACCATTGACCTCTACCACGATCAGCAGGCGGTTTTTATGGTTTGAAATCAGGGAAATCGGAACGGGATTCAGCACACCACCATCTATAAATTCATGCCGATGATGCCGAGCAGGTTGGAATACGGACGGAATACTTCCCGATGCCCGAATCGCTGCATAGAGGCTTCCCTCACGGAAAATTACCTCTTCACCGCTTTTGTAATCTACCGCATTGCAGGAAAATGGTATGCTCAGATCTTCGATCTGACAGTCTTTGACTACTTTCTTCAGGGCATTGTAGACTTTTTCACCTTTGATAAAACCTCGGCTCGAAAAGGTGAAATCCATCAAAGAAAAGACATCCAGGCGATCCAGATTGCAGATCCAATCCTTGAATTCGGACATTTTTCCTGCAGCATACATGCCCCCTACCAACGCTCCGGCAGAGCACCCGGCAATCTCAGCGATCTCATAACCACGGTTTTCCAGCTCCTCGATCACGCCGACGTGCGCCAATCCCCTTGCCCCACCACTGCTCAAAACCAATGAAACTGTTTTCTTTTTTGACATATCTTTAAGGACTGAAAAAACTATCTTTCCGACGAAAAATTATTAACGAAATTAAGCATTATGAGCGAATTTAAACCCTTTCACCTCGCATTCCCTATTCGGGATATTGCCGAAACCCGCGAATTCTATGGTGATTTGCTGGGATGCGAGATCGGTCGTAGTACTGATAAATGGATCGACTTCAACTTCTTTGGGCATCAGCTATCTGCCCATATCAAGCCTGAGGAACTTGCGAATGCCAAGACCAATGAAGTCGATGGGAAAAATGTACCTGTCAGACATTTTGGAGCAATTTTGGGCTGGGAAGAATGGCACGAACTCGCTGAAAAACTGAAAGCGAATGGGACAAAGTTTGTCATTGAGCCTTATATCCGTTTCCAAGGCGAAGTGGGTGAGCAGGCAACCATGTTTTTCTTGGATCCTTGTGGAAATGCACTGGAATTTAAGTCCTTCCAAGATCCCTCTCAAATCTTTGCCAAATAAATTCAGTTTTGAAAAACTACTACCTGGACACCGGAGTCGGTCGTATGATCGAGATAGATGGAAGAGACTATTTCTATTTCAGCGGGACTTCCTATCTAGGCATGGCTCAGGACATGGATTTCTTGGATGTTTTAGCCAATAACCTTTTTGAGTTCGGAGCAAACCACGGCCAAAGTAGAAATAACAATATTCGACTTCGGGTATTTGATGAATTTGAGGAGTCTTTTGCTTTTGCTGTGAATGCAGAAGAAGCAGCAGTATTCAGCTCCGGATATCTTGCAGGGATTGCTGCATCCAAGTCCTTAGCTCATGAAGCAGAGGAAATTTGGATCGCACCGGATTCGCATTCGGCTATTGTTCCAGATAATTTTAAACCCGCCATGCAATTAGATTTTTTACAATGGAAAAATGAGTGCTTGGCGAAAGCTGAGCAGCTTTCTCCTCGAAAAATTTTGATCATTGGAAATGCCTTGGACCCAATCCGCTGTGAGATTCATGACTATGGCTGGGTCAGTGAAATCGCTAAAAAGCATCAGGTAGCTCAGCTCATCGATGATAGCCATGCCTTTGGCACGCTTGGACCAAGCATCTATGGTACGTTTGCCCAGTACGCTGACCCTCGTATTGATTTAATGGTTTCAGGTTCTTTGGGAAAAGGTTTGGGCTTGCCTGCAGGAATCATATTGGGGTCTTCAGCGCAAATTCAAAAAATCAAACAAACCCCTTTATTTGGAGGGGCTTCCCCAGGTTCACCAGCTCATTTACAGACTTTTTTGGAACTGGAAGATCGGTATTTGGAGAAAAAAGCCTGGCTAAAGCAAGCTTGTGAACTCTTTGCCAATGAAACTGCGAATATTTCCCAAATCAAAGGCAGCAAGCTGTTTCCTGCCTTTGCATACTCAGAGGATTCTTGGGTGCGGGAATTCGAAAAGGCCGGAATTATCACCTCTTCCTTTGCTTATCCTACGTCCCAAAGTCCAAGTGTCAATCGGATTGTAATTTCCGGTTTTCATGAAAAGGAAGATTTGATGTATCTCAGTGGAATTATCCAAAATCTTGCAAAATGACTAAACAACTAACTGTAATTCTGTCAGCCGTTTTTTTGCTATCCTCCTGTTCAGAAAAAGAGGATTTGCCTTTTCAATCCGGTTTGGAGAATTATCCTACCTTGAGCATGGTCTTGAAGGATTCCTCCAAATACCATGTGCAAATCCTGTATACCCAAATCGACCGAAACGAACACGCGAATCCTTTGATGACAACGTATGAGTTTAATCTGGATGATGAGCGCTACTTCTATCCTGCCTCTACGGTAAAGCTTCCGATTGCAATTTTAGCTTTGGAATGGCTGGAGGAGCAAAATATCGAAGGGCTGACCGCCAAGACGATCATGTTGACGGATTCTGTTAGACCATCACAATTTCCAGCTTTGGTGGACAGTACTTCCGAATCGGGACTACCGAGTATCGGCCATTACATCAAAAAGATTTTGCTGGTTTCGGATAACGATGCCTACAATCGGCTTTACGAATTGCTCGGACAGGATTACATCAATCAGAAGCTAAAGGAAAAAGGCTTGAATCAAACCATGATCAATCACCGGCTTAGCATGCCGATGAGCCCGGAGGAAAACCGACAGTTTAACCCGATTCGGTTTGTGGATAAGTCGGGAAAAGTTATACTTGAAATCCCAGCACGGAGTACAGAAACAGTCTATTCAAATCCTGACCAACCTAAAATCGGGAAGGCATACTACTCAGGAGATTCCCTGATCAATGAGCCGCTGGATTTTACGTACAAAAACAAATTTTCAATTTCGGATTTCGATGGGGTGGTAAAGCGGATTGTTTTTCCACAGGCATTCCTTGGAGATGAGCGATTTACAATCAGTGAAGACCATCGAAATTTTATTTTGAAGTACATGAGCATGCTTCCAGCAGAGAGTGATTTTCCAAGTTATCCACAGGAAGAGTACACCGATAGCTATTCGAAATTTTTTAAGTTTGGGACAAATGAAAGTCCGATTCCAGCTCAATTCCGAATCTTCAACAAAACAGGTTGGGCCTATGGACACTTGATTGATGGAAGCTATTTTGTGGATTTTGAAAATGGGGTAGAGTTTTTTGTCACAGCGGTGATCTACACTAATGAAAATGAAACGCTCAATGACGATACCTATGAAACTGAAGAAATAGGCATGCCTTTTTTTGCGGAGTTGGGAGAGTATTTGTACCAAAGAGAGCTGAAGCGGAAAAAGCAGATTCCGGCGGATTTGAGTAGGTTTAGGTTTGAGTATTAGTTGGATTGGAATAAAAATTGAAAAATGGAAAGTGCGAAACCAAATGAGAAGAAGCGATATTTAAAAGCATTTTGGTGGATTATACTACTTTTAAGCCTTGCAGGAGTATTAAGCGACGGGATTATTGACTTGAATCAAGGATATGATTGGAGTTTTATCACCCAGCCAAAATCCTATCTTAAATTGATTTTTTTAATTGCATTCTGGTTACTAGGGTTTTATTTGTTGTTAGTCAGGCCGAAACTAAAAGGTGAAGAATCTGAATTTGAAAAAAGCAAAACGAAAAACTTTTAATCAGGGCACAATTTTGTTCAAAGATTTAAGTGGAGATTAGTTTTGATTTTTTGAATGAACTTTTAACTTTTAGACTATGAAAGATTTTCTAGACTATCTAAAATGGAAACCCACTTGGATAGGAATCCTAGTCGGTTCGGTTGGATATATTTTATTCGTTCAAGCGTATGTATACCCAACCTTGACTTTTGATTTTTCTGTGATTTACGAGTGGTCAGCTTGGAGAAATCTTTTGATATGGCAGACATGCATGACAATCGCTTCTTATTTCACTTTCGGGAAGCCAAATAGAAAAGTTTGGGCAAAAGAAAAACCTCAGTCTCCTGAGGTTTCTTAAATAGGTTTTGGTTTGAATTAATACGCTTTTTCTAAAGTGGGCATGTTCCTCAACGCATGTGGATAAGTGTGTCCCAGTTGGATTTTTAGACTTTTGAGTTTGGATGTGGATAAGTCCCAAGGTTGATGGATGTCAAACCCTTTAATTGCCTGTAATTCAGGAATCATCATTCGGACATAATCCCCATTTCGGTCATAGTTTTTCGCTTGGCGGAGGATATTGAAATAGCGATTTTCTCGTGGATCATTTCCTACTCCACCGACATACATCCAGTTGCCCCAGTTGGAGCAGACATCGTAATCGATAAGTTTACTTTCAAAATAACTCGCTCCCCAAGTCCAGTCAATTCCCAGATCATTCACCAAGAAGCTAGCAACGATCTGTCTGCCACGGTTAGACATAAAACCGGTAGCGTTCAGCTCCCGCATGTTAGCATCAACAAAAGGGACTCCTGTCCTCCCCTCAGCCCAAGCCTCGAATTGAGGCTTATCTCTACTCCAGGAGTCCTCTTGATTTTTGATGCCTTGTATTTGGAAGATCTTATCTCCGTGCTTCTTTGCAATGAATCTGAAGTAGTCTCTCCAGACCAATTCAAAGATTAGCCAATACGTGCTGTCATTCTTTTTACGCTCTTTTTCATAGCGTTTGACTTCTTCGTAAATAGATCGGGGAGAAATACAGCCCACTGCCAGCCATGGCGAAAATTTGGAGCTGTAATCCATCCCGATCAGCCCATTGCGGGTTTCCTTGTAAACTTTCAGTAGATCTTTCTCCCAAAAAAAGGACTGAAGTCGCCCAGACGCGGCTTGCTCTCCACCTTCTATCTCCAACCACGATTTTGCAATCCGGTCAGGTTCCTCCAGTCCATAAGTATGTAGCGATGGCAATTCTCCCAATCTTGAAGAATCAAGATCACTTGGAAAATTTAATCTCTTTGGCGTGCTCCAAGCAGGACGGATTTTGACCATTTTTTCTACCGCCTTGCGGAAATGTGTGAAAACCTCGGGTGTCTGACTCACTGGAAAAGGTAAATCGTCTATGTGGTATAAGGTACTTTGCCAAAAACTTTCCGTCGCGATACCTTTGGCGAAGGCATTTGTTTCTAAGGACTTTTCCACATTCCTCTCTTCCGAGGTTACTTCCTTGGAAAAAAATATTCCTTTGGCTTCCATTTCCTCTGCCAATTGAACAAGCTTGATCTCAGGCATGCCCTGAAGTACTATCAGGTCAGCACCAAGCTCACGGAAAGATTTGCGTAGCGCATCTACTGATTCAATCAAAAACTTGGTTCGAAATGCCCCCGTTTTACAGTATCCCAAATCCGTCTTAGACCACATTCGGGGATCAAAACAATAAACAGGAACAACTTCATTGCCCGACTGGATTGCTTTAATCAAGGTCTCATTATCAGTGATTCGAAGATCGTTTCTAAACCAAACAAGTATCCGATTATGCCTCATATCGCTTCAAACAGAGAGTTGAAGCGAAGTGTTTTGCTTTTTTGGACAATTTTAATTGATGTATTTTATGTTTAGGATAAGGTTCTTTTTGTCCCTGATTTTGTGAATTTGATCCTTTGTTTCAGAACTTGAATTGATCTAATTCTTTTCAGAGTATTCGGTTTAAAAAGTAAAGTCAGGATAAAAACCCTAATTTTCCGCATCCTAATCACATTCCGTATGCATTCGAAAACCTTCCTTTTCATCACTAGCCTAGCGAGTTTTTTGGCTTGCTCTCCACCTTCATCCGAACAGTTTGTTTTTACAGATTTGGAGACACAAGCAGGTCTAAGCGGAAAGGCAGATTATCTCGGTTCGCCCTTTGCAGCTGCAGGTGATCGTGTTTATCTGGTTGGTCATCAAGATGGGACGTTCCCCGATTTAGGTTGGCATGTGCAAGGTGAAATGGGTGGAATCTGGCTTCATCCGATCAAACTGATGGATGGATTTACGGCATCCATTACCGTGAATGATAACTCGTTTTGCCTGGACAAGGCTACATCATTTACGAATTATCCTTTCGCCAATGTATTGGATTTTACAACTCCAGATGCGGGAATAGAGGTGGAGCGCTTGCATTTTGTACCCGATGGCCGGGCCGGAATGGTGATTCTTTTCAAGGTTAAAAATGTGGATAAGTCAGATCGATCTCTTCGATTTGATTTCAATGCCTATGTGGATTTGATGCCTGTTTGGCTTGGAGAACGAACCGGAATGGTGGATAATGCAGATGAGATAACCTTCAGCGAGCAGACAAATACGTTCACAGGAAAAGATCAAGGAAATGACTGGTTTGTAGTGTGGGGAAGTGCGGAAGGAATGACATTGAGTCCGACAGAATCTTCAACTTGCCAAATGTCTCCGAAAGGAAATGGTGCCAATGCTGGCTTTGCCTTAGACATCACGATCCCAGTAGGAACTGAGCAGATTATACCAATTTTTATTTCCGGATCAACAGAGAGTGAATTGAAGGCAATGGAAACTTTGGCGGACCTAAGATCAAATCTGCAAAGCGATTGGCTAGACAAAAAGGACCGGTATAAAACGATTCAGGAATCCGCACAAATCACCATTCCGGACAAGGAACTTCAACAGGCATTTGAGTGGGTCAAATACAATACCGACTGGCTAGTTCGTGATGTTCCCGGCATGGGACGTGGATTTGGGGCCGGATTGCAGGATTACCCTTGGTTTTTTGGAGTGGACAGTGAGTACACGATTCAGGGTTTGATAGCGACAGGGAGAAAGGATTTGGTTTATTCCACTCTGGAACTTATCCACAATCTTTCTGAAAAAGCGAATGGAAATGGCCGGATCGTCCATGAAGTCAGCACAAATGGTGCGGTGTTCAATCCTGGAAATATCAATGAAACTCCACAGTGGGCATCCACGATCTGGGAAGTGTATCGCTGGACTGGAGATCGGGAATTTCTGGAAACCTACTTTCCGTCCATTGAAAAGGGACTCGACTGGCTACTCAAAGAAAATGACAAAGACGGGAATCTTCTGGCTGATGGCTATGGCATGATGGAGATTCATGGCCTGGAGTCCGAGATGATCGACGTGGCGGTGTACAGCCAAAAAGCTTTTGCAGATGCCGCAAAAATGGCTGAGATACTCGAAAAAGCGGAACTTTCTAAAAGTTATCAACAAACTGCCGATGCGTTGGCCATTAAGATAAATAAAGACTTCTGGGTGTCGGAATTTGGGAGCTATGCGGACTTTATCGGAACGGCAGAAGATGCCCTTCACCTGATTGATGGAGCGATTATTCGGGCCGATACCTTGAATAAACCTTGGGCTGTGGCAGAATTGGAAGCTACAAAAGCCAAGTTATCCACACTGCCAAAAGACCAAAAGCAAGGATTTGTTCTGTATCACAATTGGGTTGTGAATACACCTATGGAGACGGGAATTGCTGACTCTGAGAAAGCGAAAATTGCTTTGGAGACAGGAAGAAAGTACACCAATCCGTTCGGTGTTTTTGTCACTGGAATTGATCGAGATGAGAGTTCAGAAAATGCAGATGGATCATTCGTCGGGAGTAAAAGTTTTTCTTACACGGGCGCTGTAATGACCTTGCCTACGGGCGTATCTGCAATTGGGGAAAACAATTACGGCAATCCAGATCAGGCGTTGGACTACCTCAAGCGGATGACTCGGAGTTTTGGCTTTGCATTGCCTGGCTCGATCTATGAAGTTTCGCCCGATTACGGCATGTTTACCCAAGCATGGAATTTATACAGCTATACCGTTCCCATTGTAACGCAGTTTTTTGGGATCAAACCTGATGCTGGCAACAAGGTTATTTACATCCGCCCTCAAATGCCCAGCACTTGGGAGGAAGCTTCCATTCAAAAAGTCATCATTGGCGATAATGAAATCAGCATGAGCTATGTGGATAAGTCTGGAGTTCGAAGCATAGAAGTTTCCCAAACTCAATCCAAATGGGGAATTTCAATTGAGATTCCTGAGGAATATTCAAAAGTGAAAATCTTGGGAAAAGAGATCAGTTCGGACACCAAAGACGGATTCAGACGAATTCTGATGACCGGGAAAAAGGTGAGAGTAGAGGCAGAGAAATGATTTATCCTATCTTCTAGTCAATTAAAGATTCAACCAATAATTCAACTTCAGCACTAAAGACCGCTGCTTTGGCGTAAAATCCCCTGGGAAATAATTGTCCGTGTACACTAAGAAAAAATCTGAAACAGGCGCATATCTCCATTGCAAACGCGTGTTGATATTTAGGTTGTCGATCTGATTGTTGTATTGGATAAAGGTTGTCCAGAAGATTTTATCCGTGAAAGTTAAGTCTATTCTAGGTCCGACTAGAATTAAATCAGCATCGCTTTGTGGCTCAGGAAGCCGGATTCTTGCATAGTTGAAGTTCATGGAAATGTTGGCCAAATAGCCTATTCTAACACCCATCTGGCTGGTAATCCGCTGAAAATTCCCCGTAAAATATTGTCCTGCTTCAGCGTCCAGCATGATATTGAATACATTCCTAGGGTTGCTTTGATATTCAATCTGTACGGTCTTGTTGACATAATCTGTGCCCGCTAGCAAAGGCTCGCCTCCCGAACGGGTAGGGTCAAAGTCTTGAAAAAGATATACGTATCGATTTCGCTGCGTGATCTCAAGCTCCGAAAGTGAATTGAATCGAATCAAATAGCCCAAGTTGATGTCCCGATCTGTTTGGCCAAGATCCTCATTCCAGTACCCTTCGTACTCCAATTTTGGTCCGTGGCGATTGATCAGCCTGGATTTAGGATAAAACAAATAGGAGACATCTGGATTCAGTCTGGTGAAATTAACCCTAGGCACAAATCCCACTGCGGGGTTGAAATTTTCTCCGATATTCTGAAAGCTGATGCTCCAGTTCCAGTGAATATCTGTGAAGAGCATATAGGCATTGAAGGAATAGGGGGCATCCTTTTTTTCAGATTCAAAAGTCCTGTGATAGAATACTTTGCCGGTCCACTTGCCGTCGGCTGAGTTCAAGTTGTAATCAAGCCCAAGTAGTCGATTGTATGCGGTTGGATCAAAAAGCTGCTGAAATTCATCCAAGGCCAGCGATTCTTTATTTACATAAATCAAACCGATGTTTGATCGGGTAAATACTTTTTTCTGTAGTGCCAAAACAGAGAAATTCTTTCCGGAGACCCCCGCATCTTCATCAGTCGCGGTTTGCATATTCATGGCGCCAATCCGCCAGTCTTCATTTATTTTGCCACTGAGACGAGCACCGTAGATGATTTTGCTTTGGATATTTTGTCCTGTAGCCGAATCGATATCCACTCCGATTCTTCTGGAGAAAAACGGCCGAGAACGCTGCTGTCCAAAACTGTCGAAGAGGTCTGCATTTTCAAGAAAAAACTGTCTCCTTTCCGGAAAAAATATCTCAAATCGATCCAAGTTGGTCACCTGTTGATCTACTTCCACCTGTGAAAAATCCGGGTTGAAGGTCAAGTCAAGGTTAAGAGCCGGCCCAATTCCAATTTTCGCATCGCCTCCAAATGCAGGAGTAAGCGATTCGGAGCTTCCTTCGATATAGTTTTTGGAAGTTCGGGCAGCAGTATACGGAATCAGGGAAATATTCGCCGAAGTCTTTTTGATGGGTTCTTCGAAAATCAGCTTTTTGCTGAATGCGGTGGAAATTATCGGAATATTTCGAGGAATGGGTGTCCAGGTACTCCGCTCACCAAGCTCGCTGTCGATCCGATAGACATTTAGATTCCAGTTTTGAGCCCCATCATTGAATCGGAGAGTTGACAGCGGAATGACCATTTCTGCTTGCCAGTGGTTTTCAAAGATTTTGGCTTCTGAATACCATTTATTGTCCCAGGCCAGGCTCAGATCTGCAGAAGTCATTCCTCCATTGGAGATCAGGCCCTCTCGCTGTACGCCGTAGGGATTGATCCCAAATGAGAATGCATTGGTTTTATCATTGAAGGTATCCATGACGAAAACAATGGCGTCATTTTGCTCACCTCTGAAATCACGACGCAAGGACGTAGAGACATACTTTCTGGGACCTAGATTCTCCATCACCGCCGCGATGTACAGATTCTGCTCATCGAAGGCAATCTTCATTCGGGTTCTCACACGTGAGGCTGAAGTGTCAGAAGGAAAATATTGTCTGAAATTGCCATTCCAGCCTTCTTCATTGGTCCAGATCTCTTCATCCAGGATGCCATCGAGCGTGATGAGTTGGGCGAGCTTAAAGGCAAAGGCATTGGTCTCACCTGCATTCTGCGCAAAAGAAACAGTAGAGGTCAGGCATAGCAGGATTGCTGCTTTGGCAAGGATAGATTTCATGTAAGGTCGGAGGTACTCAAAAGTAACTTTGCCAACTCATTCCAAGCAAGGAATTTTACCAATGGTAAAGCAAATTTTTTAACCGATTATTTGGAGCCGAAAGCGGTTAATATGAGGTTTCGGGCTCCACCATGGTGCCGAAATTCGCAGAGGTAAATTCCCTGCCAGATTCCTAGGGCAAGTTTTCCACCGGAAATTGGAATTTGTAGGCTTACACCGAAAAAAGCGCTTTTAATGTGCGCAGGCATATCATCATCGCCTTCATAGTCGTGGACAAATCGTGGATAAGTCTCTGGAATTAATTCATTTACAAAGGTTTGGAAGTCTTTTCTGACAGTCGGGTCGGCATTTTCATTGATGCAAAGTCCTGCGGAAGTATGCTGTAAAAAGACCTGCAAAAATCCGATCCTGATTTCCTTGAGTTCAGGAATCGCTTTTTCAATTTGATCCGTGATGAGATGGTATCCTTGTGGATAACTCGGAAGGCGAAGGGGTTTTTGAACGAAAAAACTCATGCTGGAGGATTAATTGATTCCATTTGGCATTACTTAATCAATAATTGATGTTGCTTTTTCTGATAACTAATAGCCTCTATTTAACTATCTCAAAGTAATTGGTAGGGCCGTCGCAGGGAGCACTTCCTCCAGAGAGGATGCCGTCATTATCCAGAAATAATTGTTCCGTTGGGCCTGAGCAACTGTGAGCGAGTTTTCCATCAGGGAAAAGAAGTATATAAACTGTTCTTTTCCCTCCTTCTTGGTAATCTCGCTTTTCCCTTTCATATGTTCCTGTAGCAGTTTCCTTTCCTACCGTTTTTAGAAATGTCCCATCCCGATTGAAAAGATAAGTATATGTGGAATCGGGTGTGGAAATCAATCCAGTGTCGCCTCCGAAACCATAGGTTCGATGGCCGATAATTTTCCATGTTTGTGGAAATTGATTTTCCGATTCAATACAGGATAACATTATGAAAATCAGAAGTAAAATGCTTAATGAAGATTTCATAGAGTTAATTTTGTTACTGAAATCAAAACGGTAACTCTGTACTGATTGCTACAAATGATCAAATCTTCCCAACTTTATTTTCTAAAGTCCCAATCCCTTCAATGGTGATTTTTACTACGTCGCCAGCCTGAAGAGTGAAATTGTCCGGAACGATTCCTGTCCCTGTCATCATCAGACAACCGATCGGAAAGGTACTTGATCTAAATAGCCAATCTGCCAATTCCTGTGGCTTCCGCTTCATTTGGTCTAAAGTAGTTTCGCCGGAAGCTTCGGTTTTACCATTTCTTAAGATTTCGAGGCTTATTTTATTGGAGTCTGGAAGCATTTCCTCCTGAATCAAAATGCAAGGACCGATGGCTGCGCAGCCCTGATAGACTTTCGCCTGCGGCAAATAGAGCGGGTTTTCTCCCTCGATACTTCGGCTGCTCATGTCATTGCCGACGGTAAATCCCTGCACTTTTCCCGAAGGGGAAATCAGCAAAGTCAACTCCGGCTCAGGCACATCCCAAGTGGAGTCTTTTCGAATATTGACTGTTTCACCAGGATTGGAAACGCGACTTGAAGTTGCCTTGAAGAAAAGCTCCGGCCGATCAGCAGCATATACTTTATCATAAAAATCCGCTCCGCCGGCATCTTGTGATTCTTCCATCCGTGCAGTTCGGCTTCGGTAATACGTAACTCCCGCCGCCCATACTTCCTGATTGCCCATGGGTGCCAAAATGCCTTCCTCCTTCAATTCTTCTGCTTTATCAATTGAGATATTTTCCCAATGTGCTGCCTCTGATTTCAACAATTTGGGAAGATTTTCTCTTCCCAAGAGTTGATCCCAATCGAGTTCAGGACCCAGAAAGATTCCATTTTCGCTTTCTAAAAGTGTTCCGGAGGTAAGTTTGTAGAGCTTCATCAATTGGTTTTAGGTTTATTTTTCGGGAATTTATAAAAAAGGAATTGAAGCGGGAGACTTGTAAAGAAACTTTTCGCTCGTAACTTTGTCGGAGATCATAAGGGGTGCCTTAAACAAAACGGGCTGAGATCATACCCATACGACCTGATCCGGGTAATGCCGGCGAAGGGAAATGAGAATAGTAAAATGACTGTGTCAACTGAATCGCTGAAGAGGTACCCTTCAGGCTAGTTCGTTGTATTCATTTTACATACCGGGTAAACTATCACGGAGGACCTCCCTTGGGTTTTCTAATGTTTCACTCAAGCACCCGAAAGGGAAGATTACATGAAAAAGTTAGTATTTGGCTTGGTTCTAAACCTTGCTACACTTGCCGCTTGGGCTCAAAGCAGTTTGAGCGGAAAAGTTATTGATGCACAAAGCGGACAACCGCTGGTAGGAGCATCAGTCTGGACAGAAAATATCGGAAAAGGAGCTGTCACAGACGGGAATGGGATATTTTCTATTGCCAAACTTCCAGATGGAGAAGTTGAATTACGGGTGTCATACCTTGGATTTGAAACCTTTCGGAAAACGATCACGCTTCCCTTTTCTGGAGATTTGGAAGTTTCTTTGCAGGTTAAAGATTTCCTTACTGAGGAGTTTATCGTATCCGCGACCCGAGCTTCTGGAATCACTCCCACGACTTTCACAAATGTGGATAAGTCTGAAATTGCCAAACGAAATTTGGGTCAAGACATCCCTATTTTGCTAAATTTCACACCTTCTGTGGTGAGTTTTTCGGATGCTGGAGCAGGTGTTGGGTATACCGGACTTCGGATAAGAGGTTCGGATCAAACTCGAATCAATGCTACGGTCAACGGTATTCCAATGAACGACGCCGAATCGCATGGGGTCTTTTGGGTGAATATGCCTGATTTTGCGAGTTCGGTGGAAAATGTACAGATCCAGCGTGGAGTCGGTACATCGACCAATGGTGCTGCCACTTTTGGCGCTAGCCTAAATTTCCAAACTGACACCCGTCGAGATGAAGCCTATGCAGAGTTGGACAACGGATTCGGTTCTTTCAACACCTGGAGGCATACCGTGAAAGCTGGTACAGGATTGCTCAATGACCGATTTGCGGTGGATGCCAGACTCTCCAAAATCACCTCGGATGGCTATGTCGATCGGGCATTTTCGGACCTGAGCAGTTGGTTTGTGTCTGGTGGATACTACGGTGAAAAAAGTGTGATCAAACTGATCGCATTCTCAGGAAAGGAGCAAACATACCAAAGCTGGTATGGCTTGCCGGAATCCAAATTGGAGGACGACCGAACGTATAATTTCTACACCTACGACAACGAAACGGATAATTACCAGCAAGATCACTATCAGTTGATTTATACTGGGAAACTCGGAAGTAATTGGAAAACCAATCTTGCGCTGCATTATACCTATGGGAGGGGCTACTACGAGCAGTTTCGCGAAGATGATGACTTTGCTAGCTATGGCCTGCCTCCAGTAACAATTGGGGATGAAGTCATCGAAAGTACAGACATCATTCGACGTCGCTGGCTGGACAATGACTTCTATGGCTTTGTAGGCTCAATAAATTATGTCTCCACAGACGGAAAACTGGATATGATCCTTGGTGGTGGAGCCAATCGCTACGATGGGGATCACTTTGGAGAAATTATCTGGGCTCGTGTCGCAGGGAATACCAGCATCCGTGATCGCTACTACGACAATAATGCGATCAAGGATGACAAGAATGTCTATGCGAAAGCAACGTATGAAGTGAGCCCTGGACTGAATCTATTTGGAGACCTTCAAGTCAGGGGAATCAATTATTCATTTGATGGAGTCAATGACGACCAGCGCGTAGTGACTGGTCAGGAGAAGTATACCTTCTTCAATCCGAAGTTTGGATTTTCCTATGAAAAAGGAAATCAGACTTTCTATGCCAGCTATGCCGTGGCCAACCGCGAACCAACTCGATCTGACTTTACAGACAATCCAATCTCTGAAGTTCCCAGACCTGAAAAGCTTAATAACATCGAGGCTGGAGTTCGTGCCAAAGCTGGAAACTTCAGCTATACTGCCAATTTTTACTACATGAACTATCGGGATCAGCTGATTCTGACAGGCCAAATCAACGACGTGGGAGCATATATTCGCGAAAATGTCGAATCTTCCTATCGTGCTGGGATCGAATTGGATGGAGCTTATAGACTTTCTTCAGCTTGGACCTTGGGTGGAAATATTGCTTTCAGCCGAAACAGAATCAAGGAATTCACCGAGTACATCGATGATTACAGCGTGGAGGAATTTCAGCAGGAAGCAATTACCAACACGGATACAGATATTGCCTTCTCACCAAATGTGGTCGGTTCTGCGATCATTGAGTTTCAACCCACCAAAAATTTGTCAATCAACTGGCTGAGCAAGTATGTGGGTCAGCAGTTTTTGGACAACACGGGAAATGAAGGAAGGGCTTTGGATGCCTTTCTCACCAATGATTTGCGAATCAGCTATACTGCCACGCCGAGGTTTTTTAAAGGCTTGGAGTTGAATCTGCTGATCAATAATATCTTCAATGAGCTGTATGAGCCCAATGGTTATACCTTCAGCTACTTTGTGCCGGGAGAAACGAGCGGTAGGGAATTGGTGACTGAAAACTTCTACTATCCACAGGCAGGGACTAATTTCTTGCTGGGATTGCGGATGAAGTTTTAAAGGATTTATTTCTCACAGATGGCGCAGATGAGCACAGATTGATTCATCTGTGTCATCTGTGAGTTTTTTTATTTTGAGCTATCCGGCAGGTCAGCAGTAGGAACTTGGGTATCAACGATCATTTTCACCTCAGGATGAATCATCCAAAGTCCGATTGGCCAGAATATCAATAAAAATCCCATACCGATACTTTCTCCATAGCTTACGTCTCCTCTTTTCTTGACCATTTTCAAAATCCGCAATGGGAAAAGATGGACATGAATGATCGCAAACATCAGGTATAAAGAGATCAACATTATCCAGCCTCCTGTTCCGCTTATGTCCTGACCGTCAAAAAGAATCAAAAAGAGAATCATACATCCATCCCAAATCAGCCAGTTGATTACGAAAAGGGTGGTACTGATAGGGAGTTTTCTTGGTAAATATTCAGTGAGCACTATTCCCAAACTCAATGGATAAATTCCAGAAAGAATAAATCCCACAGCTTTGATTAAAGAGCCTGTAAATGGATCTGTGGAAAGGTCAATAGAGAATAATAAGTAAGAGGCAGTTAAGTAGATAAAAATTGCCCATGTGGGAGCTTTGAGGAGTTTTTCCATGTGTGTGGTTTCCCAAAACTATATTTTTCAAACAAAAAAAAAAAAAATTGAACCCCTTCATTTTTCTTTAAATGCTTCCTGAATTTCTGAAAACAGGATTTTATGGTTTACTCGCAACGGTTCCCACTGAAAAAACCTGTGCAGATCAGCTGGATTATTCAGCGAAAATCTACAGGAAAAATGAAGAGTTCCCGCTGATTCCCGCAAAAAAAGTCGCGGATCATCGCAGATTAGTATAGATCGACGAGGATCCGCGTATTTTATCCGCGCAGATCAGCGGGGAAATCACCTGCTACTCAGCAGCGCAAAGAGCTTTTCATTCACATAATAATTCCCGGTTCCTAGCCTTTCCTTTCGCAGGACGCCGTCGGCAGCCAATTGATTCAGGTAATTGGCGGCGGTGATGCGGGAGACACCCAGATCGCGCACGAGAAACTCGATCTTGGTGTAGGGATGCGCAAAGAGATTATTGAGCAGCTCCTGGGAGTAGAACTTGTAATTATTCCGAAGTGTGTTTTTCATTTCAGCCATTAGGATCTTGAGTTCTTCGATCAGTAGAATGGACTCTTTGGCGGTGTTTTCCACGCCCTGAATCATGTAGCTGATCCAACTCTCCCAATCGCCATTTTCACGCACTCCTTGTAGCAATCGGTAGTAATCCGTCTTATTTCGGATAATATGGCTACTGAGGTAAAGAATTGGGAGCTTTTGCAATCCTGTCAACACCAAGTAGAGAATGTTCAAAATCCTACCAGTTCTCCCGTTGCCATCGTAGAAGGGATGGATGCTTTCAAACTGAAAGTGAATAATGGCCATCTTCACCAAAGGATCGTAGTCACTCATCTCCACATTGTGGATAAACTGCTCCAAATTGGTCATCAGGTTCAAAATCTCCTCCGGATCTTGAGGAGGTAAGTAGACATTCTCTCCCGTTTGGGCATTTTTCAACGCTGTGCCGGGAAGCTTGCGAAAGCCAGCATTGTTACCTTCCAAAGTTTCCTGAATTTTTAGAATCGTCTGATTGGTCAACAATCCTTGGGCTTGGACCAATTCAAATCCCCGCTTCATCGCGGCCACGTAGTTTTGCACCTCTTTGATATCAGGAGAGATATTCACCTCGAAATCTAAGTTGGCCTTGTACAAATCATCGTGCGTGGTGATGATATTTTCGACCGAGGAACTGTCCTTCGCTTCCTGAATTCCCAGAGTATTCAACAGAATGATTTGATTGGGAATCGATTGGACTATTCCCTTCAATTCTGCCAAAGCTGCATGCGCTGCAGGCAGTTGCTTGAGGATGGATTTGGTTTCCAAATCCTCAGCATAAGGCAAAGGGATAAGCTTCCAAGACATGATATGTAAAGAAAAATCGATTTTCTTTACAAAGGTAATTCCTTATGTAAAGAAAACAAGCTTTTCTTTACATATAGAAGATAATGTGTAAAGTTTTTCCAATTTTCTTTACAAAGAAAAGATGTTATGAATAGCCGCTTTACTTTATTCCAATTTTGCCTTATCCAGCACGAGCGCAATCCGGAATTCGATGTCGCGATCCACCAAAGTGCGATCTGCCCAAGAGCCTTCATAAGCAATAATCCAATCAAAACGATCGATAAGAAATTGGGCGGAAATGGTGTTACCTCTTTGAATGGCGGAAAAAGTAATGTTTTTGGTAATTGCCCGAATTGTCAAATTTCCGGAAACCTCCAGATTTTCAGATAAATGAATCTTGATTTCGTTGATTTCAAATTCTGAAGTTGGAAAGTTATCCACATCAAAAAAATCAGAATGCATTAAATGTTCAGTGAGGTTTTTGATCGGAATCGGATCGGTTTTAGGGATATCAGTAATAGAAATAGACTTCATATCGATTTCAAATTTCCCTCCTGAAAATCCATTTTTATCCTTCAACATAAATCCTTGAGTGATTTTCACTTCTCCTTCATGACTTCCGGCTCCTCGCATTTTGGTTCCTTTCCAGAATAATTTGGATCGTTCCATATCAAGTTTTATCGTGTCTAGTTCCAAAAGATCAATTTTACTTTGACTTTGTTGCGCTTGAACAAGAGCTTTTTGGACTTCAGAATTTGACTTATCCACACATGAGGATGCCATGATAAGCAGAAACAGCATTCCTATTTTATTCATAGTCAGGAATATTAAGACCCAAAATGATATCCCTTCGAAAAATGAGCATCCCGTTTTCTGGTTCTGGATTTCCGATCCCGGATCCTCCCCGATTGCTGAGAAACGATCGTTTTTCCTGCGTCAAAATCGGGTCATCTTCAAACACGAAGTCATCTAGGTAATACTCGTTTTTGTCCGGCTCTTTGACAGTGAGGTGAATGTGTTCAGGTTCGGTTCGGTCAGGGTATGCAACAGGACGGAACGTGTAAAATGTGTAACGCCCGCTTTGATCTGTTTTGATCCAACCCCGTAGGTATCCGTGTCGTCTTGCCCATCCGGTTTCATTTCCTTTTTTTGGGTAAAAGCCCGTTCTGTCGGTATGGTAGACATAGAGGATAACGTCTTTGGCCGGAGTTTTTCCATCACGCTGAAATACCGTTCCGGTAAGTTTAAGCTTGGGTTCGGTGCTTTCAAAATCCGGTAGCGTATCCACATTAGTCAGGTTTTCTTCCCCAAATTCATAGATCGCTTCGCAACCCTCACAGCTACCGCCAACTGATTTTTGGGACTGCCCGGAGCAGTTGATGCTCAGAAAAATGGAACAAAAGATCAGGCATCGGATAAGGTTTCGGTTCATCGCTTACTTTTTTCTACAAAGTGAGCGAAAGTATGGGAAGCCAGAAAATTGAATCGTCTATCCTGAGTTAATTTTAGATCAACCTGTGGGAGCTTGCTCAAATCTGCTTCGAAAGTCTGGGACGTAATTTCTACTCAGACGAAGCTGCTGTCCATTGGATAGCAAAAGATCGTAATCTCCATTTCCTCGGGAACTGATCGAATCTACTTTTTGGACATTTACCAAGGTGGTTTTATGGATTCGTACAAAGACTGAAGGATCCAGTTTTTCCGAAAATGATTTAAGTGAACCCTGTTGTAAATACTTTCTTTCCTTAGTAAAGAACTCGACATAGGGGGTAGCAGAAGTAATGTATTGAATGGATTCTATGGAAACTTTCTCTATTCTTTTCCCTTTCTGCAAAAGCAAAAAGTCAGGACTTTCAGTTGCTTTTTGCACTTCAGGATTCTGTGATGCTTTATTTGGAATCAGGGAAATCGCGGTGTAGATCAGCAGATATTTGTAAAAATCATTGGAAAGGGAATAGACGACATTTTCCCAAAATCCAAAGGTGTGATCATAGAATAATCCAGAGACTGAAAACACTAAAAAGGCAAAAATCAAAAGGTGGAGCGTCGTAGCCAAGAACACAAAAAAAGACCTGATTGCCCATTTAGAGCGGATTTTCAAAATGATCTGTGAGCTTCGGAAAACAAACCGCAATAGGAATGTGACCGGAATAATCAGCGCCCAATACAGATTAAACAGCAGCGACTCCGAAAAGTAAAACGAGTAAGAATGATACCTCGACTGAAGGAAATCCTGAAAGATAGTCGTCAACAATATTACAATCAAAGCCGCAAGAAATTTAAGTTTTGTCTTAATTCTTGCTTTTCCAAACGTGAAAAATGTAACAGATTTGACCATATAAGAATAACGGATTTTTCATCCAAAAGTCAAAATTGGTCAATCCTATCCTCCTTTTTTGTTTCTAAGATTTAAGTCAATTTTCCATTTTTCTTTCTTCTAAAAAATCGCACCAATAACCCTAGACCTATAAGCACAAAACCACTGATCCTTCCCTGAAACATATCTGGCCAGTTTAAATACCAAAAGATAAGGCCCACCAGAACAAGCGTAAAACCAATTCCGATTAAAATATTTCCAAGTAAATTCATGAGGTCAATCCGGAAACTGTGACTTGTCCATGCCCGGCACAATTCTCAGCGCATTTTTGTAGTAAAGCTTTTTTAAGACCTCATCAGGAAGTCCCAAGCCATACATCGCCCAGAAGGCATGGTACTTTTTGTAATAGGGAAAATACTCATCCTCAGTCTCCAGCACGCGGAAGTAGGTATGGAATTCCTGGGGATTGTAGGCGTCTTTCCCGAAGAGAACCCGATCTTGGTATTTGATGAAAAATTGTTTGGCACGCTTGGGCTGCCTGCCAAATTCCGCGATTACAGCACCGATTCCAAAGTTGACATTGGGGTACTTTTCAAGGTGTGCTTCAGCTGCATCCAAATCATTGGCCATCCAGCCCATGTGCGCATTGATGAAGGTAGTCTTTGGATGCTTCGCAAAAACATGGTGCTGCTCGGCGATGATCTGCTCAAAAGGAACAGGGTCTGTCGCAGATCTTTTTCGGTTTGGGTTCAGCTTCAGTTCCAACCAACGCTCATTGGTAGAATCCATAGGCTGCCAAAACTGTGCAGGATCCGCGGAGTGGATGATTACAGGAATCCCAAGTTCGCCGGCTTTGGCCCAGACAGGATCCAGATCCGGATGATCTACGGGAATTCTTTTTCCATTGATATCTACCGAGTTTAAGCCCAAACTTTTGTATATCTTCAGCCCTGAAGCACCTGCTGCCACATCCTCTTCCAGCTCTTTGACCGCAATTCTGCTCCATTCTGAGTCTCCGAAGCCCGCAAAATTCAAGTTGGTGAACACCATGAATCTTCCCGGTGCATGGGTGTTGAATTCCTGGATCATCGATTTGATGTATTCTTGTTGCGTATTGCTATCTCCCCGACCAAATCCCCTGCCACTAAGATTCACCAAAACGCCCATGTTCAACTCATCCATTTCTCGGACGAGTTGGTCGATTTTGGCTTCATTGATCCCCCCTTGATGGCTGTGGATATCTACGAAAGGGAATTTTGCGCGAGTGACTGGGTTTTGGGGGACCTTGAGTGTGGAGGGTGGGTTGTAGTTTTCAAAACTCATTTCCTGAGCCATGGAAACGCCTGCCGAGATAGATAGTGCGGCAATTAAAGGTAGGATTTTCTTCATGTTCGCTTTAACTGAAACTTGCTGAGAATAGGTTTGGATTTTCTTTGAGTGGAAAAAAAGAAATCCCGACGGAAAAATCGGGATATCAATCTGTTAACGTGTCGTGCCTCCGTCAATGACTTGACCGAAGAAGATGGAGTTCATAAACAGCTTATTCGTGCCAAACCAGAATGCACGGAAGTTTGGATTGTCTGCAAATCCAATGATTCTACCTCTTCCCACACCTGATATTCGAATCACACTTCCATTCTGAATGCCTGGAAGATTACTTGGATGAAGGTATCCTGAAGCTAGCGGGCTTTCGGTGTATACCAGAGGATTGGCATATGGGTTTGTAGAAACCTCCATAAAGAAGTTGTCATTTCGGAAAGTGTAGATTTCTTTTTCCGAATAGCCATACCCGATTGGATGAGTTACATCAAGATTTGCCTTGAAGATTGCACCAAAAGTTCCTTTTGCACCTGTCGCATTTTCGAAATCCGCATAACTTTTTTGTAGGCCTTTCTCTGAGTTATCCACAGTTCTGAAAGTGAAATTTCCGACTTCGTTAGCAGCTAGGAATCGAATTGCCCCGCCTTTTGCTACCAATGTACCACCTTTGGAGGTCCACTCTTTTAACTTTTCGGCACCCATTTTTCCTAGAGAATTGTAGTTGCCATCTGCCATGAGGATTACATTATATCGGTCTAGATTTGCCATACCTACTGATCCCACAGGCAGTAAAGTCACTGGCATTTTCATTCGCTGATCCAGCAAATGCCAGATTTCACCTGCTTCGCCGCTATCCACGCCTCCATCAACCAACAGGGCAATTTGAGGGGTTTTCAGCGGAACCATAAATGTTGATCCCAGATTGGCTCCACTAGTATATCCTGTGGTCAAAGCGTTGATTTCTACATGAGCCTCAGAAGCTATCGCCTGAAGTTTCGCAAAAAAGGCTTGATCGTCCAGTCCTGACTCCCCTTTGTCTATCAAAAGCGTACCTCTGCCATAGGTCTTTCCGGCTGCAGTGGTGAATTCAGTATTGGATACACGGACTAAGAAACCTGCTTTGAGCAATTGATAAGCAGCTTTGGGAGCGTAGTAATCCGTCCACTCCATGGCATATTGATACGCTCCTGCATTCCCGTTGACCTTACCTGGGGCAAGCGAGAAATTGGATTTATCCACTTGTCTGACACTGGCGAGATTGAGGATCTTACTGTTGAGCGCCATGTAATCCAAGTGGAAAGCCATGGGATAGGTCCAAGCCGAAATATCATAGAACAAGCTGTCTTTGAAAGTAGTGCGAGTCTCAAACATTGCCTTGATCAGCCTGTATTGCGGCTGATCGGCTGGGACGATGTAGGAAGTTTCCTTTTTAAATTCCTTTCCATTCACCGTGATGTTTTCATTCAAGGCAAAGACTTTGATGTCGTGCTGCAGAATCAAATCAGCCAAATGGAAGCTTCTCGCATCATCTTCTTTTGCCCCGAAAATATAGGCCTTGTTGACATCTACGTCTGTTTCTTTTTTGATTTCGGAGTAAAAGTCCTTCATCCATTGATTCAGCTCCACCCGCATTTCTTTGGCGGCTTGGTAGGAAGAAAGATTGGCAGTAAACTGATTTCTGATTGTAAACGGAAAACTCAACATGCCATTGGCACTTTCTTGCAGATGTCCTCTGGAGCTAGCCTGCTCAAAAAGGATCCCAATAGACCCCTGTACATCGGGATAGGTGGAGCCTTTTCCATAATAGAAGTCATCGTAGTTCTCCTGATTGTAATACAGGGAACCGATTTGGTCTAGAGCTTTTGCATGGTAGGTCCCGATTTTTTCGGTCAATTCAAAGTTCTTGTCCGGCGTCAAGGGGTGCATCCGGGAAGGAACCCCCGGCTGAAAAAAGAAGGTGCTGTTCGTCCCCATTTCGTGGAAATCCAAGTGGATGTTTGGCAGCCAGCTTTGAAAGACTCTGACCCGATTTCTGGACTCTGGGTGCTGTACAGGAAGCCAGTCGCGGTTTAAGTCAAACCAATAGTGATTGGTACGGCCTCGTGGCCAGGCTTCATTGAGTTCTCGCTGAGCCGGGTCGCCGTTCATGACGAAGGCTTTGTGGGAATTGACCCAAGAGGCAAAGCGATTCAACCCGTCTGGATTGATCGCAGGGTCAAGCAAAAGCACGATATTTTCCAGATCTGCTGCGATTTCATTTGCCGCAGCAAAGTGATACGCTGCTACCAATGCGGCATTGGCTCCACTTGGCTCATTGCCGTGGACTGAATAGCCCATAAACATGACCACGGGCATATTTTCTATGGAAACGGAGGCATTGGGATCTCGGAGTTTGGCCCGCTCGGCTTTGATCTGATCCAGTTTAGTGAGATTAGCAGGGGAAGTGATCGTCAAGAGTGTCTGCGGTCTTTTTTCATAAGATCTTCCTGTTTCTTCGAAAATCACCCGATCAGATTTCTCGGCAACAGCTTTCATGTACATCACCAGCTGATCATGAGTGACATGCCATTCGCCTACCTCATAGCCTAAAACGTCTTTTGGGGTAGGTATTGCGGGATTATAGGTGAAGCCTTTGGGAAGGTAATAACTCAGATCCTGTGCGAAACTGAGTGAATAAAATAGAGCTAAAAGCACTGCTAGGGTGTACTTCTTCATGAGTTGGGGTTTAAACTTTGGACTAAATTCTTACTAAGTTTTATCAAAAAAAGCTATTTTGGATCGGTGGTAAAAATAATTGAATAAACGATATGGAATTGATAACTCAAGGATATGGTTTGCTGATTTGGCAATTATCAGGCCTTATTTACCTTGGATTTTGGGCCTATGCGCTTTTTGATTGCCTGAGAAGTGATTTTCAGGGACCAAACCAAAAATTGATCTGGTTGATTTTGATCCTTTTTGCTCCGATTATTGGTACATTCCTTTATTTAAGTATGAATCGGCGGACCAAAGTGAGGAGAACATTTCAACCTAATTTTCACAAAAAGACGCATTACTAATCGAAAAATGACAGCACTATTTATTCAAAACATGGGAGGAGGAATAGCTTTTTTATTCCTTTTATTATCGGTTTTCTATTTTTTCCTTTGGATCTATTGCCTGATCGATGTGATCCGTTCTGATTTCAGGGATCAAAATATGAAATTGATCTGGGTGGTAGTTATACTCTTTGCGCAGGTGATCGGGCCGATCGCCTATTTGATATTAAGAAAAGGATCTAAACTGAACTGAGCATGTGGAAATTTCTAGGAATACTAGTTTATGCCTATACGATTTATGATGTGGTGACCAGCAAGTTTGCCAATTCCAATGACCGGTTGATCTGGATTTTGATTGTTCTTTTGGTCCCCCTTTTGGGGACAGTGCTTTGGTTTGCTATCGGGAGGAATAAAAGGCTTTAGTCAATCAATTGTGAAAAATGTCTTTCAGCGCAGCTGAAAGCTCATAAAACTCAAACTGGAATCCTGCCTTTTGGATCTTTTGACAGGAAACACGATTTCCGCCGAGTACCATCGCTGCCATCTCTCCCAGGACTAATTTCAAGGCAAATCCAGGAACTCCGATTCCAATGTAAGGCTTTCCTTTTGCACTGGCAGCTTCTTGGGTCAGTTGTTGATTGGTGGCCGGATTAGGTCCTACGGCGTTGTACACTCCCTGGAGTGTGGTCTTTTCCAAGGCGAAAACAAACATTCGCGCCAGGTCTTCAATGTGGATCCAGCTCATCCATTGATCTCCCGAACCCAGTGGAGCGGCTACGGGTGGCTTGAGCATTTCGCCCAGAGCTCCTCCTTCTGCATCCAAAACGATTCCGATCCGCAGAAGTACTGTTCGTAGGTCGAGACTTTCCATTTTCTTAGCTTCACTTTCCCAAGCCTTTACCACTTCAGCAAGAAAATCTGAACCCGAAGGACTCGTCTCATCCACTAGTGCTGTTCCGGTATTAAATCCATAATACCCGACAGCTGATGCTGAAATAAAGGTATTGGGACGTTGATCTGATTTTTCCAAGGCATGGTACAACAACTGGGTACTTTGAGTGCGAGATTGTAAAATCAGTTTTTTACGCTCTGGGGTCCACCGTTTTTCCGCCACACCTGCACCTGCCAGATGAATGATGGCGTCAGCCCATTCGATGGCTTTTTCATCGATCTCTTGCCTTTCAATATTCCAGATAAATGATTTTCGGCCGGATTGTGAAGATCTGCTAAGCCAAGCTACCTGATATCCCTTTTTTTCAAGTAGGGAAGTGATTTGCTGACCTACTAGGCCCGAACCGCCGGTAATTAAAATATTTTGCATGAGTGACAATTTCTAAAGTAACCTGAAATACCCGGAATTGGTTGAAATGCCCCTGAGAAGATCTTCTTTAATTATAGAAAGTTCCTACGGGTACATTCCAGGTGCTTATTTTTAAATCAAATTATAAACAGATATAATGTACGATTTCGAGACAAGCGTCCGAGCATTTGGTTTGGGTTTAAATTATTTGAATGTATCTCTAGTTGATGATTTCGACTTATTTTGTACCAAATCCTAATTTGTGAATAAAAGACAATTTACGCGGTATGTTATCCTTTGGCTTAGCCTGGCCACTTTGGCAGGGGTTTTATCGGGTTCAGCATCAGCGATTTTTTTGGTTTCACTGGATTGGGCGACCAATCTTCGCGAAGCTAATCTCTGGTTGATAGCCTTACTACCGTTTGCAGGCTTCGGGATTGGTTATGTGTATCACCATTATGGGGCCAATTCTGTAAAGGGCAATAATTTTCTACTGGAGGAACTCTACAAGACCAAAAATCCGATTCCTTTGAGAATGACTCCTTTGGTACTTTTTGGGACGATTTTTACGCATCTCTTTGGTGGATCAGCGGGACGGGAAGGTACAGCGGTTCAGATGGGTGGTTCATTAGCCGATCAATTGACTAAATGGTTTTCGCTCAATGAAGAAAACCGGAGACTAATCCTCATTTGTGGAGTAGCAGGTGGATTTGCCTCGGTTTTTGGAACTCCGCTCGCTGGGGCGATTTTTTCACTTGAGTGGATGTTGACCCGGAAATTTCGGTGGGAATCCCTTTTTCCTGCATTTTTGGCTGCATTTGTCGCAGATTGGACTTGTGAATTGCTATGGGGTGTAGGACATACTGGCTATGCTATTTCAGATATTCCGATCCATTCCTTGGCTAATTTGGCTTGGGTGATTCCGGCGGGGATTGCCTTTGGACTTGCTGCCAGGCTTTTTGCTGAGACAGGACATGGGGTTTCGGCGGTTTTCCTCAAAACTATCTCCTACCCACCACTTCGGCCCCTTGTGGGGGGAGTTTTGGTTGCATTGATTGTCTATTTCACCGGATCGACGACCTACATCGGACTTGGAGTTCCTAGAATCGTGGAGGCTTTTGAGGTTCCCTTGCCGTGGTATGATTGGTTGGTAAAGACTGGTTTGACGGGATTGACTTTGGGTTCAGGATTTAAAGGAGGAGAAGTGACTCCTCTATTTTTCACTGGAGCGACTCTGGGCAATGCACTGGCATCATGGATTCCATTGCCTTTGGCCCTTCTGGCAGGGATGGGGTTTGTGGGAGTTTTTGCTGGAGCGACGAATACTCCGATGGCCTGTACCGTGATGGGTATGGAGCTTTTTGGCTATGAAGCTGGGATTTTTTTGGGATTGGCCTGTCTGATCTCCTTTGTTGCAAGCGGAAGAGGGAGTATTTACACTGCTCAAAATTTGGAAAAGAAATACCGACCCGGTTAATCCGGAATTTGCTCTCCGCAGTTTCTGCAATATTTATCGCCTTTTTCCAGGTGATCAAACCCACAATGGGTGCAGCTCTTGGCATGTTCAAAGTGCTCAGGTTTTCTTCGTTTCGCCATTTCTGAACTCACTATTCCCGTTGGTACGGCAATAATTGCATAGCCTAGAAGCATGATGAGTGAGGCCAAAAGTTGACCAAATGGAGTCTGTGGAGTAATGTCTCCGAAGCCAACTGTAGTCAAAGTAACTATCGCCCAATACATGGCTACAGGAATACTGGTAAATCCACTTGCAGGCCCCTCTACCACAAACATCAAGGTGCCCATGATCAAGACAATGGTCAAAACAGAGAATAGGAAAATCTGGATTTTGGTGGCGCTGGCCTTCAGGGATTCCCTCAGAAAATCCGCCTCCGAGAGGTATCTTCCAAGTTTTAGAATCCGGATCACACGGAGTAGTCGTAAGGCTCGAATCACCGAAAGAAGCTGGGTATTCAAAATGAAAAAACTCAAATAAACCGGCAGAATAGCCAATAAGTCTACTATTCCGTAGAAGCTTGTCACGTATTTGAGTGTTTTGCTAGTCAACCATACCCGTAGCATATATTCCAGAGTAAAGAGTAAAGTAAAAGCTAACTCAAGGATGTAAAAAATCTCCCCATATTTCAAATGAAGGGAGGCCACGGAGTCAAGGATAACTACAATGATGGATCCGAAAATCAACCAAAGTAAAACCAGGTCAAAAGTTCGGGAAGCTTTGTCATTAGATTCAAAAACAATATGAGCAAGTCTCTTTTTCGTAAGGAACATGGGGGAATTTAGAAAAATTACCTTAATCTAAGTAATATACCCGCTTGACCCGGGTACTGATATTGGTCAGTAACTCGTAGGGGATCGTGCCGATTCTGTCTGCAAGTTCTTTCAGCGAAACTTCAGCACCGTAGATGATTGCCTCATCTCCAGCAGATACGTCGATCAGACTGACATCTACCATGGTCATATCCATACAGATATTTCCAACTACAGGAGCCTTTTTCCCATGAATGAGAACATATCCTTTGCCTTGCGAAAACCGCCTGTCGTATCCATCTGCATAACCGATGGCTAAGGTGGCTATTTTCCCGCCTTCGGGGAGTATTCCTTTTCTGGAATAGCCGACTGTAGCACCTGCAGGTAGTGATTTCACCTGGGAGACAGTGGTTTTAAGCGTACTAACAGACCGTAGATTGCTGTCAAATTTCCCTGTAACCTCGACACCATAGAGCCCAATTCCCAATCTGACCATATCCATCTGATATTCTGGATAACGAACGATTCCGGCTGAATTGAGCGCATGGATTAGAGGCTTGTAGTCCAGATTGGCTTCAATGGCTGTTTTCATTGCTGTGAACAAGCGCAATTGCTCCAAAGAAAATGCCTCATGCACTTCTTCATCTGCTCCTACGAGGTGGGTATAGATACTTGCAATTTTTAACTCAGGGAAGTCAAGGATCAAGCCCTTCAACTCCTCCAAATGTTGTTTTTCAAACCCTAATCGATGCATACCTGTATCCAGGTCCAGATGAATGGCAATTTGTGCTTGGTGGTTTTTGGCATAGTTCCCAAGTTTTCTGAAAAACTCAGGACTAAATACTACCGGCTGTAGGTCATACTCCCTGATCAAATCAAAGGATTCTTCCACCGGATTGAGTACCATGATAGGGAGTCTGATCCCTTGTTTTCTTAAAACCACCCCTTCATCTGAAAATGCCACTGCCAGGTAGTCTGCGCCCATGGTTTGCAAATGATTGGCGATTTCGGCAGCCCCTCCACCGTAGGCAAAAGCCTTCACCATGACCATCATTTTGGTTTCTGGGCGGACCAGTTTTTTGAAAAAGTTAAAATTATGTGTCAGGGCATTGAGGTTGATTTCGAGAGTGGTACCGTGGATGCGCAGCTGGAGCTTATCGACAATACGCTCAAATGCAAAGGGTCTAGCACCCGTGATTAGGATCAGGTCATTTTGGAACGCTTCCAGATCAAGGGCTTGAAGCAACTCTTCTGTAGACGGATGATTTTCAAACTTTCCGGGGAAAAACTCCTGAAGTCGCCCCACTTCTTTCCCCACTCCGATGATGTGATCCAATCCATACGATTTGATCAGTTCGGCGACCTCGATGTAGACTTTTTCGGGGATACCTTGCTGTAAAAGATCTGATAGAATCAGGATTTTTCTTCGTTTTGGACGCTGCTGACTAAGGAACTCTAGAGCAACCTTCAGCCCTGCGATGTCATTGTTATACGTGTCATCGATCAGCAAAGAATCATTCAATCCCGGCTTCAGCGTTAACCGCATATCAACTGGCTTCAGGTGATTTAACCCATCCTGAATGGAGGTAAACTCCTGTCCCAAGGTCAATGCAGCGAGGATTACATGGGTGATATTTTCCACCGAGGCCGAATCGGTAAACGGTACCTGAAAGGTGAACGTATTGAGCATCTTGTTCACCAAAATGATTTTGCTTTGCGATTCTTGCTTTTTCACCGAGACGGAATAATCCGCTCCGGGATTAGTGGACCAGCTAATCAGTTTTTCCTGCGGGAAAGCCTCTTCGATAGCTTTGCTAACCAGAGATTGATCTTTGCAATAAATGAGCAGCTTGCTAGAGGTGAAAAGCCTCAGTTTCTCAATGATTTTCTCGTGAATGCTGGTAAATCCCTCCTCATGTGCCGAGCCGATGTTGGTAAAGATCCCCAAATCTGGCCGAATCATTTCCGAAAGTGTTGCCATTTCCCCTTTTCTCGAAATGCCCGCTTCAAGTAAAGCGACTTGGTGATAGGGCTTGATTCCAAAGATAGACAGCGGAACACCCACTTGGGAATTGTAGCTTTTGGGACTTTTGGCTACGGTAAATTTTTCACTCAACACCTGCCCCAGCCACTCTTTGACGATGGTTTTTCCATTGCTTCCCGTAATTCCTACGACGGGTTTATGGAATTGGCTCCGTTGGAAAGCGGCAATGGCCTGAAGAGCCATCCGTGTATCATTCACCTGAACGAAGGTAGCTTGCCGGGCTAGTTCGGCATCGATTTGCCAATCGGAATGAACTAAAAAAACCGAAATACCCTCTCGGATGATCTTGGGGATATAAGCTGCTCCGTCTGCTTTGGCTCCACGAAGTGCCACGAACAGGCATCGATCCGGTTGGATGATTTGCCGGGAATCAATGCTGATCTGCCAGATCGTACCGGAAAAATCCCTTCCCTGGACTTTTCCTTGTGTGATAGATATCAGTTGAGCTAGGGTTAAGTCACTGCCCATTTTATTCTTCTTCGAGTGCTTGTTTCTTTTTGAAAAATACCTGTCGGATCCAGCGAGGGAGGAAAATTGCCCCTAAAATCAGGTAGGGATAATAGGAGAAAAGTCTCCAGACAATGCTGGTCACAAAGGTGTAGCTTCCCAGGAATTGGGTAAAAAACTGCGCATAGAAAAACTCCGCTGTCCCGCTGCTTCCCGGTGTTGGCGAGATCATCATTACGATCCACATGATCACCTGCCGGGCAAAAACGATAATTTCCTGTTCCCAGGTTAAGGGTACAAATGCTGAAATCAGCGCATTCAGCATCAGGTAGCGTGAAGTCCAGATGAAAATTGTTGCAAAGATTATTTTGACCCAATACCGATAGTTTTTGCCAGTCAGTTGCCTTGAAGCTTCTATGATCTGGTCGCCATATTCCTGTGCGTCATGCTTCCATTTTCTAAGAAACTTGATCGTGAAAATTTTGATCAATACCCATTTGAATACCCTTGGTCGGAAAAATAGAGCCAATGCCATCACCAAGCTATACCCTGCATACAGGCTATAACTGACCCAGAAAATTGCCTGAAGGCTATTTTCCATTTGGGTCTCGAGGAGTTTGCTGTCCGGGAAAATATTTCCTTTGGCAAAAAACAGAATGATCGGAGCCCCAATGACGAAAAAGAGATTGTCCAAAATCGCCGTCACCATGACAAAGGCAATGGCTTTTCCCATTTTGATTCCTTCTTTATTCAAGATAAAAATCGCCACAGCTGTCCCGCCTACTACAGAGGGAGTCACTGCCGAGGCAAATTCCCATAGGATGATCACATAAATGGCTCTAGTCCAAGTGAGGTGCCGGTCGGTGATTTCCCTGATCCGGTAGACGTAGCCAAAATCCCGAAAAAACAGAACCAGAATGGCAAAAAACAACCAGGGAATCGAGGCGTCAAAAACCCCCTTGAGCGAATCGGCTGTGATCGAAGGATCCAAGTAAAACATCGCAAAGACTATCCCCAATCCAATGAGGACGGGTACCCATACCTTATTAGGGTTCAGCGTCTGAAAGATCTTTTTATTGTCCAACTTCATATCAGGCCGCAGCGATTGGCTCAGTCTTTTCTACCCAAAAATTATTGTATCCTTCTCCAATAATGATGGTGACAAGGGATAACTGGAGAAGTTCAAGTATGGCCAAAAACGTATAAATCACAAAGATTTTTTCGGGGTTATATTGGATGAATTCATCAAAAGGGACCTGTTTTTTGAAGCTGATTTTCTCCAAAACAAAGTCCTTTTGTTGCTCAATCGTGTAAGGGTACTGAATCACAGTGTGTTTGGTTTCATCCACACGTGAGGCAAGACGGGCCATGCATTTTTGGAATACTTTCAACAGCTTGTAGAGGTCTACGTGCTGCATCTCCGCTTCAACGTCATCGTTTTTACTAAGTTCCAAAAGTTCCTTGGCCAGATTCCCTCTTTTCTCTTTGGACAGGCGATCAGACTCAAGCTGAGCAAGATCTCCGATGACAGATTTGTATTTTTTGTACTCCAAAAGATTTCTGATCAACTCCTCCCTTGGGTCAATTTCTTCTCCTTTTTCATTCAGCTCTGGCCTAGGTAGAAGCATTCGTGATTTGATTTTCATCAGTGTGGCAGCAAAGAGAATGAAATCACTCGCCACCTCGATCTCCATTTTCTCCAAATGATGAATATACTCCAGAAAATCATTGGTAATCTTGGAAATGGGAATGTCATAGATATCCAGTTCGTCGCGCTCTATGAAGAACAGCATCAGATCAAAAGGTCCTTCGAAGAGGGGTAATTTGATATCGAAACTCACCGGATAGTTATTTTTATTAGTTAATTTTGCCGACTATTAGCCAAAGATATCCAATTAAGCTAAATTAATCCGAGGCAGAAAGAATATAGCAGGACCGTGAGGTTGATCCTCGCACGTAATTTGTAAACAAACTTATTCGCCTGCTGTTATCTTTTTCAATTCCAATACTTCAGCCAATGCAAATCACCCCCGGAGAACTACTCGCCCAAATCAATACTCCAGAAGACCTGAAGCAATTTCCTAAGGACAAACTCGTCAAAATCTGTGACGAGCTCCGTCAGTTTATTGTAGATAATGTCTCGGTGTATGGGGGACATTTTGGTGCAAGTCTGGGCGTAGTCGAATTGACCGTAGCATTGCATTATGTACTCAATACACCTGAAGATCAGCTAGTGTGGGATGTAGGCCATCAGGCATATGGGCACAAAATTCTTACGGGTAGAAAAGATAAATTCCACACCAACAGAGTCTACGGCGGTATTTCCGGTTTCCCAAAGCGTAAAGAAAGCGAATACGATACTTTTGGCGTAGGCCACTCGAGTACTTCTATTTCTGCAGCGCTTGGAATGGCAGTAGCCTCCAAATACAAAAACTCCAACATACAGCACGTCGCTGTAATCGGTGATGGATCTATGACAGGCGGAATGGCCTTTGAAGCCATGAATCATGCAGGAGTCAGTGATACCAATCTCTTGATTATCCTCAATGATAATTGCATGTCTATCGACCCCAATGTAGGTGCCTTGAAGGACTATCTCACCGATATCACAACTTCTCACACCTATAACAAGGTGAAAGATGAGGTGTGGAAAATGCTTGGCAAGCTTAGTAAGTTTGGCAGCAGTGCACAAGAAGTCATCTCCAAAGTCGAAGGAGCCATCAAATCCGCTGTGCTCAAGCAAAGCAATCTTTTTGAATCGTTGAATCTTCGCTATTTCGGGCCAGTGGATGGGCATGATGTGAATCATCTGGTCGAAATATTAAATGATCTGAAAGACATACCGGGACCTAAAATCCTACATTGCATCACAGTCAAAGGAAAAGGCTATGCCCCGGCCGAGAACGGCAATAAAACTACCTGGCATGCACCGGGGACCTTTGATAAAGTAACTGGAGAGATCTTCAAAAAAGTACCTACTACACCTCAAGCCCCAAAATACCAGGATGTGTTTGGCCATACGCTAGTGGAACTGGCGGAAATGAACCCCAAAATCATGGGAGTCACGCCAGCGATGCCCTCCGGCTCCTCTCTCAATATCATGATGAAGGCGATGCCGGACCGTGCTTTTGACGTAGGCATCGCAGAGCAGCATGCAGTTACATTCTCAGCGGGACTAGCTACCCAAGGCCTTGTTCCGTTCTGTAATATTTACTCTACGTTTATGCAACGGGCTTACGACCAAGTGGTCCACGATGTCTGTTTGCAAAATTTACCGGTAGTCTTTTGCTTAGACCGCGCTGGTTTTGCAGGAGCGGATGGACCTACACACCATGGTGCATATGATATTGCGTATTTCCGCTGCGTCCCCAATCTTGTCGTGTCTTCTCCAATGAATGAGGAAGAGCTTCGAAATCTTATGTATTCCGCTTCCCTCCATGAAGGACCTTATTCCATTAGGTACCCGAGAGGGAATGGTGTCATGCCACAATGGAAAACACCCTTCAGACAGATTCCGGTCGGCCAGGGTAGAATTGTAAAGGAAGGTAAGGATGTTGCTATCCTCACAATAGGTCATATTGGGAATTATGCCGTGCAGGCGTGCGCCACTTTGGGTAAAGAAGGTATGGATCCGGCTCATTTTGATATGCGATTCGTCAAGCCTTTAGATGAGGAGTTGTTACATGAGATTTTTGGCAAATTCAAGAAAGTGATCACCGTCGAAGATGGTTGCCTGATGGGAGGATTCGGTTCAGCAGTCTTGGAATGGATGGTTGATAACGGTTACGCTGCGCAGGTAAAGCGACTAGGAATTCCTGACGAAGTTATCGAGCATGGTGAGCAGATCGAATTGCATCGAGAATGCGGATTTGATCCTGCGGGAATTGCAGATGCGGTCAGAAGCCTTGCTGAAGTTGCTCATAGTTCATAAAACCCCTCTTTTCACTCATGATTCATTTTTTTGAAAAAGGAAAAGGTCAGCCTTTAGTCCTTATTCACGGATTTTGTGAGACTGGAAACATGTGGAAGGATTTTGCCGAAAGCCTTTCTCCCAAATTTCATGTTTTTTGTCCCGATTTACCGGGAATAGGCGGCTCGCTAATTGAAGGAGATCAGATTTCCCTTGAGGAAGTAGCCGTGATTCTGGAAGATTGGATGGAAGTAAACCAGATCCTAGACCCAATCGTGATTGGCCATTCACTGGGAGGATATGTTGGGCTTGCGCTGTTGGAACTGATGGGAAATCGCATCAAATCCATCGGTCTTTTTCACTCCACCGCCTTCTCAGATGATGCGGATAAAAAGGAAATGCGAAATCGGACGATCACATTTCTTCGAAAAAACGGTGTGGAAAAGTTTGTGACTTCATTTGTCCCACCACTTTTTCCTGAAAACCGGAGGGAGGAATTGGCTCAAGAAATCGAAAAAGCAATCGAAGATGCAAAACGATCTACGCTGAAGGGTTTGATTGCCTATGCAGGTGCGATGCGCGATCGACCAGACCGTTTAGAAGTTCTGAAACATTATTCTGGCCCGAAACTATTGATTGCAGGAACAGAAGACGGTGCTGTTAAAATCGAAGCCAGCCGAGCGCAAAGAGACGCATTTTCCCACTACATCGAACTACAGGGTGTAGGACATATGGGAATGGTGGAGGAAAAAGAAAAGACGCTGGAGATTGTTAACGCTTTTGCATTAGGATCAATTTGATCAAATTGTTTTGCTCAATATCCCCATCAACTCTTCCAGATAGTCCTGATCGGTCTGATCAAAATCTGCCAAAAGATCGCTGTCGACATCGAGTACCATTGCCACCTCATCTCCTTTAAAAACAGGCACGACGATTTCGGACTTGGAGGCTGAACTGCAGGCGATGTGGCCAGGAAAAGCATCTACATCCGGAACAAGTTGCGTTTTTGCTTCCTTCCATGCGGTACCACAGACGCCTTTGCCAAAATTGATTCGGGTACAGGCGATTGGCCCCTGAAATGGCCCTAGAACCAACTGCTCATTTTTTACTAAATAAAATCCCACCCAAAAAAAACCAAAGGCTTCTCTCAATGCCGCTGCGATATTGGCAAGGTTGGCATACAGATCAGGTTCGCCAGAGATCAAAACCTCAATTTGAGGAATAACTGCTTCGTATTTTTCAACTTTGGTACCTGCTTCGGGGATAAATAAGGATTCAGACATGGTGGTAAATGGTCAATAGATCTTCTCCGATATGAAGTGTTTCGTCTGGGTTTTGGTTCAATTCAGGTGCAGGAATTCCGGTGTGAAATTTAACTTTTCCTGTAAAAACTCTGGCCTCATCCCAAAGTCCACTTTCTATAAAATTTGCTAAAACCCTGCTTCCCCCCTCTACGATCAGACTTTGGATCTTTCGGTTTTGTAGTTCATCTAGAATATCCGAAATCGAAAAACCTGAGGCCAATTGAACTAAATCAAGGTTTTCTGAAGATTCTGATTTTGTTAAGTTGAACCGAATAGTAGGCGCTGATCGATTAAACAGATTTAGACTTTCTGGTAGTTCCAGTCTGGAATCCAATACCATCCGAACTGGATTTTTTCCGACCCAATCCCGGACATTCAGGCTTGGGTTATCGTGAAGCGCAGTGTTTTTTCCAACCAAAATTGCATCTTCTTCGGCTCGCCACTTGTGAACTAACTGCCGACTTTGTGTTCCGCTGATCCATTTCGAGGAGAAGTCTTCTCTGGCTACATACCCATCAAAAGTTTGCGCCCATTTTAAGATGATATAAGGTCGTTGTTTTTCGATCTGGGTGAAAAACCGTCTGTTCTGCCCTCGTGCTTCTTTTTCCAAAAGCCCTGTTTCGACCTCTATTCCGGCATTTCTGAGAATTTCAATCCCCTTTCCACCAACCAATGGATTGGAATCGAAAGCGGCTATCACTACTTTTTTCACCTGCTTTTCCACAAGTAGGTTTGCACAGGGTGGCGTCTTGCCCCAATGTGCACAAGGCTCCAAAGTCACATACACGGTGGAGTCGCGAAGTAATTCTTGATTTTCTACCGAATGAACGGCATTGACTTCGGCATGAGGCCCGCCATAGATTTGGTGGTAACCTTCTCCGATGATTTTATCTTCATGGACGATTACACAGCCTACCATGGGATTTGGACTGACTTTACCGCGACCGTTTTCGGCGAGTTCCAAGGCCCTAATCATGTAGCGTGAATCCCTTTCTATCATTTCCTGGTCAAGGTGATGCGTTCCAAAGCTTTGGTTTTGCCAGGCTCGATGATTACTCCTCTGATCGTGTCGGTATTGTAGCGTGAATCTTTTGGATCAATGAAAACATCGTAGGTGCCGGGTTCCAATCGGAAAGTAAAGTTTCCGCTGGAGTTGGTATGGGTACTGATGGAGTCACCTTGCTGGATTGCATAGATCGCCGGACGAATTTCCGCAGGACTGGTAGATCCTGTCAAGTCACTTCGCCCAATTCCCGAATAAGCCGAAATTGTAGGATTAAAATTCACTGTCAGCGGATTTGAATTTGCGACTTGAATCGACTTTTCCAGGTCAAAATCCAAAATGAGGTCATACGAAAAACCCTGTTCCAGATCTAAGGAAATGGGTAAGAAATAATCCGTATTTCCCCCAGGGAGATTCAGCGCATACCGGTCTTCATCGAGATAAAGGGAATTTTCTGGACCAAGTCTAAGCGTGATTCCGGTGATTTGGCCAAGTTGCATCTCATTTCTGGCGACTGGAAGTGCAGTCCCGCCGACCAGCTGCGAGATATCGATCAGTTTGTCTCCGGGCTCGTAAGGCCAAAACAACTGCTGAACTTCACCTCCGCGGCCATTTGGTACAAACTCCAGCTCCACGCCTTGAATTTCGACAATGACCGAATCCCACTGTGCAGGAGCATCAATCAAAAGTACGTTGACTAGCGCTTTGGGACTGTCATCAAATTCTTTGCATGACCAGATCAAAATCGGGAAAAATAGAATCAGAAGAGGCTTAAATCTTTTCACGGGGTAAATTTAGCCCAAAACTCATCAATCCCGGTAGTTTGCCTGCTTAGAATGAAAAGAAAATGCCGGGAGCTTGGCCAACATTTTCTTCCGTTATTTCAGTGTGAGTGTCACAGCTGGAACTGAGGTAAGCTTTCCTGCCTCCACAAGTACATCGGCTACGGTGACGGGATTGTAAGCCTCATTTGGAGTGAAGGTAATGGTATATGTTCCAGGGGCGATGCCTTGAAGTACATAATTGCCGCTTTCACTGACAAATGAATCGTATACTTGGCCTCCGCCACTTACAGTCACTTGGATAGGTTGAGCTTCGATCGGAAGCACCTGACCTTGTAGACCTTGTGATTGCTCAAGAAAAGCACGTAGTACTGGCTTAAGGATGATATTCCCAGAGTTTCCTGCAACTACGATAGATTTCGCTACATCAAAATCAATAACCAAATTATATTCACTTCCAGCTTCAACAATTTGATCTACTTTGATTTTAAGTCCGCTTTGCTGTGCACTTGGAGTTTTGAGTTCAAATCTTTCACCATCTTTCATCAGGTAATTGTCCTCTCCAAGAATTAGACGGACCTGATCTATCTCTCCTTCCGGGAAATCATCCGTACCAAGCAAGAGGGAATTTCCACCAGTCAGGTCTAAAAGATTGATATACCTGCTGCCTTCAAAAATGATTTCTTCCCAAGAATCATCGTCTTCGGTCATTTCACTCTCTTCATAGTCTGCCTTCACACGGAGGGCAAGGACCTCAATCCATACTTCATCAAAAGCAACCGTTGGCGCATCGACCAAATAGAAATTAACTTTAGCCTGACCGGATTTTGGCGCATCGTCAGTATCACAACCAAAAGCAGCCAAGAAAATTAAGCTGAGGAAAAGAAAATTTGCAATTTTTTTCATCGGGATGTTAGTTAGGTTCAGTCTGTTTTCAGCCCACTAAGTCCAATCCCCATGCCAACACATCAAAGTTTTATTTAATACAAGATTAATCTCAGGAGCTTTTTAATTTTGGGGATGATGAAATGGGAAAAATTGCTGGCAAGCGGTCGTTTTGGAGAAACTCCAAAGTCGCTCAATTTGGAAACCAGCAGAACAGAATTTGAAATTGATTACGACAGGATAATTTTTTCAGCGCCTTTTAGGAATCTACAGGATAAGACTCAGGTTTTTCCACTTCCAGAGCAAGCCTTTGTCCACACCAGATTGACTCACAGCTTGGAGGTGTCCAGTGTCGGCCGATCGCTGGGTAAATCTGCAGGTGAGATCCTTTTGGAAAAATATCCAACCCTGGAGAAATCGGGTATTTCTGCTTCGGCGATCGGGTCTATTGTCGCCGCAGCTGCTTTGACACATGATATTGGCAATCCTCCATTTGGCCATGCGGGAGAGGAAGCGATATCGGACTTTTTTAGATTTCATGCCTACGGCAAAGTCTGGGAAAAGCATGTCAGAGTCGACCAATGGGCAGATTTAGTTAATTTCGAGGGAAATGCCCAAGGCTTTCGGATGTTGGTCTCGAAGCAATTTGGCCTGAACTTGACTTACGCGACACTTGCGGCTTTTACCAAATATCCCCGGCCTAGCTTCATTCCCCAGCGTGATATCGCCAGAAAAAGCCAGAAGAAATTCGGATTTTTTATCAATCAACTGCTTGATTTTGAAATGATGACCGATGCACTTGGCATCGAGAAAATCAGTGCAGAATCTTGGGTCCGGCATCCACTTGCGTTTCTAGTAGAGGCAGCAGATGATATCTGCTACAATATCATCGATCTCGAGGATGGCTGTACGATGGGCTTGGTGAGTTTTGAGGAGACGGTTAGTCTGCTGAAACCCATTCTAGGAGAGCGATTTGATAAAGAAAAGCTCAAAGACCGGACACAGGCCCAGAATTTGGGTATTCTTCGGGCCATAGCAATCGGTCAATTGATCCGAGAGACCGTGGAAGTATTTGACAAATATGAGGAAGGAATGCGCAAAGGAAATTTTGACAAAGCGTTGACTGACATCATTCCCTCAGCCAAAGCGCTGGCACAGATTTCTGCCACTTCAATAAAAAGTATCTACCGCTCCAAGGTGGTATTGGAGAAAGAGGCCGCAGGTTTTCAGGTTTTGGAAGGATTGCTTTCGGTTTTTTCTCAGGCGCTCTATCACCAGTTTTATCATCCTGATCTCTTCTCCGGGCAGGATAAAAGTATTTTGAGACTTCTCCCAGAAGATTTTCCCCTCAAGGGCTGGGGTGCTGAAGTGAATCCCTATCCCATGCTGAGAAGCCTAGTCGATTTTATTTCAGGAATGACAGATAAGTATGCCCTCAATCTCTACCGACGGGTGAAAGGGATTTCATTCCCAGGAGTCTAAGATTTTCCTGCTGATTTTCATTCGTCGAAGGATTCTGTTCATTCATCGAAAAAATCATTTCATTCATCGGGACTTATTTTCCTTTGGGCTCATTTAACTTAGCCTTATCTTTTGGAAAAGAATTTCCCCTTTCTAAATCGACGTCCCTTGGATCAAGACGCTGACTTTCCAAGCTTTTCTATTGACAGATACCGCGTCTTGGTAGAAGAGGCGCTGGATATCATTTATGAGATTGATGTCACCGGGCATTTCACTTTTGTGAATGGCATGGCCGTTCAGCTTTTGGGTTATTCCCGAGCTGAGTTATTGACAATGCATTATTTGGATTTGATTGAACCGAGCTACCGCGAAAACGTAGCCTTATTCTACAAATATCAGATAGAGTGTGGAGATAAATCCTCGTACTTGGAATTTCCGGTTCAGTCCAAGGAAGGAAAAATAGAATGGATTGGTCAGAAAGTACAGCTGATCTACCGCGATGAGATATTGAAAGGTGCTATCGCAATAGCCAGAATCCGTACCGATCGCCATAACCTGGAAAATGGGCTAAAGTTGTCCGAAGAAAAGTACAGGGGCATTTTGGAAAATCTTCAGTTTGGGCTCATGGAAGTGGATGTCAATGAGCGAATCCTCTTTGTCAATGATACCATGACTCTCATCACAGGCTATTCCAGAGAAGAGCTTTTGGGAAATGTTGCTTCTGATCTATTGGTCCGGGCGGAGACGAAGGAAAAAATAGAGGAGCAACACCGATTGAGGGAAAAGAATAAAGCCAGTGCCTATGAAGTGGAACTTATCCGAAAGGACGGCAGCTCGTTCTTTGGCTTGATCTCCGGTGCGCCGACATTTGATCTCACGGGTAGGCGCACCGGGTCTATCGGAGTCCATGTCGATATCACTGAGCGGAAGAAAAATGAGCTGGAACTTCGACAGATTAAAAAAGATCTTGATCGGTATACCCATGGATTGGAATCGCTGAACTCGATCACCTCTGATCTTTCCTATACCCTGGAGAGGCAGCTACAAGAAGGGTTGCGGATCGTTTCAGAATATTTTGAAATGCCTTTGGGTGGAGTGGTAAAGGCTGTGGATGACAACCTCCTTACTATTCAGAGCCTTCAGAATGACACTGTTCCTGCCTTTTACCAAAAGGCATTGCCTATCCATAAATCGGTCTCCGGAATTTCCTATCTGGAAGAAAGATTGATTGCTATTCCCGACTTGGCAAACTCTGCCTATCGTGATTATCCTACGATCAAAACCATCGGTCTGAAAAGCATGCTCAGCATGCCTATCTACGTCAATGACAGGAAGTTTGGTGCCATACTTTTGGGATCTACCTCACAAAATCGGGATAGTTTTTCAGATTACGACCTGCAATTCTTCAGACTATTTGCCCGCTATGCAGGATTTGTGCTTACCTCTGCTGAAAACAGACAGAAACTTTTTGAGCAACAGGAAACCCTACTTGCTCAAAACTTAAAACTCTCCGAAAGTCAGCAGTTTCTTTCTTCTATCAACAGTTTTGTGACCAAGCTGTTGGATCAGGATGATATCCATTCGATTTCTTGGGAGATCGTCGAAAATGTCATTCACAATTTTGGGTTTAAAGACTGTGTGATTTACATCCTTAATGAAGAAAAAGCCTGTCTGGAACAATTGGCAGCTTATGGCCCTAAGGATGCAGGACAACGGAAAATAAAGGATCCGATCGAAGTTCAATTTGGAAAAGGAATCGTCGGTACCGTAGCAATGACTGGCAAAGCAGAGATTATTTCCGATACCTCCAAAGATCCCCGGTATATATCAGACGATGAGGTTAGGCTTTCCGAGATCACCGTTCCGATATTATTTGAAAATAAAGTCATCGGCATCATCGATTCAGAGCATCAGGATCGTAATTTTTTTACGGACAAACATCTGGAAACCCTCACCATCATTTCCAATCTTGCTGCGGGTCGACTAAAAAATGCCAAGTCTAAACGAAAACAGGAAAAAGCGGAAAAGGAACTTCGCGAAAGCGAAAACAAACTCCGAACAGTCATCAATTCAGCTTTGGATGCAATCATTACCATAGATGATCTGGGTAGAATTAAGGAATGGAATCCGCAGGCTACTCAGATTTTTGGCTGGACACAAGAGGAAGTGGTGGGACATCATCTCACCGAAAACATTATTCCAAATCAGCATCGCAAGGCGCATTTTGAAGGCATGAATAACTACATGGCCACTGGTCATGGTCCCGTATTGAATCAGCGGATCGAAATCACCGCTCTGCATAAATCAGGTCGTGAGTTTCCGATCGAGCTATCCATTATTCCTCTGGTTACCAATGGCGAGCACTCCTTCACTGCTTTTGCGCGGGACATTACCATGCAGAAAAATTCAAAAGATGAAATGGAGAAAGCCCTGACCAAAGAGCGGGAACTGAGTGAACTCAAGTCACGCTTTGTCTCCATGACTTCCCACGAATTCAAGACTCCGCTCACTACGATCAAGCAAAATGTGGATTTGATCGAATATGCCCTGGAATTGAAAAATGCGGAGTTGAAGCCTGCTTTTTCTACCTATTTCAGTAGGATATCCTCAGAGATCAGCCGCGTCACCTCATTAATGAATGACATGCTTTTACTTGGAAAAATAGAAGCAGGAAAGGTCGAAATCACCAAAAAACCGACGGATTTGGTTGCGCTCTCGCTTCAGCTTATTCAACGCATCACCGCAGGTCGCATGGATGGGCGAAGCATTCAGCTCAACGTCATCGGTGTAAAGCAAGAGGTGCCTGCCGATTCGATGCTTATGGAGCATATTCTAGGTAATCTATTCACCAATGCTCTGAAGTATTCGGAGGGGAAACCCGATCCCAAAGTGACAATTTCATTTGAAATACTCTCACACGCCAGGATTCTGGTGAAGGACTTCGGGATTGGAATTCCGGCCAAAGATCAGAAAGGACTTTTTTCCTCCTTTTACAGAGCTACCAATGTGAAAAATATCCAAGGATCGGGGCTTGGATTGTCTATCGCAAAGGAATTTATAGAAATGCATGGAGGAACCATCTCGGTCGTGAGCGATACAAATCAAGGTTCGGAGTTTATCCTACTTTTACCTATGGGTTAATTAAAATTTTGTGCCTAATTTCCGATCAAGTCAGATAGAACTTAGGCCGTATGAAAATTCTAATTGTAGAAGATGATCAGATGATCTCCGAAAGTGTCGGGGATATATTGAGAATGCTGGATCATCAGGTAGTAGGGGTTGCAGATAATGCGAACGATGCCATCGAACTCTGTAATATTCACCAGCCAGAATTGGCACTTCTGGACATCCAGATTGCCGGAGACATTGATGGGGTAGAGCTGGCAGAAATCATCCGCGACCAATTTGACATTCCATTTATTTTTACCACAGCTTTCGCTGATAATGTCACCATCGGCAGGGCCAGAGATATGGGGCCATTTGGCTATTTGGTCAAGCCCTACGGAGTCAAAGAAGTCAATGCGGCGATTCAAGTCGCAAAAGCCAGCTTTGACCGGCTTAAAAAAGCTGAGCGTGCCAACGCCAACATGTCGAAAATCATCGACAACAGCCTTTTTCTGAAAGTGGACAACAAGCTCGTAAAAGTGAAGATCGAGGATATTCTTTTTGTGGAGGCCAAAGGCGATTATGCCTTGTTTAAGACAAAAGCCAAAGGCTACATCGTCCATACGACCATCAAGAAGGTTCAGGATCGGCTCGAAAACTTCAACTTCCAAAAAGTTCACCGCTCATTTGTGGTCAATATTTCCAAAATCATCGACATCGAAGAGTCCAATCTCCTGATCGATGACAAGGTTATCCCCATTTCCAGAGCAAATAAAGAAAGTCTGATCAGCAGGCTGAATCTGCTTTAATCTAAAGTCACCAGTCTGGGAGCGGCCCGTTGGGCTTTTTCCCAGGTGACGGCCTGTTTTCCTTTGAAGAATCTCCACCATCCCTGCACTACGCAGGCATGCATGAAGACAAAATAAAAAGGAATATGCAGGATTTTTAGTCGGATAGATTTATTCCTAAAGGCATAGCCCAGACCTGCCAAACCATAAAAGCCCATCTGTGTCCAGGCAGCCAATTCATAGATGAGATCCTGGCTGCTCAGTGTAAATCCCGTCACTAGTAAAAGGAATAGGGCAATGGGCATGGCTGTCCAGCGGAGTACCCGATGAGAAAGATACTGGAAAGTCATTCCTGGATGTAAATCTACTCGCCAGGCTTGTGGGAGACGACTGATGGCTTGAATTCCCCCCGCCGAAATTCTGATTTTCCGCTTTTTTTCTTCTTCCACATTAGCCGATCCGGTCTCCACAGCCAGTGCTTCTGGAGCATAGTCTATCCGGTAGCCAGCCGCTGCCAATCGTACCGTCATCACAAAATCCTCAATGACGGTATCTTCCTCAGGAGCTTCATATAGTTGGGTTCTGAGTGCCAAAAGTTCACCTGCAGAACCTACCAGGGTATTCCATTCGGCATCTTTCTTTTTCAGATAGGACTCGTATTTCCAATAGAAACCCTCGCCTGAAGCGCTTGCCCCGTCCCTGGATTCAGCCATGACGACCTTCTCTCCGGAAACTGCCGCTACCAGATTGGATTGGAAAGGATGCACCAAAGCTCGGATGGCACCCGGATTCAGCATCACATTCGCATCTGTGAAAATAGTAATCGGGGTATGGATCTCTGGCATGATCCGATTGATAGCGGCGATTTTTCCCTTTCGAGCCGGGGAGTGACTTACCTCGATTCCTTCGAGTGATTGGAGTAGCTTGACGGAATTGTCCGTACTTCCATCGGTGACAAAGCAAAGGTTAAGCTTGTCTTTTGGATAATCGAGGCTTAGGCTATTGGCTACTTTTTCCCGGAGGATATCTTCTTCATTGAAACAGGCGACGATCAAGGTAACTTCAGGCAAATCTTCATCCTCAAGCTGGGGATAGCTCATCTTTCGAGAGCCAAAGCGTGCGAGCAGGGTGATGACGACTCCATAGCCGGCAAAGGTGAACAAGATGATAGCAGCCGAGTTCCAAAATAAGAATTCCATAATTTCCAGAGGTTTATTGGGATGAAATTAGTGTGTCAGCAAGTTTTCAATTCCCGATTTCGACCAAGGGTAGTTAGAAATCGGTGAGTGACAGATAGGATCGGTGAAGCAAACTCAAGGAAGAAAATTTATCGGGTCTTTCCAGCCGAATTTCCCCAGAAGCAAAGCATCCTGGCAGGCCATTTTAAATGCTTTTTTGTGGATTTCGGGTAACCTGATCAGATTTTTGGGTAAACTGAACGCAAGAAAAAAACCAATAAAAAGCCGGTAATACCGCGAGTTTTGCTTCATAAATCGGATCCGGTTTCGGGTTTGGTAGTAGACTTTGAGTGGACTGTTTTTTCCCGTGCTGATGGATTCTTTGTGAAGAATGGTTACTTCACCGGCCACTAGGATTCGATAGCCTTTTTCCCTGATTCGTACTGACCAGTCCAATTCCTCGTAGTAGAGGAAATATTCTTCGGGCATGACGCCAGCTGAGTCGATCACTCGCTTAGGAATCAGTACCGCCGCTCCATGAAAATAGGGGGACTCGGTCCAGCCATCGACTGGCTGGACCTGAATGGGATGATTTCTTCCTGTCAGCGGATTGATCGAGGTATATCCGGCAAACTGAATATTAGAGGGATTTTCTGCATATCGTATGGTAGGCGATACTGCACCGACGGTGGAGTCTTCAAAACCCATCAGCAAATGCTCAATCAGCCCATTGCTGATTTCAGTGTCATTATTGAGAAAGAAGAGAAATTCACCCTGCGCAGCTTGAATTCCCAGATTATTGGCACCGGCAAAGCCGAGATTTTCTCTGGAATACAGATAGGTGATCTCAGGAATCAGGCCGGAATAAAATTCTCGGTCTGATCCATCTGATTCATTGTCAACCAAGACTATTTCCAGATTGGGATAGCCTGCCAGCAGGAGACTTCTCAGCAGATCTGCCGTGACTTCTCGCTGCTTGTAGTTGACAGTGATGACACTTACTCTAGGCGTTTTCACTGGACAGGCTTTTTACCGATGACTTGGATCGCATTTCCCCAGGTGTTTCGGTGAACCAAGCGGTCCAGAAGAACCAATCCTTTTGCGACTGGCAAACTGAGCAGCTGACCCAGGATTCCCTGTTTTTTGCCCAAATAAGCTAATTCCCAGCCCAATCGGGACAAATATCCATCCGAATAGGATGCGTGGACGATATCAAAACCTTCTGCTACAAATCGATTTTTCAGACCATCCAGATCATAGACCTGTCCCACATGCTCCTCGTCCAGCCAATCTTGGTGCTCTTCAAACCAACGGGCAGGGAAAATGGTGCGCTGAGTGACATTAGGGATCTTGACCAGAAAATGGCCGCCTTCGTCCAGTCGCTGATATACCGAAGCAAAGGGCATTTCCTCGGGCTTGATATGCTCAAAAACATCGATGGCAAATACAAAATCCAGATTGGAAAGAAAGGTCGTTTCTACTTTTTGGCAATAGGTACTGATGTTTGTGATTTCACTTTTCTCCAGCGCAGTTCTGAGTGTCAGGATTCGTTCGCGATCAATGTCGAGCGCGTAAATCCAAGCCTTAGGCATTGCTTTGGCCATACTGATGGCATATTCTCCATATCCGGTGCCGAGGTCAAGGATCCTACCATTCTCAGGCAGAGGAAGTTGAGCTACCAGTTTTTTGAAGATGGTGAATCGGGCGTAGTTGCCCAGGTTTGTGTATCCAAAGACCTTGTTGAATACTTTGGCAAGGGTCGGATTGCTTTTCATTCGAGCTGAGGTATGTACCTGAGCTACTCCAAATGTTAGATTCATACTAGTTTAAGTTTTAGATGTTTTGAAAGAATGCTCCAGATGAGCAGCGTTTGTTTGTTAAAGGGAAGAATATCCAAGTATCTGCGTATTCTGACCTGACCGATTGCAATGGTCAGTACCGTGCTCATGCTGGTAGCAAACGCTGCCCCGATCACCCCATAGATTGGGATCAGGATGGCATTGCCAATCACATTGATGACTAGGCTCATTGCCAGCATTTGGAGATTAATCTCCGGCTTGCCTGAAGCATCCAGTGCCATCCCGAGCACTCTTCCCCATGGTTTGGCCAAGCTGGCCAACGAGAGAAGAATGATCAGCGGCGCTGCGTCCAGGTATTGTCCGGTACTGAGGAGGAGGATAATCGAATCCGAAAACACCAGCACCAGAAGTACACCCGGAAGAATGAGTGCAAATAAAAGGAGGATGGCCCGGGCGAGTTCGAAATTCAGTTCAATGGCGTCATTGCTTCGACCAGTAGCAGCTAATCGGGGATAAATCATTTGGCTCAAAGCACTCAGAGGGAGATCGATGTATTGGATTACCTTGGTAGCCAAAAGGAACAGGGCCACCGATTTAGCATCCAGAAAATACCCAATCATCCAAAGATCTGCCTTTTGAAAAAGCAGCGAAAAAGCGTTTGTTCCAGCTACGTGCTTTCCAAATGCCAGTAATTTACCGATCCAAAAAAGAGACGGTCGGGCAAAAGCCAGAATTCCGCTGGAGATTCCACCATAGACCACGAGCAGGAGTCCTACCGCACTTTGGGCCCAAAGTAATTCCAACAGGCCGATTTGCTCGGTACTGGATAGATAGAGTAAGACAAGGCCGGTTCCAAGGAGGTAATACAAATTGAGGAAGAAGTAGGTTCGGCTTTTTCCTTTGGCAAAAAGTAATGCATAAAGACTCTGGAGGCTTCCGGATGACAGCAAGGAAAGCCAAGCGTATCGAAGGAGAACTTCCATCTCGGGGAGATTCCAAAATGCACTGATGGGTCCTGCAAATGCATAGAGTATCAGAGAGAGAAGTCCAATGAATCCCAGATGTAATACAAGGGCTGAGCTCAGGAGCGATTTTTCCCGTCTTGGATATTGGATCAGGTAGCGAGTGAGTCCATTCTGGATGAGCCCCTGCCGAATGCCATCCAATAGGGCCATCAGAGACAGGTAGAATCCCCATGATGCAAAATCCCCCGGGCTGAAAATCTTCACTACTATCAGAAAAGACAGCATATTCGTCAAAAGAAAAAGGCTTTGCCCACCCAGAGCACCCATGACTTTTTCGAGAGCAGACTTTTTCATCAGCTTGCCAGTTGATGATAGAGGTTGATGGTCAAGTCAGCGATCTTGGACCAGTTGTAGTTTTCTTTAACCCAAGCTTGTCCAATCAGCCCCATTTTTTTTGCCTCAATTGGATTTTCCTGGAGGTAAATCATGGCCTCGACAAATTCCTCTGGCCGTTGGAGGTCACAGAGCAGCCCGTTTTTGCCATGGATGATACTTTCCCGAATCGAGGGGAGATCTGTTGCCACCACCGGGATTCCTTTCAGATTGGCTTCCAGCAGGACGATTCCTTGAGATTCGTAGACCGAGGGAAGTACTAATCCGATATAATGTGGGAGTAAAAGTTGTACTGAGCTATTGGTATAGGAGCCTAGGAGCCTTACCTGATCTGTCAGGTCCAGAGCTTCGATTAATTCCTCCAGTTCGGTCCGCTGTGGCCCATCACCAATGATATCTAGATATACCTTTTTTTCAGCATTTTTCAGTGCCTGAATGATTGGGATTAAACCTTTGACCGGATGCAATCTTCCCACAAAGACAAAGCGATCGACACGCTGGGGACTTGTGCTGATGGCGGAGGGCGACTCATTGATTCCGACGCCGTTGGGAATTACCTCAATGGATGGTGTGACGTGAAACGTTATTTTTCCCACCGAATTTTTCAGATCCTGGCTGACCGCAATGGTTTTTCGGACATTCTGCAGTGATTTTTTTTCCCAGATCTGCGCAAAGTAAGCATGGACTTTCGCATTGATATTCCGAAAGTCAGAGGAGGCCTCAGTTCCGGTATTTCCATGAATAGTCTGGACGAGTTTGTGCTGGATCTCAGGAAGCTGGTAGAGAAAGTATCCACTTCTGCCCTGTGCATGGATGATATCAAAGAGGTCTTTATTTCTCTTGACCCAGCTTTTCACTTGGAGGTTGAAGGCAAGTTCTTCTGCCAAAAAAGATATGCCAGGAATATACCTGCCAGGAAAGAATGGGATTTCGACCAATGTGATACCCTCCTGTTCAGTAGTAGTTTCCCTGGAGAGAAAAGGACCCCCGGTAAGGATGGTCACTTGGTGTCCTTTTTGGCTAAGCGCTCTCGCTAGGTCCCAAGAGTGGGTTTGGATTCCTCCCTTGAATTTCCAGGGGAGAGATTTTACGATGATCAGAATAGATAAAGATGTGGTCATAGCATATGCTGATTTGATGCAAAACAAGGTAGATCCCAGTGGTTTTTGGGGAGGATAAGATGGATGACCCCAAACCCCCGCTCAGTGGCGGATCTTGGGCGATGATTGATTTTTCCTCTTTTTGGATTTGGTTTTTCCGATCACCTCAGGGCGGCTTTCTTCAGCCTCTTTTTTCCCGCGTGCTATTCCCCAAAGAAGAAATAAAAAGGCCACCGGGAGGAGAATGGCCCAAGGCATTCCTTCAGTGATCATAACTTTTGCAGGCTATGGGAAGTGTGGAGAAATTCCTTTTTGGACCGTTTCATCCAGCTTAAGGCTTGAAAAGCTGAACCCACCAAACCTGGCAAGGCCAGTAAGATTTTGCCTAAGTCGGCTTTCCAAAGTGTGCTGGGCAAGACCAGCAAATACGACCCGATCAGTGCGACCAGCGCCAGCGAGGAGAACCAGACCAGACCAGTAAACCCAAGCAATGAAGCGAGTGTAGCAAAGAAAAGAAGTGCCACTGGCGCTAGGACCCGAGGAGGAAGGGCGAGCTGGATGCTTTTGTGGAAATAGTCCGAATTTCCTCTGAATAAACCTCTGGTGGCTGATCTGATGGATTTTTTGAGAAAAGTGTATTGGCTCTCCAGCCAGCGTCCCCGCTGTTTGGCAAAAGCCTGGTTGCTGCTTACTTTTTCATCCCAAACCCGAAGTTCAGGGGCGTATTGGATAGACTCTCCCATGGCGGTGAGCAGGAGTTCCATCTCCTTGTCAAATCCACCTATGGCCCGTAGCAACTGAAGAATAAGCTGAAAAAGATCATAGTCCAAAACCATCGCTGAACCGGTGAGCTTGCTGGAGAAGCCCAGTTGATTGGCACCTTTGCAGAGCATTTCCTGATTGGCTTTTTCGGATAGTCCATCCAAGATTTCCATGCCGTTGAGTGAATTGGCGGCAAGCCGCTCTCCCTGAAGTACACGATAGCCCAAAGCTCTGTATTGAAGTGCGACAGGGATAAAGTTTTCATCAAGCTGATTGTCCGCATCGAGGATGACCACATGCCAGTAGTCCATTCTTCCGGCTTTGAACTCCATCGCTGCTTTTAGGGATTTTACTTTGGTGCTTTTTTCAAAATTAACCTCGAGCACCTCTGCACCTAGGTCTCTAAGTTTCTGGGTAGTTTCTGGCATCAGCTTATCGGCTACTACGAGGTAGTCATAGCTTCCGTCTTGGGGCATTCGCTTTAGGTTAGCTTCCGTCGAAGCTAGGATCACTGCATCCTCCCGATAGGCAGGAACCAAAATAAGTGTTCGGCCAGCGGATTTTGCACCCAATTTCGGAGAGCGGTAGCGCTTGGAAGCCAGTGCCAAGACAAGCTGATAGACAGCGGCCAGGGCCAGATAGGTCACGGGAAGTGACAGAAGTAGGAATAGGAATAGTCTCATTTTTTTGTGTTTTTTTCAAACCAGGTTGGAATAAGAAATAGAAAGGGTATGGCCAGGTTCATAATCATCCCAGTGGGCATCTGCCCAAAGACTTGATTACCATAACTGGAAAAGATCACGCCCACGATGGAGGCGTAGATTGCCATGGCAAAGGTTTTACGTCGGGGATCTTTGAGGCCCATGCAGACTGCGCCACCTTTGCCAAGCACAAAACCCAGAAAACTCAAGTGAATAGCCAAACCGACAATTCCGGTTTCGGCCCAGATTTTCACATACCAGCTATCTGTGGCGGTTCTTGCCATGAGCGAGTTGGGATTAAATCGCGCGCCCCAGAAACCTGCAGTGCCGATTCCGCCTCCGAAAGGCTTATCAGCGAGATAGCGGCCAAAGGTCACCTGATTTTCCAGTCTCACTTCAAGGGATCGGTTATTGGGGTCCAAGGCAGTTCGCATTCGTCTGACCTGCTCCACCCCCTGAAAAAGGAACGTGTACTTAAGAATGACGAAAACCAGAATCATGGCACTCAGTCCTGCAAACAGGACTTTGAAATTGCGGGTAGTCACCAAATAGGCCAAGCCCCCGAAAAGAGGGACTGCCAAAGCACCCCGTGTCCCGGAGATAGCAAATCCCAAAAAGAATACAACTGCAAGGATCAAATAGTAAAGCCTTCTTGCCCAAGAGAATGGCCCAAGGGCAAGGATACCTGTAAGAAGGGCCATCATGGCTTGTGAAGCGCCAAACTGTCCGGCATCGCTGTAGAAAGAGAATACCCGCAGGACCCCATGAAGTACATGCTCTTCGTGGTGCTCCTCATCCCAAAGCCAGCGGTACTCCGCTGCATCCACACCAAATATCTGTTGTCTGAAACCCCATGCTGTACCCAGAAGAGACAGGAAAATGAGCAGATTGAGAAAAGTGTGGAAATCCTTCTCCTCAGGGAAAAGCAAATAAACCAGTGGAACAGCCAGTGCTTGATAGAAGCCGATTCCTCGCATGGCATAAAACCAAGCTTCAAAACCATTTCCCGCTGGGTTAAAGATCTCCAGCACCAAATAGCCCATCCAGACTAAAGAAAAAATCACCACGTCGGTATTGGCATTTTTCCATTTGACCTGGATCGACTTATTGATCAAGACGATGAGAAGCGAAAGTGTAAGGAAAATATCGATCGAAAGACCCCAGGGAGCATTGACATAGCGGCTGATGCCTGACAGCAAAAATCCCATAATCAGACTCAGCCAAATGCCAGCCTTGGGGAATGACCACAAGGACATCAACAAGGCTACTCCAAACGGTAATCCCAAAAGTACCAGCGCGCCTAGGAGGCCTAATTTACTGATGATTAAGCTTCCCATCACCAAGAAGACAAAGAGCAACACGACGCCTAAGCCGCTGAAAAGCTGCACGGCACCGTATTTCTTTTGTAGGATTGGAGAAGTGTTCATCTTTTTTTGAAGTAGGATTCAAAAGTACCCTGGCCACTTTTTTTTATTTTTCAATTCCGATGAGTAACCGGTAAGTGTCGGTGACTGGCAGTAATTGCGAGACCAAAAAAAAGCCTCCAATCAGGAGGCTATTGCTTTGAGAAACTGGGAAGTCCGAACTTCCCAGCTGTTTTCGACGGCGAAATCGCGACGTTTGGAAGCTTTGAGGCGGTTGTCTCCGCGGAGTTCGCGCTGGATTCCCCTGATGAATGAAGCTGAATCAGATGCGACTCGGATAATTGCTTCGAAGTCACTCAGGTCGGCAAAGTCAGTCGTCACCACCGGCTTGCCAGCTGCAAGATATTCGTTGATTTTCAACGGATAGATGGTTTTGGTAAAAGGTGTTTTCAAAAAAGGAATCAGACAAACCGACCATTGGCTTAGGTAGGTCAAAAGTTCATTTTGCGGCTTAGGTCCCAAAAAGACCACATGATTTGGCAATGAACTTCCTGGACTGATTTTTTTGGGTCCTATTACTTCAATGATGTAATCAGGAAAGGCCAAGGCAACTTCCTTTACTAAATCCAGATCAATTCGCTCGTCAAAAGCACCGAGGTATCCAAGCTTTTTCACTGAGCGGATGGAGGCCATATTTCCAAGAAAATGATGCAGGTTGACACCGTTTTTTACACAGTCGACATTCGGATGGATCTTGGTAAACTTTTCAAGGAGTCCCGTGGAACTCACCACCACACGATCCACGGTATTCAGGAATTTGGTCTCGTAGCTTTTACCCCATTTGCCAGCCCATGGTGCAGCACTCAGCTCGTCATAGGCGTAGTAAGTGAGCGGGATGTCGCCCCAGTATTTTCTGGTGTAATACCCAAAGACAGGATTGAAAGCATTGATGACCTGTGTGGTTTTAGGGTCCACCGTGCGGAGGATTTTTCGGATCGTTCTGCCCAGAATTTTCGCATTTGCTTTCATGATTGCTTCGAAAAGCCAGGGTTGATCCGACCAGTTGGAGGGAATCACAGGTAAGGAATTGTAAATCTCTATGGGACCAAAGTCAGTCTGAACGAGCCTTTTTCCTCCGTTTTTACCCCTAAGCTCTGCTTTTGGAGCAAAGTCTGTTTTCCAATAATCCTTCAGGGTGTATGGATAATCCAGGAAGATCACGCGATGCGTAGCAGCCATTCTGGTGATGAGTTCCAGCGTGGATTTGATATAAGGAGAATCCCATGCAGGAAAGCTGTGGCAAATAATCGTATTCATGGGAAATTAATTCAGAAGTGATTTTACTTTGGCCCGCAGCCAGGATCTTTTTCTCGGAACTTCTCCGGTGACGTCTTCCATGATATCCGTACGGACTTTGTTGAGGAATAACAGGGGCTTCTGACCGACCAATTTTCGGTAGACTTTCAGTGCATGCGAATCAGCCTCGCTCCACTTGCGATCTGCGCGAGCCAGCAGGAGATGAATATCAGCCTCTCTTTTTGCGTTCTGAGGATAGGGATTGTTGAGCAGTGAGGGGATTTCTGTGAATTCGAATTTGCCGAAAGCCTCAGGGTAATGATTTTCCAAGAAATTATTCACGCGGTCAATGAGGGTACTCTTACCTTCTTCACCGTGAATCGATGCGATTGCCACTGTGACTTTTTGTTTTTCTGAAGGGGAAGAGACGACCAACTCCTGCACAAACAGATTCATCGCCTGACGTGTGAGTGCTTCGAAGTCTACCGGATTTTTCGCCCTCTTTTTAGGGTATTGTGGAAGTAGTCCACAAACTTTGAGGCCCGTTTGGCTCGATGCATTTTTTGGGTTTTTCAGACTGCTGTCCACCAGCTCTGCTGCCAAAACCACCCCTGCCGGAATTATCAGACCGACTATGAAGGACAAAATTACCAGCATGGCTCTTTTGGACTTCTCTGGCTGAGCAGGATAGTATGGGAAATCAATGACTTTGAGATCCGTGGACATCAGCATGTTGTACTTGTGAAGTCTCGCCTGATTGAAGGAGTGGAGGTTTTCCAGGTATTCGCGCTCGGCTACATCGATTTCACTTTCCAGTCTTCGCAGTGTAGATCCCAACGGTGCAAATCGATCATAGATCTGATCGTATTCTTTCATTCTGTTATCCATTACCTGAAGCTGGGCACTAGACTCTTCTCTGGTGATCAGGGCTTGGAGCCATTGGCTCAGCACATTTTGGGTAGGGATGCCATCCGTGGTTTTGTTCACATCCATCACACCAAAAGTGGAGGAAATCATTTCATCGCGAAGCAATGCAATTTTATGCTCGATTTCCCGCTTCAATGATTCATTTTGAAGATTTTCGGCTCCACCACCCATGAGGTTGAGTTCCATTAAAGCAAAGTTGTAATCGGCTAATTGGCTTTGATTTTGGGAAATCTGGTTTTGCAGTGTAGCCAATGCCCGCTTGTCTTCAATCTCCTTTTCCAATCGTTTGAGTGTAGACTCTGATCCTGCTTTGATTTGAAGCTGTTCCTGGTATTTTTTGTCCAGTTCTTCGCGATTTCCTGCTATGAAGCGGGTCTGCTCGTAGTAGTTGATGATCTGATTATTGACTCTGAATTTGAGGAGCTCATCCTCGGCATTCTGAAGTCTATCTAGTGTTTTTTGAGTGGCTTCCTCAAAAAACTTTATCACTGAGTCAGATTGTCCCTCTTTCGTTGTTTTTTGTTTTTTGATGAATATTTCAGTAAGAAGTTCCAGTGTTTTTTGACTCATAAAGGGATCTATGGAGGCATATTCCATCCGGATCATGTCAGAATTTCCTTCACGGAAAACCTTGATTTCCTGAAGTCTTTCCAATCCGATGAGCGGGTTTTTGGAGTGTGTCAGATCATAGATTGCGTTCGTTTTATCCATATCCCGGATTTGGACCAGAGACAGATAAATTTCCTCCTTAGAGTTACCACGAATTTCGGCAGCGGACACTGCTTCAATTAGACTTGCAAACTCTTCCTTGTTTTCCCCAAGTAATGGGGATTTGCCTTGTTTCTCTGCCCAGATCAGTTCGGTGAGCAGGCGTGCAGAAAGGTCTCGGGTGGTTTCCAAAGAGGTGGCCAGGTTGATCAGGTTTTCGATTTCGTTATTGGTATAAGCGTAGTCGATTCTGTTTCCTTTGCTGCTTTCGATGGTGTATCCGGAGATTAGACCTGTGTTCAGCAGGGTGTGGCTTTTGTACTCTTTTTTGTTTTTTTGGGTGAGTACGGCCACAGTACCTGCCAGAAGAATTGCGGTCAGCAACATGTAGGGTGCAAAGCGCACCATGAGGCGAATGATCTGTACGAATGTCATGACTATTTCAGGATTGGGCTGCCAACGATTTGTTCAAGAGATTTGAGTGCGTACCAGACGTCACTTTTTGTTTTTTCCAGTTCGATTTTGGAAGTGGTCAGGATGTCGAGAGCCATTCGGTATTGATCGATAGAGGCCGTTCCTGTTTTGAAGTGGTTTTCCGTCACCTGCACAGCGGCCTCATTTGCTTCCACTTTTTGAGTTTGGTACTTGATGGTGGTCAAGCCCCGATGGAGGTCGTTGTATCGAGTGATCACCTCCTGGGTGATGGTGAATTCCAGGTCTTCTTTCTGGTATTCCATTTCTTTGATAGCAAATTCTTGGATAGAAACCCGGTTTTTCTGAGTCGTAAATTCCGAAAGGGGAAGTCTCAGCGACACGCCTACAGTGAACGTTGCAGAGGTGTTAGTCCGGAAGATCGTATTTACATCCTGTGGCGTGGCTGTCTGGTCTGCCAAGACCACATTGCCATAGTTGTATCCACCCGTCAGTGCCAGGTGCTGCATCCAGCTTTTTCGGGCAATTTTGATCTCTTCCTCACGCTGGGCTTGTCCCATGCTCAACCTTTTGATCAATGGAGCTTGCTCCAAAGCTAGGGTGATCAAGGAGTCCAAAGGAAGTAGCTGCTCCACATTTACCTCTGAATTGACATCTTGAGCTGAGGTCCAAAGTGGGCTGAGGGTTAGCAGGAGGAAAAGGATCTTTTTCATAACTTTTATCGGGTTTGAAGCTTTCCGGTGGCGGGGAGAGTCATTTCAGCTGAAGGGGATTTTTTGGTTTTTTGCCTCTTCATAAATGGCTGCTCGATCCAGCGGTAAGCGATTACACCGCTAAATAAAATCATAGGGAGGGCAATGCTGAGCGTTATCGATAACTGACCGAAATAGCCCGACCATTGACCGAATTTGCCGACGAATAAATAAAAGCCCTCAAGCAATGGTAGGTGGATCAAATACAGGCTGTAGCACATACCCCCTATGATCACTACCCAATTCAAGGACAAGAATCTCCGCAACAACTTGCCATAAATTGAAGCAATGAACACCAGCAAAAGGGCAACTTCGAAAAGCAGCATTTTGCCCAGCTCCTCGGTCCAGGTAAATGCAAGCACTATCGCCAATACCGGGAACAGCGCATCCCAGGCATAGGAATTTTTGAACCAGCTCAATGGTCGGGTGTAGAGATCTGCCGCGAGCATCCCGATTAGAAAATGAGGTAATTGACCTAGCAGGGAAGCCTTGTAAGGCATCAAGTGCCAATCCAAGCCATGCTGGAGTACCATATAGCAGAAGATGGCCCAGATCAATGCAGCCCGTCTCTCGGTGACATGCTTTACACCAAAGTAAGCTGTGGCCAAAAATGGAGCAATGAGGTAAAACTGTATTTCAACTTCCAAAGACCAAGCGACGGGATTGATAATGGAGTATTCTCCATAGAAAATCTGGTGTGTATAGGTAATGGTAGCCAGGAAATGTCGGACCAACTCCCCACCCGGATAATCTCCTTTAATCAATAAAACCAAGGCAAATATTGTCATCCAAAGCAGGAAGGGTGGCTCGATGCGAAACAGCCTTCGCTTTAAATACTCGGAATAATGTTCCTTGGGTCTACCTTGGGCGAAAGGTAGGCTGAGCACAAATCCGCTGATCGCAAAGAACAAAAACACACCCACTGTGCCTCTGGAGATCAGAAATGAGAGGAATTGCTCTGCTGAATTGAGCTCGGGAAACGTCCCATATTTATGCAGGCGCTCGCTGGCATGCTGGAAGATGACCGGCATGATAGCCAGGAAGCGCATGCCATCCAAAAATGGAATAAACTTCCCGTTTTTGGGCTTTCGGATAAGATTTTGGAAAAGAGAGTTGAGCGGCATGAGATCAGACGTTTTCATGTTGGATGGCTGCGAGAGGAGTTTTCAGAAGGATCTTCATGTCCAGCCAGAAATTGTAAGTTTTGGCATATTCGATGTCTAGATTGCAGCGGGAGTCTGCGTCTACCCCTTTTTTGCCTCGCTCAGTCACCTGCCAAAGGCCAGTCAGACCTGCAGGGCCAAGAAATCTCCCCACGGCTTCATTGCGGGTGAGCTGCTCTGCTTCGTAGAGCGGCAGGGGTCTGTTGCCTACCAGTGACATGTCTCCAATCAAAATATTGACTAACTGAGGAAGCTCGTCAATGCTGAGATTTCTGATGATTCTACCCACCCGGGTGATTCTGGGATCATTTTCAAACTTGACAAAAGCCTGATTGGCTCGGTTGTTTTTTTCGTTTTCGTAGCTCTGCTCCACTATCACCCCAGAATTGTTTATCCGGTATTCCGCGGTAGTTGCGGTGAGGATTCGTTCTCGATTGAGCGGCTTGATGTGTGTAGTTTTATCTTCTGATTTTTGATACGCATTGAGATGCTTCAGCTTGTCGATCAATTGATCGGCATCTGTTCGCATGGATCTGAATTTGTAGAATTTGAAAATGTGGTAGTTCATTCCGACTCTGTAGGAATAGTAAAATACAGGGCCTTTGGATTCAAGTTTGATCAGCAAAGCGACGAGTAAAAGTAGCGGGCTGAGGAGGATCAGAAGGAGACCTGAGACGACAATGTCAAAGAGTCTTTTGCTTAGTGGAAGGCTATGTTTCTGGTACATGGTATGTTTGATTTTGATAGTCAAAAGTACCGCTGATCTTACTCCTAAAACCCTGATTTTAGCCCAATTGACGGCATTTTGCGACCAATGACACCCTCTGGCCGACCAGTGGTTTTTTCAGTTTATTTTTGAAAAAAAATCAAATCGGCTAAAAAAAAATAGCCCGGAAATTGCTTCCGGGCTGGTAAAATTATGGCTTGATTCAGTGCTGTGATTACTTGAATATTTTTGTTTGTTCTCTGTATCCAGACTGAGGACGATACCAGTCCATAAAGGTAAACCCGCCGCTTTGTGCCCATTTGTCAAATCTCAGGTGAGCTCCTCGTACGTCTGCTTTTTCTATTGGATAGGCAAAGGATTCAGGTAGGTTAATGGCCCATGGCAAAGCTGACTTAGACTTGTAAAAGCTAGTGGACTGACCGATTTTGCTGGCGTCATCTCCGGTACCAAATAGGGATGCGTCTGCAAGAGAAGTTGGAGAATAGCCTGGTAAATGAACCTCTCTGCTGCGATCTTGTCCTACTATGAGGAAAGGATTAAAGGGAGCAAATCCGAGATTTTGCTGGGTCAATGGTTTGGCCAGCGTGATTTCCAGATTGACTTCTACAGGGTTGTGTGTACCTCCGGATGGCTGCGTATTGATAAAATTGCTCGTATTGAACAACTGGTGGACATTTTCAGTGACCACGATCACGGCATTTTTTTGGTTGGCTTCTGTCCCATTTGCCTGGAATTTGATGATTGCTGGATTGGCCTTTGATCCAGTGACAGATTTTATGTTGCCGCTTTCTGTCTCGAACGAAATCCCAAATCCGTTTCGAAGTCCAGCTCCTGCCGCCCTGAATTTCAATTTAGGGTGAAGTTCCACCACTTCATTTTTGCTGTTCATCACTTGCTTGTATTGGTAATCCACCACCAAGTCATTGAAGTCGTAATCTCCCATTTCGGGCCAGTTGTCTTCAAAGGCAAAACTTCCAAAACCATTTGCCGATGGATAGTAGCTGTTGTATGCCTTATTGGGATCACTCGGATACTCATCCAGATTATCATTGATGCCGTCTCCATCTTTATCCAACGTGCCGGGTTTATCCACCGGGCTGACGTTTTCTGTACTGATCGCCCTTACTGGATTACTGGTGACGAACAAAATTGCATCATTGAAGTCCTGATCAGATTTAAAGGGGATATTATCTCTTCTCACATCCTCGAAACCCAAAAGGAAAAGTTGATTTTCAGCATCCCAGAGCAAGACATTGTGTTGGCGAAGGCTAGGATCTGATTCAGGATTGAGGTTTTTATCTGCAAATACTGCGTGATAATACCCGTCAACCTTGTCCCCATTCCAGCCATTTCCGAATAGCACGAGACCTATTGATGTACCGGCCTCAAACCTGCCGATTTTCACTTTGTTTCCGGATTTTAATCCTCCACCACTTCCGACCAAAGATGCGTTTGGAAAGAGGATGGTCACTTTTTTGATGTCAGCGATTGACTTTGGCGGTGCATTGGTTGGATAGACATAATAGCCGATGGAATTTCTCCAGCCGGCACCTTCATGCACAAATGTCAACCACACGTCAGCAAGCTCGATGATGTCCAAGGTGGTTTTTTTCCCATCAGCGAGATAGGAGGGGTGATAGGTAGGCACCGGCATAGACTCAGGCAGGGAGGCATTGATGTATTGCAACAGGCTGGATGAAATGTAATCCAGGCCTGGTTCAAGGTTACTTGGAACACCCGCGGAATTGTAGCTCGCTGCGTACTCAAGCGGAAGAGTATTGGCCATTCGTGCTCCGGGGGTGTTGACGATCAAGTTAGGATCTACTTCATAGGAGATGACCTGATCGGGCTTTACTGAGCCTAAGAAATCCAATCTGACTTCTCCATTTTTCACCGGAACAAGAATCCGGTTTGGAATACCGATGTAAGCGGCCTCGATGATCACCTGATCCAGATAGGAAGGCAATGCAATAGAGGAAGTGAAGCTACCCTGTGCATCAGTCATACCGGTCAGGATGACTTCTTGATCAGATGGTCTGATCAGCTGAATCCGGATTCCTGCAAAGGGCAAACCCTTGGTATCCTGAAATTTCAAGGAGATTCGAGCATCAGAGACTGTTGAAAAATCAAAGTCCTGATAAATGACATTGACTTCCGAATCCGTGATAGTCAAATTTTCTGGGACCTGTACACAAGATCCCGCAAGTAGAAGTACGAATGGTAGGAGCTTTTTCATCGGATTAGGCGACAGAGATCATACTTTGGGAAAAAGTATAATAGGAAAGGTGAGACTGAATTCGGAGTCGAAGCTCTACCGGATTGAAGGGTTTGCTGACGCAATCTTTTGCGCCCCAAGAAAAAGCCTTGATTCGCTGATCGCTTTTGTCCTGCTCTGTCAATACGATCCAGGGAGTATTTTTTGCTTGGGCATAGCGTCCCAGCATATCTGCCTCAGCAGGAAGCTGAAACTCAGTAAAACCTCCTAAAATAAGATCTGAATCATTTGATTTGAGCCAATTGATGGCTTCCTGTAAATTGGAGACCGCGTGAACATGATACTCTCTTCCCAATAAATTGAGTAGAAATAAGCGCATCATGTCGTGTTTTTCTATTAGTAGAATGGTATTCATGGTATGGTAGAATTGAATGATGGCTCAAAACTACCTTTCGCACCTGCCAATACGGGGGGATTTAGACCAATGGGTCGTTCTCTTCGTTCAATAGTTCAAAAAATCGGTTAACAGGATTGATTCAAGAGCTAAAAATAGAACGCTCTCCTACCTGATAAATTAAAAAAGCTGATTTCCTACCAAATCTATTCTATGGATCCGGCTTCCGGATCTGACCATACTACATATTGGTCTTCCAAGTAGTGTGGGTAGATCTTCCGATGTTGCTTTTTTACTTCTGTCAGAAGGGCCGATCTGAATTCTTCAACATTTTCCGCCGATGCAGCCGCCATAAATACGGGTTTGATTCCGTTTTTCTTTTCATACGCATCACTCAGCGCTTTGAAATCTACATATCTCGTCTCCTGCAGTTCGTGCTCACTGATCTGCAGGGATTCTTCTTCTGAAGGCATCTGCTGTACCAAATCGATTTTATTGAATACCAACAGGACCGGCTTGTCACCTGCCTTCAGTTCATTGAGGGTCTGGGTAACTACCGCGATATGGTCCTCGAAGGCATGGTGTGATATATCCACCACGTGGACCAGTAAATCAGCCTCCCGGATTTCATCTAGGGTGGATTTGAAGGATTCGATCAGGTGAGTGGGTAATTTTCGAATGAATCCTACTGTGTCTGACAAAAGAAATGGAATCGTATCCAAGACCACCTTGCGAACAGTAGAATCTACTGTAGCAAACAGTTTATTTTCTGCCAAGATATCAGTCTTGGTGATCAGATTCATCAGCGTACTTTTGCCGACATTGGTATATCCTACCAAAGCCACCCTGACGACACCTTTTCTGCCTTTTCGCTGGGTGATTCCCTGTTTTTCGATTTCGACGAGCTTTTCCTTCAGCAAAGTGATTTTTGCCCGAATGTCCCGCTTATCTGTTTCGATTTCTTTTTCCCCAGCTCCACCTCGAGTACCTGTACCACCACGCTGCCGCTCCAAGTGGGTCCACATATTGGTCAGTCTTGGTAGCAAATATTGAAATCTGGCTAGTTCTACCTGGGTTTTTGCCTGTGCAGTCTGAGCTCTTTTGAGAAAGATATCGAGGATCAGCAGGGAGCGATCGTAGATTTTGACCTTGATCTCATTTTCTAGATTTCGCATCTGAGAAGGGCTGAGGTCATCGTCAAAAATCACCATGTCCACATCAAAGTGCTCCACATAAGCTCGGATTTCTTCGAGTTTTCCAGAGCCTACAAAAGTCTTGATGTCCGGCTTTTCCATACGCTGGGTAAATCTATAGACCGTCTTGGCACCGAGTGTTTCAGTCAAAAAAGCAAGCTCATCCAAATGCTCCTCCACTTCTTGATCGCTTTGTTGTTGACGGATCAGGGTGACTAGGATTGCAGTCTCTTCTTTTGGAGCGGTATCGTATAGTTTTTGGATTTTCCGTGAAAATTTGTTCATATCGAGTTCTATTCCGCTAAGCAACGGTCTTTTTTGGGTAAATGGTTCCTCCTGAGAATCCAGAGCGGATTTGTTCCTGCCTTTTTTGACATGAAGTACAGCACTTTAGTCGCAAAATTGGGGATAATTCCTTAAAGTAGATTAGGATAGTCAATTTGGGAATAGTTATTTTACCACTACAAGCACAAATGAAATCTTACACAAATGGCAGAGCTGCGTAGCACTCCGATAGCTGGTCTACTTGAAATCTTCCCCAAAGTATTTCACGATAGCAGAGGGTATTTCTTTGAATCTTTTCGACAAGATTGGTTTACTAAAGAAGGAATCAATGAAAATTGGGTACAGGACAATCAATCTTTTTCTCAAAAAGGGACTGTGAGAGGCCTTCACTTTCAGGTTGCTCCATTTTCGCAGGCCAAACTTGTACGGGTCATCACAGGCAAAGTACTCGACGTAGCTGTTGATGTCAGAAAAGATTCACCCACCTTCGGGAAGCATTTTTCGGCTATTTTGGATGGCAGCCTAAATAATCTGCTTTACATTCCTGCCGGCTTTGCGCACGGTTTTTCAGTTTTGGAGGATGCAATTTTCTCCTATAAGTGCTCCGATTACTACCACAAAGCCTCGGAAGGAGGAATCCTTTGGAATGATCCCGCGTTGGGGATTGATTGGCAGGTGACAGATCCGATAATTTCTGAAAAAGACCAACTTTGGATGACTTTGGAAGAATTTAAGAATCACAGTAATGGTGGTATATAATGGCTTGGTTAGACATATTTAAAAGAAAGCAGGAAGAAGTGGTGCCACTGGATCTCCGATGGCTACAGACCGACATGCATTCTCATCTGATTCCGGGTATCGATGACGGATCCAAATCCATGGAGGAATCGATTGACTTGATAAGACGATTGGCGGATTTTGGTCTGAGCAAGATTATCACGACGCCACATATCATGTCGGAGTATTATCGAAATACGCCTGAGATCATCCTAATGGGTCTGGAGGACCTTCGAAAATCCGTAAAACAAGCGGGAATTTCCATTGAAATCGAAGCGGCCGCAGAATATTACATGGATGAGATTTTCCTCGAAAAAGTAAAATCAGGCGAGCAAATGCTCACCTTTGGGGATAACTACATTCTAGTGGAGACGGGTTTTATCAATAAACCACAGATGCTCCTGGATATCATTTTTCATCTGGAAATGGCTGGATACAAACCGATTCTGGCCCATCCGGAACGCTACCAATACCTGCTGATGGACAAAAAACTTCAGGAGGAGCTCTTCGAGCGAAAGTTGCTTTTCCAAGTCAATCTCTTGTCACTTACAGGATTTTATTCCAAGCAGGTCAAGGAGTTTGCGGAAATGCTTGTAGAAAAAGGTGTTGTGGCACTTTTAGGAACCGACTGCCACAATGCCCGTTACCTCGATATGCTTGAGAGCCTTCCCAAGCATCAAAAAATTTATGAGAAAATTCAACATCTCGATTTAATCAATACCCGGCTCTAATTTCTGATTATGAATATTTTGGTCACCGGCATTACCGGCCTATTTGGTAGCCATTTAGCACGGGAGTTTGGCCAATTGGGTAAAATTCATGGACTGAAGCGAGAAAGCTCTGATCTGAAACTGGTCGGTGACTTGGACGTGCACTGGCATGTTGGGGAATTATCCGATATGGAATTTTTGGTGGACGCTCTCCGTGAGATAGATCTGGTGATTCATGCTGCAGGTCTGGTGTCTTTCTCGTCTAAAGACAAGGAAAAACTCTATGAAGTAAATACCACCGGCACTGCAAATCTGGTCAACGCTATGCTGGTATCCGGAGTTAAAAAGCTGGTTCACGTGAGTTCCGTGGCAGCCATCGGACGCAGCCCTGAGCATTTGGAAATCGATGAGGAATACAAGTGGACGGAATCCCCTCTGAATACGGAATACGCCGTCTCAAAGTACTGGGCCGAGCTTGAAGCATGGCGGGGAGAGCAGGAAGGACTCGAGTTGATTGTAGTCAATCCTTCAGTTTTGCTGGGAAAAGCAAGCTATGGCAAAAGCAGTACAGCCATTTATTCCTTCGTTTTAGAGGAAAATACATTTTTCCCAAAAGGAAATGTGAATTACCTGGATGTCCGGGATGCAGCAAAAATCACCCGATTGCTGGTGGAAAAAGGAGCTTGGGGCGAACGGTTTATCTTGAATAAGGAAAGCATCCCGTATGAGACTTTTTTTCGGGAAATAGCTACTGTATTCAATAAGAAGGCACCCTCCATCCCACTGCCCAACTGGTTGGTAGGCCTTGGATCCATGGCCACCACAGTTTTGAGATGGGTTGGATTGACCAAAAGTCCCCTGAATAGACAAACTGCCATGCTTGCCCAACAGAAGACTAAGTTTGATAATTCGAAAATTCAGAATCTACTGGGCTATAGCTACCAGACTCTGACCGAAAGTCTGGAATGGGCCAAAGAGGACTGAAATAAACTAATTTTTGCAAGTCATCGTTTATCCGATGATTGCTGTCTAGACAATCCATTTCCCTTAGAATCTGAAAATTTCTTAAGCGAAAGAAAATTTAAACACCCTGTATTTTGAGATACCTCAATTTTTGGTATCTTAAATAAACCATAACATCACCGAATGACGGGAGATCACGACCACGACTGGGAAGAGGATAAAAAACTCGTTGAGCGATTTGAGAATTCCCTGAAGTCCAACTTGGACCTCTATTTTGAAGAAGAAGAATTGGAGGACATCATCCGCTTCTACTTTGATCAGCAGAAGTTTCTCAAGGCCCTGAGGGCGGCAGAATATTCCCTGGAAAAGTTTCCCTTTTCAGTGGAAATTCGTCTGCTCAAAGCACAATGTCTGATATTCAACGATGAGTTGGAAGAGGGCTTGGGTATTTTGGAAAATCTCAATAACCTGTCTCCGAATAATGAGGACATCGTCTTGGCCCTAGCCAATGCACAGATCCTTGCGGGAAATCACCAGGATGGAATTGAGCTATTGGAGAATTATTTGCCCATGGCAGAGGATAAAGCAGAGGTGTTTTATTCCCTCGGAAATCTCTATCGTGCCAAAGGTGACAATGCCAAGGCAAGCGATTATTTCAAAGAAGCCGTAAAAAACAGAATCAACCACGAGGACGCGCTTTTTCAGCTGGCGATGATTACTGAGGAAGAGGGCTCCTTTGACGAGATTTTACAGTTTTACCAAGAATTTATTGATCAGGATCCCTATTCCGCAGGAGCTTGGTACAATTTGGGCGTGGTGTACAATCGACTAGGCCGCTTCGAAGACGCCATTTCCGCCTATGAATACGCGTTAATCATAGACGATGCGTTTGCCTCAGCCTATTTCAATATGGGCAATTCCCTGATGAATACCCATCAATATGAAGCAGCCCTGGAGGCCTACCAGAATACCATCAACTGTGAAGGGGTCAATGCTGAAAACTGCTGCTACATGGGCGCCGCGTATGAAAAACTGGGTAAAATCGATGAAGCGTTTAAGTATTTTAAAAAGTCTGCAAAACTGGACGAGGAATACGATGATGCCTGGTTTGGACTAGGTATGTGCATGTTGAAAAAGGAGAAATTTTTTGAAGCGATTCACTATTTCAAAAAAGCGCTCAACCTGAATAAAGAAAATGCAAACTTCTGGGTAGGCCTGGCAGATGCCGAGTTTAATCTAGGAAATATGCAAGCCAGCTCGGAAGCGTATGAAGAAGCCATCAATCTCGAGCCGGGCATCATGGAGACGTATGTGAACCTATCTGTGATTTATTTTGAGCAAAACCGCTTTGAAGAAGCAGTGGATGTCGTACGAGAGGGAATCGAAGAAGCTCCAGAGGAGCCGGAACTCTACTACAGAATGGTAGTTTATCTGGTAAAAATGGGCAAATACAAAGATGCGTTTTCATATTTAGAAAATGCGTTAACTTTGGACTTCGATAAGCATACCATCTTGTATGAACTGATGCCTGAGTTAAAAGAACAAAAGGCCATCTACAAGATCATCGCTCAATATCGGGATGATCATTCCCTGCTCTAAACTTTAAAACCTGGCAAATGAAATCAAGCATGTCAAAAAAATCACACCCTGTGATGATTCTCCCGCATGCGAGATTCCATGTAGCCTTTAAAAATCAAAACATAAACACATGAATTATGTGCTAAAGAATATCCCTGTGCGGACTAGCAAGCCTCGTACCACGGGATTTACTATGGCTATGGACAAAGGTCTTAGCCTTCGGGAAACCGAGGATTTTGTAGACAGCTGCTCTGATTTTGTTGACATAGTCAAATTAGGATGGGCGACGTCTTATGTGACTAAGCATCTCAATGAAAAGTTGGCGGTGTATAAGGCTGCTGGAATCCCGGTCTATCTGGGAGGTACACTTTTTGAAGCCTTTATCGTCAGAGGTCAATTTGAAGACTATCAGCGCGTATTGGATAAATATAATCTGGAATTTGCGGAAGTTTCTGATGGGTCTATTTCCCTCAACCACGACAAAAAGTGTGAATATATCTCCACACTTGCCAAGCAAGTCACTGTACTCTCTGAAGTAGGTTCTAAAGATGCTGCCAAAATCATTCCCCCGTACAAATGGATCGAGCAGATGCAGACTGAACTGGCCGCAGGTGCATGGAAAGTAATCGGAGAAGCGAGAGAGGGCGGAAATGTTGGTCTATTCCGGGACTCTGGAGAAGTCCGTCAGGGGCTGGTTGAGGAAATTCTCACGCAGGTGCCTGAGGAAAGAATCATCTGGGAAGCACCTCAAAAATCTCAACAGGTTTGGTTTATCAAGCTATTGGGCGCAAATGTAAACCTAGGAAATATCAGTCCTTCAGAGGTGATCCCCTTGGAAACAATCCGACTTGGTCTTAGAGGAGATACTTTCGATCATTTCTTGGGAGAAATCAAACTCTAACAAAATCAAAATTCAAACGGGGCTGATCGATTTATCGGTCAGCCTTTATTTTTGGCTATGAACTCGATAAAAAAGTATGCCCTGACTTACTTCAAAGGTATGGCAATGGGTGCAGCAGACATTGTCCCAGGAGTTTCGGGGGGATCAATTGCCTTGATTGCCGGAATATATCAGGAGCTTTTGGATAGTATCAATTCCATCTCAGTCGCCAATTTTAAGCTACTTCTCCAAGGAGAACCAAAGCGCTTCTTCAAAGCGGTGAATGGGTCTTTTTTGCTAAGCTTATTCTTGGGGATTCTCACCAGCATTTTTGTGCTGTCCAAGCTGATTACCTATCTGATGGAGGAGCATCCGATTCCCTTGTGGTCTTTTTTCACCGGTCTGATTTTAGTCAGTGCATTTATGATTTTGAAAGAAATCAAAAGATGGCACTTGGGTGTAGTTTTGGCCATTCTGATCGGAACTGTTTTCGCGTGGTGGGTGACTAATTTACCTCCCACCACCACACCGGATGCTTTGTGGTTTACATTTCTGTCAGGTTCGATTGCGATTTGCGCAATGATCTTGCCCGGGATCAGCGGAAGCTTTATTCTGTTGATATTGGGACAGTATGAGGGGATTCTTCAAGCAGTGACGGAGCGTAATTTTCTTAAGCTTTTTGTCTTCGCTGCCGGATGTATCGTGGGGATTCTTTCTTTCAGCAGATTGGTTTCCTGGCTGCTGCGAAAATACTATTCCATTACCATAGGCCTACTTTCCGGATTCATGCTTGGTTCTGTCAATGAACTCTGGCCCTGGAAGATCGTGACCTCTTGGAGGACCTCTTCCAGTGGGGAACAAAAGCCCTTTCTCACGGATAACCTCCTGCCGGCAGACTATTTGGCACAGGTAGGTGAGCAGCCGCAGATTCTAGCAGCTGTTCTGGCTTTTGCTTTTGGGATTATCCTCGTGCTCTTTATTGAATGGCTGGCTTCCAAACTGATGGAATCATGAGGAAATTTGGTCTTATTGGCTTTCCCCTGACACATTCGTTTTCGAAAAAGTATTTCACAGAAAAGTTTGAAAAAGAAGGCATTGTGAATTGCCAGTTTGAGCTCTATGAGATTCCGGATATAGGTGATTTTGAATCTGTTTTGAAGGAAAATCCTGGACTAGAAGGCATGTCTGTGACCATTCCGTACAAACAGGATGTAATTCGCCTACTCCATGAGTTGGATCCAGCCTGTGAGCTCATTGGCGCTGTCAATTGCATCCTAATCCGTAACGGGTACCGAAAGGGCTTCAATACCGATTATATCGGGTTTAAGGAATCCTTGAAAAACTGGCTTGGAAGTGATATTCCCAAAGCGCTGGTACTGGGAACAGGAGGTGCATCAAAGGCTGTAAAAGTCGCATTGCGAGATCTTGGAGTGGATTTTCTTTCTGTATCCAGGAGCCCGAGAGAAAATCAAATCACCTACGATGATTTGAAGCAGAATCCTGCTTTTCTTCAAAACTTCCCGTTGATTATTAATACTACTCCTTTGGGCACTTTTCCCAAAACAGAAGAAATGCCTGATATTCCTGTAGAAATGCTGAATTCCAATCATCGCGTGTATGATCTGGTGTATAATCCTGCCGAAACGACACTGATGAAAGCCTGCATTCAAAAAGGAGGAAATGCCAAAAATGGTATGGACATGCTTGTACTGCAGGCCGAGGCGGCATGGACGATCTGGAATTCCTAAATTGGGGTTATGAATAAGGCTATTCTACTCATTCAATGTCCGGATCAAAAGGGAATTGTTGCCGCAGTATCCAAATTTTTATATTTCTATAATGGAAACATCCTCGAGGTCGATCAGCATGTGGATGAAGAGATGGGACTTTTCTTCATGCGGGCAGCGTGGGAACTGGATTCTTTTTCTTTGACAAAAGATGAAATTGCTCCGAAATTTCAAGCAGAGGTAGGACTAGGATTTGGAATGGAATTTAAGCTTTATTTCAACTTTCCAAGACCAAGAATGGCAATTTTTGTAAGCAAACTTTCGCATTGCCTGTTTGATATTTTGGGAAGACATCATGCAGGTCAGCTTGAAGTGGATGTTCCTTTGGTGATATCGAACCATAACGAACTCCAGCCTATAGTGGAGGCGTTTGGGATTCCGTTTTATCATGTACCGCTCACGGCTGGAAACAAGGCTACCGCTGAGGCCCGGCAGCTTGAATTATTGAAAGTACACGGAGTGGATTTTGTTGTTCTTGCACGGTACATGCAGATTATCTCGGCGGAGTTTATCAGAAATTTTCCGAATCGGATCATCAACATTCATCATTCTTTTTTGCCGGCTTTTGTAGGAGCTAAACCCTATCATGCTGCTTATGAGCGGGGAGTAAAAATCATCGGGGCGACGGCTCATTATGTGACCGAAGAACTCGACGCGGGTCCGATCATCGAGCAGGAAGTAGCCCGGGTAAGACATCACAATACCATAGCAGAGCTTGTGCAGATTGGCCAGGATGTGGAGAAAGTCACCCTGTCCAAAGCCATTAAATATCATATCGACCGAAAAGTGATGGCTTTTCGAAACAAGACGATCATCTTTTACTAGTCCACGATGATCCGCGGAATCTGGGAAGGTAATCTGGTCAGCATTTCATAGTTAACTAGATCTGAGGTTTCTGCAAAAGACCCTACAGTAATCTCATTTTCCCCTTGATTGCCTATTAAGATTACTTCTTCGCCAGCTTGGGGATGGATCAAGTGGCTCACATCGACGGCCACAGCATTCATATTGACCGTACCGATGACGGGGCAATATATCCCAGAGATCAGCACCTGACCGTGGTTACTAAGGTTGCGACCGTATCCATGAGAATAGCCAACTGGAATAATCGCTAGCATCATGTCATTATGAGCTTGATAGCTTTTGCCATACCCGACATAATCGCCCGCGTTCACTTTTTTCAGACTCATGATCTGGGTTTTCCAAGTTAGAAGCCGCTTCAATGGATTGCGGTTTTCAGGTAGAAGTTGGTTTTTGATCAATTCGAAAGTCTCTCGTGTCGGCCAAAAGCCATATCCGGCAATTCCCACTCGGACTAGGTCCATATGAGTTTCGGGAAAAAGCAAAGTTGCCGCTGAGCAGGCGGTATGCAGCCGTTCAAAGTGAAGATTGTTTTGGCTGAAAAATCCCTTGTATCGTTCAAAATGCGCAATCTGTGAGAGTATTCGGGTATGGTTTTGAGCGCTTTCGGCGCCGGCAAAATGGGTACAGAGCCCTTTTAATTCCAAATGTGAATGATTGTCCTGAAGGAGTTTCAGAAGTTTCTCGCGATCATCCCATTCAAATCCAGTTCTGCGAAAGCCAGTTTCTACCTCCACATGAATTTTAGCTTTCTGTTTCAAGGTTTTTGCTGCTTCGATGGCCTGTTCCAGTCGCTCAAAATCGAAAACGAAAAATTGGATATCCAAAAGTATCAAATCTCGAATTTCATCCAAATGAAGCATGCCCATGATCATGATTTCACGAGGTTGCGAACTATTTTTCAACACCTCCCTCGCTTCGTCAGAACTGAAGGTGCTGAAATGGTGAACCCCAGCCTGTTCTGCTATGGGTACCAGTTGAGCTATTCCGTGGCCGTAGGCATTACCTTTGACCACCGCGGAAATCACCGGTTTTACACCAATTCTGGAGCGGATAAATTCAACATTTTGTAGGTATGCGCTGGTACTGATTTCCAAACTGGAGGTATGATGCATTTAATTCGGGTATAATTTGAGTAGAAGTTAAACCGGTGAAGGTTCTTATCCCAATTCTTGTTTAGTTTTAAAAGGCGCTAGTTAAAAATCCTCTATGACTGATTCTAAAACAATAAATCGTTGCCCCTGGTGTTTGGGTTTTCCCGAATATATCCAGTACCATGATACCGAATGGGGAGTTCCGGTCTACGATGATCGGGTTCATTTTGAATTTTTAGTCCTTGAAAGTGCACAAGCAGGACTGAGTTGGGCTACGATTCTCAAGAAAAGGGAAGGATATCGTAAGGCCTTTGCGGATTTTGATTACCGGGTGGTGGCAGAATTTCCTGAAAGTTATGTTCAGGAATTGCTCCAAGATTCGGGAATTATCCGGAATGTGTTGAAAATCCGTGCAACCATCAACAATGCGCAGTGTTTTATCAAAGTTCAGGAGGAGTTTGGTACCTTCTCAGAATACATCTGGGGATTTGTTGGGGGAAAACCCATCCAAAATTCCCTCCGCAACATGGGTGCAGCACAAGCCACGACTCCCGAATCAGATCGACTTGCTAAGGATCTCAAGAAGCGAGGATTCAAATTCCTCGGGAGCACCACCGTCTATGCGCACATGCAGGCCACAGGATTGGTAAATGACCATTTGGTCGACTGCTTTAGGTACCGGGAGCTTAGCCCTTAGGCAAAAGCAAAGAATACCAACCAAATAAGGAATAAAATTGGAAGAAGGATCGGAATGGTGAAGCGGATCAAATATCCAAAGAATGATGGCATTTTTACCCCGTTTTGCTCAGCAATTGACTTTACCATGAAATTTGGGCCATTGCCAATATAGGTCATTGCTCCAAAGAAAACAGAGGAAATCGCAATTGCCATCAACTGGAACGTAGTGTCTGAATCATTCATGCTGTTGGCGGCAAATTCCCGAACCTCAGCGATGTTGTTGATACTTGCTCCTTCAGATGCCATGGCTGCTGCCAAGAAATTTAAGTAAGTCGGCGCATTGTCAAGGACTGCAGATAGTGTCCCTGTACCCCAGTAAAGCGTATTCACAGTGATCATCTCAGCACCCTCAGGAGATTTGGCGAAGTTTCCGACCAGCTCCAAAGCAGGCATCATGGTACCGAATATCCCCACGAAAATAAAAGCTACCTCACGAATGGGTTCAAAGTTGAATTCATTACCCTTGAGCGCTCGTTGATCCGCAAACTTGTAGGAGAAGAATGCCACCGAAAGCATGATTATTTCACGGAGGTAGGAAAACTTCTGACCGTCATACACTATTGCAGGTACACCTTCGATTACATTTGGATCTAGGAAAACTGCACAAATGATCACGAACAACCAACCGAAATTCTTGATTCCCACCATGGAAAACTTGTTGGTATAGGTGATGACCTCTGTGAATTCGTCCTCCTCCAGCTTGCCAAATCTACGGTCTACGAAATAAAATATCACTCCGAGCAAGGAGAGTGCAAGCGCCCATGCAGGCCAGTTGTGCTCAATAGTCCAAAAGAAAGGAACCCCTTTCAGAAAGCCTAAGAATAAGGGAGGATCCCCAATCGGGGTCAATGAACCCCCGACATTACTCACCATCAAGATGAAGAATACGACATGGTAGGCTTGAATATTTCCTTTGTTCAGACGGATGAAAGGTCTGATCAAAAGCATGGAAGCACCCGTGGTACCTATCAAATTAGAAACCACTGCACCGATCAATAGCAAAGAAACGTTAGCAAGCGGGGTAGCTTTTTTATCAATTTCTATCAGAATTCCCCCGGAGGCTACATAGAGAGAAGCCAAAAGGGCTATGAATTGGACATATTCGGCCAGGGCATGAACTGGGCCGTGTACATTTCCCAATACAAATAAGTAATACAGCACCACCAAAGCGGCAAAACCGACCGCAATTTTAGGGTAATTGTGATGCCAAAAGTGCTCATAAAACAAGGGACCCGTGGCAATCATCAAAAGAAGGGTAATAAATGGAATTACTAGCCAAGTCGGTGCAGTATGGCTATCATGTCCCTCACTTTCCGCATGGTCTGCTACTGAAGTTGCGGAATCATGGTCTTGATGATTTGTTTCAATTTGTGCTGTGGCCTCCGTTAAATTTTCTGCCGAAAGGGCGAAAGATTGTGTTGGCTCAAGTAATCCAAAAAATAAAATTCCGAAAAGTATGGATAGACTTATAAGATATTTCTTCATTTGGTCGATTTGGTATGCTGGGTCTTGCTCTCCGGAAATTTAAACAAATTTTAATCGGCTGCCTCAGGGTTAAGCGGTTTACTAAACTACAGATTTTGATGTAAACAGACCAACTTCTGGAAGTAGCCGGGCCGGAATTCACGAAAAATTAATTCCAAACCCGGTTCTTTTTCCCCGCTTTTACACGAGTTGTGTCAATGCTATTTTAAAGGAAGTTTGGGCCAGTTTAGTTTTTTCTGGATTATCTAAATGTGTTTTTTTCAGTGCTTCTTTGATTGTCGTAGAAACATCCGAGAATATCGCCTCATCTGTGACAGCTGCATCATCGCTCATTAGGTACGCAAATACCCTTGCCATGCCACAGTTTGCAATGAAATCAGGGATCAACGCTACTTTTTCATCAGCCCAGACACCAATCGGACCAAAGAAAATCTCTGAATCGGCAAAGGGTACGTTGGCACCACAGGAAATCACCTCCAATCCCGCAGCGACCATTCGGGATACCTGTTCTTGCGTAACGAGGCGAGAAGCGGCGGCCGGAATGAAGATTTCGCTGTTTAGATCCCAGATTTTGGCATTCACCTCATCAAAAGGGATCAAGTTTTCCGCCACGAGTTTGTTGCCGTTTCTCTTTACAAACAGTTCACGAATCTCGTCCAAACTGAATCCGGATTCATTGATCAAGCCTCCTTCCCGGTCGATGATCCCGACTATTTTCACTCCTTCTACAGCCAGAAAACAGGCGGCGGCAGCACCTACATTCCCCCAACCTTGGATGATGGCACGTTTCCCACGAATGTCACCACCCCAGATGGAATAGAAATGACAGGCCGCTTCTGCCACACCATATCCTGTGATCATGTCGGCTACTGTGTATTTTTTTGTTCCGTTAGGGGTGAAGTTGGGGTCTTCCAGTACTTTGGATACGCCCTGTCTCAGTTGCCCTATTTTCCGGATTTTTTGTGGTTCATTGGCATGAAAATGTCCGTTGACAATTCCCTCTTGGGGATGCCAGAGGCCATAAGATTCGGTAATCGGGATTACTTCATGGATTTCGTCCACATTTAGGTCTCCTCCGGTACCGTAATAATTTTTCAGCAGTGGCATCACCGCCTTGTACCAGCGTTCTAATACTCCGGCTTTTCTTGGGTCAGCCGGATCAAAGTTGATTCCCGATTTGGCTCCACCGATTGCAGGTCCAGAGACGGTAAATTTCACCTCCATCGTTTTGGCAAGGGATTCTACTTCCCGCTTATCCAGTCCTTTGCGCATTCGTGTTCCTCCCCCGGCGGCTCCTCCTCTGAGGGAATTGATCACAACCCAGCCTTCAGCTTCAGTTTCCGAATCACTCCACTCAAAAACTATTTCAGGTTTTTTATTCTCAAATTTTTCCAGCAGGTCCTGCATTTTTTTCTTGGGTTTATATTTGGCCCCAAAAATAGAAAAAATTGAATGTGCTACTCAATGGACCTGTGACAAAGGGTTTATCCGTAAATGGTCCCACCGCAGTTGTCTCTGGAGGAGCCTGTCACAGATGCCAGGCAATTGTTTTCGCCTCTTAATCTCAACAGACCCAAAAAAGCGAAGATCAATGCTTCCTTAAATTCAATCAACTCCGAATCAGTCTCCACCCTTTTCCAGCTTTTTCTGAGGTAATGATCCAATCGCTGGATAAAATAGGCATTGTAAGCCCCACCTCCCGTAAGAAGAATGGATGGAGTTTTCTTGGTTGAAAAAGTTCTGATTACCCCCCCGATCTGAAAGGCAAAGTGCTCCACCAAGGTACTCAATGCATCGGCTGGACTCAAGCCAGACTCTCGGATGAGTGGCGTAAAGACTTGTTCCATGTCCTCTCTGCCCAAAGACTTCGCCTGGTTTTTTGAATAAAAGGGAATTTCATTCAGTCGCTCAAAAAGCGTCAGGTTGACCTCCCCACTTTGAGCGATTTTTCCCTCATTGTCATAAGATTTGCCGAGTTTTTGTGCTTCTGCATTAAGCAAAAGGTTAAATGGACTGCAGTCAAAGGCAATTCTCTGTCCATCTTTTTCCATGGAGATATTGGAGATGCCTCCCAGATTGATGCAAAAATCCACCTCGGGAAAAAGCAACTGATCTCCGATGGGAACCAAAGGTGCACCCTGCCCTCCCAACTGTACATCCAGCATTCGGAAATCATTGATCACTTTGTAGCCAGAGGTCTGATGCAGTGCCCAGCCGTTGCCGATTTGAAGGCTTAGCCTGTTTTCGGGCTGGTGAAAAACTGTGTGTCCATGCGAGGCTACAGCATCAGGTTCCAATTGGTGCTTTTCACAAAATGTCTTGACCTGTCTCCCCATCCATTGCCCAAAATCCACGTCTAATTTACAGATTTCCAGCCCACTAAGTAGATGGGCTTCAGAGAGTTTCTTTCCCAGATTAGCGGGAAAAGAAACTGTCTCAGTCCGATCAATTCGGAATACCCAGCGGCCTTTCCATTCAAAGTGAACAAAAGCTATATCCAAGCCATCGCCTGAAGTGCCAGACATCAATCCGATCAAATGGTAGTTAGTTGGGTGCATGGGTTAAAGATTGTTAAGTAGGCAGACAGATCAAAGATAATTTTAAGCCGGGAAAAGTCTCCCTTTCAATAATGTCTAATTTGCATGCCAATGAAAAATCTGGTCATCGATATCGGCAACTCCAGGATCAAATCTGCCCTTTTCGAAGGAAAGGATCTGATCGGGGATCATAGTTTTGAGGATTTCGATGCCGCCCTTAGGTTTTGGGAAGCAATGGATTTTCAAGCCTGTTTGGTCAGTTCGGTTCGATTTACCCAAGAGGAATTGGCTGAAAAAATCTCGTTTCCCTTTGTCTTTCTAAGTCATGACAGCCATTTGCCAATTCTCAACGGGTATTCCACCCCGAAGACCTTGGGATTGGATCGGATCGCAGCAGCGATTGGAGCGTGGGATTTGGCGGGAAAAAAATCTGTCTTGGCCATAGATTTGGGAAGCTGCATTACCTATGAATGGGTGGATGAGTTGTCCATCTATCGGGGAGGAGCGATCAGCCCAGGGCTTCAGATGCGCGCCAAAGCGATGAATTCGTTCACAGCCAGGCTACCTTTGGTGGCTTTGGATCAAAAGCCGGAGGATGCACTTGGTAACTCCACGGTCAGCTGCATGCAGTCGGGGATTTGGTATGGAGTGGAGTATGAGCTTTTGGGTCATATTGAGGCCTATCGTCTTAAAATTCCTGAAATTAAGGTATATATCTGCGGCGGTGATTCCCTTTCTTTTGAATCATTGGCAAAAGACCACATATTTGTAGTCCCAAATTTAGTCCTTCATGGATTGAATTGTATTCTAAACCACAATGTCGAGTAAAAACCTCTTTAAGTCCTTGGGCCTGCTATGCGCCCTTTTGTTGTTTTCCAAGGTCAATGCACAGAATAGTGCCTCCACCTACAGCGCGCTGGGGATTGGTGAATTTAATTTTTCCGGACTTACCCAGAATCAGGGTATGGGAGGAATGGGGATCAGCTATGGTACAGGATGGCAGGCAAATAATGTCAATCCGGCGATCACGACCCGAAATACCATTTTTAACTTTCAGGCTGCACTAAACTACAAATCCATCAACGTCAATAACGGAACCGAATCCTCAAATGTGGACGGTGGTGGACTTTCCTACATTGCGCTTTCTTTTCCAATCAAGCAGGGGAAATTCACTACAGGTATGGGGCTAGGTCAGATCACAAGTGTGAATTACCGACTCCGGGTAGAGAGTACAGTGAACAATGCTGAGCTAAAAGCCAACAATTTCCTTAGCGGCGACGGAGGGATTTCTGAAGCCTACCTCAATTTTGGCTATCTCTTGGCCAAGAATCTAAGTATCGGTTTTCACGGTTCTTATCTTTTTGGGTCTACGATCCGATCCAATCAATTATTGATCACAGGGGAAGAGGGTGTAGAAGTGGGAAGTGCCTCGGAATACTATGAGCGATTGACCGTATCGGATGTGGGATTCAAAGTCGGGGCACATTATATGATCAAGGCCTCAGAAAAAAGCAACATTCATATTGGCGCCATTTATCAGAAATTTGGGGACATTAATGGAACTGGGTTTGCAAAACTGGCGGGGATTGGCCAAGCTAGCGACCCGGACTCAGACGGAGACCTTATTGCCAATGATGTGCAGGGTAGCGTGTATATCCCAAATCGATTTGGATTTGGATTGACATTTGAAAAAATGAATAAATATGCCGTTGGGATAGAGGGACAGTTTCAGGATTTTACTTCCTATCGTAACTTCTTCGGGGACCCACTGGATCTTCAGGCCGCCAAAAAACTGGCTGTAGGATTTCAAATTGTGCCCGATTACCTGTCTTTTGACAATATCTTTCAGCGATCTACGTACCGGATTGGAGTGGAATGGATGCAGACTCCTTATTTCCTAAATCAAACCAATATCAATGATATTGGACTGTCTCTGGGAACATCCATCTACCTAAATCAGTTATCAATGGTAAATATGGCCTTGAAAGTTGGGCAAAGAGGAACACTCGATGCTGGGCTAATTCGGGAAAACTACGTAAATTTCACGCTTGGTTTTTCATTGAACGACAACAGCTGGTTCTACAAACGTGTGTTTGAATAACAAATTTTAAGAAATCAAATCAAATCAAGGCCTAATCCTTGTACTACTGTAACTGGAATCAAACCAAAGAAACCGAATAAAACCTTACTGAATATGAAAACAAAATCAACACTACTCGCTATGGCAGCTTTGCTGCTATCAGGGTTGGTTCAGGCACAAGATTGGAACTGGCCTGCTGATCCTGCTCAGGAGGCAAAAGCCCGCGAGCTTAATGCTGCCTATACTGATTACATGAAGTCTGAGCAATTTATTGAAGCGACCAAGCCCTTGAATTGGCTATTGGTGAACGTTCCTGAATTGAATGAGTCTATTTATATCAATGGTGTCACTGTATATAAAGGCGCTGCTGATAAGACTACTGATCCAGCTCAAAAACTCGTCTACCAAGATAGTGTCATGGCGATCTATAATAAGAGAGGTGAAATCTATAAGAATGAACCTAAATGGATCGAGAATAAGGCTTATTATGGCTACCAGTTTTTCAAATCAGATAAAACTAGAATTCCTGCAGCCATCGCTGATTTCGAAAAGGCAATAGAAACTAACGGAAACATCAATCACCAATTGGTTGGAGCATATTTTGATTTGATTTATAGAAACAATGCTTACAACAAAGCTTATACAGGTGAGCAGGTTCTAGCTAAGTATGAAATGGCCAATGACTTGTTGAATAAATCTGAGGCAGAAGGTAAAGATGTGACAAGTTCTAGAAGTTTGCTTGAGCAAGTATTGGTAAATATGGAGTTGATCGATTGTGATTTTATCGAAAACACCATGGGTCCTAAGCTGGCTGCAGATCCAACCAACGAAGAACTGGCTAATCAGATCTTTAAGTATTCTGTACAGTACAAGTGTTTTTCTTCCAATTCCTTCATGGCAGCTTTGGAATTCATCGATTCCAAAAACCCGACCTTTGCAACATCCCAGGTAAGAGCTATGAAATATATGGCAGCCGGAGAGTTTGACAAAGCTGAGCCTGTACTGGCCAAAGCCTTGACTATGGCTGAGAACGACAAGCAAAAGGCCGAAGTACAAATGGAAATGGCAAAAATTCATACGCAAGCCGGAAGAAAATCTGAAGCAAGAGCTGCTGCAAGAGAAGCCGCTTCATTGGATTCAGAGCTTACCGCCGCTGCCTATTCCTTGATCGGTGACCTGTACATGTCCTCTTTTAACCAGTGTAAGGGTGGAGAAAGCCGGGCAAAGGATCAATCAATCTACATCGCAGCTTACAATGCGTATCAGAAAGCCGGTGATTCCAAAGGTATGGGAAGTGCAAGATCCAGATTCCCATCTAAAGAGGAGTTGTTTACCGAAGGACTTCAACCAGGTACATCTATCAGCACAGGATGCTGGGTAGGGGAGACGGTGACCTTGGCTACAAGAGATTAATTTTCAAAATTTCATACGAAAGGCAGTCTAGTTGGACTGCCTTTTTTCGTTAAGTTGAATTCATTCTATTCATTTATCTTTGTCCCGTGAGTAAGCTTCGATACCTTTTTATCCTGTGTTCCTTAGCGGTATTTTCCTGTCGGGAAAATGTAGATCCGGAGGAACTCAAGGTTTACGATGGACCGATCAATTCTGCCGTGAATATCTTGCTGGTCCAAAGTGATTCTGCCATTATTCGATCAGAAATCACCGCTGCCCTTCAATTGGAATTTTCCAATGGAAATATCGAATTTCCGGAGGGAATCGAAATCAAATTTTTCACCAAAGAGGGAGAGCTGGAGACTACGATGAAGGCAGACCGGGGATATTTTAGTCAGAGTGAAAACCTCTACCGGGGCGAAGGAAATGTGCAGATCCAGAACCTAATCAAAGATCAAAAGCTGCAAACGGAGGAAATTTTTTGGGACCAGCCTGCCAAAAAAATTTACACAGACAAGTTTGTCACCATCCAAGAAAAACAAACCCTGTTTAACGGGACAGGTATGGAAGCTGATGATAGTTTTTCAGATTATACGCTGAAACAGGTACGGGATAGTAGGACGCTTTTACCCGGGGAGGGAATATGATACCTAGCTATTCGAAAGTGAAAAAAATAACAAGGATTGATATCCGCTTGGGATTTAATCTATCCTTTACTTATCAATCGGTAAATCAATGAAATTAGCAGATGTCTTGATTCTCTCTTTGGCTTTGGCATTCAGTATTATTGGGATTCACCAAAGTATGACCGTTGGAATCGGAGGATCCTACTTTATTTTTATGTTTGCAGCGGGCTTGTTATTTTGGTTCCAGCTTCGTCGCAACAAGCGATTAGAAGCAGAAAAAGAGCAGTCAGCCAGACCAAAACAAAAGAAGAAACAACGCTAAAAATGGACACCACGTATTTATTTTATGTCGTTGTAACTTTGCTTTTTTCGGGATTCTTCTCAGGAATCGAAATTGCCTACATCTCTGCCAATAAACTCCAAATTGAGCTTCAAAGTAAACAAGGTCTACTGAGCGGCCGGATCCTTAGCCAATTTGTGCAGAAGCCAGGACAATTTATCGGCACCACCCTGATCGGCAATACCATCATGCTGGTTCTTTATGGTATCTTCATGGCTTTCCTGCTGGAGCAGCCTTTGAGAAATTTACTGCCGGCCTCAGTAAACAATGAAGCTTTTGTTTTACTATCTCAGACTGTAATCTCCACCATTATCGTGTTGATTACCGGGGAATTTCTCCCCAAAAGCTTTTTTATGCTGAACCCCAACAGCATGCTTTCGCTCTTTGCATTGCCGTTTTTTGCGATTTATGCGGTGATGTATCCGATAGTTTGGCTGATCGTTGGCCTTTCTAGGCTATTCATCACCAAGGTGCTCAGACTGGAGTACAACGAAGAAAAGCCGGTTTTCAATGTAACCGATCTTAATGCTTTTATTAAAGAGCATTTTCGTCAGGCAAATTCCAATCACAAAAAGATGGAAATTGATTCCAAAATTTTTGACAACGCAATCGAATTCAAAACTGTCCGAGTGAGAGAATGCATGGTTCCACGCACAGACATAGTCGCCGTGGAAGTGGAAGACAGCATCGGTGATCTCAAGGCGGTGTTTGAGGAGAGTGGGCATTCGAAAGTCATTGTCTACCGGGAGACTATCGATGAGGTAATTGGCTATTGCCATCAGTTGGAGCTTTTCAAAAAACCAAAAACCATAGAGGAAATCCTCACTCCAATCATTATTGCTCCGGAGTCTGCGCTTGCCAATGAACTGTTGATTCAATTTATTCAAGAGCGAAAAAGCTTGGCTTTGGTCGTGGATGAGTTTGGAGGGACCAGTGGGATCGTATCAATGGAAGATATTATTGAAGAAATTTTTGGAGAGATCGATGACGAATATGACAACGATGATCTCGTAGAGCAACAGATCGCTGAAGATGAATATTTGCTCAGTGCCCGTCATGAAATTGATTATCTCAACGATAAATATGGTTGGGATTTGCCCTATGGAGACTTTGAGACCTTATCTGGTCTGATTTTGTCTTTGACAGAAAATCTCCCCAACAAAGGGGAACATGTCACTTTGGGAAGGTATACCTTCACTATCATGACCAAACTGGCCCATCGAATCGAAACTGTACGGCTGAAAATCAGTGAATCAGACCAAGGATAGCATTGACTTTGTTCGGGGGTAAATTTTGAATTTCGCCCGTAATGCTATTATTTTGCGACACTTCTAAAAAGCGTAGTATTAAAAATGGCGTTAATTAAACAAATAAGACAGCGGACAGGTCTCGCAATCGGTGTAATCGCCGGCGGGTTGATTTTATTCCTTCTTGGAGGAGATCTATTGAGTCCAAATTCCAGTCTGCTCAATTCCAATCAAAATATCGTTGGGGAAATCGCGGGTGAGGAAATCACGCTTGAAGAGTATTCTCTCAAAGTAGAGGAATTCAAGGCAATGTTTCAGCAGCGTACCGGCCGTGTTGCCTCAGAGCCAGAGATGGTTTCAGTGAGAGAGCAGGCTTGGCAGGCGATGATTGTAGAGCGGGTATTCGATGAAGAATATCAAAAGCTTGGCCTTACTGTATCCAGCGACGAATTGGTCGACATGGTACAGGGCAAAAACATCGTGCCCGAGCTCAGAGCTCAGTTGGTCAATCCACAGACAGGTCAGTTTGATAAAAATCAATTGATTTCTTTCCTTCAAACTCTGGAAACTGCAGACCCGGCACAGCAAGCAGGATGGGCACAACAAGAGCAGCTATTCGCGCAGTCTAGACAGCGTGTGAAGTATGACAATCTCTTGGCGACTTCGGAATATTTTACCACAGCTGAGGCGAAGTTTGAGCACAAAGCTGCGAATACCATTGCAGATGCGTCTATTCTTTTTGTCCCTTACTATGTAATTCCTGACGGAGAGGTGAAAATCGAAGAGAAAGATTTGACCGCCTATTTGGATAAGAATCAAGAAAAATTTAAAGTAGGTAATACCGCAAATTTGGAATATGTCTCGTTCAGCATTTTGCCTAGCGGTCAGGATTCTGCAGAGGTCATTTCGACCATCAATGCTTTGACGGAGGAATTGAGAACTTCTACGGATGATTCTTCATTTGTAAGCCGAAATTCAGAGCTCACTACTCCTTACTTGACTTTCAGGCCAGGCGACGAGCTTCCGACTTCCCTTACCTCCAATGTAGCAGAACCGGTAAAAGGGGAAACTTACGGACCGTATGTTACTGCCAATTCCAGCTACGTGACTTTTAAAGTCTCAGATCAATACGAGGGTACTCCTAGAATGAGAGCTTCACATATCTTATTCAGTACAGAAGGAATGGACGAGGCTGGCAAAGCCGCTGTTAAAGCGCAGGCTGAGGAAGTCTTGGCAGATATTAAGGCCAATGGAAACTTCGAAGTTGCTGCCAGACAGTATGGGCAAGATGGCACGGCTCAGAATGGTGGAGATTTGGGATGGTTTGCCAAAGATGACTTTGTAGAGCCTTTCGCTACTCCAGTTTATGCAGCTAAATCTACCGGTCTTTTGCCAAATGTCGTAGAGACTGAATATGGATACCACATCATTCAGGTCACCGAAATGCCAAATTCCAAATACACCAAATTGGCTATTCTGGAATTGGAATTGGTAGCTTCAGATGCGACGAGAAATGAAGCCTTTAGGAACGCGGACTCATTCGCTGCTGAAAGTGGAAACCGAAATGAGTTTACCGAAAATGCAACCGAAAAAGGATACCGCATCCTCCAGGCAAACAACGTAGACGCAACTTCCAGAAATCTAAATAACCTTCAAAATGCTCGTCAGGTAGTAATCTGGGCTTTTGGTGAAGGTTCTCAGGGAGAAGTATCTGAAGTTTTTGAATTGGACAATGCCTACATCGTTGCGACGCTTGTGAGCAAAAAAGAAGAAGGAAAAGCCAAGCTTGAAGATGTAAGAGAGCAAGTCGAGCAGCAAGTCCGTAACGAAAAGAAGGCAGCTATGATTGCCGAAAAACTGGCTGGAAAGAATACCTTGGAAGAAATGAAGGCTGTATTTGCAGATGCATCAGTCAACGATATTCCAGACCTTAGATTGAGCACCTCGGTTATTCCTGGTGTTGGATTTGCTCCTAAGGCAATCGGATCTATTTTTGGACTCCAGAGTGCGGGACAGGTTACTAAGCCTATTCAAGAAGATATCGGAGTTCTGGTCGGAAGATTGAACTCAATCACACCAGCAACTGAAATCGGCGATTATACCTCCTATCAGGCTCAATTGAGTCAGGCAGGTTCTCAGCGAATGACTTATTCGATCATGATGGCGCTTCAGGATCTGGCAGATGTGAAGGACTACCGATATAAATACTTCTAAAAATATCCAATCAAAAGGAACCCATGTCGGACGGCATGGGTTTTTTTTGTGACTTTATTACTGAAAATAAAGCAGTAAGTTTGAGTATGAAGAGCAATTTTGACAGAGCATCATTTAAGGAAAAGCTTGAATCCTCGGGAGAGTTTCCGATGTTGTACATGTTCAAATTCATTGTGCCAAATGGGAAAGAAACTGAGGTAGGTGCCTTGTTTCCCAAAAATGAAATTTCCCTGAAGCCTAGTTCGGGTGGGAAATATGTCAGCACAACAATACAGGCAATGATGGACAGTGCAGATCAGATTCTTGATCTATATGAACAGGCCTCAGCTATTGAGGGAGTCATTTCACTTTAAAAGAATAAGATATGTGGGTTGAAAAAGACAATAAATTAACAAAGTCTTTCAAGTTTAAAGATTTTCAGGAAGCGTTTGCATTCATGACACGTGTGGCTTTTTTGGCAGAGAAGCTAGACCATCATCCCAACTGGTCCAACGTTTACAATACGGTAGAGATTGAACTCACGACGCATGATAAGGGGAATACCGTGACCGAAAAAGACCGTAAATTGGCCGAAGCTATCGATCAGATTTAAGAATGAGTGAATCTCCAATCAGCCTTTACCTTGTTCCAACACCAATTGGGAATCTGAAAGACATCACCCTCCGGGCCATCGAAGTGCTCAAGTCAGTGGATGTGATCTTGGCAGAAGATACCCGCACCAGTGGAATTTTGCTAAAGCATCTGGAATTGTCCAAGCCACTGCAGAGCTACCATATTTTCAACGAACATAAGGCTGCCGAAAAACTGGTGGAGCGGATGAAGCGAGGAGAAATCTTTGCCTTGGTCAGTGATGCCGGTACTCCGGCGATTTCCGATCCTGGTTTTCTCTTGGTCAGAGAGGTGATCGCCGCCGGTTTGGAAGTTCAGTGTCTGCCCGGACCTACAGCCTTTGTCCCTGCATTAGTCAATAGCGGACTTCCCAACGATCGATTTGTCTTTGAAGGGTTTTTACCGCATAAAAAGGGTAGAAAAACCAGAATTGACGCTTTGGCGGAGGAGACCCGCACCATTATTCTTTATGAATCTACACATCGGCTGATGAAAACCTTGGAGCAACTCTCAGAGGCTTTTGGGCCCATGAGACAAGCCTGCGTCTCTAGAGAGCTGACAAAGCTCCATGAGGAAAATATCCGTGGCTCCCTTTCTGAGCTGATTGAATATTATCAAACGAATTCACAAAAAGGGGAGATCGTAATTGTAGTAGCAGGGAAGTCTGAAAAACGCGAAGCAAAGGACTAGCCGATCCGATAAATAAATTGAAGGTATTTCAAGTTTAAATTAAATAATTAATCAATTATTCTATTTTTGAAAACCAATCACCCCCTCCCTACTCAAAATAAGACAATATGATTACCCAAGAAAGGCTCACCCAATTGCTGGAGCAGACTCAGGAAGTTGCCAAAGAGGTTGGCGCATTTATCCGGAAAGAAAGACAGCATTTTGATGTGAAAAAAGTCGAACACAAAGGGTTTAATGATCTGGTCTCCTATGTGGACAAAGAGGCCGAAAGACAAATCGTAGATCGATTGAGTGCTATCTTGCCTGAGGCAGGTTTCATCACCGAAGAGGGAACCAATACCACCAAGGGAGAAACATACAACTGGGTCATTGATCCGCTGGACGGCACGACCAATTTCATTCATAATATTCCGGTATTTTCTGTGAGCATTGCACTGATGGAGGGCAATGAACTTATTCTAGGAGTGGTCTATGAGGTCAACCGTCACGAGTGTTTTTATGCCATGAAAGGTGGAGGGGCTTATTGCAATGATACCCGAATAAAGGTGAGTGAGGCCGAACAGCTTTCAGCATCCCTGATTGCTACAGGATTCCCGTACTATAATTTCGAATTGATTGACAAATATCTGGCAACGATGAAATCGCTCATGCAGAAGACTCATGGCCTCAGAAGGTTTGGTTCGGCTGCTGTGGATCTGTGCTATGTCGCTTCAGGAAGGACTGAAGGATTTTTTGAATACAATCTCAATTCCTACGATGTCGCCGCTGGAGCTTTGATTGTCAAGGAGGCTGGAGGGCAAGTGACTGATTTCAAAGGAGGAGAGGATTATGTGTTTGGGCGAAATATCGTAGCAAGTAACGGAGCGATTCATCCGGATTTCTTGGGAGTCTTGGCAGAGTTTTGGAGTTGATCTCGGAATCGGTTAGGTTCTTCAAAGAAGAATAGTACTGGGATTTTTCTGCCTCCAATTTTAGCAATAGTAGCCACTCTTCGTGTTGTTTAAGTAATTTTTTGGGTAAAAATGTCTTTTGAAGTTTGGCCAGCTTTCCAGTCTGTGATTCATCGGTGATCACGCGGCATCCATTTTCGGTTGGAATAATTTTCCATGCATGATATCCTTGAATTTTGGCTTCGTTGAATTCCCAGCTGAGGGTTGCATAAGGTTCAAATTCAACGATTTTATTATTCAAGGCTTGACCCATCGAATTCCAGAAAACCTTGGTGTCTTTTTGTAAACTCAACTGTTCAGGGTTTTCGAACTTGATATTCTGAATTCCATCATACCATTTATTCCATTCTCCAGCTTGAATCAGAAGCTGCCAAACTACCTCAGGACTTGCGTGGATTGTGATTTCATTGTGGACATAGAAGTCACTTACTTTTGGATCAAAATTAGCCGGCCATCTGATCAGGTTTTCCTTTTCATTGTATTGTCTGGAGGAGGATTGAGCTTGTATAGTATAGGCGAAAGAAAGCAAAAGCAGGTATAATAGGAGAGTTTTCATAAGAGTTGATTTGGATGTTGAGAAGGACTAGAGTTGGATTTTTCAGCAAATAAAGGCTTCCCCTGGAGGGCTTGAATCAATGTAAGCACTGCAAGAGTCACATAGAGGATTCCTGCCAGCAAGGTGAGTTTGTTGTTTTTTAAAATATAAAAAGCCACAATAGGCAATACCTGTAAGGCGTGCATTCCCAGAAAATGGGCAACTCGTAGGTCTCCTACAGTTTTGCTCCAACCTAGGATAAAGAGGTTTGAATTGTCATTGATCAGGCCTACAGAATGACTCATTCTGCTCCCCATAAGAAATCCTTCAAAGGAGAAAATCACAAAAACTACGATTCCCATTCGAATGGCCCAGAGGTAATAAGTTGGCAGCTCCGGGAAATCATGAAGAAAAAACAGAAATCCTACGTAAGCAGTGAACAGCGTGACCAAAGTGGCAGCTAAAGCCATCATTCTAAACATCAGGGAGAAAAAAGGACTGCTGACGTTATAGTGCGATTGCTTTCCCTGGGCAGCCATGACCGTGATGTAAAGGATCTCAAATCCCAAAAGAATGATCAGTGTCCAATTGTATCCTTGAATGCTAAAGGACGGAAGGTAATGGCAATACCAAGCCATAGCCCAGGCAAATGTGAAGGTCGAAAAAGCAAACTTGAAAGGTTTATACCAGGCATTAACTTGATAGACCTGTGTGGAGGTGATTTTGGTCAGTAGGAGGAAAATCACAGCGAAAAAGAAACACAGCAAGCCGAAATTGAACAGGGTTTCATTTCTGGATTTGAGTTGGAGTGCGAATTCTAGCATGGCTCTAGTTTTTGATGCTTGCGAGGTTCTTTTTAATCTTCATCATCAGAAAATCTGGAGTTACGCGGGGAAGGTTTGCGATAAACCAATTGTTAAATCCCACGATTTTTTTTCCTTTCCCTTTGAGCAAAAGCTTAACCCCTTCCGAAGCTACCACTGCAGCAGAAACTGGTTTGTTTGCGCTCATGGCATTGGTTTTTCGCATTTCTGGAGTATGAAAAGGGGTTTCCACTGTGCCTGGACAAAGTGTGGTGACTATGACTCCAGTGCCTTCAAGTTCTGCAGCGATGGTTTCAGAAAATGCCAAAACAAAAGTTTTGGTCGCGGAGTAGACCGAGTAATAGGGGAAAGGAATAAAGGACAGTAAGGAAGCTACATTCATTATTTTGCCTGATTTCCGTAAGGCCATTTCCTGTGCAAATAATTTGGTCAGAACCACCAGACTACTCACATTTAGATTGATCATGTCCAACTCCAACTCCATTTTAGTCTCGAGGAAACTGCCATAGCCACCAAATCCCGCATTATTAATGAGATGAGAAACTTGCAGATTTTTACTCTTTACCTCATGGAATAGCCTGATGGCATTTTGAGGATCGGATAAGTCATACCGCATGATTTGAATGTCAATCGAATGCTGCTCGCTCAGGCTCTTCCTGATTTTTTCGAGGGTATCTTCGCTGCGAGCTACCAAGATCAAGTTGAACTTTTCTGCGGCAAGCTGCTGTGTCATCTCCAAGCCAATCCCGGATGTGGCTCCCGTGATAAGAATGTATTCCTTCATGTTAATCCTGATTTAGGTGAAGAGGTTGAATATGAATTATGTTATTTTAATGAACAATGTTCAATTAATGGCTAAATTTTTTTATTCCCTATCTATGATCTTGACAAATTCCTCATAAGCCTTCATTAGGATTGTGTTTGGATCTTCAAAATTTACACCTTTGACACGTTGACTGTTGTGAAGTGATGCCATACCGTGCACTGTACTCCATATGGCGAAAGAAAGCGGTTCAAGCTGATGCCCTGAGAAATGACCAGTTTCCATGCATTGGTTTACTGTCGATCTCAATACGTCAAATGTTCCCTTTCCTTCATTCCACTCTTCTTGATGCATGGACTCCAAAAAGTCCATTGGACCCTTCAAAGTGAACATCAGGTCATACATGTCCGGGTTTTCCAAGGCAAAACTTAGGTAAGTCTTTCCCAATGCCTTCAATCGCTCCATCGGATCAGCTACATTGAAGAGTACTTTCATTTCGCCACCGAGTTGTTTGAAGCCTTGAGAATGCAAATCATGAAGGATGTCATTTTTATCTTTGTAATAAACATAGACTGTTCCCACACTATATTCGATTTCATTGGCGATATTCCGAATGGTGGTTTGATCGATTCCTTTTTCTACAAAAAGCTTTTTTGCTGCCTGAAGGATTCGTGATTTAAGCTCCTCTTTTTCTTTAGCCTTTCGTTCAGATACTCCCATGTAACTTTTAATTAGGTCAAATAAAATGAACACTGTTCATTTTATCAAGTTCTTGTATGTTTTTTTTAAAATTTGGGCAAACAAAACCCATTTCCCCGATCAAGTTTAAGTTTTACCCCAAAAGAAAAAACCAAAGCAGTAGACTGATTGCGGAGATTGGCATACCTAGACCTGAGAGTAAGGTTGCCAGTTTGGGTTGCAGCCCAAATTGGATAGCCACAATTGACCCTGTGATCATAGGGGCCATACCACTTTCAAGTACGGTCACTTTTAGGTCCAGTGAATCTGCAGGAAGAAAATTCCCATAAATAAGCCAAACTACCGCCGGTGCCAAAATCAGCCGATAGCCCAATCCATACCAAAAAAATCGGGATGCGAGTGAGCTTCGATCCAATGAAAACTTCAGACCAATTGCCAAAAGTGCCATAGGAGGCATTGTTTTTCCGATCAATTGCAGGATTGGAATGAGAAATTCGGGAGTTTGGACTTCGACTAGACTCATCACTAGAGTTCCTACCAGAAACCCAAATGGAGGGAATTTTAGGATTTTCAAAGGGACTTTGGCCAGACTTTCACTGTGATTTCCATAGATCGAACCAACCAAAATCGACAATGAAGACACGATCAAAAATGATCCGCCCTGGTCGATAAGCAAGGCTGTAGGAAGACCCGCTTTGCCGTATAATCCTTCGATTACAGGAAAACCCAAAAACGAAGTGTTGGCTAGTCCGGCAACGATGATCAGGCAGCCAGTGGTGTTTTTCCCCCAATTGTATCTTCTGCCTAGCAACCCAAAAATCAACCAGGAAAGCAAAAAGGTAAACCAAGCAGCGGAAATGGGGATTAACAGCTCCCAGGAAAGCTTAATCTCAGGTATGTATAGGAGTGCCAAAGCTGGCAAAACGATATTGATCAAATAGGCCTGCACCCATTTTGAGGCGGATATTGTGGGGAATCCTGGGATTTTTCTAAATAAAATTCCCAAGAACAGACATGCTATGGCGATGATCACTCCTGTCATTCCCGAATATGTTGAAACTTATTTTTATTTAACATAGAAATAATTTGGAATCCTTGTATAGCCTTGAATATCAGCATACTTTTAAAAGTTTAAAAATAACAGCTATGACGAAACTTATACCCATCTTCATCGAAGGGGAAAAATGGATTCAGCTTTCTCAGCTTTCCCTGGATCAAGTTAAGTCACTCAAATCCATCCTTCCAGTGGACTGCATAAAAAAAGTGGTCTTTCAAGGAATCGAATTAAGCGAGTGTCTCGATTTTGAAACGTATGATTATTGGTTTAAATCGGAGCAGATTTCTAACCAACGTCAGGCTTTGTTGGATTTTTAATCCAGCCCTAAACTTTCCCTTTTTTCCGCAAAATATTTTTTAAGGTCAGGATAAAAGTCGCTTTCTGCCTCAGGGATCCCGTCTAATACCAGTTCGATATTTCCTTCCAGTGTATCTTGATTGACCTGCATCCCTTCGATCAGGTAGATCATGTCTTCAAACGAAAGCGGCTCCCAGCTGCTATTGGGATAGAGGAGGTAATCATTGCCATAGAAATCAATAACCTCAAAACTGATCTTTCCATCCAGCAAGTGGGCATAGATGCTGATCTGTTCGCCCCAGGTACTTTCTGGGTATTGAAGGCGAACCAACAAAACCGAATTGGTCTCCTGGCCAAAGTATGTTTCTGGTTGGAATTTGAAATCAAACATAATTTAAAATTACGAGGATGGATTTGAGAACCAATCCATCTCCGGGCAGTTTCGATAAATCAATCCATTTTTTTATCTATAGAAATATGAAGGTAAAGTGATTCAGTAAAACTTATAAATACTTGAAAATCAGCTTCGATTTTTAAGGAATGATTGTTTCTGCCCAACTTTGACACCATATCACTCTACATCTTTTTTTCCACATTGGATTATAGGGACTTTCGGGCTATTTTTGGGCTTGTTTTCAAATCGGCCGAATCGCTTTCGGCTATTCAACTTTGCTTTCAAACCCCTGATTATGAAAAGAGATTCGCTTGTATTCGACCTCATCGCTAGAGAAGAAGACAGACAAAAAAGAGGTATCGAACTGATCGCTTCCGAAAATTTTACCAGTAAACAAGTAATGGAAGCCGCAGGAAGCGTCTTGACAAACAAATATGCCGAAGGGCTACCGGGAAAGCGGTATTACGGTGGCTGCGAAGTAGTAGATGAAATCGAGCAAATAGCGATCGATCGAGCCAAAAAATTATTCGGGGCCACTTGGGCCAATGTTCAGCCTCACTCTGGAGCTCAGGCAAATGCCGCTGTAATGTTAGCTTGTCTGAAGCCAGGGGACTCCATTTTAGGCTTTGATCTCTCTCATGGAGGTCACCTGACACATGGCTCACCGGTGAACTTTTCCGGAAAGCTATACCAAGCAAATTTCTATGGCGTTGAGGAAGAGACAGGAGTAATCGATTACGATAAAGTAGAAGAAAAGGCACTTGCTGTCCAGCCAAAAATGCTCATTTGTGGAGCTTCGGCCTATTCCAGAGACTGGGATTACGAGAGACTCCGCGAAATCGCCGACGAGGTTGGGGCAATTTTGCTTGCAGATATCTCACATCCATCGGGACTGATCGCCCGTGGACTTTTGAATGATCCTTTGGAGCATTGCCACATTGTGACCACTACTACCCACAAGACCTTAAGAGGTCCTAGAGGTGGCCTGATCATGATGAGAGAAGATTTTGACAATCCATGGGGATTGACTACTCCAAAGGGAGAGATCAGAAAAATGTCATCCTTGCTTGATATGGGTGTTTTTCCGGGCACGCAGGGTGGACCTTTGGAGCATATCATTGCTGCCAAAGCAATTGCTTTTGAGGAGGCGCTTTCCGATGAATACATGCATTATGTCGTTCAGGTGAAAAAGAATGCATCCGTAATGGCCGATGAGTTCGTAAGTCGTGGTTACCAGATTATTTCTGGTGGAACAGACAACCACATGATGCTGATCGATCTGAGAAATAAAGAACTTACCGGAAAACTTGCTGAAGAAACGCTCGGTAAGGTAGATATCACGATCAACAAAAACATGGTTCCATTCGACACCAAGTCGCCATTTGTGACTTCTGGAATGAGAATAGGATCCGCTGCAGTGACTACCCGTGGATTGAAAGAAGACGATATGAAAAAAATTGTCCAGCTGATAGACCGAGCATTGCAAAACCATTCAGATGAAACCACTCTCGCCAAAATCAAGGAAGAAGTGAACGCATGGATGGTTCAATTTCCATTATACTAATTACTGAATTACCACAGTGGCCCTAGATCAAATTCAAGAGGAAGAGGAAGGAATGTCGTTTTTGGACCATTTGGAAGCCCTGCGCTTTCATTTGCTCCGATCCGTTGCGGCAATTCTGGTTTTCACAGTCATTGCCTTCTTAGCAAAGAGTATCGTATTTGGAATGATCATTTTGGGACCTTCCAAAGTCGATTTCTTTACGTATCGCGTACTATGCGATGTTGCAGCTTGGTTAAATTTACCGGCACTCTGCATCCAAGAGCTGCCTTTTACCATACAAAGCCGGCAGATGACGGGGCAATTTTCCATGCACATGACCTCCAGTTTCGTGGTTGGGTTTATTGCTGCCTTTCCCTATGTTTTTTGGGAGTTTTGGAGATTTATCAGTCCTGGACTGTATGACAAAGAGAAGAATGCGGCCCGTGGTGCGGTCTTTTTTGTCAGCTTTCTATTCTTGCTCGGAGCGGCATTTGGCTATTATGTTTTGGCCCCCTTGTCGATTAATTTCTTGGCAAATTACCAGCTGGATCCTACCATTCTCAACGAATTTGACATTACGTCCTATGTGACCACACTGGTGATGCTGGTATTAGCATCGGCGATAATGTTTCAGCTTCCGGTGGTGGTGTATTTTCTTTCCATGTCTGGATTGGTCACCTCCAAAATGCTGAAGTCCTATCGTAAGCATTCGATTGTGGTAATTTTGATCATTTCTGCAATTATTACTCCACCGGATGTGATCTCCCAGCTACTCATTTCTATGCCGATCATGGTACTGTATGAGGTGGGTATTTCGATTGCAAAAAGACTGGAGAAAAAGCGTGCAATCGCAGAAGCTGAATACCAAAAAAATCATCCAACAGAAGATTAATTTGTCATGTCAAAGAAAGTAGCAATAGGAGGAGACCACGCAGGTTTTGAATACAAAGCAAAACTGGTCGAAAAACTGACCTCACTAGGATTTGAAGTGAAGGATTTTGGGCCATTTTCTGATGCATCTGTAGATTATCCTGATTATGTGCATCCCTTATGTTCATCGATTGAGAATGGAGAGGTTGAATTCGGAGTCGTGATCTGTGGTAGTGGAAATGGCGTAGCTATCACGGCTAACAAACATCAGGGCATTCGTGCTGCACTTTGCTGGAATGAGGACTTGGCAGCGTTGGCACGACAGCACAATAATGCAAATGTCATCGCTTTACCTGCGCGTTTTATTACGTATGAGCATGCCGAAAAGCTGACTGAGATTTTTCTTTCAACGCCTTTCGAAGGTGGAAGACACCAAAACCGAGTCAACAAAATAGCTTGTAGCTAAGTGAAGCTAAAAGCAAAAAAGGCCTCAGCGAATTCGTTGAGGCCTTTTTTTTGAATAAGAAATAGATACTATAGAGTTTTTTCTCCTCGGGATACTTTATCAGCAAGAATGATCGCATTGTATAGGTTTGCGATTTTTCCTGATTTGGAGATCTCCCCCAAAGTCATTTCTGTTCCTTCTGGACCTCCAATGATTACTTTGACTTGAGGGGCAATGCCTGAATTCATAATGATTTGCTTCACTTGAACTGCTGAAAGGGAAGGGAAATAGGACCGAATCAATGCTGCCATTCCGGCTACAGCAGGGGCTGCCATCGATGTCCCGTCCTGAAACTCATAGGCATTATTAGGCATCGTCGAATAAATCGCTGCTCCTGGAGCAAAGACATCAACATTTTGCTTTCCATAATTGGAAAAAGAGGCAACCATCTCTGGCCCAAAACTCGAAGTAATTGCCCCCACCGTGATCACATTATTGACGATTTCTGGAGAATTTTGAAGCTTATGGTCATTTGGGAAATTTGGATTTTCATCACTGTCTAAGTCTGCACCGTCATTGCCGGCAGCATGGACAAACAATACATCCTTGGATGCAGCATAAGCCAATGCTTCGTACACCCACTCTGCATTGGGAGAAAATCCCTTTCCGAAACTTGCATTGATTACTTTGGCTCCATTATCTACAGCATATCGAATAGCGAGTGCCACGTCTTTATCGTATTCATCTCCATCGGGTACTGTGCGGACGCTCATGATTTTTACGTTTTGAGCCACTCCATCGATCCCCTTTTTATTGCCACGGGTAGCAGCGATGATCCCCGCCACGTGCGTTCCATGGCTTTCATCTTCATCTCGGATGTCGGGATTTCCATTTCCGTACTTTTTGTCATTGAAATCATACGGATTGTCTCCTACGGGTTTTCTTCCGTCAAAATCCACGTTGAGATGGAAATCTACTTGACCTTTATAGTAGTTGATACCTTCTTTTAGGTCAGCAATTGCTGTCGGTATATCCTGACCCATACCCATGACCTGAATCAATACACTGACAAGCTGCTCTTCTTGAGGGGATTTTGGTTTGTAGTTTTCTAAATCTTCAATGGAATAAAATTCCTTACCCAGCTCTTTTTGAAGATTCTGATGCGCCATGCTTACAAACTGTTCGATCTGTTGCAATTGGGGTAGGCTCTGCTTTGCTTCAGGAAGTTTCGAATCAAGTTCCGCCTTTGCTGCAGCTTGGTAGGCTTCATCACCTATTTTGAGTCGGATGATCCGAGCGATTTCCATTTGCTCGTGATACGATTCGCCCAAAAAATTATAGCCATGTACATCGTCGATGTAGCCATTCCCATCATTGTCTAAGCCGTCACCGGGTTTTTCATCAGCATTGACCCAAAGTACATCTTTGATATCCTCATGGTCCAGATCGATGCCCGAGTCAATGACTCCTACGATCACGGGCTGACTCTTTCGCTTCTTCAAAAGCTCGGCATAAGCACGATTCACACTCATACCTGGCACGGTATCTTTGACCATATCCAAGTGACTCCAGCGCATGGATTCAGATTCGGAAAGCTCAGAAGTTCTCGGAGTGGTGTTCGTATAAGTAATCGGAGGGGCGGTAATTACAGCCGTAGAGCTGCAACCCGTAGCTAGTAACCCTATGCTTAGGCCAGCCAGCGAATTAAACAGGGATTTATTCATGCCCTAAAGATACTATGGCTGAGAATAAAGCGAAAAGTTTTAGGTGTTAAAAAGGGTGAATTAGCATGCTTGGTTTCTAAACCTCATACGGATCACTTGAGATGTCATTATTTATAATTGTGCCTGAAGGAATTAGAGTTGTTCTTTCTTCTCTTCCTGAAGCTGAAATTGATGCTGGAGTAATAAGTTCCGCTTGGCAAATCAATCGGTTTGGAATATCTATTTCTGCCGCTTTAATCGAATTAATTATTGGGTCTGGATCAGTAGTAAGGCTTCTTCCATATTGAGCTTCCACTTTATAATAAACCATATTGCCAGCATTCACGGCTGTTTTCACTCTTGCTTCTGCGATTCGTTCATGCTCACTGTTCGCTCGTCTTGTTAACGGAGTGAGATTCTTCCAATCGGCTCCAGTACCACCAAGTCTTTCATTTAATAAATGGCCTTTAATATAATAGGCCCCTCTCCCTCTTTTTCTCTGGTTAATTTGATCATATCGGGTATGGTTAACACTTGGTCTTGATCCATGTGGAGCATTTTTGCTACTTAAATAAGTGGCTTCCATTGAAGTTCCATATGGACCAGTCAAGCCTCCGAACACCAAACCTCCATTAGACTCTGTGGCACAATCTTGAAGTACAGCCCCAAAAAGAGGGCCTAGTTTTCTACTTAATTCATCTACAAGTCTCCTAATTTCTCTGGTTTTTTCAGCCTCAGCACTTTCTTGTCTAGCTGGATCAGATTCATTAATCGTCTCTGCTTTTTTTGTTTCGATTTGATTGGCAATTGCTATAGCTTCGGCCTTTTTGTTATTTGAATTTGCGTCTGTGAAATTAAGATTGTTCAACCAAGAAACTAAGGGACTTGCTGGCATAGGATTAATCATAATTACCATTTCGCCAGCATTACTTTGGAAATAAATCCTGTGCTGATTTCCATCCTCTCCTTGGAAGCGATTTTCAATACCTAGCAAGTTTCTTGTCCAATTTACCACCGCATCCACCGCATTTCTTCCCATCGTAAGCAAAGCCCCACCGACCGAAAGGGCCCGATCAATCAGCCAGTCGATTGCTGCATTTACCCGGTCACGCAAGCCGCTGATCATCTCAGCAATTCGGGTACCCAGTCCTCTCAATCCTACCTGATTGGCCAAAAATCCTATCGCTACCGGGACTGCGCGAGCCAATGCCGCCTCGAGGAAATTAGCGGCATCCGCTACATTTCCTCTGGCAATATTCGCCACTCCGGCCACAAAAGAATTGACGATCTCGAGCATCTCACGGAGCTTTTCGATAAAGGACTGAACAGCTCGGTAAAAGGCAATGAAGCTATTGACCACTGCCATGATACCGGTCGGATCAAGCAAAGAAAGAAGTCTTGTGGTCACTTGCTCCACGATCCGGGTCATGATCCAGTTTTGAACCTGCTCCAGCACCATCGTCCAGAGGTTGCTCAGCTGCTCCTGCACATATTCCCAAATAGCAATCGGTCCACGCTCCCACACATCTTTGATGAAGGTCCAGATACCCGAAAGGGTATCGATAGCTGCCCGAATCTGCGCCACTCGCTCTGGACCTATTTTCAGCGCAAGCCGTTCCCAGACATTGTCAATAGTCAATCCCAATACATCGAGAACAAAACCCAAGATCGACTGGAAACTGAGGTCCGCAGGAGGATTGATTCCCGCAGTGGCCAATTCTCCGAAAAGCCAATCCCGAAGCCCACCTAAAAGGTGGGTGACGATATTATCAAAAAACTGGACAAAGCCCTGTTTGACGGCTCTGAGGAGATTTTTGAGGAAGCCAATTGGATCACTCTTGATATCCTCAAAAGCCGATCTGGCATTTGCAATGATCTGATTGACCGTATCAATCGGGAAGTTCATCACCACCAAAAGGACCTCTACTATGATCCGAACAATGGTTACGATAAAGGCAAAAAGCCGCTGTATCGGGTCTGCCAAAGTCTGCACGATCCGCACAAAAGCATCAATCGGATGGAATACATCTTCTATAGTGAAGCTATTCCACAGATCCAAAAACAGTCCTGTAATGTAAGCCCAGGTAAAGTTCAAGGTCGCAACGGCCGCATCTATTCTGCTTACCGTTTGCTCGATAGCACCCGTCTCTTTCATTTGCTGGAATTGCTCTTCACCTCCTGGCATCAATCCCATAAATCCCCGGATAATATTTTCGGTGGTTCGAGGGACAACTTCTTCCGTAAATGGATCTTTTTCAAGAATGACTGTCACCAAATGAAATCCCGGCTGTTCCCTTGCATAGGCCGAAAGTTGCGCCATCAGGGCATTTTTGATTATCTCCAAAACCTTGATTGCCACATTGGCCGCAAAGGTGAATACCCGCTCAGTGAATGGTCTGAAAATACCAATAGTCCTATTAAATGCTGCAACAGGATTACGGAGGTCTTCGAGTGAAAATGCGTTCCAGGCTTCTTCAAATAGGGATTTAACTTCGTCAAAACTAAAGTTAAGCGCAGCCAATTCTGCATCTATCCAGTCAGCTGTCTCCTGTATAGTGCCCTCTGCCTGCATCCGCTCGAGTTCTTGCTCTTTTCCGATTAGGATCAGAAAGGCTTCAATTTTCTCTGCAGTGGTGGATACGACTTCTTCTCCAGTCAGCGGATCATGGCCGAGCAGTTTAGTCAATAGTGGATATCCTGGGAATGCATCAGCAAGTGCTTTCAAACCAGCCATCAAAGCAGCTTTAATCAATTCAAAAATTTTGTCCTTGACCCTGCCGGCAAAAGTGACAATGTCTCGGTAAAGCTGACCAAAGGTCCGGTCCAGTACGGCCATGTTTTCATCCCAACCTGAGAATAGACTAGCCTCATCCCATGCCTGCTCTAGCGTTTGCTCCAGTCGGCGTGTGGTAAGATTCAAGGCAGTCATTTCGCTCTCCACCCAAGTCACCGCATCCTCGATTATACCGAGCTCTGTGAGTTTATTGAAAAGTAGGGTACCAAAAACCGGGATCAACCCAAGTAGTCCGCCGATTAGATTGGTGGCGTTTCGCTCAACATTTCGTCCGGCTAACGGATCATAGCCAATGATCACGGTCAGAAGCGTGTAACCAGGAATGTAGCTTGCAAATCGGGAAAGTCCCTCCCGTATGGCATAGCCTAAGCGCTGTACTTTTGGCTGGGTTTGGGAAACTTCCTCACTAGGAGATCTTTTCACCGCTGCTCCCTGCTGCACTGTATGAGTTAGCTCATGGGCAATCAGGTGTTTTCCTTGTGAGGATTCGGGTTGATATTTTCCTTCATTGAAGTAGATGTCATTCCCATGAGTGAAGGCCTGAGCACCTAGTGCCGAACTCATGGATGCAGCTTGCGGTCCGGTATGGACTCTCACTCCTGAGAAATCTGCCCCAAACTTTTGTCCCATGTCCTGCTGAATGGCTGGAGGTAAGGCAGCCCCCGAACCTGCACTTTGCTGGATTTGGGAAGTGAGCTGAGGAGAAACAGTCGCACCATCCCCTCCTAAGCATTGGATGTTCTCTTCTTCTCCACCTTTTAATTGTACTTCTTCCTCCTCCTCAGACAGTCTGATTAGGGATTTTTGCTCCGCAAAAAGTTGAACTTCCTCTTCCTCTGGATTCAATTGTACTTCTTCTTCCTCGCTTCTGCGGATCATTGATATCCCTGCTGACAGCGGTGCCATTTGAAGTTCTTCTTCTTCGGTAGCTTTCATTTGAAATCCACCCGGACTGGCCGACATCAATGGAGCAGCAGGTGCAGCAGGCATCATCATGACTTTGTCCGCCATCGATTCTGCCTCGTGCTCGTATTTGTCGTTTGGCTTGCCGACTTTCAAGGCAGGCTGAATCACACCCTTCCCAGCCCCGAGTGGTCGGGACTTTGGAAAAGGAATTTTTTCAGCGGCTGCTCCCATTTCTTTGAATTAAGATTTGATCGGATTCATCACTTCGCCGGGCTCCAAGGCTTTCATTCCATGGCGCTCCTGTTCTACTGGACTCATTTTTTCTGCCTTTTCGGGCTCCTTTGACTCCTTTTCTTTGTTTACCACCACCACGACAGGTTCTTTTTCATCTTCCTGTTCTGGCTTTTTTCTGACTTTTTTTCGCATCGCCTCAGGGATTAGATTGTTCTGCCAACTTTTTGGTATTCTCTTCTGATTCCTTCTTTGATATCCTCCAAGCGGATGATTTTGTCATCGTTTTCGAGCGCCATCAGCAGACTGTGTTGAATTACATTGATAATCCCCCCGCCACTGAGCTCAAAAGAATTGGATAGGGATTCCAGATCGACTTTGGATTCCAGTTTTGCCTGTTCCGGAAATCCTTTTTTCCAGAGCATCAACCGTTCCTCTGCATGAGGAATAGGGAAGAAGATGCTGGACTGAAACCGACGCATAAATGCATCATCCAGATTGTTCTTCAAGTTGGTGGCCAAAATCACCAAGCCATCGTAGTCCTCAATCCGCTGCAGCAAATAGGAAACCTCCTGATTGGCATAGCGGTCATGTGCATCGTTGACTGAAGTTCGCTTGCCAAAAAGCGCATCCGCTTCGTCGAAAAACAGAATCCAACCCTGCTTTTCTGCTCGGTCAAAAACTTTGGAAAGGTTCTTTTCGGTCTCTCCGATGTATTTCGATACCAATCTGGATAAATCAATACGATAGACATCGAGTCCCATTTTCTTTCCCAGCAAAGCTGCAGTAAGCGTCTTGCCTGTTCCAGGTGGTCCAAAAAACAAAGCCTTGTAGCCAGGTTTCAGAATACGGGACATGTTCCATTCCTGCATCAAAAAGTCCTTGTGCTTTAGCCAGACTTCCAATTCTCGAAGTTGGATCCAAGTCTCCTCAGGTAGGACCAGATCGCTCCAGTCCAAGGGAGTATGCAGCCGCTGAGCGGGAAAATCAGAACTGAAACCCGGTTTTTGAACTTTCCCGGTGGTGATCAGGTCAAGAATATCACGCGAAATGATCAAAGCTCCGTTCAGGAAGGATTCCTCTGTTTCGACTTCGCTCAGTCTCAGGATATTCTCTTTGAACAATACGCCACTTGAATCCAGCAGATTTTGGTATTGAAAGCGCTTTTTCAGCTCAATACCGGCGAGGATAAACATGACAGTTTCCCCAGTGGGAATGAAGCCATTGTGTGTCTTTCCTTTTCTTCCTCCAAACTCGGTGTAAATCTGCTGCGTAAGCTGGTTGCGGCTCATAAACATGTCCAAAAGTTGCGGGCGGATGTGGGGGACTGCTGCTAAAATGAGTAAGAATCGCTCTTCAGGACCCAAGTGAAATTTCCTGACCAGATCTGCATAGGAGGAGTCCATTCCCGCTAAATCTGGGGCAGGAATCTGGAGCAGGTCCGAGGGAGCGGATGAGGAATTGGAATTGATGGCAGACCGGGCTTTCAGGATCTGCTGCAGCCAATCCAGCTCAAGCTGAATCGTTTGGGCGTTATCGTGTGCTTTGCTTACCATTCGGTGTAAAGAGTTTCTTCCATCCAGGGGAGTTTGATGATGCTGATGGTCCAGGGAAGTCTGTTTAATAAAATATCGATCGAGATTCTCGGGATCTGGAGTTGGAAACCTTTGTCTACTCTGCGGAGGCTTCCTTCTCTGGGGAAAAATCCCTTAGCCATTGAGGCGCCAGAGGTACTTTTCAGCGCAGTCCAGCGAGTGACCATGGCATCGAGTAGGTTTTTGATTTCTTCTTTTTCGAGTTCGGAAGGAGAAAAATTCACTTGGATAGGTTCTGACGGACTCATCCCACAAAGGATTTTATTTAGTAACAAATCTGACTCTTGGTAGGAATAGGATTCATCCAAAAGTGCCTGAATCAGCAAAACTCCCCGGTTCTGAGCTTCCAACGAAACAAAAGCTTTATTCTCCACCAATCCCAAGCCTTTGAAAAAGTAGGGTAAAAAGGGTGCTGCGAGTACCAGACCCGAATTGGAAATCGGGAAAGTTTCGTCCAGTTCTAATTTTTCGGTAATACTCGTTTTTTCTTTTCGTGTTTTAGCCAATTTGGAAGCGGATAGGCTAGCTGCCGAGATATCTCCTAGGGAAGACTTAGGAAAGTTTGCTCTTGCTGTCTTCAAGAATTTTAGAAAAAGATCTTTTCCCGTTTCTTGGCCATTTTTTAGGATTTGGGGTCGGGGAGATGAATATTTGAAAATTGGAGTTTTAGTCCATTTTGACCAGATTTTTTCTAAGACTCCAATCCGAGATTTCTGAAAGAAATCAGCAGGAATTAATTCTATCAAAAGCTCCGCTAAGGCCTCCTGAGTAGGACGAAAAGCAGTTTTTGAATGGATCAGCCAAGTCTTTAGCCATTGTGTGACTGGATTTTCCAGTTGTTTTTCAGCCAGTAGAAAAGCTTCAGCCGTTCGAGCTTCCAAACCTCTCTCCAATTCATCTTTTAGATATAGTTCTGGAGAAAAGGTTGCTAGTAAGGACTTGATGAGAATTTGACTTTCTTTTCTTTTTTCCGGAAAAGCAAGGGATAGCATCTTTTGAATTTCATCTGTTTCGAGGTGATTTCTTAATCTTTCAAGCATCACTGGCGAAAAAGCCTCAGACTGCATCCAAGTCAAAAAACGTTTGTTTTTCTCCGAAACAAACATCTTAATCAAGTCCTTTATTCCCTCTTTTTTGGACTTGGATGCCCACCAGGGTTTCCTTCCATATTGGAGCAGGTAGATCAGGAGTTCGAGTGGCTTGGACTCATCTTGGGGCTGTCTATAATCCTGCGTTTTTTGCGGTTTATTTGCTTCGCTTAATTCTGGAATCTGTCTTAAAAGCTGAGTTTTGAGCATTTCTTTCAGCTTTTTATGGAAGATTTCAGGAGATTGATTTTCAAGGATTCTTCCCAAATCCAGCTCTACTTGTTCCAGTCTGAACCATTTTCCCTCTTGATCCAATTCGTCCAGTACTTCCTCGATCACAGGAAGCCAGTCTTTCTCATATCGCTCTCCCCATTGATCCATAGCAGCTTTTGCCCTGCGCTCGTCTGTATAGCGCAGATCCAAAATTTGCCGATGAATCAAGTGCCTGCTCATTGTCTCCCTAAGAGTTTATTGACTAGGACAGCTTTTGTATCTGTACTTCGGATTTCGATATTTTTGGATTCAGCGATTAGCTTTAGCGTATCGTTTTTCAGACTGGAGAGCTCTTCCGGTCTTAGGGTGATTTCTTCTTTTTCTTCTGTTGCGAGTTTGAGAAGTTCTTCTCTAGTAGGCGTAGTGTCGGCGGCAATAGTTTTCCCCTGAGCAGAAACAATTTCTGCCAAAACCGCCTCATTCAACCCAGAGGGTCGGACTCCCACTACGACAACTTCTTCAACTACCGCGGGAGTAAGGAAAATGTCTATCGTACTCTCAGAGCAAATAAATCGGGTCGCCTGCTGGAATCGCTCAGCCTGAATAAGCAAATTCGCTCCAGGCTTGGTCAATTTGAGTGAAAATTCACCCTTTTCATTAGTGCTCGTGCCATTATTTGTGCCCTGCTCTAAAATGAATGCTCCTACTACCGACCCTCCTGTAGGGCCCATCACTCTTCCTATAATTTCAGTAGTGGTACATTGATTAGTTGGTGGTTGCTGAGCACCACAGTTTGATTTTTGATAGTCCAGAATGAGTTGACCCAGCTGCTCATAGGATGCATTATCGAAGTTGATACCCAAGCAACTTAGGAGTTGTTTTCTTGCCTCTTCATCTTCTAGGAAAGAGGAGAAGATCTCATCTTCGGTGAAGCCCTTGGATTGTTGAAGACTAGAAAGTAAAGCCTCAACTCGCTGCTCAAAAGTCAATTCTCTATTAGGAATCTGCCTTTCTGCCAAAGCTGCGAGGATATTTTTCTCTCCCCAGCAGGATATAATTTCTGTGGTATAGCATGAATTTGCCTTAGGAGCTTTGACCCATATCGTAACTCTGCCTTCGTCTTGAAGTCCGGATTTCTCATCTTGAAGAATGTAAGTGAAGGCATCGTCTCCTGTGAAATCCTCTGCAGGAGTGTAAAAAAATGCTGGGCTGTTTCCGTCTTGGTTGACTTTTCCTCCTTTTTCGGATTTGTCTGTAGTCTGTTTGATCACATAGTTCCTTTCGATCGGAAGGCGATCATTCACCATCACCTCGATCCGGATCGGCGTGTTGATATTTGTGATTGCATAATCAGGTCGGGCAAAAGGAGGCAGAAGGTCCCATCTCTCTTCTCCGCAAGCATCGATGCAGTCACAGCAATCCGCTTTACCAGCCAGACTGAAGTCCCCAATCACCCTGCCCGTAGACTGGAGATAAAGCAGGTAAAATGTATCTCCTCGGTAAACACCAGCCTCGTGAGTCAGGCCAGGATTTTTTTTCAGGTATTCTGAAAATTTCCTTGAGTTTTGAAGCTGTGCGACTCTGTTGACATAGCTGAGGTAAAGCCGCTGGATTTTGGTGAAGTAAAACAGATCAAGAATCCGGTAGAGAATAGGCGAGACTCTTGCCAAAAGCCCGTTGTAGAGCTCCAGATTCTTTTCGGATTCTTTTTCGGGAAGGTCAATTTTGTCCAAAAACTTAAACTGGATCAAAAGCAAATCGAGCAAAGTCTGTAGGATTTTTTTGTAAGCCTCCTGAAACTTTTGCCAGTCCATATTTTCCAGACATTCCTCCAATGCTCCAGTCCAGCCTTCAAAAAGCTCGAAGTACTTCATGACTTGTTCTTCGACATCCTTGTCAAAAAGCTCGTCCTTTTCGCCATACTTCTTGTTCATGTCCCGGAGGAAGCTGAGAATGTCTTTCAGGTCACGCATCATGCCTACGAGCTGAAAGCGGTGCTGGGAATATTCTTCCTGCAGATCATGCCAGCCGCAGTTTTTATCCTCCAAAGCACCTCCTGCATCCAAATGCAGTGTTTCAAGATGAATGGGAAGATTGAACTGCTGAATCAATTTCTGGATAGTTTCTTTGGCTTTATCCAGTTCCTGATCCAAGTGACCTTCGATTCTCAGAAAAGGAAAATCCTCCAAATCATAATGCAATGGCGATTCCAAGAATGTCCCTTCCGGCTTTGGCGTGTCAGGTTGATTGTCATAGCTGAGTACCTCCTCACGATCTGCAGACCACAGATTTTTATTGCCTGGATCTGTCCAGCTTTTTTCAAGAGAAAACCAGCTTCCGAGTGAACCCTTGCTCTTCAAATTGAAATAGTATGGGATACTGCGCTGGCCCAAGAGCCCCATTTTTTCCTTGCTTGGGGTGATTTTGATGGGGAATTTTTCCGGAGACAGCTTTTGAATAAGCTCTAATTCGAATGTTTGGATCATCAGCAGAAGCCGTCTGTAGCGCTGAGCGACAGTTTCTTTGAGCAATTTTTGCTCATTGAAAATCGGCGGCTGGACAAAGCCATGGCGATAGGTATAGAATTCTTCGGCAGTGGCTGTTTTGGCTTTACCCAGCAAAAGATGTAGTGGAAAAAGCGAGGGATCTGTTGGGCAGGAGTACCAAAGCGAATGACCTGCTTCGAGGAATTCTTCCCAAGCCAATGCAAGTTCTTTGAAAAAATCCCAGAGATATTGGACGCCTTTAATTGAAGCCGGACCAGCTGTCAGACTGGTTTCCAGCTGGGAGATTTTGGTGGAAATGGCAGCCTGATCAAAGGGATTGGCAAAGCCAAAACTTTTGCCCAGAACGGGTTCAAAGACGGAATAGCCTTTTTTCAGCTGCTCCCAAAAGTCAGCCTTGGTCAATTCTATGATCACGGACTGATACTGTTTTACAAATTCCGGAAGTGAATTGGATTCTGGCTTACTGGGATCAAAAAGCGGCTTTTTCAACCGAAATGCCTTCAATCCGGATGCTCCTGAAAATGATCCCGAAACATTTGCCGATCGGGTCAAGATCAGATCCAGGTCGGTTTTTGATACGAGCAGTCTCCGCAAGGAAAAGATCCGGTCCTTTCCTTTGTCATCACAGGCATTTCCCAGGCAGGACTTGAGATCCCGATCAAAAATCTCAAGGAAAAGCAGGACAAATTTATCGTTCAGAAAATTTGCCGGGCTGTTGAGTTTTTTGACTTCTGTGTCATCCTCCGGCTTTTCGCTGAGCATTTCCCAGAGTTTCACGTCCTGTGCGGGAAAGCCAAATGGCTTGTAGGTCACCGTCTCGGGCAGGGTATAGGGGCGATAGTGTGTGCCTAAAAAGTCTGTTCCAATCTGTATCAGGAACCCCTCCGAGGTGATTCCAAGGCCTTTCGAGATTTTCACCTCTCCGGGAAGCGGCTGAACCTGAAGGCCACAGACTATCCCGATGCCAATCAACTTGGACCGGGTCAGCCTATTTTGCTGATCCAGATAGGCGCTGAGCTGGTTGAGCTGATCGCTGGTGAGGACTTGGCTGCCTTCGAAAATCGGATAAGTAGGAATGATCTGGCTCATAGAAATGTGGTTTTAAAATTCTCCCAATGATGAAAAATTGAGAATAATGGCATCGTCCAATGTGTCGTCTTCTGCACAGTCGTGAAGTGTGCCGGATGGGTAGACATTTCGGACTTTTTCCAAAATCTCAATCAGTTGGGAAAGTGCTGTTGAAAGTTTCTTGGGATGTTGTGGGTTTTTGAGCGATTCGAGCAGCCAGATTTTCCAGGCTTGCTCCAGCTCCTCCATGTGCTCCGGGCTGATCCAGCAAACTGTCAAAAAGACGTGAGCTGGCGCCTCAGTTTTTAATTTGTTTTCCAGAAATCTCCTGAAGTCCCTGCTGGTAAATCTTCCCGCCCAGAAAGGAAGCAAGACGTGCGCAATGCAGGTATAGGGATCGTCAAGTGTGCATTCGCACTCTTCCTGAAAATGTGGGTCAAGCAATCGATCCTGGATCAGTTCAGTGACTACGACATCGGAATCATTGACAAACTTGTATTTCTGGTTGTGGCGGGGTCTTAGAAGAATATGCTCGACTAGATGTGTCCCTTCGTGGCTGAAGAATTCTTTTTGGAAAAAGGATTGCAACTTTTCCAAAGTCTTGATCTCTTCACCTCCCGGTACCAAAAACTCTGCTCCATTCACAGATAGCACTTCAAAGCTTCGCGAAATCAGGATTTCGGCGCCCTCCAAATCCTGTCTTGGCCTGACTGAAGTGGTGATTACTGTGTTTCCGTCAACTAGTTCGAGCTTGAAAATGGGGTAATCGATGAACAAATCTTCCTCGTCCAGTACTTTTCGGATGGTAATTTCAGCTAGGCGAGAAAGCAGGGATACTTGACCACCCGCAACTGTGAGTTCCTGCTTTTCTACATCGACCGAAAGAATTTCCAAGGTTTTTTGAAAAACGATCAAGTCTCCTTTCGTAGGGGTTGGATCAGCAGTAAGCTTTATTTTCGATCCTTCTGCAACAGCAGTCGACAAAGTGATCGCAATAGGTTCAAAGCCAGTTTGAATCAACCAACTTTCTCCCCAAGATCCGTCCAAAAGTTGAGCGGCAAGCGGGGCATTGAAGTTGTTTGCGATACTTTTTGCCAATACTCCTCCTCGAATCGGATCGATGATAGAAAAATGGTAGGGAGAATCAGAATCTTCATCAAGCTGATAGCCACTTGGTCTGTATCCGGCAGCCAGCATATCCCAAATGTGTTCTTTGATTCTGCTTTCGGCCAGATTCTGAAGTTCTTCTTCATCAACTGCATCAGCCACTTCTTGGGTTATTTTGCCTGAAAGGATGGCTGTACCTGCACCAAAAGGGGCATCGAAAAACTCAAACTCAATGATATATTTTGGCGGTGCAGGAGCCATCGAAGTGGTAATGGTGAATTCATACCAATCCTCCAGACCCAAACTCAGATTCTTTCGATTGGCTCTTGGGTTTTGGATGAATTCGGAGAAAAACATCTCCTGAATTCCAGCTAAAGCCAGTTCTGCCTCAGCGGATGAAAAATCTTTTTTGACGCTTTCACCGAGGATTTCGTCTTTGAGGAACAATTCCAGAACAAGATTGCCATCCGTTCCAGCAATTCCCCAATTGCCCGGGTCAGCCGCGACCAAGAGAATCTTTTCCAAGCTCAGTTTGGCATTTTCCAAAGAGCTGAATGCTTCCAAAAGCTCAAAAAGTGGCTGATCCGTAGCGTCCAAGACCATGATAGTCCATGCACCGTTCATTTTTGAAAACTCAAATTTCGGACTGAAGATCAACCAATCTGCTGTTTTTTCTCGAATACCATAGAGACCAGCCACTCTGTTTTCCAGACCTGATAGATTGTCGATATGGTAATACTCCTCTGGAATCGCATAGTCAAAACCCTGAGCCCGTTCGGCACTGATTTGAGGATACTTATTGAGAAATTGAAGTTTATCCTCGATCAATCGTTCTTTGCCTTTTTCAGGGCTAAGCCTCACTGTCAGCAAACCATAATCTGTCAATTGCTCTGCAAAACGTCCCAAAAGGTGGTTCAAGAACTTGTTTCTGCGCTCTAGGTATTTTTCTTTTGGCTCGGTGAGGGTGTTTAATATATCCTGAAGTCCTGCCAAATCCTTCCAGAGGTCGGCAGTATCGGGCACTAGGTTTTCCAGATTTTGGGAGAAATAAGTCTGTGTGATTGCCGGATTTCCAAAAGCATCCTTATCCAAAGAAATGGAAAAAAGATCTTGGACATGAGCCAATTGGGCTAAGTAATTGGCTAGAATCTGGTCGAATACCAGCAAAAAGGCTTTAAGTTGCTTCACCTGATAGGCCTCTGGTCTACCCTCGCCTTGCGGCATCATTCCCTCTTCACCGACTCCATAGACTAGGGGGAAATCATTTTGGATCGAAAAGTAATCTCCTGAATCAGCGAATTCCCCGCGGATTTCATCAAAATCCATCTGCGGATAGCGGATCTTTTGAGGACGTTTGGCTCTCTGTATTTCATCCAAATGGTCTTCAACCTCCTCCCTATTTGCCTTGAAAGGGAGACCTTCTTTGTAATAAATCAACTTGCTGAGCTCTGAATTGAGCCTTGGCACATAATTCTGAGCTACGGCCAAATCCAGACACCATTTCACGCTTTTGGATGCTATTTTGCCATCCGGATCATCCTGAGGGATGTTCGCGATTTGGATACTTTTCACTGCCAAAACCCCCTCAATATCCATGATCAGGTGGATCAAATCCGAGATATGGATTTTCGATTTTCGGTCTGCCTTGACCAATTCATTGCTGTCAATAAATCCATGTTTTAGTAGCGGACCTTCAAAGATTTCTTCTGTAGGCATGCATTGACTTGCCTCCCAATCTCCAAAGTAAATGCGGTCATCTTCACGGATGAGTGGGCTCGAAAAATTAGGCGAAACGAGGATTTCAGCCAGTCCGGGTTCCTTTGGAGCTACCTTGACTTCAAGGATTTGATAGGTTCCTGCATTATTGCCTGAGCCAATAATGCTGAGAGTCGAGCCTGCTTTTGGAAAACTATCAGGATCAAGTTTCATCCAGATTTTTGCAGGATTTTGCAGGATTCTGGTGACGGGAAGTGTGCCCGATTTGCAGCGATGAAGCATCTCTTCCAGTCCATAGAAATTGATCTGAGGGGAAAGAAAATCTCCGATGGCAGAGAAAATTCTGGCTTCTGTCAGCGCCACATCTGCCTCGGGACTGAGTTCGATATCAGCACAAACCAATATTTCTTCCACCCGCAGTGCGTGAAAAGCCACAAAATCCTCACACAGGTTTCGATTGGCATTCAGTGTTTTTTGAACTTCAGCGAGTACTTCCCTGATTTTTTCAATTTTGATCAGGTAAAAAGCGAGGATTCCCTTCGGATCAGTGAATACAAAATTGTTCACCAAAGTATTGATCGCATCGATTCCTTCTACTTCCTCCAGTCCGCTTGGGGTTAATTCTGTGCCGCTGAGCTGGATATAGTTGGTTGGAGAAAGTTTGTAGCTCAGCTCGAAGCCGGATGGTACATTTTGAAATTGAATGAAAATGCCCTGAATGGCTTTTCTGATGGCTGTTTTGTCTTCCCAGTCAATGTCCTCGTCCCAGCGGGGAAACTCCACCTGAATATCGATTACCACTCCAGCCAAATCCGGATGAGCATCGATGGCGATCTCCATGCTGAGCTTGTTTTCATTCAGATCACCCAGTTCATCCGTGGTGTCAAACTCAAGCAAGACATCGTAAAGAATACCAAGTTGAAGTGCTTTTTCTGAAGCTGGGAAGGGTTTATAGGCCAGTTTTTTAGCCTTTCGATCCGGGAAAATTTTGATCTCATTGCTTTCTCTCAGCGTGAGCCATGCATTTTTTACACCTGCAAATCTTTTTTCTGGAATACCATCAATCTCAATCTCTTCAACTACCTCCACATCCATAATAAGCTTTCGGAAGTCTTCGATGGTGATTGCTTTTCCCGGAAGAATCTGAGATCCTTTGAAAAACTGGTCTGCCAGAGAGCCAGACTCATCAGCCAGCAGATCCTGAATCGGTTTATTTGCCCGGTAACTCAGGTCGGTGATGGCATAGCAAAGTACTTCCAGAATCGTGACACCAGGGTCATGGGTGTTGTAATCTGTCCAGATTTTGCCGGAAAGCCGTTGAATGTAAGCAATCGCCTCTTTGCGAAGCAGCTCAAAATCCATGGCCGGACTTGCCGGTTTTGCCTTCGATATCGTGATTGATTCCTGCATATCCTTAGGTGTCAAAAGCTTCTTCCATGTCCGAACTTTCCGTGGAGGTGATGTCAATGATCGCTGGTACTACATTATCTGCGCATTCGCAATCCTCCGTTTCCAAAATTGTGATCAAATGATCTCCATAGGTATCGATAGATCCTACAGACCCTAAGAGAGAAACCCCTGTGCTTCCTTTGGCTTCCTCGACTTGCTTCCGTGAAATGATCTCTCCGTTCACAGGATTCTTGATGATGTGGTACAGTTCAAAACAGGTCAAATAGTCCACATAGGGTAGTTTTTCTACAAAATGTAAGACCACTGAGCTGTGAATTTCTCCAGCGAAAGTGAATGCTTCCGGACTTTGGAAGGCCCATGGCGAAAGGAATGCTTTCAGATCGTCTTCGAGCTTTTTTGCAAAAAGGGAACGGTCCACTCCGGCCAAAAACCGCACATTTGCCTTGATCTGCAGCTCCTCATAGACCGGATTTACTACATGAAGATGGACCCCCGCAGAGCAGATTTCGGAAATGAATTCACGGACTTTTGCGATCAATGCCACACTTGCTTTTGGCCGCAGCGGATCGATGGCGTTTTTATTTTGGACATTGGCTACCAAGACTACGGTCACATGACGTGGAGCAAGGGCTCGGTAATTCTCCAAGTTGCCGTCGTACTCGGTGTGATTGAGCGCTTTGACCTGGTAGATTTCAGGGAAATACTCCAGTACCAAGTGCTCGTAATCCCAACGGGCCACGGCACGCTGCTTATGTCTCAGTCGCTCGGAAATCCGTGTGTAAAAATCTTCCAAAGCTTCTGCAGTCTTGCCTCCAAATGACGCGAAAGGCTGATCTATTTTGCTGATTTGGGCTTGGGAGTTCTTAAGTTTTGCAATGGTTTTGGCAGGAAGGGCTGTGGCTAGTCTGTTGGGATCATTTTCAAAATCCTCAAAAGTCACTCGAATAGCTTGTGCGATAATGTGCGTGAAATCTGGAATGGCATCACTGTTTTCTTTGACCGTTGCCCTAATCCAAGTCATGCCATCATCCAGGATTGTGTGGGATTGATCAGCGGACCGAGGCATGGTAAATCCGACTAGTCCCGTTTGGATTAGTCCGTTAGTTTCGTCCAAAACCACGTCCAGCTTATCAAAAATTTTCCACTCGTTACCGCTGAGGTAGCTCCAATAAACGGTAGGGACAGTTTTTTCAGGATTGGCACTTCCGTCTAGCACGTTGATTAGCAGTTGGATCGATTGACCCGGTAAATGAGTGGTGAGACCGATCAGTAGATACCCTTCCTCCCAGTAATCCGGTACTAAAAGACCTGGATTTTTATCCTGTTTTGCTTCCCCAAATGCTCCAATGTGAAAAAATGAATTCCAATCACTTTCTCCAATTTGAAAGGAATCTGAGGCGGTGTAGTCTAGTTTTACACTTTTTACTTCGGGCGTGTAAGGTTCGTTGGGAAGGGCAACGGTATTGGGGTTTTCTGCCTTGGTTTTGAGAATTGCTTTATTAGCGAAGAGTTTCGGGTATTCTTGATGTCCAAAATCTTCTCCGGTTAGACTCAACTTAAGAAAACCTCTCTTTGAGGATGGTGACCAACTGATGAATTGCTCCAATTCAGGCTCCGGCTCGATTCCGCCCAAATCACTAGAAGATATAGAATAGGATTGATTGGTATTCGGTGCTCCTGATCCACTGAAAAGGTTGAAGGTTTTTTTGGAATTTCCCCAGGATCGGTCATCTAGAAAATAGGCTTTGGCCTGGAAGGAAGAGTTGGTTTTTACTGGAGAATACTCAGCGTAATGATTAGAGAATCCTAAAGAAGGCAAGCCATGCCATTCCAAATGAAATGTCAAACTCTTCAGACTTTTACTAAAAGCTTCCCGACTACCGATGTAGAAATTAGAACCTAAAGCTGGCCTGAATCCAAAGGGATTGATATTTTTCCCAACTGGAAGAATCGTCTGATCATTCTGCAAAATCAGATTTTCCAGCCCGCTCACATCCACATCGATTTTTATTGAAGAAAGCTCGATTCCCTGCAAAATAGGGTAGGCGTAGCTTTGGGTGGTATCTTCAAGTTCTACTTTTAAAACCGGTTGGGCGGTTTTGAATTTTTGCAGTAGGACTGCCTCATTGTATCCGACTACAGCATCCTGGTCTGGAATCAAATGGCATTTGAGAAGAAGCTCAACACCTCTGGGACCCAAATCGCGGAGCTCATGTTTTTGGGTTTTAAAACTGAAAAGGAGGTCGGCAATTTTATCCTTGCCCATTCCCCTCACCTCATCGACCTGATCCAGAGAGGAAAACCTGTTGCCAGCCAAAGAAGCCCTTTTGCTCAGAATATTTTTGGCGGTGACTTCTCCGATGTCATAGCCACGGAATGGGCGATGAATTCCAAGCTCAGGATCATCGAAAACAGGGCCTGCTTGGGGTTCGAGGCCAGCGATATCCTGCCAGGTATTTGCTCCATTTAGAAATGCCAGTACATCGCCTTCTACGGACTCTTCACCCGTGGGAAAACCTACCGCAGCTTCAATCCAATCTTTTTCACCACTGAGGAGAAATCTAAAAGTGGAATTGAGGTGAAGACTCTTTAATTTTTCCAATAGCCCTTCTTGAGGTTGAAAGCTTAGGGTGAGCGTGATCTTTCGAAGTCCTTCTGCCAAAACTAATGTTGGGGAAGCGACAGCGAAACCTAGAATTGCAGATTGTCGGTCTGAAGAAGGGAAAAAACTTTTTGGCCGACCAAAAGGATTCCATCGACCATCTGCATTCAGGATTTCTGCTCCCAGTCCATCTGCCGAGTTGGCGATGGGGGATTTGTAAAACCTGCCATTTTCGTCTTTAAACAAGGCCTTGATTGATGCAACTTCAGCCTTGTTAATAGTTTCAGTTTGGTGGTTTTTGAAGATGATCTCTTTGCCGATATCATCCTTTCCAGCCTTGAATTCGGAATTTTTTGGCAAAAGATGCTCACCGACATGCTTGGCCAATTGGATGATGAGATAGGCTTGATCGGCCTCAGCCGCTTTTTCCTTTAATCGTAAAACATCCCGGTAGAAAAAGTCAAGGTGTTTTTTGGTCAGTCCATTCAGGTCAGCTTGTGCGAGTAGATAGTTTTGAAGAAAAGCAAGAAAGAGGGAATAGTGAGGATCGGTCTGCTGGTCGGGATCAATTTCCTTTCGGAAAAAGGAAGCCCAGTCCCCATCCCAATCCTCATCCTGGGTTCTAAACTTAAGTTGAGCGGCCAGACCAATTGCATAGGCTTTCAAGTCCTGGAGTTTTCGGCCATCCACTGCCACAAAGCTTGGCAGCAGACTTTCCAAAAGTCTGTTGCCACGGTTGGTTCCGCTTCCGGGTACTTGGGTGCTATGGCAGCTGTCAGTGCTCATTTGGGTACGTCAGTGGCTTCTATGAAAAGGTATGGATAGACTAGGTTTTGTCTGTTGTTTGTAGAGATGATGAAGTAGCTAATCAGAACTTCGATTCTGCCTTCGGCATAGTTTGGTCTCATGTCTATTTCCTCCACTTTCACCCGGGGCTCGTGGAAGAGAATTGCTCGTTTGATCCTGTTTGTAATCATAGTTGCTGTGGTCACATTCAGTGTCTCAAACAGGAGATCCTCCATGTTAGCCCCATACTCTGGGCGTAGGACTCGCTCTCCGATGGAGGTATTCAAGAGAATGATCAGACTCTGGCGAATGTCTTCTTCGTTTTCGACCATGCTGACATGGCTTGGACTTGGTTCTTCCTTTGACTTTCTAAGAAAAGTCACAGGGAAAGCCCATCCACGTCCTAGAAATGTGTTTTTCTCTGCCATATCATCCGATGATTACTGTGGGTTCGCCTACTACAGCCGCTGCTCCGCAGACACAGGTGTCACCGACCCGGACAGCGGGTTTTCCGCCAATCATTACTGTTGCACTCCCTTGAATAAAAGGACTCGCTGTGGGTTGGTGTGAATTTGGAGGAAGAGAACAGACGTGGTTGTCACCTAGTACTGCAGCCGGCATACCGCCGATCAACACCGTGGCGACTCCCGGCCCGATGACTGTTCCTCCGTGATTGGTAGTATCTGTGACTCTGACTGCTGCTGGCATCGTTTAATTGATTTGAACTAGTGAACCTTTGACTGCCGTGCTTCCTGAGGAGGATAGCTCTGCTCCCGCACCGCCTTCTGCTTTGAACTGTGCAGAAGCCTTGATTTCGATATTTGTTCCTTCGATTTTGACATCTCCGGATGCTTTCAGGATAATGTCTTTGGCTGATTCTAATGTGATTCCATCTGCACTCAAGGAAGCCTTATTCCCATTCTCGTCTTCCAGAAGAATACTACCTTCATCATCGCTGAGGATTATTTTATTCCCATTTGGGGTTTCTATGCTGATCGACTTTTTCTCATCGTCAAAAACCAGCTTTAATTCTGTCTTGGTGACAATTCCTTTTTGATAGTTATCGTCATTTTGATTCAAAGGAGCAGGACGGGCTGAGCTGTAGAGCTTGCCAAGAATAATGGCATCCCTCGGATTTTCATTGACAAAACCGACGATGACTTCATCTCCGATTTCCGGCATGAAAAAGATTCCTCTGTTATCCCCGGCATCAGGAGAGGCCATTCTTGCCCAAGTCCCTTCAGAGCCTGGATCGATGATGGGCAAAAAAATCTTGACCCGATTTTCACCCAAGGGATCTTCCAAAGAAGTCACTTTACCGACATGTAATCCCTGAATAGCTGGGACCAAACCTGCTGCAGGCACGTCCAATACGTCATCATATAGGCTGGAAATAAACCGGGAATCGAGTCCCAAACCCAGGTGGGTGTACCATTTCCTGTTTGGAGATATTTCATGGTAAACTGATGAAACGAAAGCTTTCCCGTTGAATCGGTCACCAAAGCCCGCCAAGGAAACCATGTCTCCCGGCTTGATCGTATTGTCCCCTAAAATTTTGATTTGCCCCTGAATCTTAGAAAGGCGACTTCGCATCAATTTGGCGTCAGCCCAAGATTGCAATTCCTGATCATCCAAGCCTCCGCTATGCTGAAGGCGAAAATCGCTCAGGCCGATCACATCGGCGAGTTGGGATCCGCTCAGATTGCTTTGAAAATCCATGCCAGGATCGCTCGCTTCAGTTTCTTTGAGTTCTTGATTGGCCAGATCCCAACTCATGCTTTTGCTGGCAGAGTACTGCGTTCGAGCGTCCATTTCTGCCTGAAACTCGACTACATTCGCACCAAACTGAAGCTCCAATTTGCCTTCTGCGCTGGTTTCTGGTTTCTGGATTTTGATTTTCCCGTCCTCGACAATGGCTATTTTTCCATTGACTTCGGCACGGGTTAGGATGAAATCCCAATCTGTGACATAGTATTGGACCATTTCAGGGTGGGACAATGAAGTGTCTTCGACCTCAGCGCTTATTCCACTGTAGGTGCCGATGATTTCCTCGATGATATCTGAATCTTTAGATTCAAAAAAATATTTGTTTTTGCGGCCCACAGTCATTTTGATGGTAGGATCTTTAAGCTCGATCGTGAGTTTAGAGGCCTTTTCTGAGACTTCAAGCCCATGTCGGATGATGATTCCTTTGAAAATGGTTTGTTCGATGGCATTGTATCCTGCCTTGATTTCAATTTCATTTCCGGGAACAAAAAGTTCGCCTCCACTTAATTCAAAATCCCCCTCAGAAACATCTCCATCATAGAGCACCAGCCGTGCTGATGGAATTTTATTGATTGCCTTTTGGACTGAAATCATGGCTACACCTACTGACGCGGGCAATTCGCTTCCATCAGAAAAAATCTTGTAGGTAGCTAGGCTTGGGTTAGTTTCGGTGCTGACAGGTACTAAAGGCATGGATTTAGGATTTGGCTAAGGGTGGAAAAAAGACTTCCTGACCTACTTCGAGTCTGCGGAAGTTTCTGAGTTTATTTGCTTTGGCCACCTCCAAATAGTATTCGGAAGTCCCATAGATTCTCTGGCACATAATGGGAAGTGTATCGCCCGATTTCACCACACGAATGTGCGTGAGATCAGGAGAGGTTCGGCCGGCTTCTGCAGCTTGCTCCTGTCGGGAGATGCTTTGCTTAAAGCTAGCGGCGACGGTTGCTCGGATGGGAAGTCCCGCAGCATTGAATAACTTGTAATTGATGGTGGCTTTTTCCAATACTCCACGAAATTGAAAAGCACCCCAATTGATCTGGAGGAAGTTTGGTTTGTGAGTAGAAGATTGAATTTTTTGGGTGATTTCAAGAAATTTTTGAATCGCCCTATCGACATGTTTATCCTCTTTGATCAGGTCAAAAGCAGAGACTTTATTTCCGCTGATCCGATCCAGATTGGGTTTATTGTCGCCTAAGTAGGAGAGATTCACATCGCCGGGAACGTCTTTTCCCGGAGGTGAGGTAGCTGTAGCGTCGAAGAAAAACTCAAAGGAAACCCCTTCAGACTGATTGGATTTGAACTGGTTTTGTGCACCGTCTGTGAGCCCCTCTTCTGGAATCCACTTGTTGGTGATTTCCTGACTGAAGGCTGTAGGATTGTACATCACCACATAGGTCTCTGAGGAGGTATTGTACTGATCATCAGAGAAAGCCGTTATCTTTAGCTTTTCCAGTCCTCCCAATGGAGAAAAAATATCTTTAAGAGCCATAGCTTCAAGATTAGCGTTCGTTTTTTTCCTTGATTAAGCGAGTGAGTTCCTGTATCCCAACAAGCACAGATTCTGTTCCCGGTTGGGGCTTGGATGATCCTGTTGGCTTTTCTTCCGCAGTATCCACAGTTGTGCGGATGATGAGTTCTTTGATTTCAATGGGCATAATCAGAATGGTAAAACATCTCCGGGTGAAATCCTTCGATAGTATTGGTAGGCAAATTCAATGGATTCGATCATCAGCGAATTTTCCATGGCATTGAGTCCTTCTATACTCCATTTGACCGGCCAGGCGTTGATGAAATTCCAAGCCTGTAAGGGCAAATGGTCTTCATTAAGTAAAATGACCGTGATGTCATGGGATTCAAATTGGAAACCCTCCACTGAATCTTTAAACCACTTTACCGCTTGAGTACCGCTGAGCATACCACGTTTCATTGTGAGATTGGGATAGGCAATCGGTCCGGGCATGCGGTGTTTGAATCTGTTTTCTCCTCCCTCGGCATATTCCTCAACTCCAATTTCCACACTCAGACCTCCCACTTCCTGAAATCCTATATCAGGTAGTCCGGGATATTTGAGCAGCAATCCTTCCAGTCGGACCAGAAAGTGAAAACCGGTAGGCGGATGGAAAATGGTCATGGATTAGGGTGTTTCGATTGCCAATCCTTCGTGGCAGAGCTCGATGGTCTCTATGGCCACTTCATTTCCAGTTGAGTTAAGCGTCGGCCCTTCTACTTTGCATGGCCAAGCTTCTTTTACTTTCCAAACCATGACGGGCTCATGCTCCTCATTGAGCAAGCTGATAGTGAGATCTCTTCGCTCAATTTTGTTCATTTTCACCGTATTGAGCCATTGGAAAAACTCATTGTCAGCACGGAATGCGCCACGCTTCAGGACGATGTTGCTGAATTGAGGAATGCCCGGCATCTTGGTGACATGGTACTCCAGGGAGCTTCCTTCTCGGTAGTCGATGGACTGAAGCTCGATGGTAAGTCCTGAAACCTCCGTGAAGCCGATGCGGGTGCCGCCCCATTCTACCTGAAAATGAAAGACGGATAATGGATATGCTACTGCCATGATCTATTGGTTTTAAAAGTTTTGATGAGTAAAGTGATTAGGATTCCTGAAGCTTGTGCGAGAATTTCAGGATGATAAATTCAGCGGGACGAACAGCTGCCAAGCCGATCTCCACATTCATTCGGCCCCCTAGGATGTCCTGAGCAGTCATGGTGATTCCCAGTCCAATTCGTACAAAGAATGCTTCCTCGGGTTTGGCGCCAGCAAGTGCCCCGTCTCTCCAAAGCTTCGCAAGAAAATTCTCAATCATAGTTTTGACACGAAGCCATGTGTTGGCATCATTTGGTTCAAAAACCACAAATTCAGTTGCTTTTTTTACCGATTCTTCGATGAAGATGAACAGTCTTCGCACAGGTACATATCGCCATTCGTTATCGTTGCCTGCTAGTGTTCTGGCTCCCCAGACCAATGTGCCTTTGCCTGTGAATGAGCGGATCACATTGATAGATTTACCAGAGGAAGCATCCACATTCAGAGAGGCTTGTTGCTCGTTAGATACTTTGATTTCTGGACCGATAATGGAACGGATATCTACATTTGCCGGAGCTTTCCAGACGCCTCGTTGACTGTCTACTCGGGCATAAACTCCCGCTATAGCACCTGAGGGAGGGACAGTCATATAGAGTTTATTTAATTCCGAGAGGATAGCCCGATGAAGGCTAGGGTCAGCGGTGGCTATGGCGTCCAAGTTGGAGCCATTTGCAGAGTTGGTAATAGCTGGATTAGGCGTGCCTGCACCAATGTAGGTGTGGGATTGGCTGATACTCACGGTGGAGGAGCTGTAGCCGAGATTTAGCGCGCTTTTGAGATTTGGATAGTATGCAGCACCATATTTCAAATCTCCACTTCCTATTCCTGAATTTCTGAAATTGTCCGCATCTGCGATTGGATCGGCCGTATTGACTTTCACATCCAAAATAACAAATCGGTCTTTGAGCAATTCGCACTGTGCCAATGCTGCTTCATACACTGATTTGGCATTTGCTAAAGTCAGATCATCCGGAAATACGATCAGGGTAGGCTCATCCACTTTTTCCAAGGCTGTTAATCCTCCCAATAGACTGGTCGGTGTGGTACTGTCTCCCACACTTGGAGGAGCGGAGAAGTCATTGACCGAGATGATGTAGCAGGGACCTCCGCCATTATCAAAGAATAGCCTTAGGCTGTAGTACATTTTAAATGCACTGGTCGTGGGGGGTGGGCTGGCCTTGATGGTTCTGGCACTGAGTTTTGCCGGCTGACTATTTTCCCCGGTATACGTGTCAGTGATGGTAACTGTGATAATCTCAGGCTGCGCAAATCCGAAAATTGATTCATATTCCAGCATCGAAGTAATCCGCGTGGGAATACCTCTGACGGATTCACCATTCTTTGAAGCTAGGTCTGTATGCCCGATAAAAGCCGGAATAGCTGTCTCTACTGCTGCTATCGAGGCTGGAAAGGTTGAGATTTCTTTGATGTATACACCTGGGGTAGCGTAGTTTGACATGAGTTTTGCGTTTTGGGGTTAAAAGGGATTAGGATTCTTGAAGTTTGTGCGAAAACTTCAGGATGATAAATTCTGCCGGTCTTACTGCCGCCAGTCCGATTTCTACAATCATTCTGCCTTCCAGAATGTCCAAGGCTGTCATCGTCTGACCCAAGCCTACTCTCACAAAAAATGCTTGCTCTGCTTTAGCTCCTGCAAGCGCTCCTTCCCTCCAGAGATTGGTGAGGAAGTTTTCGATCATTGTTTTTACGCGAAGCCAAGTATTGGCATCATTCGGTTCAAAGACCACAAATTCAGTGGCTTTTTTCACTGATTCTTCTATGAAAATATAGAGTCTACGAACGGGTATGTAGCGCCATTCATTATCATTGCCTGCAAGTGTCCGCGCACCCCATACCAGATTTCCTTTTCCTTGGAAAAAGCGAATGACGTTGATTGATTTTCCCGAGGTTGCATCTACATTTAATCCCGCCTGCTCATCAGCGCTTACCGAAACAGTCGGACTCAATACCGATCTCAAGTCCACATTGGCGGGTGCTTTCCACACGCCACGCTGGCTATCTACCCTTGAGTAGACACCTGCCATACTAGCGGCAGGATATAATTCCATCAGCTTACTTTGTAGACTACCAATGATTAGATTATACAAGGTCTTATCAGGGCCAATCCAGGTGAAGGTACCTGTACCTGATATCGTTGCGCCGGGAGTAGCGGCAGGGATATAAGTGAAACCGAGTTTTCCAGCTTCACCGATTGATTTTGCAGTAAGAGTCAGCGTGGCTGAGGTTCGTGTCACAGTAAAGGGAAGACCTGGTTGTAAGGCATCCAAGGCAGTTTTCATTGCAGTTGCCGTGGCTATCTCTGTTCCTGCCTTGGTGAACTGTGTGCCTTCTTTGAATTGGATACCTCCGATCACAAATTCTTCTGTATCAATTTCATCATTGTCGGTGATGGTAATTTCCGCTTTCGCCAGGTTTTCACCATTCCCGATTTCTGCTAGGGTTTTTTGGTGAAAAGGGCCCAAACCATTTCCGCCGCGGTTATCCACCACGGTCAGGGAGTTTTGATCAAAATTTCTAAAAAGGATGGTCTTCAACCCGGGATAGTAAGCTGCGCCATATTTGAGGTCAGAGCTGCCAACTTCAGCGCGAAAGTCTTCCCCGTCTTCGACTACAGTTTGACCAGAATAATGGAGCGCATCCATGAGGGCAAATCGATCCTGAAGCTTGGCACATTGTGCCAGCATCTGATCATGGAGGGTTTTTCGATTGATAGCAGTAAGATTTGCAGCTTCTGGCACTACGAGGAGTGTGGGCTCATCTTCTTCTTCCAGCACTTTTAATCCAGCCAATAGATCGGCGATATCGATATCGTCTCCGGTAGGGCTGGCTACAAAGTCCCCTACTGAAACAACCCAGCATGGACCACCTCCATTGGAGAAGTACATGTAAACCTGATAAGTCATCAGGTATTGAGAAAAATTTGCGGGATCGGTAATGGCTACATTTGGTCCATCACTGATGGTGATCGTGTAGTTTTCAAAAAATGACTCTCCGAAAATTTCTTTGTACTCCAGATAGGAGGTCACCCTGACGGGAATATTAGGATCGAAAGAATCCCCATTTCGGATACGCTGTCTAGTATAACCAATAAAAGCTGGGATGGCAGTAGCCACCGGTACAATCGATGCGGGTAGGGTGGAGATTTCCTGGATGTACACCCCGGGTGTTTTGAATTCTGCCATATCAGTTAGGATTAAATGAATACATAGATTTCTGAGATTTCTTCACCAGGGCTAACTTTGATAGCACCTGATCTTGAAGGGTTGGGTAGGTTTGCAAACAATACTCGATTTCCGGGTTTTCGGCGGAGTTCAAGATTCAATTTTGGATTTTCAAAAAAAGGAATTGGGTCTTGAGACTTGAAAATGACCGTCTCCGAATTATTGACCTTGAAATCAGCATTAGGCGCATCTCCTATCTGCTGAAAATTGTAAGTAGCATAGGGAGAATCAGGTGGATTTCCTTTGTCCCGAATAGAAAGTTGCGCAGAACCCAAGTCGATTTTTTTGTTTTGGCTCACTATAATATAGGTCCACTTGGTCGCTTTTCTTTTGAAGTCAAGTGCGTAATTTTCTCTAGGGCCATACAAATGGTCCGGACCAGAAATGTAGTTGATTTTCAAAACGCCGATTGCTGCATTGATCCCATTGTCTTGGGTCAGGAAGTAATCTCTTTTCCAGAGGTCTTCTGTGTCGGATTCATTTCTAAGTATCAGGCTATACTGGCCTTCTTTTTTACCTTTCAGATCGATCTTCAGAAGAACCTCTCCCTTGTCATCCGGAGTCAATTCCAAATCCAAAGGCAGCAAGGTGCCGCTAGCGTCAAGACCTGAGGGAATCTTTTCTCCTGAGGAATTCTTCACCTGAAAAATCACCTTGGAGGGAATTGGATCGAGTTTTATCCTGCTGCTAAAAGTTTTGGATCGAACTCCATCCCAAATTTCCAATTCAATTTTTTCGGGGTTTTGTGGATCAGATGAAGCGGCGGCGGGAGAATTGGCAAATGCCAAAAAATCCCCGGCTTGGTAAGTTCTCAATCCTTTGGATAGTCGGGTGACTGCAAAAAACTGAGTAGGATTAGTACTTTGGATAAAAAAGTTGAATTCAATCGGAGGATTTAAAAGCACCTCTGGAGAGGCAAGATCCATTTTTGCACGATAGAGCACTACGATCCCACTGGGTGTCTCCCGGAGTAGCATTCGCCCCTTTTTGAGTAGCTCCATGGTTTCCAGAGTGGGAGATAATCTAACCTCACGTGCTATTCCTTCTCTGAAATAATCATGAAGGACACTCACTTCGAAAAGCCTGCTGTAGATGATATTCATGACTTGTGAAGTGAAGTGAGAAAAATTTGCTCGATTGGCTCACCGCTTTCCTGAATCGCATTTTCCTGAATGGTCAGCGTCTTTATCTTGTATAAAACACTTGGGAGATATTTGGCACCGACCACAGACCAAAAGTTATACAGCTGCTCAAATGAATAGCTGTAAAGCTCTACGACAATTTTTTTCAGCGATTCGTCGAAGCCTGACAGGGCAGGGCTATTTTCAGGGGTGAAGACATTTTTGCTCTGAAAGAATGCAATAGCATAACTGAGCTGCTTCAGCCCTTCGACATAATCATCAGAAGTATTATTAGCCTGTTTGTTTTGGAAATTGGCTGTGATCAGCACATAGAGGTTGAGCTGGATCTCCGGATTTCGTTTTTCTACTTTTCCCACCGAATTGACAAAGCGGCTTTGCTGCTCCTTATTGGTACGCTCCTCTTCTATGTTGATAAGGGAAAGACCCAGAGACTGATCCGGAATAGCGATTCCAGCTTCGTTGGTCACGCCGGACAAAAATATCCTTGTAGTGAGCGGATCTCCCACTTTGAGCTTGAGGAATGAGTTGAGCTCTTGTGTCAAAAATTCCAAAACGGAATGAATCATTTTCTAAAAATTTAGCTGGGGCAAAAGCGAATTCAAGGATTAAAAGTTATCTAACCTTGGTCTGCCAAGACAGGAAAAAAAATACAAACTTGACGTGTCTGGATAGACTGATCAAATCATAAATAATTGAATTATAGATGATTAATCTATTATTAAATATTGTTTTCTAACCCGAAGTAGAAAAATTAAGTAGCTATAAATGGTACTTGAAAAGGTTCAGGCTGTTGATTCTAGACTATTGATAGTACAGGATGGTTTATTTTTTCCGAAATCCACCGGTCATATCGGACTAGCTCAAAGCCAATAGGCAGCCAGGCATACTTTTCTTTGCCTTCTTCCAGCATTCTAAAGTTTGAATTATGGATGAGTGGAATAGCGGATATTCCAGGCAATTGGCGATGGAGATCCATGAAAAGTGAAAAGGAGGTCTCAATCCTTGCACTCAATTTTCCTTTCCAACGACAAACTAATTTTCTTAGACTATCTATCTTATAATCTAACCAGTCCTGATCGTTTTGTTCAAAGAGGATCATGAGTTCCAGCATTTTTGAGCCAAGATAGTAGTTTGGGAAATTTTTCAATTCGCCTTGGCATTCGTGAGCGAGGAGTAGAGCTTTCTTCAGGTTCTTTTGTCGGAAATGAATTACAGCTTCCAAATACTTCCACATGCCGGATTCATTTGGAAAGGTGGGAAACAGTTGCTTTTTCAGAATCTGTAGCGCCTCGTCGAGTTGATTGAGATGAAATCGGGCATACCATTCCAATTTGGATATTTCACAGAGGTATTCATGAGAAAAACAGAACTTAATCTTCAGATCCGTGCAGTTTTGTATGGCTTTGCCAAACTGCTGGGTATATAAGAGTACCTGAATTTTGACGAGACTAAATTCCTCAAAGGCCTCTTTTTGACCTGTACAATCCGCAAAATTAGACTCAGAGTTTTGGATAAGGATGGCTGCTTTTTCGAAGTTGTGCTTAGAAATGGACTGACGGATATCCGCTAGACGTCCCCAGTTTTTCCGATCATAGTTTAGTTGCCGGAGCAAGTGACTCAGGGGCGTGTTTTTTTCATTTTTCTTGAAGGATTTCTCCTGAGCATAATATTGATTGACCAGAATCTGTAAGTGGCTCTTGATGACTAATTCCAACTCGGGAAGGTCTTTTTTACTTAATACTTCTTCCAGTTTGAAGCGCTGGGAAATATCAAAAATCGATAAAGTTAGATCTGCAAAATCCTCTCTGATTGCCTTTTTCAAGCATTTTTCCAGGAGTTTGGCACCTTCATGTCGAAGACCTCTGGCCAATAATACCTGACTGCGAAGTAGAAGCTCGCTGCATTCAATGCGGTTTCTCATCTCATCTGTCTGAGCGTGGTGTTTGAGGAGCAGAATCAACTCCTCGAGTTCTTCTTTTAGTCTTTTTTTCAGTTGCGGATAAGCAGAAGAATCAGGATCTCGATAGATAATTTTTGAATAGTCACTGTCCGAAAGCCCCGGTCTGGTCAGGAATAGATTTAGTAATCGGACTTTTTTAGAATCCGGGGCATGCCGAACCCTACAAAATTGTAAAAGTTGATCTTTTTCAGCACAGGTACAAGACTCCAATAACTGCAATACAGTACACATAAAAATTGTGATTAAATGAGAAAAAACGTAAATAAAACAACAATAATAGACTAAAAATAAGGGCTATCTAGTTGTTAACCAAACTAATAAAAAATTTATTTCAACCGAAAGATTCCGGGCTGTGATTCGGCATAGAGATTTTTGAGTGCAGGCAGTTCTTCTATCAGTTTTTTGAAAATACCTTCAGGATCAATCACTACTTCCGGTTTTTGATTGCCTAGATTTTGGAAGATTTTGGCTTTTTGCTCTAGGGTTTTTTCTGAGGCCAGGTAGGCCTTGGTCAGCTTGAAATTCAGAAAAGGGCCGCCAAGGGAATTTTGCAAATAGAAACTGGAGTCATCTGACAAGACCATGATTTTCTCCCCTGAAATCTCCGATATCGCTGGATTTGGCTTAACAAAATAACCTGAGTTTGAATTTAATTCATTTTGGTAATACCACCAGCCGCTGACGGGAAGTCCAAAAAGGAGGATCAAGAAGGCCAGTTTGCCAATGATCCCTTTTCCAAAATTCAAAAAGAACTGCGTGATGAAAAAGGTAAGTGCCGGAATAAAAATCGTCAGGTGATAAGTGGCCTGTCTCTTGAGCAACAGGATTTCGACTACCGAAAATAATAGCCAAAGTATGATAATCTGACGCTGTTTTTGTTGATTGATAGTGGAACCTCTCAACACTGCACCATAAAAGTACCCTACCAAGGCCAATACTAATGGGAATATCCCCAAGAGAATCCAAGAAATCATCGATTGGTACTGGTACTTCTCATAAAAAATAAGCATTGGCAGGATCTGGAGCGTTTCCTCTAATCCATTGTTCCAAAAGAAAAAGACGAGCATGAATAGAAGTGGGAGGAAAAAACCCATCAGTGACAGCAATAGCTGACGAAAAGAAAACCCACTGATGGCGATTCCTGTGAAAATCATAAACGGAAGGAAAATCCAGTAATTCAGGTAAAATCCCGTGGCTATTCCCCCATAGATTCCGATCAAAAGTGTGGATTCACTTGTTTCTTTCTGGAGTACAGTCTGTGAAAAAAGCTGCCCGATGGCCAAAAGTAGAAAGGTACTGCCCAAGAGAGCCGGAGATAGATCCACCAAATCGAAAGTTAGGTGAAACAAAGCTGCCATAACGATGGCTGGTAGGTAGGTGTTTTCATCAAATACCCGATAGCGTAACAAAATGGAGTTCCAATAAATAATCTGAAACAGCACCAATAATCGTCCGATAAGCTCAAAAGCAAACTTGCTCCGACCAAAAAGCAGATCTATAAACGTGAAAAAACCTGCCGAAAGCGGCCCCGTATCGTCAATGATGTCCTGGTATATGAAAAATCCATCACCAAGGCGCTCTCCCAAAACCATCCAAATCAGCTGGGGTTCCGTGATCGGAAATGAAAAAAACGCCAACATTAAAATGGCCAGCAAAATCAGGTAGACTGCTACTCCAATAAGTCTAAATGGGTCGTTTACTTTGAAAAAACTTAACAAGGTGTTGGCTTTGGTATGGTTGGATTGGGTCGAAATTAAAGCTTGCCCAAGTATTTCGCTAAATTTGTACCACAAATACTTCACATGGAAAGCAAAAGACAACAAAAACACGCCAAGTTGATCCAAAAGGAACTTGGGGATATTTTTCAAAAGGAAGCAAAACATCTGATTGGCAAGGCCATGATCACGATAACCCGGGTGATGGTCAGCCCTGATTTAGGTTTTGCAAAAGTTTATGTCAGTTTTCTTCTGGCGGATCCCAAGTCTACCTATGAATTGATCAATGACCATAAAAAGGAAATCCGTCTTCACCTTTCGAAAAGAATAGGCAAATCTGTACGTGTGATTCCTGAGATTGCCTTCTTTCCGGATGATTCGGCGACCTACGCCCAATACATGGACAAAGTGATCTCGGATCTTAATATTCCTCCGGCTCCACCAGAGGAAGATGAAGAGGATGAAGAAGATGAAGCTTAATCCCTAAGTGTTGAATCCCAGTTCCTTCATAGCCGGCAGGTATTTTCGCAGTAAGAAAAAGCGAAATTTCATCACAGTCCTATCTATCATTTCTATGGTGGGTGTGGCAGTGGGCACTATTGCTTTGGTGGTGGTGATGTCGGTCTTCAATGGGCTGGAGGATTTGATCAGAAGCTTGTTTGCCAGCTTCGATGCCGAACTTAAAGTCGAGCCAGCAGCAGGCAAGAGTTTTTTGGCACCAAAAGAATGGCTTAGCCAAATTGAAAAAATTGAGGGAGTTGCGATTCTGACAGAAGTAATCGAAGACAATGCCCTCTTTGAGCACGATGGAAATCAGATGGTTGCTAAGATCAAGGGAGTCTCAGACAATTTTTTGGACCAGGAGCGATTTTCAAGAGGGTACTATTGGGGTGATACCTCATTGGGAACTGACATCCGGCCAGGAGCGATCTTGGGTAGAGGCGTGGGTTTCTTCCTTTCGGTAAATCTCGAGGAAGTTAATTCCACGTTGAAAGTCTTCTATCCCAAAGCGCCCAGATCTGCAGCCAGCATAGATCCAAGCCAGATGTATGCCTCAGCGCAACTCGAGCCCCGTGGTTTTTTCAGTATCGAGCAGCAATTTGACGATGGATATGTCTTGGTACCGCTGAATTTTACCAGGGATTTGCTCAACTACGGAGAAAAACGAACTTCGCTGGAAATCAAAATCCAAGAGGGGTACGACATCCAAGAGGTACAGAAAGCCTTGAAAAGTCACCTTGGACCTGATTTTATTGTCAAAAATGCGGATGAGCAGCATGCTGGTCTTATTCGTACGGTGAAGTTGGAAAAACTCTTTGTTTTCCTTACCCTCACCTTCATTTTGGCCATAGCTTCCTTTAATATTTTTTTCTCCCTGAGCATGCTGGCTATCGAAAAGAAAAAGGACATCGCCGTCCTGAAAGCTATGGGTGCAAAAGATCGGCTGATCCGGGGTATTTTCCTTAAGCAGGGGGCTTTAATTGCTTTCAGTGGAGCATTGATTGGTCTGGTGTTGGGCTACCTTATTGTATTGGCACAAGATACTTTTGGCTTGGTTTCGCTGGGGATTTCTTCTGCGGTAGTAGATGCTTATCCTGTGCGTATCGTACTTTCCGACTTTATCTACATTAGCATAGCAGTGATTTCGATTACTTTATTAGCTTCTTGGAGGCCTGCAATCATTGCTTCTCGGGTGGATACCGTCAGGGAGCTTTGACTTATTTGCATACTTTTTCCCAAGCAACTTTTGCCTCCTCCATTCCCAGATTGATTGCTTTCAATAGGTCCGAGCAGGCCTCTTGGATTTTTCCCAGCCGCTGTAGTGCGATCCCTCTATGGTAAAATCCTGAGGCAAACTCCGGATCCAATGAAACGAGTACCGTAAAATCTGCCACTGAAGCGTCCAGGTTTTGACTGACATAGCGGGATTGACCCCTTGCCAGATAGTAGTCGGGATTTTCAGGCTCAAGGTTGATGGCCTCCGAATAGTCACTCTCTGCCAGCTTCCAGTTTTTCAATCGATAGTGGGTTTTTCCCCGATAAAAAAAAGACTCCGAATCCTCAGCATCTAGCGCAATGGCTGCTGTAAAATCAGCTATGGCACCATTGAAATCGTCATGATTCATTCGATAGAATCCCCGCTGCTTGTAAGTCTGTGAATTTGCTGCAGAGTCAGCGATCACTTGATCCAGTTGCTCTTGAAGCACTTCATCTCCTCCCGTTTTCACGAGTGCGATACCCTGTTTGGCGGGCAGATGATCCGGGTCCAATTGAAGTGCGATCTCATAAGCTTCGATAGCAGGGATGTTGTCTCCCAGTCTGGCAAGTGCCCGCCCTTTTTCTGCATGAAAATCAGCAATTTTAGCATTCAGCTGGATAGCTTCCTCCAGGTAGAGCAGTGCAAAATCATATTCCTCCAGTTCAATACTGCAAAGCCCAAGATGGTAGTAAGCTTGTTCCTTACTGGCTGTTTGGACAGTTGTAATCCCGGAAATAGCATTGTCGCCTGGGCTTATTTTGTACAGAATCCGGGTCGTTTCTCCAGATGGTGTTTTGATGAAGTTTTCAAAATCAGTTATCGCCTCTTGATAGTGTTTCAGGAGATATCGGACTCTTCCCCGCTCAAAAAGCGCCTCTGCGTGAAGGGGATTCAATGTCAACAGGGCATTGAAGTCACTCAAAGCTCGATCCAGATTTCCCTGGTTTTCATAGGCCAAACCTCTGAGCCAAAGTGCTTCTTGATCTGTTGGGTGAGATTGGATCCATTGGTCAAAAAGAACCTGAGCCTCTACCCATTTCTGGTTTTCAAAGGCAAGTTGACCAGCGAGGAATTCATTTTGATTTTGGGCCGATACCCCATTTCCAAACAGTAGAAACAGCAGGCTTAGGTAGATTATTTTCAAGAATAGTGGAGTTAATAGAAGGGGATAAAACTTCAGGTGAATTTATCAAATTAGTTGAAAATCAAACAAATTTTTGGGAATTGAAACTAAAAATTCATCCAGCTTACCCCTCTTTTTTGAATCCTTTCAACCCGGCAAATCCCTGATTGAGGAATGAATACAACGTCCCCATTATCCCCAATCCTCCGGTAAGGTATGCATAGGCTTCATTGAAAAAAGTCTTGTCAAAGAGTCCTACCAGCGCCACGCAGATTAAAACAAAACTAATCACTGCTGTCTGGATGGTGCGTACGTTGCCGTATTTCTTCTCATAGGCACCAAAGCTGGCCTCCTCTTCCTCTGTGAAATGTTTCAAAATATAGAGTCGAAATACAGAGCTGAAAAGTCTCCATTCTATCCAGCCATCCGTCGATTCAGCATAAGACCTAGGTACAATGATTCCCTTTTGGGCAAGATCAGACATGGTGTCTTTGCGCGCAGGATTAAAGAAGCCTTCCTTGGCATAGGAAGCACAGACTAATTTTTCTTCAAAACTCAAATCCGACCAAATATTGGCATAGAATCCCTTGTTTCTCTTCAGTCGAGCAAGCACTTCTTCCTCATTTTTCAGAGGGCCCTTTTCAATATCCTCAATTTCGATGACGCTGAATTTGAAGTCGGCAAAAGCCTCCGAAAAAACGCTTTTCTCCCGATCTGATTTCAGCTGAGCAAAGAAGCTTTTCCAGAGCGTTCCCGAGTAGATCGTCAATGATTTGCCAACTTTTCTGAGCTGTGTGATGGTCTGAATCAGATCATATGGATTTTCTGCGCAGTGGAAGTTGATAAACCTATAGTGCTTCAGCGGACTGATGTATTCCTCAGAAAACTTCTGAAACTTAAAATCAATTTCCACGGTGTTAGGATCAGCTGGAGGAATCTGAGTGGAATTGATACAGCAAATAAATCGCGCATGATTTTCCGGGTCTGGACTGATTTTAGCGCTGGGTTTAAGATTGAAAAAAATGCTGTTTTGAATCCACCTGATGATGATGAAAGTGATCAAGACCAGAAAGCCAAACGCAAAATACCAAACAGGATTGCTGCTAAAACCCGTGGAGGTACCTTCCCATGCTTTTTGAATTACATGCTGATCTGCAGAAATGAAATTTTGGATTTTTGGATCAAAAGGATCACTTATCGCAGCCATCATATTTCTACGAGTCAACTCGTATTTCCCAACTACAGGTCCGATTTCGTGAGCCGAAGCCTCTGTATGCTTCCAAATCGCACTTTCAAATTGCTGTGTCTTTGATTGTATCAGATAGCCGGGTAAAAAACCGATCAGAAAAAACCAAAGCACCAAGTATGCACTAAGTGTGGACCTGGGTGACTTTAGCAGATTCAGAATCGCAAAAGAAGATTTCCTAGGCTGAAGGAAGGCCCAGCCCAACACGATCAACAGGCTGCTCACGAAAAGAATAATCATCCCTGGAATCAGATGAGTAAAAACAGAAAGCACCACCACCAATACGACTAAGTAAATACCTGCCAAGACAATAAGTTCTACGGATACTTTACGAGTCAGCCGTATCTCCGCCAGCTGTGCACTTGCCAGATTCACCAGTGAAATATTCAGTGAGGTAAAAATCAAGAGGGCGAGGGTGGAGATTGGATTTAAATTTTCACTGATCAAAATCCAACATAACACTGCAAAAATCAGCAGATACCCCAGCATGAGGTAGTTAAGTCGGGGACGATTTTTTTCATTGGGTACCAGCCATTCAAAGAGAAAAGATTTAAAACCCTTGCTGCTCGATCCGGATCGGGTAGACCATTGCGCAAAAAGGGTAAACAGGAAAAAGAAAAAATAAAAGCTCAGGAAAATTATCCCTTCCAAGGTCGTCAGCGCTGAAAAGGCGTGGAAAAGGTTGGTGTTGACCAGGAAAACTTGCCAGAGGATTTGGTCATAGTCGGAAGTCTCGATGCGGCGAAAGATGGCGTCATATTGGTGTCCATTGAGATAGAGCGGCACATGGAGAATAGTAGATTCAGGTATTTCTCTGTTGTTTTTGATCAAGCTTGAGACCTCTTTCCATTTATTCGGATTGATAGACTCGCTCAAATTAGAAACCAAGGACTCTACTTTTTTGCTTTTGAAGATCACTTTACCATCTTCCTTAATCAGAAGGATGCGATGATCCTGATCCAATTTTGGGTCAATCTTCAGTGAAAAGGTCACTGCATTGATATCTCTAACCGGAGCCTGGAGGTCCTGATAAGCAATGACAGATTCAAGTTCACCTGTTCCTCTGCTATAGTGAGAGTCTAAAAAAGTGGATTTTTTTTCCCTTTGAACGTAGTATTTAAAATAGTCCCTTTCGCTCAGGTAAATGAATGAGGGATTGTCCTGAAACTGGATGTAAATGGGGTCAGATCCATTCTTTAGATGGAAAGACATCTTCTTCACAAATCCTGTAGCATAGTCGATTTGAATCAACTCGTTGGTGTAGGCCGGAATCCTGATCCCAAAGGGGTCATACCAGAATTTAGACAGGGATTCAAATTGGTTCAGGTTGGATTTTAGACTTTGCGCAGAGTTTTGGATTTCATTTTTGAGAATTTTTTCAGGAATTGGTCGATTCTTAGAAAAAGAAAGCATGAAACCCATCATGACTGCTATAGTCATCAGTGACAGTCCTACATGAATGATCCTGGATTGGGTCATCTGATCTCCTCGCCCCATTTTGACTACTGCCAATATGGGCACTGAAGCGATCAATAGAATAAGCGTAAAGAGTAGCGTACTCAGCAAGTTGAAATTGATCCGCAATCCTACCGTCTGAAAATAGTCGGTGTCATACAAACCCACGAAGTAAAGTCGGTTTGGCCCGAGGTAAATTGGATTCGCATAGGCTTTGAATTCTCGCCCGTCTAGAAAAATCTTTGAGATAGTAATGCCTGAATGGCTTATCCCAGTCGTATCTCGGCTGAGGGGCTTCGGTTCAAAAAGTAAATTACCTACCGATTCTTTGGGAAAAATTATGGTTCCTTTGGAGTTGGTCAGGTAGAATTTTTCGAAAGTAAAATCATTGGCGATCAACTTGCCAAAAAGCTCGCTGATCGGAATGTCAAGATCCATCAATACCACGGAGCTTTGGGTGGGACGACCTGAATAGCGGGGGTTGTTTAATACTGCTTGCCAGAAATCATCCCTGTAAAGTGCCGGAATCTCGACAGGTTGATTTTTTACTTTGACTTGGGTACTGTCAAGGATAAACTCCAAATCAGGGAGATTCTCAGCTTCTAAAATTCTGAGATTGGAGACTTTAGGCCTGAATCCAGCCAAAATTCCTTGGACTTTTTTGGCATTTTCCGATACGATTGGGTTGGGAGAGCGGAGGAATGCCTCTCGGAGGAGATATCCTTCCACACGCTTTAGGTAATCCGGCAGGGCGGTCTGGATATCTTTGCTCAGGCTGGATATGCTACGGATGTGCTGTAGCTCCAGTTCCTTCTGATTGTTGGTAGACTGGACAAAAAGTAAAATGCCGATGATTCCAACTATTGGTAGGAGGAAAAGCCAGATTTTAAAAGCTTTTAGTTTCATAGCTCAAAAAAGACAGAAATAAATATACTATTAATCAATTGATAATCAATAGTAAAAACCCTGAGTCAAGATTTTTCGATTTGCCGTTGAATTTGCTTTATTTGACAATTAAGGCATGTTTATTGTTAAATCGAGGAAAATCTTACTCATCCTTAATCTACCCCCTTAAGATGATCAAATCGGTATACTTACACTTAGCACTCTTTCTTTTAGGCATTTCTGCCGCTTTTGCACAAGATTCTACCGCCACCCAAAACTCCCTCCGCTCCGGCACCATCACCAGTCAGTTTGATTACATCTATCGCGTTTCGAATAATTTTCAGGAGTATGAAGTGGTAAAAAAATCGAATCTGGAACAGCTCAAAGCCAATGTCTTGGATTCCATCCGGACGATGTCCAAGGAAGTATCCGATCTTAAAATCCACATGTCAACCCTAGATGATTCTGTGGTTATCGTGAAGGACTTACTCGCTGCGGAGATCGAACAAAAAAATCAGGCCATCGCCGACCGGGACAATTTTTCATTCCTCGGTATGGGAATTCAGAAAACCGCCTATTCCTCCATAATGTGGGTAATTGTGTTGATTCTTGCAGCAGCTTTATCCTTTTTTGCCATGCAATATTTCAGAAGCTCGAGCAAAATCTCCAAGGCACAGAAAGATCTGATAGATGTGCAGGAGGAATTTGATCAGCACAGGAAAAATACGCTAGAGCGGGAAAGAAAACTCAAACGAGAGCTCATCGATGCTCAAATGGGAAAAAGTTAACCCACTGCCGAAGATTTTCTTCGGCTATTTTTTTGACTGAATTATCTTGCAGGTATGACAGAGCAAAGAGTTAATTACGATGTGGCAGTCATTGGACTCGGGGCTGTAGGCAGTGCGGCTCTTTATCATCTGAGTAAATCAGGCAAGCGAATAGTTGGCTTGGACCGTTTTGAGCCGCCACACACTTTAGGATCGAGCCATGGAGAAAGCCGGATCACTCGGTTGGCTGTAGGAGAAGGAGAAGACTATGTGGCACTAGCTAAGCGATCTCATGAAATCTGGCAGGAGATAGAAGCACTGACTGGCCAAAAAATCATGACTAAAACATCGGGAATCTTGATGGACTCCGGGCTTCAGCCTTGGGCAAAGTATGGTTCGGAGGGATTCTGGGACAGGACCGTAGCCATAGCCAATCGACAAGGTATCCCGCATGAAACCCTGGATTCAGATCAATTGAAAAAACGATTTCCCGCCTTCCTCCATAGCGACTCTGGAAAAGCATATCTGGAGTTTGAAGCAGGGTATCTACGACCTGAAACCGCCATTCAGGTTCAGTTGGATCTGGCTAAAAAAAACGGTGCGAAATGTCTCTTTAATTCACCCGTTGAGGAAATTACTTCTAGCGAGAAATCTATTTTGATCAGAACTGAGAATCTGGAAATCCACGCAGAACGGGTAGTGTTGTGTGCTGGAGGATGGATCAAGGACTTTTTGCCACAGGCGGAGAAAACCTCCTTCAAAATCTGCCGGCAGGTGCTCCATTGGCTGAAGATCGAACCCGAAACGATCGACTGGAAAAACTATCCGGTGTGGATGTGGGGCTTTGGTCCCCAGCCCGAGGATTTTATCTATGGGTTTCCATCTTTGGATGGTACTTCTGTCAAAATGGCCTCGGAATCATTCACTGACTCTCTACATCCGGATCGACTGGACCGGACAGTGAGCCGGGAGGAGCAGGAGCTTTTCTGGAAGGAAAAAGTCGAAGGCAAAATCTTTGGATTGAGACATGAGTTTGTGAAGTCAGTAGTCTGCTTCTATACCGTGACCGAAGATGCCCGCTTTGTCATCAAAACACTTCCTGGAATGGAAAATGTTTTAATCGCATCTGCCTGTTCGGGACATGGTTTTAAGCATTCCACTGCATTGGGTGAGCGACTTGCCCACACCCTGCTCGACTTGTAGTGGCTGTGGCTATCATTTTTCTGTCATTTATCTTACTAAAGCCCTACTTTTGCGCTCTGAACACCACAAACTAGAATGGCCAAAAATCGAGGAACTGCGCTGGAGCCTGAGGAGAAACGAAAACTGAATAAGCAGAATCTAAGTAAACTAGGGGGTATTTTTAGGTTTTTGATGCCCTATAAGTTGGCATTTATCTCAGGATTGGTTTTCCTGCTTTTTTCTTCCCTTACCTTGTTAACCTTCCCTTTTGTAGCGGGTAAGCTGATCGATACGGCACAGGGTAGTACTTGGATTGTAAATGATGTCAACTCCATCGCACTGATCCTGATCGCCATATTGGCCGTTCAGAGCATTTTCTCTTTTTTCAGGGTTTGGCTTTTTGCTTTGGTCTCCGAGCGATCCATGCGTGATATCCGTCAGCAACTTTACAGCAGGCTGGTGCGGCTTCCGATGACTTTTTTTGATAAAAGAAGAACAGGAGAATTGATCAGTAGAATCACAGCCGATGTGAGTCAATTGCAGGATACCTTTTCGACTACCCTTGCCGAATTGTTTCGGCAGGTCGTCACGCTCATAGCAGGCATTGGTTTTTTGCTTTTCAATACGCCCAAGTTGACGGTATTTATGCTGGGGACTTTTCCGGTTCTGATTTTGATTGCCATGTTTTTTGGCCGCTTTATCCGCAAGCTTTCCAAAAAGACACAAGACGAGTTGGCCGCAGCTAATGTGATCGTAGAAGAAACGCTGCAATCCATCAGCACAGTGAAGTCTTTTGTAGGGGAAGCATATGAGTCTGCCAGATATGGAAAAGGGCTCAATGCCGTGGTAGGAGTGGCATTGACCACCGCTAAATACCGGGGTGCATTTATTTCTTTTATCATTTTCGCCCTATTCGGAGGAATCGTGGCCGTGATGTGGTACGGAGCCAGTCTGGTGGCAGAAGGTCAGATGAGCGTGGGTGAATTGGTTTCTTTCGTGCTCTACACCACATTTATCGGAGGATCCATCGCCGGACTGGGAGATATCTACAGTCAACTTCAGAAAGCAATCGGTAGCTCAGAGCGAGTACTCGAGATCATGGACGAAGAGCCGGAGTCTGAAAGTGGGGATTTATCCACTCATTTTGAAGGGAAAATAGAGTTTGCAGAGGTGGGATTCAGGTATCCTACCCGACCAGAAGTGGAGGTGCTGAAAAACGTCTCCTTTCAGGTCGAATCCGGAGAAAAAGTTGCCTTGGCGGGGCATTCTGGTGCAGGGAAGTCGACCATAATACAGCTTTTGCTTCGTTTCTATGAAACAGAAAAAGGCTCAGTTAGGATTGATGGCCGGGATGTGAAGGATTGGGATCTGAAAGCTTTGCGAAGCAAAATCGGAATTGTACCGCAGGAGGTCTTGCTCTTCGGAGGATCGATTCGAGAAAATATAGCTTATGCCAAACCCGGTGCCACAGAAGAGGAAATCATTCTGGCAGCCAAAAAGGCAAACGCTTGGCAGTTTATTTCTCAATTTCCAGATGGACTGGGGACCTTAGTAGGTGAGCGGGGAGTGAAACTCTCAGGGGGACAGCGACAGCGTGTGGCCATTGCCCGTGCTATTCTTAAGGATCCTGCGATCCTCATCTTGGATGAAGCGACCTCATCCTTGGACGCTGAATCAGAATCCTTGGTCCAGCAGGCCTTGGATGAACTGATGAAAGGAAGGACTACCCTTATCATTGCCCATCGACTGACTACCATCCGCAAAGTGGATCGAATCTATGCGCTAAGCGAAGGCCGAATCGTGGAGCAAGGCAGTCACAAAGAGCTGCTGGCGAATGATGGTGGTTTTTATGCCAATTTGGTCCGCCTTCAATTCGCGGATTAGCGGAGATTGTGTGCTGTCAGCGATTTGGTCATTCCCATTACTTTTTCTTTTAGGAGCTTGGATTTTGGGAAAAGCTGAGCCATTTCTGTTTGGTTGAGCAATCTGATTTCGTCTAGATATTGCTGGGCAGCACTGGTCTCCCACCGCTGGAACCGACTCAGCTTTGTTTTGGTCAGGAGGAATAAGAGAAGACTTTTAGGCATGTACTGGGCAAAGGGAATGGCATAGTGGGCTTCTATAGGAAAATACTTGTTTGGGGTCTGGATGAAATATTTTCTACCCACCCGTTGAATCTCACGGGCCATTTTTTGCTGATTTTCTATAGTGTAGAGATGCTCTATCACTGAATTGGAGAAGACCAGATCAAATTGTTGATCCTCAAAATCCCTCATGTCCGTAGCATCTCCGATCATGGAAATGATGTTCGGGTGAGTGGTTTTTTCGAGGTGAAGGTTGAGCAGGGTGATTTCTACTCCAGGGATATTCGGGATTTGGCTGGTTTTCCAGAAATAATCCGTACCTCCGACATCCAGAATCGAAATAGGCTTTTCGGGATTAAAATTTTTGAAGAAAAGTTTTTCAAATTTTTTGGTTCGCTTGGCCCGGAATTTGGCTCCCAAAGATTTGGGGTGGTCCGAGGAGGCAAAAAGATCGTTTATTATACTCATTGAGAAGAAGTCTTCATTTGGCTGGCACAAATAAATTCAAAAGTAAGCAGCTGACAGAATTTCTTTCTTAATTTTAGGTCGCAAAACTTTAAGTTTAATCTAAAGTATCGTCTGGTTTTTACTTTCTATAGACAGATCTAGTTTGAAAATATTTTTATGAAGAGAAGATTCGACACTTATTTTCCCTGGCTTTTTACTGTCAGTGATTTTCTGGGATCTCTTTTGGCTTTGCTGATAGCCAATGTTTTACTTCAACTTGCCGGAGTATTTGATGGTGCAGGGCTTTCCGCATTTCTTCCTTTATCTGTTCTTTGGCTTTTGATCTCTTCCTTGAGAAAGGACTACAAAATTGGCAGAACTGATGAGTATGAGCATACGCTGAAAAATCTTTTGGCTACGCTTGTTTGGTTTCTAGGAGCTACGGCTATTTTATGGACACCACTTCAAAATGGGAATTTCCGCTGGATTCAGTTGGCTGGTTTAGGGCTAACAATGCTGTTTTTGATGGGAAGTTTTCGGGTGATGGTTCATATGCTTCTGCGTGAGTATCGCGCCAAAGGCAACAACTATCGGAATGCCGTGATTGTGGGAAAAGGAAGCACTAGCCCCAAGCTGGCTGATGTTTTCAGGATCAGAAAGGATTTTGGGATCAACTTTTTAGGTTATTTTGATGATCAGGCGGACTGTAATCAGACCCGTGGAGGAATCAAGGACTTTTTTGGACAGGCGCCAAATCTTGATCTTGATTTGATTTACATTCAGGAGCAGCTGGAGCCGGCACTTGTCAAGCGAGTCATAGACTTCGCTGACGAGAATTACATTAAAGTCAAGATGATTCCAGGAGGAAGTTTACAGCTTGAGAAGAATCTGTCGTTTTCGAAATATGGAGATTTCTTTGTCATCAATGTCAATGAAATTCCGTTGGATAATCCACTAAACAGCATTGCCAAGCGGACCTTTGATGTTTTTTTCGCTGGATTGGTGACCATTTTTATTCTTTCGTGGCTGATTCCTTTGGTGGGAATTCTGATCAAACTGGAGTCAAAAGGCCCTGTTTTTTTCATTCAAAAGCGGAATGGTGTCAACAACAAGGTGTTCAATTGCCTCAAGTTCAGATCCATGACACCGAATGATTACGCGGATACCCAGCAGGCCACCAAAAATGACCCCAGGGTCACGCGAATCGGTTCGTTTCTGAGAAACTCTTCCCTGGATGAAATGCCTCAATTTTTGAATGTCTTGACTGGTGATATGTCCATCGTCGGTCCTAGACCTCATACGATTCCGATGAATCAGACCTTTAAGACTCAAATCGAACGCTACAATTCCAGACATAAAATCAGACCAGGAATCACCGGATTAGCTCAAGTGAGAGGATATAGGGGTGAAATAGAAAACTCACACCAAATCAGATCACGCGTCAGATTGGATTATTTTTACATCAACAACTGGTCATTTTTTCTGGATATGGGAATCATGATCAAGACGATTCACGAACTGGTTTTCAATCGGGAGAATGCCTATTAATTCCCAGACAGCATGTAAGTTTTGTGGAAGTTCTGAGCTGAATTCGTTCCATGCCAGTGAACGCATGCTGGGTTTGGGTGGTGATTTTACCTATGCAGACTGTTTTTCCTGTGGATCTATTCAGCTTCTGACCATTCCAGAGGATTTGTCCCCGTATTATCCTTCCGGGTATTATTCATTCACCCAGTTGCAACTTTCCAGTTTCAAAACTCGATTACTCAAATCGCTTCGGATGCGGGCATTTCTTGATTTTGGGATCGCTTGGAAAGCTCCGATGTACGGATATTGGCTTAAGAAACTAAGACCGAGACTTGCAGACCGCATTGCGGATGTAGGCTGCGGCAATGGACAGCTTCTCTACGAACTGTATGCGGGTGGATTTTCTGATTTGCACGGGTATGATCCCTTCATAGCAGAAGAAAAGCAGCTTGCACCTGGGCTGAAACTCTGGAAAAAGCGACTGGAAGAAGCAGATAGTAAATTTGACGTGATTATGATGCATCATGCTTTCGAGCACATGGAGCATCCCGATGAGATATTAAAGGCCTGCTTTGAAAAGCTTAATTCAGGAGGACAGCTTTTGATCCGCTGTCCGGTGGCAGACAGTGTGGTCTGGAAAGAAAGCAGAGAACTCTGGGTGCAGTTGGATGCTCCAAGACATCTCATTATCCCCTCTGTAAATGGCCTAAAGCTGAAGGCTGAGCAAATTGGGTTTAGCTTGCAGGAGGTGGAATTTGATTCTTCTGATTTTCAATTTTGGGGTACTGAGCTATACAGAAAAGGAGAAATACTCGATGTAGGTAAAGTCTCTAAATATTTTTCTACTGAGGAAAGACTTGCCATGCAAAAGAAAGCCCTCCAATTGAATCAGGAGGGCAAAGGGGATCAGGCCTGTTTTTATTTCCGGAAACCAATCAAAGCTTAAACAGCGCATCGAAAAATCCCATAGTTTCGCCTTTTTTCTTGAAAATGAGCATGGGAAGCATCTTATTGGCTGAAATGAGTTTCTCGGCCGTGCTCCCCAGAAGAATCGCCGCAGAGCTGGTTCGACCTCTAGATCCAAGCAAAATCAGATCGGCATGGACTTCATGTGCAAATTCTAGAATCAAGGCTCCCGGATTTTTGCCTTCGTTCAGGATCAACTCACATTCGAGATCAGGGTGATTGTGTTTGGAGACAAATTTTTTGAAATCTGCTTTGGCATTTTCCTTCATTATTTCTGCAAATTCTTCGAAGGATTTGCCTGTTTTGGAATAGCCCTGAGGAACCTCATAAAGGTGAACAGGAACCAACTCAGCATGCAATTCATCAGAAATCAACTCTGCAAATTCATAAATTGGGTGGTTGTGCGAAGAAAAATCCGTGGCGATAAGGATTTTCTTAGGAAACTTGATCGGTCGTTTTTCTTGCACCAATAAAACTGAGCACGGTGCTTTTTTTGCAACTCCGTCGGCCAAGACGCCATTGCCGGGCATGGTGTCTTTTCTGCCCATGATGACCAGATCCACATCTTTGATCTTAGCCCATCTGAGGAAAGTATCTAGGGGATGGTTTCCCTCTTCTACAAAAACCTCCGTTTCGATTTCCTTTGGGAAATTAAATTCCTTCAATTTATTCTCCACCATTGCTTCGATCGACTCGTCTGTAGGAGCGACTAGATCTGGATATTTTTCGAGGATTTCCGAAGGGATTTCAAGATTTTTTCCGACATGCACGAAATAGCATTTTTCTATACCTAAAAATTTTACAAATACTGCCGTCTTTTTGATCAGGATATCATCCATCTCTGTCAGATCCAGCCCAATCATGGCTTTAGAAAAGAATTTCATAGGTTTATACGTTGTTTATTAAAGGTCCTTCTGACAAAATTAGCTAGCATATGGTTCCTCGTTGGAATGAAGATCCTGCCAACTCTAGATCCTATCAAATACTGGGTTAATTATCCTCAAGTTAAAATATAGATTCAGAAAATCGAATAGATTTTTTTAATTGAGGCAGTATGGGTGTTTCGAGGTTAATTTTAAGTGATGAACTACGGCTTAAATGTTTTGATCAATGAGCCGATATCCTGTCGATGAAGTTTACTGTCTCTGCAAAAAGAAAACCTGCATATGAAAATCATCCAAAAGTACTTTCTGGCTTTGATACCTCCGCCGGAAGTTTTTCAACAGGTACATCACATCAAGCTTTTGATTCAGGAACAATTTGGGATCAAATACGCGCTTAAATCTCCACCCCATGTGACCTTGAAGATGCCATTCAACTACAATGAGGCCAAAGAATCGGTCTTGGAGACAAAACTTACGGGATTTCTGAAGGACAAAAAATCACTGAACCTTACCATCAATGGGGCTGACACTTTCGGAAAACGCGTCATTTTTTTGGCAATTACACCGACTCCGGAGCTTATGGACTTGCAGTCTTCCATGAAGATTTTTTGTAAAAGAGAACTGAATCTTGTGGATGAACTGAGTGACCGCAATTACCATCCTCATATGACAGTTGCCTTCAAAGACCTCAAGGCTGCTCGGTTTGATGAAATATTGGATTTGGTCAAAAGAGAAAGTTTCCAAACCAGCTTTTGTGTGGATAGTGTATCTATTCTCAAGAGATCGGCACAAAAATGGAATTTGCATAAAAATCTAGCCTTTCTTGGGTGATTTTTTGACTAAGTGGTGATTTTTAGCCCCGATTGTGGAAAAAATTGCTGGAATTATCAAAAAAAATCAGAATGTAGAAAATTTGGAGTTTTTTAGAATGACTTTGCTAAGATTTTGAGAATCTAGATTTTGATTTTTCGATTTTCAAAATAAAAATGGGTTTTTGCGATAATTGCCAAATATTATCCAATTATTAAGGTTTTGTTATCTCAAAAAGTTTGAATTATTTAATTGAATATTTCCAAGAAACAGACTTTTGGCGTGAAAAAATATTTAATTAAAGAATTTTATATCGAATAGTATCTGTAGGACTATAGTTTAATTACGCCTTGAGGACTTTACTTAAGTAAAAGTAGTTTTAATTTTTTCAAAAGCCTAAAAAGCCAAATAAAATAGCGTTTAGAACGAGTATGAGGCACTTTTTAAGATTTGTTTCCTTGCATCATATCCCCTCATATTAGCTTCCTGAATGTTAAAAAAACTAAATCAATTACCTATGAAGAAAGTTTTATTAGGCTTTGCATTGAGTTTTCTGACCATCGTGTCGGTACTCGCGCAATCCAAAACGATCACTGGTAGGGTAACTTCGGCTGAAGAGCCAGAGGGCATACCAGGCGCCAGCGTGGTGGTGAAAGGCACCACTCAAGGAACAATCACGGATCTGGACGGATCCTATTCCATCACTGTTCCAGATAACGCATCTACCCTTGTTTTCAGCTTTGTTGGCTACCTTACCAAGGAAATGTCAATTGGCTCCAGTTCCGTGATCAACGTGACAATGGACACCGATGTCAAAGTCCTCAATGAAGTAGTAGTAACAGGCTACGGTACTCAGGAGCGAAGAGAAATTACTGGTTCTGTGACTTCAATCAGTAGTGAAGACATCGAAAACTTGGTTACTCCATCTTTCGAATCTCAACTAGCTGGTAGAGCGCCTGGTGTTCAGGTAACTACCCCAAGTGGAATTTTGGGTGCAAGACCAATTATCCGAATTAGAGGTGTAAACTCTTTGACTGCCAGTGCTAGCCCATTGATTATAATCGATGGAGTGCCAGTGGTGGATGATGATAGATCATCTGTAAACTCTTCAAATCCTTTGGCGAATATCAATCCTGCGGACATTCAGTCCTATGAGGTTTTGAAGGATGGATCTGCAACTGCGATCTATGGTTCAAGAGCGGCTAATGGTGTGATTCTCATCACTACCAAAAGAGGTTCTACTGGAAAAGCTAAGGTAAGTTACAGTACCTCTATGGGAATCAATGAAGAAGTTAGCCGTTTTGAATTGTTAAACGGAGATCAGTTCGTGGAAATTGCTAATGAGAAAATAACCAATGTTAACCCAAATGCAACTACAAATGCAAGAGAAGGTGTAAATACAGATTGGCAAGATCTAATTTTCAGAAAAGGCTTTACGCAACAGCACAACCTTTCAATTTCAGGTGGTTCTGAAGCTACGAAATATTTCTTTTCACTAGGTTTCACGGATCAAGAGTCTCCTATTGTAGCAAATGATTTGAAGAGATATTCTTTTAGAGCAAATATCGATCATAGTATTTCGAAAGCTGTAAGAATTGGAACATCACTTTCTTATTCATTGACTGAAATTAATGGTCTTAATAATGGTTCAAACTCACTTTCAGGAGCGATATACAATGCAACTAGAGCTTTACCAAACGTTCCAATCTATGATCCAGAAAACACCGCATTTGATGGCTACAATGTAACTGCTGATGGGGCGACAACTGGATTTGGCAATAACCTAGCAGGTCCAGATAACAATATTCCTAATATTGGATTTGTACTAGATAATAACATTTACAGAAGCCGAGCACATAGATTACTTGGTTCCGCTTATGGTGAGGTTGATATTGCGACTGGTTTGACCGCTAGAACACAAATTGGTATTGATTTGACTCTTGCGGATGATTTCCAATCACTTGATCCGAGACACGGTGATGGTCGTAGTACCAATGGATCTGTATTTATGGCGTATAATCCAGTTTTCAGATGGAATTGGCAGAATACGTTGAATTACCAAACCGTAATCGCAGACGATCACAATTTGAATGTTACTGCTGGTTTGGAATATCAATTTACCAACTACTATAATTTCTCAGCACAAGGAACTGACCTATCTGACAACTTCTATCGACTTCAAAACCTTATCTCTGGTTCATATAACAACCAGTTCTCAGGTGGAGGATACTCTGAGCAAGGATTTGACTCATACTTTGGTAGATTTAATTACAGCTACAAAGGAAAATATCTGGCGTCATTTACAGTAAGAAATGATGGTATCTCTGACTTGATTGGAGACAATAAGCGTGGCACCTTCTTCGGGGGTTCAGTAGGATGGAGAGTCTCTGATGAGGAGTTTTTTAACTCCGAACTGATCTCTGATTTAAAATTCAGAGCATCATATGCTGAGGTTGGTAATACAGGTATTGATGCATTTGCAGCCTTTGGTGGTTATTCTCCAGTTTTAGGTGGTGCTGGTGCTGGTATTGGTTATGCACGAGTGGCCAACGGTGCCCTACAGTGGGAAACTTCTAAGAAGTTTAACGTAGGTCTTGATATGACCATCGGTAAAGTGACCATTTCTGCTGATTATTTCACGAACGATGTGGATGGTTTGATCTTGGCAGCACCTACTGCTCCTTCATTGGGTATTCCTAATAACGAAATTAATCAGAACGTAGGGGCAATGGTGAATTCAGGATTTGAATTGAGAGCTTTTGCCAATGTGATCAACAAAGGTAATTTCTCTTGGAACACTGATTTCAATATCACTTTCATTGAAAACGAAGTAACTAATTTGGTTCAGCCATTGACTAACACCTACAACAGAACAGAAGTTGGTGGTCCTATTGCCCAGCTTTATGGATTCACTTGGGCTGGTGTAAACCCAGCAAACGGTAACGTGATGTACTTAAGCGGTGAAAATATCGTGCAGTTAGTGGGCGCGAATACCTGGAGAGCTTATGATCCAAATGATCCTTCAAATACCACGACACCGGGTTCTGCACCGACACAATCATTCTTGGGCAATACACTTCCTAAATGGCAAGGAGGATGGAGTAATACGTTCAAATTTGGAAATTTCGATGCTGAAATATTTACTCGATTCTCAGGCGGGAATTACATCATGAATGAGTCAGTAAGAGGATTATTAGGACTTGGTTTCTCAAACAATCATGCCTCTATCTTAAACAGGTGGACTGAAAGTGGACAGGTTACGGATATTCCAAGACTATATTCTGGAAGAGATGCAAATACTTGGCAAAATTCTGCCTCTAACAGCAGATTTGTTGAGAAAGGTGATTTTGTCAGAATCCAAAATATCGTAATTGGATATACTGTTCCTGCTGCTGCATTACAATCTGCCTTTAATGGAGCTGTGACTAATGCAAGGTTTTTTGCTCAAGTTCAGAACCCATTCACTTTCACCGGATATTCTGGATTGGATCCTGAGTCTAACCAATTCTCTGGTCAAAGACAGTTCGGTGTTGACTGGAACGTAGCTCCAGTAATTAGAACGTATACCTTGGGTCTAAACGTTGGATTCTAATTTTATAATCCTAAACGAAGAATTAAAATGAAAAAGTTTTCTATAAAAAATTTCAAACTTATCCTAGCCGGAGCGGCTATGATTGGTGTGGTCAGTTCTTGTGAAGTAACTGAATTAATTCCAGCTAACCTGATTCCTGATTCTGAAGCTTTTGGTACAGCTGCAAGAATTGAATCAGCTGTGCTAGGTGTATATGAATCAGCACAGAGAGGATTTTATAACGGCTCCGTTGTTAATGGTCGTGGATACCCATTTGGAGCAGCCAATGTGGAGCAAGGCGACATGAGAGGTGAGGATATGTATAATGACCAAGCCTTTTATGAAATTACCTACACAAATGGCTACAATCCACAAACAGCCAATAACAATGGGATGTGGATATCGCTCTATCGAATGATTAACCGGGTCAACATTGTTTTGGAAAATCTGGATCCTGCAGTAGAAAATGGGGTCCTTACATCTGAACAAGCCAATTCTTACCGAGGAGAAATGCTGTTTTTAAGAGCTCTTGCTCATCATGAACTATTAGTTCATTTTGCAAGACCTTATTCTGATGATCCTTCTTCAGCAGGTGTTCCTTACCGAACTTTTGCGATCAATGACGTGCCAAAAGTCCCTGAAGGTGAGGCTGTTGGTAGAGGTACTGTTGGCGAGGATTATACACAATTACTTGCTGATCTGGATGCCGCTGCAGTAGCGTTTGGTTCAGGTGCCGGTGATGTATCTCGAGCAAGTTATGGTTCTGTAATTGCATTGAAGACTAGAGTACTTTTGCACATGGAAAGATGGGCTGATGTGGTCGCTGAATTTGATAAGATCAAAGGTCTTTATTCTGTGACAGCAAACCCAGCACTTCCTTTCAGGGGTGGAAGCAGTTCTGATAACATTTTCTCTTTCATAAATTCCGAAGGTTCCAACGGAACAGTAAATGGTGCTTTACCAGCTATGTATGGTAATCCTGCTGATGGTGGACGTGGGCTTGTTAAAGTATCTCCAATTATCTGGAGAGCAGATTTCTGGCATCCTGAAGATTCTCGAAGAACTGAGCTGACGAGCAGGAATGCAACTGGAATTTATACTGCAAAATACATTGATCCTGTTACTCGTACTGATCCGAATGTTATTTTGAGATTCTCTGAAGTAGTGTTGAATGCAGCTGAAGCAAATGCTCAATTGGGTAACCTTGATGCGGCAGTGGCATTATTGAATTCTGTAAGAGATAGGGCTTTACCCGAATCCGTTCCTAGCTATACAGCAACTGGTTTGGGTGGACAGTCTGGTCTTTTAACTGCTATTTACAATGAAAGAAGAATTGAGTTTTTAGCTGAAGGAAGAAGATGGCCAGATATCCACCGGCTTTCAGGTGCGGGTATTATGGATGGAATTCCACCAAAAGCTGCCTCTAGGTCAATCAATAACATTGATTTCTACACCACTGACAGAGCGATCACATTTGATCATTCATTGGAATACAGTAGTAATCTATTTGTTTGGCCTATTCCATTAGTCGAAATTCAGACAAATTCTTCTGCTCCTATTGAGCAGAATCCAGGGTATTAATTTCTCATAAGGTCTAAGTTTAAATGTCCGGTTCCACTTCGGTGGGATCGGACTTTTTTTGTTTGTATCCGATAAAATTGAGAAGGCCCGGAGTTCAGTCTGACTCAAATATCTATCTTGCCTTTCAGACTTTAGGTGTAAAAGACTGGAATTAAATCCCAAAAAAGAACAAACTCCTAGCTCTCCTTTTGGTTAATAGCAAACAATTAGCAATGAATAAAAAAGCCCTAGTCATCGGTTCCGGTATTGCCGGCATAGCAGCCTCCATCCGATTGGCTATCAAGGGATACCACGTGGAGGTTTTTGAAGCCAATGCTTATCCCGGTGGAAAACTTTCGGAAATAGTATTAAACGGCTACCGCTTTGATGCCGGACCCTCGCTTTTTACTTTGCCGGATCAGGTAGAAGAGCTTTTCAGATTGGCGGGAAAACGTCCCGAGGAGCATTTTGAATACCTGAAATTGGATGTGGCTTGCCATTACTTTTGGGAAGATGGTAAACGGCTGAAGGCTTGGTCCGATATCAACCGTTTTGCTGAAGAAGTAGAATCCAAACTTGGCGAACCTGCATCCCATATCCGTGAGGCCTTAAAGCGATCAGCGTTTATTTACAATCATTTGGCGCCGCTATTCATGCATCGCTCCTTACACAAGTTTGGCACTTGGACCAATCCTCAGGCACTCAAATCCTATTTGAGAATGGGTAAGCTCGGGATTTTTTCAACCATGAATAAAGCAAACGAAAGGCAGTTCAGTTCACCCAAATTGGTTCAGCTGTTCAATCGATACGCGACCTACAACGGCTCAAATCCCTACGAGACGCCAGCCACGCTGAATATCATTCCGCATTTGGAGTTTAACATTGGGGCTTTTTTTCCTAAAAAAGGAATGCATGACATCACCATGAGCCTTTACCACCTAGCCCTTTCACTCGGAGTGACTTATCATTTCGACAGTCCTGTTGAGGAGATTTTGGTGGGAAATGGAAAGGCCACTGGAGTTTTGGTAAAAGGGAAAGAAATCCCAGCAGACATTGTGGTCAACAACATGGACATGGTCAACGCCTACAAGACCATTTTGCGGAAGCAAAAACAGCCTAAGCTCCTATTGGAACAGCCCAAATCAAGTTCAGCTCTGATTTTTTATTGGGGGATAAAGCACGTTTTCCCGGAATTAGACCTTCATAACATTCTGTTCAGTGAGGATTACCAAACCGAGTTTGATCACATTTTCAAAAAAGGAACAATTTATCAGGACCCATCAGTCTACATCAATATTACTTCGGTCTATAAAAAAGACGACGCTCCAGCAGGCTGTATGAACTGGTTTACGATGATCAATGTGCCCAACAATCAAGGTCAGGATTGGGATGTACTCATCGCTGAAGCTCGTAAAAACATCATTTCTAAAATCAATCGAGTTCTGAAATCTGATATTGAGCCGCTGATAGAGGTGGAAGAAATCCTTGACCCAAGGTCCATCGAATCCAAGACATCTTCCGCCCAAGGCGCATTGTATGGCAATAGCTCCAATAATAAATTTGCGGCATTCCTGCGGCACTCTAATTTTTCCTCAGAAATCAAAAATCTCTACTTCTGTGGGGGTTCTGTGCATCCCGGTGGAGGAATTCCGCTTTCGCTGCTTTCTGCTAAGATTATGTCGGAAATGATATAGTCAACGGTCCACAGACTACGGTCCACAGCAGTTTAAGGTATAGTCATTGGTTTAGAGAAGGCTCTCGGGTTTTAGATTTTTCTTTTTTAAATTCAAGAATAACTTTTTCACTATGGCTTTTAAATTTGAAGAATTACGGGTTTGGGAACTGTCCATCAATTTGGCAACTGAAATTAATCGGTTGGTCAAAACCTTTCCTTCGGAAGAAAGATTTGTTCTGGCTTCTCAAATTCAACGCGCAGCAGATTCAGTGGCATTAAATATTGCAGAAGGTTCTACCGGACAATCCAACGCAGAATTTAAAAAATTCCTTGGGTATTCAAATCGATCTGCAATTGAGGTGGTCTGTTGTCTTCATCTCGGTTGGAGAAGAAACATAATTTCGGATGAATCTTTCTCTAATCTATATTCTTCCTATGAGGTATTGATAGTTAAAATTCAAGCCTTAAGAAATTCAATAAACTAGGAAAAATTGATGAATCATGACTTAAAGGTCAATAGTCCTTTTAACATGCTGTCGACTGTGGACCGTGGACTGTTGACTACTTAACCTTTCTGCAAACTAACCACAGCTTCCTGTACCAAATCCTGCTCATAGCCTCGGCTCATGAGGTATTGGATCACTTTATACCGCTTTTTGAAATGGTCTTTTTCTAAAGTCTTTTCCCATTTTTTTTCAGCTTGAGTCAGCAGCGAATCGTAATATTCATCAGGGTCAATCTCCGAAAGCCCATATTGAATGCATCTGGGGCTGATGTCCCGCATCTTCAGCTCTTGGATTATCCGATTTCGTCCCCATCGTTTGATTCGGAATTTGCCGCGGGCAAAAGCTCTTGCATAGCGCTCTTCGTTGAGAAAGTCATCGGAAATCATTTCCGAGATCAGTTCTTCTGCAGCGTTTCCTTTTATCCCTTTCTCATACAGTTTGCGGCGCACTTCCCACTGACTTCGCTCCTGGTAGGCACAGTAAGTCTCTAGTTTTCCTTTAGCTTCCTCGAGTGACCAATACTTTTTTGGAGCTTGATCTGGGTTATATTTTCCCCAACCGGACATTTTTGGTAATTTTAAGCCAAAGTACCCTTCCTTATTCTTTTTTCAAACCTCTCTAAATTTTAAACCTATCATGCGTAAAAAAATCGTTGCCGGCAACTGGAAGATGAATTTGACCTTTGACGAAGGCCAAAAACTGACTTCCGAAATCGTGAATATGTACAAAGATGAAGCAGTGAAAGATGTCATCGCTGTCTTGAATCCTCCTTTCCCACATATTTTTCCGGTAAAAAAACTAATTGGTGATACCCCGGGAATCGCCTTGGGTTCTCAAAACTGTTCCGAGAAAGAAGCCGGTGCTTTTACGGGTGAAGTGTCAGCCAAAATTCTCGCATCCTTTGGGGTGAACTATGTGATCCTAGGCCACTCTGAGCGAAGAGAATATTTCAAGGAAGACAATGATTTGCTTGCCGAAAAAGTGAAGCAAGCGCTTTCAAACGGCTTGACGCCCATTTTTTGCTGTGGTGAATCTTTGGAAATTCGTGAGGCAGGAACCCATGAATCCAATGTGAAATTCCAATTGACAGCAAGTCTTTTTGATTTGAGCCCAGAAGAAATGGCCAAAGTCGTGATCGCATACGAACCTATCTGGGCAATCGGTACAGGCAAAACTGCCACAGCGGATCAAGCACAAGAGATGCACGCAGCGCTGAGAAGACATATTGCTTCAAAATACGGGAAAGATTTGGCTGATAGCATCTCCATCTTGTATGGTGGAAGTGCAAATCCGGGAAATGCGAAGGAGCTTTTCTCAAAGCCAGACGTAGATGGCGGCCTGATTGGCGGTGCATCGCTTAAGTCCAGAGATTTCCTGGAAATCATCAAATCATTCTGATCACTACATGGATTACCTGGAGTTTAAAATCAAGTGCCTGGATGAATTTCAGGAAATCCTCATAGCCGAATTGGCAGAGATCGGCTTCGATTCTTTCCTCGAAAATGAGGATGGAATCGATGCCTACATTCTCGAATCAGAATTTGATCGGGGAAAATTCACCGCGGTGATTTCAGACTATCAAGAGGCAGGGCAAATCACCTTCAGTGAAGGCCTCATGCCCAAAGTCAACTGGAATGAGGAGTGGGAAAAAAACTATGATCCGATAGCAGTAGAAGACCTGGTCTATGTGCGGGCGTCTTTTCATGAGCCTAAGTCGGGTTTCAAGCACGAGATCGTCATCAATCCAAAGATGTCCTTTGGGACAGGTCACCACGCCACCACTTTTCAAATGCTTCGTCATCAGGGAGCACTGGACCACAGAGGCAAAAGAGTGCTCGATGTGGGCTCCGGTACAGGAATATTGGCGATCATGGCTCATCTGCTTGGAGCAAGGGAGGTAGAGGCTTTTGACATCGATGACTGGTGTGTGGACAACGGAAATGAAAACTTCGACCTAAATGGTCTGACTACCCGGATGGGTTTGGGTACGATCCGACAGGTTAACCCAGTAGGACCTTATGAGATCATCCTCGCTAATATCAATAAAAACGTCCTGCTGGATGAACTGGGCATTTATGCTGCTCTTTTGACTCCCGGGGGACATTTGCTCTTGAGTGGTTTTTACACGGAAGACAGTGAAGATTTGCTGGAAGTGGCCTCACCGCTGGGACTTTCATTACTCGACAAATCCTCCAAGGATAACTGGGCTTCCTTGATTTTGCAGAAAAACTAAAAAGTGATAAGGTTTCCTTGGGATTGATTCCAATAAAGCGGAAGTTTTCATCCTAAGTTATTCCTGTCCCAACTAGAAAAATGAACGAACTGATTCTTTACGCACTTATTTTTCTCTTCCTGATCGGCCATTGCCTTTTGGCGGGAAAGATGTATCGTGCTGTCCATCAGGACCCCGGCTTGAGTTTCAGGGAAAAAAATGACTGGAAACTAAAAGCGTTGATTTTTCCAGGCTATTTCTGGTTTCAGTACTTGAAACAAAAACAGGCCTAATTCTGCCAATAAGGAAACTTTTTGACCTATTTATCCGCTAAAAAGAGATTACCCAAACCAATCTGCAAGCGGCATTCATCCCGTTTACTTTTGTAATTTAGCCACATGGAGTACGTCTGGAAACAAAAACCCAAAGCTTCGCAAGAAGCAATCGAAAAACTCGGCAAAGAAATCAACGTGAATCCCACTTTGGCCAATATGCTGATCAATCGGGGCGTAGAGAGTTTTGATCAGGCAAAAGACTACTTCCGACCTAGCCTCAGCCAGCTACATGATCCATTTCTGATGCAAGACATGGAGGCAGCAGTTCATCGAATCCATCATGCAGTCCTAAATCAGGAGAAAATTCTCGTGTATGGGGACTATGATGTGGATGGTACCACCGCGGTAGCGCTGATGTACAGTTTTTTGAAGACGTTTTATCCGAATGTCGATTTTTACATTCCCGACCGATACAAAGAGGGCTATGGAATCTCCGAGCGAGGAGTAAGAGTGGCTTCTGAAAATGGGTTTTCATTGATCATAGCACTTGATTGTGGGATCAAAGCCATTGACAAAGTTCGGCTTGCATCAGAACTCGGTGTGGATTTCATCATCTGCGACCACCATACTCCGGGAGATGAGCTTCCAGCTGCCGTAGCAGTCTTGGATGCCAAAAGAAAAGACTGTCGCTATCCATACAAGGAGCTGAGCGGATGTGGAGTAGGCTTCAAGCTAATCCAAGCCTACGCCAAATTCGCCGGAATTGAAGAGTCCAGTCTGTACAATTACCTCGATCTATTGGTTGTGAGCATTGCGGCGGATATCGTACCGATTTCAGGAGAAAATCGGATTTTGGCTTACTACGGACTAGACCGGATCAACAATATTCCCCGGCCAGGACTGAAAGCACTTATTCTTCAGGCCAAAGTAGAGAAGGAAATTCAGATCTCAGACATTGTCTTCAAAATTGGACCACGAATCAACGCTTCCGGAAGACTTGAGCATGCGAAAGCTTCCGTGGAACTTCTCATTGCCCCAAACCTCGACGAAGCCATCGAGCGCGCCAAGCTCGTCGATGAAGTGAACTCCACCCGTAGAAACTTCGATGAAAACATCACCAAGGAGGCTTTTGAGATGCTAGCCATTCGGGAGGAAACTGCGCAGTGGAACTCCACAGTGCTGTTCAAGCAGGATTGGCACAAGGGCGTCATTGGTATTGTGGCGAGTAGATGCATTGAGAAGTATTACCGCCCTACCATTATCCTTACAGAGTCCAATAACAAAGCAACAGGAAGTGCTCGCTCGGTCGTCGATTTCGACATCTATGAGGCGATTGCAGAATGTGCAGAGCTTTTGGATCAGTTTGGAGGACACAAATATGCCGCAGGTCTGACCCTTTCGGTGGAAAATGTCCCTGCATTTCAGGAGAAATTTGAGCAGGTAGTTCGGAGTAGAATAGAAGAAATCCACCTCAAACCGGTCATTGAAGTGGATGATATATTGCTTTTGGATCAGATCAATTACAAGTTTTATAATATTCTGAAGCAAATGGCCCCATTTGGCCCTGGAAATACAGAGCCTGTTTTCCGTATTTCCAATGTTTTTGCCGATGAAGTGACCGTCTTAAAGGACAAACATCTACGTTTTAAAATCATTCAGGACGGACAGGTGACTACCCCTGTCTGCTTGGGATTTGGGATGGCAGATCGGGCAAAAGACCCTGATTTGACTACTGTAAATATGCTTCGAGGGAAAATGCGCTGCGACCTGGTGGTAGAAATGCGGGAGAATTTCTTCCGGGACAAAAGCAGCTTGCAACTCTATGTGAAAGACATCAAATTTGACTGATATGATGCTACGAGCCGAACACCTCGTCAAAATATACAAAGGCCGCCGCGTGGTCAACGACATCTCCGTTCAGGTAGAGCAGGGAGAAATAGTCGGTTTGCTGGGTCCAAATGGGGCAGGAAAGACGACATCCTTCTACATGATCGTAGGGCTGATCCAGCCCAATGAAGGAAAGATTTTTCTCGAAAATGATGAAATCACCAGTCTGCCGATGTACAAGCGGGCCAAACTGGGAATCGGCTATCTCGCTCAGGAGGCTTCGGTATTCAGAAAGCTGTCTGTGGAAGAGAATATCCTGGCGGTCTTGGAAATGACCAAAATGCCAAAAGTCCAGCAAAAAGAAAAAATGGAAAGTCTTCTGGAGGAGTTTAGCCTCACCCATGTACGTAAAAATCTCGGTATGGTACTTTCCGGTGGAGAAAGAAGAAGAACCGAAATTGCCCGTGCCTTGGCCGTGGATCCAAAATTTGTGCTTTTGGATGAACCATTTGCCGGTGTAGATCCCATAGCTGTGGAAGAAATCCAAACTATCGTAGCCAAACTTAAAACCAAAAATATTGGCATCCTGATCACAGATCACAATGTCAATGAAACACTCTCCATCACAGACAGAGCTTACCTGATGTTTGAAGGCAGGCTGCTCAAAGCAGGTACGGCAGAAGAACTTGCAGCTGATGAGCAGGTACGCAAGGTGTATTTGGGTAGTCAGTTTGAGCTGAAACGCAAAATTTTTAACTAATGGAAGTGATCAACAGCTTCATGACCTGGATTTTTAAAAACCGGATAGGTCAAATTGAGAATTTCAAACAAAACCCGATTCAAGTTCAGGAGGCTACATTCCAGGAGCTGTTAGAATCAGGAAAACGGACCGAATTCGGAAAGCTATATGGTTTGGAACAGGTGAAGTCCTATTCGGATTTCGCCAAAAATGTCCCAGTTTTTGATTACGAATCCTTTAAACCTTTCATCGAAAAAACGATGCAGGGCAAACAGAACGTCATTTGGAATTCAGACATAGAATGGTTTGCAAAGTCATCGGGGACCACTGGTAGCCGGAGCAAATACATCCCCGTATCAGAAGAAAGCCTGGAGGAATGCCACTACAAAGGAGGCAAGGACATGGTTTCCCTGTATGTCTCAAACTATCCTGACTCCAAACTTTTTACCGGAAAAAGCTTGACCATCGGAGGGACTTTGGAGAAAAATCCTTTGAATCCTCAGGGCACCGCCAAAGCCGGCGATGTTTCCGCAGTCATCATGCAGAATCTTCCGATTTGGGCTCAATTTGCCAGAACTCCATCCCTGGAAACTGCCCTGATGGGTGAATGGGAAGCCAAAATCGAAAAGATGGCTCAGGAGACCATGAACGAAAATGTCACCTGTATCGCAGGCGTTCCTACTTGGACCATCGTGCTGCTGCGTCGGATTCTGGAGCTGAAAAAAGCAAAAAACATCCTTGAGGTCTGGCCTAATCTTGAAATTTTCTTTCACGGTGCCGTAGCCTTTGGGCCTTACCGAAGTCTTTTCAAGGAATTGATTCCTTCGGAAAAGATGCATTACATGGAGACCTACAATGCCTCCGAGGGATTTTTTGGAATTCAGGATCAACCCAATTCCGATGAATTGCTGCTTCTGCTGGATTATGGGATATTCTATGAGTTTATTCCTATGGAAGAGTGGGAAAAAGAAAACCCAAATGTTGTCTCGCTGAAAGATGTGGAAGTAGGGCAAAACTACGCCATGATTATTACGACTAATGGAGGACTTTGGCGGTACAAAATCGGTGATACCCTGAAATTTACCTCCATCTCACCCTATCGTTTTCGGATTTCTGGTAGAACCAAACATTTTATCAATGCCTTTGGCGAAGAAGTAATCGTGGAAAACGCCGAAGCAGCCATCCAGTTTGCGGCGGAAAGTACAAACTCGACCATTGCCAATTTCACTGCAGCACCGGTGTATTTTGAGGGAAATGGCTCAAATGGTGCCCATGAATGGATTGTAGAGTTCAGAACTCCCCCTTCCGATTTAAGCCAATTCACAGAGTTGCTTGATCAGCAACTCCGTCAAGTCAACTCAGACTACGATGCCAAGCGGTACAAAAATTTGGCTTTGAAGATGCCGATTGTGCACCAAGCACCGGAAGGGCTCTTTGAGTCCTGGCTAAGAAAAAAAGGAAAGCTGGGTGGTCAGCACAAAGTGCCGAGACTTTCCAATTCAAGAGAGTATTTGGAGGAAATATTGGAGATGGTGAAATGAATAAAATAAAGCTGACTCTGCTCTTGTTTATGATTTCCCTAGGATCTTCCTGGGCCTGTGAGTGTATTATTCCTTCAGACTATAGTTTGAAGGATGCTGTTGATGGGCATCCAGTTATTTTTTTAGCCGAAGTAGTTTCGATAGAAGACCCCAAAGACCCTAATTTTGAGTGGGTAGGTGATTTAGTTTTCGATTCCCTTTACTATAAAAAGAGAGGCTACGAACCTCAATTCCGAATAATTGAAGTGCTGAAAGGTAAAGTTGGTAAAGAGCGAAAAGGAGATCGTTTATTCTTTCAATCTGATTTTTCTACTTGTTCAGTTTCTTTCCAGTTAGGGAAAACGTATTTGGTCTTTGCCTATCGAGAAGAGAGTGGTACCCTTGGAACTAGCTCTTGTTCCCTAAGATTTCAATTTGAAAATCAGGAAGCATCTAAAGCCAAACGAAAAGAAATAAAAAAAGCGCTTCGTCAAAAAGTGAGTTGATCCTTGAAAGACGGTCTTTTTATACTAAATAAATGATCCTTTGGATATGCTGATCTCACAACTGGCCCGGCATGCAATTTCTGAGTCTTGACTGAGGAAAAAAGGAAAGCTGGGCGGTCAGAAAAAAGTGATGAGACTTTCCAATTCAGGAGAGTAGTTGGAGGAAATTTTAGAACTAATCTAAAAACCAGCTTTTTAGGATTTGAAAATAATTGGAGGAGATTACTTCAAGTTGTAAATTCCTTACAACTTCCAGCTTCTATGAAATGCCCACGAGAAAAGGTTCTCAGACAGGAGAATCCTTATTTAGGGCATTCCATCTGGCAGAAATAAATCAAATTATAAACACATGAAAAACCTCCTCATCCTCCTCTTGGTATTTGGGGTAGCATATCCAACTTTAGCGCAGCGATCAGCTACTTCCACTTCCACCGCCAGAAAGCCAGTCAGCGTCAGACAGGCTACCAGTAACCTGAAGCTTCAATATAAAGACCTGGTAATTGATAATCAGGATTCTGTGGCCTTGGAAGTCAATACAGGCAATGTGCCAGCGGCACTTTCGCTCACAGTCAATTCCCCTTCCCTGATCATACCGGTTTGTAAGGCGTGTTTCTCTAGTTCATCTGGACCCAAGTTTCCTGTTACCGTTAAAAACTCAGGAGGCACCGACTCCGAATCCAGCTTTATTTTGGTCCAATTGTATTACAAAAAGGACGGCAAGAGCATCCTCATAGCAGAGACCGGGAAATCTGCCCCACCAATAGCCCCGGGGAAATCTGCCATTGTAGAATTTCAGAAAAGTGATTTTTGTGCCCAAGTTCAAAAAGCTGTTTCCAGCACTTATGCCACTCAGACATTAAGTTATGTACAGGCAAAAGTCAGTCTGGTTGAAGAAATCAACTTTGGGTTGAAGTAAGTTGGCTTCTTCTTAATTTCGATCCCTCAATTTTCTTCAGATCCTGTTGCAGAGCGATCTTGAGCCTATTTTTTTGCTGGGAAAGTAGCAAGAACTCAAGCTTTGTTTTTTGTCTAAAACAAAATTCAGGGTGGTTGAATTCGGAAAGAAATTTGCTTGACCGAGTGAGCAGAAAATTGATCTTCGAGCTAATTTTTGACCGTTTACAAAACACCTTAGGAATCCATGTGAACTGGTTTTATCTTGAACCATGAGTAGAATTCACCTCTTTTTGATTTATTTTCTCTTGATAGTCTCCATTGCTTTGGGAGCTTGGGCTATCTTGAAAACTCCAAATTCGCCTTCTGGGCAGGTAGTTCAGATGGACGAAAGATCCTATCCAGTTCAGGCATTTACCGTGACTCGGGATTCGATCCGACTTTTTGACCTTCCTAAGAATCTGGACTTTGCAGGTGAGAAAGTTCCACTGGAAAGAGGGGATATTTATGAGCGGCTGGAGCGTGAGATCTATGTCAATGCGTATTGGGAATCCAACATGATTTTGCTGTTGAAGCGCTCAGCCAAATACCTCCCTGCCATCGAGGCCATGCTAAAGGAAAATGGGATTCCGGATGATTTCAAATACTTGGCAATCGCTGAAAGTGCCCTGATGAATGTGGGTTCTCCTGCAGGCGCGAGAGGATTCTGGCAAATCCTGGAAAGCACGGGAAAAGAATATGGGCTAGAAATATCCAAAGACGTCGATGAGCGGTATCATTTTGAAAAATCCACACTAGCCGCCACCAAATACCTTAAAAAAGCGCATGCCAAGTTTGGCGATTGGACAGCGGTCGCAGCAAGCTACAACATGGGTCAGGCCGGATTTAGCCGTCGGCAGGAGGAGCAACTTCATGACAACTATTACGAACTCTACCTTAATGATGAGACGAGTCGCTATCTGTTTCGGATTCTTGCGTTCAAAGTGATTTTCGAAAATCCGGGAGCGTTTGGTTACCATTTTAAGGAAAGTGACTTTTACAAAAACCCCACTTTCCGCACAGTCCGAGTAGATGAAGATATCAAAGATCTACCAAGCTGGGCTAAAGCTCAGGGAAGTTCCTATAAAGATCTCAAGCTGTACAACCCTTGGCTGAGAGACCGGAATCTCAAGGTGAAAAGAGGAAAAATCTACGAAATAATCCTACCTGAATAAGGAAATAATTAAGAGAAAACCACCAACAAAAATCAAAATGAAACGAAGGAATTTTATGCAAATGGCAGCTTTGGGAGCAGGAACATCCCTTTTTGCAGGCAGCTCCACTTTTGCAGCTGCTAAATCATCTACGCTGGAGGCTCAGCTTGAGGGATTGACATCGCGTGTCGCTGATGTGGTTCCGATTACCTTAGAAGAGCGCAAAGCAAGAATCGCAAAAGCACAACGTTTGATGGATAAAAATGGCTTTGCAGCCATCGTCCTGGATTCTGGCACCTCCATGAATTACTTTACAGGTATGACTTGGGGACAGAGTGAGCGGCCAATGGTTGCGATCATACCCTCCAAAGGCGAAGTCAGCTACATCTGTCCAAAATTTGAGGAATCAAGGCTGGAGGAGCGGATTATTTTGGGTTCCAAAATCTATGCTTGGGAGGAGGACGAAAGTCCCTATAAGCAAATGAAACAGGCCATAGTAGACTCTGGAGCCACTTCAGGCAAGATTGGAATGGAAGAACGCGTGCGTTTTTTCATCGCAGATGGTCTACGGCAGGTTGCCAGTGGTTTTGACGTTGTCAGTGCTGATCCGATAGTCATTCCCTGCCGCATCATTAAATCCCCTGCAGAGATTGCATTGATGCAACGTGCCACAAAATTGACCATCGAGGCGATGACTTTGGGTTTTGCAGCCCTAAAAGAAGGGGTCAGTCCATCAGCTTTTTCCTCCACAGTAGCTCAAGCCCATCAGAAAATGGGCGGAAGACATGCTTTTGCCCTAGCTAACTTTGCCGAAGCTTCTGCTTACCCACATGGAACTTCCAAGCCACAAGTTTTGAAAAAAGGTGACGTCGTTTTGGTTGATTGCGGATGTACTGTAGAAGGGTACAATTCGGATATCAGCCGTACCATAGTCTTTGGTGCAGAGCCTACTGCCCGACAGATTGAAATCTGGAATCTGGAAAAAGAAGCTCAAGCAGCAGGATACCGCGCGGCCAAAATCGGTGCAACACTCGGAGAAGTAGATGCCGCTGCGCGAAAAGTAATCACAGATGCAGGATTTGGACCCGATTACAAGTTGCCAGGCTTGCCGCACCGCACAGGTCATGGCATCGGGATGGATGGCCACGAATGGGGAAATGCAGTCCGGGGCAATACGCAAATCCTGGAACCGGGAATGTGCTTCAGCATTGAGCCAAATATTTCGATAGTGGGAGAATTTGGTGTACGTCATGAAGATTGTGTGTACATGACCGAATCAGGGCCAGTTTGGTTTTCGGAGCCGAGCCCATCGATTTCTCAGCCTTTTGCCTAAGTAAATTGGCGAGAACCAAGTTCACCTGTTTCAGGTTACAATCTTTGGGCTTGCCCTCGGGCTTCCCCTCAAAAAATTGTACCTTCGCCGATTAATAATTCCGCATTTTCATGAGTCAATCCCCTGCTTCACAGGAAGAATATATAGAAATTTTTGGAGCCCGAGAGCATAATCTCAAAAACCTCGATGTGAAAATCCCCCGAAACAAACTCGTCGTGGTGACTGGTTTGAGCGGAAGTGGAAAAAGCTCCTTGGCTTTTGATACCATCTATGCAGAGGGACAGCGCCGCTACATGGAGAGCTTTTCGGCGTATGCCCGATCTTTTCTGGGGGGAATGGAGCGACCCGACGTGGACAAAATCAACGGACTTTCTCCGGTGATTGCCATTGAGCAGAAGACTACCTCCAAAAACCCTCGATCGACCGTCGGCACGGTGACTGAAATTTATGATTTCATGCGATTGCTATATGCCCGAGCAGGTGAAGCGTACTCCTATCTGACCGGGAAGCGAATGATCCGGCAGACGGAAGACCAGATTATCGATCAATTGTTCTCCAATTTTTCAGGTAAAAAACTCTACATCCTCGCACCGGTAGTCAAAGGTCGAAAAGGACATTACCGTGAGCTTTTTGAGCAAATCCGCAAGATGGGTTTCTCTAAAGTCCGGGTGGATGGTGTGGTGATGGACATTGTCCCAAAAATGCAAGTGGATCGATACAAGATCCATGATATCGAAATTGTCATTGATCGGATTGTAGCAGATGAATCGGATCGATTTCGAATTACCCAATCACTTAAGTCTGGCCTTCAGCATGGCAAAGGTGTCATCATGGTACGTGAAGAAAATGGAGAGGTACACCATTTCTCCAAGTACCTGATGGATCCGGAGACGGGACTTTCGTACGATGAGCCAGCTCCAAACTCCTTCTCATTCAACTCACCCTACGGCGCCTGTCCTACCTGTAATGGCTTGGGCATCATAGAAGAAATCACGCGGGAGAGCATTATTCCAGATCCCGGCCTAAGCATTACCCGAGGAGGAATTGCCCCCTTGGGAGAATATCGGGACATCTGGATTTTTAAGAAAATCGAAGCAATCCTTAAGCACTACAAGTGCAGCATGAGCACCCCTATCAAAGATCTTCCTGATCATGTGGTGGAAGTCTTACTTTTTGGAGACAAAGTGGAAGTAGCAGTGGACTCGGTCAAATACCCAGGAACTAAATGGAATACCACCTTTGAAGGAATAGTCAACTTTCTTCAGAAATATCAGGAGGGAAGTTCGGACAAGATTCAGGATTGGGTTTCCGAGTTTACCGTCACCAAAACTTGCCCCGAATGTGAAGGCTATCGTTTGAAAAAAGAGGCTTTGCATTTCAAAATAGATGAAAAACACATCGGTGAATTGGCAATGCTGGATATCCAGAGCCTTGCGGAGTGGTTTGAGGGTTTGGAAAGTCGAATCACAGAAAAGCAGAATATCATCGGTGCTGAGGTATTGAAGGAAATCCGCAAGCGGATTGGGTTCTTGCTCGATATTGGGTTGAGTTATTTGTCCCTAAATCGCCCCCTGCGAACGCTATCCGGAGGTGAGGCTCAGCGAATCAGACTGGCCACTCAGATTGGTACGCAGCTCGTCGGTGTGCTTTATATTTTGGATGAGCCAAGCATTGGGCTGCATCAGCGTGACAATGAGAAATTGATCAAAGCACTTCAAAGTCTGCGTGATTTGGGCAATTCGGTACTTGTGGTAGAGCATGATAAGGACATGATGCTCGCGTCAGACTTTGTACTCGACATGGGTCCGGGAGCTGGTCGCCATGGCGGACATGTTGTAGCTGCAGGCCATCCTACAGCGATCTTCAACAATGGTTCGGTCACTTCTCGCTATCTCAGTGGGAAGCTTGGCTTGCCCATTCCTAAAGAGCGAAGAAAAGGAAAAGGGTCGAGTTTAATTCTGACAGGTGCCAGTGGAAATAACCTGAAAAATGTCACTTTGGAATTGCCCTTGGGAACTTTGATTTTGATCACAGGAGTATCCGGAAGTGGGAAGAGTACCTTAATCCATGAGACACTTTATCCGATTTTGAACCGGGAATTTTACAATTCAAAAAAGGAACCGATGCCCTTCAAAAGTATCGAAGGCCTCAAAGAACTGGACAAAGTGATCGAAGTGGATCAGTCCCCAATCGGACGGACTCCAAGATCAAATCCTGCAACCTATACCGGTGTTTTCTCTGATATCCGGACCCTTTTCACCGATCTTCCCGAATCAAAAATCAGAGGGTACAAGCCCGGGCGATTCTCCTTCAATGTTAAAGGAGGCAGATGCGAGGATTGTGAAGGTGCGGGTATGAAGCTGATAGAGATGGATTTCCTTCCAGATGTACATATCCCCTGCGAAACCTGCAAAGGGAAGCGCTACAATCGGGAGACTCTAGAAGTAAGATTTAAAGGAAAATCCATTTCGGACGTTTTGGATATGACCGTGGAGCAGGCGGTAGATTTTTTTGAGTTTCAACCGAAGATTCTCCGAAAAATTAAAACCCTCAGTGAGGTGGGTTTGGGCTATATCACTCTGGGACAGCATGCTACGACACTTTCAGGAGGAGAAGCACAGCGGGTCAAATTGGCAACTGAACTCTCAAAAAAGGATACTGGAAAGACATTTTATATCCTGGATGAACCTACTACGGGGTTGCACTTTCAGGACATCGATCTTTTGATGGGCGTGTTGCAAAAGCTCGTGGATAAAGGGAATACAGTCCTGATCATCGAGCATAACCTTGATGTGATCAAAGTAGCAGATCGAGTGATAGATCTGGGTCCTGAAGGAGGGAATAAAGGTGGAACAATCGTAGTCCAAGGAACTCCGGAAGAAGTAGCGGCACATGCCAAAAGTCACACTGGCAGATTCTTGAAGGCTGAATTAAAACGCTGAATTTGACACGAAAATCAAGCGTCTCGTCCATCTATCAAATTAAAGATCTCCATTCCTCCTCCATGGCTAACTTTAAGCCAAAGATGAACAGAGTCAGGCTTTATTGGACGTTGCAGCTTTTGGGCTGGGGAGGCTTTGCCTTTGTCAATATCTTTTTTGCCTCACTTTCCGAAGGCATCACACCCAAACAAAGCTGGGCCTTTGTCGCGTGGGCGTTGTATTATTTACTTTCCACTCACGGCTTCAGACATATCGTCAAGACCTACGGCTGGTTTAAGATGGGCATCTTGAGGCTCTTGCTTCAGACCATTTTAGCCCTGATTGGCCTTTCGATTTTGAACTTCATTGCCCAAATCCTGATCAACCTGGCTTTTGGCACCTTGAATCCCGCGCAGGATTTTAGGGCGGTGATCGTGGCAGTCACGCTGTTTGTCAACTTCCTGTATTACTCATTCTGGTTTTTGCTGTATTTTCTTTTTCATTTCTTAGACAATTACAACAGTGGTCTCAGATATGAAGCCAAGATCAATGAAATCAGACTAAATCACCTGAAAAGTCAGCTCAATCCGCATTTTATCTTCAATGCACTGAATTCTGTGAGGGCGCTGGTCGATGAAGATCCCGAAAAAGCAAAGTCAGCCATCACCCGGATTTCGAATATGCTGCGCTTTACTTTGATGATGGACAAAAAGCAGGTGATCGATTTTGCAGATGAATTGGCAACAGTCAAGGATTACCTGGAATTGGAAACGATTCGCTTTGAGGAACGTTTGGAAGTAGTGTATCAGGTAGAGGATGAGGCTTACAGCTACAAAATTCCCCCGATGATGCTCCAGACTATCGTCGAAAACGGAATCAAACACGGGATCTCCAATCTAGTCAAAGGAGGCCTGATCGAAATCAAATGCCGGGAAGGATTGCAGGAGGAACTTTACATTCAGGTGAAAAATAGCGGCTACCTCAATCCCAATTCCTTTAATTCTAAAAAAGATACGGGAGGACACGGATTAGAAAATACCAGACAACGCCTGAAGCTGCTATACGGAGACCAGGCAAGTTTCCGGATATTTAATTCCGGAAACCAGTTTGTGATCACTGAAATTAAAATACCAAAACAAAGAGTTACTTTAGAATAACAAACTCAATAACTATGAGAGCCATTGTAATCGATGACGAGCGCCTAGCCCGTAAAGAACTGATTAATTTACTGAACCAACTTGAAACGGTAGAAGTCGTCGGCGAAGCCGTAAATGTAGACGATGCCAAGGAAAAGATAGAGCAGCTTCAGCCAGATGTGATTTTTTTGGATATCCAGATGCCGGAAAAAACGGGCTTTGATCTCCTGGAGGAATTGGACCATGTACCTCATGTCATCTTCACTACGGCCTATGATGAGTATGCATTGAAGGCTTTTCAGGTCAATGCGCTCGATTATTTGTTGAAACCAATAGAACCCAAGCGTCTCGAAGATGCCATCAATAAGTTGCTCGGCAAAATCGAAGGAGCTTCCAAACGTGATGAAGAAGGGGCGTATGTCAATCAGAAAAAATTGACCTTGGAAGATCAGGTTTTTGTCAAAGATGGAGACAGGTGCTGGTTTGTCAGATTGTCAAACGTTCGCCTTTTTGAATCGGATGGAAATTACATCAAGGTGTATTTTGACAACTTTAAACCGATGATTCATAAGTCACTGAATGCCTTGGATGAACGATTGGATGAGAAGTCATTTTTTCGCGCCAGCAGGAAACACATCATTAACCTCGGCTGGGTGGAGGCGATAGAGCCTTGGTTTAATGGAGGCTTGGTCGTGACGCTCAAGGGTGGTGATCGAATCGAAGTAAGCCGACGTCAAGCTGCCCGCTTTAAGGAAATGATGAGTTTATAATATTTCATAAGCAAAAAAAAGCATTTGATTTTCGAAAGAAAATTTTGACCTTAGGGTAACTATTCGTTTATTATAGCGAGGACTTCATTTTTAATCCCTTAAAGCGTATCAATTGCTCAGAATATGAAAGAAGAACGAATTCTGATTGTCGAAGATGACTTAAGTATTGCTGAAAATATTCAGGAAATTCTTGAGCTCTTAGGCTATGTGAATATAGACATAGCCAATTCGGCAAATCAGTGTATCAAAGTCATCAAAAAATATCGGCCTGATCTCATTTTCATGGATATCAAGTTGAAAGGTGATAAAGATGGAATTGAGCTGGGTGAGATCGTAAAGCAAATGGTGGATGCACCGCTTGTATTTGTGACTTCCTATAGTGATCCGACGATCATCGAGCGAGCGAAGCGAATATCCCCTGCTGGATTTATCGTAAAGCCCTTCAACACCAACGATATCCATGCCATCGTGGAGATTGTGCTGTACAATAAGCGGACTAAACCTGCACCTGAGGCTGCTGTTGTAAAGACTGGTACAGAAAGTCCTTTCCTAGTGAATGACGCGGTTTTTATCAAAGCGGACAATGCCTTCGAACGAGTGCAGTACGATGACATTTTCTACATCGAGGCCAATGGGAATATGGTGACGATTTTTACGAAAAATCGGGATTACAACATCCGGAAGTCCATGAAGGAAATCGAAGACATTCTTCCTTCTCATTTGTTTCTTCGAGTCCAAAAGTCCTACATCGTGCATTTGGGACAGATCGAAAGCTTCAATACCAAAGAAATTACCCTTCTTCAGGGAGGAATCATTCAGGTGGGAAGGCAGTATTACAACAGCTTCCTGGCCAAATTGAATACGATTACTGAAAGTTAAGTAAAGGGAGATAGGCTGTAGCGAAATACAGTTGAAAGTCCTACTGCGTAGGACGAAATAGAAGTTTGACCGATTTAAAAGGCCTATTGGTAGGCGGTATCGAATTGATTGAAGAAACGAAATCGTGAGAAAACCCTTGACTTTCAAATTCGAAAAAAATCAGTGTAGATCTCCGAATTTTTCTGCTAAAAACTTGCCTGGCGGCAGTCAGGTCAGCGGGGAATCTTAAAGTTATAAGAAATAAAAAAGAGGCGGACAGGATCCGCCTCTTTAGATTAACCAAACAATCAACCAAATTAACCCTTACGGATAATTGTCTTTAACAAATCTCAGAACTCTGAGATTTTTCTGTTTTGTAGATGTTTACCTGAAGTGCTTCAGGACCTGATGTAGTATCGAATCCGATCTGTGGAGTTGGTTTAGCAGTTTCAAATCGGGCAGTTTGCTGTGCGATATTGGTTTCAGCTTTCGCTTTGAGGACGATGGTGATTGCCATTGCAAGTCCCAAGGCCGCACAGACGTTTTTTTGAGAAAAGATTGCAGTAGTCATGGCAGTAATAATATGTTGGTTTGTGTTCGTATATTCCATAATGCCAAAAGGCGACCAAACTCGAAAAAGGGCTTAAAATAGCATCAGATGCACTATTTCTAAAAATAACTGTACGGTTTCGTACAGCATACTGTCAGTGGCGGACAAAATGCTGAAAAATGAAAAGTTACAGTCCTTATCAGTTTTTTATAAGAAAAATCAAAAAAGGCTTCCCGCAGGGAAGCCTCAAAACTTGCTGATAATAAACTATTTAAAATTACAACAACTCATTCGCCAGATTGGCCAGCTCGGATCGTTCGCCTTTCTCCAGCTTGATATGTGCATAGAGCGGATGGTCTTTGACTCGATCGATAAGATAGGACAAACCATTAGATTGCGAATCCAAGTAAGGCGTATCGATCTGGAAGACGTCACCGGTGAAGATGATTTTGGTGTTTTCGCCCGCACGGGAAATGATCGTCTTGATCTCATGCGGAGTCAGGTTTTGCGCCTCATCCACGATAAAGAAGATGTTTGAAAGCGAACGTCCTCGGATATAAGCCAAAGGCTGGATCACCAATTTCTCCTGATTGACCAATTCGGTGATTTTCTGGAATTCTTTGTCCGTCTCCTTGTATTGGTTTTGGATAAACTTCAGGTTATCCCAGAGCGGTTCCATGTAGGGATTTAGCTTGGACTTGATATCTCCAGGGAGGTAACCGATGTCCTTATTGGAAAGAGGAACGATCGGTCTTGCAAGGAAGATCTGCTTGTACTCTCTTCGTTGCTCCAATGCTCCAGCCAAAGCTAAGAGCGTCTTTCCCGTTCCTGCTACCCCTTGAATCGAAACCAGCTTGATGTCAGGATTCATGATCGCATGGAGGGCAAAGGTCTGCTCAGCATTTTTGGGCTTGATATTATAAGCCAATCGCTTGTCCACACGCTCCAGCACATTTTCCTCAGAATTGTAAAAAGCCAAAACCGAGTTTTTGTCGCTCTTGAGGATATAGTAGGCGTTTGACTTCCGCTTTCGTGTGCCAAGTATCGTTTTTGCTTCGACAAATCCCTGTTCATACAACTTGTTGATGGCTTCGGGATCCACGTTGTCCATCACATACTTTCCGGTGTTTTCGAGTTCGGTGATGTTTTTGATCTTCCCGGTCTCGTAGTCTTCCGCTTGGATATTGAGCGATTTCGCTTTCAGCCGAAGGTTGATGTCTTTGGAAACGAGGATGACTTTTCGTGTTTTTTCTTTCTCCTGAAGATGGAGTGCGACATTGAGAATCTTGTGGTCGTTTTTGTCTTCTCCAAAAATCACATTAGCATTTTTCTCATTCTCAGGATGATACATCATCACTTTGAAGTCGCCCTTGGTCTTCCCATTTAGTGGAGTCCATTCATCGATCCGTTGATCTTGAGATAGCTTGTCCAGCAATCGGATAAATTCCCGGGCTTCAAAGTTCTTGGTATCATTCCCTTTTTTGAACTGATCGAGTTCCTCCAGCACGGTGATCGGGATCACTACATTGTGCTCAGCAAAATTCATGATGGAGTTGTGTGCGTATAGGATCACGGAAGTGTCCAGCACAAAGATTTTCCGATCTTTATCGGACTTGGCTCTAGGCATGCGCAGGTAAATTGTAGTGGTACTGTGTATAATTAAATTAGAAAAATATCCTCATCAATAGCTAAGAACTTGCAATAAAAAATGATTAAGAATTCTCAAGTATGGGTAGGGGGTTGAAAATCAAAATGATAAAAAAGGATTCAAAGGTTAGAAAGCTTTACAGTTTTGAGGTTCATTAACTCAACTTGGCAACTTTAAGACTTTACTATTTTTCAACTCAAAATTTTTATTCAAAAAAGCCCAATCTCATCCCTGAGTTATGAAACTTTATTCAGGCTAACGGTGAATGTGCTTCCTGCTCCAAACTCGCTTTCCACCACTATTTTTCCACCCTGAGCCTCTATAAACTCCTTGCTTATCGCCAATCCAAGGCCAGTTCCTTCTTTTTTCGTCCCAGGTACTCGGAAATACCTGTCGAAAATTTTCTCCTTGTATTGTGGGGCAATTCCCTGCCCGGTATCCTTCACAGAGATCGTAACCAAATTTTTGATCTCTTGGATACTGACCAAAATTGTTGAATTGTCATAGGAATATCGGATCGCATTGGAAATCAAGTTGGTGATGACCCATGCTGTTTTTTCGTTGTCCGCGTGAATTTCAGACACTGATTCAGGACAGCTGATCTCCACCTTTATTTGCTTCTGCTCGGCCTGAACCTTTGTTGCATTGATAGCATAGTGCACGATTTCTCTAGGATCAGTCCGAAGTAGAGAAAGCTGGATATTTCCACTTTCGACCTGGGTCATATTAAGGAGTTCGCCGGTGATTTTCAATAATCGGCCTGCATCATCTTTGATGCTGTCGACCAGGTTTTTTTGCTCGTCATTCAATGCTCCGATTTGCTCATTTTCTAATAGTTGAAGACTCATTTTGATAGACGAAATCGGAGTCTTGAATTCATGAGAAACATTGGCAATGAAGTTGGTTTTGGCAGAATCTAACTCCTTGTATTCAGTGACATTCCGGAGCAGAATCACGTGTCCGATTACTTTGGAGACCGATTCTCCGGTAGGCGTAATGGAAATGTGTTGGATGTCTTTTTCGAAGTAGCTTTCTTTTCCTTTGGAAAAAATCTTTATCGGTTTGACTGTACTTGGGTTTTCATCAATTGAATCGATGTCTTTGATCAATGACCTTAGCAGATCATTTTTTAATGCCAGATCCTTTGATTTCACACCGATCAATTCCGATTCCTGAAGTCCCAAAATTTGGCTTGCTTCTTCATTTGCAAAAATGATCCGCATTTCTTCATCCAATCCGATCACCGGATCATGCATTTTGTCGATCAGGGTTTCCACCCGTTTTTTCTCGATCATGAGTTTTGCCAAATTACTGCTGTCGTATTCTTCCAGCTTTTGGGCCATGGCATTAAATGATCTGGCCAACTCTCCAAACTCACTGTTGCTTTGGAAGTGAACGCGCTCCGAGTAGTTTTTTTCGGCTACCTGGCGGATACTTTCTGAAAGTTCTTTGATTGGATTGGCAATGTTAGCCGGTAGGTTAACTAGTAGGATGAAGGCAATAATAAAGCAACCAGTCCCGGTAATTGCAATCCAATAAACCGCGCGCTCGGCTGTTTTTTCGGCAAGCTCACTTTTACGTTGGATGGCCTGCATGTTCATGTTCATCACCTCGTAAATTACCTTTCGGATTTCGGAGCGAAGAGCGGTGTCTGAAGGATTGGTTTTGAGATGCTCAAAATAGTCTCTTAAGTCTTGGGTTACTTCCAGTTCGTTGATTTCGGTGATGTTCTGCTCTTGTTTTTTCAGATTCTCCTCGATTCGGTCCAGTGCATTTTCCGAATTAGTTTCCAAAGCAGTGAGGATGTTTCTGGAGTATTCCAAAGTCCGATAGTTAGCTACCAGGACATTTTCAGTATCTGATTTCAGCTCGAACAGATTCTTCACGCTAACCACACTAAGCAATATAATCAGGGTGAATAGCAGACCTACACCAAGGGTTAATCTGGTTTTAATTTTCATTTAGGAAAGGATTACTAGATCGATATTACTGGAGGAAAGTTTCTTTAAAAGCTCATTAAAGACATTGGTGGCCAAAAGAATCTGAAGGAGATTCAGGTGCGGTTTTCCCACACAGATGGTGGTTATTTTCCGTTCTTCGGCTTGTTCAATAATCGCTTTGGAAACCGAGTTACCTTGGATTTTGATAATCTCAGCACCCAATTCCGTGGCTAATTTGAAATTATTTATCAAATGACGCTGTTTGTCCAGCGGGATTTTGTCGGCACTTTCTCTTGGAGTCTGGACATAGAGTACATACCATTTGCTATGGTAGTAGTTTGCCAGTCTCGCGGTTTTTCGGATGACAGTTTTAGACGTTTTTTCATTGCTGCTGATGCATGCCAGAAACCGCTCATGCTTCAGAATATTGGTTTTGGTGACTTCTGTCTCGACTTTTCGCTCAACCTGCGAAGCCACTTCCTTCAGGGCCAGCTCCCGAAGCTGAAGGATGCTTTCGCTTTTGAAAAAATTCTTCAGTGCTGTCTCGATCTTCTCTTTTTGGTAGATTTTGCCTCCCTTCAGTCTGGCGATTAGTTCATCCGCCGTCAAGTCAATGTTGACCACTTCGTCTGCCTGCGCCAGTAATTTATCAGGAATCCGCTCACGAACTTCAATCCCCGTGATTTCCTTGATTTCGTCATTCAAGCTTTCGATATGTTGGATATTGACGGCAGAGACCACATTGATCCCGGCCTCAATAATGTCAATCACATCCTGCCAGCGTTTTTCGTTTTTGCTTCCTTCGATGTTTGAATGCGCTAGTTCATCAACTATGACTACTTCCGGTCGCAGATTGATAATGGCTTGCAGGTCCATTTCTTCCAGTTCTTTTCCTTTGTAGAAAAGCCTGCGAAGCGGAATGATCGGAAGACCATCGATCAAAGCATGAGTTTCTTCCCGATTATGTGTCTCGATAAACCCGATTTTGACATCTATCCCGTTCTTCAGCAGCGTATGCGCTTCTTGCAGCATGCGGTAGGTCTTGCCTACACCGGCACTCATACCGATGTAGATTTTCAGTTTTCCCCGTCTGGATTTCTTGATCAGATTGAGAAATTCCTCTGCTGACTTTCGGGTTTCTTCCATTCTAGTGTGAAAGTCTTTGGTAGGTTAAAAGGGAATATGTTTTCATTCACTTGCTATTAAAAGCCAATGCTTAAAGCGGTGCCAAAGTAACCGTTGTTTTGCGTAGGAACCTGATTGCTATCTTGGAAAATAGCGTCATTTTGACTGTTGAAGGTTCTCGCTTCCAGTCTCCAAAGGACATTTTCAGTGATTTGAAGGTCCATATTGAGCGAATATCCAAAAGTCTGAAAGCCATTTGGCGTATCGGTGGAAATGATGACTTCCCCTTTGTCGGAGTAATATTCTGCCCTTGCGGCAAAGGCCAATTTGTCAGTTGCTGCGATTCTGGCGATCACCACAGGAGAGTACCACACATGGTATTCCCTGCTGCCTTTTGCCGTTTGCTGAGCTCCGATGTCAAATCCTGTGATCAATCCAAAACGCTCACTGAGTTGAAACTGCCCATAGAAGTTGTGAAAATACCGCATCTGCCTGTCGCTGTCAGGGGTGTCGCTTCCGATGAAGGAACTGCTGTTTAGCGTGACTTTATCAGTTGGAGTAAAGGTGACTTGGTGTCCAAAGGCCGGAGTTTGGTTTCCCTCCACACGCTGAATCCGCTGCCAGCCGTTGAGAAGCAGTCCGCTGACAAACCATTTTTCATTGTCGCTGGTGTAGGAGATTTTGGCTCCTGAGAGAAAATAGGGGGAATTTTCAGCCAAAATACTACGGGTCATATTCCAGCAATTGGCTCCGATGGCGCTTTCAAAACCAATGTGGGAAGCGAAAATACCCGCATCTACCCATAGATTTTTTGTTTTTGAAATTTTCACCCCTGCATTTGCCTCAAATATATTTTTCAGTACACCCGGTTCTGCGGCCAGGTTTGCGTTGGTATAAGTCCCTGTCATCAAGGCTAATTTTCCCCGAACTTTTCCATCATCATAAGCGGCTTGGATGAATCCGAGATTCAGGTTCACTTCATTGTGTCGGTTGAAGGAGTAGAGGAAATCGGGTCGGTTGTGGTCAGGTGGATTTCCAAAATCATAACCATAGTAGGTTTCTAGGTAACCGCTGATCTTGAGCGGGTTTTCAGAACTGTTTTCCTGTGCATTTGCCATGTGAACAATAAATGCCAGTGATAAAAGTGCGAATAACTTTTTCATGTGTACTCAATTTAAGAAAAAAGGCACCTAGAGTGATTTAGTCCCTTCAAAATCAAGTGCCTTAAGGTTATTTAAGTTGATTAGTTCCTGATTGATTTTTCAACCTCGAGATTTAGCTTGAGCACATTGATTCGTTCTGTGCCAAATAGACCAAGCAATGGTTTTTCGGTGTGTTTTTCCACAAGCCGATTCAGTTCATCGGCTGAAATGCCTGCTGCATTTGCGATTCGGTTTACCTGAATCTTAGCAGCCTGCACTGATATATGGGGATCCAATCCGCTTCCACTGGCAGTTACCAAATCGGATGGGATCTCGGATCGGTCCACCTCAGGGTTCTTTTCCAGGAAGTAAGTGATCCTTTCTTCAACTTCAGACAAGTGATCGGGATTGGTTGGGCCGTAATTGCTGCCTCCCGAACCTGCGGCATCGTAATCCACCGCGGAAGGTCTGGACCAGAAGTATTCGTCATTGGTAAAAGACTGACCAACATTGATGTGATGGATTTTGCCATTTTCAGAAACGGTAATTCCTTTTCCCTGACCGGGAGCTAGTTGGGCTACTGCCCAAACCGCCATTGTATAAAAGCCGCAAAAGAAGACCAAACACACGAGGGTCAATCTGATCGCTGGAATGATGTTATTTTTCATTTTTTGAATAGTAAATAGTTGAATTAAAATCTTCTACGAACACTGCCTCATTTTGAGGAAAAGCCTATTTGGCTAATCAGAAAAAAAGCGATACTGCCATATCAATCAATTTGATGCCTATGAAAGGGACTATGACACCGCCTAGACCATAGATAAACAGGTTTCTGCGAAGCAAAGCACTGGCACCAATCGGCTTGTAAGCAACACCTTTCAAGGCCAAAGGAATGAGAAGCGGAATGATGATCGCATTGAAAATCACTGCTGAAAGGATCGCACTCTCCGGACTGGAGAGATTCATGATGTTCAGTCCCTGAAGCGAGGGAATCGCCACAATAAACAAGGCTGGAATGATGGCAAAGTATTTCGCCACATCATTGGCAATACTGAAAGTCGTCAGTGTACCCCGAGTCATCAGCAGTTGCTTTCCGATCTCTACCACCTCGATCAGCTTGGTCGGATCGTTATCCAAATCCACCATATTTCCGGCTTCTTTGGCTGCTTGGGTACCGCTGTTCATGGCCACTCCCACATCTGCCTGTGCAAGTGCCGGAGCGTCATTGGTTCCGTCTCCCATCATCGCTACCAGTCGCCCTTCAGCCTGCTCCTTTTTGATGTAATTCATCTTGTCCTCAGGCTTGGCTTCGGCGATGAAGTCATCTACTCCGGCCTTTTCGGCAATGAATTTTGCTGTCAAGGGATTATCACCTGTCACCATTACAGTCTTGATTCCCATTTTTCGCAGACGTTCAAATCGCTCCTGAATTCCCGGCTTGATGATGTCCTGAAGCTCGATCACACCGATGACCTGCTCATTTTCAGCTACTACCAGTGGAGTTCCTCCATTGCTGGAGATGGATGTTACTTTCTCGGCGATTTCTTCCGGAAATATATTTCCGGCCTTCAGACACATGTCTTTGATGGCATCGGCAGCTCCTTTACGGATGCGAGTTCCGTTGTAGTCGATTCCTGAACTTCTGGTTTCTGCGGTAAACTTGATGTAGCGAGCATCTTTTACCTGGAAACTCGCTAGATCGATTCCAGCTAATTCGATGATGGATTTTCCTTCTGGCGTCTGATCCGCCATAGAACTCAGGACAACTGATTTGGTCAGCTGCTTTTCATCCACGCCATTTGCTGGATAGAAGTGGGTGGCTTTCCGGTTTCCGATAGTGATCGTGCCTGTTTTGTCCAGAAGCAAGACATCGATATCACCTGCCGTTTCTACGGCTTTACCTGATTTGGTAATCACATTGGCTCGAAGTGCTCTGTCCATTCCCGCAATACCAATTGCGGAAAGTAATCCACCAATAGTCGTAGGAATCAGGCAGACAAAAAGTGAGATAAATGCTGCAATAGTAATCGGCGTATTGGCATAATCTGCGAAAGGTTTTAGCGTGACCGTCACGATGATGAAGACCAGTGTAAAACCCGCCAAAAGAATGGTCAGGGCTATTTCATTCGGAGTCTTTTGCCTACTGGCACCTTCCACAAGCGCAATCATTTTGTCCAAGAAGCTTTCGCCCTGTTCGGTGGTCACTTCGACCATTATTTTGTCTGAAAGTACTTTTGTACCACCTGTGACGGAACTTTTATCACCTCCAGCTTCTCGGATGACCGGAGCGGATTCACCGGTAATAGCACTTTCATCAATTGTAGCCAAACCCTCGACAATCTCTCCATCAGCAGGAATGATATCTCCTGCTTCGCAAATGAAAAGATCTCCTTTCTTCAATTCCGAAGAAGAGACGGTCGCACCGCTTTTCAGTTTGGCGGGAGTTTCTTCCCGCGTTTTCCGTAAGCTGTCTGCCTGGGCTTTTCCTCTGGCTTCAGCTATCGCTTCCGCAAAATTCGCGAAAAGCAAAGTCAAGAAAAGCAAAAGGAAAACTGTGAAATTGTACCCAAAGGAGCCTTCTGAAGTACTGATTAGCGAGTAAATGGTGACAAATAACATCACCAAGGTTCCAATTTCTACGGTGAACATCACCGGGTTTCGGAACATTATTTTCGGATTGAGCTTCACAAAAGACTCCTTCAGTGCTGTTTGCACTAAGTCTTTTTGAAATAGGCTCTTGTTATTGCTAGTATTCATTATTAGTAGATTTTAGGAATTAATACAGGGAAAAGTATTCCGCCAATGGACCAAGTGTAAGTGCAGGGAAAAAAGCCAATGCCGCCACAACTCCAATCACTGCAAAGACCAGAATGCCGAAAGTGGAAGTGTCAGTTTTGAGAGTTCCGGCACTCTCGGGAATGTATTTTTTCGATGCTAAAATTCCTGCGATAGCCACCGGCCCGATAATGGGCAGGTACCTGCTCAGCAGCATGACCAATCCCGTTGCGACATTCCAAAACGGTGTGTTGTCACCCAATCCTTCAAACCCACTTCCGTTGTTGGCGGCTGCGGAGCTGAATTCGTAAAGGAATTCACTGAAGCCATGAAATCCCGGATTATTGAGCCAACTTGCATAGGCTTCGGGATTTCCCGAATAGAGGTAACTGGCCAAAGCAGTTCCTCCCAGAATCATCAGCGGGTGAAGCAAAGCGATGATCATGGCGATCTTCACTTCTCGGGCTTCTACCTTTTTTCCCAGAAATTCGGGTGTTCGTCCGACCATCAATCCCCCGATGAACACCGCCAAAATGATAAACACATAGAAGTTGATAAAGCCGACACCGACTCCTCCATAGAAGCTGTTTATCATCATTCCAAGCATTGCAAACATCCCTGTCAGTGGAGTCATGCTGTCGTGCATAGCGTTCACCGAACCGTTACTTGTGCTGGTCGTATTGATGGCCCAATAAGCTGAGGCTGCCGAGCCAAATCGAACTTCCTTGCCTTCCATGCTGCCCATTTCCTGAGAAATCCCCATTTCCGCGATAGCGGGATTTCCATTCATTTCAAAATAGATGGATGGGATCACCAAGCAGAGAAATCCTGCAGTCATTACTCCATAAATCATCAGGGCTAGCTTTTCCCGCTGCAACACATAACCCATCGCAAATACCAAGGCGATTGGAATCAAAAAAATGAAAACCGTTTCCAGAATATTGGTTAAATAGTTAGGGTTTTCCATCGGATTGGTTGAGTTGGGACCGTAGTATCCTCCGCCATTGGTACCGAGCTGCTTGATGGAAATAAATGCGGCGGCAGGTCCCCGACTGATGCTTTGTTCTGCTCCCTCCAAGGTCGTGATGGTGTCTTTTCCCTCAAAAGTCATCGGTGTGCCGTTGAACACCAATATCAAAGCACCAATAAAAGCGATAGGCAAAAGCACCCGGGTGCAGGTGCGGACGAAATAGCTGTAGAAGTTTCCGAGCTTTTCAGTTGATCTGGCTTTCATGGCATTGAAGACCACGGCACAGATGGCAATCCCTGTTGCTGCACTGATGAATTGCCAGAGCATCAGGATCAATTGCCCTGCATAGGAAAGGCCCGTTTCGCCTGAATAATGCTGCAAGTTGGTATTGGAGACGAAGCTGACCGAGGTATTGAAGGCCAAATCCCAACTCATCGATGGGTTGCCGTCTGGATTCAAGGGCAGCCAACTCATATTGGTCAGCACAAAAAGGGAAATCACAAACCAAAATGCATTGATGGTCAAAAGGGTCATCAAATGCTGTTTCCAGTTCATTTCAAAATCGGGATCAATCCCGCTAAGCTTGAAAAAAAGCCTGTCCAGCGGGTTGAAAAGTTTATCGAGCCATGTGCTTTCGTAGTTGAAAACCTTGCCGATATACCGACCGAGGGGGATTGCCAAGGCAAGCACCGTCGCATACATAAGAAATACGCCAAGTAGTTCTGAGTTCATTTTATTGATTAGTTAAATGATAAAAAAAGCCAGCCTAAAAACCTGAAAATGAAGTAGAAAACCATAAATATTAAAACTATACCGAGGATTGATTTAATGTCATTTCGAAGCTTTAGTTGATTCATTTTTTCAGGTTTAGAATTTTTCAGGTTTGAGGAGCACGTAGGCCAAGTAGCCGAAGACTCCAAGAGCGATGATGAATAATGCAGTCATAGGTTAGTTTTCAAGGATGGTTTTGATGTAAGCAGTTTTGAGTTTTTCGGGGAAAGCCTTCATGTGATTTTTCAGGCTAGAAGGCGCTTCGTCCAAAGCCAAGACACCAAGAAATTCGTTTTCGATGGCGTTTCGGTCATGTAGATTTCCACTGGAATAGAGCAGACTGATGATTTTCACGATTTGGTCTGCCTTTTCTCTTTTCCCCTGAGCAAATTGCTCGCGGCAGAATTGAGCTAAGTCTCGCAGCAGCTCATATTCTGATGATTTCGGGTTTTTGGGCAAATGTTCCGGCAACCACTCTTTGAGCGTTTTTGTGATTTTGTTCTCCATGGCTTAAATCGTTTCAAAGGCATATATTGCTTTAAAAAGGATAGCGTAAACAGCCAGTCCGGTGAGATACATGATAAGGGTCATAGCATAATTGTTTGATGCGAAGCCTTATGCCAAAAGCCGTTCCGAAGCTGTTTAAAAAGTATTAATCAGTTGAAAATCAATAGTATAGGAAAAAATTGGCCATGATTAAAATAAAAAACCCTTTCAAAATGAAAGGGTAGATCCTAGCGTTTTGAAAGGGTTGAATAAGTATCGATTGCTGGTTTTTTTATTCCAAGTTGTACTCGTTCATCTTGCGGTAAAGAGTCGTCAGCGCGATTCCGAGCAGTTCGGCAGTTTTGGTTTTGTTGCCATTCGTGTAGTTCAGCACTTTTTGGATATGCAATTTCTCCACGCTTGCCAGTTCAAATGCAGAAAGTGTTTTTCCTTTTGATCCCGCTATACCCTGCATTTCCATGGGTAGATGAGCTACAGATAATTCATTATCGCAGAGAATCAGACTTCGCTCAATCACATTTTTGAGTTCGCGGATATTCCCGTTCCACTTGTGCTGTTTGAGCGCTTCGATGTACTCCTTTGCGACAGCCGTGATCTTCTTATTGGTTCTGATTGTTTGCAAAAAATGATGTACCAAGGGTTCGATATCCGCTATTCTTTCCCGCAAGGGAGGAAGTAAAATCTGAAAGACAGAGATCCTGTAAAAAAGATCTTCCCTGAAATTTCCCAACTCGATTTCTTTTTGCAAATCTCGATTGGTGGCGGCGATGATGCGGACATTGACTTTGGTGGGTTTGGTCTCGCCAATGCGGATGAATTCGCCAGTTTCCAATACACGTAGCAGCTTAGCTTGGAGATCCAAGGCCATTTCTCCGATTTCGTCCAGGAAAATCGTTCCGTTGTTTGCCTCATCAAAGAGTCCTTTTTGGTCTTTGGTTGCGCCAGTAAACGAACCTGCTTTGTGGCCAAACATTTCACTTTCCAAAAGCTCTTTACCAAAAGCCGAGCAGTTTATCGCGACGAAGTTTTGTTTATTTCGCAGACTTGCCTGATGAATTGCCTGCGCAAAAACCTCTTTTCCTGTCCCCGTTTCTCCTGTCAGTAAAACCGTGGTATCGGTACCTGCGACCTTTCTCGCCAAGTCAATGGCCTGAAGAATTGGCTTCGATTTTCCGATGATTTTGTCAAAAGAGTATCGGCTTCCAAGCTGCTTTTCGAGTTGGATTACTCTCCGGGCAAGGTCGCCTTTTTCCAGAGCACGATAGAGCAAAGGAATGATTTTGTTGTTGTCATCCCCTTTGGTGATGTAGTCAAAAGCTCCGTTTTTTATGGCTTGTACACCGTCCGGAATATTGCCGTAGGCCGTCAACAAAATGATTTCCGGGATAGGATAGGTCTCCTTGATTTTCTTCACAAGATCTACTCCATTTCCATCAGGAAGCTTCACGTCACAAAGGATAACGTCAACTTCTGTCTGCTCCAGTTTTTTCATAGCAGATTTGCAATCAGACGCCTGCACCACTTCAAAACCCTCTAAGCTGATGATCCTAGCTAAGAGAGTTCTTAATTTTTCCTCGTCATCTATGATTAAGACTTTTCGCAAGACGGTGTTTTTCTAGTGAATTTTTTCTCTTTCCTTAATCCAACAAAGCCCGAATATCCTCATTGTCCAAGCTCTTCATAAAGCTTTCCTCATTGCTGATCAGCTCACCGGCAAGGGCAAGCTTCCGGTCCTGTAGTGCCATGATTTTTTCCTCGACAGAGCCTCGGGTGATGAATTTGTAGATGATGACTTTGTTTTCTTGGCCGATTCGGTGGGCACGGTCAATTGCCTGAGCTTCCACAGCTGGATTCCACCATGGATCGAGAAGGAACACATATTCTGCTTTGGTCAGGTTGAGACCGACGCCACCTGCCTTGAGTGAGATCAGAAAGACCTTGATTTCCGGATTTTCCTGAAACTTCTCCACCTGAGCCTGACGGTCTTTGGTAGCGCCATCCAAATAAGCATAAGGTATGCCCTGCTCATCCAGATAAGCTCTCACGATGCTGAGATGCCGGACAAACTGACTAAAGACAAGTACCTTGTGATTCTCCGAAATCGTCTCCTGCAGCATGTAAGTAATGTCCTCCAACTTGCCGGATTCGCCTGTGTAATCTTCCCGTACCAATTTTGGGTGGTTGGCGATCTGTCTCAGCTGCGTAAGGCCGCGAAGCAAGGTAAATTGCTGGGCTCCTCTTCCAGCACCAGCGAGTTCACCGATGATTTTTTCCCGATAATAGCTTTTTACCTCTTCGTAGACTTTCTCCTGAGCCGCAGTCATGTCTGAATACTTCACGTTTGTGAGCTTTTCTGGAAGATCTTTGGCTACCTGTGACTTCAATCTACGGAGGATAAATGGCTTAATCATTGCATTCAGCCTCACTGCTTTGTCCTTATCGTTTTGTTTTTCGATCGGAAGTAAATATTGCTTTTTGAATAGCGCCTGATTGCCGAGAAGTCCCGGATTCACGAAATTCATCTGGGACCAAAGGTCCATCGTGCCGTTTTCGACTGGGGTCCCTGTTAAGATGAGTCTACGTTTGCTTTTCAGCTTATTTACCGCAACAGCGATATTGGAGGTCGGGTTTTTAATCGCTTGAGATTCATCCAGAATCACGTAGTTGAAGTAGAAGTCCTTCAGGATGTCGATATCCAATCGCACTATGCCATAGGAAGTCAAAACAATATCATAGCCCCGGAATTTCCAAGGGTCTTTGAGTCGTGAAGTTCCGGAATAGACGAGAATTTTCAGCTCGGGAGTGAACTTTCTAGCCTCCAGTTCCCAGTTGTAGATCAGTGAAGTGGGCATCACAAGTAGCGAAGCAAAACCGGGATTTTCTTCCCGCTCATGCGCCAAAAGCGCCAAGGTCTGCACCGTTTTTCCCAGACCCATATCATCCGCAAGACATCCTCCAAACTGGTAATCGTTCAGGAAGCGTAGCCAATTGTAGCCCGCATGCTGGTAAGGACGAAGTGTGCCGTCGAAACTCTCCGGCAGATCGTAGTCGTCAATCGCATCAAAATTCCGCAAACGCTCCAGCTTCAGGCTGAGATTGAGTCGGATCAGTTCACCGTTTTGCAACTCCCGCGCAAAGGCCAAGTGATGCTTGCGCAAGACCAGCTCCTCGGAAGAGCGCTCTTCGATAAAGTTGAACAGCTCGGAATAGTTGACAAACCAGGAAGCTGGAATCACCGCGACTTCTCCGTTTGGAAGCTCAAATTCGGTTTTGCCCTGAATGATTAGCTTTCGGATTTTGGCAAAAGGAACCAGATATATTCCGAATTTGATCAAGGCTTTGACATCAAACCAATCGATGTTTTCATTGACCTCGATCGTGATCTGAGCTCTTCCGATGTGGTACGTTTTTCCGCTTAGGCTACCTCTTTGGACGATTTTGATTTTGTTTTCTTCCAGATAGTCCTCATTTGTACCCAGCCATTCGAAGGCTTTTGTCTTGGGCAAAGCAAACTTCCCGTGGACGAATACCATTTCCTTTTTCTTCAGGATGGTCTCAAATTTCTTCTCCACCTGTGGTGTCCGTACGGTTTTCCAAAACGTAAATTCCCCGTCCTTTTCTTCAAACCGACAGGAGTTGCCATTATTTTCTCCGTCTTTGGACAAGATTCCAAAGTCATAGTCCCCGTATTTGAAGCGAAGTTCAAATACGATGCTCTCCTCATTCAAATGCTCCAATTCCTCGCCAAAAAGGTTTTCCTTGGAGCCTCCTGGCAATTCGCTGAAAGCCAACAAAGCCTGAGGCGTTCCCTGCTCAGTATTGATCTGGAAACCTGTTCCGATCACTTCAAACTGCGTGATCAAGTTGGTGACAAACTTCCGATAATACTCCAGCTCAAACCGCCGCTCGATCATGATCCGGCTCTTGGTCAGGAAGGGCTGAAGCTTTTTGCCGTCAATTCCTTTTTCAAAGTGGAAGAGCTGCTGGTCCACAATCAGCCAAGCTGGATCTTTGCAGATCAGATACCCTCCTTTGTGTTGCCACTCGAGGCGTTTACCGCGGAATTTGACAATTGGATAGTATTGGGTGTTGAATTCCCCTTTGTCAAAGTGAAAAATCACTGTGGCGCGTTCTGCATTTACCGTGATTTCCTTCCAAGTCGGGTTATTGTCCGAACCCATTTCAAACAGGCGCTTTCCGATCAAAAGGGGAAGGATTTTGGAGCGTTTGATCTCCAGATTTTTTGCCAAAAGCTCCTGAATGCTGGGGTCGGCCGTTTTTGGATCGTAGATTTTTGCCAAAAAGTCCTTTGGCTTGATGTTCCCCTTTTTCATGTAGGGCTTGATCACCACCTCAGGTTGCATGGAGTCCATTAATTTGATCAGTTCATAATCAGCCTTGTCCAAGCCAGAATCAAATTCACTAGCATTGGCTGAACTGATATTTTGATTGGCTAATGAAAGCCTTCCTTTATCATCCAATTGGACTACAAAAGACTCAAAAAGAAATCCTAAAAATTCATGACTGAATATAGAATATACTATTTGGAAGGGCTGATCTGAATTAACTATCATGTTTAGATATATATCTTATATAGCAAAAGAATAGAAGTTCTATTACTAGATAAGATATGTTGAAGGTTAGCTGGTGGACATGCAAAATGGAAATTACTGAAAAAGGGGTTTCATTTTGAAAAAAGGCAAAAAAATTTGAAGGATAACCAAAAAAAAGCTCGAAAATTTAAATTTTCGAGCTTTGAATTCGATTTTTTATGAAAAATCAGGAAAGAGATTCCGGTTCTTCTGATGGAGACTCTTCTTTTTTATCTGGGAAGAATCGGTTTTGGTAAATCAAAATAATTGCAACTCCAATAAAAATAGAAGCATCTGCAATGTTGAATATTGGCCAAAGCGCTGTGTAACTTCCGCCCCACAGTGGGATCCATTCTGGTATGTATCCCTCCCATATATCAAAGTAAAACATATCTACTACCTGTCCATGAAACCAAGGCGTTGGAGCATTATATGGTGCATTGTTTAACCAAACTCCATAAAATACAGAATCCACCAAATTGCCAATAGCACCTCCCAATATCATAGCGATACAAACTATGTATACCGGATGATTTTTCTTTTCTATGATGTAATAGAGGTAATATCCGATAGCCACCATTGCCACCAATCGGAAGGATGTCAGAATCATCTTGCCATACTCCGACCCTAATTCCATCCCAAAAGCCATCCCTGGATTGGTAGTGTAATGCAACTTAAACCAGTCTCCGAAAACAGGGATCTGTCCCGGAGTACCAAAATCCATCTGAAAATGAACCAGCATCTTCACGATTTGGTCAATGGCGATCACCAGTAATGCGATCCCAAAGTATTTTACGTATTTGTTCATGTAATACAGGCTTAGGCCTTTTCTACTTTTACAGCTAACTCAAAATCATCCATGTCCAGCAATGTACCGTCAGCTATAGGGCCAAGTCCCAAAGTTACCGCCTGTGTTTCGGACCGGATGTACTCACCAAATGCCGCTACTGCTGCCTTTGCCAAGTCATGCTCTTCGGACACCATGATCTTGATTTTATCCTGAACTTCCAATCCCATATCCTTACGGAGATTTTGGATGCGATTAACCAAATCTCGGGCGACACCTTCTTGCTTCAGTTCGTCTGTAAGGGTCACATCCAGTGCCACCGTCACGCCTTGATCCGAAGCGACAGACCAGCCCGGGATATCTTGGGAAGTGATCAATACTTCTTCCAAAGTAAGCTCAATTTGTTCTCCTTCGACTGAAACGTTGATTTTTCCTTCCCGCTCAATCTGTGCAATCTCTTCCTGTCCCCAAGAATTGATGGCTGCCACGACAAAGCGCATCTTTGGCCCTAGTTTCTTACCCAAAAGTGGCAAGTTAGGTTTTACATTTTTCACCAAAATGCCCGAAGCATCATCCAAATATTCGATCGCCTTGATATTGACTTCTGATTTGATCAATTCCTGCACATGCTCGATTTGAGCTTGAGTTTTCTTGGACAATACCGGAATCAGGATTCGCTGAAGTGGCTGGCGAACTTTCATTTTCTCCTTTTTGCGCAGCGAGTGCACCAGTGAGGAAATCGTCTGCGCCAGATCCATGCTTTCTTCCAGATCGACATTGATCAGGGTTTGATCCACCGAAACCCAATCGGTCAAGTGAACCGATTCCAAACCATTTTCGCTCGTCTCGTGGAGGTTTTTGTACATCCAGTCCGCGTAGAACGGAGCAAAAGAGGACATCAGCTGGGCTAAGCTGAGCAAGTTTTCATACAAAGTCTCATAGGCAGCCTGCTTGTCGACATTCATTTCCCCTCTCCAGAATCGCTTTCTCGCCAGTCTCACGTACCAGTTGGATAGCTGATCTACGGTGAAGTTCATGATCGCGCGAGTCGCCTTGGTGGAGTCATAGTTGTCCATTGCGTCTTCCACCTCTTTGATGAGGGATTGCAGCTTGGAGATGATCCACTGATCGAGTTCTGCACGCTCAGTGACCGGCACAGTCTTGGATTTGTCGTATACAAAAGCATCCAAGTTGGCATAGAGCGCAAAGAAATTGTACGTATTCTGTAGCGTGCCAAAGAATCGACGCTGCACCTCCGCAACACCGTCCAGGTTAAACTTTAGGTTATCCCAAGGATTGGCATTGCTGATCAGGTACCAGCGCAACGCATCCGGTCCGTACTCCTTTAGTGTTTTGAATGGATCCACGGCATTGCCCAATCGCTTGGACATCTTGTTGCCGTTTTTGTCCAGCACAAGGCCGTTGGCAATCACATTTTTGAACGCTACACTATCAAACAGCATCACCGCAATCGCATGAAGGGTAAAGAACCAACCCCGAGTCTGATCCACGCCTTCGGCGATGTAATCTGCAGGATAGTTGGCGTTGAAGATATCCTCATTTTCGAATGGATAGTGCCATTGTGCATACGGCATCGCTCCCGAGTCAAACCACACGTCGATCAGGTCCGGTTCGCGGAACATCTTTTCGCCCTTGTCAGACATCAGGATCACATCATCCACAAAAGGTCTGTGGAGGTCAAGTTCCTTGCCTTCATAAGGCGATTTGGCCATAAAGCCAGCTGCCACCGACTTTTCGATTTCAGCATTCAGTTCAGCGATCGAGCCGATGCATTTCTCTTCCGTCCCGTCACTTGTTCTCCAGATAGGAAGCGGCGTGCCCCAGAACCTGGATCGGCTGAGGTTCCAGTCCACTAGGTTTTCCAGCCAGTTTCCAAAACGACCCGTTCCGGTCGCTTCCGGCTTCCAATTGATGGTCTTGTTGAGCTCGACCATCCGCTCCTTGTAGGCTGTGGTTTTGATAAACCAGCTTTCCAGCGGATAGTAGAGGATTGGCATATCCGTTCTCCAGCAGTGCGGATACGTGTGTTCGTATTTTTCGACCTTGAAGGCCTTGTTTTCATTTTTTAGAATGATCGAGATGATCACGTCCGTGTTTTTGTAGTCAGCGGCACTTTCATCATCCTTCGGGTAATTTTTCACAAAGAAATCGTCCGCACCATAGACCTTATGGGCAGTGATTCCGTGTTCCTTCATTTTCGCAGCGAGGTATTTTCCCACCACAGGCAGGAATTTACCCTGTCTGTCCACGACTGGAATCTCGTTTCCAAGTTCGTCCTTCACGAATACACCCGGCACATTATTCTGCACCAAAGTCCGGAAGTCATCCGCACCAAAAGCCTTGGCCAAGTGCACGATTCCTGTACCGTCTTCGGTGGTCACATAATCACCCGCTACCACAGTAAAGGCAGGACTTGGCAAGGCCAATTCCGCGATTGGAAACAATTGCTCATACTCCCAACCCAGCATCGCTTTGCCTTTGAACTCCTCGATTACCTCGTAGGGGATCAGTTTGTCTCCCGGCTTGTAGTCTTCCAGCTTAAGTTCAGCAGCTTTTGGATTGAGGTAAGAAGCCATTCTGGCTTTCGCCAAGATCACCGTTGCTGGGGCATAGGTATAGGGATTGAAAGTTTTCACTTTCACATAGTCCAGGTTTTCTCCGATTGCCAAAGCCGAGTTGGAAGGAAGCGTCCAAGGCGTAGTCGTCCAGGCCAGGATAAAGGTATTTTCCTCTCCTTTCAGTTTAAACTGCGCTGTGATCGAGGTGTCTTTCACGTCTTTGTAGGTGCCCGGCTGGTTCAGTTCATGCGAACTCAGACCCGTTCCTGCAGCAGGGGAGAAAGGCTGAATCGTGTATCCTTTGTACAGCAAGCCTTTATCATACAGCTTGCGCAGTAGCGCCCAAAGACTCTCGATGTAATTCGAATCAAACGTGATGTATGGATCGTCCAAATCGACCCAATAGCCGATCTTCTCCGTCAGCTCATCCCATTCGTCTTTGAATCGCATGACCGTCTCCCGGCACTTTTTATTGTACTCCTCGACGGAGATTTTCTTGCCGATGTCTTCCTTGGTGATGCCGAGTTCCTTCTCCACTTGGAGCTCCACTGGCAGGCCATGAGTATCCCAGCCACCCTTCCGCTTCACCTGAAAACCTCGCAGCGTCTTGTATCGGCAGAAAATATCCTTTAGTGCACGCGCCATCACGTGGTGAATCCCCGGCGTACCATTTGCCGAAGGCGGCCCCTCAAAAAATGTGAAAGTCTCCGCTCCCTCTCGGTTGGCGATCGACTTTTCAAAGATCTGATTCTCTTTCCAATACTGAAGGACATCCTCCCCGATCTGCGGGTAGTTGACCTGCTTAAATTCCTGGTACGTTTTCAATTTTTGTGGTCTGATAAACTTGAAGAAAAGGAGCTTTTGGGCGTGCCCCGCCTTGAAAAAAGGCGGGTCGGGCTATCCGCTGTATCCCGATACCTTGATTACCATCAAGGTATCGGGATGCCGCTTCTATCCCTCACGCGGGGCATCCCGCTCAAAACAAGGCACAAAGATAGAAGAATTGGGCTTTTGGGGGAAAGAAAATGCGAATACCCGGGGAAATCGCCTTTAAATTTGTTTCACCCCTTCGGGGTTAAAAAAAGCATATGTCCGACCTATTCTAAAATAATTTCAGCCCTTCAGGCTTTTAAATCCCGAAGGGATGACAAGATTATAGTGTAATACAAATTTATTTTTTAATAAAGGCTGTCTCAAAAGCTCTGTTTGTGTCAGCCTGAGTACCTGAGAGACGAGAGTCTCGAAGTCGAAGGCCATTTGCAGCAAATAAAGCTGCATTTCGACTTCGCTCAATGTGACAAGCAGCAGATATGAGACAGCCTCGGGACTATTTTTCTATTTAGAAAGTTAACCGCAATTTCCCTTTACGAATACCTCTTGGATTTACGCTTTTGCTGATAAATTCTAATTCACCGGACTCTCACCGCTGAATTTTGGCAAGCTTCTGCCGATCATTTTTCGAAAGTTAAAATGTCTTCTGAGTTGGTTTGGTCTTTTCTGAAAATTATCCTGTTCGAAATAATCGCCTCTTGGAACCAGTTCGCACTGAGCTGCTCAAAGGTAGGATTGGAGGCAAATGACAGTTCAAATTCAACTCTGCCTGAATTGATCCCTGTGCTCCAATTCCCCTGAGCCAGAAGTTGGGTACCTCTAAAAGCTTCCACTTGACCAGATTCGAGGAACACAAAACTGACTCCTTCAAAATCGCTGCTTTGGTCAGTTCCGTCAACGATGAAAAAACTGATTTCCCAGATTGATGAAGTTAGGTTTTGAATGAGGTTGGTATCCGATCGAGTCGGTTCTTCTGCCGTACAGGAGAACAAAAATAAAGCGATCCAAAAATGATAAAGTCTTCTAGTCATTTGCTCTTTTTCTCTAAAAACGAAGGCAAATTGGTAGAGTTTAGACGAAAATTAATAATTAAGGGAAATTTTTAATTTATCGGACCTACTTTATCGGCAACCTATAGTATACTGCAACTTCATTAGCTGGATTTTAAACTAATCTTGCTGATATAAGCGAAAAGAGCAACAATTAGGCAGTGACCCTTTTGGTCTAAATAGATAGAGTCTCTTTTTCAAGGAAATACAATCTTGATAGGTTTAAATTTTATATCAAATATGAAAAAACTAGTTGCCATACTTTTTGTCCTCATTCTGATCGGTTGTACTTCAGAAAAGGAAACCAAAGCTGAGCTTGAATTTGTATTGACTGACACCTATCGGACGTTTCCTTTTCCAGATGATTTTGGTCGTTCGGATCTTTATTTTCAATCGCTATCTGACCAATACTTTTTCCTTTTCGATTACGGAAGCTTGCAACTCCTGACTTACTCAATTCCCAACGGGAAGCTTTTGAATTCGGTCAAATTTGAAAGAGAGGGGCCAGAGGGGGTTGGAAGTAATGTAGCAGGCATTTTTGTCCAAAGCCCTGACGAGATTTATTTGACCACGGCGGTCAATACCCTGTATAAGTTTGATGGGGAAGGTAATCTGGTTCAAAAATCTGAAATCAATCTGGATGATCTGGAGGAAAAGGGCATCAGTCTTTTCTCGAATATCTTCATCCCAGGCAAGGATGGGTTTTACTTTGCTGCATTACCCATGCAGTTTGACTGGACTAGCCTTACTCCTGAGCAACTCACTCAAACCCCAAACCTGATGCGTTACGATACGCTGAGCAGGACGTTTACGCCCATTAGTTATTTCCCACAGGAATTTGTGGGTGACAACCTCAACAAATCCATCTTTCCATTGCTGACTTTGGGGCCTGATGGGATGCCGATCGTCAACATGAACTTCCGAGATATCTACAGAATCGACGGTGGAAAAGTGATCGCCTCTTTTGCAGGGCACAGTGGATTCCCGAATGATCCACCGACTTCCAATTCCCCCAAGTTGTTTGAGGATATGGACGAACTCATGAAAATGATTAATCATGTGGACATCTACTCGGATTTATTCTACCTCGAAAGTCAGGACCTGATGGTTCGGGCGGCCAAGTTTGAGGATATTCCCGAGAATGTTTTGGACACGGAAGCATTTATGCCTTCGAGATGGGGATTGGTATTTTTGGATTCCGATTATAATAAAGTTGGGGAACTTGAATTGGAAGCTGACAGATTTTACGGCAAGTACATTTTCGGTGACAAGGATGGTATTTGGGTATCTACAGATCATCAGGACCATCCGGATTTTTCTGAGGATTTTCTCAGGTTTCAGTTGATTGAGGTGAGGAAGTAAACCTTCCATGTTGAATTGCTTTTTGAATTTATCTGTTCAGTATATTCGAAAGCCTTATTTTTCTTGGATGGAAATTAATTTTTAAGAGAAAGCAGTTGCAAAACCAAAAGAGAAAGGGAACATTTGGCTCATGAAATCAGGCATCAAGTGGCTCAATCGCGCCGCCCTACTGGCAAGCTTTCTTGGTATATTGGCTTTCGTGGCTGATTTTGGGTTTTACCAAAGTAAGTTTTACCAAGAGGTTTTTGACGGGTTTTACTTTATTGTTTTGGGCTTTGGAGTCATATCCACTTTTGCCAGGTATGTCAGCAAGGGGATCATTCCCAAGCGGAAGGTTTTTATTTTTGACCTCCTGTCGATTGGATTTACATTTTGGATTTTCTACCTCTATCTCTTTGTGGGCGTACCGTTTGAGACGGATTTAATTTTGGAAAACCCCCACCTCGGCGTAGTCTATTGCCTTTCTATTTTGAGGTTCGCTTGACGCTACCCGTAGATTGCATCTACGCTTTTCTATTTTTCGGAATTTGCAATTCCATTTCCCACAAGTTCAACCCTTTTAGGGTTGTCGTCCTCCTTATCGTTTACATTTTTCCCTAGGTTTCACCTAGGGCTATTGAGAAGTTCGACGGCTTCACCGTCGTTATTTCGGATTATCCAAATCGCCAAAATATCTAAATCTCAAATCCTGTCATTTTAATTTTTTCAATTTCAGACCCCTGATAAGGGGTCAAACTTCTCAATAGCCGCGGGTGAAACCCGTGGAAAATTGAATGACGAAACGATCCCCACGACCCCGAAGGGTGTCGAACTATCCGAAAAACAAAAAGCCCTTCTGAATAACAGAAAGGCTTCTAGATTGTAGGATTAAGATCCTTATTTATTCAACAACTTTTCCAACCTCCCCATCATTTCATCCTTTTCCTTCAACATCCGCTCGTAAAGGGCGATTTTTTCATCATACAACTGGACGATTTTATCTAGTGGATTAAACGAGCATTGATAATTCATTGCTGACGCAATTGCATTATCCTTGAAGTCTTGAAATGTATTCGAAATAATATTTATCGCCTGCTCTTCATCAAAATTCTGAAAAGCTTCCACGGGAATGCGTAGAATCTCACCAACCTGACGAAGCAGTTCTTCTTCAACTTCTTCCTTTTGCTCGAGAAGGCTAATCTTCTTTTGAGACCAATCGGCTCCCAGTTCGTGAGCCAAGGCCTCCTGCTTGATACCCATCATTTCGCGGAATCGCTTGATATTTCTGCCGTGGTGAATTTTCTCGTTCATAGTCTGTAAGTACAGTGGAAAAATAAGTATTTCTTCCGAAAGGGAATAAACTAAATTATCCCATTGGAGAGTATCATCCAAGCTTTGGGAAACTATGACTGACATTTTTTGTCGGAATAGATTTAATCTGGAAAGAAAGATCCGAAGGATCGGCATTTTCCATGACCCCTGGTGACTGCAAGGAGCCGGGGGAAAGAGGAGCGAAGCTATCCCGAGCCCCGGATGGGGTGATTTGATCAATTGAATGATTATCACCCTTTCAGGGCTCGTGTTTGGTTAGTGCATGCTTGCCACGGGCTCCCGCCCGCGGTTATGAAAAGTTTGACTCCTTCGGAGTCTTCTCTCACGCTAGGATATTTTATTCCAATATTCCCTCTAATTCATCCTTTTCAGGAATAGTCTATCCCTTTGATATCGTGGAAATTGCCTTGGACCAATTCGAAAAAGCTATGAAACCTATTGTTATTCAACTAGGCAATCTTTGCGACTCTCCTGTCAATATCAGCAGAGATATCCATCTCCACCTGCCTGAATCCGATTCCCAATTGATGGAATTTTTGCTCCAATCTCTGGAAATCAACAGAAAACTGATTTCCGGATTTTGCTCTCAATGGCAAAATGAAGAGGATTTATATGCTGAAATTCAAAACCTAATCGAGCAACAGAAAATACTGGAGCTCCAAGTTGCCCAAAATCTTAATTCATAAATCCACCATGAATCTAACCTTAGAAATTGACTATGCGAAGGATGAACTTTTTGATGCTGTTTCAGTCTCCAATCAGAATATTTACCTCTGGGAACTCCTTCAAGGCTGGATGATTTTCCTCGCTGAGCGGGAAAAATCTTCGGCAGAAGTGAGTGAACGGTTATTCTTTTTCGAATTACTAACACAGCATTTGAGGTTATCCCAGAAGGATTTTGAAAGGATTCCCTCCGACCAGAAATCCAGGCTACAATAACCAAACTGACAGGATTGCTATTAAAAATTCACCCTAAATTCCGGGTTAATCCGGGGTTAACTGCTCCTTTTTTGCACCAAGCGTGAAATAACCCCTGCTGCAAAATCCGGCAAAAAGCGCATATTCCGCACATTTGGTTGCAGAGATTCCAGCCTTTCCTATCCTTTGTTCCTACTATTTGTATAACCTAAACCCATACAACAATGGCAAAACTAGCAGGACCAGGGGGAATCAATCCCAATGGAAAAGCTGGTGGATTTGTATTCTACCAGCTTAATGGACAGACTATTATGAGACGTCTTCCCGATTCTCATCGGAATAGGACCCATCCCACGCCTCTTCAGCTCCTTTTCAGAAGGCGATTCAAGGAAATCAATGAATTTCTCGCGCCTTTTAAGCGGGTATTGAACTTTGGGTTTCAAAATCAATGTACCCAAAGCAGAAAAGGGACACATTGTGCCTATCAAGAGTTGGTTCAAAAAGGATATACCTTTGGACAGGAGCCTCCCATTGATCCCGCGTATTTGAAAATATCCTCAGGAACCTTACTCGGTCCCGAGGAGGTGGGGATCAGTCGGGACGACCTGACTATACAGCTTACTTGGAGAGATCAGGCGAATCAGGGCAGTTCCTTTAAAAGAGCAATGGTGATGGTTTTCCTCCTTCATCCCGAGACGGGGAATCATTATTGGTTTACCCAAGCAGGATACTCTACTGATCTTAGCCTGAGTGTTCGGATAAAAGGTATTGACCGGGACCGTAGTTGGTGCGCTTACCTGTGCTTTTACCGGAAGACCAGAGGAAACCGCTTCGTCTTTTCAGATTCTGTCTTTGCAGGAAGGGTATAAGAATTCCATTGACTGGTAGCTCTTGAGCTTATGATTTAGTCCGGAATCTTACATTCAGCCCGAGGACTTCTCCTCGGGTGGTTTTTTTTAAACAATCAAACCTACTGTTTTTTACCCCCCACCTCAACGTATTCTATTGCCTTTCAGTCTTGCGGTCCCATGGACGCTACCCGTAGATTGCATCTACACACTTCTATTTTTTGGAATTTCCAATTCATTTCCCATAAACTATCTAACCAATTGGGCTAAAGCCCGGGTAGCTCTCGGCTATTTTTTATCCCCCGTCCCGAATTATCGGGACAGGAGGCAATTAATGAACTGGAATTCAAATCCATGAATTGGAAGGATGCTTCAGCCCATTCCTAAAAGAAATTCTCAATCCATCGGGGCTTTAGCCAAATCATTCATGCTAAATCAAGACATATCTCCATCTCGGCGTAATCTATTGTCTTTCAGGGTTGTGGTTCTGTGGACGCTGGATGTAGAGTTACACTTAATTATCATTTAGAATTATTGGCCGTGTCCATTCCCATCCCGTAGGGATGATATCTGGGTAGAGAAAATTGTATACCCATATATATTCGACCCCGATAGGGGTCGTATTGATCTATCTAGCAATGTTTTCTACCGATATCCGACCCGTACCGGGTCATTTTTGCTAGTTTGAATTCCTTCGGAATTTGTAATTCCATTACCCAAATTCTTATCGAAGAATTGGGCTAAAGCCCGGAAAGCTCTCGGCTATTTTTTTCCCCCGTCCCGAATTATCGGGACAGGAGGCAATTAATGAACTGGAATTCAAATCCATGAATTGGAAGGGGGCTTCAGCCCATTCCTAACGAATCGCTAAATTCTATGGGGCTTTAGCCAAAATTTTTCCTCCAAGGGGGTACTTCCGAAATGGGGTAGGGTATTTCCGAAGGGCGTAATGCATAAATAAATAGACGAAAGTCATTTCCAACAACAAAAATTGGTGAAAGGCTCCATATCGCTCAGCGCACAGGAGATACAGGCTTCAAAAACACCCACAAAAAAGGCCAACACGCTGGTTGGCCTTTTGAAATTTGCTCCTGAGAATGACCTCCTGGGAGAAATGGCTTAGTCTTTAGTCATTTGGATAAAATTGGTTATACCTACATCGGTCAGATCTTTCATGGATCCTGAAGCTGCATTGACATACAAATCCCGATTGCATTCGGCAAAATGCGAAGCTACCGTACGTTGATCTCCCGATGTCATTACTAACTGAGTGTATCCTGTCTTTGAAAACATTTCCGTCTGGGCCTGAGTGGTTTCTTTGATTTTCTTGTCTTTGAAAACCCCTTCGAAGGATACCGCTTTCTTGGGTTCTACTTTGGCATGAAAAAGGGGGTTGTTTCCGATATCCAAACCTGACATAAAGCTCACCTGGGTAAGCAAGTTAGGTCCTCCGCCGAGGGACGCTTTATTCTCTGTTGGATCGACAAGTGGTTCAATCCGGTAATCGATCACGGCCTTGACTGAAGTAGATTTCGTCCAGGTATCTGCATTCGCATCTAAGTTTACAAAAGGAAACACAAAATTGACATCAGCGATAAATACATCATTGAGCTCTTTAGACATTTTGGGGGTATTGTCAAGTATTCCTCCCCCTGACTTTTCGCGACCTCCCTTGCTAATCCCCTTGACTAGATACTCAAAATTCTGAGGAGTGACCATGACATATCCTGCTGCTTGCGCATCGGAACTTGCTCCTCCTTTTACTTTGACCCATTCTGCAAAGTATTCGTAGGACGCGGCTTCCTCAGCACTCATGATTTCGAAACCTTGGCTTGTCAATTGTTTCGTAAATTCCGAATAGGCTTGATCTATCATTTGTTGAAAATCCTCCACATCTACTCCCGAAATCTGAACTCCAAGACTCGTAGAGGTTCCCGAAGTGAAGGTAGTTCGGTCTGCCCGTTCATTTTTTGAGCCTGAAGTCTTGGCTGAGGCCTCCTCAAATACCTCAAACAAAGCCTTGAAGCTTCGGATAAATACTTTTTTGGGTGCTTTGCTACCTTGATTTTTCTTGTTGAAACTAGTGGTTTTGATGTCCTTTTCGGACAAAACGTTAGCCGGTCCCAGCGCCGCGAACAGGAGCACAAAGACCAAGAGAATTGATTTCATGATATTTTTTTGGTTAGCCGGGATAAAGTTGAGGCTGATTGGAAAGCCAAGGAATACCAGAATCCCCCTATTTTATATCCGTGCCAGTACGTAGAGCAAGGTAAAAGTGTATTCTGAATTGTGCCTTACATCTGGTTTATGCATTGGAATTCGGAGCCGGAAATCAAAATTCAAAAAAATCGGGCACTTCAGGAATCGAGAAGTAGCGCTCCTGAAATGAAATCGATAAGTGATGTGAAACGACCCATTTTCAACTACAAAATGGAGTGAAGGATTAGGCTAAAGCCCGGATCACTGCTGCCTAATTTTTAGCCTCCAACCGATTTGGAGGCATTTGAAAGTAAATCCATGAACTGCAAGGCCGATTTATGCCAACCCAGTCTTAGCTCAATGACTTGTGGGATTGGAATAGTTTGCCCGATAGAGCGAATCATAGTGCCCGTTGTGGTCGTGAATTCCGTTGGTTTTGGCGTATTCCATCCAGGCTTGGATGAGTTCATTTTTGATTTCGGGAAATTCTTCAGAAAGATCCTGTGATTCGCTTGGATCTTTTTCTACATCATACAATTCCCATTCGCCAGAACCCAAAGGTGCCGGAAGTCGGAGGATTTTCCAATTGTCACGAATGTATGCTCTCATTTCAAATAGCTCCCATCCATATCCTTTGCCTGGAGGTAAGGAAGAAGCGGTTCCATTCAAGAGCGGGAGGATTGATCTACCAATTAGTGGATGAATGCTTTGTCCTTTGAACTGGCTGGGGTATGCTGATCCAGTAATCTCCAGGATCGTGGGAAGTATATCCGTCACATGGACCATGGATTTGTTCCACTGTCCGGCCTGTGTCATTTTGCCTGGCATTTTGATAATCATGGGAAGCCTGATCCCACCTTCGGAGGTAAAGCTTTTGAAATAACGAAACGGCGAAGAGGATGCCTGCGCCCATCCGGCTCCTGTTTCGATGTAGGAGCCTTTTTTGCCTCTGTTTTCTAATCGATTATCGAAACTGGAAAGGTATGTTCCATCTCCATTTCCGGGGTAGTCTCGAGCATGGGCACCGTTGGCACCATTATCGGATAAAAAGATGATGAGGGTGTTGTCATACATACCTTGATCTTTGAGATAGGTGATGATCCTCCCCATGCTCATATCCAAGTAATCCACCGAAGCGGCATAGACCTCCATATCCCGTGCATAGGCTGCTTTCTGATCGGGTGTCAGGCTTTCCCATCTAGGAACAAAAGGATTAGTAGGACTTGCCGTCAGATTCGTTGGAATGATCCCAAGAGATTGCAAATTTTCCATTCGCTCTGTCCAAAGCGAATCCCATCCCATGTCAAATTTTCCCTTGTATTTGGCTATATATTCATCCGGCGCATGGAGCGGATCATGTACAGCTGTGTAGGAGAGATAGGCAAAAAAAGGCTTTTGATCTCCTTCACCCCTGGTAATGAAACTCATAAGTGAGTCCGTGTAAGCTTGGCTGGAATAAAATTCGGGTGAGGGCTCAACCTGCACCCCATTTCGGGTATAATCCATATGCTGCAAAGGGGACAGCGCCTTCCGGTCATTCCAATGACTTCCGCCTCCAGTTCCCAATATAAAGGTCTGTTCAAAACCTCGATCAAAGGGATCCATTCCCTGACCCTCTCCGAGATGCCATTTCCCCGTCATATAGGTATGGTATCCATTTTCACGGAGGATTTCAGGAATAGTCACGACCTCCTTATTGAGATGGCCTTGATATCCCGATAGATTAAGTGCCTGCAAGGCAGGATAGTCCATTTCACTCATGATCCCGACTCCTGCGGTGTGATTATCATTGCCTGTCAGGAGGGAGGCACGGGAAGGGGAGCAAGTGGGCTGTACATAAAAGCGGGAAAATGAAATGCCTTCCTGAGCGAGCTTTGTCAGAACTGGAGTCTCAATATTTCCTCCAAAAGGTGCAATGTCACTATATCCTAAGTCGTCTGCCACTATTATTAGAATATTGGGTTTTGAGACTGCCAACACTTCCTGTTGGTTTTGTCTGCATCCTGAGCTGATTGAAAAAATTGCTAGGCCGGCACTGATAAGGTAGGTGAATCTATTTTTCATATATTTTCTTCCAAAGCAGAAAGGTAAAATTTATTGTAAACGATTGGCAACACAAACTCCAGATGAACAATAAATTAGACTGGCTAGTCTAGTTTGCAAAAAAATCCATTGAATTATTTGACTTAAAAGATGAAATGTTTTATTGAAGATTTACCTTTTTCTTAAGTGTCTAAAATCAAGAGCATTTAATGGTGATAGTATATTTGTTGAAGTCAGTCTTGGTGATTCGGTGGAGTTGGTTTTTTTAATTCCATAAAATCAGGAATTCAAGCTGGATCCAGATTATAATTGGAGGGATTTTAAGTATATTTTGTAGAAAAAAGCGTATTACTCATGAATGATTTTAACTATCAAAATCCAAAAAAGTCAAAACAAAAATGGATAGATGTAGGGTATGAATTATTTTGTGAAGAAGGTCATGAAGGGATCCAGATCGAGCGTCTATCACGTATCACAGGATTAAATAAATCAGGATTTTATCACTATTTCAGGGATTTTGAGCGTTATTTTGAAGTGCTTATGCAGGAGCATATTCGGAAAGCAAACACTATGGCAATGGTTCTTCCGACTTTAGAATCCTATGATCCTGATTTTTTGAATGTCATAGTGTCCAACAAATCTCTCTTTTGTTTTCATATTCAATTGATTCAAAACAGGAGAATTAAGCTTTTCTTAAATACTCACATTCTCGTCAATGGAATAATCGATAAGATTGCAAGAGAACTATTCGGGAAAGAATTGGGGCTGGGGGAAGAGGCCTCTGCAAAATATCATGACATGGTCCGGGATCTGTTTTTTACCAGAGCAGATCTTAAGAATCTTAATTATGAATTTTTACATTCACTTTTTTTAGAAGTGAAGGACACGGCGAAGTTGATTAATCAAGGAATAAAGTGAATTTGATTAGTTGCCCTAGCCGAATGTAATTGCAAAGGATGTTCGGAATTCGATTTATAATCGGGAAAAGACTATTTACCCATTGGCTTCCGATTTCAACTTTAGCAATAATTTTCCCTTTTCTTTTGCAAAACCAAAAGAGAAAGGGAACATTTGGCTCATGAATTCAGGCATCAAGTGGCTCAATCGCGCCGCCCTACTGGCAAGCTTTCTTGGTATTTTGGCTTTCGTGGCTGATTTTGGGTTTTACCAAAGTAAGTTTTACCAAGAGGTTTTTGACGGGTTTTACTTTATTGTCTTGGGCTTTGGAGTCATTTCCACTTTTGCCAGGTATGTCAGCAAGCGGATCATTCCTAAGCGGAAGGTTTTTATTTTTGACCTCCTGTCGATTGGATTTACATTTTGGATTTTCTACCTCTATCTCTTTGTGGGCGTACCCTTTGAGACGGATTTAATTTTGGAAAACCCCATTTGGGTACAATTGGCTGTCATCCTTACCTTTATCCGTGAAGCCTCTGAAGTCAGAATAAATTACAAACGGGCGATTCTCAATCCTGCCCAACTGTTTGTAATCAGTTTCTTTCTCATCATCGTGATCGGTGCTTTGCTCTTGATGACTCCCCGTGCGACTCATGAGGGCTTGTCCTTTGTAGATGCATTGTTTACGTCCACCAGTGCAGTCTGTGTCACGGGCTTGATCGTGGTAGATACCGGGAGTTATTTTACGGATTTTGGGCAGGTGATTATTTTACTGCTGATTCAAATCGGAGGTTTGGGGATTTTGACCTTTGCAAGCTATTTCAGCTATTTTTTCAAGGGAGGATCGACCTATGAAAATCAACTGGCGCTGGGTGATCTGACTAACTCAAAAAAACTTGGGGAAGTGTTTGGCACCTTGAAGGCCATTCTCTTGATTACTTTTGGGATTGAGGCTGTATCGGCAGTGTTGATCTACACGAGTTTGGATGCAGATTTATTTGAAAGCCATGCCAGAAAGGTGTTTTTCTCCGTTTTTCATGCCATTTCGGCCTTTTGCAATGCTGGCTTCTCCACCCTGCCAAATAGCTTGTACGAAAGTGGCTTTCGATTCAACTATCTGTTTCAGTTGATCATTATTCTGACCTTTGTGATGGGAGGGCTGGGATTTCCGATCGTGGATAATATCATCAGTTTTCTCAAGTACAAGCTCAGATCTCTGCTGTCGTTTGGACGGTACAAGGTCAACCATCGCCCCTGGGTACTCAATATCAACAGTAGGATTACTTTGGTGTCTACGCTTTCGATCACGCTGGTGGCTTTTATTGCTTTCTATAGCTTAGAATACAACAATACTTTGGCAGAGCACCGGGGATTTGGAAAGGTAATCACCGGTCTATTCGGCGCTACTACTCCGAGGACAGCCGGATTCAACTCGATCGATACGAGTGCGATGCTCTTTCCTACAACCATGATTGTATTTCTGCTGATGTGGATCGGGGCCTCACCTGCATCAACGGGTGGTGGGATCAAGACCAGTACATTTGCGATTGCAACACTGAATATTATCAGTCTGGCTAGAGGGAAAAGTAAAATTGAGGTATTCAGACGTGAAGTGGCGGATATCTCTGTACGGAGAGCCTTTGCTACCATTTCGCTTTCCTTGGTAGTGATTGGATTTGCTATTTTGCTGATCTCTGTTTTTGATCAGGACAAGAGTCTGATTCAGATTGGATTTGAGAGTTTCTCGGCGTTCAGTACCGTGGGTTTGAGTTTGGGGATCACAGCAAACTTATCTGAAGCCAGCAAATTGGTATTGACCGTGGTCATGTTTGTAGGAAGAGTGAGTATGCTCTCGCTGATGATTGCGGTTTTTAGGAAGGTGAGGTATAAAAATTACCGCTATCCGGTGGAGGAAATAGTGATAAATTAATATCCATCCCAAAATGCACCGTGTGATAAGCCACTAAGCACGTAATACAAGCAGTGGCATGAATTGAAAGTCTGATAAATAAATAGGAATGAAATCGAGCCTGCCTGAGGCAGACAGGCATGACACAAAGCGACACACAGAGGGATGCCCCGATAGCTTTCGGGGAATACATGTGAAGATTCCATGTGGCCGCTAAAAAACAAATAATAAACACATGAAATACATCATCGTAGGACTGGGGAATTTTGGGGCTTCCTTAGCGCAAAAGCTGACTGCCTCAGGCAATGAAGTAATCGGCATTGATTCCCGAATGGAGAAGGTCGATCTCTACAAGGAAAAAATCTCACATACGATCTGTATGAATGCGACCGACGAGTTTACCGTTTCAGGCCTTCCATTGCGTGATACAGATGTGGTGATTGTGGCTATCGGGGAAGATCAGGGTGCGAATATCATGGCAACAGCTCTCTTTAAGAACAATCAGGTAAAACGCCTGATCAGCCGAGCGATTAACCCGCTGCATGAGCGGGTTTTGCAGGCGATAGGGGTAGATGAAATCGTCCATCCCGAAGAAGAGACCGCCGAACGATTGGCAAAGAAGCTATGCATCAAAAATGTGGTCGATTCTTTCGAGCTGAGTGAGGAGTTTAGCATCATTGAAGCCAATGTGCCGAGTGAATATGTTGGCAAAACTATTCGGGAGATTGGGTTCAGACAGCACTTCAATCTGCTGGTGCTTACCATCATCAAAAAAGAAGAGGTAAAAAGCGTCCTTGGCAAAAGCAGGACCGAAGAGCGGGTTCAGGGTGTGGCCACACCGGATTTGGTATTGAAAGAAAAAGACATTCTGGTGCTTTTTGGTGACAATGATGATCTTCAGAAGTTTTTGAACAAGCGGTTTTAATCGCTGAGGAGAAGCTGTAGCCACTTGATTTTTTGAAAGAAATAGCCTCAAGGCAATCTTGAATTTACTTCCCTCGCATAGTTTATAGGAATTTGAAAAATAAATAGTGCGGATTGAATGATCCGCTATCGATAAAAAAAAGGACGGTCAAGCCGTCCTTTTCTCGTGGTTTTTAGCTTTTGCTACATTTTGACCTTATAAATTCCCCCTATCTGACCTGCGATAAAGTTTCCTTGTCCATCCGTAGGTGTCTGTAGGAGAATATAGGTATCTCCATTTTTGTCTACGACCATCACATTCCCGCGCAGCGTATCATCAATTTCATAGGCAAGAACGGGGGTGGTATTTCCGTTTCGCAAATAGGTTTGCTTGATAATGAATTCGCCTTTTTTTACAAAATTTCCTGTTTCACCTGCTTGGACACCAATGGTATACTCTGAATCCAAGCTGGCAAACATCCCGATGAAATCTCCATTGCGGTATTCCATTCCGACAATTTCTGCACCTGCACCATCAGCGGGCCGCAACGATTGAACAGTAGCTGACCAGTCAATCGCCCCAGTCACCTCAGCGCCATTTATTTGGCTGTAATGAAGTTCTTGGACTTTTTGATCGCGGATAAGGCGAAGCTTATTTCCGCCCATGGGGATCAATTCTGAGGCTCGTTTACTTTGGAAGTTGAGCAATGTTTTGGCATCTCCCATGTTCAGGTCAAAGCTGAGTAAATCATATCCACCTTGTGATCGGGTGAGAAAGATGCGTTCATCCGACACATACATTCCGGCAAATATTCCCCCAGCATTGATTTTGGTATTTCCAATCATGGCCGAAGTCTTAGAGGCAAGGTCAATTTTGAAAATATTGGTCGGAGCGAAAATCGCTGCCAGTGGGCTTTTGACTCCATACAAGTTGCCTTTTCCATCGGGATAAAGTGCCTGAGGGATGGTGCTTACAGCAGCCGTACCGAGCTCGGGGGTGTAGACCTTGTCATTGGCATCTACAATCAGTTGAGTAGATCGGGTATTCAAATCAATCTCTACGATCCCCTTGCTTCCGACTGCATATAGCTTATGATTTGGGCGATCGATCTCAAAAGTCCAAAAAGGCCCATATTCCGTGCTATTCATCAGGACTTCCTCAAAAGTCAAATTGCCAGATACTACTTGAAATACCTCATTGATCGGAGGGCCTACATTGACGGGTTCAGCGGTGATGGTGAGTTCGGGTCCTTCCACTGCCGGTTTTCCTTTACGAGCCACGGTGATTTTTCCTGTCTCGGTCCCTTCTGGGATTTTAATGGTGATTTTTGTCAAACTAGAGGAAAGGATTTGCATGGCTTTTTCCCCGACCTTCACTTCCAGTAGCGATGCATCCGCATCGAAATGCTTACCGTTGATCACGACTTCCTCTGCTACTTTAGCGGCCGCTTTATCTACAGATTCGATGATCGGCGCATAATAAAAGAATCCACTTTCAGCATTGGCGCCTAAGACCGTGAGGTAGAATTTTCCATGGTTTCCATTCTCGGGAACAGTCACCTTAAGTTCAGTGGCTGATGCGCTGGTAGGATTTCCCAAGACTAAATCACCCAACCGCAATGCGTTTTCACTTTTCAGTGCGCTGAAACCTGTTCCTTTGATCGTTACTTCTGTACCTGCAGGTCCATAATCCGGACTAATGGAAGTGATGGCAAGATTGGAAGTCGGTGAATTGATTTGGGAACGAGGTCTTTGGTTTGCCTTGAACTCTTTGATCGTCACTGTTCCTTTGGAAGTGAAGGTATTTCCCTGTGCATCTTTAAATGTGATTTCCCAGTCAAGCGTCAGGTTGTTACCATCTATTTTGATGACATACTTGCCGGATACTGCGAAGAATGTGTTGGGTGACTTTGAATATTTGACAAAGGATGGCGGTGTAGCGGTGATTTTTTGATTCTCTCCTGAGGGGTCTTTTCTAAGGCCAAAGGAACCAGAACCCATGACCGATGGAAATTCTTGAGTGAGCGTGACCGTGCCCTCTACTACCTCATCGATGAAAAATGTCAAGCGTTCACTGTTTGGTAGTTGCCCTGTGATCTCCAGAGCGCCGGTGGATTCGCCTTGATCAGAAAAATAGATTGATTGGATGGCAGAGGCCTCAAGTTTGAGTGCTTGACCTGCAAGCTCACCTTCCAATTTTGTAGAAAAGGTATCGATTGGTGTGGGGTTTTCCGGGTCATCTTTACATCCGGAAATAATAAGCAGCAAAGCTAAAAGCGTGTAAAATAAAGATTTCATATGTTTATAATTTATTTTTCAATTGCCATCTGGAATGCCCTTTGATAATCATCCCCTGCGTGAGAAGCCATTCTCATGGGCATTTCATGTGGTTATAATTTGAACTGTCACATAGCCTCTCCCGATCTTTCATCGGGATCCTGGCCATTTTACCATGGTTTGATTGATACTGAATTTGACTTTGAAATTTTAATCCGGTAGAATTCGAGGAGCTGCTGAAAACCAGTCTACGGGTTCCTTTTGAGCCGAATTCTCAGGTCCAATGAAGAATGGAGTACCTTTTGCGATTGGACTCCAGTTCGGCTAGTAAAAGGGAGTAATTCTGGTTGGACAGATCCGCATGTGCAAGTTGCCAACATGCCTGATTTCTTGAAATCCATGCTTTTTGGTATTTCATATCCGTGTTTTACGGTATTTCTATTTCTGAAAGGATTCAGCGGAATGACCAAAAAGTATGTCTTGGATGTTTGGCTTTCTTGCGAAATAAATCTTTTGGACCTGGAAGTATAAAGTTGCTATGATAGCGGGAAGAAATTCATTGAAGATTTAGCAAAACATTCTCTTTCTAGACTCAATATTAAATTTTGTCCGAATCGGAAAAGCTTAACACAGATTTTTTGGATATGTCTTTAATGTTACCGCATTTTTACGCCCATGTTAACAGATTTTGGGTTTTTGAAGCTCACCCTAGTTGTGATTCTTGCCACTTTTGGGCTCGTAGAGCTCATCCGATGGTTTATTTACAAGAAGAAGAAAGAATAGACCTGCCAGCCCCGTCGTTTTAAAGCCTTACTTCCCTTCCACTAGGAACTAGACAAAGAGCCAGAAGTCCAAGGAAAATGCTGAAAAAATCCAATTCGCTGATTTTCATTTGGTCTCATTTTTGTCCAATAAAATTCGGCGATTTAGCGGAACCATTTTTCCGATAAATGTTATTTTACCACTCAAACTCACTCAACCAAAAACACCACTTTTATGACCGAACAACAAAAACAAGCGCTCGAAGCAGCCATCGCTGCCCTGAAGGGCAAACTTACTGGAGACATGTTTGCCGATATGGAAACACGTGATGAAATCCACAATCTGGAAATGCAGCTCAAAGGTGTCAAGCCGATGGATTCCCATTTTGACTGTGTAGGCTGCGGAAGCTAAATTGGACAGGTTGGCCAGATACTTTATCATTTACAAGCCCTTTGGGGTTTTGACACAATTCACCGGAGAGGAGCCTACATTGGCTTCTCTTGGTGTTTTTCCACCTGAGGTCTATCCGGTCGGGCGATTGGATAAGGACAGTGAAGGCCTGCTGCTTATCACGGATGATAAGATGCTCAACCATCATCTGCTCAATCCACGATTTGGACATCAGCGGACCTATTGGGCTCAGGTAGAAGGAATTCCGACTCCAGAGGCACTTGCCAAACTCCGATCCGGCGTATCGATCCAGGTGGATGGCAGAGAATACAAAACCAAGCCAGCCCTGGCAAAAATCCTGGATCCTGCACCAGAGTTGCCGGAGCGGAATCCTCCCATTCGCTATCGGGCATCGATTCCGGATACGTGGATTGAACTGACACTCATAGAGGGAAAAAACAGGCAAGTCCGAAAGATGACTGCTGCAGTGGGGTTTCCGACTTTGCGATTGGTTCGATTTTCTATGGAAAAGATCACGATCAAAGGAATGAAATCGGGCGAAATCATCGAATTGGATGAACAGACGGTATACCATCAACTTGGCTTGACGGGTTTTGCGAAAACAAAAAGTCCTGTTCAAAAGAACAGGAGGCCGGGTCGTTCTTAAAATATCCTAAATACCGTCTATTTTTTGGGCAATACCGCTGCTAAGATTTAAGATTGCGGTTGGTTCAAATTCCCCTAATTTAGGCGTACCGTTCAGGTATCTAAAACTTGTATTTCATGCATCAGGAAAAAATCGCTGAGGTCATTCAGGAAGTAAAAAAAGTCGTGGTCGGTCAGGATAAAATGGTAAACCGCCTGTTGATCGGTCTCTTTACCAACGGGCATATCCTCTTAGAAGGTGTACCAGGCCTAGCAAAGACGCTGACTGTAAACACACTGGCAAAAGTTCTTCATTTGGATTTTAACCGAATTCAGTTTACGCCCGATCTTCTTCCTTCCGACTTGATCGGGACGATGATTTACAATCAGCAGAATGCAAGTTTTGAGGTGAAAAAAGGACCCATTTTTGCCAACGTAATCCTGGCAGATGAGGTGAACCGTTCACCGGCCAAGGTTCAGTCAGCCTTACTTGAAGCCATGCAGGAGAAGCAGGTGACCATCGGGGAGACGACCTTCCTACTTGACCGTCCATTTTTAGTATTGGCTACCCAAAACCCCGTAGATCAGGAGGGAACCTACCCACTGCCAGAAGCACAGGTAGACCGATTCATGATGAAAGTCCACATCGACTATCCGAGTAAGTCCGATGAAATGGAAGTCATGCGTCGCATGTCCAACATGCAATACAGTTCTGAAGTTAGACCCATTCTTTCGAAACAGGATATTTTCGATATCCGGAATGCGATCAATGCGGTAAACATCGCGGAGCCTTTGGAGAATTACATCATCGAGTTGGTTTTTGCTACTCGATTCCCGCTGCAGTATGGGCTGAAGGATGAAGCCAAGTACATCATGTTTGGTGTCTCGCCTAGAGCCAGCATCAATTTGAACCTTGCAGCCAAAGCAGTAGCATTCATGGACGGCAGGGACTATGTACTGCCTGAAGACATCAAAGAAATCGCCGAAGACGTGCTGAATCACCGAATTTTGCTCAATTATGAGGCAGAGGCAGACAATGTAAATACCCGCTCGCTCGTAAAAACACTCCTAGAAAAAGTGCCGATTAACAAATCGGTAACATTGAAATAATACAAATACTGAGTTTAAATGGCTTTCCGAGGGGAAAGCCTTTTTTTTTGTTTCACCTGTTAATCCAGTATTAAATTCTGTTCGCTTTTTTAAAAAAACCATAATTCGATTCATTCTTTTGGGTAGCAAAATTGGGTTCACCTTTGCAGCATCTAATTGCAAAACCATAATTCAATTTATACCAAATGAAAAAGTTCAATTATTTAGTAATGTTGTTTTCGGCTGTGTTGATCACATTCAGCAGCTGTGAAGACGATCCGGATCCAGTTGACAATGGTGTGACCATCTCAGGTATCCCTGCTACTGCTACTATTGAAGCTGGCGGAACTCTTGGACCTGTGACTGCCACTGCTACTGCACTTGACGGTCTAGTCTCTCTTGCTATCACCAAAGATGGCGCTGCATTGGCGACAGTACCTTTGACAGGAACTACAGCTACCGCTCCATTCTCTTACACTGCTGTAGCAGCTGACGCAGGAAAAAACATCGTATTTGAATTTACAGTAACAGATACAGACGGAGATCAGGCAAAAGCTACTCACGTCTTGACAGTAGGTGCTGAAGCCACTACCATTCGAGTGACCAACAACATTACTGCTGACCAAACTTGGGAAACTGGCAAGACTTATATTCTCGGTGGAAGAATCACCGTGACTTCAGGTGCCACACTTACTATCCAAGAAGGTGTAGTAGTGAAAGGTGAAGCTGGAACTGGTGCAAATGCTACTGCATTGATTATCGCTAGAGGTGGTAAACTCAACGCAAACGGCACTGCTACTGCTCCAATTATTTTTACTTCGATTGCTGATGAGATCGCTCCAGGTCAAATTGCTTCTCCAAACCTAGATCCTGAAATTTCCGGTCTTTGGGGTGGAGTTCTGATATTGGGACGTGCTCCAGGATCTTTTGCAGGTGATGTGACTGAAATTCAGATCGAAGGTATCCCACCGTCAGACACGAATGGCCTTTATGGTGGAAATGTTCCTGACGACAACAGCGGTTCTATCAAATTTATCTCTATCCGTCACGGTGGTGCTAATATCGGTGAAGGAAACGAAATCAACGGCTTGACGCTTGGTGGTGTAGGTTCCGGTACTGTAATCGAAAACGTAGAAGTAATCGGTAACCAAGACGATGGTATCGAATGGTTCGGTGGAACTGTAGACGTTACCAACGCAATTGTTTGGAACTCTGGCGATGATGCCATGGACACTGACCAGGCTTGGGCTGGAACTTTGGATAACTTCATTGTAATTGCCGGTGGTGAAACTGACCACGCACTTGAAATCGACGGTCCTGAAGGATCTTTGAATGCTGCTCATACCCTAAGAAATGGATCTGTTAAAGGTAGTTCTGTTGCCGAATTGGGTGATTTCAGAGCTGGTGCAAGAGGTACCTTCGAAAACATTTACTTCTTCAACTTCCCTTCTCCAGCTACAGGAGGCAGAGGCGATTTATCTCTAAGTGGAGAAGTTGACTCTAACGGAAATCCTATTGGAAATAAATCATTGGATAACTTCAATAACGGTATCCTTGTATTCTCTAACCTAGAGGCTACACTTGTTGAAGGTGTGATGTTGACTGCGGTCTTCAGAAACGGAACAAGCGCTCATGCTACTGCAGTTGCTGCAGGTGCCAATACAGTAGGTGCTGATCTTACAGCCTTTGAAGGTTGGTCTTGGTCAGCTGTTGCAGGTGAACTTGCAGACTTCTAATACACAATAGCTTTTTAAAAAGGGAAAGGAATAAGCTTGCAAGGCAATTTCCTTTCCCTCTTTTCAATTAAAAATTTGCTGTACAAATTAATCAAACCCTGTTCATGAAAAGAACAATCTACTTCTTTATGGCATTATTCCTCCTGATTAATTCAGGATATGCTCAAGCTCAAAATGGAATCATCCGAGGGACCATTTTTGAGGAATCTACCGGAGAGCCCCTATTTGGAGTCTCTGTGTTGGTAAAAGAACTTTCTACAGGCGCCGTCACTGACTTTGATGGCAAATTTGAAATTCAGGTTGCTCCTGGCACTTACACCCTTCAATTCTCCTACATCTCCTACAGTACCGTGGAACTTACCTCAGTCGAAGTTTCGGCGGGTGGAGTAAATGTACTTAGCGACATCCTGATGAAAGAAGATGCCTCCGAGTTGGAAACTGTAACCGTACAGGCTGCTGCTATTCGAACTACCGAAAATGCACTAATGTCTGTAAAAAGAAATGCCCCAAATTTGATAGACGGGATTTCAGCAAGCACATTCAGACAAATCGGAGACGGTGATGCAGCATCTGCTGTGAAACGTGTGACGGGAGTATCTATCGAAGGCGGTAAATATGTTTACGTACGTGGATTGGGAGATAGATATACCAAAACAGTATTGAATGGAGTCGACATTCCAGGTTTGGATCCAGACAGGAATACCATCCAGATGGATATCTTCCCTACCAATGTGATCGATAACATTATCGTTTCTAAATCTTTTACTGCAGAGCTTCCTGCAGATTTTACAGGTGGAGTAGTAGACATCGAAACCAAAGATTTTCCTGAAGAAAAAACCATCAAGCTTGGAATTTCAGGCGCATTCAATCCATCCATGCACTTCAATTCCAATTATGTCACCTATGACGGCGGGCAAACAGACTGGTTAGGTTTTGATGATGGGACAAGAGCTAATCCTACTGGTGGAAGAACTGATATTCCACTTTATGGTCAAGTAGTAGGTAATCCTAACAGCCCGGCTGGTTTAGAATATCAGGATATTTTAGGATCCTTCAACAAAACTCTCGGTGGATACAGATCCAACAGTTTGATGGATTTGGGTCTGAGCTTTTCCCTGGGAAATCAAATCGCAAGAACTAAGGCAACTTGGGGATACAACCTGGCCGTAACCTATAAGAATGAGACCGAATTTTATCAGGATGCAGAATTCAACCTATTTGCAAAGCCAAGAGAAGCTAATCAAACAGAGCTTGAACCTCTTGAAAGACAAAGCGGTGACTATGGAGTAAACAATGTCATGCTGGGTGGTATGGCAGGAATTGCTTTGAAAACTGGCTCTTCTAAATACCGAATCAACTTTTTGAGACTTCAAAATGGAGAGTCTAAAGCCGGTGAATTTGATTTTGTAAACACCAACTTAGGTGCAAACTTTGAAGCAAAACAATACAACCTAGAATACAGCGAGCGATCGTTGACCAGCTTACTTTTGGGTGGTACACATTTCCTGAACGGCAACGATTGGGAAATCAATTGGAAAATTGCTCCTACAGTCTCCACCATGGATGATCCGGATGTAAGGTTTACTAGATTCAGATTGCCAAACAACACCATCTCTACAGAAGTAGGTCTGCCTACCCGAATCTGGAGAGAATTGGAAGAAACAAACCTGGTGGGTAAGCTTGATTTTGCCAAGAACATTAATCTTTTCCAGGAAGATGGAAAAATTAGGTTTGGTGGAAATTATGTACAGAAAGAGCGTGATTTCAACATCCAATCCTTCCAGTTTGCAACAGGTAGTGCGGATGTCACCAACGGCGATCCAAACCAAATCTTGAATCCTGAAAATCTCTTTTCAGCGACTAACAGAAATGGTGTCAGATACAATCCTGATTTTATTCCAATCAACCCGAATGAATTTCAGTCCAATCTGACCAATATCGCCGGATACGCTTCCGCTGAAGTCAATCCTACTGCAAGCTTAAAAGCAATTGTAGGTTTGAGAATGGAAAAGTATACGCAGTTTTATACCGGTACTAACCAAGGTGCAACCATCGTATTTGACAATGAAAAAGTGTTGGATGATCTGGACTTTTTCCCAACGCTAAACTTGGTGTTGAAACTTAAGGAAACTCAGAATCTGAGACTTTCTGCTACAAGAACTATCGCCAGACCGTCTTTCAAAGAATTGTCCTACGCTGAAATTTTGGATCCAATCACTGGTAGAACCTTCATCGGAGGTCTATTTCCTGAGACCACCAACGGTGGAACAGAGACCCTTTGGGATGGCAATCTGACTTCTACTCGAATCAATAACTTCGATATTCGATGGGAGACTTTCCAAGAAAGAGCGCAGACCTTCTCAGTGAGTGCATTCTACAAGTCCTTTGACAAGCCTATCGAAATCGTACAGTTCCTATCTGATCCGGGAGCATTCCAGCCACGAAATGTAGGGAACGGAACCGTATTGGGAGTGGAAGTTGAATTCAGAAAAGCGCTGACCTTCATCTCTCCATCGCTTCAGAACTTCATGTGGAACACGAATGTGACAGTAACAGAATCCAGTATCAAAATGTCCGAGTCTGAATTTAGATCCAGAACTTTATCAGCCAGAGAAGGTGAAACGATCGATGACACTCGGGATATGGCTGGACAGGCTCCATACATTATCAATACAGGTATCTCCTACAACAATTTCACGAATGGATGGGAAGCTGGTATTTTCTACAATGTGCAGGGCCCAACTTTGAATTTTGTAGGTTTTGGAAATAGAACAGATACGTATACAGTTCCTTTCCATGCACTTAATTTTAATTTGAATAAAACTTTCGGAGCGGATGAGCGCATGCAGGCTAACTTTGGAGTAGAGAATATTTTGAACGATAAGCGTGAGGTAGTTTTCAGCTCATATGAAGCTCAGGATCAAATCTTCACCAGACTTGCTCCAGGAACAAAAATCAAATTTGGATTTACATTTGCCTTCTAATTCGTAAGGTTCAGCACCTTTGAAGCCACCTGATCAGTCAGGTGGCTTTTTTGATTTCAGGATGGTTTGGTTACTTTCAATCAAAATATTGCACCATCATGAAATATCTCATTGCCATTCTTCTCTTTAATCTCCAGATCCTGGCTTTTTCACAGGAAAGTTCCAAGTCTCAGCAATTTTGGAAACAGCTTGAAGCGCATTGCGGCAAAGCTTACGAAGGCAAACTGGTAACGCCGGAATCCGATCCTAGATTTGCAGGAAAGCTGGTGATGCACGTTAGGTCTTGTGAGGACGGCACCATGAAAATTCCTTTTTTTGTGGGCGACGATCGGTCCAGAACTTGGGTCTTAACCATGGATGAGGCAGGATTGATTCAGCTCAAGCACGATCACAGACATGAGGATGGATCAGAGGATCGAGTGACCCAATATGGCGGCAAAGCGAATAATACCGGATCTGAGAATACCCAGTTTTTCCCAGCGGATCAGTTCACTGCTGAGTTGCTGCCAGCGGCCGTTGGCAATGTCTGGTGGATCAATGTAGATGAAACCTCATTTACTTATAATCTGCGAAGACTCGGTTCAGATACGCATTTCTCAGTCAGATTTGATTTGACCAAGCCCATTGATATTCCTGACGCTCCTTGGGGTTGGGAGGATTGAATCCGGTTTTATAAAGCCTAAATTCTACCAAATTATGGCACATAATCATCCCCATCAGCACTCCAACAAGAACCTGAAGACCGCGTTTTTTCTAAATCTCGGATTTACTGTATTTGAACTGATCGGAGGGTATTATGTAAATAGCGTTGCCATCATCTCAGATGCGATCCATGATTTAGGCGATAGTCTTTCTCTCGGGACATCTTGGTATCTGGATCATAAATCCAAGCAATCTCCCACCCAAGTTTTTTCTTTTGGGTATCGAAGATTTTCTCTTTTGGGAGCTTTAATCAATGGTTTGATCCTTCTCCTTGGATCAATTTTCGTAATCAATGAGGCAATTGGCAGAATCATCAGCCCAGAATCCTCGAATGCGACAGGTATGCTGGTTTTTGCGATCCTTGGCGTGCTTGTCAATGGCTATGCAGCCTGGAAGATGAGCAAAGGGAAGACCCTCAATGAGCGGGTAATTTCCTGGCATCTGCTGGAAGATGTCTTGGGCTGGGCGGCTATTTTGATTGTTTCCATTGTCTTGCAGGTCAAAGACGTCCCTTATCTTGATCCAGCCCTATCGCTGGTGATTACGCTATATATTCTATGGAATGTGGTGAAGAGATTGAAAGAAACATTCGTGATTTTTCTTCAAGGTGAGCCTAGAGATGTGGATCGTGGAGCTATTGAGCAAGAAATTTTAAAAATCCCGCATGTCAAATCTCTTCATCACACGCATCTTTGGTCACTGGATGGAGAGCATCATGTTTTTACCACACACCTTAAGCTTGAGCCCATAGCAGACTTGGACGAAATGCTTGAAGTAAAAAATCAGGTAAAAGAAATCATGAAGAAGTATCCCTTTGAGCATTACACCATCGAGACCGAGATCGATACCGAATCGTGTGGGCTTGAAGGAAAACACGAGCACAGGTAATTGTTGGTGCAAAAATCACTTTAATCATACGCTTATGCAGGATTTTATCGAGTTATGGAAAGAAGGAAGAACTCGGTTCACCAAGTTATTGGATGCTACCCAGGAAGCAGACTTGACCAAAAAAAATGGGAATAGTCCCAATTCGGTTGGATTTCTGATCAGGCACATCGCAGAAGTAGAACTGCTTTTTGCAAAAAATATCTTTGGTCTGGCGGAAGTGAAAATTGTAGCCAAAACCCTTATTGCCGGTAAAGATACAGGAGAGTGGACCAATTTGGCCGAACTTAAAGAAATGGCTGAATACGCTGCGGCGTTGCTGGAAAAAGCAATTTTAACTACCAAAGACTGGAGCGAAGTCATCGAGACTAAGGAGTTTGGCAAAAAGACTAAAGCAGAAGCCTTCGGTAGAATTGTAACCCATACCGCTTATCATTCCGGGCAGCTCGCTTTGGCTAGTAAATACGGAAAATGAAGTCTATGTGAGTTTTTGGATTATTGCTGCTGCTATTGGGTAGCGTGGCAGTAAGTCCTCTGCTTGGAAAAGTTCAAAGTCCCGAAAGTCAAATCCCGGAGCTACTACACAGGATACCAAGGCGTAACTCTCAGACTCAGTGATAGTACTGCCAAAAATGGTTTCCGCCTTGACCAAATGCTGTGGCAAGGTTCCATTTTCATCTACTGGCCCCAGTTTTAGAATTTCATGGCCATTTTCGCCCAATAAATGAATGGAAAGGGAGCTGCCTTCGTGCCAAAACCACAATTCATCACTCTTGATCCGGTGAAAATGGGAGACGTCTTCGGATCGAAGTAAAAAGAAGATGGATGTGATCAGGTTCCGTTTCCCGTTTTTGGTATCAAGTTCAGAATCGGAGCGATAGGTTTCGGCGTAGAATCCACCCTCTGGATGAGACTTCATCTGGAGCAAATGAACTAGTTCTGAAATCCGTCTCTCAGTGGGGCTCATGAATAGGTTTCGATCAGAATGTTGACGATTCGTTCCGCAGTCTTTCCATCCCAAAGTGGGATTCCTTGGTATTGTTTCCATTCCCCATTCATGATTTTATCCAGGTAGGGTTTGAGTTTTTTGGGATCAGTACCTACGAGTTCGTTGGTTCCCAAGTGGATGGTTTCGGCACGCTCAGTATTGTCTCTCAGCGTGATACAAGGAACATTCATGACGGAAGTTTCTTCTGTCACTCCTCCAGAGTCCGTGATGACTCCTTTTGCATTTTTCACCAAATAATTGAACTCAAGATAGCCTAGAGGCTCACACATGTGAAGGTTAGATGCGTCTATCCCAAGGTTTTGCAGGTTTTTTGCGGTTCTGGGATGGACAGGGAATAGGATGGGTAAGCCTCCGGTACCCGATAGGATCGCATCAATCATTGCCTTCAGTGACTGCTCCTGATCCACATTGGCTGGCCGGTGCATAGTCATTACGAAATAATTTCCGGGAGTTACCTTCTCAAAAATTTCTCCTTCCGGTTTTCTGAAGTTTGGTAGCTGTGCCATGAGCGTATCGATCATGGTATTTCCCACAAAGTGAATTTTTTCTTCTGCAACTCCTGCTTTTCGTAAGTTGGTATTGGCGATCTCAGAGGTGGTGAAAAAATGATCTGTGATCGAATCTGTGACCATTCGATTAATTTCTTCTGGCATGGTAAGGTCCCCCGAGCGGATTCCCCCTTCGACGTGGGCCACATCGATCTGGAGTTTTTTGGCAGCGATCGAGCAGGCCAATGTACTGGTCACATCACCTACTACGATGACAAGATCCGGACGATTTTCCATCAGTTCTTTTTCGAATGCCACCATGATAGCTGCGGTTTGCTCAGCCTGAGTTCCTCCGCCGCCTCCTAGATTGGCGTCCGGTTCGGGGATATTGAGCTGATCAAAAAAATCACCTGACATCTTTTTGTCATAGTGCTGGCCTGTATGAACTAATCTAAATCCTACTTCGACGCCCTGTTTTTGTGATTTTTGAAATGCATGAATGATGGGAGCGATTTTCATGAAATTTGGTCTGGCTCCCGCTACTAAAGTAAAAATGGGCATAAATGAATCAATTAAGTCCAGCAAAAATAGGAATTCATTTTGAGGGAACTGGCTCATTTCCCGATAATCCTTACCGCTTTTGGTAGGTTTTTTGTTTCTTTGTCCCTGTGTTTTTTAGAGAAAATCTGAATTAATGATAAAATTAGATAGCCGGGTCTTGTTGAGGGGATTGGTACTTTTTGGATTGCTTGGAATAGTTTCCTCCTGCCTCCCTACTGTGGAAAATGAGCAGGTCGTTTATTCAAACAACTTCTCGGATTTGGATCTCCAGGGGTTTGAAAATGCCCGTCTGTTCATTTTCCAAAACGATACGGTGTCGGGATTTTATCACAATGAGGAGGTGGCGTTGACGGTACAGGATCTTCCTTCCCACAATTTCCTCAAAGTCACCATCGAAATCCTGGTCCACGATAGTTGGGACGGCAATCCGGATGACGGACTGGGCGGGCCTGACTTCTGGTACATGGGCTATGACAACTCAGAGGTATTTCGGACGACGTTTTCCAATTCACCCTGTGAATCGACCTATTGCCTGCGTCAGTCGTATCCGAATGACTACTTTAGACAGAATGATCCCAAATCGGGAGCAACTCAAACGAATCTTCCGGGACTTTGTCTCTTTGGGGCTTTCCGAAATTACACGACCCGATACAGCGTGTCCAAGCTCATTTCTCATTCCAACCCCACTGTTAGGATCTATACCGGTGCAGAGTTGTTGGCCACCAACTCTCCAGATCCGGTCTGTGATGAGTCTTGGTCGATTGCCAAAATCGAAGTTGTAGCCATTCAGACTAATTAAGACATGGTAAAAACTAGAACTCTTCGTTGGCTCACTTTTCTTTTTCTCCTCTGCGCAGGGAGAATGACCGATACTTTCGCCCAGACGATCCCGGTGGGGACTCCTGTAATGGATGATTACCTGAGAAGGTTGCAGCTCCTTGGACAGGTGGATTCGGCATCATCCTGGATGATCCGCCCGCTCTATCCAGCGGAAGCTTTTGGCATCCAAAATGGCTTTGATCTCGACAGTTCGGTAGTTGATCTGGATATTTCGTTTTTCCATCGGCGATTTGGCAAAGAGGGAAAGGGAAAGTTTCTCACCATGCCAGGGACCTATCGGATACAGTTCAACTCCACGTATGCTTTTGGGGTAAACGACGGCGCAATGATTCCCAACAGGGGAATCCAGCAGGTATTCAGTCCGGGGATCTATGCCGAATATGGCAAATTCAGCCTTCAGCTCCAGCCCGAAATCCTCTTTGCACAAAACAAGGAATATATCGGATTCCCGATCGAGCATCAGGCCACGATTCTGTTCTACTATGAATTCATGAACCGAATCGATATGCCTGAGCGATTTGGGGACAAAGCGTTTAATCGGATTTATCCCGGGCAGTCCAGTTTTCGGTTCAACTTGAAAGACTATTCACTGGGCATTTCCACAGAGAACCTCTGGTGGGGTCCTGGCCGGAGAAATTCTCTTTTGATGGGAAACAACGCACCCGGTTTTTTGCACTTCACACTGAACACGCGCAGGCCGGTCCGGACCCAAATCGGATCTTTTGAGGGTCAGGTGGTTTCGGGATTTTTGAAGTCAACGGAATTTCTCCCACCCTGGCCAGACTACTCCATCCAACAAAACCCGGTATACATCGCTAAACGCGAAGATGGTAACCGGTACATGTCTGGTTTGGTACTGACTTACCAGCCCAAGTGGATTCCGGGTCTTTTTCTCGGCTATGGATCAGTCAATCACCTGTACCGGAGTGATGTCTCCGGACTGGGAGATATCCTGCCAGTCTTCAATGGGCGAAAAGGTCCTGCTAACGAGTACGACCCGATTCGGGATAAAAGGCAGCAGTTTAGCTCGGGATTTTTCCGCTGGTTGAGTCCTGCCGGTGGATTTGAATTCTACGGAGAATACGGTACTCGAGGCAACAGCCGAAAGCTGGAAGAATTCATTACCACGCCTGAGCAGGGACGGGCCTTCACTTTTGGATTTGCACACCTGATGAACCTGAGGAAGCCGGGAAGATTCCTGGAAATCAGTTCGGAAATGACGCTTTCGGGCCAGACCATCAGGGAGGAAATCCGTCAGCTGCGTACCTGGTATATTCATGATCATGTCCGCCATGGGTACACCCATCAGGGACAGGTTCTTGGCATAGGCAACGGCCCGGCTGCCAACCAGCTCTTTGTGGGTTTTGCCTGGGTAGAAGGGCTGAAAAAAATCGGGCTGCAGTTTGAGCGGATCGAATACAACAATGACTTCTACTACTATCGATACGAAGCTTCCAAAGACTTCAGAAACAAGTACGTTGATTTGGTCTTTACCCTTGCTCCGGAATGGAAATTTGGAGACTTCCTGCTCTCTGGCAAATTCCAATACGTCAATACGCTGAATTACAAATGGTTTCTGGAAAATCAGCCGGATCAATACTTCGTGCCGGGGTATGACCGAAAAAACTTTGTAGGAAATATCGGTTTGACTTATTTATTCCGGTAGGGGATTTTCATAAGCAGTGATTTCCACGATTTTTTAAGAATTTCTTTCCAGATCATCCACTTATCCTGACTGGGAATCCGCATGCCAAAAACCGCCTCGGCCATGGCTAAGTATACTGCGGATCGGTTCTTAAAATTATATTTCCACTGGACTGAGAGCGTTTTTACGGTGTAAAATTTCTCGAATAATACTTGGTCCGAACACACAAATGGGCCCAAAGCGGCCATTTTTATTAGCCAGATCAGGTCTAGGGCAAATTCTTTTTCTCCGAATCTCAAGTAATCGATAGGGAGGATGCTTGGAATAAATCTACTCCGTTGCAATCCGTGATAAGCAGCCCACCAACCTTCTACTTCCCAAGTCACCAACGGTTTGATCCGAAGTCCTGCGCAGTCTGAGGTTCCTAAGTTTTGAAGAATAGTACTGTTCATTCGTCCATCGGCATAATTGTTTTTCATGCCGGGAACGCAAAGGGAAGCGTTTGGATATCGCTGCAATAGGTCTACCTGGGCTGCCACAAACTCTGCAAATGGCACATCATCATGAGGCTGGAAGAAGCAGTAATCACTCTCTTTGGCAGCTTTTTGCCATTGGTAGACTGAGGTTTTCCACCAACCCAAGTTTTTTTCATTTTGATAGAATTTGAATCGCTTATCGGTTTTACAAAAATCCCTGCAAACCGAAGCAGTATTGTCTGTCGACGCATCATCACAGATCCAAAGTTCGAGATTGGAATAAGTTTGAACAGCAAGTGCTTCTAAAGTTTTGGAAATGAATTTCTCGGAATTATAGGTGGGAATAAACCCAATGACTTTTGGATCTTGAAGCATAGAATGGATTGTCGAAAGGAGGGTTTAGAAATTCAAGTGAATTACAGAATTTCAAAAGAGAAAAACTTCGATCTTTGGATCGAAATTTAATTGAAATGAAAGCAGACAAAGATAAAGTAGTAGCAGTGGCGTATACGCTGAAGGTGGACGATGGAGAGAGCGGCCAGGAATTATTCGAGACGGTGTCCGAAGATCAGCCCTTTTACTTCTTATTTGGTTACCAGAATGTTTTGCCCAAGTTTGAAGAGGCCATTCTGGGCAAAGAATCCGGAGATACATTTTCTGTAGCAATAGATTTTGAAAATGGCTACGGGGACTACGACGACAGTAAAAAAGTGATAATTCCCAAGGCGAATTTCAAAGAAGAGGGTAAGAAAAATAAGGACTTACTTCGGGTAGGCAGGGTCATTCCGATGCAGGATGATAAAGGAAATCAAATGCGTGGCGAAATCACAAAGGTTGATTACATGGGAGTTCACATGGATTTTAATCCACCTTTGGCAGGTTATGATTTATTTTTTGAAGGGAAAATAATTTCTGTTCGCGACGCAGAGCCTGTGGAAATTGAACACGGTCACGCCCATGGGCCCGATGGCCATCATCATCACTGATTCTCAGCGCAGTTTGACACTTTTTAGATGCCCTATTTCCAAAGAATAGGGCATTTGTCGTATGGTGGGCGGAAGACTGGAAGGATAACTTTGATCCGTTCAGTTAAAAAACCAAACCATTTCTTTTATGAAAAATCTAAGTGAAATTTTGAGAAAAGCCAGTTTGTTGCTTTTTGTGATTGCCTTTATGGCGTGCTCAAATGATGATGGGCAAGATGTATCAGGTGCGGGTGAAGAATTTTCGGCAGAAGTAGCCGGAGTAGGTACTATCACCGCTTCCAAGGACTTTGATACTGTATCTGGGACAAAAATTTCAGCCGGAGGGACTAATGTGGTTGTCCTGCAAGGAACTGATAATTCCGGCAAAGGCTTCATGATCAGATTTACCACCTACAACGGTCCCGGCACATATGACCTTGGCTTTACCAATATCGCCAATACCGCTACGTATATCGGAGGAACGGCCCTGGGTGAACAATATTCCACTTCCTATCAGGGAACTTCCGGGAAGATCATTGTGACAGCGGATGATGGTAAGCGCGTGGAGGGGACTTTTGAATTTGTCGGAAAAGTGAATAATACCTCGGCATCCATGACCGTCACAAACGGTAAGTTCAAAGTCAACCTGCAATAAGCTAAGCCCCTGAAATCAAAAAATAATTGTAAACTTTTTAATGGTTCGCAATTTCGCTTGATTGGGGTGATGAAGCGGAAATTGTTTTGGCCTCTCCATCACTGGAGAGGCCGAATTTTTTTACTTCTTCAATTCGTAGCCATAACTTTTATACGCCAGATCCACACTGAGTTCGCGAAGGCCAAGAATCCGCTCAGAGGGATACAGTAAATAGGCTTTTGACAATTGATCCACAGCTTTGGTATATTCTTGTGAATTGAAATGGACAATAGCATCATTGTAATACTGAAGTCCAGCCAGCTGTTTCAGGTTTACTTTTCTGAAAATGGAATTGTCGCTGAATTCGATTTCAGTACCGGCCAGACTTTGGTTGTAAGATTTCAATAGGGCAAATTCTGCAGGCTTGTAAGAGTCAATGTATTTTTGAACTTCAGAGGGAGTGGTGATCATTCCTCCTATGGGTAGCGTGCTTTCCAAAACTATCTTTTTCCCCTCCAGATTTACTACTAGAAATACATGGTAGTCGGTCTCTACGATATCAAATTCGTATCCGTATCGATCGAGAAGTAGACTAAGTGCTGCAGAACCGCTGACGCAGTCAAATTTACCTTCATTAAGCATCTGGTTGAAGGTGGAGTGCTGCTCATAGGTGTGAAATAGTTTTTGATGAGTTTTTTCAAAAACCTGCCTGATAAACTTGAAGTCATTTCTTTTTTTTGAGGCTTTGAGATCTAATTCATCGACCAATCTTTCCCATTCCGCTAAAGAAGGTGTCTGCTCGGCCTGTACCGCTTGAAACAACGAAAAGGGATTGGTTACCCCTGATTGCCAGAATTCTTTTTCTGCCTTTGTTTGAAAATTGAGGTTTTCATAAAAGGCTACTGATTCTTGAGACCAAGTCACCCGGACTTGACCGATAAGAATGAGGAGTACTAGAAGTGCCTTTTTCATCTTGGATGAAGCTAATGTTAACCAATGTTTTCAAAGTTAACAATTTGGTAACATTAGAAAAGCACTTATGCAAAAACTTAACACTGAGCACTTCAGGTACTCATTCGTGATGATAGGGCTCGTTTCTCAAAATAGTAAAGGCACGATACAGCTGTTCGATCAGGAAGGGTCGGATCATTTGGTGTGAAAAAGTCATTTTAGAAAGCGAAATTTTCCCATTGGCTCTTGCATATACTGCTTCGGAAAATCCATATGGTCCGCCTATCACCAAGACCATTTGCTTCAGGCCAGAATTCATTTTTTTCTGAAGGAAATCCGAAAACTCGACGGAACTGAAGGTTTTGCCCCGCTCATCCAGAAGAATAAGGTCGTCTGAACTCTGAATTTTTTTCAGGATCAACTCTCCTTCCTTGTCTTTTTGGATCACTTCCGAGAGGGATTTTGTGTTTTTGAGATCAGGAATGATCTCTACTTCAAACCGAATGTAAAACCCCAGTCGAGACGAATATTCCTCACTAAGTTTTTGAATAGCCGGATGGTCTGTTTTGCCAATTGCGATAAGCTTGATTTGCATGGGATAAATATCAAAAATCTCATGGAAAGTATTTTCAAAAACTATTGAACAAAAACTAATTTCCTTTTATATCCATTCTATACCGTATTTACCCGAAAATACCCACTTAAGATTCTTAACAAATCTTTGACAAACAATTACTTAAAACAACCTGTTCGACCTCCACAAACCAAAAATATTTCTACCATGAAAAAATTTCTTTCTATTCTGATGGTGATGACGATTTTCCTTGCGTCAGCATTCACCCCTAAAACCACTTCAGTGCATGAGGTCGAAGCAGACATTGTCGATCTGGCTGTGGCCACTGAATTTCTCTCTACCTTGGTAGCGGCAGTAAAAGCCGGTGACCTAGTGGAAGTATTGAAAGGTGACGGTCCGTTTACGGTATTTGCCCCAACTAATGATGCGTTTGCCAAATTGCCCGCAGGTACTGTTGAGAATCTTTTGAAGCCAGAAAACAAAGCACAATTGGTCGCTGTATTGACGTATCATGTGGTACCTGGAAAAGTAATGTCGAAAGACCTTAAGAATGGTCAAAAAGCGAAAACAGTGCAGGGTTCTGAAGTGACTGTAACCCTAAAGGACGGTAAAGCTATGATCAACAATGCAACTGTAACCACTGCTGATATTGAAGCTAGTAATGGTGTGGTGCACGTGATTGACACGGTGATTTTGCCAAAAATGTAAGTTTACCCAAAATCAAAAAATTAGCCCTCTGGATTCCAGAGGGCTTTTTTGTGTTACAGAAGTTCTTTTCGCTTGAGAATCGTTTCCAAAAATTTCTTTTCGTTTTCTGAATTGAAAATTCTGAAAGGCAAATGGATGAATTGGGCTTTGGACAGGTAAAGCACGAATGCATCCTTGGTCATTTCCACTCGCTTGATCATGTTCCATTGCACAGGCATTCCTTCGCGGGCGTTGATTTTCATCAGGATTTGACGGCTGTCAATTTCATAGGCCATTTTCTGAAAAATGGGCTTATTCTGTTCCATTTGGGTTACACCAGTGAATTGAATAGTCCAAAACAAGACATAAAGTCCATAGGCAATCACAGCCCCGATAAACCACCAAATCGACGCAATCCAGAGGTACCCCAAGCAAATGGCAAGTGCAATCAAAATCACCCACCACTGTTCGATCAGGATGGATTTTAGTCCCATTTTGATGTATGTCCCGGTTGGAAGTTGGTATTTTTTGGTTTTAATAATCATCAGTCACGAATTAAGAAGCGCAAATATCCACCTATCCTAGTGATTAAGCAAGTCGAAAAAAATCATAATTCTGGCTATTGAGTGAAAACAAAAAGCTTAATTGATTGATTTTAAATCTGTATTCGATTAACTTATCTCAAAATTTTTAGCCATGAACAGTCTGGTAATCGATCTCTTTATGTGTGGTGTGGCTTATGTCATTCTCATCTATTTTGTAGCCACGATGACGAAGAATTCATTGCGTAGAGGAAACAGCAGCAATGACGATGGGGATGGTGGGATAGAAAATTTCACTCCGCCTAAAATCGATTTGCCTCCCGGAGTGATTTGGCCTGCCGATTCTCCCAAAAAATCAAAGACCCCTGAGCCAGTCGATTATTAATGGCATTTTTCGCAGATTCCCTGCACGAGCAGATTCATTTCTTTCTTTTCGAATCCTGCTGGTAATTTGATCTGAGGCAAAGTAATATCTTCAAGACAGGTTGTTTCGCCGCAAGTTTCGCATTTGAAGTGTACATGCTCATGACTGTGGTTATGCTCTGTTTCTCCGTGCGCGCAGAGGGCATATTTGGTTGCTCCACTATCATCCAAAACCTTGTGAATCAGGTCTTTGTCCAAAAAAGTCTTAAGCGTACGGTAAATTGTCACCCGGTCAAAGCGCTGATTGAGAGTATCTTCTAAATCGGAATGCGAGAGTGCAACATTTTTTTCCAGAAACTCCTGAATAATGTCCAATCGACAATCCGTGATTCGGAGTTTGTGTGATTGGAGTATGGTTAATGGGCTGAGCATGATTTTGATTTGGAATTCAAATTAACTCAAAAAATGGAAGTGAAAAAAAAGGCGCTGAATTCAGCGCCTTTTTCAGTGTTATTCACCGGATTCTTCGGAAAGAATCTTTTCTATCCTTGCCAAAGCATCTTCAAGGTGGAGTTTTGACATGCGGTCCGAGGTTCTGCCAATAGCACCTCTGATCTGGGCCTGAAGCGTTTTGAGTTCGCCTCTGGCCATAGGTCTAATGTCAGATTGGGAGGCATTGATCTGAGGGCCAAAGAACTGTCTGAATTGAGCAGGGACATTGACTTCACCTGTCAAAAGTAGCTCCAGACGCTCAATGTGCGCACGCTGTAGTGCTCTGCGATGCACATCAATGGTCTTGCCTGTAGGAAGTTCTGTCCAGATACCTTTTCTCAAGTCATCAAAGAGCTCGGTGATTTTGTAAGCCTCATTTCCGTTGAGCGCTTCATTTTCGATCACTCGACCCAGTCTTCCCCATTCCAGAATTCCATTGAGGGTTGTTTCCTGAATACCTCTGATTCGCTCCAGCGCACCAAAGTCACTGGTTCTGGCGATAATGGTTTCGTCCATCAGCCATGTCGGTGTAGCAAATAATTGTTTATTCAGGAAGTCAACGGCTGACTTTTGGATTTCTTTGCTGGTGTGGGTGTAGACCGCCTCGTTTTGTCCAGCTGATTTGTAGATTTCTGATACCCCGCCTACATTGGTTCTTACATGGCCCATATATCGGTTGAATTGACCGATGACCTGACCGTACATTTCGGATAAGTCAGCGTAGTCTTTGTAAGGCTTCTCTTTTTCAGCAGTCCATTCTACCAAGTTTGGCATGATCCGCTTGAGGTTTTTGATTCCATACTCAGACGCAAGCATGGCATTGTCTCCCAAATCTTCAGACTGTGTCGTAGGATCATAGCTGTTACCTTGACGACCATATCTGTAGACCGGGTCTCCTTTTTTATCCAAAATCCATTTGTCTAGGATTGGCAGTTCTTCCTCTGGAGTACTAGCCTCCGGAATCGGCCGATATCCCCACATAACGGCATATTTATCATATGGCCCAACATCAGGCATCAGGCTAACACCCTCATCTTCTGGCTGCGCGATGTAGTTGAATCGGGCATAATCCATAATGGAAGGAGCGGTTCCAAATTCTTTGGTGAATGCCGGATCACGGAGTTTTTCTACCGGATAAGCTACGGATGAGGCAAAGTTGTGCGGCAGACCCAAGGTATGGCCTACCTCATGTGCAGATACAAACCGAATCAGTCGACCCATTACTTCGTCACTGAATTTCACACCTCTTGCATCAGGATTGATCGCAGCAGTCTGGATGAAGAACCAGTTTCTCAGCAAGTTCATCACATTGTGATACCATCCGATGTCTGATTCGAGAATTTCTCCAGATCTGGGATCCGATACGTGAGGACCGTAAGCATTCTGAATATCTGAGGCGAAATATCGGATTACTGAAAATCTAGCGTCTTCTGGACTCCAAGATGGATCTTCCTCTGCTGTAGGAGCTTCTTTGGCAATAATTGCATTTTTGAATCCTGCTGCCTCGAAAGCTTTCTGCCAGTCTTCTACCCCCTGTTTTAGGTAAGGAACCCACTTTTTAGGAGTCGCAGGATCGATGTAATAGACGATTTGTTTCACTGGCTCTACCAACTCTCCTCGCTTGAATTTCTCCAGGTCTTCCGGTTTTACTTCCAGTCTCCATCTGTCCAAATATCTACGGGAAGTCGCACGCTGCTCATCAGCACCATAATCCACATAGGATCTAGCAAACCAACCGACTCTTCGATCCGCCAGTCGCTGCTTCATTGGTTCCTTAGGTAGGAGAACCATTGAGGCATTCATTTCCAGTGTAATCAGTCCCGTGGCACTGTTTGAAGGTGGTTCGGAGGCTGCATAGGTCAATACGTACCGTGCTTCTATATTTATTGGATATGTATTGACATGCACGATGTATGATCTGTCATTGTCCAGACGGGAGACTTTGTATTGAGTCCTCCTGTTTCGCTGTAGACCCAGTGCCTGGTTATCTTTGTTGAAAAGATCTGTAGCTTCGATGACGATGCCTGTAGAATCAGTTCCTCTGGATTTGATTGAGAATTTCTGAAGGATAGGCTCTAGGTTTGAAGCTTTTACCGCCAATGAGATCGGTAATGAATCCGCTGCATAGTTATTGACAGAGACTACTTTTAAGAGAATGTCGTCGTTGTTTTTTTCCCAGCGTACCATCAGGTTATTGGTGTTTTCTCCACCATACCCTATTCCATCTGCAGTCTTCGCGATTCGGACCACCATGAGCATGTCACGACCCAAAAGCGAATCTGGGATTTCGTAGAAGTACTTGTCCTCAATCTGGTGGACTTTGAATAGTCCTTCTTTTGTTTTGGCTTTGGCAGTGATTACCTCTTTGTAAGGCTTGGGACCATTGGATGGTGCTGCCGGTTTTGGGGCAGGCGCTGCTACTGGAGTTTCTTTTCCTTTCTTTTTTTTCTTTTGGGCTAAAGAATCTTCTGCATAAAACAGCGATCCCATTACGCCCAAAACAAAGGCTGTTCTCCTCAGTAATTTGGGTAGAGTACTATTCATTTTTTTATAAGTTGTATTTTTGAATTAAAGTAACTTCCAAACCGTGGGATATTCGGGAGAATGAACTTATTTTTTGATAAGCGGTTGAATCATCAAATCAAAGGCTCTTGAAAGCAGAAGGAAAAATAACGGGTGTGATTGGAGGTGGGCTCGCAGGATTGATTTCATCTATTCTTTTGGCCAAACAGGGACTGCAGGTGATTCTTCTAGAGCGGAAAATGTACCCTTTCCACAGGGTGTGCGGAGAGTACATCTCCAATGAGGTGTTGGACTTTTTAAAACGAGAGGGTCTCTACCCGGAGTTTCTCGATTTGCCCCAAATTAAGTTCTTTGAGTTTAGTGATACCGATGGCAAGTCGGTGAAAATCCCCCTTGATTTGGGCGGATTTGGCATTAGCCGCTTTGTATTGGATCAGTGGCTAGTTGATCAAGCGGTCAGGTTGGGCGTCAGTGTACGAACAGGATGTCAGGTGATTTCAGTGGAATTCCATGAGAATTCCGATTCATTTTCCATTGGTCTAGCTGATCATACCGCTGTTCATGCAGATTTTGTTATTGGTGCATTTGGCAAAAGAAGTAAACTGGACAAAGTTCTTCACCGGCCATTTATCCAAAAAAGAAGTCCCTACATCGGAGTTAAATATCATGTCAAAACTGACTATGTCAGAGATGCTGTTGCCCTTCATAACTTCAATGGCGGTTACTGTGGACTGAATGCGATCGAAGACCATCAATTTAATCTGTGTTACCTCGGTAGTCGTGATCAGCTGCGTGAATTTGGGACAGTGGAAGAAATGGAGCGGCAGATCTTATGGAGAAATCCGATTTTGAGGAAGATTTTTAAGGAGAGTGAATTTCTGTTCGAAAAGCCAGAAGTGATCAATGAAATTAATTTTGAACCAAAACTTCCTGTAGAAAATCACATCTTAATGGCGGGTGATTCAGCAGGACTGATCACCCCACTTTGTGGCAACGGGATGGCGATGGCGATACATTCGGGGAAGTTGGCCGCTGAAGCAATCACGACAGGTAGAAGCCGAAAAGAGATCGAAAAACTTTATGAAAAGAATTGGACTGGGGAGTTTAAGCAGCGCCTTTGGGTAGGCAGGAATGTCCAGCGTCTTTTTGGCTCGGGAGGAGCTTCGGTTTTTGCCAGAAATCTAATCGAGCGTACCCCCTTTTTCGCGAAGCAAATCATCAAAAACACACATGGAAAGCCTTTTTGATCAGAATCCAAATACCTGCATCACTTGGGTGTTTTCGAGGAAATAATAAATAAAAAAAGCATTTAGCGCCGCCGCAGAAATGGTGTTCATTCCCATAGCCCAGGAGAAAGAAGCATATTTTTCAGGATTTTGCTGAATAAATCCAAACCAAATCAGAAAGAACAGCAGAATGGGAGCCATAGCCCCCAAATAAACCCAAATAATCTCGAGCTGGGATTTACCATAGAAAAACCAAACAAAAGCAGCACCCGTGATCGCAAAGAAAACTGCGGAGAAAAGGAAAGTGCCTTTGATTCCAAGCGTAATACTAAGTGTTTGATCGCCTCTTCTTGAGTCTTCACCATGCTGGTAGACTTGGGTGAGGGGATAGTTGCCCCAGAGCATCAAGCTTGTCAATATCCCGGGAATAAGTACATGTGGACGAACCATCACCTCCCATCCCAAATCACTCAGGCCGGCATATGCCATAGCAAAAGTGAAATATCCTTGGAAAAATCCGGCAATAAACCAGCTTGCCCAGGGGTATTTTTTGATTCGGATCCGTGGGTGCGAATAGGCCATACTTACCAATGCGTATACCAGCAGCATACTTGCAAAGGTCAAACTGATCATGGCAGCCAGGATAAGTGCCAAAACCAAAAAGCCCTGCGAAAGCCAATACAGATCCGGAGTAACTTTAGGAGGATGTTTCAATCCACCGATGCTCTCCTCATCCCGATCATAGAAGCTATTGTAGCCGTTGCTGCTGGGATAAAGAAACAGGTGAAGAGCAAGAAAAACCAAAAGAAGACGCCCTCCATCCAAGTTGGGCGTAAGTGCCAACGCAAAAAGGAAAACGGGTAAAAGAAATAGGGAGAAGGGAATTCGCAGGTGGCGGATGCTCGAAAGGGTAATCATGGATTTTAAGTTGTTAAATTAACCTTCTTCTGGCAGGATGGTTGTACCTAGTGAGTCCCAATTTAGAAATAATCACTTAACTTGATTTGATGAATTCCAGTATTGTCAGCATTGGGCTCTCCAATCCGGGTGCCCCGATCCCACAGGCAGAAATAGCCCGATTTATGAAACTGGCTCATCAGCTGGACGAGACCGAGAGCCGGAAGTTGGGCTTTTTTTACCGCAAATCGGGAATAGATTTTCGCCACAGTGTTTTGAATGATTTTAATAAGCGAGATGTAGGTGATTTTTCATTCTTCCCAACAAACGAGGAATTGACTCCTTTTCCAGGCACGAAAGCCAGGATGGAAGTTTTTCAGCAAACAGCCCCTGACTTGTCAGCACAGGCCGTGAGCTCATGCTTGAGTCAGGTGGGCGAAAAGGCCAGCTCCATCACACACCTCATCCTAGTTTCCTGTACGGGTATGGTGGCTCCCGGTGTCGAACTTCAGCTGATGCAACTGCTCGGTCTAGAGGAGGATGTAGAGCGATATTGCATCCATTTTATGGGCTGTTATGCAGCATTTACGGGGCTTAAACTGGCGGATAAAATTCTTAGAGCCGAACCCAAAGCTAAGGTGCTGGTGGTCTCCGTGGAGCTTTGCACCCTCCATTTCCAAAAAGAATATACTGAAGATAATATCCTTGCCAACTCACTTTTTGGCGATGGTGCTGCTGCGGCATTGGTCAGGAATTCGGCTGAAGGTCTACGAATCAATTCTTATCTCAGTCAGGTTTTCAAGGAGGGAGAGCAGGATATGGCTTGGGGAATTGGGGATTTTGGATTTGAAATGCGACTGAGTAAGTATATTCCGGCTTTGCTGGATCGAGGAATATCCGACCTAAAAGAAGTTTTTGAACAGAAATTCGGGCTAAGTACCATCCGAAATTTTGCTATTCATCCGGGAGGAAAGCAGATTCTTCAAAAAGTTCAGGAGGCTTTTGAGCTCGGTCCCGAAGTGAATTTTCATGCAAATGAAGTGCTGAAAAACTACGGCAACATGTCCTCTGCAACGATTCTTTTTGTATTGGATCGGATGATGAAAGACCCCAAAATAGGGGGTGAGATCCTCAGCATGGGATTTGGACCCGGGTTGACTTTGGAAACGATGCATCTGACCAAACAATGAGTATGTTCGAAAAGCGAAGCGAGAAAAAAGAACTCATGGACGACTTGGACTGCTCGGGAGAAGAGCTCGCGCAGACCCTGAGGGAACTCAAGACGATCAATCGCTGGCTGGGGGGGAATCATGTCACTACCAATGGACTCAAAAAACTGATGGATCTCCATCCGCAGGACAGCTATCAAATCGCGGATATTGGCTGCGGTGGCGGCGACATGATTCGAATCATGGATCAATGGTCCAAGTCTCAAAAGGTAGCGGTAAACTTCCTGGGAATCGACGCCAATCCAAACATTATTGAACTTGCCAAAGTTAGATTAGCTGATGTGGCCAATGTAGGCTGGCGGGTTCAGAATGTTTTCGAACCTTCATTTTCTGAAGAAAAGGCAGATATTATTACTTGTACGCTCTTTACGCATCATTTTACCGACTCGGAACTCATAGCTCTCCTGAGGTCTTTTCGCGAGAAAGCCACGCTCGGCTTGGTGATCAATGATCTTCACCGACACTGGTTTGCTTTTCACAGCATCCGAGTTTTGACCAAGCTATTCAGCAAGTCTCCCATGGTTCAGCATGATGCTTCCCTTTCTGTTTTGAGGAGTTTTAGAAAGTCCGATTGGGAAAGAATACTAGGAGCCGCAGGGATAAAAAAATACCAAATCAGTTGGTTTTGGGCTTTCAGATGGCAAATTTTAATCTTGTTTTAATTTAAAATCAAACTCGTAAAATTTATGGAATTATCTCCGGAAACCATTAATTCACTTTTAAATCAGGGAATTGAACTTGCATACAAAGTGATTCCTTCGCTGATCTATGCCTTACTCTTTTATATAGTAGGTAAATTTTTGATCAATAAATTTATCAAGGGATTTACTAGGATTCTGGAGAGAAGAGATGCGAATCCTTCCTTGAATACATTTTTGGTGGGGTTGGTGAAGGCCCTGATGTATGTTTCCTTATTCATCGGTATTGCTACAATTTTGGGTGTTCCGATGTCTTCATTTTTGGCGATTTTGGGTGCTGCAGGTTTGGCTATCGGCTTGGCCTTACAGGGATCACTTTCCAACTTTGCGGGAGGGGTATTGATTTTACTGTTTAAACCATTCAAGGTAGGTGATGTGATCACCGGCCAAGGACATACCGGGACAGTCTCCAAAATCGATATCTTGTATACTCACCTCTATACGTTCGACAATAAAGAAGTTGTCATCCCTAATGGGAATTTGGCCAATTCAGATGTAGTAAACATTACCGCACAGCCCACGAGAAGAGTGGATATTAACGTAGGAGTGTCCTATGATACTGACCTTAAAAAAGCCCGAGAAGTAATATTTGATATCCTCAAAAAAGACGATCGAGTCCATGCAGATCCAGAACCGGTAGTTTGGCTCAATGCTTTTGGGGACAGTTCATTGGATTTGGTAGTGAGAGCTTGGGCCGACAAGGAAAACGTATGGCCGGTTTACTTTGAGACCATGGAAAAAATCAAAGAAGCCTTTGATCGGCATGAAATTGAGATTCCCTTTCCTCAGCGCGTGGTTTATCAGAAAAATAATGGATAAAAAAATGCCGGTAGAAGTTCAAACTACCGGCAACTTTTTTTAAGATCTTGGTAAGATGACCGTCTTAGTCTCTCCAGCCCGGGTGATGGATACCTCCCGGTCGCAGGATTCTGATCCAAAATCTATCTGCATTTCCCCTTTAGACTCGAGCCGAAGAGCGATGGTGCCTTCGCTTGGTATTCTGACTCCTGATCGGATACAACGCTCCGAAAAAATAAGCGGAGAAGTGATTTCTACCACATATTCATTTCCGTTTCTATTGATTCCCTTGCTGCCTCCAGAGACTTTATAGATTATTCCTCTTTCTGAATTTGGGAGGAAAATCCGCTTGACATGGCGGGATTCGAAAGTTCGGAAAGTACCATCAGGCCAAGTAATTTTTCCTCCTTCGACCACTGCTTTAAAGGTGAAAAACTTATCGTTCGGATTGAAGCCTTCATTGGTCAACACTCGGATACCTTCGATCTTCCGATCATCCACGTAAAAATCCTCGAAGGTCGAGGTGATCACGGATCCGGGAGTCCAGTATCTTCCGGTGTAGGTGACAATTATTTTTCCTTTTCTGCTGACGCCTCGGGGGCTAGTGCAGCCATCTCCGAAGTCGATGATCATCTTTTTGGCAGTAGGTAGCCATTCGATATTCACTTTTTCACAGAGATCTTCCTCCAAAGTGACCAAGCTCCTGTCTGCAAATCCTTGTCGCTGAAACCCAGTCAAGATCACCTCATCCATATCCTCCAAGGTGGAAGTCAAGTCTACTTCTTGGGAAGTTTCCTCTGTTTCGTTCAACTGACTTGCTGGAAGACTTTCCTCTTTATCACAGGAGGCAAAGAGAAGAATGCCTGAAATTGCCAGGGCTTTGAGCGGGTTGAAAAGTGTTGATTTCATGATAGATAGGGGTTGTTTTTTTGAAATTCAAAGATTAGACCCCAAATGCATCAAGGAGTTTAAAAACGAATTAAAATTTCTTCCAAGGGTTTACGCTCAATATCAGGAACATAGGTTTCTGCTTTCGGATAGCCCACGGGAAGCAAAAGAAAGGGTTTTTCATTGCTTGGTCTTTCCAAAATTTTGCTCAGGAAATTCATAGGGCTGGGGGTATGGGTTACAGTAACTAATCCTGCTTGGTGAATAGCTGCTATCAGAAATCCACATGCGATTCCGACAGATTCCGACACATAGTAATGCTGGACCTTTTCACCTGAAGCAAATCCATAAGATTGCTTAAAGACGACAATCAAATACGGCGCTTCTTCCAAAAATGGCTTTTCCCAATCGGTCCCAAGTGGCTTAAGGTCATTTTTCCAATCTGTTGGCATCCGTTGGGAATAGGAGATTTTTTCTTCCTCTTCTGCTGCAATTCGAATTTGGCGCTTGACCAGAGGATCAGAGATGAGGCAGAATGTCCAGGGTTGCTTATGCGCTCCCGAAGGAGCCGTTCCGGCAGTTTGGATTATATTTTCCATCACTTCCAGCGGTACGGGCCTAGTGTCAAAATCTCGAACAGTTCTTCTTGTGTTCATTGCCGAGTAGAACATTTTAGAATTTTCAATCAACTCAGCTTCCGAAAGTATCGGTCTTACATATCGGATATGTTCAAATCCATTTTTTAGCTTTTTCTCCATATAAAACAAAAACGGCTACCCTGAAAGATAGCCGTTTCCATTGAAATTTTGGGGTTGTTAATCGAGCGTAAGTTCTTTGGTTCCGCCTGGATAGGTCACTTCTACCACTTTATCACAGGCGCCAGTGCCATAATTGACTGAGGCAGCGATTCCTTGAAATGTAAAACCAAGGATCCCGGAGCTCGGAACAAATACGCCGGATCGGGCGCAATCCTCGTTGATGATCAGAGATTCTGTAACAGTTGCGGTATAGTCATATCCCATTCGGCTCACTCCAGAGGCAGTTCCCGTGATGGAAACTTCATACCCGCCGGATCCGAGGCTGACTTGGCGTACCTGATTGCTGGTGTAAGTCACAGACGAATTATCCGGCCAAGTGATCACACCGTTCTCTATTTTCACATTTAGGGTCACTTTGCTATTGATGAGGTCAATACCTCCGTTGGTTATGGTGCGCGAACCTTGAACTTTAAGTCCATCCACTTCATAGCCATCAAATGTGGTAGTGATGGAGGTTCCCGGAAAAAGAAAGTTTGTACCTGTGTAGGCTAGGATTACTTTTCCTTTTCGTACTACACCATTAGGACTTGTACATCCTGCACCGAAGTCAACGGTAATTTTTTTAGCTGACTCGTCATGGGTGACTACAGTATTGGCGCAAATGTCAGCTGTTGCAGTCGTCCGTAGACCGAGTCCACTACTTTGTAGCACGTCCAAAGTAAGAAAGTCTAAATCCTCGTAGGCAGCGTTGATGACAAACTCATCCTCTACCAAATCCAAAGTTGCCTCAGGGGTGATTGGGTCCTCACCGCTTTCACAGGACAGGAGCGCTAGCAGAATGGTCCCCCCAAATAGCATTGAGAGAAAGGGATTGAATTTTTTCATAAGAAATAAGCGTTTAAAAATCAGCTAAATCTAGGATTTATTTTCCGGTTTGGGCTTGTCGGGTTTTGGTTTTTTATTCGTACCACCGACACAGCCCACATTTTGGGTAAATGAAATATCAGAAGGCAGGATACCCATCCCCTCGCTCAAATCCCACTCCTCAGCCAGTGGTTTTTCCTTAGTTTTTGTCTTTGCCATGTCACTAAAACGGCCAATTGTCCTGAAAGGATTTCCCTTCAAAATATAAATTTAACTCTTGTTCTGTCAGCAGGCAGGATTTCAACTCATCCTTTATGGTTTCTTCGTCAGCGTATTGGCCGATCAGCACCAATTCATTCAATCGGTCTCCAAATTGCCTGTCCCACTTGCTCTCGATCCAGCGTTGATTCTCGATGAATGATGCATAGTGAATTCGTTTTTTGAAAGGCATCGAAGCCCACCATACGCCCACAGGATCTGCCTTGAGGCTTCCTCCTGCTTGAGACCAAGAGATTGCTTGGTCTTTTCTGGAAGCGAGGTAAAACAGACCTTTGCTTCGGATGATGCTGGCCGGCCAAGAGTAATTGATGTAATGCCAGAAACGCTCCGGATGGAAGGGCCTCCTATCCCGAAACACAAAACTTGTAATCCCATATTCCTCTGTTTCAGGCCTGTGGTCTTTCTGTAGTTCTTCCTGCCAAGCTTCAGTCCCTTCTAATTCTGCTACATCGTAGAGCCTGGTATTGAGGATGAGATCCGGGGAGATTTTTCCATGATCAGTGGTAAGGATTTTTGCCTTTGGATTCAGCATTTCAAGAATAGCTTTCAATTCTTCCACTTGCTCGGGCGAAACCAGATCGGTTTTATTGAGCAAAATCACATTTGCAAACTCGATTTGGTCGGTGAGAAGATTGACTATAGACCGCTGGTCTTCTACATCGGCATTCATTCCTTTGGAAAAAACTGTCTCAGCACTGCCAAAATCCTTGGGAAAATTCAGGGCGTCCACTACGGTCACGAGTGTGTCTAGCCGACTGAACCGTGATAAGTCAACTCCCTTTTCCTCATCTACAAAACTGAATGTCTGCGCGACTGGTAAAGGTTCAGAGATGCCTGAGCTTTCAATAAGTAAGTAGTCAAACCGATTTTCTCGAGCTAGTTTTTCAATTTCCTCCATGAGGTCTTCCCGCAGGGTGCAGCAGATGCAGCCGTTGCTCATTTCGACGAGTTTTTCTTCGGTTTTTGAAAGGGTGTTTCCCCGAGCGATGATTTGGGCGTCAATATTGACTTCTCCTATATCATTGACTATTACGGCGACTTTCAGTCCATCTTTATTGTGCAGGACATGATTGAGCAGGGTTGTTTTTCCTGCCCCCAAGAATCCACTGAGGACAGTAACCGGAAGTTTGTGTTCCATGAGTCAATTGATGATTTCTGCTTGGTTAATTATGAAGGTCATCTCCTCTACATCCTCGGCATTGAGTTGTAGAATTCCCCGCACGGTGATGATTTGGTCCATTTTTAATTTGCGGGAGGGGAGGTTTTTTAGGTGAGCAACAGCGACACTTTCTGGCCCTGAACCCCCACAGAAGAAACATTCCGCCATGGGGTATTTGGATAGGATGATGGTGGATTTTTGCTGTATGTCCAGCGGGATAAAAAAACCACGCAGCTCTACTGTTTTGCCCTCGAGAGCCTTTAATTCTTCATTAAAATTTGGATAGAAGAAGTACAGACCAATTTTCTTGTTGAGTTTTTCGGTGAATTTGGTAGTGGAAAAAAGGTCCCACAACCGTATAGGAGGAGTTTGGGAGGAACTTAGCGCTAAAAGCATGGCCAAGGCTAGGCAGCGAAAAATAATTCTGGAATTTGTAAGAAAGAGGCCCCTGATTTTTTTATCCATGAAATATATAAATGCAACAATATTGCAAATATAAATCAATTTTTGCCTTGGATACAATAGTTATCTTTGCTCATGATTGATTTTCAGACTGAGCAAATTCCTGAAAAGCTCAAAGCCCTTAGAAGCCAAAGTTCAACCCTGAGTATTTTTCGACTGCTTACATTCTTTGGAATGGGAGCTTTGCTGGTCTTAGGCCTAGCTGAAAGTTCTCTATTGCTGATTCCTGCCGCCATTGCAATCGGGGGATTTGTCAAACTAATCCAGCGCACGAATGCGCTCAAAGATCAGGAGAAGGTTTATTTGGCATTGTTGAAAATGCAGGAAAATCAAATCCTCCGTGAAAACAGAAGGCTGGAACTCTTGGATTCGGGAGCTGAATTTTCAGATAAAAATCACCCTTTTTCCGGTGATTTGGATCTTTTTGGCAGTCATTCGCTTTTTCAATTGCTGAATCACACTACTTCTGCATCGGGAAAAAGTAAGCTTGCCGATTTGATGAAAAGTCACTTTGATCCACAAGCTTCGCAGTCCAGAGCTGAAGCAGTGGCAGAGCTTTCCCAGAAAAAAGAATTTTTGAATGCGATGGAAGCTGTGGGATTGGCATTCCAAAAAGACGAGAAACCGACCCAAACGTGGATTCAATGGTTGGAAAAGGTGGAAAAGGTCTCCGCATTTCACTACGTTTTGGCTTTTACGGGTCCTGTAGGGGGGATTACCATGTTACTATTGATTTTTCTTGGAATTGTACCTGAGGCTGTATTGGGGCTTTGGATTCTGCTTGGTCTGGGTTTTTTAAGTCGAGTTTTCAATCCGCTCAAGGAGGCAGCAGAGTCTATTCCATCCGCATCCATGCTGAAGTCCTATCGTATCCGATCCCGTCAGATCGAAGAAGAGAACTTTTCGGCTCAAGCATTGGTGGAGGAAAGGCAGATTTTTACTCAACCTTCTTCTACTATTTCCGCTCAGTTGGAGGAATTGGACAATCTTGGACTTTGGGCGCAGAACAGGATCAACTTACTTTACCTCCCGATCAATTTGCTGCTCTGGACCGACTTTTTCCTTTTTACGCGTTTGATCAAATGGAAGCAGAAAGTCGGATCATCACTTGGCCACTTGCCACAAACGCTGGAAAATTGGGAAGTTTGGGTGTCTTTGGGTGCTTTTGAATCACAACTCGAGGGAAATGGAACTGTAGTATGGGCCAAAGAACATACTCTTGCAGCTGAAGCACTTGCACACCCGCTGATCTTGCAGGGAAAAGCAATCGCCAACTCGATTGAGTTTGATGCTGAAAACCGATTGGTCCTACTTACCGGGGCAAATATGAGCGGGAAGACGACCTTTATGCGGACTTTGGGGATCAACTGTGTCCTTGCTAATTTGGGATTGAGCCCGTTTGGCAGTAGCCTTACTTTAGGACCGATTCAGCTCTATACCAGCATGCGCAATTCGGACAATCTTGGAGAAAGTGTCAGTTCATTTTACGCAGAGCTCAGTCGGATCAAAACCCTGATCAAGCGACTGGAATCGGGAGAAACGTTGTTTTTTCTCTTGGATGAAATTCTAAAAGGCACCAATACCCAAGACAGGATTTCAGGTTCGGAGGCATTGATCCGGCAAATTCTTCAGACAAATGGACTTGGCATCATCAGCACACATGATATAGAATTAGCCGAATTGCAACAAAGTGTGGAAAAAGTCCACAATTATTCGTTTCATTCTGAGATTATGGATCAATCCATAAACTTTGATTATAAAATAAAAAAAGGCCCCTGTCCTAGCTTCAATGCCCATAAACTGATGGAGTTGATGGGGATAAGATTTAGACAATAGTATGATTTGGCATTTTGATTGACTTCTAACAGGAAATCAATTGTTTAACTAAATCAAAAAAAATCATGAATTCTTTATTGTATCTAATCGCAGTTATTTTGGTTATTGGATGGTTGTTGGGTGTATTTGTATATAGTGTTGGAGGACTTATCCACATTCTACTCGTTTTGGCAGTAGTGTCGATCTTGATTCGAGTCATCAGCGGGAGACGGGTCTGACCCTTATTCTGATATTCTGAGGTATCCGCCTCGACTGTGCTCCATTCTCTGAGAATCTGTTAATTTTGGTCTCGATATGGCCAAATCATCACAACATCAGATTCTCGGAGTATTGGGCGGAGGACAATTGGGCCGAATGCTCATACAGTCCGCCATCAATTACAATCAGGACATCCACATTCTAGACCCGGATCCCAATGCTCCCTGTAGGGATATTGCACAGCATTTTGCGGTTGGGTCGCTCAAGGATTTTGAAACAGTCTATACCTTTGGGCAAAACTGCGATGTCATCACCGTGGAGATTGAGGCAGTCAATACAGCTGCTCTTCAAAAATTAGCCGAAGAGGGCAAGAGCGTATATCCGCAGCCTCACATTCTCAAATTAATTCAGGACAAGCGCGAGCAAAAGCAATTTTATCAGCTGCATGGGATTCCCACAGCTGATTTTGTTTTGACTGAAAATAAGGCCGATGTCATCGCAAAAAAAGACTTTTTGCCAGCAGTAAATAAGCTTGGAAAAGAAGGCTATGACGGTCGAGGAGTGCAGATTTTGCGTAGTGAAGCAGATTTGGATAATGCATTTGACGCTCCGGGACTCTTGGAAAAACTCATCGATTTTGACAAAGAAATCGCAGTGACGGTAGCCAGGAACCAAAGGGGTGACCTGATCGCCTATCCTGCGGTAGAGTGTGCATTTCACCCGACGGCCAATTTGGTGGAATTCCTTTTTGCGCCAGCGGAAATCTCTGCAGAAATAGAAGCTAAAGCACAGGAAATCGCCAAAGAAGTCATCCTGAAGCTAGACATGGTCGGAATCCTTGCAGTTGAGCTTTTTGTGACAAAGTCCGGGGCGGTTTTAGTCAACGAAATCGCTCCTCGACCGCACAACAGTGGTCATCATACGATAGAAGCGAACTTTACTTCCCAATTTGAGCAGCACTTGCGTGCAGTGATGAACTGGCCGCTTGGCAATCCAGATCTGAGATGTCCCGCAGCAATGATTAATCTGCTGGGTGAAGATGGTTTCTCTGGTCCTGCAGTAGTGGAGGGTATGGAAGAAGCACTTTCAGAAAAAGGCGTGTACATTCATCTCTATGGCAAAAAATTAACCAAACCTTTCCGAAAAATGGGCCATGTGACCATTTTGGACGAAAACATAAACGCCTTGAAATCCAAAGCACATCGAATCAAAGAATTGATCAAAATCAAATCCACTCCATGAACCCACAAGTAGGAATAATCATGGGAAGTCAATCCGATCTTCCTATCATGGCCGAAGCGGCTCAGTTTCTCGAAGAACTCGGCATCGCGTACGAGTTGACGGTAGTATCCGCCCATCGGACCCCGCAGCGAATGATTGACTATGCGCATTCTGCGAGAGAGCGAGGAATCAAAGTCATCGTAGCGGGTGCTGGAGGAGCTGCGCATCTTCCGGGAATGGTCGCTTCTTTGACAAGTTTGCCTGTGATCGGAGTGCCTGTGAAAAGCTCGAATTCGATTGACGGCTGGGATAGTATTTTGTCCATTTTGCAGATGCCAAGTGGGATTCCCGTAGCGACAGTTGCCTTGAATGGAGGTAAAAATGCCGGGATTTTAGCCGCTTCGATTGTTGGAGCTTTTGACGAAGAAGTAGGGAAAAAGATGGATGCCTTCAAAACTGGACTTCGGGAAAAAGTGGAAGAATCCGCTGCTCAGATCGAGGAAAAGGGCTGGAAAGCGATGCTCAAAAAATGATTTGAGATTTGAAAATCAAAATTTGAAATTCGGTCCACCTTGGATATTTCAGCAATTTCAAATCTCAAACTTCTAATTTCAAATTCTCAACAATGAATTGGCACAAGCCCATCAAATTCAAAATCGGTGATGTGGACTGGGAAATGCCCCTTTCCACACTGCTATTGCTGATTTTTTTGACCTTGATTCTGATGGCTGGAGGTGCTTGGTTGGGTTTTCGTTTTGGCTCAGGACAGCTTTAAATTCAATTATCTAAATTAGTGAGCCGATTAGTAATCCTAATCGGCTCATATTTTTTTATATTTATGAGCCGAATAAGTTTATTAATCGGCTCAAAAAATATGTATATTTGAGCCGAATAAGAAATCTAATCGGCTCATGAGCTATAATTGGCAACAGGAAGGCTGGCCGGAATTTGAGTTTACCCCGGGAATTCTGGAGGATTTCCAACTCAAGTTTCTGCTGAAATCCGGGCAATCCAGTGGACGGTTTTCCGGAATTAACGAAGCGAAGAAAGACCAACTTCTTGTGGACATTCTCTTGTCTGAGGCCATAAAAACTTCAGCCATCGAAGGGGAATTCCTCAGCCGAGTCGATGTCATGTCTTCCCTCAAAAAGAACCTTGGCATCCATGAGGAGCAGCCTCGATTAGTCAAAGATCATCGGGCCAAGGGTATCGCCAAGCTGATGGTCGCAGTCCGTCAAACATGGAGCGAGCCACTGAGCGAGTCCATCCTTTTCTCCTGGCATGGCATGCTCATGGAGGGTAATCGATACATTCAGGCAGGGAAATGGCGATCCGGATCGGAGCCGATGCAGGTGGTCTCAGGGGCTTTGGGCAAAGAAATTGTTCATTTCGAAGCACCACCTTCTGTGCAAGTTCCAGAGGAAATGAATCGATTCATTGCATGGTTTAATGCCACGAGTCCTGATAGTGAAAAGGCTATTCGAAATCCGATTTTGCGGGCCGCATTGGTTCATTTGTACTTCGAAAGTATTCATCCCTTTGAGGACGGAAACGGCCGAATCGGTCGGGCCTTGGCCGAAAAAGCCCTTCATCAGGGTGTCGATCAACCGATTTTAATCAGCTTGTCTCAAGTCATAGAATCGAAGCGCCAACTGTATTACGATCAACTCAAGCAAGCCCAGCGCAGTCTTCGAGTAGATTCTTGGTTGGGCTATTTTGCCGATGTGGTGATGAAAGCGCAGGAAAATGCTGAAGAACTGATTGAGTTTTCACTTCAGAAAACCAAACTGTTTGATGCATTTGGGAAGGAATTGAATGAGCGGGAACTGAAAGTCCTGAATCGGATGCTGGACGAAGGTCCTGGTGGATTTGAAGGGGGCATGAACGCCAAAAAGTACATGTCGCTGACTGGAGCTTCCAAAGCCACCGCCACCCGAGATCTGCAGCATTTGCGGGATTTGGGGATTTTTGTGGCTGAAGGAGGAGGAAGAAGCGTGACTTATCAAGTCAAATTAAATTTTAAAAACAACTCATGAACAACCTAATCCAACTCCGACATACGCTTCATCAATTTCCCGAAATCGCTTTGGAAGAAAGCCAAACTGCTCAGCGGATTTTGGAATTTTTTGTTCCATTTAAACCGGATCAGGTTTTTGAAAAGTTGGGAGGAACGGGATTGGCTTTTGTCTATAAAGGGAAAAAGCCCGGAAAGCGTATTCTTTTTAGATGTGAATTGGATGGATTGCCTATCGAAGATTTAAAGAAAACTGACCACCAAAGTCAGATTCCGGGTAAAGGCCATCTCTGCGGACACGATGGACACATGGCGATCATTTGCGGTTTGGGAGAAAAACTCGCCGAAAATCGCCCCGAAAATGGCGATGTGATTTTGCTTTTTCAGCCAGCTGAAGAGACAGGGGATGGAGCAAAGGCAGTCATGGCAGACCCAAGATTTGAGCAGATCAGGCCTGATTTTGCTTTTGCGCTACACAATCTCCCTGGGTATCCATTGCATCAAATTGTGATGCGAAGCGGGACTTTTGCGGCTGGAAGCACTGGAATGACCATTACGCTGACAGGTAAAACTTCCCATTCCGCACATCCCGATGCCGGAATCAATCCTGCCCAAGCGATTGCAAAACTCATCCAGGAACTGCCTGAATTTCCGAAACAAGCTTCGGGATTTGCCTTGCTGACCTTGATTCATGCTGAGCTGGGAAGTTTGGCTTTCGGAACAAGTGCCGGAAAGGGAAGTCTGAGTATGACACTGCGGGCATTTAATCAACAGGATTTAGACGTATTGATTGAAAAAGTTAAAGCTAAAGCACTTGAGATAGGGGAATCAGAACACTTGAAAGTAGAGTTCAACTTTGTGGAGCAGTTTGCTGTCTCGGTCAATGATCCGGATTTGTATTCGGTTGTAGAAAAAGCGGCAAAAAATCAGGGGTTTAACCCTACAGAAAAACCCGAACCCTTTCGCTGGTCGGAGGATTTTGGTTTGTTTTCGCAGGTTTGCCCTTCATTCCTTTTTGGGCTTGGAGCGGGAGAAAACTGTCCCCAATTGCATGAAGGAACCTATGATTTTCCAGATGAATTGATCGAAACGGGAGTTGGGATGTTTTGGGGGATTTTGAAGGAAATCTGACAGGTAGAAGCCACAAAAAAAGCCCCGAAGGAATTTCCCTCGGGGCTTGTTTTTACTTTTGTTTTGGACAGATTGTGTCGCCCGGAATTCTATTTCAATCAGATGACTTCCTTGGTAAAAAAAGTACACCCTAACTCATACCAGCTTTCACCCTTTTTAACCGGAATTAGCTCAGCCTCTAGGATATCCTCTCCACGATACCCAAATCCAAGAAGCTCACTTTTTCCCAAAAAAGCTTGAAGCTGTTCCGAGAAGTCGATAGATAATCCATGTTTAATCAAATAGGCACTGGTCAATACTAAGTACCTGGGATCATTGTTCTCGGGATTGGCAAACTTCAATTGGGCAATCTGTTCAAAGATAGAAATCGGCGGATATTCAGTGCTTTCAACTTCATCACGCTCTTCCAGATCTAGCGGCATTTCGGGCAAATTATAGTTCTCAATAAGATAGGTTAGAGCTTCTCGAGCCTGCTCTTCTACAGGCAAATTGGATTCAAATAATTCCGTAGTTTTTTCATTTAGATTCTGATCGGAATCTACCCATTCCTCCAGACTTGGTGCCTGATTTTCTTGCATATATCAATTAGGTTAAAGAGTATCCAGCCCAAAGAATCTTGGGCTGGATACCATTTTATTTATAAAACTTTTTGCGAAGTCCATTTGTCCCTCCCCATTCTTCATCAGAAATTTCCAAAGGTTTGAATTCGATTCCTTTGTCCATTTTCTGTTTTTGGAGTTCGGTTTTTAACTGTTCTGAAATAATAATGTCAAAAACTCCAAAGCTTCTCATATGTAGAAAAGGCAATGAGCAACTTGGTTTCATAAATAGTTTAACCGCTCTAATCTTACTTAAATGATTAAGTTTGGCTTTTTCAAATTCTAATTTTTCATTGAGGTTTTGAAACTTTATTTCTTCGAATTTTTCTCCAAATTCAATGGGTATTCCATTTTCTTCTTTTTCAACCCAGCCTTCACAGAGTTCAAATATTGACCTATCAAAATCAACCTCATCATCATCAAATTGAATAAAATCAGTTATCCAATAGTCATTTAAAGTTTCATTTCCTTGAATTAGCGGGCAGGGTATGTACCTTACGTTTCCTTTTCTATTTTTTTCAAAGAGTTCTTTACATCTAGAGGAAAGGATTTTTCTGCTTCCCAAATCAGAGGAAGGTAAATAAAAATCTTTCAAATTAGATTTAGCTTTAATGACTTGTTTTGGAGAATTTCCAATACTTGGAATACCATCAAAATTCATATACCCTATGATGTTTTTTTCTTCTACTTTAAGCTCCCTTTTCGCACGTTCACACATGATTTGAAGCTGGTAATATTTTATTTCCATATTACGTCATTAATTTTTCCTCCTGGAGGGAGAAGTTCTATTTTGGATCTAATTTTTGCAATTTCCTGATTTAAAAATAAATAAGCTTGTTCAGGCGTTGCGTTGGGATTTGTAAGATTGTAATTTTCTAATACAGCAAAGACCCTTTGATTATAGGCGGGATGATTTGTATTTTGGAGTGACGGAACTGCTATATCATTGTTTAATTCATCCATGTGGAAAGGATTTTCCTTTAATTGTGCTGCTTTCTGGATGACTGGATGATTGGAATGCTCCAAAGGTAAGATATGATGCGCATGTTTGGTAGGGTCGGTTAGGCCCATTACTTTTCTGAGATTGGTTCCTCCAAAAAGAATCTTATTTCCATTTTTGACCCACACGTGGGTAATTCTTCTTGTAGTTCCGGGAATTATACCTTTTAGTCTAATTGCGCCTTTTATGGTTGTCGAAAATAGGCCAATGACGGGAGTAGCAGCTACTAGACTTAGATTTCCGTTCAAGTTATCCCCTTCCAGATAGTACAGGCCGGCATTGAATAAGTCTGCAGGAGTACCAAGCCCTTCTATCATTCCGATCGCATCCAAAGTCAAATGGATTGCTTCCTTTGCCGTTTCATAAAATAGCTTTTCTTGCGACCAACTCGGATTCTGATATTTTAAAATCAAGTACTTGGAGGAAAAATAAGATTGAAACAGTATTCGAAATGGTTCTTGAGTCAAATCAGCTTCTGATTCTTCCATCAGCCCTTCCACTGATAGTATAAATGTTGAGTTAAAATTCCCACTTAATGCCCCGTTCATCCCTGCAGATAGGGTAAACATCGCTGCATCCTGGTCCAAATTTGGATCATTGAATAGCGCAGATCTAAACGACGAGGAAAATGTTGAATTCAAACTCAAATAGGCCATATGCCAATCTGTAAGATTAAAATCAGTAAGAAGATTGTCGATTTGTGTGGCATGTCGGGTTAAGGTGAAGGCTGGAGCTCCGAAGTCAGAAGCTGAACAATCCATGCACATCATCGAAGATTGAGGTCGGTCATATGCTTTTCTCATCATAGCAGAACCACAGTTTATAGTTACAATTTGGTACTGCCCCGGGCATCCACATTGATGAGTATGACCTCCATCACATGTGCATTTTGACCAACTAACTCCCCAAATGCAAGGTCCTGAATCACCACCTCCCGCAGGAATCGTTGCTATGTTTCCTCCAGAAGACCCACCCCCACCGTTGAATCCACCAAAATTTAAGGTCACTTCATCGCAAGTAACAGGATCTCCATTACTGTCAAAAATCCCGTCACACCGTTCTAAGAACCCCGGATTGGAGTCATTGAAAAAGCTGGAAAAAGGAAAGCGCTTAATCGTGACTCCAGATGCTAGTATATCTTGGGTTTGCTCAAAAGCCTGGTATTGAGCGCCATCAAACTCGTATTGTAGCACATATTGCTCCAAGACATTGTCTGCACTGTCAGCGACAATCACAAGGTTAAAGATGCTGTACTTATCCCCTTTTTCCAGAAATGGGACAGTATAAGTTTTTCGCTTTACTGTATCAGAATTGACCAGTGAAGCCTCCAAATCAAAGGTGAAATCTGAAATTTGCCTCATTTGGGCAGATTCGATTACATTGAAGCCGATTCGTTTTTCCAGTTTTTTACCCAATGACTGAATAGTAGTCTTACTTACTGATGTGACTTGATACGGGCCTGTAAGTTGTTCGATTGTTTCTGGCTCAATCGCCAACTCTTCGAAAGATTGCATTTCACAGCTCCAAAAAAGCAGTACAAATGCTAAAAAGATAAGATTTCTCATAAGGTTTTTAGTTTGAAAAATACGGGGGGGGGGAGAATGTCAATACCCTCTAGAGGGTATTTTTAGAGGTTTTTGAAAAAAATGAGGCTATCTCAAAAGGCTTGTTTGTGTCAGCCTGAGCACCTGACCAACGAGAGTTGGGCAGTACGAAGGCCATTTACAGTAAATATAGCTGCATTTCGACTTCGCTCAATGTGACAAGCAGAGCAGCACTATGAGAAATTCTCCTAACCAAAAAAAGCCCCGAAGGAATTTCCCTCGGGGCTTGTTTTTACTTTTTGTTTTGAGCCTTCTTCATCGGATTATCTCCTGTCGAAGCGCCTCTTGCACCACCTGTGCTTTTGAACATCTCAAATCGCGTCGGCTGATATTGTCTTGGCCAGTAATTGCTGCTTTCGTCGATGTCGGCAGTTTCACGCTTAGGATCTAGCACGAAGCGCACGACTTCTTTTTGTTTCGCAAAAACTTTGGTCACCTGGGTTTCATTTTTTCTCCAGATCTCAGCAGGAATCCGCTCAATCTCTGAAGTGCCGTCTGCATAGTGGAATTCGATGATCAATGGCATCACCAAACCTCCCACGTTTCTGAAAGTCATCTCATAGAAGTTCATGTTGCTGTTGAAAACGGCTTTTTCACGCTCGCTTAGACTTGCTACAAAACTCTTGTATTTGGCATCATCTTCCGGAGTGACTGCAAAGCGATTGTAGCTGTTGTAGAAGTCGCGGGTTTTTGGATCCGCTTCCAAAACGGTCTGAGTCACATCTGTTTTGTTGAATTCACGCGTGATGTAGTCTTCTTCCCTGTCGTAAGCTGCTTTTGCTTCAGCAGCTCGCTCAGCAGGAGGCCTGTTGTCCAGCTTGTACCAAGATACATTCTCGATCGAGATATCCACCGGATCAGTTCCGTAGAACCAACCTCTCCAGAACCAGTCCAAATCTACTGCCGAAGCGTCCTCCATTGTTCTGAACAAATCATCCGGGGTTGGATGCTTAAACATCCATCTTCTTGCATACTCTTTGAAAGCATAGTCGAAAAGCTCCCTTCCCATGACAGTTTCACGAAGGATATTCAATGCAGTAGCCGGCTTAGCATAGGCATTTGGACCAAACTGAATGATATTTTCGGAATTGGTCATGATCGGCTCCAGCATGTCTTTTTCACTACTCATGTAAGGAACGATCTTGTGCGCAGGACCTCTGCGTGAAGGGTAATTTCTATCCCACTCCTGCTCGGCCATGAATTGCATGAAGGTATTCAAACCCTCATCCATCCAAGTCCATTGCCGCTCGTCTGAGTTGACGATCATCGGGAAGAAGTTGTGACCCACTTCGTGAATGATTACGCCGATCATGCCGTATTTAACCGCTTCGGAGTAGGTGCCATCTTCATCCGGACGACCGTAGTTGAAGCAGATCATCGGGTATTCCATCCCGTTGCTTGCTTCTACGGAGATGGCCGTTGGGTAAGGATAATCGAACGTATGTGAAGAGTAAGACTTGATCGTGTGAGCTACGACTTTGGTGGAATATTGCTCCCAAAGTGGGTTGCCTTCCTTGCCATAATAAGACATTGCCATCACGTCTTTTCCGCCTTGTTTCACTGCCATTGCATCCCAGATAAACTTTCTGGAGGAAGTCCAGGCAAAGTCACGGACATTTTCAGCTTTATAGATCCAGGTCTTTTTGCCGGAGGCTTTCTTCTTTTCCAAAGCTTCCGCTTCCGCTTGAGTTCGGATGATTACCGGTTCGTCGTAAGTCTTCTTGGCTTTATTCCATCGGTCAAGTTCGGTAGCAGAAAGCACTTCTTCCGGATTCTGAAGCACGCCAGTTGCTCCGACCATGTGATCTGCCGGTACGGTGATGCGCACTTCGTAATTGCCAAAAGTCAGGGCAAATTCACCCGAGCCTAAAAATTGCTTGTTTTGCCAGCCTTGGAAATCTGAGTAAACGGCCATTCTGGGGAACCACTCTGCCATGGTGTAGAGGTAGTTTCCATCCTTGGGAAAAAACTCATAGCCCGGACGTCCACCGATGAAACCCATTCGGTCGTGGATATTGAAGCTCCAGTCGATGGAAAAGCTGAAGCTTTCTCCTGCTTTCAATGGCTGAGGAAGGTCGACTCGCATCATCGTTTTGTTGATGGCCACGTTCAGTGGAGCACCGGAAGCGTCCTTGATGGATGCGATTTTCAGATCGTAGTCATCCGAGTGCCAAAGGATATTTTCCAGTTGGCGAAGGCTCATCTGAGGATTGATGCTGGATTCGGTCACTTTTGGCGTGTCAGAATCTTTGCTTCGGTTATTCTGATCAAGCTGAATCCAGAGATAGGTCAGCTGATCCGGGGAGTTGTTGATGTAGGTGACGGTCTCTGTACCTTTGATGGACTGGTTGTCATCGTTGAGCTCGACATCGATCACGTAGTTGGCTTGCTGCTGCCAGTACATGTGACCTGGTGCTCCTGATGCAGTCCGGTAGACATTGGGTGTACGGAGCATGGTACCCAGCTGCTCAAATCGTACCGCATGATTTTGCTCAGTATCCTGAGCAAGAATAGGTGAAACTCCCAGCAGGGTGAAAGCTGAGAGGGCAAGTAGTTTTTTTATCATAATCTTCACAAAACTAATAGTGCACTAAGTAACGAATTGAAAGCCAAACAGAAAAGAATTCTGTTTTAGCGGGTGATTTATTACCAAAATTTGGTCTCAAGCATCAACATGCACGCAACGCCCAGCACAAATGCCGATACGATTAAGGTCCACTCCTTGCGATTGACTCCGGCAAGATTGACTAGTGATGTCAACAGTAGGAATGAAGCGACAATTACGATTTGGCCTACTTCCAAGCCAAGGTTGAATGCAAGAAGCGGTTGCCAGATGCTGGTTTCTTTTCCAAGTAATTCTTTGAGGTAATTGGAAAATCCCAAGCCATGGATCAAGCCAAAGAAAACGGCAAAGAGGTAGTTCAGTTGGATGCCCCGACCAGTGCTGGGTTTCGGTTTGAATAAGGTGGCCAAAGCAGTAAATGCGATGGTAACCGGAATCAGGAATTCGATGACCTCGGATCGGAAATTGACCACATTGAATGTGGCCAAGGCTAAAGTGAGTGAATGTCCTATCGTAAACGCTGTGATCAGAATCAGGATTTTCCTCCAATCTCTCGCTACATAGACTGCACAGAGCGCCAAAACAAATAGGATATGATCAAAACCCTGAATGTCCAGAATATGCTGTAATCCTAGTTTGAAATATAATTGAAAGGAATTCATAGATGGGGATAAGTACTGCTAAAGAAGTAAATTGCGACGAAAATACAGGTAAATTCCCACAAAAGGCCTAATGCCCTGACCAAATGCAACAGCTTTACATTTTAGTAATTCTATTTACTTGGAAATCAGTTTTCCATCCTTTTTTCATCAGCTTGACGGAGATGCGCTTCAATCCTGAAAGTCAACGGATGGAGATTGCGCAGAAGATTTTTTGGGATGATCTTGAAGTGGCTTTGGGCAGCGAGTTTCAGGAAAAAGTGGATTTTCTCAATCCAAAAGACAAGACCAAGCTTGAAAATCAGCTTAAGCGCTATTTGCTCAAGCATAATCAAGTCATTGTTAATGGTAAAGCTCTTTCCTTGACTTATTTAGGCTACGAGATCGAAGAGGATGCGGCTTGGTTTTATCTGGAATCTTCTAAGGCCGAAGTGCCAAAATCAGTCGAAGTTAAAAACACAATTCTTTTGGATGACTTTGATGGACAGCAGAATATTGTGCATGTGTACTTTCAGTCCAAGTCTCCCCGAAGTTTGCTTTTGGGAAAAGGGGAGGAAAAGGGGAAGATTGAGTTTTAGAAGCAAGAGGCAAGAATCAAGACATAAGATTTAAGATAAAAAAGGAAAAACCGCCAGAAGCTTAATTCTGACGGCTTTTTTAATTCTGAAATCCGAAATCGCAATTCCGAAATCAAAGTTTTTCAAATATCCGTCTAAAGCTAGTCGCCTCAGCGATTCGGCCATGGAGTTCAGAGATGGCTACTCGCTCTTGCTCGGTGGTGTCTCGATGACGAATCGTGACGGTATTGTCTTCCAGGGTCTGATGATCCACGGCGATACAGAATGGCGTACCGATCAAATCCTGACGAGCATATCGCTTACCGATCGAAGCTGCATCTTCATAGATGACATTGAAGTCATACTTCAGCAATTCCATGATTTCTTTTCCTTTTTCAGGAAGACCGTCCTTTTTCACGATAGGTAGAATGGCAGCTTTTACCGGAGCGATGGCGGGATGGAACTTCAGATAGGTTCTGCTTTTGTCTTCCGAATTTTCCTCTGTATACGCGTTGCAAAGGGTCAATAAGAAGAGTCGATCCGCTCCGATCGAAGTCTCGATCACGTAAGGAATGTAATTCTGATTGATCTCCGGATCGAAGTATTGCTGTTTTTTGCGGGAGAATTCCTGGTGACTCTTTAGGTCAAAATCAGTTCTGGAGTGGATTCCTTCCACTTCTTTGAATCCAAAAGGGAATTCAAACTCGATGTCCATCGCTGCATTGGCGTAGTGAGCCAATTTTTCGTGGTCGTGCTTTTTAAGCTTTGCCGAAGGCGTACCCAAAGCCAAATGCCATTTCATCCGGGTTTCAGCCCAGTAGGCGTACCAGTCCATTTCCGTACCAGGGCGGATGAAAAACTGCATTTCCATTTGCTCAAATTCCCGCATTCTGAAAATGAACTGACGGGCGACTATTTCATTTCTGAAAGCTTTTCCGATTTGAGCGATACCGAAAGGAACTTTCATTCGGGCAGTTTTCTGCACGTTCAAAAAGTTCACAAAAATTCCCTGAGCAGTCTCTGGGCGTAAATAAATGGTGGAGGAATCTTCAGCCACTGAGCCCACTTGGGTGGAAAACATCAAATTGAATTGACGCACATCGGTCCAGTTGGAGGTGCCGCTGATCGGACATTTGATGCCTTCGTTTGTAATCAAGTCGCGAACTCCATCCAAATCTTCTGCTTCAAGGAGTCTAGCCAAAGCAGCTGTCAGAGACTTTCCTTTCTCCGCTTGACCTTCTTTTTCGAGTTTGGCGGCATGCTCTTCGACGAGTACATCGGCACGGTAGCGTTTTTTGCTGTCCTTGTTATCAATCATCGGATCGTTGAAGCTGTCGACGTGACCGGAAGCTTTCCAAGTGGTCGGATGCATAAAAATAGCAGCATCGATGCCTACGATATTATCCTGCACGCGGGTCATGGTTTCCCACCAGAGGCGCTTCAGGTTGTTTTTCAGTTCGACTCCGTAAGCTCCATAGTCATATACTGCCTGCAGACCGTCATAGATCTCTGAGCTTGGGTACACAAATCCATACTCTTTGGCATGGGAAATAATATCTTTCAGTTGGGCGTTTTCGCCGGGAGTTTCTGTCTTTGCCATAGGCCGCAAAAATAAGGAAACAAAATGATTTGAACTGACTTCTTCCTTGTTCTAATGGTCTACATTAAAGATTTTTCGCCCATATATGAATAAAAGAAGAAAACAAAATGATTCATTTTTGAACTGTGAGGATATTATTACTGAAAAAAACGATAACTAATTAAAAAGACTTCCGTTGATCTTTTTAAAATTTAACTAAACCCTCTACAAAATGAACAGAACCCTTTTACTCATTTTTCCACTATTGCTGCTGTCATTTAGCGGCTTTGCCCAATTACAAAAAGGGAATAAGATTTTCGGAGGGACGCTTAATTATTCTACTACAAATAGCGATATAAATGATACACAAGGAGTATTTAGTCAAACGAGTGAATCTAATAATTTCTATATCGGCCCAGTACTTGGGGTATTTTTTTCTGATCGAACAGTCGTTGGATTAGCATTCAATTTCTATTCATTTAATAATGAAACTACATTTCAAAATGGTGAACTTTACAACAATAAATCAAATCAATTTGGCTTTGGTCCATTTGTGAGACGCTATTTTCCTGTCAAAGAATGGGTTGCTTTTTATGGTCAGGCTGAATTGGGTTACAGTTCAGGGAAGATAAAACAGACCTATTCCTCTTTCCCTGACCAAAATTATGAGCGAAGTACAAGTGTTTTTAATTTTCGAGGAACTTTGGGCTTGGCATTTTTCCCAACCAACTGGATGAGTGTTGATTTATCTATGAATCCGCTTTCTTTTTCGCACTCAGTGAATAAAAATGAAGTGGGGTCAAGTTATCCGGACCAGAATTCCAATTCGTTTAATTTCAATCTCAGTAGTGAGTCATTTGGTATCGGCGCTCACTTTTTCCTGAATAAGAAATGAAAAAGTTATTGATATTGATTTTAGCAGTCGGCTTTTGGTCAGCAGAATCAAAAGCTCAAATGCAAAAAGGTTCATGGATGCTGGAAGGAAGTGCAGGATTGGAAAGAAGTAGAAGCTATTTCCCGGATACAGATGAAAAGTCAAATCCTGTCTCTGGTTTTACCCTTCATCCTAAAGCGGGCTATTTTGTAGCGGATAATCTTGCAATTGGATTATCTGGAATATTGGGAAGTTCATGGAGTAGAAATAAAGACTACGATCCAAATATCCCTTATAATTATAAAAAAGGGAATACTCTGAACTATGGGGGAGGTCTTTTTCTAAGGAAGTATTTCCCAATCAACGAAACCCTTTCTTTTTTTGGAGGAATTGAATCAGAGATCTTTTGGGTTAGGCAAAAGACAATAAGTAATGAACCAAGCGGAAAAATGATTGAAGTTCAGCAAAGAGCAATATCAGCAAACGGTACCCTCGGATTACAATACCTGATCAGTCCCAAACTTGGAGTTCATATGCAGACAAATCTTATTCAGTATGAAAAAACTAAGTTTTTACTGGAGGGAAACCGTTCTAGATCCGAATTCCGAGCTGGATTTCTGATTAATCCGCGCTTTGGATTTACCATTTTCTTATAAATGAAAAAGCCTCCGAGACTCGATCTCGGAGGCTTTTGAATGAAAATTGATTTTTACCTAAACGTATATTTTACCCCTATTCCACCTCGGAGATAGCTGCCATATTCGTCATAGAAAACCGGTGCTGCTTCGATAAGAAAGCCGAAGTTTTTGTTGTCAAAAGGTTTGATCAATACACCGACCGGGATAGCCAGGTAAACCTCATTGTAATCCCTGTCCCTGCGAGGGTGATAATGGTCAAAGAGGCCCAAGCCCAAGCCTACGTATCCGTTGACATCGGTTTTTTGCACAAAATTATAGGCACCGACGAGCTCCAGACCTACATTGCGACCGAGACCCAGTCGGCCTTCCCCAAAAAACTCCTTGTCTGGATCTGTCCCGACGGTGATGAAGGTTCTAGAACTTTGGAAATTGATCCCTACACTTACTTGAGCCTGCGAGATCGAAACAATCCCAAGAAATAGGATTGAGAAAAAGAATAGCTTTTTCATGCTAGTTTATCGTTGGTTAGGCCTCTAGAAAGACAAAGGCCAAGCCAAACCGGTTACCAGCCTCCTTCCTGTATCCAGATTTTACGGCCTTCCGCGGAACTTGTGAATGCAGCTTCGATGATTTTCAGTACGGATAGGGTTTGGGGCAAGGTCACCTGAAGCGGAGTTTGCTTCAGAATGGCATCAGCCACGTTTTGATAAAAAATCCTGTAATCACCATTTACACTCGGATAGGGAACAGTTTCATTCTCCAGAAAAAGTCTGCCCCACCGCTCTTCGGGCTCTACTCCCCAATGTTCACCTTCCGGTTTTAGTCCATCTTTGAAGGCTTGCTCCTGTACATCTAAAAAGAACTTTTGGTAGCTTCCTTTTTCACCTAAAAGCAAAAATTTGGGTGTCGGGACATTGACCAATACTCCTGCTGTCACCCGAGCTTTGAAGTCAGGATAGAAAAGCAAAATGTCAAAATAATCGTCTGCAATCGCATTTTTTCGCTGTTTCTGGATATCTGCAAAGATGGAATCGGGTTTTCCAAAAAGCAGTACCACCTGATCAAGGAGGTGGGATCCTAAGTCATAGGTGATGCCGTTTCCAGGCACGTTTTTCTCCCTCCAGTTTTCAGAGACCTGCGGTCTGAAGCGATCAAAATGAGATTCCAGGTAGACCAGATTTCCAAGGATTTGCTCTGCAACCAACTTTTGTAATGTGCGGAAATCTCCGTCGAATCTGCGGTTGTGAAAGACGCTACAGATAAGATTTTTTTCTTGGGCAATCTGCTCTAGCTCCTCCGCTTCGTACGAAAAGACTGTTACAGGTTTATCCACGACGACATGCTTTCCGGCAAGCAGACATTGCTTGGCCATCGGAAAGTGAAATTCATTGGGTGTTGTGATACAGATGAGATCTACAAAATCGTTCTCTAGTAGTTCATCGAGGCTTCGAAACGTCCGCACATTGGGGAATTTTTCCTCACATCGATTGCCGTTTCGCTCCACAACTGCCACGAAATCCAAGTCTGGACAGGCAGAGATCAAAGGAGCATGCATTTTTTCAGCTACCGAACCATAGCCAATCAGTCCGGTGCGAATGGGGGTAGTCATATCGATTTAAGTTTAGAGTTGCATTTCATTCACCTTTTTGAGCAATTCGACCCGGGAAGTGACTTGAAGCTTCAGGTGAATGTTTTTTCGGTGAGTCTCAATTGTCTGAATGCTTAAGCTTAGGGCATCAGCGATTTCTCGGTTGAGCATGCCGTCGCTGATCATCTTTAGGATTTGAGTTTCGCGGCGCGACAGGCGGTACTTTTCCCGGAACGCATCAAAAAAAGGCAGCAAATCCGCCTGTTGGATCACTCTATTGTAAGCCAAAAGATACCTCCCTTCATATACTTCATTGATAGTAAAGATCAATTCGTCAGGATCTGCATCTTTTAAGATAAAGGCTTCTGCGCCCAATTTGATGCATTCTTTGAATATCTTCTCGTCATCATACATGGATAGGACGATCACTTTTAGCTCGGGATGATGTTTTTTGCAATGCTTGATCACTCCGAATCCATCAATGATAGGCATATTGAGATCGGTCAATACGATATCAACTTCTTCTGTGTCGAGGTATTCAAGCAATTCTTTTCCGTTTGGAAAAAGTCCAGTTACCAAAAATCCCTCATGTTCTTCAATGAGCCCTTCCAGTCCTTTTGCAAATAATTTATGGTCATCGGCAAGCGCGATTCGGATCATAATACTAATGTGTAGTTAGGCAATAGGAGTGATTACTAAAGATTTGGAAGTTAACTAGGGAAATTCAAAATGGCAACTCCAATGTGATATGGGTTCCATTTCCGACTGCAGATGTCAGATAGAATTTTCCACCGATGGATTCCATTCGCTTTTTGAGGTTATACATCCCACTTCCTTGGGATTGGATTGTCGTGTCAAAACCCTTGCCGTCATCCTTGATCTCAATCTTCCTAAACGTGTCATGTTGACTTACCTGAATGGCAATTTTACTGGGCTGAGCGTGCTTGAGGGCGTTATTTAGTGATTCTTGAATGACTCGAATGAGGACCAGTTTTTGGTCTTTTTTCAGTTCTAGAAAAGAACCATCAGATTGAAATTGGACTTCACAAAGTCCTGTCCTTTGGATTTTGTCCAATTGCTGCTGAATAAAATCATCCAAAGAAACTGACTCGACCCAGTCCAGATTGAGGGATTTGGATAAGACACGAACTTCCTTGATGATTTGATTGATGTATTCTTTGCCTTCGGATTGTCTCTCTGGCTTGACAGAATGAAGACTGATTTTGGCCAGTGAAAGCAGCTGACCTATGTTATCATGTAGTTCACGACCGATATGCGTAAGGGTTTCCTGCTGGATTTCGTTTTCTACATAGAGCAGCGTCTTTTCGTGCTCGACTTTTATCTGATTAAGCTTTTCACGGCTTCTGACTTGCTGCTGACGATGAATAATGACCATTGCAACCACAAAAACTGACATGAGGAATGCAAAGAATATCCCGCCAAAGAGAATTAAAAGAAACTGACTTTCCTGCTCAGACATGGATGATTTCTACCTGGAATTTAGCTTTTAAAACTAAGGCATAAATACTTAAACAAAGAAGGAGGTTGCAAAGTATCGCCATGATTCTTGGGATTTCCCTGACCATCCAAAAGATATCCGGATGATTGGTATATAAATAGGTGAAGGAAATGTAAATCATGAACGAAGAGGAAAAATAAAATAAAATCGCAGTTGAAGCCCAAAAACTAAATTCTCTCAATGGATTCACTTCAAGAAATTCATCCATGGTAATCAATTCATAAAAATACAAGCCACAGCTGCATAGGATCAGGACAGTATTCAAAAAAGAAATGTACTCCCCTCCGTCATTGTAATGCGAAATTCCTTTGAGATGCAAAACAGTAGAAACAGAGAGAAAAAAAACGATAAATACGTTAATTGAAATCTGGTGATTTCTTTGCTTCAGGAAGCTTTTGATTAATAGAAGGAACAAAATCGTAGCAACATGTGAATTAAATAGATTGTAGACCCAAGAGTTACTTATTCCTTGAGAAACAATTAATCCACCCAGGTTTTCGTAGAAGGCGATCAGGACTACAATCCAAAGGGATAGTTTAATTGCCTTACTTTTTTTTTGCTCCTTTGGCAATAGAAAATATCCAAAAAGACCAAGTAAGGCAGTTCCAATTAACGCAATTGGATAGTAGTCCATTCTGCCAAAAAACGATTCTAGATTTAATTCTATCATTTTAGAATTTTACTGGCATGCAGGTGGGCAGATCTGTCCCCTATCGTAGTACGGTCCCGATGAATCCATTGACTGGTCTTTATCAGAGGAATCATAAATTGGAGAATAGACTATGCCCAGTCTGCCTACATACAGATCGGCCTGGTCACCATAGAATTCTTCGGCGACTTTTTGAGTGTATTCCGTAAAGTGAAACTTGATTCCTATTACGCCATCTTGGCCAAGAACCTCCAGTAGGTCCTCTTTGGTATAGGAAACCCAATTGGTCTGATTGTCAATGTCTTTATTTTTGTTCTTACCGGATTTTCCTTTTTTCACTTCCTGATCATACTTCGCTTTCATTTGTTCGAAGTCCGCCTTGCTGATTTCCATACTAGAGTTAAGTTTTTTAGAGGTTTTAATATTGCAAAAGATACTGGTTTTTGTCCAATCTGCGCAATGAAAAAAGGAGCGAGATAACTCCCGCTCCTTTAAATTATTGTTTAGATTTTAACTTAGACTACTTTCTTCACCTCTTTAGGCGCTGGGTTGCCTTCATTCTCGATTTCTCGCTTCATCAAATCCACCACAATAGGCGTAGCTATGTAGATGGAAGAATAAGTACCTACTGCGATACCAACGAAAAGTGCAAAAGAGAAACCTCTCAATACCTCTCCACCAAAGAATAGAAGCACAATCACCACAATCAAGGTCGTGAAAGATGTGATCAAGGTTCTGCCCAAGGTCTGATTGATCGAATCGTTGAAAACTTTCACCAGCTTGTTGGTTCCCCTGTTTTCGATGTTTTCCCGAATACGGTCAAATACAATCACGGTATCGTTGATCGAATAACCGATAACTGTAAGCACCGCAGCGATGAACACCTGATCGATCTCAAATGTAGCTCCAAATACGCTTGCGATCGCGAATGCTGCAATCACGAAAAGCGTATCATGAACCAACGCTACAATAGAAGCAAGGGAGAATTGCCACTTACGGAATCTAAGTAAGATGTAGAGGAAGATGGCAATCAGGGCCACGATCATTGCTTCAGCTGAGGAGGCTTTGATGTCGTCTGCTACAGTTGCTCCCACTTTGGAGGAGCCTGTAATGGAGAACTGACCATCGGTGATTTGCTCGGCATTTTCAACATAAGTAAATCCTGTAACTGCAGCAATACCTTCTTTCACTTTGGCTTCGACTTCCTTGTTGGAGGCATCGTCGTCTTCATTGATCAGATAGGAAGTGGTGACTTTCAGTGTATTATTTGATCCGTAAGTCTTCACTTCTACCGAACCGTCAAATTCACCATCCAAACCTGTCTTCAGATCAGAGGAAACGACAGGTTCGTTGAATGCAACGATGTAGGATCGTCCACCGGTGAAGTCTACACCGAATTTCAATCCATTGATAGCAGCTATTCCAAGACCAACTACGATAATTGAAGTAGAGATCAAGTAGGCCACTTTCCTTTTGCCCATGAAGTCGATGTTCAGACCGGAAAGTGCATTTTTGGCAAATGGAGCAGTGAAGTTAATGTTACTCTTGTCGCCTTTGGAAGTCATCCAAGACACGATCACCCGGGTGATGAATACTGAGGAGAAGAACGAGCAGGCGATACCGATCATCAATACGATAGCGAAACCTTTGACAGGGCCTTGACCCAAAGCATAAAGAATCGCTCCAGTAAGGAATGTAGTCACGTTGCCATCCAGGATCGCTGAGAAGGCTTTGCTGTATCCAGCATTTATAGCAGCCATCAGACCGACACCATTCCGAAGTTCTTCTTTGATTCGTTCAAAAATCAACACGTTGGCATCGATCGACATACCAATGGTCAATACTATACCTGCGATACCAGGCAAAGTCAACGCTGTTCCCAGCTGAGCGAGGATTCCAAGGATAAAGAAGATGTTGAAGACCAATGCTGCGATGGCAACCAATCCACCTTTGGCATAGTATGCCACCATGAAAAGTACTACGAGCGTGAGACCAGCGATCATGGAGAATACACCTTGGTTTTGTGCTTCCTTACCCAAAGTAGGGCCGATGATGCTTTCCTCCACGATTTGGGTAGGAGCAGGAAGTGAACCTGACTTTAGGATATTAGCCAAATCCTGGGCTTCCTGAAGGGTAAAGTTTCCGGCAATCTCTGATTGTCCACTAGGAATTTCACCGTTTACGACTGGTGCTGTGTAAACATAGTCATCGAGTACGACAGCGATTCTTCTACCGACATTCTGACCGGTTAGGTTTCTCCACTTTCTTGCCCCGTCTGCATTCATTTGCATGGATACAGCTGGACGAGAAGTCTGATCCAAGGTCTGTCTGGCGTCTGTCACCACATCACCTTCCAACGGAGCTTGATCTGAGCCACGGACGGTTTTGATGGCATAAAGTTCCAAAAGCTCTGCACCGCTTCCATCTGTAGCCTGGGTAGGTTTTACGCCCCAGAGTAGCTTAAGATCTCTCGGTAAGAAGGACTTGTAACGCTCATTTTTAATAATCCTATTGATGGTGATGGTGTCACGCACGTCATATACCAGGCCATAGTTGGCTTTCATCAAGCTAATCAGCGGAGATACGTTGGCAGCGTTGTTGATTGGGTCAAGTTGCTCCAATTGCTTTTCCAGTGCGTTTCTCAGAGAATCCTCAGAAGAAAGTTCTTCTGATGAAGTCGTATCTGCTGCTGTTGGATTTGCTTTTTGATCTGCTACCCAGGTGGAATTGATTGTTTCGATAGCTCCACCGTATTCGTTAAGCTCCAATACTTCCCAGAATTGTAGTTTGGCAACACCCTGGAGCATGTTTCTCACTCGCTCCTGATTGTCCACTCCCGGAAGTTCGATTTGGATTCTGCCAGTTCCTGCGATTCGCTGAATGTTTGGCTGAGAGGTCCCAAATCGGTCAATACGCGTTCTGAGGATATTGAAGGATCTACCGATGGCGTTTTCAACTTCCGTATCGATGATGTCGAGGATTTCAGAATCGGAGGATTCGAGAGAGATTCGGCCTCTGTTGGCAGCTGTAGCGAAAATGCTGCTTAGGTTTTTTCCGGGATTGTTTCTCTGCCAAGCTGCATAGAATAAGTCCACAAACTTCGAGTTTGAAGTTTTTGCTTCTTCTCTTGCCTCAGCCACGGATTTGTTGAATCCTTCATCCTTTGGATTACCGGCAAGTCCTTTGACAATTTCTACTGGAGAAACTTCCAAGGTCACATGCATCCCGCCCTGAAGGTCAAGACCAAGTCCTAATTCGGTTTCTTTGATTTCCTGATACGTGAAGTCACCGCCCAGAAAGCTGTAGACAGGTTCCCTCCACACTGAGTCGAGGTAGGCCCTTTTTTTGGCAAAATCGATATTGCCAGAGGCGTCCGTTGCATAAGCTTCTGCTTTTTGCTGGATTCCATTTGATACGAATGTGAATGACAGATAGTACAGACATAATGCTGTAACAATCACCGTCAAGAACACAATGATACCTTTGTTTTGCATGATAAATGAATAGTTAAATTGATTAGGAAATACAAGTGAAGACCAAACCTATAGTGGTTTGGCGTTGGTAATTATCCAGTAAAAAAATGGTGATCAGGGGCCCTTGGTAGAGATAATCCTAGTGAAAAGGATCTCTACCAGCTGATTGGGTATAAAAGCTGAAACTGCCTGAAGGCTAGGGATTTTCAGTTCAAAACTGAAAATCTGATAAATTAAATAGAGAACTGTATCGGCCACATGAAGCACGAAAGGCACTACTGCATCTACCGCTACACTGATAAAAGTCTGGTCTGGATTCTCAGATGATTGCTCTGATTTGCTCGCCGCACCATCCTGAGGCACATATTCCACACTGGAGATAAACAGGCAGAACAGCAATGCCATCAACAGCGTAAATCGCTGCTGAAAGAGACTGTTATGGATGATCCTGTTTTTCACTTGTTTACTTTTTGGAATTCAGTGCTTTTTGAAATGGGACTTGAGTCGGGTTTAACGTGAGACCATGGTCTCTCGAGAACTCGCTTCATGCGGGGCAAATATAGACAATATTTGAAAATCAAACTTTTTAGGCTGGGATTTTTGAGTTATCGTCCCGATTTAGCCCGCAAATAATTGCGGATGACATCCAGAGCCATGTCAAAACTGGAATTATTGGGAACTATTAAGTCTGCTTCATTTTTGAAAGGAGCAATGTACTTTTCATAGGTCGGCATCACGTGCATTTCATACCGATAGAGTACATCGTCTAGGTCATAGCCCCGTTCGATTTTATCTCTAATGATCCGACGCTTTAGTTTGATGTGATCTTTGGCATCAATAAAAATCTTCAAGTCAAGCAGATCAGTCAATTCCGGATAATAGAGTACAAAAATCCCCTCCACTACAACCACTGGGGCTGCGGAGAAGGTTAACATCTTCGGGGTTTTAGCGGCGTTGTTGAAGGTATATTCTTCTCTGTAGACAGTTTCACCATCCTGGATTTTGCGAATATCAGCTGCGTACTGCTCGAAGTCAATACTGTGAGGTGTATCAAAATTGTACACCCCCTGAGCATCTATCGGCTGCTGATGGCGAGGTTTGTAATAGTTGTCCTGAGAAATGAGACAGACTTCTCCGGGATCAAAACTGCTAAGGAGTCGTTCTAAAAACAATGTTTTGCCTGAGGCCGAACCTCCCGTGATCCCGACGATGAATGGTTTTTTCATTGCTGCCAAAGTTAATTCATTTTAAGCTTTATCTCCGATATTTCTGTTTCTCAGAAAGGAAATCAAAGCTTTGACGGCTTTCCCTCGATGACTGATTTCATTTTTTTCCACTAGGCTCAATTCAGCAAAAGTTCTGTCAAATCCATTGGGTCTGAAGACGGGGTCATATCCAAATCCACCCGAACCGACTTTTTCCCCCAAAATCTCACCCGAAGCTACTCCTTCAAAGGCGTACTCTCTATCCTCTAGGATTAAGGCAATGACTGTACGGAATCGTGCCTTTCGATCACTTATGCCGCTCATTTTGTCTAAAAGTAGCGCGATGTTTCGCTCGTCACTTCTAGGTTCACCGGCGAATCGTCCGGAATAAACCCCCGGTGCACCGTCCAGGGCATCCACTTCCAATCCAGTGTCATCTGCAAAGCAGTCTACCCCAAAATTTGATTTGACATACCGGGCTTTTTGAAATGCATTGTGGTCAAGCGTATCTCCTGTCTCTGGGAGTTCTTCGAAGCATCCGATATCTTGAAGGGAGACGATTTCAAATTCAGAACCCAAAGCGGCTTTTACTTCCTCTATTTTTTTTAGATTATTAGTGGCGAAGCAGATTTTCATGGAGGGTGGATTTTGGTTAGCAGTGACATCCAATCACAAAGGTCGGCCAGAAAATTGAAAATTGATCCAAAATTATATTTCTGTGAATTATTCAACAATTTCTTATTTCTGGGTGGATTAAGGCTTCCATGACTGATGTGTCATAGGAGTCGTGAGCCAAAATCCATTATTTTCGGGGTATGAAGAAAATCACAATCTACTGCGGATCAAAAAAGGGAAACAGCACTGTCTATGAAGCAGGAGCTAGAGCATTGGTTATGGAGATGATTCGTCGGGAGCTTTCTTTGGTGTACGGGGCAGGAAGAGTAGGCTTGATGGGAGTCATTGCAGATGAAATGCTGGCCGCTGGTAAGGAGGTACTAGGTATCATTCCGCAGAAATTGGTGGATCGGGAAGTGGCACACACCGGATGTACTGAGCTGATCATAGTTGAGACCATGCGGGATAGAAAATGGCTGATGGCGGAGCGTGGGGATGGATTTATCGCGATGCCCGGAGGAATAGGTACTTTGGAGGAACTCTTTGAAGTTATGACACTCAATCAGCTGCATTACATCCAAAAGCCTCTTGCTCTATATAATGTCAACGGATATTACGACAAGCTCATTGATTTTTTGAATCACGCCATGGGGGAAGGTTTTCTCTATCCCGAGCAGGAAGAAATGCTCATTGTCTCTGATGATCCTGTGGACTTGCTGGATCAAATGTCAGCCTACCAAGCAAAAAGACCGGCGGACTGGTAAAAAAAATTAAGGTACAATTAGCCTTTCTATTCGGCCTAATGGTCTAATTCATTAGGGTTTAGTGTTTAGTTTTTCTTTGAATTCGATCTGTATTTTCGAATTTAAAAAAGATAAATTGTACTTTTGCCAGAACCCTGATGCATACATGATAGATAAGCTTTTTCCGCTGGACAAAAATTACATTCTCAGACAAGCGCAGTTTGTTCTGGAGGAGGAATTGATAGATCAGATGATCTATGAGCTCAAGCGGTCTTATACATACATGTACAATCCACTTCGATTGATGGATCAAACCTACGCCTTGATTCTGGATACCTTTGATTTTCCAAAAGACCGGGTGCAACTGATTTATCGACAACTTTGTGGAATTTATCGGTTCAAAAACCGGGACAACCAACTGGAATTGTTATTCGACGGGCGTTCACACTTTGACAAATTCAAGGAAGAGTGGGAGGCAGGATTTATATCTTGGATAAAGGAACTGGGCCAGCACGAACAGTATGTAAAAACCATGCTCCGAATGACCCTACTCTATGATACTGAAACCCGTGCCGAGTGGGCAGAGAACCACTGCAAGGCATTCATCAATCAGTATTTTGAACTTAAAGTAGTCAAAAGGCAAGGAGAACTCCGGCTCAAGGTCGGATAAAGAGATAAAGCAAAAACCACCGCAAAAGGTGGTTTTTGCTTTTCGATCCATCAGAAATTGGGACTGAGTAGATACTTACTATAAAATTCATCGATCACCCGTACCGCTTCGGTGGCGTCATCTACAACACAGAACAGATCCAGATCCTCTTCTTTGATGTAGTTGTTTTCTGCCAAAAGCGTCTTTTTGATCCAGTCTACCAGACCTTCCCAATATGATTTTCCAACAAGTACAATGGGGAACCTGCCGATTTTATTGGTCTGGATCAAAGTCAGCGCTTCAAAGAATTCATCCAGCGTACCAAATCCTCCCGGTAAAACTACAAATCCCTGTGCATAGCGCATGAACATGACCTTTCTCACGAAAAAATAGTCGAAGGTTAATAGTTTGTCCCGATCGATATAGATGTTGTTGAACTGTTCAAAAGGTAGGACAATATTCAGCCCAACAGATTTGCCTCCTTCTGAATAGGCTCCTTTGTTGCCCGCTTCCATAATACCAGGTCCTCCTCCAGTGATCACCCCATATCCATGACGGACGAGCTTTGCGGCGATTTCTTCAGCCATTTTGTAATATTCATGATCCCTCGGAGTCCTTGCGGAGCCGAAGATAGATACACAGGGACCGATCTTTGCCAGTTTTTCATATCCCTCGACAAATTCTGACATGATTTTAAAAATTGCCCAGGAATCCTCGCTTCTGATTTCACTCCAATCCCTTTCTTTGAAGGCTTTCCTGATTCGTTCCTCTGCGTCGTTTTGTTCCAAGTTGCTCATGTTCATTTTGATTTTGCTTTCAAAAAAACGATTCTCCTAGGGAAAAGGTGGTGAAATACCAAGGCGTAATTTCAAGTCCCTGATAGTCAGTGAGAAAAAATGACCTCAACATGGATATTTATGGGCAATACTTAAGCTACTTTTGCCGACAGAATCAACTGAAGTATGAACTTATTAGAAAAGTCCCAAGCGGTCCGAAAACTCTTTCTGGAACTCGATGAAGAATCGAAACAATTTCATGCAGAGTCGGGAATGAGTTGTATTTCAGGTTGTGGATTTTGTTGTGCCAATCCGGATGTTCCAGCATATCCCTTGGAATTTTTACCCCTTGCTTTTGATTTATATGAGAAGGGAATCGCTGAAGATATCGCAAATCAGCTTTCACTGCAGGATCAACTGGGCAATTGTATCGTTTACCGATCCCAAAAGACAGATCCTACCAAAGGTTTCTGCGGAAACTATGCCAATAGAGGGCTGATCTGCAGGCTCTTTGGTTCCTCCGCACGCAAGACAAAATATGGACAGAAGGATCTGATTACTTGCAAGATCCTGAAAACTGAAAAAAAGGAAGCCTATGAGCTTACCGTCACGCGGATCAATTCAGATTTGGAGATTCCGATGGCTACTGCCTATTATACCCAGCTGGCTGATATCGATGAATCTTTGGCCAATCAGTATCCTGTCAATCAAGCTATTCTGATGGTTTTGGAGTTGGTTTTGAGGTTCAAGTTTTATGAGAGTGCCGAGTAAAGGGAGGCTTCCTTATTTTTTTGGGGCTTAGTTTTCCAGTATATTCGGTCAAAAGTAACTGAAGCCAGGGTCTTAAAATCCCCACTATTATGTTGAAAATTCCCGAAATGATCCAAACTATCAAGAGTCTTATCGAAACTCGGGTAAGCTTGGTCAAGCAAGAAATACAGGATGAATTCGTTGGGATTCTGTCCCGAATAATTCTGCTGACTGTAATCGGAAGTATGTTGTTGTTGGTATTTTTATTTTTGTCGTTGTCACTGGCATTTTTCCTGAGTCAAGTCACCAAGAGCCCTTATATGGGATTTCTTTTAGTTGCCCTTGCTTACTTTTTGGTTGTATTGTTGATGGTACTCACGCGGGATTCACTTCAGCTTCAAAAAAGAACTGAGGATTTGTTGAAGAATTTCATTTTTCAAATCAAAAAGAAAAAAGAAGAAAATAACGATGAGTAAGGACCTGGAAAAAAAATCAGAGGAATTGGAGCAGACGCTTGCCAAGCAAATGGAAATGCTGAAAAAAGATTCAGAAGAATGGCTCAAAGTAGGTGCTGTAGTGGCTGTGGGTGCACTGTTGACATATGGTATTCTTAAAGCCACAAGCAAGAAAAAAGATAAGACTACCGATAAGGCCCTGGAGGTTTTGGAAAAAGAAGGCCTCCTCAATGAGGAGATCAAACAGCGACTTACCAAACCAAAAAAATCAACGTTTTGGCCTGCGCTTACCCAGCGCTTGTTGATTCTGGGTCTTGCCTTGGCTAAAGACAAAATATACAATGAAATCTTTGCGCCAGCAGAAGATGCTAAGCCGGGTGAAAAAAGTAAGTAGACTGCTCAAAAATCTAGCTAAAAGCCGACGAAAGGGGATTGCTTGGCTGGTTGATCCTGAAAAAGAGATCGATTTGAATCAGTTTTATTGGATCAAAAATTCCGGACTTGATTTGATTTTGGTAGGAGGCAGTAGCTTGGTAGGTGGAAATTTTGATCGAATCATCCAATCCCTAAAAAAGATAGCAGGAAGCATCCCAATTTGTATTTTCCCCGGTTCTCATCTTCAGTTTTCCCATTCTGCAGATGCTATATTGTTTTTGACGCTCATTTCCGGGCGTAATCCAGAGTATTTGATTTCCCATCAGGTGCAGGCTGCGCTAACAGTGCAGCAGTCCAAACTGGAAGTACTACCTACTGGATACATTCTGGTCAACAATGGGGAGCTACTAAGCGTCCATGCCGTGAGCCAGACTTTACCTCTTTCCAATGAGGATCCGGAATATGTGAAGGCGACTGCTTTGGCGGGTAAATTTATGGGGATGCGATTTTTTTACCTGGATGCAGGAAGCGGAGCTCAGGCACCGGTAAGTGCTCAGGTCATTTCGGCGGTGAAAAATGCCCTAAAACTCCCCGTGATAGTGGGTGGAGGATTGTCAGATTCCCAGCAAGTAAGGGCAGCATTTGAGGCGGGTGCAGACTTGATAGTTTTAGGCAACGCCATAGAAAAAGACCCCGGATTTTTGTCCGAGGTCTTGGATATCAAGGATGCCTATAATCACTCATTGAACATTAATTAGCGACTCTCTTCTGCGCATTTTGCCTGCAGGGACGCCATACATCATTTTGAATCGACGGCAGAAATAGGCCGTGTCTTTGTAGCCAACTTCTTTACCGATATCCCGGATCGATTTTTTGGAAGTTCTCAGTAAGACCACAGCGGCTTCCATTCGTTGGTATTCGATGTAGTCTTGCGGATTGATTCCGGTTAGCATTTTGAAATATTGCCCTACATAGTCTTCGGATACATTGGCGATTTTTGCCAATACTTTATTGGAAAGATCACCTCCGATATTTGCTTTGATAAAATTGAAAAGGTCAATCAATCGAGGATCTTTGAAATAAGTCGAATTCGTTGATAGCTCCTCAGTGAAGAGTCTGTTTTTAAGAATATGCCGCAAAAGTTCAATGACCAATACCTCAGTTTGAGCTTTTAAGGAGCGTTCTTTTCCCACGTTTGAAACTTCTAACTCCTTCATGATATCTTCCACAAGTGTGGCGATTCGGTCATTGAATCGGATGATAAAAGGAGGGATATCCAGCGAATTGAAAAAATTAACCACATCAAATACTTTGGATTCAAACTGGATCACGGAGATGCAATCCTCCTCTGTGGATTTGATTTCTTTTATGCTGAGACTTTGCAGGAATTTTCGTTTGCTTTCTTGGAATTGCTCTATATCCAACTCATTTTTTTTGGTCCCGGTGCCAAAGGTGAGTTGTGTTTTTTGTCCTTTTGGAAGAAATAGCACTTCACCCTCATTGACGATCTCCTGATCTTCCCCAAATTTTAAAGTTCCATGGTGCAGCAAAATCATGCTGTTTTCATTTTCTTCATAGTTTGAAACCGTAGCAGGCTTTTCAATCTTGAAGTTGTTTCCTTTCAAAAATCGGACGTGTACCGATTCAATGACTTTGTTGTAATAATCCATGGCGGGGTAAATTGTGGTAGGAGACAAAAATATAATTTTTCCAAAGGAGAAACAGGAATATTTTGGAAATCACGGCACAAAAATAAAAAAAGGGTATAATTATTTGCAATTATACCCTTCAAAAATAATTGGAACTTGCTACTTTAAAATTCCTCTAGAAATGACAATTCGTTGAATTTCAGATGTTCCTTCGTAAATCTGAGTGATTTTGGCATCTCTCATCAGCCGCTCCACATGATATTCTTTCACATAACCGTAGCCTCCATGTACTTGTACAGCTTCGATGGTCACATTCATGGCAACTTCTGAGGCATAGAGTTTTGCCATGGCTGAGGCATGTGCATAGTCCTGTTCCTGATCTTTGAGCCAGGCAGCTTTGTATACCAAAAGTCTGGCTGCTTCAATTTGGGTAGCCATGTCTGCCAGCTTAAACTGGATCGCTTGATGTTGGCTGATGGGTTTGCCAAAAGCTTTGCGTTCTTTGGAGTAGGCTAGGGACAATTCATAAGCTCCTGCAGCAATACCCAGCGCTTGGGCGGCAATTCCGATCCGACCTCCATTGAGTGTTTCCATAGCGAATGTAAACCCAAAACCTTCCTCACCAATGCGGTTTTCTACTGGGACCTTTACATCGGTAAACATCAGGGAGTGTGTATCTGAGCCTCTGATTCCTAGTTTATCTTCTTTTTTTCCGATGACAAATCCTTCCCAACCTTTTTCCACGATAAACACCGAGATTCCTTTGTGTCCTTTAGAAGCATCAGTTTGGGCTATAACCAAGTAAATACTTGCAGAAGATCCGTTGGTGATCCAGTTTTTGGTACCGTTTAGGATATAGTGGTCTCCCTTGAGTTCGGCGTTGGTTTTTTGAGAAGTAGCATCTGAGCCAGCTTCGGGTTCGGACAGGCAGAATGCTCCTAAAACTTCACCACTAGCAAGTCGGGTGAGGTACTTTTGCTTTTGCTCTTCCGTGCCGTATTTTTCCAATCCCCAGCAGACAAGGGAATTGTTCACTGACATCGACACAGAGGCGGAGGCATCAATTTTTGACAGCTCTTCCATTGCGATGACATAGGAGAGCGTATCCATTCCCCCACCGTTGTATTTGGGGTCCACCATCATTCCCATGAAGCCCAATTCCCCCATCTTTTTGACTTGTTCTTTTGGGAATTTTGCTTCAGTATCCCGTTCGATGACACCGGGTAGAAGTTCTGATTTTGCAAATTCTCTGGCTGCTTCCTGTACCGCCAAATGCTCTTCAGTCAGTTGAAAATTCATAGGTAATATTTATTTTTTTGGGTCTATATTCCGATGGAAAAGATAGCCTTAAAAAAGAAAAGGGGCAAAAACTTGCCCCTTTCGGAATATTATTTTGATCTGGATCAATCTCTGCTGCCAAAGAAAATATAAATATAGTAGGCCAATGTGGCCAAAGAAGCCAAGGCCGCTACCACATACGTCATCGCCGCCCAGTGAAGTGCATCCTTTGACATGTCATATTCACTTCGGTTAACGATGTTTCTGGTTTGAACCCAGGCTAACGCCCGATTTGATGCATCAAATTCGACAGGCAAAGTAACCAAAGTAAACAAGGTCATAATTCCGTAAGCACCTACTACTACAAAGCCAATCAATTCATTGGGTAAGCCTAGAGCAAAACCACCAAGCAATGAAGCGATCAAAACGAAGTTGAGAATCTTGCCAGAAATGTTCTGGATAGGCACCAGTGCAGACCTCATTTTTAGCCAAGCATAGGAAGTGGCATGCTGTACTGCGTGACCGCACTCGTGTGCTGCTACTGCTGTGGCGGCCGCATTTCTTCCATAGAATACATCAGGAGACAGATTTACAGTCTTATTCATCGGATTATAGTGGTCGGTCAGCTGACCTTCTACGCAGACTACTTGTACATCATGGATATTATTGTCAGCCAGCATCAATCTGGCGATCTCTGCTCCTGACAGGTTAGCCTGCAGCGGAGTCAGGGAGTATTCTTTGAATTTTCGCTTCAGCTTGTTACTCACGAAGAAGCCTAGCCCTGCAAATACTACTACGATAGCGATTAGAATAATCATCTTTTTATGGTTTAACTGGGTGTGAATACGAAGTTATGTCTTGTCGGGTTTAATCCAAGCGCGGATTCTCATCATTACGATCCAGCTGATGAGTCCAGCTACCATGACCATCATCACTTGAGTTCCGTGGATAATAGCCGCGAAGATTTTACCGTCTGTTTCTGACACTCCAAATTGGATCAAAATGTAGGCCACGAGTGCATGGAAGGTACCAATACCTCCCTGTACAGGAGCTACCATGCCAATACTTCCCATTACCATTACCAATAGCACTTCACTAGGTGTCAAGTTGGCAGTACTCTGGATTCCAAGTGAGACGGTGTACATCGTCAAAAAGTAGATTATCCAGATCGCTATCGAACTAGCCCAAAATCCCAGCGGGTTTTTAAGTGTAGAGATACTTTTTACACCAGTCCAAAGCTGGCGACCGAAATTTTGAAGTTTATTGATGGCACCGTGATTTCTGAATCTTCGGAAGAGCAAATAGAAAAAAATCACGCCTATGACGGCACCACCGACAAGTAGGGGCAAGTTACTGAACAAGGATCTGCCAAGATTATCGACGTCGATTAAATCTCCCGAGAGTGAAAGGAAGAGTTTATTTTCTAAAAGGAATGCCAGGAAGATGGTGCCAATCAGGAAAAGCAAATCAATACTTCGTTCCAAAATAACTGTCCCGATCAGATGGCCAACTGAAATCCCGTTGGTCCGGGAAAGAACTCCACAGCGGGCCACTTCTCCAGCCCTTGGAACCAGCAAATTCGCCAAATACCCGACCATAACTGCATGATAGGCACGATTGGAAGTAACAGGCTTCCCCTCCTCTGCTTGAATCAACAAAGCCCACCTCCAGCCCCTGATCCAAAAACCCAAGAGTGAAATAACCAAGGACAAAAAAATCCAAAACCAGTTAGATGACTTTACTTGTGCTATCAAACTGGCCAATTCGATGTCTTTGTATAAAAACCAAAAAATCCAGACTGCAACTGCTAGAGAGAGTGCTATCTGGATTCCCTGTTTGACCTTCGGATTGAGCATCAGATTATTTTGTTTCTTTCGTCAGGGAAAATAAGTACTGGCTTGTGTTTTTTGGCCTCTTCCAGTTCCATTCCCGCATAGGAAATGATAATAACAATATCACCCACTGCTGCCTTTCTGGCTGCTGGGCCATTGAGACAGACTTGCCCGCTGCCTCGCTCACCTTTAATCACGTAAGTTTCTAATCGTTCACCATTGTTGACGTTGACTACCTGCACTTTTTCATTTTCGATCAAGTTTGCAGCATCCATCAGGTCCTCGTCAATGGTGATCGAACCCACATAGTGAAGTTCTGCCTGAGTGATTTTTACCCGGTGTATTTTGGATTTTAAGACTTGGATATTCATTGGCTTAGTTTTTCGGCCGCAAAATTAGGAAATAATCGGCAGGTTATCTATCAAACGTATGTCTCCCATAAAAGCTGCCACACAGATTGAAGATTTTTTTGCTGGATCAAAAATAGAATAGGTGTCAAAAGTATCCGGATGTACCAAATCGAAATATTCTAATCGGGCGAGTGGTTCTGCATTAAAATCAGCCTCAATTTGCTCTTTTATAATTTTCCAGTCTGTCCCTTTGGTAAGCTCAGCTCTTGCCTTTTCCAGACTACGGATGAGCAGTAATGCTTTTTCTCTTTCTTCTGGATTGAGTCGCAAGTTTCGGGAAGACATCGCAAGCCCATCTAATTCCCGTCGGGTTGGGACTATAGACAGGTTCACCTCAAAGGAAAGATCATTTACCAATCGTTTGATTATAGCGACCTGTTGCAGGTCCTTTTGTCCAAAGAATGCGACATGCGGTCGGATCATATGAAAAAGCTTGGATACCACAATACCCACACCATTGAAGTGACCGGGTCTGAATTTCCCCTCCAGTACATGTTCCAAAGCACCAAAATCAAATTTTAAACCCGTAGCAGCGGGATACATGACCTGCTCCGATGGCAAAAATACATAGTCCACCCCTGCCAAGGCTAATTTGGCTAAGTCTTGCTCTATAGTTTTGGGGTACTTGTTAAAGTCTTCCGGATTGTTGAACTGGGTGGGGTTGACAAAAATGGAAACAATGGTCACTTGGCACTCTTCTCGAGATTTTTTGACCAAATCCAAGTGGCCATCATGCAGGGCTCCCATTGTGGGAACCAGTCCAATTTGCTGATTAGTGCGAAGATGATTGAGCCATAGGGGGTTCCATTCGGCTGGATTGTGGATTAGCTTCACGCTTGGGTATGATTTCGGCTAATTGGGGCAAAACTAGATTAATATCCAGAAATACAATGCTTTTAGGCTTTTTTTATTTACCTTTGTGCCGTTGTTTATCACGTTCATTAAAATCCCATAAGCATGTCCAAACTACGTATCCTCTACGTTGCAAGTGAAATCAACCCTTTCTTACAAACTTCTGAAGTCGCAAATTTCCTAAGATCACTACCACAGGCTATGCAAGAGCGTGGGATGGAAATCCGTATTTTGGTTCCGAAGTTTGGGTTGATCAATGAGCGCAAAAACAGACTCCATGAGGTCGTAAGATTGTCCGGAATTAATATCGCAGTAGGTGAGGAAGAAAAGCCGCTAATTATCAAAGTTGCCTCCATTCCCAATGCAAAACTTCAGGTGTATTTCATCGACAATGAGGACTATTTTCAGCGAAAGCATGTATTTCATGATAAACAGCAGAAGTTTTACGAAGACAATGATGAGCGGGCTATCTTCTTCTGCAAAGGCGTAATTGAAACTGTAAAGAAACTCGGATGGGCTCCGGATATCGTGCATTGCAACGATTGGATGACTTCACTTATTCCGATGTACCTAAAGACTACATACAAAAATGAGCCACTTTTTAAAGACACTAAAACTGTGTTTGCGATCTATAACAATGGATTTTCGCATACCTTTGGCGATGATTTGTTAAACAAGGTTAAGATGGTGGATATCGATGACACTATTTTGGCATCTTTGAACAGCAAAGACTTCGCAGGCTTCATCAAGATCGGAATGGAATATGCCGATCTCGTAGTAAAGGGCAGCGGCGTATCTGCAGAATTAAACCAACTTATCGAGGATTTCTCAAAAGACAAACAGTTTGAAATTAGTATCGAAGAAGAGCAGCAAGCTCATGACGAGCTTTTCGGCATCTATAATAGCCTTGCCGGGTAAACTGGCCGTTACCGCATTATTATCCATCCTTCTTATCAGTTCTTGCAGCGACCCGGCATCTGTTGGGCTCGAGTTGGCACCTGGAAATAACCAAATTGGGGTATTTTACCAAGAATTTAATTTGGATGCGCAAGTCGTACTGTTGGATTCATTTAATACCGTAAACTCTGGTGTACTTGTAGTAGGTAACGAATCCGACGATTTCTTTGGTAAAACAGAGGGCATAGGATACAGTAGATTGAATTTTGATCCGAATGCAGAGCGGCCAGCAGCGACAGCCATATTGGATTCCATGTTTTTCCGATTGGATGTGGTGAGCGTCAATGGATCAAATCTGGATCAGCCCAAAACTTACTCCATTCATAAGTTAACGGAGCCAATTTTGGACACCCTGTATTATAATTTTGATGCACTTTCTTTTGAGGAAACACCGTTTTCCTCGATTGATTTCACTTTTGATGAAGTGAAGGATACGCTAATCCAGATGCCTGTTACGGAAGATTTTCAAAATGAATTTTTCGGAGCTTTAAAAGAAGGTCGAGGAAATGAGTTTGACAATCTGTTTACCTTCAGGGAATATTTTCCTGGTATTGCTGTCAAATCAAAAGAAGGAGATAACACCACGATTGGTGTAGCTATTGGGCGGAATACAGGAATTCAAGTTTATTATCACGATCTGGGAGACACGATCGCCAAAAGATTTGATGTAAATACCTTTTCGTCGAGAAGTTTCAACGGTATTCATTCAGATAGATCCGGTACACCTACGGAGGTTATCACTGAAAGCGGGAAGTCTTACGATGTAGGTCAAGTCGTGGGCATGAAGTCTACCCTAGCTTTGGCGATGAGAATAGATACCAGTCCAATAGACATGTTTTTGGATACACTTTCAGGAGTGACGTTTAATCAGGTTTTGTTTTCACTTGGCGAAATAGAGCCTCAGGATGAGGATAATACACCAATCTCCGGGATGGTCATGATTTTTGTCGACGATGAAAATGAACCAATTACAAGTAGTATTAATGGAGTTCCTCTCTATGTACAAACAGATAATCAGCCACAGGTGATTCCTGATTCAAATGGCGATGAGGTTCCAAACAATCTGTTTGCATCATCAGCAATCCTGAGATATGACTCTGAAACCAGAAAATTACAAGCAGGGATAACCTCACATCTCAATGCAATATTTAGAGGTCAACTCCAACGTCAGGATTGGTTGCTTTATGCTTCTACTCCACAATCAGGCGATGACTTTAAGCGTTCTCTTCGTCAGTTCAAAGTAAATAAAGACAAAATAAAAATTCAGGTGATATATTCGAAGTCTCGGTAGTTCAATCGATTTCGAATAAGTGCTCCTAATCCTCTTCTTAATTTTAAGGAAGTGGATTATTTTTTTTGGCATGAAAGCTGTTCCTTTGTGGAAGTTTAAACCAACCTTTAAGAATTTTTCAATATGTGTGGAATTGTAGCGTATGTAGGGCAGCAGGAAGCATTGCCTATCATTCTCAAAGGCCTCAAAAGACTTGAATACCGGGGATATGACTCAGCTGGTGTAGCGCTTTTGGATAAAAACGGCCTTAGTATTTACAAAAAGAAAGGAAAAGTCTCTGAACTCGAAAAACATCTCGATTCAAACGGGGAAATCAAATCCAAAATTGGGATTGGTCACACACGTTGGGCGACTCATGGCGAACCCAATGATGTAAATGCACACCCGCATTATTCAGCCTCAGAGAAATTTGCAATGATTCACAATGGAATCATCGAAAATTACGAAGTGTTAAAGCAAGATCTCTTAAAGAAAGGGTACAAATTCGAAAGTGATACGGATACTGAAGTTTTCGTCAAATTCATCGAAGACATCTATGTCAACAATCACTGTACGCTGGAAGAAGCCCTACGTCTCGCGCTTCACAAAGTAGTCGGAGCCTACGCCATTGTATTGATTAATAAAGAAGAGCCGGATACCCTGATCGCAGCCCGAAAGGGTTCTCCCTTGGTAATCGGAGTTGGTGAAGATGAATACTTTTTGGCTTCTGATGCGACGCCTATCATCGAATACACCAATAAGGTAGTTTATCTGGATGATTATGAAATAGCAGTCATCCGAGAAGGAAAGCTTCAGGTCAAGACGATCGAAAACGTAGAAACCAATCCTTACATCAACCAGCTTGAAATGGAGCTGGAAGCAATTGAAAAGGGCGGGTACGAGCATTTTATGCTCAAGGAAATCTATGAACAGCCGAAGTCTATTGCTGATTGTCTCAGAGGTCGTCTGGATGCGAAATCCGGCAGATTGGTTTTGGGAGGTCTTCGGGATTACATGAATAAATTCCAAAATGCAGAGCGGATCATCATCACTGCCTGCGGCACTTCTTGGCATGCTGGATTGGTTGCAGAATACCTCTTTGAGGAATTTGCCCGAGTGCCGGTCGAAGTAGAATATGCCTCAGAATTCCGGTACAGAAATCCAGTCATAAATGAAAAAGATTTCGTTATTGCCATTTCTCAATCCGGTGAGACTGCAGATACGCTAGCAGCTATTGAGCTCGCAAAATCAAAAGGTGCAACCATCTTCGGAGTTTGTAATGTGGTAGGGTCTTCCATTCCTCGTGCAACGCACGCCGGATCGTATACGCACGCGGGTCCAGAAATTGGAGTAGCATCTACTAAGGCATTCACTGCTCAAATCTCAGTGTTGGCGATGATGGCGCTTAAGTTGGGTTACCAAAGAGGGACTTTACCCGAGAACCGTTACATCCAGTTGTTGAATGAACTTGAGGCTATTCCTGCCAAAGTAGAGCGAGCGCTTAAGACCAATGATTTGGTCAAATATATTGCCTCGGAATACAAAGACGTAAGAAACGCACTTTACCTAGGCCGTGGGTATAATTTCCCAGTTGCGCTTGAGGGTGCTTTGAAACTTAAAGAAATCTCCTACATCCATGCCGAAGGCTATCCTGCAGCTGAGATGAAACATGGACCGATTGCCTTGATTGATGAAGAGATGCCGGTTGTATTTATTGCTACACAAGACAGCTCCTATGAGAAAGTAGTCAGCAATATTCAGGAAGTAAAAGCAAGGAAAGGAAAAGTAATCGCTGTAGTCACCGAAGGAGATACACAGGTGAAGGCCATGGCCGATCACGTGATCGAGATACCAGCAGTAGACGAAGCTTTTGTCCCTTTGGTGGCTGTGGTACCTTTGCAGCTTCTCTCATATCATATCGCTGTGATGAGAGGCTGTAACGTGGATCAGCCAAGAAATCTAGCTAAATCGGTAACAGTAGAATAACCAAATGAGGCTGCCAGATTTGGCAGCCTTTTTTAATTACATTCACCCGAAGTCCAAGATTTCAATCCTGAAAGATCAGCAGCACATTCATTAGGGTAAGTTTTGCCATCGCAGCCACAAACAGGCCTGTAATCAAAAGTACAGGGGCCAGACCTGATTCGCTCAGGATCTATGCAATTGGTGATGGGCATCTCGTCCTCACAATGTGAAAAGATAAAAAGAGATCCAAAAAAAAGAATGACCGGCAATTTTCTCATGCAGTTTTGACGAGAATTCAACCCAATCTGCTACAAATCCTTTCGCTGTCTTTACATTTAGCGAATACTCAGCCGATTAATTCCTTACTTTTGCGCAGCGAATAAAACCCATGCTGGACAAATTACAAGCCCTCAAAGACCGATTTGAAGAAGTAGGTCAACTGATCATCATGCCGGACTCGATGTCTGACATGAGCAAGTACACTAAGCTCTCCAAAGAATACAAAGACCTTGAGAAAATCGTCATAGCCTACGACGAATACAAGCTGGTCCTTCAAAATATAGAAAGCTCAAAGGAAATTTTGGATAAGGAAAAGGATCCGGAGTTTCGTGAGATGGCAAAAGCGGAGCTGGATTATTTAAGAGAGCGAAAGGATGTCCTGGAGGAAGAGGTGAAGCAACTCTTGATTCCAAAAGACCCAAATGATTCCAAAGATTGTATTCTCGAAATCCGTGGAGGAACGGGTGGAGATGAAGCTTCTATTTTTGCCGGTGACTTGTTTCGGATGTACGAGCGGTTTTGTGAAATGCAGGGCTGGAAATTGACCGTGCTGGATTTGACCTTTGGGTCGGCTGGGGGCTATAAAGAAATCATTGCCACAGTCTCCGGAGCGGATGTCTATGGGATGCTGAAATATGAGTCCGGAGTGCACCGTGTGCAGCGAGTGCCAGCTACCGAATCGCAGGGACGGGTGCACACATCTGCAGCTTCTGTGGCTGTTCTCCCCGAAATGGATGAAGTTGAGGTGCATTTGGACATGAATGAAATCCGCAAAGACACTTATTGCTCCTCTGGCCCAGGAGGTCAATCGGTAAACACGACCTATTCAGCCGTACGATTGACTCACTTGCCATCCGGCTTGGTAGTGACCTGTCAAGATGAAAAGTCGCAGATCAAAAACTTCGAAAAGGCCCTCAAAGTATTGAGATCCAGGCTGTATGAAATTGAGCTGACCAAACACAATGATGCGGTCGGAGCACAGCGCCGATCCATGGTAGGAAGTGGGGACCGTTCTGATAAAATCAGAACCTACAACTACTCCCAATCACGAGTTACTGATCACCGAATCAATAAAACGGTCTACAATTTGCCAGATGTGATGGACGGACACATTGAAGAGTTCATTTCTGCACTTCGATTGGCAGAAAATCTCGAAAAAATGAAAGCGGGCGGAATCGAGTAAGTAAGATGGACTTTGAAGGATTGAATTAAGAGGGTATATTGAACAAATAAAAAAACCGGCGGAAGAATAACCTGAATATTTTTATGATCATAAACGGAGAAAAAGAAATAAGCCTAGTCACATGGAACGACTCCCATTTTCATCAACTCTACCCGCTAGCAAATAATCCAAAAATCGCTATGAATTTGAGGGATAGCTATCCTCAGCCTTACACCATTCATGATGCAAGACATTGGATCGAGCACAATCAAAAATTCAATCCACCGCAGAATTTTGCCATTGAATTTGAAGGCAAGTTGGCAGGATCAATAGGTGCAGAACGCGGAAAAGATGAACTCCGTACCAATATGGAGCTAGGTTTTTGGATCGGTGAGCCTTTTTGGGGAAAAGGAATTGCCTCCGAGGCAGTGAAGCTTTACACAAAATACATTTTTGAAAAATTTGATATCCAACGACTCTTTGCGCAAGTCTATGACTTCAATGGAGAATCCATGAATGTGCTGGAAAAAGCGGGATATATCCCTGAGGCAATTTTGAAAAAAGCCTTTATTAAACGAGGTAGGATTGGTGACATTTTCCAATACGTCATGATCAGAGACGAAGAGTAATCTTCGTCTCTTTTTTTTAAGCTTACCTCACCAGGACTTTTTGGGACATAATTCCATTTTTTCCCCTCAGTTGCAGGATAAGTATACCTTTTGGAAGCCCGTCAAAGTTTATTTCTGACTCTCTTGGGCTGATTTTTCTATCTCGAATCAGCTGACCAAGGGAATTGAAAATCTGCAAGTCAGTCCATAGATCCAGATTCTCTGAAGTGATCGTCAGATTGCCGCTAGTAGGATTTGGATAGATTTTCAATCCAAAGTCTTTATTCGGCTCTAGGGCTGTGATCACGTTGACATTGACGGCAAGTGATCTTTTTGTTCCAAATCCACATTCGTTCTGAGCCTCTACACTCAATTCAAAATTGCCCTCCGACTCCCAATCGACCAAAATTCTGTTACTCCCCTGACCTGAGACTATTTTTCCGCCTGCTGATACAGTCCATCGGTAATCCAATCCTGTAACTGCTACAATCTCATAGTATTGCTCACCAAGACCTATTTGATTAGCCCCGGATATTTCGGAAGGTTGGTCAGGTGATGCGTTGATGATGACATTTTTTCGAATCGGTTCTGTTTTTCCGCATCGGTTTTCTTGAGTGACTGAGACCAGTTGGTTACCTGATTGTGACCAAGTGATTTCTATTTGGCTTGTTCCTTGGCCTGAAATGATCTCTCCGCCCGTTACTGTCCAAGTGTAGGTTGTTCCATCCAAGTTGGGAAGGCTATAGCTAGATGAACCTGCTGTACAGCCTAAACCATCACCGGCAATCAGTACAGTGCTAGGTGCAATCTGGGAAACAGCTACTTCCAAGGCAGAGGTTTCCCCGCTTCCACAGAAATTGGATCGGGAGACCAAGACTGCATTTCTGCCTGGGATGGTCCATTTTACTTCTATTTGATTGGTTCCCTGCCCGGAAATGATCTCGCCACCATCCACTCTCCAGATAATCTCAGAACCTGCTAGGGGAGATTCGGAGACGGCATATATTTCATTTGAGATACATGATTGTGAGTTGCCCGCAATCTCACCTAGGGATCCGACAGGAGGTATACAATTGTAAGTGATGATGCTACCATCCGCACCTACGAAATAAGCTTTAGTATCAGTGCCTGCGCTGACCCCGGTAAAGTTTCGCAAAGTTCCCGTAGATGATTCAAGCCAAGTTTCTCCGCCATCCAATGTGACGAGGGCCATGCCTTCATCACCCGCGATGAAACCGACATTCGAATCAAAGAAATCGACGGAATTGAGATTTTTCGCAGTTCCAGATTGCACTATTTTCCAATTTCTTGCTTTGTCTTCAGATTTGAGGATGATTCCTCCATCTCCTACGATGATCGCTCTAGTCGTATCAAGTTTTGCCAGCGCATTTAAGTTTTCTCTAGTTACTTTTGGCAGATTCTCCCACACATTTCCTCCGGCGCTCCAGCTGATCTGGCCATTTTCACCTATCGCAAACCCAGTGACAAAATCAAAAAATGTGACGTCTTTCAGATTTTCGGTTGTACTGCTGAGGATCGTTTGATCCCAAGTCACTCCTGAATCGAAGGAGCGGGTAATGAATCCGTTATTTCCAGCAGCATAAAGTACCGATGGAGCAAAAAGATAGAATCCCGAAAGGGTTCTTGAAACAGGTAAAAACACAGGGACCCAGGTCGAACCGGTGTTTCCTGTCCTGTAGATTTTTCCATTTGGCGAACTGGCATAGCCAAAAGCTGTATTCCAGAAATCTATGGACTGGATGAATTCGGGCTCTGGGATTGGGCGACTTACTAAAGTGGTCGCACCATTTGAAGTCACAAAAAATGCTCCGCTTTCTCCCGCAATGAATCCTGTATTTTGATTCTTAAAATCGACTGAAGTAAAATTATTTCGTACCCCGGCAAACTTTTGTGTCCAGCTAGCACCGGAGTTGGTGGAATTGATCAGGTAACCATCCTGACCCAAGGCTGAGACAAGGGCGGTATTTGGTTTAAAGTTGAGATTTTTGATGTTGCGAAAATTGCTTGCCCCAAGGTTGGCCTTGGCAAATGTGGTCCCTGAATTGGCTGTTCGAACGATGGTTGCAGAATCTCCTACTGCCACTACGGCTCGAATATCCAAAGGGTTCACAGCTACTTTATTTAGGGTCCTGGTAGAAGTGGAATTGAGGGTGGTCCAGTTACCTCCTCCATCGATAGTTTTTAAGAAAATACCGCCTTCACCTACGGCATAACCAATTAGCGAATTGGAAAAGGCAATCCCCTTTATATCAATGCCGGGGGAAATGGTAAAGGAATTCCAATTCAGCCCCTTGTTGAAAGAAGAGAGAATAACCCCATCATTTCCTGCCAGAAAGAGTGTATCCTGACCTACCATCGCAATATCATTCAAGTCTAAACTTGATCCGCTGGAAATTTTGCTCCAAACGCTTCCCCCGTTGGATGACCTGATGATTTCGCCATTTTTTCCAACGGATATTATTTCTGTCTCAGAGATCTTGGCAATACTAAGTAAATCATTCTGAGTGCCTGAGGTTTTCTTTTCCCAATTTTCCCCTCCTGAGGAGGTAATAAAAACAGCACCATTGGTTCCTACGGCCACACCAGCAGTCTCAGTAAGGAATACAACGTCTAAAAAATGAGTATCAAAATTCTGCAATACTTCTTCCCAAGTCACTCCTCCATCTGAGGTCCGAATGATTAGATTCTCTCCTACAGCTACTCCCTTTTGTTCATCGATCCAATAGATGGATTCCAAATCTAGTCCCCAGCCCTGCATCCTAGTCCAAGTCTGACTCCAGGCTGCCCCCGTAATCATAAAAAGTAAGTAGAATAAGAGAACAAGTTTTTTCATAGGGGTTAGTAGAATCTCAAAAGATGAAAATTATCCATCTTTAAAAAACACTCCAATATTAATCGAATTACTCAGAAGATAATCTTGCGTAAAGCACTGTATTCAAATAAGGACAGATAAATTTAAAGTATAATTCAATTAATCATGAAAAAGGCAGTTTTATCAATAGCAATTCTGGTAATCATAGCAGCTTGTGGTCCCCAAGAAAGGATATCCTCCGAAACATTCAAGAAAGTAAACGAATCCATGGAAGTAAAGCGCCTGGTCGAGTCTGAAATCATCAACGAGGCGATGATCTGGGGCGATTCGATTTCTAAGGAAGCACAACAATCCTTGATCACTAGTCTTCAGGATGCGATTGCTCTAAATGGCGTACCTGGAGCTATTGATTTTTGCAATATTCAGGCTCTTCCCATTTTATCGGATTTAAGCCAAAAATATGGAGTTCAAGTGCGGCGTGCATCAAATCGCTACCGAAATCCCTCGGATCAGCCTACCGACGAGGAAAAACCAATCTTGGAGGCCTATGAATTCAATGCGGAAAATGGGAACAAAAGCGATCCCAACATCCAAAAAGTCGAAAATGGAGAGGTTTTTTTATATACCAAGCCCATCGTGATTCCAGGTGGAATGTGCCTTAGCTGTCATGGTGACCCAAAATCTGAAATCAATGAAGCAACGCTCCAGAAGTTGTCCCAGCTCTACCCTGAGGACAAAGCCAAAGGGCATAAAGTCGGAGACCTGAGGGGTATGTGGTCTATCAGAATTCCAAAAAGTGAGGTGGTAAAGAGGCTATAAATTTGAATCTGTATGGCAAATTATACTTTTTTTCAAAAACAGTATTTTTTTGATTAAGTCTGTTTCATTATTGAAAAAAAATATAAATAATTCAAGAAAAAAAATTGTTTTATTGTTCTTTATCCTTAATTAATTCAAAAAAAATAAAAACCGTTAGAATAAACAGCAAAATACAGTCAGTTTTTAAATACAAACAGTTAGATTTTTAGGTGAAAAATCAGGCAATTTGGATCATTGATTTATTTTATAATTTTCATTAACCCAAAATTGCCTATGAAAATCTCTACCAGTGTCAGGCTGACCTGCCTGACATTTTTGATGTGCCTATTCTATTTTGGCACTGCACAGGCCCAGACCAAGGAGGTGTCTGGTGTTGTAATTTCCGGCGAGGATAATTTGCCCTTACCAGGGGTTTCTATCCTTCTAAAAGGTACCACTTCTGGTACGGTAACAGATGTCGACGGGAAATTTAAAATAGCCGTCAGTTCTGATCAGTCTGTTCTTGTTTTTTCCTTTATTGGTTTCCAGACTCAGGAAGTGGTGGTTGGAGCACAGAGTGAATTCACTATCACTCTTGGCCCCGACATGAAATCACTGGAAGAGGTGATCGTAGTGGGCTATGGGGAGCAGAAGAAAGAAACGATCACAGGCTCTGTGGCCACAGTCAAAGGAGGAGAACTTGCCAAATCTCCCGCCGTCAACCTGTCCAATTCCATTGCCGGACGTATGCCAGGTGTTGTAGCAGTCAACCGTAGCGGTGAGCCAGGTTATGATGGATCTTCTATCCGTATCCGAGGATCAAATACTTTGGGGAACAATGACGCATTGATCGTCATCGATGGGATTCCAGCCAGAGCAGGCGGTATTGATCGATTGAATCCAAATGATATTGAGAGCATCTCTGTACTCAAAGATGCCTCTGCTGCAATCTACGGATCAAGAGCTGCGAACGGCGTCATCCTCGTGACCACCAAAAGAGGAAAAAGCGGCGTTCCTGAGTTGACTTTCCAAGTCAATCAAGGTTGGGCCCAACCTACGGTAGTACCTGACTTGGCTGATGCTGCACAATATGCAGGAATGCTCAATGATCTGGATATATACGCTTTGCCAGTGAGCGAATGGAACGCTGCCAATGAAGCGTACAAGCAAAACGGAGAATACCTCCGACCAAATGGTCAAATCCGAAATGCACCTTATACTCCTGAAGAGTTGGAACTTTATCGTAATGGCTCTGATCCCTGGTTTTACCCCAATACGGACTGGTATTCTGCCACACTCAAAGAATGGTCTCCTCAGACTCGAATGAATGCGCAATTGGTAGGTGGAAGCGATAAAGTACGCTACATGACTTCAATAGGCTATCAAAATCAAGATGGGTACTACAAGCAGTCGGCTACAGGATTTAAGCAATATGATATCCGACTGAACCTCGATGCCGATGTGAACAAATACATCAAAGTAGGAGTAGGTATTCTGGCGAGGGAGGAGCAGCGATTCTTCCCGACAAGAGGGGCTGGCGCTATTTTCCGTATGCAGATGAGAGGTAAGCCTAATCAGCCAGCTTTCTGGCCAAATGGGCTACCGGGTCCTGATATTGAAAACGGTGAGAACCCAGTGGTGATCACTACAAATCAGACTGGATATGACCGTGACACGCGTGATTATTTTCAAACCAATGGTACACTGGAGATCAAAATACCCGGTGTAGAAGGATTGAAAATTACAGGTACTGCCGCAGTGGATAAGACCATGCGATTCTTAAAAAGATGGGAAACACCATGGACACTATACCAGCTAGGCTCAGGATTTGAGGCGGATGGAGTGACACCAGTGTTGGTACCGTCCAAGAGAGGTCCGGCCGAACCACGCTTATCGCAGGGGAATGAGAATACACTAAACATTCTGTTGGGAACCGTGGCTTCTTATGACAGAGTCATCGCAGAGAATCATACCATCAACATTTTGGCAGGTTTCAATAAGGAGACTGTAGAAGGTAATAACTTCAATGCCTTTAGAAGATATTTCATTTCTTCTGCAATTGACCAACTGTTTGCTGGTGGGGATTTGGAGAAAAATAACGGCGGTAGTGCATTTGAACGTGCACGTTTGAATTACTTCGGCCGGGCATCCTACAATTACAAAGAGAAGTATCTGGCAGAGTTTCTTTGGAGATATGACGGATCCTATATTTTCCCTGAAAATACCCGATATGGATTTTTCCCAGGGATCATGTTGGGTTGGGTTGTTTCCGATGAGAATTTCTGGAAAAACAGCCTTGGAAAAACCTTTGACTTTTTCAAAATCAGAGGATCATGGGGCCAGCTCGGAAACGATCAAATCTTCTTCAATGGAGTCCTTCAGGAATACCAGTTCCTATCCACATATGGCTTTAGCTCCTACATCGCCAATGGGACTGAGGTAAAAACCTTGTTTGAAACTCGTGTGCCAAACAATGCTATTACTTGGGAGATCGCCAACAATTCCAACTTAGGATTTGAAGGTCAATTTCTCCAGGGCAAAGTATTCTTTGAATTTGATGTCTTCTACAATAAAAGAACCAACATCCTCTGGAGAAAAAATGCCTCTGTTCCTCAAAGTACGGGCTTGATCTTACCTGCTGAAAACATCGGTGAAGTCGAGAACAAGGGATTTGATCTCAATCTGGGCTACCGAGGAAATATTGGAGATATGACTTTCTCTGTCGGTGTCAATGGAGGTTATGCTAAAAACAAAATTCTGTTCTGGGATGAAGCTCCGGGAGCTCCCGAATGGCAACGTTCTACTGGCAAGCCGATGAACACGTTTTTGGTTTACCAATATGATGGTGTTTTCGCTACACAGGAAGACATCGATTCAGAGTCTTTGGATTACTCAGCTATCACCAATAACCTCCGGCCTGGAGATATGAAGTATAAAGATTGGGATGGAGATGGAGCGATTACAGACAAAGACCGGGTGAGAATGGACAACAATGATATTCCATTGTTTCAAGGTGGGATGACCATGAATTTCGCATTCAAAAACTTTGACTTGGCCGTACTATTTCAAGGGGCGGCAGGAGCAAGACAGTACGTGAGTGCAGGTGAATCTGGAAACATTGGAAATTACTTGTTGGAAATCCACGACAACAGATGGACTATTGATAATCCAAGCAGCGTGCATCCGAGAATAGCCAATAGAAGTGATCAGTATTACTCTGGAGGAAACACCTATTGGTTTAGAAACACGGATTATATCCGTCTGAAAAACGTAGAACTAGGCTATAATTTCCCTGCGCACCTCTCTGAGAAAGTGGGAGTACGGAACCTTAGAATCTATGCGAATGGACTCAATCTGTTGACTTGGGATAAGTTTGGTGCATTTGACCCTGAATCAAATAGCTCCACTGGACAGTATTACCCTCAGGCCAGAATTATCAGCACAGGAATTAATGTCACATTCTAACATTTGGAACACATGAAAAGAATCAATAAATATTTTGCTTTTCTGCTCGCAGCTTGCTTCACCTTGACAGCATGTAACGATGACTTTCTGAATACCAAGCCCTTGGGTGAGGTGGATGAGACAAGCGTATGGACAGATCTTGCTTTAGCAGAAGCATTCGTGGTAGGTATCTACCAAGGTCTGGGTAATGGCGGTTTTGACGAGCAAATGCTCGCTTCGCTGACTGATGAAGCTATCTTCACTCACCCGGGCCGTGGGATCAATACGATCACCGAAGCCAGATCCAATCCCGCCGATATTGGCTGGGTTAATGGGACTTTGGCCTGGAATTCTATGTATTCGAGGATCAGAGCGGCAAATCTTGCCATAGAAAAGCTTACAGACCCTGATTTTCCTCATTCAGGAGCAACTGCTGACCGTTTAATCGCTGAGGCTAAATTTATGAGAGCCTATTATTATCACCAGTTATTAAGATACTATGGTGGTTTTCCGATCATCGATTTTGCATACACCTTGGACGCAGAGACATTTGAAATCCCGCGCAACACCTTTGAGGAATGTGTCAATTTCATCGTAGCGGATCTTGATGAAGCAGCTAATCTGCTCATAGGGAAATCTGCCATCCGTGGTCGAGCGACCCAGGCATCAGCTTTGGCTCTAAAGTCCAGAGTACTTCTGTACGCAGCCAGCGATCTTCATGATGGCCCTACTGCATCTTCCAAGTCCGCAGATCTAGCTTCTTATGGCAACCTTGAAATCTTGGCGTATACTTCCGGCAATAGAACCGAGAGATGGCAAAAGGCTCAGGCTGCAGCTAAAGCAGTTTTGGATATCACTTCAGGAAACCAAATGGGGCTTTCGGCTCCAGTAGCTCATGAAGATGGAATCCAGACCTATATCAATAACTCAATGGCGAGAAATGGTGGTGAGTCTGAGATTCTTTTGGGTCGGTATTTTATCAATCTGAAAACCGAAAACGGCGGTCGGCAAGGCCTATTTAATGGTCCAAACGGCTACAACAACTGGGCTGGAAATACTCCGGTACAATTGCTTGTCGATGATTATGAAATGATGGACGGCACTTCCTTCTCTTGGGATAACCCTGAACATGCAGCTGCTCCTTATGACAACAGAGATGCTCGATTCTACGCTTCAGTTCTTTATGATGGAGCCCAGTGGAAGCCTAGATCTTCTGCCAATCAACCCCGGGATCCATTGGGTCAGATCCAGACTGGAACCTACGAAGTAGTCTCTGGAGGAGAAGTAGTTCCCCATTTCGGATTGGATACTAGAAACAGTCCGATCGAAGACTGGAATGGATCCTACACCGGCTATTATTTCCGCAAGTTCATTGATGCCAATCCCGCCATTGTGGATCAGAATACATGGCAGGAAGTTCCTTGGCCAGTATTGAGATATACAGAGGCGGTGTTGAATTATGTGGAAGCCTCCATAGAATTGGGACAGGAAGATGAGGCTAAAGCCTGGCTAAATCAGATTAGGTATCGAGTCGGTCAGCCTGCGATCACGGAAACAGGAGAAGCGCTCAAAGAGCGATACAGAAACGAGCGACGAATAGAGATGGCTTATGAAGAGCAGCGCTATCACGATGTACGTCGTTGGATGATTGCTGAAGAAACGCTGGGAAGACAGGCAAACGGCATCAACATCACCGGTACCCTCAAGCCAGGTCAGTCGCTCAGTACATACAGATATGATCCCACGGTCTACAATTATGTCTACAAAGTAATCGACATGGATCCGGGTAAGGAAAACCGTAAATGGTTGGATAAGATGTATTATCTACCCATCCACCGGGACGAAATGAACCGAAATGCACAACTGGTTCAGAATCCGGGATACTAAAAATCCTGATTAACTTGTCTGAGCTATCCCATCTGGGGTAGCTCAGATTTTATTTCTATGAAGCATTTTAATACACCCTGTTGGCTGATCCTCCTTGCATGGATGATTTTTTCCTGCGAAAAAGAAAATCAGCAAAATCAAATTGAGGATTCTGAAGCCATAGATCCCATATTTCAACTACTTAATCCTGATTCGACAGGAATTACTTTTTCAAATCCGATCGAGGAAAATCTCAATTTAAACGTACTCATGTATGAATACCTCTACAATGGTGGAGGAGTAGCCATCGGAGATCTCAATCAAGATGGATGGGATGACATTTACTTTTCGGCAAATGTGGGGCAGAATCAACTGTACCTCAATGAAGGCGATCTGAAGTTTAAAGATATCACCCAAGTTTCAGGAGCCTCCGGTAGACCGGGGCCATGGAAGACAGGCGTTGTTTTGGTGGATATTAATGGGGACAAAAAGCTGGATATCTACCTTTGTCACTCTGGCGCTTTGCAACCTGAAAAGCGGAAAAATGAGCTCTTTATCAATCAAGGAAATGATGCCAATGGCATTCCCCAATTCAAAGAAATGGCCGAGGAGTATGGCATAGCCTCCCAGTCCACCTCTACCTCAGCAGCTTTTTTCGACTTTGATCTCGACGGAGATTTAGATCTCTTTCTATTGAATCACAATACCAAATCAATTCAGAATTTTGATCCATCTGTCACCAAAAAGCTTCTGACTGAAAAGCACGAAGCAGGTTCTCAGCTCTTTGAAAATCAAAATGGAAAGTTTGTTGAGATCACTCAAAAAGCTGGAATTTCAAGTTCTAGCCTTTCCTATGGCTTGGGTGTGTCCGTGGCCGATGTGACTGGAGATGGATGGCCGGATATCTACATAGGCAACGACTACTCTATGCCGGACTACCTGTATATCAATCAGCAAGACGGGACATTTCGGGATGAAATCCAGACTATGCTGGATCATGTCTCTCATTTTTCGATGGGTAATGACATCGCTGACATCAATAATGATGGCTTGCTGGATATTTTTACGCTTGACATGCTTCCGGAGGATAATTTGAGACAAAAGCTCCTCCTTTCTCCCGATAATTTCGAAATGTTTCAGTTGAATCTGGACAGGGGGTTTTACTATCAATACATGCGAAACATGCTGCATATCAATGCAGGAGATGGGACTTTTCAGGAAGTTGGACAGCTCTCGGGCATCTCCAATACTGACTGGTCTTGGGCAGCACTTTTTTCTGATTTTGATCTCGATGGGTGGAAAGATATCTACATCACCAACGGCTATCTGAGGGATTACAACAATCAGGACTTTTTGAAATACATGGATAACTATGTCAGGACTTCCGGCGGACAGTTGAAGCGGGAGGATTTGCTCAATCTGGTCAAATCCATGAGTTCTTCCAATTTGAAAAATTACACCTTTAGGAATAATGGTGATCTGACCTTCGAAAATGTAAGTCAGGCATGGGGCCTTGCCCAAAACGGTAACAGCAACGGTGCAGCCTATGCTGACCTCGACAATGATGGTGATCTTGATCTAGTCATCAACAATATTAATTCCCCAGCTTTTGTCTATGAAAATCTCGCGGTGCAAAAGCAAAAGGGAAATTTTCTAAAGATCGAGCTAAATGGGGAAGGGAAAAATACCCAGGGCCAAGGTGCTTTGGTTTCCTTGTTTTCCAAGGGGAAAGTACAAGTTCAGGAGCAAAATCTCTATCGCGGATTCCAATCTTCCGTTTCTCCCAAATTGATATTTGGCTTGGGGCAGAATTCAGGGGTTGATTCCGTTCAGGTGACTTGGCCAGGAGGGGAAGTTTCCAGACTTTTCAACATTGAAGTCAATCAATCTATCGTGATTTCCCAAGCAGAAGCACAGAAAGTTCCAAAATCCAAACCTATCAAAATTGATCCTTTGCTGGCTTCAGTTGGCAAACTTGACGTTCCAAAAGCTTTAGAAGTAAATGATTTCAAGCGTCAGCCTCTGTTAAGTTTTGGAATATCCGGCAATGGAAAAGCGATGCTTGCAGAGGATTTCAACTCAGATGGAAATCCAGACATTTTCATAGGGGGTGGGGCAGGAGTAAGCGGCAGAATATTTTTTGGCCAAAAAAACGGGCAGTTTGGAATACCTGATTCCACAGCATTTTATACCTCTGCTGGGTCTGAAGACAGCGATGCCTTGAGTTTTGATGCCAATAGCGATGGATTTCCGGATCTGTTAGTGACCAGTGGAGGCATGCATCAATTTTCCAATGGAGATTCAAAGTTTCAAGATCGCCTGTATCTCAATGACGGCAAGGGGAAATTTACTCTTTCTCCAAACTCACTTCCCACTGAAGCTTTTGCAACAGGCTCAGCTATTATTCTTGATTTCAATGGTGACAGCATATCCGACATTTTTGTCGGAGCTAGGGTCATTTCCGGCCAGTATCCGACTTCTTCAGGAGCCAGGATTTGGATTGGCGATGGACAGGGGAATTTCACTGACCAAACCGATCAGTTGGTTCCAGAATTCAAAAACTTGGGCATGATCACAGATTCAGGCGTCGCAGATTTGAATGGTGACGGACAGGAGGAGCTGGTCCTAGTAGGCGATGCCATGCCGATTTCTATCTTTTCCAAGACAGAAAATCGCTGGATCAATACCACAACAACCTACTTCGAAACACCTCAGGTCGGATTTTGGTCTGATTTGCTGATTGGTGATTGGGATGGTGATGGCAAGCCAGAGCTTTTTGTGGGCAATCACGGACGGAATTCCCAGCTATTTTCATCCGAAGAACAGCCCATGGAATTGCTTTACAAAGACTTTGATGGCAATGGATCCACCGATGCAATCCTGAGTTATTACATTCAGGGCGAAAAATATCCTTCAGCCAGCCGCGACGAGGTTTTGGGTCAGGTTCTGTTTTTGAAGAAGAGATACCTTGATTTCAAAAGCTTCTCTGAGGTGAAAATGGATGAGCTTTTTACTCCTAAAGAGCGAGAAGATAGTCGCTCTATTTTCATCAATCGGCTTGAAACCAGCTATTTTGCTTTGGATCAAAATTCAAAATTTCAGCCCAAATCTCTTCCTTTGGCAGCCCAGTTTTCACCGGTTTTCGCCGCTGCAGCTGTAGATTTGAATCAGGATGGAAACTTAGACCTGATTTTTGGAGGGAACCTGTTTGATACCAAACTCAAATTTGGGAAATACGACGCCAATCATGGAACAGTATTTCTAGGTGATGGGAAGGGAAGCTTCCAATCAACAAGTTCAATGGAATCCGGTCTCGCTCTTAAGGGTGAAATAAGAAAAATTGAGGTACTTGGTGATTATTTGCTTTTCTATCTGAAAGACAGCGGAATTCATGTTTTTAAGCGCCATTTATCAAAAGAAATACCTCAGTAAAATCAGAATACAGTAATTTAAATTTGTAATTGCCCCGGCGTAACCCTGAATTCGAGCTTGACCGAAAAGTTATTCACAAGAATGATTATCTGAAATGCGAGATTGCAAATGGCCGCGAAAAAATATAGTCAAATGAAAAAGTACCTTGCTGCAACAGGCTTGTTGCTCATGAGCTTCCAGGTGAATCAAGATGATGTCTTTGAAGCCTATACCCAAAAAATACCCGGAACAGAGGTCACTTTCGACCTTACACCTATACCTGCCGGTTCATTTTTGATGGGCTCGAATGATCAGCAGTTTCCTGATCAAAATCCAGCACATGAGGTGAAAATCGATGCCTTCTGGATCGGTGTACATGAGGTGACTTGGGATGCTTTTGAGCTTTTTCTGGATAAGCATTACGAAGAATCAATGACCGAAGGTGGATTGGAGGAGCGGGTAGATGGATTGACGCGTCCCAGCTTGCCATACCTTGATATGACTTTTGGGATGGGAAAAGAAGGCAAGCCTGCCGTAGGAATGACACAATACGGAGCCCTTCAATTTTGCCATTGGCTGTATTTGAAGACCGGTATTTTCTACAGAATTCCAACAGAGGCTGAGTGGGAATATGCCGCAAGAGCAGGATCAAAAGAGCGATTTTTCTTCGGTGATGATGCTTCCAAACTTTCCGAATTTGCTTGGACCAAAGCAAACAGTGAGGGAAGTACTCAGCCAGTAGGCAAAAAGAAACCCAATGCATGGGGACTTTTCGATGTTTATGGAAATGTTCAAGAGTGGACTATGGATCTTTACGAACCCGATTTTTATACCAGGTCAGGCAAGGATAATCCACTTAATAAAGCGGACAAACTTTATCCCCATGTTGTTCGGGGAGGTAGTTTTAAAACTGCAGAGGATCAGATCGGCTCAGCTTACCGAAGCCCATCGGACCCGGCTTGGAAGCGCATCGATCCCCAAATCCCAAAAAGTCAATGGTGGTTTCCAGAGGCGCCGTTTATCGGCCTGAGGATCGTAAGACCGCTTATTCCACCTTCTCCAGAGGAAATCCAAGCTTATTATAACCAAGAGCCAATCGCAGATTATTAACAACCCTAATTAACCATATCTATGAAAAACTTGAATTCCAGAAGGGATTTTATCAAGACCTCCGCCCTCGTCACAGGTGGGATATTGGCCCCTTCATTTATCGTTCCAGGGGCATATGCTGCTCCTGCCAATGAATTGAAACTGGCAGTAATCGGCTGTGGCGGCCGGGGAACAGGCGCAGTATTTCAGGCTTTTGAGACAGGACATCCGATCAAACTCGTTGCAATGGCGGATGCATTTCAAGATCGATTGGACAATAGCTACAAGGCGATTTTTGACAAGTATGGCAAAGACAAAGTGGATGTACCTGTAGAAAAACGTTTTGTAGGATTTGATGGGTATAAGAAAGCCATGGCAGAGGCAGATGTAGTCATTCTGGCCGCACCTCCAGGCTTCCGTCCCTCCCATTTTGAAGAGGCGGTGAACCAGGGGAAGCAGATTTTTGCTGAAAAGCCGATGGCTACAGACGCAGCAGGTATCCGAAAGGTGTTGGCAGCAGCCGAAGTTGCCAAGGCCAAAAAATTGAATGTGGTGGTAGGTCTGCAGCGTCACTATCAGAATAACTATCGGGAGGTGATGAAGCGGGTGCACAATGGTGACCTCGGAGAAATCATTGGTGGACAGGTGTACTGGAACGATGGAGGAGTTTGGGTGCGCGAGCGGAAGCCCGAGCAGACCGAGATGGAATACCAGATGCGAAATTGGTATTACTTCAACTGGCTCTGCGGAGATCATATCGTAGAGCAGCATGTGCACAATATTGATATCGCCAACTGGGCTAAAAACGCTTACCCAGTCAAAGCAGAGGGAACAGGTGGGCGAGCTGTCCGCACAGGCAAAGACCATGGAGAAATTTTTGATCACCACGTCCTGACTTTCACCTATGCGGATGGGTCAGTGATCCATTCGGAGTGTCGTCATTTCCCGGGTGCCGCAAACCGTGTCGATGAAACCTTCCAAGGAACCAAAGGAAAAGTATTTCTAAGTGCAGGAAATCACGGCGTGATGACCGATTGGAAAGGCAATCCCATCTACACCCATGATCGGGAAAATCAACCAAATCCGTACCAGCAAGAGCACGATGAGCTTTGGGCCACTTTGGTCAAAGGCGAATACAAGTTTGCTGATGCCGAAAACGCTGCGAAATCCACTATGACAGCCATTATGGGCCGCTATGCCACCTATTCCGGCAAAGTGTTGACTTGGGATGAAGCGCTAAATGGATCGATTGATTTGTTCCCAGATACATTAGCATGGGATGCCATGCCAAAGATCCTTCCTGGCGATGATGGATATTATCCACATGCAATTCCGGGTAAATCTAAAGTGGTGTAATCATGGAAAGAAGAGGATTTATCAAACGGATGGGCTTGGGAAGCGCCATTCTAGGAGCAACTGGCGCGATGAGTATTCCGGCAATAGCAGGAGAAAAAGTGAAGGCTCCCACGTTCAATATGGACTTTGCACCGCATTTCGGGATGTTTAGAAATTCTGCCCCGGGAGGAATCGTCGACGAGCTGAAATTCATGGCAGATCAGGGATTCCGTTCTTTGGAAGATAATGGGATGCTCAAAAGATCAGTAGCAGATCAGGAGTTGATCGGAAAAACGCTCAATGACCTTGGCATGCGAATGGGCGTCTTTGTCATTGATGGCGGCGACAACTGGAAAGTATCTCTGACTACAGGCAAGCAGGAATTTTTGGACGTGTTCCTGAAAACCTGCCGGGAATCTGTGGAGGTAGCCAAGCGGGTTGGAGCCAAATGGGCAACGGTTGTTCCGGGGTATTTTGAGCGGAATCTCCCCATGGGTGTGCAGACTGGAAACGTCATCGAAGCCTTGAAACGGGGTGCTGAAATACTGGAGCCTGCTGGCTTGACCATGGTGTTGGAGCCGTTGAGTGATAATCCGGATCTTTTTCTTCGCCATGCAGACCAGACGTACATGATCTGCAAAGCAGTGGATAGTCCGAGCTGCAAGATCCTCTACGACATCTACCACATGCAGCGTAACGAAGGAAACCTAATCGCGACGATGGAGAAGACTTGGAGTGAAATCGCTTACATCCAGATCGGAGATAATCCGGGAAGAAAAGAACCGGGCACCGGAGAGATTCATTACGGGAATGTTTTCAAGTACATTCATTCCAAAGGATTTAATGGCGTCATGGGTATGGAGCATGGGAATGCGCTACCGGGTGTCGAGGGAGAAAAAGCCCTGATCGAGGCCTACAGAAAAGTGGATATTGTATGAAGCTAAAGCTTCTTTTGATGATTGGACTGATTTGGGCAAATTTTTGCCATGCCCAAACAATCCAATGGAAAGAACTAGAAACACCTGTGAAAGCCTCCCTGAGGGGGCTTTCACCCGTTTCGGACAGGATTTGCTGGGCAAGCGGAAGCGGTGGAACCTGGCTCAAGACCACCGATGGAGGTGAGACTTGGGAGACTGGAGTGATTGCTGGATTGGATACGGTGGATTTTCGTTCGATTCATGCTTTTGATGAAAATACCGCTGTAGTTGCTTCTGCCGGTCAGCCAGCTGTCATTTACAGAACGGTGAATGGAGGCCAATCTTGGGAAAAAGTCCACCAAGAAGGTCCAGAAGCATTTTTTGACGGGATTACCTTCCTAAACGAAAGCAAAGGCTTTATCATCGGCGATCCCGTCGGCGGAAAATGGATGATCTTGGAGACCTCAGATGGAGGTAAAAGCTGGAAATCATTGGAAAATTTGCCTGCTGCCGAAGTGGGAGAAGCAGCTTTTGCTGCAAGTGCCTCATCGATGATTGTGACAAAAAAAGGACTGTTATTTGGTACAGGAGGTGCTGTTTCAAATCTTCATCAGTATGATTTCCAAAGTGAAAGCTGGAAAAAAACAAGAACCCCTATTTTGCAGGGAGAAGCTTCACAAGGAATTTTTGCACTTGTGGAGGCAGGTAAAGGGGTGATTGCTGTAGGAGGAGATTACACCAAACTTGATTTTAGGGAGAAAAATGCATTTCGGATAAATGGTAAATCCATCCAACTACCTAAAGAATCCCCACTGGGCTATCGGTCTGGAATTGCCTTTTTGCCCATTAAAAAACTAACCCTTGCTGTGGGCCCTTCTGGCTCGGATTTATCAAAAGACAATGGAATGACTTGGGTTAATTTTTCCTCGGTAGGGTATCATGCTGTCAGGATTTCACCGGATCAGAAATCAGTTTGGGCGTCGGGTGGACAGGGAAGGATCGGGCTTTTGAAACATTGATAAAAAATTAAGGCTAGCATTAGTTAAGTTTCATAATTTCCGCTTGATCTTTTCTGAAAATTTAAAGTTTTGGCTTTCCCTGCTTTTTATACCACCGCTCAGTAGTATATTTATCCGAGAAATTAGCTCGAATACAATCCAAAAACTGACGAATCGTATCACCCATGTTTGAAATAATCCCCTCCATTTGGATAATTGACGGAAAATGTGTCCGGTTGAAAAGAGGCGATTTTGCGACTCAGGAAGTGATTTCCAACAATCCTCTTGAGATTGCCCAAACTTTTGAAGGCATCGGTATCAAGCGTCTGCATTTGGTAGACTTGGATGGGGCCAGACGTGGAGAGCCCAAAAACTACCACATCTTGGAAGCCATTGCTGGATATACTGACCTTTTGGTAGACTTTACCGGAGGTATTTCTACAGACGGAGATGTGATCAAGTGTTTTGAGTTTGGAGCCAAAACGGTCACCATCGCTTCTGCTGCAGCCAACCATCCGGAGCGATTTGCTCAATTTATTCTATCCTACGGTCGTGAAAAAATCAATCTGGCTGCGGATATTAATCCTGCGGATCATAAAATCAAAATCAAAGGTTGGCTCAAAAAGACAGAAATCGATTTGTTTGATCACATCGAATTTTTCTATGATCGAGGTTTGAAGTATTTGAAATGCTCAGATGTGACCCGAGATGGAGTGATGGAAGGACCAAATTTTGGGCTTTACAAAGAAATTATGGAGAAATTCCCCTCCATCCATATTGCCGCCTCAGGTGGGGTAAGGGGTATTGACGATTTCAAAAAAATCCGTGACCTCGGCCTAGCAGCAGCTGTTTTTGGACGGGCATACTATGAAGGCAAGATAAGCATCGGCGACCTGGAGAAATTTCTTCAGGAGTCCTAAAAAAAAAAGAGGCAATTGCCTCTTTTTTTATGTCAATTCTGGAAAGCAACTTGAAAGTTCTAGTCAAAAGATTGGAATTACTTCACCTGTTTCCCATGCTTCATCACCAGATCCACATCCTGTAGCAGGTTGATGTAGCGAAGGACGTCCCCACGCACGGCGATGATGTCGGCGTATTTTCCTTCAGAGATCGTTCCGTAATCCTTATCTACTTTCATGGCCACCGCAGGCCAGTAGGTCGCAGCTTTGATTGTCAGGAGTGGATCCATGCCAAAATGATTGACCCAAACATCGAGTTCGTTCCAGGTGCTTTGGCTGTGAAACTTCATGGGAATGCCGCTGTCCGTACCCACGAGCATCACCACGCCGCTTTCTTTCAATTGCGCAAACTTTCGATCCAGAGTGGGCTTTCTCACCGGAGTCAACTGGAAGTAAGACATCCTTCCCGGAAAGCGTAGCGAAGCACGGATATCCCTAATAATCGAATCCGGCAAACCCAAGTGCCATGACGTGTCGTCCAGCTTTTCGGGATTGTCGCGTACGTATTCGTAATTGAAGAGTCCCTCCACAGTCGGTGTCCAGAAGAGTGGACCAAGGTTCATTTTGGCTGCCCGCTCTTTCATCATCCGCATGATGTCTTCGGGATATTCCGGAGCAGAACTCAGGCCTGTATGCTCAAAGTTGTCCACGCCTATCTGAAGTCCGATGCGGATTTCGTCAGGGCGGTGAGAGTGACCTACGACCATTTTACCGTACTTGTGCGCTTCATCTACCACGGCTTGGGCTTCCTCCAAGGTCATCTGATCCTGATCGATCAGCTTGATCACATCAACTCCTGCGTCGATTAGTTTTTTGACTTTGGCCCGGGCATCGGCGGCCCCATTCACTCCCCAGCGGAAAGCTTCGGTATTGGGATAAGGAGCTTTTTGGATAAAAGGACCAGACACATAGATCGTCGGGCCGGGAATTTCACCCTTGTTGATCCGGTTGCGAACGTTAATGCTAGCTTCTAAAGGCGCTCCCAAATCTCTGGCACTGGTCACTCCTGCCATCAACAGTTGATGCGCAGAAGAAGGCATGATCACCGACTCAAACACATCGATATAGGTGCTGTCCCAGTGGGTGTAGTCGCTGTGTCCATTGAGCATGAGGTGCACGTGCATGTCCCAAAGGCCTGGAAGAACGCTCATTCCCTCGGTAGAAATAATCTCTGCACCGGCGGGAATTGCCAAACTTCCCACTTGGCCGATAGCTTTGATCCGCTCTCCTTCGACAATAATGACCGAGTTACGAATCGGTGTACCTCCAAAACCGTCGATCAGGGTGCCACCGACAAGGGCTTTGAGATTTTGGGAAAAGGAATGGGAGGTTATCAAAAAGAAGAAAAACAAGAGGGTGTATTTCTGAAGATTCATAGGATTAATGGCTTTGATATGATTTTAAAAGGTAATGAATTTGGGCTTTAAATTTTAACTTTCGCCCTCATTCCAAGTTTGCAAAAATGCCCAAAGGAAAACTTTTCTTAATCCCCAATGTCCTCGCCGATAATACGGCACATTGGGTGATTTCGCCCCAAGTACAAGAAGTCATCGCGCATACCAAGATCTTTTTGGTCGAAAATCCCCGCTCTGCCCGTCGCTATATCTCCAGCCTGAAGCTTGGAGTGAATCTGGAAGAAGTGCACATGGAGGTGTTAGACAAAGGAACTCCGCCAGAATCCATCAACCGACTCATGCAGCCCCTAATGAACGGGGCCGATATCGGCGTAATTTCCGAAGCGGGCTGTCCGGGAATCGCCGACCCGGGATCCTTGGCAGTCGCCTATGCTCACCAAAAGGGAATTCAAGTCGTCCCGATTTCAGGGCCGAGTTCCATGTTTTTGGCACTGATGGGGTCTGGATTTTCAGGGCAGTCTTTTGCTTTTCATGGATATTTGCCCATAGATAAAAAAGAACGAGCTGCGGCATTGAGAAAATTGGAGTCCGAATCCCTTCGGGAAAAGCGGGCCCAGATTTTTATGGAAACTCCCTTTCGGAACAATCAGATGCTCGAAGAAGTCTTGGGTACCCTTTCAGGAAATACCAAGCTCTGCATCGCAAAAAATCTGACCGCAGCAGACGAATTGGTCCAGACTAAAACCATCTCCGAATGGAAAAATTTCCCTCTTGATCTTCATAAAATCCCAACCGTTTTTGTTCTCCAATCCTTCTAATAGCCATGTTTACGATAGACGCGCACCTCGACCTAAGTATGAATGCCCTCGAATGGAATCGGGATCTGACCAGACCGGTCTCAGAAATCAATGCCCGGGAAAAAGGTCTGTTCGACAAACCTGATCGGGGAAATTCAACCGTTTCACTACCTGAGCTGCGCAAAGGAAACATCGGTCTGGTCGTCGCGACACAGATTGCTCGCTTTGTGGCGCCGGAAAATCCCCTTCCGGGTTGGCATTCTCCAGAGCAGGCTTGGGCTCAGACTCAGGGACAATTGGCTTGGTATCGTGCCATGGTAGAAAAGCGAGAAATGACCCAAATCCGGGATTGGAATGAGTTGGAAGCGCACTTGGCTCACTGGAACCTAAGTGAGGACAAAAGCCAAATGCCAGTGGGATTTATCCTTTCACTGGAGGGTGCTGACTCGATCGTGAATCTCGATTATCTGGAGAAAGCCTACGAAAGCGGTCTCCGCGCCTTAGGTCCGGCACATTATGGCCCAGGGAGATATGCTTTTGGTACCGATTCTTCCGCGCCCTTGAGTCAGCAGGGAAAAGAGTTGGTGAAGAAAATGGACCAACTGGGGATCATTCTCGATGCGACACATCTCTGTGATTTGGCGTTTTGGGATGCTTTGGAGATTTACCAAGGTCCCGTTTGGGCCAGTCACAACAACTGCCGAGCGCTCGTCGATCACAATCGGCAATTTTCAGATGAAATGATCAAAGCACTGGTAGACCGTGGAGCTGTAATCGGAGGGGCATTTGATGCCTGGATGCTCAGTCCGGGTTGGGTGCGGGGAAAAAGTACACCCGAAGAGCGCAACGTCACTATCTCAACTGTTTTGGATCATTTGGATCATATCTGCCAAGTCGCAGGCAACGCCAATCACATCGGGATAGGTTCTGACTTGGATGGAGCATTTGGCACAGAGCAGAGTCCTGCAGATCTGGAAACTATATCAGATCTACAGAAAATACCTGAATTGCTTCGCCTTCGGGGCTATTCAGATTCCGATGTTCAAAAAGTGATGCATGGGAATTGGTTGAATTTTTTGAAGAAAGCCTGGGGATAATCACATAATAATTGAATTATATTGATAAGAATGGTTTGTTTTATTAGTCCCAATTCAATTATTTGCGACACTATCCACGCTGATTATCACCTATGAATTTCAAACGTTTACCAATTTCAATCTTTTTCGCTCTTGTTGCTTTTTCATCCTATTCTCAAAAAATCATGCTTACCGCAGATCATTCTGATGCAAAATTTATTTTGCTGAATGATTACGATGACTCTGACAAGCAAGAATTGGGGACAGGCACAGTCGAATTAAAGCTGGAGAAAGACTCCAAAAACCGCGTAAAAGTCACCAAGCCAGGCTACCAGCCTGTGATCAAAGAATACAACAAAGACCTCAAATGGGATAAAGAGCAGTGGATTTCTCTGACTACCAGACAGGTAGATATCACTGCCGAGCCTTTTGATGCTGAGATCTTAGTCGATGGAAGGGTCATAGGAACCAAAGCGATCTACCTCTATATCCAAAAAGACCGCTTCCTGACAGTAGAGGTCAAAAAGCCCGGCTTTGCCACTGCCACCAAGGTCTACTACAATCAGCCGGATAAAGAAACGCCTCCGATGAAGGATCATTTTATCCTCAAGGACAGGCAGATCCGACTAGAAGTCATGCCTGCCGATGCTTCAGTTGCAGCCAATGGGATATTGCTCGGAAAAGGAAATCAGGATATTAGAGTTCCCTTTGGAGACTGTGTCACCGTATCTGTCACCAAGGATGGCTTTGTGAACTATGAAAAAGTGCTGTGTAACAAAGAAGGTGATCCTGAACCTCCGGTACGTGATAAGGCTGTCTTGGAAGATCGATTGGTGAAAATCACCACAGCTCCAAATGATGCATCGATTGAGATCGCCGGCAAGCGAGTGGGCAATGGAAACTATGACCTGAAGGTGCCAAAGAATTCCTGCGTAGAGGTCAGAATCAGCAAAGATGGTTTTATCCGATATGTAAAAAACTACTGCAATCAGGCGAATATGCAAGAGCCACCAGTTGCAGATTTTCTTGAAATGCAAGTAGATGAAGCTTATACTTCGTCTGTCTCTTCAGATCTGGCAAATGTCAGGATCACCATTCCGGTAAAAGTAGGCATCGCTCCAGAAGAATCCTGGAAGATTCTCAGCTCGATCATCACTGGCTATTTTGACATTTTGGAAACGGTCGATTACAATACCGGCTACCTCACTACAGCATGGCAAGTACAAAATTTCCAATCCAGCATTATCCGTACACGGGTGATCGTATCCTCAGGAGGGAATAGCGATCAGATTACCTATGCCGTCAAGCTGGTCAGTCAGGAAGCTTTCTTGGATGGAAAAAATTCTGTGACGGTCAAAGACGACGAGAAATTCGAAGATTGGGCAAGAATCCTCAAGAAATACGATGGCTTGATTCAGGAGATTCAGGCAAGACTTCAAAACTAAATACTCCCCCACCAACCAAATCCAAAACTCCGAACCAAAATTCGGAGTTTTATTTTTTATTTTTTTCGGGAGATTTTTCACAATATCAATCGATTTCCTAGCAGGTTTTACTCCAAGGTCCAATTCATGTGCAATTGGAGGCCTTTTTTCAATTCCTAAACTTTGTAATTTATCAGGCCAAAGAGTGGTTTTGAACCCTTTTTGGCCAAACCCAAAGTATTCCCAATGCAAAAACCCAAACTCTCCTTTTCCCAGATCATCAACATGAATGTTGGTTTTTTTGGGATTCAATACAGCTTTGGACTCCAGCAAAGCGCGGTAAATCCTATCTACGATATGCTCGGTGCAGCACCTGATGAGATCCCGCTTTTAAACTTAGCAGGACCGATGACGGGCTTATTGATTCAGCCGATCATTGGCGCCCTGAGTGACAGTACCTGGAGCGATAGGTTCGGCAGAAGGAAACCCTACTTTTTCATTGGTGCTTTGATGTGTAGCATTTGTCTCTTTTTCTATCCATTCAGCAGCACATTATGGATGGCTGCAGGCTTGCTTTGGGTCCTTGACGCGGCTAACAATACCGCCATGGAGCCCTATCGTGCATTGATAGCCGACTCACTCCCAGAGGAACAATATGGACAGGGTTTCTTGACCCAAAGCTTCTTCACGGGCCTCGGCATCACGCTGGCCAATATTTCACTTTTCGTATTTCAGATTTTCTTCAAAGGAATGATCGGTTCGCTGCCGATGTGGGTCTATGCGTCATTTTTCCTAGGGACGATTTGTTCGATCACCTCGGTGCTTTGGAGTATGTCCAAAACGCCTGAATACCCACCTTCCGCTGAAGAATTGGCACTTTTGAAGGAGCGAAATAAAGGCATGCCTCATCCGGCTATCCAGTTTTTCCTATCGATTTTGACGACCCTAGTTGCGTATTTGGTATTTTTCCTACTGCTGATTCCTTCGATTTTTGACAGAAAACTGATTCGAAAAACGATCCATTGGGCAGAAAACAACCCGACAACCAAAGTCCTTTTTGCCCAAAATCTGGAGATCATCGAGTCCATCATCCAGATGCCTTCTGTGATGTGGAAGCTTGCTTTAGTTTACCTTTTCCAATGGTATGCGCTTTTTTGCTATTGGCAAAATGCGGCAAAAAGCATCGCTCTCTCGGTATGGGATGCGACACCTGCGAGTGATCCGTCCAAGTATGAGGAGGCTGTAGGTTGGACAGGCCTAGTCAATGGCTGGTATAATATCGTGACCTTTCTTTCGGCCTTCTTTTTAGTAGGCTTGGCCCGAAAATTTGGTCCCAAAAAAGTCCACTTCTTCTGTCTGGTGATGGCAGGTGTCGGATTGATCATTTTCCCGATGATCGAAAACAAATACCTCCTCTTTGCTCCTATGACGGGATTTGGGGTAGCCTGGGCAAGTATGATGGGGATTCCGTATCTATTGGTGGTCAATGAAATCCCCAAAGAGCGCTATGGCGTGTATATGGGAATCATCAATATGATGATTGTGATTCCAATGATTCTGCAGACCATCACATTTGGATTTATTTCCAAGACTTTCCTACAAAATGACGCGGGCCAAGCCATTACTTTCGCCGGTGTCTTGCTGCTAATCGCCGCAGCAGCCACCTTAAGAATCCAAGAAAACAAGCAAATCAATCCAGAAGTCGCACCCATCTCAGGAGGACATTAATCGCAACTATCAAAAATTACAAGTACCCAGAAATGCATCCCGAATCACTTATAAACGATAAAATCAACCAGCTTTTAAAAGAAAATAGGCTGGGGAAAACAAGCGCTGACAAAGCTTTTGAATCCCGCCTTTTTGATCATTTGCCTCTTATTCACCGGCTTTTTGGAGAAATCTACAGTGCACATCCTGCTGCAGAGGATCAGTTTTTTCAATTGATCGTCAGTCTGGTCCAAGGTCATCAATCTCGGGAGAAGGCTTTAATTAAGCGGGACCAGGAAAAAGCTAAAAATGGCATCTGGTACCTGAGTAATGAGCTGGCAGGGATGAGTTTGTACGTGGATCGCTTCGCAGGTCATCTGAAATCGATGCCTGACAAGCTTCCGTATTTAGAGGATTTGGGGGTGAATTTCCTTCATATCATGCCGATTTTCGAAAGTCCTGCCGGAGAAAGTGACGGGGGATATGCTGTGTCGGATTTTCGTAAGGTAGATGCGCGATTTGGGACTCTGGAGGAGTTGATTTCCCTTCGGAAAAAGATGCACCACCAAGGCATGTATCTGATGCTGGACATTGTTCTCAATCACACTTCCCATCACCACGAATGGGCCAGAAAGGCTAAGTCAGGGGATTCATACTACCAGGATTTTTTCTACACTTATGACAACCGCTGGATTCCGAATGAATTCGATGCAGCGATGCCTGATATTTTCCCAGAAAGCGCCCCAGGCAACTTCACTTGGAATGAAGAAATGGGCAAATGGGTGATGACGGTTTTCCACTCCTATCAGTGGGATTTGAATTACACTAACCCGATCGTTTTCCGTGAAATGATGGAAAATATCCTCTTCTACGGAAATCTGGGAGTCGATTTGCTTCGAATCGATGCGCCGGCATTTATCTGGAAAAAGACAGGAACCAGCTCTCAAAATCTTACTGAAGCGCATACGCTACTCCGCCTGATCAAGCAATGTGTCCAAGTGGCCACGCCGGGGATGGCTTTACTTGGGGAAGCGATCGTCGCGCCAAAGGAAATCATGAACTATTTCGGAACGGGAGAATTTATCGCACAAGAGTGTGATTTTGCCTACAATGCTACCCAAATGGCACTCCAGTGGGATATGTTGGCTTCCGGTGAAACCCAGATCATGCTTAATGCACAGCACGAAATCCTCAAAAAACCCTACGGCACATCCTGGATTACGTATACCCGCTGCCATGACGACATCGGCTTGGGATACGATGATTACATGATTGCGCAGGCGGGGAAAGATCCCTACCAGCACCGCAAGTTCTTGAAAGAATACTATTCCTTCTCCGGTGAGCAGTGGATGAGTCCGGCTCGAGGTGCACTTTTCTCCTCCAACCCAAAAACAGGTGATGCGCGAATCAGTGGTACGCTTGCTTCACTCTGTGGTCTGGAAAAAGCATTGATCGAAAATAGCCCGCTTGGAATTGACCAAAGCATCCAAAAAATCCTGATGATGCAGGCCCATTCCATCTTTTTGGGAGGATTGCCGATGCTGTTTTATGGGGATGAAATCGGCTATACCAATGACTACAGCTACCAAAATGATCCTGGTAAAAGCTACGACAACCGATGGATGCATCGCCCGATAATCGATTGGGAGAAGGTAGCGAAAGCGAAGACTGAAGGGACGGTGGAAAACAGGATTTTCTCAGCGCTGAAAAAAATGCTTCAGATCCGAAAGCAACGAGACCTTTTCAGCGATCTCAGCAATATCACCTGGATGGGCCCACACAATATTCATATAGCAGGATTTGTGCGGAGAAAAGGAAATGAACGGGTGTACTGTCTTTATAATTTCAGTGATCAGGCAGCATATCTGACCTGGTATGCCTTTCGTGAGCAGGGGGAAGGAGCTGAGGTTTTGCTAGACATGTGGGCAGAAACCGAATACCGTATCGGTCCTGATCATGAGTATCTGATTTTAGCACCGCATGGTTTTGTGATTTTGGAACCAAAGTAAAGGCTGCATCATCTTTCAATCGCGCTTTTGAGAGGATTGCCTTACGATCAGTTCTGTTTTCATTTCCACGAGCTGTTCCTCTCCGACTTCATGATTCTTTATCAAATCGATCAGCATTTCGGTGGCCTTTCGCCCCATTTCAAAGCCATGCTGATCTACAGAACTGAGATTAGGCGAGATGTATTCCGAAAGCATCCAATTGCTGAACCCCATCAGACCAACTTGTCTTGGTACATCGTACCCGGCAGATTTTAGGTATTTCATAGCTCCCAATGCCACTAAATCTGTGATACAAAAAATCGCATCTGGTGGATTGGGACTTTCCATGAGTTCCTTGGTGAAGTCGTACCCTTCTTGCTCCAAGATATCCCAACAGCCTTTTACCCATTCTTCACGATATTCCAGTCCATGGTCTTCAAGCGCTTTTCGATAACCTTGATACCTTCCTTGGGCATTTTTGACTTCTAACCTTCCACTCAGGTGGGCGATCTTCCGATATCCGTTGTAGATCAAATTTTTTACAGCTTCATAGGCTCCTTCAAAATCATCAACCACCACTTTGGGAGAAAGGATATGATCCGTCACTTTGTCAAACTGCACAATGGGCTTCCCTTCGTCCAAAAAGTCCTGCAAGTGCTCGGCTTCGAAGGTCTCATTGGACACAGAGATCACCAGTCCGTCCACGCCGATTCCCAATAAGGTACGACATGCAAAAATCTCCCCGTCTTTCACATCACCGGATTGGGATACGAGGACATGATAGCCGTGCTTTTTGGCAGTTTCGATTACACCTGATATGGTGGTGGAGAAAAAATGATGGACGATATGAGGGACCACCAACCCAATGAGCGAAGTTCGATTTTTACGAAAATTGACAGCCAAAGTATTGGGAACGTAATTGTGCTTTTCTGCATATTCCTTTACCTGTCTGATCGTCTCTTCCGAAATTGAATGATAGCCATTTAACGCACGAGAAACCGTGGAGGGAGAGAGATTCAGCGCAAGCGCAATATCTTTTAGAGTGACTCTTCGCTTTTCAGACATGTACAGGATAGTTTGGGTTTTATAAGTTATTTGATTTAGGCAGAGTTAACAATTCAAATACAAAAAAGACCCAGAAAAAATCAGGGAATTGTCTGCTCTGTTCCATTTTTAAAAAAAGTCTATCTTTAACATAGGGTGTTTCAAATGCCCAAAACAACAATAACCCAAAAACTATGCAACCTATTGTACAGATCTCCCTGGATCTGACCAATATTGACGAAGCACTGGAAACTGCTGCTTTGGCACTCCGGGCTGGAGTCGATTGGCTGGAAGCCGGGACTCCGCTTATTTTAGCAGAAGGTCTTCATGGAGTTAGAAAACTCAGGGAAGCATTTCCCGGAATCCCCATCGTCGCCGATCTCAAAACCATGGACGGTGGCTACCTCGAAGCAGAAATGATGGCCAAAGCCGGAGCCACTCACGTCGTGGTCATGGCACGGGCGCATGCCGAAACCATCAAATGCGTGGTCAAAGCCGGAAAAGACTTCGGAGTGGAGGTCATGGGTGATAATATGATCTGCCCTGACATGGTGGAAGGAGCCAGGTTTTTGGAGGATTTGGGTTGCGACTATGTCATACACCACATCGGTTACGACGAGCGTAGAGGGATTGCAGCCGCTGGACATCGGATGCCAAGCCCACTCGATCAGCTTCGGGAGGTGGTGAAAGCGGTGAATATTCCCGTACAGGCTGTGGGAGGGCTCTCCCTAGAGCAAGCCATCAAATGTCCTCAGTATGGCGCACCGCTTGTAGTTTTAGGCGCCCCATTGACCATCGATGCAGATTCCTTCAAAACGGCAGATGGCAATCTCGAAGAATCACTTCGGATGATCTGCGCCGCAATTCATGCTCAAGAAACTGTTTTCCCTACTAAATCCTAACCCATGTCCAGCATCAAAATACCTGCAGTAGTCAATTTTTCGGAGAAAAAACATTCCGTCGAAATCCGTGAAATCTCGATTCCTGATATTGGAGATGAAGATATTTTACTCGAGGTGGAAAATGTCGGCGTCTGTGGCAGTGACCTCCATCAGTGGACTTCGGATCACAGTTGGCCGGTGAATTATCCGGTCGTTTTGGGCCATGAGTTTGGAGGAAAAATCGCAGCAATTGGAGATCGAGTTTCTGGCTGGAAAGTCGGGGATCGAGTTGTCTCCGAGACCGCAGCCGTGATCGACAATCAAAATCCCATGAGCAAGGTTGGGCTTTACAATTTGGACCCAACGCGAAAAGGTTTCGGCTACGGCGTAAATGGAGCAATGACTCGCTTCGTCCGAGTTCCGGCTCGTTGTCTTCACGCGGTTCCAGAAAGTCTATCTTTTGAAGAAGCCTGCCTGACCGAACCTTGCTGCGTCGCTTTCAATGCCTTGGTGGGGAACTCCCATATCAAACCGGGTGACAGGGTGGTAGTAATAGGACCTGGAACAATTGGAATTCTTTGCGCGGCTGTAGCCAGACTTTGCGGAGCAGAAGTTGCAATTCTGGGTTTGGAAGGAGATCGCGGCCGATTGGAAATCGCGCGAATAGCCTATGGATGTGACCCGCTGATTGGAGAAGATGCCGCCGAGGCTTGGGCTAGAAAGCGGGATGGTCTGGGTGCTGATCTGATCGTGGATGCAGCGGGTCATAGCAGCACTTTGAAAATTGCCATGAAACTCGTCCGTCAAAATGGTCAAATCACGAAAGTGGGTTGGGGTCCTCAGCCTTTGAATTTTTCAATCGATCCCATCGTGCAGAAAAATGTACGGCTTCAGGGAAGTTTCAGTCACAATTGGCCGATCTGGGAGCGAGTGATTTCACTCTTGGCTAGTGGCGCATTGAATGTCAAGCCGATCATCGGAGGCGTTTGGCCAATTACCGAATGGCATGAAGCTTTTGAAAAAATGCATACCGGACAAATTGTTAAAGCAGTACTTAAACCCGTCTAACATGCGACTCAAAGACAAAGTCATCATCGTCACCGGAAGTACCACTGGGATCGGCAAAGCCATCGCCAAACGCTGCATAGCGGAAGGTGCAAAAGTGGTCATTCATGGGTTGGAGCAGGACCTTGGCAAAGAGGTCTTGGCCGAAATCGGAACCGAACACGCCGTATTTCATTGCGAAGACATCACCACTGAAACTTGTCCTGACAATCTGGTAAATCTTGCAGTGAAGACTTTCGGGAAACTCGATGCCGTAGTCAATAATGCTGCTTTGGTCATCGCCTCCGATATCCACAATACCGATCGGGCTTTTTTTCAAAAAGTACTCGACATCAATACCGTTGCGCCTTTTCTCCTGATTCAAAAAGCACTTCCCGAACTCATAAAATCCAGAGGCTGCGTCCTTAATATTGGCTCGATCAATGCCTGGAGCGGTGAGCCCAACTTACTTGCTTATTCTGTTTCCAAAGGTGCAATCATGACTTTGACAGGCAATCTGGGCGACTCCCTGATGCGGGAATATGGCATCCGTGTCAATCAAATCAATCCGGGCTGGGTACTTACCGAGCGGGAAAAAGAGCGGAAAAAGCTCCACGGCCTATCCGAGACTTGGTATGAAGAGTTACCGTCGATTATCGCTCCCTCGGGAAGAATTCTCTGGCCGGAAGAAATCGCTGCCGCCTGTATTTTTTGGCTTTCTGACGAAAGCGGTCCAGTATCCGGACAAGTCTTGACTTTGGAACAGCATCCGATGATCGGCCGCAATCTCCCAAAAGACACTAAAACCTTTAAATAAGCTCCGATGCCCAAATTAGCCGCATTTCCCAAAGCTTTCATGCAGCAACTCTGCAAAGATGGAAGCATGAAAATCGCTGATTGGGTGAAGCTTGCCGCTCCACTTAAGATCGACGGATTGGAATGGTATGCAGGTTTCTTGGAAATGGGAAACGAGAAAAACTGGCCGAAATTTCGGAAGATGGTCGAAAACGAGGGCATGGTCATTCCGATGATGTGCTGCTCACCGGATTTTACCCATCGGGATAAAGCTTTCCGTGATAAGGAAATCCAAAAACAGCGACGCTGGATCAATATGACTGATGAACTTGGAGGAAAATACTGCCGAGTTTTGTCAGGCCAATTTCGACCCGAGCTTTCCATCGATGAAGGAATCAAACTCGCCAAGGACTGTATCGAAGCTTGCCTTCCCTACGCCCAAAGCCTGGGAATTACGCTGATTATTGAAAATCACTACAAAGACGATTTCTGGGAATATCCTGAGTTTGCCCAAAAGCGAACTGTTTTCACTCGGCTCGTCAAGTCGATTCAACATCCGAATTTCGGGGTGAATTACGACCCGAGCAATGCGTTTCTGGCAGGGGAAGATCCGTTGGATTTGCTCTACGATGTCTCCGAACGGGTGGTGACCATGCATGCCAGTGATCGATTTTTGAAATATGGCACGATCGAGGACCTGAGAAAAGAAGAAGGCGGGGCCGTCGGCTATGCCAAGCGACTCAGCCATGGAGAAGTCGGCAAAGGAATGAATGACTACGATGCCATCTTCACCGAACTCAAGCGCGTAGGTTTCGACAACTGGATCAGTATTGAAGATGGTGTTGATGGTATGGATCAGTTGGAGCGCAGCGTGGCGTTTTTGAAGAAGAAGATCGCCCAGTATTGGGGGAGGTGATTTACGAGTTACGAATGACGATTTACGACATCTTTTCTTCAAGTTGACCTTGTTTTAAGCTGGAATCATTAGTGTCCTATAAATTTTCAAATCTTTCAATCCAACCACCGTGAAAAATACCTTAATGAAATCTATTCCGAGTCAGTGCTTCCTCGGCGAAGGCCCGCTTTGGATAGCCGAATTAGGCTCTTTCTTCTGGGTAGATATCGAAAAGGGAAACCTGCATCGCTACCATTTGGCTTCTGAAAAGCTGGAAATCCGGCATTTCCCACATTATTTGGCAGTTGTTCTTCAAGGTCAAAATGGAAAGTTGATTCTGGGTTTGGATCGGAAGTTAGTACGCTACGATTGGGATTCGGAGGAAATGGAAGAACTCTGTGAAGTGGAAGCCAATGAATCCCTGCATCGCTTTAATGATGGAAAAGTTGACCCGTATGGTCGCATTTGGATTGGGACCCTGAGTACCAAATTCACCCAAGGCGCAGGTTCGTTGTATCGAATTGATTCGGCTCTGAAACCTGAAGTCCAACTGAAAAACTTAACCATTTCCAATGGAATGGCTTGGACGGAAGATCAAGAGACGTTTTACTTTATCGATACTCCAACTCGAAAAATTCAGGAATATTCATTTGCTCCAGAGACAGGAGAAATTGAATTTAGAAGAAATGCTATAGAGATTCCCGAAGACCTGGGATTTCCTGATGGGATGTGCATCGACCAAGAAGGCATGGTTTGGGTTGCGTACTATGGAGGTTCGGGAGTCTATCGCTGGGATCCCAATACAGGTCAACTTTTAGACAAAATAGACCTTCCCGTGCCGCATGTCACTTCCTGTTGCTTTGGGGGAGAAAATTTGGACTTGATGCTCATCACATCTGCTCAGGAAAACATGTCCGAAGATGATTTGGGCAACTATCCCCAAAGCGGAGATGTGTTTTTGGTGAAGGTAGAAGTAAGAGGATTTGAGCCAAATAGAGCTTCTCTTTGATTTATGTTCCCACAGATTGTCACAGATTAAAATCACAGATGCACACAGATTTTCCACTGTATTTATTTTATCAGTGTAAATCTGTGTCCTTATCCGTCCTGATCTGTGGGAAAATAAGAAAGCCAATCTCTCGATCGGCTTTTCTTAATTTCTATAGCAGCGGCCTGAATTGACTCAGGAATCGCACGTCGTTTTCAGTAAACAGTCGCAAATCCTTGATCTGATATTTCAGCATCGCGATGCGCTCGATGCCCATTCCGAAGGCAAAACCCGTGTATTTTTTCGAGTCAATGCCACAGTTTTCCAAGACATTTGGATCCACCATGCCACTTCCTCCGATCTCTACCCAACCGCTTCCTTTGCAGACATTGCAGCCTTTTCCTCCGCAGATCAAGCAAGAAATATCGATCTCCGCACTGGGTTCGGTGAAAGGGAAGAAAGAAGGTCGGAATCGCACTTTGGTCTCCTTGCCAAACATCTCCTTGGCAAAGTGGTACAGCGTGTTTTTCAAATCGGCAAAACCCACATTTTCATCCACATAGAGTCCTTCCACTTGGTGGAAGATACAATGTGCACGGGCGGAAATCGCTTCATTCCGATAAACCCGTCCAGGAGAAAGCGTCCGAATCGGCGGTTTTTGGTTTTCCATTACCCGCACTTGTACCGATGAAGTGTGCGTACGAAGTGCGATATCTGGATTTTTCTCGATGAAAAAAGTATCCTGCATTTCACGGGCGGGGTGATTTTCAGGGAAATTCAGCGCGGTGAAGTTGTGCCAATCGTCCTCGATCTCAGGACCTTCGGAAAGGTTGAAACCGATCCGCTCAAAGATCTCGATGATCCGCTGACGGGTCGCGGTAAGTGGATGAATTCCTCCCAAAGGATAATTTGACGGCGGCAAAGTCAGGTCGATATCCGCAGATTTCGACTTTTTATTGGATGAAGCCACCTTCTCGATCAGCTCCTGAAACTTCTCCTCAGCCAATTGCTTGACGCTGTTTACCACCTGACCGTAGGTACGCTTTTCCTCATTCGGAATCTGTCCCATCGCTGCAAAAAGCTCCCCAACGACACTTTTCTTGGAGATGAATTTCATCCGATAAGCCTCTAATTGGTCGGGAGTATGCGCCACTGCTTCTGCTATGGCCGCTTTGATTGCTTCGATTTTCTCTTGGTACATGACTGCAAATTATTCCAGCCACAAAGCTATCAATTTTGAGCTTTTAGGCGCAAAAGTCGTTGGGGAAACTGAGAAATCGTTTTTTAATTATGTCACCCCTTGCGGGGTTTAAATGAATGTGTAGCCGATCTATTCTATAATAATTTCAGCCATTCTGGCTTTATAATCCCGAAGGGATGACAGGATTATAGTTTGAATGTGCCTTTTATGCAATGCCAACCCCAACAGGGTGACATCATTTTTTTGAAGAGTTTAAAAGTGATTTTCCTTCGGATCAACCTTTGCCTTTTACAAATTCCAAAAAAAAATCTTTGGGAACCGATCCAAGCCCGAAATCAGCCTCGTAAGTGCATCCATATCAGAAAAAAACCAAAACAATAAAAACATGAACAAATTATTCAAAATGGCTTTCGCAGCCTTCGTATTTCTTTCAGCTAATGCTGCTTTTGGTCAAATGGAAAAAACAGTGGAAGTAGGAGGAGCACCGATGTATCCTTCCAAAAACATCGTGGAAAATGCGGTAAACTCTGCCGATCACACGACACTGGTAGCAGCGGTAAAGGCCGCAGGTTTGGTAGAAACACTTCAAGGAGCTGGCCCTTTCACAGTTTTCGCTCCAGATAATGCAGCTTTTGCAAAACTTCCTGCCGGAACGGTAGAGACGCTTTTAAAGCCTGAGAACAAAGCACAATTGCAAGCAGTCTTGACTTACCATGTGGTAGCTGGTAAAATGGGTTCCAAAGAAATCGCAGCTGCAATCAAAGCCGGAAACGGCAAAGCAACGTTGACGACGGTACAAGGCGGAACTATCACGGCTTGGATGAAAGGGAAAGACCTCTACATCACCGATGCAAACGGTGGACAGTCTAAAGTGACGATTGCCGACGTATGGCAGTCCAATGGAGTGATCCATTCCGTGGATACCGTGGTACTTCCAAAGATGTAATCTGAAAAGCAATCCTTAAAATGAAAAATCCCCGCTTGAATTCGTTCAAGCGGGGATTTTAGCATAGAGTTAATCATGAAATTCTAATTCTTGGCGATGAATTTCGCTCCAAGATTCCTCGTTCCATTCATAGAGAATTGCAGTCAAAGTAGTAAGAACTGCATTGTTGCTAGTTGACCGAATTATTAAAAATCCAATTGTTTTGTTTTTGCCATTAAGAATTACCGGATTTGAAATCTTGACACTGTAATATTTTTTGGATTTTGAAGGGTATTTTCGAATGGTTTTTGATTTGCAAGAAGAAGGAATCTGATTAATCTCTTCTAACATAATTTGATTATTAATCACTTCAAAATCTACCTCTTCTCCCATTAAATCAGCGAAGTTTTTAGCAATTAAATTCCCGTTTTTTATAATCGGAAACAAAACGGATTCAAATTCTTTACCATCCTCAATTTCATCAGAAACAGAAAAGGTCCGGTTCAAAACTTGATATTGACTCGATCCAAGTTTTTTACAAAAACCATTAATTAACCCTTCTTTGCTTTGGCAAAAAACATAGTCAATTTTAATTAATATCATTCCAACAAGTAGAAGTAAAACGGGCTTGACCTTTTGCATTTGAGTCAAATTAGAATTGTGAAAGAATAAATATTAATTTCCAAACGGCTTTTTTAAATATTCATATTCTTTGAAATTGAAACTACAATTTTTTCACATAAAAAAGCCCAAATCTTTCGACTTGGGCTCGTTTTAGCTTTCTCACTTTAGCCTACCTACGACAGGTAAACCTTCTGACTTTCACTTTTACCAAGTTCTCGTCCCTCCGGGTCTTCCCATCTGCCAAGGTTGCTGTGGCTGTGCTTCCGGCTGCTTGAAGTTGCCGATGATGTAGGTGAAGGTCAGCATCGCATAGCGGGTGAGTACATTGGTGAATACATCGGTTACCGCCACATCGGAGATCGTTCGTGTGACGCTATTGTTTTGATTCAGCAAATCAAAAACGACTACTTTCAATTCAGCCTTGTTGTTTTTAGCGAAGCGATAGCCTCCTTCAATATTCCAAAGCCAGAAGTTCTGATCAAACCCTTCGGAAAGTCCTGTGTACAGCGTGTGATTCAGGTTATTTCCGATGAATAGCTTTCCATTATTTGGAGAAAAGTAGAGACGGATATTCGATTCCTGTTGGTAATAGTTGTTGTCCAGGTTTTGCTGCAAGCTGGAATTCACAATCGTATAAGTTCCGGTACTGCTCAGGGTGAAGTCAAAATTCTTGCTGATGTTGCTGCTGAACGTCAATCCCTGACTTAATCCCAAGTTGTCATTCAGGTTGGTTTCTCCATTGATGATTCCGGGAATCCGGTTGAAACTGACTCGGGTGTTGGTATTGAATTGGGTTTTGATCTTTTTGATCGGCGCACCATAGGTCAGGAAAAAGGTCGTGCGGAAGTTGCCGTCCAAATTGACTGGTTGGGTGATCTGTCCTCCCGGACGCAGGAGAACTTCACCATTGATCAAGGTATCCTGAGCGGTGATGAAGGTATTCGTTCCGATGTAATTGCTCGTCCCGGAGTAATTGAAAAACATAAACAGCGTATGGGATTTCTCCAGGTTTACTTTGCTGATATTGGCAAAGATGTTATGGTTATAGCTCTGTCCCAGCGATGGATTACCCACGCTCATGTTCAGCGGGTTTTGGTTATCAATGACATTTTGTAGCTGGTTGACGCTAGGTTCATCTGTACCTGTTCGGTATCGAATTCGATACGAAATTCCTTTTGGTTGATTTCGATAATTGATATTGGCGCTGGGCAGGATGTTATTGAAGTCCCGCTTGAAATCTCCCGGAATCGGGAAAAAGGCAGTGTTGTCCAATCTGGCGTTTTGGTAATCCAAGTTGAGGTTTAGACTTAGTCCCTTGTTGTTGTAAGCATATCCTGACCGGAGACGCTGCGTGATAAATTTATTATCAAACTCATTGCTCAAAGCAGTATCTAGGACAGGTCTCCGCTCATCGTCTAGGATAAAGGTTTTTTGATCTGCCGTTGATTTGTTGTTTCCGATTTGGTAGCCGAGTGTACCGATGGATTTTTCACCCAGAGGTTCAGTCAAGGTCATATTGACCCGGTAGTTAAATCCGCTGGACAGCGCTTCTGTTTCCTGAAGTGTCGTGTCCAAGAGAAGTCTGTTGAAGTCTCGACTTGCAGCCAGTAGATCGGAAATTTGGTCCCGATTGTTCCATGATGTGGAAATATCGGTGGAAAGCGTTCGTCCTTTTTTCTCAAACTTGTATCGATAGGTGATATTGTTTGAAATGTTGAGGGCTTTGGTTTCAGCATTGGAAATAGACCGAAGCGCACTGAGGGAATCACCAGTACTAGCCAAGGTCAAGGCGTCTCGATCGCTGAAAACTGTGTTTTCCTGAAAGGATATCGAAGGCACTACAATGATGGAGTTTTTCTCATTTAAGTCTGCCTCCAATCGCCCATTAAATCGGTGATTGAAATTGTCGACGGTGTTAATCAGGCTTTCCTGATAGAATTGTCGCAGATCTTCATTGACTACAGTTTCCCGATTGGTGGTCTGAAGTAGGGAATTGGTGCTGTTGTTGAAAAAGTAGCTACCTGAGAAGTTTACTTTTTTGCCCCATTTGTCCGAATAATTTAGGCCTATGGAATTGGTATTCACGATTCCTCCGGAGTTTCCCACAAAGAAATTGTTGTTACCGCCTCCGCCAAAGCCGCCACCTCCGCCACCGGGTCTGCCGCCTCTACCTCCTCCGCCACCGGATGCATTGGCAGTGACACCTGCCAGGTCCTGGCTGGAGAAATTCTGTTGGTTGATGTTATTGAACAAGCCAAGAATTGAAATCCGCTGATCCCCCTTAAACAAGTTGACACTGCCTCCCGCCGTATAGCGATCGTCCGTGCCATATCCGGCATAGGCTCTTCCAAACTGTCCGTTTTTCCTGTCCTCCCGCAAAATGATGTTGATCGTTTTGGTGTAATTCCCATCGTCGAATCCAGTCAATCGGCTTTGATCCGACCGCTGATCCAATACTTCCACCCGATCGATCGCATCTGCAGGGAGATTTCGCAGGGCAATGTTGGGGTCACTTCCAAAAAACTCTCTTCCGTCTACCAGGATTCGCTGCACTTGTTCTCCTTGGGCTTGAACCTGACCGTTTTGCATGGTAATACCTGGCATTTTTCGGATCAAATCCTCCGCCTGGGCATTTTCTTGGGTTTTAAAGGCGTTGGCATTGAAGGAAGTCGTATCGCCTTTTACTTCCCCTACCGGCACTTGCCCTTCGATCAGAACCTCGCCCAGTACTTTGGTGTCTTCGAGTAGGATTAATTCTCCGAGATCAAGCGGCTGACGAAATTGGTGAGTAATGGATATTGTCTTATAGCCGATGAAGGTAATTTCTACCTTGACAGACGGGATGTTTGGTCTGAGGATTTCAAATCTTCCCTCTGCTCCGGTGACTGTACCCAGAAGAAGGGAATCAGTCACGGTTTTGATCAGCACATTCGCCCCTATCATTGGGGTTTTGGCCACGCCATCGGTTACTTTTCCGGAGAGTTTTCGCTCTTGCTGATTGGCAGGGCCTGCAGGCCTTTGGCCTAGGGCCAGATTACTGATTAAAAGGCTGAAAATCAGTAAAAAAAACAGGGTAAAATTTTTCATATCCGTTCAAAGTTCAGCTCTTTTGACTGAACTTGAAAGACAAAGGTTTAAGCGGTCTTGCCTAATAAATTAGAGCGGATTTTTAGCAGGATAAAAGGTAAAAAACGACTTTAAAAAATTTAAACCTGAGCCATAATTTCCTGATAGGAAATTCCATAGTGACTGGAGTCGTATACTGCTTTTCCGGCTTTGATCAGAAGTACCTGAGGAGATTCATGGGGAATTCCAAACTCTCGTTCGACCTGATCAGACAAGGATCGGTGGGCGATCAGGTCCAGATAAAATGGCGTAATTTTCTCCTCATCGCCTGTTTTCCAATTGCGAATAAGCCGATCCAAAGACATACTGCTGATCGAACAGCGGGTGCTGTGTTTAAAAATCAACACTGGTTTATCGCTACTCATCTGCTTGAGGGCGTCGATTTGGGAAGATGAAGTCAATTTATTCCAGTTCATGTCGTTGATTGTTTACTTTTGGGGCAATTGTTGCAAGAGCTAAATAGTTCCTTTTCGAAAACGAAAATACCGCAATGAAAATAATTAGAAGCACCTTGTTTGAAACTATCGGGAGGATGATTTTTCTGTCCTTGATTTTTACAAGTGCCTGCAAAAGCTTAAATCCGGCTTTGACGCCGGACCTTCCACCTGTACCCCAGGCTTATTCTAGGGTGAATGTCCCTGTCCAAATTCCTTTGGGCACCATAGAAAACCTGCTGAATCAACGGATTCCACCAGTGCTATTTGAAGAGAATGGCATGGATCTCGGTAATGGTGTCGTGGGGGATCTTATTTTTTCCAAAAATGGACTGACGACCATCCAAGTGATAGATGAAGAAAAAATTCAGGTGGAATTACCGATTCGGGTGCGTGGTCAAGTAGGGCTCAAGCCCGGCGGACTCCGGAACCTGTTCCAGTCAAAAATTCCATTAGATCAGTCCTTTTCGCCTGTTTTTCAAATCAATCCGGAAATTACTGAAAATTGGTCTCTGGGGATCTCGGAATTTGAATTGCTGGATTTGGGTGGGAAAATGACCTTCAGTGTCTTGGGAATGGAATTGGATCTCAGCCAATTGATTGCGAAAGAGATTCAAGATTATGCCTCCAAAAACCTGACAGCAAAGCCCGATTTGGTCAGGTTGAAACCAAGCGTGGATCAATTGTGGAGTCAAGTGGGAAAACCTGTTTTGGTGGAGTTTGAAGGGAATAAAATGGCCTTTTCCATTCAGCCAGATTCTGTTTTAGTAGCGGAAAGTTTCGGCGCTTCAGGGAATTATCAACTCAATCTGGGTATGAAAGGAAAAGTCAACACGCATCCGGCTGATGCAGTACCAAGCAGAGCCTTCCCCCTGCCCGGGCTGACCGAAAATACCAGCTCTGATAATTCCCTCGATATCAGGATTCCGATCAGTTTGACTTATGCTGAAATCGACCAACTTCTGAGTGAGAATTTTGAAAATCAGTCTATCCGAGTGAACAAGTCGACCATTTTCCGCCCGGGAAATTTCAAATCGAGGGCATTTGGTGAAAAGCTCGGAATCAGCATGGATTTTCATGCAGAACAGAGCAATGGCAAAGCGATTGATGGTGAGTTGTTTTTGGTAGGAAAGCCAGGCTATGACAACGAAAATCAAGTTTTAATCTTCGATCAGGTCAATTTCAATCTGGAGAGCGATAGTAAAAAAGCAAAAACCGCTGCGACGCTGAAAAAAAGAAAAATTATCCGACAGCTCAATCAGAAACTTCGGTTTCCCATGGCCGAGGTACTCGAAAGTAGTCTAGGTGGTATTCGCGAACGACTGGCTTTTGATACGCCTTTTGCTGATTTAAAAATAGTCGATTTGGAAATCTACCCAGACGGATTTTACCCCACGGCTACGGGCTTGGAAATCCAGCTGAAGGCTACTGGGAAAGTAGATGTCCGCTGGAAGTAATCATCGAAGTAATTCTTTGTACGTGCGAATTCCCTTTTTTTCTGCCAATCTCAACAGTTTCAAAAATAATTGTGCTGTCAAAAAAGCGTCCCCCGCAGCAGTGTGTCTGTCCTCCAGTTCTATTCCAAAGCGTATGCAAAGTTCATCCAGACTGTAGGCACCCATTGGAATTCGGCTTAGGTCAGCCTGAGGACCATGTTCTAATCTTACCGCAAAATTCAAGGTGTCGATGACAGGATTTGGCATTTGAGCGATACCGAATGGCCTTACTATTTTGCCGATCATTTCCAAGTCAAAGCCAATATGGTGACCTACCAAGACGGAATCACCCAAGTAGGGCAGGAGCAATTTGACGAATTCTTCCTCGGAGATTTGGTCAATAATGTCTATTAATCCATGGATTTGGGCAGCTTTTCCGGGGATGATCCCAGACTTGGGATACCATTCCACTGCTGTCGGAACTTGGATTTTCATCGATTCCACCTTCACCGCTCCAAAAGAAAGAATCGAATCCTTTGCCGGATCCAGCCCGGTCGTCTCTGTGTCCAAGACGGTGAATTTCAGCTGGCTAATGGACCGAATTCCGGGAATGGGTGTTTCATTCCCTGCCAAAAAATCCCGAACGAAATCCAGTCGCTCCTTCTTTGGTTTCCAAAATTCCCACCAACTCATCGTCTGAAATAGTCAAGCTGAAACCGGATATTGACGATGTCCTGAAGTTCGGATATCGGCACGAAAGCATTTTTTAGCAATTGGCGCTGCAGTTTTCCCAGAGATTTTGGATTGATGTAGCGTCCGCTGTTTTTATTTTGCAGTCCTTCCAGAGCCCGCATTCGCATCAAGATTTCATAAGCTTTGCCTGCCTGAGAAAAAAGCTCCGCATTGTTGGGTTCCAGTTCTGCCAGTTTTTCAAAGCGACGGAAGGTGTTGTTGATCCCGACGACTTGGTGACTCAGAACCAAAAGTCTGGCAAGATCAGTCAGGGGTAACATTGCCCGAAGTTTGATGTCAAACTGGTCCTGATTTTCACCCGATTTTTCGACAACAAAGTCCTTAAAAAAGCCAAGAGGTGGAGGATTTTTCATTGCGTTGAGCGCTAGAAAGTTCAGGAATACCTGCTTTTTGCCAATTTCCTGATAGATATGATCGGAGAGCTCCGTTGCCAGACTTTTGCTTCCGGCTACGGACCTAAAATCGAAGAAAATCGACACCTTCAGTAGGGATTCTGGAGAAGGATGCAGAATCCACTCGGTAAAATAGTCTTTCCAGGTCGAAAGCGGCTGAACCCACTCCGGATTGCTCGCCATGATTTTACCAGGACAGAGATCAAAGCCGCAGGCCAAAAGTATCTCTACCACACCTTCTCCCAATTTCAGGAAATATTCCGATGTCTTTTCTCGAAGATCCTCCGGCACATCCTCATAGAGAATGGCGTTGTCCAGATCTGTCCGGAGCAACTGTTCTTCCCGACCTTCGCTTCCCATAGAAAGGAAACAAAACCGAATGCTGCTCATATTCGGATAGTCCGTCTCGAGCTGGTTTGTGACGATTTTCAATGCCTGTCGGATGATTACATCGTTGATCTCGGTCATGATAGAAGCCACAAATTCCATCGAAACTTCATTTTCCAAATAGTACTCCAGCATTTGCCCGGCTCGATCACGGATTTTCCGCATTTCTGCTATCTCCAAGGTATTCATCAAGCCATGGATTAGCACCGCCGGACTGTTTCCCATGGAAAGAAATACATCATGATCGGAGATTATCCCACCGATGGGGCTTTGATCCGACCCATCTTCAGTCAGTACCAAGTGGTGGAGGCGATGGCGGATCATGGTCAGGTACAGATTGGAAAATCCATCTTGCTTTTTCCGCGTGATCACGGGGCTGGTCATGACTTCAGATACAGGCTTTTCAGGAGAAATTCCTGCTGCCAAAACCCGAGATCTCAGGTCCTTATCAGTCAAAATTCCTGCAGGAAATGATTTTTCATCGCAAATTACAATACTACTCACTTGCGCTTCAGCCATTTGCAATGCAGCGGCTTGAATGGAAGTATCAGGTGGACAAGTCAAAACTTTCTCCGAAAAATTAACTGCCGATTGATCCGAAAAAATCAGTAAAGAATGATCTCCGGAGTCATTTTTGAATTCACCCCGAGCTTTTTGTCCTTGAGAGAGATCTTGACGGACGACCACCTGACCTGCAGCGAAACCTGCCGCAAAAAAGAGTGCCACCCGGCTGTTTTCTTCCAGGATTTTTTCAAAAACTGCCACAGGGACTGAATAGATCAAACTGTTCTCGATGACCTTGGAACTCAGTAAGTAAGGCCGCTTTCCCAGCAAAGCCAACACACCAAAAACGTCACCCTCATCGCAAATTTCACGGATTTGGTCACCATCTGATGCATTTTCTACGAGCTGAATCTGTCCTTCTTTCAGGATAAAAAAATGAGGCCTTGCAGCCTCACCCTGTCGGAAAAATATTTCCCCTTTTTCTAAATACTGAATCTCCACACTTTGAGCCACACGCGTCAAATCCTCCTTTCCCAAAAATGAAAAAGGAGGGAATCTGCGAAGGAACTCCGCAACCCGATTGACGATGACGTTGGCCATTTTTAAAGTATCTAGTATCTAGATTTTAGTATCAAGATCAGAGTAAAGAAAAAAGAATCTAGAAATTCAGAAAGCAGAAAAAATGGTAAAGCTTAACCAAAAAGGAATAGCTTCCAAACTTCCTAGCCTCCTAACTCCCTTACTTCCTGCCCTCAATAATTTTTTCCACCACATCCGGATCCAATAGCGTACTCGTATCACCCATATTGTCCAGACTTCCTTCGGCTACTTTTCGAAGAATCCGTCGCATGATTTTTCCGGATCTGGTCTTTGGAAGTCCTGGTACGATTTGAATCTTATCCGGCTTAGCGATCGGCCCGATGATTTTTGAGACCGTGTCTTTGATTTCATTGATGAGGTTTTCCTCAGTTCGGTTGGCCATATCGCAGATCACATAGGCATAGATGCCTTGACCTTTGACCTCGTGAGGATAGCCCACCACGGCAGATTCGATGACTTTTGGATGTTCGTTGATCGCATTTTCTACTTCCGCAGTTCCCATTCGGTGCCCGGAGACGTTGATCACATCATCCACACGTCCAAGGATTCGGTAGTAGCCGTCGTGATCCCGCTTGACCCCGTCACCTGTGAAGTACATTCCTTTGTAAGTAGAAAAGTAAGTCTGCTTGCATCGCTCGTGATCACCATAGGTCGTGCGGATCATGGAAGGCCAAGGGAATTTAATGCAAAGATTACCTTCCACAGAGTTTCCTTTCAGTTCTTTACCTTCCGGATCGACAATACAGAGCTGAATCCCTGGCAATGGTAAGGTAGCAAATGCAGGTTTGGTCGGGGTCAGTCCTGCCAAAGGCGATATCAGAATTCCCCCGGTTTCTGTCTGCCACCAGGTATCTACGATGGGACATTTTCCCTTGCCGATATGCGTATGATACCAGTGCCAAGCTTCCTCATTGATGGGTTCGCCGACTGATCCTAGCACTTTGAGTGAGCTCAAATCATGTCCCTGAATCGGCTCGGTACCGTAAGCCTGAAGTGCGCGGATTGCGGTCGGTGCAGTGTAGAATATGTTGACTTTATGCTTTTCCACGACTTCCCAAAAGCGGCTTGGCGAAGGATAAGTAGGCACACCTTCAAACATCAGAGTCGTCGCTCCAGCCAATAAGGGCCCATAGACAATGTATGAGTGGCCTGTGATCCAACCGATATCCGCGGTACACCAATACACATCGCCCGCGTCATATTGGAATACATTATCAAAAGAATATTTGGTATACACCATGTACCCACCAGTGGTATGGACTACTCCTTTTGGTTTACCGGTGGAGCCGGAAGTGTAGAGGATAAACAGCATGTCTTCGCTGTCCATTTCTTCTGCGATATTCTTTTCGGACTGACCACTCATGACCTCGTGCCACCAAAAGTCCCTGCCTTCTTTCATGGTGACTTCCTGACCGGTTCTTTGGTAGACGATCACGGTTTCTACTGATGATTTTTCAAGGGCCTCATCGACTACGGATTTTACACCGATTTTTTTGCTTCCTCTATAATTTCCATCGGAAGTTAAGATAGCTTTTGCGCCGCAGTCTATCACCCGATCTGCTAGTGCAGAGCTGGAAAATCCAGCAAATACCACAGAATGGATCGCCCCGATTCTGGCACAGGCAAGCATAGCCACGGCAGCTTCTGGCACCATCGGCATGTAGATGATGACTCGGTCACCTTTTTGGATTCCTTTGGATTTCAGGACATTTGCAAACTTGCAAACTTCCTGAAAAAGCTCCTGATAGGTGATTGTCCGGGTGGACTCACTAGGTTCACTCGGTTCCCAAATGATGGCCGGACGATCTCCGATGGTGTAGAGATGCCGCTCAAAAATATTCTCAGTAATGTTCAGCTTGCCATTGACAAACCACTTCACATCCGGTCCGTCAAAATTCCAATCCAGGACTTTATCCCAGCGCTTTTTCCAGTGAAATGAGTCAGCTATTCTTGCCCAAAATTCCTCGGGCTGTGCTACACTTTTCTGGTATTCATAGAGGTATCCGCTAAGGGTATGTAATCGATCACTCATGATAAAATAAGGTTTTTGGGTACTTAAAATTCTAATGGTGTTGTGCCGAACCTGCTCCTTTTGGTATCCGGATTTCCTGGATTAGATCTTGGACATGCTGTGGCGGTGCTGGGGTGAATTTGGATACTGCAAAGCACATCACAAAATTGATCAACATGCCCACTGAGCCGATTCCCTCCGGTGAAATTCCAAGCCACCAATGGTCTAAGGTATTCAATTCAGGACTGATAAACTTGAAATAAGTGATATAGCCTAGCGTGAAAATCAAGCCTGAAACCATGCCGGCTATCGCACCTTCTTTGTTTACTCGGGTGGAAAAAATCCCAAGGATAATTACAGGGAAGAAAGAGGCAGCCGCCAATCCAAAGGCAAAAGCCACTACTTCTGCCACAAATCCAGGAGGATTGACGCCAAAATATCCGGCGAAAATTACCGCTCCTGCAGCTGCCAGTCTTGCGATCTGTAATTCTTTTTTCTCAGAAATCTCCGGTTTGAAAGTTTTGACCAAATCCCTTGAAACAGAAGTGGAAATCACCAAAAGCAGTCCAGCTGCAGTTGAAAGTGCCGCCGCCATCGCACCTGCAGCGACCAATCCCACCACCCAATCAGGGAGGTCGGCGATCTCAGGACTGGCTAGGACCATGATGTCTTTGTCAATCTGGAGTTCATTGACTTCAGGATCGGCGAGGTATTGAACCCTTCCATCCCCGTTTTTATCTTCGACTTGGATGAGATTGGTCTTCTGCCAGTTTTGTACCCAAAGGGGCAATTCTGATATGTTTTTTTCCGAAGTGGAATTGATCGCATTGTAGATGCCGAAAGCTGCCACAGCTGGTGCGGTGGTGTACAATATCGCAATGAATGCCAAAGCATATCCTGCCGAAAGTCGGGCGTCTTTGACTCTGGGCACCGTAAAAAAACGTACAATTACATGGGGTAAACCGGCTGTTCCCACCATGAGCGCCAGCGTGATCATAAACATATCTGTGATTCCCTTGCGTCCGGAAGTATACGCTGCAAATCCCAAATCTGAAAGGACCCCGTCGAGCTTTGCGAGCAGTGGAGTTCCATCCGCTACGCTTCCACCGAGTCCGAGTTGCGGTATGGGATTGCCTGTCAATTGCATTGAAATGAAAATCGCAGGTACCATATACGCAAAAATCAAGACGCAAAACTGAGCGACTTGCGTATATGTGATTCCTTTCATTCCCCCTAAAACGGCATAGAAAAAAACGATGCACATCCCGATCACGACACCCCATTCGATTGGAATCTCGAGATAGCGGGAAAACACAATTCCTACTCCACGCATCTGCCCAGCGACATAAGTGAAAGAAATAAACAGGGCACAAATCACGGCAACAACTCGTGCTTTGTTGGAATAGTAGCGGTCACCGACAAAGTCCGGCACAGTGAATTTCCCGAATTTCCGAAGGTAAGGAGCAAGCAAAAGCGCCAGCAGGACATAGCCTCCGGTCCAGCCCATCAAATACACTGAACCATCATATCCTGAAAAAGAAATCAAGCCAGCCATTGAAATAAAGGAAGCTGCGGACATCCAATCCGCTGCTGTGGCCATTCCATTGGCAAGCGGGGAAACGCCACCTCCGGCTACATAGAATTCATTGGTAGATCCGGCTCTGGTCCAAATGGCAATACCGATGTACAAAGCAAAAGAAAGTCCGACGAGTAGATACGTCCAGCTGAGAATGTCCATATCGATACTTAATCTTCGTTGACGTCAAATTCCCTATCCAGTTTATTCATCCGGCCGACATAGACAAAAATCAAAATGATGAAAACATAGATTGACCCTTGCTGCGCAAACCAAAAACCAAGAGGGTAACCGCCAATTTTGAACTGATTGAGCGGCTCGGCTAAAAGAATCCCAAAGCCAAACGAAACCAAAAACCAGATCGAAAGTAAAATAACCAGAGTTCTTAGGTTTTTCTTCCAATAGACCGACATGCGATTGGGTATTTCAGGCATAATTCTTTTGGGTTTTTGTAAAAAAAGCACAGGAATTATTTCCGTGCATGCTTCACTAAAGGAAGAATGATCCGGAAACAAATTCAAATCTGAAATACTTCAATCTGGGGACAGAATCCAAACCCTTTTCCATGAAATGCCAAAGATTTTTGGATTCACTGCTCAGAATCCAAGGGTTTCATTCGTTGAAAAGTTACCAAGGCCGCACTTTGAATATCGCTCAGATCAAATATTCGGAAGCGATGGCAAGACCTGCGGCCAGAAAGGTCACCAGCAATTTGTTCAACTGGAACTTGTGATGTGGGCTACTTTCAAAAAATATGGTGGTTGAGATATGTAAAAACCCACCGGTCACCAGTCCATAAAGCAGGCCGATTCCTTCTTTTGAAAGAATTCCCTGACTAATAAAGAAGGCACTGGAAAACATCCCCAGAGGAGACGCCAAAGCAAAAAGCGTCAATAAAATAATGGTCCACCGCTTACTCAAGGAAGCCGAAAGTACAGCTGCCAAAGCAAAGGCTGCGGGTCCTTTGTGCATGATTATGCCTAGTAAGACGGTTTTGTCACTGTGGGAATGCCCTGCTACCAGTGATTCCTCAGCCATGGCAGTACCATGGGAAAGTAGGGTTCCCTCGAGAAAAGCGTGAATAAAAAGTCCAATCATCAGGGTTATTACCCCTTTTGAGGTTTCGCTGTGGTGCTTGTGGATGTGTCCATGCTCAATCCCACTGGACCAAAACTCCAAAATCTGCTGAAAAAGGAATCCGATCAGAATGTAAAGCCCCATTCGGGTACTGCTATATCCGCTGTCGAAAAGCTCCGGAATAATGTGAAGAATCGTGATCGAAAACAGATAGGAACCGGCAAAAACCAGTAAAAGCTTAAAATATTTCTCCCGAAATGATGGAAAAATGAACACCAACAGGCCTGCAATCATTGCAGTAGAGAAAAGAAAAAGAAAATTTATTCCCATGAGTTTGATTCAGCTCTTCCCTCATTGGGAAAATGCTTTGCAGGAGATAACCGCGGCAAAGATAAGAAAATTCAATAGTGTTGCATTTGCATGAATTATTTTATCGGAAAAGATAAAAAAGGTTTTAGCTCAGGACTGGCATAATACTTCATTTTTCCACCCCGTTCGTTGTAGACCAGCAGCATCTGCAGATCATTCCGGGCCGAATCCAGTTGAATGGCGCTTTTCCATCCCAATACCAACAAAGCATCTGCTAGTGCGTCTGCGGTTTTAGCTTCTGGCGCTAGGACTGTCACACTCAAAAGCCCATTTCCCACAGGATTTCCTGTCCTTGGATCCAGTTTAAAGGCTAATTTGAGCGAATCTCGGGTATAATATTCCTCAAAATTGCCAGCTGTGGAGATCGCTTGGTCACCAAGAGCTACAAAGCCATTAGCTTTTGATCCGGTGCTGTCTTTGAGATAGAATAGACCGATTTTCCAAAGTTCCCCTTGTTCATTTACACCATTGGTCAGATTTTCTCCTCCTATCCGGATCAGGAAATTTTTAACTCCTTTTGCTTCCAAAAATTCAGCAATTTGATCTAAGGCCATGCCTTTCGCAGAAGCAGAAAAGTCAAGCACGATTCCAGGGTTGGTTTTTCGAATCAGGGTATCTGAGACGATGATTTTTTTGAGACCTACCAAATTTTGGAAAATCCTCACATCTGTGCTGTCTTTGAGTCTAGCACCGGAAGCGGAAAAGGTCCATATTCTTTCCAGAGGACCCTGAGTAGGATCCAATGCCCCGGAGGTTAGGTCATAGACGCGATTGGATTCTCGGAGAGCATCAACCAAAGTCTTAGACGGATTTACTAAAGTGTCCACGACATTTAGCCGATTAACAGCAGAGGTAGGCTCGTACACCGACACACTCAGGTTAAACTCGTTCAGCAAGGAGTCAATTGAACTTTGGAAGTTTCTTCCCTGCTCATCGAGATAGATTAGCTGATAATCCGTGCCCATGGTTTTTCCTGATAGGGAAACCGTGCCCGAGGAGATTTTGAGGTCACCAGAATTTTTCACACGCCCGTCTCTGGCCCGCCAGGCATAGACAGCAGCAACCATTGCAAGCAAGACTAGAGAGTAAATGATGTTTTTTCTGGCGTTGGAATTATTCATTGCGCTTAATTTTCAAGGCGAATTTAGGTCATTTTTTGTCAGGCAATACAAAATGAAGAAGTTCCACACTTAGTGATTTGTTTATATTTGTCTGTATTCCCAAAAACATGAGAGAAGATTACCTGAAAGGAGACGAGGAAAATTTAAGTCCCAAAGACCGTGAATTTGAGCGGGCATTACGTCCGCTGAGTTTCGATGACTTCACCGGTCAGGCCAAAATCATCGAAAATCTCAAGGTCTTTGTCCATGCTGCAAAAATGCGGAATGAGCCTTTGGATCATGTTTTATTGCATGGACCTCCAGGCTTGGGCAAAACCACTTTGAGCAATATCATCGCCAATGAACTCCGTGCAGGGATCAAAATTACCTCAGGTCCTGTGCTCGATAAACCCTCCGATCTGGCAGGTTTGCTGACCAATCTCGAGGAAGGAGATGTCCTGTTTATCGATGAAATCCACAGACTAAATCCTATTGTGGAGGAATACCTGTATTCTGCTATGGAAGATTTTCGGATTGATATCATGCTGGATTCCGGTCCGAATGCCCGTTCGGTACAGATTACCTTGAGCCCGTTCACCTTGATCGGAGCGACTACCCGATCAGGGTTGTTGACTTCTCCGCTTCGCGCCAGATTTGGGATCAATTCTAGATTGGAATACTACGATGCCAAGCTGCTGACCGATATTGTGATCCGATCTGCAGGCATTTTACAAACGCCAATCGATGAAGTCGCTGCTTATGAACTGGCCAGAAGGAGTCGAGGTACGCCTCGTATTTCCAACATGCTCCTGCGCCGAACCCGGGATTTTGCAGAAGTCAAAGGAAATGGAACCATCACGCTGGAAATTGCCAAGATCGCGCTCAATGCACTCGATGTGGATGAAAACGGCTTGGACGAAATGGATAACAGAATCCTCCTGACGATTATCGAAAAGTTCAAAGGCGGTCCCGTTGGACTGAGCACCATTGCCACTGCCTGTGGAGAAGAAGCAGAAACGATCGAGGAAGTGTATGAACCGTTTTTGATTCAGGAGGGCTACATGAAGCGCACTTCAAGAGGTAGGATGGCGACAGAATTGGCGTATAAGCATTTGAAAATCAAGCCTACCGGAGGGAGTGGGAGTTTGTTTGATTTGTAAAAAAATTGAGCCAGAAGAAGTTATTACTATTTTCTCTAGATGAATTTTTCTTAGGATTTTGGCTAAAGCTTAAACTTCTTGGGATCAATTCCATTGGGTCTAAAACTTACAATTTCAATATAATCCCCCTTAATCCTGTAATAAATACTTGTTTGCTTGCTGAAAACACATTTCCTCAATTCTGGCTTTTTGAGAGAAGAAGGAAACATTTCGGGATTTTCAGCTATCAATTCTAACGTATTTTCAATTCTTTGGTAGATCTCATTGCCTTTGTTAACACCATAATTCTTAATGATATACTCCAATAGATGGATTTGCTCACCTAGTGCACGAAGAGAATATTTTATTTTTAAAGGCAAGGCTAAAAATTGAATTTGCTTTTCATTAGATCCTTCACTTCTAAATGCGAAATGCTCTTTCCTTGATCCAATTGTCTTATCCCTTCATTTATAGCTAACTGATCTTCTTCAGTTAATTCATCCCAGAAATCGTATGAGTCTTCAATTTTCAACAATTTCTTGATCTCATTCAGAATTTCATCATCCGAGGTTTGAAGAATTGCCGTTATCAGATTTTTTTTAGTCTGGATATCCATGATTTCTATATTCAATATCAATTTAACGGATTTCTCCCTAACCTGATATCTCTTGCTCTTAAAACATCTTGTTAGAAAAAATTCACTTTTGGCAATCAGTTTTTTATAAAGTTTTTAAAATCTTTTTTAATCTATGCCCTTTTCTGTGCTAATCTGCGGGAAAAACAAAAAAAGCGGCTGTTACACCGCTCTTGCTGTTTCCATCTGATTGATGATATCCTCGTAGTCCAGCTTATCCCAGTTTTCCGTGATCAGCGGACTTGCCATTACTTTGTTCATGATCGCTTCCTGAAGTTTCCCTTGGGCATACGCTTCGGCATAACTCATATCAGTAAACGTCACCATGGTATAGAGTGGAATCCATTCTTTTGGATAAAGTTCGTGTAGTTTGGCTTCGATTTTTTTGCGAAGCAAAAACTTCGGACTGGAAACTGAATCCCGCATTTCGATGAAATTTTCCATTGCCAACTGGCAAATCGCATCCGTATCCGGTTTACGGTTTTTCTGGAATTTCTCAAAAACCAAACTCCACGAATTAGTGCCTAATTTCTCAATCAGTCCATTCAAAATGGAACAATCCTCAAAACCACAATTCATCCCCTGACCGTAAAAAGGCACCATAGCGTGCGAGGCGTCTCCCAAAAGGATGGAATGTCCCTGAACCCAAGGATAGCACTCGATATTGACCAAAGCGGCTGTGGGATTTTTGAAAAACTCAGTTTTCAAATCCGGCATCAGGTGATAGGCATCGTCAAAATAGGCCCGGAAGACTGTTTCGAGATCTTTTTCATCCTGAATTTTCTCAAAGCATACCTTAGTGCCCTCGAAAGGAAGGAAAAGTGTGCAGGTAAATGACTTGTCTGGATTTGGAAGGGCGATGAGCATAAACTTCCCTCTAGGCCAGATGTGCAGGGCATTTGGATCCATCGCAAAATCACCCGAAGCCGTTGCCGGAATCGTCAACTCCTTATAGCCATGAGAGATGTATTCCTGACGATAATTGAATCGGATTTGCTTTTGCATGGACATTCTCAAGGCCGAATAGGCTCCATCTGCTCCGATGACCACTTTTGGAGTGAGTTTTTTCTCTCCCTCAGGAGATTCAAAACAAACCTCATTGGTCCTGAAATTCACATCCAAACACTTGTGCTCAAAGTGGATTTCGGCTCCCAATCGCTCGGCTTCTTCTACAAGCAGCTGATTGAAATTGCCTCTGGAAATGGAGTAAATGGCCTGATCCGCTTTGCCGTAAGGCACGAAAGTAGTTCCTCCATGTTCGTCATGGATCCGTCTCCCATACATAGGAATAGCAAAAGGCATGACCTTATCCTTTAATCCTACTTGCTCCAGACTTTTCCAACCTCTGTGACTCAAGGCCATGTTGATGGATCTACCAGCTTCAGAATAGGGGTTTTTGCGCTTGTCTGGGCGCTTGTCGTACATCGCGACTTCAAGCCCCTGACGCTTGAGATATATGGCCATTAGGCTGCCAATCAAGCCGGCACCTAGGATGGTAATTTCGTTTTTTTTCATCGGATATGTTTATCCACGCTTCTTTAAGCGAATTTATTCAGGGATTGTTCCAAAATCTTTGCAAACCGGAATACATCCAAGAAGCTGTTATAGAGCGGAGTAGGTGCGAGACGGATTACGTTTGGATTTCTCCAGTCACCTACCACTCCCTGTTTATACCATTCATCGAAGACTTCTTTGCCGCCACGATGAATCAGCAAAGATAACTGACAACCTCTTTCAGCTGGATTTTTTGGGGTAATTATTTCCAAAACACCTGATTTACCGCTGATTTCCTGGATCAGAAACTCGAGGAAACCTGTTAGTTTTTCACTTTTTGCACGAAGATTTTCTATCCCTGCTTCCGCAAAAATATCCAAAGAAGCCTGATGTGCAGCCAATGCCAAAACATTGGAGTTGGCGAGCTGCCAACCATCCGCACCGTACATGGGCACAAAGCCCTTTTCCATCTTAAATCGCACTCCCTCATCGTGTCCCCACCAACCCGCAAATCGAGGTAAGTCCGGTCGCTCTGCAAAACGCTCATGCACAAAAATCCCGGAGACGTTTCCAGGACCCGAATTCAGATATTTGTAGCTGCACCACGTAGCAAAATCCACATCCCAGTCATGGAGTTTGAGGACCACATTGCCTGCTGCATGAGCCAAATCAAAGCCTGCCAAAGCACCCACTGAATGCGCAGCAGCTGTAATCGACTGGATGTCAAAAACCTGCCCAGTATAGTACTGCAGTCCTGCCATATTGACCATAGCTAAGGTATCGCCATGACGCTGAATCTCCTTGACGATATCTTCAGTTCGCAAAGTGAATTCTCCTGATCTTGGAGCAAGCTCAATCAAGACCTCCTTGGGATCCAGTCCATGAAACTTGATCTGAGTCTCGAGCATGTATTGATCCGAAGGGAAAGCTCCTGCCTCCACGATGATTTTATACCGCTGCTGAGTAGGCTGATAAAAGGAAACCATCAACAGGTGAAGATTCACCGAAAGGTTATTCATTGCTACCACTTCATGCTCTTGGGCACCGACTAGGTGCGCCAATGCTGACTTTGACTTTTTCCGCACATGGTACCAAGCATCTTCTCCGTGAAAATGCCCATCCACAGCCATATCCGCCCAATTATTGAGTTCTTTTTCGAGGTAATCTTTGACCGATTTGGGTTGAATACCCAGTGAATTCCCGCAAAAATAGATCGCTTCCTTCCCATTTACTTTTGGGAAATGAAATCGGGAACGGAAGTGTGAAAGGGAATCCTTTTGGTCCATTTCGCGGGCAAAAGATTCGGAGAATTGGTAGTTCATATTTCTTTCTTGTCAACGGACGTCGGACCACAGTCCACCGCCAGAGATAATAAGGTTTGAAGTCTAGTTTTTCCTGCTGTCGACGGTCGACAGTGGACTGTTGACTTTATTTCTCCATATATGTCCCGCAGCTTTTACATGTTCTTAGTTCTTCGCTAGACCAAAAGCCCTCCATAATCGGAGGAAGTTGTGTGACGATATCGGTGAGCTCCACATATTCTTCATGCAGCAAATTGCCACAGTTTTCGCAGTGCCAGATGAAACCGTCCTTTTCTCCCGGTCTGCGGTAGCGTTCCATGACCAGACCAATCGTGTTTGCAGGACGCCGAGGGGAGTGTGGCACTTTGGCAGGCAAAAGAAAAATCTCTCCCTCTTTGATTTCAATATCCACTGGCTTTCCGTCCTCGATGATCTTGAGCACGATGTCACCTTCCAATTGGTAGAAAAACTCCTCTCCTTCGTCGTAATGGAAGTCTTTCCGGCTATTCGGTCCGCCCACTACCATGACAATGAAATCATCATTGCCTTTGAACACCTGCTGATTTCCCACCGGAGGCTTGAGCAAATGGCGGTTTTCATCGATCCATTTCTTGAAGTTAAAAGGTTTGGAGACGGACATGTTTGATTCGGATTTGAGTGAAGATTACCTCCAAATATAGGTATTGAATCTAAAACCAGTTGTTAAATAGTTTTTTGATCAATTGATCAAATCAAAGACAAATTCCGAAGGGTTTCCGAAGGCTTCAGTAATGGATGAAACCTTTGAAGATCCTCAGCCTCTCGTAAATCGTAATTCGTAAATCGTACTTTTGTTTATAAAATTTCCAAACCCTATGAATTTCCCCATCGCTGATCTTCACTGCGACCTGCTTTCCTTTTTGGCGGCGGTTCCCCGTGCAGATGCATTTTCCAAAGACCAAATTGCTTGTGCTTTTCCATGGCTGCAAGAAGGCGGGGTCAAAATGCAGGTGATGGCGATCTACACCAATGTGGATGCATCCAGCATGAAAATGGCAGGAAAGCAAGCCAAGATTTTCTATGATTTGCTACGCAAAGAAGAAAAAACGGTCAGGAAATTTGATGCTGAATTTCTGAAAAGTGAAACTTCTGATGAGCGAATCGGCATCATTGCCTCGGTTGAAAATGCGGCTGGTCTCGGCACCGAAAAAGCCACTTGGCCGGAAATCTACAAGCAGTTTGACAGCATGCTCACGACAGTCGGTCAACTCGCCTACATCAGTTTGACTCACCATACCGAAAACCGCTTTGGTGGAGGGAATTACGTCGAGGGAGTTGGGCTGAAGGAGGATGGAAAGCGACTGCTCGACTACATGGCAGGGAAGAAGATTCCTATTGACCTTTCGCATACTTCCGATTTGTTGGCAGAAGGAATTCTGAACCACATTGACCGACACAATCTGCCAATTCCGGTAATCGCCAGCCACTCCAATTTTCGGGTACTTTGGAATCACAAACGAAACCTGACGGATGAATTTGCAAAGGAAATCATCAATCGGGGCGGGATCATTGGAGTGAATTTCTTGCGTGCTTTTCTGGATCCAGAAGTTCCTGAGCGTCTTTTTGAACATATTCTCCATGGAAGTAAGCTGAGTGAGGATGCGATCTGCTTTGGAGCTGATTTTTTCTATACCAAGAATTTCCCTGACAAAAGTCGACATCCCTTCTATTTCCCTTTGGCAGAAAATGCCGGAAAATATCCTTCGATTTTAGAATCGATAAGCCAAAGTCTGAGTGGGTCGCAACTTCGCAAACTGGCCTCCGAAAACGTATTCAACTTCTATCAAAAACTCTGGAGCTAATGTCAAGTCATCATTTTGTCAAGGAACAACAAGAACCAGCGGTGTTTATTCTGAATACCGAGGGACTTGTTTTCGATACCATTTCGCCGCTGTTAGAGTGGGTTCCGACGGTTTTGGTTTGGCAGGAATGCTTGGACACAGTGCTGAGTTGGGGGATAAAAATTGACGTGATTCTGGCCACAGAAGCCTATCAGAAAGACAATCTTCAGCTACTTGAAGAGCAATATCCAGTCAAGTTTCTAACCGCATCTACTGAAAACACCCTGGAGGAGGGATTGCAATACCTATTGGCAACCAAGCATCCGGCAGCGCATTTGGTTGGGGTTTCGCATTTGAAGTGTATGGATTTGGAGGAAAAGTTGAATTTGTTTGACCTGACGATTATGGATGCAGGATGGAAATACTACCCGGTCAAAACCGGCAAATTCAAAAAGTGGTTTGCTGAATGCACCATCCAGATCCTAGGTCGAGAAGGAATGCCCGTCGAGATCTCCAATGAAAACGGTAAGCTCATGCTTCCTTTGGTTTATCTTACTCAATTGGAAGTGCCGGAAGGGATTACGGAGATTGTGGGGTCTGGGACTTTTTGGGTTGGAGAGGAAGTGAATTCTGAAAGCTGACCTGAGAAATCTGAAAATTAGAAAAATTAGTTGCTTCAAATTGAGCGCCTGCCTGTCCGATAGCCAGGAAGTCGAAGTTTTCTTTATTGGAGGTTCGAGATTTGAAATTGACGAGAAAAGTTCTGAGCACCTCGTAAATCGTATTTCGTAAATCAAAAATCAAGGAAGGCTTTCACCTTCCTTTTCCAATAACTTAATAACCAATAACTCTTCTACTCCCTAATCCACCCAACTTTGTCCGCAATCGGCTCGCGCTTTCCGGCAGGCCAAGTGTCAGTGGCTGGTTTGGCGACGTAGAAGAAGCCCATCAGCATATCTTCTCCTTCCAGTCCGAAATCTTCTCTGGCTTCACCCCAGAAAGTCGGTCCGCCGGTTCCCCAATAGCAGGCCAATCCATGTGCACAGGCAGTGAGGTACATATTCTGAACAGCCATAGCTGTGGCGGCGATTTCTTCCATTACGGGAATTCCCGAACCCTCCGTGCGCTTCATCAAGATGGCGATCACGTGAGAGGCTTTCAAGGGCTGTTCCTTGAATTTCTGATAAGTCGCTTCGATGAAGTTTGTGCCGTTTTTCTCAGCCCGCATTTTATACATCTCAGCCTGATAATCCGCGAATTTCTTCAAGCCTGCACCCGTATAGACGATAAATCTCCAGGGCTGAGTCAATTTATGGGTTGGTGCCCAGTTAGCGTTTTCCAGCATTTCTTCAATGATGGAATCGTCCACAGGATCATTTTCCTTGAATTGAGCAGGAAACATGGAACGGCGTCCACGGATGATTTTGGTTACTTCTTCAGGGTTGAAATTTGGCATCGGGGTGGAGATTGGTTGAAATTAAAACAATTAGAAAAGTAATCGAGATTAGTCCAGAAAAGGTTCCTTTTATCTTGAATAAACAGGTTATCCGTAGCATTCGATTACATAGGCAAGTGGGACAACACATTCTTCGGTCCAACCTAATTCAGGATCGCGAAAATAAATATATACTGATTCGGATTTTGGCTTTCGGATTAAAACAAATGCGTAATTGGATTGAATTATAGGCTCCGCCATATATATAGTTGTGTCATCATCCCTCTTTTTTCGCAGTTTTGTTCTTGAGCCAAGTTGTTTTTTATCCCAAGATTTGATCGATAATTCAGAACTTAATTCTGGAAGCTTTTCTAAAAGCAAGGGTAATTCTGCGTTCGTGAATTTGTGCAGAAATAAGTAATCCTCAGATTTGAGATCCAACAATCGTTCGATCCAGGATGGATCACCAATTGACTGGTGATAAAGTTTAAGTTCATCATTCTTGTCTTGGTGATAGGTTAAGGTTATCAATTCGTATTGTTCCTTGGTTAGCTCATCAGTGGTTGATTGATCTTGTGCCAAGACAGGTAGTGTATTAAAGCCAAAGGAAAAATACAGGCAGTACCGAGTTAAAAGAGTAAATAAAATTTTTGCCATTACCTCTGTGGGTTTTCCTAATTATGGATTAAAACTAAGTCCAAATTTGATAATTCATCTCGAGTCAAAAAGTAAGAGCATAAATTTAACTATGCATATTTCAATTTTTGCTCTCTATCTGCAGCATAGGCTAAACAGGCCTTTATCTGATCCAAGTTAAGTTCCGGAAAATCAGCCAAAATATCTTCCATACTCATCCCTGAAGCCATCCATCCCAACACATCGGCTACACTGATCCGTGTTCCTTTGATGCAAGGTCTACCAAATCGGATATTTGGGTCAATGCTGATAAAATCCGTATAGTTCATAGCATTTAATTTACTTATGTATTTTGGATTGGTCTGAATTATCATCCCAAGTCCAATTGTTTTCCGGATCCGTGAGGAATTCCTCATCCTCAAAAACATCAGGAATCAAAAGCTTATCTTCACCGGCTTCATGCATTTTCTTAAACTGATCTGCCCAGCCTTTCCGTGGTTGATTTTCTTTCTTTTCGTTCATGATCTCTATTTCAACACTTCCTCTAAAAATTTCCTTACATCCCTAGCCAACGCATCAAAGTCCTCCTGACGATTGTACATCATGTGACCCGCTTCGTAGTAGGTCATTTGAATCCGATCCTGAGGGAAATCATGCCGTGCAAAAGTAAATTCAGCATCGAAAAACGGGGTGATCAAGTCGTAATACCCATTGGCCACCATCACCTTGAGTTGGGTGTTGCGGTGCATTACCTCGCTGAGTGATCTTGCCGTACTTACATAACTCGGTTCGTAATAAGCTCCATCCGGCACAGGCTTCCAGTTCCAATCTCCTCCCATTCCTGCAGCTGAGGAGAAGTAAGGTCGATCCATTTTCACTTTCAAATCCCGCATCAAATAATCGTTGAAAACGGCTGTGTAGGCGGATTCTGCCATGTAGTCGCTGGGGTCGCCCAGCACCGGACCTTCGGCGGATTTATCTGTTTCCAAAGCCAAAAATCGCCCATCCAAGGTCCCAATGGCTTTTCCTTCGGCACGAAGAAGCTCCTTTTTGAAGCGATGCATCAGGATCTGATTGTCTGAATGGAGGATGTAGTTTTTTTCCAAGCCGGTGAAATAAGCCAGCTTTTCTGCGATCGCTTCTTTTTCTGCCTGAGTTTGCTTTTCACCGAGGAAGAGGGATTTCAAATAGTCTCCATAAGCGAATTCTCGCGCTTCCTGTGCAAATGCTTCAATGGTTTTTCCCTGTCCGGCTTTGCCATGATACCAAGCGGTCACAGCCTGAGATGGCAGATAGGTGAAAAATGAAGTCATATTATCCGCCCAACTGGACGAACCTGCATAGTCCAAGGCCTGGGAAATCAGAATAATCCCGTTAATGGCCATATTTTGTCCTCCACCTTCCAGCACTTCGGCCACTTTTGCCGCCCGGGTAGTACCGAAGCTTTCTCCAGCCATGAATTTTGGCGCTTGCCATCTTCCGTTTTGGGTTACCCAAATCCGCATAAATTGTGCAATGGATTCTGCATCTTCATTCAAGCCCCAGAAATCGGAGGTTTTGCCCACGCCCTCGATTTGGCTGAAACCCGTTCCGATCGGATCGATGAAAACCAGATCCGTCAGGTCCAAAAGTGCTTGATTATTTTCCACAAATCGATAGGGTGCTGCACCATCATCTTCTTTGGCTTCAGAGTCGATCTTGACGACTTTGGGCCCAAAGAATCCCATGTGCAGCCAGACGCTCGCAGAACCCGGACCACCATTGAAAATGAACATGACTGGCCTTTTGGAGGAATCTACTCCATCACGGAGATAGGAAGTGGACCACATGGCGCCGGTCACTTCGCCTTTGCTGTTTTTCAGAAATGTCTCACCAACAATTGCTTTGAAGCTTATTTTTTGCCCATTGAATGTTCCTGAATGGAGCGATTCAAACTTTTGAGGTTCCCTAGGAACCCATTTGGTCTCGGTTTTTTCTTCTTGGGAAAAGACAGTAGCTGATACTAAAAAAGCGAGGAAAAAGAGTAAATAGTATTTCATGATTAATTGGTAATTGCTTGAGAAATATATAGAAATACGATGGAAATAGATCCTCCTGCGGAGGATGAAATAAATTGAAATACTGGACCATCCTTCTATTGCATCTACCGGCGAGGTGCATTTCCTGAAAACTCGCTAAGCCTATTTCAATGTATTTCACAAAGCGAAGCGGAGAATATTTCAACTGTATTTCGCGCAGCCTATTTCAACCGTATTTCTCTTCAATAATTCAATCCCACTTTCACGCCTCCATACCAATTCCTCGTCGGGGCTGGCTGATAAAATCGGCCTCCAAAAGCATTCAGATCATTGCCCAAGGAATAGCTTTCATCCAAAAGATTATCTACACCGGCAAATAGCTCCAAATCCCAACTTCCAATAGTCCTCAAAAATCCGAATCTAAGATTCACCAAATTGTAAGAATCCTGAAAAACGGTATTCGCGTCATTTAGCGGGATTTCATCTGTAAATTGATGGGTAAAATTGAGGTAAAACCCGATTGAAGTTCGCAAATCTATCCGACTTACCAGGTTATGTGGAGGGACACCCGTCAGATCATTTCCAGAGAAATCATTATCCTGCTTGGCGTAGTTATTAAACTTGAAAAACTGGCCGGTGTACGCTGTTCCAAGTAAAAAGTCTTTGATAAAACCATCGGAATTCCTCAGAATCGCATAATCCAGAGATGCTTCTATTCCCTTTTGATCGGTAGAACCTGCATTTCGGAATAGCACTACGCCGTTTTCATTCGTAAATGTCGTAATCGTCTCGTCCAGTTTCAGGAGATAACCGATCAGCTCAAAGTTGAATTTTTCTCTTCCCAATCGATAACCTACTTCATAATTTACGCCTCGCTCGGCTTCCAGATCCAAGTTCAGACTTCCTTCATTGGTTCGCACCTCGTCGATAGTAGGTGGTGAAAAACCACTGCTGACGGAGCCATACACCGAGCTGAACCCGTTCAGTCTATAGTTCAGCGCCACTCTTGGCACGACAATCGGATCAAAGGTTCGGGTCTGAAGTCCAGTTGGGCCACCTGTTGCGTCGATTTGTCGATCGATTTCATAGCCGGAAAAGTTCTCACTCAAGCCAAAAGTGAACAATAGCTTTTCTGTGAAGTTCAGCTCTGCCTGCTGGAACAAGAACCCTTGGTAAGCGCGAAGCTTATCCGCAAACCGAACAGTATCTGCTACACCTGCCCTATTCCCGAAGTTCTGCGCATCGGTTAGGCCGTTTTGGTATTCTCCTCCTGCGATCAATCGTAGTGTTTTTCCCGCTATCTCTCCGTCATGGGAAAATTTGGTCCGCATTCCGTATCCAAATCCCAGTTCCTTTTTGTAATCCAAAATGAATGGGTTTTCGAAGTCATTGGTATTGAGATAAATCGTCGTGTTGTTGCTGGTTTTCTCCGAAAAGCGGTACAAATGACCCAACGAAAGCAATACAGACTGCTGAGAAATTGAGCTGTTTTGATTGATAGATCCGGGTCGGGCTTGCGTAGGATCGGCCGCAACCTGATCGGCATTCAGCGCACCGGGAATCTGGTAATCGAGGTCTGAGATCAGGATTTGTGTGCGGATTTCCTGCTTTTCAGAGATTGGAAAAAAGCTTCCCAACTGAAATACCTGCCGATCTACCGCAGAATGCTCCCGATAACCCTCAGATTTTTGGCTGACGAAAGAAGCTTCCACACCACCTTCACCCACTTGCTGGGAAAGTCCTAATCTAAACCTGCTTAATCCGAAATCTCCTGCCAAATACTCTGTAGAAAGCCTGTTACCAGTCAAATCCGGACTGCTGAAAAAAGAAATTGCTCCGCCATTTCCAGCCCCGTAAATGCTTCCGGAAGGGCCTTTGACCACCTCAGCCGTTTTGATATTGGACAAATCCAGCAAGTTTAAAGCTGTAGTCCCATCAGGTGAAGTAAAAGGAACTTCATTCCAATACACTTTCACATTTCTTACTCCAAAAGGCGAGCGAAGCGAACTTCCACGGATCGAAACCCGGTAACTTGCTGGTGCTCGTTCTTCGATTCTCACTCCGGCTTTTTGATTGAAGGCATTGACTGGAGAAATCTCATTGAATCGATTGAAGTCCCGCTCAGAGACTAAGCTGATAGCTGCCGATTGCTCCAAAAGTGGCCTTTCTGATTCAAAGGCAGTGACTGTAACCGACGTAAGATTGAAAACGACAGGAATGAGTTGAACTTCAAATTCTCCTGCAGCGAATGTTTTTTCCAAAGATTCATACCCTTCCAAGGCTATGGAAATCCTCAAATTTTCACCCGGAAAAGCTACGATTCCCGAATCATTGGTTCTTTGGATGGTAGTTCCAGCTTTTACCCGAACATTTTCTAGGGCTCTCCCTGAAATTTGATCGGTGATTTTGAGCTGGATTTGGGCTTGAATACTTATGGAAATCGAGAAAAATATGAAGAGTAAGGAGTATTTCATCTATTTATAATTTGATTTTTTTGGTCAGATGGAATGCCCTTGGAACTCATCATCCTGGTTGAGGGCATTTTCTCATGGGCATTTCATCGAGGGAAATTACAAGGAAACTTGCATACACAAGCAACAATGCTGACCAATGGTTTTGATTGAGGATCGGGGACAGCTATTTTGCCTCAGAATTCAAATTTTTACCCTTTTTAGAAAAGTTAACCATAGTTTCATGAAGAGATTTATTTGGCCAGTATTTCTAATTGGTTTAAGTTATTGTCAGGAAAAAGCTGCTCCGCCTGAGCCCATTTTGCCCATTCCGGATGAACGGCAAATTGCTTGGCAAGAACTGGAATATTACGGCTTTGTGCACTTCAATATGAACACCTTCTCGGACAGAGAATGGGGATTTGGTGATGAAAAGCCTGAACAATTCAATCCGACTGAGCTGGACGCAAAACAATGGGCTCGAATTGCTAGAGAAGCCGGAATGAAAGGCCTAATCATCACGGCCAAACATCACGATGGTTTTGTACTTTGGCCTTCAGCCTACACGGAGCACTCTGTTAAAAACAGCCCTTGGCGCGATGGAAAGGGAGATTTAATCCGGGAATTTGTGGATGCCTGTCGGGCAGAAGGTCTGAAAGTTGGAATCTATTATTCCCCTTGGGATCGAAACCATCCCGATTACGGAAAGCCTGAATACGTCACCTACATGCGCAATCAGCTGACCGAATTACTGAGCAATTATGGAGAGATCTTCGAGGTTTGGTTTGATGGAGCAAATGGTGGCACAGGTTGGTACGGAGGAGCAAATGAAGAGCGAAAAGTGGACAAGTTCAGCTATTACGACTGGCCAACTACGATCGAACTGGTCAGAAAACTTCAACCTGGGGCCATGCTTTTTAGCGATGCCGGACCCGATGTCCGCTGGGTAGGCAATGAACATGGCTTTGCCTACGAAACCACCTGGTCCAATCTCATGCGGGACTCAGTGTACGCGGGTATGCCGGAATTCTCTGAAAAATGGGCAACTGGACAAGAAAATGGGACACATTGGGTTCCAGCAGAATCAGATGTGAGTATAAGACCGGGATGGTACTACCACGCCTATGAAGATCACAAAGTGAAAACCTTGCCCGAGCTGATGGAAATCTATTACAAAAGCATCGGTCAGAACAGTTCGCTGCTCATCAACTTCCCCGTCGATACCCGAGGATTGATTCATGAGAAAGATCAAGAAGCTATCTTGAAGATGGCTGGCAAAATCAAGGAAGATTTTGCTGTAAACCTTGCAATTGGAGCCGATCTCGAATCCTCATCAGACCGAGGAAAAGGTTACGAAGTCAGTAATCTGACTGATGGGGATTTTAATACCTATTGGACGACTCTCGATGGGCAGATTCAGGCTTCGTTAGAATTGGATTTTGGGAAAAGTGTTTCCTTCAATCGCCTTTTGATTCAGGAATTTGTCAATCTAGGGCAACGAGTGAAAGCTTTTACCCTAGAGAAAGAAGTAAATGGTAACTGGGAGAAAGTAGCAGAAGGAACGACCATTGGGTACAAGCGAATCCTAACTTTCCCAGACACTGAAGCACAGAAAATCCGAATCAACTTCATGGATGGAAAAGGCATTCCTGTAATTTCTGAAATTGGCGTCTACTCCGCACCTGCTTTGCTTTTTCCTCCTAAAATCTCACGAACTCCAGATGGAAAGGTCAGCATCACCGCTGCGGAAGAAAGTCAACAAATCTATTTCTCACTGGATGGAAATGCTCCAAAAGTAGGTGAAAACGCCTATTCCGGAGATTTTGATGTTTTGGAGGCGACTACGGTTCATGCGATTGCAGTGGATTCCAGATCCGGCAAGAGCTCGGAAGTTGCCCGCGTGGATTTCGACCTAGCCAAAGGCAGTTGGAAACTCATTTCCTCCGATTCCAATGCGATCAAGGCTATTGATGAGCTGTCCAATTCTTATTGGACTTCACCTGCTAATGAATTGACTTTGGATCTGGGTCAGCAGGTAGACTTGAAAGGATTTACCTATTTGCCCATGCAGGCTAGATATCCAAGTGGCTACATTGCCGACTATGCCTTTGAAGTCAGCGCAGATGGGAAAAGCTGGAAACGGGTTGCCCAAGGTGAGTTTTCGAATATCCAAAATAGCCCCATTGAGCAGATGGTGCGATTTGAACCGGTCAACAGCCGATTTGTTCGCTTAAAAGCCCTTCGCACAGCAGATGGCAATGCGGCGACCTTCGGGGAGTTTGGTGTACTTACCCGATAATCTCCAAATTGTAAAATTCAGGTAGGGATTTTTAGATAAAATCCCTACTTTCTGACCTTATTTGCTTTAAACCCAATCTATCGCCTAATACCTATGAACAGACGACATGCCTTGCGGCATATAGCGCTGATTTCCGGAGGACTTGCCCTGATCCCTTCCTGTGACTTCAGCAAAGACGACATCCTAGCCGCTTATCAAAATCTAAAAGTAACCATTTCCCAGAAAGCACTGTTGGGAGCGATCTCTGATACAATTATCCCTGCCGGGGAGATCAAAGGGGCCCTTAATCTGGAGGTACCGGACTTTATTTTGGTGATGGTTAATGATTGCTTTACCAAAGAAAACCAGGACAAATTCACCGCGGGACTCACAGCATTTCCTGACTATGCGCAAAAAACCGCAGGTAAGAAATTTGAATCCTTGACCACAAAAGAAAAAGAAGAGTTAATTCTGAATGGCACCAAGCTCGAAGGAGATGATACCCCAGAGGGCATAGAAAAAGGGAATATTGCCTACTTCCTGAATTCCACCAAACGGTTTACCATCCAAGGCTACATGGCCTCTGAATACATTCAGACCGAAATCATCCCGTATTCGCTTATCCCAGGTGAATATAACGGCGCAGTTTTGATCACTGACCTCCAAAAACCACGAATCAATGGCTAATCTGAATATCCGAAGTAAACAGGAACGAACCTATCAGGCCATAGTCATCGGTTCAGGCATCAGTGGCAGTTGGGCCGCAAAAGAACTCTGCGATCTAGGCGTCAAAACCCTCATGATCGAGCGGGGGAGAAATGTAGAACACATCAAAGATTACCCAACTACTAACTTATTGCCCTACGAATTTGAACACCGAGGGCAAATTCCTCAGCAAATTCAGGATGAGAACCCAGTCATCAGTCGTTGTTATGCTTTTCGGGAAGATGCGATGCACTTTTTTGTCAAAGATACAGAGCACCCCTATGTTCAAGAAAAGCCGTTTGACTGGATTAGAGGCTATCAGGTGGGCGGAAAATCCCTTCTTTGGGCCAGGCAAGTGCAGCGTTGGTCTGATTTTGATTTTGAAGGTCCAGCGCGGGATGGTTTTGCAGTAGACTGGCCAATACGATACAAAGACATCGAAAAATGGTACAGCCATGTGGAGAAATTTGCCGGTGTATCCGGGAACAAAGATGGGCTAGCCACACTCCCAGATGGTGAGTTCCTTCCAGGATACGAGCTGAATGTGGTCGAAAAATACTTTGCGGAGCAACTGAAAAAAAACTACGGAAATGACCGCCACATGATCTCGGCGCGTTGCGCACATATCCACGGCAATGCCGACTACTATGCGCAGCAGGGTCGGGCGATGTGTCAAAACAGAAATCTCTGTCAGCGAGGCTGTCCTTTTGGAGGGTATTTCAGTTCCAATTCATCGACGATTCCATGGGCTCTGAAAACCGGGAATCTCACCATGAGACCTGATGCCGTGGTTCATTCGATTATTTATGATGAAGAAAAGGGGAAAGCTACTGGTGTGCGAATCGTGGATCGACTGACCAAGGAAACCGAGGAGTTTTACGCCGATGTGATCTTCCTCAATGCGGCAGCACTCAACTCCAACCTTGTCTTGTTGAACTCCACTTCCAATCGCTTCCCAAATGGATTGGGCAACGACAATGGACTTCTGGGTAAATATGTGGCTTTTCATAATTACCGGGCAGGCGTATCTGCAGAGTATGAAGGACATGCTGAATACACCACTTCCGGTGGACGGCCAACAAGCGGATATTTCCCGAGATTCAGAAATGTGTACAAACAGGAAACGGACTTCTTGAGAGGCTATGCAGCTGGATTCTCCGCAGGTCGAGGCGTACGAACCAATACAGAGAGTGTGGGTATGGAGTTGAAAAACAATCTGCTCAACCCTAGCGAATACGGACCTTGGTATGTCGGATCCCATATGATGGGAGAGACCATACCAAAAGAAAGTAATTATGTAGCCTTGGATCCAAATCTGAAGGATGAATGGGGAATACCTCAACTCAAAATCAGCGTGGATTACGATGATAATGACGAGAAAATGATCAAAGACTATATCGAGCAAATGTCTGAGATGTTTACCAAGGCTGGATTTACCAACATTCGAACTCGGGATGATAAGCGTGCACCTGGACTGGATATCCACGAAATGGGTGGTGTTCGAATGGGTAAAGATCCAAAGACATCCTTGCTCAATGCCAATCATCAGCTACACGCCGTTCCCAATGTCTATGTGACTGACGGTGCATCCATGACTTCTACATCTACGCAGAATCCTTCACTCACCTATATGGCTTTTGCGGCTAGAGCAGCTCATCATGCGGTAGCGGAGAGTAAAAAATGAGGAATGTATAATGGAGAATTAAGCATGAGCCCAAGTCCTTAGATTTGGGCTTTTTTATACCATTTATATTAAATCTTCCGATCCAGCCAGGCTAGTACTCCTAACCAAATCAGAAATTTGACTGCCAATCCAATGGAAAAATAGAAAATCCAATCTTGTGGGTCTGGATTTGGAAAAAGCCAAACTAAATCTGAATCAATCTCTATATTCCAATCTGAAAAAAGCCCCTCTGATGCTAAATAGGCAAAATATCCACTTGCCACTGCCAAAATCGCGAGGAGTACCTGACCGATTTTTAAAACTGTCTTGCCAAGCATGGCTCCGGGATCGGTATAGGAGAGGGTAGTGTTCATAAAGGTCAGATTTACTTAAAGTTACTACAAACCAAAAAAGGAACCCATTTCTGAGTTCCTTTTTTAGAATTTTTGAGGAAAAAATACTTCTTCCCTAATGCATCACTTCGGCCATTTTCGCAAAAGCCTTTTTTATCTCTCTAAACTGAATATCCCGGGATAGCTCCAAATCTCTTTTAGTGAGATTTTTGGCAACTTGAAATTGCTTGAATGTATCAGAAAATTCCACCGCAAAATCATTTCCGACAACCCCCCAAGATCCAAGGTAGGCATTGAGTTTCTCTACTTTCAATCCCACATGAGGAACAGCGTAACTCATGGCCGTGATGGCGCCGTGAAGACTGGTGCCGACATAGCATTTTGATTTGCCAATCAAATACATAATATCCCAGATCGTATCGGCATCAAAATACCGATATGGGCAAGTCAGCCGACTTCCAAGATCCCTTAGCGCGACATCATCGTCATGATCCAAGGCTTTCCCAATCGGACAAAGACAAATGCTCGTTTTGCCTTCAGAATAAATTCGATCTACTTGGTCAGCGATAATGTCCAGTTTTCCCGTGGTGGTCTTTTTATTAATTTGGACAAAAGCATACTCGCCGCGGTTTTCGGAAACATAGGCCTTCACTTCCGGGCTAACTTTCGCTTCAAGCCAAGTCAACGGATAAAATTCTGACATCAGGATAGCCGAATCCGGAAATAAATCAGCCTTGATCCCTTCCTGCGCTAAATTCGATAAAGTTATCCTGTCCCTTACAGCAAAGTAATCCGCCTTGAGTAGTTTGTTCTTAAAGAAATAATATTTGGAGAAAATCTTGGCAGTCAATCCCGATCCACCCAAAGAATTTAAGATAACAGAATTGACTCCTTGGAAGTCTTTTTTGTCAAAAACGAATGGAAGCTCGGTTCGACCTTTTAAGATTTTTTGAGCAAACCGGTTCAGATTAAAGAACTTGGAGATTCGAACATGTCGTTTGTTGATTTTCTGAAAAAGTGGATTCAGCGCTGCGTACAATGAATTCCAAGTCACGCCCAAAGCTTCTCCACCTGCGATGATTACATTGACTTTTTCATCTGGATTATCACATTTTTCATAAAACTCCTGTAATCCTTCCGTTGGCAAGCCTCCAACTGCAGACAAATCTGACTTGACCAAACCAAAAAACTCAAACTCAGCTTCAATACCCTGCGAATTCAGCTGCTTTTCAATTACTAGCGGAAACAATAGGTCACCATAGTTATAGCGATCAAAAGCTCCAATTATTACTATTTTCATGGGGTTATAATTTTTTTTAGGGCTACATAGCTTATCCCCTCCACCGTGGCAGATCGGGCGAATCTCCTAGGATTGTCCTTACGCTATTTCAAGTATCGATTGTAGCAGGCTTGATTTCATTCTAGATTTTCTTTTGGAATTCCTTCCTTCGTGTTCAGGTACATCTTTATTCAAAATAAATGCTTGATTTAATTTTGGGCTTTTGCCTCGATAAAGGAACTGTTTTTGAAGAAGCATAGGAGTGTAAACCAATTTAGTTTGTCTCTTTGATCCTGTCTTTACAAATTCTATTCTAGATTTCTTGAATAGACAACTCCAACAAATAGCAAAGTCTTGCGAAAAACCAAAAACCAATGAGTAATCAACAGGCTGCAAAGCGTATTTTTTCCGGATCGGTCTGGGGCATTTTAGCCAAAATCCTTGATGCTGGGGCCAAGTTTGTGACCATTCCATTGCTGGTAGGATATTATGGAAAAGCGGATTACGGATTGATTGCGCTTGCTTTCTCGCTCAATGCCTATTTGCGGCTGATGGATTTGGGAATGAATGTAGGCTCGGTCCGCTTTCTAGCTATTTGGGAAAATGCAAAAGACTGGAACAGCATTTCTCGGGCTTCCCGATCCAGCGTGATGTTCTATGGGGCAATCGGCCTCGTCAATTCGCTGATCTTCATCTGGATGGGGAATTATGGGCAGCAGCTCTTCAACCTATCCGCGGAACAGCTCCCGATCTATCGGGTGATGATGTACATCCTCTCTGCCAGTACGATTCTCAACTGGCTTTCCAATGTCATCATCCAACTGCTCAGTGCCAAAGATGAATTGGGTTATGTGAACCGGGTGAATGTCATCAGCAGCATCCTGAACTTTGTCGTGGCTTTGGTAGCAATCAACCTCCAGTGGTCTTTACCGGTGTACTTTGTGTTTTATACACTTTCCACCCTCATCCCAATCCCATTTAATGTCTATAAACTTCGGGTTTTTCCTATTTCCCGCAGAAAGCTCTTGGCTCCAAAATGGGACGGAAAAATCTTCAAAGAAATCCTTGGATACAGTTCAGCGATATTCCTGATGGGGCTTTTTCAGTTGACTGCCAATGAACTCCGACCTATCCTTTTGGCTAGATATGCCAGTGGAATTGATGTTTTGACAGATTATCGAGTGATCCAGACCATCGCAATGTTGGTTATTTCCTTTGGAACCGTTTTTCTTCAAGTTCTGCTTCCGGCTGCCTCCAAAGTATACGCGGAAAAGAATCAGGAGAAAATGGAGAAATTGGTTTTTGAAGCCACCCGATTTATTTCCATGTTTTTGTCGGCTGTGGTATTTGTGCTGGTGTTGAATTCGGACACCATTCTGCTACTGTATATGGGTGAAGAATACCTCCATTTGACACCTTGGCTAATCATTTGGCTGTTTACAGTTTTGCTCAATATGCACAATACGCCTGTGGCAAGTCTGGTTCTTTCCTCGGGAAAAACCCGATTTCTTATCTACTCCTCAGCTGCTGCCTGTCTGTTGTCATTGCCGATTACAGTCATTTTAGCACCCTCCTACGATGTGGGAGCGGCTGTGATTGGCTATTTCGCGTACATGCTTATCCAAATCGGATTCTTCTATGTCCACTACATTCCCAAAGTGCTAAAGCTCAACAGCAAGCGGATCTTTTTTGGTGCATTTGGCCCGGCGATACTTTGCGCTGCCGTTTCATTTGGCATAGCCTACTTGGCCAAAAACTTGCTTACTGATACACAGGGGCTTATTCTTATCCTTCTTGTTTCGGCCACGTTTATCCTTGTTTTCGGCTTGCTTCTACGGCTTTTTGTAGTGAATAGCGAGGACATTAGGCGAATCAAAGAACTCTTCAAGAAGCCTACTACGCCAACTTTTCCATGAGTCTATGATTAAATTTTCCATTTGTATCCCAGCTTACAAGAGTGAATACCTAAAAGAATGCATTCAAAGCATACTCAACCAGACAGTTTCGGATTTTGAGTTAATCATCCTCAACGACCACTCTCCTGAACCCGTGAAGGAGGTTGTAGCCTCGATCGAAGATCCTCGAATCCGGTATTTTGAAAATGAAAAAAATGTCGGTTCGGTCGACTTGGTGGATAACTGGAACCAATGTCTCTCGTACGCAATTGGGGAATTTGTCATCATAATGGGGGATGATGACCTACTTCGTTCGGATTATTTGGAAGAGTTTATTCGATTGATTGAGACTTTTCCTGATTTGGAAGTATACCACTGCAGAAGTTTAGTAATCGATGATATGGGCAGCGAAATTATGCTAACCCCAGCTTTGCCCCAGTTTGAATATGTCTATGATTCAATATGGCATCGCCTTCATCAGCTTCGCTCCAATTATATTTCAGACTATGTCTACCGGACTGAGACCTTGAAGCATCGGGGTGGTTTTTTTAAACTTCCATTAGCGTGGGGTTCCGATGATATCAGCGCATTCATCGCAAGTGCAGAAAAGGGAATCGCGCATACCAACACGCCCGTTTTTCGTTACCGAAGCAATAGACTCTCGATCACCTCCACCGGAAGCGATATACACAAAATGGAGGCGGACCTCGGATATGCCGATTGGTTGGAAGCTTTTATGAAAAATAATCCACCAAAAAAACAAGATGAAGTGGTCTATGCTCATCTCTCCAGAAATCTGCAACACTACATCAAACTCCGAAAAGTCTACACGATGATGGTCTCCATGAGATCAAGCCGCTTCAAAAAAATGCTGATGTGGATCAAAGGCCGAAAAAAATACAACTTAACGATTGGGTCAATTCTAGTCGCATTTTTGAAGAGTTTTAATTAAAACCGCCTCTATGAAAGTCATTTTCAACCCGTCGGAAAATAAGGAGAATAAGTACATCGATATTCTGGTCAATTCACTTAAAAATGGAGGGTACGAAGTTTTCCCACTTGATGGTTTATTGTCCAGTTGGAAGCATTTTGACAGTATAAAACTTGTTCATCTCAACTGGTTTGAGAATCTGGACGAAAGTAGCAGGGGAGCAACTTTGAAAAGTTTTTTTCGAAAACTGGTTGCGCTGCTAGTCATTCGGCTCGGCAATAAAAAGTTGGTTTGGACTATGCATAATAGAGTTTCGCATGAAAAAGGATCTGGAAAATGGAGCCAGATTCTCAGCGCTTTACTGATTCGCTGGGCAGATAGGATTGTGATTCATAGTGAAGAATCTCGCGCTCTTTTGGGTGGAAGATCCCATGTGTTATTGAGAAAAGTAGTCCATATTCCGCACCCGGATTTTATTGGTGTTTATGGACCGATCCTGTCGAGTGCCGCTCCGCAAGTAGAAAATCCAATAAAACTGGTTTTTATCGGTGCGGTAAAACCTTATAAAAATATTGAACTGCTGATCCAGCTGGCAAGAAAATTCCCCACAACAATTCAAATTTCAATCCTTGGGAATCCCAATTCTCAGGGATACAAGGAAGAATTGCTGAAACTCGGAAGCGGCCTTGCAAATCTTATTCTCCGGCTGGAATTCATCCCCGATGAGGAGATTCCTGAAATCCTGTCAAAATCAGACCTTGTCATTCTTCCCTATAACATGGATAGCAGCCTGAATTCAGGAACTGTCCTTTTGGCTTTTTCTTATCAAAAAACAGTTATATGCCCGCAAATTGGCACAGTCAATGATTTTGGAAAAGAGAATGCTGCTATTTTTTCCTATGTATATTCCTCTGAAAAAGAACATATGGAAAAGCTCTCTGACAGGATCAATTTGGCCATTGCATTAAAAAAAGCAAACCCATTGGTCTTTGAAGAAATGGGCAGGAAGATGTTCTCCCTGGTCAAGGAACAGAACGATAAGGCCATCGCAGGTCAAAAGCTAATCGACCTGTATGCGCAGCTGCTTGGGGAGAAGCCCAACTCTAAATGATAAAACTTCAATGAAAATTCTCTACATCAATTCACTATACAGTCCGCTAATCGAAGGAGGAGCTGAAATCTCCCTGAAGTTGATCGTGGAAGGATTGAAATCCAGAGGACATGATGTGGTGGTGTTGAGTTTAATGCCAGAATCTGGGTTAAAAGAAGAAATAATCGATACTGTAAAAGTCTATCGCGCAGGGTTGATTAACAGGTATTGGCCTTATTCAAAAAGTAAACCTGGCAAACTTTCCCGCTTAGGTTGGCATGTAAAAGACAGAGTGAATACGGAGATGGGGGAGTTGGTCAAGCAGATTTTGGCAAAAGAAAATCCCGACATCGTTTCTTGCCACAATCTTGCTGGCTGGTCAGTCAGTGTTTGGGATGTAATCCACGCTTCCAAAACCCCGATTGTCCAAGTTTTGCACGATTTGTACCTGCTTTGCCCAAACAGCAACATGTTTAAAGGTCAGACACCATGTACGCATCAGTGCACAACCTGTAAACTTTTGCGATTTTCTCATTCAAAAAAATCTGCAAAAGTAAATGCAGTGGTAGGAATCAGTCAGAATATTCTGTCAAGATTTACTTCCGCAGGATATTTTAAAAAAGCTGCAAACTACGTGGTCTACAATACCCGGGCGATAGACGAGCCTGCTCGTAAACCTTTCCGAAGGAAAAATCAAAAACTAATAATCGGCTACATCGGTACGCTTTCTCCGATCAAAGGAGTCGAATGGCTGATTGACCAATTTAAAACTCTTGGATTTTCATCACATCTATTTATCGCAGGCAAGGGGGAGACCGCCTATGAGAAAAGACTAAAAAAAGCTGGGGATGGTCATTCCATTGAGTTTCTTGGGTATCAGAATTCGCAGGAATTTTTCACCAAAATCGATGTATTGGTGGTTCCTTCGCTGTGGCAAGAGCCACTGGGAATGGTGGCGATTGAGGCCTTGGCTCATCACATTCCCGTCATTGCTAACAAAGCAGGAGGTCTGCAGGAAACTATCCAAGATCAAATAAATGGGCTTTTCTGCTATTCCGATCGACCGGAATCTTTGGGAGAAGCCTTGACCACCATCTATCTGGAACCTGAGACCTATAATTCGATGAGCCAGGTGGCAAGGAAGTCGGTTGAGGACATTCTCAGCGCAGAAAGGATGATTTCAGCGTACGAGACCGTTTTGAATCAAACCCTTCAAAAAACAACCTGAATCACCACTTCGCATGATCGACTCAAATCTTAAATCAGCCTTCAGTTTGCCTGCATTGTGGAAAGACACCCGAGCTGGAGAATGGCTGTTTTTGATTTCAATTGTTTCTGTTTTCTTTCCGGTGAAGATATATCCTGCCTTCTTTTTAATCTCCAGCATTCAATTCTACAGGGAATCGCCAAAACTCAAATTAGAGATTTGGAGCCTTGCTTTGCTTGTTTTCAGCGGCTATGCCTCGCTCAGTTTTGCTTTCACATTTGATGGTGAATTATTTTCCTTAGTCAATCTGGCCAAGCTTCTGATCAATTTTTGCTTTTTGTTCTTTTCTGTTCACTGGCTAAGAAGCCGAGACAATTCATTGCTTTTGATACGCCTCGAAAAGGTCCTGATTGCAGTTTTCGTCATCATTCTGATCCAAATCTTGGTGTATCATGAAGCGATGAACTTTCGATTGATAACGGGCAGTTCCTCCTCAGGTCAAGCCAGTTCACTTTACAATAAGTCTCTGTATTTCTGGGGATTGGATGATAAAAACATGTTTGGAGCACGCATCGCTTTGCTTGGTTTTATTCTTATTTGTATCCCAATCGTTGCCCGCAATACTGTCCCTGTGTGGAGAGTTTTGGGGATTTTTTGCCTTGCGTTTCTCAGTCTTTCCCGCACCCCACTTGTCGCTTTATTGATCGGAGTTTTCCTGCTTTTCTGGATGATTGCTTCCAAAAAGTGGCGAATGGTATTGGTAGGCGGGCTTCTCATATGTCTTCCTTTCCTGTTGGAAAAGATAGTCAGAGTGGATAATCTGACTTCCTCAAATGATGGAATGGGAATCAGGCTGGTCTATTGGAAGGCTTTTTTTCAGAATTTCCGTGAGATTTCTCCGCTTGGCAATGGCTTTTTGAGTGCCCCTGAGTTCTTGGAGAAGTATGCAGACTTCTACAGAGGAGAGCCTCACATTCACAATACTTTCCTGACTGCCTATCTGGAATTAGGAATCATAGGATTCCTGTCTTTCATCAGTTTTTTGTGGTTTTTCTTCAAAGAAAGTGTTTCACGATTTTCCAATGTCAGGTTTCAGGTCCTGCTTTTTGTGCCGCTGCTCTCGATCATGATGATCTTATATTCTGGCTATGACAATGATGTGGTCTTGTATTTGATTCTAATGTTCCTCTTGGCAAATGTCCATGCCCTTGATTTTGATAAACTGAAATTTAAATTATGAGCAATCAAACCCATGTAATTGTTGACCCGAGGTGGGAAGGAAACACCGGAATCGGTAGACTGTACAAGGAGGTTTTGAATAAAATGCCACTCAACACCAGTTGCTCTTTTATCAAAAGTGATTTGAAAGTGGGTAATCCACTCTCTCCACTTATGCTTGGAATTCAGGCAAATGAATCCGGTGCGGATGTGTTTTACAGCCCATCCTTTATGCCTCCGGCGCGTTGCAAAGTGCCCTTTATTTTTACTGTTCACGACTTGATGCACCTGTATTACTATTCAGGCTTTCACAGGTTTTATTACAAAAAGATCATCGCTAATCTTGCCCTGAATGCCAAGAAAATAATCACCGTTTCTCAGTATAGCAAAACACAACTGGTTGACCTGCTTGGAATCCCAGCATCTTTGATCAAAGTAATCTATAATGGAGTAGATCGAAGTTTTTTCGAAAGTGGGGAATCTCAATACTCCGAAAGACCTTATCTTCTTTATGTAGGAAACAGGCGAAAAAACAAAAATATCCCAGCAATGCTGACTGCATTTGCCCAGGCTAATATCCCCAAAGACTTCATTTTTGCACTGTCAGGAGAGGAAGATGTGGAGCTGGGACTATTGATAGATAAACTTCAAATCAACGACAGAGTGAAGTTTCTAGGTTTTATTCCTGAGAAAGATCTTCCTAAACTCTACAGAGAGGCACACGCTACTATGTTTGTGTCTTTGATGGAAGGTTTTGGCCTTCCGGTCATCGAGTCTATGGCTTCGGGAACACCGGTTTTGACTTCATCAATCAGTTCTCTGCCCGAGATCGCAGGTGATGCTGCGCTTTGTGTGGATCCTACTGCTGTTTCAGCTATTAGTTCCGGAATTGAGAAATTGGTCCACGACGGGGATTTTTACCTCCAATGTGTCAGCAATGGGATAGTAAGGGCCCAGCAATTTTCTTGGGAAAAAACAGCGCATCAAACCTGGGATACTATTCTTTCCTAAGAAGCTTACTCAAAGTTAATTGACATGAAATTTTCAATCTTAACTTCTTGTTTTTTACTCCTTTGCGCTTGCTGCTTTGCGCAGTCTAGATCAGTGGCAAAGGAAGGGTTTTTGGCTATTTCCGATTTTGGAATCAAAGAGGATGGTCAGACAGATCATACCTCTGCGATTCAACAAGTGATTGAAAGCGCCAAAGCAGGGGAGACGGTATACATTCCAGAGGGGACTTTTCTGGTCCGGACACTTTTCTTAAAAACTGGCGTAAATCTTCAAGTCGATGGAGTACTGAAGCAGCATCCGTCGACCAAGAGAGGGGATTTTTCGCTCGAAAAGCAAAATTCTCCCAATCCACTCCTCAAGGGAACAGGTGTCAACTCGATTCATATCTCCCTGAATTCCCAATCAATAAATGAAGCTATCGTCCTCACCAAATCCCAAAAAATCACGATAGAAAACAGCCAGCTGAAAGGTGATTCTACGAAGCTTCTGGCCTATCCGGGGATCTCAATTTTTCAATGCAGTGAAATAGCGATCATTTCCAGCAAAATCTCAGGCTTTGGGATGCCTCGAAAAAACCCTGACAGCTATCAACCGGGCACAGGCATTCGAATCATGACCAGCAACACCATTTCGGTCCGAGATTCAGAAATCTTTAATAATGGTGAAAATGGAATTTTCATCCATGGCAGTAGGAAAATTGAAGCGATCAACAATGTGATTCACCACAATGGTATGTCCGCCATTCAGGTGGCTTTTGGGAATACCGGCAAGGAGACTGACTATCGCTTTGTGGGAAATGTGATGGATCAAAACGCCGCTGATGCTGTTGACATAAACAATCGCTCTCTGCAAAAATTGAAGGACATCGATTGTCTCATCTATGATAATGTCAGCTGTAATAACGGCTTCGTAAACAATGAATCTACACCAGATGGATCCGGCATTGGGACACTGATCAATGTTTCCAATGTCATCATTTACAAAAACACAGCAGTAAAAAACAACCGTCCAGCGATCTATGTGGAGAGTTGTGATCTAATTTTGATAAAAGATAACCATGCAGACAACCAAGTGGAAGTAGTGCTTGACCTTGGTGAAATGCTGGTCGACTCCAATGAATTTAGCAGCATCAATCTCATGGCAAATGTTGAAGCTGAAAAACTGACGCTTCGAAACAATCAATTTCATTCACTATCGCTACCCAACGGAATTACTGTCAATGACTTTGTGATCGAAAACAATACATTTCAAAACGCTTCATTCAATTTCAACTTTAAACAAGGAAATATCCTCTTGCGAGGAAATTCCATTCGGAGTTCGAGATCCTCCGGAGCGATCCTTTTGGTCAATTTTTCAAAGGCTACATTAGAAGAAAATAAAATTGAAAGTACTGGTGGGCCTGCCATAACTATCCGAAAAACCGCCTTTCCTGTCGAAATTATCAAGAACGAGATCCGTTCTGTCCAGGCCTGTATTCTGGAGGAGGGCTCTTACAACCTGCTTTTGAAGGAGAATAAATTCACGGCATTGTCAGGGTCTGATGACAATTTCACTGTTAAAAGCAATTATCCAAGTAAGCTTCGGCTGGAGAATAATGAGCATCACGGCATCGCAGATCAGGATGCAATTGTATTGATCGGTACTGGAACTGCCACGATCAGGGGAGAACGCTTGATATCAGGAAAATCCAATTATGGAAAAGTAAAAATTACTGAATAATGGCCATGAACTTGAATCCTCACATGAAAGTCCACTTATTTATCCCCACTCTTAATGCGGGAAAACTTTGGCCAAAGGTCATCGCCTCCATAAAGTCGCAGACTTATCCCATTGATAAAATCATCATCATCGACTCTGGATCTACGGATGGGTCTTTGGAGCTGACTTTGGCTGAAAATTTTGAGCTCATCGCCATAGATAAGAAGGATTTTGATCACGGCGGCACTCGGCAACTTGCCGTCACGCGCTTTCCGGAGGCTACTATTTATGTCTTTATGACGCAGGATGCCATTTTAGCCTCCTCGGATGCGATAGAAATATTGGTCGATTCCTTCGTCTCCAGTCCTAAAATCGGAATGGCCTATGGAAGACAGCTTCCCCACATTGAGGCCAAAGTCCTCGAATCGCATGCTCGCCTGTTCAACTACCCTCCTAAGTCTCAAGTCCGGAGCTTGGAAGATGCTCCGAAATATAAAATCAAAACGATCTCCTGCTCCAATTCATTTGCGGCTTATCGCAAGGAAGCATTTGAAGAATCGGGAGGATTCCCCTCCGGAACAATCCTCGGTGAAGATGTGCTACTTGCAGGAGCCATGCTGATGAAGGGCTGGGAAATGAAGTATGTAGCAGAATCGGCGGTATATCATTCCCATGACTACAGTGCGATGGAGGAATTTAAGCGCTATTTTGATATTGGAGTATTTCATGCCGATAATCAATGGATATTCGAAAACTTTGGCAGAGCAGAGTCTGAGGGCTTCAACTATCTGAAATCTGAGTTTCGGTACGTTATTTCTAAAAACTTTCTTATCCTTCCAAAATCAGTTTTGTCTCTATTTGCCAAATGGCTGGGTTACAAATTAGGTATGATCCATCGACAGATTCCCAGTCCACTCAAAAGATCCCTTTCAATGACCAAGGGATATTGGAATAGTGAGGAATAGCGCAACAGTTTGAACAACATTTGTGACCAGATTACTCAATTTTGCCAAACTGTTCAGGTCCTGTTTTTCTCGTTTTTAGGCCATATGAGCCTTTTTTGGGCAGGTTTAGCCGATTTTTTAATGGATCCCTGGCCTGATGCCATCCATGGCACCCGTATTGGATAATTAGTATTCACTAGCCAACTACTATTAAACCAATACGATTATGATAACTGGAAATCAACATCAAGAGGTAATCTTCAACGGCTTTCAGAATAGTGCGTTTTTACCGGATATATTTTCATTTGAACGAATAAATACCGGGTCCATTTCTAAAAATATTGCTGACAAGATTAATCTTAGCACCCGTTTTGCCAAAAGGGCCTTTGATATTCTATTTTCATCAATGGTCATTTTGTTTGGATTGCCCATCTTTCTGATGGTTGCTGCACTTACCAAAATAACTTCTAAAGGTCCTGTATTTTATAAGCAAGAGCGAATCGGAAGAAATGGCAAGCCATTCTTCATCTATAAATACCGGAGCATGATTGTCGATGCTGAAGCCAATGGTCCCCAATTGACAACTGATGATGATCCTAGAATTACCAAATGGGGTAAATTCATGAGAAAAACACATTTGGATGAGCTGCCGCAGTTTTGGAATGTACTTGTAGGAGATATGTCGGTAGTGGGACCAAGGCCGGAGCGGGAACATTTTATCAAGCAAATCGTCAAGAAGGCTCCTTCTTATAAAAACCTTCTTTCATTGAAGCCAGGCATTACTTCCATTGGACAAGTGGATTATGGCTATGCGGAAAGTGTAGAAGAAATGTGTGAAAGAATGACCCTTGATTTGGATTACTTAAAGGAAGTAAATCTTGCTAAAGACCTGTCCATTATTGTCAAGACCGTAGGAACAATGATCTATGGTAAAGGAAAATAACTTATCATTTTTTGATAATTTTTAAGCTCAAGGAATAATTTCTTGAGCTTTTTTTATTCGCTTCTTGAAAAGAATCGGTTCAATGACAGCCAATTTTATGTACTAGGATTAAACCAAAAAAAGGAACCCATTTCTGAGTTCCTTTTTTTGGTATCTAATCTGACAAGTCTTAGTGTCTTGCTCTGATTTTTTCCTTGATACGTGCAGCTTTACCCTGACGTCCTCTAAGGTAGAATAGACGAGCTCTTCTAACTTTACCTTCTCTAAGCAGGTCGATTTGCTCGATAGCTGGGGAGATGATAGGGAAGATCCGCTCTACTCCGATTCCATTGGAAATCTTACGTACAGTGAAAGTTTCGCCGTTTGTATTCGGGTTTTTTCTTTGGATCACAGTTCCCTGAAACTGCTGGATACGCTCCTTGTTACCTTCTTTGATACGTACGTGTACGTTGATGGTATCACCGGCTTTGAAAGAAGGGAATTTGGCTCTCGCCTCGCTGTATTCCGCTTCTACAATTTTCATTAGATCGCTCATAGCTCTATATTTTATGCTTTCGCAGTTTGCCACCGCAGTGGCTTAAATGAATTACTTTTTAAACTTTTGTCTCGCCTATTCCCATCCATTGCCTTTCAGCAGATCAGGACGTTTTTCCCTGGTTCGGCGAACCGATGCTTCAAATCTCCATTCGCTTATCTTGGCTTCGTGTCCAGAGAGTAAAACCTCTGGCACTCCAACACCTTGAAACTCTGCCGGCCGGGTGTACACCGGAGGTGCCAATAGGCCGTCTTGGAAGGAATCCGTTAAGGCTGAGGTCTCATCATTCAATACTCCCGGGATCAATCGGATAATGGCATCTGCTACTACAGCAGCGGCCAATTCTCCACCCGAAAGCACGAAATCACCAATGCTGATCTCTTTGGTGATAAACAGATCCCTCACACGTTGATCAACTCCCTTATAGTGTCCACAAAGGATCAGGAGATTATCTACTTGCGAAAGTCCGTTTGCCATGGATTGGTCAAAGGTATCTCCGTCAGGGGTCATGTAGATGATCTCATCGTACGTTCTTTCCTTTTGGAGTGTCTCGATGCATCGTGCGATTGGCTCGATCATCATGACCATCCCGGCTCCACCACCAAAGGCATAGTCGTCAACTTGCTTTTGGTTGCCAGTAGCATAATCTCTTAAGTTGTGTACTCGAACGCTCGCAATCCCCTTTTCCTCTGCTCTTTTCAGAATAGAGTGAGAAAAGGGTCCTTCGAGCAATCCCGGTACCACAGAGATGATGTCAATGTGCATGGATTTAATCTTCCAGATAAATTTCAAGTAAGCCTTCGGGAAGCTGGCAGAAAACTTTTTTTGCTGCCTTGTCCACTCGGAGAATAATGCCGTCCTGAATAGGTATCAAGACTTCTTTTCCCTGATGGGTCACCCCGAGGAGATCCTGTGTTTCCAGATCATATACGATCTGCACAGGTCCGATCAGCCCTTTGGTCTCATCATAGACCTCAAAACCGATCAAATCGTGGAAGTAATATTGATCCTCTTCCAATTCTTGAAGCTCAGTAAGCGGGAGATAAACTTCCGATCCTACGAGACCTTCGACTTGGTCGATGGTATTCAATTCCTCAAACTTGGCCAATGCCTTATTTCCGGGTTGAAGCACAAAGTGCTCCAGGAAAAAAGGGATTAATCTGCCTTTTTGTTCGATGAAAAGATGCTTGAGATCTTCATAATCCTCAGGATAATCGACATCCAGCATCACATTTACTTCACCACGAAGTCCATGAACTTTGGCCACATAGCCTAATTGAAAGCACTGCTCCTTGTTCATGGGGAGAATTAATTATGCTTTAGGAGCTTCTCCTTCAGCAGATGCCTCAGGTGCGGCTTCTGATTCAGTTTCTTCAGCTACAGGAGCAGGGTTGTTTGCAGCTTCAGCAGCGGCAAGCAATGCTTTCTGCTCGTCCTCTTTTGCTTGCTTGGCATCCAAACGAGCTTGATTTTTAGCCGTTTCAGCAGCAAGTGCTTTCGCACGTACTTCTGCTTTTGCAGCAGCCAGTTTGTCGGATTTGTCAGCAATTTTGGAGTCTTTCTCGCTCAACCACGCAGAGAACTTAGCGTCTGCTTGTTCTTGGGTGATCGCACCTTTCAATACACCAATTTGAAGGTGTTTTTTCAGCATGATACCTCTGTATGAAAGCATTGCCTTCACAGTATCGGTAGGCTGAGCTCCATTCAACAACCAGTTAAGAGCGCGCTCATTGTTGATGTTGATGGAAGCGGGATTTGTGTTCGGGTTGTAAGTTCCGATTTTTTCGATGAAGCGTCCATCTCGTGGAGCTCTAGCATCAGCTACAACGACGTCATAGATGGCTTGTTTCTTTCTGCCTCGACGTGCTAATCTGATTTTTACAGACATAATTGTTTAGATTAAGTGATTGGATGGAACCCGTCCATCCTAAATTTGGAGTGCAAAGATAGGGTAAATGATTGGAAAGCCACAAGTTGAGCTGAGAATATTTGCCAGAAAGTTCAGATTTGCTTTATCTTGCGACTCTTTCCTTGGTCCCGTAGTTCAATGGATAGAATAGAAGTTTCCTAAACTTTAGATATGGGTTCGATTCCCGTCGGGACTACTACACTATGGGAGGTATAAAATTCTCCCATTATTTTTTCTGAATCCTATTAAAGATAGGATACAATTCCCTTTCTATTATCTTATACCCTTTATCCGAAGGATGCAGGCCGTCATAGGTAACTCCTATTGAGCTCGCAGGATAGGGATAAGTATCTCGATCCGGATCATAGGGAATATCAATAAAATCAGGGTATCTGTATTTTTTATATTCCTTAGTCACGGGATTTATGAGTTCCTTAAACTTGATGAGCTTTGGATAGTCCATCTTTTTTTGGTGAAATAGATCGACAATGGGGAATCTTTCAAACTCGCCAATAGCTTTTATTGCTTCAGCAAAACTTTCCAAACTTTGCCCATTTTTATCCCGATAAGAGCCAAAAGCATTGTTTTTGTAATTGTTGATATAGACAAAATCCACTCGCTTCATGGGAGTGATCAGGATAATTTGGGCTTCAGAGTTTATCTTTTTCAGATTTTCTACAATCACCCGAAAAGCCCCATTCACTGTACCTACTCCAGTGTTATCTTGATAATCTTTAATTGTCCCGAGCGGACGACCGCCCCACCAGTCATTGGTGCCTAGGAATATACTGTAAATATCCGCTTTGGGTATCTCGAGCTTTTCAAATTCCGTAGCGATTCTCACAGCTGTCCAGCCGTTGTAGCCTTTGTTGATGACTTGGAGGTTATCGAATTTCTCCTGAACCAAGGTGAGATACCCTTTGCTGATCCTGTTGCCAGTTTCATCCCGATGGTCGTTGAGATAAGTAATGGAGTCTCCGATCGCTACCCAAGTTTTCTTTTCAGGAAAAGAAGTGGGAAAACTAACCAAGAGCGCAAAAACAATAAGTAGGGTTTTCATTGATAGCGAATATACTTGGAGTGTGATTATGTGGAAAACAGCAGGTGCAATTTGCCCATTGGTCACTAGAAATTCACCTTTTTCTAAAAATTATTGCGTCTGGAATTTGAGCTGAAAAGTGGGCTTTTTGAAATAATTGCTCAAAAATGAGAGGAGATAAAATTCCAAACTTTACATTTATTGAAACTTTTAAACTTTAGCAAAATGAAAAAAATCGTATTACTCATTTTCCTTTTGGGCTGGGGAGCTAGCCTGCACGCTCAAGAAACAACCACAAATAATTGGTACACGGTCGCTGCTTCTGAAACTATCCTTTCATTTGGTAATGTGAAGGCGACTGGTTTGGAAACTGCCAACATCGGTAGATTTACGCCATTCTTTAACTTCGGCACTCAGGTTCACAAGGATTTTGGCGAGAAAACTGGCTTTTATACAGGCTTGATGCTCAGAAACGTCGGTATAATTACCGATTTGAATGATTCTGTTCGCGTCAAGCAGCGTGTGTACACCTTGGGAATACCTGTTGCTATTAAGTTTGGGGACATGAAGGGTTACCAAGGGGCTATTGGTATTGACAATGAATTTGCTTTGAACTTCAAACAAAAAGTCTTTGTGAATGATGAAAAATCGAAAACCAATATTTGGTTTAGTGATCGGACCAAGATCTACTTGCCTTCTGTATTTGCGGAGTTTAAATCGAAAAGTGGAAACTACATTCGATTCAAATATTATCTGACTGATTTCCTAGAGCCGGCTAATCAAAAAGTAAATGTAGCTGGAGTTACCTATACGCCCACCCAAAGTACGATGATGTATGTGTCTCTTGGATATGCAATTAAATCAAGGGAATTCATCAAAAAGTAATTTTTGACATTTAAAAATGGCGGCCCAGAAATTTCTGGGCCGCCATTTTTTGTTTGAAGGCTTACTTAAGCCCTCCAATCATATCTTCAGGTTTCACCCATTCGTCAAATTGCTCCGAAGTCAAAAGCCCCAGGGCAATCGCAGCTTCACGAAGGCTGGTTCCTTCTTTGTGTGCCTTCTTGGCAATGGCTGCAGCATTTTCATATCCGATGTAAGGATTTAAGGCAGTGACGAGCATCAGCGAATTCTCCAAGTGCCGTTGAATCATTGGTGTATTTGGTTCGATACCGATCGCACAGTTGTCATTGAACGAAACGCATGCATCTCCAATCAATCGGGCAGATTGAAGGAAATTGGCAGCGATCAATGGCTTGAACACATTCAATTCAAAATGTCCCAGCGATCCACCTATCGACACGGCCACGTCATTACCCATGACCTGCGCAGCTACCATGGTCAATGCTTCTACCTGAGTTGGATTGACTTTTCCAGGCATGATGGATGATCCTGGTTCGTTTTCAGGAATGAGGATTTCTCCGATTCCGGATCTAGGACCTGAGGAAAGCATTCGGATGTCGTTGGCGATTTTCATCAGCGAAACGGCCAGCTGCTTCAGCGCTCCATGTGCTTCGACCATTCCATCGTGAGCCGCCAAGGCTTCAAATTTGTTTGGTGCAGTGACAAATGGCAATCCGGAGAGTGTGGCGATCTTTTGGGCTACCAGCTCAGAATAACCCTGAGGGGTATTGAGCCCTGTGCCTACTGCTGTTCCTCCCAAAGCGAGTTCGGAAAGGTGTGAAAGTGTATTTTTCAAAGCTCTCAATCCATGATCCAATTGTGCCACATAACCACTGAACTCCTGTCCCAAAGTTAGCGGAGTGGCGTCCATGAAGTGGGTTCTGCCGATTTTCACGACTGATTTAAATGCCTCTGCTTTCTCAGCAAGGGTATCTCTCAATTTTTGTACTCCAGGAATAGTATTCTCGACTACCATCTGATAAGCCGCAATGTGCATCGCAGTCGGGTAGGTGTCATTGGATGATTGAGACTTATTTACGTCATCATTGGGGTGAATTTTCTTTTTTGCATCCTCCAAAGAACCACCTAGCAGTACATGTGCCCGGTAAGCAATCACCTCATTGGAGTTCATGTTGGATTGAGTGCCTGAGCCAGTTTGCCAGATGACGAGCGGAAATTGGTCGTCGTGCTTTCCTTCCAAGATCTCGTCACACACGGTAGCGATGATATCTGCTTTTGCCTGATCCAATACACCCAGTTCTGCATTTGTCAGTGCTGCGGCTTTTTTCAAAATCGCAAAAGCGCGGATAATCTCTATCGGCATGCGGTTTTTTTCGCCTCCGATTTTAAAATTATTGATCGAACGCTGGGTCTGGGCTCCCCAATATTTGTCTGCAGGAACCTCCACCGGTCCCATCGTGTCTTTTTCGATTCGGATTGACATAGTATTTGGTATATGGGTTTGATTTCGAAGGGCGAAGTTAATCTCTAAAGGCCTTTTAGCCTAAAATCGAATACTTATTCCTTGCCCTTCATCTGAAAATTGATCAATTCATGGAAAACTTCCCGGGAGACTTTCACCTGTCTGTGAAAAAACATAATGCCAATGGCATAATTGAGTAAAGTCAGCCCTAAACAGACGAGTCCATTGGTGATGTTGTCTACAGCTAAGAAATAGTAAGCTGAGAAACTGAGTAAAATGATACTCCAAAAAGCCAAAAAAAAGATGGCACCCGGAAAAAGCCTGTATCTCAGAAAAATTATACTTCCCCGTGGGGTAGACTCGACTTCTCCAGAGATCAGCGGTAGGAAGGTATTCCCTCTGGTGATGGCTTTGGATATCCTGAACCCCTCCTGACCGATCATTCCATTGAACTTCACCTTGGAGTCAAGTTGGGTTCTGGAATCCAAAAAGTTCACCTCGCGGGTCACACGGATCAGATGACCCAGAATTTCTTTTTTGGAAAGGGCACTCACCAGTGTCTCGCTATGGTAGGGAAGTAGATTCAAAACAGGCTAATTCATCAGGTTAAGTTTTTCAAGGTTCTGATATGACTCAGCGGATTATTGAAAGAGATGTTTTTCTATCTTATCATTTCACTGCAATACAGGAAATTTCAACATTCACATTTTTAGGAAGCTTACTTACCTCAACTGTTTCCCGGGCCGGAGGGTTTAATTTAAAGTATTGCCCATAAGCTTCATTGATTGTGCCAAACTGTCCCATGTCGCGAATGAAGATGGTGCATTTGACCACGTCAGCATAGGAAAAATTTGCTACCCGAAGTACTGCTTCCATATTTTTCATCACCGCATGGGTTTCCTCAGTGATGTTTTCATTGATCAATTCGCCAGTTTCGGGATCCAGTGCTATCTGTCCCGAAACATACAAGGTGTTTCCTGCAAGGACAGCCTGTGAATAGGGGCCGATTGGGGCTGGAGCCTCTGGGGTGAAAATGATTTGGTTTGCCATGTGTTAGGTCTGTAGGTGGTGAGTGATTATTTGTTAATTAGTATAAATCACGATTGTTCTAACTATTGAGACTGAAAACTGGGATTGCTTATTTTAATTTGGCTTCGTTCCAATAGACGTCCATTTCGGCGAGAGTCATTTCGCTTAAATTTTTGCCGGCAGCTTTTGCTGCATTCTCGAGGTATTGGAAACGCTTGATGAATTTGAGATTGGTCCGCTCAAGTGCTTCTTCTGGGTCGATTTCGATAAATCGTGCATAGTTGATCAGGGAGAAAAGCAAATCTCCAAATTCAGCAGTAGCCTTTTCTTTGTCGATTTCTTCCTCGGTCGCTGCATTGAATTCGGCTTTGAATTCTTGCATCTCTTCTTCTACTTTTTCCCAAACCTGGTGTTTTTCTTCCCAGTCAAACCCTACGCCACGGGCTTTTTCTTGAATCCGCATGGCTTTGATCAAAGCAGGAAGTGATTTGGGTACCCCCCCTAAGACAGAGACATTTCCCTTTTCTTTTAATTTGATTTTCTCCCAGTTTTGACTCACTGTCTCTGCATCATTAGCCTCCACATCTCCATAAATATGTGGGTGCCTGCGGATTAGTTTTTCGCAGAGTGAATTAGTCAAGGTAGCCATATCAAAGTTTCCCTCTTCGGAACCAATCTTGGCATAAAAGACGATATGCAACAAAATATCCCCCAGTTCTTTTTTGATTTCTTCTGGATTTCCTTCCAAAATGGCATCCGAAAGTTCAAAAGTTTCCTCGATTGTCAGGTGCCTTAGGCTTTCTGTAGTTTGCTTTTTATCCCAAGGACACTGAGCCCGTAGCTCATCCATGATAGTCAATAATCGATCAAAGGCGGCGAGTTGATCGGCTCGGGTACTCAAATTAGACATGGCTTGGGAAACTATGCAGGAATTGTAAACGTTTTCGAAGTAAAGCTTTAAATTTGCGCAAATTTATCCGTTATGACAACAGTATTCATTACCGTAGGCTTCGTGGCATTATTCTTCATCCTGATGTCTGTTAGGCTAATTTTCCTTAAAAACGGTGAATTTAAAGGCACTTGTGCATCCCAAAGTCCCTTTCTCAATAAAGAGGGAGCGACCTGTGGATATTGTGGCAAAACCATGGATGGGAATACCGCTTGTGGGAACCCAGACAATGAGGTAGACAAGGTCATGGCCAAATTCAAATAATAGTTAATCCTGTCGATGACGGGATTTTTTAACATTCCACTTTTAAATAAATCAAATTACGTGTCGCTCATCAAATCTATTTCAGGAATTAGAGGAACTATTGGCGGAAAAGCCGGAGAAGGACTTACCCCTGTCGATGTTGTTAAGTTTACAGCAGCTTATGGAGCTTGGGTCCTTGAGAAAACCAATAATCCTAAAGTCGTCATAGGAAGAGACGCAAGAATCTCCGGAGATATGATTTCCCGCTTGGTCTCGGCTACCCTTCAGGGTATGGGAATCCATGTCATCGATCTTGGCCTCAGTACCACTCCGACTGTCGAATACGCTGTTCCTTTAGAAAAGGCGGGCGGAGGAATCATTCTTACAGCCAGCCATAATCCAATCCAGTGGAATGCTCTGAAACTGTTAAATGCCGTCGGTGAATTTATCTCAGATGAGGAAGGGAAGTCCATTTTGGAAAAAGCTGATAAAGAGTCCTTCTCTTTTGCCGAGGTAAAAAAACTCGGAGGCTATACTCAAATCAACGATTACATCGAACGCCATATCCAACATGTCTTGGAACTCGAGCTGGTAGATGTGGAAGCGATCAAAGCAAGGAATTTCAAAGTCGTGGTTGATGGAGTCAACTCAACCGGGGGTATTGCTATTCCAATGTTGCTTCGTGCCCTTGGGGTGACCGAAATCGAAGAAATGTTTTGCAATCCGGATGGGCATTTCCCACACAATCCTGAGCCTTTGCCAGAGAATCTGCGAGATATTTCCAAAAAACTTGAAAAAGGCAGCTTTGACTTGGGAATCGTAGTGGATCCGGATGTGGATCGATTGGCTTTTGTCAACGAAGACGGATCCATGTTTGGTGAAGAATACACCTTAGTCGCGGTGGCAGATTATGTGCTGAGCAAAACGCCTGGGAATACTGTTTCCAATCTGTCTTCTACACGTGCACTCCGTGATGTGACCGAAAAAAGAGGCGGAAAATATACCGCTGCTGCAGTCGGTGAAGTGAATGTAGTCAACCAGATGAAAGCCGTGAATGCAGTCATCGGTGGGGAGGGCAATGGTGGAATCATTTATCCGGCTTCCCACAATGGTAGAGATGCTTTGGTTGGAATTGCCTTGTTTTTGACACACTTGGCAAAATTCGGAAAGTCCATCTCTATGCTGAGAGCGACTTATCCCAATTATCACATTTCCAAAAATAAAATCGAGCTCACGCCTGAAATCAATGTGGATAAGATCCTGCTTGAGATCAAAAACAAATACAAAAAACAACCCATTAATGATATCGATGGGGTAAAAATCGAATTTGAAAAAGAGTGGGTTCACCTGAGAAAATCCAATACCGAACCCATAATTAGAATCTATTCCGAATCAGAATCAGAAGCCACTGCAGAGCATTTGGCCAAGAAAATCATGCAGGATATCAAAGAAGTTGTTAGCGCTTCATTGATCTGATTTAAAAAAACCAGCACCAGCCCAAATATGAATAAAGTTTATTTTGATAATGCCGCGACAACAGCAATGGACGATCGAGTGATCGACGCAATGCTGCCTTATATGAAATCTTACTTTGGAAATCCCTCCTCAGTCCATAGTCATGGGCGAGAGGTGAGAAGTGCAATAGAAAAATCCAGAAAGAAAGTTGCGGAATTACTCAATGCCAGTCCATCGGAAATTTTCTTCACTTCAGGAGGTACTGAAGCGGATAACACGGCCTTGGTCTGCGGAATAGACAGTCATAATATTACCCATGCAATCACCTCACCGATTGAGCATCACGCGGTACTTCACACGCTTGAGGTTTTAGCCAAAAAGGGAAGCGTCAAACTCAGCATTCTGGATGTCAATGAAAAAGGCGAAATTGATCTGAACCAATTGGAGGAACTGCTCAAAGCAAATCCAAAAAGTCTTGTTTCACTCATGCAGGCGAACAATGAGATCGGAAATTTGAATGATTTGACTCGAATCGGCGGTTTGGCTAAAGAATACCAGGCCTTTTTTCATTCAGATACTGTGCAAACAGTAGGGCATTTTGTGCATGACCTGAAAACCCTTCCCGTCGATGCGATTGTTGCTGGAGGACACAAGTTTCATGGACCGAAAGGTTCTGGTTTTCTCTTTGTGAGAAAAGATAAAAAAATTCATCCCTTCATCCACGGGGGAGCTCAGGAGCGTAACATGCGTGGTGGAACGGAAAACGTAATCGGGATCATTGGCATTGCGAAAGCATTGGAACTCGCCTATGAGGACATGGCTGGTCATCGCAGCCATATTGAGCAAATCAAATCCCGGTTCATAGAGAAACTTACCGCTGAAATCCCTGGGGTGGAGTTCAATGGACTTTCAGGTGACTTGAGTCAAAGCCTCTACACTGTGCTGAACGTCAGTCTTCCTCCCTCTGATCCCAATCGTGGGATGCTACTTTTCAACCTGGATTTAGAGGGAATTTCTGCATCTGGAGGCTCCGCGTGTAGTTCTGGAGCCACAGTAGGATCTCATGTGTTGAGAGCGCTGAATCACAATCCGGAGCGGGACTCTGTCAGATTATCTTTCAGCAGGTTCAATACCTTGGAAGAAGTCGATTATACTGTAGCTAAGCTGAAAGAACTGTACGCGGTAGAAGTATAAACTAAAAAAGGAGCCTCTTAAGGCTCCTTTTTTAGTCGAATTGGAATCTACTTGTTAATTTCCTGGCTTATATCCAATGGCGTAAGGAGTCCAAATTTCGTAAATCGGTGCTCCTGTAGAGCTTAGTCCGCTGTGATGCCATTCTCCTTCGATGACTTCAAAGTCAAACCCAAGACTTGCTCCCACTCTTGAATTGTCACGGGAAAAGAAAGTGATGTTTTCGGTGTATTTTCCGTTTTTCGCGGTGTAAGTTCCTCCTCCTGTTCCTGAAAATTCTTTGGTTTCAGAGTTGAATGCGATCCATTGGAATCGTCCTCCACTGAGGATTTTTACAGTTCTTCTGGCTCCAGGAGTGGATCTTGTGATCTGCTCATCGCGCTTTCTTCCGGTAATGACCCAGTTTCCGGTCAATTCGTCTCTTGAATCTGAGATCTGTTCCCAAATCTCGACAAGCATCCCATTGTTAGTATTGGCTGATAAGATTAGTTTCTTTCCATCGATTTCGATTTTAAACGGCGTGGTGGTTCCTATTTGTAGGGGATTCAAGGTGAAAAAGTCTAGTGTTTCGGAATATTTCCCATCCTCAAACTTGTATGGACCACCTCCCGCACCGATAAAAGCATTATCGGCAACATTTTTTACTCCAAATGCAAAATAGTTATCTTGATAGATTTTGATGTACTCTTGATCGGTCACCGCATTGCCGTTTTGGCTGATCAGTTTCCAGGAACCTTCCAAGCTTTGCGCAGCTACAATTCCTGTTAAAAAAAAGAAAAAGACAAGCAGGTAATTTTTCATAGGAGTATAGTTTGAATTGAGATTGACATCTGTTTACTAGTAGGCTGATTGATAGACTTGACCATCTTTAGAAGAATTCCGGAAAATCAACTGAAAGTTCCGCCATGAATTTTGTTCGGTTTCTTTGTTGGTAGCTTTAAATTCCAAAACAAAGTACAGAATTCCAATCTTTTGTCCGTCATTGGTGTGGAGAAAGGACTAAAGAAAAATTAGAGCCATGAAGGAATTTCAATTGGGTAATTCAGTCTCAGAAGTACTAGAAATGCTGCCTGAGGCTCGGATTAAAAAAGTAAAACTTGGTAATCGTGAAATCGGAATCGTTCGAGTTGGAGATCGAATATTTGGATTCAATTCGTTTTGCCCGCATCGGGGTGCCTCCTTGATCCAAGGATCAATTCATGCAGGAGAGGTGATCTGTCCTTTGCATCATTACCGGTTTGAACTCCAAGGAGGACGATCCAAAGCAGGGGATTGTCCAGATTTGGAGACTTTTCCATGTACCCTGTCAGAGGATGGATTAAAAATAATCCTCCCGTAATTTTCAGTGAAGTTTGGCTCCGTTAGGAACTGTGCGCTCTGAGGAGGCCAGAACTATCCCTCCTTCCAAACTGCTGAAGCCCGTAACAAGCACTTCAGACATGAAATCAGCAATCTGTCTAGGTCTGAAGTTACATACACAAATCACCTGTCTACCTAGCAAATCGCTTGGCGTATACAAATCTGTCACTTGTGCCGAGGATTTCTTCACGCCAAGTTCTGGGCCCAGATCAATCCAAATTTTATATGCTGGTTTTCGTGCTTTTTCGAATACTTCTGCCTGAATAACCGTTCCGACCCTCAGTTCTATTTTGTTGAAATCTTCGATGTCAATCGTTTGCATAGTGGTTTTTTTTCTTAATTTTAGGAACATTTTTGCAATCCCCCAGTTTAACAGTTTAGATCAAAAAAGAAATCATGTTGAAATTTTCAGGATTTCATTTAGGTAAACCACTCATTTTAGGCATAGGAGCCCTGTTTTTAATGTTTTTGACATTAGAAGCTTCTGCTCAGTCTGAAAATGAGAAAGTTGAGGAGATTTATCCAAAGACCAACGACCGTGTGGTTCTAGAAGATCATACATTAATTCAGGATAATTCACAATCCAGAACTACACTAGCCAAACCAAGTGCTAGCCCAAAACCAGCGGGTACGACTGTTGTAAAAAAAGAAGCTGCAATCGTAGAAAATGCTTCTGATCGAGAGGCAAAGAAAACCGACTCACCTTCTACCTTGTCGTTTAATATCTTCCTTTATATCGTAGACAAATTTAAGGCTGATTGAGCTGATCACTGCACGCCGCTAAAGTCAAAACCCTTATTGAATTGCTATTCAATAAGGGTTTTTTGTTAACGAAAGATCATGTAAAAAATAGCTTTGACAGATGGATAGGAGAGTTAGTCCAGGAAACGCTTCATTTCCACAACCACAGCATGTGGCTGCTCCGCGTGCAGCCAATGACCGGCATCTGCCACAAATTCCAATTCATAATTTGGAAAGTGTGCTTCCAAGTCTGCCAAATCCTTTTGCTGAATATAATTTGAATTTGCTCCGGCAAGGAACAGAGTAGGACCTTCGAATCTAGTGCCTTCAGCTAGTGCCTCACCTACATTTTCAATGTTTTTGGTGATTACCGGCAAGTTGATTTTCCATGCGAATCCTTCATTATTTCTAGTCAGGCTTTTCAGTAGAAACTGACGGATTCCAAGTTCTGAAATGTACTTGGCCAACTGATCGTCAGCTTCTTTTCTGGATTTGATTTCGCTGAGATTCAAGGAATTCAAGCCTTCTAAGATCGTCTGGTGATGAATGGGGTAGTACCTCGGAGCAATGTCAGCGACAATCAGCTTTTCCACTCGATCAGGATACTTGACGGCAAAATTCATAACCGTTTTACCACCCATCGAATGTCCCATTAGAAAGACTTTATCCAACCCCTCGGTATCAAACAGCTCTTTCAAATCTTCCACCATCACCGCATAATTCCATTCATCAGCTTGCGGAGAATCACCATGATTTCGCTGGTCTACAAGGTAAAGTGTATACTGGTCTACCAATTCCTTTGCAATGGAAAACCAATTGTCCAAGGAGCCAAAAAGACCGTGGAGAATTACTAATGGAGGGCCTGAGCCGGATTTTTTGAAGTTTAATTTCATTCGAATTACGATTTACGAAGTATGAAATACGAGGCTTTTGGTAGAGTCTAGGCCATCGACTTTAGGAATCCTTGCGACTTTTCAACTTTGCCACTTTCCAACCTTTAATTTTTCCATCTTCTAGTTTTTCAATCTTCCAATACTCACAATTCCAACTGCCTCCTGTACATCTGAATCGTATTTTCCAGTCCAAAATAGAGCGCATCGCAGATCAAAGCATGACCGATGGAAACTTCTTCCAGGAAAGGGATTTGCTGCTTCAGGTAAGCCAAATTGTGCAAGTCCAAATCATGTCCGGCATTCAGTCCAAGATCCAATTCTTTGGCAATGTGTGCAACTTCCACATAAGGTCTCACGGCTTTTTCGCGATCCTGATGGTAATTTGAAGCATAAGGTTCAGTGTATAACTCCACGCGATCTGTACCGGTAAGTTTGGCGGGTTCAAAAAACTTTGCTTCCGGATTGATGAAGATAGAAACCCGAGTTCCGATTTCATGCAATTCGGCTACGATTTCACGAAGCATAATTTGGTGAGTGATCGTATCCCAACCCGAATTGGACGTAATCGCATTGGGAGGATCGGGTACCAGTGTGGCTTGGGCAGGTTTTACTTCTCGGATCAGTTGCATAAAACGCTGATCTGGGTAGCCTTCGATGTTGAATTCCGTCGTCACCACTTTTGCCAAATCCACCGCATCCTGATAGCGAATGTGCCGTTCGTCTGGTCTTGGATGGACGGTAATTCCCTGAGCACCAAATCGCTCACAGTCTAAAGCCACCTTGACGACATTGGGATTGTCCGCTCCTCTTGCGTTGCGAAGGGTGGCAATCTTGTTAATATTTACACTGAGTTGGGTCATATCTGTTTTGAAAAAGGTATTTTTACCTGCTAATATTGATATAACACAAACTTAGGACTAATGGCTTTAAAGCAGAAAATAGAAGGCGAAATTAAATCCGCCATGATTGCCAAAGACAAAGTAAGATTGACTGCATTGCGTGCAATCAAGTCGATGATTCTTTTAGAAGAAACCAAAGGCGGATTCTCCGGGGAGCTTTCTGAGGATGAAGAAATGAAGCTTTTGACCAAAGCAGCAAAACAGCGAAAAGATTCAGCAGACATCTATCAGCAGCAAAATAGACCAGATCTTTTGGAGGTGGAATTGGCAGAACTTGCCGTTATCCAGGAGTTTTTACCAAAGGCATTGACTGATGAAGAGCTTACTTTGGCCATCCAAGAAATCATCAATGTGACCGGTGCCACCAGTGCCAAGGAAATGGGTAAGGTAATCGGCGCTGCAAACAAGCAATTGGCAGGGAAAGCAGAAGGTAAGGCGATTGCAGACAAAGTAAAATCCTTATTGAACGGCTGATTTGGCACCGATTGATATTGTCATCCTGATTGTTTTGGCGCTTGGGGCCTATGAGGGCTACAAAAAAGGCCTTTTGATGAGTATTGTAGGACTCATAGGCTTCGTCATCGCCATAATTCTGGGTGTATATTTCATGGATCCAGTCAGCAAAATGCTTGCAGAACGGCTGGATGAACTCAGCTTTGCTTTTCCGGTTTTTGCGTTTCTGATCGTATTTTTCATCACCCTTCTCATCGTCAATATCGCCGGCTGGATACTCAAAAAAATGATGGATATGATCTTGCTCGGGAGTGTAGACAGCCTTGCAGGAGCAATTTTGGGTATCGTGAAATCCGCATTTTTTGTGAGCCTTTTCATGTGGCTTGCATTGGGATTTGATCTGAAAATGCCAAAAGAATGGAGTGCAAAAAGTGAATTCCTTCAATACATCGAACCTTTGGCGCCTGGGGTGATTTGGGTATTGGAGCCTTTGGTGCCAAAAGTAAAAGAGTTGCAGGAGACGATCGCCGAGATTGTTGAGGGATTCAGAGATGCTGCTGCTGATTGATAATTTTGATTCATTCAGTCATATTTTGGCGGATTTAATCCGGCAGACTGGAGAGGAATTAAGAGTCATCAGGAATGATGTTAGTTTGGAAGAGATTGAAAAAATCGATTTCAAAGGTTTGATTCTTTCCCCTGGCCCCGGAATTCCCTCCGAAGCGGGCAACCTTTTCTCAGTTTTTGAAAAATACCATCGGGATATTCCTGTGTTAGGGGTTTGTCTCGGTCATCAGGCGATTGGTGAATTTTTTGGAGCAGAATTGGTGAAAAATCAGGTTCCAACCCATGGTAAAGTCCATTTGGTGCGAAAGGCAAAACCACATTTTTTCACAGAAAATCTTCCCGATCAATTCGAAGTCACTCGATACCATTCACTTCAGCTTCGAAACTTACCGGATTGCCTTGAGGTCATATTAGAAACTGAATCAAGAGAAGTTATGGGAATGGCGCATAAGAGGCTCCCGATCCTAGGAATCCAATATCACCCTGAAGCGCATTTGACCGAATTTGGATTGGAATTAGTTAGAAGTTGGGTGGGAAGGGTCAGAAAAGAGGTGAACTAGTTTTTCCAAAAATGAATTGGCAATTTCAAAGAGACTAAAAAGCTCACTCGTTATCAAATCTTTGAAATAGCTTGATACGTCTTAAAACGAAACTCTTAATTCAAAAATCTCTTTTACCTTAAATCAATCACCTCAATCCCGGGATATTTTTTGGGATCAAATGTAAAATAGTCTGCAGCCAAATTTGGAGCAGCCTTTAGGTTTTTGAAAGAATAGGTAAATACTCCGCCTTGGCCATCAGACATCTCCCATCCGAGTAGATCTTTGGTGTTTTTGTCCACCATCAATTTCACCTCCTGAAAGGGTGCATTGGACTTCAATGCGATCAATTCTACCACATTTACCGCTTTGCCCTGATAAGTCTTATCTGCCAAAAGCCTATAATTGAAACCAGTCTGATACATTTTGTAAATGTTGGATGGAGTCAGTTCTCCTTCCATTTGTGTGGCGTCGTTGATGGTGACCTCCTTGTAGCTGGGTGTTTGGATAAAGGTCCATACGGTCTTGCCATCATTGTAGATCTCTTGATCAGGAAGTTTGAGTCGGTACTTTTCTCCACTCACAGCGATTTCACCAGTCTGTCGATCTCCGGGCACACCCGCATCTGAATAGGTGTAGTCAAAGCCGGCAGTGAATCCTTTCATGCTTTGATACTTTTGGCTCATGGCATCAAGTACCGCTTTTGCCTTGGGGTCTTTTTGCCCGAAAGCTTCAAAACAACCTAGAAAAAGAAAGAAAAGAAGAAAGTAGGACCTATGGAATTTCATGTAATTGGGCTGCTGGAACTGGGTAAGACAGCGATTACAAACTATTCAATAACCGTTCCAAACTGGCATCATCCTGAATCAAGACTTCCCGGGCTTTGGACCCTTCGAAAGCTCCTACGATGCCGGCTGCTTCCAGCTGATCTACGATTCTACCAGCACGGTTGTAGCCCAGCTTTAGCTTTCTCTGAATCAATGAAGTACTGCCCTGCTGATGCAATACGATCAAGCGTGCAGCCTCGTCAAAAAGCGGATCACGGTCAGAAAGATCTACGCTAGAGAGCGATCCTTCTCCATCTTCTCCGACAAACTCCGGAAGTAAATAGGCATCAGAATACCCCTTTTGCTCGCCGATCCAATCACAAATCGCATCGACCTCTGGTGTGTCAAGAAATGCACACTGGATTCGGGTCATTTCCGAACCATGAGAAAGGAGCATGTCACCCATTCCAATGAGCTGATCAGCACCTCCAGCATCCAAGATAGTTCTGGAGTCGATTTTGGAAGTTACCCGGAATGAAAGACGGGCCGGGAAATTGGCTTTGATGATACCCGTGATGACGTTTACAGATGGTCGCTGTGTCGCCACGACCAAGTGAATACCGATAGCTCGTGCCAGCTGTGCAAGACGTGCAATTGGTCCTTCGATCTCCTTGCCGGCAGTCATCATTAAGTCCGCCAGCTCGTCTATGACCAGCACAATGTAAGGCATGAAATAGTGGCCCTTTTCAGGATTGAGCTTTCGCGCGATGAACTTGGCGTTGTATTCTTTTAGATTTCTACAGCCTGCATCTTTTAGCAGATTGTATCGATTGTCCATTTCGATACAAAGGGAATTCAGCGTGTAAATTACCTTTTTGGTATCGGTGATAATGGCCTCTTCGGATCCCGGAAGTTTTGCGAGAAAATGTCGCTCGATCTTGTTAAAGAGCGTTAACTCCACTTTTTTCGGATCTACCAAGACAAACTTCAGTTGCGATGGATGCTTTTTGTAGATCAAAGAAGCCAAAATCATATTCAAGCCAACTGACTTTCCTTGACCTGTAGCTCCTGCCATGAGGAGGTGAGGCATCTTGGCAAGATCAGCGACAAATACTTCGTTGGAAATCGTTTTGCCTAGCGCAATCGGAAGATCCTTATCAGACCGCATGAATTTCTCTGTGCCTAGTACCGCACGGGCAGGCACTAGTTCACGGTTTTTATTTGGCACCTCAATACCGATTGTTCCCTTGCCGGGAATAGGAGCGATGATTCGAATACCCAAAGCAGCCAAACTTAACGCGATGTCATCTTCGAGGTTTTTGATTTTGGAGATCTTCACTCCTGGGTCAGGGACGATCTCGTACAAAGTCACTGTCGGACCGATGGTCGCCTGGATTCCCTGAATTCCGATCTGGAAGTTTTTAAGCGTTGTGACGATTTTATCCTTGTTTTCCTGCAGTTCCTGCATGGATACGGTCACCTTTTTGATGTCGTATTCATTCAGCAAGTCAAGTGTAGGGTATTTGTATCGAGGAAGGTCCAAAGTAGGATCATAAGGATCCAGGTTTTCGACCGCTTCGGCGGTCTTTTCTTCTTCTACTTTGTTGACTGAAAAATTCCCCTCTTTCACAGTACTTTTTCCTCTTCCTTCTTCCAAAAGGTTGACTTGAGGCACTTCAAAGAGATCCTCTTCAGCTTCTTCTTCGACTAGGTCTTCGGTGATGGAAAAGGGTAATTCTGGCGATGACTCAGATTGAGGATTGCTTTTGACCTCCCAAGCACTGCCATCATCCTCAAATTCCTCTTCGGCATCATCAATGCTTTCAGGACTTTCGGCTAATGGAAATGGACTTGCTTTAGGCGTTTTTTTACTTTGCGGAGCTATCTCGTCGGCTAATTCATCCTCTACCTCTTTGGGTGCAAACCAATTCAATTGCTCCAATCCAAAAAAGAGAACTACGAAAATCAGAAAAGCGCCGACAATTAAAATAAAGGTGCCCATTCCTAGAAAATCGCTGGAAAGTCTCGCTAATTCATACCCAAATCCTCCCGAAAGAAAGCTCCAATACGAGTAGCCTTCTACCAAAATCACGATATAGCCCATCAATAACCCTAGCCAAGCCGTGAAGAACAGCGAGAAAATCACGTATCGGGTAAGCGGTACTAGAGAAAACTTAAAGGTCCATTTGAACCCCAACAAAAACAGGAAAGGAGGGAGCAGAAATGCGGCAATTCCAAACCAGCGGTAGATCAGCCAATGCGAGGCCTGTGCGCCAAGGTAGCCAAGCCAATTTTGGGATTCTCTTGCGGCGTCTCTAACTGCTTGATCCGGATTGTTCATTACCAGACTTTGGTCCGCTGGCCCATTGATCAGGTAGCTTACAAAAGCGATAAACAAAAAGATAGCTGCCGAAATCAGAAATATCCCAGCGATGAGGGGGAATTGCTTAAACTGGATTTTGCCAAAAGAAAAACTTGGGCCCTTGGGTTGCTGAGGGGCCTTTTTGGTATTCTCCGCTTTCTTTCGAAACGTATTTTTTGCGGTGGTTTCTGATGCCATTTAAGCTTGAAAGTACAATTTTAATTTTAGCCAAGTGGCCTTTGAAAATGAACTTACCGGGAAAAATATGCCAGAAGTCCCTTTTTGATATTCTTAATCAAAGCAGGTCCCTCATAAATCATGCCTGAGTACACTTGGACAAGACTTGCGCCAGCTTCGAGTTTTTCAATGGCATCTGCTGCAGAATAGATTCCTCCTACTCCAACAATCGGAAATGCTCCATTTGATTTCTGATGCAAATAACGGATTACTTCGGTACTTCTTTTTGCCAATACTTTGCCGCTTACTCCTCCAGCTCCAATGGCTTCTACTTCGGATTGAGGAGTGCTCAGATTCGAACGATCGATTGTCGTATTGGTCGCAATGACTCCATCGATTCGTGTTTCTTGGACGATTTCGACAATGTCATCTAGCTGTCCATCGGTGAGATCTGGGGCAATTTTCAGGAGAATCGGCTTTGGTTTTGATTTTTTATCGTTTGCGGATTTGACTGCTTGGAGAAGTTGCTTCAGTGGTTCTTTTTCCTGAAGATCACGCAGGTTTGGCGTATTGGGAGAGCTGACATTAACTACAAAATAGTCTACATAGGGATGCAAAGCTTCCAGACAAAACAGGTAATCATCCACTGCATTTTCATTGGGAGTGACTTTGTTTTTGCCGATGTTTCCTCCCACGATGACATCGGAATTCCGTTTTTTCAATCGCTCCACAGCGGCTGAAACACCTCCGTTATTAAAGCCCATTCTGTTAATTAAGGCTTCATCTTGTGGCAATCTGAATAAGCGTGGAAGAGGATTGCCTTCTTGAGGTTTCGGCGTCAAAGTTCCGATTTCGATGAATCCGAAACCGAGCATCGCCATCTCGTCTATGAGTTTTGCGTCTTTGTCAAAGCCTGCAGCCAAACCCACTGGATTTTTGAATTTCAAACCAAAAACTTCTCGCTCCAACCTCGAGTCATCCAAGCCAAAAGTGGATTTGACAATGGAGCTAGCGATAGGAAGATTGAAGATTGTTTTGATCAGTGAAAAGGTAAAATGATGCGCATCCTCCGGGTTTTTGAGGAAAAGCAGGGGTTTGAGCAGGGATTTATACACGTCAGCCTTAGTGGATTTGAGCGCCAAAGTTAGGGATTGCTATCAGAAAATCAGGGAGAAATATGTCTCGATCTTCCACTCTTTACGAGTTTGCTTCAGTGATTAATCTGAGACCTTCCAAAGTCAGATTTCGATCAACATCGTCAAATGTTTTTTCCAAAGTTGTCAAAATCGCAGCTAGACCTCCAGTAGCAATAATTCTGAATTTTGAGCCAGTTTCTGCTTGGATTGCCTCGATCATTCCCTTGACCAAACCCGTATAACCGTACAAAACTCCAGCCTGAATCGCATGAATCGTATTTTTCCCAAGTGCTGATTCGGGCAGCTTCAGCTCGACTTCCGGCAGTTTGGACGTGTTGGCGAAAAGAGACTTGATGGCAGTCCTGAGCCCAGGAACGATGTTTACACCTAGAATCTTTCCACTTTCATCTACTGCGGTAAATGTCAAAGCGGTACCAAAATCAACGATGATGACTGGTTTCTGATGCTTTGAGTATGCGGCCATGACATTGCACATGAGATCACTGCCGATTTCATTTGGCCGAAGAGATTTGACAGGCAATCTGCTGTAGCTAGTTGGGGAGATTAGGTATGGGTCAAGCCCTAGGAAGTTTTGACAGAATTGGACAATGATGGAATTGACCTCTGGGACGACCGAACTGAACCCGATCTTTTGAATTTGGGAAAGCTGAATTCCATGCTCCAGAAAGTAGAGCGGGACTTTTTTGCTGAGTTGGGAAATCAATCTTGGAGTTTTCGTTTCCAGCCGGAATTGGTTGGTCCATTTTCCGTTTTTCTGGTCAAAAAGTGCGAATACAACATTTGAGTTGCCGGCATCAATGGCTAAAAACATGCTTTTCTCAGGTTTTGACTAATTTAGTCCAACAGAAAAGTAATTACCAAATCCAAACCCCTTTTTCCCTTATGTATTCTCTCCGCGAAGGCAAATTAGAAGATTTACCCAGAGTCCTCGAACTGATCAAAGAACTTGCACTCTATGAAAAAGCTCCCGAGCAAGTCACCAACACTCTGGAATTGATGAAGGCCGACGGCTTTGGACCCAATCCAGTGTATGGCATGTATGTCTGCCAAAAGAATTCCACTGGAGAAATCATCGGCATTGCCATTTATTATTACCGGTATTCGACTTGGAAGGGGAAAAGATTGTATCTGGAAGATATCGTAGTTACTGAATCAGAGCGTGGAAATGGAGCTGGAAAGCTGCTTTTTGACCGGGTGATGGCCAAATGCCTGGAGGCTAATTGCACTGGAATGATGTGGCAGGTGCTGGACTGGAATGAGCCTGCGATCAATTTTTACAAAAAATACGGAGCGGCATTGGAAGCGGGTTGGCTCAATGCCCATTTGCAGGATTATGAAATTAGAGAATTGTTGAAGGACTAATTAGGCTTGAAGTCAGGAGACCGAAGACTTAAATCTCTTCGGTCTTTTTTTTGGCTTTTAACTCTCCCCAATAGAGTGTGAAGTCCTCTGTTTCTGTGTTTGGATCGGGTTTTTTCATCCAATAGATGGTGTTTCCATCGACTTTGAAGCTGTTGTAATGCATTCCGGGGATTTCGACCGGGATGATTTCTCCATTAGTTCGGAGTAAAACTGTCCTCATTTTGGCTTCTTCTCTGAGTCTTTTCTTAGTTTCATCTGTGGCTTGTCCCGCAATCACACTGGCAATGGCCGATTTATCCTGAGGTGTGGATATATAGCTGATCAATAAATCCTCTCTGTATTTTGAAATATCGATAATGTCTGAAGGATAGGGACGAGTTTGAAAATTGCCGATCTGGCCCATGTCCACAGCACCCACTTCAAAACCTTCATATACTTCAAAGCCTTTCAAGGGGAGCAATTGCTGATCTATCAATTTGGGGGCATCGCCTGACCAATCATAAGTGTATAGAATAGGCTCACTTTTAAACATGAGGTATAGGCGCTCTGATTTTTCATCGTACTGAAAAATCGGTCTCAGATCTCTGAAATAGTAAACTTTTCCATTGAGAAAATGTGATCCTTCCGGAAAGGGTATGTGCTCAGTAGTTTCATTGGATTCCAGATCTGTCATCAATAGATTTTTGCGTTGAGCCAAAAATTCCGCATCATAGTTTTGACTGTATTCGTCAATGATATCCAGGGAATAGATCAAGTATTCCTTACCATCTTTTTCTATTAATTGCTCTGTATCAAAAAGTGAAAAAGCGGCTCCAAGACTAACCTGATTCTGATAAATACTAAAATCCTGAACCACCTCTGAATCTTTTCTCAAAACTTTGATTCCTGTCATTAAATCTAGCAAGACAAGGTTTCCTTTTTTGTCAAAGGAAAAATTAGAGGCAGTCATTGAGAATTTTCCCGGTACATCGCCTTCTTTATTCCATTGGTCCACAAGTTCACCAGCTTGATCGTACACATAGACCTCGGAAGATGCCATGTCTCTGAAAAAGAATTGATCTTCATGAAAGCCCTGAAAAACTAAAACTCGAGCAATGACATCCTTGACCACGATCGAGTCTAACTTTTCAAAATAAAAAGTTTGAGAATCGGAGAGTTTCTGTTGAGCCTGAGGTGAAGAATTGTCACAGCTAAGCATCAGAAAAGACGCCAGAAAAATCAATAGTGGTCTCATCGGCAAGAAGTTATTAAGTCGCTAATTAAACTAAACATTAGTTAGAAACAATTGACTTCGAGTTTTTTCTCCATCGCCTTCAAAGTAAATAGCTAAATTGCGGGCTGTTATGAGAAAGAAGCCATTTACCGTTGTCTATGAGGACAACCACCTCCTGATCGTCAATAAAGCTGCTGGCATCCTCGTGCAGGGTGATAAAACCGGTGACAAGACACTGATCGACTATTGTAAGGATTACATCGCAGAGAAATATAAAAAGCCCGGTGAGGTTTTTCTTCACCCGATCCATCGTTTGGATCGACCGGTAAGCGGGTTGGTTGCCTTCGCTCGCACCTCAAAAGGGCTGGAGCGGATGATGGAGCTATTTCGCAAGCGGGATATTCACAAGGTGTATTGGGCTATTGTCAAACGAAAGCCACGTGAAGAACAAGGCAAATTGACGCATTACCTGACCAAGGACGAATTCAAAAACGTCGTTACCGCCCATGATAAGGAAGTTCCGGGATCTCAGAAAGCGGAATTAAATTACAAGACCTTGGGCTATATGAATGACCACTGGCTTCTGGAAGTTCGTCCAATCTCTGGTCGTCCACATCAGATTCGCGTGCAGTTGGCTTCTATGGGTTGTCCGATCCGCGGAGATGTCAAGTATGGCTTTGCCAAAGCCAATCCGGATGCCAGCATTAACTTACATGCCTTTCATTTGATTTTTGTACACCCGGTAAGGAAAGAAAAACTCTACATGCGGGCAGCACTTCCTGAGTCAGAATTCTGGGAGCAGTTTCTGGAACTGGAAGAAGTAAAAGTGAAGGATCAGCATCTGGATAATACCTTTTCGGGGTAATAAGGAATTTAGAAATACAGTAGAAATACAGTAGAAATACAGTAGAAATACAGTAGAAATACAGTAGAAATACGTACGATTTAAAGGTTTAAATTAAGATTATACGCTAAACAGAGTATCTTATTTCGTCCGCTCTTGCGGACGGATTTCAACTGTATTTCGCAAAGCAGATTTCAATTAACTATGAAAAACCTTCTCCTACTTTTCAGTTTAATCTTCATCCTTGGTTCCTGCACGTCACCCAACCAGCCCAAGACCATCTACATCGTCCGACATGCCGAAAAGCAACTCGTGGGTAATGATCCAGAGCTGTCCTATGCAGGTGGAGTAAGGGCCATAAAATTGGCGCAAATTCTTGAAGGGAAAGAGATCAAACACATTTACTCTACCGACTTTGTCCGAACACGAAATACCGCTTTGCCCACTGCAGAAGGAGCTGGGGTGCCGATTCAAATTTATGATCCATCCAATCCTGATGCCCTAGTCGAGCAGCTCAAAACCCTGGAAGGAAATATTCTGGTAGTCGGTCACAGTAATACCGTAAGCCAATTGGCCAACTTTTTTGTAGGTGAATCCGAAAAATTTGCCGATTTGACAGATTTGGAATACAATTTCATCTATGTGGTGAATTTGGAGTCCAATTCTTCCACTGTGGAGCGAAAAGTTTACAAGGATTTTTAACCCGATTTTTCCTTTCGCAATTCAATTCCTTTATCTTGAACTGACAAGTTAAAGGAACCCATGAACCGCGACGAAAACCTAAAACAACTTCAAAACCCAGAAAAGATCTGGGACATTGCTGTAATTGGTGGTGGTTCATCAGGACTTGGCGTAGCGCTGGATGCTGTTTCCAGAGGACTTTCAGTGGCACTTTTTGAAAAGGCGGATTTTGCCAAAGGCACTTCTAGCCGTAGCACCAAACTATTGCATGGCGGGGTAAGATACCTCGCCCAAGGCGATGTTTTTTTGGTTTTGGAAGCGCTTCGGGAGCGTGGGAGATTGATAAAAAATGCTCCTCATTTAACCCAAAATCAAGCATTTATCATTCCGGTTTACACCCGTTGGGATCGAGTTCAATACAGTGCTGGGCTGAAAATGTACGATTACATGTCCGCCAATCTGAGTTTAGGCTCCTCCCGCTATATTTCTAAGGAAGAAACCCTGAAGCGAATGCCTGGAATAAACCCGGAAGGGCTATTTGGTGGGATTGTGTACCATGATGGGCAGTTTGATGACGCTCGACTGGCACTTTCTATCGCACAGACAGCCGATCACGCTGGAGCATCAATTTTGAATTATGCGAAGGTGGTTTCACTTGAAAAAGATTCTTCGGAGAAAATAAATGGACTGGTTGTTCAGGATTTGATTTCAAAGAAAAAATATCCTGTCAAGGCAAGAATGGTCGTAAATGCCACTGGAGTTTTTGCCGATAAAATCCTCAAAATGGACAATCCTGAGGCTCCCAAAACAATTCAGCCAAGTCAGGGGATTCACCTTGTTTTGGATCTGGATTTTTTGGGCGGGAAAGATGCCCTCATGATTCCAAAGACCCGGGATGGACGAGTCCTTTTCGCTGTACCATGGCATGGGAAACTTGTGGTCGGTACTACGGATACACTTCGGGAAAAGGCTAAGTTGGAACCAGAAGCCTTGCAAAAAGAAATTGATTTCGTACTGGAAACTGCGGCGGGATACCTTACCCGAAAACCTACCCGGGCTGATGTGAAGTCTGTATTTGCTGGACTGCGGCCTTTGGCACGGCCAAAGGAAGGCAGCACCAAGACCAAAGAAATCTCACGCTCGCACAAAGTCATCGTCTCAGAAAGTGGCCTCGTGACGCTAACCGGCGGGAAATGGACGACTTTCCGGAAAATGGGCGAAGATACCGTGGCGTATTTTCCAAAGATCACAGGCAGATCCATGGATGATTCGAGATCCAAGGATATCCTTCTTCATGGATTTACCAAGTCGATTCCCAATGGTCATTGGGCAGTCTATGGATCTGATGCCCCATTAATTCAAGAGTTGGCTTCTACTGATTCGAGTCTTGCTGAGCTTATTCATCCTGATTTTCCGTATATCCTCGCCGAGGTGCTTTGGGCTGTTCGCAATGAGATGGCGCTGAAGATTGAAGATGTACTCTCGCGCCGCATCCGGATGTTGATTTTGGATGCTCAAGCCGCCTTGGATTCAGCAGAAAAAGTAGGGAAGTTGATGGCCTCGGAACTCGGAATGGATGAAGCTTGGCTTACCAAGGAGCTGGATGATTTTAAAAATGTAGCAGAAAAATACGTGATAAAAACCTAGGTTTCTCAAGGTTGATCGCAGTTTGAAAAGTGACTCTAAATCCTAAACGAATAATCCCTCAAACCCAAAATGACCCAAAACAAACCCTTTATAATGGCTCTGGATCAAGGGACGACCAGTTCTAGAGCAATTGTTTTTGACAAGCAGGGCCAGATCGTCTCAGTGGCTCAAAAAGAATTCAAGCAGTTTTTCCCAAAGCAAGGCTGGGTTGAACATGACGCAAACGAAATCTGGACGAGTCAGTCAGCAGTAATGATCGAGGCACTTGTCAACAAAGACATCCGTGCTGATCAAATTGCCGCCATCGGAATTACCAATCAGCGGGAAACCACCATCGTGTGGGATCGAAAAACCGGTAAACCCATCCATAAGGCGATAGTCTGGCAGGACCGTCGTACTGCAGGATTTTGCAACGAACTCAAGGAAAAGGGACATGCAGATTTGATTGCATCGAAAACCGGCTTGATCATCGATGCCTACTTTTCAGCGACTAAAATCCGGTGGATCCTGGAAAACGTCAAAGGAGCCAGAGAACGTGCAGAAGCAGGAGAATTGGCTTTTGGAACAGTGGATTCTTGGTTGATTTGGAAGCTTACGAAAGGGCAGTCTCACTTGACTGACATCACCAATGCCAGCAGAACGATGATTTTCAACATTCATACACAGGAATGGGATCAGGAACTTTTGGACCTTTTTGAAATCCCCAAATCCATGCTCCCAGAGGTAAAGACCTGCAGTGAAGTCTTCTGCGAAACGGCAGGAGATGTGCTGAGTGTGAAAATCCCCATCGCTGGAGTGGCCGGAGATCAGCAGGCTGCTCTTTTCGGCCAACTTTGCATCGAGCCGGGCATGGCAAAAACGACTTACGGCACTGGCTGTTTTTTAGTCATGAATACCGGAAAAGAAGCTGTACGGTCAAAAAATCAATTGTTGACAACTGTCGCTTGGAAGATTGGCGACGAAATCAACTATGCATTGGAAGGATCGGTTTTCATCGGTGGAGCAGCAGTTCAGTGGCTTCGGGATGGGTTGGAGCTTTTCAAAAAAGCATCGGAAACCGAAAAACTGGCTACGAGTCTATCAGATAATGATGGAGTTTATTTTGTCCCGGCACTTTCTGGTCTGGGAGCACCGCATTGGGATCAGGATGCTAGAGGAGCATTTTTTGGAATCACACGGGGAACTACCATTGCGCACATGACTCGGGCAGCTCTAGAAGCGATCGCTTATCAAGTTTATGATGTGCTCAAAGCCATGGAAAAGGATAGCGGCAAACCCACTCAGGAACTCAGAGTCGATGGAGGTGCTACTGCCAATAACTTTCTGATGCAGTTTCAGGCAGATTTGTTGGGCTGCGAAATCAAAAGACCGCAAATCATCGAAACCACCGCTATTGGCGCAGCATTTTTAGCTGGCCTAGCAGTTGGGTTTTGGAAAGACCGGGATGAGCTTCAGGCACTTTGGGCGGCAGATCGAAGTTTCCAACCAGAAATGGAGAAAAGCAAGCAGGAGGAGTTGATTCATTTTTGGCACAAAGCAGTAGAGCGATCTAAAAATTGGGTAGAATAAGATGAAATTCCCTTCCAAAATGCATCTCCCAAAGGGAGATGATTTCTCAAAGTATCCCACCAGCCCTAAACGAATTATAAACAGATGAATCCTTATATCGCAGAATTAATCGGAACAGGATTATTACTCCTGCTTGGCTCCGGAGTAGTAGCCAATATGCTCCTTCCTAAAACCAAAGGTCATGGTGGAGGAATCATGGAAATCAGTACGGCTTGGGCTTTTGCCGTATTTGTAGGCGTTGTGGTAGCTGGACCCTATAGTGGGGCACACCTTAATCCTGCGGTGACAGTTGGTCTGGCTGTAGCGGGCAAATTTGATTGGGCTTCAGTCCCGGGCTATATTTTAGCTCAAATCATTGGAGCAATGATTGGAGTGGGGATAGCATGGCTGATGTACAAGGATCATTACGAATCGAGTGATGACCCGGGGATTATTGCAGCACCATTTGGCACCTCTCCGGCTATCCGCAACTTGCCTTTGAATTTTTTCTCCGAGTTGGTTGGAACCTTTGTCTTGATCTTTGTGATCCTGTACAATCAAGGTGCCATGCTAGGGGATGAGAATCAAACTCCAGTAGGGATGGGTTCCTTGGGAGCTGTTCCGGTTGCGTTTCTGATATGGGTTATAGGTCTTGGCCTCGGCGGTACTACAGGCTATGCTATCAATCCTGCCCGTGATTTTGGGCCACGCCTGATGCATCAATTACTCCCTATCAAAGGGAAAGGAAAAACAGATTGGGGATATGCTTGGGTGCCCATTCTTGGGCCCATTACTGGAGGAGCCTTGGCAGCATTGTTGTATTTGGTGGTGGGTTCTTGAAAATAGAATATTTGGCGATTGTAATCTCTGAAAATAGGTGTATTTGGGATTACGATCTCGAAAAATACATTACTCAAGAAGGTTACCCACAAAATTGAAAAGCCCTGGCATCATGCCAGGGCTTTCTTTTTCTAATTTCAAACCGATTTATCACCCAAACATCTCCTCGATCAAGTCAGTATAAAAATCCCTAACTTCCATGCCTATGGCTCTTACCTGTTGGGAAATCAAGCTGGTTTCAGTTTGCCCCGGCACCGTGTTGATTTCGATAAAATAGAATTTTCCCGTGTCGTGTTGGAGGAAGTAATCGATCCGCACAGCCCCCTTGCAGTTCAGCTTTTCATAGACTTTCGTCACGATTCTACCCACACGTTCCACTTCTTCCTCGCTCATTCTTCCCGGGGTGATTTCTTCACAAACTCCAGGGACATACTTTGCCTCGTAGTCAAAAAATTCCTTGCTGCTCACAATTTCTGTGGCTGGCAAAACGTTGATTTGTCCTTTTCCCTTAAATACGCCTATAGAAAACTCCCTTCCCGAGACAAACTCTTCGACCAAAACTTGCTTGTCTTCTGCAAAGGCTTTTTCCAAAGCTTCAGGTAATTCTTCCCAAGTTTTCACTTTGCTCATTCCGATAGAGCTTCCCCCATTATTGGGTTTGATGAATAGTGGTAGCGCAAGTTCTTTTGCTATTTTGGAGGCATTTTCAGCCAAATTTTCAAAAAGCTGAATCGATCTGGCTACGTTCAATTCAGGTATATCCTGCACAATCGCCTTGGTGTAGCCCTTGTTCATCGTAATCGCTGATGTCAGCTGATCGCAGGTTGTATAGGGGATGCCCAGCATGTCAAAGTAGCCGGCCAATTTTCCATCCTCTCCCGGCGAACCGTGGAGGATGTTAAATACGCCGTCGAAAGTGATTTTTTCGTCTCCAAGGCTGATGCTGAAATCATTCAGGTCCACAGGGATTTTTTCCCCGGCGGCATTCAAATAGTGCCAATCGCCTGGATAAATGAGGATTTTGTATACGTCATATTTCTGTCTATCGATAGTCTTTTCGACAACAGCAGCACTTTTCAATGAAATGACTGATTCTCCGGTAAATCCTCCGGTCACCAGGGCAATTGTTTTCTTCATAGCTGGGAAACTTTACAATACGAAGTAGCTTATTTTCTCTTAACCCTCCAAAGGTTTCTAAAAAACCCTCCTAGGGTTTCGAACCCTTGGCGGGTTAGTTCGAGGTTTTATATATTCGTCCAGATTTTACACAAGAATTTTACCCAAAATTTCAAGAATATGATTAAAATTAAGAAAGTGTTAAGCCTGGCCTGGATCGCAATGATCGGGCTTGTACTCAGCACACAGGCCCAAAGCCTAAAAAAAGTAACACTGGAAGATGTCTTCAAAAAAGGCACCTTCTCCCAAAAATCCGTCTATGGCATCAACTGGATGAAGGACGGGCAGTATTACAGTTCACTCGTACAAAAGTCAGGAGCACCCGCCGTAGTGAAGATCAACCTCGCTACAGGCGAAGAAGCTGGGGTATTGCTGGATGGAAGTGCATTGGGTGTCAATTTTTCTTCCTACAGCTTCAATGCAGATGAATCCAAAGCTTTGATTGCAACCGATGTGGAATCGATCTATCGACGCTCTTCCAAAGGTATTTTTTATGTAGTAGATATGGCCTCCGGCCAAAAGCAAGAGCTAATGAACGGGGAGAAAATTTCCTATGCTACGCTTTCTCCTGACAATGACAAAGTTGCTTTTGTCAAAGAAAACAACCTCTACATAGTCGAGTTGGCAACCAATAAGTTGACTCAAATCACCACAGACGGAGCGTGGAACAAAGTCATCAACGGATCTGCCGATTGGGTTTATGAGGAGGAGTTTTCCATGGCTCAGGCATTCAAATGGTCGCCTGACGGCAAAAAGATTGCTTTCATCCGATTCGATGAAACCCAAGTTCCTGAGTTCAATATGCAAATCTGGGGGCCGCTTTATCCGCAGGATTACAAATTCAAATATCCTAAAGCGGGTGAAAAAAATGCCCTGGTCAGCATTCATGTGTATGACTTGACTTCTGGGAAAACGCAAAAAGTCGATGCAGGTACGGAAACTGACATTTATTTGCCGCGGATCTATTGGACTAAAGACGCCAACCAATTGGCATTTATCAGGATGAATCGCCTTCAAAATCAACTGGATCTCTTTCATGCCGATGCAACCACTGGGGAAAGTAAACTGATCATTTCCGACACTTCCAAAACCTATGTGGATTTGGATTATAATGATGATTTGCAATACTTGAGCGACGGAAAATCATTCATCCGAACCTCTGAGCAAGATGGCTTCAAGCACATTTATCACCACAATATGGACGGAAGCCTGATCCGTCAGATCACTTCGGGAAATTGGGAAGTAAGCTCCATGGTAGGAATCGATGAAAAGGCCAAAAAACTCTATTTTATCTCCACTGAAGCCTCTCCTTTGGAGCGAAATTTCTATGTCATTAATTTGGATGGCAAAGGCAAAAAGTCCTTGACCCCAGCTAAAGGGACGCATACGATTAACATGAGTGGAGACCATAGGTTTTTCATTGACTATTACTCCACTACAGATAGTCCTGTGAATGTCACCCTGAATGAAGCGTCTGGGAAAGTCATCAAAGTCCTCGAAAACAATCAAGCGCTTAAGGATAAACTAGCTGGTTTTGCTTTGGGCAAAAAGGAATTCTTCTCCTTCGCTACAGTAGATGGGACCGAACTTAACGGCTACATCATCAAGCCTGCAGACTTTGATCCAACGAAGAAATATCCTGTCCTGATGTACGTCTATGGTGGTCCGGGTTCACAAAATGTACTGAATTCTTGGGGAGGAACCCGTGATTTTTGGCATCAGCAATTGGCTGCTGAGGGCATAATTGTGGCCTGTGTAGACAATCGGGGAACGGGCGGCAGAGGCAGGGATTTCAAACATTCCACTTATGCAAATCTCGGAAAATTAGAAACCATCGATCAGATCGAGGGAGCAAAGTTTTTTGCAAAAATGCCTTTTGTGGATGCCTCCAGAATCGGAATTTGGGGATGGTCGTATGGAGGCTATATGTCATCTCTTGCCCTGATGAAGGGCAATGATGTCTTCAAAACCGCCATTGCTGTAGCTCCTGTGACCACTTGGAGATATTACGACACGATCTATACCGAGCGTTACCTACAGACTCCCCAGCTCAATGCGGCTGGATACGATGACAACAGTCCGATCACTCATGTGAATATGCTGAAAGGAAACTTCCTTTTGATTCATGGCACAGGTGATGACAATGTCCACTTTCAGAATTCTGTAGACTTAGTCAATGCGCTGATTGCAGCTGACAAGCAGTTTGAGACGTTCTATTATCCCAATCGAAACCACGGAATATACGGAGGCAATACCACTTGGCATTTGTACACACAGATGACCGACTTCTTGAAGCGGAAGCTGTAATCAGAAATATGAAAAATGAGAAACCCGCAGAGTAAAAACTACTGCGGGTTTTTTTATGCAATCTTGATCTGATCCAAATAGAACTTCATACGGCTATGATCCCGCTCCAGGTATTCGATGCGGTCTATTTTGTCCAGCTTGTGATTGTAAAAAACCTCCACGTATTCATTGTCGAGCAAGTAGAGATTGATCTTGTGCCGATAATAGCGAATGCCCACCACAAAAGTACCCTCGATAAAGAGGGTTCTGATTTTTTGGTGGATTGGTAAAACGCTAAACTCTTCTCGACTCATATCTTTTCTATTGCTTCACTAAGACCTCAATTTAGCCAAATTGGTTCAGCTTTTTGATCGTAAAATGGATAAAAAAGTCAAGACAAAGACTTCCTCTGCGCAGCGAAGCAATTTTCAATTCGCGCTAATCACCCTATCGCGGTAAACAAAAAACCTCCGGTTTTAGCCGGAGGTTGGGTGAAGCAACTTTTTTCAGTTCCTTATCAATGTGCTACCAATTGAAATTCTTTGATCGCCTCGCTGAAGTCCAAGACTTCATTTTCTTCCAATTCTGCCGCTACGATACTAGAGCCTGCAGCAGATCGGTATCCTCCCGCACAGTGAACGACCACAGGTTTTTCTGTCGGAATCTCTTTTGCCCGCTCCCGCAATTCCTGAAGCGGAATATTGATCGAATCTTCGAATATCGGAGCGGTGGCATGTTCCTCTCTGCTACGAATATCAACGATGGTAAAGCGTTCTTTATTGGCTTTGAAGGCTTCCAAGTCGAATGAATCCCCTTTTTCAGTCATTCCGGCTGGATTTACCACTGCGCCTTTGATTAATTGTTCGTATCCGATCTTTGCAGCTTTTGTTATCAAAATCTCCAGCTCAGCTGCTGAATTTGCGATCAAGAAGAATTGCTCTTCCGGTCCGACGATCGAGCCAAGCCAAGTTTCAAATTTGCCCCCATTCATGATATTGATGGCTCCGGCAATATGTCCAGCAGCGAAATCAACATTATTTCTGGTGTCGATAACCAAGGCATCCTCTGGCAAAGTTGATCCCTCTGGCCAAATGCCCACTTGAGTAATGGATCGCTGATAGGCAGGGGCACCTTTTTTGTTCATATCGACATCGTAGCCAAAGTATTTTGGGATGTATGGTTGACCTTGAAGCAAAGAGTCCACAAATGTTTTTTCATCCAGATCGCTGAAAGCCCAGTTTGTTGCGCGCTGTTCGCCGATCGTAGACTGACGTGCATCGCTGAGGTTTTTGCCACAAAGCGAACCTGCACCATGTGCCGGGAAAACCAAGACTTCATCAGCCAAAGGCTTCAGTTTATCCTGGACGGTGTGATACATCATCTTCGCCAATTCCTCTCGCTGAGCCATCATATTTCCTGCCTTTTCTCTCAGGTCAGGCCGACCCACATCACCGATGAAAAGTGTATCACCGGAGAAAAGCGCGTGGTCTTTTCCATTTTCATCTCTCAGCAAAATGCTGATCGAATCGGGCGAATGACCCGGAGTGTGCAAGGAATGGAAAGTTACTTTTCTCATTTCGAATGAATCTCCTTCATCAAATCCAACATGTGGATATTCTGCTCCGACCAACTTGGATACATAGATCGTAGCATCCTCATTTTTATGAAATTCCAAGTGCGAACTCACAAAGTCAGCATGGGGGTGAGTTTCAATTACAGCAACGATTTTGGCATTGTTAGCTTGAGCAAAATCAGAATATTGTTGAGGATTCCGTCCAGGATCAACCAAAGCGATTTTTCCTTCGCTCAGGATGGCGTAGCTCGCATGGGCTAATCCTTCGTCATAAAACTGCTGAATATTCATAGGTATTTATTATTGATTCTAGATTTTGATACAAATGTAAAATGTCTGGCACTTGATTTCTGTGACGATCATCACTTTGGAAAAAGATCACTAGGCATTATACGGATTGCCTTGGTAAAACCAATCGTACCACTTAAACTTGGAAAACCAAAAAAGTATTCCATTGCTATCCCAAAAAGCATTTTTAAAATTCCTCCCATTTTTTCTCCTCTTGGGAATTACCATTACCCAGAGTTGTAAGTCCAAGAAGGTAGCCAAGGACAATCCTGCTTTTACTGTAATCGAAACTGCCAAAACCTACCGTGGGACTCCCTACCGATTTGGAGGAACAACGCGCGCAGGAATCGATTGCTCGGCTTTGGTTTTTCACTCCTACTACGCAGTCGGAATTAATCTTCCCAGAATGTCTGCAGATCAAAGTAAGCTGGGGCAAAAGGTAAATCTTAATCAGGTGCAGCCTGGGGATCTCTTGTTTTTTGCCACAGGCAAAAAGAAAAATCAAGTCACCCACTCCGGCATTGTCACCGAGGTGAGCAAAGGTGAGGTCCGATTTATTCATGCTTCCACTTCACTTGGAGTGACTGAAGATTACCTGAGCAATCGCTACTGGTCAGGCGCCTTTCTCTTTGCGAAGCGAATACTGGAATAAAAAAAGAGCGCCGAAGCGCTCCCTTTTACCCAGCTTAAAAAATTATCCAATGCTTTTAGAATGTTGTCGTTCCGTTAGGCTGAAGGATGTATCTAAACGTGTAATGTGCACTTGGTGTAGTCATAGGATTGAGCTCAGCTGCAGGAGGATTTCCTTTGTAGTAGCTCAGGATTTCAATTTTAGAATAGTTTCCGTCTGTAGTTTTGACTAGGATAACTCGACCGGGGATCGGTGTCACCGTGAATGTGGCTGAATTGTAATTGTACCAACCATTGCCACTTCCGGTAGGAATAGCAAACGATTCCCCTGAGTCTGTTGCGAAACTTGCCGATGCAGGGACTTCGGCTATTTCGTTAAAGATTCCTGTGACTACTGCTGCGGTCACATTTTTTGAGGCATTAACCCGGATCGTGGTTCCTTTGAAAGCCAGGTCCCAGTCTTCGTTTTCGGCTACAAGCGCATTCTCTTCCAAGCTGAAAAATTGGAATGGTTTCACTTCGGTCACTTGTCCTGTAGTGCGGTCAATGACATCATTTGGAGCTGCAAGGTCCTCCACCAAAATGGCTTCAAGAGGTACCACAGGTTCTGGAGTATCTTCTGTGCAGGCAAATGCTGAAGTGGCTAATAGTGCAATTAGGCTGAATTTGAAGGTAGTTTTCATTTATATTACTTAGTTTGAATTAGGTTTGCAAAAGGAATTTTTAGTCCGGCAAACAATACTCTGCCGGGATTAGTAGGTTCAAAGGTGGTTTGGACATTGAATAAATTGGTGGCTCCAACTTCGAGGAAAATCCCGTTTTTGAGAGTTTTGGAAGCAGTGAGGTTCACACTCACCCAACCGGGAGCGTATTCGCTTTCATCATCCAGGATGAGATTGCCGTTTAGGTCGGCAAAGCCAAACTTCCCACGATAGATTGCGCGCAGCGCGAAGTCAATTCCCGTCCACTGGTCTTGATAGTTTATTTTGATGTTGCCGCTATGTTGGCTGCGGTTGAAGAGTCCGCCATAGTCACTTCTGACTACGCGTCTGGTTCTGTTTTGAGCGTCTCTTTTGAACAGTTCCCCTGCATCAATCCGGTCCAATACTTCTGCGTCTTGGGTGTCCAAGAAGGCATATCCGACACTTAGCTGTAGGTTTCCAGTAGCTTGATAACTCAGGTCAGTTTCGATCCCTTGGGTGATTACCTGCGAAATATTGAAATACGAAAAGGCATTTTGTCCGGTGACTAACTGGGCAATGGGTGCAGTCTCGATCAGGTCATTGATGTGGTTTCGATAGGCATTTCCGACCCAGAGAAATTTGGGATTGACTTTCCAGCGGAAGCCGGTATTTAGCGCCCAAGAAGATTCAGCTTTCAGGTCCCCCAGATTAGCAGGATCCAAGAGGATTCGGGCTATGAGCCCTTCATTTTGAAGTTTTTCGATTCCCTCTTGGGCGAGAGTAGAGCCAAAGACATAATATCCAGCTGCGGCGTTGTTGAAATTCAGCAGGAGTTGCCTGAAGTCAGGTGCTTTGAAACCAGCGCCTACTGAGGCTTGCCAACTGAAATTTTCTGTAAGGCGATATTGTCCCGAGATTTTGGGACTGAGTCGGTTTCCATATTGACTATGAAAATCTGCTCTCAGACCTGAGATGATGTTCGTCTTTTTCCCCGGGTCCCACTGATGCTGGAGAAAGAGGTATCCCGCATCAAATCGATTGGTACCTTCGTATCGGGTGGCTTCTACTGTTTCGATCAGATGACCAATTCCAAGGGTTAGCAATTGATTTTCTTTGATCTGGAAATCGGTTTGCAACTCGGTACGGTGGTAGAATTGATTGAAATCCTGAAAGTCAAATATTCCACCATCCGAGTTGAATCGAGTGTCAGCAACTGTCGAAAACCAAGAACTCATCCCTCGAAGTGTCATCAGGATTTTGGAATTCGGAGTAAAACGGAGTGTAGGATTGAAGTTGAAATCTCGTCTGGAGTTGTCCAGATTTAAGAGTTCGCTTCCTGAAGTGCCTGAGGTTTCCAGCTCACCCGTCGAGTTTTCCAAGTAGCCACGGCCAAAGAGGCCGACATCCCAATTGGGATGAAGTTTTCCGTTGATTTTTAATTGAATCGTCTGAGCCTGGTAGGGGTTTTGCGTTTGACCAATTAGCTCGGGTGTCAAGTCATAACCTTCGGTACTCATGTAATCATAGAAGAGTTTGGTGCTCCATTTACCTTTGGAAAAACCAAGGTCTGCGTAGGGATTCCAGGAGTTGAAGGAGCGATGACGAAGTCCGAGATCAAGCCTAGTCTCTTCTTCAGTGGATTTAGTGATGATATTGACCACACCGGCCATGGCCTCACTGCCATAAATGGCGCTCGAGGGACCCCGCAGAATCTCTATTCGCTCGATATTGGATACTGAAATCCGGTCGAGATCAAAAGTTCCAGCAGTCCTACCAATGAGCGGCTCTCCATCAAGCAAGATCAGAATATAGTCTGAATCCAAACCTTGCATCTGCAATCCAGTGCCATGATCTCCAGAGATTTGAAGACCCGTTTGTTCGCGAAGGATCTCAGAAAGTCGAATGCCACCGGTTTCCTGAATTGATTTTTCATTCAAAACATTGACAGGTAGTGGAAGGTCTTCGACAGTACGATCAGTCCTTGTAGCAGCTACGACTACCTCCTGAAGGGAACCTGCTTTCTCCTTAAGAACAAAAATGTCCTGAGCAATCCAGTCCTCCCATGAAATTTGGAGGGGTTCGTACCCCAAAGCAAAAATCAAGATTGATTCACTTTCTGCGAGTTCAGTTTGAATTTTCCCATCTTTATCCACTACTATAGCTGGAGAGCCTTTTGCCTGCACAGTAGCATGAGGAATAGGCGAGCCCTTTTCATCCCGAATCTGCTTGACAATATCTGACCCTGCAAAAACGGAGTGAACTGTAAGAGAAAATAAGAGAATGATTTTATTAAGATTAATTCTAAACATGAGGTTAAAATTTTTGCGGGACAGGATGCCCCGCAAGGGAATTTAATTCAGACTATCTAGCAGCGCTTTCCACTCAGCCTTCTGAGGCAATCCTGGCTTTCTCAGTCCAAAAAACTGAGCTACCATTTCACCTTTCTTGTCAAAAAGTTCCAAAGCGGAGACCAAACCGTCCTCGGTATTTTTGTGAACTACGAAGGCAGAATCCACCACATTCTCATTCAGGTGCATGTTGAAATCCGGATCGAGTACATTCAACCAATCGCCCATTTGACGGACAGTGCGCACTTTCCCCTGATGGATTTGGATGTTTCCTTTATTTCCTGCGAAAATCATAATCGGCAATTGGGTTTCTGCGGCCTTTTCGACTACAGTTCTTGCGGAAAGCCGATCTACAGCATAAGCCCATTTGTCATCGATCCACTTCACGGCATCAAGTCTATTAAGTTTGTATTTGCGCAGCATACCAAAGAAATCATGCGTGTCTTTCATATTTTCCCAGTCCGACCTGAAACCCTCAAAGTCCAATCCTTCGCGGGTGGTGTACTCAGGGGATGGGAATGATTCTAGCGCCAATTCAGAACTTTGTTCTGAAGCGGTATAGGTGTTGACAAAAGCTTCATAAACATCGTCTTTGGACGAATCTTGAGGGTATATCTTTAAAATGGCTTCGCCTTCTTTGTCAAAATACTGGAGACTTTTCAGGGTCCCTCTCGGAGTTTCTGTCGTCACAGCAAAACCAAACTTCCATCCCGCAAAAAACACCCGCTGCTCAATCGGACCGATCACAGTGGCAATTTTATTTGGGCCTGCCTGATGCATTTCGATTTTCTGAAATGGTCCTTTATGTTCCAAAACACAGCCCTCGCTGCGGGTCAGGGACATGACTCGGCCAAGTTTTGGGAATTCCAAAAACTGGTCTTCAAAGTTTTCACTTAGGCGAATTACATTTTCACCGATTCCTGTAGCGAGGAGTTCCGCTTCGCTTACTTCAAGTTTGGCAGCGGCATCACGGATTCGGAGTGAAGGCTCAGCAATTTTCAGCTGATTCCATGCTTCTTTGAGCGTATTAATTTGTTGTAGGATTTCCATTTCAGGCAAGTTTAGATGTGGCTAATGAAGAATAAAATGGTGCCGCAGAAGCGACGAATAATCTCCCTGTGTTGGGGTTTTTGAGAAGTTGGATCGGATGGTCGAAGGCTCTCTCCAGAGTTTTTTCGTCCAAAACCTCTTCCACAGTTCCGATTTTGGTGATCGCGCCATTTTTGATTAGGGCGATTTTGTCTGCGTATTGAGCAGCTAGGTTGAGTTCGTGGAGGATGACCAAGATTCCGATATTTCGTGATTTGAGCTTTTGAAGAATACTTAGGACAGCATGCTGCTGCGCGATGTCCAGACTTGATGACGGTTCGTCTAGCAGGAGGTATCTAGGAAAAGGCTTTGACTCCCAGATTTGAACCAAGGCTCTTGCCAGCTGAACACGCTGTTTTTCTCCACCCGAAAGGCTGTTGAATATTCGGTCTTTCAGATGATCCGTGTTGGTCGCATTCAGGACTTCATTGATCAATTGGGAAGAGTTTTTGGTTTGCGTGCTGATCAATCCCAATTCCACCACTTCCTGAACGGTGAATGGGAAATTGACCTGAGAATGCTGAGGCATAACCGCCCGGACCGAAGCGAGATCTTTGGCCTTTAGGCTAGTGATGGTCTTCCCATTGTATTTTACAGATCCGTGTTTACAGCTGATATCGCCTGACAGAATCTTGAAAAAAGTGGATTTCCCAGCACCGTTTGGTCCGAGTATAGCCAAAATTTCACCCGGATTTACTTCCAAGCTGATCTGTTCTACGATCGGTCGTTGTTTGATACAGAAGTGTACCTTCGAGGCTTGTAACATCAGTTAGTGGATTTATTTAGGTTGAAAATGAGCCAAATGAAAAAGGGTGCACCGATCAAAGCTGTGATGACACCGATGGGCATTTCGGCAGGAATGACAATGATTCTGGAGATCAAATCCGCAAAATTCAGCAGAATAGCGCCAAGAAGAAATGATCCTGGCAGGACGAGTCGATGATCCGATCCGAATAAAATCCGGATCAAATGAGGGACAACTAATCCGACAAAACCGATCATTCCCACCATGGATACACCTGCGCCTACGATCAGCGCACTGAAAAGCAACAATTGGATTTTGACCCGCTGCACATTGACCCCCATGTGAAAAGCTTCCTGCTCACCCAAGGCAATGGCGTTAAGTTGTCTGGTATTTAGTAGTAAAAGGAGAGAAGGTATTGCAATCAGTACTATTGTTACTGGCATTTTGCTCCAATTGGCGCCTGCCAAATCACCCAAACTCCAAAAGGTGAAATTTCGCAAAGCAGAATCATCTGCAAAGAATAAGACCAATCCAATCAATGCTCCTGCTAAAGCATTGATGGCGACTCCTGCCAGAATCAAGGTGGCAGCATCATTTCTTCCTTGGGATTTGGAAAGTCTGTAAACTGCAAGTACGCAGATCAGCCCTCCGACAAATGCAAAAAGGGGCAAGCCTATCGGCTTGATCCAAGCCAAAGAAGCAGATACCGGTACCAAGACGATGAAAATTACCGCAAACAGTGCCGCGCCGCTGCTTACTCCGATCAGACCGGGCTCCACAAGAGGATTTCTAAACATCCCCTGCAAGGCGGCTCCCGCTATCCCCAATCCACCTCCGACGAGCATTGCCATCAAAATACGCGGTACTCGGATCTGGAGCAGGACATTTGCCTGCTGGACTTGGAAGTCGCCAACATTGAGTCCAATGAGGTCAAACAAAATCGCCAATGTCTGTGGCAAAGATATGCGATAGGCTCCCAAGGAAAGGGAAGCTAACAGCACCACAAGCAATGCAAGCCCAAATCCTGCAAGGATTAAGTTTTGACGCTGGGTTTTTGTATGACTCAATGAGGCGATCATCTCTTAGTTACGTACTGCTTTGGCAAGTTCCAATGCGGCTTTGCCTACTCTCGGGCCAAAACCGGATAGATACTGTCCGTCTAAGGCTACAATTTGGTCTTCCTTGAATGCGGTGGTTTGGTCTATGCCTTGGATTTTCGTAAGTCCTTCCTTTCCGCCAAGGCTTTGGATTCCTGACTCGAAAAAGACCAAGTATTCAGGATTCATGCTGACCAAAGATTCTGGCGTCAAGGGAGCAAACTCGTCAAATCCCGTGGCCACAGTCTCAATTTTCACCATGTCAAACATCTCCCTTGCAAAAGTTTTGTCCCCGGCAATGAAAACCGTTTCAGGTCCTCTGGCCATGACAAAGACTGCTTTTGGCCTGTCCTCCTGGGAGGACAGATAGGCATTTAATTCTAGGATGTCTTTTTCTATAGCGGCATTGACTTCTTCCCCTTTTTCATTGACTTCAAAAAAAGCCGCTAGATCTGTTACCAGTTTTTTGGCACCGGCTACAGAGACTGGTTTTGGGAAGCTGTGGATCTCTACTTGTGCAGCTTTGAGCTGCTCGACCACATCAGGACTGAGGTATCCTTCTTCAATCAGTACCAAATCCGGTCCAAGTGCAAGGATGCCTTCTGCTTTGATTTGGTTTCTATAGCCTATCGATGGTAGCTGTTGCATGGAAGCAGGAAAAGTGGAGGTAATATCAGTGGCGATGATTTGATCTCCGAATCCCAACTCATTGACCACTTCAGTAATTGTCCCACCCGCGGTGATGATTTTGCGTGATTCTACGCTGGTTTTTTGGGAAGTGGGAGCTTGGCAGCCCCAGAATGCTAAAGTTATAACTAGAAGAAAAGCTCTTATCATTATTTAGATTGATTATGAATTACACGGCAAATGTATTCTTATTTGGATTGAATCCAAATAAAGAATCGAAGTTTTTCAATTTGATTTTTTTATGGAAGGCTAAAAAAATTCTTGTAGCCCGATTAAGTCATGTGGTCAAATTTGGTCTGGGGAGAAAAAAATGACCTTAATTTAAAAATTGGGAGGGGCTCAGGATTAATTATCCAAATATCCTTTGGGATTAGGCTTTTCTGCTTAATTTTGCGCTCGAATTAAAAAAGCGGATCCTTTTTACATTTCAAGCAAAAAATGGCAAATATTGGAAAGATAACTCAGGTAATCGGCCCCGTGGTGGACGTTTCCTTTGAAGGCGGTAAGCTTCCTAACATCCTTGACGCACTCGAAGTGACCAAAGAAGATGGTCAGGTAGTCGTAATGGAAGTACAGCAACACCTTGGCGAAGACAGAGTAAGAACCATCGCAATGGACGCATCCGAAGGGATGGTACGTGGCATGGAGGTAAGAGACTTGGGTCAACCGATCTCCGTACCGACTGGCGAAGCTATCAAAGGAAGACTTTTTAACGTAGTAGGAGAGGCAATCGACGGCCTTCCTCAAGTGCCAGCCGGCAAAAGACTTCCAATTCACAGATCCGCGCCTCGTTTTGAGGACCTTTCTACTTCAACCGAAGTACTTTACACGGGTATCAAAGTAATTGACTTGATCGAGCCTTATGCAAAAGGTGGTAAAATCGGTCTTTTCGGTGGTGCCGGTGTGGGTAAGACGGTATTGATTCAAGAATTGATCAACAACATCGCAAAAGCATATTCAGGTTTGTCTGTATTTGCAGGTGTGGGTGAAAGAACAAGAGAAGGAAATGACCTTCTTCGGGAAATGATCGAGTCAGGCATCGTGACTTACGGTGAAGACTTCGTGCACTCTTTGGAAACTGAAGGTGGATGGGATCTATCTAAAGTTGATCTGAAAGAACTTGAAAACTCTAAAGCAACCTTCGTGTTTGGACAAATGAATGAGCCTCCTGGAGCCCGTGCTCGAGTGGCTTTGACAGGTCTGACACTTGCTGAATATTACCGTGATGGTGATGGCACTGGACAGGGAAAAGACATTCTATTCTTTATTGATAATATCTTCCGATTCACGCAGGCAGGTTCTGAAGTGTCCGCACTTCTTGGCCGTATGCCATCTGCGGTAGGTTACCAGCCTACGTTGGCTACCGAAATGGGTACCATGCAGGAGCGAATCACTTCTACTAAAAATGGTTCGATCACTTCCGTACAGGCCGTTTACGTACCTGCGGATGACTTGACTGACCCTGCCCCAGCGACGACTTTCGCTCACTTGGATGCTACAACTGTACTTTCCCGTAAGATTGCCGAATTGGGTATTTACCCTGCGGTGGATCCATTGGATTCTACATCACGAATTCTTTCTCCAGACATCTTGGGCGAAGAGCACTACGGTTGTGCGCAGCGTGTGAAAGAGATTCTTCAGCGTTACAAGGAATTGCAGGATATCATTGCGATCTTGGGTATGGAAGAACTTTCTGACGAGGATAAGCAAGTCGTACACCGTGCAAGACGAGTACAGCGTTTCCTTTCCCAGCCTTTCCACGTAGCAGAGCAGTTTACAGGCTTGAAGGGTGTATTGGTTGATATCAAAGATACCATCAAGGGCTTCAACATGATCATGGATGGGGAATTGGATCACCTGCCGGAAGGAGCATTCAACTTGGTAGGAAGCATCGATGATGCCATTGCTAAGGGTGAGAAAATGCTAGCTGAAGTAAGATAATTAGTTACTGGTTATTAGTTATTGGTGGTCTAAGGATTTCAACCTAATAACTCAATAACTTTTCACTTAATAACTAAACAAAGAAATGCAGTTAGAAATCGTCACACCTGAGAAGAAAGTATTTCAGGGAGAAGTATCAGAGGCCAGTTTTCCTGGTGCTGACGGATCCTTTCAGGTGTTGAATAATCACGCTCCGATCGTATCGGCCTTGGCCAATGGTGCGGTTTCATTTACTACGCCATCAGGCAAGCAGGCCATCCTGATAGATGGAGGAGTAGTAGAAGTAAAAGACAATGTAATTGTGGTATTGGCCGAGAAAGTAATCGGTTAAACTCCAATTCAACAATAAAAAGAAAGTCCAACTCGCAAGGGTTGGACTTTACTGGTTTTAGGGGTATAAATTTCCAAAGTTGGAAACTTTGGAAAATTTTAGAATTCTATCAATCTTCAATTTGTTTGAGAACCGCTCGCTTGATGTATTTTTCATCGTGCTTCATGAGGCTTCCTTCGTAAAAATAGAGGGTGTCATTTATGACTCCCGCTAGCATTCCGATGTCTAGGATATTCCTTGGATTTGAGGTTTCATACCACTTGTTTTTATCTTTATGATAAACTAACAGGTTTGAATAAGTGAGATTATTTGGATAATCCTCATTGTTGTTCATCCAAGTAGTGATAAATATTTTATTTCCTTTCTCGATAATTTTGTTGAAGTAATGATTACTGGGGATTTTTGTAGTTGAACCTTCACCGGAATTAAAAATATCCTGAAAAGAGATAATCTGATCCGCACTTAAAAGTTGATACTTAAAATATTTACTCTGTGGTAATGGAATCTCTTCAATAAGCTTACCGAAATTTTCTTTTTCGAACCGTTTTATAGTTCGATCATGCGGAAAGGTAAATAGCATTGAATTATCTGTAGTTGCAAATTGTAGGTAATTTAAAGGTTTTAATGAACCTTTTAACTCTTTAAAGACCTTCGGGTACTCAAGAAACGATTTGGGCTGAACTTTTCCTTCATTGTCAAATAGATAAATTAATTGTTCACTTTTATTATAGTAATTAGGATCTAGATTATCAAATAAAGAAGATGCTAATTCTATCATATATCCAGATTCCAATTTAAGAAACTTAGATCCTACAAATTTTACTTGCATATTTTCCGGAAAATTTATCCGGATTTTTCTAAGAAATTCTTGTTTTTCAACATCAAAAATTAAGATTGATTCACTTTTCATATCCAATAAATAAATTATTGGATATTGTGAAGCGTCAAAATTTGAGGGTTGAAAAGATCCTATTGGGTAATCTCCAGATGCGATCCATTTTCTTTGTTCTCCTGAAACTTTGAAAAAACTAACAGCGGGAGACTTAATTGAAGAAACAGCAATTATGCTATCACCCACCATTTTCACATCCATTTGACCATTTATAAAGTAATCTAATTCCTTAACAAGGACAGAGTCAAATATTTGGATTTCAATCAATTCAGGTATGGCGTTCTTTTCTACAGAATGCTTACAGCATGTAAGAAAAAAGAACGCCAATAAATATTTACAACGTTGTAACACTTAAGCAGGAATTATTCAGTACATAAAACTTCAGTTGGACCTCCGGGACATTGCCATGCTAAACAAGCACCACAGAGAGCATAACTACATCCGTAATCATCCCCAAAATACTCGCAGTTACTTTGTGCCATCACCGGCTGAACCACAGCAAAACTCCCCAAGACCATACCCAGTACGGCCAAAGCTAAAAACATCGTTTTTTTCATTTCATTTTTTGTTTAAATAAAAGATTGATTAAAAAGCTAGCTTAGTTAAAACTAGGAAAGCAGGAAGTATTGACCAAAAAATCAACTAAAAAATTTGCCAAAAATCTGTTAATCGGTCAAATTCTAATTGGGGGGGAGGGGGTAAAGAATTAGTTTGAGTGGTGATATGCAATATATCTATAGGTGCTGCATTTAATTTTTTAAAACTCCATACAGGCTCCTCAATTTTAAAATCTTTCAATCTTCCAATTTTTGAATAATTCTCTTACCTTTGCCCCACGAAAGGGGGTGTATACTATGATCATTGTAAACGTAAAAGAGAACGAATCCATCGAAAAAGCGCTGAAGCGTTTTAAAAAGAAGTTTGACAAGACCGGTGCGGTTCGTGAACTCAGAGCCCGTCAGGCTTTCACGAAGCCTTCTATCGTAAGAAGAGCACAGGTCATCAAAGCTGCTTACAAGCAACATCTTCGCGACGAAGAAATGAAGTAATCAGAATTGACTCCAAATACAGACGCACTTGTCCCTCAGGCAAGTGCGTTTTTGTTTTTTAATCATTTGACAAAAGTCACTATTACCTACCTGTTTTTCTGCTATCTTAAGCTTGATGATTGACTCATTTATCAACTATCTCGAATACGAAAAACGTAGCAGCCTACATACTGTGGCGGCCTACCGTACCGATTTGGAGCAGGTACAGGAGTTTGTAAGGTTATCATTTGAGCTAAATGACCTGAGCAAATGTAGCCATACTGAACTCAGAGCCTGGGTCATTGATCTCGTGGAGCAAGGGCTGACCACCACCTCTGTCAATCGCAAAATCGCCACCCTCAGATCTTTTTTCAAGTTTTTGCTCCGATCCAGACTTATTTCATCTGACCCAACGTATAAGTTAAAAACCCTTAAAAATCCCAAAAAACTCCCCGAATTTGTGCAGGAAATGACCATTGAGGCCGTTTTAGAAGAAAGCGTGTACGAAGCCACTTTTGAGGGGCAAAGGGATCGGATGGTCATTGAGTTTCTTTACCTCACAGGCGTCAGGCTTTCTGAACTCACCGGATTAAAATGGGACGATCTGAATCTGATCGAAGACCAGGTCAAGGTGCTGGGAAAAAGGAAAAAGGAGCGAATAATTCCAATTACAAAATCTTTAAAACAGAATATCATTTTGTACCGAAAAGTATTTGAGGAAAGGTTTTCAAAAATAGCGGGGAATTCCTACTTTATTGTGAGTAATCGGGGTGAGCAAAGCTATTCTATGATGATTTATCGGATCGTTAGACACTATTTGGATCTATTTGCGCAGAATTCGCGAAGAAGCCCACATTTGCTCCGTCATACCTTTGCTACCCACCTGCTGAACAAGGGAGCTGACCTCAATGCAGTCAAAGATCTGCTCGGACATGCAAGTCTGGCAGCCACCCAAGTATACACTCACAATTCCATGGAAAAACTGAAGGCTGTGTTTGAACAGGCACACCCTAAAGCGTAAATAAATCAATTGTTCAACCACTTAAATGCAACGAATTATGAAACTGCAGATGCACTCCATCCATTTTGACGCGGATCGCAAATTGATCGACTTTATCCAAAGAAAAGCGGACAAGCTGGACACCTTCTATGACCGAATCATCGATGGGGAGGTTTTTATGAGAATTGATAAAAATGAAAAAAATGAGAATAAAATAGTCGAAATCAAGCTAAATGTTCCTGGCAAGCAATTTTTTGCCAAGCATCAGGATGATTCCTTTGAAGCTGCAGCAGATGAAGCCATCGAAGGCTTGAGACGACAGATCAAGAAACACAAAGAAAAAGTAGTCTTGGTCAAACAATAAGAATTGCCCAAATTTGTACCAAACCCTCAGGAAACTGAGGGTTTTGTTTTACCCATCATCAATGAAAGGCCAGGATTCTTCTAAGTATGTTTTGATTTTTTGGGCAGTGAATATTGCCTTTGTTTTATTCAAAATCCTCTTTGCCCTCAGACCTGAACTTGATTTGTTCACAGAAGAGACTCAATATTGGCTTTGGTCCAAAAATCTCGACTGGCAGTATTATTCTAAACCCCCCATGGTGGCGGTGCTGAATTTTTTAAGCACTTCAATTTTTGGGGACACTGAACTCGCAATCCGTATTATCCCAGCTACTTTCGGGTTTCTCTCGGCTGCACTCATCTTTTTATTTACCGAGAAGCTTTACCGATCTGATCGGATGGCTTGTTGGGCTGGAATAATTTTTCTTGCCATGCCGGTTAATTTCCTGGTATTTACCTTCCATACCACGGACACTTCCATGACATTTTTTTGGCTTTTGGCATGGTTTGCGTTTTATAGGGCAGTTCATTCGGAGGGGAGAAAGTACTGGGTTCTGACGGGTATCGCCGCTGCTTTGGGAATCCTGTCCAAAAGTACAATGCTGCTCATCTTTCCAGCGGGGATAATTTACCTGCTGTTTACGAAGCAACTAAAGGAGCACTTCTGGAATTTTACGCTAATGGGTTTAATTGCCCTTTTAGGATTTATTCCCGGGATAATCTGGAATTTTCAGCATGATTTCTACACCTTCAAGCATATCGCAACCCTTGGGGGTGCTTCTGGGGAAAAAGAAAGTTTTGATTTCGGATTGATGCTCGCCAGATCTTCAGAATATCTAGGGGGACAATTGGCCATGGTGTCCGTTTTCTTTCTGCCGATTTTTTATTTTGCCATCAAGTCTTTGATTAAGACTAAAAACGAAAGGGCCTTTTTTATGGTTTTACCCGGATTGCTGACTTTTTTGGGTTTTGGAGGATTGAGTCTTTCTACTTGGATTTTGGTCAACTGGCCCGGATTTACTTACAGTTCATTTGCCGTTTTTCTGGCCCCTGTAGTCGTTGTGCTTACGGATAGATGGAGGAAATACAGCATCGGAGCCACTTTTTTGAGCATTTCACTTATTTGGATTTTATTAATACCCAATTATGGAGAATGGAAGTCCTCAGGATTTTTGAATAAAGGTGAAAAGGCACTTTTCAAACGGGTCATCGGATACGAAGAATTAGGTGCCAGAGTCCAAAGTTTAGCCGATAGCTTGGGTGGTGGGCAGCCAGTGATTTTTAGTGAAAGCTATCATACCGCTTCCGAATTGGCATTTTACATGTCCAGCCATCCTCAGACTTTGGTCATCAATATGGGAAGCCGCAAGAATCAATGGGACCTGTGGCCGGGGATGGACCGGCAGGTTGGAAATCAAGGGAGATTTGTTTTCGTAAGCAGGACAAAAGATAGTCCTGGCGACGTAGCAAAGTTTGCTAAACTCGTCCATGAAGAAGAATTGGTATATTATTTTAGAAAGGACAGCATCGGAAAATCCAAAATTCAGATCTGGGAACATCTGCTAGAGTATACACCTGTGGAGACCAATTCCTATTAATTCTTCTACGGATCCAGTATCCTACTGCTCCAGACTGGAAGTGGTCTTTGGTGGTAGGGGTTTAATTGGGTATTTTTGGCGAAATATTTTCCCATGAGCAAGCCACTTTTGTCCGTTGTCATCACCGTCTACAACGAGGAAGAAAACATCAAACCGCTACTAGATGCTACCTATTCAGCTCTATCGGAGATCGAGTATGAGATAATTCTGGTGGAGGACGGTTCCACGGATGGTACGGTCTCTGAGGTAAAAAAATATGCCAATGAGCGTACTAAACTGATTATTTTCAGCCGAAACTTTGGACAAACCACGGCTCTTGCAGCTGGAATCGACAAGGCTACTGGATCCTACATTGCCACGATGGATGGAGATCTGCAAAATGATCCAACAGATCTTCCAATGATGCTCAGCAAAGCTATCGATGAAGAATGGGATGTGGTTGCAGGTCGACGTGCCAATCGGAAAGATGGTTTTGTCCTTCGAAAAATCCCTAGCAAAATTGCCAACTGGGTAATTCGAAATACAACCAAAGTCTACCTCAATGACTATGGATGCACGCTGCGCGTGTACAAAGCTGAGATTGCGCAAAACATGGGATTATATGGTGAATTGCATCGCTTTATCCCAGTCTTGGCCAAGCAACAGGGCGCAAAAATGACTGAAGTCGATGTGAAGCATCACCCAAGGATTCATGGCACATCGAAGTATGGCTTAAGTCGCACATTTAAAGTGATGGCGGATCTGATTTTGATGCTTTTTTTCCAAAAGTATTTTCAAAGGCCGATTCACTTGTTTGGAGGGCTGGGCTTGATTTCTTTTCTGACAGGCTCCTTGATCAGTTTTTATCTATTGATCCTGAAAATACTGGGAGAGGATATCTGGGGCCGCCCAATCATGATTGTGGGTTTTATCCTGATTTTGGGAGGAATACAGCTGATCACCACAGGAATCATCGCTGAGATCATCGTGCGGACGTACTTTGAATCCCAGAATAAAAAGACCTATTCTGTGAAGTCCGTTTATCAGGGAGAAAAAATAGAAGTCAGAAGCATAAAATCAGAAAGCTGAAAAAAGTAGGCATTGACAATAGCTTCCCCTAAAAATTGAAATTGAGTTTGACAATTGCACATTCTTTAATCATCAACCAACTAACAATTAACTCTCAACCATTAACCATTAACCCTTATTCCCTCCCTTGATCCGATTCAAAAACCAACTCAAAACAGTCCTGAAGCTTATGCTCACAGGCTTGGCTTTGTACTTGGTTTTTCGGAAAATCGATACAGACCAGCTTCTCCAACTGACAAAATCCATTCAATGGCTTTGGCTGGTTCCTGCTGTTCTATTCTTTGTACTGAGTAAAATCTTCACAGCTTTTCGCCTGAATTTGTATTTTAAAAACATAGGAATTAAGCTTTCAGAAAGTCAAAACTGGCGACTTTATCTGATCGGGATGTTTTACAATCTTTTTCTCCCCGGAGGAATCGGCGGTGATGGGTACAAAGTGTATCTGCTCAATAAGGAATTTAAAACTCCAGTGAAAAAGCTCATTCAATCGGCACTTTTGGATCGATTGGGAGGATTGGTGGCGATTGTTTTCCTGCTTTTCGGTATGTTTTTGATCCTTGACATTCAGTTGGATTTTTTGGAAACCAGCCTTTGGCACGGACTGATGGTTGCAGCATTGATTTTGACCATTCCTGCTTTTTGGCTTGCGCAAAAGCTGTTCTTCTGGGACTTCTTGCCTTCATTCTGGCCTGCAAACGCTTGGTCGTTTGCTGGTCAAATTGCTCAACTCATCTGTGCGTGGTTTATTTTAAAGTCTCTAGGGATTACAGAGAATATTCTCGCTTACCAATTGGTGTTTTTACTTTCCTCTGTTGTTGCTGTGCTTCCATTGACCATTGGAGGTGTAGGTGCGCGTGAGTTGGTTTTTGTCTACGCGCATAGGTATGCGGGTATCGAAGAGACGGCAGCCGTGGCATTCAGTCTGTTGTTTTTCTTGATTTCAGCAGCTGTTTCCTTAGGAGGAGCATTTATCAAAGTTGAATTGAAAGGAAAGTCATAAATAATTGTAAATCAATAAAATATGATTTTTTCAACCTTGTAATTTTAAAATTGCAAGGATCAAGGCCCGTCTAAATTTTATTAATCTATACATTTGCCCAAATTCAAAAAACACATGACCCGCTCCGAACTTTTCTCCCAAATCCAGCAAAAATCATCCTTTTTATGTGTGGGACTTGACCCGGATTTGGAGAAAATTCCAGCTCATCTGCTATCAGAGCCCGATCCGATTTTTTCCTTTTGTAAGCAAATCATTGAAGAAACTGCTGACTTTGCAGTGGCCTACAAACCAAACATCGCCTTTTTCGAAGCATTGGGAGCGAAAGGGTGGGAGACCTTGGCTAAAGTGGCCGAGATCATGCCGAAGGATGTATTTACCATTGCGGATGCCAAACGGGGTGATATTGGAAATACCTCCAAACTCTACGCAAAGGCATTTTTTGAATCCATGGATTTTGATTCAGTGACCGTGGCACCCTATATGGGACAGGATTCCGTGACACCGTTTTTGGAATTTGAGAACAAATGGGTAATCCTACTTGCGCTGACCTCGAATGTAGGTTCGCTTGATTTCCAGTTGATCGAGGATCAAACCGGCAAACCACTTTACCAATCCGTCTTGGAAAAGAGTCAGGAATGGGGCAGTCCCGAAAACCTGATGTATGTAGTCGGTGCGACCCGAGGTGAATTGATCGGAGAGGTGAGGAAAGCTGCTCCCGATCACTTTTTCTTGGTTCCCGGTGTGGGAGCACAAGGAGGAAGCCTAGCTGAGGTCGCAAAATATGGAATGAACTCAAGCTGCGGACTTTTGGTCAATTCCAGCCGGGGGATCATCTATGCTTCTGGTGAAAAAGACTTTGCGAAAGTAGCCAGGAAAGAAGCGCAAAAGCTGCATGAAGAGATGAAGGTATTGATGGACAGGTATCTCTGAATTACGCATAATCCGCTATGGGTTTCAAACCCTTTGAGTGTTTGGCTATATCAAACCTTGACTTCTAGTTCTGAATTTCTTAATTTCCATAAACTTTTAGTCTTTGGGAATGATGAACTTCAAAGAAGATTTTTTACAGCTGGTCTGGAAGTATCAATACTTCGACAAAAAATCACTTTTTACCACAGATGGTCAGAAAGTGCAGATTATGAATGTTGGATTTCATAATCAAAGTGAAGGCCCAGACTTTCGAGATGCGACCCTAGTTTTGGATGGAGTTACCTTACACGGACATGTGGAAGTCCACCGCATGGCCTCAGAGTGGAAGCAGCATGCCCACGGCGGTGATCCGGCATACAATTCCGTGATTCTACATGTGGTGTGGGAAAACGACCAGGAGGTGCTCAGAAATGATGGCACGACCCTTCCAACCATCGAACTCAAAGGCAAAATCTATCTGGAAATCTGGAGGAATTACGAGCAACTCCTCGATTTCAAATCCGACCTTCCCTGTGCGCATGCTTTGGGAACAGTGCCCGAGATCATCCGCTTCTCCTCCCTCGAAAAAGCACTGGTCGAGCGGCTTCAGGAGAAATCAGAAATGATTTTGAAAATTCTGAATCAAACGAAGGGAGATTGGGAAGAGAGCTCATATCGTTGGCTTTTTACTTGTTTTGGCTTCAAGGTCAATAGTCAGCCGATGGGTGAATTGGCTGCATTGGTTCCGTATAAAATCCTCCAAAAACATCGAACTCAGGTCTCAGCTTTGGAGGCGATGCTCCTGGGGCAGGCCGGGCTTTTGCCAGAGAAAACCGATGAACCTTATGCATTGCACCTGAAAAATGAGTATGATTTTTATCAGAAAAAATTTGGGTTTGCGTCACCGATGCTTCGACAGCATTGGACTTTCATGGGAGCTCGGCCGACTAATTTTCCGACACTTCGGATTGCTCAATTGGCAGCGATTCTATCCAAAGCGCCAAACTTGCTTCAAGCCGTAATGGAAGACAGCCGGGAGTTTTCCAGCTTCAAAAAACTGCTTCAAGTCCCCGCATCGGACTATTGGAAGTATCATTATTCTTTTGGCAAGCCTACGGAAAAAGTGGCTTCAAAGGGCATCTCAGGCAGTTCTTTGGAGCTTTTGATCATCAATTTCGTCATCCCGCTTTGGTTTGCTTATGGCCGCTACTTCGAGCAATCGGAGTGGCAGGAGCGATGCTTTGACCTGATGCAGACCGTTCCGGCAGAGAATAATTTCATCATTCGAAAGTATGGAGAGAAGGGATGGAAAGCCGAAAACGCCTTTGATTCTCAAGGAATGATCGGGCTTTTTAGGACGTATTGCCAGCCTCAAAAATGCCTTTCCTGCAAAATCGGACAAAGCCTACTCAAGGGCCAATCCAAATGAAACTTTGCGTAAGCGAGTCATTTCCCGTACTTTTGCAGGCCAAAACCAATTAATCCATGGAAAAACCAGTGATCATTCTGGGAGCAAAAGGAATCGCACATCCTGCGCTTGAGATCTTCAATAGCAATCAAGTCATCGTTTACGGCTTATTGGATGAAGATCAGAGCCTTCACGGCACAGAAATCAATAACATTCCGGTCCTGGGAAATCCTGAAGACGAAGGTTTTCTGAAGTTGATTGGGAAAAAAACCGAGGCATTTGTCGCAGTGGATGACGTGAAATACCGGAAATTTTTGGTGGAAATGCTGATCGAAAACAGAAAGGTTCAGCCAGTAAATGCGATTCACGAGCGCGCTTATATTTCTACTGATGCAGCTCTGGGGCACGGCAATTTCATCAACGCAAATGTGACCATTGGAGCTGGCGCAAAGGTCGGAAGTCATTGCATTTTCCACACTGCTGCGATTATTGATCACAAGGCAGTGATTGGTGACTTTGTGCAGATTGGTGCAGGATCTATAGTAAATGCTGATGTGACGATCGAGGAAGGTGCATTTATTGGCTCAGGAGTCACAATCGTGGCTGGTGTGACCATTGGCAAGGGAGCGAGAGTAGGTGCTGGTTCGGTCGTTATTGGCTCCGTTGGAAAAAATGAAACCGTCTTTGGGAATCCGGCGGCAAAAATAAAATAAGTACGATTTTGGATTTACGATTTACGAGGTCCAAAGCTAACTTTAAGTTTCAGGCCTAGTAAGCATGAAATAAATAAAATGTTGAATTGATTGAATCAGAAATATTGAACACCGAATTCTGAATATCGAATAATGAAGTAAATCATAAATCATAAATCCCCAACACCCTGCCGAAACAGGGCTCTAGTTATGGAAAACACAAACAACAAATCGTACAGCATCCTGCTGTACTATTGCTACGCGCAGATCGAAAACCCAGAGGAATATCGGGAGGAGCACCACCTGTTCTGCGTCGAAAACAACATCCGAGGGCGGATCATCATCTCTGACGAGGGTCTGAATGGAACCGTATCAGGCTTAGTCGAAGACTGCGAAAAGTACATGGCCTATATCCATGCTGATCCTCGATTTGCCAAAACAGAATTCAAAATCGACTCCTTTGATAAGCATGCTTTCACCAAGATTCATGTGCGTTATAAGCCCGAAATCGTGCATTCTTCCCTTCGCCACCTAGATCCCAATGTAAAAACTGGAAAGCACCTAGAGCCGGCTGAATTTAAAGCCTTGAAAGATCAGGAGGATGTGGTCATTTTGGATGTTCGATCTAATTACGAACACGAACTCGGTCGATTCAAAAATGCCATTACGCTGGATATTGACAACTTCAGGGATTTTCCGGAGAAAGTGAAAGAGCTAGAACACCTGAAAAACAAAAAAGTCCTCACTTACTGTACAGGTGGAATCAAGTGCGAAAAAGCCTCCGCATTCCTCTTGGAACAAGGGTTCGAAGATGTGTATCAACTCCATGGAGGGATCATCAAATACGGAATGGAAGCGGGAGGTGAGGACTTTGAAGGCAAATGCTATGTCTTTGATAATCGGATCGCAGTAGAGGTGAATAAAGTCAATCCGACCGTAATTTCTACCTGCCACGTGTGCGGCACGGCCTCAGACCGGATGGTCAATTGCGCCAATCCGACCTGCAATGAGCATCTTCCGATCTGTGAAAAATGTGGTTGGGAACTGGATGGTGCCTGTTCGGTTGAATGCAAAGAAAATCCTGATAAGCGTCCTTATGATGGCACAGGATATTATCAAAAGAATACCAACGGATACAATCCTTATAAGGGACTTCACCGTAAGCCAGAAAAAGAACTCCTACAAAAAATCCATGGAAAATCGGAAAATTCCTGCGTCTGAATTGATCATCAACTCGGACGGTAGTATATACCACTTGCATTTGAAGCCAGAACATCTGGCTTCAACTGTTTTCACGGTAGGCGATCCCGATAGGGTGCCGATCGTTTCGAGGCATTTTGACCAGATTGATTTCAAAACCCAAAAACGGGAGTTTGTCACGCACACAGGATGGAAAAATGGCCAGCGAGTCACTGTCATGAGTACCGGAATGGGGACAGACAATATCGAAATCCTAATGACCGAACTCGACGCCTTGGTCAATGTTGATTTGGAAAGTCGGAGAGTCAAAGCCGAAAAAACGAGTCTTCAGATTATTCGGATCGGTACCTCAGGAAGTATGCAGGCCGAATTGCCTGTTGGAACTTTGCTGGCATCAGAAGTTGCGATAGGAATGGATACGCTGATGGCCTATTATCCAGAGTTGGAAGGGGATCAAAGTTTGGCAAAAACTATCCAGACTGAACTGGGACTTCCATTTTTGCCCTATCAAGCAGGAGCCTCCTCTTTTCTGCTGGGAAAACTTGATCAGAATTTTGTCAAAGGTGTGACCTTAACCTGCCCGGGTTTTTATGCACCTCAGGGAAGGGAACTCAGATTAAAGCCGCGATTTGATCAGATGATCGAGCGACTTTCCTCACTTAGCGTTGCTGGAAAAAGGCTTACCAATTTTGAAATGGAGACAGCGGGATACTTTGCCATGGGTGAATTACTGGGGCATCAGATGCTGAGCTTGAATGCTCTGGTAGCCAACCGGCCCTTGGGAAAATTTGATCCGAATGCTGACCAAACGATGGATCGTTTGATCCAGTTAGCGCTGAATCTATTCGTCTAAAAGAGTCGTCTTTAAGCCAGAAATTGTTGAGCAAAGGCGGGACTTTCTATCTTAAAATCTTCCCATTCGTGGTAATCGATATTTTGGATGAGGAAGCTCATGAGTTCCAAGCATTCTTGCTTGCATAGATAGATTCCAAACAGACTTTCTTTTTTATCAATACAAAAGGTTCTTTTGCTGTCGAAAATTTTTACCAGATCAGCCCAAGTCCCCAATACTAAAAGCTCATCTTGATTCTTAACAGTCTGAATGATTTTAAAGGAACCGCTTAACGATGAAATTTTCATACTCAAAAATAAGTTTGATTACAGGTTAAAATTATAGATTTAGCAGACCGCTCTCAATACGTAGAAATACGTATTTTCTATTTTCAAACGGGCTAAATTGACGTTTACCCTATGATTTCGCGATTTCGTTGCGCCCAAAGCAGAAGGGAATTATGTTTTTTTTCCAGATCCAGCTTGGTGATCATATTACTTCGGTGTTTCTCGACAGTTCGCTCAGATATAAAAAGTTTATCCGCGATCTCACGAGTCGCGTACCCTTCTGCGATCAATCTTAGGATTTTTATTTCTGAGGGAGTAAGTGGTTCAAAAACAGGTGACTCGATGGGGTTTTTGCTCCCCTCCCAGATTTTTTCACTGAAATAACTGCCGCCTTTTTTTATTATTTCTAGTGCAGAAGAAAGTTCTGTAAGTGCAAATTCTTTTAAGATGTAGCCTGAAAACTGTAGCTCTTTTGCTTTTTGAAGAAGAAATAGCTCTTTGTGGAGCGTGAGCAAAATTTTCTTTGATTCCAGTCCCTGACGGTTCATTTGCTCTGCCACTTCCAATCCAGTCATACCGGGCATTTCCATGTCCATTAAGACAATATCCGGTCTATGGATTTTGATCTTTTCGAGGAGATGGATACCGTTTGAGGCTGTGTCAAGAATTTTCAGTCCCAAATCATTTAAAAAATCACTGAGTCCTTTAAGTAAAATCGGATGATCATCAGCGATGACTATAGTGGTTTTTTCAGACATGGACAGTAAATGTAAATTGACTTCCTTTTCCTTTTTCACTGCTGACTTTCATGATTCCCTGTATTGCAGCAGTTCTTTCTTTTAGGGTTTTGAGACCAAGACTTTGGAAATCCTGATACCGCTCTGAGAAGTCAAAACCCTTACCATTGTCCTCGATTATGAGGCTAATTTTTTTGTCTGTTTCTCGTAGAATGACCCGGATTGCAGCGGCTTCAGCATGCTTTAGGATGTTATTCAAGCATTCCTGAAGGATACGATAAAGGTGAAGCTCGTGTTCCTTATTTAGTTTGCCTTTGATGTCATCGATTTCTGAACTAACAAACAGATCCGTTTCCTTGTCAATCTGCTCCAAGAGCTGTTCGGTAGCTTTGGAAATCCCCAGCTTCTCGAGCTGCATTGGGTGGAGAGATCGGGCGATCGCCCTGAGTTCCGAAATTGCCGAATCCAGCATTTGACCAGTGCTTTCATCCTGTCGGAGCGCCACTCGGTTTTTGATCAAGAGAAGACTTTGACCCAGTCCGTCGTGAAGGTCTTTGGAAATACGAAGGCGTTCCTCTTCTTGGTTGGTGAGGAGCTGTCTGGAGAAGGTTTGCTGAAGTGCTTTTTCTTTTTTAGCCTGCTGAAGGTTTTTCCAAAGAAATGCACCTACTGCTGATACGATCACCACAGAGATTATCCCGATAAACCAACGTGTCCTTGATGCTGACTTTGCTCTATTTTCTTCCAGTTCTTGCGTTTTATTCAAGATTTCGCGTTCCTTTTTTTCTGTCTCATAGAGGGTTTGATAGTAAGCAAAAGTGGCGGATTGATTGGCGGATATAACGGAGTCCTTAAACTGGTTTAACCGTGACAGAACGCGAAAACCGTCTTGAGCTCGCCCTTGATCTGCATAAGTTTCTGCCAAAAGCGTGTAGCCGCGCAGGATATGATCCAAGTCTTTTGAGTCAATAGCTGCCTTCATATATTCTTCCGCCAGCAAAGTTGCTTTGGTTGGGTTATTCCTGTTTTTCTCAATGAGCGCTTCCGCAAAGAGTCGGTTTGGATTTTCGGTACTGAAAATCGGCAAATCCGAAAAATAGGTCTTGGCCTTTTGATAGTAGTCTAGCTGTTTGGATAGGTTGTTTTGTTCTCCGAAATAATTGGCCCAGGATAGGTTGTAAACAGCGCTGAAATAATTGTGTTCCTCCCCGAAGGGCATGAGGGATTCTGCCCGTTTGAGAAATTCAAATTGCCGATCAATTTTTTGCTGTTTTCTGAAATCCTCCGCTTGATTGTAAAGCTGAATGGCGGCTTCGTAGTTTTTGTTCTCCTTTAGATGATATTCGATCAGTTTTTGTCTGATTTCAAAAGCTTCATCATAGATTCCATATCTGCTGAATAATATTGCCATGCCTCCGAGTACAAAATTTACATATTCTTGATCACCGAGGCGTTCGTAGATATTACTTGCTTTTTGATACGTATCCATGGCCTGGAGCAGGTCTCCTTGGTAATCAAACGCCTGCCCTGTAAAAAAAGTAGCATCAGCGATATAGATAGAGTCAGATTTGCCAAATCTCTTAATCGATTGCTGGTAATAATAAATTGCCGAATCGTAATCATATTGGTTGAAAAATGCTCCGCCAAGCTTAAGGTATAGGTTCCCTTTGATAAGAGAATCCTTCAGCTGAGATTCATACTGAATGGCATCTAACAGAATTGCGACTTTTTCTTGATAGGAATTTGTCCCCGGAGCATAGGAACTATAAAATGCAATCGCCCATTTGGCTAATTTCTCATAGTCTTTTCCCGTCCTGACCAAATCCAAGATTCTTCGTAGATACACTCCTGACAGGGAGTCCTCACCAGGGATTTCGCTGTACAGAGCTTCAAGGGTTTCTAGCTCATCTGCCTGAGAAAGGCCATCCTTAGTTAAAATTCGCTCGAGACTGTCTCTTGTTTGAGAAAATCCTTGGAAAAAAACCGCTGTAAAAAAGAGTAGAAAAAAAGAAAATGTAATCCACTTAGCCATGCCTAAAGATATCAATAAACGGGCATTTCATTCTGCGCATTTTTCTGATATACCGTACAAGTTTGCCGAATGGGTGATTGAAGTTTAATTTGTGTCCATGAGTGAATTAGTAAGTTTTATTATTCAGGACCTGAAGAATTCAGCATCTGCTGAAAAGGCATCTTTTTTCCCTGGTTTTTTTAAATCCCTACCAGGAGGATATGAGGAGGGAGATCAGTTCATGGGGGTTGTTGTTCCAGAGCAGCGCAAAATTGCAAAGACCTATTTTCGTGATATTTCGCTGGATGAAACCTCCGAAATGCTTCAAAATCCTTTTCATGAAGTCCGGTTGACGGCTTTGATGATGCTGGTGTATCGATTTGAAAAACTGAAATCAGAATCAGATCGAAAGGAAATTGTGAACTTTTATTTAAGCCATCTTCAGTTTGTCAATAACTGGGATTTGGTGGATAGTTCTTGCCATCAGATTTTAGGGGCTTTTTATCACAAGAAAGACAAATCACTTTTTTATGAATTGGCAGATTGTGGAGAGCTCTGGCCGCAGCGGGTTGCGATGATCAGTAGCTACCATTGGATAAAAAAAGACGATTATGCAGATGCTTTGCGATTGGCCGAAAAACTGAAAAACCATCCCCATGACCTGATGCATAAGGCAGTCGGCTGGATGCTTCGGGAGATCGGGAAGCGGGATTTTGAAGTGGAATATGAGTTTTTGAAAAGGCACTACTCCACCATGCCACGGACAGCTTTACGGTATGCGATTGAGAAGTTTCCAGAGGATTTACGGCAGGATTTTTTGAAGGGAAGGGTTTAAGGTGTTTTGCCACTAAGGCACCAAAACAGCAAGTTTTGATCTTTTTAAGCTATCCCAAAAATTAATATATTTCTGTAAATCAGTTTTTTAAAATTATTTTTCTTAAGGAATGGAAAACTATCTTTCTAAAATCATCGTCAACACCTGTTTCCAAATTCATGTCGGACTTGGTCCCGGATTACTTGAATCAGTCTATGAGGAGGTCCTTTATTATGAATTATCTCAACAAGGCTTTAAGGTGAAAAGGCAATTCCCAATACCAATAGTTTGGCAAGACATTGAAATGGAGCAAGGATTTAGAGCAGATTTAATCGTTGAAGATTGTGTATTAATTGAAATCAAGTCGGTCTCGAAAATTGAACCTGTGCATAAAAAACAAACACTTACTTATTTGAGGCTAACTGGTCTAAAACTAGGTTTGCTAGTCAATTTCAATGAAGCCTTGATTAAAGACGGAATTACTAGAGTTGTAAATTATCTTTAGCATTCTATAGATTTCTCGCAAAGTCGGAAAGACGCTAAGATTTTTTCTCTTTGCAATTCCGAGCCTTTTGTCAGAGCTAAGTTTTTTTTGAAAACAGCCTCATCGTTACCAGCCCAAAAAGAAACCTCGCAAAACGGAAAGGTGCTAGGATTTTTCTCTTTGCGCCTCCGCGACTTTGCGAGAAATACCTCAATCTTCAATCCCATCCAATTCACTCAATTCCAGCCAAGTCAATTCCAGTTCTTCGTGTTCTTTGTCGATGGCCTGAAGGCGGTTGGATTTGGTCATCAACTGGTTGACATCGGAAATTCCAGCTGTTATTTCATCTGATATTTTGGACTTTTCTGCCTCCAATTTGGCCATTGTCCCGGTTACGGTCTTGAACTCCTGCTTTTGCTTAAAGCTTGCTTTAACCTTTGGAGCAGATTCTTGCTTTTCGGTTCTCGTTTCTTGTTTCTCGATCCGTTGTTCGGAAGTCTTGGTACTAACATCTTGATACTTGCTACTGTATTCCTTTTCCCACTCCCTGAAATCGGTATAATTCCCCGGGAAATCACGGATTTTTCCCTCTCCTTCAAATACAAACAAGTGCTCGACCAAGCGATCCATGAAATATCTATCGTGAGATACGATGATCAGGCAGCCTGGAAAGGTGTCCAAGAATTCCTCCAAGATGTTTAGGGTCATCAGATCCAGATCATTCGTAGGTTCATCGAGAATAAGGAAGTTAGGATTCTTGATCAACACCATCAGGAGCTGAAGACGTCTTCGCTCGCCACCGCTCATTTTGGCGATCGGAGTGAATTGCTGCTTGGGAGGAAAGCCAAACTGGGTCAAAAATTGGCTTACCGTAATCGTCTGACCCTTGTCCAGCACTACCACTTCGGCTACTTCTTTGACCACATCGATCAGGCGCTTTTCCTCATCGAATCGGTCTTCTTCCTGTCGGTAATAGCCATAAGCGGTCGTTTGACCCACCGAGATTTTACCTGCATCAGGTTGGTTTAGACCAGTGATCATCTGGAGAAAAGTGGTCTTTCCGGCACCATTGGGTCCGACGATTCCGACGCGATCTTTTTTTCTGAAGATGTAGGAGAAATCCTTAACTAGGGTCTTATCTCCATAGGCTTTGGAGATTTTGTCGATTTCCAGAATCTTATTTCCAAGTCGCTGTGTTGAAACAGTCAACTCAATATCTCGCTCTTCGCGCTTGGTGAAGGCTTTTTCCTTAGTTTCCTCAAATGCATCTACCCGGTATTTGGCCTTGGTGCCACGGGCCTTGGGTTGACGACGAATCCAGTCCAATTCCTTCTTATAAAGGCTCTTTGCCTTTTCGATCTCGATGTCTTCGTTTTGCATCCGCTCGGCTTTCTTGTCTAAGAAATAGCCATAATTGCCTTGGTAGCGGTGGATTTTGCCCTGATCGAGTTCGAGGATTTCATTGGTGACTTTTTCCAAAAAGTATCGGTCGTGAGTGACCATGAAAAGTGAAAGGTTGGCTTTGGCTAAATAATCCTCCAGCCACTCGATCGTCTCCAAATCCAGGTGGTTGGTTGGTTCGTCAAGCAAAAGCAAATCAGGTTTCTCTAGGATGGCTTTCGCCAAAGCCACTCGTTTGCGCTGTCCACCGGAGAGCGTACCGACTGGTAAATCAGTATCATGCAGGCCAAGTTTTCCCAAGACCTCCTTTACTTGATATTCAAAATCCCAAGCTTGGAACGCATCCATTTTCTCAAAAAGATCAGACATCTTTTCCGAGTTGTCGATGCCACGCTCTGAATCCAACAAGGCCTTGTGGTAGTCCTCAATCACTTTTAGGATTTCGCTGTTGCTTTGGTCAAAGATGGTTTGGTAGATGCTGAGCGAACCTTCAAAAACCGGATTTTGATGCACATAAGCGATTTTTACGGACTGATTGATGCCGACTTGTCCGGTGTCAGCGATTTCCTGACCCATGATGATTTTCATCAAAGTGGACTTTCCTGCTCCGTTGATGCCTACTAAAGCTATTTTTTGACCTTGGGAAATGCCAAAGGATATATTTGAAAAAAGCTTCCGTTCCCCGAAAGCCTTACTGAGATTCTCAACTGAAAGGTAATTCATGGGGCAAAAGTAAGGGAAATAGGGCTATTACTTGGTATTTGAAAAGAATGAAATATGGGATATAGGAAATACATAGAAATACATTTGAAATAAGTCCTCCTTCGTCGGACGAAATATTTCCCGAAGCACATTTCACCGAGCGTAGCGAGGTATATTTCAACAGTATTACCATCTGTTTCTTAACTGTTTCTCCGCTAAAATCACCTTTCAACCATTATTTTTAACTCATGAAAACCATCCACGACATTCTTAAACTCGGTGATCCGAGACTTTACGAAGTCTGTGAACCCGTGCTAAAAACTGACCTTCCGTTGGTTCCTGAATGGACCAAACAACTCCATGAAGCCATGGAAGATATCCGACGAGTTTACGGGTTTGGGAGAGGAATTGCCGCACCGCAGTTGGGCATTATGAAGCGGATGTTTTACCTGAATCTGGATCGGCCCTACATTATTTTGAATCCGGAGTTGAAAAACCTGAGCGATGAAAAATTCGAGCTTTGGGACGACTGCATGAGTTTCCCGAATCTATTGGTGAATGTTAAGCGCCACCAATCGCTGACGTTGGAATACCGAGATGAAAACTGGGAAAAACAAAGCTGGACTGTGGAAGGCCCGATTTCTGAACTGATCCAGCATGAATTTGATCATCTTGACGGGATTCTGTGTACGATGCGGGCGATAGATGAGAAGAGTTTTCGGTGGAAAGATTAAAATGAAATACTGTTGAAATACAGTAGAAATAAACCCGACTTCGTCGGGTGAAATAGTAGGCATTCGGCTCAAATCAAAGTAAAAATGAGCCGCATTTCCCTGATTTTTCAAAGATTTTGAGCCGATTCAAGTTCTGAATCTTCAATTTGGCCCTATTTCACCTTGCGAAGCAAAGTCTATTTCTACAATATTTCCATTGTATTTCACTTCTCATATCTTTGATTCATGAATTTCCCTTCCCTCTCCGATATCCGAGCGGCGCATGACCGCATCCAGCCTTTTATTCACCGAACGCCTATTCTTACCTCTACTGCCATCAATGAAATTGCAGGTTGTGAGATCTTTTTCAAGTGCGAAAACTTCCAGAAAGTAGGAGCTTTCAAAGCTCGTGGAGCTGCCAATGCGGTCATGAAACTGAGCCCTGAAGAAAGGGCAAAAGGTGTGGCGACGCATTCTTCCGGAAATCATGCTGCTGCCCTAGCTCGTGCAGCAAGTGTGGCGGGAATTCCATCCTACATCGTCATGCCTTCCAATGCGCCCGAGATCAAAAAGAAAGCAGTTAAAGGGTATGGAGGAGAAATCATCGAGTGCGAACCCACACTCAAAGCACGTGAAACCACCCTTGAATCAGTCGTGGAGCGAACTGGTGCAGTTTTTATTCCTCCTTTTGATCACTGGGATGTGATCGAAGGGCAAGCCACTTGCGCACTGGAGCTGCTGGAAGATCAACCTGATCTGGAAATTGTCATTGCTCCTGTTGGAGGTGGCGGACTCCTTGGCGGAACAGCGTTGACAGCACATTACTTGAATCCAAGTATTCAAGTTATTGCCGGCGAACCCACCGGAGCGGATGATGCGTATCGTTCCTTCCATGCCGGGTACATTATTTCGCATACGACTACAAATACGATTGCGGATGGATTGCTGACTTCGGTTGGGAAACTCAATTTTGAGCTCATGCAGCGCTATGTCGATGACGTTTTGCTGGCGACTGATCCACAAACCATTGAAGCTATGCGTTTGGTCTATGAGCGGATGAAGATCGTAATCGAGCCTTCCTGTGCGGTTCCCTTGGCCGCTTTGCTAGCAAATAAAGATCGGTTTGCAGGTAAAAAAGTTGGTATTATCCTTTCAGGTGGAAATGTGGATTTGGGTAAGTTGCCGTTTTAATCAAAGACTCTTTTTAATATAAAGTAATTCAGGGATGTTGTAGTGAGCAGAGGAATCCCTAAAATGAAAAAGCCTCCAAAATTATTTCCAAAGAAGAAAATATAGACTAATGCGATTAAGATATGAATTAGTAGTTGCCAACTTGGTTTAATCAGTTTTTGGGAAAAAATGAAAAATCCATAAAAAACAGGATAATACGCAAAGCCAAACCACAACCCCATAAAATAAAAAGTAAAGAATTGGTCAACCCATCCTTCAAGATTAAGAGTTCTTGAGTTTACTATTGGATGGATCAATGCCGATAGACCGGATAAAACCAATTGAAATAAGAGGAAAGATGGAAAGAAAAGAATGAGTTTTTGGAAGGTTTTTGCCATTTGTTAGGAAGCTAAAAACTAAGGTCAAAATAGTTGAAAGTTGGGCTTATTTCATGTTTCTAATTTTTTCTATCTGCAAATTTTAAAGTTTTAATCGTAGCTGCAACTTTTATCATTTTACGATTTTTCAAAAGATTGATTTCAACTTTTATGCCTCCAATTAAAGCCTAATTTTGTCACGATGGCTACCAATTCATCTTCCCGTTTCAGCATTCTTCCCACACTCTATTTTTTGAAACAGCAAGTTTCCAGGCTTAAGCTATGGGTTTGGGTGAAAGTCGGATTTGTGAAAAAGGTACAAATCCAACCTTATGCAGGATATGGCAATGGAAAGGAGCTATATCTCGCGGGAAGAGTTTTAGCAGATCGAGATATCCAGGCCTCTGCGCCTGAAGATCGTTTTTGGAGGAATTTCCAAAAAATGAGAAAACGCTTTTTTACGATCGTATTTCCCGGAGTGCAGGTGGAGGGAGAGTTCCAAGGTAAAACCATCAAAGTCACCACGGACGAAGAAGGATATTTTGAAATCATACTTCCACTTGATGACTTGGAAATCCACCAAGGATGGCAGCCCATCCGATTGCGATTGCTTCATGATTTACTCGGACGAGCTACCGAGGTAAATGCCATCGGGAAAGTTTACTTTCCTGTCGCCAATCCAGATTTTGGGATTATTTCAGACATCGACGACACGATCCTGACCACAGGGGCAATGCGAATGTGGGAAATGCTGAAAGTGACTTTTACCCAAAATGCGCACACTCGGATTCCTTTTGCAGGAGTATCCGAATTCTACGATGCGCTGAGAAAGGGTAGGGATCAAATTATCAGCAATCCGATTTTTTACGTGTCCAGCAGTCCTTGGAATATTTACGATTTCCTCATGGAGTTTCTTGACGCACATCGGATTCCCAAAGGTCCGCTGATGCTTCGGGATCTTGGTTTATCAAGGGATCAGTTTATCGCCGGAAGTCATGAAGTTCACAAGCTGAAGCAGATCAATCATATTTTAAATGTGTTTCAGGACTTGTCATTTATCTTGATTGGGGATAGCGGGCAAAAGGATCCGCAGATTTACCTTGAAGTGGTGAAAACCCATCCCGGGAGAATCTTGGCGGTTTACATTCGGGATGTTTCGGGTGCAGATCTTTCGAATTTAGCGGCTGAGTTTCAGGGTCAGAATGTGGAATTAGTCATGGTCAAAGACACCAACGAAGCCGCAGCACATTCACTTTCCAAAGGATGGATTTTGCCAAGTGACACTGAAAAAATTAAGGATCAGAAGGAGGAGGATGAGAAGGACTAAGTTCAGAATTGCGAGCTCAATTTTGTTATTTAAAGAGGGTTTAAAATATTAATAGGCTATCTCAATTTTCTAGACCGCCTCTTACTATGTTTAAGTTGTTATGAAAATGCCAAGTCCTCCTGATAGACTAAATCCCAGGACTCGTTTTGCTTTTTAAATACCTTTAGCCTTAGCGTATAATTAATTTCAAACACCTCACTTTCAAGGATTATCCCGTAGATTTCTTTGTCGATACCCTCCGAAATAATTGGATAGGAATAAGAAAAAATTACCTTTTTGGCGACAAATTCTGTTGCATCTTCAAATTCTATTTTACAGTTAATAGAATCAGCATCCATTTTTGATGGATGATTTGAATTCAAAAATTCATCGATTTTATTTCTTTGATCCTCATTAAAAATCTGATTCATATCGAAACTTTCATCCAGTCTTGATTTCGAGTTGATCGGATTTAAACTTTCATAGGAGTTATTTCTCCAGCTGATCAAGTTCTTACCTAGCGATTCATAAGTGAGATTGCAGGCCAAGAAATTGATTAAATCGTATTCATTTGGACCCTTCTCCTGTATAACCGAACCTCCGGTCAGGAAAAAACTAGCAAGGATTACTTTTAGGAAAATCATTGGCGAGATATTTTTTGATCATACGGAGATTGAAGCAATCTGTATATAAGGAGGAAAGAAATAGTTAAAAATACTTATAAAATCAGAAGATAAAATTTCAAATAGTTCTTTTAGGTGATGGATTTGCTTTCCCAACATTTATACTTTCCCTTTTTTGATCTCCCATTCCCCCACATTTCCCTATCTTTGCCCCCTGATTTTGCCAAACCAAAACCCATATTTGCGGGTTTTTAGCTGAGAATAAGACATCCATGAACAGAGAAGTTCGCGTACGATTTGCTCCATCTCCTACCGGAGCATTGCATATTGGCGGCGTCCGCACCGCCCTTTACAATTACCTTTTTGCCAAAAAAATGGGAGGAAAGTTTCTCCTCCGCATCGAAGATACCGATCAGACCCGCTTCGTGCCCGGAGCAGAAGATTACATCAAGGAATCCCTGGAATGGTTGGGGATTTCCCCTGTGGAAAGCCCTTGGAATCCGGGTGACTGCGGCCCATACCGTCAGTCTGAGCGCAAGCCGATGTACATGCAGTATGCGCTTGATTTGGTCGAAAAAGGCCATGCCTATTATGCATTTGACACTTCGGAAGAACTCGAAGCGATGCGTGAGCGACTCACTGCAGCCCGAGTAGTTCAACCGCAATACAACAGCATCACCCGAACTCAAATGAAAAACTCCCTCACGCTTTCCGAAGATGAGGTGAAGTCGCGACTGGAGTCCGGTGATCCTTATGTGATCCGTATCAAAATCCCTCGCAATGAAGATGTCCGTCTCAATGACATGATTCGAGGCTGGGTGATGGTGAATTCCAGTACATTGGATGACAAGGTTCTGATGAAGTCAGACGGCATGCCGACCTACCATTTGGCTAATATTGTCGATGATCACCTGATGAAAATCACACATGTGATTCGTGGGGAGGAATGGCTTCCATCTGCACCGCTGCACGTGTTGTTGTACAGATATTTTGGCTGGGAGGCTACCATGCCTCAGTTTGCGCATTTGCCGCTTTTGCTGAAGCCGGACGGTAATGGAAAGCTTTCCAAGCGGGACGGAGATAAGTTGGGATTCCCTGTTTTTCCATTGGATTGGACAGATCCTTTCACCGGAGAAAAGTCCTCAGGGTTCCGAGAGCAAGGCTATTTGCCGGAAGGGTTCTTGAATTTTCTCGCTTTTCTCGGTTGGAATCCAGGCGACGAAAGAGAGCTTTTTACGCTTGAGGAATTGGTGGAAGCCTTTTCCGTGGAGCGAATCGGCAAGTCAGGGACGAAATTCGACATCGCCAAAGCCAAGTGGTACAATGAGCAATATCTGCGAGCAAAATCTACAGGTGAATTGATTGATTATCTTATTGCTGGCGCAAAAGCGGATGGAGCTGAAATTCCTTCGGAAAAAGCTGAGGATATTGTCAACCTCATCCGAGAGCGCGTGACTTTCCCAGCAGATCTCTGGAAGGAAAGTAAGTTTATTGTTATCGCCCCGACTGGTTTTGATGAAGAGGTAGCCTCCAAAAAGTGGAATGCGGATGCCGCAAAATTACTTGGAGAATATGCAGTTGCACTCGATACCTTTAGCGGTGATTTTGATGCTGTTTCTGCAAAAGGATTGCTGGAAACTACTGCGGAAGCTGAAGGAATTAAATTGGGAAAAGTGATGCAGGCGGTTCGCCTGGCAGTGACCGGTTCCGGTGCCGGTCCGGATTTAATGGTGGTTTTTGCTATCTTAGGTCCGGCTGAAGTGGCCAAAAGAATCCGATTTGCGTTAAGCACATTGAAAGTAGTAGCATAATATGGCAAAGCGAAAGAAAAAAGAAGACGAACCTCGGGTTCACGATGAGCTGAAAGGATTCAAGATGGAAATCAACTCCTTCGGAGAGATTTCCTCCAGTTTTCCGATTGACAAGATCAATGAGTTTCTCAACAAAAACGTAGAGGATAAAAAACTAAAAGATCGGGATGATTTGAAAACTGAAGAGTAATATTCCGAATGTTAAAAAATAAAACTAAGAGCTCCAGATTGGAGCTTTTTTTATATACTTGGGTACCTTTTACCTTTATTTCAGTGAGTAAGAATTTCAAATTTATTGGCCTACTTTTCTTCTGCTTTCAGTCAGTCCTTGGGTTGAGTCAGACCTCCCGCATTGCGGGAAAAGTCACGGATGACGCCTCTGGAATGCCAGTTCAGGATGTTCATATTTTTATTCCAAACACGACTTTTCAGGCGTTCTCGGATTCTTCCGGACGTTTTTTGATCACAGGAATTCCCGAAGGAAAATGGGAGATTCAAGTGTGGGGACATGGATGGAATGCGCATCGGCTACCCCTTGTGCTGAAAGCAGGAATTCCAAAAAACATTGAGGTCAAGCTAAACCAATCTGGAAAGGGGGATCCTATTGGAGAGGTATTTTCCAAAGGCCCTCCAGCCAAATTGATGGATCAGGTGATGGAGGCATTTGTCGGTGCAGATTTCAAAAAACGGGAAATTGGCCTGCTGAATACTGATAAACTGGTTTTTGAAAAGCTGGAGGACAAAAGCTTCAGAGTCCACTCGATTGGGCCGATTTTTTTCTCGAATAATGAAACAGGCTATTTGGTTTCAACCTATTTCCAGCCTTTTTCACTTGGTTCGGTGGAAAAAATTAAGGCTGAATACAGTTACTTCGAGTTGCCAACAGAACCGGTGAAGGAGCCGGCTTGGAGAAAGCGACGGATGGAAGTCTACCAAGAATCTCCACAGAAATACCTCTCTGATTTGATGACGGGAGTATCGGAAAGTTTTGAAGCCGATCCCAATCCGGAAGTTTCCTTCGCGGACTATTCGGGTGATTACCTTTTGAGTTTTGCGAAACCCCTTTCAGTCAATCTTCCTAGTGGGAAAAAAGGGCAATTGGAATACAGAGGGGAAAAACTGGCGGTCAAATTTAATGGAGCTCCAGTAAACGCCGAAGAACTGCTGCTCACCGGGGCTTTCACTGAAATGAATCCAATCGATGGAATTCCCACCAACTTCAATGCCGATAAGCTGATCAAACTGGCCAATTTGGAAAAGACTGCTGAGACCATGCAGGAGCGAATCTTTGTCCATACGGATCGCAGGCACTATTGGCCGGGAGAGATGCTTTACTTCAAAGCATACCTGAATTACGGTAATCCACTGATGGCAGAAGAACTGAGTAAAGTACTTCATGTGGAGCTGCTGGACAGTGGGGGGTATGTCTTGATGCATCGGGTTTTTAAGATTAATGCAGGGGTCTCTTCCGGACACCTTTCCCTGCCGGATCAGGAGTCAGGTAATTTTATCCTCCGAGCGTATACTGCCTGGGGACAAAATTTCCGCGAGGCTGATTTTTTCCAGCCTATTCAGATCCTCGGACACCAATACGAGCCCGCAGTCACCGAAATCAATGAAAGGGCAATGGGAATCGGTGTTTTCTCTGACAAGCAATCCTATGAAGGAGGTGAAAAAGTCAAGCTCAATGTGATGGCCTTCAATGCTGCAGGTAATCCAATCAATGCCAACCTTTCTGTGACGGTGTTGGATCTCAATCAGGCGGTGGCGATTCCGGAGGCGAAAAGCATGGAAGAGAGTTTTCAACCCAAAGTCGCAAAAAGACCGATCGAAGAGTTTCCCCAACATCCAGAAACCGGATTTACTTTAAAAGGACAACTTTTGGATATCGGAGGGCAGGCAGTTTCAGGCAGCATGAAAGCGTTTATCAATGGCTACACCGATGTCAGGACGCTTGGCACAGACAAATTGGGGAATTTTGAATTGCCGTCATCCAATTTTGATGGTCAGTTTGAAATAGCCTTACAGGCTACAGATCGCGATGCACGACCTGTGCGCAATATCAGCTTGGCGATCAACACTTACCCGGTCGAGGAGCTACCTGAGTTTTCTGGATTCACAGCTGTTGTGCCAAGGGGAATTCAGCCCGCTGAAGATATTGAACCTCTCCGGGATATGGAATTTGGTGAAATCCTCATGGAAGAAGCGATCATCGAAGATAAGCGTGAGATTTCCATTGGCCCGATGATTTATGGACAGCCGGATAGGGTTGTCAAGACGGAAGATATTTTTTTAAACGGTACACCCATTCAATTTTTATATCAATTGGCAGCTCAAGTGCCAGGAATGACTGTCTATGGTACTCCTCCGTCAGTTCGATTTCGGGGAGGAGAGCCTTTGGTTTTGATCAATGGAGCACCAGTTAATTCCCCAAGCGGAGGAACTTTTGGAGGAACGGGAGGAGGACAGACAGCTTATGATGTGATCAGCAATTTGGATGTACTATCCATTGAGCGGGTAGAGATCATCCGCAGATTGGTGCCGCAATACGGAGATCAAGGTAGAAATGGCCTTATTTCAATCATCCTTAAGTCTGGGCTTGATCGTACTAAAGCGATGGAAGCCAACATGAATAACTATACGATATTTAGGTTTGACGGCTATCCGATGGATCATTCCTTTGTGGAAATTGAAAAATATCGGGCAGATTTCCCCTTTTTGGACCCGTATAAGCCAACCCTGTATTGGAATCCTTACCTGATCACAGAAGAATCAAGTATGACACAGTTGATAGAATTTCAGCTGAATGAGCAATCAGGGCCGATATGGGTAGAGATCAGAGGAATTTCTGACTTGGGAGAACCGCTGCATGGGACCTTTCTGATCAACGATACGCCTACCAAGGAAAAATGAGTCAAAAATTGAATATTTACATTCGCTAAACCAACCCACTAGTTTATGAAACGAAGGACACTTTTTTTTCTATTCACCTTTTGGCTACTTGCCAACGTGGCGCATGCACAATCTGGCTCCATCATCGGAATGGTAAAAGATGCAGAAACTGGTGAAACGTTACCTTTTTGCAATGTATTCATCAATAACACCACGATCTCAACCGTCACGGATATGGATGGGAAATTCGTCCTTTCGGGTCTGGAGCCTGGATCCTTGGAAGTGGGGTTTTCCTTCATGGGTTACGTCGCTGAAACTCGAAAAGTAACCCTTAATCCCGGGGGAACACTGACGGTCAATCTGGATATGAAGCCCTTTGCGACCGAACTGACTGATGTGGAGATTAAAGCATCTAGAGATAAATCTTGGGAACGAGATTTAAACAAGTTTAAAAATCTTTTCATTGGAATCGATGATGCGGCGGCCAAAACTCAAATCATGAATCCATGGGTGATTGACTTTCCCGTAGCGACGGAAAAGGGTGCTTTTACGGCAAAATCGGATCTTCCCATCGAAATAGAAAATCGTTTTTTGGGCTACAAGGTTACGTTTAACCTCAATGAGTTTTTTGATTCTCCGACGAATTACAGAATTGTCGGAGCCGCGAGATTTGAAGAAATGAAGCCTGTTTCGGAGGCAGAGAAAACAACTTGGGAAAAAAATCGCGCAGATATCTACAAAAAATCACCGATGAATATGTTCCGCTCCATCCTCAATGGCACTCAGGAGCGAGAAGGTTTCTACCTCTATGGAGATAAAGCCGGCGGGTCAGCCAGCAGCAATATGCGGAGTGATATTTTTGCAAATGAACTGGGTAAATCCGTAGTGGAGTACAAGGCGGACCCGCTCGTGACTCCTACCAGTCCTCCCGGTCAATTCTTTATCAATCTCAAAGGGCGGATAGAAATTCATTACCAAAAGGGTTTTGCGCAAGCAAATACCTACAAAGATGCACCCTATCCCATCTCATGGCTCGAAGTGAATGGAGGCAAGGTAAAAGTCCGTGAAAACGGAATGGTCATGAACCCACAGGATTTGGTGTTTTCCGGCGATATGGATCGCAAGCGAATCTCCAACTTGCTGCCGTTGGATTACAATGCCGAGAAGGCAATCCTGCTGCAGGATCTGGCCAAAACTGCTAAAAATTATCAGGAAAAAGTCTATCTCCATACAGACAAACCCTATTACTATGCCGGTGATCAGGTCTTTTTCAAAGGCTATTTTGCGTATGGCAACCCTTATCTGCGCGATGAGCTCAGCAAGGTGCTGCATGTAGAGCTTATCAGCGGCGAACGGGATATGGTCATCGAGAAAAAATTCCAGATTCGAGACGGAATCGTCGTAGGGGATTTTTATCTCCCGGATTCATTGTCTGAGGAGAAATATTTCATCCGTGCTTACACTAACTGGATGCGAAACTACGGCCCCAATCAGTATTTTCTCCAACCCATCAGTATTCTAGACCCATACAAGCGGATCGCTCCAGAGGAGACGTTTACCTCGTGGGCTAATCAAGGAGCAGCGATCAAAGCGGATAAAGCCCAATTTGGACCGCGAGAGAAAGTGACTGTCACGCTGAACGTAAGCAACGCAAAAGGACAGGCTATTCCTGCTACTCTTTCTGTAGGCGTATGGGATGTGAGACAAGTGGTGCCTGTCAAAAGAACTGTAGAGATGGGGCAGGTCCTTGATTTGCAGGGAGTACCGGAAAGCTTGGGCTTGGATCGTTTTTCTTATCCGGTCGAAAAAAGCCTGAATCTCTCCGGAATAGTCACCGATGACAAGGGCAAAGGTACGTCAGCAGAAGTCACTGCTTTTGTCAATGATTTTCAGGGAATGATAGATATGGAATCGAAAAATGACGGAACCTTCTCCATGGAGGAAATGGAGTTTTATGGCCCAATGAAGTTGGCTTTTTCGGCTTCAGACAAAAAAGGAAAACCACTTAAAATCGACCTTTCCACTCCGCTCAAAGCACCGATTGCTTTGCCGGCAGATGCCTATTTCCCAAGATTTATCACGCTAGCTAATCCAGTGAGAATCCGTGAAATCGAAGAGGAAGTAGTGGAAGAAAAAGAGTCCAAACCCACTGGAAAACAAGCCATCTACGGGAATCCGGATTTTGTGGTACCAGGAGAAGATCTTACTAAAACTGGAGTAAATTCAGACTTGGTAAATAGTCTGGCAGGCAATGTTCCAAGTATGCGCGTGACGACTGTAGGGGCTACAGGTCAGCAGCAAATCCGAATCAGAGGTGGATCGGTCTCAGGAACTGGTAGCATGGAGCCGCTGGTCATGCTGAATGGTGCGATCATGGGTGCTTCCGGGGCCTCCAATGCGGCTGATAATCTCAGAGGCATCAATCCATTTGATATTGATCGTGTGGAGGTAGTCACCCGAATGGCTCCAATGCTGGGAGATCAGGGAAGAAACGGAATCATTGCCGTGTACCTCAAAGACAATCTGGATCAGGGAATGGATGGCTTGGCAGGACAGCCTGGGATCAAAGAGTTTGTAGTACATGGGTATCAACCTACAGGTAACTTTGTCCCTGTGGACTACGAGCAGATCACCGAAAAAGTAGAAAAAGATGACCGGCAAACCCTGTATTGGAATCCTTTTCTAATTGTAGATGAGAAAGGAACCGTAAGCTTTTCATTTTACACCAATGATTCCGAGGGTCCTGTAGCAGTCGAAGTGCGGGGATTGGGAATCGATGGTGAGGTGATCGTCGGGACGTTTATCCTCAATCAGAAATAGGTCTATTGACTAGGATTCGGTTAAATTTGAGGATGCAAAAATTTCTCGTTTTTTCCTTTCTTCTACTACTTCCATTGGGGGCTCTAGCCCAGTTGAGTGTAGGAATTAGAGGAGGATATGCCACATCTTCGTATAGCTATCAGCCTTTGGCCTCTACTCGGAGTCGGTCTGTAGATGGAATCGGTGCTCCGACCTTTGCCTTTGTAGCTGAATATTTTAATTCCAAAAACGCTGGAATAGAACTGAATCTGCAGCACATTACGCTTGGATTCAGACAGATTAACCAGTTGGAGCAGGTGAACCAGACGGAATTTTCTTACCTGAAGGTACCGGTATTGGCCAGTTTTTTTGCGGGAAGATCCGGGCGGTTTCAGATCAAATTTGGCCCGCATTTGGGGTATTTGCTTCAGGCAAAAGATATTGCTCGGGGATTCAATGATGCCAGTCCTCCTGAGATTCCAACCTATGGAGGGCCCGATGACTCGCCCAATCAATTGATGTATGGGATCACTGCAGGTGCTGGAATTTCCAAGCTATTTGGAAAAAGCACAATTTCCGGCGAAGTCAGATTTGCCTACGATTTCACCAATCCCGAGAATCAAGACAGGATTTATGACATGAGCTCCACCAATCTCGAGTTTACAATAGCCTATCTTTTTAGAATTACAGAAAAGAAGTTTTAAAGTTCATTCACCCGGTGTTGCATGCTCAAGTTGACTACTTAACTTTGACACAAAGCCCTAAAACCTATTAAAATCCATGTTGAACATGAAAACAGTAGGATTTGGCTGGGTAAAGATCTGGCTTGCGGGATTAGCCCGATGAAAAATCGGCGAGACTTAGGTAGCCATAAAAAATAAATAAAAAACACATGAAAATTCAGATCATCAACGGACCCAACCTGAACCTGCTCGGAAAGCGGGAGCCGGAAATTTACGGATCTGAGACGTTTGAGGATTATTTTGAGAACCTTCAGAGACGATTTCCGCAAGTGGAGCTTCAATACTTTCAGAGTAATGTGGAGGGGGAATTGATCAATAAGATTCATGAGGTGGGGTTCAGTTTTGACGCCATTCTACTCAATGCGGGAGGCTACACCCATACTTCAGTAGCGATATCGGACGCGCTATCAGGTGTCACCACCCCGACATTGGAAGTGCATATTTCCAATATTTACAAGCGTGAAGAGTTTCGTCACAAAAGCATCATTTCCAAATCCTGTGTGGGCATGATCTCTGGTCTTGGCCTGAAAGGCTACGAGCTTGGTGTCCTCTATTTTCTCAATTCTCCAGACCTATGATCACATTTGCTCCAGGACCATCCAAGGTCTATGACGCGCTTCCTCAATATTTGCAGGATGCTTACAATCACGGAATCCTCAGTGCCAACCACCGCAGTGGGGCTTTTATGAAACTCTATCAGGAGACTGAGCAGCTCATGCGTGAGAAGCTTCATATGCCGGAGGATTACAAGTTGCTGTTCACTTCCTCTGCTACAGAGAGCTGGGAAATAATTTCTCAATCCATCGTCGAACAGGCTAGCTTTCACCTCTATTCGGGTTCTTTTGGGAAGAAGTGGCTGGATTATGCCAAACACATCATTCCAGGGACCAATGCATTGAAGCTGGAAGCCAATCAGGCCATCGATGTGTCTGGGCTCGAAATCGGCGAATCGTATGACCTGATCGGAATTACCCAAAATGAGACAGCCAATGCCACTCAAGTTCCCATGTCGGTAATTGAAGCTATTGCCGAGAAATTTCCAGAAAAGATGATCGCGGTGGATACCACTTCAAGTATGGGTGGGATTGAATTAAACTTTGCGCTAGCGGATATTTGGTATGCTTCGGTGCAGAAGTGTTTTGGCTTGCCAGCGGGACTTGGTTTATTGATCATCTCTCCAAAAGCAGTCGAAAAAGCTGAGCGAAAAGGGGAAAAAGGCAGATACAACAGTCTGAGCTTTATGCTGGAAAATGCTGCCGGCTACCAGACACATTATACTCCTAATGTACTGGGGATTTATTTGCTCAATCGAGTCTTACAGGATATGGAAGAAATTCAGCACGTGGATGCCATCCTTCGGAATCGGATGAGAAAACTGGGAAACACCATCGCCCAGTCTGAGAAATTTAGCATGCTGGTCTCCAATGATCAAACTCGAAGTACCACCGTGATGGCCGTATCCGGATCTGAAGAGTTGATCTCAGCAGTGAAAAAAGCAGCTGAAAAAGAAGGGATGCAGCTGGGCAGTGGGTATGGACCTTTGAAGCCAACCAGTTTCCGAATTGCAAATTTCCCGGCGATCACGGATGCGGAGTTTGACCGATTGATTGAGTTTTTGAAGAATTATAAAGCTTAAGGTTAAAAAGCATTTGGGCGCTGAGTAAACTTGACCTTGAAACGCTTTTGAAACACCTCCTAAACTTGCCACTTTTAGGAGGGTGTTTTTTTAAGAATTGGGAAGCTTTTGAGAGATCAGATTCAATCTTTATTCTAATCTAGACGAATGGGACAGCACTAATTTTGCCACTCGGCTTCCAAGGCCAAATCCTTTTCTGAGGAATAATTCATCTATATTTTCACCTTCAAAAGGCCCTTCCCCGGTCACTGCAGATGCTCCAAAAGCAGCCTCAGTTTCCTCGCCTCCAGCTACAATCATCCCATAAATCAACATGGAATGCAGGATATTCAGCATAACCAGTTCCTCCCCGATTGATACTCCTCCACCAGTAGAAAATGCCGCTCCAATCTTGTTTTTCATAGGACTTCCTTCAAATGGCCAAGAATTGATAAACTCCTGGACAGCCGGAGCAATGTTGGCATTGTAAACTGGTGAACCTACAATGATTGCAGAAGCCTCTAAAAGGTCGCTTTCCTTTACTTGCTCGATGGGTAAAAGTCTTACCTCAACTTTTTCAATTGATTTAGCTCCTTCAGCAACTGATTGGGCCAGCTGTTCAGTATTTCCGGATTGGGAATAATAAGTGATAAGGACTATCGGCAATTCTTGAGAAAAAGAACTGAATACAAGCCCAATCAAAAAGGAAATAAAAAAAGTTAATATTTTCATAATCAATTATTTGGGAGATATTTTCCCAATGATATTTCTTGTCAGGCTTGGAGAAAATTTTGCGATTGTCACGAGAATTTTCCCATGTCCTGTAAAGACAAAAACCTTTTTCCTTCTTTCAATGGCTTTTACCATCACTTTAGCTGCTTTGTTGGTCGACCACATCAGGTTGGCAGGACGAGGATCTTGGCGATCGGGGTGAAATATACCTTCGTTGTCTATCCTTGTGATGTTACTTTCTACAAATCCCGGATGAATCGTAGTGCAGGAAACTCCACTTCCTTTCAATTCCACTTGCAAGGATTCCCCGATGTTTTGAACAGCTGCTTTGGATGCGCCATATGCACCAACACCTGGGTTAGGAACAAAAGCGGCAACACTTCCGATCAATGCCAATCGTCCCTTTGTTTTTCGAAGATGAGGCAATGCATATTTGCAGGTGAGCGCCAATCCAGTCACATTCACAGCCAGTTGACGATTCCAGTCTGATTCATTCAGGTCTTCAATTTTGCCTAAAACACCATAGCCAGCATTTGCAACAGCTATGTCAAGTTTGCCAAAATCTTGAATAAGTTGCGAGACACAATCCTCGATGCTTTTCGAATCCAGTACATCACAAAAATAGGCTTTGGCTTTGCCTCCTTTAGCTTCGATTTCCTTTACTACTTCATTCAGGAGGTCCTTCCTTCGTGCCGAGACGGCTACAGTTGCCCCATGGGATGCGAATTCTAAAGCGATCCCTTTGCCCAAACCAGAAGAGGCACCTGTAATCCAAACGACTTGATTGCTGTGTTTCATATTTGATTATGGCTGGTGTCCTATGAATATAATCCTAAATGGAGAATCTATTGGTAGAAATGGTTTTTTGTTAGGTAGCAAATCATTCTTCACTAGCTGAAGAAGGTAATAGTTTTGGCTCCAAAATGTAAAAAGTGCAGCCAAATAATAGTTTTTAATCTAGTTCTGGCTGCAAATGATGTGCTTTTCAAAATTTTAATTTCCTCATAAAACCAAAAAATCCCACTGGTCTGATCCAGTGGGATGTTCTAGGTATTGAATATCAATATATTACTTCTTCCAGCTTGCTTTTCCACCTTTGGCGGAATCCACGGTGATGCTGTAGTTTGATCCGGAAGACACGATCCATTTTACTTTAACCGCACTCATCCCTGGGATATTTTCCACAGCTATTTTCTCAGGTGAAGATTTTTGCTCTTTGAATTTCTTCATGTCCTCATCCTCTACCACGAAGCCAGCCACTACTTTTGCGCCAGCGATGGTCACATAGTCCGGTCTTTCGATTTTATGTTTCAAATCCTGACTGGCGTGGGTTGGCATCATTCGCTCATTGAAAATGGTCGCCGTGATGGCCTTCAATCCTCCTCCCAGATCCTCTTCCTTCACATCCATCACCGAGAGTTTAGGTGTGTGATAAGCATGGTAAATGGTGAAAGCTGCATTGCGGTGCGCATCCTGCTCTAAAAGGAATCCTGGATGAGCCCGACCAAAGTTCTTCTTGAACCCACCGATCTCCACTGTCCCAAATTGCGGATGATTGAATTCCTTGTAGGGGACAAATGCATCACCAAAAGTCAACAAATGATCTACTTTGAGTTGCTCATCCTGATTGCCTCGACCGGCTTCTTTATTGAAGTACAAGTACGATACCATCAGCTCATTGGAGTAGGTGAAGATTCCTCTGTTTCCATAAAACCAATCCAATTCTCCACCAAATACTGAATACAGATCTTTGTACACGGTGAGGTATCTATAGCCAGGGATCATTTCTTCTCCCTTTTTTCCGATAGCATCGTAGATGCGGATATCTTCCCGATTGTAGGTGTTGACATCCTCTTCTGCACCCGGACCTCTCAAGATCATCCCTCCGGAGTTGTGAAAACTCTGGGCTCCGGCGATGTTGGGATGCTTCATGACAAACTCCATCACCGATCTGTTTTCAGGTAAAGTAAATGGATACCTAAGCGCACCCCGCTGAATATAGTCTGGCTGCCAGTTCCAGCCCCAATCTCTATTGGGGTCATAGTAGCCGATTCCGTCCTCATTGACTTCACCGTCGCCGTCATTGTCCATGCCTTCCTGTCCCAGCATTTCGTATTCACCGACTTGATCTGGTCCTACGGCCATCAGTTTGCGAGGATCCAAGGGATCTTTGATGAATCGGCCTGTCTGTGACTTGCGGATCATCATCGTGATATGCCCATCACCATCGAGATCATTCATCATATCTTCTCCGGCTAGACCGTCTCCGTCATTATCCAATACGATCATACCAGATCGTGGAGAGTTGGCGGTGTTGGGTTCTTTGAAGAAGTTGTTTCTGGCGTCAGGATTAATTGTAGGGGTGATGTAGAAGGTCTTATCCTTCAGCAGTTGCTTTATAAACTCATTGTCAGCATGCATCTCGGTCAGGTACCAAGCCACATAGAGCGAAAATTCCCCGCCTTGGATTTCATTGGAGTGGATATTTCCATCGATCCACATAGCAGGTTTTTCGGTATCTTTTCCTGTGGAAAAATCCGTGATAGTCAAGGTCATGATGTCCCGTCCCTCGTAAGATTTACCGATTGATTCGATTTTGGCGAGGTTTGGATGCGCTGCTGCGATTTTTTTCATCCAGTCCCAAAGACCTTCGGAGCTATAGTAGCGATTCCAGGCAATTTCTACTTTAGGCTTATGCGGGGAACCGATCGCACGAAAATAATTTTCCTGTTGAGCTTCGGCTTGAAAAGCGCCCAGAAAGCAAGCACTCAAAGCCAAGGCAACGATTAGTTTTGTTGTTTTTAGGTTCTTCATGGCTTAGAATTTTACTGTTTGGGTTACGAATCCTGTATGGGGAGCACCGGCTTTGATTGTGATATTGCCAGATCCACGGATGATCCAGCTCAGGGTGGCCTTTTCGTAGGCTTCCATGGATTCTACCAGTTTGATTTTATCTCCAGAGACAAGATTGTCTTTGGCAGCATCGATATCGATGCGGATCTGCCTCAGCCATCGGGATCTTACTCCCATCTCTGAATGAGTTGGAAGTGGTGCATTGTTAAACAGATCAACAGTGACCCGAGTCAGACCATTTCCCAATGATTCGGTTTTCAGATTGTGAAACTCCAGTTTTGGCTGCATTTCAGCCAGTTTCAGTATGAAGGAGGTATGCTCAGCTGCGATTTCTCCTACTTTTTCAAAGGGAGGATTTACCAATACAAAAGGTTTGATGCCGCCCACTTCCACTTTTTGATTTGGGAAATCAGGGTGTTTCACCTCTGTCCAAGGGACAAATGAATTCCAGCCCAGAGAATCAGCCCAAGCGAGATAATTGACCTCTGGATTGGTCTTGCCTTTGAACTCAGGAGTCCAATAAGCAGGAGTACTGAAGCTGAGTCTGGCAAAGTGGAAATACGCCCACTGGAAGAAATCACCATCAGTACCCTGATTGCTTTGCTGGAAGGCTTTTTGGGAAACCGTCTCATTGTAGATGCCTGAGATCATTGCATTGATTGTCTGATCTTTTTCAAGGATTGAAGTGACGACTCTCTTTTTGGCATCGCCGGCATTGTATTTCAGCGGAGTGCTCAGATTGTTTGCCGGTGAAAAAGTTACAAAAGCAAAAATGTTCCACTGTTCGAAAAGGTAATCCAGCAAGGCTCTACTTTCCAATTGGGATACCGGAATATCACCTGCCAATGGCTGAAATACCGGGAATTTGTACGTCAGAGATTTGTTGAAAGCAGTGCCCTCTTGAAGATCTTCTGCAAACTCCCCGTCTTTGTCGTCATCTTTGCTTTCCTTGTAGACTCGATACTTACCGGCTTCACCTTTGGCTCGGTCTGCCTTTACTAGGACGCGTTCATCGTCTTTAGACAGGGTCCATTCGCCCATCGGATCTTCGACCCGCATCCAGGTGATCATGCCGTCACCGTTGAGATCAGAATAGCCGTTTTCTCCGGCCTTTCCATCACGATCATGGTCCATAGCCACTGCATTGCCTCTGCGCTCATATTTCAGCGCTGCATGGTATTGCTCGTAGGCATCCGGAGACATGTTGGGAAAAATGTAAAAGGTGGTCTTTTCCAGCGCGCTGCTGTTTTCGGATACGAGCTTTTCGGCAAACTGGAGAGCAAGCTCCACGCTGAGCACATGGAATCCCTCGACTCCACCTACTACGGCAATGGCGGGTTTTTGGTCTTTTGCGCCGGTACCTACTTTGAGAACTACGATGTCTTTGCCTCCCGCTGTTTTTGTAAGGGTTTTGAGCTCCACGGAGGCATTGCTACTGAGCTTTTGGAGCCGCTGGCTGACCTGACTGAGAGTGGGATAATCTGACTGGGCGAAGGTATCGCTACAGATCAAACTTCCCAGCAATAGCCCGGTGAGTAATAATTTTCGCATAGTGAAATTTGTTTCGGGTTTTTTCTGATAGAAGAAATTCAATTCCGGTGGAAGTTTAGCCAAAAAAGGCAAGAAACAATGCGTTGATATTTCATAGGTGTAGAATTTGGTTTTTAACGGCCATATCGAATGCTCTAAATTTTCGCCCCAAAGTGAAATGAAATTTTAAAGGGTATGGAAAGGAAAAGGAATCAGACTCAAGCCGATACCGGACTGGATAAGCAGTTGGAATCAAATTGGGGTTTGTGCTTTGATCAAAAATGCCGTATTTAAGAAAAATAAGCAGATTCCCATGTTTCAGAAAATTGCTCTTGCTATCGCTTTTTCCCCAAGAATGGAGGCCTTGATCGCCGAGGCCAAAAAATTGATTTCCCAATTCAAATCAGAGCTTATATTGATTCATGTGGGGATAAAAACTCCAGAGCTCGAAGCAAAATTATCCGAAATCATCGTGCAGCATGGGCTGGACACTGAGGCTGTTACCACCATCTGGACAGATGGTAAGCCAGCGAAAATGATCCTGAAAGCTTGTGAACAGGAAAATGTCGATCTATTGATGCTGGGAGCTTTGAAAAGCGAGGGTTTCATGACCTACTACCTAGGCTCAGTGGCCCGAAAAGTAATTCGGAAGGCAAGTTGCTCTGTCCTAACCTTGATCGAACCTTCGGTAGAGACATCCAATTATGACAAGGTAGTGATCAACGGAACCCAGCTGGATATTACTCCTGAAGTCATCCGGCAAGGACTTGAATTCTGTAAAACGCTAGAAGCAAAGCAAATTTCTATTCTCAATGAAATCAAGATGTATGGGCTGCTGATGGGGACAGCCAGCGAAGGGACTGAAGATGAGGCTTCGATCACCCGTAGGAAGTTGGTTCAGGATGAGATCACCTACGTAGAAGATATTCTTAAAGAAATTGACAAAGAAGGGCTGAAAATCAACATCAAAGTGACGGGAGGAAAGTGGGCTGCTGAACTAGCCAAGTATTGTGAGAAGATCAATGCCGACCTACTAATCGTCGGAGATGATCGAAGTTTGACATTTTTTGATCGGATTTTTCCCCACGATTTGGAAGAGTTGCTCAGTACTCTTCCTTGCAATCTTTTAATTATTAAGAAATAATATCTCCATGGAAACATTAAACCATAAGGAGGTTATTAATCTCCTACTTCAGCTTTCTGCTATGCTCATCATGGCAAGAGTGTTTTCTGAGATAGCCAGAAAACTCAAACAACCCGCTGTCGTGGGTGAAATCATTGCAGGAATTATCCTTGGACCTACCATTTTTGGCTCACTCTTTCCGGATTTCTTCCAGAGTCTATTTGCTAATCATGAAATGACCAATATCGCGCTAGATGGTTTTGTCCAGATCGCGGTGGTCCTTTTGTTATTTATAGCAGGCATTGAAGTCGAGCTCCAGGTGGTCTGGAGTCAGGGCAAAAATGCGCTGAAGATCGCCTTGGCTTCCATGGCCCTTCCGATCATAGCGGGTTTTGTGGTTGCCTATGCATTTCCTGAATTTCTCGGAGTTAATATCAATGACCGAGCTGTGGCGTCCACTTTCTTTGGTTTGGCGATTTCCATTACAGCATTGGCAGTGATAGCCCGAATATTGATGGATCTTAACCTGTTCAAGACCAGTACAGGACTTCTGATCATTGCTGGAGCGATGGTAGTGGATGTGGTGGGGTGGATAGTTTTTTCGGTGATTCTTTCACTTTCCGAATCAGGAAGTGGAGGGTTGGGAGTTTGGCCGACGATCGGACTGACGCTATTCTTCACTATATTCATGTTGACTCTGGGCAAGGGGCTGATTAACAAAGTACTGCCTTGGACCAACAAGAATTTGGCCTGGCCGGGAGGCTTGTTGTCTTTATCTCTAGCTATTTGCTTTCTCGCGGCCTCATTCACCGAGTTTATTGGAATTCATGCCATTTTCGGAGCATTTATTATCGGTGTGGCTTTGGGCGATTCAGAGCATTTGACAGAGAAAGCAAAGGAAATACTTCACCAGTTTATCAATAATATTTTCGCGCCCATTTTCTTTGTTTCGATAGGTCTCAAGGTCAATTTTATCGAGGGTTTTGATCCTGGAGTCGTAGGGGTGGTGGTGATCGTAGGTTTTTTGACGAAGTATTTTGGGGCCTATATCGGAAGCCGTTTTGCAGGGTTGAAGCGAAATACCTCTATGGTCGTAGGCTTTGGGCTGAGCGCTAGAGGCAGTATGGATATTATTTTGGGACTCATTGCATTGGAAAATGGGCTGGTCTCAGAATCCCTGTTCATAGGATTGGTGATTCTGGCGCTTCTTTCCAGTATTGTCTCAGGGCCATTGATGGGTTGGGCTGAGAAATTGAATTTTGCTACCAAGTCCAAATGAGTCATTTGGAATTTCAATCAGGACAAACCAAACAAAGCAGCTATTTTTGGGCTTCTAAAAGCAAAAAATACCAGTTTAATGGCTAAAAATTCTGCTAAAATCGGCGTGCTGCTCGTCAACCTAGGTACTCCAGACAGTACCAAGACAGGGGATGTTCGGAAATACCTTCGGGAGTTTTTGATGGACGGACGAGTGATCGATTTTCCGTTTATCCCTCGATGGATGCTCGTCAATCTCATCATTGCCCCATTCCGTGCACCAAAGTCCGCCGGTGAATACCGTAAACTTTGGACCGATCGTGGGTCGCCTTTGCTTTTTCACACCCAGGATCTCAAAGAAAAACTGATCAAAAAGCTGGATCCTGAAAAGTATCTTGTGGCCATGGCGATGCGCTATCAGAATCCAAGCATCGAAAAGGGCTTGGAAGAACTGATGAAAGCCAAAGTCAAAAAAATAATTGTTCTTCCTCTTTTTCCTCAATATGCTTCCGCTACCAATGGTTCTGTGATCGATCGAGTGATGGAAATCGCTAGAACATGGCAGATTATTCCTGAGATTACTTTTGTGAGCAATTACATCGACCATCCACTTTTCCTGGAAGCTTGGACTGAGTTGGGTCGGGAAGCGATGCAAAAGCACGATTACGATAAATACCTCTTCTCCTATCATGGACTTCCAGAGCGGCAGATCCGAAAAGGAAGTGTCGAAGGCTACTGTCAGCTCGGTGCCTGCTGCAACAAATATGGATTGAAAAATCAGTTTTGCTACCGGGCGCAGTGTTTTCAGACCACAAGACTGGTAGCCGAAAAACTGGGACTGCCGGAGGAAAAGGTCATGACTTGCTTCCAGTCCAGATTAGGCAAAGATCCTTGGATCAAGCCCTACACAGAGGATACGATCAAAGAATTGGCAAAAGAAGGCGTGAAAAAAGTGCTGGTTTTCTCACCGGCATTTGTGGCCGATTGCTTGGAAACGACTGTGGAAGTGGGTGAAGAATACAAAGAGCAGTTTGAAGAATTGGGTGGAGAGCATTGGGATCTGGTGCCAAGTCTCAACTCAAATGACACTTGGGTAGATTGTGTGAAGGATTTGGTGGAAAGTAGAGCTTGAATTTGAGAGATTCGAGGTGCGAAATTGGAGGTATTTGAGAACTTCTATTTGATTCTCAAATTTCATTTCCCTTTAATGACAATTTTGTAAATGGGGATCAAGTGTGAGGAAAAGCCCGTAATTCGTATTTCGTAACTCGTATTTTACCTACCCTTGCAAAATCGCCATCAACCTAACCAAGCATTTCTAATCCTCGGAATCATTCTCATTTCGATCAATTTGAGGACTTCCATTGCGTCAGTGGGGCCATTGATTCCTTTCATTCGGGAAGATTTGGAGATTTCCAATGGACTTGCAGGATTTTTGACGACGCTTTCGTTATTGACATTCGCTATATTTTCTCTTTTTGCTCCCAGTATTGGCAAAAAGATTGGCCATGGCAGAGCGATTTTTCTGGGAATTCTTCTCTTAGCCATCGGGGTAGTGGTCCGGGTACTTGGAGGAATCGAGCTGCTGTATATCGGAACCGCCCTCACCGGGATCGGGATCGTGATCGCCAACGTGCTGATGATTCCCTTTTTCAAAGCAAAACTTCCCGAAAAAATAGGTCTGATGACGGCGATTCTTTCCACAGGGATGTCACTCTTTGCGGCTGTTGCATCCGGTATCAGTGTGCCTCTGGCAGTGGATTTAGGATTAGGCTGGCGAGGTTCGCTGGCTTCCTGGGTGATTTTGATGGGTTTAGCTTTAGTGGTATGGATCCCGCAGCTGAGCAGTCGGAAGGCCGGTCACCAAGGTGATCTTCTCGAGGCCAAAAATGTCTGGAAATCCAAGCTTGCCTGGCAGGTGACACTCTTTATGGGGGCGCAGTCTGTGATGTATTTCACCATGGTGACTTGGTTGCCAGATATGTTAATCGCTCGGGGGATGAGTCCCGTGAGGGCCGGACTTGCGCTTTCGTACATGCAGGTGATTTCACTGATCGGGACTTTTTTTGTGCCCAATCTATTGATCAAGCTGAAGGAACAATCTAACGTGATTCTTGTAGTCGGAATCGGATATTTGGTTGGGTATAGCGCACTTTTCATCTACAATGAAGTCATCGCTTTCGCGGCGTTGACCATTATCGGGATTGGAAGCGGTGCGAGCTTGAGTATTGCATACACGTTGATTTCGCTGAGAACAGCCGAGGATTTGACGACTGCCAAGCTTTCGGGAATGGTGCAGTCTGCGGGATATGTTTTGGCTGCTCTGGGTCCATTGGTATTTGGAATTTCTCTGGATCTATTTGACAATTGGAACATCCTGATCTGGTTTTTGCTGCTCATGACGCTGCAGTTTATTGGATTTGGTCTTCCGGCTGGGAGAAATCGAAAAATTTGATTCGATAGGTTTCCCAGGATTTTAGAGGCCCAAGCCGGAGAAAAGCGGTATTTTTGCGCAAGCTTTTATCCTTCCTATGCAAGACCTCCTTCAATCTCTCGGAATCTCTGAAAACCTCCTCACCTATGTGCTGATGCCACTTTTGATCTTTTTGGCACGGATTGGAGACGTATCGATCAATACCCTTCGAATCATGTTTATGATGAATGGGAAAAAGAACATCGTGCCGATTTTGGGATTCTTTGAAGCGATGATTTGGCTGCTCGCCATTGGTCAGATTTTCCAAAATGTGAATAACCCGCTTTCCTACATCGCTTATGCTGGAGGATTTGCCACTGGCACGTTTGTAGGGATGGCACTGGAAGAGAAACTTGCCATCGGCCGGGTGCTGGTGCGGGTAATTACTCCTGAACCGCATCCGGAATTGCTTGAGTTTATGAAAATGAAAAACTACCGATTCACCAATTTAGGCGGGGAAGGTCGCTTCGGAAAAGTAAATCTGCTCTTTACGGTGATGAAACGTGATACGCTCCAGGAGTTTATCAATAAAGTAAAAGAGGTAGATGAAAAGGCATTCTATACCATCGAAAGTGTGAAACGGGTGTCAGAGGACGATCTCAACACGATGGAAGACCGTGCAGGATTTCGAAGCAAGTTTTTCAGTAAAGCGCGCAATTGATGGGCAATTCCTGGTTTCAGTTTCAGCAATTCCGGGTGAATCAGGATCGATGCGCCATGAAGATCAGTACTGATGCGGTCTTACTGGGAGGTTTGGCAGAGGTTTCGAATCCCCGAAGGATTCTCGATATCGGCACCGGAACTGGAGTCATTGCGTTGATGCTGGCGCAGCGATTTCCACAGGCAAAGGTGACGGCAATAGAACTGGACGAAGACGCTGCCGCTCAGGCTTTGGAAAATTTCGAAGAAAGCCAATTTTCGGATCGGCTAATACTGCTTCAAGGTCGGTTTCAAGATTTTTCAGTTGATGAGAAATTTGACCTAATCGTGAGCAATCCTCCTTTTTTTCCAGATCATCTGAAATCACCAGATGCAAAGCGAAACAAGGCACTACATACCGATGAATTGTCCTTTGAAGAGTTAATCAACAATGCAAGTGCACAGCTTTCCGAAGAAGGAAGTTTTTGGGTGATTTTACCGCCAAGGCAAATGAAAATACTAGTGGATTTGGCAGAAAAGGCCGGTCTAAATCTTAACGCTACAACCCGAGTGAAAGACCAGGAAACCAAACCAGTTCACAGGGAGATTTGTGAATTTAGTTTTCAAAGTATGGGTAAAAAAGAAGTGGAATTGGTACTGAAAGATGCGGATTCTCAGTATTCAGGTTCTTATATGCGTCTTCTAACAGGATTTTTATTGGGTTTTTGAGAAAAGTGGGATACTTTATTTTTGATTTTTGATAAAAAGTCAGGACAATTTTTCCCTTCTGTTGAATTACACCTGCTTTTTTATATTTTTGACCGCAACTACTACCACGATTTCATGCAAAGATTACTGTCACTGGGTATCATTTTGATGCTTTTGGCCGGAGGGGCTTGTACCCAAGAGGAAGATTCCACTCTCGTGGTTACCACTGAGGAAGTGGTATTCGTCAGTGGAGAAAAGGTCAGAGCATTGGGCAGGTTGATCACCGATCAGCCCATTTCTGCATCCGACCACGGTTTCCAAGTTTCCACAAGTGAAAATTTCGCTTCCCCCGTTATTGTTTCATTGGGCACAAAAGAAGGCCCAGGTAGGTTTATTGGAGAGGCGGATGGCCTGACCATCGATCAGAATTACTTTGTAAGGGCCTTTGCAACTGTAGACGGGGTGGACTTACTGGGAGAGGCTGTCCAGATCAAAACGCTAACCCCGATCATTGAGTCTTATGCACCATCTTTTGCCCGAGTCGGACAAGAAATCATAATAGAAGGCAGGAATTTCCCTGAAGGTACCCGAGTATTTTTTGGGACCCAAGAGGCTACTGTACTTCAGAATTTTTTTGAATCGAGGCTACGGGTGAGAATTCCCGAAGCTGCTGGCGAGCCAGTCGTAAAAATCCGGGTGCAGATCCAGGATTTGACCTTGGAATTCAGTCAGCCTTTTGAATACCAATCAGGCAAGTATACCCTGCTGGGCCAGTTTCCTGGAGGGCAGCGAATCTATGAAAACGTCTTTTTTGCTAACCCAAATGGGTTTCATGTTGGTCTTGGTGTACTTCGATTGGGTGCCGGATATTTCCAGGGATTCCAGCGATTTGAACCTCAATCCGGAACTTGGACAGAAGTAAGTTTTCCTTCGGAAAGCAGGGAAGGAGCCTTTGCGACATCCAATTATTTAGGAGGTGGAGCCATCGAAATTGACCGGGATGTATTTCAATTTAGACGTGATTTTTGGAAAATAAACGGAAGCACATTTACCAAGCTTCCTGATTTGCCGACCAATAGCTTTAATTCCTTAGCCTTTGAACTTAACGGACAATTGTATCTGGCAGGAGGATCTGGAGTCGGATCCAGAAGTATCCGGAAATACAATCCGGGTACTCAAACATGGACGACCCAGTCCACAACGCCAATTGATCTCTCGAATAGCCTGGCGTGGTTTACCTATGCAAACAAGGCCTATTTCGTTGCTGCCGATTCTTCTATTTGGGAATATGAACCCATTAATGATTCATGGCGGGTATTTGCCTCCTATCCTGGATCTCTGGGTAATGGGTATGGTATGGCTCAAGTCATCGGAAACAAAGTGTACATCGGACTATATCGGCGGGTAGAGCAGCTTTGGGAGCTGGATTTGAGTACAGGTGCTTGGAAGGCCAAAAATTTTATCCCAGGATTGCCACAAAGCATCAATGTAGGCTATTTCACCTCAGAAGGTCAGATCTATATTCTGAGAGCGCCGGAAGAGTCTATTGCCGGTACACTTGCCATGGAGCTTTACAGATTTGATCCCAATGGCATTTAATTCCAAACCGATGAAATCCAGCTTGAGTAAAATGGCGAATAGTGGATTGGCTATCGACCTAGAGGTATCCATCGCATGGAAGTCAGGAGGATTTGAGGTGACCAACAAAATTGAACTTTAACCACATGAAAAAAATTTTACTGCTTTTTCTCTTTTTGATGGGACAAGGAGCTTGGGCGCAGACCACTGCACCCACCAAAAGGGAAGTCATCGGTAGAGATATCGGACAGCTCAAGGGGATTAAAATATCCGGCCGGATCATCGATGAGATTTCTGGAGAGGCATTGGTAGGCGCTACGGTTACCGTTCCGGAATTAGAGATTACCAAAATTACGGATAACAACGGCGCCTTTGAGCTTATTCTGGACCGAGCCGAATACAACATTCAATTCCGATATGTAGGATATGAGACGATAGATTATCCCATTACAGCAGTAGGTGATGGAAGGATTTCTATTCGGATGCTACAGGAAGACTTCCAGTTGGACGATGTGGTGATCTTTGGTAGAGATCCGGAGAAAAACATCCGATCTACAGACATGGGAGCAATTACCCTCAGCATGAATACCATGCGTGAATTGCCTCCATTTTTGGGTGAAGTAGATATCGTAAGGTCTTTGGCCACATTGCCGGGAGTGAGCCAAGTTGGTGAAGCCTCCTCGGGGTTGAATGTTCGTGGTGGAGGTGTTGATCAAAACCTGATTCAATTTGCAGGTGCACCGATTTACAATCCCTCGCATATGTTTGGTCTATTTACAGCCTTCAACGCAGATGTGGTCAATGACGTGACACTATATAAAGCTGTAGTGCCAGCAAAATTCGGTGGTAGAAGTTCAGCCATTTTGGATATTCTTCCCAAGGCGGGCAGCGTGGCAAAATGGGGAGGAGATCTGATGCTTTCCAATTACTCCGGAAAGCTATCGGTCAACGGTCCACTGATTAAGGACAAAGTCTCTATCCTGGGTGGATTCAGGATTTCCTACATCAACTGGTTTTTGAATTCACTCAGCAACCCCACCGTTAAGAATTCGCAGGCAAATTTTTATGACGGGAATCTGGTCATCAGTGCACCTATCTCAGAAAACAATGAATTTACCTATAGCTACTACACCAGCTATGATGACTTTGCCTTTGCATCCGATACAACCATTTCCTGGAAAAACACAGCACATTCCCTTCAATGGAAAAGTAGATTGACGGCTAAGTTGAGTTTAGAGGCATTAGGATATTATTCCGGCTATGATTACGGCATCTTCAATCAAAGCGGGATCAATGATTTTGACATTAATTCGAGCATTCAGGATTTGGGAGGAAAGCTCTTCTTGGGATACAATTTCAGCGAAACCAACAAGGTCGTCTTCGGAGGTGAGTACAAGCAAGTAGCCATTCAACCGGGAGAACTCATTCCGACTGGTCCAGGTGAAGAGATTTTACCCCAAAAAGTCCAAGACGAAGCCGGTCGAGAGGCTGGTGTCCACTTTCAACATGAGTTTGAGCTGGGTGAAAAATTCGGCTTTTCATACGGCTTGCGGTACGACACCTATCAGTACTTAGGACCTAGAGTAGTCCGGCAATATGAAGAAAACAAGCCTGTTTCCGATGGTAGCGCCATTGGCGAGACAAACTATGGAGATGGAGAAGTGATCCAAACCTATGATGGATTAGGTCCTCGGGCTTCGTTCAGATATTCATTTAGCAAATCGAGCTCGATCAAACTCGGCTACAATAAAATGTATCAGTTTATCCACCTGATCTCCAACACTGCGACGATTGCTCCCACGGACGTTTGGAAGCTGAGTGACAATTTCTTGGAGCCACAGATCGCCGACCAGTATTCCTTGGGATTCTACAATAATTTCAAAGGAAACATATTCGAGACTTCGATTGAAGTCTATTACAAGGACCTTCAAAATGTGGTGGAATACAAAGACGGTGCGACTTTGATCATGCAAAATCACTTGGAAACAGAGCTGATTCCCGCAGAAGGTCAAGCCTACGGGGTGGAACTTTATGTGAAAAAGAACCTCGGACGTCTTACGGGCTGGGTTTCTTATACCTATTCTAGATCTCTTCGCCGAGTGATTACCCCATTTGAGGAGGAAAACATCAATGATGGTGAGTGGTATGCTTCCAACTTTGACAAGCCGCACGATTTGACTTTGATTGGTAATTATAAAGTCAGTACCAATACCTCTATTTCAGCTACGTTTGCCTACAGTACAGGTCGTCCGGTCACTTTCCCAGAAGCAAAATTTGATTATTCGGGAAACAGTCTTGCCTATTTTGACTCCAGAAACCAACAGCGAATCCCAGATTTCCACCGATTGGATTTGGCAGTAAACTTCAAATTCAAGGGTGAAGGACGCTTCTTTGATGGAGATTGGACCTTTTCGGTCTTGAACGTGTATGGTAGAAAAAATCCTTTCTCCATATTCTTTGATGATGCGCAGGATTCACCTCCGCAAGCGCTTCGGTTGGCTATTTTGGGTGTGCCACTTCCAAGTTTGAGTTATGCGATTAAATTCTGACCCGATGCTGAGGAGACTGGTTTTTCTATTACTTCTTTTGCCAATGGCCTGTATCGACCCCTATCAGGTCGAGGTGCCTGATGGCCAGCAACTGCTAACAGTGGAGGGATTAATTCACACTGGACCGGGACCGCATGCGATCACCTTGACGAGAAGCGATACGTACGGAAGTGTGTTTGAAGGTTTGGTTCGTCCTGTGACTGGAGCCACGGTTGTCGTTCGAGACAATGAAGGCAAAATCATCTTTTTGACAGAGGGACAAGAAGCTAGAGGAAGTTATTTTACGCCTTCGGGTTTCCGTGCCGAAATCGGCAAATCGTACACGCTGCAGATTCAAACTGCCGATGGAAAAGTATATACCTCCCTGCCCGAACGCGTTGAATCGGTTCCTGAGATTGAAGACATCTCAATCAAAACGATTACAGTTCCGGTAGAGGGCGAGACTACACCAAGATCTGGAGTTCAGCTGATTTCTGAAATCAACGATCCGGCGGATCAAAACAACTTCTACTTCTGGAGACTTGGTCCAATTACCCATGTTCTTGAGGCGAGACCTGACCTTTTTGTTGACAGGGAGACCCGTACGCCTGCACCAAAGGATTGCTGCTTCATTTGTTACAGAACTGAGGTTACGGGTAACCAGAGTCTGTTTATTGCGGTGGATGATAATTTTAATGGTTTGAGCACCCGTATTCCTGCTGCCTTTATCGAGGATAATAGCCTTCGTTTTGTCAATAAACTTAGAGCTGATTTGAAGCAATACGCGATTTCCCAGGAGGCCTATCGCTTCTTACGTTTGGTGAAGCAGCAGGCCGAGATAAGCGGTTCCATCTTTGATCCTCCTCCTGCTACGATCCGAGGAAATATGATCAGTTTGGATAATCCCGATGAGGTAGTCTTGGGGTATTTTATGGCTGCTGGCGAATCTACTCGGAGGATTTATATCGATAAATCAGACTTAACCTTCCGTCAAATTCCGGGTACGATCCCTGACGACTGCAGAACGGTTTTTGGGGCTGTTGTCGATCCACCTTTTGATTGGAATCCTTAATCAAAACGAAAATAAAGACCTAGGTAAGCCGTTAATCCTCCGGTCTCAATTTCAAGCATCTATGCTGAAAAGATTCTTCTATCTTCTTCTTTTCTTACCGATGGCCTGCATCGACCCCTATCAGGTGGATGTACCTCAGGGTCAGCAATTGTTGACCGTGGAAGGATTGATTCATACGGGACTGGGACCTCATTCGATCACTTTGACCAGAAGTGATACGTACGGCAGTGTATTTGAAGGCTTGGTGCGTCCAGTGACTGGAGCTACTGTGGTCATTCGAGACAATGAAGGGAGGATTATTTTTTTGACAGAAGGTCAAGAAGCCCGAGGCAGTTATTTTACTCCTGTTGATTTCCGGGCAGAAATCGGTAAATCCTATACCCTGCAGATTCAGACTGCCGACGGCAGAGTCTATACCTCGCTGCCCGAACGTGTGGAATCCGCGCCAGAAATAGAAAACATCAACCTAAATACAGTTACAGTTCCGGTAGAAGGGGAGACTACCCCAAGGTCAGGCGTACAGCTGATCTCTGAAATCAACGATCCGGCAGATCAGAACAACTTTTATTTCTGGAGAATTAGTCCACTAGTTTATGTATTGGAAACTAGGCCAGATCTTTTTACACCTAGACCGACTCCGGAAAAGCCTGATAGAATTCCAGAACCCAAGCCATGCTGTGCGGTGTGCTACCGAACAGAAATTACCGGTAATCAAAGCTTATTCATTGCGCAGGATGATAATTTTAATGGGCTGACGACTAGAATTCCTGCAGGATTTATCGAAGACGATGGACTTCGATTTGTCAATAAATTACGGGTAGACCTCCGGCAGTATGCAATCAGTCAGGAAGCCTATCGGTTTCTTCGTTTGGTAAAACAACAGGCTGAAATCAGCGGGTCCATTTTTGATCCGCCTCCTGCCACCATCCGTGGCAATATGATCAGTCTAGATAATCCGGAAGAAGTGGTGTTGGGGTATTTTATGGCAGCAGGCGAATCATCCAGACGAATCTACATCGATAACTCCGATCTTACCTTTAACCAGATTGCTGCCACTATTCCCGATGATTGCAGGGTAGTAGCCTGGGCAAATGTAGATCCACCAGTTGATTGGAATCCTTAAAGGAAGGCAATAATTGAAGATTAAAACCTAAAAGATCTACGGAGTCAACTTCCTCTGATTTTTTTGAAGTCTTATGCTATTCAATCTGTACTTTCTCCTCAAACTGGATTCCTGACTTTTCCAATTCTGATAAAATCGGCTCGTAGATTTCGGGTAAGACAGGAACATGAAGTCCTGTAAGTCTGATTTCCTTTTTCAAAAACAAATCAACAGCAATGGCAAGCGGTAATCCCACCGTTTTTGCCATGGCAGTATAGACGGAATCCTGTCCAAAAGTGACTAGACTGGAGGTGATTTTCTTGACCTCATTTTCAGCCTCAATCTCAAATAAGTGCTGCATCACGATCATGTCGCGGTCTTCTGGCTGGAGTTCCCAGTCTTTTTCCAGAATCGCCTGTAACAGCTGGGCAGGGGTTCCTTTCGTTTTTGGTAACAGTCTATTTTCAAAAAAACCAAGCCATTGGATCTTTTCAAAAGTCGGGAAATCCAAATCCTGGATAAGGTCTGTCAATTTTTCTTCGATTGTCAATTCCTCATGAAACGGGAGAAAAGCATTTAAAAATTGGCGCAATGTGGTTTTTTCGGGCATCTCCATTTGGAAGGAATCGTCAGTCATACCCAGTTGGATAAAGACGTCCCAAGCCTTGCAAAATCCTGCCCGGCGCAATGTGCCACGAATCATAGTAGGGATATTATCCAAGCCATAAACCTGACGATAACTCAGCGAATCCCGGTTGGGATATCCATCAAAATCACCTAATCCAAGAAAACTGATTGTATCCAAGCGTTTGAAAAGCTGGTGATAGGGTACATATTTCAGGTCGCCTTTTTCGATGTATCGAGACGTTCCCTGACCTGCCAATACCACATTTCGAGGATTCCAGGTGAACTTGTATTTCCAGGGATTGTCTTCGCTCTCGGGAGCCAAAAGTCCTCCGCAATACGATTTGAAGGTCAAAATCGTTTCCCCTTTGGCTTTGGCAGCATGGATAATCTTCATCGCAGACATGTGATCGATCCCCGGGTCGAGACCGCATTCATTGAGAAAAAAAAGGCCTTTAGCTTCGATATCGGACTTCATTTGCCGCATTTCTTCAGATTCGTAGGATGCGGAGAAAAAGTGCTTGCCCAATTCCAGACAATCTCTGGCGACATCGGGATGCATGAATGCGGGAAGCATTGAAATCACCACATCCGAAGAAGCGATCAGGTTTCTTCGCTTACTTAGGTCAGATGAATCCAATTGCTCAGCTTGGCAGTTTATTCGGGTTTTTAATTTAGACTTGGCTAAAGCCAAATCCAGATCTGCTACAATTAATTTCCGCTCCGAATTGGCACAACTATCGGCCAAAAAGTCAATGAGATAGGTGGAGGATTTGCCCGCTCCTAGGATCAAAATAGTCTGCATAAGGGTCAATTTATAGGGCTAAATTGAGAATAATTTTCGCTTGAAAAAGGGCAATAGCTATGAATTAAAGAACTATTCCTTACTTTGACCGTATGGTTTTTCCTAAACTGACTTTAGATTGAAAAAAATAAATCTGAATTCCGAGATTGAGGAATTAGCTCCTGACGAGCTGGATTACATTGAGCAGACCTTGCTTTCCCGGGCACAGACTGTGGCCAAATTGGCGTATGCACCTTACTCTCATTTCCATGTGGGTGCGGCTGTTTTGTTGGAAAACGGTGAAGTACTTCAAGCCTCAAATCAGGAAAATGCCAGCTATCCGGTCGGAATATGCGCTGAGCGTGTAGTTTTGAGTTATGCCGGAGCCAACTATCCAAGTTCAGCTCCTGTAATGCTGGCTATCGTGGCCCAGCGGGAAGGAGAAGAGGTCTGGGCCAAGGTATCGCCCTGTGGCATGTGTAGGCAAGCCATTAACGAATGTGAAAATCGATTTCAAAAACCGATCACGCTACTTATACTTTGTAACGACGCCAAAGTCCATCGGATCAAGGGAATCTCTCAGTTGTTGCCATTGAAGTTTGACGATTTCAATCCCTAAGCAGTGAAAAAATCCATCCGGTTCGAATACGAATCTCATTATTTTTTGTCTCAAGAACCGACTTATCAAGAGGATGAAATTTGGCTTGTAGTTCATGGGTATGGACAGCTGGCTGAGTTTTTTCTTCGGAAATTCAACTCATTTTTTTCTCAACACCGCTTATTCATAGCCCCCGAGGGAACCAATTACAATTATTTGGAGGGATTTCAGGGTCGGGTAGGTGCCAACTGGATGACCAAGCATGAGCGGGAGACAGCGATTGCCAACAACCACCGCTTGCTGGACCAGTTGCTGGATTCGGTTCTTGAAAAGTATCCTGGGAAACCTAAAATAAAAGTTTTGGGTTTTTCACAAGGTGCTGCCACAGCTACCCGCTGGGGAAGCCGATGGAACGGAAAAATAGACACGTTTGTACTTTGGGCTGGGGGATTTGCGCTTGATCTGAATCTAGAACAAGCCGGTGCTGCTTTTGCAGAAACGAACCTTATTTTGGTTTTGGGAGCAAAGGATGAGCTAATTACACCAGAGAGTATCGCAAAGCAGGAGGACCTTATTCTGAGTCTGGGAAAGGATGTAATCCGGCTGACTTTTGATGGGGGACATGAACTTGATGCTCAAGTTTTGGATAAAATCATAAATGCAAAGAAATAAGGCTATTTTTTGGCCTTCGTATTGCTAACATTCAAACAAATTGTTGAAATTCAACTTTCATTATTTTTATAAAAAATCTTGAACCCCATCCATGCTTTCGCTTAATGAAAAAGAGGTAGACCATATTGCTACCCAATTACTTAAAGGAATGATCTGCTTCTACCAGATAGACAAGAAGAAGATTCATCAAATGCCCGATGACGAGGACTACTTCAACTATGACCTCACAGAGGCGGAAGAAGACGTACTGGACGAAATCGATGAAAATCCGGATAATTTTGCAGAATTCACCAAAATGGAGGCCCCGCAAGAACATCAGATGATGCAGGACTTCATAGACCGAAAAGTGAAAGAGCGGAACCTGGCAGAGGATCTGGTCAATGCACTCAGCAAACCAAAGGCTTCTACAGGATTTAAATTCCTGATCGACGGATCCAAATACAAGGCTGAATGGGCAGAATACAGAAAAGGAAAGTATGAAGACTGGGTCAAAGAGCAAGTGGACTCATTCAATTATTCAGAAGAATAAAACCAAAGCCGCTGAATCCAAAGCGGCTTTTGCTTTTGTGAATCATGTCAAAGATAGTCATCAGAAATACCCTCAATTCAGGAGATTTGGGACAAATCGCCGCGCTTCATGGGAAAATCTACGCTCAGGAGCATGGATTCGGGTTAGGTTTTGAGGCCTATGTGATGGAGAGTTTAGTAGAATTTTACAGACAATATGATTCCCAACTGGACAAGGTGTGGGTAGTGGAAGTTCAGGGGATTATGGTCGGCTTTCTGTTGCTCATGCACCGTCCGAAGAATCTAGCGCAACTCAGATATTTCATTTTGGAGAAAGAATACCGTGGGATCGGTCTAGGAAGGAAGTTGATCAGTGAATGGATGGAATTCTATCATGAAAAAGGGTATGCAGGAGCTTATCTTTATACTACTTCCGGTCTGGATTCAGCTGTTCATCTCTACGAGAGCTTTGGTTTTCGCAAAGTTTCTGAAAAACAAAGCGAGGACTTTGGTGTGCCATTAAAAGAAATCCTATTCCGACTAACCTAAGACAAAAGCTATAATCCATGCGAAAATTCACGCTGTTCCTTCTTTTTGCACTGCTCAGTCCATTTGTAATGGCTCAAAACTGGGATTGGGGTGGGCCTTTAGATCCCATCCAGCAGAAGCTAAAGATCAGGCACTATCGTCTGGAATTGGAGCTATTTCCAGAGAGCCAAGCTATCAAAGGGTCAAATACCATCACATTTTCTGCTGAAGAAAAACTCGACACCATACGACTCAATCTCATTGATGAATATGTGGTGGAGAAGGTAATGATGGATGGGAAAGAGATGACATTTTCTCACCAAAACGATATCCTGGACATCATTCCCGTCGATTGTACTTGTGATCAGGTGCAGGTTTTCTATGGAGGGAAGACTCCGGTCGCACAAAATCCCCCTTGGACAGGAGGCTTCACCTGGGAGAAAGATGGATTGGAAAACCATTGGATGGGGCTGTCTTCACAGGGAGAGGGTTCGCAGATCTTCATGCCTGCATTGGATCATCCCTCCAGCGAACCGAGTGAGGGAGCCGAAATACACATCACTGTACCCAAACCGTATTTTGTGGCATCAAATGGCCGATTTGTGGAGACAGTGGAAAAAAACAATAAAATAACCTACCATTGGTCCACCACCTATCCTATCAACGTGTATAACGTCAACTTTACGATGGGGATTTTTCACGAAGAAAAGCTGGATTTCAAGTCTGTTTCCGGACAACTGGTACCCATGCATGTGTGGGTACTTCAGGAAAACAGGGATAAAGCAAAAGACCTACTCGAAGCATTAAAAATAAGTACGGAGACGCAGGAAAAGTACTTTGGTGCCTTTCCTTTTCCTCTGGATAAAATCGCAGTAGTGGAGACTCCATACCTCGGAATGGAGCATCAGACGATCAATGCCTATGGCAACAATTTCCAGTTTGTACCGATGGGAAAAGTGAGCTACGACTGGCTGCTCCATCATGAGCTGGGACACGAGTGGTTTGGAAACAAAGTGTCTGTTGGAGATTGGGCAGATATGTGGATTCACGAGGGCCTGACAGCCTATGGAGATTGGCTCTTCTACTGGGAACACGGCGGGCCGGAGGTGTATTTTGCAAAAGTAAAATCAGAGGCCAAGAATATCCCTCACGCCAAACCTGTGGTTAGCCCCGTGAATTCTACCGAAGAGGAAGCCTACCATCCTGAAATCTACACCAAAGGCGCTATGGTGATTCATTCTTTGCGTGGAATCTTGGGTGATGAAGTCTTTTTCCCTATGATCAAAGCTTTTGCTTCCGATGAACGGTTTACTTACCAGAATCGGGTCACTACCGAAGACTTTACCGATTTTGTCCAGACCTACACTGGTCAGGATCTTCAGGGATTCTTTGGGCTGTACCTCTATTCGACGGACTTACCCAAACTCAAAGTAAGTAAGAAAGGAAAGTCTGGGTATACGATTTCGCTTCAGGATATCGATTTTCAGATGATGGTGGAGGTCGAGACCAGTGAAGGTCTGCAGCGGGTGCTCCTTGGTCCAAAAGCAATGGAGGTAAAAAGTACAAGTCCTCCCGTCATCGATCCCAATGGCTGGATCATGATGGTACGGTGATGATTTTCGGGTTTGGCGCTGTGTTTTTACTGCTTTAATTTTTAATTAATTATTAGTTGAAATGAACTTTCCCTTCTCAAATCGATTTATTTACTAGGGTTAGGTCGTTACTTCAGCATCTGGCTGAAAATATTTCGCATTAAGTGTTCCTGTATACTTTCTTTGCCTTGACCCGGTATCCAACACTTTTTTTAACCAAATAAAACACCATGTCAAAACACACCTACGAATCTGGCCTGATTGGAAATTGTGCCTACATCGCTCATATCGAAAAAGATACCAATGTCAGTTGGCTCTGTTTTCCAAGATTTGATTCGGATTTCATCTTTGGAGGAATGCTGGATCGTGAAAAAGGCGGCGAATTTACCATTTTGCCAGAATCAGGTGGCTTTGAATCTACTCAATCCTACTTAGAGAATACCAATGTGCTCCAAACCGAAATTGTGTCTGGAGAGGATTGTTTTCGGGTGACAGATTTTGCGCCAAGGTTTGAAAACTTTGATCGCTACTACAAGCCCCTGATGCTGATCCGAAAAGTGGAACCGGTCTATGGATCGCCTAGAATACGAATCAAATGCCAACCTGTAACCGAACGAGGTGATGTTCAGCTAAGTCCAAGCCAAGGAAGCAATCACATCCGCTACATGGGAATCGATCAAGAGGTCAGGTTGACGACCAATGCCCCACTCAGTTACATTTGCGATGGAAAGGCATTTGCGCTTCAGCGACCTATCTACCTTGTCCTCACCTATGGCAGGCCTCTGGAGGCCTCTATTGAAACTACAGCTGAGCGTTTCCTTAAATCCACGGTAGACTATTGGAGGTCTTGGGTGAAATCTACCAGCATCTCCAATTTTCATCAAAAGCTGGTTTTAAGGTCAGCTTTAATTCTAAAAATCCACCAATATGAGGATACCGGAGCGATTATAGCGGCTTCTACCACTTCTCTTCCTGAAGCACCAGGATCCACCCGAAACTGGGATTATCGCTATTGCTGGATTCGGGATAGCTATTATACTTTGACAGCATTTAACAGTATTGGGCACTTTGAAGAGCTCGAGAAATACTTCGAATTTATCCAAAATCTACCTGTAGGATCTGACGGGCGGTATCAGCCGTTGTATTCGATCACCGGAGACTCACTTTTAGTTGAAGAGATCTCCACATTAGCAGGATATCTTGGAAATAGGCCGGTCCGGTTTGGAAATCAGGCTTATACTCACATTCAAAATGACCTGTATGGTCAGGTGTTGGTTTCGCTTCTTCCGCTTTATTCCGATCAACGATTCACTGAGTCGGAGCGAAGCTTTTCAGCACCGATGATTATGAACTTGCTGGACAAAATCGAAGCTACGATGCATGAGAAAGATGCCGGTTTATGGGAATTTCGAAATCTTGCCCAAGAGCATTGTTATACTTTTCTCTTTCATTGGGCTGGTGCTTCAGCTGCTGCCAAAATCGGAACCCGGCTCAAAAATGATACACTCTATCAAAAAGCAATATATCTCCGGGATGAGGCAGCAAAAAAAATTGAGGCCTGTTATCTCCCTGATCGAAAAGCATACGCCCAAGCCATTGGGACCAATCATATGGACGCCAGCACCCTTCAGCTGATCACGATGGGCTATTTTGGCAAAGACATCGAGCGGGCAAATAACCACCTGAAAGAACTTGAGAAAGAGCTTCTGGCTAAGGATTTCCTCTTCTATCGGTATAAGCATATGGATGATTTTGGAGTTCCTGAGACGACCTTTTTGATCTGTGCGTTTTGGTACATCGAAGCATTAGCCTGTGTGAATCGACTGGATGAAGCTATTGAGGGTTTCGAAACACTCACCCGTTACTGCAATCATCTCCAGTTGTTTTCGGAAGATGTGGATCAAAAAACGGGCAGTCAGTGGGGGAATTTTCCTCAGGCTTATTCCCATGTTGGGTTGATGAATGCGGCTTTTCGGATTGGAAAAAAATTGGATCGACCAAATTTTCTGTAGTCCAGAGAATCTTGAAAGGTAAAAAAGAGCCCGCGAGTTATGGTCGATTTGACGAACTGGCGGGCTTTTTTGGCTTAAAGAATGATTTATTGAATCATCTTGGTCAATAAATTTCGTACCTGAGAGACTGATTTGATGTTGTAATTAGCCTGGGTATAAGCATAGCCTACCCGGATGGAATAGGCATTTTTTGGCATGGCTTTGAAGGTGTCCTCATCGGTCCAGTCATCCCCGATAGCGAGGACAAAATCGTATTCATGGCCTTTCATCAATGCAGTGGCAGCCCGGCCTTTGTTGATATCTGGTCGCTTGATTTCGAGTACCATATTACCTTCGAGTACTTGGAGATTATGACCTCTTGCCATGTACTTCAGATGGCTGAATAGTTCTCTCATCCGCAGATCTCCCAGTCCGCTTTCTACCTTTCGGTAATGCCAGACTAAGGAATGGTGTTTTTCTTCGATGAATGCACCGGGAGTTCGCAGCACGTAATATTCCATGGCAGTACGGATGTCTTCTTTCCAGCTATCATCCGCATCTGCGTAGAGCTCCCAGTCATCTTTGGACCCTTTCATTTTGACCCAAACCCCATGCTCTGCGATCATATCGATCTGCTGTCCCTTAAACCAACGACCCAGCGTGTCTTTGTCTCTGCCAGAGATGATTACCACCTGAGATTTTTCGCTCAGACCTTTTACGATTGATTTCAGTTCGTTGTCCGGTACAGCGTCCTGAGGATTGGAAGTGAAACCGGTCAAAGTGCCGTCGTAATCCAGGAAAAGGATAGGTTTCTTTGCGGATTTGAATTTTGCCTGGATTTCAGAGATGATTTTGGCATCCACATCCTTGGAATTGAGCTCAGCCTGCTTGGACTTGACATGGTCGAGTCGGTCCATGAATACTTTGACCCATTGGAAAACGTCATATCGCTTCAAGCTTTCCTGCATGGTTGTGATTCGCTGTTTTTGTTCCTCGGGCTTCATGGTGAGGGCATTGTAGATCGAGTCTATAATGGCCTGTTGGTCATTTGGATTGACCAAAATCGCATCTTGAAGTTCCTTGGAAGCTCCTGCCATTTCAGATAAAATCAATACCCCGGTTTGGTCGGTTTTACTGGCTACAAATTCCTTGCACACCAGATTCATCCCGTCACGGAGTGGTGTAACGAGCGCAATGTCAGACATGCTGTAGAAAGCACTCAATTCTTCAAAAGGAAAGCTTCGGTAGAAATAATGTACCGGCACCCAATTCAGCGTCGAGTATTCTGAGTTGATCCGGCCTACGAGTAAGTCAATTTCTTCTTTTAATTCTCTGTAAGACTGGACTTTGTCTCGACTTGGGACTACGATCATGATCATGGAGACATTGCCGTGGAGGTCTTTTTTCTCTTTGAGCAGCTGATGAAAAGCATGGATTCGCTTTGGGATTCCTTTCGAATAATCCAGGCGATCGATGGTAATGATCAGCTTTTGATCTCCTACCTGCTGGCGGAAATTTTTGACAATATTTTGTGTTTTTCTGCTTTTGGCCTGCTTGGCAAATTTGTCATAATCAATTCCCATGGGGAAAGAATCCACGTTGACGATGCGGTTTTCGGCTTGGATATAGCCACTCTCTGACGAATGCCCAGTGATCCTGCCTACCGCACTGAGAAAATGACGCATGTCATCATACGTATGGAATCCGATCAAATCTGCGCCAATCATTCCCTCCAATAATTCCTTCCTCCAAGGAATCATGCGGATGATTTCGTAGGATGGAAATGGGATATGCTGAAAAAATGCAATTGTTGCATCTGGCAAGGCTTCCCGAAGCATCTGAGGCAGCAGTAGCAGTTGGTAGTCATGTACCCAAATGGTATCATCAGGCCCTGCCTTTTTCAGGATCGCATCGCAGAATTTCCGGTTTACCCGGACATAGGCTTCCCAATGCTCTGGATTATAGACCATGTATTGGGTGAAATAATGGAAAGCAGGCCAGAGGGTCTCATTGCTGAATCCCTCGTAAAATTGCTCCACATCGTCTTTGGTCAGAAAGACAGGAGCCATTTTTAGCTCGTTTAATTCAAGGATAATTTCTGCCCGATGCTCAGGGTCTTCGACGGTATTGCCTGGCCAGCCGATCCAGATATTTTCGCCAGTTTTATAGATAGAACCGAGCCCTGTAGCGAGTCCTCCAGCGGATGGTTTGAACTCAAAGCGTCCGTTTCTATGGCGCAGACTGATAGGAAGACGATTGGAAACTATTATGGTTTTTGACATAGTGGGTAGTTTAAAAACATGAGAAGGGAGAATCCCTCAACAAAAAGGTGAATAGTTAAAGATACGAAAATCAGCCTAAAGGCTCTGGATTTTCTGACTCAAATATTCCTAAATCAGCCAAAAAATACGGATTCGGGCCTGTTGAAGTTGATCCCTGGTGTCGATCAATTTTGCTTGGATAGAAGAGTCGACGTTGATTTCTAGGGGGTAAAAACCAGCTTAGTTACCGTATGGGAATTTTAAAGCTAAAAATAGGCTGGTCAATTCTATTGTCTTGAAAATACACCGGAGGACCATTTTGACTTCCAAAATTGTACAAATCTACTGCCTCTCGAGTCAAGTTTCCAGCAGATCGGCGGTAGACGCCACTCGCTATACCTACTACCACTGTCCCAATGGAAAGTGGCCAAAAAAGGTTACTCATCGTAGAGGATTGCTGCTGGGGTGCAAAGATAAAGACCATTGTCCCGACAAAAAGGCCTACCTCAACTGCTGAAAGTGCTACACTGATAGTTTGCTTTCTCATTGCCTGCTCATAGCGCACTAATGCTTCCGGATTGGAAGCCATTAGGGTCATTACTTCTTCTTTTTGGAGTTGTTTTGGGCCTTCAAGAACGATTAGTTTTTGGTTGAAAAAATTTCGTTTGGTTTCTACCTGAAGAAAAGGACTTTCTTGGGCTATCAGCTCTGAGGAAATGGCAACTAAGATCAGTAGACACAACGTAAGTTTTTTCATAAGATCAGAAATGAATTGTCCATGCCAACCTGTACGGATTGCGAGCTTCGAAAGATGTGGGTTTCAGGAGGTAATCAGGATTACGGAGAATTTGGTAGTTGTATTCCTGAATTGCTTGAGAGACATTGTCTTTGCCTTCTTCATGAATGCCAGGAGCCACAAAACCTAAAACCATACCTGCGATCGAGGTGCCGATAAAAACATTCAAAGATCGGCTCGAAAAATCATCAGCCAATAAATACACCAAACCTGAAGTGATAAGTAGGCTTGATGCGATTTTCATTCCCTTTCCAAGTTCCATATTTCGGCTACCGGTCTCGAATTTCTTCAGGGTCTCTGGGTAATTAGCCATGGCAGCTTTTACCTCTTCAGTCCTGAGGGGAGCCCCTCTACTTTCGTAGCGATAATAATTAAAGAAGTTTTCACGAATTGATATAGGCGTTTCTTGCTGTCCAAAAACCTCAATACTTGCAAGACAAAAGAGAAAAATAACAACACGTTTCATCGGATTGTAGCTTGATTTTTCATACTCAGCCGAAATTCTCGATTGCTTCATTCCTCTGAGCGCGAGATCTTTTCTCAGAGGTGAATTAGACAAAAGTCGAATTTTAAACTAAGTCCTAATTAGATCAAGATACCTCATTCTATCAGTTATTTCCAATAGTTACTTGAAAAAAAAAATTAATGTTCGTACGAAATATTTTTTAGAGTGAATAGTAAGCGTGTAAACAAAAAAAGGCTGCCTCTAGAATGCCTTACCGTCAGCAAATAGACAGTTGACCTTCCTGAGACAGCCTTTTAATTTTTCCGCTAATGTTTTCTGTTTCTTTTCAGAAAGGCAAACAGAATTACAATTAAAACTGCTGTGCATAATGCCACGATCACCCAGGGTTGTTCATACCAAGCGGGCTCAGTATTCAGGTCAATATCAATGTTGAGCCCTTTGTTTTGGCCCGCAGCCTGATGAATCAACGAAAGTGCTAAGAGCAACGCCAAACCTAGGATGATTGAAATTGAATTTCTTTTCATTGGGAGAGTTGAGCCTAAGCTCAATTAAATCTCAAATTACGAGTCAGTGCGATTCCGATGCTCTGTACATCGATCGTAGTCTCAGGTCTGAAGATGTGATTGTAATAGGCAAATACATTCCAATTGTAATTGTGATACCCTACCATAGGCCGAATGTAAGCACCACCTTTATTCTCGGAACTCACGCCTGTCAGGAAGGTATAACCCAAATCAGTACCTACGAAAATACCTTCTGGCTGGGGATAATAGCGCAATAGAAGGCCTAAAGGAATAGCGCCGAAACCATCATTCATGCCTTGATATCCCGGTGCCTCAGACTTTTCAAAGTATTGGGAATATCCTGTGGCAACTCCGACTCCAAAATTATTTGTTCTCAAAAATTGAGCTGCAACATCGATCCCAAAAACAAATGAGGAATAATCGGAAACAGGTCCAGAGGGTGCTGCGATCAGACCGCCAACTTTCAGCCAAGAGTTGGATTGGTCAATTTCTTCCAGACTTCGTTCCGTTTGGGCAAAAGCAGGAAGACTAAATGTCAAAGCAAATGCTAAAAGGTAAATTCTTTTCATGATTTCGTTATTTACCTTACCCACTCCAAAGGCAGTGCCCCCTTGCCCTGAATTAGAAAATCATGCGATGAATTCCCATTAAATGCCCTTTAGAGCTAGAATGAGTCTTGTGCTCTAGTCGGAGGAAAAATACATGCAAGGAACCAGTACCCATCTGCCCGGTTAAAAATTCCCCACTTAGAGGCAAAAGACCTACAGTGTTATGAAAGTTGAACCTCAATTCCTACATGCTCTGGGGGAAAATCCTACAATGGATTTGAAGCTTCGATTGAAATAGGAGAGATTTTCGAAGCCAACACGATAGGCGATTTCAGAGATCCCCAGATCAGTCTCAACCAGAAGTTTTTGAGCCTCATTGATTCGAAGCTGAACGACATATTGGGTGAAAGTTTTTCGGGTCCTCAGTTTGAAAAACCGACAAAATGCTTCCTTGGATAAGTTCGCTTTGGATGCGGCTTGTTCTAGTGTAATTTTCTGAAAACGGTTTTCAAGCAAAAACTGCATAACCTGATTCATGCGACTGCCGTCTCTCTCGGATAGGCCACGCATCAAAACCGATGCATTCAGCTGATGCAATTCGCCATCTGCCTGATCAAGAATAGATAAAAGTTGAATCGCTAGCTGGAGCCGATTCAGGCCTTCACTTTTACCAAAATCTGAAATGACCTGCTTTGCTGTTTCTGCCGACTTGCCTACAAGCTGGAAGCACAGACCTGCATATTCTTGGAATTTTTTTAAAGGCTGAAGTTCATCCACCTCTCCCATAGCTTTGCCCAGCGTAGCCAAATCAAAGAATACCGTATTCCCTTTCGAGCAAAGTGCTGTGTCAGGTTCGAAAAACTCCAAATCATTCCGAAAGACATGAGGTACATTTTCCCCTAGAAAAAAAACATCACCAGGTTGAAACCTCCCCACATAATCCCCACTGAGAAACTGACCTTTTCCCTCTAGAATAACTGTCAACTGCAATTGGGGATGTTGATGAAGTTTGTCGTAGAAATGCCTACCGCGATCCTCTTGATACCGCACAAATTCCTTTTGGGATTTGGGGACTTGAAAGGAAATTACTTTTGCCATAGGTTAAAAATGGTATCATTTTGAGACAAATCAAAAGTAAGGTCATAAAATTTGGTCAATATTGTATTAATATAGATTAATCCAGTGAAAGACTGCTGCATCCGGGCTCCATACCTTTAGTGTGTAATTTGAACCTTCATCTGTCCTCAGTAAGTCCTGAGGCTAAACTCAATAAACTATGAACTGGAAAGGCGTATTCCCCGCAGTCACGACCAAATTTCACGCAGACGGAAGTCTCGATATGAATTTATTTTTCAAAAACCTGGACTTCCAGCTGGAAAGCGGAGTTCACGGGATCATACTTGGAGGGACTTTGGGAGAAAGCTCAGTGCTATCTCAGGAAGAAAAAATCACCCTCACTCGGGAAACGGTTAACTACATCAAGGGCAAAGTTCCCGTGGTCCTCAATATCGCCGAAGGAGCGACTCAGGATGCACTTTTTTGGGCCAAAAAGGCGGAAGAACTCGGCGCCTCAGGATTGATGATCTTGCCTCCGATGCGCTATGGCGCAGATGCCCGAGAAGTAGTCACCTACTTCAAAACCGTCGCCAACTCCACCACCTTGCCAATGATGATCTACAACAATCCAGTGGATTACAAGACTTTGGTGACACTGGATATGTTTGCCGAATTGGCCGAATGTCCCAATATCCAGGCGGTAAAGGAATCAACAAGGGATATTTCCAATGTGACCCGGATGATCAATCGATTTGGAGACCGATTCCAGATTCTATGCGGCGTGGATACCTTGGCGATGGAAGAATTGCTGATGGGAGCTGTAGGATGGGTTGCAGGATTAGTCTGTGCTTTCCCTAAGGAAACTGTCGCCGTTTATAACCTGGTCCAAACTGGTGAAAATGAAAAAGCAAGAGAAATCTATCGTTGGTTTTTACCGCTTTTGGAACTCGACATTCACCCTAAATTGGTTCAATACATCAAACTAGCCGAGCAGCACTGTGGGATCGGTTCCGAGCATGTCCGTGCTCCACGGTTGACCTTGATCGGTGAAGAACGAGAAAGAATTGAGCGAATAATTACCGAAGGCTTGGCAAAAAGGCCGAAATTGTAAAAAAGCAGGAAGCTTGAAGACGGAGCTTGTCTTCTGACGTCGGTTTCCCGTCTTAATTCAATCTTTCAATTTATAACCTTTTATTTCCATGAATCTCGACACCATTTTCTACGAAGCCCAACAGGCATTTTTGACTTATAAAAACCTATCAGCAACGAAAAAAGCTGATTTTTTGGAAAAAATCGCCGAATTACTTGAGGCCAACCGAGGTGCTATTGTGCTGATGGCCTGCAAAGAATCCAACCTTCCGGAGGGGCGAATCAACGGTGAATTGGGCAGGACGATTGGCCAGATTAAACTTTTCGCCAATCTGGTCAGAGAGGGAAGTTGGGTGGAAGCCACTATTGATCCTGCAGATCCTAATCGCGCACCACTTCCTAAGGCAGATATTCGGCGAATGCTGACTCCTCTTGGCCCTGTGGTTGTTTTTGGTGCCAGTAATTTCCCTTTGGCCTTCTCTACAGCTGGAGGGGATACTATTTCTGCTTTGGCAGCAGGATGTCCTGTCATTTACAAAGGGCATCCTGCGCATCCAGATACCTCAAAGTTTGTGGGACAGTGTATATCCCAAGCATTGGAAAAATCTGAGCTGCCGGCAGGAGTTTTTACCCATGTGGAAGGTGGGGTAAAAATGGGTCAAGATCTAGTCAAGCATCCCTTGGCAAAGGCAGTTGGATTCACCGGATCCTTTTCTGCAGGTAAATCATTATTCAATATCGCTGGTAATCGGGAGGTGCCAATCCCCGTATATGCGGAGATGGGTTCAGTCAATCCGATTTTCACTTTCTCTCAGCGTCTTGCCAATGAATTGGTTCCGCTGGCGCAAAGTTTTGTCAGTTCGCTTACATTAGGCGCTGGGCAATTTTGTACCAATCCCGGTTTGATTTTCGTGCCAAAAAGCCTTTCTGATCGCTTTTCCAATGCAATTTCAGAAGCTATCACAGGCGTGTCCCCTGCACCCATGCTTCATGAGGGTATCGCGGATTCGTATTACAAGGCATTGACAGAACTTCAGCTCAGATCTGAACTGAATTGGGTCAAAGTACCTGATGCCAAGCATCTCATCAATGCAAGTCCGGCTTTGGCTGAGATCAGCGTGCAGGATTGGTTAAGCGACGATCAATTCCAAGAGGAAGTCTTTGGTTCGTTTGCCATGATGGTCGTCTATGATTCTGAGGCAGATTTGATAGCTGTTGCCAATAAACTTCACGGTCAGTTGACGGTTACACTTTGGGCAGATACGCCAGAACTGCAAGCCCATGGTGAACTGATCAATCTCCTAGAAGAAAAGTGTGGGCGATTACTGTTTAAAGGTGTGCCAACGGGAGTTGAAGTAGGCTATGCCATGCAGCACGGCGGTCCCTATCCATCCACTACTGATTCTAGGAGTACTTCGGTTGGTGCGTACGCAATCAAGCGATTTGCCCGTCCGATTGCATTTCAGGACATGCCTCAGGAATTATTGCCGGATGCTCTTCAGGATGGTAATCCTCTGGGAATTATGCGATTGGTAAATGGAGAATTTAAAAAGTGAAATACAATCAAACCATCATGGAAATAAGTCCCGCAAGCGGGACAAAATAGGATCGCTCTGCCTGAGATGGACTGGAATATTTCACTGAGCGAAGCGAAGTTTATTTCTAAGTATTTCTACCATATTTCTAAAACCATCGAATTAAAAATGTCTTCCCGCCATACCTTTAGTTGCATAGATGCCCATACCTGTGGCAATCCCGTTCGGGTAGTTTCTGGTGGTGTTCCTTTTCTGAAAGGAAATAACATGCTGGAAAAACGCCAATATTTTCTAGAAAATCTGGATTGGATCCGTACCGGATTGATGTTTGAGCCGCGTGGTCATGATATGATGTCGGGCTCGATGCTTTTCCCTCCACATGATCCTGAAAATGACTTTGCAGTCCTATTCATCGAGACTTCAGGCTGCCTCCCGATGTGCGGTCATGGTACGATCGGCACGATCACCATCGCTATCGAGGAGGGCTTGATCCATCCCAAAACTCCGGGTTTTCTGAGAATGGAGGCTCCGGCTGGTTTGGTTTTGGTTGAATACAAGCAAGAAGGGAAAAAGGTAAAATCAGTCAAACTGACTAATGTTAAAAGCTTCCTCGCTGCCGAAAATCTGGAAATTGAAACTGATGAACTCGGAAAATTGACCGTGGATGTGGCTTATGGGGGGAATTTCTACTGCATTGTCGATCCACAGGACAATTTTCATGGAATCGAGCACTACCGAGCCGAACAGCTGATCTCCATGGCACGAAATCTCCGGCAAAAGATGAATGAAAAATACGACTTTGTTCACCCGGAGCACGATAGGATTCGAGGACTTTCGCATGTCCTTTGGACAGGAAAAACGCTTGATCCGACGAGCACGGCCAGAAATGCCGTTTTCTATGGAGACAAAGCAATTGATCGTTCACCCTGTGGCACAGGTACTTCTGCACGGATGGCACAGTGGTTTGCCAAAGGCTGGCTCAAACCGGGTGATGAGTTTGTACATGAAAGCTTCATCGGTTCCAAGTTTATCGGTAGGATTGAAGAAGTAACAGAAATCGCAGGCAAACCTGCCATCGTCCCAAGCATCGAAGGCTGGGCAAAAGTTTACGGATACAATACCATCATTCTGGACGACGACGACCCGTATGTTCATGGATTTCAAGTAATTTAAAAAAGACGCTGGACATAAAACCTAAGTATTAAGACTTGCAGTAACCAAACTGTCTTACCTCTTGATACTTACTACTTGATACTTCAAATGAAGCCAACACTTATCATCGGCGGCGGAATCGTCGGACTTTTCTCTGCATACTTTCTTCAAAAAGAAGGAGTTGAAGTATCGATTATTGATCGAACTGATTTGAAGGATAATTGCTCCACTGGAAATGCCGGTATGATTGTTCCCAGTCATATCATCCCTCTTGCAGCTCCGGGAATGATTACCAAAGGGATTTCCTGGATGTTTTCTTCCAAAAGCCCATTTTACATTCATCCTCGACTCGATTTCAAACTTGCCCAATGGTGCATGCTTTTCTTTAAGGCAGCCAACGAGACGCAAGTAAAAAAGGCCATTCCATTTCTTAAGAATCTTAGCCTGCTCAGTAAAGCACTGTATCTGGATTTTCGTCAGGAGCATCCAGAATCTGCAATTGCTTTGGTGGAAAAAGGGCTAATGATGGCCTATCAGACCGAATCGATGGAAAAGGAGGAGGTGGAATTTGCTCACCTCGCCAGAAAGTACGGACTCGAGGCGGAAATTCTAGGTCCGGAAGATCTTCGAAAAGTAGAGCCAAATCTGGAACTCAAAGCTCGGGGTGCAGTGCTTTTTCCAGGTGATGCCCACTTGGATCCAGGGGCTTTGTATAGCTTTTTGAAAAAGTATCTGGAGGAAAAGGGCGTAAAATTCCTGACCCAGACTCAAGTCTTAGGATTTGAAAAATCAGCGTCGAATGTCGACGCAGTTATTACCGACAAGGGAAAAATCGAGGTGAACAAAGTATTGCTCTGTGGTGGATCCTGGTCGGGTGAATTGGCCAGAATGCTGGGGTTCTCCCTCCCTATGATGGGGGGAAAGGGATATTCGTTTATCCAAAAAAACCGGCCTGAGATCAAACAGGCCACGATTTTGACTGAACAAAAGGTGGCTGTAAGTCCCTATGGAGAAACGATCCGCTTTGGGGGTACGATGGAAATCGCCGGAACGAATCAGTCCATAAACATGAATCGGGTGAAGGGGATTTTTGAATCGATTAATCGTTACTATCCCGATTTTGAAGCTAAGTTTCCTGAAGAAAATCAGATTTGGAAAGGTTTGCGTCCCTGCTCTCCAGACGGACTTCCCTACATCGGCTTTTCACCTACCTGTTCCAATGTACTCGTAGGCAGTGGACATTCCATGATGGGAATTTCTTTGGCTCCTGCCACGGGTAAAATTCTAGCCGAACTGCATCAGCAGAAAGATTCGTCGATAGAAATTCAGGGATTTGCTGTAGGGCGGTATAGTTAAAAGTGCAATCAACCAATTCACATGACGCAGGTCTAGGTTGGGCTTGAATTCACAAAAAGTGTACTCCTTGAATCGTCCTAAAAAATAAACCCTCTCAAGCGGTCATTCCTGAGAGGGTTAAATCACGTGAATAGTAAACTCAGAATCCTACAAATGCAGGCGGCTCGACGCCTTTAGCTCTGAGATATGCGATTGCAGAACCTCGGTGATGGGTGCTGTGATCCATCAAAAGCGCTTCGACTTGGCGTCTACTTACGGTGTTGCCGAATACCTCGATTTTTTCACCTGCATCAGCATCACTCAGTGCTTTAACACTTGCAGCTCCATAATCATAGGCTTTGGTCACAAATGCCGTCAAGGCAGCCCGGTCAGCAGTAGCCAAATCCAAACTTGGAGTATCTGCAGCACCTTTTAGAAATCCCTGTGAAATCCCCACAATGGCGACTCCGATATGATGAATTTGCTCCTTGAAAGACATGGCTCCGGGATCCGTTTTGTAATCCATCCCTGAGTCAGGCATTTTTGCCAAGACATCAAGGGTGAATTTTTTGCTGTTTTCCCATTTGCTCAAAAACTCTTCCTTGGTGGTCTGAGCTTGGGCCATTGCTCCGAAGAGCATCAAAGTCGCAGAAAAAAGTGCGACAAAAGTTGTTTTAACTGACTTATTCATAGGTAAATGATTTTGGTGGAATGTTAAAGTTCAGCTATTGTCCAGTCAAATCAAATGGAAAGCCTAATTTTGATTCATGAAAAAAAATCTGTTTTTCGCGTTGATCCTGATAGGAATAAGCTCTTGCGAAAAGACTTGGCTTCCCAAACCTCCCGGATACAATAAGATAGACTTACCCAATCACCGCTACGAAAAATTGAGTGGGGATTACCCCTACGAGCTGGAATTTTCTGAAGCAAGTCAGGTGGAGCCAGATTCTTTTAATCTTGCCGAGACAGCATGGATTAACCTTAATTACAAAGATTTTGGAGCTAAGGTCCATCTGACTTATAAGAAGATTGATGAAGAAAACACCAAATTTGAGACCCTTTCGAATGATGCGTTCAAACTGACGGCCAAGCATCAGATCAAAGCTTATGGTATCGAAGAGGGAATTCTCCTTACCCCAAATGGGTATACAGCAGTTGTTGCCGAGCTTTCTGGAGAAGTACCCACACAGTTTCAGTTTTTTGTCACAGATTCGACCAATCATTTCCTTCGAGGAGCCTTGTATTTCAATACAGCGATGAAAAATGATTCCTTGGCGCCGGTCATCGAATACATCAAAATTGACATGGCTCACTTGATGAATTCAGTAAAGTTTATTGATTGAAAAGTCAGCGAACTGAAAAAAAAACCTGCCTCAATTCATTTGAAGCAGGTTTTTTAGGTTAAATGCGCAAGTCCATTAGCGCATCGATTTCCAAGACTTAATGATCACAAATCCTCCTGTCAAAGCAACCACCGCGGCTATAAATCCCGGCAGCATATTTCCATAAATGAAAAATCCCGTCGAGAAGAGTGCGGCATATACCATTACAGTTCCAGTGAGCATCAACCCGATTTCTTTGGGAAGCCTTCCTTGTTCTTGCTTTTCGGCAGGATATCGGTCGAGAACTTTTTTCCAGCCATAGGCAGCCGGAGTTACTTTTCTGTAGAATGACAGGAGGATTTCGTCCTTTTCAGGTTGGGTCAAAAACGTCACCAAAAGCCAGCCAATTGTAGTGATCGAAACTGAATATACCAGTTTCAAATAGGCTTGATTTTCAGGGATCAGGATCCAATTTACTTTTGGATTAATCACTTCGAAAAAGATCGCAACTACAAAGGAGATTGCCATTGCAGAAATCTCAGTGTAAGCATTAATCCTCCACCAAAACCAGCGAAGGATAAAGATCAAACCTGTACCTGCACCGATCTGGAGCAAAATATTGAATGCGTCAAGCGCAGAAGAAAGCGCCAAAGCAAGAATGGCTGAAAGCACCATTAACAATACTGTGGAGCTCCTGCCTACTGCCACCAGTTCCTTATCTGAAGCTTGCGGCTTCATGAACCTGAGGTAAAAGTCATTGACAATGTAACTAGAGCCCCAATTTAGGTGAGTGGAGAGTGTGGACATCACCGCCGCAATCAACGAAGCCAACACGATTCCGATCAAGCCAGTCGGCAGGAAAGTCAGCATGGCTGGGTAAGCCAAATCATCCCCAAGCTTATCTACTGGGATGTCGGGAAAAGCAACCTGAAGATCAGCAATCGTCGGGTAGACGATCAAAGATGCCAAAGCAATCAAAATCCACGGCCAAGGTCTCAGTGCATAATGCGCAATGTTGAAGAATAAGGTAGCTCCGATTGCATTTTTCTCATCTTTTGCAGATAGCATCCGCTGAGCAATGTATCCCCCGCCTCCAGGCTCAGCACCCGGATACCATGTTGCCCACCATTGGATGGCAATAGGCATGATAAACAAAGGAATGTAGATGTTGGGATCACTGAAATCGGGAAGGAAATCTAGCTTGGTTGCGACCACGTCATTGGCTAAAAGATTCCCCAGCGAGCCAATTTCCGGTAAGTCTAGAATATAGTAAGCTGCTCCAAACGAGCCAATCATTGCGATGAAGAACTGGAAAAAGTCTGTCAGTAATACCCCTTTTAATCCACCTAAAGAACTATAGACCACAGTGACGATTGAAGCAATCAGGAGGGTTTGAACAGGAGTGAGTCCTAGCATGACCCCGCCGATTTTGATCGCAGCCAAAGAAACGGTAGCCATGATCACCACATTGAAAAATAAACCGAGGTAAATGGCACGGAACCCTCGGAGAAACGCCGCTCCTTTACCGGAATAGCGCATTTCATAGAACTCCAGGTCGGTCGTCGCTTCTGATCTTCTCCAAAGCTTGGCATACACAAATACAGTCAACATCCCGGTAAGCAAAAAAGCCCACCATGCCCAGTTACCTGCCACACCATTTTTTCGGACAATATCCGTCACCAAATTGGGCGTGTCTGCAGAGAAGGTGGTCGCAACCATGGATACACCAAGTAGCCACCAGGGCATGTTTCTACCTGAGAGGAAAAACTCCTTGGCAGAGCTTCCTGCTGACTTGGCAGTGAATAATCCGATCAAAAGGGAGATGATAAAGAAGGCTGCAATGATGCCCCAATCCAAGGCGGTCACATTCATAAGGTCTGGGTTTAATTTGGCCGACAATTAACAAAAATTTTTTCTGAATGATGAAATGCTTTTTTAATATTTTTGAAAAATAGGGCGTGAATTTGTTCCTACTAGGATCATTTACTTTTCTCAGATTCAAATTCTGCAAAATTTCTTTCTTCCCGCTATTTTCGTCCCATGAATTCAGACCTAATCTCCCAAGTAGCCTCTGCCTACTCTTTTTTGGAAAACCTGAACCCTCGTGTCGTTCCTTTGGGTGAAGGATTAATCCATGAGACCCTCTTGATCAGTTCTGGCGAAAACCGATGGGTATTGCAGGGATTTAATGAGTCTGTTTTTCGTTATCCGGAGCGGATAGATTTTAATCTTTCGCTATTGAGTTCGCATGCAGAAAATCAAAATTCAGCATTGCCATATCTACTTCCCTTACCGCTTTTGAATAAGGAGGGGAAAGGGTTGACAGCCATTTCTGGTAAAAAATATCGACTGTTCTCATTTGTCAAGGGGAAAACTCTTCAGCAAATCGAAAGGATTCAAGAAGCCTACAAGGCCGCGCAGGCTTATGGAGAATTTGCCAGTTGGGCCAAAGCCATCACTGGAAAATCAATGCAAGAGACAATTCCTGATTTTCATCGCTTGGATCTTCGTTTTGAAAAATTGAAGGAGGTAGCGTTAAAAAAAACAGAATTGACTCCAGAAGAAAGTGATATCCTGCAATTTTATCTGAGCCAAGTGCCGCTGATTAAATGGTACGTGGATCAATTGGCACACTTACCACTTCGGGTCACGCATAATGATACGAAAATCAACAACCTGATTTTTTCAGAAGATCTCAGTAAAGTGGAGGCTCTGATTGATCTCGATACCCTCATGGGCGGATTCCTAATGTATGATTTTGGAGATTTGGTCAGGACTGTAGCCTGCAGTCTTCCCGAGACATCCATCCAATGGGAGGGAATTCAGTTGCATCCTGAGATTTTCGAAGAATTGCTAAAAGGGTACTGGGAGGGAGTAAAAGATTTTGCTTCGATTGAGGAGGCAAGATCCTTGCTTTTTGGAGGTGAAATCATGACCCTCATCATGGGTTTGCGTTTTTTCACAGATCACTTGCAGGGCAATATTTACTACCGCGTCAGTTATCCGGAGCAAAATTTTGACCGGGCAAAAAATCAGATGATTTTCCTCCAGAGTCAGCAAAAAAATAGACCGTCTTTAAGAGATGTTTGGACCAAAGTGACAGGCTTGGATTTTTGATTTCTGACAATTGCCAGCAAAACCTTGGCTTTTGAATGGACACAGCCTTAATTTGCTTTTCCCCAAAAAACAGCTCCCTTGACCGGAATTTTTGAAACAAGAATCGAATACCTGAAAGGCGTCGGCCCTCAAAAAGCCGAATTGCTCAATAAGGAGCTGAATATTTTCACTTATGGGGAAATGCTCCAGCACTACCCATTCCGCTACGAGGATCGGACGAAATTCTTCAAAATCCGGGAGCTTCATGATGATCTGGAAAGTGTACAGGTCATAGCTCGAATCAAAAACATTGAACTTGTAGGAGCCGGAGGAAAGCGGAGGTTAGTCGCACATGTGTTCGATGATACCGGTCAGATGGAGATGACCTGGTTCAAGGGAATACAATGGGTTCAAAAGAAGCTTTTGGCTGGTGCGGCATATATTTTTTTGGGAAAGCCCGCGCAGTTTGGACGTACTTGGAGCATGGCACATCCGGAGATGGAGCCTGTGACTTCAGCCAATGAAAAGCGAAATAATTTTCAGCCGGTTTATTCGACCACCGAGAAGCTCCGAAATAAGTTTCTCGACTCCCGGGGTATCTCAAAAATCCTCGAAGTCCTCGTCCCAGCAGTATATCCGCATATCCCAGAGACACTTTCTCCCGAAATTCTTGAGCAATATCAACTGATTGGTAAGCAGGAATCGATTCGGCAGATTCACTTTCCAACAGCTCCTGACTTGCTGCAGCGGGCTAGAAAGCGGCTAAAGTTTGAAGAGTTTTTTTACTTGCAACTTCGCCTGCTCATGCTGAAAGTTACCCGTACCGAAAAGTCCCGTGGACAGGTCTTGGGCAATACAGAGTTGTTAACAGATTTCTATAAAAATCACATTCCTTTTGAACTTACCAATGCTCAAAAGCGGGTGATCCGGGAATCTTTTGCGGACATGAAGTCAGGTAAGCAGATGAATCGCTTGATTCAAGGGGATGTGGGAAGTGGCAAAACCATGGTGGCTTTTATCTGCACACTGATTGCAATTGGCTCCGGCGCCCAGGCTTGCCTGATGGCTCCGACGGAGATTTTAGCCAATCAGCATTACGAAGGGTTGAAGCAATATGCGGATATGATGGGGCTGAAAATCGCACTTTTGACTGGCTCGGTCAAGAAGTCAGCCCGCAAAATTATCCATGAGGAATTGAGATCTGGGGAACTGAAAATCCTAATCGGAACTCATGCCTTGCTAGAGGACATCGTCCAATTCAAAAATCTGGGACTGGCGATCGTGGATGAGCAGCACCGATTCGGAGTAGCCCAGCGCGCTAAACTTTGGGCGAAAAATGAAGAATTCATTCCGCACGTTTTGGTCATGACTGCTACGCCCATTCCCAGGACCCTGGCAATGACCCTATATGGTGACTTGGATGTGTCAGTGATCGACGAGCTGCCTGCTGGAAGGAAACCCATTCAGACCGTCCACCGCTATGATAAGGATCGCCTGAAAGTCTTTGGATTTATCAATGAAGAAGTAAAAAAAGGACGGCAAGTCTACATCGTCTACCCCCTGATCGAGGAGTCGGAAAAGATGGATTTGAAGAATCTGATGGATGGATATGAAAGTATCTCAAGGGCTTTTCCACAATATCCCCTAAGCATCGTGCATGGTGGGATGAAATCTGATGCCAAAGACTACGAAATGCAGCGCTTCATCAAAGGTGAAACCAAAATCATGGTAGCGACCACCGTGATCGAAGTGGGAGTCAATGTGCCAAATGCCTCCGTGATGATCATCGAAAATGCAGAGCGGTTTGGACTTTCCCAGCTGCATCAGTTGCGAGGCAGGGTGGGAAGAGGTGCCGAACAAAGCTACTGTGTGCTGATGAGCAAATTGGAATTGTCAAAAGATTCTCGAATTAGGCTGGAGACGATGGTTCGCACAAATGACGGCTTTGAGATTGCTGACGTGGATTTGAGACTCAGAGGTCCGGGAGATCTGATGGGTACACAGCAGAGTGGGATTACCGATTTGTTGATCGCAGACCTGAGCAAAGATGCTCCATTATTGACATTAGCCAGAGATGCGGCACAGCAGCTGTTGACAAATGATCCAGAACTTAAACAGCCTGAAAATTATGCCATTCTTCGACAAGTGAAACAGCAGAAGACTACGGCGGTGAATTGGAGTAGAATCAGTTGAATAACGAATTATGATTTTTGATTTACGAGATCAATATTTCCTTCAATCCATGTTTTCAAAGGCTAGCTTTGGAGAAAAAGCTCGAAATAAGTTTTGATATCTTAATTCGTAAATCTTAATTCGTAAATATTCAAGCAATCACTTTAGCTCTTAGTTTTTTTTGAAAAAAGCTTTCCAATTCTCCGGAATATCTGCTTTTCTTTTTCCCAGAAGAAATTGAATTGCCCGAAAATAAAGCCGTAAATCAGTAGAAAAATCTGGTATAATGGTAGAATCAGGATCAAATAAAGGACGGTGTTGATAAATCCTTGCCCACCACCACGCTCGATACCGAAGAAGTTTAGAATTGGATTTTTGATAAACAAAATAGTAAAACCCGTGCAGGCAAAAACCACCAAAACCAACACCACTTGAAGCAAGCTGTCGAGTTTCCACTTGGTCTGGAGGCGCTGAAGAAATCCGGGTTTTGGGTTTTTTTCATCCATTGGACAAAAGTAATGAGATTGATTCCAAATAAAAGGGCTAGAAAAAATCCAGCCCTCATTCTGTTTCTGAAAATTGTATCAATTATTCGATACTGCTACAATTTTTCAATTTTCAAATCTTCCAATTTTTCAATCATCACCAGCTAAAAACCCCTTCATTCAGGCTCTTCAGTGCCGGAATTTTGTATTGGGCATCAACCAAGATTGAAACATTGTGCCTGCTGCCTCCATAGGAGACCATACGCACAGGAATATCCACCAGCGCATCCATCACAGATTTGATCGCTCCTTTGGTCTCTGATACCATATTCCCTACGATGCAGATGATCGCCTGATTCCGGTCAACTTCCACCGAGCCGAAGGCCTGGAGTTCCGAAATGATTTGCTCCAAATGGCTCAAGTCATCAATCGTCACGGATACGGCCACTTCGGAAGTGGTGATCATGTCGATTGGTGTCTTATACTTTTCAAAAACTTCAAAAATCTTTCTCAAAAATCCATAAGCCAACAGCATTCGGCTGGATTTGATTTTGATTGCCGTGATCCCGTCTTTGGCAGCGATGGCTTTTACACCTGTCGTCTCCACTGATTCCTTGATCAGGGTACCATGTGCGGATGGCTCCATGGTATTGAGCAGGCGGACGGGGACATTGTAAAGCTGTGCAGGCCAAATGGAGGCAGGATGGAGGATTTTGGCACCGAAATAAGCCAACTCAGCCGCTTCATCAAATGAAAGCTCTGCAATCGGGCGAGTGCGCTCTACGATTCTCGGGTCATTGTTGTGCATGCCATCGATATCGGTCCAAATCTCACAAACTGAAGCCCTGATCGCTGCAGCGATAAGTGAAGCTGTGTAATCGCTTCCGCCACGCTTCAGATTGTCCACCTCGTTCTTGTGGTTTTTGCAGATGTATCCTTGCGTGATAAATAGTCTTCCTTTGGGATGTTGAGCAAGGATGGCGGAGAGTCTTTCCGAAATCCGATTCAATTCTGGTTCGGAATTTTCATCTATGCTCATAAAATCCAATGCTACCAAGAAGACAGCAGGAATCTCTAATTCCTCCAAAAGTGTATAGAACAACTTCGTGGAGAGCAATTCGCCCTGAGCTAGTATATCCCGATTGATCGCTTCATTGAAGGATATTTTGAGTAGTATATTCAAAAACTCAAAATGCTCACGGATAATGGCTTCAGCTTTGGCCTGAGTAGGTGCTTTTTTCAGCAGAGCTGGGTAAAATTCAAGATAATGAGCATGAAGCGTATCAATACGCTCTTTCGCTAAGGATTTGTCTCCAGCCGCTAAGGCATCACCGATTCCGACTAGAGCATTGGTCGTGCCAGAAAGGGCTGAGAGCACCACGATGGTAGGTTCATCACCTCGGGTAATCAGGTCTTTCACCTGGTGCATTCGCTCAGGACGACCCACAGAGGTCCCCCCGAATTTCATGATTTTCATGGGTCTACTAGTATTAGGTTTATAGGTTTAATTTAGAATCCAAGCATCTTGATAGCAGTAATGGCTGCCTCATCCCCTTTGTTGCCATGCTTTCCGCCAGCACGATCCATCGCTTGCTTTTGGGTATTTGGGGTCAAAACTCCAAAAATCACTGGCTTGTTGTACTTTAGGCTGACAGTGGTAATTCCGTGTGCCACAGCATCACAGATGAAATCAAAGTGGCGCGTCTCACCTTGGATGACGCAGCCCAAGCAAAGTACTGCATCAATTGTTTCATCCTGCGCACACCATTGTGCACCAAGGGTGAGTTCGAAGGAGCCGGGCACATACTTTCGGATGATGTTCTCTTTTTTGGCCCCATGGTGTAGCAGTGTCTGATAAGCTCCTGAGTACAATGCCTCAGTCACTTCATCGTTCCATTCAGAGACGACGATGGCAAATTTCTTTGAGCTGATATCCTGAATGTTTTTTGAGCTGTGCTCGCTGAGGCTTTTAAGTGCAGTGGCCATGATGGATAGGATTTGGAATTTTTTGAAATAAAAAAAGAGTAAGACCCCGGGCCTTACTCTTCTAATTTATGCGGTACGCACCAGCATTACTTAGCGGCAAGGCCTTCCAAGCGTGCTTTGTGTTTTCGTGCAGCAGCGTATTCGAATGACTCGTAGTACTTGTCCTCGATTTCAGTATAGGTGGCAATTGCATCCGCAATTTTACCGGCTTCTTCCTGAGCGATGGCAAGTTTTGCCAAATACTTTGGTGAAGTGAATTTGTTTTCGTTGGTACGGGCTGCTTTAGTATAGTTAGAGATGGCAGCATCAATGTTACCAAGTTCCAAGTTGGCATCTCCGATCAAGGAATATGCTTTGGACTGAACTAAATAATCATCTGAAGAGAATTCTTCCAAATGCGTCAAAGCATCCTGAAAGTTTTTCTGAGATAGATAGATTGAGCCCAAGTAGAAATGCGCAAGATTTGCTGCATCTGTACGTGGATAATCCTCAACAATACTCAAAAATCCTTTGTTGATACCGTCACCGTTGATGGCAAAATCTACACTGTCTTGCTCGAAAAAGTACACTGCCTGAAACATCTCAGCCTGCGCCTTCTCATTTTGATTTTGATTATTAATCTGGAAGAAAAGAATTCCACCGATCAGGATGATAGCTACTGCGATCACTCCGCCTAAAATTTTACTGTTTTTCTTCAAAAAAGCTTCACCTCGGCCTATTCGCTCAGCGAGTACTTCCGGGTTTTCAAATACCTCGTTCTGGGATGCTTTTTTAGATTGCTTAGTTGCCATGTTACTCAAATTTCGGTCGCAAATATACGGTTTTTATCAAATACACAAGCCCAAACAAAAAAGCCATGAAATCGGAAAGACTTCATGGCTTTCAATGTATTTGGACTCGGTTTATTCCATTACAAAGGGATAATCTTCCTGGACATAGACATCTTTGAATGCATCCTGTCCATCAGGCCAAGGCGACTCTTCGGCAAATTTCACCGCGTCATCCACTTGTTTTTTCACTTTCTTAATGATTGCCTCGATTTCTTCTTCAGTCAAAATGTTGTTTTCACGGATCGTAGCCAATACCTGCTCGATCGGATCCCGCTGCTTGTATTCTTCTACTTCCTCTTTGGTTCGGTATTTCTGAGGATCAGACATGGAGTGACCTTTGTAGCGGTAGGTTCTGAATTCCAATAAGGTAGGACCATCGCCTCTTCTTGCTCTTTCAGCAGCCTCTGATACTGCTTCGTGAATCGCTTCGACATTCATTCCATCCACAGGGAAGGAAGGCATGTCATAAGATTCGCCAAGTTGGTAAAGCTCAGTCACATTGGAAGTTCTGGCTACGGAAGTGCCCATGGCGTATCCGTTATTCTCGATTACAAAAATCACAGGAGTCTTGTAAAGCATCGCAAGATTAAATGCCTCATGAACTGCACCTTGTCTTACCGCACCATCTCCCATGTAGCAAATTGCAAGGTTTTTGGTGCCCATGTATTTTTCGGCAAAGCCTAGACCCAAACCCATCGGTACCTGTGCTCCAACAATCCCGTGACCTCCGGCAAAATTTCGCTCTTTGTCAAAAATGTGCATGGATCCACCTTTACCTTTGGTGGTGCCGGTCGCTTTTCCAAACAATTCAGCCATCACAGCACCAGGATCTGTACCTAGTCCCAGTGGATGTGCATGACATCTGTAAGCCGTGATCCACTTGTCATCTTTGGTCAAAGCGCTGATAGAACCTGAAGCACAGGCTTCCTGGCCGATATAAAGGTGACAGAACCCACGAATTTTTTGCTGACCATACAGCTGTCCAGCTTTCTCCTCAAACCTCCTCATTAAGAGCATACTTTCGTACCAGAAAGTGTACGTCTCCTTTGAATATTTTACCTTGGACTTGGTCGCTGCAGTTTTCTTTGCCATATCGTACTGATCAAAATATGCTATTTTAGGCCTCAAATATAGCAATCCCGACCTAAAAATCAGGCAGCCACTCAAATAATTCCCTCCCACATGCATCTGGAGTCTTTGGATCTTATCCAGTTCAAGAATCACCTCAAAACCGTTCTGAAGTTTAGTCCTCAGCTCAACTCCATCATGGGGCTCAATGGGAGTGGAAAAACCAATATTCTAGATGCCATTCACTACTTATCGCTGACCAAGAGCGCGGTACAGAGTAGCGATACGCTGAATATCTCTCACGGTCAGGATTTTTTTGCCATCAAAGGGAAATTTCAGATTGAAGAAAAACCACTGGAAGTTCGCTGTACTTTCGAGGCAGGAAAAAAGAAACAAATCTACCAAAACGGGAAAACCCTTGACAAAACCAGTGAGCACGTAGGAATGATTCCGCTGGTCTTGATCGCACCGGATGACACCGAACTGATCAAGGGGGGAAGTGAAGGGAGAAGGAAGTTTTTTGATGGAATGATTTCACAGCTCGATCATCCTTACTTGGATCAACTGATCCGATATCACCATTTTCTCAAGCAGCGGAATGCGCTGCTGAAGCAATTTGCAGAGACAGGAAGGCGGGATTTGACCCTGCTGGGAAGTTATGATCAGGAACTGATTCGGCTGAGTATCATTCTTGCCATGCGCCGGGCAGAACTTTTGGAGCAAATGGCTTTCCTTTTCCAAGATCATTATTCTGAGATCTCCAACGGTACAGAAGAAGTCTCGGTCAGCTACCAAACCGAAGCCTTGAGGTCTGATTTTGCGGAATATTTTCTTAGCCTGCGGCAAAAAGATCTTGCTACCAAAAACAGCAATGCGGGAATCCACAAGGATGACTATGACTTCTTGATCGGAGAGCACCCCATCCGAAAGATTGGCAGTCAGGGACAGCAAAAGTCTTTTATCATCGCGTTGAAACTGGCCCAGTTTCAGATTTTTGAGGAGTACAAAGGTGAAAAACCCTTGCTACTCTTGGATGATATCTTTGACAAACTAGACGATGAGCGAATCTCAAAATTGATGGAATTGGTATCCAAAGGGACCTTCGGGCAGATCTTCCTGACCGATGCCCGGCCTGAGCGGTCCAGAGGGATTTTGGGAAATCTGGATACTGAGGTTTTCTTTTTTGAGGTGGAAAAGGGGGAAGTTAAAAAGTAAAAAGAGGTCGAAGACCGTTATAATTCCAAATCAACGGCTGAACAAATGTCCAGCCGTTGATCATGAATCAAAACGAATAACGATATCCTAAAAGAGTTGAGAAGTAGCTCCCGCTGAAGAAGTATTTATTTTGAAAAGTTTGATTCTCAAATTCTATTCGATTTAAATCAATCACGATGGAAGGTTCTCGAAGGTCTAGACCCCATTGCGTTGTAAAACTAATTCTAGATTTACTTGACAGTTCATAGAACAAACTTATTTCAGGTCTCAAGACAAAAGTAAACTCTTCTATGTATCTCTTGCCACCCAATTTTACAGGTACCCTTGGTTCACCGCTTCCAAGCCTGACAATTTGAAGCTCACCTCCTTGATAGGTATATTCCTCATTATTTGTTAAACTAAACAAAAAGGCAGTTCCCAGATTTAAGCCAAACTTAGGTAGAAAGTGCACGTCATAGGACATTTTAGGACCTAAGCTCCAATAGTTAGACCTTACACCTCCTGAGTTACTTTCTGGATCTAAAGGAAAATATCTTGTATTGATGTCAAATCTGTGATAACTCAAATCCACTCCAAATGATAGTTTGTTGGTTGAATTTTTCATTAAAGAAATCCCATAGAATCTGTTATCAACAGTTTCAATTTTTAAATCAGGAAAATTACCCTGATAGGTAAAATTGGTAAAATTTGCACCAGTTCTAAGTTCAATTGAAAGATTAGATTGTGCAATCACAGGCAAGCTTAGGCATAGGAAAATTAGCCATAAACAATAGTTTGTTACCTTTCTCATCTTAATAACCTTTATCAATCTTTTTCAAATTAAATTGCCAGAATGATCCGTTTGAAGAATAACCATGATTTCCACCAGGTTCGCCATAAAATTGACTTTTCAGATTAGTTGTACAACTAAGCCCCCCCCAGGTCATACTGATGAGTAGGGCTACTTTCAAAACGTTTGCTTTGTTTTTCATATTTTAAAGAAAGTTAATGCTTCAAAAACCACTAAAAAATACCCT
>NZ_QGOL01000020.1 GCF_003259255.1 Algoriphagus litoralis
TCAGGATGTTAATTTCAAAAGAAAAGTTCATTCCAGCGCAATGGAAATGTGGTATCGGATTACAAATCCTAGGGTAGGACCTCGAAATTACAAATTTCGAGGAGCAGATGCCGATTGCTATCATGGATTGAGGAACCGGCAATCCATCAATAGCCCAGCCTTTCAAGGCTGGGTTAAATAAATAGCACGGATCACCAGCGCTGGAGCAGGATGTTGAATTGAAAAGAAAAGTTCATTCCAGCGCAATGGAAATATGGTGTCTGATTACAAAATCCTAGGGCAGGGCCTCGAAATTACAAATTTCGAAGAGCTGGATACCATTCTTCAAACCCTTCCCAAATACACCGAATCCGAGAGGATGTATTTCTTTTTCCTAAGATTGAGCTGGCTAAAGGCAAGATAGACATGCCAAGAAAGGGTGGAGTGCTGAGTGTCTAATTCGATCGCTCCCATACCGGTTTTCCGACGGAATTTTACCGAGGGCCAGATGTACTTTTTTTCCTCCGGGCAATAGAGGACAATAAAAGTTTCATCAGTAGCCTGGGCCTTTCCCTCTGTCGAGTTGTCAATCCAGGAAAACTCCAGAGAATTCCCATTTCTGGTAAGCTTTGCATTTTCCGGGCCGAGCAGATTACCCTTGCTGACGCGGAGATAAGAAGGATCGATTTTTTGCTCCCGGGTGTGGTTGTATCCCTTGGTATTGATATCGGCAAAGGCCCAATGAATCCCCTTTTTGCTATCGTTTACAAACTCTTGGTAGCCGAAGTTTAAGGCTTCCTTGATGGGTTTCAAAAATGCATTGATGGTTTTGAGTTTCTCCCGCTGAATAAGTTGAAGTGGACTCGGATTGTATTTGTTTTTAGGATTGGAGGCTGGCTTGCTGCGAACTACAGGTTTGCCATTGAGCTCATAGAAGACCAGATTCCCAACCGAACCCTTGGGTATGACTACGCTTGAATGGGATAAAGTTGCCATAGCTAGTGGATTAAAAGGTTAACTGATAGGGAGTTAAAATAAAAATAAGAACTAAAAAATCAAAGTAAATATGGATTTTTATCAGAGGATACCGCATAGTATAAGATTGGGTTAATATACCAATAGAAGGTAAAAAAATCCTATCCAAACCCTAAGGAAAGGGTAAATAAACCCTATAGAAACTACGCTTAAACTCCTTCATTTTTGGAGGTAGCAGTCAGGGTTATTTGCTCGGAAATCAGGTTCCAGAGCAGTTCAAAAAAGAACAGGCGCTCGGCAGGTTCCTCTCCCTCTTGATGCTCGCTTAGGTAGCACATCCAGCCTTTATGCATTTCCCAAAGGTATTTTTGGATGGTTTCGGGATCGTGTAATTCAAAAAGTTCTTTTCCTGGAATATTGGTCAACCGGTTCATAACTATTGGGATTTAGAGAAGAGAAAGAAATGCATTGGTTGCGTTTGATTGTTTCCGGAAAATTGGATGAATCCTGATTTCTATCCCATTCCTGAATCGAATGAAATAGAAAGTGAGGGGAATAATTTATCCTTCCTTTTAAGTGAATATCCCCGAAAATGCAGGTCAACTTCTATAGTAAAGCAATGTAGTTCAAAACGTGGCTACTCCCCCTTTTCCAAAGGGGGGTAGGGGGATTTTGTAAAGATTTTTATGTGTAAAATATTTCACGAGCGATAGTCCAAATACAAATTCTCCTAGGTCAAACTCTACTGCCGGTCATTCCTTAAACCCAAAACCTGTCATTTGCTGTCTCTGAAATTCAGTCAATTCCTAAAATCCCTTGTGGGTGTCCAAGAATTGGAATAATTTAGTTTGAAGGGTTTGGGAAGAAATCCTTATTTTTCTACATCAATTCCAGACTATGAACGAGAAAATCCACCACGGCAGAAATATCAAGCGATTCCGGGAGATGATGGGCATCAAGCAGGAGGCACTTGCCCACGAACTTGGGGCTGACTGGTCCCAAAAGAAAATCAGCCTGCTGGAGCAAAAGGAAGAAGTGGAGGAGGAGCTACTTCGTCAGGTGGGAGAGATTCTTCGGATTCCCGTAGAGGCTTTTCAAAATTTTGACGAAGAGCAGGCGATCACAGTTATCTCAAGTACTTTTAATGATAATTCTGCTGTTGTTAATAACAATCCCATTTTCCATCCCATCGACAAACTGATCCAACTCCACGAAGAAAAAATCGCGCTTTATGAGCGGATGCTGAAGGAAAAGGATGAGATGATGGAGCGTTTGGAGAGGTTGATTAAAGGGAAGTAGTTTTTGGGTTAATGATCGTAAGGTAGGGACTGGGAATTACAAATTGCGAGGAGCTGAGCACAAAGGGGATCAAGGAAATACGAGGTCTTTTCCATTTTTTAAATAGCCACTTCAGGTCTGAAGAATTCTGCAACTTTATCATCCCTCTGGGATGAGGAAGATACCTGAATGATGGGGAATAGATTTTTGCGAATTACAAATTCGTTTAGATAGTAAGGTGGAGTTACAAACTCCACCTAGCAACCCGAATGATTCTACTGCCAGTTGGGGTTGCAAACTCAGCATAGGCTAGGATTCTACTCCCAGTCGGGGCACAACATCAATATGGTGTCCTAAAACAAATGCCAACCTTGAAAGAATATCAAGTCCAACAGAATATTTGCCTTGCTCAATTCTACTGAGATTTGCAGCGTCAATGTTTGCTAACTTTGCTAAATCTTTTGCTTCTATTCCTTTTTCTTCCCGAATTTGTCGAATTCTTTTACCAATTCGAGTTCTTTCTCCTTGTCTGTCTCCGGAACTCATTCCAATAAATGACACACCATTTAGCGATAAATCACGCCAAATATTGTTAGACATTACTTCCTTGTCATCAGAGAAATTTTTGTCAAAAAAATACTCAACTAAGCGTAGTTGATGATTACGGGTTTCATCGTTCGTGTAAATCCCAATTTGAGCCATTATGGTAAAAATCTCTCCATCTGGTGCAATTACCTCGATCATTCTGCCGTCAGTAATTGTTGCTTTTGACCTAAATTCTGTCGCCGATTTTTTTTTAAGTTCGCTGTTCATTTTGTTGAATGCCGTATTTAGGGTGTTGCCGCCACTTTTATAAGTTATAAAGCAAACGTAAAAATATATTTCCTAATTGGCAAATATGCCAATTAGGAAATTTCATAATTTTTATGCTTCCCTTATTTTCGATCGTCATTAATCAATGAGCTTGATATGGGGATGCGTCTTTTGCTGACCGCCATTGGTTTGGCGCTTGCCGAAGTTGAGGGTTGAAAAGGAATTTTGAATTCAAGGGATAAAAAAGCGGAGTTCCAACCTAAGCTTAAAGAATTATTCTACTCCCAGTCGAGTAATTACAAGTTGCGATGAGCTAAGCACAAAGGGGATCTAGGAAGTACGAGGTCTCTTCCATTTTTTAAATTGTCACTTCAGGTCTGTAGAATTCTGCAACTCTATCATCCCTCTGGGATGAAGAAGATACCTTAATGATGGGGAATAGGTTTTTTCGAATTACAAATTCGTTTGGATAGTAAGGTGGAGTTACAAACTCCACCTAGTAAACCGAATGATTCTACTCCCAGTTGGGGAATTAAAGCCAATGCTGAATGAACTTTTGCCAAAACCATTAGGAGCAACTAGAAGATTGGGCTTGTTGGGTAATAAATCCAAAATGAAAGATTTGTTGCCAATGCCTTTTACATTTGTTATTTCAATCGTTTTGATTTTCATTTCTACTTCTGTGCGTTAATTCCTCTATTTATCAATTCTTTTACAACCCCAAACATCATTGCGGAAAAGTCCTCTTTGAATTCTTTATTGTCTGAATAGAGTTTATAAAGGTCAAAATTGGTGGTTATGTGTTTGAGCAATTCTTCTCCTACAACTTTGTCGCTGGTGATTCTTGCGTTTTGGTCGTCTGAATGTTGAATCGAGCTTATTAGTTCTTTGTTTTTAGCTACGTCATTGGCAATATTTTCAGCCATTTGACGCACTTTGTCGGCATCTTCAAATTGAGTTCCGTAACGGTCATTGAAGGTTTGCAGAATGTTTGAAAGCCTGTCAATTTCAGGTTCTGAACTTCCGCCTCTCATATCGGTTGGAATTGGCTTTAAATCTTCGCCTTGTTCCATTACAATATTCGTAGTGGCTTCCAACTGCAAACGGTAGCTGTCCATATCAATGTTGTCTAAAATCCCTTGTGCCAAATCAATAGGCGTATCGCCTCCTAACTTGTTTTGCAAGTGGTTTAGGAAAATGTACAGCCGTTCTAAATATGGATTTTCAAACGGCAGTATTTGAGAAAGGAAAATATAAAGACGGACATAAGTTTTTACTTTGGCTCTAAAGTCCGCTTGTTGTTCTTCGGCAAGGTCGTTTCTGAAAATTTCAGAAGATGTGTCTAACATTGCGTGTAATTGGTCAACTGGTACGTTTGCCAAAATCTTTTCCGAAAATTCAAAAACCTGTTCTTTGGTATAAACCTGAAAATTGTCCAAAGCATCTTGCAAGTCAAACAATTTGTTCGGGTCGGTTGCTTCGCCTAAAATGGTACTTTCAAAATAAGGTTTAAACGCTTTTTCAATGTCTTCAGCTGTGTTGGCAAAATCTAAAACAAAGGTATCTTTCTTTAATGGATGACTTCTATTAAGTCTTGAAAGGGTTTGCACGGCATTTACTCCGCCCAACTTTTTATCTACATACATTGTATGCAAAAGCGGTTGGTCAAAACCTGTTTGATATTTATTGGCTACCAATAAAAAGCGGTATTCATTTTTCTCAAACTCACTTGGAATATTAGCACTCGAAAATCCGTTTAAACTAGCTTCTGTTTGTCCGTCAATTTCTCCTGAAAATGCTACTACCGATAAAAATGGGCTATTGATTTTCAGCAAATAATCGTCAAATGCTTTTTTGTATTTAACGGCATTGGCTCTCGAACTTGTTACCAACATTGCTTTTGCAAAGCCTCCCATTCGCTTTTTACGGATTACATTTTCCATAAAATGCTCAATGATCAAAATCGCTTTCTTTTTAATAGCGTGTTCGTGGCTTTCTACATAATGTTTGAGTTTCTTTTGTGCTTTCAGTTTGTCGTATTCAGGGTCGTCCTCAATCTTTTTCAGTAAGGCATAGTAACTCTGATAAGTGGTGTAATTCTGCAACACGTCCAAAATAAAACCTTCTTCAATGGCCTGTTTCATTGAGTACAAATGAAATGCTCTGAATTTAGTTTTGTCGCCATCTTGAAACGGCACTCCAAAAAGTTCTAAGGTTTTGTTTTTGGGTGTAGCTGTAAATGCAAAGTAGCTGGCATTTGCAAGCAACTTTCTTGACTTTACCAAAACTCGGATTAAATCTTCGCCTGTGATAGTTTCTTCGGCATCTTCTACCTCTATCATACTTAAAATGTCTTCCAAATCTTCTTCCAGTTCGGCTTGTGTGGCTTGGTCAAGGTTGAGTTTTGAAAGTGTTTCGTTCAGTTTTCTTGCCATTTGTCCACTCAAACTGCTGTGGGCTTCATCTATGATGATGGCAAAATTATTCCCTGGCAAATCGCCAATATCTTCAACAATGTGTGGGAATTTCTGAATGGTGGTAATGATGATTTTTTTGCCTTCTTCGAGAGCTTGTTTCAATTGTTTACTGCCTTCGGTAATGGCTTCAACTACACCTTTTACTTGCTGATACTGTTTGATGTTCTCCCTGATTTGAGCATCTAACACCCTGCGGTCTGTTACTACAATTACCGTATCAAAAATGTTGTTTTGTCCTGATTTGTCGTGTAAACCAACCAACTGGTGAGCCAACCAAGAAATGGAGTTGGACTTGCCCGAACCTGCGGAATGTTGAATCAAATATTTTTGTCCTGAACCTTTTTCTTGTGCATCTGCCAATAAATTGCGAACAGCAACCAATTGGTGATAACGTGGGAAAATCAGTTTCTTTTCCTTTCGGGTTCTGACTTTGCCCTTTTCATCTAAGTACTCTTTTTCTTCGGTAATGAGTTGACAAAAATTTTGAATAATGTCTGTCAGACTACTTTTGGTCAAAATCTCTTTCCATAAATAGTCGGTTTTTATACCTCCATTTGGTGGATTACCTGCTCCATTGTTATAGCCTTTATTGAAAGGTAAAAAGTATGATTTCTCTTTTTTGAGTTGTGTACACATCCAAACTTCTTCTGTGTCCACTGCAAAATTCACCATTAACCTGCCTAAGCGAAACAGTTCTTCATTTGGGTCTCGGTCTGTTTTGTATTGTTTGATAGCGTGTTCTACATTTTGCTTGGTCAGTTCGTTTTTCAACTCAAAGGAAATAATCGGAATGCCATTAATAAAAACGACCAAGTCCAATGACTTTTTATTCAGTGGGGAAAAATAAACCTGACGCATCACTGAAAAGCGATTGGCTTGATACAAAGAATTGGCAGAAGCATTGTAATTAGAAACTGGCTTGTCGTAAAACAATTGCAGTTTGGTATCGGTAAAACCGTCTGTGATTCCTTTTCGCAGTACTTCAATTACACCTTTTGCTTGTATTTGGTCATTGATGCGTTTGATGATTTTTTGCTCGTACAGGTCTTTGTGGTAGGTTTTGAGTTTGGCAACTGATTTAGGTTGCGTAGCTTCTAAAAATTCAAACAATAAGACACTATCCAAACAAGCCACATTGTCGTAGGCGTGGTTTTCACGAAGTAAATAGCCGTTTGTATCAACCAAAAGATGGGCAATATGACTTTCTAATCCTTTCTCTGCTGTGTCTGTTTGTTTTGTCATTTCTATAATAATTTGTGTTCTTGAAAGTATGTGTTCAAAAGCTCCATCATTTCTTCAAAGTGCTTCTTTGCTATTTGATCATTCCAATCAGGGTGCACATAAATCAAATCGGATTTTAGGCTATCAATACTTCCTTTACTTTTTTTATCTAAGAACATACTCTTTTTAACTCCGAAAGCTTTATCACTGTATTCTGAATTGATACTTCTTGTTACTAATACCAAGTTACCCATAGTATCAAGCATTCCAGTACATACTTTATCTTGTGAAGATCTGGGATTTTGTGGTCCAATATGTTCAATTGAATTTCTTGCAGTCATCTTATAGTCCTTCCAAGCCTCAGCTTTTCCGAGTTTATTTCTGTAATACCATAAAATAAATTCAATTTTGTAAAACCAATAATGTGGAAATGCCGTCCCATCTTCATTCGGATTATCTACACTGCCGAAAATGGTTTCAGGCGCCGGTTTATAATTTAAGTATTCCTTCATTGATTGGATTGTTCTCTCAGGCAAGGGTATTTCTTCCTTATTTGAACTAAGCAAAGTATTATCTAGGTGTCTCAACCACAAAAAAGCATCATTGAAACTTGGATTCTCGTTAATCATCCAAAATAGAAAAGGTGTGAGCCAATATTGTGTGGTGTTTTGTTGGGAATGGTATAAAATACTTTGAAGTAAGGCTAGACCGTGAAAATCTTCTTTTTTTAGTCTTCTTAAATAAAAAGTTCTCCCACGATGCTTTTCGTTTTGCCTATAGATATCCTTGATGATGTGTTCTTCTTTTTGTTCACCTATCGTTACCCATTTTATTACATAACGGTCAAAGGCGTATCTAACCTTGAAAAGTGTTTCAAAAAAATCGGTAACAGATTTATCTTCTATGAAATGAGACTTAAAGAAGTGTTCGTCAAAGATTTCCAACATCTCCTTTTCGTTGATTCTCTGAATATCTTTTTCCTCTTTTTTAAACAGAAAAATCCTTAACGTATGAAGTAATAGTTGTGGAAAGCTTAATATGCTTCGTACAGGTTCAAATTCATCTTCAGAAGATTGTTTGTGATGGTCAAGCTCCTTTCTGAATGTATCAGATATAGTTGAATATTTTTCAGGTTTTTGAATTACTTCACTCAGCGACAATTCCTTATTCGACTCACGATAGTCAAAAAGGTCTAAGACGTTTTGTATAGAAAATCCATTATGGTATATAGCTGCAATATTTTGAGCAGAACCAATTTCTAAGGCAATCACTCTTTCAATGTAATTATCCATTACACTGCACGCCTGCCAAAGCTTGGCATATTTTTGTCTTTTATTTACATTTTTTATAAAACTTAGTAAACGAGCTTTCAAAATTTCATGATGCTCTAATTGTGCACCTCTGTTGTTTAGTGCTTCAAAAAGTTTGTTCAAATCATTAGAGGGTGGCACTGTGGTTTTCACCATTTTAACCTTTTCAAAAATGAAGTTAGAAAATGCTTGTTTTTCCGCCTCATCCACAAGATGCTTATCCATAAGCTGAATAATCAGATTTCTTGCTTTTCCAACCTGCATTAGATCTGAAAAATCATTACTTGCTTTGTTTACCTTATTTGATATTTGGTCGATGCTTGTGAAAAATTCAGATACATTTTCTCTGATTGAGAATTGCAACCTCAATTTTTTACCATTGTACGTAAAAGGGAGCAGGTCTCTTCGCAATTCATTTGACAATAGCCACAGCGTAGTAAACCGTTGTTGACCATCTACCAAATCATACAAATTTGGCTTTAATGAGTTCTTTACTGTAATAATTCCTCCAATGTAATAAAGGTCTTTTTTGGCTATGTAGGCAGTATGTAAATCTTCAAAAAGCGTTTTGACTTGTTGTTCTGTCCATACGAATAAACGCTGGTAAATAGGGATATTAAATTCCCAACCTTCTTCAACTATAGAAGCAATATTGATTAACTGAGATTTTACCTTATCCATTCCTTTCTGCTTTTAAATTGATTCAGATAGTCACTTTTCTGCGTAGCCACACCATAAAAATCACACACCCTTTTAATGTATCGTTCAATCACGGAGTTTTTTAAATTACCTTTATCGTTCAAAAACTTTTTATTCCAGTAAACGTCATCAATCGGTTTTGCTCCTTTAATGAAGCCAAAAATCTCATTGGGCAAATAGGCATTAATGATTAAATCAATAAGGTTCAGTTCTGCATGTTTTAAACTGTTCTTGATTGCTTCGTGTCTTACATAGTATTTTTCTAACCGCATACTTCCTAAGTAGTAATCAAAATACTGAATGGCTTCAAACAGTTTTTCTTCTCCAAAATTATCATAAAAGGCTACCAAACACATTTGCATGTAATACCGCAAATACTCAGACATGTCGCTTGTATAAATGGCATTGTAGAAATTTACTGAATCTTGTAAAGCCTTTGTTTTCTTGACACTTTCATTAAAGAACAAATCAAAAATAGAGTGGTATTTTTCGGTAAAATCAAAAAAGTTTTGCCCTTTATAAATCGGCTGTCTGATGGCGAAAGGATATTCAATGATGGAAATTGGCTTTTCTCTGGAGATAAAGTTTAGCCCATCATCGTTGACTTCTATTTCCTGAAATCGCATATTGTTTCTGTTGGGAAACAGTCGGAAGTTTTCATCATTGCCAGATTTGTAAGTATTTTTTTGGAACTCTCTTAACACATTTTTTTCATTGGGATATGGAAATGTAGTTTGACCCCTCCATTTTCTCACTTTAAAAAGAATCTCATTAAACAAATGCTTTAAATCGAGTAAATGGTTGTCTTGCTTTTTAGCTTTGAATGTGATGGCTTCCCAATCTTTTGCTCGTTTGGCTTGCAATGGCTCAGGTAATGCTCTTAAATGATAAGCTTTTAAGTAGTCGTCAACCCCCAAACTTACCCCTCGGTTGTTTTGAGAGTCAAAAAAAGAAAAAGCGTGGTCTTGGTTGTCGCTTATAATTATGGAAAAATCCAGTTTACTAAAAATGTCTGCTTCGTTGAATTGTTGCAGTTGTTCTTTTTTACTGTTTAAAAAATTGAAATTATTAGCAATGTTGTAAGCGGAAATCATTTGATTATAAACCAAATCCTGACCGCTTAAAAACTCTTTTTTTATGGTATGATATATTAAAGCTAAGGTTGTTAATCGTTGTTGTCCATCAATAATTTCATAACCCTTTTTTTCTTTATCATAAAAAAGTAGTAAAGTACCCATATAGTAGGAATGGGTTGGTTCTTTTTGCAGATATTCTCCCCAATCAGCAAGTAACTCTTCAACCTTCTCCTTATCCCAGGTATAGGCACGCTGATAATTAGGCACAACCATATTGGGATACTTTTGATAAATATCATAGAAGCCACATGTGCTTACCTCCATCATAAATCCTCACTTTGTATTTCATATTCCTCCCCATCCTCAGCCACCATACTGATTTCTTCTTCTATCTGGTAATAGGGTTCTTCTTCCGATATCTCAGTCACTTCATATCCTCTCACATCAATTTTCCCTGTTACCGCTTCGGCTATCAAAGCAGTTTTGTATTCTTCGGTTAAAGCCAATTCCGTTTCTATTTTGAAAATGGTGGTGTTGATGATGGCGGTTTCTTTTTCGATGAAGGAAACGATTTGTTGTTGTTCATCCTTTTTGGGGTAAACGAAAATGATGTCTTTCGTTTTACTTTGATTAAGTATAGGCAAAGTTGTAAAATCAGCGAGTAAATCAATTTGATACTTCTGTGTCTTTAAAAAATAATATGCATAAAGTGGCTCGATTAAATTATTAAATATCAAGGCGTTTATTTGTTGATTGCAAGAAGATTCATCAAAGCAAATACCTATTTTACCAATTGTACCCCCAATTCCAATCATAAAAACTGTTTTTTCGGGGAAAAGAGAGATTTGAGAATCACTAATTGCTAATTCATTAATTTTTCTATTCGAGTCATTTAAAATCCCATCGTTTCCAAAATCCCCTGGTGTGAACCAGTCAACTGTCCCATTTTCAAAAAAATCAACTAATGAAGATTCAATTTTAGGTGTTTTGCCTGTTTTTACTTTAGCCACATACTTCAACTTCCTAACCGCCCAATGCTCCGGAATTTCACCCAACCACTCAATGCCACTATCTTTCATCTTAGCATTTGGGTCTAAGCCTTTGGTAACGGCTTGGTTGATGATTGCGGCTTTTTGCTCGTTGAGTAGTTTTATCAGTTGCTTTTTCTTTTGGATAAAGCGGTTGATTTTTGCCAGTTTGTAATCTAAAAAGCGGGCAATGAGGGTTTGTTCTTCTTTGGGGGGAATTAAAACTGTTTCTCTTCCAAACTCTTTAAATGCTAATGATTGTCTAACTCCACCGCCTAAATTGTAGAAGTATTTTATTTTGTCTAAAAAATGAAGTTGGTAATAAAAGTACTTAGAATGAATGTCAGCCTTTGGTGCAAGACCTATGTATGCACTCGTGATAATTCCTCTTTCTTCAACATATCCAACACGCAATGATTTTTTGTCATTTTGTAAATCGGTAAATCGCAAAACAATAAAACCTTCATCAATTATTTGATAACCTTCAAATGATGCTGGCACTAATCCAGTGGCGTTATCAATGTCTTTTCGTTTTAATTTTCCGTAACTAAGTGAAAGCAAATTTCTTTCAACAAGACCAATATTTTTGTTCTTATTGTCAGCAAACAACATACGTAATTCAGTTTCCTGCCAATGGCTAGGAATTTCATTTTGCCAAAGTGTTTTTGATGATATGTAGGAAGAATATCTTGAATTTGCCATTACGAAACAATTTCATTTAACAATCCATCTGTTTCTTTTTCCAATTGCATAATATCATTTTCAATATCGGAAAGGTCTCTCAATGGTTCGTGTTTGTAGAAATACTTTGTGAATGAAATTTCATAACCCACTTTCATCTTTGTCTTGTCATACCAAGCATCAGGGGCAAAAGGCAAAACTTCTCTTTTGAAATATTCTGCAATGCTTTCTTTCATTGGTACTTTCTCATAATCTTTCAATTCACTATCGGATTTTGGATTGCCTTTTGAATCCTTAATTATTTTTCCTTTTTCATCTCTTTCAGGTAGGTGTACGGTGATTTGATAAAACCCAAAATCTTCATTTTCAAAGATCATACTGTACTCGTTCTCTTCAAATGCAAAGTATAGTTCTTGGATTTTCAAAATATCTTGAGCTCCAAGTTCTACTCTTTTATCTCCAAGGGGCTTTCTCATATTTTTATAAAATCCTTCTGACGAAGCATTAATCAACTGCACTTTGCCTTTTCTGCGTTCTTCTTTCACATTGGTCAATAGCCAGATGTAGGTGGTGATTCCCGTATTGTAAAACATATCATTGGGCAACTGAATGATGCATTCCAACAAATCATTTTCTAGTATGTATTGGCGAATACCGCTTTCGCTACTGCCTGCATCTCCAGTAAACAAAGCCGAACCATTGTGTACGGAAGCAATACGGCTACCGCCATCCTTGGGGTCTTTCATTTTGGAAAGCATATGGAGCATAAACATCAACTGTCCGTCATTGCTTCGGGAAGTCAGGCACGTTTCTTCCAATTCGCCTTTGAAGTTTTTAATTTTCAGATTAAAACGTCTGTCTTTTATCTCCACTTTCTTGCCTGTGCCTACATTCAGGTTGTCAATGTCCTGCTTCCAAGTTGTTCCATAAGGCGGATTGGTGAGCATAAAGTTGAATTTCAACTCAGGGTCAAAACCGTATTCGCTCAAAGTAGAACCAAACTTAATTTTATCAGGGTCTTCATTTTTGAGCAACATATCCGATTTGCAGGTGGCGTACATTTCGCCTGTATTTTCTTGTCCGTACAAGTGGAAGGTAGCCGTTGATTTGATTTCTCCTTCGGGGTCGGTGGCAAAAAGTTTGGATTGCGTGAGCATAGCACCCGAACCCGCACAAGGGTCATATACCAAGAAAGTACCTTTTTGGATTTTGTCTTTTACAGGCAAATACACCAAATGGGTCATCAACTCAATGATTTCCCTAGGTGTAAAATGTCTCCCTGCGGCTGCATTGGTTTTTTCATTAAACCTGCGAATCAAGTCCTCAAACATATAGCCCATTGCCATTGGCGAAATTTTGTCGGGGCTTAGTTCTACTTTAGGGTTACAGAATTTTTCAATCAATGAAAAAGTAATGCCTGTTTCTTCAAAGGTCTTTAACTGATTTCGGAACTTGAACTTGGTTATGATGTCCTGCACATTTTCTGAAAAGCCGTTGAGATAATCCAGAAAGTTAGTATCAATGTTCTTGGGGTCAGCCAAGAGTTTTTTCATTGTAAAAGGCGAAGTATTGTAAAACGCCAAACCACTTCCGTGCAATTCGCTGGTTAATAGTCCAGAAACATTATCAATCTTGCTTTTAAACTCGTTGTGTGTTTTCAACACCTTGTCTTTGGTCGGTTCCAATGCCAAGTCCAAACGCCTTAAAACCGTCATTGGTAGGATTACATCCTGATACTGATTTTCAAGAAATTTATTGATCAATACATCATCCGCAACTGTCCAAATGAAGTTGATGATAGATTGTAGATTTTGTGTGTTTAAGTTCATTTATCTGTTGTCTGTTCATTAAATATTAGTTGACCAAATTAAGTTTTTTAACCCAATGATTGTCACAGGTGCGTTGGTAAAATTGACTCTTTTGGTTTTTTGATTAGGCTCGGCGTGTTGGCAAAAATCAAATGTGCATGAATGTGCAGTCGGCTTTCTAGAATTGGGCACAACTCATTTATTCATACACCTTATTGTTTACCCATCAGCCTGTTTTGACTGTATTTCTGCACCTTGCTGCCTGATTTTTCTTTTCTCAATAACGGCCTAAATCCTTCTTCTTACAATACCCAGTACTGGGTATTTTTGAGGTTTTTGGAAGAAATACCTGAGTTTTTAGAGATTGAGTTCTGGATGTTTGGTTCTATTTACTCTGGCATTGAGGTTATGAGCTCTGACGTTAGTGTTTTTTGCTCCGATGTTGGGAGTGGTTATTCGGAATTTCCGGACAGCTGAATACATAATCCTCCCGAAACAAGCTCGGGACAGGCTCCTAAGCCTCTTTAAGAAAGGGGGAGTTTGCCCAAGGCGATTGGTAGCCTCCAAGTTGAATTGAAGGCTTGCGCTAATCGGGTTGAATCGTGTTTTTTTAGAGGAATATGGGTTTGGAAAGCAATCCCCCTAACCCCCTTTAGAAAAGGGGGAGTTTGCCCAAGGCGATTGGTAGCCTTCAAGTTAAATTTGAGCGTTTGAGATTCCAGCTCTCTTTTTTCAATAAATCATCTTTAAAGCAAAAAGAGCCGAAGGGGAGATCCTTCGGCTTTATTTGTTATGTTCTATTAGGCTTCGACTTCGCTCAGCCTGACAGTGCTCAGCCTGACACTGTGCTCAGCCTGACAAAAGGCTTTGACTTCAATGATAGGCTTCGTATACGCTACTCCCGTAGCTCCAGTGCTCAGCCTGACAAATCTCCTATCATCCTACATCCCTCATCCCACATCGGACATTCGGCTTCGACTTCGCTCAGCCTGACACTGTGCTCAGCCTGACATAATCCTCAACTTGACAGTGCTTACCATCCACCGCCGAGGGCCTTGTACAGGCGCACGGAGGCGATTAGCTGGTTTTCCAGGGCCAGGGACTTTTCAAATTCGGAGTAATACAGGTTCCGCTCGGCATCCAGCACCTGAAGGAATGAGGTGTATCCGTTGTCATAGAGTGCTTTGGAGAGCAGTAGGGACTTTTCCGTGGCTTTAACCTGTACGGTTCTCGCCTCGTATTCATTGCTGAAGGTTCGGATCTCCGCCAGGGAGTTTTCCACCTCGGCAAAAGCTTCGAGTATTGTCTGCTCATACTGATAGGCAAACTGTTTAGCGCGAGCCCGCTCCACTTCGACCCGCCGCTTATTCTGTCCAAACTGGAATACCGGTGCGACCAGTTGTCCGGTGACCGAACCCAAGACGGCGTTGGGAGAGAAGAGCTTGGAAATATCCGGGCTGGCCACACCCAAAAATCCGGTCAGGCTTAGGCTCGGAAAGCGCAAGGCTACTGCCACGCCGATTCGCTCGGTCTGGGCAATCAGCTGCTGCTCCGCACCGACGATATCGGGTCTTCGCACTAGGAGTTCGGAAGGAAGTCCGCTTGGAATCTCCAGCGGTACCTGCTGCTGATCATTCTGCAATCCCCTGATGATAGGGGAGTAGGGCTTGCCGGAGAGGATGTTGATCGCATTTTCCACGGCGATGATCCCACGCTCCAGACTGAAAAGTTGGGCTTTGGAATCGGCAGCGATCTGCTCAGCCTGCAGCTTGTCCAGTTCGGAGACTTCCCCCATTTCGAATCGCAGATTGATGATCCGCAGGTATTCTTCCCGGGTTTCGTAAGTGCGTTGGGTGATCTGGTAGCGCTCGTCCAGTCCTCTCAGGTTGAAGTAGAGTTCGGCGATCTGCGCGACCAAGCTGATGTAGATGGATTTGCGGTTTTCCTCTGTCGCTAAGAGTTCTGCATAAGCGGCTCTATTGGCATGGCGAAGTTTTCCCCAGATGTCGATCTCCCAGGAGATATTTCCCAAGACGGAATAGGCATTGGCATTGAAGGCTACGCCAGCCTGCTCGGCTTCGGATTTGAATCGTGAGGACTTACCTGCTGCTGCCACACCGAAGGTTGGACCTAGGTTGGCTTTATTGTAGCCCAAGACGGCCTGTGCTTCTTCCACCCGGGCGATGGCCGTGAGGAGGTTCAGGTTGGAGTCAAGGGCATAGCGGATCAGGGACTGCAGTTCCGGATCTTGGTAGACATCCCACCACTTCAGATTGGTGATGGAATCGGGGGAGGTCATCGCAAAGGTGTAGCCTACGGGAGTTTTGGACTCCACCGCTTCAGGACGTGCATACTTGGGTCCTACAGCACAGCCGCTTAGAACCAACAGAAAAACGAATGGCAGGATCAGATTCTTTTCCATATCAATGTGTCGGTTCGGTAGGTGAAACAGCAGAAGAAGCAGGAGGCGTGTGTTTTTTGTTTTTTCCTCCGATGCTTTCGATCAGGACATAAAGTCCGGGAACCACAATCACCCCGATGATGGTTGCGATCAGGGTTCCGCTGAAGACAGCCATTCCCATAACCTTTCGGGCTTCGGCACCTGCACCGGAAGCGGTCAGTAGGGGCACTACGCCAAGCATAAAGGCGAAGGAAGTCATCAGGATCGGTCGAAGGCGAAGTTTGGCCGATTCCATGGCGGCCTCGTAGAGGCTTTTGCCTTGCTCCTCATGCAGCATCTTGGCAAATTCCACGATGAGGATCGCGTTTTTGGCCGTCAGGCCGATGAGCATCACGAGTCCGATCTGCGCAAAGACATTGTTTACATAGCTGGGGCTCCAAAGTCCTCCGAGCCATAGTCCCAGAAATGCACCGAATATCGCGGCTGGCACTCCCAGTAGCACGCTGAAAGGCAGGGTCCAACTTTCATATTGCGCAGCTAGGATCAGGAATACAAAGACCAAAGCCATCAGGAACATGGTGCTTCCGGTACCTTCGGCGGCTTTTTCCTGGTAGGACATGTTGCTCCAAGCATAGCCGATTTCTTTTGGCATAGTTGCGGCCACCTCTTCGAGGGCTTTAAGTGCTTGCGCTGAGCTGTAGCCTTCTTTTGGCGTACCGGAGATTTCCGCGGAGCGGTACATATTGAATCGGTTGGTGTAGGAAGGTCCCACGATATCCTCTACTGAGGTGATCGTATTCAGCGGGATGATTTCCCCGGATTTACTTCGGACATTAAACTTGGCGAGGTCATCCGGTCCGAGTCGGTTTTTGCCTTCCGCCTGGATAAACACCTTGTACTGCCGTCCGAATCGGTTGAAGTCGTTGACATAGGCACTACCGAGATAGGTGGAGATCGTGCTGGTCACCTCACTGAGGTCAATGCCGAGTTTTTCCACTTTGTCGTAGTCGATCAGGATTTTCTTCTGGGGTACATTGGAGCGGAAAAGCGTGAAGACATTGCCGATTTCAGGGCGTTTTCTGGCCTCTGCCATAAAGATCTTGGCCTGCTGATCGAGGTATTCCGGGGTATTGCCGGAGCGATCCTGCAGCTGCATGGTAAAACCTGCCGAGGTGCCGAGACCTTCGATCGGAGGGGGACCAAAAGCCATGGCTGTGGCTTCGGTGACTATGCTGCGAAAGGCAATGTTGGTTTCGAGAATAAGCTGTTTGGCAGTTTTGCTCCGCTCATCCCAAGGTTTCAGGGAAACGAAGACAAAGGCATTGTTGGGAGAAAAGGACTGATTGAGTAAGCTGAAACCCAAAACCAGGGTAGAAAACTCGATTTCCTCATGTCGGCTGAGTACGGCTTCCACTTTTTTGGCAACTTCATCCGATCGCTCGAGTGAGGAAGCATCGGGAAGTTGGATATTGACCATAAAATAGCCCTCGTCCTCTTCGGGTACGAAACCTGCGGGTATGCCGCCATTCAGAATAAAAATCCCGCCTACGACCACGCCGATGATGATCAGGGAGCGGATGGATTTTTTGGCTACTGCTCCGGCGATGCCGGTGTAGCCGAGAGTGAATTTGTCAAAGCCCCGGTTGAAAGCATTGAAAAAGCGCTGAAGCAGGCCATTGGATTCTTTTTTGGGTTTCAAAATGATCGCTGACAAGGCCGGGCTCAGGGTCAAGGCATTGAATGCCGAGAACAATACCGAAATTGCAATCGTGATCGCAAACTGCTGATATAGTCTGCCCGTGATCCCTCCTGCAAAAGCCACGGGCACGAATACCGCTGCCAGAATCAAGGCAATCGCGACTACCGGGCCGCCCACTTCTTTCATGGCTTTCTGTGTGGCTTCCTTCGGCTTCATGCCATGCTCGATGTTGTGCATGACCGCTTCCACCACCACGATCGCATCATCCACGACCAGACCTATGGCGAGGACTAGCCCCAGGAGAGAGAGTACATTCACTGAGAATCCCAACATCGGGAAAATGATAAAGGTACCGATCAAGGATACCGGAACAGTCAACAGTGGGATCAGGGTCGCTCTCCAGTCCTGAAGGAAGAGGAACACGACGATGATCACCAGCGCCACTGCTTCAAATAGGGTATGGATGATCTCCTCAATACCGACAGATACAGCTCGGGTGGTGTTTAGCGCGATGTCATAGCGCAGGTCATCCGGAAAGTATTTCTGCAGATCGGCCACCGTAGTTTCGATGGATTCGGCGACTTCCAGTGCATTGGATCCGGGCATCTGGTACACCACGATGGTGGACGCTGCCTTGGTATTCAATCGGCTGGAGGCATTGTAGTTGTCGAGGCCAAGCTCGATTCGGGCGATGTCTTTCAGTCGGACGATGGATCCTCTTTCGTCTGATTTGACGATGATATTGCCAAATTCCTCCTCAGAAACCAGACGCTCCTGCAGCGTGACGGTGTAGGTGTATTCCACGCCGGGAGGGGATGGAGGCGCACCGAATTTACCACCCGGGGAGATGGCATTCTGTTTTCTCACCGCGTTGGTCACTTCATTGACCGTCATGCCCAGCTTGGTCAACAGATCCGGATCCAGCCAGATTCGCATGGAATAATCGGCCCCACCGAATAGAATCACATCACCGACACCTTTGACCCGCTTGAGCTGATCGACGATGTTGATGTTGGCGTAGTTGTTCAGAAAGGAAGCGTCGTAGGTTTGATTCGGTGACGAAAGAGACACCAGCATCAGCGGGAATACCAAGGACTTTTTGGTGGTGACGCCGAAGTTTTTCACCTCAGTAGGCATCTTGGCACTGGCCTGGGAGACCCGGTTTTGGGTCAACATATTGGCATTGTCCAGATCAGTTCCTACTTCGAAAGATACCTGTAGCGTCAGCGAACCGTCGGCTGAGTTGATGGATCGCATGTAGAGCATTTCCTCCACCCCGTTGACTTGCTGTTCGATTGGTGTGGCGACGGCCTGTTCCACGTTGACCGCATTGGCTCCGGTGAAGTTGGTGGTCACCTGCACCATCGGTGGGGTGATGTCTGGGTATTTCGAAATCGGGATTCCGCGCAGGGTAATCAAACCCATAATGATCATCAAAATGGAGATCACCATGGCGACTATTGGCCTTCTTATAAAAAACTCACTCATATCGCAGGGGAGAAATTTTTGAGGAAATGATTTTGGTTAATTGCCTTTGGGAGTCCAAGCTTGCTCGACCACCTCGACTTTGACATTGGCGGTGAGTCCCGCATTGCCTACGATTGCTACCCGATCACCCGGATTCAATCCGCTTTTGATAATCCAGGCATCTCCTATCTTTTGACCTGCTACCACGGTAGTGGCTTTGAGCGTGCTGGAGTCTGTGAGTGTGAAGACCTGATTCAGGTTTTGTAGCTGGAAGACTGCGCGTTGAGGAACCATAATCGCCGCTTTTTCGGTATTCAAAAGCACTCTTGTTTTCACAAAAAGTCCCGGTCTCAATAGTCCTGTTGGATTGGGAAATGAGGCTTCGATGGTCAGGGTTCCAGTCTTGGGATCAATTTCCCGATTGGCAAAGTCAAGCTCGCCTACTTCAGAATAGATGGAGCCGTCTGCCAAAATCAATTCTACGTTTTTGCGGGCATTGGCCAGTTGTTCTGGACTCAGTTGGGCGATTCTCAGGTATTCCTTTTCACTGATCTCAAAGCGTACTCTGACTCCATCCAAACTTGAAATCGTGGATAAAACAGAGGTGCTGCCCATTCGGCTGACATAGTCGCCTTCTCTTACATTAGAGATGCCGATGACTCCGTCAAAAGGAGCTGTCACCCGGGTGTAACTCAGTTCGATTTTGGCATTTTCCAGCGTAGAGCGGACTGCATCCACATTTGCCTTGGCAGCTTCGTATTGGGCTACCGCATTTTCCAGATCCCGCTGGCTCAGGGCATTGAGTTCGGTCAAAGGACGGACCCGGTTGAGTTCGCTTTGTGCCCGTACCAATTCGGTCTGGGCACGGGTCACTTCACTGGCCTGTCGATCCAGTTTGTTTTTGTATTCGATATCATCGATGGTGTAGAGCAAGTCGCCTTTTTTCACCACTGATCCTTCTTTGAAATTCACTGAAGTAACCCAGCCTTCCACACGTGCACGGATATCTACATCCGATTTGCCATAGACTTGGGCGACAAATTCCTCATAGAGGGGAACATCACTTTGGACAGCCTTCACCACGTTTACTTGAATCGGGGGTAATTGGGTCACAGCTTCTTCTTTACAGGAAGTGTGGAGAAAGCAAAGGGTGATAAAACCTAGGCATAGGTTTCTCGCAGCAAAGGGTGATTTCATGAGACGTTTGATTTGGCTGATAAAAAAGTAAGATTACTATTTAAGTTTGCTTTTTCCTATTATCATAAAATTAAATTTGGTTTTTCAGGTAAGTATAAATGGTTTTTATAGACAGAATGATTAAACCGTAAAAACTTACTATGTCTATTCCTCTGGAAAAAATGCTGAAATAATCAGTTTAGGTAGTAGCGGACTGGTGTGTTAGAGAAGTTTTGCTGGGAAAAAGTTGGGGATCCGCAAAGCATAAAAGGGAAACATGAATATCCGAAATCACAGCAGTCGAAGAATTTAATCAATGAATTTGCCAGGAAGATTAATTTTATTTTGACCAAGATCCGAAGGATTGAAACAATTCAAACCTGTCCGCCGAGGCGGAACCCCCGGTAAAACCGGGAGTAAAATAAAAAAATAGTAAAGAGGAGCCCTGGAAGGGTGGGACTTTAGTGTTTCACCCTTTCAGGGCTCTTGGCCATTCAATTCCTTATTTTCCCTGCACTCCGTACAGGGTCATGAATGGTTTGGCTCCTTCAGAGCCGCTTCCGAGATAGACTGGAATTTGGTTCCTTGAGGATAATCAGAGAGGGGAAAAATTGAAAGGGAAAAAGTTAAAACCCTTTCAGGAATTTGGGTTGATCAGGACGGTTCGATGTGAATGAGCACATTGCCCAACTCTGGGATTTTATTGATCAGGGCGTCCTTCAATTGGTGTGAAATATGGTGGCCTTCGGTGACGGTCAAGTCACCCCTTACATGAGCATGCAGATCTACATGGTATTTCATGCCGGCCTTTCGGATATAGCATTTTTCAGTTCCTTCCACACCTGGGACTTGAAGTGAAATTACCCGGATCTCCTCTGTCAATTCCTCAAAGTTGTTTTCATCCATCACTTCCCCGAGTGCCGGTCTGAATATGCCGTAGCAGTTGTAGAGAATAAATGCACAGGCGATCATGGCCGCATAGTCATCGGCAACCTCAAATCCCTCCCCTCCAAAAAGAGCGATAGAAATCCCCACGAATGCTGCCACCGAAGTGATGGCATCAGAGCGGTGATGCCATGCCTCCGCTTTGAGTGAAGAGCTTTTGAGCTTTTTGCTTCGGTTCATGACCACTTGGTAGGAGACTTCCTTCCAGATAATGATCCCTCCTAAGACCATCAGCGTCCAGGATTCTGGTAATTCATGGGGAGTCTGGATATTGACTACAGCCTGCCAAGCAATGGTAAATGCCGATATGATCAGAAAAGTGACCACCAAGAATGTAATCAGCGGTTCGGCTTTGCCATGTCCATAGGGGTGATTGTCATCAGCAGGTCGGGCGGCATATTTCAGCCCTAGGAGAACCAAAACGGAAGAGAAAATATCCACTGTGGACTCGATCCCGTCGGCGATCAGTGCATACGAATTGCCAAAAATCCCAGCCAAGAACTTAATCGCTGCCAAGGCGACATTGCCCAACATGCTGAAAATGACCGTCCGGATGGCAAGATTAGGTTTTGGCATGGTTCAAAAGTAGAAAATCTAAGGTCTAAAAGATGATGCGAAAATTGAAGCACCTTAATTTTCAATTTGCTTATGAATAATCACAAGTTAAAAAGAGAAATAAAGGTTTGAAGTTGGCCTTTGGCAAATCCCCCTTCTAAAGGGGGTAGGGGGATTGTAATATTGGAAGATCAGATTTTAAAATTCCTGTAATTATGAATTTCGAACATCGAATTTCGAATGATGAATATTAAATACCGAACATCATATGATGAATATCGAATTTCGAATCTTGAATATCGAATGCTGAATATCGAATTTCGAACATCGAATGATGAATATCGAATGGCGAACCTCGAATATCAAATATCAAATACCGAACATCGAATGATGAATATCGAATGCCGAACCTTGAATATCAAATGATGAATATCGAATGTCGAATGATGAAGATCGAAGTAGGGCAATCTCAAATCCTTACTTATTTTTTCCTTTTCTTCCCAACCAATACAAACCCGAACCAATCGCGATAAACAAAGCCGTCATCCAGATTGACCGGGCACTGACCTGCATCATCAGCCAAAGGCAGGCCAAAATGCCCAAGATAGGGACGGTATATCCGCCTTTCAGGATGAATCGTCCACTTCCCTGAAATTGGGAGCGGAGCTTGGGAATTGCCGCACAGCTCATGATGTAGAGAAAGAGTCTGGACAAAACGGTCATGGCTGCCAAAACCGTAAATGAGCCAAAGGCAGAAAGCAAAAAGGCCGAAATGCCAAAGAATACCACCGAATTGGCAGGGGTCAGGTATTTCGGGTGGACTTTCCCAAACCAGCCAGGAAGTGAATTGTCCAAAGAAAGCGCATACGTCAATCGCGTGGATGAAAACATGGAGCCCAACAGATTGGCGATAACGGAGGCTCCCACACCGATCATCAGAATCACTGCTCCCACACTTCCAAAAAGCGAAGCAGAAGCATCCAACAGCGGAGTTTTGGAATCTGCCAGATTCGGAACAGCCGCCTGCGTAACCAGCTGGATCAGCATGTACAGTACCGCTACGACCGCAAGTCCCAGCAGTAAACCCAAAGGCATATCCCGCTCAGGCCGCTTGGCTTCCCCCGCCGGAACTACCGCTCCTTCAAATCCTACAAATGCATAGATCAGCAGCAAAGCAGCACTGCCCAAGTCGGAAAAAGGGGGGACTGTGGACTCAAAACTTGGTATCACCTCAGCGCCCAATAGGATAAATCCGCCTAGAGGCAGCAGAATTAACACCGTGAATTTGATGATGGTGAAAACGGTCATCGTTCGGATGGATTCTACTGATCCGAGCACATTGATCAGGCTGAGGAGAAGGCAGGTCAAAGCTATGGAAATCAGTCTTCCCGTGGGTTCTCCGGCAATTGGGAGGAAATAGGCGATGCTGTCGGTAAGCAAAACGGTATTTGCAGAAAAGGAGATCAAGCGTGCCAGGTAATACAGCCAGCCACCCTGAAAACCGATAAACGGACCAAATGCCAGGGTTCCGTAGCGAACAGGTCCTCCTGTGCCGCGGAAATAGCTTCCCAGCTCCGCAAAACTCAAGATCACCGGTAAAATCAACAGCGCGCAAAAGGCGTAGATCAGGATGCTGTATTCTCCTGCCAGCGCAGCAGCTCCGCTTGGAAGTCCAAAAATTCCCGCACCGATCAGGCCATTGACTACCAGCATCCAAATGCCCCAAAGTCCTAAATTTCTGGGGAGTTTTTCTTGGGTTTGGTCAGTGGATGGATGTGAATTCAAGGTGGTGGAATAAAGGGGAGAAAGGATTAAGCTTGGAAAATATGAAAATTAGGCCAAGGCAAAAGCGAAAATCTGATTATAGCGATAGATTTTCTTTGAATCATGAGATTTCTCACAGATGACACAGATGACCACAGATTCAAAAAAACAACCCATCTGTGACCATCCGTGAAATCTGTGAGCAAAAAAAAGAGTTTCTCACAGATGACACAGATTACCACAGATAAACATCACTAACCATCTGTGTCCATCCGTGAAATCTGTGAGCTAAAAAAAATGAGTTTCTCACAGATGGCGCAGATTTCCACAGATAAAATCTAGAAAAATCATGGGTGGAATCTATAAGATCTGATTAATTAACAATTCGAATTATTGTCTCTTTTTCAACAAGTTTCATTGAGTTGAAATTTATTAAGAGTCCGACCTTCTTCTTGGATAGCCTTAAATAGGTAAGCAGTTGTTTTTTGTGAACGTCATGGATTAAGTCAACTGATTTTATTTCTACAATGACAGATTCTTCAACCAATAAGTCAATTCTAAAACCTAGCTCTAGCTTAATTTCTTTATAAATAACAGGAAGAGGAACCTGAGTTCTCACTTTTAAGCCAGATCTAATCAGTTCATAAGCCATTGAGGATTCGTAAACGCTTTCAAGCAAACCTGGTCCTAGTTCATTATGAACAGAAAACGCTGCTCCTCTTATTTCAAAAGTAATGTCATTTAAGTCCATAAAGTAGCTGTATAAAAATGGATTGAAAAATGGAAATTATCTAGGTAAAAATATGATAACCAGTTCATTTGTCCAATGATGGATAAAAAAAGGAGTTTCTCACAGATGACACAGATTACCACAGATAAATATCACTAACCATCTGTGTCCTTCCGTGCTATTTGTGAGCTAAAAAAAAGAAGGCTCTCACAGATGACTCAGAATTTTACAGATAGATAATGCTAACCATCTGTGTCCATCCGTGAAATCTGTGAGCAAAAAAAAGGAGTTTCTCACAGAAGACACAGATTTTCACAGATAAATATTACTTAGCATCTGTGTCCTTCCGTGAAACCTTTGAGCTATTTTTTCGAAAGTAACTTTCTGACAAATTTCTCCAGCTCTACTGCATGGAATACAATCAGAGCCATAGCAACAGCGAATCCCAATTCTTTCCAGCTCAAAGGAACCGTTCTGAAAATATCATTCATAAAAGGCAGGTATACCACCCCAAACTGCAGGACCAAGGTGCCCCCAACCGCCATGAGCAATGGTTTATTGCTCAGAAGCCCTTGTTTGAAAAGGAAGGTCCGATCACTCCTGACAGCCATTACATGTCCCAGCTGAGAAAAAGCCAACACGGTAAACACCATGGTCTGCGAGTGCCATCCTTTGCTGATTGCCCAGTATTGCGTAAACAGCGTCACCGCCGCCATCAACATTCCCACCCAAACGATATGATAGCCCACACCTTCGGCAAATAGACTTTGCTTTGGTGGGCGAGGAGGTCGTTTCATCAGGTCTTTTTCAGGTTTTTCTCCGGCCAAAGCCAAAGCGGGAAGTCCATCCGTCACCAGATTGATCCAAAGAATATGAATCGGCAAAAGTGGATTGGGTAAACCAAGGAAAGGAGCAAGGCCAATGACCCAAATCTCCGCCCCATTGCAAGTCATGATGTACTTGATGAATTTGCGGATGTTGTCATAGATTCTTCTCCCTTCCTTTACGGCACGGACGATAGTCGAGAAGTTGTCATCGAGAAGTATCAGGTGAGCGGCTTCCTTGCTTACATCAGTTCCCGCGATTCCCATGGCAATACCGATGGTTGCCGCCTTGAGGGAAGGTGCATCATTGACTCCGTCTCCGGTCATGGCGACATAGTGGCCTTTCTGCTGCAATGCCTGCACGATTCGCAACTTTTGCTCGGGTGCCACGCGGGCATATACGCTGACCCGCTCCACCTGAGCGGTAAAAGCTTCGTCGCTGAGATTTGCCAGTTCTGCCCCGGAAAGCACCTTGTCCCCCGATTTCCAAATGCCAACTTCCCTTGCGATTGCTTTGGCTGTGGCTGGATGATCTCCGGTAATCATCACTGGCTTAATTCCAGCATTGATACATTCCCGAATCGAATGCTTGACTTCTTCCCTCGGAGGATCGATCATTCCTGCTTTTCCGAAGTATTCCAAATCTTTTTCCAGTTCACTCCATAGTGCTTCTTCAGGGAGTTTTGGGATAATTTTTCCTGCAAAAGCCAACACGCGTTCCCCTTTTTCAGCCCATGTATCAGAAGTGGAAGTAAGCTCTTCTGCCTTTTGGGGTTCCTCCAAAATCTCTGCGATGGATTCCGAGGCACCTTTGCAGAGCACCAAGACCTGATCCCCGAATCGGTGGAGGGTACTCATCCGTTTCCGGCTGGAGTCAAAGGGGATTTCTCCAATTCTGGGAAATTCAGTTGCCAGTCCTTCGAATTGTTCTTGCGAAATGTCCCTGAGCAGGCGTTCTACCAAAGCAAGTTCGGTGGCCTCTCCGCTTGGTTTGCCATCTTTATCCAAGCGCACATCATGAGAGAGCCCCATGGCAAGTTGGAGATTGGAGAATTTCGTGGAAAAGCTTTGCTGATGATTGACTTCGAGATTGACCACAGACATTTTGTTTTGGGTCAGGGTTCCTGTCTTGTCGGTACAGATGTAAGTCACCGAACCCAGGCTTTCCACTGCGGGGAGTTTGCGTACCAGTGCTTTCTTTTTGGCCAATCGGCCTGCGCCAAGCGACAATGCAATGGTAATCAGCGCTGGCAAAGCTTCAGGAATGGCTGCCACTGCCAAACTCACCGATAGTAACAACACGGGCAGCATCTCTTCACCCCGGGCGAGTCCACCTAGAAAAAGTAGGGCACAGATCCCCAAAATGATAAAGGAAATCACCTTGGCAAACCGCTGCATGCGCTGTTGCAAAGGGGTGGAGGGAGAATCCGCTTGAAGGAGATCGGCGATTTTTCCGATTTCGGTTTTCATCCCTGTGCCCACGACGAGTCCAGTGGCCCGGCCATTGGTGACTAGGGTTCCTTTGAACCCCATGTTTAATTGATCCCCGGGGGAGAGTTCGGGTTTGGCGATGGGTTCGGCAATCTTGTCGATGGACACAGATTCCCCAGTTAGGGAAGATTCGTCCACTTTTAGGGAAAAAGTCTCCAGCAGTCGGATATCGGCAGGCACCATATTTCCCGCTTCCAAAATCACTACATCACCTGGAACCAGTTCGGTGGAAGGGATAGTAACTGTTTGGGAATCTCTGATGACGGCCGTTTGGGTTTCGGTCAGCTTCTTCAGGGATTCCATGGCCTTTTCGGCTCGATACTCCTGTACAAAGCCCAAAACTGCATTGAGGACGATGATGACCAAGATGATGATCGTATCCGTGAGGTCACCGACAATGCCCGAAATGACAGCTGCTGCCGCCAAAATCAGGATCATGAAATCCTTAAACTGGGACAGAAAAAGTATCCAAGCAGGTTTTTTCTTCTTTTCCTGAAGAACGTTGGGACCGTGTTTTTCGATTCTCTCCTTGGCTTCAGAAGCTGAAATCCCTTCCTTTTGAGAGGAAAAGTCAGCAAAAAGTTCAGAAATCTCTTGTTGATAAAAAGCCATGATAGTCGAAAATCGGTTCCTATCAATTTACACAAGAATCAGGCATTAATCGGCCATGAATTTAAAAATCATAAATCATTTTAAACAGAAGTATGATTTACGATTTGCGGCGGAGAGGTGAATTTGGCGCTCTTGTAAAGATTGGTGCTCAGAAATCTTTCAATTTTCCAATCTTTCAATTCTTTAATTCGGTGACATGAAAATTCGCTGTTGGTAATTGAAGTTTAGCAGGCTCAGTACCTCCCCGAAAGCCTCGGCAGCTTTGATTTGCTGATCATCTACCTTTTTACCCAAAAGCCGACAAAGCAAAAGACCATAAATCCCATTGATACAAATCTGGATTTCGTTGCCTGGATTTTCGCCATCTGAAGCTAGAATTGCCTCTAGGATATGCGGCTTTGCCTTATTGTAAGTTTCAAAGTAGGTTTTGTCTGTTTTGAGCAGTTTCCAGTGGAGGTTTGCGAGATTTTCTACGAGGTCCCGGAGTTCTCTAAGGTGATCTTTTTCCATGATTTCTTGACTCATCATGTTGTCTCGAAGCTCCTCAAACCAGCGGGTGATTTCGGCTTTTTCTTGCTCCGAAACGGGATAGTGGGAAACCACATATTGCTGGATTTCCTCCATATTTCCCTGATAGGACCGGATGAGATCCTCCATTTGGTACATGTAGACAAGGTATTCTCCGATGTTTTGGGATTTTTTCTTTTCAGCGATGGATTGCATGGAATAGCGGTGATTTGGGTGTAAAGGTAAAAAACAATGGAAATACCGTTGAAATACAGTAGAAATAAACCTCGCTGCGCTCGGTGAAATAGGCTACGTGAAATAGCATCCTAAATCCGTTTGGGTCACTTTATTTTGCCGCAGGCGTATTTCTTTTTTGCGGAGCAAAATCTATTTCAACAGTATTTCACTTCAACCTATCTCGGTTACCTTTTTCCAACAAATTATTTCAACAAAGTGTATTTAGCGCAAACACAGGAAGGGATAGACTAATCATCCTTCTTTTTTCCTACTTTTGCGGCACGAATAGCTATGAAAAACATTAGAAATTTCTGTATCATCGCCCATATCGATCATGGGAAGAGTACATTGGCGGATAGGTTATTGCAAACGACCGACACGGTTGCGGACCGGGATATGCAAAACCAGTTGTTGGATAATATGGATCTGGAGCGTGAGCGCGGCATCACGATCAAGTCTCATGCGATCCAAATGAAGTACACCCATGAAGGCGAAGAATACATTCTCAACCTAATTGACACCCCTGGTCACGTCGATTTTTCCTATGAAGTATCCCGATCTATTGCTGCCTGTGAAGGTGCATTGCTCATCGTGGATGCTTCTCAGGGCGTGGAGGCGCAGACGATTTCCAACCTTTATTTGGCGTTGAATCATGACCTGGAAATCATCCCGGTTTTGAACAAAATCGATTTGCCGGGTGCAGATCCTGAGGCTGTGGCGGATGAGGTGATTGACCTGTTGGGCTGTCGGCGTGAGGAGATAATTTTAGCCTCAGGCAAAGCTGGAATTGGAATTGAGGACATTCTCAAAGCCGTAGTGACCCGAATTCCTGCACCAAAAGGGGATCCCGAAGCGCCGCTTCAGGCCATGATTTTTGATTCCGTATACAATTCCTTCCGAGGAGTTGAGATTATTTTTAGAATTTTCAACGGGACAATAAACAAAGGCGACAAAATCAAATTTGTCAACACAGGACGTGAATACGAAGCAGATGAAATCGGGATTTTGGGACTCAACCAGATCCCTCAGCAGACGATGTATGCCGGCAATGTGGGCTACCTGATCTCCGGTGTGAAAGTCGCCAAGGAAATCAAAGTAGGGGATACGATTACTCACGTAAAGCGACCTTGCGAAGCGGCAATTCAAGGGTTTGAAAACGTCAAGCCAATGGTTTTTGCGGGGATTTATCCGGTAGAGACTACAGACTACGAAGAGCTGCGCTACTCGATGGAGAAACTCCAGCTGAATGATGCCTCATTGGTTTGGGAACCGGAGACCTCCATGGCTTTGGGCTTTGGATTCCGCTGCGGATTCCTGGGCATGCTGCACATGGAGATCATCCAGGAGCGATTGGAGCGGGAGTTTGACATGACCGTGATCACGACTGTGCCTTCGGTGCAGTTTAAGGCGCTCATGACCGACGATACCGTCCAATTGATCAATGCACCTTCTGATATGCCCGAACCAACCCGGATGAAGCATATCGAGGAGCCGTATGTCAAAGCTTCGATCATTACTGCTGCGGAATACGTCGGTGCGGTAATTACTCTCTGTATGGACAAGCGAGGGCAGATTAAAAATCAGGTTTACCTCACAGCGGAGCGGGTTGAGTTGACCTTTGACATGCCGCTGGCGGAGATTGTATTTGACTTTTTTGATAAGCTGAAAACGATCTCCAGAGGGTATGCTTCACTGGATTACGAACTGATCGGCTATCAGGTATCCCAAATGGTGCGATTGGATGTGATGCTGAATGGGGAGCCCGTAGATGCACTCTCGGCGATTGTGCACCGGGAGAAAGCCTATGACTGGGGCAAGAGACTCTGCGAAAAACTGAAGGAACTTGTACCTCGACAAATGTTTGAAATCGCCATTCAGGCAGCAATTGGACAAAAGATCATTGCGCGTGAAACGGTAAAAGCATTGCGTAAAAACGTATTGGCCAAGTGCTATGGCGGTGATATTTCGCGTAAGCGTAAACTCCTCGAGAAGCAGAAAAAAGGCAAGAAGCGAATGAGACAAGTCGGCAACGTCGAGATCCCTCAGGAGGCGTTTATGGCGGTGCTAAAATTAGATTAAAGGGAATAGGCGATTCTCCTTCTTCATTATTCGTGGTTAAATTAAATTACGATTTACGATTTACGAATTACGACATACGAGTTGCGGAGGTCTTACTTCATCATTCGTGGTTAAATTAAATTACGATTTACGATTTACGAATTACGAACTCGTCTAGAACTTCAATCATCCTTTTCTACCCTTTTTGGAGTGAAATCTAAAGAGTGGTTGAAGTTCAGTTTTTAAGGTAATCAGCAGTTGAATCTTGAGTAATTTAAAATTTATCAGGTACTCGTAAGAATCTTTAGTCATGGATAAATACCAAATGCAACGAAAAACGAAGCAGTTTGCGATTGATGTTTGGAGATTTTGCCAAAAACTTCCGCATTCACGGGAATACAATGGAATCGTAAATCAATTGATACGATCTTCCACATCAGTTCCAGCAAATTATAGAGCAGCATGTCGCGCGAAATCAACGGCAGATTTTATCAACAAGCTAAAGATTGTTGAGGAAGAGGCTGATGAAAGCCAATTTTTCTTGGAGTTTATCTTGGAAATCAATGAAAATATTGATTTAATGCCTGAATTGAATCGACAGATCAAAGAAGCAGATGAAATTCTTGCAATTGTAGTCTCCAGCATCAAATCCTCAAGAGAGCGCTGAATCCAGGAGAGAGCTCGTATATCGTAATTCGTAAACCGTACTTCAAACCAAAAACTTCAGATACCAAGAGATGATATTAATTGACGGAAAAAAAACCTCCCAAGACATCAAAAATGAAATTGCGTCGCGCGTAGCGGAAATCAAAGCTGAGGGAGGAAAAGTCCCCCACCTCGCTGCGGTACTGGTAGGTAATGACGGTGCAAGTCAAACCTATGTGGGAGCAAAAGTAAAATCCTGCGAAGAAGTGGGGTTTGTGTCCACACTTGTTCGACTTGAGGCGGACATAACTGAGGAAGAACTCCTCAAAGTGGTGGAAGATATCAACACAAATCCCGACATCGACGGATTGATCGTGCAACTTCCCCTGCCAAAACATATCTCTGTCGATAAAGTCACCAATAAAATCAAACCTGAAAAAGACGTAGACGGATTTACTCCTGCCAATGTCGGTCGGATGACGCTCAACTGGCCAGCTTATGTGGCCGCAACTCCCTATGGAATTGTTGAATTGCTGAAGCGCTATCAGATTGAGACGGCAGGCAAGCACTGTGTGGTAATCGGACGCAGCCATATCGTAGGAAGCCCAATGAGCATACTGATGGCCAGAAATGGCTATCCGGGCAATGCCACCGTGACATTGACTCACAGCAAAACCCAAAATCTGGCTGAAATCTGCCGTTCCGCGGACATTTTGATTGTAGCTATCGGTAAGCCTGAGTTTGTGACGGCTGATATGGTAAAGCGGGGAGCCGTAGTCATCGATGTGGGAATTCACCGAATCGAGGATGCCAGCAAAAAGTCAGGATTCCGCTTGATCGGTGACGTGAAGTTTGATGAAGTGGCTGAAAAAGCTGCCGCTATCACACCCGTACCTGGAGGAGTAGGTCCGATGACCATCGCAGCTTTGCTGTACAATACGCTTCAATCCGCCGAAAAGAAGGTTTTTGGATAAAAATTGAAAAAAGTAAAGAAATCACTGATTGACGTTTGGTTCAATTGACTTGGATTTCTACTTTTGCAGACCCTAACCGCGCACGTGGTGAAACTGGTAGACACGCCACTTTGAGGGGGTGGTGCCCTTACGGGTGTGGAAGTTCGAATCTTCTCGTGCGCACAAAGCCTGACCCAATTGGTCGGGCTTTTTTTATTAATGGACTTTCTGGATTCTTATTTTTCCTTACTTTTCATTCAAATTTCCCACTATGAAGAAAATCCTCCTTTCCGCCTTTTTTGGTCTTTCACTCTTTTTTGCCATTCAGGCAAATGCTCAGACCCCGCAATTTCCCATAGTCAAAGGTTATGGAGGAATTTATGAAATAGCCGATGCCACAGAGCGCCCTGACCCAAGTTTGGAGTATAAAATCATCGTAGATCTGGCCTCAGGTGCAGAAGATAACAAGCAGATTTCTAGGTGGGTAGACAATGTTGCCCGGTTGATGAACTTACATGGGCTGGCTGGTGTCCCAAAAGAGAAAATCAAGGTTAAAGTGATCATTCATGGAGGCGCTATTTTTTCCCTGCTCAATGACGAGAATTATCAAGAGAGATTTGAGGTTGCCAATCCCAATTTGAAAGTATTTGAAGCCCTGAAGGAGGCTGGAGCAGAAGTCTATGTCTGCGGCCAGTCTATGATAGCCCGGAATTTGAAAACTGCTGACCTGTGGCCAGGAGTCACTATCGCTCACTCTGCCTTGACTACCATTACCACATACGTGCCACAGGGGTATGTATTATTGAGGTTTTGATCAGCTTGGAATAATTGTTGAATAGCTATGGGCCTCCAAAGAACTCAAATGAAGCCCTTCAAATCAATATTATCTACGGGTAAAAAAGTAGCCGCTGGGTTTTCGTTGGCGACTTTTATTCTGATCAGCGTAGCCGGACTGACCTATTTTTCACTCAATCAATTGGAGGATTCGGTCAGAAAGCTGGCCCAGCCTAACCAAAAACTTGAATTGCTGAATGATCTCCAGTCTGATATTTTTAGGATCACAAGGCTGGGAGTAGACAGCCTTAGTCTCGATGGTAGAGTTAATGACACGACGATTTCTCAGCTTCAGGGGAAACTTGATGAGCTGGATACTTTGGCCTCCGATTCTTTGGAAAGAAGGAGTGTTCAGACTATCCGGGATAACCTTGCAGTCTTGATAAATGGGTATGTGGACCTGTATGAGGTAAAGAAAAATCTTACTTCGAGAAATTTTTCACAGGAAGCACTGAACAAAGTAGAAGTGGGAATAAGGCGCCGTGCCCAGAATCTGGAGTATCGGCCCCTAAGAGAACTTAACCCGAAAAATTTCATCTATAATGAACTCCAAGAAGAGGCCATTAGCAGACAGGAGCAGCGCTCCGGGGTGATCAAACGGGATGAAGATCAGCTGATCGCCTACCTGAGGAAGCTGCGGGATGAAAACTCCCCAGATACCGAACCTTCCCAATCGCTAAGTCTGGACAGTGTGCTGTACTCGCTTCGAGGTGTGATTAATCAGATCTATAAAGAAGAGAGTTCCCAACGACAAAAATTGGCGATGCTGGAAACTTCACTTTCCCAAAAACAGAATGAAATCGGTATCACCGTTCAGAATCTGATCAGAGACCTGCAATCCAAAGCCATTCTTGCCTCAAATGAGCAGAGTGCACAAGCTTCGGGTTTGGTGTTTGATGTATCATTTTTTCTCCTGATCGTAGTGGTGATTGCCATAGTGGGGACCGGATTTTTGGTATACTCTGTCCTGAAAGAAATCCGTCTAAATAAATCCTATCAGGAAGATCTTGAAACCTCCAGAAGGAAGTCTGATCAGCTGGCCAAGTCCAAGCAGGAATTCCTGGCCAACATGAGTCATGAGATTCGTAACCCACTCCATGTCATTCAGGGATACCGGGCTATTCTCGATAAATCAGACCTGGAGGCCAATCAAAAATCTCATCTTAAAATGATCGGGTTTGCTTCAGATACGCTGATGGAGATCGTCAACGATATTTTGGATTTTTCCAGATTGGAAGCGGGCAAACTCAGTTTGGATAAAGAACCATTCGATCCTTTTCGTCTTTTTGGTGCAATTCAAAGCTTCTTCGAACTGACAGCCAAAGAGAAAAAGCTCGAGTTTAGGTGGGATTTGGATCTTCCGGAGGGACAATGGCTGGTAGGCGATGAATTGCGGATCAAGCAAGTGATGAACAATCTCCTGGGAAATGCATTCAAGTTTACTCAGGATGGCAGTGTAAATGTCTCAGTCTCCTGGACTGGTGGTCAGTTGGAATTAGTAATCCGGGATACCGGCATCGGGATGACAGCCGAAGAGTTGTCAAAAGTCTTTCAGGAATTTGATCAGGCTGATGCCTCTGTTTCACGAAAATTTGGGGGGACTGGACTTGGGCTGGCAATTGTGCAGCGACTGGTGAATCTGATGAAAGGGTCGCTTTTTGCATCAAGTGAAAAAGGAAAAGGAACTACCATGCGTGTGGTCATTCCTACCGCCTTGTCTCCTGCAGAGACTGAAGAAAGAACCGAAGAAACTGAAAAATCCATAGATCTCAGTGGGTTGCGAATTCTGTTAATCGATGATGATCGCGTCGGCTTAAAATATCTGGAAACGGTCCTGACGTATTTTGGTGCTGAGGTGGTATCCTATCCAGGAGGCAAATTTTTCCGGGATGAATTTCAAAGTATGGAATTGGACTTGGCGATGATTGACATCCAAATGCCCGAATTCTCTGGTTTTGATGTGGCAAAATCGATTAGAAACTTTCCTGAATTCAAGGATCTGCCGCTGTTGGCGATGACTGCAAATGTTTTTGTGGAGGAAAAGGAGCGGATGTTTCAGGAAGGATTTAATGAATTGATTCTGAAGCCCTTCCAAGAAGAAAAGTTGATTGCAACGCTGGGGGGGATTTTTCCTGAGCGAGTGGAGTCAAAAAGTCTTTCAGATGGAAATGAAGCGCTCAACAGTGAGTTGTTTAGCCTGACTGATATGGATAAGTTTTGCATGGGTGACCAAGAGCTGCTTGCAGATATAGTGCGGGATCTCATCCGGGATACTGAGGCTGATCTGCAAAAAATCACCAGAGCGCGACTCAACAATCGCTGGCAGGAAATCTTGGAGATTTGCCACCAGTTGGGAAGTAGACTGGGGCAAATCAAAAGCCCTGCCGGACCAATTGCAAGAAGAGTCGAGAATAACCTAAAGCTAAATCACCAACAGGGAATCCAGGAGACCTTGAATTCATTGGACATGGAGACAAAGAAAACTTTAGCAGCCCTCAAGGAAAAGGTGGCCGAAATAGTCTAATCTATTCCAGCCCGTATTTTTCAATTTTGCTGTAGAGTGTTTTTCTGTCCATGTTTAAAATTCTGGCAGTTTTTGATTTGTTAAATCGGGTATCCAGCAGCACTTTTTGAATCAGTTCTTTTTCCTGCTCCTGCCATTGCGATTTGTAATCCGTGCCTACAGGAAGGTTATTTGCCGCGGTTGGAGCGGTGTTTTGACCGATGAATGCAGGATTGGGTTTGGATTCCTGAAGGATAGAATTGTCGTAGAGTTCCAGAGGTAGGGCGTCTTTTTCGATTTTATTGCCTGAAGAGAGCAACACTGCGCGCTTGATGATATTGCGCAATTCCCGGAGATTTCCTGGCCAGTCATAGCCATAAAAAATGTCCCAGACTTCCTGACTGAGCCCGCTGATGGATTTATTGAGCCGTGCGTTGCTTGACTGAAGAAACTCGCCTACGAAAAATTCCAAATCGGCTTTGCGCTGTCGAAGCGGTATCGCATTCAGCGTAAACTCATTTAACCTATGGTACAGGTCTTCACGGAATCCGCCTTCACCGGAATTGGAGCTGAGCATTTCGTTGGTTGCAGCGATGATCCGTACATTGATTTCGATTTCTTTATTGCCACCGATTTTCCGGATTTTTCGCTCTTGAATGGCCCTGAGTAATTGGATCTGTACATCATAGCTCAGGTTGCCGATTTCATCCAAAAAGATAGTTCCTCCATTTGCCGATTCGAAGTGCCCAGTCTTATTGTCATGGGCTCCGGTAAAAGCACCTTTTACGTGACCAAATAGTTCACTTCCGGCAAGTTCCTTTGGCAAAGCACCGCAGTCTATGGCTACAAAAGGCCCATCCTTTCGCTTGGAGAATTCATGAATCCGTTTGGAGATCAACTCTTTCCCTGTTCCTGTCTCCCCTAAGACCAAAACACTTAAGTCTGTCGGCGCTACAAGCTGGATGTGTTTTTCCAGCTTTTCAGCTTCTTGAGAGGCTCCGATGACATAGGATGCGCCTTGGTTGGGACTGGCAGTTTCTGCTGATTTTTCTCTGGGGATGGAATTTTTTACCTCTGCTTTTTGAGCGAGTGATTCCTTGACGGTGGCGAGTAGTTCATCCGGATTGATGGGTTTGGTGATGTACTCAAAAGCCCCCAGTTTCATGGCTTTGATAGCAATCCGGATATCTGAATAATGTGTGATAAGAATGACCTGGAGATGGGGAAAGTTAGCCTTCGCCCACTGCAATAATTCCATGCCTGTGCCATCCGGCAATCTAAAATCGGCAATGATCAAATCGTATTTCCCGGAATTCAGCATGTTTTGAGCTTCTTTCACCTTGGTGGTGGTAGAGACATCAAAAGAATTTTTTTTCAAAAAATTCATTACAATTCGGGAATAGGTCAAATCGTCCTCTACTAAAAGTATATGCGCCATCGTTTTTGTTTTTTAATGTGATTTAAACAAAAAAAGCACCAGACAAGAGTCCGGTGCTTAAATATTTGATGAATTAGCCTCTTACTCTTTAATTTCTTTGCCTTGGGCATCGTAAGTTTTCCAAAGTTTATCTGCGGAGCCATTGTCAAATCCTACTTTGTAATGGACCATACCATCTACTTTGGTGACCTGCCAAGCTTCTGCTATGGTCAGGTTTTGCAAAGTATCGTCGCCTGCGATGGTTTGCTTGACCGGTGTAGGCATGGCATCAGGTACGATTTTTACTTTCTCTTCCTGTTGTACGATTTCCAACAAATTAGAACTTGCAGCAATTGTCGGCGTGGTGAACGCAGCACCCGCAGCCAACATGGCGGACATTAAAATGATCTTTTTCATAATCTTAGTTGTCTAAATTGGTCACAGATCTCACCCCTGAAACATTTTAATTTTCAGGAATATGCGTGATTGCCTGTGGATTAGTTGGTTAAGGTTTAGGTTTTTTTTCAGAGTCCGGATTCTGAATTCGGAAACGTTTTTTCCGTAGATGTATGGTATATTGCTAAGGGTGTGCCATGTGCTCTATTGGCTCAATAGGGCAGATTTTGTTGGATTGGAGAATGAAATTTGGGTAGAATTTACACTTGTTGGGGAGATTTGGGTCTGCTATTTGGTTTCTAATCGAGGGAGAAGGCAAGCTTCCCATGCCATATTTTATTCCTTCAAAGAGAACTTTTAATCGGGAATAATTCTTTTGAAAACACTTACCTTTGTCTAATCAAAAGAACATTCGCCCTTCTCCATGAGTGACGCTATCAAACACGAGTGCGGTATTGCCATGATTCGGCTCCGTAAGGATCCTCAATATTACATCGATAAGTATGGCACCAACGCTTTTGCAGCCAAGCGGATGTATGTCCTGATGCAAAAACAAATCAATAGAGGGCAGGACGGTGCGGGGGTTGCCAATGTAAAAATCAACACCAAGCCGGGAACCCGATACATCAGCAGGTATCGTTCTATTGAAGCATCTGCAGTCAATTTCATTTTTGATAAAATCAATTCCAAGTACAAGAAAGCCAAGAAAATCGGGGGCAAAAAAATGCTTCAGGATGCCGACTGGCTTAAAAACAACATTGCCTTTACAGGAGAAGTCTGGTTGGGACACCTGAGATACGGCACCCATGGTGAAAACAGCATTGAGACTTGTCACCCGTTCCTAAAGCAGAATAACTGGAGAAGCCGAAACCTTGTCATGGCCGGTAACTTCAACATGACTAACAACGAGGAGCTTTTCAGTAAGCTTGTTCAACTTGGACAGCACCCGAAGGAAAAAACCGACACTGTTACTGTCATGGAAAAAGTCGGACACTTTTTGGACGAAGAGAATCAGCGGATTTTTGACAAATACAAGCATCAATACAGCAACGAGCAGATCACGCACTTGATCGAAAATGAATTGGATGTAGTCCGGATTCTGAAGAGATCCTGCCGCGATTTTGACGGAGGCTACGCCATGGCCGGCATGATCGGTAACGGTTCATCTTTTGTGGTGAGAGATCCCTCCGGTATTCGTCCCGCTTTCTATTACGCAGATGATGAAATTGTAGTCGTAGCTTCTGAGAAGCCCGCGATTAAGTCAGCCTTCAATATTGATTTTAAGGAAATCAAAGAGATCCAGCCCGGTCATGCGATAGTGATCAATAAGGACGGATCCTATTCCGAATCAGAGATCCTTCCTGCCAGAGAGAAGAAGTCCTGCTCATTTGAGCGAATCTATTTCTCCAGAGGCACTGATCCGGATATCTATCAGGAGCGCAAGAATCTTGGTAAAGCCTTGATCCCCCAGATCCTCAAGGCGATCGATTTTGATCTGAAAAATACGGTGTTTTCATACATCCCGAATACGGCCGAAACAGCCTTTTTGGGAATGATCGAGGGACTGGAAGATTACCTGAGTGCAAAAAGGAGAGAGGTATTTTTGGAAGGAAAGCCTCATGTGGGCGACTTGGACGATTTGTTGAACTTCAGACCTCGGGTCGAAAAATTGGTCAGCAAAGATGTCAAGCTTCGAACCTTCATCACCAATGATTCCGACAGGGATGCTATGGTGGCTAATGTGTACGATACTACCTATGAAGTGATTAAGCCTGGAGTCGATACCTTGGTCGTCATCGACGATAGCATTGTACGTGGGACGACTTTGGAAAAAAGCATTCTGACCACGCTGGATAAACTCAATCCTAAACGGATCATCATCGTCTCTTCTGCTCCTCAAATCCGTTTCCCGGACTGCTACGGAATAGATATGTCACGAATGCGTGAATTCATTGCTTTCCGGGCAGCGATCGAGCTTTTGAAGGATCGAAAAATTGACAATGTTCTTGATCGGATATATGATTCCTGTATCGAAAATCCCATATCCTCAGAGAATTTTGTAAAAGAAGTCTACAGCCTCTTCTCAGATGAGGAGATATCGGAAAAAATCGCCGAGATCGTCACCACTCCTGAGATCAATGCGGAGGTGAAAGTGATTTTCCAGACAGTAGATAATCTTCATAAATGCATTCCTAAGCACCTTGGTGATTGGTATTTCACCGGGGATTATCCTACGACTGGAGGAACTAGAGTCGTCAACAGAGCTTTTGTCAACTACATGGAAGGCAAAACTGTCAGAGCATACTAAACGGGTTAACTACAGGAAAAGGGCGCAGGAATTGATTTCTTGCGCCTTTTTTATTTTTGGGGAGGTTTTATGCCCGCAAAAGTTATATTTTCAAGCAAAATTGAAATCAGCATAAAATGGAAATAAACGTTGCCCTTCTTAAGCAAATCTGTGAAATCGCCGGAGCCCCCGGTTTTGAAAAAAGAGTAAGAGATCTGGTCATTGACCTTGTCACTCCACTCGTGGATGAGGTGAAAACTGATAATCTCGGAAGTGTCATTGCCATCAAAAGGGGAAAACGAAATCCTGACGGAAAGCGGGTCATGGTGGCTGCGCATTTGGATGAAATCGGCTTCATTGTCACGCATATCGATGATCAGGGATTCTTGAGGTTTCATACACTGGGAGGTTTTGATCCAAAGACTTTAACTGCTCAGCGAGTCATTGTGCATGGCAAGAAGGATCTGGTAGGCGTGATGGGGAGTAAACCAATTCATGTGATGTCTCCGGAAGAGCGAAACAAACTACCCAAGACCACTGATTTTTTTATCGATCTGGGAATGTCCAAAGAGGAGGTTGAAAAATACATCTCGATCGGTGATCCGGTGACCCGGGATCGGGAACTCATCGAAATGGGCGACTGTGTCAATTGCAAATCAATCGATAATCGGGTGGCGGTATTCATTCTGATTGAGACGCTGAAGCAACTGGAAAATCCAGCCTACGACGTGTATGCCACTTTTACTGTACAAGAAGAAGTGGGGATCCGAGGAGCTAATGTGGCAGCACACAGCATCAATCCAGACTTTGGAATTGCCTTAGATACGACCATTGCCTTTGATGTACCCGGTGCTGCACCGCATGAGAAAATTACCGAACTGGGCAAAGGAACAGCCATCAAAATCATGGATGCTATGACGATTTGTGACTATCGCATGGTGGAGTTTATGAAGCAAACTGCTGCAAAAGAAGCGATCTCCTGGCAGCCGGAGATCCTGACTGCCGGTGGTACAGATACAGCCGGAGTTCAGCGGATGGGCAAGCAGGGGGCGATTGCCGGAGCGATTTCTATTCCAACCCGTCACCTGCATCAAGTCATCGAGATGGCTCATAAGAAGGATATCGCGGATTCGATTGCTCTACTCAGAGCCTGTCTGGAGCAAATGGATGGGTATGATTGGAAGCATTGAGTAACCTTAACTTCAATATGGACCATTCAGCGTTCGATATTCGATATATTAAGTTTTTGACTAGTGAATACCGAAAGATGAACATCAAATAACGAAGGCAGGGGATCAAAGCCTTGGGCTAGTAAACTCACAGACAAATAATTCTTCAAACCCAATCCCAAAACGATATGAAACCCGTTCTTTTTCTTTTTCCCATCCTTCTTTTCTTTTCCTGCCAAAAAACTGAAAAAGTGGAAGTCAACATTCAGTCTGAAGAACCCGAATGGCAAGTGCTTTTCAACGGGAATAATCTAAGTGGTTGGACTCCGAAAATCCACCACCATGAAGTAGGAGATAATTATGCGAATACTTTTCGGGTAGTAGATGGTGCGATTGAGGTGAATTACGATGGATATGGGGATTTTGAAGATCGATTTGGCCATTTGTTTTATGAAAAGCCTTTTTCCAGCTTCCATCTCAGTTGGGAGTATAGGTTTACCGATCAGTTTCTGGAGACTGCTCCAAGTTATACCTACCGCAATTCAGGGGTGATGTTTCATTCCCAAGCCCCGGAGACGATTTTGAAAGAGCAGGATTGGCCGATCTCTGTGGAGTATCAGATGTATGCTGAGGAGGAGGAAGGGGTAGCCCGGCCTACAGGGAACATGTGCAGCCCCGGAACCGATGTGGTTTTTGAAGGTAAAATCGATGAGCGGCATTGTATCAATTCCTCGGGGCCTACTTTCAAATGGGATCAATGGGTCAAAGCTGAACTGATTGTATATGGAGACTCTATTGTCCATCATTTGGTCAATGGAGATACCGTATTGACGTACACCAAACCTCAAATCGGAGGAGGAGTAGCCAATCGATTCGATCCAACAATTAAAGTCGATGGTACCCCGCTCAAGTCCGGCTATATCGGACTGCAAAGTGAAGGGCAGGGCGTGATTTTCAAGGAGATTAAGATTCGGGAGCTTTAGGATTTAGGTTTTAAAGAGGGGTAAAGGGTATTTTTTACCACATTATGTGGAGGGTTTCTACTCGTGAATTTTCTAGACCCCATCCTATTTGGTTTATCTGTAGGATTCCTTGCTTGGCACGCATATGGGAGTAAATGAATCAAATAAATTGTTCATTTAACCCACACCAAAATGACTATCGCACATCAATCCCAGATCAGCTGTTCTTCTGCAACATCCTGCTCTGTAAAGACACCAAGTGATGAATCCGTAGGATCCATTAAGGAATTTATGATCAACACCACATCCGGAGCTGTTGATTATGTTGTTCTCAAAGTCGATGACGGCTTTTTAAATTTAGGTTCAAAACTTCTCGCGCTGCCTTTTGAATCCTTTATGTTCAATACTGCCCAAGACGATGTCATCATTGTCAAGGAGACTAAGGCGACTTTGGAAAATGCTCCCGGCTTTGACACGGATAACTGGCCAACCGGTCCTCAAGCTGAATTTTTGCATACAATGCGTACATACTATAGTCAAGAGTCACGCAGTCTCTATGGTCGCTACGACCACGAAAACAGCACATTCTTTGACGAAGGAGATCGATTTGATCTCGATGCCGATTCCATTGGTGGAAGGCAAAGAGGTGATGGTTTTCTAGAGACAGATCACCGTGGAGATCGACAGTCTGAGCGAAGAAGGGGCGGAGATCCAATCCTGTAAAATAGAATTCCACTGACAAAAAAGGGCTATTCCAATTCGGATTAGCCCTTTTTTTCTTTTAAGCTGGTTACGGATTAACCTCAATACCTGTGATTTTTTACTGCTTTTCTGGAGACTAATGGAGAATATAGACTCCTGATTCTTTCAGATGAGCCTAGTTATTTATCGCATCCAGTTTGTCTGGAGCCAGTTGGAGGGTATAGTTTTTTAAATTGCTTTCAAACCTTCGAATTGCTGCTGAATTGCAGGGATTGAGGTTAAAAAAGATGGCCATGTCATCGACCAGCCCTTTGGCCTTATGAAAAAGGTCCGGAGAATTTTCTATGGAATCGGGGTCTGTGATCATGCGTAAGGCTGTTTGAAGCAGGGCTGCACTTTGCTTGTTTTCCAGTTGGAGTAGCGCGTCATAGAGATCGGGATCTGCAAAAATCCCAGATCCTTTTTGGTCATAGTCGATGCAGACTCTGCTTGTCTCCAGTCCGTTTTGGGAACTTATCTCCTCTTTGGCACAATACCAGTCCAGGATTTCTACTGTATTCTCGGGTAAAAATGCCGAGCAATTGACGCCATAGGTCCTGAGATATTTCGACAAAATCATCATCAGAACCTGATCTTCCCTCGATATCCGCACCTCCTCAAAATGACCCCGATAGATGTATTCATAAAATTCCGCAAAATAGAGCCCTTCGGTGACCAATTCAGGTTCAATCGAAGTGTTCTTGGGTATTGTGGATTGAGTTTCAAATTTTCCGGTGATTCCTGTTGGCAAGCCGACATTCAAATAATCAGTATGGAGAAAAATGAAGTGTAAAAATGCTAACAGTTTCATCTCTAATGAGTTTAAGACTAATTTTTAATTTATTAAGGCAGGGCAAAATACTGCCCCAATGTACCTGACTTGCTTTTTTTGAGTAAAGGATACTGAATAATAAAGAAAAAAATCCAGAGCCTTTTGACTCTGGATTTTAGGTAAAACTCATTAATCAGTAACTTTTATTAGCTCAGCTTCTCCAGACTTTCCTCCAAGGCTTTAATCTTAGCCTCAGCATCAGCCTGTTTTTTTCGCTCCATTTCGATCACTTGAGCAGGAGCTCCGGCTACAAATCGCTCATTGCTTAGCTTTTTCATCACTGAAGCTAAGAAGCCTTGCGTGTATTCGATCTCCTTTTTCAGGTTGGCTTTTTCTTCTTCTACATTGATCGAGTCACCCATCGGCACAAAGCATTCATCGGCTTTGACGACGAAACTCATCGCATTGTCCACCTTTGCGCCAAAGTTCAACGAAGAAAGGTTGGCCAGCTTAATCAATACAGATTCGAAACCAGCATAGACTTCCGGGTTCTTGGTATTGATGCTCAAATCCAGCGCTTCTTTTGGGGACATTCCTTTGGAAGCTCTCAAGTTTCTCACCTGCGAAACCACCTCAAAAACCTGTGCTGCTTCGTCGATGATCTTGGAGTCAAATGGCCCTGCTTCTGGCCAAGAGGCCAAAATCAATGATTCAGCAACTGTACGTTCTTTGATCTGGTGCCAAAGTTCTTCCGTAATGAAGGGCATGAAAGGATGCAAGATCTTAAGGATTTTCTCAAAAATCTGAATCGTCCGGTCATAGGTTTCTTGATCAATCGGATGCTGATAGGCTGGCTTGATCATCTCCAGATACCAGGAGCAGAAGTCATCCCATACCAGCTTGTAAGTCGCCATCAAGGCATCGGACATCCTGAATTTCTCGAAATGCTCATTGATCTCTTTTAGACCTTGATTGAATCGGTTTTCAAACCATTCGATGCTAGAGGCGTTTGCCGATCCATCCAAGTTTGGATCGATTTCCCAGCCTTTTACCAAGCGGAAAGCATTCCAGATCTTATTGGAGAAGTTTCGTCCTTGCTCTACGAGCTTGTCATCGTATGGTAAATCATTTCCCGCAGGGGAGGAGAAAAGCATCCCTGTTCGCACTCCATCCGCACCATATTGTGCGATGAGTTCGAGCGGGTCAGGGGAATTGCCCAAAGATTTGGACATTTTCCGGCCGAGCTTGTCCCTAACGATACCGGTGAGGTAGACGTTTTTGAATGGCTTTTCACCCAAATATTCATACCCTGCAATGATCATCCGGGCTACCCAGAAGAATAGAATCTCTGGAGCAGTGACCAAATCATTGGTTGGGTAGTAGTATTTCAATTCTTCATTTGGCTTGCCTGTAGTGAAGACTTCGGTGTCAAAAACCGATATCGGCCACAACCAAGAACTAAACCAAGTATCCAACACGTCTTCGTCCTGCTTCAGATCTGAGAGGGTGTAGCTTGTGCCAAACTGGGCATTGGCTTGCGCCAAAGCTTCTTCGGCTGTTTTCGCTACGACATATTCCCCATTCGGAAGGTAGAAGGCAGGAATACGATGTCCCCACCAGAGTTGACGGGAGATACACCAATCACGTACATTTTCCATCCAAGAGCGGTACATGTTCTTGAACTTTGGTGGATAGAGCTGGATCACATCGTCCATCACTGAGCTCAAAGCTGGCTTGGTGATGTCTTCCATTTTCAGGAACCACTGCAGCGAAAGCTTGGGTTCGATCACCGCATCACTTCGCTCGGAGTGCCCAACGTTGGATTTGTAGTCCTCAATTTTTTCAAGTAGATCGGCTTCTTTGAGTCGCTTTCCGATCATTTTCCGAGCGACGAAGCGATCCTCTCCGACAAGGATTTGGGCTTTTTCATTTAGCGTTCCATTGTCATTCAGAATGTCGATGACTTCCAATTTATGCTTGATTCCCAGTTCATAGTCATTGATGTCGTGGGCAGGAGTCACTTTCAGACATCCCGTACCAAATTCCATGTCCACATACTCGTCCTCGATGATCGGGATCGCCCGATTGATCAATGGAATGATTGCCCGCTTGCCTTTGAGGTGTGTGAATCTAGGGTCATTTGGATTAATACAGATCGCGACGTCAGCCATGATGGTTTCAGGGCGAGTCGTGGCTACGGTCAGGAATTGATCCTCGGTTCCTTCGATTTTGTATTTGATGTAATACAGCTTCGAGGCGATTTCTTTCATGATCACTTCGTCATCCGAAAGCGCCGTTTGGCCTTTTGGATCCCAATTGACCATGCGAATGCCACGGTAGATTTTGCCCTTTTTATGCAGATCTACGAAAACAGAAATCACGGCATCGCTCAATCCCGGATCCATCGTGAATGCAGTTCTGTCCCAATCGCAGGAAGCGCCGAGTTTCTTTAGTTGCTCGAGGATGATTCCTCCGTATTTTTCTTTCCATTCCCAAGCGTACTTCAGGAATTCCTCACGGGAAATGGACTTTTTGTCGATGCCCATGTCCTTGAGCATATTGACTACTTTCGTTTCTGTAGCAATGGAAGCGTGATCCGTTCCAGGTACCCAAAGCGCATTTTTGCCCTGCATTCTGGCCCGTCGGATGAGTACATCCTGAATCGTATTGTTCAGCATATGGCCCATGTGGAGCACGCCGGTGACGTTTGGCGGAGGAATGACGATGGTGTACGGTTCCTTGCTGTGGTCAATTTTGGAGGAGAAAAGCTTGTGCTCCATCCAGTAGGCGTACCATTTGGCTTCGGCTTGAGCCGGTTCGTATTTGCTGGCAATAGACATACTCAGATTTTTTTTCGAAGCTGCAAAAATAGGGGAAAAAGGCCAAAAGGCGGTGATGGAATCCAACAGGGAAAAGAAAAAGGGAGCATTGAGCTCCCTTTTTATTGAAATGGATTTCAGAATATATAGATTCTTCGAATACTAAATCTGTGTTGGTCAATTTAGTCGGTGATTTCGATTACGATGTTGGCTCTACCTCCATAGGCTTTATATTCTTCGTGGTAACCTGCTAGTTGGGATCCACAGGAACTGGATCCAGGACCTGAACCCCACCTTCTTCCTATCGTGAAGTAATAATTGTCTCCTACAATCTGATTGGGTCCGGCTCCCGGGAAGCCATAAGTAACGGGTGGGGTCTGTCCAGGCACCCAAGAGCTGGTTCTATTTTCCCAAGTGGAGCTCTTCTTGAATCCATAGAATTTCACCGTGTATCGGATTGCTTTGGGATGTACAGGTACCAAGGCCATCATGTTTACACCCAAATTGCACTTGGTTGCATCACTGAGATTCCATTCTTTGGTTACCAATGCTACGTCCAAGACAATCTTGTTGGGGTCGTTGACTACTTTTACTTTGCCGGTGACTTCTTCTCTGAGGGTCCAGTCACTATCTGGAGATTTGAAGTACACTCTTGCGGTGATGGTCTCTATTCCTTCTTTTATTTTGTCATCAAGCGCCTGGTAGTTGATGCTGTTTCCACGGGTCGTTGCGTTCTTGTTTTGTCCGTCAAATTTGCCATAAGCTCCTGAAGTAGACCATTCTACTTTGTATTCAAGATTTGGAGTGCTGATGATGTCATTGACGTAATCGGTTCGCTCGAGGTAGAGTCTGACGGATTGTTTCTTTTTGCCATCTAAGGTAATGTCGTTAGGCTTCATGACTAGCTTGAGTTTTTTGACATTGATGACTGATTTTCCTTCTCCGACAAAAGTCATGGACGTGCCCTGCTTGATGTAAACCTCGACAGTGACCGTCTCATAATTATTCTCACCGAGATCTGCAGGTTTTTTCTCGCTTCTGAAATTCACAGTTTTGGAGCTGGTTTCAATTTCAGGGGCTTTTTGGTTTCCAGATGAGATGATGCCGTAGGTGCCGGTTGTTTTCCACTTGTAAACAAAGGATTGGCCTGCTGACAGTTCCGTTTTGGATTCTGCGGTAAGAGCAAAATTAGTGAATGGTACTACACTACCTGAGGCAGGGTTGATTTTTACATCGCTTCGGATGGCTTTGGCTGTGAATACGTCAATTTTATTGGAAATGGCAATTTCGGTAGTCAGTTTTGCCATGTCTAGCAATTTCACGGTCAGCTCAACTGCTTTTATGATTTTGACATATTTAGCAGAGGCGGAGGCATTGTTGTAGTCTCTATCCAAATCTATCCATGTAGGACTGTTGAGGTTTTTATATTTGTCTACTACTTTTTCGATGAATTTCTTCTGAAACTCTTGGCCAGCTTTATCTACCACTAGGTATTTGATTGTTTCCTGTGTTGCTTTTTTCCAATCCCCTTTTTCTACCAAGTCCCAAATTAAGGGTGCTTGGCTCAAGAAAAATTCAAAGGCTTCCAATCCAAAAGTTGCATCCTGAGCGCCTTTTACTTCAGAGAACATTTCAGTGAGAATCGGCGCTACAAAATCAAGGTAGAGTTGTTTTGCCATTAGTTTTTCCCACATTTTCAGTTCATCCTCAGTCATGCCAGTAGTAGAACTGTTGCTCAATGAGGTGCCAATTACCCTTACTTTATAGATGGCTTCATCTTCATCATCTTTTAGTGGAAGTGGAATAGGGTCTGTTTCTTTGCGTGCGTATTCAATTCCTTTGCCCATGATCTGATCCACGATCGTCCCCAAAGTACTGCTAAAGGCAGCCGTAGGCTCAATTTCCTGGGTCATGCCCGTTTTTTCTCCAAAAGATATGGTAGGTTTCAGGATGATCTCTTCCTTGCTTCCTTTGGCTTTGTAGCCGGTTTTGTAGAAAAATGCGTGAGCTCTTCTTCGGTAGGTATTTGCAATTTTTAGGGTTTGGGCATCATTTTCAAAAATCTGAATACCGCTTTGGAATCCAGCCGGATCTACATTGATCTGTCGAGATCGGATATCAAGGATTTCCGGGGCTTTTTGGTATTCATCCAGTAGCGTTTTTAGGTCCTGCTCGAAGGCTAGGTTTTCCAGATACAGCGTGTTTTGTTTTAAGCCTTGGCTAACTTTTGTTTTAAAATCAGCATATCCCGGCAGCTCCATTCCCGGGTTTAAAAACATGTCGACCACTTCCTTAGGATAGAAATATATCCCTGAGCCCAAGTAAAAAAGGGCCTGAGCGGTGCTTTCTGCATCAATAGTTTTGCTACCCGCGTGAATTAACCCCATCAAAACAAGGTTGTTTGCCTCGTCAAAGAGATAGGCTACCCGTGTGACACTGTCAGGCAGAACGATTTTTGATTTACCATCTGCTGTCACTGGGAATGTCATGAGGCCTGAAGAAAGCGTGGATTTGGAAAGGTCAAATGCAGCACCTTCTGGTAGAGTAATGAATACCTCAGCAGTATTAGCTAAAGCTACCGGCTGACCCGGGGTGGGATTTCCAGACCCAGGATCTGTGGGTGGTGTGGTAGGATCTTCAGGATCACTACAGGAGAATACCAGGATTGCCATCAATAGGCTGAGGAACTTGAATTTAAAAGTTTTCATGGTTGAGAAAGTTTATACCCTCCCATCGACCCCGTTTTAGAAAGTCATCAAAAAAAAAATAAAAAAAAGACCGACGAATCCGTCGGTCTTTGAAAATTAACTGAAATCAAGATTAATCACCCTTGTATTCATCCCAGCTGAGTTCTGCTTGTGGGTGAGGAAACTGGGTGAAAATAGACCCTCCATCAAAAGAAGTTGGGATTTCGTTTAATCTGTCATACCTACGGGCATCAATCCATCGGTGACCCCATGGCTCAGCCCAAAGCGAGTATCTTCTTTGGTAGAGAATCTCATCGATCAATTCTCCCTGGGAAGTTCCTCCGGTATAGGGTCCAATACCTGCAGCGTTTCTGATGATGTTGATTGCTTCGACTGCAGGACCGGTTTGATTGAGATTGGCATGTGCCTCTGCTTTCAACAGGATCAGCTCTTCATTTCTTATGAATGGAATTGAGGCAGTGTTTGAAGGCCAACGGGCATCTTGGTGCGTACCTACCAAGGCTCCCGCGTCGGTGGTGACCGTCACTGGGTTATCCCTTTCGAAGAATTTATTCCTTACCCGCAAGTCACCAGCGGTAGTGTCCTGAAGGACCGACGGATGAACCACAATGATCGTATTCACTGCTGCGTTGGGTAGGTAGAAAAGCGGGTTAAACACGTCGGGTGAAGCTCCGTAAGGATGCGAAGGTCCCCTGTTTAAATCTCCATTCAAATCCATAAATGAATCCTCCAAGGCTGTCAATACACCATCCCAATCTTCCCGATAGGCATTCAATCGTGCCGTTATGGCCCGGTTGACCTGGCTTAGTCCTTGGAATGTATTAAATCCATTAAACCCTCTGGTCAGCGTGAATGGAAAGTTGCCAGAGCCAGCAGCTACCAGTTCTGTGTTTCCTTCATCAAGGATGGCCTTAATCGCATCCAAAGCTTGGTCATAGGGGACGAATGGTCCAGGGTTTAGTGGGTCTGCTACATCGATTCTGATTCCGTTTTCATAGACAAAATTTGCCGGAATCATGAATTGATACCCTTGGATAGTCTTCGCAAATCCTCTGACTGCACTTTTTGAAGTCTCAGGAATCAAGTCTGTATTGGCTGCAGCTGTGATCAATACATCTGCCTGCTTGATGGCTTGATACGGGGCAGCCCATGAGCCGCCGCCTGTATTTCCAAATCCAAAATAAGATCGGTCAGGCACGCGACCATTTTGTCCCAGCCAGTCAGTTTGGAAGCGAGGATCAGAAGCATTGAGGTACCAGATCTCACGGCCAAAAGTATTCCAGGCCTGAGAAATATTGGTGACGTAACCTCTGTGTCTGGATTCCAGTCCGGTAATTAAGAATTGGATTTGCTGTGGTGTGGCATTGTTGGATACAGACCCTACGGATGGGTTGTTGGGATCCTGTACCTCATCGAGTTGCAGCGGATTACAGCTAGTCAAAACTGCGGCGGTAATCAACGCTGAAGCGAAATAATTTTTTATATTTTTCATGATTAGGCCGGTTTAGAAGTCAACAGTCAAGTGGAAAAACACACGTCTCGGTGTTGGATATGGGGCAATATCCACATTGTTGGCAACGGCTTGTGCGCCAAATGTGGAGGTCTCGGGATCATATCCTTTGTAGTCCGTGAAAAGGAAGGCGTTGTTTACTGAGGTTCCAACACGAACATTGGACACTGTGGTGCCAAACCATTCTGAGAGTGTGGTTTTTGGCAGGGTATAGTACAAGCCAATTTCTCTGATTTTCACGAAGCTCGCATCCTGAACCCATCTGCCGGCATTGTTAAATGGTGCAGGTGGTCTTTGGCGTCCATTTGGAATTCCGTCCCCATCATCATCGTCAAACCAACCGTTGGTGGTACCACCGCCGTCGGTAAGGAAGGAAGTCAGGTTGATATTATCTCCACCTTTTTTCCAATCAATCAAGAATGAAAGCTCTAGTCCCTTCAATAAGCTGACGGTATTGTAGAATGACATATTGAAATCAGGTTGTGCATCGCCCCAGATGGTAAATCCACCTGGATTGTCTGCATTTGCGGGACTTCCTACGATTGTGGTAGGAGAGTAACCTTCTGCATACAGAAAGGTGCCTAGCCCTGATCCAAATGCTCCGGAGATATAGGTAGGAATACCCAGTCTAGTCATCAGCAAGTCATTTTTCCAAAACATCACCCGGCTAAACCATCTGAAATTCGCGGATTCGATCGGAGTACCTGAAATTGACAATTCGATCCCTTTGTTTTCCAATTCTGCTTCATTGCTCGGAGTGGTATTCACACCTGTGGAAGGAGCCAAGTTCAGATTTTGAATATTGTTTTGAGTGGATTTGATGTAATAGGTAGCCTCCAATGATAATCTGTTATTGAAGAAACCCGCGTCTACTCCAAACTCAAGTTCTCTGGCAGTTTCCGGTAAAATCTGCGTATTTCCGATCTGGGTACTGACCACAGAACCGAGTAGCCCACCGATGTTCGTACCGCCCAGTGGAGTGAATGTGGCACCAAAGTTTACAGGCCCAGCAGTTTCTCCATAGGCAATTCTTGGCTTCAGTTGATTCATAAAGCCTACATTCCAGAACCCAAAATTTGCGATGTTGAATGCAACTGAGGCTCTAGGGAAGGCATAGAATTCGCTGGGGTCCCCATTGAGTGTTGACTTATCCCATCGAATACCGACTGTACCGATAATTTTGTCCTCCCAGTTGGCCTCTTGCTGTAGAAAAATACCCGCGTCTTGGACCTTGCTGTTGAATTCCTGATTGATCTCCTGAATTGCTGCCTGACCTAGGTTCGTCTGACCGGGTACAAGACCTCTCCCTCTATTGAATAGCGCGTTGTCTTCAAAATCAAGTCTGACTAAGCCAGCAGAGGAATTCATGTTGACTGAACCAAGGTTCCAATTGTAGACCAAGGCAGCCTGGAAATTCGTATTGAAGCTTTCCTGTTTCCCTTTCAGCACATCCCCAGGATTGGCCTGAGCTCGCTGAAACTGAAGGAATTCAGGCAGATAAATCAGCGAAGTGTTTTGCAGATAATCCAATCCTCCTGAGAATTGTGCTTTCAGGAAGCTGTTATCAGTTTTCAAAAGATCTATATCCAATGTAAATGCCTGAATAAATCGATTGACAAGCGAATTGTTGATTCCATTGTCAGTCACGGCTACAGGATTTTCTGAGAAGTAAGGATTGACAGGATAGCTTCCGTCTTCATTTCTCCTTAGGTCAAAGTAATTGGGGACATAAGCGATGGAATAACCAATGGAGGCTCCAGAGTTATTTTGGTTGCCGGTGAATCCTCGATTGGTATTTGATCGGATGTAGTTGGAAGAAATACCAAGCCTGATTCCATTGGTGATTTTATGGTCAATATTGGCTCGTAAGGAGTAGCGGTCGAATCCGGTGTTTTTCACCGTACCTTCTTCGTCAGTGATATTTCCAGAGACAAAGAACTTGGTTTTATCCGATCCACCACTGACGTTGATTCGGGTATTGAGAAGCGTTGCCTGATTGTTGTAGAAATAGTCCTCGTAGTCTATGAACGTATTGCTGGCCTGTGCTGCTCTGAATCGTTCCAGTTCGATGGGTCTTCTGGACTCAGGAAAAAAGAAGTTGATTTTTTCCTCACTCCAATCGTCCACTCCCAGAAGTCTCAGCGGTTGGGCAAATCCGATGTCCTGAGATAACGAGACGGTAGTTTTTCCCTCCTGTCCTCTTTTGGTGGTGATGATGATCACACCTGCATTGGCCCGGGTACCATAAATAGCAGCTGCAGATGGACCTTTGAGAATTTCAATCGTTTCGATATCTGCAGGATTGATGTCTGCCAATCTATTGGAGCCATCATCTTGACTGCTTGCTCCTGCGCCAGATACTGTAGCTCGCCCCGTCCTTTGTGAGGCGTTGCTGATGTAAACTCCATCTACAATGATCAGGGGCTGAGAGGCTCCTGTCAAGCTCGAAATCCCTCTCAACTGGATAGAAATTCCACCTCCAGGGGCTCCACCATTTGAACGGATAGTGGCACCTGGTACTTTACCATAGAGCGCACCATCTGTGGTCTGAATAGTAGTGGTTCCAGTGAGGTCTCTGGAGGACACAGAAGACACGGCATTGGCCAGATTACTTCTCTTGACTGAAGTGGCCAGACCCGTCACGACTACTTCCTCGAGATTGGTGGCGTCCTGCTTTAATTTGATGTTTAGGACGCTTACGCCGGGGCCGACCTCTACATTTTGGGTCAGAAAACCGATCGATGAGATAATCAGCGTTGCCGGATCGTTAGTCGGCAAAGTGATCGAAAATCCACCATCTAGGTCTGTAATGGTACCTGTGGTAGTCCCTTTTAGCAAAATACTGGCGCCGATTAAGGCTTCGCCAGTCCGCTCATCTGTTACCGTTCCGGATACTGTATATTGAGCATAAGCCCAACCAACAGTCCCCCAGAGTAACGCGAGAGTGAGGATTGTTTTGTAAAGTTTGAACATAGGATAAAGAATATTTGGTTTAAGACTAATTTCTTAAAAAAAATGAAACGAACTTGTCTTTATATTAAAAAGAATAAAAAAATATTTTAAACGGTGTACTAAACCTATAAATTGGGTTTATATCAGATATAAAATAATATTTCCAATAAAAAAAGGGAGCGGATGATTCCGCTCCCTTTTTTTATGCCTGATTGGATTCAGGTTACTTCTTGATTATCGGCAGTACAATGCGGCTTTGCATTTTACCTCCATGATGGATTGAGTTGGTGGCGATTTTACCTTCAGTCTCATCGTAGTTATTGCCTCCGGTATTCATATTGCGATCAAATCTTGGAAAGTTGGAGCTGGTGACTTCGATGCGGATTCTGTGCCCTTTTTCGAAAAAGTTGGAGGTACTCATGGGTGTCATTTTGATTTCGTAGACCTTTCCGTTTTCCATCCAGACTTCTTTGTCATAGCCTTCCCGGTAGCGCACGCGCTGTATGGTTTCGTCGAGATTATAGGCTTTTCCGTCAGGATATACATCTATCAATTTGATCGTGACATCGGTGTCTTTGACATCGGAGGAGAGATAGAGGTAGCTTTCGATAAATCCGGAAACTTCGACCCCTTCTTCCAGTGGCTCAGAAGTATAGACCAATATATCGTCGCGGAGCTCCATTTCGCTTTGATCGAAGGAACCGCCGACTACTGCATTGCCGGTACAGCAGACATTTCCTCCGTAGGAATTGACCGGATTCATCGGATCGTATTTGAAAGTATCCTGATTTGCTTTTTTTGGTGCTTTTGCCACCAATTTTCCATCACCGTTTCGGGTATTAGCTTTTCCCTCTGAATCCAAAAAGAAGGGTGTCATTACTGCTTCGGCTGGGGGCCAAACATCCGATGATTGCCATTGGTTCCTTCCCATGGTGTAGTACGTCACTTTGGGCATCTTTGCGATGATTCCACTTTCATCTTTACCTTTCAGCCAGAGGTCAAACCAAGCCGTGATGACCTCATCGTAGTTCCATCTGGCATCTCCTACGCTTCGCTCGCCGATTAGGGTGTTTTCAGTGGCTCGGGTATACGAGCAGTGGAGCACAGGTGCAATGATCAAGTATTGATTATCCCTCGCCATTTGGCTGACAGCATTCTGTCTGGCATGATTGTACAGTGCAATATTGGGTGAGGATGAGACGTCATACCAAGAGACAAACCACATGGAGGGCTTATCGAACGGCATATCGTCATGGTATAGACCTCCTTGATACCATTTCGGATCGTTTGGCTTTCGGGTGATCATTTCTTCATAGATTCCCATTGGGCCATTGGCAGCTTTGATGATATCCTGTACAGGCAGATGCGCAAGACCTTCTTTCCAATCCACTCTTGGGTATTCGGGTGCCATGTCATAGAAGCGCTGCAGTCTCAGCAGATCCTTTTGCTCAATTCCTTTTGGCAGTTTGGGAGCCATCGGATCATGCTGGGTGCTGTAGAGCCAGGCTGTGAAAAGCATCTGTCCTGCTCCGCCACGATACCAGTTGCCCTGTTCATAAAAATCCCCGATGCGACCCACTCCGGCACCATATCCCTGTGGGACCAAAGCAGCCAAAGCTGGATGCTCCAGTGAGGCCGCTGCCATTTGCCATTCTGCGGTGGAGGAACAACCCAACAAACCGATCTTTCCATTACTCCAGGGCTGCTTGGACATCCATTCAAAGGCATCGTAGCTGTCCGTAACCGGAGTTCCCAGAATATCCCAATCCCCCTCTGAAAAAAACCTTCCGCGTTCATTTTGGACTACATATGCATATCCTTTTTTCACCCAATCCATTGCAGTTTGCAGTGTTCTGGTGTTCATTTCGCCGTTTCCATAGGTGTTGAAGTTGTAGGGAGTCCGTGAAAAAACAACCGGGACAGGCTTATCGCCTTTTGGCCGATAGATGTCTGTCGCCAGACGGACACCGTCACGCATAGGCATCATGACCTTTTGGTCGACAATGGCTACTTCTTCTAGCTGGACAAGAATTGGTTTTTCTTGTGCGAAACCTTTGGGAGCACTTCCCAAAAGCGAAAAAACGAGTAAAATTTTTAAATAGGTCTTCATTTTCCTTGGATTTAGAATTTCAAGTTAAGAAGTCCAACTTAGTTTAGCATTTGTTTTTTACAAATGGTCTGAAGGAAAAGATCATTTGTCTTCCAAACCTCCCGAATTCCAGATTGGATTTTTGATTTCCCTCAATCGGGTTAAATTTGCACTCTCAACAATTTTTAAACATGAGCGACAGCCCAATTCCCACCCTGAGTACCTGGGTGGAAGTACCCAAGAATTCCGATTTCACGATTTACAATCTCCCGTTCGGCATTTTCAAAAATAAAAAACTAAGTCCCAGAATTGGGATGGCTATCGGAGACAAAATCGTCGATCTGAGTGTGTTGGATCAGGAAGGTTTTTTTGCGAACATGTTTCTGCCGGAAGGGATTTTCATCAAAGATTCACTCAATGAACTGATTGCTCTGGGGAAAGTGCAGACCAAAAAAATCCGTGAACGGGTCCAAAGTCTCCTTTTATCCGAAAACGAAGAGCTGCGCGACCATTCTGCGCGTGGCAAAGTGATGGTCACCAGAAAGGAAGCCGAAATGCTCCTTCCCGTCAAAATTGGAGACTATACCGATTTCTACAGCAGTATCGAGCATGCCACCAACGTGGGAAAAATGTTTCGCGATCCAGAGAATGCTTTGCTTCCCAACTGGCGACATCTGCCGGTAGGCTACCACGGGAGAGCGTCCTCTATTGTCGTTTCCGGAACACCTATCCACCGGCCTAAAGGTCAATTCAAGGATCCTGATATGGAAATGCCAGCATTTGGACCAAGCCGACGGTTGGATTTTGAGTTGGAGCTAGCTTTCATCACGGGTAAGCAGACCAAGCTTGGAGATTCGATCAGCACCGAGGATGCTGAGGATTATATTTTTGGCTTTGTGCTTTTCAATGACTGGTCCGCCCGTGACATTCAGGCTTGGGAGTATGTACCATTGGGTCCTTTTTTAGGGAAAAGTTTTGGCTCATCCATTTCCCCTTGGGTGGTGACCTTGGAAGCTTTGGAATACTTCAGGACGCCTAACCCGGTTCAGGAACCGGAGGTATTACCTTACCTGAAGTGCGAAAAGGATCACAATTTTGATATCAATCTCGAAGTGCTGATCCAGCCTGATGGGAAAAAACCAAGCAAAGTCTGCTCCTCCAACTTCAAACACATGTATTGGAATGTAGCCCAGCAATTGGCACATCATACCTCTAATGGATGCAACATCAATGTTGGGGACATGATGGCTTCCGGGACAATCTCCGGTCCTTCTGATGATTCGTTGGGGTCAATGCTGGAGTTAAGCTGGAAGGGGACGCGTGCGGTTAAGCTGGAAGAAGGAGAGGAGCGAAAATTTATTGAAGATGGAGATACAGTGATCATGAGAGGCTATGCAGAGCGAGACGGCGTTCGTGTTGGATTCGGAGAGGTAAGCTCCCAGATATTGCCAGCCAAGTAGGCGTTTTGTTTGAAAAGTCATATTGAGCCACGAATAGATTCTATTCGTGGCTTTTTTGTTTCTTTTTTTAGCTTTTTATCTTTTTTAATGCTTACTTTATGTAAGATGCTGAAAAGCAGTAATTTGTGATTTAGTTATCACAGGTGTATTCCGGTTCCCGAAGAGTTTAGCTTCCGAATTCTTAACGGGATTGTTGTTTTCCGAGAGGCTCAGGTTCCATCATCCTGAGCAAAATTTATTTCAACTTATTTTTCAAAACTCAAAAAAATCATGGCAAAAATCAGAAGCCTATCCATTACCACGCCCATAGTATTTGCTTTACCTTTCAAAAGCGAATGGGCACAGATTCCCATCGACATCAATGCGCCCCTGAGCTCAGGCGGCTGGGAGGATTCAGGAAAGCTCAAGTTTTCCAGAGGATTTGTCCTGGCAAAAAACGACGCCAATTTCCTGTATCTGGCACTGGATCTCACCTCAGACAAAGGAAATGATACCGGTACTAATGATTACTTCTGGCTCAGTTTTGATAAAAACCGGGATCGTGCCATTACTTCCAATCAGGATGTGAACTATGGCCTCTATCCTGGTCAGCCGAATAAGCTGGGTAAGCAGTTTTATCTTGGTCCTGGTTCCTGGACAGGACTTCAGCCTGATCCTTCCCTGAGTGAGGTCAGACAGGAATTTGGTTCGAGCGAAAACTCCTCCGATTCCCATCGAATCTGGAAGTTCCGGATTGATCTAAAGGAAATCAATGTGGCGCTTTCATGGCCGCTGAGCACTCCCTTTACTTATTTCGGATTTCGGGTCAAGTCTTCCAATCCAGCCTTTACTACTGATTTCCCAACCAACTTTTTCAAGGATTTCAGTAAACTGAGGCAGTTGATCTTTTCCAGAAAGCCGGTTATTTCCCCGTCACTTCTAGGTCCATTGATTGGAAGTGTAGGATTGATTCCTACTACGCTTATTGACGATTCAGGAAGGGTGACGACAGATCCCAGCTATTTTGTAAAGGTACAAAATGCAGCTTTTGGAGGGACTTTGAATCTGATCGGTAACCGTACCAAGATTCAGCAATTGTGGAATGATGGGATCAAAAAGTATAAAGTCGAGATTACTCCTCCTGGCGGAATTGCTCAAAAATTGATTTCCAACTGGTCCAATTACCGCTGGACAGGAAGCACATATGCTTTGGAGTCATTTGCGCCATCATCGTTGGGTTTCTATGAATTATCCGATCCAAGTGTTGATTACTCCATAGACGATCTGCTGATACAGTTTCCAACTTCGGCTTTGTTGCCGGGTTTGTACCAGATCAAAGTGACCTTCTATAGACGTGTAGGGTTTTTGGATGTTCCGGCAGATAATCAGACAATTGGCCTCTTTATCGATAATCATGTGCCGGCAGTGAATATTGACAACATCAAACATGGTGCAAGTGAAGTCTCAGCTTGTGCGATCGAGACTATCGGTGCCGCGCCTGACGGATTGAAATTTAAAATCACAGCTCACGATCCGGATGGAAATTTACTAGGGGTCAGCTTCTCTGCAACCTATGGGGCTGGATTGTCTGTGGGTATTCACAATGAAAGTTATGATCCCAGCATGGGACTTTGGCAGGGATTCACAGCGAAGACAATTCCTGCATCTGGAAACTGGAGACCTACTCAGTCCTGTGCCTATAGTTTTATTATTGTGGCTACAGCCCGAACGACCAATGGTTATGGATACATTGGTCACAATTCAACCCACCGCAACCTGACCTTATTGCTGAGTTGATATCATCCATTTTTTTTTGAATCAAAAGGCCATTCTGATTTTCGGAATGGCTTTTTTTGGTGCTTAGCTTTTGGAAATGTAAAAAGCAGGTTGGGCTAACCGATTCCCAATAATTTATGCTCACTGGAAAAGCTACTCTTTGTCCGTTGATTTTGGCTTTTCCCCCTTGAAAATTTTATAGAACAAAAAGCCAAGCCCACCCAAAAAATGTAGGATCAAAATTCCAAGAATGATGTAAAGCGTCGAATTGTCCGTCATAGTCCACGAAAGTAATTTTTCTGCTTGCCTGATTCTATGACTTTTGTCTCATAGTCTAAAGATTTTATGTCGTCCATGAAACTGAAAAAGCCAACCCGAAGGCTGGCTTTTTTTGAGATTTGTAGTGGGTTCAGCTTATTTAAAACCGAATTTTTCCAAACCAGCATGGCTGATTTTGATGGCTTCCATAGGGTCTAGTCCGAAAGTATTGTCCTGCTCTACAAAATAGTACTCCATACCTGATTTTGATTTTTCTGCTAAAATCCGACCAAAATCAATCGTTCCAGTGCCTACTGGGGCAAACTGGCTGGAGTCATTCATGTCTTTGACATGCCAGGATTTGAATCTTCCCGGATACTTTTCAAAATAAGTCAAAGGATCCACTCCAGCTTTGGTCACCCAAAAAAGATCCATTTGAAAATTCACAAATTCTGGATTGCATTTTTCGAGCAAAATATCTTCGATCACTGTACCGTCAGCCATTGGCTTGAATTCAAAGTCATGGTTGTGGTACAGAAGCTTGATGCCTGCATTAGCGCATTTTTCGCCAAGGGTATTCATGATGGAGACCAGTTCATCAGCAGTGCCCTTCATACCCATTCCATCAGGTCCGAATGTAAACATGCCCATTGGCGGAACAGGAATGACAAAATAAGAAATACCCGCAGCTTTGACATCTGCAATTAGCTGGTCCGCATTTTCCATATTGACCATGCCCATGTGAGCACTGATGGCAGTAAGTCCGATGGAGTCGAGGTAGAATTTGAACTCGGCTGGTGCCATGCCATAGAATTTGCCATCAGCATAGTTGGCAGCCTCTACGTAGGCATAGCCTGCATCAGCGACAGCTTTGAGAGTTGCTTTAGGGTTGCTTGACATCGAATCACGAACGGTGTAGAGTGCCAGGCCACCAAAATTTTCTGGGGTTTCTACAGCTACTTCAGTCGTTTCCTCTGTCTTGGGTGTACAGGCTCCAAATCCTAGGATAAGCACCAAAAGTAGGGTAAATGATAGATTGAAATGTTTCTTCATATAGAATTGGGTTTTTAATAATTTACAAGATACCCAAATGGGGGCTAATCTTGCCAATCAATTCTATACTTGTTCATTTCCAGTGAGGAAAGGCGATTTTATTTCTTCTTCATCAATTCAAAAAGGAGTTCCGGCTCGTCGGTGGTGATAAAATCAGCCTTCTGATCCAGTAGCCACTCCATATCTTCCGGGTTATTGACTGTCCAGGCGTTGACAGTTAAGCCGAGGTCCTGAGCTTCTTTGATCCAATCGGACTTTAGCTTAAGGACTCGGATATTGTAGTCAATTCCGAAAAATCCGTCTTCTTTCAATTGGGAGGGGGATTTGTCACCGGTGAGGTAGGCGACATTGGCAGTGGGGTCAGTGGCGATCGCTTTTTTGCCTCCTTCGTAGCTGAAGGTAATGTAGTCGACCCACTTCTCAGCCTTCATTTCTTTCACTGTTTTGACTGACAGTTCCCCGACACGCTCACTTCGTTCTTTGCTGATGGCTGAAGGTTTGAATTCCAAAATGAGCTTGGTACCTGTCTGCTTCATTCCTTCAGCGAGGTATTCCTTTAGGGTTGGGATTTTCTCTCCATTGGGGAGTTTTTTGGTCAAAAGCTGTGCATAGGTCGATTCTTCGATTTCCATTCCTTCAAAATCCCCGTCGTGATTCACCACCAATACCTCATCAGCAGTCATCCACACGTCAAACTCAGAACCTTCACAACCCAGGCGTATGGCTTCACGCAGCGAAGCGATGGAGTTTTGCGGGAGGCCCTGAGCCTTCCAAGCGCCTCGATGAGCGATGACTTTGTTTTTGTGAAATGCAGTTTGTGCAAAAGAGGCGGCGGAAATAACCATTAGAAATAGGCAAAAGACTAAGGATCGAATCATGGCAGAAAAGAAATTAAGGCGAATTTGATCGGCTAAGGTATCAAATTCGCCCTTTTGGGATGAATCAATCAGAGAAATTCACGGAAACTTCATCTGCTAACAGGGATTGATTCAAGAATTGGCGCTACTCAAACCCGAAAATCACCGGGAAAAGAAATACAACTAGGGTAGTCCACAGTAAGTAGATCGGCAGATAGCGAACCAAGGTCAGCCCCACCTGATTAAGCGGTTCATTTTTTCTCGAAGTTTGAATCAGCTTTTTGGCTACCAAAATCAGGTGGATCAGCATCAGGATATTTACGCCCAATACTGCCAGTCGATTGGGCGTGATTCCCCACTCAGATATCCGAAAAGCAATCGCGGACAATGCGACACCATTCACCAGAATAGTTACTATGGAAAGTGAGATGAGAATCCAAACGCCTGGACCTGACTTCTCATCTTTGGCTGATTCTGCTACAGAAAAGAAGATCAGCCCCATGACTCCGATCAACAGCATATTGAACAGCATCAGGAATTCCCGGTCATTGTAAGGGTCCTTGCCGGCATAGACAATCGCGCCAAGGTAGATCACCAGCATGATCAATACCAAAGGGCTGAAAATTTTGGCAATGATTGGCGGGACTTTGTTGACCAGTTGGGGGTTGGTTTGAGTGAGGTGCGTAGCTACCAAAGGCGCAGCTGCCAGCCCAAATACCCCAATGTACTCGAAATAGAACTTCTCAATGCTCAAACCGATCAGTCCAAAAAGTCCAACAGTAATTCCCGACATCAGCAGGCCTGCGAGCAAGAGAATCGCTCCCATGATGACTGCATCACCATTGAAATTGAGATAGGCGAGTCTTTTGGGAAGGTTGGTGATTTGAACATCAGAAAACACAAAACCCAAAATCCCCCAAAGCAATAAGGGCAAATGGATGCATGCCAAAATCAAGGTGTCACTTTCCTGATTTTCGGGAAGGAGATTGATGTAAAGTGCCGCAACCAAGATAATGCCGAAGGGTAGTGCAAGGGATTGTACTGAGAGTTTGTTTTTCCAGGCAAAATAGGCCGCTACAAATGGGAAAGCGATAAATCCCAAATTCCTAGGATAGAAAAACTCTTCATTCAGGGAGAAAATAGTGGGGAATTTTGCCAAAACACCTGCAAGCAAGGCGGCTATAATCACAAACTTCCACTCGCTGCGACTTCCCCAGCTGATCCGATCCGAATCATAGGCGAGACGCTCATGCCAGAATTCGGCTTGAGCTTGGCCCTTTATTTCAGGATAGAGGGCACCGAATTCTTTTCTGAATTCAGATTTATTTTTCCGGTAAAATTTCTCCAGAGCATTGGAGTTATCCCAGAGGGTTTGGATGGAGTCTTTCATGACTTTTGGCTTGGGCTTAAGGTGATATTTTTATGTTGATTCAATCGATGATTCATAGTTGGGAAGGATGGAGGCTTGGGATTTCCTGCTGCGAAAAGTTGATTTTTCGGGAAACAAACATGGTCACGGCAAGTGAAATAAAGAGACCGATACTTCCAATCAACAAGGCAAAATCCTGCTGCTTGACAATGATGAAGATAAACAGATAAAAGATCGAAAGTACTGAGCCAAAGAGTCCTGTTTCTTTCCAAGTGGGGAATATCGATCGGGAATACAATCCCAGCAGCGTCACAGTGGCCAAACTTGCAATCCCATAAGCGAAAGTGAAACCCAAATGCTCCGAAAGAGCAATCAACAATGTATAGTAGAGCACAAGTGCAAAGCCAATCAGCGTGTATTGGACTGGATGGATCGGTGATTTGGTAAATAATTCCATGAGGAATAGAGCTAGAAAGCTCAAGGCGATGATCAGTATCGCATACTTGGAGGTGCGGGTACTTTGTTGATATTGATCTACTGGATTGACCAATGAAAGCCCAAATGCACTCGTGCTGAGATTGGGAAGGTATCCGTCAAAAACTTGTCCAAAAGGCCTGTTGAAATGGAGAACCTGCCAGTTGCTTTGGAATCCATCAGCGGTAATCGATCTGGAATCGGGCAGGAATTCACCTTGGAAGCTCGGACTTGACCAATTTCCGCTTAGGTCTAGGTGAGTCGTCTTTCCTAGTGGTACGATGGAAAAATCTTTGCTGCCCTTCAGAACCATGTTGCCAGTAAATGAAAACGATGAGTTGCCAGGATCTAGGGTAATTTTTGAAAGTAGTCCTTTAGTCTCCGAATTATTCTCGGCAAAGGGTTCCATCACCAGGGAATTTGAGTTTTGTTTGAACGTAGGACTTCCGCTGATTCCTCTCAGGTCGGAGATTCCGATGAGTAATTCAGCTTGATTCCAGAGGATATTTTCAGGTAGGATGTTCATTTTCTGCAAATCCATGGAATCAAATTTTGCATCAAATGCGATGTCATTGGTGTAGACGACCACATCAAAAATGCCTCGGTGAAGCAGCTGCGCATCGATGTTTCCCCTGAGATTCAGCGTTTCCGGAAGGAAGTATTTATTCCGTTGCTCTTTGATGATCTTTTTCTCTCCTTTTTCCACGATTTCTTTCAGTTCGAAATAGGGAACCTTCAGGTACGGACCTGTGAGCGTTTGTTCCCGGGACCATTTGCCCCGAATATCTTCCTCTGCCTCGATCATGCGGAGTTGGCGCTCTTCGATCAGATCCAAGGTAAAGGATTGTGGAATTAATAATACCAAGGCGATAGCACCTATGATTAGGAGCTTGATGCTGCCAGACTTTGCAAAACCTAAACTTGTGGGCTTTGGAGTTGTGATTTTTGAATTTTGTTCCATTTGTCAGGGTAGTAATATTAGAGGGATTGAAAGTACTTTGAAATTCAAAGTGAATAGATAAATTTTTTTAGGTCTTGTTTTCGTTAATCAGATTTTCCAGAAAATCCAGATGGGACTGGAAGGCCTTTTTGCCAGCTTCAGTGGCCAAATAATTAGTCAGCGGCTTCCGTCCTGCAAAGGATTTTTCTACCCGTATGTATTCGGCATTTTCCAGATTCCGGAGGTGGGAAGCGAGATTGCCGTCGGTGACTTCCAGAAACTCTTTGAATGAATTGAAGTCAAACTGCTCATTGACCATCAGGATGGACATGACCCGCAGTCGGATGACGTTTTCAAAGGCTTTATCGTAATTCCCTTTCACGTTACCGGTCGTATTTGTAATACATCATTGATCCGTAGATCACATGCAGTGCTCCAAAACCTATTGCCCAAGTAATCAATCCATAGCCGGGGAAGAAAGCTGAAATCAAACCAAGAATCAGCTCTCCAAAACCCAGGTATTTGATGTCACTTAGCGTGAATTGGGAGGCATTTACCAATGCCAATCCATAGAAAATCAATGTTGCCGGTGCGACCACAATCAAATAGCCTCTTAGTACCAAGGCCAAACAAAATATCCCACCGATTAAAACCGGAATAAATAGCGCCTGTAAAAATCGCTTTCCTGCTGGAGTCCAAAGGTTGGTGGAAAGACGTTGACTTTTCTTTTGACTCAAAAAATAGGCTGAAACCAGAGAAAGAACCAAAATCACAAGAGCCAACATGATGAGTTTTGCAAAAACTGAAGCATCATCGATAAAGGTAGTTCTAAATCCATAGGGCGGATTGGGGAAATAGATCCAATAGTAAGCGACTGTAGCTCCAATCAATGCATAGATTCCTGCTAATACTCCAGCCAGTCCACTCAGCGATAAAAAGCGGGTACTCCGCTCCATCATGGATTTGATTTCTGCTAATTCCTGTTCCGGTTTCCTCATAGTTAAAAGCACTTTGTGATGCAAAGTAAATTAAGAAATTTGATTTGTGTATGAGCGGCTGATATTTTTTTTAAAAATTTTGGAATTGATTGGTTGATCAGCTGAGGTAGGGAAGAATTAGTTTCAGTTTTCTCTGGAATAGGGCATTTGTCGTATGGTGGTTTTTTGATTCCATTTTTTTCTTTGAATCGACACAATACAACTGCTATAATGAAAAAACTAACCGGTAACCTGATTTGGCTTTTAGCCATTACTATTCTGCTGTTTTCTTGTTCGGAGGGTGGTGATATGGCTCCTGATGAGGATCAGCCTCAGACCAATGATCTTAGTTTCCCATTTACACTTACAGGGGAGGAAAGCAGCTATTCTATGGAAATAGATGGGGTGGAAGTGAAGAATTACGCAGAGATTCTCAATACCCTCAATGTAGACAAATCGATCTCGGTTAATCTTTGGGGGCCTGGCAATGATTTTAACTTCGCAGGTTTTTATTGGATTCCCTTGGGAGTGGGTACCTATGAGGCTGGTCATGATTTAGGTCCAGGTGAAGGTACTTTCGGCAAAAATCTCTTCATGACTGCTTTTGTCAAAAAGGACAATGTAAAGCATTATGCCTATTCGGCTCATGAATATGGGTTTTTGGAAGAGGAGCGGATTCCTGGATCATCCTGCACAGTTAAGATTATTACGTTTGACGGAAAGCAAACTTCCTACAAATTCATGAACGGAACTTTTTCCCAATTTATAGGAACAGTGGAGGGGCAGTTTGCTGGCACATTCAAAACCAAAGCAGGTCAGGAAGTAAAGGTCAGCAAAGGTCAATTCCGAATAGTCCAGAAATTACCTCCCGGTGCAGAAGTAATTGATTGAATTTGGCGAAACGCAGCGAAAGCCTTTCCTAGAAAACAGAAAGTCTTTTTTTGCCTATCTGATTATCCTTTGCTCAAGGTTGGTTTTGGAGTCAGGATTTAAAAAAATCAGGCAGCACATTTACCCTGATCACCATATTTGGGCATTAAATGTTACAAATTGATGGGAAGTTACCCAGCTAAAAAATACAGAAAGGTCGTTTGTGGAAGTTTAGCGCATAAGGAACAGTAATTGGTAATGGTATGGCTCATTCAAACCAACTAAATTTCTTATGAAAACTAGAAACCAAACTCTACCCAACAATTCTATGAGATCCGCTTTGGTCAAAAGATCAGGAGCGATTTTGCTCTCTGCATTTTGCCTTTTGGGATTTGCCGCCTGTGACAACGACGACGATGAGCCTATCCTGACTACGGTAAATCAGCAAGACCGGAATTTCGGAATGTCTGCATCCCAATTTATCAATGCGCAGGTTGCTTTCGGGCAGTTGGCACTTGACAAGGGTCAGGATGATTCTGTTTTGGAATATGCGCAAATGATAAAGGATGAAAATTCTGCATCCAAAATCGAGTTTGCCGAGATTCTGGATTCCAATGACGTGGATATGTCTGAGGGCATCTCTTCTGACATGCAAACCAAGTTTGATGAGTTGGAACTATTGGAAGGTGAAGCTTTTGATGAGGCTTTCATTGATTTCCAGATCGAAGAATTGGACAATGCGATCTCCATGTTTGAAAATCAGATCGATAATGGTGAAAATTTCACTATCAAAGGATTCGCTGAAAAAACACTCAGCACAATCAAATCCAACAGAAATAAAGCGGTAGTAGTACGGACTGAAATTGACATTGAGAATATCTAAGTCTCAATTTCCTAAATTGAAAAAGCCGGTTTCCGTTAGTTCGGAAACCGGCTTTTTTGTTTTTGGTTGCGTGTATTTTTTTAGAAAAGCATTGGGGCAAACATGCTCAGATAAGTTCTCCAATTGGCCCAAGTATGTCCTCCTTCGTTTTCGAAGTATTCATGCTCAAAACCTGTTTTGTCAAGCACGCTCAGGAGTCTTTTGTTCGAATCCATCACGAAGTCCTCTTTGCCGCAGGCCACCCAATATTTATGGACTCCGGTGGCTTTCAAGGCTAGGAATTTCTTTTCCATTTCCGCCATATCCGCGTTGGCATCGAAGATTCCACTGCTGAATACGCCAATGTAGCCAAACGTACCCGGGTAATTAATCGATGCGGTAATGGTATGTCCACCACCCATGGATAATCCTGCCAAAGCACGGTGATCTTTGTCGGCAATTACCCGGTAGTTTTTCTCAATATAAGGAACTACATCTTCTACCAAGCTCTTTTCAAATTTTCCTTGAAACTGGCCAAAAGTCTCCCGTGTAGGAGTAGGAAGTCCAGGTATCTGACGAAGGGTAGAAGTTTGCCAAGCGTTTCCATTGGTCATGACGACAATCATTGGCTTAGATTCCCCAGAAGCGATCAGGTTATCCAAGATCAAATTAGCCCGGCCCAGTGAAGACCATGCATCTTCATCACCTCCGGCACCATGGAGCAAGTAGAGGACAGGGTAGGAGTCCTTTCCGCTGTCATATCCCGGGGGAGTGTAGACGTACATTCTTCGGTCAGCTCCCAAAGTGGGGGAAGGATACCATACTTGGGAAATATTTCCGTGGGGAGTATCATTCAATTGATATACTGTGGATCCATCACCGGGTACCATGAGCAGACTTGCATATCTGGTTCCATCTCTCAACGCATGCGGATTAGTCACATCAATCGCTGCTACTCCGTCTATGTAGAAATTGTAGTGGTACATCGAGGAGGGGAGTGGCTTGATGGTCACAGACCATACGCCTTGCTCGCCTTTGACGAGGGGAAGAGTTTCTCGAAATCCCATCCAGCTGCCATTGAGGCTGACTTCGTTGGCTTTCTCAGAAAGTACGCGAAAAGTAACGGACTTATCTGCATTTACCTCTGGAGAAACGACCCGAGGAGCTTGCATGGCACTAATCTCCTGTGCCTGAGCTTGTACAGTCGCTCCCAGGAGGACAGCAAAAGCAACGCTTTTTAGTAACGTGTTAATTTTCATGGATATAGGTTTTATTGGGTTGAATTTTCGAATTAAGGAAAGAATCTAGAAAGGGTTTTTCTGAAAAGAAAACCTGTGCCTAAGTTTTCACTCAAGCACAGGTGCTACAATAGGTTAGGTGTGGCTTTAGAAAAGCTGCGGTGCAAACTGGGTCAAATACACTCTCCAGTTTCTCCAGATGTGTCCGCCTTCGCTTTCTACATAAGTATATGGCATCTTCATCGCGTCCAGCTTGGCGATATATTCCTTATTGGCATCATAGAGGAAATCGGTCTTACCGATCGCGATCCAGTAGAGTTTATACCCGTTGTCCATTTGTGCTTTGAGCGTTTCATCAAAATTGCTATACACCTTGCCGGTGGCATCTTCCCGAGGCATGATAGCGGCGGAAAAGAGTCCCATGTAATCAAAGGTATTGGGATAGTATCTCGAAATGTGCAAGGTATGGTAACCGCCCATAGATAGCCCGGCTATTGCTCGGTGTGCTTTGTCAGCTTTAACCCGGTAGCTGCTTTCCACAAACTTGATGATGTCTTCGAATGCCCCTTCGTAGGTTCCGTCCATAGTTTTGGGGATCATGAACTGCGGCTTGTAGAAGTTTTTGCTTCCTTCTCCCGGTGCGCCATCTTGGATGACGTTGCCGTTTGGCATGACCACGATCATCGGTTTTGCTTTGCCTTCGGCGATCAAGTTGTCCATGATCTGTGCGGTACGTCCTAGTGCGATCCAGGCTTCCTCATCACCACCGGCTCCGTGTAGAAGGTAGAGCACGGGATATTTTTCATTGGAAGTCTCGTATCCCGGTGGGGTGTACACGGTGATTCTTCGGTCCATTCCCAATCCCGGCGAGTCGTACCAACGGCGGGCTACTGTACCGTGAGGAATGTCATTGGTCTTGAATAGGTCCGCATGCCCGCCTCCGACGATGAAAATGTTGGTGACCGAAGCCACGTCCCGGATCAGGAAAGGATTGCTGGGATCAATGCTTGAAAAACCATCCACAATAAATGAATAATTGTAAAGCTCTGGTCCTAAGGCTGAGGTCTTGAATTCCCATACGCCATTTTCCCCTTTGGTCAGGTTAGCCTTACCGGGACCATCCATCAGTCCCATAGGGGTTTCCATTTTTACAGTAGGTAAGAAATCACCAGTGACTTGCACCGCAGTCGCGTTAGGTGCATGGAGTCGGAACGTAACTGAATTGTCATCATGAATTTCCGGAGAAATGATGTTTTGTGCGCGGAAGAGCGCTTCCTGAGCGTAGGAGTAGTATCCTACTGATACCAGGAAAAACAGGGATAGTAGCAATTGTTTCTTCATTGGTTATTTTTCTATTGTCTCAAAGTGTGAAAATAGAAAAAGCTTTTCTGAAACCAAAAGACTTTTATTTCTGAGAGCACGATTCTCAGGGAATGAATTACTAGTTGGGCCCAAAATGAGAAAGAATTATTTTTGAGTTTTGAAAAATTCTTGAGGAGAGCAACCCTTGGTTTTTTTGAATGCCCTATTGAAGGTGGCCTTAGAATTAAATCCGGAATCAAATGCAAGTGATAGGAGCGTGTAACTTCTGTTTTTTTTCTCCTGATATTTTTTGATAAACTCTTCTATTCGAAAAGAATTGATGTAATCATTGAAGTTCATCCCGATCAACTGGTTGATAGTGGCAGAAAGAAGGGTTGGGTTGGTTTGCAAGTGCTGCGAAAGTTGATGAAGACTCAAATCTGCCTGCAGAAATAGTCTATCTTTTTCCAGGAGAGCTGCCAACCTTTTTGAAAGATGGTCTTTTTCCTTTTCAGTCAAGATTTCCTTAGCATTGGCATTGAGCCTTGGCTGGGGAGGTTCTCCGTTTGGTTTTCCTTGAGCCGAGAAGGGATAGTAAATTTGAGCAGGTTGTTTTTGACTGTATCCAACTATTCCGATATATAATGCTACGGCAACCAAGGCAAGATTCCACCACCAATCCTGGTAAAAATCCAGGATAATCAAGACGTCTATAATCATAAATACCTCTCTGAAGAAAAGCCAGAAAATCATGGAGTAAATGAAATTTCCAAACCAGTTGAAGTCTATTTGATCTGAATTACTAAACTCCCCAAGACTCCAGACTTTATAGGATTGATGAATCTTCAGGCATTTGGATAGGTAATAAATGAAAGAGATGATATAGGAAATTCTAAACACATACCCCATTACCAAATCCAAAGTTGACTCTTGTAATTTCAGAACCACCTCTTTGCCTTGAATAAAAAATGCAAGATGATACACTAGATAGAAAAAATAGGGCAGGAAGTGCCAGAGGTGCTCTCTACGAAAGGAAAATGAACGATTAGTCTGGGAAAGAAAATAAAAATAGACTATAGGGCCAAACAAGAAAGTCACTCCTCTAGGAAATCCATTGAGCTCATCCCACAGAAAATTGATACCAGCAAATCCAAAGGTATAATCCTGAAGCTCCATAGCCAGAATAAACATCACCCAGCCAAGTAGGCGATCGGAAAGTCGTTGATTTTTATACCCTCTGATCAGAAGGAGAATCCAGATCAAGAGACAAAAAAAGTACCCAAATTGCAGTGGAGTGGTGTATAGACTCATGTGGCGATCATCAGAGAAAAAAGATAGCCAAAGGTCTCCGAAAATTGAAGACCTGCGGCTCAGTAACCTTTATTTTAAGTCTTTAATTAATTTCGAGACATCAATTTTATCCCCGTTTTGAATGGATTCATCTATAGTAAGGATCAGGATTTTTTCATTTCCTTTTCTATAATAGATTTCTTGACCCCACTTGAGCGAAACCCCACTGTTAGAAAGAGGTGAGAGGTTGGGATTCATTACATTAGGTATGATCAGTGGGATCGAGCGAAGTGAAGAATTGTGAAAGGTAAAATTGACCACTGGGGCGTTTTCTGGGTTGTAAGTGTCTGGTTTCTTTTCTACAAACTCAAGCATCATTTTGATTTCTTTGAGGGAGTTATTGGTCAGTTTGATTTGCTGTCCTTTATCTGCAGATAAAACAGCAAAAGCAACAGGACCTAGACCAAAGCTTTTGACTGGTCTTTGTGTAGTTGGATCTATCACAGCCACGGCAATAGGTTTTCCCGAATTATTGATCAGCTTCACATCATATTGCCCATATTCGGCATAGGATAGTTCGATTGATTTCATAGCGGGGATGGTGACGTTCTCCTGCGAAATTGCTTTCATCGCTAGGGAGAAAAGGATCAGAAAAGGAAAGATTGATTTCATTTGCGTTTATTTAGGTTTTGCTGATCATTAGGATCAGTTTCAGGAGCAAATGAAAACCCTATTCAACTTCCAGTCGACTTAAATTATGATTTGAGACTTCAAACGGTCTGCTTTTTAGTCTCAAATTGATTGATACCTTCTACTTTCCTCTAATTCAATCTTTTAGGTTTATCCTGTTTTAAAAAAAGCGCAAATCAAAAAATCATTTCATGTAATAGTATTTTCGATGAAGTTCCTTTCAAGTTTTCCTACGTAAGCGCTCATTGAGAAGTACAAGCAAATTGCTGAAAGATGTAACTCAAAGCAATCAATTGAAGTTTTTGATCAGCAGGTAGCTAAACTCAATGATCTCCTTGTAATTCTCCTTGCTGATTTTTTCATCAATTCCATGAAAGCGAGACATGGATTCAGGATTGATCCGAATGGGATAGAACCGATACACTTCTTCCGAGATTTCGTAGAAATTTCTGGAGTCTGTTCCTCCTCCCAGCAACCCTGGGACCACCACCGCATCAGGATTTTGACTTCGGATTGTTTTGGCTAAAATCTGAAATGCTTCGGAATCGACTGTCGAAACTGGTGATGGATCGGTCAAATGCCCAACAGGCTCAACCCGTACCTTTTCAGAAACGGTCATTTCGATGTGTGCTTTCACAGATTCTATGGTCTCTCCCGGCAAAATCCTGAAATTGACCGTAGCTTCTGCTACAGTGGGAATGACATTATTTTTCACCCCACCATCGATGATAGTGGGAGCTGTGGTAGTATGTGCATTTAACGATTCCAAAATTGGCTTTTTAAATAGCCAAGGATTCGCAAAAGCTATCCTTGTAAGGAAGGGGAGTTCGGCACCCAAGTATTCCAGTTGAGCATCGATCGGCTTCACCATCTTATAGGGCAACTGGTTGTTTTCAAGATCTACAATAGCCTGAGCCAAGATCCCTATCGTATTTTCCCGAGGTGGTGCCGAACTGTGACCACCGGTGGTCTCCACGATTAACCTGAAAGAGGCAAAACCTTTCTCGGCCAAATTCACCATAGCCACAGGATTGTCCACGCCTGGAATCATGTTTTCAGCGATGAATCCCCCTTCATCGATCGTCATCGCTGCTTTTAAACCTTTTGCCTTAAGGTGTGCTGCAATTTTCACGGCTCCTTTTCCTCCGCCTACTTCTTCGTCATGACCGAAGGCGAGATAAATGGTTCGGCTGGGGACAAAGGATTCGGAAAGTAATTTTTCCACAGCTTCCAGAAGTCCAATCAGGGTACCCTTATCATCCATCGTACCTCGACCAATGATGTGTGTATCGGTGATTTTTCCTTCAAAAGGCGCAGCTTCCCAATCCTTCAAAGTAGGTTCGTCCACAGGAACTACATCTTGATGCGAAAGTAGAATTATAGGTTTTTTTGACGAATCGGTGCCTTCCCATTTGTATATCAGGCTATAATCTGAAATTTTTTCCAGACTCAGATGGGCATGAGTCAAGGGAAAAGTTTCTTCCAGGAATCGATGAAAGCCCAGAAAAGCCGCAGAATCCGGAATGGCGTCTTCACTGTATGAAATGGTTTGAAATTGGATAGCTTTTGAAAGATTCTGGAATACTTGATCCGAGATTTCGATTTTCACTGCCAGTTCAGCAGCAACTTGTTTGGAACTCAGGCGAAACGTGTTGAATAGTAAAACAGAAGCAAGTGCGGCCAGAATGATCAGTAGTGCTAAGAAAATTTTCTTCATGAAACGTCGGGTTGGTTTAGTCAATTTAGCAAAAATTCAATGCTAAAAGACATGCCTTTTCTCACCCGCAATTATTTCAATGCGGCGAGTTGGGCCTGATTTAGCTGGCGAAATGCAAACTTATATCCTTCATATCCCGCGATTCCATAAAAAACCAAATCCATGAAATGGGCTGTTTCTGCGAGCACTTGGAATGTATAGCTGTAATCAAATAACAGTAAGGTGTCAAAATAGGATAAACCCTCCGAGTCGGATATGTAACCCAAAACCCCTAAGAAATTTCCGATGATACAGGCCAGCACAGCGATAATGGCGCCAGAGATCCCAAATACCTGATCAATTCCCTGTCCGAGGTATCGGATGGTGTAGCCTACTCCAGCTCCAATAGCAAGTGCCATATAACCTATCTGCCAACCTGTAGCCACGGTGATCATTGCCCAAAGTACTGCACCTACCAATCCAACCAGGATTCCTCCGGTAATTGCCAAGGGTAAATTTTGTTCGACTCGCAGTAGTTGGAGCTTATCGGAAGAGAGTGAGGCGGTGATCTCTGTAGCGTTGTAAGCAGGAGATTCCTTCATTTCTTCTTGGACCCGCTCATCTAAATGAAAGGTTGGGCAGGTTTCTTCAAAATCCGGTTTTGATCCGGTGAGGGAGCAGACAAGGCCTTGGCTCATGTCCATTCTTCGATTGTGGCACTTTTTACAGAAGAGCAATTGTTCACTTAGTGTCATGGGATAGTGGTCTTTTTTTCCAATGATCCAGAAATAATTAACAAAAAAAAATACCCTGTATTAGAATAGCCCCAAAAAGTTAG
>NZ_QGOL01000021.1 GCF_003259255.1 Algoriphagus litoralis
CACAAAATGAACGACAAATAACCCTTTCTATAGATAAATTAAAATCAGGAGTATATTTATTTAGCTATCAAAACTCCTTAAATGAAATTATTCACCTGCGATTTATTAAAAACTAACTATGCAAAAGTTAATTATTATACTGATTATAGCTGGTGCCTTTCTTTCCTGTAATCAAGAAGATGGTGAACCCGATAAGGGGAACTTTAATGGAGAAATGACCGTGCTTTTCAACGGAGAAGAATGGAAGTCTCCAATAAGGTTTTATTTGCAAAAACAAATTACCTGTTCACCTGATAATTCAATTATTCCGCTTGGATTCGGCTTTACTGCTTATGACGAGAGTGGTTACTTTCAACGAATGTTAGATTTGGGTTTTATTCTTCCCACCACTGAAATCCAGTCAGCTCAAGAATTACTCAAAAATACATCTCAAAATGATCCAAATTCCGCAAATACTGTGGGACAATATGGACGACCATACTACGCCACTTCTATAGGTTATGATGCAGGGAGTACGTATTATAAGTTGGATTCTGAATTAAGGGAAAGCTATTTCCAGTTAACGCATTATGATTCTAATTAAAAAGAAATCCACGGAGTATTTGAACTGGAGTTTTTTCTTTCATCTAAAAGTTCAAGTGAACCCAATGCCCCTGATCGCATAGAATTTACCCAAGGGAAATTTGTAGCAAAGGCGCCGGAGGAATGGTTTCAGTGGGGAAGAGAATGTGATCCCCGATAAAAATCAGCTTGCCTAAAAACAGAAACGGGAAGAAATTCTTGCGAAAATCTTCCCGTTTAATGAGTTGAAAACCATAGTCTTCAATTCACTTCAAGCTACAGTTATTGTGGCTATTCCCAGTTGCCCGAGTCAAAACCGATTGTCCGAAGTAGCTCCGAAGAGCATGTCCCAGTTTTCAGATACCTTGTTGCATTTCTGCGGTTGCCCGTCTCAAACTTTCCTTGCGAAAAGCTCCTTCACACCCAGTATCCTGACTTTGTCCGAAGACAGAATCTTGGGCCGATCTTAAATGCACTTCTGCGGTGGTCCGTCTCAAACTTCTGCAATTAAGCAGCCGTTCCTTTGTGCCCGATGATATGCGCCATCATCCCGAAGGATTTTAGCACTGATTAATCCGTTTGCTGCATTTCTGGAGTTGCCTCTCTCAAAAGGTCAATTGCTTGTCCTTTCCTTCATGCACGGAAATTTGAATTACTCCGAAGAGAAACTCAAACTCAGCTCATCGTTTTTGGCACTTCTGCAGTTTCCCGTCTCAGAAATTTTTCCTAAGAAAAACTCCCCTTTGCGCCCGATCTCAACCTTTCAAACAGCGGTCCGAAATCTTACTTTCGGCCTTTTTTTCTCTTACTTGATGATTTAAAGTTGGCTGAATAAATAACTGATTCCAATTTTTTTTACTGTTTTTTCTCCACAATTTTTACCAAATAAAACCGATTAAAAACACAAGATATCCACCTTTTTATACTGGGTTATCAACATTTTTCGGAATCTATTTTTAGAAAATATAAATCAATCAGATAAATCTCCTTTGCTATTTCTATTTCAACGAAATCCTCAAAAGAAAAGCATCCGCTGTCATATACAAATACTTTTCCTCGGAATCAAAGGCACAGTTTGCTGTTCCGTTTTCCGTCAGAATCGTCCCGAGATGTTTTCCTTCCGCACTAATCACCAAAACCCCTCCAGGTCCCGTTGCGAAGAGCGTGCCGCTGGAATGAACTTTCAGTCCGTCAGGAAGTCCTTTTCGGCTTTCACCCTGAAGTGAAGTCGCATCAAAAAGCACTTTACCAGAAACTACGTTCCCAATTTCATCCAAATCAAACGCATAGTATCTCGCCTTTTCTGGATCGGATTGGGCAATGTACAGTGTTCTTTGATCAGGACTCAACGCAACCCCATTTGGACGACTGAGTGAATCGATTAACAGATTCACTTTTCCATCAGAATCCAATCGATACACGCCCTGAAAATCCAACTGCTTTTCATCCCAAGGATCCATTCCGTACGGCGGATCCGTGAAAAAGAGTTGTCCCTTAGAATTAAAGACCAAGTCATTTGGACTGTTGAAGCGCTTGCCTTCGTATTCGGAGGCCAAGGCAAGAAACTCAGATTTTGGCGATTCAAGGCTCGCTAGCATTTTACCGATTTGCCGCTCCCCATGTTGACACAAAATCAGATTTCCAACTGCATCCAAAGCCAAACCATTCGCTCCGGGTTCGTTCTTGTCTGTTCGGTCTCCTAGGTATCCTGATGGTTCCAGATACAAACTCAGACTGTCTTGCTCCGTCCATTTCCAGATTTTATTGGTGGGTACGTCGGTAAAAATCAAGGCCCGCTGCTCCTCCAGCCAAAGTGGACCTTCGGCCCATTCGAAGCCCGAAGCTAAGACTTCGATCTTGGCATTGGCCGGAATCAGCGCATTTATTGCGGAATCAAGCCGTTCGACAGAACCGGTAGTCTGAAAGTTGGATATCTCACTTTGCACTGGATTCTTAGGATTTGAACAGGCTGCAAGTGACAATACAGCCAAGAAAATAGCATTCCGCATGGTCTTTCGGGTTAGGTAAAAGGAAGTTAATTCATTCTCCTGAAAAGTCCGAAGCACAATTTTTCATTCATGCCAAAAGTCCCAACGTTTTAAATTCCTTGAAATTTGTAATGGTGAGGGGAAGCAATTAGTGTTACAAGCCACTCGCCTGTGCGTTTACCCCACGCTGAGCGATCAGTTTTTCCCTGATTTTTTCACTTCTGTAAAAAGCCAAAGGATCGGCTTCTCCACCACTTTGGATTCGGGCCTCTCGGACCAAGGACCTAACATCTGTCAAAAATGCATCCTGCAGGACTTCCTGCGCACCGACGACATCTCCTACATTTTGGCACTGAGCCAACTTTTCCCGGTCTACCAAAAGTGCTTTTGCATACGCCTGAGAAATAGCCTCCAAAGCCTGAATCAAATCTTCCAAAGGATCTTTGGTATTGTGACTGGCATCGATCATCCAAGAAATTGACTCCCAAGCTTGTGCGCCTTCAGCCGCTCCACCGATTAATTCGCAAAAAACCAAAAACAGTTGGTACGGTTTGATACTCCCCGTACTGAGGTCATCGTCTCCGTATTTGCTGTCATTAAAATGGAATCCTGCAAGCAGATTCTGGTGCATGAGCGTAGCCACGATTTGCTCAATATTGGTATTGGGCAAATGATGACCCAAGTCAACCAGTACTTTTGCCCGGTCTCCTAGTTGTCTGCAAATCAAAGCCGAAGTCCCCCAATCCGGAATCACGGTATGGTAAAAATTAGGCTCATAAGGCTTATATTCCAGCAATAGCTTCCAATCATCGGGCATCTCCGCATAGATTTCCTGCAAAGATTCTATTGTCCACTTCAACGCATTTCGGAAATGCGCCTGTCCAGGGAAATTACTTCCATCCGCCAACCATACCGTCAGACCTTTGCTTCCCAGGCTTTTTCCAATTTCAATTACCTGAAGGTTATGCTCTACTGCTTGTGATCGGACAGCTGCATCGGCATTGCTCAGCGAACCCATTTTATAGGTCAAAGCTTGGCCATAATCCTGAAACGTATTCGAATTCATGGCGTCAAACCTGATTCCCAAACTCGCGGCTTTTTGTTGGATCGCATTCACATCCTGCGGAATATCCCAAGGAATATGCAATGAAACCGCATCAGTTCGTTTGGTCAACTTGGCCAAAAGCCCGATGTCTTCCAGCTTTTCTTCCAAGTTTCTAGGTTCGCCACCGATCGAAAATCGCCCAAATCGCGTCCCGCCAGCACCCAATGCCCAAGAGGGAACTGCTATCTGGAAAGCCGCGATTTTGGAGATCAAAGAGTGGATATCCAATCCTTTCGAATTCAATTGTTCGGAAAGGAGAACTAAAGATTTTTGGTGGAAGTCGGTAAGCATGGGTTATTGGTTATTGGTTAAATGAGCAATAATCAAATTAATCCCGATATCGGGACATTTTTCAAGGATATCCATTTCATTGGTCATTGAAAATTGTCCATTGATGATTGTTCATTATTTCCCTTCTTATTAATCCAAAACGGCGCAGTCACCATCCAAGCCAACATCCCTATTCCCATCCAAAGCTTCATGGGACTCATTTCCATTTTACCAAAAAAGAAAAGCACAGGAGGCACAATTGACAGCACTAATCCGATTACTGAATTAAGTTTCAAAAGAATTTTCATAGAGCAGGCGATTTAACAAGTGGATAGTTGATTCTCGATAACGCTACAAATATGGCGACAGCCACAAACCAACCAGGAAGTCCAAGAAAGAAGATTTCTACTCCATAAATGAAATTCAAGCCAAGACAAAAGGCCAAAGTCAAAACCCAACTCAAGAAAGCCGGAATGCTAAAATTTGAATTAGAACTTAGAGCACCTTCGGATTGGAAACCCATCTTTTTTGAAAAATAGAAATCCGCAAAAATCACCGCTCCCATGGGCATCAATAACAGTCCATAAAGAGCCACAAAGTCGAGCAATTTCATCACCAAGGCTGGAAAACAAGCCGCCAAACTCGTAATTCCACCTACAATTGCCGTGATTTTCCAAGTGGGAACTTTTAGAAAAATCCCCTGCAAAGCCAATCCTGCGCGATAAATCGTCGGATTGGCAGTAGTCCAGCCCGCAATCACCACACAGACAGCTCCAGCAATCCCCAGTGTTTGATAGGCAATTTGTCCAGGCGCAAATTCCTGCGAACCGGTATTTGCCTGTAGAAAAACAGCATACAAAATCCCAGAGGCGATCCAAGCAACAAAATGTCCCAAATACACTCCAACAAATGTATAGAAACCATATTTCCAGGATTTTGCATACCTGAGAATGGTCAAGTCTGACATTCCGATATGCATAGCCATGTTGCAAAACCAAGCAAAAAAGATGATATGCCAGATGGTAAACTTGGACATGCCTGCCATTGGGACCCCGTTCCAAATCACTTCCTGTGCTATGGTGACCAAGCTTTCCAAAGACCCAACTCCTAACTGTGCCAAACCTACAATCGCTGCGGCGAAAAATATCAAAATCATCCAAGGTGACATGATATTAGCAAACTTGGAAACCTGATTGTAGCCTTGAATGGCCACCAAAGTGATCACTGCCCCCATTACTAAAACAGTAACTATCCATCCCGGAGTACGAGGAAGCCAGTCTGTCAACGTGGGCATTTCCAAATCAAATGGAATCCCCACCGCAGTGGCTGACACTGCAATCATCGATCCCGCCAAAAAGCAAAACATCAGAGCATTGACCAGATTGTACCAGCGGACGACATATTTCCCGGCAATCCGCTCCAGCTGATAATAAAGCGTGAGTCGCTTTGAAGTGGCAATCGGCCCTGTAATCAATCCCCAACTGAGGACAGCAAGCAAATTCCCAATTATTAGTCCCAAAATCAGATCACTGGCGGTGACTCCATGAGCTACAAAAAGTGGCCCGATGACAAACTCAGTTCCTGCAGTATGTTCACCGGCATACATGCCAAGAAAGCTTTTCCCGCTCTTCAGACTTTCGGCTGGTACTGGCGTCCGTTCATATTCATTGGTTCCACCAACTATCTTTTTGAAAAATCGGTTGCTCATCGAAAATTATTTTGATTCAATAAAACAAAATGACTAACCTGACCTATCCTGCCCTGTCCAAAACTTTTGCTACAGGTATTGAAAGATCAATTTGTAAAAAGTTAATTAAAAGGTAATTTTTATAGAATATAACTGAGGAAAGTAAAAACTTCCTTTATAAAATCATGAAAACCGCATCAATCCTATCTCTACTCAAGACACTACAGGACACCTATTGAGTCGTTTTCTGAGAAATTCATCCTATCACCAGTAGACCTGTTACAATGAATACACCGATTATGAGTTTTAAGCATGTAAGCTACCTTTGGGACGAGGCAAAAGCCGCTACACTGAATGGAAATGAGGTAGATCTTTTAATTTATCGCTCAAACATACTTGGGTCTGACCTGAGAATCACCAACTATGGAGGTGGCAACACTTCCTGCAAGACGATGGAACTTGATCCGCTGACCAAAGAGCCGGTCGAAGTGATGTGGATCAAAGGTTCAGGCGGTGATATTGGCACCATGACACGGTCAGGCTTGGCTGGACTGTACGTGGACAAATTACGATCGCTGAAAGGAATCTACAGAGGGATTGAATTTGAAGACGAAATGGTCGGCCTATTCAATCATTGCATCTACGATTTGGACTCCAAAGCCCCATCAATTGATACACCGCTTCACGGATTTTTACCTTTCAAACATATTGACCATTTACACCCAGACGCTGCGATTGCAATAGCAGCCTCTAAGGATGGTGAAAAGATTACCCAAGAACTTTGGAAAGGTGCTATTGCATGGGTTCCTTGGCAGCGACCTGGATTTGATCTAGGACTCCAATTGAAGGAGGCTCTTGACAGTAATCCCGGAATCCGAGGCATCATGCTAGGCGGACATGGACTGTTTACTTGGGGTGATACTGCCTACGAATGCTATATGAACAGTCTAGAAGTCATAGAGATGGCATCCGCTTATTTGGAGGCGAATTATGGAAAGAAAAGACCTGTCTTCGGTGGTGAAAAAGTAAAGTCACTGAGTCCCGATGAGCGAAAATCCCAAGCGGCAAAGTTGGCGCCAATCTTAAGGGGACTTGCATCCTCCGAAAAGCGCATGGTCGGAACCTTTAGCGATGCTGAGGTGGTCCTTCAGTTTGTCAATAGTCACGATTTGACCAAACTAGCACCTATGGGAACTAGTTGCCCGGATCACTTCTTGAGAACCAAGATCAGCCCGCTAGTTCTAGATTTGGCAGCAGATGCAGATTTGAGTGATTCAAATGGGCTAAAGGAAAAAATCGGAGCTGCATTCCAAGCATACCGTGAAATGTATGCGGATTACTATCAAAAGCATAAGCATCCAAATAGTCCTGCGATGCGTGATCCTAATCCTGTGGTGATTCTATGGCCTGGAGTCGGGCTTTTCAGCTACGCAAAAGACAAGCAAACCAGCCGTGTAGCCAGTGAATTCTACATCAATGCGATCAATGTGATGCGGGGAGCAGAAGCGGTTTCCGAATATGTTTCCTTGCCACTTCAGGAAGCGTTTGATATTGAATATTGGCTACTGGAAGAGGCCAAACTCTCCAGAATGCCAAAAGAAAAACCACTGTCACGGAAAATTGCACTCGTCACTGGTAGTGCCGGAGGAATCGGCAAAGGAATCGCTGAGAAATATGTCCAAGAAGGCGCCTGTGTAGTATTGACCGACATTGATCCAGAGCGATTAAACGAAGCAGTATCCGAATTCCAGAAAAAGTATGGAAAAGATGTGGTACTCGGTGCCGAACTTGACGTAACCAATTCGGCCAGTCTGGCGGAGGCAATCCAAGCGATATGTTTGAAATTTGGAGGAATCGACATCGTCGTCAATAATGCAGGAATCTCAATCTCCAAAGCCTTCGAGGACCACACCGATCAGGACTGGGCAAGACTCAATGATATTCTGGTCATGGGACAATATTCAGTCTCAAAAGCTGGAGTAACTCTGATGAAACAACAAGGACTGGGCGGTGATATCATCAATATTGTAAGTAAGAACGCCCTAGTCGCAGGACCGAAAAATGTCGCTTATGGCACAGCCAAAGCAGCTCAACTTCACATGTCCAGACTGATGGCAGCAGAACTCGCCGAAGACAAAATCCGCGTCAATGTCGTCAATCCAGATGCAGTCATTGAGAATTCAAACATCTGGGAAGGTGGATGGGCTGAAAATCGCGCCAAAGCTTACGGCATCGATGTAAAGGATCTGCCTCAGTACTATGCTAATAGGACTTTGCTCAAGGAAAGTGTAAAAGTAAGTGACATTGCTGATGCAGCTTTTGCTTTTGTGGGAGGCTTGCTAAGTAAAACCACTGGAAACATGCTCAATGTGGACGGCGGATTGGCAGCCGCATTCCCTCGATAGATTCGATTTTCAATTACCCAATAAACCCAACCCAATAACCCAATAGCCCATGCTTCTTGACAAATCCGAAAAAATCGCCGTGGATTCGCGCACGCCGAAATACCTCCAGGTAGTCAATTTGATCCTAGAGGACATCGAAAAAGGAAAACTAAAAATCGGGGACAGAATTCCCTCTATCAACGAAACCAGTTTTGACTTTCTGCTCTCCAGAGATACTGTGGAAAAAGCCTACAACGAACTCAGAGACAGAGGAATCATCACTTCGGTTCGAGGTAAGGGTTTTTACATTTCCTCTACCAACATGGGGCATAAAGTGAAAGTGCTTTTGCTTTTCAACAAGCTTAGCTCTTACAAAAAAATAATCTACTATTCCATCATTGAGACCCTAGGTGCAAACGCAACAGTTGACCTGCAGATCCATCATTACAATCGAAACTTGCTTGAAGATCTACTCGAGACAAACATCGGTCAATACAACTATTATGTCCTGGCACCCCACTTCTTTGATCAGTCCAGTCGGCCCGAAACCGCCTACGATCTGATCAAAAGAATTCCAAAGGACAAATTGTTGATCATTGACAGAGCTGTCAAAGATCATGAAAATGAGTTTCCGGGAGTTTACCAGGACTTTTCCAAAGACATCTTTGAAGTACTGGAATCAGGGATTTCTCACTTGAAAAAATACGAGCGTCTGATTTTGGTTTTTCCGAAGGGAGATATGTATCCAGTAGAAATCATGGACGGATTTAAGCGGTTTTGCTTTTTCCATGATTTCAAAAATCTAATCGTGGATGGGGTAGACGATGACGAGCCCCTGGATGCAGGCGATTGTCACATCGTGTTGGCTGAGTCAGATTTGGTAAACATCGTGAAAAAGTCACGGGAACAAATGCTCAAACTGGGCAGGGATATTGGAGTCATTTCGTACAACGATACCCCTCTCAAAGAAATCCTGGCAGATGGTATCACCACCATCTCGACAGATTTTCAACAGATGGGTAAAATCATTGCAGAGCAGATTTTGGGCAAAGAAGACCGGATCCCGATCAAAAACCAATTTCGGATGACCCTTCGAAAATCACTTTGATGGATTGAATAATTGAAAGTTTGGGCTGGAAAGTGGTAAAGTTCCCGAGGGGAAAAGTTGCAAGATTTCCGATAGCAAAAAGCCTAAACACGGCTCAGGGCCTCGAATTTCGTACTTCGTAAATCGTATCTGAATAAATGTCCAAAACTCCCGTCACTGCCGTCTTTGACATTGGAAAAACAAATAAAAAATTCTTCCTTTTCGATGAAAATCTAAAAGAAGTCTTCAATACCTACACTCGCCTGGAAGCTATTCCCGACGAAGATGGCTTTCCCAGCGAACCCATTCTTCCACTTCGGGAATGGATGCTAAAGACCTTCACAGAGGCATTGAATTCACCGACTTTTGAAATCAAAAAATTAAACTTCTCCGGACACGGAGCTTCGTTTGTTCAGACGGATGATGCTGGAGAACCGGTCACCCCACTCTACGATTATCTTAAGCCCTATCCTGAAGAATTGCTGGATCGGTTCTATTCCGAAAATGGAGGAAAAGCAGTCTTTTGCCAACAGACCTCTTCCCCTCCATTGGCCATGCTGAATTCAGGGCTACAACTTTATTTTCTGAAATATGCCAAGCCCGATTTTTTTAAAAATGTAAAGCATTGCCTGCATCTTCCTCAATACCTTAGTCTGATTTTCACTGGCGAAATGGTCTCTGACTACACCAGCATCGGTTGTCATACCGGCCTTTGGGATTTTGCCAAGATGGATTATCACGACTGGGTGAAAAGAGAAGGCATCGAAGCACTTCTTCCACAAATCCTTCCGGGGAACTTCCTGCTGAAAACCAAACCGGAGCTTGGAAACATTCCCTGCGGAATTGGCATCCATGACTCCTCAGGAGCACTTTTGCCGTACTTGAAGCAAGAAAAAGAACCTTTTGCACTGCTTTCAACCGGCACTTGGGCGATTACAATTAACCCGTTTAACAAGACTTCGCTCACCGAATCAGAGCTTTACCAAGATTGCCTTCAATTTCTGAGTATCTCAGGTCAGCCGATCAAGATCTCCCGCTTATTCATCGGCGAAGAGCATAAAATTCAGGTAGAAGAAATGTATGCACATTGGCAGCTGCCACTCGGGACCTATAAAAAATTGAAATTCGATGCCTCTCTTTATCAAAAAGTGGCTGAAAAATCCAAAAAACGAATCGCATTTCACTACCTGAAACCTCAGGATTACGGGTTGGCAAAGGCCGATTCCACCGACTGGAGTAGCTTTTCGGAGTTCACTGAGGCCTATTACACCTTTCTCCATGAGCTCACCGATATTCAGGTGGCCTCGATCCAACTTGTGCTTCGTGGCGCTCCCGTTTCCCGCCTGTTTGTGGACGGGGGATTCAATGCCAATGTGATTTTCTTGGAGATGCTCCGCAAAAAACTTCCAGGTATTGAAGTTATTCCCAGTGATTTTCCAAATGGGTCAGCATTGGGAGCTGCAATGCTGGTGAATATGGACGCATGAGTTTAACTTGACGATTATGAAATCCCCTTCCCTTACAGTTGCTCTTTTTATCCCCTGCTATGTAGATCAGTTCTACCCAAATGTTGGCGTTGCCACCTTGGAATTATTGGAAAAACTGGGCTGCAAGGTGTGCTATCCCTCTGGCCAAACCTGCTGTGGGCAACCTTTGGCAAATGCAGGATACGAGCGGGATACTATGGGAGCCACCAGACATTTCATCCAACTTTTTAGCGGATATGATTATGTAGTTGCTCCATCAGGGAGTTGCGTACTTCATGTGAAAGAACATTCGCCAACAGTCCCGGGCTTAGAAAAAGAACAAGCCGCGCTACACGGCAAAATATTCGAATTGACCGAATTCATCACCGACATTCTTCAAGTCGACCAACTTGTAGGTAAATTTCCCCATCGGGTAGGGTACCATGCTTCCTGCCACGGGCAGCGGGGCTTACGGCTCGCTTCCAGTTCCGAACTCAATCAAACACCCTTCAATAAGGCACGCAAACTTTTGGAAAACCTGGAAGGTTTGGATTGGGTGGAGTTGGGAAGGACAGACGAATGCTGTGGATTTGGGGGAACTTTTGCAGTCACTGAGGAAGCGCTTTCGATCCGTATGGGAAAAGATCGGCTGGAGGATCACCAAGCGCATCAGACTGAGATCATCACCGGTGGCGACATGTCCTGCATCATGCATCTGGAGGGAATTGCTACTCGCAATGGGCAAAAAATGAAGTTTATGCATGTTGCAGAAATCTTAAACCAAGCAATCTCATGAGCCATCCTGCAAATGCTACTGAGTTTTTGAAAGACCAAGCCAAAGCAAAATGGCATGATGAAACGCTTTGGTTTGTCAGGGACAAGCGGGATCGGATCAGCAAAACCATCCCTGAATGGGAGACACTCCGGGAATTGGCCTCTCAGATCAAAGACCATGTCTTGGCCAATTTGGGTTCCTACTTGGAGGATTTCGAGCGAAATGCACTTAAAAACGGGATTCATATTCATTGGGCAACGGATGCTGAAGAGCATAATCAACACGTATTGCGCATTCTCCAAGAGAAAAATTGTAAAGCCATCGTCAAAAGTAAATCTATCCTCACTGAAGAATGTCACCTAAACCCCTATCTCGAAAAACATGGGATAGAGGTCGTAGACACTGATCTCGGAGAGCGGATCGTCCAGTTTCTGAATCAGCCACCGAGCCATATTGTTCTTCCGGCGATCCATTTGAAAAAAGGTGAAATTTCTGATCTTTTCCATGAAAAGCTCCAAACCGAAAAGGGTAATCATGACCCAACCTATCTGACTCAAGCAGCCAGAATTCACCTTAGGGAGAAATTCCTAGGAGCAAAAGTAGCTATTACCGGAGTCAACTTTGGAATAGCTGAGACCGGAGAGTTTGTCGTTTGCACGAACGAAGGAAATGCAGATATGGGCGTTCACTTGGCTGATGTACACATCGCCTGTATGGGCATAGAAAAGATCCTTCCGAGGAGAAAAGATCTCGGGGTATTCCTTCGTCTTCTAGCTCGCTCGGCCACTGGTCAGCCTATTACAAATTACAATTCGCATTTTAGAAGCCCAGCCCGAGGCAAAGAAATCCATATTATTCTAGTCGATAACGGCCGCACGGCTCAGCTAGCTCGAGAAAAATTCAAAAATTCGCTGAAATGCATCCGATGCGGAGCTTGCATGAACACCTGTCCGATTTACCGGAGAAGCGGTGGATTCAGCTATGGAAGTACTGTTCCCGGCCCGATTGGGTCAATTTTATCTCCAGGGTTGGATATGAAAAAACACAGCACACTTCCATTTGCCTCCACGCTATGTGGAAGCTGCTCGGATGTCTGTCCCGTGAAAATCAACATTCATGAGCAACTCTATGAATGGCGGCAGGAAATCACCAAAACCCATGGCGAATTTGGCAAAGGGCTTTCTATGAAATTGGCTAGCGGCATTTTCAAAAGCCCCCTAGCGTATAAAATTTCCGGCAGCTTGATGCGCTCGGCACTTAAAACCTTACCCGATAGCCTGATTTATCATCCTTTGAATACATGGGGAAAAAGCAGAAACCTGCCTGAAACCCCAAAAGAGACTTTTCAGCAATGGTATCAAAAGAACAGATCATGAGCAGCCGGGAAAGAATTTTATCAGCAATTGCCGGCGTCCCAAGCGAAAGTAAAAAATTGCCCGAAATTCCAGCTTTCCGACTTGCTGGCGATTTGGAAGAGCTATTTGCAACAGCTATTATGGGAAATAAAGGGGAAGTACTCTCCAAAGAAGAATTTGAAAAATGGCTTCCTACCATGCATTTTTCTAAGGTGATTTCTCTTTCCAATCATTTCAAAACTCATTCAACTCATGAACTTCCAGAAGATCCACATGAGTTGGAGGATCTTGGTTTGGCGATTTTGGAGGGACAGTTGGGTGTGGCGGAAAATGGAGCGATTTGGATGGAGGATTCCAATCTAGGACTTCGAGCTTTGCCCTTTATCACCGAACATCTGGCGATAGTGCTGGATCGGAACAAATTGGTAGAGACCATGCACCAAGGCTATGACTTGATCGGGAATGCCAGTTCTGGCTTTGGTCTTTTCATCGCCGGCCCCTCCAAAACCGCCGATATTGAGCAATCCTTAGTCATTGGTGCACATGGGGCCAAAAGTCTCAGGGTGGTGTTGATCTAGCTGATTTTGCGGGTGAGAAAAAATACAATGTGACCATTGATTGTCTCAAAACCCATTTTCATTTCTAATTTATCCGCTATTTTTTTGCAAAGTGGCAGCCCCAAGCCTGTACCCTTTTCCCGCTCGGTTCCAAAGGTGGTTTTCACCTTGAATTCAAAAAGATCATGACTGATCAACTCTTCAGTCTCTTGCCATTCATTTTTCACTTCCCAGCGGAGGTCATTTCCAGTCCGAGTCGAAATGAGATCAATCTTTGATCCTATTGGAGAAAATTTGATCGCATTGTCCAGAAGATTTTTGAGGATAATTCTGATTTCGTTCAGCTCCAATTCCACCGGACTGTCCGGCCCATGCTCGATCGTAATTATTTCTTGGAGCTTTCGGGATGCCTGCACTTGCATGATCTTCTTCATTTCGAGAAGTAGGTCGCTTGGTTTGACCGCAGTGACTTCAGGCTGACGGTCTTCCAATTCAGCGAGCACCCATTCCAAGGTATTGTTGAGTACTTTATTTAAATGAAAGCTTTGGGATTTGAGGTCAGAGAAGATTAATTCCAATTCGTTCTTTTCAAAAGAATCCTTCTCAGCCAACTCCAATGTTTGGCTCAAGGTGCCAATGGGACTTTTTAAATCATGGGAAAGGACAGCCAAAAGCTGATTTTTTTTAACATTCAAAGATTCCAACTCAGCTAAGGCAATATCTTTTTCCTGCTGGATTTGATTGAGCGCCTCATTTTGGATCCGGTTTTGGTTGACAAAAATGTAAATACTAAAAAAGACGAACAAGCCTGTCCATAATAGTGTAACCCAGTGATCCCAAAACAAATTTTCAGAATTAATGTACTGCTGTTCTATAGTATACCAGCCTTTTACCTCCCCATAAAATAAAAGGCTAAAAATCAAATACGCGATTACCAGCCAGAAATACATCATTTTCCCCCGGGTAAGCATGGTGATCGCAACGATAAAAATAAAAATCGTATAGGTAGTCGGTCCTTTGTATCCTTCGTTGTTGAAAAAATTGACGCTAATCGCAAAGAATCCAAAAGCCAACATCCAATGAATGACAGGATCAAAGGACTTATATCGCTTCATCACCCAATACCCAACCAAAAAAGGAATGGAAAAGGACAATTTTGCAACGACTATGAAAAAACTTAGCCCCACAAAAAAATCACTCACTCCCAAAAAAATCATCAGAAACCCCGTCAAAAGCGCAAAAGCTTCTGAAATGCGATGTTGTAACTGTTGTAGATTACCGGGTTGTTCTATCGAACCAAAAAATTTGAAATTCATTTGGCGCTATTTTCGAGAACTAAAAATAGCTATAATTAGATAATACAAACGATAAATAGCTTAGCAATTAAATAAAATTGCATCTAATCTATCATTTTTTGCATTTAAAACTGGGAGTGAATGGCGATCCTGTTTCCCTCCGAATCAATAAAAACCCCCATATACCCAATGTCTGGAGCAATAAGCCGCTTGGGGATCTGTACCTCTCCTCCAGCTTCATTCACACGATTCAACTCCATCTCGCAATTTTCAGACGAAAAATAAATCAGCGAACCTGCAAAGCCGGAAGTCTGGTAAAAATCCTTGTGAAAGACTAAGCTGCCTCCCGCTCCTCCCTTACTTTCATCCCAAGGAAACCAGGCCATCTGAAAATCACCCAAATCCTGCTTTTTCAAAGAGCAGTCAAATACTTTTTGATAAAAATCGATCGCTCGGTCCATATCTTGCACCGGGATCTCAAACCAACCTACTGTTACTGATTTCAAAGCGTCTGGGATAATTAGTTTTGGGTTATTTAAAGTTCGGTGTTCGAAATTCAAAATTCGAATTTCAATATTGAAATATTGAACATCGAATTCTGGATAATGAATACTGAAGTCTATACTCTGGTAAGTTTAATCGGATAGCTTTTCCCCGCATTCCACTGGCATACATAGATATTTTCATCCTGATCGATGCACACATCATGACAATGTTTGAATACGGCTTCTTTCTGTACCATTAGCTGAAGTTCTCCATTTCGGTATTCTGGTGCAGTTCCACCGGGATTGGATACTACTTTGTTTTCTTTGTCCAAGATGGTGACAAATCCGGAATTATCGGTTTGCTCCAAATACCTCAATCTTGACCAGCAAACCCCGGCATAGAGATTTTCACCATGAATGACCGGACGGCATACAAATGCTCCCGGGAGGAAAATGGTCTCCATATAGTTCCCGTCCATACTGAACCGCTTGAAGGAATTATGACCTCGTGAGGTACAAAGTAAAGTAGGCGCCTTCCCGCCACGCTGATCGATCGCGATCCCATGTGCAGTACTAAACTCAGCGTCCTGATTGCCTCTGCCTCCAAATTTCCGAATGAAATTCCCGTCTTTGTCGAACTGAAGAAAATACTGGGATCCATAGCCATCAGCGATATACAAATCTCCATTTGGAGCAACAGCCGTCTCTGTAGGAACCCAAGACATTTTTTCAGTATAAATTCCTGAAGCTAGGGGAGATTTAATTTCGGCAATAATTCTACCATCAAGCGTGGTTTTCACTACTTTTCCCCCGTTATCTACCACCCAGAGGTATTCCGCGTCCCCTTCATCTACCAGGGAAAGTCCATGAGCCCGATCCAGCCCCAAAGTCCAGGTAGAAAGCAATTTCCCAGACTGATCGTAGATGATTACGTTATTTTTCACTTCATCGGTCAGCATAATCATGCGACCTTTTCGATCCATCACCATCTCATGGCAATTGACCACAGGCACCTTGGCAGGGTCTAGGTTACCCCATGCGGAGTCAATTTTATACTTGAAATCACCGTGACCTAGGATCGTTTCTTGCTTCGCAAGTAGCGGAATGTATGGATTAATACTCATAGCGAGTCCTAAAAAGGAGGAGGTTTGAATGAATTTTCTTCTGGAGTTCATGTGCGAATTGACTATCATCAAGGTAATCTATTCTGGAAAGATTGAAAAATCGAAAGGTTGGAAAATTGAAAAATTTGGGTCCTCGGTCTTTAAAAAGATTGAAAAAAAAAGGAAATGCCTAAATTGGATCAACTCAAAATCAACCTGTCATGCAAATCAAACACCTATTCCTAGCCCTCCTATTACTTGGTCCCCTTGGACTGAGTGCTCAGGAAATAGCGCTTCAACTCTACTCACTCAGAAATGAGATGAAAGAAGATCCTGTCAAATACCATCAGATGATTTCCGAATGGGGCATTTCTGCGCTTGAAGGTGGTGGTGGATATGGAATGTCAGATGCAGAATACCAAAAATTGCTCGCTGATAATAAACTGAAAATAGTAGGTGTCGGTGCAGACTATAATCGGCTGAAAACAGATCCCGCAGGTATCATCGCCGATGCAAAAAAATACGGTGCTAAATACGCCACCTGCTATTGGATCCCTCACGCAGAAGGTCCCATAAGTCTAGAAGAAATCAAGGCTGCAACGGAGCTATTCAACACTGCCGGGGAAATGCTAGCCAAAGAAGGGATCACACTTACTTACCATCCCCATGGTTACGAATTTCAGAATTCAGGTTCGGGTACCCCAATGGATTACATGCTTGCAAATGCCAAAAACTTCAAGTTTAATATGGATGTTTTCTGGGTGAAAATGGGCGGAGGAGACCCACTTGCCATCATGAAAGCTCATCCGGGCAAATTCCCGCAACTTCACCTCAAGGATCGAAAAAAAGGAACTCCGGGCTCCCCTGATGGACGGGGAGACGTGGAAACAAATGTCGTTTTGGGAACAGGAGATATTGATATTGCGGGACTGATTCAAGAAGCAAAAAAGCAAGGAACCAGCTATCTCGTAATTGAGGATGAAAGCTCCAGATCTGTGACTCAAATCCCGCAAAGCGTAGCCTTTATCAAAAGTGAATTGAAAAAATGATTAAGGATAGCCCTTGACAGCAAACCTTCCGGAGATTCATCTCGGAAGGTTTTTTTGTATGAACATCCGTCCTGATTTTTTGTTAGCTTTCAAACTTAAATCCAAATTCAAATTAACCCCATGAAAAACACAAAATTCTTTTTACTGGCAATCGCCCTAGTTTTCGTTGCTTCCTTCTCTGCAAATGCGCAATTGCAAACCCCATCCCTAAGTCCAGCAGCGACGGTTTCGCAGGTAGTCGGCTTTACTAAAATCAGCATTGACTATTCTTCACCAGCTGTAAAAGGAAGAAAAATCTTCGGAGAAATCGAGAAATACGGGGTCACTTGGAGAGCTGGCGCTAATGCGCAGACCGTGATTGAATTCAGTACAGGCGTAAGCATCGGCGGAAAAAACATCCGTGCCGGAAAGTACTCCATCTTCATGACACCGACCGAATCAGGCGACTGGACGGTTCACTTGAACAGCAAAGCTGCATCTGTATTTAGCTACATGAAAGATGGCAAGATCGACGAGGCCGCGGTTGCTGCGGACGATGCAGTCTCTTTCAAAGCTACCACCGAAAGAGGCGGCAATACAGAGCGACTTCAGTATCATATTTCCGCAGGAGATAACCAGACTGCGACAATCACCATGGCTTGGGAAGGTGTAAAAGTGTCTTTCCCTGTGGATACCCAGGTTGCTCAAAAAATGGAACAATTCAAAAGCCAGTTTTAAGTTTGGCTTAGAAACTATTCAATCGATAAGTAAAGACCTGTCTCCCAGAGGGGACAGGTTTTTTCATGCCTTTTTCGGTCAATATTCTTTAAATTCCCCCTCTTTTCGAAATATTCAACTTATGACCCCACCGATCATCTCAGCCCAGCATCTTCTTTCCCTACTTAGTCAACCCGAACTGATCTTGGTAGACGCAAGAACCAGCCCTAATCCCAAAGGAACTTTTGAGCAAGGTCACCTGGAAAATGCCCGGTTCGTCGATCCCAATAAGGGCCTAGCCGATATCAAGGAAAATCTTGCGAATGGCGGTCGGCATCCGCTTCCGGAAGTACAGGATTTTTGTAAAGTTTTAGGAAAGTTGGGAATTACTCCTGAAAGCCATGTGGTCGTCTATGATGATCAAAATGGTGCCAATGCAGCTGCACGTATGTGGTGGATGCTTCGTGCATTGGGACATGAAAAGGTCCAAGTGTTGGAGGGAGGTATTCAAGCCGGACAAAAAGCCGGGATCCCAATGACCATTGTTGCTGGAGAAGTGCGTGAGGTCTCATCTTATCCTGCGAGAAGTTGGAAATTAGGAATTGCCACCATGGAAGAAGTTGAAAAAGCGGCTTGGGACAAAGAAAAGCTAATCGTTGATGTCCGATCGGAGGAACGATATCGAGGCGATCATGAACCTATCGATTTGATTGCCGGACATATTCCCGGTGCTGAAAACATTCCGCTTACAGAAAATATGGACGGAAGAGGGAATTTTCTTTCTCCGGAAAAATTAAGAGAAAAGTATGGAGAACTACTCGGTGACTTCTCTAATAAAAACATCATTGTCCATTGCGGTTCGGGAGTATCTGCCTGTCATACGCTTTTAGCCCTAGATTATGCGGGGTTGGGTATCCCCAAACTGTACGTGGGATCCTGGAGTGAGTGGAGTCGAAATGAAAAACCAATCGGCAAAAGTCTATGAGCCGGACTGGGAAGATCCAGTTGGAGAAAAGGATTCAAACCCCTGAGGAGGAACGGGCCAATGCTTGGTCTCATGGGATTGGTTTAATCCTTGGGCTAGTGGGAATCCCTTTTCTTTTGAGCAAAGCTTTATCCCAAAACGAAACCGAAGCCATCATTGGAGCTTTGGCTTTCAGCCTTGGAATTTTATTGGTTTACGGCTTTTCTACGCTTTATCATGCCGCCAAAACCGCATCCAAAAAGGCAAGGCTTCAAGTCTTGGATCATGTTTCCATTTACTTCTTGATAGCCGGATCTTACACACCAATGGTCTTGGCAATTCTTAAACCTGAAAAAGCGATAATTTTCCTTTCCATCATCTGGGGTTCAGTTTTGATTGGCACTTTCTTCAAACTCTTTTTTACTAAAAAATTTAAAACCCTTTCCTTGATCATTTACCTCACTATGGGCTGGCTCGCAGTATTTTTCTTTAGCGAATTAATAGAAAAATTAGCTTTTGAAACCCTTTTTTGGATCGGAGCGGGAGGGCTGAGTTATACCGTAGGAGTCTTTTTTTATGTAAAGAGCCAAAAACAATACTATCACGCCATTTGGCATCTATTTGTATTGGCAGGAACTGCTGCGCACTATGTTGCGGTATTTCAGATTGTGTAAACTCCCCTTTTACAGCCCTCAAATCATCTGGATTTTGCTTTCCCCCATTTAGGCTAAAAACAAGCCCAGTCATCAAATTTCGACCTGCAAATCACGTAGATTTTTTAACTTGATCTTAACCCAAATCCTGCAGTATGGCTTCACTTTCACCTAACCCAACCCAGCGATTAGTTTCCCTGGATGTGTATCGAGGTTTGACCATGTTTTTGCTGGTAGCAGAAGCTGCCTTGGTCTATGATTCTTTATTGGAGCTTTTTCCAGAAGGCCATGTTTTGCATTCGTTTTTCTTACAATTCACTCATCATGAATGGAATGGATTACGCTTTTGGGACCTGATCCAGCCATTTTTCATGTTTATTGTGGGGGTGGCGATGCCATTTTCCCTCAATAAAAGGTTGGCTATTTCTGAGGATCAAGGTAAAGTCACGCTTCACATTCTCAAGCGTTGTTTGTTTCTTTTCCTTTTCGGCACAGGCCTGCATTGCATCTATTCGGGGGAATTGGTTTTTGAATTATGGAATGTCTTGACCCAACTTTCCTTCACTATTTTGGTTACCTACTTCCTACTTACCAAAGGTTGGAAAGTTCAGCTGGGTGTGTCTTTGGGACTTTTGGTACTGACAGAGGTACTCTACCGAGTTTACAATCCCGAGGTTTCCTTTGAGCACGGAAGCAATTTTGGGAATTACATTGATCAACTCCTAATGGGCAAAATCAATAATGGAGGCTGGGTGGCAATCAATGCAATCCCAACTGCTGCCCACACCATTTGGGGTGCTATTTGTGGAAATTTACTTCTTTCCAAAAAACCGGATTCCGAGAAAGTCAGAACATTTGTGATTGCAGGATTGGTAGGATTAGTAATTGGATTTGGCCTTGATTTGGCTGAAATTACACCCATCATCAAGCGAATCAGTACCACTGCTTTTGTATTTGCGTCCGGAGGATTTGCAGTGCTTGCTTTAGCTTTATTTTACTGGCTGGTAGATATCAAAAAGCGAAAAGGATGGGTTTTCCCCTTTTTGATCGTTGGGATGAACTCAATTTTCATTTACCTATTTGCAGAGATTTTGGGAAGATGGCTATTTCGGACCATTGGAATTTTCAGTACGGGTTTTCTTGGTTGGACAGGAATAGGAGAACATGGATTGGCGCTGATTACAGCTTTGATCACCTTGACTGCACTTTGGGGATTGTGCTATTTCCTCTATCGAAAAGGAATTTTTTTGAGGATTTGATTTGAGAAAATAGAGGATCTATCGCCAAGTTTCGCTACAGAAAAAATTGATTTAGAGACATAAAAAAAGTGTAACACTTCAAGCGCTACACTTCTCTATGAAAGAGTTTTAACCTTAGAGGATCAAATCACCTTCAATCGAATCATCCATTGTCTTTCCAGAAATAGCGCTAAAAAGGACCTTGATCCCAGCTATCGCATTTCCGTGCTTGTTGTCCCAGTAATAACCAGAATCAGGAATAAACTGGATAACTGAAATCCTCGGATCATCGATTCCTTCGGTAAACCAAGCCTTTACGGTTGGATCCCAAAGTTCCTTGATCTTTTCTTTATCGTAACTCAGTACTGCATGTCCGTTGAGTTCCAGAAAATCGGAGTAAGAAGAACCCTGAAAATATAATGTGACATTCTTATTCTGCTCCAATTCCATATTTTTCATGCTGTCTTTCGCGCTGAGAAACCAGACATTTCCTGCCTCGTCTGTTTTTTGTACTGCCATTGGCCGAGATTTATGAGAGCCGTTTAGCTGAGCCTGAGTCACAAAAAAGCAGGAACCGGATTTGTCGATAAGGGAGCGAATTTTCTCCACAGCCTCCATCCCCGACAAATTTTTTCTGTTTTGTTCTTCTTGCCTTTCGTTAATTGAGTCCATAGTTAAGATGGTTTAGTGATTTTAAGTTTAAGATTGCCTCTTGCTAATCAGTATGGAGGCAGTTGAATAGTAATCAATCAAAAGTTCATCCAAGAACACTTTGTCATTTATAGAATAATGCGTTCAAAAATTAATCGCTTCTCTTAAAAATTAAATTGCGCAGCGATTAGCAGTTAAGAGAACGATTGACATGGTTTTGACCAAAGGACTATTCGAATGGTTCCACAATAGGCCAAGGATTTAAAAAATTGAATTGTCAAAAAGTAGGTAAACTTCTTTTCCCGATGCTTCAAAGAGAGTTTCAAATTCCACAAACTGTGTATTTTTCGAACCACTTTCGGACATTCCAAGATTTTGACTGAGTGCTCTGCACTACTGCCGGTTTTAATTCCCCCTTTAATACAGGAGATAAACATTGCCTTGCCCTGGATCCGAATCCTCGAATTGTAGTCAATTCATTTGGTTAAAATTAGCTGTTTCTTAATGCCTCTATCAATTCCTTCTTGGTCATCTTGCTTCTACCCGAGATTCCGACTTGCTTTGCTTTTTCATAGAGGTCCTGCTTAGATCGGTCTTCGTATTTTTCAGCTTTTCCGCCCTTTTTTCCAGAATCAGGGGTATTGGCTATTCTTGCAGCTTTTTGCGCGCTCATGCCCTTTTCTCTTAGCGCTTCGTATTTCGCATCATCCTTTATGCTTGGGCCGTGATCCTTTGCCATGATTAGTCTGTTTTATGGGTTTATACCTTTGATTTATCAGGAAACGACTCCGACTAAATCTCCAAAGTCAAAGTGATTCCGGAAATATAAATCAAATATGAAGCCGAGTGAGCTTCATTTTGATTGTAGAAAAGGATAAACCTTTGTTCAATGTGGTATTTTACTTCGGCAAGTACATCGGAAAATCTAATTCAAAATCGCAAAGGTAAAGTAGAAGTACTATTGGAAATTCCCCGTATCCACGTCTTTTATAAACTGTATCAAACCGGGAAAAAAGTGCTCCGGATCATCATATTGACTCAGGTGACTACCGTTCGGACAAAGTAAGAATCTGCCGTTTTGAACTTCTCCAGCCATCCATTCCATGTGTTTGGGATCCATCGTGTCGTGTGTCCCGCCGATGACCAAAGTTGGAACGGTGATATTTTTCAATTGATCCTTCACATCCCAACCTTCCAGACTTGCTCCTGAAGTAATCCCAAATTCGCTGTAGCCCTGCATGTACACATAGACGTTGGGATTAACCTGTCCCATCATGCGGTTGATCTCTTCAGGCCATTCATTAGGGGGCATGCGAAGGACGTGCTGCGGATAGTGATGCTCCCCGAGCAATTCCATGTAGCGGGGATTTTCGAAGTCATTGTTCTTTTCGATTTCCATCAGTTCGGCAAACACAGCCGGCGGCATCTGAGGACCGAGAACTTCCTTCGCGTATTTCTCATAGTCATCCAAGCTCGCCATCATGTTGGAAATGATCAGGCCTTTGAGTTTATCTTGGTGCTTAAAAGCATATTCCATCCCGAGCATTCCTCCCCAAGACTGCCCGTAGAGGTAAAAGTTATTCTTGTCCAGCCCCAACGCAATTCTCACCTGCTCCACTTCATCTACAAATCGCTCAATCGTCCACAAAGTAGAATCCTCCGGCTGATCCGAGTGCGCCGAGCCCAACTGATCATACCAGATAAACTCGATGTTTTCCTGAGGGAGGAAATCGGTGAAGTTCGCATATTGCTCATGCGTCATGCCCGGTCCCCCATGTAGCAAAAGCACTTTCATGGTCGGATTGTCACCTACCCGCTTGGTCCACACTTTAAATTCACCTTTAGGCGTTTGGATCGGGATCAGTTGAACTCCAGCTTCCAATGCTACTGCTGTCGAATCAGCCTGAATTGTTTCAGTCTGGGTGGAAGGTTGACAGGAGAAAAGAGCAATTGCTGCAAAAAGAAGTAGAAACCAAGGATTTTTCATGTGTGATGTGAATTGTTCCAAAACAAGTTAATCCAAAGATCTCAAGGATTCAACACCAAACATGCTATGGGAGATTTGGAGGTAAATGAGAAAAAAATCCAGTAATGTTAAGAGCAAAAACTCGAAGATATTCGAGTTGGAATTTTTGAACTTCAATTTATCTGAGAGAAATTCTTACTTCTAAATCGCCCTCTACTTTACCCAAAGGACTATAGTTAAACAAAAATTCCTGGGCATAATAATCTCCTTCGATTAAAGTATCAATTTTCCCATTTCCTTTAAACTTAAAATATTCTTGTAACAGGATCTCACCTTCCATATTTCCAGAAATCTCTAGCCTATAATAATTTGGATGGAAGCCACAAAAGTTAAAATCCAGTTTTTCAGAATATGGCTTACCCAAATCAAATTTGCTCACAGCCAACTCACACTTTTGTAGCCTACCACAACTCCCAAGAGTTAAAACCAAAAATAAAAACAGCTATTTTCTTCATATAACTCATATAGGAAACTCCAAGCCTTTCGACTTGGAGTTTTTAGACTTCTGACTTTTTAATTCAGACTTTTTCAACCCACTCTACACCGGTATCTTTCCAAGATCGAGAGTTGGCAGATTCGATGACTGCTTCGCAGACTTTCTGAGTTTCAAATGCGTCCCGGAAAGTCGGATGACAAGGTTCCCCAGTCTGCAAACTTAGGAAGAAATCAGAAACCTGATGGATAAAGGAATGCTCATAGCCGATGGAAGTGCCCGGAATCCACCAGCGCTTCATGTACGGATGGTCCCCGTCGGTCACGTGAATGGAACGCCATCCCCGCACAATTCCTTCGTCACTGTGATCGAAATATTCTAATCGGGTCAAATCATGTAGATCCCAGCGGATCGAAGCATGCTCCCCATTTATTTCAAAAGTATAAAGTGCCTTGTGCCCACGAGCATAGCGTGTGGCCTCGAAGAGTCCCAAGGAACCGTTGTCAAAGTGACAATGGAAAATACAGGCATCGTCAATTCCGACTTTTTGCTTTTCCCCTGAACCCACATGAACTCTCTCTTTTACAAACGTTTCTGTCATGGCCGAGACATCTTTTATTCCACCATTAAGCCACATCGCCGTATCGATGCAGTGCGCCAAAAGGTCTCCCGTCACTCCCGACCCCGCGGCATCCACATCCAGTCTCCAGAGACCGTCACCTCCTTGCGGCAATTCGGGATTGATGGTCCAATCCTGCAAGAAGTTGGCTCGATAATGGAAAATTTTCCCAAGCTTGCCTGAGGCGACAATGTTTTTGGCCAAGGTTACAGCCGGAACCCTTCGGTAATTGTACCAGACGGTATTTTTCACTCCGGCTGCTTCCACCGCTTTCACCATTTCTTCAGCTTCAGCTACAGTTCGAGCCAAAGGCTTTTCGCAAAGGATCATCTTTCCTGCTTTAGCCGCTGCGATGGCGATTTCGGCATGGGAATCATTTGGGGTACAAATGTCCACAGCATCGATATCGTCACGCGCGATGATCTTTCGCCAGTCCGTCTCGATAGACGCATAGCCCCACTGATCAGCAAATGCTTGCGCACGCTCTGCCTTCCTGGAGCAGCAAGCTTGAAGCACGGGAACGTATTCGTATTCCGGGAAAAAGTCAGCTAAACGTTTGTAACCATTGGTATGTATTCGGCCCATCAGCCCTGTGCCGATCAGTCCGATTCGTATTTGTTTTTTTGACATAATAATTGAATTTGAAATTTGAAAGGTTTGAAATTTGAAATTGTCAAGCCTTAGAGTTAAGTGAATCTCGAATTTTGAATCTCAAATATCGAATCAACCATTCCAGCCATGTGCTTCTCGCACCTTCACCATCGCAGTTAGGATATCATTCCAGGTTTGCTGATTTTCCATCACTGCATTTGGGAACATGCAACCATCCCAGCAGATGTGTTGGAATGCTTTGGTTAGCTCGCCTTTTCCATCCCGAAGCCAATATCCCGCATCGTGCGCAATATCCAGAAGTCCGTTTGGATCAGTGGCCTGGCAATGGCGGCCTGTTTTATCGTGAGAACCTGAACCGAAAACAGAACCGTCATTTTGTGCGACGTGAAAGTCAATCGTCCAAGGACGTAAAGCATCAGTCACCGTTTTCAAAGCCGCTTTGATCGTTTCTCGGTCTTTCAGATCCGCATCTATTGGTAAAATCCGATTTTCTGGAGCATTATAACCCATGGTATAAAGGAAAGTATGGGACATATCTGCCTGGAAACCGATGTTTGGACGATCGACCATTTCCAGTAGCTCTACCATGTGCTTCCAGCTATGCATCGCACCCCAGCAGATTTCTCCCTCAGCAGCTAATTTCTCACCAAATCCAGCCGCCACATCGCAAGCCTCACGGAATGTCTCAGCTATTTGCTTCGTATTTGCAACAGGGTCTTTTGCCCAATCGGAAACTCCTGCAGCAGAGTCGATCCGGACAACTCCATAATGTCTTACTCCCAGTGATTTCAGCTGTTGGCCAAATTCACAGGATTTACGGACCATTTCCACAAAAGTCTTGCGCTGATCAGCTGTACCCATGGCAGATCCTGCCCAGATCGGAGCAACCAAGGAACCCACGTTCAAGTTGTATTTGGAAACTTTATCGGCAAGTTTTTTCGCCTCGTCAGGATTGTTCAGGTCAAAGTGCGGTTCGAGCAAACCCACATCAATTCCGTCAAATTTCACCCCGTTTACTTCCGCGGCAGCGGTCATGGACAGAAGTGTATCAAAAGGAATGACTGGTTCGGAATCCGGGCCTTTGCCCACCAATCCCGGCCAGGTGGCGTTGTGGAGTTTTGGGAAGTTGTTCATGGTTATGGGGTTAATGGTTATTAGTTATTGGGAATTTGTTACTTGTTGGATGTCCAATGACTGATGATTGGAGACCGAAGAATGCCAGATTTTGTCTTTTGTCTAAAAACTAGCGTCTTAAGTCTTTCTATTTGATCTCCAAATCAGGATTTCTTGGACCGAAGTGCTTCAGCATCACGATCGGGTCTGTTTTAGAAAGGTTGGTAATCTTCACCCCAGCTTTAGCTGCATCCTCGGATACAAAATACTCATCATGAGTCAATTGACCAAAGCGGATCAACGCAGGTGTCTCGATGTCCCAAGCGCCCATTTTACCATAACCCTGCATCATGATCATGCCATATGCTGCTGCATCTTTGATCATCACAGTCTGTCCAGGCATTACAGTCAGTTCTTTGGCGCTGTAGTCATGAGACCGGTAGCAAATCCAGTTTTCATGGTACCCAGCGGCATGCATTTCGCTCACCGAAGAAACAGGCCTTGGCTCCATGTAGTGATTATCCATCAGGTTGGGATTCACATTGAGGTCCCAATCGATCATTTCCACCAGCAAGTCATAGTCACCCCATCGGTCCTTAGGCGTAGCATTCCAAAGCAATTCTTCAGGGATTATCGCCTCATTTACCAATGACTGATACATGGCGAAAATGTCAGACGCTTTCTGTGGCTCGTAGGTACAAAGCGAACCTGGAGCATGCAGCATTCCCGGAGGAACATCCCAGCCAGTACCTGGCTGCAGGCGGAAGGCTTGGCTGTAGTTCGTGATTTTATTATCGCCTTTGGTGAAGTTTCTCAAGCAGTCCAAGATGGTTTCCTTACTCGTCCCTGGAGCAATGCCAAAGAAAGTGTAAGGAAAATCGCCTCCATGGTTGTTCACTTGGGGTGGAAAGTAATAGGCTTCAGGTTTTCCGTTTTGATTGGTCAGCTTCCCGAATTCATCGGATGGATGAATGTGATGCGGAAGCGGGCCCATGTTGTCAAAAAATTTAGAGTACATCGGCCATGACTTGTACTGGTTCCAAAGTCGCGAACCGATGATCTGCGCTCCCAATTCATCTATTGCATCTTTTAGGAGAAACTGATGGGTTTTGCCACCGTCTTCGAAAGCGATATGACTTAAGCCTTCATTTTTGGAAGTAAGCGGACCATTCTCCGCAGGTGTGGTAGATGAAAACCAACGCTCGTCGATCCCTCCGCGCATTCCTCCAAAGGAATAATAATCGTCGGGATGAAGTTTGATTCTTCGGCCGGGTACGCAAAACGATCGAGGCACCCAAGTCGGGGTTAATCTCAGTATTCCTTCGCCTTGTTCAAGGGCTTTTTTTGCTAGGGTCATGGTGTGGGTTTGGTTATTAGTTATTGGGTTACCTTTCTTCGATGTTCGATATTCAACATTCGATATTCAGTATTTGGTTATTAGTTATTGGTTATTAAGATATTAGTGTACCATCCTTCGATTATAGAAATTGTTCAGAGTTCAATATTCAAAGTCGTCAATCTCAAATTTCAAATCTCAAACTTTAAATCCTTTCGCTTTCTCCCCTGTCAGCACTTCCAACCTCAAATCATAGGTCCTGCTTTCTCCGGGATCAAGCAGAATCAAGGTTCCATTCTCTCTTGCCGCAGCCTGACCAATCGGAGGATGAGTTGCCGGCTCTAAAGCGGTGACGTACTCATTTTTCCCCCAATGCTGCCAGTTGATCAGCCATGGCATTTGGATTTTTGAAAAGGAAATTTTTAGGGCCAGTTCCAGCTGATCATTGGCATATCCACAGGTGACCACATTTTCCGAATCAGTTTTTGGATCAATAAAAGCCACATCTTCACCAAATCCTGAATGCGCATCCATCGGCGGGGCGCAGCGGGTAAATTCGTGCTTTCGGTTGAAATCTGTATTATTTGCATCAGTGGCTTTGGGCTTTTTCTCACCTTGCCAAACAATTCGAGTCCCTTCATCAATCAGCGGCCAACCACAATTGATATGATACAAAATCATGTGGGGTGCAGGAGAATTTCCTCTGTTGGTGATGGTGTCTTTGATGCGAATTTCTGCTGAACCCAGTGTTCCAGAGATACTTCTCAGCATCTCCAAACTTGGTCCAAACGTAGTCGTCTCACGAACTTTGGCAACAATCTCAAAACTCAAATCTCCTGAGAAAATATCCGGCTGCTTGATCGAAATCAATTCAGCCGGAAGATTGGAATAGTTCCCATGTAAACCTCTGGAACCGTTTTCATCCGTGTTTGGCGGGCCGGCATTGGAAAGTCCACAGGTGGTAAGCAAACCTCCACCAAAGGTGCGAAGCCAGTCGATCCCCTGATTGGAAAAAGGCTGTGGAGCAATCAATCCTAGGTGGGAGATCCAAGCAAGACTATGCTCATTGAAGAACGCATCCAAAATATCCATCCCACGATCCAAAACCAACTTGTAACGGAGACCTGTACCGGTATTGACCCAAGCAATTCGGACACCACGGCCTGGTCCATTATCGAGAACCGAGGTTTCTATTCCGCCGATTTGTTGGGAATTGGAAAGTTTATACTTCCAAGTGCTGTGGTTTTCCAGGTTCATTTTGGGCTAAGAGGACTAGATTTAAACCTATAAAAAAGGCCTTCCGAGACTATCCTGCTGTATATGGGTAACAGGAGAAAGCTTGGCATAAGATAGCGGAAATGGAAAAGGAAATTTTGCCATTGGTCAAAAAATAAAAAAGCAAATTGAAGGATAGGCTGCTAAAAAGTGAATTAAAAAAGGCGCAGATTTCGCTGCGCCTCTTTGACTTTGTAAATGAATCTCCTAGAGTTTTTTCAGTTCAATATTTTTAAACATTACTTTCATCGGAGGTCCCACATGAACCTGCATTCCCATCAGACCTTTCATCATCCGGTTTTTTTGATCCTCATCATGTACCTCGCTCATCAGTGTGCCATTCACATAATGCTTGAGTACATTGCCTTTGATCACCAAGTGAATCGTATTCCACTCGCCTTTCTTGATCAGATTACCGAGCTCGGCTCGATCTCCGAGATCTTCTACAAGGTTGAGCCCTTTCCAGGCATTCCGCTCTACATATCCCCTCACCTCAGTGATGGAATCAGGCTGAGCCATAATTCGGGTCTTTTGGCCTCGATAAGCTAGAGTGGTTCGCTTTCGCTCCTCGTAATTTTGTCCGGTGTATCGATTAGCACCATCAATATCAGCCTGGTAGCCGCGAAGAGCAAAAGGCACCTCTGTGAATCGATCGCTGCGATATTGCACTCCTGAATTCCCAGTTTCGGAGATCCAATAGTCCAGTTTCAGTTCAAAATCCGCCAGTTCTCCACCTTTCCAGATGATAAATGTATTGGCTTTCAGCACAGTTTCCGGGGTGATTTCACCGACTATAGCTCCATCTTTCACTGACCAATATACCGGGTCATATTCCCAGCCATCCAGCGACTTTCCATCAAAAATCGGCTCAAAATCAGCCTGTTCGATCGTTGAAGAGATACACCCGACAGAAATAATTGCCGCTAGGATGAAGAACATTTTTAGTCTATAGGAAGTAGGGCGGATCATCTTTGTGCAGTTGGTTGTTTGTAAACAGCATGATCTGCGTTACCCCCAGAAACTAAGTAAGCCATCAGATCTTTGAGCTCCTCTTCATTCAATCTATTGATCAAACCGGGCATCATGATGGAAACTTCGGCGTTTTTCTTCAGCACAACGGTGCTCTTTGGAATGGTTTTGATGTCGTTGGGAGCGAATGGATTTTGAGAAAGGTAATAGTTAGCCTCATCTTCGTCATTCAATTTGCCCACGACGGAACCACCTTCTTTCAACTCCAAAACAGTAGCATGGTATTGATCTGAAATCGTCTCACTTGGATTGATCGTAGCTACGAGAATATCCTTAGGAGAAAATCTGGTTCCGAGTTGAGTCAGGTCAGGACCAATGGCTCCGCCCTCACCTTGCATGGTGTGACAAGATTGACATAGCACGGCAGCATACATGGCTTTGCCTTTTACCAAATCTCTACCTGAAAGATTGGCCACAAGGGGCTCAGCTTCTTCGACTGTCCATCTTCTGCCAGGCCCCTCTGGCTGCACTCCGGTATTGACGATATCATTACCGCTTTCTGTCAAGAGCTTACCTCCAGACATCTCATCATACTTTTCAAAATCAGCTTTATCTACACTTGCTAAAGCCATTTTTCGAGCCCTATCAATGAAGCCTACATAGCTTCTACCACCTTTATAGGCAGTAAGCGCATTATTTATCCAGGAGAAATACTCGTCTCGCTGGGCCTCAGTCCAGCCTTTATCTGCACCGCCCAAGACTGTGGCATAAAAGGTTGCCTGAGCTGGAGGAACATTAGCCAACATATTGGCGATATCCATACCGTACTGAGGATTTCTGAAGATCAGGTCTGAAGATGCTGTGAAAGTCTTTTGGTAGTCAGGATCATCCTTCGCATTTTTCAACAGTGCCAAAGTTTTTTCTACGGCATTTGGAGCATCCAGATGCGTCATTAGGATACTCAGAGATCGGTCTAGGTGGTTGTCATTGGCCGGAAAGTGAGGATCTAAGTACGCAATCAATTGTGACTTGACAGATTGAGATCCAGCATCATAGCGATATAGAATAACCTCAATGGTCCTCAGCAAATCTTGTTTATCCTTTGCGCTTAGTCCATTGTAATCGATTTGCATCAGACTGTTCAGCATTGGTGCTGCATCCGCATCGGTCGCGTGGTGAGCCATAGCCAAGATTGCCTGAATCTTCTTGGTAGGATCTGACTCAGCGAGCGCCTTATCCTTCCAAGAGGATACCGGCTGATGCTCCAGAACGATCCTTGCTGCATATTGGACATAGCGATCCTCGTGTCCCAATTGTGCCCATGCTTTGTCCAAGCCATCTGCCGGTGCACCCGCTTTATGATATTGCTCTAAGTCTCTTCTCGTTTTTGCCTCCTGAGGCAGATCCGCTTCGGTCAGAGGCGAATAGGTATCCAACTCACCCGTATAAGTCACACGATATAGATCTGAGTCCAGTCTTCTACCCCCAGTAGCAAAATAAAAAGCGCCATCAGGACCAATGATTCCATCCGTCAATGGAAGCGGCGAACCTGAAATAAATTCCTCAGCGGTAGCATCGTATGTAGCACCATTGGGAGTGAGGTGAATGGCATAGATGATGCCGAAACTCCAGTCAAAAGCATATAGTGCTTTCTTGTATTTACTTGGGAAATTGGCGCCAAAGCCAAACATGGCATTGGTGGGAGACCCCTGTCCGATATTTAGCACTGCAGGCAGATTGTCAGGGTAGTTTGGAGACCACTTGGAGTTTCCGGTTCTCCATCCAAATTCCGATCCACTGGTCACATGGTTGATTCGAGTAGGCCGATACCAAGGCATGCCAAAATCCCACTCCATATCTGCGTCATAGGCAAAGATGTCACCCACTTCATTGTAATCGAAATCAAATGCGTTTCTAAAACCTGCTCCGATCAATTCCCAATCTTTTCCCTCAGGGTCGATTCTGGCAATCCACCCACCTGGAGCCATTCTGCTATTGGCATGTCCTCTTGGATCCTTGATCAGGGGAAACAGATTGTCCTCCTGCCAGACATTCGGAAGTCGGTATGCATTCATTTCAGGTACATCCACATGGTTTCCGGCAATCAGGTAAATGCCTTTGCCATCAGGCGTCACTTTCATACTGTGAGGACCATGCTCACCCTGCTGTCCCTTCAATTCACGGATCTGGGTCACTGTCTCAAACTGATCGTCCCCGTCTAGATCCTGAATTCGATAAAGTCCCGTGGGCTGGCTAAAAGTCTCATTGGGGTTGTGATTGACCATCACATAGAGGGAGTTAAAGGCGTAAAGTAAGCCTTGAGCATAGCCCATTCCCACCTGGGGCTCTGCCACATTTCCGACAATAAGTTTTTCCACTTTTGGCTTGACGGAGCTGTCCGAACCGACTGGTGGCAGCTCCAAGCGATACAAGAAGCCGTATTGATCGGAGGTAATCATCCGCCCTTTGTCATCGAAGGTCATCGCTACCCAAGAGCCTTGATCATTGACTCCGGGACTATAGATCAATTCCGCTACGAAACCGTCGGGAAGCTTGAGTTTATCTATTTTAGGATTGCCGGTAAGCTGCCGGCCTGTTTCTTCCTTTTTAGAGCAGGCAAAAGAAATTGCCACTACCCCGACAACTAGGAAAAGGTAATTAAGTGTGCTTTTGTGGAACATATTTTTTGGGATTATTGGATTTCAGGTTACGGAAATTTCTTACAATTCAAGTTCAGGATTATTTTCTACGGGAGAAAACCATTCATGAAGGCTATTTACTTTCTGTCAAGTAATAAACTGTCCTGCCATCTCGGGGTAGGAAGAAAATAACCCAACAACTTTCAGACTTTGGAAATCTTACCGGTTGTCGGGCTATTTGAATTGAAGAAAACCAACTTAGAAATAAGGACTCAAATCAGATTCAGCTGCTGGATAAGCATAGAACTTATTGAGATTTGTAAAAACGTTGTTTCTAGGTACCGCTCCTGCAATAGGCGGATAATAATAAGCTCTGGGGTTAGCTACTACCCGCTGTCCAAAAGGTACTATGATTTCCTGGATGCGGTCTGTTCGCTGAATATCAAACCATCGTTTGTTTTCAAAGGCTAATTCTACCCTTCTTTCTTTGAAAATCGCTTCTCGAACATCAGCTTGACCAGATGCCGTCGTTGCAGCCAATCCTGCTCTGCTTCTGACTTGATTGAGAAGTGGAATAGCCTCTGCTGTTTTTCCCTGCTCATTTAATACCTCGGCCATGAACAACAAAACTTCAGCATACCTGTAGATCGGAAAGTTCATCCCGTGATTGTTGTGTTGGGAATGTGGACTTTCAAACTTCTTGATATACGGTAAAGTTTTTGGGTCTTGGAAAGCTCCGGACAGAAAGACATACCCAATGGATACGTCTTCTCGCAGATCGCCTTCTTCATAAGCCTCGATGATATCCGGAGTAGGAATATTATTTCCTTCACCATCAATCGGCTGAGGATTGCTGGTACCCATAATGGGCTGAAGTTCGGCTGCTGATATTGGTCTTGGCATGAATTGGTACATAAAATTGCCCTGTAGGCCTGCGGCTCCTTCAATAAACTGAACCTCAAACACAGATTCCGCATTGTTTTTATTTGCCACGTTTTCTGAGAAGGCCATGTCATAGGAAGGCATCAGCATATACTGCCCGCCTGAAATTATCGGCGCTAGCACTTGCTCAGCTTCAGACCATTTTTTTTGATTGATATACACATTTGCCAATAGAGTACGCGCAGCTCCGGAAGTGACACGTCCAGGCTGTTGTGTCGCCTTATCCAGTAGGAGTGGAATCGCAGCCACAAGATCAGATTCAATTTGAGCATAGACTTCAGCCTCTGGAGATAATTCCAAGGCAGCCTCCGCTCTCACTGCGACCGGCTTTAGGTGAAGAGGAACACTTCCGAAATAACGGGCGAGTTCAAAGTAGGCATAGGCTCTAAGAAATAGGGCCTGACCTTTCAAATTACCCTTGACGGTCGCATCAAAATCGACGTCATCGATCAGAGCCAAAATTTGATTCGTCCTGGCAATGATCAGGTAATCCTGACGCCATTGATTCAGTACGTGGACGTTTGCAGTAGTCCCGTTTGACTCTGGCACGGAAAAATCCGCCAAATCCTCCTGGTTGTCTACTGCCCCGAAGAGCACATTTCGCGCATAGTAGGTGTTGTCAGAATGCATCTCTGACAATAGCCAAGAGCGGTCGTTGGTAATCGTCCGCAAAGGGGCATAGGCCGCATTGACAGCCTGCTCAAAGTCATTCTGATTTTTAAAGAAGGTGGCTGAGCTCAATTGCGTCTCAGGCACTACAGTCAGAAAGTCTTCACAGCTGGTCAGGAATAAACTGGCCGAAAGTAATCCTATGATATATTTTTTCATGTTGATGTCTTTTGAAGTTAAAGTAAACTGTCTGGTATCAGGAGATTAAAAGTTCACATTCACACCGAAAGTGATCGTGCGTGGAACTGGATATCCTGCCAGGTCGATACCAGGGCTTAAGTTTCCTCCATCACCCTGTCCATTATCCTGCATACTCACTTCAGGATTGGATCCTCCCCAATAGGGGGTGAATACCCAAAGATTTTGTCCAGAAGCATAAATTCGGGCAGACTTTACTGATTTAGGGAGTTTTTTGAAGGTATAACCAATGGTTATATTTCGAATGGTAAAGTAGGAGGCATCCCACACAAAATTACTGTTTGGCCAATCGCGCTCTACCCCAGTGACATTACCTCCACCCACGGTGGTGCCAAAAATACCTTCACCCGGATTCTCTGGAGATCTGAATCGGTCTTTAGCTCTTCTGACCATGTTGAATACTCCATCCAAATTTGCTGTACTGAAGAGATGCCGCATGTAAAGTTCATTTCCCTCTGAGCCCGAAGCGGTGATACTTGCGTCCCAATTTTTAAAGGTGAAATTATTGACAATTCCGTATACAAAATCGGGGAAAGGATTACCGATAATTGTTCGATCATCGTTATCTCCTCCAAAAGTGATCACCCCATCCCCATTCACATCTTCCAATTTGATACTTCCAACAGTAGACCTTCCTGGAATCTTTGGAGAATTGGCTAAATCCTCGGCATTGGCATAATTTCCTAATTTATTCAACCCATAAAACTGACCGAAAGGCTGACCGACTTGAGTGATATGAAACTGACCATAGACTCTGTCAATTCCATCTGCCAATTCGAGCACCTCATTTCTATTGAATGAAATGTTGGCATTGATGTTCCAACGGAAGTTTGCGGTATTCACAGCTATTGCATTGACGGCAAATTCATGACCCCAAAACTTTATCTCTCCAATGTTGTCATTGAAATTAGTAAAGCCCGATTCCTGTGGAATCTGAACTGCGTAGAGTAGGTTTGTGGTGTTTTTGGTGTAAAAATCATAGACAAGTGAGACACGATCATCCCAAAGCCCCAAGTCCAACCCAATATCAAACTGAGCTGTTGTCTCCCAGCCCAAGTTATTGTTTTGAAGTGAGGTAACACCTGCTCCCGGCACTAGGGTATTTCCAAAAGCTGCATTTATCGTATTGTTAACCAACGCGTAAGAGGTATAGTTACCGATGTTGTTGTTACCGGTTATCCCGTAGCTGGCTCTTATTTTGGTAAATGAAATCGCGGAATTGTCTGACAGGAATCCTTCATCGGACAGGACCCATCCTGCTGAGGCAGAAGGAAAGACACCCCATCTATTATCTGCACCAAATCTGGATGATCCATCACCTCTGACAGAAGCAGTAAAGAGGTATTTCCCTTTGTAATTGTAAGTCAATCGGGAAAACACAGAAGTCAAAGTCCATTCTTCCACCCCACTTATGGTACCACCACGGTTGATATTAAGTGCGCCCTGGATAGTAGGGAGTCGATCGTCAGCGTAAGTGTCGGCCTGAACTCTAGTCCGGTCTCTTCTGAATTGCTGATTGGAAAATCCTCCCAATATTTGGAAGTTATGATCCCCAAATCCTTTATCGTAGGTCACAATATTTTCATTCAACCATGAAAAATCTTCGTTATCATCCCGAATTGAAGCTGCTACTGTAGGAATTGCAACGTTGATGGATGAAGTCGCTGTGGATGGATTGAAAGAGAAAAATCGTGAATTCCGGATTTCGGCATTAAATGTAGACTTTACCGATAAACCCTTAATTGGCTTCCATTCCGCATAAGTATTTGCCAAAACACTGACTACCAGAGTCTCATTGATAATTTCATCCGCCGATCTCAGCCAGTTTGGATAGGCAAAGATATTACCTGTATTTGCAGGAAAGCGGTTGAAAAACGTCAACTCTCCGTCCTCATCATAGATGGGCATCACCGGCCAAGTATGCAGTGCATTGAACAAAATCCCAGTACCTCTAGAACCATCGGTTCGGGGGGTATTGTCTTTCACATAGTTTGGTGCCACATTGACCCCAATGTTTACTTTGTCGGAAACCGCATAATCGGTATTCATTCTAAGGGAGAATCGCTGGTAATCTGTATTTCTAACGACACCTTTCTGATCAAACACCCCGGCAATCACTGCCGTATTGACTTTTTCCTTGTTTGAAGTAACTGTTAAGTTATAGCTGGTAATCGGTGCAGTCTCCAGCATGGCTCCATACCAATCATTGGTTTCACCTCTGTACTGAGCGGGATTCTGAAATACCTCAGGCACGACCTGACCGGCATCTTCATAGTACTCTTTCTTAAACTGCGCAAATTCCTCAGCATTCATCATTTCCAACCTTCCCTGCTCAGGCACTTGTTGAAAACCTGTAAATACATTGAGGTTCACATTTGTCACTCCCGCCTTACCTTTCTTAGTAGTAATCAACACAACTCCATTTGCAGCTCGAGATCCATAAAGTGAAGTCGATGCAGCATCTTTTAGAACTGATATATCTTCAATTTCGTCTGGGTTGATGGAGTTGATATCGCCAGTAATGGGGAATCCATCCACCACGTAAAGTGGCTGGCTACCACCGGAAACAGACAGTTGACCTCGGATCCGCACATTCATCCCCTGACCCGGACGGCCAGTAGTCTGATTGATCTGAACTCCAGCGAGTCTACCTTGAAGCTTTTGTGCCACTGACGAAACAGGCAGGTCAGCCAATTCTTTTCCATTCACTGATTGGATAGATCCTGTTACTTCTTTTTTGATCTGACTACCATAGCCCACCACCACCACTTCAGAAAGATCAGAAGTAGATAGAGCCAAAGTTATATCGTAGGTAGTCTTGCCTCCTACCACGGCAACTTCGGTGGTGGTATAGCCCACAAAACTTACAACCAACGTTTCACCGGCTGCTGCTTCTATGGAAAAAGACCCATCAATATCAGTGACTGTACCGCGCTGGGTGCCTTTCACCAATACCAGTGCTCCCGGTATAGGCTCACCTTCGGATGTGACCACACCCTGGACAGATTGGGACTGCCCATAACTCGTTACGCTTATGCAAAACATAAGCAACAAAAATCCGAAAAGCCGAATTTTCATTTTAGATAGATAGTAGTTATTCATAAGACGGGTTTTATTGTATTGAAAATAATTCCATCCAATTACACCATATTCATAAAAGACCCTATCCTGCCCAATCCTGTAAAAAGTTCTCTAAATCAGGCATTTATTGCAGGATAGAGCAGGATAGTCCTGTAGAAAATCACACGTTATTAAAATGGTTAAATACCCCATTCGTGTAAAACAATTAAAAAAAAGGATACTACAGGATAGTGTTTTGTAATGAAATAAAATTCAATATAAAATTGTCATATTTAATTAAACAGTCCCATAGAATATATACAAGTATTGAATTACTCCTGCTTTCTCCCTATACTTATTCCAAAATGCAACCCATCCTATGACCCTATTCCAAACTCGCCATTATCTCTCATTTTTTATTGTTTCGCTGTTCATATTTTCAGCCTGTACCAAAGAAAAAACGCTTGAGCTAAGAAAAAACGCTCACATAACCTTAGTCGGAAATAACCTTGGCTCGAGGATGATGGACTACGGATTGTTCGAGACAGAATTGCACCTCCGCTACCCGGATAGTACGCTATTTATCCGAAATCTCAGTGACCCTGGAGACACCCCTGGATTTCGCCCCAGATCCGGCACCAACGATCCTTGGGCATTCCCAGGCGCGGAGGAATTTCAGACCGAATACGCCACCAAGTCAGGAAGTGAAGGATTTCTCGAAAAACCCGATCAATGGCTCAGTAGACTGCAAGCAGACATCGTCATTGGATTTTTTGGATTCAATGAGTCCTTCCAAGGACCCGAAGGTCTGGAAAATTTCAAAGCTGAACTAGATGCCTGGATTCGACATAGCAAAAGCCAACAATACAACGGTAAGTCTGCTCCACAAATCGCCCTAGTTTCCCCAATCGCCTTTGAAGACATCACCGCTATCAAAGATGTTCCCAACGGAAAAAAAGAAAATGAGAACCTTAAACGCTACACAGACGCAATCAGGGAAACCGCAGCAAAGCATGAACTTGTATTTGTGGATGCATTTACAGAAAGCCAGCGCTGGTATGAGCAATCTGATGAGCCACTGACCATTGATGGATCTCAACTGAATGAGGCAGGCTACTCCAAACTTGCCGTTCTTTTGGCTGATAAACTTTTTGGGGAAGAGTCGAGAAAAGCAGCAGGCAATTACGACCTGATTCACCAAGCTGTCATGGAAAAAAACTGGCTTTGGACCAACGATTATAAAATCCCAAATGGAGTCCATGTTTTTGGTCGGAGATATGATCCTTTCGGGCCGGATAATTATCCTTTTGAACTGGAAAAAATCCGCCAGATGACTGCGATCAGGGATACAGCAATCTGGGAAGCCACCACTGGAAAAATCAAAGATCTGATGGCAGCTGACGCGAAAACGAGAGCCTTGCCAGAGGTAGAGACCAACTACAATCCGCAAGCAAACGGCAGCCTGGAATACAAGTATAATGAAGAGGCATTGAAAACGATCAAGGTACCTGATGGATACAAAATTGAGCTTTTTGCCTCAGAAGATCAGTTTCCTGACTTAGCCAATCCAGTACAACTTTCTTTTGACAACAAAGGACGACTATGGGTAGCTACTATGCCGAGCTATCCGCACTACAAGCCCGGAGATCCACGGCCACAGGACAAGCTGATTATTCTAGAGGATACAGATAATGATGGAAAGGCAGACAAACAGACCACATTTTCGGATAATCTTCATATCCCGGTAGGATTTGAAATCGCCCCTGAAGGAGTATATGTCTCCCAAGGAAACAACTTGGTTTTATTGATCGATGACAATGGCGATGATAGAGCGGACCGAAAGGAAATCCTGCTCAGTGGATTTGATGATCATGACACACACCATGCTATTTCGGCATTCACTACTGACGAATCCGGTGCCATCTATATGGCTGAGGGAGTATTTTTGCACACCAATGTGGAAACTTCCTATGGTCCGGTCAGAGCTTCGAACGGAGGCTTTTACCGCTTCGAACCCAAGCGTCACAAGCTGGAGCGGGTGAACCAAGTGAATATTCCCAACCCTTGGGGCATTGCCTTTGACGATTGGGGACAAAATTTCTATGCTGAAACGTCCGGTCCAAATGTAAACTGGATGCTTCCCGGATCTACCCTTCCACGCTATGGAAATGGGAATTTCAAAGGTCCAAACCTGATTGAAAAAGCCCATATGGTGCGTCCAACTTCTGGTTTGGAATTCATCTCCAGCCGTCATTTCCCTGGAGATGTTCAGGGAGATCTGATCATCAACAATACCATCGGATTTCTGGGAACCAAGCAACACCAAGTGATAGAGGACACTGTGGGTTTTGTTACCAAATGGAGACAGGATCTGGTCGTATCTACAGACAGAAACTTCCGCCCGGTAGACATGGAGATTGCGCCGGATGGATCACTATATATCGTGGATTGGCACAACATTCTCATCGGCCACATGCAGCACAATGCCCGAGATCCACTTCGTGATCATGTGCACGGTAGAGTGTATCGAGTGACCTACCCTTCTCGACCTTTGGTCACGCCTGCCAAAATAGATGGAGCTGGCATCACAGAATTATTGGAAAACCTGAAGCTCCCCGAGTACCGGAGCAGATACAGAACACGTCGGGAACTGAGAGGTCGTGATAGCAAAGAAGTAACCGCAGCGGTAGAAAATTGGATTTCTACCTTAGATAAGAATGACCCAAACTACGAGCATCACCGATTAGAAGCACTTTGGGTAACCTGGGGAGCCAATCAGGTCAATCAATCTCTACTCAAAGAACTTTTAAAATCCGCTGATTATCGCGTTCGAGCGGCCGCCACGCGTGTATTACGCTATACCGGCCATCAAGTCACCGATCAGTCAGACTTACTGATGGCCGCTGCCAAAGATCCTCATGGAAGAGTACGAATGGAAGCCATTGCTGCTGCGTCCTGGCTACCAAGAGAAATCGGACTTCCTATTTTAGCCGAAGCTGAAAAGCAGCCTATGGACAAGACATGGCTCCCTGGAACTCTGGAAACTGCAGTTGCCCACTTGAATGGACTATCTGTCACGCAGAAAAAAGAAGAGGACATCAAATCATCACTCACCGGTTCGGACCGGGAGCTTTTTGTCTTGGGTAAGGAAATTTATGCACGGGAAGGATTCTGTAGCACGTGTCATCAGGCAGACGGGGGAGGATTGACTGCTTCCCAATTCCCTCCACTTCGAGGAACTCCCTGGGTGACTGGAAGTCCAGAGCGGCTGATCAAAATTGTGCTGAAAGGAATCATGGGGCCAATCGAAGTAGCCGGACGTGAATATCCCGGACAGGTTCCAATGACTCCTTACGAAGGAATGCTCAACGATTCCGAAATTGCTGCCGTCCTGACTTATGTTAGAAATTCATTTGGCAACCAGGCAAGTCCCATTTCTCCTGAATTGGTCAGACAAGTGCGAGAAGAGGTAAAAGACAAAACCGGTTTCTGGAGTCCTGAGGAATTATTGAAGGCGCATCCGATGGAGAAGTGACGATGTCGGATTTTACGGAAACTTCATCATTCGATGTTCGATATTAAAAAGTTATTGGTTATTAAGTTAATGGTAAGGGAGCGCAAGGAAAACTCATGTTCACCGTTCAGATTTGGATGTTAGGTCATTTGTTTGCAGCGTAATCAGCTTAAAAAAAGCTTACTCCTTGTTCACATGATTGAGGTTCATTTCGACCTCGTAATTCGTAAATCGTACTTCGTAATTAAAGAATCCAAATGAAATTCCCCCTTTTTTTCCTAGCATTTGCCTTTCCTGCGATTTCCTTTTCTCAATCGAAAAACATCAACTTCGAAAAGCAGCTAATTGCCTACGAAAGCTATGAATCGGTGGGAATCATGGATGTAGACAAAGACGGAATCCCGGATTTGGTCTCAGGCAGCTATTGGTACAAAGGACCCAAATTCCTCGATAGGTTTTTGATCGGTCAAGTGAAGCGTTATGGGGAGTATTTTGAGGATTTTGCAACTATCCCCATGGATGTGAATGGAGATGGAAAAATGGATTTCATCACTGGGGGTTGGTTTGAAGGACAGCTTATTTGGAAAGAAAATCCGGGAAATGGCAAGGAATGGACTTCGCATAGCATCGCCGAAACAGGCAATATCGAAACCATCCGAGCCTGGGACATCGATGGAGATGGAACCTTGGAAATCGTCCCCAATAACCCGAGAAAACCCTTGGCTTTCTACAAATGGGTAGCCCCAAATCAATTTGAAAAGTATGAGGTTTTTGAAACCCAAGGTCATGGTTTGGGCTTTGGGGATATCAATGGCGATGGCTGGGGTGACTTGATCAGTTCCTTTGGCTGGTACGAGGCACCACCGGATTTGCGCTATGGAGAGTGGATTTTTCACCCGACGTTCGAATTGGGCGACGTGAGTATTCCGATTATCGTCACAGATTTGAACGGGGACGAAATGAATGACCTCATTGTCGGTAATGGTCATGGTTATGGTCTCTTTTGGATGGAGCAGCATCGCGATGTCGATGGTAAAATCACTTTTTTGAAGCACAATATCGACCCCTACCAAGCCCAATACCATGTGCTGGAGTGGATAGACCTCGACGGAGATGGCAAAAATGAACTGATCACAGGCAAGCGCTACCGTGCACACAACGGCAAAGACCCCGGAGGGAATGATGAAATCGGATTATATTATTTCGAGTGGGACGGAGAATCCTTTGTGAAAAATGTCATCAGCTATGGACCTTTTGGAGAGGGTAAGGGAACAGGTCTCTATTTTTCCACGGGAGATTTAAATGGAGATGGCAAAATCGATATCGCGGTTGCAGGGAAAGATGGCTTGGCGGTATTTTATCAGAAGTAAGCTGATAATTATAATTCTGGGATAGGAGTGGCGCCTTTGCCATTCAAACCCACAGCCTGCAGGATGGACATTATTAATTTAAAGGCTTAATTCATGCTTATACTAATTGAATGTGATTTTTCAAGCCATAGGTTTTCTTTAAATTCTAATTGTTCCCTTGATTGGGTCCACCCAGCAATATTATCCTTACAAACCCCGCATCCTCATCAGCACCGACATCGGAGGCACTGATCCAGATGACAATCAGGGTATGGCGCATCTGCTGATGTTCAGCGATTGGTTTGACATCGAGGGATGGATTTCCGCCCCTTCCTAGGGAAGCGGAAGTACCGCTGAGATTTTGCGGAAGATTGATTTTTTGGAATTCGAGGGTTTGGAAAGAACCCAGAAACACATTTTTTCAATACCGATTAAAGACTTCTTCCATTTGGAATAAATGACTTTGGGTTACCCAAGTTGCTAGACAGTCCAATTTCAGGGAAAGAAAAAAATTCAAATATTTTTTTTCAATACTTTTTTATTGTTTTTCAATAAATATTTACCGAGGTTTGAGACATCAAATTCAAACACTATGAATATTTTGAAATCTCATTGGAAAGAAAAATGGGTAAATCAACCCGCACTCATGCTGATTACTATAGTCATCTGGGCAATCTTTATTGGTCTCTGCATCCAGGCAGGCGCGCTATTATTCACGTTTATCTACAGCTTATTTAATCCAATTGTATCCCAGGATCTCTTCGAAGGACTCAATCTCTCTGCATTGCGTGAGCAAAACACTTGGTACTATTGTGGGGTGATTTCTGCGGTTTTATATATCCTAGGTATGGAAATCTATCTTTTTTACCTGATGATCCGGATTTTTCTCAAAATCAATTTGGTGCATCCATTCAGCCAAGAGATCTCCAAACTAATCTCAGCAATCAGCTTTACTGCATTCCAAGTAGGGGTTGGGATTATTTTCGCTACTGCTTGGTTTAGGTGGATGGAAAAAAGAGAATACGATCTGGACCAAATTTACAGCCTGATGGGCGGTGGATCAGAGTATCTCCTGATGGCAGCCATACTGGTGGCAATCAGCCAAGTCTTCAAGAGAGGAGTAGAATTGCAAGCTGAAAGTGAATTGACGGTATAATCTTCCTGCCCATGTCTCCTAAAACCAAACTCGTCCTCAATTTCCTCCATGTCATTACTTGGATCATCTTTATCGCACTGTGCTATCAAGCAGGGGCTTTGATGTTCAACTATGCTTTCATGCAGTTTCGTGTGTTTCCGGTAGAAAACCTGTACCTGATTTTGGATCTTTCCGAGCTTTTTGTTCAAAATGAGTTTCTCTTTGGCCTCTTATTCAGCTTAGCCATTGGATTGACTGCCTTGAAAGCCTACTCCTTCTATTTAATCACTAAGATTTTTGAGTATTTGAACTTACACAAGCCCTTCAGTGAGGAGATTTCCAACCTGATTTCCAAGATCAGCCTCTACATTTTTGCTATCGGTATCCTAGGGGCGATCGCAAATGGAATTAATAAGGAATTGGCTAAACAGGGCTATCCTGTAGAAAACACCTGGGAATATTGGAATGATTATGCTGCATTTCTGATGATGGCTGCAGTCATTTTTGTGATCGCTCAGGTTTTCAAAAAAGGTTTGGAGATACAGTCTGAGAATGATCTAACAGTCTAATCAATCGCTGCATTTATAAAATAATAATGATGAAAACTACAAAGATATTGCTTTGGATTACTTACCTCAGTTTTGGTTTAACAATCATTGCCTTAGGCATTTTAGGCGCATTTTTTTCTCGAACGGGATTCCCTTCACAAGAAGACGAGAGCCAAAATCTAGAAGGTGTAGTTTCTAAAAGTACAACGAGTAAGTTTGAACTACCTATGAACCTAAATGTAGAATACTATTTTCGAATCAAAGAAGGTGAATTATTGGTAGACAGCTATTTTTTAAAAATTCAGAAGAAATTCCTAACTGATTCAGAATTAGTCGGCGTCTCGGAGAGGGATGAAGATTATCCGGTTTTGGTAGCAGGTAATCTTTATAAAATACCAGACGCAGACAGTTATTGGTATTTTTCAATTCCCTATTCAAGTATCAAGGCAGCACTAACAATTGGAAAGATTTACATCTTTTTGGCAGTATTAACTATAGTATTAGCATTTTTTATAACAATCAGATTTCTGCAAAACTGCGATAAAGGAATGTTCTTTGTCAAAGCTAATGTCACCTATATCAGAATCATAGCTTATCTCGCTATTGGATTCAGCCTAATCGACTATGCAGCTCAATGGCTAGTCTTTAAAAGATTAAACAATAGCTTTAGCGAATTTCCAATCAATATTGACTCTGCCTTGGACTTCAATTGGACGTACCTAATCGCTTCTCTTTTTTTATTATTAATCATCCAGGCCTTTTCTGAAGGTATAAAACTAAAAGAGGAACAATCCTTAACCATCTAAATCATGCCCATAATAGTCAATTTAGATGTCATGATGGCCAAGCGGAAAATGTCCCTCAATGAACTCTCCGAGAAGGTGGACATCACGCTTTCCAATCTATCTATCCTGAAGACTGGAAAAGCAAAAGCGATGAGGTTTAGCACGCTGGAATCCATCTGCAAAGCTTTGGATTGTCAGCCGGGGGATATTTTGGAGTTTAGGGAGGAGGTGTCAGGCTGAGCGGCGTCGAAGCCAAACGCTTTCGATATACGCTACTCTCGTAGCTCCAGTGCTCAGGCTGACATGCAGCTCCCCTATCGCGAACTTCGATATTCAACATTCGGCGTTCGATATTCGACATTATTAAATTTCGAATGTCGAACATCGAATAATGAAGAAAGTAAGACTAAACCTTTAACTAGTTGATCATTAACCCTTAACTTTTTAACTCAGAAGATTAAACATCGAATTTCGAATAATGAACCCAACCAATCCCCAAGTCGACCGATTTCTCCTCGAAGGATGCATGCGTTGTTCCAAAGGAGCCACCCCAGACTGCAAGGTCCACCGATGGACTGCGATTCTGGAAAAGCTAAGGCAGCACCTCCTAAGGTCCAACCTGGCAGAAGATCGTAAGTGGGGAGTGCCCGTATACACCCTTTCAGGAAAAAATGTAATCCTACTGGGTGTCTTCAACGATTCCTGCGTGATGAGTTTTATCAAAGGAAGTCTGATGAAAGACCCGGAAGGTATTCTTGAGCTTCCCGGACCTAATTCCCATGAGGGAAGGATTATTCGATTTACGAAAATAGAGGATCTGGAAAAGGTGGAAGCACTCCTCCCTCAGTATATCCAAGAAGCGATAGAAATCGAAAAATCCGGTAAAAAATCGGAAGTTCCGATACGGGGTGGAATGGAAATACCCGAAGAACTTACCCAAAAATTTGAAGAGCATGAAGGTCTTGAAAAAGCATTTTTCACCCTCACCCCCGGCAGGCAGCGTGGATACCTGATCCATTTCACCGGAGCCAAGCAAGCAGCCACCCGACTAAGTAGAATTGAAAAATGCGTAGCGAAAATTATGGTAGGGAAAGGGATAATGGACTGATCAATAACCAATTATCAATGGACAATGACCAATTTACAATGGACAATGAGCAATGGACAAAGGTCTTTGATGGGTATCCTTGAAAATTGATAATTGAGTTTGACCATTGATCATTACTACTGTTCTATCTTGCACAAAATTTAAAGAAACATGACCCTTTTGGATAAAATCCACCAGTCTCCCGAATCAATTTCCTTCTCGGAAGTCATTGCCTATATCGATGCGAATTTCGACTTCACTCCTACCCGATTTGTCAATGGAGCTGCGGTCAACGAAGCCGGACAGAACAATGGCAGCTGCAAAATTTTCGCTTTTGCGCAACTTAATAATCTTAATGAAAACCAAACCTTGGCGCTATTTGGCGACTATTATCGAGTCGATGTGCTCGGTAATCCTACCGGATCTGACCATCAGAATATCCGCAACTTTATGCAGTCGGGTCGGGCAGGAATAGTTTTTGAAGGTTCGGCCTTGAGCAGGAAATAAATTTACTATCCATTCCATATGAATGCTCCCATCCCAATTCCCACGCTTCACCTTTTTCAGGTTTTGGATCAAAAACTTTTGGAATTGCTAAAATCCTTAAGTCCAGCCGAATGGGAATCGCAGACTGTGGCAAAACTTTGGAAGGTAAAAGATGTGGCGGCACATCTGCTGGATGGAAACCTCAGAACGCTCTCCATGTCTCGTGATCGGTATTTTGGTGAAAAAGCCGATAACGTACAATCCTATGATGACCTAATTTGCTATCTCAATGAGCTCAATCGAAGTTGGGTTCAGGCCATGAAGCGAGTAAGCCCAACAGTACTAATTGATCTTTTGGAATCCAGCGGAAAGGAATACATTTCACATCTTGAAACATTACCTCCTTTTGAAAATGCGCTCTTTTCAGTAGCCTGGGCGGGTCAGCAGACCTCTCCCAACTGGTTTCACATCGCTAGAGAATACACCGAGAAATTTCTACATCAACAACAGATCCGGGATGCAGTAAATAAACCCGGAATCATGACATCTGAGCTCTTCGGTACATTTATGGAAGTAGTTATCCAGGCTTTTCCTTACACTTTCCAAAAAATGGAAGCTAAAAATGGAACCGTAGTTTCCCTTGAAATTACCACAGAAATCGGAGGAATTTGGAGCATTATTCAAGCTGAAGATTCTTGGAAACTGATCAAAAATCCAAGTTCTAATCCCTCGGCGAAGGTGAGCATGGATCCAAATACAGCTTGGAAGCTCATCTCCAAAAGTTGGAAACCAGAAGATGTCAAGAATTTGATAACCATTTCAGGAGATCCGAACCTAGGCATGAAGGTCCTTGAAATCACCAGTTTTATGGTTTTGAACTAATACTTGAAAAAACTTAAATATTTGAAAACAACCTATATAAAATTAGAAAAATATAATGAAGCGGATTGTATTTCTTTACGGAGATTTTCTGACTTATATCTTTCATTCTTGAAAAATAATTTCTATCTCAGACCCCTTTTCAGATTATACGCAAGCTTAGATTTTTAAAATAAGTAGGAAAAAAACTGAATTTATAATAATTATAGATCATTAATATTCAAGATGAAAAAAAAGCTTTTGTATATCACACCATCTTTTCAATCATTTGTGAAAACTGATTTGAATATTTTGCAAAAGTATTTCGAATTGAAATTAAACCATTACCCTTGGCAACATAAGAGTTTAGCTCCTCTTTTTTTTATTTTACAATTCTTGACACTCCTTCCTAAAGTCTACAAATCCAACTTTGTAATTGTTAATTTTGGGGGTTATTGGGCATTTTGGCCAATTTTCTTTGCTAAACTTTTCCAAAAAAAATCTGCAATTATCGTTCATGGAACGGATTGCGCTGCTATCCCTGAAATAAATTATGGGAGTTTGAGAATTCCTACTTTAAAAAAAATCTGCGGATGGGCCTATTCCAAAACCGATTTAATCCTTCCGGTAAGCGATTCCCTAATCAAAATCGAATTAAAATTTGATCCCGAAATCATCAATTCCAAACAAGGAATTAAGGAACATTACCCTAATTTAAATTCTTCATTCAAGGTAATTTATAACGGTCTAGATGAAAATTTCTGGAAAGATTCCAATTCAATAGAGAAAGAAAAAAACAGCTTCCTCAGCGTAATGTCAGAATCACAATTTAAATTAAAGGGAGGGGATTTAATTGTTGATCTTGCAAGAATATTTCCATTTTGCCAGTTTTATTTTGCTGGAATTAATTCCATCGATGTTGAAGAAAGTGTCCCACCAAATGTTCATTTTTTAGGAAAGCTAAATCCAAAGCAGCTTCTTGAAAAATACCAACAATCAGAATTTTATTTCCAACTATCAAGTTTTGAAGGCTTTGGATGTGCTTTGGCAGAAGCTATGCTTTGCGGCTGTATCCCAATAGGATCTTCATCCAATCACATCCCGTCAATAATTGGAGATTCTGGGTTTATATTGCAAAAAAAAGACATAAACTTGGCTACTTCTCTCCTTAAAAGCTTGCTATTGATTGAGCAAAAACAAATTTTGGCTAAAAAAGCTAGAACCCAAATTATTAATAATTATAGTTTAGAAATCAGAGAGAAGCACTTGATTTCAGTAATATCGAATCTCCTCTGACATGGAAAAGTTTTTAAGCCGAATTTCTCGGAATTTATATATCGTACCCGGCGGGTATTTCATCTCCAAATTTCTCCGAATTTTTTTTCCATCAAACTCCAATATAGACCCCTGGAGAACAATTACCTTCCGTGGAATCAGAATGAAGGTGGATATTTCTAAACAAATGGGTAAGGCGATTTATTGGAGAGGGGCGCATGATTGGGCACCAATTTTCACATTGGAAAAGAACCTTAAATCTGGAGACACTTTCATTGATGTAGGAGCTAATCAAGGTGAATACTCCCTTTGGGCAGGAAGAAAAGTTGGAAATTCAGGAAGGGTCATTTCCTTTGAACCGATGAAAGATTTATTCACTCAACTCAAAGAAAATTTTGATTTAAACCAGAATCTTAAAAAAGTATTTACTCCTGTTCAAATCGGCCTTAGTAATGAATCAGGAGAATTAGTTCTCTACACAAAACCTGGGCTAAATGAAGGTACCAATACAATTTTCGGCTCAGATGAATTCACAATTCCCCTTGGAAAAATAAAATTAGAAACCCTAGATTCTCAAGTGAATCATCTTGGCATCCAAAAACTCAATATGATGAAAATTGATGTGGAGGGTGCGGAACTCCAAGTTCTTAAAGGTGGCGAAGAAACTTTAAAAAAATTCAAGCCAAAATTACTTATAGAAATAAATAAGGATGCATGTAAATCTGGAGGGTATGAAGCTGAGGATATTCTAAACTTTCTTACTCAGTTTGGTTATACTTTTTATAAAATTGGGCTCAGAGGTAAACTAAGTCCCATTACCCATTTACCTGAGTTTTGTAATATTTTAGCAGTGAAAATTTAAATTACCTAAACAATATGAAAGAGCCAGTTTCAACTACTGATTGAGTTGGGCTTGTCCAGTACTCAACTCGATATATATAAGTTCCTCCAGATGCTTTAATTCCTCTATAACTACCATCCCAACCTTGATCCGATGGAGAATCCGTATAATACACCAACTCTCCCCAGCGATCAAAAATCCAAAACCTAAGGGAATCCACCTGTCTTAAAACTGGAAAAAAATAATCGTTCTCTCCATTTTGGTCAGGTGTAAATGCATCAGGAACTCTCAAAGCAGCCCCTCCTACTTCAATAGTATGTCTATATTCCTGAATACAACCGTCGCTGGAACTAACGGTAAGTAAAACAACATAGGTGCCTGGTTTATCGTAGACGTATTGTGGTTCAAACTCGGAACTAACTCCGCCGTCTCCAAAATCCCAAACAAAATCCAACAATCCGCTTCCTTTTGAAAAATTTTTAAAACTAATTAGCTCTCCAATTAAAACGGGTTCGCCAAATGGAGTCGAGGTACTCTCCCAATCAAATTTTCCCTCCAAAAAGGATAACTCTGAGGAATCAATTGTTAAATCCGAGGTCTGAATACAGCCGGAATTATTTTGGACACTAACTTGATATTCTCCTGCACCAACCTCGTCAAATTCAAATAGTCCGGCGGCTAGGCCTTGTTTAGTCAAATTGAACGACAACCCATCAGCAGTTGTTCCTTCGATGATAAGACTGAAAGTGTCATCAAGATCGGATTCAATTAAAATGGAAAGACTAAAATCAGAAACAGGCAGACAGTTACTTCCGTCTCCCATTTTCTGTACTTCAATGTTAAAAGTCGTCGAAGGGTTAACTTCAAATTCCAATTCTCTTTGACACCCAAGTTCATTAAGTACAATTACTTTATGCTTTCCAACAGCAAACTCTCGACTTGATTCTTGAACAAAGCCATTCCCATCCAAATAATCAAAACTTAATTGAACACCTTGGTCGATTGCATTAAATTTCACCAATCGTAGACCAGAATCAGTTCCACATTCTGCCTCTTCAACCTCCACATTGATTTCAATATTTGCTGATTGAAGTCTAAATTCCTTTGGACAATTTGGGTAATTAGGTTGGATAGCAAAATATAACAAGTTTGGACTATATGGAAGTTCATCTAAATACTCAATTGTTGATTCAGTAATTGGAAAACTATTAAAAAAACGAGTTTCAGATGGAAACCAATTATTAAGTTCAGAGATCCCCACATTTGTATTGGGTTCAAAGTGACAAAGAGTTAGTAGCGAACTAGTTTCATCGTATCCACATTCTTGCTTTAAATATTCACCTGCTGAAACCAATAATTCCAACGGTCCAAAAATTGGGGAATCTAAACAATTCCCTCCTTCATTTTCTCCAATTTTCAAAGAAGCTGTAGTTAATGGGCTTCCTGATATACTATTAAATCCTGTAATACTTCCATTCAGGACAAAAGAACCACCACAGGAAAACAACAAGATATCGCATTGGCCAGTCACTCTTACTTTATAAGTGATCTTGGCCAGGACTTCATCAATTGAAGATGGAATGGGCAAATCTCCTAATTCCCAACTTAAAATTCCATTATTGAAAACTGGAGCTCGTCCGTTAGGGTTAGAAAAAAAATATTCACTTTCTTCACTTATAAATTCCAGCCCATCTGGAATATCCAATTTAAGAATTGCATTTTCAATAGGAATATCACCTTTGTTTCGAATTTCAACCACCAAATCAATTTCTTCCAGTGGTTCAATTTCAGAAAGATCTGCACCTGAATCAGTGACTGGAAAATGAAAACCTTCAACTAATGGTCTATTTGTTTCGACTGCAGTTACAATAGTATATATAACATAGGCATCACCATCTGTACCATATCTAAACAAAGTACTTGTTTGATCATTCTTTAAGATTTCGTTGTTGGCATTTGGAATATCAAACACCGAAATATCCATCCCTGTATTATTTTTTAACTCAGGGTTTCTCGAATTTCCTCCTGTGGAGATACTAGAATTAAAAAAATTATCCTCTGAATTGTTTAAGTGAGAAAGTCTAACAAACTCACCAGAACCAACACCCTTTTCGATCTCAAAATAATCTCCGGTTGCTCCAACATCCCCTTCTCCTGCTGAAAATCCCAACTTCATCCTCACTGGACCCGAGTCAACTGTAGCAAATCCTGAAATTGGGATAGTATAGTCTGCAACAACACTTCCTCTTACAAATGCGTATCCATCAAAAACAGTTATACTTCTATTCTGCATAGCTGGATTTTCATATACGACCACCATTGACCAGCCTCCATAATGATAGTTTGTTCCTTCTATTGCTGCCAGATCCGCAACAGTATATTCTCCCTGCCCATTATTTTTAACAAAATCTGTAACTTCAACAAACCCAACAAATAAGCCCAGATCATTGGGCAAATCTAAACCGTAAGTGTATCGAATTGCATTTTCATTTGCTGTAAAAACTTGGGAAGATCCTGATGGTCCCTTCAACAAAACTTGTTTCCTATTTAATTTTTTATTAGTAAAACCATTAGTTGTTACCTCAAACTCATCACTAACTGGCCCTCTTCCCGACCAATATAACCCAGCAAATAAAATTTGAGAACAATTCGGATCAGCTCCATTTTCCTTAGAAAAATTCAAAGTTGCGGATGAGGAATTGATGGTATTTGGATCTCCATCTACATCTACATAGATGAGCATATTATCATTCATGAGAAAATCTGAATAATTCTCCAGAGTTAGGTTAGTGTTTCCAATCAATGCAAAATCACCCTGAATATCATAAGTTTTCCTGGTGGGATTATTTTGAGAGGCTCGTTCTACAAAAGGAACACGAACCTGACCCAGAAGGTCAGATGAGAAAAAAAAGAAAATCAGAAGGCAAAAAATAAGTTGCATTGCCCTCGAAATGCAAAAATAGTATGGATTCAAAGTCATAATAAGCACACTCTTAAACTTCTTCAAATATCAAACTTATCCAAGAAAAAAGTAGTAATATTAAAAAATCTTTTTTGTCACTATATATGCTATTATTTAATGTGGAACCACACGCAATCTGGTCAGTAAAAAATGCTTTCAACCTTTTAAATTTATTTGATAGTTTTCAAAACCCTCATTAACAGAGGGTTATGTTTAAATTTTTTAGTTTTAAAATCCATGGTTAAATAAATAAAACCTTCTTGCACTTTACAACTCCTATCAATTCTACCTCCAACTTTTCACTTCGGAGGGATTTCCAAATGCGCTTGGAGAAGCCATGCCAGCGGCTGTATCCCAATTGGTTCTGCTGTCGGAGCCATCCCGGAAATCATTGAAAGTACAGGATTGATTTTGGGCCGTAAAGAAATCAAGGACTTAGAAGTGATGATTCAGGGCTTTAACCTTTCCAAATTCCGTGAATTTTCAGCAGCTGCTTCGCTGAGAATCCAGCACGAATTCAATTTTGAGCAGCGAAAAATAAAATTGCTGGCGGCGCTTGCGCTGGCTTAGGCGATCAATTTGATGTTCTAGTTTTTTGAGCATTTGGGTGATCACTTCCCGGCTCGAATTAAGCTCCTGAGCGATCTGCAGATGGGTTTTGTGCACGATGGCGATGTGGCTGACTGCTGCATTTTTCTCCAGATATTCAATCACTCGCTCATCCATCCGGTGAAAAGCGATGCCGTCCACCACTTTAAGCAATTCCTCGAATCGAACTTGATGGGTATCCTTTTCAAAGCTATACCGAACTTTATACTTCGGAATCCATAGGTCAAGGATCAAAATAGGAACAATAATTACTTTTGATTTTTGCTGGGCTTTGATTTTTGAGTTGCCAGAGGCTTCAGATTGGTTAAATCTGCACATTAGCTTAGGATGTGAGTTAAGTCACCAGTGAATGATTTTTCTGTAGGTAGTTTTGGTTTATCAGATTGCAAAAAAGATAAATAACTATAGCATGGAAGAGCAACACGTACCATTGCCAAGAATCGGAGACATGGCTCCTGACTTTGCAGCAATGACGACCACCGGAAAAATGCAGTTTTCCGAATACATCAAGGGGAAATGGACAATTCTCTTTTCACACCCTGCGGACTTTACGCCAGTGTGTACTACGGAGATGAGTGGCTTTGCTTTAGATCAGAGTTTCTTCGATGCACATGACACCAAATTGGTGGGCTTGAGTATCGACTCTATCCACTCTCACATCGCTTGGGTGAATAATGTGAAGAAAAACACTGGAGTACTGTTTGAGTTTCCGATCATCGCTGACATCGACATGAAAGTATCCAAGCTGTACGGGATGCTGCAGCCTGGAGAAAGTGAAACTGCCGCTGTGCGTGCGGTATTCTTCATCGACCCGGCTGGCAAAATCAGACTGATCATGTACTACCCGCTGAATGTGGGGCGGAATATGGAAGAAATCAAACGTGCATTGCTGGCACTACAAACTGCCGATAAATACAAAGTGGCCATGCCGCTAAACTGGAAACCGGGAGAGAAAGTGATCGTGCCTCCACCAAAAACTGTAGAAGAAATGCTCGCGCGCGAAGCCAGCGATTATGAGATGGTTGACTTCTATTTAGCTAAAAAAGAGCTCGTTTAGTAAAAATTTTGGATTAAGGGCTAATTAGATGGGAAAGCCTTTTCGAAATTTTCGGGAAGGTTTTTTTGTTTTTGACCTCAAATTCAGAATCTTTTGGAAATCGATTTCATTTGAGCTTTGAAACCTGTTTTTCCATTTTTCACACAATTATTAACAAAAAGACAACTTTTTTAAACCAGTTTTTCAACTTTTGACAAAAATCAAAATACGACAGGCAAAAAATAAGGGAGCCTTTTTGAAAATTGGCTCCCTATCAGGGTTTATTGTCAATGGATTAAAACCATATAAACTTTGGCAAAGCACTGGGTTGAGCAATTATTCTGTTTGCTAAAGTTTCTTAAACGTATTAAAACCAAACAAACAATCAAAATTTCAGATGAAAATTTTTGAAATATTTTTCTAGGTCGAATGTGCTTAGCTTTTGGAAAACACCTTTGGCGTACAACCAAACTCTTGCTTGAAGGCACGGATAAAGTACGTGTTGTTATTGAAGCCCGACATTGCACTCACTTCCTGAATCTGGAAATCCCCCTGTTGCAAATACTTGCTTGCAAGCTTAAGTCTTTCCTTAAGTACATACTCCATGGGTGTCAGCCCTAGTTCCTGCTTGAATGTTCTTAAAAAATGAGCCTTACTAAGACAAGCCTCACCGGCTAGATCTTCCAGTTGAAGATTTTCCCGAATGTTTTCTTTGATATACTGCACCACTCTCGCAAGCCTATTGCCGCCAGAAAGTTCTTTATAGGTCTTTTCCAGCATGTCTCTCGCCTGGGTTTGACTCAACCTAATCAGCAGTTCTTTCAGCGCCAGCGAAGCAATCAAATCCTTCTCACGGGAGCGCTCTTTAATTCCTATGCGGATAAATCGATTGATGATCTCCGAAAGGTCTTGTGTATTTATCAAGTGAAAGTAAGTGAGGTCAAGGCCCCATTCTTGTGTCAGTACCTTGTCTGAAAATGTCTCATTGAGCAGATTGAATGTGTTTTCGATCATTTCCTTGGAGATCGACAGCGCAATGCATTGCGTCGGATTATCCAATTCTGCCTCAGGAAAGTCTATCTTCATCAGCTCGTTGGGTGGCACGATTACCGACTCACCGGGCAAATAGTCAAATCCGGGCTTGTCAAAGAGATGCATGACTTTTTTGCCCTTCAGCATTGTCGTCAGCACCAGATCACCAAAGACCAAATTGATGTCCTTCGCCTGCTGATGCGTCTCAAAAATATTCAGCTCGCAATTATCTAAAGTATATGTGGTCCTGTTTTCTACTAGGGTTTTGAGGTCTGCGCTTTTTCTCCAAGGTAAATTGGAACTGAAATTATTTTGGGTCATACAGAAAAATACCAATTATTTAATATTTAAAAAAAACCAAAGGGATTATTTAACAGGTTTTCAGCTTTATCAAAAAATGAGAAAAGCAATCCAGGTGGATTGAATGCGACTCTGGTGGAATTTTTTCTGGTATTAAATCAAAAACTTTGGGAAATAAAATAACCTGATAACCATGGAAACATTAACATTATCCCAAAGTAAGCCAGTCGATCGACCCACCATCAAAGACAAATACGACCACTTTATCGGTGGAAAATGGGTAGCCCCTTCTTCTGGAGAGTATTTTGACAACACTTCCCCCATCGACGGAAAAGTCTTTTCCAAAGCTGCCCGAGGAAACAAAGCAGACATTGATCTAGCCCTTGATGCAGCTCATGCAGCATTCCCTAGCTGGTCCAAAACATCGGCAACCCACCGAAGCAAATTATTGAACAAGATCGCTGACGTGATCGAGGCAAATCTGGAAATGCTCGCTCGAATCGAGACGATAGACAATGGAAAAGCCCTCAGGGAAACCAGAGCTGCAGATTTACCACTTGTCATCGATCACTTTAGATATTTTGCCGCAGTAATTAGAGCAGATGAAAGCACCATCTCCGAGCATGACGAGCACACCGTGAGCATTGCGCTTCATGAGCCGCTTGGTGTGGTGGGTCAGATTATTCCTTGGAATTTCCCACTACTAATGGCCACATGGAAAATCGCCCCTGCTTTGGCTGCAGGCTGCTGTGCCGTGGTGAAGCCTGCCGAGCAGACGCCTACTAGCATCATGGTCTTGATGGAATTGATCGGAGACATCTTGCCTCCGGGCGTACTAAACGTGGTCACTGGATTTGGTCCTGAAGCAGGTAAGCCACTCGCATCCTCCCCGCGAATCGCCAAGGTTTCGTTTACCGGAGAGACCACTACAGGTCGATTGATCATGCAATACGCTTCCGAAAACCTGATCCCTGTAACCATGGAACTGGGCGGAAAATCCCCAAATATCTTCATGAAATCCATCGCAGATGCAGATGATGAGTTTTTTGACAAATGTGTCGAAGGCGCAGTAATGTTTGCCTTGAACCAGGGCGAAATCTGTACCTGTCCTTCAAGGATGCTCGTTCACGAGGATATTTATGAGAAATTCATCGAGCGGGTCATTGAGCGCACCAAAGCCATAAAAATGGGCCATCCACTCGCAGAAGACACCATGATGGGCGCCCAGGCTTCCAATGACCAGTTTGAAAAGATTCTTTCCTACATGGATATTGGCAAGCAAGAAGGTGCGGAAGTACTCTGTGGTGGCGACAAAGCTTCTTTGAATTCAGGGCTTGAAAATGGCTACTACATTCAGCCAACGATCTTCAAGGGACACAACAAAATGCGAATTTTCCAAGAGGAAATCTTCGGTCCGGTCCTTTCTGTGACCACCTTCAAAACTACCGAAGAAGCCATTGCAATCGCCAACGAGACGATGTACGGCCTGGGTGCGGGATTCTGGTCCAGAGATGCGCACGAACTCTATCAAGTGCCGAGAGCAATTCAGGCTGGACGAGTTTGGGTCAATTGCTATCATGCTTATCCTGCGCATGCACCATTTGGAGGTTATAAGAAGTCTGGCTTCGGAAGAGAAAACCACCTCATGATGCTGGATCACTACCGTCAGACCAAAAATATGCTCATCTCTTACGACAAGAAGAAGTTGGGATTTTTCTAAAAACAGGGTTTATTGTAAATGAGGAGGTTGTCTCAAAATGACTGGTTGTGTCAGCCTGAGCGGAGTCGAAGGCTATTTACCTTGAGTTAAGCCACATTTCGACTTCGCTCAATGTGACAAACATCAGCTATGAGACAGCCTTTTCTTTTTTATTTTTATCAAAACAAATACCTATGTCATCCTCAAAAAGAGTCCTGATCACCCAAGCAGCAAAAGAAGTCATTGACACCCTGAGAAAGCGGTTTGGCAGTGAACTGATGTTTCATCAAAGCGGCGGATGCTGCGACGGTTCCTCACCGATGTGTTTCGAAAAAGGGGATTTCAAAGTAGGAAGTCAGGACATCTGGATGGGTGAGGTCTACGGTTGTGATTTTTTCATGAGTGCGGATCAGTTTGACTACTGGAAACACACCGAGCTGACCTTGGATGTGACACCCGGACGTGGAAGTAGCTTTTCTATCGAGATTCCGATGGGCATCCGATTTATGATTCGCTCCAGACTTTTTACCCTGGAGGAATTTGAATCCCTGCCACCGGTGAAAACAGGAGAAGAACTTTTGTCGGAAAGCTGAGAAAAATCAACGCTTATTCCTCCCTTTTTTAGCTATCTTCATCAGCAAAACCACGCCTGATGAAAAAACTAATTCTTTTCTTTCTAGTACTTTTTGTCATCTACCTCATAGGAGTCTACACCATCCCCTCTTACATCGAAGCCCAGCGAAATCCGGTCAAAACCCAAGCTCCTTATCAGGTTTCTCCAGAAGCGCAACAACTATACGATCGGCTTGACTTCATCTCTGATCTACATTGCGATGCACTCTTGTGGGGCAGAAACCTGACCAAACGAGGAAATCAGGGGCATGTGGATTTCCCTAGAATGCGCGAAGCTAATGTTGCCTTGGAGATGTTTACCATCGTGTCCAAATCCCCTGCCGGGCAAAATATGCAAAGCAACAGTGCAGACGCTTTTGACAACATCACTCCGCTGACTATTGCCAAAGGCGAAAGCCCGGCCAATTGGTTTAGCCTGATCAACCGAACCCTCTCCCAATCCGAAGCTCTTTTTGACTTTGTAGAAAACGAAGGCGAAAAAGCAATTTTTATCCGGTCAAAAGCTGATCTGGAAAAGTTGATCGAAGCCCGCAAAACCGACAAATCCGTAATCGGTGCCATGCTAGGAATTGAAGGTGGGCATGCGCTGGAAGGAACGCTGGAAAATCTGGACAAAGTATATGAAGCAGGAGTCCGGATGATCGGGCCTACGCACTTCTTTGACAATGAATTCGGCGGTTCAGCCCATGGACAGAGCGGGGAAGGTTTGACAGAATTCGGAAAAAAAGTGATCACCCGAATGAACGAACTAGGCATCTTCATTGACCTAGCTCACTCCTCTCCTGCCATTGTCGATGACATATTAAACCAAACAACTAAACCGGTGATGGTCTCCCATACGGGTGTCAGAGCGGTGTTGGATTCTCAGCGAAATCTGAGTGATGCACAGATCCAGAAGATCGCAGCAAACGGCGGCATCATCGGGATTGCATTTTTCGATATGGCCGTAGGAGAGCCCGAGCTGCCCAATATCATCGCATCCATCAAGCATGTCCGCGATTTGGTAGGCGTAGAATACGTGGCTTTAGGGTCAGATTACGACGGATCGGTCGCTGTGCCTTTTGACATCACCGGACTTCCACTGATTGTGGAAGGGCTGATGAAAGCAGGCTTTACCGAGGAAGAAATCCGGGCTGTGATGGGTGAAAATATGAAACGGTTTTTACTCAAAAACCTTAGCTAAGCCATGGAAAATGACATTCATTTGACCAATACCCGTTTTGGGAAGTTGCAGGAATACCTCCGGGAGTTTGTCTATGGAGGAATAGACGGAGCGGTCACGACTTTTGCAGTGGTGGCGGGAGGATTTGGAGCCAACCTGGACCCAGGTATTCTGATCATTTTGGGCTTTGCCAATTTGCTTGCCGATGGCTTCTCCATGTCGGTAGGAGCGTATCTCTCGGCTAAAAGCGAGCGGGACAACTACGACAAGCACGAGAAAATCGAGTACTGGGAAATCGAAAATCTACCTGAAATCGAGCGGGAGGAAATCGCCGACATCTATCGGGAAAAGGGCTTCAAAGGCGAACTTCTGGATAAAATCGTGGACCACATCTGCAATGACAAGGAACTATGGGTGGCCGAAATGATGAAAGACGAACTTGGCATGATGCGGGACAGCAAAAGCCCCTTCAAAATCGGGCTTGCAACGCTGATTTCCTTCATTTTGGTGGGGTTTATACCGTTGATGGTTTACCTCTATGACTTCTTCATCCCTACCGAACTGAATATTTTTGCCTGGACCAGTGTGCTGACAGCTTTGGCTTTTATCATCGTCGGCTGGCTGAAAGGCATCGTCAACCAAACCTCCAAACTTAGAAGCATTTCTGAAACACTCGGTTTGGGACTTTTGGCAGCCGTTGTGGCCTTTTACGTGGGAGATATACTGGAAAGCTTTTTCATCTGAAACCTGTTATGAAAACAATCAATGAGGTTCTAATCCGTATGGACCAAATCGTCGCTGACTGCAAAGCTCAGCAATCCCGAATCGGCTATTTTGCCATTCTCTACCGTCAGGTAACTCGCCGAGTCAGAGATGGCATTTTAGCCGGAGAATTTGAAGATAATCCCCGAATGGAGGTTTTGGATGTGCTTTTTGCGAAGCGATTCATCGACGCGTATGAGCTTTGGATAAGTGGGGGAAAGCCGACCGAAAGCTGGAGATTGGCTTTCGAAGCAAGCAAAAACTCAGGAAATCTGGTACTTCAGCATCTATTCTTAGGAATCAATGCCCACATCAACTTGGACCTGGGAATCGCTGCTTCAGAAACCATGCTGGGAAAAGATCTGGCAGGTATTCAGGGCGACTTCAACAAAATCAATTCAGTCCTCGCAGAATTGGTCGATGGAGTCAAAACCAATATCAGCACCGTATCGCCGATTTTCGGTTGGTTGGTACCATTGGCCAAAGGCAAAGACGAAATGCTGCTCAACTTCTCCATCCAAATAGCCCGGGATGGGGCTTGGAAATATGCCGGAGAATACCATGCGGATTTGGACAAAGATTTTCAGATCAAAGATCGGGACAGCAACATTTCAAAACTTGCCTCAAAACTGATCAATCCGGGCAAATTCCTGGCATTCATCGTGAAAATCGTAGCCTTTGCAGAATGGAAATCGGTCAGTAGCACCATGGATCAACTGGATGTAGTGGCTCAGAAAATCTAAAAAACGCGGGAAGGCCGAAAATTCCGACAAGCATCATTCGGTGCTAAAACTCTCGCTTTTTTGAATTATGATTTCAGAGTAGATAAAAAAAGAGCGCATCTCTTAACCAAAGGATAAACTCCTGACCTCCATTTTCCCATTGGATTCTATTAATTTCAAAAGATGCAACGACGCCCTTTCCTCCAAAAGATCAGTTTGTTCAGTTCTTCCCTGATGACTATGCCTTTTATTTCCTTTGGAAAAAAAGATTTCCCAAAAGCCACACGCCTGAAGTTCATCACCGCTTCGGATGGGCATTTCGGCCAACCCAATACGGACTACAAAACATCCCATCAGGAATTAATTGAGGCGATCCACCGGGAGGAGAATGTGGATTTTGTCGTCTTCAACGGGGATCTGATCCACGACGAACCCAAGTGGATGCCTGAAGTGCGGGAGGTGTATGAAAGCTTAAATGTGCCCTACTACGTCTGCAAAGGCAATCATGACCGAATTTCCGAGTCGTCCTGGCTGCAGCTTTGGGGACAGCCTGCGGATTTTTCATTTATCCAAAAAGAAAATTACGGCTTTATCCTACTCAACTGCTCCAATGAAGCCGGAGACTACCTCTGCGCCAATCTGGACTTTGCAAAAATGATCTTGGAAGAGTATTCCCGGCTTTCACATGTCTTCCTTTTTGTCCACATCTCCCAAAACGACTGGACCCGGCATGGAGTGGCCTGTGATGAATTGCTAAAACTGATCGCCAGTTACCCCAATGTCAAGGCAACTTTTCACGGGCATGACCATGATGTGGATGGCATCATGATCAACCGCAAGAAACCCTACCTCTGGTCGGGGCATTTTGGTGGAAGCTGGGGCAATCCAAACACAAGCTATCGGGTCTGTGAAGTGGGCGAAGACGGCAAAACGATCACTTATCTGAAATCTGTCAAAGACGGGGTAATTCTGAACGGACATAACCTTTGAGGTTTTTCCAACTTGGAAGATTTGTGGTTTTTAACCGCGAAGGACGCAAAGGATCGCAAAGGTTTTTACGATCCGAAGGATCCGAACTATTCATGACCCTCGGTGACTGAAAGGAGCCGGGGGACAAAGCCAATAAGATAAAATGGAGCCTTGAAAAGTTGACACCAAAAAAACTAAATCAGTATCACCCCTGCGGGGCTAAGTTAATTTGTTTTGGCTGCATACCACGGGCTACACCCGCGGTCATGAAAAGTATATCTCCTCCGGAGCCATGTCTTCGGCAAAATCTAAAAGAAGTTTCAAATACTCTTTGCTTCTTCCCGCCTTCGCAGCAAAAAAATCCCGTCTTTAAAACTTCAACTCAGGATTATCCCCTACAAAAAATCCCTTAACTTGTTTTTCAAAGCCTACCCGCTCATCAAACCTACCCAAATACCTATGCAGTACCGCACTTTAGGAAAAACAGGCCTGGAAGTTTCCATTCTGGGTTTTGGAGCCTCTCCGCTCGGAAATGTTTTTGATCCCGTGGATGAAAAAGAAGGGATCTCAGCCGTACATTATGCGCTGGATCATGGTGTGAATTTCTTTGATGTTTCGCCCTTTTACGGGCTGACTTTGGCAGAAAGCCGCTTGGGAAAAGCTCTTGAAGGATCCCGCAAAGACATCATTCTCGCTAGCAAATGCGGACGCTACGATTTGCAGGACTTTGATTTTTCGCGGAAGCGAATCCTCCAAAGCATCGACGAATCCCTCCTCAGACTCAAGACTGACTACCTCGACCTCTTCCAACTGCACGACATCGAGTTTGTGGACAAAGCAATCATCCTGGAGGAAGCCGTCCCGGCAATTCAGGAAGTAGTGAAGTCAGGCAAGGCGCGATTCTGGGGAATCACCGGCTTGCCCGTCCGCTACCTCGCCCAAATCGCAAAGGAAACCAATCCCGACACCGTACTTTCTTGGGGTCATTACAATCTGCTGGAGGATGAAATCAACGATGAGCTGGTCCCTCTTTCTCAGCAACTGGAATTCGGTCTGATGAATGCTGCCCCGCTGATGCAGCGAATTCTCTCCCATGCAGCTTTGCCGCCTTGGCATCGCTCGCCTGATAAGGTCAAGGCTCTTCAGCCTGTTTTGTTGGAGCTGTGCAAAAGCTATGGGGTACGACTGAGCACGGTTGCTCTTCGCTATGCAATGGATCATCCGCATATCGCTACGACTATCATAGGCATGTGTGAATTGGAAGTGGTGAAGCAAAATGTCGCTGCACTTGATTTTGAGATTCCTGCCGAACTTCTTCAGAAAATCGAAGCACTTGTCGCCCCGGTGAAGAACCGGATGTGGTTTGAGGGGAAGGAAGAGAATAATATTTAGTATCAAAAAGCTAGACACAAGTATCGAGATTTATTAAGCACTAACAGAAATAGTAAAATCTCCCAAAGAAGCAGAACTGGAGTGAATTTGAATTTAACCTTAGAATTTGCACAGCTCTCGTATTTTGTCATAAGTAATTCGAATCTATAAAATGAAAGCACTTTTCCTCACCGAAGTCGGCAAATCAGAAGTCCGCGAAATCGAAAAACCAAGTCCAAAACCCGGAGAAGTTCTCTTGAAAGTGGAGATGGTCGGGTTTTGTGGGGGCGATATGAACGGCTTCAAAGGTCTTTTTCCGCTCCAAGAGTACCCAAATATCCTTGGCCACGAAGTCGGAGCCATAATTGAAGAACTGGGCGAAAATGTCCCGACTGATTTTTACAAAGGAGACAAGGTCACCCTCTACCCCTACCTTGCCTGCGGTACCTGTGTGGCTTGTCGCAAAGGCCGACCCAACGCCTGCAAAACCAATAAAACCATGGGGGTACGTCGCCCCGGAGCCATGACTCGCTACGTCTGTGCACCCTGGCAGGATCTTTACCCTTCGAAAAAACTCAGTGCACGCGAACTTGCCTTGGCTGAACCGCTGACAGTTGGTTTCCACGCAGTAGCCCGAGGCAGGGTAACTCATGAAGATACCGTCGCAGTTTTGGGTTGCGGAATCGTGGGCTTGGGCGCAGTCGCTTCTGCGGTCAATCGCCACGCGACTGTCATTGCGATCGACCTGGACGATTCCAAACTGGAAATTGCAAGAGAGATCGGCGTGGCTTATACCATTAACCCCAACAAGGAAGACTTGCATGCCCGACTTCAGGAGATCACCCAAGGCGACGGACCCAATGTGATCATCGAGGCTGTGGGCAGTCCAATGACGTATCGAAGCGCTGTGGAAGAAGTCGCCTTCCTCGGTCGGGTAGTCTGCATCGGCTACGCCAAAGCGCCGGTGGAGTTCAATACCTCCCTTTTTGTGCAAAAGGAAATCGAAATTCTAGGTTCGCGCAACTGTGTCGGACGAACCGATTTCCCTGAGGTGATCGCCTATCTGGAAGCGGGAAAATTCCCCGTGGATGCCGTCATTTCCAAGGTGATCTCCATCGATGAAGCACCCGAAACTCTGAAATCCTGGGCTGAAAATCCTCAGGGAATTATCAAAATAATGATTGACTTTGACCGATAAACGATGATACGATCTGCTGTCACAATTGCCTTGGTGCCTCAGCTAACGAGTGGGCCATGGATTTTTTGGGAGGATTTGGAACTGGGGATGAAAAAAGCCGCTGCCTTGGGTTTCGATGGCATCGAGTTGTTTACCGCTTCTGCTGATGCCATTGATCCGGACCATCTGGCTGAATTATTGGAAAAATACCAGCTTCAGCTTGCTGCTGTGGGCACGGGCGCCGGAAAAGTATTGCATGGCTGGACCCTGACAGATCCTGATCCGGAGATCAGAAAAAAGGCCATTTCCTTTATTTCAGACATGATTTCTTTCGGAGCAAAGTTTGGTGCCCCGGCGATAATCGGTTCGATGCAGGGAAGCTTTGGTCTAGGTACTGGCGCAAGATTGGCCCATGGGTTTCAGCACTTCTGTGAAGGGCTCGACCAACTTGGAGAAAAGGCAAAACAGGAAGGAGTGTTTCTCTTAGTCGAACCTCTTAATCGGTATGAAACCAGCGGTTTCAATTATCTTTTTGCTTTTGATAATTTCCAACCCTTCCTAAAGACAAGGAATGTAAAAGTCCTCGCCGACCTGTTTCACATGAATATCGAGGAGGACAATTTGGCTCAGGCTATTTTGGACTATGGAAAATACATCGGGCATGTCCATTTTGCGGATTCCAACCGCAAACCGATGGGTTTGGGCCATACCGATATGAAGCCAATCGCAGCCGCGTTGAAAGAAATTGGCTACGATGGCTTTGTCTCTGCGGAAGCTTTCCCTATTCCAAGTCCCGACGAAGCGGCGGAGCAGACGATCCGGGAGTTTCGGAAATGGTTTAAATGAATTACCAGGTACGAGGTATTGGGAAGCCATTGAGGTTTTGGACGGTGGATGCCTGGTTTTTCTCAAACTTAGTGAGCGTAGAAAACTTCAAAATATCGAACATCGAATGTTGAATATCGAACGATGAAGAAAACAAAATAATACTGACAAATGAGACCGCTTCAGTTGTGCCTCCCTCGCGATGACGAAGACAACTTTACCTCCTTCCAAACTTCCAAACCTCCCTACCTCCCATGAAACGCTTCTGCCTCACCCTCGACCTGATCGACGACCCCGAATCCATTCGAATCTATGAACAACATCATGCGCCCGGAGCTGCTTGGCCCGAAGTCACCCAGCATGACATTGACTGTGGGGTTTTGAACATCGAGATCTTTCGTACTGGCAACCGGATGTTTATGATTTTGGAGACGGAGGACGACTTTACTTTTGAGAAAAAGGCCGAAATGGACGCTGCAAACCCAATCATCGCCAAGTGGGAAGCGCTGATGTGGGGCTTTCAGCAGCCGATCCCTTGGGCGAAACCCGGTGAAAAATGGGTACTGATGGAGCGGATTTTCAAGTCTGGACTTTAGGGTACTTTTAACCGCAAAGCACGCTAAGGTGCGCAAAGTATTTTACCACAGCGAAAAAAGAGAAATTGATTGGGAGGATTCTTGATCTCAATTTGAACCCCATACCATACTATTGTCCCAATCCTTTTTAAGAACACAGAGAAAAGCTAAAGCTTTTTGTTTTTAGTCACTTGAAGTGATCTATGTGCATCTGTGCCATCTGTGAGACTATTTTTTACCGCAAAGTACGCTAAGGAGCGCGAAGGTTCTTACTGCAGTGAAAAGCTGGAGCTTTATTCTTTGGCACTTTATAGCGAACTGTGTACATCTGCCATGTCTTTGTGACTATTATTTTGTCTGTACAATATCCCTAGAAATAGGTGTCATTTCCTGCGAAAATCTGCGGGAAATAGGTAAAGAAAAAATTCTAACGTAGTAAAACGATGATATAAAATAAGTTTAGTACTTTCAAATGTTACTTTTTTTTTAGTTGTATTTTAAGCTTAGCCAAGATGATTGCTATCATTCTTACCGAAAAAACGATTTTTTTAAAAATGCCCAAGAAAGAGGAAGACTTGCAATTTGTCCGATCTATACGTTTTGTCCGATGGAATAAGGAAAATTTGCTTTGGGAAATCCCAAACTATCCGGGCAATCTTCAAAAAATAAAAGAACACTTTGGGGTAAGAATTGACCAAATCACAGACCATCAAGATCATGCTTATGCGACGACAACGCCTCAAAATCCCGAAAAAAGCATTGTCGAAATCCATACTGATTTTCAACATATCTTGGTCTATTTCCGGTACCACGAACAGCTGATTCAATACTTAAAGAAACTATCCATCAGCCGTTGGGATGGGGCCCACAAAGTATGGAAGCTTCCATATTCCCGTAAAATTCAGGATGATCTTATCCGAGCAATTCAATCTTTGGATCTACTTCCTATGGTGAAGGAAAATCAAACTTCCTTTCAAAAAAGAGGTAAGATTCAAAAAGCTCCCGAAAAAATAAAACCCATCCCCGAGGCATATCTAAAGAAACTAGAGGAGAAAAGGTACAGTCCCAATACGATCAAAACATACACCGGAATATTTGCAGAATTCATCAATTACTTTGGCGAAAGAGACCTGGACAGCCTGGAAGAAAACGATATAATGGAGTTTTCGCACTACCTGGCCAGCATCCGGAAGGTTTCCGAATCACATCAGAACACTGCCATTAATGCTATAAAATTCTATTTTGAAAAGGTAAAATCAGGCCCCAGAAAATTCTATCCTATCGACAGACCGATTCGGGAAAAAAAACTTCCCGAAGAATGCAGCGAAGAAGAGATAGTTGGTATTTTTAGGAATACAGACAATTTAAAACACAAAGCAATTTTGATGACCACCTATTCGGCAGGATTGAGAGTAGGTGAGGTGGTGAATTTAAAGATTTCACACATCGATTCCTCGAGGATGGTAATCCGAATAGAAAAAGGAAAAGGGAAAAAAGACCGGTACAGCCTTCTCTCAGCCAAAACATTAAAAATATTGAGAGCGTATTTTAAAGTTTACCACCCGAATGAATACCTGTTTGAAGGTCAGGGGAGTACCAAAGAAAACCCAATACCCTACAGCGAGCGAAGTATACAGGCCATAGTCAAAAAAGCAGCCCGAAAAGCAGGAATCAAGAAAGACATCAGTGCACACACACTTCGCCATTCCTTTGCGACTCACTTATTGGAACAAGGTGTGGATCTGAGATACATCCAAGAACTTTTGGGTCATGCCAGCAGTAAAACTACAGAAGTATATACTCATGTGACTAATAGGGCTTTTGGAAACCTAAAGAGTCCGCTAGACAAACTAAATTGGGATGAAAAAGAGGGAGAATAATGAAAAAATATACGCAACAGTTGCGGTAAGCACGCCGAATAAGCCATCTTACCGCAATATTGCGGTAATTAAACGTTAGCGGGCATTGTAAAAAGACACCAACAAATGACATTTAAAGACGACATAAAAGCAAGAATACAAACTGACTTTGGAGAGAATGCAATCACTGCAACGACAATGCTAATTGACGCAATCAACAAAGTTGACTATCTGAAAACAGACAGAGTTATTCGCTGTATCATATTTTTAGCAAAGGGAAACTTGACAGACTTGAATAAATATATTGAAACGGCAACTTTTGACACAAGAGATGTTATGCTTTGGGCTGAATATGAAAAATTGAGTGGCGACTTAAATTACAAAAGACTGCGAGACTTTAATAAGACTTTTCAAGAATGCTTAAATGACGTTAAAGAATAAATAATGAACTTAATTCTGGAATATATAGAGCTTGCAAATACTTGTGCTTCGACAGATTATGGCGACAAGAAATCTGTTAAACTTCATAACAAATCAGTTGACAAAATGTACGAGATAGCAGAAAAAATCGGTTATGAACAAACAACGGAAACAATTGAAGATTTTGCAAAGCTTTTAGATAAAACCGAAAATAAAACTAATGTTTGGGCAGCAGTTCATATTTTAGAACATATTCCAACAGACAAGACAATTGAAGAAAAAGCATTGAAAATAATTAAACAACAAGCTGACGGAGACTCGGCAGAAGCAATAGGATTTAAAATATGGTTGGACAATTACAAGCAAAAATAGAACAACGACCCGCTAACAGGCGTTTGGCAAAAAAGCGGGTTCAGTGCTTAAATAAAGCTTTGTGCTTCGTATCAAGTTCGGTGCTGGCAGACAGTTTAGTGCTTCGAAATCCGCTTCTTCGCCAAGCGCCAAAACGTTATGGACTATTTCAAGAACTATGAAGAAACGCTTATACATATTATTCTTTTTGACTCTCCTTTCATGCAATAAAAAAGAAGTAGGACAGATTCCTCAAAAATTAAATGGGTTTTGGTTTAGCGAGGAAAAAATTCTTTTAATTAGAGATTCAGTGATGTTACATCCTTTTTATGAAGTTCAGGGTTTTTTCGAATACGTAATTAATAACGAAATTCTTATTGTAAAAATAAATGAAGGTTATCTTCAAAACGTTTATGACACAGGATTTTTAAAATTAAATGACCAAAATAAATTGACATTAATTTTTGATAACGATACATCTACATTCGAAAAATATAAATCTTTTAGTAAAGGCAATTTTCAAAAATTGACGTTTGAAGCTGGCCCTTGTCACGGTGATTGTCCCGTTTTTAATGTAGAGATTTTTGCTAGCGGCTTAGTCAATTTTAATGGAAAAGCTTACACAGCAAAAATAGGGACTCAACAATACAATATATCTCAGGATGCCATAAAGGAAATTAATGATTTATTAGATATTGTCGAAATAAGAAACTATCATAAAAATGACTTTTCAAATTTTTCTGGTTTCTCAGGATTTAATTTAGTTGTAGAATATCCAGATGGTTCGGTTATATCAATTTTAGATGGATTATTTGAAGGAAAATACGAAAATGTGATAAAATATTTTTATTACATTGAAAGGGAATTAATGAAAAACAGTCCATAACATCACCTTGGATACAGCGGGCGGATCAGAGTAATTATGAAAATCAGTATCTTCAAGAAGCTTGGAGTAAGTTTGAAGAGTATGGCTCCAAATGCCCGCCATCTCCAAGCTGAATCACGTTATAGCGCATTTAAGGAATGACCGAGTTGCAATCAGCATATAAATTTCAAGACGACAAAGAAGCTATTAAACGACTTCAGGAAGTTTCGAGTGATCCAAAAAGTAACTATGGACTAAAAGTGGAGAACGGACTTCTAGTTGGCACAAAAGATTGGTTCCTTGCAACAGAGGACGGACGACTTCCAAAAGAGACCTTGACAGGCAGAATTACTAAAGTTTATATGTCGGGTCACAATGACTGGCCTGAATTCGATATTGAAAGTAAGGAAGGCTTGTCGACTTGGACGCGAGAAGGAAATGACAGTCTTTATCAAGTCGGGAAATTGATTGAAATTGATTTTGTGATACAGAAATTTAAGCGTCCATGGGATATGCTCGGGCCGACAACAAAAAAAGTGCTTGAAATTAGAATTGAAAAATGAAGACTGAAACCATTAATAAAATTGTTCTGAATAATAGTAATGAATTGATTTTACATCTTGACAGCAAAGGTGAGCCAATGTATCAATATGTTTACCGTGAGGCTGCTGGTGTTTATTGGGACGAAAAACAAAAAGGGTTTAAATCGACAGAAATAAAAGAATGGACTGTTTCTGATTGGTACTTTCATATTAAAGATATTGTGAGAAGCAGTTTAAATATTGACTTAAAATTAAATGAAATGACAATTTGGGAGAACATCCCAGAAACTGAACAGACAAAAATAAAAAACGCGCTATAACAGCACCTACACGCAAGTGGAGGTTCGGTGCCTCTATGAAAGTGAAGAGCTTAATTCAAGTTCTGTACTTTTAATAAAGTTCCGTGCTAAAAATCCCCACCTGCGTGTAGCTGCAAAACGTTGTAGCCAATGCGCAAAATGAGAGATAAATTAATAGGCTGGGGACTAATTGGACTAAGTACTTTTTTGTTGCTCTGGAACTGGGACAAGTACGCGGACATTTTCTATGTCTTTGAGAAGAGAGAAGTGTATTTTCGATTTAAGGACTATCTTATACCTGTAGTTCATGGGACAATGTACTTGCTTATCTTCATGACAGGGGTTGCATTGGGACAGAGTTTCATAATACAAAAAGAGAACAAAGGGAGAGCAAATATTTCATTCATAATCATGCTGACAATTTGGACTATTCTTGCATTACCAATTTACAAGTGCGAGTTCTACGGCATTCGTCATTCTTTTTGGAAAAGTCGAGACGGACACTTTCACTAACTTGGACAGTCAGACAGTTGAGAAACGAGGAGGAAAGTGCACTGGCTATAACAACAGCTATTTGCAATGGCTGGGTGACGTGTAAGTATGAAGTTTTATCTTCGATATTATGTTTGGTCTCGGTGGACAATAGCGTTTTCAAAAGCCAGCCACTGCAAATAGCCAAACGTTGGACTCAATTCTAAAATGGCAAAGCAGAATCCTTGGATAATCGGAATATTAGGTTTTGGAGTTTTTCTATACCTAGCATGGAATAATTTTGAAATACCATTTGCTCCATGGAGGAAAACTTTAGAAACAAAAGCTGAAATCACAGATAATGCACTTGGGTATGGTCCGAAAGGAATGGGATATACCCAAATCATAACGATAACCTATCAGGTTGATGATTCGGTTTATGTCCAGAAGAAAAAACTTTCCCAGAGAATCGATAAAAAGGAAATTGGATCGAAGGTCTTAATAGAATATGCTGTTAAAGATCCTGGCAATTTTGAAATCAAAGGTTTTTTGAAAAAATGAACTAATATTTTTATCAAAAAACTTTATCTTCCTCCATGGAAACAGTCGACTTCATTTCTGAAATAGTGGTTTTCAAACCCTCCCAAGGTAGCAATGAATTTGAAATCATTTTGGATGGGGAGCACTATACGGTTTGTGTTACCGAACAGCAATTAGTTGAATTTTTTGGTAAAGCCAGAAGGACTATTGGTGAGCACATTCGAAATATTTACAAAGAGGGAGAATTGGATAAAGAGTCAACTTGGCGGAATTTCCGCCAAATTCAAAAAAAGGAGAAAGAAAAGTAAAAAGGGAAGTTTAAGCTTATAATTTGGATGAAAGAGGAATAAGAAAAATAAGTGATAATACACTGGTAGCCCCGGCATTGTCAGTAGCGCAAAGTTTACCCGAGCATAGGGATTTGATTATAAAACTGATAGTGAACCTAATAAAGAACTGAGTCCAACATCACCTTGGATCCAGCGGGCGGTTCCGAGAAAATTGAAAGTTCATTATCTTTAAGAAGTTAGGAGTAGGCTGGAAGAGAACGGCTCCTAATGCCCGCCGTCTCCAAGCTGAATCCCGTTATAGCCAATTGTAGAACGACACCGAAGCACAAAAAGACAAATTGAACTGGATAGACAAAATAAAAGAGTTGACAACTAAGCAGGACAAATCACCCGAACTGAAAAAAGGAGAGATAAAACAAATTCTCATTCAAACAGCAAGTGAAGTTTTGCCCGACTTTGAATTTTTGGCATATAAGAACAGTTGCTATTCATTCCAGCGAATAAGACAGGTAAACAACTTGACAGCATATGAAGTGCTTCACATAATTTTTACACTTAAAGTCAGATATTTCGCTTGTTCAATTTCCTCAATACTAAATCCTGAATACATCTTTTCAAACCAATATAACAATGGATTTTTAAATCCTCTTAAGGACTTAAAGGCATTGAGACATAATTCCGGAGCATTAAAAATTGAAGACGCTTACTATTTTCATAACGGACAAATTGAAACTACAACAAGAACCGTAAGGGAAATTTTTGGAGATTATAAAAAATACGGACTCCCATTTCTTGACGAGCAAATTGAAAAATTGAAATCAAATGCAATAGTTAAATGTGGTTTTGACTTTATTGACGACTTGCTGATCGACAAGGAAAAGCTTAAAAAAGAAATAACTGAAGAACTTAATAAAGGCGGACTTCTAATTTCAAGATTAAAGCACCCTGTCTACATTGACCTTAAAGCGAAAATGCAATCTGTAAGCGGACAAAGCAAAGACGACAGACAAAAAATACCGAAGACAGCTCACGAATTATTAGAAATATATTGGACGAGATGAAAAGAACAACTGGCTATAACAGCCGTTTTGCAAAAGCGGGGGTTTCGTGCTTCTATGACAGTGAAGTGATAAATTCAAGCTTTGTGCATCTAATGAAGTTTAGTGCTAAAAATCCCCGCCTTCGCAAAGCGGCAACCCGTTAGTGGCAAATAAAGGGATGAAATACCTAGCATTGATTTTTTTAATTTTTATGCATTGTTCCTCCAAAAAGGAAAAGGATTTACCAAATCCTATAGAAGGAGAGTGGATAGAAGTATTTGAAGAAACTGAAATGATTTATGATTGGTCAGGGCTTAAATTTGAGAATGATTCAGCATTTAGAATAAGTGATTTTGGAATATTTGTAAAAGGACCTTATTCCATTTTTGAAAATCACGTGGTAATAGATGAATTTGATGGGATTTTTGAATTCACTATCCGAAATCTTACCGATGATAGTTTAAAAATTGAAAGAAATGGAGAAGTTATCGATTACTATTCTAGAAGGTTGGAATACGATAAAGATTTGAAATTTAACTCTATCTCAATTTCAACCTATAAATGCATGGATTTGTGCTGGGAGTTTGACTATAAGTTACAAAACAACGGATTGGAGGTTTTTGATGGCAAATACAACACCCAAACCCTTGGAATGAAGGAAAGTAAAATGAATGCTAAGTTGCTTAAGGAAATCGATAGTTTATTTAAGTGGTCAAACATAAAGGAACTTGAGCCAGAAAGAATTCCTATTGCTGTTGATGGCTGGTTAATAAATTTTGAAATTAATTTTAATGAAAACGAATCAATTGCCTTTTCAACAACAAGTTTTGAAATTCCTTATAGACTTAAGCCAATATTTGATTTAATAGTGAAACATTTAAAAGAGGAAGGATTAAAATAATCAGCCACTAACATCACCTTGGATACAGCGGGCGGTTCAGAGTAAATAGAAAGTTTCCTATCTTTAAGAAGTTAGGAGTAGGCTGGAAGAGAACGTCTCCGAATGCCCGCCGTCTCCAAGCTGAATAACGTTATGCGGCAGTGTAAAAACGACAATCAATGCAAAGAATAATATTTATAATAC
>NZ_QGOL01000022.1 GCF_003259255.1 Algoriphagus litoralis
AACGTTATGCGGCAGTGTAAAAACGACAATCAATGCAAAGAATAATATTTATAATACCATTTTTATTACTTATTTACAGCTGCAATCAAAAAAGTACAAATCACGAAAAATATGTGACAATGGTTACATCTAGATTCGTTGATTTGGATATTGAAACCTTTGCAGATGTGAAGTGCGCTGATTTTGAGAAATATTTTTCTGACTTTCAAACAAAAGTTATTAGAGATTCCATTATTATAACACAAATAATTACTTATTTAAATGATGGTAAAACTGCAGGCAAGGAATATTATCAAAATGTTGATACGAGAATTAAACTTGAATTAAAATATAATAATGATTCTGTCGAGATTATTTGTATGGACCGTTTTATATTTCAAAGAAATAATCAATTATTAATAAATACAGATTCACTAAAATATTTGCTGACTTTAACAGAATAAATTTAATAAACACCGCCGCCTAACAGCACCTACCAACAAGTAGGGACACTTTCGTTCGTATGAAAAAATATTGAAATGATAAAATATAACAATTCGTATAAGTCTTTCTTAATCCGCCCTACCTGCGGGTAGCTGCAGAACGTTATAGGGCATTTTAAAAAGA
>NZ_QGOL01000023.1 GCF_003259255.1 Algoriphagus litoralis
GGTTTAAATGCCGAGGTTGTGGTTGAGCATTGAAAACGTTAATTCAATTTAACCGGAACAGTAGTGGAGAGATTCGATTGGGGTTCAATTTTGAAAACGGAAATTTAACCGAAATCTACTTTTAAATTAGTTGTTTGGCCAATTTCCCCATATACTGCAATGCCCGGCATTGTCTGTGCCTTTGATGATGCGATTTGGTCCTGAGTAGGCTGCATTCATTACGGCTCGTGGTGCGAATTTAACATCCCCTTTTTTGGTGATGAATGCGGCACCGAAATGTTCCTGACTTAGTCCATGTCCCATTTCATGCAATGCAATGGTCTCAGTATCTACACCAGAGCCTCCATCAGCCCAGATAAAATTGTCATTGTAATAAATCTCCCTGAATGCGACATCAAACTTTCCATCACTGTTTGTGTCTACAAATTCTCCGTCATTATCGATTACCAGAAAAGTAAAGGTGACAGCCAAAATACCCTGACTGCCATTTGGTGCCAGAAAATCAAAGAATGAAGCTGGCATCCAGCCATTATGATTGATTTCTGCTACAAATCCTGGAATGCTTGGGAATCCAAGTTCTGCTGCTACCAGTCCTAAAGGAACAGGAATATCTATTGTTTTTTCAATTCCAATATTTGAGCAGGATACATTTTTCCAAGTATTTGCCGCACGAATGATGGATTGTCTAGCCGCAGTCAGGTCTAAAGTTTGAGGTGGTCTTACTTGATCTACAAAATACTCGATCTCCTGCGTGCCATCGAGGCTCACAAAAGGAGAAAAATCAAAGGCCAGCTGTTTGTTTCCTCTATCCTCGAAGATAATCGTGTTCCCCATCTCTCGATTTTCCGCATTGGTGAGATATTCTGCAGATACAAGTCGCACATGAATGGGATCTCCAATTTGGCGTCCGTTCGGGCTGGTTTTGGAAACCGAGATAGTGCCAAATGGGTTACTCCTGAATTCTACAGATTTGTCGATACTTTGATCGGCTAGTGGAGAATTGGTCTCCAGCTCTTGGCTACAACCGGCAATCAAAATCGCTGTAATTACCGGTAAACTGATTTTTTTGATGTTCATAAAAATTGAGGTTAAAATTTAAAGATATTTTAAACTAAAAAATATATGAGAGTAAAAAAAGAAAAACCCTGAAGAATATCAGGGTTTTATGAAATTTTGTAAATGATTTTTTGCTTATTTTCCTTTTTCTCCGATGGAGATCATCGCACATCTAAAACCAATACTATTGGTAGCAGAGTCTTGGTGCATGAATCTTCTAGTACCAGGAGCAAGCCAGTAGGCTACATCCTTCCAAGATCCACCTTTATAAACTCGGATTTCGTCAGTAAACAATGAAGTCTCGTAATTTTCCTCCTCATCGTATACACCGTCTTTTCTCAATGGGTTAAGATCATCAGCATCTTGGAAAGTCATCGGTCTGTAGACGTCATACACCCACTCGTTCATATTACCTGCCATGTGATAGAGACCAAAGTCGTTTGGTGCCATATCGTATACATTGGTTGGAAGAATTTCACCGTCATTTCGCTGATTTCCTGAGATACCTGCATAGTCACCTCGTCCTCTTTTGAAGTTGGCTAAGAAATCACCCTGCTTTCCTTTTCGTTTTACATTGTAAGGATTTCTTACTCCACGGCCATCCCATGGGTAGATACGGCCATATTCTTGATTTTCATCCAGATATTGGGTACCGATCATCGCTTTTGCCGCGTATTCCCATTCAGCTTCATTGGGTAGTCTAAAGTCAGCCATAGCGACCCCTCGCTCAATCAATTGAGTTTTTGTAAAAGAAGAGTCAATACCTCGTTCCTCTCTTACCAGATCCTGCACAAATTCAGTTCTCCATTTTGAGTAAACGTTGGCTTGAGTCCATGTCACTCCGGCTACAGGATAGAAGTTGAAGCCAGGAAATCTGAAGTAATAAGACTGATACAAATCATTAAAAGACATTGCACTAGACCACACATCTTCCGAAGGCTCTAGCTTGAGAAGTGAATCTGCACTCACTCTCTTTTTCATATCAAATAGAAATTCACGGTAATCGTTGTTGGTGATTTCCGTTTCATCCATATAGAAGTTTGCTATAGAAACGGTTCTTTCCAAATTGTCCCTGAATCCCATCACGTCTTCTTCCTGAGAACCAAGGACAGTTCTTCCGCCTTGGATAAATTTCAAGTTAGGCCCAGGAATCTGCTCGGCTCTTTTTGAAACAAAGAACTTTGTAGAATCATTCTCTTCAAAAGAAAATTCTGCCCCTGTGGTAGCACTTTTCTTACCGGGATCATTGGCGGTTCTTCTGCCATATCCTGGAGTCTTGTTACATGAGGATAATACAGTGGCAGAAACCAGCACTAAAGCCGTGGCCCACATACCCCAAGAGTTGTTATTCAGACGCATATTGTAATGTTTTGGTCTTTTTCAGGTTGCTAATATAGCCGCATTGAAATGTACTTGCAATGCTATTCAAATTTCGTGGTTGATCAAAATGTCCCTTGTTGGATAATTTGAAGCAGATACGACAAATTCGATCATCGAAAATGCAATATTTATGCCAGTTAAATTTTGATAAATTTCTTACAAATTCATCTCCAACAGTACTTTTTGAGCTTTTTGGATCGTCGGAACTCCTTCGATGGTAAGTATCAAACGATTCTTGTGTTCTTTTATTTTGCAGACCTTCGGATGGACCTGTGCAAATTTCATGATTTTCCCGAAAACTGCTGAGGAGTAGAAATCATCACGAGAAGATGGTAAAAGATAGCACTTCATCTGTCTGCCTTTGAGGACAAGCTTCTCAATCCCAAGTTTTTCTGCAAGCCAACGCAACCGAACCGTCTCCATCAAATCACTTACCGCTTGTGGAAATGGACCAAACCGATCTTGGAGCATTAGCGAAAACTTTCCGAGTTCTTCCTCATTTTTGATCCCATCCAACTTCGAATAAAGTCCCAAGCGCTCACTGATATTGGTTACATACTGCTCTGGAATCAAGAGTTCCAAATCTGTCTCAATGGTGCAATCTTGAACCAAAACCTTCACTTTTTCTGTCAAATCGGTTTCGAAAAGAGCCGCGAATTCATTCTCTTTCAACTCCTGCACAGCTTCATCGAGAATTTTGTGATACATCTCGAAACCCAAATCGGTAATAAAACCACTTTGCTCGGCGCCAAGCAAATTGCCTGCTCCTCGGATGTCGAGATCTTTCATGGCCACCTTAAAGCCGTCACCCAAGTCTGAGAATTCCTCCAGGGTCTGCAGTCTTTTCCTTGCCTCTGCTGTCAACCCTGAAAGTGGACTGGTCAGGAGATAGCAGAAAGCTTTTTTGTTACTTCTTCCTACTCTGCCCCGCATCTGATGTAGATCACTGAGTCCAAACATGTGGGCTCGGTTGATGATGATGGTGTTTGCGTTAGGAATATCCAGCCCTGATTCAATGATATTGGTAGATACCAAGACGTCATACTCATGATTAATGAAATCAACCATGATTTTCTCCAGCTTTTTACCATCCATCTGTCCATGAGCACCAATTACTCGGGCGTCAGGTACGAGCTTCATGATCAGATTGGCAATACTGTCGATCTCTCCGACTCGATTGTGGACAAAAAACACCTGTCCTCCACGTCTCAGTTCGTAGGCTACCGCATCCCGAATGACTTCCTCTTGAAAGGTCTGCACTTCGGTAGTTACGGGTTGACGGTTGGGCGGTGGAGTAGCGATTACGGATAAATCTCTGGCTCCCATAAGTGAAAAATGCAGGGTCCTTGGAATAGGGGTAGCAGTCAGTGTAAGTACGTCTACATTGACGCGGAGATTTTTAAGCTGGTCTTTTACCTTGACACCGAATTTTTGCTCTTCATCGATGATCAAAAGACCTAAATCTCGGAATACGATGTCTTTATTGACTATTTTATGTGTGCCAACCAGAATGTCAATCTCACCGGTTTTGACTTGAGCGACTATTTCCTTGATCTCTTTAGCAGTACGAAAGCGATTGATGTATTCGACTTTAACCGGTAGATTTTCCAAACGCTCACTGAAGGTATGATAGTGCTGCATAGCCAAAATAGTAGTAGGCACCAAAATCGCCACTTGTTTCCTGTCATTAACGGCTTTGAATGCCGCCCGAATGGCTACTTCTGTTTTTCCAAACCCAACATCACCGCATACCAAACGGTCCATGGGATAGGATTTTTCCATATCAGACTTCACATCAGCAGTTGCTAGAGCTTGGTCTGGCGTATCTTCATAGATGAAGGATGACTCCAGCTCCACCTGCAAAACTGAGTCTCTCGAAAATGCAAAGCCTGGAGCTGTCCTTCGTTTGGCATAGAGGTTTATCAGGTCTTTCGCGATGTCTTTGACCTGCTTTTTGACCCTACTTTTCTTATTGTCCCACTCGGGAGAACCGAGCTTGGACATGGATGGAACTTGCCCCTCTTGTCCAGAATATTTGGATATTTTGTGAAGAGAGTGGATGTTGACATAGAGTAAGTCATCATCTCTGAATATGAGTCGGACGGCTTCCTGCATTTTGCCGCCGACGTCCACTTTTTCCAATCCAGCAAATCGACCCACTCCGTAATCTACGTGCACAATATAGTCTCCGGGATGAAGTGATTTGAGCTCCTTGATCGTCAGTGCCTTTGATTTGCTGGCTTTTGCCCGGGATTTATAGCGGTGAAATCGCTCAAATAACTGGTGATCTGTATAGCAGACGATTTTGCCCTGCTTATCCACAAATCCCTCCCGTAAGCCCAAAAGCATACTTTGCACCTGAAGCGTGGGATCCAACTCTTGGAATATTCCCAAAAGCCGGTCGATTTGCTTTTCATTTTCGGCAGTGATCAGATTGCTGAATCCCTGCTTTTCGTTCTCTGCCAGATTGGTGACCAGCAGGTCAAAGTTTTTGTTGAATGAAGGTTGGGGTTGGCTTTCCCAAGTGACTTTGTTTTCTGTTTTTAAATAAAACTGCCTGCCAAACTCCACGGTAGAAAAAGCTTTGATGCCTTCGGCAAAGTCTTTACCTCTTTCAAACAAATCACTGGGTTTGAGCAGCAGGTTTTCAGTATTGGACTTGGAGACGATCTGGGCAAAGGCCTGTTCTGCTTTGTGAAAAGATTCATCCATCACGTCACAAGTAAGCTGATAATCTTTGATCCAGAGGATGGCTTTTTCTGGAAGAAATCCCAAAAATGATTGTCTAACCTCCTGCAAAAGCTTCGTCTGTACATTTGGGATCAGTGAAATCAAGTCCACGCTGGCGATTGATAGCTGGGTCTCTGGATCAAAGGTTCGGATGCTTTCGACTTCTTTTCCGAAAAGTTCGAGCCGGTAAGGATGCTCGTTGCTGAATGAAAAAACATCTAAAATCCCGCCTCGGATGGCAAACTGGCCTGGCTCGTACACAAAATCCGTCCGCTCAAAATCGTAACTGGTCAGGATCTCGGATACAAACTCCATATCCACAGATTCTCCCACCCGGACAGAGAAGGTGTTATCTACCAATGACCGCTTGTTGATCACTTTCTCATAGAGCGCTTCGGGATAGGTGATGATGATTCTCGACTCGCCCTTGGTTTCCAAGATTTGATTAAGGATCTCAGCCCGCATCAGGACATTGGCATTGTCCACTTCATCATATTGGTAAGGCCGCTTGAAGCTCCCTGGAAATACCATGTGATGCTCTACCTGCAGGAGATTTTGCAAATCCGAGTTGAGATAAGCCGCTTCTTCCCTGTCTTGAGCGATGATGAGGTGAAATCCGCCATTTTTCTCAAAAACAGATGCAAAAAGCACCATGTCCAAGCTGCCGGATAGGCCACGGATTTGCAACTTGAATTGATCTGCTGACCCAAGCTGATGGGCGAGTGTCTGAAAAATCGGGTCGGACTGGTAAATGGTAAGGAAGGACTGACGATCCAAAGCAGGGAGAATTAGTAGGAAATGAGAAGGGTCAAATTTAGGGTATTTTGACCTTTTTCGGATTAAAGCCGCAGTATTTGATAATTTTCTGAACCAAGGCCACTTCAAAATGTTTTTTACCAGATGAATCGTAGCAAACAATCCCAATCCTGGTTTGAGCGGCTGGAGAATCTCCATCCTTATGAGATGATGCTGTATCTGGGAATGCTGGGAAGCGGACTTATCTTTTTGTTTCTCGTCGTTGCCTTCATGTCATCTGGCTTAAATCAACTGGAAGGACTTAATCACCGAATACCTGTCGCCTTTCTGATTTCTACCTTTATGCTCATTCTATCGGGATATACTGCTACACAGATGAGGCTGTATTATCAGGAAGAAAACATCCCCAAACTCGAGAGTGCGCTGAGAAATACCTTCATGCTAGGGGTGATTTTTACGATTTTGCAGTTTGCGGGTTGGAAGGAGCTGACAGATATGGGGATTAATTTCACAGGTCTTGCCAGCGGAAGTTTTCTCTATTTGCTCTCTGGGATCCACATTTTCCACCTGATTGGCGCCATGATTTTTGCATTGATCCTATTGGTTCAGCTGCGCAAAACTCAAGAAGATGGTATCCGAAAGCTTATTCTGGTGACCAACCCTTTTGAAAAAATGCGGATTCGACTTTTCACCCTGTATTGGCACTTCATGGATGCGATCTGGTTGGTTTTATTCCTTCTCTTTATACTAAGTTTCTAATGAAAATCCACCTTGAAACCCCCGTCGAGCAGGGTTATTTGGATGTCAAAGCCGGCTTCAACGAATCGCTTTTCAAAAAACTCAGTCCACCTTTTCCACCTGTCAAATTGCTGCGGTTCGATGGTTCCGAAAAAGGGGACTTGGTCACACTGGAGCTGAACTTTATTTTATTCAAGCAAAAATGGACCAGTGAAATCATCGAAGACAAAACCACAGATCTTGAGTTTTTTTTTATTGATCAGGGGGTAGAATTACCCTTCTTCCTCAAAAAATGGAGGCATAAGCATCGGGTCATCTCTACCGGTATCGGATCAATTATCAGGGATGAAATAGAATATGAGGCGCCTTTTGGCCTGTTGACATACTTACTTTACCCTGCGATGTGGCTTCAGTTTGCATTTAGGAAACCGATTTACCGCTGGATTTTTAAAAGGTAGGAAGAGCCGTTAAGTTTTCGCAGTTTTCGATCTGGCAATCGCCGTATAAAACCAGGGAATGACTGGAGATTTTGGAATTAAATTCCCGACCCATCGATTCCTTGATCTCATTGATTTTGGGATCTGAAAATTCCCTGATTTTTTGGCACTGATTGCACACGTGGTGATCGTGATGCTTGTAGGTCAATGCCTGTTCATAGAGGGCGACTTTGTCCTTGAATTGATGCTTTACGGCTAATCCACTTTCGACCAAAAGGTCGAGTGTGTTGTAAATTGTGGCTCTACTGATGGTATAGCCCTTGTTTCTCATTTTGAGAAAAAGCCCCTCCACATCGATGTGTTCGTCTTCTGGTAAAATATAAAGCTCATCAATCACCGAAAATCGCTCAGGGGTTTTTCGATTTCCTTGCTTGATCAGGAAATTCTCAAATATTTTTTTTGCTTTTTCGATGAGGGCTGGGTCCGCCATAGGGTAATTAGATTAAAAATTAAATATGACGCATTCCGGGATTTTTGACAAATCGACGGTTCAATACAGGGTCAATTTGGTATTAGTCTAAATTAGCAGGTTGAATTTTAGGGGAATTCCAACATTTAGTGGGTATAATAGAGTTTAAGGAACTAGAAGGTTATGGTAAAAGTCATTAACTTCTGTCTGAGATCCTCCCAACCCAAATGACTTACAGAAAGATTCTGCTTGTTTTTTTAGTGCTTATTGTATCCTACGGCTTTTCACAGGCTCAAGTGCCCGGTTTTTTTATGAAGGAGGAGGCAAAGAAAGTCCGGATTCCTTTTTACAGCTCCAATAGCCTGATTATTCTTCCTGTTTCGATCAATGGGAGTGAGTCGGTCAATTTTTTAGTAGATACTGGGGTTCGGTCCAATATTCTATTTAGTAAAGTTCTGGGCGATGCGCTAGGCTTGGAGTATACCCGAAGACTCAGTATTGCCGGAGCGGATGGTTCTACAGTGATCATGGCACAGGTTTCTCCGATCAACACCTTGGATTTGGGCCCAGTCGAGGGGAAATTGCAGAGTTTGTTGGTGTTGGAGGAGGATTTTTTCGAATTGGAATCGGTAATCGGCGTTCCCGTTTATGGAATCATCGGCTACGAGTTTTTCAAGTTTAATCCAGTCAAAATCAACTATGATGAGGGATTTATAGAATTTTACCGCGAGGGATCGATGAAATGGAAACCACCTTTTTACAGAAAATTTGACCTGACCATAGAGGAAAGCAAGGCTTATCTAAACGCAAAAATCAACCAGAAAAACGGCCCTAAACTTGAAGCCAAGCTCCTCATTGACACCGGTGCGAATCACGGCCTATTGCTCAATCAAGAGACATCTGATGAGATAACTATGCCTCCGCTCTTTATTGAATCTCAATTGGGGCAATCCTTGGGAGGAGTTTTGTACGGATTTATTGGGAGAGTGAATTCACTGAAGTTGAAGGACCTGACGATGAGGGAAGTGCTTACTTCCTATCCAGACAAGAATACCTTTAGCGAAATAATAATTGCTACGGGAAGACAGGGAAGTCTGGGATCTGAGGTACTGGGAAGGACACGGCTGATATTGGACTACCCTAGAAATCGTGCACTTATCCGCAAAGGGGAAAATTTCTATGCCCCATTTGAATTTGACATGAGTGGGATGATTATCAGGAAGATTCCAAATGACGAAAACCGATTCTATGTGAGCGAGGTCCGTCCCGGATCACCTGCCTATCGGACGGGTATTTTGCCCTTTGATGAGATTTTGACAGTGAATAAAATCCCCATTTTCCTGTATGAGTTGTCCGAAATTTTCAAACTCCTTCGCTCCGAGGAAGGTAAAGAAATCCAGCTGGAAATGAGGAGGTATCAGGGAGGAGATCTGAACAAATACAATGACTACAAGGTGAGTATTTTTCTGAAAAAGCAGATTTAATTTATCCAATCCCAAAAGATAATTTGGATACCTTTGATTGAGAATTCAAACACATTGGTAAGAAATCCGTGTAAAATCTCGATTTAAAAACAACCTAAATACTATGAAAAAATTTCTCATCCCTGTAGGTATTATCGCTGTCCTGGGTATTTACCTCTATACCAAAGCAGTGGGAAGTTACAATCAGTTTGTCCAATCCGAAGAGCAGGTCAATGGACAGTGGGCCGAAGTGGAGACCCAGTACCAGCGTCGTGCTGACCTGATACCCAACTTGGTGAACACGGTCAAAGGATATGCTGATTTTGAACAAGAAACGCTGACAGGAGTGATTGAAGCCCGCTCCAAGGCTACCTCAATGACGATTGACCCGACTAATCTTACTCCGGAAAACCTAGCAGAGTTCCAGCAGGTTCAGGATCAACTATCGGGAGCTTTGAGCAGATTGCTCGTGACAGTGGAGCGATATCCTGATCTCAAAGCCAATCAAAACTTTCTAGAACTACAGGCCCAACTGGAAGGGACTGAAAATCGGATCGCCGTCGCCAGAAGAAACTTTAATGAATCTGTCGTGGCCTACAATTCCAGCATCCGAACTTTCCCAAACAACATATTTGCAGGGTGGTATGGATTTGAAACAAAAGGCACATTCAAAGCTTCCGAAGGAGCTGAAAATGCCCCAACTGTACAATTCTAATCATGGCTGAAAAATTATTTTCTCCGGAGGAAAAAGCTCAGATCACCGCTGCAATTCAGTCTGCTGAGACTCGAACCTCCGGAGAAATCCAAGTTCATATCGAAAATCACTGCAAAGGGAATGTGCTGGATCGGGCTGCAGAGGTCTTTGAAACCCTGAAAATGTACCAGACTAAAGACCGAAATGGGGTCTTGTTTTACTTGGCAGTGCTGGATCATAAATTTGCGATACTGGGTGACGCTGGAATCAATGCGGTGGTGCCCAAAGACTTCTGGGAAAGCACCAAGGACCTAATGGCGACCCATTTCCGTGCAGGGAAGTTTACCCAGGGTCTCATCGCAGGAATCCATCAAGCCGGAGATCAATTGGGAGTGCACTTCCCTTATGATCAGTCCGGCGATCAAAACGAACTTTCCGATGAAATATCCTTTGGCTAAGCAGCCAGTTTTCCTCCTGTTTTTTGTCCTGCTTTTTGGGCAGGCAGCAGCGCAGGATTTTCCTCCAGTACCCAATCCGCCACGTTTGGTGACTGACTTCACCGGTACACTTTCGGCTGATGAAGTTACCCGTCTTGAGCAGAAATTGGTGGGGTACAATGACAGCACTTCCACTCAGATTGCCATTGTGCTGATGCGCTCTACGGGTGATTATGAGATCGCAGATTACGCACAGCGTCTGGGAGAAAACTGGGGAATTGGCAGCTCTAAAGACAATGGAATTCTGATCTTGGCCGCTATGAGCGACCGAAGGGTATTCATTGCCACCGGTAGGGGAATGGAAGGATCAGTGCCTGATGCACTTGCCAAACGGATTGTGACGAATTTGATCACCCCGAATTTCAAAATGGAGCAATATTATGTGGGATTGGATCAGGCTACGGACATGATTTTCAAACTAGCTTCAGGTGAATACAAAGCAGAAGAAGTGGAATCAGAGGGAAATCATGGTGGGGCAATTTTCCTCCTTTTCCTGTTCATTTTCATTTTTGTTATTCTTCCGCTGATCAAAAACCGGAACGACAATGACAACCACATGGGTGGAAGAGGAGGAGGAATAGACCTCTGGACCACCATTATGCTAGCGAATTTGCTGAAAGGCGGCGGCGGGAAATATGGAGATTTCTCCTCAGGCCGTGGATCTTTTGGCGGTGGCGGCTTCGGTGGGGGAGGTGGATTTGGCGGCTTCGGCGGTGGATCTTTCGGCGGTGGCGGAGCTGGAGGAAGCTGGTAAATGAGCTTCTTCGAATTGACCAAAAGCAAAAAAATCAACAACTTATAATACAAGAAAAGCGCTCAATCGAGCGCTTTTCTTGTTTTTAGACTATTGGAAAATGAGTAATTAAAGCACTCTTTCCAATTGAGAAAAATAGAAATTTCCTTCGATAGCCGCATTCTCGTCAGAATCAGACCCGTGAACAGCATTTGCCTCGATTGACTTTGCAAAAATCTTTCTGATTGTACCTTCCGCTGCATTGGCAGGATTGGTAGCTCCGATCAGCGTACGGAAATCTTCCACCGCATTGTCTTTCTCCAAAATAGCCGCAATGATCGGTCCGGAAGACATATACTTACATAGATCCGCATAGAACGGTCTTTCCTTGTGTACTTCGTAGAATTTACCCGCCAACTCAGGGGTCAATTGGGTAGCTTTCATGGCTACAATTTTGAAGCCTGCCTCTTCGATCATTTTCAGGATAGCGCCTGAGTTTCCGGCGAGAAATGCGTCCGGTTTGATCATCGTGAATGTTCTGTTACTTGCCATGGGGTCTTTTGTCTTGGTTTAATTTGGCCGCAAAAATAGGAGTTTTCCCTGCATTTCCCTGCCTACTTTCAGAATTTCTCAGCTATGGCATTAATTTTCAGCGATATGAGTTCTTTGGGATTTCTGGAAAATTTGCAGACCTTTGCAGGCTACTAAGGCCAGAAGTGCTGCTGAAAAGATATTAATGGAAGCTTTAGACTCGTTTAAGAAAGAACTTTCCGCACCCAAGAAAATATTCATCACTACCCACGTCAAGCCTGATGCTGATGCACTTGGCTCGTCTTTGGGTTTGGCGAACTATCTCCTCAAAAAAGGGCACTCCGTGACTGTAGTGACTCCTACCGATTATCCCTCGTTCCTGACATGGATGAAAGGAAATGACGATGTGCTTGATTTTAGTAATCTTGCCCATAAGGAATTGGCAACAAAGAAGTTGGAAGAGGCCGATATGATCTTTTGTCTGGATTTCTCTGTGTTGGGTAGAGTCAATGAGCTGGGAGAGATGATCCGTAAATCAGCCGCCTATGTGGTCAATATCGACCATCATCAGGATCCGGAAGACTTCGCTGACTTCAGGTATTGGAGTACCAAGGCTGCTGCTACCTGTGAGCTGATCTATGAACTGATCGTGGAATTGGGGGATGAGCAAATCATTGACAAAGACATTGCAGAATGCCTCTACGCAGGCATCATGACAGATACCGGCGGATTTCGTCATCCGAATACCACCAAAAATGTACACCTTGTCGTAGCAGAGCTCATCGATAAGGGTGCTGACAGCTCACAGATCTCCAACTGGATCTACGACTCCAATTCAGTCAACCGTCTGAAATTTATCGGGTTTGCGATTACTCGGCGTCTGGTAGTACGGGAAGACCTCCATACCGCCTACTTTGTGATCAGCAAAAAAGATCTTAAAAAATATCAAAGCCAAACCGGAGACACCGAAGGATTGGTCAATTATGCCTTATCTTTGGACGGAATCAAAGTCGCTGCCTTGTTTTCAGAGCGCGAAGACGGCATAAAAATCTCCTTTCGGTCGAGCAGTGATGTAGCGGTAAATAAATTTGCTGCGTCTTACTTCAACGGAGGTGGACACAAAAATGCTGCCGGCGGCAAATCAGATTTAAGCCTAAAAGAAACCGTTGACCTATTCGAATCCCTAGTAGAAAAGTGTCAAGACGAGTTATTTCCGGCTGAAACGATACCTGCCGACTAAGGCGCTCACAACTAACTACTCAGAAAATTCACCTATCCTATTATGCAAAACACCAAAAGCCTAGCGGCAATCCTTGTTCTGATGTTTGGAGCAAGCACTATTTCCTCCTGTCAGAAGAAAAAAGTCACTGAAAAGGACGCAATCGAATACACGTATATCAATGAAGGTTCAGAAAAGGCTCCGAATGGAGATTTCCTCCTCTATAACCTTGAAATTACCACCGCTTCGGATTCTGTAATCTACAGCACAATCGATCAGCCTTTTCCAGGGTATCTGATGGCCAATGATTCCCTGACTCCGCAAAATGGAATGGACGAAATCTTCCTTTCCCTGAAAAAAGGAGACTCGATCAATTTTCAATCCACTGCCAAAATCATTTTCAATGGAAATCAGCCTGAGTTCCTGAAAGAAGACGACATCGTCAAAGTCAAATTGGGCGCCTTCGATGTGAAGACGGATTCTGCCATGCAGGTATTCTATCAGGAAGTGATGATGGCTGAGCAAATGAAAAGTGCCGAGCGAGCCAAAACACTCGTGGTTGAAGAAGGCAAAACTATCGAAGCCTATGCTGCAGAGAAAGGACTGAATGTCCAGAAAACAGATAATGGGCTGTACTATGTCATCGAAGAGGAAGGAAGCGGCGAAGCGATTACTCCCGGTACTACCATGTATGTGAACTATGCAGGCTATCTGCTGGACGGAACATTGTTTGACACTTCTTGGCCTGAGATTGCCAAGGCTAACAATATCTTCAATGAAGGCAGACCTTATGAGCCACTTCCAGTCAATGTGGGCATGGGCCAAGTGATCCCGGGATGGGATGAGGGTTTGTTGCTGTTGAAGAAAGGTTCCAAAGCAAAATTCCTGATACCTTCTCCACTGGCGTATGGTGAGGCAGGTGCTGGTGCATTGATTCCAGCCAACTCGATTCTTGTCTTTGACGTAGAAGTGACCGATGTACAAAAATAAAGTTTCAAAATTTAGTTTTAATTAATCCAGAACCTATGAACTACCGCTTGATCGCTTTTGCAGCTTTACTTGTTGGTGCCGTATCAGTTGTCTCTTGTATTGATCCGGATCAGACAGAAGAAGTAATTCTTGATCAAAATAAAGAAGAGATTGAAAAATACCTTCTCGAAAACCCAATGTCAGGGGTAAAGGAATACAAAGAGGCAGAAGAAGGTGTTTATATGTTTTGGGAAGTTTCAGTTGATCCTAATTTAAACAGTATAAAATCGCTAGACACAGTCACTGTGGACTACACGGGGAAATTTCTGAGCAACTCAGTTTTTGATACCTCAATTGAACAAGTAGCAAAGGACAATGGAGTATTTGATTCCCAACGAAAGTATGGACCCTTAAAATTCCCTATTGGAACTGGGAGGGGTGCGATCATAGGGTTTGAATTTGCTGTCTCTTTGATGAAACCAGGTGAGAAGGCAACCGTGATTTTCCCTTCCAGATTAGGTTATGGAAATCAGGGCCAAGGCAAAATTCCACCAAAAGCACCATTGATTTTCGAATTGGAGCTGATTGATGTAAAAAAAGGACCAAACCATGATTAATCGACTTCTTCCCTTTTTCTTGGTTTTTGCCAGTTTCTCAATGATTGCATGCGAAACCACTAACCCCTTCGATACCGGACCGGCCTATGATGCAGAAGCCAATCTGAAGATCGACAGTGCTAAAATTGTCGCCTTTTTGGATACAGCTCAGATTGACAGCCTGTATCGAATCCACGACCCTAGCGGAGTGGTGATTATCGTACAGGAAGAAGGAGTAGGTACCAGACCAACCTCTAATACAATAGTTTATACCGATTATGTCGGGTCTTTGTTGGAGGGTAGTACTGTTTTCGATACGACATTTGAAGATGTAGCTAGAGAGAATGATATATTTGATGATAATAGAAATTACACGCCTTTGAGCTTTGTCTTAAACACAAGACAAGTAATAGCAGGTTGGGATATTGCATTTGCTCGATTAAGACCAGGTTCAAAAGCCGTTTTGGTCATACCTTCAACATGGGGTTATCAAGACGATGAAAATAGGGCTCGGATCCCACCTAACTCGGTGTTGATTTTTGAGATAGACTTTCTAGGAATAGATTAAAAAAAAGGGGCTTAGCCCCTTTTTTTATTGAATTTCGGAAAAAATACAGGGACTTCTTTCTGATACTTCAGGTAGTCATCTCCATAGTCTACGACCAGATTTTTTTCTTCAAAATAGATCCCAATCGGCAGATAGACCATCAGACATCCCAGATGGATTAAAGCTCCGACAGTCCCTGACACCAGAAAATACCCAAGAAATATTCCCAACAATCCGACATAGAGCGGGTGTCTTACTTGGGAATACATCCCCGAAATGACCAATTCAGGCTTTTGGAGAGTTTTTTTCATTAGTCTAATTCCCAAAAATGAACTCAGGGAAATCTGCTTTGCTGATCGCAACAAGACGATCACTCCCGCAGTGGCGATCAAATAGCCTGCATATTGACTAAAGGAACCTGGAATGAAAACCTGTTGTACAGGAAGAAACATAACCAGAATCACTATCCCAAAGAACAGAATGAAGGTTAGAATGGAATAAAACAAACGGTACCATTTGTAGACGATGGGCCATTTGGACTCCAAAATTCTTTTTAACTTGGAAGCAGCAAGTGCTGTATGGAGGAAGTAAAATAAGCCCCAACTGAGGACCATCAGGAGATTTGACATTTGCGAGATTTAAACCCAGTATACAAGAATTTTTATGAAATGAGATTTGGCGAAGGAATCTCCTACAGAACCGTCTTAAGCAGTTTGAGATTCCATCGGACTATATTAAATCAAGAATGAACAGATGAAAATCGGAATAATCCGTGAAGGGAAAAATCCTCCAGACCGAAGAGTGCCTTTTTGCCCTGATCAGTTGAAAGAGCTGAGTGATCGGTTTGGTGATCACTTTAGCTTTGTTGTCGAATCCAGTCCGGATAGGTGTTTTTCTGACGAAGAGTATCGGGCTGCCGGCATTCAGGTAGCGGATGATATTTCTGATGCTGAGGTGTTTTTTGGAGTCAAGGAGGTACCTGTTTTCCGGCTTTTCCCGGATAAGACTTATTTCTTTTTTTCCCATACCATCAAAAAGCAGCGCTATAACAGACCCTTACTTCGGGCCATTTTGGAAAAAAACATCCGGCTGATTGACTACGAAGTCCTAAAAGATTCAAGTGGAAGACGTGTGGTGGCCTTTGGTAGATGGGCTGGCATAGTGGGAGCTTACAACGCGTTTTGGACCTATGGAAAGAAAACAGCCCTCTACGAACTCAAGCGAGCTTCCGAATGCAGGGATTTGGAAGAATTGAAAAGTGAATTGAAAAATGTTCAGCTTCCTCCTATCAAAATTGTCGTCACAGGTTCGGGTAGAGTGGGCAGTGGTGTGAAGGAAATATTGGATGCATTAGGCATTCTTGAAGTAGAGGCTCATGAATTTTTACACCTCTATTTTGAAGAGCCGGTATTTACTGTACTGAGTTCGGGCCATTACAATAGAAGAAAAGCAGACGGAGGATATGACCGGGAGGAATTTTATGCTTACCCGGAGAAATATGAAAGTCATTTTTTGAAGTTTGCAGAAACAGGCGAGATGCTGATCGCAGCGGCCTATTGGGACCCGGAAGCACCGCGCTTATTTCAATTGCCGGATATCAAGTCGCCGGATTTTTCGCTTTCAGTGATCGCAGATGTGACTTGCGATGTCGGGGGCTCTATTCCCACGACCCTTCGTGCATCCAATATTCTCGAGCCAGTCTATGACATCGATCGGGAAACTGGTCTTGAAATCGCCGCATTTGGCAGTCAAACCAGTATTTCGGTGATGGCTATTGACAATCTTCCCTGCGAGCTCCCGAGAGAATCATCGAGAGCCTTTGGTCAGATGCTGGAGGAGTGGGTCATTCCCGCGCTTACGGGGGAAAATGATGCTATTTTGGAGCGGGCAACAGTGGCCCGAGATGGAGATTTGACGCTTGAGTTTATGTATTTGCGGGAATTTGTTGATTCAGAGGAATAAGAAAAATGAAATCGAGCATGACGAAAACGATACACATTGGCATGATTATCAGCGACCTGTCTACCAGCAGGCAGGTACAAGATTCTCCCGAGGAAAAATCGGGACAGGCTATGTGGCCATATAAAATCAAATTATAAACACGTGAAAAATTTACATCGATTTTTGGAATCGACGCTTTTGCGTCCGACCATGACAGACAAAGATGTGGATCTACTGGTCCGGGATGCAATCGAGGAGCAGTTTGTAGGAGTATGTGTTCCACCTTTTTGGGTAAAGAAGGTAAAGAGAGACCTCAGAGAGGAGGACATTCAGGTAGTGACTGTCATTGGATTTCCTTTCGGTTTTGAGGATACAGCTACTAAAGCTGCCGAAGCCATTCAATGCATCAAGCAAGGGGCTGACGAATTGGACTTGGTGTGGTCTCAGACAGCATTTCACTCGGGGATGAACTGGCCCAAGATCGAAATCGCCCAACTAGCCAAAATCTGCCATGACGAAGAGCGAATCCTGAAAGTAATCATAGAGACGGCTTACCTCAACCCGGACCAAATCAGGGAAGCTTGTCTGATCTGCCAGGACGCTGGCGCTGATTATGTGAAGACTTCAACAGGTTATGCTCCCACAGGTGCAAAAGTGGAAGATATTCAACTCATGCGGGAAGCGCTATTGTCCTCCATGGGAGTCAAGGCAAGTGGGGGAATTAAAACGTTGGAATTTGCTCTGGAACTTATCAGAGCAGGTGCTGACAGGATCGGAACAAGTTCCGCCAAAGCTATCATGGATGCCTATCGGGTGCAGGTTTGAGATTAATTTCTGCTGAAGTAGATCAACAAAAATGGAATGATAAAAAAGGTCAGCAGGATATATGCAAATCCAAAAAAACGATTTTTTACAGAGGTTCTGCCCATGAAGTCAGCTAATTTGATCGGAATCTGTCGAAGTTCCGGAAAGGGCAAGAAGATCAATGCGCCTATTGAATTGAACAATACGTGAGCAATGGCCAGTGCGATCGCTGCTTCCGTCTTGTACATGGACGCAATGATGGCAGTGATCGTAGTCCCGATGTTTGCACCGATGATAAATGGGAATGATTTGGCAAGACTGACCCGACGGTTTGCCACCAAAGGAACAACTAGGCAGGTAGTCACCGTGCTGGATTGTACCGCTGCAGTGAAGAAAATCCCATAAATAAATGAAACACCCGTATTCTTGAAAATCACTTTGCTGATATCCCGAAAAGTATCCATTACAAACGTCCTATAGACCGAGGTAGTCATGACCTTGATCGAGAAAAATACCAGAAATATGGCCAGGAGCGTGGATAAAAATGGAATATTGATTTTCTCTACAATCCACTCTGTTGTATCCCTGGTAAATATTCTGTTGTATTCGAAGGTACTGGAGACTTCTCCGTCCGAGGCGAAAACTTTTGCAAGTTTCTCTGAAGTCTTGGACAAAAAGTTGAAGTAAAGTTCCAGTGGAAACAGAATGATTACATTGAGGATGTTAAATAAATCATGAGAAATACCCGACGAAAGAGCACGCCGGAACTCCTTTTTTCTAGTCAGAAAAGTGAATGATACCAAGGTTGAAGTAAGGGTAGTCCCGATATTTGCACCCAAAACCATAGGAACTGCCTGCTGAAGGGTCATATTTCCCGATGCAACAATCGCCACGATACTGGCTGTCACAGTGGAGCTACTCTGTATCAAAGCCGTCACCAAAAGACCTACAAATAGGCTGATAAACGGATTTCTAGTCGCCTGAATGATGTCTTTTGCTACATCATTATTGAGCCGACCCATGGCGACAGTGAGCAGATCAATGGCGAAAATGAACAACAGGAGCGACAACAGAACGAGGGCATAGTTTTTTATTTTATCGCCGGTTGTTTGAGCTCTCAGTTGGTTTTCCATTCAGTTTTATGGGAATTCCCCTTTTTCAGGAAATAAGTTAAGGTTTTAAGCCAGTGAATGTTTCATTCTGTATAGGGATGAGATAATCCTACTACCAGTCCTCAAAGTTGGAATTTTTTTTACGAATTGTGAGTGGACCTAGCCCCAAGGGCAAAGGAATTTCGCTTAGTTAACAATTTATTAACATGGGAAGCAAATATCTTATTTAATTTTGCTGCCATCCTCCCACCAGCCTAATTATGGCCAACAAAAAAGCAATAGACCAAAATATCAATCAGGAAAAGCTTTCGAAGAAGACCTATTCCCTGTTTGATTTTACCAAGAGTGAGCGTCCTTTTTTAATTACGGTCTGTATCCTGATTTCGATTGCAGGTTTAATTACTCCCTACACCTATGCTGCGATGTGGTTTGGATTTGCTTTAGCAGCATATTCTGCCATTGCCAACGACAGTATTCAGACCATAGGTACATTCATTGCATCCAATAGCAAGCGTCCCTGGTATCTGTTGTGGTTATTTATGGGTTTGATCTGGGTGGGGACGGTTGCCTACAGCTGGATTGTTTTTGATGGCGATGTGACTCACCAGCGTCTGAATGTTCCTGGGCTAGAAAAAGCTCCAGAGAGCTTTGTCTTTCTTCAGCTTGCAGCACCGATCGTGCTATTAGTCATGACTCGGCTTCGAATGCCTGTCTCCACGACATTTCTTTTGCTGAATGTCTTTACCTATAAGGCTGGGACTATTGTGGACGTGATGTTCAAAAGCTTCGTAGGCTATTTGCTGGCTTTTGCATTGGCGATGCTAGTCTGGTATGTGCTGGAGCGATTTGTAAAGAATTACCTCAAGGGTGAGGCGGCTTCCTATTGGATTTATTTGCAATGGATTACCTCCGGGATCCTATGGTCGGTTTGGATCATGCAGGATGCAGCCAATATCGCAGTATTTCTTCCCCGGCAGCTCGATATAGTAGAATTCATCGTTTATGCAGGATTTGTGTTCATAGGCTTGGGCTTTCTATTCTACATGAAAGGAGACAAGATCCAGGATATTGTCAATGAAAAGTCCAATGTGACCGATGTCCGTGCCGCTACGATTGTGGATTTGGTCTATGCGGTGATTTTGTTCTATTTCAAAATGTACAACAACGTTCCAATGAGCACCACCTGGGTATTTATTGGTCTATTGGCAGGACGCGAGCTGGCAATTGCCCTTGGAAAGCACGGTAAAGCCAAAAAGCGAAATGCATGGTTGGTCAGAGCATTTCGGCTGGGAAGAAAAGACGTATTCAAGGCAATGATTGGTTTGCTGGTTTCGCTGGTTTTAGCCATCATCATCAACAAAGGCGTGCGGGATGAAATTTTGGCTTTCTTTCAATAAGAATTAAATCTTGGAGCTCTACACCCACGAGTATTTCATGAATGAGGCTTTGAAGCAAGCCAAAATCGCTTTCGAAGAGGGAGAGATTCCCGTTGGAGCAGTGGTGGTCTCCAAAAATAAAATTATAGGACGAGCTTACAATCAGACCGAGTGTCTCAATGACGTCACCGCACATGCGGAGATGCTCGCCATCACGGCTGCTGCCAATACCTTGGGGGCCAAATATCTGACAGATTGTAGATTATATGTGACTTTGGAGCCCTGCCCAATGTGTGCAGGCGCATTATTTTGGTCACAGATTAGCGAGGTTTATTTTGGAGCTTCTGATCCAAAGAGGGGTTTCAGACAAACTAATCTTAAAATGCTCCACCCCAAAACGCAAGTTACCTCGGGGATTTTGGCAGAGGAGTCAGAAAAGCTCGTCCTCGATTTTTTTAAAAAATTAAGAGAGTAAGGCTTTTTTTGGCTTTTGAGAACCTTTTTTCTAGACGAGGGGTTGATAAAGTACAGTTTATTAACTCAATCAAATAAAATTCTTTAACTCAAAACCTACAAAATATGGCTTTTACACTCCCCGCTTTACCTTATGCTTTTGACGCTCTTGAGCCCCACATCGATGCGCGTACTATGGAAATCCACCACGGAAAGCACCATAATGCCTACGTGACTAATTTGAACAATGCGATCGCCGGTACCGATCTGGAAGGCAAATCGCTGGAAGAACTCATGAAAGTAGCCGGCTCAAATGCAGCCGTACGAAATAACGGTGGAGGCCACTGGAATCACAGTCTTTTTTGGCAAGTAATCTCTCCATCAGGCGGAGGAACACCATCAGGTGATTTGGCTGCGGCTATCGATGCCAAATTCGGTTCATTTGACGCGTTTAAAGAGACTTTTAACAAAGCCGCTGCTACTAGATTCGGTTCTGGATGGGCTTGGCTTTGCGTAGATACTAAAAAAGAACTTTGTGTATGCTCCTCTCCAAATCAGGACAATCCATTGATGGATGTTTCTGATTGCCCAGGTACTCCCATTTTGGGACTTGACGTTTGGGAGCATGCCTATTATTTGAATTACCAAAACAGAAGACCGGATTACATTTCGGCATTTTGGAATGTGGTCAATTGGGATGAGGTAAGCAAGCGATTCGCTGCTGCTAAGTAAGTAGTTTCAATACCGATTTGTCGATCCCCGAGCTCATGTTCGGGGATTTTTTTTGTCCTATACCGAAGAATATACTGTACGGATTTGATACAATATTTTTTTTTATAAATCCCAAAAAGTGCGGCCAGAGGCTTTTTTGACCCATTTAGAGGCTTGGCACTTCATTTTCCTATAGAATGGCATAGCGAATCAATTGAGCCAATTCAGATAATGAAATCGAGCATGACCCAAAGCGTCACACAGCGGGTTTCCCCATAATTTTCGGGGAATCTATGCGAAGATTCCATGTGACCATTAAAAAATCAAATTACCGATACATGAAAACTACCAACTTTCTTTTCCTATCCATGCTTATTTATTTCTTAGGAATAAGCAACCTCGCCGCCACTCCAAAAGAAGTGGCAAGAATCACTGGAAAAATCACCGATCAAAAAGGTGAGCCTGTGCCCTATGCCAATGTCGCACTTGTCCAGCTGGACGGTGGATTGGTGGACGGCGCTGTTTCCGACGAAGAGGGAAATTTCCTAATCGAGTCAACCAAGACCGCTAAAGTAAAATTGGTCATTTCCTCAATCGGATATCAGTCCTTTACCTCCGAGCCATTTGACCTTGCCCCTGGAGTGAGCAAAAACTTCGGAACCCTATCAATCTCTGATGAAATGACAGGGTTGGATGAGGTGACGATAAAAGCATCCAGACCCGAAATCATCATCGAGGCAGACAAAACCATCATCAATGTAGAAGGTACCGTCATGGCCGAAGGTGCTAATGCGCTGGACGTGGTCGGAAGATCCCCTGGCATCTATGTGGATCAGGATGGAAACATCAACCTGAATGGCCGTACCGGTGCCACGGTCATGATCAACGACAGACCGACCTACATGAGTGCGACAGATCTGGCAAACTTCCTGCGCTCAATGTCAGCCGATAATATCAAAAGCATCGAGGTGATCAATAATCCATCTGCCAGATTTGATGCCGAGGGTTCTGCAGGGGTAATCAATATCCAATTGAAAAAGAACAACATTGATGGGGTTTTTGGGAATGTGCAGGTCGGCGGGCAATACAATGGACAATTTGCTCCAAACGCCGGGATGACCTTGAATGTGAAAAAAGGCAAATGGTCTACTAACGGCACTTTCAACTACAATGAATTTGCGCAGTACAATGACTTGGAAATCAACCGAAACTTCTCTCTTGAGCAAGGTGTTTCCAGCTTCAATCAGGATTCAAGGATCACCTCACGGTACAAAACACCCTCATTCAACGGATCGGCGAATTATGAAATCAATGAAAATCAAAATCTAGGGTTGAATGTGCAGGCATCCGCCTCTTCCGATAAAACAACCAACTCCTCGGGCACAGTCGTGACTAATCCAGGACAGGATTTTAATAATTTCATCGAGTCGTTTAATGATTCAGAAGGAAAAAGAAACAGAGTCTTTACCAATCTTCACTATGATGCCAAACTGGATACACTAGGAAGCAAAATCTCCGCTGATGTGGACTTCACCATCATGGACAGTGATAATACCTCTCTATTGGAAAACAGCTACTGGTCAGGTAATAACGATCCCAACTTATCGTACACCGATCAAATCCTGACCATAAATGATATGTATTACACCATTTTCACTGCCAAAGTGGACTTTACAAAATCTCTGAAAGGGGGCAAAACACTGGAAACTGGACTGAAAGGCAGCTGGGTGGAATCTGATAATGATCTAGACCTCAGCAGAGCTGAAAACGAAGGTCCTTTTGAGACCGATCCCAATTCAAACCGGTTCATCTACAATGAAAATGTATTGGCGGCCTATGCTTCTTTGAAAGGCTCTTTCTCTGAAAAATTTAGCTATCAGGCTGGGTTGAGAGGGGAATATTCTGACATCGTAGGAAACTCAGTGACGCTTGACCAAGTCAATAAGCAAAACTACTTCAACCTTTTCCCGAGCGTATTTGTACAACAAAAAGTAAGTGACAAATATCAGATCGTATACAATGCCAACCGAAGAATCACGCGTCCAAACTATCGATTGCTGAATCCTTTTGTATACTACATCGATCCGTTGACCTCAGAGACTGGCAACCCAAACCTAAAGCCTCAGTACTCCACCAACTTTGAGATGAATCATGTGATCAATGGAGCGTACCAGTTTACACTGGGCTATAGTGTGACAGAGGACGCATTTATGCAGGTTTTCATCCAGGATCAGGAAGCCAGGACTACGACTACCTACACTGATAATTTTGAACAGACAAAAAATGCCAACTTCAGAGCTATTGTGCCTGTGGAAATCAAAAAGTGGTGGGTGACCTCAAATATGCTGCAGGTCAACTATAACCAGTTCCAGACGCAAATTGGAGAGGATTATTTGGATGTAGGACAGGTATCGTACATGGTTCGGACCCAGCAAAACTTCACCTTGCCAAAAGGCTTCAAACTTGAATTGATGGCAATGTACCTTGGACCGCAGATTTGGGGACAGGGATCGATTGAAGGTTTCGGTTGGGTAGATGCAGGCCTGACCAAGTCCGTGATGAAAGACAAACTGTCCATCTCCGTCAACGGTACAGATTTGTTTCGCAGTCAGGTTATCAAAGCCAACGTACAGTTTGCAGATATTGACACCAACTTCAGACAGTATCGGAGTAATCAGGGTGTGAGATTCACCCTCAGATACAACTTTGCCAAAGGCGAAAGCTTCCGCGTCAAGTCCAATTCCGGTAGCGCTGAGGAGCGAAATAGATTGGATTAATTCTTAAACCTTCCCAATTTTGGGAAGGTTTTTCTCTTAAAAATCAGCCCATATGAAATCAAGTCTAGCCACCCTTCTGCTCTTTCTTGGCCTTGCCTGTTCACATGTACTCGCCCAAAACCAGGATTTTTCCAAACTCAATCAGTTTCTGGATTCTTTGGAAGCTCATGATAAATTTATGGGTGCTATCTTGCTGGCCTCGGAGGGCAAGCCTGTTTTTGAACGGGCTTTGGGCTATGCAGATGTGGAAAACAAGGTAAAAGCTACCCCGGAAACCCACTACCGGATCGGTTCGATTACGAAGATGTTTACCACGGTTCTGGTGATGAAAGCAGTGGAGACTGGGAAGCTAAGTCTTGATCAAAAATTGGCTGATTTTTTTCCGGAGGTACCAAATGCAGACAAAATCACGCTGAGCATGTTGCTTCAGCACCGAAGTGGCATCCATAATTTCACCAACGATGAGGATTACCTCAGCTACAATACCCAGCCAATTTCAAAGGAGGATTTAGTCAAAATCATTGTTGAGGGTGGAAGTGACTTTGAACCAAACAGCAAGGGAGACTACAGTAATTCCAATTTTGTTTTGTTGACATTCATTTTGGAAAAAGTTTACAATAAACCATTTTCTCAGATACTGGAAGAGCAGATTAGCACGCCTTTGGGGTTGAAGAGTACATCCATTTTCACTGCCAGCAATTCCCAACAGGGCGAAAGTTTCTCATACAATTACAATGGGCAATGGATCAAAGAAACCGAAACCGATTCATCAATTCCTCTGGGTGCAGGAGCTATAGCATCTGATGTGTATGATCTGAATCGTTTCATAGTTGCGCTATTTTCTGGGGAGTTACTTGCTGAAAAGAGTCTTGCTCAAATGATGGAAATCAATCAAGGTTTCGGCAGAGGAATGTTTTCGTTTCCCTATTACGAGCGAAAAAGCTACGGACACACAGGAGGAATAGATGGTTTTAGATCATTTTTAGCCTTCTTCCCAGAGGATAAGGCAACCATTGCGGTCCTTTCCAACGGATTAAACTACAATAATAATGACATACTCCTAGCGATGCTCGACTCCTATTTTGGGAAGGATTTTGAAGTTCCCAGTTTTCAATCTATGGCTTTGACCGCAGCCGATTTCGACCACTATGTTGGCGAATATGCCTCGGAACAGATTCCGTTGAAATTGGTATTTGATCGCCAAGGTGACAAACTTATCGCCAAACCCAGTGGTCAGCAGGCTACCGAATTGGAGGCTACAGCGATCCACACTTTTGAATACAAGCCTGTGAATGCAGTGTTTGTATTTGATCCTGAAAAACGTGAGGTTACCCTAAAGCAAGCTGGGCAATCATTTCTGTTTAAGAAACAACAATAATGCTTCAAGCAGGCTGGGGTTCCTTTTGTCTGGAGCTTGGGTTTTGCCTTAGATTAATGAAAGTGGTATAAGAAAATCAAAACGCCGGTAAATGCCGGCTTTTTTTGATCCTTGATCTCCAGTTTGACTTCAACTTCAGCTTTTACTGTACCTCTCAGATTGGCCACATTTTTCAGTTTGGCTACTAGACGTACTTCACTGTCTACTGTCACTGCCTGTGCAAATCTCAGATTTTCGATCCCGTAGTTGATCATCATTTTGAGATTCTCTACCCGCACGATTTGCTCCCAAAGGTGCGGTACAATGCTCAAAGTCAGGTAACCATGTGCAATGGTATTTCCGAAGGCACCATCAGATTTTGCCCGATCTGGATCAGTATGGATCCACTGATGATCGTATGTGGCATCTGCAAAAAGGTTGATTTGGGGCTGAGTAATTTTGAAATAATCAGAAGTACCGAGCTCCTGACCATTGTGCTTTTCAAAGTCCTCAAAACTCCCGATGAGGGTTGGGGTCATTGTAAAATTGGATTTGGTAAAAAATCAAAGTAGCATAGATTATTTGGGAAATCCAAAATCAGGATCTGGGATGATTTCAAATAATCCGGGATAAAATTCAATAAAATGGTAATGAAAATATGTGAAAAAAATAATTTACCTAATCCAATAAAAATTAAAAACTAACCTTCTATTTTGTGATAAAATCTCATTCTAGAAAAATGTTTAAAGTTATTTTGGGGCTTCTCTTATTCGCTGATTTTGCCCGATCCTCTGATACCACAGCGATTCAAAAAGAAGTTCCTGCCTATTCCGTTCTTTCCCAAACTAGTAATCTCACCATCCATCCAGATTACACCTATACTTTTGATATCGAGCGGAAATTGGTAGTCAATTCATCAGCTGGTCTGGAGCATGCCACCACCAGGCTTTTTTATGACAAGTTGAACGAGGTCAGAGCCTTTGAGCTGGAGGTCAAAGATGTATTCACTGGCAAGACACTCAGCAAAGCAAAATTGAAAGATATGGCAGATGGAGCGTACTACTCGAGTTCCTCTGTCTTTGACGATAATCGCTACAAGTACTATGAAGTCACCGCAGGAAAATTCCCCGTGGAAGTGACGATCAAGTCCTCTGTTTTTTCCAAAACGAATTTTTTCCTTCCTGCCTGGACCCCAGTTCCCCAATACAATCAAAAAGTAAAAGAATCACTCTTTGCAGTGAACTATCCGAGTGAATTGGGGCTCAAATACAAGGAAATCAACCTAACTGGCGATAAGACCACCACTGAGGCCAATGGCGTCACCACCATCACCTGGACCATGACTGACTTAGCCGTGCAGGGCAAAGATTTTGAATCAGATGATGATCACAAGCTTCTTTTGGCACCTGTCAAATTTTCCCTTGATCAATATCAAGGCGAAATGACTGACTGGTCTCAATTAGCCGCATGGCAATATGAACTGAATAAGGGTCGAGATGTCTTACCCGAAGACTTCAAAGCCAAAGTCCTGCAAATGGTCGATGGGGTGGAGGAGCCTTATGAAAAAGTCAAAATCCTCTATTCCTACCTGCAAAAGAATTTCAGGTATGTGAGCATTCAGCTTGGGATCGGTGGCTGGCAAACGATGACAGCGGAGGATGTGGTAAAATATGCCTACGGAGATTGCAAAGCACTCACGAATCTAATGAAGGCCATGCTGGAGGCTGTTGGTATTCCTGCCAACTATACCTTGGTCTATGCGGGTCAAAATGCAGATGATATTGAGGTGGACCTCCCAGCCAATCAATTCAATCATGTGATCCTCCAAGTACCGACAGATGCAGATCCAATTTGGCTGGAATGCACCTCAAACCTTCTTCCGGCTGGGTTTCTTGGGGATTTCACCCGCGACCGGCATGTCTTGGTGACGAAAGAAGGGGGAGGCTATTTGACCAAGACTCCTTCCTACGATACTGAAGTCTGGAATCTGATTCAGTCCCAATCCAAAGTTATTTTGGACCCCCAAGGCAACGCCACGATCTCTTCCAAGCAGCAGTTGTTTGGTAATTTTTCGGAAGTGATGCTCAGTGTTAAAAATTCTCTGGATGAACGCCAACAACGAGATTTTCTAAACAGAAATTCTTCTATATCTGGCTTGATCGTCCGGGATTACACCATCGATATCGTCAATCAAGATTCGCTCCCGAAGTCTGAAATAAGCTACGAAGGTGTAGTACAGAAGTTTTCTCAGGCCACAGCCAAGCGGGTCGTTTTGAAATCGTTTATGGGAAAATTGACTCCTGACCTTTTGGCAAATAAGTCTCTAAAACAAGTCGACGAATACGAAATAGAACTTCCAGAAGCTTGGCAGCCAGATGGGAATTTCCCTGAGGTGAAGCTCAATGAAGAAAAACTAACCGGATTACTTACCGTCGCGCTGGAAGGCAGAGTCTTGAAAGTCAGACGGGAAATCAGTGTCCAATTGCCCGAAAAACTCGAAAAAGAACAAGAAACCGAACTCCTCAAAAAAATTAATACTGCCTTTGACCGCACGATCCTCTTTACCAAACCAACACTCAGCACTACACAAATCCCAAGCTATGAATAAGTTATTTCTCCTCTTTTTGGCAACACTCTTGCCGGTCGTTTTAGTAGCCCAAACTCCCAAAATGGGCGAAATCAATCAAAATGAAATTGATCTCAAATCAGTAAGCTACGAGCCAGGTGCCGGAGCGGTATTTTTGGTGGCTTATGGTGAATCCAGATTCTTCAGTGAAATCCTAGAGACGAATTATTTCAATCGGGTGAAAATCCTGACTGAAGCCGGGAAAGAAAACGGAGATTTCCGGATTCCCTATTACGCAGGATCCACCAATGTAGAAATGGTTTCAGCTGTCAAAGCAGAAATCACCAATTTTGTTGACGGCAAACCAGTGGTTACCAAGTTGGGAAAGGAGAACATTTTCCAAGTCGATCTGGGCAATGGAAACAAGGAGTACCGAATCTCATTCCCCAATGTGCAGGTGGGTTCCATTTTGGAATTTTCTTACAAAAAGGCAGACAAGAACCTAAATTTTCTCGACGGATGGAGCTTTCAGCGGGACCTCCCGGTGCTCTATTCCTCTTATCAGATTATCATGATTCCTCAGCTGGAATACAAGATGATCGGTCAGGGTGAGAACTTCTTCAACCGAGCTGAAAAGAGCGGATCGAATGGAACTTACAAATGGATTTTGAGAGATCTATATGCACTCAAGGGAGAGCCCTATATGAGAAACTACCGAGACTATGTAGACCGGGTGGAATTTCAGCTTTCACGCTATCAGCATGCTGCCACTACATCCGGAGCGGAATGGACAGACTTTCTCAATACTTGGGAAAAACTAGGAGATGAGCTAATCGAATATTATTCAGGAAAGGGATTCTACCGTACCAATCCGCTGGAGCGGGAAGTGCTTTCTCTCGATCTAAGCAAAGGCACCCAAAAGGAAAAAGCCGAAGTAGCCTACTATTATGTACGCGATAATTTTGTCAATGAGGGGGCCGATTGGATCTATACAGACCAAACCTTGCCGCAGTTGCTCAAGTCCAAAAAAGGAGCTCCAGGAGAATTGATCCTCGCCTATATGGGAATCCTCAAGTCTCAGGGGATTGAATGCAATCCAGTGCTGATCGGCAGTAAAGGTTACGGAAGGAGTGAAATCGTTCCTTTTCCATTTTTGAATCAGTTTGACGAAATATTGTTGCTGGCCAATCTGGACGGGAATCTTCAGTTTTTGGACTTGAGTGATCCACTGGCACCATTTGGCTACGTGGATTTGGATAAGCATGTGAAAGCTGGATTATTTCTTGAAAAGAATGGCAGCAAATTGATTCCCATTGACATTCGTCACAATTCCAATAAGCTGACCTTTACTAATATCAAGCTGGACAACGAGACCGGAGAATTGGTAATGGACAATACCATCCGAAATTACTACTACGAAGGCTTGGCTGCAGCACATGATGTAGAGCGTCTTGAAGAAGATAAAAAACCCTTAGAAGAGTATTTCAGCGAAGATTATGGAGCTTTTGAAATACGAAATGTAAAAGTGGATAATCTATTGGAGGACAAAAACATGGTCAACATCAGTTTCCAGTCTGTCTTGAAAAATGCCACTGAAAGTGATATGATCGTCTTCAATCCACTTCAAATGTCGGAGTTCGCCAAAAATCCCTTCACTCAGGAGTTCCGTGTATTTCCGGTGGATTTTGAATATTCCTTCAATGAAACCTATACGGCCAATCTACAAGTACCTGAGGGATATGAGATCGATGACTATCCGACCAATGAATCCATCACCATTGAGGGTTCACCGATAAGTTTTATTTATTCAACCGAAAACCTGGGCTCGATTTTTAAGATCACTGCAAAGCTTGATGTGAAGTCACCGCTGATCCAGCGGGATATGTATAGTGATTTGAAGTTCTTTATGGAAAGTGTGGCTTCTAAGCTTGCCGCACCCGTGATTTTGAAAAAGATCGCAAAGCCTTAATTTCTTGAAAAAGCACCTCCTCTCTAGTGTTTTGTACTTCCTGGTTTCAGCGTATTCGCTGGCCCAGGAAGTCAATTGGGGAGCCTATTCCGAGGAAGAACTCGCCTTGGAATCCGTTCCATTTGAGCCAAATGCAAAAGTGGTTACGCTATTTGAGGAAGGTAAGACGAGTCTGGTCTGGAGGAATGAGCAATACCTTGAGGTGCTGGGTATGGCCACAGAATATCACTATCGGCATAAGATTCTTGATAATAATTCGGGCAACTTTGGAAATTTCACAATCCCCTTTTTTCAGGCAGGGGAGATGAAAATCGAAAATATCCTGCAAGTGCAGGCCCAAGTAAGCTACCTGGAGGACGGAGAAAGAAAACTCAAGGTATTGACTGAAAATGACATTAAGCTGGTAGATCTGGGAGATGGATATATGGAGTACCGGATTATATTTCCAAACTCCTCCAAAGGCTCTATCCTGGAGTATAAATACATTAAGTTCGACAGGGCCTATTACTCACTTGATGGTTGGCTTTTTCAGAGTGAGTATCCCAAACTTATCAGTAGGTTTTTATTTGAAGTGCCGGATTTTTTGAAATATCAGCTCGTCATGCAGGGGGCCAAGGTGAAATCTTCACTTCAGACCTCCTCCAATAGAGACCGATTTATTTGGGATTTAAGAGACATACCATCCATTAGATTTGAGCCATACATATCCAGTCCGGTGGATTACATGGATTTTGTAGAGGGCTTTTTGTCGTATAATAGCCTGCGAACTAATCCTGTTTTGTATTCTACTTGGGAAAATCTTGGCGAGGAACTTATGGCTTCCAAGGAATTCAAATCCTATTCTAAACCGACCACCTTTAAAAAGCTTGGTTTTGATGCTGATCCATTTGGTGGAAGTAGTCAAGTCTCCATCGCAAAAAAAATCTTTGAGTATGTCTCAGAAAACTTTGCCTTGGAGCCTTCACTTTTTTCTTTTCCTACACAAACGCTAGCAGATCTGATCCGCCGCAAATCTGGAAATCACATGGACCTCAATCTCCTGTTCATTTCCATACTTAAAAGCTATGAAATAGAAGCGGATTTGGTCTTGATCCACCAAAAAGGAATGGGAAGGACCGACCTCATCCCCAGTCCAAACATAGATCAGTTTACGGCTTCCATAGTCAGGTTTAAAACCGGAGACGAGATTCATTATGTAGATGCTACCGACCCGGTAGTTCCCTTTGGGCTTGTCGGATTGCCTAAGATGGTCAGTAGAGGATTCCTGGTGAAATCTGCAGAATCTTCCTTAATTCCAGTAAGAATTCCCCACCAATCCACTTTGGATTTGAAGGTTTGGTTTGGAAAAGATTCAATTGGCAATCTCGAACAGCGGCATGAGATTAAAGTGACTGATGCCAGTGTCTTGTCTCTTCTCGAATCACTGAAAAATCCAGATCCAGAAGAAGACATGGGACCAGATCCGTACCAAGTCTCGGTGGAGGACAAGTTTAGACAAGACCATTATCTAAAGAGTACCTATCATCTTCCTGTGAAAGATGAAGGAGGTAGCGTGGTTGTTTTGGATCCTTTTTCCTTTTCTTCCTTTTCCACCAATTTATTTACGGATGAAGAAAGAAAATTCCCTATCGAATTTCAATATCCGTTTGTTGAGACTATTTCCGTGAGACTTGACTTGCCTGAGGGATTTAAGGTAGATGAATTCCCGGCTCCTATTTCAGTGAACATGGCGAATAAGGAGCTGGAATTCAGTTTTGAAGTGGTCGATTCTGAAGGGATCATCGAACTCAGAAGTAAATTGGAAGTGAACGTCTCCAGCCTATCAGCCAAATCGTATCCAGAATTACAGCAATTTTTTAGGGTGGTCTCCGCCAAACTTTCCGAGCCGCTAGTTTTGGAGAAAACTCAGGGTATAAGCTCCTTTTGATTAGGTTTGCGTACTATTTGATCAGCAATGGAAAAGTACCTTCATGGATTTAATTCCGAAGAGCAACAGCGTCTCATAGATCAGGCTGGATTCTTGGCACCCTTAATTTATCCTACGGTGGATTTTACAGGCTGTGAACACCTCTTGGAGGTAGGAAGTGGAGTAGGGGCTCAGACTCGGGTTTTATTGGATCGCTATCCAAAGCTCAGGATTACCTCAGTGGACTTTTCTGAAGCTCAGTTGAACAAAGCGAGAGAAAATCTGAAGGACTTTGCGGATCGGGTGACTTTTGTGCACCAAGATGTTACCCAACTCAGGTTGGAAGAAAAATTTGACTCCGCCTTTGTTTGCTGGGCTTTGGAGCACATTCCAAACCCCCTCCTCGCACTCCTGAAAATGAAGGATTGCCTCCTCTCAGGAGCTAAAATTCACATCACGGAGGTGTTCAATTCTACATTTTATTGCAATCCAGACTGTCCGGATCATGCCTATTATTATAGGAAATACAATGAGCAGCAAGCCACCTATGGAGGGAATCCGGATGTGGGAGCACAGCTTGGCAAGTTACTTTTTCAGGCAGGATACCAGAATATTTCGCTTTCTAGGAATGGATTTCATTTGGACCAAAGTCAGCCATCGGCACTTCGCAGAGCTATAGAATTTTGGAAAATCCTGATGAAAAGTGGAGCACCAGAACTATTAGCATCTGGATCTATTTCACAAAAGGATGTAGATCTGATGGAAATTGATCTGGATCGAATGTCCGGTGATGAAAATGCAGTTTTTTTCTACCAATTTGTGCAGGCAAAAGCAACGACATAGAATCGCATGAAATGCGCATGATCCCGTATGTACGGGATCACACAAGAGGATGATTATTCAGGGCATTTCATAAGGCCGTTAAAAAACAAATTATAAACATATGAAATCGAGCATTACTCTTTCGGTGTCAAACAGAGGAATGATTATCTGTCCTATGCGAAGATTCTCCATATAAAAAATTGGGACAGGCTACCTGACCGCTAAAAACAAATTATAAATAGATGAAAATAGTTCGCTGGATTTGGAGACTGCTATGGAAGTCCGCTCTTTGGTTTTTTGGACTTTCCATTGGTTTAGTCATAATCTATCGGTTTGTACCTGTTCCGATTACGCCTCTGATGGTCATTCGGGTTTTTGAGCAGGCCGTAGATCCGGACAAGGATGTGAGGCTGTACAAAGATTGGGTATCGATATCAAAAATCTCCAAAAATGCCCCTCAGGCTGTGATTGCAGCAGAGGATCAGAAATTCCTGGATCACAATGGCTTTGATGTCGAAGCGATGAAGAAAGCTTGGGAAAACAATAAAAAAGGAAAGCGGATAAAAGGCGCAAGTACAATTACCCAGCAGACAGTGAAGAACGTGTTTCTATGGCCTAGCCGAAGTTATATCAGGAAGGGTCTGGAGGCCTATTTTACAGTTTTGGTTGAGTTACTTTGGTCCAAAGAGCGAATCATAGAAGTGTACCTGAATGTGATCGAAATGGGAGACGGAATCTATGGTATCGAAGCTGCAGCTCAAACCTATTATAAAAAGCCCGCTGAAAAACTGAGCCGAAGCCAAGCCGCCATGATTGCTGCGGTTTTGCCAAATCCAAGACGCTGGAAACCTTCCAAACCCACGGCCTATATCAAAGGGAGACAAAGCTGGATTCTCCGGCAAATGAATAACCTAAATCCTGTGGGATTTGGAGTTTAACATTGTCTTATTCCTGTTAAAATTTAATATTTCCAATATTGCTGCTTTTCACTAGTTGGCCTAGTCATTAATGCCATCGAACCATCTGCCCGTACTTTTTGATTTCCAAATTTTGTTTTAAAAAATAGGCCTAACTGCCCCTGGTTTTTTCTATGTCATGTTCCGCTTTTAGCTTTAAGAAATGGCCTTGTGGCGCTGTATTTCAACATTAAAAAACACAAGAAAAATTTATCCACATTTCCGTTTATTTATCCACACTTATTCACAGTGTTTATTTAAACAACTGTAAATCAAATGAATAGAGGCTATTGAAAAAATCAATTTTTGTGGATAAAAATCGATAACTGCAAGAAAATCAAGCATAAAAAGCTGGGGCACGGTGGATAAATCGATATGCCAAATTTTATTCTAAATTCAATCTAATCCTGCTTTTGTCGAATCAGTCTTTTGCGGTAAGTATTGAAAATTCTAGACTTGGAGACAAAGCCCAAATACTTTCCATCCTCTACTACAGGCAGATTCCATGCGCCGGATTTTTCAAACTTTGCCATGGCAGATTGCATATTTTCAGTAACCAATAGGATTTCTGGAGGACTGTGCATGAGCTGTTTTACTAGTACTGTTTCTTGCTTTTCCACATCAAACATGATATGCCTGAAATCATCCAAAGTGATTATTCCCCTGAGAGTTTGATTTTCATCCACTACAGGGAAGATGTTCCTTTTGGAGATCTTCACCAAATCAATCAGGTTTTTGAGCTGGGCATTGGGATGAATGGGCAGAAGGTCTTGCTCGATCACATGGGTGATATCAATAGCATCCAATAGTTCTTGATCTTTGGTCTCAGGGAGAAGTTTGCCCTGATCTTTGAGTTGGAGCTTGTAGAGACTGTCCTTTTGAAAATAGGTCGTCGTAGTGTAAGCAATCGCAGATACAAACATCAAGGGTACAAAAAGCTCATAACCTCCTGTAATCTCTGCAATCAAGAATATAGCAGACAAGGGGGAGTGTTGGACTCCCGCCATCAGGCCACACATTGCCACCAAGGTGAAATGTGCCATTGGAAGGGGGATATGGAATCCCAGCATATTTTTAGAATAGGCAAAAAGAAACCCAACAATTCCACCTACATAAAGCGAAGGCGCAAAAATCCCCCCGCTACCTCCTGCACCGATGGTAACAGCGGATGCTATCGGCTTGACCAATATGATCAGTGCCAAAAAGATGATAATCATGATCGGATTTTCAATCGAGGAGAAAAATGGACTTTTGTCCAGAATTTGTCCAGAATTCCCATCGATCAGGGTGTTTAAGGTTCCATAGCCTTCCCCATATATCGGAGGAAAAAGGAAGACGATAATTCCTAAAAAAGCCCCTCCATACATCGTCCGCATCCATTGATCGCCTATGTCATCCATAATCCTCTCGGTAGCGCGGACCATTTTGCTAAAATAGAGCGATACTAGCCCGCAGATAATACCAAGGAGGAGGTAATAGGGCATATGCGCAGCCAAAAAGGATTCTTTCAAATCGAAATTGAACAAGGATTCATCTCCGATCAAAATCATGGAAGTCATCGATCCCATCACAGAAGCGATCAATAAAGGAATGAAGCTCGCTGTACTGATCTCCAATAAAATGACCTCAATGGCAAAAATGACGGCTCCAATCGGTGCCCCAAAAATCGCCGAAATGGCCCCTGCTGCACCACACCCGATCAGAAGCGTTCGCTTTTTTGGATTTAAGTGCATCAGCAAGCCCACATTGGATCCTATCGCCGATCCTGTCACTACCATAGGTGCCTCCAGACCGACTGATCCACCAAATCCTACCGTAAGCGCTGAAGTAATGACTCGGCTATAAATCTTCACTCGAGGGATGATGCTGGCCTTTTTAGAAATATTAAAGAGCACGTCTGGAATGCCATGACCTCCGATATCGTTGAGGACAAATTTCCCAATCAAATACGCAGCAGATATCCCGATCAGGGGATAAATGATATACATGAAGTTGGCATATTCTGTATAAAAATCATCGGTCAAAAAATCTTGGATAGTATGCACCGAGGTTGTCAGAATTACCGCAGCCAAGCCAGAGAATATTCCGATCACACCACTCAGAATCAATATAAATGCCTGATTGCTGAGGTGCCGAAGCCTCCAGACTAAAAATTTTGTGATCAGATCATTTTTTGCCAAAACAAATTAAAATTTATACTACTACAATTGAACTAGGCACTTCAGGTTAATTTACTTTTCATTGTATAACTCTGAATCAAGAGCCAGAATGCACTTTAAGATCAAATTGACGGCCTTGATGTAAAATTCTGGTTGAATGTTTTCAAATTCATCAGAAGGCTTGTGGTAATCCTCATGGTCTTCCACACCAAAATAAAGATGGGGGACTTTTTTGTCAAAGAATGCTCCATGATCTGAGGATTTGGTCCAGTCATCACTTCCTGTTCCAGGGATATCATGACCTAGGAGAAGTTTTGGATCAGATCCGACGGCTACTTTCTCCAAAATAGGTTTGAGGTGCGGATTATGAAAAGTACCTGAAGCATAGAGTTCATTTTTGTCGCTTCTAGATACCATGTCCATATTTACATTGAGCAAAATTTGCTCCAAAGGATAAGGGAAATCATCGACTAATGCTTTTGCACCCCGTAATCCCAACTCTTCGGCATCCAAAGCCACAAACATCATGCTGTGTGTGGGGCGATTTTTGGAGAAATACTCTGCCAATGTGATTAATGCTGCCGTGCCGGAGGCGTTATCATCTGCACCATTGAATATAGAATCTCCGGCTGCATTCGGTCTTCCGATCCCCACATGATCATAGTGCGCGGAAATGACGATGACCTTTCTTGAGCTACTTCCCGGGATAAATGCCACCAAGTTGGCAGCATCCTCATATTTTTTCAAGTCTCTACCGGACACGAAAGAAAATCGCTGGGTAAAATCAGGATATAGTGGCTCTACGTTTGGGTAGGAAGTAAGCTCTTCCAAGATGTACCTGCGTGCCGCAAAACTTCCTTCGCTAAGTGGTTTTCTACCTGCCAATTCATCAGAGGATAGAAATTCGATATGCTGGAGAAGTTTTTTGGAATCAATGCTTTGTGAGAATAAGAAACTCGAATGAAACCCGAAAAGAAGTAAAAGGAGGGTTTTTTTCATAAATGAATGTATCTGGTGATCCATGAATCGTTATGTATATTCGTAAAAATACTAGCCTTACTGTCACCACGATTGGAATTGATGAAATATATCTTTTGCACGCTGCTTTTTTTTGGTACTTGGATTCATGTTTTGGCTCAGGGGATGCTCCCGGAGAGTTTTTTTGATGGGAAGTCTGTGGTGATGATATCCACTGATCCGGGGTCCAGACCGGTTTTGTCTTGGCAGCAGTTGGCTGACAGTGTCCATAGCCATTTGGTGGAGGCAGGGGCAGATCCTGTGGCCTATTTTGAATTGGAGCAGGTGGTACTTTCTGAAGCTAGGCAGGCGGATTTTGCGAAAGCTTTTTTGACTCGTGGAGTGAAAAACATCATTCTGGTTTCGAGGAAAAAGGAAAGTTTAAGTATCCATGTCGGTCCTTTTAGCGGAGATGGGAAAATAGTGGCTTCCACATCGCTCTATGGCGTCACAGGAAAGGACTGGAATGAGGCAGGAAGTCTCTTGGCTGAATCCGGTAAGTCAACTAGGTCAAAGAATTTATTGGTGATTGATGTACCGGAGTTTCCGCAAATCAGTAGCCAGGAAACGGCACAATCCGAGCAGAAATTTATTCCTAGAAATCCTCTTAATCTTGAGGTATTTAAATTGGGAATCCCGCTGGATGGATCTTCTGCTGAAGCAGGCGCATTGAGTTATTTCCGGTATGATCTTTTGGGAAGATCTCAAGAGGCCATTTTAGCCGAACAAGCTGCGCAAAAATCCCAGATTCAGGGAATCTTCGAGAATCTCTATCCACACCAAATTGAATGGCTGACTGAAGCTAAAACGAATGAAGAACTCATCCGGGATCGGGTCCAGTTTCTTCTAGTCAAGGTGGAAGGGAGACAGACAGATCTCATGGAAAGTATGGGACTCGAGCCGATCACTGGTCCAGAAGGCTCGGAGACAGTAGCCAAATATTATATCAAATTGATTGTACGAGATGAATTGTACATTGGTCCTGAATGGGATGCAGCCACAGATTGGAAGGTCGCATTGACCAACTTCCTCACTAATTTGAAAAAATAAAACCTCCCGAAGGAGGTTTTGCACTTGATTTAGGGTTGGGGTGATTGAGACAACTTTTACTTCAAGGCAGAATAAAACAGACTGGATAATTTTATTCGTAGAGTTCTGGTCTAAATCAAAGAATATTATTTGGAAAATCCAATTTCAGCTAATTTTTTTTTATTGAACTGACCCTTTATTGAATTTTTTTCCAAATGAATTTTATTTAAAACAGATTTTTATTTAGAAATGGGATTAGGGCAAGTATGATCGCTTGTCTGTAATATTTACTCCTATCCACTATACCATGGGTCAATAAGCCGACCGAACCACCTTGCTGTTTGGAATTTTCCTGATTGAAGACTTGGTCATCTGCCATGCCTAGCTCCATTCCCTCTTTTACCAGTTTGGCCACTGCATTAGGAATATAAAATGTACCGGTTTTGGATTGACTGGTTTTACCAGTATTGTCGATGATATAAATCCAGGCAAAGGCATACATTCCAGCTTCATCCTCATCGAGTCCGCCTTCGATTCCTACCCAATAATTCGCCTCAGGGAAGACTTCTTTGGAGTTTTGAGCTCTGTTTTTTGCGCCTTGCAATGTTTCCTGATCCCCCATGGGTTGGGCTGAGACTCCGGATGCTGCATTGATTCCCTCGACTAGGAAACTTTTATTAAATGCTCGGGTGAACGCATCTTCAGTACAGGAGATTTTCACGGGATTTTTACTCCCTACCAATACCAAAAGTTTATCTGAGGGTTGAAAATTTTGTCTTCTTTTAAAATTCATAAGATTAGCCGGGGATGAACCTAGGCCATGTTAGTAAATACTTGGTTGACATCGTCATCTTCTTCCAGACGGTCGATGAGTTTGTGGATGATTTCCTCCTGTTCTTCAGTTAATTCCGTCAAGGTAGTGGGGAAGCGCTGGAAATCAGCCGAAATAACTTCAATGCCTCTGTCTTCCAAGGCTTTTTGCATGGTTCCAAAGTCTTCAAACTCCGTGTAGGCGAAGATTTCACCTTCATTTTCTGCGATCTCAGTCAGTCCAGAGTCGATGAGTTCAAGCTCCAATTCTTCCAAATCATAGTTAGCCTTTTCAAACCGGAACACGGCTTTTCTGTCAAACATGAAGCTCACAGAGCCTGAAGTACCCAGTGCGCCGCCGGCTTTTGAAAAGTAGGAGCGAACATTGGCTACAGTGCGATTGGTATTGTCTGTGGAGGTCTCGACGATAAATGCGATTCCAAAAGGGCCATAACCTTCATAGACGATTTCTTCATAGTCTTTTTCGTCTTTGTTGGAGGCACGCTTGATCGCAGCTTCGATTCGATCTTTAGGCATTTGGGCGCCTTTGGCATTCTGGATGACTGTTCGAAGCTTTGCATTACTGTTTGGGTCAGGTCCTCCAGCTTTGACCGCCATCACTATCTCTTTTCCCAAGCGGGTGAAAACTTTGGACATTTTGTCCCAACGTTTAAACTTTCGTTCTTTTCGGAATTCGAATGCTCTTCCCATGGCTATGTTTTTTCAGGTGGGCAAAATTAACAATTCTTTTCACTTAGCCGAACCCCAAGTTTTTTTACTGTAAGGTGTATTTTTTCTAAAAACATGTGCTCTTAAAGTCAAGTCTGTCGTATAAATAGAAAATCAGACATGCTATGATTCCATCCAGCGATCAACCTATTCCCAATCTTCCAAAGCTGAATCTTCCAAAAGTAGTTATTGTCGGAGCAGGATTTGCAGGGCTCAAGCTCGCCAGAGAGCTGAGAAACAGTGCTTTTCAAGTAGTGCTTTTGGATAAAAATAACTACCACCAGTTTCAGCCTCTATTTTATCAAGTAGCGACGGCTGGATTGGAGCCTAGCGCGATTTCTTTTCCGCTTCGAAAAATTTTCCATAGCACACCTAATGTGAGTTTCAGAATGGCTGAGGCCGAAAGAGTGGATGCTGCGGCAAAGAGGCTTTACACGGATATTGGCTACATCGACTATGATTTTTTGGTTTTGGCCATGGGAGCTGATACCAATTATTTCGGAGCAAAAAATATTGAATATTACTCCTCTCCGATGAAAACAGTCTCTGAGGCGCTGTACATCCGCAACAAGATTATTTCCAATTATGAGCGGGCAATTACGATCTCTAAGATGGAGGATCGCAAGTCGCTGATGAATATGGTTATCGTGGGAGGTGGTCCAACTGGGGTGGAATTGGCCGGCGCGATGGCGGAGTTAAGAAATAATGTTTTTCCAAAAGATTATCCCGAACTCAGCTTCAAGAATATGAAAGTGGTTTTGATCGAAGCTGGAGCAAGTCTTCTTGCTTCGATGTCAGCCGAAGCTCAAAGTCACGCTTTGGATTACCTAAACAGGCTGGGGGTGGAGGTTTTACTCAGTACCAAAGTTCAAGATTATGACGGAAAGCTTGTATTGCTGGAAGGTAAGGAGCCAATTCAGACGCAGACTTTGCTTTGGGCCGCGGGGATTAAGCCCAACCGAATCGAAGGTTTTGACCAAAGTCACTATGCCGGAAATGGGCGCATGCTCGTCAATGAATTCAATCAGCTACTAGATGCCGAGGGGGTATTTGTTTTGGGAGATCAATGCTTGCTTCCGGGCGGGGAATTTCCCAAGGGCCATCCGCAAGTCGCCCAAGTAGCCATCCAACAAGCAAAGAATCTTTCCAAGAATCTCTTTAGGACTGTCTCGGGAAAGGATCTGGTGCCGTTTCGGTATAAGGATCTCGGTTCGATGGCCACTGTTGGAAGGAAATTGGCAGTAGTAGATTTGCCATTTATTAAGTTTCAAGGCCTGCTAGCTTGGATGACTTGGCTTTTTGTTCATTTAATGGCAATACTTGGCGTAAAGAATAAGCTATTCATTTTCCTGGATTGGAGTTGGAACTACCTAAGCTTTGATCCAAGTCTCAGGCTGCTGATTAAGCCCAAGTATGTAAGGGCCTCAGAACGAAAAGAGCTGATCGAGGAAAAAAGCTCCTGATTAAGATTCATTAACAATTTGATTCTGTAGAGGATTAAACCTGCCAGGAAATGAGCGGTCTAAATTCCGAAACAAAACCAAAATAGAATATGAAAACATGGATCATTGGGGCAGCATTGTTGGTAGGTACCACTTTGCAAGTAGCAGCGCAGCAGGGAAAAAGGGGTCAGGTAAATCCTGAAGAACGGGCTAAAAAAGTAACAGAAAAAATGGCGACCGAACTGGAGCTTTCTGAAGAGCAAAAATCACAGATACTGGAATTAAACCTTGATCAAGCTAAAATCAGACAAGCTGAGATAGACCATGAAATGGACCAACGAAAGCAACGATCAGCGCAGATGAAGGCTCACGAGGAAAAAATCAAAGCTATTCTCACAGACGAGCAACGCTCAAAGTGGGAAGAAATCAAAATGGAGAACCGGGAAAAAAGAAGGTCACAAGGACAGGTACATGGCAGGGATGAATTGCCCCGACAGGGTCGAGGAAACTAATCCAATCCAAATGAAGAAAGCCACCCAAAAGGTGGCTTTCTATATCGCAGGTGGGTCAACTAAACAGGGTACTATTGGTACGTCAGGGCAAACCCAAAGGGGATGGCCTTGACATTATCCCGCGATTTGCTCTTCTACCTGGAAGAAAGACTCGTCTTTCATCGGTAGGGAAGATGTACCCATCAGGTATTCATCCACTTTGACCGCAGCTTCTCTACCTTCAGATATGGCCCATACAACCAATGACTGGCCTCGGCGCATATCTCCGGCAAGGAATACTTTGGAATTTGTACTTTGATAATTTTTTGATTTCGGAAGACTGTTTTCCATAGTTTCTGCACCAAATGCCTGCAAAAGGCCATTTTGAGCAGGACCCAAATACCCAATCGCAATGAAAGCGAGATCACAAGGGACCGTACGCTCTGTGCCGGATATTTCCTCAAAGGTCATCCGACCCCCTTTTTCCTTCCATTCAATATCTACCAAGGTCAGTCCGGTGACTTCACCTGCTTCATTGCCTGTAAACTCTTTGGTAAGAATGGAGAAAATCCGCTCAGCACCTTCTTCGTGGGAGCTTGAAGTCTTCAATGTCATCGGCCACTCAGGCCAAGGGTTAAGAACAGTTCTTTGTTTTGGAGGTTTTGGCAATAGTTCAAGCTGAGTAATCGAGGCGGCACCATGTCGGTTGGAAGTGCCGATGCAGTCGCTACCCGTATCTCCACCACCGATGACAATGACATGTTTTCCTTTGGACGAAATTGGATTTTGATGAATTTCCCCAGCGATGACCTGATTTTGCTTGCCTAGGAATTCCATGGCAAAATGAACGCCTTTTAACTGATCTCCTTTGATGTTCAAAGACCTGGGCTGTGCAGCTCCTGTGGACAATACCACCGCATCGAAGTTCTTCAGAATCTCATCTGCTTGGATTGTTGTACCGATTTCGGTATTGGTGGACAGGATGACCCCCTCCTCTTCCATCAGTGCTACTCTACGGTCAATGACCCATTTTTCAAGTTTGAAATCCGGGATTCCATAGCGTAACAGCCCACCAACTTTTGCATCTTTCTCAAAAAGGGTGACTACATGACCTGCCTGATTCAGTTGATCCGCAGCAGCTAGTCCGGCTGGTCCTGAGCCTATTACGGCTACTTTCTTTCCGGTTCTTTTTTTCGGAGGGTTTGCTTTGATCAAACCTAATTCATAGGCCTTCTCGGCGATACTTTTCTCAATCAGCTCAATTGCAACCGGATCTTTGTTGATTCCAAGCACGCAGCTAGCTTCGCAAGGTGCAGGACAGATTCTGCCTGTAAACTCAGGAAAGTTATTTGTGCTTCGCAAAATACTGATTGCCTGCTCCCATTCCTGATTATAGACCGCATCATTAAACTCTGGAATGACATTTCCTAGTGGGCAACCATTGTGACAAAACGGTATCCCACAGTCCATACATCGCGCCGCTTGATGATTCAGTTTTTCTTCAGAAAATGGCTGATATATTTCTTGATAGTCGCCGGTTCTTTCTTTAGGATCCCGACTGACTGGTGTTTCTCTTTTGAATTGTATAAATCCTTCTTTCGCTCCCATCTTACACCAATGTTTTAGCTTGTTCTTGTGATCTCTTTTGCAATACGGCTTTATAATCTCTAGGAATCACTTTGATAAACTGCTCCTTCATCTGATCCCATCCATCCAAAAACCGCTGTCCAAGGCCACTATTCGTGAGTTTTACGTGGCGCTTTAGGTAGGCTTTGATAGTGGCAAAGTCTTCTTCCTCCAGGATATCGATGTCTACCATTTCGGTATTGATCTCTGTGATGTAATCCTTGAGAACATAGGCTATTCCGCCACTCATCCCTGCTGCGAAGTTTCGACCGATTTCACCGAGGTTGATGACCAGTCCTCCAGTCATGTATTCACAACCGTGATCTCCGATTCCCTCGATGACTGTTTTCACTCCTGAATTTCTCACACAGAAACGTTCTCCACCTTTGCCGTTGATATAGGCCTCCCCTGAAGTGGCACCATAGAATGCCACATTCCCGATGATGATATTTTCCTCTGGAACAAAACGTGCATTTCTGCTTGGATAGACGATTAGTTTTCCTCCTGAGAGTCCCTTACCGAAGTAATCATTCGCTTCTCCCTCCAGTTCGAAATTGACTCCTTTAGCTAAGAAGCCTCCAAAGGTCTGACCTGCAGATCCATGGAATTTGAAATGAACAGTATCTTCAGGTAATCCAACACCGCCGTAGATTTTAGAAATCTCATTAGAAAGCATCGCTCCGACCGAGCGATCGGTATTTTTGATCTGGAAATTGCCACTTGCAGGGATAGCTTGCTCTAGAGCTGGAGTTGCTGTTTTGATCAACTGCCGATCCAAGACTCTTTCGAGCTCAAACTCTTGATCGATTTGTTTGTGGATTCCTACATGATCGGGAACTTCCACTTTGTGGAAAATCGGCGATAAGTCCACTTTGTCCCATTTCCAGTGGTTCAAATGTCCCGTAGATTGGAGGACTTGGCTTTGACCGACCATTTCGTCGACAGTCCTGAATCCAAGGGATGCCATAATCTCTCGTAGGTCCTGCACTAAGAACTTGAAGTAATTCACCACGTGCTCAGGATCTCCTGTAAATAGTTTTCGAAGTTCAGGATCCTGCGTAGCAATGCCCACCGGACAAGTATTCAAGTGACACTTACGCATCATGATACAACCTTCAACCACCAAAGCTCCGGTAGCGATTCCCCATTCCTCGGCACCCAATAGTGTGGCGATTGCCAAATCCCTACCTGTTCTCAATTGTCCGTCAGTCTGTAAAACGACACGGCTTCTCAGGTTGTTTTTCACCAAAGTCTGATGTGCCTCAGACAGACCCAGTTCCCAAGGTAGGCCTGCATGTCGGATCGAGCTCAAGGGAGAAGCTCCTGTTCCCCCATCTGCACCAGAGATTAGAATCACATCAGCAGCGGCTTTGGCTACACCTGCAGCTACAGTACCGACTCCTGCTTGAGACACCAGTTTGACGTTGATTCGTGCGCTTCTGTTTGCGTTCTTCAAATCAAATATCAATTGCGCCAGATCCTCAATAGAGTAGATGTCGTGATGTGGAGGTGGAGAAATCAATCCCACCCCTGGGGTAGAATGCCGTACTCTTCCAATCCATTCGTCCACTTTGTGACCTGGAAGCTGTCCCCCTTCTCCGGGTTTCGCACCTTGCGCCATTTTAATCTGGAGCTCTGCAGCATTGGTCAGGTAATGACTGGTCACACCAAATCTACCTGAAGCCACCTGCTTGATTGCAGAGCGTTCCCAGTCACCATTTGGTTTTTTGTCGTAGCGCACTTCATCTTCACCCCCTTCTCCTGAATTGCTCTTTGCGCCAATTCGATTCATGGCGATGGCCAATGTGGTATGCGCTTCATGCGAAATCGAACCAAAAGACATAGCTCCAGTCGCAAAACGCTTCATGATATTTTCTGCAGGTTCTACCTCCTCGATGGGAACACTGATTCGTTTTTTGAATTCAAAAAGACCTCTTAAGGTCAGTGCATCTTTCGTCTGCTCGTTGATTTTGGCAGCAAATTTCTTGTAAAGTTCAAAATCACCAAGCCGTGTTGATTTCTGCAGCAGGTGGATGGTTTCAGGATTGAACATGTGTTTTTCACCACGCCTTTTCCACTGATAGACCCCACCTGTTTCCAATATTGGACTGGTGGTATCGTAGGCAGCATGATGTCTGGTAAGGACTTCCTCAGCCAAATCGTCAAAGGATACCCCGCTTATTCTGGAAATGGTGCCTTTGAAGCAACGGTCAATTACTTCTGGTCCTAATCCGATGGCTTCAAATATCTGAGCACCCTGATACGACTGGAGGGTAGAAATACCCATTTTGGAAAGAACTTTCAAAAGACCTTTTCCAACCGCGTCTTGATAGTTTGAAAACAGAGTGCTTTGGTCTTTTACTTTTTTCAGTTGACCTTTTTCAAACATATCCAGTAGGCTTTCCAAGGCCAAGTAAGGATTGATGGCAGATACACCATAACCAATCGCAAGGGCAAAATGGTGAACCTCCCGGATATCTGCTGATTCCAGTACAAGGCCTGCTCGGGTTCGGATTTTCTTGATCACCAGATGCTGGTGCACTGCCCCGATCGCCAAAAGAGATGGTATCGGTGCCATTTCCTCAGAGCTCATTCTATCAGAGATAATCAGCACATTCTTTCCTGCATATACAGCCTCTTCGGCCTCCTTGCACAGCCTGTCCAAAGACTCAAGTAATCTCCCAGGCTTATGATCCGCCACAAAGTGGCCGTATAATTTTTGGGTTCGGTAACCCAAATGTTCCATTCTGGTGATTTTCTCCAAGTCTTCATTTAGAAGCACTGGTTGAGAAATATGAATTTGCTTGGTATGCTGAGGACTTTCTTCCAAGATATTATGTCCTTCACCGATTCGGGTAAACAGGGACATCACCAAACGCTCTCTAATTGGGTCAATTGGCGGATTACTTACCTGTGCAAATAGCTGCTTGAAATAATTCGAGATATGCTGACTTTGCTTGGAAAGCACGGCGAGCGGTGTATCCGCACCCATCGATCCGATAGCCTCGTATCCCGTGTCTCCCATAGGCCCAAGTATTACCTTCTGCTCTTCTGAGGTGTATCCGAACACGGTTTGACACTTTTTGATATTCTCTGTAGAATAAGGATGGGAAAGCTCTTCAGGATCTGGGACAAATCTGAGTTTTGTTCGCTGTTCATTGACCCACTTTTCATAAGGCTGTCGACTACAGATTTCACCTTTGACCTCTTCGTCGAAGAGTACACGACCTTTTTCAAGGTCAGCCCAAAGCATTCTGCCCGGACTTATCCTGCCTTTTTCAGTGATCGTGGCCTCTCGAATAGGCAATGCTCCTGCTTCTGAGGAAAGTACCAGACGATTGTCTTTTGTAATGAAATAACGAAGTGGCCGAAGTCCATTTCGGTCTAACGTTGCGCCTACTGATTTGCCATCAGTAAAAAGCAAAGCTGCAGGACCATCCCAAGGCTCAACGAGGGAGGCGTGGAATTTATAGAAAGCTTTTCTATCCCGATCCATCACTTGGTTATCCTGCCAAGCCTCAGGTACAAGCATCATCATGGCGTGAGGCAAAGATCTACCGCTGAGCGTCAAGAGCTCAACCATAGCGTCAAGGTTGGCTGAATCTGAATTGAGCTTGTTGGTGATAGGCATGAGTTTGGCCAGTTCCTCATCACTGAAGAATTTGGATTTCATTAAGGCCTCCTTGGATTTCATCTTGTTGAGATTACCGCGAATGGTGTTTATTTCACCATTGTGAGAGAGAAACCGAAAAGGCTGCGCAAGTCTCCAGTTTGGGAAGGTGTTGGTCGAAAACCTGGAGTGTACGATAGCAAAGGCTGACTCGATCCGAGGGTTTTGAAGATCTCTGTAAAAAGCTAGAACCTGATCTGTGCGTAGCTGCCCCTTATAAATAAGCGTCAGGCTGCTTAAACTCGCAAAATAGAAGGAATGATTTACCCCTGGTATTTTAGTGTTGATTTCAGAGGTGGCAAAGTTTCGTAGGACATACAGTTTTCGCTCCAATTCGATTCCGGTCAGTCCATCTTTGTGGCTTACAAAAAGCTGCTCAATATTCGGCATCACTTCCAAAGCACCTGATCCAGGGATGGTTTCATCCACAGGTACTTCTCTATATCCGATGAGGTCGAAGCCCATCTCAGATATAAGTGAATTTAACATTTCTTTCGATCGGTGATAGAGCTGCTTATTCTTTGGGAAGAAAGTCATGCCCACACCATAGTAGCCCGGCTCAGGAAGATTGATTTCCGTACGTGCGGTGACGTCTTTCAGGAATTGATGAGGAACTTGAATAGAAATACCGGCTCCGTCTCCGGTTTTGGGATCAGACCCTCTACCGCCACGGTGCTCCATATTACTCAGCATATATAAGGCATCGCTGATGGTCTCATGAGTTGGGATGTTGCTCAAATCGACCACCGCACCAATACCGCAGGAGTCATGCTCAAACTCCGATCGATACAAACCTTCTTGCATTCTTATTTGATTTAATAGGTTCAAAATTTCCAAAAATTACAAAAAAAAATTCTTTTGTTAAAATTAAGGCAAAAAACGGGGGGTTATTGTGAAGTATTATTGATAAAAACAGACATTATTAAATTTTCAGCAAAATTAATTTGGGTGCTATTTAGGCTAAAAATGAAAATTATTTCATGCAATTATTCCCATTTATATATTTTTTGGAACCAGTTTTTTATAAAAACGTGTGAAAAACGCATAATCTGGTTTTTTTAAAAAAAAATGAAATTTTTTGAAGATTTTTATTTCAGGAAATGAAACCGGATAGCGGGCTTTAAATATGAAAATCAGAAAAACAAAATATAATTCTGAAAAATGATAAAAATACGAAATAAGCTGAAAATGAAAATTAGTCTGTAAAAGGAGCGGTACTGTCTTTTTCCCCTTTGTTAAAGTAGACTTTGACTTTTTTGATTTTCCGTGCGTCTACTGCCAAAACCGTAAACTCAAAATCTTCAAATTGAATTTTAGTGCCATTCTTCGGCAATTTGGAGTTTAACTCGAGGAGCAAGCCCCCAAGCGATTCGCTTTCCCCTTTTACTTCTTCAAAGAGCTGCGAGTCAATTTCCAGTTTTTTGCAGAAATCATTCAGGGAGACTTTTCCCTCAAAAACAAAGGTGTTCGTATCGATTTCCTGAAAGAATATATCGTTGGTGTCGTCAAATTCATCATTGATTTCCCCAATGATTTCCTCAATTAAATCCTCTAAAGTCACCAAGCCAGAGGTGCCTCCGTATTCGTCCACAACGATGGCCATATGCACCCGCATTTTTTGAAAGTCCTTTAATAAGGCATCTACCTTTTTGGTCTCTGGAACGAAGAAGCTGTTTCGAATTAAATCTTTCCAGGCAAAATCCTCATCCTTTTCAATGAAGGGTAGCAAATCCTTTATGTATAACACCCCAAGGATATTGTCGATGGTTTCTTCAAATACAGGGATTCTGGAATAGCCACTTTTATTGATTTTGTCCATCAACTCGTGAAAGTCCATTTCCACGTCTATAGCTGTGATGTCCATTCTACTGCGCATCACTTGCTTCACAGTAAGTGTTCCAAAATTCACGATGCCTTTGAGGATGTCTTTTTCCTCCTCTGGAGTGTCTTCAGTGGTCAGTTCGAGTGCTTGGTTGAGTTCGTCTACCGATAACGAATATCCTTTTTGTTCCACTCGCTTTTCGATGAGGTTGCTGAAAGACATCAGAAACCAAGAAAATGGCTTTAGAATAGAAGAGAAAAAACTAAGGATAGGAGCCAGAGAAAGAGCGAAAGATATTCTGGCTTGATTGGCGTATACTTTGGGGACGATTTCTCCAAAGAAAACGATGGCAAAAGTGATTCCAACTGTTTGAACCAAAATAACCACTATTCCGGTGGCATTCATTCCGAACAATGACCAAGTAACAAAGGTGGTCAGCGTGACAATCCCGATGTTTATAAGATTATTGAGGATAAGAATTGTGCTCAATAATTTTTTGGGATTTGCCAGTAGATTGGCTACTTGTCTACCTTTATTCGGTTCAGATTCCTGAAGTGAAACGATCTCCTCGTTAGTCAGTGAAAAAAAGGCAACTTCAGAACCTGAAGCTAACGCAGACCCAATCAATAGAAGTACTAATAATAATCCATTGAAAAAGAAATAACTAAATGATGGCTCGATAATCTGTGCGATCAGATAGTAACTCGGATAGGGGTCGTCCATGTAGGCGAGAGGATGTTCGTGACAAAATTAAGCAATTCCCCTGAAAATCAACTTCAGGGGAATAGACAATCAATTAAAATGGCAAATCATCGTCCGTATCATCCAATACCAGATCCGGTGCAGAATTGGTGTTGGCCATGGCTGGTTTCTGATTGGAGCTTGGAGTTGCGGCTGAAGGCTGGCTGGAACCCATACCTTCAGGTTTGCCTCCGAGCATGGTGAAGCTGAGAACTCTGATTTTGGTCCGATATCTATTTTGTCCCTGCTCATCCTGCCAAGTATCGGTTTTGATTTTCCCTTCTACGTAGATCTGAGATCCTTTTTTTAAGTATTGCTCAGCGATTTTGGCCTGACCGTCCCACATTTCAAGATCATGCCATTCAGTTTGATCCACTCGGTTGCCACTGCGGTCCTTATACGATTCTGTGGTTGCCAGCCTTAGTTTGGCTACAACTTTTTCTCCTTCCAGGTACTTTACTTCGGGATCAGCCCCTAGATTACCTACTAAAATCACTTTGTTTACTCCTGCCATAATTGTGTTTGTTTAGGTTGAAAAATTGAAAGACATGAAGTTACTCAAATCCCCTGATCGTTCAAAAAATTGACGATCAATTTGGGTTTAGCCAAATACTCGATTTCATTTTCTGCTACCAATAGATAGCCCTCATCTTCACACCATTGTGATAGTTCCGGGTACTTTTCGAGGGGGATATCGAGTTTGGAAAAACTTGCATTCAGTTTTTGATGCGACAAAAGGTGTCGGTATTTTTTTTGAAAAATCTGCGGCTCTTCGGAAGTAGGGAGGTTTAACTTCATTAGGTCTTCTTCAAGAGGGAAATCATGGAGTCCTTCCCAGATATCTCCGGATTTTCGCTTATTCCAGACATAGTCCTGACCGCATTGGATCACATAATAATGGAGATTTCTCTCCTTTACTTTTGTTTTGTTGATTTTGACGGGCAGTTCTTTGACCAGTCCTTTTTGAAAGGCAAAACAAGTAGCTTGAAGAGGGCAATTGCTGCAGTCTGGATTTTTTGGCACACACAGTCTAGCCCCAAAATCCATCATTGCCTGATTAAATTCACCAGGATTAGATGGTGGAATGAGCTGGTTTGCCAAGGATTCAAACTCTTTTTTGGCTTTGCCAGTAGCAATGTCCATGTGGATACCGAAGTATCTGGCCAAAACACGGAAGACATTTCCATCGACCACGGCCTTGGCCTCTCCGTATGCAAAACTTGCTATTGCGGCGGCAGTGTAGCTTCCTACTCCTTTTAGTTTGAGTAAGCTCTCGTAATTGTCCGGAAACCTTCCTCCAAGCTCATTCCATATGTATTTGGCGCAGCTGTGGAGATTTCTGGCACGACTGTAATATCCCAAACCCTGCCATAGCCGCAAGACTTCCGACTCTGGTGCCAAGGCTAGGTCTTTTACCGAAGGATAAGTTTCTGAAAAAGCATAATAATAAGGTAATCCCTGGGCCACACGAGTCTGCTGCAAAATGATTTCTGAAAGCCAAATTTTATAGGGATCAGAGACTCCTCTCCATGGAAGTTCTCTGGGATTTGATCGATACCAAGAAATTATTTGTGAGGAAAAAGCTTGATATTCAGTGGTTTTATGGTTCATTCTTATGAATTATTTCTGGTGCAAACCAAGGTAATTTTTTTGAATATGTTTTTTAATTGCGTTGGTTCTCGTACATTTGCAGTCCCAAAAACACTTGGTTAATAGGTTGTTAAGCTTATTTCGTAATTTCTAAATTAAAAACACTGTGACAAAAGCAGAAGTAATCACCAAGATTTCAGACAAAACAGGAATCCAAAAGGATGATGTGACACAAGCCGTTGAGGCATTCTTCAAGGTTGTGAAGGATTCCATGGCAGACGGAGAAAACATTTACGTGAGAGGTTTTGGCAGCTTTATCAATAAGAAAAGAGCTAAGAAAATCGCCCGAAATATCTCCAAAAATACAGCTATCGTTATTGACGAGCACTACATTCCGGCTTTCAAGCCTTCTAAAGTGTTTATCGAGAAGATCAAAAACAGCAAGAAGATCAAAGAATTGGCTCCTCAAGACTAAGTCTAGAGCTAAATTGAAATGAAAAAATCTCAGCTCATTCTCATCATTTTAGGAATCGTCACGGTTGCGGGATTGTATGCATTGCCAAAGGTCGTTGTAGACAATGAAGCAGGCACTACAACAGTCTCGGATCCTAATGCAGCAGAAACAACTGCTGCCGATGTGACTGAAATGCATGAGAATGAGCTTTCTTCTGACAATCGCTCCCAAGCTGATGAGTTGAAGTCAACCCTCAACTCAGGAGGTGAATCTTCCCAGCGAATCGAAGCCGCCAAAAATTTGGCTAAAATTTATCAAAAGGAAGGTTTGTTTGACAGCGCTGCCTATTATTTGGGAGAAGCTGTTGAACTCAATCCTACTGATTTGGGGTTGATTGAAGATGCAGGTAAAGCCTACTACGAAGCCTTTTCATTTGCTTTGGACAAAACCAAGGTGGAGAATTTGGCAGCGTCGACGAGGACTTACCTCAATCAGGTTTTGGAAAAAGATCCAAGCCGGTTGGATTTGAAAACCAAAGTGGCTATGACTTATGTATCTTCGGCCAATCCAATGCAGGGGATCTCGATGATGCGGGAAATTCTCGAAGCGGATCCACAAAACGAGGATGGGCTGTTCAACATGGGAATTCTGTCCATGCAATCCGGACAATACAAAAAAGCCGCCGAGCGATTTGAGGAATTGGTCAAATACCATCCAGACAATCTCCAAGGTCAATTTTACCTTGCGGTGAGTTATTTTGAGTCCAACGAAAAGAATAAAGCAAAAGCTCAGTTTGAGGAAGTAAAGAAGATAACACAGGATCCTATGATTCTGGAGAGTGTTCAGAGCTACCTTGACAGGCTATAAATTATCAGTATAAACCTTAAATTCTAAAAACTATGCCTTGCGGTAAGAAAAGAAAAAGACATAAGATCGCTACGCACAAGCGTAAGAAAAGACTAAGAAAAAACAGACATAAGAAGAAGTAATACACTTCTTCTTTTCCTGTTTTTAGCAAAACAACACGTTCATTTACATTATAAGACCAAATTTTGAGTACGGAATTGTTAATCGATTCTGCTCAAAACGGAAGTCGGATTGCCCTGCTGCATGATAAGCAACTGGTGGAGCTTCATTCCGAAGGAATGGACAATCAGTTCAAAGTAGGTGACATTTACCTAGGTACGGTACGTAAGATCGTCAACGGTCTCAATGCTGCGTTTATTGACGTAGGCTATGAGAAAGACGCCTTTCTTCACTATCAAGATCTGGGGCCAAATGTCAACTCGATGTTGAAGTTCACCAAAATGGTGCGCAACAACAACTACACTAATTATCTGCTGAAAGGATTTGAAAACGAACCTGAGATAGACAAAATCGGCAAAATCGAGAAAGTTCTATCCAAGACCAATCAAGTATTGGTTCAGATCGTCAAAGAACCCATTTCTACAAAAGGACCCCGACTATCCTGTGAGCTCTCTCTGCCCGGTCGTTTTTTGGTGCTGGTTCCCTTCTCAGATACAGTCAATGTATCTAAGAAAATCCGCAGCAATGACGAGCGCAAAAGACTTCTCAGACTCATCAATTCAATCAAACCTGCCAACTTCGGAGTAATCATCCGAACAGTGGCTGAAGGACAGTCCGTGACGGAACTTGATAAAGACCTTCGCAATCTTCTCGATACCTGGGAAGAGGGAATGAAAAAATTGTTGAAAGCTAAGAGCCGGGACAAAATCATCGGAGAGATGAGCATGGCTTCCTCCTTAATCAGAGACCTGCTCAACGAATCATTCGACGCAATCACCGTAGAAGAAGAATCAACCTACGATCAGATCAGATCCTACATCAGGACAATCGTGCCTGAAAAAGAAAAAATTGTCAAGCTTTACAACGGTAAAGTTAAGCTCTTTGAAAATTTTGGAATCGAAAAGCAAATCAAAAGCCTTTTTGGACAGACGGTGAGCCTACCTCAGGGAGGCTATGTCATCATTGAACACACCGAGGCCTTGCACGTCATCGACGTCAACAGTGGCAATAAGTCCAATCAGGAAAGCGACCAGGAGTCAACTGCGTTGAAAACCAACATGGTCGCCGCCAAGGAAATTGCCAGACAACTCCGCCTCCGGGATATGGGAGGTATCATCGTCGTAGACTTCATCGATATGAAAAAGGCCGAAAATAAAAAGGCTATCTACGAAGTGATGATGCAAGAGATGAAACTGGACAGGTCCAAGCATACTGTGTTGCCGCTGAGCAAATTTGGGCTCATGCAGATCACCCGACAGCGGGTAAGACCGGAAGTCAATATTGTGACTAAGGAAACTTGCCCGGCTTGCAACGGTACTGGTAAAATTCAGGCTTCGATCCTGATCGCCGACAAGTTGGAGCACGACCTAGCGCACATTGCCACTATCCAAAATGTGGCCAACATTCAAATTGGGCTGCATCCCTATCTGCACGCATACTTCACCCAAGGCCTGATTAGCCAGCGGATGAGGTGGTTTTTCAAGTATTACAAATGGATAAAACTGATCAGAGATTCTTCCCTACCCGTGACGGAATACAGATTTCTAGATGAATCTGGTGAGGAAATCGAACTACAACAAGTAAAAAGCGAGACTGAATAAGTCTCGTTTTTTTTATGGGTTGATTTTGGAAAAGTCCAGTACAGCAAAAGAAACCAAATCATCTGTAGTTTTTGTATGAAGTTGGACCACATAACCCTCAGGCGTATTGAACCCGTATGACCCCATTTCATTTGGGTCGAAAAGCAATTCCGCTTCTTTGGTAAGATCGTAGTTTAAGACTAATAACTTGTACTTCTTCTGTTGCGGATTTTCAATCGTAGGTCCTTTGATTCTTACGGTCCTCAATACTTTTTTAGAATGAGTATCAATGTCGAGTCCCTCATATTTACTGCTTTCGTGATTGGGATTGAAAACGGTGTATTCTCCCTGCTGCGAAGTGGTACCTTTTAAAAATTTCAGTTTTTCAATCGATCCGGCATAATGCCAAGTCTGCTTTCCGTCCCTTATTTGTAGCAAAGAATCTGAAATAGAGAAAGATACCAAGTGTTCATCTCTTTGACTATTAAATATATGGCTAAATAGCCCCAACTGATCGTCATCTGTATACTGAAGTACTTCCTTTGGATACCGAAAACGGAAATGATCGAATTCTTCTTTTTTAGTGTCGAAAACGATGCCCCACTTATCATAATCAGTAAATCCTTCTTTAAAGACGTATGGCACATCGGTGAAAAAAAGCTTGTCCCCTGATTTTTGAATTTTATTGAATAAAAAAGTGGAGTAATTGTGATACAATCTTTCATTGGACACCTCCGGGAACTTCCATCGCTGGATTACCTCTCCTTGGAGATTTGCCTCTATCAATTCCTTTTGTTGTGAAAGGAAAAAGATAGAACTCCCCTCAATAAAATTTCCTGTAAGAAACCCTCCAATCCCATCTGGACCTTCTATTTCAAACTTTACAGCGTTTAGAATTTTACCCTCTGGATAACTATAAGTCAAGAGCCGATGCTGATTGAATGTCATCAATACCTCACCCGAATCGGTTTGAAAGTGGTAAAAATCACTTCCCAAATACTTGGTTAGCGTATCTTTTTCAAGAAAAAGTGTATCTACAATGAGTTCGTAAAGATCGAATTGCTGAATTACAACTGATTTTTTGTTTTGATTGCACGCTGCTGTGAGAAAGGCTAGAGCGAGATAGAGTAGTCGTTTCATCCTAAAGAGTTTTTCTGAGTAAGAGGAAAATCGTTTGATTAAACTAAAACTCTAAATAAAAAGTCCCCATCCATCGTCGTATCTGTCCGCAGAATCAAAACCTCTGACCCATTCTACAAACAATACCTTGAATTCTGCGATGGCTTCGCGAAGGAGGTTTAGATGCTCCTCGGCATGGGTTTCTTCTAATGCTAGTTGATAGGTCATGGAATTGAGATGCCGGGCATGCACTTTCATAATGGTAGCATTCTCCATTTTGAGAATGAAGTCGTTGACCCCTTCCGCACCGGCAAATTTGACACTTATTAAGGTGGCATCTTCCATCATCATTCCCCCATAGAGCTCCTTGCGGGCTTCATCTAGACTGCCAACTAGAGCGTGCGTAAGCGAAACAATCTCGCTCGCTTTTTTCATCAAGGGATGAGAGTAAATCTGATCCCGATGTGCTTTTGGGTCAAATTCACTCTCATCGTCTTCTTCATTTTCTTCAAAATCGTCCCACATCTAAAAGTTAGTTTAAAAAGAATTCTACTACTATTTATTAGAAAGGAAGCTTGTCTTCTTCACTTTCAGAGTAAAAGGTGTCTACTTCAGGCATCGATGCAGGTGCTCCTCCTCCTGAGGTCCGGTCTACCTTGTAGGCCTTCACTTCAGTGTACCAGCGTCCATTGTATTCTCTGCTTTCCACATCGATCCCAAGAGTCACCTGTTCTCCGATTTTCAAACCAAACTGGTCAATCTTATCCCCCCAGAGTGAAACACAGACTTTTTTAGGATACTGACCGCCGGTCTCCAGGATATATTCTTGCTTTCTCCAGGCATTTCCACTTTTTGAATTACCACCTACTTCGGGTAATTGACTGATTATTTTTCCGCTTAAATCCATACTAATATTATCATGATAGGATTACGAAGGTAAGAAATGCCTACGAAAAAGGCATCTAATAAGCGTGGATGTTTATTTAAGGAAGGCCAACAATAAAATCTACCGAGAACTATTGGAGCGCTTTGTAATGGGCTGTTTCATGTTGAAATGAGGTTATAAAATTTTCTGTTTTAACATTTTTTGGCACCATCATTGGCCATAGGGTATTCCCGGAATTGGTTTTTAAAATAGAATAGTTTGAGAAATATTCATTTGCAAAACTTCCTATTGATTTTGATCCATTACTTGACATGTATCCAAAAATCCACTTAGATTGAGTGCTTAAAATACAATCGCTGGCAAATTTTCGATTTTTATTTCTTTCACACTTTAAATGATACTATGGCTTAGACTTCTACGTTGTTTATAAACCAACTTAAAATGAATAAGCGAATAGGTCCACAGGACAGCGAATTGATCGCTCAGTATCGAAACGGTAGCGAGGCGGCTTTTGATCTTTTAGTAGATCGATACCAAAGTAAAGTTTTTACCACAATTTATCTGATCGTCAAGGATCAGTCCGTAGCAGAGGATTTGCTCCAGGATGTATTTGTAAAAGTAGTCCAGACTATTCATTCAGATCGGTATAGTGAGGAGGGGAAATTTCAGCCTTGGTTAATGAGAATAGCGCATAACCTAGCCATTGATTACTTCCGGAAAGCCAAACGCTATCCCACTATTCTGATGGAAGATGGGTCCAATCTGTTTAATTCGCTGATGTTTGCAGAGGCATCCATCGAGGATCATCGGATGAAGGAAGAGACCTTTGAAATGGTCAAAAAACTGATCGAAGAGCTCCCTGAAGCCCAAAAAGAGGTTTTGGTTATGCGGCATTATCTGGATATGAGTTTTCAGGAAATCGCCGATCAGACTGGAGTGAGTATTAATACCGCTTTGGGGAGAATGCGATACGCGCTGATCCACCTTAGGAAGAAAATGAAACAATTAAACTTTGCCTATGATAAAATCATTTACCCCAAATGACCTGGTACGGTACATCTACCAGGAAATGCCCGAGGTAGAACAAGAACTCTTAATGCAAGCCTTGCATAGCGATCAAGCACTGATGCAAGAATACGTAGAGATGCTGAGCACGATAGAGCAATTGAACCAGATCCGTCTGCAACCATCGGAGAAAGTAGTAAACGCCATCAAATCAATGGCTCATTCTACGGGACTACAAAAAGTCTAAAGCATTGGTAACCCCGGCAATCGTCGGGGTTTTTCTTTTAAAACTCTCCAATAAACTCCTTGGCTTCTTTCAAAAGCATCGCATTGGTCTGTGGGGTAAAACCATGACCCTGACCGGGAACGATGGTCAATTGATGGCGGACGTTTACACCTTTCAGCTTTTCCTGAAGAAGTAAACTCTGACTAATCGGGACTACCGCATCCTGATCTCCATGAAAAAAGATAGTCGGTACATCACTGGCATCAATATGGGTGACAGGACTGGCGTTGGCGTAATTTTCGGCGGCAGAAACAGGAGTTCCACCAAGAAGTGCAGTAAGGCCTAGTGTGGTGATGTTATTAAATGAATACAGCTCGGTCAAATCTGTCGGAGGAAAGAAAACCACCGCAGCCTTGAGATCCGAGTTGTTATTTTTATAGGCATGAAGAAGGGCAAGATGCCCGCCTGCACTTGCCCCTGAGATGATGAAATCATCCGAAATGGTCCAATTTGAAAGTTGACTTTCTATGTAGTTGAATGCAGCGATGATATCCTGCTCTTGCTCTAATATGCCATTGCTTCCAGTAGTAAAATCGAAAAGTCTATAATTGAGGGAAATGAATGCATAATCCGGAAATTCACTTTCTAGTACGGACTTGACTTGGAGAAATTCGCTTTTATCTCCATCTATCCATCCACCGCCATGTATATATATAAGGAGCGGAGTTTGGGATGTAGTCCTTCCTGCTGGCAGATATACATCCATTGTTTGCTTTGGATCTGATCCATAGGATTCATCCAGCAAGTCTCTCGCTGCTAAGAAGTCAGGATTCGGATCTGGATCTGAGGAGCAAGCGCTAAAAAACAGTATGGCCGCTACACTGAATATGGAAAGGAGTTTAAAAACACTGTTTTTCATTATTTAAAACCATTTGATTAAGGACTGAATGATATTTTTTGCCTTCATCCCATAGGGTGGCCGCAAAAGCGTAACATTATTAACACCAACCCGCTGTTTCAAAACTCCTTTTTCATTACTGAAAGCTAAAAAGCCAGCGTGCCCGTGTGCTTTTCCAATACCACTGTTATTTACTCCACCAAAGGGTAAATTGTTGTGAAGAAAATGGAGTACACAGTCGTTGATGACTACATTCCCTGAGCTGGTCTCCTGGATTACCTTTTTGGAATTCATGTTTTCGCCAAAATAATAAAGTGCCAGGGGTTTTGGTTTCGAATTAATTAGGTTTATCGCATCTTCCAAAGAGGAAAAGGTCAAAATCGGGAGAATAGGCCCAAAAATCTCCTCATTAAACACATCCATATTATCCTTGATTCCGGAAAGTAGGGTGGGCTCCAGGTAGCAATTGGATTCATCAATTTTACCTCCAAAGTCAAGTGTTGCTCCTTTGGAAACAGCATCAGCCAGGTAGCTTCTTAGTCGATTGAAGTGTTTTGGGCCAATGATTCTGGCATAATCCTGGGATTTCTCTATTCCTTTGAATTCGGGATCATAGTATTTTTGGATGAAAACCTTCAATTCCATCAGCAATCGTTCTTTTTTTGATTCATGGACCAGAATATAATCCGGAGCAATGCAGGTTTGTCCACAGTTGACAAACTTTCCCCAGATCAATTTGCCTGCCGCGTCATTGAGATCTGCGGATTCATCAATGATAGCTGGTGACTTTCCGCCCAGTTCAAGAGTGACTGAAGTAAGATGCTCAGCAGCAGCTTTCATAACTATTTTTCCCACTGCCGGGCTTCCGGTAAAGAAAATATGATCAAATGGCAGTTTTAAAAGTTCCTGAGAAACGTCCGCCTCACCCAAAAAAACAGCCACCTCTTCGGGTTGAAATAGGTCATTTACCATTTTCTGGATCAAGTCCGAGGTAGCAGGTGAGAGTTCCGATGGTTTTATAATCGCAGGGCAACCCGCAGCCAATGCAGAAACCAGTGGTCCTACGGTAAGGTTGAATGGGAAATTCCAAGGGGAAATGATCAGGGCCACACCTTTGGGTTCATAATAGACCTTTGCACTCGTTCCAATCATGGCTAGAGGGGTAGAAATCCCCTGAGGTTTCATCCAGCTTTTTAGGTTATTCAGGGTATGGTTGATTTCGGAAGTAACGGGGAATATTTCGCTAAGATCTACCTCTGGTACAGGCTTTTTGAAATCTTCCCAAAGTGACTTACGGATAAAATCTTGATTTTTTTCAATCCAAGTACGGATTTTGATCAATCGGGCAGATCGTTCTTCAAGGGTCGAGCATCTCCAGAGTAAGGCTGTCTTCTGCTGTTTTTCGAATAGTTTGGTAAAAGACAGGCTATTGGTATGTGTTAGGATTGGATCTATCATCTGCGAGTTCAATTGTGTTTACAATGGAATGTCTGCAAGTACGAATTTTTGTATTGGAATACATAAGGCTTCTAATTGAGATAGATCAAGAAATTGAACGGAGAATAGACCTTCTTTTTGATCGCTAACTGTCACAGAATATTTTTCTAATACTCAACTAAGAAGTTTAGTGAAACAACAATGAATGAGTTCAGCTAAAGGGTAAATATTGTTTAATAATAATCCAAAAAAACTCAACAAAAAGGCGTTTAACAGACAAGAAAAATAATTTCAAATAAAAAAAAATGCATTACGTATAAAGTTTTTTTGAAATTGTCTTGGATATGAAAAACATAAAAGTGTATTTTTATGACATAATTGTGATTGCAAGATCTCTGACCTCCTTAAAAAGGCTAAGATTTCCCAGAATTAAAAAATTTGAAATACGAATAAAATTTGGTTTTAGGCGGTTAGGCAAAATAAATAGTCAAGCCTGAATGGATTTATTCCAATAGAAGATTAAAAATACCAGTTATCGCGAAACGTTTACGGACTCGAAAATTTTAAAATAATACGATATGGACCATTTATCCAATTGTCAAATCAGCCCCCAATTCACTACAGTTGGTGTTTTAAAAAGGGCAAAAGGCCAGCTGGGATTTTTTGCCTTACTGCTATTTTGGCTCGGTTTATTTTTGACGATACCAAATTTTGGTTTTTCTCAATCCCAAGGATCTGGTGATGAGCTACCGACCATTAACTTAAAAGAAGCTGGCAGAGCATTAAAGTCTAACCAAGTTAACGCTCGAATGGGGGGGGGTTCCCCATTATCTGCCCGAACTCTTGAGTTTGAGAGTTTTTGTAGTTCCCAAGCAGATCTTCAGTTCAGCAATGGGGTAAGAATTCCTGGATCTGCTGCCAATCTTACAGTTGGAGCTAGCTATAGATTTCCTAATGTGGTTATTGGTGGGATTCCAACAAGTAGTGGCGTTGGTGTAATTCAAGTAGATGCTATAGTTACGATTGAGCAATTGGTAAATGGTACCTTGGCTGATATCGATGGTAATTCAGGAGCGTCTCAAGGTTATAATGAAGCTCTACAACCAATTTTTACAACGAGAGGCGGAAGTAATAATGCCGGGTTGGGTTATGCTACCTTCAATATTGAGTTTGTTGTTTCTGGAACCACAACACCGATTACAATTCCAAGTTTTGCGGGGTATTTAATCGATATTGATGGTGATCCACAACAGCGTGAGTTTCAGTCAATTTCATCGAACCTTAATGTTTCTTTTGGTGCTGGTGCTGCTTCAAGAATTGCTGAAATTACTTCTAACAACCCAGCTCCTTTCAATATTCGATATCAAAATTCTGATGGGCAAAATAGAACTGCAGGAGGCAATAATCTTCCGAGAGATCTTTATGCCAATATGATGCAGGTTGAATTTGTAGGCATAAGTTCTTTCAAGTGGAGAATCGGTGTTGAAAATTTAGTTTCTGCTGGCTCGGAATCTAGATATTTCTCATTGTATGTTTCTTGTTTGCCAGATTTTACAGTTGACAATTTGGATTTTAGTGATGCTCCTGCAACTTATGGAGCTCCATCTCATGTGAGAGGAAATTCTCTTCCACGTTTTGGCGCTACAGTCGACACTGAGGCTGGTCCTTTTCCTGCTACTTTTGGAAATCAAGCAAATGGGGATGATAATAATCAATCTCCAGACGATGAAGATGGAGTTACTTTCCCTTCAACATTTGCCGCTGGTAGTAATGCTACTGTTACCCTAACCACTACATCATCAGGTGATGCAAAAGTGAATGGTTGGATCGATTGGAATGGCGACGGTGACTTTTTGGATGAAGGTGAAAAGGTAGTAGTTAACAGGAATGTTAATGGTACTGGCGTATCTACAAACATTAGTATTCCTGTGCCATGCGATGCGAAAGCTGGATTTACTTACATGCGGTTTAGAATAAACACTGCTGGTGGTTTGGAATCAAATGGTTCATCTTTGAATGGTGAAGTTGAAGATTACCGAATTCAGATAACCAGTAATTTTACACCAATTACTTTTTCAGATCAGCCAGATCCTGCTATCTATTGTGTAGGTCAAACTCCAGTTGCACCACTTTCTGTTACTGCGGCTGGGTCTGGTACACTGACTTATCAGTGGTACGTGAATACCCAAAACAACACGACTACCGGCACCCTTATCAATGGAGCTACTTCTTCTTCTTATACACCCCCTGTCACAGAGGCAGTATTAGGCGATAGATATTATTATGTAATTGTTACAGGCAACTGTAAGCCTGCTACTTCGAATACTGCGAAGATTACAGTGAATGCTGTGCCTGCGGCGCCAAGCCTGACGGAAGTTCAGCCTACCTGCTCGGTTCCGACGGGTTCAATCAGCTTCACTGCTGCGGCAAATGTTCAGTATTCCTTGACCTCAGATTTTGCTAATCTTTTAACTCCATCGAACGGAGTAATTACAATTTCAGAATTGGCGGCTAATTCAAGCGGGACAGTATTTGCAAGAACAACAGGCACCAATTGTTCCTCCTCTGCACCGTATTCAATAGGGAGTACCTTAGATGCCCCTGCTACTCCTGAAGGATTATCCTTTGTTGTAGTTAGAAACACTGGAAACTATAATTTCAAAGCAAATAAGTCCAATCAAGGAAACTCTTTAAGATGGTACAATTCATTAGGTGATCAAAATCCATTGCCAGGTACACCAGAAATAACAAGTGCTAATCTTGGCGAATTCACTAAATACGTAAGTGAAGTAAATGAAAACGGATGCGAGAGTCCGAGAGTGGCTGCTGCAATTATTGTTCAAGAGGATTTTCCTCCTTGTGAGCCAGTTGACTTTAACTGCTCTACAAATAATCTAAACTTTCCAGCGGTTTATTTGAGTGATGCGAACGGAAATAGAATTACTGGTACTTGCGAGGATGGAGTTCAGCAGGATGTTTTTATTACTGTGCAGATTCAGCAAAACTCTAATGCAGCAAGATACAATACTAGGTTGTTTGCCAAGCTGTATATAGGAGAAGACCCAACCCCAATTCAGGTGAATTCCTTTTTAGGATTAATTGATGTTGGTGATGGAAATGTTGTTACCCGTGTTATTCAACAAGTTGATGGATGGACATGTGGTGATGAACTTAGACTTGAAAATATCCTTGTGGTATGGCTTACAAATGCCAACTCAACCCCTCAGGTTTGTAATGATTATAATCCTGCACAAAGCGAATGTTTACCTGAGATTTTTGTTTCAGCTCCACTTTCCGCAGATATTGAATACACTTCTTGTTTTGGAGACACTGGTTCTACATTCTCTTTTAATGCAGATGTTAATGGGGGCGTTCCATCTTATACTTATAAGTGGGATTTTGATAATAATGGTGTTTTTGATTTGGAGGGTAATAACGCTAATCCAGTTCATACCTACGCAGATCAAAGCGCAACCCAAATTAGGTTAGTTGTAGTTGATTCTCAGAATCCAGCTGTTTCAGTTACCCGGATTGAGAACATCTTATACCCTACTCCATTTGATGTAAGTATTGAGCTTGTACAGCCAACCTGCGATGTAGCAAAAGGTAAGATTACAGTAGGAGTAGTTAATGGAGCTACATACTCTATTGTGCCAAATGTATTCCAGGCATCTAATGTATTTAATGAAGTTGATCCAGGAGTTTATACGGTAACCGTAAAAACTGCTGATGGTTGTTTGAGAACTACTACAGCATCTATAAATGCTCAGCCTCAGACCCCGGAAGCTCCAATGTTGACGGTTC
>NZ_QGOL01000024.1 GCF_003259255.1 Algoriphagus litoralis
CTTCAGCCTTTTTACCAGCTTACTTCCAACTGAGTACTTTTCCTTGATCATTGAAAATTGATCATTGATAATTGAACCCCTCCTAAACCTCAACCACGAAACTCCTTATCTCCGTGCTCTCAGTGGTAAAAGCTATTCTGCGTCCAAATCTGGAGGTTAAATCAATCCGAGCCAGAAGTGGAAAATCCTTTCTTATCCCTCAAAAGCGAATATTTTTTATTTAAATAATTTTTTAATCCTTCAACGGGATATTCAGAGTGCGCTAGTATCTTCGGGATTATTTTAAAAATTTTAGTTCTATGAAGAAAGCATTATTGCTTGTATGTATGCTGCCGTTCTTTGCGCAAGCTCAAGTCACCAAAGGTTCCAAATTCTTGGGAGGAGGTATTTCTTATTCTATGCTTGATTATGAAAATAGTGAGCAGCCTTTTCACTACCTGAATTTTGACCTGTATGCTGGTAAGTTTATCAGCAATTCCGTGGCTATGGGTCCCATTGTATCCGTGGAGTCTCAATGGACACAAACTATCAATCCCATTACGAATTTGTTTGAAAAGAGAAATTCCAATTCCTTTCTCGCTGGCTTGTTTGTGCGAAAATATTTTGAACTCAGCGAGAAATTTTTCTTTGCCTTGGAAGGATCCATCGCGGCAGGGCAGGGAAAAAATACCTTTCCCGAAGAATCCATTTTTAACTATAAAGTCGCCGCAACACCCATGTTTATCTTTCAGCCTGTGCCCAAATGGGCTTTTTTGGCTAGAATTGGAGAGCTTTCCCTTCAAAATAGAACTGATGCTGTAAACCTGACCTTGCTTCAGGCCAATCTGGGACAGCTTAGTTTCGGTGTCAATTACTTCCTGAATCAGGAGAAAAGTAGAAAATAATTATTCCTGAATAATCCAATTATCCCAAATAGCACTAGTCTTTAGGCCTGCCTGACGGCAAAGGCAGGCCTGCCTGACGGCAAAGGCAGGCTGGTGCTTTGCTACACACAGTCTTCCACATGGACTTCAATAAATCCCATAGACTGGATTTTTGAATCCAAATCTGAGGGCTTTAACAAAATAAGTTTCGAAGAACTTTTTTCTTCTATTCGCTGGTGTTTTGCTAGTCTGGCAAAGTAAATGCTCGGTTTTGACACACACTTACTTTTACCTTCCTGTCTTCTTCCTCCAGCAGATCGAATCCAACAATGGTGTCACTAAGGACTATTTGCCTACTGTTTTTCCTGACCGTATTGTGCTGTGTCGATGTAGAGCTTTTTGCTCAAGATGTGAAGGATTCTTCACAAACCAACCTCGCCCAAAAAGCTTTGGAAAGAGGACGTAAACTGATCACCAGATCAAGCAGCGATTCAGTTTTGGTACAAAGGGCCGAGGAGAAATTCCTTCCCTATGAAGGGAGGATCATTAGGAATATTACCATTGAAAGCATTGGTTTTGAGTTTTCAATCTATGGCCGGGAGAAACCTATTGTTCAGAAAATTGGCCGGATTGCCAATACACTCCATACCAATACTAGGGAGAAAACCATTCTACAACATCTATTCATCAAACCCAATCAGCCCCTAAATCCCTATAAGCTCGGTGATAATGAGCGATTCCTTAGGGATCAGGCCTTTATTCTGGAAAGCGAGATCGTGGTCAATGAGGTACCTGGAACAGACTCGGTAGACCTTACCATTGTAAGCCGGGATGTGTTCAGTATCGGAGGTTCGGTAGGAGGGACTATTCCCACCTCCCCTTTATTCAAAATTTATGATGCCAATGTCGATGGTAGAGCGCTGGGGTTTGAATTTGATTTGCTTCACGATATAGACAGAAAACCCAAAACAGGCCTGGCATTGGCCTTTACCAAAAGTAGCCTAATGGGAAGCCTTGCAGATATCGCGGTTTATTACACCCAGTTGAATTCTGGGATTAGTCTGGGGGAGGAGAAAGAATATGCAACGGGAATTAGCCTGGAGCGGCCTTTGGTATCGCCCTATTCCAAATTGGCCGGAGGAGCCTCATGGAGTCAAAACTGGTCAAAAAATGTCGATCTCAGGCCGGATTCGCTCTTTCTGGATTATAAATACAACGTCAGTAACTTTTGGCTGGGATACAATTTTGGATCGGATAAAGCAATTCAGGATAGGAGCCGAAAGTTTCTGGCCCTGATGGTATTTGATGGGTATTTTATCGATTTACCCGAACAGGAAGATAGGGGACTGGAGCGGAAATATCGAAATAGCTCCGGAGTACTCGCTGAATATACACTTTACGAACGCGATTTCTTCAAGACCCAATATGTCTATGGTTTTGGAAGAACCGAAGATGTACCCTTCGGCTATAACCTGTCAGCAACATTGGGCTACACCAAGATCCTAGGCCTGGAAAGGCCCTATGCAGCGGTCAACCTAAACTATATGGGAGCCTTCACTAAAGGAAGCTTCTATGAATTAACCCTAAATGCAGCAAGCTACCTTCGAAATGGAAGTATCCAGGACGCAGTCGTACAAACAGGCGGTACATTCTATACGCAGGCTTTTTCCATCGGTAAATTCAAAATCAGAAATTCTGCATCTGCATTTTACACACAACTTTTCGATGCAGTCACAAATGAATGGCTAACCATCCGGGGCAATACCATCCCGGGACTACGGGTGGAGCAGGTGGATGCCAGCCAACGGCTCTCGATGGCGTTTGAATCCAGTTTGTTTACACCCTGGATCCTTGCCGGTTTCAGAATAGCTCCTTTTTCCTCTTTTTATTGGGCAAAGCTGAAATGTCCTACCTGTGAAAATCGCCACCAGAATTTCACCGGGATAAGCTTAGGTCTTCGAACCCGGAATGAGAACCTGATTTTTGGGACTATTGAAGTAAAAGCGACTTTTATCCCCAATGATGAGGAAGGCGAGGCTAAGTTTGCCTTTAGCTTTCGTAAAAACTTACGTTTCAGAAGGTCTGACTCTTTTGTCAACCCTCCTTCCTTGATTAATTTCAATTGAGTGAAGAAAAATCTCAGATGTATTAAAATAAATCTAAAGGAATATGGCTTTAGCCCGTTCCAATTACGAGTTCTCAAAACATCGGGGCTTTAGCCCAATTCCACAAGAGAACGAGATTTGGCTCCTCCGCGGTTTGTGTCTCCACGAAACGCAATTCCGGAATTGATTTCCAGGTATCCTGCTTCTCCAGAAACTGGACTAAGTATACTATCCAATTAATCCTACTTTTCCGACCTAAACCAATCGATCCCTTTGTCATCATTAGGAACCTGGCTTTAGCCCCTTCCTCCATTGATAAACCGTATTTGGGACTTTAGCCCAAAAGTCCCACCAGGACGGCCGATCCACTAACGAGCAACGTTTAGTAAACATGGTCGAACAAATATGTACGGTAACAGGATCTTCAACTCCAGAAACTGGACTGAATATACCATTCAATTAATCCTACTCTTCCGACCTAGACCTATCGATCCCTTTGTCATCAATAGGAACGTGACTTTAGCCCCTTCCTCCATTGATAAACCTCTTTGTCATCAATAGGAACGTGGCTTTAGCCCGTTCCAAAGACGAATGCCCAAAATGCCGGGGGCTTTAGCCCAAAAGTCCCATCAGGACGGCCGATCCACTAACGAGCTTCAACCCCCATGCAGGGACAGAAGACATTGCTTGCCCTAGTTCTGTATCGGTATCAATTTTAACCGCTATGGCAAATGGAAAAATCAAACTATCGGTCAATTCCCAAATACCTGCTGATTTCCTCCAGCTTCTGCTCGACCACCGCCAACTCCTAGTTTTGGCTGGTTCTCAGCGTACTTAGGAAGTAGATTTCAGATAGGTATGCAGCTCATTCTGTCCAATTCAAACAGGGCTGTAGGTATACTGAAAATCATGAAAACCCTCTTTATTTTCTTTCTGCTATTTATCTCGGTGAAGGCTTTTTCCCAAGACTCTGCGGTCATGATTTCCAAATTGCAGGAAAAAGTACTAGCCCAGCAAAAGGAAATAGAAAGACTCGAAAAGGAAGAAGCCACAGCAGTAAACCCCGTGGCCCCAGCTGACCCTTGTCTGGATTGTCAGCCCGAACTGGGATGGCTATGGTTTTATGTGTTAATGCCTGTTATTCTTTCTCTGGTAGTAGCCCTGTATTTTCTGCGTTGGCTTAAAAAAGAAGGATTCAGGATCAGTGATGCGATTTCTACGGACGTGCCTGAGGAAAGGCTTGAGGCTTTTCAAACAGCGATGGTTGAAAATGGATTGACTGCAAGCGCTGACCAAACTTCTACACCCACACCGCCAGTGAATAGAAGCAGCAGCAGGCTGATTGCTTTTCTGAGCTCACTAAGCGCCTCAGTCTTGGCAATCTGCACCTTCTCCTATTACATGTATTTCGCAATCAAAGGAATGGAAGTTCCCGAGTTCGAAGAACTATGGCCAATCCTTACTGCTCTTGGCCTTGGAATAGTGCCTTATGCGACTAAGGTGATTAATGGGAAGACAGATTCCCCTCGATAAAATTTGATTCTGAAATTCTATGTTACGTTTAGTATGAGAAAATATGCGATTTTAATAGGAAACGATACCCTTGATATTAGTCACTACGGAGGCGATTTTGGCCTTAATGCTCCAATTAATGACTTGGACATAATGAAGCATATTTGTAATATAGAAAATATATCCTATACTAAATTATATAACACGGGATCAGAACAAGTTAATGCTGAAATCTATAATCTGTCAAAAGAGTCAGTCTCTGGGGATTTTGTACTGATCTATTTTTCAGGGCATGGTACTCAAATACCTCATTCAAACGACGGTGAAGATGATGAGTATTCGGAGAGTTGGTGTCTTTATGACAGGTGTTTTATTGACAATGAAATTAATAGTCTTTTGGGTGGCTTTACATCAGGTGTTAGAGTGCTTTTGATTTCAGATTCTTGTCATAGTGGATCAATAGCTAAAATATTTCCTGGCCTTCCTTCAAATATTAATATAAAATCAGTGTCTGGAGTTTATGAAAGAAATAAAGGGTTCTATGATGGAATTCTTCGTGATGTTAGTCCAAATGTAAATCTTGATGCTTCTGTAATTTCAATTACAGCATGTCAGGATTACGAAGTAGCAAAAGAACGTGCTGGGTATAGTGATTTCACACGATCATTAGATATTGCATGGAACCATGGATCTTTTCGACAAGGCTATAAAGAGTTTGTTGAACTAATAAGAAATGGACTTAGATCCTATGGGGCCACACCCCAACTAGACCAATTAGGTTTTAATGATAAAAATTTCCTCAATTCAAAACCCTTTTAAATATGAAGACTTTATTTGTTTTAATACTAGTAATTATAAACTTTTGCGCTTTAGGACAGACTAAGACTAAGGTTATTGATAGTGGATCAGCCTATTTGAACTATTCTGTCGATAAGAAATCTTTAAAGATGTTTGTGATAGATAAAAAAAATAGGAGTCCTGATGGATATTCAATTGTATCTGATAGTCTAACTTTATTTCTAAATAAAAGACAAGATTTCAATTTCTATTTAGGTTGGCTGAATCCATTGAAATATAAAGTTTCTTGGATTGAATCGGTTTCGGTCGATGAGAGTTATAGACAAATGGAATCGTTTGTTTCATCATTGATGACTATTTTCAATCTTGATGTTACTTCTGGTTCAAAAAGTGTAAACCAAGATGATAAGGGAATTGTGCCTGTTAACGATAAATCGAGTAATGGCAAACAAACCTCAAATGTGGATTTGTCAAAAATAATTGAGATTGATTTTCCTAGTAAAGTAATGTTGAGTCCTGATTTTCAAGATTTCTATTTTTTCTTATCTCTTATTGATGCGGAAGACTTGGGTAATGGAGATAGAAAGGTTATCAACGATATGAAAAAAGATATTGAGGAGTTTGACAAAAGTAATTTTTCCGATTTTAAAGACTGGTATTTCACATCTTTCTCAACTCTTGTGAGTCTTGAATCAGCAGAATCAGCAAAACTGTCAGTTAATTCAATAAATTTGGCTTTAGAGGGTAAGGAAGAGAACTTATCAAAAAAGCCAGATTTAATCTCAGGTTTTAAGAATAAAGTGTCTTTGGTTAGTTTGGAAAATAAGATGTTTGAGTATCAAATGAAAAGTAAGCTCAATAATGCAATTGTTGATGCAGAAACTAGAATTAAAGCGGAAAGTGAATTGAAAGATAAACTAAAGCCATTGGTTTCAATAATTGAAGATTCACTTAAGGACCCATCAAATGACTCCGGTTTTGATAGTTCTGAATTCTTTGAATCTAAATCCCTGAGTTTTGAAACTGGTAAACAAATTAGTGCAAAGATAATTGTCAAGGAATATTCATTTGATCAAAAGAGTCTTAGCTTTTCACCATTAGAAGAGGAGTTTTCTAAGAAATTTGTTTTAAGAAAGTATAATTTTATATATCCAACGTTCAGTACAGGGGTGTTTTATTCAGATACTGAAATTGTTACATACGGTCTTTCTAATAGTGATAATTCAAATGAATTTTTAATAAGCCAAGACACATTGCAAAAGAACACTGCTTTAGTAGCTGCATTTGCAAACTTTAATTTCGACCTTAACTCTGATTTTTTTCATCCCTTTTTACAGGTAGGAATAGACCCCACTAAAATCAGACCTTTTCTACTTTTGGGCGGTGGAATCTTTGTTCCCACTTCAAAATTTGCAATTTCAGGTGGAGCTGTATTTACTTGGGAACAGTCTCTCGAGAACCTTAAAGTCGGCGATAGTGTGAATTCTACCACTGATCTTCAGAATGACATTAAGTATGGTGTTTTCGATGTTGGTGTTAAAGGATGGTATTTGGGAATTCAATACCAGTTTTAATCTGGTCAGTCGTCCTATTTAAGAATAGTATAAAGACGATAAAATACTAGGTGTAGTTCGTGATCATCCCTTTCATAAAGGTAGATTTCAATCTATAGTAAATTATTAGAATTGGTTCATTTTATTTAGCCAAATAGCTCTCACCTTAATGTGTCTTATCTTATTTGTTTAAAAGTGCTCAGGCTCAAATATTCAATCTATGTCCCTCGGTACCAAAATTCCTAATCCCAAGGTATTCATACCTTGGGGTTAATAGTATTAGAATTTTTTTCGTTGATTTCGCAGGCTCCTTTCATTTTGTCTCTTCCGTTCTAGATTTATCCCAATTGACAAACCTATTACACTCGGTCCTACCAAATATTGGATCTTTCCAAATTCGGTTGGTTTATCGGATCTATCACTTTTGGGAAAGACTTCTAACACCGATCCTTGGAAAATTCACACAATCAAAGAAAGTCCTTTAACCTTCCGTACTCCTCTGCTGTTAGCACACAATAATCTCCCCATTCCTTGAAGGTGTATAGTAATTCAGCTGGGTTGGTTTCCGGACTGACTTCATACAAGTCAAATTCAATGTCCAATTCATCTTCAAGAGACTCTACCAAAGAGTTAAAGCCCTCATCCATCATTTTGCGCTGAGGCTTCTTGGCCAAAGAATTTGCGTTTCAATTTGTAATTTCTTTTCAAGAAGAGCACAAACTGTGTCTAATTGAGGAACCTGAGGATCTGGGAGTGAGGGTGTAAACTTGAAAAGTGAGGGAGTAATTCAGGGAGTAAAACTGTGAAATGAAAGGGTAAGTCATCCTAATAGATCTTTGAGTGGGAGATAACGCCCGAACTCTGCCCGCCTTCCACTAAATATTAATCGGATAGGCGCGGTGGCAGGATTTGCCAGCGAGCCAGCGTTCGGCCTCGTGCGCCTGCCTGCCGGCAAAGGCAGGGTGGGAGCTTTGGCAAATCTTGACCTTTTGGTTCTTTTGCGTCAAAGCCTGTCCCGATTATTTCGGGAGCAAAAGAACAGAAAAATGAAATTAACGAAACGGTTAAATTAGGAGCGTTTAATTCTGAATATGAGGACCTAGTACGATTTCACAATTCATATCCCTTCACCACTCCTTCCAAAAACTCCCCAATATCCCTTCCATCTGTTGCAGCCTCATCGGTCAATTCAAACTCCTCAAATTCATGCCACTCATGATCCACTTCCGGATTATAGGGCTGGCTATGAAGTCTGGGCAGACCCCAGTCTTGGGGAACAAAAAACTCCTCCGATATCAACTTTTGCTGGAGTAGGGCAGTGGCCGCTTCGACGGATATCCCGGCTGGATTGGCAAAGACCATACTCCCAAATTCCTTGTAATTGTGCGCATCCCGATAGCGGTAGTTGAGTCGAATATTTTTCACGATATAAAGAAACTTCAACCATCGGAATTCAAAAAATCTACCGTCACAGCTTGTCAGACAAGGTACAACAGGCTCAAAATTTCCCCAATCTTTCCTCCCAAATCCCCCTAATCACTGCGGCCACTTTCCTAAACTCCTCCTCTGTAAAAGTATCCGTCTTTGCATTATTGCACCAGTAGCAGGAGAAGACTAGGTTGCCGAGGTTGCTGTATTTCTCATTAGGTGCCAGCCGCTCCAGTTCCAGTTTCCTTCCTCTGCCACGCTTGGTCAATTCAGGATCTTTTTCCCATAGCGGATGGATCTGTTCAGGAGTAATCCGGCAGTAGTGACAATGCGGTTGGGTATTTAGGTAAGCCGCTTCAAATTCATGATAAGGAACATCCTTACACTTTCTAGCCCAGAGGTCCCGGATGGGCTGGAGCCTGGCCCGATCTTCTTTCAACGCTTCCCACATGCCGCTGAGCTCGGACTTGGCAACGCCCATTTTGCTTGCTGCTACCTCATGGGTATTTCCTTCGATAAAGACAAGTCGTAAATAAAGGCGTTGTTTTTCGGAGAGTTTTTGGGACATACATGTAGAGCTTAGTTTGGTTAAACTAGGAAAAATATATCAAGAACATATTTGTTCCTGCGATTTACGGAATTGTTTATGGGTACAGCTTGAAATTATCCAAAGATTCATTAGTTTGGATGACCAATGAATCAAACTACCAGCAAGCGAAACCCCAAGTGGCATAGGGATGAGATTATCCTTGCATTGGATTTATATTTTAAGCTGGAGCCAGGTCAGATTCATGGGAGAAATCCAGCAGTGATCGAACTTTCTGAGGTGATCAATAGACTTCCTATCTTCGATATCAGGCCGGATGCTGAAAAATTCAGGAACCCAAATGGGGTAGGGCTCAAGCTGAGCAACTTTCTGGCAATCGATCCAAATTACCATGGGAAGGGAATGGAATCATTCAGCAAACTCGATCAGGCGGTGTTTTATGAATTCAATCATAAACGTGAAGAGCTTTCCCGAATTGCCAATACCATCCGGCAGACTGTCTCCAATCCCCAGCTTCGCCTTAAGCTTTACGAAATTCAAGAAGAACCTGAAGAGGAACTTCTCGAATTCAGGGAGGGAAGAGTCCTTTACAAGCTTCACAAGTACAAGGAGAGGGACTCCAAACTAGTTCTACTCAAGAAAACCCAACATCTCAAGAAGTATGGATCGCTGGACTGCGAGTCCTGTGACTTCAACTTTCAGGTCAAGTATGGCGATCTGGGCAAAGGCTATATCGAATGCCATCACCAAGTACCCCTGTACCAGTACGAAGGAATCCAACAAACCCGCCTCGATGATTTAGCTTTAGTCTGCTCCAACTGTCACCGGATGCTTCATCGGGGGATGGATACATTAAGTTTAGAAGAGTTGAGAAAACTGGCTTTTATTACTCCCTAGTAATAACAAATTAATTAAGGGTAAATTTAAACTGAATTATAATTTCATATTATTAATTATTATCATAATAGAATATGCTGAAATCATTTAGAAGATTTTGGAATACGTTAAAGGATGATGAAAAGGCTTATTTAAGAAGTGGGTTTTGGTGGATTATTGGATTAGGTGGTGTTTCTATTTTTATACTTCCATTAATTTTGACTCGACCTGAATTATCTTTTATAAATTATAAAAACACAGGTGGGATCGGTGACACGATAAATGGTATCGCTGCTCCATTCATAGCTTTGCTTGCGGCAGGATTAACCTATTTAGCTTTTTATGTTCAATTTAGAGCAAATCAACAAGTTGCTGAGCAATTCAAATACGAACGATTTGAAAATAAATTTTATGAGTCACTTAGAGTCCATAAAGAAAATGTTCAAGAGATTCAAATTGATAGTAAGCATCAAGGCAGGAAAGCATTTGTTTGGATGTATAAGGAGTATAGGTTTATTTATCAATTAACAAAAGCAATTTATGATGATATGTCGTCAAATGATGAAATCCGTGATGATTTAGGGGTTCTTATTAAATACGACGAATGTCAATTGGCTAAGTTAGCTTACATAATATTTTTCTTTGGTGTTGGAGAAGTGTCAAACAAAGGAATAGATTATTATATCGGTGATTTTGATAAAAAATTAAATAAAAAAATTATAAAATTTTTGCTTCGATGCAAGATGAAATATTCCAATAAAGGTAATGGGAGAAAGTGGATGAATATTAAGGCAGGTAACTATAATGATTCTATTTCTGAACTATATGTGAATTTTGAACCTTTTGATGGTCATGTTGCAAAATTAGGTCACTATTTCAGACATCTTTACCAACTTATCAAATTAGCCTCCACTGACCCTATTCTAAATAGAGAAAATGAGGATGAAGAGAAAAAGATAAGATATGAATATGTTAAGCAAATCAGAGTTCAACTTTCAAATCATGAACAAGCTATGATTTACTACAATTCTTTTTTTGATGCTGGTAAGGTATGGTGGGGAGATGAAACTATTGATAAGAAAACAAAATTTGAAGGAAAAAAATATGATTTGAGTTATTTCCTCGATTATCAAATGATCAAGAATATCCCCTATAATTTAACTGATGGTATAGGGCCGGATCCAAAATCTATGTTTTTTGTAAAGTTTTTGGAAAGAGGATATTCTGTAAATTCACCTGAAGAGCAAGATAAATTGAAGGAAAAACTGAGAAATGATTTTTTCGAATGGGGCTTTAATGAGGAATATTTTGATAAATGTCTCCAGAAAATCCTAATCACCTAGTTCTAAATGTTACATTGAAAACTAGATTTTAGTTGTATTTTAGCAAGAATAAAGTACCAATTAACCCCATTTATGGCCCTCAATTTACAATTCATTGAACAAGAGATAATTGACCAATTCATCTACGACGATACTAATCGTCCTTGGATAATTGGTTTCAGTGGTGGTAAAGACAGTACCATGCTTCTTCAGGTAGTTTGGAGAGCTTTAAGGAAAATTGACCCCATTATCCTCAATCAAAGAAGAATTTATGTTGTGTGTAACGATACCATGGTTGAGAACCCCAGGATCGTAAAATTCATAAAAAAGACACTTGAAAAAATTCAAGGTGCTGCGAGAGAAGAAGGTATGCCAATAACTGTTCATGAGACTACTCCACCTTTGGAGGACAGTTTTTGGGTTAGATTGATAGGCCTAGGATACCCTGCACCGAATAGATTTGTAAGATGGTGTACGGAGCGGTTAAAAATCAATCCAACTACCCAATTCATTAAGGAGAAAATTGGCGAACAAGGGGAGGCCATTATTCTTTTAGGAACAAGAAGTGCTGAAAGCTCGAACCGGGCAAAGTCAATTGCTAAACATGAAAGAAAAGGTAAAAGACTTCGAAAACATCAATTGCCGAGCGCTTGGGTTTTTGCTCCAATTAAGGATGTTACTACCAACGAGGTTTGGCAATACCTCAATCAAGTTCCACCACCTTGGGGAGGGACTCACAAGGAATTAGTAACCCTTTATCGGAATGCCAATGCCGGTGATTGCCCATTGGTCATTGATGAAACGACGCCTAGCTGTGGAAGTAGTCGGTTCGGGTGTTGGACTTGTACAGTTGTCAATAAGGATAAATCGATGGAAGGACTTATTGAGAATGGCGAGGAATGGATGCAACCTCTTTCTGAAATCCGTGATTTCTTAGTAGAAACTAGAGATAATCCGGAAAAGTACCGTGATCGGAGAAGAAGAAATGGAGAAATAAAGGAAAATATCTGGGGGCCTTATTTATTTGAAACTAGAGCGGAAATTCTACGAAGAATATTGAAGGCACAAAAGGAAATTCAAAAAGATGAAGGTGCGGAATTAATTACCCAACAAGAATTAGTTTTAATTCAATATCATTGGTTTAGAGATTCATTTTTTGAAACAAAAGTTTCTGATATTTTCAATGAAGTGTTCCGAAATAATGTCGATATGAGCAAACAAGAAGAAAAACAAAGGGAGGAAGAAGAACTCCTAGCAAAGTCTTGTAAAGAAGAGCCCCGTGATTTGAAATTCATAATGGACGGTCTTGCTTTGCAAAAAACCAAAACGCTTTTGATGAAAAAAAGGGGGTTGCAGACAGATTTAGAAAATAGACTTGATCAACTTATCGACGATATTAAAGAGGATAAGAAATGATTATTAAAAGCATCGAATTAAATAATTTTCGAATCTACCAAGGCTCCAACCTCATTGAACTCAGCCCCGAAGATGGCAAAAACATTATTTTAGTAAGTGGGAGAAATGGTTTTGGTAAAACAACATTTTTGATGTCTCTGGTTTGGTGTCTTTACGGGCGCCAAATGCAGGAGGTAGATGACTTATACAAAAAGGAGATTTCTGATCAGGGCTCCTATGCAAAATACATAGCCAATAGCCTAAATCGAAAAGCAAAAGCTGATGGACAAAACACTTTTTCTGTTTCGATCACATTTTCAGAAGTTAATATAAAGGAAGTTCCTTGCAAAGAAATTAAAATCAAGAGAAGCTTTAACATACTTACTAGTACAAGTGAGGATGTTGAGATTTTGATAGATGGTAGAGTAAGTGAGCTTTCCAAAGAAGTGGGGCAGGAAATTTTTATTCGTGATTTTATTATGCCCATAGAGATTGCAAAATTTTTCTTTTTTGATGCAGAAAAGATCGTCAGTCTTGCAGAAGTGAATACCCCTGAGCAAAAAAGAGCATTGAGTAAAGCCTATTCAGAGGTTTTGGGGATTAAAAAGTATGAAGATTTAAAGGCTGAATTGGAAGGACTTCAAATTCGGATTAGACAAGAATCTGCAAGTGCAACAGAGAAGGCCGAATTCAAAAAGTTGGAAGCAGAAGTCTCCTCCATAGATGAGCATATCCAAGAATATCAGCAGAATATCGATGAGGCAAGAGAAAAAAGAAATGAAAGGAATAAGGATGTTCGAGATATACAGGAAAAATTAATTAAGTCTGGTAGTTTAATTACAGTTGAGGAATTACAGGAGTTCCGAGAAAGAGAAAATGACTTAGTACGAAAGCAAGAAATCCTTCAAAATGAGTTAAAAGATTCGTATGAATTTATTCCTTTTGCAATAGCAGCTAGTAAATTATTGGAAGTTGAGGAGCAATTAGAGAATGAAGCCAATTTTAAAGCAGCCCAATTTAAGGAGGAAAATATAAATGGAGTCACTGGAAAAATCCTAACTGAATTGCTCACTATTGAGAAACCCAAGAATATAACAATTGATCACAACGTTCATTCCTGGTATGCCTCAACTTTTGAAAAGTTAATCAGAAAGCACTTTTTTGACAACTCTCCGACTTTGCCAACTGATTTTCAGTTAATTCACGATTTTTCTGATTCTGAGAGGGCTAAGCTAAATTCACTTTTGAATAATATCAAGCTATCATTTAGAGAGAAGTTCAAGAACATCAATTCTGAATACATCTTTACAAAAAATGAAGTAAATGGTATAAGGAGAAAGATAAGGGATGCAGAAAGTAATCAGGAAGACCCGATCATTGAATCCTACAGAAACCAAATGGAAGCTTTGAAAAAGGAAGTACTAGGTATTGAGAATAATATCGATTCCTTTAATCGGACCATTGGAGAACTTGCTGGAAAGAAAACCCAATTGAATAAAAAAATTGAGGAACTGAGTAGAAAGCTGGAGGTTTCGGATCAAAAGAAAGAAAAAGATAAGGTGCTAACAAGACAAATTGGTATTCTTAAAAATTTCATTTCTGAGTTCAAGAATAAGAAGAAGGAATCTCTTGAAAAACAGATTTTTGACGGATTGACCACACTACTTCACAAAAAAGGGTTTATTAAAAAAGTTGAAGTCAATATAATCGGAGAAGATATTGATATCGTTCTGCGGAACGGTAGGGGAGAAGAAATAAAGAAAGAGTCTCTGAGTAAAGGCGAACAGCAGATGTATGCCACTTCAATCTTAAGAGGCTTGGTTGAAGAAAGCGATTTCGATTTCCCAGTATTTATTGATTCTCCTATGCAGAAGTTTGACGAGCAGCATGCTGAAAATATTGTGAAATATTTCTATCCAAATATCTCTGAACAGGTGGTATTATTTCCCCTAATCAATAAGGAAATGACAGAATCAGAATTTAACTTATTGTTCCAAAAGATTGCAAAGACATACTTGATCAATAATGTAAATGAAGATAGTAGTGAGTTCATTGGCATTGAACCGAAGAATTTTTTAGCCACCTATAATCAGATGTACAATGCTAATTAATATTAGGACTTCAGAAGCGAATAAACTAGTCGTTCAGGAATTGTCCAGAAAAGTCTTTCCTGGAGCTTCTGAGAATTATATTTCAAGAGTAGCCTTAGCTTATTCACTGAGTAAAGGAGCCAAACTGGATCTCGAGAAGGATCTCCTAGATGGAAAAGGAAAGGAATACAAGGACGACATTCTTTTTGGGAACTACCGGACTTTCTATATCGCAATGATTTGCCAGCACTATGGTATTTACAAATCGGACGCAAACATAGGGAAGTACGTCAAGATGCATGTCGATCATGGTCTTATTTTGATGAACAAGATCTTTGAAGAAAGTAAAAACTACACTGGACTGGATTTCATTTTGGAGCAGGTAGAACAGGGAATAGATTTGCTTTCAGAAAATGAGTTTACCAATGATGCAATTATATTCGATGAAAAGACAAGAGGTCTCCGTGTTAAAAACAAAGAGTACTATTTAGGCCCAATTGATATTCGAGTAGGAGAGTCTTTTGATGGAGAATCCATTTTCTTTAAAATGAATAATACCTCTATTCATAACAATGCACACGTTGCAGTGGCTGGAAATAGTGGAACAGGAAAGACTTTCTTTGCAAATAGTGTTCTCAAGCAAATAGTAAAGGAGTCAGGTGGAAAAGTGAACTTCATTTTTCTAGACTTTAAAGGGCTTTCTGAGGAAGATGAGAAAAAGAATGCTGATTTCTTTGATTCTACTAAGTGCCAACTGATCAAGGCGCCTCACAAAGCATTTCCGGTTAACCCAATTTCTTTCATTGATAATGTCAATGAAAAGAACAGGATCATGGGGATAAACAAACTGGTAGATATTATCTGTAGTCAAACCAACCTAGGAAAGATTCAACAACAAACGCTAAAGGACTCAATTAAGGATGCGTTCGCAGATTCCAAAGGTGGACAATTTCCTACTTTTAAAGTAATCCTAGAGAAAGTCAAAGAAAGGGAAGGGCCCAAAGTAAGTTCACTTCGTGAAATTCTGGAAGGTCTTGCTGAACTTGACTTATTTGCAAATACGTCAGATTCCAACAATGAGTTCCTTAACAAAAACTACTATTTGAGCCTATCAGGAGGTTTGTCAAAAAACATAAGATTTACTTCTGTTTTCTTGATTGTAAACTATATATACAATACATTTATGAATATGGAGAAGGCCCCAATTGAGGGTGATTTCCAAGGAATGCGGTATGTACTGTTGATAGATGAGGCTCATACCATTTTTAAGGAGAAGAAATCTCAAGATTTGCTGGAGAAGATTTTAAGGGAGATTCGGTCTCAAGGAGTATCTGTAATGTTATTGTCGCAGGGAATAGAGGAATTTAACCAACCTTCTTTTGATTTTAGCAGCATGTGCGAGACAGCTTTTTTGTTTGACATCAAAGATAAGGTCAACTTGAAGCTGATGCAAAAATTTATGGGCGTTGGAGATAAGGATGCAATGCGTCTCAAGACTAGCATGGAAAAAATCCAGAAGTACCAACTGGTTTCTAATTTGAAAGAGTTTAAAGTAGGGGAATTGTTTAAGGCTTAGACATAAAAAACTTTCGACCAATAATTTGTGCTTATTATGTTTCAAAAATGGTTTTTTTCACAGGAGCAAAGTAAAATTCTACAGGAATGTCGAATTGAAAACAAGGAAGATAACTTTCAATGGTTTACAAAGAATGTTATTATGCCGTTAGTAATTGTCTTTTTTCCAGCCTTGATTTATTTTATTTTTTCAACTGACGTGAAAGATGTAAACACTATCATTTTTAATGGAAGTATTTCTTTGATTGGTATCAACGTTTTATTTGGAATGTCAACCTATCTAATCAAGGTTCAGAGAAATAGAAAAGAGAATATTGACGAATCTTCGAGAAACAAAGAAGTTGAGGATAAGTTGAATCAAGAGGTTATTAATTTGCGAGGTCGATTAGATGACTATAAAAATATTCTTGTCTTTTTGGGAGCTGGTATATACTGTTTTCAAGCTTTAATTTTTGATTACAATTCCCCTTTACTATTCTATTTTTTTCTTCTCCTTACTCTGATAGTTTTTTTGTTGTCCATATATGTAGGTAGAAACATGTTTATTATCAAAGATGATTTTTTTGAAAGAACCTATTATAAGGAGGTTAATTCTCCAGTAATAGAGACAAGAAAACGTTGGGAATCAAAATATCAATAACATGAATGATAGGGGAAATATCATTGTTGCAAAGAAAGTCAAGCAGAATAATCTTGAGTTTCTGATAAGTATCTTTTCGATATCACAACTTTTGAGATTCACTAGATACACGAAAAGATTAATTGTAGGGTACGATGATGAAAATCTTCCAATTTACAATGAGGAAATTCAACGTACAGTCGAAAATTCAAGAATTGAGAAAATTGCTGATTTTTTAATAAATGACCCAGACGCAATTTTCCCAACTAATATTGTTCTTTCTATTCCTCAAGCTGTAATTGAAGATTATAATGAAATTGATAAATCTAATAATGTTGAAATTACAATTTCAAAGGCAGTATTTTCTGAAATTGAAAAAAAAGGTGGTCATGTTTATTTAACAATTATTGATGGTCAACATAGGATTAAAGGCATTGAAAAGGCAATTGAAAGGCTTCAATCAGAGATCAAAACTATCAGTCAGGTTTTGAAAAATAGCAATAATCCAAGTTTAAAAATTAAACTTGACTACTATTCAAAACTTCTTGAAAGGTTGAATAATATTGAATTAATTGTTTCATTTTTTATAGATCCGACATTAGAATTCCAAGCAATGATTTTTTCAACAATAAATAGGACTCAGAAATCAGTTCCCCAGAGCTTGGTTTACAGTTTGTTTGGATTAACCTCCAGCGATTCACCTCAGAAGACCGCCTTACAGACAGTTTTGAGTTTGAATAGTTTTGAGAATTCGCCATTTTTTAATAGGGTTAAATTATATGGTGGAACATATTTAAGGAACCAAAGTCCTCCTTTGACGCAGGCTACTATTGTTAAGTCTATAATTGACAGAATATCTATAAATCTTAGAGAGTCTGAAAAGGACCGCTTCAAAAATCGGAAAGAATTGTTGAAAAACATTTCATCAGATCTTTTTTTTCGAAGATTTTACGCAAATGATAAAGATGATGTAATTGGTGATATAATGTTTTCATTTTTTTCTGCAGTGCGTAATACATTCGTTGATAAAAATGGGAATTCTTATTGGGAACTAAATGAAGGTTCAAAATTGAATAATATTCTTCAAACTACTGTTGGTTATTTGGCTTTGCTAGAAGTACTTGGTGAAATACTTAGAACATCAGGTGATAAAGCGCAGATTGATGAAATTGAGTTTTATGAGAACTTTTTGAAAAAAGCAAAAAATTTAAATTTTATGGACATTAGTAGATATCCTTTTACTAGTATTTCAAAAACGATCCTTTACCTCGATATGGCACTTTTAATTTGGCCACCAACTAATCAAAATGACCCGAGGATAAATCGCTTGGCTGATGTTTTGGGGAGAAATTAGTTTTAATCAAATTTGAAATTGCTTTAAATACAAAATTCTCCCTGTTATTTCTTTGATAGCTTTAACAAGATTTTGCTTGTTTTCAAATCGGGCTAGTGAGATTCTAATACAGTTAAATGCTTGGTAATAATTTAATCCCAAGGAGATTAGGACATGTGAAGGCTCGATGCTGGCGGCAGTACAGGCACTTCCATTACTTACTATAATCATTGGCGAACCATTTTCAGGATTGCTTAGTCCCATAATAAGTGCTTCGCTATCTACTCCCTCAAACCCAATATTTGTAACATTGTAAAGTCTTTGATCTCGATTACCGTTAATCCATGTTCCTTCAATTTTTAGAAGTTCTGTTTCTAAGTAATCTTTCATCTCCCGGATTTTCACCTCATTTTCTCCCATTTCATCCTGAGCAATTTCGCAAGCTTTCCCAAGACCTACGATTCCAGGAACATTGAGTGTTCCGCTTCGCATCCCTCGTTCATGACCCCCTCCATGAAGTAGGGCTGGTATCTTTATCCTGTTTTTCCTTTGCCGGATGAAAAGTGCTCCGACTCCTTTTGGTCCATAAATCTTATGCGCAGAGAAACAAAGTAGATCAATGCCCATTTCATCCACATTTACTGGAATTTTTCCGACAGACTGGGTGCAATCACTCATAAATAGTGCTCCTTTTTCATGAGCGAAATCCGAGATTTCTTGAATTGGCTGAATTACTCCAGTTTCATTATTGACATGCATCACCGATACTAAGATTGTATCTGCTCTAATTGCATTTTTCACTACTTCTAATTCCAATAGTCCATCTGCTTGGACAGGAAGGTAAGTCACCTCAAACCCTTTTGTTTCCAAATAGCGACACGTGTCCAACACAGCACTATGTTCAGTGGATACTGTGACTATATGTTTTCCTTTACTCGAGAATGCTTCTGCGACTCCCTTGATTGCGATATTGATTGCTTCAGTAGCTCCGCTTGTAAAAGTGATTTCATGTGTATCCGCACCGATTAAGTCAGCAACTTGCTGTCTTGCTTTTTTCACCGCCTCATGTGCCGAAACCCCGAATTTGTGAGTGGATGCAGCGTTGGCGAAATTATGTGTCAGAAATGGCATCATTTCATCCAAAACCCTTGGATCTATCGGGGTGGTCGCATTATTATCGAGGTAGATAAGGTCTTCAGGCATCGAAAGAATTTATATGGATTTTGAAGAGCTGGAAATGATTTAATTAATCTCTTTACAAGCGAATTTCGCTTATTTCCAGCGAATTTCGCTTTAAAATTAAGACAATTCTTCATTGAGAATTCTTCTGCAAAATTCGGATGACTTCTTGAATCTGTAGGACTTTCAACCGTGTAAAGTGTCGAAAATTCGATTAGCATTCAGGCGAATCCCATGTTCCTACCATTGGGATTGATCCCGAAGAAGTTTTTTCCTCTAAATCCCTGAGCACTTTGTCTTTTTTTTTTTAGATTTTGTTATTCTTTTACTTGAAGTTGGCTAAGGCTTCGGAAAGAAAATCTCATCGAAACCCAAAAACCCTCCCTTACCCTCACTTTTTTCTCTTTTACCAAAAAAAAACCAGTAATGGTTATTTTAATAGTCTTAATCTTTTCTGTTATTGACCCCTCCAACTCACTTTCTACCTACGGCTTTCACATTAAATCTCACTATGACTCCAGCATTTTGGGAATTTATTGGTTTTCCCTTTCTTCAAATGGCTTCAAATCAGAGTGGGAGAAGATTGGATTGGATCAGAATGTTCATGTATCCCACAACACATTGCTCTTTTTTGAAAATGGATGGGGTGAAGTAGAAATAGTACTTATATTAAACCCAGTTTTAATCACCGCCTGAAAGTCCTTAATCAAATTGGTTTTTTTTGGATTGCGTTTAAAACTCTTTACTATGGATGAAATTAAAAATAAACAGCATGGCAACGACAAGACCTTTTGAAGTAACCCTTAATGTTTCAGGCTCAGTCAAAGTTAAAGACAAGCTGCGCTTTGACACATTAAAGGAACTTAATGCCGGGGAAGTTTTCCAAAGTGGCATAGAAGTTCAATCCAGTGAAGAGGGATTTGATATAGTCGTAACTGTCTATACTTCTCAACAAGAAAAAGCAAACAAGATTGCATTGCTATTTGTAGGTAGAATGTTAGATGTTCTTTCAATAAAGTTGAATGTCCCCCTATTTGTGAGTTTACATAGCGATTGGAAGTATGTGAGAAAAACTAATCAAAAAGTCGTATTGCAGAAGCAAGATTTCCAATCATCTTTTCAGTTTTCAAGGTTAATTGATGATAACTACGCAACGTTTCTCAGAGGTTTAAGTTGGTATAGGAAAGCGCTTTATACAGAGGATCCATATGATAAATATTTTGCCTTTTGGCTTTCTATTGAAGTTATAGCAAATAAATTTAATCCTAACAAGGAAAACTGCAGAGATCCCAAAACAGGACGGCACAAGGGAAGTATTTGTAATATTTGGGAATGTTTCAAACATTTATGGGGCGAAAGTAGCAATTGGGAAATTATAAGGGGTCAAGATAGATGGATTGACGAAAATGCAGAGATTCGTAACAAAATAGGGCATGGAACTTTCTCTGTTGATATTAGAAGTGTCGATGAAGTGTTACAGAAATTAGACTTACTTCGTCAGGTTTCATACAAATTTTTGCTCGATTGGGCAAGGAAAGAGTTTCATATTGACCTTGACGAAAATTGAAATCGAAAAAAATACTTTGATCCAACCGTTCTCAGAATAGTCAGGCGAATATTTGGCTACTCCCAGTTTGATAACGTGCGACCCTAAAGGCTAAAGAATACTTGAACCAAGCCAATCGCTCTGGCTAATCAATGGGATCTTAATGAAGAAAGATATAAGGCTAAGATCCTCTTGGAGAAGTTGATAATAAGTAACTGTGGTCTATCGCTTTAAATCATTAAACTGCTTGGAGGGGACATTCCATTGAATCTGAATCGTTGGATAGGTATATTGGGTTGGGGTAAGAACGTCAGTTGGATCCTGGATAAAAATTACTTCAGGATTTTCATCTAAATTTCGAATCAATACTAGGAAATAGGTTCCTCTGGCTTGTTTTGCAAACAACCACTCCTTATTTGTGAATGCTATCCCGCCTTCAATATCAGCTAGACCTTTCACTTCAACAAACGTTTTTGTGTCCAAAAGGTCGATTTCAAAATCATAACCGCATCCTTGATCCCGCATATCAATGAGATTTCCTGAAACAGGCTTTTGGTGGACTTTGTGATATTCTATAAAGTACTTTTCCGCTTTGAGCCCAGTAGGACCTCTTAGAATAAATACTTTGGATTTTTGGTCAACGTCTTTTATTTCGGTGGAAAGAACTTTCCTAATCTCCTGGGCATTTTCGGACTGGAGATAATCAGAGTCAAACAGGATGCCTTTAATTATGGGAGAAATATCCTCCATTTCAAGATGCTGAAAGACTTCAATCGTCCGGGTTACCTGTTTATCCAGTTTACGCTGCCATCCTCTCCTCCACGGAAATACTGCGTCAAATTCGTCTCTTCTTAATTTTACATAGTTTGCCTTTACATCCAGCTTACTGGAAGTGTAATTAAAGGCTTCATTAAAAGCCTTGAACCCTAGACTTTCTAAAGCCTTTTTGTCAAATCTTGCGAGATAATATGACACCACTAATGCTAACTTGTTGTTGTTCAACACCTTGATTTTTTTAGATTTTTGTTTTGTGAAGAACTGATATCACAAAATATTTTTTTAAAAGCTAGAAGTTTTTCAGTGAAAATACCCAGTGTAGGGTATTTTTTTGCCATCTAAAGGACTCATCTTTGTATTTGTCAAATTTTGTTGCAATTTGAGTTTAGTTGAGGCATGCTTTGTTCGGAAAATGGATTGCCCGATAAGGGCTCGTTTTTGAAGCCTGACACAGACTGTCAATAGAAATTCATTGTTCTGAATTCTCTTCGGAGGAATTTGGGTTTATACTATATGGAAAAAAAACCTACCTACATTGACCTTTTTGCTGGGTGCGGCGGCCTTTCGTTGGGTTTGCACAATGCCGGTTGGAAAGGCCTTTTTGCAATTGAAAAAAGTCCCGATGCTTTTGAGACTCTAGAGTATAACTTGATCAATAAGAAAAGCCATTTCGATTGGCCGGATTGGCTTCCTCAACAGTCCCACGACATCAACGACGTCTTGAAGAATCACAAAGTTCAATTGGCGAATCTTCGGGGCGAGGTAGATATGGTAGTTGGTGGCCCACCTTGCCAAGGATTTTCTACTGCCGGGCGGAGAAAGGAAGACGATGTGCGGAATGGATTGATTAGATCCTATCTCAGATTCATCATGCATGTGAGGCCAAAACTCATTTTTTTTGAGAATGTAAAAGGATTTACACAGAAGTTTGAGAAAAACAAATCAAAGGGAATTGCATATTCCAGTTATGTAAAAAGGGTTCTCAATTGGTTTGGCTATGAAGTAGATGGGAAAATGGTGGACTTTTCCAAATATGGTATTCCACAGAAAAGGACTCGGTTTATCTTGGTAGCAGTTAGAAGAGACGTCATTCAGGATGAAGCGACAGTGGCACAACTGTTTTTCAATCCAATACTTGAAGGAGTGAGAGATTTTTTAACGGATAGAAAGCTTCCGTTAAAAGCAAATTTGAAGCAGGCACTTTCGGACCTATTTTATGCAAATGGCCAGGTGCCCTGCAAGGATAGAGACAATTTTAAGGCGGGTGTATATGGAAAGCTTTCCTCTGGATATCAGCGATACATGAGGAGTGGAGTTTCCGATGAAGAACTGGATAGCCACAGTTTTCCAAAACATAAACCTGAGACAATTGAAAAATTCCGAAGGATATTGGAAGTAGGGGAAAGAAACAAAAGTTTAAGCAAGAGTGTGCGTCAAGAACTAGGCATTAATAAGCATGTGACTATTCCTTTGGATGCGAGTAAACCGAGTCCTACATTGACCACTTTGCCAGATGACTATGTGCATTATGGTGAGCCTAGAATCCTTACCGTGAGAGAATACGCCAGAATCCAGTCATTTCCCGACTGTTACAAATTCCGAAGAAAATATACTACAGGTGGCAAAGAGCGCGTAAATCAGGTGCCAAGATATTCACAAATAGGCAATGCTATACCTCCTCTTTTTGGAGAACAGGCTGGTTTTTGCCTTAAAAGAATTATTGAATAATGCTTGAAAACAGCGAAGATTTTATCCAACTCCCTGAAAAACTTGAATTTAAAGTTAGCTCAGGCTTAAAGGATATCATAGGCCGTGATCTCATTACAGATGATTTTATTGCAGTTTTTGAACTGGTTAAAAATTCATATGATGCTAATGCAAAAGATGTAGTTATCGAGTTTAAAGACGACAAAATTATTATCTCTGACAATGGGGACGGTATGTCGTTAAATGACCTAAAGGAAAAGTGGCTTTTTGTAGCCTATTCCTCGAAGAAGCAAGAAAGAGGTAAAAATTACAGGGATAAGATTCAAAAAAGGAGGCACTTTGCAGGAGCGAAAGGGATAGGTAGATTTTCAGCGGATCGTTTAGGTGAGGATTTAATTTTGACTACCAAAACAGTAAAGTCTGATTTCGCTGAACAAATTGTTGTTAACTGGAGAGACTTTAGTGATCAAACCAAGAATTTTGAAAGTGTAAAGATTCCCCATAAGCGTTTAGAAAAATCTGAGATTTGGTTTCCAAATAACTCTTATAGTGGGACAGTGCTTGAAATCACAGGAGTGAAAGGTTGGGAAAGAGGTAAGATAATAAGTCTAAAGCATTCTTTGGAAAAGTTAATTAACCCTTTTTCGGAATCTTCAGATTTCAACATTGAAATAGTTTCTAAAAGTGATATTGAAAAAGATAAATCTGAAAAAATAGAAAGATTTAAAGTCAATGGTCCAGTTAAAAACGCTGTATTAGATATCCTAAAAATCAAAACTACACAAATTAGTGTTGCAGTTACTCGTGATAATATAGTGACAATATTAAGCGATAGAGGTACTTTAATTTATCATATTTCAGAAAATAACAAAGATTTTAATTTAATAGATGATCTTAAGATAGATTTATACTATTTAAATACAACAGCTAAAAATAATTTCACCCGGAATATGGGGATTGAACCTGTTAACTTTGGCTCAGTTTTTTTATTTAAAAACGGATTTAGGGTTCAGCCTTATGGTAAGACAGGAGATGATAGTTGGGGGTTAGATTATAGAGCGCAACAAGGCTATGCTAGATTTTTAGGGACTAGAAATTTATTTGGAAGGGTAGATATTACTACTGATGAAACAGAGGAATTCAGGGAGGTTTCTAGTCGGGACGGAGGTTTGGTTAAGACCTTGGGGTATCATCAATTAATAAATTTATTTGAAGAAAAGGGTCTTAAAAGACTTGAGAGATACGTCGTAGGGGTTTTATGGGGTGAGGGATTCAAGAGAAGAAATTATTTCGGTCAGGAAAAAGTAGCAGAAGCTTATCGGAAGGAATTGTTGAAAAATGATCAAGAATCGGATGATATTTCTGTAGCCAGATCAAATCTTGGAAGTAAAATTGACTTCATTCAACTTATTAAGAGTCTTTCAGCCGATAGTGAGATCAAGATAATTGATTTCAATAAAGATCTAGTTAATATAATAAACGAAAAGCTTGATGAAGTTCAGACAAAATTTATTTCTGATTTAGATAGGATTGCGGAAAAACTTGATAATGCAGAACTAAGAAATATTATAAATTTAACAGAGGAGAGGTATAATCAGATTCTTAGAGAAAAAGAAGAAGCACAACGGAGAGCAGATGATGAAGAAGAAAAGAGAATTAGAGCTGAGGAAAAAGCCAAGAAAGAAGAGGAGGCTCGCAAGAAAGCTGAAGAAAGGGCTAAAATTGAGGAGGAGAGGAGAAGAGCTGCTGAATTAGAAACTTTAAGAAAAGAAAAAGAAAGAGTTGAAGCTGAACTCGCTAGAATTCAGGCTCAGAGAAAAGCCTCAGAAGAGGAAGAGGCTCGGAAAAAAGCAGAACAAAATCTTAAATTTGAGAAGGATCGAACAACCTATCTAACAGCGACAAGAAAGACGCTAAGTGAAGATGCCGAGGAATTGATCCATAGTATAAAGGTTTCTGCAATTGGAATTGATTCGGGACTTGAAAATATTTTAAATAGACTGAGAAGCGAAAAATCTAACGATAAAACTCTCCTTGAAGAGATTGGGAAAATTAAATTTATAACCGATAAGGTTATGAAAATGAGTATGTTAATTACAAAATCAAACTTCAAGGCTGATCAGGAAGTAAAAAAGGTAGGTTTGTTTCAATATGTAAAGGAGTATGTAGATACCTATAGTTTTGCTTATACTGATAAAATAACAATATCTGTAGCTGGTCACTCCAGTTTTATATCTAGAATCAGTGTCCTTGACTTAAGCATTGTTCTGGATAATTTGATTTCTAATGCTGTAAAAGCTTCGGCAAAAAATATCCTATTAGAATTCTCGGATACTCGGGAGGGATTAACTATCTATTTTCATGATGACGGAATGGGTGTTTCGAGTGATTTTCTAAACAATCCAGAAATAATGTTTGAATTAGGGGTGAAATCTGAAGTAGAAGGATCTGGAATAGGGCTTTATATAGTTAAAAAGAAATTAACCGAAGAGGATAATAACCTCCATGGAGACATTCAGTTTGTCGGAAATGGAGTTAAACTTAAAGGTGCTACATTTAAACTATCCTTCTATTAATGGAAAAAACTATTCTTCTTGTTGATGATACGATTAGTCAAAAAGATGTTTTGAACGATTTGATAAAGAACATACGGAGGTCAGAAGGTATAAATGTTATTGGACATTTTGTGAATCCAAATAATCGCAACTTTTGGAATGATAACAAAGATCCTGACATTGATAAGCTCACAGCAGGAATTGCTTTTAAGTTCACAGACTCAATAGCCGATTTGATAATCATTGACCAGTATTACAGTGATCTGACATTCAATGGACTTGACCTGATATCTAAACTTAGAAACATACCTAAATTTAAAAATTCTGAGATTTTCCTTTATTCTGGAAAAAGAGACGTAATAGTTAAAGAGATTTTTAATAATCAAAGTCTTAGTGATGCAATGAAAGTTGCTAATTTAGCCAAGCTTATAAACCTAAGGATTAGTCAGTTTCTTGATAAAGATTTTAGGAGTGAAGCGCTGCGTAGTTTGAAAAAAGTTAAGCTTGATAATATTCTTCCAGGTAAACTTCGAAATGTTGAGGAAGGTAAAATCCAATCTTTTTCGCCTCGTTACCGAGAAATTCCTATGGGGCAACTTGCAGATATGATTGAGTCCAATGATATGGATTCCGGAAACATTCTCAGTGAGATTTTTGATTTAACTATTGCCCATTATGTAAAACTCAATGAGGGACTACAATAATATTGTCGTTGTATACCCAATCGATAGTACGATTGATTTTCTAGTACCAATCAGAATGGAGTTGGAACGGATATTTCCAAATGCCGTTGTCTTGCGACCCAGAGTTGGAACTTATGGTTCTGCTATTACTGATGATACTGAATTGGTGATTTTTTTAGGACATGGAACACCTAGTCAATTATATGGGAGTGTAGATGATTCCGGCGAGAAGTCTATTTTTCTAAACGTCGTGAATGGTTCCTTACTCTTGAATGGAGTTGATGTCATACTTTTCGCATGTAATTCATCAGACTATTTCAAAAAGATTAAACGGTCTGCGGAAATTGATTGCTATGTGACATTTGGTGACATGCCTACTGATTGGGAGCATATTCGTCATATCAGAGATCATGAGGCTGATTTCTTGAAAAGCTTTGAGGAAGAACATTTGGAATATTATAAGTCAGCAATTGTAGAATCAGTTGTCGAAGGCTTTAAAAATGGCGCAAGAACTAATTCTATTGCCGGTATTCCTAAACGAATCTCACTTGTCGTAAATCAGAAAATAAATGAGGTTATATTAGAGCGAAATTGGAATAAACTTCAGAAGATTCAAATGGTAGAACTTTTGAACAATTTTAAAAGAGAAATCAAATATGACCAGCCGTTGTAGGACCCTATCTCAACAAGTCTGTATTGAAACTCAAAAAGGTTTTTTAATATTAAAATAGGAATAGCCTCTGACGGAAACTAATAGTTTCGAATAGTAAGATTAATATCTCCAAACGAAAGATTTGACACTATCTCGAAAAGTCTGTAAATACAATTTAGGGTTTGCTGTAATTTTAGACAGCTTTAATAAATTCCCATTTATTGATTTAATACTATACCCAGATTTAGATAGGCACAGGACGTTTCATAATAACTTCTTAAATTATACCACCCCCTTACTCTTCTTTGTAATCACATAAATCTACTTTGGACTATTTTTGCTTTCCGAAATATTCAAGAAAGATTGTTATGGTTCGATATAATGGTTTATTTTTTGTTTACTTTCTGTACCATCCATTTTGATGAATGTCTTTTTTTGAAAAGTTAAATATCCAGTTTCAACAAGATAAAGGAGGCTTTTCGTAGCTTTTCCGCTAATGACCTTAATTTGCAACTTAGCAAGTTCTTCAACTACCTGACTTACTTGTTTCTCAGATTCGAAGTACCCATTTTCAACTAATTCTGAACGAATCTTGAATGTGAGGCTGTTCTCATTTTTTAGATTTATAAAAAAGTTAGGATTGTTTCTGTTGGCATGTATGAATTGGTTCATGTGTAAAATGCCTGTTTTGGTCTTTCTTAGTTTGAAATTTGAGTTATAAACATCAGCGGTTGTTATTCCAAGTTTTTCTGAAAGTGACTCAGCTATTGCATCGCTTATTGATCTTCTCCCTCTCCGCAAAGAATAGATATGGTCTGAAGACAGATCAAGAAAAGCCGCCATCCCAATTGGAGTGAGTTCTAAAAAATTTATAAACTCTTTAAATCTTTGGGCGGATGTCTGGTCAAGTTCTGGATTTATTTTCTCTTCCATGACCAAATGGATGAAAAAAATTAGTCTAAAAAGTGGTCAAATAATTTTGAATTAGTCTAACTTCTATTTACATTTAAACAGTTGAAAATATGGACTATTTAAGTCCATCTTGTTAGCATTAATCAAAAAGAGTCTCGACTGCAATTCCGACAATTTGTAATAGGACGAGACGGTAGGTTAATGCTCAAGGGATTATTATGCGTACTTTCGTATGCGCTATAGCTCTTGGGCCCTATCGTAATTCCGTTCCTAAAGGCGTCGGAACCTGCAGTGCGGTAGATTGGCGCCCAGGCTATGGTGCTCCATTTTTATCGGAAAAAGACTCGTTTTACCACTTTTCATGATGAAAACGAGCGAATTACAGAAGTTGCTTAGAATTGCCCTCAGGGAGCTGGGGATCGAGTTTCGGTCCTTGAAGCTCCATGCATTCTGCATTATCTCGCTCGGGTATTACGGGTCACCTTGCTCTTATTACCTATTACCTTATTCCAGTACCGCGGGATACCTGGGCCTCAGTGCGTACGACTGGCTCTACTCCCGCAAGCCCAAGAATCCGATTTGAGGGCAAGTTTTTTTCCGATTAAGAGGATGCGCAGCCTCGAGCAGATCGGGTACCACACACTCACGTCAGCAAGCTCTGATAGCTGGTCGCGCTGACACCATTTCTTAATTATTCATTTTGCTGGACTATCGATTAGGGTAGAAGAGGAGAAGTATGTCTTGATTCCAGGCTACACTTCATCATTCGAAATTCATCATTGGATATTCATTATTAATGGATTAAGACTTTGGTGAAGGAGAAACTTCCGCATTGGCTTCGACTCCTGTCACACTGAGCACCTGACCAACGGGAGTTGGGAAGTAAGAAGTGTCAGCCTGACAGTACTTGGCAGTCGACCACATCGGTCATCCGACACCCATCATCCAGCTTCATTAATAACCATCAAAGCATGCAAAAATTCCTACTCACATGCTTCCTGGCATTGCTATGTCTGAAAATTGCGGACTTCATGGTTTCCACACCATTGAAATTCCTCATTATCCGACTTAGAAACGCCAAAGTTGGGAAGCCTATTTCGCCCGACGGAGGAGGGCTTATCTCGCCAAAGCGTATTTCGTCCCGATTTCCCGGGACTTATCTCATCCACCTCAATTACTAAAGAAATGAACACACTATTACTGATTCTCCTGCTTAGTAGCAGCATAGAAATCCCATCGAGCAAAGTTGCCGATTCACCCGGGGCTGAACTTCTTCATAGGTCTGACAGCCCCAATCGGGGAGGAGAGATCCTTCCCGATACTTTCTCACTAATTGATTTTGGTTTAGTTGATAAGCACCTTGGTGCGGGCGCAGGGAAGGAGGCTAATAATCTTCAACCCGCCCCGCTCACGGTCTCTCAGGGGCCTGAATCTCATGCATCAGATGGCCTAACTGCCTATATCTACGGGGAAGTAATACTTGACCCAGAGTCCCGTCTGGACACCGCCAAACTGACTACCTGGCCACACTTTCTTAGTGTCAAGCATGACACTCCTCCTCCAATTAAATTAAAGTGCCCACTGGTCAAAGGAAATCTTTTCGAAGGCTCTTTGGGTAAACAGGTTTTTGAATTTTCACTTGACCTGACAGATACGGTTCAGCCCTTTTCCATCGCTTTACAAACCAACCTAATCCTAGACCAATACCTTATCGAAGCTGGAGACAGCATCAAAGTGCAGATCAATCTGCGTAAAGGAAAAATCCTGTTCGGTGGTCCCACCGGACCCAAGTACCAAGCACAGCATTTCATTCGCTCAGCTTTGGAGTCAAGCCAGTGGGATCAGCCTCCTGCCATGATCACTTCGACTTCCGCTAAAAACCAAATGATGCAGACCCACAGTGAGATGTATCAGAAGGCGGAAGAGCGAGCTAGTTCGGTCAGAAACTCCCTCAGATTTATCGAGAGCAAGGAGGATAGTTTGAATTGGCTCAGGTTGATTTCTCAGGTTGATTTTCAGGGACACCCTGCCTGGCAAATTCTTGAATCCCAAAAAGTGGATTTAGGGAAGTCAATGGAAACTATTCTGGCCTCAGAAATTGCCGCAAGACAGGTGATTTCATTTTATCGATTTATGCATTCCTTCTCTACGCTCGATAAAGAAGCCTTTCCGCTGACCCAAAATCCAGAACAGTTTCTCCAAACTGTCAAAGATCGGTTTGGTTGGAGTCATCGAAGTCCGGAACTAGTGGCAGCCTTGCTTTCCAGAAGTAATGTCCTGGCTTACCATAATAAAAATGGGCTTTTTGATCAGTTTGACCTACTTCCTCCTTTGCTCAGAGATCGGCTTTACGGGAAGTTTATGGTAGAGAATGTCCAGAAATACACCATAGAAGAAAAGTCTTTCGACAGGGCTATAGCGACGGTTGGGGTGCCTTGGATTCAGGAATTGATCGGAGAGATGAAATCCCATTTGGTGAAGGGGGCAGATTTAAGCAGCTATTCCTTCTTAAGCCCTGATGATACAGAAGTGAGCTTATCGGAATTCGACGGGAAACTGGTACTGATGAATTTCTGGATTTCCGGATGTAAATACTGCCTGGATGAATTCCAAAATGTCATTTATCCTGCCGAACAGTTTTTTCAAGACGATCCCCGCGTGGTGTTTCTTTCTGTATCTGCTGATGGGGATACCCAGCTTTGGGAAAAGACTTTAAGCCAGGGAAAATTCACCTCTGAGCTTTCCCAGCCTGTCTATGCAGGAAATAATCATGATGTACTTTCTGATTTGGGGATCTCTGCCTATCCAAAGAAAATTCTGCTAGGGACGGCAGGACAACTTTTATCCTTCCAGGATATTCCTTCCGATTCGGAGCAGCTGATTCGACTGATTCAAAAAAACTTAGAACCTATTCCCAACCTCTAAAAATCGTACTATGAAAATATTTATTGTTATGCTTTTAACGCTTTGCTGCCAAATGACCTTACTGGGGCAAAGTACCAGAATCATTGAAGGTCAGGTCAAAGCTGGGCCTGATCAAGAGCTGATTCCCGGAGTTTCGGTCCTTATAAAAGGTACTGCCATAGGAACTGTTTCTGACAGTGAAGGAAAATTCAGGATCAATGTACCGCAGGAATATTCCCAACTGGTGATTTCCTTTCTTGGATTTAAGACCAAAGAGATTGAATTGACAGGTTCAGAATCCTTCCTGGATATCAGTCTGGAAACCTTGGATATGGATCTGGATGAAGTGCAGGTGATGGCCACCGGCTATCAGGAAATACCCAGAGAGCGGGCAAATGGTTCATTCGTCACTTTGGACAGAGATCTGGTAAACCGTCGAATCAGTACCAATATTCTTGACCGACTTGAAGATGTTACTCCAGGTTTAATTTTCAACAGGGTGGGTTCCGCCACCGAACCCATCAGTATCAGGGGCAGATCCACGATTAATGCCAATGCGCAGCCGCTGATCGTCGTTGATAATTTTCCTTACGATGGGCCAATTGAAAATATCAATCCAAACGATGTCGAAAGCATCACGGTACTGAAGGATGCTTCTGCGGCGTCCATCTGGGGGGCAAGGGCTGGTAACGGGGTGATTGTCATCACCACCAAACGCGCAAAAGAAGGACAAAATCTACGGGTATCCTTCAATGCAAATACTACCGTGACCGAATTGCCTGATCTGTACTACGATCCCAAAATGTCCATCGCCTCATTCATCGACTTGGAGCGGGAGCTTTTCGACCGGGGCTTGTTTAATTCATCGATCAATTCAAATAACAAACCAAGGGTTTCACCAAGTGTCGAAGCCTTGCTCAAGGCAAGAAATGGCCAGATTACCCGTGCTGAAGCGGAGTCCTTGTTGGAACAATACAAGCAACAGGATGTCAGGAGAGACCTATTAAACTATTATTACCGCCCGGCTGTAAATCAGCAGTATTCGCTAAGTCTCTCAGGCTCCTCACCCAATCACCGGCATAATCTGGCTATCGGGTATGACCGGAATCAAAGCCAAGTAGTCGGGAATGGAAATAGCCGCTTTTCACTTACCAAAAACGATGATTGGAATCTGTTGAACGGAAAGCTGGAGCTAGGAACAGGAATCTACTGGGTTCAGGGTAACTCCAGTTCCAGTACGGAGCTTCCTCCTTCGTTTATTTATGACCAGTTGGCTGGTCCCAATGGAGAACCTTTAACCATCACTCGAACTTATTCCGAGCGGTATATTTCTTCCATATCCAACCAGCGTCCTGAATTGCTGGATTGGACCTTTGTTCCACTGAATGAAATTGGAATGCTGGACGATCGCTCCAAGTCCTCGGATCTTAGACTGAATGCCAACTTGGGTTACCGGATTATACCATCCCTAAAAGCTGAGGTCAAGTACCAATATTGGACAAACAACAGCCAAACCAAGAACCATTCTCCCAAGGAATCCTTTTTTGTCAGGGATTTGATCAACCAGTTTTCTGAATTCGATGCCGAAGGAAATATTACCCGTCATATTCCGATCGGGGGAATACTGGATTTGCAAAATGGAAGGGGAGAGAGTCATTCCCTCCGTGGAATGCTTTCCTATAACGAATCCATAGGTAAAGGAACACTGAATGCTATAGCAGGCTTTGAGGGAAAAATGCTGAGCAGCACTTCAGATGGCATGCGTTATTTTGGATATGATGATGAGTTGGGGATCAGTGTGCCGGTTGATCCATTGACAAGATTCCGAAGACTGCACAACAATAGTCTGGGAAGTATCCCTGCTTCCCAAACCCATAGCGGAATAGCAGATCGGTTTATTTCCTATTTCATCAATGCTTCCTACCAGCTGGACACCCGCTTTAATTTCTCCGCTAGTGCAAGGAAAGATCAGTCGAACTTGTTTGGGGTAAATGCCAACCAGCGGGGAGTACCGCTTTGGTCAATAGGAGGAGGATATACCCTCTCGGAAGAGAAATGGTATAAATTCGAAGCAATCCCTTACCTCAGAGTAAGACTGACCTATGGGTACAATGGCAATGTGGATAAAAGTACTTCTGCATTCACCACTGCCCGGTACTTTGTCAGTGCATCTTCGATAATTCCCAATCTCCCCAGTGCTGCCATTATCAATCCACCCAATCCCAATTTGAGTTGGGAGAAGATACAGATCACCAACCTGGCTTTGGATTTTGGAAGTAAAAACTCACGGGTTTCGGGCAGTCTGGAATTCTATCAAAAAAACGGGGAAGATCTTATAGGCGACATTGAAGTACCATCCTCTACAGGCGTATATAATTTCAGGGGAAATTTTGCGAATACTTCAACTTTCGGATATGATTTCAATCTGTCTACCCAAAACATAGATCGTGGTTTTCCCTGGAAAACTGATTTCTTTTGGAGCTATGTCAGGGAAAAGGTAACACGGTATGATTTTACCACAGCCCCATCAAATTACATTAATTCCGGAGGAGTTTTTCCTTTTGTTGGACGCCCGCTATTTGGAGTTTATGGATATGAATGGGCAGGTTTAAATCCTGAAAATGGAAATCCACTGGGGATTATTGATGGACAGCCCAGCGAGGATTATAGAGAAATTCTAAACTCAGCCACACCAGAATCCCTTCAATATGCAGGGCCAGGCCGTCCGGTGCATTTTGGGTCGATACGGAATACCTTCAGTTGGAAAGGGCTGGAGTTATCCGCAAACATCAGTTTCCGGATGGGATATTTCTACAGGCGGACATCGGTAAACTACAACAGCATCTATCAGGGAGCTTTTGATCATGCGGATTACGATCAGCGATGGAGAGAGCCCGGCGATGAATTGATCACGCAAGTTCCTTCCATGCCAAGTGCCCAGAATGCATTCAGAAACACCTTTTACTTGGGTTCTGCAGGTTTGATCGGCAGAGGGGATCACATCAGGCTTCAGGATATCAGGCTGGCCTATTCGTTCAGCGGGTTGAACGGTTTGCCTCAATCCTTAAGAAATATACAGGCCTATGTGTATGCCAATAATATCGGGCTGCTTTGGAAAGCCACTGAAGATGCCTTTGATCCGGACTTCAGGACTTCAAGGCCTTTGCGAAGCATAGCGATGGGAATCAACTGGAATTTTTAACACCTAAATCAACGAAAAAATGACTAACATAAAACATACTTCTTACCTCATCCTTTCCTTCTGGATCACAGTGGGCTGCAACGGATTTTTAGAAGAAAAACCCAGCAAAAGTCTGGTTGTTCCTGAAAGTTTGGAGGATATCCAAGCTTTAATGGATGTCAATACCAACCACAATGTCGAATCCTTTGTATTGTTTTTACAATCTGATGATTTTGACCTTTCTGAAAATTTGGTCAATGAGATGAACGAATGGCAGCGGAATGCAACGCTTTGGAAAGGGGATATCGAAAATCCTTCTGGTGTTACCTTGGAGTTTTCGATGTATTACGAAAAGATTTTTTATGCACATCTGGTGATGGAACTGTTGGAAGAGGGAGGTTTTTCGGATCAACAGCGGGTAAATGACCTGAAGGGGCAGGCTCTGTTTTATAGAGCTTTCGGGTATTTTTCTCTGGCTCAATTGTATTTACCTCCTTACCTATCAGGAAAGGATTCGGATGAAAAAATACTGCCTTATAGAACAGTATCTCAAATCGATCTAAAGGCCACTTTGGCAACAACCGCTGAAATCTATTCGTCAATTGTTTCAGATTTGGAGCAGGCTATAAACCTGTTGCCAGAGCAAGCACTCTATCCGACCAGGCCTTCGAGGGTAGCAGCATTGGGGATGCTAAGCAGGGTAAACCTAGCCATGGGAGATTTTGAGGAAGCAAGACTGAATTCCGAATCTGCCTTGCAGATCAAATCTGATTTGATGAATTATTCACTATTGGATTCGGCTGATTTTTACCCCTTTGAGCTTTTGAACGAGGAGGTCATTTTCCATGGAGTTCAAAGTAGTTATTCGCTTATTTTCTCCACTGACCTTTTGGTGTCAAATGAATTGTATGCATCCTATGATTCCCTTGACTTAAGGAAGCAGCTTTACTTTATTCCCAATGCTGAAGGAGAGCCTAACTTTAGGGGAAGTTATTCGGGAGGATTTGAGTTTTTCTCGGGGATTGCTGTGGATGAAATTCTCCTGACTGCTGCCGAAGCAAACGTCAGGACTGGAAATATCACAAAAGGAATGGAGCATCTCAATCGGCTGTTGTCTAGTAGATGGAAGGAGGGGCTATACGTAGAAAGAGGTGCCGACAATCTCCAAGAAGCTTTAAGTCTGATATTGGAGGAGCGAAGAAAGAGCCTTGTTTTCAGAGCAACTAGATGGATGGATCTGCAACGGCTGAATCAGGAACCGGAATTTGCCAAGGAATTGGTTCGGGAGGCTGGCGAGTTTTCTGGTAGCTTGGATTTGAGCAAGGAGGCTTATGCACTGAAAGTGCCGAGCAGAGAATTGCAATTGGAGGGAATAGATTAAAAAAAGAAGGGGAGGCCAAAAGCCTCCCTTTCAATTACGCTAGGTTATTAATCCAGAAATTAGGGTTGAACTTCAACCAGATTTGCTGGATTTCTGACATCCAACTGCCTGTTGTTTTCACTTGGATGAATTGGCATTCCGCTTTCATCGGGAGCATCCACCCGACACACTTTGTTGGATGCTGTCTCACAGAAATAGGTATTGGATCCAGGTGCTATACCTGTGAGGTTGTACCAAATACCTGTATCCGGATCTTGGGCATACTGATCCGTATTTGGATTAATAGGCTGCGTAAACGCAAAAGCGGCTACGGCAGCTAAGGCGAATACACCGCCTCGTACGAGATTTAAAACTGATTTTTGCATAATTTTGGTTAGTTGTATGAAGTAAAATTGATTCAACTCCGGTCGCTTGGTGTGATGCTGCGAGGCCTAATCGAAGCTATACCATTCCGAGAGGGGCGGCCGGATTTACACTGATCCGCGCGTATCAGGTAGTTCCCCCTGCTGTTGTCCGGCAACCACCTGGTGGCTTCACGGACCGTTTTGTTTTTTCTTCCTAGCCGATTAACTGCTCCCCGCCTTCTAGGCGTGCAACGTTTGCTTGTCTATTATTTTCAATATTTCTATTCCATTGCGCTGGCAAGGGCATCCTTGTCCGATTGGACATCCTGCGCCAGCGCTAAAATCTATTCTATTCCTAAATCCCGGGGTTAAAACCCCGGGCTATTCATAGTTTGACCCTCCCGAAGTCGCTTTGCTCATCGGGACTTTCGCTTCTGGGTCATGCTGAAAAATCATTTGGACACCAGATTTCAAATCATTCCGCCGTTAACTCCCCTCTCTTTAAGGAGAGGGGCTGGGGGTGAGGTAGAATCTCTCCTCGGCATCAACCTTTTAGTTCTCACCATATTTCTGCGCCGAGGCGGAACCCTTTCGCTTTTTTTTCCCCGGGTTAACACCCCGGGCTATTCATAGTTTGACCCATTCTGGGTCATGCTGAAAAATCATTTGGTCACCAGATTTCAAATCATTCCGCCGTAACTCCCCCTTGATTCTTTCTGCTTTAGAGAATTCCCAAGCTTATCACAGGGGGTAAGGGGGATTTGTCCCATCCGCCCCGGTGGAACGGGAGGATTGTTTTCCCCGACTATTTTTAAATCCCTCCTCGGCATTAACTTTTTCATCCTCATTACATTCCTGCGCCGAGGTCATTGGTCTTTGTTCTTTTAATACCTAGGGTTCCGCTAGCGCTGCACCCTAGGCTAGTATAATGTCAGGCCTTCAGCCTTCCTTCGTCACCATTAGGCAATTTTACAATTCAACTTTCCAACCTTCAATCCACATCGGTCATCCAGCATCGAACATCCCACCTCCCACAATTCAACAATTAGTCAATTCAACGATTCAACACTCTTTCCTCCTTTCCACCCAAATACCGAAAACCGAAATCCCCAAAAACACCAGATTCAATATCAGGTGCTGTCCCCAGGTCAGGGAAGAAATAATTCCCCCACAGGAGCAGGGCACACGCCCGGCAAGCCCAAACCATACCCAAGCCACATAGGTTGTGAAGAGTCCCATCATCAGCGTACTGAGTCTAAATCCAAACCTCCGAAACTTGGGTACCAAGAGCATCACGGCCAGCACCATCTCAAGCCCGGGAATTCCAAACAGCAAGAGATCCTTGGACCAATCCGGAACCACCTGATTGTACATGGCCAGCTTGGTTTCCTGCCAGTCGTAAATTTTTGCAATTGCCGTATAGGCATATAGGAATGACAGAAGTAAGGCACTGACCTCAACAAGTGACTGGATACTAGGCCAAGGTTTACTAAGTGTGAGTTTCTTTTCCATCTTACTTAAATCAAATACAATGGAAATCTATGAATCAATATAACTTGTAGGTAGGTCAATTGAAGGGAGGTAAATTATTCCTACTTAATTCCTATCAATTGAGGGAATTTTCGTAAACAAAATGTTATAAAGGGATTTTAGTATTGATTTTTTAAATTGAAAATAGTATCTTAATTAGCCAAACATCTAAGAGAAAAAAGTAGGGAGGTTGATCTTTGTTTTGACTATGTCAATTAGCTAAAACCAACCTATTCTAAAAGCATTTTTCGCTGCCAAACTCCTTGCGTTAAATGGCAGTAGAGCGGTGATCAGCACACCGCTCTTTTTTTGGATTTTCGGATTAGGAGCAAATACTGAGCTTTCATTATCAATATTCTACGGCTTGTCATCCATCTGAGTCATTTCTTATTTTTTCTTCTAAAAAACCTTCATTTGAAGGAATACTTTAAAAATTTAGTGTTTTTGATTTTTGTCACTATTGACTTTTTAAAACTTAGGCATAAATTAACATTGAGAATTTAGTTCAATAACATTCTGGAGTAACTTTTTCACCCGATTTTACCATGAATTGATCTTTTAACAAAACTATATTTTCTATGGAAAGACGTTTTTTAGAACAGATGATGGCTGACTATAATAAGCTCAAAAAATATGATGAGGAGGCTTATCTTGAGGTCTTTCAGAAATTAAATCTGAGGAGATTTCCTAAAAACACCATCATCAAACAGGTAAATAAAATAGATGAAAAGAGTCGCTATATCTGTGAAGGATTTGTGGGCTTATATAAAGAATGCGATAAGGGATTCCGCTTATCTCTGATTTCAGGACCATCAGACACCGCATTTGATGAGCAGTCTTTTCGTTCCAAAAAAGCCACCACCAATATCCTTAAAACACTTTCAGCTACGGTGCTTCTTGAATTCAGCATAGACGCGGAATCGGCCTTGCTGGCCAAAATGCCCGAGTTTGCCCTCTTGGCTTTGGAGGTCTCACACCGGATTAATGAGCGGAACTTTGAACAAATGTTAATCAAGGACCTGAAGTTTGAAGAAGGTTATCCCAAACTGACTGCACTTTTCCCCAGAATCGATAGGTATATCAAAAACTACGAACTGGCAGATTATTTCAAATGCAGCATCAGTACAGTAGAACGGGGAAAGCGGAATTTGAAAAAAGGAGGGCGCCATGAATAATTCAGTTTTTCCATCAGCTCTACATTCGTCAATCCGGGAATTGGATGAGGAAGTTTTGCGTTGGGCTTGGTCAGCGGGATTATTTGAGTCTCCTGCCGAACTTGAACGCTGCCGGATTCAAAAGATAAACTGGTTTGCAGGATATTTATTTCCCGGGGAAAGTGCAGAAAAGCTCAGGCTGACTATTCGGTTTTTTCTTTGCCTTTTTCTACTGGATGATTTATTAGATCAGATTTCAGAAAGTGAGTCTTTTGGATTTTTGCGAGGTCTGATGCTTGGATCTGTCCAATCAGAAATACCCCGGCTACAGAATTTGGGTTCTGAATTAATTTTAACCCATGAATTACTCGGAAACTCCAGCTCCTCAGCGCAATGGAGAAAAGAATGGTTGGATATATGGACTTTTTATATTTCAGGACTCAACTGGGAGGTGAAAAACAAAACCTGGGGGCAAAAACCGGATTTGGAAGATTATCGCTATCATCGTCCTTCGAGTTCAGGAGTATTTTTGGCTATCCATCTGATTAGGCCGGATTTGGCTACAAAGGTCTGCGAAGCAGAGCTTTTGGAACATGCGATTGCTAGACTTATTTGCCTTTCCAATGATCTGGCTTCCTTTGAAAAGGAACTGGCTATCGGAGATTTTCACAATGAATTGATTATTCTTCAGCCTACTATGGGTGATCAGGTAAAATCCTGGGCTGCTATGGAAATTAGATCCATTCAAAAGCGTATCCATATTTTGGCATCCAGTGTTGCTTCACATTCCGATAGCTGTAGAAGCTGGGTAGAAAGTTTATTTCTGCTTGTTGGGGGCTGCTTGGCCTGGTCAGAAGAAACGACTAGGTATGTTTCCTATGTCAATGGAACTTTACGGGCGAACTAAATGAAGGGAGGGATGTCATGCTCACAAAAAGATGTGTCATATACCCCAAAGACATTCAGATGATCACAGGTAGAAGTGAACGCTATTGCCATTTGCTCGTCAAGAAAATAAAAATTTTCTACGGTAAAGAAGACCATCAGTTTATTACCCAGGAGGAATTCTCCCATTTCTCGGGTATTCCTTTGGAGCAGGTTTCGAAGTATATCTACTAATCTTTGCAATTATTACACTAACCTCTAGGAGTGGTTTCTTCCAATTTTGTCCCAATTCAACTGGACAGATTCGGAATAAATCCAAGATACTTGAAGCACATCATCGAAGTATCATCCTCGACTCATCTTCGACTCATCCTCGCCTCATGCTTGACTTCCTATAAAGAGTTGAGTCGGTAAAAAGCCATCCTAAATCCACCATTCAATACCATTTCTATACCTAAACCTGTTATTTATGGCAATTTCAATTGAAAATTTCATGGGAAAAGCATCAGGGAAGCTAGGCAACCTGATCATTTATCAGCGAAATGGAAAAATCTGCTTTCGCTCCAAACCAAAAAAAACAAAGGTACCTCCATCCGGTAGACAAATTTATCAACGGAAAGCCTTTGCTCAGGCTTCCAGTTTTCTTGCCCCAATCCGTTTAGATCTTGATTTTGGATTTTCAGGAATTAAGGGAGACAAGTCAAAACGGTATGGAAAGGCCCAATCTCTGGCAGTAAAAAAGGCGACACTTTCTGAAAATGGAGAACCTGTACTTCACCCGGAAATGATTCAAACTTCCTTTGGTGATCTTCTGGGGCCAGAGGATTGTAACTTGGTTTGGCAAAATTACAATACCTTACTTTTGACTTGGAGACCCAATTCCTTTGAGGGAAACGGGACTGATTCTGACCAGATTTTTTACTTGGCATATGATCCAGTGGGGAAACAAAAGTGGTCAGTGAGGGAAGGGGCCTATCGTAAAGCAGGAAGTATGACTATTCAATTACCCTGGTCAGGTCCTTTGTCAGGCCGATTTTACCATTTTGTGTCCTTTTATTCCAAGCGAAAAAAAGGGATGGAGTTTTCTGATTCAGTTTGTTTGGGGAGGGTTTGAATTTGGTTGTTGAGCTGTACGGTTTTAGATAAAATTTCGTTTCATCGGGGTCAAGGAAATTAATTTCAAAAACCACTTAGCCTATTCGAAAGAATGGTGATGATGAAATATGAGCATACCTTTTGTCATTTAAATTATCCTCAAGACTTGAAATCTATGTACTCAAAGTGAGATTTTGAATATCTTAAAAGCCTACTCACCACTATTACAACCATGTACCAGATCATTTTTGCCTTCTTGATTTTATCTTCTTTCGAATTCAAAGATCCCTTGCAAAAAGCCAGAGAAAAATTCGATAATGCTTCCTCAATAAGTTTTCATCAGACTGGGTACTATCCAATACCCGATGTGGATATTGTAGATTCCTCTATGATGTCAGTGGTGATTTTTAATCCGGGGAATTCCGAATTTCAATTTATTGCAAGAAGAGGTAATGTAGATGAGGTTTTGCAAAATGGGGTTTTTAGCGAAGTAAGACATGCTGAAAAATCATACTACAGGTACGAATCCACTGAAAATCAAAAAGCCTATTTGGAATCATCTATTTTGAATAAATATAGTCCACATAGTTTGCTCAAAAGAGATTGGGAATATCTTAGTGATACAGTTTTGGAAAATGCTACACATTCCCATTTTTCAAGGATGGAAAATTCCTTTGAATATGAAGGAAAAAATATAGTCGCGACACAGCATATTTTTATATCCTCTGATGATTTGATTACAAGATTTGAACGAAGAAACCGGGTGGATGGAGTGCTCACCCAAACTGTGACCTATACGTACAAGGGATATGGTTTTGATCAGGAATCCTTCCCTCCGAATGTTTCAAATCCAGAGCGATACGCTTTGAAGTATTTTGAAAGGATGGATAAATTAAAAGCACTTGAAGTCGGTGCTCAAGTCCCAGTTTTCAGCGGTTTAGATACAAAAGGAAATGAAGTTTCATTGGGTAGCCTACCGAAAGGACAAACCTTGATCTTATTTGGTTCAATATCCTGTGGGTATTCTCAGTTAGTAATTGACCACATCAGTCAATCCAATTTTGGTTTAAAAAAAGGGGTGGATATGGTAACTTTTTTGGGATCCGATACAAAGGAAAACGCAGTCAAATATTTGGAAAGGTACCCCTTGGCAATTCCGGTTATAGCAGATCGCCGCGATATTGAAACAGCCTATGGGGTTGCTGGGTATCCAATTCTTTATTTGGTTGATCAAAAAGGTGTCGTTTTAGAAAGCTTAGCCGGGTCTGAGGGAATTATCGAGCTGTTGGATTCACTTACGTTAGAAAAGTGAAGGTAAATTCTGTTTATCCATTTTTTGACAATAAGGTTGGGTGATTTTTTTCTAGTTGATCTCCAGCTTCCATTGCGCTGGTATCATTCTCCACTGAAGCAAGTTTTCAAACTTGTGCCAACATTAATTCATGCCTAACTAGCGGTTGGTCGTTTCTTATAATTCGAATTGTTGGGTCACCTTACCGTAACTCCCCCTTACATTCAAATATCAAATAGGATCACTGAGTTCATCAAAGGGGGCTAGGAGCCTGTCCCGATGTATGTCGGTAGGATTTGTTTCCGACTAGCTTTCAACACCTCCTCGGCATTCACATTCATTTCCTTACCAGATTTGTGCGCCGAGGTTAGAAGACCGTGGTTATTTTTTACCCGGGGTTAAAACCCCGGGCTACCGATCTGGCGTACCTGCCTGCAGAAGGCAGGCCTACGGCACGCTCGACTGGCGACAGTCTTCTTAATTGTGCGCATCAATATGCAGTCTTCAGACTGCCGTGTATCTTGACCCTTCCAAATAGTCAGTTACCTATATTTTCTCAATACCACCATGTCATGGCAAATGCCAAAATAGGAGGGCGCGTTGGGGGACAATCCGTTTAGAAATAGCCCACGGGGCTATTTTAGGATTGGGCCAGCTTGCAGGGGGGATAATTTAGAAGTGATTATAAGCGGGCCGGCGTTTGGCCTTGCACGTGAGGACCGAGCGTTAAGAATCTCTCCAGTGGAGAGATTTAGCAAGGGGCCAGCTTGCAGGGTGGGTTGCGTCTTGATTTTTTCGTTCTTTTTCATCAAGGAAAAAGAACAGAGAGAAAACAACAATAGATAGTTAAAGGTAGCTGTCTCACAGGTTTTTCCTTCATAACTCCAATACTTCCTCGGCCTCAACTTCCGTTTCCCCACAATATCTCTATGCCGAGGTCAATGGCTTCATGATCTTTATTTACCTAGGGTTCCGCTGCCCACCCTGCAAGCTGGCCTCCCGATTCGCTGCGCTACTCGGGACAGGCTCTCGCTAGATTTGCCTACTGGGCAAATCCTTCACGTTCGGTCCTACCCTAGTCTACCTACCTGGCAGACTTGCCTGCAGAAGGCAGTCCTACGGCACGCTTTTTTCCTGCCGTGAGTTCTCCAGCCAAAAGTAGGTCATTAAATATTTCCCGCATTTTCTGCACAAAGCTCTATAATCTCATTTTTTCTGAAAAAAGAACTAATTCGACCTCAATCGGTAAAAACCGCACAGACCGCACATTCAATTGATAGCCAGTCTACTAGCCTGCATCTTAGCTCCATGTTTCACTTAAACCCATATACTTATGGCAAAACAAACAGGAGTAATTACACTCAAAGGACCGGTCGGGAGACTGTCCTTCTACAAAACCCGAAATGGCTATCTCGCCCGTGAAAAGGGCGGGGTGGAGAAGACCCGGATCATGAATGATCCCAGGTATGCTCGGACCCGGGAGAATATCCGGGAGTTTACCGACAACGCCACCTCCTCCAAGTTGATGCGGGATGCGCTGCGTCCGGTGATTTCCAAGATCGGCGACCGAAGACTGAATCTGCGGATCACTCAGGCGCTGATGCAGGTGCTGAAAAGCGATGAAGTCAATGTCCGTGGCGATCGCAGAGTAAAGGAAGGGGACTGGAATCTGGTCAAGGACATGGAGATGAATTCAGGATCTTCACTGGGAAGTACCCTGTTTTTCGAACTCCAGTACAATGACACTGCGGCCGCCTGGGAGGTGAACCTGCCGGCCTTTACTCCGCAGGATATGATCGCGGTCCCCAGCGGGGCCACCCATTACAAGATCTCTGCAACGGGAGTGGGTTTGGATTTCGACTCGGGTAGTAGAAGTCTGGCAAGTTCAAGCAGTACCGCACTTCCTGTGATAGACCCAGCGCTATCCCAAACCCTGACAGTGAATAAGGGGCAGTTGAGCGGGACACACTTTGCCTTTGTGCTGAGTGTGGAATTCATCCAGATCGTCAACGGTGCGGAGTATGCGATCAACAACGGTGCGCATAATGCCGCCAAGATTGTCTCAGTAGCCAAGCCGTAATCCATGCGCTTGCTGTTAAAGCGAAGAT
>NZ_QGOL01000025.1 GCF_003259255.1 Algoriphagus litoralis
ATTTCCCAAGTTTCGACCCTAAAATTTGAATCCTATGGAATTCGAGCTGGTAACCTTACAAGATCTGGAAAACCTAAAGAGAGAACTTTTAGCAGAACTCAAAAAAATGCTGGAAGGCTATAAACCTGAACCTGAAAGACGATGGCTCAAATCCGCTGATGTTCAGAAATTATTGGGAATTTCAGCAGGCACTTTGCAAACCCTTCGAAACCGGGCTATGATCCCCTATACCCGGCTTGGTGGTGTGATCTATTACAATCGGGAAGAAGTAAAAAAGGTATTGGAAATAAATGAGGCAAATCCTCATCTGCTATTTGGGAAATTAAGATGACTGATTTAAAGAGTTTTAATAATTGAAAACAAAAACTCACAATTATCAAGTCATCCAAAATAAAAATAGAAAAAAAGGAAGCTAAAGCTCCCCTTCATCTGCAAAAGAAAAGTGTCCCTCAGGACTTAAGATGATATGATCCACAATTGGTAAATCCAAAGCCCTGTCTATTTCAACCCTCCTGGTCAATCTTTTATCCAATTCTGAGGGAAACAGAATTACCAGAAGGTTGATTATGGAAAAGAAGGATAAATTTCAACCTTTATAACCAGATTTTTTCAATACTTCAAGCATATTGACCGCTAATCCACCTCTCCTTTTACTTTCATCAGCAGCCTCCATAAAGGCGTAAATCTCCAAAGTTTCCCTTGGATCCACCGGCGATGTTTTGGTTTTAAAAAAGGCAGCTATTTTAACGGCCAGAGGTTCATACCCCTCAAAAGGTCCAAAAAATAGATTTTCTTGAGTACCAAAAGCAATCCCTCCATAATCCTGTATTCCGTTACGCCTGCCACGAAAGGTCCCAATCCGGCCATCATTCCAAACTCCAACGACTACTTCATCTTCCTGAGTTGTAAATCTTGTGACTGATTCACATCCGGGCCCCATGGCTGTAAAAAGAATTTCCACTCCATGGATACCATACCAGAACAAATCAGGATGACTGGGTTCCAGAGTTGCAGGACTAAATGAATCGCAAGCCAAAACTTTCCCAACCTTATTTTCATACCTCACAGCGTATACATTTTTTTGGTATCGAAGAGAGGAAGCTGAAAAAACCGGAACTCCGGCCTTTTCAGCTTCCTGAAAAATAGCGACAACATCCTCAAGCGAAGCAGCCACGGGCTTATCAATAAACATTGGCTTTCGCGCTTTAATTACCGCTCTAGCTTGCTCCAATCGGGGTTTACCATCGTTGGTTTCCAAGAGAACAACATCCACTTTTGCAAGCAAATCCTCTATGGAATCGACCAATTCAACGCCCAAGGCTCTGACGCGCTCGATGTATCCTGGAATGCGATCCATGCTAGATTCGATGGTTCTGCTTCCATAGGGATATGCTGCTACAACACGAAAACCGGACAACTCAGGCTTGGGAGTTGTAGAATTGAAAAGCTCGGTGAAAGCCGGGGCATGGGAAGTATCCAAACCAATAATTCCAATTCTTATCGGGTCTTGAGGAGTGTTTGCAAGGATTGAAAAAGGCATTGCACTTAAGCCAATAGCCGCTCCAAAAGAAGTCGATTGTTTTAGAAATGATCTGCGCGAGGTTTTCATATGGATTACGAGTCAAGCTTAATTTACAAGGCCTCTATTTTACACTTTCTGATAACCAATCCAATTATTGTTTAGGGTCTAAATGACCATAATTCTGTTTTGCGTTTGAAGTAAAGAGTCCCATCCTGTCCCATAATCAACAAGGCCGCCTGTTTGGCCAGCTCGGTAAATTCTAAGGTTTCAGGATTGAGTTTGAATAGCTTTTCCCAGTCCGTTCCGTAAATATTTCCATCAGGATGCAGCACTAAAAATGCACTCCTCCAAACATGGCTTTTGAACGGTGGGTAGTCAAATAGCTTGGTTACAGATTTGATATCACGTGTTTTCGGATCGAAAATGAACAGCTGCCCATCTCCCATTCCCCAGATCGTTCCATCGGGCATAGTTAAAAAACCAGTCAATGAAGTTGCTCCCGGCACAGGTATCAAGTCAAAAAGCTTTTCTCCTGTCTGAGGATTCCAGCCGATCAGATGAGCTTCCTTAGTCTCAGGAGCAATTCCCAATCCACCGGAAATCGTCGTACCTACCAGGACATAATCTCCGGTATAGGTCAAGCCAGCAATCGCTTGTTTTTCCACAGGGCTTGGGAAATAATTCAGCTTTTCGGTGTCGGTATCATATCTGACCAAGGCTCCTCCCAGTTTTCCATACTCAGGAATCATCCCAAAGACCACTTGATTTTTGTCTTTCAAAACGGTGTGGGCAAAGGCACGGCTTTGGTTTTCAAACTGTCCCAGAAACTTGGGACTACCCTCCTTTGGAGCCCAAGTGGATTTGGTATCATAGACATAGAATTTTCCCTTGGGATAAATGCCAAAGAAAATCTTATCGCCCAAGAAAGACATTCCCTCCGTCTGATCCAAACCCGGCAGAAAAGTAGACTTCCCAGTTGCGGGATCATAAGTCGCATTACCTCCTGCCAAATAGCCTCCAGACCAGATCTTTCCATCCGGACCCGTGAGCAAAGAATGGATAGGAATTGGCTGACCTGGAATCTGTAGCTTATTTTTAGTGAGCGATTTATCTTCAGGATTGAACACAAACAGGTTGGCTCCTGAGGTCAGAAAATAGACTTTGCCGTCTTTTCCATATTGGAAGGCCAAGGACGTTCCTATTTCGGCTCCCAAAACTTCAGCAGTTTGGTAATTTTCGGCCGGATCAAAGCGTTTCAATTGAGATTTTGAAGTTAGGTAAACCCATTTTCCATTTGGATCACCAGCTATGGCACGCATGTCCATTCCTTCGATTTCTTGCTCGAATTTTTGAGTTTTGAGATTGTAAACCAGTGTAATACTTCCATTGGTAATGAGTGCAAAAAGACGGTCATTGCCATCCACACCGGGTACGATTTCCAGTCCGTAGACAAATTCGAAGTTTTTGAATTTCTCTGGAAGCAACTCCTTCTTTTCTCCAGTCTTGGGATTCAGCTCAATCAAATGGGCTTTGGATCCCACACCGGCATAGAGCATGCCTGTTTTGGGATAAAAAGCCAAACTCCTGACGTAGTTTTCCTTTGCTACCAAAGGACCTTTTCCCACATCAGAAAAACCGTCTTTGGGATGATAGCGAAACACGCGGCAGCCCGGATAGGTCGCTCCAAAAACTTCACCATCCACTCCTGCAGTGAGATTCCAAAGGTAATTTTCTCCCTCTAACACCACGCCCAAATCTTTGACTTCCTGAGTACCGGGGGTATGGGCAAACAAGCTTCCATTCGCACCGGGTGCATAGATAGTTCCATCCGTAGCCTGAGCCAGATCCCAAGCCCCATCTGCCTCAGGTAGCGCTTGATCCAGGATCAATTCCTGTGTTTCCACATCATAGCCTAGTAAATGTGCCGGCTCGCCTCGGACTACAGTGTAGACCAAGGCCCTTCCATTGGGTCCCGTGGCAAATACACTTCCCTGAATCATGGAAGCAAATAGCTGGGAACCGTGATTGGTAAATTGGGTGGTATCAACCTGAGCCTTGGCTGGAAAGATAAAGCTTAGAAACAAAAGGATTACAGCAGCTTGTTGGAACTTTTTTCTCATAATTGAAGGGGATTTTGGGTTAAAAATTGCTGAACAAAGGCATTGTCATTCAACTCAGGATAGTCACGATAAACGCGATCTATTTCTTCCGACTGCCTAGGCGACATAACTTCTTGCGGATTAAGGCACCAGGTACCTTGAAGAAGACCTTGACGTCTCAGGAATTCATGCATTCCGGGAATACACCCATGGAAATGATTGGCAGGATCAAACATGACTGCATTGGCATCTGTCACAGCGATACCCTTGGTTAAGAGATTCGCCCAATCTGCACCGGTTCCTTTTGACTTGCAGGCTTTCACTTCGTCCAATAGCTCGACAGCCTTCTGTGTCCAAACGGCCCAATGACCCAACAAGCCACCGACAAACTCTTTTTCAAACACCTTCCCTCCCACCTCAAATCGATAAGTGGTCAATAGATCCGCAACAATATTGTCATCGTTTCCGGTGTACATCGCAATCTGATTCCGCCTGCTGCTTTGAGCCACGGCCCGCATCACATCAAGGGTTTGATAGCGATTGAAGGACGCACATTTGATTGCCTCCACATTTTCGATTTCGGCAAACTGCTCCCAAAATCCATAGCTGAAAATACGTCCTCCGACGGAGGGCTGTAGGTAGAACCCAAATACCGGAATGATAGAAGCAACTGCTCTTACCCGATCCAAAATCTCATCTTCCGTCCAAGCCTGCAATCCTCCCATGCTGAGTAGCCCCATGTCATACCCCAAGCGAAGTGCTGTTTCCGCCTCAGAAATTGCCTGCTGAGTAGGACCGCAGATGCCCGCTACTTTAATAAATGGACGGTCAAGTTGGGCTTTCTCAACTTCCTCTGCGGCAAGGGAAAGTACCTTTTCAAATAAATTATGCTGTGGCTCCCGGATTTCAAATTGAGTGGAATGGACGCCTACAGCCACTCCTCCTGCACCGGAAGCCATGTAATAGCGGGTGAGTTGGCGCTGCATCTGTTCGTCCAGCTGTCGGTCGGCATCCAGAGCCAAAGGGTGGGCAGGAATCACCGTACCCTGATGAAGGTGTTGTTTTAGTTTTTGATCTAGCATGTTCATTAGAATTTTCCTCCTCTCTCTTGAAAATGGGTGGCTTTGCCAAACTCCTCTCCCCCCTGCATGATCCAGGTAGCCGTGATGTCAATGATTTCCCGGATAGTCACCCGCGGATAACCAAAAATCCGGTGGCATTCCGAAGCGTTATTGAGTAATGCGCTTCCCGTAGGCTCATTGATAAAAACAGGCTCCTTGCCAAACTTTAGTCCAAATTGATTGGCCAACCAACGGGTAGAAAGAATCTCCGGACCGGTGACGTTTAGGATTTTGGCCGGAGTCTCGCAGTGTAGCAAAGCTCGAATAGCGATTTCATTCGCATCCCCCTGCCAGATGACGTTGACATTTTCGGTTCGGAGATCGATGGCTTTCCCATCCCGCACCGACTTGGCGATTTCCATGACCACGCCATAGCGAAAGTCCACTGCATAGTTCAGTCGATAAATGAGTGTTGGCGTTTGATTTTTCTTGGCGAAGTATTCAAAAATCCGCTCCCGACCCAGGCAGGATTGGGCATATTCTCCGAGCGGATCTGGAGCCGTTTCTTCAGATGCCCCACCGGATGTCACGGGGACAAAAGGCAGAACATTTCCGGAAGAGAAAGCAACAATATTGGAGTTTTTGTATTTCTCCGCCACCCGTCCTGGGAGATAGGAATTCATCGCCCATGTAAAGGATTCGTTACCTGTAGTGCCAAATTTGTTCCCTGCCAGATAAATGACATTGGGAGCATCTGGCAAGCCTTGAAGTTCGGTGTCATTGAGTAGGTCACAGGAAATCGTCTCTACACCAGTGGCTTCAAGTTGTGCTTTGGCTTTGGGATCCGAAAATCGGGAGACACCGATAATCCGCTTGCTGATTCCAGCCGCTTGAGCTGCTTGTACAGCAAGCTTTCCCATACTAGGGCCCATTTTCCCGCCGATTCCAAGTAGGATGATGTCACCTTGGATTTTGGACAAGTCTTCAATCAGGGCTGATGATGGGGCTAGGAGTTCGTTTTCAAGTTGGGTTAGTGAGGTCATGGTTGGGGAGTATGTTGGTATGGAGGTATGGAAGTTGTGATTGGATTTTTAGTTATTGAGTTATTAGTGATTGAGTTATTGGTTAATAGGTATTGAGTTGCAGTCTCGGCTCTTGCTTCTTGTCTTTTACTTCAAAAACAATTCATTGAAATTCCAGATAGCAAGACCGGAGAGCAGTAAAAGACCAATGGCTCCTGAGATTTTTGACAAAGGTGTATTGGTATTTTTCCCCATGATGGTCACATCGTTGGCTACAGCATACATGGCCAAACCGATGAAGGGAACCAAGAAAATGGTTACGCTCTGCGCGAAAATGATGAGCTCAAGAGGAAGCTTTCCGAAAATTAAGGCAATGGTCGCTCCGCAACTCATCACCAAGGCAATCAAACCTCGAACGGCTTTCGAACTCAGCTGATTTCCAAATCCCAAAGCATCGCCAAGCAAGCTGCCTCCCACGGTAGCATTGCCAACAAGGGAGGAAAAGGAAGCACCAAAAAGCCCTGCCAGGAATAAATAAGCAGCATAACTTCCAAATAAGGGTTCAAGTGCTTTGGACATCTCAGAAGCGGAATTGACAGTAATGCCCTGAGGCTGAAGAACCGCCGCAGCACAGATAATGACTACCGCACTCATGATTCCAAGGATGTAGATGCCGGTCGCACTTCGCTTGGCACTTGTCCTTCCCATACCTGATTTTTGGCTTTCCTGCACCAAATAGGCCTGATAGAATGCGCCCACAATTGAGAAACAGGAAGCCACAAATGCGATCAACAAGGCGGCAGATCCAGGTGGGATTGTTGGCACAAAGCCTTTTACTATACCCGAAAGAGAAGGTTTGCTGAGAAAAAGAGTGGTCACAAAGGAAAAGAGCATCAATCCTACAAGAGCAATCATCAGCTTTTCCAAAGTCTTATAAAAACTCCTGAAAAACAGCAATGCCATTCCCAAGAGATTGAAAACTACGACCCAAAGCCAAGTGGGCGTTTCTGTCGCTTCCGCTACAGCGATGCCAACTCCGATGGAATTCCCGGCCTGAAAGGAAGTGGTCACCAAAAACACCCCAAAACCGATGAAAATACCAGCCGCTTTCCCCCATTTCTGGCGAATCAGAGACAAGAGGCTGTTGTCTGAACTTAAGCCAATTCTTGCACCCATTTGAGTAAAAATGAGCATGAAAAAAATCGCCACCACTACCAGCCAAAGCGTCTCATAGCCATAGCTCGCACCGAGTTTGGACGTAAGCGTCATCTTGCTTGGACCAAAAACCAAAGCAGCGGTAATGATTCCCGGACCGAGAGTTTGGAGGAAGGGAATGAGTTTAGATTGGGTGGCCATTAGCGAAGGGATTCAATTTGGGTGGATGAAATGGAACTTGCTGAATTACCCCAGCTAGTTCGGATGTAGCTCAGGATTTCGGCAGCCTCCCGATTGTCCAGAAAGGAAAAGTCAGGCATGGCTTGGGCTCCGTCGCTTGAAACTTGGCCCTTAAGCAAAAGCTCAATCAACCGCCTAGTGTCCCCCAAAACGACTTGACTATTTACCAAAGCCGGAAAAACTTCCGCTACTCCCGAGCCATCTTCCTTATGGCAGGAGGCACAGTAGTTTTTGTAAAGCTGCTTCCCGTCCAAAGCCAGAATCTCACTAGCTTTTACAGGAGAAATCGGGTTTGAAGAAAGTGATGAGCTTGGACTGATTTTGAGGATTTTATCGTCTCCGGGAAGGGGAAATCCGGGTTGAGGATTCCAATCCTGATTGCTAGTGCTGAGGTAAATCGCCCCATCGGGTCCTACCGCTACATCCCGCAGTCGTCCATACAAATTTTCAAATAGGATCTCCTCCCCATCGATGGAATCGCCTGATTCATTTAGGAAAAGGATTCGAAGACTTTTCCCCTTCAGCGTAGTCAGTAGAAGTGTATTCTTCCAATCAGGAATAACCTCAGAACCATAATAAGTCATCCCGGCTGGCGCAATTACAGGAGTCCAAGAGCGGATAGGCTCGATGGTTTGATTAGCCGACGCAAAGTCTATCTCAGCAGGCAAGTCATGCTTGCCTTCGATTGCCGGCCAACCGAAATTCCCCCCTTTCCTGATTAAGTTGACTTCATCCTCGATGGCATCACCGTGCTCAGAGGTGAAAAGCAAGCCTTTTGAGGAAAAGACCAAGCCCTGCATATTTCTAAAACCCCAAGCCCAAACCGGACTAGTGGGATCAGGATTATCGGATGGAATGCTGCCATCTGGATTGAAGCGAAGGATTTTACCGTTGAGCTTTTCCCGATTTTGGGAGTAGGTGTAATCGTGCTTGTCCCCTGTTGCCCAATAGAGCTTTCCATCGGGACCAAAAGCCAACCGGGAGCCATTGTGTGAGGTACCTCCTTCAATTTCCAGCAAAACCTCTGGATTGATAAGCGAATCCTCTTTATACCTATACCTGACCAGTTTACTATAGATTAGGGAATCGTTTTTTACGGTGTAGTTGAGATAGAGGAATGGATTTTTGGAAAAGTCAGGGTGAGCCACCATTCCCAAAAGTCCCGATGTTCGGACTTTCCATACTTCAGGAATCTGCAACAGGTATTTCTGATCCCCTGTTTTCAGATTAATTCGGGAAACTTTTCCCTCCTGCTCAGCTACCCAAAGGAAGCTTTCTGAATCCACATCCAGGTCCCAAGGCACATTCAGTGAATCGGCGAGCACTTCCACTTTTAGCGTAGCGTTCTCCAGTTGGATGGTGTCCAATTGCATCAACTCCAACTCAGGGGATTTAGGTTGACAAGCGGCCAATACGACAAGGGCAACTAACCAGTTTCTACTCATTTTCTAGACTTGGGTTTGATCTGGACTGGCTTGGCAAATTCGGATTCCATCGTGGTGGGCAGCAGAAACACATTTCCATTTATATCAGAGAAATAGAGTTGAGAAAAGGACTTTTCTCTGCCATGTCCATCCGCCCAAAAGGCGTAGAAATCAGGATGGACATTCACAGGACGACGGGCGTAGGAATGGTTTCGCTCAGAGCCCGAAGTCATGATTTTGCTTTTCCAGCTTCTGCCTTGGTCTTTGCTGACCCAAAGCACCATTTCCCCTCCTGTATTGAAGGGCTGGGGTCCGGTGCCGGTGGGACCAACGATACGCCATTCACCTTTGTCATCAATGTAAAGTGAGCCCATGTCGTAGTTGTTGTCCGAGTCGGTGACTGGAAGAATTTCCCATTCCGAACCCGTATACCGGGCAGTGTGCCACGTTCGGGGACCTTTTTCTGGTCCAGCTTCGTAGCCTTTGCTCGTGACATAGAGAATGACAGGATGGCCTTTTTCATCGAAAGTCAAGTCGTTGATGTATACTAAGAGCCCTTTGGATTCGTATTCGGCAACGAGTGCTGGCGTGTAGATGTCGGATACTGGCAGCTGCATTTTTTGGCCAGCAGCTGTTTGCCAATTTTCTCCAAAATCACGGGTTTCTAGATAATAGAGATTGGTTCGAAAGTTCAATCCATTCACACCTTGCTTGATGGGATGGTAGTTGAAAGCTGTTCCTAATGTTTTGTCTTTCATGCCGCTGGTTTGATAATGACCTTCAGAAATAGCCGCGATATCTTTCCATTCGGAATAGGTGATTCCATCGGTGCTGCGCATAAAGCCGATGGTTCGCCGTGGCTTGGAAGCTTGACCGGGAATTACATTTCGTTCGTAATGAGTGAAGAGATTTAAAAACCCCTTTCCTTCTTGATACCAAGTCTGCAGGTAAGAAAAATTGTCCATGGAGACCGTTTGACCCCCTACTTCTTTGGTAGCTTGGATCGTTTCAAATTCAGAGATATCGTATGGTTTCTTGCTTCTACTGATATAAGCAGGACTATTGGTGCCGTGAGCGGTGGAAAAAATCCAGAGGTAACCAGCTGAATCAATATTCATGACCGGATTATCATGGGCATTGTCGGTTTCCTTATCAAGCACCACGGTCGGACGAGGAACCATTCCTGTATTATGGTCAAAGTAAGACACCATATGCAGGAGCGTATTGCCCGAAAGATCTGCACCTCCGTAGCAAAAAAAGGTTCTGTTCACCTCCTTTACATAAATAGAAAAAGGGAAATGATTGGCAGGATAGGTACCTAATCCGCCACTGTATTTGTAGACATATTCGTCATTGGAAGGCTCATTGCTGTACCAGATACCCCGATAGCCGCTATCTGGCTGATTGAGCAATTTGGGACTCTGAGCGAAAACGCTTTGAGCGAGTGTAAGTAGAAAAAGTAAAAATAAAGATCTCATTGGAAAGGTTTGGAAGTTTGACCCAGGAGAGTTGGTTAAAGGTTTGGGCTGATTTCTTAGGCGATTTTGTCTTAAGTCTTTTGTCTATTGTCTTGAAATTTCCACTCAAAAAGCTTCCAGCCTGCCCGTCCACTGGGAATTGGACAGGCTGGAAAGCAATTTTAAAGAAGATCAATACGGATTAATATCCTGGATTCTGTGTCATCAGACCTGGATTGATGTCAATCTGGCTTTGTGGAATGGGAAACAAAGCCTGATGAGCTTGCATTCCTTGGGAAGCCATCACCTCAAGGGCTCTTCCAGTTCTTACCAGATCAAACCAACGATGTCCTTCGAAGGCCAGCTCCATTCTTCGCTCCTTTTCTACAGCCAAACGGAAAGCTGCTTGGGAGTCCAACTGCAAAGCAGGGTTCTCATTTACAGCAGATACCTCTTCTAGTCCCGCTCTTTTTCGGATTTGATTTAGGTAGTCGAATGCCGGACCATCAGGAACAAAACCCTGCTCATTTAAGGCTTCAGCATACATTAGCAGCACATCTGCGTAACGTAGCACGATCCAATTGACATCTGAATCAAGATTTGAAACAGGTGTGCTGATGTACTTTTTGATGTAATTATGTCTCACAGTATTCCCATTGAGTATATAGCTGGTGTCCATAGAGACTGTTCTTCGTAGATCTCCTTCTTCATAGGACTGGAAGAATTCGTTAGTAGGAATATTTTGTCCCAATGGATTTCCTACTGCAACTACAGCTGTTCCAGAACCGATTGGAGCAAATTGATTGGAGTAAGGACTACCTTCCCCATTTAGCCCACCTTTAAACTGAACCTCAAAGATTGATTCAGCATTATTCTCATTTGCTGGACCAAACAAGTTCGCATAATCATCAACAAGACTGTAATTTACCTGACCAGTCCCTTCAACCACCTGACTTAGTTTTTCGACAGCCAAACTCCAGTTTTTCTGCGTAAGGTAAACTTTACCCAAAAGGGCCATTGCTGCACCCTTGGTTGCACGACCCAAGTCTGCACCTGTATAAGAAGCAGGCAATGCATTTTCCGCCTCAGTCAAATCAGAAATAATAAGTTCATATACCTTCTGAGTAGATTCCCTTCCATAGGTATACCCTTCCTGAGGATTATTAATTGCAGATATCACCAATGGAACATCACCATAAATCCGAACCAAATTGAAGTACATCAAGGCGCGAAGAAATTTAGCCTCGCCGATATATCGCTCCTTAAGATTGTCATCCATGGTGACATTGTTGATCCGATCCAAGAGTATGTTTGCTGCCTGAATTCCCTGATAGTGCGCATTCCAAGTATTGGAACTGATGGAGGTCACTGGGACATTGGTAAAATCATCCACTGCCTGCTGATCTGCACCAGCTGCAGGATTGGTGATTTCTGTATTGTCTGAACGGAGTTCACCAATGATACTCATGGAAGAGTAATATTGACCGCCGTATTGTAAAGATCCATAAACTGCAGTGAGGGCATTTTTCATATCCTCTGGAGTTTTATAGAAGTTATTGCTGTTTTGCTGGGAAATAGGAGCCAAATCCAGAAAATCATCAGAGCATCCTGTGGCAGTGAATAATGCCAAAGCTCCAGCTGCGAAAAGAATTTTATAATTTTTCATAGTGAGAATCAGATTAAAAGCCAACATTTAAACCAAACATAAAGGAACGAGCCAATGGGTATCCCCCTGCGTCCACACCCGGCACCAAAGGACTTCCACCCTGAGCGCTTACTTCTGGATTGTATCCTTCATAGTCGGTGAAAGTGAATGCGTTTTGAACCGTAAAGCTGAGTCTGGCACTGGAAAGCTTCAATTTGTCCAGAGAAGCAGAGGGCAGATTGTAACCTAAAGTGATGTTTCGAATACGAATAAATGACCCATCCTCCACAAAGAGAGAAGTCACATTATTCACTACGTTACTTCCAGCCAAGGAATTGAAATTCCGATTGATTTGGGGGGAAACTCCATCTCCAGGATCAGATTCAGATTTCCAGCCGTTGGCTGTACTGCTGAGGACATTGTAGGTGCCGGAATAATTGCCATAATATCTTCTAGCCATATTTAGCACCTCAAAACCCTGAACACCTTGGAGTGTGAAGGAGAAGTCGAAGTTATTGTAACTGAAGTTATTGGTCATACCCCAAGTAAAATCAGGGAATGGACTACCCAGTTTGGTCCTATCTGATGCATTGATCACTCCGTCACCATTTACATCGGCAAATTTCAGTTGTCCAGGCTTTGATTGTACTGTTCCATTTCCGTTGAGGATTACTGGACTATTGTCAATATCCTGCTGATTTTGGTAGACACCAATTACCTGATAGCCGAAGAAACTTCCCGGAGCTGATCCGACCTCGGTAATATGAGTTGGAGCGGATGCTGAAGTCGCCTGCCGAGAAATAATCGGAGAGCCATCCGGACCTAAAGCTGTTACTCTGATATCATTTGTAGAGAAGTTCAGATCAGTGGTCCACTTGAATGCTCCAACAGTATTTCTGCTGGTCACGGTAAATTCAAACCCTTTATTCAAAATCTCGCCGATGTTCTGAAGCGCTGAACTATATCCTGTAAGCGTAGGTACTGGTACATTAAGTAAGAGGTCAGAGGTCCGCTTGTGGTAATAATCGGCGGAGATATAGAATCGATTTTGCAAAAGACCCAACTCCAAACCTAAGTCCGTCTGTCTGTTGGTTTCCCAACCCAATTTGCTGTTTGGAATATTTGCAAGTCTAATCCCGTTGGCGATTACTCCTCCATTTGCCCCGAAGATGTAATTCTCAGGACCGGTCAATCCTATTGCACCATAGTTGGAAATGAAATTGTTTCCCGTCAGACCTGTACTTGCTCTTAATCTAAGTTCAGAAATCCAATCAACCTCCTGCATGAAGCCTTCCTCTGAAAGTCTCCATCCCAGAGACACTGATGGGAAAAATCCCCAGCGATTGTTCATCCCGAATCGGGAAGAACCATCCTGGCGGAAGGTAGCAGTGAGTAAATACCGGTCATCATAGTTGTAATTCACCCTTGCCAAATAAGACAAAAGTGACCACTCCTCTTTCAAATTGGTCGCACTGGTAATAAGACCAGCAGCATTCATGGTCTTGATGTTATCATTCGGAAAGTTTGTCCCGTTGATTCGGTTGAAATCATACCTTTCACTCTGAGCAGTATATCCTAAAACAGCATCCAGGCTGTGCTTACCAAAGGTTTTTGCATAACTGAGCGTGAATTCAGCCAACCAATTGCTGGTTTGAGAAGTGGTATTTGATCCCACAGCTGGCTTGGTAAGATTTACGCTGTTTGGGTTGATTAGCGAATTGGAGAAAATATCTTCTCTAAAGTTTCGGATATCACCACCGACAAGTGTCTTGAACTTCAGGTTTTCGGCTATGGAGTATTCCAGGAAGGAAGTTCCTAAAAGTCGAAGGGTTCCCTGCTGATGAAAGTATTCCTTGGCGATTTTCACCGGGTTATCTACTTCGGAGAGTCCGATACCCTGACCTGTGACTTTGGTGTAATTTCCATCTTCATCATAAGGGGTCAAGTGCGGTGCCGCAGTAATTGCAGTCTGTATGATTCCTCCTCCCTGCCAGTTACCTTCTGCCAGAGATTGGTTAGAAAACGTATAAGTAGGTGTAATATTAGCCCCTACTCTCACTCGTTTATTCATCTGGGATTCTACATTGATACGGAAAGAGTAGCGTTTCAAGTCTGAATTGATGATTACACCTTCCTGATCAAGGTAGCCAGCAGACACAAAGTATTTTGTTTTGTCATTTCCTCCTGAGAAGTTGAGCTGGTAATTGCTCATTTTGGCTGTGCGGAATATTTCCTCCTGCCAGTTGGTTCCTTCTCCCAGTGCTTCCGGATTTTGGAAAACCTCAGGAAGAAGATACATCACATTATTTCCTCTTGCTGAGTTGGGATCGGTAGGAAGTCGATTAGGTCCTGAGTTTACCCAAGCATTGTTTCTGGACTCGTTGATGTAAGTTGCAAACTCCCTTGCATTGAGTACATCCACCATTTTTTCCACTTGCTGAACACCGGTATTGATGCTGAAGTCAATTTTGGAGGTTCCTGATGTACCGGATTTAGTCGTAATTAAGATCACTCCATTTGCTCCTCTGGAGCCATAAATTGCGGTTGCAGATGCATCCTTAAGTACTTGGATATTATCAATGTCGGCTGGGTTGATGGTATTTAGCGGATTGTTTCGCTGATCGTAATCGTTCGTCACAGGAAATCCATCTACCACATAAAGTGGCTCATTGCCTGCACTTAGTGAGCCTGCACCTCTAATCCTAACACTTGCACCTCCGCCTGGAGCACCTGTTGCCTGAGTGACTACAACACCTGCCATTTGACCTGCCATAGCTAGGTCTAAACTTACTACTGGCTGATCTTGAATCTGAGAAGAATTGATTGCACTGACCGAGCCAGTAATGTCTTTCTTTTGGATCGTACCGTAGCCGATCACAACAAATTCCTGAAGGTCATTTTCCTCAGCCGACATGCGTACGTCAATCGAATTGGAAGACCCCACAATTCGCTCAATCTTGGCGTAGCCAATAAATGAAAACACCAAAACTTGCCCTTCGGCAGCTTCAATACTGTATTTTCCATCAATATCTGTTACCGTACCAGTTGTAGTCCCCTGTACTACTATGGTCACTCCTGGCATGGGTGAGCCAGATTCATCGACTACAGTCCCTGTTATTTGAGCCAGTTGAATTTCAGAAGCCACTACTTCTTCCCTTCCTTCAGGATTTGGAATTACCGAGATCGCATTGTTCACTTGCTTGAATCTCAGCTTGGTCTGCTTTGCTACTTGAATCAGATGCTGTTCAACACTTCCTGACTGGTGCTCTGGAGCAATTGTAGGTAAGTCTTTAATAGCTTTTTGGGTATAGAAAAATTTGAATTCTGTTTTTCGCTCGATTTCCTGGAAAAGATCAAGAAGGGAATAACTGGACTTTTCCAGTTTCAGATGTACCTCATCGATGCTCTTCACCTGAGCCTCAGTGGTGCTAGCCATGAGTGGACTCAAGGTCAAACAGAGAACCGCAAGCCCTCGAACTAATATCTTAATAGACATGACTATTAATGGTAGGATTTTTTTCATAATTTGGAATGGTAAGTTGAAACATAGAAATGCCTTGGGATGACAGACCGCGAATCCTCTATCCTTTGGCGCCGTGTTTTGATTTTCACAGGAGTGTAGTGATATGCACTCCTGTTCTTTTTTATCCTGCTTTAGTTTTCCATAGGCGATTTTTAGTTAAAATGGATTTCAACCTTTTTTTCGTTGAGTTCATAGCTAAATCCCATGGATCCGCTCAAAACATGAAGCACATTGCGCAGGGATTCATTATTGTCAAAAGTTCCTGTCGCAAGATCCGCCTGAGGTGTACCGGAGACACTGATGGAGACACCATACCAGCGCTCAAGGCTAGTTTTCATGTCATCAAAAGAGGTGTTATTGAATTTCAAGACCCCACTTATCCAAAGAATCCGCTCTTCGGCATTGATTTTATATTTTTGGATAGTTTCTTCGTCAATTGCCAATACTGATTCTTCTCCGGGATTAAGCTCCAAAACTTGCTTACTTCCCAATTGATTAACTTTCACTTTGCCTGTGATCAAAGTCACGGCAACTTTATCTTGCTTATTGAATGTGGAGATATTGAAAGATGTACCCAGTGCAGTGGTTGTGATTCCTTTCGACTCTACAGAAAAAGGAAACGATGCATCTTTGGCAACTTCAAAAAATGCCTCCCCTTCTAAGGTGACTTTTCGATTCGTCTGAAAGTTTTCAGGATATGTGACCGTACTGGCAGAATTTAGGAAGATCGTAGATCCGTCTGAAAGCAAAATCTTTGTCTTTTGTCCTGCCGGATTACTGCGAGTAATCCATTTTTCGACTTCTTCTGTCTTAGCTAATTCCGGGGAAATGGTACGTTCCTGAACAGACTTCCAAGTAAAAAAAGCTATTGTAAAAACTAGAATTGAAGCAGCATACTTGAGCCAAGCAGGTAGCTGACGCTTAGTGGTAGGAATGGATTCACGATGAAGAAAAGGCTGGGAATAACCTGCTTTTTCAGCATTAATTTTTTCCCATAGAGGCCTGTTGTCCCAAACCTCCAGCTGAGTCTTTACCTTTTCACTCCAAAGCTGAATAAATTCCGCAGATAGATATTCCTCAGCCTCTTGGCTTTCGATCCATTCGAGAAATTCTCTGGCTTGCTCTGGACTTAATTTTCCAGAATAAAAATCTTCAATTATTTTTTTATGATCCATGAGTGGGGATTTACTAAAGCATATACCCTCAACTCTTTCAAACTACTCATGCCCAAAAAAAATAAATATGGGATACGGGCTCTTACTCAAAAAAATCTACTGCTTGTTCATTCAAAAAGCGACAAAAGCAAGGTATCAGCAATAAAAAACAAAAGACCAGTGGAGATTATTTTCAGCTGGGTCAATTTTCCTTTTACTGTGCCTGTAGCCCGAAAAATCTGATTTTCCACCGTTCTTTTAGAAAGATTCAGTTGGGTTGCTATCTCAGCAACGGTCAAATTTTCGAAATACCGAAGTTGAAAAATTTGTTTTTGTCCTTGAGGAAGCTGCTGAATGATTTCATTTGTCAACTGGTCAAATTCCATAAAAATCAATTCATCATCTGGACCTGGCGCGGAGATATGCTGAATCAAAGGGATTTTATACTGTTGAAACGCAAAAAAACGTGCATCTTTTTTGGCCTTTTTGATCACCAATGATCTGACAATCGCTATCAGATATGCATTGATGGACAATTCAGGATCAAGTTTGCTCCGGTTTTTCCATATTTTCAAAAAGACTTCCTGAACCACTCCTTCCGAGTCCTCGTGGTTCAAGTTCATTTTGCGAGAGACATGATAGATTTTTTCAGAAAAGAGCAAATACAATTTTTCAAAGGCTTTTTCATTTCCTTTGGCAATCTCAACAACGAGCTCTTGATGACTCAAATCCACCATACTTTTTTACTTTCTGAGTTTTAATCTCATATCCAAAAGAAGAGAAAAAAAAATTAGGAGCAAAAATTCGGTGAAATATCAATTAAGCACAAAACCAAATTCATCAATTTGAATACGACAACTGTCTTGTCCAGATTATTTCACAACTACCTATAATTGACGGTAGTCTTGAAAATATACCAAGATTTTTTTGTCTTCGAACAAGAGATTGAAAAAGTCTGATTATAAGAGGCATGGGAAGAAAATCTACTCTCAAAGCCTTTCGGTACTCTGATCAATCAGCTCCCCCACAATTTCTTTCATATTAATCTCTGAATTACTTGGCAACAACATCTTATCTGCCGAATGCCTCGAAACTTTCCCTGAAAGCAAGTTTAACATAATAAATATAGGTGACGCCCCTTCTTAAGGTCAATTCCTTAAAATTGGAATTGAAGAGTATCTTAGATAGAAAAAATAAAGATCATTTGTCAAAAAAAGGAAGCTAAAGCTCCCCTTCATCTGCAAAGGAAAAATATCCTTCAGAACTTAGAATCACATGATCCACTATGGGTAGATCCAATGCACGACCGATTTCAACCAGTCTCCGGGTTAGTCTTTTATCCTGTTCGGATGGTTGAAGATTTCCACTCGGATGGTTATGACTTAAGATTAAGGATGATGCGTTCGCTTTCAATCCGGCGGCGAAGACCACTTTAGGATCTACCACAGTTCCCGCTGTTCCACCGGTACTGATTGTACAAATTCCCAATACTCGGTTTCCTTGGCTCAGTAGCATCACTTGAAATTGCTCTATGTATTCCAGAGCGTCGGAATTCCAGAATTTCAACAAGACATCATAGACTTGTCTGGAACAAGTAACCTTCGGACGTAGACTTGCCTTGATTTTTGGTCGATAAGCCAGTGTGATTTCTGCGACTTCATTAAAGTGGAAAGATTGAGTTAAGGCTTCCATAATTTTTTTGAGTTTTGGTGAAACATGAATTATGGAATGGCCTCTGCCCTGTTCCGAGCAAGGCCAAGAGGAAAAGGAATAAACCAGCTGAGGATAGTGCGTGAGCTTTATGCCGGAAGCTCTTGGCCGCCCCGAGGATACAGGGCTAACTTATTCCGGAATTCAGATTCGTCTATCCCCTGTTTTTAAAATTGGAAATGGTTGGTATAGCCATGATCCTTTAGAAAGGGAAAAAAAAGCACTTCCAAAACAGCCTTGAAATGCTGGAAATGATGTTTTCTTTTCTCGATTATTAATCAGGCACTAGGAGTTGCATTCATTTAAACTTGCACTTCGCTTGATTCCAAGTATATTGACATATTACTCAGACCAGTTACACCTTATTAAATATATTTCTCTAGTTAGGCGCGTCTTTCAAAAAAAAAAAAATAGTTTTTTTTCTGAAAAGTAGTTGCTAAAACTGTAATTAAATTTTAGATTAATTCTAATCAATTTTTTGATGAAAATAAACGAACCTAATTATGAAGTCAATTCCTTCTCCTTCGATTCTTAGCAATGCATTAAAAGTCAACAGCTTCTTCCGAACTAAGACCATCTTTGTTTTTCTGCTTTTTGCTTTATACTTTCTTTCAGCTAAAGCGTATTCATCAGTTAATGTTGTTATTGAGGGAGCATCAAGTTTTGTTTGTCCGAAAGCAACCTACACCTACACCGCAAAAACATATAGCGGAGAATTTGGCTACCAAATTTATTCCTGTAATCTTATTTGGACTGTTTATAAAGGTGTTGAAATCGTAGGTAATGGTTCGGGCACAAGTTTCGACTTTACTTTTCCAGACGTCGGGATTTACGAAATTAAAGTCAATGCAGTTAATTGTTCAGTCCATGGTGATGGAGAAAAAATTATTTCGACAACATCGAGAGTTCCTATTCCAAGCCCAATTTCAGGTCCGGCCATGTGTTCTCTGGGCCAATCCTATACCTATACCACTAGTCCGACCTTGGCTAGCATATTCCCTCCCCCTTCTGAAGGAGGAATTTGTTATTACCATTATCCATATGAATGGACTGCGCCTGCAGGTTGGTCTATTGATGGAGGTGGAAATACAAAATTTACAGATGAAACGGTTAATATTGTCGCACCTACCGGTACTCCTGCTGGTAGTTATACTATTTCTGTTCAGGGGTCAATATCAAAACCAGGAGGAGGTTATTGGTATAGTACCAAGAGGGACTTTTCTGTTCAAATTGGCGCATTTAGTCAGTATCAAGTATCTGTATCAGGTGCAGGAATGGTTTGTAATGGTAATTCATACACTTATACTGCTAATATTCCAACAGGACATCAAAACGGATACACTTACGACTGGACTTATCCATCCGGTTGGACTAAGCAAAGCCAATCAGATAACTCCGTAACATTTTATCTCCCTTCATCTAACAATACTTACGGGCCGGTTCGTGTGTCGGTTAACAACGGCTGTGGCACCACACCTTTTACTGGAATAACTGTCTTCCCTTGCAGCTATATGCTGTCTTCTGGTGATTTTAAAATTTATCCCAATCCATCATCGGGTGATTTGTTCGTTGAATATGATTCGGAAAACAACCAATTAGGAAAATCATTTGGTAGTGAAGCACAGGCACAGAATAAACCAACTATTGCTGTGTTTAAAGTTAACATTTTTGATCGAACTGAGAAATTAGTGGGGACTGGAAAATCCGTGGAAAATAAAGTTTATTTAGATACTAAAGGTCTAAAACCCGGAACCTATTTCCTTCATATTTATTCTGGAGATCAGGTTCTAAGGGAACAAATTATAATTGAAAATTGACAATGGAATTCAAACAAGTTTTACACATCGAAATTGAAAAATTATGAATCTTCAACAAATATCTTCGTTCTTGTTGGTTTTGAACTTAATTTACGCTCTTTCACAGGAGGCGAAAGCTCAGGTCGAGCCTGAGACATTCACCTCAAAAAAGGCGATTTACCTTGAAGTTGGAGGGAGTTCTGGAAGATACGCAATAAATTATAGCAAGATTTTTCATCAAAAAGGGAAGCTAAAATTGAATACCAGCGTGGGTTTTTCAATGTGGCGAAATGAAATAAATGATTTCAGGACCATTTGGCTTCCCGTTGTTCCTTTAGAGGTTTCCGGCGTATACGGCAAGTCAAAGCATCATCTGGAAATAGGCTTTGGATTAATTTCATTCTTAGATAGAACTTTAGATTTTGATTCAGAATCATTAGAATTAGAAGATAAAGTGGTCGTTAATGCTGCTATTCCTTTAAGGATTGGTTATAGATATCAAAAACCTGAAGGTGGATTCTTTTTTAGAGTTGGCTATACGCCAATTATCGACTTTCCGCCAAGAACTGGAGGGAATTGGTCTTTTAACCCTTATTGGGCAGGTATGAGCTTTGGAAAGAGTTTTTAATTTTAAATGAAATTGATTTTTAATCCATGAGGTTTTCAAATCCCATCCCAGCAATTATATCCATCCCTGAACTATTTTTATCAGCACTTTACTTAATTTTTCCATCCTGACCTTTCAAGCTTTTTTACAAACCGAGCCTAAAAGTTTTTCAGCAGGAAATTCAGGATTCTTTTAAAGAGGAGGGAATGGAGGCCGAAATGATTTCAATAGTAGGAGATTAATTTATCAAAAGAGAGTATTGAAGGTAATTGGAAGTGTAGACATTTCCCTTTGAGGTGATCGGAATTTGATAAAAGGAAGCCTAAAGCTCCCCTTCATCTGCAAAGGAAAAATATCCTTCAGAACTTAGAATAACATGATCCACAACTGGTAGATCTAAAGCACGACCGATTTCCACCAGTCTTCGGGTTAGTCTTCTATCCTGTTCGGATGGTTGAAGATTTCCACTAGGATGGTTATGACTCAGGATTAAGGATGATGCGTTCGCTTTCAATCCGGCAGCAAAGACTACTTTAGGATCTACGACAGTTCCTGCCGTTCCGCCGGTACTAATGGTGCAAATACCCAATACACGGTTTCCTCTGCTCAGCAGCATCACTTGAAATTGCTCAATGTATTCCAGCGCGTCAGAATTCCAGAATTTAAGCAAGACATCATAAACCTGCCTAGAGCAAGTAACCTTTGGACGTTGACTTGCCTTGATTTTTGGTCGATACGCCAGTGTGATTTCTGCTACTTCATTAAAGTGGAATGATTGATTTAAAGCTTCCATAATTTTTTGAGTTTTGGTGAAACATGAATTATGGAATGATCCCAGCCCTGTTCCGAGCAAGGCCAAGAGGAAAAGGAATAAACCAGCGAAGGATAGTGCGAAAGCTTTATGCCGGAAGCTCTTGGACGCCCCGAGGACAAAGGGCTAACTTATTCCGGAATTCAGTATCACGTACTTCTCTTTTTTTTAAAAGTCAAAAAGTGTAATTCAGTCGAAGCCATTTTCAGGACAAACCATTCCTGAATTTGCTCCGAAATAAAACAGACCAATGGATTATGAAATGAGGTAAAATGAAAATTTAGGTTCATTCAACTTAGCAAAACATAGCTCAGAAGCTAAACGACCTGAGAAAGGGTAATAAAACCTTGGCACCAAACAGCGTGGCCCAAGAATGCTGATCAACTCATAACCTGAAATCCGACAATAAGAAAAAGTATCCAACAAAGAGTTTGACTCCGAAGATTTGAAAATCTATTCCCTCCGAATTCCTTCCACCATGTTTGTTAATCTCAAGTATGAAATCGGCCCTGAAACAAAAGCATTAATGAGGGATATGATTTTGAAAGCCCTAGCGAAGTATTTTGGGATTTAGAAATTGATTTAATTTAAATCACTGTTGATTTTTCGATTGCCATTTATCATTAAGCCAAAATCCTAAGGCTCTTGTAATTTGTTCGAAGATGGTGATAAAGTTGCTCAATGTTAGCTCGGTCTGCATGATCAAAAAGGGTTAATTGTCTGTTTGGAAATTTAAGTTTCAATTTCCTATAGCTTACCCGATAAAGATTGGTTTCCTCTGTCCAAGATCTTAATTCGTTCAAATCATAAATCTGTGCAGAGAATAACTTTGAGACTCTTAGCTCTGCATTAGTAAGCAGTATCTTCGAATAAATTTGAATACTCCGGATAAAAATATAGCCAGCAAATGCTAGGCAAAAAATCAAAAGTATTTTCCAAGTCCAATCTTGTTCAATATTCCAAAGGAAATATGACATCAAAGTTGCCAAAATAAAAAATAAAGACGAACCTGCCAGAATGATAAAGTATTTCATAGGGCAAAATAGAAAATTACGATTTTTAGTGGCTATAATTGAAAACAGTTCCAACAAAGCGAAGTAGAAGGAAATTAAGGGAAAAGCACCTGTTTACACTTGACCCCAGTATTGTTTATCTAATTTGTTGGTAGCAGTTTCGGCCCTTTGTGGACTAAGCTTGGTAACATCCAAGAAAATAAGAGAATTTGTTGAAGTCGAAATTAACAAAAGGAAATAGGTCGGCGGTCATTGTCGAAATCTCATAAGAATTATACATTAGCAGGTCATCCGTAGTCACATTGAATCGTCTCTTAAGAACGTCCAAATCCAATGAGGCCAATGGTAATTCATCTACAAGCAACTCAGTAAGATTATCAAACACGTCTATTTGTCGAACGAAGTCCATATTCTAAGGCAATTGCCGCCAAATATTTCTACAAAACTAATCTGATGCGCAATGTCAAATATCCGTATTGAGTAGAGTTGGTTTTAAGGCTATTTTATTGACAATTTAAGGAATTAGGTGATAAAGGCAAGTATTGAAATCAAATTTCACCAGGAATATTAAATTCCAAATAATTCTGTCAGCCCGAATAATTTCTTAGAGTTTGTTCCTTAGTCTTGCTATTCTTTCTTAAAAAAGTTGTGCATCTCTCGTCAAATCTGACTTTTCAATTCCAAGGAAGTCTACGAACCAATCTTCGAGTAATTTATCAAGTTCATTTTTATTGATTGTCTGAGAGTTCCTTCTTGATTTAAAATAATTCTCTCTCGTAATCTTTTTAGTTAATTCTCCTACTGTTGTCAAATCAAGTTCATTTCCTGTTTTACTTGAAACCCAGAATCCGGAAATGGATAGTGCAAATAGGCTAAGCCCATATTTCCAATCAATAAAAAGCAGCATAAACGAGCCTAATAGTAAGATTCCTAAAAGGCCTGTTACAAAATGAGGAGGTCTTAGAAGGAAGAGTTTAAATCCCAATTCATTTTCAAGCTTCTTTATTTGAGATTTTCTTGTCTTTCTTGGAAATATTTCTGTGAGTTGCGTAACAGAAGTGACTTTTGCTTTTTCTATTTCCAGAGAACTTACTAAGGTTTCTCTTAACTTATAAAAACCTTGCTGAGTTGTACAAGTGTCAGAATGATTAATATTGATTTTGATCTTAATAGCATCACAGAATTCACCATAAGTTTTGACATTAGTGAGTTCGTTAGTCTTAAATCGAATATCAAACGATTCTTCGATCTTCATCAACATTTGATCAAGATCCTCAGATTCAATTTTTAATCCCATGCATGTAGCTTTTTTTTTGAACCGCAACCTTCACCTATAATCAAGTTATTTGGTCTTTCTAAATTTCTAAAAGTAGCTAATCCAGAAAGTCTTTTCAAATAAGTCAGAAAAGCTATGATCAATGGTGTCTATTTGCTAACGGATTGTCCCTTTTCATTTGCCACTTTCAAAATGGGAATTCTGATCAACTCCAAACTTAAAATACCACCAAAAAAAGCAAACAGTTGACAATGAGGCAAAAAAACTTTTCTTTAAGAAATTAGTGTCAACGCATCAAATCCTCACTAACTTTTACATAAAGCACATTAATATATTCATGATAAGCGTCCTTTGTCAATTGTTTATACCGCTCTCTTTCGTTCTCGAATTCCGATTACCATGAGAGTTAACAATCCAGCCAACAATGGAATTAAAGCAAATGCTCTATTTGTTTCTCCATTCGAGCCTTCCTCAAAAATTCCCAGTATCATCGGTTTGCTTCCAAGTAAAAGAGGTCCAAGTTCATAAATTCCTAAATAGACAAGCATTCCAATTATAAGGGTGTTCCTAGTGATTAAATGCTTTCTAAAAACTAGGCTAATTAAGATTCCAATTGTTAAATGGATTAATAGAAAGATTCCAAGTAGAAATGGCGCCATCCCTACTTCGCCCCCTGGTAAGCTGGTTGTTCTTAACCAGTACATGAAAATGATAAATGTTAATCCAGCTTGAAGAAAAAGGTATTTTATCATGAGTTAAGGTGTCAGCTCATTGAATATTTTAAACATCCCTGTAAATGATAGTCCCCTCCCCAATCTCTCATAATCCCTTTGTGCCAGGAGCTGATTTTGCTTCTGTTTATGTTGTCAAATTAAGCAATTGGGTGATTTGTTCAAGGACTGAATCACAACTTTGTCGGAAACTTGCAATCAGGAAAAAAGGAGAGCCTAAAGCTCCCCTTCATCAGCAAAGGAAAAATATCCTTCAGAACTCAGAATAACATGGTCAATGATAGGTAGATCCAAAGCTCGGCCGATTTCAACCAATCTTCGGGTAAGTCTTCTATCCTGTTCGGATGGTTGAAGATTTCCACTTGGATGATTATGACTAAGAATCAAGGAAGATGCATTCGCCTTCAATCCTGCTGCAAAGACTAATTTAGGATCTACCACAGTTCCTGCAGTTCCCCCGGTACTGATGGTGCATATCCCCAACACCCGGTTACCTCTATTTAGTAACATGACTTGAAACTGCTCGATGTATTCCAGCGCATCAGAATTCCAGAATTTCAACAAGACATCATAAACTTGCCTGGAACAAGTAACCTTCGGACGTAGACTTGCCTTGATTTTTGGTCGATAAGCCAGTGTGATTTCTGCGACTTCATTAAAGTGGAAAGATTGAGTTAAGGCTTCCATAATTTTTTTGAGTTTTGGTGAAACATGAATTATGGAATGGCCTCTGCCCTGTTCCGAGCAAGGCCAAGAGGAAAAGGAATAAACCAGCTGAGAATTGCGCGTGAGCTTTATGCCGGAAGCTCTTGGCCGCCCCGAGGATAAAGGGCTAACTTATTCCGGAATTCAAGATCACCTTCTCTCAGTTGTTGAAGAAATAAGTGGCGGTTTGCCAAAGCTCAGGGCTTTTAGAATTTCTTCTCTCATCATCCGAAAGAATCTTTTAATATTCAGGTAGACTTCCGTTACAGTAAAACTGAAAATGGTAAAACATAAAGAATAAGTCGTTTTTTGATATTTCAGGCTACGAAGGAATCGGAATTTTGAATAATTGAAATCACCTCTTTTCATAAAAATGTTTTAGGAAAGACCGATCAACCTCTAAATGGATTATAAAGGTTGCTGGAAATGAACTTCGCAGAGGAGTAGAAAGAAGAGGAAAATAAATTGAGTCTTATGGATAGAAGAACTTGAAAATTATTACTACATTTTAAATTATTTATCTGATTATGAGGCGTAAAACTAATTATACATTTTTTATTCTGATATCGATAATCTCCTTCTGGCATTGTTCCGCACCTGAAGATGTGCCTGAAATGCGATTCGACCTATTTGGTAAAAGTAGGCTTACATTCTTCAATTCGAGTACCAAGCCAATTCGGATCCAATTTGAAAAGTGGTCAACTATTCCTATGGAAGTAGCAATTGTAGATACCCTAGTGAACCCTAAGGCAGGAATTGATATAGATCTTAAAAACCACAGCATGGATTATATCCATTTGGCTATAAATCAACAAAGTGTCGATCTTTTTCTGATACCCAGTTCTTTGGACACATTAACCTTTTTAGAGAATGATTCAATCGTTTTTTCAGGTGACCTAAGTCCCATTAATTCGTTTTTGTTTCAAAACGCAAAGGAAAAACTAAGTTTTAGTCAATTAAATCACGTGACTGCGATGGCAACCCACGGTGAAAAAGATTTCAACCGTTTCAATGAAATAAACGACTCTGTTTTAATTATTCAGCTGAATAACCTTGAATTGAAGGCGCCCCAATTACCTAGTTGGTACATAGATTTAGAAAAAGAGAGATTACACTACAGTGCTGTTGCAAACAAGCTAAATAGCATTTCCTACAGAAAACATATGCTCAATTTTGAAGACGATCTACCTCCTGATTTTTTGGAAGATTTGGTTAACTCCGTACCATTAGATAATGAAAAATTTATCGGCGAGTCAAGGTATATGCTATTCCTACATGAATACACGAATCTGAAAAACAGGGAAAAATATGAAACTAAGGTGAAAGTTGAGGGGTCAGAAAAGCCCATTAGCATCTATATGGCGAAGGAAATCGATCAATTGTTTACCGGGAACGTAAAAGACGCCTTTCTAGCTTACCGTTTAAGTATGCTCCTAGAATCTTCCCGGTACGAATATGACTCTACGGTTTTGGAAGATTTTTCCGATAATCAAATGAGAAATTTCATGAAAGAATACTTCTATTCCAGTGTTGCATTAAAGCCTGGAACCAAGATGCCATATTTTTATTTGGTCAACCAAAAAGGGGAAGATGTGGAATCAAATGATTATCTCGGAAATATAGTATTGATTAATTTTTGGGCTGATTGGTGTAAACCGTGTATAGTAGAATTCCCTCATGAAAATGCTTTAGTGGAAAAGTATAAAGGAAAACCTGTGAAAATAATTAATATAAACATTGAGTCTAAACCTGAGCGATGGAAAGAATATATCTCGAAATATGGACTGAAAATGGACAATCTCTATGCAAACGAGATTTGGACCAAAAACCTTAAAACCAAGTATGATATAACCGGAATTCCACATTCGGTACTCCTCGACTGGAACGGAAATGTCGTAGAAAACAAAACCAAACCAGCAAGTAGAGGGATTGATGAATTGATTGATGAGCTTTTGAGGAAAATGGAGCTTTAGTTCCGTTCTACCGGTATAAATTGTACAAATCCCAAATACTCGGTTTTGGCTTCTCAAGACCATCACCTGTAACTTCTCGATGTATTCCTGTGCATCAGAATTCCAGAATTTTAGCAAAACCTCATACACTTGTCAGGAACAAAACACTTTAGGTCGTTGATTAGCCTTGATCTTTGGTCGATAAGCCAGTGTAATTTCTGCAACTTCATTCAGGCGGAATTGATCAGTTAAAGCTTCCATAATTTTTTCGTTTTGATGAAACCTGAATTATGGAATGATCCCAGCCTTGTTCCGAACAGGGCCAAGCCAAAAAGGAATAAACCAGCGGAGATTTGCGGGCGAGCTTTATGCCGGAAGCTCTTGGCCGCACCGAGGATAAAGGGTTAACTTATTCCGGAATTCAAGGTCACCCACATACTGAGTTATAATAAATCGCAAAGCGGTTGCCCAGAATTCATCCAAATAATTCTTCTGAATACCGGGTAAGTGCATAAGAAAAATCGATTTATCTCCCTCTCTTTTTTTCGAAAGAGTAAGGATGATGGTAATGAGATACCAGATTCTTTTTCTTCTTTTTTAGGAAATTTTTCTTCAAAAAATTGGAAAAAATAAGGTCAAAATCTAATTTTAAAAAGTGGTTAGAATAGGTCTAATCTTAGATTGCGTAATTCTAGGCGTTTCCGATATTTCGCTATATAAATTATTGATTTTCAGTAATTTAAAATTTAGGTTCGAATCCCCCACCCTCTGCATTTTTGGATTTCTATCCAGTTCAAAGCTCATGATCGGAAACGGTGATGAGCTTTTTT
>NZ_QGOL01000026.1 GCF_003259255.1 Algoriphagus litoralis
TTCGTCTTTTGTGTGTGGTCTTTCCTCCATCCTATCGGTAAGCTTTATTGCCCCACCTGTCACGATGATAGTTCCTTTGAACCGAATAGCGTATATTCTGAGGAAGCTTTTACGTTCTTCCCCTTTAGCCTTTAATTTCTGTAATTCATAGGAATCAGATGCTGGCTCTCGATTGTCGAGTGGTTTGAAAAACTTTGATAATGAATCAGATTCAACATCATGTGCCAATTCATAAAGCTTTTGAAACAGGTCATCTGCGAGTTCTTGAGCTTGCCGGACAAGCCTTGAACGATTACTTTTTCCATATTTTTTATAGTAATCCTTATTGAACATCGAGAAAAACTCCCAAAGAAACTCTACCGACCCCCATTGTTCCTGTAGTATTTCCAAGGCATCGAGTGTCTCACCGTCAAATTTGACAGCCATCAACTTGGTATTTGGAAGTTCAAAGGTAGGTACTATTTGCATTTTATCAACCTACAGGTTTACTTTTAGGTTCAATACATCAAAAATAAGCTAAAATCTATACTTTTCTATCCCCGTGCCTTACCTGATTTTTTTCTCGAATCAACTGACATTCTTCCTGAAGCTGGGTTTGATTTCAAATACCAACCTAATATTCTTACTAAATGGTCTTCCAATCTTTACAAACCTTTACCTAACTGGTGAAAAGAAAATGTCTGACTTACAAAATTTTCAAGAAAGCTTCCAATTTTACAAATAAAATTACTGCGCAATATTTGTATTTTTCATAACTAAATATAATATTTAATTACTAACCCAACTAAACCCAATTAACTCATGATCCGAAATCTTTTTATTGCAATTTTCCTGCTAGCGTCAGCTTCAATTAATGCTCAGGATGTATCATTTGGCCTAAGAGGTGGTCCAAGCCTAACAACTTTAGGTGGAGATCAAGGAGGTGGTGAAGACACAAAGTTCCGTCTTGGCTTTCATTTTGGAGGATTTGTCTCCATACCAGTTTCAGAAACTTTAGATTTCGATTTAGGCCTGCAATTTGCCAATAAAGGCGCCAAAAACTCAACTGGCAACTCTTCATCTGTATTTAGAAATGGTTACTTGGATTTACCTCTTCTTTTCAATATCAAAACTGGAGAAAATTTTTACCTGTTGGCCGGGGCTCAGCCCTCTTTCCTTATTTCATCAGCAGCAGTCTTAGGTGATGGAGAAAATAAGGTAACTGTAAATGGAAGTGAAATCAGAGATCTGTGGAAAGGAGTGGATTTTGCAGGCGTTTTAGGGCTTGGCTTGAAACTAAGTGACAAAATGCATATTCAGACAACCTATGAACATGGTTTTGCAAATATCAGCGAGATCAGTGATCAAGTTTATAACAGAGGAATAAAATTGACGCTAGGAAAAACCTTCTGATAGTTCATTAAAAGTCTAACTACTTAAAAACTGCGTCAGCTGGGTGTACTACTTCATTATACATGTCCATCGGAACAATTCCATCATCAGCCTTATCAAGAAGATTCAAGGCATTTTATAGCACCTTTTTGATACTCTTAGGGGTGTGTTAAGCATGTGATTCAAAATTAAGTATTTCTTCAATAGATATGGTTTTGCGGCTTTTCTCAGTACCGAAAGCCAAGCAATTCTTATGTTTTAAAAGTTCGTTTGCACATTCCGGTTTGTCTTACGTTTTAAGAATAAAATTGCGCTGGAGGATACAACTGCAGGAATAAACATAATTACTAATGCTAAAATAGCTTCAAATGAAGCCATAACTCCAAAAACAACAACAAAAAAAAGAGGAGCAACTATACTAAATAAAATTCCAAAAACTAACGAGAAAACAGCAAATGGTTTGGCTAATTTATAAAGTCGAAATTGATCCAACCCAATCTTCCGAGCAAAGAAACCTGTAATAGAAATTAAAACAGATAACAAAAAAACTGAAAGTTTAATGAAGTCAAAATTTTCGAGATAAATAATAAACAAACTTGTGATTGAAATTAGTGCAAAGAAAATGAAAGTAAACCATGCACTAATCCGGATAAACTCGTCTTTCAAAAATTCTTTTTGGTGCTGCATTCTCGCCGGTTTGTTCTAAAGTTGGTGGTAAGTCTCAAGATAGAAGAATTATCTCTTTCCCCAATGGCACTGAAACTTCTCTTGGAGGCAAACTCCTACTCAAACTGCCAATGGTTACCTTCATCCAAAACATTGAAGGTCGCCGAAAGCGGCTTGAAAGAATTGTCAATTTCACCTTCCAAATGGACAGCATTAAAAACAAGGCCTAAACTATGGAAAGTGGGGCAGAGCAACTTAGAATCTTGGACTCCAAATTGAAGTCAATCGAAGTATCCCTGTTCGGCCTCTGCAATTCCCTAGGTCTCTCAACACCTTTCTAAATGTAATCCTAAGCCATGAGTTGAAATTATAATTGCAGAAAACGAATTAAGTGCAATTATAAATTTCTATAATTGCAGTAAATCAGTTAAGTGCAATTATAAATTTCCTTATTTGCAGAAAAATCATGCAAGATCTCAAAAACTTCAAGTCGGGAAAGTGGATCAAGCGCTTGGAATACCAAAGCTTCAGTCCAGAAAAAATCAATGAGGAATGGCTCCTTACCGATCCATCTTTATTGACACTACTGAGTAAAGCAGACCGAAATCTGGGTAAGCTGGATGCATTTTCTGATTTGATTCCTGATATCGACTTTTTTATCAAAATGCATATTACCAAAGAGGCAACAGTTTCCAGTAAAATAGAGGGAACCCAAACCTCTTTTCAGGAAGCCTTGGTAAAAGAACAAGATCTCGATCCAGAGCGCAGAAATGACTGGAATGAAGTCCATGCCTACATCGATGCCATGAATCAGGCGATTGTAGAGATGAAACGACTCCCTATCTCCACCCGTCTAATCAGGCAAACCCATGCAACTTTGCTGCAGGGTGTAAGAGGAAAAGAAAAACTACCGGGGGAATTTCGGTCCAGTCAAAATTGGATAGGACCCAGTCTCAAGCATGCAGTATTTGTTCCCCCCGTACACGAGGAGATACCTGAACTGATGAGTGATTTGGAGCATTTTATCCACTCGAATCAAAATGATCCGCCATCACATATCCCCCATCTGATCAAAATTGCATTGATTCACTACCAGTTTGAAACCATTCACCCTTTCCTGGATGGTAACGGCAGAATAGGAAGACTGTTGATTACACTCTATTTGCTGGACAAGGGTCTACTTCAAAAACCCACACTTTACCTATCTGAATTCTTCGAGCGAAACAGGCGGGATTACTACGACAATCTCATGCGAGTCAGGGAGAAAAATGACATTCGCAGGTGGTTGGAATTCTTCTTGGTAGGGGTAATCGAAACAACCGAATCCAGCATATTAACTTTCCAAAAAATCATCGCATTAAGAAATCGAATTGAACTCACACAACTGATTCAACTGGGCAAAAAACAAATGGATGCCAAGCGACTGATCAATGAGCTTTATAAACAACCAATAATCGATTCCGCCTACGTTTCAGAAAAACTTGAGATCCATCCCTCAACCTCCAATCGGTTGATCAAAGATTTCCTGGATCTGGGAATCCTAGAAGAACTGACCGGGTACAAGAGAAATCGAATCTTCGCCTTCAGTGAATACATCCATCTATTCAGCAAATCCTAGATCTCCAAATTGACTCATTTTCTTGCATTTTGAGCTGTCGGAAGGGATTATTATCAATAATCCTGATAAAATCCGATAACTCATTTTATTTCAATACCCCATGACTTTTTACTACTAGGATAGCACTTCCCGAGATAGTTCTAACTGGATATGGTCATTCTTCACACACTACCGCAAAATTCCTATTTCAGGCGTAGGGAAATTTGGTGCATTTCAGTTTACAAAAATCGTATTCCACCCCTGCCTTACTTCCGGAGATTGGGTAATCGGAAAGATCATTGACTTTGTGGATACCTTTATAAGTGGAATAGCGGCAGCTTTGGATTTTATACCTATCCCTTTTGTTTAATCAATTTCCAATTCCATACTTAGATATGGAGATCCTGCAGCATTGTTTTGAACACTGAGATTATAGGTATAATACCCATTGGCCAGTGGTGTTTCACCGACATAATCAAAAGGGATAATTCTTAATTCCTCACCATCAGCCTTTAATTCTACCATTCCATAGCGATAGGCAATTTCAAACTCTTTATAGTCGGAAAAGCTTCCGGCACCGACCGCTCCGAATTCCACTGGACTGCTGCCAGATCTGACCGTTACATCTGTAAAATCACTGAGGGAGCTGTTTTCTACTCTGATAAACACCGCATCTGGTTTGGGATCTTCCGATTCAGAACAAGATGAAAGACTAACAAAGATCAGTAAGGATAAAAGAAGATTTTTCATATGCACTAATATTTAGATTATTGGTTAAAAATAAAACGTATCCATCAATCCATGTGCTACAGGGATTATCATTACACCTCCCCCACTGGTCAAATCTCACTCCCCTAAAAATCAAAAAGAATAAATATCGGTTTGCAAGTATACCCCTTTGAAGAAATTATATTTCTGTATATCAGGATTTTATTAGCCTAATATCAATTTCTCTTTCCACATAATTCCATTCTTCTGTTTCTCTTAAGGATTTAACCAGCACTTCAAATTTTTCAGCGTCTTCGGGTGCATATTCAAACCAAGTCAAGAAGTCAAATGGTTGGCCGATGTCTCTACAATGGTATAGTCTACGAGCGATCGCTGGCAGGTAATTCAAACCCGTCTCTGTGTGGTGTGACTTTGTTTCAAATATTTTTCTTCTCTCGTCCTGAGCCAATGCCCACCATTTTTCGGATTTTCTTATAGGAATTAATGCTGCACATGTTGCCAAAGGTCGTCCCAAGTCAGATTGAACTGCAACAAGTTTTTCCCGTTCAGCTTTTTCTGCGTAGCGAACATTACTCGTAAATCCTGTCAAAGTCCAGAGTCCTTTATTCAAATTAGCTGTCGAATTTGGCAAAATATCCAAACATGGCACTAATTCCAGTGACTCTCCACATACACTATCCATACGGATAACTTTCCATACTCCCCTGTCACCACCTACAAAGTCAAATGTGTTTGTTGCCATAATTTTAGATGTATGGATAATTTTATCAGTCATAAAAATAAAAAGCTGGTGGCAATTTCTTAGCCCAAATAAAAGTTAAAGAATGCTTATACTTCTTGACCAAAGCCAGTTGCTGCAATTCTTACGTTAAATCTTGAGGAAATAGCCCACCTCCTACCTGAACCAAAAGACTAACAAAACTCAAAATTCAACCTTAAATCCCTTTAAATGGAGCATGCATTGAGACGGCATCTTGAAGAATTAATCAGCCTATCCAATACTGAATTTGAGCTGATTGCCTCTTGTTTTACATCCAGGAGAATCAAGAAAAAGGAATTTTTATTCCGGCAGGGAGATCGGGTTTCAGAGATGTATTTTATCGTTTCCGGCCTATTGAAACTTATTTATACCGATGAAAGCGGGAAGGAACGGATATTATCTTTTGCCATGGAAGACTGGTGGGAATCAGATTATGAGGCCTTTGAAAGAGGGGGGCCAGCAAAGATGTCCCTGCAAAGTCTGGAAAATTGCCAAATCCTGATTCTCAGCAAAGAAAACTTTACCAAGCTATGCAATGAGATTCCCAAAATGGCTCAATTTTTCCTTCACAAAGCCATCGCAGGACATATTGCCGCCCAGCAACGGGTCCTATCCCTCATGAATGATAGTGCAAGTGATCGATTTGACCAACTTATCCAACGCCAGCCTTCCTTAATCCATCGCATTTCAAAGTCTACGCTTGCTTCCTATCTGGGTGTTTCAAGAGAGACTTTAAGCAGGCTTTCAAGGTGAAGATTTCTTTGTCCAGTGGAAAAATAGTGAGCCAGGTCACAGGTGGGGTCGATTCCGCCAACCCAACTTTGTCCTATTAAACGAAACTTAGAAAATGACATGGAAAAGCGAATAATCAATCCCTGGAATTGGCAAAAAGAACGAGGATATGTACAGGCAGTAGAAGTGAAACAGGTTGAAGGAACACTTTATTGTTCAGGTCAAGCTGCGATAGGTCATGATGGAGTATCCAGTGATGCAAGCATGAAAATCCAGCTGGGGCAAGCATTGGAAAATCTGGAAAAAGTAATCCTCGAGGCAGGCTATGAATGCAAAAACATCGTCCGCTTGAATTTATTCACCACTTCAACTGATGAACTCTTAACTACCTGCTTTACTGACTTTATTTCCTGGACAAAGCAAAATCAGGTAGAGGCTGCATTAACCGCAGTGGAAGTAAATTCACTTTATGAGTCGCTAAAAATTGAATTTGAAGCGATAGTAGTGAAATAGAATCCATGAAATTTAGTCCCGAAGAATAAATAAATCCTTTAGGGACTATTTCCCTCCTTAACTTCATGCTTAAGCAACCTTTCACCCGATAAGCAGGTAAAATGATTTCCGAAAGCAAGCCAAGACCCCTTGGCCCAATCCAAACAGCTGACTGGGTCTTGTATTACTGACAGAAACCACATTCCTAGGCTTATCGGGTGGAAAGTGAAAGCCCCCCATTAGAATTGATGAACTAAATGGTTTAAAAACCCAATTTCTGTCTGATATGGATATAGATCTTTTTTGCAGACTCAGGCTCAGCTCCGGTCTCATCAATGAGGCGGTCGATATCCACTTCTTTTTTTGAATTCAATAATGGCATCAAGCGCTGCAGGAAATGATTAAGTTTCTCCAGTTCAATACTGGAAGATGCTGATGCATCGGTATCCTTGACAAAATGTTTTTCATAAGGCATCATTTCCACCTTCTTACGAAAGATCTCTTCCACTGCCATTTTCATCGACAAATGAAGTCTGACCTGGGGTTCCGCATCAATTGGCAAATTTAATCGCTCCAAATCAGAGATTAAGTGTTCATAGCCATAATCAGTCATGGAAGATAAGTATAGGACTTGCTGCTCTTCGTGAAAATAGGCATTAGCGTAGTGTGGAAATTCACCGTATTCTTTATGCACAATTTTGACGATCGGTGGATTGTATTCTATGGTAAAAAATTGACTTAAGGCACTAAAATCAATATCCTCCAGTTCAACCTCACCGCTTACAAAAACCAGTTCATAACCACTATAGATTTGCGCAGGTATATGACCGAAAGCCGCAAGGAGTAAAAACATAAATAGCTCGTCAGATATGATATCGGCAATATCTTGCCCACTTTCGTAAAGTAAGGGATCCACCTCTGCCGCGAAATAAAAAAGGTCATCAGCATCCATACTCAAGTAAGACACCAAAGGCCCAAAAGTCTGGAAACAATTATTTTCTGTAGGGTGAATCAATCCTCCGAAGAATTTTGGATTACCTGTTTTTAAATAAGCGGAAACACCTGGAGAGAAAAGAAGAAATTCTTTAAGACTGACAAGGTCAAGTGCCCAAAAAAAATCAGGGGCTGGATTTGCTTGAATTTGCCAAAAAGTATAGCGCCACTCTTCTTCTGAGAGAGCGTGCAATAGACTAAACGTCTCCTGAGGCAATGCTTTGATTTGGGAATGATTCAGATAAGAAGAAATCAATTTCTTATTCTTGAAAATTTCATGTACAATGTATTGAGACTTGAATCTGGACCAGTTTGCTTCATCCCATTTGGAAACGATGTGTTTATAACGTTTGGAATAAACTGAAAACTTGGTATCCAATCCGCTTTTAACTGCTCCATAATACATGATTTCCGTAAGTACTGGATCTGTGATTCTGCAGTAGGATTCACATTTATCTCGGAGCTCATTAAACCTCATTTCTCTTCTTTGGCTACAATTCGGTGATGATTCACAAAAAAATACGAAGGCACTATCAAAATCAAAAAAAATCTGACTAATGGCATAGGAATTATCAAGCTTCGTGAATTTCAAGGTCAATTTTCATGATTCTCTTCAGCTGTAAAATTCAAAAAAGTATAGCCTCCATTCATAAAAAAATATTAAAAATTGGTCTATATCCTTCAATGATTCTTGGCCAAGTTAAGCCCACGTCAGGTATCCGAGGATATAGGCAAGTCTTTGGTTTTTAAAGATTGATCGCCGGTAATCCGGACCGTCTAAAAGCATGGTTCGCTCGTCCTAACGGTTAAAAGTGATACAATAAATGCCTAAAAAAATCCCGGGAAATACTATTTCCCGGGATTTAGATGAGATTGGCAGCGATCAATCTATCAAAGTATACTTTCTGCTACCCTTATGGGTAATGCCATATCTATCGGTGGCTTCAATGCTGATCACATGCACTCCTGCAGGAAGGTTTACGGGTATGGGAGCTTTCCAAAGGTGTCTGCTGGGCTGGGCATTGGATGGTCTTTTGCCGGGAAGCAGAACTTCCGTGGTATCCCATTCCAACAAATCAACCAAATAAGATGGATCCACTTCTTTGATTTGATTCATCATTTTCCACTCGCCACCATCCACTCTGTATCTCACCTGATCTCCATCTGATCCCATAAAGAAATTCACGAAAATTCCCGAAGTGGTTCGCAGATCTTTCTTGAGGACTTTAGGAGCAAAAATGTCCATTTGGTAATCGGCTGGCTTTCCGGCCACCTGATACCGAATGCGGTATTGATTGCCTTCAAAATCCACCAAAGCATACCCTTTGGGTGTTCCATCCCGCATAGTAGAAACAGGAATACCGTTGGCGTCCAGGACCCCCTTATACCAATCCCCAGACGTAGTCCCCACATTGTAGTGGTGGTGAGGTTTCTCCTGTTTCCATCCTTGCTTGGCATCAAAGTAATCCTGCTTTTGCAAGTGGGTATGAGCTGACATCGAGAAGTTGTAAGGAAAATCGGCCAGTAAGTCAAACAGGCGTTGCCGGTCTTCATCGCGATAGGAGTCCCCTTCTTCCGAAATGGGAATATGCATAGAGAGCACGATCAGATGATCTTTGGGAACAAGCTTTAGGTCATTTTCCACAAAATCCAATTGGTCCGATCTCATTCCTCCCCAGTATCCTTTGCTGTCACGGGGATCGGGCCAAAGGATATTATCCACGACGATAAAGTGAACTTTACCAACATTAAATGAATAGGTGTTTGGACCAAAATGTGCCTCAAATGTTTCATCCGATAATTCATCCCGATCCACATCGTAATTTTCATCATGGTTGCCCATGACATTGTACCACGGCAGCCCGACTTTTGCTACAGCTTTGGCATAAGGAGTGAACAAAGACAGGTCATCGCCCACCAAATCGCCCAAGGAAAGTCCAAAAGCAACATTTTTGATGCCTTCTACTTCCTTGACAATACCCCTATCGAAAAAGTCAATTTCTTCCAAGTTGTAGGGCTGCGGATCTCCAAATACCAAGGCAGTGAAATTGTCCGACTCAGGATTGGGGATTAATCCAAAATTGATTTGTTTTGGAAGAGGTCCCGTTGGCAAACTTCCTGCATACTTCAAATCCGGTGAACCTTGGGGCTTGTGAATATAGAAGTACTGGGGACGATTCAGGGAATCCACCGGGGCTCGATATCCAGAAGGTTTTACCACAAATAGCAACTGCCCTGGATCCAGTTCAATTTCAAAATATCCCTTTTCATCGGTAGCGACGACTTGCTGTCCCTTGGATACCCCGACTCCTGCCAGTCCGGCCTCCCGCCGTTCCTTTTTACCGTTTTGGTTAGCATCTTCAAAGACATAGCCCTTTGCTAAATCCTGTGCTTGAGTTGAGATACAGACAAAACCTAAGGATATGCTGTATATAAGAAGTTTGATTCTCATTTTTCCCACCATACTTTGATATTGATATCATCTCCTCCCATTCGGGCAACTGCTTCCTGGTAGTTGACTGGATTGTTCAGTTGAGAGTTGACCGGATAGCGGAACCGCACTGGAACACGCTGATCATTCAGCATGCCATCCTGTTTTGGCAATACCGGAAATCCTGTTCTTCGGTATTCAAACCATTGCTGATAATCATTGAAATACAACCCGATGTATTTTTGAAGCATAATTCGCTCAAGCGTCCCGTCATAGGCTGCATTTGGGTTTTCAAAATAATTTTCTGGAAGCACCACACTCCATTGCTCCATGGCTGCCTTTACCCCATTTTCATAGTGCATTTTTGCATCCGAATTAATTACGCCACGCTGCGCGAGTTCCGCCTGGATAAACTCCAGTTCCGCATAGGTGAGAATCAAAGAAATCATGGGAGCTTGTACCAATGCAATGTTATGATTGGAGGGGATAAACTGAAATTGGGACTCCGTACCTCCATAACCCGATGGGATCCCTTTGTACCCGATCTGGGTGGTGCCGTCAAGCTCTCTGGCTTGTGTCATAAATTTACTTCTTCTGGGATCTTCCAAGGCATTCAACTGATCTACGAAAAACGCTGAAATAGCCCGAAAAGTAGTGAAATCAATTGCCCTCCCCCATGGGGAAATATTGGGTACAACTCCCGTGATTTTGAGGATCGCAGATTCAGCAGTATTCGTGAAAATAGGGTACTGTCCAGGATTTGCGAGAATCGAAGCCATCTTCGCAAAAGAATTTTCCTGCCGCTTGGACACTCTGAGCAATAATCTCAAATGAAGGGAATTTGTAAATTTTTTCCACAGAATTACCTGATTTCCAAAGAGAATATCTTCCCCAAATACCATCGCACGGGAAGGATCATAAATGGAATTGGCCCGTTCGAGATTGTCAAAAAGCAATGCATAGATCTGCTCTTGGGTATCAAATTTAGCCTGAAAAATCCCCTGCTCCCCTTGGCTCGCCTCTGTAAATGGCACATCACCGAATGAATCGGTCAATTGGCTGGCCACCCAAGCTTCCAATGTCAGGGCAATGGCTTCGTAATTGGGGTCGTCAGAATCTATCGCTGCCTGTTTCATCTCCCGGATATTTACCAACCATCTGTAATAGGTATTCCAAGTCGAGTTTCCTGCTCCTTCGCTCACATCATAGCGATGAAGTCCACCGTTGGCACTCGGGAAAGGCAGGGCTACCTGCATGATCTGAAATGTGAATCCGTCTGCTCGATCTGTGTTAAAACTGCTGACTTCATAAAGAATTGGATTCAGTAATGTTCCGGGACTGATCTGGTCAATTCGATTCGGGTCAGTATTGATCTCTTCAAAGTCTCCGGTGCAGGAAAAGGCTAATAAGGAGACTAAAATCGCTGTTATATAGCTATGTAGTTTCATGATTGAATTTTTGGAATTAAAACTTGAGGGTAAGATTTGCTCCGAAGGTCCTTGGTGTAGGCAACTGTCCCATTTCTACACCGGGAAGAAGTGTGGAGCCGTTGAGAGCGGCAGTTTCCGGATCAAAGGCAGGGAAATCGCTCCAAAGTGCCAAGTCTCTACCATAAAAGGCAATGGAAGCCCCACGGATAGAAGTATTGCTAAGGATTCTCGCCGGAACGGCATATTCCAACCTCACCTCTCTCAATTTGACAAAAGAAGCATCAAAGGAGTTGGACTCTACATTGGCTCTTCTGTAGTAGTCTCCATAGTAGGTAGCCAAATTCACTTGGGTGGTATTCGGAGAAAAAGTGCCGTCTGCGTTCTGTACTACTCCTTCTCCCACTATGAAACCATCCTCTCTTCCACGAAGCGTATGCTTGAGCTTACCCTGCTCTGACATTTTATGGTGGGTCTGTGAATAAACTATCCCTCCATACTGCCCGTCAAAAAGCACCGACATTCGGATATTTTTATAGATGAATTCATTTCTCAATCCCCCTCTCCAATCTGCATAGGCATTGCCAATGTATTGGATTTCCTGCGGTCTGAGCGGTAAGCCATTTGAGCCATATACAATTTCGCCATCAGGGGAACGTACAAATCCAAATCCATAAATGTCACCTGTTGTCCCGCCAACTTTGGCTATGATGGAGGCGTTTCCACCATTTCCGATGACCTGGCTTCCATCAACTTCATCAGGAAGGGAAAGGACTTTATTCCGATTTTTAGCCCAAGTCAAGGTTGTGTTCCATTCAAATGAACCTCTGCGGATGGGACTGCCACCCAATACTATTTCCCATCCTCTATTCTGAACAGTACCTGCATTCAAAATTGCGCTTGAAAATCCCGTCACGATATCGACAGGTACCTGAATAATCTGATTATTGGTCTCCGAGAGGTAATAATTCACATCCAGATTCAACCTTCTGTCCAAAAAGATCAATTCCATCCCGGTCTCAAAAGAAGTGGTAATCTCCGGTTTGAATCCCACATTGTAGAGCGTGGTAGGAACAGAAGCTGAACCCGGGAAGTCACTTTGTCCATAATATTTTGAGGTTCGGTAAGGTTCGGTATCATTGCCTACCTGAGCACCAGAAATTCTAAGTTTTGCAAAAGTGACTGGCTTGGGCAGGGTTATCATATCCGAAAGCACAAAGCTAGTACTCACTGAAGGATAGAAAAAGCTGTTGTTTTGAACAGGCAGGGTACTTGACCAGTCATTTCTTCCCGTGATATCGACGAAGATTTTCTCGTCCCAATCCAGGGAAACCAATCCATACACCGAATTAATCACTCTGTTATTGTCATTGGTAGATACCGTAGGATTGTTTACTCCATTGGCAAGTTTGTATACTCCCGGGATCACCAATCCGATTACCTCAGCGCTGGTCAACCGGTAATTCCGCTTCATCTGATTGGCCCCGACGCTGGAGCTGAATGAGATTTTATCACCTATTTTGTCTTTGTAGGTAAAAAGAAAATCAGAGTTGATTTCGTAATTGGTGATGTCCTGCTCCTTATAAAAACCACGCTGGTAATTGGCGGATGAGTAAGGTCTTTGTTGTGCTCTATCTTCCTGACTCATGGTAATCCCTGAGCGCAGGAGAAGTTCAAACTTTTCGTTGAAGGTATAGTTTGCAGAGATGTTACCCAGAAAAGCATTGTTGTTTACCGCATTAGTCATTTCATAGGCAATCAGGAAGGGATTGTCAATGAAAGAACTGAAAGGATGCACTTGGCTGACATTAGTCTGTCCTTGCTCCCAGATAGGACGGTACCAATCCAAATCCACATTTGGATTCTGGAAAATCATGAAATAAGCGATGGACTGATTGTTATATCCTGTTGCCGGGAGGTTATCACTTTTCTTGTTTGTATAACTTGCCTTTGCGTTGAGCTGGAGCTTGTCTGAGATTTTTTGAGTAAGTGATAACGCTGCCACAAAGCGCTCAAAGCCCGTATTAGGCATGATCCATTCGTTTTTGGTATGAGTAAAGGATGCTCTGGCAGATCCTCCATCATGACTTCCTTCTATGGCTACGTTGTTCACGATGTTGTGCCCAGTACGCCAGAATCCCTTGATGTTGTCTTCATATGGTCTCCAAAGTTGGCGTTCTGCAGACTGTCCTTCTAGTGTAGGATCGTATTGGAAATAGGATTGTCCGTCAAACTTAGGACCAAAGGCAGAACTGGTTCCTCCAGTGCTTGCTCCATCTTCAGATGCACCATAGGAGTAATACAATTCACCGTCAGCATTGAATGCTCTGCCTGTTCCCTGTCCGTATTCGTATTGGTAATCCGGCCAACGCAATACATCATTGAAAGCCACATTTGAATTGACCGTAACCCCAATTCCTTTTGTATTTCGGGTACCTCCTTTGGTGGTGATGATCAAGGCTCCATTTGCCGCCCTGCTCCCGTAAAGTGCTGTTGCACTTGCTCCTTTGAGTACGGTGATGTTTTCGATGTCATCCGGATTGATATCAGCTATTCCATTTCCAAAGTCAACGGGTACGTCATTTCCTGAACCAGCGGAGTAGGCATTTCCTACTCCCGAAGAAGTCAACCCTGAATTCATGGGTACACCATCCACTACAATCAGTGCAAAGTTGCCATTGGGATTGAGTGAGTTATTTCCCCTTAAGCTGATCTGTGAGGAGTTCATCGGACCTGAACCTGCACTGAGGACATTTAGCCCCGCTACTTTTCCGCGAAGTGCATCGGACCAGTTGTTTGATCTGGCATCGAGCAGTTCCTGAGAATCAATATTCTGAGTAGCATAACCCAGCGCTTTTTCTTCCCGCTTAATTCCAAGCGCTGTGACAACCACTTCACTGAGTGCCACTCCTTCACTCAGGCTCACGGAGATAGTATTGGAGTTGCCTACAGTTCTTTCTACGGTTTCAAAACCGACAAAGGAAAATACCAAAACTTCTCCTGGAGAGGCCTGAATCGAATATTCTCCAGCCAAGTCAGTCACTGTACCTCTGACGGTTCCCTTTACCAAAATCGTTGCTCCGGGAATGGGCTCATTCGTGTTTTCATCAGTCACCTTGCCTTTAATTTCCAAAAAGACTACAGGAACAGCTGGCTTTAGTTCAGCTTGTCTTTCGGATTTGGTCACATAAATGTTTTGCTCCACCCTTTTGAAATCAAAATCTGACTGATCTGCTATGGCTTTAAGAACATTTCGCAGGTTATCCCGCATTTGTAGGGTGATTTTTGTCTCGTTTCTAGAGACATTTTGATTGTACGCAAACTCAAAATCAGTTTGCTCCTCCAGTAACTGCAATACTTCCAACAGGGAAGCATTCTGAACCTTAATACTCACTTGGTAGTGATCGAGGTTCTGACTCTTGGTAGGGTTGGCAAAGAGTACCTGCATAAACAGTACCTGCACAAGAAAAACCCTAAATGTGTGTTTAGATAGGAACACAATTCGTCCGATAAAATTTTTTTTCATAATTTTCTAAGGATTAGTATTTAATCTCTGGCATTGCCGGAACAGGGTTGGTCTGTTGGCGCAGATCAACCCTAATTTTTTAAATGGGTAAATTTTGCTGTTACATAGGCTATGATTTGGTCTGTGTTAGCATGATTTAAAATCAATTATAAATTCCCCTTCCTCATTTTCGGTGTAGGTAAACTTCGCCAGAAGCTGAAGATTGGATAGAATAAAATTGAGTCCTTTGTTTTCAAAAGAAGCGGTTATCAGACATCCTTTATTTTCGTAATTGGACAGTACCAATGGGGTATGGTAGTATTTTTCCAGTCGGGCGAGAACCTCGTCGAAAGGCACCGATTCGAATTCCAACTTTCCTGAGGTCCAGCCAATAACACTGGAGGCATCGGCCTTTCCGGTAATAAGATTTGAGGAGCCTTTGGGCAAGCTCGCCGTTTCATTGGGCATCAGGTAGACCTGTTGCTTCTGGTCTGTGTTCAGTGAAACCTGAACCTTTCCTGTTTTGACAGTTATCCTGGTTTCTTCATCAGCGTAAGAGGAGATATTGAAGGAAGTTCCAAGCACCTTGGTATTCAGTGTGGAAGACTGAACATAAAATGGTCGGGAGGGATCGTGAGTAACATCAAAAAATGCCTCCCCGGTCAACTGGACGATTCGCGAATCCTCTTCGAATGTCTCAGGGAAATTCAGTGTAGAATTCACATTGAGATGAACCTTCGTTCCATCCGGAAGTGTGACCTGTGCGCGCTGAATCTTGTTTGTGCTTCGGCTCAGGAGAGCAACCTGAATTTCTTCCTGCTGATTCACCGTGTTATAAATCAGCGCTCCCAATATCAGTAAAAGGAATACTGCAGCAACTCTCAAAAAGTAATGCCCGATGTAATTCTTTTTTGTTTTTGCAGTGTAGGCTATGCGTTGATTGATTCCGGATTGAATTCTTTCTTTAACGCCAAGTTCAGAAACCTTGTCCCAATCAAAGGCTTGGGTACGGTCATAGATCTGTTGCCAAATCCGATCAATTTTTTGATTTTCAGAAGCGGAAGTCCTCCCTTCTGCCTGCTTTTGGAGAAGCTTTTCAAAAGCTGCTTTTGTCATTTTATTCCCATTCATCTAGGAGACAGTGTCGGGAATTGAAAAAATACTTACGCTAAAAATGAGACTTAACCAATCCTTAATTCAAGCCCGGAATTAGTAACCAAAGGTTAACATTATGAAAAAAAACAGGCCCAATTCGGATCGAAGGACTTTCATTGCTTTGTGAATTTGGTTTTCCACAGTCCGCTGGGAAAGGTTGAGACTGGCAGCTATATCCTTTACGGAGACCCCCTCCTTTTTATGAAGCTGAAATACCGCTTTACATTTCTCAGGCAAGTTGTCAATACTATGATCAAGCCGTTGAAACAGTGCTTCCTTCACTACCTGCTCCATTTCTACCGACTCCTCCACTACTTCCAATTCCAAATCCTCCCAGCCCACCTTCCATTTCTCCCCTTTGATGATCAGGGCCACCTGGTATTTTACAGATCTGAAAAGGTATCCCGATAGATTCGAAATGTCGCGTTGGGGGGCATTTTCCCAAAGTTGGACAAGCACCTCCTGAACGACATCTTCTGCTTGCTGCTGGTCTTGGAGAAGTTTATATGCATACTGAAAAAGCCGCTTCCAATAGTTTTGAAAGAGCAGATCAAAAGCCTGATGATCAGCTTTTTTTATTCGTTTGTACAGAATTTCATCTCCAGAGGGCTTCATTCTTGAAAAAAAACGTCGCTCAAATAAAAAGATTTAAAATTAGGACTAAGTGAATTCAACATTAATGAAAGGTGAATTTCTGACATTGGAAGATCAGCGGGATGGATGGATTCATCTGGAAATAGTAGGTCCTAACCAAGTACAGTGAAGCGAAAAAAACTAAGAGGGAACTATTTAAAAAATCTCATCATTGGTTTCTTTGGCAGAAGTGTACTAAGCATCTTTTCCCGGGACAAGGAGCTGATTATCAACTATATAAATATTTCAGCAAAAAATAGAAAATCGGTCTATCCGATCTCAATTCCAAACCCCGTTGTTTTCCGTCAGGATCAATGGCTTTCCGTCAGTAACAACAAGGGTATGTTCGTGTTGGGCCATAAACCCACCTTTGTTTCCTACCATGGTCCAACCGTCATTGAGCTCTACGGTGTAGTTTGATTCCGTAGAAATAAATGTCTCAATCGCTACCACGGAGTTCTTCCTGAATCGTCTCTGATCGTATCTGTTTTTGTAATTAAGCAATTCGTCAGGCTGCTCATGAAGGCTTCTACCAATCCCGTGACCGCCAAGATTTTTGATCACTTTGTAACCACGCTTTTTGGCTTCCATTTCCATCAAATGTCCGACATCTGCTATTTTAACCCCTCCTTTAATGGATTCCACTGCCTTTTTTAAAATTTCCTTGGAAGCATCCACCAGCTTCTGATGTCCAAAAATATCTTCTCCCAACACAAAAGAGTTTCCATTATCCGACCAAAATCCATTCAGTTCTGCGGATACATCGATGTTGATCAGGTCCCCTTCATTTAGGATTCGACTTTTACTGGGAATACCGTGGCAAAATTCATGATTGACACTGATACAGGTCCAACCCGGAAATTTATAAGTCATGAAAGGTGCAGAGTTTGCCCCAAACTCCTTTAGAATCTTCGCGCCAAACTCGTCAAGGCTTTTGGTGCTCATTCCAGGTTTGGCGTGATTCACCATTTCTTTTAAAGTGTAAGCCACTACTTCGCTTACCTGCTGCATGCCGAGTAATTCTGATTCTTTTGTAATTGACATAGGCCTGTTTTTCTCTTTTTTTGGTTTTGAACGTGAAAGCAAAACCTAAAGATGTTTGAAACTTTTATAAAAATTAACCAAAGCGGAATTAAAAAAATCTATGTTTTCAGCCTAAAAGGTTAAAGCTTCAATCCTATAAATGGCAAAATCTTTCCCTCCTTCAAAAATCTTATAATAGTAGTTGATTGTCTAAGGATGCGAAAAAATCATAAGCAAGAAAGCCCTTTTTGGTAAGTTCCTTAATTTTGGATCTGAAACCTAAGGGTCATACTACATCAAAAATTTATACAAACGACCCTACTTTCTTCATGAAAAAATTATTAAAACTGATAGCGATCAACCTATACCTTTTCCTGTTTTTTGTTCTCCCTGCCCATGCACAGGAGAAGGTCTCCTTTTACAACCTGAGAATACAAACCGGTGATCTGATCTTTGTAGGAGCAAAACAAGACCAGCTCTCCGGTGCAATCAATAGGGTGACTCAGCGTGAAGAGAATGCCTCCTTTGATCATGTGGGAATTATTGAGGTGTCAGAGACCGGCATTTATATACTTCATGCCAGTCCTGAGAAAGGATCTGTCCGTGAGCCTTTGGATAGTTTGGTCAATCAATCGAAATCAAAAAACAAAAAATTGGCAGTTTATAGACTCGCCAAAGAAGTCCAACCTTCCATATCAGGTGCAATTATCAGCGCCAAGACCTTATTGGGAAAGCCTTACAATTGGAGCTATGTGCTCAACGACACCTCATTGTATTGCTCTGATTTTGTGGAGCGGGCATTTAGGGATGCAAAAATTTTTGAATTAGAGCCTATGACCTTTAAAGATCCCAAAACAGGGGAAATTGACACCTATTGGGCTGAATTTTATACTAAGCTGGGCATGGAGGTACCAGAGGGCAAGGCCGGCTGTAATCCAAATGGACTGGCAGGGTCCCGTCATTTAGTAAGACTGGGAAAACTGTACGAAAAATGATCAAAGTCTAACTTATTTGATTTTGAGCCAATATCCTGTGTATTTGATGAAACTATGACTTCGATGACTTAATCTACTTCTAATACATTCAATTTAATTTTTACAAAAAACGAATCCCAATCGGCTCCATAGTCTTAAATCTTGGACTTCTGCAGTCGGTCATATTCCTCCAAAAGCGCTATTAATTTAATCCTGACGTGTTTGTCGGCTATATCCAGTCCCAAAGCTGAAAACTGGGCTTGAATAAATTTTGCGGCATTATAGGGTGTTACGCTGATTTTTCGAAAGGCAGCTTCCTCAGGAGTCATTAGATTGTTATACATATCCAAAAGAACAAATCCATTATCTGACATTCGAAGTACTTCAAGGGCCTTATCTATAACCAGATTCCAATTCGGTGTTTGCATTTTGTGGGATTAGGGATTAATCGTATTTCTTCTTGAGTGTTAATCAATTTTAAATTTGGAAACTTCTGGGTAATTCACAAAAAGGCAAGACGAATTCCATCGAAATTCTGTTAATTAATCAAACAAAAAATGTTTATATCATTAACAATGAAATTCAGACACCTCATGGAAGACCTTTTGGATCTGGAAACCAGATCCATAGAAAAAACCGAAAATCTCATCCGCGAGTCTGGCGGAACTTTAGCACTAAGCCGCCTCAGAAAAGGGCATCAAATAATTGCCATGGCCAGAACCATCCGGCTACTCATCGAACAGAATAAGGAAGATGAGGCAGAAATCCTGTTAACTTTGCTGGAAGAAATAGGAGTAACATTACCTGCCAGGTAATCTCCAAGTTCAATTTTTATCGGATTAATACGACTTGTTTCATTGCATCAAAATCCAAAGAACCTAGATTTTAGAAAATGCCAATCAAGTACCAAATCCTTTGCTCCCGAAAAGCCATCGATAAAGGAGTAACAGTAATCACCCATATCGGAGGTAGAAATCCACTCGGAGAAGTCTGGAGCCTGAAGGTTGAAGAAGTCATTGAAGGAATTCAATCGGGAAAATGGGAGTTTTTCATGAATTTGGGTAGAAATTCCTACCCGGTAATCCTCAGTGAAGCCGTCTCAGGCAAAATCCTGACAACAATTGAAATTGATAAAAATCTACTTTTTGAACTTCCGGATTGTCCGGATTAACCACGACCAAAAAAGGGGATTCCTCCCCCTTTCTCCTAAAACGGACAGGTCATCAGAATGTAATCCACCGCTTTTTGTGCTTTTGATGCAGCCTCAATTAAAAGTTGCCTGTCATTTTTAAGCTGGGCAATCCAATTTTGGATATAGGCTGCCTGATTATCCAAGAGCTGATTGTTGGCTATTCCTGTATAGCCGCAGAGGTACCCCGCTCCCATTTCAGCAATGAGTTCTTCCTTGCAATAGGTGGAAGATCCGAAGTAATCCATTTCGGCCACGCCCGTACGATTCAGTCGCTGTTCACTTCCAGTTGAGTGTACCAGTTCATGGAAAAGCACCGCGTAGTAGCCCTCCGGTGTATTAAACCTTGGTTTCGGCGGCATATTGATCAGATCCAGCTTAGGCTGATAATAAGCCTCTTCCTTCTCATGCACCACCTTGGGCGGATTGAGCATTTCAGCATAAACTTCCTCGCAGCGTTCAATTACCGGAATCTTGGAGTCCTCCGCTACTTCGGGAAGTTCCCAATCAATTCCTTCGATAAGCTCAATTGGAAAGATCTTGTATTCTTTTAGAAAACACTTTTTTTCTACTTGATCGATGGAATAATCCCTAACCAATTCTGCAGGAATGGTCCTTCCGGTTTCCTTGTGCTTGTACACAAAATTCCAATAACACACCGGAATCGCTTTCGCTCCTTTTTTCACTTTCCCGCCCAAGCTTTCTGCCTGCTTGAAGGTGAGATAATAGGGAAATTCATGCCCAAAGGCCAATAAGATCCAGAGATTGATGCCATGATAGGGTCGTTTGGTCAGGTAATTGGAAGGCATCCCCTTTGCATTCCAGGGTTGATGCCATGGAATTACTCCCTGTTCCAACCGCTCAATAATCAGATTGGTAAACTTTTCATAAACATCAATTGGAGAGACCTTGGAATTGGCTCTTTTGGAAGATGTTACTTTGCTCTTCCAATTTCCCGATCCGTTGGAACGGTTAGACTTGCCGGATTTTTTTGCTGTAGTTTTCATTTTTCTTAACGGTTTAAATTAGAAATGAACTGATACAGCAGTTCCTGCGGGCAGGAGGCACTAAGTGCAAGAGGAAACGGAATAAACCCGCAAAGGCACGAGCGCGGGTATTTATGCCGTAGTCTCTTGCCTCGTGTGCAGACTCCCCGCTAACTTAGCTGGAGCAGGGAGTAGAAAAAATTAACGGTTTATAGGTTGCCTTAATGTAAGTTCCCCAAAAAAAACTCAGCGATTGGAAGAAGACTAATCCTTAAAAAAAATGTTCATTATATGTAAATGTTCACGAACCGTGAACACCAAATATTTGAGAACAGCCTTCGTCAACCATATTTTCTAGTAAACCCAAAATTGAGTTATAAGCTCGAAGATCGCTTCCAATTCAGTTTACAACTTTGATAACCAGTTTTTCAAATATTCATTTAATCATCAATCCCGCCAGCGCCGGAGTATCCAGCATCCGTTCTAGCTCCTCCTCTACCAGATTCTGCACCTCCGATTTGATTCGACGGTAATTTTCAATCACCTCATTTTCCCGCAATTCCCGTACTACCGGAATTGGCTGATAGGATCTTTCCTCAGTAGCAAGGGCAGCATGATCATTCTGGATTTCACAATGAAATGCTTTCAATTGAATCCTCTTGGTTGGGTCATCTGAAACAATCCCCACAAACTGTCCCGATGACAATTGAGAAATTGTGGAAGGAGGAACCGCCAATTCCAGTTGGGTGGAATGACTGATGGATGTATCTCCCGAGTTGATGGACATACTTCTTCTGGGTTGCACAATCTTTCCAATCCGATCAGAAAGCTGCTTTGCTGTATCGCCCAACACCTGCCCTGAAATGATATTTCCCACCGTGTTCATGATCACCTCCGCCTGCTCCCGACCATAATCCTTTTTCAACTGGCTGTAATCCTGAACTCCAAGTGTGGTGGCCACTTTATTGGACCTCGCCGTGGCGATCAAAGAATCAATCCCATTAAAATAAATGGTTGGGAACTCGTCGAAAACCAGACTGGACTTCAGGCAGTTTTTCCGGTTGACGAGTTTGGTGATTCTGGATATATACAGGGACAATACCGCCCCATAGACCTGCTGCTTTTGGGGATTGTTGCCCATACAAATCACCTTGGGAGATTCCGGATTATTCAGGTCAAGGGTAAACTCACTTTGGCTAAGCACATAATATAACTGCGGTGAAGCCAATCTGGCCATCGTGATTTTGGCACTGGCAATCTGCCCTTCCAATTGCTCAGCTGCTCCGTGCAAGAAAGCCGAAACAAAGGGGTTGATCAGCACTTCAATTTCCGGTTCGGTCCTCAAAACCGAGAACAGCCTGGGATACTCCACCTGCATGAGTTCAATGACATGCGGAAGGGTACAGAACTTACCATTCTTATACTTCTTCAAAAACCAGATCACAGCTGTTACAAAATTGATCGGGGATTCCACAAAAAAGTCTCCCTGCTTCTTGATCCATTCGCGGTTCAAGCCCAGCATGATGGTTCTTGAGGATTCCGAAGCATCCGTGATATCTGTCATGGTACTTGGCTCTAAGGGGTTGCAGCGATGGCTGGTCTGCAGGTTATCAAAGTTGATGGTATAAAACTTTGGAAAAACAGCATACGAATTCCTTGATCGGATCAGGGTATTGTAGACAATCCGGGAAAGGTCATCGTACTTGAAGTCATAGACAAACATGGAAAACCCTTTTTGGATATGCTGGGTAAGAATATGCCGAATAACAAAGTAGGACTTTCCTGCGCCCGGCGTCCCCACAACCAAAGTGGCCCGAAAGGGATTGACAATATTCAGCCAACCGGAATATATCTTTTTCTGGACATAAAATCTGGTGGGAAGATTCACCGAATATTCGTTTTCCAATAAGCGTTGTTCTTGAGGAAAAGTCTCATTGAGATGGTTAAACACATCAGAACGCATTCCTGAAAGGATGACCTGAGAGAGCTTCACGCCTTGGGTCAAGATCCCTATCCAGGAAATCCAAAGGATCCCCAGATAAACAACAATCCCCTGCCCGATACTTTTTGCCAACCATTCTCCAAACCCGAATAAGCAGATAAAAAACAAAAACCAGACTAAAATTCGCTTCCAGCTGTAGTCCGGTTTTTTCTTTCCTTTCGCCCCCAATAAAGAGATGAGTAACAGCATCAATACCAGAATTCTAATCAAGAAATTCCCTTCGAATAACCCCGTTTTTGACAGTTGAACCAATAAAAAATCGATCCATGAATGAGTCAATCCCCAGCCTTCAAAATAGGAATACCCCAGTAAGTAAGAATGAACTCCAAGCAAAGCAAGGGATCCCATCCGGGTAAAGTCCAGGATCTTTTTCAGTCCTTCCTGATTCTCTCCGGTATTCATGATTCAGTCTGATTGGATGTCTTCTGCCGTTTCTTTTTCTTCTTCTTGTCCCGATAAACCGGCCCTTGATATGCTGAATCTGAAAGCTTTCCTAAATCAAGACCTTCAAGCGCTGATTCCAGCAGTTCACCCTCAAGCTCTTTGGTTGTAAATGGAATATGTGACGCATTTTTTTGACCACCTACCCTATCCTCTGCCCCAGCTTGCTGATCCTTGGCATGAACCAATCCAAACTTCTTTGAAATCCCGGTAGCTCCCAGTTCCTTTCCCAAATCCGATCCTTTAATGGCAACCTGAAGCTGATGATCCACATACACCAACCCGAATACCGCTCCGGTAGCTGTCCGGCTAATCCCCAAATCAATCCCCTGCTTTTTAAGCCTGCCTTCTAATTCCTGAAGGGAATTGCTCCGCTCCAGTTCCCCTATGATTTTCTGACGAACCACTGGAACTTGATTTTCCCGCCTCGACTGTTCTCTTTGAAACTTCAATCCGAGCTTTTTCAAAGTGGGTTTCAGGTAAAAACTACTGGCCTTAATCGGTACTCCTTTTTTCGTTCCCGCGCTATCCAAAACCTGATAAACCAAGCCTCCCCGTTTATAGCGATTGGAATCGGGTTCCCCTCGGTCTGCTTCCACACCGTAGCATCGCAGGATGGCATTGTACTCCCCGAAAGAGCAGAAAGAATAGTTTTGCCAGACCTGATTCAACACTGTTTGAATTCCTGCCTTGGTCGGTATCTCCGCATAGCTTAGTTTGCCCAAGCTCCGGATATCCGGCCCGACAAACTGCTGCTTTTCTGCCGGTACCAATCCATACTGCTTTTCGATTTCTTTCCTGGCAGGTTCTGATAGATTCTTTCCCATATTGTGGGTCTCAATCCGCTTTCCATGGGCATCGATATTCACGGTCACCAAGTGGACATGGGGATGGCCCGCATCGTGATGCTGGTAGATCAAACAGGGCTGTTTCCCAAAACCTATCCGTTTGAGGTAGTCGGTGATGATTTCTTCCAGACTTTCTTCAGATAGTTTTTCTCCAGGCGCAAAATTCAAAGAGATATGCACCGTATTGGTTTTGGTTCTTCGGTTGAGTGAAAGAAGAGCATCGAATCTTCGGACCAACTGGACAATTCCCAAGTTTTCCACTCCCGGGAAAAATCCCTGATAGCCGATCAGTTTTGCATTGCCTTCCACCCGTTTGCTTTCATTGTATCCCAGCACACCACGAATCGACTGACCAGTACTTATTCTGACAACCATTTGATCTGAAGTTGTTCAAGTACGAGTTCAATTCTCCCATATTCTACATTCAGTTGCTCCTGGTATTCCCCGAGTTTCTTCCCCAGCAGAAACTTTTGGATAGAGGATGTATTTCCATGAAAGGCCTTTACCAGTTGATTCACATTGTTCCCGATTTTTTTCAAATGGGTTTGAATTTCAAACAGTTGCTCCATCACAGCTGAAAATTCTCCCGATTTTACCTGATGGCGTACCGGTTGATTCTGCAAGATTCTTCGGATCAGTTCACTCAATGTCAGGCTGGGATCCCGTTCCAAAATCTCCATCAGTTCCTGATAGCGTTTCTCGGTAATCCTTCCTTCTACTCTCTTGGGAAAGCCTTTGGATGCATAGGTTTTCATGGTTTTACAGGATTAATTTTTAGAATTTTAATTCTCAGAACATGCGACTTCGGAGCCGGTCCAAGCGGATTGTTGTAGACAATCCTACATCTTGCTTACTGCACCACAGCGCAGTACCTCCCCTTGCAGGGGCTCGGTATTGACAGCTTAAAAACATCCACCCCGAAACTTCAGAGAGATCGGGGCAGATTGAATAAAATCAGCACTCTGGAACAGCTTCAATCAGTTTTCCAGATTCCAAAGCCATCGGGAAGCAGCCGATTTCCAGTCTCGGATAGGAATGCCGGTTTCCGATCTCCAACCCAATGCCTGATAGTAATAGAAAAACACCTCACCCTCTTCAAAAGGATAATCCTGAGCTACAAAAAAACCTCTTACATCCTCTAAACTGGGAGTTCCAATTACCGGTCGATACTGTTCTACTTGTTCTGCTATCATGGGATAAATGGTTTAGTGAAGCAGTGAACTTGCAAAAAACCAAAACCCTTTACCCACAAGTAATTAGGTAGTTGGGAGATTTTAATTGATTAAAAAACCAACTCCCAAAACACCCCAGTCAATCCTGACCTCTGAAAAAAAACAATCAAGATTTCCCAAGTTTCGACCCTAAAATCTGAATCCTATGGAAATCGAGCTGGTAACTTTAGAAGATCTGGAAAACCTAAAAAGAGAACTTCTCGCAGAACTCAAAAAAATGCTGGAAGGCTATAAACCTGAACCCGAAAGACGATGGCTCAAATCCGCTGATGTTCAGAAATTATTGGGGATTTCAGCAGGTACTTTGCAAACACTTCGAAACCGGGCTATGATCCCCTATACCCGACTTGGTGGAGTGATCTATTACAATCGGGATGAAGTAA
>NZ_QGOL01000027.1 GCF_003259255.1 Algoriphagus litoralis
CGATACCGGGCTACGCTACACCCCGCTTCCTGCTAAAAACAAGCCCAGAGGGCTCTTTTTCTAACGGCATGCAAACATAGCGATTTTAACTCTTGATCAAAGTCGACTCGCTGAAAAAAGAGAATAAATTTTCAAATGAACCGATATTGATCAAGAATAAGCACAGGTTAAAGCCTTCCCCATCTTCCTCCACCGACAAAAAAGCCCAGCGTAAAAGCAAAGTACTCATTGGTAGCGCGGCCGATCACCTCACCGCTGACATTCTGAAGATTGCTAGAAGGGACAAAGTTGTATTCCGCTCCAAGCCGGAATTTATTCAGTTCAACACCCAACCGTACCATGGGTGCCCATGCAAAGTTTGCCTGTAGATTTTCCGCATCTTCGAAATGGTCTCCCTGTACCTCCACATTTCCCAGTGCATAGTACCCAAAACCGGCGCCTACATAGGGAGCAAGGTTACCCTTGTTGAGTTTGAAATAATAATTCGCCGTGCCTGAGACGGAAAGATTTGCAGCCAATTCTCCATCATAATCATCAGGAATTTCGAAATAGGTTACATCTTTTACCATTCCTGTTGCACCCATTCTCAGACCCAGAGCGAGATTGTCCAATAGGAGTACTTGAGGTTCTACATGCACCAAGGCTCCAATGCCACCGTTTTTTGGAGCTGCAAATCCAAGGTCCATCTGGTAGCGGAATCTGCCGGCCTGCTGCGCATAAGCTGTCTGAATAGCAACTAAAGCGATCAATACTGAGAGTAGTTTTTTCATGTTTTTTTAAATTAAAATGCTCTTATCCAAAACTCGATTTGGTTCAGGAAAGAAAGTGTTGGTTTAGTTTCATGGGTAAGACAAGTCAACTTTGACTTACCCCTATGCTTGTTTCAAAAAAAATAAAAAAAACTGTGGGCGGCCTGCTAACCCTGAACCTTTCAGGCTTAGGCTATGGGGATTCAGGAAAATTCAAGGTTATTAAAAAAACCTCACTCCAGCCCGTATTCCTATCCAAAGTTGGCTGGCAATATCATCGACTGGATGGATGTATTCAGAGAGAATTTTGGGATCTGAATAGGTGAACGTCTGCGGATGACCAGTGAAGGAATTGTCATAAACCCGCCAGTTCAGGCTTGGTCCTGCATAGATTCCAAAGCCTTTGACCACTTGCCAATCAAAACCTACATACACCCGATTGACCAAGTTTAATGCTGCCACATTTCCTTTGTTGAGCTGCTGCGCGCTAAACTCGATGTTGAGGTAGGTTTTTTTGCCAAGATTCGGTGAGAAACCGACTCCATAACCAAACGCCCAGGTAGTGGAATCAGCCTGATCTGGTCGTATTCCTGCAAATAGCATGTTGTAAAAAGAGCGGGTACCCGTTCGAAGGGAAATATTGAGCGGCAACATTTCATCTGCACCCACTTCTACTTTGTGGTAGCCCTTTCGGACAAAGCTGATCAGCCCTACAGGAACTCCTGTGGTGCTATCTGAATAGTTGAAAAGGCCAATTTGTGAGCCTGTCACATTTCTGGCAATATTGAGAATTCCACTGACTTGTGCTCCTCTCAAGTCCCGGTAGGTGAAATTGGTTATTCCGGCGATTTGGGTTCCGTCCACACTTTTCGTGTTAAGGTTCATCAGGCCGGCCAATTGGAATCCATTGACTTTTCCATTCGTGAAATTGACTAGCCCGGCGATCTGCGCTGCCCTTACCGAGTCCATAGCAGCATTTGCCAATCCTGCTAGTTGCAGGCCTCGAACCTGCCCACCCACTTGATTGAAAAGTCCCGCTACCTGTACCACTCCGGCATTCCCACTGTTGATATTGAACAATCCACCCAATTCAGCCTTTTCGGTACCACCCGAAAAACCGCCAAGCACATTGAGGGAATAATCGTTGATCACACTCCCGGAGATCTTGCGATTGGTGCCCACAAAGGGAACCAGAGACACCTGAAAACCTCTGTGAATGGTGTCACTGACGTTTTCCAGGTTTTTGAATCCCACGGAGTTTTTGGTCCAAATCCAAAAATTCTTTACCGGCTCTGCAATGCTTTTGCCTAAGTCTTCGGACTTCAACAGGATTTTTTGAAAGGAATTGCCGGACTTATCGATCAAAAGCGTGTCGCTAAAGTCCTTTTTGTTGACTATGAGTTCAAAATTCTCGACTGCGGGATTTTTTACTTCAAACTGAAAATAACCAAACTCATCTGTGATCGATGACTTGAGCGTAATCGGATCATAGATTGTGGCATTTCCGATCCCTTTCCCACTCTCATCTACGACATAGCCACTTACGATCAGTTCTTTTGGAGAATCGGGTTTGGGAGTCAAAATCACATAAACACCCTTTGATTTGAGCTGGACTTTTCCGACAAAAACCACCTCCAGTACTTCCCGTAAGGGTCGGTCGGAAAACTCTCCGGAAAAAGTCCTACTTACATCAATGGCTGACGAACTGTAGGAAAATACGCATCCGGCCTCCTGAGCGAGCTGTTTGAGCAGGAGATCTATTCGTTCGTTTTGTGCCGAAAATGTAATTTTCCGCTCCAGAACAGGAATATTTTGGCTGTGAAGCCTTCCGAATATCAAAAAAAATACGGCTAAAAAAAGTTGCGCTTTTTTCATGTCTTCAGGGTCATGAGATTAAGAGCAGCCTTCGCCACTCAGAATAATTTCATCGCCATTTTCACTTACCTCCAAGCCCATGGTCTCTGAGAGAATCCCAATAATGGTATCAAATTCTTCTTCGGTAAATTCGACGGTGATTTTGCAGGTACCTATTCCACCTGCCAAAGTGATTTTTCTGTCATAAACCGCACTGATCCGATCCACCACTTCCTGAAGATTTTCCTCATCAAACTGGAACGATCGGGTCTTGAATGCTACCACATTGGTATCCGCCTCTGTTTTGCTGTAGCTGCCTGAGGTTTTGTTATAGACTCCTTTTTCCCCTGCCTGAAGCAAAATCCCAGCATCAGTCTGGCTGTAGAATTGCACCGCACCTTCCAATACGGACACCTCAATCTGTTGACTTTCAGGATAAGCTTTGACATGAAAAACTGTCCCAATATCCCGGATGAGCAAGTTTTCAGCTTCCACGGTCCATTGGATGTCCTTTTCTTTTCCTATACTGATCGTTGCCTCTCCGGTGAGTAAGATGGTTCCGGTCTTTTTTCGGGCATTGTATTCGATTGTAGCTTCGGAAGATTTGTTGAGAGAGATTTCAGTCTGGTCGGGCAGGATCTCGGTCCTGACCTGATTTTCGCTCACAAATAAAAATTTCTCTGGCTTGAAAAATTGCTGGTAAAAGAGAAATGAAAATGCCAACACCAACACTAATCCAGCTGCTATACCCCAGGAGGGGAGGATGAACCTAGTCTTGGGTTTCTTTTCTGAAATCCTGCTTTTTACTTTTTCCCAAGCTAAATCCACCTTGAACTCAGGCTGGTCGGGTAGTTGTGCTTTTTCGAAAATGAAAACAGCATCATCCAAGTACTTTTGATTCTCTGAAGAAAGCGCACACCATTCCCGCAGAGCCCGAATCTCACTGTCTGAGGCTTCACCGACAATGAATTTGCCGATCAGATCTTCAATATATTCCGCTTCCCGGCTCATGGATTTAACAAATTGCTCATTAGAATTGCCAACAGTGGCAAGTATTCCTTCAATTGGGCCCGCATGAGTTTCAATGCTTTGCCCATTTGGTTTTCTACAGTTTTCACAGAAAGGTTCAGCTGATCTGCGATTTCCTGGTATTTCAGCTCCTCAAATCGACTCATGGTAAAGATCAGTCGGCATTGGTCAGGAAGAGTCTGAATGGCAGCCTTTATTTTCTCTTCCAATTCTGCATGGATCGATAAGTGATCTGCTGGCTGTGAGTGGACTTCATCCTGTACAGCCTGCTGAGCCATGTAGCGCTGTTTTACCTGCTCATGTTTCAGTTCATTGAGACAAGAGTTTCGCACCGCCCGATAGAGGTAGGATTTCAAAGAAGAATCTATGGAAATGGTTTTCCGTTTTTCCCAAAGCCCGATAAAAGTAGCCTGCACCACTTCCTCAGCTCCGTCTGGATCTTTCAGAATGCTATTGGCGTAGCGGCAAAGCGACTGATAATGGGTTTTGAACAGCATTTCAAAGGCGGGAGTTTGGCCTGATTGTATCGCTAAAAAAACCTGTTGATCCGACTCCTGCATGGATATGAAGTTGCTTTCGATGCAAGATAAGATTTTGGTTTCTTTTTGAAATAAGACAACTCAAAACAGGTTCACCCCTATAGCGCTTAGAAATTTGTTTACCGATGGAATAATTATTCATGAGTATTATTCTGACCGGTTAGAATTCGATCCGATAGCTGAGCAGTGGGATCAAAGGAGTCTGATAGGCGGTGATGATTTCCCCTGACATCGGTTCAAAATAGCTCCCGAAAATGTTTTTTCTGTTGCTTAGATTCTGGATATCAAGGGCAAGTGTACTGGTGGAATTGGGCCTATTCCACTTGAGACTGATCCGAATATCCGTTCTGAAATAGGCTGGATTTTGGTTTTCGAATGCCATAGTTTCTTCATACATAGTCTCTCCCTGGTTGATGGACTCGTTCAAATTGACTGGAGTAGTTCGCAACCCACCACCATAAATACTTCGGAAGTTCATTCCTAAAACCCGATTTTTTTTCAGGTTATATTCTTTTCCGGCAGTCAGGGAGAGGTTTGCGTTGCCATTGTAGCGTGTATTTCTCCAGATATTTTCTTGGGTTTTGTACAGGGAGTTATACAGGGAGGCAGAAAAGAGGAAGTAAAAATTGTTGTGGGTGAATTGTTCCAATGTAAACTCGGCACCGTAATTTTTGCCGTACCCTTCATTGATCAGCGGATCGGTGATGTAGCTCCATTGTTGATTGATGATCGAGTAGGTCTGATCGCTTCCAGGCTTGACGGGAATAGCATAAAGGTATTGGTAGTATCCTTCAATTTTCATTCGGAGAAATGGATTCAATTGGCGGTCATATCCGATGACGAGGTGATGTGATTTGCTGAGGCCGAGATTTTCGTTTGGTTTGATGACTTGACCGTTTTCTTCCATTTCTGCAAAATAGGTCCCCAGGGGTTGGATTTGGCTATGAAGCCCATATCCAAAACTGATTCGCTGTTTTTCGTCCAATTGGTACGAGGCACTGAACCGTGGTTCGATGGAGTTGGTGGAATTCAGCAAGAGATGAAGATAGTGGAGTCCGAAATTGAAGCTGAGGCGCTCCGTGGCTTTTAGGTTGAGCTGTGAAAATGCCTGAATGCTCTGAGTATTTCCTTTTGAATTAATGTAGGTTTCTATCCGGTCTTGATCCTGATTGAAGCCATTTTCTTGGAGGTTATAATACAGCTGGTTGAAGTAAACACCAGTTCTAAGATTGGATCGCGGGGAAAGTTTTGAATTCAAGACGCTGCTTACCGTGATTTTTGAATTCCCAAAATTCTCTGTGTACCATGCTTGGTTTTGGTAGTTTTCATCCAAACGGTCCGTCTGGTCTCCAATGGTATGACCCGAAGCAAGAATGGTATTTTGGAGAAAGTTGGACTCATTGATCATGTAGGCATGCTTGAGCCCAAGTGCGCCTGTATTGGAAAAGTAAGAGGAGCTGTATCGGTCAAAGTCTTCGGTCCACTGCAATGAGTCCTTTTCTGCTTCCTTGGCCTGATCGCTAAGACCCCCAAAACCGAAAATCGAAAAGCTGTGTTTTTTACCGGCAGGCAGGTAGAAATTCAGCGATAAATCCTGAAAATCTGTAGCAAAATCCCCTAGAGGAATGCCTAGTTTAGATAGGAAAGCTAAGGTAGAGTACCGGTAATTGATCAGGTAGGATCCTTTGTAGTTTTTGGCAATTGGCCCCTCAGCGGCGAGGTCTGTCCCCAAAAATCCGGCTTGAAAGGTAAATTCCCGGTTTTCATTATTACCTCTACGCAAACTTAGGTCAAAAACCCCCGAAAGTGCATTGCCATATTCGGCTGGGAATGCCCCGGTGATGAAGTCGGAATTGGCCAGCAGTTGCGAACTAAGAATAGAAATCCCTCCTCCAGAGGAACCGGGATTGACAAAATGATTTGGATTGGGAATGTCTATTCCTTCCATCTTCCAAAGCAAGCCATTTGGGCTGTTTCCTCGTATGGAAATGTTGTTATTGCCATCATCTGTGCCAACGACTCCTGAGAATGAAGCCGCCATCCGGCCCGGATCATTGACCGCTGCCGCAAATTTTCTGGTTTCCTCTACTGAAAATGTTCTGCCACTCACAGTGACCATATCATTGACCGTCCGTTCTTTTTCCGTTGCCAATACCACTACCTCATTCATTTGGTCGATCGACTCTTCCAGTGTGACGGTCAGCACCACTTCTTTTCCAGAATTGACCTGAATCGCTGGGAGGATTAGGTCCTCGTATCCTACAAAACTCACCCTCAGGGTGTACGAGCCTATTGGAACTGCCGTCAGCTTAAAATCTCCATCTTGGTCTGCAATTGCTCCGATCAGGGGATCCACGTTCAGAATCATGACTGTAGCACCCGGCAAGGGGGTTCGGCTGATTTGATCTACTACTTTGCCACGTAAGGTTTGGGTAAGGGACTGGGCTGATACCTGATGGTAGAGTAGTGAAAAAAGAAATGTGAGGACTGTTACTGTTGATTTCATGCTGCTGGTTTAGGTTTCAGCATGGAGACAATCCAGCAAGCGCGTACCCCTATTGAATCAGGTTTATTTTTTTAAAAAAATTGGAAAGAGTTCCAAAATCTGGAGGTATACTTTCATTCCAATCCCTCAGATCGATCATGGTAAGGCTATGGTAAAAGCCATCGAAGGGTCGGGCGAAAGTTCTTTAAACCGTATTTTGTAAGGATTTCTATTTAAAAAGGATACCCTATTGCAAAATTGAAGATCAAGTTTTCTCGTCTCCAGGTTTTGCTTCCCAAATCAAAATCGTTTACCCAACGTTCGCCTTCAGGCAAATAGGGCACACGGAGGGGAACGGCAAGATCAAACCGCACAACGAAAAACTGAATGTCAACACGCAATCCCAGACCAGTACCTACTGCCAGTTCTTTCCACCAAGAAGAACTGAATTTGCCTCCCGGCAATTTCTCATTTTCGTTAATCAACCAGATATTTCCCGCATCCAAAAATGCCGCCCCCTTGAGCACCGAGATAATGGGAAATCGGTATTCGATGTTACCTTCCAGTCGGATATCTCCAGCTTGATCAAAAAATGACTGCTGATCGAAAACTTCGGGCCGGTAGGTTCCTGGACCAAGCGAACGGATCCGGAAGGCTCTGATACTATTTGGTCCACCGGCAAAGAATTGCTTGATGTAGGGAAGCGACAAGGATGAGCCCAAGGGTTTTCCTACACCTGCAAAAAGGCGTGTGGCAATGGTTTGATTTTCTGTAAACCGGAAGTAGTAACGCAAATCTAGGTCTGTTTTGGCATAGTGGGCATAGGGCAGACCCAAAAATTCGCCGGATTCAGACCCGGTTAGATTGCTTGCCGCATTGAGTGCATTCCCTGCCAGATCAATTCCTAATCCGATGAAATAGCCATGCTTCCTAAATCGGTCAGCGAGTTTATTGAAGTTGAAGGTGTAATTGAGACCGACGATAAACTGCCGCTCAAAACTCGTCCGAAGGAAGGGATTGGATTCAAGAATGGTCTCAAATTCATCTGAAATTTCCGATGGATTGACCAAGTTGATACTAATTGGATTGATCTCATGGTAAGCAAATCTATTGGCATTCCAGAAATAGCCATAGTTGGCCGAAATGGTGTTCAAGCGAAACAATCCCTGTCTGTTGAGGTATTCGGTCCGGATGCCCATTTTAGTTTTTGGTACCGAAAAGCTAAAGCGCTCTTTAATAGGGAAGAAAAAAATGACACGGGGAAAGATCAGATCAGCACCCAGCCCGAGTTCCAGTGAGTTCAGTCCTTGAACTTCACCTCTTGAAAGCTGCCATTCGTAGGCAAACTTTGCCGTGAGATTGAGCGTCTCACCTCCTTTAAACAGGTTTTTGTTTTGATATATCAAATTCAGCGCGGGGCCTGCAAAGTTGTTGGATTTGGAAATGGCCTGTAGTTCCGCCCTAACATTCCGTTTCGTCATGGGAGACAGGTAGAAATTCGCTCTTAGGTGTCCGAGCGAATCGTTGGTATCCAGCTCTTCATACCTGAGATTTACAAAGCGGTAATTGCCAATAAAACTCAGTCTATTGCTGGAAAGTCTGGATTTGGCTGGGCTATACAGCGAGTCTTTTTCAATTAGGATGTAATTGTCCAAAAGCTCTGGCTTGAAGACCAGATCGCCTTGGATGTAATTCTTTCCGTTGAGGGTAACCGTATCGATGAGCTCAGCTTTTTCATTGACCGAATAATTTGGAAAAACATTGATTTGATCGATTTTGTAGGGGATTATACCTGAGGTAGGTACCGCGTTTTTCAACCGGAGATACAGATTAAATGTACGGCTGGAGTCACCAATGTTTGTATCTGCTTCGAATATCAGGTACTCATTGTTGAAGTTGTAGTATCCTTTTCTTTTGAGGCCCTCATCTATCCGGCTTCGCTCGCTTTCTAATTTGGAAAGTTCAAAGCGGGTGCCCCGCTTCAATTCAGTATCCTTCATCAATTGGATGATCTCGCGGTCAATCGCCATCGAATCCCGATCTACTATCACCGTATCCAAGAGATAGGGATTTGAGACCTTGACGGCATAATTTACCTCGGCATACTTTCCTTTCCGGTTCACTTCCGAACTGGTGACACTGTAGAAAAAACCTCGATTCTCCAGTCTATTCAGGATCAAATCTTCAGTAGTGGAGGGGTTTACCTGACTGAAATAGACAGGTTCCTCGCCAAGCTTTTTATTCAAAAACCGATTGATGAACCCTGGTTTTTCTTTCGAAGCTTTGTAATGTGCCCAAAGTCCGACATACATTCCTAGGATTTTCTGATTGGGTTCGGGGCGAAGAAGGTTTTCTATTTCTTCGGAGATTTCTTTGATGTCTTCGATTTTGGTTTCAGATTCCAATTCCAATTCAGCCCCGGTATAGAGATATTCGTCTTCGGGAATGAATTTTTTCACGCTGCAACCAAATCCAAGTAGGAGTAGAGAAGCAAATCCAAGAAGTACTGAATTCTTAATTTTCATCTTCTTCCTTTTTAAGTTCATCCTTTTTTTTGTTGGACGTATCTTCCTTTTTCTCTCCGTTTTTCTTCTCGAGTTCATCGATCGGATTCACAGTATTTGTGTTTTCCGAATTACCCCTCCATAGTTCCCGGAAGAGATTGAATTCCCGATTGAAAATCACTCCGAATCCGGTGACGACCAAAGGTCCATCAATGATGCTTTGGAACTCATTGCGCTGGAATCCCTTAAGCCTCCATCGTCCATTTTTTGTCAAGAGGTATTCCAGACTGATATTTCCTATCAAGGCATTGCCTTGCTGCGGAGTCTGAGAACTTCCTTCTACATCCACCTGACTGCCTACCGAAACGATCAGCTTTTCATTAAACAGTTCCTTTCGTGCATTGATGTTGAGCTGGGTTCGTTCCTGAGGTGAATCTCCCTGATAATCGGTGAAGCTATCCAAGTCAAAATCCAACTCTACACCGCTGTCCCCAAGCAGTTTGCTTGAAAGCGCATTGAGTTGACCGGATAGTACCTGACTGGCACTGCTCCGAGCAATCGCTTCTGTACCTCCTCCTGATCCGTCACTCCCAGTGGAAGGAAAGAATCGGTTCAATACCAGAAGGGAGAACACCTGCTTGTTGAGTTCATCCTCCTGCTCGTTTACCTGCAGAACTCTGGAATAGACATTTCCTCCCAATGCTCCCCGGTGGTTTTCCGGCATATCGAGTTGAAAAGTGATTTCTGGACGGAGGAGTTCCCCGTTGACATTGAGGTAAACGAGGAATGGAAGCTCCTGCTGGTATTGGGTTTTTGCACCACCTGACGCACTGGTAAGCTGAGAGGACATGAGTTCAGAGGAAGAAGTTCTGATCTCGTAGATCGCACTGATGTCGAGTGTTGCATCCATCGGGTCACCGTTCCATGAGATTCGGCTTCCCTCAGCAATGGAAAATTTTCGGCTGATCAGATTATAAAGAGACATTTCATAATGTCCTCCTGTGATCTCGTAATTTCCGCTCAAGGTTATGCGCCCATTTGGATTGATCTCCAGGCTAAGATCCGCATCTCCAGAAATCAGTAGATTGTCTCCTGAGCGCTCGTCTACGATCACTCGAAAAGTGGCCTCAGGATCAGCCTGAATGATGGCCCGAATGTCGTATCCTGCAAAGCCACTCGTTGCTTCTTCGGTATTTCGGGTGAGAATGTCATCGGGGTCCCCTCGATTGACGAAGATCACTACTCCTTCACGTGCTACTAGGTCTACTTGTGATTCTGGAATAATGATGGTCAGCTCGGTGTCTTTTTTGACAGTAAGATTTGCTACGACTTCGGGCAGAAGGAGATCGCCGGAGATGGTGACATCTGCATCAATAATCCCTTTCCCAAAGAAGAGATCGTTGTCTTCCCGTGTAGAATTCACGACGGAAAAGCTTTCTGCAAGAAGCCTTAAGTCGAAAGTAGGATTAATGAAACTTTCAGTGAAGATCGATCCATCCACCTGAAAGCTGTTTTTGTTTTCATCCTGAATGGTAAAGTCATTAAAGAATACTCCGGCATTGTCCACCTCGATGGTTTCATTTGCCAAGAGGTAATTGGAATTGAGTTGAGAGACAATAAATGAAGCATCATTGAAGGTGATTTCACCTGAATATTGCGGATCGGATGTCGTGCCGCTAGCCTCAATGAGCCCTGAGATGTTTCCAGATGCATTTCGTAGTTCGCCGCCTGAAAGTCCAGCTATAACCTCCATGTCGATCTGATTGAGATCTAATGCCACATCAAATATCCCTCCTGTTTCACTGGCTTGAAAATCACCTTTCAGGTCTAGATCCATACCGCCATCCTTCAGTGAAAGGGCAAGTCTGTAATCCCCAAGTCTTTCTGAGGTCGCATTGAGACTGAGGTTGCCAAGCGGGTTTTCTAGGATGTTTAAGCTGTCTATTTTCAATTCGCCCAAGATCCCCGGAGCTTCAAAGGGATTTTCCAGAACCAGCCTTCCGTCTATATTTCCAGCAGCTACCAATGAATCAGGATTGAGTAAACTGGTGACATTTTCCAAGCGGAAATTGTCAAACTGGATCGCCAAATGCTCATCTGTAATATCGCTCAAGTCATCCCGAATGGCTACCTCCTGATTTTCTCTGGAGAATACAAACTCTTCCAAATGAACAAATTGACTCGCGAGCTTCACCAAGTTGTTTTCAGGAATATTCCATTCCTTTGAATTGACCAAGAGACCCTCAGGTGACACGTGGACACTAAGTGTATCTCCCGAGTAGCCAATGTCAGAGGCGATGTGATAGGATTGTTCCTCACCCGAAAAGGAATTGAAATCAAGGTAAAGTCGGGATTGCTGCAGCTCTCCTGTGAAATAGGTGCGATCCATAGCCAATGGACCGGCATTTAATGCTAGGAAACCGAATGCGATCGACAGATTCTCGGTGTCGGAATTGATCCGGATTCCCAGACTATCTATTTCGGATCCGCCGTAGTTGACATAGGGGAAATCAATGTTTGCTACAAGTTTGTCTTCGGGTTGACTGAAATCAACCATGATTTTAGCGCTATCCAGTTGCTCCAGCCCTTGTAGAAGAACCTGATTTACTATCGGAGCCTGATTGATGGAGAGATCAAGCAACATGGTGATATTCCCCCTCGAACCCTCTATGGAATCCAGTTTGTCAAGGTGCTGCTTGAGATGGTCAGAGACTGCTGTGATTAGGCTATCCGGAGAAGTGTTGGAACGTAGGGTTCCGTTCAAAATTTGGCTTTTGATAGCGATAGCGGTGGAATCTTCCCGTATTCTGGCATCCAAATTCAACTCACCTACCGGGAAGGATCGCTGATCATATACCACCAAGGCATCCTGAAGCTTGGTGGTCAAGTCAAAACTTGAGGGATTCCCTTTGAAATTCACCTGCAACTGAAGTTTTGCTCGGGTGCTTTGCGCTGCAAATCCGAGTTCAAACAGATCGATTCCTTTCAAGTCCAGGTTCAAGTCGATGATGGACTGCGTGGAATCCAATTCCAAATTGGTCAGTAGATCAAAGTCCAAAAACTCATCCTCCAACCACATGTGGACATCGCCTTTGCCGTTTTCAAGTTGCCCCTCGAGCGCAAGACCGGAGTAGTCATTTCCGTTGATTCGAAGTCGTTGGAAGGAAGAAGTGAGCTTGGCATTGAGGTCATTTAAGCTACTGCCAGATCCATTTGCTGAAAGGGAAAAAGAAAGGGTATCCAGCCCATGATTATCCAACAAGGCACCAAGCTGTAGCTGATCAACCTTCAAGTCTGCATCGAATGCAAGGGTTTCATCGTTTTGGAGTCTTCCGTTTAAAATCAGATCACCCAGTTCCGTATGCAACTTGGCATTTGCCAACACATCATCAATGCTTCCCATAGCATTAGCTGTCAAGAGTATGCTGTCTGGCAGGGCAATGCCCAGTTGAGTTTCGTCGACGAATTTGAGTAAGGTTTTTCGATTGGTTTGGAATTCTATTTTGGGAAAATCAAACGCTAAAAGCTCCGTGTCCAAAGCCTGGGTTAGTTGACCCCTTGCCTTAAGTCGGGTTTCACTCCATCTCAAGTCCAAAAGAGAAACAGAAAGTGCTTCAAGATTTCCTTTTGCTTTTGCTTCGAGTAGGATAGGAGCAGTGGCAACTTCTTGGATTAGTGTGTCTGAGGAAAGTTCCGGGACAAAGAAATAGCTGTCTCTGACATCGAGTCGGGTTTCTGATAGCGTGAGGTCAAGATTGACGGCTTCAGGATGATCGATTAGATTTTGGATAGAGGCAAAGTCCAATCTAGCAATTCCTTTCAGTTGGCTTCGGTTGGTTTCTATCCAAAGGTTATTTAACTCAGATTCTTCACCCGAGAGCGCAAAGTCAAATTGAAGGTTTTTAAGCTCAAAACCTCCTGCTTCGGCAAAACCAGCTTCACTTAGACTAAGCCTGGCTTGATTATTTTCCAAAAATAGCCCTCCAGCTTCCAGTCTAAGGTCGGATAGGATAATTATCTCAGGATTAAAATATCCTTTTTGGGTATTCTGATCCGCGGTTTTGAATTCAACCGAATTATTTCCCAAGGAAATAGCTCCTACTTCTACAGTCCAAGCTGGCCAAGCAAAAGGTGCTGATTCAGGGGAGGGTTCTGCCACTTCAGGAACTTGGTTTCCAAAGTCATGAAACAAAATCCGAGAATCATGAAGTGAAACGGTATTCACTTTGACCACTTGCTTTTGAAGGTCAATTTCCGGTGCCTGAAACGTGAATTCCCCGATATCCAATCCAGCTTTCTGCTGGTCTACTGTGTTATTGTATTCAGCCGAAACATTTGAAAGTCGGACCTTGTCAATAGTCAAAAAAGGTAAGACTGAAGCTGTTGTGTCCTCATCTGTAGGTTCAAACGGTTTGGTTTGGGTGTATAATACTTCCGTATTTAGAATGGAAAGCTCGGAAATTCGATATTCAGATTTTTCCAAATCCAAAACGGGTATCTCTAGAGTCAAGGATTCAAGATTTAGAAAAGCATTAATTCCCATCACCTCATCCAAATAGTGAATATCAAAATCCCTCAGCGAGATGGGCGATAGGGAAATTTCAAGCGGTTGGGATTCCAATTGAGCTGTGGTGTCAGGAGCGATCGGATCCTGCCCATTTTGGGTCACAAAAGCGTCAATTATAAATTCATAGTTGAATTTTCCTGATTGTGCAGTTCGGGAGACATTCGCCTTGAGTCCATCCCAATCCAGTTTTGTGATATGGATAGCCCCGGTTTTAATCAGCGGAATAAGCTCAACTCCAGTCTCCAGGCTTCTAGAATATAGCAATGTGTCTCCCTCGGTATCCTCCAGATATAGGCCTTCCATTGAAAGGTTTCCGGTAAACGTGAGGTAGAGTTTATCGATGGAAACTACAGTTTGGGTCTTGTTGGACACAAAATTGGTAGCTTTCTCCACGACAATATCCTGACCCCATGGACTTCTGATAAAAACCACCAAAAGAATAAAGATTGCCAAAAGGGAGACAACCACAATTCCAATAACTCTTAGTAATGTCCGGATAAATCTTTTGATGATAATAGAATTAATGGATTGGACAAAAATGCATTGCTTTCGGCTAGTTTTGAGAGTCAAGAAATAAGCCAAATTGGGTTCAAAATATTTCTTTTACACCTTCGGTAAAAGGGAAGATGATTTGAGCACCCATTTAGTTGAGAAAGCGTTTATCTCTTAATTAAACTCAGAGCTTGACCTTTAGTTCATTCTGAAGAAAAAGCTTTCCTCTACAGTTTTGGAATTTTCATCGAAAAAGGACCCCGCATCAAGGGTACTAAAGTGTCCTTTAGAATAGATTATTTTTTAAAGTAAAAATCGATTGGGTAAAGAATTTTCTTTTTCTTCTGGGCTTTGACAAGCGATGTTAAATCAAACAAAAGATAAACAGACTCGGAAGTGACGTTTGTCTTAGGATGCCTTCTTCTAAATCCAAAGAGGGTAATTTAACCCGGATATTGGTTTAAGATTTTTTTGGCGGAATTAATTACTGAACAGGTAATCAATAAAATGCAGCAGTCTTATTAAGATTGATTAAAAATAATTTGTTTAGAATGATTCTAAGCAATAGGTTTGTGGCGTCAACTATCACTCCAAATGAATCGCAAATCTTTACTCCTAATTTTCTTATTTTCTACTATCAGTTCTTGGGCTTTCGCACAATCAGCGACTCTTAAGGGCCAAGTTATTACATCGGACAATCAGGCATTGGAATTCGTCAATGTTGGAATTCAAGGCTTGTCCAAAGGCTCCACTACCGATCGCTATGGTAGGTATGAGATCAAAAACATCGAACCTGGTACCTACACCGTTTTTGCTTCTTTTGTAGGTTTGGAAAAACAGGAGCAACAAATTACCCTCGCCCCTGGGGAGACGGCTACTTTGAATTTTTCAGTAAAGGAGAGTTCTACCGACCTTACTGAAGTAGTGGTCACTGATTTTTCATCCAACAGGTTCTATTCGGACTCCAGTTTTACTGTGGGCAAACTCCCGCTTCGGGATTTGGAAAACCCGCAAGTCTACAATTCGATTTCCGGAAAGTTGCTCCGTGAGCAGGTAGTTACCTCAATGAATGATGCAATCAAAAACGCAACGGGCGTAACCCGACTGTGGGAATCTACTGGAAGGGGAGGAGACGGTGCGGAATTTTACGCCATGCGTGGGTTTTCGGTACAACCAACCCTGATCAACGGAATGCCGAATGTGAACAACGGAGCCTTGGATCCAGCAAATATTGAAACTATTGATGTGATCAAAGGTCCATCAGGAACCCTCTTTGGCAGTGCGGTGATTTCTTATGGGGGATTGATCAATATCACCACCAAAAAGCCCTTTGATCTATTCAAAGGTGAAGTGGGATTTATCACAGGAAGTTTTGGGATGAACAGGTTGACGGCAGATGTCAATGTTCCGATCAGTGAATCCACAGCAATCCGTTTCAATACTGCATACCACTCCCAAAACACTTTTCAGGACGCAGGCTCCCGCAGATCGATTTTCTTCGCTCCATCTTTTAAATTCAAAGCCTCTGAGCGATTGACCTTCCTGATCAATACGGAGTTTTTGGAGTCCAATTCAGTCAATGCGCCAATGATATTCTTAAATAGAAATGCGGAGTTGAAGTTTGACCGAATCGATCCTTTTTTGGCCAATTACGAGCGTTCTTTTACAGGAAATGAGTTAAGCATCCGTAACCCAAGTTACGGAATTCAGGCCCAGGCACTGTATACCTTATCGCCCAACTGGACTTCCCAAACGGTGATTTCTCGAAGTTCAACTCAAACAGACGGATATTACCATTACTTATTTGATGCGGGGGATGGAGATTCATTTACCCGATTTATTTCAGATCGAAATGGGCAGACGATTACTACAGACGTCCAGCAGAATTTTATCGGAGACTTTACACTTGGAAAGTTCAGAAACCGAATGGTCATTGGTCTCGATTATTACGACCAAAGCATCTTCAATGGAAGTACAGGCTGGGTAGCCAATGGCGCAGTCAAACTTTCCGATGGCAGTGATACAGGGATTTTGACCCAGGCTGGAGTGGATGAATTGCTTCGAAATTCTTTTGAAGGCAATTCTACCGGCAAGAGCACCGTATTCAGCGCCTACATTTCTGATGTGATCAACCTCAGATCTAACCTATCGGTAATGGCAAGTTTGCGAGCAGACCGCTTTGAAGGGAAAACAGATTATTGGATTGAAGAAGAGGTAAAGAGTCAGACAGCCCTATCGCCCAAACTTGGAATTGTGTACCAGCCAATCCAAGACAAGGTTTCAGTTTTTGCCAACTACATGAATGGCTTTGTCAATATTGCCCCGCGCACAATAGCTAATGTGGACGGAACTAACCCAAGGCTTCAGGCATTTGATCCGGAGCAGGCCAATCAAATGGAATTTGGAATTAAGGCAAACCTGCTAAAAGACCGATTGGCAGCCACTGCAAGCTATTACGATATCCGTGTAAAAAACCGCCTGATCAACGATCCTGACAATCCCAACAATTCCCTGCAGGCAGGTGAAGTGGAAAGCAAAGGCTTTGAGCTGTCGCTGGTAGCCTCACCTTTTGAAGGTATGAGTGTGATCGCTGGCTATTCCAAAAACACCGCAGAAGTCACGAAAGATAATCCGATCAATGGCTATCTCGGCCTAAGACCCGAAGAAGCAGGGCCTGAGGAATTGGTCAATTTCTGGTTGAGCTATTCGATTCCTGCAGGTAGCTTGAAGGGCTTTGGACTTGGTTTCGGTGGCAATGCTGCCTCCGAGCATCTTACGCTAAACCGATCCAATGGAACCTTTGCTATTCCTTCATATCAGGTTTTCAATGCGGCAATCTCCTACACCAGCAGTCAGTACCTTTTGGCTTTCAAAGTGAATAATCTCAGCAATGAGCGATACTTCTCAGGTTGGTCTACGGTGACGCCTCAGGCTCCAAGAAATGTGGCACTCAGCTTTAACTATCGATTCTAAATGAACCTGAAGAAAGCAATTGGAAAAATTCACCTCTGGCTCGGACTCTCGTCCGGGCTTGTGGTATTCATAGTAGCAGTGACTGGATGTATTTATGCCTTTCAAACAGAAATCAAAGACTTAACTTATTCTTTCCTTTTTGTAGAGCCGCAGTCCAAATCCGTTCTTCCTCCTTCTCAGATTACCCAAATTGCTCAAAATGCCTTTCCTGAAGGCCACTTGCACGGTATCCTATATCCAACTGCGGAGCGTTCTGTTCAGGCGATTTTCTTCAGCTATGGAGAAGGAAATGACCATTACAAAATCGCTTATATCAACCCTTACACTGGTGATCTGCTCAAACTCAATGATGAATACGCAGACTTTTTCAGGTTAGTCCTTGACGGGCATTTTTACCTTTGGTTGCCTCCTGAGATCGGCCAACCTGTAGTTGCTTCCTTTACGCTGGTATTCTTGGTAATGGTCATTTCAGGATTGATTCTTTGGTGGCCCAAGAAGAAAAAGGGAGCAGAGAAAAGTTTCAAGATCCGTTGGACAGCTCGCTGGAGAAGGGTGAACTATGACCTGCATCAGGTGCTTGGATTTTATGTGATGATCTTTGCGCTGGTATTTGCTATTACTGGCTTGGTATGGGGTTTTACCTGGTTTCGGGACGCTTACTATGCAGCGACTACAGGAGGCAAACAATTCATCGAGTACTATGCGCCTGCTTCTGACTCCACCCAATCCTACACCGGAGAGATCCCAGGAATCGACTTGGTTTGGAACAAAATGCGTGCAGAATATCCTGAGGCGGAGTGGATCGAGGTGCATCCGCCGGACTATGAGCATGGATCTTTCGCTGCCAATGCAAATCCTGACGCATCAACTTTTTGGAAGATGGATTATCGGTATTTTGATCAATATACCTTGGAAGAACTGCCCGTGGATCATGTCTGGAACCGCTTTCATGAATCCAGCGCCGGAGAGCTATTGCAGCGGATGAACTATGATATCCATGTTGGAGCCATCGCAGGCTTACCCGGTAAAGTACTTGCCTTTTTTCTCAGTGCGATCATTGCTTCATTGCCAGTGACTGGATTTCTGATCTGGTGGGGGAGAAAAAAGAAAGAGAAAAAAGCCAAAGTCAAAAGCACTGTGCAGGTGTTTCCAAAAGTGAAGGAAGCTGCATTTTGAGGTTTAATTCTGCAAAAAACAGAGTTTAAAGGGTAGGTTTTGAGGTAGATATCGTAGTCAGCTCAGTTTAACCTGCCTTTTATCCTTTTGTGTTCTACAGCAAAATCCGCATTCCAAAGAGGGTGCAGCTTTTAAATTCAGGTGGTTTGGTAGTGGTGTCGAATTGTGTTTGAAAAACCAAAGCAAACTACGAATTACACGCTGTTCATTTTTTTTGCCAGCAAAGCCAGGATCAGTAATTCTTCATTTGAATATTGCTGAGGCCATTCGGGAGGAGAACGTATATTCATCCCGCTAAATGGAGGGGATTTCAAAGGGTGAGCTAGGTATTGGACAGTTTAGAGAATAAATTATCTCGCAGAAATTCAGGTTTACTGTACCTTGCCTATTCAGAAGTTGGGCTAAAAAAATCTTCTTCCTATTTTCTGATCGATGGTAAACCAAGAACCTATTCCCATGTTTTTTAGCTTCAATGACAAAAGCAGTTTGCTATTTCTGTTCTTTGTACATGGATTGATCTTTTTTGTACTACTCCTGATTAAAGGACTGAGAGATGACCACAAGCCAAGCCTTTGGCTGGGTATGTTTACTATCCTTTCGGTATTGTACATCATGCCTTTTATGCTCGGATATGCCAATTGGTATTCTAGAAATCCGTACCGCGATATCTTATTTTATGTTCCATTTCAGCAGTTGCTGATACTTCCTCCTGTCATCTATTTCTACCTGAATTCCCTACTGGACAGAGATTTTAGATTCATAAAAATCCATTACCTGCACTTCCTTCCGGGATTAGTTTATCTGATTTATTCGCTGGTCGTTTTCCTTGTTGATCAGGTTATTCTTCAGGAGTATTTTTTCTATGAGGACGGAAGAGACAAGGATTTTTTATTTGAATACCAAGCGGCCGGATTTTTTTCGCTCTTGATCTATCTGGTGCTGAGTTTGAGGATTTATAAAAAATACCAGGCTGTCACCTTTAACTCGTTTAGCCATGCCGATTCGCTCAGTTTCAGATGGGCAAAACACTTTTTGATCGCTCTGCTGGTATTGGTTATCCTTAGAGGTTTGTTTTTTATTCTTAATCCAGAATGGGATGCCTTTGGTCGGAAATTTTGGTATTATTTTCTTTTTGGAGCAGTGCTCTATTATGTGTCGATGGCAGGGTATATGTCCTCGATCCGATCCCTGACCGCCCTTGGTGGATTAGACCGTTTGAGGGACATTGGCCAGGATTCCGAGCTTCCGGCTTCAGTGGAGGTTCCAATTGAGACTGAAGTGCCCTTGCCGGATGATTTGGAATTTTGGAAGGAAAAAATCGAAAAACTGATCGTAGAGGAGCGTTATTTTGAAAATCCAGAGCTCTCTGTTTTTGATCTTGCGCAGAAGTTGGAGACGTATCCGAAAAAAATATCCCAAACCATCAATCTGGCTTTTGAGATGAATTTCAATGATTACATCAATCAGTTTCGGGTCAAAGCAGTCATCGACAAAATTGAACATAAAAAAGATCTGAACTTGACCTTATTGGGGATAGCTCTGGAATGTGGGTTTAATTCCAAATCGACCTTCAACAGAGCCTTCAAACGGTACACCGGAGCAAATCCAAAGGAATACTTCGGCAAAAAGGAGTAAAAGGGGTGTCAAATCAGGATTTGAAGCGAGAGAATTTGGTATTTGTTCCATCCTTGAAGAAAAATTCAAATGAAATCAAGCGGGACTCGTACCTCACATATTGGTTCGGTATTTAGAGATGCGAGATTCCATAGGGCCAATAAAATTCCAACAAAACACATGAGAGTACTTCTAGCCTTTGTTTTAGTCCTTTTTCAAACCAGCGTCATTCTTGCTCAGTCTCCACTATCTCCAGATTTGATCCAAAAACTTGATTCAATAGCCAAACAGGACGTACCTGCAAAGGCTCCAGGGATTGCGACCGCCATTATTCAGAATGGAGCAGTCATCTATGCGAAATACGCCGGTATTGCCGACTTGGCTGATAGCAGTCTCATTGATAAATCCACCCGGTTTAACATAGCTTCTAATGGAAAGCAATTCACTGCACTGGCAGTTTTAAGTCTGGTTTCAGATGAGAAACTCAAACTTGACTCGGATATCAGGGCGTTTTTTCCAAATCTGTTTCCGGACATCAAATCTTCCATAACCGTAAAAATGCTGCTAAACCATACCAGTGGTATTCGGGATTGCTACGATCTTTGGTCTCTGATGGGGTATACGTGGTGGAAGCAAGGCTTTGATAATGCCGATGTGTTGCACCTGTTGGCTGCACAAAAGGAGTTGAATTTTGATCCGGATAGTGCTTATAGCTACAGTAATTCCAATTATATCCTTTTGGCTCTGATCGTGGAAAAAGTATCAGGAAAGACATTCCGGGAATTTACCAGCGAAATGTTTCAAAAGCTGAACATGCCTAATACCGCATTTGAAAGTGATCATACCTCCATCAAAGGCCCCATTGCCAGGGCCTATTTCAATTTCAGTTCGTGGACGACCTATGATTGGATTTGGGAGGTAGTAGGTGATGGAAACCTATTCACCACCCTGGAGAATCAGATCCAATGGGAAAAACTGGTACAGGGCAATGGCAAGTCAGCTTTTGACCCAAAGCTGATTGAGGAAAGCCAGCAAACTCTTACATCATCCAAGTTTCCCAACTATGGCTATGGGCTGGAGTTTGGCCAATACCAAGGTTTGGATTATGCCTATCATGAGGGTGCTACTGGCGCATGGAAGGCTACAGTAGTGAGGTTTCCGAAGCAGAATTATTCTTTCCTGACGCTGACCAATACTGGCAAATCCATTCCTTCCTCCCAAACTCGGCAAATGGTAGACGCAGTCTTTGGGCTTGAAGAAACACAAAACACCCTGATCACCAAACCTGAGCGGATTGGGGAATATGTTAGTGATTCGGAGCTTCTAGGTACTTATCTGACCGAAGACGACTTTGCATTTACTTTTGAAATGCGGGAGGATAAAATCTTCTTGCTTCGCGTAGGAAGGAACGATGTGGAACTGGAAAGGGAATCAGCAAATGTATTTCGACAGAAGTTTGATCCTGCTTTCAAGCAGGAGTTTACGACCAATGCGCAAGGAGAAAGACAGGTCACAGCCTATTATATAAACCATTCACCCTATTCACTGATAAAGACCAAACCGATTAGGAAAGACTTTGATTACAAAGGAATCGATGGTGAGTATCTGAATAGTGAAACTGAAACTCAAATCCGGATTGAGCACCTCGGCGGGGAAAACTATGAAATCACCTTCCGTGGTGAGGATAAAAGCAAGGGATTGTTAGTCTCTGACACCAAGATTTTGGTTGATTTTTACAGTTTCGAATTTCAGGATTCAGGGTTTCTTTTGAATGGGGGAAGGGTGAAAAGGGTAAAGTTTGAACGGGTTGATTAGTCTGATTTTCCCCCATTTAGGCGCTTTTTCAGCTATCGGTTTCTAAGTTTAGATACCTCAATGTCCCTTCCTATTCGAATGGCAATCGACAGAAGCTATTGTTTAAATCCTAGTTTAATCCCAACTAATCTGAGTCAACCTGTGATCTGGTTACGATGCTGAGAATAGTTTTTTCCGGTGATTTTTGCCCCATTCTCGTAGGGCTACGATCACAGAATCCAGGCTTTTGCCGTATTCGGTGAGGCTATATTCCACTGAGACGGGGATGGTGTCATAGACTGTCCGCACTACAAGTTGATTGATTTCCAGATCCCGGAGTTCCTTTGAAAGCATTCTTGGGGTAATTCCTTCTACGTCCCGCTCCAACTCTTTGAACCGCTTTTTTCCAAATGAAAGAGCGATCAAAATCGGGAGTTTCCATTTTCCGTTGATGATATCCAAGACATCCCGTACCGGACGGATAAATTCAATACATTCTTTCGAGCTGTTCATAGTTTCGATAGGTGCTATATCCAAGTATAGTGCTATACGTGAGTATAGTACTTACTAATGTATAGTGAAGTTAAGCATCTTTGAATCATATAAAACAAACGAAGCATGTTATGAAAGTATTAGTTTATGGTGCAAGTGGATCTCAGCAGTTTCCTGTTATTGCTGCGTTGAATGGAAAAGGAGCAGAAGTGTTGGCAACGACTCATCGGGAAGCTAAAGTTGACTTGTTAAAGAATGCCAAAGCTAAACCCGTAATGGCAGATCTGTCAAACAGAGATCGGTTAGTTGAAATCACAAGAGGAGTGGATGCCGTTTCTCTTTTGGTTCCTTTCTTTCTTGAAAATCCATGGGATGGCTTGGATTATGCCAAAAATGCAATTGATGCCGCAGTACAAAATAAAGTGAAACTTCTGGTTTGGAATTCCAGTGGATTTATTCTGCCTGTTAAAATTGGGAATCCTTCTCTGGATATACGGATTGATATTGCGGCATACCTACAAGCAAGCGGACTTCCCCACATCATTATTCAGCCATCTGTATATGCCGAAAATCTTCTGGGTCCTTGGACAGCGCCCTATGTAAAAACAGAAGATACAGTGACATATCCGACACCTGAGGAAATGCCTCTAGGCTGGATAGCAACCAAGGATGTAGCAAATCTGGTTGCTGAAGCCATTTATAGCCCTCATTTAGCAGGACATTCCTTTCAGGTAAGTGGAATTGAAAATTTGACTGGAAGCCAATTGGCAGAAAAATTTTCCGTTGGCTTGGGAAGAAAAATAAATTACAGACAAATGCCTCCTAAAGACTTTGGAAAAATTCTTGACGATCTTTTTGGTGAAGGTGCGGGTAAAGGAGCCGAAGCCATGTATCAGGAAATAACCGATTCAAAAAATTATCCCTCAATGCATTCTTCGTTGATGCATGATGTTTTGGAAAAACTTCCAGTACAGTTGACAGACTTGGAAGTTTGGGTTGCTGAGCATCGCCGACTTTTTTCATGAGCTCCAGGTAAAAATTGATACTAAATTTTGGGAAAGGGTGAATTACGCCTTTTCCCATTCATTCCTAAGCTCGATCTGGTAGTTGCAAATCTTTCTTTTTTGTGAAGGTTCTAAAAAAAAAGCTCATCACCGTTTC
>NZ_QGOL01000028.1 GCF_003259255.1 Algoriphagus litoralis
ACCGGGCTATGATCCCCTATACCCGACTTGGTGGAGTGATCTATTACAATCGGGATGAAGTAAGAAAGGTGTTGGAAAAAAATGAGGCAAACTCTGAATTTCCTTTCAATAAATTCATTTGATTTTACGCAGCAAAGTCAAGAATTTCAGGCTTAAAAAGCCTAAAACAGCGTATTGATTCCCAGAATTTTCCCCAAGCAAAAATTCACTGCAAACTTATCCGATTTTTTGGTCTCACTCCATTCTATAAAATTTGGATATGGAAACTTATACTCTGAATACCAGAATAAAAATTAGCCGGTTATTAAAAACTGGGAATACTTCTAATGAAATCCAGAATGATTGCTCCCAATTTTGGAATTAATTCATCGGGTATATCGTGTCCCATTCCTGGAATGGAAACAAATTTTGAACCGGGAATTGCTTGTGAAACCTCTTTTCCTGCCTGAATATTTACCACTGGGTCATTCTCCCCGTGAATGACCAGAGTTGCCAATTCAAGTGCTTTCAGTTGCGCTCTTCTATCGCAATAATCTCCGATAATTACAGCAGCAGCTTGGCGGAAATTCCCTTCTGGATACCAGGATCGTTCGATGCTTTCTCTTGCCTTATCAGCAAGGGACTCATTAGTTGCCGGGTATTGGGGACTTTGCATAGCTTGAAATATTCTAACCAAATGATGAACCAGGGTGTCAGTGTTGCCTTTTTCCGGTGGTGGAATAGCCATGACTTGGAGAACCTCGGGATTTCCTGCTGGTCTGGCCGGGTTTCCTGAAGAGGCCATCATAGAGGTTAATGACATCACCCGGTCAGGAAAATGAATCGCCATTAGTTGGGCAATGGCTCCCCCCATGGAGGCACCTACCACATGAGCCTTTTTAACCTTGAAGGCATCAAGTAAACCGATCGCATCTTTTGCCATATCCAAAAGTGAATAAGGAAGCACATCGGAATTGCAGGAACCAATTTTTGGAAAAATTTCTGGCCAATTAGGGCTTCCCAAAGAGTCCAGTTTAGTAGACAAGCCAACATCCCTGTGGTCAAAACGAATTACCCGAAAGCCGGCATCAGCAAGAAGTGTACAGAATTCAAGTGGCCATCCTATCAGTTGAACTCCAGTTCCCTGAACCAATAGAATTGTTTCATCTTCTGGATTGCCAAAACTTTCGTAGGCGATATTTATTCCATTTGAAGTAAGGATTCCCTTATCCCATCTTGTAGAATCCATTGAATAGCTGAAGGACTTCTGACAAAAAAGAAAAATAAAAAGGAATAGCATGTAGTGATAACTGAATTTAAGGATTTTCATTAGACAGGAAATAAGTTAAAACTAAAAATAAAGTAAGGCTGAATCTGGTCTGAGGCTAGTGCTGCAATTCCTCCAGGATGGCTTTAAGTTTTTGCAGAGGCTCACGAAAACTTTTCTTGTTTTCATTCCAAATGGCCCAAAAACAAGAAGTCATGGTAATCAAAAAAAGAACAATGGCAGGTCCTGGATATTGATAGACGCCTCCGGGCAGGTACAATCTGAAAGTTACCCAAATCAAAATTGCACTGCTAAGTGGAACTAGAAATACTTCATATCTTCTCTTAAAGACATAAAAGTCCATGAGTAAGTTATACTGACTTTCCACAAACAATTTGACTGAAAGACCGGATTTGTACTTCTTTTCTGTTCTTAGCACAGCCATTTTTTTGAATTTCAACAACAAAATTGCGGTAAATGGAATGTAGAGCAGAAAGCATCCGATTGTTACTAAAATCAGCTCCTGATCTTCCAAATTTCTTATTATCACATTGGTCAAAAAACCATATACAATTAGATGGAGGATAAAAACTCCCCAGAAGTATTTCATGCTGACGTCACGTTGCCGATTTGCCCGTTCTTTCAAAACCTGAATCCATGTTTTCTTGTCCACAGGGATGAAATTTTCTGTCAGATTTTCTTCCGACCATTCTTTTTTGAATTCTTCCAGATTATTTAGCATTCTAGTATTGATTTGTAGTACTAATTTTTTTTTCCAATTCTTTTTTTGCCCTGACCAATCGCACACTAACATTTGACCTGCTCAGCCCTGTTATTTCTGCGATTTCATCATAAGATTGATTTTCCAGATACAAAAGAATAATTGCTCTGTTTAATGGGGATAGCATTTCAATAGCCTCATAAAGCATCCTCACGCGGTCCTGATCCAAGTCACCACTTTCAGTGGTGATCTGCAAATGGTGCTCTTCCAGTTCCTCAAATGTTGATTTACTTTTCTTTTTAGAATAAGTGAGAGCCGTGTTCAGGCAAACCCGGTACATCCAGGTTGAAAATTTTGAATTCCCGGAAAAGCCAGGAAATGCTTTCCAAAGCTGGAATAACATTTCTTGGATTAAATCTTCTTTTTCTTCGAATCCTTTTAAAAATATACCTGACACTTTATGGAGTATTCCCCTGTGCTGGTTTATCGTTTCTATAAAATGGTCTTCTATGGAGTGCGACATTTTGGAATTTCAATCTATTCATTCCATTAGTACTGGGAATTCAAAAAAAACTACATCCAAAAGACATAACTTTTTTCCTTTGGTGAAAAAATCAGTTTTGAAGGATGTAAAAAAAATCTAATTCAATTTTCTGATCTATCCCAGTTGATTTATTGTTTATCGCAAAAGCCCCCATGTAATTTTCATGAATCATATGAAAAAAAAAAAAAATATGGGTTTAATGGAGGGGTCTATCCTATTCATTTATTTGATTTAGCAATCTTTTTCCAAAAATTCATACCCCTAGGAGAAAGCTCGTATCCCACCCTATGACTGAAAATCAAACCCAAATTCTTTAATTTTCTGATATTTAAATTTAGCAATTCCTTTTCAGGGCTTTTAATCCTAGGCTAATCTGCCCTAGAAGTCGGCATTTGAATGTTAAATGGGTATTTTAACCTTTAAAAGAATAGTGTAAATAAATTGAGATTCTAAATATCACTGATCGTTTATACGATCAAAGCTCATTGGGGCCAAAAAAATATGAAACCTTAGCCCTCAATCCGGGATTATTCTTTTCAACGTAATTAAACACCGATTTAAATTTTTCATTTTCAAATTTGTTTACCAATTGACTCGAAAAAGTCCCCTTATGCATGTTTAAGTCTCTAATTATTAAATTATCTGTTTTTTTTCTAGTTGTAATTTGGGGATGTTCAAATCAAAGGTCAACCCAACAGATTGATCTACACGATTGGAGTTCTATTGATAGCCTCAGCCGTAATACTACCGTTCACTTCATGATGTGGCAGGGTTCCCCTGCAGTCAATAAGTACATCAATTCTTTCCTCATTCCCGAGGTCAAAAAGCGATTCGGTATCGATCTGAAAATTTCCGGTGGACAAGGACCCGAAATCGTCCAACTGCTCATGGGTGAAAAACAAGCGGGGGTAACTTCCGGTCAGTTAGATATCGTTTGGATCAATGGAGAGACTTTTTTTCAGCTCAGACAGATTGATGGGCTTTGGGGACCTTTTGCAGAGCAGCTACCAAATTCTCAATACATCGATTTTGATGACCCCTATATCGGGATTGATTTTCAGCAACCTATCAATGGGATGGAGGCACCTTGGGGCAACACACAATTTGCCTTGATTTATGATAGCATCAAACTTCCGAGTCCACCAAAGACGCTTGATGAGCTCAGCCGGTTTGTAAAAAGCCAGCCCGGGACATTTACCATTTCCAACGATTTCAGCGGAATGAGTATGCTCAAATCCATGCTGGCCGAATTCGGAGGTTCACCGGGTAGCCTGAATGGTTCTTTTGACGAACAAAAATACCAGACGCTCTCCACCCAACTTTGGGATTGGATCAATGCCCATAAGCAGTATTTCTGGAAAAAAGGAGAAACTTTCCCTCGGGAGCATACCAAAATGGACCAAATGTTTGCCGCTGGGGAATTGCTGATTTCCTATGGATTCAATGAAGGGGGTATCGAGGACAAGGTGCTTCAGGGACTTTTTCCAAGCTCCACCCGCGGCTATGCCTGGAAAAACGGAACTGTTCACAACTCCAACTACTTGGGGATCACTTACAATTCCCCCAATCGGGCAGGGGCACTTCAGGTTATTAATTTCATGCTTTCCCCCGAAGCTCAACTGGTCAAAATGGATGTGAAGGGCATGAATTCCAATACTGTGCTGGAAATCCATCGTTTGCCTGAGGAGTGGAGACAAAAATTCGAGCAGGCTACAAAGCGGCAATACGGACCGACCATCCACTCCCTTGAGCCCTACTCCATTCAAGAACCTGCCCCAGAATACATGCTTCGATTATTTGAAGACTTTAGAAAATACGTCATTGAAAAGTAAACCCGAATTTGGACTTCTTTTTTTCTTCCTGCTGGGACTTTTACCCTTTGCAGCAGCATTGGTCTATGCCCTGCTGTACAGTCTGGGCATCATTGGGATTTTGAGTGAAGGTGTCAGCCTTACCTATTGGCGGCAATTCCTTCAGTCTGGAGAACTCATCGGATCTTTCCTTTACAGTGCCCTGTTGGCTGGAATAGGCGTGGCACTTTCTGTGACCTTGGCATTGCTCGTCAGCATGGGACTTCGGACCTCGCTTCAGCATCGGTTTTGGAGTCTACTGATGTACTTCCCCTTGGCCATTCCCGGCATGGTGGCCAGTTTTTTGTCAATACAGCTCCTGTCCAAAGCCGGATTTTTCTCCCGTATTTCCATGAAAATGGGCTGGATTGACAGGCTGCAAGAGTTTCCGGATTGGATCAATGACAGCTATGGGATTGGGATTATCCTGACCTTCGTCCTGATCGTTTCCCCGTTTTTCGTAATCCTTTTTTCAAATGTGTATCAAAACGAACGCATAGCAGAGCTTTCCACCTTAGCCTATTCCCTCGGTGCACATGGCAATCAGGTATTTTGGCAGGTGACTTTGCCCATTCTCTTTTCCAAAACCAAACGGATCATGATTTTGTATTTCATTTTCCTGTTGGGCTCGTATGAGATTCCCCTGGTCCTCGGGCAGGAGTCTCCCCAGATGCTTTCGGTGTTGATCATCCGGGAATTGAAGCAGTTTGATCTAAAATTGATCCCGGAGGGATATGTGGTGGCAGTAGCCTACACTGTAGTCATTGCCATCGCGGCTTTGCTGGTTTTCCGTAGAAAGGAGGTTCAGGTTCATGAATAAGCTCAGGTACTTGGCGCGGTCGGTTTTGGGACTGGGGATAATATTTCCATTTGCCTATTTGGCCTTGCTGTCATTTTCGGGAGAGTGGTTTTTTCCCGAGGTTTTGCCCGGCTATTTCGGGCTGAAAAACTGGAAAGAAGTCCTGACCTCCGAGTCCGGCATGGGCTTTAGTTTCGTTTCTTCCTTAGGTATTTCTTTACTCGTGGCGACCTTGGGTACGGGTACAGGATTTATCTGGAGCAAATCCATCGCCTACCATTCCCAAAAGGAAACCTGGTTAGTCTTGGCCTATTTTCCCTATATGCTTTCTCCGGTCGTATTGGCCGCTTGCCTCAACTTTTTCTTCCTCAAATCCGGTCTTTCGGGCACTTGGCAAGGCGTGGTTTTGGGGCAGTATTTGGTCGCATTTCCCTATTCAGTCATCTTTTTTCAGGCGTTTTGGAACCATCGCACGAGACAGTTTGAACAACTGGTGCTCACCTTGGGAGGCTCATCCCGACAGGCATTTGTCCAGGTGATTTTGCCTTTGGCCAAAGGAATGATTCTGGTCTGCTTTTTTCAGACCTTTTTGATTTCCTGGTTTGAATACGGACTCACGGCATTGGTGGGAGTGGGAAAAGTTCAAACATTAACAGTCAAAGTCTTTTTATACATCAAAGAAGCTAACTTCTACTACGGAGCCATCGCCTGTTGCCTCTTGGTCTGGCCTCCGGTTCTCCTGTTGTATTTGAATAAACGATTTGTCTATAACCGCCTTGTCTGATGTTTCTTGAAATTAAACAGCTCTCCAAATCCTTCCAAAATGACCTGATCGTAGACCGGCTTTCTCTGTCTTTGGATCAACACCGCACCCTGAGCATTTTGGGAAAGTCGGGCTGCGGTAAGACTACCTTGCTCAAGTTGATTGCCGGTCTGGAAACTGCAGATCAGGGAAGTATCCGGGTGAATGGGGAGGATATGTCCGGCAAAACTCCCGCCGAGCGAAAAATAGTCTACCTCTACCAGGAGGATTTGCTTTTTCCTCATCTGAACGTCCGGGGAAATATCGGTTTTGGACTAAAACTCCAAAAAATTCCTGCCTCCGGCATCAAAGAGCAGGTAGACCTGATGATTCAAAGGCTCGAACTGCAAGGGCAAGGGGACAAGATGCCCCATCAGCTCTCCGGAGGCCAGCGTCAGCGGGTTTCTTTTGGCCGGGCGATCATCACCAATCCACGACTTTTGCTCCTCGACGAGCCCTTTGGAAGTCTGGATGTAGGGACCCGTCAGCGGATGCAGGAGTTGTTTAAAGAGCTGACCGCTTTCTATGGGATTACCTCGCTGTTTGTCACTCATGACCTCAAGGAGGCGATCTTAATGGGCGACGATATCGGGCTGATGAAAAAAGGAAGTCTTCAAATTTACCCGGATAAACAGGATTTTTTACTCGATCCCCTGACCGGAGTCCGATCGGAAATCGAGTTTTGGGAATCCTTGTTAAAACCTAACTATTGATATGCACTCTAAGAAAAAAGTATGGATCGATACCGATCTGTCAGTTGGCATGATCAGACACCGCCGTCCGGGTTATTGTGATGTGGACGACGGGTATGCCGTTTTGCAGTTGATGAAATCCGACCAAATCGAAATCACAGGTATCAGCGCGGTGTTTGGTAATACCACCATTGACAATGCCTTTATGCTCTGCGAGCAGATGAACCGTGACTTTGCCGGTGGGAAATATGGCGTATTCAAAGGGGCTGGAGAAGCCATTCAGCTGGCTAATGTGCAAACCAATGATGCGGTGGAAGCCCTGGCGGCCGCCCTTAAAAAGGAAAAAATGCACATCATGGCCATTGGCCCAGCTACCAATGTAGGCTTGCTTTTACTCCGTTATCCCGAACTTGCCGGCCAAATCTTGGAAGTGGTCCTCGTAGCAGGACGAAGAAAAGAGACCGATTACTTCTCCATCGGCAATCAGGGCAGAAGGGCTCAAGACCTCAATTTTGACCTGGACAATGACGCCTTCCGGATTATGTTTGAGGCCAAAGTTCCGATCACACTTTGCCCATTTGAAATCTCCAGCAAGGTCTGGATTACGGAGGAGGACCTCAAAAATCTGGATCAATTGGACCCGGCCACGCAATGGCTGGCCTTAGAATCCCGTCCATGGATTGGACAATGGATCGAGCAGGGAGCCACAGGTTTCAATCCTTTCGATGTGTTGGCCTCTCACTATCTGATCGCTCCGGATGACATTATCTGCGAACCCCGACTTGCCTCTCTGGAAATCCACCTCGACGATACTCTGCTTGATAATCCCAGAAGACAGTTCAAATCCTACTTGCTTTGTCGGGATTTTGGGCAGTATCCGGTTAAGTATTGTTACGATGTGGTTCCGGACTATCATCAGCGCCTCCTTCACACCTTTCAATAATCCATGTTTAGCCTTTCATTAGACCCCACTTCAGTCCAGCAATTTCTTTTTGAAAAAAACTGGCTTTTCCCTGAGGAAGAGGTTCAGCAAACCGAAGTTCCCGGCGCAGGAAATATGAATTTCACGATTCGGGTCAATACTAACCGACGCTCCTTTATCCTCAAGCAAAGTCGACCCTATGTGGAGAAATATCCCCAAGTGCCCGCTCCTGCTGACCGGGTGTTGCGAGAGGGAGAATTTTATGGGCTTACTGCCCGTATTTCAGAATTGTCAGCCCGCACGCCCCAACTTTTGGCAATAGATCAGGAACAGTCTGTTCTTCAGCTGGAAGACCTGGGAGTGGGTTCGGATTTTACGGGGATGTATGCCGGAAACAAGCAACTTTCAACAAAAGATGTGATCGAGTTGCTGGATTTTGCCCTTGTCCTACACGATTCCTTTGAAGCCCTTCCCAATGCGGAGCGGATCACCAATCGAGCGATGCGAACGCTCAATCACGAGCATATTTTTCATTATCCCTTTGTCAATGAAAACGGCATGGATCTCGATCAGGTCCTGCCCGGATTGGAGAAGAGTGCGGCTCCTGTGCGCCAAAATTCTCAACTGAAGCATCGGGTAAAAACATTGGGAGAACAGTATTTGGCAGATGGCCCTTGCCTGCTTCATGGAGATTATTTTCCGGGAAGCTGGCTGCAGACTCCCCGTGGGATTCGGATCATTGATCCAGAGTTTTGTTTTTTTGGTCCTCGGGAATTTGAACTTGGCGTGATGCTGGCCCACTTGAAGTTAAGTACACAACCCGATGCTATTCAGGATTTTGCCTTGGCCTATTATCGTCAAAAGTCGCCTTTGGACGATGGCTTGGCCCAAAGTTTTGCTGCGGTGGAGGTACTCCGACGCTTGATTGGACTTGCCCAACTTCCGCTCACGCTGAGTCTGGAGGAAAGAATTTCACTGATGGATCAAGCCACCCGGACTCTGACTTCGTAAATCGCTAAAACGGCTTCTCCCATGGAAAAAGACTTTGACCAAATCGAGCGGATTTATTGGGTTTTTACCCAGCTCTGCAATGACCAGTGTATCCATTGCTACAACAATAGCGGACCAAAAGGCACCAAAATCACCGAGGAGGACTGTATGGCCATAATCGGCAATCTGCCCGATCGATTGGAAAGGCTTACTCTGAGTGGAGGAGAACCTTTGGCCGAAAAGAAAAAACTGTACCGAATTTTGGATGGGCTGAGGGAAAAGTACCAAAACCGGCTGTACATCGCCTTGCAATTCAACGGGGATTTGCTTACTCCGGAAATTTTGCAGACCCTGATCGAAAAGGGAGTGGACCGATTTTCCATAGCAAGTATAGATCGATACCATAAAAATGAAGGCAAGCGAAAGGAGGAACTTTCCGCGCTCTTTGAATCCTTTGGTATCCGATACATGCAGGGGCAGCCCGTGCTAAGCAAGTCCGAGCTCAACAGCCAAACCCGGGATGAATTGACCTATAGCTTCTTTGGAGCCACGGAAGATATGTGGTTGGGTGGCAACTGGGCTAGAGGTCGAGCCATGGAGCAGGATATTTGGAAAAAGGATGGAACCCATAATTTCTGCAAGATTCCTTCCGGTGCTATTGCCTTTCTGGGAAACCCGGACGTGGATATGGTCCAGGAAATTTCCATTCAACTCTGGCAAGTCAACCCCTGCTGCCCGGGGACCAAAGATCCCTTGGGAGATGCCAGAGTGGAAAAAGTCTCAGCCATCCTCAGGCGGGTTGCAGATTCCCCGGTGATGAAAAAGCTCAATGAGGGAGATATTTTCGGAATCGGTGAAAGTATCGGTATTTCGACAGAATATGGACGGCAGCGCGCAGAGGCCTTGCAAAACGTCTGTCTTTGGTGCGATGAATTTTTCACCAAGCATTTTGATATGGCTACATTATCTGCAAAATCTTCTGAAGCTTTGTAAGCTTCCCGACATCCAATCCGAAATCTTTCCTCGTTTATTGCTCCATGCAAACCACCCGTACCTTAGTCATGATTTATTCCCTGGCCCCGAGTCGGCAGGCAAGGGATAAGCAGATCTTTGGGAGCAGAAATCAGCATGCCGCTGTTACCCTTTTTGATCGACTGGAGGGACGAATCCAATCAGTAGCTGGCAAAACCGGCCTGCCCACGATGATTATCTATGACCATCAGCAGCCCGGGACCACCTTTGGAGAGCGCTATGCCGCAGCCTTCACTCAGGTCTTCAGCCTTGGATACGATCAGGTAATCTCAGTCGGAAATGATATTCCCGCCCTCAGCGAGATTCATATTCTTCTTGCAAAAGAGGGTTTGGATAGCGGGCAGACGGTTTTTGGTCCCTCCCGAGATGGGGGAGACTACCTGATAGCCTTTTCTAAATCAGCCTTTGAGGAAAAATCTTTTGTCTCCTTGCCCTGGAGAACTGACCGCCTGCACGAGGCCTTGTTTCAGCTGTTTGCTAAGACAAGTCCAGTCACTTGCCTGGAGTACTTGGTAGACATTGATACGGCTGAGTCCTTGGCTCATTCAATGACTCAGGCGCTCGACCTTACTTTTAGAAAATTTCTGAAAGCCTTGCTGAAAAGTTTGGCAAAAATTGAATTTCAGGGGACATGCCAGCGGTATAGCCCCCTACTTTTATTTGCCGGCCCTCGAAGGGCACCCCCACAAAACCAATTTTGTATGGATTGAACCCGAGCTTTTCGGTTAATCCGTATGAATCTTAGAAGGATACTTTTTCCAAAACATCCATTTGCCGGAGAATGTAAGGCAGGTTATGGATGTGTGGAGACAGGACAAATTCCAACATCCAGTTTACGACTCTTCAATCATATCTGATTCCGAGATCACCGATTTCGAATCTTATCCTTAACGCTTAGAACAATACTTATGAAGCTACTATTTACCTGGATAATGGTCCTGGTGACGGGGGCTGCTTTTGCCCAAGGAGCTACGTTCACCGGCAAAGTGGTGGATACCCAAGGCCTTCCTATCCCCGGTGCTACCTTGACCGAATTGGGGACCCGAAATATCGGGATCACCGACGCAGAGGGGAAGTTCACCTTTCGCGCTGAAAAAGTCCCGTTTACCCTTCGGGTTAGTTTTATCGGATTTCAAACCTATCAGGTGGAAGTCACGGCAAGCTCGGATATTTCCCAAATCATGCTCTCCGAATCAACCTCCGAGCTTAATGAGGTATTGGTTACCGCATTGGGAATCGAGCGCAATAGGCAGTCGCTCACTTCGGCAGTTTCTGTGGTCGATAATCGGGCCCTTAGCGATGTGCCACAGCCCAACCTGATCAATGCCTTGGCTGGACAGGTGGCCGGGGTACAGGTGACTAATGGCTCTTCAGGGGTTGGATCTTCTTCGAGAATCATTATTCGGGGTGAAAATTCACTTTCCGGAAATAATGAGGCCCTCATTGTAGTGGACGGGGTGCCGATTCAAAATAACCTGATCGCCTCGGTACTCTTTAATGACGGAGCCAATATTCAGGAAGTGGACTATGGAAATGGTGCAGCCGACCTTAGTCCGGAAGATATTTCGTCCATCACCATCCTCAAAGGACCTGGTTCGGCAGCGCTTTACGGTACTCGAGGGGCCAATGGGGTGGTATTGATCACCACCAAAAAAGGAAGCAAAAACAAAGGTTTGGGCGTATCGACCAGTTCTACGGTGACTTTTGAAGACTTGCTAACCCTGCCTGACTACCAAAATGAATATGGTGGAGGTACCAATGGTCAATATGCTTTTCAGAATGGAATCGGTGCAGGGATCAACGATGGGGGAATCAGCAGTTTTGGCCCAAGATTGAATCAGGGACAGCTCATCGCACAGTTTGACAGCCCATCGGTAGATATTGATGGAAATCCGGTCAGGGCTGGAGATGTGCTTAGCCGGACTTTTCCTAACGGAAGCTTTACCCCCATCACTCCTACCCCTTGGATTTCAAGACCCAACAACGTAAGGGATTTTTTCCGGACCGGAGTCACTTCTCAACAAGCCATTGCCCTGAGCGCTGGAGATGAAAAAGGCGGATTTCGTGCAGGTTATACCAATTTCAGAAATCAGGGGATTTTACCCAATACCGACCTTATGCGGGACGGGATTTCCCTCAGTTTGGACAGACAGCTTACCGATCGATTGCGATTCGACTTGTTTTCCAACTATGTCAACAGCAGAAGTAACAATCGGCCTAATCTGGGCTATGGCTACGAAAATGTGATGTACGGATTCAATTGGACCGGAAGAAACTTCAATATCGCCTCTCTCAGGGATTATTGGCAGGCCGGTCAGGAAGGTATTCAGCATTATGATTTCAACTACCTATGGACGACCAATCCCTATCTGACGCTTTTTGAAAATACCAATGGCTTCGATAAGAACCGCTTCTTGGGCAATGCCTCAGCTACCTATGATTTCACTGACAAGTTGAGTCTAAGGGTTCGCCTGGGTGCTGATATTTTCGATGACAAGCGGACTTTCCGCCGGGCGTTTAGTACCAACAGACGGGTTTTTGGCGGGTATCGGGAGGATCAAATCAGCTTTCAGGAAATCAACACGGACTTTTTGCTTTCCTATGCCAACCGCTTGGGTAGTCAGTGGACTTATAGCCTCTCCGCCGGTGCCAATCGCATGAATCAGGAAATCTCCAATGCTTACACGGAAGCCAATCAACTGGCACTTCCGGGAATCTACAACCTGGAAAACTCCAGAGTTCCGTTGCGTGGTGCTTCCCAAGAATTTTCCAAAAGGATCAATTCCCTGTATTCGTTTGGTAACCTGGCTTTCAAAGACCAGTTGTTTATCGAACTGACTTTTCGAAACGATTGGTCTTCGACCTTACCGGCATCCGATAATTCCTTTGCCTATTATTCCGGAGGGGTGAATTATGTGCTGTCAGAAGCAGTGCAGTTGCCAAAGAAATGGTCTTATGCCGCTATTCGCTTCAACGCCGCCAGTGTCGGCAATGACACGGATCCCTATCAGCTCAATAATACCTTTCAATTCAATCAAAACTATGGGTCGTTTATTCGAGTGACCAATCGCACAGTACTCAATAACCCCCAATTGAAACCCGAGCGCTTGAACGCGCTGGAGGCAGGGTTGAATTTGGGTTGGTTCAAAAATCGGATGATGCTCGATGTCTCAGCTTACCAAAATACCTCCATCAATCAGATTATCGGAAGACCGATTTCCACGGCTTCGGGATTTAGTAACCGGATTGAAAATGGGGGAGAAGTAAGAACCCGTGGACTGGAAGCTGCGCTATCGGGATCGGTAATTTCCAAGCTGAATCTGGAATGGACCATGGGAGTTAATTTCTCCACGTATCGAAGTGTGGTGACTCAGCTTCCCGAGGGAGTGACCCAATACGTAACCGGTGAGGCAAGCGTATTTGCCGGATCCGGGGGGTCCAACACCGTCTTTTATATCGCTCGGGAAAATGGTCGAATCGGGGATATGTTCGGAACAGGATTCAGAATGGTAGAAGGACAGGTGCTTTATGGCTCCAATGGACTTCCGATCCAGGATGCTTCGCTTCGACTATTGGGAAATTACAATCCGGATTTCTTCCTGGGTTTTACCAATCAGTTGAGCTTCAAAAGACTTCAGGTCGGGATGGTTTGGGATTGGAGGCAAGGAGGCACGATCGTGAGTCGAACCCGCGCCTTGGGTTCCACTTCGGGGGTGTTGAACGAAACCTTGGAAGGCCGGGAGGCAGGTATCGTGGGTCAGGGCGTGGTCAATGTGGGCACCGCCGAAAATCCGCAATATGTACCCAATACCACGGTGGTCTCAGCTTCAAGTTTCTACAACAATTTCTTTGACCGAGGCAATGAAGCCAGTGCGCTGTACGATGCCAGTTATCTCAAACTTAGGCAGCTGAGCATTTATTATTCCCTGCCTGAAGCTTGGATTTCTAGGATAGGATTCGAGCAGGTGAAAGTGGGCGTCGTGGGAAGCAATCTGCTATTATTTACCGAAAATCCTCATGTCGACCCCGAACTCAATGCCATGCAGGGTCAGCGATTGACCTATGGCGTGGAGGATATGTCCTATCCTTCTACCCGAAGTTTTGGATTCAGCATCAAAACCGAATTTTAACATGAACAAGTCATACCTCAATCGATTTACCTTTCCTTTCCTGTTGGCCTTGATCCTGATGGGAGCAGCCTGTACCGAAGGTTTTGAAGAAATCAATGAAAATCCAAATGCACCCGAACAGATTGGACCGCAGTTTTTGCTTTCCAATGTCATCTCGGTAGCTGCGGATCGAAATACTTATGAGCAGGGGTTCAGGTTGGCCAACTACCTGGCCCAATTTGCCTCAAGTGTGGAATTTGAGCGGATCGACCGATACGAGATGGGCAGTAATGCCGGATATTGGAACGGAACCTACCGCCTGATCAATGATCTGGAAAGTATCAAAAAAAGCCCCGGAACCAACGAGGCCTACCAGGCGGTTGCCGATATTCTTCGTGCGTACCTTTTCTCCCAACTGACCGATATGTGGGGTGATGTGCCTTATACAGATGCCATCAAAGCTGGAGAAGGGAATTTTGCTCCAGCCTATGACACGCAGGAATCGATCTATACAGATCCTCAGCAGGGCATTCTTGCCACCCTACGCAAAGCCAGTGAAACCCTAGCCGCTACCAATTCCCGAATTCAAGGAGATATGATGTTTGGCAATGACCTGAATAAGTGGAGGAGATTTGCCAACTCACTCCGGTTTAGATATATATTGAGGATCAGTAAGCGACTATCAAATTTCTCAGAGATGCAGCAATTGGCTGATTCAGGGGATTTGATGCGGGGAAATGGGGACAATGCCGTGGTGCCTTATCTGGCCTCTGCTCCCAACCAATGGCCCATGTCTCAGGCCGCTTTGGGACTTTATCAGGAGCATCGGATGACCTTGACGGTAGATTCTGTACTGCGACTTTGGAATGATCCCCGGCAAAACATTTTGTACAAACCTACCGCAGCCAGTGTCACGGCGGGCAATCCCCAGTTTAAAGGCTTGCAAAATGGCCTCAATCGGGAAACGATCAATGAACGGGGGATCAATCTGAATGATGTATCGCTATTTGGAGCTATTTTCAGGGATGTTCCCAATGGCGTGGATGCGCAATATATGCTCTATTCCGAGCTCCAATTTTCCCTGGCTGAGGCGGTCGAACGAGGCTTTATCCGAGGCAATGCTGCCGCCTATTATGAGGCAGGAATCCGGGCTCATTTCCAATACTTACGGGCTGAATTACCTCCTTCCTACCTGAGTCAAGCTTCAGTGGCCTTGAATGGGGACAGGAATCTGGAAAAAATATTAACCCAAAAATGGCTTTCTTTGATCAATAACGGACATGAGGCGTGGTTTCAAGTTAGGAGAACGGGCATGCCTGCACTCAAACCTGGTCCTGATAATTTGAACGAAGGAAGGTATCCAGTGCGGTATTTTTATCCTGAATCCGAGCAGGCCGTCAATAATGAAAATTATCAGGAAGCAGTTGCCCGCATAGGAGGCGATGATATCAATACAAAAGTATGGTGGGAAAAATAACAGACCCTAGAATTCCCGGAAGTGCTAGAATTTACTTCATTTACAATGCAAATTCAGGTAAGCTCAATGCCTACTTGGATATGATGCATAAGATCGTATCACCTAAGACTTACCCATGTCAACTCTGTGACATCACCTACGGAATTACCAAAATTCGGCCTGAATGGAAGAATTTCCGCGAAAAAAGTAGGTTAAACATGATCTTTCTTCATAAAGACGAATGGGAAATTGCCTTCCCTCTAACTTCAATTGCCCTACCTTCAGTCGTTGTTGAAAATGGCAATGAATTCCAAACTCTTTTGGGACCTGAGGATTGGGAAAGGTTGACCTTAGACGATTTGATTTTAAAACTAGAGTACCTTGAACAAAATCTAATTTCATCTTGAATCAACCCTCCAACAATTTTAAAGATTAAAATAAACCTTCTTTTTCGTTCCAAAAGAATAATAGAATTACTTATCAATGGCTCATAATGGAGTAGGCTCCACCGAAAATTGGGCCATCCAAAAGTTTACTCTTCCCACGATAAGCGAAGGCAAGTGAATACTCCAAGCGGTTCAAGACAAAGGCGAGCGGTTGGCTTGGACCAACCAGTCTTGAGCCGCTTTTCGCATTCAATTTTGCGATGCTTCAAGTTTTGAAAAGCCAAAGATAGGTTGATTTTAATTCTTCCAATAAGTCAACGGTAGTCCAATATCTAGGTGCCTCATGGGGCCTTTCTCTGCTAAAATCTTCCATCCATTCCATTGCTTTTTCCTTACCACATCCAGAGAATTAAATAAATTGAATCTAGGCAGTTCTTTTCTGACCGGTCCGTTTAGCGTTCCACATTACCGTTTTGCATCGGCTTGCCCGGCTGGACAAAGTCCAGCTCTATGTTCTTCTCCCTCCACCAGAGATCCAACAGACGGGAGATAAACTCCGGGCCATTGTCCACGCGGATCATTTTGGGCAGGCCCCGGACCAGCTCAAGAAACTCCAATACCCTGATCACCCGTTGGGCCGGAAGTGAAAAATCCACTTCTATGGCCAGTATTTCCTTGTTATAGTCCATCCAGAATGTTGATCAGGCGGAACTGACTGCCGCTCCACAGACCAGACCTGATTGATCAATTCTGGTCAATACAGGGTCTGTTTGTTCCTTAACGGCAGCAGCTCCTTGTGTCTGCGCCTGATGTTCCATCCCATTGCAGAATAGATGCGGTAGACCATTTTATGGATCCACGAATGGCCTTTTCTATGAAGCCAGTATTGGGACTGTCAAAACCAATGGAAGGGTGTTTGGCTACCAGTTCTTCCAGGAGCTGGATCACAGGCATATCGTTTTTGGGTTTTGGTTGAAACTGGAAAATACTTCGAGGCACGCTAAGCGTCTTACACTTCTAACGTTCGCTCACTCCTTGTTCTTCGACCATGAACTGAACCAGGATTCTTTTTTGGTCAGGCGTCAGAGCTTTTTTGCTATCGCATATTAGCGTGCCTCCTGCACTACGGTCAGATCGGCGAACATCCGGTTTAAGCGGGAATTCTCTTCCTTAAGTTCTTTCAGTTTTTTTACTTCCTTGGCTTCCATCCTGCCATGACGCTGCTTCCTTTGATAAAAAGTGTTGGGGGTAATTCCATCTCTCGGCAGATTTCCTCTACTTTTCTGCCGCCCTTGTGAGCTTTGATCGCTTTGACCATCTGCGTTTCTGTGAATCTTGATTTTTCATAATAACCATTTAAAATTGATCATTTCAATTCAACTTTCAAATTGCCGCCAATCTGGGGAGCTTACATACCTGAGACAAAAGGAATAAATCAGCAATTTATTGGCAAAAACCAACTCCCAAAACACCCCA
>NZ_QGOL01000029.1 GCF_003259255.1 Algoriphagus litoralis
CCATTCAAGGCACACACAGCACCTACTGGTAATTTTTTGCGCATTAACGTTCAAATGCGTAAATTGGACTTAGCAAAAAACTACCAGTAGCTGCAAAACGTTAGCTGCTCTGGCTAATAACCCTTTCATTTGCTAGGCAGGACAAGTTTTTTTGGTGTTGGTTTCCCTGAGCCAGATTTATACTGATTCTAATGGCGAGAGATTAAACACGTTTTTTTCCCATTTCATCTTTAAAAAAACTGAAAAAGTAAAAGCCGCACGAATGTGCAGTCAAACGCTTCGAATAGGGATTAAAATCCGACGCATCTATAGCCCAGGTGAAGAAATCATTCCCATGGGCACAATGGGAAACGTTAAAAATCGTATTTTCCCCCCGTTAGGGTTGTAAAAAAACGGTATGCGTAATGTGTTGACTTTTCTGACTGTTAAATTCCGGGTAATACTTCTTGTTTTCGGGTCACTATTGGTTTTTCAGCCAGCAATAGCCCAGCAAAGCAAAATCGACAGTTTAAAAAATGAACTGACACGTCATCCCCAAAAAGACACTTTGCGGGTCTATCTATTAAATGAGCTTGCGTTTTCCTATTTCAGCAGAGATCTGAGCAAATCACTGGAATACCTTGGGGAAGCGGAGGAAATTGCCAACGCCATTCAATTTAAAAAGGGAATAGCCAGAAGTACCTACATTTTGGGGATCACAGAGGCCATCCAATCAAATTTTGAGCAAGCGCTAAGTCAGTATTCCAAGGCGCTGAAACTGTACCAAGAGGTGGATGATAAAAAGGGAATAGCCAGCTGCTACAATGCTATGGGCATCACCTACAAAAACAAAGGAGAACTGAGAGAGTCCATCGGGTACTTCAAAAAAGCCATCGCGATAGAAGAAGAGATAGAAAGTGAAAATTTATCCGCCAGCCTGCTAAATCTGGGTACCACGTATCAAGTATTGGGAGAATTTGAAGAATCGGTTTCCTATTTAAAAGAGGCTCTTACTATTGCCGAAGCCAATCAAAACGAACAACGGGTAGCCTACAGTTTGAATAATCTGGGTACTGTCTATTTCGATCAGGGCAATTATCCACTGGCTTTGGAACAGTTTAAGAAATCATTATTCACAAATGAAAAACTGGGAGATAGTATCAGTATGGCCCACAATCACATCAATTTAGGCTCGATCTATCGAATCCAAAAAGAATATGACAAGGCCATAAGCAGTTTTGAAACATCATTGGGAATCTACGAACGGATCAATAACAAACAAGGGATCTCTTCTACCCTTAATGGCATAGGTACCATACACGAAGAAAGAGGGGATTACCAAAGTGCACGGGATTATTACCTCAACGCATTAAAAATCAGTAAGGAAATTGATACAAAAAGTGAGACACCCTTTATCCTTAACAACATTGGCGGGGTTTATCTGAAAACGAAGGATTATAACGTGGCACTTGATTATTTTGAAGAAGCCAAACAAATCAGCGAGGAGATTGAAAGTAAGGAAACACTGTGCGGTGCATACATTGGCCTAGCAGCGGCTTTTTCTAAACTGAATGTGAATAATCTTGCGCTGAGTAATGCGCTTGCAGCAAATGAGATAGCGGAAAGCTCAGGTTTTTTGAGCTTTCAAAAAGAAGCGGCAGGCATCCTTTCCGAAATTTATACCGCTACAGGAGACTATAAAAAGGCACTGACAAGCTACCAGCGATTTAAGCTACTGAATGACAGTCTTTTCAACCAAAACAACATCAAGCGAATAGCGCAGCTGGAATATGAATACAAGTACAAGCAAGCGCTCGACTCAGCAAACATCCGGGAGCTTAATTTAACAAAAACGGTGCTGTCCACTTCGCAGGATCTTGCCAAAACACGTCAAAACTACCTATGGGCTATTATCGGAATTTTGGTTACCTCTATTCTTTCGGGGTCTTATGTGTTCTATCAAAAATACAACAACGTAAAGATCAGGAACCAGAATATTGTGACGGAGCAAAAACTACTTCGCTCACAGATGACCCCTCACTTTATTTTCAACTCGCTTTCGGTGTTACAGGGTATGATTCTAGATAAGGAAGCTACAAAATCCGTCACCTACCTTTCCAAATTTTCCAAACTGCTCCGTCTAGTGCTGGAAAACTCAAGGGATAAAATCGTGCCCCTAATCCGGGAACTAGATGCTATTGACAATTACATGAGTTTGCAGAATTTGGCTGCCGATCAATCCTACGATAACAGTTTGGTAGTAGACGAAAGCATCGACCGCAACCTCTTTTTGATTCCGCCCATGCTGATTCAACCCTTTATAGAAAATGCTATAGAACATGCCTTTCCGATAGATCAAGACCATCGCCAAATAGCGGTTCGGCTGAGGCTGGAGGAGAAAAAATTAATTTGCTCCATCACGGATAATGGCATGGGCATAGATTCCAAACCAAACCAACCCAGTGCGAACAAGAAGTCCTTGGCCAGAACGATCACCGGAGAGCGGCTAAAAATGTTGGCAAAGGACTTCAAAACTGACGGGGATATCCTCATCGAAGACAGAAAAAAGTACAATGAACACGGGACACGCGTCACCTTGATCGTTCCATATCGACTAGCACAACACACATGAGGGCACTGATTGTTGAAGACAAAGCTTATATCAGAAAAGGCCTAATCAGTCTTTTAGAAACGGCGGATAGTGAGATCACGATTATCGGCGAATGCGGATCGGTCCATGAAGCCGTAGTAGTGGCTAATGCCTGCAAACCAGATCTAATTTTTCTGGATATCAACCTAACCGACGGAACTGGGTTTGACTTTCTTGACCAGTCAAGTCACCTCAACTTCAAAACCATATTTATTACCGCCTATGAAGAATACGCCTTAAAAGCCCTCAAGGCGGGTGCTGTCGATTACCTTTTGAAACCGGTGGACTTTGAAGAATTGCAGTTGGCCTTGAAAAAGCTAAAGACTTTATCTGTTTCGGAACAAAAAAAACAATTAAATACTGCCAGAAATGTCTGGTATCAGGATGATTCCACTTTGGTACTATCCCTGAGCGACAGTTTTCAGGTGATTAACCTGAGTGAATTGTTGTATTGTGAATCTGATAAAGGGTATACGACCTTCTACTTGGCTGATGGCAGAAAATACATCGCCTCCAAACCTTTGAAGGAATACGAAGAAAGACTGACCCTCATGAATTTTACAAGGCCGCACCAGTCTTATATGGTAAGTCTGAAGTATATAGACAAATACGATAAATCAGGTACTATCTATTTAAAAACCGGGCAGAAAATCCCTGTTTCCTCCCGAAAAAAAGAGGATTTCATAAGCACCTTTCTCAAGTACAACAGTCATTGAGCAAAGGCTTAAATGCATGATGAGTAGCTTCAATCCTTCGTGTACCCATTTAAAAATCGGCTTTTGCGGTGAATTTGGGCTCTTTTCCAAAGGGGGCTAGGCGGATTCAAACAATACTTTCTTTGGTTTAGGTGCAACATTCCTGATAGTAACAAAACTCATTTTTTATCCCATTTTCCTTTTTCAAAATACGGATATGGGTTTAAGTCTCTCACAAATAGATTTTGGTTTTACTGAAAAGGATTGGCTGTTTTTTACAAAAACAGATTGATTCATTTTTACTCATACTAGATCAATTCTTTCTTAAGGCCCAATGGAATACCAACCTTTTCCGGCTCGACTTTAAGCTAAAAATCATAACAACCAAAACTAATGGAAGCAATCAAATCTAAACTTGGAAAGGGCGGCCTACTACTTGCCGCCATGGGAATCATGTCCATCCTATTGAGTTTTTTCAACTACAACATCCGGCTTTTGGCATGGATAGACATATGGGGTGATGCTGCCGGCTGGATTATCAGAATACTGTTAATTCTGGGTGGAGGTGCATTGTTCTATTTCTTTGGCAGGGAGGAAGAGGAATAGCTCCAGACAATCCATGACTCACAAGTAGATGGAAAATGCATGAACCAGCTGCTTCAAGAAACAGATTCCGCAAATGCCATTTCCATATCAATCCCAGCGGATTAAGAAAGGAATAGCTCGAGCCTCTGCATGCAAAGTCGCAGCTAAGCATCCAAAATAAGTCCTCTAAAATCATCACTACTGGATATGAATAAAAGTTTCCAATATTTCCCTCCGATACATCCCCGAAAATCATCGACAAGGCAAGATGAAAAATGGGATGAAGCGGTAGCCTTTTTTAACAGCAAAGACTATGACAAGGTCATACCAACCCTGTTGGATTATGTAGGCGGTCACTTTCGAAGCAAAAAAAAAGACGATACCTATGAAATCCCTCATGGTTCTGTGGTGATTTCAATTACCCAAACACCTAAAGAGCTCTCGGTCAAATGCCCGTTTCTCAATATAGAGAATGCGAAAAAGGTGCCGCTCATGCGTCGATTGGCTGAGCTGCGTATGCACCCGCTCAATCTAACGGATGTGCTACTGGAGGGAAATTTGGTGTATTTCACCTTTTCATGCCCTTTAAGTCTCTGCGAACCCTATAAGATTTACGGAGTGCTGCGGGAGATCTGTTACTATGCAGACAGTCTCGACGATGAGCTCATCGAAAAATTTGGTGCGGAACATATACAGGAACCGAAGATTGTTCCTTTTCCGGAGAATCTAAAGCAAGATGCTTGGTCCAATTGCCAGGAAATAATAGCCGATGGTCTACAGCGGGTAGATAGATACATGGAAAAGCGTCAGGGCAACAATGCATGGTATACGGTAAATATCATCCTGAAAAAAATAGAGTTCCATGCAGAGCCACAGGGGTATTTGCGTACCCTGTTGGAAAAATCCGTCGATGATCTTTACAGGAGAGAAGTACCTTTTCATGACCGCTTGATGCACGGAAAATCAGCCCTGGAAAAATTAAAAGAGCTCCCTCAGGATAAGTTTATGTCAGATCTGTATCAGGTGGAGACCTTTATCCCTCATAAGTATAGTGGCAAAAAGGAAAACATCCGGGATAACTGGGAGGAAAGTTATGAGGAGGCCCAGGAAATGATCGCCAACTCCCGATTTGAAGATGCTTCAATCGTGTTGGAGTCATGTTTTTACAGTTTGTTCTATTACAATTTGGTAGGCGAAGAGATCAGCAAACCCATCATCGATGCACTGACCCAGGCAAGCAACCGGGAATGGAGTCAGGCTGCTCCCCTATTGCTCAAAGGCATGGAGGTGATTATGGAAGATACGGTAATGGGGATGGATTTTGGTATGGATCTCTCCAAAATGATGGGGGAACAAATGAAGCAGTCCATGGCGATGATGCAACAGCTCATGGCAAATTTTAATGTATCCTAAATCAAATTCAATATGAACGAAATAGAAAGTTCTATCTATAAAATAAACACCGCAAACGGCACGGGAACAGGATTTTACATCAGTGAAAAGAAACTAATCGTTACCAACTACCACGTGGTAGCAGGATGTCACCTAGTGAGCATAGAAGGAAAAGACAAAAACAGGCATCTTACCCAGGTACTGTATATAAATCCGGGTAAGGACATCGCTTTTCTAAAAGCAGACACTCTGCCAAAACCATTACATTCAGTCCAGATCAACCACACCACGATATCGCAGCCCAGAGACAAAGTGATTGTTTTGGGATACCCATTCGGATTGCCATTCACCATCACTGAAGGCATCGTCTCTAATCCACGCCAAAGCATCGGCGGGAGCTATTACATTCAGACAGACGCCGCCATCAATCCCGGAAATAGTGGTGGTCCTGTGATAAATGAAAAGGGAGAGTTGATGGGAATAGTGACTTCTAAATTTTCCAATGCAGACAATATGGGGTTTGCCATTCCACTGGAAACCCTCCGCCAAGAATTGGATTTAGCAGATGAATTGACAGCTACATTTAGTATTGGCTGTCCCAGTTGCGGAGGGATTATCCATGAGAAAACCGACTATTGCCCAAACTGCGGTACAAACGTAGACGAAAAATTGTTTGAAGAGCTTATTCTTTCAGACTTCAGCCAAAAAGTAGAGGAGGCCATCAGCCGGTTGAACATTAATCCTGTGGTGGCCAGATCCGGAAGAGAGCGTTGGTATTTTCATCAGGGCAGTGCGGAGATCCGAATGTTTATTTACGAGCAGAATTACCTGTTTGCTACCTCACCTCTGAATGATCTACCGCGAAAAAATCTGGGGGAGATATACGAGTATATCCTGACCTCTGATACTGGGCCACATCGCCTGTCTATTTCCGATAATCAAATTTTTCTTTCCTATCGGGTGCATATCAACGATTTATATTCTGGACATAAAGATCAAATTCTGGATAGGCTGGCCCAACTGGCTACAAAGGCAGATGAACTGGATACGATGTTTGTAAATGACTTTGGAGCAGAAATGACCCATTACAGCAAATCATCGGAATAAACAGGCAGGTTTGAATCATTAAAAACCAAGTGAACCCGAGATTTTGATAAAACTGCCTTTTAGAGAGGAATGAAATGATAAAACGTTCAGCTACATATCCTAAAAAACGGCCTGAATTCATCGTATTTGAGATGATCCTGCCTTTTTTCCTTGGGCTCCTGTCCTGCTCATGTGTTTCGACGGGTCCCAAGAAAAAGGAATTGACGGATTTCCGGATATGGAATGACATACAGTATCCGTTTCGGGAAGTAGTGAATACGGATGTGGGTACCTCACTCAATGATCTTTTGGGACCGGAGGAAATTTCAAGACTGGAAAAATGGAGGAATACTACGCCACTTTTAGAAGACTTCTTTCGATCGGAATGTGCCGGATGCTCCGACGATACCTACAGTCTGAAACCTGTATTCAGGTTTGAAAAAGGAAAATTTATTCACTTCGGAGTTCAAAGCGAAATGGGAATTGAAAATCTGGTCTACAAAAGGAAAGGCGCTTTTATTACCCGATTTCACATGTTTCAAGGGGCTTCCCATGAAGAAATACATCAGGGACTTCAAGACATTCCCAACCTTGAGCACGTGTTGGAAGGTACATATCCGACCGCAGTGGATCAGGAAAAAATATACATGGAGTACATGGAATACCACAATTACCACGATCCCGGTAATCCATGGTATCAGTCTATGTTTCCTACGAAAATTAGCTACATGATAGACCTGAAGAAAAAAAGCCCCACGTTAAGATTTAAGTTAGATGGCGGGTTCTATTCCTTTCAAAAAATGGATGCGGATGGAGTTCATCAGATCATCAACTTTGTGGAGCCTTTATTTATTGCCAATGCCTCTGCTGCTGCTGGACCGATCGCCTATTCATCAGTTACAGATGCCTTCTACGGCAATGCTACATTTTTCTTTTTTGAACTGACTGAAAAAGCTGATATCTCTATCCGACTAGAATCCGCCACAAGGGATAAAGATTTTCAATTTTCAATTTTTGAAAACAAAGGATTTTTGACCCTCGATGAATACCAGAACAAAAAAGGAAAGCTAAACAAACAATATGAATCAGAATTGGCTAAAGGCCGGTATTTGATCCGGGTACTCCATGAGGACTCCGACTATGCGGAAAAGCCTCTATATACCCTGTATTTGGATCATCAGCAAACGAATTAATAAAATGAGGTGGAATCCATTCACAACCTAAAGACAGGCTATGTTTCTCCTAGTTATCATTTTACTGATAGTTATTTTAATCCTTATGCTGATTACCGGCATTAAGGTATTCCGGCGGACGGTAAAGAGTGAAAGAAATAAACAGGTCCTGCTGGTGATCTTGACAATAGGCGGTCTGGCTTTCGCAGTTAACCACTTCTTTTTCAAAAAAATGCAATTCATTCAGTCTGAGGTCTACTCCAACCTGTATTTGGTGAAGTATCCTGATAAAGACTATTCCAAAGTGCAAAGTGCTATCCTTGAAAAGATTCAGGAGTACCTAAAAACCGAGCATCAAACAGGAAAACCACTCGCATATACCAATGAAAACGGAATTTATTTTTATGAATTGGGCGGAAGGACTTTGGGTTTTATCGGGGATGCCGGGACTGGCTACTTCATTGATCATGAAGAAGATCTCGGGGGCTTCGTTTCCGAAGAACTGGGGATGTACACAGAATACCGCTTGGCTGAGTTCTACTATGACTCCTGTCCACAGGACAGTAGCTTAGTTTGTGGTGAGATCGCTTATTTCAAAGAAGGGGATTGGTTTAAAACAGATTCCCTCCACAACTTTGTTATTTTAGCTGCTAACCTAAGGTCTCTGAATGAAAAAAAGATCCTTGAACCTAGCAGCTTAGACACATCTTCATCCTCTTCTGTCTCAATTGAGCAGCTAAAACGGGCATTTGCCAAGAAAAATGAGGCCGAATTCCTAAACTACTTTCCTGGAGACTTTCAACAGTTTATTTCTTGGTTTGGATGGAATACAGAAAACGGCCAGCCAGCTGATTTATACGCTGAAAGTGGTGCTTATTTGGACTATTTTTTTGAATCAGGCCGGAAAGAAAGTCGTGATCTTTTTGAAGAAAAGCTTATCGGAATAGCCAAAAACGGCTATTGGCAGGAAGATGGGGTGAATTACTTCCAAGATTTCGCAGTGGCTTATATCAAGAAGGAGAAAAAATATGAGCTCATTAATGAATTGTCCTCCAAAGATGCAAATTCGGTCCTCTTTTTCCTTTTTGATGGACCACATCCAAAATTCGATGCCGATTTTGCCTCCCAGCTGAGTCCACCCAAAAAAGAAATACTTGTCGAACTTTTCGAGAGTGGTTTTTATGATCAAAACAAAAACCCGGATCCTATTTTGCCCGATCCAGAAACACTTGATTTATCAGATGATGTGGGGTCCATACATTATGCCTTGTCGGATTTTGAAGGCTACGAACACTATTTTATTAGAGACATCGACATCAACAATGATGGCACCTTGGACAAAATTGTAAGCGCAGACAGGTACCAAGGGGATGAGTTATTTCTTTTTGTAAAAAAAGCAGGTGAATTCCAACCTGGCATAAAAACGATCAATTTTTCAGAGGATGGTGGGAATCAGATTGTGGATATCACCGCAGAAAAAGGTGGATTCGTCATTAAAACCGCATTTCCCGATGGAGGACTTTTAGAGGCCTATCACCACATCCGATTCAAAGATAACGCTTGGGTATTGACCAATACGGTCTATAAAACACAAAGCAGCAATGGAAAAGATGCCATGATCTATGTCTGCGATGTAGTGCAAGAATTGGATTTGGAGGATGCCCACATCCTGCAAAAGCTACGTGGGATGCCGGAAGAGCAGGAAAGGAGACGCAGGTGTACAGTAGAAAAAGTGGAATAAAAAAAGAAGGATGCGCATTGTAAAACATATTCTGACCTACCTGCTCTGGACGATAGTGTCCTTGCTCATGGGCTTTGGATATATGCGGTTACTATTAGGCAATTTACCTACCGATGAAAGTATGGGTGGAGTCGGCTTTATGCTTAAAATATTCTATTTCCACGGCCTTACATTATTGGGGTTTTCTATGGGGGGAATAATAACATTGCTTTTTATCCTAATTGACATTCTCTACCTAAGTAAGAAGTTGAAAAACAACTCCAAAAAGTCAATCATTCGGATAGTGGTACTATTAGCCACTACAGCAGTCGTCGCATTGATTCACTATGTATTGGAAAAGGTCATAGATGTCATTTAACCTAAAGAAAACTGTGAAAAACACCTTGATCTTTCTGATTTTAATCCCATTGGCTTGTAGTCAAAAATCCACCAATTATTACCAGGGCTTGGTTCTGGATGAAAATGACATACCCCTGGAGAATGTGCAGGTTTTTGAAGTATATGGAAAGGAAAATGGAGCCAAAACGGACGAGAAGGGATACTTCAGGTTGCAACGGAATTCTGAGTTACTCACGTCCTTGGTTTTCCAAAAGGAAGGTTTTAAAACAGATACCGTCCCGGTTTTTTGGACACAGCATGGCGAAAAGGTACACTATCAATTTACAACGAAAGACACCACGGTAGTCCGGTTAATGCCCCGGAAACCATTCTAATGGCTAAAAATGATCGATCTAATAAAGAAAATAATACGCTACGCAGCATTCGGTTTTCTCATTATTTCCTGCGGTCAAGGTTCCAAAACGAATCATGATAATGCCATGGAAGGTCAAGGAGCGGATGAAGTGATTGAACAGGCAGCGGGTCTCTCCAATCCTGGCGATAAGCTTGCTTTTGAGAAACTAATGGGAAATGCCAAAAGTAAGAAGGTACCCCATCTAGAGGCTACCAATTTTGACAGTTTTATTGATGAAGATGACTATAAAGAAATTGATTTCAAGGCTTATAAATTGGACCAGATTTATCCTGATTTTGATGCAGCAGGGCATAATTATAAGGCCATTGCCAAGTTCGCGGTCCCTTTATCGGACGACTTTCATTCGGTAGTGATGACGGTTCTCAAAAGTGAACTTGAAATGGAATCCGTGCTGATCAATTACGATAAAGGAGGCGTCATTATTGACCATCAAGTGGTCTCTTACGATGAAATAGCCGAAGGAATGTCTCAGGTAGTCTCCAGAATAAGTGAAGGCAATTTAACGGTAAACCATATTTTTTGGAGCGACAATAAAAAGGTAGAAGAGGTTACGTTCGAGATTTTGTACGATGGCAAAATCGAAAAAATAGAAACCAAAAGCCTGAACGAAACCTTCTTGGATTTTGAACTGATCAATAGCGTTTTGACGGAACTCCAACTGGATTGGGTGCAAACTAAAACCAATTTGATTACTGCCAAAACCAACCCGGAAAATCCAGAGGAAACCATTCTGGTGATTCCCAAAATTGTCGATGAAGGAGTGCAGTATTTTAATCTCGACAGCCACATTGTCATCGCCGACAACAACACCTACAAAATCAAAAACACATACGCTGAAAGTCACCAAACGAACCAATGGGAATCGGATGCCATAGCGTTGAATAGAATCGAAATCGATGAGACCCGCTATAGGATTGCAGGGGATAAATCGGCCTTTGGGGTAACTGTATCCTATCGCGGACATTCTCGGGTAAATCCGTACTCGAATAAAACCCTGTCTCTTTTCAAAAAATCTGGCAATGGTCTGGTAAAAGTTCTTTCCGATTTTTCCATTGAAAATTTTAATGGGGAATGGGACGGCGATTGTGAGGGCTCATTTGTAAATGAAACAAAGGCTATTTCCATAAGCAATAAAAAGACAAAGGGCTATTTTGACATACTGGCCACCTCCAGAATAGTAGAAAGCCTAGATCATAAAGACCTGGAAGGGGATTGCGAATCAAGCAGCACGACCCATTTTAAAAATGTCCTCCTGAAATTTAATGGCAAGACCTATTTGGAAACCGAAATTCAGGCAAATTTCTATTCCGAGTTCCAGCCCCCACAATTGAAAGCCATTCCGCTTGAAAAATTTGACTTTCGAAAGGCCTTCGAACTGAGTGGGCTTAAGATTGTGACAGGACATTTTATTCCTGATTCAGGAAAGCATTTTGCATCGGGCACAGAAACCGAAACCGATTGGGGAGACAGGCTTCTCGTGCTGGATGTATCAAATAAAATAGTCCATCGGTCCAGAGGGTTTGGCGAGTCTTATTTGTTTGAACCCCATTTTTATACATCCAAAGCAGCTGCAAAAACCATAATTATTTGCCAGAAGGCCTTTGAGTATCCCTTTGGTGGTGAAGTCTTTATCCTTGAAAACGGAGTAGTGAACTATATCGGAACCCTGGATATAGAGGGAGATGATGAAGAAAGCTATTTGACCGAGATCATTGAAATCTTTGAAGCAGAAGGCAGCATCTACTTCATACTTAAATCTGACCAGGTGATTTTGAGACCCGGCTCAAAAGATCAGATTAAAACCGACAACAACGTGGTGTATGTATATGAAGACAACAGACTCAGATTAAACACGAAGGATCAATGAATTTTGTGAATAAACTTTATTTGGTCTTTCTGCTTTGGATTCCGGAGCCCTTTCCCCAAAATACACAGGCCTCCCTAGTCCTTCCTGCATCAGGAAAAGAACTTCAGGACTTAATCCCGGAGGGGTGGCAGCTATTGTCTCAGGCTTCGGGAGACCTGAACCAAGACGGATATCAAGATTTGGTCTTCGCCATCGAAGACAGCCTACTCGCAAAAGCTGAACCCTCGGAGGAGATCCTAAGTCAGTTAGCTGACTCAACTCCTAGAATTCTCGGAATTTACTTTGGCGGGAGGAATGGGAAATTCAAAAAGGTTTTGCAATCGGATACATTTATTATCAGCCGTGAGCATGCTGAAATGGACGAACCCTTTAAAGGATTTCAGATACTACCGGATGGAGAGCTTCAGATCGATTTTTACCGATGGCAGTGCAGGGAATGTACCTCGTGGTCTACCCATGTTTACACTTTTAGATACCAGAGTAGGGAATTCCAACTAATTCAGTACGATGAAAATGTAATGAGTAGAGTATCGGGTGAGGAAGTCGATTACCGCATCGATTTCCAGCAAAAAACTATCAAAACCACCTCCACAATTATAAATGACAACGACGAAAGAGAATATCAAGAAGAAAGCGAAACGTTTGAGCTACCGAAATTAAAAAGCCTAAAATCAATGGGAAAACCCCTCCTATGGGAATTTCATCAACTGCTAATTTAAAACAGTCAATCTATGGAAATAACAATCATTATCGGCATCCTGGCCTTTGTCGCCATTATGGGTATCGTCATCAACAATCAGATCATTGCCAGAAAGAACCAGGTTTCACAGGCCTTTGGAAGTATTGAGATCTATTTGAAAAAACGATTTGATCTCATCCCCAATCTGATCGCCATGCTCAAAAAATACATGGAGCATGAAAAGGAAATCTTGCTAAAGGTCACTGAATTGCGCAGCAACATCGATAAGAGTTCAGAAGCCAATGAAAAAATCAGGGCATCAAACGAATTGACCCATCTGGTATCTGGCTTGAATCTCACTCTGGAAAATTATCCCGACTTAAAAGCGGATAAGCAATTTGCAAGCATTCAGTTTGAACTTGCCGACATTGAGGATCAGCTATCTGCCGCCCGACGCGCATACAATGCCGCGGTCACCCAGTATAACAACACCATACAAATGTTTCCAGCCAGTATGATAGCAGGGTTTCGAAAAGACCAGATCCAAACCCTGCTGGAAATCCCCAAATCAGACCAAAAAGAAATTAAAATTGATCAACTTTTAAATTTCTGAAATCATGCAAATGTTTGAAAATCTACCCTGGTACGGTTATGTAATCTTTGCCGTGGCCATAGCATCCTATGCCTACCGATATTTTAAGATTGGCAAAAAAGAATACGATGAATCATTCAGCTTATCCGAGGCCAAATTCAGAAAAGCGCCACACAGTAAACTGACCCAAGAGCAGCTATTTGCTATCGCATTGTACACCCCCATTTCCGAATGGTGGAAGGCAGACACCAATACACTTTCTTTTAGGACCGCTAAGGAAATTCAGCCCTATATGGATGGCTGGGGCATAAATACCGTGGAAGGCTACTGGGAGCTTACTGAATATTTCATGAAAGATGGCCGCCGCTGGTATTTTGATTTTATCCAACAAATGATCGAAACCGAACCTGAGGCCAAATGGGCAAGTTTGATGACCAAAAAATTCGGCGATAACAAACGCGCCCAGCGCTATTTTCAACTATTAAAAACAGGGGACGTCCTGACCACCCTGAAACAAAAGGGTATTCTTTCTTTTGACTCCGACCTGAAACTAGGTGTGGCCGGATATGATGCGGCGCTACTGGCCGGTCAGGCAAGAATAGCATTCACTGGGGGGATAATTTCAGAAGAAGAAGCCTGGAAGGTCATCAGTTTTGCCAAAGCTCTGGCCCTGCAACACTTTTCGTCCTGGGAGGATTTTGGGAAAAGTTTTGCACTTGGATTTGCATTGGATATGAAGGCCGAATACCAAACCTACAAGGAAGAAGTATTTCGTATATACAAACAGGTGCTGGAAAAGCCAGAAAGTCCGTGGAACACCATTGCATGGCCGATTGACTAGGGTATGCAGGAGCGAATCAAAAAGGCCTATGCCGAAACCCATAAGGTGTTGGAAATACTTTATGAGAAGCGAAAACGCACCCTATTCTTTCAAAAGGTGATGTGGGGACTTACGGGGATCTATTTCCTCTTAATGATCCTACTATTGGTAGTTCCTTACCTTGGCGGAAATCAAATCACTGGCTGGAAAGAACTGGCACTTGTTAAAACCATGCTGGAAAACCCCTATGGATCCATTTATCCTGTACTTGGGGTTATGGTGCTGATATACCCAACGACTCTATTGTTTGCCAGGGCTTTTCAGAAATTTGTCCTAAAAGAGCAGCAAACCATGGCCGCTATGGTGAAAACTCTTTTCCCACAGGTAGAATTTACTCAGGGTGCCATGGCTCCTACCCGGGAAGTGGTAAAAAGTAAATTGTTCGCTTGGATAAAAGAAGACACACCCATCTACAGCTACGGACAGCTTAGAAACCTCACCGAGGAAGTCCAGGTAAACATTGCCGACATAGGGCTTATCGAACACAATGTGACCAACCGATTTTTGAGTACCCTGATGCATATTCCTTTGCTGAATATGTTTGCGGTACTCTATCTGAGTGTGTTTAAAAACATGGTCACAGGAAACTTGGCTGACAACACCAGTTATTCCTTTCGGGGAATGTTCTGCTGGATGTATTTTAAAAAGAAACTAAACGGACACACGGTTATATTGCCCAAAAGCCAACTAGTAGAACTTGACCGATTGAGCAGCTTTAATTTTAGAGAAGAACAACAAATACTTCTGGAAGACCCACGATTTACCCAAAACTTTACCGTCTATTCGACGGACCAAGTGGAAGCCCGGTATGTGTTATCGGCTGCTTTGATGGAGCGGATTGTAACTTTGAAAGAAAAATTTGACCGACCTGTATATCTTTCCTTTCAGGACAAACAACTGTATCTGGCTGTGAAAAATGAAAACGGTTTATTTTCCTTTCCAACCCGCAAAGCAGAAAGCTTAAGCGTCGTGGAGGAACTGGCCATAGAAATTGATACGGCATTGAATATTCCCAAACAGCTTTTTCAATGAATTAATCATTTCTTCTAGCCTGAATATGGAAGAAATGAGGGCTGAACAGAAAATACCATTGTCACCCTTTAACTTGTGCTACTGACACTATTGAATCTTCTTGATGGAGATTTTTAATAAGGATAGTTGGAGAGCAACGTGGCAAGCTTGGCTTGGAAATATCAAGCTAGTAACTATTTGAAAATCAAACTTCTCATATTTAGTCAACATAGATGGATAGGAGAAGTAAAAGGAAATACATATGATCAACTATAATGACAGAATATTCAGACCTGTTGTCAATACTGAGAATAGTGAAACTTCAAATGCAACTGTTTTTGCCTACAAGCAAACAGGAAATATTCTCACAGCTGAATACTCAGGTGGCAAAATAAAGAAAGGGCATCTAATTGGACTTGTTGATGAGAATGGGCATATAGATATGCGGTACCATCAAGTCAACAATGAAAACGAACTGATGACCGGAATATGTAAATCAATACCTGAAATTCTAGGAAACGGAAAAATCAGACTTCACGAAACTTGGGAATGGACGTCAGGTGATCGGTCAAAAGGAGCATCTATGCTAGAAGAACAATACTAACAAGCTCCTATATCGATGCTTTTGTTGCGTGCGGATCACTTTCAGCCCGATTAAAATCAAATATCGATGTTGAGTGGGCACAGTAGAAAACACTGCCTTTGATTGGCCATGCTTGGGTAGTCGCTGGATGCTGACCATGCTTTCCTTCCATAGGCGACAACTTTTTGCTCAAACTTGGCAGATAGATCAGCAATATCCAGCGATCTTGGAGCAAGCGGTCTGGAGGAGGTTTTCTTTTTTTCATGAATAAT
>NZ_QGOL01000003.1 GCF_003259255.1 Algoriphagus litoralis
GCATCTTTGCGGATAATCATATTTTTTAAAATTCATCCTTCTAAATCCATTTGTCCCAACGAGGTCGTAAATGGAATTAAATTTCAGATTCTGAATTAAACAGGAATTGTCGAGTGCTTGATTTTTCATGTGTTCCATTTTTTCGAAAAAAAAAGTGAAAATGTAGAATTTGGAAAAATCTGCGTACTTTGCGCACGTATTGTGAATAAATAGTGTGAATTGTTGATTTTGACTATTTGAAAATATCTCTACTATGAATTTTTTAACAAAGCTTAAAATCCTTCCAAGATGGATTATTGCTTCATTGGATTCCCTGATTCTTTTTACTTGTGCCCTTTTTGGATATCTGGTAAGGTTCAATTTTGAACTTGAATTAATCGAGCAGAACGATGCTTTTGCAGGTAGTTTTACCTTTATGGTTGGTGGCCTTTTGGTCATGCAGAACACCCGAAGCTACGAAGGAATTGTTCGTCATACAGGACTTCGTGACGGTTCTAATATTTTTAAGACAGTCCTGATCACATTTGTTTTATTCCTTTTCCTGAATTTCTTCCACGGGAATTTTCTGAACGACCGCTTTCTTCTTCCTACATCAGTTCTGATCATTGCCAGTCTCTCTTCGATATTCATGTTGATCTTTTATCGCTTATTGGTAAAAGAACTGTTTGTCTATCTTAAAAATGGATTTGCTGAGAAAGATTTACGCCACGGAGTCATTTTTGGGGCAGGAGAGGCGGGGATTATTGCGCAGGAAGCGATCAAGAATGACAGCAAAAGCCAGATGAATATTGTTGCTTTCTTGGACGATGATCCAAAAAAAGAAGGCAAAAATATTGACGGAAAGCGCATATACCGCGGTCTGGATGATCTTGAAAAACTGGTGAAGCAATATGCCATCACCGAATTGATCATTGCAGTTCGGGATTTATCTGTGCACCGCAAAAATGAAATTATCGACGAATGTCTAAGACTGAATGTTTCTGTCTCCATGGTGCCACCGGTAGATCAGTGGATTAATGGGGGATTGACAGCAGGGGCCATTCGCGAAATCAAAATCGAAGATTTACTGAGCCGAGAGCAGATCATTTTGGATAATCCTAGGATTGAGGAGGATTTGAGAGGCAAAACAGTTTTGGTATCGGGAGCTGCAGGATCAATTGGATCAGAACTTTGCCGTCAGATTTCCTACTATCATCCCAAATTGATTGTCATGCTGGATATAGCAGAATCACCTTTGTATGATGTCGAGCAGGAATTCAAAGAACACCATCCAGGATGTGCGATAAAAATCATCCTAGGAGATGTGCGGAACAAAAAGAAGATGAAAGAAGTCTTCAAGGAGTTCAAACCCCAGGTTGTTTTTCATGCTGCAGCCTATAAGCATGTGCCGATGATGGAGAACTATCCAGAGGAGGCCATTCATGCCAATGTTTTAGGGACTAAGATCCTTGCCGATCTCGCAGTTTTGGCCCAAGTTGAAAAATTCGTTTTTGTCTCAACGGACAAGGCAGTGAATCCTACCAATGTTATGGGGGCAAGCAAACGCGCTGCTGAGATGTATGTGCAGGCCTTGAACGAATACCTTGAATTAAATCACAAGAAATATCATACCCGATTCATCACGACCAGATTTGGAAACGTGTTGGGTTCCAATGGTTCTGTGATCCCACTTTTCAAAAAGCAAATCCTAAATGGTGGACCGATTTCAGTGACTCACCCTGAAATCACCCGGTATTTTATGACCATTCCGGAAGCTTGCCAACTGGTTTTGGAAGCTGGAGTAATGGGCGAAGGCGGAGAGATTTTCGTTTTCGATATGGGCGAACCCATCAAGATTCTTGATCTGGCTAAGAAAATGATTCAACTCTCAGGCAAGAAAGTGGATACGGATATAAAAATTCAATTCACCGGACTCCGGGAGGGAGAAAAGCTTTACGAAGAACTGCTCAATGATTTTGAGACTGTAAAGATCACCCATCATCCAAAGATCAAGATTGCACAGGTACTCCCTTCCTCATACCATAAAATCGACGGGCAGATTGAATTTTTCCACGAGTTAATCGGTAAAAATAATGAAACAGATGTCGTAAGACATTTGAAAGCGCTAGTGCCGGAATACATCTCAAACTCTTCCCGATTCGAAGTTTTAGATCGGATGAATTGAGAAGAATTAGGAATTGATTTTTTGAGAAGGTAGTTTTTCCATTTCCCCATATTTCATCGTCTGTAAAACTATAGCCTGAAAAGGATCTTTAGTTCTATCGTCTTTGAGCAAAATAACCCATCTGGATTCTGGGTTCTTCTTTGTACTTTTGGGGCGATTTAAGGATAAATACCTTACCCAAATGAAAAAGAACTTCGCACTTCAACTCAGCCCTGCTGAGGCCTATGATCCTGAATTTTTTAAACAAATCGTTCTAAAGAAATCCGGAATTTCTGTCCAACAGGAACAAGCTTTTGTCAGACAAACCCGCAGATCAATCGATGCGCGTGGACGCAAGGTCCTCGTCAATGTCGAGGCTGAATTGTTTATCAACGAATCTCCAGGATCGCTTTTGGATCACTTTCCAGAATATGGCCAGGTTCAAAATGCCGAACCAATTGTCATAGTAGGAGCAGGTCCCGCTGGGCTTTTTGCAGCGCTGAGAGCCATCGAGTTGGGCGTAAAGCCTATTGTAATCGAGCGGGGCAAGGACGTCCGGGCAAGAAGACGTGATTTGGCTGCAATTAATAAGGAAGGTGTCGTAAATCCTGACTCGAATTATTGCTTTGGAGAAGGTGGGGCAGGGACCTATTCTGATGGGAAACTTTACACCCGATCCAAAAAGCGGGGAGACATCCGCCGAATCATGGAAATCCTAGTGGCACATGGCGCGACTGAAGAAATCCTGGTTGACGCTCATCCCCACATTGGTACAAATAAACTCCCGGTTTTGGTTGCCAAGCTACGGGAAAGCATTCTGGAATCTGGTGGAGAAATTTACTTTGAAACCCGGGTGGAAGATCTCATTTTGGAAGGAAATGAGATTAAAGGTGTTGTAACCCATCAGGGAGACAAGATCAAAGGTCTGGGTGTAATCCTGGCGACAGGGCATTCAGCCCGTGATATTTTCCAACTTTTGGATACTCGGAAAGTACTTATCGAGGCAAAACCCTTTGCCCTAGGTGTCAGAATAGAGCATAGCCAAAATCTAATCGATCGCATACAGTACCATTGTGAACTTGATCGTGGACCCTACTTGCCTGCTTCATCGTATTCCTTGGTCCAGCAAACAGAATACAAAGGAAAGCAACGGGGAGTTTTTAGCTTTTGCATGTGTCCTGGAGGTTTTATAGTCCCGGCAGCCACAGCTCCCGGGGAGTTAGTGGTCAATGGAATGAGTCCGAGTCGTAGAGATAGCAAGTTTGCCAATTCCGGCATGGTCGTTTCTGTGGAATTGGAAGATCTGCCCCAATATCAGAAATACGGTTCCCTGGCAGCGATGTATTTCCAGGCCGATATTGAAAAAAAGGCATGGGAAGTAGGAGGTAAAACCCAAGTAGCACCTGCCCAGCGCATGGTTGACTTTGTGAACAAAAAGGTAAGTGGATCTCTCTTGGATACGTCCTATCAGCCAGGTTTGGAATCCGCAGAAATGAGGGAAGTGTTGCCAGACTTTATTTCAGCCCGAATGGCCATGGCTTTCAAAGCTTTTGGACAAAAGATGAAGGGGTATTTCACCAATGAAGCCCAACTGATCGGAGTAGAAAGCCGCACTTCCTCACCAGTCAGAATTCCCCGGGATAAGGAAACCTTTGAACATCCCCAAATCAAACGACTCTATCCCTGCGGAGAGGGAGCAGGATATGCAGGCGGGATTGTCTCCGCAGCAATGGATGGGGAGCGCTGTGCCGAAAAATTAATTTCAGCTTATGTGAATTCAGGACCGTACACAGGATAATTTTATTCAATAGGATATTTTCCCCTCCTTCCCAAAAACCAAAACAAACGGTCATCAAAAGACGCTTGGTGAGCTTACCTTCACTGAGCAAGCCTGCACTGCGCGCGTCGACGTGTCGAACCAAGTCGAGATGAAGCTAAAGAAATTTGGCTACTGGCAAGATTACAGATTATCAAATTAATTTTCATGTATATCCGCAATTGCACCAGCACTAAAGTGAAAGCAGAATAAGATTTATGAAGTCGAAATTTTTACAAAATCTCAAATAGCCTTCTTAATTAGCTCCGAAGGAGCCAAACCATTCATGCCTGTCCACCATGGTGGAACCCTGTACGGAGTGCAGGGTAGTCATTGATAATTTCTTTCCTTTGAGCCCTGAAAGGGTGAAACTTCAACGTGTCACCCTTTCAGGGCTCCTTTTCTAATATCTTGACTTTGCCCCCGGCTACACCGGGGGTTCCGCCTCGGCGGACAGGTATGAATTGTTACGATCCTTCGGATCTTAGGCTACCAAACATTGACCTTTATATCTCCTAATTAAATTTGCCTAGTGGCATCTTTGCGGATAATCATATTATTTTTTCTTGCAAAAGGCCCCAGTAAACTCCTTTTGGGGTGCTCTTTTCACCTTTGATTTTCATATTTGCCTAAGTGACTTCAATCCTAATTTTTTTTGATTTAAATTACTGATAGTCAATTCATCTAACTCTTTTTTACTATGTTTTTAAAAACCAAAATCAACCTTGCCCTTGTTTTTGGGGCGCTTCTAGTAGCTTCCTGTACCCAGGAAGAAAAGCCATCGGTCTCCCTAGTGGAGCAGAATGAAACCCAGACTGACCTGATTCCCCAATCTGAAATTGATCAGCTAATCCTGAAGTCCTTACAGGAAACTGGCGATTTCATCTGGATGGATCAATCCGACAGACTCCTCTTCAGTGCTTTGATGCAGGGAGATTCGATCCTGACCATAGGATATAAGCCTGCAGAAATGAGTCAACCCAACTCCAGAATCGGATTGGACGAGCTGAAAAGTCCCGCTTGGCAATCTTCTGCTTCCAAAATTATTGGGATGATCTCTGAAACTCTGGAAAAAAATGGAAGTCCAGCCTACAGAGTCAGAAATCAGGAGATTGAAATCCATGAGGCATTGCCCTATCTGGAGGTGAAAATCACAGATTTTGAAGTCCTGCAAAACCTGCGGAAAATGCCTGAGGTGAGGTATTTCGAACCAGTTGGGTACCAGTTCAATTATGAGCTACTCAATTCGGAGAATCCTTACGCACGAATTACCAGCGATTCTGGTTGCTCCAACGACTCCCAAGGTAATCTCTCCACAAATGATTTTTCTGTAATCACACCCAATGCAAAAGCTTCTTGGAACTATCCACAAATGGGAATTACGCAGGCCTGGAGCCAAAGTACAGGTGCAGGAATCACAGTAGGTGTCATCGACACGGGAATATCTCCCAACCAGCCATTGATGGGCTCTTCTTTTAATTCCGGAGAATCTTCCGGGAGGTCAGTTCTGAAGTTTGGCACGTACAAGACTGGATTTTGGCTTTGGAAATCCTACGATGGACCCAATGATCAATGTGGTCACGGCACAGCTATGGCGGGTGTGGTGGCTGCCCCAAGGAATTCTATTGGAAATGCAGTCGGCGTTGCTTACAATTCCAATTTGATCACTGTCAGAGGAACGAGCGATGTGATTGTCAATACTTCGGACGAGAAAAATGGTGTGGCTGAAGCACTGGTTTTATTGGGAAATCGATCCGATGTCAAAATCATCAGCATGTCCATTGGGGATGTGTTTTCCAATTCCAAAGTAGCAGATGCTGTCCGCTATGCTTACAATCGTGGTAAATTGATTTTTGCGGCAGCGGGCACTTCCACCTCATTTACCAATTGGTTTGGAGTTATTTTTCCTGCTACAATGGCTGAGACAATTGCTGTGACAGGAGTGAAGGAAGGAAGCGGCTACCAGCGTTGCGATACCTGTCATTCGGGTAGCAAGGTGGAATTCACCGTAGTGATGGAGCGGGCAGGCACCAATACCAAACCGCTGACTGTACCCAACTCTGGAAATAATCCTGCAACAGTTGGAGGTTCATCTGTGGCTACAGCTACAGCATCCGGAATTGCAGCTTTAGTTTGGGCAAAAAATCCAGGTTGGACAAGAGATCAGGTTTTGGCTCAGTTGAGAGGTACCTCAGCCCTTTTCCCTACTCGAAATTCCCAATATGGCTATGGTAACCTCAACGCAGCCGCAGCAGTTGGAGTAAACTGATTGTTTTAAAACTGATTTTCAAGCCCATTTCCTCAGAGAAATGGGCTTTTTTTATTTAATTCCAACAAGTCTGAATGGCAGCATGAAAATATTCCGCACCAAATCAAAACTCAACTCCACAGCAAATCCCAACAAGCGAAAGGGCAGCAACAGAAGCCAAACAAATGGATATAAGATCAGGGCCGCAATAGCGATAGGCCAGCAAATAATAAAAAGAATGAGCCAAAGGATAAAGGTCAGCATGCTTGTGTGGTTTGTTTGCAAATAACTCAAATTACATTCCAATCGCAGAAATGGACCTTCAAAGATCCCAGAGGCTCTTTTTAGAATTTGCACTGCTTCGATACCGAACAGTTGTCCGCGGACAGCATAAACACGATTTTGACTCCCTGAAAAATTGAACTACCGAAAATTATAAACCATTCCTAAAAAACTTTTGGTCTAAAGAAATCATTTGGGAATTAAAGGTTATTTTAAAAATTATTTATAGACCCAGAATACTACTTGCTGATTTCCAATGCGAAAAATCCTTTTTATTTGTTTTTTACTCGCCTCTGGATTTAGTTTTTCCCAAACCATCACGGGTACCGTGGTAGACAAAGACTCAGGTTTGCCACTTCCTTTTGCCAACGTTTTTGTTAACAATACTACCATCGGTGCCGCAACTGATTCAGAGGGCAGGTTTAGAATAAGCGGAGAATTCTCATCAAATATAGAGTTGGTAGCCTCCTTTGTAGGCTATATCACGGAAGTCAAGACAGTTTCTGTGAAGGAAAAAGCAGTATTGAAAATTGATTTCCAACTCGCGTTCAACGAATCGAATCTCTCGGAAGTAGAACTCAAAGCCAAGCGGGACAAATCCTGGGAACGAAACCTAAAAATGTTTAAGGAGGTCTTTTTGGCTGTTCCCGACGATCCCTATGGTCGTGACATTGAGATCTTAAATCCCTGGGTCTTGGATTTCGAACGGGTCAAACCGGAAAAGGGATATAATTACATCAAGGCCAGTGCGGACCTTCCTCTGAAGCTGAGCAATAAAGCGCTTGGCTACGAGATTGATTATTACCTGCAGGATTTTCGAATGCTCAGAAATGCTTCCCGCTTTTTTGGTCAGGCTTTTTACAGGGAAATACCTGCTGCTGATTCCCTTTCATCTGAAGTATGGAAGTTGGAAAAGGAGCTAAATTACCGCAATTCGGTCAGGCATTTGGCACTTTCCCTACTCTTGAAAAATTTCGGTTCCCAGGGTTATGAGCTATATCAGGCAAATCCCGGTGTACCCAAAGAGGATCGGACCAATGATTTTTACTATGAGCTAAAGAAATCGATCATTCCCGTCATGCCGGAGACCATCTATACCAAGCCGCTTGGAAATGGAACCTATCGGATTTTTCTTCCGGATCGGATCGAAGTTCATCACCTGACCAAGACTTGGCCCAGTGACTATTACACAAATATCTATCATGCTATTTCCTGGATTTTAGCTCCCTCGGGGTATTTCGATGTGGACCGAAGTGGAATACTTCTCCATCCCACCCAATTGGTGCTCTCCGGGTATATGGGGCGACAGCGGATGGCTCGTGCGCTCCCTTTGGACTTTATGCCAAAGGAAGGCTTTGATGGCTTTATTGAGGATTTTCAGGAGTTTCAAGGAAGATATTTGAAGTTGAACCGCCTTCGGGAAAAGCCTTGGCTATCTACCAACAAGGTTTTTTACTATCCGGGTGAGACCCTGTGGTTTGGAGGAATGATGAATTACCAAAATTCCAGCCAGCAGGATTCGCTCAGCCGGGTGGTCTATGTGGACATACTCAATGACAAATTGAAAACCGTATTCCAAGGTACTTTTCCCATTGAAAGGGGGAGAATTTCCGGTGGAGTGGTGCTCCAAGACTCATTGGAAAAAGGAAATTATCTCCTCCGAGCCTACACCCGTTGGAGCTTGAACTTTGGCGAACGGGATATTTTTGAATTCCCTTTTCCTATTTTGGATACGAATGAATTGGTAGAGGTGAAAAGCAAGGAGGCGGAAGACTTTTACGGAGAATTGGAGATTTTGCCTAAGTATTCTGTTCAGGATTCACTCACGTTTAGACTGCTGGACTTGGAATTAAAATTCCGGGACGAATTCGAAAATCCTGTGGACGCGGAATTTCTCCTTTCAGCATTGGATGCAAAAGCAGCAGCAGATCCCGATTCGAAATATCAGCTCGAAAATGAATTGGATTGGTTGGATGTGAGCCTTCCCGAGACTTTTGACTCCGAACTTGCCCATCCGGTAGAATATGGAATTTCTGTGGAAGGGAAGTACTTTTCTTCTAAAAAGAGGGGAGAATTAGCCCTTCCCATTACTTTGGTGTTAGGCGATTTGGAAGATTTTGGAGTAGTTAACTCCGATTCTTCAGGAAGATTTTGGGCCTCTGGCTTTTATTACAAGGACACCGCTCAGATTGCTATCGCTGCACTGGATGAGAAGTTGAAATCAACAGGCAGTGTCAGCTTGGTAGAATTTACCCGTCCGATTTTTAAAGGATCTTTTCCAAGTACCAAATACACCCTTATTTCCCTTCCGGTGGAGTCAGAATCTTTTGTCGATCGATCCAATGATTACATTTTACTGGAAGAATTTGTCAAAGAAGAAGATCAAGTAAAAGAGACTATGGCTGACCGCAACTATGGATATGGTGAGCCAACACAGGAAGTGGGCCCTGAGGATTTGGAAAAATTAACGATGGCCGAAATCTTTGGAAAATTGCGATTGAAAGGAAAGAAATTTGGTAATTACAATTATGGGGAATCAGTAGGAGCGCCTTTGATCATCGTAGACGGTCAATCGTTTCCCTTCCTGAGTGATATCGAATATTCAGAAATGCTGGATTCCTTCGAACCTTCCCAGCTTAAATCCATAAAAGTATATTCTGATAACATAAGTAAATCCATTTTTGGAATGGCTGGGTACTCTGGGGTCATCATGATCGAAACGAAAAATGGTTTCCGAACCGGTCCCAACTCCGATAAAAAATTCAATTCTGAAGGTTTTCAGATCTTTCCAGTAGTTGGCTTTTCCGATTTTCCCGCGTTCCCGAATAATCCTCCATCAGACAGCTATTTGAAGCGAAAACCAACTCTCTATTGGGAACCACTCGGTACGACTGAGAATGGTACACTCAAAGTGAAAATCAAAGTTCCTTATGGTTTGGAACGTCTTGCCATAAAAGTGGAAGGCAGGACTCCAGACGGGGAGGCCTTTTCCCGAACCCTTCCGATAGACCTCAAGTAAGTTTTCGCTGACATTCTACGACAGTATCTAGGAAAACGCAATTCATTTTCGCCGATTGTATAATTTACTTGAATTGATTCCTTCCTTTTGTGAAATTTCAATTCGATTTCATTCAAACCCAAAACCTAAACCTGTTATGATCAAAACACTCAAACTCATTTTATTTCTGCTATGTATCCCAATTTTGGGATTTTCTGCAGAATCAACTGCTCCCGAACCAGCAGCTTACAAGCTGGTAATTGAAGGCTTTGATTGGGGGCCAGCCGTCAGCAAAGTAATTTTGCCGGTAAGCCAAAATCCCAAAGAACTCAACCCCGCTGACTTTGAGATTTTTGTCAGCCGAAGCTCAAGCTTAGGCGAAATTCCAGCAGCACTAACTTCAGGAAAGCGTTCCATCGTGTATGGTTATCCTTCCGACGAAAATGGAAACCGAATGGAAGAGGGAAAGCACATGACTTTGGTTTTGGCGGTAAGCCCAGTTCAGCCTATCGGTTCGCCGATTCAGTATCTGCGAATGGGCAATCGGGCTTCCAATGTATGGATCGATTATTCTCTGACGGTACTTCACGCCAAATCCGGGCAAATCTGGAATAAAGAATCCGGTCGTATCCGACCCATCGTGGATGAATTTGACCTGACAGGAACTTTCACTCATGACAACACCTCGCTGACCTATGCTGCATTTGCCCCTAAGTCAATCAAAGAAAAAGCGCCCCTGATCATTTGGCTTCATGGAGGAGGAGAGGGAGGAACGGATCCCACTATTGCCATGATGGGGAATAAGGCCTACAACTATGCTTCGCCTGAGATTCAAGTGCTTTTTGATGGAGCTTTTGTGTTGATCCCACAGACTCCAACCTTCTGGATGGACAGTGGTGAAGGGATGACCCGTGGCCAAGTCAATGATATTTACAATGGGGCTGTGTTTGCGTTGATTCAGGATTATGTAGCCAAAAATCCCCAGATTGATCCTACCCGAATCTATGTCGGAGGCTGCTCCAATGGAGGCTATATCTCGCTCAAGTTGATTTTGGAGCACCCGGACTATTTTGCAGCAGGCTATATCAGTGCCTTAGCCTACAACAATGAATTTATCAGCGATGCTCAAATCCAGAAAATAAAGAATGTTCCGATGTGGTTTGTGCATGCCAAAGATGACAATACGACCAAGCCTGATGAAACTGTGGTTCCCCTTTATCACAGACTCAAGCAAGCTGGAGCCAAAAATGTCTTCTTTAGCTACCATGACAATGTCACCGATATTACCGGATTTTATGGGGGCGATGACTTCCGATACAACGGGCATTGGTCTTGGATTTACTCTCATGCCAATGTAGCCCGAACTGACTTCGACGGTTCTCCAGTTTTGCTCAATGGCCGTCCGGTGACCATCATGGAGTGGATGGCTGCTCAGAAAAAGAAAAAGTAGCTGAGCATGTTGTGGTTTGGGGAAACACCCACCACGGCAAAAGTCTGCTTCCTTCTCGAAAAGCCGCAAAAGGCGCCAAGGTTTTTGGCCACTTTTGCGGCTTTTCTTTTTAGCGAGAAATTTCAGTTATGCTGCTTTACCGAAAGCAGCATTTTTTTGTTGATTATCTGCTACATACCAGTGCAAAGTTGAAAGGATAATAAAATTTGTAGCATTTATTCTTCTACCAAATTTCAATCCACCTCCGAAGCGGCTCCGAAGGAGCTAAACCATTCATAACCCTGTACGGAGTGCAGGGCAGTCATTGATAATTTCCTTCCTTTGAGCGCTGAAAGGGTGAAACTTCAACGCATCACCCTTTCAGGGCTCCTTTTCTAATATCTTGACTTTCCCCCCGGCTACACCGGGGGTTCCGCCTCGGCGGACAGGTATGAATTGTTACGATCCTTCGGGTCTTGGGCTACCAAACATTGACCTTCATATCTTCTAATTAAATTTGCCAAGTGGTGTATTTGCGGATAATCATTTTTTATTTTAGAACCTGCCTTCTTTCCAAAAACCTAAAGCTCTTCCGTCTTTCTTCGTAAACTTGTCTAATGATTACATCAGACTTGGTCAACTCCCATTGGGCACCTCAAGCCGAAAAGCAGGGCTGTCTTACTCCCGAAATGCTCGACTTTATTTATCGGGAAAATTCATTCAAACTTTTTGTTCCCAAAGAACTTGATGGACTTGGATTGACTTTGCCAGAGGCTTTGGAAGTGGAAGAAAGGCTTGCAGAACTAGATGCTAGTATGGGCTGGACCGTGACCCTTTGCGCTGGAGCAGCTTGGTTTGTGGGATTTTTGGATGAAAAGCTCAGTCAGGAGATTTTCGCAGATCCCAAAGTTTGCTTGGCAGGAAGTGGATTTGTTGGGGGAAAAGCCAATCGGGTAGGGGATCACTATGAGATTTCCGGCTCTTGGACTTATGCCTCTGGCGCTTTGCACGCCACGTATTTTACGGCGAATTGTGAGCTTTTGGAAGAAGGAAAGCAGGTCTTGGACTTACAGGGAAAACCCTTGGTCAAAGCATTTATACTCCATAAAGAAGAAGTCGAAATCCTCGATGGCTGGAGTTACATGGGCATGATAGCCACCGGAAGTCATGCTTTCAAAGCAGAAAATCTAATGGTTCCTTTGGATCGGGCTTTCGAGATAATTCCTGAAAAAGTCAGCAGAGATGAACCCCTCTACCGCTATCCATTTCTTCAGTTTGCCGAGGCCACCTTGGCAGTGAATATTTTGGGAATTACTCAGCATCTCCAAAATTTGATTTCGGCGACTTTTTGGAAGCGACACGAATTCAGAACCTACGATCCAAAGCAGTTGGACTACTTCCGGAAACTGGCAAGTTCCTGTGAAAACAAGCTGCAGACGGGTAGGGGGCAATTTTATCAAGCAATAGCGAAGTCTTGGGATGAATTGGAAACCAAGGGAAAAATAACTGCCACAACTCTCAAATCCGTCAGTAGATCCAGCCGCAAACTCACAGGCATTTGCCGGGAAATCAATGCCAGAATGCATCCATTTGCGGGATTGGAAGCCGCAAAAACTCACACTGAACTCAATCGCGTATGGAGAGATTTCAATACGGTAAGTCAGCATGCGTTATTGACTTTCCCTTTTTGAGTTTTATCTTAACGCAAGCGATAAAAATTCCATTGAAAAATCCGTTTAAGCTAAGTTGGTTTAATTCATTCGCTTAGCTTTTGGATCCCTTTATCCTTACCAAAGGATCGATTAAGTTTCATTTTTGAATGATAATAGTCATAGTTTTTATCAATCGAAAAACCAATTACATATTGATTCTTTTTGGTAAATTCGTACTCTTGAAATTACATAAACCTTTTATACTATGAGTTCATACAACATGAATGACGGTGACATCAGCAAATGTCCCTTTCACAATGGTCAACTCTCCCAAGCTGCAGGAGCAGGACCTAGGAACCGTGACTGGTGGCCAAACCAGTTGAAGCTGAATATTTTGCGTCAGCACTCCGCGCTTTCCAACCCAATGGAAAAAGACTTTAACTATGCTGAGGAATTCAAAACATTGGACCTTTCGGCTGTTAAAAAAGACATTGCAGATGTACTTCAGACATCTCAAGACTGGTGGCCTGCAGATTATGGTCATTATGGACCTTTCATGATCCGTATGGCTTGGCACAGTGCGGGTACGTACCGTGTTCAGGATGGACGTGGCGGTGGAGGATTTGGTACGCAGCGATTCGCTCCTTTGAATAGCTGGCCTGATAATGCCAACCTAGACAAAGCCCGTTTTCTGCTTTGGCCTATCAAAAAGAAATATGGCAAGAAACTTTCTTGGGCGGATTTGATGATCCTCACAGGTAATGTCGCGCTGGAAACTATGGGTTTTAAAACCTTCGGTTTTGCAGGTGGACGTGCTGATGTATGGGAGCCAGCTGAAGATGTGTACTGGGGTTCTGAAGGTCAGTGGATGGGCGACGACAAGCGCTATACCGGCAATCGTGAATTGGAGCAGCCACTTGGCGCATCACACATGGGACTAATCTATGTGAATCCGGAAGGACCACAAGGTCAACCAGATCCTCAGGGAGCGGCCCATGACATTAGAGAGACTTTTGGCCGAATGGCGATGAATGATTACGAAACTGTGGCTTTGATCGCAGGGGGTCATACGTTCGGTAAAACTCACGGTGCTGCAGATCCTGGAAAATATGTTGGCCCCGAGCCTGAAGGTGCAAGCATCGAAGAGATGGGCATGGGTTGGAAAAACACCTACGGTACAGGTGTAGGTGCAGATACCATCACCTCAGGATTGGAAGGAGCCTGGACTTCTACACCAGCCAAGTGGGGCCATGATTACTTCAAATTCCTCTTTGAGCATGAGTGGGAATTGGTGAAAAGCCCGGCAGGAGCTCATCAGTGGCAGGCCAAAGATGCCGATGCCATCATTCCTGATGCGCACATTCCCGGTAAATTCCACAAACCTTTCATGCTGACTACCGACCTTGCGCTACGTGTAGACCCAGCGTATGAAAAAGTATCCAGACACTTCTACGAAAATCCAGAGGAATTTGCAGATGCTTTCGCAAAAGCTTGGTTTAAACTCACTCACCGTGACATGGGACCAAAAACCCGTTACTTGGGTCCAGAGGTTCCTGCTGAAGATCTGATCTGGCAAGATCCTATTCCTGCAGTAAACCATGAGTTGGTTGATGCAAATGATATTGCAAACCTGAAAGCTAACATCTTGGCTTCAGGTCTGACAGTCTCTGAGTTGGTTTCTACCGCTTGGGCTTCTGCTTCCACTTTTAGAGGATCTGATAAGCGTGGTGGAGCCAACGGAGCAAGAATCCGTCTGACTCCAATGAAAAACTGGGAGGCGAATAATCCAGCTCAGTTGTCCAAAGTATTGGGTACACTCGAAAGTATTCAGGAAGAATTCAACAGCACAGCTGGAGGAAATAAAAAAGTGTCATTGGCGGATTTGATCGTTTTGGCAGGATGTGCAGGTGTGGAGAAAGCAGCTAAAGCAGCTGGTTTTGAAGTAAGTGTACCATTTACTCCAGGTAGAATGGATGCTGCTCAGGAAGATACCGAAGTAGATTCTTTCGCATTCTTGGAGCCAAAAGCGGATGGTTTCAGAAACTACTTCAATGCGAAAAACTTGGCATCTGCAGAAGAAATGCTAGTAGACAAAGCACAACTTCTTAACCTTACGGCTCCTGAGATGACCGTCTTGGTAGGCGGTATGCGTGTGTTGAATGCAAACTTTGACAAATCAAAGCATGGCGTATTTACGCATACTCCTGAAGTGCTCACCAACGATTACTTCCTAAATCTATTGGATATGGGAACGACCTGGAGAGCTACTTCTGATTCTCAAACCGTATTCGTAGGCAGCGATCGCAAGACAGGCGAACCGAAATGGACTGCCACCCGTGTGGACCTGATTTTTGCTTCAAACTCTGAGTTGAGAGCAGTATCGGAAGTTTACGGTTGCGAAGATGGCAGAGAGAAGTTTGTCAAAGACTTCATTGCAGCTTGGCACAAGGTCATGAATCTTGACCGCTTTGATTTAGCCTAACCGTAGAAGTCAATATATTTAAAGAAAGCGATCTGGAAACGGATCGCTTTTTTTATTCTCAGGATTTCCTTCTGGGGATTTGAGATTTTACGCTACCTGATTATCCCCTTCTCTGCCAGTAGATCAAAATTGACTCGACACGTCGACTAGCTCAGTGCAGGCATGCTCATTGACAGGGCTTGGCCACCGGATTTGAGGGTATTAATAAGGAGAAGGAGAAAACAAAAACAAACGGTCATTTAAGGACGGTTGGTGAGCAGGTCATACCAAGTCGAGGTGAAACTTATTGAAATTTGGCCACTGGCAAGATTGCGAAAATCATCTTGCGCTAAATCGCTTTTTGCCGTCACAATTTCAATAGGAGTTTTACTTTGAAATTAACTGCATTGGCCAAGCAGAAACCAAATAATTGCGAAAACTATAATAGTGCTGATACAGCCGCCTCCAAGTTTTTTGGCACCATATCCGGCGATCAAACCTTTGAAAATATTATTCATCTTGAAAGTTGTTTAGTGTTGATTGTTTGGGTTTTATTCTGAAATCTCAGTTAAAATATTTTCTTCGATAACTCAGGTTTCCAATTGGGGCATAGGAGCTTGATATCGTTTGGACACAATGGTATAAAGGAATGGCTACCTAGGCAGCCAGACCGATACGGATCCGGCTTCACAGCGGAATTCGGCCCATCCCGACTCGTCAGTTTGAATTTCCTCCTGGATATGGCCCGTCAGATCATAGTAGGTCGTGTTTGGAGATCCCGTTTCCATATGCTTCGATCCGGAATCGCCCGTGCTGAGAATGACGGCCATGCCTTTTTGATTTCGCTCATTGCTGGCTCGGGTCCATCCAATACAGGTTGGATGATCGAAATAATCGTATTGAGGACCGTAGCAAAAGGTCTTTCTCGCATACAAAAAGCCATTCAACAAATCATGATGCCGATCCATCCAGATTTCATAGTCCTGACCGTCTTTACCTTTGTCGGTGTAATGTGCTCCGTAATAATCCGCCGCAAAAATGCAGGGATAGCCTGATTTCCTCAGAAGGATGAGTGCGTAGGCGAGTGGCTTAAACCAAGCTTCCACTACGGTTTCCATCTTTTGAAGAGGCTGAGTGTCGTGATTACTCACAAATGTCACCGCTAACTCAGGATGATTTTGAACCAAAGTGTTCTCGAAAACTGTGCTTATGTCGAAGCTATCCGCATTTTTACTCGCTCTGGAGAGATTGGAGTGCAGATCAACATCAAATAGCATCATGCCTCCATCTGTTTCGGAGAAAAATTTCTCCACTCCGGTCGTATGTTCTGCCCAATTTTCACCCACGGCAAAGAGATTTTTACCGGCCTTGGCTCTCAGGTGGTTTATCCATTCGGTGATAAACTCAAAATCCAGGTGTTTCAACGCATCAATTCTAAACCCATCGATACCAGTGGTTTCGAGATACCATTCGCCCCAATAGAAAAGCTCATGACGCACATCTGGATTTTGAAAATCAATATTGCAGCCCATGAGGTAGTCCACCTTGCCTACCTCAGGATCCTCTTCACCAAATGACTTGCCTTCAAAAAGAAAAACAGCTTTCATGTCATGATCCAACGTATTCAGATCGGTCGCTGAAAAGTGCCACCAGTGCCACTGCAGCTCTGAATATTTGCCTTTTCTCCCTGGGAAAGAAAAATGTGTCCAAGCTACGATCTCTTGATGCTCGCCGATCTGATTGTTGTGGTCATTCGGATCAAATGGGGTGGCCATCAGCTTTTCCTCATGATCTGCTCCCATTTTATGGTTGAGTACAATGTCAGCATAGACCTGAATTCCATGCGATTGAGCAGTTTTGATCGCTCGGAGGTATTCTTCCTTGGTTCCGTATTTGGTTCGTTTGGAGCCTTTTTGGTCAAACTCACCCAGGTCAAACAAGTCATAAGTGCCGTATCCGGTGTCATTTTCACCATTAGCACCCTTGTAAGCGGGAGGTAACCACAGGCTGCTGATTCCAGCTTCTGCCAGAGACTGAGCCTCCTCCGCCAGCTGATTCCAATGGCTGCCATCATTGGTCGTATACCAATGAAAAAACTGCATCATTACTCCGTTTTGTTCCGACATCTGATGTTCTATAGTTTTGGTTTTATGAGAAAAAGTCATTGCCTTTACCAGCAAATGGAAGCTATTATTCAAGTTTTACAACAGTAGTTTAATGGATCAAACCGGCTTTTGGTCCATTGAAACGAAAAGTGGTCCCAAGTTATTTATGGCTTGAAAAAGCTGTTATCCCTTCCGATTTATCCCCTATGATTTGTGTTTAATTAAGAGTTTCGAACTACTTTGTTTTCAAAAAACCAGCCAGATAATCCGGATCATTTTTCTAAACGCTTAAGTTGTTTGCTAAAATTGCCTAGCTACACCCCAATTCCCTTGAATTTGAAAGTCGGATTTCCAGACTAGAAGTGTATGGATCTATTGATTTCTAAGTCTGACAAAGAAGAATCCCTCTGTTTTTCTGAAAATTGACCACAGAGGTATGTTTTTCATGGACTTCAACCTATCGGCTTTCCTTCGCTTTGCTGGTGAAAAAGGGCTTCAAACAACTGCGCAACTTCTTTAGCAGCCTTCTTCGGTTCCAAGGACGTGTCCGAAATTCCCGAAACTACACGTGTAATATTGTGGTCAACTGTCCCTGACTTTCCCCATTCTGAGGCATTGGCCGATGTGATGTATGCGGAGAAATTATGATGGCCTGAGCCCGGTCTTTCCCCGATGATGTGGATAATTCCTTTGCGAATATTTGAGGAGGAGGTCTCTCCAAAAAGTACTTCTCCAGCCGCATATCCGGCACGGACTCGTCCGTGAGTGAAAACGAGATTTTGATCGCTGACCCTCAATCCTTTTGCTTTTAAGGAGTAACTAAGATTTTCCAAAAATGGAAAAAGATGCGCCTCATCGGTGATTGCTCTTGCATTCAGTCCATCCGAAATGATGAATTGTACGTCAGGGATTTCCTTTCCCCAGTTGGAGCGAATGGATTTCAGGCTTTCCTGTGAGGTTTTGCTGAGTTTTTCTCCGGTCTCGGGATGATAGACGTAGTCTTTTCGATCTTTGGACTGGGTGATCAAGGCGATGGAGTTTGGAATGCTTTCGATAAAAGTCTGGGGCATTTCTGCCCAAATACTCACTTTCGCATCTTCATACAAAGCGTGTATTTTCGCATCCAGATCGGGATGAAGATCCCAGACATTTTCTCCAAATCCCTGCGCAATCGGAACACCCCGATCTTCAATTTCTGCGATGAGTTGCCGTCCTTCTGCCATGATTTCCTCCCGTGTTCGGAGGTCACTTTTCGCCTGTCGGTATTTATAGTAAACCCAAGTCGGGTCACCAAAATGCGCCATTGGCCGATTGTCTTCGCCGATGATTTCTATTTTTTTGAAAAAATCCCACATGGCGTCATTGATCTTATAGCCAAACTCTTCCCTGATTTTGACATGGTTGTAAAAACCGGTCGTCAGGTAGCTCAGCATCGGGTCATTTTTGGTAGGCAAAGCCATCAGATATGCAGGATTTGCAGGCATGATCTGAGTAATACACCAGTCTAAATCATCCAGGGAAACATCCATGTGAAGGGTCGAACACACATCCAAGCCGATCGTCAGTCCATGGAGTTTGCCCATCACTGTATCCTCCAGGCAGCAGCGGACGAGCTGTTCCTTGGTCTTGAAAACTTCCGGACCTATAAAGCCTGCCACGTCATTCATGTGAACCCAGGGTGATTCCTCAGGACTTTTTCCTTCCGAAAGCTTGGCTTGAAGCGCGCGCACAAAACCATATTTTCGGGACTCGTGTACCACCATGTCAAAACCCTCACCATGGCCATTGGTAAAATCGGCGCCTTGACCCGTCTCAGCGTAGAGTCCAAATTGCCCTCTCCGGGATTCCATATGGCGATTCATTTTCTCAATGCTGACATCAAAGGTCTTATTCGCATTCACAGTGCCTGCTAGACTCTGAAACCAAATTCCTGTGGTGCCGGGATAGATTTTTTCGGCTTCCGCTTGCACATCGATGTGGGACAGGACACAGTTGGAAATGGTCTTTTCCAGGCCAAAAGTGGTAATCACATCGTAGAGGGTTTTCTCGATTTCTGCTACCGATTTTGGGTCGCTGGATACAGGATTGGTTCCAAGGACGAGGTCACCGACACCATAAGCCCAGGCATCAAACACTTGCCAGATAATGTCCGTCGGGTTGTCGGTAGGGGAGTTGGGTTGGACCCGGGCACTGAGGTATCCTTTGCTACCGATCTGTGTACCGGGAATAGGGTTAAAGACCTTTTGTCCCACCTGGATCAACTCTTCATTCGTCATCAATTTGACCACACAGGCAATGATATCACTGCTCAAGGCGGGCATGATTTCTTTGATCTCAGACTCGGTCTTGCTGAGCAGGAATTCTTTCAACTCAGCCATGGTCCAAGAATCCAAGGCCTCATTTTCTTTTGTCGTGCTTTGGATCAATTGGTAGAGTTCGTCGGTGAAGAGGGACTGCTGTTTTAAGTCGCCCACCTTGGTATTAGCCAAAAGTGTTCGCGCATTTTGGCGGGAAGTCTCGGATTTTGCCGCAATTCCGAGTGTGAGATCACCTTCTTTGAAGGCATTGGCAGCGCCGATGATCTGTCGGTAGAGGGTCTGATTCAACTTGCCATTTTCCCGGAGGATATATTCAAAAATGCCTTCTTTCTCAATCGGCAATCCAATCTCAGGAGCTTCGGCTCCAGTGATGGAGGACGAAAAATCACAGGAATTGAAAAGTAGTGCGGATGTACCCATGAGCCCCAATTGTACCAAAAACTGATTTCGGCTGATCTTCTGTTGCATGATGTTCGAGTTGCGTGGAGGTCATGTGGGTTTGGACGGGTTTCGTAAATCCCCCTATCCTCAAATTAGAAAAAAACTTCCGTTTATCAGTTTCTAGGTTGAAAAATTAACGCTTTGGTAAACTTAGACGAGCTAAGATGAAGAAATCGGCTTGTTTTTTTCCTGTTTGATGAATTAGCTGAAAAATTGGGTTTCTGATCCTGGTAAAGTGTCTTAGTGATTAGGGAAAATGAAACAAGTAGCTAATCTTCGTTATTTTCCAAGGCTGCAGTAATTCTTTTCACCAAGGCTTTCGCTTCATAATTGCAAAGGATAAGGGCGGTGTAGATGAAGTTATGCCTAGCGTTTTTCTCAAAAAGTGTGTTTTTGGTGCTGATTTCAGCCAGACTTTCAAATATAGCCTGTGCATCTCCGGACTTTTGTGAACCGGGAAAATCCATGCTGATTTTTACTCCTGAATAATCCAGAAATTCCCGAGTGCTGATCAGGAGATTTTTCTCTAACACTTCATCAAACTCGCTTTTCTTTGTCGCTGCCAAAAGCTCCGTCTGATTGTTGAGATCCACACGTGCTTTAGTCGTCATGTAGTATTTGGACACCTCGGCGTAGAGCTCCTCATAGCCAATCAGCTTGGAATAGCTTGAATTTTGGATGTTTTGGAAGGACCTGTCGTTGATGGTGAAGGTCCAGTTTCCTTTAGCAACAGCCAGTCGGATCGAGTCCAGATCGTGTGGTTCAAACTCCTGCTTTTTCAACATCCAGTCTTCCAAAGCCAACTGGTTATCGATCTGTAGGAGCATTTTGGACAGATAGGCAGTGTCAGAGGCCAGATCGTCGAGCATGTCCCGCAAAAACAAGCTGGACTGATTGACAGCTTTGTTTCTTTCGGAATAATTATTTACCGCCACAGCGATCAGGATACCTATGACGACCAAAATGATCTCTCCGGTCGCATAGACCAAGTATTTGCTGACCCTATTTTCTGCCAGAAGTTTTCGTCTTATTTTTTGAAGGTAAGGTATCATGCCTGAGATCGAATAGCTCAATATCCATGATTTACACCACTTTATTGCAAAGGACTTGGTTTTTGTGAATCAAACTTAAATGGAAATATGCTATCTGAATCATCTTTAGCTGGCTCAAGTCATTTCTGGATCCTTATTTTGGCTCCAAGCAAACTTCAGTTCAATTTTTAGCTGGTAAAAACAGCAATTGCTTTTGGAAAGAAAGATGCAAGGGATGATTTCAGTTGATCCAATACGAATGACGCCAAAAGACCCCGAAAAGAAAAATTAATCGGCTTTACTTCGAACTTGAAAACCAATCTACTCCCATCCGGATCGCCAGAAAAGGAGAAATAATCAGCAAGGACCCCCAGCGATTTTCAGGAGTGAAAATGCCGGGATAGTTTTTCACCACAAAAAACATCAAAATGCCTCCCAGGATAATGGAAATATGAATCACAATCATATTCAGCGTAAATCCCCCAAAACTGACCGAAAGTGGGGCTTGCCGCTGATGCAGGTAGATCCGCTCCAGCAGAACAAAGATCAGGTTGGCATTGAAAAACCAGTTCTGGAACGTCAGAATCTCCAGATTGACAAAAGATAGCTCCTGATCGTCCCAAGTGGCTATCAGTGCAAAAAACACCACGAGAAAAACCCAATAAATTCCCATCAGGAAAAGCGAGGAGCCTATTCCCCCGTTTTCAGTCACTTGTGCATTGGGATTAAACTTTACAGCAATTCGGTCCACGAGGATCCGAATGAGCTCATTCCACCAAAAGAAATACAGAATGTAGAAAACGGTGCTCTGACCTTGGACAATCGAGGCTGCCGTGATGCAGGTAAAGATCAGAAAGTCCCATTTTCGGTAGTTTCGGATCGGTTGATGAAAAAGGGAAAGGAGTCGATTCAACAGGATGGATTTAAATCACTCAAGGTAATTCCCGTTTTCGAATTTTGAATGACAAAGACTTGAAAAACGGTTGGTTTTTTTCTTAAAGGTAAAAATGCAAGGTCACTTTCACTTGGTTCAGATTTGGAAGTTCTCATTCCACTCTTTTGGGTATATTTCGAACGTACTAAATGACGTTTTTTCTATGTGGGTGATCCAATTGCTCAAAGAACCCTATCCTTTAAATTCGATCCGAAAGATGACTTGGTTTGGGGCCTTGGTAGCAGTTTTTGTCTTCCTGTTTTTGTCTTTTTTCCAGCCTTTCGGGCTAGGAGCTGAGTCGCTGGACGGCCTGTTGAAAGTGACGGCTTCGTATGGACTGATCACTTTCGCTACGATTGCTTTGGGGACAGTTTCTATGCGCAAACTTTTCCCGGGATATTTTCAGGAGAATCACTGGGTCTTTGGAAGGGAACTCCTCATTACGCTGTTTAACTTTTTCCTCATCGGCGTATTCAACACACTCTATTCCGATTACATGTTTTCCATCGGGCTTACGCTCAGGGGATTCCTTTACTTCCAATTGTATACCTTGGGCGTCGGGTTTTTTCCCATCATCTTTTTCATGATGCTCAAATACACCCATTTGCTTCGGGCAAATACCCGATCCGCAAGCGATCTTTCAGGTAGTATTTCCAAAGCAAAGGAAATCACAAATCCACCCTCAGATGCTAAAATCCAAATCCATTCTGAACTCAAAAAAGATGACTTGGAGATCTACGCAGCGGATTTGGTGTATGCGGAGACTGCCGATAATTATGTGGCCGTCTATCATTTGCTCGAAGGCAAACTCCAAAAATCGCTGGTGAGAAGTACTCTTGGAAGACTGGAAAATGACCTGGAAGGCTATCCTAGGCTGATCCGTTGCCATCGGGCGTTTTTGGTCAATTTGGATTATTTGGAAAGCTTCCGTGGCAATGCCCAAGGCCTGCAACTTAGGCTGAAACATAGTCAAAATGAGATCCCCGTTTCGCGGAATATGGTGGCCAAAATCAAAAATCTGCTGGAATAAATCGTGTTCCTTAGCCCAGAAATCGTGCATTTTAGCCCAATTCGAGCTATTTATCCCAAAACCTTTCCATGTATCCCAGCTATTTTTAACTGATTGAGAGGGCGCATAAGTTTGACAAAAAAACGACAAGACTTATGCTTTACCAATCCTTACTTATCCTTCACATCATCTCGGGCTTTTTGGCATTACTCACTGGAGCGATGGCCATGAGCGCTGCCAAAGGCCAAAAGAATCATCTAAAATCAGGAAAGTGGTACGTGTACCTGATGTATGTCGTCGGGCTTTCTGCGATCCTGATGACCGGACTCAAACCCAATCCTTTCCTTTTCACCGTTGGTGTTTTTACGCTCTATCTGACCTATACCGGTCAGCGCTCGATCTTTTACTTTCGGCTCAAAGAAGCCTATGCTACAGGTTGGAAAGATCTCTTGCCGATCAGCATTGCCTTGATCGTGTCTGCAGGAATGGTGATTCAGCCCATTTACACCATGCTGGAGACTGGGACTTTCTATGTCTCCGTGATGGGAGTTTTTGGACTTATTCTGTTGATCTCTGCGCTTCGGGACCTGAGCAAGATCTTGCATAGCCGGATATTTCAACCCAATGACAAGACTTGGCTGATCAAGCACATCGGGATGATCGGAGGAGCGTATATCGCTACCTTGACCGCCTTTTTGGTGACGAATGTGACCATCAATCCGGGTTGGGTGGTATGGCTTGCGCCGACTTTGGTAGGTTCATTTCTGATTGCCAAAGCCTCCAGAGACTGGAAGAAGAAACTGAAAATCCATTCCTAAGTCGCTTCCATCCGCTGAATTCATCAGCAAAGCTTTTAGCCAATTTTAGCTCTAGCTTTTCAGCAACCAAAATCCCGCAATCATGCAAAAATTCCTTCCTACCTGCTGCTTAATTTTACTACCATTCCTCGTTCAGGCAGAATACCTGATCCGTGGCAAGGTAACTGACGAACAGGATCGCCCGATTCCATTTGTGAATGTCGGCTTCGTAGGGACTTCTATAGGTACGGTGTCGACGGTGGAGGGTGAGTTTGCACTTTACCTGAGCGAAATGCCGGATCAGAGCATTCCGCTGCGAATTTCCTGTATGGGTTTTGAGCCTATGGAGGTAAAGCTTACCGAGGAAAGTTTTGAGGAACCCCTGCATTTCCAACTGAAGGAAAACCTCATTCAACTGCAGGAGGCGGTGGTTAAATCAGGCGCCTTACAGACCAAAACGTACGGAAACGAGGATGAAAAAACTGCCATGAAGACCAATTTGGCGATCAGTTCCCAGCCCGGAATGAATCTGGGTGCGGAAATCGGCCGAAAGTTCCGATTGGGCGATGGGCCAAACTATGTCTCAAGTCTAAAATTTTTTGTGGCATTCAACAATTTTGATTCGCTGATGATCCGGGTGAATTTCTACGAACTCGAATCCGGCAAACCTTCCAAAGTGCTAAACCCAAAACCGATTCTGAGAGAAGTGGTGGGCCATAAAAGTGGCTGGGTGACGTTTGACTTGGAAGATGAAAATCTGGTGCTTAGCGGCAGCATCGTGGCCAGTATCGAGTGGGTAGGGGCCAGCAATCGTGGGAATGCCTTTGGGCTGAATATTTCCATGCCGGCAGTATTTCAAACCCACTATTACAAATATGGAGCGCAAAATACCTGGAAAGTCTTTCCCAATATGTCGTCCTCGATGGTGCTGGTTGTGGAGAGGGAGGATTAGGCTTACATATGAGGTTGGATCATGACCCTTCCACTACGCTCAGGGTGAGATGAAACTTCGCGGAGAGGGTGTAAAAATTGAGCATTACTCGATAACAGCAAAAAATAGTTTTTGAGATTGAAAGAAAAGGCTGTCAACATATGCTGACAGCCTGTTTAGTATATAGTCAATTAGCTATTGGAAGCACCTATGAGAATCAATAGGAGGACAAAGCCAGCTGCCCAGCCAGCACCTGCTGCTCCGAGGTTTTTACCCTTTGCTTTTTTGTTGTACCCTTCTCTATACTCTAGGTTCTTGTATTTTTCTTCTCCCACAATGGCGAGGTTTGGTTCTTTCGCATCAGTTACCGCTACGATAATGAATCCGATCGCACCTCCGAAAAATCCAGCACAAAAGTTTCCTCCAAACCTCTTGTGGTGTATTTGAGCGTCAGCGATGCCCTGTAGGTACATCGATTCTTGGAGTTCTTTTAGCTTCTCCACATTTGCTACCTTGACAAATTCGACTTCCTCAGGAGATAGCTTAATTTCACTTTGAATACCTTTTGTTTTCTGGAATACGAGTTCTCCTTGGCTGACGCTGATAAGTTCGCCTTTGACTTTGGTTCCGTCTTTCAATACCAAAATATCTTTGGCATACAAACTGAAACAATTAACTAAAAGCAATAATACTAAACTAAATTTTTTCATTTTTTAAAATTTGTTTATAGGTTACGCAGCTAAAGTATTTAAAAATCTGAATTAGTTTTCAAAAGGAACTAAAAAAAACTTTAAAAATTTTTATGGATAAGGGTTTCCCATTGAAAATGAACCGAATTACAAATTCAAAAGGATAAGAGGGTGTACTTGCGAATTACACCCAGCGTCAGGTTTTTTTCTATTTATGTTCTTCAGGTTTTACAAATAGGCAAAATAGGATTGTCAAGAGTAGTAAAAAGAAAGTTGCAATCGGGAAGTAGTTAATATAGGCCATCAATCCACCCATTAATATATGTAAAAACGCGATCTGATACTTTTTTGATACAATGTCTTTGGTTCCTTCTGACTTTATTACTAAAAAAATGACTGTTATAAGTAGGAAGGATCCTCCAAATCCTAGCGAAAGTTCTGGAGTGAATTCTTTGGAATTTGATAAGTAAAAAAGTTGATGGGATTTTGGATGAATAAATTCGTTTGGATAGTTGGTCAAGTAAACCGTAAGCTGAGATAGAGCCAGCAAGAAGTTCAGGCTTATCATCAAGAAAATGAAAAAATTATTTGAAGTTTTGATCATAAAATAATCCTCGTAATGTATTAAAGCTTCTTTCCGATTTTAATCCTATCAAATCTTGCCTACTGAAGCAACTTGATTTTTCTTTTGTGATTTTAATCGGTATCCAAATTGTTTCCCAATTCCGATAGTAAATTCTGAAAAAGTGCCCAAATCGTAATAGTTTAGAAAGAGATCAGCATACTTGGTGATAAATGTGGCGCGGGTATTTATTTCTGGTCTATTTTTGAACAGAGCCACTTTTCCAGTAACTAAAGTTCGAATCTTCGGCGTGTTTATCCAAGTTCCAATCCCTACAACCGGCGCTGAGAAAGTCTGACCAGCCATTGAATTTCTTTCATCAAAATTCATTCTGCTATAGCCTCCAATCAATCTGAGATTCCCATAGTTAAAATTGGTTTCCAAAGAACTGATAACTGATCTGAATTCGGTATAATTAATTCTGCCATGGTAGAAGTTTAGATCAAGGTCAAAATCACAGTTAAAAATAAAATGTTTGTATTCAGCTTTCGCAGTAAAAAAATTGTTGTCCCGAAGATCAGATTGAAGAGAAAATCCAGCAGTAAGAGTTCCCTTGCTAAAAGTGGGAAATGCAAAGTCAATTTGTCCGCCGATTGGATTATTCAGGACTCCACTTAAGGCATATACTCCAATACTCTGGGCGTCAAAGAAATCTCTATTGCAGTCCGACTTCAAAGTAATCGTAAGGAAATCTTCGCTTTTTATAGAAACCTTCTTTATGCTATAGCCGACAAATGAAACTTCCAGAATAGCATTTGGATGGCTAACAGATAATTGGAAATTGCCATCCAAATCAGCTATTGTTCCATTTTCAGTTCCATGTTCTAGAATCTTTGCCCCTGGAACCCCCTGTTTATCAAATTGATCTATAATTTTCCCCTTTACCCTGAATTGTGCTTGACAATAGGATGCAGAGAAAAAGAAAAAAAGAAAGAGTAGTTTTCTATTCATGAGGCATTTTAAGGATCGAATTACAAATTCGAAAGGAGTGAATTTCAAACGCTTATTTACTTAACTTCCATTACTATCATACCATAGGTGTATTTTCCAATTGGTAATCTTCCTCGAAAATTCTTAAAGGTTTCCCAAAGATCAAATTCCCTATTCACTGCATCCAGTATTTCCCTAACCTTTACAATCTCAGGAATGAGCTTGTCTTTATAATAATATTCCGATTCTGGTTCCCAATAGGAATATTCTCGTTTAAAATCCCGTTTATCTATTGAAAATGATATTGTGGTTCCATCAAACCCTCTTATACAATCTGAAATCTCTTCACAATCTGGAATGTTTTCAAAATCCTTTTCCTTTAATTCAATAATTAACCTTTTTACGGTAGAACTTGGAATTTTTATTTGTTGAATCAATAATCTTGAGCGAGTTTTATTCCTTTCTACTTTCAGAATCATATTGGTTAAAAGCCCATCAAATTCTCCATTTTCGAACTCTATGAGTTCAAGGCTTTGATAATCCTCTATTTGAATTCGATAAATTTTTGTATGAATAAGACTATCAAACTCGACTGGTTTAAACTCAAATTGATTGTCTTTTTGCGCCCATGAAGGCATAGACCAAAAAAATAAATTAAGAATAATAAACAGTAACTTTTTCAATATTTTAAAGAAAATTAAGTGATTGGGTGTCTATTGGATCTAATTGTAAATTTGGAAGGATAGTAGGGGGTGATTGCAAATTACACCCTGCGTCAAAAGAACTTCAAGACTAAAAGAAGTAGACTACGTTTAGGTGGGGGGTTGTCAATTGGCAAAATTTCGCGTACTAACATTATTTAATGACAATCACTTCTGAATGCCATCTTCTGTAGATAAATACTTTGTCAAATTTTGTTTCGAATTTTTTCTTAATCCTAACTTGGTTTATGTAGCTGTAAAAATCTGCACCTTCGCCAATTAACAGCCAGTATTGATCGCAAATCTTATAATTCTTCAATGCTTTATCTTTTTTCAATAAAATGGAGCTTAGATTGTAGTCGGTGAAATCTGGAATTACTCCACCCTTTGATTCTGAATGTCTGGATTTTTCAAGAATATCAAATCTACTCATTTGAATACTTAAAACACTTTTTGGGAGTTTTCGATACCCTCTTTCAAGAAATTGTTGTTGAATGTGAAGAGGAGCTTTATTCCAATCCACATCTAGTTGCGCTAAACATTTTGATTCATATTGGTTTAAGTCTCCAAATTCCTCTATACAAACTTCAATTATATCATTAATTGTTGATTCAATTTGATTTTGTCTTAATGGGTTTTTGGTGTCCAATATAATATCCAAATAAAATTTAAAAGATATTTTGGGTTCAAGTTTCTCGATTACTTTTTCATTAAACTTAATTTGGTATTCACTTTCTTTCATTAAGATTTCATCATATATACATTCAGTAAGTTCAATTCCGATAATTTCTCCATTTGATGTTGTAAAAGTTACGTCAGGTTTATCATCATATAAAACTTTGCCGAGAGGCATATTTTTATAATTTTCTTGGAATTTTTGAAATAGATGTATTTCCTCAAACTTGGTCACTTTGTGTAAAAATTAATATATTATTAACAACTAGTCCTTATAGTTTGTTGTTTCTTTTTTAACTATTCAATATTGTGGTTTTGGTCAAGTATTTGAGTAGTAATGTCCTTTATTTCTTCCTCTCCATCACCATCACCACCCGATTTGGCACATACAATAGTACCTGTTGGGCTTTGTCGGTAGGGTAAGTGATAGTCTTGTCCAAGCGCTCGAATCCGCCGTAGATTTTTTCATCGGAGTTGAGCAGAATTTGGTAGTTGCCTGCCTGCGGTACACGGATCGGGAAACCGAAATAGGACTCGGTAGGATGGAAGGAAAAAACGAAAATCAATCCGCCCCGCTCGTAAGCAAGAATCTTCTTATCCGGATCCAGATGAAGTTGAACTCCTGGGGCTGAGGCAAGGAGTTGGTAGTCTTTGGCGAGTTGGATCATGACTTTGTCCCACTTATCCAGTTGCTGATAGCGGAGTAGGGGATCATCTACCAGCGACCACTGCCGACGAGCGTATTGGTAGCTCCAGTCATTGCCCATTCGTGGGAAGTCCACCCACTCGGGATGCCCGAATTCATTGCCGATAAAGTTCAGGTAGCCTTCTCCACCCAGGGAAAGCGTGATCATGCGGATCATCTTGTGCAGGGCGATTCCGCGGTCTACCACCAGATTTTGCTCCAGCACGGTCATGGAGAAGTACATTTCCTTGTCCATGAGCCAGAATGCGATGCTTTTGTCCCCGACCAGCGCCTGATCGTGGCTCTCGGCATAGGCGATGGATTTTTCCAGTTTGGGTCGGTTGGTGAGTTCGTGCCAGAGCTCGAAGAGGTCCCACTGCTCGTCCAGCTTGTGCTTCAGCGTTTTGATCCAATAGTCCGGAATCCCCATTGCCAGTCGGAAGTCGAAGCCTATGCCTCCATCTTCTAGCTTTCGACAAAGTCCCGGCATTCCACTCACTTCCTCAGCAATGGAGATCGCCTTGGGATTAAGCGAATGGATCAGCGTATTGGCAAGCTGTAGATACAATAAAGCCTCCTCGTCCACTCCTTCGTCGAAGTATTTGTCCACCGAATCAAAGGAAACCAGTCCATGGTGGGCATAAATAATCGAAGTCGCCCCATCAAATCGGAATCCGTCGAAGTGAAACTCCTCCATCCAGTAGCGGATATTGGACAGGAGAAACTGCTGCACTTCCCACTTGCCATAATCGAAAAGTTTGGAATCCCAGCCCTCGTGATAGCCTTTTGGACCTGGGTGGAAGTATTGATGGTCTGTACCATCAAACTCGTTGAGGCCTTCATTCACATTTTTGACGGCGTGGGAATGCACGATGTCCATGACCACGGCGATACCCATGCCATGCGCGGTGTTGATCAGCGACTTGAGATCTTCCGGTGTTCCAAATCGTGAGGATGCCGCAAAGAAATTGGAGACGTGGTATCCAAAGGAACCGTAATACGGATGCTCCATCACCGCCATGAGTTGGATGGCATTGTATCCTCCAGCTTTGATGCGAGGGAGAATTTGGTCTTCAAACTCCTTATAAGTACCGACTTTGGCTTCTTCCAAAGCCATCCCCACGTGAGCTTCATAGATCAGGGGCATCTTGGTGGATTCCTCGAGGGAAAAGTTCTGGTCGGTCCATTCATAAGGCTCCGATTCAAACCAGAGTTGACCAGAGAAGTCATGCGTTTCCTCGTCCTGCACTACCCGTCGGATGTAAGCGGGAATACGGTCGAGGGAAATGTCATTGGCACCGATGACCCGCACTTTGATCTTGCTTTGATGAGTAAAGGTGTGCTTGTATTCTTCATAGGGCAGAAAAATCTCCCAGTTGCCTCTCGAGCTGCTGCGCAAAGGATGGGAATTGCGGTCCCACCAGTTGAAGTCGCCCATCAGAAAAAGTGCTTTTGCAGCGGGAGCCCATTCCCGATAAACCCAACCGTTTCGGAGTTTGTCGAAGTGCACACCGTAAAATTCATGCATCCTGGCAAACTCCAAAATGCTTCCGGAGAAGTCGTTGATCGCCCGGATGGCGTTTTGGTAGTTTTGGAATCGCTTTTCGATCTTGGACTCAAAGGGTTCCAGCCAGGGTTCGTCAGCTACCAGAGGTAATTTTTTTAATTCTTTCATCCGTTCTTATTCGTTTTTTAAATCGCCAGATAGCCAGTCCCAATGTGTAACGGATACTTCATGTTCGATTTCAAAAAAAGTAAGTTATGCCTAGGATGAAATCAAGCGTGACTCAAAGTCAACTTTAGAAAGGATAAAAGTTTTGCGAGATTCCATACTGCCTTGAACAATAATTTACAGTCGTATGAAATTAGAAAAATTTGGGTGGAAAGGAAGGGGCTAGACGTCTTTTCAAAAATTTAATTAGGGGAAATGATTTAAACTTATTCCCCAAGGACGATTATGGCCTCGACTCCGCTCGGCCACCGTGACTTTGGTTGAGTGTTTGAGGAGGGGAAAGAAAGCGGCGCAGCCGCTTTCTTTCCCCTCCTCAAACTGATTAAAAATGTGGCTGTCACCTAAAGACGGTTTGTGAGCTGGTCGAACCAAGTCGAGGTGAGTAGAACCTAGGTTTTACCTTTACTCAATTCTTTTAAAGCTTTAAAGTTTCTGCTAATCAAAGCCTCTTTTTTAGCTCTTGACCAATTCTGAACCTGTTTTTCTCTCTCAAAAGCCTCATCAATTCTATCAAAACTCTCGAAATACACGAGTGACACGGGTAAGTGCTTTTTAGTGAAATTTGCTCCTTCACCCAATTGATGCTGTTCTAATCTTTTTTCCAGGTTAGTTGTGCTACCTACATAATAGAGACCATTTCCACATCGAAGGATATACATGAATGCTTCCATGTTTTAAAAATAGTCGTTCTATGATTTTTTAAAATCTAAACTGTTAAATAATGGCCTCGACTTCGCTTGGCCACCGATGAATTGGGCTTTTGGGAGGAAATGAGAAGAGAGCGGCGAAGCCGCTCTCTTCTCATTTCCTAAACCTCAAAAAAACCGGACACCGAGCGAAGTCGAGGTGGAATATCAGCTGGATATACTGACCAGTAAAACATTTGTGTCAATTAAAATCTTCATTTGCCATATGGAGTTCTTTCTGAATCATTTAGAATAGATTCAATTTTTTCTTTACTCCAACTTTCCTTTTCCCAAACCTCATCCGCTTCTTTGATAGCCTTTTTAGAAAAATAATCCTGCAAAAGAGCTTTTATTTCTTTTAGTTCTTTTTCAGAAAGGTCATGAGAAAAAATCTTCAATAATTCTAATTGAAGGTTTGTAAATGGATTCTTAACAGTGTCTTTCATATTTTTGAAACTAGGATGAGTTTACTAAAATAATCATAAAATGTTCATAGTCAATGCCTCTCATACACCAGCTCCGGTTCCCTCACCTCGACATTTCCAGCAGCATTGATTTGATCCAAGGTCACAAGTTTGAGTTCGTTGACTAGCATGGGATCGTATTTGGCAGCAACTCGGATGTAGTTCTCCGTGAACCCGTGGATTTTGCCATCTTCTACATCCTCTTCAAAAAGTACGGTGAATGTCTTACCCAAATTTTCGGTATAAAACTTTCTCCGCTTTTTCTCCGAAAGAATGCGAAGCATCTTGGAGCGCTCATTACGCTTCTTCATTGGCACGACACCCTCCATTTCTACAGCGCGGGTATTTGCGCGCTCAGAGTAAGTGAAGACATGGAGGTAGGAGATGTCCAGCTCGTTGAGGAAGTTGTAGGTTTCCAGAAATAGCTCGTCCGTTTCTCCGGGAAAGCCAACAATCACATCCACGCCGATGCAGGCTTGAGGCATGAGCGTTTTTATTTTGCTCACCCGATCTACATAGAGTTCGCGGAGGTAGCGGCGACCCATTTTTCTCAGGATGGTATTTGAACCAGACTGAAGCGGGATGTGAAAATGGGGTACAAAACGCTTGGAGCCTGACGCAAACTCAATGATTTCATTGGTCAAGAGGTTGGGTTCGATGGAGGAGATCCGGAATCGGTCGATTCCTTCTACTTCGTCCAATGCATAGACCAAATCCGCAAAACGCTCATTTCGCTTGCCTTCCACGATCCCAAAATCGCCGATATTGACTCCCGTAAGGACGACTTCTTTGACATCTGTGGCGGCGATTTCTCTGGCTGAAGCCAAAACCGACGCTATGGTATTGCTTCGGCTTTTTCCCCGAGCTAATGGAATGGTGCAAAATGCACAGCCGTAATTGCAACCATCCTGAACTTTCAGAAAAGTTCGTGTTCGGTCATTTATAGAAAAGGCATTATTAAAGATTGTTGCTTCGGTGATTTCAGAAGCTAGGACTTTGGTTTCCTGCACTTTGGCGAAGCCATCCAAGAGCTCAATCAAGCGAAACTTCTCCGCTGCACCCAACACGGCATCTACGCCTTCGATTTCTGAGATTTCGGTTGGTTTAAGTTGGGCATAGCAGCCGATAATGGCTACATAGGAATCGGGAGATATCTTTTTGGCCTCTTTGACGATCTTTTTACACTTCTTGTCTGCATTCTCGGTGACCGAGCAAGTGTTGATGATGAAAATGTCGGGATTTTCCTGAAAGTCGACTTTCAAATAGCCCTTTTCCTCGAATTGTCTGCCTATTGTAGACGTTTCGGAGAAGTTGAGCTTACAACCCAGGGTATAAAAGGCGACTTTTTTCACTTTATTCCAATTTTTTGATCAGCTGCAAAGGTAAGTATTCCCGATCTTTTTTCAATTCTCCAATTTTTGGACATAAAACACACTTTTTTTGAGCATTTGGCTCTTAATTCACCATGTTTTATTGAAAAAAGTGGAAATTTTTCAGAAAATGACTCCAAAAATTAGCCAAAAGCTTTTTCACGTTAGTATTTTTCTATTTTTGTGGGTGTAATCTTAAACCACATATTGTAGAAATGGCAACACTCAGACAACAAGCCTTGGCGATGGTGCAGTCCAGACAGCGCGTCCCTGTTATCCCGCCTGCTTCCAAAATTTCAGACTTCTTCGGCACCAATGTTTTTGGTACCAGCCAAATGAAGCAGTCTTTGGCCCCATCTATTTTCAAAAAAGTAATGGAGGCAATAGACAAAGGATCCAAAATCGATCCGGCCACTGCCGAAGAAATCGCATCTGCTGTCAAGACATGGGCGATATCTAAAGGTGTCACACATTATACACACTGGTTTCAGCCATTGACTGGTTCTACAGCTGAGAAGCATGACTCCTTCTTTGATATGTATGCTGGCATGGAGAAATTCAAAGGCTCTGCGCTGGTTCAGCAGGAACCTGATGCTTCTTCCTTTCCAAATGGTGGCATCCGATCTACGTTTGAAGCCAGAGGCTATACAGCTTGGGATCCTTCTTCTCCGATTTTCATTCTAGAAAAAACGCTTTGCATCCCTACCATCTTCGTGTCTTACACAGGAGAGGCGTTGGATTACAAGACTCCATTATTAAAATCTATGGAAGCTATCAATGAGGCTTCTGTGGCGATTTGCCAGCTTTTTGACCGAAATGTGAGAAAAGTATCTCCTTCATTGGGTGTAGAGCAAGAATATTTTGTAATCGACAAGGCGCTGTTTGCAGCACGTCCTGACTTGGTAATGGCCGGCAGATCCGTCTTTGGACATATCCCAGCCAGAGGTCAGCAGTTGGAGGATCATTATTTTGGATCTATTCCTACCCGTGTAAAGGACTTCATGATGGAATTTGAGATTGAAGCCTTGAAATTGGGAATTCCTGTCATGACCCGTCACAACGAAGTGGCTCCAGGTCAGTTTGAAGTAGCGCCGATTTTCGAAGAAATCAACAAAGCTACAGATCACAATCAGCTCTTGATGGATGTGATGGACAAAGTGGCGGACAAGCACTCTCTCAAGGTTCTTTTCCATGAGAAGCCATTTGCAGGAGTCAATGGTTCTGGAAAGCATAACAACTGGTCTTTGATCACCGATACTGGAGTGAACCTTTTCCAGCCAAGCAATTCAGCTAGAGAAAACCTACAGTTCCTGACCTTCTTGGTTGCCACTGTTAAGGCTGTCTATGACAATGCTGACCTGCTTCGTGCAAGTATCGCTTCAGCAGGTAACGATTTCCGTTTGGGAGCAAATGAAGCTCCTCCTGCGATCATCTCTGTATTCTTGGGAGCTACGCTTTCTGAGTTGTTGGATGAGTTGGAGAAAAACGGAAACGTTAAAATCGAGAAAGGTGACAACATGTATATGAAATTGGGCATCTCTAAGATTCCTGAAATCATCCTAGACAACACCGACCGAAACAGAACTTCACCTTTCGCCTTCACCGGTAACAAATTTGAATTCCGTGCAGTAGGTTCTCAGGCTAACGTTGGTGGTCCGATGACTACATTGAACGTGATCGTGGCTGATGTCTTGAAGCAAATGCTAAAGGATATCGAGAAGGAAATGAATGCGGGCAAAGAGAAGAAAATTGCCATTGTCAATGTATTGAGAAAATACATCAAGGATTCCAAGAAAGTACGATTCGAAGGTGATGGCTACTCTGAAGAGTGGGCAAAAGAAGCTGAGAAGAGAGGGCTTTCAAACCTCAAGTCTACTCCTGAGGCCTTGGATGTCTATGAGAAGAAGGCGACCAAAGAGCTTTTTGAGCGTCATAATGTCCTCAACCACGTGGAAGTACATGCCCGTCATGAGATTATGCTCGAGGACTTTATCAAAAAAGTACAAATTGAAAGCCGTGTGATGGGTGATCTTGCCCTGAACCATATCATCCCTACTGCGATCCTTTATCAGAATAAATTGATCGAAAATGCAAACGGGTTGAAAGGTCTTGGTTTGGATCATTCTGCAGCCGTGGAGACGATCAAAGAAGTGTCAAAGCATATCGAATCTGTGAAATCTAATGTGACTGCTATGGTCGAAGCTAGAAAGCGATTGAACAAGGAGGAAAACGTGGTGAAACGTGCTAAAGGATATCAGAAAGAAGTGAAAGAAGCTTATTTCGACAAAATCCGATATGCAGTCGATAAGCTTGAACTCTTGGTAGATGACGAAAGCTGGCCGTTGGTGAAGTATCGTGAGATGCTGTTTATCCGCTAAGTATTAAATCTAATGTAATAGAAAGCCGACCCATTTGGTCGGCTTTTTTCGTTTTGGACTCTCAGTTTTAAAATGTGTTCACTGTCCTTGGAGGAAATCCAATTTGGCATTTGAGCTCAAATGCCAAATTGGATTTTTTAGGAGTTTAGTAAATATTAATGAATGAAGTATTTGATTTTAGAAAGATATTTTGTCTTATTCCAAGTGATCCTTGGAAAATGTAAAGGAAGTGTTTGAGAGGACTGAAAAATAGTTCAACAAATAAATTACTTTTTAAAAAAAATCATTTAATGCATTACCTTTTGGTTAAAAAATTTTAATAATTATTTTTTAAATGCTTTTGAATTTTCTAGATTTATCGAAATAATCTTAGGGTAAAATGTTCAATTGGCTTTCATTCAATGAATTATGCCTTTCTGATTGGTTGTTTTCGGCTGTTTAACACATAATCCAAAAATCTATGATAAAACAATTACATGACTCAAATCCCAGAAAATCACCTGGTAGTCCAGGTACCCCACTCAATTTAATATTAACCTACTAATTGCCACCTATGAGAAAGTTTCTATCAATTGCTTTCTCTCTGGCTTTGCTTTTCGGATTCAATTCCGCAGCTCAAAGTCAACAGAGAGTGTTGAAAGGAAAGGTCACTGCTTCGTCAGATGGTCTTCCTATGCCAGGAGTTACAATCCTGGACAAGAGTAATCAAACCGGTACCACCACGGATGTGGATGGGATGTATTCGATCTCCGTTTCAGATCAATCAGTTTTGGTATTTTCATTCATTGGCTTTACCAGCCAGGAATTCACTGTGGGCAATCAATCCGAACTGAATGTGGTTTTGGATGAATCTGCTAGTGACCTATCAGAAGTTGTCGTGACAGCTTTTGGTTTGGAAAGAGAAAAGAAGGCCTTGGGTTATTCTGTTACCCAACTGGGTGGAGACAGATTTACAGAGGCTCGTGCGATCAACGCAGGTAATGCGCTTTCCGGAAAAGTAGCCGGTGTGAACGTCACTCCGCCTGCCACAGGTGCTGCCGGGTCCACCCGTGTGGTAATCCGCGGTGGATCTTCACTGACAGGTAATGACCAACCACTCTATGTAGTCAACGGTATTCCTATCGAATCAGGAAACCTAGGAAATGCAGGGATGTGGGGTGGAAATGACTCAGGTGACGGTCTTGCCTCAATCTCTCCGGATGATATTGAAAGTATGTCTGTCTTGAAAGGTAACGCAGCTGCTGCACTTTATGGTGCTAGAGCAGCCAATGGCGTTATTCTCATTACCACCAAAAGCGGTAAATCCAGAAAAGGTGTAGGGGTTTCATTCAACTCAAGCATCCTGTTTGACAATGTTTGGGATCAGACTGACTGGCAAAGAACCTATGGCCCGGGTCGTGATGGCCGAGTGTCTTCCTCTTCTTCAGAAGCGATGGAAGATGCAACCAACGGTTGGGGTGCAATGTATGACGGATCTCCAGTGGTTCAGTTTGACAATGTCGCCAGACCTTATTCTTTCACCGGAGAAGGACTCTCTGATTTCTATGAGACGGCTTACACGCTGACAAACTCGATCGCATTTGATGGAGGAAACGAAAGCACTAACTATCGTTTTTCATTTTCTGATCTGACCAACAACGATATCATGCCAAATGCTGAGTTTAACAGAAGAGTGGCTAATATCAATGTAAACAGCAAGTTGGGTAAGTTCACGCTAGGAGTAAGCGGCCAATACACTTTCCAAATGGCAAAAAACAGACCTAGACTCTCTGACTCTCCAGGTAATGCCAACTTCTCTATGCTGGTAAAACCAGGTCATATTCCTTTGGATGTGATGAAAGGTGATCCAAACAAGCCAGGCGCACTTCCTGACGGGACAGAACTTCGCTATCAGCAAAATACCTTCTCTACCAATCCATACTGGGCTGCATATCAGTTTTTCAGACAAGATGAGACAAACAGAATCTTGGGTAATGTATCCTTGCAATATGACATCACAGATTGGTTGTATGTCCGAGGTAGAATCGGTCTGGATTTCCAGGCGCGTGTGGATGACAGTTCAGAAGCCTATGGAACTGCTTACAAGCCAAGAGGTGATTACAACGTAACCGAAAGAACAATCAGAGAAGATAATGCTGACTTGTTCATTGGCTTCAACAAAACCTTCGGCGATTTCGCAGTGGACGGATTTGTGGGTGGAAACAGAATGAGAAGAACTGCCGAAAGCCTAAGAGGTGGAGGAAATGATTTGGTTATTCCATTCTTCCATAGTGTAAGAAATGTGGCTGCACCTACGATTGATTACGGATTCTCCGAATATGGAATCAATTCGTATTTCGCTTCTGCAAACTTGGCGTACAAAAACATGATTTTCTTGAACATGACTGCCAGAGAAGATCAGTTTTCTACACTTTCTCCTGAAAACTTCAAGTTGTTCTATCCTTCGGTGAGTTTGGGTGCAGTGATCAGCGATATGATTACTCTTCCAGAGCTGATCACGTTTGCCAAATTGCGTGGCTCTTGGGGTCAAGCAGGTGGTGGAGCACCAAATCCTTATGCGCTTAACCTGACTTACGGACTGGTAGGAAATGGCCACTTGGGCGGTAACCTCGGTCAAATCAACAACGGTGCTATTCCAAACTCAACACTGAAACCATATACTTCTACTGAATATGAATTCGGTGCAGATTTGAGATTCTTCAAAAACAGATTGGGAATCGATGTGGCTTACTACAACAGATTGACCAATGACGATATCTTGAACACAGGTATTTCTAGTACTTCAGGTTTTGGATCTACTACGGTCAATATCGGTGAGTTGAGAAATAAGGGTATTGAACTTTTGGTGAATGTCACTCCAATCTCCAGAGATTTCAGATGGGATGTGTCTTTCAATTTTGCAAATAACATCTCTGAGGTACTTAGCCTAGGTGTGGATGCTTTCGGAGATCCTATTGATTTCATCAACTTGGGAAATAGCCGATTGATGCGTGAATCTATCAGACATATCGTGGGTCAGCCACTTGGTATGATCGCTGGATTTAAGCACTTGATGATCGATGGTCAGAAAGTATACGATGCTAATGGATTCCCGGTAACTACAGCTGGACTTGAAACTATCGCAGAAGGCCGTCACCCAATTTCAGGTGGTATCAGCAATACCTTCAGCTACAAAGGATTCAGATTGTACACTTTGATCGATTTCAGACAGGGCGGTAGCATGATGTCTGGTACCAACTACTTTGGTTATACCAACGGTTTGCACCAAGAGACTTTGGTAGGCAGAAATGGTGGAATTACAGTATCTGGTGTTGACGTAAACGGTGAGGCAAATACCTGGACTATCGGTGCTGATCCGACTAATCAGGCTAATTATACCTTGGATCAGTATTATGCTGCTTACGCTAGAGTTACTGAGAATGTGGTATATGATGCCTCTTTCGGGAAGTTGAGAGAATTAAACCTTGGATATACATTCTCTAACAGCCTATTGAGCAAAACTCCAATTCAGACACTTACACTTTCCTTTGTAGGAAGAAACTTGGCGCTATTGTGGTCGAATGTTCCAAATGTGGATCCTGAGTCTGCTTATGCAGTGGATGGAAACTCTCAAGGTTTGGAATTCTTTGGTATGCCTACCAACAGAAGTTTCGGCTTTAACCTATCGGCTACTTTCTAATCTATTGGAAAAACCAAAAACATGCGAAATATGAAATTTACAAATAAACTGGCAGCGCTTCTTCTAGCAGGTTCGCTTGGGCTTTTCACCTCTTGTGATGAAAGCGCCTTGCTGGATCTCAACGTAGACCAAAATGCTGCTACAGATATAGACATGGCCTATTTATTTTCTTTGGGCACTTTGAGAATTGCCGGAGAATATGAAAATACCCGTGTTCCAATGCTCTATGCAGCAACGATGATTCAGCATACTGCTTCCACTGCTGGCTATTTCAGTGGAGATAAGTATCTGTACAATGCACAGTATAGCGGTGCCTACATGGAAAGCCACTATACCGGTGTGGTACGATTGTTTCAGCACGTGATCACAAGAACGCAGGAAGACCCGACTATGGATAATTTTAGGGCAGCTTCTATGGTTCTTAAGGTATTTGACCTTCACAGAATGACCGATATCTATGGTGATATTCCTTACTCTGAAGCAGGCAAAGGTCTGGATGGACCGGAATATTGGTTTCCAAAATACGATTCACAAGAGGAGGTTTACAATGCCATGATCGCGGACTTGCTTCAGGCTAGAAGTTTGTTTTCTGAGTCTGCAAGAGGTTTTGGTGCGCAGGATTTCATCTACGAAGGAGACATCTCAAAATGGAGAAAATTCACCAACTCCCTTTTGATGAGAATCGCCATGAGAATGAGCAATGTGGACGAAGCTAAAGCGAGAGCTGTCTTTGCGGAAGCAAGTAGCAATGGTGCCTTTGAATCTATCGATGATATGGCTACTATTATTTTTGCCACCGGACCACAGGGAATCAACAGAAACGGTCTGAATGACGGATACTGGGGTAACAACAAATACTCCAGAGACTGCAAAATTTCAGATACCTTCTTCCAGTGGATGAAGACCAACAATGATCCAAGACTTACCATTGTAGCTGGACCAATTGGCAATCCGGAAGATCCAAGCACTTGGGTTTCTGATGTCGATGCACTGAGAGGAATGCCAAATGGCTACACTTCTACCACATTGAGACCACTATTGTCTCCAGAGGACTTAGCGGCATACAATGCGAACGGAAATAGAATCTACTCCATGCTCAATCTGAAATATTTGGATTGGGAAGATCCGTACTACCTGATTTCTTACGCTGAAGTGGAGTTGATGAAGGCTGAGGCAGCGTTGAAAGGCTGGATCTCCTCTGATGCTACTGAGCACTTCAACAAAGGTGTAGCTGCTGCAATTAACTCATGGACATTATTTGATGCTTCATTTGCAAGAACCCCAGAGCAAGTTCAGGCTTATATCGCCGGAAGAGGTTTTGGAGCGGCATCTACTGAAGATAAACTTCGTCTGATCGGTGAGGAATACTGGGCAGCCACTTACCTCAATGACATTGAGTCTTGGGCAAACTGGAGAAGAACAGGCTATCCTGCTTTGACTCCTACTCAGGATCCGAATGCTTTTGAAGGCAATTTCATCCCAAGAAGATTGAGATATTGGGAAAATGAAATCGGCTCAAACCCTGAAAATTATCAGGCCGCAACTGCACGAATGGGTGGTGATCTATTCGCTACTAAAATGTGGTGGGACGGAGGAAATTAATCTTTCGTTAATTTGATACCTTAACAGCCGTTTTGATCTAGGTCAAAGCGGCTGTTTTTTTATTTTTACCCAAGAAAATAACTACTCAAAAAATGAAATACTGGTTAATTGCGAGTTTGTGTTTGATCTTATCCTGCACCGAAAAAAACCAAATCGAAGAAACTGAACAGAGATCTTATTTCATCGTCGGCTATGTCGCAGGATGGAAAACAGTAAATCCAAAGAAAATTCCTGCCGAAAAACTCACCCATATCAACTACGCCTTTGCGAATGTTGAAGATGGTGTGGTGACACATATTGAAGGCAGAACTGCCAAAGACAGCACTAATTTTTTGATGCTACAGCAGCTTAAAGCCAGAAATCCTGACTTAAAGATTCTCGTTTCCATCGGCGGATGGACCCATTCCAAAGGATTCTCTGATGCGGTTTTGACCGAGGAAGGAAGAAAGAAACTGACTGATTCAGGGATAGACTTCCTCTTGAAATACAATCTTGATGGATTGGATTTTGACTGGGAATATCCAGGCTATCCAGGAGACAATAATCCCTATCGGCCTGAGGATAAGGAGAATTTCGTCGCCATGCTCAAGAGCTTCCGAGAGGCATTGGATTCGGTAGGAAATTTAAATGGGAAAAAATACCTCAGTACCATTGCATCTGGAGGATTCAGAGGTTATCTCGAAGTCAATAATATGGCAGAGGCGCAGAAATACCTCGATTTCATCAATATCATGGCTTATGATTTTTATACCGCAGGAGATGATGTGACGGGGCATCATGCGAATCTTTTTCCAAGTGGGTCAAAAGGTAGATCTGCACAAACTACCGTGGAAGAGCATATTGAATTTGGCATACCTGCCGAAAAGCTTGTCCTTGGCGTACCTTTCTATGGACGGATGTGGGTAGGCGTTGAAATGAATGAAAATGGTCTTTTCCAACATGGTAAATTCAAAATGGGGCTTCCTTACCATCAGGTTTATGCCTTCTCCAAAAACTCAGCCTATTCCAGATTTTGGGATACGAATGCCGGTGCACCTTACCTTTTCTCTGTCAAGGACTCCACATGGATCACTTTTGAGGATGAAGAATCTTTGGGTTTGAAAGTGAAGTTTATCAAAGAAAAAGGACTTGCAGGGGTGATGTTTTGGGAATTGTCTGAGGACAATACCGGGACACTTCTGGAGGCATTGCACTCCGAATTGCAGCCAAAGAAAGATTCGATAAACTAAAATATGACTTGGATCGGAGTAGACATCGGCGGCTCCCATATAGCTGCTGCTCAAATCTGTCTTAGCGGAGATGATGTGAGCATCTCCAACTTTGTCGAAGCAGATGTGGATACCTTTGGAGAGGTCAATGAGATTATTAGGGAATGGTCTCGAGTAATAAGGCAAGCGAATGGAGGTGCAGCCGACATGAAAGTGGGAATTGCAATGCCGGGCCCTTATGACTATGAAAATGGTGTTTCCTTGATCAAGGATCAGGGGAAAATGAAATCTCTATTAGGATTATCTGTGAGAAATCTTCTCGCCGAAAGTTTGGCTATCGATCCAAAAGCCATTGTCTTTACCAATGATGCAGAGGCATTCCTCCTTGGCGAAAGTCTGGCAGGAGCGGGACGTAGCTTTAAAAATGCCATCGGTCTGACTCTGGGAACAGGATTAGGTTCAGCGATCAAAATCGAAGATGTAGTCAAAGATGCCAAGCTTTGGACTGCCCCTTTTCGAGATGGAATTGCAGAAGATTATTTAGGGACTTCTTGGTTTAAGACCCAATCCTTCCAAAAGTTTGGTTTGGAAATAGCCGGGGTGAAAGAACTGCTCGCCAAAGAGTTTGATTCACAAGTTTCGGACTCGATTTTTGCTGAGTTTGGAAGGACACTCGGCGAGTTTCTCGAGCAATACATCATTCGCCTCCACTGTCAGGGCGTGGTTTTGGGAGGGAAAATTGCCCGGGCCAGCGAACGATTTATACCCTACACCCAGGCCTATTTAGCGCCTTTACACTATCCTTTTGAAATCAAAGTTTCTGAAATGGAAGAGAAAGCGACCCTTGTTGGCGCCTGTCATCCATTTTTGAGTGAATCCCAAATGAAAAGTTAATGAAACGATTTTCCCTTTTTTGCCTCCTTTTGCTTTTTCACCAATTGAGTTTTGCTCAGCAATTCTATGATTTGATCATTGTAGGTGGAGGAGCCAGTGGCACAGCCGCCGGGATTGCTGCTGGAAGGCTTGGTGCCAAAACTCTCATTATCGAGCAGACAACTTGGTTGGGAGGAATGCTGACTTCTGCCGGGGTATCAGCGATTGATGGGAATCATCGGCTGCCCTCAGGGATTTGGGGGGAATTTAAGGCTGAGCTGGAGGCCTATTATGGAGGGCCAGAAAAGCTGGCAACCGGCTGGGTAAGCAATACGCTCTTTGAACCCAAGGTCGGAAATGAAATATTAAAGAAAATGGCATCCAATGTCGAGCCTCTAAGCATTTCATATGAGAGCACCTGGGAAAAGGCATATTATGAGGATGGACTCTGGACGCTTGTTTTTACTAAAAACGGAAAGGAAGAAACTGTCACTTCAAAACTTCTAATCGACGCTACAGAATTGGGTGACGTGGCTGCAGCACAGGGTTTGCCTTACCGACTGGGTATGGATGCTCGAGCGGAAATAGGAGAGGAGTTTGCTCCAGATGCAGCGAATGATATCATTCAAGATCTAACTTATGTGGCGACTTTGCAGGATTTTGGACCTCGTGCTGACATGACGATTCCCAGACCTGCCAACTACGATCCGGCCGAGTTTGCCTGCGCCTGTGCGCATGCCGATCCGACAACTGACGATGCCCCAACTTTGGATTGTGGCAAAATGCTGGACTATGGTAAACTCCCAAATGGGAAATACATGATCAATTGGCCAAACTGCGGCAATGATCACTATGTGAATCTAGTGGAAATGAGCCCTGCGGAGCGGAAGTTAGAAATTGAAAAGGCCAAACAGACTACCCTGAGATTTGTATATTACATTCAGCACGAACTTGGTTTCAAGCACCTTGGACTGGCTGAGGGAGAATATCCAACTCAAGATAAGCTTCCGATGATTCCCTACCACAGAGAATCCAGAAGGTATCATGGACTGGTGGATTTTACTTTACCCTTCGTCAGGACGCCTTATTCTGCCCCTAGTCCGATGTATCGTACAGGAGTGGCAGTTGGAGACTATACGATCGATCACCACCACAAGAAGAATTTGGAAGCACCCGCCATTGACTTTATCAAAATCAGGGTTCCTTCCTACAATGTCCCGCTTGGCGCTTTGATTCCGGCAAATCATCCAGCTTTAATTTTGGCGGAGAAGAGCATCTCTGTTTCCAATATTGTCAATGGAGCTTCCCGGCTTCAGCCTGTGGTATTGGGAATAGGTCATGCTGCTGGAGTTTTGGCAGCTGCAGCTTTGCAAGAAAATAAACCCCTCTCTGAAGTTTCGATTCGCCGGGTTCAGCAATTGCTTTTGGATCAAAAAGCCTACCTCATGCCTTTTTTGGACATGAATCCAAGTGAACCACATTTTCAAGCTATGCAAAAGGCAGGAGCAGCTGGAATTGTCAAAGGCGAGGGTGTACCCTATCTCTGGGCGAATCAAACGTGGTTTTATCCAGAAAGACTGGTTTCAGAATTTGAACTTGTGGATGGACTGAGACCGATGTATTCGGAACTGAGCGAGTTTTGGGGAGCTTCTGGAGATTACTTGACAGCGGCCAGGCTTTGGGTCTTTCTAAAAATGATCAAACCCGAATTAAAAGAAGAGGACCTGCTTAGCGCCTGGAAAACTGGAAATTTGGAGAGTGATTTTTCTATGGAGAAAAAATTAAACCGTAGAGAAGTCTCGGTTCTTTTGGATGAATTGCTGAATTTCTTTGAGAAGGAAGTGGATTGGAAAGGCGATTTTAGGAAGTAAATAGTTTAACGTATTGCATCGCGAGAGGTGGGAAAAAAGCCAACAATTAAGAGAATAAGCCTGATTTCAGATTTCAATTCTGAGAAATCCTTCCAGCCTTCCGATTCCCAGTTCCTTCTTTTCCAGTAAGCGCATCACCCATATCTGCTCGGGCCTGATCTGCAAATCCATTGAGTAACCTGACGATTTCGGGATTTTGGGAAGTAAGGTCTGTCGTTTCGCCTTTATCCTTTGACAAATCGAATAGCTGCGGATGTTCTAGCTTGATCTGCGAATACTTTACCGGAATGCCGTCATTTCGCATTGCTGTTTCGGCGGGAATTGTCCTGTAGGTGTGAGGAAATACCATTTTCCATTTGCCAAAAATGACAGCCTGAAGCTCATTTTTGTTGTAATACGCAAAATAGGGTTTCGATTCCGAGCTTTTTCCCTGGATCAACTCCCAGATATCCGAGCCGTCGATTTTCAGTTCCGGTAGCTTGGATTCGGTTAGTTTGGCCAAAGTAGGCAGGATATCAATGGTCATCGCTGCCTGATCCTGAACAGTTCCCGCCGGAATTTTTCCCGGCCAGGTAAAGATGGCAGGGACTCGGATTCCGCCTTCCCAAGAGGTTCCTTTTCCCTCTTTTAATCCACCTTGCAATCCCGCATGGCCTCCGTACGATAGCCAAGGTCCGTTGTCGGAGGTGAAGATGATGAGTGTATTATCAGCCAGACCCAATTGTTCCAGCTTATTCCTGATTTCACCAACTGACCAGTCAATCTCCATCATCACATCTCCGTATGCTCCCTGTTTTGATTTGCCATCAAACTTATCAGACACAAAGAGGGGTACATGAGGCATGCTATGCGCTAAGTACAGGAAAAATGGTTTCTTCTGATTTTTATCGATAAACTCGAGCGATTTATAGGTGTACCAAGAGGTCAATTCCCGTTGATCTTCAAGGTAAGCGATGGTCTTTTCGTCCTCGATAAGGGGGAGTGGAGGGTAATAATCCTTTGATTCCGGATGATTGGGCCACATATCATTGGAGTAGGGAAGGCCAAAATAGCTGTCAAATCCCTGTCGAGTCGGCAAAAACTGCGGGTGATGACCCAAATGCCATTTGCCTACCATTCCGGTTTGGTACCCATTCGATTTCAGCATTTCTGCAATGGTGGTTTCCGCTGGATTCAGACCATGATTTGCAGTGTGATCTAGTGCTCCAAAGAGTTCGAGCCGATTGGCATATGCGCCGGTAAGCAATGCTGCACGTGAAGCGGTACAGACTGCATGAGGTACGTAGAACTGGGTGAATCGGGTCCCCTCCGCAGCAAGTTGGTCTAGATTCGGTGTCTCCCAACCTTCGGCACCATAGCTTCCCAAATCACCATAGGCCATGTCATCCGCGAAAATCAGGATAATATTGGGTCTGTCAGCTTGTCTTTCTGTTTCCTTTGATCCATTCAAAAAAATCAGAAGCGCTGTAAGTGGTAAGAAAAAGTGAATGGCCATATCGAATTATCAATTTTGAGAGGTTACAATTTTTCAATCTTTGACCAGATGAATTTACCGATGGCTCTTCCCTGATCCACACCGTTGTCAATTGCATCCCGGAAGTGAATTCCTCCATAAAGCCTGGAAATCGCAGCCTCTGCGGCAGCCTGATTGAAGGAGTTGAATTCGCGCTCTGGAAGACCAAAATAGACCTCTGAGCTGTCCACAAACTTAAAATTATCTCCAAAATAGCTGGTCAAAATTTCAGCGGAGGCTGTACTGATGACCGAGTGTCCTGAGGTGTATTCTGGAAATGGAGGTGTCTGAAGTAAGGGTTTCCACTTGGGATCCAGCTTTTCGTTGATCACAGTTTCGGGTCGGATGCGGTTGGTTTCATATTTAGCTTTCCAACAGGAAATAAACGCATCGTGCAAGGTCAGGCCAACCAACGTATGGATATAGACCGTTTCCGAAAAAGATAAGTTTTGTTTTTGCGCAGCGATTCCAGTGATTCCTATCCAATGTCCGCCTGGAGAGATTTTTTTTACACCGATTGCCATGTGACCTGAAAATTCGACTTTGAATGGGTTGCAATCCCAAAAGTTGGCGATCAATTTTTCTTCTTCGTTCAGTTTCAACCCATATTGATAGACCTCGTCCAATTGTTTAGCAAAAGAACTGCCTGCATTGAGGTCGAATGGAGCCATGGGTTTAGGATCGAATTCTTCCAGATTTTTCAGGAAAAAAGGCTTGACAGTCCTCCATTCTGGTTCCACTGCAGCCATATAAGCAGGTGGAGTAGGGTACCAAAATCCTTCACCTTCCCTGGGAGTATAGCGATTTAGAGCAGTCAATTGGATGTAACCGTCACTTTTGGCCAAGGTCAAAACCTGATCGGCTACTGTTTTTGCAAAAGTTAGGTGTTCGGCAAGGTTCTTTTTGGAAACCAATTTGTTTTTCAAGCCCCACTTTTCCCAGGCAGCCTGCTTCTCCTGTAATAAATATCCGGAGGGCATCACCTTTTCCCCAACCAAAAACATGGCATAGACCGCGGCAAATTCGGGTGATGGGAGAGATTGCTTGAGTTGATTTTCTCCAAGAGAAAGGGTTGGGATTTCCCCTTTGAGGAATTTTCCGCCTGATTGAGAAATGACCTGATAGGCTGCCAAATTCGTGTAGGCATAGATTCTGGCTGCTACCGGAGGACTGGCTACATCGGTCACCATCACTTCTGTGATGTGAAAGAGTTCCGCTGCATAGATCCTTGCCCAATCTTGATGTTGCTTTTGCGCTAGCAGAAGGATACTTCCCAAGGGAAGAAAAAAACATAGAACTAAGAGGGAAAATGCCTTTTTCATTGAACTTTATATACTTCTGGATTTTGTTGATTTATTCCGAAAACAAGGAATTTACCAGCTGATGTTTCCAGTTGGAGAATAGATTTGATATCCCCTTTGATTCCCAATCCAGACTCCGCAGGGGAAAGAGGAGAAAATTCGCCTTTTCCATTTCCGAGTAATACCAAGCCCAAACCTGCATCGATTTTTCCGATTCGGATGCGGGTTTGATTCTGATTTCCGCCTAGGACGATGTCGGGATTTCCATCCAGGTTGATGTCTGTAGCAAGAATAGAATATACCGGTGAAACCTGCGCCAATCGGGGAAGTGTATGAGGAACAAATCCGTTCACCGTATTTTCAAAATACATGGATTCCAAAGTCTGAATTTCCAATAGTAACGCCTTTTCCAGCTCTTGTTTAGAAAAAAGGTCAGTCATTTTTGCCTTGGAGTAGGTAGCATAATCCGTGAATTTGCTTCGCATGCTCACCATTTGATCCAGCAGTTCGTCACGGCTTGGATAGGGGTAGCGATCGTCTCCAATATAGCATTCCAAAATGGGGTCAATACTTCCATTTTGATCAAAATCTGCCGCATAGAGCTGGATTGATTTCTCAGCATTGGCCACAAGTTGCGAATTGAGTCCAAAATTACCCGCGATCAAATCGAAATCGCCGTCACCATCCATGTCTGCCTGCAGGAGAGATGACCACCAGCCAGAAAGGTTTTTGGGGAAATATTGAGCAGATTGATCTTCAAAGGAACTCCCATTTTTATTGATCAATGCCGTGGGCGCCATAAATTCTCCCACCAAAATCAGATCTTCTGTTTGGTCTCCGTTGAGGTCTTGCTTTACTGCTCCTGTGAGCATGCCAAATTTGCCTTTATTGGGTAAGAATGTGGAAGATTGATCGGAAAATGTCCCGCTACCATCATTGATTAAAAGTTTGCTTTCGGGTGTCTCAGGATATCTTCCCGGAATGACTTTACCTCCTACAAACAGATCGGGGAATCCATCTCCATTGGCATCCAAAACCACTGCGGTACCGGTACTGATGGTATAGCTTGGAAAATCTGATTTCGCAATCAGAACTCCCTTGCCATCGTTAAGATACAGGCGATCACGGAGTGATTCATCTGAGGCCAAGTAGTCATGATATCCTCCGCTTCCGACAAATAAGTCAAGACTTCCATCCCCGTTGAAATCCTCGAAAATTGCCAAAGCATCGGTAAAGTCAGAGGAGGACCGGAAGCCTCGGAAGATTTCCCAGCTTCCATCTTTAAAGGAGTAAATTCTAGCTGGAGTTCCTTTGGTTCCGCCTATGAAAACCTCTGGATATCCATCGCCATTCAGGTCAGCCTGGGCCATGGATGGACCGATATGGCTTGGCATTGTCAGCATGAGAGGCTGACGTTTGAAGTCATTTACAGTAGAGAAGGTGGAGGTAAAGTCCGGAGCGCTAACCCTAGTGAAAAGAGGGGAGGCTTTTTTAGGACTTTTTGGACGGCTCAAACTGGTACTTTGCTCAATTGTCACTTGTTGATTGGCTTGCACTCCTTCCAGTTTGCTTCTGCTTTGATCTGGCCAAATGACTATCAGACTGTCCACTTCTGAAGTTTTTCCAAGTCCAAGTTGAAGCCGATGCGTGCCCGAGGATTGGAATCCCCGCACAGGGTTCTGTTCCAAAAAACTGAGCTCACCATTTGTGTAAGCTTGAACTTTGGATCCTATCCCAAACTGATTGCCTGGCTTTCCAACCAAATTGATCTGAATCCAATTTCCGGATTGGCTTTTGTTCTCAAAGATCCCCGCAGTTTCATTGAGATGACTGACGACCAAATCCAAGTCGCCATCGTTGTCCAAATCGGAATATGCTGCCCCACTGGAGAAGTTTTTTGCACCAAACCCAGCCGTTATTGAAGTGTTTTGGAATTGGAGATTTCCGGTGTTTTGAAAGAAATAATCGTGAACCGGGGTAGAGGTCATCGAAGTGACCAGGTGCAAGGTGTCGGCTTTTTCTTTTGCAACAGCCTGCTTGAAATAGTAATCTCCCTTATACTTCAAAAAGTCCCGATTGGTATAATCCCTATAATACCCATTGGTCACAAACAGATCCTTATTCCCATCATTGTCCGCATCAAAAAATAATGCAGACCAGCTCCAATCTGTATTTGATATACCTGCCAGTTGTCCAATTTCCGAAAATACACTTTCCCCCTGATTTAAATGAAGCATGTTTCGCATGTTTTGATGATGGAATCCTCGCTTGATCATGAGTGCGTATTGCTCGTAATTTTCCGGACCATAGAGGAGTTTTTGGCGCTCGTTATCTTCCGGAAGCATATCCAGGGTAAAGATGTCTGCCAATCCGTCATTGTTAATGTCAGCAATATCAGCTCCCATGGAGAAATGGGAAATGTGCTGAAAGTGATCGGTCATTTGATCTGAAAATGTTCCATCACCATTATTGAGGTAAAGATAGTCTGGCTCGATGTAGTCATTCGTTACCAGAAGGTCTGGCCATCCGTCCTGATTGATATCAGAAGAAATGACAGCCAATCCAAAACCTAAGGCTGAGCCCTTAATCCCTGCCTGCTCGCTGATGTCTGTGAATTTTCCCTGGTCATTGCGGTAAAGTTTATCACCGGCGTAGGGATGACGGGCTCCTCTAGCCACATCAAACTCCATTTCATTGATTACCTGAATGTGGTGATTGAGTAGAAAAAGATCCAAATCCCCATCTTGATCAAAATCAAAGAACAGACCTTGGGTACTGTTGGATGGATCATTGATTCCAAACTCCGCTGCTTTTTCCTCAAATTTAAAATTGCCTCGATTGATCCAGAGTTCGTTTTTTCTGGTTTCTGGTGCTCCTTTTCCCGAATAGCAGACGTAAATATCGAGGAGTCCATCCCCATTGACATCTGCCATACTGACTCCTGTAGTCCAAACCTCTTTACCGGCCACTCCGGCGGATTTGGTGATGTCTTCAAATTTGAGATTGCCTAGATTTCGGTATAATTTATTTCCGGTCATGTTGCCGGTAAAAAATAGATCGTCCAAGCCGTCATTGTTTAGATCACCTACTGCCACTCCGCCACCATTATAGAAATATTCGTAGCGGAGAATATTGTTCTGGGCGTCTTCCCGGAGCTGATTTTTGAAATTTACGCCAGTCTTTTTGGGAGAAAGTTTCTCAAATTTCGCCTGAATCTGTTGTGCTTTTACTGGTGAGGGATGGACACAAACCCATCCTAAGCAGATAAACAAAAAACTCAGGAATCGAAACTCAGTATACATGATTTTAAATACTCGGATTAACCCAGTCTGTTGATGACATCTTCAAACAGTTTTTCGTTGACAACAGCAACTCCACCCATCAAGCCGACATCTTTTCCCAATTGATAAAGTGCCAACTTTGATTTTTCACGGGATTTGGCCATGCTGTAGATGTTCAATGCCTGCTGGATAGGTGTAATAAGGTATTGATTGGCTTCCGCAACTGATCCCCCTATGATGATCAGTTCGGGATTGAGAATCTGAATTAACATGGAAATACCGCGGCCCAGATCCAATCCTGCCTCAGAAAGGATGGTGATGGCACGCTGATCTCCTGCGAGAGCGGCCTCGACGACTAAGTCTGGCTCAAGTTCTCCTTTATGGTCTCTAACCATTCTGGCTAAGATGCTATCCTTATCCAACTTGATCGCATCCTCAGCCATTCTCACGATTGCCGTGCCGGAGGCCACAGCTTCCAGACAGCCTTTTTTGCCGCAAGTACAGGTAATATCTCTTGATTCAAATATGGGGGAATGTGAAAATTCACCCGCGAATCCAGATGCGCCCTGATAGATTTTTCCGTCAATGATTATACCCAGACCGATACCCCATCCAATGAATAGTCCAAGGACATTTTTATAGGTATGTTCTGGTCCAAATTTATACTCTGCCAAAGTCATGGCTCGGGCATCATTTTCCAGAAAGATTTTCTTTTGGAAATGACTTTCCAGATTTTCGAGTAAGGTTTTTTTGCCAAATCGGAGATAGGTATAATTTACCCCACCAACAGAATCTACTAAACCAGGCATTGAAAATCCTATCGCTATTACCTTCTCGGTAGGGATTTTTGTTTTTGTCAAATACTGATCAATCAATCCACATAAGTGATCAAAGGTCTCCTTTTCGTTGTTGAGCGTGATTTTGTGTTCTTCTTTTTCAAAAGCCAACTCGTGATTGCAGCTATACAATGCCAGATTCATAGTGAATTTGGAAAGGTCCACAGACAGCACATAAAAGGCATTTTCGGCTAGTCGGTACAAATCGGGCTTGCGTCCGCCCTGAGACTCCGCTCGGCCTTGCTTGATGACTTCACCACTGGTCATTAGGTCTCCTAAAAGGGCATTTACCGTAGGAAGGGAGATTCCTACTTCATTGCATATTTCGCTGGCGGTATTGGCGCCTTTGAGGTAGAGGTTCTTAATGATTTTTATTTTGTTGAGGTAGCTTTTGATTTCTACCACACCATCCATCTTGGAGATGCTTTCTTGAGGATTTATTAGGTTCATGGCTTATTGGAATCCCTGAATTAAGGTAAATTTTAGATTTCAAAAAAGACTTCCTGAAAAAAATCATCTAATGAGCTGGAATTCGTCAAAAGAAAGACAATTTATTTTCAAAGAATCGGTGGTTTTTGAAAAAGATTTGAAAATTTCAGCTAATCATTTTCCGGGTTTTGGAGTTTTGTTATGTTTGTTTTTTAAATTTTTAAAACATGAACAGACTACCCATTGAAGCTCACCTGAGCAAAGCTGAAGTTTTTGAAATCGTAGAAAAATTCCTGTCCGAGTTGGGACTTAAAATCCATTCAAAGGATATGGAAAGGCCTTGGGGTGGATTTTTTGTGTTGGATGAATCTCAGCTTTTGAAATTCAAATCTGTGTTTTTTCCAGAAATACATCTTTCGGAAGAGCAAATGGCCCAAAAACTTAGCCCAAAATTCTTGCTTGTTGCTCCGGGTGCGAGGCTCTCTTGGCAGTACCATTTCAGGAGGGCTGAACTTTGGAAACTGATCGCAGGAAGCTCTTCCATTGCAAGAAGCTCCTCAGATGAACAGGGACCAGTAAGCGAGATGAACCTAGGTGAGGTGGTTTCACTTTCCAAGGGCGAACGACACCGACTTATTGGTACCACTAGTTGGGGGGTAGTAGCAGAGATTTGGATGCATACAGATCCTGAAAATCCATCAGACGAGGATGATATCGTCAGATTACAGGATGATTATGCCCGAAAATAAAAAAGCTCGGGGTTTTTCCCCGAGCTTTAAAAGTTTAGAATTTGGTCCGTAGCTCAATCACCCTTAAAATAATCAATCAATTTCTAAAAAAACGACTGCGGACAAGTCCAAAGAAGTCATTGAATTTAGAAATAATTATTTAAAATCCAAATAGTTGCATACGAAAATTGCGAATTATGTGATGAAATGGATGGTGAGGCTTTTTATAATTTTTCGATCTTTTTTGCAACTTCTTCGGCTTCTGCCATCAGTTTGTCGGCAGCAGTACGATTTGAGTGAGAGAGTTTATGGGCATCTGACATCATCTTGGCGTAGGTTTCCTGAAGCTTCTCTTTCTCTGATTTTTTCTTGAATAGTCCAAACATGGTTTTTTCGTTTATTCAGTGAACCCACCAGCAAACTCAATGTTTAAAAAATGAATTCAAGATTTATCTCTGCTGAACAATTTCATCGTTTTTGTAGGTAATCAAGTCCTCCAGTCTTCCAGCAGAATTGTAATATCTCCAAGGTCCTTCTTTTTTGCCATCTACCATACTTCCTTCTGAGGCCTTTCGTCCATTTTCATGGTAGAAACTCCAAGTACCTTCCGCCTTACCTGATTTGAAAGTACCCTCAGACTCCTTTTGGCCATTGACATAATAGGTGATTCGAGTCCCATCTCCATCCTTCAGGGTGCCTTTATCCAGTTTGCTGAGACCATCATAGCTGAAATAATCACCGACATTTTTTAATCGCCCATTTTCCCAATACTCCTCTTGAGTGAGTTGCTTGTTGTCATAGAATAGGCCCCAAATACCATCTTCAAAGCCTAGTTTGTAAGACCCCACTGACTTTAATTGGCCGCCGTCATAGTAATAGAACCATTGACCTACTTCCATTCCGAGGCTGTATTCTCCTTCAGCCACAAGAATTCCGATTTTGTTGAAGTATTTCCAAAGTCCTGTTTTGAGATCATTGCGGTATTCACCAATAGAATAGATTTCGCCATCCGGAAAGTAGCTTTTCCAAATGCCGGTTTTGGCACCACTCTGATACTGTCCCTGCACTGAAACCTGCCCTGAGCTATGGTATTCAACATATTCACCTACTGGCACGCCTAATTCATAGGTTTTCCGTTTGGACAGGGCTTTGTTTGGAAAATATTCCTCCCATACGCCAATGCCAATATCATTTTTGTATTTCTCGATTCTTGCCAAGCGGCCGGATTCGTAGTAGTATTTCCAATCCCCGTTTTTGTTTCCGTTTTGGTCGTAATACTCCTCTGCTTCTATCACTTTCGTGCCTGGGAAATATCTTTTCCATTCTCCAACCTTTTCCCCATTATTATAGGTGCCTAGTTCCATTGGCAAATTAGGATATGCGAATCTTTTGAAGCTTCCGTCTAGTTGACCTTTAGAATAGGTGGCTTCCGTGATGACATTACCTTCCGGGCCGTATTCTAGGTAGGGTCCTTCGCGAAGTCCTTTAACATAGAATTCACGGATCGCTAATTCGCCAAAATCATAATAGGTCACCCATTGCCCATTTTTTAGGCCGTTTTCATATTGGCCTTCGATCATGACTTGAGTCGGATCGATATAGTCGGGATTTCCGGCTTTGCCAAAGTATTCAGTGTATTTGCCTACCATGACACTGTCTTGAAAAATCATCTGCTTCTTCAGTGCTCCTTCAACATCAAAAAATTGGGCAGGACCGAATAATTTACCATTTCGGTATTCAGCTGTCTCGGCTCGTTTGCCATTGGAATAATACTTGGTCCAAGCCCCTTCTCTAATACCTTTTGCGAAGGTGCCTTCTGCAAGAAGTGTGTTGGTTTTTGGGTTGTAAAATTTCCAGAGTCCTTCACGAAGCTTGTTTGAAACAACACCAGTTGCCATCAACGTAGAGTCAGCATTGAACTGCTGTATCACTTGTGGTTCCTGGGCGAAGGATAAAAAATGAAAGAAAGTAAAAACTGCTAAAAGCAAATATCTCATGTTCCGTGGGTTTCGGTAAGGGTCGTAAAATCTAAGTACAACGATCAAATTAACTGATTCGAAATAATTTTACGTGCGAATCGGATTCCTGTTTAAAATTAAATTAATTCCAGTTGAGTTCTTAGGAAAGATCCAGAATACCAATGATTTTTTTTAGCTCCAATTCAAGATTTTCTTTCAATTCATCGGGGTTTGTTTTTGCTTCAAATTCCTTGATCCAATGATAAAACCCATACTTCCACGCTTTGATTTTCGATGCTGACTGAGTTGTGTTTTTGTTCAGGATCAGATCGGGATAATCCCATTGATTTTCACTCAGACCAAAAGAGAATCCTTTGGATACTAATGCTGAGATGGGATTCTCTCTGTTTTTCCCAAGGCGAACAGTGATAAACAGTCCATTTCCATACCAGTTAAGAATTCGGACATTAGCACCATGATTTGGATCGAAATCGCGGATGAGATCAAGCACTTGATAGGGGAATCCCAAGAGGTCGTTTCCTTTGGTAAGTTTGACACCCCTGGATTTGGGAGAGATTTTCTGGAATTCTGCTAAAGAAAAAGAATTTCCAATGGCTTCAAAAATTAATTGAAATTGATTTTTGAGCTGATTTTGCTGTTGGATCAACGCTTTATTTAACCAGAGATGAAGGTCAATTGATTTTTGAGAAGGATCCATTTTACCAACGCAAAAGTGCCGATGCCCAGGCAAATCCTGACCCGAAAGCAGCCAAGCATACCAAATCACCTTCTTTCAATCTCCCTTGCTCCCAAGCCTGTGAGAGTGCGATGGGTATGGTTCCTGCTGTAGTATTGCCGAGGTACATGATGTTGTTGAAGACCTTTTCATCAGCAAGTTGTAATTTCTGCTGAATGTATTGACTGATTCGGAGATTAGCCTGGTGAGGAACCAGCAAGTCAAGGTCATCTTTGGTGAATCCGTTGTGGTCCAAGGCTTCTTGAATCACTTCCATGAATCGTACAATGGCATGTTTGAAAACAGCATTCCCGTTCATCTTCAGGAAAAAATCTCCGCGGTCGATCATTTCCTGGGAAATCCGCACTTTCCCACTACTGCTTGGTGCGATACAATACAGTTCTTCCGCAAATGAACCATCTGCATGCAGGTGGGTACTTAGGATGCCATGTTGCTCTTGATCTACAGCTCCCAAAATCACTGCCCCAGCTCCATCTGCAAATATGACAGCGGAGGATCGTCCTTCATCACTTTTATCCAAAGCTGAAGATTGAATCTCCGCACCTACGACCAAGATTTTCTTGTACATCCCTGACCTGATGAATTGATCGGCCACAGATAGCGCGTAGATAAATCCTGAGCAGGCATTTTTAATATCTATGGCACCGATGCCACTCAATCCCAATTCCCGCTGCAAAAGGACACCATTTCCTGGCAGAAAATAATCTGAGGTGATGGTAGCAAAAACGATAAATTCGATGTCTTTTGCTTCTACTCCGGCTCTTTCCATTGCCAGCCGGCTTGCTTTAGCAGACATATTAGTCACAGTATCTACTCCCGGAGTAAACCAACGCCGTTCGTGGATTCCAGTACGCTCCACGATCCATTCATCCGTAGTATTCATCATTTTAGAGAGTTCCTCGTTGGTTACGATTCGCTCAGGTACATAATGTCCTGCTCCAAGGATTCGAGATTTTTTCATCAGTATTTGGGTCTATCGAAATAAAAATAAAAGGACGCCCAATATCGGAACATCGGTGCATTCTTCAAAAGAAACCTAATCTATTCGAAGGAAAAGGTAAATCAACCGAATAGTGTATAGTTGCCAAATTGGTCCATAGGGGAGGTTCTGCGGATTATTCCTGGGGAATCATTTTGCACAGAATTGACCAAGGGTGACACGGTATAACTTAGCATTAGCTCTCCAGGATAGGGTTGAAGCATGGCCAAAAGCTCCGATTCTGACGTGTACTTATCCAGCCATTTTTTTTCCTGATCTCGTCTTATGATTACCGGCATCCGATCATGGACTTCATTGACGACTTCATTTGGCGTCGTGGTCAGTATGAGAAAAGTGTGATGAGATTCTCCAGAGACAGTTTCATACTCCTCCCAGATGCCAGCAAAGGCAAATGTGTCTTCATCCCTCAGGGTAAAGCGATAGGGAATTTTAGTTTTCTTTCCGAGCTTCTTCCACTCAAAAAATCCATCTGCAGGTACGAGACAACGTCTTTTTTGGAAGGATGTCTTGAAAGAAATCTTTTCGTGAACAGTTTCAGATTTGGCGTTGATCAGTTTTTGTGACACAGGTTTATTATGACCAAAATCCGGGGTAATTCCCCAATAAAAGAACGAAAAGCCTTTTGGGCTATCAGAAGTGATGACAGGCAGAAGTTGTGTTGGAGCAATATTATACCTTGGCTTGAATTCAGGGACCATCTCAGCCTGAAACCGCTCTTCCAATTCAATCTTACTTTTGCTGAGGGAGTATCTTCCGCACATATTCAGGGTATTAAATAGATTTGGGTTGAAGTTAGAGATCGCGGGTTATAAATTCAACTGCCCGAAGCTCTGAGTAATAGCTTTTTTGTCCTGAGGGTCCGGAAAACCCGACGTGCCCCCCATGTTTAGGAAATTCAAAATGCACCTGGTCCAAACTTTTAGCCAGCCTGACAGGAAAACATGTTTCGCTCAGGAATGGATCATTTTGAGCATTCAGCACCAGCGTAGGAACAGTGATCTGATCTAAAAACTGGAGGGAGGAATTGATGCGGTAATATTCTGCTGCATCCGAAAACCCATGCAAGGGTCCAGTGAAATGCTCATCAAAATCTCTCAGGGTTTTAATTTTGCGCAAAAGTCCAACAGGCAATTCTCCTGGGAATGCCAAGGATTTTTTGACCACTTTTTCCTTTAGGGTATTCAGGAATCGCTTTGAATAAATAATGTTTTCTCCGGATGAGATTTTATTGCAGGATGATGCAAGGTCGAGCGGAACCGAGATTGCAACCGCTTTTTTTATTTTGGAAAGGCTGGATTTCTTTTCTCCGAGAAATTTTAGCGTGAGATTTCCACCCAGACTGAATCCTACCAAAAAGATTTCCTGATAGTTTTTGCCCGCATGATTTACCACTGTCTCCAGATCATAAGTGGCGCCACTGTGGTAGAAAATCACCTTGGAATTGAGCTCCTCACTGCATCCCCGGAAGTTCCAAGTAAGTACATCAAAGTCTTTGTACAGAAATTCACGGGCCATTCCCAGCATATAAGGTCTGGTACTATTTCCCTCCAAACCATGGCTGAGGATCACCAATCGCTTGTTTCCTTTCTTATACCAATCCAAATCCAGGAAGTCACCATCTAGCGTTGTTATTCTTTCTCTTTCAGGATTTTGCAATTCAACTTTGCGGAAAAGTGCCGGGTAAATTGTCTCCAAATGTCCACTAAATAGCCATTTGGGTCTCTGATAAAAGCTTTCGGAAGTGAGGGGCATGAATCGAAGCGGCCTAATTCAGCTTGGAAAATACAGGATATAAATTTGAATAAAGCGTTTTTAAAAACTATTTTTGGACACTTTAAAAAACGATAAAGCTCGAAATTACCTATGGCCGAAATAATCAGAATGCCAAAAATGAGTGACACGATGGAGGAGGGGGTGATCGCTTCTTGGCTGAAAAAAGTAGGAGATACTGTTAAGCCTGGAGACATCCTTGCCGAAGTGGAGACTGATAAAGCTACTATGGAGCTTGAGTCCTACGATGAAGGTGTTCTTCTATATATTGGCGTGCAAGAGAAAGACTCAGTACCAGTCAATGGAGTGATAGCCATCATTGGTGAAAAAGGGGAGGATTACGAACATCTACTCAATGGATCTTCACCTAAGCCTGAAGCCAAAAGTGAAGAAGCAAAACCTGAGGCTAAAGAATCAGAACCAACAAAATCCGAAGCTCCTGCAGAAAAAATAGACACCTCATCAATTAATGCAAGGGTCATCTCAATGCCAAAAATGAGTGACACGATGCAGGAAGGTACCATTGCAGCTTGGTTGAAGAAAGTAGGTGATACCGTGAAGTCGGGTGAAATCATCGCTGAAGTGGAAACCGACAAAGCGACAATGGAACTGGAGTCCTATGAAGATGGGGTACTCCTCTACATAGGTGTTGAAGCAGGCGAAAGTGTAGCTGTGGATGGTGTCATAGCTGTAATCGGTGAAAAAGGCGCTGATTATGAGACTTTGCTGAAAGCAAATCAAGGGGGAAATAAAGAATCAGCCCCAGCTCCAACAAAGGACAAAGAAGAGCCGAAGGAGGAACCAAAAGCTGAGAAATCCTCTGAATCTTCCGCTACCTCTAAACCATCCACTGCAGCTAGCGGATCCGCTACCACTGATGGAGAACGCGTAAAGGCTTCGCCTTTGGCTAAGAAAATCGCTGAAGAAAAAGGAGTGGATATCAGAGCCGTATCCGGATCTGGTGAAGGAGGAAGAATCGTCAAGCGTGATGTAGAGAATTTTGTGCCTGCTGTTGCTCCTGCAGCAGCTGTGGCTTCTGCCCCTGGGGCACCTACTACAGCGTTGGGTCAGGAAAGCTTCCGTGAGGAGAAAGTATCTCAAATGAGAAAAGTGATCGCGAAACGTCTTGCTGAGAGCAAGTTTGGAGCGCCACACTTCTACCTCACCATGGAAATCAACATGGACAAAGCCATCGAGGCAAGGAAGAGCATGAATGAGATCTCGCCTGTAAAAATCTCTTTCAACGATATGGTGATCAAAGCGTCGGCAGCGGCTTTGAGACAACATCCAAAAGTGAATTCCAGCTGGTTGGGAGATAAAATTCGCTACAATGACCACATTCACATAGGAATGGCGGTGGCAGTAGAGGAAGGATTGCTGGTACCAGTAATTCGATTTGCGGATCAGCTTTCGCTTTCGCAGATCTCCAATCAGGCAAAAACTTTGGGAGGCAAAGCCAAAAACAAGGAATTGCAGCCAAAAGATTGGGAGGGAAATACATTTACTATCTCCAATCTAGGAATGTTTGGGATCGATGAATTTACAGCGATCATCAATCCGCCTGATGCCTGTATCCTGGCAGTTGGGGGTATCAAAGAAACTGTCATCGTGAAGGATGGCCAAATGAAGATAGGTAACATCATGAAAGTCACACTATCCTGCGATCACCGCGTGGTAGATGGAGCAGTAGGTTCAGCCTTCTTGCTTACATTGAAAAGCCTCCTCGAAGATCCCGTCAGGATTCTTATTTAAAATAATCTGCCAAAAAGTCCTGTTTCCGCAGGACTTTTTGCTTTTGTATGGTTATTGGAGAAGGAGTTATTCAGTTATCGGGAATAAGAGATTAGTGCCACAGGCCTATTTCGTGATTTAGAAATTGTTGATCCCAATTACTCAAAAACCAATAACTTCTATCTCATCTAGACGCCAACTTTAGCCAACCTATAACTTAATTACCAATAACCAACAACTCATTTACTTATAACCAATCATTTTTCACCGTGGAAAAAATCAAATCAACAACCGTAGTCGCGATTCGCCACAATGGGCAAGTAGTCATCGGAGCCGATGGTCAGGCGACATTGGGAAATACTGTAGCAAAAAGCACTGTAAAAAAACTTCGGGTACTTCAGGGAGGAAAAATCGTGACCGGCTTTGCAGGTTCAACTGCAGATGCTTTTACCCTCTTGGAAAAATTCGAGGAGAAACTCGGGGCTTTCGGCAACAATATGAAGCGTGCAGCAGTGGAGTTGGCTAAAGAATGGCGGATGGACCGGATGCTGAGTCGATTGGAAGCGATGATGATCGTAGCCGACAAAGACGATATTCTGATTATTTCCGGGACTGGGGATGTCATAGAACCTGATATGGAAATTGCGACTATTGGATCGGGGAGTATGTTTGCCCAATCTGCCGCTCGTGCCATGAAGCAATTTGCGCCGCATATGAGTGCAGAGGAGATGGTCAGGGAAAGCCTGCACATCGCAGCTGATGTCTGCATCTATACCAATCACAACCTCGTCATCGAAAAGGTGAATCCGTAAATCGATCACAAACCAACCGAAGCTAAATACTTCGGTTTTTTTGTGCCTTTTCCAAACCCCCACCGAGTAATTGATGTTATGTCCTTGAATTGATTTCTTAAGATGGAAACTACAACAACAAAAAAGACTGCAAAGAAAGATTATAGAAAAGTGATCTTGGAAGGATTTGTCGAGCATGTTTTAGAACATGGCAGCACACCCAAGTCAGTTTTCAAATTTGCAAAGGATCTGAAGATGAAAGAGGAAGAGTTTTATACTTATTTCACTTCCTTCGAATCTATTAAATCTGCCATTTGGGTGTCGATCTTCGACAGCACCTTGGAGCAGATCGAATCCCAAGAAGTATTCAAAGAATATAGTGTCAGAGAGAAGTTTCTGAGCTTTCTTTTTACTTGGATCGAAGAACTGAAAAAGAACAGATCCTACCTTCTCAGCTTGTACCAGGACAAGTCCCAATCCATGAAATCTCTTCCTCTGGATGCGAAAGAATTCAAGGAGAAGTTCAAAGATTTCGCCGGCGAGATTATTCTGGAAGGTAAGGAAACGCAGGAAATTGCCAATCGCCCGATCATTTCTGATCAATACGATGAAGCGCTTTGGCTGCAGGTGGCATTTATCTTCAGGTATTGGCTGGATGATCGCTCTCCAAGATTCGAGAAAACAGATGCCGCTATTGAAAAATCCGTCAACTTATCTTTTGATCTGATGGGGAAAAGTGCTTTGGACAGCTTTTTAGACTTTGCAAAGTTCCTTTATCAAAATAAATAATCATGGCCATTAAAGTATCAGAACAGGAAACTATCCCGGTTTCCAAAGTGCAGCGTGCGGCTAAATTTATCTCTACAGGAGCTAAAGTCGGGGGAAACTATGTGAAGCATTATGCCAAAAAGATGGTCAATCCATCGATGGATAAGGAAGAGCTTCACCTGAATAATGCAACCGACATCTATAAATCGTTGAGTGAACTGAAAGGCTCTGCGCTGAAAGTGGCCCAAATGATGTCAATGGACAAAAACTTGCTGCCAAGAGCCTACCAGGATAAGTTTACTATGGCTCAATATTCTGCTCCTCCTTTGTCCTATCCTTTAGTGGTAAAGACATTCCAGAAGTATTTTGGCAAAACTCCTGAGCAGATGTTTGACACATTTACTAGATCAGCTGTAAATGCAGCTTCGATTGGTCAAGTGCATCAAGCCACTCAAAACGGGAAAAAGTTAGCAGTAAAGATCCAATATCCGGGTGTGGCTGATTCTGTGAGTTCTGATTTGAAATTAGTCAGACCTTTTGCCCTTCGCTTGCTCAATATGAATGAGAAAGAGTTGGACCACTATATGGAAGAAGTAGAAGAGCGGCTGGTAGAAGAGACGGACTATGTTTTGGAGGTAGAGCGATCCCGAGAGATTTCTCAGGCCTGTGGACATATTCCAAACTTGAAATTCCCAACCTACTATGATGACTTGAGTTCGGATCGAATCATAACAATGGATTGGATTGCCGGTAAGCATATCAAGGAATGGATGGATACCAATCCTTCTCAAGAATCCAAAAATCAGATCGGTCAAGCTTTGTGGGATTTTTATCACCACCAAGTTCATAACCTGAAGCAGGTCCATGCGGATCCGCACCCAGGTAATTTCATTATTCAGGAAGGCGATCAGTTGGGAATTATTGATTTTGGCTGTGTCAAGGTTATCCCTGAGGATTTCTATCAAGGTTATTTTGCCTTGATCAAAAAGGAATTGTTGATCAATCAAGAGGAATTGGATCAAATTTTCTTCGATCTGGAATTCATTTCAGACAAAGATAATGAGACCGAGCAGGCCTATTTTAAGGGTGTTTTCAGGGAAATGATTTCACTTTTGGGAAAGCCATTTCATGTCGAAAAGTTTGACTTTGCGGATGACAGTTTCTTCGAACAAATCTTCCAGTTAGGTGATCGGATCTCTAATGACAAAATGTTCCGAAAGTCCAGACAAGCAAGAGGTTCCAGACATGGTTTATACATCAACAGAACTTATTTTGGATTATATAATTTACTGAATCAGCTTCAGGCTGAGGTGATAACCACTAAGCCGGATTGGCTGAAATAAGAAAAGCTTTAGAAATACAAGAGGTTGTCTCATAACTGCTGTTTGTCACATTGAGCGTAGTCGAAATGCGGCTGTATTCAATGCAAATGGCCTTCGTACTGCCCAACTCACGTTGGTCAGGTGCTCAGGCTGACACAATCAGGCCTTTTGAGACAACCTCTTTTTTTGTCACACAATTAGAAGTTTTGCTACTTATAATTTAGCGGTATTAATCTAAATTGATTTTTAACCATTAAGGAAATTTAGAAATTAAGAATATCCCATCATCGGTTCAGGATGAGAAAACTAAATGTCCTAAATACTCTGAATGGTTCAAACAAGGAGATTTTGACCTCCTTTTTCTATTTATTTTGAATATGCGACCCGATAAATACAGTTTGCCATGTCATCTGAAATCAGCAAACTTCCATCCGGCAGTTCCTGCACATCGACAGGTCTTCCCCAGACTTCCTGAGAGGCTTCGTCTAGCCAGCCTTTGGCGAAGACTTCCTGACTTGTTACTTTTCCTGAATCATCAATCTTAGCCATCACCACCTCATAGCCTGATTTTTTACTTCTATTCCAGCTGCCATGTTTTGCGATGATCGCTTGATTGTGATAGGATTCGGGAAACATTTCACCTTCGTAAAAGCGCATACCGAGTGGCGCCACATGTGCGCCCAGTTTCGCAGCAGGTGCAACATATGCTGAAGCTTCTTTGCCTTTTGATCCAAACTCCGGGTCCTTTACTGTACCTGCATGCCAGTAGGGATAACCAAAATGTTGGCCATCTTTGGTGACTCGATTGAGTTCGCAGTCCGGTGTGTCATCCCCTAGCATGTCGCGCCCATTGTCAGTAAACCACATTTCCTTGGTCTTTGGATGCCAATCAAATCCCACAGTATTTCGAACGCCATGAGCTACGATTTCTGGTTTGGAGCCGGCTTTGTTTACATCCAAGCGGGTGATGCTTGCAAAAATTTCCTCTTCCGATTCACAGATATTGCATGGCGCGCCGACTGGCACATACAGCTTTCCATCCGGACCAAATGCAATAAATTTCCAACCATGGTGGGTTTCTGTGGGGTATTGATCATACACTACTTCATACTTCGGGTTTCCCAAGGTATTCTGGATGTCCCTGAACCGGAGAATACGGCTCACCTCTGCGACATAGAGATCCCCATCCTTGTAAGCCACGCCGTTTGGCATTTTTAGTCCTTCGGCAAGGATGTATTTTGTCTCCGCTTTTCCATCTCCATTTTCATCCACGAGCGCATAGACGTTTTTTTCTTGGCGGTTACCCACAAATACAATCCCATTGTCTGAAATCGCCATCGATCGGGCATTGGGAACATCCGCTGCCCAAACTTCTATTTTGAAGCCTTGCGGAAGCTTAATTCGGTCGAGTTGGACATCTGCTTTTGCATTGTTGATGGCCTGCTTATTGTTTCCGTCAATAATCTGAGATTTCGGATTTTTACCTTGACAGCTGGCTTGAATGGATACCAAGCCAATAAAAAGGCCGAAAACTAGGTTTTTGGAGTTTTTCATAAGTTGTGATTTGGAAAATTAAGCTAAACAATCTGAGAATGTTTTCCCAGTGAAGGTGTATAAACGGGTTAATGGTTATTTTTGCGCCATGCTTTCAATCAGTAACCTATCCTATTTCATCGGCGGGCGACCGCTCTACGAAAACGCCAATCTTCACATCAAGCCAAAAGACAAAATCGGACTCGTTGGTCAAAATGGGACCGGTAAGTCGACTTTGCTTAAAATCATCATTGGAGATTACCAGCCTACCACAGGAGAAGTACAAAAGGCAAAGGACTGTACAATCGGTTTTTTGAATCAGGATTTGCTCTCATTTCAGTCAGATGAAAGTATCCTCAATGTGGCTTTGGCTGCATTCAAAGAAACGCTACAGCTTCAGGATGAGATTGATGCCATTTTGAAAAAAATGGAAACTGACTATTCGGAGGAAATCATCAATCGGCTGGCCTTTCTTCAGGATCGATTTGAATCGAATGAAGGCTACACGATCAAAGCAAAAGCTGAGGAAGTCTTGGAAGGTATTGGGTTTCAAACTTCGGATCTGGACAAGCCTTTGCGGACTTTTTCGGGAGGCTGGAGAATGCGCGTGATGCTGGCCAAACTTCTCTTGGAAAAGCCATCACTTCTGATGCTCGATGAACCAACCAACCACCTGGACTTACCTTCCATTCAATGGGTTGAAAATTACCTGAAAAACTATGAAGGGGCAGTGATTGTGGTTTCCCACGATCAGACATTTCTGGATAATTGCATCAGTTCCACGGTGGAGGTTGCCAATCAGTCCTTGACCTTGTATCCGGGGAATTACTCGTTTTATAAGGAGGAAAAGAAGATTCGAATGGAACTGCAGAACAATGCCTATGAGAATCAGCAGCAAATGATCAAGCAGACGGAGCGCTTCATTGAGCGCTTCCGTGCCAAAGCGACTAAGTCAAATCAAGTCCAATCCCGCATCAAAGCTTTGGACCGTCTGGATCGTGTAAGCGAGGTGGTAAATGACGAAGCTTTCGTGAATTTCAAATTCAAGTTTTCTCAGAAGTCAGGTAGGGATGTGGTGGTTTTGGATCATGTGTCCAAAGCATATGGGGACTTGGTTATTTTGAAAAATACAACTGCCCGAATCGAAAGGGGAGACAAAATAGCCCTGATCGGAGCAAATGGAAAGGGAAAATCCACCCTTCTTAGGGTCATTGATGGCACGGAGAAGATAGAAGGGGATCGAAGCGAAGGACATAATGTGATCAAAGCCTTTTTTGCGCAGCACCAGCTGGAAGCCCTGACCTTGGATAATGAAATCATCCAAGAAATGGCCCAAGCCGGAAGTAAAAAAACCGAAATGGAATTGCGTGGGGTTTTGGGTTGTTTCCTTTTTTCTAATGAAGAAGTGTACAAGAAAATCAAAGTACTTTCTGGAGGCGAGAAATCTCGTGTGGCTCTGGCGAAAACTTTGATTTCAGAGGCGAATTTTCTTCTGCTAGATGAACCGACCAACCACCTGGATTTCCAGTCGGTCAATATTCTCATTCAGGCACTTCAGCAATATGAAGGCACATTCATTACCGTTTCCCACGATCGACATTTTATCAAAGGGGTGGCCAATAAGATCTGGTACATCGAGGATAAAGAGATCAAAGAATATCCGGGAACGTATGACGAGTATGAGTTTTGGAAAAGTCAACAGTTGGAAGTAAAAACGGTACCGAATCCTACTGAAAAAATCGAAAAGAAACCTCAGCCAATCGCTCCAAAATCAAGCCCTGAGGCAGTGCAAGCGAAGAAGGATATAAAAAAACTAGAGGAACAGCTCTCAAAAATCGAAAAAGAAATTGAGTCTCTGGAACTCCTGAAATCTGAAACTGAGGAAAAAATGGCTGATCCTGAAATTTATGTAGATGAGGTAAAAGCACAGAAACTTCAGGATAGTTACCAGAGTATTCAAAGTAGTCTTTATGAATTGAATGCAAAATGGGAAAATCTGGTTGATCAGATTTCTTCATTGCAGGAATTGGCAGGATAATAGCCTTTGCTTTTGGGCTAAATTCTTTATTTTCAAGCTATGTCAAGCAAATTCCTTCTAGGTTTTCTATCGATTTTCTTAATTGTGACCGAGAGCTCTTTTTCTCAAGTTTTAGAGGATAAAGTGTATTCGGAGCATGTTCATTCGGTTAGGTTGTTTCCGCAGGGAATACAGCAAGATAGTCAGCTAGATGCACCGGTCATATCGCTATCGGACTCCAGACCATTGGTTTTATTATTTGATGACATCTCCTATGATCCTGAACAGTATTCGGCAAAATTAATCCATTGCGATGCGGATTGGAAGCAGTCCTCACTTCGCAACAATGACTTTTCTGTCAATTTCAATGAGTATAATATTCAGGATTACAGCTATTCAGTCAATACCCGGATCCCTTACGTTCACTATGCTTTCACCGTTCCGAGAGTCACAAAATCCGGAAATTATGTTCTGAAAGTCTATAAAAACCGTAACGAAAACGAGGTCATTCTTACCCGTAGGTTTATGGTTTATGAGGAGCTTTTTGCAATAGGAGCATCTATAGTTCCTCCCACGCAGACTGAAGACAGGAGGGCTCTACAGCAAATAAACGTGGCAGTCAATTACTCCAAGGTGGATTTGGTGGACCCCACCACTCAGGTTAAGGTGATTATTCGCCAAAACCAGCGTTGGGATAATGCCAAATTTCTCAGCAAGCCCACTTTTCTAAATCAAAGTGCCAAGACCATCCGATATGAGCCATTTGATGGATCGAGCACGTTCATGGCAGGCAATGAATTCCGATTTGTAGACCTTCGGTTTATCCGTGCCACAGGAGTGAATATTGCTGATGTGAAAGTAGAGGAATCAGTGATTTTTGCGAATACCCTACTTGATAAAGCAAGACCAGGAGGAGCTTATTCACAATATCTCGATTTGAATGGGCAGTATATCATCTTTACCAATGATCGACCGGGAGGAGACCCTGAGGTAGAGAGTGAATATATTTATACCACCTTCAATTTTCAGGCAGATCCAGGTCGGGAGGTAGTGATGCTCGGTTCCTTGACCAACTGGGGTAAGAGTCCTGAAGCCAAATTGTCCTATGATCCCAAGTCAGGTATCTATAGCACTTCTATTCTGCTAAAGCAGGGTTGGTATGATTATCAGTTTGCATTCTCAGGTCCTGATGGCTATGATTCTGATCCGATCGAGGGAAGCCATTTTGAGACCGAAAACGAATATGAGGTTTTGGTCTATTACAGAGCTTTGGGATCAAGATATGATCAACTTGTCGGCTATGTATACTTACAACCTAACAGGAGAAGGATATAAAAAAATCCTCTCTGTAAGGAGAGGATTTTGTTTTTATAGTTCTTCAGAGATATCAGTATCAGATTCAGCGTCTTCAGAAGTAGGGGCGACATTTTGCCTTACTCTATCGGTTGGCTTGTAAGGAACAAATCCCTCACGTTTGAATTTGTAGCTTGTCGTCCTATTGGTGCCTGCAGGATGGTTGGCTAGATCCAACATTCCAAAGCCTTTGTGGGTAAATGCACCCAGTCCACATTTGAACACGAAATCCTGAACCTCAGGAGCAGCATACAACGTGAACGGCAGGGTATATCCTCTCACTTCGTACTTCACATCCATGTCATAGACGGCATAGATTCTTGCAAACTTCTTTTGCTGTTCCTTCAATTTGTTGACATAAACCATGTCAGGAACCACTTGAAATTTGAAGAAAGATTCCATCTGCTCTGGAGTGTACCAGCCGGATTTTTCCATCCTAGTCAAAGTAGATTCGTAGAGGAGATCCGAAAACTCATCGCTGTCCGGATTGATAAATCGCTTACCAGCTTCCTCATTGAAAGCCGGAGTGATCAATACAAGCGGAGAAATACAGACGAATTTGTTATTGGTTTCGAGCGTCGGCTCTGTTTCCAATTCGGTGTATTCCGGCGATAAGATCAGATTGCCCAGTTCGATTTTTGGCGTAGCAAAAACCTGCTCAAGCAAATAGTCCATAAAGTCCTCGCTTTGTGAAGAAAGGACGAGCGTAACCAGACTGGAGTAATAGTGCAACCCACTTCTACTTACTTTGGTCTGGCCTTTCAAGCCAGAAAAGTTGAAGAAGTTATAGTTGAAGAATTCCTCTCTTCCTCCTTTCACAATCAACCCCTTTAGGAATTGTGCCAGGATGTACTGATGATGAAAAGGCAAATAGGAGCCTTTGTTTTTTAGTGAAAATATTAGTCTAACTCTCACGATGATTTAAAAATAAAATGAGACAAATATGAATTAAAATACTTACGTGTTTGGGTGTATAAGCAGGTGACAAAAGTACAAATAAAATTCAAAAAAAGTCAAACGTTGAACCTAAAATGCATAATATCACCGTCTTTTACCACGTATTCTTTTCCTTCAATTGAGATTTTGCCATTTTCGCGGCAGCCAGCCTCATTTTTGAATTGTTGGTAATCAGCGAGTTTGATTACTTCCGCCTTAATAAATCCACGCTCAAAATCTGTATGGATCACGCCAGCCGCCTGAGGTGCTTTCCAACCTTTTTTAATTGTCCAAGCTCGTACTTCCTGAACACCTGCGGTGAAATAAGTAATGAGATCTAACAGCGAGTAAGCCCCTGATATTAATTTATTTAGGCCACTTTCTTCCAGTCCATATTCGGAAAGAAACATGGCTTTCTCTTCCAAATCTTCAAATTCTGCAATTTGGGATTCGATGGCTGCACAAAGTAGTATTACCTCAGCATTTTCCTCTTTTACCTTGTCTTTGAGAATTTCTACAAATTTATTTCCAGTCAGAATGCTGCTTTCATCCACATTGGCCACATAGAGAACAGGTTTGATGGTGAGTAGATGAAGATCTCTCACCGCTTCGAGTTCCTCTTTATCGGCTTCTACTGCACGGGCATTGAGTCCGGATGTGAGGCCATCCTTGAATCTGTTTAGGATTTCAAGTTCAACTCTTGCTTTTGCATCTCCCGCTTTGGCGATTTTTTCTACCTTTTGGATTTTCTTTTCTACAGATTCAAGATCTTTTAACTGGAGTTCTGTATCGATCACTTCCTTGTCAAAAATAGGATCAACACCGCCGGCGACATGGACGATGTTTTCATCTTCAAAACAACGGATCACATGAATGATCGCATCCACCTCCCGAATATTTGCCAGGAACTTATTGCCCAGCCCTTCACCTTTGGAAGCACCTTTGACCAGTCCTGCAATGTCAACAAATTCAATGATTGTAGGGACTACGCGTTGTGGATTGACCAGATCCTCTAGGATTTGAAGTCGCTTATCAGGTACAGATACGACGCCTACATTAGGCTCTATAGTACAGAAAGGAAAGTTTGCTGCTTCTGCTTTGGCGCTAGATAGCGCGTTAAACAAGGTGGATTTTCCAACATTTGGAAGTCCAACAATGCCACATTGTAATGCCATTAATTCGTTGATTTAATTTTAAATATTCGATAGGATTTGTACCCTCTGAAGAACTCCAATACAGAGACCCTGAAAATGGTATAAACCGGGATTGCAAAGATCATCCCAAGGATTCCTGCGATTTTTGCCCCGACAAAGATAATAACAAATATCTCAAGCGGATGTGCCTTTACAGTTTTGGAGAAAATCATCGGCTGTAGGACCACATTGTCAGTCAGTTGGACAAATGCAAATACAGACAAAATCTTGAAAAGGAAGTAGGTATATTCTGCGTCACTACTAAATGTACCCGTGGATATGCCGACTATAATCCCGAAAACAGAGCCCAAAATCGGTCCCGCGTAGGGAATTAGATTGGCAACTGCAGCAAATAATGCAATCGTAAGCGCATACTCTACACCTGCAAGTGTCAACCCTAGGCTAGCCAATGAGAATATGAATAACATCTGAATCAATAGACCAAAGAGGTAATTTGACAGGAGTTTTTCCACTTTGGTAAACGTAGCCACGGATAATTCAAAGTAGGCATTCGGAATCAGGTTTAGAAGGTTCCTGCGCAAAAGTCCATTTTCCAATAACAGAAAAAAAGTAATAAAGCCCACAGCCATGATCCCGATCAATAAACTGCTCGTAACATTGATCAAACCGCTGATGAATCCTCCGAAATCAAAGGTCTTAATGAATTGGATCAGGGTCGTTTTGAGTTCTTCAAAAAGTGATCCTGGTTTGTTTTCAAGTAATTGGTAGCGAAGCAGGACGCGTTCCATTTGTCCTATTGGTTCCTGGACCTGAAGGTAAATTCCTTCCAGATCCATCTCCGATAGGATGATCAATTGGTTATTGATCAGAGGAAGAAACATCAGACTCAAAAGGAAGATCAAAAGTATAATCGCTGAATAGGATATCAGAATCGCCAGCCATCTGGGAATGTGCTGTCTGACTAGATGAAAGTCATTGATCCGATTCGTCAATGGCCGAAGTAAGGCGGCCAAAATCAGGGAGATAATCAAGTACAGGGTGACATTGGAAAAATACCAGCCAAACAACAAGAATGCTGCAATGAACAAAATCAAATAAATGAAAAATCGCTGCATAACTTCAAAAGAAAAGGAGGCGCTAGCCTCCTCAAATATACTTTAATCAAGATTTGTTTTGCAAAACAAGACCATGGACTGCCTTATTCCCATTTCAACTCATCATTGATCTCACTTTCTGAATCTTCTTGTTCAAACTGGGTAAAATCTACCTCAGGCATCAGCTCGTCTTTCAAGTGGTCCACTGTTTCATTGAGTGCATTGACAAACTTGAAGAAATCTTCCTTATAAAGGAAAATTTTATGCTTTTCATAAGAAAAGCCATCTCCGTTCATTCTGCGCTTACTTTCAGTGATCGTGATGTAATAGTCATTAGCCCGTGTTGACTTAATATCGAAAAAATAAGTTCTTTTACCAGCTTTAACTTTTTTGGAGAAAATTTCCTCTCTGTCGTATCCTCGATGATCTTCCACAGTGCTTTCTTTTAGGGTTGGGTTGTACTAAATAATGAGATAAAGTAAATCAAAACCCCTGTAGAATTCAAAAATGACTCTTGATTTTTTTTAATGAAAAATTCTATTTAGTGTATCAAGTGAAAAAAAAACGAAATGAATTACGAATTGATGAAAAAAAAGAGTGGTACGAAACCACTCTTATTCTCCATGCATAAATGCCTTTTTGGCTAGTAATTCTTCTTCAGTTTCGCGATGATCAGGATCATCCACGCAGCAATCCACTGGGCATACTGCAGCACATTGCGGTTCCTCATGGAAGCCGTTACATTCGGTGCATTTTGCCGTCACAATGTAATAAAACTCATCTGAGACTGGCTCTTGCTTAGCAGTACCATCTACGACAGTACCATCTTCCAAAGTGACTTGTTTCAGCGAAGTACCTCCGCCCCAAGTCCATTCAACGCCGCCTTCATAAATTGCTGTATTCGGACATTCAGGTTCGCATGCACCACAATTGATGCATTCGTCTGTAATCATTATTGCCATGGTTCAATCAATTAAGTTCTCAAAAGTACAATCTCAACAGCTCCAAGGCAATAAAAAAGTTGTCATACTAATTAATTTAAATTTATTCCAAGCTTTGAAGGTTTTGGTACCTTTGTCAGATGAATGAGAGATTACCTTTATCGGATAGAATAGGAGCTTTTAGTGCGCTTGGAATGCATTTGTCTTCTTTGGAGGAAGAGGAGAGAATGGATCTTTTTCGACGAGCAAATAATCAAAATAGCTGGTTTACTGAAAATTCCATGGAAGCTGCCTTGCAGGGTTTATCTTGTTTATTGGAAGAAGGAAAGCTGAAAAAGTGGATTTCTGGCTATCACATTCCTGAAATCGGGATACCCAAAAAAATAGGTATCCTCATGGCGGGCAATATTCCTGGGGTCGGATTTCATGATTTGATGTGTGTGTTGATTTCTGGCCACTTGGCAGTGGCTAAACTGAGTTCCGCTGATTCCTATTTTTCGTCTTGGCTGATTCGCAAACTCATTGAGATAGAACCAAGATTTGAGGAGTACATTCAAACTGCAGAGATGCTAAAAGGGATGGATGCATACATTGCCACAGGCAGCGACAATTCGGCGAGATATTTTAACTATTATTTTGGAAAGTATCCGAGCATCATTCGTTCAAACAGAACCTCGGTGGCTGTTTTGACAGGGGAGGAGAATGAAGCAGATTTGAATGAGTTAGGGAAGGATATTTTTCTCTATTTTGGTCTAGGATGTAGAAACGTGTCAAAAATTTTCGTCAAAAATGAACAGCATCTTCAGCATTTTTTGGATATCATAGAGAAGTTTAACCATGTAGCCTTAAATCACAAATACTTAAATAATTACGAGTACATCAAGTCAATCTATCTTGTTAACAGTGAGCCTCACCTGGATAATGGCTTTTTGATTTTAAGAGAAAGTAAGGAACTCGTATCTCCCATTGGTGTACTTTTCTACGAAACCTATGACAATAGGGATGATTTACTCGCCCTTTTGGACTCTCAAGAATCAAAAATCCAATGTATAGTGGGAGATCCAAAAGAGATACCTGGAGCTACAAAATTCGGAGAAGCCCAATTTCCTCAACCTTGGGATTATGCGGACAAGGTGGACACGATGCAGTTCTTACTGGGATTAGTAGATTAAGCCTTTTCCGGATTATTACTTTTGGGCAAAGTAATGCAGAATTTACTTCCCTGATTTAGTTTCGATTCGACTGATAAGGCACCTCCATTTTTGGAAATGTATTCACGCACCAGAAGTAAGCCAAGACCTGTTCCGGTTTCTTTGGATTGGCCTCGCGTCGTAAAGGAAATCCCTTCATTCAATTTCTGAAGGTTTTCCTCAGAAATTCCCACTCCAAAATCTTCTACACAGATTTTTATTTCGTTGACCGCGGTAGAGCAAGAGACAATGATTTTGGAGCCAGTATTTGAAAATTTAATCGCATTGGACATCAAGTTTCTTATGATCAATTCCAGCATGTTTTTATCTGCCAAAACCCACGTCTCCTCACTGTTTTTGACTTCAATTTCAATTGATTTTTCAATGGCAATTCTGCTCAAAAGGTTTTTTTGACCCAAAATCAATCGGTTAAGGTCAATTTGTTGAGTCTGAATGTGTTCGCCTCTGAGTTGTGAACTTGTCCAGGCAAGCAGATTTTCTAAGAGTAAAGCCACATTCTCCATGTTTTTGGAGATTTCTGGCAACATTTCTAAAAATTCCTCTTCGGTCACTAATCCTTTTTGGGTCAAATGAATGAGTTCTTTGACACCAAAAACGGGCCCTTTGAGATCATGAGAAATGATACTAAAGAATTTATCTTTCAAATCATTGAGCTGCCGTAGTTCTGAAGCTTGATTTCGAAGTTGTTCATTGGTTTTGTTTTCCAGAGTTATATCATCAAAGAGTAATAAAATACCCATGACAAGGGTTTTATCATCAGTGATGGGGATGACTTCTACCTGATAAACCAACTCATTGTTCCCTTTTATTAATTGACTTTCCAGTTGTTGGTTTGTTTTCTGGCGGATTAGTTGAAGGATCTCAGGATTCTCTTCAAATACCACTGAGGCTGATTGGCCGATTTGTATTTTGCTGGGATTTGAACTAAAGGATTTTGATTTGGAATTAAAGTCTACCAATTTTTCTCTATGGTCAAAAATCAAAACTCCCCGGTTCATTAACTCGAAGATTTTTTCTTTGGCTACAGGTTTGAGATTGAGTAAGTTAAATCGAACAATGGATACAGCGATGAAAAAATAAGTAAATAAAAATGCATAGGGTGTGAGATCAAGTCCATCGAAAGGTTTGATCCAAGATACCTGATATAAAATATTGATTATCAGGGGAAAAAATCCCCCAATGATAAGAAGTCTTGTTTGAAGTTTGAAATGGATATTGGCAAAGCGAAATCGCTTCCAAAGGATGGCAGTTCCCAGAAAATAGTAAAAGTAGGAATAGGTAACCTGCACCGGATACCAGACTCCTTTTTCTATTCCCAACAAAGGAAAAGGTCCATCTGTAATCAACCAGTTGCTTTTATAGTGGAGCTGATGCCATCCATTGGTCAGGACAATCACATAAGTAAGCAAAGGCAAGAAAAAAACAGCTGGATAGATCCAAGGCTTATTCCTGGTGTCGTAATCTGTATATTTCAGAGAAAATACTACCCAACATGACGGAGCCAATACCAACCCGAGGTATTCAAATTTGCTCCAAATAAGCATGTGTTCGATAGTCTGGGAAGTGAGTTCGATTCCATAGAAAAAACCCCAAATTGAAAAGGAAAGCATTGTGTAGGCTATCCATTTCACAGAATCTTCTAATTTGAGGCCGATATATAGAGATAGCCCGGCGACAACAAGACTTGATAAAATTAAAGTTAAAGCGTATGGATTAAGGACTAACTCCACGTACTGTAGGGTTGAATTTGGGTGTTATTCACCGCTAAAGTAAAATATTAAATTAAACTAAAAAAGTGTTAGGAAAAACCCTAAGAAAAAACCTGTTCGAATCTGTACTCTCACCTTTTGGACTGGTGATCGTGCTTACCATTTTTTCCTTTTTCCTAGTCTTTTCCAAAGGCATAGGAGAGGGTTTGCCATGGTCAGAGAGTCTACACCAAATGCTGAGCTTTTGGCAAAATGGTTTTTTTGGGCTTCTTGGATTTACCCTTCAGATGATGATGATTTTAGTTTTTGGGTATTCACTGGCCATTTTCAAGCCAATCAATCGGCTCTTGCGCTGGGTCTCAAACTGGCCAGACTCGTTGCTGAAATCGGTTTTGCTTACTGCAGGCATCACCATGTGTTCAGGACTGCTTAATTGGGGTTTTGGATTGATCGTAGGTGCTGTGCTTGCCAGATTTATGCATGAGGGGTTAGTGGCCAAAAATATAAGATCAAATCCAGCTCTCTTGGCTGCTTCCGGCTATTTGGGCATGGGAGTTTGGCACGGAGGACTTTCGGGGTCTGCTCCCTTGAGTATGGCGGAAAGTGGGAATTTTCTAGAGGAAATAGTCGGTGTAGTTCCAGCAGAGCTCACCCTGTTTTCTAATTTCAATCTGATCACTACGGGAGGCTTATGCTGTGTTTTCTTGGCAACAGCTTGGTTTTTGGCTTTCAAAAGCAGCAAAAATCATGATTCAACCGATTCAATTCCTATCGATCCCATACCATCTGGCAATGAAAATTCCCTCGCTCGATTCGCAGGTTTGTTCATGATAGTAGTATTGCTGGCAGGATTAAGTCTCACTAATGAGAAAGGACTAGGATTTATCACGCTCAACTGGGTGAATTTTCTCCTTTTTTCCCTGACCCTATTTGTCTACCGCAGTTCGGGCAATTTTTCGCTTGCGGTGTCCAAAGGATTGAAAAGTTCAGCTGATATTTTTATTCAATTTCCTTTCTATGCCGGGATACTCGGTCTCATTACCGACTCTGGGATTTTGGTGACTGCGTCCAATTTTGTCGTGGAGTTTAGTAGTCTAGAATGGTTCCCCATTTTATCGTTTCTAAGTGCTGCCTTGGTTAATTTATTTGTACCATCCGGAGGGGGGCAGTGGGCCATCCAGGGCCCTCTCATTCTCGAAACAGCGAGTGTTTTTGGCTTGGAGTTGGAAAAAATGATCATGGTATTTGCGTATGGAGACCAGATCAGCAATCTTTTACAACCTTTCTGGGCTTTGCCGCTTTTGGCTATTACAGGTGTTTCGGTGAGGAAAATATTTCCTTATACGCTTGTGTTTTTCTTGGCGGGGTTGATTTGGTTGTGTCTGTCTATTGTTTTCTTTTTTTGATTTTTCAGTGAAAAATGATTGAAAAACTCTCAGCAACACGCTTAACCTGTTTGGACTTCATTACCTTTTCTGAGGGCAATTCCTTATATTCGCACTTGAAAAATCGAACCTTTTATCCACTTAAATATCCAAAATAATGGCTTTTGATATCGATATGATCAAAGCGGTGTATGCCCGGTTTCCGGAGCGAATCGCAGCAGCACGAAAAGCTGTGGGGAAACCATTGACTTTGACAGAAAAAATTCTTTACGCACACTTAAGCGAAGGTCCTGCTAGCCAAGCATATAAAAGAGGAGCGTCTTATGTAGACTTCCAACCAGACCGTGTTGCCATGCAGGATGCGACTGCACAGATGGCATTGCTTCAATTCATGCAGGCGGGAAGAGATCAGGTGGCAGTTCCATCTACAGTTCATTGTGATCACCTTATCCAAGCTGAAGTAGGGGCAGATCAAGATCTGACAAAAGCCAAGGACAAAAACAGAGAAGTTTATGATTTTTTGGCCTCAGTGTCCAATAAATATGGTATTGGATTCTGGAAACCAGGAGCAGGGATTATCCACCAGGTAGTTTTGGAAAACTATGCATTTCCGGGTGGAATGATGATCGGTACAGATTCACATACCCCAAATGCAGGTGGCCTTGGGATGGTAGCGATCGGAGTGGGAGGAGCAGATGCCTGCGATGTGATGGCTGGTTTAGCTTGGGAGCTTAAATTCCCAAAACTTATCGGAGTAAAACTTACCGGCAAAATGTCTGGCTGGACATCAGCTAAAGACGTGATTTTGAAAGTAGCTGGGATTTTAACTGTAAAAGGTGGAACAGGTGCGATTGTAGAATATTTCGGTGAAGGTGCCCGTTCATTATCTGCTACTGGTAAAGGCACAATCTGTAACATGGGTGCAGAAATCGGTGCTACGACTTCTATTTTTGGTTATGATCAAAAATCTGCCGCTTATTTCAAAGGTACTGGCCGTGCTGACGTAGCCGCTCTTGCAGATTCTATCGCAGAGCATTTGACTGGGGACGAAGAGGTCTATGCAAACCCTGAGGCTTATTTTGATCAGGTGATAGAAATTAACCTTTCTGAATTGGAACCGCATGTCAATGGTCCTTTCACCCCTGATTTGGCTTGGCCGATTTCTAAATTTGCTGCTGCTGTTAAAGAAAATGGATGGCCTGCTAAATTGGATGTAGGATTGATCGGTTCTTGTACCAACTCTTCTTACGAAGATATTTCTCGGGCAGCATCACTGGCTCAACAGGCCGTTGATAAAAAATTGACAGCAAAATCTGAATACACCATCACTCCGGGTTCTGAGCAGGTTCGCTTTACCGTGGAGCGCGACGGGTTCTTGGACACGTTTGGTAAAATGGGAGGGGTAGTCCTTGCAAATGCTTGTGGGCCATGTATCGGTCAATGGGCTCGACATGGTGCCGAAAAGCAGGAGAAAAACTCCATCATCACGTCTTTCAACAGAAACTTTGCGAAGCGAGCTGACGGAAATCCGAATACGCATGCCTTCGTCGCATCACCTGAAATTGTGACTGCTTTGGCTATAGCCGGAGATTTGACATTCAATCCACTGACTGATTCCTTGGTTAATTCCGATGGTAATGCTGTGAAACTAGATGAGCCGACTGGATTAGAACTTCCAACAAAAGGTTTTGCTGTAGAAGATGCAGGATATCAGGCTCCTGCGGAAGATGGGTCCAAAGTCAGTGTAATAGTCGATCCAAAATCTGATCGCTTGCAATTATTGGATTCATTCACCCCATGGGAAGGGACAGACCTTAAAGGTTTGAAGCTTTTGATCAAAGCAAAAGGAAAATGCACAACCGATCATATTTCGATGGCTGGTCCATGGCTGAAATTCAGAGGTCACTTGGATAATATCTCCAACAACATGCTGATCGGAGCGGTCAACTATTTCAATGATTCGACCAACAGCGTGAAAAACCAACTTACCGGTGCTTATGGCGAAGTGCCTGCTACCCAGCGTCACTACAAAGCTGAAGGAATCGGTTCGATTGTGGTTGGGGATGAAAACTATGGAGAGGGATCGTCACGAGAGCACGCAGCGATGGAGCCGAGATTCTTAGGAGTGAGAGCGATTTTGGTAAAATCCTTCGCCAGAATCCATGAGACCAACTTGAAAAAACAAGGAATGTTAGCCCTGACTTTTGCGGATACAGCGGATTATGATTTGATTCAGGAGGACGACTCAATTGATATCCTGAGCCTGAACTCATTTGCTCCTGGCAAAGCACTGCAAGTTGTGCTGAATCATAAAGACGGAACTAGCGACACGATCACTGTCAATCATACTTACAATGAAGGTCAGATCGAGTGGTTCAAAGCTGGATCTGCACTGAACCTGATTAAAGCCGCTATTGGCAAATAAGTTTAAAGCCGCGGCCATATCGCCGCGGCTTTGTTATTTTTGACCTATGGTACATTACCCAATCAAAAAAATCATCCCAATTCTATTCTTTAGTATTGGGATTTTTTATGCCTCGCTGGCCCAGGAAAAAATTGAGAAAGAATCTGGAATTAAGGCCAGCCAGGTTCCAGCACCAGCTAAAGAATGGTTAGAGGATGCTTTTGAAAATCTAAAGAAGCCGAAATGGTATCTAGAAATCTCTCAACTTGGAAGGTCCTATGAAGCGAAATTTCAGTTTCAAGACCATTATTATAGTGTGGAATTTGATTCCTTGGGGAATATCCAAGATGTCGAAATCGAACTAGAGCAGGCAGAAGTTTCTCCTGAGGTTTGGAGTGCAATTCAGTCGTATTTTGATTCAACCTATGAGCAGGTGAAGGTGGAGAAGATCCAGCGCCAATTATCAGGATCGGCCTCAGCTCTGGAAGATTATTTTGATGAAGATGAAAGAGAGGGGATTGTCATTCGGTACGAACTGGTATTTCAGGGTAAAAATGATATTTGGGAACTTTGGGAAGGGTTATTTGATGCTCAAGGAATCTTATTGTCAAGATTGAAAGTTCAAATTCGAGCCAATGATAACCTTATTTTTTGATGAAGAAATTTCTTTTTGCCTTCGTGTTTCTTGGTGGTCTGGGGGAATTGAAAGCACAGGAAAAGCCAGTTTTTTTTACAGGTATTTTTCCGGAACTATCCCTCACAAAAAGGATCAATACACTCCACAAGATTAATTTTAAAGTTGAAAATCAGGAAGTGATTTTTGACAATAGAGAAGGTGAAAATCTTCAATTTACCCATTACCGGACTGATTTAATGCTGTTTTTTGACAGGAATGTTCGACCTGGGATGAGTGTTGCATTGGGTGTTTTTCACAGGTTTCAGGAGGATGAAGATGCCAATCGCATCATTCAGCAGCTTGCCGTCTTGCAGCGAATGCGAAATCTCAGAATCAATCACAGGTTTAGAACAGACCAAACTTTCACCAGGAATGAAGCTCTAGAGTTCCGGTTTAGGTATCGGTTTTCACTGGAGATTCCCCTGGAAGGAGCAGAGGTAGATCCGGGAGAATTGTATGTTGTAATCTCTGATGAGCCGATATTCAGTAGTCAGGCTGGAGAATTTGAAATTGAGAATCGGCTCGTCCTTTCCCTTGGAAAATTGATCAATAAGCAGCAAAAATTGGAGTGGGCAGTAGACTACCGAACGGATGGGTTTGTGCAGGAAGGATTTAGAACTCGACTTTGGGCAAAAATTAGCTATTACTACAATTTTTAAAGCAAATTTAAGTATTTGAAAAGTGAAAAATTTGCTATGAAATACAAATTGCTGTATGTTTACGAAAATTTGAAAGAGTAGAAACTCTTTTGAATCACCCAAAAACAGCAATAAATTTTCAATGCAGGATAAAGGAATAAACAGTACGTTTAAAAAGATCATCTATGAGTCCTCAGAAATGGTCTTCCTTGCTGACGATTCCTATCCCTATGCCATATTTTATGGCAATGAATCTTTTGAACTTGAAATTGGTGAATCTCTTAAAGACAGAACTTTAGCTGGATTAGGTCTGGATATCAATGCCTATTTGTTTAAAGAGGAATTGATCCTGACCCACGGAAAAAAGGATTATTCATTCAAGCTTGAACTTCCCGAGGATAATGGAGCCAATTACTTTCTTTTCTACAAAGGGAAAGAAATCAAAACGCATGGACTTCCTGGTAAAAAAGAAGCGTATCAATTTTTCACTTCTCGACTTGATCTGATTGCCATAGGCAAATATGATCATTTGACCTACCTCAACCCTTCCGTGACTTCTGTGCTGGGCTATGATGTGGAGGAATTATTGAATACCAATTTATGTCCTTTCATTCATGAAGCTGATCTAGCCAAAATCCAGAAAATCTGGAAGGCCAGTCAAAAGGATCCTGAAGTCACTTTTTGTGAGTTTAGATTTTTGGGCAAAGACGGCATTTACCGGCATCTGGAATGTTCTGTACAGTTTAACCCGGAGACCTTTTTTTTGATTGCTCGCGATGTTTCGCATCGATATGCTCAGGTCGAAAGTGAACGGAAACTGGAGAGTCTTATAGAAAAGGCCCCGGAGAATGCGACCATAGGGAAGTGGAAAGCAAATCTGGAATCTGGAAATTTAGTTTTAGATGCATCAGCAGAGAAAATAATTCAAGAACTTCTGGGAATTGGTTTCGACATGAAATCAATTCAGGAAAAGCTATTGAATCAAATCAAAACTTCGATTGAATCTACAGATCCAGAAGGCGAGAAGGCTTTAGCTGAATTTTTGATTTCAGAGGATAAAAAAGTCGGATTCAAATCATTTTTTCCAAACCAAAACCGATCTCTAGTCTGGGGGATTTTTTGGGACGAAAGCCGGAGCAAAAAGATTCAGCATGAGTTGGATTTTTACCAAAAAGCCTGGATGCAATGCCCAGAAGCCATGATGCTAGTTCGGCCAAATGGAGAGGTGGTCTTGGCCAATCAGGAGGTAATCAAGCTTTTTGGTTACGAAGGAAAAACAAAAATTTCCCATTTAAAGGATTTGAGTGTCTTTTTTGAGGAGGCATATAATTGGACGGAGTGGGTTAGTTTTCCTTCTGGGGATAGGACCATTTCTAGGTTTTCTACCTTGCTTATCAATGAAAAAGGAAAGCAATTGACTCTGGAATTGGCTTCAAGCAGGATGCAATTTGATCAAGAAGATTACATCACACTTTCTTTCAATAACATTTCTGAAAAAATCAATCTTGAAAAGAAAGTCGAAGCAAGCAGCGACTTCCTGATGAATTTAACAGACCAGGTTCCCGGAGGTCTGTACCAAATGGTATTAAATTCAGAAGGAGAAATGAATTTCTCTTTCCTTTCAAAAGGAATCAACACCGTTTTGGGAATTTCCTCCCAAGAGATTCAGGAGTTCTCGGACATCTCTTCTGCAATTTCCAAAGTGCACCCTCAAGATTTGCCACAGGTGATCATGACTTCGGTAGCTTCGGCTCGTAAATTGGAACCTTGGCAGTGCCAGTTTAGAGTCAAATCAGCCGCAAACTCTGCTGAATATCGCTGGGTATTGGGAGCTGCAAGGCCACAAGCTCTGGAAAATGGGGATATGGTCTGGTATGGTTATTTAACTGATATTTCAAAGCAGAAAGAGTTCGAATCCAAACTCGATGAGGCAAGATTGGCTGCTGAAAAAGCCAATCAGATTAAATCGGATTTCCTCTCCATGATCAGCCATGAACTGAGGACACCGCTTAATGCCATCTCAGGTTCGGTATATTCTCTGTTCCATGACGAACCTACATTGACCCAGAAATCTGCCCTGAATACAATCAATTTTGCAGTGGATAATTTGATCATTATGATTAATGATCTTCTTGATTTTCAGAAAATTGAAGCAGGAAAACTCACTATCGAGCAAGTGCCATTTAACTTGAAAGACATCCTGAATCAAGTTATCAAAGGACTTTCATTCCATGCCAAGGATAGCAAAAATAACCTGCAGCTTCATCTTTCTGAAGGGCTCGATATCGCTGTGAAAGGAGATAAGACCAGGCTATCACAGGTCATGAACAATCTGATCACCAATGCACTCAAATTTACCAACGAAGGTGATGTCGATGTGAAAATAGAACTGCTAGGTCAAGTCAGAAACCGAGTGAAAGTCTATTTTGAGGTGAAGGATACTGGGATAGGTATTGCGCCGGAGCATCAGGAAAAAATCTTCAATGATTTTGATCAAGTCAAGCCAACTTTTAATTCAAAATATGGAGGAACTGGCCTAGGTTTGTCGATTACCCGAAAATTATTGAACCTAATGGGGGGGAAGATCGGTCTGGACTCTAAGGTTGGCTCCGGAAGTAGATTCTTTTTTGAGTTGGAATTCGAAAAAGCCGAAGAAGCCATTGGATCAATTCCAATCAAAGAGAACCAAAGCCTTTCATTTACAAATCTTCACCTCTTGATGGCAGAAGATAACGAAGTCAATGCCTTAGTTCTGGGAAAGATTATCAAAAAATGGGGGTTCACTTTTGATCGCGCTCACAACGGAAAAGAAGCCGTAGAGGCCGTAAAAAACCGCGACTTTGATTGTATCCTGATGGATATTCAGATGCCGGTCATGGATGGATTTGAAGCAACCAATGAAATCAAAAAGTTTTCCGAGATTCCAGTTATCGCTTTGACTGCTGCCGCCAAACTGGAAATCATGGAACAAATAGATGCCTGTGGATTTGAGGGATTTGTCGCCAAACCTATCGATGCAGCTGAACTTTTGAAAAAAATCAAGGAGGTAATAGTCGAGAAAAGCTATAAATCCTGAGCTTTGGAGTAATACTCCTGTACCAACTCCATTTCTGGATAATCTGCTGCCAATTCGGAGAGATACTGCAAGGCAGACGTTTTGTCCCCTTTCATGACATAGTAAATTCCCTTGTTTCGAAATGCAAATGGATTTTTTGCGTCCATTTGGATACTTTGGTTGATGAGTTCGAGTGCTTCTTCAGGCCGATCCAAAAACAAAAGATACAGACCTTTATTATTGTAGAAATAAGCCTGTCTATTGTCGAGGGTGATCGCTTTTTCGACCGAGGTCAATGCTTCATTCACTTGGCCTTCCTCAAATAGAATCATAGATCGCAGGTTGTGCAGATTAGGCTCCGTTGGATTTAGCTCTTCAGCTTTGACTAAAAGTTCTTTTGCTGATTGATAGTTCTTTTGGTAGAATAGAATTGTGGCCTGATTGACCAACAGATCAGAATTTTCGGGTTGAAGGGTAGCTGCTTTCTCGAAGCCTTCCAAAGCCGCAGGGTAATTTTTCAGTTTCTCCTGACTCAATCCTGCAATGAAATATGACTTCCAGTTTTCAGGATCAAGTTTTAATAGACGATCAGCATCTTCTCGGGCTTTATAAAATTCTCCATTGTCCAAATAAGCCATTCCGCGCTGAAAGATCGCCTCGTAGTAATCTGGCTTGTAAGTAATGGCAAGATTTAAATCAGTGATGGTCTCCGCCAATTCATTAAGTTGGCGATGTGCCATAGCTTTATTGAAGTAAGCATCTGCGTAGGCAGAGTCCAAATTTAAGGCTTCATTATAAAATGAAATGGCAGACTTTGGATCATTTTCGGCCAGCTTTTCATTTCCTTTTAGGAGAAATCGGCCTTTTTTTGTTTCATCGGAATCACATCCGATGGATAGGGTGAATACTAAACCGAATATTAACCTATTCAATAGTTTCATTTTCTGCCAGGTACTTGTCATCATTTTTTTCTTCACCCAAAAGCATTGCAAAAGGTTTGGTGCTCTCGCTTAGGTCAAAAATCTCTCTGAGAATTGCCATGGTAGGAATAACCAAAACCATTCCTGCCACGCCCCAGATAGATCCTCCGATCAATAAGCCTAAGAAGGTTATAAATGCATTGAGGTTTACATTTCCTCCAACAATCTTCGGGGTGAGAAAGTTGCCCTCCAAAATTTGGATCACTTGATAGATTCCAAATACAGCAATCGGATAAAATAAGCTGTCCATCGTGAGGAAAGAATAAACTACTGGAAGAAGTACACCAAAGAAAGGACCAACATAAGGGATGATATTCAAAATCGCACCGATAATTCCAAAGAATATCGCATGCTTAATTCCCAAAATAGAATACCCAGTTATGTTCAAAATGGCCAAAATAATCATCACCTTACCCACGCCTGCGATGTAATTTTGAATCACTTTTCTAAGGTTTGAAATTCTCAACTTGACCAGAGTCGGGTCTTTGTCATGATAAATCATGACCATCAGTTTGGTGAGATGGTCACGATATAATAGGAAGAAAAACATAAATACTGGGATCAAAATCAAGCCCGAAAGTGATCCGATCGCATTCAGTGCGAAAGATGAAATACTTGAGCTGTTTTCATCAAGCAGATTTATCAAGTACTTTGATTCCGCTTTTTCTTCTAGGTTTTCGTTGATCCCAAAATTTTCATAAGTCCAGGTGTCTACTTCCTTTGCCACCGATATTAGTCTATCGGAAACATTGTTGAAATCTCTGGTAAAACTCACCACATTTCCAATAATAAAACTGATTAAACCTGCCACCAGAGCCGTCATCACTAGCAGCGAAATGATGCTAGACAGCGTACGAGGGACTTTGTATTTCTCCAAAAACATACTCAGGGGAGTAAATAGAATCGCAAAAAAACCTCCCATGAAAAGAGGGATCAATAAACTTCTCCCCACAATTAAAAAAAACACCAAAACAATAATGAAGGTCATTACAGTAAGGGCCTTGAGATAGGCCTGCATTTGGATTCCTTGAAGTTTCATAAGTCAGTGGTTGATCAAAAAAGATAGGAGAATTCTGTCGATTTTACAATTGGGTCTAAATGAGTCCAGATCGTTTCAGGAGTGATTCAGGCTTTGGATCTCTACCTCTGAATCTTTTATACAATAGAGAAGGGTGTTCTGTGCCTCCAGCTGAAAGTATATTTTTCTCAAAAGAGAGCGCAGTTTGGGTGTCGAAAACTCCATTTTCCAAAAACATTTCAAAGGCGTCAGCATCCAAAACCTCTGCCCACTTGTAGCTGTAATAGCCTGAGGAATACCCTCCTTGGAAGATATGAGAAAAGCTTGTGCTAGCCATAGTGCCGGGAACTTTGGGCAGCAGATCGGTTTTTCGCATTACCTGCTCTTCAAAATCTCCAATGCTTTCAATTGAACTAGGATCCTGACTATGATAGGCCATATCCAGTAATCCGAAGCTGATCTGTCTCATCGTCAGGTATCCCTGCTGATAATTAGCCGCGTTTTTAATTTTCTCAATTAGTTCTTCAGGAATTTTTTCCCCTGTTTCGTAGTGCTTGGCAAAGAGATCAAGACACTCTTTTTCATAGCACCAGTTTTCAAAAATCTGGGAGGGAAGCTCAACAAAATCCCAAAAAACACTTGTTCCAGTAAGTGATTCATAAGTCCCTCTTGCCAGCATTCCATGAAGTGCATGGCCAAACTCATGAAAGAGTGTGGTGACTTCATTAAATGTGAGCAAGCTGGGTCTGGATTTGGTCGGTTTGGTGAAGTTGCACACAATGGAAATGTGGGGACGAAGATCATGTCCCTCAATAGTTTTTTGACCGCGATAGGATGTCATCCATGCGCCATTTCTTTTGCCTGCTCTTGGGAAAAAATCTGCATAGAACACCGCCAGATGATTTCCTTTTCTGTCTTTGACTTCGTAAGCTGTGACTTCTGGATGATAGACAGGGATTTCCGGATTGGGATGAAAAGTGAGTCCAAATAGTTTCCCTGCCGTAAGAAATACCCCTTCGATCGCATTTTCCAACTTGAAATAGGGGCGGAGCAACTCATCATCCAGCGCATATTTTTCTTTTTTGAGGAGTTCGGAATAATACCCAAAATCCCAACGGTTCAAATCACCCAATCCGTCAAGTTTCTTTGCGAAATCGGCGACTTCCTGGACTTCTTTTTCAGCTTTGGGCTTTGCTTTTTCTAGGAGTGATTCCAGAAAGTCGAGTACCGCCTTTGGACTTTTAGCCATCCGCTCTTCCAAGACAAAATCTGCATGGGATGCATAACCCAGTAGGTTGGCTCGCTGATGTCGAAGATTCAGTATTTGCTTTATTGTTGTCTGATTGTCAAGTGCATCACCTTTGGCAGATTTTGTATTGTATGCCATGAAGAGGGTCTTGCGGAGCTCACGGTTTTTGGCGTAGGTAAGCGCCGGAACATAGCTGGGGTAGTCCAGCGTGAATGCCCATTTGCCAGGCTGGCCTTTTTCGGTGGCGATCTGTGAAGCTGCTTCTTTAATCCCCTCAGGAATCCCCTCCAAATCTTCTTCATTTTCGATAAAATAGACGTATTTGTTTGTTTCTGCCAACACGTTTTCACCAAATTTTAGGCTGAGTTGTGCTAATTCTTGGTCTATTTCACGGAGTTTGGAAGCTTCTTCCCCGTTGAGGTTTGCCCCATTTCTGACAAATGATTTATAGGTCTTTTCCAGAAGGGTAGCTTGCTCAGGACTGAGATGTAGGTTTTCTTTCTCCGAAAATACCTGCGCGACTCGCTGGAAAAGTACTGGATCAAGCAAAATATCATTGGAATATGCTGTCAGCAATGGGGAGATTTCGCGTGCTAGTTTCTGAATTTCATCATTTGTCTCAGCGGAATTGAGATTGAAAAAAATCGCTGAAATAGAATTGAGTTTTTTTCCGGCACGATCCAGCGCTTCGATAGTAATTTCGAAAGTGGGCAGTGCTTCGGATTTGATTTTTTCAATATCTCCTTTTGCCAAAGAAATGGCTTCTTTGACAGCAGGGAGGAAATGGTCATTGGTGATTAGATGAAATGGTGCAGTTTCAAAAGGGCTGGTAAAATCAGCCAAAAGTGGGTTTGTCATGGTTTAAGCTAATCGTTTGGGAAGTTATAGCGGTGCATTCCATTTGGGTTCGAGGAGATGCCCTACTTTTTTCATTTCTGCTGCTAATTTACCAATTTGTTCAGTAAAGCTCCTGAGTTGCCAGGGATGAAAAGGAACATTATTGGAATCGTTTAAACTTTGGCGATAGGACTCAAATTCTCCAAGCCCAAAGTAAGCTTCGGCCCTGTTGACCAAGATCCAATATTTTTGAGAATTGTAGTACTCCTGAAGTTCCTGGCCTTCTTTTGTTCCTCCAATAATCAGATTTTGATCATTTTTTTCTTTTTGATGAATCAATTTCCAATCCCGCTCACAAAGAAAAAGCACTCTCTTCCAGGTGCGCTGCGCAAAAATCAGGTCCGCTATTCGCTCCTGATCTGAATTAACCAAGTTGGAGGTCGCATGGTAGACAAGTGTCATGGCAAGATTGATTCCATTGTATCGGTTATTGAGGAGGTAATAGCTTCGCTGAAAATACAGGATCGAATCCTCCAGATGTTCTTCACCCTCACCACATTCGTAGAGCTTTTTTTTCACAGCACCTGCTGATGATACGGTCTCCGGGTCATTGGAGTGAGCCAAATTGATGGATTGTAATAAACTGAGCGACTCATAAAGTGCGGTTACCAAGTCTGGCTCAGCTGCCTTGTAGGTAGTAAAAGAAAGCCTATGAATAAGGTAGGGGTCTTTTTGGCCACTATTTCCCCCTGAAAGTAAAATTGCGGTTTTGAATAGGTCTCTCGCTTTTGCAAATTCCATCACATCGATGGCGTCTTCAGCCTCCTGAATGATCAACGAAAGTGCTTTGCCGACTTCTGGGGCAGGTTGTGTCTTTTCCGAATCATTTACTGCTTTCTCTATTTCAGCCTGCAGTTTGGGTGGGATCAAGGAGTGAAGGTAAGTATATACTGGGCTGTCGGCTTCTTTTTTATCCAATACTGTTTGGATCACGTTGCCCAAAGCCGCTCTAAATCGCTCCACTTCTTCGTAATCTATCGCATCACCCAAGTGCTGGTAGCTATGAATGACCACATGATTGAGATCGAAAGGATACATCAATTTGTCTTCCGAGATCACGATGGTAGTGAATGGCCTCAAGGCATGTCTTACGCCCAATTCATAGAGCGCATTGGCATTTAAGGTTGACAAATCCGCAATCACCATGTCGGCCTGCAGCAATTCCTTGTACATCTGCACATCGATTGATCCAGAATGGGTGATTTCATCCGCACGGACACATTCGACTCCTTTGGACTCGACTACCGGTTTGATCAAAAGTCGGTAGGACTTATTGAGATCTAGTTTTCGACCATTGATGTAGTCGGTTTTGATCCCGAAGCCCATGACTACAAAGCATCTTTTTTTGGTTTCGCTCATTGGTTAAAAAATTAGAATTGGTGGTGGATGAATTTAGTAAAGATTCTGAAAGGTAAGCTTTTAAAAGAAACAAAGTTGCCCATCCAAAAGCAATGAAATTTCCATAGCCTGAAGTCTACAGGATTTGCTATTTGAAAAGGACCGTCCGGAACTGCTAGTTAATAAAACACCTCGAGCGTTCTGCCCGAGGTGTTTCAATAGAAAAGATTATTGCGATTAAAAGTCGAAATCGCAGCTCATTTCCTCCATTCCGATAGGAGCACCGTCAGGAACGCTCAATGTTTGCTGAGCGGTGAACTCTTCCGGTAATTCTAGAAATGCTTCAATTTTATCTTCCAGATAGGCTCTATGCGCTTTCAGGACGCCATTGGAGGATTCCATTTCCGCAATTTTTTCCAACTGCATTCTGGAAATTGCTCTCACCGTCTGGGAGGCGTTTGGATTTTTAGCAAGCATTACCAAGTGGTCAACAAACTTTGCCTCAGTCATTAGTTTAATCTCGTTTTTCAAACCTCCAGGCATTGTGCTAGAGAAGACCTGAGCAGTAACCTGATCGAGTAAGTTCTCAAACCCCGGTAGTGAAGCATCCTGAAGATTTTGTAAATACACCCGATTGATTCTTCCACTTTCAAAAAGAAAGCTAAACGTAGCATCTACGATGTTTTCAGCCGGAGCAATGGGATCAAAAGTAGGCCCTGTTCTGGAGGGGAAAGTTTCTCTGTTTCTTCCATAGCCGAAAGGTCTTGGTGGAATTAAAGCAAGTACGTGCGAGGGCACTTCGAGCTGATTGGCAGAAATGGTGGTAAGCAACGCACTGATCGCTTCGTTTTGTTCTTTTGCAGAAATCCACTTTTGGCTGGACTGATTGTCTCCCTTGATTTTGTAGGTGTAATCCAGCCCACCGATAAGTTTACTTGTCGCTTCCAACTGATAGCGATGCATCAGATAGAGTGGCACAAACACTTCCTCCAAAATTGCCTGTGGTTCACCTTCTTTGATGGCATTCAATCCAAAAGTTTTCATTCGGTTTTCCCGAAGTTTCAGCATTCGCATCAGTTCAACAGGTGCAGAAGCACCATTGTCCCACAGATGGGAGCGCGGATGTACCCCACTTGGATTTCTAGAGTCCGAATCTGTGATAAATTCAAAACCTGCAGCATAGGTGTCTGTCAGTGTTTTTTCCAAAAACTCCTCTTCACTTTGACCCGGTGCTGGGGTTCCATAGCCATATTTGATGGCCCATTTGTCCCATTCGCCGATTTTCAAATCATAAGCCTGACTGAAATCTAATTCTCCATTTGCACTTTCTGTAATAAAAGGGTGCGGATAATCCATCACCGAAGAACGATTGCTAGGTGAGGTAGCATAGCTGTGCGCTATACCGATTGTGTGACCGATCTCATGTGCAGAAAGCTGCTTCAATCGATCTAAAGCCATCTGCATCATCCGTGGATCGACTGGTTTTCCCTCTTCGAAAGGCTGCAGCAAACCCTGAGCAATCAAGTAATCCTGCCTTACTCGCAATGAACCTAATGACACGTGACCTTTTAAAATCTCTCCTGTGCGGGGATCACGTACGCTTGATCCGTATGACCAGCCTCTGGTGGATCGGTGTACCCACTGAATGACATTGTAGCGAACATCCAAAAGATCGAGACCTTCGGGAGCTAGTTCTACCCGAAATGCATTTTTAAAACCAGCTGCCTCAAAAGCCTGGGCCCACCAGTTTCCACCTTCGATCAGTGCAGAAGCAACTGGCTCTGGTGTACCGCGATCGAGGTAGTAGACGATGGGTTCGACCACTTCTGACACCGCCGCACTTGGGTCTTTTTTCTCCAACCTATGGCGGGAAATGAAACGTTTTACCAAAGGCTCATCGATCGGAGTGGTGTAATCTTGATAGCTGATGAAGAAAAATCCGCCTCTTGGATCGAACTCCCGCATAGCATATAATTCAGGAAGCTCGATAAAGGAATGTCTCATCCGCACTGTTACAGCCTCTGGAGTGGGAGTTACTGACCGCAAATACCCTCCAGCACCCGTTCCAGTCAAGGTAATAGTAGCTTCTACCTCTGTATTTTGGGGAAAGTTTTTAGTCATAGGAAAGTACAGGCCGGAACGGCTGGCATCCACTCGGTAGGTACCCTGGCGGGATCGAGTCAATGTTTCGGATACGCCGTGAGCATCTTGCATGTAGAAATTGGTCGCATCCACAATCAACTTGTCACCGTCTTTCTGGGCGATCTCAAATCCCCAAAGTACAGATTCAGCAAAGGCATCCTGAATAGATTTTGCCTCATAGGGGTTGTCCGTATAAGCTCTGAATCCATAGTTTTTATGGACCAAAAGAATCTTATTTCCAGTCCGACGAAACTCTACCACCCGATCGTCACCAAGCTGACCTCTGTCAAGCCCGATGTCATTGGAGCCGACTCCTGCGGTCAATGCATTGACGTAGAGAAATTCTTTGTCCAAACTGGAGATCTCAAGGTAAATTTTACCTTTTTCCTCGTCTAAGTAAAATGGGATAAATCCGTCTTTTTTTGTCATTTTGCTCAAATCCAGGCTTTGTGAGAAGGCTGAAAAAGACAAAAGCATCAAAAAACTCAGAAGGTATAGTGGTTTTTGCATAGGTATATAGCTTTGTCCCAAATTATCAAAAAGGGATGGGACTCCAGCACCATTAATGGAAAATCACCGAAGAAAATATCGGATCATCAGCGCTGTATCCGTTTGATTCGGACCTTCAATAGTCTGCAGTCCGCTGCTGATGACCTCTCGATCGGTATAGCTTGTTCGAGCAAATCTCAAATAAGCGGTGAGTTTCGGGGTGAATTGGTACTGGCCCAGCAAATAATACCGCATGCCCTGTCCCGAAAAAGCCGGTATAGAAAAGGTCCATAAGACATTGTTTTCAAAAGCATAGAGGCGATTGTCGTAGGTCTCAGCATCAAAAAGTGCGATTCTACCTGTCAGGCGCCAGTTCTTTTGGCCATACTGCACATCCTGCAAGATCATCAGCCCATGGGAGATTTTATCTTCGATTTTCACACGACTCATCAGGATTCTTGATCTGAGGAAAAAGTCTTTCGTCACGTGAGTCTCCAGACTGAGCAGTCCGTTGATTTTATTGACAGGCTTTACCAGATAGGGCAGGGCTGGTTCTCCAGAGTCTGAGAGATTGCGGTCTTTTTGTTCCTCTCTGATTTGAATGAAGGCGATTAAATTTCTAGAAGGCTGATAGCTGATTCGTGCCAGCCATTCGTAGCCCTTGGATGGCGCATAGACCCGATATCTTAGCCAAGGGAAATTGAAAAAATCATAGTAGGCGTTGATTTTCCAGCGCTTTTCGGGTTTAATCTGAATTCCCATATACACCCCACGTTCATTGATTGGTCGGGTATTCTCTGAAAATCCCGAAGAATAGAAGCTGTGAAAATCTTTGTCATAATTTCTCCACAAAAGTGAAAAATCCACTTGTTTGCTCAGGCTGCTTACAAAACCTAAGACAGTTCCAGATCCGCCACTTTGTGAAAGGGCGGATTCTCCAAAAAGAAAGAAATTTTTCCAGTTGTAATTGAAATAAAGACTCGATACCAAGTTGCTTTGCCCGGCAAATTCAAATCGATTATAAATCTGAGGCGTACGGAGCCAAGGTCTGCTAAATCGCGTAAAGAGTGCATTTGCTCCGACTTGAAATTTTCCAGAAGGGTGAGCATATTGGGTATTCCCTCCCAGACTGGTTTCCTGAAACTGGTTTTTGGTAGAAAGCTCACTTTGGGTGCGGTGAAGGCCTGATTGGCTAAAGGAACTGATGGTCTCATTGTCGGAATCAAGGCTGTCTCGGGCGATTGAAATTCTTCCGTCTCTGGCAACATGCGAAGCGATGAATGAAGCCTGCCAATTTTTGAATTGTCTGGTTAGACCGATTCCTCGGAAATAGCCAAATTCCAATGCTGCGGTGTAGGGCAGTATTCCTATACTGCTTCTTCTGACAGTTGGGACCGTTTCAGCGCCTTTACCCAAGGTATATCCTGCCCCGAAAATCAAGCCCTGTCCGAAAGATGCCTGAAAATCTCCCAAAGCGATGGTTTTCCATTTGCCGACATAGTACCGTGTGAAATGAAAAGAGAAGAAGTTGAATCCAAAGCGGCCTGTTTTGCCATCCCAAGTGAATTGCTCCCCGGCATCCTTGTCCAAAGTCACTCCCATACTGAAATCCCGAGCATGCTGGATCCGAAATCGGAGGTAAACTGTATTGGGGTCACCTAAGTATCTGCTCGATAGCGTTCCGTTGCTACTGGTGTCTGCCGGACTGAATCCTCTCCTTTTTTCCCAAGTTCGTTGATGACGAAAGAGAACATAGGCTTGCTCCTCATCTCGCACGCGATCCCAGAATTTTTTGCTTTTCAACCCTGAAGTTCCTAAAGTGATAAAAGGAAGTAAGTTTTCGATCGTCACGAGATCAAACTCCGGTACTGCTTGAAGTTCATAAGGCGAAAGAAGAGGGCCATATGTATTTCGATAATTGATCAGGCTGCCTATCTGTGAGGGATTGAGCAGATAGGTAGCCTGTAATACCTCTGCATCTGCCTTGTTGATATCCAATGGATTAAGATAGAGTTGCAAAAGAACTTCGTAAATCGACTCATAGTCAATGTCCTCTTCTTGGATCGGAAATAGTCGTTCAATGAAGGATTCCAAATCGACGGGATTGTTCTCTTGGGCTTGTGAAAAGACCGAAATAGGAAGAGCATAAAAGAGGAAAAAGATCCACCTGGATTTCATCAGTTCTCAAGATTATATACCAAGCTCAGATGGTGGGTTCTTCCCAAAGCGGTGTTTTGGCCATAGGCATAGTCAAACCCAAAGCGATCCTTTCTCAAACCCAATCCAAAACTTAGTCGGGCCGGATTACTGCTGATTCCAGTTCGCAGAAAAAGCCATTCTTTAAATTGGTATTCAATGCCTGCCCGAAATATTGGCGCTAGCTCGATGTCCTTTTCCGCTTCTGCGCTGATTCTGACTGTTTCTCCCGCTAGATAAGTTATCCCAATTTGCATCAGGGTGGGGAGTCTTTGCTCGTTATTTTGGCTAACTTTTGCCCGGTTTAAATTGGAAAAATTGGCGCCCAAGAAGAATCTGGGGCCGAGCTCTGCCACACCTCCAAGTGAAAAGAGAAAAGCGTTACCTGTTCCGAAGCCTTCGATTTGAGTTTGATGCCAATCTACTTTTGCTCCAAGACTTACAATTCCCAGTGTATTAGAAAATCCAAAACCGACTAACTGCTGGCTGAAAAGCTTTCCTCCAAATCGGGAGACTCCAAAGCCAAATGTTCCCAAGTCACTTTTCCAACCTATACTCAGATCTACTGAGCTCAAGTCGGCAATTCCAAAACGGGAATCAAATCCCGCTGAAATTTGTGATTTTTCGATCCGGTCTAGCGCACCAATATTGTTGAAATAAGTCCATGAATCAGGCAAAAATACTTTTGAATTGCCCATGGCTTGACTTCGGGCTCCATGCGCCTGAGTGAGTGGATCTGTCTGGGCTATCCCATCAGTGGCCCTCCAAATCCAGAAGCATAAAAAAAGGATTCGCTTCATCTGGTTCAGAAAAAATGTGAACCGAATTTAGTTAAAAAAACAATTCAGCGAAAGTAATCAACTGAAAATCAGAATGGAGCTTTGAAATTAAAGAAAAGATTGCCCTCTCCCTGATTATTTAGAGAATATTCAAATCTCAGCACAGAATCATACACCATTACCAAGTCAATCCCTAGACCATATCCATAAAGGTACTTATTGGACAACCGGGCGTTTTCTGGAATATTATTCCGGTCTGTCACGGTACCGTGATCAAAGTTGCCACTGAGGTAGAATTTAAATGGAATTGTACTAAACTGATCCAGCGGCATATACCTGGAAATGTCAAAGGAAAGGTCGAGAAATTTATACCGGAGGCTGTTTTTGTGCACATACAGTTGCTGACCTTCGATGACATTCAGCTCATATCCACGGATAAAATTAGGTGAGTAACCAATTCCCCTCACCAATGTATAGGGCTGCTGAGGACTAAGGAACCATACGCCTGTCAATCCTGTAGCAAAGTGAAATCGATCATTGATTTCAAAGTATTTATTAGCGACAATATTCACTTCTACTTCATCCAGATCTTCAGTATTGATGATTCCATATTTGGTTGCAGTGAACTGGAGTAGTTCCCCTTTGGTGGCATAGGAGACATTATCCCTTCTATCGTGGCGAAAAGAGTACTGAAGAAAGATGTACTTCAGGTTATTGTCTTCTCCTTGAATGTAATTTGGGTTTTCCCTTAATACTTCTGGATTAATCCAGGTACTATTGTAGCCCAGAGTTAAAAAATGAAAATTATAAAAAGTCCTTCTATACGTATATCTCAGTGAAGTAGAGAATACCTTTCGCAGTACATCTTCATTTTCATTGGTATAGAAGACCTGTTTATTATTCTCAGACTTGATGGCTAAAGTTTTTTGGTCTGCATAGGTCAGTTGGATCGCGAGACCTTGTTTTTGCTTTTTGTCTATGTATGGTTTAGTATAGACCAAGTCTAATCCTTTGGTAAATCCGAGCTGGCCTGAGAATCTGAGCTTTTCATTTCTGCCACCTAAATTGCTATGGTTGATTTTTAGACCATAATTCACTCTGGAAAAATCTCTTCCTTGGTTGGTCCACCATTCTGAAAAATTTCTGTCTGCCAATTGAAAAATAACCGATGGAAGTACATACCAGCGTTCTTTGACAGAAATCAGGATTTCCACTTCATCCTCGCCTGTAAAAAGTGGTGTCACCTCCACCTCGGTAAACAATCTGAGGTTGTAGATTTTTTGCTGATCCGCATTGAGGATTTCCATAAATGACTCCCATTCGTAATAGTAATCTGTAGTGAAATCCAGTTCTCTCAGGATGATACTTTTTTGGGTTTTCACATTCCCGATGATGAAGATATTGTTCACCTTGACACTGTCCGGAGTAGGGGGATTCACAGGTTCTAGGGTGGTATCTTGTGCGTAGCTTTCTCCGAGGCTCAAAGCCCAAAAAAATATAGAAAGCAATACGATATTTCTCAAATCGCGAATCAAAGGAATCTATTTGTGTAATTTTCGGTTCGGCTCTAATAAAGGAAAATCAATGCTTAAAACCTACCTCCGAAAGATAGCTATATTTCCTGTTTTGGTTTACCAATATGTGATTTCTCCACTTTTTCCTGCAAGCTGTCGCTATACTCCGACCTGCAGTCAGTACATGAAAGAAGCCGTTTTAAAACACGGAGTGATCAAAGGTGGCATTTTGGGAATCAAGCGGATAAGCAGATGTCATCCTTGGGGAGGACATGGGCACGATCCAGTTCCTTAATTTCCCGCGGGTTTAAATCCGTTTTTTAAAGCTCTTCCGATCAGGATAAAACCAATAATCACGAGTGGAATACTGAGAAGTTGGCCCATATTGAACTGCATCGATTGCTCAAAATCTACCTGGACTTCCTTCAAGAATTCCCAGACAAATCGCATTCCAAAGACAGAAATCAAGAATAATCCCAACAATAGTCCTTCAGGCAATCTTGATTTGTATTTAGCCCAAAGTGCCAATAGAATCAAGAAAATGACAAAATAGGATAGGGACTCGTAGATTTGAGTTGGATATTTAGTTTTTCCAAACGTCTTGACCGTCACCAGATAACCATCCGGTTGTTCTGCAATCTCGAAGTTCAGAGGGCTTTCTAGCGGTTCAGCAAGGTATTCTTTGGAGGACTTGAATTGGGTCAATGCATATTTAATATCGCGCTGGAGAATAGCGCCTAAGTCTTCTTTAGAGAAATTTCCCTTGTTGATTTTTATTTCAAAATTTAAAGGAACAATTCCATTGCCTTGGAGTTCGCCTGCACGATCTTCAGGCTTGTAAGCCTCTATGGATTCAAAAGGAACCTTCAAGGTTTCCAATATTTCTTCCGCATCCCTCGCAAAGACAAAGCCCATATCTGTGCCTGTGTCCTTACCGCCGATTTCTGAGTTCATTAAATTTCCAAAACGAATCAAGGCACCGGTCATCGCTGTGACAATCACGATCCGATCTACCACCCAAAGGTAACTTTGCCCAGGAGTCCGCTTGGCGTATAGCCAAAGTGCAAAAAGAATGGCAATAGCAGCACCATGACTGGCCAATCCACCCTCCCAAACTTTGAGGATATCTATCGGATTGCTCAGGTATTTCTCAGGTTCGTAAAAAAGCACATGCCCTAGTCTTGCACCGATGATGGTGGCCAGCACCATGTAAATGGTCAGTTTATCAACGAGTGCCTCATTCTGACCTTCTTTTCTAAAAAAGTAAACCATAAACTGTTGGGAAATAATAAAGCCCAAGGCAAAAAGTAAACTGTACCATCTCAATCGATCAAAACCTGAGAAAACAGCCTGATTGGGATCCCATACTACGTAGTTCAGAAAGGAGTGAAGCATAATGGTGGATTAGATTTGGTCTAATTGGTCAAGTTCTTCGGCAAAGCCTCCAGATAAAATTGGGAAGCGATACCATGTTTTAGGGTCAACGTTAAATTCATCCAGATGAAATGAAGGAGCCAATCGCTCCCTTTTCCATTGATTTCGGGACCAAAGTCGGAAAAATTTTTTGATATAATCTTTCAAAACGGAATCCTCTAACTCAAGTTCATCTTTTAAAAGAAGGAAAATATCCATGGGAGACCGCTTGTCCCGAATTGCCAGTCTTTCAATTTCTACAATAACCGAATAGGGCATAAGGTCTTTTTCATCCGTTTGGACTCTTTCCAGTGGCCGAAGTTCTGCGGTTGGGGTCAGTGAATTCACTAAGGAGAGACCAGGGCGGTCGAGATTCTTCTCTGCCCAATTGAGCCAATGCAGGATAAAATACTTGTCTACAGCAGCAATCGGCGAAATACTTCCGCTTGTGTCTCCATCCATTGTGGCATATCCTACATCCCCTTCACTACGATTGGAGGTAGAGAGGAGAAGTGAATGATTGATATTGGCAAGCATCCAGATGATCGGCGAACGACTTCGGGCCTGAATATTCTGGAGTGTAATATCATCTTGATCCCAAGTCAATTTTCGTCCGATTGCAGCCTCGATTTTTTCCGTATAGGATTTTACCTCTGCATCTATTGTCCAGGAATAGAACTTAGCGCCTAAGCTTTCAGCCAGTGCTTCTGCTGATTGTAGCGTCTCAGGTGAGGAATTCGCTGTGCCTTGGTAGGCAGTGGTCAAAAGCTGGCCTACAATCTCTTTTTCGGGATTTTCAGTTTTTGGGGTAAAATCAATTCCGAGTTTTTGAAGAAATTTCTCCAAGCCCAATTCTCCCAGTCCACGACGGACCAATTCTGCAACCAGTACCGCAATCGTGGAGGAATCAGCGCCTCCTGAGAGCGACAATACGAAACCTTTGCTTCTACTTTTGCGCAGGTAATCAAAAAGTCCCAAGGCCGAAGCCTGAACAAATTCCCATTCTTTCGGAAGTAATGGCGCTATTTTTTGACTTTTTTCTTCCACCTCAACGGTGAATACCTGGTAATCTTTAAATGAAAGCAATTGGTTTCTTGCCAACAATTGCCCTGATTTTGCCAGTAAAATTTCCCCGTCAAAAATCATCCGGCCAGCCTCATTGCCCAGCAGATTGACATAGACGTAGTAGCAATTGAATATCTTGGAGCTGTTTTCGATCAATTCTTTTCGCTCCAGCGTTTTGCCCATGGCAAAGTGAGAGGCACTTGGATTGAAAATGAGGTCAACTTGGCGTTCACAAAGGCGGTATCCCGGGCGAGAATTGCCTCTCCATGCGTCCTCACAGATTTCAAAACCATACTGAATATTCTTGTGACGAAATGTCAAATCACCTAAAGGAACCAACTGCCCTTCAAATTCAAAATCAATAACTTCTCCAGCAGTCCAAGGTGTAAACCATCTAAATTCGTAATGGACTCCATCGATAGCCAAAAATTGCTTGGCAACAAATCCTTCTAAAATTCCATTCGCTATTACGGCCACAGTGTTGTAGACTTTTTCCTGAATCCGGACAGGAACACCTACTGCTACGGTTATTCCCTTGCAATGAGGAATTAATTTACCAAGCTGGACCAATGCTTTTTGGGGATACCAATAGCTTAAAAAAAGATCTTCCGACCCGTATCCGGTAATTGCCAATTCAGGGAAACAGAGAATTTCTACATTTTGGGCCTTGGCTTCCTGGATGGCAAGCAGGATTCTATTCAGATTTCCACTCCAGTCGAGGGGAGTTTGATTGACAGTAGCACCTGCTAGTTTGATGGCGGACATAGGGAGGTTTGAGAATAGAAAAGTTAAATTCTAGAAGGCAATCTGAAGGATTTCGCAGGCATTTTTTGAAGCTTCTTGTTCAGCTTTTTTCTTGGTGCTTCCTTTACCCTCCGCGACAGATTCGCCATTTACATTCAGCTCTACAACAAATTCTTTGAAGCGTTGGTTACCGTGCACACTCAAAACTTTGTATTCAATATTTTTGGATTCTTTCTGTGACCATTCAATAATTTTGCTTTTATAGTTAGTTACAGTAGAAATCATTTCATCCAAATCCATATGGATAAGAATTCGCTGAAGGATCAGTCGCTGTGTAAATCTGTAACCTCTATCCAAGTAGACTGCGCCTAAAAATGCCTCGAGAATATCGCCAAACAAGGATTTGTTGCCGGTAAACTGTCGCTTGCTCACGACTTGTTCAAGGGTTTTTTTTAATCCGATTTTTATTCCTATTTCGTTCAATTTCTCCCGATTAACCAATTTTGAGCGGGTTTCGGTGAGAAATCCCTCATCGCGGTAGGGGAATTTTTTGAAGAGATGCTCGGCAATTACGGAGCCTAGTACAGCATCACCTAGGAATTCCAGACGTTCGTTTGAGATTTTGAATCCCTGGGAAGTTTCCTCTCCGAGGCTTGATGGAGTGAGGGCAAGTCGGTAGAGTGATAAATTCAAAGGCTTGCGTCCAATGATCATTTTGATCGAGGAGGCAAGCCTTTTGTCTTGGGTATTAAAGAAAAGAGTGTGGATTCCGAGTCTTTGGAAAATTTTCACTCTGCTCAATTGTATTTTTTGAAAATGACGGAACAATTGTGTCCACCAAATCCAAAGGTATTGCTCAACGCATAATTGACTTCTCGTTTTTGCGCTGTATTGAACGTCAAATTCAATCCTGGATCAAATGCTTCATCATCTGTGAAGTGGTTGATCGTAGGAGGGACGATACCATGGTTGATTGCAAAAATGGAGGCGATGGCTTCCACAGCTCCTGCGGCACCTAGTAAATGTCCGGTCATCGATTTGGTACTGCTGATATTCAGTTTGTACGCATGCTCTCCAAATATTTTCTGGATAGCTTTTGTTTCACCTACATCTCCAAGTGGAGTAGAGGTACCATGGACATTGATGTAGTCAATATCCTCCGGCTTGAGCCCTGCATCCTCAAGCGCGATTTTCATGACACTGCTTGCACCCAAACCTTCCGGATGCGGAGCGGTAATGTGGTAAGCATCTGCAGTCATCCCGCCGCCAACTAGTTCTGCATAGATTTTGGCTCCTCGGGCTTTTGCATGTTCCAACTCTTCAAGTATCAATGCTCCTGCACCTTCACCTAAGACAAACCCATCTCGGTCTTTGTCAAAAGGTCTGGAAGCTGTAGTAGGAGAATCATTTCGCTGAGAAAGCGCCTTCATGGCGTTGAAACCACCGATACCTGCCTCAGATACAGCTGCTTCAGAACCTCCGCTGATAAATAAATCTGCTTTGCCTAATCTGATGTAATTGAATGCATCAATTAGAGCGTTGGTGGCTGAAGCACAAGCTGATACTGTGACGAAGTTTGGACCTCTGAAACCATACTTTATAGAAATGAAGCCGGCAGAAATGTCAGCGATCATCTTTGGGATAAAGAATGGATTGAATCTTGGAGTTCCGTCGCCTCTGGCAAAATCGGTTACTTCTTCTTGGAAAGTCCGCAGTCCACCGATACCCGAACCCCATATCACACCCGCTCTGGATCGATCGATCGCTTCCAGATCGAGTCCGGAATCTAAGATCGCCTGATCGGCAGTAATCATGGCATATTGGGTGAAGGCGTCCATTTTTCTGGCCTCTTTACGATCCATAAACTGATCGAGATCCAGATTTTTGACTTCGCAGGCGAATTGAGTCTTGAAAAGTGAAGCGTCGAAGCGAGTGATAGGCGCAGCGCCACTCACACCATTCACCAATCCCTGCCAGAATTCTTCTGGGGTGTTTCCGATGGGTGTGAGTGCGCCTAGACCCGTTACAACAACTCTTTTTAAATTCATATAATGAATTTAGCAGTACTTATTTTACGTTTGCCTCAAGGTAGGTAATAGCCTGACCTACAGTGCCGATTTGTTCGGCTTGATCGTCAGGGATAGAGATATTGAACTCTTTTTCGAATTCCATGATCAATTCCACAGTATCCAGAGAGTCAGCACCAAGATCGTTGGTGAAGCTTGCTTCCATAGTCACTTCAGACTCTTCTACGCCAAGTTTGTCAACAATGATGGCTTTTACTTTTTGTGCAATTTCAGACATTTTGTGATCAGTTTAGTTAATAACACTCCGCAAAGAAATATATTTAATACCTAATTGACAAAGAAAAGATCGAAGTTAATTTTTAGGCAAAAGGACAGTTCGTACTGGTCAAATTTAATTTCTACCTTTGTTTCGATCACCATTCTTCCTCCATGAAGAAGACCAAATTATTTGTTGAACCTACTTTTGATTTTGAGCTTTTGGGGCTTGTTTCGCCAGTTAAAGACTATAAAATGGCTTGGCTGATCAATCGTGAGTTGGACCTGAATTTGGTCAAATCAGAAGATATCCAAATCGAATTTCTCTCAGCTCCTCAGCTAGAAATATCACAATATTTGCTTTCTTTACCCCATGGTTTTATCCAACTTTTAAAAAATAAAGCACTCAATACTTCCCAGCAATTGGCATATTTGATTCCAGAATTGCGAAATTTGGATTACTTCCTCTTGGTACAAGACCAAACACATCAAACCAGTATCACTACATTTGTGGAGCACCTCGCAAAAAACCCGTTTATCCAAAGTGTGGTGCGACTGGATATTTCAAAAATAAAATCGAAAGAAAATCTATTAACCTATTAAAAACCCGATGAGCCACCTCCCCTTCAAGAAAACAAAAATTCTGGCTACAATTGGCCCAGCCTCCAACAATTACGAAATGATCAAAAGCCTGGCGGCCGCCGGTGCGAACGTTTTCAGATTGAATTTTTCTCATGGGACTCATGAAATCCATCAGGAAGTCATCGAAATCATTCGAAGAGTCAACAAAGAACTCAATTGCCATTTGGGAATCCTTCAGGATCTTCAGGGTCCTAAAATCCGTGTCGGTGAAGTGGAAAACAACGGCGTAGAGATCAAACCTGGAGACAAAATCACCATCACCAATGATCCTGTAATCGGGTCTGCCTCGCTAGTCAGTACAGTATATCAAAATCTACCCCAAGATGTAGTCCCTGGTGATAGAATACTTATCGATGATGGAAATCTTGAGGTGGTAGTGAATAGTACAGATGGCAAAAATGTCAATACCACGGTAATCCACGGGGGTATCCTCAAGTCCCGAAAAGGCATCAACCTTCCAAATACCAAGGTATCTGCACCTTCCCTGACTGAAAAAGACATCGAGGATTTGCAATTTGGTCTTTCTCAAGATGTGGATTGGATCGCACTTTCGTTTGTTAGATCTGCAGATGATATTATTGACCTTCGAAATAGAATCAAAGCAGCAGGAAAGGAGTGTAAAATTGTAGCAAAGATCGAAAAGCCGGAGGCTTTGGAAAATATCGATTCAATCATCGAAGCCACTGATGCAATTATGGTTGCAAGAGGTGACTTGGGTGTTGAAGTTCCGATGGAAATTGTTCCGCTTTGGCAGAAGAAAATGGTCGAAAAATGCAAATTGGCCTGTAAGCCTGTGATCATCGCTACTCAAATGATGGAAAGCATGATTCAGAATCCTCGTCCTACGCGAGCCGAGACCAATGACGTGGCCAATGCTGTTTTGGATGGTGCAGATGCGGTAATGCTATCTGCCGAAACTGCTTCAGGCAAATATCCTGTCAATGCGGTCAAAGCGATGACCAGCATTATCAGCTACCTGGAAGAAAATGCAGATATCTACCACAATCTCTATAAAATCCCGGAAGATGATCTCACCTTCCATAGCAACAACCTGATCTTGATGGCCTCGAGACTTTCTAGAAACGTGAAAGCAAAGGCAATTGTCGGGATTACATCATCAGGATTCACAGGCCTAAGACTCGCCTCGCATAGACCATCTGCCAACATCTTTGTCTTTACCAGAAATAGAAAGCTACTTACTCAGATGTCTTTGGTCTGGGGTGTGAGAGCCTATTATTATGAAAGTCAGGTTTCTACTGATGCTACTTTCACAGATATCGAAAATACTCTGAAAAAAGATGGACACGTAAAGCAAGGTGATGTCATCATCAATACCGCTAGCATGCCACTTAAAGAAAAAGGAAAAACCAACATGCTAAAAATCCATCTTGTAGAGTAGTGGGCTATTGATTTTGACCCCTTTAGCATATCAATTCAAAGGATGAATCATACGGTTCATCCTTTTTTTTATACAGTTAGAAAGAACTGCCAAGACTACTTCGGAATGATTTGGTTTAAAAATCAACATAAACCAAATCAAACTATGACAAAACTATTCAAATACTTGCTCATGGGATCGCTGTTTTTTTCGATCCTGTCCTGCAGTGAAGATTATCAGGGACCACTTCCGTATCCTACGCTGATCGAAGCTGCCAATGAGGCTGGACTGACCACTTTGGTAGCGGGTGTCCGGGCCATTCCCGGACTAGAAGCTACGCTTCAAAGTCAACCTGCAATTACTGTTTTTGCACCCACCAATGAGGCATTTGCAAATGCACTTCGTGATTTTGGTGCGACGGATTTGAATGACTTAGTGGCTAAACTTGGAGGAGCTGCTAATTTGGAAACTGTCTTGGGATTCCATGTAGTGCCAGCTGTAGCTTTATCCAGAAATCTCAATCCGGATAATGTATTTACTACGCTGTCCGGGCAACAGTTGCGAGTGAACGTAAACTCTAGAGTAGTAACCGTAACCGACGCAGCCGGCAATGTAGCCGAAGTCGTACAGGCTGATGTGCAGATCGAAAATGGGGTGGTCCATGTGATCGACCGTGTATTGATACCATCTATAGAATTGCCAAAGCCTACTTTGGTAGAAGCTGCCACTGAGGCGGGCCTAACGACACTTTTGACTGCTGTCACCGCGGTAGAAGGCCTTCCTTCTGCCTTGCTTTCTGCACCGGCAATCACAGTTTTTGCTCCGACCGATGAAGCTTTTGCAGCAGCTTTGGAAGTTTTCGGCGCAGCTGATCTCAACGAACTAGTTGTCAAAATCGGTGGTGCGGCCAATTTGGAAAAAGTACTGGGATTCCATGTCGTCCCTGCTGTTGCTTTCTCTGGTGATTTAGCAGCTACTAACACTTTTACCACCTTGTCAGGTCAGGAAATTGTGGTAGAGAAATCAGGATCCACCGTTTCGGTGAGAGACCAATTGGGTAGGGTAGCCCAAGTAGTTGCAGCGGATGTCGCTATCGCAAATGGTGTAGTCCATGTCATCAATGGCGTCATGCTTCCCGATTTGATGTTGCCTACAATTGTAGAGGCAGCTCAGGCAGCTGAATTGACTGTACTGCTCGATGCGGTAACTGCTGCCGGTTTGGGCAGTGCATTATTGAATGCTGATGCGATCACCGTTTTCGCACCAACCAACGCTGCTTTTGTCAATGCTTTAGAAGCGTATGATGCAGCAAATCTGAACCAGCTTGTGGCCAGAATAGGAGGGATTGAAAATCTTCAAACTGTGCTAGGATTCCATGTTGTGCCAGCGGTAGCTTTTTCTACCGATCTCAATGCAAGCAATACATTTACCACTCTTGCGGGTCAGGAATTGACGGTAGCTGCGAGTGCATCTGGAGTCACTGTGACTGATGCTCTTGGGAACACTGCAAATGTGGTCGCTGGTGATGTGGCTATCGAAAACGGTGTAGTTCATGTGATAGACAGAGTTTTGCTTCCTGAACTAACACTTCCCAATGTGGTAGAAGCTGCTCAAGCGGCTAACCTTACCATTCTTTTGGATGCGGTAACTGCCGCTGGTTTGGGAGGTACTTTACTTGGTCAGGAAGCGATGACTGTTTTTGCTCCTACAAACCAAGCTTTCGCTGATCTATTGGAAGCCTTGAACTTGGGATCTTTGACTGAACTGATCAATACACTCGGGGCTGAAGCTGTTACAAAAGTTCTCGGATTCCATGTAGTTCCTGCTACTGCCTTCTCATTTGATTTGGCCGAAGGAGCTCAGATGGTTCCAACCTTGGCAGGTGAGATGCTCACTGTAACCCGAACTGGAAATACCGTCACAGTCACTGATAAAGCCGGCAACACTTTCAATGTGATTGCTGCTGATGTGGCTATCGAAAATGGTGTGGTTCATGTAATTGACGGGGTACTCTTGCCGACACTCTAATCCTGATGAAAATGTAAAAAAGGAGGAGTGGATTTTCTGCTCCTCCTTTTTCCTTTGAGAAAAAATGTCGAAGATTAAACCAGTAGAAAGGGAGCGAGATATGTTTAGTCACAGATTTAGTCATTGGTTTGCCGGACTTCTTGGAGTCTATTCATTTCTGAATATTTTCTTCCTTGATGGTGATAGACTTTTTGCCGTTGCAGTAGAGGCTTTACCGCTGTTTATCCTGATATTTTCTTTGACATTTTTGGTCTGGTATGGCAATAGATTCATCGAGAGCTTCATTGCCAAAAAACAGACAGCTATTCATCCGTTGATTTTGCAGTTTGGTATCAGCACGCTCGCTGTTTTGGTTTTGGCCTTTTTATCTGCTCAGATTACAGGATTAATCCTTGGAGGGCCATTTGGTTTTTCATTTCAAAATTTTCTGCTTACCGCAGCATTTGTTTCCCGAATCAATTTGTTTTTGAATTGCATTAACGCCATTTATTTCTTTAGTGAACGATTTAAAGAAAAGGCCATTGAAGCTGAAAAATTTAAAACGCTGACCTCAGAGGCACGATTGGAATCTGTCAATTCCCAGCTGAATCCCCACTTTTTCTTCAACAATCTCAGCACCCTATCAGCACTTATCTACCAGGATGCCCAAGCGGCCGATCAATATTTGCAAAAACTCAGCGAAATCTATCGCTACATTCTAAAGAACAAAAACAACGAATTGATACCTCTGGCAGAAGAGGTTGATTTTTTGAAAAAATATTTGGACTTATTGACCATCAGATTTCAGGAATCCTTGAATTTTTCACTTTCGATTGCTCCAATCAGTCTCTCGAAATTGATCCCTCCTGCGGTACTTCAACTACTTGTGGAAAACGTAGTGAAACACAACTATTTCACTCGAAAAAAACCACTGGAAATTGTGATCACTTCCGATGATGTCTCTCTCAGAATTTATAATAAAAAGCAGCCAAAAGAGGTAGTAGAATATTCATCCGGCGTAGGTCTTCAAAACATATCCGAGAGATATAGGTTTTTAAACAATAAGATTCGTATAGAAAATGAAACGGATCATTTTCTGGTTGAACTGCCACTAATCGATGATCAAACACTTACTAGTAGTCGAAGACGAGCCGTTGGCGCTGACACGGATTAGAGATATTATCCGCAAATATCGTCCGGATTGGGTGATTGAAGAGACTGCCCAAAGCATTAGTGAGCTGGAACAATCCCTTCAAAACCAACACACCTTTGATCTCATCCTTTGTGATATCCATCTGGCAGATGGACTGAGTTTCAAAGCATTTCAGAAGGCCAAGGTCCATGTTCCGGTCATTTTTATTACTGCCTATGATGCCTATGCATTGCAGTCATTCGATCACAATTGTATCGACTATGTGCTAAAGCCTATTCAGGAGGACCGCCTAGTTCAGGCATTTGAAAAAGTTGAAAAATTGCATCACCCAGCAAAACAACCAAGTCTTTCCCCTGAGTTTGTATCCTCTTTTCTTCAGAACTATTCTCAAAAGTTTTTCAAAAAACGATTTCTGACCAAGTCGGGAAGTAAGCTTTCATTTACAGCCGTTGAGGATATTGCTTTTTTCTATGCTGATGGAGGAATTACCTTCTTGGTGGAGTCTGGTACATCCAATAAGTTCATCGTGGATCACAGTCTGAATGAACTGGAAAATGACCTGCTAGACCCAAATAAATTTTATAGAATCAATAGATCATTTATAATCAATTTGGACAATTTGATTGAGATGAAACCGTATCACAATGGTCGCTTAGCCCTATCTTTGAAGGCGAAAAGCGATGAAACAATCGTGGTGGCCCGAGAGCGGGTCAACGAGTTCAAATCTTGGATCAATCAGTAATCTATGCTCAAAAACGTTTTTTTTCTTATCCTTTTTTCGGCTTTAATTTCCTCTGATCTCCTAGCCCAAACCATGGATCAGGTCTCTTATGATTCGCTGAAAAAAGCAATGATCCAGCTGGATCAGGAGCTATACCAAGTCCAGCTGAACCTCCATAAATCCCAAAAGCAGCTCCAGACTGGAATTCTAGTGGCTACGCTCGGCTATACTGTCACTATCATTGGAGGGCAACTTTTAGGAACAAAGCCTGAGCTTGGTGAGACCCTTCTGTACGTAGGAGGAGCCACGGGGATTGTTGGCACAGTGGTCTTGTTCAAAGGCTTCAAAAAAATAAGTCTGGCTCCACCGGTTCCAAGGTCTCAATAGTTTATTTTTTCGAAGAAGTGGCCTCATCCGGTCCCACAGGAGGTACCATGATTACTTTTTCCCGATCAACCATCACAGATCCCGGGGCGGATCCTTTAACTTTTCTTACAAATTTGGCTTCAGTATAGATCACTGGAGCAAGAGATTCGGTTTTATATTTAGAATAGAAAGCCGCTAAACCAGCTGCACGTTCCAGCACAGTATTCGGTAGAGCATTCATCCCCTTCATCCGAATGACCACATGGGAGCCGGGTACTTGTCGGGCATGAAGCCACAGGTCGTCCTTGTGGATGTATCCTCTCAGCATCTCGTCATTGTCTTTGGCAGATTTGCCTACCCAGATCGTGAATCCTTCAAATTCAAAAATCTTGAAAGGTAAGCCCGAGGCTTCCTTGGTTATTGCTTTATCCTCCTTATTTGCTTTTTGATAGGTTTTGAGGCCTTTGTGACCAGTGATTTCTTCTATGGAAGCTATTTTTTGCTCCAGTTCAGATTTTAGGAAGATTTTGGAGTCGATTGTTTTTGCGATTTGGTCAAGTTCGATTTGTCGGTTTTTGGATTTGCGATAGAGCGATTCGGCAAGTTGTTGGGGTTTTTGGTTAGGTTTGAGCTTGACTTTTACCATTTTACCGGAATAAAAATCCATCAATTCGCCCTCATTTTTCCCGTCTTTGAATTCATGAAGATTGGCCATGATCACATCCGCTAGCTGACTGGGAGGAGCTGCGTCCTTCAACTCCTCCAGCTTTGAAGTCGATTTTTCGATGTAGGAAGTAGTTCGCTTGAGCTGATCTTGGTAATTCTTGAGCAGGGTGTTTTTTTCTTTTTCGAAATTCCCTTTTACCAAAGCCAAGTGAAACAATTCATTGACAGCTTCCACTGGATCTGAAAAAGTTTTCAAGGGATGCTCCTCTGGCAAAAGACTCAACTGAACTCCGTCCTTTTCTACCAAGGTGAAAAGTGGACTGTCCATAATGTCCAGTAGGTCTTGCATCAACATCCATTTTTGACCGATTGCAGCCTCTGGGTAGCCACGTTCTTTGAGCCAAGCCCTGGGAATATTTCCCAAAGTTGGCAAGAATTGGGAGGCGTTCCCGTCCAGCTCTTTAAATCGATCAAGTCTTAAATCGAGGTGACGATTCAGACTTTCCCACGCCAAGTCTTTGTCTTCTTTGATTTCGTTTCTGAAAAGTAGGGACGGAGTTCTCCCTTCATTTTGGTAAAGAAGTACATTGCTTCGGTTGCCATGGAGCTTGATGACGAGCTTTTTGCCTGAGGCTAAATCAAAATAAAAAGCCCGCTCAAAACTGAATACCCCGCATTTCACCAGTTGATCATCCAGAAGTTCTTGAAACAGATTGATGCTGTTTCGCTTGGCCCTATGAAATTGCTCAGGGAAGCTTAGGTAAATTTGCGGAGGTAATAAATGAGCCCTAATGTACCGATAGCCAGCGGGACCATCTGTTTCAATGATCAGTTCATCTTTGCTTTGGGAAAAACAGGATCTAATGATATTTCCTACGAATGCTTCGTGCAAAGCAGGCGCTAGGTACTTCAGAAAATGGTAATTGAGATGCATCAAGCCAAAGTTAACTCCAAGCCGTCATAGCCCAAAGCAATCCCCTCAGGAAGCTCTCGGTCAATCCGCTCATGGAGTCCAAGGCGATGCGAGATGTGTGTGAAATAGGTCTGCCTTGCTCCGATTTTCTGCGCCATCTCCACAGCCTGATCCAGAGTAAAATGCGAAATGTGCGATTCTTTTTGCAGTGCATTTAGCACCAATATCTCAGTACCTTCCAGAAGTTTCAAAGATTCATCTGGGATGAAATTGGCATCGGTGATGTAGCTAAAGTCCCCAAATCTAAAACCCAAAACGGGCAGCTTGTAGTGTAGCACAGGAATGGGAGTGACCGAAAGTCCATTTACCTGAAATTGATTTTCGGTGATTTCGATCGGATCCACCTGTGGGACTCCGGGATATTTTTTTACACTGAAAATGTAGGAATATTCGCGCTGGATCTGATCCAAAACCTGCCTTCTGCCAAAAATCGGCATGTCAATTTGCTGGGAAAAATTATAGGGCCTGATGTCGTCCAAACCCGCGGTGTGATCTTTGTGCTCATGGGTGAAGATCACGGCATCCAGTTTTTTGATGCCAGCCCGCAACATTTGCATTCTGAAATCCGGTCCTGTATCTACCACCAAGGATACGCCATCCGCTTCCAAATGAATGGATGATCGAAATCTTTTGTCTCTAAAATCCAATGATTTGCAGACTTGGCATTCACATCCGATGACAGGAACTCCCTGGGATGTGCCGGTGCCTAGAAAAGTAACTTTCAAAATTTTAGGGTAGTTTGTCGGAGTTCGTTCAGAAAATCCTGATTTGCTTTCTCTTTGAAATCCTTGGGGTCTAGATTTAATTCATTGATGATTTCAATCAGCGCATTTATTTTTCCATCAATCGGAAAGTACTTGTTGATGATGACTATTTTGGTATCTTTCAGTACACAATAGCCAGACTTGAAGTTCCCTTTTTCATACCGGAGAATGTATTCAGAGGCAGCGAAGAGGTTTTCCAATTTATCCAAAAAATGCTTGGTGTACTTGATGACCATCAGCTCAGAAATTTTTTGACTGTTGCCAACACTTTGTCGTAGTCCAGCGGTTTTTGAATGAAATCATCAAACCCCAATTTGCGAAATTCTTCAGGGGTATAGTTTCTGATGTTGCCACTGATTGCGATCACTGGGATTTTGCTTTTTAGCGGATCCTGAAGCTTGCGGATCTGCTGCAGACAGTCTACGCCATCCATCACGGGCATGCTGATGTCCATCAAGACTAGATCGAAATCTTCCTTTTCCAGCAGATCAAGCACTTGTTTGCCATTTCGGGCTGCTTTCATCTGATAATTTTCAAATGCCAGGACATTTTTGGTCAGGTTGATGATAATCGAACTGTCCTCACCAACAAGGATTTTTTTGGGTATACTCATGGTTCAAAAATAGTTTCTTGTTTTAAAAATTCACGGAATTGAGTGATTTCATTTTGTATAATTTTGATAGCCTCGTGAAATTCGGCTGTTTTCTTGTTTCTTCCCAGATCTTCGGCACGCAAGGCAGCTTCATAAATTCTCATCGCGCCCAATGTTCCAGAATTCCCCTTGATGATATGGATTTTTTCCAAGAGATGCTCGAATTCAGCTTCTGGATACCCCTGGGCTATCAATTGTTCTGTTTCCTTGCATTCCTGTAAAAAATCCTCCAATATCTGTCGAATCAAGGATTTTGAATTGTATTTGAGGAGTTGAGTAATAATTTCGGTATTCAAAATTTCGGCTGAGGAAGCTGAGGATTGGGTAGAATCTGGAGTTTTTTTTGCCCCGCTGAGGTGCTGCCGGATGAGTTGGATGAATTCTTTGGGACGAATCGGCTTGGTGATGAAATCGTCAAAACCATGATCGAGGAAAATCGATCTGTCTGACTCCTCTGCAAAGGCTGTAACAGCCAAAATTGGGCAGGTTGAATTACCCTGACGAATTTTTTTCATTGCGGAGATGCCATCCATCTGCGGCATTTGAATATCCATCAAGATCAGGTCGTAGGCTTTTTCAGCCGTCATTGACACTGCCTCAAGTCCGTTTTTTGCAGATTGGAAGGAAAAGATTTGACCGATAAGATTTTCGAAGAGTTTCCGATTCAGGTCATTGTCTTCTACGATTAATACGGTTTTGCTTTTCATGTGATTATAATTTTAATTAGCGGCCGCATGGAATCTCGCATAGAAGTTTGTTATCCCGGTAAGAAACTCTTGAATTAAGCTCGATTTCATACCATTCCTTAAGACTTTTGTCTGAATCAAAAATTCAGTGTTTTGTCCGATAAAAAATTTCTAATTCTGGTCGTTGGTCCAACAGCAGTAGGCAAAACTGACCTTTGTCTAAAGCTAGCCAAAAAATTTAAGACAGAGATTGTTTCTTGTGACAGTCGTCAATTTTACAGGGAAATGAATCTCGGTACTGCCAAGCCCTCTTCTGAGGAGCTTCGCGAGGTGAGACATCATCTGATCAACTCACTTTCCATTGAAGAAGAGTACGATGTCCGCAAATTCGAGAAAGATGCCCTGCAGGTATTGCATCAGATTTTCCAAAAGACACCTGTTGCGATCATGACCGGTGGATCGGGGCTTTTTGCAGATGTGGTCACTGCCGGGCTGGATGAGATTCCTGGAGTAGATCCTCAAATCCGACAGCAGCTGATCCAAGCTTACGAGGAAAAAGGCCTGGAATGGCTCCAGGAGGAGTTGGCAAAAGTCGACCCTGACTATTTCAGCGAAGTAGATCGGCAGAATCCGCAGCGCTTAATTCGTGCGCTGGAAGTTTGTAGGGGCACCGGACAGAAATTCAGTTCTTTTCGTATCAAAAAGAAAGTGTCTCGGTCGTTTGAAGTCATCAAAATAGGTTTGGATCGGCCGAGAGAAGAACTTTACCAGCGGATCGATATGCGGATGGACCAGATGATTGCCGCTGGACTATTTGATGAGGCAGATGCACTTTTTGGAAAACACCACCTCAATGCCCTACAGACAGTGGGGTATTCTGAGATTTTTGAATTTATGGAGGGAAAATATGACCGCGAGGAAGCAATCCGGCTTCTAAAAAGAAATTCCCGACGATATGCCAAGCGACAATTGACTTGGTTTCGTCGGGATGAAGAGATTCGTTGGTTTCACCCGGATCAAGGGCAGGAGATTCTGGACTGGATCGCCAATCAGATGGGCTGAAACCCTGCAATCTTGGCGATCCAATTGTAAGGCGCTTTTTTGATCAGCTTGTTGTATTGATACTTGTTTATTTTGAGCTGGCGAATGATCTCAAGGCTTTTTTTGGATAGTTTTTCCTGCGGTAATTGCTTTTTCAGGTTTTCCAAAACGATCTCGGGATCCGCGATTTCTCCCAAAATCAATCCGATTTCGGGATGAGCCAAGCCTAATTTAGAGAACAATTCCCGCTGGAAATTGAGCTTTTGCTGCATGGTATTTTTCACCGTCAGGAAAAAAAGCAGACATGCTCCACTTACCGTCAAAAACAAAGGAATAAAGCCCATATCAAATACTTAAAATGTCGATTAATGCCAGATGATCTGGGTGCAGTGGTTTGGGTTTGCCGATACAGTCGCCAAATGAGGTATACACGATGTTTTGGTCCATGACACCGGCCATGCAGTTGGTCTTACCTGCGATCAGCCCGTCAACAGCAGCCATACCGCATCTGCTTCCTAAAACACGATCACGCGCCGTTGGGTTTCCACCACGCTGAATATGACCTAGGGTAGTGACTTTAAACTCTTTGCTCGGATCTTTGATTTTTTCCTTGACCACTTTCATGATATGCTCGGCATTTCCAAGATCATCTCCTTCAGCAACTACGATGATGCTGGATGATTTGGACTTTCGAAGGTTTTTAAGAGATTTCACTACGCTATCCAAGTCTGTCTGAGTCTCAGGCACCATCACAAATTCGGCTCCGCCACCGATTCCACACTCTACTGCAATGAACCCCGCATCGCGTCCCATCACTTCCACAAAGAAAATTCGATCATGGGCTGCAGCCGTGTCTCTGATTTTGTCGATCGCTTCCAGAGCAGTATTCACTGCGGTATCAAATCCGATGGTGAAATCTGTGCCATAGATATCGTTGTCTATCGTACCCGGACAGCCAACGGTAGGGATTCCATATTCTTCAAAAAAAACCTTGGCACCGGTAAAAGTCCCGTCTCCACCGATGGCCACGAGTCCTTCTATTCCAAGCTTGGAGAGGTTTTCAAAGGCTTTTTTTCTCCCCTCAGGAGTTTTAAACTCCATGGATCGGGCAGATTTGAGAATGGTTCCCCCTCGCTGGATAATATTGCTGACCGAGTGAGAATGCATGCGCTTGATGTCACCCTCTATCATTCCTTCGTAGCCTCGCTGAATTCCATAGACTTCAAGTCCACGGTAGATTCCAGTTCGTACTACTGCTCGAATGCATGCATTCATTCCAGGGGAATCTCCACCGGAAGTAAAGACGGCTATTTTCTTCATCATTTATAGGTTTTTGGCCGGGCAAAAATAGATATTTAAGCAGCAATACCCTCAGATGTCTCAATTATTCAAACCCAAATTTAAAAGCAGGGTTGGGAAATCGGCATTAAGTTATTGAGGTAATGACAACGAAAAACTTAACCTTTTAAAAATGTCCGAAAACGCCAAAACGCCCATTTTTCCTTTGCCAGAATTAGGTCTGGGTTGTATGTCTCTGCCTGATAGCTACTTCGAAGCTGAGAAAATCATTCACGCGGCCATTGATTCCGGAATTTCTTTTCTGGATACGGCAGACCTATATCAAAAAGGTCAAAATGAATCTCATATCGGCAGAGCAATTCAGTCCAAAAGAGCTGATTTGATTTTAGCTACCAAAGTTGGAAATGAATGGAACCCAGAGGGAACTTCCTGGTCTTGGAATCCGACAAAGGCCTATATTTTAAAAGCAGTTGAGGAAAGTCTTCGCCGATTGCGAACCGATTACATCGATCTCTACCAACTTCATGGGGGTACAATCGAGGATCCTTGGGAAGAGACGCTGGAGGCTTTTGAACTGTTGAAAGATCAGGGAAAGATCAAAAGCTTTGGGATTTCTTCGATCAGACCCAACGTCATCCGGAAGGTGATGGAAATGAACCCACCGGCCACGATAATGATGCAATACAGTCCTGTGGACCGGAGACCTGAGGAAACAGTTTTTCCTCTTCTAGAAAATTCAACCACCCGTGTGCTGGTCAGAGGAGCTTTTGCCAAAGGAATCTTGATAGACAAACCTTCGGCGCAATTCCTGGATTTTCCGAAGGAGAAAGTCGAACAGCTTAGAAAATCAATTCAAAGCACAGGATATGCTCCAGAGGCTGTTTTGATCCGCTTTGGGTTGATGGAGAAAGCTGTCTCCTCCCTGATCATTGGAGCGAGTACTGCAGAGCAAATTGAAAAAATCACCAAGGGATATGCGGAAAGTAAGTCCGTTCCGGAGCGCTTGATCCAAGATTTGAAAAGCAAATTTACCCCCAATCTATATCAAGACCATCGGTAACAAAGCTTTTGCGAAGCTATCTCAAATCGCTTACTTTCGAAATCACACTTTCACCCAAATGCTATGCTTCGGAGATTTATTGGCTTGATCGGCCTGATCGCTCTTTTTTCCTGTCAAAGTCCAACCCAACACCCCGAACTCAGCCGCTGGGAAGCGCAGGCTGAGCGAGTGGAGATTGTCCGTGATGATTTTGGCGTGCCTCATATTTATGGCGAGTCAGATGCAGATGCTGTTTTCGGTTTGCTCTATGCGCAGTGCGAGGATGATTTCCGTCGGGTGGAACGAAACTATGTCTGGGCAATCGGTCGACTGGCCGAATTGGAAGGGGAGGAGGCTATTTACTCTGATCTGAGAGCCAATCTCTACATGACCGAAGCAGAGGCTAAAGCAGCTTATGAGACCGCTCCGGATTGGCTCAAGGAGCTTTGTGTGGCTTTTGCTGATGGAGTCAACTACTACCTGCATACCCATCCAGAGGCGAATCCTCAAGTGATTACCCATTACGAACCTTGGATGCCAATGTTTTTCTTCGAGGGCTCCATCGGTGGGGATATCGAGAGCATTTCTACCCGAGGAATTGAAGCTTTTTACGAGGCCAATGAAGCGGTAGCCTTTGTCGAAGAGGACTTGCTAGTCGAGCCCCAAGGCTCCAATGGAATAGCCATCTCACCTGAGCTCAGCGAATCAGGTAACGCCATGCTACTGATCAATCCGCATACCTCCTTTTATTTCCGTCCGGAAGTGCATGTAGTCAGTGAGGAAGGTCTAAATGTCTATGGTGCGGTAATCTGGGGCCAATTTTTTGTGTATCAAGGTTTCAATGAGAAAACCGGATTTATCCATACCTCTACTTTTGTCGATTTCAAGGATGAATTTGAAGAAGAGATCGTGGAGACAGCTGGCAAGTTCCAATACAAATACGGGGAAGAACTCCGGGATGTGGAGCAACAAACCTTGGTCTTGAAATACAAAGAAGGAGCCGAACTGAAAGAAAAAGAATTCACCTTCTACCGAACGCACCACGGTCCGATTACCCACAAAAACGGCGATAAGTGGGTCGCTACCAAAATCAATTGGGATCCGGTCAAAGCCCTTTCACAAAGCTATACCCGAACCAAATTGAACAACTACGCGGAGTTTAAAGACATGATGGATATCCGTACCAACTCCTCCAATAATACCGTTTTTGCGGATGCTGAGGGCAATATTGCCTATTTCCATGGCAACTTTATACCGAAGCGAAACCCCGAATTTGACTTTTCAAAACCAGTGGACGGTAGCAATCCGGCGACAGATTGGCAAGGCTTGCATACCGTAGATGAAAGTATTCTGATCCTCAATCCTGAGAATGGATGGATCCAAAACTGCAACTCAACGCCCTTTACTGCAGCAGCGGAATTCAGTCCCAAAAAGGAAGATTATCCGGCCTACATGGCTCCGGATGCAGAAAATTTCCGGGGTGTTCATGCAATCAAAGTTCTTCAGGAAGTGGAGAAATTGAATTTGGACAGCTTCCTTCAATTGGCGTATGATCCGTATTTGCCTGCCTTTGAGTTTTTGATGCCTGAGCTGATTGCCGCTTTGGAGAAAAGTGGGAAATCTGAGCAGAAAGAGGTTATTGAGCTGTTGAAGGCCTGGGATTATCGGACTTCCAAGGTATCGGTGGCAATGTCAGTGGCCCATTTCTACGGGGAAAATTACCAGCGCGAGTTCCGGAGCATGAACCGGTTCATCAATCCGATGCCGGATGCGAAAGTGCCTACTACAGCTGAGCTTGTAGCAGTGTTTGAAAAAACCATTGCCCAGATGAATGCCGACTTTGGCACTTGGAATAAGCCTTGGTCAGAGATCAACCGCTTCCAGCGTCTCTCCGGGGATATCGAGCTGAAATATGATGACAGTGCACCATACGTCCCCATAGGTCTTGCTTCCGGCAATTGGGGAGCTTTGGCTGCTTTTGGAGCCAGAACTTTTGAAGGAACCAAGCGACTCTATGGCTATCGTGGAAATAGCTTTGTAACTGTAGTGGAATTTGGCGAAAAAGTAAAAGCCAAGACCATCCTCGCTGGCGGTCAAAGCGCCGATCCAAATAGCCCTCACTTCTTTGACCAGGCCCAGCGCTATGCCGATGTGGAATTCAAAGAGGTGGCATTTTATAAGGAAGATGTGGAGAAACGAGAAAAAGAGCGCTATCGTCCAGGTCAGCGAAAGTAAATCCAAGAAGCCCGATTTTAGATCGGGCTTTTTTGAATAAAAAAAATCCAACCGGAAAGCATACTTAGCTATCCTGTTGGATTCAAAAATGGGAATAGAAAGGGGAGGAAATGGTCAATGACATTTTCCAATCCACCCAACTTCTTGAGCTCCTAGCTCCCTAACATCCTACTAATTCTCCAATCCAAGTCTGTTGATCTCGGATAGGAGCTTTACCACTCGCTGATCAAACTGCTGGCTCAGGGTCGTGAAGTCGTCCTTCTTGATCAATTTGCCATGGCTGGTGAAGAAAAAATTGATCTTCTGCTCTGTTGGAAAAATGAGGAATCGGCTATTGTTGCCCAATTGCACCTGAAGTGCATTGGCGGCCGGAGATTTGGAGGGAATGATTCTTCCGCTCAGGAGATTTTTCAGCGTCCCGTTGCTCAGGTCTTCGATGCTGGTGATCTCGGTCATGCCTAGAGTCAAAGGCGGTTTCTTTTTCAGTCGGGCGATTACCTTTTTGAAAAAGAGCTTCTGTGAAGGTTCTTCAATGGAAACAGCCAGATTTTTTTCGCGCTGAAATCCATAATCCGTGTAGATGGCTATCAAGCTGTCAAAAAGGGTATGGTCCTCACTTTTTGCCTTTTTCGCAGCTAAAATCAATCTCGACAGTAAGTAGCCCAAGCTGTCTTGCTGTCCTTTAAGTAGGATTTCCTGATTTTCAGAAATGAAGAGCGTCTCGTCAGGTTCCGACATCAAAAAATCCGCATGCTCCTTCAGTGGAGTAGGCAAGTTGGGAATGGTGGTAATCGACGCATCATGCTTTGCAAAGAGTTTTTCCAACAAATCGGTGATGAAAATCGACTTTTTGCAACTCAGTGACCCATGATTTTCAAGCAAAAGCTTGGCAAGAATCAGGGAAGTATGGTGAATATTGAGCAGCACAAAGCTTCCAGATACAAGCTTTCGCACACCCAGTGTAAACTTATCGTAAGTGGAATCCACCGCAATGACCAGATCGATGCCGTTTTTCTCAGCATAGTCAAATACCGGCTTGAGGTGTCTAAACGTAAATGTGTCCTCCAGTCCGGTAAGCGGTTCGGCTATTTTCTGCCACTGCACGTCAATTTCTAGATTTGACAGTTTGGCGATCAGATCTTCCTGTGGGTTTTCTGATGTGATGAGAACTTTCAGCCCCTCTCTTTCTTTTTCGGTTTCAATTTGTCCTTGAACTTCTTCATTTGTTGCATTCTCGATCATCTTCTTTCTTTTTTATTTGGTATTCACACAAGGACAACACCCGAAACGGGAAATCAATTCCACGGGGTAATTCTCTGGGATTTTTAGGCTAAATCGTCCACTACAAGCTTGTAAGTCGGATCTTCGATGATATTGACATCGATAATCTCATCCGCTTTTGCCAAAAGTCTTTTACAATCAGGGCTCAATCAACGAAGGTGAGCTTTTTTACCCGGTTTATGGTAAGGTTTGGCGATTTTATTCCGAAAAGAAAAATAGAATTCCTCCGACATTTCCCGTCCACATCCACAAAATTGCTTTTCGTTTTCAGGTAAACAGATATCTTTAGAGAAAAGAACTGCAAATGGAAAAGTCATCTAGCTCAAATTTCTCCACCAAAAGCCTCTACCGCGAAATCGACGCCTTGATGTATGAAAAATTTGGATTGACGGAAGAGGAGATAAGGATAGTGGAAGGAGGGTGAGGGATGAAAAAATCCAAATTATTTTTCAGCGAACATATTAAGGAGCTCTTTAGTAAGAATCAAATACATCCATTTATTTGGGCTTTAGTTGGAGGATTTATTTTATTTGTTTTTCAGCAAATCTTTGATTCCTACAAATAGCCAGAGAAAGTGTATGTAATTAACCAAAATGAAGCCAAAGACACCACAATTACAATAGTTGAAATAGTTCCTGACTATGATTTTTTGAAAAATTTTTTAAATATACAGATTGGGAGAAATAAGAATCATGAAAATAATACAGAAATCAATCTTTCAATTGATTCCATTTATTCAAAAATTGAGGAAGATTTAAAAAGCAAAATTGATTCCTTGAAACTAAATAATTTAAGTATAATTAGACCAGATATTACAACTAATATTATTTCTTCAAAGAAGCCGGATATTTCAAGGAAGGCTTTAGCTAGCTTAAATAGGCCGTTGTTTAGCTTACCGAAAAATGTAAAGGGGTATATTAATTCTCCTTTTAATTCAATTGGAGTAATAAGATTAAATTCAAATGAATTTAAAAGAAATGAAAAAATTGAAGTTACAGTTGAGACATTTTACAAAAAAGGGGAAATTGAATTAAGTCCTTTTTATGTTTCAATTTTGGAGAAGGAGGAAAATTCGAACTATATCCAAATATGGCAAGATCAATTCGCATTGGTAGACGAAAAATCTCTAATTTCATTTTCTTCAAATTTTAAACCTGGAAATTATATCTTAGAAGTTGGAGCATATGATCTGACCACTATTAATAATGAATACCCAAATTTCCATATTGAGCGATTTAATTTAAGAATTGAATAAAAGGAATGAAAGTGTCCATCATAAAAGCACCATACTGACTGTAGAATTAGAGTTAGGTTCAAAGGTTTTGTAACTAGACTTGACCGATAAATCGGCCCCACCTCTGAGTAGTCTAATGCCTTTCTTCTTTGAGGTTCTCTTGGCGCTAGGTGTAGATTTACACTTTACTATCTTTTAGAATTATTGGCCGTGTTCATTCCCATCCCGTAGGGATGATATCTGGGTAGAGAAAATCATGTACCCAAATATATTCGAACTCGATAGGGGTCGTATTGTTCTATCTAGCGATGTTTTCTACCGATATCAGACCCGTACCGGGTCATTTTTTTCATTTGGAGGATATCAAAGAGGAAAGAGGGTATTTCCGAAGTACCCCTTTCCCCGACAATCGCTGTCATTACTTTCGGATACCAAAAGGCAATTTCCTATTTTTAGTTCCTTATCAAGACATGCCATGGCCAAATCGGGACAAATCGAACAGCAGAAAATTCTTCGGGTATTTAAATTGATTAATCTCCTACAGGGAACAATCGGCAAGCCGGTTCATCGGCTAGCGGAACTTTTGGAGACGGATGAGCGCACGATCTACCGGTATTTCAAACTTTTGGAAGCCTTGGGTTTTGTGGTGATCAAGGAATTTAACAAGTACAAAATTAACGAACGGCCCGAATACCTCTCCGCTGCCTCGACTTTTGGGACTTTTTCCCAAGAGGAAAATGTCTGGCTCAAAAGCCTGATCGAGAGCCAAGGGAAATCCAATCTGCTCCGGGATTCCCTTCTGCAAAAACTCCAGCTCAAGTCCGAAGTCAAGCAAGGCTCCGAGCAACTCTTCAAGGCCAACTTGGGCCGATTTGTCGACCTGATCGGGCAGGGGATTTCCTTGAAAAAGCAACTCTGGCTCAAGGATTACTATTCACTCAGCAGCGATACGGTCTCGGATCGCTTGGTGGAACCGGTCGGATTCTCTTCGGATTATGAAAATATCCATGCCTTTGAATTGGAGAGCAAAAGCATGAAAGTTTTCAAAATAGAGCGGATAGGAGATGTGGTGCTCGGTTCGGAGGCATGGAAATACGAAAGCAAACACGAGCTGCCTGGACAGGCGCTTTTTGGATATACTGGAAAGCGGAAATTCCCGGTCAAATTAAAGCTCAGCAAAAAGGCGTATCAGCTCATGCTGGAGGAGCACCCCAATGCTTTGCCTTTTATGACGATCAAAAACCGAAATCACTACTATTTCATTGGTGAAGTGGCCCAATTGCCGGGCTTAGCTCGATTTATCCTGGGACTTCCCGGTGAGGTCAAACTAGAAGAAGGGGAGGAAATGCGTGCTTACCTGAAGGAGCAGCTTGATCGAGGAGTGTTTTAGGGTTTGAGATTTGAGATTCGAATTTTCAAATCTCAAACCCCAAATCTCAAATTCGGTTATCCCTGATGCTCGTCCCGAAGAAGGTCGTTGACAGTTTTTACCGGATTGAAGGTGATCAGTGGCACTTCGACAAATAGTGTGTTCCAACCTGCCATGGCGCCATTCCATAAGCCTGGAAGTTCGAGTGCTTTAAGATCGCGACCGCTTTTCGATTTCTCGGTGATAAATCCAGTCTGCATATCTCTGAATTTCAGGAGATCAAAGGAATTGCCTTGGTAATCCTTGGTTCCACAGACAAGATCCACGGGGTTGAAGTGGGTAGAGGCTTGGAAGTGTTTCTTGGATTCCGAATCGGTAAGGTCGATTTGGGCAGTTTCGAGGATCTGAAGGGATTGCGAACCATCCGCTTCCAAGATCCAAAAAGGTCCGCCTCCGGGTTCGCCGGTGTTCTTAACCATGCCGCAGACTCGGATCGGTCGGTTTAGTTTGGCTTGTAGGAACGCTGCTTTTTCCTCGAGCGAAAGTGAATCAAAATCAGCAGGAAGCTTACCTCCCAAATCTCCCGTATAGACGCTTTCCGCCATGCCTACGAAAGAATCACTCACTCCGCTTTCCATTCCGCTGAGGGCCGAAAAAACCTTCTCCTGTACCTCCAAAAGCAATCCTGCAATGGCCATTTTGTAGGTTTTGGTGGGTTCTTTCAGGCGGTCCGGTACGACATTGTCAATATTTTTGATGAAAATCAGATCCGCTTTGATGTCATTGAGATTTTCCAAAAGCGCGCCATGACCTGCTGGTCTGAAGAGCAGACTTCCGTCGGATTCTTCGAAAGGTTCATTCGCCATGGTGACCGCCACGGTGTCGGTGGATTTTTTCTGCTGGGAATAGCTGACTTCAAACTTCAGTCCGATTGAGGCCTTAAGGCCCGCCAAGACGGAATCAATTTCGAGCTTGAATTTTTCTTCATGTTCGGGAGAAACCGTGAAGTGGATTTTGACAGTGTTATTTTTCCCGATGCCATACTGCACGCCTTCCACCAGATGTTCATGTGCTGGGGTACGGTTTTCGGTAGGATAGCTGTGGAAGCGCAGGAGTCCTTTGGGAAGGCTGCCGTAGGCCAATCCATCCTCGGACAGCAATTCTGAAATGATCTTCTTGGCATCTCCGGAATCTAAACAGGCCTGAATGCTGCTTCCTTTTTGCTGTAACGATTCATCCAGATCAGCATAAAAAGCAAATTTTGAGATGTTGGCGATGAACTTCTGTACAAAACTGCTTTTAGACAAGTCACCGTCACCTTCCAAAAAAGAGAACAAATCCTTGAACATCCGGGAGGCAGCTCCAGAAGCGGGTACAAATTTCACCACGTCAATCTTCGCCGCTTTTTCCGGATAGGTTTGGGTGAAATGTGCCAATTCCGTTTCGCTGAGGACTCTGATTCCATCTTGTGGAGTAGCCGGGCCGGTGATTTTCAGAAAAGGGAAGCCGTTTTTGAAATTATCAATCTGCTGCGCTACTGTTTCAGGGTTCATTCCCTGTGCCTCTATTTTGCTTTTTAGCGTAGTATCCATGGTTTTTGGGTTATAAAAGTTGCAGAGGTAAGATAGCAGGCTTCTTTGCTTTGCTCAAATCCCCTTGTTTATTTTTTTGAAAAAAAATCAAATTCAAAAAGATTGCCCTCAAAAGCCCATTCGTTTCAGGAACTCTTCCCGCTTCCCGGGAGAAATACTTACCTGTCTGTCGTTGTTCATGACGATATATCCCCCCTCAGCCCGGATATACTTCTTTACTTCACCAAGATTGATCAGGAAGCTGTTGTGAACACGCATGAAATTGGCGTCCTGAAGCATATTTTCGTATTCCTTGAGATTTTTGCTGACGACGAGTTTTCGCCGGTCGGAGAGATGGAAGTCGGTATAGGATCCATTTGCTTCACAGAAGAGAATTTCCTTGGTAGGGATGAATTCTACTCCTTCGGCAGTCGAGAGGCAGATTTTGCGGTTTTCCAGAGAACCTGACTGCATGTTGCTCAGGAGATTTTCCAGTAGATGCTGATGATTTTCAGAAGCGATGAGGTTTTTGGCTTTCTGCACTGCCAGGATCAATTCGTCCAAATCGATCGGTTTCAGGAGGTAATCAATGGAGCTGAATTTGATGGCTTTGATGGCATAGTGCTCAAAGGCCGTAGTGAAAATGAGATGGAAATCAAGGTGACGTACTTTTTGCAATACATCAAAACCTGTCCCAGTCTGGAGTTCGATATCCATGAATACCAAATCAGGATGAAGCTGTGAGATCTTTTCTACGGCCTCAGTCACAGTAGCAGCGGTGTCTACGACGGCTACTTCGGGGCAATATTCCTTCAGAAAACTTTTTAAAGTCTCCCTGCTGTGGAATTCATCCTCAACGATGATAGCGTTTAGTTTTATTGGCATAGGATTCTCATTTTTCTTTGATTTTCTTCATTCCAAGAGCAAAGCAAATAGCGGTCAGGATGAAGAATAGTTGGTGTCACAATTTTCCCAGATGTACTTCTGGCTTTCATAATTTGGGCAGTTTGATGGAGATCTTCGTGCCTTGAGGCAAGTCTTCTATCAGAATTTGAGGCTGATTTTCGACTCCATTCACCATTTTGAGGCGCTCCTCTGTCAGCGTCATTCCTCTGGATGGACGTTGATTGGTGCCTTTTGCCGCTGCAGAAGCGGCTCTTCCGATTCCGTTATCCTCTACTTCACACAGGATATGATCTATTCTATCCTGGAACCTGATCCAGACCTTCCGTTCGCCGGTTTGCTTTGGCATCAGGCCATGTTTAATCGCATTTTCTACAAAGGGTTGCACGATCAGCATCGGAACTTCCTGATAGCGCAGGTCGGAGTGCTCAGGGAAGTCAATCTGAAAAGAAAAACTATGGTCAAAGCGTAGCGATTCCAGATCGAGGTAGACTCGGAGCAGTTCGATTTCCTTATCCAGTGTCACTTGGACATCGATGGAGTTTTCCAACACTTGCCGGACGAATTTGCTAAACTTGCTCAGATAGGAGAGGGCGGCTTCTTTTTGGCCACTATTGATCAGGTGCTGGATAGAGCTCAGACTGTTGAATATAAAATGCGGGTTAATTTGGGCTCTCAGTGCTCCCAATTTGGTTTTGAAAGCATCCTTTTCAGCATTTTGTTTTTCCTGATTGATGGTTTTGATTTTGTAGGAAAGCCCAAGGGCAAAGATGGTGCTTTCGATCGCCGAACCGGTGATCATGTAGTCCAATCGAAGCAGAAACATCGTCATCAAGGCTCCGGTGGTAAAAATTAAGGTGCCTGCGATGACAAAGTATTTGAGCCTGTTGGGATATCTGAACCAAAGGTAAATGATCCCTACAAAGGCAAATCCCGCCATAAAATAGCGCTGCCCATCCATCAGTTGGGATTGCAACAAGCTGTATGGATTGAAAAAGATAATCGAAGAATTGATCACTATTAAGCCGATCAGGAGCCAGGCAATGGCTCTGACGATCCGGTCAAAGGCTGGTAGAACTCGCTTGAATTCCAGAAAATGCCTGATGAAAAGAAGATAAAAGAGGTTGATCAACAGCTGGGAAACGGTCGTCAGCCAAAAGTAATACCAGGGAAAGTCGTAGCCGAAGTAGTCCGCCAAGCTGGGACTGATCCGTGAATAATAGATCAGTTGGAACAGTAGAAAAGCACCATAATAGATAAACTGGTATTCTTTGACATAGAAGAAAAGAATCAGATTGAAAACCATCAAAACAGCCGCCACACCCAAGAAAAAATAAGCCAAAACTTGGATTTTAAATGACGTAGGACTGATAAAACCCGCAAATAACCGATGGGCCTCCGGAGTGGAAAAAGCAAAAATCTTTTTACTCAAATCGGGTGTGGCCCGGAGATACCTGGATTTCACATAGATTTTGGAACCATCAAAAAGATCATTGACCGCTATCGGGAGGTAATGGATATTCTGGTACTTATTGCGCTTCAAGTCATGATCACCCATGAGGGTCAGGCTGAGTTCTCGGATCTGTCCTGCTGGATTGAGATATAGATGACTGATCTCTACTGCTCCAGGATAGAAATAAATAGAATCTTCCCGGACAAGAAGATCTGCATACGCAGCGAAGTCTATCTCAAACCAATACTCGAATTCATGGTCAGCGATGCCAAGATCCGCTGACTGATCAAAGTGCCCCTGAGCTGCGATCTGTAGGATGGAATCAATTCCAGCAGGATTTTCCAGTCGGAGTATTTTGGGATTTACAGTTAATTGATATTCTGAAGAAAGGTCCTGAGCCCATGTTTTCATCCCGTTCACAAGGCAAAACAAAACTAAAAAACAGGCTTTACTCGACATCAGGCAAGGTTGGGAAAGGTGATTTGGACCACTTTACATTCTTCTTTTTCATCAGGACATGCCTGCATTTTAATAGCGCTCTTTATTTCAAAAGGCCGGATTTCATTGATGAGAGAAATATATTCCTGCCAAGGGGTAATGGATCTGAAGTAGTCGGTCTGCACTCCGGATTCATTTTCCTTAACCTTATTGTTAATCCATACTTTAAGTTCGATTATTTCTTTCTCAAGCCAAAATTCTATTCGAATTCCCAAATCGCCGTTCGAGGAATGGATCTGTTCTTCCAGGAGGTTTTCGATAAGGCTCTGGACGATGATTGCGGGAATTTTCGAGTTAGGGTGAAGCTTGGACCCATGAGAGATGATCTGGAATTTAAGTTTTTCGCCATACCGGAGTTTTTGTAGCTGTAAGTACCACTCTATCATCTGAATCTCCTGTGCTACAGACACGGTCTCTTGACTTAGTTGCATAATAAAATACCGTAGCAACTTACCAAAAATGGATAAGAACCGGAGTGAAGATCTCTTGTCCTCGGTCATAATGAAATGCTGGATTGCATTGAGCGAATTAAAGACAAAATGTGGGCTGAGCTGTGCAGAGATGGCCTCTATCTGGAGTTTGGTCGCTTTTTGTTGGATTTTCCAGCGTTCAAATTGTTCCGATTTGACTTTTTGCTCGGCTCTAATACGTGCGATTTGACCAGCATAGATAGATGCCACAGCGAGCAAAATCCGAAGATGCTGATCCGTAAAAAAGCCCCGGCGGGAGTTTTCGCTGTCTATCACGCCAATGACTTTGCCTTCCAAAAGAATGGGAACTGCGATCTCTGAAAGGCGGAATTGATCATCCTGAATGTAATCCGACTCCAACAGGGTGTCTTCGATGATTAAGGGCAGCCCTGAAGCAGCCACGCGTCCAGTCACACCTTTTCCGAGAGGAATCTTGATGGCATTAAGCAATTGCTCCCCTTCAGGATTTTTGGGTCCCAAAGCTGCTTTCTGTACCAGATACTTTCCTGAATCATCCAAGAGATAGACTACTGCATCTTCGAATCCTAAGATGGAAATGCAGTTTTTGACCATGTCCCAGAGAATATCCTCTTCCGTCTCCATTGAAAACATGGAGGTGGAAAAATGGAAAAGAATCTCTTCGATGTCTTGGGGACGGATGGAATTCACGGATTTCATTGTTTGCCTTGAATAAGGTAAAGCTTGCAGGCAATTTTCTTCGATAAATATCAGCAAGGAATAATCTGCAATCTAGGGTGCAGATGTGGAATAATCCGGCTCAATTGACAGATGGGCTTTCTCAATTGACGGATTTGAAGCTTGGATAAAGGAAATTCGAAATAGGCCTAAAAAATGGGTTTTGAACGTGTTAAGCGCCTTTTTTGGCAAAAATAAAATCCCCCAGTCGATCCGTCAATTCACAGGGCCAATCTATGAATTGAGCAAAAATGAAAAGAGAAGCTGAGGCTAAGTTTGACTCGTCCAAAGGGAAGTCCCCTTTGAAAACGGTAACCAAATCAAACTTAATAACAACATGAAAAAGTACATTTTAGCTTTTGGAATTGGAGCCTTGCTACTTGGCTCAGCTTGCGATCCCATCATTCAGGAGGCGTTAACTCCGGAATCTGCCGAGGCAGAACTTTTGGCAGAAAATGATTCGAATGGAGAGAATTTGAGGAAAAGTAAAGGGAAGGTAGAAACTCAGTGGAAGGTAGAAGAGGCAACCAAAGCACATCGGCTGATGGAAATTACCTACCAGATGCTGCCTTCATACCTTCCTCTGGATAAGGTCAACCGGACCTTTGAGAGCAGTCGTTCAGCGGATCAGTTTGTGGCAGAGATGATCAATGAATCATTGAAAATTTTTGATTCCAATATTGAGCGAAATGGCCGGTTTCTCAGTCCCCTCGCCAGGAGAAATCATCAGGCGATGAGAGGTGATGAACATGAGATTGAATATGACCTTGTGGCTGCGAAATTCCGTGACGATGACGATGCACTGGCTTCAATGGCCGGATATCTAAAAATAGGGGATATCAAGGGCGAATCGACGGATAATAAATCGGCGTATCATTTATTGAAATACATTGGAAAGAATGGACCTGGCAACGCCATGGGAGGATGCCCAGATCGGAATAATCCAGCCTGTGATAGTATTCCTCCGATCCAGGCACCTCAACTCGAAGAAATGGTGGAGTTTTTACCGGTCTTGAAAAGGGCTGAAGGTAAATCAGTTCCTACTGCTGCTGCGCTCAATGACCTGAAGTGGGGTACAGACCTTGATCCAGTTGCCATTGCTTTGATTTTGCCTGCCGTTCAGAAAATTGCTGACAATCCTGCTCCTACTCAATCCAACGGGGATCACAAGGACTGGATAATTATCGAAAGCATGGCCAGGAGATATGGAGTAAATCTTGGTGATTCCAGAGGGACATTCTTAGCCTTTGGAGCGGGCGGGTCAATATTTGGATTGATCAATGAAAAATATGACGCTTCGGGAGATTTGGATTGGGCAGCTATCCAGTTGAACCGACGTAAATTTGAATTTGAAATGTGGCTCTTCTGGAGCAAATGGGCTGCTTCCAAAAGTTCAGGCACAGCACCAGGCAGGTAATCGCTACTTTCTCATCAAGGAAAACCGGATCGACTGACCCGGTTTTTTTTGTGCCAAAATACTTTTAGCAAGATCGGTTAACTGAAGAATACGAGGATAACCACCAGTGACTTGAGCGTCCTGACCGAGGATGATGACTTTGCCTCCGGAAGTCAATTGCACCGTGCCTGGGAAAACCGGATTGGTCGGGAGTTCGGGCAGCGAATTTTCCACTAACTCCAGCAATTGAGTCCCCATCCGGTTGGATTGTTGGGAAATCTTGAAAGCCTGAGACCAAAGTTTTTCTTTGACTTTATCCTCTAGGAGATGAAAATCAGGCCCCGGATATACGTCAATTCGATCAGTTTGAAACCAGTCTGTTGACCATTTTGCCTTTGCATTGAACAGAGGAGTCGCATTGGAATCATTGAAATAGGTCAGCTTGTCTCCTTTGTGCAGAAAACCCGAGGCAGTGAGACCGCTGTAAAAACTTCTGGATCCCATCACCTTAGGAGATTTAAATCCATATCGAATTCCAATATAAATCAGAGCCCCAGTCTGGAAACCGCCTATTTCCAGCTCGTCATTCGATTTGACAGATAGCATTGTGGATTTTTCGATTTCTTGTCCGTTTAGCGAGATCGTCGCTTGCCCACCGGCTAGGGCCAGACAAGTGGGAGAATCAAATCGAATCAAAAATCCGGGCTGTGCGATCTCCAAGACCGCATTGTACACTTCATTTTGGAGAATGTGATTGACCCATGCAAAGGATTTCATATCCATTGGACCTGAGTGGGGTACACCGTATCTGGCTAATCCTATTCTTCCCAAATCCTGAATAGAGGAGCCGGGCCCCGATTTGATCAGGGTTGCTATCGCCATTTCCTTACTCATCGCTTTCGTGGATAGGGAGGCGAAATCAACATTTTTTCCATTTCATCCGAGTCAATCGGCTCAAATTTCAGCCGGTCTCCGGGTGAAGCTATGACAGGAGGGTCGCGTTGAATGTCAAAGAGTTGCACAGGGCTTCTGCCGATGACATGCCATCCCCCGGGGCTTTCCTGAGGGTAAATTCCAGTTTGTTTGCCGCCAATGGCTACTGATCCGGCATCCACTGTTCTGTCGGGAACAGGCTTTCGTGGCGTGTGAAGTATCTCTGGTAGCCCGTTCAAATAGGGAAATCCCGGCAAAAATCCGAAAAAATGAAGGCGATAGGTGACTGAGGCATGTATCGAGATCAGTTCACTGACTCGAATGCGGTGCGCAAGTGCCAAAGCACCCAAATCATATCCATACTCTGGAGCATAGCAGACAGGGATCTCCCAGATTTGGGAGGAAAGCACCTTTGGTTTGATTTTGAAGCTTTGAAACTGCTTTTGAAAGGTGAGTTGGGCCTGCTCTGACTTCCACAGGATGTTCAGGGTGGTAAATCCCTGCCTCGCCTCATAGTAGTGTTCTCTCCATTCTTTTTCCAAAAAGTCAAGCCACCCTAACTGAATGGCCAAAAGAAAGTCATCCGGACTGGTAGCCCAGTTTATTTCTCCCAGGGTTGGGGTGATGGCGATATAATGTGCTTTTAAGTCCAAAACTGATCTAGTATAGCAGGCAAAAATTCCAGAATCCCAGAATTGTCACCATGAAAACAAATCGTATCCGCTTCGACAGGGATCAATTGTCCGTTTATCGTTCTGATCATTTGCTGAGCGAACAGTGGCTCCAGATGTGCAATTACCTCGTTTTTTTGTTGAAAGAGCGAATTTTCTTGAGATCTACTTACCAGTTTGTAATTCTCCAAATAAGCCCTATCCCCAAAAATTTCCAGTTGGATGGGAAGCATTTTTTCTCTTGCGGCTTTTTCCAGTTCGGATCGAGGAGGTACAAAAAGCGGAACGTAAGGGAACTCCGTTTTCAGGAAATCAACCAAAATGGTGGCTAATTCTGCGTCCTCAGCGGCATCGTTGTATAGTGCCCCATGAAATTTGATGTGGTTGATCTCCAGATTTTTTTCCTGAGCTACTTCTTCAAAAAGACGCAACTGTGCTTTGATACTCAGCAATAGATCTGTAGGAGTGAGTTGAAGCGACTTTCGGCCAAAGTTTTCCTGATCAGGGTAGGATGGATGAGCTCCAGCTTTTTTGCCAAATCGCTTGACTAGTGTCAGGGTGTCTTGGATCGTACTTCGATCGCCAAAATGTCCTCCACAAGCCACGCTTGCCACATCGATCAGGGGCATGATCAACTCCTCATTTGGAATACCTTCTCCAAGATCGCAGTTGATGGTATAGGAAGATCGCGGCATGTATCAGTTTTAGTGGGAAAAAGCCAAAAATTTAGGGTCTTGGGAGAATTTCTACCATCACACCCAAGACAGGATCTACCACTACTTTGACCGGGCCTAGTGCTTGGTCGCTTGTCTGAAAAATCACCAGATAGTTTCCATCGACCCAGGCGCTGACTTCTGCATCTTGATATTCTCCGATTACAGTGGCTCTGACGTCTGATGGCAAAGCGTTGTAGGCAATCTCCCGATAAACATCAAGTGGATCTTCATCAGTTTGCTCTACACAGGCAAAGGAAACAGAAAGTAAAAGAAGGACGAGGACTAGGAAATAATTTTTTGACATGATGAATGGAGGTTTATTCAGGAGGACGTGTCATAGGATTCCAATGTTACTGTCCTGATTCAAATCTTGGGTTTTTTGCTGAAAAAACAATCGAATTTAAATCATTTATCGCTTCTGTCAATTGAGAAGCTCGATCCGTCAATTTGCCCGGACAAGTGAATTTTGAGCAGTATAGATTTGATCATACTTAATTTAAAAGCTATGAAAATCAACAGTTTAAAATCGTTTGCTCTGATAATGATGACGATGATGGTCTTTTTTTCAGGATGTGAATTGGCACCGTTTATTCCTAAGCCGGGTGGATTGGATAAGTTTAATCCGAATGAAAAAAAGTTTGACATTGATGAATTTGAAAATAACCTAGTCACCGGATTAGGCAATCAATGGGTGGGTTATTCTTATGTGATCAATCAAAACGGCAATTTGGCTCATTCAGGGGTGTTTGGGAATTGGATTCAAGGACGCCAAAATTCTCCGGCAGATCTCAATTCTCCGGTTTATTTGGCCAGTGTAAACAAAAGTATCGCAACGGTTGCCTTGCTGATCGCCATGCGTGAAAGTGGAAATGGGGTCGTGAATATGCTCAATCAAGCGATAGGGCCTTACCTTCCGGCTGTTTTGGGTGCTAGTCCGCAAGTGAGAAACCTTAGATTCCGAGATTTATTGACTCACAGATCGGGGTTTGCGCAGAATATGGATCCCAGTTTGGGAAATATGAAAGTCCTGGTAAACACCAATGCAGTAGCCAGAAACAGTGCATACAACTATTCCAATGTCAATTTTATTCTTTTGAAATATGCGCTGTTTGGATTGAAAGGTCAGGTGATCAATGGACTGTTGGAACAGGATCAAGAGGATCAGGTCAATAATTATTACCAAGGATACGTGACCTCACGAATCTTCAACAAGATTGGAATTAGCAGTCAAACGGTCCAAAGTCAAGCTGTGCTGTATTACCAGGTTGGGGATGCGTCTTCTACAGCAGGATGGAATATCGGCAATACCAAGGATCGACTGGGCAGTGGGGGATTTTATCTGAGTGCGCTGGATTTGGCAAGATTTCAGGCTTTTTTAAATAATTCACAAACCTTGCTGAATCCAGTGGAGCGAACCTTTATGTACACAAATTTCCTTGGATGGTCTGATGGAAATGATCCTTTGGTCAACCCGCTTATCGGGGATCATGGAACCTACTATGTGAAGCAGGGCAGTTTTCAGAATAATGCAGGTCAGGGTGTAAGGACGCTGATCATTACTTTTCCCAAAAACAAAGTTGAGGTAGTCTTTTTGGCCAATGCGAGAGGAGGAAACCTGGACAATACCAATGGATTAAATTTGGTATTGAGAAATGCCTATGACAATTCGTGGAATTAATCTATGTCTGATTATTAAACATCAAAACCCTGAATTTCAGGGTTTTGATGTTTAAAGATTGTTGTAGTGCTTGATCCAGGTATTCAATTGTTTGAAGTCAAGCTTTCCTTTGGCCAGCTTCAAATGATGGAGGATTGCGAGAGATTTTTTCATCCGGGATTCCGGATTTTTTACTGTGGTGACCAGGTAGATCAAACTCCGCTGTTTGCCCGGTGTCAGAGCTCTGAAAAATTCATTTCCTTCTTCATCCTGATCCAAAAGCACCTGTAACTCTTCTGGGACTTCATGTCCAAATTCGCTATGATCCCGCTCAATTCGAACAGCAAAAGCGTTTGACTCATCCAATTCCAGCTTTTTGCGAAGATCTTGATTGACTAGGATATACCAATATTCTTTGGATTTCATGAGGGCCATGTGATAGGGCCCGGTTCCTTTGATCCAGGTCAATACTCTCCTGTGCTGCTCATCCATCATTTGCTCTGAGATGGGTAAGGGGACAGGAATATGAAAATGCCAATGGTTGAAGTCAAACTTATCCAACTTGCCGTAAAACTCCATTGCGTTATTTTTTGAGGTTTGAACGAATTAAACAGGCTTAAATTTCAACTTTTTTTATTCGATTTTGATATTCAAAAAGGAATTTCAAGTGTTGGAAAAAATACCCATTTTGGGTAGGGGGAGAACATTCGCCAGACTTTGCAAACCGCTTAATTCATTGGAAAAGGCCATTTTTCGATTTCTGAGCTGTATTTTACTTCCTCTGAAATGGGGCATAGGTTTTGAACTTATAATTATCGAAAAGGAATTCTGTTTTGGGGATTTTATTTCAAATTTTCAAAATTAAATAAACCCTAAAAAATAAATTACGTGTTATAAATTAATAGAAGTTGGATTTTAAGAAATTTTATTTCAAAATCTAACCTTTATTTTTAAGAAAAATAATAAAGTAAACCACTAAAAACTACTCCTATGAAAAATTCAAAATTAACAATGACGCTTTGGCTTGGAGGATTGGCTTCTGGGATTTTTGCAGGATATTATCTGTATCAGAATCGAGAAAAACTGGGCCCGCAAAAAGAGAAAATGCTTAAACTACTCAGTGAGTTGCAAAAGACCAGTGAGCAGATTGGTAAAAAGCTGAAAGACGCTGGTATTGAAGGAATCGAAAAAGGCAAAAAAACTATAGCCAATGCTACTTCCGAGCTGAATTAAGCCAAGAAAGTAGTCAAATAGGAAAGCCGCAGTCATAACTGCGGCTTTTTTCGTTTACCGGATTTGAGGATTATTTACTTTATTGAAATCTATATCGCTAAGAACAATCTCAAAGCACTACCTATGACTCTGCAATCTAAACTCCCGCACATCGGAACGACCATTTTCACGGTAATGTCCCGGTTGGCTACAGAAGAAAATGCGATCAACCTTTCCCAAGGATTTCCGGGATTTGGGGCCGATCCTCTTCTTCTGGAAATGGTCGCGAAGTATGTCAGAGATGGAATGAATCAATATGCACCCATGGTAGGAATCCCTGCTTTGCGTGAAGTTTTAGCTGAGAAAACCCGACTTACTCAAGGATATTTCCCCGATCCTGAAACTGAAGTCACAATCGTTTCGGGAGCTACAGAAGCGATATTTTCAGCGGTATCAGCAGTAGTACGGAGTGGTGATGAGGTCATTATTTTGGAGCCGGCTTATGATAGTTATGAACCTGCGGTGACACTCAATGGAGGAATTCCAGTGTATGTAAGGTTGAATTCTACTGACTTTTCTGTGAATTGGGAAAAAGTGAAAGCTTCCGTTTCGCCAAAAACCAGAGCGATTCTGGTCAATACCCCGCATAATCCCAGTGGCTTTGTGTGGGATAAAAGTGATCTGGACACCCTTGCAGATTTGATCAGAGGCAGAGAAATCTACGTGATCAGTGATGAAGTATACGAGCACATCACTTTTGATGGGAAACCTCATTTTTCTTTGGGAGGACATCCTGAGTTGAGGTCAAAAACTTTCGTCTGTGGTTCTTTTGGGAAGACTTTTCACGTCACTGGCTGGAAAATCGGTTATTGCATTGCACCGAGGACTTTGACAGCGGAATTTAGAAAAATCCATCAGTATGTCACTTTCAGCACTGTGACGCCGATTCAGTTTGCACTTGCTGAATATCTTGAAGCACCTGACCGATACCTTTCAATTCCTGGATTTTATCAAAAGAAGCGGGATCTTTTTGCAATGGGTTTGGCAAAAACGGCCTTGAAAATCATTCCGAGCCAGGGGAGTTTTTTCCAAATGGCCTCATACGGACATCTCTCTTCAATGGCGGATCAGAAACTTGCCATCGAGATGACTAAGAAACTTAAGGTAGCCTGCATTCCCATTTCCGTGTTTTATTCGGACAAGCAGGATGACAAGATCATCCGATTCTGCTTTGCCAAGGAAAATGATCAGCTTGAAGAAGCCTTGAGTAGATTGAAAAAATTGGAGGATATCCTGAATTGAAATTGGATGTGCAATAAGACCAACTACTGGATTTAAGATTCAATAGTCATTTTCCCAATACAAAAAAGGCCTTCAAAAATCAATTTGAAGGCCTTTTTTGTTTTTGAAAATCAACTTACTTGATTGTCTTAATCAATCGCTCATTGAGTGCGATGTAATCTGGGTTATTTTCTTTTTGCGCCATTTCTTTGGACTTGGTCGCAGATTGTAATGCTTCTGTTTTCAAGCCCAATGCCAATTCAATTTTTGCTCTCAAGTGAACTGTCCAGTATTTCGGATCACTGTCGGTGGATGCTTTCACCCAGGCATACGCCTGATTCAAGTCTTTGGAGTTAGTGAAATAGTAGCTGGCTGCCTGAAACAACAATGCCGGATCTGTGCTCTGGGTGTCGATGACCAACTTTTTGATCTCAGCCATCACGATTGGATCCACTTCTGTTTGAATTTTGAAATCTACTCGGGTAGTTTCCCACTTCATAGACACCACGGCGCTGTTGTCGGTGAAGTTATTGAAGGCGATCTCAAAGGTCTCGTATTTCTTGCTGGTCTTGGAGGCGGGCACGACGAATCTCACGAGATCATCACTCTGCTGATATCCCATTGCGCCCCAAAGTTCTGTTTTCTTGCTCAGGATGATCGTCCACTCACTTTTACCCGGGATGGAGTAGAGTGCATAAGAGCCTGCCGGTACGGGTTGGCCACCTACTGTCACATCCGTGGAGAAGGTCAAAACAGTTGCATTATTAGCGCCAGTTCGCCATACTTGGCCAAAAGGGACCAGTTCTCCGAAAATTTTTCGCCCTTTGGTACTTGGTCTGCTGTAGTCTACACTTACATCTGTTAATCCGACTTTTTGGATGATTTTGGCACTTGGGCTAGCTTGCGGCATTTGGATTTGCTGCGCAAAGCTCATAAAACTGGCCATTAAAAAGGTCAGAAGGATTAGGGAAAATTTTCTTGTCATTTTCTGAATTGATTATGTTTTGAGGTATAATTTGAGTTGGGATTATTAGGTTCCTTTCGCTTCGCAATTTCATTAATTTATTGAAGATTATTGTGGGGATCGTATTGCAAAAAACAATGCCGTTTAAGGGTAACTGCTACCAATCAGAGTCTTTCGATGCCATGTTGAAAAGTCATGTAATTTATTTCAACTACACCGTGAAGAATTTTAAGCCTTTTCCCATTTATCAAATCGCTGCGCTTTTTTGATTAGCGGACTTTATTCACGTTTTGAACTTGGTATTTTTACTTGAGCAACCCAAATGCACTACTTATGAGTTTAGCTATTATTAGCCCAGGCCGGAATCCTCAGGTCTGGATCGATGCCCTTATTTTTCATCAGCCTGACATTGATATCCAGATCTACCCTGACATCAAGCGGCCCGAGGATGTCGAGATGGCTTTACTTTGGCAGCACCCTCCCGGTTATTTGGATACGTTCCCCAATCTCAAGCTGATCAGTTCTCTAGGTGCAGGTGTGGATCATATTCTAAGTGATCCGGCAGTACCGGCATCGATGCCCATCGTACGGATAGTTGATGAAAAGCTTACTTGGTCTATGACCAATTATGTGGTCATGGGCGTGCTCAACTTTCACCGTCAGATCACCCGCTACCAAGCGGATCAAAAAAGGAAAGTTTGGGACATGTCAAATCCGGAGATTCCTGTCAAAGTAGGGGTAATGGGAGTGGGTGCATTGGGAGGAGACGTTTTGGACAAGTTGAATTACCTTGGATTTCCGGTTTTTGGTTTTGGTTTTACCAAAAAGGATGACTTTCCCTATCCTTATTTCTCAAAAGATCATCTTCAGGATTTTCTCAATGAAATCAATGTTCTGGTATGTTTGCTTCCTTTGACTCCAGAAACAGAAAGTATCCTTGATCTGAAGTTCTTCAAAAAATGCCAGACAGGGACTTATCTTATCAATGTGGCCAGAGGGAAGCATTTGGTGGAGGAGGATTTGATTCCGGCATTGAATCAAGGATTTCTTTCAGGAGCTATGTTGGACGTATACCGCCAAGAGCCTCTTCCAGATACGCATCCGTTTTGGGAAGAAGAGCGGATTCAGATTACGCCTCACATTGCCAGCGTGACCAATCCAAGGGCAGCAAGTCCTCAGATTATTGAGAATTTCAGACGGCTCCGATCAAACCAGCCACTCCTGAATCTCGTAGACCGAAAAAAAGGGTATTAATTTTTGGCTAATGGAAAAGACTTTTAAAATTCTCTGTCCCACTGATTTTTCGGAATGTTCCTTGAATGCGATAGAATATGCGGCTCGCTTGGGCGAGAAGTTTAATGCAACTCTGATTCTTTTTCACGTGCTAAACAAGGAGGATTACCTTAAACTATCCCCGATGGACAGTACAGGCAGGTATCAGCGGGAGTTTGTTCAGGAAAAATTAAAAAACCTGCAGCGTGCGGTGATGGAGGAGAGTCTCCTGAATGGCCTGAAAGGTTGTGAAATAGCAATCCAAGAGGGGAAAATTGTCAGTGGAGCCCTTGAATTTGCAGAGGATATGAAGGTAGACCTGATCGTAGCCGGCACGGAGGGCATGAATGATCTCCGGGCAAATATCATTGGAAGCAGAGCAAGCCGTATGGTAGAGCGATCAGAACGAGACATTATCATTGTGCCCCGCAAGGTCTTTTTCAAGCGGCCCCGCAAGGTTGTTTTTGCTTCGGATTATATGGAAGAAGACAAGCTGGCTATTCAGAAAGTAGTGGAAATGGCGGGATTTTTTGATTCAGAGATCGATCTAGTCCATATTTCATCCAGTCTCAAAGCCATCGACAAGTCACTCCACATGACGATGGTGGAGGAGATCAAGCCATTTGTTCACTACGACAAAATAAACTACGTACTCAAATCCTATCGGGACAACTTAGCCTTGGGACTGGAGAATTATCTACAGATGGCAAAGGGTGATATTTTGGTTACTTTAAGTGAAAAGAAGAGTTTTTTTGATCAGATTTTTTCACAAAACCTTTCAAAAAAAATGTCTTACTTCCTCAATAAGCCGCTTTGGGTGATCAAATCATTTTAAGATTTTTTCCCTGAGAAAAATCCCCTGATAAAATTCAAAAACTCATTTCTGGTTTCCTTATTTCCAAAAACACCTTTGAGTGTTTCAAAAAAATGAGCGGTATCTACCTTTTTGGGGGGATTGGTGGCGCTGAAGTCTGGCATCTCAAATGCCGGTTTCTCAGATTTTTCTTGCCCAATGGGGGGCATAGAATCTGTGGTTTTTGGTTTATACCCAATCAAATCATCTGCTTTTTCGAAGCTTTTCTTGGATCGGGCGATATTTCCCATTTTTTCTTCGACCAAACCTTTATTGTTGTAGGCAATAGCGTCTTCGGGATCCAGTTCGATGGCTCTTTCATAGTCTTCGATTGCGCCTTGAAAATCTCCGAGTCGGTCTTTCAAAAATGCCCGGCTGCTGTAGCGATAGGGGTTTTTTGGGTCAAGATTGGTTGCTCGGTCCAGTTCGCTGAGCGCTTCTTCATTTCTTCCAATCAAATGCAATACGACGCCACGGTCGCTGATGTAATCGGTATTGTAGGGCTCAAGGGATACCAAAAAGTCAAAATCCTCCAAAGCAGCCTCGCCTTTTCCAAGTCTAGTTAGAATTCTTCCACGGTAAAGGTGAAGTTCAGCCTGACCCGTATGAGAAACAATCAACGCATCAAAACAGCTCAATGCCTCTTCAAATTTTCCCGCTTTGTATAGTGCCAATCCTTTTTCGAAACTCATTTTTCTTTTCGTTTATAGAAATACAAAATTAGGCCGGGAATAGTTTTGCAGGCGAATATTTTAAATGGATTTTACGCCAGTTGATTTTCGGCTGTTATCTTTAAAGCCGATAGTTTTTCCAATCTATGCCCCAATCTCCTGACATCGTTCTTAAAGACCTGAAAGCGAAAAAGTTTGCTCCAATTTACTTTTTGGAAGGTGACGAACCCTACTTTATCGACCTGATCACGGACTACATAGAGAAGCACGCCATCGCCGAACATGAAAAAGGATTCAATCAACTGATCATGTACGGGAAAGATTCTCCAGTCAATGTGATTTTGAGCAATGCCCGAAAATTTCCCATGATGGCTGACCGTCAGGTAGTGATTGTCAAAGAAGCCCAGAGTATCCCTGATCTGGGTAAAGAAGATGCGCAAAAGCTCCTGATCAGCTATCTCAGCAATCCGCTTCCGAGTACAATTCTCGTTTTTGCACACAAGCATAAGAAGCTGGATGGTCGGAGTTCGCTCAAAAAAGAACTGGATAAAAAGTCGGTTTTTGTCAATTCAGAAAAAGTAAAAGACTGGAAACTCACCGAATGGGTCGAAGGATATTTCAAAGAATTGGGGCATCAGATCGATATCAAAGCTGCGCAGCTGCTCTCAGATTCGATAGGAAATAATTTGGAAGTGATCGCGAATGAAGTGGGAAAAATGCTGATCAACTTCTCCGAGCCAACCAAGTTTACCACCGAGCATATTTCCAAGTATATCGGGATAAACAAGGAATACAACAACTTTGAACTCAGTAAAGCGATAGGCTTTAGGGACTCAGTGAAGGCCAATCAGATTATTCATTATTTCATCCAAAACCCGAAAGCACATCCTGTAATTCCCATTTTTTCGCTGCTCTATAATTACTTCAGCAAGATTGCCCTTGTCCATAGAGCTGGCACTATTCCTGAAAATCAGCTGGCAGGGCTGATTGGCGTTCATCCTTATGGCGTCAAAGAATATGTGGCTGTTGCCAAAAACTACAAATTGGGCAAGGTAATTGAGGTGTTCGCATACATCAAAGAGGCAGATCTTCGTTTCAAAGGAGTTGACTCCGGAAGCATGGACGAAGGTGAAATCCTCCGCGAACTGGTGTACAAGATTTTACACTGATTACCCAAAACCAAACTAACAAATCGCGTATGAAGTCAATCATTTGCTGAGGAATAGTACCTATTCCACAGGGAAATGATTGAGCTGAAGCTAGCCTGCTTTTTGAGAGTAGGTAAGTAGGAAATTTGATTTTATTGACCCATTTAAAGCCACATCATATCAAGCCGTGATGTGTAGTTCAACGTAATGGTAGTATTCTTTTAAGTGATTATCCGGATCTGCCTCGGCGAACGGCTTAGGTTATCTGACCACAATAAACCAACTAAAAATAGATGAAAAATTACCTGGTGATGCTTGCAGGACTGGTGATAAGTGCGGAGGCTTTTTCTCAATCCACCCTTTATCAGACGGGATCCCAGCAAGCTTTGGATTACAATCTGGAGCTTTTTGACAAGCAGCTTTTTTCAGCCTCGCTATATGACAACAGCCGACTACTCGATCATCCGCTGAATGGTGAGCAAGAAAGATCCGCCGAACTGCATCGGGCGATGGCTGCGCTGGAGATCGAAAGTCCTGATGGTCCCGGTTTGATGAAATCCTACATTTATGAAAATGGAAATCATCCCACGGTAGCAACTGCAGGATCGTACCTGGGAGATCATTTTTTCTACAAAAAGAACTACAAAGAAGCGATAGAAGGGTATTCTCTTGTGAAATCCAACAGTCTGTCCGAAGCCACTCGGGCCGAGGTGTTTTTCAAGCAAGGATATGCGCACTTCCAACTTAAAAATAATGCTGCCGCGGCACCATTTTTTGATCAGGCAAAAGTCCTGAATCAACCGATTAGTGCTGATGCATACTATTACAGTGGGTTTATTGCGATGCAAAATGGGAACAATCCAAAGGCAATTGCAGATTTACAGGCTGCTGGAAAGTCAACTTTCTATGCCACCAAAGTCCCTTATCTACTGACTGCGCTCTATTATCAGGAGGGAAATTACGATCAGGTGATCAGCTATTCCGAGCCGCTTTTGGCTTCTGGACAAAACCTGGATCGAAAAGAAACCATTCATCTCTATCTCGCTGAGGCGTATTATGCCAAAAAGGATTTTGCGAATGCCTCCAAAAATTACGATGCATTTATCAACTCCAAGAAAGGAACGCTATCCAGAGAGGAAGTCTATAAGGCTGGAATTTCGTTTTTTGAAATCGGAAACTACCAGCGGGCTACCGATTACCTGAAAGTATCTGCATCAGCCACAGATGAGATCGGCCAATCCTCCAGTTACTATCTTGGTCATGCCTATCTCAAGTTGGAGAATTATCAGTTTGCGACCACAAGCTTTCAGGCAGCATCCAAATCCAGTTTTAACAAGCAGATTCAAGAGGAATCACTTTTCAATTTTGCGAAGACTAACCTCCAGCGAGGAACCTTTTCTACGGCGATTTCTGCCTTGGATGAATACATCGAGACTTACCCTTCGGGAAAAAACCGTCAGGAAGCTGAAACATTGCTTTCGGAGGCCTTGGTCAATTCCAGCGATTACCTAAGAGCCATAGAGCAGATGGATCGGATCCAAAACAAGTCAGCTAGAATCAGATCTGCTTACCAAAAAGTGGCTTTTTATCAAGCCATGGTGTATTACCGCGATCAAAAATTCAAACAGGCGCTGGCACTCTTGGACAAGTCGCAGACCTTTCCAGAGGATCGGGATCTGCTTTTGGAATCCCATTTTTGGAAAGGTGAAATTCATGCTGCTGATGGAAATCTTCCTCAGGCCATCAGATCCTATGAGGCACTTCGAGCGCTTAAGCCAGCCAGCAACCATCCTTTTTTAATCAAAACCCACTATGGATTGGGTTATGCCTATTTCAATTCCCAGAATTATCCCAAAGCAGAAGAACAATTCCGATCCTATACCGAAAAACTCCGAGGTGCAGAGGAGAAGCAATATTATGATGATGCCTTATTGCGACTGGGAGACTGTTATTATGTGCAGAAGAAGTTTGGAGAGTCTGCGTCGACATTTCAGCGAGCCATTGCTGAATCCAATTCAGGAGTGGATTATGCATACTTCAGACTTGCAGTTGTTCAGAATTTTCAATCACTGAACAATGAAGCTCTGGCAAATCTCGAGCGACTGATCACTGGATTTCCAAGCAGTCTTTATATTGAAGATGCAATGTTTCAGCGGGGACAGATTTATCTGGAGGAAGTGCGGTACAATGAAGCATCCCGAGCCTTCTCAGACTTGATCTCCAGCCGTCCTAATTCGCCATTTATTCCTTTTGCACTGGAAAGCCGTGCAGTGGCCAATTTTTCTACCCAGAATTACGAGCAGACGATTGCGGATTACAAAATGATTTTGGACAATCATCCCAACGCTGAAAATTCCGAAACTGCCCTCAAAGGTCTACAGGAAACCTTGGCGCTACAAGGCAGATCGGCGGAGTTTGGAGACTATCTCGCCAAATACAAAGGGGCAAACCCCGGTTCAGGAAATGTACAGTCTCTCGAGTTTGAAGCGGCGAAGAGCCTGTATTTTGATAAAAACTATGCTCAGGCTGCAAGGGCATTTGATAGCTATCTGAGGAGTTACCCTCAATCTGCTCAGCGAGCGGATGCACTCTATTTCGCAGGTGACGCCTATGTCCAGGCGGGGGATCAGGATAGAGGCTTGAGCTTCCTGAGGCAATTGGAGCGGGAGCCATCTTCGCCTCAGCGTGCCAGAGCCATGCAGAAAATTGGAAGCATTGAATTGGAGCGAGGCAACTATGCTGCGGCGATTCCTTACTTAGAGTCTGCTTCGCAAAATGCTCGCAACAAAGTGGAGGAGGTAGAGGCTGTGCAGGGATTGATGATTGCAAATTTTGAAATCAAAAAGTACCAGCAGGCGATCTCCAACGCAGATAAGTTGATGACCTTGGATGGAATCTACCCTGAGTCCACACCGAAAGCCTTGCTGATCAAAGCAAAATCACAGCGGGAAACGAATCAAAAAGCTCAGGCAGAACTGACTTTACAGCGTTTGGTAAAAGATCACAAAACGATCCAAGGAGCAGAGGGACTGTATTTGCTGGCACTTTCGCATCAGGAAAAAGGTGATTTCAATACTTCCAATGGTGTAATATTTGAGGATTCTGGACCTTTCTCCGGCTATGATTATTGGTATGGTCGAATGTTTCTTTTGCTGGCTGACAATTACCAAAAGACAGGAGAAGATTTTCAGGCAAAAGCTACTTTGGAATCCATCGTCGCCCAATCTACCAATGAGGAAATTAAAGCTGAAGCTGAAGCCAAACTCAAAACGCTGAACTAAACCATGCAAAAACTACCTGTAATTCTACTCTTTGCCGGTGCAGTTTACTTCGGAAATTCAGAAGTAACGGCGCAGACACAACAACGCGGTGAGGTCACCGATCAGGAATTTGTCATCCGAAAGGATCGTGTTTTGACCGTGCCTACGCAGCCGAGATCGTTTGAGCGACTTCCGGTGTTGCCTCAACCCAAAGGAATCGGTGAATTTAATTATGGGGTTACGCCATTCTTTTTGACGATTCCGGCATTGAATCTGCAGCCTACGGCTTTGGACAAAGATTACCGCCAACCCAGAAGGGAGCTGTACAATGGATTCATCAGGGCTGGTTATGGAAATTATGCGTCTCCGTTGTTGGAAGCCCGATACATGTCCACTACAGCAGATCCTTTTAACTATGCACTAAAGTTTAAACACCAAAGTTTTGGAAAAGGACCTGTGCAGATTCTTGGAGAGGAAAGCCCAGAATCCCATACTGCTTTCGGAGCGGATGGAAGTTACTTCACCGAGCTCGTTGAAGTATTTGGGGGATTAAACTGGGCTCAGGATAAATACTCATTCTATGGAGAAGACCCGAATTTCACTATCCCAAATGAAGTGGATTTCATCGGCCCGGTCATTGCAAACAATGTGATGAATACCGTTCAGATCCATGCAGGTATTCGCGATATCGAGAAGACAGGGCCGATTTCGTACGAAGGACAGCTGAGTTTCCGCAACTTCAAGGATAGCTACGCTGTCAAAGAAAATGAGGTGGGTATTCAAGCTGGCGCAAAATTCAGGACAGCCTCCGATTGGTCGGGTAGGGTGGACTTGAATTATTTCCATACCAATCCCAACGATGTCAATTACCAGGAGAAGCGAAATTACTTCTCCATTCGCCCACGCATTTCCTATACTTATGAGGCGTTTCAATTTACTGCTGGTTTGAATTTGGTATCTGAAAATGATTCGATTGCCGATAAATCAAGCGATTTCCGAATTTTCCCGGTGCTCAAAGCAAGCTATCAATTTGCCGATGAGTTTGGTTTCTATGGAGAATTCTCGGGCGATGTGCAGCGAAATACCTATTTCAGTTTTGTTAATGAAAATCCATTTCTTGGTCCAAGCGAGCAGTTACTGAACACCATCAACAATTATAAAATCGAGGGTGGGATAGAAGGCCAGTTTCAGGAAGCTTTTCATTATCGTGCCGGAGTGAATGTCTCCAGATTCAATCAGATGCATTTCTTCGTGAATTCATTGGCAGACTCGGCAAGATTTGAACTTGTGTATGATGAAAAAACAACAGTCTTCAACATCAATGCGGAGTTAGGATTCAAATTTTCAGACACCTATACTCTTGGAAGCAGATTGGATTTGTATCAATATGACTTGAGTACTCAGCTTGAAGCTTGGCACAGACCCATATGGGAGTTAGGGGTAAATAACCAATTCACTCCAGTAGAAAATCTCCTGATTCAAGCTAACCTAAATTTCATGGGAGGGATTAAAGCATATGGAATTTTCGACCCTTTAGAATTACCAACTCGACTTGATGTTCCTCTCAAAACCATTGCGGATCTCCAGCTCAAAGTAGATTTCAAAATCACAGATCGGATCTCAGTTTTTGCCGAAGGCAATAATATCCTGAATGGAAATAACACTCGATGGCTTAATTATCCGGTGCGAGGAATTCAACTTATCGGTGGAGCAAGCTTCAAATTCTGAGATAGTTTGGACTTGGGGTTGGCCTTTCGCCTCAATTGGCTTAGTTTCGTAGCTTTCCTTGAAGACTATGGCTGCAAAAGATTCTGAAAAAAGACAATGGACTGATCCTAAGGATTATGGACTTCCCTTTGTGGAAATCGCCCCGCTGCGTGCCAAGTCAATTGCGAAACCAAAAGTAACAGAACAAGCGCCTGATCCTGCTGAAAAAGAACCGATATCCACTGCTGCAAGTTCTGAAGTTGTTGAGGCAAAACCCGACGTGAAGCAGGATGCTCCATCGACCCAGACTGAGAAAAAATCAGAACTTACCAAATCTCCAAGTCTTACAAAAAAAGAGAAAAAAGCCTCACCGGCTTGGGTTTGGATGGTAGTAGTTTTAGCTGTTGCATTGGTCTCGTTTATCATTTGGCAGCTGCAAACGCAGAATGGAACAAAACTCGAACCTTCTCAGGCAGGACTAGCAGAAAAAACTCCCGCAGAAGAGCCAGTTTCAAGTGCCAAAGAACTAGAAGAATCTACACCAAGTGATCAAAATCAACCTGCTGTAAATCAGGATTCTATACCTGTTGTTGCTAATTCAAATCCTAATATTTCCAAACCTGCTGAAACTGGTACAACTATTGCCAATACTGCTTCAGGGAATTTGATCCGAATAGAATCTAAAGCTGAGCGCCCACAGTATTTTATTATCGTGGGAAGCTTGCCAAATGAAGCCTTAGCAATACAAGAAGCCAATCAATATTTCAACAGATCGGCAGAGCTTTTTCTGATAAGTCCCGAGGAGGGCAGTCGGAATTATCGCATTGCATTGTCCAAGTTTGGAAGCTTCAGACTGGCAGCGGAGGAACTCGAACGAATCAAATCCCAATACACCGAAGAATTGTGGATTTTGAAATATTAATATGTTGCTCCAAACCCTCTCGACAGACAGTTTAACTTCTATGGACAGCCTGGCATCAGCCGCAGGCGCCGAAAACATTGGTCTTTTGGACCTCCTGATCAAAGGAGGCTACATGATGATTCCGCTGTACATTCTACTTGTATTGGCGATTTTCATTTTCTTCGAAAAACTCATAACGCTCAACAAGGCTTCCAAAACCTCCGGCCACCTCATGGACCAAGTGAAGATTTTGGTCCAGAGCGGTCAAATTGAGAAAGCAAAAATGCTCTGCGCCGGTGAAAATACTCCCGTAGCAAACATGATAGCAAAAGGGATAGAACGAATCGGCTCACCACTTAAAAACATCGAGGTCTCGATCGAAAATGTGGGCAAAATCGAGATTTACAAACTCGAAAAGAATCTCGGCCTACTGGCTACAGTTTCAGGTGCGGCACCGATGATCGGTTTCTTAGGAACTGTGACAGGAATGATTCAAGCCTTCATTGCCATAGCGCAGGAAGAGGGGATGGTTTCTCCAAAGCTCCTTTCTATGGGGATTTATGAAGCCATGATCACCACTGCTGCTGGTTTGGTGGTAGGTATTATTGCTTATTTGGGATATAACTATCTCGTAACACAGGTTTCCAAATTGGTGCACAACATGGAATACACTTCGGTGGAGTTTATTGACCTACTTCAGGATAAATAATCATGGGACTTCAGTCAAAAAACAAAGTAGATCCGGCATTCAGCATGTCATCCATGACAGACATTATTTTTCTGTTGTTGATCTTCTTCATGCTGACTTCATCCTTCATTACCCCATCCGGATTGCCGGTTAATTTACCTTCAAGTGAGACTTCTGATATTGTTTTGCAGGAGGTTACTGTGACGGTGACGAAGGATTTGAAATACTCTGTCAACGACAGAATTGTAGGTCGGGATCAGATAAAAGCTGAGTTGACTTCCTTACTTGAGGGAAAAAAAGGCCAGGTAGTTTTGCACATTGACAAGGAAGTGCCCGTTGAATACTTAGTAGAGATCGGAGGAATAGCCGCTGGATTGGAAGCGAACGTCTCCATTGCAACTAAACCGTATTAATCATGCAGACTTGGAACACAGACGAGGTCGAAAAGGACAGTAAAAAGAAATCAGCCATCATCACGATAGTGCTGAATATCCTTTTGCTTCTGGCGTTCTATTTTATTGTGGTTTGGAAGCAGCCCATTCCACCTTTGCCTACTTTTGGTTTAGAGCTGAACCTGGGTTTCACAGAGACTGGGTCCGGCGAGCGAAATAGTCCAAATGCACCTTCAGAAGTGCAAACCAATGTGACAGAAGCAGCAGCACCGGGGGAGATTTCCCCAGCTGTCACCAAGCCTGCGACTCCAGCTCCAAGTCCGAAAACAGAAACTGCAAAACCAAAAGTTGCTTCAAAGCCAGCCGCCAATCAGGCAGTTACCACAAAACCTTCTCCCATCAAAGGAGAGGAAAAAGCTGCTGTGGAAACGAAAAAACCTCAGCCAACAAAGGTGGAACCTACCAAAACCGTCACAACCCCAGCAGAATCCAAAGCAGAGGAGACTACGCAAAAAGCACCCGAGAAGCCAAAAATCGATCAACGCGCTGTCATGGGTGCAGGTGGAACTTCCGGCAAAGGTACACAACCTGCTTCTGGTGGAGCACAAGGAAGCTCCAATGCCAAAGGTGACGAAGGAAAACCAACTGGGACGGTAGACGGGCGTGCAGTAATGGGCGCAGGTTCAGGTAAAGGAACAAATTCTGGAGCAGGATATAGCTTGGATCTTGCCGGGTGGGATTTTGCATCCAGACCAAATATCAATGACAAAGTCTCTACCCGAAACGGGAGGATAGTTTTTAAGATTACGGTGGATGATTCAGGCAGAATCGTTCAAGCAGTTCCTTTGGAATACAACGTCTCCAATGACGTATTGGCTTACTATCGCCAAGTTGTCAATCAGATCAATTTCAAAAAACAAGGTGGAGCTGCAGCTGATTTTTCATCAGGAAAAATCACATTTATCATCAAGGTGGATTAAAAGATGAATTACCAGGAGACGCTGGACTATCTTTTCAATTCCTTACCCATGTTTCAGCGGGTAGGTGCGAGCGCCTTTCGTAAGGATCTCTCCAATACCCTAGCTCTGTGTGCCAGACTGGGTAATCCTGAGCGCAAATTCAAATCAATCCATGTAGCGGGCACGAATGGTAAGGGAAGCACATCCCACAGCCTGGCGGCGATTTTTCAATCTGCTGGATACAAGACAGGGCTCTATACTTCACCACATCTCAAGTCGTTCACCGAGCGAATTCGGATTGATGGGATAGAGATGACTGAAAAGGCAGTAGTTCAATTTGTTGCTGAGAATAAAGGCTTTCTGGATGAGCTAAAGCCAAGTTTTTTTGAGATGACTGTGGGTATGGCGTTCTGGTATTTTGCCCAGCAGCAGGTGGACGTTGCGATCATTGAAGTAGGAATGGGTGGGAGGCTGGACAGCACCAATGTCATTATTCCAGAGCTGAGTGTGATCACCAATATCGGTTATGACCACATGCAGTTTTTGGGTGAAACTTTACCCGAAATTGCCGGGGAAAAAGCCGGTATTATTAAAGCTGGCATTCCAGTGGTGATCAGTCAGAAACAACCTGAAACCACGGCTGTTTTTCTCCAAAAAGCCTCAGAAATGAATGCGCCTATTGTTTTTGCAGAAGAGATTTTTTCTTTGAAAAAACTTGGAGAAACGAAAAAAGGTGCTGCGATTTTCGCCGAATTTGAGGTTAACGAGACTGAAAACTCTAAAATTATCAGCTTTGGATTGATCGGAAATTATCAGCGCTATAATCTTCCCGGAATCTTTGAGTCAGTGAATCAAATGCGGAAAAAAGGGTGGAAAATTCCCGATCAAGCCGTCAGAAAAGGTCTGGAAGAAGTTACCTCTTTGACTGGTTTAAAAGGTCGCTGGCAGGTATTGGGACAAAATCCAACCGTGATTGCAGATACAGGACACAATGAGCCGGGTATTCGGGAGATTTTGGCGCAGCTCAAAACGTACACTTACCAGTCGCTTTGGATGGTCATTGGTATGGTCCAAGACAAGGACATTTCCAAAATTCTTGCGCTCCTCCCAAAAGACGCTCATTATGTTTTTTGTCAAGCGGATTTACCCAGAGCTTTACCTGCAGATCAGTTGGCAGAAAAGGCAGCCAACCAAGGACTTAAAGGTGAAATAATCCCAAAGGTCAATGACGCATTAAACTTTGCCCGAAAAAATGCCAAAGGAGATGACTTGATATTTGTGGGAGGCAGTACTTTTGTGGTCGCAGAAATCGACGAGCTTTAAATGAGTAGAAAAAAAATGGTTCGCTTCGCAGCAAACGAAGAGAATCCCAATGTAATCCAGGCTGGAAAACCAATTTTTGAAGAAATCAAAGGCAACTGGCACGAGAAGCAGTTCCAAAATCAAAATCCAATAGTCGTAGAATTGGCCTGTGGCCGTGGAGAATTCACCGTTGGTCTAGGGCGAGAATATCGTGACCAAAACTTCATCGGAGTGGACATCAAAGGAAGTAGAATCTGGAAAGGAAGCTCCACAGCAACTGCTGAAGGGATTACCAATGTGGCTTTCCTGCGTACGCAAATCCAAAATTTGGAGCAGTTTTTTGCCGAAGGCGAGATTTCAGAGCTTTGGATCACGTTTCCTGATCCGTTCCCGAGGGATGGAGATGAGAAGCGTAGACTTACCTCACCGCGTTTTCTGGATATGTACAAGCCCTTGCTGAAGGCTAACGGTCTTGTGCACTTTAAGACAGATAATACCGGACTATTTGACTACACCTTGGAATTGGTTAAGTCCCGTGAGGATATCAATGTGCTCGCTTACACATTTGATTTCTATCAAAGTGAGATGAAGGACGACCACCACGGTATTAAGACGAAGTATGAAAAGCTGTTCTCAGATAAGGGTGAGAAAATCAAATACCTGAAGTTTCGATTTAAGGCTGAATAGGTCCAAGTTCGATTTTCTCTAGGTAGAATGCTTTCAAGACTTTCTCCCGTAGCAGCTCAGCATCTATAGGCTTGGTCATGTAATCATCCATCCCCACGTTATTTGCCCGGATTTTGCTTTTTTCAGTAGTATCAGCAGTGACTGCGATAATCGGAATATTGCTGTGTTGAGCTCCGGCCTGGCCCATGCGGATAGCTGATGTTGCTTCATATCCATCCATTTCGGGCATTTGAAGATCCATGAGGATCAAATCAAATGTTTGGGTATTCATTTTATCCAGCGCTTCTAGACCATGACCTGCAAAGTCATAGGTAATACCTTTCCACTTACGTAGAATGGATTTCAAGACAAGTTGATTGACAGGATTGTCTTCCACTACCAAAATGGATTTACCGGTCAAAAGCGCTTCGGAGTCCTTTTTGATCAGATCAAAGGTTTCTTCTTGCGCTTTGATAAAGGGGAGTTTTACTTCTATCGAAGTTCCTTGGCCAAGTTGGCTTTCTACAGCTATGCTTCCGCCATAGAGATCCGTCAGGGACTTTACGATGCAGAGCCCAAGCCCAAATCCACCAAATTTCCGTTTGTCATCTATTCGTTCCTGAATGAAGGATTCGAAAATGCGTTCCAGTTTTTTAGGATTGATGCCAACACCCGTATCTGTGATCAAAAAGGTGATCACCTGTTTTTCCCCTTCATCCTGGACCCCGGTGACCTTGAGTTTTACTTTTCCCGCAGGGGTGAATTTAATGGCATTGTCCAAAATGTTATTCATGATCTGTCCAAAGCGTATGGAGTCCCCTATGAGGCGCTTGGGTAGTTCAATTTCCTCTTCGTAAGAGAACAAAAGGCCCTTGTCTCTGGCTTTTTGATAGGCTAATGCCTTGATTTCTGTCAGGGTTTTTTGAGGATCAAAAGGCTTTCTCTCCAAATTCAATTCACCTTTCTCGATTTTGGAATAATCCAGGATATCATCAATCGAAGAGAGGAGGGATACAGAGGAATACTTGATCACCTCGAGATTTTCCTTGATTTTTTCGTCTGAAATTTCCGCCATGATGGATTGAGAAAGTCCCAAGATGGCGTTCAGGGGAGTTCGGAGTTCGTGACTCATGTTCGAAAGAAAAAAAGACTTGATTTCATTGCTTTCTTCAGATCGCTGCAAAGCAAGATTTTGAGCCTTTTCTTTTTCATTCCTTAAGTTCCGAATTCGGTTTGCCATGGACAGGGAAAGGAAAATTATCTCTAGACCTGTCCCCAATTTGGATGCATTTTCAGTGATAAAAGAGTTCTCGATTAAGGAGAAATTGTTCAAAATAAAAGTGATAAATCCTATGGTGAGTGAGGTGATGCCCAGCGCGAAGAATGGGTCAACAGGTTTTCCTTTGACATAACTCATTAGGATCGAGATAATGATGAAAATCACTCCCAAAAATCCCAATCCATTCACCAAGGGGTAATAAAATGGGCGACCCTCATCGACCAATACTATCCCCAGTAGTAGGACCAAAAGACTGATATTGATACCGATGAAAGCTAAGTCTAGACCTTTAGAAAAGCTCCGGACTTTAATAAAGACCTGATTGTACCGGTTAAGCAAAATCGCAGAGACTGTAGCAAAAATCAATAAACTTCGGTCAGCAAACCAACCCGGCGTCTTCAAGATGTATTGGTAAAAATAGCCATCCAAAGACGAATGCAACAGCCCAATTGAAATCACATACGCGACATAGAGTAGGAAACTTTTCTCCTTGATCCCAAAAAGGAAGAAGAGATAAGTGATCCCTGCCAACAATAAAATGCCGTAGAAAACCCCAAAGACCAGCTGGTCTTGAAATGTCGACTCGACCAAAGATGTGCTGTCATGAATAGCAAGTGGCAAGTTGATAACTTCGCCGTCACTTTTGAGATGAAGATAAAATAAGCTTGAGGAATTGGGAGGCAGGGAAATCGGGTAGAGTAAGTCTCGATGTGCGATTTTTCTGGAATGAAAAGGATAAGTATCACCATTTCTTGTGATGGCCACTACCTGCCCGGCATGCACTTCATAGAGATCCGCCATATCGGTGATCGGTCTGGCAGTTTTTAGAAAAAATGTTTTATTGACAGCCGATTCATTGCTTAATGTGAACCTTACCCAGTAGTGGTGATCAGTAAATCCCAGGTTGGTGTTTTCATTTTCAAGCTTTGTAAATTGATAGGAATTTGGGTTAGCAAGGATTTGCTCCAGCTCGACATCTTCTCTGTTCATATCCAGAATTTCTGCCTGAGCATGTATCGAAAAAGGGTAGGTGAGGATGGCGTTTACCTCAATTTTTTGTCCAAAAACAAGGATTGAATTGACTAAAAAGAGTAGTGTCAGTAGCGGCTTTCCCATAGGATGAAAGTTAGATCATCCCCAATTACGGTGAAAGGCCCTTTTTTGGATTTACAAGACGAAATCCTGCTCTTTGTATTTTGGATGAGGATAGGTGTAGAATCCTTCCCCTGTTTTTTCACCCAGTTTACCCTGATCAATGTATGTTTTCAGCAATGCTGCAAACGCCACTGAAGCGCGATCCGGCATTTTGTGGGTGACATGCCAGGCAGTGTCCAAGCCAATGGAATCAAGGATGCCAAAAGGCCCCATCGGCATGTGAAAATTGACCATCCAAGATCGGTCGATATCTTCAATAGAGGCAACCTCTCCGGTGAGTAGTTTGCCGGCTGCTCCAAGCAGGGCCATCAGCATGGTATTAAATATATACCCCGGGTTTTCCTTTTTTACTAGGACAGGTACTTGATTCAGCTTTCTCCCCAAGTCTTCCAAAATAGGTATCAGTGCCATGTCTGTGCTTGGGTGCGGCATGATATCCACGACTCGCGAATAGAATACATCGTGAAAATGAAAGGCACAAAACCGATTGGGCCGTCCTGAATCCTCTGCAAACATGGACGCGAGCATGTAAGATGTATTGGTGGTGAAAATGGTCTTTTCAGGCGCGATTGCGCCAAATTGCTTCCAGACTTTTTTCTTTATTTCCGGTTCCTCAGTCACGCTTTCGTTGATAAAATCTGCGTTTTCGACTGCCACCAGAGGATCGAGGGTGAATATGATTCGGGCTAAGATTTCTTGATCAGCACCTTCCGGAATCTGATTGGCTTTGAACAAATGCCTCAGGATCTTCTGCATTGTTTGCAAGGAAAAGTCCAGCGATTTTTGTTCAATATCATAGACGGTGACTTGAAAGCCAGAGATCGCCGATTGCAATGCAACTCTTGAACCTAAAGTACCCGCACCCAGGATGCAAATGGTTTTGATTGTCATTTCAGTTAGATTTTTTCTTGAAGAATACTTTTCTCAGCCATTTTGCCTGCTGCATCTACTACATGGATCAAATTTGCAAATCGAGGATCGTTGGCAATTCCCTGAATGTATCGCTTGTAAATCTGCTGGGCAATGACTCCGACTTTGAATAGACCAAAAACATAGTAAAACAGGATATTGGCTAGATCAAACGGAGTTCGGAGGTCATAATACTGGATGACTTCTGCTCGGGTCATATTTCCCGGAAGGTGACTCATGTTGAAGAGCTTGAGAATATCCGGATCATCCGCTTGCGCCCAGTAGGCCAGTGTCGTCCCCAAGTCCATCAAGGGATCGCCTACGGTAGCCATTTCCCAATCCAGCACTGATTTGATTTCAGATCGATTTATTTTTTCCAATACGAGATTATCATACTTATAGTCGTTGTGAATGAATCCCACATTTTCCCTGCTGGGAATGTTAGCTTTTAGCCAGTCCGAAACTTTTTCCATTTCAGGAAGCTCATTGGTCTTTGACTTATAATAGCGATCTGTCCAACCTATGACCTGCCGCTCCACATAGCCTTCAGGTTTGCCTAGATTGATCAAGCCTGAGGTTTTCAGTTCGAGGAGATGGAGTTCGATCAAACTGTCTATGGCGTTCTGTGAGAGCTTTTGAAATTCATCCGCCGTCAAAATGACATCCTTATTGATCTTGTTTCCTAAGACAATTCCATCGATCCACTCCATGACTAAAAGAGGCGAACCGTTGATATCTTCATCCTCGTAGAGCACGATGGGTTTTGGGGATTTTTTATATCCTGCTTTTTGAAGCGCTTCCAAGACTTGACTTTCTCGAAACATGTCGTGCGCCTTGCTGATTTTGTCCCCAAACGGAGCTCTTCGCATCGCAAATTTCCCCAATGGGGTTTGGACCAAAAATGTCAAATTGGAATACCCACCTGCGATCTGAGTGATTTCAATTTTTTCAGGATCCCAATACAGCGTCTCTGCGAGGTATTTTTTTAATTTGTAAAAATTAAGCGGATTGTCCATTTGACTGATAATTTTTCAGAATACTTCTTGCCAAAGCAGATTTGTGTACCTCATCCGGTCCATCATAAATCCTTGCCCCACGCTCATGCCTATACCAAAATGAAAGAAGAGTGTCGTCTGTAATTCCTAAGGCACCATGGACTTGAATCGCCCGATCAATAACCTTCAACAGCACATCCGCTACAAAAAACTTAATCGTAGATATATCCTCTCGAACAGCTTTTGCACCCAATTCCTGCATTTTTCTGGCAGTATCGAGTACCATCAGGCGACTGGCTTTGATTTCAGCCCGGCTTTCGGCGATCCAGTTTTGGATGGTTTGCTTCTCAGCCAAGGGCTTTCCTGGATCCAATTCTCTCGATACCGCACGTCTGCACATCAGGTCAAAAACGCGCTCACATATCCCGATCCACCGCATGCAGTGATGGATTCGTCCGGGTCCGAGTCTTTCCTGCGCCAGTGCAAATCCTTGTCCCTCTGTTCCGATCAGATTGGAGACGGGGACAAGACAATCCTCGAATCTGACTTCTGCATGAGAAAGGTAATCTTCACCTGCTTCGCCCATGATGGGGATATTTCGGATAAAGCGAAATCCCGGATTATCAAGCGGCACGATAATCATACTTGCTCGCTGATAGGGTGAAGCTGCTTCCGGATTGGTCACTGCCATCACGATGGTAAAGCTTGCTCCGTCAGCCGCTGTAGTAAACCATTTGTGTCCATTGATTCGGTAATGATCTCCCTCGCGAAGCGCTACAGTACTCATCGTGATCGGGTTGCTACCTGCATGCTCAGGTTCGGTCATGGCAAAACAACTCCGGATTTTTCCTTCCTGCAGTGGCTTGAGCCAGTTTTCTTTTTGCTCTGCTGTGCCAAATAGATGAAGCAACTCCATGTTTCCAATGTCCGGAGCATTGCAGTTGAATACATAGTGGCCAATGGGGCTTTGTCCCAAAATCTCTGAAACCTGAGCAAACTCCACGAGATTCAGACCTACACCTCCCTCTTCCTTTGAGAGATGCGGTGCAAAAAGTCCAAGAGTTTTAGCCTTTTCCCTAAGAGATTCCAGTTTGGGAAGGTAGGTGCGAAATGGCCCTGTCACTACTGCCAAGTCTATAGGAAAAAGCTCTGTTTTTACGAATTTCTGATAGTTATCTAGAAGGGCCGATAGCGATTCTTGAGGGAAATTTTGGGTAGAATGCATGAAAATGGATTAAATCGTAAAGCCACCATCTGCCGTGAATACTGCTCCGGTGGTGTAGGATGAAGCAGGTGAAGCAAGGAAGAGCGCCATGGCACCGATTTCTTCGGAGGTTCCAGCCCGCTTGATTGACAGCTGTTTCATGACCGAGTTCATGATCTTGTCATTGGTCCAGAGGGCCTCAGAAAATTTGGTCTGAATCAAGCCCGGGCAAATGACATTGACTCTGATTTTTGCCTCCCCCCATTCCTTCGCAAAAACTTTGGTCAGGGAAATAAGTGCCGCCTTAGATACCGAATAGATTCCCAGGCCTGTTTCAGGAGTCAGGCCACCAATCGAACTAATATTGATCACAGATGCTCCTGAGGATCGTCTTAGGTAAGGGAAACACAATCTGCAGAGCTCAAATGGCGCTTTGACATTGACTGCCATGATCTTATCAAATGCGTCCAGGCTTGTCTCATGTACAGGTCCGAATACAGGATTTACCGCGGCATTATTTACCAAAATGTCGATGGTGCCATATTTTTCAACAGTTTTTTCTACCAATGAAGGAAGCTCTGCCATGTTGCCGACATTGCAAGCTATCCCAGTAGCCTCGTATCCCTTGCTTTTCAGCTGATTGGCCATCTCATCCAACACATCCTGTTTTCGACTGCAGATGACAACTTTGGCACCGGCTGCAGCAAAAATTTCAGCAATTGCAAATCCGATTCCTTTGCTAGCTCCTGTGATGAGGGCGACTTTACCTTCTAGGGAAAAAACAGTGGACAAATCCATAAGTTTAGGTTTATATTGAACCTTAAGATAGGAAAATTTGCCTGAGAGAATGATTTCTTTTCAAAGGCATTATTTCACATCCATGATTTATTCACCGTCAAAATCCAAAAATGCAAGAACTACTCTTTGAACAAACCGGCCAACCACAGGAAGTACTTCAACTTGTCGATTCACCACTTCCTATTCCCAAATCTCATGAGGTATTGATCCGGATCACAGCCCGCAATATTAATCCATCAGATATCATGTTCGTCAGAGGAATGTATGGCATCGTGCCAAAGCTTCCCAGCAGTGCTGGTTTTGAGGCATGTGGCGTGGTAGAGAAAGAGGATGAATCCGGTATACTCAAAACCGGCACTCGGGTGATGTTCACGGCAATCGGTACTTGGCGAGAATACATTTGCCTACCTGCAGCATTTGTGATTCCTGTTCCCGAAGCAATGTCGGATGAAGTGGCCTGTCAGGCTTTCGTCAATCCCATGACAGCCTATGCCATGATCGAAAAGTCAGGTTTGGTGGCTGGAGAATGGCTCATGATCACCGCTGGAGCTTCTGCATTTGGAAAATTTGCCATTCAGATGGCCAAAGCTAAAGGGATAAAAGTGGCTGCTACAGTCCGGCATGATACTCAAAAAGAAGTTTTGGAAGTTTTGGGCGCAGATTTGGTAGTCAATACCGAAACTGAGAAACTCCAAAAAGTCATTCCGGAAAAAACCGAAGGTGGTGTCCATGTCGTTTTTGATGCCGTAGGAGGGATGCTTGGAGCTAAAGCGCTTTCATGTCTTCGATCCAAAGGAAAAATGATGGTTTTTGGTGCACTAGCATTGGATAACATGCCGATCAATAGTGGGTTGTTGATCTTTAAAGACCTGAAAATAGCTGGTTTTTGGCTTTCCACCTGGATGGATGAGATGAACGAAACTGACAGATCCAAGGCGTTTAAAACTGTGTTTGGATTTTTGATGCAGGAAAATTCCAAAACCGACATTGCTGGAAAATTTCCTTTGAAGGATTTCAAAGCAGCATTGGAAGCCTATGCACAGCCCGGCCGAAATGGCAAAATCCTACTTGTTAGTTAATTTCTCTGATATTTTTCGGGGAAAAAAAGAAGTATTGGTCATCTTTGCATTCACAACCAAAATGGATTATTCAATGAATTGGGATCAGCTGGACAAGCAACTCACCGAAATAGTACAAAAAAGAAATCAACTCAGTCAGATGGATTACAGCGACGAAAGCTATGATGATCTGGAGGAAGAACTTCACGATTTGGAAGATGATTTTAATGAAGCTTATGAGGAAGTACTTGAGCCTCAGTTGGAAAAAATATACTCCAAGCTGAAATCAGACACCGATATTTTACTGCCATCCGCATATCTGGCTAACGCCTACAAGGAAATGCTGCCAGATGCAAACGGGATCGTGACGTATGAAGTAGCGGGAAAAGTAGGAGTGCCTATCGAGTCAGATCAATTTGAAAAACTCGATGTTCGCATTGTCTTGATTCCCAATCCTGCCAGATTTGTCCTAGTCATGAATGGCAAGCAGATGAAAGATCTGTGGAGAAGTAGGTAATAGTTTCCATGAAGTATCTGGAAGCAAAAAAGGCTAGTCCAAAAACGGACTAGCCTTTTTTGGTATTATTTTCCAGTTTGTTTGTCCCTGACCCAATTCTTTATTTCCAAAAGTATTTTATCCAAGTCAGCTCTGGAATAGTACTTGCCTTCTACGATGACAGCCTGAATAGAAAGTGTATTTTCGATTTTTTCCAAAGGATTAGAATTCAATAAGACTAAGCTGGCCTTTTTTCCGGAATCAATCGAGCCGTATTTATCTTCCAATCCAAAGTAGGCTGGACCATTGATCATGGAGGCCTGAAGGGCTTCAAGGGGAGTCAATCCATACTTGACCATCAATGCCAATTCCCTATGAATGGCTAATCCCGGATAATCATAAGTATTAAGATAACCGGCATCTGTTCCAGCCATGATTTTCATCCCGGCTTTCTGAGCCATTGGCAGCAATCTAGCAGAGGCTTCAAAAATCAATTTTCGCATTTTTCTACTCGCTGAATCTTCCAACGCGTATCTATCGATTCTCCACTGGTAGCTTTCTTTTAGCTTAGGTCCAAGGTAATCCTGAATCGTATCACCTGAAAAATCCAAAGAATCCAAGTATGCGATGTTGTAGCTGATCAACAGGGTGGGTACAATCCCGGTACCCTGAGCCGCAAATTTTTTGAAGTTAATTTCTGCTACTGAATCAGATAAAGTATTGATTTGTAATTCATTCGCTTCTTTGGACGAAAGCTTATTTGAGATTCTCCTATCCCGTATTTGCTTTACTTCCGGAGTGGCGGCACGGAGCAGGTAGCTTTGATGCTCAATTGTAGTCAGGCCAGCCTTTGAAATTTCGTCCAAGGTAATTTCCGGATGCACATGGCCAGAAACAGACCAACCACGAGCTCTGGCTTTTTGAGTGGCAGAGCGAAAAAGTTGTGCGGAAAGCGTATTATCTGTGATTTTTACAAAATCCACTTCAAGCTTTTCGAGAGAATCCAAAGCTTGGTCCAGCTCCTCTTCTGAACCAATTTCCAAATCCCCCGGCCAAACGGAATTAATTCCCTCAATTTTTGGCCCAGAGGTGAAAATCTTGGGACCGATTCGCTTACCAGAATTGATTTCAGCTTTCCACTGAAGGACTTCGATGGGGATATCACCGGCAGCATCTCTTACCGCAGTCACACCAAATGCGATATATAAAGGTAAAAGTTGCTCATTTTCATCGATGTATTCGGCACCACCAAAGTGGACATGATTATCCCAAAGTCCCGGCATGAGGAATTTCGATTCGGCATCAATTTCAATTTTGCCGGAATATTTTGAGCGTAAGCTGTCACCCCCCGAAAGCAAAATAGAATCTCCCTGAATCAAAACTACCTGATCGGGATAAATCTGGCCCGATTTCAAGTCGATCACAGAAACTTGGTGAAGTAAAATACTCACTTCGGTTTTTGGCTTGCAGGCCAAAAACAGGATGAGAATTAGGAGGGGGAAAGTTGATTTTCGCATTAGAATAAGCTTGTCTGAACAATAGCCGGACGACTGGCCTGAATGGTTCCACGAAGCATATCCTGCATCAGTTTGATGTATCCAAGCTTCCAAGCCTCGGCACTGACTTTGGTTTCTTTTCCTTCAAAACCTACAGGGCCGCTCATTTTTTCAAAACCAATAATCATGCTCCAGACCGCGTAGAAGGTGATTTCTGGCTGAAGTTCAGGTCTTATGCTTCCATCTTTGATTCCCAGGGAAACCATCTGAATTCCGAGTTTTACCGGTTCGTGGTGGATTTCCAGCAACTTGTGAAAATGGATTGAATCCAAGATCAAGGGGTCAATTTCTCTCCTTGTCGCAGAATCATTGTACTTTTTGAGAACATCCAAAAAGTTGATGACCGCATAGTAGTACATCGGCTGTTCTTTGGAGAAAGTTATGATCTTTTCCATCAGATCGGTGAGCATTTCCAGCCCGTTTTTCCCTTTGGATCTGAGAACCTCTCTGAATTCTTCCTTAAACTGGTCGAAGGCCTTTTTGGTCAATGCCATAAAAAGATCCTCTTTGTTTTTGTAATAAAAATAAGTGAGACCTTTACTGATTCCCACGCGTTTGGCCACATCTTCCATGCGTGTGGCATTATATCCTTTGGTGGTAAAAAGTGCTACTGCTGAGTCTAGAATTAGTTTTTCTTTATTTTTTTCCCCTGCCATATAATTGAAATCAAGATTTAAAAGTCAACCACAAAGATATTAAATCAGGGTCAAAAGAGCAGGTAAAATCTAAGCCGCAAAGGAATAAAAAAAGCCTCAAAAATTATTTTGAGGCCTTTTCGATTGGTGGTCAAGTGATTATTTCTTCTTGTTAGAGTATTTCCTTTTGGACACAAGGTAACTTCGCATCCGTTTCGGAATGCATCGATCTTGAGCTTTAGGTTATGCTTGATTTTACTTCAAGGATGTAATAGTTTTTCTTCCCTTTTTGGATCAGGAGGTATTTGCCCTGGAGCAAATTGAACTTGAGAGCGGCATTCGGATCGCTGAGTTTTTCCTTATTGATACTCACGCCACCACCTTGGATCATTTTGCGGGCTTCGCCTTTGGAAGGGAAAATCTGAGCCTGAGTCTTTTCGCCAAACAGATCCAGAACGTTTTCTAAGGACTCATAGTCAGTTTGGCTGAGCTGTACTTGAGGTACACCTTCAAAGACTGCCAGGAAGGTTCGTTCATCCAATGATGCCAGATCTTCTGTCGAGGATTTGCCAAACAGAATCTCCGAGGCTTTTACAGCCATTTCATAGTCTGCCTCACTGTGTACCATTGTGGTGACTTGCTTCGCAATTTCTTTCTGAATCAATCTCAAATGAGGCGCTTGGGAATGTTCATTTTCCAAACTTTCGATCGTTTGTTGATCCAAAACAGTGAAAATGCGAATGTATTTGGACGCATCCTCATCGGACACATTCAGCCAAAACTGGTAGAATGCATACGGAGAAGTCTTCTCCGGATCCAACCAGACCGAACCACCCTCGGTTTTGCCAAACTTGGTTCCGTCAGCTTTGGTGATCAATGGAACTGTCAGTGCATAGGCACTTCCTCCTCCCATTCTTCGGATCAGTTCGGTACCGGTGACGATGTTTCCCCACTGATCCGAACCTCCGAGCTGGATGGAGCAATTTTTGTTTTTCCAAAGGTGAAAGAAATCGTATCCCTGAATTAGCTGATACGTGAATTCGGTAAATGAAAGGCCATTTCCTTCCTCCAAACGTCGTTTTACGCTATCTTTGGACATCATGTAATTCACTGTAATGTGCTTGCCTACATCCCGGATAAAGTCCAAAAAGGAAAACTCTGACATCCAATCATAATTGTTGACGAGTTCGGCTTTGTTGGCAGTTCCGCCGGTGAAATCCAGGAATTTAGACAATTGGCTTTGGATGCAGTCCACGTTGTGATCCAAGGTAGCTTTGTCCAGCAGATTTCGCTCAGCTGACTTGAAAGACGGATCACCGATCATACCGGTGGCACCCCCTACAAGCGCGAAAGGTTTGTGTCCGGCACGCTGAAAATGCAATAAGGTCATCACACCGACCAAATGTCCGATATGAAGAGAATCAGCGGTAGGGTCAAAGCCCAGATAAGCAGAAGCCATTCCTTTGGTGAGATGTTCTTCGATCTCTGGAGTCATGTCCTGCAGCATGCCTCTCCACTTGAGCTCTTCTATAAATGAAGTCATTGAAAAAGGGTCTTTTTATTAGCGTGCAAATATAGGGGCTCGATGAGTAGGATAAAATTGGAATTTACTTTTGGTTCTGCGAACATTTTTTTTGCAACAAGGTTGCGGCACTATTCCATTAATGGAGAATTACCACATATAAATTTTGTTTACTTTCGGCCAAATCATTTCACACCCTATGGAAAAACGACTATTCATTTTCTTGCTAAGCTTTGGACTGACTTTGAGCTCCTTTGTTTTGGCGCAAACTGCGCCCAATTGGCTTCGATATCCTGAGATTTCTCCCGATGGAAACCAGATCGCATTCACCTACAAGGGAGATTTATATCTTGTCCCAAGCTCAGGAGGAAAAGCCACACAGCTTACTTTTCACGAAGCGCATGATTTCAAGCCCGTGTGGAGTGCTGATGGAAAGCATCTGGCCTTCGCCTCCGATCGCTATGGTAATTTTGATGTTTTTATCATGAATGCCGCGGGAGGCAATGCCACCCGATTGACCTATCACAGCACGGACGAGATGCCTTTTGATTTCAGTTCTGATGATCAGAAAGTGATCTTTGGCGCGGCCCGAATGGATATTGCAGCACATCGTCAGTTTCCAACTGGATCTCAACCTGAACTTTACCAAGTGTCAAAATCAGGTGGAAGGATTGATCAGATCTGGACGATTCCGGCAGAATATGTGCAGACCAGCAAGGATGGATCAAAAATGATCTACCACGACAAAAAAGGAGGTGAAAATGAATGGAGAAAACACCACCAGTCCGGTATAGCGCGAGACATTTGGATGTATGATGCTGCTAAAAATGAACACACCATGCTTACCAAATTTTATGGCGAAGATCGAAATCCGGTTTTTTCTCCAGATGAGACCGAGATTTTTTACTTGAGCGAAGCCAACGGAAGCTACAATATCTACAGCATGCCCGTGGCAAATCCAGTCCAAACTACAGCATTGACCACATTCTCGGGTTTTCCAGTGCGTTTTCTTTCCATTTCGGATAATGGGCTGATGAGCTTCAGTTTTGATGGAGAACTGTATACGCTGAAAAAAGGAGAGCAGCCCAAAAAACTGGAAGTCTCGATCGCCACGCAATCCATTTCCAATCCTGACAATTTCATTTCAATAAATGGAGGAGTACAGGAAATGTCACTTTCTCCTGACGGAAAAGAAATCGCATTCATCGCCAGAGGAGAGGTTTTTGTGACCTCGGTGGACGGATCTCTGACCAAAAGAATCACCAATACTCCAGAACAAGAGCGTTTTGTGGAGTTTGCTCCAGATGGCAAGTCTGTCGTCTATTCTTCCGAAAGAAACGGAAAGTGGCAGATCTTCAAAAGTTCCAAGGTTCGTGCTGAAGAGCCATTTTTCTTTGCAGCTACATTAATCAAAGAAGAATCACTGATCACACTTGAGAGCGACGCCTATCTTCCTAAATTTTCTCCTGACGGAAAAAAACTGGCCTATGTGGAGGGTCGGAGAAGTCTGAAAGTATTGGACCTGGCTTCGAAATCTACTGTGACGCTGATGGGACCGGATTTGCTCTTTCACATGCGGGATGGAGACCAATATTACACCTGGAGCCCGGATAGCAAGTGGCTCCTAGCCACCTACCGACCCACTATGACCAATTCAGAAGTGGTGCTTTTGGATGCTTCAGGCAAGGAAGCTATGCGCAAGCTTACCCAAAGCGGCTATGCAGACAACACACCGAAGTGGGTCAATGAGGGTAAGCAAATGATTTGGTTTACCAATCGGGACGGTTTAAGAAGCTATGCCACCAGTGGACGAAATGAAGATGACGTCTATACTTTATTTTTTGACCAGGCAGCCTGGGATAAGTTTAGACTGAGTAAAGACGAATTTGATCTTTTGAAAGAAATCGAAAAGTCAAAAAAACCTGCTGAGTCTACGGACAAATCTAAAGCGGACAAACCTGAATCAAAGGAGGCAAAGCCGATCGAATTCACCTGGGATGGCTTTGAGGACCGTAAGGCAAGGCTGACGATTCATTCGTCTATCATGGGCGATGCAGTGCTATCCAAAGATGGCGAGAAGCTCTTTTACTTGGCGAGATTTGAGAAAGGGATGAATCTCTGGAGCACGAATCTACGAACCAAAGATACCAAACAAGAATTAGCCTTAGATGCCAGTTTTGGACAGTTGGTATGGGATAAGGATCAAAAGAACCTCTTTTTACTTGCATCAGGCAGTATTTCCAAAATCAATCCTGAAAGTATGAAGCGGGAAAGTATCAAGATTGCAGGAGAGATGACTTTTGACAAAACAGCGGAGACTGCTCACCTTTTTGAGCACATTTGGCTTCGTACCAAAGGAATATTCTACACGCCGGATATGCACGGAATCGACTGGAATGCCATCAAACCGGAATACCAGAAATATCTGCCACATATTGGAAACAGCTATGAATTTGCCGAAATGATCTCTGAAATGATTGGGGAATTGAACGTGTCCCATGCCGGTGCTCGCTATTCACGCTCCATTCCCATGGCTGATGCAACCAGTGCTTTGGGTATTTTCTTTGACTATTCGTATGAAGGTGACGGTGTGAAAATCACAGAGGTAATCAAAGGTGGGCCTTTGGACAAATCAGATATCGCAGTGAAATCCGGTATGATCATCGAGAAGATCGACGGAGAACTGATCACAGCCGATCTGGACTTTGCGAAGCTTTTGAATAGAAAAGCGGATAAGTTCACGCTGATCGAAGTGTTCAATCCAGCAGATCAAAGTAGGAAGCAATACACAGTGAAGCCGATTTCTCTCGGCGCTGAAAACCAATTGCTATACAAGCGTTGGGTGAAAATGAATCAAGAGGAAGTGGAGCGACTCAGCGGAGGTAAATTGGGCTATGTTCATATTCCTGGCATGAGCGATGGTCCTTACCGCAATGTCTACGAAGACATGATGGGAAAATACTTCGAAAAAGAAGGAATTGTCGTGGATACCCGGTTCAATGGTGGGGGAGATTTGGTGGCTGATCTGGCGATGTTCTTCACGGGCGAGTCGTTTTTGACCTATGCCACAGCGGACAAAGTAGTTGGAGGGGAGCCTACAGCAAGATGGACTAAACCTACTCTGGCTATGTTTAACGAAGCCAACTATTCTGACGGGCACTGTTTTGCCTGCGGGTATACCGATCTGAAAATCGGAAAAACTGTGGGAATGCCTACACCGGGGACTTGTTCCTTTGCAGGATGGGAGGGTTTGCCTGATGGGACCCGATGGGGAGCTGTCCCAATCTCTGCCAAAAACAAGGCAGGAGAATGGCTGGAGAACAATGAAACCAAACCTCAGTTTGAGGTGAAAAATATGCCGGGAAAAATTGATCAGGGCATCGATCAACAATTGGAAAAAGCAGTCGAAGAACTACTCAAAGACATCGACTAATAAAAAAGCCCGACTAGATAGTCGGGCTTTTTTCTTGATTATTTTTTACGCAATTATTGGTACTGTTTCGTGTTCAAAGATTCATCATTTTTGAAAAATGAAGAAAGTTTAGCGAATGAGCTTTCGAAATAACCTTCCAACATTCTTTTGATAATGAATGTGCGGTACTCATCTTTAGAAACGATAGGGAAGTATTCGTGGCTTTTGCCGTACGATTTGTGACTTACAAATCCTTTTCGCTCAAGGATTCTCACGATGGTTGATACTGTATTGTATGCCGGTTTTTGCTCTGGCATAGGAGTCAGGATATCTTTCACGAAGCCTCGCTCAATATCCCAGAGGATCTGCATAATCTCCTCTTCTGCTCTGGTTAATGGTTTCATAAGGTGTTAAGTTTTAATTCGATAGAAAATTATTCGTTTAGTTTCTTAATTCCAAAGAAATCCATAAAATATTTTTACTATTTAGTTGATCGAGATAATTAAAAATCTGATTTAGAGCGAGATAAAAATAAAAAAAAGACCTCTTTTGGAGGTCTTTGTCGATAATGGTTCTTTTAAATTGCCCTGAGGCGTATAATCCCTGTCGCATGCAGAAGCTTTACGATAGGGTAGGTTGGGTCAAATTCATACCATTTGACTGCAAAGTTTGGCCTGTTGGGAAGTTTATGATGATTGTTTTGGAATAACTCACCGAGCATCAAAACATCCAATAACAGGGAGTTCTTCGACTTGTCATTGTTGTCAAAGTTTGCGTAGCCATACTTATGTCCGCTCCAGTTTACAATAGCTCCATGTACAGGTCCCATCAAAAAGTGAATCGGAAGCAGAAAATACATCCACCAATGTGTGCCTGGCAATTCGAATACCGAGATGCTCAGAACATATATAGCTACATAGAGTAGAATCCACGCTACACGTACGCCCATATTATCTGCGAATCTGTCAAACTTATTCCAATCAGGAATATCTTTTGAAAAACGCTCCTCCGGCTTGAGTTTGAAGCTGAAGTAATCGTTGTAAATATTTTTGGTCTTCCACATCATGGTAAATAAGTTTTCTGTGTGATGTGGACTATGCGGATCTTTGGGCGTGTCCGAATAGGCGTGATGCATTCGATGCAAAATGGCGTAGGCTCTAGGAGAGAGGTAGGAGCTTCCTTGCCACATCCAAGTGAAGAAGTAAAAGAACTTTTCCCAATATTTGTTCATGACGAACATCTGATGGGCTGCATATCGGTGAAGGAAGAAACTTTGGCAAAACAGGGAGAAATACCAATGAAGTAGGAAGAAGATAATAATAATCACTTAGGAAACTTTATTTTAGATGTGCAAATATACGACTCAGTAAATAACAAATTGTAAGGAAATCGGACTAGCGGCGGGTTTATATCCTGATTTTTGTCAGATTTAACTTAAAATCGCTCCGAATCTTTAACTTAATAAACATGGAAAAAACCAATAAAGCCTCATCCGTTCTGACCAAAATCCTATTGGGTGGAATCTCTGTTCTGATTGCTGATTTTTTATTGAATGGCGTAAGCATAGACACTTGGTCTACTGGTTTTCTATTGGCTGCAGTGATCATATTGATCAATTTCACACTCAAGCCAATCATGATCATCCTTACCTTACCCATAACGCTGATTACCCTAGGCTTGTTTTTGCTGGTAATCAATGCGGGAGTTATTTTGATCGCAGCCTATTTCATACCTGGATTTACCGTTGACAGTTTTTGGTGGGCTTTGGGCTTTTCTCTGGTGTTGAGTTTGATCAATGGAGTTTTTGGCAATAGTCTAAATTCATAGTGCCAGGGTTTGATCATTGACTCTCCGGTAAGCTTTCAATTCGCCTGTTTTAGATTTGCAAAAAACGGTGGGACCCTGCGATTTTTTCACCTCAACGAGTAGTAGTGACTTTTCGCAAAATTCTTCTTCTTGGTTTTTATCACCTGATATCTTGATCTCATCAAGTGTCAATGAGACCCGGGGCAAACAAAATTCTTCGTTGGCAGCGTCAATCATGTACCATTCTTCGTCAACATCTATTCCGATTAGTTTCTTTTTGTCAGACATCCCGATGATGATGAATCCTCCTTCAGAATTAGCAAACGCAGATAAGGTTTTGGCAATCTTTTCTTTGGAGGTGATTTTCTGCTTAAAATCTAGTTTTGACCCCTCCTTTTGTGCTAAAAGTCCCTTGACAAATTCTTTGTCAAATTTTGCTGATTTGATTTTATTCATTTACTTTCTTATCGAATTATCATTAATGTTTTGAATTGCTAATTAATCCCCTATTTAATCTACAACTTATTTGAATTTTTGAGCTATGCCAGTTGACAACCCAGGATTTGACCCAAAAAATATTGAATCCCTTAAATCAGAACTTCAAAAGTCTGGAAAGAACTTCAAGATCATTCCCGATGAGGAGAATTCTGAGGAATTTGTAAATTTTTACTTTCTCGGAATGTTTGAGGGAAAAGAAGCCATCTATGATGCAGCCCTTTATACACTTCGCCTTCATCATGCCAGTGAGGTTTACGAATTGGCCGAACATGAGGCTGCCAAAAAGTTTCCTAATTTCAAAGGAATCACCTATGAAGAAGACGAAAACGGTAATATGAAGCCACTTTCCAGTGAAGAGGAGGAAATAGGTTGGTTTATTACCGAGATCATCATGGAGATAGAAGAGGAAGAGACGGTCAAGGTGCAGGAATTTATCGATATAGATACACACCATGATTATGGTGTCGGATTAGATGCAGCATTGAACGTTGAGGAAATTACTGAGCAGGTAATTTCTAAATTCATTCAGGAATTCAATGACGATACCATCGTGCTGGACGAGACACTGTATGCTTTTCAGACTGAGGACGATGAGTCCTGATAGCGCTGAATCTGAAAACATAGCCTATTCCGCGCTGGTTAATTAATCAGCGTTTTTTTTATGCTTAAAGTAGCCCATTCATCGTCTTATGCTCATGCTTTGCCTCCTGGCCATCGCTTTCCAATGGAAAAGTATTCGCTCCTTCCTGAGCAATTGATCTATGAAGGGACGCTGACTGAGGATCATTTCTTTATCCCAGAGCTACTGGATGAAAGATGGATTCTGAACACCCACGACTCAGCTTATTTCTATCGCCTGAAGGATCTTGAGTTGACCAGGTCAGAAATTCGGGCTACTGGTTTCCCTCTATCTCAAGAGCTGGTCGAGCGGGAAATTCAAATTGCAAGCGGGTCTGTTCAGGCGGCCGTTTTTGCATTGGACCACGGTATCGGGATGAATATAGCTGGTGGAACCCACCATGCTTTTTCGGATCGTGGAGAGGGGTTTTGTCTGCTGAATGATCTGGCCATCACTGCCAACTACCTGCTGGAAAATAATTTAGCAAAGCGGATTTTGATAGTGGATCTGGATGTTCATCAGGGAAATGGCACAGCCCAAATTTTTCAACATCGGATGGATGTATTTACCTTCAGCATGCATGGAGCCAAAAACTATCCCCACCGCAAGGAAAAGTCTCACTTGGACATTGGTCTTCCGGATGGGACTGGCGATGAAGTATATCTAAACCTGTTGGAGCAAAACCTGTTCTCCATTTTCACTACTTTTTATCCGGATTTCATCCTCTATCAATGTGGCGTAGATGTCTTGGGAACTGACCAATTGGGGAGGTTAAACATGAGTCAAATCGGAGTTAAAATGAGGGATGAATTAGTGCTTTCCAATGCGAAAAGTCGGGAAATTCCCATCATGTGCTGTATGGGTGGAGGGTACTCTAAGCAAATAAAAGTGATAATTGACGCCCATGCTCAGGTTTTTCGACTTGCACAATCACTTTATGGTTAATGACTTAACTGATTTTAACTTCCTTGATAAAGTGCAATTCTTACAAAATGAATACTTTCTATATATTTGCGCCTCGTGAACCTTAACAAATTTAAAGTGAAAAAAGGATTGAAAATCTTCGGAGTACTTGCACTGGCTTCTGTGCTATTTTATTCTTGTGATCAAAAAGCATCTACCACCTCTGAGGCGGAGACTTCAGGTGAAGGTATAGCTACCGGTGACCTCAAAGTAGCTTACGTCTATACTGATTCAGTGATCAACAAATACGATTACTTCAAAAAAATGTCAGAAGAAATCACCGCCAAAGGCCAAAGATTTGATTCTGATCTTCAGTCAAGAGCCAGAGGTTTTGAGCAGGAAGTTGCGACTTTCCAGCAAACAGGTGGCAATATGACTCCTAATCAGGCAAGAGCCAAGCAGGATGAATTGGTACAGAAAGAGCAAAATCTGATGACCTACAGAAATAACCTCATGCAGGAATTGTCTGCTGACGAGGCAAAAATGATGACTGATATTTACGAGCAGGTGCAGAGTTACATGAAAGAATATGCCGCCGAAAACGGAATTGACATCATCCTAAGCTACACCAGAGGTGGAGCCATGTGGTACGCAAGTGACGCTATGGATGTGACTGCTTCTGTGGTGGAAGGATTAAACAAGAAGTACGCCGACACCTCTACCGCTGCTCCAGCTGCCGCAGATACTACAGCAAAAAAATAACAAAAAGCTAAACTTAACTTTAGAACCCGGGCCTAGTTCGGGTTTTTTTGTGCCCAAAAAATTGGGTACTTTTGCGTCGCTATTGATAACCCATCCAGCATGTGATTTGGCGAATAATGGGTGCACATACACAATTGTAGTTCTCATACGGCACGTACGCTTGGTAAACCAAAAATGGATAGCTCAATAGCAAATGATAAACAAAAAATAAACACATGAAAATCACTGAATTTTTAAAACACAACTATCGGCACTTCAATGCTGCTGCTCTTATCGATGCTGCAGAAGGTTATAAAACTCACTTGGATAAAGGGGGTAAGATGATGGTAACACTAGCAGGAGCAATGTCTACCGCCGAGATGGGCATTTCTTTGGCCGAAATGATCCGTCAAGACAAGATTCAGATCATTTCCTGCACAGGTGCTAATCTAGAAGAAGATGTGTTTAACCTAGTGGCTCATGATTATTACGAGAGAGTACCCAATTATCGTGAGCTGACACCTGCCGATGAGCAGGCGCTGTTGGAGCGACACATGAATCGGGTAACTGATACCTGTATTCCAGAAATGGAAGCGATGCGTAGAATCGAAAACGTGATTTTGGAAGAATGGGTGAAAGCTGACCAAGCCAATGAGGCTTATTTTCCTCACGAATTTTTCTACAAAATCCTGTTATCAGGAAAATTGGACGCCTCATTCCAAATCGACCCTAAAAACAGCTGGCTCCTTGAAGCGGCTAAGAAAAACCTTCCGATGATTGTACCGGGATGGGAAGATTCCACATTAGGAAATATGTTTGCTGGTCATGTGATCTCTGGTGATGTAAAAAAAGTACATACAGTTAGGACTGGGATTGAATACATGATGTTCCTAGCTGATTGGTATACCCAGAATGCCACAGAAGAAAGCACTGTCGGATTTTTCCAGATTGGCGGGGGAATTGCAGGAGACTTCCCAATCTGTGTGGTACCGATGTTGCATCAAGACTTACAGCGGACCAATGTGCCACTTTGGGGCTACTTCTGCCAAATTTCCGATTCGACCACTTCTTATGGATCCTATTCGGGAGCAGTACCCAACGAAAAAATCACTTGGGGTAAGCTAGGTCAGGACACACCAAAATACATTGTCGAATCTGATGCAACAATTGTGGCGCCACTGATTTTCGCCATCGTGTTGGATCAATAAGTATGAAAAACAGTAAAGATTTCTTTTTCAAAGCAAGTGGCCTGGTGCTGCTTGCTTTTTGTTTTATTTTCACTTCTCAGGCTCAGGAATTGCGCTCGCTTTCTGGTGCAAATAGCCCAAATGATGACACCAATCCCGTTTGGATCGGAAACAATACCCTTCTTTTTACCCGTGCATTCCATCCTGATAACCTTGGTGGTAAATCAGACCCCGGAGATATCTGGGAAACGCGAAAAGACGAGTCAGGTGAATGGGGACTCGCGACCCATCGGCCTGATTTGAGTTCCTCTGGGTACGACTTGGTATTGGGATTGGAAGATGTATTGACTTTGCTTGTCCTTCGCAAGGAAGCACATGATTTGTCACTTCATCAGTTTTCAAAATTTGGTCAGGATTGGAATTACCTTCGGAAAGTTAATTTTCCCGATCTAAATTCATTTGAAGGAAATGTCACAGGAAGAGTGGCCGAAGGTGGTAAGTTGATTTTTTTGGCAGGCAAAAGAAAAGATAGTCTGGGAAACGAGGACATCTATGTCAGTGAAAAATCTGGATTGATTGATTGGTCTGAATTGAAAAACCTTGGGCCAGCGATAAATGGCTTTGGGCAGGAGATGGGGCCATTTTTTGATCCAAATTCTTCACAACTTTATTTTTCATCCAATTCGCATCCCGGTGCCAATGGAAAAGACATTTTAATTGCAAAAAAACTTGAAGAAGATTGGACCAGCTGGAGCAAACCAGAAAAATGGGAACAAATCAGCACTAGAGGATCGGAGGCATCGATTACCTTCATCAGCAAAGATGAGGTAGTTTGGACTAGTACCCAAAACAGTGACGGATTTGCTGATCTGTTGACTTTTTCCACTCCAGTTCCTTTAGTGATCCCAACAGACTTTGTCGCACCGATTGCGCCTCAAGCTAAACCTGAAGCTGTAAGAAGAACTTCATCAAGACCTACTCGGGTAGCGACAGAAATACCACAAACAAGAGCGATTCCTCTTTCGGATTCAACCAATGTATACCTACCAATGCCTGTCATTACTCCAATCGAAGAAAAACCGGTAGAGGCCGAACAGCCGATTTCTTGGGTAGTCATTGATGGTAAAAACAAGGTGGAGATTCCTTACACCATTACTTTTATTAAAGGTTCTGAAATAATTGATTTTCAACATGATCAGCTTATTTCTTCATTAAAGGAAAAGGGAGTAACTCAAATAAAAATTTCTGCCCAAGGCTACTTCCCAAAACAGATTTTGCTAGAAAATCTTGACTCCAAAAGTAAAACTGTGATCCTTCTTACCAAAGCTGAACCTGGGAGCATCGTCCTTTTGGAGGATGTGAATTTCAAACGAGGGACGGCAGAACTGGAGGGTGAATCGACTGAAGCAAGCCTATCCGATTTGGCGGCTTTTCTCAAAGAGAATCCTGAAATCAAAATCCGTATAAATGGACATACCGATAATGTAGGGGATCCAGGATTGAATAAGCAGTTATCACTAGAAAGGGCCGGAAGCGTGCGGGATTTTTTGGTGGATCAAGGGGTGAATTTCGAAAGTCTGCGAATTTCAGGCTGGGGTGGTACTCGACCGATCGCTTCAAATGCTACTGAAGCAGGAAGATCTAAAAATCGAAGAGTAGAACTTGCAGTTGAGCAATAAAAAAAGAGCTTCCAAATCGGAAGCCCTTTTTTTTATATGCTAACCTCACTAATCAAAGAGAATAATCACCGCGATACTCTCGTCGTACAAATTGATTTGCAGGCTCAAAATTGGTGATTTTCATATTTGGACCATCCCATACCAGCTTGATGCCTCTTCCAGGATAGTCAAACTGAGTGCTTGATCCGTCACGTGCTATTCTGTAATCGTAGCTTCTGATAGCAAGATTACCCATGAGAACAGATTCGGTCAAAGGTCCAGCTACTGAGAATGGTGAACTCAACTTTTTAAATTCTTCTGAGCCATGACCGGCAATACACGCATCCACCCAGTTATTGTAATGACCTCGATCTCCACCAGGTACTCTGTATTCAGTTTGGGGAACTTTCACCTCGGCAGTTCTGCTAGTTGGAAGGAGTTTTGGATCAGCACCATAGGTTGCACACATCATCTTTCCCTCAGTTCCTTCAATGATGACGCCATTTCCTCCATCACCCATCATTTCATTTGGCTCGAGCTCCTCTGGTCGAGTCGGTTGAATTCCCCCGTCCATCCAGTGGAATTCCAGGTCATCTTTACCCGGCCTGTCAAATCGAAGGGTGATATGCGAAGAGGGAGGACAGCTTTCTGGGAAGTAACCTCTCGTAAATTCGCCAACATACACCGATCCTACCGAACACTCGGCAGATTTGGGATATCCCAATCCTAATACTCGGAATGGCGGTTCCATAATATGGCAGGCCATATCTCCCAAAGCTCCTGTGCCATAGTCCCACCAACCACGCCAATTAAACGGAACCAAATTTCCTACATAATCTTTGTAGGGAGCAGTTCCAAGCCAGAGATCCCAATCCAAATCCGAAGGTGGAGTTATCGGTGTCTTGGGCCACTCTATTCCCTGTGGCCATACTGGGCGATTGGTCCATGAATACACCTTGGTTGCTTCTCCGATCAGTCCTGCATTGTACCATTCGACCATTTGACGAACGCCATCACCAGAGGAGCCTTGGTTTCCCATTTGTGTAACGACTTTATATTTTTCTGCAGCTTCGGTGAGCATCCGAGCCTCGTAGATGTCATGGGACATTGGCTTTTGAACATAGACATGTTTGCCCATTTTCATGGCCATCATCGCTTGTACGGCGTGCATGTGGTCAGGCGTTGAGACAGTCACGGCATCGATATTCTTGTCTTCTTTTTCTAGCATGATCCGGTAGTCCCTGTAGTAAGCAGCCTTTGGATGCTCTTCACGGCTTCTTTTTGCCCTCGAATCATCCACATCACAAAGGGCTACCATGTCCACTTTTCCACTTCTGAATACACCGCTGACATCGCTGGCACCCATTCCGCCTATACCTATACTGGCTACCCTTAGTTTGTCACTTGGTGCTACAAAACCTGGGCCTCCCAGAACGTGTCTAGGTACAATATAAAATCCGGCTACAGCCAAGGCAGAACCTTTAATGAAATTTCTCCGACTGTTTGTCTCCGTAGAATCTTTACTTTTCATATGCTATGGTTTGAGTTTATGCTAATCACACGCCAAAATATTAAAAACTGTCTATAGTTCCGTACTGGATTTCCGTGATAGGTAATTTTGTTTGGCATTAAATAGAGGAAAGCTGCGATTCGAAATGACTGGCAACAAATCTGATTTTTAGAATAATTTGATTTTAGGAAAATAGATTTGCAAAAAATTCAAGTAAGTTTAGGCAAAATCAGTAATCATGAAGAAACACATTTTGGCTGCAATCCTAGGGGCGACCTTTGCATTAGGAGCTTGCGAAAAGTCGCCTGTATTGAGTGAATCGGCACTTATTCCGCTTCCTCAGGAAATAACCGATGGTTCGGGAAGTTTTCAGCTTACCAGCGAAATCGGTATTCGGTTAATTGGTTCAGGTGAAAATTTGACCAGAATCGGCGAGCATTTGGCAGAAAAGCTGAGACCTGCTACTGGATTTGATATTCCTGTATCCTTTGATTCGGGAGAAGTTATTTTGGAACTCACGGGTTCTGAGGATTCAGAAGGATACGAAATTCAAATCTCTGATACAGAGGTAAAAATCACTTCTTCAGGAGAAGCTGGCCTTTTCTATGGTGTCCAGACTTTGCTGCAGTTGTTCCCGGCCCAATTAGCCAATACATCTGTACAGACCATGGATTGGGTTTTGCCAGTCGGTACGATCAAAGATGCTCCGGCTTTTGGTTATCGCGGATCTATGCTGGATGTAGCAAGACACTTTATTCCGGTAGAAGATGTGAAATATTTCATCGATCAGATGGCGATTTATAAACTAAACTACCTTCATCTGCACTTGACGGATGATCAAGGATGGAGAATCGAGATCAAATCCTGGCCAAAACTGACTGAAATAGGAGGAAGTACTGAAGTAGGAGGAGGAGAAGGAGGATTTTACACCCAGGAAGAATACAAAGAAATCGTAGCTTACGCTGCAGATCGCTTTATAACCATTGTTCCTGAAGTAGATATGCCAGGCCATACCAATTCGGCGTTGGCTTCTTATGCAGAGTTGAATCCTGGGGTCAATTTGCCCAATGGAAAGCTTGACTCTGTAAACCATGCACCACTGGACTATGAGATGCCAAAGAAAAACCCAACTGCTTCGGAACTTTATACAGGCATTGAAGTAGGTTGGAGTACCTTTTCCACAGAATTGGAATTGACCTATGCATTTGTAGACAGTGTAGTACAAGAAATCTCAGAGATCACGCCAGGTCCTTATTTTCATATTGGCGGAGATGAGTCTCATGTGACAGAAAAGGATGACTACATTTATTTTGTAGAGCGGGTACAAGACATCGTTTCCAAATATGGAAAAACCAGTATCGGATGGGATGAAGTGGCTACAGCCAAATTACTTCCAGGTAATGTGGCGCAATTCTGGGCTTTGGAAGAAAATGCAATACTAGCCAAAGAGCAGGGAAACAAAGTGCTCATGTCACCAGCCAAAAAAGTCTATCTGGATATGCAATATGACAGCACCTCTAGAATTGGACTTCACTGGGCTGCCTACATTGAATTGGACTCTGCGTATCTCTGGGAGCCAACATCCTATGCAAAAGGAATCTCAGCCGAAAACATCCTGGGCGTTGAAGCTCCATTATGGACAGAGACTGTGACCAACCGGGAGGATATTGACTACCTCACCTTTCCTAGACTTCCAGCTATAGCTGAGGTAGCTTGGACTAAAAAGGAAAGAAGAAATTGGGAGAGCTTCAGTAGGAGAATCCCCTCTCATGGGAAGAGATGGGAAATTCAAGGTATCGGATTTTACAAATCACCTAAAGTCAATTGGTAAAGTAGCTTATATTGGTAAACCGAAGTCAGAAATGGCTTCGGTTTTTTTATTTAAATTTTATTCCTTTTGAATTTGGCTAAAATGGGCCTATAATCGAGTTCAATTCGGGGAATTTGACATTTTCTAGAAATTAAAATTATTCATGGGAGACATTATCATTGAATTTAGTAATTGGATTTGGGGTCCGCCTATCTTGGTTTTGTTGCTAGGTGGAGGGACATTTTTTTTCATTCATTCGGGCTTTGTTCCAATCCTTAAAATTGGTCATGCCATTGGGCTTTTGCGAGGAAAGCATGATCAGGAGCATGCTCCCGGTCAAATCACCTCGGCCCAGGCACTTTCAGCGGCCATTGCCGCTACGGTAGGATTAGGGAATATCTCTGGAGTCGCTATTGCTATCAATATGGGAGGTCCGGGGGCTTTGTTTTGGATGTGGGTAGCTGCTTTTGTAGGTATGGCCACGAAGTATTATACCTGCAGTCTAGCCATCATGTATCGGGGGAAAGACAGTTCAGGTGAGATCCAAGGCGGTCCTATGTATGTCATTGAAGAAGGAATGGGTAAAAAATGGAGGTTCCTTTCAGTAATATTTTGTGTAGCCGGTGTAATTGGGCTTTTAGCAATATTTCAGGCAAACCAGCTTACGGCTGTAATTCAGGCAGTTTTGATTCAGCCAGATACACTTGAAGAAACTGTCCGAAATCGTTGGATTATAGGCTTTGGTATGATGGGTCTCACTGCGATTGTCATTTTGGGAGGAATCAAAAGGATCGCTTCAGTCGCTTCCAAAATGGTCCCATTCATGGTTGGGGTTTACATGATCACGGTGCTGATCATAATTTATCAATATTTGGGTAATGTACCAGCTATGTTTAAACTCATTGTAGTGGATGCATTTACAGGAAATGCTGTGTTAGGAGGAGCCGTTGGATCAGTTATCGTGATCGGTGCACGCAGGGCTGCTTTCTCCAACGAGGCAGGAATTGGTACAGCACCGATGGTGCATGGAGCCTCTAAAAATAATGAACCGATCCGAGAAGGATTGATTGCAATGCTCGGTCCATTTGTGGATACTATTGTGGTTTGTACACTTACCGCCTTGGTAATTCTTCTTACAGGGGTATGGGAAAATGCTGAAAATGACGGGGTGCGTTTGACTTTGGAAGCTTTTGAAGTGGGAATTCCGGTGTATGGAAAATACCTGTTGATGCTTTCTGTTTTGGTTTTTGCACTTTCCACAATGTTTACTTATTCCTACTATGGTCACAAATGCATGAATTACCTTTTTGGCGCGGATAAGGCGAATTATTACAATTATTTCTACCTGGCTACAATAGTCGTGGGAGCAGTAGCTTCGCTGGAAGTAGTGGTGAGTTTGGTAGATGGGATGTATGCGGTGATGGCATTTCCCAATATGATTGCCGCACTCTATTTAGCTCCAAAAGTCCGGGCTGCTTCGAAGGATTATTTTGCCAGGATGAAAGCCAAAAAGGGATGAATTTTCTGATTGCCCCCAATGCATTTAAAGGAACACTAGAGGCAGCAGAAGCAGCAAAAATAATCGCTGAACTTATCCGAACACTCCCAGATTCCCAAGTCCAATTGCAGCCAGTAGCGGACGGGGGAGATGGGACTTGTTCATTATTAATCGATTCGTTAAATCTGGACAAAATCCATAAGTGGACGCTAAATGCTGTGGGACAGCCCTGTTTGGGGTATTTTGGATGGGATGGGAAGCGAAATACAGCTTATCTCGACGTTTCTACAGCTTCTGGCTTGGGCACGCTTGAGACCTTCCAAAAGGATCCCCATACCACATCGACATTTGGCACGGGACTTTTGATTCGAAGTGCTGTTGATTTTGGTGCCAAGGAAATTGTCTTGGGACTGGGAGGTAGCGCAACGATAGACATGGGGACTGGTATTTTATATGCCTTAGGCGTTCTGTTTTTGGATGAGCATGGAAGAGAACTCTCCGCTTTTTCGGCCAGATTTTTAGAAAAAATCAAACACATTCAGCTCAGTACTTTTATCCCAAAAGTAAAATTCACCCTTCTTTGTGATGTTAGAAATCCATTTTTTGGAGAGAATGGTGCCATATCTGTTTTTGGCCCCCAAAAGGGACTGGAACGAAAGGATCTGCTGGATTTTGAAGAATCCTGCAAGACGCTACTCTCTCAAATGATCAGGAAATCAAAAAGAGATTGGAAGGATTCTCCCGGATTCGGTGCAGCAGGAGGGATTGCGTTGGGTTTGGACTTGTTTTTTTTCACTGAAATTCGGTTTGGTGCTGAATATTTCTTTGAACAAACTGCATTGAAGGGAAAAATTGAATTTGCCGATTGGATCATCACTGGTGAGGGACAGTACGATTCCCAAAGTGATCAAGGTAAGGCCAGTTTTGAATTGTTACGATTGGCAAAGGAGGCTGGAAAAAAAGTTGCTTTGATTACATCGGGTAAAGGAGGAATGGAATCAGGTTTTGATTTGGTACTAGAACTCCCTCCACTTGATTTTTCAGATTTTGATTATAAAGAAAAAGCCCGACAAAATCTCGTCAGGCTAATGCATCAGGCTCTTACTGAAGGAAAATTTAATTAAACTCTCCGATAATCTCCACGCCAATCTTTCACTTGAAGTTTGATTTCTTTTGCGGTTAATTTTTGGCTGATGGCCTTTTCAATCAAATCGATAAGTTCGGGATCGCTGGCGAATCTTAACGCGATAATTTGACCTAATTTAAGCTGATCTTCCAGGGGATAGAATGATTGTCCAGTCAAATGAAAATACCGCTGTCTCATCTCCATCAGAATAATTCGATTCTGATTTTTGAGGGCATAAATTCTAGATAACAGGGGAAGCAATACCAAAATAATTGCTCCAAGTAAGAAATATAGACTTGAATAGAGACTTTCGCTGGTGCTGAAATCCATTTTGGAAATGGTCCATCCCAAATAAATCAAAGTCAAGGGTGTCAGGACAAAATGATGTAATGGATAATATCTGGCGTGATTGCTGAAATTTTGTTTTTTCATGGGTAAATTTTTGGCTAAAAAAAAAAAGGAGGCTTAGCCTCCTTTCATAAGATTTGTAGAAATTAATGATCAGCCTTTTTCTTTTTGCTGAAAGTACTTCGAGCATCAATTGCAGATAGACCTGCTCCAAGTCCAATTAGTATACAGACAATCAGTATAAAAAGCTGAGCACCTGGCATAATTGGAGAACTGAAAATATCTAGTAGTGTCATTTGCTATAATTTGTGATTCACATGAATGCACGAAGATAGGGTAGGAAGTCGATTTTACAAAAGTAAAATACTGAATCTAAAGCAACCTTAGTGATTAATCCAGATCGTCTTCAAAATCATCTTCTTCAATATCCTCATCATCTCCGAAGTCATCCTCATCCTCCCCAAAATCTACGATGTTGTCATCCAGAAATTCTGTGTCTTCATCTAGATCGTATCCATCTTCAAAGTCATCTTCGAATTCATCTTCTTCTTCTTCGAAATCTTCAATTTCATCGAAATCATCTTCAAAATCCTCCATAGCTGTTTCAAAAGGGGTTAAATTTTATTCTTCACGAAATAAGACAAAATTTTAATTACACCAATACAGGTAACTCTAATTTTTTTTCCAACTCAGATTCAATCAGACTATAATTTTCAGTGATCCACTTTTCTCTCAAAAGTTTTGCCCAAGTTTCCATGTATAGTATGACATCTTCTCTTGAATTTTTATTCAGTTGATCTCTTTTTTCTATTGGTATTTGAGCAAGAATCAGCGGGTCTGAGAGTTTTTCCAAATTGGCCAAGTCCTCCAGCGTAAGTCCAAAATCCAACATTGTCGAAATCATTAAATCAATTGGATATCCACTGCTGGGACAATAATCAAGGAGTTGTTCATTCCAGTCCCCATGCTTTTGCATAGCGTATCGGTGAATATCAGCTTTACTGAGATGCGTAAGTTCCTGAGCTAAATTACCGCAATTACAAGCTCCCATATGACCCCATTGGTAAGCTGCCCCATTGGATAATTTCTGAACTGTTTTTTCGATTGCATCTATCAAACTTGGATTTGCACTTGCCATAATCTCTTTTTTTGGTATTAACCAATTTCGGGATTCTAAGTTTGAAAATGTTCAAGAAGGCAAAAAAAAACTGATCGAAATTGGATCAGTTGAAGATGGACTTGATGTACTTTTTAATTAATGGCTTGGAGAGGTAATCTTTTACAAGATCGTATTGGCTAGCCTTTGAAATGTCCCGCTGATCTACTGAGCTACTCAAGATATAAATTTGAGCATCGTTGTTTTCTGGCTGAAAGTGATCTAAAAAATCCCAACCGTTCATTTCTGGCATATTGAGGTCCAAAAAAAGATAATTGGGCCGAAGTGAATTTATTTCGTTCAATGCAGTTTTTGCACTTTGGAATTTGTGAAATGTACAAGGTTCCTTGACATTTTTCAAAATTAGCTTTTCTGTCACGAAAGTGCTAATTGGGTCATCGTCTATCAGAACTATTGTGAGCATCGAAGTGCAAAAATTTGATTTTGAAATACATTAATAATCATACAAAACTACAATCTTTTTCTTATTGTTCAAATACTTTGCCAGAAATCATGTCACTATTCAAAGAATTTGACTTCTTTTTTTGAATTTTTCTTTGCCTTTCAATAAATCAAAGAACATAATGAAGTCCGACGCGAGGCTGAAGAGGGGATATTGGAAAGTGGCGGGTTTGTTTTTTTCGAAGAAGAAATGGCCAACCCACGCAAAACCATAGCCAACAATCGGGATGCAAAGAAAGAGAAGGTAGTTTCCAGTCGTGAATCCTACACCCAAAATCACAAACAGTAAGCCTGTTCCAATGAAATGAAGGATGCGGCAGGTCGTGTTCTGGTGCTCCTCCAAATAGTAAGGATAGAATTCCTTAAGGGTTGTATATTTCTTTTCCATTTCATCTTTGGTTTTTCTGTTCTAGAAACGTCTTTAAGACTGCATCTAGAGTTTTTTCGACTTTTTTTTGTTTTGTTTTTGGACTGCTGACCTCTGTAACTCCAGTTAAAGTCATCAAAAATTTGTCCTGGACAGGATCAATAAAATCTACGATTACCTGCAGAAGCTCATAATTACTGGTAGTCACTCGGTTAGTTTCAAATGGATTGTATATCCAAGGGTTATATACTCTATATCCCCAAAATGGGTAGGGATTGTTATTGGTGACGGTTTCCCGCTGTCTGAGATCTTCATTCGAGTGGTATCGAATGACCACATCCGGTTTTATAGGGTCATAGGTCATTCCGTTACTTTCAAGTGTTTCTTGTATCTGAGATTGAACCAGCTCATCAAGGAATTGTGCAGAAAATCCCCGCATGCCGATCTCTTTATTGATAATGACGAAGGATTGATAGGGACGCGCAATAGGAATTTCATTGTTTTCATTGAATACGTCGATTGCGGTACAGGAGACAAAAAATGATGCTGCCAGCAGCATTAGAGAAGGCCGAAATTTCCGAAACATTGGGTGTTGGGTTTGAACATTAGGATAGTTCTTCATTGATGAAAGTTACTTTTTCTTCTCAAACGAAAAAACATCAGTCTTTATTCCTGAAATTTTCTTTCGAATGAGCTGGTTTGTTATTTTTGCCAACCGAAAGTTATGAGCAGACCTGATTTTGACGATATTTTTATGGAGTTGGCAGTTAATCTTGCCAAACGTTCGCACTGTATCAAAAAGCACGTTGGTGCAGTTTTGACTAAAGAAACCAGGATCATCTCGATCGGGTATAATGGACCTCCCGCGGGAACCCATAATTGTGATTTGGAATTTCCGGAGCACGGCTGTGCACGCGATAGCAAGGGAAGCTGCTCGCTGGCCCTCCATGCAGAGCAGAATGCGATTCTTTATGCTGTCAAAAACAACACTTCCGTGGAAGGCTCCACATTGTACGTAACTTTGTCCCCTTGTTTGGCTTGTGCCAGAATTATCTTTTCTATGGGGATTTCTAAGGTAGTTTACCTCTTTTCTTATGCAGAATACAAAGGAATCGGGTCGGACGAAGGGGTGGATTTCCTGAAGAAATTCGGAGTGAAAGTGGAACGCTACCGAAAAGAACTGGCGGTATCTGACCAGCTGATCTAAATGAAATTGACTTCGGGTTGAAGCTGAATGCCAAATTTCTCCATCACGGACTGTTGGATCTGTTGAGCTAAGGAAATTATATCTTCCCCCTTACCATTACCGTAATTAACCAAAACCAACGCTTGTTTGGAATGGACACCTACCTCACCGAATCTTTTTCCTTTCCAGCCAGCTTGCTCGATCAGCCATCCTGCAGGGACTTTTACCCCCTCATTTAAAATATAGCCAGGAATCTCAGGAAAAACTGTCTTCAATTCATTGAACTGACTAGTAAGGATGGTTGGGTTCTTAAAAAATGACCCCGCATTTCCGATCACTTTGGGATCTGGAAGCTTAGATGTACGGATAGCAATGACAGCCTCACTGATCTCCCGAATGCCTGGCTGATCGATGCCTTTTTCCTTTAAAACATCTCGAATAGCTCCGTATTCTATATTCAAATCCGGTTTTTTCTTCAGTTTGAAAATCACCGAGCAAATAATGTATTGATCTTTTAATTCATTTTTGAAGACACTTTCTCTGTAGCCAAACTTACAATCCTGCTTTGAAAAAGTTTTGATGCGTAAAGTGGCTTTTTCCAAAGCCTCCAAGCTTTCAAAGACATCTTGTATTTCGACACCATAGGCTCCGATATTTTGCATGGGAGAAGCCCCCACAGTTCCTGGGATTAGCGAGAGATTTTCCAATCCAGCCCAATTGTGATCGATGGCATAACTTACCAAGTCATGCCAGATCACCCCGGCACCCACTTTAACCCAATAGTGTGCATCGTCTTCAGCAATCAGTTCGATTCCTTGGATTTCCATTTTTATTACCAAACCATTGAAGTCTGCTGTCAGCAGAATATTACTTCCACCGCCGAGAATTAAAACTTTCTCGTTGCGATCTTTTGCCCAACTCAGTGCTTCTGCCAGACTTTCACTACTCCCGACAATGGTAAAAAATCGTGCATTTCTAGCAATTCCAAAAGTGTTCAGTCGCTGTAGCGAAATGTTTTCTTGTATATTCATGCACTTGGTTTTGACTTGCGAAATAAGCAAGATTTTGAGCCAAAGTGAAACGAAACCACCAATCTTGCTGTCCATTTCATGAAAGAAGTGCTGATCAATGGAGTCCGGATCAGATCCGGGCAATCTGTCAACATAGAGTTACCAATTGCCAAACTTCCTACGCATACGTTAATCGATCTGCCAATTTTCATTCGATCAGCAAAAGAAGAAGGCCCAGTAGTCCTGATCAGCGGGGGAGTACATGGAGACGAGATTAATGGGATTTTTACGGCCAAACGAATCCTGGAAGAAATTGACTCGGGTGTAGAGCTCCTCAAAGGAACCTTGATCGTTATTCCCTTGGTGAATATTTATGGATTTCTTTCCAATAGCAGGACTTTTCCAGATGGCCGTGATCTAAACAGGAGCTTCCCTGGCAATAAAAAAGGTTCTTTGGCGTCCAGGATTGCCTACATCCTGAGTGAGCAGATTATTCCCCAGATTGATTTTGGGATCGATTTTCATACTGGAGGTAGAATGCTATCCAATCAACCGCAAATCCGGGTAGATTTTAAGGACAAAGTTGCATTGGAGTTGGCCAAAGCCTTTGGGACTCATTTTGTGGTGAATTCCAAACATATTGAGAAGTCGTTCAGGAAGACCGCCTACAATGCTAGGAAACACCTCCTGGTTTTCGAAGGAGGAGAAAGTATGCGATTGGATAATTTCGCCATTGATGAAGGGATATTGGGTACCAAAAGACTCCTAAACCATCTTGGGATGATCTATGCACCTATTGCACCTCAGGCTACGCTAGTAATGAAGGACAGCGAATGGACTCGGGGTAAGGCTTCGGGGATATTTTTCTCGTCAGTAAAACTTGGTGAATCTGTCAAAAAGGGACAAATCATAGCCCGGATTTCAGATCCTTATGGTCAGGTGATTGTACCTGTCAAAGCAAATGCGAATGGTCATGTGATTGGACTAAATAACAATCCTGTGGTCAATGTCGGAGATGCACTGATTCATATCGGAAGGGAATAGTCAAGTTCTTGGCTGATTTTGCCTTGAAACAAAAACAAAAAAAAGCACCGATCACCCGGTGCTTTCTTATTTTCTTCTGATCAGTTATCAACTGAAATAGTTTTTCAATCCTTCCAATCTTGTGACCAATTCTGCTTCTATTTTTCGATATTCGCTTGCACTGGCAAGAGGAGCGCTTACTGAAAAATAGTATTTGATTTTCGGTTCTGTACCGGATGGACGAGCGGAGATTTTGCTTCCGTCTACGAGATAAAATTGCATCACATTGGACTTGTCCATATCCAGTTTTTCCACTTTGCCTGACTTGAGATGCGTAATAGTAGAGTTTTTCACATCTACGATCCGATCCACATCGATCCCATTCATTTGCGAAGGAGGGTTGGTTCGGAATCCATTCATCAAAGCTTGGATTTGCTCGGCACCATCTTTTCCTTTTTTCGTCACTGAGATTAGAGATTCTTTGAAAAAGCCAAATTGGGTGTAGATCTCAGCCAAAACATCGATCGCGTTTTTACCCTGGGTTTTATAGTAGGCGATCAGCTCGGCGAAAACAGCCGCTGCGCTCACAGCATCTTTGTCCCGAACAAAATCTCCAACTAGGTAGCCATACGATTCCTCACCGCCCCCGATGTAGGTTTCTTTGCCCTCCAGCTGTAGAATAATGGAGGCAATATTTTTAAATCCGGTTAATACATTGAAGCACTTCACTCCAAATCCGGCTGCGATTTCATTGATCAACTCCGTGGTCACTATAGTATTGACCATAAACTGATTGCCGTCCAATTTGCCAGCTTCCTTCCATTTGTTCAGCAGGTAATAGCTGATCATGGCTCCAGATTGGTTTCCATTCAGCAATTCAAATTCACCTGATTCGTTGGGAACTACTGCAGCATAACGATCTCCATCCGGGTCACAGGCCAAGACTAGCTCAGCGTTTACTTTTTTACCCAATTCAATAGCCATGGTCAAAGCCTCTGCTTCTTCAGGATTGGGATAAATAACTGTCGGGAAATTGCCGTCTGGTTCAGCTTGTTCTTTTACAATATGGACATTTTCAAATCCAAAAGCCTTCAATGCAGCAGGCACCATCTTACCGGAGGCTCCATGAATAGGAGAAAAGACAATCGGCATACTTTTCTGGGCCTGGATGGCATCTGGAGAAAGACTCAATCCTTTGACCAAATCCAGATAAATTTTATCAAAGCCCTCCTCAATATACTCAAACAGCGCATCATTCTTATTCCAATTCACCTGATCAAAGGAGGTGATCTTTTGAACTTCCTTGATGATGTTGGTATCGTGTGGGGCGACTACCTGAGCGCCATCTTCCCAATAGGCCTTGTATCCGTTGTATTCTTTGGGATTGTGTGATGCAGTGATCATTACGCCGCTTTTGCAGCCAAAATGCCGAACTGCAAAAGATAACATCGGTGTCGGTCGCATTTCCTTGAAATAAAGGACTTTGATGCCATTAGCAGTGAATACATCGGCTGTAGTTTTAGCAAAAAGCGTGTTGTTGATTCTACAGTCATGAGTGATGGCCACCTTGATTTCTTGTCCTGGAAAGGATTTTAACAAGTAATTGGCCAAGCCTTGAGTAGCCATGCCTACCGTGTAGACATTCATCCGATTGGTGCCTACTCCCATCAAACCTCTCAAACCACCAGTTCCAAATTCCAAATCCTGATAAAAGGAATCCACCAATTCGGTAGGATTGTCCGTCATTAATTTTTTGATTGATGCTTTAGTTTCAGCATCAACATTTCCATCCAGCCAGCTTTGCGCTTTGCTAAGAATTGCAGGGTCGATTGAACTCATTTTTTTAAAAATTTCTGTGTGGTTCTAAGATAGATAAAATGTCAAAAAATGCCACTTCACTTTTGAAAATGATCCAAAGGAGGATTGAGATTTACTTTGGCAGGTTTTTAAATCCTGAGATATCAGTTACTTTAGGTCTTTAAAAGTCTGAGACTCTCCATGCCATTTCGATATTTTCTTGCCACAATGATTTTTCCTTTATTATTCTGTACAGGTAGGGATTCGGACTTTGGTGTTTTTTCTATTTCAAAAGAGTCCATTACTCAACATGAAGATCCAAAACCTGGGCAGATTTCTGTGAGGGAATCCAATGTCGAATTGCAAGTGGCAGTGGGAAATAAAATTTTTGTATTCGGAAAAGCCAAAGGGACGCTCGATAAGCTAAAAGTGGGAATGAATGTCCTACATTTTTCACAGTCTTCCATGGATGAGGCCAGTTCAAATGAATTTTCTACAGTGATGTGGAAAAAACAAAAGGATGGATCCATCCTCATCAAATCCTCCTACAAACCTTGGCCAAATTCCTTGTCTTGGACAGTATTTGCTGATGGCCGACTGAAGTTGGAAGTTTCTTCTCCATCCTCGGAGATATCCAATTCGAAATGGGCCGGTCTTGGATTCAATTATCCGGATCAACTATTAAACCAGATTTCGTGGAATTCTTCGGATTCGGAATCGGGAAATTGGAAAAACCTACAGTTTACACCCATGGCTGACCCTACACTAGAAATTGAGGGAAATCCTACAGGCTTTTTAATGCAGATTCGCTCAGTCAAGATGGAATTTGAATCGGTGATACTGGATGTGAGTACTGAGACATCAGACATTTTTTTGGGCTTGGGAGATTATCAAAATCCAGATAGTTCCTATCCCACTGCGGTCTCAGACTTGGTGTTCTATTTTAATCCTCCTTTGCAGGAAATTGATAAGCCACTCCAGTCTCCTTCAGACCAATCATCCTTCCGTCCCAACCAACCAAAGGAACAGCTTGTGCTTTGGTTTCATTTTCGATAAGTTTAATCGTAACATACCCGTCTTACTATGAGAATCTTTTTATTTCTGTGTCTTTTTTTAGTTCAACTTCAGGCTTTTTCACAAACCATTCTGAAAACCCCCTGGAGTGATCAGGTAGATCCAACTCATCCGCATCCGGAATATCCAGAGCCTCAACTGGTGCGGGATAAATGGCAAAGCTTAAACGGACCTTGGGATTTTGCGATTTTGCCAAAAGGAAGCAGTCCGGAGACTGGATTTGCAGGAAAAATCACCGTGCCTTTCCCTGTAGAATCTTTTCTCTCGGGAGTGCAAAAAACTGTTGGTCCCGAAAATGAACTTTGGTACGAACGGAATTTCGATTTGGAATTAAGCCCGAAAGGCAAGCGAATCCTGCTCAAGTTTGGTGCAGTGGATTGGGAAGCCGAAGTATGGGTGAACGATAAGCAAGTGGGTAAGCATCAAGGTGGATTCGATTCATTTTCCTTCGATATCACCGATTTTTTGGTAAAAGGGAAGCAGCAAAAAATTCGAGTGCGGGTATGGGATCCAAGCGATGCAGGTCCACAACCTCGCGGGAAGCAAGTTCAAGATCCGAAAGGGATTTGGTATACGCCGGTCACCGGTATTTGGCAAAGCGTTTATATGCTAGAGGTGCCAACCGAGTATATTTCCTCAGTGTATTCGATGACGGATTGGGAAAATTCTGTTCAGGTCTTTTATCCTGAAGTCACCAATCCCAAAGCTGGACAGGAAGTGGAAGTTTCTGTTTTGGATCAAGGAAATCTTGTTGCGACTTTCAAAGGTCAACCCAATAAACCACTTCCGGTGCGCTTGGAAAAACCTAAAACCTGGTCGCCGGATTCCCCATTCTTGTATGATGTTTCCATCAAAATTCTCGAAGGAAAGAAAATCATAGATCAAGTCACATCTTATGCAGCCTATCGGGATATCAGAATGGCCAAAGATCAAAATGGCCATCAACGAATGTTTCTGAATGGAAAGCCGCTATTTCACTATGGCCCACTGGATCAAGGCTGGTGGCCTGATGGGCTATATACAGCACCTACTGACGAAGCTTTACTTTTTGATATCCAAAAAACCAAAGAGATGGGCTTCAACATGATCCGAAAGCATGTAAAAGTAGAACCTGCGCGCTGGTATTACCATGCGGATCGATTGGGGATGCTGGTTTGGCAGGACATGCCTAGCGGGGATATGGGAAATCGCTGGGAGGTCAGACCGGGAGTCATCCGTGAAGGAATGTATAAAAACCGAACCGAGGAGTCAGAGGAGATTTTCAAAGCCGAGTGGAAGGAAATCATCAATGAATTCCGGTTTTTCCCTTCAATCGTAGCTTGGGTTCCGTTCAATGAAGCTTGGGGGCAATTCAAAACTGCCGAAATCACCAAACTGACCCGAGAGTTGGATCCCAGTCGATTGATCAACTCCGCAAGTGGCGGGAACTTTGAAATGACCGGATCAAAAGTCGTGGGGGATATCCTCGATCTGCACAATTACCCCGATCCAGTCATGCCCGACCCGCAGGTATTTGGCAAAGAAAATATTCTGGTTCTGGGGGAATTTGGAGGCTTGGGATTACCGCTGGAAGGTCATACTTGGCAGCTAAAGGACAATTGGGGATACCAAAGTTTTTCTTCTCCCGAGGAACTGAAGGCTCGATACATGATTCTAATGGAAGATTTACTCAAGATGATTCCTAAAGGTCTGGCTGCGGCCGTTTACACGCAGACCACAGATGTGGAAGTGGAGACGAATGGGCTCATGACCTATGACCGAAAAGTCATAAAAATTGCACTGGAAGACCTCAGAAAAATACACGAGAGCCTTTACAAATGATTCATAGGAGAATAATCTGACCTAAGTGAATTGAAAATTAAAGAAGTGATTGGGTGCAGAGTGAAAATATCTGCTGTTCAATCACTTCCGAAGTTTTGCACCACTTTGAAATAAGGCATATTGTAAAAATTTTTTTCCAAATAAAGGCTTACTCCGCATCCCAGTGATTGGAAGCTTGGATTGAGGATATTCTGCCGATGTCCGGGTGAATTCATCCAAAGTTTCACCACCTCTTTTGCAAAGGAAATGTAAGTGTGAGGCGGAATGGTCTCTTTTTTCGAAGTGAAAGCATAAGTGAAAACACCGGAAGGATAGGGGGGATTTACCTTTCGGCCATTTTCATATTGCAGACCATAGGTCGAGCAGATATTCTCCCCATAAAATTCCGGATTCAGCCCCTCTAGATGAAATCGATCTTGCACCGTGCGCTTGATCCGAATCTTACTCGTATGAGAATAGAAGCCATATTTCACCATATCAGATGCATGTCCGGCAGCTACATTTTCGATTTTTGAATTGTATTTGAACCTTGGCAGCTTGGCTTTTATCCGCTCTTCATTTGTCACAAAAAATATAGCAGCCTGCAAAAGTGCAGCATCTGGCTGATTGAAGTCTATCTGCTCATAGAGTGCCTCTATTCTGTAAAAAGTGAATTCGTCATACTTGGAATAGGAATCCTTAGTCCAAGTTTGGCCCATTGTAAATTGAAAAATCAGGGTAAACCCAAAAACCAATAATTTTCTCATCCCGTCGAATTGTTATTTCTTAGGACGTAGTCGATTCTGAATTATTTTTGGTAACCCTGATTTTTATTTTTTGGTCTACTTGCGACCACCCTTTGCCAAGATCCTTGTCGACCTGAATCAGTTGTCCTGAGGGATAGTAAGCAGCAGTTGAATTACTTCCTTGGGTGTACAGGCCTTGCCCAACATTTCATCCTGCAGAAATACCTGAAGATTGTATTCCAATTCAAAAATGAGCCCATTGATGAAAACAGGGTCCATGTTCAATTTTTGGATAAAATGGTCATTCTTTCGTTGGCCTGAGAGCGAGATGCCATAGGAGTGGAATACTTCCACTGCTTTTTTGAGTTGTGCGTAATGTTGGTTCATATTTCAAATTTTTGGTGGTAGTAACTTATACATCACCGGGGTGACGATTCTCGATAATACTGTGGAACTGATCAATCCCCCAATCAATACAATGGCAAGCGGAGAAATCAGCGGATTGGTACTTAAAGCTATAGGAATCAAACCTCCAATAGCTGTAATAGTTGTCAAAACGATCGGCAAAAATCGAATTTCTCCTGCTTCACGTATTGCAGCATCCAAAGGTTTTCCTTCCTGCCTGAGTTGGTTGGTGAAATCTACCAAGAGGATCGAAGTTTTCACTTCTATACCTGCTAACGCAATCAACCCGATGATTGCGACAAAAGAAAGTGAATTTCCTGTAATCCAGAGCGCTATGAGGGCTCCCACCATTCCAAGCGGGATTACCGAGAGGACGATAATCGTGCTTTTGAAGGTTTTGAAAAGCAAGATTAAGACCGCAATGAATAGAAATACAGTGACAATAATCACGGTGTTAAATCCTGCAAAAGACTCCTTTCGGGTCTCGTATTCTCCTCCCATTTTGAAATCATAGCCTTCCGGCAATTCGACTTGGTTCATTCTGGTGATCACTTCGTTGATGACCTCATCGGCGAGAAACTTTTGATCCACAAAGGCCGATACAGAGACCGATCGTTCTTTATTGTAGTGATCTATAGTGAGCGTACTGCTTTCCAATTCCAGATTGGCGATTTGGGAGAGCGGAACACCTGCGCCTTGTTGATTGGTGATGTACAACCCATCGAGGTTGGCAAGTGTGGCCTTTTCTTCTCTTGGAGAGGAAAGCAAAATATCCCGTTCTTGCCCATCTGGATCTGTAAATGAACCCAGATTGAGACCCGCTAAAGCCAGTCTGACCGTGCGATCCACCTCAGAAATGTTTATGCCAAGAAGTCGTGCTTTATCTTTCTGAATAGCTACCCGAACATCTGTTTTGAGGTTGGCTACGGGATTGTTTACATAGATCGTTCCCGGTGTAGACTTGACCAATTCTTCTACTTTGGCAGCGAGGGTACGTAGTGTGTCAAGATTTTCACCAGATAGACGAACTTCCACCGGCGCGGTAACGGGGGGGCCCTGTTCAAAATTTTTCACTTCGACTTTTGCTCCCACAAAGGTTGAAAATTTAGCCTTTAAGGCTTCGATCACTTCCAGCTTGCGTGGTGGCGATGTTTCTGGATTGAGTTGGACAAAAATTTGGGCATAATCCGTTCGTTCGTTTTCCGGGATTTCGTTGTAATAAATCCGTGGGTTCCCTTTGCCAATGTTTGAAGCGAAGTTTTTCAGTTCCGGAATTTGGATCAGTTCTTTTTCTACCTGCTTGGAAATTTCATCTGTTGTGCTGAGGTTGGACTGAAGTGGGGAGGTGATATTGATCAGGAAAGTTGGTTTTTCCGAAGGAGGAAAAAGACTAAACCCAATCAATGGAAACAGCCCCAAGGAAGCAATGAAAATCACTCCTGCCAGGATCAAAGTTTGCGATGGTTTTCGCAAAGCTCGCTCCAAAAGTGGGGCATAGGTGGCATGGATTCCTCTTTGGAACAAGTCAAAAACCTTGTTGGAATGACCTGCTCCCTTATCCTTGAGCATCCACGTGGACAGAAAAGGAATAATGGTCAACGAAACCAACATAGATGCCAATACGCTCATGATCACGGCCATTGGAAGACTCCGGACGAAATCTCCGGATCCCTCCGGTAGGAAAACCAAAGGTAAAAATGCGATGATCAAGGTCACGGTACAGCCTACCACGGATAATGAAATCTGTTTGGTAGCTTTCAGTGCCGCCTCCTGCTTGGAATATCCCTCTCGGATCCATCGTTCAATGTTTTCTACGACTACAATACTGTCATCCACCAAAAGACCCAAGGCGACCACCAATCCAACAATACTTAGCTGATTGAGTCCGTAACCAAGTGCATTAAGCAAAACCAAGCCAATTGCTAACGAAAGTGGGATAGAGATCATCACGATGATGGATGCCCGATTACCCAATGGAAGAAGCGTGATAAATACCAAGCCAATCGCTATCAGGAAGTCAATTCCCAAACCACTCAAGCGTCGATTGACATAGTCGGCCTGATCAAAGGCTGTGATCAAATCGATATTTTCTGGCAGCTCGCTTTTTACTTCTTCGATTGCCGTCAGGTATTTGGACTGGACTGAAGAAATATTGTTCCCTTCCTTCAAAGCGGCGGTGACGAAAATGGATCTGTAGCCATTTAGTCTCGTGATGTGTTTAGTTTCTTCAAAGTCATCTCTTACCTCAGCTACATCTTTGAGCTGGATGGATTTCCCTTGCACGGAAAAGACTACAGTTTCAGCGATTTCTTCTGCAGAAGTGTAATTTCCGCTGGTTTTCACATTGAAGCTTTTGCTTCCAGCATCTACTTGACCTCCAGGAATATTGCTGAGCTCACTTTGGATATTCCCAATGATGGCATTCAGTGGAATATTCATTTCAGCAATTTCATCCAGCTTGAGGTCTATTCTGACAATCTGCTCAGGGAGTCCGAAAAGCTCCACTTTCTTTAGCTCAGTAATTTTCTCCAATTTATCCTGAAGCCTTTCCCCATACTTTTTCAGACTTTCTCTGGAGGCATTTTCACTGATCAATGCTATCTGAAGAATATTGACATCAGAGGGACGAACCTTATTGATTCTGATGGAGAAAATGTCCTCAGGAAGCTCTGGACGAAGGGTATTGACTTCGCGCACCAGCTCCTGGTACTTTTCATTGACGTCCTCATTGTAGTTGTATTCCACAAACAGGACTGCCACACCATCCTTGATCTCGGTTTTGATTCGTTTGATGTCTTCGAGACCGTAGATCACTTCTTCCAGAGGATCCACTACCAGTTCCTCCATATCCTCAGGACTTGCACCGGGATAAATTACGATCACGGGGAACTGAGGAGACTCGATGACCGGATCTTCACTTCTGGGCATATTGAAGAACGTAGTCAGCCCTACCGCTACGGTCATCAGGAAGATGACCAGTGTGAATTGGTAATTTTTTACCGCAAAATCAGAGATACGCATCAGTTCTGAATTTGAATTTTTGAACCATCAGTCAAATAGGCACTACCGGAGGCAATCAGTTTTTTGTGATTTTCCAAGCCGCTGAGAACCTGCACAGTATTTTGTCCGATTTTTCCAAGAACCACTTTTACTTTTTTGGCTTGCTGATCATCATCGGTCACAAAAACATACCCACCCGAACCTTCCGCATCTAAAAGTGCCTCGTATGGGATCTCCCAACCGGATTTTTGTCTGGCAGGAAGAATCACCACCTTGCCAAACATGCCCGAGGCAAGGTTAGAATGCTCCTTGGTTTCTGAAGAAATCTCCACCCAATAGGCTCCAGTCATCGGATCAGCTGCCTGACTTTTGCGTATCACGCGACCTGGTATGCTGTCTGAAGAAGAGTTCAAAATCACTGCCTGATCACCTACGGAAATGATATTCCAGTTTTGATCATTGACTGTAGCCTGAAGGACCCAATTCCCCTGATTAGCCCCGTTAATTTGAAGGACTGGAGCTCCAGAACTTACTTGCTGCCCGGCGTTGACAAATTTTCGGAGAACAAAACCATTTTGAGTTGCACGGATCTGGGAGTAGGATAGGTTGAATTCTGCAGTCTTGACTTGCTGCTCAGCGATGTCCAAAGCAGTTTTGCTGTTTTGAAATTGTTCTAACGTAGCCACACTGTCCCTGTACAGCCTACCTGCACGCTCATAATCCCGTAGCGCCTTTTCATAGGCTAGTTTGGATTGGTTGAGGCCGGCTTGGATTTCGGTCAAATCCACCGCTGCCAATAGTTGTCCTTTTTTTACTGCATCGCCTTCTTGCACGAGGAGTTTGGACACGATACCCCCGACTTTAAACGAAAGGATGGTTTCATCCTTCGTAGAAAATGTACCGCTGGCGTTGATTGGCAGGGAAAAGGTGTCTTGCTGTAGTTCGATGACCCTCACAGGGATGGATTCACCTAGAGTCGGGGTTTGCGTTTCGGTTTCGTTTTTACTGCAAGCAGCAAAAAGAATCAAAAGGGGAAGGATGAAATAATGTGTGCGATATCTCATGGCTTAGAAAGTTTCGGAGGTTAGTTGACGCTCAAGGATAGCAAGCGACTTGAGCAGATCGTAGGAGGATATGGTTTTTTGAAGTGAGGCTTGAGTCAGTTGATTTCGGGCATCGATGAATTCAATGAGTGAGTTTGTTCCCTCCTTAAATCCCCGATCCACCAGTCTGAAGTAGGCTGCAGAGGACTCCAGTTTTTTCTCCGCAGATTTTAAAGCTGCCTGATTGGTTATCACTTCGTTTTTGGCAAGCTGGAGATCGAGGGATAATTTATTCTGCAGAAGTGATTTTTGATTTTGGACGGACTGTAGCCCAAGTTCACTTCGGTAAATCTGATTTCTGTTTCTTCCTCCTTGGAAAATCGGCATCGAGAGGTTGATTCCCAAAATTGCATACCGCGACTGTTCATCAAAAGCCCAATCAAAACTCTGTGAACCTAGGTCTGCATAGGTATTTATTTTGGGGACCCAATAGTTTTTGCCGGCTTTGATGAGAGTCTCTTGGATACTTTCGGCAGTTTGAACTTGGAGAATTTCTGATCTCCCACTTAGATCTTGGCCCCGGAGTAGTTCATCAAGGATGGCCAAATCTGCAAATTGCTCTTCGAAAATTACTTCGGAATTTACAGGTCGATTCAAAAGGAAATTGACATAATGTGCTGCATTTCGTTTGCGGCTTTCTGCCTCGATCAGGAGCGCATTGATGTTTTCTACTTCACTTTCGGCACGAAGAACAGAAGCGGGGAGGCCTTTGCCATTTTCCAGCAGGGATTTATTGTCGCGAAGGTTTTGCTCCACCAATCCTTGGCTGCTTTGGATGACTCCGATCGCAGTGTAGGCCGTGCAGTAATTGTAATAGGCTACCTTGATGTCTTGAATGAGATTAGCCTCGTAGGTTTTTAGCTCAAATTCAGAAAGAAGCACTTGCTTTTCTCGGATCTTTCGCTGGTAAATCAGATCTGTATTGACCAAAGGCATAGAGGCTCGAAATCTTGCATCGTAGAAGTTGTCCGGCAGCAATTGTTCTGAGACGTTTTCCAGCTGGGGAAATGCAGAAGTTCCTGTCAGTTGGTTCAAGGTGGAGTAGACGGGATTGAGCAGATCACCAATAGGAAAGTCAATGGTTCTACCCCCGGAGGCTAACGTGTAGCTTGCCCCAAAATCGAGGCTAGGAAGGAAGTAACTTTTGGCGTCTTTGAGGGTCAGGATTGCTCGCTGCAGGTCTATGTTTTTATCCTTCAGTACCAAATTATTCTCCAGACCTTCCTGAATGTACTGCTCCAAAACAGTTTGTCCATGAGCTTGAGGCACGGAATAGAAAAGCAGGCAGCCCGAGAGTAGAAGTATAGCCTTTTTCATTATTGTTCGATGTTTTATTTTTAAACAGTGTTTAATAATGGGGTAAATTTTTTTAGAGCCGATCCAGAATTTTGTAAAATTCTTCCAAACCATCTTTCACGATTTGATCCTGTCTATGCGGAAGTACTACTTCACAGCGCTTTCTGATGCTGAGTGATACCAAACCGTGAACTGTAGCCCAGACCATGTAGGAGAGCGCCTCGGGATCATGTCCTGCGAAGTGCCCAACTTTGATGCAATCATCAATAGTCATCCTCAGGTAGTTGAACGTTCCGCCACCTTCTTTCCAAGCATCATGTTCAGAATTGAAAACGTGATCAATAGGAGCTTCTTTGATAAACATAAGATCGTACATATCAGGGTTTTCCATGGCGAAGGTTATATAGACACTTCCCATAGCCTTCAACCGCTCCATAGGATGCCGGACGGTAGCGAGGACTTGCATTTTTTCCATCAATTGAATAAAACCACCCTGATGAAGCGCATGAAATATCTCGTTCTTGTCCCGGAAGTAATGGTATATGATCCCAGGGCTGTATTCGATCCGATCGGCGATGTTGCGGATAGAGGTTTTTTCCACACCTTTTTCCAAAAAAAGTGATTTGGCTGCCACCAAAATTCGATCTCGCAATTCTTCCTTATCTCGTTCCTTTCGATCTGCTATTCCCATGATAATAATTTGAACAGTCAAAAATAATTAAACACTGTTTAATTTTACAAACAAAATCAAAATTTTTTTTTTTTAAAAAAAATTCAAAACCTCATTTGGATTGGTCTTTCATCTGATCGCTGTCCCATGCATGATCATTCAGAGAGAATTTTTTGGAAAGCTCGCCTCCGAGTAGGGCTTCCTGAATTTCTATTTCTTTTTTCACTTTGGAGATGTATTCTTTTTTGTCGGCACGATAGTTTACCAGCACTTGAAGCGCCTTTTCATCGTACTCTCTGAATTGATGGGCGAGACGGTTGACAGTATACGCCCGGTAGCCCAGCTTGGTCAAAGCATCTACACCCATTCGGATGGACGTGTCGAGGTGTTCGCGGTAAATATTTTTGATGCCGAGTTCCATCAGTTCATAAGCGTCAAATCGGTTTCGGGCTCTCAGCAATACCTCCAGATTTGGGAAGTGTTCTTGGCAGATTTTCACGATTCGTTTGCTGTGTTCTGTACTATCGATGGCAGAGATCAGGATTTTGGCATCTTCTGCACCTGCTGATTCCAACAAATCCACCCGGGTTCCATCTCCAAAGTAGACCTTGAAGCCCATTTTGCGGAGATTCTCTATTCTGTCTGGGTCGGAGTCCAGAATGGTCGATTCCACACCATTGGCACGTAGAAACCGACCCACTGTGGATCCAAAATTTCCAAATCCAAGTAAAATGACCTTGTTCTTTGTTGTTATGGGATCAGCCACAAGCTCTTTTTTATCTTCAGCTTTGCCCAATCTGCTGAACAATACCTTCTCAAATAACAGCATCAAAACAGGACTCAGCGCCATGCTCAATGCGGTGACAGCCATCAGGAGATCAGTAGTTTCTTTGGTAAATATCTCCAACTGAAAAGCAAAGGAATAGGTGACAAACGAAAACTCACTGACCTGAGCCAAGCCAATTGCGAAGTTTAAATTTTCTTTTGTGTTCAGCTTTTTAAAATACCCAATACCAAACAATACCAAGGCTTTAAATGCCATGACTCCCAAGGTCAAGGAAATCACCTTGATCGGATCTGCTCCAATCAGGTCAAAGTTGATCGTAGCCCCAACTGCCATGAAAAACAAGCCAAGCAACAAGCCTTTGAAGGGTTCAAGGTCAGTTTCTAAAGCATGCTTGTAGGGGGAATTTGCTAAAATAACCCCTGCCAGAAAAGTTCCCAATGCCGGACTGAGTCCAACGATTTCCATCAAAAAAGCAATTCCGGTGACAATCAACAGTGCCGCTGCCACAAAAAGCTCCCGAAGTCTTGTTTTCACCACCAAATGCAGCAGGGGGCCAAAAGCATATCGTCCGAGCAAAATGACAACTCCAATGGCCCCAAAGATCAATAAGGTTTGGACCCAACTTGGAAAATCACTCAGGAAATTAGCATGGTCCGCTGTAGGCATGGAAGGGACAATCGCCAATAGCGGAAGAATCGCCAGAATGGGAATGACTGCGATATCTTGCATGAGAAGGACCCCAAAGGACATTTTTCCTTCCTTGCTGTCCAGTTGATTTTTTTCCTTGAGCGATTGCAGCACGATAGCTGTGGAAGACAGCGCCATAGACAGCGCCACAGCCAAACTGACATTCCAACTGACCCCCAAGCCAATGCTTAATCCAAAAAGAACAAGCGCTGTGAGCAATACCTGCGAAAGACCGACATTGAGGATGAGGTCTTTCATTTTCCAGAGGTTTTTAGGCTCCAGCTCGAGGCCGATCAGAAAGAGCATCATTACCACGCCAAACTCTGTCCCATGCATGATATCCTGTCCCTCACTCTCGTTGGTGATGAATTTCAACAGGTAAGGACCGATCAAAACTCCTGCAAAAAGGTAACCGAGAATGGAACTCATCCCCAGTCTCTTCGTGATCAGGACGCAGATAATAGCAGCAACGATGTAGATAATACTCTGTGCAAAAAAACTTTCCATGGCTCAGCTTTTTTGGATGTAGGGATAAGTGATTTCCTCTGAGTCACGGAGATCCAAAATGAGGTTTCGGTAGACTCCAGCCACCCCTTGAAGTTCAGAATCAGAAATCCGATGAGTGCCACCTAGTTGGAAATACGGCAGGTAGCGCATGTTGCAGAGATAAGCTGTTTGTTCAAAAGGCCTTAAAAATTCCTCCATGGAATATCGATTTCTTCCTTCACTGGAATAAACATCTTTGGCACCTCCAGAGGTGATGGCATTGAAGACATATTTATTCTTTAGGAAAATACCCCCCGGACCATAAGCCCAGCCATATTCCAGCACAAGATCGATCCATTGCTTCAGCAATGGAGGGCAAGAATACCAATACAGTGGATGCTGCCAGATGATCACCTCGTGCTCAAAAAGGGCTTCCTGTTCTTCTTGGATATTGATATTGAAGTCGGGATAAAGCTCATAGAGATCCCTAATCTGGACATTTTCCAGATTTCTGATTGAATTAATTAAGGTTTGGTTTGCATCTGAATGCTCGTATTTGGGATGGGCAAAAAGCACCAGAATTTTACGCATGACGATTGGCTAAAAGGTTATTCTTTTTCCTTGAAATAATACCCAAGTGCTCCAGAGGGACACTTTTTCACCTGATTAACCAATTCATCTGTGCTGGCGTTCCCAATTTCAATCCAAGGTTTGTTTTTTGGTTTGAATACCTGGGGAAGCCCTCTGACGCAGTTGCCTGAGTGGATGCATTTTTCGGCTTGCCAAGTGATGACTACTTCGCCGTTGTCGTATTCTTTTGTTGTGCTGTCATTCATGGTGGATAGGATTTTAGCTCCTCTAGTATACCAAAAACTGAGGACTAGTTCCTTTAATTTTGAGCGAAAAAGAAAAAACCTGCAGGATATTTCCGTGCAGGTTTGATTTTTTCTTTCCTGAGGTTTACTCTGTTTTGGGTTTTTTCAGGACGAGATAAAAGCAGTAGCAAGTGGTACCCAAAATTAAACCTTGGGTAATCAAGGACAGAATCAAAGCTGATGTATTCATAGAAAGGATTTTTTACGGTTAATAGTAGAATACCAAACAATGGCAGCAATAGCCAAGAAAAGAACGATCAGCTGTGTCCTGGCTAAACTGGAAAACCACATTTTTTTCTCTAGAAATTCACTGTTTTCAGGATTTGACAGGATTTGAGCTTTGATGTCCTCATGCGTTATTTTAGAAATCAATGAACTCGAATCGAGAGAGAATAAGTGACCGTTAAGCAAAGCCGAGATGGCACCTGACCAATCATTTCCCTCAGGGGTAAATAATGCACCTATAAAAACCAGTAACAATAATACCGGAGTCACATACTTAATGATGAATTTATAGATGACCGGAATATGGATGTCAGCTCCTCTGTTTAGTTCTGACCAAGCATTATTTATCCCAAATACCCAAGCAAACAGGATAATTTCTAATAAGGCAAAGACGACCAAACTCACCGTGCCTGCCCAATAATCGTATTCGTCGAAATAGCCATACTGGAAAAACAAGACTGTTGGAAGACCCATTGCAAGGGCAATCACTCCAAATGAAACCGCGCCTTTGACTTTGCTCCAGCCAAACTCATCCTTCATGAATCCCATCCAAGGTGTACCCATGGCGAGCGAAGAAGTGATTCCGGCAAAGAACAGAAGTCCAAACCAGCTCACCCCTGCAATGGCTCCGAAGACGGAACCCCATTGCTGAAACAAATACGGCATTGTCTGAAAAGCCATTCCAAAACCTGCATTCTCCATCACCCAGTCAAGTCCAAGAAAACCAGCAGCAATGGGAATTACGATTGCACTGCCAAGCAAAACTTCTACGAACTCATTGGTGAATCCGGCAGATAGGGAATTGAGTGCGATATCTTCGTTTTCTTTCACATAGGAAGCATAGCATTGGATCGATCCCATTCCCACAGAGAGTGTGAAGAAAATCTGCCCTGCCGCTGCTAGCCAAACTTTGGGATCTGCCAAAGAGGAATACTGTGGGGTCCATAGGAAGTTTATTCCGTCCCATGCGTTTGCATTTGGGAATTCGGCAGAAGCATAATTGGCTCCCATTGTCCATCCTTGATAGGCGAGAATAATTCCGAACAGCACCAAAAGTGGCATACCGATTTTCGCCACTTTTTCGATCCCACCAAGACCGGTGGATAGGATGTAGACGTTCACTCCCAATATCAGGACATAAATAAACACTGGAAGAAATTGAATGCCCAAATCAGACCCTGTGAGGTTCACATACTGTTCAAAAAACAAACTTACTTCCTCTTTGCTCATCCCAGTGAAAGTCCCAAAAATGGTATGGAACACATAAATGAAGGTCCAGGATTCGATGTAAGTATAGTAGGCGACTACCGCTATGTTGGTGAAAATCCCAAAAACGCCCACATATTTCCAGATGGACTTTTTGCCCATCGAATCCAGGATGTAAGGAGTACTGTGGTTCCCCATTTTTCCTCCAAACCTACCAATCGACCACTCAGTGAATAGCAGAGGAATACCCATCAGCAAAAAGCAGATGAGGTAGGGAATGATGAAGGCACCTCCTCCATTTTGTACGGCCTGAACGGGAAATCGCAGGAAATTTCCCAAACCGACGGCATTGCCTGCCATGGCCAAAATCAGTCCGACTCGCGAACCCCAAGATTCATTTTTTGCAGTCATAAATTTGTGATGGAAAAAAAAAGAGCTCCTACCGAATAGGGAGCTCTTAATTATTATTTAGTTAATTCTGAATTGATCAATTTACTCCAGTTGGAGGCCAAAACTGTTTCTCCAAGCAGATCCGAATAATCCTCGGCCGAGTAGATTGGCAGTTGAAGGGCTGCTTTGCTTGGATTTTTGAATTGAATTTTCAAAGCCAAATTTTCCAGGGTTTTAAATGACTTTGTTCCATTGGTTCCTTCTTGGAAATCTTCTAAAACCTCCACTCTGCTGACTTCAGGTAATGAAATCGCGAGCTTTTCTTCCTTTTCCCCAAAGTTGCAATAGACTAATGTTTTGTTTGGCTGATCTATACCAAGGATAAATCTATTTCGCCAATCCTCACGCAGGGTAGGCTTAAGGTTTCGCTCTGAAATGAAGTGGTTATATTTTGCGGAGAGCTCCTTTCGGGTCCTTCTGATTTTGAGTGAATAATAGAAGAATATAGCGAATACAGCCGCCATCAATACGCTTGTCACTACAAGCGTAGGAATATCAATATCAAACATGATAATGGGTAGATTAAATTAAGAAATGTGTTTTTATGCCATGAGGCTTGGAATCAAAACACCATCTACCAAGTATGAAAGAAATAGAAAAAGGTAATTAGTACATCAAAAAGTGGCCTGGACTTTTTGAAAAAAGCAGGCGAGAGGTACTGCGAATGGGAAGTCAGCCATTCGATTTTTTCAATGGAATTGATAAAACCAGAAAGGCCTATATCCGCTTTGAATCCTGGGACTTCGGGATTTTCTGCTGAATTGCGAAATGCAAATGTAATAGCAGGTAATTCACTCAGGACAGACTGATTGCCCGTATGATCTTTTACCGATTTTGCGGTAGGAGGAAATGAAAAAGCTATCGCCAAGCTTAGCAGCCAAAAGCAGCTCAAGAGTAAGGCGATTTTCTGTTTTTTCATCTTTTTATACTCCAATCAGTCGACAAATGTAATCGATATTCTGCTGATAAATCAAAGAGATAGTCAGCAATTATTTCAAGTCAAAAACCAAGGCTTCGTCGATACCATTGGTCAATTTTACCGTCTTCCAAGGAGCGCTTGGAAAGAGCAAAGAAGTCATCACCAATTCGCCATCATTTACAAAAAGCTCCACCGAACTCGCATCCAGAAAGATCCTCAATGTTTCAGCTTTCCAACTCATCGGTGCGGAATGCATGGCTGCAAAATCTGGGTGAAAAGTGTTTTTTCCAGCATAGGTTCGATCTATGGATACTAAGCCCATCTCCTTTGAGATCGTAACTTTTTCTCCGACTTCATTGGATAGTACCAGCGAAAAAGCATCCGATCCGTCCAATTCCATCTGAATTTCTACTGACTGAGAAGGGAGATTGCTTACCTGATTGACCTCGATAGGATCAATACGGAGTTTCTCGAGTTCTTTGGCAGGGGAGGACTTGAGGAGCAAGACGCCATTCACCTCGATCAGGCTCAGCTCCCGGACTAGTGTCATTGCCGATCTCCAAGTGTCGGTAGGAACAACCTGCGCATACAGCCAATTGCTCATCCAACCTATAAAAAGTGTCCTATTGTCATCTTCTTCAAGATTGGACCAAGTCACACCTGCGTAATTGTCCGGACCATAGTCCAGCCATCGGATCATCGTGTCGTCTGGGGTAAATGTTCCGTTTTCAAAGTTTCCGATGAAATATTGGGTAGCTGATCCTTTTTGTGGGCCACCTGGATTGATACTTACAAGTAAGACCCACTTTTGCTCCCCGCTAGGAGCTGTAAATGGTAGAAGGTCCGGACATTCCCAGACACCACCATGGGCACCGATCCCTTGTCCAAATTCTCCGCTAAATTTCCAGGTTTTTAAGTCTGTAGATTCAAAAAACTGGATTCTATCTTGCGCTGCGAGGGTCATATTCCAAGCTTTGCTGCCATCAGCTTTTAGAATTTCCATGACTTTTGGATCCCGGAAGTCCCGCACTCCCTGGTTGGGCAAGACAGGATTTCCTTTATATTTTGTCCAGGTTCGGCCTTTATCAGTGGAGTAAGCGATTCCTTGACTTTGATAATCTGTCTTGCCTGATTGTTCTCCTGCCATATTGTGGTAGGTGAAGATAGCCACGATAGGAGGAATGTCTTCTGTTCCGAGTCCTGAGGTGTTTTCCCGGTCAAATACTGCGCTGCCTGAAAAAATATACCCCAAGCTGTCAGGGTAAATGGCGATCGGCAATTCCTCCCAGTGAACCAAATCGGTAGAAACTGCATGTCCCCAATGCATTGGCCCCCAAACGGTAGAATCTGGAATATGCTGAAAAAACAGGTGGTATTCCCCATCTAGAAAAAACATTCCGTTGGGATCATTCATCCAGCCCTTTTTTGGTGTGAAATGATACTCAGGCCGGAAAGGCTCTGATTCCGAAGCAGTGAACGAGACCTCGGGACGTGTACTACAGGAAATAAGGATCGGTAGAAATAGTGCCCAAAGGCTTTTGGTGAATATTTTGGCAAATTTTTTCATTTGTTATCAAATAATACAGCCTTGGGACTGTTCTACAAATTAGTGTCAATTTTAACTTATAAGTCTTAGTTTTGTCTGACCTTTTTTTGAGAAAAGTAAAATATATGAAAGGAATCATCTTAGCCGGGGGATCCGGCACACGGCTATACCCTTTGACCATAGCAGTCAGCAAGCAACTCATGCCTGTCTATGACAAGCCCATGATCTATTATCCATTGTCAGTATTGATGATGGCGGGCATTCGTGAGGTGCTGATCATCACTACTCCAGATGACTCTGCCTCATTCCAAAAGTTGCTTGGTGATGGATCTCAGGTAGGATGCCGCTTTGAATATGCCATTCAGCCGAGTCCTGATGGTCTAGCACAGGCGTTCATCATTGGTGAGAAGTTTATTGGAGAAGATAAAGTTGCCCTGGTATTGGGTGACAATATTTTTTACGGATCTGGACTTCACCGAACGCTACAGGAAAACACCAATCCAGACGGAGGGGTTGTATTTGCCTATCACGTCAATGATCCAGAGCGGTATGGCGTAGTGGAATTTGATGAAAACCAGAAGGCAATATCCATCGAGGAAAAGCCAGCAAAGCCCAAATCGAATTATGCTGTTCCGGGACTTTATTTTTATGACAATGAGGTAGTGGAAATCGCCAAAAACATCAAGCCGAGCCCACGTGGCGAATTGGAAATCACCGATATCAATAATGAATATCTCAAGCGGGGAAAACTACAGGTGGCTATTTTGAATCGTGGTACAGCTTGGTTGGATACTGGAACACACCAGTCACTTTTGCAGGCCGCTCAGTTTGTAGAAGTCATTGAAGAGCGGCAAGGCTTGAAAATTGGCTGTATAGAGGAAATTGCCTACCGAAACGGATTTATTGGAAAAGGAGAACTACTCAAAGCTGCAGACAAACTAGGCAAAAGTGGCTATGGGGGATATTTGAGGAAATTGGTACAATAAAAAATCGTAAAAGCGTATTTCTCAATTTGGTCAAAGGGAAATACGCTTTTATTTTTTGACCAAAAATTGGATTGGATTACATTATTTTTCTCCGCTTGAACCAAATGTAAATCATCACTGATATGCCAATCATCATGGCCCAGGTGAAATAATAGCCATTAGACCATTGCAGCTCGGGCATGTGCTCGAAATTCATTCCATAGACTCCTACAATGAAAGTCAGCGGGAGGAAAAATGCCGAAAAAACCGTCAATAGCTTCATGACCTCGTTGCTTTTTTGAGAGGTGAGGTTGAGATGAGTGTTTAGAATGGAAGTGGCATCTTCGGTTACTTCGTCAAAGTGAAGGATAAGATTGACACATGTTTCTTTCAGATCCTGAAGGGCCGAATCATGGATCTCTTTCACTTGAATCTGATTCAATACATTCAGTGTCAGTTGGAGGATTTTTTTACTGATTCGGGATTTGGCTTTCTGAAAGTAAAGTGCCTGAATGGAGATTTTTCCGGTTTTATTTAAGAAAATTTCTTTTTCATACTCGTCCATTTTGTCACTCAACCAATCCAAAGGTGCCTGATAGGTAGACAACATTTGCTGTAGAATCTTAAGCATCAAGTCTTCCGGATCATCAAATTCTTCCTTGAACAGGTCTTCTAAAAAGCCGAATGGTTTCTGGTGGATGGTAATCAATCGATCCGCACTGAGAACGAAGGCGATTTTATTAGTCAGCTTGGTAACTTCCGCATAGTTGTGGCTGGGCTCAGTCGAATAAGCCCGAATAATCACAAACGTGGTACCATCCTGCTTTTCGATTTTGGGTAGGTGACCATGCTGTAGCGAATCCTCTAAAAGCTTGATTTGAATGTGCTCGGGTTCTGTCAGATCGACCAGATCTTTTTTCTTTGGTTTCTCTAGATCTAGCCATTCAAAGGATTCAAATTTTTTGGAGGTTTGGCTCATTGGGTTGGGAGATTTGCGGCTGGGTATGAAGCTGTGATTTTTTTCAATTTAGGAAAAATTGTACTTATCCGATCTCTTGATAAATCCTCCCAACTTCTTATCGCATGATCTGTTCCAAGCTGAGTCGCAGAATCTCTGCCATATTATTACAATGCAAAAAATCGGGATTCTTGTAATGCTTAGCTAATTCATCCCGTAATTGTTCCACATTCTGAATCGGGGCGATACGGTCTTTCTCCATAGCTTGGAGGACGTCCTCCATCTCCTTGTGTGAGGATTTAAATCTCGTAGCGATCAGTGCCCGCTCCTCTCGCTGATATTGGCGCATAGATTCCGGGGTGATGTATTTCATCCCCAATTCAATTAGGATATTATTTTCCTTGAAGTATTGTGGGAGGTAAATTGATTTTTTCCCCTCATAGGACTGCTGGTCAAAGTCAATCGCACGTATCCGATAGTGTGTTTCCTCAAAATCCGGAGTGACGTCTACCACGAAGTTTGAGCTATGCATGTCTCCCAGAAGCCTGACAAAACAGCGCTCATTGAATTTGACAAACTCTTTGGAGAGACGGATAGGATTCAGATTAGGGTCCTCGTTCATTTGCCGCATAAACTTGTCTCCAGGAATGCCAGCGATGTGTTCCTCAATCAGGGTATTTCGATGTACAAGGTAGCTGATGCGGTTGGGTGAAAGCAGGTGCTCCAATTCGAGCCCATATACTCTAGAAGCATCTGCATTTTTGATGTAGAAATAATCAAAGTTATCGTTGATCCGATTGACAATTCGAACTCGGAAAGGTTGGGTATTGCCGTAGATGCAGAGGTCTATTCTGTCCACATAGAGGTGGTTCATCACACTCATATCGCCTCCAGCTTTGAGCAGGGCATAGATTTTTTTGACGTTTAGATGTATCTCTTCCCGGTCACTCTGATCATAAAAAACCGTTTCCCAAAGCGTATCCTGTTCTTTGGAATCGTAAAGTGCGATCGAACTTGTATAGCGGAGTAGTTCGTGGTAGTGAATGGGAATATCCACTTCCCGTGCATAGTCGACCAAGTAGCTCCGGAGCCCTTCGCTGATGGAGTAAATTTGCTTTTTTCTACTGATCAAAGCCATACCTCAGAGGTCTACATGCTGACTCTTTTTCAGATTTCTATCAAAAATGAATGGTCCAAACGGTAAAACAGAGGCCACCAATGCAAAGAATGTTCTTCCAAATTCCCACTTCAGCTTGCTGGCTGTAGGGAAGACTATGTAGATATACAGGATAAACAAAACTCCGTGAACCCATCCGACATAGGTCACTGCCAATGGCTGGTCAAACATGTACTTCAGGGGCATGGCAATAAACAGCAACACCAAAAATGATATCCCTTCGATCAGGCTGATCCATTTAAATCGCTTGGCCCAGGTGGTTTGTTCTGCGTTCATTTTTTGTTTGTCGAGAGGTTAAATAGAATTTGAAGTGAATTCCAAAGTTTCACTTTCAGTTTTTTGTCTTCGAATATCGAACTGAGAGAATCCGCAAAAAGGTATTCCGTTTCATCTATAGCATGAACTTCATAAGACTGATCAAACAATGCATTGACAGGATGCTTGATGACTCCAAATTTGAGTACGACATGTGCATTCAATGCTTGGAATTCCTCCATACTGCGGTTTTCCAATCTTGCAGACGAGACCATTCCCACTTCATTCATCGAATGCCCCACGGCTTTGATCATATTGACCAGCATTTCCATCACTTCTGGATTGAGTGTTGGTTCTTCGTGCAGGACCAAGATACCCTTGGAAAAATTCCCCCTTACGGCTATAGGATCCAGGATTGGTTCTGCTTGGACGGGTCTTGTTGGGCTAACTTCAGCCTCAGCCAACTGTCTCAAAATATCCTCCCGATCTTGTGGAATTAAATAAATCTCTTCGGTAAGCAGTGACTGAAGTTCCTCGATACTGTCATTTTCCATGGGAGGAAATTGGCTAAAAATTGCCGTATGGCAAAGGAGAAGTGAGAATATTACCTGTTGATTTTTGCTAGGTAACTATACCAAATCAACGGAAGTATGAAGGGCAAATGGAACAGGCAGCAGAGATCTCGCTGCTATTTATTTGATATCCAGATTGAAAATGGACTTCAATTCCACAGCATCTTCCGGCTTCATGCGTTTGGCCAAGACCAATCTGAGTTGCCTTCTTCTCAAGGCACCTTCGTATAGATCTTTTTCCTCCTCGGATTCTGCGATAATTTCAGGGACTTCGATTGGTCTGCCATTTTGGTCCACAGCTACAAAGGTGAAAAATGCACGATGAGTCATGATTTTCTTCCGGGCAGGGATATCTTCCGCTGTCACTTCAATGAACACCTCCATAGATGAGTTGAATGCCCGGGTCACTTGAGAGCGCAGTGTGACCACATTTCCCAAATTGATCGGCTGCTTAAACGAAATGCTATCAGCAGATGCTGTGACTACTATTCGGTTGGAATGCTTCTGTGCTGCAATCGCCGCCACGATATCCATCCAATGCATCAATCTACCTCCCATGAGGTTGTTTAGGGTGTTGGTGTCGTTGGGAAGTACCATTTCGGTCATGATGGTGACCGATTCTTTTGCCGACTTTTGCTTTGTCATGAAATTGAATTTTAACAAAAATAGAAATAAAATTTGGTCAGATTAGAGACGAATTAAAATTTCAGAATTTTATTCTGAAAATAATTCCAGTCAAGCATAAGCTTTGTTATTCCGGATTTCTTCACTTCCAAAATTTCAAATTTTTCATTTCCAACCCTCTTTACCTAAAAGCGGAACGAATGCAAAACCATCAAATTCTTCTCGAATTATGTCCTTTGCAGACTTTTTGGTGATTTTCACCATGGCTTGGCGCTTGCGGTCCCCTACGGGAATCACCAATATTCCTCCGATTTTGAGCTGCTGAATAAGAGCTTCTGGGACTACTGGCGCTCCTGCCGTGACGATGATTTTGTCATAGGGTGCATGCTGGGGTAGCCCGCCTGTACCGTCGCCGTAGAATAAATGCAATTCTACTCCGAGTCGCTTCAAAAAACGTTGGGTGTTTTCAAAGAGCTTTTTTTGATACTCAATCGTGAATACCTCCGCTCCCAAAAGGTGTAAAATCGTTCCTTGGTATCCAGATCCTGTTCCGATTTCGAGTACTTTTTCACCAGATTTGATATCCAAAAGCTCAGTCTGAAATGCAACCGTGTAGGGTTGTGAAATAGTCTGACCCTCGCCAATCGGAAACGCTTTGTCCTCGTAGGCATGGGAAATGAGTGCAGAATCAAAGAAAAAATGACGGGGCAGGTTATTGATGGCTTCAAGTACCCGTTCGCTTTTGATACCTTTTGCCCGGAGCTCAGCGACTAAGGCGCGGCGCTTTCCTTTGTGCAGGTAGGTATCTTCAAGTTTTAGCATGTTGGGAAGGTTTGGTGGTCGAAGTTAAATGAATATTTGCCTTACTTTGAACCGGAATTGGCATTTTTTGCTTATTCCTTTGATCCATTGAAGTTTAATTTTACGTCATGTTTACAGGAATAATTGAGTCGTTCGGTACGATCGAAAAAATAACCCAAGAGGGCAGCAATGTACATTTTGATCTGAGTTCGAATATTGCCTCTGAGCTCAAAGTAGATCAATCCCTTGCTCATGATGGTGTATGCTTGACTGTGGTTCAAGTCATACCGGAGAGCTATCGAGTCACTGCCATAGCTGAGACGATTGAGAAGACTAACCTTTCAGGCTGGAAAGAAGGGAAGAAGGTGAACCTAGAGCGATGTATGCCTGCAAATGGAAGGTTTGACGGACATATCGTACAGGGCCATGTAGATCAAGTGGGTGTAGTCAAGTCAATTTCGGATCAAAATGGATCTTGGGTTTTCGATTTTGAATTTGATCAAGCCACAGGAAATGTGACTGTCGAAAAGGGTTCAATTACTATCAATGGCACAAGCCTGACCTGTTTCAATTCCGCACCGGGACGATTCTCTGTGGCAATTATTCCTTATACCTACGAACATACCAATTTTCACCAGCTTCAGGTAGGCGATTTGGTTAATCTTGAATTTGATATTGTGGGAAAATACATCGCCAGAATGATTAAAGGCTACTAAACCGCTGATTTCCATATTTTTCTTGTGAAAATCTTATTCAGGATAGTGTTTGTTTAGGAGATAAAGATAGGGCTGAAGCGCATGGTGCTTGAATACTTTTTCTTTCTCGTCGGGATAAATCCGGTAGTACTCTGCGTCCGGATATAGTATAACGAAGGCGCCTGCTCTGGTGAAATGGTTGCTGTCAAAAAAGTCAGGACTTTGGTAGGCAGGTAATGTTTTAACGACCTCTTTACCTGCATAATAGCCCAAGTATTTTTGGAACTTTTTTTTGGCTTTTTGGGTCGGGTGGTCGAGGTTATTGTAGGCTTTTTTGAAGATCAGATTTTTGGGAAACTTCTGTTTTTTGATGAAACCCTTTGCGTCAGAAAAGGGATTGGTCACATTGAAATCATTAACTGTCTGCACTGAAAATGGAGTTTCTGGAACCCAATCGGCAGCGTTAACAACATTGAAAGCCCAGCCACCCCGGGTGACAAATTCGTAATGGTAGCTAAAATAGAGATTGCCAGGTTTGGGTGCGGCACTTGCATAGGTTTTGATCCGAATCGGCTCACCCCATCTGCCGGAATCATTTAAATGGTATAAATGCGCAGTCATCAGGTAGGAAATTGCGCCTCCCTGACTGTGTCCTGAGACTACGAAATCCCGATACCCGGCTGCATACAGGGAGTCAATTTTGGGGACCATAGTTTCCGCAAGAGCTCCTGTAGACAGCGTCCAGCCTACATGAACTGCCGCTTTGGGATCATCGCTGAATTGATATTCGAACATGTATTCTTCTTTGATTTTCATTTTTCCCTGAGCAGGAATCAATGCTGAATAGAAATTAGCTAGCCATGAGGTGGGATTGTTAGCAGTTCCACGGATGGTCAGCCAAGCTATTTTTTGAGTCTGATCTATCCACAGGTACCACTTGTTTTCAAGGCCGACCAAGGGAGACTCATAGACGCGCTTCAGCCTAGCATTCTGGGGAATTCCTTTAATGAATGCTGTATCCTGTACACTTCCTGCTGTGATTCCCAAAAAATCCCTGTACTCACTTGGAGAAAAGCCCGGAGTAAGCTGGGCATAATTCACCCGCACCACTATAAAAAACAGTAGGAGAATGATAGCACCTCTTTTCATAGTCTTGATTAAATGTGGTCAGGAGTGCACAGCGAATTTGAGAAAAAACTTATTGATTAAGCGATATCGATTTCTCAGTCGGGTCTTTTACTAGCCTAAATCCCACATTCGAAGTTCCGGAGTCATAGGCTGTTCCCTGGCGGGCAGATGGACGATAGTTGACACAATAATTGGCAGCGCAGAGATAAGAGCCGCCTTTCATGACTCGCTCCATTGCGTAGGGATTGTCAGGATTGTAGCAAGGATTCATTCCCGCGTCGAGTTTTGGAGCTTGTCCTGCTAGCCTGGCATACTTCAATGCATCATACCAGTCTGCAGTCAGTTCCCAGACATTTCCGATCATATCATAGAGACCAAAAGAATTTGGGGCGAAAGTGCCCACTGGTGCAGTGCCTAAGTAACCGTCCGTACCTTCATTTTGGTGTGGGAATACCCCTTGAAAAGTATTAGCCAGATATTGTCCGTTTGGCGTGAGCTCATCTCCCCAAGCGAATCGTTTTCCATTCATGCCACCACGTGCAGCAAACTCCCACTCAAACTCAGTCGGAAGTCTTTTTCCAACCCATTTGGCATAGGATTCCGCATCTTCGAAAGCGATATGTACCACCGGATGGTTTTCTTTTCCTTCAATGGAGCTTCCCGGTCCCTCTGGATGCTTCCAGTTGGCTCCATCAACCCATTTCCACCAAAGGGAAATGTCGTCGGTCGGTACAGGATAGGGTAAAGGGGAAAAGACCATCGATCCGGGGACTAAGATTGAATCATCTGGTTTTGGCGTATCTGGAGGTAGTTGTTTTTTGAGTTCCTCCCAATCAGGTTTTCGTTCGGCCACAGTGACGTAACCTGTCGACTCGACGAAAGCTGCAAACTCTCCGTTGGTCACTTCATGGGTATCGATCCAATATCCTTTAACTTCTACCTCTACAGCGGGTTTTTCGGCTTGATAGGCATCTGCTTCATTGGTGCCCATAGTGAATTTCCCTCCTGGTATCCAGATCATTCCTGGTTCTTTAATGGGTGGTTCAGGATTCGAAAATGTAATCTGCGCGGAATCTTCCTGATTTTCTTTTTTGGATTCTTTAGATGAATCGCATGAAGAGATAAAAAATGAAACGATAAGGAGAAACTGAATCAGTGGGTTTTTCATTTTGCCAAGATAATTCAAATAGTACTTTTCCTAAAACTTAACTGCCGATATTGATATTGAGGTCAATTTTAGAAAGCTTCAACTCTACTTTTTTCCTCAATTTATTAAAGAACTGTTTTCGCTCTTTTTCTCCGGTTTCACTGATCAAAGTAGACCTTTTCATGAGGTTTTCCAGATTTCTGAACATCGACTCATTAAATTTTTGATCGGTAGATCCGATGAAATACATGACGCTGTGGTTGAGATAGGTGATTTTGGTGTCACCCAATTCTGCCATGAAGGTATTGTCACCCAACACGATTTCATTCAGGTACATCTTGTATTCTACACTGTCGGGAGAGGGAGGTTGGCCCAAAATTGACTTTTTGCCTGTTTCGGCCATTTTCTCGAGATGATCGATGACTTCGAAGACACAGTGGTACAGGGCGACCGTATCTTCAGTGTTTTTGATCAGTCCCATCTCGTGATAGACTTCAATTTGCCGAAGAGTCGTAGTCAAGCTTTCCTCATTCCAGATTTCGGAGGTAGGTACCCTGTTGTAGACCTTAAGAGTTTTCTGGGTGATTTCCCTGTATTTTTCAAAGTGGTTGTCGGCGATTGAAAATTTGACTGACTGGAGATTTTCGAATAAAAGAATGGATTTCATCCAAAAGAAAAACTTAAATCCAGCCAATGCAGGATGGTAATAGTGATGAAATGGGGGCATATCCTTGACCAAAAAATACACATGCTTGTGACTGAAACTATTGACGAGATTCAACTGTGCCAGGACATCTTCCATCCACTCCATAAAACTGTCCTCGTGATAGGAGTTGGTTTTGCCCTGAAAAAGAATCGAGTTTGAATTCAGACTGAAAAACTTGTCCAAGGAGACATTAAATCGCTGACACAAGATTCGTAACTCCTCAAAATCAAGGAGTTTTTCTCCGCGAATCCTCCTGTAGGCACTATCCAAACTGACATTTAGCGTTTCCGCTACTTCATCCACCAGAGAAGAATAGGACGGTATGGTGGATTTTAGACTGTTGAAAAACAGTGCTTGAATCGACGAGGATAAGGTCATTTTGCCGAGAAGAGTTTGGTCAATTGATAAGGGTATATCCAAAGTAATGAATGACGGAGATTTAATCAATGAACAATGGTTTTTTCAGTGAAACAGAGCAGATATGAAAGGTTTTATGAACAACCAAGGCAAAAAAAAAGCGGCATTGGCCGCTTTTCGTGTTTGAATTAATTTTCTATGCTCCACCTTCTGCTGCTGCATGAAGCTTACCCAGCTCTTGATCAATTGTCCAGAGTCCAATTCCCTCCTCACCAATGATTTCAAAGAGTTCAAGTGCACGTCTTGACATGGTTTCTTCTTCTCGTTGCTCGGTTACATACCATTGCATAAAACTGAATGTAGCGAAATCCTTTACTGAAAAGGCATGGTCTACAATGTTGTTGATGGATTTGGTAACCTTGATTTCATGTTCAAGAATCAATTCAAATACCTCCCGTAAGGAATTGAAATTGTGACGGATACCCGTGATTTCAGGTTGAATGGCATGTCCTCCGGCCTCATTGATGTACTGGAAGATTTTCATCATGTGCATTCGCTCCTCATCCGCATGGGTATAGAGGTATTGGGCAGCATTAGCGTAGCCCATCATGTGACACCAAGAAGCCATGGATAGGTAGTATGCTGAGGATTTTCCCTCCATTTCTACTTGCTTATTGAGTAGGGCCTCGGTGTCGTGTAGCAGAGATCGCTGCAGCGTGACTATTTCTTTCTGTTTCATATGTTGAGTTGTTACCTGTATAAACTTAACTAATTCAGTTTTTATAAGTTCCTTGAAAAAGAGGAGATCTGAAAATTTAGAATTGGTTTAATTTAGCTATCATCTTGAAAGCGGAGATGGAAATACCGCCAGGCTTTCCTCTCCGGTGTCAGTGACGGACTGTACGGCAAAGAAATAGTTGTCTTTAGAATATGGCAAAGTCAACGTTGTCTCGGTGGTGAAAAACTTCTTTTCCCAGACTGGCGATGAGGTCTCCCGCATTAACACGTAATATCCCTTGGGTTTGCCGATTTTGGGAGCTTTCCAGAGTAAAATGGATTTGTTGCTCAGTCCTCTGACATCGATTTGGACTTCCTCAGGCATTCCTGCAGAATTTGCCAAAGAAGCCGCAGCCGCCAAGTTTACGGCGGAGACTTTTCGCAGGTATTCAAAGTCCATAAATTCAGGAAGATCGCCGTATTGGATGCCGTTTTCCACCCGGACATTTTCATGCTGATGGTAGAAGTTTTCGTTCATTTCTGACATCCGGATGGCTGTGAAGCCATTTCTCAAAAACGGTGTCTGATCACCGCCTCGTAGGAAACGATCGCTTCGATAAATCAATTTGACCTCCATCTGATCCACATAGCGCTCGCCGACTTCCTTGATGTAGCGTGCAAGTTGACGTGACTTGCTGTCGTTGTCGGCATTGGTATACCGACGAACTGCGGCCTGTCGCTCATCTTCAGAAAGCGGAATGGTCTCAGAAAAGACACGAACTTTAGTGTTGTCGCTGATATGCGTGTCGGACGAGTTGCTGTTGCCGATGATATCATTGTTGAGGACACCTGCGATATTCCATCCTGCTGCTTTCGCCTTGTCTGCAAGATAGGTCGCTCCTTTTAGTCCCTGCTCTTCACCTGTGAAAGCGACAAAAAGGACTGTGGCTGAAAACTCCATTTTTGCCATTACTCGAGCTAATTCAATCACTGCTGCGACACCACTTCCGTCATCGTTTGCACCGGGAGCTCCGCCTTCAGCATCCATCACGTCCTTATTCCTAGAATCCAGATGTCCAGAAATGATAAAAATCCGGTCATCTTCAGGATTGGTGCCTTTGAGGGTGGCGATCACATTGGCTCCTGGAGAGTCTTGCGTAATCCGCCTTCCATCTGATGGAATAGTAAACTGCTCGATTTCAGCAGTCATGCGGCCCTCTGAATTTTTTGCAAAAGCATTGAATTTGGAAAGAACATACCGCTGGGCTGCTGGCATCCCATTTTTTTCATCCTGACTCAAAGTATGACGGGTATGAAAACTCGTCAGGTCATAAATGTATTTTTTCAGTGAATCAGCCGATACCTCCTGTACTAGTTTTTCAATTTGAGGATTTCGGATGATTGCACTTTGGGCTGATGCATGGGATAAGAGTAGGCCAAAGAAAAGGGTAAATAAAATTTTATACATCGTAAGTTTGGTTATAAGCTTAGCCCTAAATTTATCCCTTAGGAATTTATCTCAATCAAATTTTACATGAACAAATTTGCTTTACCCCAAAAAGGGGACTATCCCGTCTTCTATGAAACCTACATTTCAAAAATTCCCGATGAAAACTTTGCTGATCAAATCAGAAATCAAATTACTGAGGTGAAAAGTCTATTTTCAGCAAAAGCTCCGGGATGGGATACGACCGCGTATGAGGCGGGTAAATGGACGCCAAGGGAAGTTTTGGGTCATATCATTGATACGGAGCGAATTATGACTTTTCGTGCTTTGTGTTTTGCTCGCGGAGAGGAAAAGGCACTTCCGGGATTTGATCAGGATCCGTATGTCGTTGCCGGGAAATTTAACGAGATCTCTACTGATTTGCTTCTTCAGGATTTTGAAGCGCAGCGTAACGCCCTATTGACTTTTATCCAAACGTTGAACGAAGCGGTACTGGATTTTTCTGGAAATGCCAATGGACGACCGATTACCCCTAGAGCTTTGCTTTGGATTATTTCAGGTCATTTTATCCATCACTTCAACATACTCAACGAAAGATATTAAGCGATGAAAATCCCAATAGCAGTCATTGATGCATTTACAGATAGGACTTTTGGGGGGAATCCCGCAGGAGTTTGCTTGCTTGATCATCCCATTTCAGCAGAGCAGATGCAATCCATCGCCATGGAAATGAATCTAAGCGAAACGGCCTTTATCCTGAAAACTGAGCAGCACGGGTTCTATTCACTTCGCTGGTTTACACCTACCTTGGAGATAGATCTCTGTGGCCATGCGACTTTGGCATCATCTTTTTGGATGCTTCAGTCAGGATGGGCACAAGCTGGAGAGACAATGCATTTTGCAACCAAAAGCGGTGAATTGCGAGTGAAAAGTGAGGGGGATTGGCTCATTATGGATTTCCCACTGATTCCCACCTATACTGATGTCCATCCTACGTTTAGCAAAGAAATCTTCGGACACTCCATCGTTCAGGCAGCTCAATTGAGAAAGAATTGGATTTTTGAGTTGGAAGATGAAAATGCAGTACGGCAACTTATTCCCGATTTTGGTGAAATAGCCAAAAACAGTGAAGAGGGTTTTATCATCACCGCGTCTGGACATGGAGCCTACGATATCGTGAGTCGATTTTTTGGTCCAAATGTCGGTGTTCCGGAGGATCCTGTGACAGGATTTGCGCACTGCGCATTGATGGATTATTGGAATCAAAAGACCGGAAAAACCCAACTGAAAGCCTTTCAGGCCAGTAAGCGTGGAGGAGAGCTATTTCTGGAAAAACATGACGATCGGGTGATGATCAAAGGTCAGGCGATAGCAGTACTGACTGGGTCTATTTATTTGAATTCCTGATGGAAAACCGAATTTTGAGGAGAATCGGGTTCAGCAAAGCCATAAAAAACTTTAACGAGTATTGGCTGAATGATTTCAGTTTTGTGGTGCTATTGGTGGCCTTGGTATTTACCGTATTTATCCTTCCGATTTTGATAGAGTACGGTCATATCAATATGTTTTATGTGAATTCAGTGTTTCTTTTTCTGTTTTTCACGGGCATATGGTCTTCTGATAAAAAAGTGATCATCATCCTCACATTGTTCTTATTTCTTTGTCAGCTGGCACTTAGAGTCCTTCGATTTAGTGAATTGCCCGTGGAGTTTTACCTCTTGGAGCGGATTTTTGGACTTGCCAATATGTCTGTTTTCATCTTTGTCAATCTTCGTCTATTGTTTAGAAATCAAGAAGTTAATCTCTACCGGGTCATCGGAGCGATCAATGTCTATTTGCTGATGGCAATACTCGGAGCCTTTGGTTTTGAAGTTATCCATTTGTTGTTGGGAAGTTCCATCATTGGGATCTCAGAGATTGTGGAGGCCAAAGAACTCTCCGGGCTGGATGAGGACTTTTCTACCTACATTTATTTCAGTCTGGTGAGTTTGACCACAGTGGGATTTGGTGATTATACGCCTATCAATATCATGTCCAAAATGCTGGCTGTCTTTCTTTCCACCACAGGGATTTTATATCCAGCTGTAGTTATTGCCAAGTTGGTCGGATACAGTACATCAAAGTAAATCCAACTCTATTTCCATTCCTGTAATTGTTGGCTCGGCCAACTCTCAAAATTTGTTATTTCCTTTTAAAACCATCTTCTACCTATGAGAAAATTATACTTTACCCTTGTGTTTTTCCTCTGCTTATCCGTGACTTTTGGTCAATCAGTCAGAAAAATAGAGGTCGAATCCAAAGTGGAAACAACCGCCGAGGTGACCATCAAAGGCAAACGTGTTCCCTACAAGGCAACCGCAGGAACCCAGCCGGTTTGGGATGAAAAGGGCGAACCAATTGCGTCACTTTTCTATACGTTTTATGAACGAACCGACATCTCGGACAAAACTTCCAGACCTTTGGTGATCAGTTTCAACGGGGGACCAGGCTCGGCTTCCATTTGGATGCACTTGGCCTATACCGGCCCAGTGATTTTGAATATTGACGACGAAGGCTACCCGGTGCAGCCTTATGGCACCAAAGCCAATCCGCATTCTATTCTCGATGTCGCAGATATCGTTTACGTCGATCCAGTGAACACGGGCTATTCCCGTATTGTAAAAGAAGACACGCCAAGATCTACCTTTTTTGGAATCAACTCCGACATCAAATACCTGGCTGATTGGGTGAACACCTTTGTGACTCGTGCCAATCGCTGGGCTTCGCCAAAATACCTGATCGGAGAAAGCTATGGCACCACCCGAGTAGCAGGCCTGGTTTCCCAGCTTCAAAATTCCCACTGGATGTATTTCAATGGAGTGATTTTAGTGTCTCCTACTGACATGGGAATCGAGCGGGGAGGTCCAGTGAAAATGGCTAACTACTGGCCCTACTATGCGGCCACAGCATGGTATCACAAAGCCCTTCCAGCTGATCTTCAAAGCAAGGATTTGGATGAATTGCTAGCGATAGTGGAGCCATTTGCGCTGAATGAAGTGCTGCCTGCGATGTCAAAAGGAGGATTGCTCAGCGAATCAGAGCGAGACGCCATAGCGACTAAGATGGCCTACTATTCAGGATTGAGCAAACAGTCCATATTGGATCATAACCTGATGGTACCGACGAGTTTTTTCTGGAAAGAATTACTTCGTGAACGAGACGGAATGACCATTGGACGGTTGGACAGTAGATACAAAGGTTTTGATCGGATGGAAGGCGGAGAGCGATACGATTTTGATCCAGCATTGACTAGCTGGAACCATGCTTTCGCTCCGGCATTCAACATCTACGCAAAAAATGTCCTCAAATACAATACGGACCTGACGTACAACCTTTTCGGGCCGGTCAATCCTTGGGATAGAAGTAATGAAACCACCGGCTATGACTTGGGTACAGCCATGCGTCAAAATCCCTATCTGCATCTGATGGTTCAGTCAGGATACTTCGATGGAGGTACTGATTATTTCAATGCGAAATACAGCACTTGGCACATTGATCCAAATGGCAAAATGAAAGATAGAATTGAATTCAAAGGATATAGGTCTGGCCACATGATGTATCTGCGTGCTGAGGATTTGGCCACATCAAATGAGGATATTCGACAGTTTATCCAGAAATCTTCAGTAAAGCCAGGACAGCCAGCAAAATATTGAAAATCATAGTTTAAAAAGTAGACCTAGGCCCGGGCTTTTGCTCGGGCCTAAATTTTTTGGGCCATTTTGAAGTCTTCGATGGATGTAATCGGCTTTTCCTGACCCAGCCATTTTCCTATCATTTCAAATATATCAGGCAGCTTTTTCCCGTCTTTTCTTAAAGCTTGAATGGAAGTTGCACCCGCTGATTTGGACAGTTTTTCCTGTTTTGGGCTTTTGATCAATTGATGATGATGAAATGTGATTTGCTTGAATTTATCTTTTTTCAGATTTCGAGCCAGATCAAGCTGCGCTAAGGTAGAAGGAAATAAATCATTGCCTCTGACGATCAGGTCCACTCCAAAATGAAGATCATCCATGAGTGAAGTTAACTGATAGGCTGGCATGCCATCTTTTTTTCGGACTACATAAAACATCGAATCCTGCTGGATCAAACCTGATTTCATCACATCTGGATAGTCGAAAAAAGGAAGGAAATCAGACTCTGAGGTATCCATCCTCCAGGCTACCTCAGCCTTAGTAAGGTCTAGTTTTCTTTCCAAACATTGGCCTAAATAATACCCAGATGGATCAAGTTGCTGGATTTTTTTCCTAGAACAGTCACAGGCAAATAGTTTTCCTTCTTCAATAAGCTGGTTCAGTCCATCTTGGTACATCTCCATTCTATGGAGCTGAGACCATTCATTTTCAAACTCCTGCAGATTTTTTGGCCCGAGGTCAATTTTAATTTCTAAAAAGTCCAGCGTTGCAAAAATGTCTTCCACATATTCCTCCCGGAATCTTTCCCGATCTAGATCATCTATTCGAAGCAATACTTTAGCTCCGTGTTTTTCAGCAAGGGCTTTGGTTTTCAAAAAAGAAAAAGCATTTCCCAGATGTAAAAAACCACTCGGAGTAGGGGCAATTCGGGTGAGGTTGAAGTTCATCTGGCAAAATTAATTAGATTAGGTATAAAAAAGTCATGCAAAGAATTCTTCTGATCCTAGTAGTCCTTGGATTATACGCCTGCACTTCTGAACCAAATGCTCCCGTGACAGGACGTGATTTCATTTTGAAATCCATCCAGTACCATGATCCTGAAGGGATTTGGCCGGAGTTGAAGGCAACATTTGTTATACAGGACAGTCTTCCAGCGGGTCGCGATTCCCGATTTTATGAGTTTTCACTTGACAATAGCCAAAGTAAATTAGTCTATAAAATCGAGGGACTTCACTACATCGTTTGGAATGACTCAGTTCAGGTTTTTAATGGAGAAGTTGAAAAAGAGCGTGCACTTCGGATGCGAAATTACTATTCCTATCTCTGGGGTTTGCCGATGAAATTGCTAGATCCGGGAACTGAAATTGAAGACTCGGTCAAAACGGAACTAATGGACGGGATGAGCTACCATGTCGTCCGAGTGCCCTACGAAAAAGATGTCTGGTACTTCTATATTGAGCCAGACACATACCGTATGGCCGCATATAAGTTTTACCAAGATGAACCCAAGCAAAAAGGCGAAATCATCTACTTGCAAGGAGAAGTTGAATTTCAAGGCTTGAAAATCCCTGCCAACCGATCCTGGTACAGGACTGAGACGCCGGAGTTTTTGGGTACTGACCAGCTACTTGAAATCAAATCTCAGGAGTAAGTCTTCGCTTTAGGTTCTTTAACGCCCGGATTTTCCGCAATAGAAAATCAGGAGGTAATTTGCAGGACTAATGAAAGATGCTGTTTTCCTGTTTCTGATTTTCCTCTTGGCACTTCCTGGATTTGCCCAGTCCACCTATTCAGGCAATGTGCTCGATTCTTTTGACAAAAAATATTTGGAAGGCGTATCGATTTCTGTTAACGGGAAAGTGTCAACCCTGACCAATTCAAGGGGATATTTTTCTATAAAAGGAATGGCCGGAGATACCTTATATCTGTCATTTCCTGGTTTTTTTGATCAACGGGTTATTCTTGATTCCGATCGGTTTTTATTGCTACAGATTCAGGATCGTGCCCGCTTGCTTCCTACCTTTCAAGTAGATGCGGAACCGTATCGATTTAGGTTCAAAGATGGAAAGCTCTATCTCTCCGAGGATGAACCTGAGCAGGAGAAAAGCATTTATCAAAAAGTAAGTGCTGGCTTGGGAACTCCAGATGGGGGAGGCGGAGTGACTATTTATGGGCCTATTAGTTATTTCTCCAAAAGAAATACGCAACTCAGGAGGTATGCCGAGCAATTGGAACATATCAGGCGTAGATCTGGATACCTAGAGGTGATTGACTCTGATTCAATCCGTGCTGAATTGATGGCAGAATATGGATTGAGTAGGCAGGATTGGGATGAAATCATTATCCGATTTAATGAATTTCATATTCAGCATGAGTTTTTGGATTGGCCTAAAGCTCGGGTTTCTGCAAGCTTGAGTGAATTTATCCGCTTAGAAGCCACTTTTCGGGATTAATTTTTTCGCTTGAATGACCAGGTGACATAAAACTTAGCGACAGTTTCATCGCTGCTATTTTTACCCTCAGAGATCATCGTCAATTGAGCTGTTTCTCCGATTTGCATTCCTCCGATTAAGTCAAATAATTCTGAACCCTGATGGCAGGAGAAGGTGGTTTTTGTATTGGCTTTTTTGGAATATTCCGCCCTAAAATCCACCACCAGCATGCTGAATTGACCATTGCCAGCCAAAGCAAGCTGGCAAAGCGCTCCGGTACTGAGTTCAGCTGCTCCTGCCAAAGCGGCAAAATAGATAGACTTAAATGGATTTTGAGATCTCCAGAAATAAGGAATGGTGACCTCGCATTTTTCAGTGTCCAAAGTTTTTATCTTTAGTCTCCAAAAAACGGCGGAAGGGAGCTTAGCAAGCATGGCAAACCAAAAAATGATCGGATGAGTCATTTTCCGCTGATAGTCAAGGGCTGCCTCAGTAAGTTTTCTTAGTTTAAGTTGAGATTCCATAAATCTGATTTTGATCCAAATTACTAAATTAAATTTGGTCACCTTACCTTGGTATTGTTTTTGAAAATAGGTCATAAAGAAAAAAAATAACAATGAGAAAGTTAATCGTGATTTTTAGTATAAGTCTTTTGGGGTATTCATGTGCCACTGTACCCTTGACAGGTAGAAGGTCTTTAGCTGTAGTTTCAAATGAAGAGATTCAGCCTCTGGTCAATGAAGAATATAAAAAGGCGACTACTGCGTCGAAGAACCTGACCAAAACCGCAGATGGTCAACTTGTGGTCAAAGTGGGGCAAAAAATGGCCAAAGCTGTGGAAAGTTACCTAATAGCGGAAGGATACCAGGATCTGGTGGATGGATTTGCTTGGGAATTCAATCTGCTGGAAAGCGAGCAGGTCAATGCCTGGTGTATGCCGGGAGGGAAGGTGGCCTTTTACACGGGAATTTTACCAATCACTCAAGACGAAACGGGAATTGCCGTGGTCATGGGACATGAAATCGCCCATGCAGTCGCCTCTCATGCTCGGGAAAGAATGTCCAATGGTTTGGCTATTAATTTTGGACTTTCTGCTGTTTCTGCAGCTATGGGTCAAAATCCTACTTTGACACAGCAGATTTTGCTCCAGTCTGTAGGTATGGGAAGTGAACTTGGCATGCTGAGTTTCTCAAGAAAACATGAACTGGAAGCTGACGAAATGGGGCTGATCTTCATGGCAATGGCTGGATACGATCCTCGCCAAGCCCCGATTTTCTGGGAAAGAATGTCTGCTGCAGGTGGAGCAGCGCCGCCCGAATTCCTCTCAACTCACCCAGGTCCGGATCGTCGAATCGAAAGGTTGAACTCCAAAATGCCGAAAGCTTTAGAATATTACAATAAGTAATCTATTGCAGTTTGCAGTAAATCGTATGTAGAAAATGGTAAGTGGTAATTAATAGTTGCAGCTTACCACTTACTTCTTACTACTCACCAAATTTCAATTGTTATTTAACTCCTGCCTACTGAGAGGGATCACTGATCACTTCAAACCAAACCCCCTCAGTTTCACTTGAGTCAGCTTTCGTTTGGTGTCCAGTGGAAAATCTCCCTTCATCATCCAATCGTAATATCCTGGCTCTTCCTTGAGTGCTTGTTCGATGGTTTTTCCTTTGTGTTTGCCAAAGTTGAATATCTCTTGGCCCTGGGAATTGAAGACAAATCGACCGGCCAAATCCACCATTTTTTCATTAACCATGTCGTGGATTTTCTTCATGTCATTCTGGAAAATCCCCACTTTGTTTCCCTGCAGATCTTCCATTTCCTCCCCTAAATAGCGCTCCACTTGGGCCTGAAAAACGTCCAAGGTGGCAAGCGTGTCTGCCTCAGCACTATGGGCATTTTCCAGTGTTTGGCCACAGTAAAACTTATATGCTGCGGTGAGATTTCGCTTTTCCATCATGAAAAAAATCTTCTGGGCATCTAGCAGGTTACGGTTGTCAATGTCAAAGTCAATTCCAGCCCTGAGAAACTCCTCAACAAGAAGAGGAATGTCATACTTCAAAACATTAAATCCGCCCAAATCCGACTTTCCGATGAAAGCATGAATTTCCTTTGCAATGTCTTTGAACGAGGGTTCGTTTTTGACATCCTTGTCATAAATTCCATGAATCAGTGATGCTTCCAGAGGAATCGGAATTCCGGGGTTGACTTTTTTAGTATAGATTTCTCTTCCCATGTCGGGGTGGAGTTTTACGATGGATATCTCCACGATCCGATCGGTGCCCACGTTGGTTCCGGTGGCCTCCAGATCAAAAAATGCGATGGAATTTCTGAGATTCAGCTTCATTTGTTTAATTGAATTTTGCCTTCAGCGGCTCGAGGTCAAGATTGTCATAATTGCCCGAACTCATCAAAAGCAGGTTAGTATTGGAGTAATTTAAGCCTAAAAGGTAGTCTTTTAATACCTGACTTTCTGTAAAAAGCATTAAATCCGGCCTTTTAAATCCTTCACGAAGTGTCGCTTCATCCATCAGCTCCAGCTTTTTTAAGGCCACAGCATGCGGATTTAAATAGATGATAGCCACGTCGGTTTCCTCCATAGAATGCGCATAATTGGGAAGAAAATCCTTATTCAAAGAGGAATAGGTATGGAGTTCTTGCACAGAAATCAGTTTTCTTTCGGGATACTGATTCTTGACCGCATTCACTGTGGCCTTCAGTTTGGATGGGGCATGAGCAAAATCCCTGAACAGGATGGAGGAAGGGCCCGATGCTAGAACTTCCTGACGCTTAGCGGCTCCTTTGAAAGTAGGAATCGAACGGTAAAACGCAGAAGTCGAGATGCCCAATGCGCGACAGATTTCCATTGCTCCTTGGAGGTTTTGAAGATTGTGATCTCCAAAGATTCCGATTTCCAATAAGCCAAGATCGGTTTGAAGAAAGGTTTTTCCTTCTTTGATTTCGGCTGGATGGGCTTGATAGGGTTGTTTTTTGCCTAAAGTATGCGCTTTTTCAGCACATTCTTTTACCAGTGGATCCACTTCACAATAGATCAATTCTCCTGACTTTGGAGTCAGCTCCATAAGCTTAAGAAACTGTTCCTTGTAGACCTCAAAATCAGGGAAGACATTAAAATGATCCCAAGCAATCCCACTGACCAAAGCAATATCATGCTTGTAATGGAAAAATTTGGGCGTTCGGTCTATCGGGGAGGTGAGGTACTCATCACCTTCAATCACGATGACGGGAGCATCCGAGAGCTTTACCATCAAGTCAAATCCTTCAATCTGAGCTCCTACCAAGTAATCAAAATCAACTTTTTGATCCTGTAAAACATGGAGGATCATGGAAGTGATTGAAGTTTTGCCATGGGATCCTGCGATCACGACACGCTTCTTGTTTTGACTCTGGTTGTAAATGAATTCCGGAAAAGAATAAACGGGAATGCCCAATTCCTGTGCTCGGATCAACTCGGGATTATCTATGCGTGCATGCATGCCGAGAATGATCCCATCCAGATCGGCTGTAATTTTCTCTGGAAACCAACCATACGCTGCTGGAAGGATTCCGGCAGCTTCCAGTCGGGTTCGTGAAGGTTCGTAGATTTCATCGTCAGAACCAGTGACTTGATCACCCTTTCGGACGAGTGCGAGGGCTAGGTTGTGCATCACAGCCCCACCGATGGCGATGAAGTGGTACTTTTGCATAGGTTAAAATGAGGGATATTTCGCCCAAACTTACTTATAAAATATGGGAGGCCCTGTTTCAAGTCTTTTTCATTTTTTGGTTTTTTTGGGCGGAATGTTTTTAGCTATTTTCGAGCTTGAATTTTTCAGCCATGCTTGACGACAGATTTGCTTATTTGACACTTTCACTGCTGTATATGCTGGCTTGGTTGGTGGTTTTCATCAACAATCCATGGAAAAGCGGGATGATCAAAGTTGGGGCAGTGGGTGGAATCATGGGGGTCATCGCTGAAGTCTGGTATTTTCAGGACTATTGGAGGCCGCCGACACTTTTCGGGATTGGCATTGTAGGAATCGAAGATTACATCATTGGTTTTGCACTGTTCGGGGTGGGTGGATATATCCATTCTTCCTTTACCCGAAAAGAAATTGATTACGATAAACAGACCAAGGCGAGGAACAGGGATTTCTTTTTTCTCTGGTTGATCGGTTGCGCCAGCCTTACTGTTTTTAGCCTTGTATTAAAAGTTCATTCAGGATATGTTACTTTCCTGACTTTCATGTCATTATCGATTTACATTTGGATCCAAAGACCGGATTTGATTTACCTATCTTTAGTGTCTGGAGTAGCTACACTGGGGATCACATTGGTCATCTATTACATTAATTTCCAGCTGCTTTTTCCGCATTTCTGGGATACTTACGGGATGCTGGACGAACCGATTTTGGGATGGAAAATTATCGGGATTCCCCTGTCAGAAATCCTCTGGCATTCGAGTTGGGCGGTGCTATGTTCCATGTTTCGGGGCTATCGGAATGGGGTCTATTACAAAGAAAGCACCTAATCGAGGCTTAATTTTTGCTTAAAAGAGGATGTTGATAAGTTTTGTAAAACTTGTTCAAAACTCTTGCCCTCCAGCCAATACATTTGTTCTATGACCGAGAATACCAACCAACCTAGAATCACACGTAAAAAACCTTCTTACGATAATCCCACCAATTTTTTGGGCAAAGTCCCGCCTCAGGCTGTAGAGCTGGAAGAGGCTGTATTGGGAGCTTTGATGCTTGAAAAAGACGCCCTGACGAATGTTATTGACATTTTAAAAGTTGAAAGTTTCTACAAAGATTCGCATAAGGTTATTTTTCAGGCCATTTTGGATTTGTTCTCTGAAAGTCAGCCCATTGATCTGTTGACAGTCACTTCTCAGCTACGCCGAAATGGTGCCTTGGAGATCGCGGGTGGGGCCTTCTATGTCACAGAATTGACTTCCAAGGTAGCCTCTGCAGCCAATATTGAATTCCACGCTCGAATCATCACCGAGCAATCCATCAAGCGGGAATTGATCAGGATCTCCGGTGAAATCCAAAAGGATGCTTTTGAGGATACGACCGACGTATTTGAGCTTTTGGATAAAATGGAACAGTCGCTTTTCGAGATTTCTGAGAAAAATATTCGGAAAAATTATTCCGACATGAAATCCATCATGCGAGAAGCAATTACCGAATTGGAAGCCCGAAAAAATCAAAAGGACGGACTCACCGGAGTACCTTCCGGTTTTACGGCTTTGGACCGGGTCACTTCAGGTTGGCAAAAGTCAGATTTGGTCATCATCGCAGCCCGTCCGGCTATGGGTAAGACGGCCTTTGTACTTTCAGTGTTGAGGAATGCAGCTGTTGACCATAGTAGGCCTGTTGCTATCTTTTCGCTAGAGATGTCCTCAGTTCAGTTGGTGAATCGTTTGATTTCATCTGAAGCAGAATTGGATTCCGAGAAAATCAAAAAAGGTTCTTTGGCCGATCACGAATGGGCTCAACTGGTACACAAAACTGCAAAACTGTCCAAAGCACCACTTTTTGTAGATGATACGCCGGCACTTTCAATTCTTGAATTGAGGGCTAAGTGTCGTAAGCTCAAGGCCCAGCATGACATTCAGATGGTGGTCGTAGATTACCTTCAACTCATGTCCGGTGACTCCAAAGGTGGGGGCGGTGGAAACAGGGAACAGGAAATCGCAAGTATCTCCCGTGCACTTAAAAAAATTGCGAAAGAGCTCAGTATTCCAGTTATCGCACTGTCTCAACTGTCCAGAGCGGTAGAGACCCGTGGTGGAGACAAGCGACCGCAACTTTCGGATCTCAGGGAATCCGGAGCGATCGAGCAAGATGCAGATATGGTTATGTTCCTCTATCGACCGGAATACTATGGGATCACTGAGGACGAAGGCGGAGCCTCAACAGCTGGAGTCGGTGAGGTAATTATCGCCAAGCACAGAAATGGATCGCTGGAGAACGTCAAGCTTCGATTTATCGGGAAATACACCAAGTTTACCGACTTGGATTCAGGGATCAATTATCCTGCTAATCAAGCCATTGAAGCTGTAAATTATCAGCGATTTACCTCAATTGCCTCTGGAACAGATGCATTTGATTCTGGTCAGACAGTGAAGCTTCCCAGCAAAGCAAATGAGGATGATATCGACAAACTATTTAATGGTGACAGCGGACCAGCCGTGTTTTAATCGACGATGAAAGGCCTAATCTTCAACCAACAATTCCCCTCAAAGATTTTATTTGGTTCCGTTGCAGACCCAGTCTTGAGGTCTGGAGAAGTTTTGGTGCGGATCAAAGCGGCGGCTTTAAATCACCGGGATGAATGGAGTCGGCAAGGCCTTTATCCCAACCTCAAGGATGGGGTAATCCTAGGATCAGATGGTTCCGGAATCGTGGAGCGGGTATTTGATGAGGCAAATTCGTTCTGGGTAGGCAAAGAGGTCATCATCAATCCTAGTAAAAATTGGGGACCAAATCAAAAGGCTCAATCCAAAGACTTTCAAATCTTGGGAATGCCTGAAAATGGCACTTTCGCTGAGTATTTGGCAATTCCAGTCGATCGACTCCATACAAAACCTCCCCATTTGAGCTGGGAAGAGGCTGCAGCACTTCCTCTTGCAGGACTTACTGCCTTTCGGGCATTGACCTATCAAGGGAATGTACAAGAAGGTGAGCAGGTATTGGTGACCGGATTCGGGGGTGGAGTTGCTCAATTTGCTGCCCAGTTTGCAAAGGCTAAAGGAGCCATCCTGTCTGTCAGTAGCAGTAGAAGTTCAAAACTAGAAAAAGCGAAAACCTTAGGTTCTGATTTTCAATTCAATTACTTGGAGCCAGATTGGACCCAAAAATCCATTGAGGCTACCAATGGTGGTTTTGATTTAATCATCGACAGTGCAGCAGGAGATACCTTAAGCCAACTCATCTCGATCTGCAAACCTGGAGGGAGAATTGTGATCTACGGAGCAACCATGGGAAATCCTGGTAAAGTCGAAGCTCGAAAGATTTTTTGGAACCAACTGAAAATCATGGGCTCCACCATGGGTTCAGATCAGGATTTTCTGGATATGTTGGCTTTTGTTCAGGAAAAAAAGATCCATCCAGTGATCGATCAGATCTTTGCTATGGAGGAAGCAGAAAAAGCCTTTGACCGGATGAAAGCCGGAGATCAGCTGGGGAAAATTGTTCTTATCCCTTGACCAACTCGTAAGTCTCCTGAAATTCCTTTTTGGCAACCCGGTAGATCTCACTTTTCTCCAACGATGCAACCAAATAGTCCCCTGGTTTCAGGACGATAGATTCTTTCCATGGAGCTTGAAATTCAAAATTTTCCCCACCGCCGAGATTTTTGATTTCCTCCTCTGATACAATTATGGCGATGATTTCACCTTTTGGCCGATAACAGCCCCAGCCATTGCCCAGAGAGTCCATCAAGGAATATTTTTTTTCAAAAGTCTCAGCCTTAATCAGGTAACTTTCTTTTGCAGAAGTTTGGTTTTCTACCAGCCAGTCGCCCTTTTCAGCTGTATTTTTGGTTTCAATCCCATCACTGGTTCGGGTTATGACGACCAACCCGGGCTCAGCCTTTTTAGCTCGGATTAAGCTTTTCTTTTTATAGCGTTTGCCTTGAATTTCCATTTTTGGAAGAAAATGGTCAAGCATTTCTTTCTGAGAAATCATATGTGGAGCCGGAGGTAGTGATAGGTTTATCAAATTAAGAAAATGATTTTCAAATCCGATTTGGAATTTTTATAAAATCCCAAGGTTTTGCCAATCAATCCAAATCATTTTCAAAAAGGAAATTCTGGTAAGCGTTTTTAAGCTCTTGAAGTGTTTTTTGCTCATTCTTTTCCCTAGCCAGAGCGATTCCCCGTTCAAAAATTTCCCGGGCTTTTTCTATTTGACCTAGCTCAAAAAAGAAGTGGGCAGATGGAAAATAAACAGGAAGATAGGTTGGGTAGTTTAGTAGTAGGAAAGCAAACAATTCAGCTGCTTCATTTGGATTTATCTCTTTGATTTCCAGAGCCAAAGCATACCGATTGAATGGGTTTTCGGGCTCTTCCTGAATGAACTTCCGCAGAAGTCTTACCCTTTCCGAATTGCTCATGAATAGTTTTTTTATTGAATGTAGCCTGTTATTTTCACGCAAATAAATTTAATATAACCTAACTCTAAACCAATGAAGATTCTTGTTTGTATCACCCACGTACCGGATACGACTTCCAAGATTCAGTTTACTGCCAACAATACCAAATTTGATACTACCGGTGTCCAATTTATCATCGGCCCATACGATGATTATGCTTTGGCTAGGGCTGTTGAGCTCAGAGATCAAACTGGCGGTAGCTTGACTGCAATCAATGTGGGAGAAGCTGAAACTGAGCCTACTTTGAGGAAATCACTGGCCATAGGTGCTGACGATGCGATCCGAGTCAATTCTTTTCCTAAAGATTCATTCTTTGTAGCGAAACAAATCGCACACTATGCCAAAGAAGGTGGATACGATTTGATCTTGATGGGTCGTGAATCGATAGACTTTAATGGAGGAATGGTGCACGGTATGGTTGGAGAATTGCTGGGGATGCCCTCTTTTTCGCCAGTCATGAAGCTGGAGGTAGAAGGAACTACCGTCAAAATGGCCCGTGAAATCGAAGGTGGGAAAGAAATGCTCGAAGCACAACTACCCTTGATCGCCGGATGTCAGGAGCCAATCGCAGAGTGGAAAATTCCAAACATGCGAGGCATTATGTCAGCCCGTACCAAACCGCTGAAAGTCGTGGAGCCAGTATCTGAAGTGACCCAAGCTGAAGCCAGTAGTTACCAACTTCCTCCGGCTAAAGGAGCGGTGAAGCTCATCGACAAGGACAATGTCGCTGAACTGGTAAAATTGCTTAAAAACGAAGCAAAAGTACTTTAATCAACAAGTGGTAAATCTCATTAAATCAAGAAAATATGTCAATATTAGTATATATAGAGCACGCGGAAGGTAAAGTGAAAAAGACCAGTTTGGAAGCCATTTCTTATGCAAATGCACTTGCGGCGCAGACAGGCGAAGGTGATGTCGTAGCTGTGGCATTGGGCACGATTGATAGCGCTGAGCTGGCAGCAGCAGGGAAAGCTGGCGCCACTAAAGTTTTGCATGCAGATGATTCGAGGCTGACTGATGGTGTGATCCAAGCCCATGCTTCTGCGGTAGCACAAGCCTTTGCCGCTGTTGGCGCAAAAACCTTGGTGCTCGCCAAGTCCTCTTTAGGTGATGCTGTTGCCGCAAGATTGGCGATCAAATTGGACGCAGGTCTGGTTTCAAACGTAGTCGAGCTGCCAAACACTTCCGGAGGATATGTGGTAAAAAGAAGTATTTATACTGGAAAAGCTTTTGCTGAGACGACTGTCACCACCGATAATAAGATTTTGGCCGTGAAGAAAAACGCCGTGGACTTGAAAACTGACGGCAGTGATGCTGCTGTAGAGAAGTTTGCGGTAAATCTGACCGATGCTGATTTTGCATCTAAAATCACTAGCACGGAGCGTGCAACAGGAGAAGTGCTGTTGCCAGAGGCAGATATTGTGGTATCTGGTGGGCGTGGTATGAAAGGTCCAGAAAACTGGGGAATGATTGAGGATTTGGCTAAAACACTGGGTGCAGCCACAGGTTGTTCAAAGCCTGTTTCTGATATCGGCTGGAGACCACATCATGAGCACGTAGGCCAGACTGGTGTAAAAGTAGCACCTAGTTTATATGTTGCTGTAGGAATTTCAGGCGCGATTCAACATCTTGCAGGAGTTAATTCCTCAAAGTACATCGTGGTGATAAACAAAGATCCTGAGGCGCCATTTTTCAAAGCTGCCGATTATGGGATAGTAGGAGATGCTTTTGAGGTGTTACCAAAACTTACGGAAGCGCTTAAAGCAGAACTTTAATTTTTGTGGAAAAACTAGTAGAACTGGAAATTTTGGGACTTTCGTCCAACCATTCCCAATCAGGGTCATTTACCTTGGTCATGGGAGAAGTGGAGGGAAGTAGAAGATTGCCCATCGTGATAGGTATGTTTGAAGCTCAGGCGATCGCCATTGAGATAGAGAAAATCATCCCTAACCGTCCGATGACGCATGACTTATTTCGGTCATTTGCGGAGAGTTTCAATTTCAAAATTGACAAGATTGTCATTTCTGATATGAAAGAAGGGGTCTTCTATGCCAAAATTAACTGCAAAGGTGATAAATCGGTGGTGGAGATTGACAGCCGTCCATCCGATGCTATTGCGATTGCAGTGCGGTTTTCTGCGAGAATTTTCTGTGCTGAGAAAGTGATGTCAGAGGCAGCCATAGAATTTACTGAAGAGGATAAGAAGTTAGAGAGTAAGCAGGAGACCAAACCAGAACCCCAGAAAGTAGCTTCAAAGAAGGAAGGTTCACTCAAAGATTTCAGTCTGGACAAGCTTAATCAACTCCTTGAAAAAGCGATCAACAACGAAGATTACGAGCGCGCCGCCCGAATTCGTGACGAAATAAACAAGAGAAATTAATTCATTTAAAGCCCGGACTCGTTCGGGCTTTTTTCTTGCCATGCTTTGGGCTATTTTTAGCGCTTCGTTTATTTAACTGGATTTCATGGACTATTTGAGAGGAGCCTTTGGTTTGGCGGTTATCGTACTGGTGGCCTATATTTTTTCAAGTAACAAAAAAAGGATCGACTGGAGACTGGTAGCGATTGGGATTTCCCTTCAGCTGGTTTTTGGTTTTTTGATTACCAAAGTGGAATTCGTCCGTGCAGGATTTGAATTACTTTCGGAAGGTTTTGTAAAGTTTTTGAGCTTTAGCGAAGCAGGGGCAAGCTTTATCTTCGGGGATTTAGCCGGAGACAGCTTTGGGTTCATCTTCGCATTCAAAGTACTGCCTACGATTATTTTCTTTTCTACCGTTTCTTCGGGCTTATACTACTTGGGGATCTTGCAAAAGATCGTCTATGGCATCGCTTGGGTGATGGCACGGACAATGCGGCTTTCAGGACCTGAATCACTCTCTGCCGCAGGAAATATATTTCTCGGACAGACAGAGGCCCCGCTTTTGGTTCGGCCTTTTATCCCAACCATGAGTAAATCAGAGTTGATGTGTCTGATGACCGGAGGAATGGCGACGATAGCAGGTGGAGTCTTGGCCGGCTACGTAGCGTTTTTGGGTGGAGATAGTCTGGAGGAGCAAAGCAAATTTGCCGCTTACCTTCTTGGTGCCAGTATCATGAATGCGCCAGCTGCGATTGTCCTATCTAAGATTTTCATCCCGGAAACTGAAAAAGAAATCAAGCAAGACAAGCTCGAAGTCAATGAAGAAGCCATGGGAGTCAATCTAATCGACGCTATGTCGATCGGTGCTGCAGAAGGTCTCAAACTTGCGCTCAACGTAGGGGGGATGCTCCTCGCCTTCATTGCAGTGATTGCAGCGATCAACTTCGGACTGAGTGGATTGATCGGTGAATACACTGGATTAAATGCCTTTGTGGAAAGCTCTACCAGCGGTCAGTTTAAAGGATTTTCTTTGGAATATATTTTTGGGCAAATGTTCCGGGTTTTTGCCTGGGTAATCGGAGTAGAATGGAGTGATACCTTGCAAGTCGGTAGTCTCTTGGGACAAAAGACCGTTATCAATGAATTTGTGGCCTACCTCAGTCTTGCTGATATGAAAGAAGCTGGAACTCTGAGCACCAAGTCAGTCGTGATCGCTACGTATGCGCTCTGTGGCTTCTCCAATTTTAGTTCCATTGCTATCCAACTGGGTGGGATTTCCATCATTGCACCTAATCAACAAGGAAACTTAAGTCGATTGGGTTTTAAATCCTTGGCAGCTGCTTCCTTAGCTTGTCTGATGACGGCAACGATAGCGGGAATGCTTTTTTGATAGAATTTAGTGTCTAGACTTAAGATTTAAGATGCTAGAAATAAGAGAGAAAAAATAAAAAGATATAGCCTTGTACTAATTTCTAGAATATCCTAAAGTCAAAAAAGCCCGATTTCACTTCGAAGTCGGGCTTTTGTCTTAAATCTAATGTCTAAGAAGAACTACTTATCTCCATAAAGTTCTTTGCTGACGCCTTCATATTTATCGCCTTCAACCCACTTTGGACGCTCGCTCCAGTTGGCGATTTTTTGTGCTGCCAAAATGTAGGACTTCCAATAGATCTGTGCGTATTCTAAATCAAAGCTGTCAACCTCATCAGCTGCTTTATGATAATACTTATTGATTTCATCATCAAATGCGGTAAATCCCAAAGAGAAAGTCGGAGCTGGAATTCCCTTTCTGGCAAAATTCACGTTGTCAGAGCGATCGTATAAACCTTGCTCAGGCGAGGGATCTGAAACAGCCTTTACACCAAAATCCGCTACTGCTTCTTCGATTAAGAAATCGGCACTAGTTCTTCCTAGTCCAATAACTGTGATGATCGACGTATCATTGTAACCTCCATTGTCAATATTCAGGTTGTAAATGATCTGATTCAATGGAACCAAGGGATTATTTGCAAAGTATCCACTTCCTAAAAGACCTTTTTCCTCAGCTGTCCAAAGTGCGAACAAAACGGATCGTTTGGGAGGATTTTCTGCAAAATACTTTGCAGCATTGATCACTGCCACAGTTCCTACTGCGTTATCTCTTGCGCCATTGTAGATAGAATCACCTTCAGCATCCGGAGCGCCCACACCGACGTGGTCGTAGTGAGCTGAGAGCATGATATATTCTTTCTTTAATTCTGGATCGGTTCCTTCGATCCAAGCCACCACATTTTTACCTTCTACAGGTGTATTGACTTTTCCTTCCACGTTTACTAAAGCCGTGCTAAGCTTATCACTAGTCATTTGATTTTTCAGATCTTCGATCCATACATAAGGCAGATCACTGGCGGAACCCTGATCTATGGTCATCTGAGGTCTATTGAGGAAGCCAGAAATCAACTGCCACGGAATAGAGGGAACATTAAATCGCTCAATCAAGGCAATAGCTCCAGCTTCTTTGGCTCTGAGGGTTTTACTTCTGCCTTCGGCAAAAAGCTGATTGGGATTCAACTTATCAGGAGCTCCGACATTCGTTACTGCTATTTTCCCAGTTAGATCTTTTCCTGCAAAATCCTCTTCCGTTCCAAATCCAACATCAATCAATTCAAAACTTCCAGCGAAAGATTTTCCATCCAATACCAACATGTTTTGGCCTTGGGTAAACTCGGTTTCGCCTATTTTGATTGAGCCTGACTTCGGAGGAGAGGAAAGTCTAAATGGAATATTTTGATAGTATCCATCAGCCCCTGGAATGGGTTTAGCACCTGCTTTTTCGAGCTGGTCTGCGATGAATGTGTAGGCAAGTTTCATCTCGGGTCTTCCCGGATCTCTACCCATCAATTCATCGGATGCCAAATATTTGAATTCTGAAATGGCCGCTTTCCCATCAAAGGTTTTTTCAATGTCTTGCTTTTGAGCAAAAGAAAATGAACCAGAGGCAAGCAAAAGACTTAGGCTTACTGTTAAATTTTTCATCTGTTTTTACTTGATTTTATTGATCAGATGGAATCTCTCCTGACACAAATCATCAGCCTAATTGGCTTAGAAGGTCACGATAAATTTCATAGGGTAATTAATAGGGGGAAAATAACGCAAATTCTCGACTTCAATTCGAAGCCTGTAAAATTTCATTCGGTTTCCAAGACAATTCTTGCATGATTGTTCGGAAGTGTACAGGTATTGGACAGGTCACAGCAATTTTGCTTTCCGTAAGTGGATGTTCAAAAGTCAACTTCCAAGCATGGAGTAGGAGGTTGTTGAGACCAAACTGCTTTTCAAAAAAGATGTTTTGCTTGTTGTCTCCATGCTTTTTATCCCCGATAATGTAATGGCGAATATGGGCCAAATGTCTTCGGATCTGATGCGTTCTTCCAGTCATCAGGTCGACTTCGAGCAAACTATATCGACTGGTAGGATAGCGACCGGTTGAATTGAAAGGAATTTCCGATTCGGCAATCACTTGGTACTGGGTTTGAGCTTCCTGAAGTTTTCCGGATCGCTCGCTGGTCAAGGGATGATCAATTAATCCTTTTTTCTCAGCAGGAATTCCTCGCACGATGCATAGGTAAGTTTTTTCTACTTTTCGATCACTGAATTGCGCTTTTAGCAATGGCAGAATCTCTTCATTCTTTGCAAAAAGCAGAGTTCCGCTTGTCGCCCGATCCAATCGATGCACCGGAGCCACCCACGAACCGATCTGATCGCGCAGTTGTATCAAGGCATTTTCATCTTCACCAAAAGCTTGGCGCGTACGATGAACCAGCAATCCGGCAGGCTTGTCGATGATGATTAAGTGTTCGTCTTCAAAAAGGATGTTTAGCATTGTGTTTTGCCACAAAGGCACAAAGAATCTAAATTCTATTTAGTTTAAATTTTTTTCAGATCTGCGATTCTCTGAGAGTTTTTCTGCGTTAATCATCGGGAAACTAAAATATGGTTCCAGAACCAATGCACTCCTCACCCTGATACCAAGCCACAAATTGTCCTGAAGCGATTCCTTTTTGAGCATTTTCGAAAATCACATACAAGCCATTTTCCCGCATCATCAATGTCGCTTTGGAAAGCGGCTGACGGTAACGAATTCTCCCAACATATTCTGCGGATTCGCCAGGTTTCAAAGCCAAATCCTCACGAATCCAATGGATTTCATCTTTTTTCACAAACAAACCGAAGCGATTTAAGCCTGGATGCTCTTCTCCCAATCCGGTGTAGATCACATTTTCTTTCGTGTCGGTGGCGATTACAAAGAGGGGCTTTCCTGTACCACCGACTTGGAGACCTTTTCGCTGGCCCACTGTAAAATAATGTGCGCCATTGTGCTCACCCAAGACTTTTCCCTGATTGACAGAATAATGAATCGGTAAGGAAACTGCATCCAAAATTGCATCATCCCAATCCGAAGGTTCGATTCCAGCAGGAATTTGAAGGGTTTGATACACCTCCAAATGCTCAGGAATCTGAATGATTTGGCCTTTTTTTGGTTTGAGTTGCTGCTGAAGGAATTCAGGCAGCCGTACTTTTCCAATAAAGCAAAGTCCCTGCGAGTCTTTCTTATCTGCTGTGATCAAATCAGCCGCTTTGGCAATTTCCCGAACTTGCGGTTTTTGCAGATGACCGATAGGGAAAAGTGCCTTTGCCAATTGCTCCTGAGACAGTTGACAAAGAAAATAACTCTGATCTTTGTTTGGATCTGCACCTGCAAGGAGCTGGTAAACTGGCTTACCATCGACCTCGATTTCGCCTTTTTGGCAATAATGTCCTGTAGCGACAAAATCAGCCTTAAGCTTTTGCGCAGCTTTCAAAAATATATCAAACTTGATTTCACGGTTGCAGAGAATATCCGGATTAGGTGTGCGCCCGGCTTCGTATTCCGAAAACATGTAATCCACAATCCGTTCGCGGTATTCTTCACTGAGGTCAATGGCTTGGAATGGAATACCGAGCTTTTCGGCTACAAGCATCGCATCAGTGGAATCCTCCATCCAAGGGCACTCGTTGGAGATGGTGACGGTTTCATCGTGCCAGTTTTTCATAAACATGCCGATGACTTCGTAGCCTTGATCGAGTAATAATTTTGCAGCGACGCTGCTGTCTACACCGCCGGAGAGACCGACGACAACTCTAGGTTTTGTTTTCATAAGTAATAATTAATGGATTCAAGGTCCATTAGGTTACGGGCATGAAACGCCGATTTGGATTCAATAAGTTCGTAAAAGTATAGAATTGAAAGAATGAAAAATTTTAAAATTGAAAAATTGGCACTCTAGACGAATACGTGAATAATTTTCCAATCTTGCAATCTTTCAATTTTACAATAAAATGTCCATAGAAAAACGAATAGCCAACGGTGATTTTTTACCTGAACTTCAATTCCAAACTGCCCGAAGTGGCGGACCAGGTGGTCAAAACGTGAATAAGGTGGAGACGAAAGTTCAGCTGAGTTTCAATGTGAATAACTCTTTGGTTTTGAATGAAGAGGAAAAATTGACTTTGCTTCAAAAAGCGAAAAACAAGATCGATCAGGAGGGAAATCTGAATTTATCCTGTCAGGAAAAACGCTCCCAGATTCAGAATAAAGAATTGGTGATCAGGAAGTTCTATGATTTGCTGAAAAAAGCGTTTCACAAAAAGAAGATCCGAAAAGTGACCAAACCAAGTAAAGGTGCCATTGAGGATCGGTTAAAATCCAAGAAAGCTCAGGCAGAAAAGAAAGCAAACCGCACCTGGAAGCCCTGACCGACGGATGCTAATTGAGGGGTGGAAGTTCGATTTTTTGATCCCCAGTCTCAAAGTAGAGATGGTAATGTTTGCTGCATCCTGGATTGAAGCCCGATTGGCAATGTGGGCATGTGTTATTGGAAGCCATATAATCGGCAATACTCAGCTCGTTACCGCAGACTCCACAGAGAATTGCTTTCTGATCAAATTCAGCCTTGGGCCAAACTTGATGTTCGTGATCGGCTTCTTCCTCATGGCAGGAAAAGCAGGGATAGTATTTATCGCAGCATTTGAATTTGATTGCGATGATATCCAAGTCGGAATGCCAATGAATGCAACGGGTTTGGTTGTCCACTGGCTTACCAAAAACGCGAATTCCCTGAATGCTTGATTCAATTGGAAGCATTTTCAATCGATCCTGAGCCTGAATCTCGACCATACTCATCCACACCAACAGCGAGAAAAGTGCAATTTTGATTTTGATCATAGTTATCTAGTTGTGCCAAAATTACTTCGGTTTGGCAATAAATCCAGCTTTAAGGACTGTTTTAAAGATATCCTCCTCTGTCAGGTTTTCTGTTTCCACAGTCAGGATACGATCAGGATCCGATAGATCAACTTCCCAGGAGGAAATACCTGCTTCCCCATCCAGTTTAGGGGTTACTTTGGAAAGACAATTGGTACACTGAATGTTGGTTTTGAATTTTAGCGTTTTCATAGTTTAGGTGTTAGGTGAAAGAAGTTAAATCCAAGGATCAAGACATTTTCAAATTTGAATAATGCCTGATTAAGATTTATTGGATTGGAGTTTAGTTTAGCCTCGTAAATCGTACTTTGATTAAACGTATTTCGGAGTCATAATTCAATAATTCATCTACAATTTCCTCGCTTTTAGCCTCAAGCTGTTCAGTACCACCGATACCGAGCTAAATGCCATAGCTGCGCCCGCGATCATCGGATCCAGTAGGAAGCCATTGATCGGATAAAGGATTCCGGCTGCGATTGGAATCCCGATCAGGTTGTATATAAATGCCCAAAAGAGATTTTGTTTCACCCCATTGACTGTCAAGTGAGATAAATGAAACGCCTGAGGGATTTTTTCCAGATCAGAGGTGATCAGGGTGATCTTAGCTACATCCATGGCGATGTCCGAACCATGCCCCATTGCGATACTTACATCAGCTTGAGCCAAAGCTTCCGAATCATTGATTCCATCGCCAACCATCGCTACTATCTTGCCTTTTTCCTGAAGGTTTTTCACAAACTGAGATTTGTCTGAGGGCATGACTTCTGCTCGAAAATCCTTTATGCCTACAGCCTTTGCCACAGCAGTAGCAGTTTGGTGATTGTCACCGGTGAGCATAAATATGGCAATACCCGATTGCTGGAGCTTTTGGATAGCAGATTTGGAGCTTGTTTTGATTTGATCTTGAATTCCCAAAATAGCCAATGCCTGATCTTGATCCGCAAACCAAATCACGGTTTGCGCTTCTTCGCTCCAGCTTTTTGCAAGCTTCTGTAAGTCCTCCGGTATGGCAACCCGGTTTTCTTTTAAGATGTTGGTATTCCCTACGAAATAAGTTTTCCCTTTGAAAACTCCTTTTATTCCTCGGGAGGTAATACTTTCAAAACTGTCCAAATTCACAGTTTGCAATTTATTCCCTTCAAGAAACTTCACTACAGCTTCTCCCAAGGGATGTTCGGATTTGCTTTCGAGAGAAAACAGAATTTCTTCCTCATTGGTTGAGAGTCGATTGACGATAGGAGTTTCCGTTCCAGTATTTAAGGACTCGTTTTTGTGGACTAAAGCTGAATAATTGGATACAGTTGGTTTTCCTTCGGTGATTGTTCCGGTTTTGTCTAGTATGATAGTGTCGATTTTATAGCCCAGTTCCAGACTTTCGGCATCCCGGATGAGAATTTGATTTTCGGCACCTTTTCCTATTCCCACCATGATCGCGGTAGGAGTGGCCAGTCCCAATGCACAAGGGCAGGCAATGACCAAAACCGATACAGAAGCCAGAAGAGCGTGAGAAAAAGCATTTTCTCCCCCAAAAGTCATCCAAATCACAAAAGTCAGGAGGGCGATTAATATGACTACCGGCACGAAAATTCCGGCAATTTTATCTACCAATTTCTGAACAGGTGCTTTGCTTCCCTGAGCTTCCTGCACCCGTTGGATTATTTGAGAAAGTAGGGTAGATGCTCCCACTTTATCGGCTGAAATCTCGAGGCTTCCTTTTTGATTGATTGTGCCAGCGAAGATTTTGTCACCTTGCTTTTTTTCTACGGGAATAGGTTCACCTGTGATCAAGCTTTCATCGATGAAACTGCTGCCGGATAGCACCTGGCCATCTACTGGGATTTTCTCGCCTGGTTTGATCAGAATTCGATCGTTCAGTTGGACTTCCTCAATTTTGATTTCTTGGGACTGACCGTTTTGAATCCGAGTCAAGGTTTTGGGTTGGAGTCCTATGAGCTTTTTCAGTGCAGTTCCGGTTTGGGATTTTGCACGTTCCTCTAGCAGTTTTCCGAAAGAAATGAAAACCACAATGACAGTCGCCGCTTCATAATAAACATGAGGCTGAATTCCTTGATTCAACCAAAACTTAGGAAAAAGAGTGTTGAAAACTGAAAAAAGGAAGGCGATAGCTGTACTCAAAGCCACCAAGGTATCCATGTTGGCTTTACGATGTTTGGCTTGCTTCCATGCATTGACATAGAAGTGCTGACCAAAGTAGAAAAGTACCGGTATGCTCAGCGCCATACTAATCCAGCGCCCCGGCATCCAATCCATGAAAAACATCCCTAAAACAAAGACGGGCAGAGTCAACAAAGCTGCACCGATAGTTTGCTTTTTTATTTGGTCATATTTTTTTTCTTGTTCCTCTCGAACAGATTCATTGATTTCCTTGGAATTGATCACTAATCCGTAGCCTACATCTCTCAGGGCAAGATCAATTCCTTCAGGAGTGATACGTTCGTCCCATTCTACCTGCAAAGTGTTGTTTGCAAAATTGACGGCAGCGGATTTCACTCCATCGGTATACTTCAAAATAGTCTCTACACTGGATGCGCAGGCTGCACAGGTCATTCCTGTGACGGGAAATGTTCGCTTTTGTATTTTAGAACTGGATTCAGTCATTTTAAAGTCCCGATTAGGTGCAGTAAAATTGAGGAAATCTAGCCCCTTTGTCTTATGGAATTCCGATAAAAAATTATAAGTTTTTGAAGGGAATTGGGAGATTAATTGTCGATTTGGTTTTTGTAGACAATTCCATTTTTCATGATTAGGAGCAGGTTTTTTTCTGGCTCAGTAAGCAGTTCCAGAGTTTGAATAGGATTCCCATCGATTAGGATTAAGTCTGCCAAAGCACCCTCTTCAATCACACCTAATTTGCCAGAATAAGGGCTCCTTTTACCTGAGAGGGCCAATAATTCCCCATTATTTCGGGTAGCCATTTGCAGAATTTCAAAATTGGTAAACCATCGCTTCATTTTCATTAATTGTAATCCGGGTGCTGCTGCTTTCTGAGCATCAAAGAGGACATCAGTACCATAGGCGATTTTGAGTTTGTATTTTTTTGCAAGCTCAAAGGCTGTGTCTGTACCCTGATACATTTCCAACTGCTTGGCGCGACTCTCCGGACTTAATGTGCCTTTGTCCCCTTCGTCGACAAATGGCTGGAGACTCCAGAAAACGTCATTTTCCACCATCATTTTCACCGTTTCTTCATCGATCAGCTGACCGTGATCGATGCACTTGACACCAGCACGAATGGCCTGCTGGATAGCTCTGGGAGTATAAGCGTGGACAGTGACATACGTTCCCCAGTTTTCGGCTGCCTCTACTGCTGCACGAATTTCTGCTTCGGTATATTGGGTGACATCCAGTGGATCATAGATCGAGGAAACACCGCCACCAGCCATAAGTTTGATTTGACTTGCTCCAAGCATAAGCTGTTCCCGAGCCCTCAGCCGCACTGCATCGGGGCTGTCTGCAATGGCAGCAGCATTGATTCGCTCTGCATAGCTGATTCCTCTGTCCGGATCGCTAGGTATGTCGTTTGGCAGCCTGAAATCACCATGGCCTCCAGTCTGAGAAATGAATGCACCTGATGGCCAGATTCGGGGTCCTGCCACCACACCAGCATCGATGGCCTGTTTTAGTCCGAAAATAGGGCCTCCAAGATCTCTGATGCTGGTAAATCCTTTCATGAGTAGGGATTCGGCATTTTTACCTGCCACCAGATTTACAAATCCCAAATTCCCAGTAAGTAAGGCAACCTGAGAAAGATTAGAAAACATGGCGTGGTAATGTGCATCGATCAGACCGGGCATTAAAAATTTCCCCTTACCATCGATGATCTGTACGTTCGCACTTCGGTTGGTTGGGATAGGAGCGGTGGATATTTTGCTAATGAGGTTGCCTTCGATTAGCACATTTCCTTGGATGGTTTTTTCATCTTTCCCGGTGAAGATTTCTACGTTGGTCAGTAAAATTGTTCTTTGCTGCGCAAAGATTGGTAAGGAAAGGCAGAGACTAAAAAAAGTCAAAAGAAGCAAAGCGTAACGGTACTTATTCATTGTATTGGATATGTGGATTGTAGCTAAATATACCGAAGTTTCCCGCTGATGTGTACTGATTTTGATTCGAATTTACCTTGGAATCCTGCTTTTAGATATTATCAAGGAAATGTCAACAGAAATCAAATCATCAAAACTGATCCAGACCTTTTCTGTTGAAATAATCCTTATTTCTTTTGAATTCTGAGGGAGTCATGCCCGTTTCTTTTTTGAACTGGGAAGAAAGATAGGCCGCGCTGCTGTAGTTCAGCTCAAAGGCAATTTGAGTGAGGCTTTTTTCGTCGTATAGGAGAAGTTCTTTGACTCGCTCAATCTTCTGTCGGGTTGTGAATTTTTCGATGGTTAGGCCTTCTACCTGCGAAAAAAGACGACTCAAGGACGTATATTCTTGATTGAGTTTTTCTGAGAGCAAGGTGGAAAAGTTCTCGGCTCTAGACTGATCATGATGATGAATTTGACTAATGATCAAGGATTTGATTTGCGAGATTAACTGTGCTGATTTTGACTCTAAAAGTTCAAATCCTTTGGATTGTAAGGCTTCTGCCAATAGTTCTTTTTTGTCTTCTGAAATAGAGTTTTCTAGTCTTACTTTTCCAAGTTCAATATGCCGGAATCTTATTTCTAACCCATCCAGTGATTGTCTTACAGACTCTATGCAGCGTGGACAGACCATATTTTTTACCAGGATTTCCATAAGACTTTAATTAAACAAAATGAAAAAGGGTTCCTGACAACCCAATAATTCCAATCATTCAAGAAGTGCCTTAAATAAAATAAATCAAATTTTTGTCCTTGAAAATCAGTAGGTTAATGTATTAATTTAATAATATTACTAAAAAATCGTACCGAAATTTAAAAATACTCGTTAGTCAACTAAATCACATGAGTCCAGAAGGCTCATTTGGTTAATTTTGGTTTAATGAAAAAACCAAAAAACCAGGCTTTTGGCTTGGTTTTTTGTTTTCCACTGATTTTTAAAATTCTTGTCAAAATAGGCTTTCCAATAGAAGGTAGAAAAGTGAAGGGCAAACCAAGCATCCCAAGCCTGTGTAGAAAGTAGCGGTGACGGCTCCATATGGAACTAATTTGGGATCTGTGGCAGCTAAACCTGCCGCCACACCGCTGGAAGTACCCATGATTCCTCCAAATGCCATGGCTGCTGATGGGCTGTCCAGCCCGATTTTTTTTGCGAAAATAGGCGTGAGAATAGTCACTGCTATGGTTTTGACTACACCGGTACCAATACTTAAAGCAATCACCTCCGAACTGGCCCCAAGTGCACCTCCAGTGACAGGACCTACAATATACGTACAAGCGCCTGCCCCAATCGTGCAAAGGCTGATCGCATCCCGGTATCCCCAAGCCCAAGCCAAGCCAACACCTGCCAAAAAGAAAACGGCTATCCCTAATACCAAAGAAATCAACCCTAGGATGCCGCTTTTTCGAATCAAAACGAAACTAGCGCCAATGGCCGTGGCAACAATGGCAAAGTCACGGAACATCGATCCTCCGAGTAAAGCCAGCCCCTTGAACCATTTCAAATCCGCCAACCCATTTTCTCCCTCTGCCCAAACTCCTCCCAAATACCCAAAAACTAAAGCCAGAAAAATGGCAATTGCTGAACCCGGTATTTTGGAGTCAAGAATTTTTTTGGAGAAAAGGTCGGTTAGCCAGGTGAGTAATCCGACCAAGATAAAGGCGATGATCAGGCCGTTTTTATCGACAACTTTGATGAGTTCCTCCATGCTAGCTTACTTTGGAGGATTTGATAAGGAAGCGGAATACAACAAAAGCCAAAATGACTGGAACAATTCCTGCAAAAATGGCCAGTGGCCCAGAGGAAATGGCTGATTTGACATTTAGGCTCGCCGCCATTGCGATCACCACAGGAATGTAAAGTTTATTCCAAAATTCCATTCCAAATTCCATCTCAACCTTCCACCATCCTTTCTTCACAAAGTATTCTTTAGTGAGGATTAGGAAAAGCATCGCAAAACCTACTCCGCCTACATTTGCTCGAATTCCCAGCCAAGTACCCAAAAGTTCTCCGGTCCACATGCCAAGGACAAATGCGCAAGAAAGTAAAGCCAGTCCCTTGATCATTGTGGAGTTTCGATGAAAAGTTTTTTCAATTCATTCTTGACGACTTTTCCCATTGCATTTCTTGGCAACTCATTAAGGAAGAGGTATCTGCGTGGAGTTTTATAGGCGGGCATACGTTCTCTGAGCCAAGTGTTAAGTTCTTTTGATTCAAGATCTTGAGCAGAAATCAATGCAGCAGCTACCAACTCTCCCCATTCCTCATCAGGAATTCCTACGACTCCACAGTCCTGTATTTCGGGATGTTTTCGGAGGACTTCTTCGATTTCCAGTGCCGAAATTTTATACCCACCAGACTTGATGATATCTACCGAATCTCTTCCTAAAATTCTGAAATATCCATCTTCGATCACAGCAATATCGCCTGTCATAAACCACCCATCAGAAGTAAATGCCTTTTGGGTTGCTTCGTTTTTACCCCAGTATTCTTTAAAAACAGAAGGTCCTTTCACTTGGATTTCCCCAGGTTCGCCTTTTTTGACTTCCTGGTTGTTCTCATCTACTAGTCTGACTTCCACATCAGCGAGGGGCTGGCCGATATAGCCTGCTTTTCTTTCCCCATTATAGGGATTGCTGATAGCCATCCCTATTTCCGTCATTCCGTAGCGCTCTAGGAGGTAGTGTCCGGAGATTTCCTTCCATTTTTCCATTACTGAAACAGGCAGGGCCGCAGATCCTGAGACCATCAGCCGGAGTTTATTCAGGCTTTCTGTGATGGCGGTTTTTCTTAAATCTGACTCTGATTCAAAATATGAAATCAACTTAAAATAGATTGTGGGAACTGCCATAAAAACGGTGACTTGGCCACTGAGGATTGTTTCAAAAACAGTTCTAGCATCAAAGGGATGGACAAATTCCACTGTAGCACCCGCCCAAAGTGCGCAGGAGACTACATTGATAATCCCATGCACATGATGAAGAGGAAGCAAGCAAATAGTATGATCTTGAGCCGTCCATTTCCAGGCCTTGATCAATGTCCTGATTTGAGCTTCAATAGTTCCGTGGGTTGTCAAAACTCCCTTTGGTAAGCTGGTCGTACCTGAAGTATATAAAATCATGGCGCCTCTTTCGTAAGAGATCGAGGGCAAGTCACCTTGCATTTCCTCAAGAGAATCATCAGAAAATCGGATAAATCGCTTGGTGGGATCTTCAGAATAAACCTTTAATAGTTCCTCATATTCCTTGGCCGTTACAATTAGCTCAGCCTGAGTATCTTCGATGACATATTGAATAGATGGAAATGGATAAGTGATGCAAAGTGGCACTGCCACACCTCCTGCCATCCAAATACCCCATTGCACTGCTACGTAATCAAAGCCCGGATTGATCATAAAGGCGACACGGGCTTCATTTAGATCAGCTTTTCCATTGAGTAATAGTGCTGCAACAGATTTAGCATTTTGGATGAGTTGGGAATAGGTGAAGCTCTTTTCCTGAACTTTAATTGCGATTTTTGAAGGGTTTTGAATCGCTTGATGAAACAACAACTCCATTTACAGAAATTTTGGGATAGGTGATTAGAGGCGATAATATAGTGCATTCGCAAAACTATTTTCAACTGGAATTTTACCATGAAAAAAAAACCAGCTCTAGGCTGGTTTTCTGTCAGTTGATTTTGATTGCTGCGCTTTCTTCTGTGAAGACAATGGCATGATGCTGCTCAATCCTCCCAGCTGGAATGGAAGTGTCTTGATGAAGTAATCTGTCCAGCATTTCAGCTTTTTCTTCGCCGGTGACAACCCAAAGAATTTTTTCTGCCTGATTGATCAGAGGGTAGGTGAGCGTCATTCTTGTTCTTCCTTGGTATTCGGAGTCAGTGAGTGCTACTCCTTTTATTTTTTCTTCCAGGACCGGATCATTAGGCACCAGAGACGCCGTATGGCCGTCCGTGCCTATACCAAGATGAATCAAATCAAGCTTACCGTTTTCAGTCAAGCGTTTGATGTGACTTTCATATTCCTCACAGGCTTCATCCAGATCTTCAGCATTGACCCGCATCGGGAAAATATTCAGTCTCAGGACAAGCTTTGTTCCTTCGATTGCCTTGAAGAGTTGGGTCAGGTTTCGATCGGGATGGGCGTCTGGAGCCTTTCGTTCATCCACTTGGAATAAGAATACTTTCTCCCATGGTAAATCTTGCTTGGCTAACTCCTTAATCATCGCCCAAGGAGTGCGTCCTCCACTGATAGCAAATGTAAAATGCCCTTTTTTGATGATGTTTTCTCGTATCCGATCTGCTATAAAAATCGCAGCCTCTTTCGCTACATCTTCTGCAGATTGAAAAGTCCGTATTTCCATTTATTTGCTTTTGTTGACTATAGGATTATTCCATCCTCCAGGAGGATTGATTTTTTGACTGACTAGTTCAGGCCCCCAAGTACCTTTTTCATAAGGGTAGACCTCCCGATCCTTAGCAAGATAATCATCGACAATCTTCCAGGCTTCTTCTACATAATCCTTTCTGGCAAAGTGGGTAGGATCACCCGCCATTGCATCGGTCAGAACCCGTTCATAGGCTTCCTTTTCATTTGGAAACGGTGTAGGATTACCCTGGACTTCCGACAAAACGGATTTCATGTCTTCTTCAGGTGCCATAATTAGCATTCCAAAAGCCACTTTGACATCAGGACTTATTCTAAATCGAATATGATTGGGTTGAGTGGCAATCGAAGAGTAGGCAGAAGGCAGGTGTCTGAATTTCACTAGAATTTCTGTCGAGGTGACCGGTAGATTTTTACCAGCGCGGATGTAAAGTGGCACGCCTTCCCATCTTGGAGAATTTATTTGGAGCCGCATTGCTGCAAAAGTCTCAGTATTTGAGTCTTCTTTAACTGCTTTTTCACCCAGGTAACCTTCATATTGTCCACAGATGACATCGTCTTCACTGAGTGGCTGAATGGCCTTGAGCACTTTTACTTTTTCGTCACGGATGGATTCACTGTCGAGGGCTTTCGGTGGCTCCATGGTCAGATTGCATAAGATCTGAAAGAGGTGGTTTTGAATCACATCCCTGATCGCTCCGGTGACGTCATAGAATGCTCCACGGCCTTGGATACCGAAGTCCTCAGCCATTGTAATCTGAATACTTTCGATGTGTTTGTTATTCCAGACTGGTTCCAATAATGAATTTACAAATCTAAAAAACACAATGTTGTTGACCGGGCGCTTTCCTAAATAATGATCAATACGGTAAATATCTCCTTCGGCAAACTTGTCCAAAAGGATTTTATTTAAGGATTTGGCAGATTCCAGATCAGTTCCAAACGGCTTTTCTACAATTACCCTGGCACCCTTTGCACATCCGGATTGATCCAATTGCGCGATTATTTTTGGGAAAAGCACAGGTGGGATGGCAAGATAATGTGTGGGATTTTTTGCATCTCCCAGCGCTTTTCTGATCCTCAAAAAGGTCTCTTGGTCAGTATAATCTCCTCCCACGAATGCAAGAAGGCTACAGAATTTTTTGAAGGATTCCTCTTCGAATTTGCCATGGGTTTGGATACTTTCTTTTGCTCTGGCACGGAGTTTTTCCAGATCATAATCCCCTCTGGCGACGCCGATTATAGGACAATCAAGATTTCCTCGTTTGACCATCATGTGGAGGGCAGGAAAGATTTTTTTGTAAGCCAGATCTCCAGTAGCACCATAAAAAACCAAAGCATCTGATTTGACTTGAGTCATGAAATAAGGGGGAATTGGATGAGTAGAATAGTAGAGGAATTAGCATTCTAGCAAAGCCATAGTGCTATGCGTAACGTATTATACTAGTATTTGTATGATTTTTCCCAAAGTCTAAAGCCTCCGGTAAAAGCGTTTTTATTGGATCCTAACCTACAATTATCAGGAATTTTATCGAGCAGTTTGGAATTGCCTCCGCCAAGCACAATCTCATCTGGCTGGAAGCAATGTGTAAAATGAGCGATAGCTTGATACACGTGTTCTTTCCACTTAGGTTTTCCAAGTTTCTTCATTGCGGCGTTCCCCACATGCGTTTCAAATGTTCCGAGTTTAAATGGCAAATGCCCGCCTTCCAGAGGAAGGATCAAGTCCTCAAACACCATGGCTGTACCCAGACCTGTTCCAAAACCCATAAAAAGTAATTTGCCCCCCTCGTAGCTTCCCAAAGCTTGCATAGCCGCGTCATTGATCAGTTTTACCGGAAGACCAAACTTGGCTTCGAAGTCGAATCCTTTCCAACCTGTCCCCATATTGACTGGATCGGCTGCTATTTTTCCATCCTTTACCACCCCTGGAAATCCTATAGAAATTGCCTCATATTCCCAGTCTTTGGCATGTTCTTTCACTAATGGGACTAACTGCTCGGGGGTAAATCCACTTCCTGAAGGAATTTTGATCCGGTCAGGTTGGCCTGTAGCGAGGATTTTAATATTGGATCCACCAATGTCGATTACCAGTACTTTCATTTTTTCAATAGGTGTTCAGGTCTTGAAATTTCAATTGGTATAAATCAAGGTTTTACAGAGATTTTAAAAATCCGCATAAAAATTAATTCGTCTTTTTTCTTTAGGAATAAATCCAATCAGAGGTTAAAGATAATCAAACCTTTGGCTTGCATGGGACGAATTACAGCATGATTTGTCAATGACCCCGGATTTTTATGGGATTTAGTTAGGAATAAGTTAGAGGTAGAAGTCCATTATTTAAAATATTATTTCAAAATATTTGTTATGACGAAAGAAAATTTAAGGTTTTGAAATTTTCGACTGAAACGATTTCATTGAATCTTTAGAAAAAATATTTCTCAAAGCGGTTTTTTTATTTCCTAGGTTTACAAACATCCAGTCTTTCAATGTGCTAAATAAAACGAGAAAAGTGAGACTGTTGGATCTCACTTTTCCTTTAAAGGGTGATATAAAAAATAGCGTTATGCTGAAATTAGTTTGAAATGGTAGTTGGAATGTTCTTTCTTATTCCAGCCAATTTCTTTGGTTAAATGATAAAATGCTTCAAGTAGGGGGGCATTGTCCATTTTACCGGCATCGATGGCTCGGAACCCGATCAGTTCGATCAATCGTTTAATTCGGATTTTTTCGGCTTCACTATCACTGCAGAAATAAGTTTCCTTGATGATTCCCAATACATCTGAATTGGGATAGTCGATCCCTAGATTGTTAAATGCTTTAAAAATTGAAGCCTTGGGTGCAGCTTGAACTATTTGTTGCGTGTTGTTGCTTGCCAGTGCTTTGTCATAATTCGCATTGGTGCAGTCTATGATTAGTTTTCCGTCCAACTCGACCCTTTTGAGTGCTTCGCAGATTTCTGGGAGATAAGCATTTTCGCAGCAGATCAATAGGATTTCGGATTGAATAATTGCGGATTCAAACGGGCAGATTCTATTGTAAAGCCGATTTAGTGTCTTCCACTCGATATTTTCGGTGTCAAAATCACTTCTTACCCCAAAAACAACCGAAAGACCGGCCTCAAGATATTTTTTTCCCAATGTTTTGGAAAGCATCGTGCCTCCAAGTATTCCTAGTTTCATAGAATTTGATCTGATTATAAGGTGGGATCGTTTAACTCTCGACTTTGGTATTTATAGGTAGTAAAATTTCTTAAATAACGGAAATAATGATCGAAAACTAGGTGGAATTATGGAGATATCAAAATAAAATTTTGAAAAAAATGTAATTACAACATATTATTCATTTCCTTATTTGCAAAAGACAGAAAAGCGTATTCAAAAGAAAAGGATAATGGATTAATGTCCTTTTGCCTGCTAGTCAGCTACTTGAATAAAATAAAGTTGCTTTTGATTAGAAGGCTTGAAAAGATGGAAAGGATAAACATTAGATTTTCTAAATTTTAAAAAGTAGGGTAAAATAAAGGGGTGTATCCTATTGTAAATGTATAATTCGAAAAAAATCAGTTTAAAATAAGATCATTATCAGAAATAAAAATGAAAAAAATTATAAAATTGGTTTAAAAAGTGAGTCGAATTGATTTTTTCATTTAACTTCATGTCAACTTGAGGTTCTCAAAAGGACTTCCCTCCCCAAATAGCCTGAAAAAGGAAAGTAATTTCCACATATCCTGATTTTTAAACTCAGGCCATTTTCCTAGCGATCAATGTTTTGACAGAAACCTATTAAAATATCTATTAACCCAATTTCAACTAGTATGATCAAAAATATAAACAGAAGGGATTGGTTAAAATCCAGTCTAGTCGCAGCAGGTGGATTGATAGCATCTCCATCATTAGCCTTTAATTCTGGGAAAAACCACAGTTTAGTACCATCCAGTATCATTCGGGAAGTGACTCCATCTTTTCCAATTGACGAAAGCAGGATCTTGGCTAGACTCAATGCTAATGAAAATCCCTATGGTCCTTCACCAAAAGTGATTCAAGCTATTGCAGAGTCAGTGAGTCAAGGTAATCGGTATGGGCATGGTGATGCTGCTACTTTGATCACTATGATCGCCGAAAAAGAAGGAGTGAGCAAAGAGTGCATTATGCTTGGGCCAGGTTCTACGGACCTTCTGGAAAAAGTGGCTATTACCAGATTTCAGCACGGTGGAAACATTGTTTCTGCCGATCCTTCCTACATGTCCGTGATGAGTACTGCGCAAGCTATGGGAGGAAAGTGGAAGCCAGTGACTTTGGCGGCGGATTATTCACATGATTTGGCTGGTATGAGAGCTGCCATAGATGGGGATACTCGCCTAGTCTATATCTGCAATCCAAATAATCCAACTGGATCCATCACTGAAGCTGAGTCATTGAAGGATTTCTGCATCGAGGCATCTTCAAAAGTGCCTGTATTCGTCGATGAGGCCTATTTGGAATTTTTGGAAAATCCGGAATCTCAAAGTATGGTGGGACTAGTAGCTCAGGGTAAAGACGTGATTGTAGCTCGCACATTTAGTAAAATTCACGGTATGGCTGGGTTGAGAATAGGCTATATCGTAGCCACTCCTGAGCGTATCGAGAGTATTACCAGTAAAGTCAGAAGTACGATGGGACTTTGTGTGACTTCATTAAAAGGAGCAATTGCCAGCATGAAAGAGTCAGCTTTTCTAGGACAGTGCAAGTCTCAAAATACGGAATGTAGAGAATATGTAGCCTCAGAAATAATTAATCTGGGATATAATCCTATTCCATCCTATACCAGTTTTATGATTTTCCCAATCGCTATGGATGCCAAAGTCTTCATGAAATCCATGTATGATGAAGGTGTGGGAATCAGGACCTACGAAATGTACGATAAGCCATGGTGTCGAGTCAGTATGGGGACCCATGAGGAGTTGGAATACTTCGTTGAAACTTTCAAAAAAGTAACCAAAGCCTGATCTACTTTACACTATGCCATTAGCGATTCAAACGTCTCTTTCGCTTTTGCTGATGATTTTACTGGGCTTTTCCTTGAGGAAAAAGCTGGATAGTGATGCGCATCGCAAAGGTTTGAAAGTGATAATTTTAGATTTAGCATTACCAGCCATGATTTTTGTGGCTTTGTTGGGGATCAAAATGGATGCAGAACTCTTGATTCTGCCTGTTTTGGTCTTCGTGTGGAATGGGGTTATGGTCTTAGCTGGATATGTTGGATTGCCTTGGATGGGCGTGGACCGGAATAGCCCGCAGCACCGAACTTGGCTCATGTTGTGGCCATCATTGGCGCCAGGTCTTTCATGTTTTCCCTTTCTAATCGAATATTTAGGCGAAGAAGCTTTGGCTTGGGGTGCGCTAGCGGATGTTGGAAATAAAATCTATGTTCTCATCTGTGCCTACCTTTTGGCTATGACTTGGTATTACAGAGTACATGCTTTGGGTAAAAGATCAAATGGACAAAAAGTAAAACAATTACTGATTGCGATGCTTCGAGAACCCATAAATGTCGTCTTGATCTTGGCAATTGTGTTGCTGGGGCTCGGTTGGAATATGGATAGCCTTCCTGGCTTTATTGGTAAATCTATTGTAAGCCTAAAAGATATTATGACTCCCCTTATTCTGCTGTTTATTGGGATGTCGGTAATCTTGAAATGGAAGCAGATTCAGTCCATTTTTAGTCTTTTAATGCTTAGGGCAGGGGTAAGTTTACTGTTTAGTGGGCTATTGATTAGTTTTTTTTCATTTTCTAGTTCTTCAGCTATCCTTTTGGCAGTGGTATTTCCGCTTTCAAGTTGTTCGTTTTGGCCATTTGCCCACATGTCGGCGGTCCGGCAGTTGGAAATTGCATCAGAAGAAGGAAAGTCAAGAAAAACTTTCGATTTGGAATTGGGAATAAATATTCTAGCTGTTTCGCTGCCTTTCAGCACCCTGTTAATTTTGGGAATCTTCAGCTCAGGAGACTATTTTACTGAGCCATCTCAGGTTTTTGCGCTAGGAGGCTTGTTGGTTATGCTCCCAATACTGACTAGGTTGATTTCTTGGATCAAAACCTTGGATTTTTCCATGGATTACAGCAAAAATCAAAATTTGAAAAATAGTCCTGCCGAAGGAAGGTGAAAAAAATACCCCCAAAAAGAATTCAACTTTTTGGGGGCTATAAGTATTTAGATCCAAATGAATTTGATCGTCTGGATTTAAGCTAAATATTTAATCACAGGGGTATATGGCATATCGAAAGCCTGAGCCACTGCTTCGTAAACGATATCTCCGTTGATCACATTCAGGCCTGGTACCAAATCAGGATTTTCCTGAGCTGCTTTTTTCCAGCCCTTGTCTGCTAGTTGAATGGCGTAGGGTAGGGTAGCATTAGTCAAGGCTAAGGTAGAAGTATAAGGAACCGCACCCGGCATATTGGCTACGCAATAGTGAACAACATCATCAATGATGTAGGTTGGGTTTTCGTGCGTAGTAGGTCTGCAGGTTTCAATACAACCTCCCTGATCTACTGCCACATCCACTAGGACAGTGCCGGGTTGCATTTCCTTAAGCATATCTCGAGTGATCAAGTGTGGGGCTTTTGCTCCTGGGATAAGAACTGCACCCACGATCAAATCGTGGTTTTTGATCATTTTTCTGATGTTGAATTCGTTGGACATCATGGTCTTCACATTGGCAGGCATGACATCTGCCAAGTACCTCATTCGAGGTAGCGAAACATCCATGATCGTCACATCAGCACCCAAACCTGCAGCCATCCAAGCTGCTTGAGTCCCAACGATACCACCACCAAGGATCAAAACTTTGGCTGGAAGTACACCTGGAACGCCGCCTAAGAGGATTCCGCGACCTTTCAAAGGCTTTTCAAGGTAGTTGGCTCCTTTTTGTATGGCCATTCTTCCAGCCACTTCAGACATAGGTATCAAGAGCGGAAGACTTCTGTCCGCTTTTTCGACAGTTTCATACGCCAAGCAGACAGCCTTGCTTTCCACCATTGCCTTGGTCAAAGGCTCATAGGAAGCAAAGTGAAAATAGGTAAACAACAACTGGTTTTCCTTGATCAATTTGTATTCTGACTCAATCGGTTCTTTGACCTTCATGATCATTTCAGCGATTTCATAGGTTGCTTCAATGGTTGGGAGGATTTTTGCACCTGCCGCTTCATATTCAGCATCAAGAAAACCACTTCCTTCACCAGCGGTATGTTGTACATATACCGTGTGGCCTTTTTTGATCAATTCTTTTGCCCCTGCCGGAGTAAGAGCTACCCGGTTTTCGTTGTTTTTTATTTCCTTTGGAACACCTATAATCATGATTAGCGTATTTGGATTTAATATTTAATGCAAAGATAACAAGCAAAGAGAATCCAAAAAGTGGTTTTTAAAATAGTATTTGGTGCTAATTTGGATAAAGGAAGTTTTTCCAAAGTTTATTTCATAAATCTTCTGTCAGATTAAGAATATTCCAAAAATTAATTTTTAAAAGATGAAAATTTTGAAAAATATTTCTGAAAAACTTTTCCTAGTGCAAATATACTCGATTCTAGATTTTCAAACATTTCGGTGGTTTGTTGTCGATTTTCGGTATAATATTTCTCTTGGATGAAAATTTGGCAATTGAATCAAAATTTTTGATTGTGTAAATCTAAACCCGAAATTTGTATCAAATTCAATTTTGGCTATTTTTGATAAGCTAAGTGCAGAATAATAGACCCAAAGTAACCATTAGATTAAACTCGCAAATGGCAATAAGCAATACTCAGACTGAATTTCCGGAAGTTCCCGAACTCCAAAAAGAAGAAATCCTGAACGATTTCAGGGTGGCTGTGACCAGTAGACATGCTTCTCTGATGGGAAGGAAAGAGGTGTTTATGGGTAAAGCCAAGTTTGGAATCTTCGGTGATGGAAAGGAACTGGCGCAGATTGCCATGGCGAAAGCATTTCAACTTGGGGATTTTAGATCAGGGTATTATCGTGATCAGACCTTCATGATGGCTATTGGTGAGTTGACTGTTCAGCAATATTTTGCGCAACTCTACGCACATACTGATGTAGAAGCAGAGCCTGCAAGTGCCGGACGACTGATGAACGGGCACTTTGCTACTCGATCAGTTGACGAATTTGGTGCCTGGAAAGACCTCACCAAAATGTACAACTCTGCTGCGGATATTTCTCCGACGGCTGCTCAAATGCCAAAGCTTTTGGGATTGGCCTATGCTTCCAAGCTTTTCCGAAATACGAAAGAACTGAAAGGTTTAACGCAGTTTTCGGTCAATGGAAATGAAGTCGCCTGGGGTACCATTGGCAATGCGTCGACCTCCGAAGGGATGTTTTTTGAGTCGATTAATGCGGCTGGAGTACTTCAAGTTCCCATGGTTATTTCAGTTTGGGATGATGGCTACGGCATCTCAGTGCCTCAGGAGTTTCATACCACTAAGGGAAGTATTTCTGAGGTTTTGATGGGCTTTGAGCGGAATGAGAGCCAAAAAGGTTTTGAAATCATCCGTGTCAAAGGCTGGGATTATGAGGGATTGAAAAATGCCTTCACTAGAGCTGGTAGTCTTGCCCGAACTTCACATATTCCAGTTTTGATCCATGTGGAAGAGATGACTCAACCTCAAGGACACTCCACTTCGGGCTCACATGAGCGATATAAATCAGCCGAACGCCTTCAGTGGGAAAAAGATTGGGATTGTATTGCCAAGTTCAGAGACTATATCATCACAAATGGAATTGCCAATGACGATACGCTAGACCAAATCGAAGCGGAATCCAAGGCTGAAGTCAAAAGACAAAAAGAAGCGGCTTGGAATGAATTTTCAGGTGAAATAAAAAAGGAAATTCAAGAGGTGGTCAATCTCTTGAAGTCTGCTGCAGAGAAAAGCACCCGAAAAGTTGTTCTCAACCAAATGGCCGACGATCTTTCCAAGACGCTCAATCCGATTAGAAAAGATACAATTACTGTAGTAAGAAAGGCCTTGTTATTGTTGAGATTCGACAGTGAAAGTATCAAGAGCGAATTGAAAGCCTGGTACCAATCTCAGGAGAAGAAAAACTTTGACCGATACAATAGTCATCTATACAGCCAAACAGAATGGGCAGTAGAAAAAATAGAGGAGGTTCCTCCCCTCTACAATGAAAAGTCTGCATTAGTGGATGGCCGGGAGATTTTGCAGGCATTTTTTGATTACACCTTAGAAAAAGACCCAAGATTCTTCGCCTTCGGTGAAGATGTTGGTAAAATCGGAGATGTGAACCAAGCTTTCTCGGGTCTTCAGGCAAAATATGGGGAGAATCGAGTAGCTGATACCGGGATTAGAGAGTGTACGATCATTGGTCAGGGAATCGGAACTGCACTCAGAGGATTAAGACCTGTGGCCGAAATTCAGTATCTCGATTATTTACTTTATGGACTTCAGATGCTTTCTGATGATTTGGCATCCTTGCTATATAGAACAAAAGGGGGGCAGAAAGCTCCTTTAATTGTCAGGACCAGAGGACATCGGCTAGAAGGTGTATGGCATTCCGGTTCACCGATGGGCATGATTCTGTCCTCACTTCGAGGAATGATCGTCTGTGTGCCAAGGGATATGACTCAGGCAGCGGGTATGTATAAGACGCTATTGGATTCCGATGAGCCAGCAATAGTGATTGAGTGCCTCAATGGCTACCGTCTGAAAGAAAAAAAGCCGGCGAATTTAGGAGAATATAAAGTGGCCTTGGGTAAACCTGAAATTCTTAGGACAGGAAATGATGTCACGGTTGTGACCTATGGTAGTATGTGCAGAATCGTAGAAGAGGCAGCCCAAGATTTGGAAGAACTGGGTATTTCCGTTGAATTAATTGATGTTCAAACCCTTCTTCCTTTTGACAACTATGGCATAATCGGGGAATCAATCAAGAAAACCAATCGAGTACTCTTCGCTGATGAGGATGTCCCTGGAGGCGCTTCTGCCTTTATGCTTCAGCAAGTCATAGAAGGTCAACAGGTCTTTAAGTACCTTGATTCTGAACCGCAGACTTTGTCAGCTAAGCCTCATAGACCCGCCTATTCTTCTGATGGAGATTACTTTTCTAAGCCAAGTGTTGACGATGTGGTGGAAAAAGTATACGGCATCATGCATGAGGCAAATCCCAAAAAATTTCCTGCCATCTAATAAAAAAGCCCTCGATGAGAGGGCTTTTTTATTATTAATTTCTTGTGATTTGCCTTAGGGTGACTTCCGGGCTTGATACTTGATTGCTTCGATTTAGCGCCCGATCTTGAATTTCAACATCCACTCGAAGTGTATCTGTTCTGAAAATAGATTCCCAGCCTGATGAGAGCATTCGGTATTTGATGTTTCCTTCTACAGATTGACCTTCTTCAGAGATAAGAATCCGAGGAAATCTACCATTGAAAGTGGTGAAAAAGGGAGGGTCCTGCCATCTGAATTCAGTGAATTGACCATTTCTTTTAATATAAAAGCGAATGAAAATGTTGTACTGATTCTCATTTTGCTCCACCCAGATCGTATCCTTAACTACCGTGTTGTTGATAATTGGATCAATCACCCAATCGATTGGATTATAACTTGGGGCTTGTGGAGGCCTATTGGTGTAAGTGATTAGGTTTCCAGCAGCGTCTCTTTTGTATATCAGTGGGTTGAATGGCGGATTGATGTCTGTGGCCGAAAGGCCTAAATCTCCCTCTGCATCTTTGAAATTAACGCTTACAATCAGTGAATCCTGACTTGAAGTGGAAACATATTCGATAGTCGAAAATTCAATTTCGGGGGTACTCGGAAAGTTATCAGGGGGACTGATACAGGAGGTCCAGCCAATAGCTGTGACAAACATTAATCCTGAATAGTTTTTGAATCGCATTGGCTCAGGGTAAATTTACTTCCGAAAAGTACATTAGTTTTTTTTCAGTGAACGCAAATTATAAAACGATGCAGGATTTTAAAAGTTTTTCGGAAAGTCTGACCTTTTTTGATTTCGGTCATTTTGAAAATCTTGCACTTGAATTGTTTCAGTATCAAGCAATGGAAAATGACGTGTATAATAGCTATTTGAAAGCAAGAAAGATAGATACTAAGGCGGTTAAATCTATCAGAGACATTCCCTTTCTACCCATACGCTTTTTCAAGGATTTCCCTGTGGTTTCTGGGAAGATTTCTGACTATTCCGCATTTTACTCCAGCAGTGGTACCACCGGGATGATTACAAGTAAGCATTACATTTGGTCAGAGGCTTGGTATTTGGATCATGCAAAGCGAATATTTGAATCCCAATACGATAACTTATCTGAATTTCATGTTTTGGCGCTTTTGCCAGCCTATCTCGAGCGACCTGGCAGTAGTCTGGTTTCCATGGCGAAGCATTTTATTGAAACTTCTCAATCGGTTCATTCCGGTTTTTACCTATACAACCAAGATGAGCTGCTTAGCAAATTGAAATTCCTTAGTGCTGACAAGAAAAAGGTTTTGCTGCTAGGGGTTACATTTGGCCTGCTTGATTTGGCAGAATCTGGCAAAGACTTTTTTCCAATGGAAAACCTGATTGTGATGGAAACTGGAGGGATGAAAGGGAGACGCAAGGAAATGATCCGGGAGGAGGTTCACGATATTTTAAAGGCCTATTTCAAAGTCGAATGCATTCATTCAGAATATGGAATGACCGAACTCATGTCGCAGGCCTATTCAAAAGGGGAGGGGAAATATACGCTGCCCCCCACTATGCATGTTATGCTTCGGGATGTGAATGATCCCTTGAGTTGGTCTTCGAGATCTCAAGGTGGTATCAATGTGATTGATCTAGCAAACTTTCACTCGTGTGCATTTATCGAAACACAGGATTTGGGAAGATTTGATTCAGATGGGTTTCTGGAAGTCTTGGGCAGATTTGACAATTCAGAAATTCGTGGCTGCAACTTGTTGGTGCAGTAATTGCTATCTTAAAATTTAATAGACATATTTGAAAAGGATAAAAAATAACTCATGAAATCGCGCATTCCCAACTTAAAAAGTGGAAAATCATTATGCGAGATTCCATTTGGCATTAAAAAACAAACTAAATACAAATGAAAAGATTAGCCACAATTGCACTATTGGTTGGGATTTTAGCTTTGGGCGCTTGTGCCTCCAGCAAACCTTGCCCGGCTTATGCCAAAGCACCTGCTGCACAGAAAGCCAATAGCTAAAAAATATGCTGACCTTAATAGTCAGCATATTTTTTTATATCCTCTAGGCTAATTATCGGTTCTCCGAGAATTACCAACCGCTCCACAACATTACGAAGCTCTCGGATATTTCCTGTCCAAGGGAATTCTTGTAGTTTTTGAAGGGCCTCCTTGGTGATTCCTTTTTTTGCATCCCCATTTTCCTGGGCGATATCATCGAGAAACTTATCCACCAGCAGCGGGATGTCTTCTTTTCGCTCTTTCAGTGCAGGTACTTGAACCAAGATCACACTCAATCTGTGATACAAATCTTCGCGAAACCTTCCACCTTCGATCTCTTTCTTTAGGTCTTTATTTGTGGCGGCGAGGACACGAACATCTACTTTGATATCCTTGTCACTACCTACACGGTTGATTAGGTTTTCCTGCAGTGCTCTCAAGACCTTGGATTGTGCAGAAAGCGACATATCGCCAATTTCATCCAGAAATAAGGTGCCACCTTGTGCCTGCTCAAATTTCCCGTTCCGCTGCTTGTGCGCAGAGGTAAATGCACCTTTTTCATGGCCAAAAAGTTCTGACTCGATCAATTCGGATGGGATAGCGGCACAGTTTACAGCCACAAAGGGTTCTGCTTGACGATTGCTTTTCTGGTGAATCCAGTGTGCTACCAATTCTTTTCCTGTTCCATTTGGGCCGGTGATGAGTACTCTGGCGTCAGTTGGTGCTACCTTTTCAATGGTTTCCTTGACTTTTGCGATAGCTGGAGATTGTCCTACCATATCGAATTTCTTCGATAGCTTTTTCTTCAGGACTTTGGTCTCTGTGACCAATTGTTTTTTGTCGAGTGCATTTCGTACGGTGAGAAGTAGGCGATTGAGATCAGGTGGCTTTGGGATAAAGTCAAAAGCCCCTTTCTTGGTAGCTTCTACTGCAGTTTCTATGCTTCCGTGAGCGGAGATCATGATAAACTGCGGTGAGCGTCCCAACGCTTTGGCTTGATCCAAAACCTCAATCCCGTCCATTTTTGGCATTTTGATGTCACAAAGGACCAGGTCAAAGTCCTCTTCTTGCATTTTGGCCAAACCTTCTTCTCCGTCTTGGGCTTCGGTCACATCAAACTTTTCGTACTCGAGGATCTCCCTGAGGGAGGCGCGGATAAACCGCTCGTCGTCAATAATGAGAATCTTTGGCATAGTGTAAAGTAAAGAAAAAAGTGCAAGTCTGTAAGCCGGGTTCTGTTTCTCTCAAAGAATTGAGCGATACCTGTCATTTATCTAGCCCCGACCTCGCGATCGGGGTCCATCGATCTACCCACCCCGGAATCCTGCCGAAGCAGAAATCGAACGAGCAGCTCTTTGCCCGGGGCCTATTTGATCTTTCAACCCATAAGGTTTGCCTAGCCCCGAATGTCACCATTCGGACGGTGGGCTCTTACCCCACCTTTTCACCCTTACCCACCGACAAAGTCGATTGGCGGTTTGTTTCTGTGGCCCTGTCTGTCTTCCTGTCGTCACCAACAGAAATCCTTCCCGTTAGGAAGTATGGCGCTCTATGTTGCCCGGACTTTCCTCTCTCCTGATAGTTTTCAGGACAGCGACAAGCCGACTTGCACGCTGCAAAGAACGGCAATTTTAACGATTGGTTTTCTTTTGAATTACAGATTGATCTTTGCTCAGGCCTTTTTTTATTTTTTTTCAAGAATTCAAAACAATCCTTGAAGCTGGGTGTTTATACATCATTAAAGGCTTTAAATAGCTTTTCTTCATAGTGCTGGGTTGAGCCGCTCCGAAAGGAGCGGTTCTTTTTTTGCCCCTTTTCTACTATCTTTTTCTATGGAAAAATCAACTCAGCGAAAATTCAAGCGATTGATCCGGGCGATCAATTGGTATCCACCTTACTTATTTTCAGGAATCAAAGTGGTCGATCATGCAGCAGATTTTTCTAGCTTCAAAACCCGACTTAAGCTGACTTGGTACAATCGCAATTTGCTTGGGACAGCTTTTGAGGGTTCACTGTATTCGATGTGCGATCCGTTTTTCATGTTTATTCTGATCATTCATTTGGGTGAAGAATATATCGTGTGGGATAAGCATGCGAGTATCGATTTTGTCAAACCGGGTAAAGGAACCGTTTTTACAGAATTTAAGCTGACACCTGATCAAATCGCTGAGGTGAAAAATATTGTCGATGAAAAAGGCAAACATGTTTTTGAATTTCCCTGCGAGGTAAAAAGCGCTGAGGGTCAACTGATAGCGAAACTTACCAAAGGTGTCTATGTAAAAAGAAAAAACTGGAAGTCTGACTCAAAATGAAGCTTTGAGTAGAAAGAATTACTTTTACAAAAAAACGCGGTTATGATTCTGGTTGGAAATGCGGTATTGTCGGATGATATCAAGGAAAATTTTTTCGTCTGTGACCTGGAAGCTTGCAAAGGGGCTTGCTGTGTAGAAGGAGATGCTGGTGCGCCATTGGAAGACGAGGAGACCAAAATCCTTGAAGAGATCTATCCGATCGTTAAAGATTACATTACGGAGGAAGGAAGGCAAGTTATTGCAAATCAGGGCGTTTGGGTAATCGATAAGGACGGGGATAAAGGTACGCCCACCATTGGAGACAATCGGGAGTGTGCCTATGCTTTATATGATGAACGCGGCATTCTCAAATGCGGGATAGAGCAAGCGTATCTGGATGGGAAAATTTCCTGGAAAAAGCCGATTTCCTGTCACCTCTATCCGATTCGAGTTACGAAATATGATCAATTTGATGCGCTGAATTACGATCGCTGGCATCTCTGTGATCCGGCTTGCCAATTGGGTCAAAGTCTGAAAGTTCCGCTATATCGCTTTCTAAAAGATGCTTTGGTCCGAAAATATGGAGAAGCCTGGTATGAGGAATTGTTGGCAGAGATCGAGGGTGAAAAGGATTAAGCCAATTTGAGAAGCCCTCGAGTTGACAAGCCGTCTAAAGTGAATTTTGCAATTTTTTGGTAACCTTCATCAGCGGGATGAATCAAGTCACTGGCAAAAAAATCAGAATTTATATCGAGTGTTATTTTGTCAAATAAAACCTCTTTTTGGCTCTGAGAGATGGAAATCATTTCTTTCTGTAAAAAATTTCGCTGGCCTTGTAGGAAGTATTGCATGAGCTTTGGGAATGCCGGAAAAAGGTGGACGGGAGGAATATCAGCCAAATAAATCCAGTCCGGTGAAAACCGATTTTTCAAATCTGAAATGAGCTTGTCCAATTCAATTCTAAACTTATCTGGAGCCGTTAATTTAAAACAATCATTTGCACCGAGGAATAGCATAATACCTTCAAATCTATCTTGGATCGCATTCAATTCTTTGTTGAAGTGTGAGGTCACCTGATGAACTTGCAATCCATTTTTGCCAAGATTCTTCACCTGAAATTCAGACCCCAAATGTTGGAAAAATTGTCCTGCCAAAGTGAATCTCTGTGCTGATGCACCCACTCCCGCAGCAGTGGATTCTCCCAGGATCAAAAGCTTCCGATTGCCATTTCCTAGAGTTAAGTTTTCGGATAATGCTGGAAGTTGGGGTCGTATTTGTCGGATTCGAAATGCCTGAAAAATCAAAAAAGGCAAAACCGGATAGAGTTTTGCCTTGAATAAGTGGTATTCAGCGACCATCAACCCCCAGATTTTTTAGCTCCATATCCTGCTGCTAAAAGTACCTGAAGAACTTTGTCCCGATGATCTCCTTGGATGAGAATTTCACCATCTTTGGTAGATCCGCCTACGCCACATTTATTTTTGAGAAGCTTTCCTAGCTCTTTCAGATCTTCATCCGAACCCACAAATCCTTCTACTAGCGTGACTTGTTTTCCTGCCCGGGATTTCTTATCCAGGAGCACTTTTAGCTTTTGTTGAGAAGAAGGGAGTGTTTCTTGTTCCTCCTGATCTCCCTGATCGTATTCAAAGGAATCACTGGTAGAGTAGACCACACCATCTCGTTTTTTCCAGTCGTTGTTTTTTTTGCTCATTATTAAATAGAAAAAGCCCACAGCTACCTGCAGGCTTCAATAAGGCTAGTGAATTATTTAACTCGATAAGTCCACACGGGTCTTTTGGAATGATTGACCACATCCTCAGCAATACTTCCTGTGATCAAATGTAGTAATCCCGTACGTCCATGTGTCGTCATAGCTATCAAATCGGCATCGATATCATCTGCAAATTCGATGATTCCGGATTCCTCGGAGAGCGAGTTATACACTTCTGCTTTGATATTTTCGAAATGATGCTTTTGGACGAAAGTCCGGATGCGGTTCATAGACTCTCGTGTCGTTTCAAAGTTCCCCGGAGTATTGACGATGACAAAGTAAAATTGGGCATGGAATACAGCTTGGATACGTTTGATCCTGTTGGCCACTTTTTCATCAGAATCCCGGAAATCAGAGGCAAATACGACCTTTTTCATCTTGGTTACATCCGTCTCAGCTTTGATAGTCACTACAGGACAGGAAGCTGTTCGGACTACTTTTTCCGTATTGCTACCGATGATGACTTCCTCAAGGCCAGAGGCACCTTTGGATCCCATCACGATCAGGTCGGGGTTTTGATCAGCAATAGACTCCGATATTCCTTTGAAGACTGACCCGAGGACCAGTTTGGTTTTCAAATTAAAGATGGAATCTGCATATTTTTCATCGATCTCTTTGAGCTGCTTTTTGCGGGTCTCAATCAATTCCATGAAGTATATCTGGCTTTCAAACTCAGGTACAGACTCCAATCCTCCACCCATCGTACCCATTCCAGTGGTGACGGGTGTTTCGATGATGTGAAGCACGGTGATTTCTATTCCGGAATAATTCGAGGATAATCCGGTTGCAAAATTCAAAGCATGATTTGCAGTTTGTGAAAAATCGTAGGGAACCAAGACTTTTATCATGATTGCTAGGGGTTTTTAGTTTCTACCAAATTAGCCAAAATAGGGGATGAATAAACTAATTTTCGTCAGGTTTTGATCAGATAATTAAACCGATTCCAAAAAGAATCACCCAAAGCAATGTACTCATGGCCATTTTTTTCAGGTAGGGATCTGTTTCAGCTGAGCTATTGGCATGCTGGACACCGTAGCCTACTTTCATCATGATTGGCCAGGCCAAAGTTGCCAATAAAGAAAACAAATGATCGCTGAAAAGTGCAAAAACAAAGAGACTGAGGTAGCCACCTGCAAGAAGCGCCCAGTTGTATTGAACTGCTCTCGTCCTTCCAATTCGAACGGGGATTGAGCGTTTTCCAGCTTTTTGGTCTGATTCGATGTCTCGGATATTGTTGATATTAAGAACAGCAGTGCTGAACAATCCGATCGAGATCCCAATCAGAATAGTAAGCGGCTCGAAACTCAGGGTATGCAGAAAAAAGGTTCCCAAAACGCCGAGTAAACCAAAAAAAAGAAAGACTGAAATGTCACCCAAACCGACATACCCATAGGGTTTTTTACCCGAGGTGTAGGAAATCGCAGCCCAAATGGCCGCGAGACCCAAGCCCAAAAATAGTGTGAATACAATCCAATTCTGAACAGCAAAATAGAGAAGAAGAAGTCCTGAGACTATCGAAAGTCCTCCAAAAATGTACATGGCACGCTTCATTTCAGCTAGAGAAATCAAACCGGACTGTACCGCTCTGACAGGTCCCTGCCGCTCTGCTGAATCGGCTCCATGCACGGTATCTCCGTAGTCATTGGACAGGTTGGATAAGATCTGGAGAAAAACTGTGGTCAGGGAAGCTAGCAGGAGAATTTCTAACCGGAATGCATCTTTCCACGCAGCCAAAAAAGATCCTGCAAAAATGCTGGCGAGAGCAAGGGGTAAAGTACGAAGCCTGACTGCATGCAGCCAGGCTTCTTTTTTGGAATTTATCTCTTTTTTCAATGGAAAAATGCTTCGGTTAGGCCTCGATTAATTTGAGGATTTCCTCATCCAATGGAGTCACAGAAGATGGGAAAAACTTCACCAATTCCCCTTTTTCATTTACAAAATACTTGCAGAAATTCCAGCTTGGTTCTTCATTGTTCCAGCCATTTTGTGAGGCATCAGATAGCCACCTGTACAGCGGATGCTTGTCAAAACCTTTGACTGAGATCTTCTCAAACATTGGGAAAGTCACTCCGAATTCGGCATCGCAGAAGGCAGCGATTTCCTCATTAGAGCCCGGTTCCTGGCCCCCAAAATTATTAGCCGGGAATCCTAAAACGAGGATTTTATCGCCATGAGTAGCATACAATTCCTGCAATTGTGCATACTGCTTGGTGTAGCCGCATTTTGACGCAACGTTCACCACCAATAGTTTTTTGCCTTTGAATTCTGAGAAATCAACTTCTTTTCCGTTGATGTCTTTTACCTTGAAATCGTAAAATGAACTTTCCATAGTTTGGTCAAATGAGGGATGAAATTCCGCTTGATCAACTGGCCTTTCCAAAGTTTTGCCGCAAGCGAAAAAGGTGATGCTGAGGATTAGAAGTAGTGTTTTCATTTTTTACATTTTTTGATTTCAATCTATGCGGAAGCGAGGAGTTGCAATAAACCATTTACATTCGTTCTGGGACAGCTATACCGAGCAAACTCATTCCTTTTTTGATTGTTTTGGCAGTCAAGGAAGAAAGTGCAACCCGAAATGATTGAATGGCCAAATCCTTCTCATGAAAGATCGGAACATCTGCATAGAATCTGTTGTATTCTTTTGCCAAATCGAATAAATATTGGGCAATGACTGCCGGTGAGAATTCTTCAGCAGCCAATTTTATTTTCTTTTCAAAATCATTCAAAAGTAAAATCAAGGCGGATTCTGATTCTGCAAGTTCAGCTATTCCCGAGTAATCCGGCGTTTCATAATTCACCCCGATTTGATCGGCTTTTCTCAAAATGGCAGCTATCCGAGCATGGGAATATTGGATGAATGGACCAGTGTAGCCTTGGAATTCGATGGATTCCTGAGGGTTGAAGAGCATGCGCTTTTTAGGATCTACCTTAAGCAGGAAGAATTTCAACGCACCTAAGCCCAATGTTTCATACAGTTCTGTCGCCTGCTCCTCTGTGAAACCTTCGATCTTACCCAATTCTTTGGTATGATGCGCTGCAGTATCGATCATTTCTTGCATGAGGTCATCCGCATCGACGACAGTTCCTTCACGGGATTTCATTTTGCCGGTAGGCAAATCCACCATTCCGTAGGACAAATGATACAAGCCATCGCCATAAGATCTGCCTAATTTTCGCATGATCTTAAACAAGACCTCAAAGTGGTAATCTTGTTCATTTCCAACGACATATACAGATTTATCTATTTGGAAATCCTTATATTTTAGGTCGGCTGTTCCCAGATCCTGCGTGATGTAAACTGAAGTACCGTCTGCTCTTCTCACTAGCTTTTCATCCAGGCCTTCATCAGTCAGATCCACCCAGACTGAACCGTTTTCTTTCTTGAAGAAAACTCCCTTTTCCAAGCCTTCTTCCACAATGTCTTTTCCCAAAAGATAAGTGTCTGACTCGTAATAAAACTTGTCAAAAGTCACTCCCATCTTTTTATAAGTCGCATCAAAGCCTGCATAGACCCATTCATTCATCTGTTTCCAGAGCGTCACCACTTCCTCATCATTTGCTTCCCATTTGCGAAGCATATCCTGAGCTTCAAGTAGAAGTGGTGCATGCTTCTTTGCCTCTTCCTCAGTCTGGCCTTGGGCTACCAATTCCTTGATTTCCTTTTTGTATTCCTGGTCAAAAATTACATAATATTTCCCGGCCAAGTGATCACCTTTCAACCCCGAGGACTCGGGGGTTTCTCCATTTCCAAAATGCTGGTAAGCTACCATGGATTTGCAGATGTGAATGCCCCGGTCATTGACCAAGTTGGCTTTGATTACTTCATACCCGGTGGCTTTGAGGATCTCTGCAACAGAAAATCCAAGGAAATTATTCCGCAAATGACCCAAATGAAGCGGTTTGTTGGTATTAGGTGAGGAATATTCGACCATTACCTTCTGCCCATTTGCCGGAAGTTGACCCAAGTTCAGATTGGAATAGATTTGCTGGAAAAGGCCCACCCAAACGAGTTCATTTAGCTCTAGGTTGAGGAATCCTTTGACCACGTTGAAACCGGTGATACCCGAAACATTTCCTTTGAGGTATTCCCCGATTTGGGTTGCAGTAGCTTCAGGATTGGCTTGTGATATTTTCAAAAACGGGAAAACAACAAATGTGTATGTTCCCTTAAATTCCTTTCGGGTGGGGGCAAGGGCAATTTGATCCAGGGGTAGCTCATGATTGTAAATGTTCTGAAATGCGAGCTGAATGCCTTGTATGATTGATTCTTGAATGTTCATTTTTTTTTACCACAAAGTTCACGGAGAGTAAATAAGAGGACGCAGAGAAGGTTATGTGAATATCCGACGCCTCGAGTTTCTTCAAATTCTTGGATGGGTGAATTAGTTATTCAATTCTTGTTTTGTCATTTATTACTCTTTGGAGGCCGAATTTAAGGCGGGTTACATTGAAATTCATTAAAAGACCAAGTTTATAATTCCCAAGCTTCAGATAATTTATAGTTTGAGCCATGTGAAGGTCTGACAATGATTCGACTGACTTAAGTTCTAAGACAAGCTTCCTTTCAACCAAGATGTCAATTTTATAAGCAACCTCGATTCTTATGTCTTCCATTTCAAGTGGAAGAATTTTTTCTACTTCAATTTGAAATCCTTCTTTAAGTAATTTCTTCGCTAAGACCTGTTTGTATGCATTTTCAAGAAGTCCTGGCCCCAAAGCGGAATGCACTTGGATGGCATGCCCAATAACTTTTGATGCCAGTTCATCTTCTGAAAAATCCGAATAGCTCATAATCAAAACTTTGCGAACTCTAATTTAACCTTTGCGGTCTTTGTGGTTAAAAAAAGTCAATAATTATCCACCAAAGACTTTGTCGTGACCTCCAAGACTTCAAAGGCGGCTTCGGCCATGGTGTTTTCGGTATCTAGGGTCGGATTTACTTCCACGATTTCCCAGCAGCAAACGCGCTTGTCCTTGATCAATGCGGCATTTAGGTGGATGGCTTCTTCTACCGTCAATCCATTGGGAACCGGAGTACCGGTACCGACTGAAATGGAGCTATCCAGGCTATCCACATCAAAGGAAATGTAAATCTGTTGGCAGTCTTTGAGTACTTCCAAGGCTTCTTTTGCTACTTTTTCAATTCCTTTTTCACGGACTTCCTGCGTGCTGAAATTTTTGATTCCGTATTTGACCATGATATGATCTTCCGGAGATTCCGTGTCTCTTACCGTGATAAAAACGATGTCTTGGGGTTCAATTTTGGGAAAGTCTCCGCCGATTTTTTTAATTTTTTCCCAATAGGTGATGGTTTCAGGACCAACTTCATTGACTTTGCACTCGAGGTTGTCCAGTTGAGCAGTCATGGCAAGTGGCATGCCGTGCATATTGCCAGAGGGAGTGGTGAATGGGGTGTGCAAGTCCGCATGTGCATCGATCCAAATGACACCGAGACGCTTCTCAGGATGAGCTGCCTTGATACCCATGATGGTACCTGCAGCAGTACTGTGATCTCCAGCCAATACGATAGGAAATTGTTTTTCCAACCGCAAAGACTCAATCGTGGAGTAGACATTTTTTAGCACTTGATATACTCCGTCAATGTATTTCGCATGGGGATGCTTATTGCCTTTCCAGAGGAAACTATTGGCATCGGGGACGTTTATAGGATCAAATTGGGTGAAAAATCCCGATTTTTTGTCCAAGCTGGCGATTTTGAGTGCATCGATCCCCATACTTGCTCCACGGGTGCCCGCGGCGATTTCGGATCTTACTTCTACTAGTTTTATTTTTCTCATCTCTGAGTGTATTTGGGTTTAAACAGGGCGATTTACCAAAGCCCAAAACTAGTCAAAAGCCCCCGGAATTCAATTTTGACACTTTTTTGAATTCAATAACTTTTCCTGCCTTGTCTTTTCCGGATATGGGACAGAAGTCTTTTGGATAAAAACCCCTGAATTGAGATTATGTGAATATTAAATTCCTCCCGTCAAGCTCTCCCGCTGATGGATTTAACCGCGAATCATTTGATATCCCCCAATAAAAGCGCAATTTTTGCAGCCTACTTTACGAAATAAAATCCCTGGTAAATGAACCGATATATTGACCTTATCCAACAGACATTTGACTTTCCAACCAAAGAGTTTCATGTAGAAAATGACCAACTCTTCTTTAACGGGGTCAATCTGATGGAAATCATCGAAACTTACGGCACGCCGCTCAAGCTGACTTACCTGCCGAAGATTTCGGAAAGCATCCAAAATGCCAAGACTTTTTTTGGCAACGCCATGGAAACGCACAACTATCAGGGAAAATACACCTACTGCTATTGCACTAAGTCCTCGCATTTCAGCTTTGTACTGGATGAAGCGCTGAAAAATGACATCCATATTGAGACTTCCTCGACCTTTGATATTCCATTGGTGCGTAGTCTCTATGCAAAAGGGAAAATCAACAAAAACACCTTCATTATCTGCAATGGTTTCAAACGGGAATTGTATAAAAAATACATCTCCGAGCTATTGAATGATGGATTTACCAATTGTATTCCAATCCTGGACAACATCGGTGAAATAGATTACTACCTAGAACATGTGAAAGTGCCTTTCCAAGTAGGAATACGGATAGCAGCAGATGAGGAGCCAAAATTCGGCTTTTACACTTCTCGTCTAGGCGTCCGATACAATGATATTTTGAAGCTTTACGAGGAAAAAATTAAAGATCACCCCTTGGTCAGCCTCAAGATGCTTCATTTTTTCATCAACTCCGGGATCAAGGATACTGCCTACTATTGGTCAGAATTGACCCGATTTATCCAGAAATATGTCGATCTGAAAAAGATCGCTCCATCCCTGGATACCATGGATATCGGTGGTGGTTGGCCGATCAAGACCAATGTGTTTTTCGACTACGATTACCAATACATGGCCGATCAGATCGTCAAAAACATCAAGTGGATGTGTGCCAAAAACAACACGACTGAGCCGAACATATTCACTGAATTTGGTAGCTACACTGTAGGAGAGAGTGGGGCAGTGCTCTATTCGATTTTGGAAGAAAAGCTCCAAAACGACAAGGAACTCTGGTACATGATCGATGGGTCATTCATTACTCAACTGCCGGATAGCTGGGGACTCAATCAGAAGTATATCATGCTGGCAGTGAACAATTGGGATGAGGCCTATCAGGGAATTTCGCTTGGAGGATTGACTTGTGACAGCATGGATTACTACAATTCAGAAGCGCACCAATACAATATTTACCTCCCAAAAATCGAACCTGGTAAGAAGCAATACATAGGCTTCTTTCATACCGGAGCTTACCAAGAATCATTGGGAGGCTATGGAGGCATTCAGCATTGCCTGATACCTGCACCGAAACACGTGCTGATCGATCGGGATGAAACAGGGAAAATTACTCATCGCCTATTTGCAAAAGATCAGACTGAGGAAAGTATGCTAAAAGTGCTTGGGTATTAATTGTCTTTAGAAAATAAACAGAAGAAAAAAACCGCTGGAAGGCGGTTTTTTTATGGAGATTTAAATTTAGAGGACTTTTCAGACGCTTACCTTTTGACGGTTTACCTTACAGTCACGTGGTAGCAGCTCTGTTTTCTTTCTTTGATGACATAGATTTTTCCAGTCTGCTGAAAATGATTCAATACTGTTTCCAGATTTTTCTGGGCCTTTTGGTTCCATTCCCTGATTCCATTAAACCGGATATAGGAGATGTCAAAGGATACTCCGAATGAATGAGAACTATTGCCATCAGCAGCATTTCTGTTTCTTCGCTTTAGATTCTTTTGCTGCTCCTCCGTGCGTGTAGCTGAAGTGATTGTGAAATAATTTCCCTCTCCTGACAAGGCCTGAAACGCTGCGCCAAGCTCTTCGAGTACTTTTTTCGAATTCGGGGTCATGTAAGGAAAACTATGGGTAAGCTGTTCCACTTTATAGCCAATGCCAACTTTGGCTTCTACCAGGAAGTTTCCACATACCAAGTTGAAGAGTTGATCCTCGTCTTTGATTGTCCCAACACCTGTTTCCTCAGCTGCAATCAAATGATCTTCATAAGTGTCCTTTTTAATCCTTCCTTTGAATGGCAGTAGTTGACTGATATCAAATTTTACTGGAGCAATAGGTTCAGGTAAAACAGCAGGTTCAGTGGGTACGGGTTCTGAGAGAAAGTCGGCGTAGGATTCTTTAAATCGTTCTGTTAGTTCAGGCTGGTAAGAAACCATCGCCAGCGTTCCTAGTGAAAAAAAAATGAAAAATGAAAAGATGAAAATAGGGGTGGTTTTATTCATTTTCTACGATTCTGTCTCCTTGAATTTGTGGTAATTTAAGCAGAAAGGCTTGATTTTGGGCAGTGGATCAGGCAGAAAAGCAAAGGATTATGCTTCGCCAATTCTGCTTAGAATTTGAAAATGATGAGACTAAGGAGATTTTTTTCTGTTTGGTATCTGGATTTTGTCCTTCTTTCAAGTTCAAAACCAAGAAGGCTGCATCTTGATCGTGGGGTAAGACTTGGAATGAAAACGCTCGATTAGGCCATTAATTTTTGGAAGTTCGTAGTCCATGAAGTATCTGGCAGTTTCTATTTTTCCAAAGTAAAAGTCTTGTTCAGTAGCTCCAGTATTCAAGGCTTTTTGTGCCGATTGTGCCTGCTTGAGCCACATCCAAGCTAAACAGGCGATTCCGGTAGCCTCTAGGAAAAGCGTGGCATCCGCCAAAAACTCCTCTGGTCCCTGATTCATTTTGAAGAGAATTTGCGCAGCACCATGGGTAAACCGCCGCAGCTGAGCTTCAAATTTTCCGCGAATCTGATCCAATTCTGAGAATTCTTTTGAGGAATCAATAGTTTGTTGGATTTCTTTTTGGAGGAGTTTCCAGGCCAATCCTTCCTGAATCAATACTTTTCTGCCTAAAAGATCCAAGCCATGAATTCCTGTCGTACCCTCATGAATAGGATGAATTCGAGCCTCCCGGTAATATTGTTCCACAGGGAAGTCGGTGGTGTAACCTGCTCCCCCCAAGACTTGAACCGCTGCGGAAGTACTCTGAACGCCCATTTCCGAAGGATAACTTTTGGCAATGGGAGTCAAAAGATCCAACAGTAATTCCATTTGATTCTTTTGGTCTGGATCAAGATGGTGGGCGATTTTATCGGAAAGGATTGCGCAATAAATCAAAAGTGAAAGAGAGCCTTCGACCACACTTTTTTGGAATAGCAGCATCCGCTTGACATCAGCATGGGCAATGATCGGAACTTGCGGCTGATTTAGGTTTTTTTCGCCTACTTTTCTTCCTTGAGGACGCTCCTTAGCATACGCCAGAGATGCTTGATAGGCAGCTGATGCGATTGCGACTCCATTCATTCCCACACCCAATCGGGCTTCATTCATCATCTGAAACATGTACTTCAGGCCTTGATTAGGTTCGCCGACCAGATATCCTTCACATCCATCACTGCTACCCATCATCAAATGGGCTATCGGAGCGCCTTTGTATCCCATTTTATGGTAAATTCCTTGAGTCAGGACGTCATTTGGTTCACCGGAAATCCGATTTTTGGGAACAACAAAAAGTGAAATACCCTTGGTGCCTGCAGGCGCCCCCTGAATTCTCGCCAACATGAGATGGATGATGTTTTCGCAGGCATCATGATCTCCTGCAGAAATGTAGATTTTCTGGCCCTTGATCCGAAAAATATTTGGTTTATCAGTTGGATAAGCCGTGGTGCTGATGTCTGAAAGCGAGCTTCCAGCATCTGGTTCGGTCAGTGCCATTGTTCCTTGCCAAAGACCTGAATAGAGCTTTGGAGTGAATTTTTCTACCAATTCTCTGGATCCAAAGGTACGGATCAGGTTTGCCGCACCGGTTGTCAAAAATGGAAAAACACTTGCTGAGTAATTTGAGGCTTGAAAAATAAATCCCGCTGCCATGTGGATGGTCCAAGGAAGCTGCTGACCGCCTTCGGCATAGGAAAAAAGTGCATTGATCCAGCCGTCCTGACCAAATTGACGGATAATGTCCTTCATTCCTGGATGAATCCGGATTTGTCCGTCAATAAGTTGCGGTTCATTTCGATCCATCTCAGTGAGAAGCGGACGGAGAGATTTTATGGCAATTTGCTCGGCCGAATCCAGGACTAATCTAAACGTCTCCCCAGAATGATCCGCGAAATAGGGGATCTGGGTTAATTCAAGACAGTTTTGATTTTCAAAAAGTTGGAAAAGAAGATCTCGTTTTGAATAAAATAAGGTCATCAGGATTAGGGCTTTGGATAAATATGGGGAAATCTCTGCATGATTCCATTAGGTAAATCTCTCACAGATTTCACGGATAGGCATAGGCAAATTTAATGATCTGCTAAAATCAGGATGATCAATGAACTTCTTAAAATTTCCTTGTCGCCACGATGATCCCAGTAGACCAATTGAGTTTGGTGATATTCAAAAACGGCAAGGATTCCAATTTTTCTACAAACTTCACTGCCTTTTCAGCATGTCCTTCCGGCCAGTTAGGCTGTGGCAACATATCATCCACGATGTAAAGTCCCCCGATTTTCAGCATCGAAAGCACTTCGTCCAGCATCAGGTATTTTCCATGCCAAGTATCTGCGAAAATGTAGTCAAATTGTGCTGCTGTGTTGTTTTTGACCCATTCTTCTCCATCTATCAGCTCTAATTTTAACCTTGGGTCAATTCCTAAATATTGGTCCGCAATCGACAAAACTGATTCATCAAAATCGATAGAAGTCAAGACGGCTCCGTTGTCCATCCCATCCAAAATCCAAGCTGTAGAAAGACCCGTTCCGGTTCCTAATTCCAAGAATTTACCCCCAGGTTTACTGCTTGCCAATGTGCGCAATAGGGAACCTGCTGCTAAATCGGAAGCCATGGTAAATCCACTCTCTTCGGTAGCCTTTTGGATTTCAAGATAGGGTTTGGGTAAAGGTTTGATAATTTCAATCATTAATTTTAAAGTTAAAGGGCCTGGATTTGAATTTAATTCAAAATGAAAAAATCCACTTGGAATTAATCTCAAGTGGATTTTAAAAGTCATCTTTTTAGTCCAATCTATAAGGGTTCTATTTTTTTGAGCAATTTTTTTCGAGTTGACAAATCGAAAAATGGAATCAGGCTTCAAATCTTGCTAATATGCATCATTCGTTTATGGTCTTTTATTTATTCTTAACCCAAAGCAAAGCTTCCTCTACACCTCTGATTTCAGCCAATCCTTTGAGTCTACCAATGGCAGAGTAGCCCGGATTGGTTTTTTTGTGAAGATCATCCAGCATCTGATGCCCATGGTCAGGACGCATCGGAAGGCTTTTGCCCCGCTTCTCCTGAACTTTCAGGATCTCATCGATGACGGCTACCATGGGTACATTCCCTTCCAAGTGATTGTCTTCGAAAAAGTTGCCTGCTTCGTCTCTTTTGGTACTTCGCAAGTGGATAAAGTGAATTCGGTCCCCAAATTCACGCACCATAGCAGGAAGATCGTTGTCAGCCCGAACTCCGTAGGAACCGGTACAAAATGTCAATCCATTGTGGTGGCTTGGTGTCTCGGACAAAATCCTTCGAGCATCCGCCGCGGTACTGACCACTCTTGGAAGTCCATACAATGAGAACGGTGGATCATCCGGATGAATGCAAAGATAAACGCCAACTTCTTCGGCTACAGGAGTAACTGCATCCAAAAAAAGTCTGAGATGTTCTCCGAGTTTTTTGGCATCGATACCCTCATAGGTTTTCAGCATTTCTCGGAATTCATCCATGGTATAGCCGATTTCGGACCCTGGAAGTCCCTTTAAGATATTGTCAATAATCAGTTGTTTGGCATCTGTAGTCAGTGCCTCGTAGTATTCTTTTAACTCCCGAACTTCTGATTCTGAATATTCCTCAAAAGCCTCAGGTCGCTGTAGGATAAATAGGTCAAAAGCTTGCACGGCTTTCTTCTCATAAAATAGTGCTTTGGCTCCGTTTGGAAGTTCATGCTCAAGATTAGTGCGGGTCCAGTCAAGAATCGGCATGAAATTATAGCAAACGGTGAAGATACCTTCTGCAGCAAGATTGCGTAGCGTCTCTTTGTAGTTTTCGATGATCTGTTCGAAGTTGCCTGTTCTGGTTTTGATCACTTCATGAACTGGCACCGATTCGACTACAGACCAAGTCAGGCCGGCATCTTCGATCGTTTTTTTGCGGATCTGAATTTCTTCCCGACTCCAAACCTCACCGTTTGGTATGTGATGAAGGGCAGTGACTATGCCAGTAGCACCTGATTGGAGAATATCTCGTAGACTTACTGGGTCTTTTGGGCCATACCAGCGCATGGTTTGTTCCATTCTGTAGCTCATGGAAGAGGGGGATTTGGTTATTGGGAAATGGGTATTAGTTAGTTGTTGAGTGTTGAAAGTTAAGCGTTAAAACGTTAATCGTAAAAGAACTTGGGAGAACAATTAACGCTGAACGTTTAACCTTTAACGATTTTTATACACCTGAATACGCACTGAAACCTCCATCCACAGGAATGATGGTACCTGTGACGAATGCCGATGCATCACTGCAAAGCCATTGCAAAGCGCCCAATAAGTCCTCAGGTTTTCCAAAGCGATTCATCGGCGTATGGGATTTAATTTGGTTTCCGCGCTGCGTCAGACTGCCATCTGCTTCCGTCAGCAAGGTTCGATTCTGCTCAGTGAGGAAGAAGCCCGGCGCGATAGCATTCACACGGAATTCCGGGCCATGTTTTTGGGCCAATTCGACAGCTAGCCACTTTGTGAGGTTGTCAATAGCAGCTTTTGCAGATGCATATCCCATAACTCGAGTCATCGGTCTAGTAGCAGCCATTGAGCTGATATTGAGGATATTTCCTTTTCCTACTTTGAGCATCAATGGAAGTAAGATTTTGGTAGGAAGTACAGTTCCGAGATAGTTTAGATCCATGACCTTCCTTAGCGAAACAGTATTCAAATCAAGAAAATTCTGATCGGGTCGGATGACTGCGCCAGGCATATTTCCACCAGCAGAATTGATAAGGACATCAATATGTCCATGTTGGGAGGCAATGATTTTCGCAGCTTTTTCCAATGATTCTTCATCGGTCACATCTGCAAAATAGCCGAAGGCTTTTCCTCCCGTGGTTTTGATTTCATCAACGAGTTGATTGACCTTGTCAGGTGTACGGCCGATAATTAGAACCTCGGCGCCTTCATCGGCGAGGTGCATGGCCATGGTTTTACCCAGAACTCCTGTAGCCCCCGAAAAGGCGATTTTTTTTCCTTCGAGCGAAAAAAGGTTGGTAAACGACATTAAATCTTATAGTTAGTAGGGGAGAAGTTGAAGTAATCTTTTGCGTTTTGATAGCAAATGTCCGTGATGAGCTTTCCGAGCCATTTTTCATCCCAAGGAAGCTCTCCGTTTTCGACGTCCTTTCCAAAAATATTGCACAAAATCCGCCGGAAATATTCGTGTCGGGGAAAGGAGAGGAAGCTCCGTGAATCGGTCAGCATTCCGATAAAGCAACTCACCAAACCCATATTGGAGAGGGTATTGATTTGTTTTTCCATCCCATCTTTTTGGTCAAGATACCACCAGCCCGAGCCAAATTGGATCTTTCCTTTGATCGATCCATCGTTGAAGTTGCCGATCATCGTGGCAAATACTTCATTATCACGTGGGTTGAGATTATAGATTACCGTTTGAGCTAATTGATCAGTTGTGTCTAAATGATTCAAAAATGCTCCCAAAGCACTTGCTTGGTCAAAATCACCGATAGAGTCAAATCCTGTATCCGGACCCAAAACTCCGAGCATTCGAACATTAGTATTTCGCAAAGCGCCCAGATGAAACTGTTGCACCCAGCCTTTCGCATGATACATTTTGCAAAGCTTTTGGAGCGTTTTGAATTTGAAATGCTCGATTTCTTCTTTTGAAAGGGAATTGCCTCGAAGGGCTTTGACCAAAATGCTATCAGAAGAAAGCTGTTCATCCTTTGAGTACACCATGTTTTCCAAGCCATGATCGGAAAGCCGGCAGCCTCTGCTATGAAAGAAATCCACTCGAAGGGATAAGGCTTCAATCAGTTTGTCAAAAGAATTGATTTCGAATCCGACTAATCCACCTAATTTTTGAAGATAGGCTCGATAGGTTTCTGGATTTTCTATTGCAAAGGATTTATCCGGACGAAATGCGGGATATAATTTCACAGGTTTTCCTGATCTGATATAGTCTTCATGATACTCCAGGTTATCGCAGGGGTCATCGGTAGAGCATACCGTTTCAACATTCATTTTTTCCAACAATCCCTGTGCTTTAAAGTCTGCTTGCCTTAGTTGCTGTGAGGTGTAGTGAAAAATCTCTTCTGCATTGGCGGAAGTAAGCAGATCGTCTATCCCAAAGTATCGCTTCAATTCCATATGAGTCCAGTGGTACAAAGGATTTCGCATGGTGTAGGGGACAGTTCCTGCCCATTTTTCAAATTTCTCCACATCTGATGCCCCACCGGTAATGAAATGCTCATTGATTCCCAAGGTCCGCATTGCTCTCCATTTGTAGTGGTCACCGGCTAGCCAGACCTTGGAGATGTTTTCAAATTGTCGGTTTCCGGCGATTTCTGCAGGTGGGAGGTGATTGTGGTAATCGATTATGGGGAGGTTTTTGGCGTAATCGTGATAGAGTGTTTTAGCGAAGTCAGATTGCAGTAAAAAATCCTCAGTCAAGAAAGAATTTTGCGTTTGAGTAGAAAGCATGGTACAGGTTGGATGGGTTCTGTGCTAGTAATACTATCCTAAATTTACCTTGAAATAGTCCCTAAGCTTCATTAAAATACGGAAACGTTTGCGATATTATTTAAGTGGATAAATTTCCTTATTTTAGAACTGTTGAATTTATTCGACAAAGTCAAAAGCACTATTAACCCAAAATTCCTATGAGTACAGGTGTCAACCTAAAAGAGCTCGCCGCGGAGTTGAAACTTTCTCCATCCACTGTATCCCGAGCTTTAAATGATAGCTATGAGATCAGTGAGGCGACCAAAAAGAAGGTCGTATTTATGGCTGAAAAACTTAACTATCAGCCTAATCCGTTTGCCAGAAGTCTCAGGGAAAATAAAAGCAAAACCATAGCAGTGGTGATGCCTGAGCGGATGAGTAGTTTTTTTGCAAAGGTAATTGACGGCATCGAAGAAGTCACCCAGCAGCACGGCTATCACCTTTTGGTCTATAGTACACACGAAGATGTGGAGCGGGAAAAGAAAATCGTCAACCTCCTGATGAATGGGCGAGCCGATGCCATCGTGATGTCGGTCTCCAGTCAGACCAGTGATATATCCCACCTAGCGAGATTGCATGAGCGTGGATTTCCACTGATTTTTTTTGACAGAATCTGCTCTGAAATTCCAACCACCAAGTTCATCACCAATGACTACGAAAGTTCCTATGAGGGTACCAAGCACCTGATCCAGCAGGGTTGTCGCAAAATTGCCTTTCTAATGCTTTCTAAAGAACTGTCTATTACAAAAGAGCGATACCGTGGTTATCTGGATGCATTGAAGGCAGCCGGACTTTCTCCCACACCCTCTCTTCAAGTGACCTGTGCGCATGAGGAAGAAAACAACATTGAAGCGATCCGGGCCATGCTTATGTCTGAAGACAGGCCGGACGGGCTTGTTTCTTCGGTGGAAAAATTAGCATTGGCCACTTATCACGCTGTCAAGCGAACCAACATAAAAATTCCTGAGGACCTGAAGATTATCAGTTTCTTTTCAAACTTAAGTATCGCAGGTCTGTTAACACCTTCACTGACTACAATCACCCAACCGGCATTTACCATTGGTGAGGAATGTGCTAAACTGTTGATTAAAAAGCTGACCAAACCCCGTCAGCCGGATTTGCCAAATCAACTGATCAGTATTCCTTCGAAAATTACAATTCGATCTTCCACGATCGCAGTATAATTTGTTTGGTTTTCTTAATACGAAAAACGGCCTCGAAGTTCGAGGCCATTTTTTTTTTCAACTATTTCAAAATGACTTGTCAGATTTACAAAACCTGACAAGTCAAAATTTTCTATTGAATCTAATTCAAGCGTTTTTTCAAATCAATAGCCAGGGTTCTGTGGGAATCCAGACGCGCCCCCTTCAGCTCTGTCGATCTGATTTTGAGGAATTGGTCTCAGTACGTGGAAATCTTGAATATTTGGACCTCCCTGTGCATTGTGAAGCCTTACTCGCTCCAAAAGCAATCCCCAACGCTTCAAATCCAACCATCTGAACTGCTCGCCGATCAACTCACGTGCTCGCTCTTCCACTAAGAAATCAAAGGTCATTTCAGCTGCTGTGATTTCCATTTCAGACTCTTTGCCTGGGAATGCTGCTCTTCTTCTGACCGCATTGATAGCCTCGGTAGCTTCGGCTACTTTTCCTTGGCGGAGGAGAGACTCAGCCAATAGCAAGTAAGTTTCGGCTAATCGCATTGCAATGAAATCACGTCCTCCCTCAAACTGAGTCAAATCCGCTCTTCCTGGATCAAGGTGCTTCTTCAATCCAGGAAACAATCGCTCATCGTATCGGCTTGGCACCAAAACTTGATAGGGCTTTTTTGCCCGCTCCTCTAGAGACATTTCAAATCCTGGAATATAGATCGCAGTATCTCCGAGAGCATACGTCACAGAAGGCTTTGAAAGATCAAAACTTGTGTTAAATGTTCCGGGTCTATTGGAATAGTAAACATCAATGAACGAGGCCTTATATCGACTGTCGTTTTCCCGATCAGCAAATACGGTATTGATCGCGTAATCTGTCATTCTGTACCGCTTGAAAGGACGACCGTTTTGGGTATCTCTACGCATACCTGCCTGGACATCGTATTCCATCAGGAAGAATACGTGAGAATTATTTCCACCTCCATTTGTCAATGGGTCGCGGGTATATTGGATGGCCCAGATCACTTCATCGTTTCGTTCGTTTCCAAACTGGTGTACTTGGCTAAACTGAGGTAGAAGAGTAAAGCCATAATCGTTAATCACACTCTTCAGCAAAGGCTCCGCACTTGCAAAATCACTCCCCTGAGCAGCTTCTGAGGTAGCTCTGGTGAGATATACTTTGGCCAATAAGTGCTGGGCAGCAGGTCTGGTAACTCGACCATATTGACTAGAGGCCTTTGCGGCTTCCAAGTCAGGAATAGCTGCCTGCAAGTCAGCAATAACTGCGTCATAAATTGCAGATACTGGAGCTCTGGAAACCACTTTGTTTGGTACAGTATTTTCCGATAGCTGAAGATCAATTGGACCAAAAAGCTGAACCATCAGGAAATAGTGATGTGCTCTGATAAATTTCACCTCTGCAATTCGCTGCTTCTTTGTGGCATCGTTGACACCTGTCACATTTTCACTTCGATCAATCACGGCATTACAGGTATTGATGCCTCGGTATAATTCGTCCCAAAGTTCTCTTACGTGACCGTTTTGTGAATCAAACTGATTCGTATAGGTATTCATAAATTTCCAAGAACCATCGGCGCCATTGGTATAAATGTCCGTACCAAATTCAGTCATGTTATGTCCTCTTTCAGTTCCGTACCAAGACCTAAGCGAGGTATAGGCTGCATTTACTCCGTCATTGAATCCACTTGCTGTATTGAGGTAATCATTCCCGATTTGGGAGATTACGTCCTCCTGGAGGGCATCCTGACATGAATACGCAAATGAAAGCGTCAATGCCAATGCACTGGTTTTGATCCAGGATTTGATATGATAGATATTAGCTATTTTTTTCATGTGTTTCTGATTGATTTTTTATTGGCCATATGAAATCTCAAATGCTTTAGGTTCATCCTGCTTTTTGACAAGTGGGCCTTGCTCGATTTCATATTTCAATTTGCTTAAAGATTAAAATTTCACATTCACACCGAAAGTGTACTGAACTACCGGTGGAGTCACGTTTGCAGTAATTGCACCAGCTTCTACACCCTGCTCACCATCGATAAATGTCTCCGGATCTACTCCTTTGTGAACTCTACGGTATTCAGACCAAATAAACGGGTTCTGAATACTGCTGTATAATCTTAGGCTGCTGACTCCTATCTTTTTCAACACATTTTCTCCAAAAGTATACCCAAAGTTGATATTTCGCACCTTTACAAAACTCGCGTCAAATAAAGACATGGAGCTATTGTACTTAGGGAATTCTTGGTTCTCATTTGGTCTTGGATAAGCATTGGTTGGATTGGTAGGTGTCCAATAATCCACATCCAAGTTATTATATCGACCAAATAGGTTGTTATTGCTCTGATGGAACAGAGAGCGTATCATGGAACCCTGTCTGGTGAAGATGAAGAAGGAGAGGTCAAATCCTTTGTATGAAAATCTGTTAGTCATACCCAAAGTGAAATCAGGAACAGCAGAACCAAGGAACTGACGATCCAAGGAGTTGATTCTTCCGTCTCCGTTTAGATCTTCAACTTTGATTTCACCTGGCTTATCGCCAAATGATTGGGCTTCATCCGCCTCATCAAGCTGCCAGATGCCAATTTTTTTCAAGTCAAAGAAGATGGTCAATGGTTTCCCAATAAATCTTCCTGCAGCGATGTCATCACCATTAGGAAGAGATATGATTTCCTCTTTGTTTTTGGTGAAAATAATGTCTGTTGACCAAGAGAAATCCCCACTCTCAATGTTCAGGGTAGATAGTGAAAGTTCTACACCTCTGTTTTGGGTTTCTCCAATATTTGTGGTGAATCCGCCGAATCCAGTGGAGTTAGGTAGTGGCTGAGGAGCCAGCAAGTCTGATGTATTGGTGACATAATATTCCAAACTACCCATTATGCGACCTTTGAAAAAGGAAAAGTCAACCCCCGTATTGAAGGTGGTAGAGGTTTCCCATCTTAGATCTGGATTTCCGATTGTATTTGGTCTGTAGCCAAAGGCAGCGGTATTGTCCCAAGCATAAGAAGTTCTTCCAAGCAAAGCCTGGGTTTGGTATGGATTAATCGCTTGGTTACCGATAGATCCATAGCTTACTCTCAGCTTCATCAAATCCACCTTAGATGAATTTTTCAGGAAGTTTTCCTGATGCATATTCCAGCCCACAGCTACAGATGGGAAGTAGCCAAACTTGTTGTTTTCACCGAATCGGGAACTACCATCGGCACGGATGGTACCGGTAAGGAGGAATTTGTCCTTGTAGGTATAGTTTACCCTTGCCATGTAAGAGAGTAGCGACCACTCAATCAGGTTGGTATTGGCCCCTGTGATCTGAGCAGCATCGCCTAATCTATGGTAAAGTTGAGAAGGGGCAGGGATTCCTTGAACACTGATTGCTGTAAACTCTTCTCTATCCTGCTGGAAAGATTGTAATGCCGTAACATTTAAATTATGAACTTCATTAAATGTTTTGGTATAACTCAGGATGTTTTCTATGGTGTAATTGAATTGGAATCGATCTTCTACAGCTCCTGTAGGTGGTCCGCCTCGTCTGGCATTGGTTTGAGAACCGGTGAATCGGCCTATTCTTCGGGTATTCAAATCAGGACCAAATACTACGCGGTAGTTAAGTCCTTTTGCGATATCCCAGCTGCCATAGAAACTTGTGAAAGCACGATATCTTCTAGTTTCATCTACTTGTGCCCCTGGGACAATCTCTGCAAACGGGTTAGTTCGCAATCCGTCTGTAGTAGGAAGGAAAATCAAATTACCTTCATCATCATAGGGTTTTCCCAATGGGTTTTCTGCTAAGGCTCCCCCGATAGGATTGAAGTTTTCCCCGTTTCTATCACTTCGTGTGAAAAGTGTAGAGGTACCAATTTTGATTTTCTTATTGATTGCATGGTCCAAGTTTATACGGAATGTATACCGTGTGAAATCTTGGTTGTAAATGATACCTACGTCTTTGAAATAGTTAGCAGATACAAAGAAGGTGGTTTTATCACTTCCTCCACTTACCCCTATTTGGTGACTTTGAATGTTGCCTGTGCGAAGTAGTCCACCTACGTAATCGGTGCTTCTACCCAAAGCAATACTTTCAAGTTCTATAGGTTCAAAAATCTTTTCATCGGCTTCGGTGGTGGCAGGCCCTTCAGGATATCTTCCTGTAGCTCTTCGAGACTCTCTTTTATATTCTGCAAATGCAGGACCGTCAAAAACCTCAATTCTACCCAACTCTTGATTGATACCATAATAAGAGTCCAGCGAAACAACCGTTTTGCCTACGTTGCCTCTTTTGGTCGTGATCAGTACTACACCGTTAGAACCTCTTGAACCATATATGGCGGTTGCAGAAGCATCTTTCAAAACCTCCATTGAAGTGATATCCTGAGGATTGATATCTTCCAATCCCCCTACAGTAGGTATTCCATCGACTACATATAGCGGTTCATTGGAAGCGTTGAAAGAACGGCGTCCTCGGATACGTACCTGAGGAGCGGAGCCTGGTTTGGAACCTGCCTGAGTTACGTCCACACCTGCTGCCCTTCCTTGAAGGGCTTGTCTCGCATCTGTGATTGGGAGTTCTTGGATTTCTTTATTGCCCACAGATGAAATAGCTCCAGTAAGTTGACTCTTTTTCTGCGTTCCATAGCCTACTACCACTACTTCGTCTAGGTCAGCTAGATCAGGGGTGAGGCCCACATTGATCTGACTTCTATTTCCTATGGCTTCTTCTACGGCATTATACCCGATGAATGAAAATACCAGCACGCCATCTGCTGGACCTGAGATGGAGTATTTTCCATCTAAATCTGTGGTGGTTCCTGTTGTGGTTCCTTTGAGGAGAATGGTCACACCTGGTAAGGGAGATCCTGTTTCATCCGAAACGGTACCAGTCACTTGGACATTCTGTGCTTGTGTATAGCCTACACTAAGCAGCAGCATCAACACCACCGATAGGTAGGTGTAAAATTTTGTACGCATAAGTAAAAGGGGTTATTGTTATAGATAGAATTGGTTCGATCATTGGGTAAGCTTTTAAAAATGATGAGTGGAAAAATTCAATCATTTTTCAATATAAAAGGTAGACAGAAGGATAGCCATGATCAAATTCTCTCGTCTTGTAATTACGGAATCGATTGCGAGTGGATTTCGGTAGATGATGTACTAGGTGGGGAGAATTAAAAACGATTATTTTATGGGCGTTTCATTTGAAAAAAGATAATTTTTTCACCTAAAAGCCAAAATTCTTATAATTAATAATGGATTCTATTAAATAGTATGTTTTATAGAGTTGGATGAATGTCAAAAAAAGAAAGTTCTTTAAATAGAATAATGCCCTTTGTAAGTATTCAATTTTTTAAATTATCCTGAAGGTTAAATAAAAAAACACCTGCAGTTGAGCCAAATGCAGGTGTTTAAAAATAAAGAAAACCAATTTTTACTTTCTGTTTTAGATTTTTGGTGGCTCCCAGCCTTTTTGATATTCCCTTGTCCAAAGTGCCTTTCCTTTTTCGGAATTCTGAATATGTCCATTTTTTGGATCACAGATCAAGGTTTCGCCAGTTCTACTACTGATATTTGCCAAGTGGCACAGTAGCGTCGATACGGCGCCATCTTCAATGTTTGAATTTTGTTTTTCCAAACCTCTAACAGCATTGAAGAAGTTGACGACATGGGTGGTACTCATGTCTCCACCGCCACCAAGTTGGGTACCACCTTCTGAACCTCCGCCCATGTTTTCCTTGACTAGTTTTCCACTTCGGTCAAACTGCTTGTATCCACCCCGGTCTACATAGACTGAGCCCTCAGTCCCATAGATGATTGTTCCACGGTCTGTCCCATAGGTTTTATAGCTGTTTCGGCTTTTACCATCCCATTGGATGACTTTATTGTCCCCAAATTTGAAAGTGGCGTCCATGGTGTCATACATGGTCCATCCATCTTCGGGGTAGTGCATTTTGCCAGCCACGACCATTACTTCGCTGGGATAATCTACTTGAAGAGCCCATCTGGCCACGTCGAGTTCGTGGGTGGCATTATTTCCAGTCTCGGCAGTGCCATAGTCCCAGCCGTACCAGTGCCAGTTGTAGTCCCAAGTATCATGCATGTAGGGCTTTCGCGGAGCGGGCCCCTGAAAAAGCTCCCAATCCAATCCAGTAGGGGCTGCCTGAGCTTTGGGATTGGGAACTACACCCCGATTATTGCTGTAAAATGCTTTAGCCATATACGCTTTACCTATGGCGCCGTTGTGGATCGCTGAGATGATTTCCCTGCTTTCCGGAGCTGATCGCTGTTGATTTCCCATTTGTACAACTTTGTTGTACTTTTTCTGGAGTGCAATGAGTAATTCACCTTCCCGTGGATTGTGTGAGCAGGGCTTTTCCACATATACATGTTTACCTCGCTCCAAAGCTAACCAAGTACCTGGTGCATGCCAGTGATCGGGAGTTGCGTTGATCAAAACGTCTACTTCCTTATCGTCCAATACCTTCATTATGTTCTGCTCGAGTTTCGGAGCATAGCTGATGTATTTTTCGAAGTTTTTGGCTGCTTTTGGCATCTGGGATTGCATCGCATCGCAGAGGTAAAGTAAGTTTACATTGCTTGATTCTAGTCCAATCGGCTCATAAAAAGCACCGAGTCTTCTTCCCAAACCGGCTATAGCTACATTCAGCCGTTCATTGGCACCGACTATTCTTCCATAAGATTTTGCAGAAAATCCAACTGCACCAAGTGCTGAAATCCCCAAAGTGGCTGCTGTACTTTTCTTTATAAATGCTCTTCTGTTTTGCTTACTCATTTTGTATTGATTTAGTTAAGCGTCTTGATTTTGATGTTTTTGAAGCTCACTTCGTCGCCATGATCCTGAAGAAGAATATGACCTTCTGCCGCTTCACCAAAATTTTCCCAGATTTTATACTTGCTGATGGCTACCAAATCTCTGAATTCCTGTGAGCCACGGACATATTCGACGACTTTGACACCATTGAGGTAGTGCTCTACTTTATTGTCTGGATAGACCACTACACGGCCTTTGTTCCATTCGCCTATTGGCTTCATGAAACGCGGTTGTTTATTGGCCTTAATTAAGTCATACAACGAAGAAAGTGTACGATTCCCATCGATTCCCATCTTGGCGTCGGGATGCTTTTCATCGTCTAGAATCTGATATTCCAGACCAATAGCCGAGCCTTTGTTTCCTTCAGAAAGTGTGACAAAATATTTCAAACCGCTATTTGCGCCCTCAGTCAATTTGAATTCAAATGCTAGATCAAAGGCAGAAAACTTCTCCTCAGTCACAATATCTCCTGCATTTTGGGACTCGCTTCCGTCAGTTTTTGCAATGGTCAAAATTCCATCTTTTACACTCCATCCAGACTCAGGAAAGGTTTCCTTGTAGGCACCTTTCCATCCATCGCTAGTTTTACCGTTGAAAAGTAGTCTCCATCCATTTGCGATTTCATAATCTGTCAGCTCGTTGAGACGGTTATTGACTACAAATAGGTCTTTATTGAACGATTGGGGCTGAAGATTCTCAGTTTGGATTTTAACATTTTTGAAATAAGTTTTTCTACCTGCTTCAGTAGAATCTCTTACGCTGTGCACTTGTAAGCCGATAAACCCATTTTTGTCCATGTCATCTACCACATAGGCGACTTCCTGTCCATTGATCCAGGTTTTGAGTTCGTCCCCGATCGCCTCTATTCTGTAGTGGTTGTATTCGCCCATTTTGAAAGCCGATTTAGCTTCTGGATTTAATTCCAAAGGATACAGCCAACCTCTTCTTGCCTCATCATAGATCCCGCCTGACCAGGCTCGCTCGGTCGGATCTGCTTCGATTTGATAGCCAAAAACCAGTCCCTTGCCGTCTCGGGCCGCTGGATCATATTGACCTCGGGCCATCACTCCGGAATTGCTTGATAAATCTTCGATTTTAAGGTCAAGTTCCAGAATAAAATCACCATAGGTGGCTTCGGTGATCAGAAATGTGTTTGGCGAACCTGCAACGGAGGTGCCGATGATTTCCTCACCGACAACTTCATAAGGTGCAGTTCCCGCTACTACTTTCCATCCGCTGAGATCTTTGCCGTTGAATAGTTCGGTCCAATTATTTTCAGTTTTTGGTTCTTGGGAACAGCTGATCAGTGCAAGACTGGAAAGAAAGAAGAGACTCTTTCGTAGTGAATAGTTCATTGAGTTTTGTTTTTTGGGTTGAAGTTAAAATTCCCCATAAATGCCACGGGGGACAACAGGTCCAATTTCCAATTTACGGAAACGATTGCGAGTATTTTTTATAAAAATGGGATAAATGGTGCTTTGGAGCTTTTTATCGGAAAAACTCCCATCGACTTTCTTACTTTTGCGCATGCTTGATTTTAACCAAAAAGTAAAAGTTTTCATCACCTGCAAGGATCGCTCGGTGAGCTATCTGGAGCAGGAAGTCCGTGAATTGGGTTTTGTGCCTACAGCTGTAATCCGAACAGGAATCGAATTGCGAGCCAGCCTAGAGGATTGCATGGATCTCAATCTGCACTTGCGTACCGCCTCCCATGTGCTTTATGAGCTGAAATCATTTTACCTGCAAAATGCTGAGGATATCTACCGAAAATTCAAATCGATTCCTTGGGAAGAGTATTTGGATGTGGATGGGTACTTTTCGGTAAACTCAATAGCAGAAAATGAATCGATTACCACTCCTTTGATTGTAAATGTCAAAGTAAAAGATGCGATTGTGGATCGGTTTCGGGAATTGAAGGGGAGGAGACCAGACTCAGGGTCTGATTTTTCAGGATTGGTGATTCAGGTGTATTGGAAAGAAACTCAGGCCTCCGTTTACCTAAATACCTCCGGTGAAACCCTAGCCAAGCATGGCTACCGCAAGATTCCCGGAAAAGCTCCCATGATGGAAGCTTTGGCAGCGGCGACCATCTATGCCACCGAGTGGAATACACGAGTGCCATTTATCAATCCGATGTGCGGATCGGGGACTTTGGCCATAGAGGCGGCTTTGATGGCCACTAAGCGGTACCCTGGATTGTTTCGGGATCAGTATGCATTTCAGCATATTTTGGGCTATCAGGAAGAGGCTTTTCTGGCAAAAAAGAAAAAACTAGAAAGTAAAATCGTAGAGGCTATAGAAGTGAAAATCATTGCTTCAGATATTTCCCTTCAAGCCATCTCTTTTGCTATGGAAAATGCAGCCTATGCGGGTGTTGACCATATGATAGAATTCCAGACCTGTGATTTTGCTGAAACCGAGATCCCAGAAAAACCTCGGGGCGTGATCATGTTCAATCCAGAATATGGCGAACGTTTAGGTGAAAACGATGAATTGGAAATCACCTACAAGCGTATGGGGGACTTCATGAAGCAAAAGTGTGCTGGATACAGAGGATATATTTTCACCGGAAACTTGGAATTGGCAAAGAAGGTAGGGTTGAAGGCCAGTCGGAGAATTGAGTTTTGGAATGGTACGATAGATTGCCGACTCCTGAAATATGAATTGTTTGAAGGGAGCAGAGAGCCAAGAAGAGAAAAGTAGCCAAAGACCTGAGGAAATCCTTTCGATGGAATAAAGGATTTACTTATCAGTAGTAAAGAAGACAGCACTAGTAAACTGCCAACCGAGATGAATATTCAATATTTTTCAAATTTCCTTGACATGAGCAAGGCTGGATTTGAGATCGTGAGGTCTGAAATCGAGAAAAAGCCTGATTTATTGTTCTGCGTGGCTAGTGGTGGCTCACCTTCTGGATTGTATGCAGAGATGGTCAGTCATCAAAAACAAAATCCCGGGTTTTGCTCCAGACTTCAAGTGGTAAAGTTGGATGAATGGGGAGGATTGGAACCGGGCTCCACGTTTACATCAGAAGTGGACGTGCAGACTAAATTTATTCAGCCATTAGGAATTGCTGCAGATCGATATCTGACAATAGATCCGTTTACTCCAAATCCTTCTGAGGAATGTGAACGTATGAAAACAGCGCTCGAAAAGTCTCCCGTGGACATTTGTATATTAGGGATAGGAGTAAATGGACATATTGCGCTAAATGAACCTTCGGATGTATTCCAGCTTGGATTTCATGTCGCTGAATTGGCTGGGTCTACCTTAGCCAATGGGATGATTAAATCGTTAAAACAGCCACCGACTTTTGGAATGACAATGGGAGTGGGGGAGATTTTGAAGTCTAAAAAGATCTTGTTGTTTATTTCTGGTTCAGGAAAGAAAGATGCATTCCAAAAGTTGCTAAATCCCGAAATCAATTTTCAATTTCCAGCTTCGTTCCTTTGGCTGCATCCCAATGTCGATGTTCTGGTCGATAAAAGTGTGATTTGATTTGAAAAGCAGGTTTTATTAGAGGAAAATAAGTTTTTGTGGCGTTCAGCTTACTTGCATGTTTCATTCGTAGTCAGAAAATACCGTCTTCCGTTGCCTATCAGCTCATTTTCCGAACTCCCCTGTGATAGAATGATCTCGAAATTTTCACCTTTTTGAGTATAAATGAGCAATCCTAGCTCATTTCCGATGGCGCTTACCTCCCATGTCCCAAAATCTTCGTCTTTTACTGATTGGGAAAATTCTCCACTGAGGTAGCTGTAATACGAATAGTAGTAAAAAGTACCGTCACTGCACAAATCAAAAAACTTCTTATCCGAACCTCCATTAGCAGTGTGAAGGTAAAGCAATCTTTTTCCGGCGATTCGTTGGTGAACTTGTCGAGTCGACTCGGTTTCGATTCTTGGTTTTGGATGGTTTGAAGATGGATTTGGAGCGGTTTCCGTTGGTTTAGAAATCAATTGTGACAAATCAGCGCTTATTTCTGAAGTTTTAGATAATGGAATATCGTACCCCTCAGAGGTCAGGAGGTATTGTCCCATAATTCTCGAAATCGTAAACTGAACCAGATTGCCGTTAAAATTGTAAGACCCTGAAAGTACACCGAGAAAAGGCCGCGCCGCACCTAGGTAAAGTTGATCATTGGTCATGAATTGCACTTCAAAGGTTTGTTCCATTTTTTTGACAGACAAAGAAAGCTCGAGAATGTCTGTGCTTTGGTAGGTACCGGAGAATTTGGTTTCTGGTGATTCCTGCGAAAAAACCTCAGCGGCTAAGGCTAGTAAAAGAAAGACAAAAGTGAGCAGAGTTTTCATTGGCAAATTTTAAAAAAAAGAACTGTAATGTATTTACGTGCAAGCTTTTACAAGCTACTAATTGTGAGGATCAAAAGCAGATTCCGGAATGAATTATTTGTGAATATCCCTCTTTGATTCAGTAAAAAATGAAAAGTTCGACTTAGCGGTTTTTTTATTCTTGAGCCTTAAAAACAAAAAAGCCTTAGATTTCTCTAAGGCTTTAAGCGGAATGGACGGGACTCGAACCCGCGACCTCCTGCGTGACAGGCAGGCATTCTAACCAGCTGAACTACCACTCCAATTTTTTTGAGTCATTAACTCCAACTAGCGACCTTCCCGATAAGTCGGGACATTCTAACCAGCTGAACTACCACTCCTAATGGTTTAACTATAATTTAATCGTATGCGGAATGGACGGGACTCGAACCCGCGACCTCCTGCGTGACAGGCAGGCATTCTAACCAGCTGAACTACCACTCCATTTTGTTTGTACTATTTTAGAACGTTAATCTCGAACCAGCGACCTTCCCGACGTGTCGGGACATTCTAACCAGCTGAACTACCACTCCGTTTGTTACTTCTCGTTTGAAGTGGTGCAAAGGTATGGATTTGATCTTTTTCTGCAATACAAGAAATTAATATTTTTCAAAGCTGCTTCTATATGGTTAGGATTCAGTTGAATAATTTTTAAATCAATAGAAAGTGATTAGTCATCGATCTGAGGTTTGTCACTATGGGATAATCCTTATCTTTGTCCCTTCCAAAAATCAACAAAATGGTATTAGAATTTGAGAAACCCATTGCTGATTTAGAGCAAAAACTACAGGAAATGAAAGACCTTGCCAAAGGTCGAAACATTGATCTGACCAGTGATATTGAGTCTTTAGAAGATAAAATTCTTGCTTTGAAAAAAGAGACTTTTGAAAATCTCACCCGCTGGCAGCGAGTGCAGCTATCCAGGCATGCAGATAGACCGTATGCGCTGGATTACATCTATGAGATCACCAATGATTTCATCGAGCTTCACGGAGATCGCAGTGTGAAAGATGACAAAGCAATGGTTGGTGGATTAGGTGATATTGATGGCCGCACAGTGATGTTTATCGGTCAGCAAAAAGGCCGAAACACCAAGCAGCGTCAAGAGCGAAACTTCGGAATGGCCAATCCGGAAGGTTACCGTAAGGCACTTCGGCTGATGAAAATGGCTGAGAAATTTGGTAAACCAATCGTCACTCTGATTGATACTCCAGGAGCATTTCCTGGTTTGGAAGCTGAAGAAAGAGGACAAGGGGAGGCGATAGCAAGAAATCTTAAAGAGATGTTTATGCTGAAAGTGCCTGTCATTTGTATTATCATCGGTGAAGGTGCATCAGGCGGGGCGTTGGGTATTGCGATAGGAGATCGGGTATTCATGTTGGAAAACACTTGGTATTCTGTAATTTCTCCTGAGTCTTGTTCATCGATCCTTTGGAGATCTTGGGATTACAAGGAGCAAGCTGCCGAAGCGCTGAAGCTTACTGCCAAGGATATGAAAGGCAACGGACTCATTGATGATATCATTCCTGAACCACTTGGCGGAGCACATAGAGACCTGAAATGGATGGGCAAAACGATTAAAGAAACCATCATTCAGTCCCTAAAAGAACTCGACAAACAGAAACCTGAAAAACGGATTGAAAACCGAATCGAGAAATTCTGTTCCATGGGCGTAGTTGTGGAGTGAGAACTTGAAAATTTGATGTTTCGACTACTGTCACACAGAGCGTAGTGGAAGTGTCAACACTAGAATTAGAGATTGCGGGAACGCATATACTTTAAATAACACTAAAAGCAATCTATCCACCCTGGGAAAGGTTGCTTTTAGTTTTTAACCCAAAAAGATCAAACCCAAAATGGAATTATACAGCGTCAATACGGGGTTTTTTAAGTTGGATGGTGGTGCAATGTTTGGAGTTGTTCCCAATACGCTCTGGTCACGAACAAATCCCGCTGACGAAAATAACCTTTGTACCTGGGCAATGCGGAGCCTGCTAGCAGTAGATGGGGATCGCATTGTGTTGATAGACAATGGAATAGGTGATAAGCAGGACGCTAAATTTTTCTCTAATTATTTCCTTCATGGTGATGATTCTCTGAAAGGAAACCTTCAAAAACTTGGGGTCAGTTTCCATCAAATCACAGACAATTTCCTGACCCACCTGCACTTTGACCATTGTGGGGGTGGAGTAAGCTATGGATCACATGGTCAATACGAAATGACTTTCCCACGGGCTACTTATTGGTCCAATGCTGAGCATTGGAAATGGGCAACAATACCTAATCCTAGGGAAAAGGCTTCTTTTCTCACAGACAACATCCTACCCATGCAAGAATTGGGACAATTGCAGTTTTTGGACTTGGGTCAAAAAAGTCTGTTTCCCGGATTTGACTTCATAACTGCTGATGGACATACCGATAAACAGATGCTTCCTAAGATCAAATACAAAGGGAAAACGGTCGTTTTTATGGCGGATTTGCTTCCCTCAGTTGGTCATATTCCCTTACCTTATGTAATGGGGTATGATACACGACCTTTGCTCACCATGAGCGAAAAGCAGACCTTCCTAGAGGAAGCTGCTCGGGAGGAATACATTCTTTTTCTCCAACACGATCCGGTCAATGAATGCTGTACAGTGAAAATGACTGACAAAGGAGTACGACTTGACCAAACCTTCAGACTCGATGAAATCGAGTAAATCTGAGATACTTTCTATTGATATGATTAGTAGCTTAGTGAGATTCTCCAGAGGAAAAATAGGGAAAGGCCATATGGCTTATTAAAACAGATTGTACTCCTATGAAATCTAAATTGAAAGTCGGAATAGCACTGTCAGGTGGAGGCATTCGCGGTATTTCCCATTTGGGAGTCCTGAAAGCCCTGAATGAAATCGGGATTGTACCTTCCAAGATCTCCGGAACTTCAGCAGGAGCTATTGTGGGTGCCATGTTTTGCCAGGGATACCAGCCGGAGGAAATCCTAAAAATCATTCTGGAGACCAATTATTTCAAGTTTATGCGCCCTGCCATTTCTTGGAATGGGATTTTGAAAATGGAGAGTATTGGAGAATTGTATAAACTATACCTTCCCCACAACGACTTTGCGCAGCTTAAAATAGAATTAGCCGTAGCTGCTACGGATATTCAGCGCGGCAAGGTGGTCTATTTTGATGAGGGTGAACTGATCAAGCCGATCATGGCTTCGAGCAGCATTCCAGGGATGTTTGAGCCGATTCTGATCAATAAGAAGCATCTGGTCGATGGAGGTGTGTTAAACAATCTTCCCGTCGAACCGCTGGAGGGCATTTGTGATTATGTCATTGGGGTCAATTGCAATCATTTGCCTGAGGAAAGTAACATCAGCAATATGAAAAAACTGATCGAGCGTGCGGTGATCATGTCGATGAATTACAATGTCTACAGCCGAAAGGCAAAATGTGACTACTTTATCGAAGCACCGGGATTGGGAAAATACGGTGTTTTTGACATTAAAAAAGCACCCGAGCTATTTCAGGCTGGCTATGACCATGCAATGAAAGTGATCGAGCAAAATCCTTCAATTTTAGATTTAGCCAAACCCAAAGCAAAACATTTATCCGTATGATGAAGTCCCTTTCCAAATTCGTTTTTTGGATCTCAGGTTGGTCATTGAACAACAATTGGCCAGAAGGTCTAAAAAAGGCTGTTCTAATAGCCATCCCCCATACGTCCAATTGGGACATTTTATATGCTCGGGCTGCCTTTTTCCTGATGGATATTCCGGTGCGTTTCACTATCAAAAAAGAGGTAATGGTCGGCCCTTTGGGTTGGCTGCTGAAAGGACTCGGAGCTATTGCCATTGACCGAAAGCGGACCCCGGGTGGTCGGCAGCAAACCTATACCGAGGCAATGGTCAATATGCTGAATGAACGGGACGAGCTCGTCATCATGGTGACTCCCGAGGGGACTCGAAGTGCGGTAAAGAAATGGAAATCAGGTTTTTACCACATTGCTCTTGGAGCAAATGTTCCGATCATTGTTGGATACTTGGATTATAAGAAAAAGGAAGCTGGTATCGGCCCTTGTATCTATCCAAATGGAGACATGGATGGACAAATAGAAGAACTAAAAGCATTTGGAAGGACGGTCACAGGGAAACATCCTGAAAAAGGAATTATTTGAAATTTAAGGCAGGAAAAAGGAATACGAGGGGCTGAGGATTGGAAAACCATTACCAAAGCTCAGCCCATTTTCATTTTATGCTTTTTTGAAATCCATACTCAGGGAATTGATGCAATATCGGATGCCTCCCTGATCTTTGGGACCGTCGGGAAAGCGATGGCCTAAATGTCCGCCGCATTTGCCGCAAAGGATCTCTTCCCGGATCATAAAGTGGCTGTAATCCATAGTGACTTCGATTGCCTCAGGATTTACTGGCTTGGTAAAACTCGGCCAGCCACAGCCGCTGTCATATTTATCGGACGAATGGAAAATCTCATTTCCACAGGCTTTGCACTCATAGATTCCAGTGTCTTTATTCAGGTAATATTGCCCCGTGAAAGGTCTCTCTGTGCCTTTTTCACGTAGGATACGGAAAGACTCAGGATCCAGAATTTCTTCCCATTCGGAATCTGATTTTTGTATTTCGAAGTTCTTAGGCTCTTTCTTTTTCATAAGTGACATTTTTTACAAAACCCATAATTTCCGATTAAAGTTTAGTATTCTCTTGGGCACGATACACCCAATTGGGAGCATCATTTAGGTGATTTCTCAACATCATGTTTAGCTGTGCGGCATGATGCTGTACATGACGCATGTTATACAGTAGAATTTCAAAAATGGAGTAATCCATCGTTTTTGATTCATTAATCCAACGACTTTCACTCAATTCAGCTGTTAAACCCATGATTAAGTGACGACATTTGTTTCGATTGAATTCTAAGTAGTTAAGGATTTCAATTTTCAAAAAAGGAACCGAAGGTGGCTCATCCTCAAACTCTGAATGTGTAAAGGGAGACCTAGCTCCAAATCCTACTGGTTCTAGGGTCAGATAATAATCCAGGAAAAATAGGGTATGGTAAGCGTTGCCGGAAAAAGATAGATCAGAATTCCAGAATTCTTCAGGGCACATCCGAATCGCATTTTCTAACATGTCGATGCTTGCTCCGAATTGGCACCAAAGTGCAGCTTTGATGGATTGGTTCATAGGGTTAATTTGATGGGATAAAAACAAGTTTTCCTTTAGATTTCTCTTTGATGTCCTGTTCATTCATCAGTTGTGCCCGGTATTTTCCCTTTGCAAAAATCTCCTTTTGATCAGCGTAGTGCTTACTGAATCGATTGCCAGAGTTCCCGGTGGGAAGAACGGAAACAGATTCCTCTACATTTCCGAAATCAAGAATTATCCGCATGGCAGGTCCTGAAGTAACTCGATAGATTCCCTCACCATTCAAATCAAAGGCTAATTTGTTGACCGCTTCTTCATTTGCAGGAACTGCTTCGGTCCGGACATTGAAAATCTTATCCAGGGGCTTTTGGCTTCCGAGTGGATGTGGATGCGCTATGACTACTGCATTTTTCCACTTCCAATTTTTAGCGTTTTCGCCAAACTGTACTGAAAGTTCGTCGAGCGAAATCTTCAGCGCTTCACTGATTAGTTCCTGCCTAGTCTCTGTTGCTTCAGTTGAGCGGTTATCCCACCAGCGGTTTTCCGAATGATTAAGAAAATGTGACGTGCTCCGTATCATCAGAAATGTCTCCAAATAAGTCTTGAATCCCGCATCACCCAGCTCATCTGCCATCGCAAGCCGTAGCGTATGGTATAGCCATTTGTAATAGACGGTTGGAGCTACTTCATCCACATCATGATTCCCTTTCCAATTTTGAAGTAGTTCAATGATTTCTTCATTTCCTGAGAAATCTGCTTTATTGATTTGGGAGAGCATGAAAAGTGCATTTTTGGGATGAGTCTCGTTGATGGTCTCCAGCTGAAGAGATTGGATAGACTCCAGATCCCAATCTTGTCGTGATGTAATGGTTGACGCTATCCGGTTCCAGCGATCTCCAGGATAATAATAGCCGGGAAAGAAGACACCATTTCGCATCGTGTCTGGTTGATTGTTGGAAGTAGCGACAAAGCCGCTTTCGGGATTAATACTTTGAGGATTGTCAGTGAATGGATACCAGCCTTCTGGCAAAGTTTCAGGATCCGACCCATCTGCAAAGACCTTTGAATGGACCTTTTCACTCCGGATAGGAAGTTTGGCAGCCGCCCACCAGGCAATATTGCCTGAGCTATCCCCGTACATGATATTCAGCCCTGGAGCGTGGATTAAGCCTGCCCCTTCTGCCACTTCTTGGATTGTATTGGCATGATTCAGTTTGAAAATAGCCTCCAGCGCCTTGCTCGGCTCTAAAGTGTAAACCCACCAAGAAGAAACTGGATTAGACGTCAGTTCGGAAATTTCTTTCACCACGGTGTTCATGATAGGCCCATGGAGGGTTTCTCGAATTTCAAACTCCACAGGACCTTGGCCTTTCACCTGGATGATTTCTTTTCGGGTGGTGATTTGGAAAATGGAATCCCCTACTAAAATCTCATTGGGATTAGCTGGATTAACCTTCTCTTCAAAGAAATCCTGATCGTCATTTTCAAACATGGTCAGGCCGATGCTATGATGTCGCGTATGACCCACCAAGCCAAAGGGAATTCCGGCTAAGTGATTGCCATAAAAACTGAATCCCGGGTATTCGATGTGTGCCTCGTACCAAACAGATGGTGAAGAAAACCCGATGTGGGTGTCATTGTTGAAAAGAACTTTTCCTGATTTGGTCCGACTTCCGGAGATCACCCAGGCATTGCTTCCTTCAAGCATGGGTACGGGTAATTTTTCCAGCATTGCGGTGAATGTTGTTTGGATTTGATTGTCTGGACCTTTTAATGAATCCGGGTAATTTACTGGGATTCGGTAGTGCTCGGGAAGGGTTTGGACGGAGAGAGATTTTAAATAATCCGGTCCCAATTCATTTGCCATTTTAGTTACCAAGGGATCGGTTTTTAGACCCATGGCAAATGTAAAGGACATATATCCAATGATGGAGTGCATGTCTTCCAGTGTGTACGGACGTGGTTTTTCACCCAGAAGGAGGTATTCCACAGGAAGCGTTCCCGCACTGATAAATTCATTTACTCCTTTCAGATAGGCCTCAGTGGCCTTTTTCCATGGGGTATCACCTTGTCTCAGCAAAGCATCCGTACTTTCCTTTGCATGTTTAGGAATGCCAAGTGTATGGAAAAATTGATCCACCTCTAGGAGGTCTTTTCCAAGAAATTCAGCAAGAGTTCCCGAACCGACCCTCCGCATCATTTCCAGTTGGAACAGTCTGTCTTGTGCATGCACATATCCTAAAGCTTGGTAGGCATCAGTTTCATTCTGGGCGTAGATGTGCGGGATTCCAAACTTGTCAAAGTGGACCTCAACCTTTTCATTTAACCCGGCTATTTTTACCTCTCCGTCATATTGAGGGCTTAGCCAAAAGATGAATAGCAATACTCCGAGTATCAGGATTAATAGTAATGAGCCAAAAATTGCCGGGATCTTTTTCATGGGGTTTAAATTTGATTTTTAAAGGTCAGATAGCCAGTCCTATTTTTTCCTCGGTAGCCTATTGCGAAGTCATTAAATCTTAGGAAATATGGCTTTTTTGCTGAGCGCGATTTCATTGGGTGAAATTTGAAGAAAAGATAAGCGAAAGATTAAAAAGCTAGAAGTGAGGGGTCGGCTTTTGCAGTTTATTCTTTAATTCAAATCCATATCCAAAGGTGGATTGATTAAAAAGTAAAAATAAAATCCTCCTAAAAAATAGCAGAAAACATCGAGCAAGTCTCCGGTATAGGTTGTAGAGAATCTGGGTAAAACCAATTCAAATACAATTGCAACATAGGTTATGGCTACCAGGATTTGGACTTTGGTAAATGAAAACGCATTTCGTTTTGGATGGATTTTTTGATAAATCTGAAGGGTAATGCCCAAAATGAGCGGTATAGCCAAAAGATCATCCAAGTAGGAGTGGACCCAGGGAATAAAGAGCTTAAAGAATCGCTCCAGAATTTGATTGACGGAAAAAAGCAGGACTGGAACGATAAAATACGGGTTTTTGAAGACTTTCATGTACTCAACCCGGTAAGGCTGCAATCAGCCAAAGGATGAAGCTGATGATAGCCATGAAAATGGTGTAGAAGAAGTTCCCGACCTTCTTTAGACCCTTTTTGAAGTCAGAGTCAGATTCCTTGACATTGAACATCCAGTTTTCTTCGTTGGTCTTTTTATCAGCTAGCCTTTTTTCCTGATTTTCCAGATCCTTTCCGCCTAGCGTTTTTCCACAGTGATCGCAGATATCACTTAAGTTGAGGTTCCACGATGACCAGTTTCCACAGTGAGGGCACTTTTTCTGATCCATTTCTTTGACTTAGGGTTAAAAAACGAATTTAGCTTTCTTCGATTGCTTTCAGGATAATGGCGCAGGCTTCTTGGATTTCAACTTCAGTAATGATCAAAGGCGGTGCGATACGCATGGAATCATCGCAAAACAAAAACCAATCAATGATTACACCCAACTCAATTGCCCGATCAATGATAGGTTTGAGCACGTCAAAGGACTCAAATTCCACCGCCATCATCAGGCCTTTATTCCTAAAACCTTTGATTTTTGGGTGAATTAATAACCTTTTAAAAAGGTTTGCTTTTCCTTCCACCTGCTCAATAAGCTTTTCTTCCAGGAGGATTTGAATGGTAGCCAATGATGCAGCTGCGCTTACCGGATGCCCACCAAATGTGGTGATATGACCCAAAAGTGGATTATTCTTGAAAGCGCCCATCACTTTTTTATTGGCAATAAAAGCTCCAATTGGCATTCCGCCTCCCATTCCTTTGGCACACACAATCATATCCGGGACGATATCAAAATGCTCAAAAGCCCAAAATTTACCCGTGCGACCAAATCCTGCCTGGATTTCGTCCAGAATTAGCAACGTGCCAGTATCATCACACCGCTTCCTCAATGCCTGAAAATATTCCCTACATGCAACTCGAATTCCCGCTTCACCTTGAATCGTTTCGATGACTACGGCTGCGGTTTCGGAAGTGATTTTTTCTAAATCAGAAAAACTTCCATAAAAAATATGGGAAATGCCGGGTAGAAGGGGGCGGTAAGCCCGCTTGAAAACTTCATTTCCACCCACACTCAGCGAACCATGGCTAGAACCATGGTAAGCGTTTACGCAAGAGATCAATTCCCGACGATTGGTATAGCGTTTGGCAAGTTTTAACGCGCCCTCGATGGCTTCCGAACCGCTGTTGACGAGGTAGACATTGTCCAGGTGCTCGGGAAGCGTATCGCAAAGCGCTTTTGCCAAACGAGTCTGCGGAGTCTGCACATATTCTCCATATACCATAAGATGGAGGTATTTGTCGAGTTGTGCTTGAATGGCTTCAACTACTCGAGGATGCCTATGGCCGACATTGCTGACTCCGATTCCGGAAATTAGATCGATGTATCGCTCACCGGTTGGACCATAGAGGTAGATTCCCGCTGCTTTTTCTACCTCGATAAGCAAAGGAAAATCCGTAGTCTGAGCCAGATGAGATAGAAAAAGTTGACGATTATTCATTTTTTAAATACAGGTCAAAAACTTGAAAAACGGAAGAAAATGCCCAAAGGAAGCTTTTTTCCCTGTTTTTCTTCCAAATACAATTCACCCTGCTCGGGATTTTTGACCTCTCCAAAGTTGGATCGGATAAGGTTGGCCGCGATTAATGATGAGAAACTCAAAGAGTACATATTGAGCAGGAGAAAGTGATCTTTTGGATCCAGTAATTCTGCACAGGTTTTCAGCATTTCGTTGATCTGCTCTTCGAGAATCCATTTTTCACCCTCAGGTCCTCGACCATAGGCTGGCGGATCGAGAATGATTCCGTGATATTTATTCCCTCGTCGGGCTTCCCGCTTGATGAATTTCATTGCATCGTCCACCATCCATCGAATGCCGTCCAATCCGGAGGACTCCATGTTGTGTTTGGACCAGGTGACCACTTGCTTGACCGAATCTAGATGAGTCACATCAGCCCCGGCAGCTCTGCAAGCCACACTTGCTGCACCCGTATAGGCAAAAAGATTGAGGACTTTTGGCTTTTGCCCCGGGAAAGCTTTGATTTTTTTGAACAAATAATCCCAGTTTACAGCCTGCTCGGGAAATAATCCAATGTGTTTGAAAGAGGTCTGCGCCAAGTTCAAGGTCAAATTCAGTCCGTCTTCATTTTTATAGTCAATGGACCAATTGTGCGGCATCTGCTTGATTTGCTGCCAGTGACCTTTTTCTGGATTGTTTTTTTCCTTGGCAAAGTGTGCATGCGCCAACTTTCTCCATTCGGTTTCTGGTAGCGACTTGTCCCAGATGGCCTGAGGCTCCGGTCTACTCAAGATAAATTTGCCAAAGCGCTCCAGTTTTTCAAATCCTCCGGTATCGATGAGTTCATAATCTGCCCAAGGTCCAGGGCAAAGCGAGAGAATGGTTTCTTTCATTGGCGCAATTTAGGCTTTTTAGGCAAGAGTCTACCGGTTTTGAAGCGCTACAGCCTCTGTTTTGGTTGGATATTTTAGATTTTCAGATCGTCCAAAACGGACTCGCTATATTCCCAAAGCTCTTTGGCCAACTGTTGGTTTAGGGCTGCTGAAGATGGGACTTTTGGTTTTTTTCGATCATAGTAGCTACCGTTTCGGAGTTTTTCTTTCGGAGTTTTTGCCAGGAATAGGGTTGTTTGAGCGCCGGCTTTTGCGCTGATAAATAGCAGTTGAGTAACGCGTATTATTGCCTTGGCAAGTCCAGAAGTCTCTGAACCAAAAGCGGTCTTCACTGCTCCAGGATGAAGTGAATAAGCACTTATTCCATCGCTTTCAAATCTGATTTTCAATTCATTGGTAAACAGTATATTATACAATTTAACCTTTCCATATGCAGTGACTGTATTGGCTGATTTTTTAAGGCTTAAATCAGGCTTTGGATTCCCCGAAATACGATGTGCTTCTGAGCTGAGGTTGATGATTTTTGCTTTACCACGGATCAACGCAGGAAGGAGTTGCTTTGTCAATAAAAAGTGCCCGAGGTGATTCGTCGCAAAAGTCAAATCAAGATTTTCTTCCGTGAGCTTCTTAGCAGGAAACATTCCGCCTGCATTGTTGATCAGGACATCGATTCGGTCAGTTATTTTTAAGATTTCGGTTGCTGCCTTTTTGACTGACTTCATGATACTGAGATCCATGGAGACAATCCGGATTTTTTCTTTTCCAGATAGCGTCCCAATCATTTTTTGAGCTTTTTCCTCATTTCTGACCGGAAGAATTACTACCTCACACAGCGGCAACATTTCCTTCAAAGTTTCCCAGCCTATGCCGGAGGTGCTTCCTGTTAGTACTAAATTCATATTTTACGTAGTTTATTGAGACTACTGAAAATCTAGGCGCTTGGTTTTCAGGAAACTAATTTTTGACTCTTTTTTGGTAGAAAAGCTGAGGCTTTATTTTCGTACTTTTGAACTGATCTGTTGTGAAAATTTTAATTTTTACTCCGAATTATAACCGAATAGCACAATTTTTTTGGCCAATGACCAAGAAATTTATAGATATCGAAAAAGCCATTGCTTCCAAAAACCCAAAGCTCTTGAAATGGATGCCGGGTTTTTTGTTGAATTATGTCAAAAAGGTGACACACGAAACATGGCTTAATTCTGTACTTACCAAGCACATTGACCTTAAGGGATTGGATTTTGTCAACGCATTGATTTCAGAATTTCAAATGGATGTTCAATTGATGGGAGAAGAAAACATTCCAAAAGTCGGAGGTTTTATACTTGCGTCAAATCATCCCCTTGGAGGAATGGACGGGATAGCATTGATGTACGCTATAGGCAAAATCAGACCAGATATTCGATTTCTAGTCAATGATCTGCTTATGAGTTTTGATAATTTCCAACCGATCTTCGTGCCAGTCAATACCCTAGGGAAGAATTCTGTGAATGCCAATCTGAAGATTGAGGAAGCATTTGCGAATCGGCATCCCGTGTTGATTTTTCCTGCCGGCCTTGTATCGAGAAAGCAGGAGGGAATAGTGAAAGATCTGGGATGGAAAAAAAGCTTTATTTCAAAGGCAAAAAAATATCAGCTGGAGGTTCTTCCCTGCCATATACAGGGGGAGAATTCTAAGTTTTTTTACAATCTTGCTAACTGGCGTAAAAAAATCGGGATTAAAGCAAACATCGAAATGTTTTGGTTGGTGGATGAAATGTATAAGCAGCGGGGCAAAAAAGTTGTAATCCGTGTTGGCGACCCGGTATCTTACCAGTATTTTAATTCTGAAAAAAATGACACCCAATGGGCAGCGTATATGAAAGATTTGGTATACAAACTAGGCGAAGCGAATGACTAAGACTCTACCGATCATACCAGCTGTGGATCGAATGCTTCTGAAAAAGGAGTTGAGCCCAGATCGCTTTCTCAGATATGCCAATAATGGAGATAACCTGGTCTACTTGGTCAATCACCATAATGCTCCCAATGTGGTCCAAGAGATCGGACGCCTCCGGGAGCTGACCTTTAGAGCTGCCGGTGGAGGTACAGGCATGCCTCTGGATCTCGATGATAACGATACCTGCGAAAAGTGTTACGATCAATTGATCACTTGGAATCCTGAGGATGAAGAAATTGTGGCTGGGTATCGAGTAATAATGTGTAAAAATGCCGTAAATCCAGATGGTTCGATCAATCTCTCCACCACCCATCTTTTTGACTTTTCAGATAAATTTATCAAAGAATATATTCCCTACACCCTAGAACTAGGTCGCTCTTTTGTACAGCCACAATATCAGCCAAGCTTAGACAACCGCAAGGGAATCTTCAGTCTGGACAACCTCTGGGATGGTCTTGGGGCAGTGGTTTTACTCAATTCGGATGTCAAATACCTTTTTGGTAAAGTCACCATGTACCCACATTACAATAGGGAAGGGCGAGATCTTTTGCTTTATTTTATGAATCATTATTTCCCTGATAATGAATCACTTGTCACTCCAAAGGTGAATCTTAAATTAACCTATGAAACCGGCATTGAGCAGCTCCCCAACCCATTCATTAATCTGAATTATAAGGAAGGATATAAGTATCTGAATGGAAAAATCAGATCCTTGGGAGAAAATATTCCTCCGCTGATCAATACCTACATGAACTTATCCCCAACGATGCGCACGTTTGGTACGGCATTGAATGATGAGTTTGGCGAAGTGGAAGAGACGGGTATCATGATCACCTTGGCGGATATCTACGAAAGTAAAAAACACCGGCACATGGATACCTTTGTCCGGGATAGGAATTATGGCGAAAGATAATCTAGAATATAAAAAAACGCTCATTGTAGGAGCTACCACCAATCAAACCCGGTATGCCTTCACAGCTGCAGGAATGTTTGCTGATCGTGAGTTGGAGTTTATTCCGATTGGCATTAAAAAAGGAGAGGTTTTTGGGCGGGAAATTCTTGATCTACGAGCCAAACCAGATCTGAAGGATATTCATACCATAACGCTTTACATTGGTCCTTCCCATCAAGATGAATGGATGGATTACCTGATCAGCCTAAATCCAAAGCGGATCATTTTTAACCCCGGTACAGAAAACCCGTTTTTTTTTACAGCAGCCAAAGCTGCCGGAATCGAGGTCGTTCCAGCTTGCAATTTGGTGATGCTCAGTACCGGTCAATTTTGATTTTTACTTTTCAGAAAGTGATCCATATAGAGGATATGTGGGAAAGAAATCAACGAAATCAGCACAAAAAAGACCAAAATTAATTCGTTGCTATCAAGGAATTTCATTCCTAAAAATAAAATCAACCCAATGCCTGCAAAGCTAATCAGCGAAAAAGGCATCAGGTGGAGTGAAAACTTTTTGATAGAACTGTAGGACTCGAATTTTCTGAGATATCGATACTCCTCCAGCATGCTTGGGAGGGCATGCCAAAATCCAAAATAGACTATAAAACCAATAAGCAAGGGGCTCATGTATAATATTGGCCCCAAAATGACCAATTCCAAAATCGTGTTTTTTGTGATTTTTGGGCCAGATATTTCTTGGGAAAAGAGGGTTGAAACTAAAAGCACAACCAAAATTGCTGCTCTTGATTGATTTAAGTAATTCAAATCAACAAGAGCAGATAAAATTAATTTGGTTGCCTCCCAATCGCCCAATAAGATCGCAAACAAAAAAAATCCTCCACGGCTAATGTAGAGAAACCAGTGATTGGATTTTGGGGATTGGATATTCAAAAAATGCGATTGTCCAAAATGATAGGAGGACATAAGAAGAAATGCGAATAAGGAAAATAGAGGAAAAATATACCAAAGAACCAAATAGCCTGCAATCAGGGAAATGTAGATCAGGAGAAACCTCAAAAGGCCAGGTTTGTCTATGCTAGGGTTGGATATCAGGTGATCGATAGCTCCATGAGGGATGCCTATGCCGAGTAAAATTGTTCCAAAAAGCGTGAATTGAAGTGTTGAGTTGTCAGCAGGTAAAAGCATAAACCCAACGCAGACAATTAGTCCCAGTACCTTGAAAATCAGCTCAATGCGATTCATAGTTCATCAAGCTTTTAACGAAAATAGAAAATCTCAGCTTCATGAGTAGTACAAATTCTTCACCTAAACTCGTATCCTCACTCAAAAACCGGAGGACGGTTTCGGCAGAAGAGGTTTCGAAAAGGTTGAGGAATAGACCTTGAAGCTTTTCGGGCCATTTGAAAGCAATGTTTAAAAGAATATTGTCATAAAATGAAAATCGAATTGAACTTGGTAAAATCGCTGGATTTGATTTCCCAGTCTCCATTTCCTTGACCAGTTTTTGACAATTCTTTTGAATAGTATGAAAGGTAAAACCAGTAGAAGCCTTAGTCCATCCCGCAGCTGTACCAATTTTTATCACATTTTTTTGGCAACTGAACGATTGATTCCGGGTACTCATTGGAATCACGCCATGCTCTTTGAATGTGATTTGGTAAGGGATTTCTTTTAAGTTTTCATTCAGATATTTCCGGAGTGAGGAGGCTAATTCAGGCTCAGAAATTGACTTTTGGGTATAGGCCGTATATTCTACTAAAGCCTCAGTGGATGAGAAGGGAAGGATATAGATGAAGTCAAATGTCTTAGAAGGTAGAGTAGGGAACTCCATCAATACCACACTTTCCGGGTTGAATACTGGCTGTTCGGTTTTTATTTTCCACCCGGTAAATTCTTGATTTAAAATGGATAGCTCTGCAGAGGCTGCTCTTTGTAATCTGGAATCAAAAACCAAGGAGGCCAGAAAGAGACCGTTTTTCTCAGTTTTCACCCTGACTTGGTTGTCGAATTCCTGCAAATCCAAAACTTCATCCTGGATGCAAGTCACATTCGAATGGTTTTTAATTTTTTGATAAATGAAGGTGTAGAACTCCTCAGAATTAAGGTGGAAATAGGCTAACCTTCCCATGCTTCCGGTTATTTTGGCTGACCCAGAGCTCAGGCTGATATTTTTCCAGGAATGGATCTGGTCTTTCGGATGTATTTCCAGAGGCTTTTCGGCCCAATAGCACCAGGTTTTTTTGGGAATGGATTTGCCCAGCGGTTCGATCAATAGAATCGAGGCATCCTTCAAACTGCTTTCCAGAAGGTAATACACAAGGCTGAGCCCTGCACAGCCAGCACCTGCAAAAATGTAAGTGTAATGTTTCATGGAAGTAGACAAATGGCTGCCTGCTGAAATGGAGCAGACAGCCAAGTTATTTTATGCAGCTACTTTTCTTCCTTTGGCAGTCTCTGCCACTGCTACGGAATAGATTACTAAACCAAATCCGATCTTATTGATCGCATCTGCAAGGTTGTAGAAAAGATCGATGGAACTTACCTCAAAAGCCCCTGACAATAAGTTGCCGGGCAATACCATATACCCGATGGGATAGATAGACCAACCCAAAGTGATAAAGATTTTGAGGAGGAACATGGCGTTGCCAAGAGCAGGGCTGTTGGATTCCTTTGCTAATTTGGCTACATCACCCGCAAAAACTTCATACACGATGTAGAGGTAGCCCAGGGTAGATATGATGCCCCACATGATGTTGCTGTCGATTCCAGATGTTTCTCCGATATATCCGGTAATTAACATTACCAAGGATGCTAGGATTAATTTAAACAGGGTGGAACCTTTAGCCCCAAATGGCTTGGTCAACAGGTAAAACTCCACACACATCAAAGGCACAGTCAAGGTCCAATCCACATATCTGAAGGCTGTTGGACTGGTTCCGGTCTGCATGTAGAAATCCCGCATGTAATAGTAATGGACCGCCGCAATTCCCGTGATCAGTCCTGAGACCAACAGAGAGAGTTTCCATTTCCCGTCGACCGATCCTCGCTCCACAAAGAAGAATACGGAGGATGCAAACATGGCCATATAGCCAATAAAGAATGTGATCGCTACAGGATCACTGTTGATAATGCGGTCTAGTCCTACTAGTTCCGCTGCTAGGGTAAGATACATAAGGGTTATTTTTGTGTTTAAGAATTGGTTAATTATCAAACACTTAAAGATTCAATTGCTAATTTTTGTTTAACGTTTATAACTTTAAATTAAACAAAACGATATCAATGGTTTCTTTCTGAGTTTATACTCACTAAAAATTACGATGAACAGCAAAAAATAATTTTGATCCTTTTCTTGAAATCAGAATTTAATTTCGTCTTGTGTTATTTTCACATCTGGCTAGTTTTCCGCTCTGATCGGAGAAAAAACTGCTCATAAGTCACTTTTTTTACCTATCTTGCAACTTGTAATTTTGAACACAAAATCACCTTTCTAAGCCCGATTTGAGGGTTTTCTCCAAAAAATATGAGTGAAGAAAAAGCTAAAAATTCTGCCGATTATTCAGCAGATAATATCCAGGTTTTAGAAGGCCTGGAGGCAGTTCGAAAGAGACCTGCAATGTACATCGGGGATATTGGTATCAAAGGGCTTCATCACCTGATCTGGGAAGTAGTAGATAACTCAATAGATGAGGCACTTGCTGGTCATTGTGATACGATACATGTGACTGTGCATGAGGATAATTCAGTGACAGTAGAGGACAATGGTCGGGGGATTCCGACTGACATGCACCCCAAAGAGAAGAAATCTGCACTTGAAGTAGTTTTGACTGTATTGCACGCTGGGGGCAAATTTGATAAGGATACTTATAAAGTTTCCGGGGGGCTTCACGGTGTGGGTGTATCCTGTGTCAATGCATTGTCCAGTGACCTTAAAGCAACTGTACATCGAAATGGGGTCATTTTTGAACAAGAGTTTAAAATAGGTGTACCACAATATCCTGCTAGACAGATCGGACCCACCGACAAACGTGGTACAACGATCCATTTCAAGCCGGACGCAAGCATATTTGCCATTACGGAGTACAAATACGAAACCATAGCCAACCGTCTGCGAGAGATGTCTTTCCTGAATGCAGGAATTCGCATCACCTTGACAGACATGAGGGAAATGGAAGATGGAGCGCCTAAGCAGGATGAGTTTTTCTCAGAAGGTGGTTTGGTGGAATTCGTTCAATATTTGGATGAAACCCGTGAAAAAATCATCGATTATCCGATCTACATCGAATCAGATCAAAATGGTGTTCCTGTTCAGGTTGCTATGAACTATAACAGTTCCTATTCTGAAAATGTGGTTTCCTACGTCAATACGATAAATACCTACGAAGGAGGTACACATGTCACAGGTTTCAGGAGAGCATTGACTCGGACACTTAAATCCTATGCGGATAAATCCGGAATGTTGGACAAACTTAAGCTAGAAGTATCTGGAGATGATTTCCGTGAAGGACTCACTGCAGTAATTTCTGTTAAGGTTGCTGAGCCTCAATTTGAAGGTCAGACCAAGACCAAGCTTGGTAACTCCGATGTAGTCGGTGCGGTAGACAGTGCTGTCTCAGACACATTGCAAAGCTGGCTGGAAGAGCATCCCAAAGAGGCAAAAACTATTGTGGGTAAGGTGATCCTTGCAGCACAAGCCCGTCATGCTGCACGAAAAGCGCGGGAGATGGTTCAGCGAAAGAGCGTTCTAGGTGGAGGAGGTCTGCCGGGTAAGTTGGCCGATTGTGCCAATTCTGACCCTACGGTCTGTGAATTATACTTGGTCGAAGGGGACTCAGCGGGTGGATCTGCCAAGCAGGGACGTGATCGGGATTTTCAGGCAATTTTGCCTTTGAAAGGCAAAATCCTAAATGTCGAAAAAGCCCATGAGCATAAAATCTACGACAACGAGGAAATCAAAAATATTCTCACTGCTCTAGGGGTGAAATTCGGTACAGCAAACGATGACAAGGAATTGGATTTGACTGGCTTGAGATACCATAAGATCATCATCATGACGGATGCGGATATCGATGGATCTCACATCAGGACCTTGATTTTGACACTGTTCTTCAGATACATGAAGGCCCTTATCGAAAAAGGCTACGTATACATTGCTTTGCCGCCACTTTACTTATTGAAGCGCGGAAAAGACGAACGATACTGCTGGACTGAGGAAGAACGAAAAATTCTCACTGCCGAAATGGCCAAGGATGGCAAGGAAGACAGTGTAGGTATCCAGCGATACAAAGGTCTTGGAGAGATGAATCCTGAGCAACTTTGGACGACCACCATGGATCCTAACGTCCGGACCATCAAGCAAGTAAATATCGATTCTGCTGCTGAAGCGGATCACCTGTTCAGCATGCTCATGGGAGACGAGGTAGCTCCAAGACGGGATTTTATTGAGAAGAATGCGAAATACGCAAAAATAGACACATAAAAATGGGGGCTTTTTTGGCCCCTTTTTTTAACGATTACCTAAAAAATCGAATTTTATCGAGCCTTGTTTAAACTGAATTTGGAACACTATGAAATTGGCAGTTGGAGATAAATATGAATCCATAATCCAAAAAAGTAATCTCATCAGCAGAGATTTGAGTTGGGTTAAATTCAACGAACGCGTACTCGACCAGTCTAAAAAGGTTGGTAGGAGTATTTTTGAAAAACTGAAATTTTTAGCAATTACAGCATCAAATCTTGATGAGTTTTTTATGATTCGAGTGGGTTCGCTGTACAATTATCTAGATTACGAAAAGGAACGTGTAGACTATTCTGGGCTTCGTGAAGAACCTTTCAAAGAGAAGCTCATGAAGGACTGTCAGCGATTTCATCGTGATCAACATGAGCATTTTACCAAAGTGGTATTACCGGAATTGCATCAAGAGGGGATTTCTCTGTACAATGTTTCCAAACTGACCGCTGAGGAACAGGAGATCGTCAAACAATATTTTCTCAAAGCCATCTATCCCATGCTTACGCCGATGGTTTACGATGGATATAGGACATTTCCGATCTTGATGAATAAGCTATTGGTCTTTGGGGTCGTCACGACCAGTCCCGGAGAACGCAAGGACATGCGCAAGATGAGTTTTGTGCAGATTCCAGCTAATATTCCGCGTTTTTTTGAAATCGAACGGGAAAACTCCCTCTTACTGATTCCAATTGAAGAGGTGATTCGTGAAAATATTATTTCCCTTTTTCGAAATGTAGAAATCGAATCCATCAGTCTCTTCCGAATCACCCGAAATGGGGATTTTACTTTGGAAGAAAGCGAGGACATGGATGCCAATTTTCTGGAGGAAGTGAAGCGAAAACTCATGGAGCGGAAGACAGGTCGGGTGGTTCGTATCGAAATCGAGGAGGGCTATTCTAAATGGATGCTGAACTCACTTCTGGAGCGTTGGAATCTCAAGACTGACTCCGTGTATTTAGTCGCCAGATCGAGTATGATTGATTTTACCGGCTTGTGGCAGATAGTTGGTAATAAACGTTTTCGGGAGAGGCTTCCTCAGATTCCCGAACCTGTCAAACCACTTTCTTATCCAGAAGAGGGGAGAGCAGATATTTTTGATATTTTGAAGGAAAAAGATATTCTGCTTCATCATCCCTATAATAACATTGATTCTATTCTCGATTTGATCGAAAAGGCGGCAGATGATCCCGATGTCATGGCGATCAAAATGACCATTTACCGTCTCGCCAAGGAAAGCAGAATTACCAAAACACTCCTAAGAGCAGCTGAAAATGGCAAGCACGTGTCGGTACTTTTCGAGGTAAAAGCGCGATTTGATGAGGAAAACAATATCCGGGAAGCGAAAAAGCTTCAAAAGGCAGGCTGCTTTGTTATTTATGGGATTTCCAATCTTAAAACTCATACCAAGCTACTTTTGATCGTCAAAAAAGATGATTCAGAAATTACCCGATATGTTCATTTGGGGTCTGGTAATTACAACGAGGATACAGCACGGCTCTACACTGATATCGGTTTGTTGACTACAAATGAGACCTTGGCAAATGATGTTTCCGAATTTTTCAATGTTATCACAGGCCACTCGGTACCCAATACCTACCGAAATCTGATCACTGCTCCCCGTGACATGCGTAATCAATTGATTGAATACATCGAAGCGGAAGCCGAAAATGCTAGAAATGGACTTCCTTCAGGGATCTTTATCAAAGTAAATTCCCTAGAAGATTCCGAAATTATCTATGCTTTGTATAGGGCATCCCAATCGGGTGTCACTGTCAAACTGATCGTAAGGGGAATCTGCTGCCTGAGACCAGGCAGAGTAGGACTAAGTGAGAATATAGAAGTCTTGTCCTTGGTTGGGGACTTTCTAGAGCACAGTAGAATCTACCATTTCCACAACAATGGAGAAACTAGAACCTACTCTGGTAGTGCAGATATGATGGTGAGAAGCTTTGATAAAAGGCTCGAATCTTTATTCAAAGTAGAATCTCCATTACTGGAAAAGCAACTGATGAACATTCTTTCCTATAACTTGAGAGACAATGTCAATTCCTATGTGATGCAGGAAGATGGAACTTACAAGGCCAAGTTTCCCACTGGGGATGAACTTGAGTTTAATGTCCACAAGGAATTCTTCAACGTTGATGCAGAGGAAGTTGCGAATGTGAAGTTGGTCTAAAGCCTATGGACACCAATAAAAAAGCCCATTCGATCAGTCGAATGGGCTTTTTTATGCAAAATGAGTTTGATTTTTATGTCTTCGGCCAAGGAGTTTAAGGCCTAAACCCAAAAGACTGAAGTATAGAACAGGAAACTATTTTTTCCTTCCGATCACCACTAGCACTAGCCCTACTGCTGCGACAATTCCACCGGCATAAGTTGGCCAGCCGATTTCATTTTTTTTGTCTGCTGTGACTTGGATAGGGCCTGCGTCGATGACCTTTTCTTTGGTGATGAAATTTATTCCTGGCACAAAAAGCATGATCAGGCCAATAATGACCATAACAATTCCAAAAGTTCTCATAGTAATTTGGGGTATAGTGAAGTTTGGGTTAAATGTAGTTCTAAAATGGAAAGAATACCGGAATAAGTAAGGTTGCCAAAATCCAGAAAAGCAGATTCAACGGAGTGCCGACTTTTACAAAGTCTGTAAACCGATAATTTCCAGGGTTGTAAATCATGGTATTGGTCTGGTAACCCATCGGAGTCATAAAGCTTAGACTTGCCCCGAAAGTCACAGCCATTAAGAAAGGCCTGGAATCCACACCCAATCCCATGGCAATACTGATCGATATCGGAGCGAGAAGTGCCGCAGTGGCATTGTTGGACATAATATTGGTCAATAAAAATGTCAGCCCAAAAATCACGGCGAGTACAATCTGAGGCCCAAACGAACCAAAAACATCTACTACTCCCTGTCCAATCATTTCGGCTCCGCCTGTTTTTTCCAAGGCAGTACCCATGGAAAGGACTCCGGCAAGCATGAATATGACCTTCCAGTCAATGGCTTTATATGCTTCATCGGGACTGATCGACCGCAAGATGATCATGACTATTGCTCCAGCCATTGCAGTTAGGGTGATTGGGAAAACTCCAAAAGCCGCCAATCCCACCACCAAGGCCAAGGTAGTCAAGGTTAGGATAACTTGGGTTCTGTTCAAATTCTCCTCTTTTCTGGCCGAAATCAGTAGTAGATCTTCAGATTGATTCACGGATTGTATCGATTCCTCGGTGGATCGGAGCAAAAGGATGTCCCCGGGTTTCAGGGAGGTTTTTGACAATAGCGTATCAAAAAGCCCCGCTCTATGTCGAATACCAATCACAAAAACCTGATCGAATAGTTGTTTGAAATTGATGGATTTGATGCTTTTGTTGATTAAAAAGGAATGTGGGGTGATGACCGCCTCATAGAGTTTAGCTTCCTCATCAGTTACGGATTCTTCTTTCCAGTCAAGCTCTGCTTTGATCTCTATTCCTTTTAATTCTTTTATTTTCTTCAGGTTTTCCTTATTTGCAATGATCCGGATTACATCACCGGATTGAATGGCAGTATTGGGGTATACTTTTATTTTTTGGCCAGTTTCACGGATGATTTGCAGCGCTTTTACATTCCCGCTTTTAAAAATTTTTTCGTTTAAAATGGGCTCGTTTAATCTTTCATATTCCTCGGTAATGAAAATTTCTACCACATAATTCCCCAAATCCATGGTATCAGAAAGTCCTGATTTGGATTTTCTGCGTGGAAGGAGCCATTTTCCAACTAAAACCATATAGACAATTCCGGCACCCAAAAAAATCAATCCCATGGCACTCATTTCAAAAACTCCAAAAGCTGGTAATCCTGCTTTTTGAGCAATTCCACTCACCAATATGTTGGTACTAGTACCCAAAAGGGTACAAATTCCCCCCATCAATGCCCCAAAAGAAAGTGGCATGAGTAGCCTCGAAGGGGGAATATCGTTTTTCTGACAGATATGAATCACTGAGGGCATAAGTAGTGCAACGACGGCAGTATCGTTGATAATGGCGGAAAGCAAACCCGAACTGACCATCAGGGTGAGGATCAATTTTGTCTCACTTTTTTCTGCCTGATTGCTCAGGTAGATGCTGAATTGGTTTAAAATTCCCGTCCGAAATATGGCTTGGGATATCACAAACATGGCTGCTACAGTGATCGTTGCCGAATTGGCGAACCCTGACAGGCCCTCTTCCAAGTCCAAAATACCAAACACCATGAAAAGGACCATCACGCCGATGGCCACCGTGTCGATCGTGAATTTTTCTGTAAAAAATAAAATTACGGCTAGTAAAATGATCCCAAAAACAATCCAAACTTCTTCCAGCATAAGTTACATGTTCAGGTAATTTCCCTTTTTTAGTTTCTTCTTCACTTTGAAATAGCTGATAAATCCTACCAATAAAAAGGCAAAACTCAATCCAAAAGCTAAGTATCCGAGTTGGCGAACATGCGAAAGTTTGTTGACTTCAAATAATGCCGTCCCAGAGACTAAGAAATAGAGAGAAGTTCTTATGAAGGAGAGTAATGTGCGATCATTTGCCAGAGAGGTCCGCTGACGGGCCAGGTAATCCCTGACTATAAGTTCCTGCTCAAAATTTTTTTCTGTCATTCTATTCTTATTTTTGATTACTTATTTTAAAATTAAAAATAGTGAAGTTCCTTAAGTTGAAAAGTCCTTCTCAAAAACCGTGAAATTCAATTGGTCTCTCAGGTAAAAGATGTGAATTTACTTCTTATGGCCGCGTAATTCCTAAAACCTTAACCTTATACCTAGATGAAAAAAGTATTTACAATTTTTCTATTTGTCCTTTCAGTAGGAATTGCCCAGGCGCAAGATTCTCTCGGAATTGCTAAATCAGACACCAGTTATTGGCTAAAGGAAATATCTGGAGGGCTCAACATCAACCAAGCTTCATTCAGTGGAAACTGGACTGGAGGGGGCGTTAATTCAATAGCTTTCAGCACAAATTTGCTAGTAAGGGCTAATTATGCCAAGGGAAAGTGGACTTGGGACAATACGCTGGACTTGATCTATGGTGTGGTCAAAAACCAAGACGAGGATGGAAGGAAATCAAATGACCGAATCTACCTGGATACAAAATTAGGACATAAGCTGAGCTCCAAATGGAATGTGTATTTCGCGGCCAATTTCCTTTCGCAATTTGCGCCGGGATATAATTTTGATGAGGATCCCAAGGCACTGATTTCTAAATGGCTTAATCCAGGCTACCTGACTACTGGTTTGGGTTTTGAATATAAACCCAATTCAGAATTCAGCCTAAGGTTATCTCCATTTTCCCCTAGGATCACCTTTATGACCGATACTACTATTTACCGTCAGGTACCCAGCAATTACGGCGTGGAAATAGGAGAGAAGATTCGCTATGAATGGCTGGCTTGGAATGTCCAGGCAGATTGGAATAAGAAAATTTCGGAAAATCTCACATTTACCATGCGTTATTCGCTCTATGCCAACCTGGAGACTTTGGCGTTTAATTCGCTGGATCATCGCCTAGATTTAGGTTTGGTCGCCAAAATCACCAAGGCAGTAAACGTCAGCCTAAGTTCCTTAATCATTTATGATATTGATCAGGACGAAAAAATCCAATTTAGCCAGGGACTTTCACTTGGTGTAGCCTTTAAGCGGGGAAACTTTCCTGACCCCAAATAAAAAAAACACAAATTATTATTCTGAATTTTGATTTAATCAGATTTGTATTATTTTTGAATTCATTGTGGTAGTTAAATAATAGTTGGTTTAGTTTTCAAATAAAGGGCAGGAGATTTTCTCCTGCTTTTTTGTTTTGGGTCATGGAATAATTCAATTTTTTTTAAATTCCCGTGGTAAGATCCCATTTAGGAGAAAAGTAATTTTGATTTTGATTTTCAATTGAATCTGGGTTTTTTCTACCGTTGCCGAAAGTTTTTCATTCGGCTGCTGTGTCGCCACAAAGGAAAAAGAGCATAAAAAATGGCAAAAAAAAAGCCCAGACTTTCGTCTGAGCTTTGTACACTCGGAAGGATTCGAACCCTCAACCCTCGGAGCCGAAATCCGATATTCTATCCAGTTGAACTACGAGTGCTTACTATTATTTTTAGCCTTCCAGTACAGCTTGTACTTTTTCAGCAGCTTCTTTCAATGTGATGGCAGATTGCACTTTCAAACCTGACTCGTCAATGATTTTGGCGCCTTCTTCGGCGTTGGTACCTTGAAGTCTTACGATTATAGGGATTTTGATGTCACCGATAGACTTGTATGCTTCCACCACGCCATTAGCAATCCTATCACATCGTACGATACCACCGAAAACATTGATTAGGATAGCTTTGACATTAGGATCTTGAAGAATGATTCTAAACCCTGCTTCTACTGTGGTTGCATTAGCTCCTCCTCCAACATCAAGGAAGTTGGCCGGATCTCCACCCGAAAGCTTTATCATGTCCATCGTAGCCATAGCAAGACCTGCACCATTGACCATGCAACCTACGTTTCCGTCTAGCTTCACATAGTTGAGACCGGACTTGCCTGCTTCTACTTCCAATGGATCTTCTTCAGCCAAATCTCTCAGTTCAGCCAATTTTGGATGACGATAAAGCGCATTGTCGTCAATATTTACTTTAGCATCTACAGCAAGAATTTTATCATCGGAGGTTTTGAGGACTGGATTGATCTCAAACTGCGAAGAATCCGTGCCTACATATGCATTGTAAAGTGCAGTGATAAATTTCACCATTTCTTTAAATGCCGTGCCACTCAATCCTAATTTAAAAGCAACCTTTCGGGCTTGAAACCCTTGAAGTCCGACTTTAGGATCGATCCATTCTTTGATGATTTTCTCAGGATGTTTTTCAGCTACTTCTTCGATATCCATACCGCCTTCGGTAGAAGCCATGATCACATTGGATCCAGTAGCTCTGTCCAAAAGGATGGACATGTAATATTCCTTTGGCTCTGATGCGCCAGGATAATACACGTCTTCAGCGATCAACACTTTATTTACTTTTTTGCCTTCAGCGCCAGTCTGGATCGTGACAAGAGTGCCTCCAAGAATGGCCGCAGCCTTTTCCTTTACATCTTCCAGTTTTTTTGCAAGGACTACACCTCTGGATCCGGTTTCTTGAACTTCACCTTTTCCTCGTCCTCCAGCGTGAATTTGTGCTTTGATCACATACCAGGAAGTACCGGTTTGAGCGTTAAGTTTTACTGCAGCTTCGTGAGCAGCCTCCGGAGAATCTGCAACGATTCCTTCCTGAATTTTGACTCCGTAACCTTTTAATACTTCTTTAGCCTGATATTCGTGAATATTCATGTGTATGGGTTTTTCTTATCAAGAGCCACATGGAATCCCGCATTGCTTTCCGATGTTTTGGGAGCATACCTTTCGGCCATGCAAGATTTCATCCTTTCAAAATTTTTGTGCGAAGATAAGGTACTGATGTGGATTTATCAAGCCAAGAATTTTCAATTTTCTACAAGAAAAGCCTTTAATTCCTGTATTTGAGAGATTTGTTTTACTTTTAAAAATTCAAAAAATAGTACTATGCTGATAGCCAAAGAGATCCACAAATCCTACGGAAGTTTACATGTATTGAAGGGAGTCGATCTCGAAATTTCAACTTCAGAGATTGTTTCCATTGTAGGCTCATCAGGTGCAGGAAAAAGTACCCTTCTGCATATTTTAGGAACTCTGGATCATCCTGATCATGGAGAGTTGAGTATGAATGGCAAAAGCCTTCTGAACCTAAGGGGAGATAATCTGGCAGATTTCCGAAACAGCCAGATCGGTTTCATTTTTCAATTCCATAATTTATTGCCAGAGTTTACAGCTTTGGAGAATATTAAGATTCCAGGTCTGATCAAAGGTACAGCAGAGACTCAATTGGCGACAAAAGCCGGGGAACTGGCCGAAATCCTGGGTATAAGTCATCGCTTAGATCATAAGCCTTCCACGCTTTCAGGCGGTGAACAGCAGCGAGTAGCAGTGGCGAGAGCGTTGATTAACAGTCCGGCAGTCGTCTTTGCTGATGAACCCAGTGGGAATTTGGATACAGTAAATGCAAAAGGACTGCACGAGCTATTTTTCAAACTCAGAGACGAATTGAGTCAGGCTTTCGTGATCGTCACCCACAATGAAGAGTTGGCAGGAATGGCTGACCGGCAAGTGGTGATGAAAGACGGTCTAATCGTGCAAGGTTGATTATTTCTGGAGCTTCTTAAGCATCGACTCGATATGACCTTTTGATTCGAACATATCAGCGAACACACCGGCGATTTTATGGCTCTGATCGATCAGGTAAGTGACCCGTTTGGGCATTTTGATCAGAGGAATCAAGGCGTCATAGGCTTGACATACCTTCCCAGTTTGATCAGATAGCAGATCAAAAGGGAGTTTATATTCTTTCTTGAACCGCTCATGGGTAGGGATGTCGTCTCTGCTGATACCAAAAACAGGAATGTCTAAGTTTCTAAATGCCTCAAACTGATCCCTAAATTCGCAGGCTTCTGCAGTACAGACTCGGGTGAAATCTTTAGGATAAAAATATAAAATCAATGCTTTACCGGCATAATCCTTAGTAATGTTCATTTTAGTACCAGAAGTAGACGGAAGAGTAAAGTCCGGAGCTTTTGCTCCAAGGGCTAATGCCATAGGATGAATCTTTTCAGGTTAAACTTCTCAGAATTGGAATTGGTTTAGTATGCTCAAGTTTTTGTATTGTTGAACTTTTTGAACAACACCGAAGCTTTCTGATAAAACCGCCTTAACCTCAAACAAATTGAAAATTTCCAGTGTGAAAGCCATGCTTCTGGCAGGAATTTTTTTTGCTATGATGAATGTGTCTGTGAAGTACATTCCTCATATTCCTGCGATCGAGATCATTCTGTTTCGGTCAGTTTTCAGTTTGATTTTCAGCTATTTTGTACTCAAAAGTCAGGGCGTCTATGTATTTGGGAATAATAAAAAATTATTGATCATCAGAGGAGTAGTCGGGTCAATTGGGCTGATTTCATTTTTTTACACCCTCCAAAAGATTCCTTTGGCCAGTGCGGTCACGATGCAATACCTTTCACCCATCTTTACATCAATCCTTGGCATTTTTATTTTGAAAGAACGGGTACGGCCCATTCAATTTTTATTTTTCGCCATTTCATTTGCCGGAGTTTTGGTGCTTCAGGGGTTCGATTCCCGAGTGAATCTGCTCTATGCTGGAATAGGAATTATTTCTGCCCTTTTTTCAGGACTTGCCTACAATGTCATCCGAAAGCTAAAGAATACAGAGCATCCACTGGTAATCATTTTTTATTTCCCTTTGGTTACTTTGCCATTTGCGGCACTTGTCAGTTATTTTGGCTGGGTTCAACCTCAGGGTTGGGATTGGGTTTTTCTCCTCTGGATTGGAATATGTACCCAAACAGCCCAATATTTTATGACCTTGGCTTACCAAAATGCCAATGTGGCTAAAGTTTCGAGCCTCAGTTACATTGGAATTATTTATGCATTGATCTTTGGGTTTTTCTTTTTCGGAGAAACCTTCCAATTGCTTTCCTATGTAGGGATGGGCTTGGTGTTAGTGGGGATTTTATTGAATTTTAAGGTAAAATAATTGCAAGATGTGGTTACAATCCGGTTTTCGTATTCGACAAAACAATAAACTTGTCACCATGACCCATTCTTCACCCGCTAGAGTTCTTTTGCTGGTACTAGCTATCGGATTAAGTGCAGTCTCCTGTATCTCGGATCCAGATGAGACCATCGATCCTACACTTGAGATTGATTGCAATGAATTGTCCTATCCAGATACGCTTTATTTTATTAAACCGGGACAGGCCAATACCATCAATCCAGTAAATTCCCTAAACGGTACTTATTCCTCAGTTCCTGATGGATTGGCCATCAACCCCAGTACTGGAGCAATAGATGTCAATGCCAGTGAAACAGGCTTGAAATATAAAATAACATTCACACCTACGGGTACAGACCAGGTTTGTGAGACCTTTGTAACCATTGGAGGAGTCAATTACTTGGATGGAGTCTACGTTTTGAGTCAAAATGAGACCACTGCTGCACCAGTTTATAATGGAGTGCCTGGCCTTCTTCTACCGTGTGATGATGATGATGATGATGATGACGATGACGACGACGATGACGATAGCAGTTGTGATTTTGACGCGGACAATCCTACAGGACAACTGCTAGAAGACCTTGGGTTTGAGATATCAAGTAAAGGTGTGATTGACCTGCAGAAGACTGTAGAAAATGGCACTTTTGGATCGACGCCCGTCAATGGGACAGTTTTAGATGTGGAGCTATACTATAAGTTGAATGACTTAAGTGCTTTAGCCTTAAATAGGATTCCGCTTAGAGTATTTTACTTTGATAAGCTGTCGGATGTTCCGCAGGAAGTTTTAGATGATATTGAAGAAAAAAGTAATCTCATTAATCAGCTGCCCTTGGATAAAAACTCTAATTTTAGACTTTTAAACAATGTCAGACCGGCAGGAAAACCACGCCCACCATTTGTGGTTATAGTGGCAAGCTTACAATAACGCTTCTGGGCCGGTAGAATGAGGCTCTAGGATGTTAAAAATATGCGGATCAGTTTCGATTTTCATTCTACTGTTTTTGACAGTTTGGGTGTTGTCATTCTCGCAAAATAAAAATCCAAAGCTGGATCAAGCCAATCTATTGTATTTGTCCGACTCCCCATCGGTGGAAGATGATTCGCTGGCTATTTTACTTTATGAGCAAGTTTTGGACCTGGCTCCAGATCCTTTGGAGGCTTCAGCTTTTGTAGAAGCTGCCGAGCGACTCGGCAATCTGTATCAAACGTATGGCAAGGTAGAGGAGGCGGTAAAATCTTATCGAAAAGGTTTCACTCTCAAGCGAGCTTATCAACTTTCCGATACCTTGCTCTATGCGCATCATCTTTATCTCGGCGAGGCATTATTTGGTCTAAGCAAATTAGACAGCTCACTTTACCATCTGCAACAAGCTGAAAAATTGCAGGAGAAAATTACCGACTCTGCTCAGCCCGAACGATTGAATAATGCCTTGGGTGTTTATTTTTTCGAAACTGGCAATTACATCAGAAGCATTGCGTATTTCGAAAAGGCCGAGTCTTACTTGCGATCCGATCAGGGTGAATATGAAAAATACGCGAGGTATAGTTTTTTGAGTAACAAAGCCTCTGCATTGTATCGATTGGAAAAGTTTGACTCCGCACAATCAATCTATTCGCACCTGCTGGATTTGGGAATCAATACCGAACAAATCCGAATTAACTTAGCAAATACTTTCATCGAGGCAGGAGAGACCGAGAAAGCAATCCAAGTCTTGGAAGCAGTCTCCCGATCCTATGCCGAAGCATCTACCTCGTATCATAACCTGATGATCAAAGCATTGCTGCAAAGGAATGAAATGGATCAAATCAAAAATTCCCTTGATTTGGCTGAGGTAGTCTTTGAACAGGACAAAATCTCCAGACACAGTTTACAGAGAGGCATTTTCCTGTCTCTTTGGGGAGATTATCATCAAAAACGCGGTGAATTCCCGCTGGCACTTGAATTTTATCAGAAAGCAATTGTTCAATTGCTTCCTGGATTTGATGACGAATCTGTCCTGACTAATCCAGCAGAATTTTCAATGGGAATCTCTTCATTTACACTTTTCGAGATTTTAGTAAAAAAAGCTAAAACTGCCTGGTGGCTGGCAGAAAAGGATTCCAATTATTTTGACCTGGGCCTTCAGACTTGGAGGGCAGCCTTTGGCTTGGCGCAGTTTATAGCTGTGAATTTTGACAATGATGAAGCGCGTGTATTTTTAGGCGAAAAGGCCTTGGAAGCCTTTGAAGAAGGTATAGAACTGCTGCACCATTTTGCAATTCAAACCAATCAGCCCGATCTCATGCGTGAGGCTTTTGCATGGGCTGAGCAAAGTAAGGCAAATGGGTTAAAGGTAGGAGCGAAGCAAGAGTCCATTAAGCGGGCACATGGCTTGCCCGAAGCGCTCATCCAAGAAGAACGCAATCTTCTTTTTTCGATATCAAGGATAAACCAAAAACAGTATGGTGAATTGAGTCCGGAAACCCGCAAAGCACTGGAAAGTCAAATGGTAGATCTTCAGGTAAAGCTCTCCAGATTGAGGGAGAAGTTTAAAGAGTTTCCGGGCTTTGATGGGAAACAGGAGAGCCTTTTTGATCCTGATTCTTTTATAGTCTCCCTACCTTCGGGAACTGCACTCTTGTCCATTTTTATGAGTGAAAATTTTCTGTTCACTTTTTATGTTTTGGATGGAGATTTCAGCTGGAAAGCCATTTCAGTGGAGCAGATTAAGCTTCAGGCAATCGATGCCTGGATTCAGGATATTGCTAAAATTTCAGGTGGAAATCGGTATCAATTGACTGAAGGCATCACCGAATTTTCTAATGTATTACTTGGCGATTTGACTACGGAGATATCTTCAGCCAAGGAGTTAATTATCATTCCCCAAGGGATTTTTAATTCTCTTCCATTCGAGCTTTTACCGGATCATGAGGGTAAACTTTTGCTTGAAAAGCTTCCCGTGAGTTATCAGTTTTCAGCGCAGTTTGTCCAGCCTGTAGCATTGGGATTTGAACAGTCGAGGATGCTTGGATATGCACCTTTTTCCCAGTCAGGTTCATTAAATGGATTTGCATCGCTCCAAACTTCCTCCGATGAGCTTCGGCCCTTTGGAGACCGTGCCTTGTTGGGACCACAGGCCACCAAAGCTTCTTTCATGGGCAATGCACCAAGTGCTCAAGTGATACATTTGGCTACCCATGCAGTAGCTTCTTCAGAGGATCCTAATCAGGCTTTTATTACCTTCTATGGTGAAGAAGATGATTTTAGACTTTTTGCCCCTGAGCTTGCTTACCAATCTTTGGATCAGGCAAAATTGATTTACCTCAGTGCTTGTGAGACTGGAGTGGGCAAATTGAGCAACAGTGAAGGTTTAATCAGTTTGGCTAGAAGTCTTTCCTTCGCCGGTGCGGAGCAAATGGTGATATCACTTTGGGTAAGCGAAGATCGAGTGTCTGCATATCTTGCCAATAAGTTTTATGCCTATGCGCTTGATGGAGAGAGCTTTTCGAATGCTTTGCGGATGGCCAAACTAGACCTCCTAAGAGATCCAGAAATGGCCCAATTTCATCATCCTTTTTTCTGGGCAAACTATCGACTGATTGGACAGCCAAGTGTAGCCTCTTCTTCTAGCGGGTGGCTTTATCCCATGGTAGGCTTTATAATTCTGCTGTTCGTCGGGATATGGGTATGGCTGGTATTCTACCGGCAGAGTTGACGGGGAGTTGAGGTTCTCCATTTTTCCGAATCAGCTTTTCGATTTTCAACAGGGAGATTAGTCCTTTTTGAATTAGGTTAGGGGCTTTGATTACATTTCTAAAGGCCGGTACCAAAGCGGCCAAAACCAAAAGAAAAGTCAATAGCTCACCGGCTGTGGTCACCTGATTTGAGAAATATAATATCCCCAGTAGAAATGCGATTAAAACAGGTCCTGTCACATTGATCAGCGCATGTCGGATCGATTCCCACTTTTGGTACTGATTTGCTGCCGCAAGGACGCGCTTGTTTCGCCTGCGAAATCCTCTAAAGTTATATTCCGAATTGCCTTTTTCAGAAATGATCCGGTGTTTTGAAAAACTCGTGGTCACATAATTCAACAATTCATTTTTGCTGTTTCGTTTTTCTGGAATGGTTTCCAACTGCTTTTGGTCCAAATATAAAAACAGAGGAAGGGCCAAAAGAGCTAAAGCAGAAAGCCACAAGGTCCAGGTACTATTGATCCAAAGAAGCAATCCTAAGCCTGTAATAAGGAACAATCCATCCCTCAAGCCTCGATGGATTCCCTGGATCAGCATGTTTCTCACAGCTGTCATGTCACCGCTATACCTGAGCAGGTACTTTCCGAATGGTCTTCCTTCAAAGACTTCCGGTTGCCAATTAATTTGTTTTCTGTAGAGTCGACTAGCTAACCGATGGATAAATAAATCAGCAGATCGATTGATTCCGATTCGCTCAGCAAATTGCAGACTGAATTTTAACAGAATAATTATTCCCATAAAGAGGAAAAACAGGTCAATGCGCTGAATATTAAGTCCGAATCGCTTCAGTAGTTCTGATTTGCTGATTCCCTCTTGGAATTTGAGGTCGTAAAACCAACCGATCATCAAGCTGAGAAAAAAGGTGCTGAGACTGGCCAGCCAACCCAATGCTAGCCACAAACCCACTTTCAGGTCTTTTCCAAACCAATGTAATCTTAGTGTTTTGTTTGAAAACCAATTCATGGCTGCTGATTTTATGGTGGATCTTAGGTTTTTATTCAGGCTTGAAGCAAGCCCAAATTCTCATGTAGAATTGGCCATTTGCCCAGAGAAAGATCCTCCAGATTAAGAATGGGCATGAATAGAATTTCCTGCATTTCGTAGAGGTATTCTTTTACTTCTTTGATAAGCAGGGGACTGGCCGTGAAAAGTCCTGAAAGCGCTGCAGGCATGATTCCCCAGCTCTGAAGTGTATGGATGCCCTGAGCCGCGGCAAGGCTATCACTTGCCGAAAAAACCACTTGGTGAACAGTGCTCATAAATACTGGGTTTTTCAGCAACATGCGTGTTTCCCGCTGAAATAATCCATCTGCAATCTCAACTACCACGTACTCAGGATTTTCATGTAAGACATCTCCCAACAGCGTTTCATAGAGGTTGAGCAGTTCAATTTCGCTCCTGAGGTAGGTGGACGGGAAACCATACTTCGCAAAATCAATAGCAATACAAGCACCCATATCGTAGACAAGATTTCTGTCTTTAGGATAGGCAGTTCCAGTCAGTTTGATGTATGCTGCTTTTTTTCTTTGCTTCGCAAAACCATGGCAGAGGTAGGCGGCAGTGGTGGTTTTGCCACTATCCATGGACGAACCCAAGGAGAGGATTACTTTGGTTTTTGCAGAATTGGAACCGTCAAACCGTTTCAATTTTGGTGCTCCTTCGTTGATGGTATTCACGATTGATCCTGAAGCTGAAGCAGCAAAACCGATCATTTTCAGTCGTGTAGGCCCTTCTTTTTCAAATTTGGCATGAGAGGATTCCAAGATGCCGATCACTCCGCCTCCTCCAAGCATGTGATATTCATTTTGAAGGCTTTCGGGCACATAGCCTTCAAACTGATTGGTCGCATAGCGGGCTCCAAAAGCGCCCATGATTCTGTCTCCGACAGCCAGAGTCATGTTTCGGCCTATTGTCTGGATCTGGGTATGCTTGCCAATTTCCGTTACTTCAAAGATGGCAACATCTCCGGCTTTGATTGGAAAGGTGGAGGGTAATTCGCTAGGTTCAATGAGTTGATCATAGGTAACTTGGGAGCAGATAATTCCTTTTTTAATACGAGTTTCCATTTTTTCAGGTGATTAAGAGTGATTGTTCGTTTTAGAAGTTGATAGGTAAAAAGCCATCGCCATCGAGTCCTTTGAATTGATAGGAAAGTGAGATTCCAATGATGTGTTGATTGTTGAAAGGCCGCTGGACTCTGCCGGTATTGGGATTGGTTACATTGATTTTATTAGTTTCTGATAAGACGAGGTTAAACTCGTGCTGATTCATGTAGTAGACTGAAAGACGGATCGGATCGGAAACTTTAAAGTTGAAGTTTGCCAGAATCCTGCCCCTGTGAAAGCCATTAGCAGCATCTCTGGCAATCTCTTCGCCCTGTTCGTTGAAATATCGGACTGGTGCTCCGCCGATGTTGTAGAAAAGACTGTAGCTTAGGGATGGTGCGACCTTTAGGAAATCCAGGCGTTTTCGTAATCCGATTCGTGAGGATAAAATAAACCGGTAATCAAAGCGCTCTTCCTGATCATTATGCCGTTCAACCTGAAGGCTGTTTCGAAGGCTGAATTTTTTATTGAGTTTGATTCGGTGATTTCCTTCAGCAAAAATGCGGTTGGTTGTCCTTCCTGATCCGGGTAAGTTCATCCAGGCGGTGCCAAAGTCTACAGACCAATCTTTGTCGATTTGGTAGCCCAGCTTTAATGAATACCAATTGAAGGATGTTTCGAGCTGTGGGCTCGATAGATCAAGGGATTTCATATAGGAAGCTTTGATACTTAGATTTTCAGTAAGTGGAGCCCCTACACTGAGACTGTTCCAAAGCCTGGTCTTGTATTGGGCAAAAGATTCCTGTGCGATTAGCAGTGTAAAAACAGAAAATAAAAGAGAAAACTTGATGTTGCTTTTCATCCGATGTTGGGTTAAAATCTACACTTTGTCGCACTGGATTCACCGGATGTAATCGCCAGAATAAAGATTTTTTAGAAAAATGATTAAAAAATGTTTTTAGCTGGAAAATATTGCTTCCCCCGCTTTGGGGCCCTATTTATATATGCCCTTGAGGAGGTGACACCACTGATTTGCCAGGGTTTTACCTCTTCTTTTTTGGAATTAGACTTATGAGTTTTTACCCTGATACTTGGTCGCTCAGGTAGAAACTGGGGGAGAGATAAAAAAACTTGCGGAATGCTCCAATTCGGAAGGCCTGAAATCAAAAAAACCGGCCTGGAGTAGAGGCCGGTTTTTCTTATCCAAGGGGAATGTTATGATTAATTCATTTTTAATTCGATGTCTGTAGAATCCTTAATTCTAGACTCTACCTTTCTGTAGATTGAGGAATTGACATTCTTGTTGATCAGAAGAACCCCATTGGTAAGTTCGGCATTTTCCAACTCGGAGCTGCTTACGTTTCTAAACCAACCTTTAGCATCGATCTGAAAGAGGGCAAGGGGGTTATTGATCCCATCCAGAAAAAACAAGTCATCGTCGTCGTCTCCTTCCAATTCGACCTCAAAGTCAAAATCATCATCGTCATTGCCGAACACTTCAAATCTCAAGGGGACAGAGGTGCCATCTTGGTAATTGTAAATGCCGTCCAACTGGATGCTTGGCTGATTTCTGTTGTCAATCAGGTCGATTTCAAATTCAATTTCTTCATAATTTCCAGCGGGGATATTGATGAAAAAATCCACGCCAGCATCAAATTCATTAAAATCGATTTTTTTGATCTCATTGAATTTGAGTTCCAGCTCTCGTTCAAAATCGTCTCCGTTTTCATCTCTTCCTTCGGTTTCGAGTTCGATTTCTTTAATCTGAAGAAATCCGCTTTGGATGTCGATGCCTGAATTCAATGTTCTGGCTCCAGCGTTTCCGTCATTTTTAAGTTTTACACCCATACCTATTCGCACAGCTCCTTCGCCGATCACATCCGGATCATTGTTTTCAGAACAGGAAAAAAAACCGAGACTGGTGATGGCAAGTGCTACTGAATACGTGCTGATTGAAGTTTTCATGTGTTTAGTTATTTTTTGATGGTTACATGGAATCTCGCTTGTCCGATTTTTACATTGATGTTTTTTATCGGTCACGCTCGATTTCATACTTGATTAGGTTTGTTTCCTATTGGTAGAAGCAACCGAAATAATTGTAACCAGGTTTCGGATAAAAAAAAGAAAATCCATTCATTTCGAATGGATTTGTCTCATTTATAGCGATTTAAAAAGATTATTTAAATTTCAGAATTTTGATTTGTAAGCGATCGAATAGATTGAAGTTACCGTGATAGGTATGGTTTTCATCGTCAATAATCTTTTCTATCCGCATCTCTGCGTCCTCCGGCTTATCCTGAAGTAGGTAGGCCTTTACCAGATAATAATCCACTTGGTCGGCATAGTTGCTTTCCGAGGATTGGAGATTTTTTGATTCGATTTGTGTCAAAAATTCTTCTGCTTTCTCACCATTTTGACTTTCTAGATAGGAGAGTCCTATCAAAAAATAAGTCTTAGCATCAAATTCCTGAACCGAGGAAGAAAGTGACAAGACTCGATCGAAATCCTTGGCCTGAAATGCTTTTTCGATCTGATCCAGATTAGATTCTGCAGATCTCAGAACAGGGATACTATACTCCAATTGATCAGATATGATGCTGTCAGGGGTAGTGGAGAAAAACAAAACCGAAACAGAACCGATCAGGACAAAAAGTAGGGATGCTGCAATTCTACCCAGCCATACGCCAATTGAAGACGGTCTGGATTGGATCTGTTTTACTTTTGAGTCTTCACGGGTTGCTAGATATTCTTCTTGATTTTTGGAGATCAACGCTTTCCAACCAACCAATTCAATTGCTTCCCGACTGATTTTGAGCGCCTCCAGGTCTTCTTGCAAAGTAGCATCTGCCGCTAGTTTTGCATCCAGATCCTTTTTTCGATCGGGAGCTAAATCGCCAACGAGATAGGCTTCCAGTTCTTCAATGGTATATTTTTCATTCATGACGTAGTGCTTTTTGGAGGTTTTTCAGAAGGACGGGAGAGGATTTGACTTGGTCAGTGAGGCTTTGTAGACACTTGTATTTTTTATTTCTCAATACCTGATCTGAACTGAAGTCCAATTTTTCTACAATCTCTTTCATAGAATACTCTTCAAAATAAAAGAGTGTCAAGATCTGCTTGCATTTCTCTCCGAGTTTTTCAAACAGATCCATTACAAATTTCAGGTTTTCATTTCGCTGGATCTGCTCGCTGATATTGCTGTCCAGCTGATCCTTTTCACCTTCGTATCGGTCATGTCGGGCGGCGGTACTTTTCCGTTTTCTGAGTTCGGTAATCCAGAGATTCCTACAGATACTGTAGAGAAAGGACTTGAGTGAAGCCTCACCACGATATTTTTTTTCGGTTACCATTTTGATAAAAACAAGCATAACTTCTTGGATCAAATCAGCAGCATCATCACCAGAACCAGAGTTTTGTAATATGTAGTGTTCCAACATTCCATAGTGTTGGGAATACAACTGACTGATTGCCTGATTAGGATCTTTTTTTGTACTGATTTGATTTAAAATTTCCTGATCAGTAAGGCTTCTGTGTAGCTTCATCTGCTAGTCAATGCTATGTCTTAAGTGGATGGAAAAATGTAACCCAAAATGGATATTTTTTTTTAATCCTTTGTCAAAATGCCAACTTCTTGCTCAGATAATCGGATCAGGCTACCTTTAGTTTAGTTTTGCATCAATTTATGAAAATCACCAAAGACCTCTATCAAAGTAATCTGGTATTGTTGACTGACTTTTATCAGCTTACCATGGCGTATGCCTATTGGAAGTCCGGCAAGGGCGAACAAGAAGCGGTCTTCAATCTTTTTTTCAGAAAACATCCCTTTGAAGGCGGGTTTACATTAGCTGCAGGATTGGATTATGTCATAGATTTCTGCAGCAATTTTAAGTTCGAAAAGGCAGACCTGGAGTATCTCGAAGTGATGAAAAATAAGGATGGAAGTCCGGTTTTTGAATCTGCATTTCTGGATTACCTCCAAAATCTCAATTTCACCTGCGACATCGATGCGGTGGAAGAAGGAACGGTCGTCTTCCCAAATGCGCCTTTGGTCCGGGTTCGGGGGACCTTAATCCAATGCCAACTTTTAGAAACTCCGCTATTGAATATTATTAATTTCCAGACCCTGATCGCCACCAAAGCTGCCCGGATCAATATTGCAGCACAAGGAGAGCCGGTCTTGGAGTTTGGACTGAGAAGAGCTCAAGGGATAGACGGAGCTTTGGCAGCAAGTCGGGCTGCATACATCGGAGGCTGTGCTTCTACCTCCAATGTCATGGCTGGTAAGCTATTTGGTATTCCAGTGGCAGGTACTCATGCCCATAGTTGGATCATGTCTTTCGATACAGAATTGGAGGCTTTCCAGGCTTATGCAGATGCTTTTCCGGACCAATGTGTCTTTTTGGTAGATACCTATGATACACTTCATGGAGTAAAAAATGCGATCAAAGTAGGGGAGATTTTGCGAAGCAAAGGAAAAGAAATGATCGGAATCCGGATCGATTCAGGCGATTTGGCCTATTTCAGTACTAAAGCCAGACAGCTGCTCGACGAGGCAGGATTCCCGGATGCAAAAATCGTGGCATCCAATGACCTCGATGAACATATCATTACGTCACTTAAGACTCAGGAGGCAGACATCAATGTGTGGGGAGTTGGGACTAAGCTAGTCACTGCTTACGACCAGCCTGCCTTGGGTGCGGTCTATAAGCTCTCTGCCATCAGATTGGAAGATGGCAGTTGGGAGCCCAAAGTCAAGGTTTCACAGCAATCACTTAAAATCAACATACCAGGTTTTCATAATGTGAAGCGATATTTCAGTAGAGACAAGGCTGTCGCAGACATGATTTTCCTCGAGGATGAAGTGATCGATCCCAAGAGTGTCATAATCATTGATCCAGTAGATGCTACACGAAGGAAGCGGCTGATGCCGGCTTTTTATCAGGAGGAAATATTGTTGAAGCCGATCTTTAAGAAAGGGCAGCTTGTCTATCAAATTCCTTCTTTGGATCAAATCCGAAAACGTGCTGGAGACCAACTCGAATCTCTGGATAAGACCCACAAGCGATTGGTTAATCCGCATCTTTATCCAGTCGGTTTAGAAGAAAACCTGCACCATTTGAGGATGGATTTGGTTTTAAAAGCAAAAAAATTTGAAAATGAATTGGATTGATGAATCTTCCGCGCTTCTGATCGTGGATGTCCAAAATGATTTCCTTCCGGGAGGATCATTGGCAGTGCACGAAGGGGATCAGGTGGTGCCAGTGATCAATACATTGCAAGGAAACTTCAAAACGATCATCGCAACTCAGGATTTTCACCCTGCTGACCATGGAAGTTTTGCTGCGAATCATCCCGGGAAAAATCCCGGGGATTTCATTGAGTTGGCCGGATTGAAGCAAATCCTCTGGCCCGTCCACTGTGTTCAGGGTTCACAGGGTGCAGACTTCCATCCCAATCTGAACCAAAGTCACTGGAAGAAGATTTTTCAAAAAGGGAAAAATCCGCAGGTGGATTCCTACTCAGGATTCTTTGACAATGCCAGAAGAGGTGATACCGGACTTGGGAATTACCTAAAATCCATAGGCGTTCGTCGAATATTTGTTTGTGGTTTGGCATTGGATTATTGTGTCAAATTCACTGCTCTTGACGCTAAAAGTTTGGGGTTTGACACATTTTTGATCACAGATGCTACCCGTGCAGTGAATCTTCAACCGAAGGATGGCGAATCAGCAATCGAAGAAATGAGGGAAGCAGGAATACGAATTGTAACAAGTAAAAACCTTTAGGCCATGTTTGACTATAATCCGGAGAAACATTATCCTTCAGAAACAGAAAGCCGTGTCGTCATCCGATTCCAGGATTGTGATCCGCTCCGCCACCTGAATAACGCAAAGTATTTTGATTACTTTTTCAATGCCCGAGAAGACCAAGTTCCCAAACTTTACGGTCTGGAAATCATCGATCTCATCAAAACGTACAAGGCTGCCTGGGTGGTCTATAATCATAACATCAGCTATGTCAAACCTGCGATGGTCGGAGAGTGGGTCAGGATCATGAGTAGGATTCTATGGCATAATCACAACACCATTGTGGTGGAATACTACATGACGGATGATTCTAAAACAGAATTGAAAACCGTCCTCTGGTCCACCATGCGATATGTTACTTTGGCAGAAGGGAAATCCACAGATCACTCCGGTGCTGTTTTAGACTTTTTGAAAGCCACCTCAGGAAACCGAGATATTGCACAGTTGAATATCAGAGACAGAGTAAAGGAACTCAAGCTACAATTGGAAAAAGGGAATTAATCTTCCCTTTTATTTTTCAAATCCATAATCCCGCTCGACCAATGCGATTCGGGTCTTGTAAGCAGCGTACCATTTTTCACGACCATATTTCTGAGCGATCATGTGGTCTGTATTCGCCTTCCAATTTTTGATGGATTCTATGCTTTCCCAATAGGAGATCGTGATGCCAAGTCCATCCCGGACACTTTCATGACCCAAGTATCCCGGCTGAAGCTCGGCTAGTTGGACCATTTCTTCGGCCATTTCTCCATATCCATCATTGATCTCAGTGCGCAAGTTGGAGAAGATTACAGCATAGTAGGGCGGGGAGGGAGTTTTTGCAATCATTTTTTTTCTTCACGAATAGGGGTAAAAAGGACTTGACTTGTCTTAGCTAAAATAGGAAGGATTATTTCGATTGGGAAATGACCCAATAGGTAAAATCAACCTAGAATTAATGATTGAAACAAAGCAAACCAACTAGTTAAAAACAAACGAATTATGAAATTCATCAACTTAAAAAACACTGCAAAAAATTTCGGTATGGTACTAGGTACCTTGGTAATTTTGACTTCCTGCGAGGGAGAAATGGAAGTAGTTCAGCGCATTGACGAAGAATTTTCGGGAATTGAACGAATAGAGGTAGATGCTGAATTTATGGATGTAAACTACGAAGGAAAGGAAGGTCAGACCACAGTGGAATTGGATGGGATTTTGGAATCAAACCGATCTGGAAATTTTAGAATTAGCTATTCACAAGAAGGAAATTCGCTTTTGATCGAACTGGATAGAAAAAACTTGATAGGATCTGGCAACCATCGAGCATCTATTACCCTCATCGGACCAAAAGAACTGGATCTTATCGTAAATTCTGGTTCTGGTAAAACTGTGGTTTCGGGAATCCAGTTTCCCAAGTTGGATTTGAACTCTGGATCTGGATCCATAGAACTTTTCAATGTCAATTCCTCAGCGATCTACCTTCACGCCAGTTCTGGGTCTATCGAGGGAAATCAATTGATTGGAAATCTTAAGACGAAAATTTCTTCTGGGAATGTGAAAATAGATCAGCTGCAGGGGAATCTGGACGTGGAGTCTTCCAGTGGATCACTGAATGTCAAGCGGATTATGGGGAAACTTAACGTGGAGCTGAGCTCTGGCAATCTCCAAATGGACGAAGTCTCTGAAATCGAACGCCTCAAGGTGAGTTCTGGTGCTATCTCCGGCAATAGAATAGGATTGGGACCGAAAACTAAATTAATCAGCTCTTCAGGGAAAATTCTGATTCAGACTTTTTCAGATCTTAAATCCTTCAATTTCGATTTTGAAGCCGAAAGTGGTCAAGTTGTCGTGGGCCAAAGTGTTTCTACGGGTTCACTACGAATAGACAATGGAGCACCAGCGACTATTTCCGGTTCGGTTTCAAGTGGGAGAATTGAAATCAAAAATTAAACCTGCCAAAATCAGGATCAATCAATCCCCAGTCATGAATGGAACGTAAGTTCTATAGCAGTTTGATATTTGTCAAAAAATTCTAATCTGTTGATTAATAAATAATTATAAATATTACCTTTGCACCTCCTTTAAAAAAAGAACCGATAGTCAATATTTCATCAGGAAGATTTCCCTTGAAATTAGTCAGTCTGAGAAAATCAAAGGATCTGAAAAAGTTGTAAAAATCCCCTTACCCCGGTTGATATCAGCCGGGGTTTTATTTTTTTAAGGTGCTGAATAGGAGTGATGTGGATTTCAGTTATGATGAAATTTTGGAAAAAAATTGACGAATTTGTTTTCGAATTCATAAAATATCTGAAAAAGTATAGGTTTATATCAAAATAATGTAGCTTTCGGAGTTTTTCAATAACAAATGATTTCTCTAATCGGCTTGATAACATTCTTACTTCGCTTGACTTTGCTTCTGCAGACTCAAGTGATGTCTTTTTTGCCGGGAGAACAAGCAGGAGATCAGGTTTGCCATGCCCTCGAGGCCGATGATTTTCAGGTTCATTCGGTTTTAAATCTTGATGGAACTGATCCCTTTGCCCTTTGCGAAGCTGAAGAAGAGGAAAAAAGTGAATCAGAGACAGAGTCCCTAGCTGATCTCGGTGACCAATTTGATGAGTCAGGATTTGCTCAAAATTCGAAAACGTTTTACAATCCCTTTTTTGGAAATAAAGCCCTGCAGGGAAACCAGCATCTTTATGACCTTTTTCATTCCTGGAAGACTCATCTGAGTTAATTTTTTTGCCGAATAGGCAATGATTTTCAGGCGAAATGCCTGTGCATTTGGCGCTAAAGCCATTTTCAAATCATTTACTCAGGAATAATTACCATGAAACATCACACAAAGCGTCACGCTTTTGGTGTGGAGGAGATCGTGCAAGAACTCAGGCATTTTCTTCCCGCCCAAGCGCCGCTCAAGGACTTTGTCCACCACAATACCTTGCATGCTTTTCAGCATTTGCCATTCTTCCAAGCCCTGAAGCAATCCAAAAATCAAATGGGGTACAGGGGTTTTCTTCCTTTGGAAACCTATCGAGAATTGTATAGAGAAGGAAAAATAAAGGGGAATATTCTCAAAAATGTGCTGGAAGATCACTTTGGAGAGATAGATTCCATTCATTGGATAGTCAAACTCTTGGATCAAACCTATGAGGAAAATTCAGTTCCTAAAGTTGGTCAATTGAGAGCCCATTGGAAGTCTGACTATCACTTCAACTTAGATAAAGTTGTACATCCATTTCTTTTCAGAATCCTGTCTGCCTACCTCGACCAGGGGATTTCGATTTGGTCATTTCCGGTGGAGGCTACTGGTTTTCTAGATGCCATCAAAAAACTGCAAGCTCAGAGTTTATCGTCCATCATTAGAGGAAAGCGAGCCTCGGAATTGCTGTTTCACCCGGATTTGAATCTGGAGATGCTTTTGGAGATTTTGGTAGGAAATAAGGAAAGCTACGGCTGGTATTTATTTGACCAGCAGTTTGCGCATCCCGGCTGGTCAGGTATGGTGTCTGTTTTGGAATCCCAGCCCGAATCCCTTCTTGATGCTAAAACAATCTGCCTGAAGGAGGTCATTCTCTTTGAATGCCTCTTGGAGATTGATGCGTTGGATCAAAAGTTTGAGCAAAACTGGAATCCAATTGGACACAGATTTCCTTTCAAAACAGCTGAATTGTTTGAAAACAGTCCATTTGAAGAGTTGGATCTGGTGCTACAATGCTGGCAGGAAGCCTATGAGTGGAGTTATTACGATGAAGTATTGGCTGGGATCTCTATCGTAGACGGACAGTCAAAGCCATCCGGATTACCCAGTTTTCAGGCGATGTTTTGCATCGATGACCGCGAATGCTCAACCAGGAGACATTTGGAATACATTGATCCAGCATGTGCTACTTATGGAACACCGGGATTCTTCAATGTCGAGTTTTATTTCCAGCCTGAATTTGGCAGGTTTCATACCAAGTCTTGCCCGGCACCTGTCACCCCCAAATACCTGATCAAAGAATCAGCTAATCACAAGAAGCTAAGAAAAGATGCCCATTTCAATCAGAACAGCCATTCGCTGGTTCGAGGATGGGTCAGCGCACAGACACTTGGGTTTTGGTCAGCATTTAAATTGGTGGGAAATATCCTCAAGCCTTCCAGTTCTGCATTGGAGGTTTCTTCTTTCAAACACATGGATCCAAAAGGAACCCTGACTGTAGAATACAGCGGAGTGGAAGAAAATGGGCTGCAAGTGGGATTCAAAGTAGAAGAGATGGCCGATCGGGTAGAGGGATTACTTCGGAGCATTGGACTGCTGGAGAAGTTTTCACCCTTAGTGTACCTCATAGGTCACGGAGCTTCTAGTATTAACAATACGCACTATGCAGGATATGACTGCGGAGCATGCTGTGGTCGACCAGGTTCGGTCAATGCCCGCGTCGCGGCTACCATGGCCAACCATGCCAAGGTTCGTCAATTGCTCAGCCTACGAGGTATTGAAATTCCTTCATCTACCCAGTTTATCGGTGGATTGCATGATACGACTAAGGATGAAATCGAATACTTTGATGAGGATGTTCTTTCTCCTGAGAATCTGCTACTGCATCAGAAGAATAAGCTCAAGTTTACTCAAGCCTTGGATTTGAATGCCTTGGAGCGCTCGCGGAGATTTGACACCTTGGAAAAGGGCAAACCGCTAAATGCAATCCATGAAGCGGTGAAAAAGCGGGCTTTTTCCCTGTTTGAACCTCGTCCGGAATACAATCACGCCACGAACGCGCTTTGCATCATTTCTAGAAAATCGACTATCAAAGGTTTGTTTTTTGACCGAAGGGCATTTCTTAATTCCTATGATTACAGAAAAGATCCTGAAGGGAAAGCGCTGACCAAAATCCTAGGCGCTGCTGCTCCAGTCTGCGGAGGAATCAATCTGGAATATTATTTCTCCAGAATGGATCCTGACAAACTCGGGGCAGGCACCAAGCTTCCGCACAATGTCATGGGACTCATCGGCGTAGCCAATGGGGCAGATGGTGATCTGAGAACTGGTCTTCCCTACCAAATGGTAGAAATACATGACCCAATTCGATTGTTGATGATCGTAGAGCAAGATCCACAGGTGGTATTGAACGTGATTCAATCCAACCCTGCAACCTACGAGTGGATCAAAAATTACTGGGTGCACTTTGTGGTCATTGACCCAAGTACTAAGGCATTTTTGAAATTCAAAGACGAAGGATTCATTGCCTATCGACCTGAATCGAATATCGAGCACCTCGATCACCTCAAGGATAAGCTTTTGAGTACCAAAGAGAATCTTCCCGTTTACTTAATTGACTCACTCTGATGGAATTATCAGCATGGATCCAACTGATGATTGGGATACCTCTTGTCGGTTTTATTGTCAGTGTTTTGATTCCTGAGAAACAGGAAACCGCGCTTTCCAAAGTAGCCTTTTACACTGCTGGACTTAATTTACTCAGTGTGATGGTGTTTTTGGTGTTTTGGGCCATAGCAGGTTTTGAAGCATTGAATCTCAAGGAATTTCTTCTGTATAAAACTTCGCATTTTGAGTTTTTGGTAGACTTTTTCTTTGACAGAGTATCGGCTGTCTATGTGGTGATCGGAGCGATGCTCACTTTCCTGATTACATTCTATAGTCGGTATTACCTCCATCGTGAAAGTGGCTACAAGCGGTTTTTCAATACGGTGCTCTTCTTCTACCTCGGATTCAATATCACTGTTCTCGCGGGCAATTTCGAAACGTTGTTTATCGGTTGGGAAATTCTTGGATTGTCTTCCTTTCTGTTGGTGGCATTCTACCGAGAAAATTATCTGCCGACACGTAATGCCATCAAGGTGTTTTCGATCTATCGGATAGGGGATGTAGGATTGATTCTGGCAATGTGGGCCAGTCACCACCTTTGGCACGAAAACATCACGTTTTTGAAACTGAATAATGCAGAGCTGGTCTCGGAGCATTTGGCAGGACATTCTGGGATAGGGATGTTCATTGCACTGATGCTACTTTTGGCAGCTGCGGCCAAGTCTGCCCAGTTTCCGTTCTCATCATGGCTTCCCCGTGCTATGGAAGGTCCGACTCCATCTTCGGCGATTTTCTATGGATCACTTTCTGTTCATTTGGGAGTGTTCTTATTGATGCGGACTTTTCCATTTTGGGAAAATCAAATGATCGTCCGTATCCTCATAGCCCTCATGGGATTGTTTACAGCAATAGTTTCCACCATGATTGCCCGGGTGCAGACATCGGTCAAAACCCAGATTGGCTATGCCTCACTCACACAAATCGGGATCATGTTTATCGAAGTGGCTGCTGGACTTGAAGCTTTGGCCTTGATTCACTTTGCAGGGAATGCCTTTCTAAGGACCTATCAATTGCTGGTGTCTCCCTCTGTGGTGAGCTATTTGATTCGCGAGCAATTCTATGGATTCGTACCTAAGCTCGGTACGAAGAAATCCGGTTTTGCTACCAGATTGAAAATTTCCTTTTATGTGTGGAGTTTGAAAGAGTGGAATCTGGATCGATTTGTCAATCAATTGGTCTTTAGACCATTGAAGTCTCTCGGACACCGTCTGGATTTCCTGAGTTATAAAACTGTCCTGATATACTTCGTTCCCAGCTACTTAGTGGGTTTGGTTTTGCTGGTGATAGGGTACAAAATTCCCCCTGAGATCCATTCCTTTCTTCCTTTGGTTTTTGCTTTCATCGCATTGCTCATGGTCCTCAAGTCCTTTACGGAGCGAAAGTCCGCTCGGCTTGCCTGGATCATGTTGCTTATGAATCATTTCTGGATGGTCCTTGCGATAGCTGAAAATGAAAATTTTTCCGGCGAAGAAATAGCCATGTATCTCAGTGGGATTATTCTGTTTGGGATTTCGGGTCTATTGGTGATTTCTTGGATGAAAAACCACACCGGTCAATCTGGGCTCTTTTCCTATCACGGCTACATCCGGAAGTTCCCAGCACTAGGATTTCTATTTCTCCTGAGTGTGTTGGGATTGATGGGCTTTCCACTTTCTCCAACATTCATCGGAGAGGATTTGCTCTTCAGTCATATTCATGAAGACCAATACCTTTTGGCCTTTTTTGCTGCCTTGGCATTTGTCATGGAAGGAATCGCTGCCATCCGGATTTTTGCCCGCCTATTCTTAGGCAATAAGCGGCAGGAATCTGAGGTTTCTCTTGGCGATTCGCTTTCCAGTCGATTCAGGCTTTATGGAAGTCCATCTGTGAACTTCAAAAAATCAACTTTCAAAAATTCGATTTGATCATCTTGAGGATTTTGCCTCTAAAAAAATAACTATCATGAAAAAAGAAACCAAAATTCAACCCCCTAGCGATGGCTGGAGAGGTTTTATAGAAAATATCGGTGCTGATGCAAGTGCCGGATTTGTAGTGTTTTTGTTGGCCATGCCGCTGAGTTTGGGCATTGCAAAGGCCTCAGATTTTCCTCCAATTATGGGATTGGTCACAGCGATCATCGGTGGGATCTTGGTGAGTTTTATCTCCGGATCCCGTCTGACGATCAAGGGTCCTGCCGCAGGATTAATCGTAGTGGTAGCGGGTTCGGTGACTGATTTTGGTGGGGGAGAGACCGGATGGAAACTTGCCTTGGGAGCGATGGTCGTGGCTGGTTTGGTACAGATGCTATTTGGGGTATTGAAATTGGGCAAATTGGCAGATATCTTTCCGCTTTCAGCTATTCACGGGATGCTGGCAGCCATTGGGATTATCATCATAGTCAAGCAGATTCCAGTCTTATTGGATGTCAATCCTGACCTGTATAAAGGAATGAGTATCGTGGGTATGATCTCAGCAATCCCTACGTTCCTTGCCAATTTTGATCCACGGGCCACTTTGATTGGGTTTTACAGTTTAGCAATCATGCTGGGATGGCCTTATCTGAAAGATTTCAAGTTGGGTAAAATTCCAGCACCTCTGATGGTCCTATTAGTGGCAATTCCTTCAGAATTGGCCATGGATTTTGCACACACCGAACCACCCTATGCTTTGCTTCATATTGGGAATCTGGTAGAAAATGTGAAGTACAACGCTGATTTTTCAGGTATTTCGCAGACAGGTGTTTTTGTAAAATATGTGATCATGTTTGCCCTGGTGGGCACATTGGAGTCACTCCTTACGGTAAAAGCTATTGATTTGGCAGATCCTTTCCGAAGAAAATCAAACAATGACAAGGATCTTATTGCGGTTGGTTTGGGAAATACGGTGAGTGCATTTTTGGGGGGATTGCCGATGATCTCAGAAGTGGCCCGAAGCTCTGCCAATGTGAATAACGGAGCCAAAACACGCTGGGCCAACTTCTTTCATGGCTTCTTCATTCTGGTGTTTGTTCTTATCGCAACTCCAGTAATTGAAATGATTCCAAATGCAGCCTTGGCGGCTATGCTGATCACGGTGGGGATCAAACTCGCTCATCCAAAAGAGTTTGTCAACACCTTCAAAATTGGAAAAGAGCAATTGGCTATTTTCCTTGTCACGATTGCCTTCACTATTTTCGAAGATTTGCTGATTGGTATCGGAGCAGGTATACTCCTGAAAATGATCCTACACGTGATCAACGGTACGCCGATCAGTTCCTTCTTCAAAGCACCGACCGTGGTTTCTTTTGATAAAAATGAATATCTGGTAGAGATCGACAAAGCTGCCATTTTCTCCAATTTCCTCGGAATCAAACGAAAATTGGAAGAAATCCCTGCCGGATTTAATGTGACCATCGACCTCAAAAACACCAAACTAGTGGACCATTCTGTGATGGAAAATCTCCACCATTTCCAACACGAATACGAAGAAAATGGAGGAACGGTCAGAATCATCGGACTGGAAAACCATAGACCTGTCTCTGATCATAAACTAGCTTCCAGAAAACTGGTCAATTCCTGACGCTTGGCAATAAAGTGGGTAGGAATAGGTCTCCCAATCCTCAGAGGAGCTGATACTTTAGCCGTGTTAGCCTGAGGCCTATTCCAGCTTACAACAAGAAATAATCCAATCCTATTTAATCGGAATCGGGTACTGTTTTACAGTAGCCTGAAACCGTATTTTCTAACCTAAAGAAAAAAAACGTGAAAAAAATACTTCAAATTCTTCTTTTGGCAGGAATGATAGTCATGGCTTTCGTGCTGTCAGCGATAGCCCAAACAGACAAAGAAGTCAAACTTTTCCTAAATGAGGAACAAACACACTGGGTAAAAGGGACAGGGCTTGGTCAAATCTGGGTCAGATACACGGACCTAAATCCCGGATCTACCATTTTTGGCACTCCCAAAGACAAGACATTTGATGTGGGACTTCGAAGAGTCCGGTACCAAGTGATGGGGCAAATTACAGATCAGATCTTCGTCTATACCCAGTTTGGAATCAACAGTTTTGGGTCGCTTTCCGGGAGAAAGCCTGGTTTGTTTCTTCACGATGTGACTGCTGAATATGCGGTGGTGAAGACAAAATTCAATCTCGGTGCAGGACTTCATGGATGGAATGGGACTGTGAGATTTTCTTCCTCCTCCGTCGGTTCAATATTGGGTTTGGATCTTCCCTACATCGAGGAATCGACCAATGACCTTACCGATCAGTTTGTAAGAAAATTGGGGATCTATGCCCACGGTCAATTAGGTGGGCTGAATTATCGGGTTTCGGCTTCCAATCCCTTTCCGATCCAAACCGCCCTGAGTCCTGTGCCTACATTACCAGAAAACGTAACCAATACAGCATACTTCAGTACTGCTGCTCCAGCTCTAAATTACCAGGGATATTTCTTTTGGCAATTTTGGGATCGTGAGACTACTCAGATCCCTTATATGACAGGTACCTATTTGGGTAAAAAACGGGTATTGAATATTGGGGCTGGGTTTTCTACTCAAGATCATGCGGTAGAATACCGTGAATCTGGTTCAAGCCAAGTTCTTCAAAAACCCTTGAATCAATTTGGATTGGATCTCTTCTACGATACTCCGCTGAATAAGCAAACCGGCACTGCGCTAACGGTCTATGCGGCAGTAATAGACTATGATTTTGGTCCCAACTACCTCCGGGTGGCCGGCGCAATGAACCCTGCCAACGGAGTCAATCAAGGCGGGACATTCAATGGTCCCGGTAATAACATACCACTAATTGGTACCGGCCAAGTCTATTATTCTCAGATCGGATACCTAATGAAAAAGGATCTTTTGGGAAAACTAGGTACCCTACAACCCTATGGGCAACTCATCCTATCAGACTACGAGCGGGTAGAAAAGCCATTGGCCGTCTACGATATCGGCATCAATTGGCTTCAGGCTGGACATCGGTCTAAACTTTCATTGGATTACCAAAGCAGACCTGTATTAACCCAAGGAACTAGTGAAAAACTGATAAAAAATGCTGCAGATCCCCGCAAAGGGATGCTAGTCCTTCAATACCAATTTTCTTTTTGAGAATACCTACTTATGTGATCTAGAAATCGGGGCCGTTGTGGCTTTGGGATATACCTTCAGTTTCGCATCTGAAGTGGTAGAAAATAATTCTATCAAAAGCCCTGATATTAGAAAATAGTAAACAAAAAGGAAAATTCTGATTACAAATCGGAGATCAGGGAGTACCAAAGGCAAATTCGGATCCTTTCTTAATTTCTTTTAAGTAAATCTTAAGATCCACCTAAGGAAAATCAAAGGAAGCTAAGACCAATTTTACCAAACACCCGAAATGAAAAAATCATGAATGAGAAAATGAATCGCCTCGAATTCTTAAAATCCTTAGGTTTAAAAGGGGCATCTCTATTTGCCGTCTATTGTGCAGCCTCTGGATTGAGTAGTTGTATCAACGAAAGTATGGATCCTACTTTGCCACCCGGTACTGGAGGAAATGCAAATGAGCTAATCCTGGATCTCAATGACTCCAATTATTCCAAATTGAATACCACCGGTAGCTACGTCATTGTCAGTGGAATCGTCATTGCCAGGATTTCAACAACGGCATTTGCCGCCGTCACACAAGTTTGCTCCCATGAAGGAAAAAGAAAAGTCACCTTTCGATCTGGGGAATTTTACTGCTCTGAACATGGGGCGAAATTTGATACCAATGGAAAAGGCCTAAACTCTGCTGGAAAGAAAGGTCTCAAAACCTATCCTACTGAATTAACCGGTACCTCGCTTAAAGTAACACTGGGATGATGATGGGTGTAGTGAGAAAATTCCTGCTTACCGTTGGTCTGGCCGGACTGATTACCATGACTTGGGTGGCAGAAGCTACTGCTCAAGATGATCTGCTTCAAATGCTGGAAGCAGAACAATCCAAAGAACCTACTTATACCATTGCCACCTTCAAAGCATCTCGCTTGATCAATGGTCAAACCATCGAAACCATTTCAAAAAATCACCTCAACTTCTGGATTTCTCACCGGTTTGGTGCTGTTAACAGCGGGTTTTTGGCTAATTTTTTTGGTCTAGACGAGGCAAAAATCAGGTTGGGATTGGAGTATGGACTTACGGATAATTGGTTGATTGGAGCGGGGAGGAGTTCGCTGGAAAAGACCTATGACTTCTACACCAAGTACAAAGTATTGCGGCAATCCAACAAATTTCCAGTCACGGTAACGGGTATTGGAGGCTGGGCTATCAATACGATGCCGACCGGGTATGTGATGGAGTCAGGTTCAGAAATGCGATTCAATGATAATCTGGAAAGGTATTCGTACTGGGGGCAAGTCCTAATCGCCAGAAAATTCAATGAGAATCTTTCCCTTCAAGTCATGCCCACCTACCTCCATTACAATAAAGTGGAAGACCCCTCTATAGCAAATAACTTGGTGGCTTTAGGAATAGGTGGCCGCTATAAATTGACAAAAAGATTTACCCTTTCAGGGGAATATTACCATTCCTTCGCAGATCCAGGTGCATTTGAAGGAAGCACAGGAAAAGCCTATCCCTACCATGACGCGATTTCTTTAGGAGTGGATATCGAAACAGGTGGTCATGTGTTTCAGCTACACTTCACAAACTCCCGAGGAATGATCGAAAGGCATTTTATTGGTCAAACTACAGGCTCTTGGGGAGATGGAGACATCTTTTACGGATTTAATATTGCTAGGACATTCAGTTTTGACAAAGGGGCCAAACACAAAGACAAATGAGAACCAAGGTAAATTTAATTCTATTGCTGCTTGTAGTCCAAGTTAGCTTTGTCAGGGGGCAGACCTTATATGGTACATCGGCCGGTGAAGTCTCTTTCTATTCGGATACACCTTTGGAGACGATCGAAGCAGTCAATAAAAAGACAGGCAGCATCATCAATGTTAGCTCCAGAGAATTGGCCGTGCAGATGAAAATTTCAGATTTTGTTTTTCCTAATAAGTTAATGCAGGAGCATTTCAACGAGAACTATCTCGAAAGCGAGAAGTATCCTACGGCAGTCTTCAAAGGGAAAATCAAGGAGCAAATAGATCTGACTGTGGCTGGCTCCTATGTGGTGACGGCAGAAGGTGGCCTGACTATTCATGGAGTGACAAAGCCAGTATCGGTAAAAGGAACCATCGTATCAACAGAAAGTGCGTTGAAATTGGATTTTAAATTCCAAATCAGACCCGAGGCATATAATATTGAAGTGCCCTCACTAGTGATTACCAAAATTGCCGAAGAGATCGATGTCACCGGAAAAATGACTTTGGTGAAAAAATAGAGGTCTGGGTGACGGAAAATCTAGAGATCATAAGGTCTCCATTTTTTTTCTGATTCAGATTCTTCCCACAAACTTTGGGCTACGAATCTACACCCTCGGTAAATAAGAGAAAATATTGCATTGCCGAATCCATAAAAAAAGCCAATCATACGATTGGCTTTTTACACTAAACTAATCCAAAAATTAATTTGGCAGTAGAACTGCATCAATTACGTGAATGACGCCATTGCTTCCCGTTAGGTCAGCAGCAGTTACTTTTGCGCCATTGATAGTGACTACACCATCTTTAATTGCTACGGTCAATTCTTGTCCGTTTAAGGTAGTTACTTTCTGTCCATCCTTAAGGTCAGCTGCAAGTACGTTTCCAGCCACTACGTGATAGGTAAGTACTGAAGTCAATTGGTCTTTACTCTCAGGCTTCAATAGATTCTCTACTGTACCTGCCGGCAATGCCTCAAATGCTGAATTAGTAGGAGCAAAAATGGTAAATGGACCAGTTCCACTCAACGTTTCTACCAATCCTGCAGCTGTCACGGCAGTTACCAAAGTAGAATGATCTGGAGACCCTACAGCGATATCTACGACAGTCTTGGGTGCTTCTGCAGGTGCTACTTCTTCTACTACAGCCTCTTCAGTTACTGTTTCTTCTTTTGGAGCGCTACAACTGATCAGCGTAACTGCGGCAAAGCCGAGCACAGCAAAAGATAAAGTTTTTAGATTTTTCATGTTGATAGTTTGTTGGAGTTTATAATAACCTAACAAACAGCTCGGAGTAAGGTTTAAAAAAGGATGGAATTACTTTGTTTTTCAGTTTTTCCCCGCCAATACTGCTACCCGATTTATTTTTTCAAACTTTCCAATACCAATCTGACCAATTCTGCTTTGTCTCCATTAGGTATCCATCGAGCTACAATTACCAAATCATTTTCCTGATCGACATAAATCATGTTTGTACCGGCTCCGATATGTAGAAATGCTGTTTTTGGGGCAGCTGGGACTTCTTTCTGGTCATTGTTGAGAAAGTAATTCATAAATCCATATCCGGGCTGAGCAGTAGTAGGAGTGCGGGACTTGTCGATCCAAGAGGTAGGAATTAGTTGTTTTCCATTCCAGTTTCCATTTCTCAAAGTCAAATATCCAAAGCGTGCCTGATCCCAAGCTGAAAGCATCATTCCACCGCCCCAGTGAGACCCCCCGCTAATGGATTGCATGATTTGTCCGTCCAAAATCACAAAGGAATTCTCATATCCTGTCCATCTCCAAGTGTCTGAGGCACCGATTGGATCCATGATTTTGTCCTTCAAGACTACCGGAAGGGGCTTTCTCCATACATTCATCAGGGCCAAAGCCAGCACATTAACTCGAGTATCGTTGTATTCATATACAGATCCGGGAGCATTTCGAGGACGTGTTCTCCATTGGTTGGCCTCACCGCTTGGACGATCTGCCCAGTCGGGTTTTCCCCAAAGGCTTCCTTCCCAATCGGATGTTTGCCTTAACAGATCATCCCATCGGATTTTTCGGTTGTGCTCGGTGTCAAATAGCTCAAAGACATCATCTTCATACAAATGATCCGATTTATTCATCATTGATTTTACAGGGTCGTAAGGATAGATTGGCGCCATGTCCGGGTAAACCAAATCCATTTCATCTTTGATCAATCCCTCTGCAACTGCCAGCCCAGCAGTGGTGGAAAGAAAACTTTTAGCCACGCTGAAAGTCAAATCCACGCGTTCAGGTTCTCCCCATTGTCCCACGACATAACCTTTGTAGATGATGAGTCCGGTAGCAGGACCCCGTTTTTTCATTGGACCAATGGGATATCCAAACGGCTCACGACCAAAGGCGCTCTCATAGTGGGCAATTTTCAGATTTGGGTCCTGGTCACTTTCATGGTCCTGTGCAAACTCAATGGCTTTTTGGATCAGTGCCTCGTCCAAGCCGAGTTCGGCTGGTTTTTTTACCTCCCATTTATTTTTATCGGGAAAATAAGTCTGAGCCGAAAGTGAAAATGAAAGAAAACTAAAGCAAAGCAGGAAAAAGAATTTCATCATTTTAAGGAGGTTATTTTGCGATTTTAGTAAATAATCGGGGCATTGTTCTGCTATAGATAAAACTTTCCCAAACCAAAAAATCCAAAAAACACTTTTTTGACTCAACGGTTCACTAAATTGTGCCCTGTTATTGATTTTCACATTTGATTGGGAAGATTGATGACCTATTTTTGCCCTAATTGGCAGATCAATGGTAGAAGAAAAAATTTATATTATCGGTGCAGGACTTTCAGGATTGATTGCTTCACTTGAACTTGAGAGAGCTGGTTTTTCACCGATTATCCTAGAATCTACAGATAAGATCGGTGGACGAATGAAGACTGATTCAGTAGATGGATTTTTGTTGGATCACGGATTTCAGGTCTTAAATACCGCTTATCCAGAAGCGAAGAAATATTTGGATTTTCAGAGTTTGAGACTGAAAACCTTTGATCCTGGAGCAGTCATTTTTGATGATAAAGATTCCTATATCATCACAGATCCTATGCGTAACCCGCTGAAGATCGTGGGGATGGCATTTTCTAAGGTGGGTACTTTTTTGGATAAAGTAAAAATGTTTACCCTTACGCAGGAGCTCAAAAAGAAGACCAACGAAGAAATATTCAATGAGCCTTCTATTCCTACGAATCAATACCTGAAAGAATACGGCTTTTCGGACCAGATCATAGATAACTTTTTCAAACCATTCTTCAGAGGAATTTTTCTGGAAAAGAACCTGAATACTTCTTCACGAATGTTTGAGTTTGTGTTTAAAATGTTTTCCCTTGGACATGCAGCTGTTCCGGAAAAGGGAATGGGTGAAATTCCAGCAATGATCCAGCGTCAACTCAGCAAGACACAGATCTACTTCAATTCTCCAGTGGAAAAAGTAGAAAGCAAGACCATCTACCTCCAAAATGGTGAGATACTTCAAGCCGACCGAATCATCATAGCTGTGCAGCCGGATCAGGTGATGAAACAATTGCAGGGACAATTTGCTCCTGCCCACCGGGTGATCAACTTATATTTCTCCACTCAAAAATCATTTTTGCTTCGGCCAATGATAGGCTTAGTATCCGGAAATCACCTAGTCAATAATATTGTCTTCATGGACGATGTGTCCAAAGCCTATTCCAGCAATGGAAGAGCTCTGCTTTCTGTATCTGTTTTAGAATCCAATTTGGCAGAAAAAGACCTGATCAAAGCTGTTCAGGCTGAGTTGGAGAAAATTTCAGGAATAAAAGCTGATTACTTCAAGTTTATCAAAGCTTATTCTATTTCGTATGCATTGCCTAATGTAGATGATCTGAAGTACAGTATTCCGATGACGGAGTGCAAGATTACAGATCATGTATATTTGGCTGGGGACTACTTGCTCAATGGCTCGATCAACGCTGCAATGACCTCAGGAAGGACAGCTGCAGAGGCGGTGGTTTATAGCTATATGCCGACGCATTGATTTTTTACCACGGAGGACACTGAACAAATAAAGTTTAGAGATTAGACCTTGCTTAGGACTTTAAAACTATTCGGCTCAATCGGTCTTTTTCAAGTTCACAAAGATTTTGCGCTTCGCTTTTTGAGTGTTACATCAAGTGCCAACGGCACATCCTGGAAAAGCCTTCCTTCTTCAGGCAAGCCCAGTATGAATTGCTGGATAAAAAGGAAATAGCACTGTTTCGAGTGATGAAGGAACGATTTTTTTTTATTTAGGTCATGTAGCGGACTACAATAGTAATTCGTTTTCAAATTATGATTCACGCAAACCTTGTAAGGAAAATCTTACTTTTTTCAATTGCCTTAGTTGGAAGTTTCCTCATGGGATGTCAGTCTGATTCTGATCCGGCATGCTTGGAGGTTGAGATGATTGGATTAGATCGATGTGGTGGGGGATGGCTGGTTTCAGTCAAAAGCCCTGTTGAAATGGGTGAGTCAATTTCCTATTATGACGGTGAAACTTATTCTAATGTGATTAAAGTATTTACTTTGGAAACTATTCCAGAATCAACGAGGGGATTTATCCGAATCAGGGATTTTGACCCGAAAAGAGATGAAAACTTTTATGGTATCTGTTTAGCCCTTTATTCGCCATTTCCTGTCCCTTCAAAAGTTGCAACCTTCTGGATTGAAGAGCCTTGTTGAATGCTATGAACTCTTTTTGCCACGAAGACCAAAAGGCACTAAGCTCTTCTAAATTTGAGTTCTCAGATGACTCAGATGGGCACAGATGCAAAAAAAGCAGAAGTTTGTTACAAGCTTCTGCTTTTTTTTAATCAATAAAGATCTAAATGCTTTGAGTTTGGATTATCAAATCCTCTGCTTTCTCTCGCTAATTCTCTGTGTCTTCTGTGGTTGAACTATTTCTTGATTGGTGTTTCATCACAGTCCACATCACCCGCCACATACTGCATCCCATCGAGATAGAATTGTAGCAAATCGGGATTTTCGAAGCTTTGCGCATTGTGTGAAGGGGAGATGTACATCACTTTTCCTTTGCCCTCAGCCCGTATCCAAGCGACATAGGTTTTGCCTTCGGTTAATTCCTGACCTTTTCGTTGGCCTTCGATCTCTGCGTTATTGAAGTAGAGTAGAGGTTTGAAATTAAGTTCGTCATAGGCATTCTTGTAAAAATAGGGTTCGTCCACATGATTAAACCCTTCTGCTGGAAAAGCCTGGACAAGAGGATGCTTTGGATCTTCCAACCGTACCTGGATGGCTTGCTGTTTGGGGTGATAATCGAAACTACCGCCAGTTAACCGACTAAAATCCCAGGAATTGTTTAGTGTGGTATTTGCACCATGAAGTAGAAATAAGCCTCCACCTTTTTCGACAAACTTTCTTAAGTTGGACTCCATTTCCAAGGCCTGCTTCATAACAGTTGCAGAATCGGCACCTGTTTCTTTGAGCTTGTCCCAAAAGAGATTTCGATGATCGGGTTTGGAATTGGTGTTGTTCAAGACGAGCACATCGAATTTTTCCAAGTTTTTCAATTCCATCATCGAGATATCTTTACTCGATGTTACGGTAAACGCTCCGCTCTTTTCTCCTAGGATTTTGACCATTTCCTCGGTGTGAGGCCTTACCCAATGATCAAATCCAGTGTGGAGCGAAAAGACCAAAACCTTTTTCTTTTTGGCTGGAAAAGTTGCTTTCTCCGGTGCCAAAGCATGGATTTTATCTTTCCATGCCTGATCTAATGTGACCTCTGGGAGACTTTGGCTATAAGCCAGATTCAAGGAGAAGATGGAAACGATTGCGTAGAAAATAATCCGCTTCATAGGGTATTGGGTTCAGTTAGGTTATGCTTTCTTATAGTTTTTGATAACTTGAATTCTAAAGCCCAATAACCCGAATTTCCCATGTGTTTCAAAAGATTATTTCTGCTGATATTCATTTTTTCTTGTATTTCTACGGCATCGTTTTCGCAAAAAGTAGATTTAAAGGAGACTCCGATTGGCATTGATTTTCTGATCGATAACCAACGGGTGCTAACTTACCAAACGGCCACAACCGATGTTCCTGAGGGAATAAAAGCTGACTTTAAGAAGTCCGGTTTTATCCATCCTATTGCTTCACCGAGTGGCCAAGTTTTGAGCAGAATTCAGCCACCGGATCATTACCATCACTACGGCATCTGGGGTCCTTGGACGCGAGCAACCATCAGTGGGAGGGAAGTGGACTTTTGGAATCTTGGTGATGGCAAAGGGCGAGTCGATTTTGCAAAGGTGCTTTCCAAAAAAGTAGCAGGAGGTGCAGCTGAACTGAACGTCCGGCAAAATCACCTCGATCTCAAAGCGCCAGAAAGCGAAAAATTAGCCATCGAGGAAGATCTTCGAATCAAGGTCAAACCTGCGGACAAGGGGAGATATATGGTGGATTATACCACGACTATTTTTACCAAAATCCCCGGAGGAATTCTATTGGATGACTACAGATATGGTGGTGGAATTGGTTTTCGAGCCACAGAGCTTTGGGGCGATGCCAACAGTTCAATTCTGACTTCAGACGGAAAAACCAGAAAAGATGCCGATGGCTCCTATGCGAAATGGATCATCGTCAAAGGCCAAACAGCAGATCCCTCCGGGCAGAGTGGAATCCTTTTTCTCAGCCACAATACCAATAAATCCCATCCCGAACCGCTTCGTGTCTGGCCTCTCGGTCAATACAAAGGCGAGGGGAATGTTTTCATTGAATTCTGCCCAATCCGACATGAATCCTGGGAGATTCAGCCCAACGAACGCTACACCTTAAAATACCGAATGATTGTCTTTGACGGAGACTTAACAGCGGAGGAGGCGGAAGCGTATTGGAGAGCTTTTGTCAAATAATTTGAACCCGATTTAACTTGATATACACTTATGGAACGAAGAGATTTTATGAAAAAATCCGCCTTGGCAACCGCCGCTTTCGGATTTCCGACGATAGTACCCGCTTCTGTTTTTGGGAAAAACGCACCTAGCAATAAGATCAACATCGGACAGATCGGATGTGGACGAATAGCCCGCGAACACGATTTGCCGGGGATCTGGAGACACGATGTAGCTCGTATTGTAGCCGTAGGTGATGTAGACAGCAAGCGAATGGCTGATGGTAAAAAGTTGGTGGAAGACTACTATACCAAAAAACTCGGAGAAAAATACATGGATGTGAAGCAGTACGGCGATTATCGCGAGATGCTGCTAAATAAGGATATCGACGCGGTCATCATTTCGACCCCGGATCATTGGCATTCGCAGCCTGCGATGGAAGCGGCTCTAGCTGGTAAGCATATTTATGTCCAAAAACCCACTTCTCTTACAATAAAAGAGGGTCGTCAGCTGGTCAATGTGGTCAATAAAACAGGAGTTGTACTTCAGCTCGGTACCCAACAGCGCTCCAGTGAGCAATTCAGAGTGGCTGCAGAACTAGTCCGAAATGGAAGAATAGGCAAGCTCCATACGGTGAGAATAGGCCTTCCTGGAGATCCTGCGGGACCTCCAGCCCCGGCAATGCCCGTGCCGTCTAATTTGAATTTTGACATGTGGCTGGGATCTACCCCTGAGGTACCTTATACAGAGATAGGTGTGCATCCTCAGAATGACTACAGCCGTCCGGGATGGCTTCGACTCGAAAACTACGGTGCAGGAATGATCACCGGATGGGGTCAGCATCACTTTGACTCAGCGGCATGGGGGATGGATACTGAGCTAACGGGCCCTCGATACATTGAGGCAGTGGCCGAATTCCCCAGAGCTGGACTCTGGAATGTCCATGGGGACTTCATGGTCAAGGCAGAATATGACAATGGTGTGATGATGTTTACCTCCGGGGGTTATCCCAATGGAATTCGCTACGAAGGAACTGAGGGTTGGATCTGGGTGTCAAGGGGTAATTACGTGGCTTCGGCTTCTGATCCTGTGGCACAAGGAAACAATGCCAAAGCATTGGATGCATCTGATCCCAAAATCCTACAATCTGTGATTGGAGAAAATGAAATTCATCTAACCCGCAGTACTGAACATCACGGCAATTGGCTGGAAGCGATTCAGGGCAATGCAGCTTTGCTTTCTCCGGTAGAGATTGGACATCGAGCATGTTCTGTCTGTTTGGTTAGTCACATTGCAATGAAACTGGGCAGAAAACTTAACTGGGATCCTGTGAAAGAGGAATTCATCAACGATGCGGAGGCAAATTCGCATTTGAGTAGACCCCAGCGAGCGCCTTGGGGAACGGATTATGTGAAAGTTTAGAAGAGACGTAAGAGATAAGATTCAAGATGCTAGATACAAAAGGCAATAAATAAGGAGGGTAATAATTATCAAGATTTAAGTAGCAAGATGAAACAGTAAACTGCTATAAGTTGTATGATCTCAATGCTTCTTGTAGCGGTGGAATAAAAGCGAGGCTTTTAATCTTTGTGCTCCTAAAAAAACTCACGAAAGCCATTCAGTTCAGCGTTCCAAGGTTAAATTATATACTAAAAAACTTAATGCTCAGTGAACCCTGCCTTGCCTGCAGGAAGCTCTGTGGTTAAAATAATCTAAAATGAAATTTTCAAAAGTATCTTCTTGGGCCGCTTTGGCCCTTTTTTCCATTTCATGTACTCCATCAGAAATGAAAACTGAAGTGATTGAATCTGATTCAAAAGTAAAAATCATGACCCTCGACCCGGGACATTTCCATGCAGGACTGATCCATAAGTCTATGTATCCAGTGGTGGATTCGACGATTCACATCTTTGCACCGGAAGGACCTGAAATCAAGGATCATCTCAATCGGATAGCAGGGTACAATAACCGAGAAGAAAACCCTACAGCGTGGAGTCTTGAAGTCTATACAGGACCAGATTATCTGGAGAAAATGATTTCCCAAAAGCCGGGTAATGTCATGATGGTAGCTGGAAAGAATGATCAAAAAATCGATTACATCTTGGCTGCAATTGAAAATGGAATCCATGTCTATGCGGACAAGCCTTTGGTGATAAATCCTGAAGGATTTAAAAAATTAAAAAAAGCCTTTCAAATCGCTGAAGAAAAGGATCTGTTGCTTTACGATATCATGACGGAGCGATTTGAGATCACTACTATGTTGCAGCGGGAATTGTCGATGATTCCGGAAGTATTTGGGGAACTGGAAAATGGCACTCCGGAAAATCCAGCCATCACCAAGGAATCGGTGCATCATTTCTTCAAATATGTATCAGGTAGCCCTTTGATCCGCCCGGATTGGTTCTTTGATGTAGAAAAAGAGGGAGATGGGATCGTCGATGTGACTACGCATTTAGTGGATTTGATTCAGTGGGAGGCTTTTCCTGAAGTGATTCTGGATACTTCAGATGTGCAAATGATTTCAGCGAAACGCTGGGCCACTTCTTTGAGTTTGGAGAAATTTCAAAAAGTAACCGGGAAAAGCGAGTTCTCGGATTTTCTTCAAAAATCAATGGATGGAGAAAATCTAGCGGTCTTTTCCAATGGGGAAATGAACTATACGCTAAAAGGAAAACATGCCAAAGTAAGTGTCATCTGGAATTTCCAAGCTCCTGAAGGTAGCGCAGATACACATTATAGCATGATGAGAGGCACCAAAGCCAAGCTCATTATCCGTCAGGGAAAAGAAGAGAATTACCGTCCGGTGTTGTATGTAGCTGTAGCGTCCAATGATCCTGCAAATCTGGAAAAAGCCATTAATGAGACACTTCAGACCAAATATCCTGGACTAGAACTGAAGAAAATGCCTTCTGGAGAATATCAAGTGTTAGTCCCTGATTCATATCACAATGGTCATGAAGCACACTTTGCACAGGTGACGGAGCGATTTTTGGAATACTTTCAGGACGGAAAAATGCCGGCTTGGGAAGTTCCCAATATGATTACCAAGTATTACACCACGATTTTGGCCAGAGAGTTTGCAATGAAATAACTCGGAAATCAAACAGACTGGGGCTGGAAGTGTTATATTTCACTCAGCCCCATTTTTTATGCCCTATTCAAAAATAAAAACTGAGGACCAAAAACTAACTGTTGCCATAGCCGGAGCAGGAGGGTACATTGGTCGTTGGTTAATCAAAGAATACCGACACAAGTACAATTTTGTCGCACTAAGTAGGCAAAAAGTTGATCTAAATCCCTATCCCGAGGTGGAATGGAGGCAGGTGGAGCTCTATTCCATTACCTCCACGGTGGAAGCACTGAAAGGCGTAGACGTAGCCATTTACTTGGTGCACTCGATGAATGCTTCGACTCGACTCAATCAGGGGAGTTTTGAAGATACAGACTTACTTTTGGCGGATAACTTCAGCCGTGCAGCGGAACTCAATGAAGTGAAACAAATCATTTATCTGGGAGGATTGCTGCCCGATGAGCCAGAGGATACACTTTCCCGGCACCTAAGAAGCCGCCTGGAAGTAGAGAAAACCTTGGGCTCAAGAAAGGCAAAACTTACCGCGCTTCGTGCTTCTATCATTGTAGGCCCGGGAGGATCCAGCTTTGATATGATCAAAAATTTAGTCAGGCGTCTTCCTGTACTTATGTGTCCACAATGGACCGAGTCCCAGACCCAACCCATTTCACTTAAGGATACCCTGACTATAATTGACACCTGCATAGGAAATCCCAACGTCTACGGCAAACCTATCGAAATCGGCAATCCTGAGGTGATGTCATACCGAAATATGCTTGAGCGAACCGCTAAAGCCATGGGAAAGAAGCGCTTGGTATTCTCGGTTCCGGTGTTTTCTCTCGGTCTTTCAAAGCTTTGGGTGGGTATATTTGGAGACAGCCCTCCTCAGCTTGTTTCACCATTGGTGGAAAGCTTGCGGCATACGCTTACAGTCTCACCCGAATTGGCTTTTTCCGAAAAAGAGATTGAATACCAATCATTTGAAAAAGCCTGTGAAGTTGCCTTGACAGAAACTGATTATCCCAAGCAGCCTACTTTTGTCAAAAGTGAAAAGGTGAAAAATACAGTCCGGTCTATCCAACGGATGCCGAATAAAAACCGGCATTCTGCGCTCTGGGTGGCAAATCGGTACAACATTTGGTTACCAACTTTCTTCAGATTTCTGATTAATGGAAAAGTCGCTAAAAATGGCGACCTGGGCTTTTATTTGTTGTGGGGAAGGAAACCCATGCTCCAATTGACGATGATTCCAGACCGAAGTGATTTTGAAAGGCAACTTTTTTATATCTCAGGGGGTTGGCTAGTCAAGCGGTTTGATTACGGCTGGCTGGAATTCAGGGAAGTGCTTGACAGCAAATACATCATCTCCGCCATCCATGAATTCGTCCCAAGATTACCTTGGTTCGTATATATAAATACCCAAGCGAAATTGCACCTTTGGGTGATGAATCGATTTAAAAAGTATTTGGAAAAAAAATCATATTAATTGATTGAAGCTTCACGAAATAGTAATCAAACCCTACAATTCAACCTCGAAATTTAAACTGAAATGAAAAACTTGATTTTTAGAAACGGAGATAAACTCCCTATTCTCGGACTTGGTACATGGAAAAGTAAGCCCGGCGAAGTCCGTAAGGCAGTTTACTGGGCTATTGAAGCAGGGTACCGCCACATTGATTGTGCTGCCATTTATCAAAACGAGCGGGAAGTGGGACAGGGGATTGCGGATGCTCTTGCAGATGGACTGGTTAAGCGAAAAGACTTATTTATCACCTCCAAACTCTGGAATGACAGCCACCGTCATGAGGATGTCAAACCCGCTTTGGAAAAGACGCTCAGTGACCTTCGACTGGACAATCTTGATTTGTACCTGGTCCATTGGCCAATCGCATTTAAACCGGGTGTTGGTTTTGCCACCCATCGAGAAGAATACTATACCTATCAGGATGTGCCTTTGACACAAACGTGGGAGGCCATGCAGGAACAGAAATCAGCAGGATTGACCAAACATATCGGAGTTTCCAATTTTAATAAGCAAAAGCTAAGTGAACTGCTTGCCATGGATGGTGAACAACCGGAAATGAACCAGGTGGAGCTTCATCCCTTTTTGCCTCAGGAAAAATTGGTGAAATTTTGTTCAGAAAACGGAATTCTGATGACGGCCTATTCTCCATTGGGCTCACCGGATTCACGGGCAGAGCGGCATAAAAACGACCCAAGACTGCTAGACAATACCGTGGTTTCTGAGATTGCAAAAAAACATGAAGTCAGTGCAGGACAGGTGCTGATAGCATGGTCTATCTCGCGAGATATAGCCGTCATACCCAAATCGATCAATCAGGAAAGAATCATAGAAAACCTGAAATCCGCTGAAATAACCCTTGATCCAAGAGATTTGGAGGCTTTAGCCGCTATAGGTGTAAGTCACCGATTCGTGGACGGCAGTATTTTTACCGGTCCGCAGAGTCCCTATAAACTGACAGATCTATTTGATCAATAAATAAAAAAACCCGGCTTATTCAGTCGGGTTTTTTGTTGCTTATTCTTCCACTTCGAGCTTCTCTAGAATTTCAGAAAGCTCGGTCATGTCTTTAAGTCCTGGTTTTGATTCCTGACCTCCATCTAGGGAAATCCCAAAGATTTTGAGGCCTTTTACTAATTTGAGGACGTTTTCCGAATTGATGCCTACGCCAAGGATTACCTTACATCTTTCAGCCAGTTTGGTGATGACATTTGCATCATCCACTTTGAGATGATTGTCTTTGGACACCACATGAAAGATAATGCCAGATTTATGCAATTCTGAGGCTACTTCCGGCTCAATATGTTTTACATCTTCCAAATTCATTTTATAAATCAAAGCATATCCCTGCCCAACTAGTCCTTCCAATACTTCGATCCGGTCAAATTCTATCCAGGTTATTCCGGGATATTCTTTTACAATTTCCAGAATATTAGGCTGTGATTCATGAGAAAACTCACCGACAAATTCTACACCGGATACCCATCCAGTCAATTCTTTGAATTGGGCTGGGGTAATGTAGTTTTCGGTGTCCACATTTAAGTTAAATCCCAAAAGATCCACATACATCCCAGCACCATACCTTGCGTCTGTGAGGTTTGAGATTTGATTTAATTTTACAAAAGTTCGTAGCGCCATGGTTTATTTCAAAATTACTCAAAGGTAAGTAGGTCCTAGTATAGGAAAAAGTAAATTAAACTCATTCGAAAAAATTATTGCAATAGAAGTATAGACGAAAAATGCACGTATTTTTAGTACCAAATTCCAGCTATGATTAAATCTTTATCGCCATATCTGTTTGCTTTAATGGTACTTTTTTCGGCTTGTGATCAAGAAAAAGAAACGCCTATTCTGAACCTTGAGCAAGATTATCAACCTTTGGGGATTGGACTTTTTTGGATATACGCAGTAGAGGAAACAATTTATTTTGGAGAGAATGATTCAGAATTCTCAGAATTCTTTTACCGAGATAGGGTGAGATCTTCCTATTTGAATGCGGAGAATGAAGTTACATACATTGTTGAGCGTGCCAAGTCTCCGGATGGATTGAATTGGAATCTTGAGTTGGAATACACGATGATTTTTCGGGACAGAAGTCTCCTGAGGACGGTCCAAAACTCAACACTTGTTCCCCTTGTTTTTGCACCTGATTTAGGAAGGGTCTGGAATGGAAAAGCTTACCAAGCAGAAGGCGAGGATGAATTTGAGATTGATCTGGTGGAGTCTATAACGCTGACTAGCAATGAACAGGTGACAGCGGTGAGAGTCAATCAGGAAGACCTAGATGACCAAATCACGATCCGTGATATCCGGTTTGAAACATTCGGAAAAGGCGTAGGTTTGATTGAAAAATACGATGAAGTGTTAACTTATTGTTCGAGAAATGACTGTTTGGGACAGCAATTAATATCCAGTGGTATTAAAATTCATTTGAAATTGGTGGAGTATGGATCGAATTAGATTTTCAATGGTTTTTGTATGCCTGTTGTTTTTGAGTCTGACTGCTCAGGCCCAAAACAGGTATGCCGTTCACTTCAAATACAAACCTCAAAATGGACTTTCGCTGCAATCCCCTCAGGATTTTCTTACTCAGAAAGCCCTCCAAAGGAGAAGTCGTGAAGGAATTCAGGCAGATAGCCTCGATCTCCCCGTTTCCGCTAGGTATTTAAACGAACTAGCCGGACTATCCAATTCCATTTTGTATGCCAGCAAATGGATGAACGCTGCGGTTGTTGTCGCTGACCAAGCATCTGTAGCCGGGATTGAGGCATTGCCTTTTGTAGAAAAGGTAGAACTAATAGCTCCCGGATTTTTGACAAATCCAGGTGCCAGAATCCGGTACAAAGTCTTTGCTTCTGTTACCCTCGAAACAAATTGTGAGACGCCAAAGCTGAACACACGGGAGCTAGCAGTAACAGACAGTCAATATGACTTTCAAAATCAACTCATCGGGATTGATAAAATGCATGAGGAGGGTTTTACTGGCAAAGGGGTAACTGTGGCTGTATTTGACGCCGGATTTCCCGGAACCAACACAGCTTCATCTTTAAGTCATCTCGCAAGTAATAATCAAATTATTGGCCAGCGTGATTTCGTAAGGCCATGGAATGTGGAAGTTTTCATGGACAATCAGCATGGTACAAATGTGCTGTCCCTGATCGCTGCAAATGAGCCTGGAAAATTGATCTCGGGAGCCTATGATTCAGACTACATTCTAGTAATCACAGAAGAAGTAGCGACAGAATATCGGGTGGAGGAATACAATTGGGTGAGAGGAGCAGAATACGCAGACAGTCTGGGAGTGGATATCATCAATAGTTCTGTGGGTTACTGGGACTTTGATGATCCAGCTATGAATTATACTTTGGAGGACTTGGATGGGAATACAGCCATAATCACCAAAGGAGCTACTATTGCAGCTCAGAAGGGGATTTTGATCGTGAATAGCGTAGGGAATTACGGGGGCAGGGGTGTATCCAGTTTGGTCGCGCCAGCGGATGCGAGCGGAATTCTCTCAGTCGGATCGGTTAACACTGATTTGAGTAGATCTGGATTTAGCTCTCAAGGCCCCACTGGAGACGGTAGATTGAAGCCAGAATTAGCGGCTTTTGGGGCATCGCCTGTGTTGATTCGATCCAATGGCTCTGTTGGATCATCAAATGGCACCTCTTTTTCGGCTCCCCAAATTGCCGCTTTGGCTGCTGGTCTTTGGGAGGCCAGACCCGAGTGGACCAAAGATGAGTTGATTGACAATTTGCTGAGAAGTGCCACGCAATTTGATAATCCAGACAACTTATTGGGGTATGGTATTCCTAATTTCTTCGATGCTTACTATGGGGAGATTTTAGCTGTAGAAGGTGCGGAAAACATCGAATGGAAAGTATATCCCAATCCTTTAGTATCTGATGAGATTTCAATTCATTTTGGCACAGGTCTCCAAAGTAATTTCTCGCTTATTGACCTGACCGGAAAAACATTGATCCAAGCGGAATTATCACGAGTCGATGCCAAAGCTCCTTACCGAGTACAACTTAATGGAATCAAACCTGGCATGTATTTAATTCAAATGCAGGAAGGTGCATACATTAAGCAAACCAAATTAGTACGTCGCTAAGTCCTGACTTTGTAGGCTTCGGCTATTCATTTTCTATTTAAAACGCCTTATGTCTCTTTTAATTTCCCCTTCCATTTTAGCCGCAGATTTTGCAAATCTTCAACAGGAGGTAGAAATGTTGAATTCCTCCCAAGCGGATTACATCCATGTGGATATAATGGATGGGGTTTTTGTGCCAAATATTTCTTTTGGATTACCAGTTACAAAGGCGATCCACAACCATGCTAAAAAGCCTTTGGATGTCCATTTGATGATTATCAATCCCAATCAGTATTTGGAAGCCTTTAGAAAAGCTGGAGCAGAGATTATTTCAGTTCACTACGAAGCCTGTACGCATTTACACCGAACTATCCAGGCAATTCGATCGCTGGGGGCCAAAGCTGGTGTGGCTATCAATCCCCATACGCCCGTGTCACTCTTGGAAGATACCATCGAAGATGTGGATGTAGTCTGTGTGATGTCCGTCAATCCGGGTTTTGGAGGTCAGCAGTTTATTGAAAATACCTACGCGAAAGTTTCTAAGCTTAAAGAGTTGATTCTAAAGAAAGGATCATCGGCACGAATTGAAATCGACGGCGGCGTTAATCTTACCAATGCCCCAAAATTGAAGGATGCAGGCGCAGATATATTGGTTGCGGGAAGTTTTGTATTTAGTTCCAGTGATTCAATTCAAACCATCGAAGCACTCAAAAATTTATAGTTCGTTGATTTTTTTCTTTATACCGTTTATCATAAAATACCTTAAAATACTTTTAAAATTCTTGCATCCTTATCCTTGGTGCTTTTTATTGTGAGTTATTCATTTTAAAACCACAATAATTATGAAAAAGATTTGGATGTTTTTGTTCCTTTTTGGAGCGTTTGGTATGGCGGGATATGCTCAGGAGACAGCCACAGAAGAAGCTGTAAGTGATGAAGATCTGAAAAAATTTGCCACTGTTGAAGTGATGACCTCTGAGTTTGTTGCTAAAAAGACAGAGGAACTGAAGAATATGATTCTCAATAATGAGGTGATTGATGGAGGGGCACGGTATAATGAAATCAAGGCTGCTTGGGGCGATGCCGCCAAAGAAGCAGAGATCAATTTGACAGATGAAGAAAGAGCCGCTTACAAGGCAATTAAGGATTTTCAAGATTCCCTGCAGCAATCTGTAGTAGATTATAAAACAGAACTGATCAAAGATGACACGGTTTTGGGAGTATCTATTTACAATAAAGTAAACGGAGCGATCAAAGAAGATCCGGCCATGAAAGAAAAACTGGACAATCTGGTTGCAGAGATGAAAGTCAAAGAGGACGGAGACGGAAATAATTAAATTATTGCGCTGATTGGCAAAAGATTTGGAGAAGCCTTCTACTAAAAGAGGCTTCTTTTTTTATTTTCACACCATACCACAGGGAATAGCGTTATTTACTCATGAAATCCAAAAAACATCTAGTACTTGCCCTTATTTTCTTTGTCCATTTTTTGCCGCTTCAGGCTCAGGATGAAGATATTTTCGGAATAAGTGATAAAGCTAAAAACCCAAAGAGTGAATCAGGAGTTGGCAATGCTTTTCGGAATGTTATTGAATTATTTGCCTTAGAAATATCCACCGGAGCGGCTTACCATCAAATTGGCACTACTTTTTATTCAGAAAACCCATCACTCTATCCCATCACGCAGTATCAAAACTTTGAAAATTCAGCATTTTCTCTGCAGGATACTTTGTCATTTTCCAGCAATGAATGGATTTTCCCACTTGTCAACGCAGGAGTGCGAATTAATTTATTCAATCTACTGACCATTGGCGGAGGATATGGAATGGAGTGGGGGAATCTGGCTCCAATGCGGGGAAATGATCATGAATTTGCCTTTGAGGGAGCTTCCTACCAAATCTCAAAAACATATGGTACTGTGGGACTAGTGCTCTATGATGCGAAAAGAAGACAGGGATTTTTGAAGTGGAAATACCGCAGATACAGTACCAACAATCTGTATATGCAATCGGAATTGAGACAAAGAGCCCGACAGAATTATCCTTGGAGATTTATTTTGGAGGGTGAATTTGGTAAAATGAAATTAAAAAACTCAGTTGCCCCCTCCCTGATGGTCGGAGGGGTGCCCTATGTCCCCCGATTGGCAGTTTCCCCAGATCCTTATATGGGAGTATCGATGCGGGTAGAATATGATTTTTCAGAGTATGCCAAGTTTTTTGTAAAAGGAGGGGCAGAATTCAGGAAATTTACCTACGCCTCATCGGACTACACTGAATTCCAGAATATTGACCAAAACGTCTATGGCTTACAGGCGGGCCTGGCTATAAAGATTCCCGGCACCAAACGCTGTAAAATTGGAGGCTGCGGTGTAGTCATGAAGCATCTCCATGATGGGATAGAATATCGGGGCAGCTCAATTTTTAACCTACAAAACCGAAAAATCGGACAGTGGTATTGAGAAAGAAAACGTGCCGATAAGCTTTTAAACAGGGCTTTCGAAACCTTGCCTTTTTTACTATCTTGCGGCCTTAATCGACCCCCGAATTAGCATTATATGGCTCAAGGAGAAAACGAGAACATTATCCCAATTAATATTGAAGAGGAAATGCGTGGTGCCTACATCGATTATTCGATGTCGGTTATTGTTTCAAGAGCACTTCCAGATGTCCGAGACGGACTCAAGCCAGTTCACAGACGAATCCTTTATGGAATGCAGGAACTCGGCGTTTTACACAACAAACCATACAAAAAGTCTGCAAGAATCGTAGGTGAGGTACTCGGAAAGTATCACCCACATGGAGATTCAGCTGTATATGAGACAATGGTGCGGATGGCCCAGGATTGGTCACTTCGGTACACCATGGTGGATGGTCAGGGTAACTTTGGTTCCATTGATGGAGATAATCCCGCTGCGATGCGATATACGGAAGCCAGACTGAAGCGTATCGCAGAAGAATTGCTGGTGGATATCAATAAAGACACGGTAGATTTTCAGTTTAATTTTGATGACTCACTAAAGGAGCCAACTGTGCTCCCTGCTAAAGTGCCCGCACTTTTGCTCAACGGTGCATCAGGAATTGCAGTAGGTATGGCTACCAATATGGCACCCCATAATTTGGGAGAAGTCATTGACGGTATTGTTGCCTATATCGATAACAGAGATATCACCATCGCCGAATTGATGAAATTTATCATCGCTCCCGATTTCCCTACAGGTGGTATCATCTACGGTTACAATGGCGTAAAAGCCGCTTTTGAAACTGGCAGAGGGCGAATCGTCGTCAGAGGTAAAGCTAACGTGGAAGTCAAAGACGGTGGCAACCGGGAAATGATTGTCATCACTGAGATCCCTTACATGGTCAATAAAGCCAACATGGTCGAAAAGACTGCGGCGCTGATCAATGAAAAGAAAATTGAGGGAATTTCAGCTATTCGGGATGAATCGGATCGATCCGGGATGCGAATAGTGTATGAACTGAAGCGTGATGCGATTTCTAGTGTTGTATTAAACAACCTGTACAAACACACTGCACTCCAGACTTCTTTTTCAGTAAATAATGTTGCCTTGGTAAAAGGCAGACCTTATACTCTCAATCTAAAGGATCTGATAGTTCACTATGTCGCACATAGACATGAGGTCGTAGTCCGCAGGACCGAGTTTGAATTAAAAGAAGCTGAGAAAAGAGCGCATATTTTACAAGGCTACTTGATTGCATTGGATCATCTGGATGAGGTAATTTCCTTGATTAGAAATTCTCCGGATCCAGAGACAGCCCGAAATGGCTTGATGGAGCGATTTGAACTCAGTGAAATTCAGGCACGTGCGATCTTGGATATGCGATTGCAGCGTCTTACCGGAATGGAGCGCGACAAGATCATCCAAGAGTACAAGGAGATCATGGCGCTGATCGAAGAGCTGAAAGAAATCCTTGGAAACGAGGAAAAGCGAATGGAAATCATCAAAACCGAACTTCAGGAAGTTAGAGATCGGTATGCGGATGATCGTCGTACAGAGATCGAGCATAATGCTGAAGATTTCAGCTACGAAGACATGATTCCAAATGAAGAGGTTGTGATCACTGTGTCTCATCAGGGGTATGTAAAACGAACTGCCTTAACAGAGTACCGAACTCAGGGAAGAGGCGGAATAGGATCCAAAGGGGTAAGTACCAAAGAAGACGATTTCACCGAATACCTATTTACCGCTTCCACTCATAATTATCTTTTGATTTTTACGGATAAGGGCAAGCTCTTTTGGCTAAAAACCTACGCAATACCCGAAGGATCGAAAACATCCAAGGGTAGGCCGATACAGAATTTGATCAATATTGAGTCTGATGATAAGATTCGATCTATTATTCAGGTGGAAAGCCTGGATGATCAAGATTATCTCAACAATCACTTCTTGGTCATGATCACTAAGAAAGGGATCATTAAGAAAACTACCCTTGAGCAGTACAGCCGACCACGTACCAATGGTATTATCGCGCTGAATATCAGAGAGGATGATCAGTTGGTAAATGTCAACATGACCAATGGAAGACAGCATATCGTCATTGCTGCGAAATCCGGCAGAGCCATCCACTTCCCAGAATCTTCAGTAAGGCCTATGGGAAGGACCGCTACGGGAGTGAAGGCGATAACGTTAAATGAAGATAAAGATTATGTCATTGGCATGGTTTGTGCCTCTGAGGAAAACGCAACATTACTCGTGGTCTCTGAAAAAGGATATGGAAAACGTTCCGATCTAGAGGAGTACAGAATCACCAATCGCGGCGGAAAAGGTGTCAAAGCGATGAATGTGACTGAGAAAACCGGAGCTTTAGTTGCGATCAAACAAGTGACTGATTCAGATGATCTTATGATTATCAATAAGTCCGGAATTACCATCCGGATTTCTATGGATCAGCTAAGAGTAATGGGTAGAGCGACCCAGGGTGTGAAGTTGATCAGAGTAGGAGAAGGGGATGAGATTTCTTCTGTAGAAAAGATTTCAAGAGAGGAGGAATTAGAAGATCCATCTGCCGAACCTACTGAAAACGGAACACCTGAAACACCTGAAGAAACAACTGAATAACCAAACAATTAAGAAAAAAGCAAATGAAAAAGCTGATTCTCTCTATGGTCCTTGTGGGGGCAACTACGATTGCCTTCGGACAAAAAAAAGTAATAAAAGAAGCTGAAAAAGGATTTAAATCCGGTGATTTAAAAACCGCACTTACAGCTGTGGATGCTGCTGCCACCAATCCTGAGACTAGTGGAGATCCAGCTACATTTCTTTTGAAAGCACAGATTGAAACAAAGATATTTGGTTCGGACTCGTCAAACACCATGGAAACAGTCCAAACTGGTGCTGCTGCCCTTGGTACGTTCAACAAAGCCTTTGAAATGGCAGGTAGTGATAAAGCTGCCGGTGTAGGAAAAGAAGTGTATGAAGAAGATCTACCTGGTGTACCTGATAACCTTCGACCTTACTCTATCTATACCCTGAAAAACGTCGCGTTTGACAAGGGTATCGAGCGATACAACGATGAAGATCTAGAAATGGCCTATGAATTCTTCAATTTGGCCGGAGAGATAGATTTGAAAGATACCACAATTCATTACAATGCAGGTTTCTTGGCAAATGATCTTGGAAAGTTCGAAGATGCAAAAAGACACTTTGGTTACTTGATCGACGTACCTGAATACAATAAGCTAAATGCCTATTATTTTATGGTACAGATTCTGAGCACTGAAGAAAAGAATCCCGAAGCAGCTTATGAATTGGTAACCAAGGCTAAAGCGGATTATCCTACAGATAAAGTCTTGGCTGAGTACGAAATCCAATTGCTTCTTCAATTGAATAAGATGGACGAAGCAATGGCTCAAATCAACGATGCACTATCAAATGATCCAAATAACACTGGACTATTGTTAAGATCTGGATATTTGAAAGAGCAGGCAGGTGATTTGGAAGGTGGACTTGCTGATTACAAAAAGGCTGTAGAAGTAGATCCAAATTTCTTTGAAGGCAACTATTACACTGGTGCTTTATTACTTGAGCAGGCTACAAAAATGCTAAACACACTGAATGACCTATCTGATGCGGAGTGGGAAAAACAATCTCCAATCATCGGTAAGAAAGCAGACGAAAACTATAAAGATGCTGTCAAGTATTTTGAAAAAGCTTTGGAGATCAAGCCTGACAACACAGATATTATGATTATCCTTTACCAAGTTCACACCCGCTTGAAAAATACTGCGGAGGCTGAAGCATTGGATAAGAAATTGACAGAACTTCTTGGCGCAAATTGGCAAGAAAACTAAAAGAATTTAAGTAATAAAAGGTCGGTAATTTGCCGGCCTTTTTTTTGGTTCTTTTGAAAGTTGTTCCAACCCCCACTTTTTTAATACTTTTGTTGAATTCGCGTTACGTAGCATTTCGAAATGAATAATCTGGTCAAAGCTGTCTTTTTTTTGTCTCTGATTTTGTTTTGGAATTCAGTTTTGGCCCAAGAGACAAAATTTCAAAAAGTCATCGGTATCTCTTACGAAACAGGACCCATGTTAAGTAATGGTACGACCTGGGGCGATGAGATCAAAGATGCGGTCGATTATAAGGCTATTGATATTAAGTTGGGTTGGAAAAAAATACGCAATACTCCTTACAATTACCTTTACCGCTATCCAACTTTAGGATTTGGATTTAATTCTGCCCTTAAGAATTATAAAGAAATAGGAAGACCACAGGCCGTTTACGGATTTATGGAAATTCCCTTTTCAGTCGCGGGACTTCAGCGCAAATTTAGTTTTGGTTATTTCAATCAGCTAGGTGTGGGATTTAATTTGACACCCTATGATTCTTTGATAAATCCCAGCAATCAATACATTGGTTCTCAAATCAATGCCTACATCTACACGGGGCTGAGTTCAACCTTTACGCTTTCAGAAAGAGTAGATCTCATGGCTACTTTTGGTCTGAAGCATTATTCCAATGGATCTGCCAAAAAGCCAAACGCAGGAATCAACCTTTTTCCATTGAATGTTTCTATGCGTATAAAGCTAGGAGAACTTTACCCTACTCCTGAAAATCCTCCAATCATTCCAGAGAAGGAACTCAACACTTTCTGGAATTTCACACTCTATACCGGGATGAAAAATTATGAAATTGGTGATCCTACTTACTTCAGAGGAGGAATTGGTGTCAATTACCTTTTGGAGCCAGTTTACAAGTACCGCCTGGGTGTTGGTTTGGACTTTTTCTGGGCCCAAGGAATGGAATTAAGAAATCCTGGAGAGATTTATTCTTTTAAAGACCAGACATCTCTTGCAGTGGTTGGTTCTTGGGAATGGCAACTGACGAAGCGATTGTATGTCCCGATAGGTTTAGGCGTATACTTGTATAGAAATGAATTGAACCAGGAGATTACTTGGTTTTATGAACGAATAGGAGCGAGGTATCGATTAGGGGATCATCTTTTTGCAGGCATGCAGATAAAAGCACATAAGGCTAAGGCAGATTTTTTTGAATTTACTCTAGGTTATACAGTCCAGGGAAAATGATAAACTTGGTTTTTGGAAATTTCTCCATTGGTCACAAAATGTTTTTTTTTGCCTGAGGATTCCGATAGCTTACCTTGTCAATTAAAACCCAATATGCTGCAGCCAAAGGTATTTCAAACGATTATCGTATTATTCTTTGTTTTTGTGGGACATTTGTCCCTAGCTCAGTCGATCCCATCTTCTCAAATATTTCATCAGTTGCTCCAGATTAAGGAGACCAAACGAGTCCTTTATGTCGCGGCTCATCCTGATGATGAAAATACCCGGCTGATAGCCTACCTAGCAAATGGCGAACATGCAGCAGTCGCATACCTTAGTCTGACCCGTGGGGACGGCGGTCAAAACCTTATCGGAAAGGAATTGGGAGTTGAATTGGGACAAATCCGAACCCAAGAGCTGATCAAAGCCAGGGAAACTGACGGAGGAAGACAGTATTTTACCCGAGCGATGGATTTTGGTTACAGTAAAAATCCAAGCGAAACACTTCAAAACTGGGAAAAGCAAAAGGTCCTCGCTGACGTTGTTTGGGCCATTCGCAGGTTCCAACCCGATATCATTATCACCAGATTCAATACGATCCCGGGAGTGACCCATGGCCATCATACTACCTCCGCAATAGTAGCAGGTGAGGCTTTTGAACTTGCCGGAAAATCAGACGCATTTCCTGAGCAATTGCAGTGGGTCAAGCCATGGCAACCCAAGCGAATTTTCTTCAATGCATATAATTTCAGAGGTGATTTTGAGCCTGAGGAAGGAAAGAAATATTATGCTTTTGAAGTAGGGGGGTACAATCCTCTCCTTGGCAAAACCTATAATCAAATAGCCGCGGACAGTCGGACAATGCACAAGTCACAGGGTTTTGGATCCACAGCAGGAATTGGTTCATCGCGCGACTATATTGAATTGGTAGCCGGAGAAGAATATGAAAGCAGTCCCTTTGAGGGTGTGGCTGATCGCTGGGAGTCGATCCCACGTGGCAAGGAAATCAATTCGAAGATTGACCAGGTACTAAACCAGTTTAACTTTTTGGAGCCGGAGAAAAATGTTTCTTCCCTCTTGGAGTTGAGAAGAGCATTGCTGGGTCTTGAAAGCGGTGAGATTTGGATTAAAGAAAAAATTTCAAAATTAGATCAAGTGATTTTTAATGCCTTGGGTCTGGAGTTTGAGTTTACAGCGCGGAAAGAATCTGGATTTCCAGAAGAATTGATCAAAACCCAGTTTGTGCTAAATAATCCTTCTAGCATTGAAGTAGAAGGAGTTAGGCTTCAGGTTGGAGATACTTATTATGCAGGAAAAGAAGGGACAGGAATGGTTAAAAACAATGAAACTGTCAATCTGTCGATTGATTTTGTAATACCCGAACAAACTTCCTATAGCCAGCCGTATTGGTTAGAAAACCCCATAGATGGTGCCTTGTATTCTGTGCCGAATCAGAAACAAATAGGAGCACCTTTTAATGATCCGCATGTGGGAGGAGAACTTTCATTTTCAATTGGAGATCAAAAATTCACAAAAACAGTCCAACTGGAATACAAATACAATGATCCTGTGGAGGGAGAAGTGAAGCAGCCTTTTGTGATTGTTCCAGAGGTGGATTTGATAGTTTCAAAAGATAATGTTTTCCTGGTTTCAGGAGCTGAGCCCACTTTGACAGTAACAGTGAATTTCCGGGATCAATACTTGGAAGGCGAACTTGATTTTGAAGGAATTGAAAAAGATCAGTATCGGATAGTGAGTATTGAGGATTTGAATCTTCAAAAACGGAGAGTCTATCAAGTGGCTTTTTTGCCAAATGGCCCGGGAAAGAAACAAGTGACAGCCCGATTTACCACTGCCTCTGGCAAAAGCTATAATCAGCTCATCAAAACTATTTCTTACAAGCACATCCCAAATCTGACGTATTTAAGCCCTGCTTCATTTAATCTGATTCAGGAAGACTGGAAGCTTTCCAATGGAAAAATCGGATACATTCCCGGTGCGGGAGATGATGTGCCGGGAGTTTTGTCTGCGCTGGGATATGAGGTTACGATGATCGGATCGGAGGACTTTTCAGTGGATAATCTGAGTCAGTTTAAAGCTATTGTGGTTGGAATCCGCGCCTACAATACCAATGAGGCTTTGGCTGCAAATCAGCAGGTTTTCATGGGATATGTCAAATCAGGAGGTAACCTGATCGTCCAATACAACACCAGTTCACCGCTTTTGACTAACCAAATCGGACCCTATGCATTTACAATAGGACGGGATCGAGTGGCAGTTCAGGGATCTCCTGTGGTAGCTGATTGGAAAAGTGCCGTCCTTTCGTCGCCTAACCAGATGAATGAAGCTGATTTAGAAGGTTGGGTTCAGGAGCGAGGCCTCTATTTTGCCACGGCTATAGATTCTGCGTACCAAACACCTTTTGTGATGCAGGACCCCGATGAACCTGCTAGTAATGGCTCGCTTATCGTAGGTTCTTATGGAAAAGGCAACTTTGTGTACACCGGCATATCATTTTTCAGGCAATTGCCTGCTGGTGTTCCTGGTGCGATCAAATTATTCATCAATCTAATTGAGCAGTAAAATGGAGCAAAAGCCGATTCACTGGAATAGAATTTACCTCGGCCTGATGGCCAGTTTGGTGATGATGATTGTGCTGTTTTATTGGCTAACTGTGGCATTCGCATGAGTACACTAGATTGGATAGTACTCTTTGTTACCCTGCTCTCGATTGCCAGCTATGGAGTGTATAAAACCCGGGGGAAGAAAAATCTTGATTCGTATTTGCGCGGAAAAGACGCCAATTGGTGGGCGATAGGCTTATCCATCATGGCAACCCAAGCATCTGCGATTACTTTCCTGAGTACTCCCGGGCAGGCCTATGAAGATGGAATGCGATTCATTCAGTTTTACTTTGGTCTGCCATTGGCGATGATTATCATCTCGGTGAGCTTTATTCCGATTTATTACAAACTCAAAGTCTACACCGCATACGAATACCTTGAAAATCGATTTGATCTCAAAACCAGAACCCTAACAGCACTTCTTTTCATTATCCAGCGAGGATTGGCAGCTGGGATTACCATCTATGCTCCGGCGATCATCCTATCGACACTTTTGGGTTGGAATCTTACTTGGACCAATATTTTCATTGGTTGTCTGGTGATCCTCTACACGGTGTCAGGAGGAACAGAAGCGGTTGCTATTACCCAAAAACAACAAATGGCAGTCATGATGGGGGGCATGGTGCTGGCCGGAATTATTGTCATTCAGATGCTTCCGATATCGTTTCAGGAGGCACTGCATGTGGCAGGCAAAATGGATAAACTCAATGTGGTGAGTTTTGAGTTTGACCTGGCAGACCGATACAATGTCTGGTCCGGCATGACCGCTGCGGTTTTTCTTTTCTTGAGCTACTTTGGTACAGATCAAAGTCAAGTTCAGCGCTACCTGTCTGGTCAAACGCTCACTCAAAGCAGAATGGGTTTGATCATGAACGGATTTTTGAAAATACCCATGCAGTTTGTGATCCTTTTTATTGGTGTGATGGTGTTTGTTTTTTACCAGTTTATTCAGCCACCTGTGATCTTCAACCAGGTGCAGACCGAAAAACTCAAGCAAAGCGAATATGCACCGCAGTTTGAAGCGCTGGAAGAAAAGTATTCGGAGAATTTTGAGTCAGGAAAACTTGCATACCAAGAAATGCTGGGAGCAATAGATGCTGCAAATCAAGACCGCGTGACCCTTATCCGTGAGCAAATTAAAGGTATCAAGACCGAACAAAATGAGATTCGGGATGAAGTGAAAGCCCTCATTGTTCAAAACGATCCAGTCGCCGAAACAAGAGATACCGATTATGTTTTTATGCGGTTTGTGATGGATTACCTTCCCAAGGGGATTGTAGGATTGCTTTTTGCAGTTATTTTCTCCGCGGCGATGTCATCTTCCAGTTCGGAATTAAATGCACTCGGGTCTACCAGCACGGTAGATCTCTACAAGCGCTCCATTAAAAAAGATGCCAGTGACGAACACTATGTCATTTCATCCAAGGCCTTCACTGCGTTTTGGGGAGTGGGAGCTATCCTTTTTGCGACCTATGCCTCCCTTTTTGAAAACTTAATTCAGGCTGTAAACCTGCTAGGCTCTCTTTTTTATGGTACCATCTTAGGAATCTTTATTGTGGGATTTTTTATGAAATGGGTCAAAGGCAGAGCTGTGTTTATCGCAGCATTACTCTCACAGGCCCTGATCTTATTGATTCATTTCCGAAACGGAACAGGGATTTTAGGCTTTCACTGGGACATCGGTTTCCTGTGGTACAATGCAGTAGGTTGTATTGCAGTGATGATTTTTGCAGGATTGATTCAGCCACTAGTAGGAGAAAAGAAAACGAATTAATTAAAAGTCTGAAATCTAGGAGTTGCCTGCAATGAAAAATTTCTTCATCACATTACTGTTTTTGATCGGACTGAATCCTGTTTTTGCTCAAAATTTGGATTTTGAAACCTTTAGGGTTCAAAGAGCACAAGAACTTTTGGCTGAGGATGGCTGGTTAAATTTAGTTGGATTGGAATGGTTTGATGAGCGCCTTCCTTATCTGAATCGAACCAAAAATGACAGTTTGTTGCTTTCCGAAAGAATAGAAGGGAAGAACATTGGCACTTTCCAGTTTAGGAATGATTCGATTTGGTTTTTTTTCAATCAAAAGATTACAAAAAAGATCAAACGCCAACTGCCTGCCAAGATTCTTCAATTTCCAGTTGTTGATTACACTTCAGGCGGAGTGTACTATGACCGATGGAAATGGACTGTGATTAAGAGAGGTGATAAATTTGCGATGCGATTGCGGGATTTGGAGCATCCGGCTTTGTCAGCTTTTAAGCCCATTCCTTATTTTGACTATGATTCAGCTTTTAGGGTTGAGGCGCTTTTCGTTCCCAAATTCAACGAAACTATGGACATTCCTAATGTACTTGGACAGCTCGTGGAGTGGAAAGTAATGGGAATAGTAAAATTTCAACTTCATGGAAAAGCTTATGAACTGACTGCCTTAGACGAGGCTGGGAAATTTTTTGTGATTTTTTCGGACTTGACCAATGAATCTGAAACCTATCCAATCGGGAGGTATTTGTATGTAAGCTATCCTGACAAAAATGGTAAAACTATCCTAGATTTCAATTTTGCTTACAATCCACCCTGTGCGTTTACGGCCTTTGCCACTTGTCCCATTCCACCGAAACAGAATAGGCTGGAGACTTCAATTTCTGCAGGAGAAAAGATTCCAAAGTGATCTAAAAAAACCGAGTCAATTTCTCGACTCGGCTCAGGGCTTATTAGGCTAATGCTTTACGACAGAATTCCAAACATTTTTGGACTTCTTTGACTGCATCGGATCCTTCAGGAACTTGGTATTCCAGCTCGATGGTTGCTGGGAATTTATATTTGTTTTTCTGCATCAGCTTAAGCATATCACCAATCGGTGTATCTCCAGTACCCCAGGCGAGATTTCCTTTTCCATTAGCCGGGGTCTGTCTGTCCTTGGTGTGCATGCTGTAGATTCGGCTGTGCTGCTTTTCGATCAATTGCATCAAGTCTGTATGTCCAGCAGCGATGTAGTGACCCGCATCCAGATTTAAGCCATTCATTTTACTTTGCGAAAGCGCAGTATCCCAAAAAGTAAAAGTCTCCTGCTCGTGCCCATGGTATCCGACGCCCATTTTGTGCTGTTCACCCAATTTGCCCAATCTCAAAGTTTGAGCATCATCAGATGGATGCTCTAGTGTCACATGGGTTGCGCCTAGTGCTTTGGCAGCATTCATGCCATAGGCTATATCTGCATCGGTGTTATTCACTCCAAAAGCATTCGGCTTGAAGGCATAAATGCTCACTCCTGCATCTTTGTACATTTTCCGCACCTGCTCAAATTTCTTCATGTCAGCAGTGGCTCTCCATGCAGCCACAGTTTTAGCATAATCTTGGGCTTGAGCCTGCATATCAGCTAGTTCCTTGGTTTCATCTTCTGTAAGGGTCTCGCCTATTCGCTGCTTCCCTCCAAGCTGGAACATTCGCATGCGATTGATCGGTGAGGCTGGCATACCGGCAAAACTTTCAGCAGGATCTCCCATAAGTTCGATTGAACTCAGGCCACAGTCTACGACGTATTTCAGCGTAGCCTCGGCGCTTTGATCTGGCATGGAACGGAACGAATACGTAATGCAACCAATCTGAACCCCATTGATTTCTGAATTGGGCTTATTGAACGATTTGATCAGCGCAGGAGCACCCTGGAGCCAAGACGGTGCTACTGCAAGTCCGGCAATCCCTAGGGCTGATTTTTGAAGAAATTCTCTTCGATTTTTCATGGTTGAAATTGGGTTTGAAAGTGTACTTCTCAAAGTAGGACAAAAAATCGGGATTCTTGTTGAATTTAGATTGAGCCGTTTTTGGGAGATTTATTTGGTTGAATTCTAATTTGAATGCTTAAGAAAAAGACTTGAAATAGGAGTGAACTTCATTTATCGATAATTTCCTGCATTGATGGATTTGGGGCTGAATGTTGGCTTTTTTCTACGCTTCTTTACATCGATAATCAAACAACCTGAAACATGCAATCAAACTTCTTCAGAAGACTCAGCTTGGTCTCCGTATTTGCATTTTGTCTTGCTTGGAGTGCAACTGGACAAGAAAGCTCATTGCTTTGGAAAATCAGCGGAAATGGCCTTGAGAAAGAATCCTACCTCTTTGGAACGATTCATATTATTTGCAAATCAGACTTTCTGATGGATGAGCGGATCACTTCGGCTTTGGAAAGCACAGAGCAACTCATCCTTGAACTCGATATGAGTGACCCTCAGCTTCAGCTAAAAATGCAGCAAGTATCCATGAATCCTGGCATGAAATACATCCAAGCTGACATGGACGAACCCTTAGCCAAATCGCTAGATGAGTTTTTACTTAAAAACTATGGGGCAGGGTTGGCGCAACTTGGAGTTTTGAAGCCTTTTGTCCTTACCTCTATGGTCCTGCTCAAAGCCTTGCCTTGTACTGAGATGGAGAGTTATGAGACATTTTTTACCACTAAAGCCACAGCAGCAGGTATGCCAATCGCCGGCTTGGAAACTGTAGAATATCAAGTAGGCATCTTTGATCAAATCCCTCAGAAATTGCAACTGGATGAACTGGGTAAAATGCTTTCAGAAAACTATGCTCAAAACGAGTTTCAATCGATGATTTCGACTTATTTATCTGAAGATATTTTTGCTTTAGACCAAACGATGAATTCAAACGGCATGATGGCTGACTATCGGTCAATTCTACTCGATGAGCGAAATCAAAACTGGGTGCCAAAGATTGAGGAAGCCATGAAAAGCAAACCGGTTTTTGTGGCTGTGGGAGCAGGTCATTTGGCAGGGGAATTTGGGGTAGTTGCGTTGCTTAGAAACTCAGGCTATACCGTAGAACCGATAAGATAGCATATTGGCTGATGCAGCCTGTACCAAGCGAATGACAAAGAATAAACCCACATCCCAAAAGAACTCAAGAATCTACTGGTTGCTTCAAGTGATTGGCTGGAGTTCAATTATTTTCATTGAGACGATCAATTACACCTTTTTCATAGTGGGAGAGTTTCAGTGGGCTTACCTACAGCAGTTCTTTTTGTATTCATTGGTGGGTCTGATCGTGTCCCATGTGTACAAATCGGTTTTTATCAAGCTTGACGTTTTCGAAAAATCGCTATCACGCATCTGGATCAGAGCAATATTTGATGTAGGAATGATCACCTTGATCATGGTGATTTTGCTTTATTTACCCTATATCGTCACTGATTTCAGCAATATTCGGAAAAGTGAATTTTGGATTCCTTTCTTTGGTCAGATCATGAATCTGGGCCGATATGCGATAGTCTGGATTATCATTTATTACCTCTATCATATTCTGAAGAAGAATTCGGAGATCTCGGAGCAGAAGCTACTTTTTGAAAATGTGGCCAAATCCGCTGAACTCGAATTGCTAAAAAACCAACTTAATCCGCACTTTCTCTTTAATGCCCTGAATAGCATCAAAGCCCTGGTTTTGATCGATCAGGAAAAAGCCAGAGATGCCATTATTAAGCTTTCGGAGTTGCTTCGGTTCACACTGAATTATGAAAAAGCCCCCCTGATAGCCTTGAATGAGGAAATCAATGAGGTAATCAAATATTTGGAGCTGGAGCAGATTCGTTTTGGAAAGCGGCTCGATGTCCATATTTCTCTGGAAGAAGAAACCCTCGATCTCAAGGTTCCGCCTGCAATGGTCCTGACTTTGGCAGAAAATGCAATCAAACATGGAATTACGCAGCTTCCGGAAGGAGGGGGAATTTGGATCCAAAGCAAACTCCGAGGCAAAAACCTCACGCTAGAAGTTATTAATTCGGGGCAATTGAAGTCTACCTTCAACTTAGGAATTGGCTTGCAAAATCTACAGGTGCGGCTAAGAAGCCTGTTTTCTGATAAAGCCACTTTCTATTTGGATGAGCTGCCTAATTCAAAAGTTGTTGCTAGAATTACTTATCCAATAGTTTAAAAAATGAAAAAACGTGTCTATTTAGTCGATGATGAACTTCTTGCACTCGAAGAGCTGAAAGTGTTACTCTTGCCTTATGAAGATCTAGAAATTGTCGGTTTTTCGGATCGGGTAGAACAAGCGATTGAAGACTGCAATTCATTGAATCCTGACCTGATTTTCTTGGACATCAATATGCCGGGCAAAGATGGTTTTGAATTTTTGGAAAGTCTGGAGGAAGTGCGCGAAGTAATTTTTGTGACAGCCTATGATCAGTTTGCTATCAAGGCCTTTGAAGTCAATGCCTTGGATTATTTACTCAAACCGCTGAATCCAAAGCGACTGGCCGAAGCAATTCAGCGGTTTAGGTCCAGAAGTCAATCCTCGGAAAATCCTGCCGAAGAACGACTGAGTGCTGATAAAAAGATCTTTATCAAGGACGGAGAAAAATGCCATTTTGTGCCTGTTTATAAGATTTATCTGTTGGAAAGTGTCGGAAACTATGTGCGGGTTTTTTATGAAAATCAACAGCCTCTTTTGCACAAATCCCTGACTTATTTGGAGCAAAAGCTCCCGGAGGACCTATTCTTCAGAGCGAATCGTCAGTTCATGTTCAACCTGGATTTTATCAATAAGATCGAACCCTACTTCAACAGTACGCTTTTGATCGTGATGAAATCAGGCCATAAAATTGACCTGAGCCAGCGACAAAGTGCGAAGTTTCGGGAGATCACGGGGGTGTGATTTTGGTAAGTTGTGAGTTGGAAGTGAAATGTAAGAGGTTAATAGTGAGTAGTGAATCGTTTCACCAATTGTCACCGCGAAAAGTTGTAGCGATCAATTCTTGTGACCCGTCTTGATAAAAAATTGAACTTATGAAGAAACGTATATTGTATCTGTTGATTTCAATTGTATGTTTTCAGCTTTTATCTTGTTCAGAAGATGACAATCTTCCTTTGGTGGACTCAGCTGTTTTAATCAGCTCTGATGCGTATGATTCTGCCCTTTCTGATAATTATGCTATTCGATCGGTAAGTGTTGACGGTGATTTTTTAACCATCAGATTCAGTGCAAGCGGATGCAACGGGGAATCTTGGAAAGTAAAATTGATTGATTCTGGAGCTGTGGCTGAATCATTACCCCCTCAACGCTATTTGGTCCTGTCACTTGAAAACAAAGAATTATGCGAAGCTTTAATTACCAAAGAACTGACTTTTGATATTTCAAGCTTGCGAGTAGATGGAAATAGTGTTTGGCTTAATTTAAAAAACTTTGAGGAGGGCATTCTTTACGAATACTAGACTTCAAAATGTCCAAAAAAATAAGAAGTAAGTAGTCCAAACCTCTTACTTTTCACAACGGACCACTTTCAAATCCTGCCTTACTTCTCAGCAATACCCTTAAAACCCAACCGCTTTATCATCCCCGCGAGGATCCGCTCCTCCTTCGAGTTTTCCATTCGGTAAAACAAGGATCGCATCTACTTTTCCAATAATCGGACTGTTGTTTTCATTGATCAGATAGCCTCGGGATTTGAGTGTGGCAATCAAAGTCGAATCAAATGAATTCGGTTCAAAATTCACCAAGTCAGGTAACCATTGGTGGTGAAAGCGAGGGGATTCGACAGCTTCCTGCATTCCCATTCCGAATTCGGCCACATTCAAGATGGTCTGAAGTACTGAGGTAATGATGGTGGATCCTCCCGGAGTTCCTACCACCATCCAAAGCTTTCCGTCTTTTTCCACAATCGTGGGAGTCATGGAACTGAGCATTCGCTTACTCGGTGCAATGCTATTTGCTTCCGCACCGATAAGTCCAAACATGTTTGGAGTTCCGGGTTTGGCGCTGAAATCATCCATTTCATTATTCATGAAAAAGCCCAATTCGTCGATGTAAACTTTGGAACCGTAAGCGCCATTCAAGGTTGTAGTCACCGAAACTGCATTTCCTTCTGCGTCTACGATCGAATAGTGCGTCGTTTCCATACTTTCATAAAAAGCGATTTCACCTTTGGCAATCTCCTCTGATTTTGTTGCTTTCGCAAAGCTAAAAGACTCCATTCGTGACTTGAGATAGCCTGAATCAATCAATTGATCGACAGGTATTTCTACAAAATCGGGATCACCCAAATAGTAATTTCGATCTGCATAAGCTCTTCGCTCAGCTTCTACCAAGACTTGAATGTACTCCGCTGAGTGATGACCAAAATTTTTTAAATCATGCCCCTCTATCATTCCAAATATCTGAGCCAAAGTCACCCCACCGGAACTTGGTGGAGCCATGGAGATGATTTTCAAATCCCGATAGGGGAAAACCAAAGGATCTCTCCATTTGGCTTCATAGGTCGCTAGGTCTTCTTCTGAAATGATCCCACCTTTGGATTGGATGTGTTGGGCAAGGATTTTAGCAGTTTCACCTTTATAGAATTCGTCGCGTCCGTTTTTTGCGATTCGTTCCAGAGTTGCAGCCAAAACGGGGATTTTCAGCGTATCCCCAGCATTGATTTCCTTTCCAAAAAAGGTTTCCGGTCCATTTACTTCAATGAAGACTGCACTCGCACGCTGAAGCCGCTCCGCTTGATTAGGAGTAACAACAAATCCATTTTTAGCCAAATCAATCACAGGCTGTAGAATTTCCTTAGGGGTGAGTTTCCCAAACTTTGCCTGCGCTTCAAAAATTCCGGCAATAGTGCCAGGAACACCCGAAGCCAAGGCACCTTTGGTAGATAAGGCCGATAAAAACTCCCCATTTTCATCTAGGTACATGTCCTTTGTGGCTGCCAAGGGTGCCTTTTCCCGATAATCAATTGATCCCACCGAACCATCAGCCATTCGGTAGACCATGAATCCACCACCTCCCAAATTCCCGGCGAATGGATAAGTCACAGCCAACGCCATTTCGGTTGCCATCATGGCATCAAAAGCATTCCCGCCTTTTTGGAGAATCTCCAAGCCAATTTTTGAAGCTTCTTCCCGAGCCGAGACGACCATAGCTTTCTCAGCAATTAGGCCTGTTTTTGGTTCGGGGTCTTGTTCTTTTTTTCCGCAGGAATAAAGAAGAGTTGAAAGGAATAGGACCGAAATGAAGGCCGACTTTCTCATGGATTTTCTACTAGGAGCGTGTTGTTGAACAGTTTCAAAATTCGCTTGTACTCATCTGTCCATGAACTAGGTTCGACAAACCCATGATCCTCGACAGGATAGACTGCCATTTCCCAGTTGTCTTTTCCCAGTTCGATCAATCGCTGAGAAAGCCTCACCACATCTTGAAAATGTACATTGACATCCAACATGCCATGAGCAATCAGGAGATTTCCCTGAAGACCTTCAGCAAAATAGATCGGGGAGGAGCGGCGATAGGCAATTGGATCTTCTTCAGGTGTATTCAGGATATTGGCGGTGTAGCCATGGTTGTAGTGCGCCCAATCCGTCACTGAGCGAAGTGCTGCTCCCGAGGTGAAAATATCTCCATGATTAAATAAGGCCATCAAGGTGATGAACCCACCATAACTTCCACCATAAATTCCAATTTTACCCGGTTCAACCCCATGCTGAGCCATTAGAAATTTGGCACCATCCACTTGATCCGAAAGGTCCTTTCCACCCATATGGCGATAGATTCCTGTTCGCCAATCCCGCCCATATCCAGCAGAAGCGCGGTAATCAATATCCAAAACGGTATAGCCCAGATCAGTCAGCAGGTTATGAAACATGTATTCTCTAAAGTAGCTGCTCCACCATTTGTGGACATTTTGCAAGTACCCTGCACCATGGACAAAAATCACAGCAGCGCCGTTTTTCTTTGAAGCTTCGGGTAGATAGAGTCTGGCAGGCACTTGTGCACCATCTTCTGCGGTGAATCTGACAATCTGTGGATCTCTCCACGAATAGGCCTTGAATTCTTCGCTTTGACCTGAGGTCAGTTTTTGGGCCTTGGCACCGACTTTATTCTCTTGCACATAGAGTTCCGCTGGTGTGTTGCTGTATGAATAGATTATCGCCAGCTTTTTTTCATCAGGGGAAAGGACTACTTCATTGTTGCCGGTCATAGAGGTGAGCTGCTCCCGAGCTCCACCCATTACAGGCATGCGATAGAAATGACGCTCTCCGGGATCTACCTCAGAGGTGGTCATATACCAGTGTTTTTGATCTTTGGAAAGGAAGGGGTCAAAGACTTCAAATTTGCCGCTGGTAAGGGCTTTTTTTGTTCCAGTTACGACATCCAGCAGATATAGATGCGAATAGCCGCTTTCTTCAGACTGGAAGTAGATGTGCTGGTTGTCAGGCAACCAACCCAATACTCCACCGCCAAATCCACCGCCAACTCCTGGACCACCAATCCAAGCTTCATCCCGTTGTCGGTCCAAAGTTTTAAGCGTACCAGTTGTTAAATCAACTTCCGCAATCCATCGGTCTTTGTTGTCAAAAGCACGGACTTGAATGACGGCTCTTTTGCCATCTGGAGAAAAAATCGGACTTGATAACAAAAGGTCACGCTCTTTTTCTTCCCATTTTTTGTCAGGATAATCACTGACATAGTCTGGCAAGTCTTTGATTCCGGGCAAATCTGAGGTGCCGACAAAATAAACCGTATCCCTGTTGAGGTCATAGATTCCGACCTCTACCTTGGCTGGTTTGTTTCCAACTTTTGACCGGGTATTTAGATTTTCAGTGTAGCCTGAGGCATCAACATAGTTGGGTACGATGGTATTTTTATTGGAAGCTGGAGTGTAAATGGTAAAAGTGGCAAATTTCTCATCGGGAGAGAGCTGAAGATTAGATAGGTTTTTGCCCTGTGTATAGTACACAAATTCGTTATTGGATGACTCTCGGATAGACGCACGATAGGCTCTGGATTTTTCTTGGGCCTCTTTTCGCTGTCTTACGACGTCCAACAATTCCAAGTTTTCAGCTTCCAAAAAGCCGGGATTGGATGATGAGGGTCCGCTTCCGGTTGCAGGCTTTGAGCCATTGGAGATGTGGGTTGCCTGAGTGACACTTTTTGATCTTCTGTCTAGGACAAATACATTTCCTCCAGAATTGAAGGCAATCCTATTTTCATCCGCAAGAAATCGGAGGTTGGAAATAGACTCATGCCAATCTAATATTGCAGCACTTGTCTTCTTTTTTAGATCGTCGAGTATGATCGAATTTCCTTTACGATAGATCCGAAGGGAATAGTCGGAATTGTAAGTACTTCCAGGCTTTTCAAGTGATTTTTCTTCTTCCCAGTGAACTTTTGAGATCTGAGTAGGACTACTTATGTCAATTTTGTAAAGGGAATCAGCCGGGTCATTTTCTAGATTGTATTGGAAAAAAATCTGATTTCCATCCTCGCCCCAGTGGTGTGAAGAAGGGAATGTTCCCATCCATTTGGGATCACGCATGATGTAATCGACTGATAATTTGGATTGGGCCGTTGCTTCTGCTAAAAACAAAACAAGAAACGGCAGGAGAAATAATTTTCTCTGCATAATAAATGAAAGGTGTAATTTGATATTAGTTAATTCTGGAGATAAAGGTGTTTAATTCGCTTTCGATGAGCAGGATTTGCTTTTGGAGCGAGTCGTTTAATGGGGCTGAAGACTCCAAGTTTGCCTCGATTTCCTCCAAGGTTTTGCGGGTTTTTATCGCACCGATATAACTCATGCTTGGCTTGGCTTTGTGACAGCGCTTTTTGATCGTGTTGTAGTCCTTTTCATGGTAAAAAGAGCCCAGTTCTTTCAAATCCTTAATATTCGTATCCAATATTATCTGGATCATTTCCCGGATCATATCCGGATCATCGTCACCAAAGTACTGATAAATGGATTGCTCACTGATAATTTGGTACATATTCGGGTGAAAAAGAGGGTGAACTAGTAAAAATCCGGTGTTGAATGCATGGTGATAAATTTAAAAACATTTTTCAAAAAGCCTTATTTCCTTTTATGAGTTTTAATTTTGCGTGATCGAAAACAAGTCTGTCCATAATTTTGTCTTCGTGTAAGAGTAAAATGAAATCAATGAGTAAGAATAAAAAAATCTTCCTTGCGCTGTTTGTCATTTTTATGCTGATCATGCTCTGGATCGGTTATGACATTTCTCAACGGACGACCTTTCCGGGATCAAAAGGCAATTTGAAAGAAAGGATCTCGACAGAGGTAGAACCTGAAAAAAAATGATCGGAAAAAAAATAGATGTAGATAAGCTCGATTTGGAGCGAATGAAAGACAAAACCACTGAAAATCCAGGGATTTTGCCTTATGCCCATCACTCCGGAAGCGCTATTATTAAGCCAGAGGATAAAGGCAAAATCACAGGAAGAGCAGTAGCTGCTATGCACAGTCAGACCGACATGCAGATGGCTCAGATCTACGATCAGATGCGCCTTCTGGCTGATCAGGCTAAGAAAATCCAATCCCGAATCGAAGTTTCGGAGCGGATATACCAAGCTTCGATTGCATTTGAACCGCTGATTAATCACCGGTATTTTTTATATCAAAAAGCTGACGGATCAGACTTCATGAGTATGATTGCTCCTGAGGAATGGGGTAGAAAAAAAGATTGGGCAGCTTTTGTCGCAGAAGTCAAATTATTAGCGGATCACACCTGGGAAATCCTGAGAGAAACTACCTAAGGAATGGAGCATTTGATGACCCGGCAGCTTGACTTGATTTTGAAAGAAGGTGCCGCGGATTACGATTGGCAGTTTGAACTTGACGTGAATGCCAACTATCTGGAATCGAAGGGGGAAATTTGGATTAGGGAAATTTTTGAGGATTTAGGCGGTACAGGGGCTCTCCCTTTGCTTGAAAAGCTCAAATTTGATTTTAAACTTGGTCGATACCTCATCCTTTGGGACGATGAAGTACACTTCAATCGGTACAGACTAGTGACGCTAAGGTCCGAAATGTACGGCGAATGGAATTTCCCTTTTTCAGAAAGCTACAAAAGACTGTGTCGTACCTTCGAAAAGGAATGTCTCAAAGTAGGCCTTCAGCAGCGTATTTGGAATGGTCCGCCCCTTGCGAAGAGCGTCTTTGGTCAAGCGGAAGAATCTGGTGATTTCTCAGGAAATGGAGCTTCAGGCTGGAAATTGCTGGCTTACAATGATGCTCAATACGACCTGCAAACCCGGCTTCACGGCTACAAATTGATCAGACTTTGTCCCTATGAGACAATCATGACAGGAGGATCACTGAAGCGTCTCGATCAATTGCTCATCAATCCAAAGGAAGAACAACGAGTCATGCTATTCAATTGGCTGATGCGGAAGATAGCCTGACTGAGTGTTGGTTGTCGTGTATTTTGATCCTGAAATCTGGAATCAGGTGAATCAAGCAAAAAGCCCAAACATCTCCCGCTCGATCTTTTCCACAATAAAAGAAAAGTCTTCCGGCCTCTCCACGAAGTCCAGGTCATTGACATCTACGATGAGTAATTTTCCTTCCTTATAGCCCTCGATCCACTCTTCGTAGTGAGAATTCAGATTTTTCAGGTAATCAATTCGCATGGCCGTTTCATAGCTTCGACCTCGCTTTTCGATTTGCCCGACCAATTTCGGGATGTCTGCTTTCAGATAGATCAGGAGATCAGGAGCTTTCACATGCGAGATCATGGAGTCAAATAAGCTGCGGTAATTGTAGTAATCCCGCTCCGTCATGAGTTTGCTTTTGTAAAGATTGGCTGCGAAAATGTAGGCATCCTCATAGATTGTCCGATCTTGAATAGTAGAGATTGGACTTTCTTGGATTTTACGAATTTGATTGTATCTCGAGTTTAAAAAATAAACCTGAAGATGGAAGGCCCACCGCTTCATATCCTCATAGAAGTCCGGCAGATAGGGGTTTTGGTCTACAGCTTCAAACTCAGCCTTCCAGCCATAATGTTTGGCGAGCTTCTCTGTAAGCGTAGTTTTTCCACTACCTATATTTCCTGATACGGCTAAATGCATGGCAATTTATTTTGAAAATCTGGGTGCTACCACAAGATCTTTACTTCCTGCAGTGTATCGATAGAAACCTTCTCCTGTTTTTACGCCTCTATAGCCAGCTTCGACCATGTTTACCAAAAGTGGGCAAGGGGCATATTTTGGATTGCCAAAGCCTTCATGGAGTACTCTCAATATCGAGAGACAAACGTCCAAGCCGATAAAATCCGCAAGTTGGAGCGGTCCCATTGGGTGAGCCATCCCAAGTTTCATTACCGTGTCGATTTCAGAAACTCCTGCTACACCTTCAAAAAGCGTGTAAATCGCTTCGTTGATCATCGGCATCAAGATTCTGTTTGCCACAAATCCGGGATAATCATTCACTTCTACTGGGTCTTTCGATAGCTTTTGCGAAAGCTCCATGATTCGCTGCGTCACCTCATTAGAGGTAGCATAGCCACAAATTACCTCCACTAATTTCATGACAGGCACAGGATTCATGAAGTGCATCCCAATGACTTGAGTTGGACGCTGAGTTACCGCAGCTATTTTGGTGATGGAGATGGAGGAGGTATTGCTGGCAAGGATAGCATCTGCGGGAGCAAATTGATCTAGTTGCCGGAAAATATCCAGTTTTAGGGCCATGTTTTCGGTAGCTGCTTCTACGACCAAACTGGCATGCTTCACTCCTTCTTCCAAACTGGTAAAGGTGGATACTCTCGATAAGGCTGCGTCTTTATCTTCTTGGGAAAGAGAGCCTTTAGCTACCTGACGATCCATGTTTTTGGATATCGTAGACAAGGCCTTTTCAAGAAACTCTGGCTTGATGTCGACTAGGGAAACATCGTATCCGTGCTGGGCAAAAACATGGGCGATGCCATTTCCCATGGTGCCCGAACCTATGACTGAGATTGATTTCATAATCCGTTGAATGAAAGGAGTGAATGCTATAATTTGGGTTTATTTTGGCCAAAAGGCCACTAATGAAGAGCTCAAAACTAAGTCTAAGCCACTCCATTTCCAATTCAAACTTGTCCTTTCCTGACTTTGTTTGTCGCAGAATTTCCGTGGGGCGACAGGATTTATCCCTAACTTTGACGGATTAAATCGAGGCTACATACTTTACCTTGGGTGAACTCTTTCGATTATCTGAGAATCTCCTGAAGAAAAATCGGGACAGGCTATGTGGCCTTTAAAAATCAAATTAAAAATACATGAAGGAACTTGGCCTGATCAATAAATTATCAATAAATCGATTCACTGACTTTGGAGCTTATTTAGCGCTCAGTGATGGGGGAGAGGTGCTTCTTCCAAAAGGCTATCTCAAAGGCGAGGAAAAAGAGGGGGACGTACTTGAGGTATTTGTCTATACCGACAGCGAAGACAGACCGGTCGCCGTGACCCAAAGACCATTCGCACTCTTAGATGATTTTGCTGTTTTGGAGGCCAAAGAAGTGACCAAATTTGGAGCATTTATGGATTGGGGATTGCCAAAAGATCTTTTTGTCCCAAATGGAGAAATGGCAAAAAACATGGAAGTTGGACAAAAATACCTGATTCGGGTCTGTGTTGATTTTAAAAGCAACAGACTGATCGGAGTGAGTAAATACCGGGATTTTATGTATCCGGCACCCAAGGATTATGAGCCCGGTAATGAGACCGAGGGGTTGATTTTTGAAAAAACCGATTTGGGCTACAAGGTACTGCTAGAGGATAGATATGAAGGGTTGATTTATTCAAATGAGGTTTTTCAGCCCCTGGAGCTAGGATCAAAACGGAAGCTATGGGTGAAAAAAAGAAGGGATGATGGTAAGCTTGATCTACAAGTGTTGCCTGTGGGAAGAGTAAAATACGATGAGGGTTCAGAGAAAATCTTAGCTATTTTGGAAGAAAAGGGTTTTTTGCCTCTTCATGACAAGTCTGACCCTGCAGAGATTCAAGCTGTATTGGGTATGTCAAAGAAGCACTTCAAACAGTGCATCGGCCAACTGTTCAAAGCGCGACAGATCGTCATCAGTCCTGAGGGAATTTCTGTAAACCGCGATTAATCCAGTTTAAGAATATCACTTGGGGTATTGCAGAGGATTGCTCTCTTTTTGAAAATGGCAATCGGTGCTTTGATGAGGTAGGAGTAATTGGCAAGAATATTCAGCCAACCTTCATCATCCCAATCTTTGCCAGCAATATGTTTTTGGTAATCCGGATGAGCTCGATTCATGAGGTCTTTTGCCCTCAAGTTGAGAAGCTTCAGGATTTGGTCCCACTGCGTAGCAGTGATCTTCTCCTTGATGACGTCTATTTCATTGACAAACTTGGTCAAGGATTTTGCATAAGCTTTGGTTTGCTTGTCTACAGTCTGTGTGGGGCTATGATAGAAGTAAAGTTCTGATGGATGGAGTTTCATAGTCGTTTGGGTTTAGTTAGATGAATTTACCAAAAAATACGATCGATTGGAAATCATTTAAGGTTTTAAGTGTCATTCAAAAAAACGCCGACAGCCCGATCAAATAAACGATTGGATTTTTTTGATTTTATTTAAGTGCATATAAATCAATCATTTGAAAATTGAAAATAGATCTCGAAAAATTCTCCAAGGAAAGTAAGTCAGAATTTCCCGGAAATAAGAAGCTGAGGGACAAGCTCAAAAACACAAAACCGAAGAACCTGGATTCAATTTTCCTGCAGCTGCATGAAGATACTTTCCAAGAACTCGACTGCCTGGACTGTGCAAACTGTTGCAAGACGACAAGTCCTATTTTTATTCAAACTGACATCGATCGTCTCGCGAAAGTTTTCAGGATGAAGAGCAGTGAATTTATCGATGCCTATCTTTTCAGAGATGAAGAGGGCGATTATGTACTTAGGTCATCGCCTTGTCCATTTTTGGGAGCTGATAATAAGTGTCTTGTCTATGAAGACCGCCCAAAGGCTTGCCGTGAATATCCTCACACAAATCGAAAAAATATGCTGGGGATTTTGGACTTAAGTTTGAAAAATACACTGGTCTGTCCTGCTGTATTGAAAATTTTTTACGAGATCGGCAAAGATTATAGGAAGTAAACCGTTTCTTTTGCTTTTTTAACAATCAAACCTATAAATAAACAATGAGCAAACAGGATTCTCTTTTTTTGGGTGTAGATGTCGGAGGCACACATCTCAAGATCGGATTAGTAGACAGGGAGGGCACTATGCTGGACTTCCAAAAAGAAGATACTACTCCCTACAGAGATCATCCTGATGGTTTTGGAAAATGCTTCATCGAGGGGATGGGGAAATTTCTGGCCAAATACCCGGAAGTTGAGAAAGTAGGCATCGGCTTGCCTGGTATGATATCCAAGAACCGAACGACTCCATTGGAAATCCCCGCTATTCCGGATTTGAACGGATTTCCACTCAAAGCAGGATTATTGGAAAAGTACCCCAATCATGAATTTTTCATGGAAAATGACGCTGCCGCCGCTGCTATCGGTGAATTCTACTATGGTAAAGGCGATGTCGCCGAAAATTTCCTGTTTATCACTATGGGTACCGGAATTGGCAGTGCGTTGGTTTTAGATGGTCAGGTATTCAAAGGATCAAGGGGAAATGCACTGGAAATGGGTCATATGCTATCCAGAGGAAATGCAGGGTTGGAAACACTCATCGGGAGAAATGGAATCCTGCGGATAATGGACAATCTGATCAATGCTTATCCAGAAAAAGCAGGAGAGTTGATTGGCAAAGATCTGGGAACCCATTTGCTGGTAGATACCGCAAAGACGGGAAACGAAGTATCGCTAATGGTATTCAAGGAAGTAGCACAGATTCTCAGTGAAGCGATTGTATCTACTGTTCGCATTTTGGACGTTACTGACGTTTATTTTGGAGGGGGGATTTCAGCTGGCCTCGAATTTATGATGCCAACCATTGAGTACAATACGAGGAAGTTTCTGACTCCCTACTATGTGAAAGACCTTAAACTGAAAAAAGCTACTCTTGAAAACAATGCAGGTACCCTTGGTGCAGCTGCCCTTTGCTTTATGGGTTCAGGGTTGTGATAGTCACTTCTGATACTTTACTGATCGCATTCATTCGGAAAAGAACTCGCAGGGGTTCTTTTTCTTTTTCCACGCCGGCACAATCTCCGCTGGGCTCGATAAAGTAGAAGAAAAAACTTTGGCTTTTATCCACTAATTCTACTCGGTCTGGTCGCCCAAAGGTCTTGATCAAAGCCTGATTATCCGCCCCAAGGAAGGTGTTTTTGATCGCCTGAAATGCCTCAAGTTCCTGCATTCTGAGACCTTTGCAGCCATCGCGGTCAGATTTCCAGTTTTCAAGATTTACATTTCCGGCATCTAATGGACCACTGCAAGACAACATGGTAAAAGCTGATAGCAGGATGATTAGTGGATAGGTTAGTTTTTTCATTTTGATGTAATTGAGCCGCAAAGATGGTGTCAATTTTTGAAGCTTTCCCAAAAGCTTTCAAAGGTTTTAAGGCCTAGAATTCTGGATTTATCGGCAGTTCATTGAGTTTCACTTGATTGGGCTATCCCTGACTTCAGTTGTCAGTTAAATCGCTCTTTTGAACACATTTTTAACTCATTCGGTTTACCCAAATCGGTTATATTAGCGCATTCAATCACTCAAACTTATGTATTACAGATTTGGAAAGGCATTCTACTTTGTCAGTATTTTGCTTTTTGTGTTCTTTCTCCTGTACTTCTATTCGGCACTTCCAGAGACCGTCGGATTAGGCATCGATGAAAATGGAACGTTGATTAGAGATTGGGAAAAGGGTTCTTTTTTTTATGGCATGATTGCAGCGTTTGTGATTTTCAATGGAATCATCTTATTGCCGCCTAAGTCCTTGGAAACGAAATCAAACAAGCGGCTTCACCGGATATTTCCAATTGGGGATCCGTTTCGGGATTATTTTCTTGCCTGGTTTTATTCTTTTGGAGGCATAGTAAATCTCAGCTTGGCCTTATTGGTGTTTTTTGTTCACTCGATCAACAATCAGGAAGAAATTTCCAGTAGCCAGTTTGACTTTTTCTTTTACTTGCTTCCAGCATTTTTGGTAGTTTGGGTGATTGGACTGTTTGTCCTGCTGATCGGCAAATTCAAGCAGGTTCAGAATAGAGATTAACGTAGCATTATGGCAGAACCAGTAAAATATACAGAAGACAGTATCAAATCTCTGGATTGGCGTGAGCATATCCGCCTTCGTCCAGGGATGTATATCGGAAAATTAGGTGACGGAAGTGCTCAGGATGATGGAATCTATGTCTTGGTCAAAGAAATTTTGGACAACGCCATAGATGAACACATGATGGGGTATGGCAGGACGATCGATGTGAAAATTTCCGAGCACAAGGTTGAAATCCGAGATTATGGGCGGGGCATCCCTTTGGGAAAAGTCATCGATTGTGTCTCCAAAATCAATACCGGAGGAAAGTATGATTCCGGGGCTTTTCAAAAATCAGTAGGATTGAATGGAGTCGGTACCAAAGCGGTCAATGCCTTGGCAGATTTTTTCAAAGTTCAATCCTTTCGGGAAGGTCAATCCAAAATGGCTGAATTTGAAAAAGGGATTTTGGTGAATGATCCGCCTATAGGGCCTTCCAATGATCGAAATGGAACCAAAGTCGTTTTCTCTCCGGATGCTTCTATTTTCAAAAACTACCACTTCATCCCAGAATATCTCGAAAATCAGATTTGGAACTATGCCTATCTGAATGCCGGATTGACAATCAACTTCAATGGGAAGAAGTACTTTTCTGATCGGGGTTTGTATGATTTGCTTTCCAATAAGATTGATGAGGAAAGTATACGCTATCCGATCATTCATCTTAAAGGAAACGACATCGAGGTGGCTATTACTCACTCAGGTTCGTACGGTGAGGAATATTATTCGTTTGTCAATGGGCAATATACGACGCAAGGAGGGACTCACTTGGCTGCTTTTCGCGAAGCGATTGTGAAAACGATCCGGGAATTTTTCAAGAAAGACTACGACGCGTCAGATATTCGGCAATCTGTCGTAGCGGCTATTGCAGTGCGTGTCCAGGAGCCTGTTTTTGAGTCGCAGACAAAGACCAAACTGGGTTCTCAGAGTGTCGGTCCCGATGGGCCTACCCTGAGGACTTTTGTGAATGATTTCATCAAAACCGAACTGGATAATTATCTCCATAAGAACCCAGCAGTAGCAGATGCCTTACTCAAGCGGATTTTGCAGTCTGAGCGTGAGCGCAAAGAGATTTCAGGGATCAAAAAGCTCGCAAATGAGCGTGCCAAAAAGGCCAATCTTCATAACAAAAAACTGAGAGATTGTCGTGTGCATTACGATGATCCCAAGGCCAATGAGGATGTAAAAAACAATTCGATGCTCTTCATCACAGAAGGGGATTCGGCTTCCGGTTCTATTACCAAATCGCGTGATGTACAGACTCAGGCTGTATTTTCACTTCGTGGAAAACCCCTCAACTGTTTTGGCATGACCAAAAAGGTGGTCTATGAAAATGAAGAGTTCAATCTGCTTCAGCATGCCTTAAATATCGAAGACGGAATCGAAAATCTACGCTATCGTAAGATTGTCATCGCTACAGATGCAGATGTGGATGGGATGCACATCCGATTGTTGATCATGACCTATTTCCTCCAGTTTTTCCCTGACCTGGTGAAAAATGGGCATCTTTTTATCCTCGATACGCCTCTTTTCCGGGTTCGGAATAAGAAGGAAACGATCTACTGCTATTCTGATGAAGAACGGCAGCGTGCGATTCACAAGTTGGGGAGCAAGCCGGAAATCACCCGATTTAAGGGACTTGGAGAGATTTCACCTGAAGAATTCGGGACATTTATTGGAGAAAATATTCGGCTTGATCCTATCATTTTGAATAAGGAGACCAAGATATCTGATCTGCTTACGTTCTACATGGGTAAGAATACGCCGGATCGACAGCTTTTCATTATCGATAATCTGAAAATTGAAAAAGATCTGGCTCTGGATGATCCGAGAAAAACTGAAGAGCAAGAGGAGCTTGACGTAGTTTAAATTTGCATGAAAAATACAATAAATATATTTTTGTATAAAATATGCAAAAAAATATATATTTGTATAAATAATGCAAAATTAGAAACTTATGTCACATTGGATATTAATGGGAGATATCATAGGAAGCAGGGAAGGAGATCAAACCCTACTTCAGGAGAATTTTGCGAGGTTGATCCAAAAGGTGAATCAAGATTATTCTACCAGCTTTGAATCACCGCTGACCATTACACTTGGGGATGAGTTCCAAGGCATTGTCACTTCGGCAAAAGAAGCCGCTGAAGTGGTCATAGCTTTGGAGGAGTACCGCTGGGATCTGGATGTAGAGATTCTGATTCGATATAGCTTGGGATTCGGGGAAATTTCTACGCCTATTAACCCAACAATAGCCTACGGGATGCTGGGGCCTGGACTTTCAGAAGTAAGGGAAGCTTTGGTCGAAATGAAGCAGGAAGAGGATAGAATGGTGATTTCTGGTACGATTGCTAAAAAAACACAAATGGCATTGGCCATGAATATCCTCTTAGAGATGCAAGAAGAATGGAAATGGAAGGATCGACAGATTATTAGTGGATACTTTCATTACCGAGACTATAAAAAAGTAGCTGAGATCTTAGCAAAAGATGTTTCGCTGATTTGGCGTAGGTTCAAGTCATTGGGATTGGAATCCTACCGAAAACGCAAAAAACTGACCAGATTGATTTATGCCGATATCGATTAGCTTTTTCCTCATTTATATAGGCTCTGAGTTGGTGGCATATGTTACATTTCGCAGGGTCAGAAAGCATTATCTGGGGGAATATGGATCAACTCGTCCCATGTGGAATGGAATTATTGAACGGATATTTCTTTATCTCTGCTTGTTTACAGAAGTATACCATGGGTTGACCTTGTTCGGGGCATTGAAAATTGGTACTAGGATTAAGGCTGACGAGAATAAAGTTTCAAACGATTATTTCCTGATCGGAAATATGATTTCGGTAAGTATGGTCTTGGTGACTACTTACATTTACCAAAATTGGATAGTATAAATGAGTGACGAAAATAAGACTGTAGAAGGTGGAGACGAAAGTCTTCACACCTCTGTGCCTATCACTGGCATGTATAAGGAATGGTTTCTGGACTATGCCTCCTATGTGATTTTGGAGCGGGCTGTACCAGCGATAGAGGATGGTCTGAAGCCAGTACAGCGGAGGATTCTCCATGCCATGAAGGAAATGGATGATGGCCGATTTAACAAAGTCGCCAATATCATCGGCCAATCCATGCAATATCACCCACATGGTGATCAGTCTATTGGCGATGCCATGGTGAACATGGGTCAAAAGGAACTGCTCATCGAGACTCAGGGAAACTGGGGTGATGTCCGCACAGGTGACGGTGCAGCAGCGGCGCGTTACATTGAGGCTCGTCTGTCCAAGTTTGCTTTGGATGTGGTGTTCAATCCGCAGACTACTGAGTGGCAGCTTTCCTATGATGGAAGAAAGCGTGAACCAGTCACGCTACCCGTTAAGTTTCCCTTGCTTCTAGCCCAAGGTGTAGAGGGAATCGCAGTGGGACTTTCTACTAAAATCCTACCACACAATTTTATCGAATTGATCGAAGGGTCGATAGAAATCCTGAAAGGAAACAAAACCAATGTCCTTCCAGACTTCATGACTGGTGGTCTGGCTGACTTCTCAGAATACAATGAAGGGCATCGTGGCGGAAAAGTAAAGGTTAGAGCCAGAATTGAAGAGGAGGATAGTAAGACGCTAGTTATCAAAGAGATTCCGTATGGTGTTACCACAGACTCTTTGATTGATTCTATCTTGAAAGCCAACGATAAAGGAAAGATTAAAATCAAAAAAGTCGTCGACAATACGGCCAAAGATGTCGAAATCCAGATCCAGCTGGCTCCGGGAGTTTCTCCGGATGTGACGATTGATGCCTTGTATGCATTCACGGACTGTGAAATTTCCATTTCACCAAATGCCTGTGTCATTATAGATGACAAGCCTGTATTCCTCACAGTAAACAGAATTCTCGAATACAATACACAGCAAACCAAAGAACTCCTCAAGCGAGAATTGGAGATTCGCAGAGGGGAATTGATGGAGCGTTTACTTTTCTCATCGTTGGAGAAGATTTTCATCGAAAACCGAATCTACCGGGATATTGAGGAATGTACCACTTGGGATGCAGTGTTGGAGGCAATTGATCGTGGTTTGGATCCCTACAAGCCTGACTTTTACAGGGAAATCACTCAGGATGATCTTGTTCGTCTGACAGAAATCAAAATCAAGCGAATCTCGAAATTCGATGCCTTCAAGGCAGATGAATTGATGAAACGTCTTCAAGAGGAGCTAAAAGAGGTCAATTACAACCTCAAGCATCTCACGGAATACTCGATCAAATACTATCAAAGTCTCCTGGATAAGTATGGAAAAGGACGTGAGCGAAAGACAGAGATTCGTGCTTTGGATACGATCGAAGCCACTGTGGTAGCAGCAAATAACGCAAAGCTCTACGTCAATCGGACGGATGGTTTTGTTGGATATGGGCTTAAAAAGGATGAGTTTATCTGTGATTGTTCTGATTTGGATGATGTGATTGTTTTGCGTCGTGATGGTAAATTCATGGTATCCAAAATTCAGGAGAAAGGATTTATGGGAAAGGATATCCTGTATGTAGGTGTTTTTCGAAAGAATGATGACCGAATGACCTACAACCTGATCTATCTGGATGGAGGCTCAGGTCGAGCCATGGTCAAGCGATTCCAAATCGGTGGGATCACAAGAGACAAGGAATACGATCTGACCAAAGGAACCAAGGGTACAAAAGTTCTTTACCTGACTGCAAATCCGAATGGTGAGGCGGAACTCGTGACTGTCTATTTGACTCAGGGCGCCAAAGCAAGAGTGAAAGTTTTTGACTTTGACTTTGCTGAGATCGAAATCAAAGGCAGGGGAGCAGGCGGGAATATTCTGACCCGATATCCAGTCAGAAAGATTCAACTGAAAATGGAAGGAAAATCCACGTTGGGTGGGATCAACATATTCTATGATGCCGTGATCGGACGGCTCAATACAGATCAAAGAGGCAAGTTAATTGGCAACTTTTTGGGAGATGATAAGATTCTTGTTTTTTACCGAAACGGCGACTACGAGCTTACCAGCTTTGAATTGACCAATCGATACGAACCCAAAGATGTGGTCTTGATAGAGAAGTTTGATATTCAAAAAGTCATCTCTGCCATTTATTTTGATGGTGGAACCAAAACTTTTTTTGTCAAGCGGTTTTTGATTGAAACTACCACTGTCAACAAGCGATTCAACTTCATCACGGATCATAAGCAATCTTACCTCAAGGTCGTATCGACTGCAAATCAACCGCAGGTTTCAGTCACGTTGAGTAAAGGAAAAGAAGATGAAATCATGGAGTATGACCTCGATATGCTCATCGATGTCAAGGGTTGGAAGGCCATTGGAAATAAGCTCAGCACTTATCCAGTCAAAGAAATTTCACTGATCATTTCAGAAAAAACCGATGAAGATGTGGGAAGTGAAGAAGAAGAAGAAGTCTCAGAGGTGGAGTCTGCTGATACAGATCAGGAGCTCGAAGTTGGAAGTAAGATCGATCTGACGCCTAAAAAAGACGATGATGAACAATTGGGGCTTTTCTAAAAGCCCCTGAGTTTTCATGACTAAATCTATATACGATAACGAATTTGATCAGGACCTGCTAGATTATTTAGGTCAATACATCACTGCCCATAAAAAATCAGTGATGGAAAAGGTGCTATCTAAACGAACCCGACATCTCACAGTCGTTTTGGAGGACATTTTTAAGCCTCACAATGCCAGTGCAGTGATCCGTACCTGCGATTGTTTTGGGCTGCAGGACATTCACATCATCGAAAAAACGGATCAATACAAGGTCAATCCATTTGTGACTCGTGGTGCCTCTCAGTGGGTTGATCTATACAAGCACTTCAAAGAAGGGACAAATTCTGTAGACAACTGTTTTCACACACTAAAGGCCAAAGGGTACAAGATTTATGGAACCAGTCCAGAGCCTTCTGCCATGCCAATTTACGATTTGCAGCCGACAGAAAAACTAGCTCTGGTATTTGGAAATGAGCACGAAGGAATATCAGAAGAGGTCAAATCCAAAGCAGATGGTCTCGTACACATTCCCATGCTGGGCTTTACCGACAGTTTTAATATTTCTGTTTCAGCCTCCATTATTTTGTATGATTTGGTTAAAAAGGCTGAGGAGCTAACCCTACCTGACTTTTACCTTTCCGAATCTGAAAAAAACAAGCTTCGGATGAAATGGTACCGTAGCGTGGTCAAAAATTCCGACATCCATGAAAAGGTTTTCTTTCAAAACCGAATAGAAAATCAGTGATTATTTCTTTTTGAATAATTCAGAAAAGGGGTTGACGGATTTTCTTTGAGATGATTTTTTGGCTTTTTGGCGTTGCCTTTGTTTGCGTTTCTGCTCCTTACTTTTCACCAACACAGTCCTCGCTGAGATTCCTACCTGTCCTCTGTAAAACTCCGATCTCCCGGCAAGATTTATATTTGGCTTGTAATCGAGTGAAATCACAGCATTCGCAACGGTTAATTCCACCCCAGCGATCAAGTCGATGCCAATCGTTGAATTTCCATAGGTATGATCTATAAGTTTGGTTTCCTCATTTTTCACAAAACTCTCCTCGTTGCCGAAAGCAATCCCTCCACCATAGTAGTAATTAAACCGCTTGGAAATAAGCGGGCGATGTCGTTCGGCGAGAAAAGATAAGGTTGTATTTCTATTGAAATCCGATTGCAAAATACCCTCAAGTGTTACTCGGTCAAGTATACGCTGCTGGACTGTAAGGCCAAAAGTTCGGTTTAAATCTGAGTTGCCAAGTCGTATTCCAACAGCTGTGCCGTATCGCTGAGAAAATGAAGCTTGAGAAGTAACCAGAAATATAAAAAAAGAGAGAAGGACGATTCGATTTTTCATGGATTGAACTTGATGAATTGATCAGACTCAATTACCATTCCAAACCTTGGATTAAGTGTCCTTCAAAAAAAATCCCCTCATTTGAGGGGATTTCATTAAGCTTCTGAGATTACGATTTTTTCAATTTTATCACCTGCTCTGATCTCATCGATGACATCCAAGCCTTCGACTACTTTGCCAAAGCAAGTGTGATTTCTGTCCAAATGTGCGGTATTGGTCCTGCTGTGGCAGATGAAAAACTGGGAACCGCCTGTATTTCTCCCGGCATGCGCCATCGATAGAACACCACGATCATGGTATTGATTGTCCCCATCCAATTCGCATTTGATTTTGTAACCTGGTCCACCGGTACCTGTTCCATTTGGGCATCCTCCCTGAATTACAAAATTTGGGATTACTCTGTGAAAAGTCAGCCCATCGTAAAACCCTTTGGTCGAAAGGTCTATGAAGTTCTGAACAGCGATAGGGGCGTCCTTCTCGTAGAATTCTACTTTCATAGTCCCTTTTTCTGTAATGATTTCTGCAGTTTTCATGTCTTTATAATTTGTTTTTAATGGTCACCTAAAATCTTGCTCGATAGGTACTTATCCTGATGTTTGAGGTATTTGTCATACCCGATTCCACCGATTCAAAATTTCTAGTTAACCGTACAATGGTTCAGAAGAATTTGGTTGGCAAAAATAGGACCTAGACTTGGTTTTTTAGCATGAAAAAAAGAAAAGGGAATGAATTTCATTCCCTTATTTCTTAAACGATCGGAGATCCTTCTATTATCGTGTGATCAGCATCGTCTCTGAATTTTTCGAAATTGTCCACAAATGCCTTAGCCAAATTTCTGGCAGTTTCGTCATAGTGATTTGGATCTGTCCAGGTATTCCTTGGATTCAAGATTTCGAAAGGAACGTCTGGGCATAGTTCAGGGACCATAAATCCAAAAATTGGGTCTTTTCTGAATGGCGCAAATTCCAAGTTTCCGTTGAGAGCAGCTGAAATCATTGCCCGAGTATGAGAGAGCTTCATACGGGTGCCTATACCATACGGTCCTCCAGTCCATCCGGTATTGATCAGCCACACGTTCACCTTATGCTTTTCCATTTTTTCGCCGAAAAGCTTTGCATAAGTAGTCGGATGTAAAGGAAGGAAAGCCGCTCCAAAACATGCCGAGAAAGTCAATTTTGGTTCAGTGACGCCCATTTCTGTTCCCGCTACTTTTGCGGTATAGCCAGAGATAAAATGATACATTGCCTGACTGCTGTTCAATTTTGAAATCGGAGGAATCACTCCAAATGCATCTGCTGTCAAGAAAAAGATATTTTTGGGGATGCCTGCTACTGAGGGATTTAGCGCATTCGGAATGTAATGGATCGGGTAGGCGGTACGGGTATTTTCCGTGATAGATTTATTGGTGTAGTCGACTTCTCTTGTCCCGGGTTTGAATCGGGTATTCTCAACGATCGCCCCAAACTTGATCGCATCATAAATCTCCGGTTCTTTGTCGCGAGTCAGGTCAATGACTTTGGCGTAGCAGCCACCTTCAAAGTTGAAAACGGAATTTTTGGTCCAGCCGTGCTCATCGTCGCCGATCAGTTGGCGGTTGGGATCCGCAGATAGCGTAGTTTTTCCCGTACCGGAAAGTCCAAAAAATATCGCCGTATCCCCATCCTTTCCCATATTGGCGGAACAGTGCATGGATAGCACATTTCGCTCATGCGGAAGGATGAAATTCAGAACTGAGAATATTCCCTTCTTCATCTCTCCAGCATAGGCAGTTCCACCGATCAGAATCATCCGCTTGCTTAGATTTAAGATGGCAAAGTTTGGGTTTCGTGTCCCATCCAGTTCTGGGTCTGCTTCAAAATCTGGCGCGCAGATGATCGTGAAATCGGATTGAAAGGATTTGATTTGGTCCTTGCTTGGCCTAAGAAACATGTTGTAGCAAAATAGGTTATGCCAGGCCAAGGTGTTGATCACCTTTAGGTTTAATTGGTACTCAGGATCAGCACCAGCCAATGCATGTCTGACGAATAAGTCTTTGGTGGAAAGATGGTATTTCATCTTTTCCAATAAAGCATCAAACTTTCCTTCGTCAAATGGGATATTGACATCGCCCCACCAGACAGCGTCTTTGGTTTTCTCATCTAGCACTATAAATCTGTCCTGAGGAGCCCGTCCGGTAAATTTACCGGTGTCTGCCATCAGGGCACCTGTGGCCGTCAGGAATGCCTCCTTTCGGCTCAGAGCATGCTCGACTAATTCGGCTGGGGTAAGGTTGGTGAATACTTTCCCACTGGTGTCCACATCTGGTTGTGGGTAGGAAGAAAGAGAGGGTGTCAGAACAAGGTCCTGCATACGTATTTGGGTTTAAATACTGAAAATTGTCTACTCAAAATTAGGGAGATATTTTCAAAACGAAACCAAAAAAACCTCATTTTTTCGCTTTTCAATCGATTACGGAATAAAAACAGAATATTATTTGACTTGAAGAGTTTTTATAGTTATAGCGGAAAGGCTAAAGCTGATTTTCCTCAGTAAAATTTGAGAATCTGAGTGTCAGGGTTGTAAAACTTTTGGAAACAAGAAGCAAAAAAGTTTATCATTGTAGATTGAATATTACCCAAAACACAAACGAACTTGGAAAAACAACTGACTCCAGAATTTGAAGGCGGAACAGCCTTCGGTCATCCAAAGGGACTGATGACGCTTTTTTTTACTGAAATGTGGGAACGCTTCAGTTACTATGGAATGCGAGCACTTTTAATCCTTTTTATGACCAAAGCGATCGTAGATGGTGGGTTAGGTTTCGATGATAAAACAGCCGGAGCTGTTTATGGACTCTACACGATGGGAGTTTACCTTTTGGCATTACCTGGAGGTTGGCTAGCTGATCGGCTTTTTGGACTCAAAAAATCCGTTTGGTACGGAGGAATTATTATTGCTCTAGGTCATTTCATGATGGCACTTCCAGGAGTGGAAGCTTGGATTAATGGCGGCTCTGCAGCCAAAGATTCACTCAGCACCCTAGACACCACTTCTTTCTTTTTGGGTTTGATTTTGATCGTTTTAGGGACAGGATTATTGAAGCCCAACATCAGCTCTATTGTCGGTCAACTCTATCCTCCAGGCAGTTCCAAGCGTGATGCAGGATTTTCAATCTTTTATATGGGCATTAACCTAGGTGGATTTATTGCTCCTATAGCGTGTAGTACGGTTGCTGAGTATGATATGCACATGGGCTTTGGATTGGCAGGTCTAGGTATGGTGTTTGGTTTGATTCAATATAAACTTACAGGAAGCTCTCTGGATGGATATGGAGAACCTCCTATTGCGGTCACGCAACAAGAAATTGCTTCTAGGAAAAAACTCAGGTCCGTTACTTCAGTGGTCGGGCTAGTTGGTGCAGTGATTATCGCGATACTATTTACAGGTGTGATTTCAATAGACGCTTCAGCGATTGCAGGAGCATCGGGGACAGTTATATTAATAGTTGCTTTTGGTTATTTGGGCTATGTGATGCTCTTTGGTGGGTTAGAAAAGCCTGACAAAATGAAGGTTGGCGCAATTGCAATCCTTTTTATTTTCTCAGCAATGTTCTGGTCAGGCTTTGAGCAAGCAGGGTCCACCTTGAACCTTTTTGCCGAGCGATTTACTGACCGAACGATCTTAGGTTGGGAAATCCCAACAGGTTATTTCCAGTCTATCAATTCACTATTCATTATCATTTTCGCTCCGTTTTTCGCAGCCCTATGGGTAGGGTTGGGGAGAAAAAATTTAGAACCTAGCTCTCCTCTGAAATTTACCTTTGGACTTTTGCAACTAGGATTGGGTTTCTTTGTGATGTATTTCGCGACAAAGATTGCGGCATCTGGTGATTTAGCTGCCCCTAGTTGGTTAATCATTACCTATATGCTTCACACATTTGGGGAGTTGAGTTTGTCACCAGTTGGGCTTTCGGTTACAACCAAATTAGCACCAAAGGGCTATGGAGGACAAATGATGGGCATTTGGTTTTTGTCTGTGGCACTTGGAAACTTGTTTGCCGGGATTATTGCTGGAGAGGCAAGTGGTGGAACAGAAGAAGGTTTGGCGGCCATGCCCGATCAGTTTATGATGATCGTCTATACGGTGGTCGGATCTGCACTATTGCTCTTTTTATTGAAACCGGTTCTCAAGAAATTGATGGGCGATGTGAATTAATATACGTTTCTTGAATTCTAAAAAACCTGTCTTCATCGACAGGTTTTTTTTTGCTCTTTCCTAAAGTTTGCTCATTCTAGATGACTTTCAATTGCTTTTGTATTACTCATTTGTATTCAATTCATGGATCTCTTAGCTCTGGAAAGCATTGGTAATCATCTCCTAAATAGGAATGGTTTGGGCTATTTACCTTACTTAATTTGTAAAGCCAAAATTTCCTACACCTTAGGTTACCCATTTATTAATCCAAACATATTTTCTGGTTGGTTGCTTCCAGCATTCAACTTCCAAATGACTTATATCTCTTTGATTTGAATAAATAGTATTCGTGATAGATAATTAAAAAAGGCCATCCGGAGTTACCAGATGGCCTTTTGTATTTTATTTTATCGAGTCTTAGTTCAAAAACTCATCAAAGGTCAAACTGATGTAGTACATCGTGCCGACAGTCGGGTTACCCCAAGCCTGACGGTATCCACTTGAGTTGAACAAGTTGGATCCGCCCACTTTCAAGATGGATTTTAGGTTTTTCAGTTTGTAGCTGAACTGAGCATCAAAGGTGCCGAAGGCAGGCATCACGGATTGTTGCGAAGAAGATACTGCAGGGCCTACGAATGAGGATTGCCATACAAATTCACCTTGCCATCTGTAAGACAGCGAGAAACCTGTGTTTTTCACAAACTCTCTATTAGAGAAGTTAAGAACATATCGATATTCTGGTGTGTTGAAAGATGGCTGAAATCCAGTCTCTGCAAAGTCCTCTAGGTTTGATAGTGTGTTATAGGATACATTCCCGCCTACGGAGTAGTTTTTAGGAAGTTTGTAATCCAATCCAACGGCCCATCCCCATGATTTGATTACTTCTGTTCTGTTGACTGGCATGGAGAACACATTTCTTGTGTTCGCGCTCAATAGGTTTAACCCAAGTGCTGAAGCAGGATTTTGAGGGTTTGGATTTCTATCTTGAATCAAAACCTGACCGCCAATGAAGTTTTCAAATTCGTTGAAATAGGCATAGGCGTCGATTAAGAGTCTGTTAGAAATAAGGCCTTTATAGCCTACTTCAAACGATTTTACTCTCTCAGGCTGGAAGTCAGTCAATTCTTCTTCAACAAGGAGGTTCTGATTGTTTGTTGCCGCGATTACAGGTACAAGTTGAGCTGCTAGTGGCGCGATCAATTCTGGAGTAGGTGTGATACCTTGAGCGATCAAGATCTGAATAGCCTGCTGTACAGCAGCGTTTCTCACGGCTTCAGTTCCTGCATCTCTTAGCACAGCACCACCGAAGTTAGCTACAGTGGCTTGAGAATACACTGGGTTTTGGCTGAAATTGTATCGATCTCTAAACAAAGGCAATCCACCGATCAATCGAGCTTGTGGAGTTACTAGATCAATATATTGATCCTGTGTGGTAGGTATTCTGAAACCTGTCTGATAAGATGCTCTGAAATTGTGATTTCCTGCGGTATATACACCAGATATTCTAGGTGACCACTGTCCATCGAAGTTTTCGTTCTTATCATATCTCACAGAGGCTGTCAGTTTAAACTTGTCGTTAAACAGTTTTTTGGTGCCTTGAGCGTATCCGCCGTATTCAGCAATAGAAAATTCGCTGCCGTTTTCATCAAGAGCAAATAAGGTTCCTTCAGAATTCAGCTGATAGCTTCTATAGTTAGCACCAATTACGAAATCGGCAAATTTGACGTCTTTTAATTGGTAAGAACCTTCAACGTGGTAGAGGTTAGTTTTGTCAACAAACTGGGATCCGATATTTCTTGGGATAGTTTGAAACTGTCCAGGAATAGGAGTAGAGGTGGTATTGTTTCTGGCTTGGTTGAATTCTGCTGTACCCGGAGCAAATCTTCCAGTGTCTGCCACACCACGTGCCACGCCATGGGCTGTAGCATCATCCGCGCCTTGAGCTTTGGCTTGCGCAAATGCTCCTGCATATTCGGCATACCAGAGTTCGGAAGGTTTCCAAGCTTCATTGATTGCATTGGCTGCGATACCTACAGCAAAGGCATCTCCAGAACGCTCCTGAGTCGTATAGGCTCTTACGTACCAGTGTGAGCCTCTAAGCTCTGCTTTGTATTGACCCAACTTAAAGTTTGCAATGGAATAGCGGTCAGCTCCAGTATAGACTGTTGTACCTGCTCCATAATTTCCCTGGAATATCGCCTCTACCCGGTCATTCAATCTCCAGTGCAGAGCTGCGTTGAATTTGATTGATTTGGTGTTGTAATCCGCCAGATCACGCTCTGCATATCCTGTCCGGGATATCTGTGACTGTGGAATCAGAGGAAGGATTGCTGCTGGTAAAAATGGCTGACCAGTTGCAGGATTGATGGTTTGTGTCAAGGATTGAGCTACCGAAAACAGGTTTTGTGTGCTTTCATCCCCATAGACGTTTACACCGTTATAGCCTGGATTATTTAATCTTGAACCTCCTTCAATAGAAGAGCCGTTTAGAAGCGATTGATCTCTGAAATCATTGGCTTGCCAATCGTCTGCAGACAGATAAGAGAAGTTTACTTTGAAGGCTAGTTTGTTGTTAAAAGCTTTTGCATAGCGGGCGCTGAAATCATAAAAGCCAGTAGAAGCAGTTGATCTGCTTTGCTCACTCATGATGCCAGTTTTAACACTTGCTGATAATCCCTGATATTGGAAAGGATTTTTAGAATTCATCAATAGAATCCCGTTAATCGCATTTGGACCATACAATGCAGAGGAAGCACCAGGAAGTAGTTCTACACTTTCGAGGTCAAGCTCAGAAATACCGACAATATTACCAACGGAGAAGTTCAACCCAGGTGCCTGATTGTCCATTCCATCGATCATTTGAACTGTTCGCACGTTGCCGTTTGCGTTGAATCCTCTGGTGTTAAACGATTTGAAGGTAAGCGATTGCGTACTCATTTCTACACCTTTCATATTATTGAGGGCATCGTAGAAGCTGGCCTGCGGTACTTCACGAATGGCAATGATGTCCATTTTTTCTACCGATACAGGAGATTGCATGATGCTTTCTTCCACTCTGGAGGCAGAGATCACTACTTCTTGTCCCATGATGGAGGATTCTGACATGGCTATGGAAAGATCACTTATTCCATTTGTGATTTCCACTTCTTGAGTAGTAAAACCCACCATTGAAAACACCAATGTAAACGGAGGGTTCTGTGATACATTGAGGGTGAACTTACCTGAGAGATCTGAGATCGTGCCGATCACTTTTCCTTTGACAAGGATATTTACTCCGACCAATGTCTCTTTGGTATCTGCATCAGTGACTGTGCCGGAGATGGTTGTCTGAGCGAGCGCAACTCCGGTTCCCAAGGAAACCAGAAGTAGGAGTGAAAACACTGTCCCCCAGATTTTTCTTGTAAAATTTTTCATAGGCTATTTTGTGTAATTATTTTGGTGTATTGACATTGTGCCGTTTAGGCTTTCAATTCCTCGAAATTTATGTTAAAAACTGATATTTCAATTTTTCCCAACTAAAAAAAATGCCTGCTTCTTAAAATGAGAAATTGGCTCTTTTGGGAAACTGAGGAACTTTTCCAAAGAAATAGAAAATTTTTCAAGCTTCTATTGTAAATACTTAACCTTTCCGTTGATTTTATTAAAAAATCCTAAATCATTGAGTTTTGATTTGCATTTACTTTAAAAAAAAGTCCTGATTGCATTCAGGACTTTTTTGGGTTTTTTGATTTAGATCAAGAGTTTTTTTTGTTCTCTTCATTCACATGGCGGACCAATCGGTCACATAGTTCTTTTATTTCTTCTGACATGTATTCATCTCCTGTACTGTTCAAGATAGTCTGGGCCATTCCGCCTAGTATGTCTATATAGAATCGCTTCATCTCGACTACGGACATTTCTTCAGTCCAGAGATCAATTCGAAGCGTGGCATGATTCAGATTATCCCAAACATTGACACTGATGCTTTTGGTGGACTCTAAGCCTTCCGATTCCTTATCTGAGGCATCCCATTGGATAGTTTTTGGTAGATTTTGCTCATCCAGTTCTATCTGGAATTTGATTTCTGATTTCTTCATTTAGTCAAAATTTATCGGGAAACCCGTAAAATGCGATTCAAGTTCCCGTTGATTGATTTAATCAAAAGTCATTTCGGGAATTTCTCCTTCGATGATCAATTTTCCTGCAGTCTTGGTTTTGATTTCATCGATTGAGACTCCAGGAGCTCTTTCTTTTAGAATAAAGCCGCCATTTGGAGAAACTTCCAACACTGCCAGATCAGACACTATTTTTTTGACACACCTGATTCCAGTTATGGGTAAGGAGCATTGTGGTAAAAGCTTAGACTGGCCATCCTTGGAGCAATGCTGCATGGCAACGATGATATTCTCCGCAGAAGCCACCAGGTCCATAGCTCCACCCATGCCTTTGACCATTTTTCCGGGAATTTTCCAGTTGGCAATGTCTCCATTTTCGGATACCTCCATTGCACCGAGGATAGTGAGGTGAACGTGACCTCCACGGATCATGGCAAAAGATTCGGCTGAATTGAATAGGCTTGATCCCGGTACCATGGTGATCGTCTGTTTGCCTGCATTGATCAAATCTGGATCTACTTTATCCGCAGTAGGGAAGGGGCCAATGCCCAGTAGGCCATTTTCGGACTGAAGGACTACATCTAAACTTGCTGGGATATAATTGGCAACCAAGGTAGGAATACCTATTCCAAGGTTGATGTATTGTCCATTTTTCACCTCTTTAGCTATTCGCTTTGCGATTTGTTCTTTAGTCAGCATGGCTTAGGGGGTTATTGTTCGTTGCTCAATCCGTTTCTCATAATTCACTCCCTGAAAAATCCGCTGTACGTAGATTCCCGGCGTATGAATTTGGTTGGGATCCAATTCCCCCGCTTCGACCAATTCTTCTACCTCAGCTATACATATTTTGCCGGCAGCTGCCATGATGGGATTGAAATTTCGGGCCGTACCTTTAAATATCAGATTTCCTACTGTATCGCCTTTCCAAGCTTTAATGATTGAAAAATCAGCTCTGAGCCAGCGTTCCATCAAATACATCTTGCCGTCAAATTCTCTGATTTCCTTTCCCTGAGCTACTTCAGTGCCCACTCCGGCGGGTGTGAAAAAAGCCGGGATTCCTGCGCCTCCAGCCCTTACACGTTCGGCTAAGGTCCCCTGAGGTATCAAATCCACCTCCAGCTCTCCACTTAACAATTGCCGCTCAAACTCTGCGTTTTCACCGACGTAGCTGGAAATCATCTTTTTCACCATCCGTTTTTTGAGCAAAAGGCCGATTCCAAAATCATCCACCCCTGCATTATTTGATACGATAGTGAGTCCTGATATCGGTTTCTGTAATAGGGCCTGAATGCAGTTTTCTGGAATGCCGCTCAAACCAAAGCCCCCCATCATCAGAATACAACCGCTCGGTATGTCTGCGACAGCCTCAGCGGCATTTTTTACAGTCTTATTTATCATGTTAATCTGGGTTTATAGAATAGTTCTTGCATGCTGTTGATCAAGAAAAAGCTGATTTTTCAATGCATCCAAGCTTTCGAATTTATGCTCATCCCGAATGAACTCCCGGAAATACACCGTGATCTGCTTGTCATATAGATCCCCTTGAAAGTCAAATAAATTAGCTTCTACTGTCTTCTTGGTTCCATCTACTGTGGGTCTATTCCCTATATTCAGCATGGATTTATACATACTCCCACCCACAAGAGCTTCTACTGCATAAACGCCGTCTTTTGGGATAAGTTTGTAGTCATTTGGGATATGAATATTGGCCGTAGGGAAACCAATCGATCGACCAATCTGCTGCCCTTTGATCACTATTCCATTCAGTTCATAGGGTCTTCCTAGGTAAGTCATGGCTGTTTTGACATCTCCGGATACTAACGATTTTCGGATTTTCGTACTGGATACGCCGATTTCATCTACATCCTGACGGGAAATCTCCTCCAATTCAAATCCGAAGGATGTACTGTTAGTTTTAAGGTATTCGAAGCTGCCTTCCCGGTTTTTTCCAAATCTATGGTCATATCCAATTACCAGTTTTTTGGTATCAATTGAATCTATCAGCACTTTCCGAATGAATTCTTGAGAGCTTAATTGAGAAAACTCTTTGGTAAAAGGAATAGTAATCAAGTGATCGATGCCAAATTGCCTGAGTAATTTAGTTTTTTCCTCGAACGTACTCAGCAGGCGGAGCTTGTGTTCATCCGGATACAAAACCAATCGGGGATGTGGCCAAAACGTGATTAAAACTGTTTCCCCGTGAATTGATCTTGCGATTTCGCGGATTCGTTTCAGGATTTTTTGGTGACCCAAGTGAACCCCATCAAACGTCCCAGAAGTAACTACAGCGTTTTTGACGGGGCTAAAACCTGCAAGACCTTCATAGATTTTCATCTGTTCTTGCTTTTATTGATTCGATTAATTCAGGAAGTTGATGCGCGTCTTTTACTGAAAAATTACCGATTCGTGTCCGACGCAAGGAACTCATGTAAGCTCCTACACCTAGAATTTCCCCTAAATCTCGGGCTAAACTTCGGATGTAAGTTCCTTTGGAACATGATATTCGAAAACCAACCTCATTTCCTAGAAAACTTGTTATTTCAAATTCACGGACCTCAACAGGTCGGGCTTCCATTTTTACTTCAATTCCTTTTCTGGCAGACTCATATACCCGTTTTCCGTCCACTTTGATCGCTGAGTGCATGGGCGGCACCTGTAAAATATTACCTGTCAGCTGAGCCGCAGCAGAGGTCACATGCGCAAGGGTGATGTGTGAGGGATCGGATACAGGGATCACTGGTTTTTCCAAATCAAAAGATTCCGTAGTTGCACCGATCACAAAGGTCCCGGAATATTCTTTTTCCTGACCCATGTAGGTCTCTATTTGCTTGGTTTGCTTTCCAGCGCATACGATCAATAATCCTGTGGCCAAGGGATCCAAGGTGCCAGCGTGACCGACTTTTTTGATACGAAGGGCATTTCTTACTTTTTTTACCACATCAAATGAGGTCCATTCCAGTGGTTTATCGATCAGAAATACTTCTCCGTAAGTTTCTTGCTGCATGTTATGTGGGGAAACAGTTCACACCAGGCGAAACTGCGCGATGCTGATTTTAGTTCTTCTCTGTTTTGGCGAAAATCGCATAAAACTCAAAGATAAAACCTCCTAGAACTATAATTGGGCCTAAAGTCAACCCTAAAAATCCATTGCCATGAGGCTCACCATCCAGGGCCATTATGACAAATCCCAGAATAATCAATGCCAGACCAGCCAGCATAAGTCGATAATTTTTCTTTGAAAAAGGAAAAGGTGAATTGCTCATGATCAATAAAGTTCGTCAAGGGACATGTTTAAATATTTATTTACAGCTCTCAATGTGCTCAGCACACTCAATAGGCCTCCCACCACAATCAAAACACCGAAAAGGATCAATAACATTTCCTGATTTTGCAGCATGGCAAATCCTTCGATATTGGCTTTGGTGTACTGCACTAATCCAAATAGAATCACAGAAGCTACCGCTCCAGCCGTCATTCCAAACAGCAGTGCTCGCATCAGGAATGGTTTTCTGATAAATCCTCTAGTGGCTCCGACGAGTTGCATGGAACGAATCAGAAATCGCTGTGAAAATAAGGCCAACCGAATGGTATTGTTGATCAACATGACCACGGTGATGATCAGAATTAATATAAAACCACCCATGACAAGACTTACTTTCAACAGATTTTTATTGATAGAATCTACCAAATCGGTCATATAGGAAACCTCAAATACTCCAGGTATTGATTGGAGATCTTTTGCAATGGTTTCCAATTGCTCTGAGGTTTGAAATTCTTCGGCTACAGCCAGGACATAGCTGTCACGCAATGGATTATCTTCAAGAAACTTGGTGAAATCCTCCCCTGTGCTTTCAATAAAAGTAGCTGCAGCCTCTTCATCGGAAATAAATCTCAGATTGACCGAATCCGAACGGGTAAGAATAAACGGTCGTCCTGAAATGTTCTTTTGAATCTCTTTCAGTTGATTCTCAGGTAATCCCTTGTCTAAAAATACTTGGATTTCAATATTCTCCCGGATCATTTTGGTCAAGCTACGCGCTTGGATCAAAATCACCCCAAAAAGACCTACGATAAACAAAGACAAGGTGGTACTAAAGAGGACACTGCCAAACTTAAAATGTCCAAGTGTTTTTTTCTTGCGGGACGGATTCGCCATAGTTGGGTAATTCTGATCAAAAATAGGAAAGCTAGGCGGATTTAACCAATCGATGTGCCAGAAAGGACCGGGATGATTTTTTCTGGGGTGATTCCCCAAATCCAATCGCCATCATTTGGTTTAACCAAGGCCAGCCCAGTGAAATTGCCGAAAGCAGGCAGGATAAGCTGGGACCGAGATAGAAAAAAACATGGAATCCGTACAGATTGACGTGCTTTTCCGACGAGTCGAATCCCCGGATGAATATGTCCACAGATATTAATCAATCCCTCCCCATAGACCTCCATGGGCTCATGCGAGAGCAAGAGGGGTCCAACCTGCAAGGGTTCATTATGGATTTTTAACATGGATTGTTGATAAGCCAGTGGAGCCAATACATCATGATTTCCCTTGACGAGATGAAACTCACAAGTAGGAAACCCAGTCAGGAAATTATTAAAATAATCCCATTGACTATTCCAATCTGAATGAAAAAGGTCTCCCAAAAAGTAGACAGAATGGGGTTGATAGTCCTCAAATAGTTTTTTCAAAACCAAAAGATCGGCATCATGTATAGGCTCGGGAATAGGAATACCGGACTTTCTGAAGTGAGCGGCTTTTCCAAAATGAAGATCCGCAAGCAAAAGGATTTGAAAGTCAGGAATCCAGAGTGCTTTTTCTTTTAATAAAACCAAACTGAGGCCTGAGAATTCTATCGAATGGTGCGTGAGGGTAGTATTCAATTTTTTCACTTCCTGCATAACAATTTCAAAGCTATTCGTATTTAAGGATATCAAAACTTAATTTTTATGAAATCATGAACTCCATCTGTGACAAAAATTAAGTTGATCCGTATTCTTGCGAAATTCCATATTCTATTTGAAAGAACAGATTAAATAAAAATGAAAAAGAGACAGTTTGCTTCAATTCTTGGATTGCTTTTTATCGGTTTAGTCCTGCAGGCAAAAGCACAAACTGAAAGCGCAATTCTAGGACTTTGGTACAACACAGAAAAAACCGCTCAGGTTGAAATTGTAAAAAGTGGATCTACTTATCAGGGAAAAATTGTTTGGCTAAAAGAGCCAAATCCGGATGGAAAACCTGCGATTGACAAGCAAAATTCCAATCCCAAATTGAGAACTAGACCCTTGATGGGATTGGCAATCTTGGATGGGTTGAAATATGACGATGGAATGTGGAAAAACGGTGAAATCTATGATCCAGTATCAGGGAAGACCTATTCGTGCGAACTGAAGCTCAAGACAAATTCCATTCTAGAGGTAAAGGGTTACGTGGGATTTTCTTTTGTGGGGAGAACGGTAGAATGGACCCGGATCAAATAAAAAAAAGCGGGTTGGGTTCCCGCTTTAGTATTATTGCTGAAGATAGAATGACTTTAGGAAATAAGTCAATTGTTCAAATTCAATCAAAAACGCATCGTGCCCAGCGGTAGAATTGATCTCCTTGTAGGTACCTCGTTTCACTTTTTGACTGATATATTGGGTTTCTTTTGGAAGAAAGAGCTGATCTGAATTAACCCCAATGGCCAATACTTTTGCCTCAATTTTTTCTAAGGCGGCGACTACGCCACCTCGTCCTCTTCCTACATCATGGCTGTCCATTGCTTTGGACAGCGTCCAATAGGATAGTGCATTAAACCTATTTGCCAATTTCTTGCCTTGGTATCTAAGGTAGGAGGCAGGCCGATAGCCGTCCAGTTTTTCTTCGCTATCGCTTTGCTTGATGGCGAGATCATCGGGATGCCGGTAAGTCAGCATAGCAATTGCCCTTGCAGTTTCCAATCCTTTTGCCCCGGCTGACTCAGTACATTCTCCCCAAGTACAATCTGATTCAATAGCCATTCGTTGGGTCTCATTGAAACCGATTACCCAAGGGGATGTCTTGGAGGTTGAAGCCAAAATCACCGCATTTGACAGTCTTTGACCTAAGGTCAAGGCCCATTCTAAGCTCACCTGACCACCCAGCGATCCTCCGATCAGTGTCTGAATCTTGTCAATTCTGAGATACACTCTCAGTTTTTCCAAGCTTGCGGCCAAGTCTCGGGTGGTTAGTTGGGGAAAGTCATAGAAATAGGGAGATCCTGATGCTTGATTAATACTGAAAGGATTTGTGGATCCATAGCAACTTCCCAGGAGGTTAGCACAGATGATGAAATTTCGATTAGGATCAAAGAATTTGTCTTCGCCGATCAATCCATTCCACCATTCTGCAGCATTGGAGTCCCCAGTCAGTGCATGGACGACCCAGATCACATTGGATTTATCTTCATTCAATTGACCATAAGTCGTGTAAGCAAGGTCAAAACTTTCCAATTTTTCACCTGATTCCAGATGTAGTGGTTCGTTGGAATGAAAAACTTCCTGAGTCATAGTCAAATCAGCGTATGGGCTAGTCAAATTCATTGGTATTGGTAATCAGATTTTATCGAATGCTTGCTGTAGGTCAGCTTTGATGTCTTCTACGTGCTCGATTCCAAAAGAAATCCGAAGCAGGTTTGGGGTGACACCCGCAGCTTTTTGTTCTTCATCAGATAATTGCTGGTGGGTAGTAGCTGAGGGCTGAATGATCAGTGTTTTGGCATCCCCTACATTAGCTAGGTGTGAGATGAGCTCAAGGTTGTTGATGAAAGCCGAGGTCTGCTCTTTGGTTCCCTTGATCTCAAAACTCAATACTCCCCCAAAGCCATTTTTTAGATATTTTTTGCCTAATCCATGGTAAGCAGAGGAGGGAAGGCCTGGGTAGTTCACCTTCGAGACTTGCGGGTGTGCTTCGAGCCATTTGGCGACTTCCAGCGCATTTTCTACTGTTCGTTGGACACGAAGAGACAATGTTTCTATACCCTGCAGCAATAGAAACGAATTGAACGGACTGATCGCAGGGCCAAAGTCTCTCAATCCTTCTACTCTTGCCCGAATCGCAAAAGCAATGTTTGGGAGTCCTAGTGGATTGTTGTCACCAAAGACTTCCCAGAAGTTCAAGCCGTGATATCCGGCAGATGGTTCAGAAAATTGAAGATATTTACCATTTCCCCAGTTAAAATTTCCGGCGTCTACGATGATCCCACCGATAGAGGTGCCATGACCGCCGATCCATTTGGTCGCAGAGGAGGTGACAATATTTGCTCCGTGCTCAATGGGTCTGCAGAGGTAGCCGCCCGCACCAAAAGTATTGTCTACTACGAGCGGGATGTCATGTTTCTTTGCTAAAGCAGCAATCGCTTCGAAGTCAGGAATATTGAATTCAGGATTTCCGATGGTTTCCAGATAGATGGCTTTTGTCTTGGAATCGATCAATTTTTCAAAGGCTTCTGGAGAATCTCCTTTTGCGAAGCGTGCATCAATACCTAATCGCTTGAATGCTACCTTGAATTGATTGTATGTACCGCCGTATAGAAATGAGGTGGAGACAAAGTTGTCGCCTGCTTCCATGATATTGTTCAAAGCCAAAAATTGAGCGGCTTGGCCCGAAGATGTAGCCACAGCAGCTACCCCGCCTTCTAGTGCGGCAATTCTTTTTTCAAATACATCCGTGGTCGGATTCATGATCCTCGTGTAGATGTTGCCAAATTCCTTCAGTCCAAAAAGGTTTGCGCCATGTTCTGCACTGTTAAATACATAAGATGTAGTCTGATAAATCGGCACAGCCCGGGAATTGGTAGTAGGATCGGGAGTTTGTCCGGCATGTAGCTGTAGGGTCTCGAATCGATAATTTGCTGACATTTTTTTGATAGGTTAAAGGGTTAGAAAAACGGGAATAATCCCAAGAGAAATCAATCGTTGAAGTTGAATTAGATACAAAAACACCTGAAATGCCTGACAGGGGCAAAAGCAAAACCATAAAGAAATTGGTGGTGAGAGGCTAGAAAAGTAGGAGTAAATTGCTTGTTCATTTTGCAAGGAATTTATAGGTCCGAAAGAGAATAGCTCAGCCGGCAGGAATTGGCACCTTGGATTTTCCAGGTTGCCAGAGGGTCAATGAGCCTGTCTCTCGCCTCTTCTATATAAATCCTTGCACTCAAAAAGTGAAAGGATATGCAAATAAAAACCCGGAAACTGAGAATTCAAAATGGAATGACAGCTTCCGGGAAAATTTCAATTAAAGTTCTCCATCAGAATATCTGAATACTGGATGAATCGCATTGATATCGGGCTTGATGGTAATGAGTTCTTTGACCAGTCCATTGGAAAGCCCATACACCCATCCATGGATTTCTGGAGCATTTCGCTCATTCCAAGATTTTTGGATGATAGAAGTTTTGATCAAATCCTGACATTGCTCCAACACATTGTATTCTACAAGTTTATTGACTCGTTCTTCATGATTGGGTTCGCTGTCGATTTCGCTTTGGTAGGTTTTATAGACTTCCTTGATGTTGCGAAGCCACTTATTGATCAGACCAAATGACTTATTGGAAACAGCTGCATCTACACCGCCACATCCATAGTGACCACAGACTATGACATGCTCCACCTTCAAATATTCGATAGCATACTGCAATACAGAAAGGAGATTTAAGTCCGTATGAACGACCATGTTGGCAATGTTTCGATGAACAAATACCTCACCTGGATCCGTTCCGGTAATTTCATTTGCAGGGACACGACTATCGGAGCATCCAATCCACAGGAATTTGGGCTTTTGCTGATGAGCTAGTCTAAAAAAGTATTTTTCATCCTGTTGGATTTTCTCCTGCGACCAAGCTTTATTCTGAAGTAAGAGTTTTTCGTATGGGTTCATGAATTTTGTGTTAGGTGGTAAGAGAAACCTTCTATCGTAATTTCAATGTTTTTGGATCCTGCGGAGGCAATGAAGTCATTTAAAACTTCCTGAATGTCATGGTCTATAAAGTTGACTTTTTGGGCGTTCAAAATCACCCTGCTACCCTCAGGAATTTCTCCCAAACTTTTTAAAAGTATCGCTTTGTTGAGAAATGAAACGTCCTTCTGAAGCTTTACGAGGTAATTTCCATTCAATTCAGTAATTGAAATTGCTCTTCTGAAGTTTGTTTTGATTACAAAATACAGCCCGAAGATCATTCCAATCCCGATTCCGATCAATAGATCAGTCAAAAGGATTGCAGCAATAGTGACAATAAATGGGATAAATTGATCTAGACCTTTTGAATAGGTAGATATGAAAATTGAGGGCTTTGCAAGTTTATACCCAACCAAGAATAATACTGCGGCCAAGCAACTTAAGGGGATCATATTCAGTATTCCGGGGATTGTCAAAACCAGAATTGCGAGTAAAATTCCATGGAAAATTGCCGAAAGTTTAGTTTTTCCTCCAGAAGCAATGTTTGCCGAACTTCTAACGATCACGGCGGTAATTGGCAATCCACCCACCAAACCAGAAAGGGTATTTCCGACTCCTTGCGCTACCAATTCCCGGCTGGAAGGGGTAATCCTTTTGTAAGGATCCATTTTATCAGCGGCATCTATACTTAATAGTGTTTCGATACTTCCTATCACAGCTAGTGTAAAAGCAATTATCCAAAACTCAGTGCTGGCTACCAGCCCGAATTCTGGAAAAGTCAGTAGACTTCCTAGCTCTGAAATCGAACCTAGAACTGGAATATTAACGAGGTGTTCACCTTCTAATTGCCATTGAGGCAAGAATGCTCCGTAAAATTCATTGATCACTATTCCTGAAATAACTGCCAAAAGCGCTCCCGGAACAGCGCCGAAAATCTTGTGATTTTTCAAAAATGGCCGTTCGTATACTACTAAAATCAACAATGCGATCACTACAATCGGGATTGCCCCAGGACTGAAATACTGGAAAGCATACCAAATCTCCGAGAAGGTGTTGTGCTGATCTGCTTGTAAAAAGGTCTCGTCACCCATGGTGTCTTTGTCATAACCTAAAGCATGTGGGATTTGCTTTAGGATCAGGATCAAACCTATCGCACTGAGCATGCCCTTGATCACGGCGTGAGGAAAATAATAACTTAAAATCCCGGCCTTCAAAAATCCTAGAATGATTTGGATCAGTCCTGCAATGACCACAGCCCCTAGGAAAAGCTCAAATGTACCAAGAGAGGAAATTGAATCCAGGACTATTACAGTCAACCCGGCCGCAGGACCACTCACACTTACATGAGATCCGGAAAGACTACCAACTATGATACCTCCGATTATTCCGGCGATTAATCCAGCCATAGGAGGGGCTCCACTGGCAATGGCTATGCCGAGGCACAGGGGAAGAGCGACGAGAAACACGACTAAACTCGCCTTCAGATCATATTTTAAAGTGCTTCCAACAAGTTTATCCATAGTGCTTTTGAAATGAAAATGGCCAAATAAAAACCATGATCAGAATCAAAAGTAAGATTCTCTTATGAATGTTATTAATTAAATAGAGGGATGCTGGCAAATTATTTTAGAAGCTGAGCAAAAGCGGTATCTATTTTTCCAAAATCAAATGTTCCTGTCGCCTTTTCCATTTTTTTCTGAATTTCAGCAGTTCCCAAGTTGCCAATGCTTCCTTCATGGGTGTGATTTAGGTGCTTCTGATCGGGAGTGAAATTGTCCGCTTCAATATCCAGACCTACTTGCTTGTAGGCATCTCTGAAAGGTACGCCTTTCAGTACCAGCTCATTGACTACTTCTACCGAAAATACATGCTTGTAGAATACCTCATCTAGAATATTTTCCCGGACTTTGATGGATTTCAGCATGAATGTGGTCATGTTTAGGCAGGACTTCAAGGTATCTATTCCGGGAAAAATCTCCTCTTTCATTAGCTGTAAATCTCGGTGGTAGCCGGTAGACATATTGGTTAGCATATAGCTCACCGTGGTAGGAATTCCTTGGATTTGGTTGGTTTTGGAGCGGATCAGCTCAAATACATCCGGGTTTTTCTTATGGGGCATGATGCTGCTTCCGGTAGTCAGATCATCCGGAAAGCTGATAAAAGCAAAATGCTGGTTCATAAACAAGCACACATCAGTGGCAAGTCTATTGAGCGTAGCAGCAATTCCAGCCATCGCAAACGCCAAAGTCCGCTCGGTTTTTCCGCGGCTATTTTGCGCATTGATCACATTGTGATGCATATCTTCAAAACCCAAAAGGGTAGTAGTCATTGTCCGGTCCAATGGAAAACTGGATCCATATCCAGCAGCAGAACCTAGCGGGTTTTTATTGCTTAAGTCAAAAGCTGCTTTGAGCAAACCCAAATCTTCGGTCAAACCTTCCGCAAATGAGCCAAACCAAAGTCCAAATGACGAAGGCATCGCCAACTGTGTATGGGTATATCCCGGCATCAGATCTTTTTTATGCTTTTCTGAAAGGGAAATCAATTGATTAAAAAGTTCCTGAGTGTCTTCCACTAGTTCCCGGATTGCAGCTCGGTAATAAAGTTTTAGATCAACCAAAACCTGATCATTTCGGCTTCTTCCGCTGTGAAGCTTTTTCCCAACTTCTCCAAAACGCTCGGTTAGCAAAAACTCAACTTGTGAATGGACGTCTTCTACACCTTCTGCAATACTGAATTGGCCTTGCTCGATTTCAAAATAGATTTCTTTAAGACCTTTCTGGAGGATCTCATTTTCTTCCTGAGTCAGAAGGCCAATTTTTGCCAACATTTTGGCGTGAGCCATCGAACCCAATACATCAAACGGGGCAAGTAAACTATCAAATTCAGGATCGCGACCAATAGTGAATTGTTCTACTTCCTTTTTGCTGCCGGTGGCTTTTTGCCAGAGTTTCGTCATGATTATTGGTTAGCTGAGTTCAGCATATTTGTTGATGATAGAGATGTAGCCTTCGATTCCTTTCTGGATTTCTTCCAAAAAGATGAACTCGTCAGCTGTATGTGATCTTGCGGAGTCACCAGGACCGATTTTGACGGATGGCCAAGGGATCAAAGCCTGATCAGAAAGGGTAGGGCTTCCGTATTTTTCCAGCTCCAATCTAGTCGCTACCTGATTCATCAGATGACCTGCAGGTAGGTGAGAAGACTGAAGACGCATGGACCGGGGAGTAAGTTCAGCTTTAAGGTTGGCTTTCAGCTCTTCAAAGGCCTCCTGAAGCGTATAAGCATCTGTTACCCTCACATCCAAGGTGTATTCACACAGATCCGGAACAACGTTATGCTGCTGTCCAGCTTTGATTACAGTAGCAGTAACTTTCGTTCGGCCTAAAAAAGGGCTAGACTTCATGAATTGGAAATTTCTGATTTCATCTAAATCTTCCAAAGCCAAATAAATTGCGTTGACACCTTCCTCACGGGCAGCATGTCCTGCTTTACCGTGGATTTTGGCATCAATCACCAACAATCCCTTTTCGGCGACGGCAAGCTTCATCAGGGTAGGTTCACCGACGATGGCAAGTTCCGCCTCGGGAAGTTTTGAAATGATGGAGGAAATGCCATTTGGACCGGAAATTTCCTCTTCGGCAGAGGCAATAAAAAGCAGGTTAAAGGGAAGCTCTTGCTGGATGAAATAACAAAATGTGGCTAATAAACCTACCAAAGGCCCCCCTGCATCATTACTTCCTAACCCGAAAAGCTTTCCATCTTCCACGATGGCCTGATGTGGATTTTTGGTGTAGCCAGCATTTGGTTTTACTGTATCATGATGTGAATTAAGCCAGACCGTAGGCAAGAAAGGATTGAATTCCTTGGCAAAAGCCCAGACGTTGTTTCCTTCCCGATTGACTTCTACTCCTTTTTTAATCAGATTCTTTTCAATTAGGTCTGCTGTCAGGTTTTCTTCTTTGGAAAACGAGGGGATCTCTATTAGCTCCTTCAGCAATTGAACTGCCTCTTCAAAAAATATTTTCAGGTTTTCCATCAGTACAGATCGTATCGATTACGTTCAATGGTGGTACCCGAGAGTTTTCCTTTGGCAGCCAGTAGGAGATTTTCGGCTTTGCCAATCCAGACATGGTTAACACCTTTTTCGAGCGCTGCAAAGGCATTATCCAACTTGGGAATCATTCCGGAATGGATCACGCTTTCCTTTCGCAACTCTGCGTAAATGTCTTCATTAATTAAGGGGATGATTGAGTTTTCATTTTTTTCATCCACCAACACCCCACTTTTATTAAAACAGAAATACAAATTCACCTGATGCTCAGTGGCCAAACTGGTAGCGAGGGCAGAAGCAATGGAATCTGCATTGGTATTGAGCAATTGGCCCTTTTTATCATGTGTAATGGCATTGACTACAGGGAATAGACCTGCACTGAGCAATGTCTTAATCAACTCAGTGTTGATTTCCTGAATATCACCTACAAACCCATAGTCTATCCCTTTCACCGGTCGCTTGATTGATCGGATGAGGTTTCCATCAGCGCCAGTCATTCCGATGGCATTTACTTTCATGGCCTGAAGCTTGGCTACCATATTTTTGTTGATCAGACCGGCGTAAACCATCGTCACAATATCCAGCGTATCCTTATCCGTGATTCGTCTCCCATCGACCATCTCTGGCATCACTCCCATAGACTCACCAAATCGGGAAGCCATGATTCCGCCTCCGTGGATAAGGATTTTCGGACCGGGAAATTTGGCGAATAAGGCCAGGAATTCGTCCAGCTTTTCTGGAAAGTCGATGACGTTTCCGCCGATTTTGATAATTGAAATCTTCATAGGTTTGCCAGCTAAAAAAGGGGTTATCCCAGAATTTTACTTAGGACTGCCTGGGCAGCATAGATTCTGTTTTCTGCTTGATTTTGTACTAAAGAACGTGCACTATCCAAAATCTCATCCGAAAGTTCAAGATTTCTTCGCACCGGCAGGCAGTGCATTACTTTTGCATTTTCCGCATGTTTCAAATGTTTTTCGGTCAGCATCCAAGAGGCATCAGTGGAAAGAATTTTTCCATAGTCATTGAAAGAAGACCAATTCTTAACATACACAAAATCAGCATCTTTAAGTGCTTTGCTTTGATTATATTCTATACTGGCTCCTTTAGTAAAAACCTCATCCAATTCATACCCTTCAGGGTGTGTAATGGTCAGGTCATGACCCATTCCCAGTGTCCATTCTGCAAAGCTGTTTGCTACTGCATGCGGTATAGCCTTGATATGTGGTCCCCAGGTCAGAACGACTTTCGGTTTTCTCTTTCCTTCGGAAAATTCCTGCATCGTGATCTGATCTGCCAAGCTCTGAAGGGGATGGCGTATTGCAGATTCTAAACTAACTACCGGCTTTCCGCAATATTTGACAAACTGACCAAACACAAAGTCATTGATGTCCTCGTCCCTATTGGTCAGGGAAGGAAAAGCACGGATCGCCAAAATATCAAAGTAAGAACCCAAAACTCCTGCGGCATCTTTGACATGCTCTACAGTCCCTTTATTCATCACGGCACCTTCTTTCATCTCGAGGGCCCAACCTTCTTTGTCCATATTTAGGACTATGGCTTCCATGCCTAGGTTTTGTGCTGCGATCTGTGTGCTTACTCGGGTTCTCAGGGAGGGATTCAAGAAGATGCATCCTACGCGCTTTCCCTTGCCTTTGGCTATATCCAAACTCGGATTTGCTTTGTAGGAAATCGCCAGATCGATTAATTCCTGACCGAGTTCTTTCGACTCGAATTGTGTAAAATGATTCATTGAAACTAGAGTAGGGGATTAAAAAGCTTAATTACTAAGAATCTCTTTAACAGCGGACAAGAACGAATTTAACTGATTCCATTCTACGGACAAAGGTGGAAGCAATCGAATCGTTTCCTTTTTTGCAGCTGAACCTGTGAAAATATGGTATTTCTTAACCATTTCTGATCGAACTGGACCCGCATCCCGATCTAGGTCAATCCCGATCATCAACCCTTTTCCTCGGACATCAATAATGCCGGGAATTTGCTTAAGCTCCTGAATCAATTTTTCACCGAGCTCTAGCGCTTTTGCCTGAAGATTTTCAGATTCCATCACCTCCAATACAGCCAGCCCAGCTGCACATGCCAGGTGATTGCCACCAAATGTGGTTCCAAGTAACCCGTAGCTTGCTTTGAATTCAGGGGAAATCAACAATCCTCCAATCGGAAAGCCATTTCCCATGCCTTTAGCCATCGAGATCAGATCCGGCATGATGCCATCAACCCACTGATGTGCAAAGAATCGGCCTGTTCTACCGAATCCGGATTGAACTTCATCAAGGATCAGTTTGGCACCATATTTTTTTGCCAAGTCCGAAATTCCGAGTAAGAATTCCGCTGAAGGCACTTGAATCCCGCCAACACCTTGAATTCCTTCGATGATGACGCCGGCAATAGTATTCGTTTGTAGGGCCTGTTCTAAAGCCGCCAAATCGCCCCATGGAAGAATATGGAAATCGGATCGAGCATTGCTTGGAGCCACTATCTTAGGATTGTCAGTCAAAGCAACCGCACCGGAAGTCCTCCCATGGAATGATCCCGAAAAGGCAATGAAACCGGCTTTTCCTGTTGCAAACGAAGCCATTTTGATTGCGTTTTCATTTGCTTCTGCTCCGCTATTGCAGAGAAAGAGTGCATAGTCATGCAGGCAAGACAGGTGACCAAGTTTGTTTGCAAATTCCTTTTGGATAGGAATCTGGATGGAATTGGAGTAAAAAGCGATTTGATCCAGTTGATCTTTGATTCGCTTTACATAGTGTGGATGGGTATGTCCAATGGAAATCACCGCATGACCGCCATAGAGATCCAAATATTCCTGACCCTGATCGTCCCAAAGTTTGCAACCTTCGGCCTTGACCAAAGTGACGGGAATCAAGGGATATACGTCGAATAAATTCATTTCGATTGTTGATTTACGAATAACGATTTACGACCTCTTTTTTGATTTCAGTCGCTAAATTCAAATTCGATTGTTGATTTTTTCTTTGTCTAAAGTCTTGCTTCTTGTGTCTTGGCTCTCGTTTCTAAAACGCGATTGACTTCAAATTCAAGCCCATCTTTTCATCCAGCCCAAAGGCGAGATTGAAATTCTGGACTGCTTGCCCGGAGGCGCCTTTTAGAAGGTTATCAATTGCCGAATAAATCACCAATTGCCCCGCTTCTTTTTGGACAAAGAGGAAGCATTTATTGGTATTGACCGCTTGCTTCAAGTCTATATCCTGTGTGGAGACAAAGGTGAAAGCGGCATCTTGATAGAACTCCTGATAGGCCTTTAATGCTTCTTCCTCAGTTCCTGTAAAAGGAAAATGAGCGGTGATCCAAATACCTCTTGAGAAATTCCCTCGATATGGGACAAATAGAAGTTCGGAGTCGAAGTCAGGATTGATCTGCCTAAAAGTCTGCCCAATTTCCTTGAGATGCTGATGGGTAAATAGCTTGTAAACAGACATATTACCCGTTCGATAGCTGAAGTGGGACGTTTCTCCCAGCTTTTTACCAGCACCAGTACTTCCTGTGATTCCGGAAATCTGGACAGTGTCTTTCGCCCAACCTTTTGCGATTGCGGGTGCTAAAGCCAACTGAATGCCTGTGGCAAAACATCCTGGATTTGCGATGCGCTTTGCGGATTGGATTTTGGCTGCATTGACCTCAGGAAGGCCATAGATAAATCCATCAGATTCATTGCGAAAGTCAGTGGAAAGATCGATGATGACAGTTTCTGGAGAGAAAGGATGGGCCTCGAGAAATCCCTTGGTTTCGCCGTGAGGCAAACCCAAAAAAACAGCATCAATCCCTTCAGCAGGAACTTGGTCTGTAAAAACTAAGTCACAATCACCAATCAAATCCGGATGAACTTCTGCTACATTTTTTCCTTTTTGGGAATTGGAATGAACACAGACCAGTTCACAGGCAGGATGGTGTACCAAGATGCGAAGGAGTTCGCCTCCGGTATAGCCAGCTGCTCCGATAACCGCCGTTTTGATCTTAGTCATTGCTGTTTACTTTGTGGAAAATGGCCGTCTGATTGCCCAAAATTCGGGTAAATCCTTTGACATCTTCTCCGGTGTATCCTTTGTTCATTTCGCCGTAGCTTCCAAATTTGGATGACATCAAATCATGATCGGAAGTAATTCCAAGCAGGGTAAATCGATAAGGTTGGAGCATGACTCGAACATCACCCGAAACAAATTTCTGGGTATCTGCTAGAAATGCTTCCAAGTTCCGCATGACAGGATCCAAATAATGACCTTCATGCAGGTGATTACCATAAAACTCCGACAGCTGGTTTTTCCAGAACATTTGCCATTTGGTCAGAGTATGCTTTTCCAAAAGTTGATGTCCTTTGATGATAATAAGCGGGGCAGCAGCTTCAAAACCCACACGACCCTTGATCCCGATGATGGTGTCTCCGACGTGAATGTCCCGACCAATTCCATAAGGTCCGGCCAAAGCTTGAACCTTTTGAATGGCATGTACCGGATTTTCAAAAATTTCTCCATCAACACCTTTCAACTCACCTTGAACGAAGGTCAATTTTATTTCTTTGGCTTCAGTTTCAGTCACCTGGGTTGGCCAAGCTTCTTCCGGAAGGAAATCTGAAGAAGTCAACGTTTCCTTTCCTCCGACGGAGGTTCCCCAAATTCCCTTATTGATAGAATAGGCGGCCTTTTCAAAATTCATCGAAACACCGTGCTTTTTCAGGTATTCGATTTCTTCCTGACGGGAAAGCTTCAGATCACGAATCGGGGTGATGATTTCGATATCCGGTACAATCGTCTGGAAAATCATATCAAAACGCACCTGATCATTTCCAGCTCCAGTCGAGCCATGCGCTACAGCTTTGGCACCTATGGATTTTGCGTATTCTGCCAAAGATTTTGCCTGAAGGATTCGCTCTGCAGAAACAGAGAGAGGATAAGTGGCATTTTTCAGTACATTCCCAAAAACCAAGTACTTGATCACCTCTTCGTAATAGGTGTCAAGAACTTCCAAAATATGGAAAGATGCTACTCCAAGTGTATTTGCCCTAGCCTCGATGGCTGCCAGCTCTTCTTTAGAAAAGCCTCCAGTATTTACAATTACGGCATGGACTTCATAACCAAGATCCTTGGTAAGGTGAAGCGCGCAAAATGTGGTATCCAAGCCTCCACTGTAGGCTAAAACAACTTTTTTCATGGAATAATGAGGTTTATATCCCGCAGGATAGGATTAAAGAAAAATGCTCGTGATCGAATCTTTGGATTTGTTCAATTTGAGCATTACATATTTTTTGAGTCTGACCCATCGGTCAAATAGTTTGATTTCCTTTTTGAAATCATCACGAAGCGCCAATTCTTCAGTATGATTTCGTTTGGCATTCGGATCATAAAGCATTGCGGTGCAGAGGCAGTTTTGACGGTTTTTGGCCATCAAAATCTCGTAATTCACGCAGCTTCTACAGCCCTTCCAGAACTCTTCATCGTCTGTAAGGTCGGAATAAGATACCGGAATGTAGCCCAATTCAGAGTTGATTTTCATCACTGCAGCTCCTGTAGTCAGGCCAAAAATCTTAGATTCCGGGTATTTGGTACGGCTGAGTTTGAAGATTTCACGCTTGATTTTGCGGGCCAAACCGTACTTTCTAAACTCAGGAGAGACGATCAGGCCAGAATTGGCCACAAACTTCCCATGTCCCCAAGCCTCGATATAGCAAAATCCAGCCCATACCCCCTCAGTAGTCAATGCAATGACAGCCTTTCCTTCTTCCATTTTTGTTTCCAAATAGGCTGGGCTTCGCTTAGCAATTCCAGTTCCGCGGGCTTTGGCGGAATTTTCCATTTCATCAGCAATGATGGAGGAAAACTGCTTGTGAGATGAATCTGCTACAATGATTTTGAAAGAAATGTCTTCCATAATGGACTGCATGAATTTTCTCCATAATGAAATGGAGGGTGAAGATTAAAACTAGGAATTCAAGGAATGTGCGGAGAACGTTTTCCACGTAGGAAAACAGAAAATATTACAGGGTCAAACCCTATAGGTAAACCTATTTCTCCTTGAAGGAGCAAAAAATGACACAGCACGGCTTTTCACTTCCTTAGCGAAGGAAATAAAAACTACTGCAGCTATGTAATTATTCTTTGTCATGCTTTTGAGGATGCAAATGTTATACCTCAATAAACAAATTACAAGGAAACAGTATAAAAATTTACCTGAAATGTGGATTTAAACCACTCTAAACTAGGCTTTCCAATGAAGATTTTAAAAATCCAGAAATATTGAAATTTTATTCCGTGTTCGGATCTACCTCGCCATTTCTTTCAATGCAGAAACGAACTTGTCTAGCTCTACTGTGGATGTATAAATATTCGGTGAGATCCTACAACCTCTCACCCCGGCGCCATCTATGGCTACAGTAAAAATCTGATACTTGTCCATGAGAATTTTGGACATTTCTGCTGGTGTGACTTGGTCCACGCCCACATTTGCGATGCCACAGGATCGACTTGGGTCTTTTGGAGTATTTACTGTCAAGCCTGGAATATCTCTCACCTGATCACTCCAATATCGCTGAATGTATCTTAGTCGATCTTCTTTTCGCTTTCCGCCGATCTTTTCTTGAAATTCTATCGCATTCAATACGGCCAAATCCGTCGCCACGGGATGGGTTCCTGTATTGTTGAGGTAATCCATCGTTTTCAACTTGAGGTCAAAAGGAGCCAAGAGCGGTTCCAGTTTGCCGATTTTATCTTTCTTCACATAGAGCATTCCACAGCCCAGCGGAACACTTAGCCATTTGTGAAGACTGGATCCGTAGTAATCGCAGTCTAATTCGTGCAGATCAAAGGTAAAATGACCCACTGCATGCGCACCATCGAGCATAATTTCCACTCCATGTTCATGGGCCATATTGGCAATTTTTCGCACAGGTAGGATATGGCCGGTAATATTCACGATGTGCGGCACCATCATCAATCGGGTATTGGGAGTGATCGCCTTTCGGTAGATTTCTACAATTTCCTCATCACTTTCAGGATGGAGCGGAATGTCGATCTTGACGGTTTTGATTCCCCAGCGTTTTGAAGCCAATTCAAACATCGTCTGCATACTGCCATAGTCCTGATTGGAGTAAATTGCTTCGTCACCTGCTTTCCAAGGATATCCCGAAATAATCAAATCAAGTGATTCAGTGGTATTTCTAGTCAGCACTACCTCCTCAGGATCTGCACCTACCAGCTCCGCAACTTTGGCAGCGGAATTAGCTTTGTCCGCTACTTTCACTGTTCGCATGTAGAAGGCTCCTTGGTAGTTTACAGCACGAATATGCTCAATATACTTTTCTAGGGTTTCCTCTGGCAGAAAGCAATAGTACCCGTTTTCTAAATTGATATAATCTGGCTTCAAGCGATACCCGGCACGAATTTGATCCCAAATATCAGGCGCAGAAAAATCCAGATTTTCCAGCATCAGTGGTTTGGCCTTAGATTGGAATATGGAAGCGCTCCCTATTCCCAGAGCTGCCAGAGATTTGATAAATGATCGCTTATTCATGTGTTGGGTGGTTTTTTAGAGAATATAAGAAAGTAACCAAATGATGACCAGTAAGATAGCTGTCCAAGCGATCCAGGGTTTTCGTTGCGGAAACTCAAATTTGCAGATCGGACATACCGAAGCTTTGGAATCAATTTCCATCGCACAGGAGGGACATTCTTTAGTTTTCACGGTTTGGACTTGAACTCTTTGGGTTAAAATCTCATTTGTGTTTTAAGTAAATAAAAAATACCGTGAAATCATGCATGTTTCCCTTTGGCAAGTGCCGAATAGAAAGAATACAGGATGATTTCATTTCGCTTAAAATCAAAAAAATTAAGTAATATGAAAATCGAGATTTGGTCTGATGTGGTGTGTCCTTTTTGTTATATCGGGAAAAGAAAGCTGGAAAAGGCAATCGCTAAGTTTCCCTTCAAAGACAAAGTACAAATCGAATGGAAAAGCTTTCAACTTAATCCTGAGCAAGAAACAAATCCAAACATTAGCACTTTGGAGCATCTAGCGAATTCTAAAGGCTGGTCAATGGAGCAAACCCGTGAGATCACCTCCAATGTGGTGAATATGGCTGCAGCTCAAGGGCTGGAATTTGACTTCGAAAAGGCAGTAGTAGCCAATACCAAAAATGCCCATCGACTGATTCATCTGGCTAAAGCTTCAGGAAAAGGAGATGTGATGAAAGAAGCTTTGCTTAAGGCCTATTTTTCAGAGGGAAAAAATGTGGATGACTTTTCTACCTTGATTGCTTTAGGAAAAGAAGTCGGGCTAGAAGAAGAAAAAATTAAAGCAATGCTTGAATCTAATCAGTATGAAGATACTGTAGAACAGGATATTTATGAATCCAGACAGCTTGGTGTAAGAGGAGTTCCTTTCTTTGTGTTGGACCGAAAGTTTGGGATTTCAGGAGCTCAGCCAGATGAGGTTTTTGATCAGACTTTGGAGAAAGCCTGGGCTGAATTTGCGAAAAATAATCCTGTCCTTGACATGGCTGGTGACTCCGATGCGGAGAGCTGTGATGTGGATGGCAAAAATTGTTTTTAAAAAGTGCTCACAGATTTCACTGATTCGCACAGATTTTTCATAATCTGTGTTCATCGGTGTCATCTGTGAGCCAAATTTTTTCTTACCAAACTCCTCTCGTTTTCATTTTCAGTGTATAGACGGCATCCATAGCAGTGATGAATAGCGTCTTCCGGTCCAATGCTCCGAAGACCACGTTTGCAGTCCAATTTGCAGGAACAGGAATATGAGCGATCTGCTCCCCATTTTTATCGAAGACTGTAACTCCTTTTCCTGTGAGGTAAACATTGCCTTTTTCATCGATGGTCATTCCATCTGAACCCATCTCACAGAATAGGGTCTTATTGGTCAGATAGCCATCCTCATTGATGTCATATTTCCAGGTTTTTTTTGCTCCGATATCAGCCACGTAGAGTGTTTTTCCGTCAGGAGTCCCTACGATACCATTTGGCTGAGTCAAATCTTCTGTGACTCTGAAGAGTTCCGATCGATCGGCAGAGAGGAAGTACACATGCTGACCGTCTTGTTCCATTTCTTTGCCTCTGATACCTTCCCAATAAGGCCTTGGGTAAAGCGGATCGGTGAAAAACAAACCACCACTTGGTTTTATCCAGATATCATTTGGTCCGTTGAGTCTTTTTCCCCTAAATGAAGGAACAATGACTTTTTCCTTACCTGTGGTTTGATCAATAGCCCACAACTCATTTTTCAAATCCGCTGCTGAAATCATCGTCCCATCTAGCTGGAAGTACAATCCATTTGATCGACCAGCACCTTCTTTGAATAGTTCGATTTTATTGCTTCCCGCGTACCATTTGTAGATTTTGTCGTTGGGCTGATCGGTAAAGAAAATATCACCCATTCGATTGACCGCAGGCCCTTCGGTAAAGCTAAAACCATCCTGGACTTTGACCAGCTCAGCGTTTTTGGCTACAATTCCACGTTTGTCTTCAATTTGGGCAAAGAGCGAAACTGAAGCAAGGAGAACTCCCGATAGGGTAAGAATACTTTTTAAATTCATTATCGTAGGTTTTAGGGGTTATTTTCGATTCATGACGACCACCAGCTTTTTCAAATCTGGGCTATAGGCCATTCTCGTGATATTTTGATGGGTAGTTGAATTTATCGTCCCGAGCAGTTCCCATTCGGAGGCATTTGATTTTTTTTGGAAAATTGAATTGCCTCGGGCCATCAGCAGGTAATTATTATCCTGCCAAATAAAGTCCAGAGATCCGGCCAATCCAAATCCCAATACCTCAGTGGAGCCGTTTTCAATATCATACGTTCTTATCGCCAACTCGCTACCATCAGCGGTTTCTTTCGGCGACTTCATGGACAAATAGCTGATTTGAGATGTTTTTGGTCTTCGCTTTACAGCCCGACCGATATGCTCATCGATCTCCAAAAGATTCCCTTTGCCTCTGGCATAGATAAGTTTATTCGGTGAACCAAGGATAAACATTGCCGCTTTGTTGTCATACCAATCATAATATCCCACAGGAGCAATATCATCATAAAGTAGCTCAGGTTCTCCAAAATTGGTGGGATACAGCCATAGTCGCTGCGTGCTGTCCGGCTCCATGACCACTGCCGAAACATACTGTCCACAATCTGTAAGTGTAGGGGAAAACTCACTTCGATCTGAGGTTTTGGTCAGATTGGTGAACTTTTCTGAGTTGAAATTATATACGATGATATCATGGTTGCCCTTTTCATCCGCTGCTGAGAAGACCAGTTGGTATTCGTTGATGAAATTTGGCTGATTGTCGTATTCAGGACGGTTTGTTAGGGGGTTAGCAGTTTCGGTAAGTACCTTAAATTTTTTGCCTTTCCCCTGAGTATCCATCACCCAAATATCAAAACCACCCTGAGCCAGAGTAGTTTGAGAGAAAATACCAAGGGAAAACGAAAGCGCGAAAATTAATTTCTTCATCAAAATAAGTTCTAAGCCAACCAAATTACAAAATCAAGGTTAGAATGGCGTGGAGAAATTACATCTATATACCGATTCTTTGTTTGACCAACTTCGGCAAAGGCAAGATTCTTTGGCAGATGACGCAGTGACAAGCTTGATTCAAGCGCCAGACTTGATTCCATTGATCAATACCTGGGACGTCATTCCTGATAAGCTTCCCGCTACATTTCCCACGGAATTGATTTCTTTTTTTGAATTCTTTCAGCAAAAGGAAGATTCATTTGATCCGATCACACTAGAGCGGGGGCAGGATTTCTTTGAGAAAAATGGAGACATGTATACCGCTATGCTAGGATTCTATTCACTGCCTTATTGCTATGCGTTTGCAGATGGCGCGGAAGTGTTGGTCAGGTCAAAGCGGATCATTGACGCTATCGGAGAGCGATTGGGAGAAACAGGGAGTTTTGTGATGGAAATTTTCAAACCCGGCGCATTTCTCACCGCTAAATCCGCATTTTTGATTTGTGCCAAAGTCCGCTTGATTCATGCCTTCAGCAGGTATTTCATTGTGAATTATGCCAAAGACTGGAATACGGATTTTGGCAAGCCGGTCAATCAGGAAGATATGCTAGGAACCAATATTGCATTTAGTCAGATTGTTTTGCGAGGATTATTGAAATTGGGAATAACCATAAGTGAGGAGGAGCATCAGACTGTGTTGGCCTACTGGAAATGGATCGGGGAGCTGATAGGAATTGATGTTAGTTATTGGCCCGAGACCTCTAAGGAAGCCTTTGAATTGGACAAGCACATTCGCCGGAGACATATTCGGGCTTCTGATGCTGGCCAAAAATTGATCCTTGCTTTGATGAATTTTTATCGTAAAAGCATCCCAGATCCTGTGCTTTCAAGTCAGGTCGAAGGGATTATTTCATTTTTTCTGGGGAAAGATGCATCCACCGCGCTTAATCTTCAATCCAACCAAAGGATTCAGGGAGATTTATTGGGATTGGTTTTCAAGTTGAATGGATTTAAGAATTTTGGAAAGAAAAAGAGTTATTCCAACCTGAAAAGGAACTTGGACCAACAGCAGATTCAACAGTTTGGAAAGGTACTGACGATTAACCTTCCTGAGATGAAGCGTTCATAAGCGAACACTTTTTTGTTCATTTATCATGCAGTAAAATTACAGGAGTGCGGATTTTGGCGTTTTTAAGCCACATTTGCCAGATGGCACCTTTTTCGTACTTTCAGAGCCATGAAGCAGATTACCGCATTGCTAAATCGTATCCCGCTCGAATTGATTTTCTGGATAGGAAGCTTAGTGGCCATTTTGATGCTGGAACCGCATGCAGAAAGCCACTTCAGCTTATGTCCACTCAATCAATTGGGCTTCGATTGGTGTCCGGGTTGTGGATTGGGTCGGTCGATGAATCTCTTGGCGCACGGGGATTTTAAGGCCTCTTGGTCCATGCACCCATTAGGAATGGTAGCATATGTGGTGATCTTTCACAGAATCTGGAATCTTATAAAAAACCTAAAAACAACACACAATTATGGCTAATGTATTAAGACACCTTCCAGAATTGGAAGGAATGGAACTCGGGTATATTCAGGGTCTATTGAAAAACATGGATGACGACCAAGCATCACTTTTCGCACAGGTTTACCGTGCCAGAAGAAAAGACTCCCAAATGATCCTGATATTGACACTGCTTGGATTCTTCGGATTTGCAGGCCTTCACCGATTCATTCTTGGACAGATTGGCTTGGGTATTCTTTATATCCTCACCATAGGTCTTTGTTTCATCGGTACGATAGTCGATTTGGTGAATTATAAGAGCCTAGCCTACGAATACAACGTGAAAATGGCACATGAGACCCTAGCAATGATTTCCAATCATTTTCCAAATATGGGAGGAGGAAGTTCATTCAGTTAATTGAATATTATAAGCAAAACTAGCCTCGAGAAATCGGGGCTTTTTTATGCCATGTGTTTATCACCAATTCTCATTGTTCATTGATTCCTGTTCCTCACCACCGAAAGATGGCATTACGGTTTTTCCCTTTTCTGAAAAGATAAGATGAAACTTTTGCACTAATTCCCCTGACGTTTTCAATTCTTCAAAAGAGGCCTGAGAAATGTGAAAGGGGACTTCGATCAGGTTATTCGACTTAGGTGAAAAAGGAGGTGCGATGGCCGAGGAAAAGTAAAAGGGCCACATCGTTTTTGCGCAGCTGATTCCCCAAAAATCTATCGGATACTGATCAGCATAGCTCGTCAAGCGCTCGTTGATTTCTTCAAAAAACTGATTGGTCTCAGCTAATCTGATGCGTGAGCCAGCCCGTGATTTCCCCTTGGTTTTGAGGTGTTTAATTTGAGATTTTCCCTGCTTTTGCCTTACCATATAAGCGCGAAATACCTTATGGTCCATCAAAACTCCCTGATGAAAATAGCCAGTCACAGCCTGTCCTGCCCGAATCAGTGCCAATGAAAAATGGGAGTCTGAATTATCCGCAAGACCAGCTCCTTCCGACCAATTTATCGTCCAGGGCAGATAGATTTTTGCAAGCCATTCCTGATTGTCTTCGATGCGGAGTTGGTGCTTTTTTGGATCAAAAATCAGCGTAAAGTCCTTTTTAATCGAATCCGAAAGAAGCTCCTCAGCAAATTGACGGTTGATGATCCGGGCTTGGGGAATATTCATTTCTGGGAAAAAACTATTGGCTATCTTTACGCAAATAAAGAAAAAATCATGCAGGAAGATATTCAAAAACTTTTTGACCGAATGTGCGACCCCAAGGAATCAGAGGCGTACTTTTTCGCTGACAAACTTGGCACTTTGGCAGATGAGGAAGCCAAAGACAAGCTTCTGGAATTGGTGAGGGGAGATAATTGGGAGTTGGCTTATTTGGCGTGTCGATCACTTTCCAAGACTAAGTTCCAAGAGGAAGCTTTGGATGTGATTTTCGAGACTATTTTTGATAAAAAGAACAAAACAGTTCAGGGGGCTTTTGTGCAGATTTTAGAACATTTTGACTTGAGCCGACGATTTGTGGATATTTTCAAGGTGTTTCTTTTTGGCAATTACAAGGCTTCCACCTTGGCAAAAGTCTATTTGGATGAAGTGGAATTTGACGTCAGTCCCAGGACTATCCGAAAGGCTGAAAAACACTGGAATCATTACCTGCATAATCCTGAGGATGAAGGTAGCGTAGCGGTAAAAAAGTCAGAAGTGGAGCCTATGTTGCAGGAAATGAGGGAATTATTTTCCTAGGTTGATACAACAAATTTTCATTTCCTCAGTTTAAAAAGTTATGAGGAAGCTGGAAGTCATTGAACTGCACCATCAATTTTTTGATGATTTTGGATTTAAGTTCCATGCTTCCAATTTGCTATTCCAAAAGGATTTTCAACACGGAAGGCAGGTATTGTTCGTCCATTTTGTAGAATATCCTGATGCTTGCTATCTGGAGTATAATTTGGGAATCCGGATTCATAAAGTAGAGGAGATTATCCATCGATTTTTGCCCACTTTGAGTGATTATTCAGACCGATCGATCACTTTGATCCAGACTCCTGACAAAATCGGAAAAATGATTCCCAAACGTTTTGTTCTCGAAAATGACGGGCAATTGGCAGAGGCGATCATGGCCGCGGAGAAGTTCTTCGTGATGCATGGGTTTCATTGGTTGGACGAAATGATCCAACCCAAGAAATTGGAAAGGGCTTTTGCAGAGCGAAAGGACAAAGCCTTTAAAACCCAGAATTTTGTCTATAATTCGTTTCGGGGAGCCACTTTGGCAAAGTTTTACAATCCATCCGATTATCCTATTCTTCGTCAAATCTATCTGGAAACCATCCGGCAGCGCGAAATGACACCATTTACCATAGCTTCATTTCTTCAGCTTCTGAATTATTTGGATCATCTAGAGGTGTGATCAAAATTTCCTTTTTACGCCTCGGACTGCTTCAGCACTGATCGGATCTTCAGGCCATTCGTGTTTGGGATAGCGTCTTTTGAGCTCTTTTTTAACTTCGAAATAGCCATTCGCCCAGAAACTTCGCAAGTCTTGAGTCAATTGTACCGGTTTGTATCCAGGAGAGAGCAATTCGATCAAAATGGGGATTTTCCCTCCGTTCACTCTTGGCGTTTCCAAAAGTCCAAAAAGCTCCTGGAGCCGAACCGATAGGAGTGGAGTTTCTCCTTCTGACTTGTATTCAATAGCGATTTGACTTCCCGAGGGGACATTTAAGTGGGTAGGCGCTAAATCGTTCAGGAGATTTTGTTGTTCAAAAGAAAGACTTTGAAGTAGAATCGAGTTCAAATCAAGTTTTTTCAAATCTTCATTTTTGGAGATATTTTCCAAATATGGCTCCAGCCAGTCTTTGGCACTCAGACACAAGGATTCCGTAGTCCAAAAAGGCCATTCCTGATCGGGATTCCATTTTTTGAGGGATTGAACCCGAAAGATCAACTGTTCTACCTTTTCACTGAAATCAAGGAGCATTTCTCCATCCAATGCAATTGCTTCAAGGATCGCGGTTTTGGCTGAGCCTTTATCAAACTTTTGAAGGGGACGTGTTCCTAGTATGATTGCGCCAATTCGAATTTCAGAAACTGCAATCAAACCACCCTTTTTCCGATCCCACTCCAGCACCTCGCGGGTCTTAAGCATAGGAGCTAGGTCCTTTGGGTTCAGTGGTGCTGCCATCCAGATTTTCCCCATACCTTCTCTGGCATCCACATGAGCTACCGCGAGCCATGATTCATGGGCTAAGTCGTCCCGATGTCCGATTTGGGCTATTTTCCCGTTGGAAAGTTGGAATTGGGCATTGTTTCCAGGTCTTGCGGCTGCAATTCGTTCTGGATAAGCATAAGCCAAAAGCAAACCTGTCTGCCAAGGATCCACCGGATCATTTTCTGGTTGGACCGAAAACATCCGTCGATACTGGGCCGCGACTTTTTCGATTTTCTTGATTCGCGCCATGTTTACCCCTCTGCTTCGGAATCTTCGAAGCGCTTCTATTCTCAGGTTCAAATCCACTCCTGAATCCTGTGGAAGTGGGTCCCGTTCTTCCAGCACTGCTGCAATATCCGTGGCTAGACCGAGTTGATTCATTCGCTTTGCAAAGATCAACATATGGGCAATCCGAGGATGGCAGGGTACTTGGTGAATTTCTTTTCCATGCTCTGTCAAATTTCCATCGATGATAGCATCGAGTGATTCCAGTGTTTTTTCTGCCAAGGCCAAGGTACCCGCAGGAGGTGGAGTAAGCCAGGTCATAGAGCGGATATCTTGCTTTCCCCAGGCTTTCATATCCAAAACCAAAGCTGTCAAATCAGCTTCCAATAGCTCAGGAACTCGATATTCAGTCAGCTGAGCTTGTGTCGATTTGGTCCAGAGTCGATAAGAATGACCGGCGGTCAAACGGCCCGCACGACCGCTTCGCTGATCTGCTGAATCCTGGCTGATCCGATGCAGAACCAAACGAGAAAGTCCGGATCTCGCGTCAAATCGGTTTGATTTGGCGAAGCCGGAATCCACGACTATTTTGATTCCTTCAATGGTCAATGAGGTCTCTGCGATGTCTGTGGAAAGGACGATTTTTCGCTTTCCCGAAGGGTGAGGAAGTATCGCACGGTTTTGCTCAGCCGGTGAGAGTTGACCGAAAAGCGGTAAAACGACGGTGTCGGGCAAAGCTCTTTTGAGGATTTCTTCTGCTTTTTTGATTTCTCCCTGACCGGGTAGAAACACCAGAAAATCACCATCGTGCTTTTTAGTCAATGGGATAATCTGTCTTGCAGCATCTTCACCGATCGCAAATTCATCTACTTCGTTCAGGTAATTCACCTCGACAGGATATTGTCTTCCCTGACTTTGGATGACCTTGGCACCCAAAAGGCTGGAAAGCTGATCAGCATCGATAGTCGCAGACATCAGGAGGATCCGCAGATCGGGTCTCAACACTTGCTGAATTTCCCGACAAAGTGCCAAAGCAACTTCCGAATGGAGATTTCGCTCATGAAATTCGTCAAAGATCACCAAGCCGATATTTTCCAGCGCATTGTCCGAATGCATCATTCTGGTCAGGATTCCTTCTGTGATGACTTCGATTTTGGTTTTGGCAGAAATGGCCGATTCGAAGCGAATCCGATAGCCTATTGTCCCTCCAAGGTCTTCTTCAAGCATGCTCGACATTCGCTCTGCGATACTTTTGGTAGCCAATCGGCGTGGCTCGAGCATAATGATTTTCTTGCCTTCCAGCCAGGGTTGCTCCAATAGTGCCAAAGGTAAAAGTGTACTTTTCCCAGCCCCGGGAGGAGCTTGAATTATCAGGGAATTTGCTTCGGAGAGGTGGCTGATGACCTGAGGGATGATTTCCGCTACAGGAAGATCGAAGGAATAAGGATTGAATTCAGACATGGACCACAAATTTAATCGATCAGCGCTCGGTATCTAAATCCTCCGAAAAAAGAACAAAAAAAAGCCACCAAGATTTCTCTTGGTGGCTTCATGATTTGTCATTCAAAATCAAGAACCGATTTTAGCCGCAGCTTTTCCGTATTCCCATCTTACTTCAAAGCCGTCAGGCTTCACTTCGTAAACCAATCGCTCTTCCATCGTGGAAGTTTGCATCGAAGGCACGCTTACTCGAAGGGCATCTTCTTTAGCGTCATAATTGAAAGCTCCCCACTGCTTGGCTACCTTGTTGAAGATAAAGGTGGATTCAGTTTCACCAGGAATAATGAAGAAGCTGTACGTTCCGGCTGGTAAAGTTTTGCCTTCTACTTTGATATCTTTAGAAGTGGTGAAGGTAGTTGCCTCATTGGCTCCTGCTCTCCATACTTGGCCAAGTGGAACTAAATCTCCCCAAATTGTCCGGCCTTTTACTGCAGGAGAGGAATAATTAATGGTGATTTTTGAACCACCTGCGGTTCCTTCCGCCGTCATGGCTGGACTTGCTTTTTCCTGAGCATTTGCTGCAAAGGCCACAAATGCCATTGCAATTAATGCAAATAGACTTTTTTTCAAATTCATGGTTTTCATAGTGAAATTTTTATGGAATTAAGGGTAAATAGATTTCGATTCTTGTCTTGGTACTGACAATTTTACCAAAAGGTTTTTAGATTTTCACCCAAGCCTGCTTTTTGTTGCTTTCCACGATTCGCTCCCCGATAATCAATTCTCTCAAACCACTTGCAAATGTTGGGTAGGAAGGATTTTCAGGCTGCTTGCCAGTTGCAATCGCTGCATAGACCTCCTTGAACATTTGTTTGGACGTGTCTGGGAAACCTTCGTTGTGACCGCCTGGAAAACTGATCAGCGCAGAAGCTTCTGGATAAGCCAATCCTGGATCTTTTAGCAGGTGCTCGTTTGCTTTTTCGCGCTTGCCTATCCACAGTTCATTTGGACGTTCTGAATTGAATTCAAAATTGGACTTGGAGCCTGCGATCTCGATATTCAGTCTGTTCTTACGACCAGCACTCACCTGAGACACAGTGATTGAGCCTTTGGATCCATTGTCAAAACGAAGTAAAACAGTTGCGTGATCTTCGGTATTGATCGGAACTTCGGCGTAGTCTGAAGCTTGCAATTTGGTGTCGGAATACGTTTCGATCGCTTTCAGTGGCTTTAAGCGGGTTTTATGTACGGTGGAAAAATCAGCCATGACCTCTGTGATTTTCAAACCGGTGACATACTCGGTGATGTCAAGCAAGTGAGAACCGATGTCTGCAATTGCACGGGAATCGCCTGATTTGTCTGGCTCCAATCTCCAATTGTAGTCAGTTTGGAAGAAAAGCCAATCCTGTAAATAGGAGCCCATTACTGAATAAACGTCTCCTAAATCTCCTTTTTCCCGCATGGTCTTCATCTGTCGGACCATCGGATAATAGCGCAGATTGAAGTGGACGGCATTTACTAGGCCAGTGGCGGAAGCTATTTTCACCAATTCTTCAGCTTCCTCGATTTTGACGGCTAGTGGTTTTTCGCAGATGACGTGTTTCTCAGATTCAAGAACAGCTTTTGCTTGCGCAAAGTGCAGGAAATTTGGGGTGCAAATGTGAACTACATCAATGTCATCCTGCTTCAACATTTCATCAAAAGTGTAAGCTCTTGGAATACCAAGGACCTTTGCTTTTTCATTGGCTAGCTCTTGGCTGACCTCGCAAAGCGCTACTACTTCTACATTCGGTAATCTTCTAAGTGCCTCAAGGTGAGCAGGACCGATAAATCCGGTACCTACGATGGCAGCTTTAATCGTTTGGGACATAGGTTTAGGGTTTTGTTAACAAAACAATTGGATCGAAGATAAATAAATAATTTTCAAGAATCAGGCTGAAAAATCAAACAATTGAGCCTAAAATTCCTGAACTTATAGCTTTACCAAGTTTTAAAAATGAATTTTTGGAGAAAACAGCCCGCAGAATTTGATTTTCAAATTAGCAGAGTCTGCAAACACTGCGGAAATACTTTTCAGGGGAAATACTGCAATCGTTGCGGTGAAAAAGTTCTTGAGAAACGGGACCAAAACTTTAAAAATTACCTGCTGAATCTACTTAACGCCTACACATTTGTTGACGGTAAATTTTTCAATAGTCTTCGTACACTTTTACTAAAACCAGGGAAAATTACTTCAGATATTTCAGAGGGAATCACGGTTCCCTACATGCAGCCGATCTCTTTTTTCTTTTTGGCCAACTTCATTTATTTTTTCTTTCCGGTCATTCAGACATTCAATACAAATCTATACAATCAACTAAACAAGATGCCATATAGTGGTTTTGCGAGGGGAAAAGTGGATGAATACCTAAGTAAAGCCAACATTAGTCTTTCAGATTTTTCCTCGATTTATGATCTGAATTCCACCGGAAATTCCAAACTGATTTTATTCCTTTTTGTCCTGTATCTTCTACCATTTATCATCCTTACCAATTATTCCGATCGGATCAACTTTGTAAAGTATTTTCACCTCAGCTTGGAGTTTGTGACATTTATCCTGATTGTTCCTACGGTGGGTATGTCATTGGTTACGAGAGGAATTTCTGTGATTCTGGAATCAATCAATAGCAATTGGAATGGTGAAATTGGTGATGTTTATTATTCTTTATTTCTTGCTCTTCTTATCTTTTGCTATTTCGTGCCGGCTATTCACAGAGTAATTGGATTCTCTTGGTGGCGAAGTGTCTTTGGGGGATTTCTCTTGGTTTCTTCTTTGATTTTAGTCATTACGATCTATCGGTTCACCCTTTTTATTGTTACCCTCTACTTGCTTTGAAATGAAAAACTTTTCCGGAACCTCAAAAATTGAATTTGCAAACGTTGGCATTTTATTGATTCGAATTTGGCTAGGAACAGTCATGCTGAAACACAGCGGAACTTATCTTTTCCAAGGAAAAGTGCCTGAGCTTGCCGCTTTTCTAGAATCATTAAATTGGCCTTTTCCATTGTTGATGGCTTTTTCTTCCCAAATCGCTGAGTTTTGCGCAGCTATTTTGATCTTGTTAGGCATTCGGTATGGGGCTTGGCTCATGGCTTTTACTTTAGGCATTGCTGTCATTTTTGCCCATTCGGGAAAGATCTATTCAGAAGCCGAATTGCCTTTCAACTATTTTTTAATGGGGTTAGTGCTTTCCTTGACCGGAATGGGAAAGCCAAGTTTGGATTCATTTTTTCAAAAAAATCGAAAACCTTAGTAACAATTTTCGCAGGTTCAATCTTTTAATATTCACTCATCCAACTGTATTGCAATTCATCCCAAATGATGGGGATTGAGCTGAATTACAATTCAATATGAAGAAAAAAAAGTCTACATTACTAGTCTGAATAAACTCAATACACATGGCAAACTTTAATCTGAAAATCAATGGAAAGTCCCAATCCGTCGATGTAGAAGACGATACTCCACTTCTGTGGGTGCTTCGCGATCACTTGGGACTGGTCGGCACCAAATTCAGTTGCGGTATCGCGCAGTGCGGTGCTTGTACCGTTCATATTAATGGAAATGCTACTTTTTCCTGCATGACTCCTATTTCCAGTGTTGGAAATTCTGAAGTGGTGACGATCGAAGGACTTTCCGAATCCGGTGATCATCCTGTTCAGAAAGCCTGGGCTGAAGTCGACGTTGCGCAATGTGGGTATTGCCAGGCAGGTCAGATCATGACTGCTGCGGCTTTGTTGAAAAACAATCCGAATCCAAGTATGGATGAAATTGACAATGCGATGAACCGAAATATCTGCCGCTGTGGCACGTATCACAAGATCCGAGAAGCAGTCGCTTTAGCCGCTAAATCCAACTAATCATGGCAACACTAACGAAAGCAAGCAGAAGAGACTTCCTCAAAATCGCAGGAACCTCAGTAGGTGGATTGGTGATCGGATTCAGCTGGTATAGCTGTGATTCTCCAAAAATGGAAGTGCTTAGCACGGATGAGATCCTTGCTCAGGCTAAAACTTTCAACAGTTATTTGGCTATTTCTCCAACAGGTGACGTGGTGATTTATTCTCCAAATCCGGAATTGGGACAAAATATCAAGACTTCTTTCCCGATGGTTGTTGCCGAAGAACTAGAGGCGGACTGGGAAAAAGTAAGAGTCGTACAGGCAAATCTGGATACTGAAAAGTACGACCGCCAGTTGACTGGTGGTTCCGGTGCCATGCCCCATAGCTGGGAGCGATTACGCAAAGCTGGGGCAACTGCAAAATATGTCTTGGTGGCCGCTGCCGCAAAGACTTGGAATGTGGACGCATCTGAAGTTACAGTCGAAAAGGGAATCATTTCTCACAAAGGTTCTGGTAAAAGCGGCCATTTCGGCGAGTTTGTGGCAGAAGCAGCTACCATGACTGCTCCCGAAGAAGTCACGCTCAAGGACAAAAAGGACTTCAAAATCATTGGTACTGCGGTGAAAAACGTGGATGCCAAAGAAATGTATACCGGCAAGCCAATGTATGGATTGGATTTTTATAGAGAAGGGATGCTGCATGCCATGATTCAGCGGGCACCTTTTGGAATGAAAATCAAGTCTGTGGATGATTCTGAAGCTAGAGGTGTATCAGGAGTGAAGGATGTTGTTACATTCGGTACAAGCGTGGCAGTAGTAGGTACATCTACTTGGCCCTTGATGAAAGCTAAAAAACTCCTTCGCATTGACTATGAACCGGATGGTGATGTAGAAAGCACAGCAGATCACGACCGGATTTTTGCTGAATTGATGGCTAATGGTAAAGGAGATGTGAAGCGAAAAGACGGCGACTTTGCTTCGGCAATTAAAGGAGCCGCACAAGTAATCGCTGCTGAATATCAGTGTCCATTTGTGGCACACTCTCCAATGGAACCGGAGAATTTCTTCGCCCATGTACAGGGAGATAAAGTGGAGCTGATCGGGCCAACTCAAACACCGGATCGTGCAAGACAGGCAACAGCACAACTTTTGGGTATTCCACCAGAAAATATTACGGTTGAAATCACCCGGTTGGGTGGTGGATTTGGCCGAAGACTTCGAGCTGATTATGTAGAAGAAGCAGTGGAAGTCTCTCGAGCAATGAATGCACCTGTAAAAGTAACCTGGAGTCGAGAAGATGAATTAACTGGTGGAGCCTATCGACCTGCTGTACGGTATCGATTTGAAGCAGGATTGGATGCATCGGGAAAAATGATCGCTTACAAATTGAAAGGGGTGGGAATGAATGCAGGGAATTGCACCCGTGAAAATAACTTCCCTTCCGGAGCTGTTGAAAATGTCTTGATCGAAAGTATTGAACACAAGTCAAGCATCACAACCAATGCTTGGAGAGCGCCGATTACCAATTTCTTGGCTTATGCTGAGCAAAGTTTCTTGGATGAAGTAGCCCTTGCCGCAGGCAAAGATCCGGTTCAATTCCGCTTGGATTTACTTGAGCAGGCTAAAAACTCACCAGTCGGAGGAGAGTTAGGCTACGATGTAGATCGAATGATTAATGTGGTAAAAGCCGCAGCAGAAAAATCAAATTGGGGTAAAAATCCAAATGTGAAACAAGGTTTCAGCGTGTATTATTCACATCGATCGTACGTAGCGCAGGTAGCGGATATTGAAATGGAGAGCGGTTCTCCAGTACTCAAAAAAGTCACTGCGGTAACTGATTGCGGAATGGTGGTCAATCCAACTGGTGCAAATCACCAAGTCAGAGGCGGTATTGTGGATGGTATGGGCCATGCAATGTATGGAAACCTGACCTTTGAAAACGGAGTTCCAAAGCAGAAAAACTTCGATTCCTATCGCTTGATCCGAATGAAAGAAGTGCCTGAGATCGATACGCACTTCCTGGACTCCGGATTTGATCCGACTGGATTGGGCGAGCCGGCGCTTCCACCAACAGGAGGAGCGATTGCCAATGCGATTTTCTCTGCAACAGGAAGAAGACTGAGAAGTCAGCCATTTATTGAGCAGAAGGAGTTTTCAGATATCAAGCTGGAGATTCGAAGAGCTTAAAATTGAAAAATTTGAAAATTGATTCGATCTAGTGGAATCAATAAAATGAACAAAAGCCTCTAAAATTCATTTTAGAGGCTTTTTTTTAAAATCCAAATATCGAAAACTAAAGGATAGCTAATTTTTCAATAGTATAATCTTCCAAACTTTCAATCAATCTTTTCCGCTTCAGCTCTTAGGATCTCGTTTTCATCTGCTTTTCCAGCAGCAATAAAATCCATGGCAGCTTGAGTTTTTTCTTGTCCATTTTTTAGCAAAACCCCCAAAGCAATCATTACTCCGATTCGGGTTCCAGTTTTTTTCGCGGCTGTCCCAAATAGTGGTTCCAATTCCTCATAGCTTACTTCCTCTGCAAATTCACGGATCGAATCCATTGCTGTTTCCAACTTATCTCCTGAAAAGTTGGTCAGTTTTTTACCTATTTGCTGAATCTCGTTCAAGGCTTTTTTCTGGCCTTGTGGAGCTGCTTGGGCCTGAGGTTTTGGTTGATTCTGAGTTGGTGCCTGGGTATTTTGCTTAGCCCAAGTGTCTTTCAGTCCGACTGTTTTGTTGAAAATCAACTTGCCGTCTTTGGAATCCGGATCCAAAGTGAAATATCCCAAGCGCTGGAATTGAAACTTATCATCGAGAGTTGCCTTGGCTAGATAAGGCTCCAGATAGGCAGACTTGATCACTCTGAGCGATTCAGGATTAATAAACTCCATGAAACCTTTCTCCTCATGTGCGTCAGGTGCTTCATCCAAAAACAAACGATCGTATTCTCTGACTTCTGCTTGAATCGCATGAGCTATCGAAACCCAATGCAATGTTCCCTTCACCTTGCGCTCGCTACCTTCGGTACCACTACCGGATCGGGTTTCCGGATCATAAGTACAGTGAATTTCCATGATATTTCCTGCCGCATCTTTAACCACAGTCTCGCCTTTGATGATATAGGCACTTTTCAGACGAACTTCATTACCCAGGGAAAGCCTGAAGAAATTTTTACCTCCGTCTTCTTTGAAATCTTCCTGCTCGATATACAATTCTCTGGAGAAAGGCACTTCATGCGTTCCAGAATTGGGATCCTCGGGATTATTTTCAAGATGAAGAATTTCTGATTGGTTTTCGGGATAGTTTGTGATGACCAGCTTGACCGGATTCAGGACTCCCATTACCCGAGTGGATGTCTTATTCAGATCTTCCCGGATACAAAATTCCAAGAGCGAAACATCAGTTACATTGTCCCGTCTCGCAATCCCAGCCAAATCGCTGAATTTACGGATGGAGGTGGGAGTGTAGCCTCTTCTTCTGAGACCTGAGATAGTGGGCATGCGAGGATCATCCCATCCTGACACGACTTTATTCTGGACCAGTTCTAGAAGTTTACGCTTGCTCATCACGGTATAGCTCAGATTTCTTCTAGCAAACTCACGCTGCTTTGGTCGAAGCTTGGTAGGATCGATGATTTGATCCAGATACCAATCGTACAGTTCCCGGTGGGCTTTAAATTCCAGCGTACAAAGAGAGTGTGACACTTGCTCAATATAATCCGACTCGCCATGTGCCCAGTCGTACATCGGATAGATGCACCATTTGTTCCCGGTGCGGTGATGATGTGCATTGATGATTCGATAAAGAATCGGATCACGCATATGCATGTTGGGTGAAGCCATATCTATTTTGGCACGAAGGACATAGCTTCCAGCAGCAAATTCCCCATTTTTCATCCGCTCAAAAAGCGCTAGGCTTTCTGTCGCTGGTCGATTTCGGAAAGGGCTGTCAGTACCGGGAGTGGTAGGCGTACCTTTTTGCGCAGCTATTTGCTCAGAAGACTGCTGATCGACGTAGGCTTTATCATCCTTAATCAGTTGTACAGCCCAGTCATGAAGTTGCTGAAAGTAATCCGAGGCATAGCATTCATTTGCCCAACGGAAACCCAACCAAGCAATATCCCGCTTGATGGCATCTACGTATTCTTGTTCTTCTTTCGAAGGATTGGTGTCGTCAAAGCGGAGGTTGACGGGAGCGTTGTACTTTTCACCTAATCCGAAATTGAGACAAATAGAGGCTGCATGTCCGATATGTAGGTAGCCATTAGGCTCAGGAGGAAAACGAAAGCGAAGGTTTTCCTGAGAAAAGCCCGCTGCCAGATCTTCCTCAATGATATGTTCAATAAAATTCAGTGACTCGGTGGATTCTTTCATAATCAGATTAAAGGCCCAAAAATACTTCAATTGATAGGATTTGCAATTAAAAAAGGAAGGAGCCTGCCTGATCTTATTTCATGATTCGGTCATTTTAAATCTCATCCATACCCCGCTCAGGCCAATAGGCACCTGTTAATTTCACTTTTTCATTGGCCTCATCCAGTTCAAAAGTAATTTTCATTTCTTCTCTCGCCTGCTCGTGAATCGCCAGACAAGCGTTAAAGTGAACCAAATCGAAACTGAGTATGAGTGAACCAGCAGTTTTTGACTCGAATTCAGGCCCGGATTTTAGTTGAACTTTTTCTGCGACCGCTCCTTCTTTTTTGTAGTAGTAGGAGAGGAAGATGCCAAGATCTTTTTCTTTTTGTGATAAAAGAAGTTCTAAATCCCTTTCTGAGTTTTGTGGTGTTGGAAAATCAAAAGTCCAGGTTTCTTGCATACTGGGTTGGCTTAGGTGATTTCAAATTTACCGTTTGAGCAACTTAAATCCTATCTCCCTTCCTTGACCTTGGACCATAGCCAGGTTGATCCAAAACCAGGCAAACTGTTCCATTAACTCGAATTTGTCATTTCCTCCAATATCATAACATTCCCCAAATCCTGCGTCTTTGGCCAATTGCTTAGTGACTTCCTTTGCTGACTTGCTGTCTCCGGCTACAAACGAATCCAAATCGGTCTCACCATATTTAGGGTTTTGCATGTTATTAAAACCGGTGGTGTTGAAGCATTTGACTACATCAGTGGTTTGGGTGTGGGCTAAGATGGCTTCAGCGGTAGTTTTGAAACCAACCGGACCTCTTCCCATTACGATGTTCATGGAGTCAATTATTATTTTGCCTGTAGTGTCACCCAGACTTTTGGTTACTTCTACCGCAGCAGGTGCAGGTGTGGCCATAAGGATTATGTCTGATTTTTGTATTGCTTCAATTATCGGAAAAACCTGCGTATTGGGATTTTTTAGTAACTCTTTACCTTTGAAATTAGAAAGGTCCTTTACTCCGAGATGGATCTCATGTCCTGCTTTGGCCCATTGCGTAGCCAAGGCACCACCAACATTTCCTGTTCCGATGATTGCTATTTTCATAATTTCCTGTTTACAAATTGATTAGAATAAATATCCTTCAATTACTTCAGTTTTTTGAGGCAATTCTTTTTCCCCAAGCATCTCTTTCAGATCCCGCTCAATGGTATTGCAGAGTGCAGAAAGTGGGACATCCGTGATTCGGTTTTCAAAGGGATCTTCATTGACTTCCCCAACTTTGGCCTGAATGGAAAATACGAAAGAAATCAGAACCGAAACCGGTATCATCCAGCCGGCAATTTCTATACGGCTAAAATCGTCGATTAGTGCAATCGGTAAGAGGAAGATGAAAACGTACAAAAAGAGCCTCGTGAAGTAATCATATTGGCGCAAAAGGGGGGTGTTTTTGATTCGCTCGCAACTTCCCTGATAATTGGCCAAAGCCAACAACTGGCCTTCCATTTGGAAAGAATCAAAACCTCCCAATGTGCCATTTGCCATGGCTTGGTAGATTTTTTTCCCGATCAGAAGCTGGAGAAAATTGGGCTTGTTTTGGCTTTGAACCATTTCTGAATAGTCCGACTCTGTAAGGAATGAATTGAGTTCTTGCCAAGTATCCTGATTCCGAAGCTGGATTCGCAACGCATGTACCCAAGCGATGCAGATATAAACCAGCTGCCGTTTAAACCCTTCACTTCGCTCATGCTCATAATTGACCTGGTGGGCATGGCTGTCGGTAAACGTGATAATCAATCTGGCCAAAACCCTGCTGGAATTGACAATCCCACCCCAAACAGTCCGGGCTTCCCACCAGCGTCCATAGGCGCTGTTGTTTCGAAAGGCAATAAAAATAGCCAAAGCACTCCCCAAAATCGCTACGATGGAAAAAGGCAGGGGCACTTGGGCTATTTCATGTGTATACGTCCACCAAACCCCTAAAGAAACAAGCGCTGAGAATAGCAACTTAGTTTTCACATAGTGGACCACCTTGATGGGATTGAAATTTCGTTTAATGATCATAATCTATTGCTTGAGTTGATAGCTAAGCCCAAAAGTTAAGATCCGGTCTTCCTGAAGTACTGAAATTGCCACCACTTGCTCCCGGCTATAACTGTATTGAACAGAGGCATTTAACCCTTTCCAAATTGGTAAATCCAATCCCAAATCCATTTGAAAGCGGTTATTTGGTGTGATATCCAGTCCTAGCTGCCAATACCCACTGTAAAACAGTCTCAATTTGGAATCCAATAACTTGTGCCATCCAGTCAAATAGAGTGTAGCGCGGGGAAGAGAAATGGTATTACTGCCATTGTATTTGGCTTCACTGTATTGGTTCTGTTGAAATCGGGTCGTTTCATAAACCATACTTCCGGATAGTTTGAGCGTAGTTCTTGGCTTTTGGATCAGTTGCCAGGTGTACCCCAGCCCTGTAAACCACCTGAAATCGATCTCCCTGCGAAAGTTAGTTTGAACATAGAGCATGGAAAAAGGATAGAATTTTCGGAATGGCCTGTAATAGAGGTAATTTCTGCTGTTTAGGTCATTGTCCGCTTTGGATCCGCCGAATTCCTGATACAGGCTATTGGCTTGGGACTTGAAAACAAAGGCATTTTGCGAATTGCTGACGATCTCCAGTCTACCCCGAATCACAAATAAGTCCACATTTCCCTTTTGATTTACAGCAGTGAATCCAGCTCTCAACTGAAATCTTGATGTATCGCTTTCATTCAATTGGGCAAAAGAAGAAAGGGTAAAAAAGTGGAATAATAAAAGTAGCAGACTAGCTTTTGGCAAAGTGACTTTTCCTCTTTTCTTCCACCTTTTCATCCCGGCATTCTGTTATTTACTCAAGGATTTCACCACAAGCTCTGCAGCAGCGGCCCCTGAGTTTTGCTGTTGCCCCGTGATCAAATTTCCATCCTGAATGGCGTAAGAAGAAAATGGAGCAGCCACTTTAAAAGTGGTCCCAGTTAATTTTTTAGCTTCATCTTCAATGCGATAAGGCTGGATTTTCATTCCAACTGACTGATCTGCAAACTCTTCTTCTGAATCGGCGAAACCTGTCCAGGTTTTGCCTGCCACCAATAGTTCTCCGTTTGATTTTTTGGCTTCCAAAAGCAGGGTTGTGGAGTGACAAACTGCAGCACTGGGTTTTCCGGATTCATAGAAGGAAGCAAAAAGCTGTTCCAATTCTTTATTTCCCCGGAAAGTATACATAGGACCCTGGCCTCCCACCAGGAAAATTGCTGCGTAACCTTCTGGATTTACTTCGGTCAGTTTTTTTGTATTTTCTAGCATGGCTACAAATTGAGGCTGTTGCAGATAGCCGAGAGAAATCACATCATGGGCGGAATATCCGCTTGGATCGGTGGGATTGGAGTAGGCATCCATTTCGATTTTTCCTCCATCGGTGGATACCAGTTCTACTTCATAACCCGCCTCTTGAAATACCCATAGTGGGTGGGTCAACTCGGCAGCCCAAAAACCGATCGGCCAACCGGTTTGCTTAGAAACAGTTGGAGAGCTAGCCACCATCATGATCTTTCCTTTGCTGGGTGCCCCGTGAAAATGTACGTAATCGTTTTTTTCTAAAATCTGATTCATGATTGTCTTGGAATAGTTGATTGAATCAAAGATTGAAATGAATGCTATCTTTGAAAATATACTTACCAAATGTTATGATATGCACCTTTTGGTAAGAAATGGAAAACTGAACTGCTATGCCTGATTTCTTATTTGACAAAAAGCTGTATTACAATCCAGTTGAGTTTGCGATGGATCGGATTGGAGGTACTTGGAAGATGCCAATTTTATGGAGACTTCAAGACCGGATCATGCGCTATGGGGAATTGAAAAAAGACATTCCGCATATCACCCACAAGATGCTGACCAGTCAGTTGCGGGAATTGGAGGAGGAAGGATTTATCACTAGAAAAGTTTATCCTGTAGTTCCTCCTAAAGTGGAATACTCCATTACCGAGCGGGGACTTTCGGCCATTCCGATTATTGAAACCATCCGGAATTATGGCCTTCAGCTGATGGAAGAGTTTGGTGTGGGTGGGAAAAAATGAGCAACTTAATCCCATGAATTACCCCATTTACTTAGATTATAACGCAACCACCCCATGTGCTCCTGAAGTCATAGAGGCCATGCTTCCTTACTTTGGAGATCATTTTGGCAACGCCGCTAGCAAAAGCCATCCCTATGGCTGGATCGCAGAAAATGCTGTCGAAGAAGCTCGGGAAAAAGTAGCAGATTTGATCGGAGCCAAAACCAAGGAAATCATCTTTACCTCAGGTGCCACCGAATCCATCAATCTGGGCATCAAAGGAACTTTTGAAAGGTATTTGGGAGAAAAGCAACATTACGTCACCTGCCAAACCGAGCACAAAGCTGTCTTGGATACCTTTGCTGAAATTAAAAAAAGAGGTGCTGAAGTCACTTTTTTGCCAGTAGATGCTGGAGGAAATATCAGTTTGGATGAATTGGAAAACTCCATTCTACCCCATACAAAAATGATTTGCCTGATGTGGGCCAATAACGAAACCGGGATCATTCACCCGATAGAAAAAATCGCACAATTAGCCGAATCGAGAAATATCATTTTCCTTACTGACGCAGTTCAGGCTGCTGGGAAAATCCCAGTTTCGACAAAGGGTATTCATTTGATGGCCATTTCTGCGCACAAGCTTTACGGACCAAAAGGAATCGGGGCGCTCTATGTGCGCCATAATCATGACTTGCCCAAACCTCTGGCTCAGATCCATGGAGGAGGACATGAAAAAGGGTTACGATCAGGAACACTCAATGTTCCTGGAATCGTCGGTTTTGGTAAGGCTGCAGAACTTCGGCTAGCCGATATGAAATCGGAAGGAGGACGATTGGAAATCCTTCGAAACCGACTTGAAAATGGGCTTCTAGAAATCCCCGACACGTTTTTGAACGGAAGTCAAGTATGCCGATTGCCACATGTGAGCAATATTACTTTTGGTGGAGTAGAAGGAGAGGAGTTGCTCAAAAAAGTCAATCAGAAAGTCGCTGTGAGTTCGGGTTCGGCCTGTACTTCAATCTCTCCCAAACCAAGTCATGTACTTGCAGCGATGGGACTAAGTTCTGATTTGGGAAGGGCTTCAATTCGGTTTAGCTTGGGGAAAAGTACAGTTGAATCCGATATTGACTTGACTTTGGGTTGGGTGAAAAGAGTAGTTTTGGAATTGAGAAGTCAGAGAATTACATCGCTTGGCTATAATGAGTTCGGATAAAAAAGTACTGTTTTTTCAATCTTCACATAGCCAAACTGATTTTTAGTTTACACTTAGTTGTGGACTTTCCAAGAGCCGCTGATTTACATTACTGAAGTGACATTCATTCTTAGATGAAATTATGGGTCTTTCATGATGTCCATTGGAGTATTATATCGAAGATTTTCCATTCTCCCTTCTTTCGTTCAAGGAGTACCAAATAACCTGCGCCACAGTCCATTTCACAATTGGATATTGAAAAGTAAATCAAACCTAGGTTGTCTTGTTGGTAAAATCTAGTAAAGTCAAGTTCACCACCACTCAAAAAGTTCAGAGTCCCGTTGTACATGTCTTCTCTTGGAGGGAAATCATCGATTGACTTTAAGTGATATTTTCCGAAATACTCAATTTGCTCAAACGAAATTTCAAGTTCCGCTAGTTCGGTCGTCTGGAAGTCTGAAAGTACCTTTTCATATCTTTTATAATTTGGTTTGGACTTTAAAGAATCTGGTGAGATTCTACATCCCTTGCAAGGTCCACCGGTTAGGTAGTTTGAAGTTGCCATGAATATCCATGTACTATCCACAATACGTTGAGAGATTCGAGTCAGGTATTGTTGATATCTTATCACGAGAGTGTCAAAACGAACACTAGCTACTCCAGGTGTTAAATCGTCTTGTGATTCTATAAAATATTTTCTTGATTCTGGCGGTGGGGGCATAATTGGGTAAATATCTTTCGCCAACCATTCGCGTTGTTCAAGCTCGTAAAGCACAGTTGAAATAATTTTGAAATCTTCCGGTTCAGTTGTCGTTTTGCAACTGAATGACAAAAGCAGAATTAATGCAGCAAAGAAGAATTTCATTTTGGAATAGTAGTCTATATCAAACAATGCCGATTTAAGGAAAATATAGGTTAAGTTGGTTTCGGAGGATATTGAAAAGCTATTGGCCTCAATTTTTTAATTGTTGCAAATCATCCTCCGTATCAATATCGATTTTGCCTTTTGGAAAAGAGATTGTCACCAAACCCTCTTCGTGTGCTTGCGCTATTTTCTTGGCACCTTCATCCCCTTTTAGCTCCATCAATTCCTGAAAATACGCTTTTCCAAAAAGAATAGGCACTCCAATCGTTTTGGAATAGGCACATGCTACAATGTCTTTTCCTTCTTTCTCCTGAGTTGCAATCAACTTGTTCAATATCTTCGCATCCACAAAAGGCTGATCACAGAGCATGATGATGATCTGATCCGGGGCATCGAACTTGAGCATGTATTCCAGGCCTATTTTAAGACTGGAGGACATTCCTTTTTGATAGTTCGGATTGGGAATATTTGGGATACTGGCTCCTGGAAAAGTCTTTTTGATTTCATCCCGATTTGCACCGAGTACAAGCACTCGTTTATGTACATCACATCCATTTGCAGCATCTATTGCCAGCTGAAGCAAAGTTTTATCCTTGTATTTGGCGATTTGTTTGGGGTAGCCAAGTCGGGTTGATTCGCCGGCTGCCAATATGATGATTCCAGTCTTCATTTCAGATTTTTTAGTGTATAGGACCGATTTTTTCCCGTAGGAAAATGGGCTGTTTTTTATTCAACACAGCTTTGATTTCTGCCAAAACTGAAAGGGCAATTTCTTCAGAGGTCTCGGCTCCAATCTCAATACCTACCGGTGCATAAATGTTGTCGATGTGAACTTGAATTCCTTTTGATTCTAGTCTTTGAATCAGTTTTTCAGTCTTTCGCTTTGGTCCCAAAATCCCGATATACGGAATCATAAAGGTCAACAACTTTTCAAGGACTACCGCTTCATACTCGAAATTATGTGTCATCAGCAGCGCAACTGTGGCTAGATCAGACTGGATCTGATCGATCACCTCCTCTGCAGGACCTTGAATGATCTGCTTCGCAAAAGGAAATCTTGCTGGTGTGGCCAGATTTTTTCGTCCATCAATCAAAATCAATTCAAAACCCAGAATATCAGCCATTTTAGCCAAAGGGATCGTGTCATTTCCCGCCCCAAAAAGTAAAATCCGAGTGGCCGGTTTTAGAATTTCGAAGAAAACTGAAAGTTGGTCAAATTCATCATAGGCCCGAATTTGGCTTTGTGGACTATCGAAAGCCTGAATTTCTTGCTGTAGTTTTGATTTGAAATCCTCAGGAACTTTTGAAAAAGATCCAAAGTCATTTTCACCTTTTTGAAGGAAGATGGTGCCGATCTGCTCTGATTTGGAATGTTTAACTGAAAAAATCGTGAGCAGGAGCGAAGTTTGCCGATCCGAAAATCCTGCTTTGATCAACTCAATGGGATTCTCCGAATTTTCAAAATCAATGGGTTCGATCAAGACGTGAATGATGCCATTGCAACCCAACCCGACCCCAAATTTCTGATCGTCTTCATCCGTCGTATCGTAAGTGACCAGCATGGATTTTCCCTGAAAAATCACCGTTTGGGCTTTGCGCAGCGCATCGCCTTCCAAGCAACCTCCACTGATCGCACCCGTAAGCTTGCCCTCCTGAGTGACCAGCATTCGGGCTCCAGGCCTCCTATAGGCTGATCCATCTACCTGCACTACCGTGGCCAAAGCTATAGGTTCTCTAGTGGATTTACATACTTCGTAGGCTTTGATGATCTCTTGGAGCTCTTTCATTTATTGCATTCGGAGATTATTGGTGAGTTCAACCTTTTCCTTTTTGAAGGAAAACCAAACCGAAAATACGGCGGAAATCACCAAGTACCCTACCAAAATATAGATTGAACCCGGCAAAAAGGTATTCATCTCAAACCAATCACCGGAAGTCAAAATAAAATACATCGCATAGGCAGTCTTTAATACTTCCCATGCCCATGCGTTAGGATTTCGGTCCATGAGTTCTGTGTACGAATAGACAGTTAGGAAAACAAAGCCGCCATAAAAGAAAATTCCGGGAGCCCCGATCGCAGCTAAGTTGCCGAATAAATAGCTAAGCAATAGAAGTAAGGCAATCAGCTGACCAAAACTCCAAATGACCATTCCTTTGGTCAAAGGAGGATTATATTTTTCGAAGTGGTATACGTCCTCAATTCTGTGCACGGGATATTTTTCAGCAACGTCCGAAGGTCGCCAACCTAACGGCATAAACCAGATTTTGATTTTGTCAGACCATTTTTTTGCCCGCCAGGCATCTTTGATCAGCAGCCAAAGGTGCATAAAATTGATTTTGACAGGATTCCAGGTTTGCACAGGTCTAGTGACTCCGTAGACTGCGGGCACATCGTCTAATTCGTCCTGATAGGTTTTAAAGATTTTATCCCAAATGATAAAAATCTGACCGTAATTTTTGTCCAAATATTGTGGATTGATCGCATGATGAACCCGATGGTGGGAGGGAGTAACAATGATTTTTTCCAAGAAACCCATTTTACCAATATGGCGCGTATGGTACCAAAACTGCGCAAATAAGTGTAAAGGGGCTACCACAGCGATTACTTCAGGAGGTACGCCAAGCAGTGCTGCCGGCAAAAGGAAAATCCCAAAAATCCGAACAATGGAAGAGATGCTTTGTCGCAGTGCACAGGCTAGATTAAACTCCTCACTGCTGTGGTGGATGATATGATTGTTCCAAAAAATATTGTATTCGTGAGCAATACGATGTGTCCAATATCCCGCAAAATCCAATGCAATAAAGGCAATCACATACGTAATCCATGTGGCCTCAAACTGGACCAGACCAAATTTGGTCACCAGCCAATCGTAGGAAATAATTGCAATACTTAAACCTAGCACATCTTTGGTCACATTGGTGATGCCCGAACTCAAGCTGGAAATCATATCATTGAGTGGCACGGTGTCATTGCCTTTCCATATTCCCCAAAATTTCTCGAATAGGACCAGAACAAAAAAGGCTGGCATGGCGATTAATAAGATTTGTCCGTAAGCTTCCATCGGGTTTATTGTTCTTGCATTAAACTTAAAAATTAACCCCAATCAAATCAAAAAGATATTTTAAAATGACTCGAATCAGCTTTCAAAGGCAAACTATTTGATTTGAATCAAAGCCACTGGTTTTTACAACGCTTTGTACCTGATCTTATATCTTTGAAATCTAAGCCTCACTCCATGGAAATCCCCAGTTTAGCCCAACTCAAAAAAGACCTCAGCTACCTCTCCGAGAAAGAACTGACCGAAGTGATCGTTGATTTAGCCAAATTTTCTAGAGATAATAAGGCTTTTCTTTACTTCAAACTCAACGAACGAGATCAGCCCAATCTCTTTGTGGATTCGGTCAAAGAGGAATTGGATCAAGCATTCCAAACTGCAAATACCAGAAACTATCACCTGGCTAAAAAGGCTGCTCAAACTACCCGAAGAAAACTCAACAAAGCACTCAAACTGAGTAAAAACAAAGCAGATCAGGCTGAGCTGATAGTGTACTTCTGCGAATTGATGAAAAAGTACAGCTATCTTAGTTTCCGCTATCCGGTGATTTCCAACCTCTATGAAGTTCAAATTGGAAAATCGAAAAAGCTGATTTCCACGCTTCACGAAGATCTTCAGAGCGATTTTGAAGTCCGTATAGAAGACCTTTGATAAAAATCCAAACTATTCCGATTCTGTAGAAACTTGTATGCTCAATTATATACTTTAGGTATACTTTTCTGACAGAAAAATTAGAACTCCGATTCATACCATGAACACTTCGATTAAATCTATTCTAGTATTCTTGATTTCCCTGTTTCCCTTAATTGTATTTTCCCAGCAGAAATTCACCCGTGCCGATACACTGCGTGGTAGTATCACACCAGAGCGAGGGTGGTGGGATTTGAATTTTTATCAATTGAACGTAGAAATTTTTCCCGAATCAAAATCTATAAAAGGTTCAAATATTGTAAGATACAAAGTTATAAATGAAGCTCAGGTTTTACAGATTGATCTTCAGGAACCATTGAAAATTACCTCAGTGACCCAAGACGGCCAAGAGTTGAAAATCCGAAAAGATGGAGCCGCTCACTTTATCTCATTGGTGAAAAAGCAGCTGCCGGGCAATTTCGAAGAAGTCATCATCAGCTATTCAGGTCAACCCAAAGAAGCCATCCGACCACCTTGGGATGGAGGAATCACTTGGCAAAAGGACAGCAATGGGAATCATTTCATCGCTTCTTCCAATCAGGGAATCGGATCAAGCATCTGGTGGCCAAGCAAAGACCATCCGGCAGATGAAGTGGATAGTGCACGAATCAGCGTGACTGTCCCAAAAGGCCTGATGGATATTTCAAATGGGCGCTTGGTGGGAATTGATGTCGGAAGTACCGCCGATACCTTTCACTGGTCAGTTGTGAATCCCATCAATGACTATGGAATCAATATCAACATTGGAGATTACGTGACTTTTGGGGAGAAATACGAAGGAGAGAAAGGCACGCTGGACATGGATTACTTTGTCCTGAGAGATAATCTGGAGAAAGCAAAAGTCCATTTTCAGGATGCCAGACGGATGATGGAGGCTTTTGAGCATTGGTTTGGGCCGTATCCATTCTATGAAGACGGGTTCAAACTGGTGGAAGCGCCATACCTAGGAATGGAGCATCAGAGTTCGGTGACTTATGGCAATGGGTATCAAAACGGCTATCTCGGTAGGGATCTGAGTGGAACGGGCTGGGGTTTGAAATTTGATTTCATCATCATCCATGAAGCTGGACATGAGTGGTTTGCCAATAACATCACCTACAAAGACGTGGCTGACATGTGGATTCATGAGAGTTTTACTAATTATTCGGAAAGCCTCTTTTTGGAATACCACTATGGAAAAGAGGCCGGTCAGGAGTATGTTCGTGGCACGCGAATGAACATTCTAAATGATAGACCCATCATCGGAACTTATGGGGTAAATCAGCGCGGTTCGGGAGATATGTATTACAAAGGCGGTAACCTGCTCAATACCCTCCGGGAAATACTCAATGACGACGAAAAGTGGAGAATGATCCTTCGGGGGCTCAATCAAGAGTTTTATCACCAGACCGTCAGCACAGATCAAATTGAGCATTACATCGCTGTGAAGTCAGGAATGGACCTGAGACCATTTTTTGATCAATACCTGAGGAATAATACGGTGCCGATACTGGAATACTACTTTTCTGATGATCAGACTCTGAACTTCCGATGGGCTAATTGCAATGCTGATTTTACTATGCCGGTAGATGTGGAAATGGGCGAAAAGAAGCTGAGAATAAAACCAAGTACCAAATGGTCTCAAGTAGCTGTAGACCGAAAAACTGAGCTCATCATTGATCCGGATTATTATGTAGGAAGCCTAAAAATCAGATAATATGCAATCTTGATGATTCTATCACTATTCAAATGTAAAAAATTGATTTATTGTATTTTACCAATTTTACCCGTACTTTGAGATAAGGACTTACACTTTTGACCAAATTGAATTTTTCCCCATCGAACCCCAAAATCAAAACATCATGAAGGATACCATCATCACCTTGTATGTAGATACTGTTAAAATCATAGGTTTACCTGAAAAACCATCACCTGAAGAAGTATTGAGCTGTATTCTGCTTGGAGATAATCACAACGATCTACCAAAAGGAGAAGACTTTACCAGTAAAATCCATGACCGATCCAAACTGGCTTGGGTGGGTGCTGCGATGTACATCATGGATAGTGTTCAGGATTTTGTGATTATCACCAAGATTCTGGTGAAAAAGAAGAAATCGATGATCAAAATCTATGATTCTAGAAAGAGCTCGGGCAAAACCCATAAAGATGGCTATGTCAACAAGGCAAAATCAGGCTCTGAGGAGGAATACCGAATACACTTTTTGGTCAATTCCGGAGGCGTTGAGCGGAAATTTAAAATCGATCCAAAAATTAGGGTAATTTGATTTTTACATTCTTTTGAAAATAGGATTTGAAAAGATTCCTGGTTGTTCTCTTCTTTTTTTTAAATCTCCATTGCGGATTTTCGCAGACTGAGATTGATCTGGCAAAGCGGGAAACCCTTTTGGATAGTTTAAAAGAACGCTATTTCAAGCAGGATTCTAAGGATCCAATGCTATTGGAGCACATCCTTCAAAACGAACCCAATCCGGACAGTATCCTAAAATATGCACAAATCCTAGTAGAAAAATCCTTGACCGACTCTGCCTTCATCGGGGCCTATTACGGGTATTTGCAGCTGGGTAACGGGCACGTCTTACGAGGGGAACTATCTCAAGGATTGGATTACTATTTCCAAAGTCTGGCTTTCGCAGACCGAGCCAATTACCAAGAGGGGAGAGGAAAGGTCTTTTTGGCGATAGCTGACACCTATTCCCAAAGCCAAAACAGTCAGAACGCGGCCATTTACTACGGCCGAAGTATTGAAATTCTCCGAAACGGCAAGGATTCCCTAGCGTTGGCCAGTGGCATATTCAATGCCGGAGACGAATACCTGAATTTGGGTAAACTGGATTCCGCCCTGCTTTATACTTTGGAAGCTAAAACAATCTTCCAAAAGGTGAATTACCGAATCGGTGAAGCATATTGTTTTGGGAATCTGGGTATGATCTATGCACAAAATGGGGACAATTCAGCCGCAGAAGAAAATCTCAATACTGCGATCGAAATGCTGGAAATGTACAGGGAGTTTTATCCCATATCCGTCTATCTGGAATTCATGTCTTCGATCTACCTCGAAAATGGAGACCGTAACCGGGCCTTGAATTATGCCAATCGAAGCTTGGAACTAGCCAATCACTATGGTCTCAAAGACCAAATCAGTAATGCAAACCTGATTCTCTCCAAAATCTATGAGCGAGCAGGGGACTCGGAGAAAGCACTGGAATTCTACAAAAAACACATCATCTATCGGGACAGTGTCAATAATATAAGTGCCGTACAGCAGATGGCGAATCTGCGAACAGATTACGAAGTTTCTCAAAAACAGATTGAAGTAGACCTGCTGGAAAAGGAAGCCTTCATCAAGGATTTGCAGACCAAAAGACAGCAGTTTATCATCTATGGTGTGGTGTTGGCGATGTTGTTGATTGCCTCTCTGGCATTTGCCGCTTACAGACGCTATCGCTATGAGGCTCAGACCAAGAAAATAATAGAAGAGGAAAAGAATCGATCTGAAGAACTTTTGCTGAATATTTTACCTCACGAAACCGCCGAAGAACTTAAACTCAACGGCAAAGTGAAAGCTAGACGGTCAGAATCTGTGACCGTTTTATTTACTGACTTTAAAAATTTCACAGCGGTCGCTGAAAACACTTCACCTGAGCAGCTCGTCAGCAGTTTGGACTTTTATTTCAAAGAATTCGACGAAATCTGTACCCGTCACAATCTGGAAAAAATTAAAACGATCGGAGATTCTTACATGTGCGCGGGCGGCTTGCCAAAGCAAAATGATACACACCCGCGTGATGTGATCTTGGCAGCTAAAGAGATGATGGCCTTTGTCAATGGTAAAAAGGAAGAAGGGATTTGTTCGTTCGAGATGAGAGTTGGGATTCACACCGGACCGGTGGTAGCTGGTATCGTGGGCATCAAAAAGTGGCAGTACGACATCTGGGGAGACACGGTCAATATCGCGTCGCGCATGGAGTCTAACTCCGTTCCCGGGAAAATCAACTTGTCAGAGACCACCTATAAGCTGATTCAGGATGAATTTGACTGCGAATTCCGTGGCAGTATTGACATCAAAAATCGAGGTACTTGGGAGATGTATTTTCTTAAAGATTGAGAAGATTTAGAGATCAACTGAGAAACTTTCCGACCTCTCAACTCCCAATTCATCCACTTGAAAGAATAATTGGAAAAATCCCAAAACGGCATTTGAAGCTCAAAATTTTTTAACCAAATTCAATCAAACCCCAATCGTTCACATGAAGAATTACCTGTTTTTAGCACTGTTGATTTGTTCCCTTTCCGCTTGCGAAAAATCTGCAACCAAAGAAGAGCAACCCAATCGCCAATTTGTCGATGTTTCTGGAATAGATCCTAGTATCAAGCCCGGCGACAACTTTTTCATGCATGTCAATGGCAGGTGGTACGATACAGCGACTATCGCTGATGATCAGGTAGGAGTGGGGTCCTATTCGTTTTTGAATATTCCACAGCGACAGCTTTTGGAAAATATCCTCGAAGAAGTCTCTGCACAATCGCATCCCAAGGGCAGCAATGAGCAGAAGGTAGGGGATTTCTACGCATCTGGCATGGCGACAGACGTGATCAATGCCAGAGGGTTTGAGCCCATTCAGCCACTTTTGCAAAAGATTGAGGCGATCGAAGATAAGGCTGCGATGCTGGAATTCGTAGCAGAGCAGATCAGCCGTGGCAATAATTCCATCATCGGAATGAATGTCTCCCCAGATCAGGAAAACAGCAGCATTAATATTCTTCATTTCAGCCAATCGGGATTGGGCTTACCGGATCGGGATTACTACTTCAAAACCGATTCTGCCACTTTAGGCATCCAAAAAGCTTACAAAACCTACATTGCCACACTTTTCTCACTGACGGGATCAAATCAAACAGATGCCCAAAAGAGCGCTGAAGTAGTTTATGGGATTGAAAAAGCTTTGGCCGAATCTCACAAAACAAGAATCGAACGTCGGGTAGTGAAAGAAAACTACCACAAAATGGCAGTTTCTGAACTGGATTCAAAAATGCCGAATATCGGCTTTGGGAAGATGCTTAAGCAACTGAATCTGGCTGCTGATTCGGTGGATGTGCGTCAGCCTGCCTACTATGAAAAGCTGAATGGACTTATTCAGACAGGTTCATTGGCCGATTGGAAGATGTATTTGAAAGCAAGTTCACTCAATACTTATGCAAATGTCCTGAGTGAGCCATTCGAAAAAGCGAGTTTTGAGTACGAAAAAGTAGTCCAGGGTCAAGTCAAGCAACTCAGCCGAGCACAGCAAATGGTCAGCAAAGTGGATCGTCAATTGGGATTTGCACTGGGTCAATTGTATGTAAAACGCTATTTCAACGAAGATGCCAAAAAGCGGATTTCCGAACTGGTGGACAATTTCCAGAGGGCCTTCGAAACCCGCATCAAACAGCTGGACTGGATGAGCGACAGCACCAAAACCAAAGCCATCGAAAAGCTCTACGCCATCCGAAAGAAAGTGGGCTATCCGGATGTTTGGAGGACCTATGATGCCGTGACGATCGACCGTGAAAAGTACTTCGAAAATGTCGTCGCACTGATGGAAAACGACTATCGGTACCAAGCTGACAAACTCGGAAAAGCACCCAACAAGGACGAGTGGGGGACTACGCCTTCGACAGTGACAGCCTATTACAATCCTTCGCTGAATGAAATCGTCTTCCCTGCCGGCATCTTGCAATACCCATATTTTGATCTCTATGCGGACGACGCGATCAATTATGGAGGCATCGGCATGGTCATAGGCCACGAACTGACACACGCCTTTGATGATCAGGGTGCGCAATATGACAAAGACGGCAACGTCAAAAACTGGTGGACTGATGCCGATTATTCGAAGTTTAAAGGCAAAACCCAGCAACTGATCGAGCGATACGATTCCTTTACCGTCTTGGATAGCGTACCGCTGAAAGGTGCAATGACCATCGGTGAAAACACAGCCGATAATGGCGCGCTATATATCGCATACGAAGCCTTCAAGCTGACCAAACAGGGACAAGACACCACCAAAATCGACGGCTACACACCGGATCAACGCTTTTGTCTATCCATTGCCCGGATCTGGAGAGTAAAAACCCGGGATGAGTACATGCGCAACTATGTCACGACCAATTCCCATTCACCAGCAATCTGGCGTGTAAATGGCCCGCTGATGAACTTTGATCCATTCTACACCGCATTCAATGTGCAGCCAGGAGAAAAGAATTTCAAGGCAGAAGGTGAAAGGATTAAGATTTGGTAGGAAATAAATAAGACAATTTTTTTTTGATTCGATCCCTAGAATGAAAAATAAGTTTCAATAATATTTGAAAGTATAGAAATATAGAATACATTTGAAATATGGAATATTTAGAAGGGAAAAATAAGTTTATCCAGGCATGGGGAACATTAGGCTCTAACTGGGGGATAAATAAAGCTATGGCTCAAATCCATGCGCTTTTATTGTTGGCCACAGAGCCACTTTCTGCTGAGCAAATAATGGAAGAACTTCAAATATCTAGGGGAAATGCAAACATGAACCTCCGCGCATTGATGGACTGGGGTATTGTAAAAAAGGAGTTTAAAGTTGGAGAACGTAAAGAATTCTTTTCCACAAGTAAAGACGTTTGGGAGCTAGCTAAACAGGTTTCTAGAGAAAGACGACGAAGAGAAATAGAACCAATTCTGAGTATTTTAAAAGAAGTTCAGGGAGTTTCAGGTGAGAATAAAAAGGAAGTAGAAGAATTTAAAAAAGTAACTGCTGAGTTGTTTGACTTTTCTCAGAAGGTTGATAACACCTTAGTTAAATTTACAAATTCGGATCAGAATTGGTTTTTTAAATTATTACTCAAAATATAATTTTTTTTGATTTTTAACTTTCAAAAATTATTGAACGATTTGAAAATAATGAAAACAAATATTTCAACTTAATCCCAAAAATTATGAACTACATTGTTGTTTCTTACACAATCTATTTACTAGTCACGATAGCCTTGACTATCTGGGTAGCAAAAACCCTCTTTAACAATGGAAGAGTTTTCTTAATAGATATTTTCCATCAAAATGAACAAATGGCCGACAGTGTTAACAAATTACTTGTGGTCGGTTTCTATCTGATTAACATTGGATACGCAGTATATACCCTCCAGATTTATTCGGAAATCAATTCAGTGCAGGAAGTGATAGAAAGTTTGAGTCTCAAAATAGGTGGTATAATTCTTATTCTTGGAGCTATGCATTTCTTTAACCTATTTGTCTTTTTCAAATTGAGAAGAAACTCCAAACAACATATAGCTTAAATATTTATGAAAAATATAGTATTAGCTGGTGGCACAGGTTTCCTAGGACAATGTATTATTGATCATCATAAAAGTGATTCCAAAATTTCTGTCCTCACTAGGGGAGCAACGCGTAATGTTAATAATGTCCACTATTTAAACTGGGATGGGAAGACATTGGGTAATTGGAGCACTGCATTAGAAAATGCTGATGTATTAATAAATTTGAATGGTAAATCAGTGGATTGTCGATATACCCAGAAAAATATGGACTTGATATATTCAACTCGATTAGATTCCACCGAAGTTTTAGGAAAGGCAATTCAACAATGTAAAATCCCACCCAAACTCTGGATCAATTCTTCATCAGCAACTATTTACAGGCATTCCCTCGATAAATCCATGGATGAAGAGACTGGAGAATTTGGTACCGGTTTTTCAGTAGATGTTTGCAAAAAATGGGAAGATGTATTCAATTCTTTCCATTTGCAGGATACTAGGAAAGTTGCAATCCGGACAGGAATTGTTTTAGGCAAAAATGGCGGGGCTCTTTCACCGTTGAAAACACTTGCTCAACTTGGTTTGGGTGGTAAGCAGGGAAAGGGAAATCAATTTTTTAGCTGGTTACATGAAAAAGACTTTTTGAATATTTTGGATTTCGTGATGCAGAATGAAAAAATACATGGAGCAATAAACGTGAGTAGTCCAAATCCTATCCCAAATGAGGAGTTTATGATGAAATTACGAAAGGTTTATAAAGTTAGACTTGGTATTCCTATGCCTAGATGGTTATTAGAGATTGGTGCCGTTATTATTAGAACCGAAACTGAATTGGTTTTGAAAAGTCGTAAGGTGATACCAAAAAGGTTACTGGATGAAGGTTATAAGTTTCAATTTCCAAGAATTGATGAATCCCTGGTTGATCTCTGTTCCAACTGACCACAATAGAGTTACATAATTTATATTATGTTAAATATAAAATCCCGAAGTCCTTTCGGGATTCTTTTTTATCTTTCCTTCTCAATTAATCCTCCAACCCACTATATCCTCCTACATGTCGAATTGGCTTCCCCGACTTGGTTTATTCTTCGGCCCGATCTCATTTCTGCTGATTTATTTTTTTGTGCAGTCTGTGGGATTGACCCCAGCGGCTCAAGCTATGCTGGGTTTGGCTTGCTGGATGGCCATCTGGTGGATCACTGAAGCGATACCCATTGCAGCCACGGCGATTTTGCCACTGATCCTGATGCCTTTGCTAGGAATCCTGACTATTGAATCTGTCTCGGATAATTACATGCACCCCACAGTTCTCCTATATATGGGTGGATTTCTCTTGGCAACAGGAATTGAAAAATGGAACCTTCATCGACGTATTGCTTTGAATATCATCAATCTGATGGGTACAGATCTTCGGAGGATTGTTTTGGGTTTCATTTTGGCCACAGGATTTCTCTCCATGTGGATATCCAATTCCGCCACAGCCCTGATGATGCTGCCGATTGGTTTGGCCGTGGTTAATCAGTTTAAGGCCCAACTTGGTCCCGAGAATGACAGCATTGCTTCCAATCTGGGAAAAAATATTATGCTGGGAATAGCTTATTCTGCTTCGATTGGTGGTATGGCAACGCTGATTGGAACCCCTACCAATGCAATTTTGGCTGCTGTCGTGAAAGAACTCTATAACTATTCCATTGGGTTTAATGAATGGATGCTTTTTGGGTTTCCTTTTGCAGTACTTCTTCTGGTCTATTGCTGGATTTATTTGGTAAAAAGTGCCAATCCATTGCCCAAAAAGCTGAATCTGGAAAATATCAAATCCGTGATTGCAAATCAACTAAACTCTCTCGGAAGGATGAGTTTCGAGGAAAAAGTAGTCTTGGCAGTATTTGGAATGGTTTGTTTCGCTTGGATCACCCGAAGCTTTTTACTTGCTAAAATCCTACCTCAAATTGATGATACGATTATCGTATTGGTTGGAGTGGTTTTACTTTTTATACTCCCCTCTTCTCAGAAAAACGAGCGGATCCTAGACTGGAAAACTGCCGAAAAGATTCCCTGGGGCGTTTTGATTCTTTTTGGCGGTGGTTTGGCTTTGGCCGAAGGCTTCAAGGAAACAGGCCTTGCAGAGTGGATTGGCGGCGGATTTGAATCGATTGACGGCATTGGATTTATCGTTTTGCTGCTGATTATCGTGGCCTCGGTCAATTTCCTCACCGAAGTCACTTCCAATGTTGCGACCGCTTCGATGCTGCTTCCGATATTAGCCTCCGTTGCACTCAAGCTTGATTTGCATCCTTTTGGGTTGATGATTGGGGCTACTTTGGCTGCCAGTTGTGCGTTTATGCTACCTGTAGCTACCCCACCAAATGCCGTGGTTTTCGGTTCGGGATATCTTCAGATGAAAGATATGGTGAAGGCGGGCTTCCGCCTCAACTTAGTCTCCATTGCCATCATCACTCTTATGGTGTACTTCATTCTGCCTTTGATTTGGGGTATTGAGCTGGAGAAATATCCTTTTTAAGTCAGAAAGCTAAAGTTAGAATGCTGGAATGTGTGTCAGGTTAAGCTGCTTGATGGTGTGAGACTGAGCGTAGTCGAAGTCTGGTATCGTACTTCACGACTCGCGTCGCTCAGGTGCTCAACCTGACATGTAATTTCACTTAGTCTAACACAACTACCTATCCAGTTTGACTGAAGGAGCCCAAAATCTCAAATCCCAAATTTCAAATTTCAAACCCTCTTTCATTTTCCACCCCTCAAACCAGCTCATTCGTCACATTTTTTTGATACCCGTTGGAAGCTACCCTAATCTTGGTTCAAGTTTTAGACAACCTAAAAACTAAACCAACTTTTGAAAACTTCTGAGCACAACATGAACCGAAAAACAGCCTATCACATCCTTATTGCAGCAGGGATTGTTTATAATCTGATTTTGGTATTTGGCTAAGAAGTTTTCTTTTCCATCAAAAAAATAAAATCTCCCAACCCAAATCCTCCTTACTTTATACCATGCAATCCAAAAGTTTAGATTTTCGACAAGTCGAATGGTGGATGGTCACCACTGCAATTTTGACCGCATTTCTCTTTGTGCTTTTCGGCCACCGACCTTCATTCTATGATGATTCAGGTTTTGCCATATTTAGATTTTCCAGTCGTTTGCTCATTTTGGCTACGATATACGGGGCTTTTCACCTGATTCATATGGTGCTGATTCCCAAGTATGAAATTGCCTCCCGAAAGTGGCTGATCATAATTTGGACCTTGTTGACAGGAATGGTTTCCTTCGGGATTATAGCGCTATTCGGATTCAATACTGAGCTGATCAATGCTCCATTTCCCGCATTTTACTTGGGAATCGTGGTCTTGTATATCTGTTATTTCTTGGCCTCTCATGTCCTGTCCCAGTCCCTTACTCCTCCCAATGTCCGGGATTTTCAGCTCTACAATATCATTAGGTTGATTATCGCCTATTTGTTCACTTTGTTTTGTCTGATACAGATCGAGCCTATTGCGAGTCATGGTCCAGCGATTATTTTCGCCTTCTTTATTCCAGTCATATTCAGCGCTAGCTTGATTAATTTTTACCTGGTCTATGGAAAAAGAAAAGCCGGAAAAATCAAGCAATCCCGTTGGTACAATTGGGGTTTGATGGCGGTAATTCTGATAGGTTTCTTTATCATTTCTGCAGAATCTAACCAGGAGGAGATATTTTTCATTGGAGGCCTGGGAACGGTGGCTTTTATCCAACTGATCTTTTTCCCCTTGACATCACTTATTTTCAAAAAATACGATTCCTATATCGGCCAGATCACCTCGCTTTCCAGCCAGGTCAATCACGGCAATGCCAGTATGGATTTCCTGCGCTCGCAGATCAATCCGCACTTTCTCTTCAATGCGCTGAATACGCTCTATGCCAGTTCCTTGATTGAAAATGCGGAGAAAACCTCCGACGGCATCCAGAAACTCGGAGATATGATGCGCTTCATGCTTCATGAAAATCAACTTCCGCGAATTCCCCTTTCACGCGAAATTGACTATCTTAAGAATTACCTTGACTTGCAGATGCTCCGTTTCGGGGCTCAGGCAAATCTTGAAACTGATTTTCAAATCAATGAAAACCAATGTTCCGGAGAAATCGCTCCAATGCTGTTGATTCCATTTGTGGAAAATGCCTTCAAACACGGTATTTCTTCCAAGGAAAAATCATGGATTCGACTTAATTTAAGATGTATTGCCGGTTCGGTGCACCTCGACTTGGTCAACAGCGTCCATCCCGACAAGCCTGCCTCCGAGCAATCCAGAGAAGAGTCCGGAATCGGTCTGGAGAATGTAAAAAGCCGACTTCAACTTGTATATCCTGACCGGCACCAGCTCAATATCATTGCCAACGACACAGATTTCTTTGTTCACCTTTCTATCCAACTCCAGAATAAATGATATCGGCTATCGCCATTGATGATGAATCCTACGCTTTGGAAGTGATCAAGTCGCACGCTTCCAAAGTGCCTTTTTTAGATCTCAAAGCAACTTTCACCAATCCTATCCAAGGGCTTGAATATCTGAAAGATGAAGGAATCCAATTGGTCTTTTTGGACATCAATATGCCGGATATTTCAGGGATCGATATGACGGCTTTACTCCCCAAAGAAACCCTCGTCATCTTCACTACCGCCTACTCGGATTATGCAGTCAAAGGTTTTGAACTTGATGCCTTAGACTACTTGCTAAAGCCGTTTAATCTCAGTCGCTTTCTGAAAGCTTGCCAAAAAGCCCAAGAATGGATTGAGCTCCAGCCCAAAAATGAACCGACTTTTCTCTTTGCAAAGACAAGTGAAGGGCAGATCCGGGTTGATTTCAGTGATTTGTTGTTTTGCGAAGCGCAAGGGAACTATGTGACTTTTCAGTTGGAAAAAGAAAAAATCATTTCCAGAATGACCCTTTCCGAATGCGAAAAACTATTGCCCGCATCCTTTATTCGGACACACCGATCATTTCTTGCGAATAAGAATTTGGTGAAAAAGGCAGAAAAACACCAACTCCATTTGAATGGATTTGTGGTCCCGGTGAGTTCATCGTATTTAGACCAAGTTGTCGCTGTTTTGAAAACCTAGGTCGTTTTTTTACCCTCCAGCGAATGTGTTCAGAAACTCTTTGCGGTATTGAACCGGAGTCATGTTCATCCGTTCCTTGAATAATTTATTGAAATTAGAAAGCGTAAAAAAGCCGCAATCATAGGATACTTCGCTGATATTCAGGTCCGTTTCGTGAAGTAATTTGCAGGCATGGGAAATCCGGACGTCAGTCAGAAAATCTGAGAAAGATTTATTAACTCTGGATTTGAAAAACCTGCTGAAAGCCGAAACCGACAGATTTGATAGCTGAGCGGCTTCTTCCAAGCTGACTTTCCCCTGAAAATTCTGCATGACATATTCATACACCTGCCCCATCCTATCCCGTTCGGATTCTTTGTTGGTATTGATATAGGCAGCGCCGGTGATCAGTTTGCAATCCGTAGAGTCGGCCACGGTCTGTAGGATTTTTAGCAGTTGAATCAAGCTGCATCCCCCTTTCAGGTCCAAGAGCTCGATCATCATTGCTTTGACCAGCTGATTAGTTTGACCAGAAATCTCGATTCCTCGCACTGACTTTTTCAGCATCAGTGCGATGGATTCAAATTCCACCAAAGAAAAAACAGAATTATTCAGAAAATTATCAGGAAAATAGATCACAATTCCTTGGACGCTCAGGTTGTTGTCAGGATTATGGTAGGCTTTGTCATTCTTCCACAGGTGTGGTAGATCAGGTCCCGTGAGTACCATATCTCCTTCTTTGAAGGTTTGCATGTGATCGCCGATGAATCGGGTTCCCCTACCCTTCAATACGACAAACAGTTGATACTCCGAATGAAAATGCCAGTTGACATCAAAATAGGGAGCTTTTAATTCATTGATTACAAATGCTTTACCTTCCGGAATTCGGGATTTTTGAAAAGGGCCTTTCACTGATTTCTGCTCTTTTTAAATAAAATATTTATCGAAAATGATAAAAAACAGTCATAAATCAAGGTAAAACAGTAAGAAATTCCTGCCTTAAATAGAAGATATTAGCAATTAAAAAATTCAAGCCCAAAGTATGACCCAATCAAAAAATTTGCGGAGCTTTTTGCTCCTTCTACTCACTGCGATTACCCTATTCGCATCGTGTGGTAAAAAAGGCCAATACCTCTCCATGACCGAACCCCGACGGGTAGAAATCCTCGTCCTGGGCCATGAGAGTGAGCATCACAATTCTGAAAAGCTGATGATGTATCTTTCCACACCGCTTTTCCAGAAAGGCATTAACCTCACTTACACCACGGATCTCAATGATCTCAATGAAGTGACGCTTAATAACTACGATGGACTGATGATCTACGCTAATCATGAAGAAATCAGCCCTGAGCAGGAAAACGCACTCAAAACGTACATCCAAAGTGGAAAAGCGCTGATTCCGATTCACTCGGCTTCATTCTGTTTCCAAAATTCAGACTGGTACATCGAGGCCGTTGGCGGGCAGTTCAGTTCCCATGGTACAGGTGATTTCACAGTGGACATCGTCGATGCCGAGCATCCTGCAATGGCTGGAATCTCTGAGTTTGAGACTTGGGATGAGACTTACGTCCATGCTAAGGTCAATCCTGACAAGCAAGTGCTCATGGAGCGTGTGGAAGGTGACACCCGCGAACCATACACTTGGGTAAGAAATGAAGGAAAAGGACGTGTTTTCTACACTGCATACGGTCACAATGAGAAGACATGGGAAAAGAAAGGCTTCCAAGAATTGGTGGCCAACGGGATCCTTTGGGCTGTGGGAGACAAAGTAAATGAGCTTCTTGCGGAGTATGAAATCCCGACTCCGGAGTTTCGTGACGCTGAAATTCCCAACTACGAAAAGCGCGATCCAGCGCCACGTTTCCAACTTCCGCTCACACCTGAGCAAAGCATGAAGCTGATCCAGATCCCAGTGGGTTTTGAAATGCAGCTTTTTGCCTCTGAGCCGATGATCATCAATCCGATGGCCATGGCATGGGACGAGCAGGGCCGCCTATTTGTCATCGAGACTACTGACTATCCAAATGAGGTCAGAAAAGAAGGTGGAAATGACAAAATCAAAATCCTCGAAGATACCAATGGAGACGGTAAAGCTGATAAAGTGACTGTTTTTGCAGATAACCTCAATATCCCAACTTCAATCATGGCCATCAATGGTGGAATTTTGATCTCCATGGCTCCTGATTTTCTGTTTTTGAAAGATACCGATGGCGATGATGTGGCGGATGTCCGTGAAGTCGTGATGACAGGTTGGGGCAAAAGTGATACTCATGCTGGGCCTTCCAACCTGAAGTATGGTTTTGACAATAAGATCTGGGGTGTTTTGGGCTACTCTGGCTTCAATGGAGAAGTAAGTGGTGTGAAACACCAATTTGGTCAAGGTGTATATCGATTTGATCCTAGTGGAGAAAATTTGGAATACCTAGGAAATACCTCCAACAATACTTGGGGACTTGGATTCACTGAGGATTTCGAGACGTTTATTTCCACTGCCAACGGGCAGCATAGCGTCTATTATGCACTTTCCAACAATCTAATGAAGCGTCCTGTGTTCCAGGGCACTGCCAATGGAATCCATGGCATTGATTCTCATTACGACATGCCGCACTTGACTCCTTTCCTTCGACAGGTGGATTGGTTTGGTGGCTATACTGCAGCAGCTGGTCACAATTTCTATACTGCACGTAGCTTTCCTAAAAACTACTGGAATCGAATTTCATTCGTAGCTGAGCCTACCGGTCGAGTTCTGCATAACAATATCATTTTACCAAACGGATCAGGCTACACTGAGAAAAACGGATTCAATATCCTTGCTAGTTCTGACGAATGGTTTGCTCCGGTTCATGCAGAAGTTGGACCTGATGGAGCACTTTGGGTGGCTGATTGGTACAATTTCATCATCCAACACAATCCAACTCCAAGGGGCTTTGAAAACGGTGAAGGAAATGCTTACATCAATCCGCTGCGGGATAGCCAACATGGCAGAATTTATCGAATCGTCTACAAAGGAGGCAAAGACTCGAAAACCTTCGACTTGAAAGATGCGAGTGGTTCAGAACTCATCGAGGCCTTGAAAAGTGACAACATGTTCTGGAGAATGACTGCGCAGCGATTGATTTTGGAGAAAAAAGACGCTTCCCTAGCAGCAGATCTGTATGCAATCATCAACGACCAGAAAGTAGACGAAATCGGTCTAAACGGACCAGCTATCAACGCAATTTGGACACTTCATGGGCTAGGATTGCTCGATGGCAGTAATGAAGAAGCACTTCAGGTAGTGACCAATGCACTGAAACACCCATCTGATGCGGTGAAGAAAAATGCACTTCGCGTATTGCCTGCTACAGCAGCTTCTACTACAGCGATTCTTCAGTCAGGTTTACTGAGTAGCGAGAATCTAGTTGTGAGAAAAAATGCACTCGTAGCGATCAGCGCAATGCCCGGTAATGCCGAGCTATCCAAATACCTCGTGAAAGCAGCGGAGGATACGTTAAATGCTAAGGATGAGTTTTTGCCGCAGGCATTATTTGCCGCAGTGATTGCGCATCCTGAAGATTTCTCCAAGCGAGATAATACCAAAGCACTGGAAATGTCTGCTGAAGATGAATTTTCTCTTCCAGATCGTATCAGCCGTAGTTTGGCTTTGGAGCAATATTCACTCGATTCCAGAAACTCCATTCCTTTCCCTCCAAATGTCGTTGGGAAGCAGATTTTCTTGGAAATGATGGTTTCCAAAACATCAAATCCACTTGATGGTATCCTGATGGCTCAAGGCAATAATACCAATGGATATAGCTTGTATATATTCAAAGACGCGGTTCATTTTGCTGTGGCTCAGGATGAAAAAGTAACGATTATCAAGTCTGGCAAAAACCTGCCTGAAGAGCAATTTACCGTCAATGCATCCATCACTCAGGACGGATCGATGATGCTATCAATCAATGGAAAGCAAGTAGCTCAGGGTAAAACCAAAGGGCTCTTCACTACCGAGCTTAAGCCAAACCGTATCAGGGTAGGTCAAAACGACAGCCAAAACGTCGTAGGTGATTATGAGGGAGGCTGGAGATTCTCAGGTAGAATCAGCAATAAGTCTTCCCTTGTTTTGAAAAATCCTGACACAGCTGAAGTCATCGCTTTTTCTGGAGATGCCATGGAATTTCAGTCGACCATTGCCTTGTCAGCAGTTCCTCACAAGATGAAATTTGACAAAGACAGCTTTCGGGTCAAAGCAGGTACACAGGTGACCATAGATTTCGAGAACCCTGACTTTATGCAGCACAATTTGATCGTGGGTACAATTGGTTCATTGGAAATCATCGGTCAAGCAGCAGATCAGCTAGCAAAATCAAAACAAGTAGCTGATTATAATTTCGTACCGGAGATTCCTCAGGTCATCGCAGCCACGGGATTGGTTGATCCTGAAGAGTCAGAATCCTTGGTATTTAACACCCCTGAGACAGTTGGTGATTATCCTTTCCTTTGCACCATTCCGGGTCACTGGAGGACGATGAACGGCGTAATGAAAGTCGAATAGGAATGGCTTTAAATGTAAAATTTGCAGTCAGTACCTGGCTTTGGACTTCTCCTTTCAACAAGGAAACTGTAAACCTTTTCCCCAAAATCAAAAGCTATGGATACGATGCAGTAGAGATTCCTGTAGAAGATCCTGCATTGATAGACCTTGATTTAGTTAAGAAAGCATTGGCAGATAATGGGCTTAATCCTGTTATCTGCGGTGCTTTCGGCACCAGTCGAGACCTGACTCATGACGATCCTGCTTTTCACCAGACTTGTTTTAATTACCTGGATTCTTGCTTTGAAATAGCTTCAGAGCTTGGAGCTGGCTTTGTAGCTGGGCCTATGTATTCCGCGGTGGGCAAAGCACGTTTGGTATCTCCCGAACAAAAGAAAATTGAATGGAACCGTGCTGTGACCAATCTTCGAAAGGTTTGCCATCGTGCCGGTGAATTCGGTTTGGAGATCGCCATCGAGACACTAAACCGCTTTGAAACTGACCTGATCAATACTGCAGATGAATTGATGCAACTGATCACAGACATCAATGAGCCACAGGCAAAGGCCATTTTGGATGGTTTTCACATGAATATTGAAGAACCGAGTATCGAGCATGCTATAAAAACTGTCGGAGATAAGCTGATCCATGTGCAGGTATCAGAAAACTACAGAGGAACACCGGGCACCGGCCAAACCAACTGGGCAGCTTGGAAACGGGGACTGGAAGCGGTCAATTATCAGGGAATTGTTTCTATTGAAAGCTTTACGCCTGAGGTGAAAGAACTTGCAGGTGCGGTTTGCATCTGGAAGCCACTGGTTCCTTCACAAGATGGCTTCGCCAAAGAAGGCTTGGAGTTCTTGAGGAAATGGGCTGCTGAATAAATAAGTATGAGGTGCGAAGTACGAAATACGAGATCCTCGCATCCATCAACCTTACTTTCTAACTCCCTTCCATCCTAACCTCCAAGCTCCCCAACATCTTTATAAAACCCAAAAACATTATTTACCCATGAGCAAAAAACAAATCAACATCGCGATCATCGGACTTGGATTTGGCGCGGAATTTATTCCGATCTATCAAAAGCATCCTTTGGCCAACATGTATGCCATCTGCCAGCGAAATAAAGAAAAGGCAGAAGAAATCGGCAAAGCCTTTGGTATCGATAAAGTCTATACCGACTATGACGAACTACTAAAAGACCCAAACATCGACGCAGTCCATATCAATACGCCTATCCAAAACCATGCAGAGCAGTCATTGAAAGCACTACGAGCTGGAAAACATGTTGCCTGTACGGTACCAATGGCTACTACAGTGGAAGAATGCAGAGCAATAGTGGAAGAAACAGAGCGTACTGGGCTGACTTATATGATGATGGAGACAGTGATCTATAGCCGGGAATTTCTCTTTGTCAGGGAAATGTATGAAAAAGGCGAACTGGGCAAGATTCAATTTCTCAGAGCTTCCCACCAGCAGGAAATGGCCGGATGGCCGGGCTACTGGGAAGGCCTCCCTCCTATGCACTATGCCACACACTGTGTAGGTCCTGTTTTGGCCTTGCCAAAAGGCCAGGCTGAATATGTGTCTTGCTTGGGATCCGGCAGAATCGACGAAAACCTGATACCAAAGTACGGTTCCCCTTTTGCCATCGAAACTTGCCACATAAAGCTCAAAGACTCGGATTTGGCTGCTGAGGTCACCAGATCACTTTTCAATACAGCCAGACAGTATCGTGAAAGTTTCGATGTCTATGGTTCCAAAAAGTCCTTTGAATGGACACTGATAGAGCATGAGGAATCTGTGATCCATACGGGTGAAGTTCCTGAGAAAGTGAAAATTCCGGACTATGCGCATTTGCTTCCAGATGAAATTGCCTCATTCACCACACAAGGAGTTTACGATGAAGATGATAACCAACATTTGTCTTTCATCCAAGGATCTGGACATGGTGGGTCCCATCCACACCTGGTCAATGAATTTTTGAATGCCTTGACCGAAGGTCGAGCTCCCTATCCGGATGCCAGACAATCGGCCAATATTACTTGCGTGGGGATTTTGGCACATGAGTCTGCCATGGAAGGTGGTAAAATCAAACATTTACCAGAATTCACAATCAGTAAATAAGTCTCTGAATAGGGCTGTCTCAATGATTCCAAATCTTCCAATAAATCAGATCAGGATTTGATAATTAAGATAAACTAGTGAGAAATACTTCCTAGCTACGATTACCTATCCTTCCAGAGCGTCATGATTTTAATATAGTGAAAATCAAAAAAATCTTGAGGCTGCCGCTTTTCCCCAGTTTCATCCGTATGGAGAATGCTTTCTTTATTTGCCGAGATTGCTGCCCTAAATTTAAATCTAGTTCAAGATTCTAAATTCAAGGAAATTCGAAGCCTTAAATTATAGTCTATTCGTGGCTTAATTGGTGAAGTATTCAATTATCAACACAAAAAAAATATGAAAAGTACATCCTTTTTAAAACCAACTATTTTCCTGCTTTCCATTATGGCGTTTTCCTGTGGTGAGGGAGAAAAAACAACTGAGCAAGTTTCTGAATCTACTCCCGTAGAAACTCAAGCTCCCGCCCCGGTAGCATCTGCTGAACCAAGTACCTCCGAAGAAACAGAAGAAGTGTCTGATGAAAACAGCCAAGAACTAACCGGTGAAGATAAGGTAGCCAATTCTGACTGCCTATCCTGCCACATGGTCGAGCGAAAAGTCATTGGACCCTCCTATTTGGATGTAGCTGCTGAATATGAAAATAACGAAGCTAATGTCACGATGCTGGCCAAAAAGATAATCGAAGGCGGTGTAGGCGTGTGGGGAGAAGTAATGATGCCTCCGCATGCGACATTAAGTGAAGAAGATGCGAAAGATATGGTGCGATATATACTTAGTTTGCAACCGCATTGATGATTGAATTCAATTCAACATCAAAAAAGGTAGCTGGAAGGCTACCTTTTATTTTTTTGGATACTTGCATTCAATATAGAAAAGAGGCTATGAACGCCGGATCGATAATGCTTCCCATCCTTCTACTTATTCTTGGAATTTCTTTGATTTTGACCTGAATTTTAGGGCGATCATCTATTGAATTGAGTTTTTCTCCTAGAATGTTTATCTTGAATACAGTGTAAGCTTTTTCATCGACCAGGGTTGTTCTCCCTTGCTTTGAGACTCAATCTTCAGGTAAGTAAATTTACCCATACTAGTCCAATTCAACGTATTAATTCCAGCAGTTCCCTTGCCTTGGGCCGCTTTTGTCCAGCTTTTTCCATCTGTACTAAGCAAAACCGAATACTCGAGAGGATAACCATCTTTGCCCGAATCAAACTGAACTTCTGAAATAGCCTGCGGACTTGGCAATTGCACTAGAAACCACATTCCAGGTTCTTGTGCAGTTTCTGTTTTCCAGCCTTTGTAGGAAAAGGCATAAGCTGCGTCTTTAGAAGATCCCACACCCTGAAGTGCTGTGCTGCTTGCGGTAGCCTTCCAGTTGTCCTGAAAAGTAAGGGCCTTAGGAATCTCTCCGACTAGTTCATCAAAGGAATAGGACTCTTTTCTGGATTCGGTGTCCTTCCTGATTTTTGCCACATTAGCAGGTGTGATGAAGGAACCTGTGTTACCAAAATCATTGCGGATATACGAAAGTACTGAGGCAATGTATTCGTCGGTATTGGTCTTCATGGCGATCATTACGCCTTCATACTCTTTATTCGCTATAGTTCCTTTCAGACCATGCAGCATTACTTTGGTCGCATACTCAGGATGACCGAGAATTCTTGGTGAGCCAGAGAATGGCGGTGCTATCAAGCGACCTTCCCCGGCTGGCGAACCCAGACCTTTGGGCCCGTGACAAGTCGAGCAATAGCTATCAAATATTGTTTTTCCTTTTGTAAACAGCGCGAGATCCTCTTTATCAAATTTGGTTTCGGCTGCTTTCTTGGCCTCCTCAAGCTTTTCCAGCAATTGAGTACCGACAACTTGGATCCCTTGGGATGGATTTTTTTGAAGCACATTTTTGATCAACTGATCAACCTGATCCACTTTGAGAACATGAGCACTCAGTAATGCTTGAATGGCCACCTCAGGATTGGTATCCAAGGCAGCAGTGCTGAAGAGGTCAACCAAGGACTTTTCTCCGTACTTATACAAGGTCTCAGCAGCTCGTAATCCCTGCATTTTGAGTTTAGGATTAGGATCAGAAAGGAATTTTTTCACCAAGTCCAAGTTCAATCCACCCAATCCTTCCAAAGTCCAAAGTGCATGAATTCGGGCAAGTTCATTTTTGGAAGAGCTTGCCATCTCAATCAAATCAGGAATAATCGTCTTATCCTGATTCAGGATCAAAGTCTGTTGTGCCATATCTCTCCACCAGCCATTGGGATGGTTCAGGTGACGGATCAGCTCTTTGGAGGTCTCCTCATACATTCTTGGTTTTTCGGTATTCCTCGGCATTCCCTCATAGGTCAGTCTCCAAATACGACCATTTCCGATCACATCATCCATTTGGTATTGTTGGATTTTGGTCCGGAGGTAGCTTCCCTCCTGTGTCCACTCCCCTTCCTGAATGATCCCACGGTACATATCCACGATATATAGCGTACCATCTGGCGCAGTGGCCATATCCACCGGTCTGAACAAAGGATCGGTCGATTGGATAAATTCTGACTCTTCGCTGATGTACTTGTTTTGCAGGTAGGAAAGTCCATCTACTTTTTCGGTGACCACACGTCGTACGATTCGGCCCACTGGCTCTCCATAGATATAATCTCCAACAAGATCCTTGGGCAAGCGATCACCTCGAAACACGTCATTTCCGGCCGCACCAGTCACATTGGCCAAAGAGCCGTCAGGTTTGGCTTCCTGCATGCCGGGTTGAAAATCGGCCAGTTCCACCAAACTATATGGGACACGAAATCCCTCCTTGAGCGCTCCTTTAACTGAAAAATTTCCATAGACGATCGGAAATTGAAAGCCCTGTGGCACGCCACCAGCTCCGTCTTGGAAGAAGATGGTTCCATAGTTATCCTGTGTTACACCCCACTGCCCCCATGGATTGCCGCTGTCTTCTTGGATCACACCCGTCGGCGTCCAACGGATGCGCTTGTTGTTATACGTACTGTACATCCAGTTGTCCAATGCCCATATGAGAAAGCTCGTCTGATGCTCGACATTGCCTGATCTGCCTAGACCGGAGGCAAAAAGCTCCTTTTTATCGGCTTTGCCATCTCCATCGGTATCAGTAAATCGATACACATGATCCTCATTGGATTCCATAGAAAGGATGCTGTTTGGACCGAAAGGCACTACATATCGAGGAAACACCAAACTGTCCAAAAAAACCGTGCCTGTCTCATACACACCATCATCATCCAAGTCTTCCCAACGCGAGATCCGTGATGTAGGCAACAATTCGCCAGTGGCATCCAAGTCTTGCATATAGGTCCTAAGCTCCAGTACGTACATTCTGCCATTGCCATCAAACTGAATCGCGGCAGGTTCACGGATCTGAGGTTCAGAAAGAACTGGATCTATGGAAAAGCCCGGTTTGAGCATAAATGATTTCTTTTGCTCATTTGCGGAGACAGGAACCACAGGAGGTTTTGGACTCAAGTCAATACCTTTCCAAATCGGAGACTCTATGTCGATTCCTTCTGGAAGCGGAATACTTGGATAAGGTTCTTGCAATCGCTTTGGGTCCAAAGCCGCAGCAGGAGATACATCAAATGGAGATTGCTCAGGTGCTGTGCAAGCAAATACTGCCATGCAAGCACCCAGACATAGCATACTTTTCAATTCCAATTTCATAAAATCCTACTATTTGCTTTTTGCTGTTTTCAATCTTTAAGATACCAGCTTTTACATTATTCCAAGAAAATCACAACACAAGCTCCCGTTCTTAATTGAAGCCGGTATCTGAAGTAAAAATATTTGCTTTTTGCCTATTTTATAATTTTTTTCAAAAAGTAATTCCGAATTTATAGAAAATTTCAACCAAGCTCTTTATGTTTTCTAGATTTTCCTTCCTTTCATCCTTAGTCCTTTTCTGGGTTTGTTTCCTTTTTTCTTCCTGTGAAAGACCCTCCTCCCAAGAATCCACCTCTGGGGAATCCGCTTTCAAAGGATCAAGCGGTCTCGTAGTCATGGCCTATTATGTGCCGGAGCGGGATTACCAACCCGAGAAAATACCTGTAGAAAAACTCACCCACATCATTTTTTCATTCACCCATGTCATCGATGGGGAAATGAAATTTCGAAAGCCGGAAGAAGCAGGACCAAAGCTTGAAGCATTGGTAAAGCAAAAGGAAAGAAATCCCAATCTCAAAGTAATGATTGCCTGTGGTGGTTGGGGTGCCGATGGGTTTTCAGACATGGCTCTTACTACCGAAAGCCGCATCAAATTCATCCAGAGTGCCAGATCATTTATCGAACACTACCAACTCGATGGCATGGACATGGATTGGGAGTACCCTGGGATCTCCGGTGCTGGCACCAAAGCGAGGCCCCAAGACACCCAAAACTTCACGGAATTGATGAAAGGACTTCGTAAGATGTTAAATACGTTTGACTCTCCCAAGATTCTGACCTTTGCCTCGGCCGGTTGGGAGCGGTATTACGATTTTATCGATCTTAAAGAGGTGATGACTTATGCGGATTACATGAATGTGATGACCTACGATCAGGTAACTGGGGAATCCATCTATACCGGTCATCATACCCCGCTTGGTCGCGCCAGCAAACAAGATCTATCGGGCACGCCCTTTCAGGTATACTTAGACAGTCTCTCAGGAGAAAAAGGTAATGAACCATACTCTGCAGAACGAATAGTCGATTATCTACTGAACAGCGGCGTAAGTCCTGCACAGATTATCATTGGATCGGCCTTTTATGGTAGAGTTTGGAAAGGAGTACCTCCAGTAAATGAGGGCTTGTATCAGAAAAGTAAGGGGATTCATATTGGCTGGTATGCGTACCATGAAATCCGATCCAAGTATGAGTCTGACAGCAGTTTTGTAAGGTATTGGGATGAAAATGCCAAATCTCCTTACCTGTACCAAGCGGACGATAGTCTTTTTGTATCCTATGATGATACGGTTTCAGTGGCTTTGAAAACCCAATTTGCAAAAGAGATGGGCCTGGGAGGTATTATGTTTTGGGAATTGGGAAATGACACCAAGGAGCCAGGGAGTCTATTGGATGCGATCGACAAAGAGGCTAAAAAGTGACTTTTTTCACAGACCATTAAAAGCTTTTCATGCATGGAATGGGTACCGCTCCTTACATGTAAAAAGCCTTTGAGGAGATCAGGTCCTCAAAGGCTTTTTTCTTAAATCTTGCAGGCTGATTAATTACTCTTTCACACGCTTACCTTCAGCGGTGAACATGTCCATCAGAGATCCTGAGGCCATATCGGCATCCTTTTTCACTAGGCTAAGGTAAACGTCATAGCCAGTGATGTTAAAATAGGCTACCAGATTGTCTCCGGTGATGGAAACTGAAGTCATTTCCTTTTCATTACCAGAGGCATCTTCCATAAAATAGCCTTTTGTTTTGCCATCCACTGTTTCAAAACGCATCGGAATCGTAGCCGTTCCTTGTGGCGTATCAAATACAGTCACAGCCCATTTTCCCTCATAATATTCTGGGGTTGGGGAAGTAAAGCTGCTCAAAGCAAATGTGACCGATAGTGCGATCAATAGGCCAAGGCTCATTGTAAATAATTTTTTCATAATTGTTAGATGTTGGATAATGCTAAAAATTAATGAAAAAAGTTGATGAGTACATTGGACTACAAAAAAATATAACCTGAAACACGAAGTTTCACTTTGTTCCAACGAAACGCTACCCTTTTCCTGAAATCGGCCGAATTACTAACCTTGTGATCAATGGATCTTGAGCAGAATACCAGATGCAAGCTGAAAACCGTTTGATCGCCGGATATATTGTTGATCTTCTGGGTTGATTACAATCCCATTTCCATTGTATAAGGAGTAGGATGCGTTCAGAGAAAAACTCAGTGAGAAGTTTTCCGAAATCTTTACGATCGGGTACTGAATGCCCAGTTTACCAAAGAATCGCCCATAGTTAAGTATAAATCTCGATGGAGAAATACCGTGAATCGCTCTAAAATTCCCAAATCCCAATTCTGGTCGAATCACAATTCGCTTACCCAGAGGAATGGAATGAAAAATAAATATTCCAGCATCACCTAGCACTGCTTCGGAAAAATAACCTGCTAAAAATCTGTTATCGAGAATTCTTGCATTTTGGCTTTCACCATACCATCCCAACCCTGGATAGCCTACCAAACCCATATTGATGGAAATACGGTAACCCAAATCTATCTGGTAGGTGTCTCCTAAATAGGTGTCTTCAGCAAAATCTCTATGCTGAAGCTCAACACCAAAATCAACGAAAAACTTCCCTTTTTCGAGGGTATTACCCGACTGGTTCTTTTGTGCCATACTAATTCCCACATTCAACACTAGAAGAAAGAAAAAGCTGTTAGCGGATTTGATCACGGCCTTACTACGGTTATTCTTCCCAGATCAATTACTCTGTTTCTATCCTTTGGTAAGGGTTCTATCGATAGCTCCGTGACCTTGGTGAGGGCTCCAAACTGATCCACTTCAAAAACCAAATCTGAAGGCGGAATCAAATAATATATAGCATCCATATTGCGGGAAGGAAAGACCGATTTAAACTCCCCTGTGGCATTGGTCACCACTACGTTACCCGATCCCTGCCGAGGTCCACTGAAATAAGTTCCAGAAGAAGGATAAAGTCTCAACCTAAGGTTGGGTACCGGATTACCTGTCTCATCTACGATCACCCCCTGAAATGTGTCAAAACTATCGTGAATAAACACCTGACAGGCCTTCAAAGTATAGGCTGCAATAATCAGTACAAGCACTGCAAGTATTCGGGACGGTTTTATATTCAATCTCATCTTATTTCAATTTGACGGACAAAAAGTTGTCATTGGAAAGACGAACCTAATCCTCCAGATGCTTCTATTGCTAAAATAAAACTAAAAGACAGAGATTAATATTAAGTTTTTGTAATGCAAATAGTTGACCCCACCCTCTTTCTTTGGCTTATTTAAACAAATTAGATCGAGTTGGTGGTCATCACTCAATCCGGTTTGTTTACCATTACCCATGCCATCTGATTAAAGAATTAGGCGGATCAGTCATTTTACCGATCTGCTTTTATTTTTCAAGGTACTGGTAGCTGCAGGGCTTCTCATTTCGCTTTTATTGGTATCCAAATTTCCTCTTCAGAATTTGGGTCATTGTTTTTGTATTTTTCACCCAAAACCTCAAAATGGGGTTTATTATCTAGAACGTAGTCTGAAGTTGGCAACCACGTTTCCAAAATATAGGTAAAAATGGAATTGTCCGTGTTCAAACCCTTGTATTCAAAAACTGCATAGAGTCCGCCCGCTAAAATAAATGTTTCCATGTGAGGCGGCACATTGTCAAAGGCTGCAACTTCTACGGCTGCCCATCTTTCAAATTCATTTGTCGGCTTGAAATCCACAAAATGACTGGGATTGCAAACAATCACCGAAATCAGGTCGGTTGTCAAGTAATGGGTTATTTCTTTTCGTCTTGGTAAAAAACTCCGCCACAGTTCACCGATTTTGTAGTCGGCTAAACTCATTGTTAATCGTGTGCCAACTAGTCTTTTTTCGCTTAATGTTTCAATTCTTGGGATCATTTTTTCTAACCAATCATTTTAACTACTAGCAATGTCATTTGGCAGAAAAGCGGGCTGTACCTGCCGCCAACTTTTAAATCGGCCTAAAAGCAAAAAACCACTCATTTCTGAGTGGTTTCTGAGCCCCTTGCCGGGATCGAACCAGCGACCTACTGATTACAAGTCAGTTGCTCTACCAGCTGAGCTAAAGAGGCGTTCCTTAATGGTGGTGCAAATATAGGCCCTGACCTGATTGACTCCAAACCCATCCTTGAAGTTTTTTGTATCTCTCAGGTTTTGAGCAGGAAAAATTTAAAATTCCTTTAGGATTGACAATTTGCTCTTCAGCTTTTCAATCTCCTCTTCGGCTTTTTTGATTTTGATGTCAAACTGATCTCTTAGCTTGTCCGCAGTCTTGGATGCAGCAAAGAACTCCAGGTTATTTCTCCAGAGGGTAATGCTGTTTTCCAGATCAGTGATCTGCTTACGAATACCATGCTCCTTGCGGTTGAGTGTTTTGGTAGAATTCGGATCAGACTGAATTCGGTTTAGGTTAAGTCTAAACAGGAAGTCCTCCCTACCCGATCCACTCGGATCCATTTTCCCCAAATAGGTGTCTACGGCCTCTTTAAACTGGGCTTGAATCTCTTTGATATTCTTCCTTGGCACAAAACCAGTTTCATTAAACTCAGAAACAAAAGCGGTCAAGGTATCTTCGCTTAATTCAGCACCCTTCGAAGCTTCCAGAATTTGCTTGATGATATCCTGCTTTTTCTTCAGATTTTCCTCAAACTCATTATTGGATTGCTTATTGGAGTTTCTTCTGTTTTCGAAGAAGGTATCACAGGCTACTTTAAACTTCTTATAAAGTGAATCTCTATTCTTTTCAGGAATAGGGCCCAATTTTTTCCATTCTTGCTGCAAGCCGACAAGCTGGTTGGCGGTACTTTGCCAATCCATGTTATTCATCAGTTCTTCAGCTTTGGCGATCAGTTCTTCAGCTTTCTTCTGATTGGCGGCACGAATTTCATCCAGTTCTTTGAAGAACATGTTCTTGTTATGGAAGAAATGCTTAAAGGCTGCCCAAAAGGCCTTGTTAATTTCCTTACCGGCTTCTTTGGTAACTGGACCGATTTTTTCCCAAGCTTTTTGAATCTCTAGGATTTCTTTGGTTTTGGTATTCCAATCTTTAATTCTATCTGCCTTGAAGTCCACAAATGTGGCCAACTGGGCGATTAGGGCTTCTTTTTCTGCTTGATTTTGTAGGTAAACTTCCTTTTGACCTTCATAGAAGTCTTTTCTACGATCATATACCGCATCTGAGGCGGCTTTGAATCGCTGCCAAAGATTTTCTTGATCTTCTCTTGGTACAGGTCCTATATGCTTGAATTCTTCATGAAGTTCGTTCAACTGACGAATCGCTTCTTTCAATTCAGGGATATCTTTGAGCGCTTCGGCCTTTTCACAAAGTTCCGTTTTGCTTTCCAAGTTCTTTTTTCGGTCTAGTTCCTTCAGCTCAAAGTAAATGCTGCGATTGTCATAGAATCGATCCATCAGGGCATTGAAGCTCGCCCAAAGGTTTCTATTTTGTGAAGTAGGTACTGGTCCAATAGATTTCCACTCTTCCTGTATGGCTTTTATCGTAGACATACTAAGTGTAGTCTCTTCTCCGTCCACCAGATCACGAAGTTTATTTAGGAGTTCATTTTTTGAAGTGAGGTTTTTTTCTTTTTGACGCTCTGCTTCCTTTCGCTGAGAGTTCAACTGGTATCGGAAGTCATTGAATAATTTCAAAAATTCGCGTTCTTCCTCGTTCGCTCTGTATTCAAACTCGTCCTCAGTACCGCCTTCTGCTTTAAATTTTGTAAGCGCTTCTTCTTTTTCTTTGGCCATCAAATCATCGAAGGCACCTTTGATTTCATGAGCAATTTTATCGAGCTTGAGAACTGGTAAATTTTGGATTTTATCCTTAAACAACTTGAGCAATTGAATACTGGTCAATCCAGCCAATTCTACCGGTTCATCCGTATGATCTTCCTCTTGTTCAGAATCCTCAGACTCTTCTTCTGAATTGTCAATCTCTGCAGATGCAGTGACTGGGGTGGATATTTCAGAGGATTCTTCTGATGCGGCCAGTAATAGCTGCTCTTCGGAAATCTCTTCTTTTGCAGATTCGTTTTCGGATCCTGCAGCTACAGGAACAGAAGCATCTATCGCTGATACCTGATCTGAACCTTCTTCAGATAAGCTTTCTTCACTAGAATCTACTGCTTCAACTTGGGAATCAGCTACCTCAGCCTCAGGTGCTACAAGACTTGGACTTGCCGATTCAATCTTTTCATCGGCTGATGAATCCTCTTCTTTGGCAGTTTCTGCTTGTTGTTCTTTTACATTACCTTTTGCTTCATCTAAAGAAGCTTGGGTCACCTTGTCTTTGTCAGACAATTCGTTACTTTTCTCAGTCATAAAAACGCTACTATTTCGAGGCAATATGGGCAAAAGTAGGGATTTTGCCTAATTTAATCTTGGATCAAGGGGATAATTTGCCATAACCTTAAACGGCCCTCCCATGTTTTTCAGTACCGATTTCCAAAGCTCATCGGGCGTATTTTGAAGAACAACTGTATCCAGTTTAGAATCTGAAATAATCCAAGTATTTTCACTTAGTTCATCAGAAAGCTGACCGGATGCCCAGCCACTGTAACCTATAAAAAATCGTACGGAATCCTGATCCATCAACCCGGTCTTCAGATGACTCACCAGATCATCAAAAGCACCTCCCCACCAAAGATCTTCGCCTATAGCAATGCTTCCGTCAAGTTTTTTCTCTCCAAAATAAATGAAGTGCAGTGTATTCTGTTCCACTGGACCTCCCACGAAAATTTCACAATCTAAAAACGATAACTCTTCGACCAATTCACTTAAGCGCAGAATAGAGGGTTTGTTCAAAACCAATCCAAAACTACCTTCCGAAGTATGCTCACAAAGCAAAACTACCGAACGCACGAAGTTTTCATCCTGTAAGAATGGTTCTGAAATAAGTAGATTGCCTGCTTGAGGGATTCTAGAAGGATCGTTGTGCATAGTCTGTTCTTTCCTTTTCCGTGAAAAATATAGGCTTAAATTTTAAAAAACCAATGGCAATGGTACTTTTAACAATGAATTTAGAATCGAATACCAATCTCTCATGAAGCTAGCTGATATACGCAAAGAATATACCATCAAATCCTTGGATCTCAACGATGTAAGCTCAGATCCTTTTCAACAGTTTCGGGTTTGGCTGAATGAAGCGATGGATTCAGATGTCCCAGAAGTCAATGCAATGTGTCTCTCTACCATGGGCCTGAATGGATTTCCAAATGGGCGGATCGTACTTTTAAAGGAAATGGATCATGGATTTGTGTTTTTCACAAATTATGAAAGTGAAAAAGGACAGGAAATCCAAGCCCTTCCAAAAGGTTCCTTGACATTTTTCTGGCCGGAACTGGAGCGTCAGGTTCGTATCATGGGCAGCTTGGAGAAAGTAAGTGAGTTGGAGTCAGACACGTATTTTCATTCTCGTCCCATAGGTTCTCAAATCGGAGCTTGGACTTCTCCTCAGAGTCAAAAGATTGAAACAAGAGAAGCACTGAGCAAGCGCTTGGAAGATGTGGAAAAAAGATTTGAGCATGAAGCGATAAGCAGACCTCCTCACTGGGGTGGCTACCGGCTTCTACCAATTCGAATTGAATTTTGGCAAGGTCGCCCAAACCGACTCCACGACAGAATAAGCTATGAGGTTAATTCTGAAAACAAATGGATAATTTCTAGACTGGCGCCCTGATTATTTTAGATCGAAGAGATCGTTGATTCCAATAAATCGCTCTATTGTAAAGCCTTCACCATATTTGGTCATTATTCGATGACCAAATTCTCTGGAGCGGGATTCTATAAAAGGAAGAAACTCAGGTGAAGAAATAAAACTTGCTGGCTCCTGGCTGCTTGGATCAAAAAACTGGGATTTGAAAGCCATAATACTGGCCACTTTGGTATCCCAATAATCTGTGATGTCAAAGATAAAGTCAGGCTGAATGTAGTTGTTTTGGATGTAATGATAGACAAACTTGGGTCTCCATGGATCCTGAGGTATGCCATCCAAACTGGTTTCGATTTTACGTAATCCGCTCATAAAGCAAGCATGAGTGGCCAAAGATGCCCCCTTGCCATGGTCAGGATGTCGGTCAGTAATAGCATTTGCCAAGACGATCTCAGGGCGGTATTTTCGGATTACTTTGATCAGTTCATGCTGATGCACGTGATCATTTTGGAAATAGATGTCCGAGAAGCCTAGATTTTCTCTCGCGCTTAAACCAAGGATTTTGGCAGCTTCATCTGCTTCCTGCAGTCTGATTTCAGGAGTTCCCCTTGTACCCATTTCCCCTTTGGTCAGATCGACGATGCCTACTTTATGACCTTTGGCCACATGGGCGGCTATGGTTCCTGAGCAACCTAGTTCTGCATCATCTGGATGAGCGGCGATTACAAGAATATCAAGCTTTGTCATTTATGTTTGATTATTTGACTCTAAGATTTCGGCCGATTTTCAAAATCGTTCGGGTAGAAATCCCATTTAATCGGGTAATCTGGCTGATCGGTACTCCATACCTTCTAGCGATTGATCCTAGATTGTCCCCGCTTCGAACGCGATGGTAGACAGCAGCTCTAGCTTTGGCAATATGAGAAAATAAATCTTTGGAGATCAGTAAGTCTTGTTTAGTCAATTCCCCTTGATCAAAGTCGTAGACGATTTCGGGATCGAATGCAAGGCCTTTATAGCGCATTTCGTAATGAAGATGCGATCCTGTACTTCTACCTGAACTCCCACCTTTTCCAATGATGTCACCAGCTTTGACTTCATCACCTACCTCTGCAATTTGTTTAGAGAGGTGTCCATAGAGTGTCTCAAGGCCATTTTTATGTCTGACAAGCACAAAATACCCCCAACCATATCTATCATAGGACCTCACTCTGACGATCCCGTCAAAACCTGCATAAACTGGATCTCCCGTGTCTAGGTCCAAGTCTACTCCATAGTGCATTCTGCCCCATCGAGGCCCAAATATTGATGTTTTAAGCGATTTTTCAAGTGGAAATTTCCAATCCATTCCCAGTCTGGTGTCATATAATCTTAACTGAACACTGTCTTGAAAATTTTTAATATCAAGGTTATATATATCTACCTTTTTGCTATCCCATGAGGCATAGTGCTCAAAAGCTGTCACCCATATACTATCGATTTGAATCTGCTCAGAAACACGAACTAACTGGTTGGTCGGAGCCCATGACATGGCGTTTCGATCTTCGCTGATGATTGATCTGATTCGCGCTAGGTTTACATCATATTGAAAAATCATGGAATCAGTCTGAGAAGACAATGTTCTCAAATAGGATTCCTGGTCAAACTGTCTAAGTTCGATATTTCTTCGATCTTGAGAGCTTTCTGTGGTTGTGGTGCTATTTCTCTTGATGATCTTAGGAAAAACTTGAGCATTGGCTTCATAGAAACCAATGCTCAACAGTAATCCTAAAAGTATCTTCAGTATTAAACTCCTCATCAACTGGATTTAATGATTCTCTTTAGATGCGAGGTATCGCTCAGCATCTAGAGCGGCCATGCAACCTGTTCCTGCTGCAGTGACTGCCTGTCTATAAACGTTGTCTTGTGCATCCCCACATGCAAATACACCTTCCACGTTGGTTTTGGTAGTTCCGGGGATTGTTTTGATATATCCTGAGGAATCCATGTGGATGAAATCTTTGAAAATTCCGGTGTTGGGCTGATGTCCAATAGCAACAAAGAAGCCAGAAATTGGAATTTGGCGCTTTTCTCCGGATTTATTATTGACAATTTGCACACCGGTTACTTCTTCTTCTCCCAGTATTTCTTCTGTCTCTGTATTCCACAGGATTTCAATCTTTGGATTGTTGATTACCCTATTTTGCATGATTTGAGAGGCACGCATCTCATCTCTTCTTACGATCATGTAGACTTTAGAACAAATGTTAGCCAAATAGGAAGCTTCCTCACAAGCAGTGTCCCCGGCACCTACTATTGCAACTTCCTGACCTTTGAAGAAAAAGCCATCACATACTGCACAGGCAGAAACTCCCTTTCCATTTAATCTGGATTCACTTTCTATTCCAAGCCACTTGGCAGATGCTCCGGTGGAAATGATCACCGTATCTGCATGAATGGTAATCTGATCATCTACAGTCACTAGGTGTGGATGAGCGCTAAAATCCACATCGGTTACCAATCCATATCGAATAGAAGTACCGAATCTTTCAGCTTGCCTTTGAAAATCTTCCATCATCTGCGGTCCCATCACTCCGTTAGGATATCCTGGGTAGTTTTCCACATCATTGGTAATGGTAAGCTGACCACCTGGCTGACCTCCTGTGTACAATACTGGTGTCAATCCTGCACGTGCAGCATAGATTGCGGCAGTATAGCCGGCCGGGCCTGATCCGATGATCAATACTTTGACCCGTTCTATTTCTTGATTCATTGATTGGGTGAATTAAATCGGTTAAATTTTGTCATTTCCTAAAGTGTAACAAAACTGTGAGATGTTAAAATTCCCAAAGGTGAGTATTGTCACTCTTTTTCAGTTAAATAAATTTTGGATGGTGGTAAATAAAAAAAGGGGCCTAAGCCCCTTTTATCATACGTTATCCAAGATAAGGTTTTAGGGTCTTACTTCTTGAAGTGTGCCTTAACCTTCGGATTGCTTTTTCTTTGATTTGCCTTACGCGTTCTCGAGTCAAATTGAATTTCTCACCGATTTCTTCCAGAGTCATTGCATGCTCACCATTCAGTCCAAAGTAAAGGGTGATTACATCAGCTTCCCGCTGCGTCAAAGTAGAAAGTGCACGCTGTACTTCTTTGCGAAGTGAATCGGTCATCAAACCATCATCTGGCTTTTCATCTCCGTCATTTTCCAATACATCAAGCAAACTGTTCTCTTCCCCCTGAACAAAAGGAGCATCCATAGAAACATGTCTTCCTGAGATTTTCATTGTGTCAACTACCTCAGATGCAGTCACTTCAAGAACCTCAGCTAATTCTTCTGGTGAAGGCTCCCGCTCAAACTTTTGTTCAAGCTCACTGAAAGTCTTTGAGATTTTATTCAAGGATCCTACTCTGTTCAGTGGAAGCCTCACAATCCGAGACTGCTCAGCCAAAGCCTGCAGAATAGACTGTCTAATCCACCACACTGCATATGAAATAAATTTGAATCCTCGAGTCTCATCAAATCGCTGGGCAGCTTTGATCAAGCCAAGATTTCCTTCATTGATCAAATCTCCCAAGGAAAGGCCTTGATTTTGGTATTGTTTGGCAACAGATACTACAAATCGAAGGTTTGCTTTTGTAAGCTTTTCGAGGGCTAACTGGTCGCCTTCACGAATTCTTTTTGCCAGAACAACCTCTTCGTCTGCTGTCAACAAGTCGACTTTACCAATCTCCTGCAAATATTTATCCAGGGATTGGGATTCTCTGTTGGTAATCTGTTTGCTAATTTTTAGCTGCCTCATTCAGAATAGAATTTGAGAAATAAATTTTTAATATTTTAAGATAGTCAATTGTTTTGTTCCAATAGACTTTAAGCTACAGGTTTTTCAGGCTTAGGCAAAAGAGCCTTTCTTGAAAGTTTGAATTTTCCTGTCTTTTTATCTACATCAATCAACTTCACCATGATCTCTTCGCCAGGTTCGAGGACTCCATCCATGGATTCCAATCTTTCCCACTTTACCTCAGAGATATGAAGTAAACCATCTTTGCCCGGCATAAATTCCACAAAGGCTCCAAAAGGCTGAATGTTTTTCACTTTTCCGGTGTAAGTCTCTCCGATCTCAGGTTGGGCAACAATCGCCTTTATTCTTCGGATCGCTGCATCCATATTTGCCTGATTGGCAGAGAACACATTGATCTTACCTTGATTATCTACCTCTTCGATGATGATAGTAGTCGAGGTATCTTTTTGAATTTCTTGGATCACTTTACCGCCTGGTCCAATTACTGCACCAATCAATTCCTTAGGAATCCACATCATAAACGAGCGTGGAGTATGCGGCTTAAGATCTGGTTTTGGAGCAGCCAACGTCTTGGTGATCTCCTTTAGGATATGAAGGCGTCCTTCTTTAGCCTGATAAAGCGCTTCTTTTAGAACTGAATAATCCAATCCTTCTACTTTTAGGTCCATCTGACAAGCAGTGATGCCTTTTTCTGTTCCAGTTACCTTGAAGTCCATGTCACCCAAGTGATCTTCATCTCCAAGGATATCGGAAAGGATCGCATACTTTCCTGTCTTTGCATCAGAGATCATCCCCATCGCAATCCCTGTCACCGGAGCCTTGATAGGTATACCAGCATCCATCAGAGCCAATGAGCCTGCACAAACTGTAGCCATGGAGGACGATCCATTTGATTCTAGAATGTCAGAAACGACTCGGATAGTATATGGATTTTCGTTTTCGGAAGGAAGGACTTTTTTAAGTGCCCGCATGGCAAGGTTACCATGTCCTACTTCACGTCTTCCAGGACCACGATTGATTTTTACTTCACCTGTAGAAAACCCTGGGAAATTATAATGCAGATAAAACTTGTTATATCCGGAGATCATCGCCCCGTCAATCATCTGCTCATCCATCTTAGTACCTAAGGTACAAGTCGTAATTGACTGAGTTTCACCTCTTGTGAAAATAGCTGAACCATGAGCTGATGGGAGGTAATCCACTACAGACCAAATAGGTCGGATTTCGTTGAGTGCTCTGCCATCAAGTCTTTTCTTGGTCTCAAGTGTAAGATTTCGGGCGGCTTCTTTATGAATCTTATGGAAATATGGTCCGATCAAACTGGTTTCGAAACCATGATCTTCTCCCAAATTTGCAACGAATTCATCCTTGATCTTTTTTACTAAATCAGATCGCTCGGATTTGTTTGCGATTTGCTTGGATACAGATTCAAAAAGTTTGCCGTAGAGCTCAGCTTTCATTTTATCAAACAATGCTGGATCGGACTTTTCGTGATTGTATTCACGCTTTACCTCTTTTCCTACTGCTTTGGTAAGTTCAAGTTGAACGTCACAATGTCTTTTGATTTCTTCATGCGCAAACTGGAGCGCTTCGACCATCTCATCTTCTGAGATTTCGTTAGCCTCTCCCTCTACCATAAGAATGTATTCTTTAGAACCAGCCACGATAAATTCCATGGAGGCTTTCTCCAGTTCTGATGGACTTGGATTAAGTACTAGCGTACCGTCGATTTTAGCTACACGAACTTCTGAAATGGGACCATTGAATGGAATATCAGAAACAGCCAAAGCAGCTGATGCTGCCAAGCCTGCCAGACAGTCAGGCAGTACGTTTTCATCCGCTGAAATGAGAGTGATGGAAACGTTGGTATCTGCATGATAATCATCCGGAAAAATCGGACGGATGGCACGGTCAACAATCCGGCTTATCAAAATTTCATAGTCAGAAAGCCTACCTTCTCTTTTCAAAAAACCACCAGGGATTTTTCCTGATGCGGCAAACTTCTCTTGGTAATCCACTGACATTGGCAAAAAGTCAACTCCCTCTCCTGCCTCTTTTTTGGACACTACAGTGGCCAATAACATTGCTTTTCCCATCCTTACGACTACTGCACCGTCAGCTTGTTTAGCGAGGGCACCTGTCTCTATGGTGATTTCTCTACCATCCTGTAAGTGAATGGTTTTTGTAATTAAATTTGGTAACATAAATGGTTATAAGTGTAGTTTCTTCGGTTTGAAAAATTCAGACATCCAGCTTAAAAAAGAAAAAAGTAAGGTTCTCATTTTAGAAAACCTTACTGATTGGTTATTTTCTGATTCCGAGCTCAGCAATAATTGCTCTGTAGCGCTCGATTTCTTTCTTATGGAGGTAATCCAGTAAGCTTCTACGCTTACCGACCAACTTCATCAAACCCAATCTTGTCGAGTGATCCTTTTTATTGGATTTCAAATGCTCAGTCAAGTGCTGGATTCTGTGTGTGAAGAGGGCAATCTGAGACTCAGGTGATCCTGTGTCAGTAGCAGATTTTAACCGTCCATGATTTTGAAACAACTCTTGTTTTTTCTCTGGTGTTAAATACATGTTTAGCTAAATTAATTAAAACAGTCACAAAGGTAAGACTATTATTTCAAAAAGTAAAAAATCAAATAGACTTTGACTTGGATTTAGGTATCCATGCATTGACTTTCTTCCAGATTCCTGAATAAAAATCACTTTCAAATAATCGAGAGTCTTTTCTTGCTTGCCTTAGAAAAAACAATCCAAAAGGCACCAGACAAAGATTGGAGAAAATCGTTCCAAAAAATGAATCGGTTATGCCTTCTTTTGCCCATTTTTCACCAGTGATCGTCAGCATATAAAACATAATGAAGAATATGATTGAAATCAAAACAGGCATACCTAGGCCTCCTTTTTTGATGATCGACCCCAACGGTGCACCGATCAAAAACATCACAAAACAGGCAATGGCCTGCGTATATTTCTGATACCAGGCTATTTCATAGCGTCTAAATTCCCGTTCATGATTGTCAATTTGAGCCATTTTGACATTGAAGGTGTTTTTTAGATTTCGTGAATTGTTTAAAGCCATCGTGAGTGCATTGGAGATATACCCCCGCTGAAAGATAACTGAGTCAATTAGTGCTTTTTCTTCAGCTGTCAATGGCTCAGTTCTTTTGCTTTTCTTTTGTTCCGCTTTACCAGTAGTATCCACTGACGTGATTATCCGATCACTTCTGCTGGAAGTGTCTTTTGAAACTAAGTTGCGACTAAGCTTCCGCTTGAATATTGAATCAGTCTTTGCCGGAATTGACGTAGCGTCAAGATTGATTTTCAATTCACGGCTTTGGAGTGTATCAAGGTTTTTGGATTCATTCTGACGGATTGTATCAGCATTGATTTTTAAGTTCTCGAGAGAATCTCTTACTTTCCTCTCCTCTTCTATCTGCTTTTTCCGAGCTGCATCATCAGCTTCTTTTCTCGATTTAATATCTTCTGGAGGAGTGAGTTTTCTGTTTTTGGTGAAAAATGGATAAATGCTTTCGGCGGTTTGGTAGTTTTGGAACTTTAGGTCATTTATTAAAGTGTAAATAGAATCCAAGCCAAGTTTGATTTCCGAAATGTTTTTAATTGCCCGATTCGTTGACCATTGATCTTCGGGAGTCCGGATGAGCTGGAAAGCATCCAGGTCGAAAACAATGACGTTTTCATCAAACTTTGTTCTTGAAAACTTCACTGGAGCCTCTGCAATCCCCCTAGTAGCTCGCTCTTCTTTATAATTTAAGCCCTTATACAAGGTCAATTTCAAATAACTGTCATTGAAGAATGTTTCCATTCTGCCTGAATCAGCCAAAGTCACATTCAGATTTCCGAGCTGATCTGCATGATTGTAGATAATGATATCCTTCAGTCGAATGTCATCCAGTTTTTGGTTTACTTTGATACTATAGTTAGGGATGCCGGCATAAAATACACCCTCCTTGATATCCAATGCAGGAGATTTCATTCGGATATCGTAGAGCAAACTGAAGGTTTTCAGATTGACTTTTGGTACCAAATAGTTGTTGGAAAGGTATGCAGCGATCGTAAGTAATATCACAAAAATCCCAATGGGCCGCATGGCACGGATAAGCGAAATACCACTGCTTTTGATAGCAGTAAGCTCAAAATGCTCGCCCAAATTACCAAAAGTCATTAAGCTTGAGAGCAATACGGCCAAAGGTAAGGCCATCGGAGAGATGCTGATCACAAAATATCCGATCAGCTCAGCATAGATCCAAAATCCCAGTCCTTTGCCAAAAATTTCATCAAAGTACTTGAGCATGTTGACAATGAGGAGAATAAAGTCAACTACCAAAAAAGTAAGTAAAAATGGACCTAAAAAAGATCCCAGAATAAGCTTATCGAGTTTTTTCATCCGTGCATTCTTGCTCAGGAAAAGAAAACGAGAATTCTCCTCCGGAGTTCAAAGTTGGGAATTTGCGAGGAATTTATCCCCCTATGATCTCTTTTAACTTTGAAATCAATCCATCCCAAATCGCTTCAAGCTCATCTTCTTCGTAGTCATTCGAGTAGTCGATGACTTTTAAGAAAAGCGATTGTGTCAATTCGTTTTCCTCCAGCTTAAATTCTATGAAAGAGTGATCTGACTCATTTGGGTTTTTTGGTTCAAAAAAATCAAATTTTACATGAAGATTTGTCCTCAGAGAGGTCAGTTTAGCATAGTGATCTTCATTGTCAAAATTGAAGATATAATTCCTGTCTTCATCAATCCGCACATCATCTGCAAACCACTCACCTAATCCACTCGCAGTACTCAAATATTGGAAAACAATTTTCCTAGAAGCATTTATTTGATAATCAGCAACAAACTTATTTTTAACCATGATTTGTAATTTTACAGGTGACTTATTCACACTTTTTCTCAGACTTGAACTTGCTTTTCAGAATACAAGACCTCATATTTGCATTCCCTTTCGGAAAGGGCGTCAAAAGGCCAAAATCACACGGAAAAGGCCTAGTTTTCGTGAATCTGACGGTGGTTTAATTTAACCATTATATTCAGAAAACAATATTTAAAAAAAATAAAACCACTATGGCGAGGTAGCTCAGTTGGTTAGAGCGCAGGATTCATAACCCTGAGGTCGGGAGTTCAAATCTCCCTCTCGCT
>NZ_QGOL01000030.1 GCF_003259255.1 Algoriphagus litoralis
CTTGCTAAACTGACGGCTATGGCCTGCTGCAGGCAGGGTCGTTTTGATTTTTATTATCCTTTTCCACGGGTTTCACCCGCGGTTATTGAAAAGTTCGACCACTTCGTGGTCATTAATTACAAATACCGATATTGATATATACGATCCTGAAAGGATCGAACTTCTCAATACTTGTGCGCCGTGGCGTAGCCCTAGGTGCAACCTAGGGATTGAGGAACAAGTGAGAAATGATGACAACCCCGCAGGGGTTGAACTATCTTTACCCATTAAACCGAGGTGGTGGAAATTTAATACCCGACACATTTTGTCTGGAAAAAATGACCAATACTTCTAGTTCCCTTGCTGATCTCAGTCCTAAGGAATAAATTAGTCCAAGGACTTTGGGGAGATTTTTATAATTTCCCTTTCTAATACTTCAGACTATGAACGAAAAAATCCACCACGGCCGGAATATCAAGCGATTCAGAGAGATGATGGGCATCAAGCAGGAAGCCCTGGCCCACGAACTCGGTGAAGACTGGTCCCAGAAGAAGATCAGCCTGCTGGAGCAAAAGGAAGAAGTGGAGGAGGAGCTCTTGCGTCAAGTCGCCGAGATCTTGAAAGTTCCGGCGGAGGCGATTAAGAGTTTTAATGAGGAAATGGCTTTGCAGATTGTAAACAATTCATTTAACAACAGCTCCGGAATAGGTCTGAATTACCACTGCACATTTAATCCATTGGATAAACTCCTTGAAACAATGGATGAGAACAAAAAGCTTTACGAGCGACTATTGGAATCTGAAAAAGAGAAGGTGGAGTTGTTGAAGAGGATGTTGGAGAGGTAAGATTATTTTATTTTTACCTGATTATTTCAAAATCGGGGTAAATTATATAAAGCAATTTCTTACCAGCTTCATTGAGAGTGTATTCAAAAAAATGTAACTCTGTTTCACTCCTGAAAATATTTTCGCCAATGTATTTTTTTTCGGAAATTTTTAAAATTCCAATGCTCAATAATGCACTACTATTTGGATTTGAAATAGGTTGGCCTCTTGCAAAAAACGTCAACTTCATTAAATCAGGTAGGTAGCTATTGTTAACTATTTGAGAAAGTCTTAAAAGGTTTTCGAAGTCAATTTCTTCATTAATATAAGATCTAAAAATTTGCCCAATAATTTTGAATTTGTTATTATTGTCAATTTTATTAACTATTTCGAGTAAATTTTCTCCAATATTGTTCTTTTTGTCCTTTTCTATTTTGCGTTTCATTTTTTCTTTCTCTTCAAACGATAAGGTATGTAGTTCGCGAAGAAATTTTAGAATTTTTTGAATGAATATTCGGTCAGAGATACTGTTTGTAATTTTATATAAACTTCTTAATGTTCCAATTATTGGTATTTGACTAATTGCTTCATTATTGGTGACTAATTCTAAGGTAATTTCTCCAAGATTTGAAAGAATGTCACTTCCTCCATTTTCAATTACTGTCTTTACCAATGATTTATCAATCTCCATATTTAAATTTTTTATGCTTAATACTTATTCAAGTAATTTGGCAACACTCCTATAATTTTCACTAAGCGTTTCGTATATTCCTGCTATGACTGTTTTTTCTAACATTTTATCAACACTTAAATCAAATAGCTTCCCTTTTAACAATTGAAACCAGGTCTTTTTTCCTAGATTGAAGTGGTTTTTTAGTGATTCGATTTCCTCAAAAATTATTTCTTGTCCGAAACCTTGTTTTTCTAACTTTACAATTATTTCATTTAGTTTTGTATGAAGTTCAGATTCTTCTTCAGCTGTAAACTTGTCCTTTTTCTTTGCCTCATATGAGTAGTACTCATTTATAGTATCAATCTCTTGATCTATTACAAATATACCATATTCGCGGTCTTTGCAGAAATCACATCCTTTCGTTTTGCATTTCAATAAATGTTCCTCTTTTTGTAGGAAGGTGTCTTGACGTAATATTTTTAGAAAATCCAATTTGTCTCTATCTCTACTGAATTCGTAAAGTTTTGAACTCAACTTGTCCTTCAGGTTTTCAAGGTTGTTTACTTTTGTCCCACTATAAAATCGATTTACAAATAATTTAGCTTCTCGTTCAATTATATTCATTTTGGAATGAGTCTACAGGTTTAAGTAATATCTCCCTTCAAGCATTTTATGACCGAATTCAGTTTCAGTTTTACAATCTGATGTTTTTAACACGTACATAGTTTTTTGAGTTTCAATAAATTTTGGATTTATATTTATCCTTAATTCTCCGTCGTCATTGTAATCTCGTGCTAGAAGTCTCCATTTAATTACTATTATTCCCTCAACAGCTAATTTAGGGGTAACGATAATATTCTTTGAAACCACAAAATCCTTTTGCACAATAAAATTTTTATCAGGTTCAAACAATCCGAATTTGTCATTTATCCAAGTTGAAGCATTGTAATTGTTGATTTCACTAATCTTTGGAGATATAACTCGTATTTCTTCATAGTCACCTTCGAAATTGAATTCCAGTTTAAAATCTTCTATAACAGATTGACCGACATTCTCTATTTTTAATTTGATGCTGTATTCTTGTTTGTCTTTAAATGAATTATTTGGCAAAATTGAAAAATGATTAATTTCATGCTTTTTCCTTGGGTATGTGCTTTCAATGTATTGCTCACTTCTTATGTCAATTCCGTTAATTAATACCTTGTTGTTTGTGAGTATGTTGTCGGATTTGTTTTTAAAAAAGGTTAATAATCTTACAATGAACCCAAATCTATTTTCCTTATCGAAATTTTCAAATGCTTTTTGAATAGCAAGTTTTTCTTCAAGTTTTTCATCGTCAGTTTGTAATCGATAAGTAACATGACATTTTATGTATTCAGGTGAATAGGATAATTCTGTTTCGTTGTTTTCAAAGCTTACAAATGCAGTTTTTGTTTTTTGAAAATTTTGATTTTTTAAATACCAATTATATATGTTTTCATATTCTGAAATTTTTCTTGAGAAGTAATCCCAAAAACAAATTTGGATTTTAAATTCGCCATTTCTTATATGCAATAAATTAAGTTCACGAACATATTCCTCGAGCTTCGAATCTTTCCCGAAACTGGTAGCAATAATTAATTTTTCAAGTTTTGGCCTAAAGCTTTTAGCTTTTTCAATCTCTTGATCAATAGTGTCTACAGAGAGTTTGTTATGCTTACCATATTTGCAAAAGAGTTTTTTGTTTTTACATTGGATTCCAAAATATCGCTTTTCATTTTTTGGAATGCAATAAATATCAACACCTTTTTGACTAGATCCTACTTCAGCGTTGAATTCAATTTCGTCTTGAACGCGCCATATTTCTCCCCATAGCCTTAGAGTCAAATGCTCAAAGTCCTGCCAATTCTGCGGAGGATATATTCTAACTTGTGAAATCATTAGTTTATTTTGATTCTATGTACCGCTAGGCTTTATCGCTTTTAAGTAGTTCTGAACTTCAAGTAGACGGTTTGTTAAGGTGTCATTCTCATTTTCTAACAAATTTGTAATTTGATAATTGCCTTACTTCGATTCTTGTGACATGTCGCAAGAATCTTCGCCCTACTTTAAGGCAGAGATTAAGTTGCGTTTTAGTGTTCGTAATCTTTCTCATTCATTGCCTTGGTATATGAACTTAAGAATTATTCTGATGACTCTTTCTGTAAAATCTCTTCTTTATTTTCTTGATTTAAAGTATGGTTTTTTGCATCTGTCATGTCTGCGGATGGAATTATGGTCTCATGCTCAAGTTCATTAGATAATTCTGTCCCTTTGAATTTTAAGTCTTTAGAGTCCCTAAAATTTGTCTCTTTTTCTGTTTGTTTGATTAAATTTGGTATTAGGGCTTCGCTTGCACCTGCAACAACTGCAAAGAAATATATAAGCCAAGTAGATTGAGTATCTGCAAATCCTGCAAAAACTTTACCTTTGATCGCTAAACAAATTGTCATACCAGCTATCAATCCATAAAATACTCTTAAAGAGCCATCTAGCCTATGAATAAATAGACCTGCAATAATACTTCCTTTGTAATTTTGGAATCGGAAGAATGAAGTGATAAATGCGCCAATCCCTCCAAGTAGGGTAGCTATAATTATGGTAAATGTGTTTTTGTCATTTCCTAAAAAATTTAGGATATCCTTTTCAAATACAATTGATAAAATAATTAATAATCCAACAGTTATGACAGAAAAAAATGCAGATAATATATAGTTAATTCTAATCTCTTCTTGACTGTGTTGTAGAATTCTTGAGTTAACCTCCTTTAAAATATTTCTAGCTGATTTGGAGTCAGAGTCTTCAAGTGCTCTAGATAATACCTCAGCTAGTATTTTTTTATAAGCAATCCTGTTTTTTTTGCGACTGAAAATGCGGTCGACTATAGAGTCTGCTAAATTGACCTGGCTAATAATCTCACCAAAATCAGGTATGAAATTCAATTCTTCACTTGCATTCCAATTAAGGTTTAATTCTGAATCTATAGATATGCAAAGATTAGAGGTCTGATATGGGATATATTTTATCGGATATCCTGTAGTGGGATCAATATCTCCTTTGTTGTAATTTCCGAATTTATTTGATGGTTCAGTTGCCATTATTTTATGTAATTATATCTTCTTAACTTTTATGAAATGCCCAATTTTTGACTCTAGTTTTTGTATTTATTAAGTATGGCTTATTCAAATCCCCGCTCGGCGTTGTCAAATCTCTGTTTGGACTGGGTGAGTTTGCCTACCTTTCATCCCGGTTCAAGGTTAAAATCTTCCACAGGAAGATTTTTTAACACCTTGTCCTACCCTAATATCCTTACCAATTTTCAATTGGCTTATTATCCCAGTTTAACCTTGGAAAACATCTTTATTTACTAGTTCTCTATTTCCTCAACCCCTCCAAATAACTCACTAGATCCACCAATTCCTCTTCGGTCAGGGGGAACTTGGGCATCAGGGATTCGTCGAGCTGGGTGATGGATTCGATGTCGGCAAGCTTGTAGATGGTTTGTTCGCTCGTACCGACGAGCTTCACGATCAGGTCGTTTTCGGTTTTGGAGTTGATGATGCAGCGGATTTCCTTGCCATCTTTGAATTTGACGAGTTGGGTTTCGTAGCCGAAGCCCATGCCTTCGGATGGGTTGATGATGGAGTTGATCAGGGCCTCTTTGCTGAGTTTGTCGCCGATCTCAGTCAGGCCCGGACCGAAGTCGATGCCTTCCGTTCCGATCTTATGGCAAGCGGTGCAGTAGCCAGTGGCGATGACCTTACCTTTTTCGATATTTCCAGTTGCGGCGAGCATTTTAGGAATGTCATAGTTGCTGTCCAGGCTGTTGCCGTATTTCTCGGTGGCGAGCTGGCGAAGGTTGGAGTTCCAGGAGGACATCAGGATCTTCTGCGCGATGGGTAGCAGGTCTGCCGGGATTTGATCTTTCTCGGCAAACTCCCAAAGTGTCGCCTCAGACTGATAGCCCCGGGCTTCTTCCATCGCGGCAGTTCGGATGGGGGCAGGAGCATTTGGATCTCCCCAGAATTTGCTCAGCAGCATCGCCATTTCCTTGGTGTCCACCACGCCAAACTTGCGAATGGCAGCTACAGCTTTGCTTTCGTCTGAATCTTTCATCGCTTTTTCCACTTCTCCCAAACCGTAGAGGTTGGTGAAGATATTTGCAGCGGCACCAGCCATTCGGCTATCGGTATCCTGATAGACGATGCTAAGCACCCGATCCTTTTGGTCTTTGAGTTGGTATTTGCGGACGATATCAAGGAAGTCCTGATCGTCGGCGATCTCACCGGACTTGGCTTTGGCCAGGTGGAGTAGGGTAGCATCAGGCTTTTGGGTATCGAAGGCCGCTTGGCGAAGGATGATGACCTGATCTTCGTTTTGGCCTTTGGCCAAGAGATTTTTGAGGGTTTGGTTTTTCAGATCGGCATTTTGGAAATCAAGTGCACGGTAGTAGCGAAGATCGGCAGGGCTATTTTCCGCAAGGATCATTTGCTCGAGCAGTTCGGGAGTTTGCGTTGATCTCGATCTCCAGACGAGGTCTTTGGCTTCAGGGGATGCGGTCCAGTTTGCGCCAGCTTTCTCCAGATAGGCCGCCAAATAGCTGTCCCATCGGTATTCCGCCGCGATGCCAAGCGCCTCCAAGTACCAGCGGTCCCCAGATTGGTAGGACTCGGCCAGTTTTTGCCAGACCGCAGGCTGATCCTCGTAGCGGATCGCTACCGCCACTTCTCTTCGCACTTGGGCCGAAGCATCTCCAGCTAGGGACAGCAAGAAGTTGGTGTCCTTCATTCCGTTGATTCGGGAAGCACGGACAGCAGCCACACGGATATTTTCATCCGAGTCGGTCGCGGCTTTTTGGATGTAATCGTTGCCATTTGGCAGCTTGCTCAGCAACCAAAACGCACGGGCTTTCATGCGGGGATCCTCTGATTCGTAAAGTTTTTCCAGGGCTTCTTTTGCCTCGGTTCCTTTTTCCCGAAGGGCCATAAAAGCCTTGAAATGAATCGCTCGGTTGGGATTTTGAACCAACTCGATCAGCGATTCGATGGAGGAATAGTCAGGAGCGGAAACTTGGTATTTTGACTTTTTTGGAGCAAGTCGGTAGACACGGCCTTTGTCCTGATCACCCACGGCATGTCCACCCACGCCCGGATCGTACCAGTCGGAGATGAAAATCGAACCGTCAGGCGCCACCGTCACATCTGATGGGCGAAACCAGTTGTCGCGGGTATTGCCATCGAGGATCGGAGTGACCGAACCGGTAAAGCCCGCGCCGGAAGTCTCGACGGGATACATGCGGATCACATTGGGTCCGGCATCGGCGTGAATGACTTGATTTTGGTATTCGGCAGGGAGGAGTTTGCCCTCGTAGACGAGGATTCCCGTCGGTGAACCCGCATAATTCTGTACCAAATTTGGCACCACGCCGGGATCGTTGAGGTGCCAGTGCTGCTGCCAGACGGAGTCTTCCATATTGATGCGGCGGGTTCTCCAGTCACTTTTGGTCATTTCGTCCTTGAAGCCGTAGTTGCCATAGTCCATCACAAAGTTCATCCGCGTGGAGCGGTTGCCGTCGTCGTCGTTGTCACTTTGCCACATGCGTCCGTAGCTATCGACGGCGAGTTCATAGTTGTTTCGGAAGTTCCAACCGAGGATTTCCACGTTGCTGCCGTCCGGATCACAGCGGAAAACCATGCCTTCCTGATAGGGTGCGGTTTCGGAGTTGACCGGTCGGCCCATCGGGTCGAGGATCGGCGAACCGTCACCTTTGTGCAGGCCTTTTCCTTCATTTCCATAGTTGAAATAGAGCTTGCCATCCGGCGCAAAGGTGAAGGCGTGCATGCCGTGATCGTGCTGCACCCCGCCGACTCCGGTGAAGAGTACTTCCTTGCTGTCCGGGACGTCGTCCCCGTTTTCGTCGGTGAAGACAAAGACGTTCGGGCTGACGGAAACGAAGATTTTATTGCCAAAAACGGCGATGCCCAAAGCGGCATTGATGTCAGTTCCCTGATAGAATACGGTGGATTTATCGGCTTTGCCGTCTCCATCGCTGTCTTCGAGAATCAAAATCCGATCCCCTTCGGCTTTGGTTGGGTTTTTCGGATTGAGTTGCGTGCGGTAGTTGTAGGCTTCGGTGATCCAAATGCGGCCCCGATCATCGATGTCCATATTGGTTGGATTGGTCATCATGGGTTCGGAGGCGAAAAGTGTCAATTCCAGGCGATCATCCAAGACTTCTATGCCGTCGAGGGCATGGTCCACTGAGCGTTTTTGCTCGTCTGTGAGTGCTGCGTATTCCTCATCGGAGAGTTGGGGAATGGGTTTTTCGCAGGAAAAAGTCAGGACTGAGGCAAAGAGCAGAGCGAGGAGCGGCTTGTTCATAGGTTTGGGTTTTTTGGGGTTTGCAGAAAAAATTAAGACTGCATAGCAAAATAGTTGATAAGGTGCTGTTTACCAAAAAGTTTTTCACCACAGAGGGCACTGAGAAAAGGATAATTTACACGGTCAGAGTTTTGTAGGAACTGCTTGGGTGCATGGCGATATCGTCACGTTCAAGATCACTGAGGATGCTTCGACAAGCTCAGCAACCGAAGCTTTTTTTATTTACCGCGAAGGACACAAAGGAACGCAAAGATAGGCTCGCAGGCTCGCTGGGTATTAGCTACAAAGACACTAAGGCGCAAAAAATCTGCGAAAACCTGCCTGCCGGAACACAGAGTGCACTGAGAAAAAGGATTTTGAGGGAATCAAGATCTCAAAAGAACCGCATTCTTATTTGGTGTTTCAAGCCTTTTTCAAGTTCACTGAGAAATGCTAAAGCTTTTTAGTTTTTGCCGCAAAGGACACGAAGGAGCGCAAAGTTTTCACCACAAAGGCGCGGAGGCCGCGGAGATTTTTATGAGAGGAAGCGCAGGTGGATCAAGACTCCAGTCTTGGACATACAATTAGGCAGTCTTCGGACCGCAAAAAAACAACTACAGACATGGAAGATCACGGAATTTTGCTCTCCGGATCTCCAAATAAAGCTGCAAAGGCGATGAATCCGCTGAGTCTTTTGCCATGTATAGCGCTGAAAAGGCAATCCCGCAAGCCAAACTTTTATTTGGAAGGTAATTTATAAACCGAAACTAATTTGCAAATTCACTACCGAAAAGGTATTTCAAATACGAATTTTTGAAGTCGATTACTCTTATGTCTAAAATTTAAATTGGCTATCTTTAAAGATAGTCGGTTGCGGTCAGAGAGAGCTTCAAACTATTCAGAATTGTAAATGCCCTGCGAAATTTACCATTTGACCAACCCAACCTAAAGTGTATCAAGAAAAACAAGCTTGATGTTTTCATAAAATTTATGTCATTCTTTTTGATCCCAAGCATCATTTTATTGGCGTTTTCAGCATTCAGCTCGATTCTGCTCATTGCAAAAGGCGATAATAAGACCTGTCAGATGAGGTTTTTTGGCGGAACCTTATTGATTTACTCTTTATTTTTCTTGACGTATGGATTGTGGTTTGAATTTGAGTTGGTATTGAAATATCCGCATGTCTTGAGGAGTTTTAGTCCTGTTTTATTTCTGGCGGGTCCGTTTTTTTACTTTTCAATTCGGAATCTGGTGCACGGCAAAACCGGGTTTGGGAAGAAGGACTGGATGCATTTCCTTCCAGCAATTGTCCATTTTGTAGAGTTAATCCCGCTGTATTCCCTCCCGCTGGCTGAAAAATTACAGATCGCTGATAAGGTTCTCTCTGAAGAGGGGGGCTTGAGTCTGTATTCCAATGGTTTGATACCTGGAATTTGGGTGGATTTGTTTCGATTAGCATTGATTATCATCTATTTTTCCTATTCGATGTATCTGGTTTTTACAGTGAACCCAATGCTTTTGAAGCAATTGAAGCAGGAAAAATTCAAGAATTGGGTTTTTGGAGCCCTTGTATTTTTTGGAGTCATCCAGTTCTTCTACTTGGTTCAGTATGTCCACAACGTTCAATACTTTTTCACGGGGGTATCCTTTCCCGAACTGAGAACTTTCTTGGTCTTGCTGATGCTCCTGAGTATTCTTGTATTTAATCTCTATAATTTCATGAAGCTGGAATTGAACCTGGAACTGGCTGTACAAATGCCTATTGTAGGGATTAAGCAAAGTGCATTGACCCTTGGGAATCATCATATGCCTGTTCAAAGTTTCCAGATTCATCTGGAGGCAGAGGAGGAAGAATCAAAATTTAATGAGCGAGAATTAAAAGAAAAGCTTACCAAGCTTTTGGATGAAGATCAAATATTTTTGAAGCCTGGTTTGCTGGTTTCGGAATTTTCCAGGGAACTGGGGATTACACCGAGGTGCCTTCCTGAAATCTTAGAAAAAATCTATGGAAAAGGATTCAAAGATTTGATTAATCAGTATCGGGTAAGCTATGCAAAAGAGAAAATCGAGAGTGGATACCTGGATGTTTTTACACTCGAATCCCTTGGCAAAGTGGCGGGCTTTAACTCTCGAACTACCTTTTTCAATGCCTTTAAAAAAGAGTTGAATGTAAGTCCTTCAGACTTTTGGAAACGATACCAAGAGGGTCCAATTCAGGAGGATTGATTCATTTTTTTCGACTAAAAAATTACTTTCTGAAAAGAAAAAAAGCAGCTGCTAGATACGTTTTTAGCAAAAAGAGCGTTTCAAAGTTTGTTTTGACCAAATTTCCAAAAAATATTTTTTCTGAGCAGGCTCGTTTATGACCTCAATTTTGGACTTCAAATCATCGAAAATCCTGTTCAACTAATATGTGTTTCAAAAACAGTTTCTGAGACTTATTAGCCATAAAATACTCTAGTTTTCTTCTCTTTTTTGCGCTTGTTAAACCCTTGAGGGGCTGTAGTTCAGCTCCACGTTTTACAAGCAAGTATGGGAAAATTCTACCAGTCGAAAGTTGAGATTCTTGATTATTTAGTTCGATTATCCTTGGTTTTTAGAAGGATAGGAGGAATGAAACTTTCAGTATTGTGTTCGTTTATTCTGATTGTATTTTTTATAGTCGGGATTACTAGTACTGGGTCAGCGCAACCGCCACTTCCTCCGATATACTCCGCTGATTATCCAGTGTCATCCTATGACTCGGAACTGGAAACAAAAGCTAGTCTAAACAGCAAGAATTTAGATTTTGGAATCAACCCTGATCTGGATTGGGAAATAGGAAGAGAATCAGTGAAGGGATCTGCTCCATTATCGGTGGTTGTTACGACTTCGGCAAATGACGTCACCTTAGCTGGAGCAACGCTCAATGGAGAAGTGATCTCAGATGGTGGATTTTCAGTCACAGCTCGGGGCTTTGTCTATTCTTCAACGGATAATACTCCTACAATCGGCGAGGGTGGGGTCACAAATGTCAGTGTTGGAAATGGAACGGGAGCGTTCAGTGAGGCTATCACAGGATTGAGCGGCTCCACCACGTATTATTTTCAGGCCTATTCGACTACCAGCGAGGGCACAAGTTATGGTGGAGTGGAGAGTTTTACGGTGTTGGACGATACTGTTGATCCTGAAATCACCCTTCCATCTGCCAGTTCAAAAAGTACCGATACGGATGCCTGTTATTATACAGTTGTAGGAACTGAGTTTGATCCTTTGACAGCTACAGACAACAGCGGGAGCTTGGCATCTTTGACCTATTCACTCAAAAAACTACTGCCTAGCCCTACGTTGATTTCGGAAAACTTTAATACCGGAGCGTGGAATCCTGCTAATTTTGAAATAGGCTCAGCGAGTGGATCAGTAGTAAATAATGCCTATAGAAGTGCAAATGGAGATAATAGGGGGACATTAAGGACTGTTGCTGATTTTAGACCTACTGCAGAGAACCCAGTGTATGTAAGTGCAACCTTACGCTTTAGCGGTACAGCCTTGGCTTTCATAGGTACACGCGCTACCGGACTGAAAAATCCTTCCGCATCCAATGAGCCATTAAATGCTCTTTATTTCAGAATCCACAATTTTAACAATGGACAAACTAACCTGACCTCTACCTCATTTGATGGCAGACCGGGCAATTCATTTTATTCCAATCCGATTCGAGTGGCGTTTGTTGACAACGGTACAAACATCACGGGGACTTTTACCAATACAGTAACCAATCAGGTACTTTCGTTCAACCAAAATACAAGCTATAGCTCAGGTTCTTGGAGAGTGGTATTTTCTGGAGGCACAGGTGTCTCTTGGGATGATATCAAAATCAGCTTTGGCCCCCATGAGTACATTCAGGAGTACGATTCTGGCAGTAACTCACTGGCTGGAGTTGAGTTGGAACCAGGAGAAATTACTGTGGAATGGACGGCAACAGATTATGCTGGTAATTCAGTTTCGGATTCCTTCCTGGTTACTGTGGCTGATACACAAGCGCCATCACTAACTGTAGGAGAATCGGTGGAGCAACTACCCGAGTCCGGTACTAACTTGGTTTTGACTATTCCAGACGCGGTTTTTTCCGACAACTGTTCCATTCCCATTCTTACCTGGAGAATGAGTGGTGCGCATACCAATTCAGGCACTGGTCAGATAGGGACATTTGGTTTTAAACCTGGGTCTACCAAAATAACCTATACCTTAACCGATGCATCAGGTAATACCACAGTTGATTCTGTTCGCATTACCAATACGTATCAATACTTTCCAAGTGGTTCAGGTACTGAAATAGACCCCTATCAGATCACTGATTGGGAGCATTTATATAATGTCAGATTTTTCAGCAATAAGTATTTCATTTTAATGAATGATCTGGATGATTCAAGTAGTGGCTATGAAACTTATGCTTCTTCCACTGCCAATTCAGGAGCTGGATGGAGTCCCGGTGGATATGTTGGGGGTATAAATTTTGACGGGCAAGGGTTTTCAATTTCAGATCTTAGAATCAACAATTCAGGTTATTGGCAGTTAGGGATTTTTGAATATGTTTATAACTCTTCGTTTAAAAATATACTCCTAAAGGACTTTCAGATTGAAGGACAAGGATATATTGGTTCAATCGCGGGCTACTCTGAAACCACAGTCTTTGATAACATTCAAGTAGTCAATGGAAGTGTAATTGCTTCTGATTATTACGGTGGCTTATTAGTTGGCGGAGGGTATGAAATAACAATAGTAAATTCTTCAGTTGAGGGAGAAATTTCAGGGGATTATTATTTAGGTGGATTCCTTGGGGAATTGTACGGAGGAAAGATTGAAAACAGCTATGCCAATGTTTCGATCTCAGGGTTACAATCTATTGGGGGCTTAGTTGGGTATTTTTATAGCTATGATTCTGAAATTTCAGTGCAGCGCTCCTTTGCCAAGGGAACTGTTTCTGGTCAATCCTACCTAGGTGGATTGATAGGTCAGTCCAATCGTGTTATTTTACAGGATGTATATTCCGAGGTAGAAGTAACAGGCACAGTTAATTATATCGGGGGAATTTCTGGGACTGGAAGTACTATTCAACTCACTAATGCTTACGTTACAAATTTGGTAAGTGGTCCAGGAGAATATACTGGGGTGATCTTGGGTAGAAATTCAAGCAGCGTGCTTACCAATGTTTTTTGGGATAAAGAAACTTCAGGCATTGAAGAAAGCCTGGCAGGTGGCTTAGGTAAAACCACAGCTGAAATGAAAACTCAGTCAACGTTTACAGATTGGGATTTTGATGATGTTTGGGCCATTAATCCGACTGGCTATATTTCTTACCCTTATTTCCAGGCAATTTCATATGATGAACTTGAGGCAAGTCCAGCAGTAAATCCGGTTCCAGGGTTGGAAAAAACTGTATTTTCTCAGACAATCACATTTGAAGCGCCTGAGGAAAAGACTTATGGTGACCTGCCGTTTACTTTGGGTGATGCGCAGACTGATAGAGGTTTGTCTATAACCTACACTGCTGAAGATCCAACCGTTGTCAGTATCACGGACAATGAGGCTACTATTTTAAAAGCAGGCACCACAAAAATCACAGCTACTCAGGCTGGAAATGAGACGAATTTTGCTGCAGAGCCTGTGGAGCATGTTTTGACAATTAATCAAAAGGAATTGATTGTCACGGTAAATTCCGACCAAATAAAGGAATATGGGGAGAATGATCCGGTATTTACATTTGAATCTTCGGGTTTTGCTTACAGTGAGGATGAGTCGATTTTCAGCGGATCTTTGACAAGAGATGTAGGGGAAGATGTGGGAGATTATGCAATCAAACAGGGAGACCTATCCGCAGGGTCCAACTATTCAATAACCTTCACTGGAGCTGAGTTTGCGATAACACAAAAGTCCTTGACGATCACAGTTGTGGATGTTGCCAAATTTGTAGGTGAGTCAGATCCGGATTTTTCGGTTTCCTATGCTGGATTAGTGCGTGAACTAGATGTAGAAAATTTCCAGGGTACTTTAATTTTTGATAGGGAATCAGGAGAGACTGCTGGGACCTACGTAATCACAGCTTCCGGCTTAAGTTCTGATAATTATTTGATTGATTTTATTGGTGGTACTTTAACTATTCTTGGACCTCCTTCCTTTACTTCTTCCCCGGCGATTTTGGAAATAGGGTATGGGCAAGAATACAGCTATGCAATTACTGCGAGTGAAGAAGGCGATTTACCTACCAAACTTTCTGCTCCCGTATTGCCATCCTGGTTGGAGTTTTCCACTTCTTCAGGAGCACTTATTATGGGAACTCCTGCCAAATCAGACTTGGGCGAACATGCGGTAACTCTTCGGGCAACCAACGACGCCGGGTTTACAGAGCAAGAGTTTGTTATCACCGTCAAGGATGAGTCGGCACCGGTAGTAGTCACCTACTTTCCTGAAAATGAGGCAACAGAAGTATCCTTGCAGCCAACGTTGACACTCTCATTCGATGAGGAAGTGGTCTTGGGAAGTTTGGGAACAGTCAGGCTTAACAAAGTTTCCGAAGATGGATGTTCGCTTGAGCCTATTTTTGAATTTGACCTCAGCAACTCGGAAGACAGGGCCTTATTTGTGCCTTCGGATGATCAACTCAGCATATCATTAAGTATTACCGAAAATCTTCCGGTAAACACGCTTGTGACTGTAGAAATCCCGACAGGATTTGTGTCTGATGCCATCGGAAATGCATTTGAAGGGTTTACCTATTCCTACACTTGGTATTTCACTACAATCAACAAGAATACGCAAACAATTACCTTCCCTGAGATCGAAGAGAAAACCTATGGCGATGCAGTTTTCACACTAGGCAATGCTAACACAGATCAAGGCTTGGCAGTGACGTATACCGCCACTGATCCAACTGTGGTAAGTATTTCAGGAAATCAGGCTACGATTCTTAAGGCTGGAAGTACTACCATCACGGCTACGCAGACAGGAGATGAGACGAATTTCGCTGCTGATCCAGTGGAAAGAATACTGAATGTGGGTAAAAAAGGGCTGATAATCACAGCTTTGAACAAAACCAAGGTCTATGGTGAAGCGAATCCAACCCTGACCTTCACCTACGAAGGCTTGGTGAACGGCGATACGAAAGCAGCCACCGAGCCAAGCATCAGCACGACTGCGACCCTGAACTCAGGAGTCGGTACTTATCCAATCCAATTAACCGGAGCCGCTGATGCCAACTACAGCATCACGCTGGTTGACGGCGAACTGGAAGTAACCCAAGCAGGGCTGATAATCACGGCTACGGACAAAACCAAGATCTATGGTGAAGCCAATCCTGAACTCACCTTCACCTACACAGGTCTAGTCAATGGAGATGAAAAAGTAGCCACCGAACCAAGCATCAGCACGACGGCTACACAAAACTCAGGAGTCGGCACTTATCCAATCAACCTCACCGGAGGCTCCGACCAGAACTATGCGATCACACTGGTTGCGGGCGAACTGGAAGTAACCCAAGCAGGGCTGACAATCACAGCAACGGATAAGACCAAAATCTATGGCCAAGAAAATCCAATCTTAACCTTCACCTACACGGGTCTAGTCAATGGAGATGAAAAAGTATCCACCGAGCCAAGCATCAGCACGACTGCAACTGCCAGTTCGGCTGTTGGCACCTATCCAATCAACCTCACCGGAGGCTCCGACCAGAACTATGCGATCACGCTGGTTGACGGCGAACTGGAAGTAACCCAAGCAGCGCTGATAATCACGGCTACGGACAAAACCAAAGTCTATGGCCAAGCAAATCCTGAACTCACGTTTAGCTATACGGGTCTAGTCAACGGCGATACAAAAGTAGCCACCGAGCCAAGCATCAGCACGACGGCTACCCAAAGCTCAGGAGTCGGTACCTATC
>NZ_QGOL01000031.1 GCF_003259255.1 Algoriphagus litoralis
CGTACGCACTGAGGCCCAGGTATCCTGCGGTAGTGGAATAAGGTAATAGGATGAGAGAGCTAAATGACCCAAGGAAAATATCAACAGACATTTCTTCTCTCCAGAATCTCGGTCCCGGGAATTGAATCAATCCAGAAAAAATCAAGGTCTGTTCCATGATACTTGGGTTATAACTATGTCCAAGTTGAGACCAAGCCAAAAAAGAAGCGTGGACTCAAACCCGCTGTCTTAGAGGCACTGGTATACCTGAGGAACAAGCAAGTAAGTAGCCCACGCCAAAGGCGTGAGCATTCTCACTCATTTATCCCGTTCCTCAATTGAAATTACCAGTTTCCTAAGACGAGACTCACAAGTGCAAATGCATTCAAACGAATATTTGCCGATTAAAGAATACTTTAACCGCAACTAATATAGTGAAAACAAACAAAAGGACAAATATGTCCTAACAAAAATTTATCTAAATATTCAGTATTGTCCTGTGGGACGCAAGCCAAATTACAAAAACGAAGATTTCATCAAGAAAGTGAGTGCAAGAATTCTTGAAATTGCTAAGGAAAAGGACCTTGGTCAAGATCAAATTGCTGAGTTTTTTTTAATTGATGATAATCGCCAGATTGGAAGGGTTCTTAGAGGGGAGACTAATTTCGGAATAAGTGAACTTGAACGATTCGCTAAAGTATTAGAAGTCCATCCAAAGGAACTTCTAGATTTTGACTGGGAATAATTTTCGATTTAAGCCCGGAACTTTCTTTATTCGTGATTCTCACAAAATCGGGTTAGGCAAAGGGAATTTAACCCACATCTTCGCACAAAACACCAACTTTTCGGTAGAGGCTATATTTGAGAATTTCATCTCACACGACTCTACATATTTATAATTCTTTAAGTACTAAAACATCTAATTCAACGAAACGTTTGTAATTTAATAGTTAAAAAGACTTTCGTTTAATTCAAAATATTTAAATTATTTTTAACATATTTACAAATTACAACGCTGAACAAAACTAATATTCCATGCCAGAAATAATAAACACTTAAATATCTGTTTACAACCAGACTTTCAAAGGGTTAAAAATTCGTATTTTAAGAATTGTTAGCCTCATTTCTTTCTAGATTTACATAAAGATCATCTTCTATTTTGAATATTACTAAAACAAGTAATTTTAAATATATTAGGTAAGAATTTTCATGAAGGCTAGTTTCAGACGGGTTAGCCTGAGTGCCATGTAAATAGCTATTTCTCAAATCTAAACCATTCGTAAATTCACTTCTGTTCAAGTAAAAATTAAAGTAATCTTGTTCAGGCTTGGCAAATAACGAACTGTCAAAAAAGATTAATCTTTCGTCTGACATCTTCATGGCTTCTTCTTGAATTTCTTTCGGATAGTGATAAAAGGAACCAACTTCATTTTCATATAAATCCATAAATATGAAAACCCTGTTTGGATTAGTTAGTTGTATTCTATTTTCATCATCTAGAGTTATGTATCTTTTATCGATTAAGTATTTCAGTCGAGGTATTTGATATTCTTCATAGTTCATATAGTAAATATTGGACTCGTTACTTAGAAGATCAAAAAAGCTATTATAATGTTTGTCTTTAAATGGGTCGACATATGCTAATAAAGTTTGATCCGAGAAAAATAAGTTAGAGCAAACATTAGCCTCTTCGCTATCTTTATTGAAGTAAATATACTTGCTATCATTTAAGCTTGGTATGTCTCTCATTGAGCTAGGACTAGAGGACATTTGTAGAAGTTCGAAATCAATCTTCTGATCTTCGACAAAAAGCTTATACCGCTTAAGTATTGACTCCAATTCAGGGGCTATAGTTCTGACTTTTTCCAGTGGTGTAGCACTCAGAGTTGGAATTGTCAGACTTGCGTTATTTGCAAATCCATATTTTTCAAAAAAAAGAGTAGTGTAAACGTACTGAAGAATCTCTTCAATGGAAATGTTCAAAGTTCTTAAGACATTAGAATATGTAAAAATTTGAGCCTGTGATGTGATTTGCGATAATTGGAACAATATTCCGCCAAAGTATTCATTTTTGGAGCGTACCCCCATTACTCTTTCCAAGACACTTAATTGACTTGTTTTGCTGATTAAATTAATTCGATTTTGATAATCTAAATATTCAAAAAGGAGTTTAAAATTCAAATAAAGTAAATACGGGTGTGCGTTATCCTTAATGAAATCTATGCTGTAAGAATAATGAGATACAAGATTTTCAACCTTACTTTCTTTTATTTTAGATGCCTTTTCTGGATAGCTAATTGAAACTCCATACTTAAACATAGATGCATTTGATTTTTCGTCAAAAAACTTGGCATTTTCCTCCTGCTGTTTCCGCTTAGCCTTTAGCCTAATCTTATCCGATATTACAAACTCATTTGTCTTTTTTGAATTTTGTATTATAGGTAAGTAATTGATATTGCAATTTTCAGAATCAATGTATGCAGAGATAATTTTTTCCTTATCAGGCACAGTCAAACTTTTAGGCAAGTACCAATTTACTTGAGTGAAGTCTTTTTTAACTTCATAAATTGAAAGTATTATTTCAGCACTTTCTTCATAAGCCAACAGAAATTCGCGAAGAACTTCGTTATACATATCCACCAATCCTTTGTATTTCAATATTGTCCTTATTTGATAAGGTTCTTGAGCTAAAATGTTTGAAATTTTTTGGGAAGAAATTCTCTTATATACCTTTTGATCATTAATTAATCTCCAGAATGATTCCACAAAATCAAAGATAAGATCATTGTGAAATTTCAGAATGTTATCATCATCAATTCTTGACATGAATGTACCAATAAATTTTCCGTATTGAAGTACTTTTCGTTTAAATGTCTTAATATCATTTTGAGACCAATTTTTCAAATAAACCTCATTTTCGATATAAAGTTTGATATTATACAATTCTAGCAGATCATTAATATCAGCTGGAGATTCAGTAAGCTCACTTTTAAGTATTTTTTCTCCTTTGGACAATTCATATCCACCTGCCATATCCTCCTTGGAGTGAAAAACTACTTTATCTCTGTCATACTTATGCATAATGGGCAATTATTGATGTTAAAGGTTAGAAGTATATCGGAAGGCAGGGTCAATGCCTACAAGTCTTTAAACTTCGGTGAGCTTAGTTGGAAATTTACACTTTCACAAACTACAAAGCTGCCATCAAAATACCTGTTGTCAGTCAAGATTTATGGCAGAATATTATTTACGTAACTACGTAACATATTTTTACTTTTGAATAATTGTTGAACTTCTGGCTGATTGGAGATATATTCAAACAATTCGTCTTTCAAAACATCTAGGTCTGACATGCTCCCCACCTTGTTTTCACTCATAAAGTCATAGTAAAACCTTTTGATTAAGTTAGTCCTATATACATCTAAAGTTTTTTCATCAAGCAATTCTCGCTGACTATTTACAGAGTGAATTTGATTATTTCTTAGTCTTCTTATTTCAAATCGAATTTCGTCAAGTGAATTTAAAATATAATTGTCACTAGAAACCTCTTTTTCTTGTAAATGTGCAATTTTGTACTCCCCAAAATTTTTCAAAAAAGTAGAATAATTTGGATCAGTCTTAGATTTTTCAAATGTTGAAGTAAGTTTCTTCTTAAGATTTTCTTTAAATTCCAATATTTTATGAAATCTTAAATCTCTTGGATAACCTAGGTGTTCAATAACACCTGTGTCAAACGAGTAGTCCGTTTTGTCATCCTTGATAATTACGGTCGCCTTATCAAATGCTAAACGCATTCCTAATTCAAACATTACATTAGGGTTTTTGCAACTTACGTCACAAATAATGATATCATTGTTGTAAACATTTTGTATAATTCTTTTTTGAATAATACCAATATCATCTGCATCACTCACAAGATTTGGTTCAAAACCTGAATCAATTGCGACTTCTTTTAATATTGATAATATTTCTAACCAATGCTCAGGTCCACATCCGTCGATTGCAGAGATAGGCATAATTATACCACAACGAGGCTTTTGGCTGATTTCAATTTGAATGCTTTTCTCTGTCTTTTCGATTTTATTCTTTGAGTTCTCTGTCATTTCGATATTTGTTTTAATTGTGCTTAACATAAAGAGTTTTAAACGAAGCTGGATGAAAAAGAGAGACCTTGGGAAGACGGTATCCTAGATTGCGGTTAAAACTATCAACTCTACCACATTCCATCCTTTCCCGCAATCCTACGGAAAAGGATTCCTTAATGAGAGGGTGATCAAGCAGTGGCAGCCTCAGAAATTCTGGTCCGATTCGAGCCGCTCTCTAATCCAAACTAGTTTCTTGATATGAATTGAGAACTGCCATTTATCCATTTACTTCCAAAGATTTAGTAATCACAAGTAAGTGAATTTCAGATACACAAAAAATACCCAGTACTGGGTATTTTT
>NZ_QGOL01000032.1 GCF_003259255.1 Algoriphagus litoralis
TTGAAAGAGAAAAAAGTGAGGGGGAAGAAAGGTTTTTTGGGTTGGAATGAAGGATTATGGAAAATTGACACCCGATTCAATTTCCAATTACTGGATTAAAAACAATTCACTGCTTAGGCTTAAATGGTCTTTCTTCCATTTTTCTAGGTACGGCCCATACCGATTCGGTAATAAAGGAACCATGGCCTATGGTAGATATTCCGAAATTGAAATGAAGGTTCTGGTCCATCATAATAGGATAAATTGGTCTTTTGTAATACCGATAAAGAATTTCTCCACTTTTCAGCACTCGTCCGTTCGGTCCAAAATATTCGCGCATCTCAAAGCGGGTGTGAACGTCTTCTCCTTTGGAATTTTTGACAATAAAAATCTCTTCTGGTCCATCTAGACTACCCTGTTGGACTGAGGTGATTATAATAGATTGAGTACTGCGATTTTTTATCTCTAGTTCGACGTACATTGACGGTCCATCTTTAGTCGTCTCCTTAGCCACATAGTTTATTTTAGTCCAAATCGGAGTATTTGACAGATTGTATTGGGCGAAGGTATTTTGGAAAACACCCAAACTTAGAAGGAAGGTTGCTCCAATAATTCCAAGGACCTGAATTGATCGGTTCATGTCATGTGTGTATATTTTGATTTTTTATGGTCACATGGAATTTCTCCTGGATTATAACTATCCCTATGTGTGTTGCTTCGGGTCATGCTCGATTTCATTTCATTTTTCGTTAGACTAAAAAGGGAGTAAAGTACTCCCCTTTATTCAATCTTTGTACTTTTTTCTATTAACCTGACAAATAAGCCTTTTTGCCAAGAGTCTGTATCGACAGTGGTAGCAATCTAACATAGCAAATTACTAACAATTATATATTTCAACAGCTTAGTTCAAGGTTAACTAATTCTCCAAGCTTGGCCGCTATGTCTGAAATTGTCTCCTCTGCTGTGCTAAGACCGGTCCGTGATGCGAGTAAAGGACTAACTTCCCGGAGAGCTTCATATGTCGTGTTATGAACAATGGGAACTAATTGGTCACGAGCAAGCAATGCTGAAAGTTCTTTGTCTGCGATACCTTCTTGAGGGAGGCGTTTAATTAATGCAGGAGTGACCAATACCAGCCCTATCCGAGAATTCGCCAAACCCTTGTCTATTGCCCGCATTAACGGAACACCAAGTGTCACATCCTTTTCACTAAACCATACTGAAACACCATTCAATAAAAGTAAATCATGAAGTTCCTTAGCAACACCCAGCCTGTCGTCCCAAGCATGACAAAGAAAAACATCCCTTAGGTCATGGCGTGACGCAAGTTTCTCAACTGTTTGACGAACTGGCGTAAGTGCCTGCACCTCTGCTGCGGTATAAAATACTGGTGAACCTGCTCTTGACCAACGTGGCTTTGATCTTCGGGTAGTAACACTACTCCTGCCACTTGAACTATTTCCGATTGAATAACTTGATGAGTAGGAAGGATATGGATTGTAGATTCTAAATCCTCGACTACTACATGCAGGACAGGCATCTCTACCACTTTGAGTACGATGTCCGTATCTTGGCGCTGTGCATCTTGACATAAATTATTATTATATTTGTTATTTATTTCTTTAGTTTTAATGAATGGTAAAGTTTACCTACATTGGTATTATGCGTTTTTTGGAAATTACCCTGTTTGTTTTAAGAAATCCCAAATCTGATTTATTTCATGGCCCCACAAATCAATATTGTAGAAAATGGAATTTGAATCTTCTTGAGCAGATACCATTCTATTTGAGAAGACGTCATAACAAAAACATAAATTTGGCAAGGCAACCTCATCTTCTCTAACAACCTCTTTTTCTAGGTATTTCCAAAGAACTGCTGCAACCAACCTAGATTGATTCAGATCAAAAGGTTTTGTTTTACCAAAATGTATTTTAAATGCTCCCAAATAATTTTTACCCTCAATCTGTGTTCGAAATATTACATCTGGTGCAACTAAAATCTCTAAATTACTAAGAACAAGAATTTTTGAATCAGGAACCACCTGTTCATACGATAAAGATTGAAGTTCTCGGGGCTTAGAAATCTGAAGAAAATTTTCTAAAGCCTTAATAGAAACTTTTTGATCATTTTCTTGTCTTGAATTCTTAAAGCTTATCCTACTTTTCAATTTCTGCAATCCAGAATAAATTGGTTGAGGATCCCAGCCCTTTGAGATACTTTTTTTAATTCTTGCTCTCGCTAGCTGGTACCATTGAATTAAAAAACGATTCGGTGAAATTTGCTGTTTTACAATATTCTGTTTTCCTTTTACTGTTGCCTTGGAAAATTCAGCCAATTGGTTTAGGGATAATAAGGCCATACTGTAGGTGGTTTTGGTAAGGTGATAAATTTTAAAAAGGGCCGACCATAGATCGGCCCGGAGCCAAAATGGCTTAATTCGGTGTGGATCTTCTATGTCCAGGCACCACGATTTTCTTCCCGTCCACCTTTCTGGTGTGGGGCTTTACTGGGACGATTTTCTTCCCATCTCCGGTTTTTGCCATTGTTCTAGCGTTTAACCACCTCTATCAAATAGGCAGAGGCATTACCTACCGGGAAAATAAAAAAACTCTTACCTTTGGGTTCTCACACACCAAGTTTAAGAGGGAGAGAGCCTATTTTCCCAACGGGAGCTCTCCCCTTTTTTTTAATATTTTGACTAAGCCTTTTTCAAAACTAGCTTCACCTTTTTAAACACTCTTTGTGCCAAAAGTCACAAAGTCAGACAGTTTGACGATGATTGTCGGAATTAATCAAATCCTGCCAAATATTATTCTGAATTGACAAGAACTCGACAGAATTACTAACATGTCAGGTGACAGACTGGCAGAATGACATTCGTTTTTTGATGGTTGTCAGGCATTTATGCGTATTCCAATTTCATTTCTTCAATTCTTTCTAGGATATCATTTACCGGTTGGTTGAGTTCTTCACCCATTTTGATCACCTCATTGGGGTAATCTTCTTTTAGAAGAGTCATCAATGCATAATATGTAGGTTTAAAAACTTCTTTGAGAACTTCATTCTTTGTAAACAGGCCTAAGGCTAAGTGATATTGTTTTTTAGCCAAAAATAAGAGAATGGTATCATTGAAATTACCTCCAAGCGAATCGAGCTCAATTGAATCTTTGAGTACTGAATCTGAACTCAAAAATTCATTAGCTTTCTTATACTCGCCCAAAACAGTATATCCAAAAGCAGCATATACCTTTAAAAATGAAGGAACAATTTCGGCTTCTTCAAGCCTTTCCAACAGACTTTTAAGTTTTTGCTTATCCAAAGAAACCTCGATATTATAAAAAAGTAAATTAGAAATTAGCTGTGTAAACTTAATGTCTCGAACGTTTATTTTATCAAAATCAATAAGTGCTTTTTCCAAATACAAAATAGCATCGTCGAATTTATCAGACTTGAATTTTTCTGAATTGAATATTTCGAGACCATGGTAAAAATTATAGTATGGATTATCTTTAGGCAACAATTCTAATAACTTTTTACTCTTATCTTCTGACTCCTGATCAAAATGAAATTCGTAGAACTCCAATAGATCTGAAACTTTTACAGCTCCTTGTTCAAAGCCAGAAACCATCAATTCTTCTGCCCGAATATCATCACCCTTCTCAAAAGAAATCATGGATAAATGTTTATACGGAACAATTTCTCCTGCCTCAACGGCTTTCAAGTAATGATTTTCAGCTAAATCATATTCCCCCACCTCAAAAAAGGCCTCTCCAATTGCAAGATCTTTTTCTCCCTGCTTAATTTTAGTGTTTTTATTCAAAACATCTACCAACAATTTAGGATCCTTTGCCAAAACACTAAGCTGCTTCAAAAAGTCAAAATCCTCATAATCAACATCATCCAATAAAAGTAATTCTGGCCTAATTTTTTCTATTTGCTTATCTAGGAAGTAAAAAAATGACAATACAAATCTGTGGGAATTTATCTTTTCTTTAGTTCCTTCTAGTATATGAATAGCCCTTTTAAGATCACCATCTTTAAAAGATCTGGTAGCAAGGGCAAGTTTTTTCTGCCCCATATTTAACAAAGGCTTTTGGTCTTCATTTAGGATTGCCAATGTTGCTTCCATTAGTTGATCTAGAATTATAGTATTTATTTTGTTGATATCGGCAAGAGCTTCTGCCAATAGTAGAGCAGATTTAGAATTGTATGATCCAGATTTTAACCGCTCAATATGTCTTTCTAAAAACGAATCCATACCTTCTTCGTCATCGTACCAAAATTCTAAAAACTTTGTCAGCCATTTTACTTTTCTACGGTCTCGGCGGTCTCCATTCCGCATTAGGTACCAAATATTAAAGAACCGTTCTCTTAATTGATAAAAGTGATTTTTGGTATTTGTCTGTTTTTTTTCGATGACATTATTTTTCTCAAGTTGGGCCAAATGCGCTGAAACCAATTTTGTTTGAAGTCTTTTCCCATCTTCTCGGATTTGTGCAGCAATCTCTTTTGCACTAATTGCATCCCAATTTTTTGCTATTACGTCCACAATTCTCCTCTGCTGAACTGGCAATTCTTCGATTCTACTTTTATAAAGAGGTGTAATTTGATCCAAAATGGTTTCTAGATCATTTAATGCAGAGCCATCCTTATCTTCCAGAAGGACTTGGTACACCATCATTAAGGTTCGGATTACTCCTCCGGTGAGAATTGCAAGTGTATCTATTTTACCCTTTGCTTTCCTCAAATCAATTTTTTGCTCGCTTTTTTCTTGAAGTCTTTCAATCAATTGGTAGGTCTCTTCTTTATTCAATCCGTCCAGCCGAACTATTTGAAAAAATTCATAGAAGGGCTCTGAATAATCATGTAAATCCTGAAGCACAATTGCCGAGGCACCAACAATCCTAATCTCACTGCAATGCATTAAAATCTCTCGAAGCCTCCTTTTTTCCTTCTCCTTGAGATTTTCCAAAAACAACTGTCCAAAGTTGTCAAAGAAAATAATCAGTTTCTTTTTATTCTTTTGGAGAACTTCGATTAGGTACTCATAGCACCTTTTTTCATAATCTTCAAAATCAATAAATGCTTCGGTATGGTTGAAATGCTCACCATCCGTATCCAACGCATCGTCGAGAAAATCAAGTAATTTTTCCCAAAGCCTTGAGAGTGAAGTCAAGTCATAGGATTCCTCCCCAAAAAAAACGGGCAAAAGCCAATCATTCAGATCAGGCGAGTTTTCAATTTCATACTTCAACCTAAGCAATAGGGTAGTTTTACCCATTCCACGCTGGCCTTGAATGAGAAAATGCTTTTCAGGATATTTCATATCACTTGATTTGATATCCGAAAAGATTTTTTCAAAATTCTTGGTTCTAACCACGAAACTTTCGATCAGTTCCGGTTTCGAAAGGCTGGCAGGATTATATAGTGTCTTGACGCTCATTTTCTTATTTGCAAATATGTTTACGGCACCACATCTGAAGGATTGGGGAGGTATACCGGTAGAATTTTTCATCACTTTTGAATAAATATCCGTCTCCTTCCAAGATATCCATGATTCTCCGGGTCTCTTCGACGGAATGCTTTACTCCAAAATCCAAGATTTTGTCTATGCTAATCGTTTCCTGGAGTGCGATAAATTCAAGAACATCAAACACAAAATTGTACTCATTCCCTTTGAACAAAGCTGATAAACGGGCGAAATAGGGTTCAAACTGCGGTTTGTTCCTTAAATGGACAATCTGATCAAACGCTTGATCAATAGATTTTTCAGTGATTTCCCCTCCCTCACTTGCTTCAAATACATCGACGATCTCTTGAGCGATCAACTGTAAGTGGAAGGGAATTAGCCATCCCATTTTTTCCAAAACATATCGAATCAAGGGAACCGATAGGCTCACCTTATCGTATTCCAAGAGTTTGGTTAAAAAATCCTGAGCCTCTACTAAAGAAAGTGGAGCCACTTCAACGGTTCGAAGATCATTAACTGCCGTTAGTTCGGTTACTTTCTCAACCATCGGGAAAAGAGACAAAGAACCTGTGTAGACAAAATGAATCTTGTCCAGAACATGTCTATGGTGGCGTAACTCCCTGTTTTTTTGAATGAAGTGTTCTGCAGCTTCATTGCCATCACTATTCAGAATGTTTTGGATGGTTTGGGGAAATTCATCTATCAGGATAACCACATGTCCAAACTCAGGCTTTATATTTTCAAATAAGTCCGTTAGAATCTGGAAGTAATCCGTCTCGCCTTTTTCCCTAATCTCAACGTGATAAACAGTTTTTACCCTTCCCAAAACTGATTCAATTCCCCCTTTTATTGTATCATAGAGCTTACTCAGTTTTCCAATGGCTTCACTTCTGATCAACGCTTCGAAAATAACTTTAAAGAACTCATTTTCAGAATCCACCGACTCCGTGATCACATATACAAAAAAGTAGCCTTCCTGAGGGAATTCCTCGATATGTTTGAGAATAGAAGTTTTACCAACTCTCCTTGGAGCAGAAAGGTAAATACTGGTTCCTTTATCTAAGACCCTATAGATCTTTCGCACCTCAGATTCTCTGGGATAGAAGGCCGCACCTCTTGCCGGATTTCCTAGACTATTTTTCATTTGACAATTTTCTTATTGCCAAAATTAATGACAATATTTTTATTGTCAAATAAGTTGGCAAAATTTTTATTGTCAAATAAAGATTCTTAGAAGCAGCTCGGTAAAACGGCAATGGAAAATCAAAAAATCCTATCCTAATGCCTTAGCTCAAGCCATTCAGACATCGCATAATCAATATCCTTTTCCGTAAACCTTAAAAGTTCCGACAAGGATATCGGGTCTACGCTGAAATCATTAAAAGTCTGCTGCAAAACACCATTTTCATCATAATAGTACCCGTGGTAGAACCAACGATACACCAAGCCTAAACCATTCAATAAAAATTCAACTTTGAAATTTTCCTTAAGGTCACCACTTTGGTAGAGAAAAAATGTCATTTTTCGAGCATTATGTGGCAAATCATGACATCTATTTTGAATAAGTGGTAAAAGTTCCTCTGGATTATTAGTGGAAAATGAATGATCTACTATTCTCATATTTTTAAATCAATTGTTATGTGGGAATTTTCGGCGAATATTTTGAATTTCAGTCTTTCTACAAGAACAACTTCACCCCACTCTCCCCCTATGGGAGTAGTCATATTATCGATTGGACTAGGTGGAATTTGACCGCCCTTCATCCTGGCCCAAGGCTAAAATCATTTACAACAAGATTTTTTGACGCCTTGCCCTACCCTATTATCCCTATCAATTTTTCAATTGGCTTTTTAACCTCGTCCCTCCTTCTCTACATCCTCTCTTACTTCTCCTTAAGGAATGGACGTTCAAGTAGTGGAAAACTTAAAGACCCTGGTCCAGTGCTGACTGACTGCACTATTAATGAGCAGGAGGATTTGGAAGAATCTGAAAATCAAGAAGTCAATGGATAACTGGGATCGTTGGTTGGTTAAAGATTGGCAATTGGCTGGTAGATCGATGGTATCACAAGAAAGGAAAAAGTCTGAAACTAAAAAATACCCAATAGTAGAATAGCCCCAAAAAGTTAGACA
>NZ_QGOL01000033.1 GCF_003259255.1 Algoriphagus litoralis
TAAGAAGTGTCAGCCTGACAGTACTAGGCCGTGGACTGTCGACAGTCGACTGTTGACCACATCGGTCATCGGTCACCCGACACCGGACATCCATTATCCAGCTTCATTAACAACCATCAAAGCATGCAAAAATTACTACTCACATGCTTCCTGGCATTGCTATGTCTGAAAATTGCGGATTTTCTGGTTTCCACACTAGTGAAATTCCTCCTTATCCGACTTAGAAACGCCACAGTTGGGAAGCCTATTTCGCCCGACGGAGGAGGGTATATCTCGCTAAAGCGTATTTCGTCCCGATTTCCCGGGACTTATCTCATCCACCTCAATTACTAAAGAAATGAACACACTACTACTTATTCTACTGCTTAGTAGCAGCATAGAAATCCCATCGAGCAAAGTTGCCGATTCACCCCCAGAGGTGCAGGATCATAGGCCTGCGCCTTCAGTCTCCCCACATTCAGGAGACGCCCATCGGGGAGGAGCAATCCTCTCCGATGTTTTTCAGAGTTCGGTTTCAGAGGGTATGATCTACTTTGAAATCGCATCCCCAATTCCTCCTGATACTCTCTGGATCACCTACTGGGAGCATCTGCTAAGTGATGCACCTTCGGTGACACCAGGTACCCGAATTCCTCTAATCGCTGAAAAGGGAACCTATTTCGAAGGCAGTGCAGGGACACAGGTCTTTTCATTCGTGTTTCCAGAAGAACTGGAATCCGGCTTTATCAGCATTGCAGCAGGCAAGTCGACCCTTGCGGACCAATGGAGCATTCATGCTGGAGACCGTGTAAGGATCAGATTTGACCTAACTAGTGGAAATGCGCTTTTCGGAGGTCCCAAAGCGGCATTTTTCAGAACTCAATACCTGTTGGATCAAGCATTTAAAGAGGAGAAGTTCAACTCAAATCCCATTCTTATCGCCAATAGGAGCGAAGGGCTATTTGCCGACGATGCCTCAGGTGCAGCCTATCGAAAAGCAAAAAGTAAGGCTCAGGACATCCATGTTAGCATGCAGGTCCTCGTACCCAAGGAAAACGGTTGGGATTACCTGCAGGACTACCTGAACAAACCCCTTGATCAACATCCAGCCTTCTTCATTCTGGAAAATACGGCTCCCGATCTTACGGACTGGGAAAGGGATAAGCTGAATTCCCGGGTTAAAGGCCAAATCCTAAGTACCGCTACCAAACGGGCGGAGCGCATTGCCGATCAACTCGTAGCGGATCAAGAAAAAGGAAAGGCCTTGCTGGATTGGTCAAAGAAACTTCAATTGGGTCAGGTAAAAAGTGCCCATCCACTCCTTGTGCAGGGTTTAAGCAGTTTTGAGATTTTAAAATCAAAGATCAACTCGGAAAGCCTACTGGCGAATCTGACTCAATATCCCGAGCCACTCAAAGACGAACTGTTAGGCTATTTTCTGCTTAGTAATTATAACCGACTGCAAGAAAATCTGGATGCCTACCTCCTGACAGGTATCGAACAGGTAAATACATCTTGGATTAAATCGAAACTGGAATACCTCCATCAGGTTCAGTTGGGTCCATTTCTTTCCGAAGGACTGTATGATGAAGAAGGTCGGAAAGTAGACTTCAGCCAGTTTGAAGGCAAGACTCTTTTGCTTCATTTCTGGATTTCCGGCTGCAAATTCTGCAAAGATGATTACGAAATGGCCTTACAGCCTCTTCAGGAATTGCTGGAATCCAATGAGGATATACTCCTCGTGACCGTCAATGCGGATGGAGGGGAAGGTTCCTGGATGACAAGTTTAGCCACAGGTAATTACACTTCTCCGGAGATGCTTAATCTCCGCGCTGAAAAAGGCACAGGAGTTTTGGACCGATACAAGATCCATTCCTTTCCCCAAAAAATGATTATCGGTCCGGATTCCAAAATCCGATTACAGACTCTGGATAAAATGGGTCCAATGCAGCTTCAATTGCTGCTAAACAAGACTCAAAGCAATTCAGCATTAACCATTTCATCAACCCAACCCCACTGACTATGAAAATATATCTATGGATTATGGTGGCATTTGTCCTACTCTCCGGACAAAGTTTTGGCCAACAAAACGCTGAAGGAAAGCTAAGCGGCACGGTAAAAGATACCAATGGACTGGCCCTGCCGGGAGCGCTCGTTTACCTGAATGGTACGGACTATCGAACGATTACAAATGAAGAAGGCAGCTTTGAGCTGAGCCTCCCCTTCGGGAAATACACCCTGATGATATCGTATATCGGGATGGAAAATTACAGGGCTGAAGTGGAGATTCCCCTTTCCATTCCATTAGACCTGGTGCTAAAGGCCAACGAAAGAGAACTCGGAATGGTAGAAGTGGTGTCTGATGGATACCAATCTTTGCCCAAGGAGCGGGTTACGGGGTCTTTTGTTCAGTTGGATAGCCAACTGGTGCAGCGGAGAGTAAGCGCTAATCTGATTGATCGCCTGGAGGACGTGACTCCCGGACTGATTTTTAACCGGGGGATTTATGCCCGAAACGAACCCATCACCATCCGTGGGCGAAGCACCATTAATTCGGATACTTCACCGCTGATCATCGTGGATAATTTTCCGTACGACGGCCCGCTGGAAAACATCAATCCCAATGATGTGGAGAGCATCACAGTCCTCCGTGATGCAGCAGCGGCATCCATCTGGGGCGCACGTGCAGGCAATGGAGTAATCGTCATCACCACTGTAAAAGGAAGAGTTGGGCAGCCATTGAAAGTCAGTCTCAATTCCAATTTGACAGTTAGTGAACAGCGGGATTTATTCTACCTACCCAGAATGAACAATGCTGACTTTATCGAAATCGAGAAAGATCTTTTCGGAAGGAATTTCTATAGATCCAATGAAAATAATGTCAATAAGCCTAAGCTTTCTCCTGCTGTGGAAACGTTCATTGCCCTACGGGACAATAAAATCACCCAAGCAGAGGCGGACGACTTGCTCGCCCAGTATGGGAATTCTGATTTGAGAGAGCAGATCACAGACTATTATCTGCAACCCTCCCTGCACCAGCAATATGCGTTGTCGATCACAGGAGGCGGTGGTAATCATGCCTACCAGGTTTCCCTTGGCTTTGATCAGAATCGGGCCGATGTGATCGGAAATTCTTCCAATCGCTGGACCCTGGCTTTGGGAGATCAGTGGAAAGGGTTAAACAATAAACTTGAGCTTGGATTCGGAATCAATCTGGCCAACCAAAATTCCCTTACACAAACTGCAATTCCCTCGGGTTACGTCTATGACAGACTTGCCGATTCCAGTGGAAATCCGCTTCCAATCGCCGGAAATTACAGTACCCGGTATGTCAATTCAATTGAAAATATGGGCTTGCAGGACTGGAATTACATCCCTCTTAATGAAATCGGAGAGTTGGACAATAGAAATCAAGCCTATGACCTTCGGATTAATCCTTCCGTCCAATATGCTTTAACCTCCGAACTTAAAGTTGGGATTTTTTATCAGTATTGGAGAAATCTGAATACGGCTAGAAATCGGGATCCATTATCAATTTATTCCACCCGTGACCTGATCAATCGCTTTACACAAAGAGATACGGATGGAAATCTGCTTACACCAGTTCCTGTGGGAGATATATTGGATGTGTCTCAATCCGACACTTATTCCCATACTTTCCGACCGCAGCTGACCTATCAAAAGGAATTGGGTGGAATTCACCAATTGAACGGTTTGGGTGGACTTGAAGTAAGAGATTTAAAGGGATTGGATTGGACAAGCCGCTACTATGGGTATGATGATGAACTTGGGCTAAGCATTCCGGTGGATTTTGCGACCATCTTTCCTTTGTTCTATAATCCGGGACAACGATCCTCCATTCCATCGGGTATTTCTCACGGTGGAAGAGTGGATCGCTTTGTCTCTTATTATGCCAATCTGGGCTATGGGTTGAGAGATCGATATTTCCTAAATCTGAGCGGTAGAAAGGACCAATCGAACATTTTTGGGGTGGATGCAAACATGAGAGGTGTACCGCTTTGGTCGGTTGGAGGGGCATGGATCATATCAGATGAAAAATTTGCTAAGGGTACTAAAATGCCCTTTTTAAAACTCAGGGCTACGTATGGGTACTCCGGGAATGTTAACAAAAACTTATCTGCCCGACTCACTGCGCAATACGCTCCCAGTTTCCCTTTTGATCTGATTCCTCAGTTGAGGCAGGCGGGTATCATCAATCCCGAGAATTCCAGGCTGGGTTGGGAAAAAGTGAGGACAACCAATATTGGGTTGGACTTCGAAACACAAAACGGTTTTCTGAGCGGGAGTGTAGAATACTACCTGAAAGATTCCAGAGATCTGATCGGACAGTTTTCGCTTCCGGCAGCTACAGGAAGAACAAACCTGAACGGTAATTTCGCTTCCAGTCAGGTAAGAGGCGCTGATATCTCCTTGACCGCAAACTGGATTAACGGAAAGGTTCGCTGGAGTTCATATCTCATCTACAGTGCTGTCAATGAAAAGGTGACGGATTTTGAACAAATCCCAACAGTAGCCAATCTATTAAGCATTGCCAATACTTCAATGCCCTATCCAATCGTTGGGCGCCCACTCTATGGGATCTATTCTTATGCTTGGGCAGGATTGGATCCGGATACGGGAGATCCAATGGGTTTTTTGGATGGAGAGCCAAGCATGGATTATCTGGCGATGTTTAGAGCTGCCACGATTGACAACCTGCAATACCATGGCCCTGCCCGTCCGACTTCTTTTGGAGCTCTCCGAAATGAGGTGAGTTATAGGGGCTTCCGCTTGTCGGTCAATGCATCCTATAGATTTGGATACTATTACAGAAGGAGGTCGGTAAATTATTATGAGCTCCTCCGAGGCCTTCCGGGGCATGGAGACTATCATAATCGCTGGATGGAACCCGGTGACGAGCTCAGGACTAGTGTCCCTTCCCTGCCGGCTACTGCAAATCTTAGGCGAAATGATTTCTATACGCATTCTGCCTCATTGGTGGAAAAAGGCGACAATATCCGCTTAAATGATATCCGGTTATCATACAGTCTTTCCCGACAGCAAATCAAAAACCTTCCTTTTCAGGGCCTGGAACTCTATACCTACGCCAATAATCTGGGAATTATATGGAAGGCCTCGAATGATCCACTGGATCCTGATTTCCAATCAGCAAGAGCCTTGAGGTCTATTTCTTTTGGATTAAGAATGGATTTCTAAATCAAACAAAAGGGTAAAAGGAAACCGGTATTCCTCATACGGTTAGCTAGTTGATAAACCCAAAACGGTTTCCCGGTCACAATCCCTGTGACCACCCTTTTTTATTAAACCCTAAACACGACATCAAAATGAAAAATAAAATCAAAATATTTCTGACAGGATTTGGCCTTTTGTCCCTGTTTTCCTGCGACAGTTTTCTGGAGGAAAAGCCTCAAAAAGCCTTACTTATTCCGCATTCCTTCGAGGATGTAAGAGGGCTTTTGGATAATTACTCTTTTTTCAGCATCAAGCCACTCACGCTGTTTATTGCCGCTGATGAATGGGAGACTCCATCTGAAAACTGGGAAACCTTCGCTCCATGGGAACAAAATACTTACCTGTGGCAGATCAACAGGTTTGACCCTCAAGAAAGGTCCGCCGACTACATCAATCTACATGGGCAGCTAAACACTGCAAATACAGCATTGAAAATTCTGGATGACTTAGAAAACAAAAATGAAGCAGCCTATGGCCAATTAAGGGGGGACGCTTTGGCGATTCGCTCAGGTGTCTTGATTGATTTGGCTGTTCTTTTTTTGCCTTCACCTCAAAGCAATCGATCCGAAGAAGTCAAGATTCCGGTTAATCTCAGTTCTGATATCAATGCGCCATTGCAAATGTTCGGGATCAGGGATTTGTTTGATTTGGTAAAGCGGGATTTGGATGAGGCTTTTTCACTTCTTCCTGATAAGGACGAATTTAAAACCAGAGCAGATAAGCGGGTCGTAAAATCTCTTCTGGCGCGGATTTATTTGTACGAGCAAAATTGGGAAGAGGCATTTGAAGCGGCAGACTTTGTGATAGCTAACGGAGATGGATTGATGGAATATTCGGAAATGGATTCTACTTTATTCTATCCCTTTACACTTTTCAATTCTGAGACGGTTTGGTTCAGGGAATTTCAAAGTTCAGGGGTAAATGCAGGGCCGGCTACTTACATTCTACCGGAACTGTATGATTCCTATCAGGCAAATGACTTGAGAAAGGCACTTTTTTTCAGATTGAGCCCAACACAAAGGCCGGTTTTCAAAGGATCCTATACCGGAGGATTTCTTTTTTTCTCAGGAATAAGTCTTTCCGAATTATACCTGACCGCTGCCGAGTCGGCGATTCGATTCGGCAGGGTGGAAGAGGGGCTACAGAAATTGAATGAATTGGGGAAAACAAGGTACCGAGAGTTTGAATCATGGATAGACTTGAATCAGGAAGAAGCCTTGGCGCTTACACTAGCTGAGCGCAGAAAAGAACTGGTTTTCCGAGGGACTCGATGGATGGATATGAAACGGTTCCGTCAGTTGGATTCTTCCTTCAAAGCTACCCGAGAAATTTATGAAACAGTCTATGAATTGGTAGAAGAAAATCAATTTACAATGGAGATTCCTCCTTACGAAGTTGTGCTTGGTGCACGGTAAAAAAAAGAACCCGGAATCAAAAACTCCGGGTTCTTAACGAGTTGCTTATTTGATTGGATCTTCAACTGGATCTAAGCTAATGTTCACAAATTTGCGGTTTAACTGCGGCTGAATTGGATTTCCTTCGACCGCATCAAAGAGGCACTGAGGCTGAGTGTCGCTGTCACAGCGATAGGTAACTCCAATTTGTCCCTCGATCAGATACCAATCGGTTCCATCAAATCCGTACATCTCAGTAGGCAACTCCTTTGGAGAAGTAAACGCTACTGCGGCAAATGCTGCAAGAGCAAATGCCAATAGGGGTAATCTTTTGGTAATTGCTTCCATGATTACAATCGTTTGTGAGGGTTACCCCTCGGTGAAACATAAAACACTTGGTAATCGGGACCTCTGTCGCGAAGCTCCTTCCGTGGACTTCATCCTACGTAAGGAATCCGCCCGAGAACTTCGCACCAGAGGCTGAACCGACCGGGTTGCCCCGTCAAGGAGCCGGTTCGGACTCCCTGCACCGCCGAGTGTGGACTGGCATCTTCGCTCCCAGTCCTGAAGATGAGCGGCTTTGAAAGGCCATTCGGAGAAATCCCCTATGGTATATTGAACCTACAGGATTTGTTTTTTATGTGCAAATCCTTGATTTTGATCTGGTTATTAAAACATCACTTTTCATAATCACTGATATGAAAAATCAATTTAGATTTTTAATTTCCGTTAGACTTAAAGTTTGTTTAACCCGGATTCTACTGGATTTTCCTCTAGATTCCATAAAAAGTGAAGTTGGATGGTCAGCGATTTTAACCTCAAATGGAATATTATCCATTATGCCCAAAAGCATGGAATTTATGTTCCAAACCTATTTAAGCAACTGTTTGATAAAGCAGGAACAGTCCTGTTCCAGAGAGGCGAACCTGTCAAATTTAGACAGGATGAGCTGTTGTGCTTTATCAATTCCGGAGCGGTATTGGGTGATTTGAAAATGGAAAATGGAAGAAAAGAGTGCCATCTACTGATGGAGAAACACATTTTTTATACCGGTTTGGAATTAGGAGGGAAGATCAAGCGGAAGTCAGCGACTTGGACAGCGGTAAAGCATACTGAAATTACTTATATTCCTTTGACGTATTTGCTTGTGGCGAAAAAGGAATCCGAAAGGTATCCCAACGATCTTTTTGAACACATAATTAATCAGGATCACTATGCCAGCAGTGTATTCACAGAAATACAAAATGAGACTACACTTGAAAACAAAATTAAAACCATGCTGAATATTTCACCTGAATTTTTGGAGATCAAGCAGCGGCATCTTTCCGAATACCTGATGGTCCGACCCCCTTCCTTGAGTCGATCACTTAAGGAGTATGACGAGAAGCATCTGAAATAAGGGATTTCTTTTTTGTTTTTTTGGTTGAATTTCCAAGGTGGTATTTGTTGCAATAGGGACATAGATAAGCCTCCAGTCTGGAATAGTCTTCACATTTGAAAAAATGGCGGTTTCGATAAGTATAGTCCATCACATACCATGCAATTTCAGGAGAAGGAAACTTAACTTTTCCCAGGCAAACTGCCCGGATGCGAAGCAGTGAAGTGGACGATATGATAGAGATAGCCTGCACGATGTAGCTTTGATTTCTAAGTTAATGGATTTCAGAATTGAGGAAAAGTCTGGTTATCGAATGGGGTTTTAGATAACCTGAATATCTTGGGTTCAAAAAAAATTTTGGTAAATTTCTGATAATCGGAAGGTTGAGGGTCATTCATCAGGTTGAGATGAAGAGGGCTGTAGAGAAGTGGCCCCAAGTCAAGTCACTAGCTTTAAAAATTTCATGAAACCGAAATTGCCTGAAATTAGTGTCCGCTAAATCGGACTGAACCCAGCTATCCGTTCCTTATAGAGACGGGAGTGTTACGTAGAATAAAAGCCCAGTATCACAGGCATCCATACCTATGCCAAAGCTTTATGCAGGTAGTGTTAAGCCTTATATACATCGGGTTTGCTTCCACTCTTCTTCGACTCTTCCTCGACTCATCTTTTGGGTAGAAGTCGAAGATGAGTCGAAGAAGACTCAGTGTAAAGTCATCGTATATCTAGGAAACGAAACTGTATCTACGTGGAGGTTGAACTTTTACTACTACTGGTATTTACCGAGGCATATCTTTTTTAAACCGTTTTCCTGAAATTGTAATGGCGAAGTCTTCTTGTTGTCCCGCTTCTCCAGAAGCTGGACAGTTATACAATATTCTTAATTCCTGCGTGGAATCGACCTTCTCGCCCATCCCATAGTTCTACGTCAAGGTTAATCACCATTTTCTCTTTCTTAGATCTTGGATTTGGCAAGGGCTATTTGGATCCAATGGGGTCATCCAATAATATTTTCACCTGATAGCAAATTCAAAAGAATAAGGGTTGTCGGTTGCAGAATTCCCGGCTTTTGTTGGAATGCGATGTGACAGCCTTGCTAAACGCTAACCTCTGCTTGGATTACGTGCATGCAGCGTCCAGACAAAGGCATACCAACGGCAATCGGGTCCCATACTTCCTTCGGACTTTGTACTGCTGCCCTATGGTCTGGCTACGGTCTGGGTTCTGTTGCCGGCAACAGAATCCCGGTAAATACGCGGTAACCAAACCGCATCATGATTAAGGCCTCATTCAGTTGGCTATCTAGTACCCATTACATATCATTCACCAAAATAGAACTAACCAATGGCAAGACTAAATCATCCTTTTCTAGGCCAGATTTCAGGAAAATTGGGCAATCTGGTCATTTATCAACTCAACGGAAAAACAGTGGTCAGGGAAAAACCACAATGGAAAAAGACCTACCAGCCCACAGCACTCCAGCGCCTATACCAGCAAAAGTTCAAACTTGCAACAGCAGCACTCCGCCCGCTGAACAAACTCCTGGATACCGGATATGGAGAGTTTGTTACCCCGACCAAAAAGGGATTTCACCTTGCACTTTCCCAAAAGCTAAAATCAACTATGCTTGAAATCCAGGGAACTGTCACTGTACAGTATGAATCCATTTTGCTGTCATCAGGGCTTGTTAGTCCAGTGCATAACCTTCAGCCGGAATGGATCGGTGCAAGACAACTTAAGCTCAACTGGGAATCCCAAGGGAATCAGGGAAACTCCAGAGAGTCCGATTTCAGCTGGATTGTCATCTATAATCCCGAAGAGGGGATTGCAGAAGAGTTTACGGGAGAAGCTTTTCGCAAAAGCCAATCCCAGATCCTTGAACTTGCTCCGAGAATTAATCTTTCTGGCAGCTATCTCTACATGTCCTTTTACCGTCAACTTCCAAGGAATAAAAGGAGATTTTCAGATTCTGTCTGTATTCCTCTTGGGACTTAGAATCTAAGAAAACTGGGTTTAAAATGAATCCAGAATGAGGAAACAGTCAAGGTCGGGAAGAGCTTCCCGACCTTTTTTAATGTAAAACCCAGCTAATAGCCCATGCAGCAAGAAGCAAAGAGTGCAGAAACTGGCAAGGAATGCATGTTTAGTTGATAATCTTTTTTGAGGGGCTGACCTTGGTGGCATGTTTCACTAAAACCCATAGGATTATGGCAAAACAAGCGAGTATAATTACACTGAAGGGAAGAGTCGGGAGACTTTCCTTTTACAAAACCAAGGATGGTTACCTGGCCCGGGAAAAGGGCGGCGTAGAAAAATCAAGGATCATGAATGATCCCCGATACGCCCGAACCCGGGAAAACATGCGGGAATTCACCGACAATGCAAATTCCACCAAATTGGTGAAAGATGCACTTCGTCCGGTGATCTCCAAAGTCAGTGATCAGCGTCTGGGTCTCCGACTGAATCAGCAGATGATGAAAGTGCTCAAATCAGATGCGGTAAGTGTCCGGGGAGAACGCAAGGTGAAAAATGGCACCTGGGATTTGCTTGGAGGAATGGAATTGAACATCCGTGCTTCCCTGTCCAGAACCCTTCTGTTCAAGATCGAGACACTTGATTCACCTACATCCTGGCAGATTAATATTCCGGCATTAGTTCCCAATGATGAAATCGCCTATCCATCAGGTGCGGAGGGTTTCAAAATCACAGCAACCGGAGTAGGCTTGGATTTCGACGCAGGAACAAGGACTACGGTCACAGCGGCAACTCCAATCCTTCCCGTTTCGGCGCCGGTAGAAGCCTCAGTGCTTTCCATTGATAAATCACAGTTAGGTGGTACACACTTCCTGTTTGTATTGAGTGTTGAGTTTTACCTCAACGTCAATACCACGGATTACCACATGAACAACGGTGATCACAATGCAGGAAAGATCATTACCGTAAGTCAAGTCTAATGCGCTTGCTGTTAAAGCGAAGAT
>NZ_QGOL01000034.1 GCF_003259255.1 Algoriphagus litoralis
AAGGTTACCGGAGATCGCCAAAGACTTAGCCGTGCCGTCGAAGATAAAGCTTCCGTCTGCAAAGGTGATTCCGGTAATCGTCGCTGGAGTAATCTCAAAGTCAGCGCCTGTGAACTCAATCGTGTAATTCGGGCCGGCCTCCAAGGTTCCCAACTTAATTGGATATAGCCCAATATCCTCACCATCTTCCCTTTCCAATTCACCCGTGAGCAGGGACACATCGTCTGTTCCTTCAAATCCAGAGACTGTATAGAGCAGAATAGGGTCAGGTTCTCCAAAGACTTTACTCTGGCTTTCCTCCACTTTTATTTCCAGAACTTTTTGAAGCGTAGTGAAGGATTGGTTGTCACCATAGGAAATGAATCCATTCTGGTTTATGCTATAGGACCTTACAAAATATGTGGTATTGATAGCCAATCCCGTAACGGTATTGCTAAAGGTATTGCCTGCAAGACTCATTGCTACCTTGGCATCCGAAACGGTTGGATCTGAAGCCAAGGAATATACCACACCGACTTCCTGTACACAATCCAAGCCTGAACTGATACTTCCCCCTAGAACCGCAGTGGTAGCAGTAACCTGGATTGCAGGATCGGTTGCAGGGATTGCCTGGGCTGGAGCAGAAATCGTTATCTCTTTGGTCTTCTGGCAACCACTGGCATCGGTGACGGTCACCGAATAGGTTCCTTCTTTCAGGCCCGTTGCAGTGGAAGAAGTCTGCTCATTTGACCACAGGTAGGTAAATGGTCCAGTTCCTTCTAAAATTTGAATACTGACTGTTCCATCTGATCCATCAAAACAAGAGACGTCACTAAGGTCTGTGAATTCAAAATCCACTGCCTGAACTTGAATCAAATCAGCTTTTGTCAAGGTCCTTGAACAGCCATCCAAATCCCGAACGGTAAGCGTAACAGTGAAAATCCCAGCACTTTCATAGGTATGGATAGGATTCCTTTCGCTTGAGGTTTTTCCATCTCCAAAATCCCAGTTGTAGGAAATAATAGGAGCTGAAGCCCTTGACTGATCCGTGAATGAAACCTCCAGAGGTCCGCAACCTTTTGTAATATCGGAAGTGAATTCTACTGAAGGCCCGATAACCTGGATATAATTCGAAATGGTTTTTGTATCAGTACAACTAGTTCCAGTATTTACACTAAGTGTAACGGTAAACGTTCCGGTAGCCTGATAGGTATGCGAAGGATTCTGTTCAGTAGAAGTTGTTCCGTCCCCAAAATCCCATGACCAAGTGGTGGCACCTTCAGATTGATCTTCAAAGTTCACTGTCAATGGCCCGCAGCCAAACTTGGTATTTGCGGTAAAGTCAGCAGAGACTGGCTGGTTCGAAAATACTTTTTCTATGATCGAAGTACATCCAGTGATTGAATTGCTTGCGGTCAGCCGAACAGTAAATTCTCCAAATGATGTATAGCTAACAATAGGGTTTCTAGAAGTACTTGTTCTACCGTCTCCAAATTCCCAGAACCAGGTATTGGCATCTGTGGATCGGTCGTCAAAGAAAACAGTTACAGTTGCAGAACAAGCCACAACAGGGGATAATCTGAAATCGGCCTCTGTCGAGCATTCAGCCGGCAAAACGGTCAGTTCGGCTGTCAAAACCAAGGTCGTATAATTAGTTCCTGAAATCGTCGCAGTTACTTCCTGTGAACCTACCTGAGTTCTGCCATTGTTGGTATAGGCTACAGAAGCACCTTCTGGCAAAGTTCCACTGATGGCCAATGACTTTTCCGTGCCGTCAAATTCAAAACTCCCATCTTCGAAAGTGATTCCTGTTAGGATTGCCGGAGTGATTTCTCCTTGATTGCTGACAAAAGGAATTGGAGCTAGGTAATTGGAAGCATCGGTACCCGAAAGCGCATAGGTAACCGTAACCGTTTTTCCTGTTCCAACATTGGGATTATCATAAGTGCCGCTTGGAGTAAGCACGAGTTCATCCCCTTCTACTAAATTCAAAAACGGTCCTGCCTCTACTATTGCGTTAAGGTTTCCATCGAAAGGTTTTGGAGAAAGAATAGGTCCTCCAATTTCCAATTGCAATTTTTTGACAGGGATGGATACTTTAGTACTTATAGGTTCAAACTCATCATTTCCGGCCACAGATACTGTAATTTCAATCAATGTCTCGGTTGCTTTCATGGCATTTAATCCTGTGCCATCTGGAGTCACGCTGATAAATTCATTGAGTGCTACCGCATATTTGACCGGCAAACCGGAAGGAGTGCTTACATCAAAACCAACACCGCTATCGCCGTAGGTTAAAGATGGTGGGGAATTAAATGTAATAGTCTGTGGGATTTGCTGTGATTCATAGGCTCCCAAATCGATGACGCCTCCAAATACCCTTGGGTTTCCAGACAAGTCAATGGGACTGTCAGGCCCACCGGAGAAATTGGATAGGTCGGTATCCGGATCGCCTGCATCAATTGCCGGACTTGTACTTAGTAGGGTATAATCACCGTTTTCCGGATCAGTAAACTGCGGATCGGCATCGAGGTTATCACCAGCATCCGTACCAAAAGCTGAATTCCAACTTTCACTACCGCCAGATCCTTTAATCAAGCTATTGGAGATGATTGGAGTGGCCAGCGAAGTATTAAAAATCTCAGGTCCATTAGGCGCCGAATCCCCCCATAAGATCACATTGACCAGGATTGGGTTACTAGAATTAGAAGGAAGATCCACCGAATTATATAAAGCACCTCCTCTATCCGCCGAGTTTCTTGTAAAAGTAACATTAGTTAAAGAAGGGGAACTACTTAAATTAAACATCCCACCCCCAAATTCAGCGCTGTTGTCTACAAACAGAACGCCTTTCAAGATAGGTTTGGCAGATCCATTAGTATATATCCCACCTCCAGCATTTGAACTGTTCCCAGAAAATACAACGATAGTAAGCACTGGAAAGCTGGCTTGACCAATTGCGAGGCCTCCACCAAATTCTCTTGCTTGGTTATTCTTAACTAGTACATTATTAAGAGTGGGATTACCTTCAATGATTAACATCCCTCCTCCAATTTCAGCATTATTGCCAATAATTTTGAGATTGTTTAGTGAAGGGCTTCCATTAGAGATAAACACCCCTGCGCCTCTTTCATTCGGTTCAATTCCATTTGATAATCCCGCCGTAATGGTAAAGCCGTCAATTAAGGCCGTGTTAGCTGTCCCATTGCCGGTAACCACATGGTAGCTGTTAGTTCCTGTGATATTATCTGTGTCGGAGACAACGCCATCTGTCTTGGTATCATTCTCGTCTATGTCACCGCTAAGGATGGCAATATTTGTTTCCCAGTCCCTCTCATCTAGGGTGCTTTCCGTGCCTGCAAAGCCCCCATAAATTTCCACCTTATTGACCAGTTGAAAGGTTGCTGAGCGGCTGCTTCCATCATCAGTTGGCAGGTAAATTCCCTCAGCTACCCAGATTTGGAGTTTATTGATACCGCGCCAATCTTGAGCCCATTCCAGAGCATCCCGCAGTTCTGGGACGGCATTTTCCCAGGAGCTACCTTCACCATTTCCAGTTGCGTCCTGATCTACGAATAGAATATTATTTTCACTAGGTTTTATCGGTGCCTGAGCTCCTTGAAATTCAAAAGCGCCTAAATCAATGACCACTGCATCCAGCCTTGGATTTCCTGCCAGATCAATCGAATTGTCCGGTCCACCGGGGAAATTGGAAAGATCGGTATTCGGATCTCCTCTATTAATAACCGGGCTTGTACCTTGCAGACTAAAATCTCCTCCTGTAGCAGGTAAGGTAGTGAAATCAGTAATTGGGGCTACAAATAGGGGATCATTTGCAGCAAGTGTGCCATCCAAATTCCCCTCTCCAGCAGGAGTTAAACCCTGAATGAGGCTGTATTCAACCGAGGAAACAGAACCATTGAAATCATTCAATCCTGCAGTAGCTGTTCCGATTCCTGTGTTGTCTTTATTGTTCCAAATGACCGTATTCCTGATTTTTGGATTGGAGGTCGGCTGAGTATTAAATATCCCTCCGCCTGATGAGGCTTCGTTTCCGCTGATGGTCACATTGGTAAGTATAGGACTTGCATTATTATTTAAAATAGCGCCGCCACGGGCGGGGTTAAGGGAATTTGTAACTCCTTGATTTCCGCTGAAAAGTACATTGTTAAGAATTGGCTCTCCTCCGTTACTTCCTCCTGCATTATACATACCACCTCCTCCTTGGATACCGGAAATCCCTCCACGGGAGATATTACCTCTAAATTCAGAATTAGTGATAATCGGTGAGCTGCCATTGAGATTGTAAATTCCCCCTCCACTGGAACTAACACCATTACCAATAAACCTGACCTGATCCAGTTTTGGATTACCTGAAATATTGGCTATCCCTCCTCCACTATTTGCTGAGTTATTCTGAAAAGTCACATTGAAAAGCGTTGGAGAGCTTCCTTGTGAATTCAACATTCCTCCCCCATTTCTCCCAGCTCGATTACCAATAAACAAGAGATTGTAAAGGGTTGGGCTTCCGTTTTCATTGATCATTCCCGCCCCATCTTCGATTCTTGTAGAGCTTCCTGTAATTGAATAGCCAGCGGTGATATGGAACCCATCCAAAATCGCAGACTCATCTGTATCCGATCCATCGACGACATGGTACGAATGTCCCACCACAGTAGAAATGGGGTTTTCCAAAAGGCCATTACGGCGCTGTATGATATCACCGCTCAGGATGGTCTTATTTTCCTCCCAGTCCCGTGACTCAAATTCACTTCCTCCGGCTGGGAATCCACCATATACCTCAACCTTTGAAGTCAGGTGAAAAGAAAGGGAGGCATCCAAATCCTCAGTTGGAAAATAAGTCCCTTCCGCTACATAAATTTTCAAAACGTCCTCACGCTCAACCCAATTTAGTTTTGCCCAGTTGAGCGCATCCGAAAGCTGGATCACTGCATTTTCCCATGAGTCACCAGTTCCAAAACTTTCGGTAGCAGACTGATCTACATATAGGATATTCCCTTCACTTGGATTAATTATATCCAGTGTGAAGTTGGCAGTTTCAGAAAATTCTCCACCCGAAAAACTGTTATCAATCGCCTGGACTCTCCATTCAAACGTTTTGCCTAAGTCTTCGTCAGTTAAGTTCCAGATATATTCAAGTCCCAATTGCGCATTACCCATTTCCGCAACTAATCTCCAGCCATTGGAAAGCAGGCTTTGACTACTTGGTCGGTAGGTAGTGGTTCCGATTTGCCGGATATAAATATTATAACTGAGTGAATTCGGGCTGGTAGTGTTATCTGTAGCTGATTCCCACCCTAACACAACCTTCATTACTGGGATGTCAACTGAAGTAGTTAAAGAAGTTGGAGCGGAAGGCGCTTGATAGGTAGTCCCATTTTCTACAGAATTATTCCTGTAAACCTTACTTATTGGATTACCTCCGGAATTTGATCCTGTCAAAAGAATATCCAGGTCACCATCCCCGTCGTAGTCTCCCCAAGCAACTGAAGATTGATAAACTCCTGTCAGTCCTGCTGCTATATCGGTAAATACTCCGGAGTCATTTCTGTAAATCCTGCTGATTAATTGAGTATCGGAAATCCTCCCGGAAAGTAAGATATCCAAGTCACCATCTCCATCATAATCGCCCCAGGCTGCTGAAGACCACAGCACATCTGTCAATTCGGCCTCAATATCATTGAAAATCCCTTCATCATTTCTATAGACCTTGCTGATATTTTGTCCACCAGAACCAACTGCTCCAGTCAACAAAACATCCAAATCTCCATCTCCGTCGTAATCTCCCCAAGCCACAGAAGACAACGCCACACTTTCCATACCGCTTGGCACTTCAGTGAAAACCCCTGCATCATTTCGATAAATTTTGGTGAATAGAGCAGTGGTTTTATCTCTAGACCCAGTCAGTAAAATATCTAAATCACCATCACCATCGTAATCCCCCCAAGCAACTGAACTATAAAAAACACCTAAAAGACCTGCTTCTATGCCCATAAAAACCCCATTATCATTTCGAAATACCTCACTAAAGGGTCTCCCGCTGTTTAGGCCAGTCAACAGGATATCCAAATCCCCGTCATTGTCATAATCTCCCCAGTCTACCGATGAGAAACGTACTCCAGGTAGGCCTGAGGCTATATCCACAAAGTTTCCATTATCATTTCTGTAAATTTTACTTACTGGAACATCACTTGAATTGTTACCTGTCAGTAAAATATCCAGATCCCCATCCCCGTCATAATCGCCCCAAGCAACAGCCGATTCATAAACACCAGTCAGCCCTGCTCCTAAGTCAACAAAGACACCCCCCTCATTTTTGTAAATCTTACTTACAGCAACATTACTTGAGTTATATCCAGTCAATAAAAAATCCAAATCCCCATCACTGTCATAATCTCCCCAAGCAACAGATGAATAAGAAACACCTTCAAAAATCTGGTCTAGTTCTTCAAAATTAGTTCCTTGGGAGAAAGCCCCTTGATTGAAAAAGGTGACTAGTAGTCCTATAAAAATCAAAAAGCAACATTTGCTTTTATTTATTTCCAAAGACAGATTTTCGTCTCTTGCTATACCAGTAGAACTTGATTCCATAGTCAATTTTGTGATTCGATTTCTTGGATATTCTTTTTGATTTCAATCTCCTTTTTCTCAAAAAACCAGTGCACCAAGACCCCGATCAGGACGACCAAAAAAATGGTCCACAGTATGGTTGCTTGGCGTTTTGACATTTAAAAAGAATAGAGACTAACAACTTAAACATAGTCCCTACAGCTAAAAATTTGGCTTAAACCAGCGTTACAAAGCTGTTACAAAAGAAAAAATCGGCCTTTAGGCTTCAGAAAAGTACTTTTCGAAAAAACTCGAAAATGGAAAGTCTTTGGGTAAATCCAATTTTTTTCGGATTCTATGCCAGGTCACCCGAAGGGAAGCCGGTGAAACTCCAAGCGCATTTGCGATTTCCACCGATGGCATTTCCAGTTTATTAAGCAAAAGAAAACGCATCTCAGCTGGAGAAAGATTGGGGTATTTCGAACTTAAATCTCTGATCAGGTTGGGAAAAACTTTATCAAACTGTCGCTGAAAAGTATCCCAATCGGACTCGGTCAAAATGGTACTCAATTTCAGTTCATTAATTAATCCCTGCTGTTCTTCTGAGGGAGGGGAATCTTCCAATGACTGAATGATTCTGGAGTTGCTGTTGATTTTTTGGATATAGATTTTCAGAAGATTTCTGGCATTTTCCAGTTCCAGGTTTGCCTTGTCCAGTGCGATGGTTTTCAGCTTTTGTTCTGCCCTATTTCGTTCTTCCCTGATCCGGTACACTACGAGAAATCCGACAAGTAAAACTGCTAGACCTCCGATGATGAAATTCCGGATCACCTTATTCTTTTCTGCCTGATCATTGAGGATTTGAATCTCCTTTTCCTTTCGACTGGCCATCACCTCCTGATTTGCACGCATAAGCTGCAGCGCACTGAATTTTTCATTGACCCTCTTCTGGTAAATCAGGGCTGAATCCAAGTAAGCGGTAGCCAGTTGAGGATGATTCATAGCTGCTTCCCATTTGCTCATGACAGGATACAGCTTTGCAAATCGGTCTGTCTGACCTGAGCGGGTAATGTATTCCAAAGCTTTATCAATATAGGTTTTGGCTTTAGGGAGATTGCCTTGTTGGACATAGATATCAGCCAAAGGCAGGCATGATCCTACTGCGAGCCCAAAGTCCTCAAAGCGTTCGGCCAGAAGAATATCTTTCTCCAGAAAAGGAATTGCCTCCTGAAGTTCCCCTTTCAGAAAATAATTGTATCCCAGATTGCCAGAGGCTATACCTACCCATTGATCTGAGGTCGAATCCGCATGAATCAGGAGCTTTTCGAAATAGAAGTCCGAACTGTCCAGCTTTCCGATTTCCCGGTAGGAAAGCCCCAGATTATTGAAGGCATGCCGATAAGCATAGATGTAATACTCATCCAGAGGCAATTCGGCTACAAGTGGCAACTCAGCTACCCGCCTGAAATAGGAAATAGCTTTTGGATAATCTCCAAAAAAAAGAAAGTCGTTACCAATCTGTTGAAGGAAAACAGCTTTATCCGGAAAGTCCTCTATGCTCATATCCGTGATCAAATCATCCAAAATCAGGTGCCAGCGGATAGACTTTTCAAACTCCTGCTGGTCCCAATAAACGGAAGCAATCCCGTTAGCTGCTCTACTGGAAATGTAGTGAAATCCCTTAGCCTCACTTTCCTGCTGTACTTTAATCAGCATTTCAACAGGTTCGAGACGATTGAAAACTTTATAAAAAGCCTCCAAAAGATCTGCTTCCTGAAGTAGGTTTGGATCTTTTTCTCTAATACCAAGCTGGCGCATACCAGCTAGGGTGTCTGCCAATCCTTCCAAAGTGATACCCCCGTGATTGGCACTGTAATACAATTTAGAAAGGATCTCTTTTTGCTCAATGTGAGGCTTATGCAGCAGTTCAGCATATTGTGCAAATCCGCTTGTAGGGAAAAGCAAAAAGTGGATAAGGATAAAAAACAATCCACCTACGTCGGCCTTTGAAGGGGCAAATTCAGCGTTTCTCACGCCTAAAAAAGTAATCTTTTCTGTTGAAATCAAAGTTATTTGATAAAAATTTCAATCTCAGGGGAAATACCTTCTGGGGTCAAAGTGAAGAGTTTAAAGTGAAGGCGGAACGGTTAAATAATGGGGAACCTTGAAGGTTAAATGTTGAGGGTTAAGAGTTCAATGTTGAATGAGGTTAAAAGTGTAAAGGTTAAAGTGAAGAGGTTAAAGTGAAGGCGGAACGGTTAAAAAATGGGGAACCTTGAAGGTTAAATGTTGAAGGTTAAGAATTCAATGTTGCATGAGGAATGAGGTTAAAAGTGTAAAGTTTAAAGTGAAGGATGAATGGTTAAAAGAATGGGGAACTTTGAATGTTGAATTGGTAAAGGTTTAGGGTTAAGGGTTCAATGTTGAATGAGGAATGAGGTTAAAAGTGTAAAGTTTAAAGTGAAGGATGAATGGTTAAAAGAATGGGGAACCTTGAATGTTGAATTGGTAAAGGTTGAGGGTTAAGGGTTCAATGTTGA
>NZ_QGOL01000035.1 GCF_003259255.1 Algoriphagus litoralis
AGAAATACACGAAATGGATTCGTGTATACGGATGTTGTAGGGCATTTTTAAAAATGAGATACGGACTACTAATATTATTTTTCACGTGGACAATCAATTCCTTTGGACAAGGGGACTCGACAAGCATCTATTATCAAGCTCTCAAACATTATAACGACCATTTGGACAAATTAAAATCAGGCAGGAAGGAGATATTTATCGAGGGCAATAGCGGGATAACAGAGAAATTACCTGCACAAATTGGACAACGACAAGTGACAATCATGACCTTTGAGAACCAAAAGGAGGTTTACAACAGAAACAACAATAAAATAGCGCATGTAAAAATATTCCCTGCTCAGGCAAAGGATGATTTGATTGAAGTAAACTTCACTCCCTATTTTGGAGAATATAAAGGAAAAAAGAAAGGCTACTTTTTACAAGTTTCAGACTGGGTAATAATTCAATTCAAATACGACTGTGAAGAAAAGAAGTTTAAGTATTGGAACACAGAGACGGGTGGGATTTGAACTTTAGACAAAAGACTAAAATAAAGAGATTGAGCAATTCAATTGACACAGCAGTTTTTACTACAAAATTTGTCCTTCAGGACAAGAAATTAATTACTTATGTGACACACGACATTGAAGACGGAGCTTGGCAATTCTTTAGTGACGACTGCTTTGATGACTTTGAAATCATTGCAAAAATTGTTGGACTAAATGAAATTATGGACATAGACCCGACATTAAAAGAGTTAGCGGACATGGAACCTGGACATGTAGCAACAAGAAAAAATATTAAGGACAAGTGGTCAATAAAAAAGATAGAGTAAAAAAAACGCCCTACAACAACGGCTATAAAGCATTACTTTTGATTAATTATTTTTTAAAGGATAAAAGTAACGCTTCATAGCCAAGCGTTGGCGAGCATTAATACGCAGAACAATGGAAAGCAACAAGACATACCACTATCTCTTTAAGTACTGTCTATTAGGAGTTTCAATTTTACTGACACTTGGAGCTATTCTTTCTTGGTTTGCTCCAGAATCCATGACTGTAAACGGACAACCAGGAACTCGTGACTCTTTAACAACATTGACATTTGGACTTATCGCAATAACCGCTCTTCTGGTATTTCTACTTATCCGTGACAAATTTGCTATTGTGGAAATGGGAAATCAAACAATAAAAATCAAACATAACGGACAAGATAAAACAGTCTCTTGGCTAGAAATTGAGGAAGTAAAACTTATACAATTTGTTTATCCACCATTATATAAACTTCGGACAAAAGACAGTGAGAAAACTGTTTGGTTCAATACAGAATCGAATTACATAAGCGTTAATGGCTTTGTGACGGACATAAGTGACATGGGTGACTTAATAAAGAAGAAGAAACGAGAATTGGGAATCTGAAAACGCTCGCCAACAACGGCTATAAAGCATTACTTTTGATTAATTATTTTTTTAAGGATAAAAGTAACACTTCATAGCCAGGCGTTGTAAACCATTAAAATGAAACACCAAATTAAAATAATCTCCACAGATTTAATGGACAGATTCGAAGGCACTGTCCAGTTTGAAATAAATGGGAATATTTATTCGGGATTTTTCTATGGTGAAGAGTTTAAGACAGGTCAACTTATTGAAGCTGATTTAGGCCATTTAGAATATGGACTTAATTGGGACGTGATTTTTAATGAGAACAAGAACAAAGAACTAAAACTTGAACAAGCTAATGATTCCGAATGGGGTTATTATGGATATGGAAAAATTAAGTCAATTGACCCAATAATTGCTGATTTTGGAGATATACAATTAGACATAGGTAATTGGACAAATGACCCAAAAGTAATTGAAGAATACATTTACTGGAAAATTGAACGGTTGGATATTAGCACCAATAAAGATTAGAATGACCAATATTAAAGACGAATTGATAACAAAGAAAGAAGGATATGAAGCAATGCTTTATTTATTAAAAGCATACTGGGAGAATAGTGGCTCAAATGATTTAACTGATATTCTAAGTGGCGGTGAATATTGGAAAGGAACTGATGAACCTGCGGACTCTACTTTTTGGGAATATTGGACTGAAGCAATTGCCAAAGTGAAATCAGAAGGACCTATTTACAAAGAACTAAAATAAAACGGTTTACAACACTGTATATAGCAAATAGGGCGTTCAGTGGTTCACGAAAGTTCAGTACTATTCACCAACACCGCCAAATCGTTGATTTGGCTTTTAAAAATGAATAAGTTAAAAACAAAATACAACGCTTTGGCTCAGTGCGAACTTGAAAGTTTATTGCTTTCCACTGCCCTACTTGCCATATACTAAACGTTAGGCGCTAGCTTGCCGCCGACCACAGAATAAACACATATGATTGGAACAATAGAAAATTCAACTTTGAAATTTAAGTTTGGCTCTTTAGAATGGTTAAACTACTTTGGAACGCCATTTTATCTTTTAGTGATTTCTATTCTCAACATATATTTTATTTCTGTCAGCTCTGGAGAAAAATTAAATAGCTTTTTAATAATAATGTTAATACTTGTTACGCTTACATGTTTAACGTATTATCTTCAGAAGAAGAAATTGAAATTGGAAGTGTTGAAAACTGAAAATTCAAAAGTGACTTATGATTTGCTAAAAGAAATGTTACTGAAAGAAGATTGGTATATTAATGCTCACAGAAAATCAACAGTAATACAAGCAACAAAAAAAAACTCATCAGAATTATTGACTTTTGTATTTGAAGACAACAGTGTTAAATGGAATGTGATTTTTCATCCTTACAATCAGAATTCACTAAAATCAGTATTTGCTAAAAACAAAAATGGAAAAAGGATAGTTGACAAAATAATAAAAGCCAGCGCCTAACAGCCGTTATCCGCTATAGCTGGTTTTTCTTGAGTTGTGCTTCTTTCTTCACGAAAATATTTTATCTTAGCAAACAGTACGCAGTTCGCTGGATTCGCTACAGTCGGATAGCGGCGAAACGTTGGCAGCAATATAAGAATGCAAAGCAAATATTTAAAAATACAGTCTGACCCTAGGAGTTTGAAGATTCAAATTGAAAAAAATTCGGAATTCAACTTCTTTCACATATTCATGCTGAGTATTATGACTATTGGACATGTGATTATAGGACTCTTCATTTTAAATTCTATCAGGAACGATGGGATTTTAGGCATTAAGGTTGTTTTTGTAATCATCGGTTTAGTTATGCTTTGGTCAGTTAATAAACAACTGCGGGAAATTTTAATTTTCGTTAAAGGAAATGAAGAAATAAAAATTGATAATGATTTCGTTCATTACAGTGGAACATTTGGACTTTTTAAAAAGTCACTTTCTATAAGACTGAAGAACATAAAAAAGATAGATTTAACGCCCTTAGGGACAGACAAACTTTCTCAATCATCGAATATGTTTACACAAATGAAGTATGGAATGATTTCAATTGAAAAATCTAAAAGGAAGAGAATTTCATTTGGACAATCGCTTGAAAAACAAGAGCTAGAAAATCTTTATACGGAAATAGAAAAGAAAATAAAGCTGCCAACAATGGCTAAGAAAACATAGGGCGGTTAAGGCTTTCCGAAAGGTTTGGGCATTTAGCAAACTTCGGTTTCGGTGGACAAATAATTGCTCCGAAAGCCCTACGTTTCTTAGCCTTAAAGTTGTGCGTCATTTTAATGAAAGACCTGCTAAACATATTAATTGCCGAAAGACAGACACTTTTACGTGGACTAACAATCTCGTTTTTACTTGTTTTTCCATTCACGTTCTTGCCGACAATAATTAGTAACGGTTGGACTTTACAACCAATTATTCAAAGAATTCCAGACTCGACACTTTATGCTTTTGGTTTTTCATTCATAGTGGTAGTTGCTTCTGTGCTTCATAATTACAATAACCTTGTTGACAGGAAAAGGATATTTGACAAACCAGCGTTTAAAAAACTTGACTTCTATGGACGACTTGACGGTTTAGGAAGCATTGTAAGCGAACTTGAAACATTCCGTTTAGGTAAAATTGACAAATACTACTACCGACTAAATATCATTGACCCTGACCTAAAGAAATTCAAAGTTGAAATCATACCGTTAATAGACTTCACAGACAACGAAGAATTGAAAGAAATACTAAAAAAGGAGCACAATTTCAGAGAAGACTTATTAGTTGGACAACTCATAAACCTAACAGAACAAGACCTTGAAAATGAAAATTTACTTCGGGACAGATTATTAAATTTGGACAAAATATTAATCGAATTAGGAGCAGTAAAACTTGACATTAACGAAAATGACCTTGACGACTAAAGAAGAAAAACGAACGCACAACAGCACCTACCCAAAAGTGACGGTCCAGTGGTTAAATCAAGCTTTGTGCTTGGCTGACAGTGAAGTGCTTCGAAATCGCCACCTTCGGGTAGCTGCAAAACGTTGTAGGGCATTAAAAAAATAATAAATGAAGATTTACTTACTACTAATTGTTTCTCTTTGGTTCATTAACACACAATTTGAAACAGGAGAATATATTCATGAACGGAATGGATTTAAGTATTCCCTAATTTTAAACCAAGACTCTTCATTCACCTATTCTAGACCTGCAATTATTTTTGGAGCGGTTAAAGAAAAAAACGGAACAATTGATGAATCCGGAAAATGGAGGATAAATCAGAACAATTTAGTCTTGATTGATTCTGTTGGATTTGTGAAGTCAAAAAGTAATGTTGAAGGACAGACAGTTGAAGGCCAAGAATTTGTCACCATCAAATTCATTGATGAAAACGGAAGCCCACTTTCAAATATAGAAGTAGGGATAAATGAAGATAAATTCTACAAAAGAACGGACTCACAGGGAATTGTTAGGTTTAATTTCAATGAATTAAAGAAAAGAAGGAAGAAACAACCCAAGAATACTGTAGAAGTAATAGAGTTCAAGACAGAGAAAAGCGAAGCAAGTGTTGCAGTTAAAGAAATTTTCAATAATCAAATCACAGTTATTCAAGATTTTAACCCAAGCAAAACTTATAAGCTAAGAGAAAGAAGAATTGAAATAAACAATGGTGACCTTGTGTTTAGAAATCCAACTGGTATGAATGAACAGCAAGAGTTTGTGTTTACAAAAATGAAAAAATAACGCCCTATAACATCACCTTGGATCCAGCGGGCGGAACCGAGTAAAAAATGAAAATCTGTACCTTTAAGGAGTTAGGAGTAGGCATAAAGAGACCGGCTCCGAAAGCCCGCCGTCTCCAAGCTGAATCCCGTTGTGCCACATTAAAATGAAAGATAGCTATACCATAGAAAGGGAGT
>NZ_QGOL01000036.1 GCF_003259255.1 Algoriphagus litoralis
GTGCCACATTAAAATGAAAGATAGCTATACCATAGAAAGGGAGTGTTCTAATTGCGGAAGCAAAGAGCAAATTAGCGTATCCAGAAGAGAAGCAGCTTTCGAACTTGTGGACATTAATGAAGTTGTTGGAAATAAATGTAAAATATGTTCAGCTTCAAAATTCATGACCTCGTACCAAACTCCCGACTTAGACTTTGAATTACTAAAAGAATGGGCGACAAACCCTGACTTGCATTTAATGCCCCAAGACGAAGAATTACTATTGGCTGACGAGAAGTACCTACAAAATATCTTGAACATTCTCGACAACGTTGCGATTCTCGATCACAAAAGAAATTTACTGATGGACGCTCTTTGCGTAATTGTTTACGACAACACAATTGACGAAAATGAACAAAAGGATGAAAACCTTAAAGAACGAGCGATAAAAGAATTGAATAAACGAACTGACCAATTAAAACAAGCTGACGATTGGATAATGGACTACATAAAAGAAGTAGTTTATCCTCAATTAGAACTGAAAGAAAAATAAAAAACGTGGCACAACAACGAATATATCTTATGGCGGGTAAACGGCTGCCAGCAAGGTTTTCGCTTCTTAGTCAGCTTTGGTTTCGGTGGACAGGAAAATGCTTCGAATCCCCCACAAGCCATATGCAAACCGTTAGCTGCTATGGTGTGACTACACTCACAAAATGAAACACATTGAATTTAACAAGTGCTAAGACCTATTGACATTTTAATAAACAGTTTTGCTCAAGAAAAACTTGAATTGGACAAGCTTGTTTATTGGTTTGATAGTTTGACAGTAGAAAATAAAAGAGAGACCGTTAACTGGACAAGAAATTTCTTGGAACAATCACATCCTGACCAGGAAACAATCAAGGTTGGCATAGAACAGATACCATTGAAACCCACAATGACACCTATTGTGATATTAAAAACGAAAACATTAAAAATTGCATTAAACAAAATTGTGGACTTGCCAGACACCGAAATGAAAAATGCTTTTATTTCTTTGGTTTCCTTGTTTAAAACATCTGACAAAAAAAGACGTGAATATTGGTGCGAAGGAAAATGTGGACACGATTGGCATTATCTTGACAAATTCAATATAGAATTGACTGAAGAATATTTAGAAACATTGAAAGGACGAGTAAAATGAAACAAGAAACCACAACAGCTAACACGGGTAACCGTTGCGCAACTTCTCTTTCAACCTTCTGATTTTTCTGCTTTTGGGCTTTCTTCAGTAATGGGAAGTTTCTAATAGGCTGGGATTAGCGATGCAACGATCTCCGGATTTTTTGTGAGGATATCCAGTTGGAATCCCATTCCCGAAAAAAGACTGAAAAATGAGCTTTTCAAGCCCTTTTCGAAGGAATTTGTCCCTTTTTGAAGGGCTGCCACTCCGATTTGAACTTTCCTGCGTTGGAAGTTCAGGTTCTTTTTCAGGTTGTAGGTCAGTGCGGCTAGTAGGACATGCTTGTTTGCCTGGGACATCCCACGGCTGTTGATCCTTCGCATGTTTAGGAAGTTGACCAGCGTGCCCAAGACCGGCTCTACCGTTCGGCTCCTTATCCTGCTGATCCGTTTGGCATAGGCAGGGTTTTGGGTCAGTTTCCGGTGCATCCGGTCATAATAGGGCTTGTCGATGCTTTCCTCCAGTTTCTTAAACTTGGTCGCCTTGCCACAGCACTGCTCCCGAAGCAGACAACTACCACATACGGTCTCCGAACTTCGGTAACTCTTCTTCTGATAGCCTTTGCTATCCATCTTGATGCCTTTAAAGGTGAGTATCGCGCCTTTGCCACCTGACTTTTCGCAGCGGTATTCGTCTTGGTCTGCGTGATAGCTGAAGCCTTCCCGCTCTGGCTTGTACTGCCCGAAGTTGGGAATATAAGCGTCTATACCCTTTTCCTCACAGTACCGGAGTGCCCTGCCGCTGCTGTAGCCTGCATCGGCCGTGATCTGATCGATGGTCATGTTCAGTCCTGATAGATTCTCCAAAGTCTGATCCAGGATCTCGGGCAGGTTTTCGCTGTCTCTGCTGCCTGCCGTACTTGCGCAGGCCCCCGTAATCACATGGTGGGTATCATCTACGGCGAGCTGCCCACAGTAGTTCAGCTGACGGACCTTCCCCGGCTTGGTGCTGATCCTGGCATCCGGATCGGTAGGACTGTAATGGGTATGGTTGCTGAGAAACTTGGGACGGATCAGGACACCATTTTCATCCAGTGGTGGGGCTATCTGATTGGTTCGGCCAGTCGTGTTCACCCCTCCATGCTGGGTCTTATAGGCCTCCTCTTTCCAATTATGATGTCTTTCTACCAGCTTCTTTCTAGCGGTGGTCACTTTGAATTCCGATCCTTCGTCCAGCTCGTCTACATAGGCAGAGGCATCTTCTGCCACTTCCTTTTCCAGCAAACTGTCCATCGAGGCATTGGCTTTGACAAAGGCCGAATCCACTGCCTGACGCTTTCCCCTGACCATTCCCTTCTCCACACAGAGCCTCAGCACCTCCCGGAAAAGCTCCAAAAAGACTTCCTCTCCATACAATTGCCTAGTCCTGCTAATTGTCGAATGCCAGGGCAAGGGCTCATCCAGATCATACTTGAGAAAAAGCCGCACATCCAGACAATTGGAACAGAAAGAAATAAGCTTCCGGTCCGAATTGATGTTATTCAGATAGCCGACCAACAACATCTTGAAAAACACCACAGGATCGAGGCTTTCCTGTCCCTCGCTTCCATAATAACCCGAGGTGGCAGAGTAGAGAAACTGAAGATTCAGGCTTTGGGAGAGGCGGCGGTAGAAGTTGTCAGCCGGCACCAGCTGCTCCAGGTTTACCTGATAAAATAGTTGGGGTTGGATTTCCTGTCGTCCTTGCATGCTTTAAAATACTCATTTTCAATTTTTTAACCAACTTAAAATCAGCATGCAATTAAAATTAATCATGAGACATGAGGTCTCCATACCTAAAAAAACTATCTTGTTGGGAGAGTTGTGCAACAGGCACACGGGTTTTGCGTCAGGCGGGCTGACGTGCAAACTTGAAGTTTAGTGCTTCTAATGAACCTTAGTAATAAATTGAAACTTTGTACTCCGAAACCCGCCCGAACGCAAAGCCCGAAAACGTTATAGGGCATTTTAAAAAGA
>NZ_QGOL01000037.1 GCF_003259255.1 Algoriphagus litoralis
TCGGCATCGGCTTTCTTTTTCTCCCTATCCAATCTTTAACACCGCCTAACTTTTTGGAAACCTCTATCCGCTAATAATTCAGTGAAAGACCTAGGCCTGCACCCATATCACTGTCATAATGGGTTCGGATTCCTATGTTTTTGGAAATGATATATTTCAGTTCGGCCATGTATTCCCGATCCGTATTAACCATAAATCCAGCCCGTAATCGCTTTGAGACAGGAATATCTTCCCGCATCAGCGTCAAACGAAAAATACCGTCCTGATACACTTCGGCCTGCAGATTTACCAGCATGGGTAGGGTATACCGTAGACCAATACTGAAGGCACTCCGCTCATCTTTGCCATTATCTTGACCAAAAAGGTTGGTTTCCTGTTCGTCCCTCCCCATTTTTCGATAGCGCCAGTCAAATCCCACAAAGGGCATGAGCCACTGCATTTTTCCGAGATAACGTCCTACATGGGTTTCCACTTCATAGCCATGCATGTCAGAATAGCCCAAGCGCCACTCTGTGCCCAAACTCCATCGGGCATTTTGAAGCATGGCTTCTCCATCATTCCCATTGGTGGCAAAGTCATTTTGGGCCATGAGATGGGGCATATTGCTTTCCATCTGCAGTTTGGAATAGGCCTCTTTTTTGTCAGGCAAGTTGGGATTTTGGTAGTCACCCACAGCAAAGACACGGTTCATGCCTGCCATCATATGGTAAAGAATATGGCAGTGGAAAAACCAATCCCCTTCTTCATTAGCCAAAAACTCGATGGTATCGGTTTCCATAGGCATAATGTCGAGGACATTTTTGAGCGGTGATTTTTCGCCCTTTCTATTAATTACCCGGAAATCGAAGCCATGCAAATGCATGGGGTGTCGCATCATGGAATTGTTGTACAGCGTGATGCGAAGGATTTCCCCCTTTTTGACTGGAATTTTGTCCGTCTCAGCGAGTACCTTGTTGTCCATGCTCCATACATACCGGTTCATATTTCCAGTGAGCGTAAATTGAAGCTCTTTCACCGGTGCATCCTCAGGAAGTAGTGTTGAAGTTGGGGATTCCAACATGGCATAGTTCAGCGTCTGGATGGGTCCTAGGGCATTAGGCTTGTACCGGTTTTCCTGATTATCGGCATTACCGGTGTGATGGGAGTGATCCTGCATCGGCATGTCGCCACCTGTGATTTCTGAATACATGACCGCATTCATATCCATCTGGTTTAGGCTCATTTTCATGCCCATATCGTCCAGGTCTCCATTCATTTTCATCATGTCATTCATCATCTTCATGCCTTCAAAATAATCCAGACGGGGAAGAGGTGAAATGAGCTGCTTGATGCCATCGCCCAGGTAGATACTGGCAGATTGGGTTCGGTCCTCGGTCGTGGCTAGCAATTCGTAAGCCACCCCATTTTCGGGAAGGGTTAATACGATGTCATAGGTTTCGGAAACCGCAATGATCAGTCGATCCACTTCCACGGGCTCCACATCATTTCCATCATTTGCCACCACTGTGATTTTGCCTCCGGCATACCGAAGCCAGAAATAGGAGGAAGCCCCGGCATTCGAGATCCGCAATCTGATTTTGTCTCCTCCTTTGAGAGCTTGGCCAGGTACAGTTTTCAACTCGGAACTGTGGCTGCCGTTGATTAGTATTTTGTCGTAATACACATCACTCACATCCATAGCCAGCATCCGTTTCCACTCATTTGTCAGCTTGGTTTTGAAGTGTCCCTCCCGGATGGCCTCTGCATAGGACTGCGTGGCATTTTTCTTTATGGCTGCCCAGTCATTTGCATTGTGCAGCATTCGGTTGATGTTTTCCGGTTTCAGGTTGGTCCATTCACTCAGGATGACCGGTACGGTGGGAAGGTCATCGATTCCCTTTCGAAAGCTGTCGTCCTCTTTTCTTTTTTCCATTACAAAGCTTCCATACATTCCGATCTGTTCCTGCAGTCCGGAATGAGAGTGATACCAGTGGGTTCCGTTCTGTTTGATGGGAAAGCGATAGGTATAGGTCGAACCCGCCTTGATTGGTTTCTGGGTAAGCCAAGGTACTCCGTCTTCTTTGTTGGGAAGAAAAACCCCATGCCAATGCAAGGAAGTGCTTTCCTCCAGGTGGTTGTGTACCACAATCTCGGCCGTATCCCCTTCGGTAAAAGTAAGGGTGGGCATAGGAATCTGCCCGTTGACTGCTATGGCTCTTTTGGATTTTCCAGCAAAATTAACCAAAGTATCACGGACATGGAGTTCGTAGCGAACAACCTTTTGTGCTTCTACCTGGAACCCTACCAATACCAGAATCAAAGTGAAAAACAGGGTTTTATTGCTCATTTTCCAATCGATTGATCATGGTTTTCATTTCTTTAATTTCCCGGCATTGGGCCTCAATGATGCTCTTGGCCAATTCCTTGACTTCCGGGTCCTGAATGTTGGCCCGTTCACTGGTGAGGATCGCAATGGAATGGTGCGGGATCATGGCTTCCATCCACAATTTATCTCCCACGATGGGTGCCTGTGTCCGTACCAAACCAAAGGCTGAAAGAAAAAGGACAAAGCTGCCAATCAGTATTGTTCTATTTTTCGCTTTGTTGGGATACATGTTTCGCATAAAGAGCCACATGATGACTGCCATAGCAGAAATACCCATGCAGGTCATGTAAAATCGTGTCAGGCTGAAGTAGACATGATTTAATTCATAGGTATTCAAATACATGGTGAAGTACATGGCCATAAAGGAGCAGGCCAGCATCATCAAAAATGTTCGATAAGGTTTGTTTTGATTTGGATGTTTCATGAGATAGTCCGGTTTGGGATTCAAGGTGAATATTCCTGCAGCGATGCAGCAGCTGCATCTGCATGCGGGGGATCCTTTAGGTTAATTCCCTGCCCTTCAGGTTTGATTCCTGAGGCGGTTTTTCCAAAGTGATACTGAAAATTCCAGCCAACAGAAGTTCAGCTCATCCAGGCTGCTCACCTCAACGAGGATATTGCGAAGCGATTTGCGGGAGCGCAAAAACCCGAAGGGCAAAGGGATTACTTGATGGTCTCAACTGTACTTCCGCAGTTCAGCATTTGGGAGCCGTAGAAGGGGTTTTTTACCCCAGCTTCCTGACTTAGCCAGTTGGCACCTTTTCCCTTGTTGTACATGGGGCACTGCTGGTAATACACGGGCATGTCCAGTGGGGAAACTTTTACCAATTGATACATAGATGGTGAAAGCGCTGCAAATGCCATCCGTTGCTCAGCGATATCTTTGGCATCGGAGATTTTTGCAGTGATCGCGTTTACATCCTTTAGGATAGCCATCCAAACACTGTGTTCTTCGCCTGAGAGTTTTTTCATATCTACAGCTTGAATGGCCTCCTGAAGCGCAGCAGCTTTTGACTTTGCTGCTTCAGCATCTGTTGCTACCAGTGCATCTTTCAACTGGAAATACAAGGCTAAGACCGGTTTCAGTTCAGACAAGTCCTGAGCCGAAGGAACCATGGTGCCTGAATTCATGGAATCATGGTGCATTCCATGATCCGAGGCTGAAGCTTCGTTGGAGGATTGAGGCTTGAGGGACCGGGTATATTGGCAGCATTCCGGCAGTTTAGCATAAGCATCATCAGGAGCAAGGAATGATTCGCTATCATAACCGGCCAGTGCAATCCGTTTGAGGATTTCTTCTTCGGAGGTTTGATTGCTGTCAAAGGTAAGAACAGCAATTTTGGTGTCTTTATCCCAGATTACCTCAGCTACATTTTTGAGGTTCCCGGCTTTTTCAATGGTGCTTTTGCACATTGCACAATTACCCGATACATTGACTTCTTCGGTTTGGGGATTTTTGATTTGTGCAAAACCATAAAGTGATACCAGCGTCAAGGCGAGTACCATAGATATTTTGAGGAATGATTTCATGCTTAGGTATAGTTTTTTGGTTGAAAATAGAGGCTTGTATGGCTAACAATCCTCCTTTGACCTGAATTAGGATTTAGGCCTGCATTTCTCAGAAAGGCAGGATCTCAGGCAGTTTTTTTTGAAAGGATAAGAAAAGAGCGAAGGCGAAAACCGCATTCTGTTTTCGAAAAGACACTCCTGTGGCCCGTAGGCTTTGATTCTAGCTTATTTTGGGCGGTTGCCAGATTGAAAAATATCCTGAAGAGAGGTAGGATTGCTTGTACTTGAATTTTGAGATTGAAATCGGGGCCAAACTAGCGCCTAATTTAACTTCGACCGGAACAGGAATGCTTAGCGTAGAAAACGACAGGTTGCATTGGCAAACCCCATGGGAGCAATGGTTTTCTGAATCCCTTTTTCCGCTTTCCATTCCGCAGGAACCGGAATTACAACAATTCATTTCCACTTCTTGGGCTTGATCCTTGGAGCAGGAAGAATGGGCTTTTTCACCTGTGTTCATTCCATAGGCATAACTGAAAACCGGACCAAGCACTAAGCTCAGGCTCAATAAAAAAACGAGGCCGATAGGGTTTCTGAAATGCTTCACTACAATAAATGTATGAAATTTTATTTTTTCAATCGAATCAAGAGCACATGCCACATCGCAAAGAGGAAGAGATCTCTATGCTTAGTCAAGCCTGAAGGCTACCGAAAAGTTCCTTCAAGGTATTGGGAATTGGTTCTAGTCTATTGATAAGATGATTTTGAAAAATGCAGCTTTTCCAAATTCCACCTTTCGGGTAGGAGATTCCAGCCCCAGCCAGCTTTTCTTCCAAGCGCACCTTTGAGAGGTTTAGAAGTCTTGGTGGACTTTAGCTAGTAAAAACCGATCCGAAGGGAATTTTTATTCTAGGCTCCATCCGAATTTTTTGAAGACATAGGAGGAAGAAAATCCATTTCAACAGGTCAAAAGTTTTCATCCAAAAGAAATCAGGTGAGGAGATTTTTTTACCCCCAAACCTTCACCAATCAGTAATTCTCCCTATCTGGAAAAATAAATGTTTTTGAATAAAAAAAAGTGAGAATTTAACATATCCAAGAAATTGAATTTTGTGTTCACTTTAGTGAAGATAGCAGCTAATTTCATCAAAAATGCTGTTTTTCATTTATTTTCTAGGTTTTTATAGGGTGTTTGAGAATCGATTTTTTGGTTTATTTTACTTGTAGAATCCTAATATGAATTTTAAAGTGCAAGACCGCCTTATGAAATTGATATTAAAACTCAGGCTCCTTTTTTCCTTCACCTTGTTTGTTTTGGCGTTGGGAAATCCGCTTTTAAGCAGTGGGCAATGTTCGCAAAATAACTTTACTGTTGCGGGTTTTGAGCTTCGGGATGATAATGGATTACCCTTTACGGTCATTGACGATTACGAACTTGGAGAGTTAGTCAATGGGGAATTATGGGTCATGCTTGGTGGCTCATCCACCAATGGATACAATCTGAGATTTTACTTTGATGTGTATGTCAATGGGGTTTTAACTCAGGTGGACCAATACGAATGTCTCTTTTCGGGAACTCAGGCAGTTCAGGGAATATGGATCAAAGTGCGGGATTTTTCATGGAATTGGGGCGACGTCATTGATATTCGTAACATTTTTATTCACTGGGATACAGGGACTGCCAAGGCCAATTCAACTTGCACCATCAGTGATAAGAACAATATAAATTCCCAATGCTACGGAAATCTCCAAGGATTCACGGCAGTAGTCCCATTGTTTCCAAAATTTGATTTTGTAAGTAATGGAGTTTGCAATACCACGATTCAATTTTCCAACCAAACCATCGGAGGAACGCCTCCATACAATTACTCCTATTCCTGGGATTTTGACAATGATGGACTAGAGGATTCAGCTTCGGAAAATCCGCTGTTTAACTTTCCAAGCACAGGCACTTATCCAATTGTACTGACAGTGAATGATGATACATCGATCACAACCATTACAAAGGATATTTTTATAGATCCGAATTTTGGGATACAGGTGACAATTTTCCCCACCAAGATTGATGAAAGTTCAGGAATCATCTATGTGGAAAGCGTAACAGGCGGAACCGCACCCTATTCCTATTTCTGGACAGGTCCCAATGGCTTTACCAGCACCTCGATGAATATTTTTAACCTAAGCAATGGGCTTTACACCTTAGTTGTGACGGATCAAAATGGATGTACCCAGACCGTTTCGTATGAGTTGGACATTGCCGGAGTGCTAAACAGTTATTGGAGGTCAATAGATCTTTTAGGGGATAGGTCAGCGATCAAAGTCAGTTGGGAGGTCAAAAACCAAGGTGGCGACGGATATTTTGAGATAGAGCGGGGCGCCGGAGGTATTGAAGATTTTTCCAAGATTGGCAGTGTTCAAAAAATCAATTCAATAGGAGAGACTCAGATATACCATTTTTCGGATACTGCTATTCCCATGGAGGAGGAGATGTTTTATTACAGGATTGTAAGAAAATCGGGTCAAGATGTCGATTACAGCATTGTGAAAATGATCAGGGTAGAGGATATGGAAAATAAAAACCATTGGATTGTCTATCCGAATCCTTCTTTGGGCAGGGACCTGAACCTTAAATACTTGGGAAAAATGGAAGCAAATGATGGGGCAATGATTTTGGACGTCTTTAATGGAGGGAATTACTTTCAAAGCCTAACATTTCAGAATCTAAATTCCGAAACGATTAATTTGAATCATGTTTTCCCCAATTTACCCAGAGGCCATTTGACCTTGAGGATTAGCATGGGGGATGAGGTTCAGATTGTCCATGTAGTGAATTGATACCAAACCATCGGTTATTTTTTTTTCAGTCGGGATTGAATTGGTTAATCCAATAGCAAGCACCAAAAATCCAATCGCCTATCTGTATTTGTCTTGCATCAAAGACTACCGATTGGAAGAAATGACTGGGGCCCGAAGTTTTTGGTTACTTTTTGCGTCAAAAAGTGACAAAGGAAAAAAATATCCAAAGCCATAAATCCTTCAATGGAGGCCAATTTAAAGGTCTAAACAAAGAATTTGAAATCCGACAATAATTGAACCCCTCCTCGGCATCGACATTCCTTTTCTCCCTATCCTTCTGCGCCGAGGTTGGAATACCGGGGTCATTTTTTACCCGGGGTTAAAACCCCGGGCTATCCTTCCGCCATAACTCCCCCTTTAAAAAGGGGGTAAGGGGGATTGATTTTTTAATGAAAAATCGAACTTCTATCCAATCTTCAAATTGCTTGGTAAATTTCCTTTTCCCACCAAATTCTCTTTACCTCCTCGGCATCGGCTTTCTTTTTCTCCCAATCCTTCTGCGCCGAGGTTGGAATACCGGGCTCATTTTTTACCCGGGGTTAAAACCCCGGGCTATTATAATTCCAGGCCTTCAGCCTTTTTACCAGCTTACTTACAACTCAGCACTTTTCCCTTGATCATTGAAAATTGATCATTTATAATTGAACCCCACCTCGGCATCGACATTCCTTTTCTCCCAATATTTCTGCGCCGAGGCGAAACGGAATTTCGCTTTTAAATCCCATGGTTAAAACCCTAGGCTATTTTTCGGACATGCCTACGGCATTTTCTCTGTCGCGGTTTGTGTGTTTTAGAAAATCAAGGTCATTCCGCAGAAACTCCTTCTTGATCCATGAT
>NZ_QGOL01000038.1 GCF_003259255.1 Algoriphagus litoralis
CCAAAAATCGGGGGCTAGTCTAATAGTGGGTATTTTTTAGGATAGAAAGAAAAAAGTGAGGGGGAAGGGAGGGTTTTTGGTTGGGAAAATGAAGTTTTTTGAGCTGACTCATGGGTTATGGTTTTCCGGCTATCATCCTCGGTTTAGTGCTTGGTGAACGACTAAGCAACCAAAGCCATTGAAAAGAAGGGGGACTCCCGATGCTCGGTACAGGCTATCCTTCGGAATATCCAACCTCGAATGGTACTGCGGGAATAATTGGAATGACGGACTATGGCACGAATAGATAGCCCGTTCGCTTTTTGCTGTAAAATGTTCGGGATCTATTGCATGGTTTTGCTCTTTGCTGCCATCGTTCTTTTGACTTAGTCACTCAAAAGAAACCAGAAAAGATCACAGGAAAGGTGGGTCAGTATGCACTGAAACACCTGGGTCAATATCGACTGAAACAGGTGGGTCAGTTTACTCCGAAATGGGTGGGTCAGTATGGGGTGAGATTATCAGGCTACCATTGCAGCGATTGTGTACGAATTAACGGCAGTTTATCCAGATAGAATGGTTTTCTTCACCGGAAGTACTACAGAACGAACCCGACTCTATCGAATGGCTTTATCACTCAACTTTGATGAATTGAGAAACGATTTTGAAATTTTTGGCGTTAACTTTACTGAAAATCAATCTACTGTAGAGCCTTTTGAAAAAGGGAAGCAGTATGACGGATTCATCATCAAAAGAAAGGTATCTTAAAAGGCAAATCATGAAACCAAAGAAGAAACTGGAAGGAGCAAGCAAGCTTGGAGTAAAAATCAGGAAGGATTCCGCGCTGAACTCTACATCCAAAAAGGTTTTGTTTCCTGAAAAACTAGAACTAGCCAATAAAATAGTTGCCAATCTGAAATGGAAGGTGGACTAAGATTTGGCTTTTTTTGAAAAGAGAATTATGCCTAGCGGCAATAATGTCGAATTCTAAAAACAAAAAAGCTCCCTCCTTCCCTTCTGGCATTCTTCATTCGTCTGTCATTTATCGTCCAAATAATTTAGATAAAAATCCTTTCTTAACTTGCTTTTCAATTCCCCAAATCAATTCGGTTTCGTGTCGTTTTACTTTATCAATGTTTGGTCCGAATTTCCCCCAAGCAAATCCGCTTTGATTTGGTTTGTTTCTCAAGTCGGCAACCACAAAATTGTCAGGAAGTGATAATGCAAATTTTTTTAAAGCCGTGTCACTTGATTGTCTTGCGGTTTCAAGTTCAATAAATCCATTGTCTTTGCTCCAAATAGTCATAACCACTTTTTCGTGAATTATGTCAAGATTTGACTTGTTGCCATTTTTTCCAAACTCGTTAACGTGTTCAATGAATTGAGTTAAGTCGTCCGAATGTTTTACAATTACCGCTGGGTCATGGCATACATAAAACACGCTTCCCCAATTACCTTTTTTGTCAATGTCCAAAATCCAAAAGTTACCAAAACCATCTCCCCCAAGTTGAACTGAATGTGGGAAAAATTCTTCAAAGCCAAACTGTCCAACTCCGTCAAAGGTTACTTCCTCAAGTCCAAAAAATTCAAAACCACTTGCGAATTTTAGTAATTCTCTAATTTCGGCAGGAACTTTTCCTGTTGGAAGTCCTTTTGCAAATTCGTCAATTTGTTCATCAGTCAACCCTTCTTTAAGTTCGACTTTGTATTCGTCACCGTCTTCTGATACATATTGTTCAGTCAATACAGATTTCAGTATTTCCGTTGGTGTCATAAAGTTCAATTTCAGTTGCCTTGTTTCATTTTATGCTTGCTGGTAACGGTTTGCGTTTATGAATTGTGGCGGTTTTCGAATCACTTCATTGTCAACCAAGCAGAAACTTTGATAGAAGCACAAAGCGTGATTTAACCACTGAACTACCACTTTTGGGTAGGTGCTGTTATGGGCTGCCTTTTTCATTCTTCGCCTTCGTTTCGGTAAAAGTCTGGGAAACATTGAGGTCCAATTGCACCACCACCATATTCCAAAACTATATTGTCCTTATAGAAAAAGTAAGTGCAGCCGTCATTGTAATCTTCAATTTTATCTTTTTCTAAATTACTATCGAAAATATTGTAGCTAAACATTCCCATTCCACTTCTCTGCCAACCAATTACAATGGGGTCTTTTCCTGCAATTGATATACAGTTCGCCTTATCCAATTTTTCCTTTAAAATTCTCAACTCTTCCGTTGTCCAATTTAGTTCGTTCAATAAAGAGTCTACTTTGGGTGACTTTATTTTTAAATTCCAATTGCTTTGGTAAATACTGTCAGCCTTAACGTGGAAAATTCCTAATTCTTTGTCATTGTCAAATTCTATTGACACACTTGCTCCATCTGGAAGGATAGATTTGTAGTAGTTTTTAACATCAAAAATTTCGGCTGTCCGTGCTTCGTAATTTTCAATGAGGTCTTTTTTGTAATAAGTTGGGCCGGTGAATATCCCTTCAAAGGCGATATGAAGGAAAAGGTAAAATCCACCGAAAAGGAACAATATTATCCCTAAGAAAATCAAAATTCCTTTTAACGCTCTATTCATTGTTTCATGTTTCTAAGGTTGCCCATAACGTGATTCAGCTTGGAGACGGCGGGCATTTAGTATCGTTCTCTTCCAACCTACTCGGAACCGCCCGCTGTCTTCCAAGGTGATGTTACAGCCAGTAGTTCCTTATTTCCAATAATAGCTCCATCGAATTCGATAGGTTTGGTCTCCAAAGAAAAGTTTTAGTTTTGACTTGGTTTTTTCATCCTCCCAAACCGCTTCTCTTGAATAAACTTCTACTCCATTTTGATTTATACTTTTTTCTAACTCCTTATCTTCGATCATAGGTAGGGAGAGCAATTCAATTAAATCTTCTTTTATTTTTTGATAGGCTGAATCATACTTTGTTAATTTATCACTTTCCAATTTCCATAAGTTTTGTTTTGCTTGGTAACTGCCGTACCGGTCGTGCTCCCAATCATAGCTTACATATTGAAGAATGGAATCTTCACTTGTAAAAAAATACTCCGCATACAAAGGGAGAAACTTTCCTTCTCTTTTTACAATCAACGGAAAGGCTATATCAAGTTGGTCAACTTTTGGAAATACGCTTGAAGCCAGAAAAACCTTTTGTTCAATTATTTCAATGTTTTTGTTTAATGTTTTTTCAAAATTCACTACTTCATCTATTTTAGATTGCTTGGTCCAAAAATTATTTCGATTTGGTTTAAAATCACAACCTAGGATTGTAACAAAGATTAAGGTTAAAAGTATTTTCTCTGGTGTCTTCATTTTTTCCTATTGGCTGTAACATCCGTAAACACGAATCCATTTCGTGTATTTCTTTTATGTTTGAAGTATTGAGCTCCATAGTAAAGTCGCTCTGTTCGCTCTATTCCTGATTTATCCGATTTTAAACGTTTGTTGTCGGTTACTCCTACTCTACCTCACCCCTTCCTCTCCTCTAGGTGAGGGCGATCAAGCAGTGGTAAATTTGCAGATGCGGTTCCATTTACTGGCTCATTGTCCTAAACTTAATATTGCTACAACAGCGAAAGTCACAAATGAAATGGCGAAAAATTTTATAAACTCATAAGATTTGAATCTAAATTTTTCTGGAGAGAAACCACTTCCAATTAACCAAGTTGAAAAAATCAACATAATTAATACTCCGATGATTAGTCCAGGAGAAAATAAAGAACCTAATTGTCTACTTGCATTAATAAATTCTCTTCCTGCTCCGATAAGTAAAAGAAATCCAATAATTATTTTAAATGTCTTCAAAGTGCTTGTTTTTTCATTGAATATCAACGCTTTAATTTATTCCACCCATTGCGTATTTATATCACTACCTCACCTTGACCCACTTTTTAACTTTAATTAGAGGATGTTTGCGCAGTGGGAGAAGGTTAATTCCAAAGTTCCTTTAGGAAATAATGTATTCTCGGGTTAGACTTAGATGCGTGGTAATTAGTTTGTGTTGGAAAGAAAAGGAAAAATCTGGAACTAAAAAATACCTAGTAAAGGGTATTTTTTGGGGTGAATGAGAAAAAAGTGAGGGGGAAGGGAGGGGTTTTGTGATGGAAAACCAAAACTTTGAATGGAAGTGTGCTAAGGATGATTTAGCTAGAAATTCGAGAGCCAAAAATCATTGG
>NZ_QGOL01000039.1 GCF_003259255.1 Algoriphagus litoralis
GTTTTGTGATGGAAAACCAAAACTTTGAATGGAAGTGTGCTAAGGATGATTTAGCTAGAAATTCGAGAGCCAAAAATCATTGGGGTTTCCTGTGAATTCATAGGTTAGATTCTCCAATATCAAGATTAGCTTTTTATGGCTTGGGATTTGTTGAATTTGACTTGAAGCCCTTTATTTGCCTATGGAAAATATGGATCACCTTCGGGAATTTTTTAACGCCAAAAACTTCAAGTCTTACCACCCGCTTATGACCGGGAAAGAGTTGGGCAAGTGGATCGGTTCCTTTAGTCCACATACCTTCTCTTCCTTCAGCTCTAAACTTGATTTTCTCAAACAACTCAATTCTTTTGCCCTCTCCCACTTCGAAGATGAACTGTTTTTCAAACAGCTGCTGACTCAGTCCTTCTTTGAAGAAAATATTGTTGGAGCCTTCGAGGTCAGGACTTTAACTTCAAGGCTTGATTTACTAAAAATAAATGGCGTAACCACTGCCTATGAGATAAAATCCGAATTTGACTCCCTCGAAAAACTTGAAAAACAAAGTCAAGATTATTTGAAGCTATTTGAGTACAATTATTTGGTAGTAGCAGAAAAACACTTGGATAAGGCAAGGCTAATTTTACCAGATTCTTTTGGAATCTATATTCTTAAAAACAAAACGCTTAGGAGAATAAAAGCATCTAAGAAAAATCGGAATTTTGACTCAATTTCCCAATTATCAATCCTAACTGCTCGAGAACTTAGAGGTGAATTCAAATCAGTGGATAAAAGATATATTTTGGAAATCTACACCCCAAATCAAATAAACGAGGCCTTAAAAGAAGCCTTAAAGAAACGATATTCAAAAAAATGGAATTTTATTAAGGAAAGGTCATCGGAGATCTTCCCTCTTGACTATCAATATTTTTTCCATCATCCCATTAACCCACGATTGATCTACTCCAAATAAAGCGGGATAGTGCGATCTTCATCGATCCAAACTCTCATGCAATGTAGGTAATGCTGCATGGCTATCTTTTTAAATTTAGCCTGATTCTGACCATTCTCTATTCCGGTATTTATATCCTGAAGCAACTTAATGCCTGGATTACCTTCAACAAAAGTGGGAAACTGATCCTGAAGTCTCATAAATGGACTACTTCCTAAAACCGCTGGAACAATAAAGTCCTTGAATTGTGAAAGCTTCTTTTCCTCTGCCTTGAAGCCATAATACAAGTTGTCATAAGGATCATAGAATATAAATCCCGGACTGATGGTACCTCCTGCTGTCAAGTCATCTTTCTTTATTCCTGCATAATCCCCAAAAGCATCAAATGACTGATCTTTAAAAGATTCTATCAAACTGTTGTCTGCCTCAGAAATTACATCATTATGAATTAGTTCTACATTCTTAATATCGGAATTTAAAGCACTTCGAATAATGATTTTATTCACTCCCCGAAATCGCTCTCGAAGTACACGATTGTGCTTTCTGAAAATTGGATTTGTAGGACTGACAGTTCCCAAGTCATAGATAAAAAAATCCGAGCCAAGACGGATTACCGCTTCAATTTCCGGTAAATCCTCCTCAAATGAATCGGGATTAGTCATGTAGGCAAGTCTTGAAAAACGATCCCTTAAACTTTCCGATTGACGTAGAATGGTCTCTGCCTCACCCTGAAGATTCAAAAGGGAAGAAATTACAGGAACAACTTTACCAAATCCAGAAAACTGAATCATAAAATCAATTCTATCTGGTACTGAGTCAAGAATTGTTCTCGAAAAGGTGATTACTTCCTGCTGAGTACTATTTGAGAGTTTGATGTAGTTTGGTAGACTTAAAAAGACATGCTCCGATTGGATAGAATTCAGTAGATCACGATAAATTTCAAAAGTGGATTGTTGGTTGTTTTTTCTGTCTTTCTCTTTAATCACCTCGATCATTGGATACATACTAATTCCAAAATCTGTCTCTTTAAGGACAATAATCTCCTGCTGTCTCGCTCTAAAAACAGGTACATATTTCAAGGTTGCACTCATCACATTTCAATTTTTAGGTTTCTCAAGTATTTCAATTCCTCTTCACCAACCTCTTCATTTTCAAGCAAAATTCCACTTTTCTCAAGAAATTCATCAAGAAAAGAGTTGTAAGTTTCAGCTAACCATTTATACTTAATTTCAATAGCTGGATCATCATACCTCATTGCCAATTTCTCAGATATCTTTATCCTGTAAGTTTCAAAAAACTCTATTCTATCCTCTGCTCTAATAACACTGTAGAAAGGATCGATAAAAATAAAACCTTCATCACTTTTTAACTGATAATCAAAATCAGCGTCAATGTCTTTGAGTAAATCACAAAAGGAATCCGAAATGACTACTCTTGGATATTTGGCAACTTTAGATTCTAGATAATAGGCTTTGGCCAACGGTATTCCGACTGCAATGTCCTCTTCGTCCAACATCCAGCCATAATCAATACCACCTCTCAGGAAATATCCCAACGAAGCCATCTTTTGAAATAAATTAGAAACTACAAAAAGTATTTCATTGGCGATATTTCTGTCTTCCTCCACATCAGCTGAAATACAAATGTTATCGCTAAAGAGATAATACCGGCAATAGTTCTGAGGGATTAACTGGACAACGGATTTAAAAGCAACTATAAACTCATTGGCCTTTACCGAAACCAAATTTTCCGAGCTCAACGGTTCATTTTCTAAATCAGCATCCTCTTCAAACTCTTTCAAAAGAGACCCAAAACCAAGGACATCCAAAAAACAAACAATTCTTCGTTGATATTTTATTGGAGATTCTATCATTGTCGGGTGAAAACAATACGGTGAGGTGAATAGCCAGGACTAAGGAAAGAAATGATTAGTAATTAAAAAATACCCAGTACTAGAATAG
>NZ_QGOL01000004.1 GCF_003259255.1 Algoriphagus litoralis
GAGGAGGGGTTCAATTTTCAATGACCAATTTGCAATGAACAATTTTCAATGATCAAGGGAAAAGTGCTCAGTTGGTAGAAAGCTGGTAAAAAGGCTGAAGGCCTGAAATTATAATAGTAAAAAATGGCCACAATTTTCCAACCTCGGCGCAGAAATATTGTGAGGACGAAAAGATCGATGCCGAGCAGGAATTTAAAAATAGTCGGAGAAAATAATCCTGCCGTTCCGCCGAGGTGGATTGGACAAATCCCCCTACCCCCCTTTGACAAGCTTTCGAATTCCTTCCAGCAATAATGGTCAAGGGGGAGTTTGCAGCGGAATGATCGGGGAAATTGAGTTTGGATTGAATGGCAGCCTGCCTCTGGTAGGTAAATCTACTAGAGATAGGCAAATCTGAAGCCCGCCTCCTCGAGGGCAGGACTGCAGATAGGTAAGCACCAGCCTGCCTTGACGGCAAAGGCAGGCC
>NZ_QGOL01000040.1 GCF_003259255.1 Algoriphagus litoralis
TCTTCAAGAAGATGAGGAGGTAGTGCAAAAAGGCACTTGGAAATACGAAGAGCAGACGGCAAAAGTGGTTAGCATCAAGCTAAATACCTTTTCGAAGTATTCAGGTGGTACAGTTAAGGCAGGTGAAGTTTCATACATAGCGGTAGCATAATATGGCAGAAAAGAAACCCATTCCTTTCCGAATTAAAGGCATTGAAACTACACAGTTTGCCCTTATCGAAGCTTCATTCAAGCAAGATTGTGAAGTCGAATTGGCAGTAGGAGTTCCGATATCGGCTTCTGATGATGATCATGCTATCCAGGTATCCTTGAATATTCAGTTCAAATGTGAATCGGCTCCATTTATCATTTTGGAAGTTAAAATGAAGTTTGAGATTGAACCGGCCGCATTCCAAACCTTGATCATGACCAAAAAGAAAAAGCTATCAGTGGTAATTCCTGTAGGGTTAGCAAGGCATTTGGCTTCTTTAATTATCGGTACAGCCAGAGGTGTACTACATGAGCGATTGAGCAAAACCAAGTTTTATGAATTGGTCTTGCCGACAATAGATCTGACGAAAATTTTGGAAGAGGATATTGTACTGGAGAAAAGAGAGGAGTAAGTCTTACCAATTGTTTATTAAAATCCAGTTTCGAAAGGTGGAATCAGGTTCCAATTTTATAATGATCACCCGATATCAATCAAAAACCTGTGATGCCTTTCACTTTTACCTTAAAAAGGTCGATTACTAGTTGTTTTTCGCTGTAAGATTCCTGCTTTTCTTGAGAAACCAACTTACTACCACCTAATTACTATCGTTAAGCACCCAAATATTTACAATGTTTCATTGATTTCATTTATTTCCGTTACCTCAAAATTTTCCTGCTCATAACAAGTGCAGTCATGACTAGACCAGTGAGATAAAAAGCCAATTACAAATTGGTAAGGATATTAGGGTAAGACAAGGCGTTAAAAAATCTTCCAGAGGAAGATTTTAGCCTTGGGCAAGCTTGTAGGGCTGGCAAATTCCACCCGGTCCCAATGATAATTTAACTGCTCCCAGAAGGGATAATTCCTACTGTATTTCTTTCGAAAAAGAAGTGGAATTAATCTAATTTTTTATATAATTAAAATATTCCTTTAACTCAAAAATAATATGAAAAGCTTGCATGATTTGATCATAATATTTTATATTAAGTTAAGTTTTTTCTTCAACCTGTTTTTTTATGAAGATTTATAGCCTTTTCCTAGCCTTTTTCTATCCTGGCTTTTTGTTAGCCCAAGACACTCTCCCTTTTCCTGCCGTCCCTTCGGCAAGTATTGCCAGGGAAACAATGGAGGAATCAACACACCAACATAGGAAACAATCCAGCTTTCTTTCCTCAGATGCACCAAACATTCTGGTGATTTTGATCGATGATTCCGGACCCGCATTACCGGATACTTACGGTGGAGAGGTACATACGCCTACCTTGAGCAAACTTGCAAAAAGAGGCATTTCTTATAACAGATTCCATTCCACGGCCATGTGTTCTCCCACAAGAGCAGCGCTTTTGACCGGAAGAAACCACACCAGAGTAGGAAATGGACAGATTACAGAGTGGGCAAATGACTGGGACGGCTTCAGTGGAGTGATTCCAAAAACCTCCGCGACTGTGGCTGAAGTGTTGAAAAATTACGGGTACAGTACCTCTGCATTTGGGAAATGGCACAATACCAATCCAGGTTCCACTTCCAAAGCAGGGCCTTTTGACGAATGGCCCACAGGTTATGGATTTGAATATTTTTATGGATTTCTTGGAGGAGAAACTTCCCAATATGAGCCTACCTTAGTTCGAAACAATACATTCGTTGAGCACCCGCCCAAGACTGTGGAGGAAGGCTATCACCTGACTGAAGATTTGGCGGATGATGCAATCAGTTGGATTCAAAATCATGTTGCCCTTAAACCAGATCAGCCGTTTTTTATGTATTGGGCTCCAGGAGCTGTGCATGGACCACATCATGTGGCCAAGGAATGGGCAGATAAATACAAAGGTAGATTTGACGATGGATGGGATGCCTACCGGGAGCGGGTATTTCAAAGACAAAAAGAACTGGGATGGATACCTAAAAACACCATCCTAACTGAAAGGCCGGAATCCATGGCCGCATGGGAGGATATTCCCGAAAGCGAAAGAGATTTTCAAAGAAGATTGATGGAAGTCTATGCCGGTTTTACAGAGCATGTCGACTTCAATGTGGGTAGGATCGTAAATACCATAGAGGAATTGGGAATAGATGAAAATACCCTGATTTTCTATATCTGGGGGGATAATGGAAGTAGTTCAGAAGGTCAGAACGGAACCATCAGCGAGCTTTTGGCCCAAAACCAAATCCCTACCGAAATCTCAGACCATATCAGGGTATTGAATGAGGACTTGGGTGGCTTAGATGCCTTGGGAGGGCCCAAAACCGATAATATGTATCATGCAGGATGGGCTTGGGCAGGAGCTACACCTTTCCGTTCCACAAAATTGGTTGCGGCGCATTTTGGAGGTACCCGTCAACCTATGGTGATTTCCTGGCCCAATAAAATCACTGCAGATGGAAAAATAAGATCTCAGTTTCATCATGTGAATGACATCACCCCCACTATTTATGATATTCTGGAAATCCCCTTACCGAAAGTTGTCAATGGATTTGAGCAAGATGTGATTGACGGAATCAGCATGGCCTATACCTTTGATGAGCCGCTTGCAGAAGGTCAAAAGAAAACCCAGTTTTTTGACGTAATGGGGAGCCGGGCTATCTACCATGAGGGATGGATGGCATCCACCTTTGGACCTAGAGTGCCTTGGTTGACTCGAACACCCGGATTGGAATCTTGGAATCCGAAGAATGATGTCTGGGAATTGCACAACCTGGAAAATGACTTTAGCCAGGCAATCGACTTGGCTGAGGAATATCCTGAGAAACTGGAAGAGCTGAAGCAACTCTTTTTGGAAGAATCTCGACGCAATAAAAACCTGCCAATTGGTGGGGGATTGTATGTACTGCTTCATCCTGAAGAGCTGAAGGTAAATCCAAGAGTAACTTTCAATTACCCAGGCAACACCGTCAGGGTACCAGAATCCAATGCCCCACGGTTAGGTTTGGTGAAAAATAAAACTACCATCGAATTGACCAATCCGGGTGATTCCAATGAGGTGATTTTTGCGTTGGCAGGGTATGCAGGAGGACTTACTCTTTTTGTAGAGGATGGCGTTTTAAATTATGAATATAATCTTTTTGAACTAGAGCGGACTAAGCTTAAAGGCAGTAGTAAGCTTCCGGAAGGAGAGGTGACGATCGAGTTATTCTTTGAGCCAAAAGCTCACGCCAGCAAGCAATTTTTACAGGCTGCAGATATTAGAATCACGGCCAACGGAAAAGAAATGATCAAAGGCTCTATCCCAACAATAATCACCGCAGGGTTTTCAGTAAACGAATGCTTCGATTTAGGAGCTGACTTGGGTTCACCCGTATCAGAAGCTTATTATTCAAAGGCTCCATTTAAATACACGGGTCAAATTCACAGTTTCAAATCACAGTATTTGTTCAATCAATAAAAAATAGCCTATGAAAGCTCCTATGAATACATACGCTTTAGGGATTCTTTTAGCTTTTTCAGTCTTTTTCTTTGGGTGTTCGAAAGAAAACGAATTGAGTCCTGAAGAGGCCCGGCAGATTGCCAAAGAAGCCTATATCTATGGGTTTCCTTTGGTAGTCAATTACAAAACGCTATATGCCAATGTGATTGATAAAAACTCGGGGGATTACAAAGGGGACTTTAATGAAAAATCCTGCGAGGCCCGTTTATTTTCTCCGGAAGATAAGGCTATTGTCACCCCAAATTCTGATACGCCCTATTGCATGTTTTGGAGTGATATCCGTGAGGAACCTATCGTATTTTCAGTCCCTCAGATGGGACCAGATCGATATTACAGTTTTCAGTTGATAGACCTTTTTACCCATAATTTCGCCTATATCGGTTCCTTGACTACGGGTGTAGATCCTGGTAGCTATTTGATTGCCTTGGAAGATTGGGAAGGGGAAGTTCCTGAAGGAATCACAAAGGTCATTCGCTGCGAGACAGACTTGTTTTTTACCATTGTGCGCACCCAACTTTTTGGTCAGGAGGATTTGAATCAAGTGGCCGAATTGCAACGTCAATATCAGGTGGAAACCCTTAGTGAGTTTATGGGGAAAACTCCGATCCCCAGAGATCTTGATGAAAACTTCCCCAAGTGGAATGAAGGTGATCAGTATACTGCAGCCGCTTTTACCTATCTGGATTTTGTTTTGAATTTTGTGCAAGTACCTGAGGGAGAGGAATTATTATTCCAAAAGTTTAAGCGCTTAGGAATAGGAACAAAAGAAGGATTTGAATTTTCAGGATTTGACATAAAAATCCAGGAGGCTATTCAGGCTGGTGTGAAAGAAGGCTTCTCAGAGATGGAGGCTTTCGTCCAAGAAAGATCTTCAGATGCTTTGGGCAGTACCAAAATATTTGGTACGCGGGAATTTTTGACTAGAAGTGCAGAGGAAAATTATGGGTATGATAATTTTTATTTGATCCGGGCTGTGGGTGCTTATCTTGGGTTGTATGGGAATTCAGCCACTGAAGCTTCTTATCCTATGTACCTTGTCGACAACCAGGGCAAGCCCTTGGATGGTTCTAAAAACAACTATACCATCACTTTTGAGTCAGAGCAATTACCTCCAGTCAATGCTTTTTGGTCGATTACCATGTATGATGGCAAATCCCAACTCTTGGTCGACAATCCTTTGGATAAATATCTGGTAAATTCTACTTCCTTGAATGAATTTAAAAGACAGGAAGATGGATCCTTAGTGATTTATGTCCAACATGAATCTCCCGGAGCTGAGCTGGAATCCAACTGGCTTCCTGCACCTGAAGGTCCCTTTTATTGTGTCATGAGGCTTTATGGTCCAAAGGATGAAATTCTCCGAGGAGAATGGAGAATCCCTGAATTGATTACCTCTACTAACTAGAAAAGACTATGAGAAAAATGTTTCACCGAATTCTTTTATGGTCAGGGGCCATCTTGATCTTTTTTTCCTGTACTCCAAGCCCAAAGGATTCTCCTATTACGGATGACCCGTCAGAAGCCCAAAGGGTAGCAAAAGAAGCCTATATATTTTCTTATCCTTTTTTAATGGGCTACCAGGCACAATACTTCACAATCATGCCCAATAGCCCTGGATACAGAGGGCCATTAAACCAAATAGCAAATGACACCATCCCTGCTGATCATACCCGGCGGGATGTGGTGTCTATGAATGGGGACACGCCCTATTCTGCATTTGGAATTGACCTAAGGGCTGAGCCTTTGGTACTTTCTGTTCCTGAGATGAAAGACCGATACTATGTTTTTCAATGCATTGATCTATTTACACACAATTTTGCCTACATAGGAACCCGTAGCACCGGCACGGAACCCGGCAATTATCTCTTTGTTGGACCAGGGTATGCAGGGGAAATTAAGGATAAGGATTTCGATAAAGTTTTCTACAGTGAAAGTCAATTTGTGACCATTGTTGGGAGAACCCAACTCAAGGGGAATAAAGATCTTCCAAATGTGAAAGAGGTTCAGAAAAAGTATAAACTTCAGCCTTTGAGTGCCTTTTATGGAAAAGCGCCTAAAACCGCTCCAGAACCCAATTGGGTCCCCTTGAACCCGGAGGAGTTTGGGGATGCCCGATTTATTAAGTATGTGAATTTTTACCTGAGCATGGTAGAACCATTTCATCCTCAAGATAAGGAGGCACTGAAACGTTTTGAGAAAATTGGAATTCTTTCAGGAGCTAAATTCGATTCTTCCAATTATTCACCAGAGGTTTTGGCAGCGATCAATGAAGGTATCCTGGAAGCTCAGGATGCCATAAAAAAGAAAGCTGAGAATATTGCCGAGCGGGTTAATGGTTGGAATATGTTAGACGCTTTTGGTCCCCGGGAATTTTATAAGGAAGATTGGTTGCTGCGGGCAGCAGCAGTAATGGTCGGGATTTATGGAAATGATAAAGTAGAAGCATTCTATCCTGTGGCCTATGTGGATATGGATGGAGAAACTTTAGACGGTAGCCAACATCAATACAAAATTCATTTTAACAAGGAGGAAATCCCTCCAGCCAACTTTTTTTGGTCAATAACCTTGTACAACAAGCATGCTGATGGAGTAGGAGGGTACATGAGCGAAAATGAAATCAATCGCTACCTGATCAATTCCACGACTGAAGGATTGATTTATGACAAAGAGGGTGGTTTAACGTTGTACATCCAACACAGGATGCCTTCCCAGAAAGATATCCAAGCGAATTGGCTGCCTGCACCAGCTGAGCCTTTTTATTTGATGCTTCGGGTATATGGACCCCAATCGGCTGCTTTGGATGGAACCTGGAAGCCTCCTGGAGTAGTTAAAAATTGACCAAAGAATTTTCGGGGGTATAGGAGTTTTATCTTTTATAGGGGCCTTGAGCACCTCAGAGACTAGGTCCAAATTCCTTCAAGTGGGAGTTGGCGGGAAAGACCACACACAAAAGACGAA
>NZ_QGOL01000041.1 GCF_003259255.1 Algoriphagus litoralis
CAGGCAGGCTAGGGTGGGCGCAGCGATACCCTAGGTAATAAAAGAACAAAGGCCAATGACCTCGGCGCAGAAATATGGTGAGGAAGAAAAAGTCAATGCCGATGAGGAATTCAATGATCAATGGCCAATTATCACTTTGCAATGACCAAGGGAAAAGTGTTCAGTGACAGTAGGATGGCAAAAGAATGAAGGCTGAAGGCCTGAAATTATAATAGCCCGGGGTTTTAACCCCGGGTAAAAATGAGCAAGGTGTTTCAACCTCGGCCCAGAAATACGGTGAAGAAGAAAAAGTCAATGCCGAGGAGGAATTCAAAAATAGTCGGAGAAAAATCCTTTTGTCATTGGGGTCAAATCCCCCCTACCCCCTTTGGCAAGCTTTCGGATTCTTTGGAGAAGAAAGAATCAAGGGGGAGTTGCTACGGAATGCTCCGGGAAATGAAATCCCGATTGAACAGCCCTCTGAAGACTTGTATAGGTTTACAAGTGGACGGTTTTTGTGAAATTTGATTATTGGTAATGGATCATTTCTCATCGACTCCTGTTCATCTTCACCAGTCCCACCACAAAAAAAACATATTGAACCATATTTAGAATAGTTCGGAATCCCCAAAGCTTCTTACCAATCTCAGTATAAGCCAGCATATCGATAAAAAAACAGGAAAAGCTGTAGAAGAAAATACCTGATAAAATCCAAAACCATGGATCACTCATGATCTCACCATTTCTCTCCGCCAAGCCCAAAAGAGCAAAGGCCATTAAAAAGGCATTCAAAACCAAGATTCCAGAAATCAAAAAGGAAGTGTAAATATCCTTCGGATTACCAAATCCAAAACGATTAATCCCCTCCAACAAAAAAAGTAAAGATATACCGGTCCAAAGGGCTTTTTTCCAAAACTTGTTGTTCCTAGTCTCAAGAAACTCGAAGATCAACCAAGTAAAAAATAAAGCTTCAAACCAAAGGTAAAAATAGAGGAAATACGCATGGAAATCTCCTAATGACTCAATATCAAAAACTCTATAGGCCAGCCAGCCAAATCCATCAGCAATCGCTCCTATCAAAAGAAATACAAAAAACAGGCGAAGCTTTCGATCACCTTTTTGTAGTCTCAATCCGGCCAAAATCAAAGGGATCCAAATTGCCAAAGTAGAAATTTCCTGAATTGGAATTTGATTCAGCATAGAAAATCAGGAATTCGGTGGAGGTGGCCAAGATCTTTGGAGTAACTGAACATCACTAAATAAGCCACTTGATACAGTTACAACCTCCGTATTTTTCCCTTTTTCATCTACCGGAACTAAAATTAACCTTAGAAACTTTCCTTCCGTAGTTTCCTCAAAACCCAAATAATATCTCAGAAAGGCTACTTTTCCCTGGGTCACAAAATACTTTAGAAACGATTCAACTTGAGGTTGATCTTCAATGAAATCTGAAAAATAAGCCATTCCATATTTATGATTCTCCTTATAAAATGCATTTTGTAAAAATTCAGCATTGAAACTTTTCATTTCTGCATTAGTAATTATTCTATCCAAAATTGGCACCTCTCTTTTGTCATTTCTCAAAAAATTCTCAAAATCTCTACGTATTGGTAGGGTAAAATTAAATTCAACGCTAGGACAGAGAAAGATGTCAGCGCTAGGCTTATAAGTATTTACTAAATTTTCATCGTATGAAAAATTAAATTTCGGCTCAACTCCGACAAAACATTGTGCATCAGGTTGGTTTGGATCCAAACCGTACCAAAACATCAATCCAGAAAACCCTGGTAAATTTGCCCAATACCAAAAGTTTGAAATAGTAAAAGTTCCACCACATAAGTATTGTTTTTTATTGGGTGGATACTTCGTGTCTGGAAGGTTGCCCATGTATTCTCCCGCTTTTTGGTAAGAAACAAAATCAGATAACATCATTTTTTTCATAGTTCTTAAATTAGAAATAAACCCGGAAAAAATACCTCCGGAAATTGCTTAATCACCCCGATTTAATCCCTTTGGTCCGGTTTAGTATCTTCACCTTGAAAACACCATTTGAATTAAAATTCTATTCTAAGATGAAGAATCACATCGGCTTCTTCTACCACTAACTAGAATTCGGTTTTTCCGGGATAGAAACTGGCCGATTTCAATTTTCAATGACCAATTTTCAAACTCAATTTTCAAGAAATCAACCCTCCATACTTGGTCATTGCTCATTGTCCATTGATCATTGTTAATTGCCCATTGATCATTGTTAATTGAACATTGCTCATTGCTCATTGCTCATTGTCCTAGGCTTTTCCTTGCACTCGTTATTATTCTTCCGAAAATCGCACACAGCTCTTCTACCTCAACCAATAGTTCGGCTCGCATCTGTGGATCTCCCAACTCGGAATAAGCCAGAATTTTCAGGGTTGAACGGGATTCTTTTAGCTCTTTCAAGACAATTCCATTTTTATGGATAAAATCTTTTTTGCTCTCCGCTCCCTGTGCCTCCCCGTAATTCAAACAAGCACCGCAAGCTGATCTAATCAATTGACCCTTCAGATGGTTTTCTGCAAAGGTACTTCCCAGTGAATTGCAAAATTTGATACACTCCCCGGCAAACTGCACCAACCGCTCTTCTAAATCATATCTTTTTTCCATTCCTACTAAATTTTCAAACTCAATTTTCAAAAAATCTACCCCACCTGAGGTGGCAATTTTCCATACTCAAATTCAATGATCAATTTTCAAGGGATTTATCCTATTTGGTCATTAATTGTCTATTGCCCATTGCTCATTGATAATTGATAATTCATAATTGTCCATTGCTCATTGCTCATTGATAATTGTCCATTGCTCATTGATAATTGTCCATTGCCCATTGCTCATTGATAATTGTCCATTGTCCATTGCTCATTGCTAATTGATAATTGCTCATTGCTTATTGATAATTGACCATTGATCATTGATCATTGATCATTGGCTTTTCATCATTACTCACCAGCTTCTCACTTTTTCCAAAAACTCCTCTTTCCGTCTTCTCGAAACATCTACCACGCTGCCGTCACTCAGTTTTACTTGCCCTCCTTCTCCCTTCAGGTATTCTGTTACCTCATCAAGATTGATCAGGTGGGAATTGTGCACCCGGAAGAAGCCGTAATTCTCCAACATACCCTCCACATCTTTGAGTGTTTTGGAAACCAAAATCTTTCGCTTGTCTTTTAGGAAAAATGTAGTGTACGTGTTATCCGATTCGCATCGTACTACCTCCCGAATCTCTATAAACAAATATCCATGCAGCGTAGGCAAAGCTACTTTGACCTTGTCTTTTGGTAGTTGGAGATTTTGGAGTAGCTGCTCGATTTGACGATTTTGATTTCCCTTTTTGCTTAGAAACCGATCCATCGCCGCCCGAAAATCCTTTGGATCAAATGGCTTTAAAAGGTAGTCTACCGCTGCAAGACGAAATGCCTGTATCGCAAAATCCTGGAAGGAAGTAATAAAGATTAGCTCGAATTCAATCTTTGGCAAAGACAACAACCAGTCAAAAATCGTCCCGCCTGGAAGCATCACATCGCAGAAAACCAAATCCGGATTTAATGCATGACAGCGTTGATCTGCCTCCTGTAGATTTCCCGCCTCGCCTACCACCTCAAATTCAGGATAGACAGCAAGTAGATTTTTTAAATATTCCCTCGACTTCTGCTCGTCCTCAATGATGATTACCCGAAAGATTTTTTTCATTTTTTATTCTTCTTCGAAAGGGATTTTTAAGGTTACTGTTCGCCCACCATTGGGATTTTCCGTGAATTCATATCCTGCATCCTGGCTTCGGTATTCTCTCAAATTCCGGAATCGCTCCTCCATTAAGTTGATGCCCATACTGCTCTTTTTCACCAAGTTGCTCAAATCATATTCAGGCTTGGACATCACAGAATTTCCATGATCTGATATTTTGCAGATCAATGATGTTCCCCCGTTTCTTTCAAAATGAAGATCAATTTTTCCCTCTTGGCTCAAGCCGTGCCAAACGGCATTCTCCAGAAAAGGCTGGATCAACATTGGCGGAACAAAAGTATTTGAAAGGGAAATATCCTTTCCGGAAGAAAATTCAAATGAAAATGCATGCTTGGTCCGCAGTTGCTCCAGCTGAAGATAAAGCTCATTTGCCTCCAGTTCCTCCTCCAAACTCACCCAGTTTTTGGCTGAACTTTCCAACACATACCGAATCAGCTTTGAAAACTTGATCAGGTAATCACTGGCTTGTTGGGGCTCTTGGGATTGGATAAAATGATGAATGGAATTCAGGCAGTTGAATATAAAATGGGGATTGATCTGAGCTTTAAGTGCCTTAAGTTCCCCTTCTGCCTTTTCAAGCCTCATTTCAGTTTCCTTCCTCCGCACATCTGCTTCCCTTCTGGATCGATAGATGACGAAAATGATAAAGGAAAATGCAAGCACTACCGGCAGAAGTCCCAGCAGCAAGGCCAGACTTACATCATTGGAAGAAGTTAATTTGTCACTAACCGCAGTCAAACTGTCCGTAGCTTGAATTAATACTAGAAAAAAGCGTTGCATTAAAAAAAGGCGAAATTGCATTTTAAGGTATCAATTTTTGAGTTCTTTAAAAACTATCTGCTTAAAAAACGCTACGAAATACATTAAATAAGCAAAAAACCCGAGCAAGACTCCTGCCCGGGTTTTTAGGTTATTAAATCAATGGTTTACTTCACCTTACTGAGCAGCCGCTCTTCCAGCCTGCTTTCATCAACGGTCAGTTGACAGATGCTGACCAGAATGGTACCTGCTGTCACTGCATGGCCTGCATAGGCAATCAGGATTTCGGGTACTGCTCCCGGAGCTGTCAACACGGCTGTGCCTATGGCTGCGATGATCAGGCCGGCCTTCTTCAGAAATTGGAAGAAAGGCGGCGTGGGTGCCATTGCACGGGCTTTTACTTCTGAAAGTATGTTCATAGTGTATTAGTAAATAGTTAAGTGTTAAAGGTTCAGCGTTCAAGGTTCAGGGTTCAATGTTCCTGCTTCGCCAAAGACTCACAGGCATGGTGGGCAAGCAATGTTCATTGTCCTTTTATCATTCTAAATTGATAATTGGTCATTGTACATTGTTAATTGACCATTGTTCACTGTTCCCACTTGACCTTTTTTGTAA
>NZ_QGOL01000042.1 GCF_003259255.1 Algoriphagus litoralis
CAGACGATGACGACGACAAGCAGACGTTCGAGAAGAATCCATCCATCTCCATCACCAAGACTGTCACCACAGAGAAAGATGATTTAACCTTAGATAATGATCTGAACTTTGAGATTGTGGTGACCAACACAGGTAATGTTACCTTGACCAACATCATTGTAGAAGACCAAAAAGTAGGTTTAAGTACATTGGTTGAGACGCTTGGTGTTGACGAATCTGTGACATTCACTCCTTCCGTGGTTATCACGCAGCAGATGATTGATGATAAATGTTACGTCAACACTGCAACAGCTTCGGTGGTAGAGTTCTTGATCGATGCAAGAATTCAAGTTCAAACTCCTGATGGAGGCTCTATCCAAACATACGATGGTATGGCTTATAGAGTATTGTTCAGTGATGAGGCCTCTGCTGAAGCCTGCTTCACTCAAGGTCCTGCCTTGACGATTGATAAAACAATCCTTGGCAAAGACACCTATGAAGCGGTTGATGATGTAATTACCTACCAATACATAGTAACCAATTCAGGAAATGTAACGCTGGAGGGACCATTCCAGGTGGTTGATGATAAGATAGCATCGATCCCATCCATAGTTGGAGCGCTTGGAGTAGGTGAGTCATTCACTACCACGGCAAGCTATACTGTAGTGGCTGCAGATATCACGAATCTTACTGTGACCAACGTAGCTTATGCAACGACTGAATTTGGTGAGGAGGAGATTAAGTCTAATAACGATTCTGAGACAGCAAATGCAATTGTCTTGATTCTAGACGAAATAGATACCTATTGTGAACTTGATGCACCATACATTAAGTGGGATCTTAGAGGAATAAATCTCCAGCTTCTTGGTCAAAACCTTGGTCCAAATCCTGTGACCATGGTATGGATCGATAAAAATGGTAACGAGATCATCCGATATGAAAATCTTCCATTTGAAGGGTTCATGCTATTCCCAGGTGCTGAGGTGGATGAGAATGGATACGGAACTCAGTGGCCAGGATGGAAATTTGAAAACATGCAGTGGGTTTCAGGAGATTTTAATTTTGCTGCAGTCCGTGATGGAGCTTCGGTAAGATTTGAAATCAATCCTGAAGTTACTTCCGAAGTTTCTTACCCAGGTGCAACTGAAGCTTGTAATCCAAATCCAAATCCTCCAATTGCTGTGGATGATGACATGACAGCAATCCCTGTTTATCCTGATCTTGGCTTTACAAACATTGTCAATGTTCTAGATAATGATAAGCTTGGTGATATAACAGGCCTGAACACAACCCTTGTGGACATATTTGTAGTGGATCAGTCAACTCCAGGAGCATTGATTCTTGATCCTTCCACAGGATTGGTAAGTGTGGCAACAGGTTTGGCTCCGGGTATCTATACTTTGGAATACAGAATCTGTACTAACCCGAACCCAACAAACTGTGATACAGCCATTGTGACTGTAAGAGTGGTTTCACCGGGTGTGGATGTGGAAAAGACGGTTATTGATAATGACAATGAGGTTGATGGTTTTATAACCTATGAAATCAAAGTAACCAATATTGGAGATGTTGAATTGTTCAACATTGAGGTGAAAGATGATTTGACCGGCGATTCTTGGACAATTCAATCCTTGGCCCCTCTTGCAACATGGACTGAAACTACCCAACTGCCGATAGATCAGGAGTTGCTTGATGGCAGATGTGTGACCAACACAGCATCAGCTGTGGTTTATCTGGAACCATATCGTGAATCAGAATCTGAAGAAGAGTTTATTCGAACTGTTCTGGTTAGTGATGAGGATAGTATCGAAGCATGTTTCGAGCAGAATCCAGCTATCGAATTGTTGAAAGACGGTGTCTTCAACGATGAGAATGAGGATGGCTTCGGAAATGCAGGTGAGACAATCAGCTACACCTTCACGGTGACCAACACAGGTAATGTGACCTTGAGTGGCATTACAATCGAGGATGATAAAGTAACTGTAGTAGGCGGACCGATTGCTAGCCTAGTACCTGGAGCAACAGACAATACGACCTTCACGGCGACGTATACCCTGACTCAGGAGGATGTAGACGCAGGCTATGTGGTGAACACAGCTTTGGCAAGAGGTGAAGCACCGGGTGGAAACCCAGAAGATCCAAGTGATGACATCACAGACGAGTCTTCGGATCCTACTCCGGTAGAAGTTCCTAGCACGGAGTGTGAGACTTGTACTGAGACAGAGATTCCACAGAATCCAGCAATCGAATTGTTGAAAGACGGTGTCTTCAACGATGAGAATGAGGATGGCTTCGGAAATGCAGGTGAGACAATCAGCTACACCTTCACGGTGACCAACACAGGTAATGTGACCTTGAGTGGCATTACAATCGAGGATGATAAAGTAACTGTGGTAGGCGGACCGATTGCTAGCCTAGTACCTGGAGCAACAGACAATACGACCTTCACGGCGACGTATACCCTGACTCAGGAGGATGTAGACGCAGGCTATGTGGTGAACACAGCTTTGGCAAGAGGTGAAGCACCGGGAGGCAACCCAGAAGATCCAAGTGATGACATCACAGACGAGTCTTCGGATCCTACTCCGGTAGAAGTTCCTAGCACGGAGTGTGAGACTTGTACTGAGACAGAGATTCCTCAGAATCCTGATATCCAGATCGTGAAGAGCGACAATGGAGCACAGGTTAGCAAAGCAGGTGATGTAATTACTTACACCTTGACAGTGACCAACACGGGTAACGTGACCCTGACTAACGTACAGGTGAACGATCCGCTGACAGGTCTTGCTACAAGTGTGGGTACGCTAGCACCAGCAGCCACTGCGGTTGTAAACACGACTTATACTGTGACTCAGGCAGATGTAGACAAAGGTTCTGTATTGAACAAGGGTCTGACTTCTGGCGACAGTCCGGATGAGGAAACACCGACCGACGAGGATGATGAGGAAACTCCGATTGAGAGAAATCCAAGCATCCAGATCGTGAAGAGCGATAATGGAGCACAGGTTAGCAAAGCAGGTGATGTGATTACTTACACCTTGACAGTAACCAACACAGGTAACGTGACCCTGACTAACGTACAGGTGAACGATCCGCTGACAGGTCTTGCTACAAGTGTGGGTACGCTAGCACCAGCAGCCACTGCGGTTGTAAACACGACTTATACTGTGGCTCAGGCAGATGTAGACAAAGGTTCTGTATTGAACAAGGGTCTGACTTCTGGTGACAGTCCAGATGAGGAAACACCGACCGACGAGGATGATGAGGAAACTCCAATTGAGAGAAATCCAAGCATCCAGATCGTGAAGAGCGACAATGGAGCGCAGGTAAGCAAAGCAGGTGATGTGATTACCTACACCTTGACAGTAACCAACACTGGTAACGTGACCCTGACTAATGTGCAGGTGAACGATCCGCTAACAGGTCTTGCAACAAGTGTGGGTACGCTAGCACCAGCAGCAAATGCGGTTGTAAATACGACTTACACTGTGA
>NZ_QGOL01000043.1 GCF_003259255.1 Algoriphagus litoralis
AAATGCGGTTGTAAATACGACTTACACTGTGACTCAGGCAGATGTAAATTCTGGTACCATTCTCAATAAAGCCTTGACTTCTGGAGATGCACCTGGTGATAATCCGGACCCTGAGGATGAAGATGAGATAACCACTCCTATAGGAAGAATTGCAAGTGTGGTAATCACAAAGGTTGCGGATAAGGAGTCAGTAAGTAAAGAAGGAGAGGTAATTACCTACACCCTAACAGTGGTAAATACAGGTAATGTCGATCTGACTTCAGTGACAGTTTCTGATCCGTTAACTAACTTCTCTACTGCTGTAGCCACGCTTTCTGCAGGTGCGACTGTGACATACAATACATCATATACTGTGTCCATTGAAGATATAGCCAAACAAAACCCAATTGTCAATGTGGCGACGGTTAAAGGTTCAAGTCCAATCGATGATAATCCTGTGGAGTCATCTGATGATGAAACCACACCGATTGCATGCTTGGATGGAACCTTGGTCACTGGTATCATATTCAATGCGATGACTGATCAGCCGCTGGCTGGAGTTCCGGTGACACTTGTGCCTCAGGAATCTACCCCAGGCGATATCCTGATCACAGTAACAGGTGCTGACGGACGATACACCTTCAAGGATTTTGCTCCGGGCCAATACCTTGTACAGGTACAGGATGCGAATTTGAATGCAGCTAGAGGCTTGTACCCTGTACAAAGCTCACTGTTCTTCACCTTCATTGAGGCTTGTAAGTTCCAGACTAAGGACTTTGGATACGAAACCTACGATGGTATTGTGTTGGGAGACTTTGTATGGTATGATCTGAATCAGGACGGTATCCAAAACGAATGGTTTGATGCCGATGACAATGGTCAGGTAACCTTGAATGATCCACAGGCAGGACCTATTTCGATCAGAGATTGGGAATGGTTTGACCTGAACGGCGACGGAAGGTATGACGGTCCTGAGAACGAGGGCGAATTGAACAAAGCCGGATTCGGTAATGACCAGAGCTCCAATATCAAGGTGACAGGTCCAAATGGATATGAAGCAGATATAATTGTAGGTATCCTTGGATACTGGAGAGACAGACCTGAAGGAACATCCTTTGGTGAGTACACGGCCACTTTTGTAGAAGATGACTTTATCAGACAGCAGGCTTCCTTCATGGAATCTACTGGTAAGGTAAAAGTCCTTCCAAATGCAAATGGCAGAATGACTGATATCAACGCTGTGAGAACAGAAGAGCGCTGCGGATTGACCACAGAGAATTTTGTGACCAAAACAGTGTCTACTTCAGATCGTGTTCATTTGGATATGGACTTTGGATGGAGATGCTTGTTGGTTGATGTTGAAATCATCGCCAATGACGATGACTTTGGAGCTCACTTCATCAGCTTCGGTGGATTGATTGGAAATATCCTAGAAAATGATCGTCTGGAAGGTCAGCGACCAGATCCGGCGGATGTAGACTTCGAATTCACTGAGTTGGACGGTATCATCGGTTTGTTGATCAATGGTAATGGTGAGTTGAGCTTGATTCCGAATGTGAACGAGGTAAGAGACTATACCCTGAAATACACACTTAGAGAGACTGCCTTCCCTGACAACAATGACGATGCATTCGTATTCTTCAGAATATTGAACGACAACGTTGATCTGTCAGTAAGC
>NZ_QGOL01000044.1 GCF_003259255.1 Algoriphagus litoralis
CGATCACAGGATCGAACTTTACCACTTTGGTATTGACTGCAGATCTGACGATTACCCCGGACACGATTACAGGAATCACCTTTACCGACGGTACCTTTGTCTTCGACGGAACTGACAAGAACCTTGCAATCACAGGAACTCTTCCGGCAGGTACATCTGTAGCTTACACCAACAATGGAAGAACGGATGTAGGCACTCAAGAAGTGACGGCGACGATCACAGGATCGAACTTTACCACGCTGGTGTTGACTGCAGATCTGACCATCACTCCGGCAACGGTTACTGGAATTACCTTTGAAGATCAAAGCTTCGTTTTCGACGGATCGGCTAGGTCTTTGGCGATCTCCGGTAACCTTCTGACAGGCACTTCGGTGGCGTATACGAACAACAGCCGAACCAATGTGGGAACTCAGGAAGTGACTGCGACGATCACGGGATCGAACTTTACCACGCTGGTGTTGACTGCAGATCTGACGATTACCCCGGCCACGATCACTGGAATTACCTTAGCAGACGGCAGCTTTGTCTTCGACGGAACTGAGAAGAGCCTTGCAATCACAGGAACTCTACCTGATGGAACCTCAATAGCTTATACCAATAATGGCAGAACAGATATAGGAACTCAGGAAGTGACTGCGACGATCTCGGGAGCCAACTTCACCACGCTGGAATTGACTGCAGATCTGACCATCACTCCGGCCACGATTACGGGAATCACCTTTGCAGACGGAAGCTTTGTCTTCGACGGAACTGAGAAGAGCCTTGCAATCACAGGAACTCTTCAGACAAGTACATCTGTAGCCTATACCAATAATGGTAGAACGGATGTAGGAACTCAGGAAGTGACGGCGACGATTACGGGAAGCAATTTCACGACTCTCGTCTTGACTGCAGATCTGACGATCACTCCGGCCACGATTACTGAAATTACCTTTGAAGATCAAAG
>NZ_QGOL01000045.1 GCF_003259255.1 Algoriphagus litoralis
TCGGGAGCCAACTTCACCACGCTGGAATTGACTGCAGATCTGACCATCACTCCGGCCACGATTACGGGAATCACCTTTGCAGACGGAAGCTTTGTCTTCGACGGAACTGAGAAGAGCCTTGCAATCACAGGAACTCTTCAGACAAGTACATCTGTAGCCTATACCAATAATGGTAGAACGGATGTAGGAACTCAGGAAGTGACGGCGACGATTACGGGAAGCAATTTCACGACTCTCGTCTTGACTGCAGATCTGACGATCACTCCGGCCACGATTACTGAAATTACCTTTGAAGATCAAAGCTTCGTTTTCGACGGAACGGCTAGGTCTTTGGCGATCTCCGGTAACCTTCCGACAGGCACTTCGGTGGAGTATACGAATAACAGCCGAACCAATGTGGGAACCCAGGAAGTGACGGCGACGATCACAGGATCGAACTTCACCACGCTGGAATTGACTGCATATTTGACCATCACTCCGGCAACGGTTACTGGAATTACCTTTGAAGATCAAAGCTTCGTTTTCGACGGATCGACTAGGTCTTTGGCGATCTCCGGTAACCTTCCGACAGGCACTTCGGTGGCGTATACGAACAACAGCCGAACTAATGTGGGAACCCAGGAAGTGACGGCGACGATCGCGGGCAGCAATTTCACGACTCTCGTCTTGACTGCTGATCTGACGATCAACCCGGCCACGATCACTGGAATTATCTTTGAAGA
>NZ_QGOL01000046.1 GCF_003259255.1 Algoriphagus litoralis
AGTATACGAATAACAGCCGAACCAATGTGGGAACCCAGGAAGTGACGGCGACGATCACAGGATCGAACTTCACCACGCTGGAATTGACTGCATATTTGACCATCACTCCGGCAACGGTTACTGGAATTACCTTTGAAGATCAAAGCTTCGTTTTCGACGGATCGACTAGGTCTTTGGCGATCTCCGGTAACCTTCCGACAGGCACTTCGGTGGCGTATACGAACAACAGCCGAACTAATGTGGGAACCCAGGAAGTGACGGCGACGATCGCGGGCAGCAATTTCACGACTCTCGTCTTGACTGCTGATCTGACGATCAACCCGGCCACGATCACTGGAATTATCTTTGAAGATCAAAGCTTCGTTTTCGACGGCACGGCTAAGTCACTGGCGATTACTGGAACCCTTCCTGCAGGTACAACTGTAGCTTACACCAACAATGGAAGAACTGATGTAGGAACTCAGGAAGTAACAGCGACGATCTCGGGAGCCAACTTTACCACGCTGGTGTTGACTGCAGAACTTACAGTGACTCCGAGAACCCTAGAGGTGATTGCAGATTCAGGCCAGAGCAAGGACTTCGGGGATTTGGATCCGGTATTGACTTTTACAGCTTCCAACTTTGGTGAAGGAGATGATGAGAGTCTTCTAACAGGAACCCTGAACAGAGCACCGGGTCAGGCGGTAGGCATCTATCCGATTACCCTGGGAAGCCTCAGTGCAGGAGCAAACTATACAATCAATTTCACTCCGGCTGACTTTGAAATCGTCCGGGTGGATCGGGACGGAGATGGAGTGCCGGATGACATTGAGATAATGGAAGGCACCGATCCAAAAGATCCAAATGACTTCAAAGACAGCGATGGAGATGGAGTTCCAGATTATGTAGAAGAGCAACAGGGCACCGAACCTGATGATCCAAGTGATAGTCAGGACAGCGATGAAGACGGTGTTCCTGATTTTATTGAGGAACAAGACGGCACTGATCCTAGCGATGCGAATGACTTCAAGGACAGCAACAATGACGGCATTCCAGACTACCGGGCTGAGCGGGCGATTGTGAGCTTCATCGACCAAAGTCTTGAAGTGGCTTGGGGCACTCCGGTTGCCGGGCTGAATTTACCAGCTCAGGTGATGGCAGTGACCGGAACAGGTGCACTGATCAATTTGGATGTGATCTGGAATCCTGCCGACTACAATCCATTAGTCGCATCGACTTACCTGATCAAAGGAGGCACTCCAAATCTTCCTTCGGGCTTGAACAATGACTTTGCTCAGTCTCCCAATTTGACTGTAAAGGTATTGCCAAAACCTGCACCATTGGATGTGACCTTGAGCAATGCCCAGTTTGAAGGAAGTGCGACGGAATTCTTCCTGGAGGTAGGGGCCTTTACAGTAATCGATCCGAGTGACGACCAGCATGAGATCAGTTTGGTGTCCGGAGTGGTAGACAATGGATTCTTTGAAGTGCTCAATGGCATCCTGTTCTGGAGCAGTGCCGAGCAGGCAGCAGGTCGAACCGAGTTTACGGTCAGAATAGAAGTAAAAGACCGGGCAGGAAACGTCATCACGAAAGACTTTACAATCCTTCGAACCCGAACCTCATTATCTCAGATCGAGGTGCCAAATTCCTTCACTCCAAACGGTGACGGTATCAATGATACCTGGGGAGTGCCGGCCTTGCGTTACCTGCGTGGAGCTAGAGTACAGGTATTCGACCGGGGGGGGCAGCGTATGTTCTACTCCGAAGATGTGGATCAGACATGGGACGGCACCTTCGAGGGTAAGGAAATGCCGGTTGGGGCTTACTTCTGGGTGATCGAAGTTAAGGAAACCGGAGAAATCCGAAGAGGCGTTGTGACCTTGTTGAGAAATTAAATGCTGAAGAGAATTGGAGAGCTGCTTTAGGGTATCTCTCCAAATTTTCCCCAATCAAAAATTGAAATCATCATGAACCGAATATTAAATCATAAAAAAATTGGACTTGTTTTAATTGTCCTATTTTCTCTTGGGACAAATCTCCAAGCCCAGACGCGCAAGTTTGTGTCCCAGTTTTCCCACTTTCAGGGTTACTTTAATCCTGCGCTCACGGGCTATGAAGGCAGTGTAGTTCGAGGCTTCGTCCGCAATCAGTGGGGTGGGATAGAAGGAGCACCGAAGACCTATTTTCTCTCTGCCGAGCTCGATTTCGGAGAATTGGCCGGAGAATCTGATCCGGGTTTGCTGGGTAAAAATGCACTTTCTGTCAATTTGCTTCAGGATAATTATGGAGCATTCCGGGAAAATGAAGTGACGGTCAACTATGCGGCTAGAGTTCGTCTGACCGAGCGGCATAACCTGAGACTAGGAACTGGAGTGAGCTACCAGAGTGTCCGGCTTGACGGCAATGCCTTGACTACTGAGGAAGCCAGCGATCCGACCATCGGCCAGTATCTTGGCACCTTTAGCAACCTGAACGTGATCGATTTCAACATCGGCATGGCACTGACCCATGCCAACTACTACATTTCTTATGGCATCCACCGGGTGAACGGGGGAAATATCCAGAATGGAGATGAATTCATGGACGGATATCCTGCTGAGCAAATGATACAGGCGGGATTTCGGGAGGCCTTGAATGAAAATGTTGCAGTTGTAGCTAACGGCTTTTTCAGATCACGTAAGGATTTGCCCGATGTATTGGAACTGAATCTTAAGGTATTGATGATGGATCGGCTCTGGTTCGGAGTCGGTCACAGGCTGGATTATGCGACGAATGCACAGGTTGGTTTCTTGGTAGGAAAGCTCCGGCTGGGCTATGTGTATGAATTTCCAATGGCCAACAGTTACCTGCTTCCTGGCGGCATCCACGAGTTCTCCTTGGCCTTGAATCTATTCCGAACCAATGAGCGGAGAACCAAAGATGAGGTGTTGATTTGGTAGGATTAGGCCAGCCTGTAGGGCTCGGCATGTCTTGTCCCGATAGCTACCTTAGGTTTGTTAGATCAAATACGGTACCGATTATTTCGGGATCAAAAGGAGGGAGAGAAAACAACACGGGATGGTGGAAATGGCTTATCTCAAAGGCTTTTACTCCGACAATAGTTGAATTCCTCCTCGGCATTGACTTTTTCGTCTTCACCATATTTCTGGGCCGAGGCGAGACGGATTTTCGCTTTCAAATCCCGGGGTTAAAACCCCGGGCTATTATAATTTCAGGCCTTCAGCCTTCATTCTTTTACCATCCTACTGTCACTGAACACTTTTCCCTTGGTCATTGCAAAATGATAATTGGCCATTGATCATTGAATTCCTCCTCGGCATTCACCTTTTCTTCCCCACCATACTTCTGCGCCGAGGCGAAACGGCCTTTTGTTTTTTTACCTAGGGTTCCGCTGCGCCCACCCTAGCCTGCCTG
>NZ_QGOL01000047.1 GCF_003259255.1 Algoriphagus litoralis
ACTAAAATCTATTCTATTCCTAAATTCCAGGGTTGAAACCCCGGGCTATGCCTACGGCACGTCTTGGTTGCTGCCCTAATGTTTGAAAGTATTCTCCTTCCGATAAGGAAGTCTTTAGACTGTTGTTCAATTGGAATACTATATTTCTAATTATTCCGCAGCAACTCCCCCTTGGACATTTTTGCTAAAAGGAATGCGGGAGTTTTTCAAAGGGGGCTAGGGGGATTGTTTTTTATTTCATTTGATGTGCTATAGCGCTGGCACCAACATCCTTTTTCAATTGGACATCTTGCGCCAGCACTAAAATCTATTCTATTCCTAAATCCCGGGGTTGAAACCCCGGGCTATGCCTACGCCACGCCTTGGTTGCTGTCCTAATGTTAGAAAGTATTCTCCTTACGAGAAGGAAGTCTTTAGACTGTTGTCCAATTGGAATACTATGTTTCTAATTATTCCGCAGCAACTCCCCCTTGGACATTTTTGCTAAAAGGAATACGGGAGTTTTTCAAAGGGGGCTAGGGGGATTGTTTTTTAATTCATTTGATGTGCTATAGCGGTGGCACCAACATCCTTTTTCTATTGGACCTCTTGCGTCAGCACTAAAATCTATTCTATTCCTAAACCCCGGGCTATGTCTACGGCACGTCTTGGTTGCTGCCCTAATGTTTAAAATTCTTCTGCTTACGATAAGGAGGTCTTTAGACTGTTGTTCAATTGGAATTCTATGTTTCTAATTATTCCGCAGCAACTCCCCCTTGGACATTTTTGCTAAAAGGAATGCGGGAGTTTTTCAAAGGGGGCTAGGGGGATTGTTTTTGATTTCATTTTATGTGCTATAACGGTGGCACCAACATCCTTTTTCCATTGGACATCTTGCACCAGCACTAAAATCTATTCTATTCCTAAATCCCGGGGTTGAAACCCAGGGCTATGCCTACTGAACGCTTCCTAACTCCATCTATTCCATTCCTAAATCATCATTCTTCAGTCGATTTCCCTCATTCCCTTTTAACTTTCAATCCTGGACCCTTAACCCCAACTTCCTTATCCAATCCCCATTTTTTCTTCTGAGCGTTTCAAATTTTTCACCTTTGATTTTTGAGCTTTTTTCCGCTTCATCTGCTAAAAAATGTATTTTATAATTCTATTGCAACCGCTTGTGATTTAAATCACCTTATTTGGATTTATTAAAAAATATACCAATCAATTATTTTATTGTTAAAAACTAGGTATGTTAATTGCTGATCTGTAAATTTGTAAGAGTTTTTAACCTTAAGACCAGCCAGATATGTATTTTCTTTTAGCTGCAATTACCGCCTTTTCAGTAGGTTTTTTGGTCACCCCAATTGTGATTTCAATCCTTAGAAAGGCCAATATCGGTGACGCACCGGGAGGCCGTAAAATCCATAAAAAATTCACTCCTTCCATGGGTGGGATAGGTTTTGTTGCTGCTACCTTTATCACTTTAGCAATTTGGGGCTGGCAATTTCCTTTACCGGATATCCGATTTTTATTGGGTGCTATAGCGCTTATGTTCATTGTGGGACTTCGCGACGACATGGTCGAATTGAAAGCCAAACATAAATTGGCTGGCCAATTTGTAGCTGTTCTCTTAGTCGTAGTAGCCGGAGATATCCGAATTAAAGACTTCCATGGTTTTCTGGGAATTCAGGAGCTTCCACTCTTGATAAGCTATGGATTTTCTTCCTTTGTTCTTCTTGCTCTGACCAATGCATTTAATCTGATCGACGGCTTGGATGGCTTAGCCGGAACAATTGCTTCAATTTCATTGAGTTTACTTGGCTCTTGGTTTTATATCCAAGGACTGGAAAGTTATGCCGTTTTGAGTTTCTCTATCTTGGGTGGGGTCTTGGCCTTTATGGTGTTCAACTGGCATCCGGCAAAAATTTTCATGGGCGATACCGGTTCACTTACCCTTGGGTTTGCATTAGGTAGTTTGGTGGTAGCATTTATGGAGAATAATGCAGCACTTCCTCAGAATGCATACCTTCGACTCGAACCTTCGTTTACTGCGGGTATTGTCCTGATGATCTACCCACTTTACGACATGGCAAGGGTATTTACCAGAAGAATATCGCAGGGTAAACATCCCATGACAGCCGATAAAAGTCACGTTCACCATTTTCTTATGCGTATGGGTTTAAAGCACAATGAGGTGGCTTTGGTCCTAGGATTTTTGCAGTTGAGCCTGATTTTATTGGTTTTTATTTTAGGTGATTTTTCAGATAATATCGTCCTACCTGTCTTGTCCGGAATTGTACTTTTTCTAGGTTTCCGTTTGGATAAGGTTACTGTAAAGTATGTCAAACGGAATACTTTAAAAGCTCCAAAAATATTGGAAATGAGAGCCTTGTCTTCAAGACAAAAAGTCAAAATTAAGCTTGAAAAAGAAGCTTTAAATTCAGAAAATATTAACCTCAATTAATGAGCTTTACCCTGTAAAAGCTTTGCTTAAACAGTTCTAAGCCAATATTAATTAGTGATCTAATTTTTTTTGGTTTGCTTTTTGTTGAATTAGTGGTATGTTTAGCCAAGTCTAAGATCACCCTGATTCGAATGTCTTATTCACTCCCTCTTTCGTTTCCTGTATTTGACGGAAATGAAAGTATTTACATTCAACAAGCAATTAGTTCCGGTAATTTGGCAACTAACGGGGCATTCATCTCTAAATTTGAGTCTAAGCTCTCCAAGAAAATCAGATTTCATCAGGCAGTTGCATTAAACTCCGGAACTTCAGCCCTGCATTTGGCTTTGGTCCTTTTGGGAGTGGGGCAGGGTGATGAAGTACTGTGCCAATCATTTACCTTCTGTGCCTCAGCTAATCCCGTGGTTTACTTAGGTGCCACACCAATTTTTGTGGATAGCGAGGAAGATACCTGGAATATTTCTCCCGAACTATTGGAAGACGCCATTTTGAGCAGAATTGCTTTGGGTAAAAAACCTAAAGCAATCATCGTGGTACACCTCTTTGGAATGCCTGCCAAAATGAAAGAAATCATGGAGATTTCCCAGAAATATACTATCCCAATTCTGGAAGATGCTGCCGAAGCAGTCGGTAGCACATTGAATGGTGAAAGTTGTGGAACCTTTGGCAAAATTGGGGTCTTTTCATTCAATGGAAATAAAATAATCACTTCAGGTGGAGGGGGAGCCTTAATCTCCAGTGATGCAAGTGTTATCGAACGGGCAAGATATCTCTCCACGCAGGCTAGGGAAGATTTACCGTACTATCAACACCTGGAGATCGGGTACAATTATAGGATGAACAATATGGCAGGTGCTATTGGACTTGCTCAGTTGGAACGTCTGGATGGATTTATAGCAAAGAGGAGATTGATAAATGACCGGTATCGAATTCTATTTGAAGATTTTCCGGGTATTACTTTTCAAACTGAATTAATCGATTCAAGATCAAATTATTGGCTGACTTCTATTCTAATCGATGAAAATCAAACTGGATTTTCAAATGATAGACTTCGGATTTTACTTTTTAAAAGTGGCATCGAGACCCGGTTTCTATGGAAACCGCTTCACCTTCAACCCGCTTATAGAGGTGTTCCTTTTTATGGTGGCCATATTTCCGAAAATCTATTTCTAAAAGGTCTCTGCCTTCCCAGCTCAGTTAGTTTGACCTATGATGACCAAAAAATTATCGCAGGTGTCATTGAAAAAGAGTTGAGCAAAATCTCCTGATGTGAACTATTCTGATTTCTGGAAAAGAATCCTCGACCTTATCCTGGCTTCTTTAATGTTCATCATTCTCTTGCCTGTGTTCTTTTTGCTGCTGATATACCTGTCAGTACATTTTAATGGTTCTCCGTTTTTCTTTCAACGGAGACCGGGAAAAGGAGGGAAGGTCTTCAGTATCATAAAGTTTAAGACCATGAATAACCGCACTGATTCAAATGGCTTTCTAATGTCTGATGATCAGCGATTGACCCCAGTTGGAAAATTAGTCAGAAAAACATCCCTAGACGAAATACCCCAACTGATCAATGTATTAAAAGGAGATATGAGCTTGGTCGGTCCAAGACCACTTTTAGAGGAGTATCTTCCCTTGTATGATCAAGTTCAAGCTAGACGCCATTTGGTGAGGCCTGGAGTGACAGGTTGGGCGCAGATCAATGGTCGAAATGCCATCAGCTGGAATCAAAAGTTTGCCTATGATGTCTGGTACGTGGATCATATTTCATTTGGATTGGATATGAAAATTCTCTTTCAAACACTCTGGAATGTCCTGAGAGGAAAAGGGGTTAGTCAGCAGGGCCATGTAACAGTGGGAAAGTTTACAGGCAATCGGGGATACTAATCTTTTATGGTTATCCGCATTTTCCTTCCCTTCCTATAATGATCCGAGTTCCGGTGGCCGAGCCCGGTCACTGAGCTTGTCGATGTGTCGAGGCCATATTGACCTACTTGCAAAGAAGCGGATAATCAGATCATCTTTTTTTAACATGTATATCCGCAATTGCACCAGC
>NZ_QGOL01000048.1 GCF_003259255.1 Algoriphagus litoralis
CGACAACGTTGATCTGTCAGTAAGCAAGACTTCGTTCGAAGCGGAGATCTACGAGGGAGACGAGTTTGAGTATGAGATTGTGGTGAGCAACATCGGAGGTACTCCTGCGACGAACGTATCGATTGTGGATGACTTGCCTGCGAGCGTGAGCTACCTAAGTTCGAGTGTGGTGAGTGTGAGCAGTTCGCAGATCCAGGTTGGCACCCCGGTAGTGAGTGGTAGTCAGATCAGCTGGAGTGTACCATTCCTACCTGCCGACGGAGTGATCACGCTGAGGGTGCGAGTGAAGGCAGGCGATGCGGGCACGATCACGAACTTGGTGGTGGTAGCTTCGGAAGAGGAGGACACGGATGAGACCAACAATCAGGACACGGATGTGAATGAGGTGTTGCCGTTCCGAATTCCGAACGTGATTACGCCAAATGCAGACGGGGACAACGATACGTTTGAGATCAAGGGACTTGGCAAGTTTACCGCCAGTGAGATTGTGATTCTCAATAGATACGGGGATCACGTACTAGAGAAGACCAACTACCAGAATGACTGGGATGCACCGGGTCAGGTAGCGGGTACCTACTTCTACGTGCTGAAGTTGACCGACCGCAGTGGCAGAGTCCACGAGTTCACGGGCTGGATCCAGGTAATTAAAGAATAATCGAAAGGACTTATGAAGACGACTTTTAAAATCATAGGAATGACACTACTGGTGGCGGTATTTGCCACCGGAGTGTCCTTTGGCCAGCAGCTACCGCAGTTTAGCCAGTACATATTCAACGGGTTGCACATCAATCCGGGGTATGCTGGATACAAGATGGAGCCGTACATTCAGACCACTTACCGGAGCCAGTGGGTGAGTTTTCCCGGGGCACCCAAGACGTACACGGTGACTGCGGACCTGAGTGCGAACGAGGGTACGATGGGCTTTGGGGTATCGCTGATGAGTGACAATCTGGGTCCTGCGCGTACGACGGGCGGCTTGCTGACCTATGCGTACCGGATACAGACGGGCCGGAACAGCCACCTGGGATTGGGCGTGAGTGCGGGAGTGACCGAATACATGATCGACGGGGACCTGCTGGATCCGAACGATCCGAATGATGTGGATTTGCCCCAGGGCCGGGTGAACCTGTTCACGCCGAACCTGAATTCGGGCTTGTTTTTCCACACGCCGAAGTTTTATGCGGGTTTCAGTGTGTACAACATGATCGGGAAGAAGGCATTGGAGCGGGAGGATGTCGCGCTGGCGTACCATGACTTCCACTATTACCTGACAGCCGGAGCGATGTTTGAGTTGGGGGACGATGTGGGCTTCAAGCCGAGCTTTCTGATCAAGGAAGTGAAGGGGGCTCCGACCAACTACGACATCAACGCGATGTTTGTGTTTTACGACCGGATCTGGTTGGGAGGGTCTTACCGGAGCAACGTGAAGATCTGGAATGATAATTTGGAGGCGAACCTGTCCAACCGGAATGCGGTAGCGGCGATCATTGAGATTTTTGCCACGGACCGTCTTCGTCTGGGGTATGCGTATGATCACAACCTGAACGTGCTTCAGGATTACCGGGCGAACTCGCATGAATTTTCAGTGGGCTTCTACATGATCCCGAGAACAGCAATGATGAAAAACCAAAGATGGTTCTGATTATGAAATCGAGCCAGTATGGGCAGGCCAGCCCGGATATTATGGGGATAAAAGAAAAGGTTCTTTTGGATGCGGCTTTTGGTATGCGAGATTCCATGTGGCCAATAAAAATCAACAGAAATCACATGAAAAAGACACTACTACTAGTTGGAATCACGGCGGGCCTGTTTTTGGGTTCGATAGGATTGTCAGAAGCCCAGCAGTCGAAGGTCCGCTATGCGGACGAGCAGATGGAGCTGATGAACTACCAGCATGCGCTGGATGTGTATAAGGAGGCGTATGCGAAGAAGCCCACTTATCAGACAGCCAGAAAGACGGCAATAGCCACGGACCAGCTCCGTGATTATGCGGGGGCCTATGCCTGGTGGAAGACCACGGTTGGCTACGATGAGGCGAGCCAGGAGGATATGGTCCAGCTGCTCCGTACGGGTATTCTGAGTGACAATTATTCGGAGGCCAGGTCGATCATCGAGTCCAAGGGGGTGTCAGCGGACAGCCTTGGCGTGACGGCTGGCTCGATTCCCCAGAGTGCCAGAAAGCTGAAGTTGGAGCCTGTGGAAGGGGTGAACAGCAGTGAGGGGGATTTTTCCTACATCGAGGATGCAGGGGGCAACAGCTACTTTGTGTCCGACCGAGGGGGTTCTTTTCCCGAGAAGATGCCGGGCCTTCGAATAGACGGCAGGAACAAGATATTCAGTGCGGAGAAGAGTGACTACACAGACCGGAGCTATTTTTCGGTATACAGGAAAGACCAAGAGGGCAACATTGCCAAAGTGGTATCGAATGTACCCAATACGATGCACTTTTCGGATCCGAGCTATGCGTCCGGCCAGCAGCAGCTGTTTTATTCGGTGACGCGCTCGATCATCAAGGTCAAGGGCAAGAGCAGGAAGGATACGCTGCTGGTGCAGCCGGAGATCTACTACAGCAAGGTGGGTCCAGATGGAGCCTTGGAAGGATTCACACCGTTTGCATTCAACGATTCGCTGAAGTATGCGGTGATGCATCCGTTTGTGGATGAGGAGGCGAAAAGACTGTACTTTGCCTCAGACAACCAGGATCCATCCTGGGGGGGACAGGGCGGGTACGATCTGTACTACAGCGAGTACACGGTGATGGGAGACAGCCTGTCGTTCGGAGCGCCGGTGAACCTGGGTCCGGCAGTGAATACGAAAGGGAATGAGACACATCCTTTCCGTAAAGACAACAGATTTTACTTCAGCTCCACGGGCCACGAAGGCCTGGGAGGAATGGACATTTTCGAGGCGAACTATAGCCCAACAGCATTCACGGGCACCAAAAACATGGGTCATCCGATCAACTCGTTGGCAGACGATTTTGCATACCGGGAAGGCAAAGACAAGACGGTGTACCTGTCCTCCAACCGAAACGGGGGTCAGGGACTGGATGACATTTACATGGCCAAGGAGCTGTACAAGCAGTTTTTGGCACGGGTACTGGACTGCAACGGTCAGATCATTACCGAGAGCTACCTGAGCACGTTCCGGGACAAGACCCAGGGGATCATGGTTCCCACGGCACGGAATGCCAAAGGAGAGCTGACGGCCCAGCTGGAGCCGGAGAGTGACTTTGGGATTACGATCAGCAAGCCGGGCTACTTCCCGCTGACCGACGAGAGCATCACGACCAAGGGTTTTGAAGGAGACACGGTGAAGCGAGAATACAGACTGGTGCCGATTCCGTATCAGCTGCCGGTGCATGTGGACATTGTGTACTACGATCTGGACAAGTTCATGATCCGAAAAGATGCGATGCCGGCCTTGGACAAATTGGCCGAGCTGATGCAGAAGTACAGCTTCCTGGACCTGCTGGTGGCCAGCCACACGGACTCCAGAGCGAGTGACGAGTACAACATCACGCTGTCCAACAACCGTGCGAAGGCGGTGACCGAATACTTGGGAGCGAAAGGGATCAACTCGGACCGGGTGAGACTGGAGTGGTTTGGGGAGAGCCAGCTGATCAACGACTGCGGGAATGGCAAGCCATGTAATGAGGAGAACCATCAGCTGAACAGGAGATCTGAACTGGTACTGGAGGCGTTTCCGGATCCTACCAAGCAGTATGACATTCCGCAGGAGCTGAAGGATATGGACTTCTGCGAGCCGGAGGACATCTTTGAGAAGATCCAGGAAGAGATCAACGACATCCCGACGATCTACTTTGACTTTGACAAGTCGATGCTCAGATCGGTGCACAAGACCGAGCTGGAGCGTACGGCGATCATGCTGAAGCGGATGCCGAACCTGATGCTGTACATCGAGGGGCATACCGATCAGCGCGGGGATGAAGCCTACAACCAAAAGCTGTCCGAGCGCAGAGCGCAGGTGGTGAAAGACTACCTGAAGACCCGTGGAGTGGAAGACAACCGGCTGGAGTCGCAGTGGTTTGGCAAGACCCGGCCGATCCATGACTGCAACGAGGTGACCTGCACCCCGGCGATGCACCAGCTGAACAGACG
>NZ_QGOL01000049.1 GCF_003259255.1 Algoriphagus litoralis
GGTAGAAACTGTAACAAAACGTAGCGTAAGCTTTTGGGCAATTAGTACTGCTCAGCTATGCCATCACTGACTTTACACCTGCAGCCTATCAACCTCATCGTCTCTGAGGGCCCTATTTGGAAGTCTCATCTTGAGGGGAGTTTCGCACTTAGATGCTTTCAGCGCTTATCTCTTCCCGACGTAGCTACCCGGCAATGCAATTGGCATCACAACCGGTACACCAGCGGTCAGTCCAACCCGGTCCTCTCGTACTAAGGTCAGGTCCTCGCAAACTTCCCACGCCCGCAACAGATAGGGACCGAACTGTCTCACGACGTTCTGAACCCAGCTCGCGTGCCACTTTAATCGGCGAACAGCCGAACCCTTGGGACCTTCTCCAGCCCCAGGATGTGACGAGCCGACATCGAGGTGCCAAACCTCCCCGTCGATATGAGCTCTTGGGGGAGATCAGCCTGTTATCCCCAGCGTACCTTTTATCCTTTGAGCGACGGCTCTTCCATTCAAAACCGCCGGATCACTATACCCGTGTTTCCACCCTGCTCGGCTTGTCGGCCTTACAGTCAAGCTCCCTTATGCTATTGCACTCCTCGTACGGTTACCAAGCGTACTGAGGGAACCTTTGGAAGCCTCCGTTATCCTTTTGGAGGCGACCACCCCAGTCAAACTACCCACCAAGCAATGTCCCCCTTCAGGGGTTAGATACCAGACAAACAAAGGGTGGTATTTCAACAGTGACTCCACGAATCCTGGCGAACCCGCTTCACAGTCTCCCACCTATCCTACACATCATTTGTCCAGTACCAATACTAAGCTGCAGTAAAGGTGCATGGGGTCTTTCCGTCCCGTTGCGGGTACGCGGCATCTTCACCGCGACTACAATTTCACCGAGCTCATGGTTGAGACAGCGCCCAGATCGTTACACCATTCGTGCAGGTCGGAACTTACCCGACAAGGAATTTCGCTACCTTAGGACCGTTATAGTTACGGCCGCCGTTTACTGGGGCTTCGATTCAATGCGTCTCTTGCGATAACATCCCCTCTTAACCTTCCAGCACCGGGCAGGTGTCAGGCCTTATACTTAGTCTTGAAACTTTGCAAAGCCATGTGTTTTTGTTAAACAGTCGCCTGGGCCTCTTCACTGCGGCTGACATCGCTGCCAGCGCCCCTTCTCCCGAAGTTACAGGGCCATTTTGCCGAGTTCCTTAACCATGATTCACTCGAGCACCTTAGGATTCTCTCCTCGACCACCTGTGTCGGTTTGCGGTACGGGTAGCTATACGCTTAGCGCTAGAAGTTTTTCTTGGAAGCCCTTAGGATCACTATCTGATTGTCCGAAAACGCTCAGTACTATCACGTTCGGCTAAACCCACGCATTTAACTATGGGTCCAATACCTACTCGCTTTAACCCGGTATTCCGTCACCGGGCGGATCTTTCATCACTCCGTCACTCCATCACCTGTATAACTAGTATGGGAATATTAACCCATTGTCCATCCACTACCCCTCTCGGGTTCGCGTTAGGTCCCGACTAACCCTGATCCGATTAACGTTGATCAGGAAACCTGGGTCTTACGGTGGGCGGGTTTCTCGCCCGCCTTATCGTTACTTATGCCTACATTTGCTTTTCCAAAAACTCCAGCACCCCTTACAGGATACCTTCGCCGTCGTTGGAATGCTCCCCTACCACTCGCCCCGCATGTGCGGGGTCGAATCCTTCGCTTCGGTATTAGGTTTGATGCCCGATTATTATCGACGCCCTGTCGCTCGACCAGTGAGCTGTTACGCACTCTTTAAAGGAATAGCTGCTTCCAAGCTAACCTCCTGGCTGTCTCTGCAACTGGACCACCTTTGTTCAACTTAACCTAAATTTGGGGACCTTAGCGGAAGGTCTGGGTTCTTTCCCTCTCGGACTGGGACCTTAGCACCCCAGCCCTCACTGCCGGTTCTGTATGACGGCATTCGGAGTTCGTCAGGATTTGGTAGGATGTGACTCCCCCTAGTCCTATCGGTAGCTCTACCTCCGTCATACAATTCCCGACGCTGTTCCTAAAAACATTTCGGGGAGTACGAGCTATTTCTCAGTTTGATTAGCCTTTCACCCCTACCCACAGCTCATCCGGAAGCTTTTCAACGCTTATCGGTTCGGTCCTCCAGTTGGTTTTACCCAACCTTCAACCTGGCCATGGGTAGATCACTAAGTTTCGCGTCTACCCCCTCCGACTCAGTCGCCCTTTCAGACTCGCTTTCGCTCCGGGTACGGTACTGAATACCTTACCCTTGCCAGAGAGGAGTAACTCGTAGGCTCATTATGCAAAAGGCACGCCGTCACCCAATCGCTGGGCTCCGACCGCTTGTAAGCGCACGGTTTCAGGGTCTATTTCACCCTCCTATTCGGAGTACTTTTCACCTTTCCCTCACGGTACTCGTTCACTATCGGTCTCTCAGGAGTATTTAGCCTTACCGGATGGTGCCGGCAGTTTCAAACGGGATTTCTCCGGTCCCGCCCTACTCAGGATACCCGCCTCAATCCAAATCCTTCCAATACGGGACTCTCACCCCCTACGGTCTGCTTTCCCACGCAGTTCTCGTCAGATTTGTCTCAATTATGCAGGTCCTACAACCCCGTCCATGCCGTAACATGAACGGTTTGGGCTCCTCCGCTTTCGCTCGCCACTACTCACGGAATCATTGTTATTTTCTCCTCCTATGGGTACTTAGATGTTTCAGTTCCCCACGTTCGCTTCTCTTTCGAGATAGTCTTTGCAGACTGGGTTGCCCCATTCGGACATCCACGGATCAATTCGTATTGGCCGATCCCCGTGGCTTTTCGCAGCTTATCACGTCCTTCCTCGCCTCTGAGAGCCTAGGCATCCCCCGTGCGCCCTTAATCACTTACTTCTACTTCGCACTATCGCTAGTGCTTCTGTTACAATTTCTACTTCAATATGTCAATGAACTTTT
>NZ_QGOL01000005.1 GCF_003259255.1 Algoriphagus litoralis
TAGTAAAAAATGAGCACGGTATTCCAACCTCGGCGCAGAAGGATAGGGAGAAAAGGAATGTCGATGCCGAGGAGGTAAAGAGAATTTGGCGGGAAAAGAAAATTTACCAAGCAATTTGAAGATTGGATAGAAGTTCGATTTTTCATTAAAAAATCAATCCCCCTTACCCCCTTTTTAAAGGGGGAGTTACGGCGGAAGGATAGCCCGGGGTTTTAACCCCGGGTAAAAAATGAGCACGGTATTCCAACCTCGGCGCAGAAATATTGGGAGAAAAGGAATGTTGATGCCGAGGTGGGGTTCAATTTTCAATGACCAATTTGCAATGAACAATTTTCAATGATCAAGGGAAAAGTGCTCAGTTGGTAGAAAGCTGGTAAAAAGGCTGAAGGCCTGAAATTATAATAGTAAAAAATGGCCACAATTTTCCAACCTCGGCGCAGAAATATTGTGAGGACGAAAAGATCGATGCCGAGCAGGAATTTAAAAATAGTCGGAGAAAATAATCCTGCCGTTCCGCCGAGGTGGATTGGACAAATCCCCCTACCCCCCTTTGACAAGCTTTCGAATTCCTTCCAGCAATAATGGTCAAGGGGGAGTTTGCAGCGGAATGATCGGGGAAATTGAGTTTGGATTGAATGGCAGCCTGCCTCTGGTAGGTAAATCTACTAGAGATAGGCAAATCTGAAGCCCGCCTCCTCGAGGGCAGGACTGCAGATAGGTAAGCACCAGCCTGCCTTGACGGCAAAGGCAGGCCTGCCTTGACGGCAAAGGCAGGCCTGAAGACTGGCGCGGATTGGTGTCATTCGGAAAAGTTTTTACTAAAAGCTCACCGAAACTGCCCCAACCGTCGTCGGATTCAGGTTTGGAAAAATGGTCTTTTGAGTTTGCGGATCCACATAAGAATTGGAAAAAAAGGACTCTCCATAGGCTCTGATATGGATAGTCCCCGTGACCGTAATTCCGAATTGGTTTAATTCTGCCTCTGTAAAAACACGGGTATAGGGTGCATCCTGTACCACATAAATAGGAGAGAAAGCCTTGTATTTTGTAGAAGACACATCTGGAGTATCCCCGAAAAAGAAGCGGACATACCTTCGGTTGGCATTATTTCCGGGAGGAGATGTGGTGACGGAAGTCTGAATTGTTTTTCCGGATGGGGTCGCAGAAAGTTCTGTGACACTTGTAGTGGACAATTGACCCAGAGATGGAATATCGGTGATTGGTGTAGCAGCACTTGTATGCTCAATTCCGGTTTTTTTAAACACACCGAAGCCAGTTTTTTCATACACTAAGGCATAGGTTCCAAAAGGCACATCGGGAATGGAAAATTTACCCGAGTTATCCGTAATGGCAGATTTTTCAGGTGTAAGATTTTCAACCGTCACTTTCATTCCGGAAGGACTTTGATTTGCAATTCCTTCATCAAAAAGCAAAACTGAACCCGTGATATCCCCGGAAGTTGGGTCAGGATCAGGAGTGTTGGAAGTTGAATTGCAGGAAATCAGAAAGCAACTAGCAATGAGAAGAATATTTAGTTTTTTCATAATTCTCAAAATCGACATAAATCGAATCGATTATATCGTAAAGTTGGGATTTGTCAAAATATAGAATGGTATTTCATCAAAAATCACCCATTCCGATTTCTCCAATTTCGATCATGGGGCCTTTGTAGTAGCTCCAGCAATCGGCCTTAGGGTGGTTACCAATTCAAGAAAAAACCTCCCCGGTTCTTCCAGAAATGGCACATGTCCACTGTATTCGAAGGTGATTAGATTTTTGCCAGGGCTTGAAAGTTGGGAAAAATACGCTTCTACTGCCTGATAGGGTGTATGAAGGTCATGCCGCCCCATCATGAAAATGATTGGAATCTGAAACTCCATAGGGAAATCCCCTCCTCCACCTTTGGCAAGAATTTTTCTGGAGATCCATGGACTGCTGGTCTCCAGGTTTTGGATATCTGCAGGGGTATACTCAGGAGCAAGAGAGGGAAGAGAAAAGAGCAAGTTGAAGTCCGGCTTGCCATACCAGCCCCCATTGAATTGTCTGGACCATTTTCGGACGGTCAGCAATTTACGGATGGGCGTACTTCCATCGGCGGCTGGATAGGGCGCCAGAGCTTTGAGTTCTTCCAAAGCGGTTTGGTTGTTGGATTCTTCTGCCAACCTGAGAACCTTTTCATAGATAATTTGCTCAGGATTTCCTGGAGCCATCTGTCCCACCCCGATGTAGGCGTGAAGCTTTTGGGGAATCCTGGCTGCCATTCGGATGCCGATTCCAGCCCCATAAGAATACCCCATAAGGAAGATTTTATCCTGCTGAAAACGCTCTCTCAGATGATCTACCAATAGATAGGCATCTTGAATGAGTGCCCTAAAACTCAATTCCTCTGCAAGTTTTGTGGTATCTGCCGAGGCCCAGTTCTTTCCTGTGCCTCGCTGATCCCACTGGACAACTGTGAAATATTCCTCCCAGGAACTCTGATACACCCAAGTAAGCGGCATATTTGGACTGGCCGGTCCTCCGTGAAGGAAAAGCAACACCGGATTGGATTTGTCTTTACCCCTGATACTGATCCATTGTTTGCTGCCGTTTAGTTCGATTTCTTCGAGGACCTCGATTCCATTGGGAGTATGGATTTTTCTGAGCTCATGGATGAGTTCACGAGCCGGCTCAGGGGCTGTTTGGGCAAGCAATTTTCCATTCAAAAGAATAAGAATGAGCAAGAGAAAATACCGAAAATTCATAGTCAATTTGGTGGCTGGCGCAATTCAAATACTCTTGAAAACTAATAAAAATCAAGTCGAATTTGAGGCATTTCTTAGGGCAATCTTTCCTTTAATCCTGTTGGAAATCATTAATTAAATGGCCTTTTCTGCCCAAAACCTGAGTTGGGGTAAACAAAAGATAACCTAAGGGTAATCTTTGTAGACCAAATTCGAGAAAGAAAAACCCGAATTTTAAAGAGAATTTTTAACTCAAAATTATGGTCAAATCTCTACGATTCTTACTCTTTGCGCTACTTGCATTTTGGGGATATTCATCCCAAGCTCAGCAGGTTTTTATCAATGAAATCCATTATGACAACACCGGAACAGATGCCGGAGAGGCAATAGAAATTGCCGGCCCTGCAGGTACAGATCTCACGGGTTGGTCAATTGTCCTTTACAATGGAAACGGTGGAGCAGTTTATAACACCAGAACCCTGAGTGGTACGATACCAGATTCAGGAAACGGATTTGGTTTTGTGAACGAAACTTACCCCTCAAACGGCATTCAAAATGGTGCTCCTGATGGAATTGCCCTGGTAGATAATCTGGGCACGGTGGTCCAATTTCTGAGCTACGAAGGGACGTTTACAGCAGTAGACGGGCCTGCGATCGGACTTTTAAGCACTGATATTGGCGTTGCAGAATTGGGTTCTGATCCTCTTGGGTTATCGCTTCAACTGAGCGGAACAGGTACGGTTTACACTGACTTTTCTTGGCAGGCTCCTGTTTCAAATACGTTTGGAGTCATCAACACCGGACAGACTTTTACCGCTGAGCCGGTGGTTTTTGTCAATGAATTCCATTACGACAATGCGGGCACCGATACCGGCGAGGGGATCGAACTTGCGGGTAATTCAGGAACTGACCTTAGCGGCTGGACATTGGTTCTCTACAATGGAAATGGTGGAGCGCCTTACAGCACAATCAATCTTTCAGGGAGATTCTCCAATCAGGACAATGGATTTGGAACGCTTTTCTTTGCTGCGAATGGCTTACAAAACGGTTCGCCGGATGGATTTGCATTAGTCAATGCGGCAAATGAAGTAATCCAATTCCTGAGTTATGAGGGAAGCTTTGTCGCTGTTGGAGGTCCGGCAGACGGACTCACGAGTGAAGATGTAGGCGTATCCCAGCCGGGTACAGCACCAGTTGGCACCTCCCTTCAGCTTCAGGGCAGCGGAACCAACTATGCTGACTTTACCTGGTCTGAAACTATCCCCAATACGTATAATCAAATCAATTCCGGCCAAAGCTTTGGTGGAATCGTGGTCAATCCTGATCCAGTTCTGATTCCAATTGCTGAAGCAAGAACGAAACCTCAGGGTTCTACAGTTTTGGTAAAAGGAATCCTGACCGTGAGCGATCAATTGGGTGGACCGGCATATATTCAGGACGATACCGGTGGTATTCCAGTGTTTGATCCGGCTATCCACGGCACTGGACTTTTCCAAATCGGTGATGAAATCAAATTTGTAGCCACGGTAGGTGCATTTCAGCAGCAGGTTCAACTCGGCAACGTTAGTGAAGTTGAATTGATCAGTCAGGGAAATATTGTCAATCCGCTGATGACTACGATCGACCAGATCAGTTCAGCTTTGGAAGGCCAACTGATCGAAATCCCAGCAGCGTCCTTTGTCATTGCCAAAGGTTTGCTATTCCCAGAAAGCAACTATGTGATCAATGACGGTTCAGGTAATCTTCAGCTGAGAATAGATGGACAGGTAAGCAGTTTGGTTGGTCGTGAAATACCTACTGAGCCACAGATCATCCGAGGTGTATTGGGCAGTTTCCAAGGCACACTTCAGCTGTTCCCAAGATTTATTGAAGATCTTCCGGGCACAAGTCCATTTGAACCAGAGGGATCCAATATCCCAGCAGAGGAAACTTTGGATGTGATGACTTGGAATATGGAGTTTTTCGGTGCGACGATTACCAACTTCGGACCAAGTGATGTCACGCTTCAGGCTGCCAATGCCTTGAAGGTATTCCAAGCGACTCTTCCGGATGTAATTGCAGTGCAGGAAGTCAGTGATAATGCCCTCTTGGCATCGGTAGTGGCTCAATTGCCTGGCTATGCAGTGATTTGCTCGGATCGATTCTCCAGATCATTTGAGGCTCCGGATCCTACATTCCCTCCTCAAAAGCTCTGCTTGATCTACAATACTGCGGTTGTAGAGATTCTGGATACAAAAGTGCTGTTTGAGCAACTCTATGATGAAGCAAGAATGGGCATGAATGATCTGTTGGACGGCTATCCGACTGGAACACCTTCTTCATTCTGGTCCAGTGGAAGATTACCTTGGCTGGTCACTGCTATCGCAGATATCAATGGGGTTAAAGAAAAAATCAACTTCATCAATATCCATGGGAAGTCAGGTTCAACAAATGAAGATCTACTGAGAAAGCGCTTTGATAACCAAGCGCTGAAAGATACCCTGGATGCCTTCTATAGCGAACAGAACATTGTACTCTTGGGAGATTACAATGATGACTTGGACGAATCCATTGGTGGTGGTGCGACTACTTATGAGGTGATCACCTCAGATCCTGATTTTGACGGTGTCACGATATCTCTAAGTGAAGCGGGCTTAAGATCCTTCATTTTCAATGATAATGTGATCGATCACATCACGCTCTCAAATGAGCTATATGACAACTATTTGGAGGGTTCGGAGACGCTTTATATCCCATTCAATTTCATTGAAAACTACGCCAATACTACCTCAGATCACCTTCCGGTATCGGTAAGGTTGCTGGCTGGTGAGCCTATTCTTTCTGATGCTGGAGATGGTGCAGTAGTGTATCTGGGATATGAACCACTTGAAAGCACAACACTCCGGGCTGCGGATGCTACAGGTGGAACTGGTGCTTATACCTACAGCTGGAGTGATGGGCAGGTAGGTCAGGAAATCGAGGTCTCTCCTACTCAAACGACCACCTACATACTCACTGTGACCGATGAAGCCGGAAATACCTTTACTGATGAGGTGACAGTCTGTGTGGTAGACGTACGCGGTGACCGAAAAGGCAAAAAGGTGATTGTTTGCTTACCGGTAGGAAACCGGGGAAAGAAAGTCACCCTTAACGTTGCTACTCAGGCAGTACCTTCTTTACTGCGATTGGGTGCCACATTGGGTGCTTGTGGAGTAAACCCATGCGAAGGTAGCGTGGGAGTGCCGGCCGAAGAGATAGATTTCAGCAGTGCAAAAATCCGCAAAATATTCCCTAATCCTTTTGAAGATCAGGTAACAGTGGAACTCAACCAGCAATTGAATGCGGAGGTATCGTATGTGTTGTTTAATCACCGGGGAGAAACCATCAGCACGGGGGTATCTTCCTTTGTGAATGGCATGCTGACACTCCAATTTACAGATACTAAGTTGAGAAAAGGTATTTATTACCTACACCTGACCCAAGGTCAGGAAAGAAAGATCATCAGACTTTTCAAACGATACTAAGCTTAACAATCTCGAAAAGCCCGGTCAATCGATCGGGCTTTTTTTTGCCCTTTGGGAAAAAGTAGCTAATTACTTTTCAACTAAGCATTTTCCACTTGCTACAAAAAGAATAAAGCTCCCAAGCAGGGATATCTATCTCAAAATCTTCACTAGGCAAAGTAAAGTTTCCATTAGGAATGGATTGCCAAATAGGATAAGCAAAGGATATGGCTTAACTTAAAACTATAAACAAAAAAACCATGGCAACCACCAAATCTTATGCGGCACATAGTGCCACCACTCCCCTTGAACCTTGGACTTTTGAACGAAGAAATCTAAAGCCCACTGATGTACAGATGGACATTCTGTTCTGTGGCGTATGTCATAGTGATCTCCATTATGCCCGCAACGAATGGGGCATGACTACCTATCCTATTGTGCCCGGGCACGAAATTGTAGGGAAAATTACCGCTGTAGGCAGTGCAGTTACCAAACATAAAGTAGGCGACTATGCAGGAATAGGCTGCTTGGTAGACAGCTGCCGTCAATGTGACAACTGCAAGCAAGATCAAGAGCAATACTGCACAAATGGTTTCGTAGGCACCTATGGAGGAATGGAGAAAGATGGCAGTGGACCAACACATGGTGGGTATAGCAAAAATATCCTCTGTCACGAGGATTTTGTACTTCACATTTCAGACAAGTTGGATCTTGCAGCTACTGCTCCTTTGCTTTGCGCCGGGATTACAACCTATTCTCCCTTGAGGCATTGGAAAGTAGGTCCTGGGATGAAGGTAGGGATTCTCGGACTTGGAGGCCTTGGCCATATGGGTGTAAAATTCGCCGTGAGTATGGGCGCAGAAGTGACCATGCTAAGCCATACTCCTGGCAAAAAGGCCGATGCAGAGCGCCTCGGTGCACACAAGTTTGTCCTGACCTCAGATAGTGAGCAGGTGAAATCTGTTGGCGGTTATTTTGATTTTATTTTGGATACCGTATCAGCTCAGCACGACTACAATATGTACCTCAGCATGCTACGAACCAATGGAGTGATGGTCTGTGTAGGTGTACCCCCTGCACCGATTCCGGTTCATTCGATGAGTCTGATTTTTGGGCGTCATACTTTGGCAGGTTCGCTAATCGGAGGAATAGCCGAAACTCAGGAAATGCTGGACTTCTGTGCCGAACACAACATTGTAAGCGATATCGAGATGATCCGCATGGACCAAATCAATGAGGCTTATGAGCGTTTGTTGACAGGTGATGTGCGCTATCGCTTTGTGATCGATATGGATTCCCTGTAAAATTTTAAGAAGGGTGGGATCGCCCACCCTTTTCTTTATTTTTTGGCTAGTCCGTTGGGAAAGTCAACTTTCAAAGGTTGAGATGACTGATCTAAACGAATGAAATCTAGGCTATTGTTAGCCGAACTGATTTGAGTTAGTTCAATCAGGCACTTTGGAACTTCCCAGTATGTGTGTATCTGGCAAATAAGAGCTTGCCTACCAGCAGATCAAAATGGAACCTACCTGCCAAAGTTAGTTCAGCCTCTTTATTTAAAAATTAAACAATCACCGAAAGAATGGTGGTGAGCTGCTCGAACCAAGACCAAGTAAACATCATTAAAATTTGGCTTCCGATAAAATGCCGATATACTTAAAAAAAATGCTCAAATCAACTGATCTGAGCATAGCGGAAAAAAGTTCAGTCTAGAGTTTCCGCTCACCCCAATAGCGAAATGGTTTATAGCTTACCTGCAATACGGACAGTTTTGCATCGGTGTAGTAATCTGATTTACTTGGGCATACAGTGCACAATATGCCTTTACTTCCTTGGAATCGGGGCTAAAGCCATTTTTACAAATGAACTGCCAAGCTGCCTGACAATAGCCATCCCGCTGTGGTGCGCCTGTGGGCCCTTGATAGGTAGTCGTACAGAAGGACACGGTGGATCCCCCTCCGGATCCACCTGAGCCGCTACCGGATCCTCCACTGCTACTTCCTCCTCCCGATACACCTCCTCCTCGGCTGGTATTGAAATCGAAATCCATCTGTAATGCCAAATCCTTGATGGAGCCCCCTCCAGTAGACTGAATCTCTCCAGCCCCTGAAACACTAAAGGATCCTTCACCCTCGTAGGTATCTGTCGCGTTTACAGTGAAATTGGACAGGTTACCAATTCCCCCAATCGTCCGATACCCGCCACCAGTGAAGGCCATTACTTCTCCCTCATATTCATCAAAGAGGTCATACGTTTTTTCCACAGAGGGTACAGCCAAAAAATAAATGTCATTACCAATTTCCAACGTGATGAAAATGTCTTTATCTGATACCGAAAGGTCAAAAATATTAGTAGTGGAAATATCTGTGGTCACTCCATCAATAAATAGAGTTCCATTCACGATGACCTGATTCATCGTTCCTTCTGAGGCATTAAATTGAAAAAGGAATTCATCGACTTTAGTTTCAAAAAATTCACAACTCGGAAGATAAAATAAACTAAAAATCACTAAAAGACTTTTAACAAATCCTGACTTTACCTTGGTACTTTGTTCGGAAATCCAACTTCTCGAGACTTTCATTAACACATTCTTTAACATTAAACGGTTTACTCTTTCTCAGGGAAAGAATTTCATTCCACAATAATCGAATCAATCCCTTCTGCTCACAATACCTAAAAATTGGTATTTTTCCATGCTCTTGTGTTGGAAGCTTAGCAGTATTTATATTGGCAATCAGATCACCCTCTTCCTACTGACTTGCTTTCTTCTTTTCTGAGTACGCCATTTCCCTATTGGAAAAATGCCACACTTGATGGTCCAAGAAAATTGATTCGTTTTCTTTTATGGGCAATTCTTGTCCTGTTTCAGATTTCCTGCACCGAACCAAGAGATCCCAGCACCCGATTCAGCATCTTTCCAAATCAGACCTATTCTCCCCAAGAGGCATGGGCCATTTCGGATACCATTCCTCAAGATCGATCCCTGTTCAACCCCGGAATTACCCGTGATCAATGGTGGATGGGAATTACCTTTACCAATGCTTCAGATAGTGCGCAACAAATCCTTTTTGTACCAAACAATCCCCATATCAACCGGATCAAGATTTTTGTAAACGGTTCCACCAATCCTGATATAGAATTGGGAGATTTCCTACCTTTTGATCAAAGGCCATTTGTGGATCGGGATTTGGTCATTCCTATCTCTCTTCCCCCTACCAGTACTCAGCGTTACCTTCTGCTTTTGGACAAAGTCGGAGAAACCTTTCATATTGAGCCTGAGGTATTTGATTTTCAATCCTTTCATCAGAAAACTTCCAATGACAGCCTAGTCATAGGGGGAATTCTGGGCTGGATGTGCATCATTTTCATCTTTGCGCTCTTTTTTGCCACCGAATTAAAATCTTGGAGTGGGGCGATTTATGCGGCTTATGTCCTGTCCATTTCCTTATGGTTGGCTACGCACTGGGGACTGACCTTCCAGTACCTCTGGCCAAATGAGCTGGAATGGGTTGGAAAAGCAAGGCCCTTTTTCAATCTCTTGACCAATGTGATGATCCTGCTCTTGGTGGTGAAGTTTTTTCCACCCAAATCCACCGGAAAGTGGACCGCCAAATTGATCTGGGCGACTATTTTCATTCAGCTAGGCGTGATTTTATCGATTTTCCTGATACCCGAAGTACTGGAAAACATCGACTACAAGGTCATTCTTCTCCAGTTTACCCTGGTGGTATCTTTGCTGTCCAGTTTACTGGTTTTGTTTTACTCTTTTCAACAATGGAGAGCCAAGGTTCCCTTAGCCGGATACTACCTGATTGGAGTGGCCTTTTTGGCATTGTTTGGCATTGTGCTTCAGCTCAACCAAAAGGTTTTGCCAATGGGATTACCACACTATTTGGTGGATTTTGGAAGTGCTTTTGGATTGATGGGAGAAACAGGAATTATCACAGCAGCTTTCGCCCGGCGTGCTTCCATTTTCAAAAAGGAAAAAGAAAAACTTACCATTGAAATTTTGGAAAAAGAAAAGCAGGTGGCCGATCAATTGATTCAGGTGCAGGAAGACGAACGTCAACGTCTGGGTAGAGATCTTCATGACAGTATAGGAGGAATGCTGGCGAGTCTATACATCAAGACCGAATCCATTGGCGATTCCTACCCGGAGGGACCTTTGTCTGAACTGAAAATAATGATCGAGCAAAGTATCCAAGAGGCCCGTTCGCTCAGTCATAATTTAACCCCGCATTATTTGGAGGAGAATGGTCTGGAGAAGGTACTTCAACTCCAACTGGACCTGCTCAGGCAGAAGTACTCCATTACCTTCAATTTTTATTTTCAAGTAACTTCCCCCCTTCCAAAATCGCTTCAGTTACTATTGTATCGGATTTCCAATGAACTCCTGCAAAATATCGTCAAGCATGCTCAGGCAAAAGAAGGCTTATTGAGTATAGCTGAACAAGACGGGAAAATTGAGTTGATTGCCGAGGATAATGGAAAAGGTATGGAACTCTCCATTGGTACCTCGGGCATAGGTTTGAAAAATATTAAGGAACGGGTCAATTATCTCAAAGGATCCTTCGATTTGGAAACAAACTCATCAGGAACCACCCTAACGATCATTATTCCACTGCATGCTTAATTTCAGCGAAATCAAACTCGTACACATCGATGACCATTTACTCTTTGCTCAAGGCATCAATTCGCTGATAGGCAATGAAACTTTCATCAATGAACTTGTTCATGCACAAACCCTTGCAGAAGGCTTGCGGATTGTGGAAGAGCTACAGCCGGAATTGATCCTTTTGGATTATTTCCTTCCCGATTCGAATGGCATCGAGTCTCTTCGGCTATTAAACAAGACAAGTCCTTCCTCCAAAGTAATCCTTCTAACTATGGAGTCAAATCCGGATGTAATGGAAAAATGCCGACGAGAAGGTGCTATCGGATTTTTGCAAAAATCCATCAGTAAAAAAGCGCTACTTGAAGCATTGAATAATGCCTTGCAAGATATCCCCACTTTCCCTATTACTGTCCAAAGCAGTGCAGAAACACCCAATTCCCCACTTAATATTCTCAGTAAGCGGGAAAAACAGATTGCCGATCTGGTGACAGAAGGATTTACTTCCGCTGAAATTGCGGAGAAACTTTTTTTGAGTGATTTGACTGTAAATACCCACCGAAGAAACCTCATACACAAATTGGGATTGAAGAACACGGCCCAATTGGTTGCATTTATTGAAAAATTAAAATTTTCAGAAAAGGGATCAGGAGTCTGAAATGCCTCCTACCCGATCTTCACCATTTCAACATGCTCGATTCCATCCTCATCGTAGGTGTCTCCATCAGCAACAAAACCCAGGGAAGCATAGAACCCCAGCGCGTAGGTTTGGGCACCGATGCGGATAGGTCCCGGTCCGAGCAGTTGCTGACAGTAATCAATGGCAAATTCCATCAGCTTTTTGCCCAGTCCTGTCCCCCTTACCGAGGAAGCAGTAATGACTCTGCCGATGGCCATTTCGGCATAAGATAGTCCTGCCGGCACCAATCGGCTATATCCTACTAGTAGATCATCCTGAAACATCATCAGATGGTAGCATTTCTGATCCTTGTCATCCATATCTTGGAAGACACAGTTTTGCTCCACGACAAAAACCGCTGTACGTAACTTCAAAATTTGATACAGCTCGTCTACGGTAAGTTCATGAAAGGATTTGAGGCGAGAATAAATGGTCATTGCAAAAGAATTGGGTCAGTTGAGGTGGAATTTGCAGAAAAACAGATTCAAAATTACAGCAAAAGGAAGATGGAAAGGGCTTTTTTCTACCACTTGAGGACTCTAAAGTAAAAAATTACATGAATATCCGCTTTCTAGCCAGTAGTCAAATTTTCTATTGTTCACCTCGACTTCGCTCGGTGACCGTCCTATATAGTAAGGTTGGGTGGGGAGGAAAATGCGGCTTCGCAGCATTTTCCTCCCCGCATTTGATAAATCTGAACCCGGAGGCCGAGCGAAGTCGAGGCCATTTGATTCAACTGGCATAATTGCGGATAATCAGAAAAAATTAAATCACGATAATCTGTACATGCCTAGTCAAGACCAGCAACCTACTTGAATCATATTCCTGAGCAGCTCGGCAGGCAAGTAAGCCTCAGCGATAAACTCCCTCAAGTATCCACCCGCTCCTCTGAGCGGAAGTACAAAAACAAACACAAATACATCAGGCAGGTCAGCACATGCCAGATTGCATGGCCTTGGAAAAGGGAGTCCAGTCCAGTAAACCGATCCGCAATATCCAAATCGCGGATCCATGCCCCTATTACCAGAGCGACAATTCCCAGCACAAACCAGCGGAGCTGCAGGAACTTGCCCGGAGTGATCGCACTCACTCCTGCGAAAAGGAAGAGGACGGCAGTGATAGATCCCGAAATTTCCGAAAAGGAATAGTCCCACTTGTAATACGTGAAATATACCGATCCCATGACCACTGCCAAAGACAAAAAAGGCCAAGTGGGCAGAATTCGCTGTGATTTGGGTAGGCGCATCCTCGGCAGCCAACTGCCCAAAGCAAGTCCTCCCAGGCAAAGCAGCGTCGCGTACATCCCTCCCACATCGCACTGCTGCCCGTAGCGGCTCAGAGAGGCATGGAAAAAGCCACTGCCCAAACCCAAATAAATTCCGGCTATTCCAAAAATGAAAGTTTGCACCGGGGCAAAAGCCAAATAACCCCGATCTAGCGTCCACTTCCGCTTCCAGTCATAGATCGACAAGGCAAGGGCATAGCAGCCAAAGCAGATGTAGACGATATTGGACCAGGTATTCATGCGTGTCCGAAAGACGCTGTCGGGATAGATCCGCTCCCCGTATTCCGGATGGAGAAATTCCTCCGCCGGCACCCAATCTGCCCAGACAGGTTGATCCCGATAAATCAGAAAGATCAGTATGGCCAGCAACAAGATGCCACCTGTGCCTCCCAAGGCAAGCCCATGCACCCAGCGGGGCAGCTGCTCGAGTTTCAGGCGAGCCAAAATGCTAAGCCGAAGACGCTGATCGATGGTTTCAGGAGACAGAGGCATGTGGAATTGGATTATGGGAAAAACCCGAATACAAGATATAGTAAATGTCTCCTCCTGCTTAGTTAGAAGCAAAAAAATTGCTACGCCATCATAAGACCTGCCAAAGGATTTGCACAATATCAAATGCACTTTTTGATGGCTGGATACTCCGATACCCCTTCTTTTTGTACTTTCCAAGTATCCAAAAGAACCGACAGATGATCGACCTACTTCAGGCACACTTTGCCACAGGCAGCACCCCTTCACCCAATTCCAAAACCAGAGGTTTTATTCCTGTGTCTGGAACTCGCGTAAACATGCCGTTTACCTTTATTCATGGAGCTGCCCCAGGCAAGGCCATTTTGCTCACGGGCGGTGTCCACGGTGGCGAGTATCCCTGCATCGAGACTGCCATCCAACTAGCAAATACGATCGATCCAGCGGAAGTTTCGGGTACGATTCTGATCATTCATCCGGTCAATCCGGATGCCTTTCTTGCCCGGATGCAGTACTATGGGCCTTTTGATGGGAAGAACCTAAACCGGGTATTTCCGGGCAAAGCCACTGGTACCGTCAGCGAGCGGATAGCCTACCAGGTCCATCAGTTTCAGCAGGCAGCTGATTTTTTCCTTGATCTCCATGGGGGTGATATCCACGAGGCTTTGGTTCCTTTTGTGATTTACTCCAAGCTCGGCGGTCCTGAGGTGGCGGAGCAATCCCGAATGGCCTCTGCCCTGCTGGGCTTTCCCTATGTGGTGGGTTCGGTCTCAGATAACGGTTCCATCGGTGCTGCAGCCCAAGCTGGGACTCCGGGATTTTTGGCGGAACTCGGGCAATGCGGCCGCTGGAATCAGGGCGAGGTAGATCAGTACAAGGATTCCGTATGCAATGTCCTGCGCGCCCTAGGCGTGCTTCCCGGTACAGCTCAGCAGCATTCTGCAGAGTACCTGGAGAAAATGCTTGTCACCACGGCCACGGAGGATGGCTGCTGGTATCCTTCGGTAGCTTTGGAAGAGCGGGTTCAAAAAGGCCAGAAGCTTGGCGAAATCCGGGATTTCTTCGGAACGGTAAAAGCGGAATACCTAGCTGATTCAGATGGAATAGTCCTGTACTTGGTGACGTCTCTGGCTATCCTGACACAGGACCCGGTTTGTGCGATTGGGGTGTTTTAAGTTCGACTTAGGAAAAAGAAAAGAGGACTGAGGTTACTCTTGAAGCAAGTCTTCTTTTCTTGAAGGGAGAGTCAGGTCAAAAGGACTTCAATCGTAAAACACCACCATTACTTAAGGAAATATGGACTGTGGTCCTCAGGATCGAATTCCCCCTTTACAAAGGGGGCTAGGGGGATTTTCAAAACGAATAACGGGAGGATTAGATACATATCTTTATCACTTCCAAATCCCCCCCCCCCTTGACAAGGGGGAGTCGCGGCAAGAGCACTTCAGTCGTAAAACCAAGCTTTAACTAAACGAATTCAGCCAAAAAGTCCTCTGGACGAAATTCCCCCTTTACAAAGGGGGCAAGGGGGATTTATATATTAAAAACTCGTTCTATCAATCCCTACAGAATCCTCGAATTCGTCAATAAAAAAGCTGATTTCTGAAAGAACCCATGGCATTTTTTTCTTTACATCTAAATCAGAAAATCTTAAAAACACTAAGCCTAAGTCTTCAAGAATTTTTTGCCTTTCTTGGTCCTCAACTACTGATTCAAAATCATAGTGGGAATCTCCATCAATCTCAATCACCAGGTTCAGTTTCTTACTGTAAAAATCAACGATGTAATTCCCTAATGGCTTTTGCCTGTTAAATGAATACCCTCGAAATTGACTCGCCCTAAGTTTTTGCCACAAAAGAATTTCAGAAAGGGTTGAATGAGCTCTCAGTTCCCTTGAGAACTCCTTTAATGACCTATTGTAGGGTAAAAAGTACATAGGGAAAATTAAATGATTTATTCCAAATCCCCCCACCCCCTTGATAAGGGGGAGTCTCGGCAAGAGCACTTCAATCCTTGAATTTCACCTTCCACTTTTGTCCAAATCTATTGAATTGAATCAGAGAAATAGGCTTCACCTCTTCCCCCAAAGACACTCCGCCAACAACCGATGGAAGTGATGCACACCTTTCTCCATCTGAGGAGAAAACCGTCCGGTCTGATACACCCGTGACTGCAAGCCTTTGAATACTCCCTCGACGACAAACTCATCTTCCCGCTCGACCTTGTCCAAGGCTGAGCCTGCACCGGTGTCGAGTTTGCTTTCGTCGTAGACGTAGGTCAGGAAACTGACCTTGGTCCGGTTGGTGGCGATGGGCTTCACGATATTGATCGAGCATCCCCAAGGGTAAAAGTTGAACATCATGTTGGGAAAAAGCCAGAAGTAGTAGGCGCTGATTTGCTTGCCATAGTCCTCGTGATCGGCAGGCAGGTCAAAAACATGCTCCCCACCCGAAGAATGCCCGACTTGCAGGCTGGCATTCGGGTAAAGGATGGTCTCGTACTTGCCGTAGTCGAGGACAGCATTGAGGCTGTCGTGGACAAAGGGAATATGGAATCCCTCCAGGTAATTGTCGCAGTAAAGCGCCCAATGGGTATTGACTAGGTAGTCTTTGTTGCGGCTTTTGTCCTCCCGAAACTGCTCCAAGGGCAGGAAGCCCACCTTGCGGTTCATCGTATCCAAAACCGACTGAAAATCCATCTCCTCGCTCAAAGCTGTAAACAACCAAGGTCCCCACTGAAGCAAGGGGAAACGGGTCAGGTCATCGGCTTTTCTCGGAAAATTAATCGCCTCCTTAAACTGCGGCATGTGCTGAAACTCGCCCTCCAGGGAAAATCGCCGACCATGGTACCCGCAGGTGATTTGGCGGGACTTGCCTGGCGCATGGCAAAGGATGTTGCCCCGGTGGGTGCATACATTGGAAATGCAGGACAGCAGCCCATCGGAATTAGTGAGCAACATGGGTTCCTCCAAGCCAAACTCCAGAAAAGGAAAAGGATATACCTGCTGCGGGAAGGACACTCGGCTGCTGTCGCCGGCAAACTGCCAGGTTTTGGCAAAGACCTGCTCAATCAGCTGATCATACACTTCATGAGAGCGGTAAAAAGAAGAAGGCAGAGTCTCCGCCTGCGCAATGTCCGGATGGATCTCGATGGGTTTCAAATATATTTCTATCTTGATGCTTTGCTAAATTACTCTTTTTAACCCCAATCCCGCTTTTGACTCCACCGGAAAATACACGATCGCTTGGCTTAGTCACCGTCATTTCCCTCGTGGCAGGCGGCATGATCGGTTCGGGGATCTTCACACTACCCTCGGTTTTAGCGCAATTTGGCGGAATCAGCCTCTTGGGTTGGCTGGTCGCAGCCATTGGGGCTTGGATTTTGGCTTATGTGATGAGTGCCCTGAGCAAAGTCATTCCCGAGACTGGCGGCTCCTACGCCTACACCAAAGCGGCCTTTGGAGAGTTGCCGGCCTTTGTGGTGGCTTGGGGATTTTGGCTGTCGATGTGGAGCACCAATGCGGCCATTGCACTAACCTTTTCGGGGTATTTCGGAGTCTTTTTCCCCGAAATCAGCCAATCTCCCTGGTTTTCGGTCACTGTGGCTCTTCTGGCGATTTGGGGATTGACCCTGCTCAACAGCCTCTCCATCCGCTCTTCCGGCAATCTGCAGGTAGTGACCACCCTGCTAAAGGTCCTGCCGATTTTGGTGGTGGCTTTTGGAGGCATTCTCTTCATTGATCTGGACAATTTTATCCCCTTCAATACCTCTCAGGAATCGTCCATTCAGGCGATTACGACTTCCTCCGTCTTGTGCTTTTATGCATTTATGGGAATCGAGTCGGCGACCATTCCTGCGGAAAATATCAAGCAACCTGAAAAGACCATCTCCAAAGGAACCAAAATCGGGGTTGGACTGGTGATATTTCTCTACCTGTTCAGTTCCTTTTCCTTGTTTGGAGTGCTTTCACCTGCAGATGTGGCACAGAGTCAAGCCCCGTTCAGCGACGCCGCCAACCTGATTTTCGGCATCAACACTGGCTACTTCGTGGCTGCAGGCGCTTGTCTGGCCAGTTTTGGTGCACTCAATGGCTGGATCCTCCTGCAGGGGCAAATTCCCTACTCCATGGCCAAGGACGGCCTACTTCCCAGGGCTTTGGCCTACAAAAATCCCACGGGCGCACCAAGTATAGGTGTGATCGTATCCAGCGTAATGATCACGATCCTGTTGCTGTTCAACCAAAGTAAAGGGTTTAGCGGACTGTATGAGTTTATGGTTTTGTTGACCACCACCACCTCCTTGGCTTTTTATTTTGGGGCGGTTTTGGCCTTTTGGTACTTTTCGTGGACAGGCCGTTTGGGATTTAGGCGGGATTGGAAGGCGATGGTTTACAGCTTTTTGGGCTTGGGCTTTACGGCTTGGATCTTTTTTGGTGCAGGCTGGGATTCAGTGATTCTGGGGGTGCTGGCCTTGCTTTTTGGAATTCCTATTTTTTGGTTGAGTAGAAGGGGGAGTCGAATGAGGGATGCTGGATGACCGATGTGGGATGTTGGATAAAAGGATGCGTGCTGCTTAGACTTCGTAGATGGTAAATCCTATGTGTATATGTAGCAAAAAACCCTCATTTCAAAAACAAAGGCGGATGTTTTGAATCAAAGTCAGTGACTTCCTGAAAAGCTTTTGCCAGGCCCAAGATACTTCCTTCATCATATAAGTTTCCGATCAAGGTTAGGCTCGTCGGTCTTCCTTTGCTGTCAAATCCATTGGGCACACTGATCGCCGGGTGTCCGGTGAGATTGGTGATGATGAGTTGCCTGCTTCGATTGGAGGGAGCGATGATCACATCAAAATCTTTGAAAAGCGCATGAATCTCCTCGATGAGTCTGGTTCGATGTCGATTGGCCTGGAGGTATTCCACGGCAGGAATAAAACGGGATTGACGAAGGGAATTGGCTCGGGAACTCGCTCCCTGCTCCACCATCAGGTCCACTTCTCCAGAAAGAACAAGCTCATCAAAGAAAGCTCCTGCCTCAGCTCTCAGGATGATATCGAAACCATCGTAGGGGTAATTGGTGGGCAGTTCGATCGCTGTCGGTTCGATCCCCATGGATCTGAAAATCTCCAAAGAAGCTTGCATATTCTTTCCCCAAATGGTCGTGTCCTTTTCTATATCGGTTTTGAGAAAGGCCACCTTCATGGATTTCGGAGCCTTTTCGGAGAGATTGAAAGGAGCATCATTCGTGCTGGGATCCATTGGATCTTTGCCTACAAGGGCACGAAAGACAATCTCACAGTCTTCTGCAGTTCGGCAGAGCGGACCGATTTTGTCCATAGACCAACTCAAGCTCATGGCGCCTTGCCGGCTGATCCGGCCATACGTGGGTCGAAGTCCTGTGATCCCAGTTCGTGAAGCAGGAGAAGTAATGGATCCCAAGGTTTCGGTACCAATGGCAAAAGCTACCAAACCTGCGGATGTGGCTGCTCCCGAACCTGCCGATGAACCACTTGCCCCTTGGCTGAGGTCCCAAGGGTTTTTGGTCTTGCCTCCAAACCATACATCCCCGCGCGCCAGCGCTCCTGAAACCAACTTGGCCACCAAAACCGCTCCTTTCTCTTCCAGCATCCGTACCACAGCTGCATTTCCTTCGAGAATTTGGTCTTGGTAGGGTGCTGCTCCCCAGGTGGTTGGGTAGCCCTCGACTGCAAATAAATCTTTGATGCCATAAGGGATACCATGGAGGATTCCTTTGTAATTCCCGGCAGCAATATCCCGATCAGCTTGTTTGGCTTGCTTCAAGGCCAATTCTTCGGTAAGTGTGATCACACTCTGGAGTTTCCCATCATAACGCTTGATCCGATCGATGTACAATTGTGTCAGGGCTTCCGAACTGATCTTTTTGTATTTGATCAGCGAGGCGAGTTGGGGAATGGTAAAAAAGGCCACTTCCTGCAAATCTGGGGGCAAAGAAACGTCTGTGGGAATTTGATGCGCTGGACTTTCCCTTTTCTCAGGAAACTGAAATCCGATGGGATGTGGATCAAAGTGAACAGCTGGAAATGTCTCATAAGACAGCGGATAGTTGCGAAGGCTGTCGTAACCGGCTTTGTTTTCTGCCAAGTAGGCATACATGGTGTCGATCCGACTTTTATCAAATTCAAGACCGATGAGCTTTTGACTGTGTGCAACATCTTTTTTGGTGAATCCTGCCTCCTTGGATTTGCATCCCACTAAACCGATGATCGCGAGAATAGTGAATACTTTGGGTGAGAAATACTGCACAATAGCTGTGGTTTGGTGGGCGAAGGTCCTAAGTAATTACTTTTCCAAGATAAAGTTTTGAAAGAATAGACCTGAGCCGTCAATGGAATTTTAAAACAAAAAAAATCTCAGCTTCCAATGAGTGAAGCTGGGATGGCTGGAATACTAGAGATGGGATCAAAATCGAAATAAAACTTCTATTTTTTCCGAATGGAGCCAATGGTTTTTGGCGATTTTGGTTTGATTGCGTCCAGTTTTCCGATGCTTGAAGATCCCAAAATAGGTCTTTCGGGTCTTACCACCCGCTGTCGATTAGAATCCCATGTTCGCTCCCACATTTTCAGGAAATTTTCTACTCCAGAATCAAATTCATTTGCCCCCAAAGCTCCCAAGGATTTTAGGTCTTTAACTACCTCAGGCAGCATTCCGATATGGCACAAGCCTTTTTCCCAATATTCAGAGGAAAGCTCTCGGGGTTTAGCCCCGTCTTTTTTCCGAGGTCCCAAGTGATTGGTAAAGCCATTCAGATCTGAACCAAAAGCTATAGGAAAATTATGCTTGTAGGCAAAGGCTACCTGTTGGGCGAAGTTTCGAACGGTGCCAACTTCATCAGTTTTATCAGGTTCTACAGGCGAATTTGGTCCACAGCAGGAGTTTTGATTTGACCAAGGTGCTGTTCTGAGGCCAACCATACCACCTGTTTCCTTGACCTTTTCCAACTGATCTTCGGTGGTCAAAAATTCCTTTTGGATCTCTCGCTCTTCCTGACTGAGTATTGGGTGGAATTTAGTGTGAGAATAATAGATTGGATAATAGTTGTTTTCCCTGGCTAAAAGATAGGCATCGTCAAAAGTCCTGCTGGAAAAATGGGAAACGTCCAATAGCATATGACGATTCATTATTTCTTTTACCAGCGTTTTCCCGGAATTACTCAAACCCCGAATGCTTAATCCATCCACACCAAATTCAAATCCTAAGGGTTTGTCCATGTCTTTGATAAAATATGCTGCTAGCCCCATATCTTGAAGAATTCTTCTCGAATCATGCAAGGATAGGCGAGTAAGACGACTCAATGTTTGGATGCCTTTTATGTCTCTTTCCTGCGGGGCTGCTCCACCAAATCGATTGTCACACTGATGGACAATTTGAATACTTCTTACACCTCGGCAATACAGATTACTCAGTTGAGCGACAAAATCGCCTTTGTCAGCAGGAAAAATATTACTGCATTCTACAGACAAAACGATGGCTAATTTTCCAGAGTGAATAATTTGACGGGCATGCCAAGGATTATAGGCAATAGCAGCCCAGGAACTGTTTCTTTCGCAGAATTCATGAACCTTCTGAATCTGGAGTTCCATAGAGTTCATATCCCGCCACACGTCATGATCCAATGGCGCACCAAGTGATATTGAAAGAATTTCACTGTTTACGGCACAGGATACCATCAGCTTCATTCCACCTTCAAAGGCCTGTTTCAGCCAATTCTCATGGACTTGTTGATGGGCAATATCCATGTGATGGGGCCACTCCTTAAAATCAGGATAGCCACCGCCTGACACTACCCGGTATGGGGCTGTTGCATCCTTTTTTTTCGGTTTATTCTTTATCCCCAAGTTGACCAGTTTAAAATTATGTTCCAGAGGTTTGCAGGGCTTCAGTGCAGTAGCAGGGTCACCTACCATATTTCCATGAAGCCAGTTACCGGCGAAGGCATATTCAGCAGCCTGATGAACGTGAAAATCAGCAAACCCAGAGACTTTTCGGGTTTCTACTTTTAAGGGCTCTTCTTTGTATCGAATGGAATAAGCAAAGGATTTTCCCGGCTTGTGGGGAGTGTCCACTTCCACGGCTATGAATCCAAACTTATCGTTGCTGAGGGATAATTCCTTGGTATCCGTATACTTTCCGTCAGGGAAAGAAAGTGTTTTGGTTTCGATGACCTGACCATCTTCATTGTATTTTCTGGCAGTGACTGTACCTCCTAGTGTTCCTGGGAATAAGCCTCCTGTATCTCTCTTTTTCACAATGATTTTCATTTCACTCCCAGCCGGAGCAGGTCCAATCCAAGTGCGCTTGAAACCCTCCCGGATGGTTCCGTCCTTAAACTTGGGATGCAGGGCACGGGCATCCAGAGATCCCCATCCGTCTTGGACGAGTGAATCCCAATAACCCAGGAGGCTTTCGCCAATACTTAAAAGTGTTTTGCCTACAATAGATTTGGGAGTCAGACGGAAGGCTTCGAATTCTGTGGAGCAAATCCCTGCCTTGGCTGCTTCTTTTTTGTACTCTGCCCAGCAGCGGCTCATTAAATTGGAAATAGACATAGCGATAAAATTTATAGTTGAAAATTGATTAAAAACTTCTTATTAAAAAGGGTAAATAGCTAAAAATGAAGCTGTTGAAAAATACACAAAATATGGATTTAGGCCAAATCCTTATCTCAGAATTTCCTCAGGTAAATCCGTATCAAAATCAGCCATTCCAGCCTTTTAAAATTTATTTTGATAAAAAAGAGGACCTAAGAAGGCGACGGCTTTGGTGGTTTTCGATTCTTTCTCTGAAAAAAGTACCCAATTTTACCTGTCAAAAAGGGGCTAAAAATCAATTGTTTAATTTTTTTCGCCTCTTTTTTGAATAAAAATCGCTGAAAATCAATTTTTTACTTTTAATCCAGTTAGTTTTGGGCTGGCAAGTTGCCAAACAACATCTTTAAATTTTCCAAATGAATACCGGAACAGTAAAATTCTTCAACGAAACCAAGGGATTTGGCTTCATCGTTGACAATGCCTCAGGAGAGGAAATTTTTGTACACGTAAGTGGTCTTGTAGACACCATCCGCGAAGGCGATAAGGTTACCTTCGACACAGAGCGAGGCAAAAAAGGAATGAATGCAATAAATGTGAAAGTCGCTTAAGCGATTTAGTTTTTTTGTATCATCAAATTCCCGTCTGGATCCGATCCCGGCGGGAATTTCTATTTAAAGCCATTCCGCTGCTTTAGGATTATTTTCAAAGCTCTTTTTTGAAACCAGATTAATCTTCCCAAAGTCGGATGCCTGGCAAACAGGTATGGTGCTGATCCATTCGTGTTTTTCTGCCAAGTTGATTAACTTCATCCATTAAAGAATTCCAACGACAAACCTCTAATCCAGAATACTATGAAAACCAACCTGCTTTTACCTATTCTACTGCTAACACTTTTGGTGCAATCCTGTACACTGAACTTCAGCAAAAAATCCGAAGAAAGCATCAGTGAAGAACGAGTCATCGAATCGACCAAAAAACTGAAAGTAAGCGGCATTTTCAACCTGTACCTTTCGCAGGGAGATAATCCTAATCTCAGAATAGAAGGTTCCGATGAAATGGCGAAAAAACTCAAAGTGACACAGAATGGAGATTGGCTAGAGTTGGATTTTGAAGAAGTCAACGAAAACTTCTTCAAGAAAAACTCCAAGTTAGACGTCTATCTCACCGTCTCTGATTTAGAAGAATTTGAATTTGAAGGTGTGGGGAATATCAAAACCGAAACTCCCCTCGAGGTGGAAAACCTAGAAATCAAAGGCGACGGAGTGGGAAACCTCAACCTAGAGATCGAAGCCACCACGATCAAAGCCATATTTTCAATGCTAGGCAGCATTACACTGCGTGGCAATGTCAATTCTATCGGTCTGAGAAATGATGGCCTAGGCAATGTAGATGCGAGTGAACTGGTGGCTCAGAATATGAATTTGGTGTCCTCCGGAATCGGTCGAGTGGCAGTGCACTGCGAGGGAGAGCTTTCCATAACAGTTGACGGAATCGGCGCAGTGAGCTACACCGGCAATCCCGAAGTAATCAAGGAAGAGATCAATGGAATCGGAAAAGTGAGCAGGAATTAATCCACCTGCTTACTTTCCCGACATATTTTAAATTTAATCTTCGGTTACGCAGGTGTTTTCCGAGGATTTCCAGATCACTTCCCAGTCGGTGATGGAGCTGGGCTCTATTCCCCCAGAGCCTAAATAGCCTAAAGTCTCTCCTTCACAGTTGATTACCAGGTAGATGCTGTTACAAAATGGACAGCAATTCTGAAGTGAAAAAATCGTTTCCCCTTGGTAGATTCCCTTGGAAATATAGCTGTATTTCTTCCCGATTTCAGATTGTTCCTGTGCTTCAATTAATTCGGCCAACCATGGCAATTCTACCAATGCGTTATTCGTATTACAGGCTTGAACAGGATCCAGATCCTCCTCTGAACAAGAACTGATCAAGGAAGAAATGATCAAAAACAACAGTAAGACTTTTTTCATCTATTTATATTTTGTTTAATGTGTTCAAATGGAATCTCGCATGAGACAACTAATCATTCCTCTGTGTGACTTCGACATGGTCATGTTCGATTTCAGGAGTTCGATTTTTTTTGCTCCCAAAAGGAATTCCCCAGATTATTTTCCACCGATGTAAAAATCATTTCTCAGTGGCATTACATAGGATTTGGATTTTAAAGCAGGGACGGAAAACTCATTTCATCCGCTACACCTACCGGGAGCATTTGATGCAAAATCAAAGAAGCTGACCAAAAGTCAAAAGGGTGTGATTGGGATCCAAAATCGCAAATTCCCTCACTCCCCAAGGCTTGGTTTCCAATTTACCATTTGGATGTATCAGCGCTGCGGATGCTTTCAGCTTTTCATAAAGCTCCTCAATCGCTGAGGGCACACGAAGGTAGATCATGGAATAATTGGTAAGTGGGTCCAAGTCGCTGAACTCAAAAAAATGCAGCTCGGTAGCTCCGCTTTTCATAATCAGATAGTCGGGATATCGGCTGACCAATTCAAATCCCAAGGCAGTTTCGAAGTAGTTTTTTGTTTCTTCAAGATCGATTGCTGGTAGTTTGGGGATGACTTGTACCTGGTCTAGCATGATTTTTTTTTAGAAAATTAGGAATAATCTTCTGGAATATCCCTGTTGAATTTGTCAATTCCCGTTCAAAGGCTATCTTATTTTCAAATCACGCTACAAATACCGAAATGAGCCCACATGATCAACTTCTGAGCTATATCCAAGCTTTGGCGCCTTTGACCTTAGCGGAATTTTCGAAGTTTAAGGATCAATTTGTTCTTCTAAAAGTGAAGCGAAATGAGTACCTCCTTCGCGAAGGTGAGGTCTGTAATTTCAATCTTTTTGTTTGTAGTGGAGCCTTGCGGATGTACCATATTGGACTCGAAGGACAAGAACTTACTAGATACTTTGCCTTTGAGAATAAATTTGGAACCAGCCTTACAAGCCTAATCGAAGGCAAACCCGCCATTGAAAATATTCAGGCCGTGGAAAAATCAGTTGTGCTGAGAATCTCAAAAACTGATTTTCTCAATCTGGTAGAAACTGTCCCGCAGGTGAATCTCATTTATCGAAATATGCTCGAACAGGCCTACATCACTTCCCAAAAGCGGATTTACGATTTGCAGGGAAAGCCTGCGATTGAACGTCTGAAATGGCTCATGAACCATAAACCCGGAATCCTGAATCGTATTCCCAGCAGATTGGTGGCTTCGTATCTAGGTATCACTTCCTATACACTCAGCAGGCTAAAAGCGGAACTTTAGCTGTAAAAGAGCCTAAAACATTGACATAGAGCAAGAGTCAGGGAATCAGCCGATTCTAATTTTGGGCATGAAAAAGCTCAACATAGTAATCTTCAAATTCAGGCTGACCCAAGTATGCCTTTTATTCCTATTTTATTTCACAATGGCCATGGGTACAACGTATGCACAATCCAAACCGGGTTCCCCTCCCATTCCATTGGAATTGTTTCTTGGCCATGAGCAGCTCAATTTTCAGCTGATTGTAAAAAAGAAATTCGCTCCGGAAAGTAAACTTGACTTGCTGGTGATCTCAGTATTTTCAGAAAACTGGGATAAAAATGATGCGATAGGAAACTCGGTAGTGATCCCTTTTCAATTCAATTATAACATCGGAAAGAAGGGTTTCGCCATCGCTGCAGGAGGCGAAGGGAATTCGGTCGTCGGGTTCAGTCCTCTCGTCGGAGTAGAGCACAGCTTTGCCAGCCGAAAAGTATTGGCTATCACCGTACTCAATTACCTGATCAATGAAACACAGGATCTAAAACTTTTTGGACTCTATGAATACAAGCCACCGATCAATGAGACTTGGTCTTTCTATTCGCGAGTGCAGTTTGTGTACAATTATGGATTTGCCGAAAACAGTCACAACCGAAGCTTTCTATACCTGAGAGCAGGTGTCAAAAAAGGACCACTTGGATTTGGATTAGGAGCCAATTGGGATCAATATGGACCAAACCGGATCGCAAAAGATAATTTTGGTGTGTTTACCCGGTGGGAGTTTTAAACTGATGAATTTGTCATTTCAAGAAGCATGCATACTCATCTGGAATTCAATGAAATAAAGAAAAATGTCAACTTGATTTCGGGATTTTAGTAGTTGAAAATTACCCAAGAGTTCTAACTTATAGGTTAAATAAGACTTTTGACCATGGGAATTTTTACGATTATCACAGTTCTGACCATTCTGTCTGCTGTCTTTGCCTATGTGAATACAAAATTCCTAAAACTGCCCTTTACCATTGGCTTGATGATTATTGCAATGGTATTTACGTTGGTAATCATCGTTTTAGGGCATTTTGAAAACCGGATTTTGGTTCAATCCAAAGAATTGATCGCATCCATTGATTTCGAGACGGTCCTGTTGGATGTAATGCTCAGTTTTCTCCTTTTTGCGGGAGCACTTCATACCAAATTGGAGGATCTGGCTAAGCAACGGGGTCCGATTATTCTCTTTGCCACATTTGGAATACTCGTCTCCAGCTTCATTGTTGGAAGTATTTTTTATTATGTGGCTTTGGCATTCAATCATCCGATAGATTACATCTATTGTCTTCTATTTGGCGCCTTGATTTCACCTACCGATCCAATTGCCGTTTTGGGTATCCTCAAGGACGCGAATGCTCCAAAGAAATTAGAGACCAAAATAGTGGGTGAATCGCTTTTCAATGATGGAGTTGGCGTAGTAATATTCTTGGTTTTATTCTCCATTGCTCAGCGAGGCATTGAATCTGTAGAAGCAGAGGAAGTGGGCCTACTCTTCTTTGAGGAAGTGTTTGGAGGTATGGCCTTAGGCTTGTTGATGGGCTGAATTGGATTTAAGATCATGAAAAGCATAGACCACTACGAGACCGAGGTTCTGATTACGCTTGCTTTGGTGATGGGTATTCATGCCCTGGCTTCCTATTTTCATTTTTCAGGTCCTTTGGCAGTAGTGGTCGCAGGAATTTTTATTGGAAATAAATCTCCTGAGGTCGCCTGGTCCGAAGGAACACAAATCTATGTGGACAAATTCTGGGAATTAGTAGATGTCTTTCTGAATGCCATCCTCTTTGTATTGATTGGGTTTGAGCTGTTGATCATCACCATCAATGGAGAGTATATTTTGCTTGGAATCATTGCTATTCCCATCACACTTCTAGCCCGATATATTGCACTGAAAGGCCCCATTGCCCTTTTCAGCAAAAAACTGGAATTCATTCCCAAAACCGACCTGATTATGACTTGGGGAGGAATCAGAGGAGGAATTTCGATCGCCTTGGCCCTTTCCCTACAGCCTGAAATGGAGCGTGAACTTTTCCTTACAGTCACTTATGTTGTTGTTGTATTCTCCATTATCTTCCAAGGTTTGACCATTGGTAAGCTGGTCAAACGGATCCTGAAAAAGCATGGATCCTGAATTTTGGTGTGGGAAAAATGAGATGTTTTGATTTATCAACTATTCCAATGATTTTCGGGTAAATGTCCACCACCAACCCGCTAGATTCTGTCCGTCTGAATTTTTCCCAGGGAGATCTCCTTTTACTCAATCTAGCTTTAGCACTGATCATGTATGGTGTGGCTCTTGACTTAAAATGGGCTGATTTTAGTTACCTGATCAAGAATCCCAAAGGGTTTTTACTTGGGATTTTCTCCCAATTCCTGCTTTTGCCTTTCTTGACTTGGGTTTTGATTTTGATAATTCAGCCTCCGCCGAGTGTAGCCTTGGGGATGTTTCTGGTGGCTGCCTGTCCAGGTGGCAACGTTTCCAATTTTCTCACCAGCTTGGCCAAAGGCAATACCGCGCTATCGGTTAGTTTGACGGCCTTTTCTTCAGTTTTGTCAATTCTCAGCACTCCCTTGAATTTTGCGCTATGGGCGGGATTGTACAGCCCTACTGCACTTCTGCTCCGCAAGATAAGCTTGGACATATCGGAGGTATTTTTCACCGTTGCTATCATTCTGGGTGTTCCATTGATTTTGGGGATTTTCACTCGCCAGAAGTTTCCGCGCTTTGCAGATCGTGCCTCCAAAATCTTAAAACCGCTTAGCATTGCGATTTTTGCGGCATTTGTCGGACTGGCATTTGCCGGGAATTTTGAGATTTTTATTCAGTATATCGGAGTTGTTTTTTTCTGGGTCTTTGCCCACAATTTGATTGCCTTAAGCGCTGGTTTTCTGTGTGGAAAGGCGGGTCGCTTGCCACTTTCCGATGTAAAAACGCTGACTATCGAGACAGGAATTCAAAATTCAGGATTGGGGCTCGTATTGATTTTTACTTACTTTGAAGGACTGGGAGGCATGGCGATCATCACCGCGCTATGGGGAATTTGGCATCTTATTTCGGGCATAACCATCGCCAGTCTTTGGAAATCACGTACATGAAAAATCTGGTCAATGCTATTCTGAGATTCTTGGTGAAAATTGCCCTGCATGGCTATTTCCGCAAGATCATCGTGGAAGGCAAGGAGAATCTTCCCAAAAATCGTCCTGTAATCCTAGTCGCGAATCATCAAAATGCACTGATCGATCCTCTTTTATTGGCGACTCATACCCGACTGAATCCTTGGTTTCTCACCCGGGCATCGGTCTTTACCAATGGATTTGTATCCAGTCTGCTGCATTTCATCCGAATGTTACCCGTTTACCGCGTCAGGGATGGATTCTCCACGATTCAACAGAATCAGCACACCTTTGATCAGACTTTTGAAGTGCTGCGCAAAAATGGAACTGTGGTCATCTTTGCCGAAGGCAGTCACAGTCTGGTACGAAATCTCCGGCCATTGAGTAAGGGATTTACGCGAATGGCTTTTGGACTAAAGGAAAAATACCCGGAACTCGAACCCGTGATTTTGCCTGTGGGCTTGCAATTTAGCGCCCATATGCGGTCTGGGAGTAGGGTGAGGATTACTTTTGGAAAAGTCATCCCCGTGGATATGCCGCCCTCCCAATCGGGCAAACTGACCAAAGCTGTAGAGAATGCCTTGAGAGCAATGATCGTAGATATTCCTGATCAGGGATATGAAGCGCAACTTCAAAAACTCATCGAGAATGACGTGGACCTGACCTCAAAGCCGGAAGTTCATAATTTCTTGGAAACAGGCAACGTACTCAATCCCGTCTCAGATTCTTCTAGCTTGAACAATAAAGTGATGAAGATTTTCAATTTTCCGCTGTATGCCTTGTGGCTTTGGAAGAGCAAAAGCGTCAAAGATGAGGTTTTCAGTTCGACTTGGAAGTTTCTGATAGGCTTTGTGCTGGCCGTTCCTTATTACTTTTTCCTGCTGTGGTTGGCGATGGACACTGCTTTTGGGACTTGGGGATTGACATTTTTGATTTTGGCTTGGATTACGTTGTGGCGAAACCAGAATCCACAGGAATAGGCAGCCTTCTCACAGTGGTTACAGATAAGCAAAGATTAAGGCTCAATTTTTAAATCTGTGGGAATCCGTGACATCTGTGAGCCCTATTGAGAAAAAAGATTTGACCCAAACCAAATATTCTTTGGCTTTGTTTCTAACTTTGAATGAGAATTTCAACCCAAATCTAACCCATTATGAACCAAGACTTCCTACCTCTCAATGGTACTGACTATGTGGAGCTTTACGTTGGCAATGCCAAGCAAAGTGCATTGTACTACCAATATGCCTTTGGTTTTGAATTGATCGCCTATGCTGGTCCGGAAACCGGAGTGCGAGACCGGGCTTCCTATGTTTTGAAGCAGGACAAAATCCGACTGGTACTCACTTCCCCGCTTGGACCCAATCATCCCATTGCAGAACATATCCAACGACATGGAGATGGGGTGAAAGTCCTTGCGCTCTGGGTAGATGATGCTGAGAAATCCTGGCTGGAAACCACTTCACGTGGTGCCGAATCAGCTTCAGCTCCCGAGGTCATCAAAGATCAATTCGGTGAAGTGAAGGTCGCCTCCATCGTCACATACGGAGAGACGATTCATACTTTTGTAGAGCGAAAAAACTATTCAGGTGTGTTCCTTCCAGGCTATAGACCCCGAAAAAGCACCTATCAGCCAACTGGCATCGGTTTGAAATACATTGACCACTGCGTGGGAAATGTGGAACTGGGACAGATGAATAAGTGGGTCGATTTTTATGAAAAGGTCATGGGATTCAAGCTGCTCCTCACCTTCGATGACAAAGACATCTCTACCGAGTATTCCGCCTTGATGTCCAAGGTGGTCTCCAATGGAAATGGCTACATCAAGTTCCCGATCAACGAACCGGCAGCAGGTAAAAAGAAATCGCAAATCGAAGAATACCTGGAGTTCTATGGAGGACCGGGAGTTCAGCACATGGCCATTGCCACGGATGACATTTGCCATACGGTGAGTGAATTGAGAAGTCGAGGTGTAGAGTTTTTGGAAGTTCCTTCCTCGTACTATGACGACTTGTTGGATCGGGTAGGCCAAATTGATGAAGACTTGCAGCCATTGAAAGAGCTAAACATTCTGGTGGATCGGGATGATGAGGGTTATTTGCTTCAAATTTTCACCAAGCCCGTACAAGATCGCCCTACCCTTTTCTTCGAAATCATCCAGCGAAAAGGTGCGAAATCCTTTGGAAAAGGCAACTTCAAAGCACTTTTTGAAGCAATCGAGCGAGAGCAGGAACTGAGGGGGAATCTGTAAGAGCTGGTGTCACCCTGACACTTCGACTTCCCGCCACGGCGGGCAAGCCGCTCAGTATGAAATTAGAAATGTTCTTTTTAAGAGCCGATCCGGATTGACGTCTGGATCGGCTTTTTGCTTTCCGGAAAGTGGAAGCCAATTTTCAAGAAATCCAATAAACTTTTTAGTCTCAGTAGCTTGGGCAACTTTTTGGCTTTCTCACGGGTTAGTAAGCTGAAATAATTCACCAATGAAGCGAAGAACTTTTCTGACTGGCTTGGCTGGAATCATCCCTGCCGGAATATTACTCTCTAACCTAGACTTAAACGGACCTGCAACTTTGAACCATACGCACAACCCTAAACTCCCTTACCATAAAACTCCGCTGGATTGGCAGGGCACTCCCCGACTGAGCGATGGTACTTTTCAAAATCTCTACCATCCATTTGAAGCCAGTCTCGCGGCAGTACTCAAATGGAAAATGGGCAAAAATCCCCAGGAAGAGGAGAAAAAGGCAGATAAGAGACGTCTCGAAGTAGAGTCTATCGGAACGTTCAAACCAAATGGCCGGGATGAATTGATCTGGCTGGGACATGCCAGTTACCTCCTCCACATCGCTGGAGTTACGATTCTTATCGACCCGGTGTGGTTGGACAACTGGATCCTGAAGCGGAATTCGGCTCTTCCGATTATTCCTGAGCAGATTCGGGATGTAGATTACATTTTGGTCTCGCATGATCACAGGGATCATTGTGATGAAGCTACGCTAAAGCTTTTGGGGAAACTTTTGCCGCAGGCACAGATTCTCACAGGAATGAATATGGCCCCACTGCTTCAAGCTTGGATGCCAAAAAACAAAATTCAGGAAGCGGGCTGGTTTCAATCGTATGACCTCAAGGAATCACTTCGGATCACTTATGTACCGACACGTCACTGGTCCCGACGAGGACTGCTCGATACCAATCAGCGACTTTGGGGAGGCTATTATATCGAAAGCGGGGACAAGACTGTTTATTTCATGAGTGATTCCGGATATGGCCCACATTTTAAACTCATCGCTGACACGTTGGGATCGCCGGACTATGCGCTGATGGGAGTTGGAGCATTCAAGCCCGAGTGGTTTATGCATCCGGCACACATCTCTCCGATGGATGCGGCTAAAGTGTTTCAGGAAATGGGGGGAAAACACTTCATTCCTATGCATTTTGGGACTTTTGATCTCTCAGATGAACCGCTTTTGGAGCCTTTGGACTGGTTGAAAGCAAATCCTGAATCGGTGAATCATGCACTCATCGACCCGATAGTAGGCAGAAATCTCTTTGCTTAGAGGAATCTCAAAAATGCCTCAGGATTGTTGAGGAAGTTTTTCATGATCGAAAAATGCTCCGTGTCCTCGACTGCAACCTCATGAACTGAATCGTCAAACTGAAGAATCTGTGCATCCGGCAAACTCATTAGGATGGGAGAATGCGTCGCGATGATGAATTGGCAGTTTTCATTCACTGCCAGATTTTTGATCATGGAGAAAAGTGCGAGTTGACGCTGAGGGGAAAGTGCGGCTTCAGGTTCATCGATTAGGTAAATTCCTTCCGGTTGGATACGGTTTTGAAGGACTTTGAGGAAGCCTTCGCCATGTGAAACTTGAGTCAAATCGCCGTATTTCCGCTGCAAAGCTTCTTTCTGACCGTGAATTGCACCCACAGCCACTTTTAGACCATAGCCACTTAGGTTTTTCTCAAAATCAACGATATCTCCTTTCAGCTCTTGATCAATGGATCGCAGTCGCTTGACAAAGCCAAAATAGTCCTCAGCCCGAAAAAAGAAGCCTCTGTAAGTTCGGGTCCGCTCCCAGCGGGTGATTATCCCTTCACTGAATTGGCGGAATCCATCTAAAGTTTCATCCTGCTCCAAATCCATACTACCAATCGCAGGCAAGTTGATTTTCATCGCCAGGGCTTTGAGCAAGGTAGATTTACCCGAGCCATTTTCCCCGACAAAAACCGTAATCGGATTCCTGAAACTCAGAGAATCCAAGCCGCTGAAGGAAGGAATATTGAAAGGGAATTGCCGGGTATTTCCGGGAGGAAGCGATATGTTTTGGAGAAAGATCATTGAAACTCAAAGCTAATTGAAGTAGGAGATTTTTGCTCACAGATTGCACAGATTACCACAGATGAATGATCAAAATCCGTGACTATCTCCGTCATCTTTGAGCTTAAGAATTTTTCACCACTTCTTCAACTGCTGGTAGACCAAGTGCTGCGGGAAACCCATCACCGTGAAATAAGAACCTTCGATTCCGGTCACTCCCACAAAGCCAATCCATTCCTGAATACCTTAGGCCCCTGCTTTGGCCATTAGGTTTGCAATTTTTGATATCTCAATCTTGATTCTTATTTGCTCACGGATAGCACAGATTACCACAGATGAATGATGAAAATTCGTGACTATCTACGTCATCTGTGGGCTTTAAATATTCCTATCTCTACAAATCCAATCCATTCCTGAATACCTTAGACCCCTGCTTTGGACATGAGGTTTGCAATTTCTGATCAATCAATCTTGATTCTTATTTGCTCACAGATTACCACAGATGAATGATGAAAATCCGTGACTATATACGTCATCTGTGGGCTTTAGATTTTCCTATCCCTAGAAATCCAAT
>NZ_QGOL01000050.1 GCF_003259255.1 Algoriphagus litoralis
CTTCAATATGTCAATGAACTTTTATCTCTACATTCAGAGAAATGAGATGGCAAGCCATCTGAAACTGGTGGAGGATAACGGATTCGAACCGTTGACCCCCTGCGTGCAAGGCAGGTGCTCTAGCCAGCTGAGCTAATCCCCCGAAAATGTGCAATATGAAAGTGTGGGCTTGCGTGGACTCGAACCACGGACCTCTACATTATCAGTGTAGCGCTCTAACCACCTGAGCTACAAGCCCAACAAATAGTATTTAAAGTGTATAAGAGAGAAAAACCCGAGGGCA
>NZ_QGOL01000052.1 GCF_003259255.1 Algoriphagus litoralis
CACGATTCAACCCGATTAGCGCAAGTCTTCAAACCTGCCTCGCTGTCAGGCAGGTCTGAAGACTTGAACCAATCCGAGGTCTTCAATTCAACTTGGAGGATGCTAATCCCCTTGGGCCAACTCCAATCCTCTCTTGAAAGGCTTAGGAATTATAGATAGCAAAATCCTCTACCCCAATTCGGGCCTTGATCTACCATCCATTTTTCCTAAATACCTATGACTACTAGCACAATTGCGGATAGCTTGGTAGTTGGTATGTAACTCATGCTTAGAGAATAGGATGGTCCAGACTCTCAAAGGTTCAAGGATTAGTTAGGTCAAAAAAATCAGGCTCAAGGCAATAGCTTACTTTGAATAATACAACTTATCCGTGCTTTGTAGCTATAGTGCAGACATAACAAGCTAAAAAATCTATTTTCCCATAGTAACCTCTTAATTTTTAGTCGCTATTTCTTTTTTGCTCCAATTTAATTTTGCAAATTTTATAGAAACTGGATTTACCTAAACTAAGGCTATGAAGATTTTTAAGCTATACCAACTGATCACAATACTATTCTTTAGCACATTTGGAGTGGTATCGACCTCCTTTTCCCAAGGTGCTCAAAAAATCTTCAACCCGCTTTACGAAGAATATTTCGATAGCCTGAAGAATATGGATTATCCCTATGTATTCCCTATTCTAGGAGCAGGGGCAGCCAAGCGGGGATATGATTTGCCTTTTGTTTGGGGCGCCAGCGCTATTTATTTTACACAGCAGCAACAGATTTTGATCGAAAGCACTTCGGTAGGGTTCGGAGGCTCTGAGCTGGTCGATATCAGTCAGTTTATCAAGTTTGGTCCTACCATAGCGACTACGAATGCCTACACCTTCCGACCGGATGTGTGGATTCTTCCTTTTCTGAATGTTTATGGAATAATCGGAGGCGGTACTACCAGTACGGAAGTGACGCTAATTGATCCCATTGGTTTTCAGACCACGCAGAATTTCTCCGTGAGTAGCTATGGTTTAGGCGCCACATTGACTGCAGCAGCGGGACCAGTTTGGTTTGCCTGGGACAATAACTACAACTTTGCGGATGTAGAAGTGGTGGTAGAGCCTGTTCCGGCATTCAACAGCAGTTTTCGTGTCGGACATACCATTCCATCCCTCTCCAATCCCCAGCGAAACTTATCCGTTTGGGTTGGCACATTCTATCAGGTGATCCAAAATGATACCCAAGGAAGCATTCCCGTTTCAAACTTAGTTCCGGGTCTCGGAGACGGGGCAGCAATAGACAGACTTAATGAATGGGCCGATGGCCTTCCTCCTGCCCAGCGGGTGATCGCTAAACAAATCATAGCCAAAATTGAAGAGGCTGCAGCGGGAACTGATCCGGGAAACGCATTGATCGAATATAAATTGGATAAGAAGGTCGCAGAACCGTTTAACTTGATTTTAGGAGCGCAGTACCAATTTGATAAACGATGGATGCTACGAACGGAATTGGGCGTTTTTGGAAAAAGAAGCCAATTTTTACTGAATCTTAACTATAGAATTCCCGGTTTCTTCAAAAAGAAATCCTAGCACACTTAGCTCTTGATTTGTTTTCCTAATTTTTGGTTATGAAGAAGCACTTTAAATTTTGTCTGTTTTTAGGACTTTGCATGGCTGTAGCTACCGTCTCTCAGGGTCAGGTGATTATGAGTTTGATTTTTGGGGATAAACTGAATAATGAGGATAATCTCTTTGGGATTCACCTGGACTACAGCTGGAACAACATGTCATTGTCAGGAGCTCAGAACCCATTGAAATCCTTTAATCTAGGCTTGTTTTATACACACAAGTTTGATGAAAATTGGCATTTGAACCTAGACTTGATGGCGAAGTACCAACGAGGAGCGGCCGGAATAGCAGCTTATGACTTAGATGATCCCAGCCTCAATACGTTTTATGCGGGATCGGAAGTGACACGGCGAATTAATTACTTCAGCATTCCCGCTACCCTGCGTTATGCGGTTCAGGGCACCTACTTTGTCGAATTGGGTCCACAGATTTCGTTTAGGCTAAAGGCTACGGATGTTTTTGAGGCAGATCTATCGCAAGGCGATCTGCAGCTGGATGTGGATATCAGAGATCAGGTTCAACGATTTGATTTTGGGTTTGCCACCGGCATTGGCATGTATATAGGAAAAGACAAGGTCAATGCATTCGGACTTCGTTATCAGGGAGGTTTTTCAGATGCGATGAAAAATCTGGCTGGAAAGCAAACTCACAGTCAGCTAGCGATATATGCCAACCTTCCGATTGGAAGAGGGAAATCCCAGGCTGCTGAACACTAATAAATTATCCTCGATGCAATAGTTTTAAGCTCAATTAAGCCGACGTGTATGAGATTTTTTTACGCCACAATTCTTTTCTTGATTTTCGCCCAGTTTTCTTTCGCTCAGGAAAAACCAGAAAAAGAAAAGTTCAGTATGGCTGTTTTGAAGGACTCCCTGGATGGGAAACTGGACCTAAGTGATTTTTTAATCAATTTCCATGGATTTATCCCCGTTGCTCAAATCGTAACCGAACCTGCATTTGGGGGGATCGGGGTGATGTTTACACCGATTTTTATTCATCCAAACATGAATCAGGACTTGGGAGAGTATGTTGCACCGGATATTACTGCCGGATTTGCAGGAATCACAGGGAACCAAACCTGGGGGGCAGGAGCACTTCGGATCGCCTCTCTGCCCAAGCAACACCTTAAGTACAGAGTTGGAGGCGCATATGGAGACGTCAACATGGATTTCTTCCGAAATATCCCGGTAGTCGGGGAGCAGAAATTTGCCTTTAATTTTAATACCACTGCGCTATTTGGTTCTGTGCTGCGTCAGATTGGCCAGACCGAATTATTTGTAGGGTTGGAGTATTTATACCTTCATAATCGGGTGAAGCCAGATTTTGGTTATGTGAATTTGCCGGAGTTTGTGGATGAAAAAGCACTGGACAATAACCTGAGCAGTGTGGGGATAGCACTCGAATTTGACAAGCGGGATAATGTTTTTACGCCAAACAAAGGGATATATGTTGTTTCTGATTTTAGGATGAATGACTCCTGGACAGGCAGTGATTATACCTATCAGAACTGGACTATCTCCGCTTTACACTATTTCCAACTTGGACCTAAGTGGGTCAGTGGATTCAGAGCAGCCGGAAAGCTTCAGTTTAATGATGCTCCTTTTTATTTGAAGCCAGGGGTGGCATTGCGAGGGGTACCTCTGGCACGCTATCAGGGAGATCAAACCTACGTAGTGGAGACCGAGCAGCGGTATGATTTCACTTCACGCTGGAGTGTGGTGGGTTTTGTGGGTGCGGGAAAGGCTCCTACCCAAGAAATCAAATTTGCAGATGCACAATTGGTGTACAACTACGGTACAGGAATACGCTACCTGATCGCTCGGAAATTTGGGGTCAGGACAGGTATCGATGTAGCCTGGTCCAATGAGGATTTTGGCTGGTATATTATTTTTGGCTCGGCTTGGAATAATAGGAATTAGGATAAAACACCGAGTTAAAAGTCTGGAATAGAATGCAGTACTACTGTTTTGACTGCGAAATAAATCTTGCTTTTAGGATTTGAGATCAGGCGGATCCCTGTCAGGCTGAGCACTGGAGCTACG
>NZ_QGOL01000053.1 GCF_003259255.1 Algoriphagus litoralis
CTGTTTTTGTCAAACTGATGCCTGGGGTCTGTACCGCTGTGACTGTCGCCGTGGCTGTGGTCAGCTTGTCTGCTCCCTGGCTGTCTTTTGCCGTCGCAGTCGCAATGTTGACCACCGATCCTGCATCCACATCGGACTGGCTTACTGAATATGTTTCATTTATCGTTGCGCTCTGCTGCGGTGCAAGCGTGCCTACGTTGTAGGTCAGGTTGGTCAGTGGGTCTGTAATCACCACATCATTCAGGATCAGGTTGCCGCTGTTGGTCACCGTCAGGGTATAGCTTATCGCATCTCCTGCCTGATCGTAAGTCGTAGGGTTGGCTGTCTTGGTAAGCTCCAGTCTGGATACTCCGATAGCTCTGACTACTTCACTGTCTGTTGTGCTCAAGGTCGTATTGAACGGATCCGTGCCTTCTGCTGTGGCCGTGTTGGTCACCGTGCCATTGTCAACGTCTGACTGTAGAATCGTGTAGCTCGTAGTGATTGTACTCGCTGCCCCTGGATCCAGCGTTCCTATGTTCTGGTTCAGGTTCGTCAACGGATCAGTAACCGTCACATTGTCCAGGGTCAGGTTGCCCGTATTGGTTACTTCCAGGGTATAGTTGATCACCTGGCCTGCCTGGATGTACAGTTTCGGCGTTGCTGTCTTGATCAGCTGGATGCCGCCTGCACGCACGCCCGGTACGGATTCCCTGTCTTTTGAGGCAACAGTTCTTCCACCTGGACCTTGACCGCTCACGCTGGCCGTGTTGTCCACGGTGCCTGCGTCAAGGTCTGTCTGGGTAACCGTATAGCTGGTCGCTATTACCGTAGATGCTCCCGGCAACAGGTCGTTCAATGCCACCTGGGTAATTCCTGTCAACTGGTCATCCAGTAAAATATTGTCCAAGGTCACATTGCCTATGTTGGTAACCGTCAACGTGTAGTCGATCACATCCCCCGGCTGGGCATAGCTTGCTGTACTGCTCTGCTTGTTCAGTTTGATACCCGGCTGTCTTCTGGCTACCGAAACCGCATTGTCCTTATCACTCACAGGGGTGGCCTGAGGGGTCGCTTCCACTCCCGTGGCCGTGGCCTCATTCGTGATCAGCCCTGAATCCAGGTCCTGCTGGGTGACCACGTAAGTCGTCGTGTAAACCGAACTTGCACCAGGTGCCATCGTGCCTATGTTCTGGGTCAGACTGGTCAGATCATCTGTCAACACCACGTTGTTGAGGGTCACGTTACCGATGTTGGTCACCGTAATCTCATATTCCAGTGGTTCCCCTACCGTACTGTATACCTGATCCAGCGATACCTTATCCACTTCGATTGCACCGAAGTCCTGCGAGGCAATCAAAGCCCTGTCTGTTGCCGTGGCCGTACTGTTGTCCGGTGCAGTACCTGTCACCGCAGCCGTGTTGATCAGGATGCGGTTGTCTATGTCTGTCTGGGTCAGCGTATAAGTCGCCGTGAAGGTCTGGCTGTCGCCAGGAGCCATTGTGCCGATGCTCTGGTTGTATGGGATCAACGGATCGCTCAGCAATACCCCTGTCAGGGTCACGTTGCCCACGTTGCTCACCTCAAACGTATAGGTCACCACTTCGCCCGCATTCACAAAGACCCTAGGATTGGCTGTCTTCACCAGATCCAGTGCCGGAGCCACATTGGCCAGTACCAGCTCCTCGTCTGTATCGGTCACGGTCACGCTGTTCGGGGATACTCCCGTCGCTGTCGACGTGTTCATCACACCGCCTGCATCCACTTCTGCCTGGGTCACCGTCAAGCCGACTGAATAACTTGCCGTCTGGCCGGGTGCCAGTTCAGGCAGTGTCGGAGAGGTAAAGTTGCGCAGCGGATCGGTCACAACCACTCCGTATAGGGTCACGTTGCCCGTGTTCTCCACTTCCAGTGTATAGGTGATCACATCACCGGCCTGGTCATAGGTCTGTCTGTCTGCAGTCTTCGACAGACTGATCGATGGACTCTGACCTGCCGTGATACGCTCCGGTGCAGTCACCGTCAGTACCGTGCTGTTCGGATCCGTGCCCACCGCCGTGGCCACGTTGTCCACAAAGCCTCTGTCCAGGTCTGCCTGGGTAATGGTCAGGATGCCGGATACCGATTCGGTCTGGCCGGGAACCAACGTGAAGCTTGGGGAAGTATAGTTGGCCAACGGATCATTGACCACCACATTGTACAGGGTCACGTTGCCCGTGTTCTCTATCTCAAGGGTATAGCTGATCTGCTCGCCCACTTGGCTGTAGGTATGCGGGCTGGCTGTTTTCTTCAGATCCAAAGCAGGTGTCTGGTTCGCAGTCACCGTCGCCGTGGCCGTAGCAGTCTGCGTTCCGCTGTTCGGATCCAGACCCGTCGCCGTAGCCGTGTTCACGAAGCTGCCGTTGTCAATGTCTGTCTGCGTGATCGTATAGCTGCCCGTTACCGTGGCGCTCTGGTTTGGTGCCAGTGTGCCTACCTGAGGGTTGTCAAGGGTCGTGCCCACGTCGCTTACCGCAACGCCGGTCAACGTCACGTTGCCTGAGTTGGTGACAACCAGCTCATAGGTAATCACATCCCCAGGATTGCTGTAATCCGTCCGATTAGGGGTTTTCGTCAAGGCGATACCTGGGC
>NZ_QGOL01000054.1 GCF_003259255.1 Algoriphagus litoralis
GTGACCGCAACTGACGCGACAAGCGCAACTCTTGAGGATACTTCGACCGCGACTGTGACTGCGAACCAGTCCTCAGGCATTGAGCTGACGAAAACTGCAGATGTCGCAACTTACGATCAGGTTGGTGATGTGATTGCTTATACCTTGACTGTAACCAACACGGGTAATGTAACCTTGACTGATGTGACCTTGACGGATCCATTGACCGGATTGAATCAGGCTATCGGTTCGATGGCACCTGCCCAAGTAGGGACTATAACTGAAACTTACACAATTTCGCAAGGAGATATTGATGCAGGTCAAGTGGTGAATGTAGCGACAGTTACCGCGACAGATGCAACGAACGCCAACTTGAGTGACACTGCGACTGCAACCGTGACGGCAGTTCAGAGCCCAGGTATCGCCTTGACGAAAACAGCAGATGTGTCAACTTACGATCAGGTTGGTGATGTGATTACATATACCTTGACCGTAACCAATACAGGCAATGAAACCTTGACCGATGTGACCTTGACGGACCCATTGACAGGCTTGAATCAGGCTATCGGTTCGATGGCACCTGCCCAGGTAGTGATGGTTACAGAAAGTTATACCATTGCTCAAGCTGACATCGATGTAGGCCAAGTGGTGAACGTTGCAACAGTGACCGCAACTGACGCGACAAGTGTAACTATTGAGGATACTGCGACTGCGACCGTGACTGCGAACCAGTCCTCTGGCATTGAGCTGACGAAAACAGCAGATGTCTCAACTTACGATCAGGTTGGGGATGTGATTACCTATACTTTGACTGTAACCAACACGGGTAATGTAACCTTGACTGATGTGACCTTGACTGATCCGTTGACAGGCATGAACCAGACTATCGGTACAATAGCACCTGCCCAGGTAGTGATGGTTACAGAAAGTTATACCATTGCCCAAGCCGATATCGATGCTGGCCAAGTGGTGAATGTCGCGACAGTTACTGCGACAGATGCAACTAAAGCCAACTTGAGCGATACTGCGACTGCGACCGTGACTGCGAACCAGTCCTCAGGAATTGACCTGACGAAAACAGCAGATGTAGCTACTTACGATGCAGTTGGTGATGTGATTACTTATACCTTGACTGTGACCAATACAGGTAATACGACCTTAAGCAATGCCCTCACAACAGATCCATTGTCTGGCTTGGTTGAGAGCTATCCTGTTTTGGTACCAGGTGAAAAAGTAACTTATAAGACTACCTACACGATCACTCAAACTGATTTGGAAGCAGGCAGTGTCACAAATGTTGCATCTGTTGTAGCACAGGATCCATCTGGAAATGATGTAGAAGCTAGTGATGATGCAGTGGTAGTGACAGATGCACAGCCTGCAATTGAAATTGTGAAAACTGCAGATAAGGATGTGGTGATTGCAAGCGGCCAAATAATTAACTATACGCTGACTGTGACCAACACCGGAAATGTTGATTTGATTGATGTACAAGTGACAGATCCTTTGACTGGATTAGATGAGACTATCAAGAGCATTTCTCCGCAGGAATCTGTGGAATTGAATACTACTTATACCATTACGGAAGCTGATGTTGATGCAGGTAATCCTATAGTGAATATTGCCTATGCGTCTGCTCCAAATCCAATAGATACAGATCCGCTTACGGATGAAGATGATGTAATCACTAGAGTAGAATGTAATGGTGAAACTCTTGTAACTGGTCTGATTTTCCAACTTGGTTCTCAACTTGGCTTGGCCAATGTTCCTGTCATTTTGATTCCTAGGGAAAATACCTCTGGTGATACACTGATCAGTTTGACAAATAGTAATGGTAGGTACCAATTTATCGGAATATCAGAAGGAGATTATTTGATAAAAGTATTAGATGAAAACCTTGAGATTCAATACAGTCTCAGACCTGTTAATGGGGATGAAGCCAATATAACAGTACGGGCATGTAGTTACGATCCAGTCAATTTCCGATACACATTTGCTGGATCAGGAACTTCTGTCGGAGCGGACAAAGTATTCTTAAGAGGTTTTGTATGGTATGATATCAATGGTGATGGAATCGAAAATGAATGGTATGATGCCAATGACGATGGTGAAGTTACTCAGACCTTCCTCACTTTCGGACAAGCTGTCAATATCTATAATTGGGAATGGCTAGATCTCAATGGAGATGGAAGTTATGTAGGCCCAGAAAATCGTGGTGAATTGAATAGAGCCGGATTTGGAAATCCTGCTGGCCAAAATATTTCAATCAAAGGACCAGATGGATATGAAGGTATGGAATCCATTAGTCAGTTTGGTTATTGGAAACATGAATTGACCCAGCAATCGCCTTATGGTGAGTACGAAGTTACCTTAGTTCCTGATCCGGTATTTGATGCTCAAGCCTTGGCATTTGGAGCATCTGGACGAGTGAAAGTTCTCCCTGATCCTTCTGGTAGAGTATTGGATTCTCAAGATATCAATGGTTTGGTATGTGAGGTGACGACACCTCTTGTTCAGACAGGATCTGTGACTAGAGAAGACCCAACCAAATTCAATTTTGATTATGGTGTGAGGTGCTTCACTGTTCCCGACAACGTTGATCTGTCAGTAAGC
>NZ_QGOL01000055.1 GCF_003259255.1 Algoriphagus litoralis
AGGCCATAGCCGTCAGTTTAGCAAGCTAAAACCTTGTGGGTGAGTTTATTTATGAACAAAGCGTAGATCCCCATTGGGATCTTTCTTCCTTTTACTCATATTTGTATAATGTTTTTTTAGTTTAAAAAGGCGGTCAATTTCACGGTTCGCCGCCTTTTTTCTTCTCCTAATATACTGAGTTTTGAGGTATAAAAGAAAGATAATCAATGGTTTATACGTAAAAAAGACCAAATTTTAAAAGAAAAATTCCTCTTAAATTTCAACCCCAAATCCATCAATTTATTAGCCAAAGAAAGCGGCTATTCGATCAGGAAGTCGAAGCTCGATGGTTTCTGTTTTCTGTTGAGTCTTATGTTTTCTTATCAACGGGGGAAAGATTTCAGTCTCTTAGATATGGCTTCCTTTCTCTTTCAGGAATTCGGGATTAACATCACCAAGCAGTCGCTTCATGACCGGTTTACTTCACCCGCTGTCGACTTTCTAAAAAAGTGTCTCGACTGTCTTTTGACTCAAAAGATCTGCTATAGTGGCGAAAAGCAAGCGCTCAAAACCCATTTCAACCGGATTCGGATCAAAGATTCCACCAAATTTGCGCTCCCTGATGCTTTTTCTGCAAAGTATAAAGGGTACGGAGGGGCGCTTCATCACTCCTCTTCGATGATCAGTGTCCAATATGAATATGATTTTCTCAGTGGGCAGAGTCTTGATCTCAGGCTAACCTCCGGTGTGATGAATGATCAGTCTGACTCAGCCGATTTTACCCATGATATCCAGGAAAATGATCTTTTTCTCAGAGACATGGGCTATTGTACCCTGACGTTTCTATCCACGATTCACTCGGCCAAAGCATACTTTGTCAATCGGTTGACACCACAGGTGAATATGTATTCAGAACGGGACTCAAAAGATCCAGTGGAGATCAATTCCTATCTTAAAAAGCTCAAAAAAGATAAGTTAGAATACCTGGAAGTACCTGTTTTTCTGGGGAAAAAAGAAAGGATTCCTGTGCGCCTTGTGGTTTCGCTTGCCGATGAGGCGACCTATGAGAAAAGACTCCGAAAAACCTCAAAACAGGCAAAATCTGTGGGAAACAAGGTTTCGGATAAGTTTAAGGCAAGGGCAAAGTTGAATATTATGGTTACCAATGTTCCCGCTGAGATTCTGAAAGGAAAAGACATCAGGAAAGTATATTCCTTACGCTGGCAAATCGAGCTGATCTTCAAAACCTGGAAATCACTGGTTACCATTGACGAGTTTAACACCAAAAAAATCCATCGGTTTGATTGCCAGCTTTATGGAAAACTGATCTGGATTATCCTTAACCTTAACATATTCAATTGGTTACAAAACCAGACATTACAAAAGAACAATGTGTTATGCAGTGTTTGGAAATACTTCAGGCTGATCCAAAACATATCAAATCATCTAATCAATGCTTTGAAAAGCCATAAAGAGTTGATAACCTTACTTGATCAACTCAAAGAGTTTGCTCCTAAAATTTTATACCTCGAAAAGAAAAAAGGAAAACTAGCCTTAAATGAGATACTTACAACCTTAACCTGACGGCTATGGCCTGCAAAGGCAGG
>NZ_QGOL01000056.1 GCF_003259255.1 Algoriphagus litoralis
GTTTATGAATGAGCTAAAAAGTTACCTCTTTCCGACTGCTACTAAGTAAAACTACCGCAGGTTTAGTGCAACAGCACCTACCCAAAAGGCGGGGTTTCGTGTTCCAAAGACAGTTTGGTGGTAAATCAAGCATTAGTTTTTCAAATCAAGTTTTGTGGTAAAAGTCCCGCCCTTCGGGTAGCCGCAAAACGTTGTAGGCAATTA
>NZ_QGOL01000057.1 GCF_003259255.1 Algoriphagus litoralis
CGCAAAACGTTGTAGGCAATTAAAACAAACCGCATTCAAGAAATGAAAATTTGCATAGCACAAACGAAATCCGAAAAAGGGAACATCCAAAGGAATATTGATAGCCACTTGGAATTTATTGAGCGTGCAATCAAATTAAAAGCCGACTTGATAATATTTCCCGAACTGTCAATTACAAACTACGAACCTGAATTAGCAACAGAACTAGCGACAGACATTGAAAGCAGTATTTTTAGTCCATTTCAAGAAATATCCAATTCAAATGGAATATCTATTGGAATTGGAATGCCAACAAAAGCACCTGACGGACTAAATATCAGTATGCTGATTTTTCAGCCAAATAAAGAAAAGACAGTTTATTCCAAACAAATGTTGCATTCGGACGAGCTACCCTATTTTGTTTGTGGCAAAAATCAATCTTTTTTAACTATTAATGGCGTGAAAATCGCAATAGGAATTTGCTATGAGACATTGCAACGAGAACATTTCTTAAATGTAAAAAATCAAGGAACAGATATTTACATTGCTAGCGTAGCCAAACGAAAAGGCGGAATTGAAAAAGCATATAAACACTTTCCTCAAATTCCAAACGAGTTTAACACACCAATATTGATGTCGAATTGCGTTGGACATTGTGACAACTTTATGGGCGTTGGACAAAGTGCTATATGGAACAGAAAAGGCAAATTAATTGAACAACTTGATGATAATAATCAAGGATTACTGATTTACGACACCAAAACAGAGCGAACAGAAAAAGAACAACTAAAAATTGAAAAAGGAACATTATCAGATTTAAACGAACTTTTCCAAATCTATTTGAATGCAAAAAATGAATTAGAGAGAAATGGAATTTACCAATGGACTGACAATTATCCTACTCGCCCAATAATCGAAAATGATTTAAAAAAAGGTATCCTTTTCGTGCTGAGAAGCAATGAGGAAATTATTGGTGCAATTAACATAAGCGAAGAACAAGAAACTGAATACCAAACTGTAAGTTGGGAATTTAGCAACTCAAAAGTTTTGGTTATTCACAGATTAGTGATTGACCCAAAATATCAAGGAAAAGGCTACGCAAAAAAATTGATGGATTTTGCCGAGAAATTCGCGAACGAAAACAATTATTCTTCGATAAGATTGGATGCTTACAGCCAAAACAAAAGAGTGATTAATTTTTATGAGAAAAGAAAATATTTCATACGTGGAAATGTCAATTTTCCCGAACGAGAATACCCGTTTCATTGAATGGAAAAAGAAATAATAACTGCCTACAATCGAGTAGACGGCCTCGCCAAC
>NZ_QGOL01000058.1 GCF_003259255.1 Algoriphagus litoralis
TTTTTTAATTAAGTTGAATTTAGTGAATGTATCCGATAATTCACTGGACTCATTCCGTTTAGATTCAATCGGATTCGTTTGTGATTATAGTAATGGATGTATTCTTTGATTTCTTTTTTGAGCTCTGATATTGACGTGTACTGTTTTAGGTAGAACAGTTCGCATTTAAGTGTGCCGAAGAAATTTTCGATTATGGCATTGTCCAAACAGTTGCCTTTTCTAGACATGCTGGGTACAATGTTCTTTTTGTGTAATGTATCCTGATACAATTTCATTTGGTAGTGCCATCCTTGGTCTGATTGCATAATTACGGGTTTGTCCTTCGCAATAGGGCGTTCCACCTGCTCTAACATATCAATTACAGGCTTTAGCTTGGCATTTTCTGACATAGTATAACTGATGATTTCTCCGTTGAACATATCAATGATCGGAGACAAGTAGAGCTTTTTGTCAGTGACTTTAAACTCGGTAATATCGGTAGCCCATTTTTCATTTGGCATGGAGGCTTTAAAGTTGCGCTCTAAAAGATTTGGAGCGACTTTGCCCAATTCCCCTTTATAGGATTTGTATTTTTTTGTCCGGATCAAACTCTGGATTCCCAATTCCTGCATCAATCTCAAAACTGTTTTATGATTGAGAGCCATGCCTTCATTTCTAAGTTGAAGTTTAATACGTCTGTAGCCCATTCGCCCCTTATGCTCCCTATAGAGCCTAGAAATAGCCTTTTTGGCTTCCAGATATTTATCCGGTTTTCTGGATTGTTTTAGGTGATAATAAAATGTACTTCTGGCCATCCCCGCATGCACTAACAGATCTGATAATGCATGAGACTGCCTTAATTCCTGGATGATTTCCGCTTTTCTTCTTTCTCTTTGTCGGCTTGAATTAAGGCATGGAGCTTTTTTAAATAGGCATTTTCAGCTCTCAGGGAAGCTAATTCTTGCAGCAGCTCGTCTTCCTTGGTTATGGGCTTTTTGATTCTTTTGGCCATGGGTAATTTTGGTTCACTTTGTTTCCTTGCTAAACCTTCGGCGCCTTTTTCATCATAAAGTGATATCCATTTG
>NZ_QGOL01000059.1 GCF_003259255.1 Algoriphagus litoralis
ACATCAATGATGGTCCCGATAGCTATCGGGAGACATTGTGGACATCGACCTGAAAGGATTCTTTGACGAAGTGGACCACTCGGTTCTGCTTCAATTGATCTACCAACGGGTAAAATGTCCGACCACCCTACGGCTCATCCGAAAATGGCTGCGTGCACCGATCCAGATCAACGGAAAACTGCACAGACGTAGAAAAGGCGTACCACAAGGTTCGCCACTCAGTCCCCTCCTGTCCAACATCCTTCTGGATTTGCTGGACAAGGAACTGGAAAGGAGAAACCTAAAATACGTCCGATATGCGGACGATTTCAGCATCTACACCAAGTCAAAGAAGGAAGCCAGAAAAGTGGGAAACGAGATTTTTCTCTTTCTAAGAGACAAGCTCAGACTTCCTATTAACAGGGCGAAAAGTGGCATCCGAAGACCCTCCGATTTTGAGCTGCTGGGACATGCATTTGTTCCGACTTATCAAAAGGGAGTCAAAGGAAAATATCAGTTGGTAGTGAAGAAAAGCAGCTGGGACTCACTGAAACGCAAGCTCAAGCAGATCACCAAGAAAACCAGACCATACAGCTTCGAGGAGCGGTTGAAAAAGCTTGCAGAAATCTGGCGGGGATGGGTAAACAATTATCGCCTGGCCAGTATCACTGCAAAGCTGAAATCACTCGATGAGTGGTTGAGAAATCGCCTCCGCTACTGTATTTGGCATGACTCGAAGAAGCCTGAGCGGAAACGCAAAAACCTGATCAGACTGGGAGTGGATCAAGACCATGCCTATGCATGGAGTAGGACTAGAAAAGGCGGATGGGCGGTAGCTCAGAGTCCGATTCTGATCACTACAATTACTTTGTCCCGCCTAAGAAGAAAAGGCTATGAATCGATGCTTTCCTATTACCAAAAATCGCAACCTACAATCCAGTGAACCGCCGTATACGAGACCCGTACGTACGGTGGTGTGAGAGGCGCACCTCGCTAACTTAACGGTTGGCGAGGCCGTCTACTCGATTG
>NZ_QGOL01000006.1 GCF_003259255.1 Algoriphagus litoralis
TGCTTTGGCCATTAGGTTTGCAATTTTTGATATCTCAATCTTGATTCTTATTTGCTCACGGATAGCACAGATTACCACAGATGAATGATGAAAATTCGTGACTATCTACGTCATCTGTGGGCTTTAAATATTCCTATCTCTACAAATCCAATCCATTCCTGAATACCTTAGACCCCTGCTTTGGACATGAGGTTTGCAATTTCTGATCAATCAATCTTGATTCTTATTTGCTCACAGATTACCACAGATGAATGATGAAAATCCGTGACTATATACGTCATCTGTGGGCTTTAGATTTTCCTATCCCTAGAAATCCAATCCATTCCTGAATTCCTTAGACCCCTGCTTTGGTCATGAGGTTTGCAATTTTTGATATCTTAATCTTGATTCTTATTTGCTCACGGATAGCACAGATTACCACAGATGAATGATGAAAATCCGTGACTATCTGCGTCATCTGTGAGCTTTAGATTTTCCTATCCCTACAAATCCAATCCATTCCTGAATTCCTTAGGCCCCTGCTTTGGTCATGAGGTTTGCAATTTCTGATCAATTAATCTTGATTCTTATTTGCTCACGGATAGCACAGATTACCACAGATGAATGATGAAAATCCGTGACTTTCTGTGTCATCTGTGGGCTTTAAATATTCCTATCTGTACAAATCCAATCCATTCCTGAATACCTTAGGCCCCCGCTTTGGTCATTAGGTTTGCAATTTCTGATCAATTAATCTTGATTCATATTTGCTCACAGATAGCACAGATTACCAAAGATGAATGACCAAAATCTGTGACTTTCTTTGTCATCTGTGAGATTGAATTTTCTCACCACTTCTTCAGCTGCTGGTACACCAAGTGCTGCGGGAAACCCATCACCGTGAAATAAGAACCTTCGATTCCGGTCACTCCGACAAAGCCAATCCATTCCTGAATACCTTAGGCCCCTGCTTTGGCCATTAGGTTTGCAATTTTTGATATCTCAATCTTGATTCTTATTTGCTCACGGATAGCACAGATTACCACAGATGAATGATGAAAATTCGTGACTATCTACGTCATCTGTGGGCTTTAAATATTCCTATCTCTACAAATCCAATCCATTCCTGAATACCTTAGACCCCTGCTTTGGACATGAGGTTTGCAATTTCTGATCAATCAATCTTGATTCTTATTTGCTCACAGATTACCACAGATGAATGATGAAAATCCGTGACTATATACGTCATCTGTGGGCTTTAGATTTTCCTATCCCTAGAAATCCAATCCATTCCTGAATTCCTTAGACCCCTGCTTTGGTCATGAGGTTTGCAATTTTTGATATCTTAATCTTGATTCTTATTTGCTCACGGATAGCACAGATTACCACAGATGAATGATGAAAATCCGTGACTATCTGCGTCATCTGTGAGCTTTAGATTTTCCTATCCCTACAAATCCAATCCATTCCTGAATTCCTTAGGCCCCTGCTTTGGTCATGAGGTTTGCAATTTCTGATCAATTAATCTTGATTCTTATTTGCTCACGGATAGCACAGATTACCACAGATGAATGATGAAAATCCGTGACTTTCTGTGTCATCTGTGGGCTTTAAATATTCCTATCTGTACAAATCCAATCCATTCCTGAATACCTTAGGCCCCCGCTTTGGTCATTAGGTTTGCAATTTCTGATCAATTAATCTTGATTCATATTTGCTCACAGATAGCACAGATTACCAAAGATGAATGACCAAAATCTGTGACTTTCTTTGTCATCTGTGAGATTGAATTTTCTCACCACTTCTTCAGCTGCTGGTACACCAAGTGCTGCGGGAAACCCATCACCGTGAAATAAGAACCTTCGATTCCGGTCACTCCGACAAAGCCAATCCATTCCTGAATTCCATAGGCTCCTGCTTTGTCAAAGGGTTTGAAATTCCGAATGTAATACCAGATTTCATCTTCCTCGAGAAATCGGAAAGTAACCTTTGCCTCATCTTCCAGCGTGATTTGCCTTTTGAGATCCTTCATCGTCACTGCTGTCATAACCCTGTGCGTAGTGCCAGAAAGACTTCGGATCATATCAAATGCTTCCATATCCGAATTTGGCTTGCCCAGAATTTTATCCTTGATGATGACTATCGTATCAGCCGTGATTAAAATTTCATTTTCCGCTAGAGGAGTCGGGAAACTCTCTGCTTTGAGTTTGGACAGGTAGGCCGCAGCATAATCTGCTGGGAGATCTGCAGGAACAGTCTCATCGACAGGATGCACTTTTACTGTAAAATCGACCCCCAAGGCCTTCAGCAATTCCTGTCTCCGTGGAGAATTTGAAGCCAGAATGATTTTCTTATCAGCTAGTTTGGTCAAAAAAGGCTCCATAATTCGATTCAAATTCTTCTTGTTTAATACTTGCAAAGAGGAGTCCTCCCAAAGCTTTGGGGTAAAAGTAAGTTGATTTTTGAGGCATTACCGCACCCGACTTACATACCTCCAAGACCTGCTCCAATTCAATTTCTCTGGTAATTATTGCAAAACTAGCTTTGTTACTCCGTACCTCACGCACACATTTGGCAAAGTTTCGTTCGAATGCCAATTGATCCGAATTTCGCTGCTGCTCCAGATCGAAACCCAGTATTTTTTCAAATAAAATATGGTGTAAAATTACCAGATCGAGATTTCTCAGCGCCTCAGGCAATTCGGGCCGAACGGCCTCAAATTTATCCTGCTTGAATTTAATGACATAGGCTTCTTCCGAGAGGATCAAACCAAAGGACCATTTTCGCTGAAAGGTATAATTGACCAATTCATCTGCATCGCCAAAGATCCGGACATCAAACCATTCTTTGATCCGATCAAGAAGTTCGGCTTCCGAAAGATTCAAACCATAAAATAAGCGATGTGTCGGGAGGATCTTCAGGTGATTGCCATGGACGTTCGTGAGATACATCAAATGATAATCAGAGCCTTTCCATTTTGCTTCCGGGAAAGCATCGCTTTGAAGCTTTTTGTATTCAATTGCACCCTCCAATCGATGGTGTCCATCTGCCAAGATTACTTTCTTGTCATCCAAAACAGCTAAAAACCGGGAAATAACTTTGGCATCATGGATTACAGCAAGTACCTCGCGGACTCCCTGATAATCCTCAAGTTCATACAAGGGTGACGCCATTGCAGCATCCATATAGCGCTCCAGTTCATTGCTCGCATCTTCGTAAAGTCCGTGGGTAGGACTGGCTTGAATCTGCGTGGCACTGAGGAGATCAATTCGGTCATTGACAGCTGATACGATGGTGCTTTCATGCCGGAGAATCTGGTTCTCTTCCCAATCATAGGCTTTGATCTGAGCGATGAAGCCTTTGCGGCATCGCTCTTGCGTATCTCCAGGAAGTCTAAAGTATTGATAATACACATAGATCCCCGGAAGATCGTCCTGAACCAAGGTGCCAGATTCCTTCCATTTCAAAAGAGTCTTTTTTGCATTGTCAGCTGGATTTTCGCCTTGGGGTACGGATAGGTGAATGCTATTCAGTGGATTGGAATATAGCATTTCCCGCTGTTTTGACGACACTACATCAAAAAGCGGAGCAGTCAATTCCTCCAAATTCCCGGCAAGTTCCTCGTTGTATCTCCAAGCTTTGAGCGGTAGAATTTCAGCCATCAGACCAGTCGGTTTTTCCAATTGGTAGAGGGAATTGCTTTAATGGGTTGGGTGGGATTGATTCTGTTTTCCTCTTTCAGAAAAAACTCCACAGCCAACGCAGCCATAAGTTCACTTTCCTCCTGGGTGAATTCGGGAATAAGCTTTTCCGGAGTAAAAAACTTCTCGACAAACTTGGTATCGAAGTCTCCAGACACAAAAGCCCCATGCTGCAGTGCAAATCTGCAAAAGTCCAATGTGGTCTGAATGCCGGTAATCCGGTAATCGTTGATTGCCCGGATCATTCTGTCGATGGCATCCTGTCGGGTTTCGCCATGCGTGATCAGCTTGGCGATCATGGGATCGTAATAGATAGGAATGTCCATCCCTTCCTCAAAACCGTCGTCCACGCGAATTCCAGGGCCTTGAGGTCGTCGGTAGGTGACCAATTTTCCGATATCAGGCAGAAAGTTGTTTTTCGGATCTTCGGCATAAACTCTGATTTCTACCGAATGTCCATGTATTTTGAGGTCTTCCTGAGCAAAGGAAAGTGGATTTCCCTCAGCGACAAGAATTTGCTCCCGGACCAGATCTTTGCCTGTGATCATTTCAGTCACTGGATGCTCGACTTGAAGTCGGGTATTCATTTCCAGAAAATAGAAATTCAGTTTGTCATCGACGATAAACTCGACAGTGCCGGCGCCATAATAGTTACAAGCTTTGGCTACCCCGACTGCTGCTTCACCCATTGCTTTACGCATTTCAGGATTCACCACCGCGGATGGAGCTTCTTCGATGACTTTCTGATGGCGACGCTGTATGGAACACTCTCTTTCAAAAAGGTAAACGGTATTCCCATGTTGGTCTCCCAGAATCTGAATTTCAATATGACGTGGTGAGGTGATGAATTTCTCGATGAAAACTGCCCCATCTCCAAATGCAGACTGTGCCTCCGAAACGGCACGGTTCATTTGCTCTTCAAATTCTGCCTCAGATTCCACGATCCGCATTCCCTTGCCTCCACCACCAGCAGAGGCTTTGATCAGGATCGGGTATCCAATCTCTGCAGCTCTGAGTTTGGCGACTGGAATATCCGAAATTGCTTCCTCGGTCCCAGGGACCAATGGGATGTCATATTTTGCTACGGCCTGCTTAGCGGCAAGCTTCGATCCCATCACCTCGATTGATTCAGGTGAAGGACCGATAAAAATCAATCCCGCTTTTCCTACTTTTTTGGCAAAATCTGCATTCTCTGAAAGAAATCCATAACCCGGGTGAATGGCATCCACACCAAGTTCGAGGCAGACATTGATGATTTTATCACCCAGAAGGTAGGATTGATTGGAAGGTGGCGGACCGATGCAAACTGCCTCGTCTGCAAATTTAACATGGGGGGAAAGTCTGTCTGCTTCTGAAAATACAGCGACAGTTGCTATTCCCATTTCCTGCGCGGTTCGCATGATTCTAAGGGCGATTTCACCCCGATTTGCGACTAAAAGTTTCTTGATTTTTGGCATTTTCTCTGAAGAATTATTTGGGTAGGCGATATGGCTTGAAGCGAAATAAAGAAATAAAACTGAGCTTTTTGAAGATTATCGAAGCTTGGGAGGGGATTTTTGCTTTCAAGCGGTTAATAGTTTATTTTTGTCCACTTTTAATGAGAACTCATTAAATACGGTAACTCTAAATTCAATACTGCTTTGGATCTATTTGCAAAATTAAAAACGAATATGGGCCCTTTGGGCAAACACTCTGAGTTTGCAGACGGCTATTTCTCATTCCCAAAACTTGAAGGCGAAATCGCTCCTCGAATGAAATTTCAGGGAAAAGAAGTACTCACCTGGAGCTTAAACAACTATCTGGGACTAGCCAATCATCCTGAAATTCGTAAGGCTGATGCGGATGCCGCTGCCAAGTGGGGAGCAGCTTATCCCATGGGTGCCCGCATGATGTCCGGCCAAACCAACCTTCACGAACAATTGGAAGATGAATTGGCTGAGTTTGTAGGCAAAGAGAAATCCTATTTGTTGAATTACGGGTATCAGGGGATCATGTCTGTGATTGATTCGATCCTGGATCGAAAGGACGTGGTAGTCTATGATGCCGAGTGTCATGCTTGTATTATTGATGCTTTGCGAATGCACTTAGGCAAGCGGTATGTTTTCCCACATAATGATATCGAAAGCTGCGAAAAGCAACTTGAGCGTGCTACCAAACTTGCTGCCGAAACTGGCGGAGGAATTCTCGTAATTACCGAAGGGGTATTTGGTATGACCGGAGATCAGGGCAAACTGAAAGAAATCGTGGAATTGAAGAAGAAATTTGATTTCAGACTTCTGGTAGATGATGCGCACGGCTTTGGTACCATGGGCAAAACAGGTGCAGGTACTGGTGAGGAACAAGGCGTACAAGAAGAGATCGACTTATACTTCTCTACTTTTGCGAAATCAATGGCTTCGATTGGGGCCTTTATTGCCGGAGATGCAAATGTGATCCTTTATTTGAGATACAATATGCGTTCTCAGATTTTTGCAAAATCACTCCCGATGCTGCTGGTAGAAGGTGCACTCAAGCGCCTGGAACTACTCAGAACTCAGCCTGAATTGAAAGATAATCTTTGGAAAATCGTGCAAGCCCTTCGAAATGGTCTACACGAAAATGGATTCAGCACAGGAAAATCGAATTCACCTGTGACACCAGTGGTACTCAATGGTACAGTGGGAGAAGCAGCCGCCCTTTCTAGAGATTTAAGAGAGCATTATGGTATTTTCTGTTCAGTAGTGATTTACCCAGTGATACCTAAAGGCATGATTATCTTGAGATTAATCCCAACAGCGGTACATACTTTGGAAGATGTCGAGGAAACCATCAAAGCATTTGCTGCGGTGAAAGACAAACTAATCAGCGGTCATTACAAAAACTCAGAATTGGCACTTTCTTTTGCAGAATAAAAAAAAAAGCAAAAAAAATGGCCTCTGGATTGAATTAGTAAGTATTTGACCTATATTGAACCATAATAAACTTATCATCAACCTTAAAAAATAAACTTTTACTATGAGCAGATTTAGTGAAGTCAAAGACCTCGTCATGGGCCTAGAAGCCGATTTCGAAAAATTCTACGAGAAGGGTAACCAAGCAGCCGGAACTAGAGTTAGAAAAGGAATGCAAGACCTTAAAAACTTGGCGCAGGAAATCCGTACTGAAGTACAGAACAAGAAAAACGCTGGTTGATCCAAAAAAATAAAAAGGTGGCCGAAAGCCACCTTTTTTATTTAGGATATGTATACTAAAGTGGAGCCTAAAACTCCACTTTATTATTTTCCTGCTGAACGTCAGCCATTCTTTTGCTAGGATCGATTTCTACCGATTTGATCATATCAAAATCCTTTGCAAGGATCAGTGTTTTCGTCAGGTTGGTCCAAGGCCAGGCCTCAGTGTGAATTCTTTTTGGCATCCCGGTCTCTTCTGCTTTTTCCCCTCTCATGATGACCAAAGGAAGGTAAATCAACTCTGAAGTACCGTCTTTATACGTCACAACCAAATCTACCGGCATTGGCATTAGCCCGATCCGCTCCAGTGTAATTTCAGTGGAATTGCCATTGGCCTTTACCTCTTTGATACTGTAATCAATGGTTTTGGTCGTGTAGACAAAGTATTCCTTGTACCAATCCAACTCCATATCAGATTCCTTTTCCATGATACGGATCAGGTCGTTGACATTGGGATGACGGAATTTCCAGGTATCAAAATACCGAAGCATTCCAGCATCCCTGGTCTCTTCTCCTATCACATAGCCCAATTGAGCTAAGAATACAGCTCCTTTGGAATAGGCTGCAGAACTATATGCTGAGTTGGTATGATAATGATCCGAATGAGTTGCCATTGGCTCTTCCAGACCTGAGGCCGCCAATCGATAGTACCCACCATAAGAGCCTCGAAGCGGATTTGCACTTGCCTGAAAAATAGAAGCCATCGCTAAGCTACTGGCATAGCTGGTAAACCCTTCGTCCATCCATGGGTAAAGGGACTCATTGCTTGCCAATACGCCATGGAACCAGCTGTGCGCAAGCTCGTGCACCATCACTCCTACCAAACTTTGAAGATTTCTCTCCCCGGTGATCAAGGTAGACATGGCATACTCCATGCCTCCATCACCACCTTGAACGACAGAAAATTGCTTGTAAGGATACTGACCAAAGTTCTTGGAAAGGTAATCAATAGCTTTTGGCGTGAAGTCTTTCAGTTTTTCCCAGTTTTCAGTGGTTTTTTCTCCAGGAATATAAAAATGATGAACGGTGATTCCGTTGTCCATCAAAACCTTATCGTGCTTGTACTTAGGATCTGCACCCCACATGAAATCATGAACCATCGGTGCTTTGAAGTGCCAGGTGAGTGTGTTTCCACTTGGAGCAGGCACTTTGACTCCTGCATCTTCATAGCCATGTCCTATCTCATTTGGATTCTGTAAATAGCCAGTTCCACCCAAAACGTAAGTTTTATCGATGGTGATCTTCACATCAAAGTCTCCCCAGATCCCATAGAACTCCCGTCCGATGTAGGGGTTTGCGTGCCATCCCTGCTCGTCGTAGTTGGCCATTTTGGGATACCATTGAGCCATAGAGTAGCGCACCCCTTCCTCACTGTCCCGACCGGATCTTCTGATTTGAATCGGCACTTGGCCTTCAAATTCCATCTCGAAGGTCACACTGGAATTTGGCAGAATCGGCTCGACCAGATTTACCTCTAGGATCGTTTCCACTTCCCTGAATTCCACGGATTTCCCATTCATGGTCAGTGTTTTGGCATGCAGGTAACCCATTTCATCAGGCTTGAGCTTTGAGATTCTATCAGCTACTCTTCGATCAGGATCCGCTATAGTTCTGGAGCGGACATCCATCATGGAACCAGGCTGAAATGCATTGAAATACAAATGATAAAACACCCGCTTCAGGGTGTCCGGAGAGTTATTGGTGTACTTCAACTCTTGTTTTCCCGTGAATTGGTTGGACTTGACGTCCATGTTCACGTCCATTTTATAATTTACAGCTTGCTGAAAACGCCCGTGCTGAGCATGCACCGCTGTGATGCCTACAAAAAGAAAAAGCCCAAGAAAAGGCTTCATCATGCTATTAATCATATCAGTTAATTTTTTTCTAAAGAAAAAGAAATCTCCTGCATTGCCCAAACCAGCCGTAAAAATTTAAAAGCTGAATACTAAAAGTCAAATCTCTCCCACTTGAATAAAAAGCAATCTTGATTTGGACGTTTTTAGCTTATTTACCAGGGTAAAAGAAAACCACTAAATCGAATTAGAAACGTATGAAAAAAATCTATCTCTTGATTTTGGCGGTCTTGTTCAGCTTCGGAATTGAAGCCCAGCAAGTCAATATGGATATGTTTAAATCCATGAAAGCCAGAAATATTGGACCAGGAGCAATGAGTGGCAGGATTACCGCTATTCAGGCTGTTGATGACAATCCCAACATCATTTACGCGGGCTCGGCTTCTGGTGGACTTTGGAAATCAACCTCTGGCGGAATCACTTGGGAGCCGATTTTTGACAATGAAAAAGTCCATTCCATCGGCGCCATTTCCATCTATCAGAAAAACCCAAATATTATTTGGGTAGGTACTGGAGAAGGTAATCCGAGAAACTCGCTGAACATGGGCTATGGAGTCTACCGCTCTATGGATGCTGGCAAGACCTGGCAGATGATGGGCTTAGAAAAAACCAGAGCTATCCACCGAATAATTGTTCATCCGGATGATCCTAATACGGTATTTGTCGGAGCCATAGGGTCTCCATGGGGTGAGCAGGAAGATCGGGGTGTGTATAAAACCACCGATGGCGGCAAAACCTGGAAAAAAATACTCTATATCGACACCAAAACTGGGGTTGGCGAAATGATCATGGATCCAAATAACCCAAACAAAATCTTCGTCAACATGTGGCAACACAGGAGATATCCATGGTTCTTTGAGTCAGGTGGGGAATCCTCAGGACTTTATGTTACTCAGGATGGAGGAGAAAATTGGAAAAAATTAACTGCGGCTGACAACGGACTACCAAAAGGAAACTTGGGAAGAATGGGTTTGGCTATTTCTAAAGCAAACAGCAGCAAAGTCTATGCATTGATCGAGTCTTCTAAAAACGCACTGTATGTGTCTGAGGATGGAGGAGAAAAATTTGCGATGGTAAATGACAAGCCAGAAATCGGAGATAGACCTTTCTATTATTTTGAAATCTATGCAGATCCAAAAAATGAAAACCGAATCTACACCCTCTATTCCCGAGTGGGAATTAGTGAAGACGGAGGTAAATCTTTTGACCAATTGCTCCAGTATGATGGCGTGCATCCAGATCACCATGCTTGGTACATCAATCCAAATGATCCCAACCTGTTGATCAATGGAAATGACGGAGGCTTAAACATCTCCCGGGATATGGGCAAAACCTGGTATTTCGCAGAAAGCATCCCAGTGGGTCAGTTTTACCACATCAATGTCGACAATGAAATCCCTTACAATGTCTATGGAGGAATGCAGGATAATGGTTCATGGACAGGCCCTGCTTATCTCTGGAGAGTGGATGGAATCAGAAATACCTACTGGCAGGAAGTATCTTTCGGCGATGGTTTTGATGTAGTGTCGCATCCTGCAGATTCCCGCTACGGATACACCATGTCTCAAGGAGGAAATGTCTCCCGATTTGACAAACTTACCGGGCATAACCGTACGATACGCCCTACTCATCCGGACAAAGATGTGTTTCTTCGATTCAACTGGAATGCTGCTATTGCTCAGGATCCACACGATGCAAACACAGTGTATTATGCATCCCAGTTTCTGCACAAGTCGACAGACTCCGGAGAAACATGGGAGATCATCTCTCCAGATCTGACCACCAATGACTCTACCAAGCAGCGTCAGCAAATGACCGGAGGATTGACATTTGATATCACTGGAGCAGAAAACCATACCACTATCATTGCCATCGCTCCAAGTCCAGTAGATAAAAATGTAATCTGGGTCGGAACAGATGATGGAAACCTGCAAGTCACCCAAGATGGGGGTAAAACCTGGACCAATACTGCAGCAAAACTCACAGGATTGCCTAAAGCATCCTGGATACCTCAAGTACAAGCCTCTAAGTACAATGCAGGGGAAGTGTGGGTCGTAGCAAACAATTACCGAAATAATGATTTCGCAGCCTATGCGTATCACAGTTCTGACTATGGAAAAACATTCACCAGAATCGCTGACGATAGCAAAGTATGGGGTTATACCCTTTCGATCAAACAGGATACCGAGGAGCCAAATTTGGTCTTTTTAGGAACTGAATTCGGTTTGTATGTTTCTTTTGACAAAGCCAAAACATGGAACAAATGGGAACATGGCTATCCGAAGGCAGTATCGACTTATGACATGACCATTCAGGAGCGGGAAGCTGACTTGGTAATCGGGACTTTTGGAAGAGCGATTTATGTATTAGATGATATCAGACCATTGCGGGCTTTTGCAAAAAACAATGGAGCAGTTCCTTCAGGCAAAATCACAGCGTTCCCTGCTCCGGAGGCATACCAAGCTGTCATTCAGCGTCCTCATGGGGAGCGGTTCATGGCCAGTGGAAAGTATGCCGGAGAAAACAGAGATTTTGGCGGAAGAATGACTTTTCTAGTCAATGATGATAAGGAAAAACTAGATTCGGTCACTGTCAAAATCTACGATGGCAGTGGAGAGCAGATCCGAACCTTGAAAACGCTTCCTGTCAAAGGAGTGAACAAAATCATCTGGAATCTGGATAGAAAATCTACTGCCGAAATGACCGGCGGATTCGGTGGCGGTGGTGGCCAAGGCGGAGGCCGGCGATCTGGATTCTTTGAACCAAGCGGAGGAAATGTGATTCCGGGTACATACAAGGCAGTATTTGTCTATGGATCGGATTCTTCTGAGACCTCGATCAAGGTTAATATGGACCCAAGAATACCTGTGCAACTAGCAGATTTGCAGGCCAAGGAAGCCTTCTTGAAGAAAAATGAAGCGCTCTCCACTGAAGTAAGCGCAGCTACCACCAAGCTGAACGATGCCCAAAAGACGATTGACAAAGTCAATGCGATGATCAAAGACATCACAACGCCTGAGGCGAAAGCTTTGGCTGAAGCGACGAAAGAAATCAAGAAGAAACTGGATAAAACCAGAGAGGCATTCTACGGTCCAACGAGAGAAGGTCAGGGAATCGTGAGAAACTTGTACCCAACTACGATGACCCGTCAGTTTGTGCCACGCAGCTATGCCAATTCCAGCTTTGGAGCTCCAGGTGCTACCGAAGAACGTCTATATACCCAAGCCAAGGAGTCTGCTGAGGAGGCAATAGCCGAAGTCAACAAATTCATGGAAGGCGACTGGAAAGCTTTCGAAGAAAAAGTGAAGTCCACTCCGATTGATCTATTTGATACTGGGAAGAAGTAAGCTTTCCCGTATTCGGTAAAATTCTAATAATGCATCCTGAGATTTCGGGATGCTTTTTTTATTCCTTTCAATGCTATAATCCTGAAAAGATTATTTCCCACTTTTAGAATGTTTGGAAAAGAAAAGGTCAAGTACTACTGCCATTAACTTTTTTCAGGCTATCGACGAAAAATAGAATTACTTATTCCGATCTGGTACCTACATCAAAAGGTGGAAGAAAAAAAAGTTCATCTTCAACAAGCACATGACACTTTTCCAACAAGGTGAAGGAAATACTATAGTTTTGCTACATTTTTGGACTAATTCTCAAAACCCCGAAAAATTAAGCCTTTGAGCTACGCCACAACTAAAATTTCCTGGAAAACAGCAGCCGGACTTGTGGTTGCAAATATGATCGGTACGGGCGTTTTCACCAGTTTGGGATTCCAACTTGCCGAAGTACAAAACACCTGGTCGATCCTTTTCCTTTGGATCATTGGTGGACTGATGGCCTTGATTGGCGCATTTACCTATGCCGAGTTGGGCACACATTTTCATAAGACTGGCGGAGATTACATTTTCCTTTCCGAAGCTATTCATCCTTCTATCGGCTATTTATATGCCTGGGTATCCTTGACAGTGGGATTTTCAGCACCGATTGCAATAGCTGCCATGGCCATGAATGGCTATTTGAGTCCACTTTTTGGGGGTTCAAGTTATCCAGGCTTGTTTTTTCTCCTAGCTGTCCCTATAGCTCATATTTTCTCTGTCAGCAGATCGGCCCAGTTTCAGGATTTCTTTACCTTGATCAAAGTGGCTTTTGTACTTATCCTGATATTCATTGGCCTCTACCATAGCCCAGCTTTAGGGAGTTCATCTTTTGACTTTTCTGATTCTTGGCAAAAAGAGGTCATCATGCCAGGATTTGCTGTATCCTTAATCTATGTTTTCTACGCCTATACTGGCTGGAATTCGGCGGCCTACATCATAGAAGAAGTAGATCAACCAAAGAAAAATCTTCCCAAAGCGCTCATTTGGGCTACTTTTTCGGTCATGGTTGTGTATGTTTTACTTCAATTGGTTTTTTTGAAGCATGCATCAATCAGCCAGCTTTCCGGAAAGGTGGAAGTAGCTGATATAGCTTTCGGGAATATCTTTGGCCCATCTGGTGCACTTTGGGTCAGCTTTTTTATAGGGGTGCAGTTGATTGCGACCATTTCAGGCTATTCATGGATTGGCCCGAGAATTACCTTTGCAATGGCAAGAGACTTCAAACTCTGGAAACCGCTCTCGAAGGTTAATGCAAATGGAATACCTGTCAGAGCCATCCTATTAAATACTGCTATCAGCTTAGTCTTATTCCTTTCTGGGTCATTTGAGCAAATCATGCTTTATGCCGGATTCGTACTGCAATTGATGGGAACGATTACGGTATATTCTTCACTGAAACTCAAAGGCCAACATGGATTTAAAAGTCCGCTAAAACCCTGGATTCAACTGATTTATATTGCCTTTAGTACAGGAGTAATGGCCTACTTATTCTGGGATCGCCCTTGGGAAAGTGTGGCCGGATTGGGAATCGTGGGTTTGGGCCTGGTAATTTTCCTTTTTGATAAAAAATCAGAAGGAAATTAATTTTTGGCGAGCCTGAGCTGACCTAAGATAATCATGGTCGCAAAAAAAGTCCAAGCCACAATGGGGAAAACCAGATAGGATAGATTGGATGAAAGTTCAGATACTGTGACTCCTACCCACAAGGCCACCAAAATGACCAGAATATTTCCAAACAAACCAAATTTAAGCGCAGAGATCCCTGTAAGCTTCTCCAGACCCAAGGTATAATAGGCATAGGTGGCGCATACCACTGCCAAGATGATGGTCATGGTAGCTAAATCGTCAGCATCAATTCGTACCAGTTTGTAGCGAAGGATGGCGAGCAACAAAAAAAGAAAAACCCAAACTATCGGAATTACAAATCCAGGCGGTTCAAACCAAAGCCTTTTTTTGGGATCATTGCCTTCAAACTTCAATCCAAGGAAATACGCGGGGACATTGGTCAGGAATAGAATTCCGTAGAATAAAAGAATGTTGCCTGTCAATGTATCCATAAGCTGAATTTAAGGGGAAAAAATCAAACCATCTTTGAGCTTCTAAATTTTGTTTAGGATTTAACAAAAATTATTTTATTCAACCTAAAAGCCTCCTGTGGTAATTGATCTGGCCCACGTGATAATTCAAATGCCCATAAAGGTGCATCAGGAAAAATCCAATAGACATCGAATGGCCAAAAAAAGCATGCAGAGACTTGTCTCCCAAACGACTCGAGTCTAAGTTTAAAAGTGAAGTCGCCACTAGCCTCTTGACTTCTTCCAACTCAGCCAACATCGCTGCTCTTGGTACGTCTTTAGCTCCAAACTCCCGCTCTCGGTCTCGTTGATAAGCGATTCCGCCGAAGTCAAGACCGATAAAATGTCGTAAGTTCCCAAACAGGTGCAGGGAAAGATTGCCGGCAGAGTTGGAAATTTCTTTGTCTATGACCCAAATTTTCGCTTCATCACTGTAAGCTTCCAACTCTTGTCCAAGCTTTTCCAAATCTCTCTGAAACAGCTGATTAAGTTCTTTTAGATTCATGGACGGTTTAGGTACTTCTGGTAGGCATTAGCCATTTTGATGTCATATTTGTTCTGTGCGTAGGCTGGTCCATTATAGCATTTTGCAAAGGAGGCCCAATTGAGAGAACGGAGGTGATTGATGCACCCAAATTCGGTAATGTATCGGCCAAATGCTTCCAATTGATTTCGCTCGTGAATGTACATCTCATCAACGAAAGCCTGGACAGAATCGTATTTGAGTTTTTTGGCATGAAATCCCATGATTTGATAACTTCCCCATGATGCGGAAGCCAGAGCAGCTTCTTTTACCCGGGGATCTGCAAGCAGATTGGCGGCTTTTTCAAGTCTGTCAAATTCTTTAGTTCCTCCTAGGTAATGGGATTTGGTCCATTTGGAATATAACACATCTGCATTTGAAGCATTTGCTATAGAGCTGGGATTGATCCCTCTCTCCTTTAACTGATTCCAAAAAATATGGCCTTCAAATAGGATTTTTGGACGCCCATCCACAAGAAAGCCCTTCCCGCTGCTTTCTACTTCATTGACTGCTTTGACTGCAGCGAGCTCGAGATTGTTTTTCTGGGCAAAAGCTTTCAGATCCTGCTCACCCAAAAATTTATCTCCCATTGTCTGGGCAGGCCGGGTCTTTTCAATAAGTACAGTCCATGTTTTAATTCCCACTTCGCCGTCTACCACCAGGCCATTTTTCTTTTGAAAATCCTTCACCGCAGCATCCGTCATATTTCCAAAATACCCAGTGGAAGGGATATCGTAGCCTAATTTTCCCAGAAGTTCCTGAAGGTAGGAAACATAAGTTCCTCTTGATCTGAATTTGATAGTTTGCATAGCGCTTTGGTTAAAAATGAAAAGTACTTCAAGATACCTGAAGTACTTCACAAAAACCAAAATAGGCCACTGAAAATCAGGAGTCGATCACATTCTTTCGTTGCCCGTATTTGCTCGGGATTTCGGATTTCGGAGCTGCAGATTGCTCAGGCTTAGGTGCAGTGGATTGTTCGGGATTGGATGGTTTCTGAATAGAAGCATTTTCTGCTTTTTTGAAATCCGCCCGAGGTTTGAAGCCTGGAGCACCTTTGGATCCAGAAGGTTTTTCGCCAGCAGGTTTGTTTCCCGGTTTTTTCTTTTTCTTGTTTTTTGACTTTCCCGCAGAGCCCGAGGAAAAATCAGAAGACTTGGCTTTGCCACCAATATATTCAGGTCCTTTTTCAAAACCTTCCGGAAGAGGATTTCGAGTGATTTCCATTCCGATCAGGTTTTCAATTCGGACAAATTTGTGCTGATCCTTTGGATTGACAAAGGTGATTGCTTCGCCTTCTTTGTCGGCACGGGCGGTTCGCCCTACCCGATGCACGTAATCCTCCGGATCACTTGGTGTGTCAAAGTTGATGACCAACTCGATCCCGACGACATCAATTCCTCGGGAGATGATATCGGTGCCGATCAATATTTTGACTGCCTTATTTTTAAAATTTGACATGATCTTTTCCCGCTCGACCTGCTCTAGGTCTGAGTGAAATGCCTCGATGTCAAATTGTTTTTTCAAGACTTTATAGAGCGCTTTTACTTTGTCTTTGGTAGAGGCAAAAATAATCACCGCCTCGTAGGGTTTTTGGGATAAAATGTGCCGTACCAATTCCTCCTTCTGTCCATCATACACCGAATACATGGACTGGGTGACACCCTCAGCCGTTTTGCCAATAGACAGCGAAATCTCCTCAGGATTTCTGAGAAACTTCATGCTGAATTGACGGATTTTAGGCGGCATGGTAGCCGAAAAGAGTACGGTCTGACGATCCTGAGGAAGGTAATTGACGATTTTCAGAATGTCATCCGAAAATCCCATATCCATCATTCGGTCTGCTTCATCCAATACCAAATGCTCGAGCGAGCTGAGGTCAATCTTACCACCAGCCAATAAGGCTATCAGACGTCCCGGAGTGGCAACGACGATTTCTGCACCTGTCTCCAGTGCTTTTTTCTGCTGCTCCCAAATAATCCCGTCTCCGCCTCCATAAATCGGCACGGAACTCACGCCCAAAAAGTATGAGAATCCCTGAATCTGCTGATCGATTTGAATCGCAAGCTCCCGTGTAGGAGCCAAAATCAGGGTATTCAGTTTGTTGGAACCTGACTTTGATATTTTATTGAGAATAGGAAGTACAAAAGCTGCGGTTTTTCCTGTGCCAGTCTGTGCGCAGGCAATCAAATCTTTACCCTGCATGATCACGGGAATGGCCATTTCCTGAATTGGTGTAGGCCGGTCAAAGCCCATGGCATCGAGTCCTTCCTGTAGTGAAGACTCGAAATTGAAATTAATAAAACTCAAATTGTTGGTGATTAAATTAACTATACCGAGTCCCTAAAAAACCGAACTCCTTCAAATATACAGTCTTAAAACTTACAATGCCAATTGACAGCCAAGAGAGCAAGGATCATTCAGGCAGTTTTCAAATCAGTTAGCATCAGTTCTAAGTTTGGAGTATATTACCTTATCAATAAACTGATGCTGAAATGATTCAATTACGAATTTTCTTCTTTCTTTTTATCTCGGGGATGATTCCGCTTTGGAGCTTTGGTCAGAATTTCAACCTGAGCGGAAGAGTGATGGATTTTGACTCCAGAGAATTCATCGAAGGAGCCTCAGTTACCCTGCGAAATACTGCTTTCGGTTCAATCAGCAATGGTGCTGGGAATTTTTCCATCGAAAACATTCTTTCGGAAAAATATACCTTGGCGATCACTTTGCCCGGATACAACACTTACGAGCAAGTAGTCAACCTCAAAAACGATCTGAACCTCGGAAATATCTATTTGGTGAAATATGGAAGCGAAGGAACAGGTGCAGCCCTGCAAAAAACCATCCGTGCCACGAATGTCAGTAGACTATTAGTCGAGCGTCCCAATTTCATTGCTAATTCCATCTACGGTATACCTCCCGAGCCCAAAAAGCTCGAAGGTAACTTCTATCTGGACAACAAATGGAATGTAGCCTCTATCCTACTTTACCGAGAACAGACGGTATTGGAGGGGTTTCGGGTTAGGTACAATATCAATTCCAACCTATTCGAACTGATGGAACCCGAAAATAATTTGGTGACCACCATGCCTGGACTCCGGATCCAAAATATAGTCTGGATGGATAGCTCTTACAAAGTGCCCCGATATTTTGTCAATGGAATGGACTTCAAAGAGGAGGGTACGCCAATTTCTGGTTTTTTTGAGGTATTGGTAGAAGGAGAATTGCCGCTGATGCGCAGGACACTGGCGATTTTCAAAGAATCCAATTACAATACTGCACTGATGGTTGGCAATCGCAATGATCAGATCATCAAACGGAACGTGTATTATTATCTCAAAGGAAAAGACCTGATAGCAGTACCCAAAAAGCGGAAGGAGTTGTACTTGATTTTTGGTGACAAGGCCGCAGAAATGCAGGAATTTGTAGAGGAAAATGAAATGGATCTCAAAAAGAATGGGTCAATTTTCCAACTCTTCACGTATTATAACTCTAGATTTCCCGGCTTTGTCCCTATCATGGATCAGCTCTTGGATGAGGGAGATTGAGACAAATCTGATGGTCAAAAAAAAATTTATCTTTCTTTCTTTGCTTTGGCATTGAAAGTCGGAGGACAGTTGAATTGAACATCAATTTTGACTTTGGGATTTTAAAATTCTGTTTTAAAACAATCTGGGCCTGTAATTATCTTCAAACCTCCTCGACTTAACTTCTGCGGGTGCTCGTCTTCTTCAGTCTCGGAGCATACATCTACAGTCTTTACACCAACCATCAATAAAATGAAAAACCTTTTCCTTCTCATTTTCCTTCTTCTCACACAAAATGCCATTTCCCAAGGCCTCCCAGGACTCGGGGCAGGGACTACCCCTAACCAACGTCCCATTCTTCATGGCAAAAACTGGGTGGCAATTACCGGAAAGCCTTTGGCAGCTACAGCAGGTGCTGCGATCTTTCATCAAGGTGGTAATGCAGTCGATGCGGCCTGCGCAATGATCGCGGCGACCTCGACCATGTGGGACGTTCTTTCCTGGGGTGGAGAAACTCAAGCCTTGATCTACAATCCTAAAACAAAAAAAGTGATTGCAATCAATGCACTGGGCTATGCTCCTACGGGAGCCACTGTCGACTTCTATAAATCTCAGGGAATGGACTATCCACCACAGTATGGACCATTGGCTGCGACCACACCAGGGACTCCAGGAGGAATCATGACCATGCTGGCTGAGTACGGCACTATGAGTCTAGAGCAAATCCTAAAACCATCAATGGACCTGGCAAAAGGCTACCCTATCGAGGCGCAAACTGCCAATGCCATGGAAGCTCAAAAAGCAAGGATCAAAGAATGGCCCTATTCCAAAAAGGTTTTTCTCCCACATTTAGGCGAAAAAAGAGAAGCTCCATCAGCTGGAGAAATCTTCATTCAGGAGGATCTGTATCAAACGCTAGCCAAATTGGTAGAGGCTGAAAAGATGGCTTTGGCTGCTGGCAAGAGCAGAAAAGAAGCTATTTATGCAGCTTATGAGCGCTTTTATAAGGGCGATATTGCAAAGGAAATAGTCAGAGGAACCCGTGAGCAAGGCGGACTTTTCACCGAGTCTGACTTGGCCAATTGGAAAGTGAAAATCGAAGAACCGCTCCAAGTCAATTACAAAGGAATAGACGTGTATAAGCTTCAGGAATGGACCCAAGGTCCTGCCCTTCTCCAGTCGCTGAACATTCTGGAAAACTTTGACCTCAAGTCTATGGGGTATAATTCAGCTAACTATATTCATACTGTATATCAAGCGATGAGTTTAGCTTTTGCGGATCGGGATTTCTACTACGGAGATCCGGCCTTTGTCAAATCGCCGATGAAGGGTCTTCTTTCCAAAGAATATGCAAAAGATCGGGCCAAGCTGATCGGCGAAATAAATGATCCAAAGCTATCCGCAGGAGACCCCTACCCTTACCAAAACGAAACCAATCCTCATCTGGAGCTATTGAAAAAAAGTCAGAATTCCATGGCAGCCCTAGCCCATACGGAGGGTAGTGCTGTGGCGGATGAAAAATTCCTGTCTGAGTTCCAAAGCGGAACAACTTCCGTCCAAACCGCAGATGCTGAAGGCTGGGTCGTTTCTGTTACACCTTCTGGAGGTTGGATCCCCGCCGTAATTGCCGGCAATACCGGAGTGGGTCTGTCTCAACGCATGCAGAGTTTTGTTTTGGATGAAAAGCTGAATCCGTATAATCTTCCCGAACCGGGAAAAAGACCCCGAGTGACATTAACCCCGAGTTTGGCAATGAAAGATGGAAAGCCATTATTGGCCTTTTCTGTGCAAGGCGGTGACTCCCAAGATCAAAACTTGCTTCAATTTTTCCTGAACGTAGTTGAGTTTGACATGAATGTGCAGGAAGCCGTCGAAGCAGCCAACTTCAACAGCTACCAAATGCAGAGTAGTTTTGGAGATCATGAGATCAAGCCTGGTGCTATTACCCTGAGAGAGGACACGCCGGATTGGGTCCGCAAGGACCTGCTCAAGCGCGGCTATGTGATGGACTTTTGGACCAAAACTTCAGGACCAATCACTGCTATCTGGCTAGACTGGAAACATGGCACGATCTGGGGTGGAGCAAGCAATTATGGGGATGATTATGGAATTGCCTGGTAAGAATAGCGCAAGCATAGTTTTTTAAGTTTTTAAAAGAAAAGGAATAGGCGGAAGCTTATTCCTTTTTTAGTTGGCAGGAATTAGGCGGAATAAAAAAGGGTGAAATTCCATCGTATGAAAGGAACTTAAAAGAAATTTAAAGGCTCTTAGTTTAGCTTTCTTTCAGAAAATTATGAATTGTTTTTAATTTGTTTTTAAACTTGAACTTGGCCAAAATCCTAGGTTCGAATAATTTATTCTTGAGTGCTTAAGATTACACGTTGTGCTAAGTAGGTTATTTGAATAGGGTGATATTGAATACCAATTAGCAACGCAAAAATTTGACTCAAACGAGGAAATAAAAATCATCATTCTAGTTTTATTAAAATCGGACCCCTTTTTTCAAAGAAAATAAGGCTGTAATTGTCACAATCAAATGAATATTAACAATTGAAAGTCACTTCAAATCACCGCATTAATGATTTGCATTTTAATTATATGAAATTTACCTTTAATAGATATCCCTTTTAACTTTTACTAACATTATTATGAAAAAGCACTTACTATTATTTACGATTCTAACTTTTGGAATCTCCCTTTTGGGTTTTTCCCAACAAAAAAAACCTAATATTCTTGTCATCTGGGGGGATGACATAGGTACATGGAACATCAGTCACAATAACCGCGGAATGATGGGCTATATGACACCAAATATTGACCGAATTGCTAAAGAGGGAGCTGGTTTTACAGACTATTATGGTCAGCAAAGTTGTACAGCAGGACGAGCTGCATTCCTAGGCGGAAATGTTCCAGTGCGTACAGGAATGACCAAAGTAGGGATGCCTGGTGCAAAAGAAGGCTGGCAAAAGTCTGATGTGACTATTGCTACCGTGATGAAAAGCTTAGGCTATTCCACCGGTCATTTCGGAAAAAACCACCAAGGCGATCGGGATGAGCACCTTCCCACCATGCATGGTTTTGATGAGTTTTTTGGAAATCTTTATCACCTAAACGCTGAGGAGGAACCTGAAAATGAAGATTTTCCAACAGGTTTAATTCTGGCAGATGGCACCAAATTCGAAGACAGATATGGACCAAGAGGAGTCATCCATAGCTGGGCTGATGGTAAAGGCGGGCAAAAGATTGAGGATACAGGCGCCCTGACCAAAAAGCGAATGGAAACTATTGACGAAGAAACCATTTCAGCTGCAAAAGAATACATCAAAAAGCAAGTAGCTGATGGCAAACCATTCTTTACTTGGTGGAATGCTACCCGAATGCACTTCAGAACTCACGTCAAAGAAGAACACAGAGGGATTTCTGGACAGGATGAATACAGTGATGGAATGGTAGAACACGATATGATGGTCGGTGAATTACTCGATCTCTTAGATGAATTGGGAATAGCTGACAATACGATTGTAATCTATTCAACAGATAATGGTCCACACTACAACACTTGGCCAGATGCAGGAACTACACCATTCCATGGTGAGAAAAACTCAAGTTGGGAAGGCGCTTTCCGAGTACCGGCATTCGTAAGATGGCCTGGTAAAATCCCCGCTGGTATGACGCTTAATGGTATCGTTTCGCACGAAGATTGGTTACCAACGCTTGCGGCTGTTGCAGGAGATGCTGATATTACCTCCAAAATCAAAAATGGAGTCACTTTAAATGGAAGATCCTACAAAAACTATATTGACGGTGTCAATCAATTGGATTACCTAACTGGTAAAGTAAAAGAGTCTCCAAGAAAAGGATTTGTATACGTCAATGATGCCGGTTCAATTGCAGCTTTAAGATACCAAGACTGGAAAGCAATGTTTTTGGAAAACAGAGCTGATCAATTACAAATTTGGCTGGAACCGTTTGTTGAATTAAGAGCTCCTTATTTAATAAACTTACGGAGAGATCCATTCGAGAAAGCATTAAAAGGTTCGAACACGTATTTCGATTGGTACATAGACCGAGCTTTCATTTTAACATCCATCCAAGGTTATGCTTTCAATTTCTTATCAACTTTCAAAGATTATCCACCAAGCCAAACAGCTGGGGACTGGAGTCTTGGAAAAGTTGAAAAACAGATAGAATCCATGGTTTCGGGTAGCAATCAATAAAACTAAAACAAAGAGCCATATTCGAAAAATATGGCTCTTTTCTTAAACTCCTATCCTTATGAAAAATGTTTTCATATTGTGTTTTTTGGGTATAATTTCATTCTTAGTTGGCTGTAAAACCCCTGACGAAACATCTGATTCGCAAGTTTCAATTCTGACAAAAACCAACCTAGAAACATGGAATCAAGGCGCAAACAAAGAAGCCATTGAGGCTTTTGTGCAGAAAACTACAGATCCCAACAGTCCTGATTTTGTACCGGAGAAGTCCCGTATCGCAGTTTTTGATAATGACGGTACCCTATGGGCAGAGCAACCTTTTTATTTCCAGTTAGCCTATGGCATAGACTATGTGAAAAAAGAAGCTACCAATCATCCCGAATGGAGCAAAGACCCAGTGCTAAAGGCAGCGATTGACGGAGATCTAAATGGTATCCTTGCAGGAGGTGAAAAAGGTCTCATAGAATTGGTCATGAAGTCTCATTCTGGTATGACCGAAGATGAATTTACCCAAAACGTCGCCAGTTGGCTTGGGTCAGCAAAGCATCCGGAAACAGGCAAACCTTATCAGCAGATGGTCTATCAACCGATGCTGGAGTTACTGGAATTTTTAAGAGAAAATGGATATAAAACATTCATTGTATCCGGAGGTGGAATAGATTTCCTGAGAGTTTGGGCAGAAGAGGTCTATGGTATCCCTCCCTATCAGGTAGTGGGCTCCTCTATCAAATCTGTCTATGAGGAAAAAGATGGAAAAATGGTCATCGTAAAAACCCCTGAATTAAACTTCATCGATGACAAAACCGGCAAACCTGTCGGAATTCACCAGCATATTGGAATGAAGCCAATCATAGCTGTGGGCAATTCGGATGGTGATTTCCAGATGCTGGAATATACCACAGGCGCTGAAGGACCGCGATTGGGAATTTTACTGCATCATACCGATGCTGAGCGTGAATTTGCCTACGATAGCCTTTCTCATATTGGACAATTGAAGCGGGGTCTAGTAGAGGGACCTTCTCGTGGCTGGTTGATTATAGATATGGCAAAAGATTGGTCAAAAATATATCCTCAGTAATGAAATACATCATTTTAATGATCCTTGTAGTCGGTTCCTTTGGGCAGTCATTTGCCCAGGGAACCGAACTAGAAGAGGAAAATGAAGCCTTCCGCCCTCAAATCCGGGGTGCAATCATGATGATGAATTCACATGTTCCGAGGAGTTTTGATCAAGAACGCAATGTGGCAGTTATTCCTGCATGGGGATTCGATGTAGATTACTTTTTTCACCCAAAATGGTCTACAGCACTTCAGGCCGATCTGAAAATTCAAAGTTTTGAAGTAGAAGACGAGGGAGTTCTTTTGGAGCGGAGCTTTCCGTTCTCCGTAGCCACTGTGATCCATTATCATTTTAAGCGGCATTGGTCTGTATTTACCGGGCCAGGGTATGAATTTGAAAAAAACGAAAACCTCTATTTCTGGAAATTGGGTACAGAATATAGTTTTGAAATCAGTGAAGAATTTGAAATAGCACTGAATCTATCTTTTGAAAACAAACAAAATGTTTACGATTCCTGGAATTTTGGAATCGCATTCAACAAACTACTCTGGAGAAAGAACTAACAATATTCAAAATCAAAAAATCCATTTAGATTTGATCAATTAAGTATCTAAAATGGTTTTTTTATTAGAAGTCAAGGACCTAATATATATCCTGGCGGTGTTCATGGGGTTTGTGACAGGGACAGTGCTGGTGATTTTTGGAATCCGAAAGAGAAAATCAAATGTCTTGATCGGGTTCTCTTACTTGAGTATTTCTTATGCTGTATTCCTGGCATTTCTGATCAGCTCGGGTTACCATGTATTATTTCCTTCCCTCTATCGCACAGGGAATATAGGCGCATTGATATTTGCGCCTTTGGCTTTTATCTATATCCGGCAAGTGCTTGAAAACCGAGCTTTGAAAGCTTGGGATCTTCTTCATTTCATTCCTAGCTTGGTGTATTTCGTTGACTTCTTCCCCATTTATTTTTTCACTTCATTGGCAGAAAAGGCGGAACTGATTCGTTCTGAAATCGAAAACCCATCAGTTTTTGTGTATTTCAATCAAAGCCGATTTTTTCCTCCAAACTTTTATACCATAGCCAGAACCTTGTTAATCTTTATTTATTGGGGGGCATCAGCACAAGTAATCTTTAGGTTTGGCAGATCGATTCATGTCTCTGAGAATAAATTCGGAAAAGAATGGATCTTATGGATGAAATTCTATCTGGGGAGTAACCTCTTGCTTTTCGTTCCTTTTTTTATTTTTTCCAGGTATGTGGATTCAAAAATTGGATATGATCTGATTCACTTCACAGGAGCAATTGTTATTTTTCTCAATTCTTTGATTGTTTTATTCTTTCCAAAAGTCCTCTACAGCATGGATGAAGTCGACCTTATTCTTGCTAAAACTGAGAATTCATTCCCAGCTGCAAAAGAAGATTCTTCTCCTTTGAATGAAGAAAAAATAGGAGAAATCGAGAATAAACTTCAAATGGCCATCGGAAATGACAAGGTCTATCTAAAAAATGGATTGACCATCTCAGATCTCTCCAAGCATGCAGACATCCCGACTTACCTACTCACCATCTACCTTAACCAAATTCTGGGAACGACATTTTCTGAATACATTAACCAAAAACGAGTCGAGGAATGCTGCAGACTTATTGAAGATGGGAATTTTAAACACTTGACGCTCGAGGGACTTGGCAACTCCTGCGGTTTTAACAATAGAAATTCCTTCATTACTTCTTTCAAAAAATATGTAGGAACAACACCATCTGAATTTGTGAAATCAAAGACAAATCCGATGAATTAGGATTAAGGAGCCCGAAATCAATTCTCTGTCAAAAGGTTTTCGAGTTCGATCCAATCCCCTTTTAACCCCTTCTCAATCCAATCATTCCACTTTGCCTGTGCTATTTTGTCCAATCCGTGACTGGTTTGAGAATCATACAATTGCTGGAATCGATTCATTTCCCGATAGGAATTCAGGTATTCCTCATTGATTTTGGCCTGATACCAGTCAGGTTCTATTTCCATGGATTTGAGGCGATGGATCATCCGGTCTGCTACGATTCTGCCAAGATCAAAATGCCGCTGTTCATGATTGAGGCCATATTCGCTCCGGTCCTTCACCCAGGACTGATTGGGAACCATGTAAACCCCTACTTCCACCGTCTGAACCACAGTTCCTGCCTCCATCAAACTGATGCCTTGTACCGAAAAACTTACAAAAATCGTTGCATTGAACTTACTTCTGGGGCTGGGGAGGTCTTTAAAATCATCCCAAGACAAGGGTCTGTTCCGATCATAATACAGGCGCTCATCACTGGGTGGAGCTAGCGTTTCGATAAATTCCAGCTTGGCGGATTTAGCCAAGGGGCGACTTTGGTCTGAATTTTCCTGAAACCAAGAATCAAAATACCGAAGTCCATTGAAGAAAAGTCGGTTCATCACCTCTTCTACCTTAACCATAGTAAAACTGGAGCGAGTGTATTCGATCTTTCCCGAGTAATCAAGTAAGGGTTCCGGGTCAAACGAACCTAAAGCGAAAAAACCCATCAAAAGTTGAATTTCACCCTTCCAGACCTTTTTATTCGCATCAAACCGTTCGTTGAGGTTGATTTCATAGATCCGAACCTGAATACTTGAATTTTCATTGCCTTCAGAGAGCGTACTATTCTGAAAAAATAAAAGCGCACTCTGGGTCAAATCCCCCTGAATTCGAACTGGAATTTTGACACCTTGGGTATTGAATACTTCACCGATTTTTGACTTTTGAATCCTCAGATCAACTGTCTGCTGTATTTTATATTTCGTGTTTAGAATCTGGGAAGAATTAGGGCGAAGATGTAATAAAACGTTTTGGGCTTGGGCATTTCCATGGATGACGAGCCAAAGGACTTGAAAGAGAAATAACAATCTAACATAACCCATCCTGAATATCTTTAATGTATTCGTTTAGTAAGTCCTTTACTCCTTGGAGTTTGAGGATTTTGGTTTCAACCTCTTGGATTTTTCGATTGATTACGGCCATTTTCTTTTCTTTCGAAAACCCAATGTCATACCACCCTTGAAGCATGACTTTGATTTCTGCCAAAGTAAAGCCTACGTTTTTGGCTTCTTTGATTAAAGTTATTTTTTCTACCAGACTTTCATCGTAATTCTTGTAATTGTTGGAGGTCACAGCTTCGTCACTTGTGCCCTGAAAAAGCCCATAATTTTCGTAATAACGCAAGGTGTGAATTGAAAGTCCAGTGCGTTTTGCCAATTCGCTGATCAACATAGTCCAATATCTTGTTGAAATAAATTTAAAGTATAGACTATACTCTATACTTGTTGGTTGCAATTTTACCAGATAAGTTTGTGAATCGAAAATTTCAAACCTGATATAATCTCCTTTTGACCGGAAAGAGAAAATCGAGTTTGACCCAGGACTTCATCTATTTCAATCCAATCCGCAGCTTTGTCCCAATCCACCGCTCTATGAGAATACTTAAGAAACTAGTAGCGGTTCTTCTTGGCAGTGTATTGGTACTTATCATCGCAACAACTCTAGTTATGCGTCAACCACAATTTGGTAAATCTCCACAGGGAGAACGTCTTGAGAGGATCAAAGCTTCTCCCAACTTCAAAGAAGGAAGTTTTAAAAACATAAACTTCACCCCTTTTTTATCTGATGGATATTCCATGACCAAGATTACGCTGGAGTTTGTATTTAAAACATTCCCGCGAACAGTTCCAAAAAGTCAGATTCCCTCAGTAAAGACAGACCTAAAAAACTTGTCTCTGGATCAAGATGTATTGATTTGGTTTGGACATTCTTCCTATTATTTCCAACTAAATGGCAAGCGCTTTTTGGTGGATCCGGTTTTCAGCGGGAGTGCTTCACCGATTAGCTTTACCACCAAATCTTTTGCTGGAACAGATTTTTATCAGGCGGAGGATTTTCCGGAAATCGACTACCTTCTGATCAGTCATGATCATTATGACCATTTGGATTATAAAACCATCAAAGAACTAAAGCCAAAAATTAAACAGGTCATCTGTGGACTGGGTGTGGGTAGCCATTTTGAATATTGGGGTTTTGAGCCCGGTATTATCCACGAAAAGGACTGGAACGAACAACTTGACTTAGGTTCTAACTTAACGCTTCATACGGCTACAGCCAGACATTTTTCCGGAAGGAGCTTTACCCGCAACAATACTCTGTGGATGTCATATCTTCTGGAAGCGGGAGATTTCAAAGTTTATATTGGTGGTGATAGTGGCTATGATACGCATTTTGCTGCTATAGGAGAGAAATTTGATGGAGTCGATTTGGCCATTTTGGATAATGGACAGTATAATTTGGCTTGGAAAGAAATCCACATGTTACCGGAAGAGGTTCTGAAAGCCAGTCGTGATTTAGGTGCTAAGCGCCTATTTCCAGTGCATTCTTCCAAGTTTGTCCTGGCCAATCACGCATGGGATGAACCTTTGAACAAGGTATCAGAATACAATGAAGCCAATTTCGTATGTCCCTTAGTCACGCCACGGATTGGTGAAATTGTCTATTTGAAAGACAGCACACAGAAATTCAGCAGCTGGTGGAGAGAAATAAGCTAATTGAATGGCAAACTTTTACCCCAACCAGACATCAAAATAATTTTCCTCTAAGCGATCAGACCTTTTTTGAATATACATTCCCAAACCGATCTTTAGCCTCTAGGACTAGGTTATCCTTGGAGTCGGGTTTAAAGAAAAACATGTGATCGTTTAATTGAGGTTCTACCCATTTTCTTCGGGAAGGAAGTTCGGGTCCTGTATGCAATTCGACACTCCAGGGATCGAGGGCTACTCGCTTTTCGGGAGATCCTTTTTTTATCCCATTTTCGAACCAACTGATCTCCCATGTAGGATCATAGTTCCAGCAGTTGAGTGACATTTGATCTGCGAAATCCTGGTGATAACCTACTGGATATACTCGGAATTGCTCGCTCACATCCATGCCTGTCCCTTTGTACTTCCATTGAAGTTCAGAGCCTTTGGCTTCATAGATGGCAAAGCCATTGGGCGTACCATCGTAGCAGATAGGACCTGACCACCAAGCTCCGCAGACTGTTCCATGGCAATGCTCATACACATGCCCATTGATCATGTTATCATTGAAATGGGTATGACCGGACATCAAGTGTGCATTGTATCCTTCAAGCATTCGATACAAATGCTCCCGATTACTGACCGTACCTCCTAGAGTGTCTCGGTCCGGATAGCGTGTCACGGCACCGGTATAGCTTGGGATATGCAGGGAAACAACGACGGTTTTGCCCTTTTCCACCAGCTTCAAATCCTGCTCCAGCCAAGCCAACTGTTCCTCTGGGATATGTCCGATGTACTTTGTCCCGACTCCAAGGTAAAAGACATCATCCAGTACCACATAGTGGACTTCTCCTCGATTCCAGGAGTAATAGGTCGGACCAAAATGCCCCTTGAAAGTGCCCGTTGTCGTCGCATCTGACCTCCCACCAAAGTCCATATCGTGATTTCCCACTACCTGAAAAAATGGAACGTTATACATCTGAATTGACTGATTGTATTCCTTGTATAGTTCAAGACGATCATAGACTAGATCTCCACAACCTATTCCAAAAATATTGGGATCATTCAAGGAGGCGATAGTTTTCTTCACATCCGGAGCGGCTACTGTCAGCAATTGATTCGCCTCATATTCATCCTGAATTTGGGTATCTGATAAAAGTAAAAAGTGATGATTTTCATCTGAATGGAGAGATTTTTTCAAGTCGAAATTGATGTTTTGTTCAGACTTCGTAGATTCTATCCGCTGAAAAAACGAGGCAGATCCGTTGGGTTGCTTTTGAATTTCAAATCCAGAGGGAATAGAAACAAAAACAAAATCCCGGTCTGTGCCTGAGATCAGTTCATACTCACCTGAGGAATTGGTCTGAGCCACCATTCTGCCATCAGATACTGCGACTCCCTGGATTCCCTGACCATTCGTCAAAACCCTTCCTCTGATGCGGATAGGTGCAAAAATGGAAGGCAGCTTTTGGATAGGAAATTCATTTTGGACTTGGGCAAAAACGGAATCACCTAGGCCCAGCCACCCTACGGAGGTGAGCCCTAATCCTTTGATAAAATCTCTACGGTTGAACATGGGGAAGGTGGTTAAGGGTTAAAGGTTAAGGGTTATTCGTTATTAGTTCAATATAAAATCACTATTGATATTGGAGCACTAGTTCTTGAGTATAGCTCATTTATCATTGGCCAAAGAAAATTAAGAATTGGTAATTACTCATTTAATCGATATAGATTGAGCAGCATAAACGGCTCCATCTTCACCTTTTACCTGAAAGGTAAGTTCTCCTTTTTCCCAATCGATTGTCGCCAGTCCATAGTTGAGTTTAGCGATCAGTTCACTCACTCGGAACTGGTTTGGTTCTTCTGCAATCCCGCTCCAGGTATGGGTCAGACCACTTGCGGTAATTTCGTAGAGTCCATTGGGAAAGCGGTTATCGGTCAGCTTCATGACCTCGGCAATATGCCGATCGCCACTCAAAAGTACGGGCGTTTTTGCGCCGGACGTGGCAATCAAATCAAGCAGTTTCTCACGCTCCAGAGGGAAATTTGCCCATTTTTCATATGCATGCTCCGTAGGCAAAAACTGAATACCTGAGATGATCAAATTGATTTTAGCAGGGCTTTCTTTTAATTCTTTCGCCAGCCAAGTCCATTGGGCTTCACCTAGAATCTCACCAGTTTCATTTGGCAAATAGACCCTTTCGACCCGCTGAAGTGTGTCTCTGAAATACCTTGCATCCAGCAGAATGATTTTGATCAAATTTTCTCCCTGACCAAAAAGACGGGATGAGTAAGCCCCTTCCCTCGATCGCTCAGGAGCATCAGCTGGCACTTCTAAGAAGTCAAACATGATGTCTCGTGATTCTTTTTTCTGAGCAAATGCTTTCCCTCCATCATTGATCCCGTAGTCGTGGTCATCCCAGATTCCTATAATCGGCGTGTAAGCCTTTAAAGCAGCATATTCTGGATGACTATTTTGTCGGGCATACTTGGCTCTAAGCGTATCCATAATCGGTGAATCACCATAGATATTGTCCCCCGTCCAGATCCAAAGATCAGGTTGGTCTGCCAGAATCGGCTGCCAGAGTGGTTGAGGCGCATCTTGCCTATTGCAAGAACCAAAGGCTATTTTGGTAATATCAGGCTGAATCTCCTCCTGAACTTTTGGTTTACAGGAATTGGATAAGACTACAAGGGCAAAAAAGAATAGCTTGTTTTTCATATTTTCAATTTGATACCAAGTTGCAAAAACTTGAAATTGCTTTATGACCAGAAATAAAAGTTATCAATTTCTTAACGATTCCGGTATATTTTTTTGAGCAATAGGTATTGTATTTACTCCTATTTATCAGCAATTTAAGTTGGTAATTTGAAAGGTATGCTTTCTATGCCACTCCAAAGGCTGCACTCCGTTTTTGCGATCGCGTCTTTTTCAGATAATCCGACAACCAAAATTTTTAACTCATGAAGCGAAAATTCTCAGATCTCCATTGCCACAATCACATGCGGGCACACTTCCAAATGCAGGAAAAAGAAAAGAAATTTAGCAGAAAGGGAGAATTTAGCCCTTGGACAGTAATTGCTTCCAATTCTAAATCTCAAGAAAAAGGAAAAATGGGAGCCAGCTACAGCCAAATCGATCTGGTAAAATGCTGGAACGCCAACCTTCGTCTCACCTTCAATTCCCTTTATCCCCTTGAACGTCAGTTTGTGTTGGGCATGGATCCCAATATCAAGGAAGATAAATGGTATCACTTTGTAGCAAGGGGTATTTTGGGTCACTCTGGAGTCAAGCGTGATCTCTTACAGACAGCCTATATGCGGATTCCTGACAAGGTTGTGGACTACTTTCAATCCCCTGAATACGACTATTGGCAGTCGCTAAACCGCGAAAAAGACTTTGTACTCCTTGACTCAGGTAAGCGGATCAAAAAGAATGAAATCCATGTACCCGGTGCAATTTTTGGTGATAGAAAAGCTGCAGAAAAACGCGCAAAGGAATTTCCGGAATCTTATGTAGCCGAGAATGCTTGCTATCGAATTCCTAAAAACCGTGAAGAACTAATCAAATCTCTTGCTGATGATAGCGAGATCACCATGATACTCACTATCGAAGGCGCACACTCCATCGGAACAGATAAATGCAAAAGTGTCCAGGATATCTCCGATCGGATCAAATTCATTAAAGAGATGTGGGAGGTGCCCGTGTTCTTCATCACATTCGCCCATCACTTTGACAATCATCTCTGCGGGCATGCGCACTCGATTCCTGGCATGGGCAAAGTACTGATGAAGCAGTGGAAACACATGAATGGAGGTTTTCGAAGAAATGGTCACCGGATTATCCGGGAGACGCTTAGTTTATCCCTATCCGGCGAACCAGACCCTTCATTGGGCTATCGGATTCTGATCGATGTCAAGCACATGGCTGCACGCTCTCGTCAGGAATATTACCAATTGGTTCGGGAAAGATTGGACAAAGGGGACCGGATTCCTGTCATTGCTTCACACTGTGGCTATTCGGGGATTAAGACCCTGCAGGATCATATCGACTGCGAAAAAAAGGAAAAAGACGACTTCTGCGATCCTTCCGGAAAGTACAACGCATGGAATATCAACATGTGTGACGAGGACATCGAAATGATTGTAAAAACCGAGGGGATGTTTGGAATTTCCTTTGATCAGCGGATTCTGGGCATCACCAAAAAAGACCTGAAAGATCCGAACAGCAAACGAAATGGAATCCAGCTCATCTGGGAAAATATCGAAGGAATCGCCAAAAGTGCCTTTAACAATCCAAACTTAACGGATCAGGAAAAACCGAAAATCTGGAAATGTCTGACCATTGGAACTGACTTCGAGGGATTGATCGATCCAGTGGACCCTTACCCTACTGCATTGGAATACGAGCTTTTTGCCAACAATCTGGTCTTTGAAATAGATCAGGCCCGAAAGAATCCAGAGAATACACATCTTGCTCATATCAAGTCAAGAGAAGATGCCGAAAAGCTAGTGGATGATTTTTGCTACAACAACGCGGAGGCCTTTGCAATAGCGAATTATCCAGTTTAAAAGATGCTAAATTCAAGACACAAGACTGCCTTAATTCTAGCGTATAACAACTCTTTCTTTTTTAGTCAGAAGATTTTTAGTCTAGTATCTTGATACTTATGTCTAGATACTTAATACTAAAATCTAATCTCCCGTCTTCGCAAATTCTTCCATGTGGAACTTTTATTTGAATCATCAATGGTCAATTTCCATGGGATCCCGGTATAAACCTTCTCCTTGAAAATTGGCCATTGTTTATTGCTGATTGATCATTTCAGGGTTCTAGTGACTTGATACTTATACCATGATAGAAAAAGCTTTGACTTTTATCATGATTTCAATGCTTTTATAATTTGATTTAAAAGTTAAAAGACTGCTTAGCAGACAGTTTTTTTTATCCTTCCTTGCTATTGCAACATTATTGCTTTTATATTTATGCAACTCAATTGCATAAATAGCCATGATATCACTCAACTCAGTTAGCAAACAGTTTAACAACCACTTAGCCCTTGACAATTTTTCATTGGAAATACCTGAAGGGGAGATTTTCGCACTTCTCGGACCAAACGGAGCGGGAAAAACGACTACTATAAATTTGCTTTTAGGGTTTCTAAGTACCGATAGTGGAACCGTTTCAGTAGCCGGAATAGAACCTTTCAAAAATCCTGCTGAGGCTAGAAAGATCATTGGATATATCCCGGAAAACGTCAATCTCTATCCTCAGTTGACCGGGTTGGAAAACCTAAAATATTTCACACAACTCGCCAGTTCTACCTATTCGGATGAAGACTTGCGACACTTTTTGTCAACCTGCGGACTTCAAAAAAGTGCGATGGACAGACCCTTGGGGACTTACTCCAAAGGAATGAGGCAAAAAGTGGGGATCGCAATCGCTTATGCCAAAAAAGCCAAAATCCTATTAATGGACGAGCCTGCAAGTGGCTTGGACCCCCTTGCAAGCAAAGAGCTATCCGACCTGATCCGCAAGCTTGCCAAAATGGGAACAACGGTATTGATGGCATCTCATGATCTCTTTCGGGTTAAGGAAACCGCAGACCGGATTGGAATCATCCATCAAGGCAAACTTTTAAAATCATTGAAAGCAGCCGAAGTCACTGCCAATGATCTGGAAGAAATATATCTGGGAACTATTGTCTGAAAAATTATGAAAGCCATCATCTGGAATGAATGGATACTTCTGAGAAGAAATCCTTGGTTTATTGGGCTAATCATAGTCCTGATCTTAATCGTAGGACTCACAAGCTATTTTGGCGTAGCCGAGACCAAAAAATTGATAGCCATGGAGGCTGAGGCCTCTGCTGAAATCCGATCCCAATGGGACAATCAGGAGGCTGGAAATCCGCACAATGCGGCACATTATGGAACGTATTTGTTTAAGCCTTCGAGTGCACTAACTGGGTTTGATGAAGGCGTAAATGGTGTGGTAGGCAAAACCCTTTATTTGGAAGGACACCGCCAAAACGAAATCCAATACAGCGAGGCTTCTCAATCTCTGCAGATTTCAAGATTTGGGAAACTTCGGCCGGCACTTTTACTCCAACTGATCATTCCACTATTGTTGATCTTTTTGGTTTTTGCTTCTATCCGAACCGAGCGAGAATCAGACCGAGTACGGATTCTCTTGGTTCAAGGCGGAGATTTCAGGCAGATACTTTTCGGTAAAATCATAGCCTATTGGCTGTTGAGTGTCCTTTTTCTTCTTGTGACACTTTCCCTCCAGTTGATTTTGCAATCAGAAAAATTAACCACCGAAGTGATCCTGAGAACCTGTTTGATTGGTGTAGGCTATGCAGCTTTTTACTGGATCATCAGTAGTTGTACAGCTTATTTGACAGCAAATCTAAGACAGGCAGGCACTGCTCTGAGTTTGATGTTGGCATGCTGGATTGTATGGGGAGTTTTTCTACCTAAGATTTCAGGCACGCTTGGTGAACAGCTCTATCAACTTCCGACTCGACAGGCATTTGCAGACGGGATGAGAGCTGACCGAGCTTCAAGCTTGGACGGCCACAACCCTGAGGAGGAAAAACTAGCTGCATTAAAAGATTCTGTTTTGCGAAAATACCAGGTCGAAACTGTTGAGGAGTTGCCAATCAATTTCGATGGACTCTTAATGCAGGCTGATGAGGAAGTCGGGAATGTCGTTTGGGACAAGCACTTTGGAGATCTGAATAAGGTCCTGAGAAAACAGAAGACATTCACCCAAGTAAGCTCTATTCCAAATCCGCTTCAAAGCCTTCAGAGCTTAAGCATGGGACTCAGCGGAACCGATTACTTTCACCATGCAGACTTTATGCTTAAAGCAGAGCAATACCGCCGGCAATTCATCAAAAGTCTCAATGAAAAGCACGCCTATGGTGGCAGTAAAACCGGGGACTGGGAATGGGCTGCAGATCAGGAATTCTACCGATCTCTGGAGGATTTTTCTTACTCGGCTATTCCTTTAAATCAAGTTTTCAATATTCTCTGGACTGATGTTATGATCCTATTCGGTTGGGTAATTGGAGGATTTTTATTGATCAATTCTAGCAAGTTTCGAATATGAACCTATTCAATTACCTAAAGTGGGAATGGATCAATTTTATCCGAAGTCCCTATAAAATCATAGCTGTTGTTTTGTTTTTGATTGCTGCCGGATTCTCTATCTACAATGGATATGCCCTCAGAAATAAGCAACTCGACACGATAAGTAAAGTAAAAGCTATCTATAAGAAGCAACTGGACGAAGCTAAAGCGTATCTGAAAGCGAATAAAAAAGGTCCCGAAGACAGCCCTTGGATAGATGTTCAAACTCCCTATTGGGCCATGTATTCTTCCGCCCAACACCTGACGAAAGCTCCTTCTCCCATGATGGTTTTTGCTGTTGGTCAGGCAGAGCAGTTTGGTTTTTACAAGCGAATCAATGCTTGGTCGACAGCTTATGATGGTGACCTTGCTGCAGAAATCAGCAACCCGGAGCGGATCGCATTAGGTGCTTTGGACTTCACTTTCGTAGTGCTTTTTCTACTGCCGATTTTGTTGATTGTGCTTTGCTTTACTGTCGGTGGATACGAACAGGATAAGCAAGTATCCAAATTGATCAAGATTCAATTGGGGGTCCAATCACCTTGGATTTTTGGTAGGATAATTTCCATCGGAATCTATGTATCTGGATTTTTAATAGCCCTCATTCTTATTTCAGCCCTTTTTTCCGGTGTGATTGCAGAGGCGGGGAATTCGCTTTTCCAATTTTCAGCTATCATCCTACTTTACACTTGGATTTGGCTCTTGGGAATCATCGGATTAATACACCTGCAGATGGGTCAAACTGCGCAGGCAATGACTTTGACCCTGATTTGGGTGATTTTTGCAATGGTTATCCCAGGAGCGGTACATCAGGCGGCGAGTCTGATATATCCAAACAACCTGATGGTAGAATTTCTCGATGCCAAGCGTGAAGACACCGAAGACATCTATGATACTGATTTTCCTATAGTCAGGAATAGGGTAATTCAAAATTACCCTGAGCTCAAGGAGACCAAACTGGCGACAGTGCCTGACAGCGTTTTTGCCCAAAATTTAAAAAGCAGTATTTACAGGACGGAAATAGCCTATCACATGAAGGAAGTCAGTGAAAAAATTGAAAATAGTTTTGGGGAGAAAAATAGTTTTATCACTTCCTCCTATTGGTTTAATCCCATTATCGGAATTCAAAATTACCTCTTTGGCCTCGCTGAAACGGACTACATCGCCTATCAAAACTACCGCAAGAAAATTCAGTCCGCCAACTTGGAAATCTGCAAAACTATAATTCTGGACGAGTGGAATGAGGTGAAAGTGGATTTAGAGAAATTCACTGTTTATGAAAAGCTCCTCGAAAAATGAGGCACTGGGTTTTAATCGGGCTTATTGTTTTCCTTCCGGAAATTCTACTTGCCCAAACTGCTGAGAATTTTGATCCTCCTTTGATTTCTCCTGAAGTATTTGCTGTGAGGGCAACAGGGAAAATCATCGTAGATGGCACCTTGGATGAAGAAGACTGGAAGTCGGCAATACCGATCAAACATTTCTTTGCCATGGAACCCCGCCAAGGTGCTACAGTGGTTCATCCTACGACGGTTCGGATTTTGTTTGATGATCAAAATCTCTACATCGGTGCATTTTGTTCAGATAGTTTAGGAAAAAAAGGCGTTCGGGTACAGGATCTTCGGAGAGATTTTCTTTATGGGGAAAATGACATGTTCTACATTCAGCTTGACCCGCAAAACCTAAAGCGATTCAATGTAAGCTTCCAATCCACTCCCTATGGAAATCAGCGTGATCTTCAGGTTTTTGATGATTCCTTTCGAGACAATGACTGGGATGCACTTTGGAAGGTAAGAACTACCATCCTAGATTCCGGCTATGTCGTGGAAATGGCCATCCCATTTAAATCAATCCGATATACCAAATCAGAAGAAAAGGAAGACTCTGTTTCCTGGGGAATTACATTGGCAAGACTGGCAAGGAGAGACTACGAGCAAACCGTCTTTCCAGCGATCCCTCAAGCTTTTTCACCTTATCGGATGACTTATGCGGCCCAACTTAAAGGATTGGAGCTCCCTCCCCCGTCTGTCAACTTCAGAATTCAGCCTTATGGATTGGCACAAACTTCCCAATCCATCAATTCTGCTGGAGAAACAATCAGCAAAACGGAATGGAAGGCCGGAGGAGAAATGAAGTGGGCTATCACTCCTAGTTCGGTTTTGGACCTGACTTTCAATACGGACTTTGCTCAAGCTGATGTGGATCGAGCGGTAAATAACCTGACACGGTTTAATGTTTTCTTTCCGGAGCGGAGGCAGTTTTTTCTGGAAAACAGTGGAATTTACTCTGGTGCTGATAGTCCCGGTTTAAAGCCTTTTTTCAGCAGAACAATCGGACTAGCCAATGCTCAGTTTAATTCAGATCCCATTCCTATCGAAGCTGGAGCCAGATTTACCGATCGAAATCAAAAAAGAACTTTGGCAGGATTGTATGTTCGCCAACGAGGCACGGATTTTCAGGCTCCAGTGAATTTTTCATTAATGAGATACTTAAAAAACTACGGAAAGCAAAACAATATTGGCGTAATGCTGACCCAACGAAATGACGAAAACCAACCTGAAAAAGGGTTAGAAGCTCAATCCAATACCACGATTACACTGGATGGTTTGATCCGTCCCAATGACACCTGGACCATCACTTATCTTGCAAGTGCTTCCAGACAAAACACCAACGACAGTATTGGTTTTGCAGGCTCCTTCTATGTAGGTTGGTTTCCTAACAACTGGTACGCCGGCTGGGTGACACGACTAGTAGATGAAAAGTATCTTCCCGGAATGGGATTTGTCTTTGCAAACAATACCATTTATTCCAATCCTGGAGGATACTACATCTGGAGACCTGAAAAAGGGTGGCTCTCCACTTGGGTCAGGCGCTGGGATCCGGGATTTTTTGTCAACTGGTATCAGACGACCAGCACACTTGCCACTCAAGAAATCAGCGTGGACATGTTCCCAATTTACATCCTAACCCGATCCAATGGTCTGATTTCATACACCATTTCTCCAACGGTTCAGAATTATGACTTCTCTTTCCCGATTTTGGGACAGACGATTGTTCCTGGCAGATATGATTTTACTCGACATGCGTTGCGATATCGAATGGATCAATCCAAAAAAGTAAGCCTAGATGCCCGCTATTCTTTTGGAGGATATTTTAATGGAAGTCTGAATAGTCTTTCACTGAGCAGCCGAATCGCTCCTATTCCTCACATTGCAGCGGAATTTAGCTATGAGCACAATTCTTTTACAGGATTTGGCGAGGAACAGGCTGATTTCACAACAGATTTGTTCACGGCAGGAATTCGGCTGGCAGCTACTCCACGGATCCAACTCTCGGGATTTTATCAATACAATACGTATGACAAACAGGCCCGAATTAACCTCAGAGGAAGTTGGGAATTTGCCCCGCTAAGCTTTCTTTATCTGGTCTACAATGAAAGTAACTTTCAAAATACTCCAGTCCAAAATCAAAGCGGAATCGCCAAGGTGAGCTATTTGAGGCAGTTCTAGAAAAAGAAAAGTCCCCAATAGCTCAGGGACTTTTGCAACCAAAACAACCAACCTTATTTGATTTCAAGCGGAATAGATTCCCGGGTTACATTACCTGCGGTATCTTCTGCCCAAATGACCAGGCTTAGGTTTTGCTGGCCTGCTGGCACCTGTAAGGGATGTTGGGCAATGAAGGCTGCCAAGTCCAAAGTGTGGGCGCTCTCAAGGGGATCACCGGATAAACTTCGCCAGGAGGAAGTTCCCAGCATTACTTCAGCAAAAGTGCTTTCCGCAATATCCTTCTGTTCATCCAGGCTTACTTCATTGGTAAGTCTCATCCAAATAAACTTCAAGGGCGATGATAAGGAATGATCTGTCACCTTCACTTGTCCGGCTAAAATCAGGTTCTGACCGACAGATGCCTCCAATTTCCCATTTGGCTTCTTCGCCAAAGAAATGGCAGGAGCATAGGGTCGCTGTATGTAAAAGGTAGTGTGATAATTAGACCCATCAGCAAACCCGGTTTGGTTTCCTTCAGAATCTGTTGCAGAAATCGTGATATGGTAGGGACCGGCTAATAAATTTCCGACTACTTCTGAATTGGTCCCTTCCCAAGCGATTTCATGGGAATCGATGCTCACATCCTGCGCTCCAGACGGAATGACCAAATTAGGGTTGGAAGCAGTGCTGCTGAAAATCCGTTTCACATTGAGCCGCTCAAAGGAATTAGTTAGGCGTGCATGCGAATGACCATCAAACCCTCCATGTATATCCAACAATATTTCTTTGACACCAGAAGGATCTGAAACCCTAAAATCTACATTTACCGATTGATTGCTCGGTGTCACAAGCATTCCAGGAGAAGGCTGGATTTCCTGACCTGCGGTCAAAGAAGAGATTACAGGCGGATCAAGATCTTTGGGATTTTCAGAGTCACCGCAGGAAGTGAGTAATAATCCGGATAAGATCGCTAGCAAAAAGGACAAGTTATTTTTCATAGGTATCTGATGAATTTTTCTGTGTCAATGGGATAGAAAGTCCCAGAATGATATTTCTTCCAGGTTCTGGAATATTGATTAGTCGATATCGACTTAGGTGATTGAAATAGAATTGATTGGTAAGGTTTTTTACCCCAAGATTTAAGGCCAAACTTCTGCCTGCCACAGTCAATTCGGTACTGAAATTCAGGTTTATCAATTGGTATCCAGGAGTTATTCGCTCATTTCTTGCAACCCTGTTTTGCGCAGCAGCATGTCTGAAATCCACGCCAAAGGATACGTTTTTGACCAAATTACTTCGGAGCTCATAGTGGTAAACAAAACCCGCAAGCAATGAAAATGGGGGTGTTAAAGGAAGTGGTAGCTGAGATTCTAGATTGTAATTCCAGACATAATCCATCCCCAGATTGAAGTCCATATTGAAGTTGGACTGAAACTGAGCGGAGAGTTCCCCTCCCAAAAACACAGCATCATCTTGTTTGTATTCCCAAAGTGTACTCGATCCCGGTAAAGGCGAAAAACTGCCACTTGGTGCTAAATAGATGAATCCACGATACAGCGAGGCAAATGGAGTTATGCCAAAGGAAAGTTTTTCCTGAGCCCAGCTATAAGCCAAATCAACTTGATAACTCCGTTCAGGGATAAGATTAGCATTTCCTCTTTCGTGTCTAAAATTGCCGTGGTGAATGCCATTGGATGCCAATTCTATTGGAGTGGGAAAGCGAAGTCCCGAGCCAAGATTTGCCTTAAGAATTTGAAATTCATCGATTTCCCAAGAAACTCCCCCTGAAAAACTAGGTCTCAGAGCCTTCCTTTCCATATCAGGATTTCGCTGATCAAACTCGCCTGTGGCCTCCAGTCGGTCATAAATAGGCTGAAGGTGTTCATCGATTGAAAGTATATTTCCATCGAGACGGATTCCTGCATTCCAGTGAAAACGATCCTGAATGGTTTGATTAACAATAAAATAACCTCCTGCCAAATAGCTTCGGTAAGCTGGTAAAAGAAACTCAAATCCATCGTACTCATTGATCATGGCCTGAGCCATTAATCCATAATTCAAGCGGGTTTGAGAATTGACTGTCAAAACCTCCCGATAGTTTGCAGTAAATGTGCTGAGATCCAATCCAAGCGCAAGATTTCCGGAAGGAGTAGGTCCTACCCCATGTACATGAGGAAGCGATTCCTCTTGACGAATATTTCTTTGGTAGCCTAGATCAAGCTCAATCGATCGGTTTCCTATCAACCAATTTGAATTGGAAATCACCTTCCAATGGGTGTTGATCTGTCGGGGCAATCCTATATCCCTTGGATTTCCATCATCTTCCAAACTGTAAGCGGTTGGAATTCCCACTGCCCCGGTAAAAATCCCTGCTTCCTGACCAAACCTTGAAACGGTTAGTTGAGACTTGCCTCGACTTAGAATTTTTCCCGCAGTACCTGAAAAGTGTAGCGCTTTACCGGCAGTATTTTTCAGCCGCTCGTTGAAAATCGGTAACACATAACCGGCATATACATAGGAATCAGTGGGTACATGGTAGTCGCCATGTGTATTATTTGTCAAGCGACCCATGTAATAAAAATCATCCTTACGGCCCTTCAGATGGACAGACTGACTAAAATATTGACTGTTTGACTGATAATCCAAGGAAAGACCAGCTTTTAAACCGTCAGTTTGAAGTGGCTGTTCCGGTAGAATATTTAGCACCCCACCCATTGCATCCGGACCATGCATCAATGAATTGGGACCTTTAATTATCTCCAAACGATCCACATCGTGGGAATCAATTTCAAGCCCATGGTCAGCGCCCCATTGTTGCCCTTCTTGTTTGATTCCTTTGTCATTGACCAAAATCCGATTGAAGCTCAGGCCTCGAATCACTGGTTTGGCTACTCCAACACCGAGGTTCATCGAAGAGATGCCTGGAATATTCTCGAGCGAGCCTGCAAAAGTCATGCTTTGAGCATTTCTGATCTCACCACCAGAAATAATCACATCTGACATGGAGCTCTCCCTACTACCTACTCCTACCCGATTTCCGGAAACTAAGGCGGCATCCAGTTCAATAATTGAATCTATCATGATCACCTTAATCCACCCTTCTTCGGCCTGATTCAATTCCACTTGGATATATCCCGAATGGGAAATAATCAGATATTCATCCTGGGCCATGTAAACCTCAAATAATCCTTTCTGATCTGCCAGAAACTTGGTTCGAGTACCGGACTTTGTTTTAACCTCTATCAATGCTGAAAGGTAATTCCCATGAGTGTCGGTCACTTGACCTTTCATTAATACTTCCTGTGCATATGCTTTTGGCACAAAAATGAAAAGCATTAAAAAGCAGATTGATCGAACTGGATTTGGAATCACGGAAATTTGCAACACTGTTTCATTTGCAATATTAATGGCCGAAAAATTAGCCTCAAAGCAAATTCCTCTTTTTTGCATCAATATTGCATTTATTTTTGCAACACTATTGCACAAAAGAAATTCCTGTTGTTGCTTTACGGTCAACAAATCAATTTACCACACATGAAAAAATTACAGACAGCTTTTATTGGACTGGCATTTTTGGCGTATTCCTGTCAGGAAAAAGAAGATCCAATCGTTGAACAACCCACTTTTGAAAATCAGGAAAGTGAATGGATTCGGGTCCTTACCTGGAATGCCTCTGGTAACATTTCTATGATGAACCCGATCACAGGAGAAGTAAAAAATCCGTCAGTTAACGCATTTGCTCAAGGCAGTGCAAACTATTTAAGTCCCAGCGGACGATACATTACATCGATCGAGCGGGTAAATGGTGTAGTGAGATTCTTTGACACTGGAATCGAAAACCACTCTGATCATGGCCATGAATACGAAATGAGGTGGTTAACACCAACGGCATCTGCACCCTTGCCTACTCATTTTTCTGCAACAAACGGAAATATTATCATCTTCAATGACGGTGACGGTTCCGTGACTTGGGTTAGAGAAAGTACGATGGAAACCCCATCATTTGATCCCACCATCATCAAAGACCTAAACAATGAAGTTCACCATGGCGCAGCTACCTGGTTGACTGGAAATAAACTGGTAGTCACCTACAAAAATCCTGAGATCGCGGGTGCACTTCCCCAAACGATCAAAATACTTTCGTCTACGGGGGAAGTAGTGGTAGAATCTGAAGATGTCAAAGTGACTGGAATACATGGGGATGCATCAAATGGTCAATATGCTATTTTTGGAGGAACTGAGGGGGTTTTGGTAGCGGGAGCCAATAATCAGCTCTTCAGAATTGATAATATTTCACCCTTAGAACCAACTTCCGGCAACTGGATGGGTACCATCAAGTCGAATGACAACTCAAACATTTTCTATGGCTGGGCAAGAAATAAAGGCATTTTCTCAATAGATCCCAGCTCAAAAACAATGAAGAATGTTTATTCCGGCGATGACGTGAGTAACTATTTCTTCTCTGCAGACGGGTCTAAACTCATCATTCAAACCTCCAATAATTCGGTAAAAGTAATCGAAAGCGAGACTGGAAGTACTATTGCACAGGCTCCGATAGCTGTGGCTTCCCTTGATGGAGGAGCATCGGCCCGCAAGGTTCAAGATGACGCATCATTTTATCGTTTGATGAATGAATTGCCGCCGGTATTGACCAGTTCTGAGAAATACCTCTATGTACTATCACCATCTAGAACAGAGATCGAGGTTTTGGATTTGGAAAACTTGAATTCAGTCAAAAAGATGACTTTAAACAATCCTGTCACTGGTTTTATGAGAGTTGGATTTCAAACAAAATAATTTTTAAAGAATATTTTTTGTAAAAGCCCAGATGTGAAAAGTTTGGGCTTTTTTAGTTTCCATTTCAAGCATATAGGTGAAAGCGTGAAGCCTGCCTTAAATCTGGCAATTTGATACTAAAATCCCATTTATCCCTTCTGAATTTCGTCCCCAAAAATCTCCTTGACCACCCAGCCTTTGCCCCATTCTTCCATCTCATTTTCAGTCCAAAGTTCTGGGAAAAAGATTACTTTCTGGAAGCGAGGAGGAAGGTATTTCTGCCAGTTGGTACCACCCGTGGCGGCAATATCCACCGGATCTCTTTGAAGATATCTCACCGCAGATTTGTAGTGTGCTAAAGGCCAGAAGACATTGGCTTTCAGATCAAACTGCCGCATCAGCTCTGTCATTGATTCAGATGGACTCTCCAGCTCCATGTACTTTTGCCAGAGATTTTTTCGCCGATACGATTCGATCAGTTGAATGAGCTTTTTGCCGTATTTCAGTTCAAAGTTTTTAAGGGTTAGGGTCTTTTCTCCAGTCGCCAATTCGATCGCTCCCTGCTGCCAATACAGATGCTCAAACAAATCATCCGATGGACTATGGTAGTCAAATTCCCCTCTTTTGCTAAGCGTAATCAGATTAAAGGCGTCTGTCGCCATCAGCTCAATTTCGCGAAACTGAGCACTTTGAAATCCCGAGGAAGGGAGAAGAGACATTCTAAACTTCAGGAATTGCTCCCGTTCCATTCCTTTCCACATCATCGCAAATGAACTTATCAAATGGTCAAAGTACATCAGGATTCGCTCCAAACGTGCCTTGAAAAAGTCTTCCGAAATCGCATGCTGATCTGCGATTTGCTCCATTTCAGAGATAATCAGCTTGAAATACAGCTCTGTAATCTGGTGGTAAATAATGAAAATCTTCTCGTCCTTGAAACTGGTTTTCGGTTGCTGTAAAGACAACAAAACGTCCAAATTGATGTATTCCCAATAGGTCAGATAGTCTGCGTAGAGCAAGCCTTCGAGATACGAAAGCATATCCTGACCGGAAGCTTTAAACTTTTCCTGGAGTTGATGGATTTTATCTAAAATTTTGGGATCAAATTGGGCTTCCTGCATGGGATTTTTAGTCAAAAAGGTAGTTATTTCAGCGCCTTTCTACTTAATTTCGGGCAGCTGTTGGGTAATGTTCCCGGCAAAAATGAGTGATTCCCAAAAATAAACCAAATATACTATGGAGGCTGTTGATATTCAGAAATCCCTCAAGCAGGATCTTTTTGACGGGGTGGATTTTCTTGACCTAGACGATTTGCTCAGCGAAGAGCAGAAGCTGATCCGCTCATCCATCCGCGATTTCGTCAAAAAAGAAATCTCTCCCTATATCGAAGATTGGGCCCAAAAGGCTCATTTCCCTTATGAAATCGTACGGAAATTCGGTGATGTGGGTGCTTTTGGTCCGCAGCTTCCTGAAGCGTATGGAGGAGGAGGTTTGGATTACATCTCCTATGGACTGATCATGCAGGAAATCGAGCGTGGCGACTCAGGGATGCGCTCCACTGCTTCTGTGCAAGGATCACTAGTGATGTATCCGATTTACAAATTCGGTTCTGAAGAGCAGCGGAGAAAATACCTTCCAAAACTGGCTTCTGGTGAATATTTGGGATGTTTTGGTCTCACAGAACCTGATCATGGCTCCAATCCAAGCGGAATGGTGACCAACTTCAAGGATATGGGTGATCACTACCTGCTCAATGGCGCCAAAATGTGGATTTCCAATTCTCCAAAAGCTGATGTTGCGGTCGTTTGGGCGAAAAACGAAGAAGGAAGAATCCACGGTTTGATCGTGGAGCGGGGAATGGAAGGTTTTACTACTCCTGAAACTCATGGTAAATGGTCTCTTCGAGCCTCCTGCACTGGAGAACTGGTTTTTGACAATGTGAAAGTGCCAAAGGAAAACTTACTTCCCGGCAAATCGGGTTTGGGAGCTCCGATGATGTGCTTGGACTCTGCAAGATTCGGAATTGCTTGGGGAGCAATCGGCGCTGCGATGGATTGCTATGAATCTGCCAGAAGATATGCCGCAGAGCGAATCCAGTTTGGCAAGCCGATTGGAGGATTTCAGTTGACGCAGAAGAAACTCGCAGAGATGCTTACTGAAATCACTAAAGCACAACTTTTGGCTTGGAAAGTGGGCAAAATGATGAATGAAGGCACCGCCCGAACAGTTCATATATCGATGGCAAAGCGGAACAATGTGGAAATGGCATTAAACATCGCCCGAGAAGCTCGTCAAATCCATGGAGGCATGGGAATCACAGGAGAATATCCAATCATGCGACACATGATGAATCTGGAGTCTGTGGTGACTTATGAAGGCACTCAGGACATTCACTTATTAATTCTGGGTCAGGAGATCACGGGGTTGCAAGCCTTTAAGTGATTGGGATTCAATTTACAACAAGTCAACAATTGCTAGGTTGATATCAACAACCTGATTTTTCAATAGATTTAATTCTTTCAAATCATTCAGATTAAAAGAAGGTCGTTAGCTACTTCGCTAACGACCTTTTTATTTACATATAAAATTCCATTTCAATCACAATACAAAACAAGAATCATCTTTAGACCAGAAGGAAATGGTTTTTTCGAAAAAAAATTATTATTTGGAAAAAGCTTATTATTTAAAAATATATTTTATATATAAACGATATGTAAAATATATTAAAATAATTATTAAAATATATAAAACAATAAATTCAATAAATAACAATACAGAATAACCTTATTAAATAGGGCCCGTTAAATATAATATAAAGTTTTTAACCATTAAATATTTTGATTATGAGAAATTTAAATTATAAGAATATTTTAAGTGCAGTCTTTTTTATGTTGGTATCCGCTACTTGGGTCAACGCTCAAAAAACATACACCGACAAAAATGAGTCGGCGGATTTAAGTGATTATAAGACCTACGAGTGGGTTTTCAATAAAGAGATTATTCCTGAAAATCAAGTCTTGATTGATGGAGAGATGATGCTGGTTTACAACAATTTGACCTCAAATAAAATGGTGAAAGACGCCATTGAGACTCAAATGGAAGCCAGAGGATTCAGTCACAACTCCGAAAATCCAGACATGCTTGTGAATTTCAGGATTTTTGAAAAACCAACAGAATTAAGAACGTATCGATTAACAAATAGACAAGATTATTTGGGATTCGGTCCAAGATCTATGACAACGAAAATGGTGCCTGTCGAGGCAGGAACGATCCTCGTAGATTTCATTGATGCAGAGACAGGTTTGAATATTTGGCAAGGTTTTGCTTCGGGAGCATTCGAAGTAGCAGATATGAAAGACATTTCAAATCTTGAAGCTAAAATAATATCAATTTTCAATGATTGGAATTTCGACAGATTTGCCGAATAATCATTAGTAATAAAAAAAGGTGCAATATTAAATGCACCTTTTTTTTTGATTTTTAGTTTCGAGATTCTAAATAAAAAGAATTTAAAATCAAATTAGAATAAGACTTAACTTAATTCTTTTTCTTTTTTTGATATAAATTTTTCTATCAAATCCCGAGGCCAATTATTCTTGATTCTCTATTCCTATTTTATTTTTCCAGGGTTTTCCAAGATTTCACGTAGATCCTCCGGACTTATTTTTTGCTTTCCAGTGAGCAGATAGACAATCATACCAGCATCGGAAGGATCAAACTCCTCCCCTTTTTGCGCAGCTTGCAATCTGCCATACAACCAATCCCAAGATCCTTTTTCATAAGGTTTTTGGTCCTTGCTTGATGAATTTTTCAGCCATTCGTACTTGGTCAAATCAGTCTTCAATCCCTCATAATCCTCTCCACCATTTTGATCAAGGATATGATCCATCTGCAATCCCTTGGGCTCAAATTCCTCCTTAATTTCGGTCCAGGTCCAGCCTTCATGCTTTTCCCATTCATAGGGTTTGTCGGCATGCTCATCATTCCAGACAGAGTGCGATATCAATCGTACAAATTTCAATTTGGTCGAATCAGCCTCATTGATTGCGTCACCCAAAACATCAAGAGGCCCAGCTGCTATCAGGGTTAAAGGATCTTTTTCAGAACTCTTATTGATCTGAGTGGTCAGTTCAATCACAGCGAAATTAGGAGCTGCAACTGCCTCAATGAATTTAGTCTTTTTGAATCCAAACTTATTCCCTCCGATGAAGGCACTCTCCCGCATCTGCGCAGCGGCACCTGGTTTTTCCTTGTTAGACCCCCAGGTATGATCGCTAAACGTATAGACGACCAATTGGTCTTGAAGACCTTTAGCGGCCAAAAGAGCTAAACTCATCGGAGTAGCCGCCCAATCATCTTCATCGTGTTCATTCCCATCTGAACTAATTGCTATTCGGCCTTTGGAATAAGGTATGGTTTGAGAAAAAGAAACGTGAAATGATACGAATAAAAAGACACTCAGGAATGATACAAATTTCATTTCAGTTGGTTTAGTTGATAATAATTAGCTTCGCAAAGAAGCTTTTTTGATCCGGATTGATGGCTGATATGTGGTACGTGCCTTTTGCCAATCGGTTGACACTAATTTCTACTTCGGTGTCATTCAGGATGGTAAAGACTACCATAGAAGTCACATTTTTACCATCGGAAGAGTAGATCGAAATATTGGGCTGGGTTGCCAATATCCCGTCCGGGAACTCCACTGTAACTCGATCAGAAGCAGGGTTAGGGTAGATTTTCAGTTGCTTGGCAGGAATGACCGGCCTTCCCAATAGACCAGAAATAGCTAGAGTCACCGACTTTAATCGTTGCGAACAGCCCGCTTCAGATGTTAATTCTACAGCATACTCTCCCATCAATTGGGCGGTGAAAATCCTGCCAGTCTCGCTTTCAAGCTTTTCCCCATTTCTAAACCACTGGTATGCAAAATTACCTTCAGGAGCACGGAGGATATTGCCATCTACGGTGATTTCTCCAATAGGAACTGGATTGACTTTGACTTCAAGTTCCTTGGATTCAGACAGGCAGCCACCTTGGTATCGGATCACAGCATGGTATACACCGGACTCAGTCACGGTGAGTGTTTTGCCGGTTTGTCCCGGAATCTCGGTTCCGTTTCTTCTCCATCTGACTACTTCAAAAGGAAATGCTGAACTCAGCTCTAAGACACCACTTTCTCCTTGGCAGTAGGACGTCTGCCCTGTGATGGCTACCGGTTCGGCCTCCAATCGCTCAATTTTCACTTTGGATACAGACTCTGAGACATTTCCTGAGTTGTCTTCCGCACGGATGGCAATGGAAAACTCTTTCCCAATATCCTCACAGGTAAATCGATCCTTAGTGATGGTCAAAGATTTGATACCACAATTATCACTAAACTCCTCCAATACTTGCTCGGGAGTGATCTCCAAGATTCCTTTGGTCACATCGAGATCTAGGGTTATATTTTTAGGAACCAAAACTGGAGGCGTCTGATCCTTCACAAGGACTTGGATGGATTCTTCCCAAGTTTGTCCGGCTTGATTTTTAATCAGAATCGTCACTACTTTTTCCCCGATATCTTCACACGTGAAAATGGTCTTGCTCAAAGTCACCTCGAGCGAAGGATCAGTCAAGGGCCAAGTGACAAAGACATCCGATGGACCCAGATCAGCATTGCCTTCAGGACCCAAAATTAGGTTGAGGGATTCTTTTACATCTCCAAAAGGAAGTGAAGTAAACTTAATTTCTGTTTTTTGGGACTCGACTTCACAGCCACCGTCATTGGAGATTAATTTCGCCCAATACGTGCCTGATTGCTCAGTGAGAATTGCTTTGCCCTTTTCACCTTGAATCAATTCGCCGTTTCGATACCAGCCAATTAGCGTAAATCCATATTCATCTCCCAAGCGAATTTCAGCGGATTCACCTTCCAGAAACTCAGTTCCTGATTCGGGTGAAATGGATATTTTCTTAGACTCAAATGCGGAAACCGAAACAGTCAAGATCTCGGAGGCAGTGTTACCGGATTGGTCAACTGCAGTTAAAATCAGCTCGATGGGCAGATCATAATCTTCACAGCTGATTCTGTTTTTATTGAGAGTTAAGCTCTTTAAGTCACAATTGTCAGAGAGCGAAGCCACAAAATCTTCAGGGTTGAGGATTAATTCTCCTTTGGTCAGATCAAATGCCAAATTGGGGAGTTTGGTTACCAAAGTCGGTGCTGTCTCATCCTTTACCAAAATGGTCACTGGAAAATCCCTACTTTCTCCGCTCGCTTTTCTCAGTGTGAGGACAATTTGGTTTTCACCAAGATTTTCGCAGGAAAACTCTCGTCTACTAAGATCAAAAACCAGCCCCTCGGGTCCTACTGGCCAAGTTTCAAATAAATCTGAAGGTTCTAAAAGGCCAGTTCCAGATTCACTGAGTATGAGATTAACTTGAGACTTTGGAGTGGGCCAATCCGAAGAGATTACTTCCAGTTGGGACGATGAAACACTACATCCACTTTCCAAAACGAGCATGGCAAGGTATCTGCCCTCCTCACTTACTTTCAATGTTTTTCCGATTTCATTAGGGATAAGTTCTCCATCTTTCAACCAGCCCGAAACTGTGTATACAAGTTCATTCCCTAGCGTTAATTCGACCGTATTGCCTTCCGCAAGTTGTCCAGTCTGCGTGATGGATACTTTTTTGGATTCAATCACATTTCCGATAATTGCTTTTACCGTTTTAGAAAAAGCATTTCCTGATAAATCAGTCAGCGTAATGATTACTGGAAATTCCCAAACTGGCGACTCAGGATTTTGGTAAATGTCCGCGCAGGTAATTTCGGTCTTGCTCAGTGACACAGTATAACTGGAAACACAATTATCGATGATATCGACTATATCAAAATCTGGAACAGAAAGGGCTATTTTACCTACCACCGGATCAAACAAATAGATGCCATTGGCTGCATCAAATATAGGTGCGATATCATCTACCACCCATACCGAAACCTGTACTGTCTTTTCATCCCCTGTCCTTGAGTTTTTCAGTGTAATGGAAATCTTATTTTCTCCCAGATCAGTACAGTCAAAGTCAAAACCTGCGGGAGAAGAATAGGTGTAAGGTTCGTTTGGTTGGCTGGCGAGAAAATTCTCTGGCGCAAGCTTGGCCGTTCCCGCATTGGAAAGAATTAGCGATACAGAATCCCTCACTTCAGGAAAACTCTGAACTAACTCTTTGAATGTGAGTAAAAATGTTCCAAAAGTCAAATCCGTATGAACTACCGGATTTGGCATATTCCCTTTGGGTTGAAGCGACTTAGTCCAGTTCATCGGAAAGGAAATGGTAGAACCTCCAAACGTCCCTGTAGTTTTTTGGCTGGGATCAAAAGGATTCTGAATATCGCGGATTTCGTATTCAGCCCCTTTGAATTCCTCATACTCCGAAAAGTCAAGCGCAATAAGTTCTGAATCAGAAAAACTCAAAATACTCACATGAAACCTCAATGGGTCATATTTATTCTGAGTAATCAAGACTTCTCTGGATGAAGAAGGGGAAATTGTAAAGGTACTTCCAGCATCAAAAGGAGAAAAAGAACTCTTCCATTCGGAAAAATTTAAGCCTTGAAAGGGTTTTGAAGTATTCGCAAGATTGTTGTATGCATTCAGATCCCAAGTGGAATTCGGAAATGATGCCGGATTTCCAACGAATGCGAAAAAATTGCCATGTACATTGAATAGCTTGTTCCTTTGCAATGTCAACCCACTCAAAGGCTGGAGTTCGACCATATTTCCCCCACCAAAAAGAATGTTTTCATTAAACTTCATGTCGCGGTTGGGAGAATAGGTACGGCCTAAGGTCACATTGCTGACAAGACTTGTAGTTAATCTCCCGCCTTGAAGATCCGAGTAGAAGAGATTTGCCTCGATCGTCATGTCGAAGCTTTCATTACTCTGCGACCCTATCGTCAAATTATGCGGTGGTCTAAATAAGAATTGGTTAAATGTGGCCATCACGCCGGTATTAAAAGACACATTCTTTCGGGCAATGATTCCGCTGTTCTTCGGGTTGGTCGTGTAGATATTTATACCCTGTGAGGCATTTTGGAAGATAAAATTATTCTCAATTACCTTAGGTTGATCTGGTCTTTCGTGCTGGATATACATCCCATGGCCTGTCCCTCTGGTATCTGACTGGGAGCCGTTGTTGAAAATGACGGAGCCATAAACTTCCAGATTCAGACCAGATCGCCACAATTCCAATCCACCTCCCACTACATCGTAAACCCAGCAATTGATCAACTTATTATTGTCCCCAAAGACAGCAATTCCGGATTCATAGAGTACTTCAGCATTTCCATTGGAAGCGTCGGATTTCCTAATCAGTGTGGAAGAGGTCACATGGATTCCAATGATCCAAGTGTAAGTTCCATTCACCGTAAGGCCAGTTCCAGAAGTCCGGTTTTTGGAGACATCTATGATTGCTTTACCTTCATTGGCAGGCAAAATGTAGATGGGATTCTCAGATGACCCACTGATAGCACTAATAAAATTCCCCTCGTATATCCCATCCAAAAGAATTAAACTGTCCCCTGGAGTAAGTCCGGAGGTATTTCCCAGCGCAAAGGAAAGACTCCAGGGCGATTCAGGTGTGGTGCCTGTATTGGATGCTGATCCATTCGGAGCGGCATACCGCTTGGCACCGAGGACCATCCCCGAAAAACTCAAAAAAAACAAGACTAAATAAAGTTGCTTTTTCATAATGGCAAAAGTCAGTCTTTGATGCCGATGATTGGAAAGATGACCATCTGATGGTTATGTTAAATCTGATTACTCAATCCTACTCTTCATGACTATCAACTGCACTGGGTTAACTGGATCATTCGAAAAGATATAAATATTTCGTTGATCAATCCCTTTTCTACCGATTGGATCAAGCACGAGCGAAAGTTCCATACTTTCTCCGGGATTTAGTATATCCTTTGCTGCTTCAATTTTTAGACAATCACAGTTTCCTTGAATTTTTCGGATTTCCAGCACTTGACGTCCTTTGTTAGTCAAGGTTACGGTCCTTCGGACTACAGTTCTGGAGCTTATTTCTTTAAGGTCAATTTCTTTTTGATCAATGAAAAGCTGTGGAACCTCATTCAGATCGCTTCGTGGTACAGGAGGGAAATATTCAAAAAGATCAGCAATCAACTCAAGCTTAATTTCCGATCCTGGAATATTTTCCCAGCCAACCGAAATTTCATCTTCAAAATACCCCAAGTCATTTCGGATTTCAGCATCGTATCGAATCATAAGGAGACCACGCTCCTTGGGCCTAACAAATTGCTGAACTTGAGAAACTCGAATATAATTGGGTGTCTGTGAACGGAAAGCCCCTTTATCAAGCAAATCTTCCCCTTTGTTAAAAAACTCCACATACTTGATTTTGGGCTCATTGTCAAAAACATCACCCATGTTGACCGTACGTAGGCGAAAACCTAAAAATCCCTTGCTTACCGGGTAGGAACGCACCACGTCATTCGGATAGGGAATGGAGACACCTTCTAGATATAGCGAGTCTTGAACACCACTTAAATTCCCTGTTACCACGATCAATTTTGAGAAATATCCTGCTGCAGATGTCGGATCAAAAGAGATTTTCAGCTTCCCCGTTTCACCTTTTTTTAAGGAATCTTTTGTGAATTCTACAGTAGTACAGCCACATTCCAGCCAAACATCCTTGATGACAAAGGCTGAATCCTGAGTATTAGTGAACTCAAATTCAGTAGATTGGAGACCTTGCTCTTCCAACACAGTACCGATATCGAGCTTATTGACCTTCCAGATCAATTTGGGAACTTGGGATTCTTGGGCATTAGTCCCTTGGGGGAAATTGGCCAGAACTAAAAAAAAGATTAGAGTGATTGCAAAACGGATCATAAAGCAATTAACGCATAATTTCGCCTCGAATCTACCTTGATTTGCTTAATTTGCGCCAAAATAACGCAAATGGCAAGAGTACTTACCGGCATTCAAAGCTCCGGTCGCCCACATCTGGGAAACATTTTGGGAGCAATTGTACCCGCGATTGACTTGATCAATCAGAATAAAGAAGAGGCTTTTATTTTCATTGCAGACCTCCATTCCCTCACGTCGAGCAAGGATGGTGAACTTCGGAAACAGAACACGCTTGCCGTAGCAGCTGCATGGCTTGCTTTTGGTTTGGATATAGAAAAAACCACCTTTTACCGTCAGTCTCATATTCCGGAGGTAGCTGAACTGACTTGGTATTTAAACTGCTTCACGCCCTATCCTATGCTAGCCAATGCTCATAGCTTTAAGGATAAAGCTTCCCGCCTAGCTGATGTGAATGCCGGATTGTTCACCTATCCAGTGTTGATGGCTGCGGATATTTTGCTGTATTCCGCTGATTTGGTTCCTGTCGGAAAAGATCAGCTTCAGCACCTGGAGATGACTCGGGATATTGCCACCACTTTTAATCGAATTTTGGAAGAGGACATTTTGACGATTCCTGAAGCCCGAATCAGCGAAGAGGTGAAAATCATACCCGGCACCGACGGGCAAAAGATGAGTAAATCTTACAATAATTACATCGATATTTTCCTCCCGGAAAAAGAACTAAAAAAGAACGTCAACAGCATCGTGACCGACAGCACTCCGCTCGAGGAACCCAAGGATCCGGATACCTGCAACGTATTCAAACTTTACAGCCTTCTTGCTACGAATGAGCAAACTGAGAAAATGAGAGCCAATTACCTCGGTGGAAACTACGGTTACGGGCATGCAAAGAAGGAATTCATGGAATTGATTCTGAGCAAATATTCCAAAGAGCGGGAAACATTTAATTTCTTCATGAATAATCCGGATGAAATCGAAAATAGGCTTGCCGCAGGAGAAGAGAAAGCAAAAGTTGTAGCCTACGAGGTCTTGAATCGAGTAAGGGTGAAGTTGGGATTTAGGTAGTTTATTAAGTAACTTAATTTTTTCATTTTATAAACTTTGAAATGATATTCGGATACTTTGATTTCCTGCTCATTGGGTTATTAATATTTTTAAATATTAAATTTTGGAAAAAACAACTAGACGGCAATATTGGATGCTTTTTAGTGTTTTTTTTGTTTGGAATTTTAATTCCGCTCGTTTCTCAAATAATTGAAGTACATCGAATAAGTATATCCACTGGAATAATTGATTCTTTTGAAATTCTATACACTTTTCTTAGGTTTCCTATTTATTGGTTAATAGGAATTCTTCAAACAATTTTAATTTCTCTAAAAAAGCAAGAGGTCATAAACAAAAGCTTCCTAAATGATTTGAAAAAAGCTGAACTCCTAGCTTCAAAATCCAACAAGTGTTTCCCCTCAGGGAAATATTTATCAGCTAAAGAATTTCATAAAGATCTTGTTGATGAAATCACAAAATTTGAAAAAGGTGACAGTGATACAATAGATAATTTATGGCGTTGGTTTGCACCAACATGTCAATGGGATGATTATGTGGGAGAAATCGATTTGGGTGAAAAAATTTTTCAAAAACTTAACCATTTGAAAAATTTGAAATCCTAAGTAAAAACTATAAATTATTTTATACAATAATTTCTTATCATTACTTTACTTCCCTAAAATACTCCCGGTCAAACACTCTGGAGTAAATCCAAACGGGAACCTTGTCATGGAAAGGCATCAAGTCTTTCAGCACAGCTTGCTGGGTTTGATGCGCTTGCATCACCTCCAAAGTTCGGGGAAAATAGGCTTGAGTCTCAATGGAAAAATCAGGTTTTGGCAAGCCCAATGCAGGATCTTCTGGATAGTTTCGTTGAAAGCCTGAAGAGAGTTTAAGCGCCAACTTCACCTGCTTTTTGCAAAGCGTAACCTGATACATCTCCTGAGGAGCAAACTCTGGTAGCCCCTTTTCTTCCAAAAAAATCTCCTCCACAGCCAAACCTGTCAAGCGATGGTCGGGATGACCATACAATCCCACTTTGGAATCATAACTGATCAGTACATCTGGGTCGATTTCAGCGATTATGCTTCTGATGATTTCTTTCAAGGAATCCAGTCCGATATTTTCCAAGCCACTATCCGGATAATTTTCCAAATGAAGTTCATCGGCCCCGATTATTTCGGCCGCCTTTTTCATTTCCTCCGATCTCAGACTGGCCAACTTCACCTCATCTTCGATTCCGGATGAGTTCCCCTTTTCTCCCCGAGTCAGACAGACCATCTGAATTTCATGGCCTTCATCCTTCAACTTCATCAGTGTTCCGGCGACTGTCACCTCATCATCTGGATGGGGGAAAATGACCAAAATCCGTTGTTTTTGATCATTTTCCACCAATTGATCCTGCTTAGGGATGTCATGATCGTGCAGCTGATTCCTACCGAAAAGAATCAAAAATACAGGAGACAGCAGCAGAATAAACCCTATTATCCCAAGCGAAACAATCAATAACTTCTTCATTCAAATCTCCTTCTGAGGTTTCCTAAGTAAGTAACTAGGTCACGGATGTCACGCTTGCTCAATTGCTCGCCCATAGGCGGCATGCTGGATGGGGCCAACTTAGTAGTTTTGATGTCTTTTCTTGGAATCAGCTTCTCATCGGTTCCAACTTTCACCGTTACACCTTCAGGAAGGTCCGTCATTAGGGTGCCAGAGACAGTTTCGCCGGAGTTCAGCTCCAGGGTGACAAAACCATATCCAGGTGCTAATCGCTTACTCGGCTCAACCAATGCAATCAATAGCTCCTCTTTGGAGAGTACGTTTCCTATGTTGTCCAATGCGGGCCCGGCATTTCCGCCCATGTCATTGTAGGCATGACATCGGATACATTGGGCAGTTTGATTTTCAAAAAATATGTTCCGGCCTCTCCTGCCATTTCCTTCGGCGAGGGCTCCGGCATATTTTTTCCAAGGTTCGTCTCCGGCCTTTTTACTTAGCAAGGCGGTGAATTCTGTCTTCAATTCAGCCGAGTTGGTTGCCTCGATTGCTTCCTCCAGTTCTATCCAAGTTCCCTCAGCAAGTTTGCCTGCATCAAAATCTGCTAGGATAGTTTTCCAGATCGGAAAATCCTTACTTCCTTCCAAGGAGGCCAAGGTCAGCAAAGCAGTTTGTTTTTCTGGTACAGTTCGCTTTTGAATAATATCCGTGAGTAGTGCTATTTTTTGATCCTGTGGAATGGTCGTTTCCGCCAATAAGGATAAGCCTGCCACGCGTACAGATTGAGAATTGTCTCCCATGGCTTGGGAAATAGCCTCACCTAGATTGGGAGCGTTCAATACCTTAAGAGAATTCAATGCCTGTATTTTCACTGGATCAGATGGATCTGATTTTAATTTAGTCAACAACAGATCAGCTACCTCAGTCATCCCGAGCTTTCCTGCAGCCTTTACGGACTCCAATCGCAAGGATTCCTGATTACTGCCAATTTGAGCTACCAGTACTGGTTTGACCTGATCTCTGATCAACTCTGGATCACGCGTCACTTCTCCTCGATGTCTGCCATCGACACGATCCAATAGTGAAGGTTTGGACCAAGTGCCGATCGCTGCCAAAGCCTCGGTTCTCAGAACTTCAGGCGAATTTGTTTTGGCAAGGTATGCGATCAAGTGATTCAGGTTCTCTTCTTTCCCTACACGTTGGTTAGCGCTGATTGCTCTTCGGATTAAAGGTTCATTTTGAAAGGACGTCGTGCTCAGCAGAGCTCCCAAAGCAGGAAGTGCTGCAGGAACAGAAAAATCATCATGAATCGCGCGAGCCGCCTCGGTGACGATCAGTTCTTCCGAATCAGATAGGAATTTGGCCAGTTCTGGCGACTCCAATCTTCTCAAAGCCAGCACTGCTCCCATTCTCACCGCTTTGGATGGATGGGTAGAAAGCGCTGCGATGGCATCTACTTTTCCGATTCGGGACAAAGCCAAACTAGCGGCATGACGGATGTAAGCGTCTTCGTCATTGTTTTCTTCCAAAAGCGAAATCAAAGGCTGAACTGCAGCTTCGTTGGCAGTTCTTCCCAAAGCCTCAGCACTGAAAAACCGAACTCGGGCATTTTCATCCTTTAGTCCCGCGATCAATTCATTCCCAGATTTGGTGTACTTGATGTCTCCAATCCACTTGGCTGCTTGCGCCTTGATCTCCGGATCGGAATCATTTAAAAGAGGCACAATCGCATCTGCAAAAGCCATGTCGTCAAGTCTCGCCAATTGACTCAAACCGACAATCGCATGTACTCTTGCCAATTGATTGCTTTTATCTTGAAGCACTTCTTTGAAAACAGCAGCACCTTTTTCACCACGCTTAGCCAATTCAAATTGCGCTTTTCTTCGAACGCGTTGATCTTCAAAATACAGTTTTGACTTTAGGTCATTTTCTGAAAGAACCTTGTAATCAGCCTGTAATTCGGTTTCCGTTTGCTTTTGCAAATCCCAACCAGCGGCGGTTTCATCCTTGAGTGTCCAAACTCTGCCGTAGTTTTTGTCATCCCAACCCGTAATAAAGTCGGCCATATACAGCGTGCCATCCGGGCCAAAATCCAATCCTGTAGCCAATAGACCCCCGATGATCTTTTCAGTTTTGGTCATTTCAAATGAAGCACCTTTCGGTTGGAGCTGGAAGGCATGGACTCCGGAGTTAGCCGGATTTCCCACAAATTCAGCCACAAAAAAGTGGTCTTTCCATCGCTCGCCTAGTCCTGTCCCTGGATTGAAAACCATTCCGGTCGGTCCGTTGACGTAATTTTGAATACATGGTGTAATGTAGGCTGCCTGTCCCTCCCATCTAGGGAGATACAACTTCTCGTCCATCCAGACCTTGTAGGTATTGTTATCCGGATCACGGTACTTTCCAAACTGCCAGTTGATTCTCCATCCTGTATCTGAGCCATTGGTCAGGTAAACCAATCGCTCCCGCTCCCCAGCATGATCCCCGTCATTGTCTACTGAGATGAGGTTATTGAATTGGTCAAAGGTAAATTCATGGGTATTTCTCACGCCCATGGCAAAAATTTCAAAATCACTTCCATCAGGATTAGCCCGAGCGATTACCCCACGATTGGGATATTTCCACTCGGTACCATCCGGGCCTTTGCCATTGAATCCGATATCTCCTATTCCCCAATAAATTCTACCATCCGGACCCATTTTGATTCCTGACATTCCATGACCTCCAAAACCAATGTGGATCCCGTAGCCATTGGACAAGGATGTCTTTTCGTCCATGATTCCGTCTCCGTTGGTATCCAGTAGTTTCCAAAGGTCCGGACCAACAGCGACATACAATGCCTCATCCGTTTTCATCAGTCCTCCAGCTACATCTGTCACCTCATCATTGAAGTCTTGCATCATGATTTGGGACCAATCTGCATATCCGTCTCCATCGGTGTCTTTGAGCTTGACTACCTCATTTTTTTCAAGAGTCATGTCTCGCCAGTCGTGTGATCCGTCACCATTCAAGTCTTTGAGCCAGGTATTTTCAGCAGATCGCTCAGGTGACAGCTCATCATGAAGAAAAGCCCGCTTATCCTCAATGGTTTGAAGCCCAATAGAGCGGATTTCCCAACTTTGGTGTCCGCGGATATCAAATTCTGAATTGTTTCTGCGTGGAGATCTGGAGTAGAATACTTCCCCCTGTTCATTCACTTGGAGTGAAATGGGGTCTTTGACCAATGAGTCCACTGCCCAAACTGAAAGCTGAAGTCCATCTACCAGAACAGGATTGATGGATTTCACTGCTGCCTCAGCGAGAGGGGTGATTTCTTCTTTTGTGAGGGTTTTGATTCGAAGATCGACAGGTTTCGACTCTTTGCACGATGAGACTAAGGTCAAAGCTCCTAGCAATACCGCCAGGAAAAAAGCGGGTTGATTTTTGGGTTTGAGCATAAAATAGGTTGATTCGAACCTCCAAAATAGAAAAAAGGAAAATCGAATGCTCGCCGTTAATATAAATGACTCCAAAAACAAAAATCCCGATCAAGGATCGGGATTTTGTTCACTTTAACCACTAACAACCATAAAACAAAAATAATAAAGATCAAAAGCAATTTCACTTTTGATCTAGTAGTCGGTACGGGAATCGAACCCGTGTTTTATCCGTGAAAGGGATACGTCCTAACCCCTAGACGAACCGACCATAACTTTTAAAAATTTCAACAGCACTAATTTAAAATAGTATAAATCAGCACTTTAGTAGTCGGTACGGGAATCGAACCCGTGTTTTATCCGTGAAAGGGATACGTCCTAACCCCTAGACGAACCGACCATTAAAAACCTCGAAAAACGTCCTTTTCCGAAAGGTTGTGCAAATATAGCTGGTCAGATTTACAAAGCCAAAATCAGTGCAAAAATTTCTTTGGGAATTACCCTAAAAACCTGAACCAAAGCCCTAAAATTTTGCTTAAAAAAGTCTCTCGCATTTAATTAATTTCGCCCAGCGAATAACCACACATGGTAAATCAAACTCCAAAAACGAAAATTGCTATCAATGGATTTGGTCGAATAGGGCGCTATACGGCCAAGCTACTTTTGTCACATCCTCAGCTTGAACTCGTTGCGATCAATGATCTGGCGGAACCTGCGGCAATAGCTCACTTGCTGAAATACGATTCAGTTCACGGGAAGTTTGAGGGAAATGTCTCGCTGGAAGAAAACATGCTCTACTTGAATGGCGAACCAATTCAACTCTTCTCCAAGTCAAAACCAGAGGAGCTTCCATGGAAATCACTGGACATAGACATCGTAATTGAATGTACCGGGAGATTTACCACCCAGGATGGAGCAGAAAAACATCTGAAAGCCGGAGCAAAAAAAGTAATCATCTCCGCTCCCGTTCAGGATGAAAGTATACCGATGGTAGTGTTGGGTGTAAATGATGCTATTTTAACCGGTTCTGAAACGATCATTTCCAATGCTTCCTGTACCACCAATTGCCTGGCACCCATGATTCAGGTATTGGAAGAAAGTTTTGGGGTAATCAAAGGATTCGCATCGACGGTTCACTCCTACACCAACGATCAAAACCTCCATGATGCACCACATCGGGATTTGAGAAGAGCGAGGGCAGCGGCATATTCTATCATTCCCACGACTACAAATGCGGGGATCGCACTAGACAGAATTTTACCGGGTTTAGCAGGAAAAATCGAAGCCTCTGCCATGCGGGTACCTGTTCCTGATGGTTCATTGACAGATCTGATCGTGGAATTAAAGCAGAATGTAAGTTCAGCACAAGTGAATGAGGCTTATAAACGAGCCGAAAACGGAATGCTGAAGGGTTTTTTGCAAGTAGAGTCAGACCCGATCGTATCGATGGACATCTTGGGAAATCCCCACTCTTGCATCATTGATGAGGCGCTGACTTCCTCCAAAGGCAACTTGGTTAAAGTCGTAGGCTGGTATGACAATGAATCAGGATACGCAAACCGACTGGTCAATCTGGTTCAAAAAATTTCCAATACCTAGGCCTTCACCCGGTTTAAGGCCAACAGCTTGACCAAAAATTTAGGAAGGTTTTTCTTCGGGTTTCTTTTCTTCAGGTTCAGGTATAAATTCCATTTCTGAAGAATAGGAACCCGATGTGTTTCCACAAATTCGATCAGGGTCTGATCACAATCCTCGAGATAGCCAAAATGCCCTGAAGCACTGCCCATATCAAAGCTATCCTGACTGTCCACGGTAAAAGGAAATCCGGCTTCGCCTGCTGTTCTTTTTAGGTTATTCATGCCATTCACATCCAGACAGCAATGGATAAATCCTAAATCTCCCCACAGTCGATCTTTGAAGATATGCCTTCCCCGCCGGTCTGTAGTTTGAATTAATTCAATCTGCGCTGGACAAAGAAGCGCCCCAAACGCTCCAGTATTGCATCCCTCAGGCATGGAAAGCAGCGCACGCTTGTAAACTGATTTTTCGCCGGGAAGGTCTGGATATATGCCTTCCTCATTATAATTCAAAACAGAAAAACCCAAAATGTCACGGTAAAGAGGGATTGATTTTTCGATATCAGAGACTCCGATGACTACCCCCAATACGCCTCCGGTGGGGGAAGAATTTTCTGAAAACCAATTTGTGGCCTCTACTACTTGAAAGACATTGCTAAATGGATCTTTGAGAAAAAATGATCCTACCCCGTTTGGCGTTTTTACTATATCTGAAAGCATCTCGGCACCCGATTTTTTCAAATGCTCAAAAGCCTTATGGATATCCCGAACCCTGATTTTGACAGCATAAATTCCCAGATCGCCTGCCAAAATTTCAAAATCTGTAGCATTGGGCGTTCTACTGGTAAACTGCCAAATCTCAAATCCGCCTCCTCCTTGCATGTTTAAAGCAAGCACAGCATGTCTGCTTTCTGCGATTCCATTGGTATATCGCGTCATAAGATTGGCAGTAGCCTCATCCTCAAAAACTGGCACATCCATCGAAAAGGCCTTTCGGTACCAAGACCAGGCTTTGTGAACGTCCTTGACTCCTATTCCTATTTGTTGTATCCCATTGATTTGGTAGGTGGATTCAGGAGCTTGAGCCATTAGATAGTAATGTTGAGTAGGATTTTTTCAGCTTTTCCGGAGCCATACCCAGATGAAACATCACGAATACATAGAGATTGACGACTTGTACTCTAAGCCAGGAATTATCCCGGTACTTTCGTGCAGAAACTGTCATGGTCTTCGGGACGATATAAAATTTTGTCCTACGCTTGATTCTTTTGACTAATTCAAAATCCTCCATGAGACAATATTTGGTATCGTATCCGCCTAAAGTATTGAAAAAATCACGGGATATAAACAACGTCTGATCACCACCTCCTGAAAATAGGCCATTGAACCGCGTAAACCATGAATTTACTTTCAATAAAAATGTGTCTGAATCAAATCGATACCGAAAACATCCAGCCTTATACCCTTTCACAACAGCGATCTGTAGGTCCTCTGCAAAAGACTGCACCGGCCTGGTATCTGCATGAACGAAGTAAAGCGTATTGGCTTTGGCCTGACTCGCACCGAGATTCAATTGATGCGCTCTCGATTTCACTTTTGACCTGAGCACTATTGCTCCAAGTCCTGCTGCCAATTGACAGGTATCATCGCTGCTCCCACCATCGGCTACAATTATTTCCGAGATAAATTCTCCTCCGTACTTCTTTAAATAAGGAATCAACTCTTTGATATTTTCAGCTTCATTCCATGTAGGAATGATGACTGACATTTTCATCATCTCCACTACTCCACTAATTTGATCAAATAATTCTTTATTGGGCTCTCCATCTCAGCCTTTACCATTATGCCATTTTTGTAATAATATCGATTGGTATTCCCGTTGATAGTGACTTCATACCCATTATTCTCAATCTTTTTCACTTTGGAAACCAAGCCAAAAACCTCTCCCAAGAAATCATCTCCTTCCTTTGGCTCGTGGAAGAAAAGCATCACGCTACTCAAGTAAAGAGGTTTTTTAATCGGTTTGGTGTTTTCAAACTTATAGGTAGACGCATTTACTTCATAAAAATCACCTTTCCACTTAATTTTTGATTCAAAATCCCCCTTATTGCTTGAAGAAAAGCTCTCCGTCCTGACTATCTGCTTGTCTTTGAGTCGGGTATCTACGGAGAAGTCCACATTTACTTTTCCAAAGAACCAAAAACTTACTTCACTACTCACTTGGTAAATCGTAGTATCCCTACTAGTGGATCGGTTTGCAGTCATTTCCCCTATTGAAAAGCCCAAAACAGTGATTTCATAATTTCGCTCAGTGGCAAAATTTTGAGCTTTTCCATCCTGGGCCGAAAATGCGAAAACCAAAAGGAGAAGTGCCAGTCTTTGGCTAACAGCAGCCCCCACCATCGTAGAAGTACGTTGAATCGGAAACATAAATATCATTTCTGCCCAAGTTATCAATTGCTGCGGCAGTTTTATCACAAATTGATAAAGGCTGATTATTCATGAGAATATGACCCTTTTGATCATCAAAATATTCCTCAGTGCCATAGTAGATGGCTGCCTTGCCCGTAAATACGCAAGGACCGTCAGCTGGCATGGGATCTTTGATGGCACAGACTTCTACAGAGTCCAAGAAAATCATCTCTTCGGTATCGTATTGACCGGGCGCCAGAATCCTGTATGGGCGCTTGGCGCGAATCTCCACCGTGGCAAAACCTGCGTCGGTAATCATCTTTAAGTATTCTTTGAGCGAGAGTGAGCCACTCAGGCATAGCGCTCTCAATCTGGAATCATTGCGGAGCGAGTCAGGCATCTGATTTTCCGTAATAGGATCACTCAATACCAAGCGACCATAAGGCTTGAGAACTCTAAACATTTCAGCCAAAGCCTGTTTCAAATCCTCCTGGGTGAAGATATTGAAAAGACAGTTTTGGGCAGCCACATCGATACTATTGTCCTCAACCGGAAGCTGAAGTGCTGTTCCTTTTCTCAGGTCAACGTAATCCCGCTGAAACCAAGCATTTTCTTTTTCTGCCAGTGAAAGATTCTGGTCACAGGCCGCAAGCATCTCATCGACTACATCTATGCCGATAACTCCTGCCTTTTGTCTGGAAAAATAGGCAAACTGAAGCACCTCCATACCTCCCCCAACTCCTACATAGAGGACCTTTGGGTTATTGATCAGATCCCGGGGATGCACAGTACTTCCACAGCCATAATTCATCTCCTGCATGATCTTTGGAATCCGTAGTTCTGGCAGTTGCCAAATGGGGGTGGTAGTGCAGCAAAGTCCAACATCTGGCTTGAGGGCTGCCTGCTTGTATACATCTACCGTGGTGTCGAGGTAATTATTCATAAATGGAATTGGTTGGACTTTGGAATTGCTGCCAATCTTCCAAAGTGTCTATATCTGATAAAATTTTAAGGAACTCATAATCCAGCCCTATTGAATCTGCCTGATTCAGCGTATGCTCCAAAACCCGAACAGTGCTCCAAGGGATGTTTTTGAAGATTTCGGGAAAAAACTGACGCATTCCGATCAGGTAATACCCTCCATCTTTAGCCGGACCGATGACCAAATCCGTGTCGCTGAGGTGCATGAAGGCTTTGTTGAGATCCTCGGTCTTCAAGTAAGGACAATCTGTCCCGATGATCACGACGCTTTTGTATCCTTTGGCAAAAAGAAAAGCAAAAGCATTGCTCATCCGTTCGCCAAGACTCTCGCCTGATTGCACTTCAAAATTGTATCCCTCCAAGTTTTGATCTGATCCTGAAGGAATAAAATCAGAGTAAAAGAGAAATTTATCGACTTTCAAGCCTCTGACCTGCTGGTGCGTATAGTCTGTAAGCCATTCATATACCTCGAGTGCTTTTTTATCCCCAATGGATGCACCGAGTCTTGTTTTGACTTTTCCCAAGACTGCATTTTTCTGAAAAATGAGTAAAGCAGCATGGTTCATGACGTGGCTCCTCCGCAGCTTGAACCCGCCCCAGCCGTGCATCCGAAACAGTGATTATTTATTACAATAGATCGATCAGCAAGGGCTGAAGAATCCCAATTAGCCAAATGAATTGAGTTTGATACGTTGACTTTTAAATCAAGCATTTGATTGAAATCACAATCATACAGGTACCCGTCCCAACCAATTGAAATTGTATTTCTACACATGACTCCTAGTGCAGCCATCGGATTGAATGCGGCGAGAAGCTTTTCCATGTAATTTTCAAAATTGTCAGACCGGAGCAGGTATTCCAAAAACCTTGAAATCGGAATGTTGGTGATGGCGAAAAGCGAGTTGAACTCCACAGCAAACTTGTCCAAAAGCTTCTTTTTGAATTCCATCTCCAGCTCATGTTGGGAACCGGGCAAGAAAGCTCCAGAAGGATTGTAAACTAAATTCAATACCAAGCCGGTACCTTCTTTACCATAACCAACCTGATTCAGGAGTTTTAATGCAGAAATGGACTTTTCAAATACTCCATCGCCTCGCTGCGCATCAGTTTTCATGGCAGAGAAATACGGAAGCGAGGATACTACCTCGACCTGATTTTCTCTGAAAAATTCCGGTAAGTCATTGAACTTAGGATTAGCTAAAATGATCGTCAAATTGCAGCGAACGATGATTTTAATGTCTGGTCTACACGCTCGGATTTCGGTTACAAACCATCGGAAATCCGGATTCATTTCAGGTGCGCCTCCTGTGAGGTCCACGCAGTTGAGCGAGGATTCTTTTTGGATCACATCCAGACATAGCTTCATGGTATCCCTGGTCATGATTTCTTTACGGTCAGGACCAGCATCTACATGACAATGCTTGCAGACTTGATTGCACATCTTGCCCATATTGATCTGGAAAATCTCCAACTTCGTAGGCATCAAGGGAAAAAGTCCTATTCGATCCAAATGATGCTGGAAGTTTGCTTTATCACCTCCAGGATGTCTTGATTCCAAAACGTCCAGTTCTTCCTCTGGATCAGCTAAAGCATGCAATTGTGCTTTGAGTGATTTCATCTATATTATTTTAATGTCAGATGGCAAGGTTGACCAAACCCATCATCACATGGAAATTTCTTTGATTTTATTCATCATTTGGGTACTGTGAACAAGTGATGCCCCACCACGAATTGCAGCAGCTACATGGACAGCTTCCATCATTTGCTCTTCATCACAGCCCTTCTCCAAGGTATCCGTAGTGTAAGCGTCAATACAATACGGGCATTGCAGAGCATGGGCAACGCCCAGCGCAATAAGGGATTTTTCTCTGGCAGTAAGTGCTCCTTCCTTGAATACTTCGCCATAATAGGCAAAAAACTTGTCAGCCATTGATTTTTGAAGTTCGCCGATTGTACCAAACTTCTTCAGGTCTTCAGGATTGTAGTATGTTTTCATTTCTGGGGTTTTGAATGATTTACGATGTAGGAGTCAAGAACGGATTGTTTCCTTAAAAAAATATCAGATACCTGACAATGTTTAATTTTTTCAGAAAAAAGATCCTAACTCCTACATCGTCAAAAACTTCAATTTGGGAACTTTTTAAGCCTTATATTAGTCTATAAATTCTATAGACTTTAAACCAATAAAAATTATGGCATTACGATTAGGGGATATTGCTCCCGACTTTTCAGCAGAAACAACCGAAGGCACCATCAATTTTCATGAGTATTTAGGAAATGGATGGGGTGTGTTATTTTCTCATCCAGCAGATTACACCCCTGTATGCACTACCGAGCTAGGAGCCGTTGCCAAGCTCAGGGATGAATTTGCCAAAAGAAACACCAAAGTCATTGCGCTGAGTGTAGATGGCTTAGAAAGCCACAAACTTTGGATTGGCGACATCAATGAGACGCAAAAAACCGAAGTTAACTTTCCAATTATTGCAGACCAAGATCGAAAAGTGTCTGAATTGTATGACATGATTCATCCCAATTCCAATGAAAACTTCACCGTGCGATCCGTTTTTGTGATCGGCCCAGATAAAAAAATTAAACTGATCATCACCTATCCGGCTAGTACGGGCAGAAATTTTGAAGAACTGCTCCGTGTGATTGATTCGTTGCAACTGACAGCTAATTATTCAGTGGCTACTCCGGCCAATTGGAAGCAGGGAGATGAAGTCGTGGTAGCCCCAGCGATTAAGACAGAAGATATTCCTGCCAAATTCCCGAAAGGCCACACTGTGATCAAGCCATACTTGAGAATGACTCCACAGCCGGATTTATAAAAAATGCCTGAAGATTTAAGACTGGAGATTCAAAAAATGAACATTTTCCAAAAAACTTGATCCCAGTCAGGTATCAAAAAAAACACCTCTACTAAGCATTGAGCTTTATGGAGGTGTTTTTTTTAGCGTATAACTATTCCTATCAGGATTTGCCAGCACGGATTGACGCTATGATTTCCATTGCCTGCGTGACAGATTCTTTGATTTGGTCAAAAGCTCCCTTGGCAATGAGGTCTTTCCTAAACAGCTGGGAACCCATTCCTACACAAAGGACTCCTACATCAAACCACTTTTTTAGACTTTCAGCAGTAGGTTCTACACCTCCTGTAGGAATCACCTCCATTTTGGGCAGCACTGCTTGTACAGCAGGCACAAAGTCAGGAGTAAGTACATTTGCTGGGTATATTTTTGCTAATTCAGCCCCCAATTCCTGGGCGAAGAAAATCTCAGTCACTGTGCCGCAACCTGGAATCCAAGGAACATCAACTTTGGCACAATACTCTCCCAACTTGGGATTCATCACTGGGGCCACGATGAATTCTGCGCCCATGTCTATATATTCCTCAGCCTCAAAAGGATGATATATCGTCCCTGCACCCAGGTAGATACCCGGAAGCTTATCGGCAGCGGCTCTTATTTTTGGGAAAATTGATTTGGCCTCTTTGCCTCTATTGACCATCTCAATGACCCGGACACCGCCTTCATAAGCCGCATGGAGCAAGTCCAAACAAACCTGCTCATCGGGATGAAAAAAGATCGGCATCATACCGCCGGCATGCATTTTTTTAATAAAAGGAGTTGGATTTCGCATTAACGTTTGATTTTTCCGACAGCTTCTCCGCTGGCTAATTCGTGAATTTCTTGAAGGGAACATAGCAAAATGTCACCCGGTACACTATGTTTGATGGCACCAGCAGCCATCGCAAATTCGATCGCTTCTTTGGGTTTGAAATGCAGCAACCCGTAGATCAACCCTCCTGCAAAAGCATCTCCCGTTCCTACCCGATCCACGATGTGTGTCAATTCGTAGGCTTTGGAAGAGTAGGTTTTTTTGTTGGAATACAGCGTGGCTGAAATGGTGTTATTGGATGAACTATGGGATATTCTATCCGTCTTGACGATATATTCCAGTTCAGGAAAGCGTTCAAAAGCCATTTTTCGGACTTCGGTAAAGCTTTTGAAATCTTCATTCAAACATTGCTTGAAATCTCTGGATCCGGCAATGATCACGTTGGTCAGTTTCATTAATTCTGGCATTACCTCATGAGGTTCTTTGCCAAATTGCCAAAGATTGCTTCTGTAATTCAGATCGCCACTCACTGTAATACCCCTTCTTCTCGCTTCCTGTAGGGATCTGAGGGTGAGCTCAGCACATTTCGCAGATAATGCCGGAGTGATTCCTGACCAGTGAAACCACGCAACTCCATCAAATATTTCATCCCAATTGTAGGCACTTCCGTCAAAATTGGCAAAGGCAGAATTGACCCGATCATAGATCACTTGAGAACTCCGCTGCATGGCTCCTTGCTCCAAAAAATAAACTCCCATTCTCCCAGGAATGTGAGGAATAAACTTCGTGTCAATTCCATTTTTACGAAGTTGCCCTGATGCTGCCCAGCCAATTTCATGATCTGGAAATGCAGTCAGATGTGCCACGTGCATCCCCCAATAGGCTAAGGAAGCACCCACATTTGCTTCTGATCCGCCAAACTCCACCTCAAAGGAATGAGTCTGGAAAAATCGCTGATATCCCGGAGGTGAAAGCCTCAGCATCACCTCGCCAAGTGTGACAATTTTCTTCATCGAAGAATATTTTTTTCTCTAATTTGAACAAGTTAAGGATAAAAACCATGAACAATAACACCCTGCTACTCGACCCCAAAGACAACGTCGGTGTAGCACTTGCAGACCTTCAGCCCGCTCAGGGAGTCAGGATTAACGATTTAGAGCTTGAAATTCAGGAATTTATAGCTGCAAAACATAAGTTTTCAATCTGGGATATTACCCAAGGGGAGGATATTCTGATGTATGGGACCATAGTGGGAGAAGCTACTCAGGACATCCCAAAAGGACATGCCATCACACTGGCAAATATTCAGCATAAAACCCGTCAGTACACGATGGATCCGGTAAAGTTCTCTTGGATTCCTCCTGATGTATCATATTGGAAAAACAAAACTTTCAATGGCTATCTACGAGCTGATAATCAAGCAGGTACTGCAAATTATTGGTTGGTTTTGCCTTTGGTTTTTTGTGAAAACACCAATGTGAAATTACTTCAGGAAGCATTCGAAAATGCGCTTGGTTTTGCCACTCCCAACCCGTATGAACTCCAGATTAGAAACCTGATCTCGGGCCTAGAAATCGAAAAAAATACGGAAACGGTTGCGGAAAAAACTGCGGCGGCAAGCTCAAAAATTTTCCAAAATCTGGATGGAATCCGGTTTTTAACCCATGACCTTGGTTGCGGAGGTACACGATACGATTCGGAGACACTTTGTGCCTTGCTAGCTGGATACATCAATCATCCGAATGTAGCAGGAGCAACTGTGTTGAGTCTTGGGTGCCAAAATGCACAAGCGAGTATCCTGCAGAAAAAACTATCAAAGATTCAAAAAGGCCAACCCAAAACTGTGATCATCTGTGATCAGCAACAGGAAGGCACCACGGATCAACTTCTTAAAAAAGCGATCAAAGAAACCTTTGCCGGACTGGTAGAAGCCAATAAACTGAACCGACAACCCATCCCCCTGAGCAAATTAGTCATCGGCTTGGAATGTGGTGGATCTGATGGGTTTTCAGGAATCTCCGCCAATCCAACTTTAGGAAGAGTTTCGGATTTGGTTGTAGCCTTGGGGGGAGCTGCAATTCTTTCCGAGTTTCCTGAGCTTTGCGGAGCGGAGCAAAACCTCATCAATCGATGTGAGACAAAAGAACTGGCGGATAAATTTGTCTTCCTGATGGAAAGCTACAATGAAGCGGCAAAGCGTGTAGGAAGTGGATTTGATATGAATCCCAGCCCTGGCAATATCAAAGATGGCCTGCTGACCGATGCGATAAAGTCATGTGGAGCCGCTAAGAAAGGCGGAACAGCACCGATTTCGGATATTCTGGATTACACAGAATACCTAAGCAAACCTGGATTAAACCTACTTTGTACTCCTGGAAATGATGTCGAAAGCACTACAGGTCTAGCCGGCAGCGGAGCCAATATGATCCTGTTCACGACTGGGCTGGGTACGCCAACCGGCAACCCCATCTGTCCGGTAATCAAAGTATCCACCAATCACAAATTGACCCAACGCATGCCTGATATCATTGATTTTAATGCAGGAACGGTGATTTCTGGAGAGGACAGTATTGAAACTTGTGGGGATAAACTTCTGGAGCTCATCATTCAAGTGGCCAGTGGAGAAATCCAAACTAAGGCAGAGCTCAATAAAAATTTCGATTTCATTCCCTGGAAACGGGGAGTATCTCTTTAAAAGTAAAGGCGGCAAGAATGAACTCTTGCCGCCTTTTTTAATTTGAAAAAACTGTACTTATTTTTTGTTTTTAAGATTTCCAAAGGTCACCGATGCGCCTGCACCAGTCATTGGGTTAAAGTTCCCTCTTACTACACCTGTTCCTTTAAACTTGGCAAATTGACCTGTGCCTCCAATAAATTCAACCTCCGCAATGAATGCAGAAAGACTTGCGCTGATCGGTGTTACTGTGTTTTTAATGTTTTTGACATAGAGAGCATCGCCTTTCTTATCTACAGTGATAGAACTCACTTGATCTGGAATTTCATCCAGTCCAAGTGCTGCCAACTCATCGCCAAAAAACAGCGTCACAGGAGCACCGACAGTAGTCAATTCCCCGTTTTCTACGAAGGCAAATTGATTAAGGAAACTTTTAGCTTTCCCCATTCTGGTAGCTAATCCCTTTCCTGTACCAGGATAAAAGCCAGGTGCTGGACCGCCTTGGTATCCCTCACCAGGCACAAAAAAGAGCTGGTTTTCGAAGATCTCAAAGTAATTGTACTCAGTGTTTAAGCGTAGAGCATAGGGATTGCCTGCCTCTAGATCTAGCTCTTGCCATAAACTTACTGCCTGCTCATAAGTAGGGTCAGAGACTTCTGCCTCAGGTGCGACAATCTCCTGCTCCATTACATCAGAGCATGACCAAGTAATCATTGCAAGCAGTAGCACTGCCGCAAGCGGGTGAGAAAATTTGATTTTCATTTTTTAAGGGTTTGGTGATAAGTGTAATAGGATTATTTGTAGAGCGCTTTTTTGGGTGAATTAAAAACACATCTTTACTAATACCCTAATTATTGCACTTTGTACCAATAAAAATGCCAGAAAAATTACCCAACAATAAAAAAGTTTGCCGAAGCGGCATTTTCCCGAATTTTACGTGCAGCTACATACTCCTTGGAATTGTACCATTCCAGAGCTATTTCCTTACTTGGAAACTCGATGAGTACCATTCGATCATACTCCCAAGCACCTTCCAACACGGTGACAGGATTGCCTCGAATCACAAATTTTCCCCCATATGCTACCACACTACCGGGTGTTAATTTTTTGTATTCTTCGTAAACTGCAGGATCTTGAATGTTTACTTCTACTAAAACAAATGCTGACATAGGGGTGATTTTTTTAATTGCCCCAAGTAATCAAAAACTAATAACATGGCAAAGAGCGATATTCAAATCCTTCAGTTTGGAACTGGGAATTTCCTAAGAGCTTTCATTGGATCCATGGTTCAAGACCTAAATGAGAAAGGCAACACCCTGAATATCTGCGTGATCCAATCCACAACAAGCAAAAGTATCCAACAGCTTGCGGAACAGGAATATTCATTCAAACTTTTGGTAGCTGGGGTTCAGGACGGACAAGAGGTATCCCACATTCGCCAAATCAACTGCATAAAAGAGGGACTACGACTACCTGAGGAGGCCGATCGATTCTTTGAATTTGCCAGCCAAAGTCAGGTCAAATGGATCATTTCCAATGTAACCGAGGCTGGAATGGTCATGAAAAAGGAAGAATCTATGGAACAATTTGCGGAATCCTTTGCGGGTAGATTGACCCAGTGGTTGTATCGTCGCTATCAGACCATCCCGGGTTCTGAAATTGTTATTTTACCTTGTGAATTACTTCCTGAAAATGGAGTGCTATTGAAGAAGTTTATTTTAACACACCTTGAGAACTGGCAATTATCCAGTGAGTTTAAGGGTTGGCTACACTCCAATGTTAAATTTCATAATTCACTGGTAGACAGAATTGTACCTGGATTTCCTTCACATTTGGATTTAAAAGAAAAAGACTCAGATCCATTTTTGGTTCAGGCTGAGCCTTATTCGCTATGGGCTATTGAGGGAATGGAATCTGACAGGGATCATTTGCCATTTTGTGAAAGTAGTTCAGAGGTGATTATTTCAAAAGACATCTCTGGCTATTCCTTACGAAAAGTCCGGATCCTCAACGCCTCCCACACTGCAATGACAGGTCATGGGTTGCTTCATGGAATTGAAACGGTCGGTGAGTGGATGGGTGATTCCAAACGGGAAAAATTTCTTTTAGAAATGATACAGGAAGAGATTATCCCAACAATTCCTCTAAATGAGGATAAGTTAATTTCCTATGGAAAAGAAGTTTTAGATCGATTCAGAAATCCTTTTGTAGCACATAAATTAAGCGATATCTCGCTAAACAGTTTGGCTAAAATCAAAAGCAGACTTCTTCCAATTCTGGTAGATTTTCAAAAGAAAACCTCACATTTTCCACCAAAGTTGACCCTATGCTTGGTGGCTCTTTTGCTATTTTACCTGAGAAATCCTGATAAAATCCGGGATGATCAGGAAGTGAAAGGATGGTTTGGCAAGCGAAATAATGAAGGCACAGAAGTTGAAAATCTACAAGTCGCTCTTGCTGCTTGGCTCAATTTGGAATGGAATGCTGAACTCGAATTAGCTTACAATAAATTGATCAAATAAACTGATTATCATCATCTTACTCAAATCCCAAACCGGCCGCATAACGGGTTTTGGCATACGATACCCGAAGCTTGGAAGCTAGGTCATTCAGTGTCACTCGGGAGTCAAAAACCGACACTTCCCGGGCATTGACTAAAAAGAGACTCGATTCACCCATTTCAAACCTCCTCATCTCTCCGGTCAACAGAGCTTGAAGGCTTCTTACATTTTCGGAAAAAGTCAAAACTTGCTGGTTCAGTATTTTCCAGTTATTCAGTTCTGTTTCAAGTTTGGTACGCAGCTGGATTTCTTTCAGATCTCTGGAGTTTTGCTTGAAATCAATTTTAGCTTTTGCCAAACCAACAGCGCCACGGGATTTTCTCCAGAGCAAAGGTGTGTAGATCGAAACGCCCCATTTGTAGTTATTTTCGAAGAAGGGAGATTCATCAAAGTCTGAGATTGATTCACTCAGGAAATTGTATTTCAGTTTGACCGTAGGAATGATTTGTTGGCCTTTTAGCCGACGATCCACATCCAAACTGGCAAGTTCAAAATCAGTGATCAGCAACTCCGGATGATTGCCCACAATTGCCCTGAGTTCTTCAAAGTCAGGATTCGCAGTGAATTCTTCAAAAAGACCCTGTGGAATAATCCCTGCCTCTAACTCCATAGGATTCCCCTCGGAATCCCAAAGGAAGGTATTAAGCTCCTGTGTCGTGGCAAAGAAAGTGTTTTCAGCAGACTGCAGGCGGTATTGCCTATTCAGCAATTGAGAAAAAGCCTCCACGGTATCGATTGCCGCCAGTTCACCTTGCTCAAAACTGCTTTTGACATAATTAAATCTTGAAGAAGCCAATTCCACCCCTTCTTTCAGCACTTTTAAATTCTCAAAAGCTAAAGCCCAGCGCCAATACATGTCCGTAGCACTAAGGTTCAACTCATTTAGCAGGCGCATTCGCTCTACTTCTGAGGATTGTTGGTAAATCTGTGCCTGGCGAAGTGCAGCTCTTCTTTCGTCCAAAATGAGACCTTGGCCTAGATTTACCGATGCTCCTGCCGAAAATAATCCACCAGCAGGCACGGTTCCTTCAGCATTGAGAAAGCTACCGGAGTTCTGCTCAAAGTTTCCATTCAACTCTACTCCCATCCAGGTGGGGATAGTGATTCCAGCCTCACGCTTGTCATAATAGGTGGATTCTTTGTATTCTTTTTTATCCAGATTACCATAGATCATCGGATCAAAACCTCCCCTAGCCTGCCGTACTTCCATCTGACCTAATCGGAGATTCAGATCCGCCTGGGCAGAAATCGGGTGGTAGAGCCGAACCCATTCCATGTATTCTTCAAAGCTGAGTCTGGTGGTATCTTGTGCTTTTGCTACCAAAGAACTTAATACCAACAGAATCAGAAGTGTCAGTTTTTTCATTTTTTAGTCGATGCTGCTTGATCTTTTTGTTCTTGCGTATAATAATCTGCAGGGAATCCATTGAGTTGACGCCAGATTTCATACCATACAGGTACATCATTAAGGAGTGCAATGCCATCTGCTCCGGATCCGATTCTCAATAGGTCGGGCCATGCATCCTCTTCCGGGTCTTCGATGACCAAAACGCGGTATTGATTGTTCGGCCCGGCAAATTGATCAATAGCTACGACCACTCCACCAAACGTACCATTGGAAATCTGCGGCCATCCCGAAAACACAATGGCTGGCCAACCGTCGAAAATAAAGCGAACCTTGTTCCCGACTTTTATCAAGGGTAAATCCACTGGCTGCACATACATCTCCACTGCCAAATCTGCATCTGCAGGCACAATATTGACGATCTCGTCTCCTTCCTTGATCGTCTCGCCAATACCTACCTGCACAGCCTTGGCAATGTATCCGTCCTGAGGTGCCAGAATATGTCTGAAACCAGTTCGTCTTTCGTAGTTGGAATATTGATTTTCTAGCTTGGTGGTGCTAGCCTCAGCATCAAACTGCGAAGACATCGCGGTGTACATCTCCGATTCGGCTTTGGATAATTTATCCTTGAAGTCATTATCTATGGCATCCAGATCGATAATGGCGCTGATCAACTCATTTTTACTGCTGAGTAATTTGTTTTCCGAGGAAATCAATTTGGCCTGCACCTCTTGAAACTTCAGTTTCCTGGTTTCAAAGTCGGTCAAGGAGCGAAGTCCTTCTTCATATAGGTTTTCGGCTCGTTCCAACTGATACTTACCGATGTCAAAGTTTACTTTGGCCTGAACGAGCTCGATACTATCGGACTGCACTTTGAGTTCAGCCATCCTGAGCTTGTTTTCAGCTTGCTGCAGCCTTAGAATATTGTTTCGCTTTAGGGCATCGATTTGTGCATTGAGCGCATCGACTTTTTCTCCGTAGGATCTGGCAGAAGACGCCTTGGCATTTACCTGCATTTGGGTTCTTGGCAAGAGTAAGGAATCAAAATACTCGTCTTTAATCTCAGAGATCTCCAAGATGGTATCACCTTTTGCCACGAAGTCACCCTCAGCTACGTACCATTTCTCGATCCTACCAGCCAAAATGGAATGAATAGTCTGAGGCCGTTGATCAGGTCTGAGCGCAGTGACGTACCCCTTGGATCGGATGTTTTGAGTCCAGGGAAGAAAAAGCATAATGAATGAAGAAATCACGATCCCCATGAGTAATCGTACCCTTCGTTGACTTTCCTTCTTTGGGAGAGTCATGACCAAACTTTTGGAGCCGCTGAAGGGAATAGATTCCTGAATTTTGTTTAAAGAAATATTCAACATGGCCTTAGATTTTTAAATTTTTGTACCCCTCATAATTGCCCTGATAGAGAACCTGTCCTGAAGCCATTAAAACCACTTCGTCTGCCTTTTCCAGAATTTTCTCATCATAAGACACCATAAGCAGAGTCCAATTTCCCTTGAATAGGTATTCGACAATATTGGCTTTGATGTCTGTTTCCAAATCCTCCAATACATTCTCCATTATCAATGCCTTAGGATTCCCGACAAAGCCTCTGGCCAAAAGGATCTTTTGAGCCAGGGATTTGGAAAGGCCACGTCCACCGGGCTGAAGTGTAGCATCCAAGCCCTCAGGCAGTCTGTAGAGATAATTCTTCAGACCAACCAGGTCTAAGATGTAATCCAAATGGGTCTGGTCAAAATCTCTTCCAACCAAAATATTTTCTCGGATAGTCCCATGAAAAATCTCCTGCAGCTCCAAGAAATCCCCGACCATGCCCCGGTATTTTTCCAGGTTGATGTATTCCAGAGAAAGGTCGTTGACGGAGACTGTACCTTCATATTCTTCATACAGGCCTGAGAAAAGCGCAAGGAGTGCACTCTTTCCACTTCCACTTTTTCCGGTGACGACTACCTTTTTACCTGGCTGCACAACTAGACTAACACCACGAAGAATAGGCTCCTCTGCATCTTGAGGATGAAACACGACATCTTTCATGCTGTACTTTAATCCTTCTGGCTTTGAGACCACCACTTTTTCTGAAGAACTATGATGCTCCAACTCTAAATCCATCACATGACCAAGCTTTTCGACTGCTACCAGCGTATCGTAAACAGTCTCCAAAGAAAGAATGAGTTTTTCCACAGAATTGACTACCAAAACGATAATAACCTCTGCAGCCACAAACTGGCCAATGGAAATCTGATCATTGATCAACAACAAACTACCCGCTACCAATAAACTGGTTACAATCAGTATTTTGAAGATGATCATCACTTTGTATTGGAAGATCAGGACAGAAAAGTGTTTGGACCTGAATTCCACATACCGCTGGATCAATTTATCGGCACGCAGAATCGGCAGGCGTGTGCTTCCTACCAGTTTGAAGGAATTGAGCGTTCGCCCTACTTCTTCCAGCCAGTAGGCCGTTTGATATTTGTAGGAAGATTCTTTGAGGGCGGTTTCCATTCCTCGCGGACCTGAGAAGTAAAAGATCAAGGTCAAAATACCGATCAGCCCCAGCCCAAAAAGGATAAAAGTAGGATGGTATATTGATAGCAATAGGAGACCGAAGATCACCTGAAGTAAGGCCGCTGAGAAATCAATCAGGATTTTTGCCAGTCCTTTTTGTAGATTGACTGTATCAAAAAACCGGTTGACTATCTCCGGTCCATACTCCCCGTGCATGATCTCTGTTTTCACTTTGGGTAAGCGATAGGCAATCGAAAGTCCTGATTTGGAAAAGATCCGCTGCTGCAATTTCTCCATGATCTGCAATTGGGAGATTTGCAAAAATCCTCCAAATGCCACCCCCAGAGCCACAATGATCACCAGAATCACCCAAGAAGTACTGATCCTACCCCCCAAAATGAAATTCAGAATCGCCTGAATTCCCAAGGGAAGGGATAGTGTGATCAATCCATTGAGAATTGCATAAAAATAGATGGCATACACTTGGTTTTTTTCCTCCTTGAGCAAACCAAACAATCGCTTTACCGGAGTAATCTCTGAATTACTATGCATTGGAAATCGCTTTTAAAACAAGTTGATGGAAAAACTGAAAACGCTCCTTGCCTTCGTGACTGGCTTCTGTCATACCCGGAAGATGCAGGGAATTAAAGGACTGAAGAAGACTGGATTCCATGACGGTAGAGACTAGTGTTTTCGGAAACTCATAGCTGGGATTGATCTCTTTGATAATGGCCGAAATCCGCTCGCCAAATCGATAAACTTGTCCAAATATTCCAGACTCATGCTCGGCATCCACAGACTTGGTCAGGTATCCCTTGATGGATTCATTGACTACCAGTTTACGAAGTAGCTTTGGATCCAAAAATTCATTTTCCAAACAAATCGGCCCATCTACCATCAGTCTAATTGCCATCGATAGGCGCTCAAAGGGATCCTTGATATTGGAAGTAGCAAAAACCAGATTATGCTCCATCCATGCCCAATACCAGGCATTGAGGTAGAGTAAGAGCATGTGCTTGTTTTCAAAATACCGGTAAATCGCTGCTTCAGTACTTCCGATATGTTGCGCCAGTTTCTTGAATGTAAATACCTCAATTCCCAACTCCTGAATCATCCGAGTTCCTTCACTCACGATAAGTGACCCCAAATCGGAGCTAAAAGGCTCTTTGACATACAGGTTGGAATTGACCTCCACCCGCATCTTTTTTAGTATTGATTCCATCCTCCGAATAATTATTCAGACTGCTAAACGGTGGATGAATCAAAAAAGTTTGTATTTCTCTTAAAATTGTTAGTAACATTAACAGATTATTAATTTTACTAATTATTTTAAGGCTTTTTCAACCAATAATTCCAAGGGAATAATCGTGATTGTCTTTTCATTAGTAGCTTCCAAATGTACCATTGGAGCACATCCGGCACGATACGCTTCCAACCATCTCAGTGCACAAAGGCACCATTTATCTCCTGGCTTTAGTCCGGGAAAAACATATTCGGGTCTAGGAGTAATCAAGTCATTCCCCCTACTTCTGGAGAAACTCAAAAACTCTTCCGTCATCACTGCGCAAACAGTATGGGTACCTGAATCCTCAGGTCCTGTCTCACAGCAACCGTTTCTATAAAATCCAGTCATCGGTTCGACACTGCAAGGAATCAAGTTTTCTCCAAAAACGTTCTTAGCCATAGATTTTAGGATTTTTTGCGACCCAAATAGCCCAATAAATCAGAATGGGATGAATGACAATCAGGCGACCCCAGCCAATCCACTCAGGCACACAGAGCCCACCTTCAACACAGGTATTGATTTGGATAAAATACACATGGGAGGGAATAAAGGCTACCAGCATCAGTACCACTCCCCATGCCGCTCTGGATCGTGTAGGATAAAACAAGATGCCCAAACCCAGCAAAACTTCTGCTATGCCAGCTAAGATATTGATAAGTTCTCCATTGGAAAAAAACGGAGGGATCAGCGGAAGGTAAAAGTCTGGGGAAATGAAGTGATTCATTCCGGCAACGAGATAGAAATACCCCATCCCTTGGATGATCATTTTTTTCAACCAGATTTTCTTTTTCATAGATTCAGGTAATTGTGGAGACCTTACACAAGAATAGAAAGGAAAGTAAGCGCGCTTTAGTTTCCCTGCTTTCTATATTTTAATTTTCCCAACCAAAACAGGTAAAGTACTTTGGAATACCGCAACATAGCGGGAAACAAAATAATATTCAAAACTACCACTGTGCTCAGGTACATCCACAGCTCAGGCTTCGTGACTAAAACATTGATTGCAGTGAGCGCCGTAATGACTAATGCTACCGAAAACGCGTAGCTGATATACATCGCGCCATAGTAGAAATCAGGCTCAGGGTTGAGATTGGCTTGACACACCTTGCAGGTTTTGTTGATATCAGTTAGCTTAAAATAGCTGAAAACATTCACTGAGAACAGTTTTCCTTCTCTGCACTGGGGACATTTGGCGCCGGCGATGGCCGAACCTAAAGTTTTTGACATGGTTATTTTCGGAAGACTGGTTTGAGCACAAAGGTTGCTTTTGGCTGATTATTTTATTGTGACCAAAGTTACCGCTTCCATTGAAAGCTTTCTAGTATTTTAAAAACTCCCCGGCATTCTTTTCGTAGGTTTGGACGTGAATAATAAAGAAACAACAGGAATAATCAGGGCTTTAAGGAAAAGTGGCTGGCTTAAGGTCTGGTTGTTTTTAATAATTGGCAATTTCATAAACTTGTCCGCCAACTTCTATGAAGGCAATATTTCTGTTTCTAAGGAAATGGATATGGTGGATCCGATTGACACCATTTCTGAGTTGATTTTTGAGTGGGCGATGGATGGAGATGAAGATCTTATTCCGGATAATGGCACGGAGCAAGAAGATAATTCTATGGAAAAAATAAAGCTTTCCTTTCTTGAAATCCAAAAATATTGCCTGTCCGCTCCCCTTGTTTTTAAAGAATTCAAGTTAAGCCATTCTCATCCTGACCTAGTCTCAGGACACTTTTCATCTGATTCTCCCCCACCTGATTGTTGCTGATTTTCTAAAAAAAATTAGTAAGCAACAAAATCAGACTTCTCAAAATGAAAAAAATCTTTCTGCTGGCCTTATGGGGCCTATGGAATACTTGTGCCTATGCACAACAAGAATACGACACCTTAAAAATCGAAAAAAAAGCGCTGGACAGCCTGTTTATCGAGGAAATTGAATCTCCTAAAACCAATCAAAAACCGAAAGTTCTTCATGCTGAACCGCTCTATATCGATCTCATCAGAGACCTTGGCGCACGAAAAGGCGAAAAAGAATGGAACATGGGCTTTGGGATGCAGGACAAACGCAATTACGATCAATTTGAGGCCCTGCTTGAGTACGAATGGGCGCCAATAGATCGATTGGGATTGGAGGTAGAATTGCCGGTAAGTCTTTATTCCTTTCGAAATGGAAACCGGAATGGTAGCATCCCTTCCAACAAATTGGAATCGCTCAAGATCGCTGGTCAGTATACTTTCTTGGTTTCAGAAAAGCACAATACCTCTTTGGCAATTGGCTATATCCACCAGTTCGAATTGGTGGATTTTGACCGACTCGGAAGGGATGAACCTTTCAAAGGAAATATTTTCAACCCTTTTCTAGTAGCTGCTAAGCGCTGGGGGAGCAACTATCATTCACTGATCTATACTGGTCCAGTGATAGAGAAAGCTTATCAAAGCCAATCCAATCTAGGATTTGAGGTGAACTATAATCTACACTACATGGTCACCGGTACGCGAAATTTCATCGGACTAGAAGTAAACCAAGAGATCTTCGATGGAAAATCAATCGCTACACTTAGACCTCAGATGCGATTGGCTATTGCAGAAAACCTGATGATCGGAATAGTATCAGCAATTCCGATCGGTCAACCTGATGTAGGGCTAGGTTCCTTTGTTCGATTGATTTACGAGCCAGGCTTCAAGGCTTTGCACTAGTGAAAATCAAAAAAGGGGCTAAAATAGCCCCTTTTCCCTTATCTGAATTCTTCCAAATCATAATCCTTGCCTTTTCCCCATTGGAGAAGTTCGTAAATAGTGTAGTATTCCAGCGTGTCAAGATCTTTGATTTTAAAATTATCTCCGCCCAATCGGGCCATGATCTCTATCATCCGGATCTCACCCATATTGACCAATCGGTACACCCTCCCCACTCGCAGGTTATCCAGAGCAATAGGCATGTTAGGCTTTGTCTTTGATGATTACTCCTGTTGCTTCAAAAGTTATTTCCCGCTTGGGAGCGGTGATGGCATCGACTTCTTCTTTTGATTTGCCCTGATCTTCTGCAAAATGCTTCAAGGTCTCGACATCAGTCTCTGTCAGGGTAGCTACCCCCTCCAAAATAATCGGAAAACCTTGAGAATTGGTCGGAATGAAAAACCCGTAATCTTTAAATGTCACCCGCATAGGCTCACCATTGGCGAGATCCATAGTAAACCAGCAGCCTTTCTTGGTACAAACCTCTTTGATTTCACCTTTGATTTTACCTGAAAAAGTACCTGAAGATTCCACCACCGAGATCATCTCCGCGGTACCTAATACACTATTTTCATCCAGATTGGCGCCATAAGGTCCCGGGACTACTTCTGCCTCACCAACAGGTTCGGATTTAGCAGTAGTTTCCACCTGTTCTTTGTCGGCTTCGGCCGGCTTTTGGCAGGAGAAGGATAAAAGGGAAATGAGTGCAGCTGAAAATAGGATAGATTTTTTCATGTTCATTGCGATTAAGGTCCAAAAATACTCCAAATGCCCCGATGAGAAAACCGCTTTTTACTTAAATCTGTAAAATTCTTTTCTACGAAAGAAAAGTCTGAGACGGAGCTATTTTTTAGAATTTTAGAATACATCAAAAGAAAAGAAACATTTTTTTCAATAAATCTTCCTATTCTTTAGCAATGCTGTAATTTTGCCCAAGTTTTGAAATACGACCCTGCACTCATGCCTCAAACCAAAAAATTCATCATTGATTTTGACAGTACCTTTACGCAAGTAGAAGCCCTTGATATTCTGGGAGAAATCAGTCTGACCAATGACCCCGAAAAAGCGAAGAAACTACAGGCCATCAAGGACATCACTGATAAGGGAATGGAGGGATCTATTACCTTTCGTGAAAGCCTAGAACTCCGGCTCGAGATCCTCAAAGCCAGTAAAACTCAAATTACCGACCTGGTAGCAGCGCTGAAGCAAAAGGTTTCCAAATCCTTTGAGCGAAACAAGGAATGGCTGCAGGATAATGCCAAGGATGTATACATTGTCTCGAATGGTTTTAAGGATTTCATTATCCCAATAGTCTCTGAATACGGTATTCTCAAAGAAAATGTCTTTGCGAATGAATTTGTGTACGATGAGCTGGGAAATATTGTGGACTTCAACCGTGAAAATCCCCTTTCCCAAAACAATGGAAAGGCCGAAACGATCAAAAATGTAAATATCGAAGGGGACATCTATGTCATCGGAGACGGCTACACAGATTATGAGATCAAAGCATCTGGCCTTGCCAATAAGTTTTACGCCTTTACAGAAAATGTATCCCGACCGAAAGTTGTCAGCCAAGCTGATCACATTGCCCCAAGTTTTGACGAAATCCTTTACATCAATAAGTTGAATACTAAATTTTCTTACCCAAAAAGCCGCATCAAAGTTCTCCTACTGGAAAATGTGCATCCCATCGGTATCCATCTCCTTCAGGAAGAAGGCTACGAGGTAGAAGTGATCTCGGGTGCACTCAGCGAGGAGGAGCTCTCCGAGAAAATCAAAACAGTATCGATCCTTGGGATTCGTTCCAAAACGAATGTGACCAAAAAAGTCCTTGAAAATGCCAATCGCCTTTTGGCAATCGGAGCATTCTGCATTGGCACCAATCAGATTGATCTGGAAACTTGTCAGGAAAAAGGGATTGCTGTTTTCAACGCGCCTTTCTCCAATACCCGCTCGGTAGTCGAAATGGCAATCGCCGAGATCATCTTCCTGATGAGAAGATTCCAGGACAAATCTGTCGGTATGCACCAAGGCAATTGGGATAAGTCTGCTACTGGATCTTTTGAGATCCGGGGCAAAAAACTTGGAATCGTTGGCTACGGAAATATCGGCGCCCAGCTTTCTGTTTTGGCAGAAAACATGGGAATGAATGTCTTCTATTATGACGTCATCGAAAAGCTGGCCTTGGGCAATGCTACCAAAGTCGATTCTTTGGACGAACTCCTATCCACTTGTGACATGATCTCACTTCATGTGGACGGACGAAAGGACAACAAATGTCTCATCGACCGGGAGAAAATCGGCAAGATGAAGCCTGGGGCAATCTTGGTAAACTTGAGTAGAGGCCACGTGGTGGATATTCCTGCATTGAGAGATGCTATTCTTTCGGGTCATTTGGCAGGGTGTGCTGTGGATGTTTTCCCAGAAGAACCCAAGAACAACAAAGAGCCATTTGAATCCGAACTGAAAGGTCTTCCCAACACAATCCTCACTCCGCACATCGGAGGAAGTACGCTAGAGGCTCAGGAAAATATCGCGCGATTTGTACCTGGCAAAATCATGGAATACATCAATACGGGCAACACTTACAACTCTGTCAACTTCCCTAACATCCAGCTTCCATTCCTGAAAGATGCGCATCGCCTGATTCATATTCACCAAAACGAACCGGGTGTATTGGCGAAAATCAACCAAGTTCTAGCCAATTTCAACATCAACATCGTCGGTCAATACCTGAAGACAAATGAAAAAATCGGCTATGTGATCACGGATATTGATAAGGTATATGAAGCGGAAGCGATTGAGACGCTGAAGACAATTCCCGGAACAATTCGATTCAGGACGCTATATTAAACATCCATTGAATTCATAAAACAAGAAAGCCCGGAGGATCTCCGGGCTTTCTTGTTTTATAATGCTTTCTATCTGGTTTTTATCCTTTGCCGTAGAGCTCCGAATAATATTCCTGATAGGAACCAGAGGTCACATGATCGAGCCACTCTTCATTGGCCAGATACCAATCAATGGTGATCTCTATTCCCTCATCAAACTGGAGGCTTGGTTCCCAGCCCAATTCTTTTTGGATCTTGGTGGCATCTATAGCGTAGCGGAGATCATGTCCCGCCCGATCAGTCACATAAGTGATCAATTTTTCAGAAGTACCCGGCTCACGACCCAGTTTTTCATCCATCTTCTTGCAGAGGAGCTTGACGATATCGATGTTTTTCCACTCATTGAATCCACCGATATTATAGGTTTCTCCAGCCTTACCTTTGTGGAAAACCGTATCAATCGCCCGAGCATGGTCCTTTACAAACAACCAATCCCGGACGTTCTCCCCTTTTCCATAGACTGGAAGCGGTTTGGAGTTTTTGATGTTATTGATGCAAAGTGGGATCAGCTTTTCGGGAAAATGATTTGGCCCGTAGTTATTGGAGCAATTGGACACAACAGTCTTCATTTTGTACGTATTGGCATAAGCGCGTACGAAATGATCCGAAGCAGCTTTAGAGGCTGAATAAGGAGACTGAGGATCATAGGGAGTCGTCTCCAAAAAGAATCCCCCATCATGCAATGATCCGTAGACCTCATCCGTAGAGACGTGGTAAAAGAGGTGATTTTCCAATTCGCCGGCCCAAGCCTTCTTTGCAGAGTTGAGCAGATTTACCGTACCAAAGACATTGGTTTTCACAAAAGCCATCGGATCAGATATCGAACGGTCCACATGGGATTCGGCTGCCAGATGGATGACATCAGTGATATTATGCTTTGCAAAAATCGAATCCAGGGCATCGGCATCTTGAATATCTGCCTTTTCAAAAATGTAATTTGCCGCACCTTCGACCGACTTTAGGTTTTCAAGGTTACCTGCATAGGTCAGGGCATCAAGATTTACAATTTGATACTCTGGATATTTTTCTACAAAAAGTTGTACGACATGGCTTCCGATAAACCCCGCACCTCCTGTAATCAAAATTGATTTTGACATAATTTTATTTTTTGTAATAGGCTGAATACCAATCCGTAAATGCACGAACTCCAACTTCAATCGGAGTAGCAGGCTTATAACCCGTGTCCCGAACCAAATCAGTCACATCTGCATGAGATGCCGGTACATCTCCTTGCTGAAGTGGAAGAAGCTCCATTTTTGCTTCCTTTCCCAGCCCTTTCTCCACTGCTTTGATATAGTCCATCAGTAAGACGGGTTGAGAATTTCCAATATTGTAAACTTTAAAAGGGGCTTTGGAGCTGCCTGGATCGGGACTTTGAGGATCAAAATCCGGATTTGGCCTAGCAGGTCTATCAGCGACTTTCAGTACTCCCTCCACGATATCATCGATGTAGGTAAAGTCCCGTTTCATTTTTCCATAGTTAAAAACCTTGATTGGTTCCCCTTTCAAAATTGCTTCTGTAAATAGAAACAGCGCCATATCCGGTCGGCCCCAAGGTCCATAGACAGTGAAAAAACGTAAACCAGTAGTTGGGATATCAAATAGATGGCTGTAGGTATGGGCCATCAATTCATTGGCCTTTTTGGAAGCGGCATAAAGGGAAATTGGGTGATCCACAGAATCCGAAGTAGAAAATGGCATTTTTTCATTGGCTCCATAGACCGAGCTGGAACTAGCATAAACCAAGTGCTTAACCGGATGAAATCGACAACATTCCAGAATATTGAGAAAAGCCATGATATTGGACTGGATGTAGACTTCTGGATGTGTCAGCGAATGCCTTACCCCTGCCTGGGCAGCTAGGTGGATCACCACATCAAACTTTTCCTGCTCAAATAGTGCCATCAAAGGCTCTTTCTCAGCCAGTTCCAATTGGATAAATCGATACCCTTTTTGGGTAGTGGACTGAATTAATTTCCCTTTTTGAATCTCAGATTTTAGGATACCCCGATGTGCTAGTCTCGAATATTTCAGATTGACATCGTAGTAATCATTGATAATATCCAAGCCAACAACTTCATCTCCCCGATCGATTAATTTTTGTGCGACATGAAATCCAATAAATCCGGCTGTGCCGGTCACGAGGTACTTCATAGGTGAGAAGAATGAATTATTGTCAAAGCTCAAATATAGACTATTCCGCTGTTTTGGCGGCGTTAATTAATCGTTGGTAATTGCTAAAAATTTCCTTCTGGATGAATTTTCGGTCATAGTTTTCGACTATTTCCGCATACAATCTTGCGGCGTATTCGGCCATTTTTTCGCGCTTGACAAAAGCAAATTCCAAGGCTTCCTTCAACACGGGGGCATCTTTGACCGGAAAAATCAATCCGGTCCGCTGCTGGGTGATGATGTCATTGTTGCCGATGATATCCGAACAAATGACCGGAACTTGCATGGCTCCTGCCTCCAGAATGACATTTGGAAAACCTTCCCGATGTGATGGATGAACCAATACATCTGCCAGCGCCAGATAATGTGATACATGATCAGACCATTCGATCTGAATGATTCGGGGGTGATCTTGAATGGTCTGTACCGTCTCCGGTGAAAGTGGATTTAAATCCTGTTCGAATGCACCTAAAAGCACCAGTTTTGCTTTATTGACAATTTTGGAATTGAGAAATGCAGCGACCAATTCTTCGATTCCCTTATCCCTGACCAATCTTCCCACGCATAAAATGATAAAATCATCCTCACCCGGCATGATTCGCATTGTGGCAGCTACCAGATGGTTTTCTTTCAAGGAATCTCGGTTAAATTTCCCGAGGTCCACTCCGTTGGAAGAGCCTTTTCCGATGATTCGAAGTTTGGATTCAAGACATAAGCCCTGTTCCAAAATAAACTTCTTAAGCCCGTAAGAATTGGGCCAAATCTCAGTTGCGTTTGAATAAGTCCACTTTTCTGCTGACTGCAAAAGACTTTTCTTACTTCCTTCCGCTGCCATAGCAGGAATCCCAGCGAGGGTATGAATCCGGATTTTAACACCGGCCAAGTTGGCGGCGATCATGCCGAGCAATCCCGCCTTTGGCGTATGGGTATGGACGATGTCAGGTTGCTCTCTTTTAAATAGTTGGATCAATTGCCAGATACACTTCAGATCAGTAAGTGGAGTGATCTTGCGTGTGAACGGAATGACTTCATGTCGGACCCCTTCAGCCTTGGTCACTTGATCTACCTCTCTCCCATCGGCACTCACCATGATCACCTCCCAGCCTTGAGCTTTTGTGTAGTTCATTTGCCCGGCCAGCAAAAGTTTGAGAGATAAAGGTACAGTGGTGATTCGGATCAGTTTCGGCATCAAAAAAGATTTCTAAAGGGGCAAAGGTAAGATTTTAACGCTTCTTTAACCTCTAAAATTTCCTAAGAACCCGGTAAATTTCCTTTAGACGATTTCCATGATTCGAATTTCAACCTTGGACTTTTTATCCGAACCTGATGTTCTGACTTCTTTTGTGTATCGGGGCCAGCCCCAGTGGTGAATCACAGCATAGTTTTCTATAACACTCCAAAGTTCTCCGATTTGCTCAAAGGCTTCTTCTATTTCAGCTTCTTCTGCGTTTGGCAGAATTATCCTCACATTTTTTTTTGCCAGGATTTTTAATTGATCCGGATTAATCTCTACTATAGAATATACTGAGTAGTCATCGTCTTCGGGATAGATTCCGGTAAGCTCAATGGTGACAAGTGCATCCATCAGTGCTGTGCCAGTTCCATCAGGGAATTTCATAGTACTGTAAACTGGATCACCAATTTTGAGCTCAGCCCCATGGAAATTCAAAAATTGATGGATGTCTTTTATACTTGCACTTTCAATGGCTGATTTGGTCGTATAGGTATTAAACATCCCATCAACAACATCATTGACTTGAGGGATATTTCCAAAAAAAACCTTCATACTATCCTTAGCCACAAGGTAATAATCCCTTATTTCTTCCCAGTTGCTAACCTCTTTAAAGGTTCCAAGCTCATCTGTTTGAATTTCCACAACGGTTCCTCCACTCAAAGACATCAATTTATTGACGAGACCGGAGTAAAGCGAGTCCACATCCTCAAAATGAACTTTCATATCCCGGTAGGTCCAGCGAACCTTGTAGGACGTTTCAGTGGAATCTACTACCAAGATATCCACCAGATAGTTAGTTATAGTCCTATCAGTGGTATCCTCACCCACTACTTCATAGTTTTCCAATATTACAGAATAGGTATAGGTTTAATTCAAATCCCAGTACGCGATCGTTTTGACAGTCGAATCTTCCTCAAATATCTGGGCTTGTGCAATTTGAAAACCGAAAAGAATGAGAATTAGAAAACAAAAAGAAGATTTCATTAAGCTATTTTTTTCAAAAATATCTACTAGAGTTTACATTTGAAACATGAGCTAATAATTAGTTAAAAAATTCCATCCCACAGTTTAATCCCCTACTTCCAATTCAAATATCGACTCCAACCCAACTTCAAAAACCCGGGCAATCTTCAGTGCCAGCACAGTAGAAGGCACGTACTTTCCAGCCTCAATTGAATTGATCGTCTGCCGGGATACCTGGACTTTTTCTGCCAGATCCTGCTGGGTCATGTCTTTCTTTGCTCGCTCCACTTTTATTGTATTCTTCATGACATCTGGTACTTAAAGTGCAAGCATGGATTGCTTCTGCCTGTGTAGAACCCATCTAAACCTTCCGATGAAAATGAGCTGAATCGTGAACATGTTGTACCCCATGAATTCCAAATACCCAAATCCATAAAACAGCATCGTACCGATGACCAAGATAAAGGTGTTGGTATAGAACGCAACCAAAAGCGAATCCAAACGAAGCTTTTGGATGTATTCATCCTCGTCCTTTTCCTTAGAAAATGCAATCAAGAACAGTGTCACAAACACACCAATCAAGGCAAACTCGAGCGTAAAGTTCTTTTCAAAAGGTTCAAAATCATCGAAAATCTTACCTAATGAATTGGAAAATTCAAAAGACAGCCATTCCAGTCTAAAATTGAAATAGTTGGTAATAAAAAGTAATGCCGCAAAAGGCAGGAATAGAAGCCAGCCGATTTTCTGAAATCGATGAGGCAAAAGGATTTTAGTAAGCATATTAAGTTTGGTTTAGTTCTCTTCTTTATTGGCGATATATTTTTGGTATTGAAAAGCTGCGTAGATATAGCCATTCAGTAGGAAAAGCACCAGATATGCCGTAAAAAGCTCTGAGGTAATCCGATCAAATCTGAGGTAATTGATCAACATCAGCGCAGCCAGTCCCCAAATCAGCCAGAAAAATCCAGTCTGAAAAGCCTGCTGCCTAAATTGACGGATCATTTCATCCTCCACTTCCTCCCTACTCAGATTCAAAATCATAAATGCCATGGCCCAAAAGCCATAAATAATCTGAACTGTTTCATTCGGGTCAGTCTTGGGATTCCAAAATGCAATCCCGATGACAAGGAATACCGGAAGCGGAAAAAACACATAAGCCAGCTTCTTCCATCCAGGATGAAGCAATGGGACTTCCAAAATTGAGTTCTTTTTCATAAGTCGTGTTTGTTTGTCCAAATGTAAAACAAACTTTACTTTATGTCAAAATATTTTTCCAAGAATTTTTCAGACCCCTATCGATTTATCAAGAAAGTCATCCTAAACAGGTTCCCTTGAGGCAAAAAGGATTGTGTTTTGGTTACCTTAGATTCATCAAACCTGTTTAATATTCTATTCTCCATGATCTCTACTGTAAAAATTGCCATTATCGGTTGCGGCAACCTTGGCGCTTCTATCGCAAATGGCCTCCTGATGCGAGCGGATTTTGATCCAAAAAATCTGACACTCACCAAAAGAAATACAGGTACACTAGCGGAATTCGAAGCAAAGGGAGTCCATGTACATACCGACAACCTGATCGCAGCCCAATACGCAGATATCGTATTGTTGGGAGTCAAGCCCTACAATGTGGCCAAGATCTTGGCGGAGATAAAACCTGCCTTGGATCCTAAAAAACAAATTATTGTTTCTCTGGCTACGGGTGTAACCTTGAAAGAAATGTATGAGGTCATCGATGGTAAAACGGTAACATTTCGGGCCATGCCCAATATTGCTGCGGATATTCAGGAGTCAATCACCTGCATCTGCCAAGAGCAGGCCAATCCAAAAGAGATAGAGCTGATCACAGAATTATTCGATTCGATAGGATTTACCATTACCATTGACGAAAGTTTGATGGAGGCTGCGACCGTCTTGGGTGCATGTGGCATCGCCTATGTGCTTCGATTCATGCGTGCGATGATACAGGGAGGCATCCAAATCGGCTTCGATTCGGTAACTGCCAGCAAGATTGTAAACCAAACTGTAAAAGGCGCTGCTGAGCTGATGATTCAAAAAAACATCCATCCAGAAGCGGCAATAGATAAAGTAACTACTCCAAAGGGTTGCACCATCGTTGGCTTGAATGAAATGGAGCATCAGGGCTTCAGTTCGGCAATGGTACGAGGCGTCATAGCGAGTTACGAGAAAATTGAAAAGTAGCGTCCCCAGCCTACTTGCGAAGCCGTTGAATCCAATCAACGGCTTTTTTTTATTTTTTTTTGAATTGGAAAAATCTAACTCCAGTCAGAAAAACCTGTAAGGAAGAGTTAAGCGACGAATTTCATCTGGTAATTATCACTTAATTTATCAAAATATTACTATTACTTTAAAAAAGAATAATTTAAGGTTTGTTTTTCTTTTAAATGTTTTCATTAGATTTGTCCCGGGTGATAAACAACTTTTGCTATTCCTTTTTCAGAGACTCGATTTTTAAGGGAAGGACTGTTTGGTATTTTTGCCTCCTTCCTTTTTTTATTTGACATCATAAAAAAGCCTTCCAAAACTTAATTTGGAAGGCTTTTATTATGTAACAGGATTACCTAGTCAAATAGCTCTGAAAGCTTTTGCTCCAAGCTAGGTCCCCTGAGATCCTTGGCAATTATTTTCCCATCGGGATCTATCATGTAGGTAGCTGGGATAGCCTGGATTTGATAGAGTTCGGCCGCAGCAGAATTGAAATATTTCAAATCCGAAACCTGTGTCCAAGTCAATTGATCATCGGCGATGGCTTTCACCCAATCCTCTTTAGTCCGATCGAGAGAAACTCCAAAGACCTCAAATCCTTTGTCTTTGTATTCATTATAAAGTCTGACCACATTGGGATTTTCCTGACGACAAGGCTTACACCAAGCTGCCCAAAAATCGATCAATACATATTTACCCCTGAGATCAGACAGCTTGACAAGGGTTCCGTCAGGATTTGGCAACTCAATCTCAGGAGCGGGCTGACCTACCGAAAGAATCCGCATCTCATCCAATTGCTGTTTCATTTGGAGGATTGAGATAGTACCTGGATAATTTTCATTAAGCTTAGCCACCAACTCATCAATAAAGGGAAAGTCATTTTTGGGATTCAAAAGGCCCACTGCTGCCAATGAAGCGAAGGAATCACCCATGCTTGTGATCATTTCTTTAACTTTTTCGGCCTGCTCATTTTCGAGTTTCATGGCCTGAGTCTGGATTACTTTAATGGCTTCTGCATCGTTTTTGCTCATCGCTTCATAGTAGGCCTCATTGAGCTTATTTACATCGACCTGATACGATTCCATGAGCTTTTCAATCTTCAACATTTCCTTGGTGTCTTGAGAACCCTCAATGGCAAGGCTGGACGGATCCGAAAAATCATAGGTCACCGAGACGTCTTCTTTGTAAAGAGCAAGTCGCACAGATCGCTGACCATAAAGGTTCAATTCGTAAAAAGTCGGTGTATCTACTGTCAATTCATAGGAGAACTGTCCTGAGCCGTCTATTTCTAAGGTGTCCAACACCTTAGGTCTACTGTCCGTAAATTGGGAAAGTATAACGAGTCCCTCCGGCCTGTTTTCTATTTTTCCAGATATCTGGACCAATCCGTCGGTTGAAGATCCCTTTTCCCCACAGGAGAAAAAAGATAATATGGCTATTGCCCAAACTCCTATCATTTTGTAATTCATTTGTTTATAATTTGATTTATAGACCTAATCGACTCTGCCGGATGAAAGACTAACTTCACGTGAAGTCGTACAAATCCGACTTTTATCAGGTTAATTCTCCAATAATTCTGTCAAAAGTTTGGTCGCAACCTTGGGATCAGCTTTCCCATTGGATTTTTTCATTACTTGCCCCATAAACATCCCCAGCAAACCTTTTTTACCAGACTTGTATTCAGCTACTTTTGTTTTGTTTTCTGCCAAAACTGCTTCAATGACTGGCTTCAGTGAGCTTTCATCGCTTTCCTGAATCAGATTCAACCGGTGGGCGATTTCTAATGGAGATTCTTTTTGTGACTGAAGCAACTCTGAGAAAATAGTTTGCGAAGCTGCCGAAAAGGAAACCTTTTCACTCTCTACCAATGCTATAAGGCTTGCCAAAGTTTCCGCCGTAATCGGAAATTCAGCTACTTCCTTGCCTGTTTCATTCAAATAGGACTTCACCGGACCCATCATCCAATTGGAGGCGGCTTTGTAGTTGGATGTTTGGGTACACAGCCGATCAAACCACAGGGCTACATCCTTAGACTCACTTAGAAAATTAGCATCGTAAGCTGGGAGACCGTATTGCTCGACAAATTTGTCATACAACTGTCGAGGCAAGGCTGGCATACTTACCTTGATGGAATTAAGCCACTCTTCAGAAATCACAATCGGACTCAAATCCGGCTCAGGGAAATAGCGGTAATCATTCAGATCTTCTTTGGTACGCATACTGGCGGTAGTTCCTGTAGCCGCATCAAAAGTCCTAGTTTCCGAAATCACCTCTTCTCCTGCCTCCAGCAAGTGAATGATGCGCTCGTGCTCATGCTCGATGGCCCTAGCCACATTTCGGAAAGAGTTCATATTTTTCACCTCTACCTTTTTGCCATATTCAGATGCCCCTTTGAGCATGACCGATACGTTAGCATCGCAGCGCAGGGATCCTTCTTCCATATTCCCATCGCAGACATCCAAATATTTGACCAGTTTTTTGATTTCGGCAAGGAATGCATAAGCCTCCTCGGGAGTTCTCAGATCAGGTTCGGTCACGATCTCGATCAAAGGTGTCCCGGCTCTATTGAAATCCACGAGTGTATCCGTCTCTCCGGCTAGGTGTATCGATTTCCCCGCATCTTCTTCCATGTGAATCCGATTCAGCTTCACGGACTTTTGGGATCCGTCTGCCAATTCGATAGGCACAAATCCTCCTACACAGATTGGGCCTTTGTCTTGGGTGATTTGATAGCCTTTTGGCAGGTCAGGGTAGAAGTAGTTTTTTCGGGAGAAAATATTCCATCGGGTAATCTCACAATTACAAGCCAATCCCATTCGTACTGCAAACTCTACTGCTTTTTTATTGACTTTTGGCAGAGTGCCTGGGTGGCCCAGCGTAATGGCAGATATAAGGGTATTGGGGAGTTTTCCGTATTCGTTGGAATCTGAGGAATACATTTTACTCTCCGTCAGCAACTGGGCATGGACTTCCAGGCCGATTACCAACTGATATTTATTCCTGAGTTCTTCACTTAACATTTTCCTGTCGATCAGCGATTACAAAAACATTTCTTTAGCCTTGGCTACTACATTCTCCAGACCGGAGAGATCTTTTCCCCCGGCAGTAGCGAAGAAAGCTTGACCTCCACCTCCACCTTGGATTTCTTTGGCAAGCTCGCGGACAATCTGTCCGGCATTGAATCCTTTGGAGGCAATTAGTGCATCCTCCAAAATGACGGCCACTTGAGGTTTGCCTTCTATTTCTCCGGCCAAGATAATCAGGGCATTGGAAATATCGTTTTTGAGCTCATAGGCCAATTTTTTCAAAGAATCGGCATTCGGCAAGTCCACCCGGGCAATGACCACATTGACTCCATCCTTTTCAATAATCTGATTCAAAAGCTCTTTTTTCACTCCAGAAGCTTTTTCTAGGTGAAGCGCCTCCACTTCCTTTCTTAGGTCATTGCGCTCTTGGATCAAGCCTTCAATGGCTTTTTTCACGTCTTTTGGATTTTTCATCAAATCCTCAATTTCCCGCAACAATGTCTCCTGCTGACGCAAATAGGACTCAGCTGCCTTTGACGTGATGGCTTCGATTCTCCTTACCCCTGCAGAAATTGATCCTTCCGAAGTGATCTTGAATAAACCGATCTGACTTGTAGTCGGAACGTGCGTACCTCCGCAAAGTTCTACAGAGAAATTCTTATCAAATGTGATCACACGCACAAAATCCCCATATTTTTCACCAAAAAGGGCTGTGGCTCCCATCCTTTTAGCCTCCTCGATCGGCACATTGCGCTGCTCGATGAGCGGGATATTTTCCCGCACTTTGGTATTGACTATGTCCTCTACTTTTGCAATCTCTTCCTCGGTCATTTTTCCAAAGTGTGAGAAGTCAAAGCGAAGCAAATTTTCATTTACCAAAGATCCACGCTGCTGAATATGGTCACCCAGGACCTCCTTCAAAGCGGACTGAAGCAAGTGTGTCGCAGAGTGATTATTCATCGTCAGATATCGCTTTTCGCGATCTACCTCAGACGAAAATCTTGCCTCAGGATGTTGAGGAAGTTTTTCTACAAAGTGGACGATCAGGTCATTTTCTTTTTTGGTATCGATGACACGGATTTTTTCCGAATCAGAAATCAACCAACCAGTATCGCCGATTTGCCCGCCGCTTTCGGCATAAAACGGCGTCTTGTCCAATACCAGTTGGTACCGATCGCCTTTCTTATCCGAGATCGTGCGATGCTTGATGATATGGGAATAAGCCTCAGTGAAGTCATACCCAATAAACTCCACACCTGTATCTTCATGGACCAAAACCCAATCGCCTGTCTCCTGCTCGGAAGCGGCACGGGAACGGGTCTTTTGCTTTTCCATTTCTTCGGCAAATCCCTTTTCATCTACAGAGAGCCCATTTTCTCGTGCAATCAGAGAAGTCAGATCCAATGGGAAACCAAACGTATCGTAAAGTTCAAAAGCAGTTTTGCCCGAAATCACTCCTTCGCCTTTTGCGGTCAATTCTGATTTGATGGATTCGAGCATTTTCAGGCCGTGATCAAGTGTCCGAAGGAAGGAAGTCTCTTCCTCAAAAATCACTTTTGCAATGAATTCCTGCTGCTGTCTGACTTCTGGAAAAATATCTCCAAAGTACTCGGCGATTAGCGGAGTCAGTTCAAACAAAAATGGCTGCTGCATTCCCAAAAATGTATAGCCATACCGCACTGCTCTTCTCAGAATCCGACGGATTACATATCCAGCTTTGTTATTGGATGGAATCTGCCCATCTGCAATGGTAAAAGAAATCGCCCGGATATGATCTACAATGACCCGGAAAGCAATGTCTGTCTGCTCGTCAAGTCCATAAGTTTTGCCGGATTTCTTTGCAATCGCATCCAAAAACGGTGTGAATAGATCCGTGTCATAATTTGAGGATTTCATCTGAATGGCTCTAACCAACCGCTCGAAGCCCATTCCCGTGTCCACATGCTTGGCGGGAAGTTCTTTCAGACTGCCATCTGCCAACCGGTTGAACTGCATGAATACCAAATTCCAGATTTCGATGACTTGGGGATGATCATTGTTGACCAAGTCTCTGCCTGGTACCTTTGCGATCTCGGCTTCAGATCTGAGATCCACATGAATCTCCGAGCAAGGCCCACAAGGTCCGGTGTCACCCATTTCCCAAAAATTATCCTTTTTGGATCCCAAAATGATCCGGTCTTCAGGGACGATCTTACTCCAAAGTGCTGCAGCTTCTACGTCCTTTTCCAATTTGTCCCCCTCATCTCCCTGAAATACGGAAACGTATAAGCGGTCTTTTGGCAGCTTGTAAACTTCAGTCAAAAGCTCCCAAGCCCACTGGATGGCCTCTTTTTTGAAATAATCTCCAAAGGACCAGTTGCCCAACATCTCAAACATGGTGTGGTGGTAGGTATCTACCCCTACTTCTTCCAGATCATTGTGCTTTCCGCTGACGCGAAGACATTTTTGGGAATTGGCAACCCGTGGATATTTGGCAATTTCGTTGCCGAGAAAAGCATCCTTAAACTGGTTCATCCCCGCATTGGTAAACATCAGCGTTGGGTCATTTTTGACCACAATCGGTGAGGAAGGAACGTACTGGTGCTGTTTGGATTGGAAAAACTCTATGAAGGTACTCCGGATTTTCTTTGCTTCCATGGAAGGTCTGAGGTGCAGAAAGTTCTAATTCTAAATTGAAGGCCTCGCTAGGCCATTTTATCGGGTGACAAAATTAATAGAAAAGGCGGGCTTCTGAGCATCGAATTCTGTATTTTGAAGAATTTAGACAATAGAATCAGATGTCAAAATGCAAGATTTTAGAACTTGTGGCATCTTGTATCTAATGTCTTGTGTCTAAAGTCTTGCTACTTGATGCTTCCTTTTTACTTTTAGATTTTAAATGATAAAACTGTAGCACATGTCCTACCTAAACCAAATCACTTCCCCTACGCTTTTAATCAACGAGCAACTTACACGGGCCAATATCAAACGAATGGCAGATAAGGCAGCCCGAAACGGCAAAAAACTCGTCCCTCATTGGAAAACCGCCCAATCCCATGAGATTGGAAACTGGGCCAAAGCGTACGGAATCAAGGAAGTGACTGCATCCTCCATCAAGCTGGCTGAATACCTCTGTGGACAGGGTTGGGAGAATATTCATATTGCTTTTCCATTTAATATCCTCGAAATACCGCGATTGAACTACCTCGCGGCCAACCAATCCCTTTCCGTACAAGTGGTAAATCCGGTGACTGCCCAAAAGCTTGCCGACGAACTCGCTCATGAGGTGGGATTTTTTATAGAAGTAGATGCTGGCTATGGACGGACAGGTGTGCACATTGCCGACTTTGGAACGATGGAAAGTATTCTCCGGATCGCGGCGAGTTCTGACAAATTGAATTTCAAAGGATTTTACCTCCATCCGGGACATACCTATTACACTCCTGATAAGGCTGGAATCTACGAACAGAGCCGACAGGCCTTACACATGCTGAAAATGAAATACCAATCGGAATTTCCGGGACTGGTGACTCGGGTTGGGGATACGCCTGGCTGCGCTGTAACGGAGGACTTTGGTGATGTGGATGAACTTGGACCGGGCAATTTTGTCTTTTTTGACCTGATGCAGGCCGAGCTTGGAAGCTGCAGCAAAGAAGATATTTCAGTCTGTCTGGCTGTTCCGGTCGTGGATATCAATCAGGAGCGAAAAGAAATTCTGGTTCATGGAGGAGGCGTACATCTGGCAAAAGACGTTTTGGTTGACGCCAATGGGAATAAAAATTTCGGAGAGGTGGTATTTCTTGATGAAAAAGGCTGGACGATTCCCGCTGATCGGTCTTACCTGAAAAGTATTTCTCAGGAACATGGTCTAATTAAAGCTTCAGATTCTTTAATGGCAACAGTGAAGGTTGGAGATTTGCTTGGGATTTTACCGGTCCATTCCTGCATGACGGCAGATTGTATGGGAGAATACTTGAGTTTGGAAGGAAAGAAAATTGATCACTGCGAAGGGGCTTCCTGGAAATGAAGTTACCAGAGAGCGGTTTTTGATTTCACAGAAAAAATTCTGGACACGGAATAAAGCCTCTATTCAATTTCACTGAATTTAAGATATTTACTAACTCAATCCTTACAATTAGTCATGCATCCTCCATTAGAAATCTCATTGAACCTCCCAGTGTCTGCAGCCGCTGCTTTTGAGTTTTTTGCCAAAAAAGAACATATGGCAAACTGGTGGGGGCCTTCCGGAATGGAAATTGAAATCAAAACATTTGAATTCAAACCCGGAGGCACATTCCACTATGTACTCCGTGCTGGAAATGGCTTCGAAATGTGGGGGAAATTTCACTACCTAGAGATAGAAAAGCCCGGAAGAGTTACGCTACTTAATTCATTCTCCAATCCTGCGGGAGATACGGTTCCTGCTCCAGAAGTTCCATTTGGTGCGGATTGGCCCCTGGAAATGTGGACCGAATACCGGTTTATCGATTCGGGCGACCACTGCGAACTCAAGCTGATTTCTCATCCCCATCATGCTTCAGCAGCTTCTCAAGACCTGTTTGCCAAAAACCATGACAACATGAAATTGGGCTTCAAAGGGACATTTGACAAATTAAAATCCTATATTGTAGAAGCTAAGTTATAATCCAAACCATCCGGCCTTCTACTCTTATTTACCCAACGAATCTGTGACACAATCCTCCACCATCGATCCAGGCACTGCGGCCTTCCTCACTTTTCTGATTCCAGGATGGGGACAGATGCGCCGCGGGAAAATCAAAGTTGGTTTGATTTGGATGGCGGTAGTGATTATTGGCTATTTTTTGATGATCATTCCAGGTTTACTATTACACCTCGTCTGCATGCTTGATGCTTATTTTAGAGATTGATGAGTTCGGTCAAAAATCTTTAGAATTTCTTCCAGGTCCGCTTCAATCCTAGTTGAAACTTTCCTTTCTACAAAAGAAAAACTCAGCCATTGATGCAGGGATAAAACTGAGTGGTATTTTCATTACTTTTCGAGCAAAAAACTCCCATTTCCCATGTCAGGATTTATCATTGGTCGAATCAAAAGCATCAAGTACGCAGTGAAAGGATTTCTCCTCTTGCTGACCACCGAGAATGCTATAATTACACAAAGCATCATCGCTTTGGTATTTATTGGATTGGGCTTTTATTTTGAGATCGATCGGGTGGATTGGGCGCTCCAGTTTCTGGCAATCGGACTCGTCCTAGCCATTGAAAGTCTGAATACGGCCGTCGAAAAAGTATGCGATTTTATTCATCCTGATTACCATGAGAAAATTGGCTTTATCAAAGACGTTGCTTCTGGATCAGTCACTTTTGCTGCCTTGACTTCTTTTGCGATCGCAGTGCTTATTTATGGGAAATACTTTTTCTAAAGACGCAAATCCAATCTTCTTTTTTCTAGAAAGAAACAATTCAACCGATTAGATAAGGCAAACTGAAATATTCCAACCGGAATAAATATTTGTTTTGAAACCTATAACTATTCATTTTCAGAATAGTTATATAATCTTAATGAATTGTATAAAATAATTGATTGAATATACTTCGAGTTCTCGCAACCTGCGAGTATTGCTTTCGTTGGGAGGGGTAGTACATCTTATTCAAATTAAAATGAAAACCAACTCAAAAATGCTGAACATCTCTTTCAAAAAAGTCTTGTTATCATCTGCATTGATTTTTGGAACTGTAGGCTTTTCTCAGGCAAACCACTCTGAACGGAATCAACCGTTGGAAGAAGGAAAGTTTGAAATCGAAATCACCGGGATGAAAGAACTCCCTTCCATCACCCTAGTGGACAAAGAACTTAACGTCATTGCTGAATTTTATGGGGAATCCACTCAGGTGAAAGAACAGTTTGAAAGCACCTTCGAAAAAACCGAGCTGCTTTCCAAACACAATAACCGGAGCATTTATCTGATTGTAGGGAAATAACAACCCAATTCTTCCGCAAAAGGCGGGGCTTCAAGCCTCGCCTTTTTGTTTTTAAGGGCATTTCTAGCACTAGAAAATGAAAACAATGACCCCATTTTGACGAGATTTTTTGCTAAGTCAAGTCCATCTATTTCCTCACCACTATTATTCTCCATCAAAAAAATAATACCCTTCAGATATTGAATTTTTGAGGCCTATTATTGGAAAGTTGCAGATTTTCAGAGACTTTAGACTTTAAGACAATTTTTAACATGAACATTCAGCCGATTATTCTTTCTCCTTCTGTCGATATTTTGGAGCCTAAGTTGACCAAAAAATTTACCAGTCTGAGCAATCTTATTTTTGCTGCAGGTAAGCATCACTTGCCTGATCCATTTGTGACTTACCTCAATAAAGAAATTCAAAGCATCAGTCAATTTCCCGGAAACACAGAAGAAACATCCAAAATGCTGGGGGAATTGCAAAAAACGATTTTAAAAAAGCTTGAAAAAGAATATGGACTCGTGCCAAGAAATCACTACCGGAATCTCTGGATTCCGTTGGGAGTCGGAGGTTTAGGATTGCCGATAGGGCTTATTTTTGGATTTGGAATTGGAAACATGGCTTTTCTTGGAGCGGGACTACCCATTGGATTGGGATTGGGAGTGGCCATCGGGACCTACCTGGATCAAAAAGCCGAAAAAGAAGGAAGACAATTGGAATTTGAAGTTAGCTAAATGCGAATTTCTGAATTTCGTAATGGCGCTTTTAGGATTCCTTTCTAAAGTCATCATTTCTTTCAGTTGTTCTAAAAACCAGAAGAAACTGAAGTTTCTCTTTTAAAAATCTCTTCATTTTTATGTATCCGGGAAAACTGGACTGGATTTCTTCCCCACTTGCATTGGTCTGCACCCTATCGCGGGAGATCTTTGCCTGCCTATCAGAAGCTAAAGATTTTCAAAGCTGGAAGAAATACTGGTAATCATCTCTTTTGAATTCAAAAAGTGAATCTTTGGGAATAAGATTTCCTAGAGCTCAGCCTCAATTACAGATCTTTCTCTCAGCTGAATTCGCTCAATAACTTCCAATCGATTTATTCATCGTTTTTGAAGAATTCATCTAAATGATGGAATAGGCTCATATTTTGACCAAAAACAGGATAGTTGCGGTTTTGATACCGAATATCTTCGCAGCTCTTAACACTAGCTTAACCTTCTTTTACCTAACAAACTTTTGAAATGTCTAAAATCAAACGACTTTCTTTTATCCTATTTGGATTCCTTTTTCTTTCAGCTTGTACCAAATACACACCTGCAGAGCGGGCAGACCTTGGAGAATTAACAGCCTATTTCTCATACGAAGGACTGGACCTGGACAGTCTTGGAGCGGACAGTACCGAATTGATGGTAAGTAATTTTGCGGGACCGGATATAGTCCCGAGTCCTTCCTGTTTGGCAGTAGCAGCTACAGGTGAAGTTTTTGTGGGGGTAGACATGATCGGTTCCTTGGGCAAAACACCTGGTAAAGGAAGTATCGTCAGATTGGTGGACACTGATCATGATGGGACTATGGATGCTCACACCGTATTTGCCAAAGTGGACAATCCGCGTGGCCTCATCGCAATGAAGGACAAAGTATATGTCCTCCACACGGTATTTGGAGCAGATAGCTTGGCTCAGGGAATGGACTTGGTGGTATTTGAAGACAAAGATCAGGATGGAATAGCAGATGGTGCGGCGCGGCCATTGATTACCAACATCAGCACTAAAAACCAATTGCAAAGCAGGGGAACCGACCACTCCACCAATGGCATCCGAATGGGAATAGACGGATGGATCTATATCGCCGTAGGGGACTTTGGTTTTGTGGATGCGGAAGACCGTGAAGGCACCAAGCTTACCATGCTGGGTGGGGGAATCGTACGCGTAAGACCTGATGGTACTGGGATGGAAGTCTATACGCATGGTACTAGAAACATCTATGATGTAGCGATTGATCCATTTATGAATATCTACACTCGAGGCAATACCAATGATGGTGGAGGTTGGAATATTCGATTTATCCATCACCTCCAAAGTGGAGAATATGGCTACCCTAGCCTTTTTAAGCATTTCACTGATGAGATTCTTCCTGCACTGGTCGATTTGGGAGGTGGATCTGGGACAGGTTCCTATTTCATGGATGATGATCGCTGGCCAGCCAAATACAACCATGTGCCCATGATGGCTGATTGGGGCAATAGCCAACTGTACATTCACAGGGTCACTATGGATGGTCCGAGTTTTACTCAGGCAGATGAACGATTCATTAAGCTGGCGCAAATCACTGACGTAGATTTGGATGGCACTGGCAGGATGTATCTGGCAGCTTGGGACGGAGCAGGATACCGGGGTAGTCCGGAGAAAGGCTATGTGGTACGTGTCGTTCCAAAAGACTGGAAGTTTGAACCGTATATGGATTTGAAAAATGCTTCCGTACAAGAACTCGCTGAACTGCTAAAAGCAAGAAATTCGGTAACACGACTGGATGCACAGCAGGAACTGCTCACCCGCTCAAAAGCAGAAGCCGCTTCGGCAGCCTTAGAAATCGCACAAAATCGAATTTTACCCCTTGACGCACGGGTTGCCGCACTTTTCACTTACTCCCAACTCACCTGCGCTGCAGGAGTGCAGGAATTGATCAAACTTAGTGAAGAGGATAAGATTCGGGAATTTGCCCTGCGGGCCTTGACCGACCGGAAAAACTGTATGGAATCAGTTCCAGTAGACCTATTTATCGCAGCGGCTCAGGATGCCAATCCTCGGGTTCAGGCAGTAGCACTGGTTGGTTTGGGAAGACTTGGTGACAAAAAAGCCGCAGACGTCCTTCTGGACTTTCAAGTACCCACATCTGCAAAAAGTCCCGCTAAAGAAACAGAAGGTCCACATGCCACACCGAATTCTTCGATAATTCTTCCTCACTTGGCAGTCAAAGCCCTACAGGACCTAAATGCAGTAGAGGAAGTAGTAGAGGCTGTAGATTCGGAAAATTACCGGCTTGCCCTGTGGACTCTACGAGGGATGCACGATCCCAAAGCCTTCGACGGATTGCTGGCAGCCTATGAAAAAACAGATGATCCAGTAAAAGAAGCTGAGATTCTAAGTACTCTTGCCAGACTTTACCAAAAGGAAGCGCCCTACGATGGTAGCTGGTGGTGGGGAACCCGTCCGGATACCCATGGTCCCTATTACAAAGCAATCGATTGGGACAAATCTGAGCAGATCAAATCCTTCCTTTTGGAAGAACATGCCAAGGCTGACGCATCCCAAAAGTCAAAATTCGCCACAATGAATGATCGCTTCCGTCTCGGAATCGTGGAATTGGGCACGGAAGCAACTTCACCAGAAGTTGAAGAAACAGTCGTAGATCTGGAATCCATCAAAAACAAAAAAGGACAGGTTGGTGCCGCTTCAATCGAGGATGTAGTACTGGCTGTGGCAGCTATCAAAGGAGATGCAGTCAAGGGCAAAAGCCTTTTTGTCAGCCAAGGTTGCTTGGCCTGTCACAGCATCGAAAAAGGACAGCCGCTCAAAGGTCCCTACATGGGACAGATCGGCTCGATACTCAGCAGGGATCAGATTACCGAATCAATCCTGAAACCCAATGCCTCGATCTCTCAGGGATTTGCCTCCATTCAGATCACAACTAACGATGGGAAATTCTACATGGGTTTTGTCACAGCAGAATCCTCAGATGAATTGACCATCAGAGATATTGCAGGAAACGCTACCAAGCTGGAAAAAAAGAATATCAAAGAGCGAAAAGAACTTGAAAACTCCATGATGCCTGCTGGGCTCGCCAACTCACTTTCATTTGAAGAATTGGCCTCTTTAGTGACCTACTTGTCTTTGCAAAAGTAACTTCTGAGACAAGATAAAAACCTGACCCCAATAAACCGGAAAGAGAATTCTTCCGGTTTTTTTTGTTTTCTATGCCCAGTAACTTATTCAATTTGATTTTCTTTGGAAAAGATTTTTAACCAACTACGCTATCAACAAAATGAAACACGGAATTCTGATTTTTCTGGCAATCATTCTTTTCAACTGCCACACGCAAGCTCAAAATTCATCTCCATGTGAAGAAAAAGCGCTCTTTTCCCCACTCACAAACCATAACATTTCATTCTGTGAAGTCAAAAAATTTGACGAGATGGAATTCAGGTATCAGGATGAAAATGGTAATACCCAAACCATGACCAAGGCAGGCGAACTCACACAGACCTCCTATGCATGGCAAGGGGACTTTGAACAGCGACCTTCAAAAGTTCAGATTTTCAAAAACTACGAAAACGCTGTCATCCAATCCGGCGGGGAGGTTTTGTACAATTATGCCACAATCAACTTTAAATTAAAAAAAGGTGGAGACACCTTTTACATTCAAGTCAGAACGGACAATAGTGGCACCTATGAGGTGTTTACCCTACGGGAAGCAGCATTAGACCAAGAGGTGTTTTTGAATGCTGCTACCATCGCAAAAATCATCAATGAAGAGGGTCAGGTTAATTTCTATGGCATCTATTTCGATACCGACAAAGCGGAAATCAAGCCCGAATCCGATCCGATGCTTAAGGAGATTGCAGGGTATCTCAGCGCCAACCCAACCAAGAACGTATTCTTTGTAGGCCACACGGATCTGACGGGTGATTTGACTCACAATCAAAATCTCTCCGAACTCAGAGCTAAAGCGGTCATGAATGCACTGGTAGAAAGCTATGGAATATCAGCCAATAGGCTAAAGGCATTTGGAGTTGGACCGCTGAGCCCTGTATCCTCCAATACCAGTGAGGAAGGCAAAGCTCGAAACCGACGTGTGGTCATGGTCCTATCTAATTGATTCCAAATATGCCCCAGCTCCTTAATTCACTGATAGTATCGCTTCTTATTTTCTTACAATTGAGCGAGGTATGTTTTCAAAGCTCACAGGACACTTTGAATCGTCCATTGAACCCCAAGGATCCGATTCAGGTAGAGTTGGTCACGAATTTTGGAACGATCCTCCTCCAGCTTTCGGATGAAACACCACTCCACCGGGATAATTTTGTCAAACTTGTGGAGTCAGGAACCTATGATAGTCTGCTTTTTCACCGGGTGATCAAAGAATTCATGATTCAAGGTGGTGACACCCAAAGTAAATATGCCGATTCTGTTGCCCGGCTCGGCAGCAGTGACCTCCCCTATCAGATTCCGGCAGAGATTGTCCCTAGCCTTTTTCATAAAAAAGGAGCACTTGCAGCTGCACGAACTGGCAATCCCGAGCGGGCATCCAGCAGCACTCAGTTTTACATTGTACAAGGTAAAATTCAAAATGATAGCCTCCTGAACCACAATGAAGGCCGAATCAATAAAATGCTGGCCCGACACTACGGAATCAATGATCCTGCAAACAAACCCTTGATTGATTCGCTCGAAATGGCCAGAACTGCCAAAGACAGCATCCAAGTCAAGGAACTCAATACCCGGCTAAATCAACGATTGGACAATTACTGGAATTTTGAAAAGTATACCATCCCAGCGGAGCATCGTTTGGTGTATCAAACCATCGGCGGAACCCCGCATTTGGATCAAAACTATACGGTTTTTGGAGAGGTGATTTCAGGTTTGGATGTGGTAGACTCCATCGCGGCGGTAGAAACGAACCGTCAGGATCGACCCATTTCAGAGGTGAGAATTCTAAGGATGCGCATCGTGTCAAAAAAATAAAACAGGGTTCCTCAACAAGCGAATGGCCATTTCTGTACCTTCCTGAAAGTTGAACTTAAACTAAACGACCCAACTCATGGCAAAGCAACCAGAAGGCAAAAAAAAGGACGATAAGTCCAAAGCCACCAAAACCCTGAAAGAAAAACGTGCTGACAAAGCAGCAAAAAAGGAAAGTAAAAAGCGGGATTAGTCCTTGAAAATCAGAACTTAATTTAAATAGGAAAAGACAGCTTTTTGCTGTCTTTTTTCTTTTTCACTTTTTCAAAAGAAAATCGTTCAATCGGGTGAATTACTCCTTTGGCAGCGCAAGTGTGGTAATGGGCCGTTCTAAGATGGGAACCATTTCAGACCGTACTTCCGCAAAAAGCTTTCGGATTCTACAAGTAGCTTCATCGGTACACTCAGGACAAGACTCATAAAACCGCTCAGAGATACAGGGAATAAGTGCAATAGGCCCATCCATAGCGCGCATGACCTGTGCAATACTGATCAAAGCAGGGTCTTTGGCCAGGGCATACCCACCTTCCGCACCTCTTATGCTTTTGACCAATTGATGAGTCTTGAGATCCCGAAGGATATTCTCCAAAAATTTATACGGAATGGTTTCTTTCTCAGAAATCAACTTTGCAGATGCAGGTACCAACTCTGGGTGATCCTGTAGAAAAAGAATGGTTTTGATGGCGTATTTGGCTCTCTTGGATAGCATGCGTATTTAATCGTTGCTTGAAAGTACAAAAAACCATGGATTTTGGGTCAAAATCCAGTTTGGTCAACCACTGAAAATCCCTCAAAAAAAAATAAAGCGTAATTCTTTTTCTGAATTCAAAATCTGTAATACATTTGTTTTAATTCCTATCATTTCTATAGGATTTATCTATTTAATATGTTTTTAAATTAATCAACCTATTTCTGAAACCAAGCAGGTCATAAAAGTCACCTATGCAAGTGATTCAAGATCCTTCCTGATTCCAAAACCTATTCAAATCAAACTGCTAATCCATGAAGCATTCCCTACTCTTATTCCTATTCCTTCTACTTGGAGAACAAGCTTGGACTCAAGTTATAGTCAGAGGTAAAGTCCTCGACAGTCAAAAAATGCCGCTCATTGGTGCGACTGTAGTAGTCTCTGGATCAAATACCTATGCTATAACTTCCGAATCGGGTGATTTTCAACTAAATCACGACAAAGGATACCCGATGACCATTCAGGTCAATTATGTGGGTTACAGAGAATTTAAAACCGAACTGACAATTCCGGCTGAGGATTACTTGGAAATTTTAATGGAAGAGGACCTTGAAATAGCTGAAGTCCTCATTACCGCCAGAAGAAGAACTGAGGAAGTTCAAAAAGTACCCATTCCAATCTCAGTAGTTGGAGGTCCCAAAATCGAGGAGACAGGATCATTTAACGTCAATCGAGTAAAAGAATTGGTGCCCACAGTTCAGCTTTATTCCTCTAATCCTAGGAATACTACCCTGAACATCAGGGGACTTGGATCCACATTTGGACTGACCAATGACGGGATTGATCCAGGCGTTGGATTCTATGTGGATGGAGTATACTATGCCAGACCGGCAGCGACTACTTTGGATTTTATCGATATCGAGCAGATCGAAGTACTCCGAGGGCCCCAAGGGACACTCTTTGGGAAAAATACCACGGCAGGTGCCTTAAATATTTCCACCCGACTGCCAAGCTATACTCCAGGAGGAACGGTGGAGTTGAGTTATGGGAATTTTGGATTTGTACAGGCAAGGGCTTCAGTTACCGGTCCCCTATCCCAAAAACTTGCTGCAAGGGTTTCTTTTTCAGGTACTCAACGAAATGGAACCCTAGAGAATATCCAAACCGGGAGATTCATGAACGACCTCAATAACCTCGGATTCAGAGGGCAGTTGCTGTACAATCCTTCCAGCAAGGTGGAAATTATCCTGGCCGGTGATGCAAGCACTCAGCGACCGGACGGCTATGCTCAGGTGGTAGCCGGGGTAGTCGAAACCCAGCGGGCTCCCTATCGACGATTTGAGCAAATCATTGCTGATTTGAATTATGAATTACCCACCAGAAATGCTTTTGACCGTATAGTTGATCATGATACGCCTTGGAGATCAAACAATGATCTGGGTGGACTTTCATTCAATGCAGATATCCAAATCGGAGAAGGAACCTTGACCTCAACCACTGCTTGGAGATATTGGAACTGGGGACCTTCCAATGACCGGGATTTTACCGGATTACCGGTATTGACACTTTCCCAAGCGCCTTCCCGACATGATCAATTTTCACAGGAGATTCGCTATGCAGGTGATTTCTCCAAAAAACTCAGTGGCGTATTCGGAGTATTTTACTTAAGTCAAAATCTTAAAACAACTCCATTCCACACCGAAGAATCCGGAGCTGCTCAATGGAGATTCGCTCAAAACACCACCAGTCCGCTCTGGGCTACTCCTGGATTACTGGAAGGTTACGGAATCAGAACTACCTCCCTCCTAGAATCAGCCAGTGCGGCAGTGTTCGGTCAGCTGGATTGGGCAATCACGGAGAAACTTCATTTCCTTCCCGGAATCCGCTTTAATTACGACCAAAAAGAGGTGGATTATGACCGGGTAGCGTATGGAGGACTAGAGACAGATGATCCAGCACTTTTGGCTATCAAGCGTTCGGTATATTCTTCTCAGAGCTTTCAAGCCAATGTGGAAGATCAGAATTGGTCAGGACAAGCAACAATTGCCTATTCATTTAATGACAAAATCAATGCGTTCAGTACTTTATCCTCCAGCTACAAACCAATAGGGATCAATCTGGGAGGGCTACCTTCAGTGGCAGGGCAACCGCTTCTTGAATTGGCCGAAGTACTGCCAGAATATGTGGTTCACTATGAACTTGGAATCAAAACTAGTCCAACTAAAGGGTCAACAGTAAACTTGGTATTTCATAATACTAACATTGAAAATTATCAGACGCTCGTCCAAACAGCAGAAGTCGGCGTAAATCGTGGATACCTAGCTAACGCTGAAGAAGTCCGAGTTCTAGGTCTAGAATTGGACGGCAGTGTTCGACTCAGTTCCCAATTCTCATTTACAGGTGCTTTGGCTTACACAGACGCGATCTATGTTTCCTTCCCCAATGCTACAGTTCCTTTAGAAGAAACTGGTGGAGAGTCCGCATTTAAGGACATTTCAGGCGGGAGACTTCCAGGTGTTTCCAAATGGGCGGGTTCATTTGGAGGTGAGTATTCCAAACCTGCCAAATTCTTCGGAACTGCTGGAAGCTTTTTCGCAGGATCTGATGTATTCTTCCGGTCTGAATTTTCCTCCAGCCCTTCTCCCTCCCAATTCCTCAATGTAGATGGCTATGCCTTAGTCAATGCAAGAGTAGGGTATAGAGTAAAAGAAGGTTTTTCAGCATTCATCTGGGCTAGAAACTTATTGAATACCAATTACTATGAACAGCTACTTCCGGCGGCTGGAAACGCCGGCCATTTTGCAGCGGTCTTGGGTGATCCGGCCACCTATGGACTCACTTTGAAATATGAATTCTAAAAAAACTACTACTTATAGACTAGCAAATGAAGACCCGAGAAGTTAAAAGCTCGGGTCTTGGCTAGAACATTGAAATATAAAAAGTACGCAAGCTTAACAGGATAATCAGAACCCCAACCGCAATCATCAGATGCTTTGGTTTAACTAGTTTACAGATATAGGCGGCAAAAGGCGCGGCGATCACCCCTCCTAGAATCAAACCAAGTACCGGTGCCAAACTGAGCTCTTTCACAAAAAACAAGAAAGTAGATGCACTGGCTAGAGAAACAAAAAACTCAACAAAATTACCTGTTCCGATGGCGTAACGGGCTATTTTCCCCTTGCTGAGCAGCGTGCTGTTTACTATTGGGCCCCAGCCTCCCCCGCCGATGGCATCGGCAAAACCGCCTGTAGTGGCCAATACAGGAAGACTTCTGCTTTCCCGATTGAATTTGGTCGCATGATGACTCCTCCTCGCTTTTCTCAGGATCACAAATCCCATCACCAACAAATAAACTGCAATCACCGGCTTGACCAAATCCCCATCTACATTGGAAAGCAAAAACGCCCCTAACATCGAACCTAGTACCCCGGGAATAAGCAGTTTCTTGGCAAGTTTCCAATCAACATTCCCCATTTTCCAATGGGAAATCCCGGATGCCAAACTGGTAAACACCTGTGCAAAGTGAACCCAAGCAGATGCTGCTGCAGGTGGGATTCCTATTCCCAAGAGAATCGAGTTGCAACTTACGCCATAAGCCATTCCTAGCGCTCCGTCAATACTCTGCGCCACAAAGCCTACCAGCAGGAACCATAAAAACATCTCAGTGTCCAACTCCCAACTTTTGATGGATTGAGTCAAAGTCTGTGTGACCATCAAGAAAAAAATCATGCCTGCAAATGCAAAGAACATGGTCCAAAAAGGCTCATTTCGGAGTCTGACAATAAGTTTCTGCATGGATTTAATAGGTTGAAAATCGATAGAAATCCAAAATTAAAACTTATTCTATATTTCCTACCATTTTTATAGGATTAAAAAAATACGCATTGATAATGTTCAAAATCTAACTTCAAGAAAAGTAACCCATTAATTTTTAGAATTCAGGGGCTAAACCAGTCCCAAATAAACCGAATCTGACAGGGTACGCTTCTTGGAATAAGGATCTTGTTGGCTAAAGGCCAAATAGGCATGCCAAGATTTATTTGAATAGTATGAATCCAGATTCAAAAGTTGCTCACCTTGTTCTCTAGTATTCCCCAAATCCACCCATTCCATTGCGGAATTACTCAGATCATGAATCACAATAAATGCCCGATCCCAAGGCTTGGCACTGGAAATCCAAGAATTATTTCTCCACGTAAACCGTATTCCATCTGTTGTTTTTTCAGCTTTGGCATCTTCTGCTGGCATCAGCGATCCCCTACTTACTTTGATCAATGCTGGATCAATGCGATAGTCCTTCCCATCCAAAGCAAAACAGTTTTTACGTGTGTATGAAACACAAGCATGATAAGGCATACTTGCTCCATGTGAGAACTCCTGGTAGCCAAACGCAATGGCCCTTCGAAGTGTCTTAAGGTACTTCTGCACTGAGGAAAACATCCCTTGGGACCGTTCATTTAGCGGGGACTTTTTCATCCGTTTTTTTTCTGCATTGGTCCGCTTGGCAGGCTTTCTCCGGGTGTATGTGACTCCGTTTATTTCATAAAAAATCATGTCCCCCATGGTTCCCTTGATACCGTTCAGGAGGGTATTTGATACTCTGGCCATAGTTTCTTTAGTTTAAACTGCTTAGTAAGTTTATCAAAACATATGGTAATACACAAGTATTCAAATAATTAACTTTAAATATCTGTTGTTCAAAACGAACATAAACCCATTAAATAAAGGAATTTTATAAGGTTTTATTTAGCATTAAGATTGGTTTTGGATTGGTTTTACCTTAAGACCTCCTAACTTTTTTCCTCAAAATGATGGCGGGGAAATAGGCAGAAAGAGTTGGAATATTAAGTAGAAGAAAGGGAAATTTTGATACTATCCATTACAGTTTGTATCTGTAATTTTCCATATATAATTAAAGAAAATTAGTCTCATTCAATCCATTCTAACTATATGTTTTAGAATTGAATTCATATCTTCGATGAATTCCTAAGTATTAATACCAAAGCCTAAAAGCCAAGATTGATCAAATGCCACAGGCGAATTTAGCAAAGGCATTTCGTGGGGAGTTGGTCGGGCAGGAAGTGAAGGAGTATGTGAGGGAGATTGGGGAAATGGGGATAGTGGCGGAGGGCGTGGAAAATTATGGGAAAGAGTAGATTTTTTATAAATGGTTTGATTAAATTAACCTATTGCTTAATTTTGACGTGAAAAGAAAGGCAGAACTGATCAAAGTTTCGAACGATGGCAAAAAGGCCCTTTACCTAGACGAGGAAAATTCTGGGGAAATCATGGCTTTTTTGAAATCTGATTCAGCAAACTTAAAGAAGTTCAACACAGCCGTCGAAATGATTTTAAACCACCAAGCTCCTAGGGATTTGTATGACAAGGAGGATTTTGAAAAAGGTTGTGAAAAGGTTACCGCTATTAAACTGTTTAAAGGGAAGAAAAATCCCAGGATCTATTGCCAGCAATTTGCTGATGGCGACACGGAGCGATTTGTCATCATTGGGATAGAACTTCTTGAAAAGAAGAAATCCCAAAAACTGACATCGACAGAAAAAGCAATTATCAGAAGAGTGTCCAAGTACGAGTACGACTTAAACCCTAAATCATGACAGATTCTATCAAAAATGAATGGGAAAATCTCTTCAATGAGATTTCTTATGAGGACCGTGTTTCCTCTTTGGCCGATGTATTGGCTTTACAGTTTTTGGGATTGGTAGATCGCAAGATGGAAATGGAAAAAATCTCCAAAAAGGAGTTGGCCGAAAAAATCGGAACCTCTGCCTCCTTCATTACCCAGTTATTCCGTGGGGATAAGAAGCCCAACTGGAATATTCTGGCAAGAATGTCCATGGAGTTAGGTCTGGAATTTAAAGTCATGACCGAGGAACTTCTCCAAGAGAAAGTTCAGGAAGAGCTTATGGCTTATCATCAGCGGTGGTCAAAGACCCAAGAGTATCTAAAATTAAAAAACCAAGTCACTAATCCTCATACGGTAATGGCGGTAAGCTATGCTGATCAGGATTCAATTGCCATGGCCGGATGAAAGCGAAATTTTCTCCCTTACAATTATTGGATTTCAAACTCTTGGAGTCCCGCTACGAGTTCATCATCCCAGATGATGAAGAAATAAACATCAAAGACCTCTTTCAATCCTATCCGGTTGACATTGATTTTGGAATTGGGAAAACAGATGTGGAGGGTGAAATCCAACTATTTACCAAAATCGAAGTGAATTTTGGAAAGAAGAAATCTTTGCCTGGATATAAATTAATGGTTGAAGGAGGAGGAACATTCCGAATTCAAGATCCTGAAAATGTGGATGAAGGGTTGAGAAATAATCTTAGCCAGTTTTCTACCCTTAACATGATGATCAATAACCTCAGAAACATCATGTATCAAATCACCAATCTTGGTCCCATGGGAGGATATTTATTGCCTCCGATCGATATTTCGCAGTTGTTGAGAGATAAGGCCGGGGAATTGGAAAAAGAGAGCTAGCGATTTTCAAACCTTAAGTATGCATGGGGAAAAGCAAAAAAGAAATTCAAGAATGGAGAGAATATAGATTAACAATTCTCGAACAGAAGGCTAAAAGTGATGATGACTTTGAAAAATACATTACGTTCATATCCTCAGGAGCCCTTATTATCACACTCACTTTTGTGGAGAAAATCAGTCCTCTCGATCACTCTACCCATAAATGGATTCTAATAGCTGGTTGGGGATTTCTGGCTTCAACCCTATTGATCAACCTAATTTCCCACTATTTATCAAGCCGATTCAATGAGAAGACTATTCAGAATTTGGACGATGGAATGGTCCATGAAAAACTCACTTGTAAAATAAAAGAGAGGAACAAGGTTATTTCAGTACTGAACATCATCTCAATTATTTCACTTGGAATTGGCATTGCAAGCATCTTACTATTTGCAGCTATAAACGCTTATAATCATGGCTAAAGAACATCGTCCACAACCAATTATCAAACCAGCCAATCCTGACAAAGGGAACAAAGGCCGAACAATCCCTACCCCTCCGGTTAAACCAGCACCCCCAAAAAAGTAGCTATATAGCTTCTTTAATTTGGCACTCATACTCCCCCCACTTCTTCACTGGAAGCCTGCTTCCTGACTTGATTACCCGTTTGATAAAATCGTCGCAGTCTGACTCGTTGAGTTGACCATTCTTGACTGCTTGGCAGAGAAAATCCATGGTGGTGAGGTAGGTGATTTGGCGCAGCTTGTAGGGTATCAGACCCGACTTAAGTATTCTTTTCGAATGATTTTGGATCTATGATCGGAAGAACTGCCTGATGGAGAAATGTCCCTCTGAAAAACGAGAACATCAGCCCTCGCATGGATGAGATCGTTACGGAATTCAGCGTTACCACAAAATCATCAGGAAGGCTCAGCTTGTTGGTTTCCGTATCAAAATAGTCCTTCAGCTTTTCTACAAAGAAAATGCAGCTGCCGCGCAATTCACCAAATAAAGTTTCCTTGGATTCATTTCTGATTCCGACTTTACAGATTACGATCACCAGATTATTTTCCAGATTTATCCGATGTTCAATTGCTAAATCGAATTGAAATTTTGGATTTTGAGGCAAAGGCGAGGAGGGCGCATTCAGACATGAGTCTAAAATTTCCATTCCCCTTATTTGAAAGCTGATATTTTCTGAGTCTTGATTAGGCATAGTGCTCGAACCTTAAGCTTGAAATTGAACAGATTTGCTTTGCTCACTGACAAAAGTGGAAGTCATAATTTCGTTGAAATAACTATTCTTCTCCGGTTTGTCTATCTCTTGGCTGATATGCAAATGATATTCAATCATAACAGGATTCTTGACTTCCCTATTAATCAAGGAAATGGAAAGGGCTTTCTCTAATTCCACCAAGGTGTCGATGGTGAAATTATGAGTACCGGAAAGCCATTTGGTGATGATAGAAGGATTGTCCTTTCCCACCACGTTCAATAGATCCTTCTTTTTCCACTTTTTCGCTTCCATGGCTTGCGCGATCTTAGCCGCGATTTCCATCTTGGCGTCTGTTTTGGCTTGCTCCAATGGGTCAATCTCGCTTAGAAGAGAGGCAAGTATTCCTTTTTTTAATTCTGACATAGTTTTATTTCTATTCCTCAAATTTCAATTCCCCTTCAAAATCAAGAAAGTCACCGGAAAACCAAATGTTCTTTTCCTTCAAGGATGTCATGATGTTTTGAGCTATTTCCCTCAATTGATAATTCTCCGTTTTTAATTTTTCACTTTCCTGTAATGCACGGATTTCCTTTGATTTAGGCCCTCCACCTCCCAAGATGATTAACTCATGCCCAAATCTGATACAGTATAAACGGAGATTACTTCCCGGTTGATCGTACAAGGCACAAATTCCATCGCCTGGCTTTCCTTCATTTAATTTGAAAAATCCTTCTCGTGCTCCAGTTTTGTTGGCAATAGTCCTTAATCTTGAAAGGATATCCAATATTTCACTTTTAAATGTAATTGAATTTTCATTTAGAAACCGATTAAAAAGAGAGTCATCCTCATCATAAAGCAAGACTGTGTAAATGGAAGCCTTTTTCCCGCTTAATTCTTCAATTTTAACTAGTTCGAATTGCATTTATATGAAGAAGTTCAAAATTACATTATTTTACTTTAAAGTAAAATTTTTATTTAAGTTTGACCAGCAATCTAAATCCACAAAAATTCTTCTGCCGTGGTCATCTAAGGTGAAATAAAGAGAGCCTCTTTGTCGAATAGTGAAATCTTCTGATTCCTTTTCGTCCCCCGTATTTCCAAAATCAGAAAAATCCAATTTAAAGGTTCCAGAAATATATCAAAAATTGGAAATGGATTAATTTTTCTGCTATATCGAATGGTTGACGTTTTTTGTTTATTTATTTAATTTGTCAACCAAAATAAGTTGATATGGACACCGAATTGAAAAATAGGTTGAGTAATTTCTCAAGCCGCCTCAAATCAGCCCGACTGATGAATGGACTTTCCCTACAGGGCTTGGCTGACAAAATTCCCAATCAGATCACCAAGCAATCCCTTAGCAAGTACGAGTTGGGGCAGGTTATCCCAGATAGTGAAATGATCGGAATCCTATCCGAAGCACTTGGAGTGCGTCCAGATTATTTTTTCTCATCTCAAGTTCTAGAAATTGATATTCAAGAAAATCCAAGATTGAGGGTATTTCCCGCAAAGGAGCGAATCCGAATTGTGGAGATTGCCAAAGACGAATTGGGAAGATATCTGGAACTGGAGCAGATTCTGGGAATTGAAACCCGGTTTGAAAATCCCATCTCCCATATATCGATTAGTTCTCAGCAGGACATAGAAGAAGCAGCACAGACTTTACGAAACCATTGGGGATTGGGTACCGGACCGCTTTCCAACGTGATCGAACTTTTGGAAGATCACCATGTAAAGGTGTTGGAAATTGAATCCACCGAGGAGTTTGACGGGTTTTCTACCTGGGTGAATGGGAAAAATATTCCGTTGATTGTCCTCAATAAGGCAAAGCTGAATGATGCGCCTGACAGAAAAAGATTTACTGCCTTGCATGAATTGGCGCATTTGCTCTTGGAAGTAAATCATTTACCGGAGAGAGATAAAGAAAGGTATTGTCATGCTTTTGCAACTGCGATGCTGATTCCTGCAGAAACTTTAAAAAATGAATTAGGTGGAAAGAGAAGCAAACTTTCTTTTAACGAATTGGCCGCTATCAAGCAGCAGTATGGAATTTCTATGCAAGCCTTGGTCTTTCGTGCCAAGAATGTAGGCCTGATATCCGATAATTACTTCAGGCAGTTTTATGCAGTCTTTAATCAATTGGGCTATCGGAAAACCGAGCCCGTAGACTTTGTGGGTACTGAGCATTCTAACCGATTTTCCCAATTACTTTTCCGGGCTTTAGCAGAAGACTTCATCTCCATGAGCAAGGCCGCGGCGCTTAAGAATCAGAAACTGGCGGAATTCAGAAAGGAAAACATGGTGATTTGATGCGAGTAGCGGTTACGGATGCCTGTATTTTAATAGACCTGATCGAGCTGGATATGATTACTTCGTTTTTTCAACTCGATCTTGAATTACACACCACTGTGGCCGTATTCAATGAACTCTATCCAGAACAAAAGCAAATTCTGCAAGCCAACCAATCCGTCGGCAAACTACATGTGCACAATCTAAAGGACGATGATTTTCAGGAAATGAAGCAGATTACTTTTCCCCGAGGATTATCGCAGGAAGACCGTTCTGTACTCTTTTTGGCGAGGAAACTTGGCGGCGCGATTGTCATCAGCAGTGATAAGCTGGTTCGTGACTTTGCAGGCAAACTAAACCTCCCCTACCATGGGATTTTCTGGATATTGGATCAGTTGGTTGATGGAATGCTTGTTTCCAAATCGAATGCAATTGGCATATTAACCAGAATGCCCCAAGTAAATTCTATGTTTAAAGTGACAATGATGAAAAAGGAAATAGAGAAAAGATTGTCTCTTTGGGAGAAATAAAGACTGTAACTGAAAGCAAAAATAGTTTTAGGAAACCTATTCTTAAAAATTACAATGTTTAAAACGGAAGGATTATTTAATGGCTTCAAACATTTAGAGCCGGTAATTCTTATTGTGCTTTAAATAGTCCCTTCGTCTTAGTTTCGACGGTGTCATCTCTCCACTCGATCTGTATCGTGCCTTCGTAATAGTTAACCATTAGCCGATTCACTTCTCCTTTCCAGATAAACGTGTCGCCGAATTGAGTTTCAGTAGCTGGTCCGAATTTATTCGAAAAGTAAGAAATGAAGTTTTTAAAGACCTCCTTTGGATTCGGGAAGCCCTGCTTGTCAAAAGTCCACCTGCATTTGAATAACGAATCAGCGAAATAAGTCACTCTTAGATCCGGCGATTCAATACCATTTACAATATTCAAGGTGTGACCAAGATAGATGCCCTCTAGAACTCCGATCTCTAAGTTCCTTTTGACGTGTCTTGCTAAGTAATCATGGTTTTGAAAGATTGTTTCATTACCTGTGATCAATTGTAGATCACTTTTCAGACTCTGTAGGGAAGAGGATAACTCCAGTCCATTGATGCTTTTTACCTGATCTATTGACTCTTGAGCTAGTAATAAATTCCCCAAAAAAAGGAGAACAATTGAAAGAATTAACTTTTTAAAAATCATAGATATTTATTGATAGATTTTACTTACCCCCCAATCAACTTCTCCAACCTCGCCATCATCTCGTCCTTCTCTTTCAGCATTCGCTCGTATAGTGCGATTTTCTCCTCATGGAGCTGGATGATTTTATCTATAGGATTAAACTGACACTTGTATTGCTCAACATAGGCAGATGCTTCGTCATGAAAAGTATTTGCAATAATATTCACTGCCTGTTCCTCATCAAAGTTTTGGAAAGCTTCTACAGGAAGTTTAAGCACCTCGGCGATTTGAGCGAGTAGGCTGGCTTCGATTTCTTCCTTTTGCTCGAGTAGGGAGATCTTTTTCTGGTTCCAGTCCTCCCCTAGTTCGTAAGCCAAAGCTTCTTGTTTGATGCCGAGCATTTCCCGGAAGCGTTTGACGTTTCTGCCCTGGTGGATGGATTTGGATGGGGATTCGCTCATGGTTTATAGTTTTTATTCCGGTTTGTGGTAATTTATCATTTGCCAACCCTTGGAACTTTCTGACTCAGGTTAGTCAGATGCTCAGAGCGAAATTCTCGATTAATGTCACTCTGAGCGGAGTCGAAGAGTCCTCGACTCCGCTCGGACTGACAATCATTGGCAGTAATTCATTTTTCCAGTTTGTGAAGACACAAACCGGGGCGATGTTTATGCGATAGGTTACCCATATCAAATTTAAAAAAAATCACCAAACGGAGGATAAAACAGAAATTTAATTCTTAGGTAAAATAGTGATTGGAAGGGGATATTTTATCCAAAATCGGAATAGGATAGTCATGGGCATTTTAAAAAATTCGATCAAACAATTTCAGAAACTTCAAATTGTAGCGATCATGGAAACCAAGCAAACCCAATCACTCGAAACCTTGATCAAAGAGTTGATCCTTGCAGACCTTCGGCACAGTCAGTTGATCTTCGGTTTGGAAGCACTTCAATTGGCTCCAATGGATTACCATTTTCTTAATTTATACCAGTTGATCGCAAATTGGATGGGATTTAGGGCAGATGAGGAAATGGATACTTTCATGGATATCTATCAATCCTTTATGTACAAAAGCACTTCTTATCCGATTTCACCCCATGGATTGGATTTGAGACCCTTGGTTGATCAATGTTATTTAACCTTATTTCAAAAGGTTAAAAAAATCGAGATCACCTAAATCATCAGCCGTTAATTGTCTAGGAGATTAAGTATAACGTTAAGATTCAACCTCAGTGTAATTATTTGGTAGCATTCTCAAAACCAAATTAATTACTACACCACCTTCGTTTTCCATTTGCCCTTTTTGAAAAAATAAAGCGAAACCAAAGCATGAAAAGAATGGCAGAATGCAATTGCAATGAAGATCCCCAGGTATTTCATCCCCATAGGAAAGGCAAGAAAGTAAGCCAAGGGAACTTCCATCCCCAAAAGTACTCCGGTATTGATCCAGGCAGGTGTTTTGGTATCTCCGGCACCATTGAAAGCCTGAGTCAGCACCATCCCTACTGCAAAAAACACATACCCAATCGAAATCACCCAAAGTCCCTGCGCAGCCACAGACTGGACCTCCGGGATATCTGTAAAGAAGCCCGCCAACTGTTGGCTGAAAATGAGGTAAATACCTGTCACCGAGGCCATGAAGATCACATTGTACCTAGTGGTGAGCCAAACGGCTTTTTCGGCACGGTCGATTTCTTTGGCTCCCAAATTTTGGCCAACCAAAGTCGCGGCTGCACCTGAAAGTCCCCAAGCCGGTAAAATCGTGAAAATAAGCACCCGGAAAGCAATGGTATAGCCAGCCAATGCTGCCGATCCAAATTCCGCATTCATCCGCGTCAACGCCACCCAAGAAAGTGAATCGATCAGAAACTGTCCCATTCCACCGATGGAGAGATCAATGATTTTGCGGATAGTTTCCCACTTCACCAGAAGGTTTCTCCGAAGGATTTTCAGTTTGTGCTTGCCATTAAACAAATGGTAAAACTGATACAAGACTCCCATGCTTCTGCCGAAAGTGGTAGCAATCGCTGCCCCATCGAGTCCAAATCCAGCCCAGGAGCCGATCCCAAAAATCAACAAAGGATCTAAGACGATATTCAATCCATTGGCGATCCAAAGTGATCGCATGGCCAGATGCGCTTGTCCCGCTCCTCGAAATGCTCCATTGATCAAAAAAAGCAGCATGATGGCAGTATTTCCAGCAAAAACGATTTTGGCGTAATTGGCACCGGACTGCACCACTGCTTCCTCAGCGCCCATCAAGCGAAGTAGATCTGCGGCGAAGATCCAACCGCCAAGTCCTAGCAAAACGGAAATAGTCATGCCTACAACCAACAGTTGAAATGTAGCATTCCCAGCCTCTTCATACTCTTTTTCACCAAATCTTCTTGAAATCAAAGCAGTAGCCGCCATGCTGATTCCAAAACCAATGGCGTAAGTCAAGACGATCACGGATTCGGTCAATCCTACAGTGGCGATTGCATGTTCGCCGAGTTTGGCTACAAAGAAGATATCCACCACAGCGAAGGCGGACTCCATCATCATTTCCAGAATCATCGGAATCGCCAAAACAAAAATCGCGGTCTTCAAAGGAAGACTGGTAAAATCTTGTTCTTTGCCAAGAATTGCGTCTTTTATCAGTTGCCAGGACATTTCAATCGGATTGAAAAATTGGAAAATTTAAAATTGGAAATTTAGAGATTCGATTGTCAAGTGATTCCTGACGATTTTCTAAAATTTGATTCCCAAAAAAACAAAAAAAACCGCGATTTGCGGTTTTTTTAAAATTATGAATTTGCTGGATTTAATGACTCTTATTCCGTTTTGACTCCGAGTTTTTCCAGGTGTGCTTCTTTGATTTTTCTTCGCAAGATCTTCCCAACATTGGATTTTGGAAGTTCGTCTGTGAAATAGACCTCTTTAGGCACTTTGTAATTAGTCAGAGATTCTTTGCAATGGTGAATTACTTTTTCTGAGGAGAGTGAATCATCCTTTTTGACAACATAGGCCACAACTTTCTCCGTGGATTTGGGATCAGGCATACCGATCACGCCAACCTCCACGACCCCCGGACAAGAAGCTATCGCATCTTCCACTTCATTTGGATAGACATTGAAGCCGGAGACTAGAATCATTTCTTTCTTCCGATCCACGATTTTCACAAAACCATCACTGTCCATTACGCCAATATCCCCAGATTTAAACCATTCCCCGTGCATCACATTGGCGGTTTCTTCCGGTCTGTTCCAATAGCCTTTCATTACTTGCGGGCCCTTGATCAGGATTTCCCCCCGCTCACCGATCGGAAGTGCATTGCCTGCATCATCTGCGATCAAAATTTCAGTATTGGGAAGCGGGACTCCAATGGTTCCGATCCGCTCTGTGCCATCTATGGGATTGCAAGAGGCCACTGGGGAAGTCTCGGTCAAGCCATAGCCTTCGGCCAAAGGCACTCCAGTGACTGATTTCCACTTTTCCGCTGTGGCTTTTTGCACAGCCATTCCTCCACCTACTGCAATTTTCAATCCCGAGAAATCAAGCGCTTTAAATGTCTCCTGATTCAGCAGGCCATTGAAGAGGGTATTTACACCTGTCATGACTGTAAACTTCTTTTTGGCTAAATCCCCAATGAAAGCCTTCATATCTCTGGGATTGGTAATCAGCACATTATGTGCACCGATTTTCAACATGGCCAGGCAATTTACCGTCAGAGCAAAGATGTGATACAGCGGCAGGGCAGTAATCACGATCTCCTCGCGCTCTTTGAGTTTTGGCTTCATCCAGGCAGAGATTTGCTGCATGTTGGCCACGATATTTCCGTGAGTGAGCTCGGCTCCCTTACTTACTCCGGTAGTTCCTCCGGTATATTGAAGAAATGCAGGCTCAGAAAGCGACATTTTCACCGGCTTGAAAGATAGCCCAGACCCTTTTGCCAAAGTAGATTTGAATGAAACTGATCCAGGAAGGGAAAATGAAGGCACAAGTTTTTTCACGTGCTTCACTACTAGATTGACGATAAAGCCTTTTAATCCGCCCAGCATATCTCCCAATTCAGTGGTGATGATGTGCTTGGCTTTGATTTGAGAGCGAATCTTCTCCAGATTGGAGGCAAAATTCTCCACGATCACGATCACATCTGCGCCGGAATCATTGAACTGATGCTTCATCTCTGCCGGCGTATAGAGCGGATTGGTGTTGACTACGACCATTCCGGCACGAAGGGCACCAAACATCACCACAGGATATTGAAGGATATTGGGCATTTGAATTGCCACTCTGGCCCCCTTCTCTAGCTTCAAAACCTGCGTCAAATAGTTGGCAAACTGGGTGCTATACTTGTCCAGTTCAGAAAACGACAAGGTCTTACCCATACACTCAAAAGCTACCGCATCTCCGAACTTCCTGACACTTTCATCAAAAAGATCAACAATACTGGAGTAAGCTTCATAATTCACTTCCTTGTCTACTGAGGCAGGATATTGTTTGTGCCATGGAAATTCGGTCATAACAGGATTTTTTGGGTGATGGTTAATTCATGGGTTTCCCTAAAAATAATGGAGGCAAACCAAATGTTTACTTTTTACTTAAGAATTTTTCTGGCGATTAATTCTTTCATGATTTCATTGGTTCCAGCATAGATTCGCTGGACCCGGGCATCGGCATAGGCTCGGGCCACCCCATATTCCCACATGTATCCATATCCACCATGTAGCTGCACACATTCATCGGCTACTTTGCACTGAAGCTCGGTCATGTTGTATTTGGCTGCAGAAGCCATAGCGGAATCAAGTTTGCCTTCATTGTGAAGCAGGACTAAGTAGTCACAGTAAATCCTTCCCTGCTCTAAGGCAGCAGTCATCTCCGCCAGCTTGAACCGGGTGTTTTGAAAATCGGAAATACTTTTCCCGAAGGCTTTCCGCTCTTTGACATAATCAATCGTAGCCTGGAGCATGTATTCACCAAGTGCTACCGCTGCCAAAGCAACCACTAATCGCTCCTGGGCGAGTTCGGTCATGAGGTATTTGAAGCCCTCGCCCACTTTACCCAAAAGGTTCTCTTTGGGAACTTTGACATCCTCAAAGAATAGTTCGCAGGTGTCCTGCGCATGAAGTCCTACTTTATCAAAAGGAATTCCTTTGGTAAAGCCAGCCATGTCTTTATCAATCACCAAAAGACTGATACCTTTTGCCCCTTTGCCAGGATCGGTTTTTACCGCCACTACGACTAGATCGGACAGATATCCATTCGTGATGAAGGTTTTTGATCCATTCACCAAAAAGTGATCCCCCTGGTCTACTGCGGTGGTTCGCATTCCTTGAAGATCCGATCCGGCCCCTGGTTCCGTCATCGCTACTGCGCCGATATACTCTCCAGTCACCATCTTGGGAATATACTTCCTCTTGAGTTGGTCAGTGCCATAGTGAAGTAAATATGGCATGACAATGTCAGAGTGAAGGGGAAAACCAATAGCTGGTCCTGAGCAACCGCTCAATCCAAGTTCCTCTATCAGGATGGCATTGTATCGGAAATCTTGGATATTCATTCCTCCAAGCTCTTCAGGAGCTTGAATTCCCAAAAATCCATTTTCACCCAACTTCAACCAAGCTTCCCTGGAAACCATCTTATTCTTTTCCCATTCTGAATTGAAAGGCGATATTTCTTTTGCAATGAATGCCTTAACGCTTTCTCGGAACAAGTCATGCTCCTCATTAAAAAGTGATCTGTGAAGTCCGAACATATTTGGGTTTAGTTTTGTAGTTTCCCAAAAATAGAAAATTTGGTCGGTTTGTATTTTGCCATCTATCAGACAAAAGGCCAATTAAGATGGATTTTCGTAGGTAATTGAAATGCCTCAAGTTAACCTTGGAAAAAAATTTATTACATGACAGAACTGAATGAAAACTCAGGAATAGCTGAACTACAAAAATTACCATTTTGGAATCCCGAAGAAATCCTACTCAGTGTGGAGCCTGCCGGAGAAAGTAATATGAACCTTGTGCTGCGGATCAAAACCAACACGCGAAACTTGATCCTAAAGCAATCCAAACCCTATGTCCGCAAATACCCGCAGATTCCAGCGCCAATTGAGCGGATTGAGGTGGAGCATCAATTTTTGCAGCTGATATCATCCGATGAAGTCCTGGCAAATCAAGCGCCTACTGTCATTCATTTTGAGCAGAAAGAGCACATGCTGATCACAGGAGATTTGGGCAAAAGCGCTGATTTCTCACGAATATATTCTGGAAACGCGTCTCTGGAAGCAGCCCATATTCGGGAATTGACCAAGTTCTTAAACCGCCTTCACAAGCTAAACGCAGGTGGATTCCCCGATAATATGGCCATGCGAAGACTCAATCACGAACATATTTTCCACTTTCCATTCCTGCTGGATAATGGATTCGATCTGGACCAAGTTCAGGCAGGGCTTCAAGAGATCAGTCTTGTTTACAAAAAAGATGAAATCCTCAAATCTGAAATAGAAAAACTAGGAATCCGCTATTTGAGTCGGGGAAGTTCCTTGCTTCACGGAGACTATTATCCGGGAAGTTGGCTGGACACGCCATCAGGAGTCAAAGTCATCGATCCGGAATTTGGGTTTTTGGGTGATCCAGAGTTCGATTTGGGAGTGTTCTTAGCTCATTTGGATCTGGGAAGGCAGGAGGAAAAATTGAAAGCCCTTGTTTTGGAAAATTATACCAATCCTGTAGACAAAAAGCTGGTGAACCAATATCGGGGAGTAGAAATCCTCCGAAGATTGATTGGCATCGCGCAGCTGCCTGTACACTTCAGCCTAGAAGGTAAAAGTGAATTAATGGAATCTGCCAAAAACTTTATTCTAAACTAATCATGCGATACCTAGCCATTTTCCTGCTTCCATTTTTTCTATTCGCCTGCGGCAAAAAAACTGCTTCACCAGAGGAAATTACTTTTTCTTCAGAAATAAAAACCGACTCTGGGCTCTCCGAATCCGAATTGTATGACAAAGTCCTCGGCATGCTGGTGGGCTCAGCCATCGGAGATGCAATGGGAGCTCCTACAGAAATGTGGAGCCGGGAAAGCATCCAACTGGAGTATGGCTTTGTAGATGGATTGGATTCGATGGTTCGGGAAGTTTCTCCCGAAGGGACTTGGAAACCCAACTTGCCCGCAGGTGGCACGACTGATGACACTCGGTGGAAGGTACTCACGGCTACTTATTTGCTTTCGCAAAGCCCCGGAACTCTTGACCCAAAGGAATTTGCTTCGCATATCTACAGTACCTATGAAGATGGATTGAAGCAATTCAAATCAATCGAAAGTTCCGATCCAGAGCCCTACGAAGCCGCCATGCTGGAGATGAACTGGCTTTCTGAATGGGCTAAAGTCAGCAAACCTTACCTTGATAATAACCTGACCGGATATGCCGATTCACTTTCCAAGTTTTATGGCGGAGAAATGGTCTGCGCAGGGCTGCTTTACGCTCCGGCTTTGGGAGTATTTTTCCCTGGCGACCCTTCGCTGGCTTATCAAGAAGGATTTAAACTTTCGATTTTTGACTTGGGCTATGCCCGGGATCTGAGTGCACTGGCGGTCGCTATGACTGCAGCTGGAATGAAGCCCAATGCCAAGAAGGAAGATTTACTTGCCACACTGCGGATCGATTCGGAGGGATTTTTCCAAAGCAGACTCGTTGGGCGGACCTCCCACCGAATCCTGAAAGACGTCCTGTGGATCAATTCAGAATCCAAAAAGCTGGACAGCCTTTCCCATCAACTGAATCCCACTAGTCCCGCCTTGGCTTATGCTTTTTCCCAACTAGACCAAAAGCAGCAGGACATGCCGTTCCATGCCGGGGAGATTTATCTTCAAACACTGCTGGCAATGGTCTATACCGACTTTGATTTTGAAAATACCCTGTCTTTCTTGGTAAACTATGGCCGGGACAATGATACCACAGCAGCACTCGCAGGAGGAATCTTAGGGGCTTGGTACGGCTATGAGAAGTTGCCCAAAACGGAACGCGAAAAGGTATTAAAAGTGAATCAGGAAGAGTTGGGTATAGATCTGGAAGAATTGGCTCAAAAGCTCACCAGCCACATCCTCAAAAAATAAAAGCTCCGAATCGTTCGATTCGGAGCCCTTCTACAACAGGTTGGTTTTGATTATTCAAAGTGGATGGTTTTACTTCTTCCTTTTGCGTCTTCTAGATAAATATAGACATCCTCTGGGGAAACGCCTTTCAATTTGAAGTTTTTCTTAAAACCTTCCGGCTGGGAAACTTCCTCAGTATGAATGGCCTTGTTGGTAGATTCAGTCCGGATCTCCACTTGTACTCCCGGCTCTTCTAGGCCAATGACTACTAAGTTTAGTGTTTCGTCATCGAGAACTTTTCCGTATGCCATCAGTGGAAGCTCAGCAATCGGGGCCGGATGCTCAAATGTAGCCACGGTATACACTACTTCTTCCTCATCAGTGCTGATTTTGACTTGATATTCCCCGCATGGCAGACTTGTTAAGTTGTAAGGAATCACCAGATCTCCTTCTCCTACGTTTACTTTGCGTTGGTGAAGTTTTCTGCCAGACTCGTCAAAGAGCGAAACTTTGGCTTCGCCTACCCCGCCTTTAAGTAGGACGTTTACTTTTTTGAAATTTGCCTTTACGTTTGACAATGCCATCAAATCATCGGCTGCATGGGCTGCGAGGCTGCTAAAAGATAAAGCTCCTGCAAGTGCGAAAGTGAATAAGGTTTTCATAAATGTGTTGGTTTAGTGTTGTGCTTATCCTTATGCGAAGCACATACCAACACATTTTGGCATGCCTGAATGGGGTAAAAAGGGCCCTGAGAAATTAGGGTATTTTAAATCTTTTATCTAAAAATCAGATCCACAAAGAAACGATTTGGTAATCCATACTTGGTCGATCTTGGGATTTTAGCGTTTTTTTGTCACAAGAGCGGACAGATTTGGCTAAAAACTGAAAAAATGCAGGTTGCATCGTATTGCATGATGTTATGAAAATTTAATTTTCAAAAAAATATAAGTCACTGAAAACAAATTATTTGAAAATAAAAAACCTGTACGATTGCGTACAGATTTTGTCCGATAGGACACATAAAAAAGGCTAAAAGGCATAACCAAACCCAATTCCGGCATAGAGCGGCCAAAAGCCATTGTTATTGAATATGGGTGTCAGGTTAAATCTCCAGGTAAACCCACCGTCGACAGGAATTCGTCTGTATCCTATATTTATTGTTCCCATTACACTAGGAGATCCGTCTACAGGCAAGATGAATTGATAGTTGCTTTCTTGGATTACGGAAGAAGTACAGATAAAAACCCCATTCGAGTCAAAATATCCACTTTCACAATAGGTATAGTTGGACTCATCATACGCGAAAAATGTGGCTCCAAAGCCAAATTCAAAATAATGGGGTCCTTTGCCGTATAATTTATTTACCATCACTGGCAACGAAAAAAAATGATCTTCCTGTGTGGAATAACCTCCAGCTCCCACACGCATTCCCCAGGAATCCATCCGCTCTTTGTCAAACCGGAAGTCGTAATTGAAACTATATGGCAAGCCAGCTCCTCCGAGTTCGAGAAAAACCGACCGGGTTGGAAGTTTATCTTGAGCTGTAGCCTTGAAGCCAATAAAAAGTAGAACGAGCAGGGTAAGTGTTTTTTTCATCATACAAATTAAAGGATAATAATTAGTCTAGGTACGTGAAAAAGCACCGCAGTTGCTACATTTTGCGGTAAGGATTCTTCACTTTTAGATCATTTTCTGGATGATTCCAAAGATTGATTACTTTTATCTATGCTTAGCTGGGTCAGTTTAAAGAAATTCAATTTGAAAAAAGTATCCCTTACTCTTGGGCTATGCTTTGGCTATCTTTTTATACTCATGACGGCATCCTGCATCGATAGTGTCGAACCCGGGAATGTGGATGGCTGTCCTAGACCTAAGGAAGCTGATGCGGTGGGAATCAAAGCGGTCTTTTTTAGTCCCTATAAAAACAATCGCTATGCTATCGCCTCGGATACCGTCAGTCTAGCTGAGTTTGGATTCAATTTCGAACTTGAAATCCAGGTGAAAGAAAACTCCAATTCAGGATCTTTGCCTGGACAAGCCTTTGCCCTGAGTTGCATTCAGAGTTTTAACATCCGCAACATTTCCGACATCACGGTAATCCTGACCGCTCCTTTTGCAGGATTACCCATTGGGACAGATATCTCCTATTTATTATTCACCCCAGACAAAAAGCGTCTTTCCGAACTCAAGGAATTTGAAGCGATTTCCGTCTATTTTGGAACTAGTCTGGAAACTACCCCTGCCAATTATTCCCAATTGAAAACCCGTACTTTTCTATTTTTGAAAAACGGAACCCAAACCTTCATCGACTCCACCTCTCCCTACCTCAAAACCAACTGATCGGTATGCTTCGTAAAATTTTCCTTGGCATCTTCGCCACCGCCATGATTCTGGTCATAGTCTATATGCTGGGCCCAAAGGTCAAAAGAAAAGACCTAGTCATCCAGTTTCCTGAAGTCCCCACCCGATTGTCTGAACTCAGCCAATACGTCCAAAATCGCGAGGACACCGTCATTGGCTTGAAGCCAGGAAATGAGGCATACATCCAATGGGCAGACAGCAGCAACAAGGCTAAGACACCCTATTCGATCGTTTATATCCATGGGTTTGGTGCAAGTCCAATGGAGGGTGATCCAGTGCATCGGTTTCTAGCAAGCCACTTCGGCGCTAATTTATTTGTAACCCGACTGCCAGAGCATGGAATAGATCGGGCAAATGGCATGGAATACATGACCGCCCAGAAACTTGCCGACGCCGCCGGTGAAGCTTACCAGATTGGAAAAAGCCTTGGCGATTCTGTGATTGTCGTAGGTACCTCCATGGGCGGGGCACTCACGCTTCTTTTGGCCAGTCAGCAGCCCGAGATCAAAGCAGTGGTAGTTTACTCTCCTGCCATTCGCGATGGAGGTGAGCAATTGGAGGCTTTCTTTTCTCCCTGGATGAAATTGATCATGGAAAAGACTATGATGAAAAACAAAGTCATACATCAGGAAAAAGAAGGGGACAAGAAAGCCTACTGGTCGGAAGATTACCATATTAATGGCTATGAAAGTTTGGCCACACTGATCTACAGTGAAATGAAACGAGAGACTTTTGCCAAAATCAAGCAACCTCTTTTTTTGGGTTACTATTATAAGAGTGCCGAAGAGCAGGACTTTGTAGTCTCTGTGCCTAAAATGCTCGATATGTACAGCCAACTTGGAACTCCAGCCCCATTGAAAAGGGAGCAAGCATTTCCAAAGACCGGCGATCATGTCATTGCATCCTCCATCACCTCGGATGACTGGGAAGGAGTAATGTTTGCCACCATTGATTTCTTGGAGAAAGTAGCCAAGGTTCCAGCCAAGTCCTCGTTTCAAAATCAGATCGATGATATGCTAGAGGCTAAAGAAGTGATGGAGGGAAACAAGTAGTTTGATTTCAACAAGCGAGAATCTCAAAAAAAGAATTTAACTTACTGAAAATCAATAATTATGGAGACGGTTTTAATTCAAATAAACGATAAAAAAGCATATAAGCTCTTGGAAGATTTGGAAGACCTTCAGGTGATTAAAGTGCTAAAAAAATCCAATTACGATGGTCAAAGTCTTTCTGAAAGATTTGGCGGAAAACTTTCCTCAGAAGTCGCTGAGGATATGCAGGAATATATTAATAGAAGTAGAAAAGAATGGGAGAACAGGGATATTTTATTGATTCAAATGTGATATTTGACTGATTGGCAGGGAGTTTTAAAGATAAGGCCAAATTATTTCTTAATGATATAATTAATGATTACCCTCAGATTTATATCATTTCCAAAATTGAAATTTTAGGCTTTAATTCTAGTGAAAAAGATCAAAAAATCTTGGAAGAATTTATTTCTGAATCTCTGATTTATAACCTAGCAGGTGACATCATTTCTATTTGTATTTCGCTATGGAAAATGCATAAAATCAAACTACCGGATGCAATCATTGCAAGTACAGCTTTAGCCAATAATTTCATTTTAATAACAAGAAATAGTAAAGACTTTGATAAACTCGAGAACTTAAAAATTTTAAATCCCTACGAAATTATTTAAAGGTCCGTCTTGAAAGGCACAGCAGGCAAATTCAACTCATTCACCAAATTCACCTCAGGGTTGTCAGCCCATGCATAGCGAATTGCTACAGGGACGAAGTCAGCTGGAATTGCCAGTTTCACTTGTGAATTAGAAGAGATTATTCCTGAGGCAATCTCAAATTGCCCTTCAGCATCTTCCAAAATAAAGCCCTTGACTTCCGACCCAACAGTCAATTTGAGTCCTTCACCTACCTCCGCGAATGTCACCAGAAGGGAATCCCCCTCGATTTTGGCTTCTTTAAAAACCGGTCCTGTGGCTAGAATATCTTCTCCAAAAGCCACTTTTTTAGCCTGAAGCCAAAGCCGCTCGCCTACATCTTTCTTGTTTCTCGGATGGATGTCTTCCGCTTCTCCGATATCGATGATTGTAGCCATGCCTGTGGCGGGAAGTTCTAGGGTCTGAGTCTGTGCCTCTCTCAGGTAGGCCCAACTGCTCTCAGGCTGAAGTTCTTTCCGCTCCATGTAATTAGCCAATTGTACAAAGAGGAACGGAAAATCTCCAATGTCCCATCTCGCTCTCCAATTGGTAATCATGGCGCTGAAGAGTTCCTTGTATTCTGCATGCCTTCCAGCATTACTTTCTCCCTGATACCAAATGACCCCTTTGATTCCATACTGGGTCAGTGGAGCAATCATTGCATTGAACATAAAACCAGGTCTCCAATTGTGAAATTCCACCAGTGGAAGCTTGGGCTCGACACTATCATTGGAATAAGTCCAAGCACCCTCAAGGTTGATTTTCTTTCCGTTTTGGGTGAGATACATTTGGTCTTTTTTGCCGATGGAAGGTCTATTGTTCCAAGTATTGATTGCCCGGATGGTCAGCACATTTTGTCCTGTATTCAATATGTCTGCAGGAATGGTCAACTCAGGAACAGGCTCTCCCCAGTTTTTGTAATGAATCTGCACCCCATTTACATAGATATATGCCATCTGATCAATGTCCGGCAATGTCAGCTTGACTTCACCTGCTGCTGACAGATTAAATTTCTTTCTGACCCATGCAATATGTTCAAGTGGATTAGCTGCAGGAAGACTGATCGTACTCCAATTGCCGTCAGAATAATTGATTGAGGAGACTTCCCCTGCCAAAAGTGAATCAGGCCGGATGACCATCTCATCTCGCAGTTTTCTACGTTCTTCATTCTCAGCCAGGATTTTTATCCATTTAGAAGAGTCAGCCAGGATTTCCGAGGCCTCTTGGGTATAGGATCTGTCCTGAATGGAAGCCAAAACTTTGGCTTCGGTCCATCCTTCTGCAGGAGTTCCTCCCCAGTTGGACTCGATGATTCCCACAGGCACGTTTTTCTCCAGGTGATTTTGCTTCGCAAAAAACCATCCTACTGCGGAGAAATCCGGAAGATTTTCTGCATTTGCTACTTTCCAAGCACCTCCTTTTACGTCGCTTTTTTCCAGTGAGCTGTAGTCTTTTTCAACTTTAAAGAAACGGATCTCTGGGAAATTTGCATTTGCAAATTCCGCCTCTGCCCCAATTACGCCTTGCTTAAGCGGCCATTCCATATTCGACTGACCTCCGGCCACCCAGACATCTCCGATGTACACATCTTTAACAGCTTGAAGGTTTACCACAAGATCATAAGGCCCTCCAGCAGGAAGAGGGGGCAAAAGAACAACCCAAGTACTGTCCGGAAGCACCTGCGAGCTACCCACAGCACCTGCTATGCTTGCGCGAATTTTTTCATCAGGAATCCCCCTGCCCCATATTTTGATTGGGAGGTCTCTTTGAAGGACCATTCCATCTGAGATTAATTTGGGCAACTGAACCGCTGATTCGGGCTTGTCAAGTTCACATGCAAAAAACAGCGGTAGGGCGAGTAGAAAAACTAGGATTCGTTTCATTCTGAGAACATATTAAGAACAAAAAAGGAGACCAAAGTCTCCTTTCAATTTTATCAAATAAACCGATTGATCAGATTTTCGAAATACTCTTGCTTACCGCTAAACTGGGTCGGCTCACCTACTTCGAAGGCATATTTTCTCAAGTCTTCCAGAGTCAACTTACCTTCTTCGAAAGCTTTTCCTGAGCCAGAATCAAAACTTGCATAACGGTTTTTCCTACGCTCCAAGTAATCTGATTTTTCAAGTATGTCGTTGGCGATCAACATTCCTCTGGCAAACGCATCCATTGATCCGATATGAGCCAGGAAAAGATCCTCAGGATCTGTGGAGTTTCTACGCACTTTTGCGTCAAAGTTTACTCCACCGCCTTTGATACCTCCTGAAGTCAGGATGACCAACATCGACTCAGCAAGCTCTTGAAGATTAAGCGCAAACTGGTCGGTATCCCAGCCGTTTTGATAATCACCTCTGTTGGCATCAATACTTCCCAGCATATCAGCATCGGCTGCTACCTGCAATTCATGCTGGAAGGTATGTCCAGCCAGTGTCGCATGGTTTACTTCGATGTTCAGTTTGAAATCTTTGTCCAGTCCGAAGTGTCTCAAAAACCCGATTACGGTCGCTGAATCGTAGTCGTACTGATGCTTAGTCGGCTCCATTGGCTTAGGCTCAATGAAGAATGTGCCCTTGAATCCATTTTTTCTGGCATAGTCTCTAGCCATGGTCAGGAATCTAGCGAGGTGCTCGGTTTCACGCTTCATGTCAGTGTTGAGCAATGACATGTAGCCTTCTCTACCGCCCCAGAATACGTAGTTTTCTCCACTCAATTTAATTGTGGCGTCCAGTGCATTTTTCACCTGCGTACCTGCAAAAGCCAACACATCAAAGTTTGGATTGGTAGACGCACCGTTCATGTAGCGAGGATTGCTGAAGACATTCGCTGTACCCCAAAGGAGCTTAATTCCAGAGGCTTTCTGATGCTCCAATGCATAATCGGTGATGATCTGCATTCTTTTTTCATAATCAGCCAAGGTCGGTCCCTCATCGATCAAATCGATGTCATGGAAGCAATAATACTCAGCGCCGATTTTAGAGGTAAATTCAAAAGCCGCATCCATTTTGTCTTTGGCCCGCTGAATCGGGTCAGGGCTAGCATCCCATGGATGCACAATAGTACCTGGACCAAATGGATCCCCACCAGTTCCACAGAAGGAATGCCAGTAGGCAATTGCAAATTTGAAATGCTCCTTCATGGTCTTTCCTGCTATGACTCGGTTTGCGTCATAGAATCTGAAAGCCATCGGGTTGTCACTTTCCTTACCCTCAAAAGGGATTTTGTCGATTGTCGGGAAATAGGTCTTAGCCATAGTTCTCTTGGTTATTTAGGTAAATAGGTTTTGATTTTAACCGGCAAGGCCGGATTTAAGTAATTCATTCAGTTTGGACTCCCAGTTTGCATAAGCTTCCTGGTAGGGTTGGTTGAAGGTCGGATTGGGCTCCAAGGTTTCCAATAGACTTAATCCCTGAAAGGCTTCAGCCTCGGATCCAAACACTCCGGCTCCAATTCCTGCCCCTCGTGCTGCACCTTGAGCCCCATCGGTATCGTAGAGCTCAAGATTGACCTGGTTCATCTGAACGAAGGTCTTGCGGAATAGCGGACTTAAGAACATATTCGCTTTTCCTGCTTTGACAGTCTGAAGGTTCATTCCCATGTCTTTCATGATCCGAAAACCATAAGTCAAGGAGGCTACGATCCCTTCTTGGGCTGCGCGAACCACGTGCTTTTTGTCATGCTTGAGTAAGTCCAAGCCGAGCAAATGCGCTCCAACAGATTTGTTTTGCATTATTCGCTCTACTCCATTCCCAAATGGAATAAATGTCAGCCCATCGGATCCAATCGGTGCTCCTCCACCCATGGCATTCATTTCTTCATAGGAAATCCACTTGCCTCCCATGACTTTTTTAAGCCAGGAATTGAGAATTCCTGTGCCATTTACACAAAGTAAAACACCATAAGAAGGTCTTTTCTTTGAATGGTTGACATGGACGAAGGTATTGACTCGAGAGTGCGGATCGTAAAGCGGTGTATCACAGACCCCATAGACCGTTCCTGAGGTTCCAGCAGTAGTGGCCAGTTCACCAGGTTTTAATACCTGAAGGGAGAAGGCATTGTTAGGCTGATCCCCTGCTCGGTAAGAAATCGGAACCCCTACTTCGAGTCCGGTTTCCTTAGATCCTTGGGCGTTCACTTTTCCCTGAACAGAAAAAGAAGGCACTGCCTGAGGAATCCAAGCTTTGGGAATCTCCATCTGCTTCAGAAGCTTATCGCTTAAGCCGTTGTCTTTGAAATCCCAGAAAATCCCTTCCGAAAGACCCGTTTCAGAAGTCAAAATCTCCCCGCTGAGTTTCATCGCGATGAAATCTCCCGGAAGCATGATTTTATGGATTTTCGCAGCCACCTCTGGCTGATTTTCGATTACCCATCTAAGTTTGGAAGCCGTGAAATTCCCGGGAGAATTCAGCAAATGTGGCAGACAATAGTCCTTTCCCAAGAATTTGAAGGCCTTTTCTCCGATCTCAACCGAGCGGCTATCGCACCAGATGATCGACGGCCTTAGGACTTTTTGATCTTTGTCCACACAGACCAAGCCATGCATCTGATAGGCGATCCCGATGCCTTTGAGTTCTCCTTTTTTAATGGCGGCTTTTTGGTGGACATAAGCTATGGTCTCCTTGACATATTTCCACCACATTTCAGGGTCCTGCTCTGCCCAGCCTGTTTGCGGAGCATTCATTGGCATTTCTTCTTCGGGAAAAGCCTTTGAGGCAATGGACTTGCCTGTGGTAGCATCGAGTAAAGAAGCTTTCACCGATGAGCTACCGATATCAAGCCCTAAAAGCAATTTTCTCATAATTTAGTATTACCAGAATATGGTGTAAAGTCCTGCAATTATCCCTGCGATCAGGATCGCTCCAATTTTAAATCCGGTCGAGGTCTTGAACAATTCCGCATCGACTTCGATGCTGTTGGGATGATCTTTTCCTTTGCCTTCGACTAAGCTGATGATGATCATCAAGGCTGCCAGTACCAGGAATACAATCCCCATTCGATCTAGGAATGGCAAAAGCGGAAAAGCAATTTTAAGTACAACAGAAAGCGGAATACTCAAGGCTGCTCCCACAAGAGCGGCATTGGATGTGGTTTTTTTCCAGAAAACTCCAAAAGCGAAAATCGCAAATACCCCAGGGCTGATGAACCCGGTGTATTCCTGAATGAACTGAAAGGCCTGATCCAATTGCCCTAATGCCGGGGCTACAATAGCAGCAATGATAAACGCAACCACTGCAGTGATCCGGCCTACTCTTACCTGATTGGTTTCAGAGGAGTTTTTGCCGAAATATTTGCTATAAATATCCATGGTGAAAATAGTAGAGGTACTATTAGCCATGGAAGCAAGTGAGGAAACAATTGCTGCTGTGAGCGCAGCAAATGCCAAACCTTTTAACCCGGTAGGTAAAACTTGAAGCAAAGTGGGATATGCCCGGTCAGACTTGATCAAACCGGTAACTGGATCTTTCATAGATTCCATAAAGCCGGCATCAATTCCATTATTCACAATTACTAAAGCAGCAATACCGGGAATGACCACGATCAAAGGCATCAAAAGCTTAAGAAAACCTGCGAAAATCATCCCTTTTTGGGCTTCATCCAAGCTCTTGGCTGCGAGAGCCCGCTGGGTGATATACTGGTTGAATCCCCAATAGCTCAAATTGGTAATCCACATTCCGCCGATCAAAACAGACAATCCAGGCAATTCCAGATACGCGTCTTTTGTCCCACCTTTTCCGTCAGGAATCATCATTTCACCTTTACTTAGAATCATGGAGAAATGGCCCGGCACTTCTTTTCTAAGAATCCCCAATCCTTCCCATGCATTACCGCTTCCAACCATTTGCAAAGCAATGTAGGTAGTAGCCAAGCCTCCGGCAATCAAGAAAACAACCTGTACTACATCTGTCCAGGCCACAGCTTTGAGTCCACCGTAAATCGAATAAATCATCGCAAAGAGAGCCAAACCTATGATGCCATAGGTCATCGGCACATTCAGAATCGTATTCAAACTAAGCGCTCCCAAGTAGAGCACCGAAGTCAGGTTCACAAAAACATACAAAAGGAGCCAGAAAACGGCCATCGTTGTGCGTACGCGTGTATCGTATCGATCTAGTAGGAATCCCGGCATGGTATAGATGCCCTTTTTCATGTAGACTGGCAAAAAGAAAATCGCCACCACCAATAAGGTAGCCGCAGCCATCCATTCGTAGGTAGAAATTGCAAGTCCCAGTGCGAATCCTGAACCTGACATCCCGATAAACTGCTCAGCAGAAATATTGGATGCAATCAAGGAAGCACCTACTGCCCACCAAGGAAGGGCTTTGGACGCAAGGAAATAATCTGAGGAGTTTTTGACGTGGCCTTTTTTCTCTCTAGAGACAAATATGCCCATTCCAATAATGAGGAAACAATAGCCAAAGAAGACTACTAAATCAATTGGTTCTAATAGCATGGAGATAGGTTGATTGAGGGTTTTGGGTAATGATAGGTATTTGTAGTTTAAATTTTACAAATTAAGGTCGATAAAGATAAGAGTTTGATGCAAACGTCTGCATAAAAAAAAAGAACCGAATGATTTTATTCAAAAATTTCGGAAAGAGGATCCCATCTTTCAGTAGAAAATTCTAAAGAATCGATTTTTTCCAAATAACTAATACCCGTTACATTGGATACCCATACTTGATCGGCTTTGAGCAGATCGTTTGGACCGAAAATACCCTCCATGATCAAGCGGGGTATTTTACTCAAAATTGCCCTTCTCCCTACTCCATCTATCCCCCCACAGCTCAGTGAAGGTGTAAAAACCTTATTCCCTTTGCGCCAGAAAATATTCGATGCGCAAGCTTCCGCTACTTTCCCCGTGTAATCAAGTAAAATCAATTCATCCAATCCCCGCTCAATTCGCTCCTGTCCAGCCATCACGTAGGGAAGTGCGCTTAGCGTTTTGAATGGACTCCAAGGCGAAGGGTAGAGTGAAACCTGTTCAGAAAAAGAAGATTGGGATTTCACCAGAGGAGCAAGGGTAAGTTTTTGAATCTGAAGGGTCTGGATGCCGACTTTTGATTCAGGAGTATATTTTCCGGTACCTGCTCTGAAAATATTCCAGCGAATTCGGAGATTTTGTCCTGCAAAATATTCCAAAATCCAGGATTCAAGTCGCTCCAGGGATGAATGTGGAATTTCTAGTTTTAATACTTCCAGTCCTCGTTTCAGTCGATCAATATGGTATCCGAAAAATTTGATTTTTTCTCCACCAAAAACCATCGTCTCAAATAATCCGTCACCAAAATTCATCGCCCGATTGGGGATGGAGATCTGATCGATTTTTTGCCAATCAGGATCTGTAAATAAATAAGTGTAAACTGTATCAGTTTCGCTCATAAAAGTGTCCGTATTCGTCCACAAATAAAATTTGTTCAATTACCGTAATGTTAAAAGTAGCAAACAAAACCACCTTTGGAGGCTTCCACCGCTAAAACAAACTGAAAAATACCTTAATCTTGAATTTAGTATCGTGTTAGCATTAAAATTGGTGAAAAGGTACCCATGGCAAACAAAAGTAGTGTATTTGATATGATCGGTCCTGTGATGATTGGCCCTTCATCCTCACATACTGCCGGAGTGGTCAGAATCGCCCGAGCGGCTATTCGGATTTTGGGCGGAACTCCCGATGAAGCAGAGATTACCTTCTATAACTCCTTTGCAAGGACGTATGAAGGACATGGAAGCGACAGAGCTATTTTGGGGGGCTTGATGGATTTTAAGACCGACGACTCACGAATCAAGAACGCCATCGAGATTGCAGGAGAGAAAGGCCTCATTTACAAGTTTAAATCCATCGGCAACTCATCGATCCATCACCCAAATACGATCAAACTTAATCTCAAAAAGGGTATGCGTCAGATCGAGGTGGTGGGTGAAAGCTTGGGAGGTGGCGTGATAAATATTGCTGAATTGGATGGCTTTACCGCCAACTTCTCGGCCCAAAATCACACGCTAATCATCAAAGCGGGTGATATTTCCGGTGCAATTGCCTTCATTTCAGGTGTAATTGCACAGGAAAAAACCAATATTGCGACGATGTCGGTTTCCCGAAAAGGAAAAAACGATGTAGCTTGCCATGTAATCGAAATGGATTCTGGCATCCGGGAGATCACGACTGAATACCTCAAATCACTTCCCTGGATCTCTGAATTAATCTACATTCCAGATATTGATTTGTAAGAATCTTATAATTAACTCAAACTAAACCAGCCAAATATGAAGAAAATTTTTCTTGGAGCTATTTTGACTGTATGCTTGGCACTTATCAGCGAAGCTCAGGTCCAAAACTACGAAGGGCCTTACACCTTAGAGCAATGCGTTGAAATAGCTTTATCAAACAATTTGACTCTCAAGAGAACCGAATTGAATCAACAGATCACTGAGGCAAATCTTCTGGAAAGTCAAGGACAGCGAATCCCCTCGCTTTCAGTTGGAGGTAGCGCAAGTTATCGTTGGGGTCGATCACTCAACCCGGTAACCAACCTCTATGAAACCAATGAATTGATCACATTCAATCCATTTGCAGATGCTAGGATTACTGTTTTCAATGGAATGAGAAATACCAATACCATTGCGCAGTCTAGGATTGACCTAGAAGCCGGGCTATTGGATATAGAGGCAAGCAAAAATCAAATTTCGCTGGATATCATTAACCAGTTTATCAATGTGGTCTTCAATCGGGAGCAGGTAAAAATTGCGGAAAATCAACTCAAAACCTCCGAAGAACAACTCGAGCGAACCAAAAAATTGGTGCAGGCGGGTACTTTGGCAGTGGCGGAGCAACTTGATCTACAATCCACCACTTCTACCAACCGGGTCGAAGTCATCAATGCCAAGAATAACCTTCGCCTCGCCAAATTAAATTTAGCTCAAGCGATGCAGATTCCTTTTACAGAGGATTTTGATGTGATAGAGCCTGAATTTGAGATTAATGAATCTTTAATGGCGACTGAAGACGCTAAAAAAATCTATGATGTAGCGGTGGACATCATGCCGGAGATTCAGTCAGCTACCAAAAAAGCTGAAAGTGCTGAGCTGGGTACTAAGATCGCTAAAGCAGGATTTTACCCGCAGTTGTCGATCAGTGGTAACGTTTTCTCCAACTTTGCCGATCAGCCTAAAAATAACATGGCAAATTTTGACCCTTTCAGTGATCAAATGAGAAATAACCTCTCGCAATCTTTGGGAGCTTCGCTTAATATTCCGCTTTTCTCCAATTTCTCCAATCGGGCCTCAGTGCAACGAGCCAGAGCACAGTATCAGATTAGCCAAATCGCAGAAATTGAAGCTAAAAACCAACTCAGACAGGATATTGAAACGGCTTATAACCAAGCTTTAGCTGCAGAGGAAACTTTTGAAGCGACCGGATTGAGGGTACAAAGCCTTCAGGAATCTTTCCGGGTTGCCCAGCAGCGATTTGATCTCGGTGCAATCAACTCTGTGGATTTCCAAGTCGCTCAAAACAACCTGTTTAACGCTCAAGCCGACCTGCTAAACGCAAAATACACCTACATCTTTAGAGTAAAAGTACTTGACTTCTATCTCGGTAACCCCATCAACTTAAACTAAATCATGGCTGCTAAAAAGTCCAATAAACTCTTGTATTACCTACTGGGAGCAGTAGGCCTTATCATTGTCATTGCCATCATAGGCAGATCCGCCGGATGGATCGGGGGAGTCAAAGAAAAGGAAGTAGAATTTGCTACTGTTAAAAAGACGACTATCATCGAAAAAGTCAGTGCCTCAGGTGAGATTCAGCCTGAAGTAGAAGTGAAACTTTCCCCGGATGTGGCAGGTGAAATCATCGAACTCAATGTGGCAGAGGGTGATTCAGTGGAGATGGGTAGACTTCTGGTGAAAATCCGCCCTGATAACTTTGTGTCAGCCCTCGAGCGAAGCCGCGCGAACCTCAATCAGCAAATGGCAAACCTTGCTCAAACCAAAGCAGCCCTTCAGCGATCAGAGGCCCAATTCACACAAGCTGAATTGAACTTCAACAGACAAAAAGGTCTCTATGAGCAAAAAGTTATTTCAGACGCAGATTTTGAAACTGCCCGGGCAAACTACATCACCGCGGAAAAAGATCTGGAAGCGGCAAAACAGAATGTGATTGCCTCTGAATTCATTGTGAAAAGTTCCCAGGCTTCAGTCAATGAAGCTGCCGAAAACCTACGGTTGACTAATGTAAACTCACCTGTTTCCGGTATCGTATCCAGCCTTTTGGTTGAGCAGGGAGAGCGTGTCGTGGGTACACAGCAAATGGCCGGTACCGAAATGATGACCATCGCAGACCTTTCCAAAATGGAAGTTCGGGTGGATGTTAATGAAAATGACATCGTTCGCCTGAGCTTAGGAGACACGACTTTGATCGATGTGGATTCCTATTCCAATCTGAACAAGAAATTCAAAGGCATCGTGACCAGTATTGCCAATACTGCGAATACAAAAACTTCGGCTGATGCTGTAACTGAATTCAAAGTAAAAATCAGAATTCTCAATAGCTCTTACGAAGACTTGGTAAAAGCAGGAAACAAGTATCCATTCCGTCCAGGTATGACTGCCTCTGTGGAAATCCTTACCACATCCAAAAGTGATGCGCTAGCCATCCCGCTAGCTGCTGTCACGACCAGAGAAACTCAAGTGGATACCCTTGCAGGTGGTACTACTAGAAATAAAGAACTTGTTTTCGTGAGTGAAAACGGAATCGCAAAGCTCAGGACTGTAAAAACAGGTATCTCTGATTATGAAAACATCGAGATTCTTGAAGGCCTGAAAGAAGGAGAAGAAATTATTTCAGGACCTTATTTCACTGTCAGTAAAGAACTGAAAGAAGGTGATGCAGTAAAGAAAATGGGAGGAAGCGCTCCCAAGACTGAGACACCTCCTGCTAATTAAACCTGTCAACTAGCTAAGAAGCCCGTGATGAAGATTCATCACGGGCTTTTTTTATGATGTGAAAACCGGTGTCCATTTTCCCCAGTAAACTTGACGATCATCTTAGTCTAAGGTAAACCTCAGTCCCAAAAACCCTCTGATTCCCTGATTGGGAGCAAAAACATAGGTAGGATCAAAGGTCAACGCATTGGGATTGGCGGGTGTAGAAATCACATTTCCACTTGGATCAAACTCCACTCCCCGGTCAAATGGATCAAATGCCCTAGCAATGCTATTGGCCGGAGGAGTAAAATTCAACAGGTTTTTCACCCCTCCATACACTTCCCATTTCTTGCCAAATGATTTGGTGAGCTGGATGTTTTGAATGCTCCACCAGGGAGAAAATTCAGGTCGATCATCCAATTCTCCTAGCAACGGTAATCGCATCGGACTGTAAACATTGCCCGTATAATCCAAGGTCAAACCCAGATTTTGAAAAGAATATCCAATTGTCCAGACTCCTGAAAAGCGTTCGGTAAGCAACTGACGCACCTTTTCTCCCCCCTCTTCTAAGCTCACGTCCATGAGTGTGGCTCCTGCCAAAATCTTAAATCCTGAATTCCATACCGCATCCAAATTCAAAGAAATCCCTTTGGAGACTGCGCTCCCGTCCAGATTGGCATAAATGATTTGATTTGGGTTGCTCTCATAGTCCGGCACGATTCGGTTGGTGAAATAGGTGTAGAAAACTGCACCGTCCAATCCTAAGTAATTCCCCTGATCGGTGTATAACTTTTTTACCAGATTAAGATTGGCATTCCAACTGCGCTCAGGGTTTAATTCCTCTGTAAATACCACTTCCCGAGCTCCAGTCAATGCTGCATGGTCTTCTGTGAAGACATTTGCTACGCGAAAGCCATTACCAGCAGAGGCTCTGAATACTGTACTCTTATCCGCTGAGACCCATTTATAATTTAATCTGGGAGACAGAATGCCCCCGTGTACACTATTGTAATCGTACCGCAGGCCCGCCAAAAGACTGTGTTTGGGACTAAACCGAATCTCATCTTGCAAGAAAACTCCTGGCAGGTGGATCTCAGATGGGAAATTCCTACTTCCGCCTTCACTGGAAGTGGCTGGCGTATTGTCATCGTAATAGGTATACCGATAGGCCGATCCAAAAAGCAGATTATGCTTTCCTGCCTCCTTTATCCAGGTCAGCTGGCCAAAGGCTATCGTCTGATCGGCCAGATAAAAGGTTTCTCCATAATAGGAATCTTGTTTGTGGCCATTTGCCGAAAACTGAAAATTGATCAATTGCTGGACAGGAAGCTGGTAGGTACCGAAAGCTTCCCAGCGCTCGGTAAGGATACTTTCTCCGTAGATTTGATCTCCTCCCCGATCCGATTCGGTCCAATTCACCTGACCGCCCCAGCGATTTTCGTTTACATAGCGACCCGCTAGGGTAAAAATCCGTCCTGCCTTTCGTTGGATTTCAAATTTCTGAAAAAGTGACATTCTCTTTTGCAAAGTAAGATCTGTAAAACCATCTCCATTGTTGTCGATGGGGTTATCGTACCAAAAAACATTGATGCCACTGAGGGAATAAACTGACTTACCGAGTTTGCTTCTCCATCCCAGATCAGCATTAACTTCTCCCCATCCACTGGCAAACGCATCTACGGAGACAGAAGGTGCAAGTTCGGGTCGCTTGGTAATCACATTGATCAGGCCACCGACAGCCTCGGAGCCATAGAGAGTTGAGGCAGGTCCTTTTACCACTTCGATCCGGTCGATCAGAGATTGTGGAATCCCCGTCAATCCATAAACCGTAGCCAAGCCGCTTACGATCGGCATCCCATCGATCAAAATCATGGTATAGGGACCTTCCAGCCCATTGATATGGATGTCTCCCGTATTGCAGACATTGCAATTGATCTGCGGTCGGACGCCGTTCACATTTTGAAGAGATTCAAAAAGCGAAGGTGTAGGGTTGGTCTTGAAAAATGCCGCCTTGTACACCTCAACCGGCACCGGACTATCCAATCGTGAAACTTCCTGCATTGTCCCGCTGACCACGACCTCATCCAAAGAGCTGTCAAGCTGATCCAGCGTAATGCTAAGCTCCTGACCGGCAAAGGGAACTGAAATCCGTCTGGAATACGTGGAATAGCCAATGAGCGAAACTTGAAGTGTGTATTGTCCCGGCTCCAAATTAATCAACTCAAACCTCCCAAGACTGTCTGTGATCCCTCCAATGCCCTTTTCTTTGATCAACACATTGGCAAATTCCAATGGACCTTTGGAGTCTTGAATTGTTCCTGTCAGTTTTTGCTGCGCATACCCAGCTGAAGACAGCAGGAATAACAAGATCAAACTGGAAAATAGAAATGCGTACTTCATAAGTGCTGCACTATTGCATTTACCTGAAATTTCCCAATCCGCTTTCCCATTTGTTGAAAAAATGGGTGACAAGTGTAATGAGGGGACTTTCATTTTTCGAATTATTATGTTAGAACAACAAAGATAATATGTTAGACTATTCTAACAAATTTGTTTTTCTAATATACGTTGATCATTTTTGAACTGGATCACACTAGCAACATGGCTTCTACCACCGAAGAAAACTACCTCAAGGCCCTCTACAATCTTTCAAATTCCCAAGGAGAAGTGAATATCTCCGAGCTTGCCCAGAGTCTCGGGGTGAGCATGCCTACTGCCAACAGTATGGTAAAAAGTCTTCAGAAGACAGACTTGGTCGTCTATGAAAAATACAAGCCAGTAACCTTGACTCCCAAAGGACAAAAAGAAGCCGCCTTAATTATTCGCAAGCACCGATTGACTGAAATGTTTTTAGTGAAAAAAATGGGCTTTGGCTGGGAGGAGGTTCATGAAGTGGCTGAGCAAATTGAACATATTCACGCGCCTAAGTTTTTTGAGCGAATGGATGAAATGCTGGGCCATCCGACCATTGATCCGCATGGATCACCGATTCCTGATAATCAGGGAAGAATGCAGGAGTTTTCCTACACCCCGCTATCCTCCTGCAAAGCTGGCCAAATCGTTCAGCTAACGGCTCTAACAAATTCCTCGACAGAATTTTTGGAGTTTTTAAATAGCCGGAAATTGTCCCTTGGAATTGAAATGAAAATTCTCTCAAGGGAAGCGTATGATCTCAGTTTGGTAGTAAGCTATGCAGATCATCTCCAAGAAACCCTGAGTGAAAAAGTGTCAGAGCGATTGCTAGTGAGGATAATCGGGTAAATAGTAGGTTTAATCTATACCTTGTAGATATTTAACCGATAAGATTTTTATTGCCTATCCGCTTTATTACCAGTAATCAAATTTATTTAATCCCACCCCGACCTCGCGCGGTGCCAGATATTAATTCTATTTTGGGGAAGAGGGAAAATGTGGCAGCGTAGCATTTCCCCTATTTTCCAATTCGTGTCAAACTCGGTAGCCGAGCCCGTAAACTGAGCTGGCCGAAATGTCGAAACCATTTTGAAATACTAGTACCACTCTGGAAAATCAGAAAAATCAAACCTTAGGAACTGAAAGCATTTTTTGGAAAAGTGCTCAGATAATATTCCAAATAGTTGAGATCAAGTGATACAAACCCCTGACCTACAGTAGTTTCATTTTCTATCTCTTTGACAATATCTTCTTTGGTGTACGTTTCCCCGTTTAACGTGGAAACCATCATCTCTTCTCTAGCGGATTGGTAGCGCTTGATGGCTAATATTTTTCGAGCGTCCTTTTCCAATCGCGAAAAAGGATAGATTTTCTGCTCTCCACTTGCCACCTTGTCGTAATAAATAAATTCACCTGATTGGGGATTATAGCTTAGCGGTTTTGCTTTAGCTTCTATAGCGATAGGTGGGAGTAGTATCTTTTCCATAGCATTAAAGTTAAAAAAATAGCAGTTGTCTATCTACGTAAACAACTGCTATATACTTTACTAAAAACGTCTCATCGCGTAGTCAGCCAAGGTCATATTGTAGAAAAGATATGGTTGAATCTTGGCGGTTTTGCTGCCCCAAGCACTTCCCGACATAGCAGAGCGCATTAAGTCACGGTTTTGCATGAGCAATGCGGCCGTAGTCGTACCTGGAACCATGGCCATTCCTATCATAAACTGAGCAACTGTATCTGCTACAGCCTGCTGCACTGACCTTCCCAGAGCCATACTAATGTCATATTGGGAATCAGCTTTCCAAAAGAGTGTCGAATTTGACCAAGTAAATGTGAAGTTTTCATTATATCCCATAAAGGATACTGCTCCTTTGGTCACTGTATTTGGTCCCAAATCTCTTCCCGTTCTACAGCTCAAAAGGTGAATAGAGCTATGGTTAACTTCATCTGAATCAAACGAACCCACCCGAATCAAACTGGAATTACTATGGCCGGTATAATTATCATAATTGCCATGCCCAATCCCACTGATGTACACCACTCGCGATTCTTTTGCTCTATCTGCAAAATTTGTTCGATTGTTATTCACACCAGTCAATTTTATCACTTCAAATCCCCGATTCTCAAAAACGGGATGCACATTGTTAATTCTATAGTTCGCTGCTTCTAGGGTGACATTGTCCGTCGTATTTTCACAGAAAAGAACCTTATTAGAAAAAAGAACCCATTTATTCTTAGGGATTATTTTCCACTCCGTTGGTAGTGTGGGCAAAGCTTCTGCTTTTGGCATCACGAATGGCCTGGATGCTGTAGAAATTTTACCCAACATCTGGTTAAGCATGTATTCGGCATACTTTACCTCAGCGTCAGCAATCTGCTTCCCAAAAGATGTTTGTCTTTCTATATGGGATATGATTTCGGCTTTGCTGTAAACTCCTGCATTGATCACCCCTATTTTCAAGTCCGGCTCCAGCTTTATCCGTTGAATTGCCATCTTGGCCTTGTTGTCTAAAGAGGTAAGATCAAGTCCGAACTTTGGAGGAATTTTTCCAGACAAAACCTCCTTCGCGTACATTAGTGATCCATCTCCACGTACTCCAATTGCTTTTTCTGCTGCAAACTCAGGTAAGGAGAGTTTGCCAAGTTTAATTGTTTTCATTTGGTATTGATGTAAAACTTTTTGCCTACTATTAGCGGTTTCGGCTATCCGTTCCTAAATAGATTTCGTCATCGTATTTAGTTAAAAATTAATTAGTTACGAAAAAATCATTTTCCATAAACAGGAATAAATTTAGAAAAATCCCAAATTTTCAATTTTCAATTTTTATGATTTTCATAAATATGTTTTGCGAAAATCAATAATTAAAATTTACTCACTTTGCCATTCTAACCCTCGAAAACCTATCCGAATTGAAACATGGCAGATATGTTGAATGGGTCTGCTGAGTAAAGCAAAAAGGTTGAATTGGGTATATGGACTTAATTAATACCTTTTAGCAGTTGAGTTTTGAGGAGACTCTGGCTTTTAACCAACTCTTGGCTGCTTTTTTGCGCCCTCTTTTTACCTATGAAATTAACCGAACCAGAATTTAAACTCGCTCACCTACCCTCCCTATTAAAGGACACTTTTAAACTTTGGAATAAAAATAATCCCTGGCGGCTTGGTGCTGTGGTAGCATACTATGCAGTACTTTCTCTGCCCGGACTATTGATTATCGTAGTCAACTCTGTTGGAGCTATTTGGGGGCAGGAGATCGTCCAAGGTCAAATCACCCAACAAATCGCAGATGCGATAGGACAGAATGCCGCTGATTCTATTGTGACCATCATCGAAAATTCCCAAAAGGAAGATCAAACCTTCTTGTCCACAATCCTGGGGGTGGTGATTTTGGTTTTTGGTGCTACGGGGGTTTTCTATCAGCTACAGATCTCCATGAATGAAATCTGGAGCGTCAAAGTAGACCCCGATGCAGGTATCTGGAAACTGGTCAAGGATCGAGCAATCAGCTTGGCTTTCGTCATGGTAATTGCCTTTCTGTTGATTATTAGCTTTGTCATTTCAGCCGCTTTGACTTACCTAAGTGACTTTCTCTCCTCCCTTTGGGAACCGCAATACATCTCTTATGCAAAAATCCTTCAATTTGGCCTTTCCACCCTAGTTTTGGGATTTCTCTTTGTGCTCATCTTCCGCTTTATGCCTGATATGCGGATCAAGTGGCGCTCAGTTTGGCTAGGCGGCTTCCTGACTGGATTTCTGTTCAATCTGGGTGAGATCCTCCTGAATTATTATTTCAGCCTAGCCAGTCCTGATTCCACGTATGGTGCTGCTGGTTCGGTGGTGTTGATTTTACTTTGGGTGTCCTATTCCTGTCTGATTCTGTTTTTTGGAGCGGCATTTACCCGGGTCTATGCAGAGCGGTATGAAGAAAATGTCCTCCCAACTACCAATGCCATCAGAGTAGAACTGAATGAAGTGATCATCGAAAAAGGAAGTGACACCCCCGAAGAAATAGAATAAATTGACTTGAACTTAGGATCGTCCACCCCGTGGACCCTAGTACATCTTCGGTTTTAGAAATCAGCTTTCCATGGATAGTGCCAAGAGCACATTTTGCCTATAATCACAAGTCCTCAGCGGCCGAATCGATAAAATTTCGCCAATGGATGGGGTTTTCCTTGGAGCATATTGACTACCAGCTCCATTCCCTGCACGGAAAATGTAATGCCATTCCCTCCGAAACCGAGTACAAACAGCATATTGTCAAACTCTGGACTTGCTCCGATGTAAGGTAGACCATCCTTGGTCGTACCAAAAGTACCTGCCCAACTGAAATCCTCTATAAACTCAATCTCCGGCAGGATTTTCTCCAGCTTTTTGATCAGGATATCCGATTTTCTTTCTTTGATCCGTTGCTGAAAAAGCGGAATGTTAAACGCAGAATCTTCTCCTCCTATCAGAAATCTTCCATCATCTGTAGTTCGCATATAGAGGTAGGGATTCGCGGTATTCCAAAAAATCGTTCGCTTGACCTGCTCATTTACCAGAATGCCCTGTTCGCTCACTGTAGCGTAGGTGTAAAACAGATCAGCTACTTTTTCCTTCAGCATCTTGGTGCTTTCAAACCCTGTGCAACAGATTATTTTCTCCGCCTGAATGGTATTCCCAGTGGACAGCAGCACGCTTGGCTGTGGCGTGGTGGTGACGATTTGGTCAATTTCAGTCTGGTCATACACGGTCATGCCCCGCTTCACATTGTATTGGATCAGCTCATGGGCCAACTTGTATGCATCCACACTTGCAGCTACCTCAGACAGAATCGCGCCATGACTAATCATTCCATAGCGTGCTGTCACTTCCGAGGCACTCAACCACTTCACGCCCAGCTCATGTTTTTCCCTAAGTTTAAATTCTTTCCTCAGCCAGGTCGATGCCTTTTTACTGTGAGCCAGGTAGAGACTCTCTTTCATTTCAAAGCCGCAGTCCAACTGAAGAGAATCCACGAGTTGCTTCAGATTAAAAATAGCCTGCACTCCCGCCCTATAGCAAGTGGCCGCTGACTCCTCTCCGATCATTTCACTCAATTCATAGAGCGGGACGTCAATTTCATATTGGAGCATACTAGTCGTGGCACTGCTGCTTCCCATGGCAATATCTCTCCGGTCAATGAGGGTGACCTGATAGCCGGACTCCATAAGTGCATGACTGGTCAAGGCACCTGTGATGCCTCCACCAATGACCAAAATCTCAGTCTTTAGGTCCTCCTGAAGCGAAGGATAGCTGTACAAAATGCCGTTTTTTACAAGCCAAAAGGATTCAAAAGTTCTTAATCTCATACTTGCGATTCTGGAAATGTAGGTTCGATTTCAAAAAGCGATCCAAATCTCAGGGATTCTTTTCCTGACTTTGGCTTTTAAAACTCAACAAAATTCAAATGAAAATACCTCAGCTAGTTACTCTCCTATGTCTGAGGCTTGGTGATGCATAGGTAGTCAAAATACACGGAAATTGACTAGCCGAATAGCGAAAATCAAGCTTCAGAATAGGCTCTTCAGACAAAAATAGGTTTTGAGGAACCATGCACTTTCCCGGTTTTGATCTTGGAAGCGAAAACCATAAACCAGGCTTAGACCCAATTATCGGATAAATCCCAGAAGGACCTCGATCAATCCCTCTTTCAAGGGTAAGTCCGGCATCGCATACGTAGCAATGTTTTTTGCACGGTCTGATTCTGCCTCTTTCAGGATGTGGTTCATCCCTTCGATGATGTACAGTTCAGCCTTTGAATTGGCTTTGGCCAACTTTACGGCATCAGAAACTCCCACCTGAATGTCCGTGGTACCTTGAATGATCAGGATTGGTTGCGCAAGTTTTGCCAGTTCCTGTTGGGGATCGTACTTAAACCATGAAATGATATAGGGCTGTACACTGGGGCGGAAAAGCGAAAAAAACATTGCAGGCACATCAGCCACTGTTTCCCCCTTCTCCAATTTCTCAATTATGGGCAAGGATTGCTCCAAAACAAACGGAGGTTGGGCTTTCAATTGCTCTCGGATGATATCACCGGCTGGAGAGCCAACTCCCGCCACAGAAATAAACTTGTCTACCCTGGCACGCTGGGCAGCAATCATCCCGATCAATGAACCCTCACTATGTCCGAGAACGATGATCTCAGAAAACCTGATGTCTTTCCCCAATAACTCCACCCAAGAAACTGCATCCTCCACATAGTTCTCAAAACGCAATTCACTCTCACTCAGGGCAGCATTCTTACTTTCCCCCACCCCTCTTTTGTCATATCTGACTGAGGCTATTCCATTTTGCGCAAACCCTTCAGCGAGCATTTTCAGAGAGTTATTAACCATGGATGGATTGTTCCCATTTCTATCAGTAGGACCTGATCCGGCGATTATCAGGACTATCGGCACTTTTTCCGCTGTCTCTGGCCTGAGCAGTGTTCCTTCTATTTTGCCAGTCCCAGTCTCCAGCGTGATCGGCTGATCCGCAACCTGAGCAAACAAGTTGGCACTGAGAAGAAAAAGAATGGCGCTCACAAACATCAGTTTCGAAAACATGGATTGGGATTTTGATTTCCTGTCAAAATAGGAAAACCTCAGCATAAATTCCTGAATCATTTGAAAAGCCTCCTTTGCAAGAATCCAAAGCGGAAGGAGAATACCTCCTACTACCCAATCAAATGAGCAGTCAGAAGGCCCTAATCCAAAGCATCAAGCCATACGCTTGGGTACACCAAACAACTTGAGCATGGGGAAATCTTTTCCCCAACAGGTAGGTCTTAGGAACTGAATGGAAGAAGGTAAATCGATGTCCATAAAATCACTAGTCAATCCCGCCGGATGATTTTTACATTTTCGGTAATCAAAAAGTCTTCGCAAGGGGTTAGTTTCAAATCCAGTTGAATCTACACGCCATGCGAACCACCAAAGCACTTTTACTCTTCATCACAGGAATTCTCCTTCCCCTCTGCTCCTTTTCTCAAGATCGAGTCACTGGCAAAACCTTCACCACCCGATCCGAAGTCCTCGCCCAAAATGGAATGGCCGCCACCAGCCAACCCCTAGCCACGCAGGTTGCTTTGGACATTCTGAAAAAAGGGGGTTCGGCCATGGATGCCGCCATCGCTGCCAATGCCATGCTTGGTCTAGTCGAACCCAATGCCTGTGGAATCGGAGGCGATGTCTTTGCCATTATTTGGGATGCAAAGACCAAGAAACTCTACGGCTTCAACGGCAGCGGAAGAGCTCCCGAACTGCTCACGATGGATGTTTTCAAGGAAAAAGGATTGACGACTGTTCCCTTGCTTGGACCTCTGCCCGTGTCTGTTCCGGGTTGCGTGGATGGCTGGTTTGAGATGCACAAGCGCTTCGGAAAGCTCTCCATGCAAGATATTCTGCAGCCAGCCATCGATTATGGGAACAATGGTTTTCCGGTCTCCGAGGTGATCGCTTGGCAAATGGATCACTATTACCCACGAATGCAGGATATTCCCGGTTTCCGCGAAACCTATATGCCTAACGGAAAGAACACGCCCAAAAAAGGTGAAATCTTCAAGAATCCGGATCTGGCCAATAGCTATGCCTTGATTGCAAAAGAAGGAAGATCGGCTTTCTACGAAGGAGAAATCGCCCGGACGATTGATCGATTTATGAAAGAAAATGAGGGCTATCTCCGCTACGAAGACCTGCAAAAGCATACTTCGGAATGGGTTGATCCCGTCAGCACGAATTACAGAGGCTATGATGTATGGGAACTTCCGCCAAACGGTCAGGGCATCGCTGTCCTTCAAATGCTCAACATTCTCGAAGGATATGACATCAAGTCCATGGGCTTTGGAAGTGCAGAATACCTCCATGTGCTGACCGAAGCCAAGAAACTGGCTTTCGAAGACCGCGCGAAGTTCTATGCAGATCCGGCATTCAATGAAATCCCGGTGGAACTTCTGATCTCAAAAGGATATGCAGCAGAGCGACGAAAATTGATCAATCTAGATGAAGCCGCCATGGCCTACCCCGAAGGCGATATCGAAAAGGGCAACACGACCTACCTGACTGTGGCAGACAAAGAGGGAAATATGGTTTCCTTTATCCAGAGCATTTACGATGAGTTTGGATCGGGCATGGTACCGGATGGACTGGGCTTCGTCCTGCAAAACCGCGGTCAGCAGTTCAATGTCCAAGACCCCAACCACTATAATTCATTAGCTAAGGGCAAAAGACCTTTTCACACGATCATTCCGGCATTTATCACCAAGGATGGAGACCCTTGGCTGAGCTTTGGGCTGATGGGTGGATCGGTACAGCCGCAGGGACATACTCAAATTGTGGTCAATCTGATCGATTTTGGCATGAATCTGCAGGAAGCAGGCGATGCTCCGCGGATGCGGCATAACGGTTCATCTGAACCCACAGGCTCCAAGATGACCAATGGAGGTTCGCTCAACTTGGAGAGTGGATTCGACTACGAAGTCATCCGCAAACTGGAAGAAATGGGTCACCGCATCGAATACAGCATCGGACCCTATGGAGGCTACCAAGCCATTTTCTACGACAAAGTTCGAAAAGTCTATATCGGCGCTTCGGAGTCCAGGAAAGACGGACAGGCGGCGGGGTATTGAAATGAAAAAAAATTAAAAATGGACCATGGAAGACTTATCTACCCAGATACCCTTTGACTATTGGAACAAACTGGCAACCCAGGTAATTACGATCAGCTCCCTGCTCGGCGGATTTTCGATTGCCATCATTGCAAATATTCTGGTATCCCAACTTGATACCCGATTGGTAAAAGTAATTCTGACTATTTCCACTTTGGCCGCAAGCTTCTTTTTGGTGGCAATCTTTGCAATGACTAAGCTGATGTTGATGACTACGGATGGCTATCCGTTTCAAGTGGTCGCTGAGGAACTGAGCTTTCCCAGATTGATTGGTTCGGTATCTTTCTTTTTGGGGATTTTTTTCCTGATCACGATGATATCTCTATCAGGCTGGACCAAGTCAAAAATTATGGGAAGACTAACCACTGGAATTGGAATTTTTACCCTGATTCTGATTCTCCTTATGACCAGCTAGCAAATTGATTTTAACCAAATAAATAAAAAAAGCGGGCTTAACCCCACTTCATTTTTTTACTTCAATCCTTTTTGCCAATTCCAGCTATCCCGCATCGAGTCTTTCAGTGAATACTTTGGCTGCCATCCCAGCACCGATTTGATCTTGGTGGTATCAACCAATGTACTATCTTTCAACCCATCGGCGTAACTATATCAATTGGTAATAATTGTGTACTTAAGATAGCGTATGAACTCTTCAAGTTTTTTTGAAGTTAACGTCAATATGTATCTTTGGAAAGATGCAAAATCAGCTAAAAAATGAAATCAGAGCTATCCTTTCAGGAAAGAGCCAAGTTAGGCATGGAACAGCTATCCAAGCAGCCTCCAGTCACCTTGGCCATGGCACGTCAACAAGCCCAAAATCTAAAATCTCAAAGCAAGTCCGAGAACAAGAAACAAAGGATCTAGAAGGATTTATTTCACAGAATAATCTTTGGATTTATGATTTAGACTTTTCAAATTATGTCAGTGAAGGTGCCGAACAACGCGTTTATTTAAAAGATACTGACAGAGTCATCAAACTCAACGACGCTATTTATTACAGTTCTTGGAAAGACTACTTCACCAATCTTCTTTTACATAATTTTTTCTTTCCTGATACTTCCTATGAACTTATTGGATTCACTAAAGAAAATGGTTCTTTATATGCCACAGTCCAGCAAGAGTTTGTTACTATGACTGAACCTACAGACATTGAAAAAGTAAAGTCATTTTTGGAATCCAATGGCTTTTTAAACACAAGGAATAATGACTATTTCAGTTCAGAATTGGGCATAATATTGGAAGATCTACACGATGAAAATGTTTTAACAAGGAATGGCGTTTTATATTTCATTGATACAGTCTTCTATTTGACCGAGCAATTCTGGGAATAAACAAAAAAAGCGGGCTTAAACCCGCTTCGTTTTTTTTACTTCAATCCCTTCTGCCAATTCCAGCTATCCCGCATCGAGTCTTCCAGTGAATACTTTGGCTGCCAACCCAGCACCGTTTTAATCTTGGTGGTATCAGCCCAAGTCTTGACCACGTCTCCCGGTCTTCGGGGACCGATGACATAGTTGAGCTTTTGCCCACTTACTTTTTCAAAGGCATAGATCACTTCCAGCACGGTGTTGCCATTGCCTGTCCCTACATTGAACACATCATAAAAGTTCTCAGGCTGCTGATTCAAAAATGAGAATGCCTTCACATGCGCATCGGCCAAATCCACCACATGGATATAATCCCGCACACAGCTGCCATCCATTGTGTCGTAGTCCGCACCAAAGACCGTCAATTTCTCACGAATTCCAGCTGCCACCTGCGTGATAAAGGGAACCAAGTTATTTGGCGTACCCAAGGGCAACTCCCCGATCTTTGAACTGGGATGTGCACCCACTGGATTGAAATACCGCAATGAGATCACTCGGATCCCGGGTTTACTTTTGACATAGTCGATCAGAATATCCTCACAGATTTTTTTGGTATTGCCATAGGGACTCTCCGCCTCCTGTCTTGGGGTAGCTTCAGTCACCGGCAAAACCTCCGGCTGACCATAGACGGTACAGGAAGAAGAAAATACCAAGTCCTTGATCCCTTGCTCCTGCATGAACTCCAGCAGCAGCACCAGTGAACCAACGTTGTTTTTATAGTATTTCAGTGGCTTGGCGGTACTTTCTCCCACAGCTTTGAATGCCGCAAAATGAATGACGCCTTCGATCTGATGCGCTTTTCCGATAGAATCCAAGACAGTTTTGTCATTGCAGTCACCTTGGTAAAAAGTAAATCGTTTTCCGGTGATTTCTTCCAGGCGATCGAGCACTTTTGCCTCCGAATTGGAAAAATCGTCCAAAATGATCGGCTCCATGCCTGCATTCCATAGTTCGACAGCGGTATGTGATCCGATGTAGCCAGCACCACCAGTGATCAGAATTTTCTTCATAGGACTAAAATTTGTTTTATTTTAAAAGGCTAAACGAAATCTTCTCATGAATTGCAGTCATTCCTTCCTGTGTCACCAAAAGAGGCATGCTAGATTTCATATAGTTTCTAAAAAGCTTTGTAAGGCAAAACTATTCAAATCTTCGAAATAGTACCTAAATACCTCATCGAATCAGGGTAAAGCTCCCTCTTTTCTCTTCGCTGGCTTCTTTGCCTTCCAGTCTATAGCGATAGCGAATAAAGTAAGAATACGAATCGGCGGGAGCCTCCACGCCATTGATCAGGCCATTCCAGCCTTCTGTGCCAAAGTAAATAATGCCTCCCCAGCGATCCCAAATGCTGATTTCATAGGCAATGGTACAATTGGAGATCGGCTGAAAGACCCCATCCCGAGGATCAAAACCTGTAGGCAGACGTACTTCCGGACTAGCCTGATTGACCACTGCAACACCTGTAGCTACGCAACCATTTGAGTCTGTGACGGTATAGCTGAATTCGCCATAAGGCAAGTCTTCCAGTCGAGTACCGACTTGGCCCGAATCCCAAAGCACGGTGTAAGGTCCAGTCCCGCCAGCAATCTCCAATTCCAAAACTCCATCCAGACTTCCCTCACAGCCGGGATTTTCAACTTTTGCTAAAACCGAAATTTGCTCTGGGCCGAGTAATTCGGCATCGACTGTCACACTGCAACCTCTGCTGTCCTGAATTAGCAATTGGTAAGAACCCGGTGCTACGCCAAAAACCTGCAGCGTCGATCCATCCCAAATCGATTGCATTCCGGCGACCGTGAACGGAGGATTTCCACCGACAGGCTTGATCAAAAACTCTCCATCGGCAACCCCAAAACAGGTATTGGGAATGGATTCGATGGGTTCATCGACCCGGAGGGTTTCCGGTTCGACCAGTGAAAGCTTCAGCTGCTCTACCGCACAGCCGGTCTGATCAGATACGGTCACCTCATAGTCTCCGCTGGGCAAGTTTTCCGCCAATGCCCCATTCAAATTCGGATCATGCGACCAGGAGAAGTTGTATTTTCCGGATCCGCCGGTTGGGTTGAGCTGAATTCGACCATTTCTTTCCCCCGGACAGGCGGGGTTCAGCATTTCCACTTGCCCCAGTTGGAATTCAGGATAGATGATCACTTCCAAAATCTCAGAAGTACCGGCACAGGCCCCATTGATCGTACTTGTTTCTTCGTAATAGATGGTCTTTGGGGAGGCATTGAGATCCCAAAGAATCTCCACCTGAGGTGAATTTTGCCCCGAAATCAAATTCCCTCCGGCGACAAACCAGGTATAATTCCTTCCGGTAGTCTGAAAAGGGACTTCGTACACCAAGACTTCATTGGGTCCACAAAGTCCCGAATTGCCCTTGGGCAGGCCTGGTTCGATGGTTTCGGTGACGTTTACATTCAGAATCAGTTCTTCTCCCGGGCATCCTTGATCGGTATACGGAATCGCAGAAAGCTTGGCATTCGGATTTGGAGCCCCCCATCTGACTTTCACAGAAATAGGCGTCTCTTCCAAGATCGTCCCGCCGAGGATTGTCCACTCAACCCGATCTAGGTTTGTCGTATCCTCCAAGGTGTAGGTAAACTCATCAATCAAGGGACAAACTGATTCTGGCCCAAGCAAAATTGGGGATAAGTCTTTGACCTCTACCTCGAATCGAAATGTTTCTTCCTTTTCGCAAAGCCCTTCTCCGGTAGAAGCCAAAACAGAGACCATGAATTTGCCGGGATTTTGAAAAGTATGGGAAACTTCTTTTCCCTCTACTACCGGAGAGCCGTCTCCAAAAGACCAGGTAAACTCACTGTATTCCTGATTTTCAGGGAAAATCTCCCAAGTTCCTTCCTGATTCAGACAGGCCACTTTATCTCCAATGACTTCAAATGGATAGGTAGTTTCAGTCTCATACTGGATGCTTTCCACACCAGTGCCTACCACAAAACCATAAGACTCGACCTGTCCCGAACCATAAGCATAGGCGATAAATCCCTCAGAATTGACCAGTGAATTAACCCCTTCGGGAATTTGAATTTGGGCATATTGAAAGTTAGCTCCCGGCACGGCCTTAAACTGCGATCCGATATTCTGACCGTTGAGAACTGTCTTGGCGGCTTCACCTTTGGGCACCAGGATATTCAGATAATGGTCAATGCTCAAGTTAAATCGACCATAAAGCAAGCCGGTGGAAAACTGGATTTCCTTGATCATTTGGCCGTTTGGGGAATAGGAGAAAAAGTTGGGATCACCCAAGGACGCCGCAAAGAACTCATTGCAAAAACCACTTTTCGAGATCACCGCAACAGAGGCCGGTTTGGAGGTTTCGATGGAGGCCACTTCATTTTTGCCAAATTCAAAGCGCACAAATTTTCCAGCGTTTAGTTTGGTCTCCAGCTTCCCATTGACCCTGACCTCCGTGTCATTTTCCAAGGCCAAAACTTTTACAAATTCCCCAGAGGTTCGGTCTTTTTGAGGAATGTGGACATAGGATTTGCCCCAGGTCTTGGTGGGATAACTTTGCTGGAAAAAGTGATCCCCGGTCGTGCCGCAAGTACCTGCACTGGACATGCGGTTTCCAGCAAAGACGGCCACATTTTTACAGTTGGTATTGTTGTCATTGAGTACTTTGACACGGGTACCACTTAGGTCACCATCTGATTTGAGCTGATAAGATTCACCTGCGTTGAGGGTGATTTTCAGGGAATAATTAATGGGAATACCGGAAGTCGTCCGGGCAGAAGGCAGGATCTCGATCTCCGTATCGTCTTCTGTCCCCACCACGATCATAGAGCTTTCGAGTGTGGTATGGTTGAGCGAGGAATTGGTCACATAGGCCCGCTCATGATGCGACATGACCATGTAGTCCAAACCTAGGGATTCCACCGGAAGGACTACAGTTCCGCCGGTGCTATAGGCTCTTCCATTTAGGGCATGGAGCGCGATGTTTCCGGTCGACACCACATGTAGAAATCTTGGCGCCACCTCCTCAGATCGAGGATGGATCAGTCCCTCACGGATCGCGTCAAATTCCTTCACCAGACGTTGCCCTTTTGCCAGATCAAAAGTCAGCGTCTGGGAGGGAGTCGTGATTGTGCCGGAAGTTTTCTCATTGGCTGTGATGATCAAAACCGCCTTTTCGGATTGGACATTGACCGTATCGAGGCTTCTTCCATTTTCCAAAAAACCCACATAGAATTCCCTGCCGACGGTATTCAGCTGCGCAAAAGCAAAAAAGCTGTTCCCCAAAGCGAAAAACAGCACTACCAAAAGTCTAGCCAGCGGTAATTTTGGGTTCATAGTATTTCTTTCCTCTCTGCACTACTTTTTTACCTGACCAAAAGAAACGAACCTCTCTTTTCTACAAACTCCTGCTTTCCCTCCAAAACGTAGGAATATCTGGCAAAGTAGCTGTAAGTCCCGGTACCTGCATTTTCACCGTTGATTTTGCCGTCCCAGCCTGTCACTCCAGAATAAATCAGCTGCCCCCAACGATTGTATATCAACAACTCAAAATTGACCTCACAGTTTGAAACACCCTGATAGAGTCCTTCATTTTGTCTTGGATCAAAGCCAGTGGGCATCCTGATCTGAGGGGCATTTTCGGAAACTACTCCCCTGCCGATACTGATGCACCCGGAGGCATCTTGCACGTCCAGATTGTATGTACCTGCAGATAGACCAGTCACCAGATTGCCTCTTCCCCTGAGATTGACATCTTCCCATAGGTAAACAAAAGGTCCTGCCCCACCTGAGGGAAGCGCCAGCAATTCCCCATTTGAACCACCCGGACAGGCAGGTTTTTCCATCCGCACCTCTACTTCCAGCGCGGCCGGTGAGGTAATTTCAAAACTGACCGGAATGGTACAACCATTTGCATCTTTCACTTCCCAAGAATAATTTCCCTGCGGCATATCTGCCAAAGAAATGGAGCCAGAGAAGGATTTAAGCCCTTCATAATCAAAGGAATAAGGTGCTACTCCTCCGCTAATTGTCAAACTCAATTCGCCATCAGGTTTCCCATAGCAAGACACCCCAACGGGACTGATCGATGAAATAGTCAATGCAGCAGGTTCCAGGACTTCAAGATTCTCAATCAAACGGCTACAACCGAGCTGATCGATGACTTTGACCGAGTAAGTGCCTGCTACGAGATTGGACGCAGTCGCCGAATTGAGCTGGGCATCATGTGTCCATTCAAATTGATAGGGCGCGATTCCACCCTGAATGCTCAGTGAGATGCTTCCTGAATTCAATCCCGTACAGGCGATTGCAACAATATCATCCACACTTGCTTGAAATTCTTCGGCTACTTCCACCTGGATAGGCTCTGCTTTTCCTTCGCATTGATTATCCAGTAAGCTATAGGCGGTGTATTCTACTGTCCCGATGATCCCGGGTTGATCCCAACTCACTTCTATGGCTGATTCACCCTGACCGGAAAGGATCTGTCCACCTGTCACGATCCAATCATACCCTCTCCCTGATGAGGAGTTTGGAGCAGAATAGCCGTGAGGAACACTAGGATCAAAGCACACTTGAAGCTCACCTACTGCAGCATTCACATTAATACGCTGATTGATGACAACGGGCAATTCGATGGGAGTTCCGGGACATCCATTTGGTGTCAAAGGAATCAGCCGAAGGACTGCATTGGGATTGGCAGGACCCCAATTGACCAAGACCGAATCTCCATAATCTTCGATGATCACGCCGCCTTCTACCTCGAAAGTAGCCTGATCCACGTTGATCAAGTCCTTCAGCCGATACATCACTTGCTCCACCTGAGGACAGACAGAAGTCTCACCCAGCAGCTCCCCTTTGGTCTCGAGCACCTCCACTTCAAAAGTCACCTCCTCCTGCTGATCACAGGAATTGGGGCTCAGGGCAGCTAGGACTTTCACTTGGTAGGTTCCGGGTTCGGTGAAGGTATGACCTACTTCCTTGCCGATTTGGGTATCGGATCCATCTCCAAAATCCCAAACGAAATAGGTGAAGTCCGCATTTTCGGAATTGATATCCCAAAGTCCCTCCTGGTTGAGACAGGCGACTTTTTCTCCATCCACGTCAAACTCGTATTCAGCGTCAGTTTCAAAATTCAAATTGTCCAACGCTGCTCCCGCGGCATAGCCATAGGACTCCAATTCGCCAAATCCATAGACAAAAGCCGAAAAACCATCCGGATTTCGAAGTTGGTGCACGCCTTGACTGATATTGATTCGGGCATATCGGAAATTGGGGTCTCCCGGAAGGGTATTGAATCTTCCTCCTACATTTTGTCCGTCAAGAATTGTGGAATTTTCCGTTCCCGATTTGACCACCACATTCACATAGTGATTGGTAATGGATGGGAGATTGAGCGCATTGAACGTCAGCGTAGACAAGAACTGCTCACTGGGACTGTAGGTGATCATGAACGGATCTCCGGTCATGGCACCTGGCGCCGTGGGTTCATTGCAGGCCATACTTTTGGAGAAAACCGTCACCGAAGCGGGTTTTGAGGTGTCGATTTTCCCCGATTCATTGATTCCAAACTCCAGTGGTAAAAACTCTCCCCGATCGATCACTCCTCTGGAAGCTCCATTCACTCGGACCTCAGTATTGTCCTCTGAGGCAAGCACCTTTACCAATTCGCCTGATGTCCGTCCAGAAAGTGCCACATGGACAAAACTCGTCCCCCAAGTATTCACCGGATAGGCCTGCTGAAAGAGATGGTCATTAGCCTCTCCGCAGTTGCCAACGGAAGTCCATTTATTCCCACCGAAAACGGCGATTTTTTTGCATTCATTTGTATCGCTACCAATGACGCGAACACGTGATCCTGTAAGGTCTGCTTTGGCTTTGATCTGATAGCTCTGCCCTCTTTGGAGTGTGATGACCGAAGGGAGTCCTGCCTGATTTCCACTGAGTGAACCGACACTTGTGGTGATTTCAATATTGGTATTGTCCTCGGTAGCTATCACCAAGAGCGTACTTTCATCGTTGATGTTTCCATTGTAACTCACGTCGGCAGTAAGGGTCTCAAAGTGCGAAGTGATGTAATAATCCCTTCCCAAAGCTCCCAAAGGCAAAACAACCGTGCCGTCAGCGCTTCGAAAGCGCTCATTGAATGCATGAACTGCAATATCTCCGGAGGCAGCGATGTGAATGCCCTTATTTTCAATAACTCCAGAACTCCGGTGCAATAAATCCAAATCCTCCGAAGGAACGCGTAGGGTAAACTGCTGACCTGCATTTAAAGTAAACGGAGCCGACTGACCCCTATACTGAATTGCCCCGGTGGTATTTTCATTGGCTGTAATGACCAAAACAGCAAAATCCGGTGCGCCGGGATTGTTTCCAGAACCTGCTACCCGGTTGTTGTCCATGAAACCAACCCAAAATTCTCTGCCGACGGTAGAACTTTGACCAAGTGCTGAAAAACCGCAGCCCAACAGCACAAAAATCAAAACCAACCGCAAAAACTTTAACAGCATATCTCTCAGGGCCTTTTAAGGACATTCAAGATAGTAAAAGGGATAAAAAAACTGTGATTATTTGTCATAAATGCAAAATTGGAGTTGTAGCTGACATCTCTTCAATTCGCTTCAAGGTTTGGCGTAATCCAATGCCTTCTTGTTTTGAGTTTCTGTGGACGCTAGGTGTAGATTACTTCTAAATCTTTCTTTTGGATATTGTAATTCCATTTCCTACAAGTCGAACCTCGTGAAATCGCTCTTAACTATTTAAAAAAAATAATATCACCCCTTTGGGGTTATACTACCTGAAAAATGCTCTAAAAGCTATAATCCTTTCATCCCTGCGGGATTTAAAGCCAGAATGGCTGGAATTATTATAGAATAAATAGGATTGCCTGGGATAAAACCCCGAAGGGGTGACATAGAATTTAAAATCGATTTCCCTTCCCCTCCCCCAAACTTGGCTTTTCCTCTTCTTACCCCTACCTTTGCCAATCTTAAAACTCGAAGGCGATTCGAGTTTTTTCATTGAACCCAAGCCTAGTAATCAATCTTAGCACATCCCGTGATTTATTCAGCGCCTATTCCGCTGAAAAAACAACAAATTAACAATCAATTATGATTTCAGTAGATAATTTATCCCTCAAGTTTGGTAAACGAACCCTCTTTGATGAGGTCAGCCTGAAGTTCACACCCGGCAATTGCTACGGGGTGATCGGTGCAAACGGCGCGGGAAAATCCACCTTTTTGAAAATTCTAGCCGGCGAGATTGACTCGACCAGCGGATCTGTAAATATCACTCCAGGACAGCGGATGGCTGTTTTGAGCCAAAACCACTTTGCTTTCGACGAAGTCGAAGTCTTGAAAACCGTGCTGATGGGCCATAAGAAGTTGTTTGCCATCATGACCGAAAAGGACGCACTTTACCTCAAGGAAGACTTCTCCGAGGCAGATGGACTTCGCGCTTCTGAGCTTGAGTCTGAGTTTGCAGAAATGGACGGTTGGAATGCCGAATCGGATGCCGCTTCCCTCCTTTCCGGCTTGGGGATCTCCGAAGATATCCACTACCTACCCATGAATCAATTGGCCGGTAATCAGAAGGTGCGGGTTTTGCTGGCCCAGGCACTTTTTGGCAATCCTGACATCCTGATTCTCGATGAACCTACCAACGACTTGGATGGAGAGACCATCGAATGGTTGGAAAACTTCCTCTTGGACTTCAAAAACATCGTGATCGTCGTTTCTCACGACAGACACTTTCTCGATGTGGTATCGACCCATATCGTAGATATTGATTTCGGCAAGGTGAAAATCTACTCCGGTAACTATACGTTCTGGTACGAATCATCCCAGCTTGCATTGAAGCAGCGATCCGATTCCAACAAGAAAGCCGAAGAGAAACGAAAGGAATTGCAGAGCTTCATCGACCGATTTTCTGCTAACGTGGCCAAATCCAAACAGGCCACTGCCCGGAAGAAGATGATTGAGAAGCTCAATATTGACGAAATCGAGCCTTCCTCGAGAAAATACCCAGGCATCATGTTCAAGCCTGAGCGGGAAGCCGGTGACCAGATCTTCATGACCGAAAATCTGGAGTTGAAAGCCGACGGGGTGACCTATTTCACCGATGTCAATCTGATGGTAGACAAGGGTGACAAAATCGCCTTTATCTCCAAAACCAAGCAGGCAGTCAACAAATTCTTCCAGACCATCATGGAAGAAATCCCCGCCACCAAAGGCTCACTGAAATGGGGAGTGACGATCAATAAAGCCTATTTGCCAAACGACAACTCTGAATATTTTCAGACTGATCTCAACCTGATCGATTGGCTCAGACAGTACTCTACCAATCAAGAGGAAGCTTACGTGCGAACTTTCTTGGGAAGAATGCTCTTCACGGGAGAAGAAACACTGAAAAAATGTACCGTTCTCTCCGGAGGCGAAAAGGTCCGCTGCATGATTTCCCGCATGATGCTGCAGAATCCCAATCTCCTGGTCATGGACGAACCTACAAATCACCTCGATCTGGAATCCATCACGGCCTTTAACAATGCCATCATCGAATTCCCAGGTACTGTATTGCTGAGTTCGTATGACCATGCTTTTGTACAATCCTCCGCAAACCGCATCGTAGAATTCACCCCAAAAGGAACCATCGACCGCAGAATGCCTTACGATGACTATTTGGCAAGCGAAGAAATCAAAGCACTTCGGGAGAAAATGTATGGCAAAAGCTAACCAATAGATCATTGCTGCTCACTGCCATCATCATCTATCTCGCAATCACAGTTGCTGTAGGAGCTTGGGCATCCAAGTTGGTAAAGAATTCCAATGACTTTGTACTGGCAGGGCGATCCCTGCCACTTTTTCTTTCTGCCTCAGCACTGTTTGCAACATGGTTTGGTTCTGAGACGATCTTTGGCGCTTCCTCGGTCTTTTTGGAAGATGGGCTTCAAGGCGTGATGGAAGATCCCTTCGGCGGTGCACTCTGTCTGATTTTGTTTGGCATGTTTTATTTGCGTCCGATGTATCGCATGGGCGTGCTGACCTTGGGAGATGTTTTCAGGCGTGCATTTGGCAAAAAAGTCGAATTCTTCGCGACCGTTTTTATGGTTCCGGTTTATTTCGGTTTCGTAGCCGCTCAGCTCGTGGCGCTCAGTTTGATTTTTGGCACAGTGACAGACCTGAGTCTATCTCAGGGAATCCTCCTATCGGCGGGAATAGTAGTCATTTACACCTTCCTGGGCGGAATGTGGGCGATATCAATCACGGATTTCATCCAGACGACGATGATTGTGATTGGGCTTATTTGGGTGACTATCATGATTGCGCAGGAAGCTGGTGGAGTAAATGAAATTCTGTCCAAAGCTCCAGCGGGCAGCTTACAGTTTTTCCCGGATGCAGGATTTACCTCTTGGGTGAATTACCTGGGAGCTTGGATCATCTTGGGACTTGGAAGTATTCCCAGTCAGGATATCTATCAGCGGGTGATGTCCGCCAAATCCGAAAAAGTCGCCGTGCAGTCCACTTACCTTGCGGGAGGTTTCTACTTGACTTTTGGGCTTTTGCCCTTATTTATCGCGCTTGGCGCGAAAGTACTTTACCCCGAACTCTACCTTGAAAACAAGCAAATGCTGCTTCCTTCGATGGTTTTGGCACATGGAGGACTGCCAGTGCAGATCATTTTCTTCGGTGCGCTGATCTCAGCAATCATGAGTACGGCAAGTTCGGGCCTACTCGCGCCAGCGGCGCTGATCTCTGAAAACTTGATCCGTCCGCTTTTCAAAGAAAAACTGAAAGACACTCAGCTGCTTTGGGTATTGAGATTCAGCGTGTTGGCTGTGGCGATTATTGCGACGTACATGGCTTCCCGTGATTCCAATATCTATGAACTAGTAGCAGGAGCTTCGATTCTCCTGTTGGTATCCTTATTTGCGCCATTGACCGCAGGACTCTATTGGAAAAAAGCCTCCAAAACCGGAGCAATCCTATCCATGTTCATCGGCATGGGAGTCTATTGGATTTGCGATCATCTGGAATTTGAGATCGCTTCCCATATTTTTGGCCTTTTGGCGAGTATCTTTGCGATGATCTTGGGAAGCTACCTTTTCCCAACCAAGTCAGAAAACAACTATGAATTATCCTAAAATCATCCTCCAGCGAGGAAAAGAGTTTTCCCTCCAGCGTCGACACCATTGGGTGTTTTCAGGTGCTATTGCCAAAGCTGATCCTGGTCTGGAAAGTGGCGATTTGGTGGCGGTTTTTTCGGCCAAAAACGAATTTTTGGGGATTGGACATTTCTCTCAGGGCTCGATCATGGTTCGGATCATTTCCTTCGAAGAGCGGGAAATTGATCAGGCCTTTTGGAATGAAAAAATCGCTTCGGCTTACGAATTAAGAAAGAGCCTTGGACTTACTGATAATCAAGAGACGAACGTTTTCCGATTAGTTCATGGAGAAGGCGATTTACTTCCGGGTTTGATCATCGATTACTACAACGAAACGGCGGTCATTCAGGCGCATCATGTCGGAATGCACAGGCATATCGCTGAGATTGGGACAGCGCTTCGGGAGGTTTTAGGAGAAAAGCTTAAAGGCGTCTACGACAAAAGTGCGGAAACTCTTCCCAAGAACCTCGGCATCGAATCCAATGAATGGGTCTGGGGAAAAGCGGAAACCGATCTGGTACAGGAGTATGGAGCGACGTATCGGATCGATTGGGAAAAAGGTCAAAAAACCGGATTTTTCATCGATCAGCGGGAAAATCGAAAGCTCGTTTCGACGTATGCGAAAGGAAAAAAGGTCTTGAATACCTTCTGCTATTCGGGCGGATTTTCGGTTTTGGCCCTGAACGAAGGCGCATCGGAAGTTCATTCAGTTGACATATCTGCTAAAGCAATTGCACTCACCGAGCAGAACGTGGCGCTAAACCCGGGTTTTACTGGAAAGCATGAATCCATCGTGGCTGATGTGGTGAAATACATTCGGGAGATTGGCGATGACTTTGATTTGATCGTCTTGGATCCACCTGCTTTTGCAAAAAACATCAAGGCCCGGCACAATGCAGTTCAGGCCTACAAGAGATTGAATGCCGAGGCGATTCGTAAAATAAAACCGGGAGGAATCATCTTTACTTTCTCCTGCAGTCAGGTTGTGGACAAAAGCCTCTTTGCCCACACCATCGCTGCAGCCGCTATGGAGACGGGCCGCAAAGTGAAAGTCCTGCACCAACTTTCTCAACCTGCAGATCACCCAATCAATATTTTCCACCCTGAAACTGAATACCTGAAGGGCCTCGTGCTGTATATTGATTGAGATTTCAAACAATTTTAGGCCTTCTCTTATTTCTTTTGCAGTAATTTCACCCAACAAAATCTAAAAACATGTACACCGGACTTCAACATTTACACTCTGGAATAGCCTATCTCGCGTTAGCCGGGTTGGTTTTGGTCATTCTATATGCGCTGATCGGATCACTCTCAGGAAGAGAATTCACCGAAAAAGACAGGAAGATCGCCATGATTGCTTTTATCCTTTCACATATTCAGTTATTGGTCGGCTTGATCCTATATTTTGTCAGTCCACTTGGATTTTCATTGCTTACCGGCGGAGGTGCCATGTCTGATCCAGCAGCACGATTGACTGCTTTGGAGCATCCTTTGATTAACATTATTGCGATTGTAGTGATCAGCATAGGATATATCCGTGCCAAAAAGATAACCAACTCTAGGTCTAAATTCAGAAGTATTTACATGATGTATGCGATCGGATTGGTCTTGATTCTGAGCAGAATTCCTTGGTCCAACTGGTTAAGCTAATCAACCCCAAATTCCTATAAATCCGGTCGAAAGCCGGATTTTTTTTGTAATTCCCGCAGACCTGCTTACAGCATGCAGGCTTTCGCAGATTTTTTGGTTTTGATAGGTACTAGTTTTAGAAACCCCAGAAGGGTGTAACTATTTTGGAAAAATCAGATTAGGATCTATCTCCATAACCCTGTAAGGGTGGAATTTCTTAAAACCTTATAGGGATAGAATAATTTCACCCCTTCGGGGTTTTTAAACCATAGTCACAATTCTCTTCTATAATAATTTCATCCCTTCGGGATTATCATGCGGAGCTCTTTGAAATATCCCAAACTCGAAATCTCTTAACCTGGGTGATTCTACACCTGACTTCATTTTTTCACCACTCAACACCTTCTGCAACTTTGTTTCAAAAACTTTGGTTTAATAGTTTGGCAAAACTTACTTTTGCAACCGTGTTACACTTGCGACTCATCCTTTCATTTGCTTTGATTATGTTTTTTGGCACTCGAGCAAGTGCCCAGAAATGTAATTTGATATTGCGGGGCAAGATCCTGCATCAGGAAAACGATGATGCCATTGAGGCAGCATATGTCTGGATTTTGGAGACCCGCACTGGAGGAGTATCAGACCAGAATGGCAACTTTGTCATTCGAGACCTCTGCCCTGGAACGTACACGGTCACTATTCAATACCTCGGACACAAAGAAATCAGGCAAACTATTGACCTGAGCAGCAATACTACGGCGCAGACTTTCCGCATGGAAGAAGAATCCATGGATCTAAGCGGCGTGGAAGTGCACGGTCATCGGGAGGCAGTACAGACAACGACAGCAGTGACTTCATTGTATGGCGAAGCCCTTCTGGAATCCCGGGGAGAAAGCCTCGGTGAAAGTCTGAAGCGGGTAGCCGGCGTCACCACTTTTTCCACAGGAAACACGATTTCAAAACCGGTAATCCATGGCATGCACAGCAATCGAATCATGATCCTGAATAATGGGATTCGGCTGGAAGGGCAGCAGTGGGGAGCTGAGCATGCTCCAGAAATCGACCCTTTCCTTGCAGATGAAATTACTGTGATCAAAGGTGCAGAGACCGTACGCTTCGGTCCTGAGGCCATGGGTGGAGTGATTTTGGTCAATCCTCCTGCGCTGCCTACTTCCAAAAAACATGTAACCGAAATCAACCTACTCGGAGCTAGCAATGGCCGCATGGGAAATCTGGCAGCTTCTCATCTGGGCGGATCGGAGAAAGTAAAAGGGCTCGGATATCGAGTTCAGGGCTCGGTCAAAAGAGCCGGAAATGTCCAATCCCCTGACTATTTCCAATCCAATACAGGCATGTCGGAGTATAACTTTTCAGGTTCGGCCGGTTACAGTTCGCAAAAACTTGGCATGGAAGTATACTACAGCTACTTCAATACCGAGATAGGAATCCTGAGAGATGCCCATACCGGAAATCTCTCCGATTTGGAAAGTATAATCGAAAATGGAAGGCCATTCTCTGACGGTGAATTCACCTACGAAATCGACAATCCCAAACAGGTAGTAGCCCATCATTTGGCCAAGGTAAAGTCCCATTATCATTTGAATCCCAATTGGAAACTGAATTTCCAATATGGCTTTCAACTCAATAATCGTCAGGAATTTGACCGCAGAAGAGGAGAACTCAATTCTAGACCCAGCTTAGATCTGGAGCTTTTCACGAATACGCTGGATCTTTTTTTGGATCATAACCTAAAGTCCAATTGGAGCGGTTCCATTGGATTCAATGTCATTCAGCAGGCCAATAGCAACGTCCCGGGAACAGGTGTGACACCGTTGATCCCAAATTATGACATGTTCAATGGCGGAATCTACGCGATCGAAAAGTATGTCAAAGGCCCACTGGAACTCGAGGGGGGATTGCGGTATGATTTCAGAACTGTCTCTGCCGCCAGATTTGTCAACAACGAACTGCAAGAGGCTGATTTGGATTACCAAAATTTCTCAGCCTTTATTGGCGGATTGTACCAACTGAGTCCAAATTTCGCATTTACGAGTAATCTAGGAACAGCCTGGAGACCGCCCAATATCAATGAACTCTTCAGTCAGGGCCTGCATCATGGAGCAGCGGCAGTGGAGATCGGAGACCCGAATATGGTCTCTGAAAACTCACTTAAATGGGTCAATGGACTTGAATTTGAAAATGATAAGGCACTCGTGGAAATCACTGCCTACGCGAATCAGATTCAAAATTACATCTATCTCAATCCGACCGGAGAGACTTTTGTATCCCTTCGTGGCACATTCAATGTCTATGAATACCTGCAGGCAGATGCATTCTTCTATGGGGTTGATGTTTCGGGGAGTTACACCTTTTCCGACAGGATCAATGGTTACCTGAAAGGATCCATCATCCGGGCAAAAAATACAGATGAGGGCAACTTCTTTCCATTTATCCCATCTGATCGGATGGACTGGGGTTTTTCTTTCGCCTTCGGCAAAAAAACAAACCCGACTTCTGACCGAATTACAATCAGCAATGTACTGGTCGCTCAGCAATCTAGAGAGCCAGATTTTGATTTGGCACCAGCTCCACCTGCCTATGCCTTATTCAATTTAGGTTATCAGAAGAAAATTCAAGTCGCTGACAACCAATTCAATATTGGTCTTCAGATAAATAACGTATTCGATACCGAATACAAAGAATACATGAACAGATTCCGCTACTTCACTGCGGACATGGGACGAAATATCTTAATTAAACTCAACTATCAATTCTAACAATTACTAACTATGAAAAACCTACGAAAACTTCCTCTGTACCTATTTGGTGTCTTGGCAATGGGATTTGCATCCTGCGACAGTGATGATCCGACTCCAGAAAACGATGGTGAAGTAATCACTGATGTGACGCTAAACTTCCAGGAATTAGATGCAAGTGGCAATCCTGTGGGATTAATCACTTCCTTCTCAGCCAGTGATCCCGAAGGAATCGAAGTCGGTGCAACTCCAACCATTGAAACCGTTTCATTGACTCGTGGCAAAAAGTATCGAATGACTATTGAAGTCTATAATGGAATTGCGGACGAGGATATCACGGAAGAAGTTTTGGAGGAAGCTGATGAGCACCAGTTCTTCTTTCTAGGATCAGCTTTCTCAAGCAACATCCTGACCATCGCCTACGATGATCCAAGTGGAGAATTGATTGGATTACAAAATACACTGAACGTGTCATCCTCTCCAGGAACAAATAACACATCCATGCAGGTAGTGTTAAGACATGATCTTGACAAAAACTTCCCAGGTGCCACTAACCCGAATTTTACAAATTATGTTCAAGCGGGTGGAGAGTCTGACTTGGATATCACGTTCCCGATTGTGATAAATTAATCATGAGGTAAAAAAAGTAAAGGCAACCTGACTAGGTTGCCTTTTTTATTTTCGTTGGTTTGGGATTAAAAATCCTTTCCGCAAATGGCTATTTTGGAAGGATCAAATCCAAGTTCCGCATTGAAACCTGCACCGACATTTCCGGCAACAAGGATCACATTGTAGTCAGGTCCTTCATTGGCTAAGTGAATTTTAACATGACCGTCGAAGCCCTTCATCTGCTCAAAACTTACTTTTGATCCATCTGACAGCGTATTAAGAACGGTAACGCTTCTAAGATTAGCTCCTGATACTGGAGTTAATAGTTGGGCTATTGGCGCATCAGCACTATCATATCCTCCAAAATGCAGGTGAGCCGGATAGGAAATATTCGCAGATCTTGCACCTTCCAAATGAATAGTAAATTCCACACCACCTGTTCGTAATTCCTGAATGGAGAGCGTGCCATTGTAATCAAAATCGCTGGACTTAAAGAGTTGGAATTCAATTCTTTCTCCGGTATAAATATCTGGTTCGGGATCGCTGCAAGACCAAAGCCCCACTAGAATCGACAAACCAAGGATTAACTTTTTCATGTGTATCAGGTTTTGTACAGATAACGGACGGAATACGAATGCTGTTTTATTCCGGATTAAATTTATCATTTTCAGCAAGAAACTTGGTATGCAAAGTCACCAAACCCAAAATTTGTCTTTTAATTGATTCATGAAGCATTTCGCAGAGTTGATCACCAAACTCGACCAAAGCAACAAAACAAGCGATAAAGTAAATGCTTTGGTTGATTTTTTTAACAAAGCCGTCGATGAGGAAAAGATCTGGGCAGTGGCAATCTTCTCCCATCGCCGTCCCAAAAGACAAATTTCCACGCGACAGCTTCGTGAATGGTGCCAAGACCTTGCACAGATCCCCGATTGGCTTTTTGACGAGTCCTATCATGTGGTAGGAGATTTGGCTGAGACGATTGCCTTGCTTTTGCCAATGCCCACTTCGGGAAATGATAAAAACCTCGGTCAGTGGATCTCCTTTTTACTGGAGCTAGAAAAGCAACCAGACGAAATCAAAAAAGAAAAGATTCAATCCGCTTGGTATCAATTAGACCGAACAGAGCGGTTCATTTTCAACAAAATCATCACTGGCGGTTTCCGAATTGGGGTCAGTCAAAGTTTGATGAGTCAGGCCTTGGCCAAAGTACTCCAACTTGACAAATCCAACATCGCACATGCATTGATGGGCAGCTGGGATCCTCGGGAAATCAGTTTTTCAGCTCTATTTGATGCCCGGGAAATGAAGCTTGACAATTCCAAACCTTACCCCTTTTTCCTTGCGCATCCCTTGGAAACCGAACCCGAGGAACTGGGTGAAATTCAAGATTGGCAAGCCGAATGGAAATGGGATGGAATCCGCGGCCAGTTGATCCGGCGAAATGGAGAAACTTTCATCTGGAGTCGTGGTGAGGAATTGGTCAATGAGAAATTTCCCGAACTACTGGATTTTGCAAATTCACTTCCGGACGGCACGGTGATCGACGGCGAAATTATGGCGTTTCGTGATGGTGCTCCCCTGCCTTTTTCGCTTTTACAAACAAGAATCGGGAGAAAAAATCTCAGCAAAAAACAGCTACAGGAGGCTCCCGTTAGTCTTTTGGGCTATGATCTTTTGGAATTTAAGGGGAAAGACATCCGGGAGCTTTCTTTGCAAAATCGGAGAGAACTTTTAGAAGACCTGCATCACGCCTTCCCTCATGAGCGATTCCAACTTCCAAAACTCATTGTAGCAACAACCTGGGAGGAATTGGGGGAAATTCGATCGCTCTCAAGGGATCACCTGGCTGAAGGATTGATGCTGAAACGCAAAGATTCTTCTTATGAAACCGGTAGAAAACGTGGAAGCTGGTGGAAGTGGAAGATAGATCCGCTCACGATCGACGGGGTCATGATCTATGCGCAAAAAGGCCACGGCCGGCGTGCCGATCTGTACAGCGACTACACCTTTGCGGTCTGGGACGGAGACAATTTGGTGCCATTCGCAAAAGCCTATTCAGGTCTTACCGATGCCGAAATGCGAGAGGTAGATGCTTTTGTCAAGAAAAATACCCGCGAACGCTTTGGTCCGGTCAGGACAGTCAAAGCGGAATTGGTGTTTGAAATTGCCTTTGAAGGAATTCAAGACAGTCCCCGTCATAAAAGTGGGATTGCACTGAGATTTCCGCGAATATTGCGCTGGCGCAAAGACAAACCCAAAGAGGAGGCAAATACGCTGGAAGATCTGAAAGCCATTCTAAAAACCTATGGAGGATAAGCGCTTAGCGATTGGCTTAGAGTATTTCAAGAAAAAGGGATGGACACCCTTTCCCTTTCAGATCGAAACCTGGCAAGACTTTTTGGATGGCAAATCTGGATTGCTCAATGCGCCAACAGGATCGGGTAAGACCTTTGCGCTATGGTTTCCCGCACTTTTGGAATACATCCAAAAGAATCCAAACACCTGGCAAAAACCCCAAAAAAACGGGATTCAACTGATTTGGGTGACGCCGCTCCGAGCTTTGGCACAAGACCTCCAAAAGGCCATGCAGGAAGTCTGCAAAGCGATCGGTCTACCTTGGCAGGTCATGGTCAGAAATGGCGATACCGATCCCAAAACGCGGGCAGCGATGAAGCGGAATCCACCCGAATGCCTGATCACCACTCCGGAAACGCTGCATGTCCTGATTTCTCAAAAAGACCACAGGGATTTATTTCAATCCATTCAGGCTGTGGTCGTGGACGAATGGCATGAACTGGTAGGAAATAAGCGTGGTGTGCAGGTGCAATTGGCGCTGGAGTACATTCAGTCGATCTGTCCGGGGACGTTTCGCCGCTGGGCTGTTTCGGCGACGATTGGCAATCTTCAGGATGCTGCCAAAACACTTTTGGGCGATCATCTTCCACTGCATATTGTCAAAGCCAAAGTGGCAAAAGAGATCTTGATTCGCTCCGTTTTCCCAGAGGAAATCGAAAAATACCCCTGGCATGGACACTTGGGAATCCGAATGATGGATCAGGTGATTGACATCATCGAAGCAGGTCGCACAGTTCTGCTTTTTACTAACACGCGTTCCCAAACCGAGATTTGGTATCAAAAAATACTGGAAGAACGACCCGATTGGGCGGGTTGGATTGCGATGCACCACGGTTCGCTGGATAATTCAGTTCGTGCTTGGGTGGAAAATGCGCTGCATGAAGGAATCCTAAAGCTCGTCGTGTGCACGTCAAGTTTGGATTTGGGTGTGGATTTCCGTCCGGTGGATCGGGTGATTCAAGTAGGCAGTCCAAAAGGTGTATCCCGATTTGTGCAGCGTGCAGGTCGGGCGGGACATCAGCCGGGTTTGCCATCAGAGATCTTTTTTGTTCCGACTAATTCCCTCGAATTGATTGAAGCCGCTGCACTTCGTGATGCTATCGAACAGGAGGAAATGGAGTCGCAATTCACCCCCCAATTGCCCTATGACGTCTTAATTCAGTTTTTGGTAACGCTAGCCGTTGGGGATGGGTTTGACCCGGATTCGATTTTCCCAGTAGTCAAAAGAGCCGCGTCTTTTGCTCAACTCTCGCAAACGGAGATGAACTGGATGATGGATTTTATCACCAAGGGAGGAAATTCATTGGGCAATTACGAAGACTTTCTGAAAGTAAGCTTGGATGAAGATGGCTTATACAAGGTGAAAAGCAAAAAAATCGCCATGAAGCATCGGCTGAGTATGGGAACAATAGTCTCTGATGCGATGATTAAGGTGAAGTTTAAAAACGGGGCATATCTCGGGACAGTGGAGGAATATTTCATTGCCAAAATGAAAATTGGCGACCGGTTCTTTTTCGCAGGCAGGAGCTTGGAATTGCTTCAGGTGAAAGATTTGAATGCGTATGTGAAAATCTCCGAAAAGAAGACCAACAATGTCGTCAGTTGGATGGGGGCCCGGATGTCACTTTCCTCCAAGCTTTCGGATAAGATTCTGGAGATCTTTCAGGAATACAATTCAGGGATCATCAAGTCAGAGGAAGTGAGGCGGGTTTTGCCAATCCTAGATCTTCAGGACAAGCTTTCGATTGTACCGGATAAAAACACATTTCTAATCGAATCGCATCGGAGCAAAGAAGGCTATCATTTGTTCTTTTACCCATTTGAAGGGCGAATGATGCATGAGTTGATGAGTGCATTGATCGCGTATCGGATATCCTTGAATTTCCCCATTTCATTCAATATGGCGATGAATGATTATGGATTTGAGCTGCTGACAGACACGCCGATCACAGCCGAAGATATCTTGGAGGAGGATATTTTCTCCATGAAAAATATAGAAGATGACATCCTTCACTGCGTAAATGAAAGTGAAATGTCCCGAAGGAAGTTTCGCGAGATTGCCAGCATTGCAGGTCTAATTTTCCAAGGCTATCCTGGCAAACCGATGACTTTTAAGCACATTCAAGCTAATTCGGGCTTGCTTTATCAGGTCTTTGAGCAATATGATCCCGATAATCTTTTGCTGAAGCAGGCAAGACAAGAGGCGCTCAATCAACAAATGGAGCAGGAAATGTTTTACCAGGCGTTGCGCAAGCTCAACCAAAAACAGATCGTGGTAAAGCATCCGGTACAGTTTACGCCATTTTCCTTTCCCATCATGGTAGACCGACTCAGCCGCACCAATATCTCATCGGAGACAGTTGAGGATAAAGTGGCGAAAATTATGGCGTCGTTTGAAGTAATTGATTAGGTAAATTGACTAATATTTTTGATTTATTGGTTAAATTTGAAAATGGAGCCGAAAATCAAAACGTCAAGACGCGTAGTAGTTGCTATTTGGAAAAATAGAGGTGAACGAGAGATGGAAATATTTTCAAATCTCAAAGTTTTTTGCGAATCCTATCCTAGCCTCAGCTATAGCACCTTGAACAATTATCTCGGGAAGGCAAAAACTGCTTTTGAAAATGATCAACTGGTTTTGTTTAGAAAGGAAGTCTATACCAAACCTATCGCCCGGAAAGTTAGATCAATTCAAGCCGTAGTGAATAGATATAATCAAGCAACACATGAAGAGGCTGAGCAAAATCTGGATTTTTGGCTTGCAGCTGAACCTGAATCAAGACTTTATGCAGTGACTAAACTCACTTCAGAAGGGATACCAAAAGACACCAAAATAGATAAGCAAAAGATCCAAAAACTTAAGATGAAAGAATGATCCTATTTCCCGACTTTGAAGATTTCATTGGGCTCCTAAACGCTCATTCGGTTGATTACATGGTAGTAGGTGGTTATGCTTTGGCTTTTCATGGCAAGCCAAGAAATACTGGAGATTTGGATATTTGGATTGAAATTTCTGAAACCAATGCTACAAAGCTTCTTAAGGTTCTTGTCGATTTTGGCTTTGGTAATTTAAATTTCAAAAAAGAGGACTTCACAAAACCCGGATATATCACTCAAATAGGTTATCCACCGCTTCGTATTGACATATTAAATACAATTGATGGAGTGGAGTTCAAAGACGCTTATCCCAATTCGAAAATCATAAAAACTGAGAATCTAGAAATCAGATTTATTGGTTTGAAGGATTTTATTCAAAATAAATCTGCTTCTGGTAGACCTCAGGACCTAGTAGATATTCAAGAAATAAAAAAGAGAAGCAAATAATTGTTCACTAATTCGCTCTCCAGAAAAACGGCGTGAACAAAATCAGTATGGTAAACAATTCCAGTCTGCCTAGAAGCATCATGACGGACAGCACGATTTTAGCCATTGGAGAGAAAAAGGCAAAATTATCCACCGGCCCTACCTGTCCAATGGCTGGGCCTACGTTGCCCAAACTGGTAGCTACTGCCCCCAAAGAAGTCGCCAAATCATAACCCAATAAGGATATCAAGAGTGAACCGATCACAAACGTACTGAGGTAGATCAATAGGAAGTTCATGATGTTATTGATGATCCTTCCAGTGACCCGCTCTCCATTGATAATCAGAGGAACAATTGCTCTTGGATGAACAATCCGTTTAAACTCCAGCCAGGAATTCTTCAAGAAGGTCACATGGCGGACAAACTTAATCCCGCCTGCGGTAGAACCAGCCGATCCACCCAAAAACAAAAGCATAAAACAGATATAGGAGATTCCCTGACCATATTGGGTGTAATCATCCGATACAAAACCGGTAGTAGTCACCAAGGAAACTACCTGAAAGGCGGCCTTTCTGAAGGCAAATTCTATACTGATATCCGATTGGACAAAAATCGGAATTGAAAGAATGACGGATAGAAAAATCAAGGCAATGGAATAGGCCTTAAACTCATCGCTTTTGATTACTTTCTTAAATCTCCCATGCAATCCAAAGTATATCAGCGTGAAGTTGGTGCCTGCCAAAAACATAAAAATGATGGCTATGTATTGAATGAATGCCGAATCATAATAGGCCATGGAAGCATTTTTGGTAGAAAAACCACCAGTAGCTAAGGTCGTCAAAGCATGATTGATGGCGTCATAAAATGTCATTCCGCCCACCCAGAATAGTAAAGTCGCTGCCAAGGTCAATCCCACATAAATGTACCATAGCCGCTTTGCAGTCTCGGAGATTCGTGGGTGTACTTTATCTGAAGTTGGCCCGGGAGATTCTGCTACAAACAGCTCAATCCCGCCAATACCAAGCAATGGAAAAATCGCAACGGTCAAGACGATTATTCCCAATCCACCAATCCATTGCGTCATAGATCGCCAGAATAGAAGCCCCTTTGGCATCGCCTCAATGTCAGTCAAAATGGAGGCCCCAGTAGTAGTCAAACCTGAAACCGTCTCAAAAATCGCATCCGAAACAGAAGTCACTTCAGAAGACAAAATATAGGGCAGCATCCCGAACCCCGTCATAAAAATCCAACTCAGCACCACGATCAGGTATCCCTCTCTTTTCCTGACGAGTTGATCATATTTTGAGAATGAGAAAAAAGCAATCATTCCAATAAAAAGAGAGATTGCTGCTGAAATCATGATTGGGGCAGAATTTTCCCCATAAATCCAGGAAATGGCCGCAGCAGGAAGCATCAAGACGCCTATCAAAAAAAGTAGGGCGCCCATGATCTTGCCGATGGCTTTGAAATGAAGCATTCTTAGTGGAAAAGTTTTTCTAATGACAATTTCGCTTCGGGCAAAGCCAAGACGATGGCTTTGTCATTCAAATGAAGTAAAAAATCCCCATCCGGAATAAACACTTCCTCGCCCCGGATCACTCCGGCTACGATGGCTGTCTCCGGGAAGTGCAGTTCCTTGAGCGGATGCTTGGTTAGCCGGTTATTTTTATTGACACTGTATTGGATGAATTCGGCATCTACGCCATAAATACCAGACACGGCCTCCACAGTTCCTTTTTTCAGAAATCTGGAGATTTCATTTGCCGCCACTAGCTTTTTATTGATCAGCGAATCCACCCCAATGCTGTGAGAGATATGAATGTATTCCCGGGTATCAACGTGCGCAATGGTCTTGTATACTCCATGATTTTTGGCTGACAAACTGGTAATGATGTTGGTCTCGGAGGACTCAGTCAGCGCCAAAAAAGCATCCATCTGCTCCAAACCTTCCTCTACCAGCATTTCGATGTTTTTGTAATCCCCATTGATGACCAGGGTATCAGTCAGGTGTTCGGCGAGCCACTTGCATCGCTCTTTGTCTTTATTGACGAGAGTGACCCGATATTTTTCTTGCAGCTTTAGCGCAGTAGTCACAGCCATATCATCTCCGCCGATGATCATGATATTCTTGACTTTGACCTTTTTCTGGCCCAAGACTTCCTGGATTGTCTCGGTATTTTTCTTATTAGAGATGAAAAAAACATGATCGTTGTTTCGGACAATTGTACTCCCTCTTGGAATGAGAGTTTTTTGGTCACGGACTATCGCGATGATGCGAATGTCCTCGTAGATCGGATCGGATTTCGTATCCATGATCCGCTGATTGACAAGCGGGCTGAATTGATCCAGCGTGATGCCGACGATGTTCAACTTTCCACTGCCAAAATCAAAAACCTCGGTAAAGCTGGAGTTTTCGATCATATTGAAAATCTCCCGGGAGCAAAGCATGGTCGGAGAGATCAGATTGTCAATTCCCAGATTGTTGAAATAAGGAATATTCTCCTCATTGAGGTAGGAGTGGTTTCTGACCCGAGCCATGACACGTTTTGCACCAAGCTGCTTGGCTAGAACAGCCGTGACAATATTGGTCTTTTCGGAGGTTGTGACCGCTAGCACCATGCTGGCTTTTTCGACATTAGCCTGCTGCAAAACATCTATCGATGTGGCATCACCTTGGATGGTCATTACATCCAACTTGGAGGCTACATAATCCAAAACATCCCGCTCGGTATCGATGAGTGTAATGTCTTTATTATCAAAACTTAATCGCTCGGCCAGGTGGTAACCCATATCTCCTGCTCCTGCGATTACAATGTGCATCCCCATAGAGGTATTTAAGAGTAATCTGAAAGGGTGGCAAAATTAGAAGCTTTCTGAATGATATTCAGCGAATAAGCTTTTTTCTTTTGCAATCAGAATCAAAAGGTAAAAAAATAGCGTCCAATTAGTCTTATTAGAATTCGATTTTTAAAAAGCAAACGATTTCTTAATCTTCCAGAATATTTTTGCTCTGGGTCTCTGGCAATTCTTGGACGTCTTTCAGTTTCTTTTGGATGACTCGCGTCCGCAATCCTACCAATTTATCCAGTTCGGAATTGGCCTCGTGGATCTTTCGTTGGGTTTTCTCCAAGAGATGTGCAAATGTGCCGAATTCAGTCTTTACCGCTCCAAGCACCTGCCAAACCTCCGAACTACGTTTTTGAATTGCCAAAGTCCTGAAGCCCATCTGAAGTGAATTTAGGATCGCTGATAAGGTTGTCGGCCCAGTGACGATCACTTTGAAATCCTGCTGAATCTGCTGGGCAAGTCCTGGTTCGCGAAGAATCTCGGCATAAAGGCTCTCCACTGGCAAAAACAGAATCGCAAAATCCGTAGTGGCCGGAGGGTGGATGTACTTCCCCTGAATTTCTGCTGCCGACTTTTTGACAGCCTTGATCAATTCCTGACGACAGAATTCGATCGCGGCTTTGTCAGCCATATCGTAGGCATCCACCAAGCGCAGATACGATTCCTGAGGAAATTTGGAATCCATCGGCAGCAGCACCGTTTCGTCTTGTCCAGGCATTTTCACTGCAAACTCCACCCGATCCCGTGTTCCATTCACCGCAGCATTCAAGATATACTGGTCCGGAGCAAGCATATTCTCCAAAAGCGCCTGAAGCTGGTATTCACCCAAGATCCCACGACTTTTCACATTGGTCAAAACCCGCTTGAGATCCCCTACTCCATTGGCAAGTGATTGCATTTCGCCCAAGCCTTTTTGCACTGCTTGAAGTTGATTACTGACCAATTCGAAAGACTGGCCGAGTCGTGTTTCCAGCGTTTTTTGAAGCTTCTCATCGACAGTTTCCCGGATCTTTTCAAGTCTCGCTTCGGTGTTCTTGACCAACTCGTCCTGCCTTTGCGTCAGCTGAGCAAACTTCTCACGCTGCAGGGCATTCAGATCTTGCATTGTAGCTCTGACCACTTCACCAAACGCTCTAAGGGATTCATTTTGCTCTTTGGATCCTGCACGCTGGTTATCAAAAATCAGTCGAAACTGTTGAGTCAAGTTTTCGCCTGATTCCTTTCGGGCTTCGCCCAAAGCTTGGGCAAGTTCACGGCTCATTCTCGCAAGTTCTGATTGAAGAAAAATCCGCTCTTGATCATTTTTCCTCCGAAAAAAAATCAATCCCAATATGAAAAGCTGAACTGATAGGACAACAAAAAGAAGAATATTAATCGGCATAGACGATTTGTTTAGGCGGCTCAAGGTAGTTTTTTCTTACCTCCACACCTAAAAAGGATAAGTATTCTGCGACAGATTCCGTCGGAATTTCTTCCATCGGCACATGTCCAGCCTCATCAAAGATGATCAAATTTGAGCCAGGAATAGCTTTTTCAAAGGCATAGGCATTTGAAACAGGAATCCAAGAATCCTTACTTCCCCAGAGAATCAAAGTCGGCATCGTCAAGCGCTCAAAATCGACCGTGGATCTGCGTGGGATGCTTAACCGATCCAAAGTCGCCTTTCGATTACCTTCTCTGAGCATCAATTCAAAATAGCGATCAGTCGTTTCCGATTGAATCTTGGACTCGTCTCCGTAGACTTCTTTCATGTTCATGGCAAAAAGAAACTTGGGTGTACATTTCAGAAAAATCTTCGAAAAGATGGGATTTTCGATCAGTTTGAACACCCAAGCACCACCTCCCCGCGAAGAAGATTGAGTCGAATCCAAGCTCCGGGTTTCAAGTCTCGGTGCTCCAGAGGCATCTACGAGATTCAGGGAAAGCACTTGATCCGGCCGGGTGGACGCAACTTGCAGCGCCACAGCTCCTCCCATGGAATTCCCCGCCAGATGGAATTTTCGAAGATTAAGTTTTTCTGCCAAAGCAAGGACTAACTCGCTGTAATCCTGAATCGTATAGCGCTTCAATTCATCCGGCCCGGTCAATCCATGTCCGGGGAAATCCAGCGAGATCGTTAGAAAATAGGGACTAAGTTCCTGCTGCCAACTGTCCCAAGTATGAAGTGAAGAAAAACTCCCATGCAGCAGGAAAATCGGGTCGCCTTCTCCCATAAACCTGACATGGACATTGATCCCGTTGACTTCCACGAAGTGGGATTGCGGCGTCTGATATTTATCGTTTATCTCCTCCGCTGGGATATCGCTGCGGTATAGCAACAGCAAAAAGAAGACAACTGTCAAAAGCAGACCTGCAAAGAGTTTTGCCATTCGCTTGATCCAAATCATAGCTTGAGTTTCAATTAATCAATCTTCTAAACACTAAAACTTACAATAATTCTTTTCAATTCTCTATTTTCCGAAAAATTACCTCCTTGAACGTTAAGAATCCACTTCGAAATATAGGCCCAGGCCCGCTTATCGCTGCAGCATTTATCGGACCAGGGACAGTAACTGTTTGTACCCTCGCAGGGGCAAATTTCGGTTTCTCACTACTTTGGGCCTTGGTACTTTCTATTGTTGCCACAGTCATTTTACAGGAAATTTCCGGGAGAATCGGCATTGTGACGGGTTCAGATTTAAGTTCTCTAGTAAGGAATCAAACGGGAAATCGGGGCTTCAGGCTGTTTTCGATGATTTTGATCTTGGTGGCTGTAGTTCTGGGAAATGCTGCCTACGAATCCGGAAATATCTCTGGGGCTAACCTCGGCTTAGATTTCTATTGGACTGCGCCGACACTTGATTATTTAGGGCTTCAGCTTCAATCGGGAAACTTCATTTTGGGAATCATCGCCTTCCTATTACTCTGGTCAGGAAGTTACAAAGCCTTGGAGCGGGTTCTGATGGCTTTAGTGATTTTGATGTCGATTGCATTTTCGGTAACGGCAATTTTAACTAAACCGGATTTTTCGGCACTGCTGAGAGGATTTATCCCGACTTGGAACTCTGCCGAAATCCCGACTTTGGTAGCGCTTATCGGGACGACCGTAGTTCCTTACAATTTGTTTCTCTATGCCTCTTTGGTAAACAAACGATGGAAAAATGTAGCTGACCTTCCCCTGATGCGACGTGACATTGCGGTTTCCGTGATTTTGGGAGGGATAGTTTCGATGGCAATTTTGATCGTCGGTGCTGCGAATACGAGTGAGGAAATCACCTCAGCCATCGATGTGTCCCGAGGACTGGAAGCGGTCTTCGGTCGCTTTGCAGGCTACATGATGGGGTTTGGATTACTGGCAGCGGGCCTGACTTCATCCTTGACAGCACCCTTAGCAGCCGGTTTTGTAGTCTGTGGAATTATGGGCTGGGATCAGGAAATCAAGTCCAAACCGATGCGCATCAGCATGGGCATCATCGTCGGGTTGGGCTTACTTTTTTCATCCTTTGGAATCAAACCCGTCCAACTCATCACTTTGGCACAGCTGGCCAATGGCATCCTTCTTCCGGTGATCAGCGGCTGGATTATTTGGATTGCTTCGCAAAGTTCGGTTTTAGGAAAATTCAAAAACTCATCAATCCGAACAGGAATCGCAGGTTTGATTTGGCTGATTACTTTGGTTTTGGGTTTGAAAAGTATCGGGACGGTTTTTGGTTGGTTTTAGGGTTTTTGAACAACTAAGATGATTTAGAGAATTAAGATTTGAAATTTAAGGCCTCAACCTTTTCACACCCAAAGCGCTTAATTTCCTTAATGGTTCAAATCTATAAGTAAATTGATTTTCAGGAAAAACAGAAGCTTAAAGATCTCTTGTACTGAAGGTATCTCCTTGGCTCAAATCACCTGTTTCAAAGCCTTTTTTGAACCACTTCATGCGCTGAGCGGAAGTGCCATGAGTAAATGAATCAGGCACCACCCGACCGGTAGCTTGCTTCTGTAGTCGATCATCTCCGATGGCATTGGCAGCGCCAAGCGCCTCTTCTAAGTCACCTGCTTCCATCATTCCTGATGAACGCTGACTGTGATGAGCCCATACTCCAGCCAAAAAATCCGCCTGAAGCTCCAGTCTGACCGAGTTGAGATTGTATTCCTTTTCGCTCACTTTTCCTCGAAGACTATGCACTTGATCAGTGATTCCCATGATCTTTTGGATATGATGTCCCACTTCATGTGCGATCACATAGGCGTAAGCAAAATCGCCACCCGCACGGAGCTTGGTCTCCATCTCTTCAAAAAAGCTCAAATCAATGTAAAGTTTCTCATCGGCTGGACAATAAAAAGGCCCCGTAGCACTGCTGGCTGAGCCACAAGCTGATGAAACCGAACCCGTAAAAAGTACCAGGGTGGGTTCGCGGTAGTTGTCCATGAGTTCATTCCAGACTGTCTCTGTATCTCCTAGAATAGTCGCAGAAAAGGCCGCAAGCTCTTCCTCTTCAGCTGTGGGTGAATAAGTGGACTCTGAAGTCAACCCCTGTCCGCCGCCACCGCCAAGCAATCCTCCGAGCAAATTGAGCGGATTGTAACCCATGATCATCGAGCCTACAATGAATACCCCAGCGATGACCATCCCGGTTTTGGAAAACAGCAGCTTAACCAAAGGGCCTAGCAGAAAGGGATTGATTCCCCCTCCACCCATACCTGAGCCACCTTGTCCCCGTCTATCCTCGACATTGGAGCTTTGTCTTCTGCCTTGCCATTTCATAAATAATAAATTTTATTTTAGCTAAAATAAACCAATTTGGAGACTTCGAAATCAAATCGAATCTAAATCACTAATAAAATTTACAAACCCAAAACCTATGAATTTTAAACTGTTTGTATCTGCTCTTGCACTGCTTGTTGCAGTTTCGGCATCTGCCCAGGAAGCTCCCTATCTGGGAACCAAAGCTCCCAAAGGAGCCAAAGTATACCTCGATGGCACTGCCAAGTCCTTGCACAAAAACTGGAAATATTGGGAAGGCCCGAGATTCTCTGCAGAAATGCCTATCAAATGGCCAGAAGTGACAGATCCAGTAGATGTAGGGAAAGCCATCAGTAGCAACGACCCCGCAGGTGCCGGTGGAAAATACGGTGCGGCCGATATTGTGACCAAGGATGAATTCCGGGATTTTGAAGCACATGTGGAATTTTTGATTCAGGACGAAGGCGGCAACAGTGGTGTCTATCTTCAAAACCGCTACGAAATCCAAATCTTGGATGGAGACTACGGACTGCATGGTCTTGCGGCCGTGATCAATGAACACCTTCCTACTTCAGAAGAATACAATGGGGTGGGTAAATGGAATGCTTACGATATCAAATTTAGGGCAGCCCGATTTGAAAACGGTAAGTTGACCGAAAAAGCGCGGGTGACCGTCCATTTCAATGGCGTAAAAATCCACGATGATGTGGAAATCCAACAAGTGTGGGGAGGTCCTAACTCAGGTATTGACGGAGGAAATGATGGCGGCAAAGGAATTACCGATACTCCCGGAGGGCTCAAACTTCAGGCAGAGGGACACAATGTGTTGTATCGGAACATTTGGATAAAGAAGGTGAAGTGATGGGCTTGTAATTGCAAGATGAAATATGAGTAAACTAAAAACCCGACATCAAATGGTGTCGGGTTTTTAGTTTTATTGGATTCAGAATCCTTTTCGAATCGTATCAGCGACTTCCGCCAGTTCCTCAGAAGTCAATTTCAACTTTGGTCTGGTGAAGTTGATATCATCCATTGTCTTCAAAGGAACCAAGTGAATATGAACGTGAGGCACTTCGAGACCAATTACAGCTACTCCGATTCGGGTGCATTTGATTGTCTTGTCCATAACTTTGGCCACTTTTTGTGCAAAAAGATGAAGTCCAGCCAAATCGCTCGGCTCCATATTGAAGATGTAATCCACTTCTTTTTTAGGAACGACCAACACATGACCTTTTACCAAAGGCATGATGTCTAAAAACGCAATGTACTGCTCGTCCTCGGCTATGATTTGGGCTGGGATTTCTCGATTGATGATTTTAGTGAAGATACTTGCCATGATTTTTCCAAAAAAAATCCCGGAACATGCCGGGATAGTTGATTAATAAGTGATATCTAAGATTTCAAATTTAAGCTCGCCAGCAGGTGCATTGATAGTGGCTATCTCTCCGATCGCTTTACCTACTAGTCCCCGGCCAAAAGGTGATGCCAATGAGATTTTACCGGCTTTCAAATCTGCTTCCTCTTCGGAAACCAACTTGTAGCTTACAGTCATGCCGTTCTTGGTGTTTTTGATTTTCACTGTAGACAGAATACCTACTTTGGAGGTATCCATCTGCGAATTATCCAACACTCTGGCATTGCCGACTACTGCTTCCAGCTTGGCTATTTTTAGTTCCAAAAGACCCTGCGCATCTTTGGCAGCATCGTATTCAGCATTTTCACTTAGGTCACCTTTGTCCCTCGCTTCAGCGATTTGCTTGGCGATATCCTGACGACCTTTACCTTTTAATTCTTGAAGCTCGTCCTTCAATTTCTTAAGACCCTCTTCGGTATAATATTGTACTTTTGACATATTTTTTAGCTTTTCGAAAGGCACAAAAAACAAAGTAACGGTCACGTGGCGGAGACCGTTACTTTGTATTTACCTTTTATTTATATGCAAAGATAGGAAAGCTTTCTGACAAAGCAAGTCTTAAAAAAATGTCCCTGCTTTTCAAAAAGCCCTATTTTCAGATTATTCTGCTCGTCTCAACCAGCTACAATACCAATCTCAAACTCGGCTCAACTGGATTGAACAAATGGTAAATCTGCCCTTTTTTAGAAGGACAGAAGCAGGTTAGTTTTCAGTCATTAAACGCCTTCTTTATTTTCTTCACCAGCACCCTATTTATCTTCTCATAGGACTCAAATGTCCAACCTGCGATGTGAGGAGAAAAGATGACATTTTCCCGTTGCGCTAGCTTTTCAAATTCCATTTTCTGTGCCGGGTTAAACTTTTGGAACTTCTCGTTTTCCAACACATCCAACACTGCACCTCTGAGAATTCCCTGATCCAGGGCGGCATTAAGTGTGGCAAAACTGATCACTTCTCCCCTGGCAGTATTGATGAGCCAAATCGGCTTAGCAAAAGAGGAAAGTTGTTCTAAAGTCAGAAAATCACGCGTCTCCGGAGTGAGCGGAACATGAACACTCAAGATGTCTGATTCGGACTTGAGTTTTTCCCAGATGACTTCCTGTACGAGATCGGATCCAAAGTCCATCTTGTACTTATCATAAGCCATGATCTTGACCCCAAAACCACTCAGTCGCTTGGAAAAAGCCCTACCCATATTGCCAAAACCCAAGATTCCGACTGTTTTACCCTTGAGTTCATGACCTCGGTTTCCCTCTCTGTCCCAGATCCCCTTTCGAACCTCTGTGTCAGCTTTGATCACCTGATTGAAGAGCGCAAGCAATCCGCCTAGCGCATGCTCAGCAACTGCGTCTCGGTTGCCTTTAGCTGCGTGAAAAAGCTTCACTCCCCTTTCCACCATGTAATCCAAATCGATTTGATCCAAACCTGCTCCTGCTCTTCCGATAAACTTCAGGTTGACGGCCTTTTCCAGAAGCTCACGATCCATGGGAGTTTTGGACCGAATGATCAGCCCATCAAATTCTGCCACAGCGTTCAAAATCTCCTCCCGGGTGATTTTTGGAAAATAGGCAACCTCATGGCCCAGTTTGGCAAGCATCTCAATGATGCTGGGATGCATTTCATCAATAATTAAAATCTTCATTTTACTACAAATTCAAAAGAGACATGGCCACCAAAAAGTAAACTGCCAATCCAAGCAAATCATTGGCTGTGGTAATGAAGGGTCCTGAAGCCAAGGCTGGATTAATTCCGAATCTGTCCAGTACCAAAGGGGTGAAAGTGCCCATAAAAGACGCCAAAAGAACGACTGAAAAAAGCGCAATAGAGACAACCAAGGCAAATTTGACCTCATTGCCATAAAACAAGACCACCATCCCAAATACAAACAAGGCCAATATCAGTCCATTTAAAACGGCTACGGTGAGCCCCTTGATAAACCTCCGGGAAAGACTGTCATCGAAGGCCGATTTATTGGCCAGCGACTGGACTATAAGTGTCGATGATTGGATACCTACATTTCCTCCTGTTGCAGTAATGAGAGGAATGAAAAATGCCAGTGCAGTGACTTTGGATAAGCCTTCTTCAAAAAAACCTATAAATCCAGCTCCCAAGAGCCCTCCGATGATTCCGATCATCAACCACGGAAGTCGAGCTTTGGTGAGTTTATAGACACTGTCGTATTCATCTACTTGATCCGAGATACCGGACATAGCCTGAATATCCTCATCGGCCTCCTCCTGCACGACGTCCAAAATATCATCGACGGTGATTCTCCCGACCAGCTTGTTCTTTGCATTGATTACCGGCACGGATTCCAAATCGTATTTCCGCATGACAGAAGCGACTTCCTCTTGGTCCATGTGGACAGGAACAGAGATCACATCTTCGTCGTAGATATGCTCTATTTTGGTATCGGAGGCAGCAAGGATGATTTTCTTTAGCGAAACTCTTCCCAGCAAATGCTGCCGATTATCTACCACATAGATGGAATAAATTTTTTCAACATTCTCAGCTTGGCGTCGGATCTCATTGATAGTCTGGAGAATATTCCAGTTTTTATTGGCCCGGATAAATTCCTTAGCCATGATCCCACCAGCCGTGTCTTCCTCATAGCGGAGGAGTTCGAGGACCTGCTCTGATTTGACTTTGTCCTGAAAATCCGAGATGACTTCCTCCCGGTCTTTTTCAGAGAGCAGGTTTAAAATATCGGCTCCATCATCGGAGTCCATCAATTCTATCCAGGCTGCGATTTCGGAGTTTTCTATTTCCCGGAGCACCTTTACCAGCGATACCTCATCCAGTTCGATCAGGATGTCTGCTGCAAGTTGATTATCCAATAGGCGTAAGACATACACAGACTCCTGCATGCTAAGCTCATCGAGAATAGCTGCAATGTCAGCGACGTTTACACCATCAAGGGAGTCTCTGATAAAGTCAACATCTTCCTGCTCGATCCCCAACTGGAGACTTTCCAGGTATTCTTTGGATAGTTCAAATTGCTTAATTGCCTCCACGTCCTTTTTCGATTTGTTGGGTCAAAAACACAAAATCCGCTACATCCAATTGCTCCGCACGCTTATCCAAAATCGGGTTTGATTTGAAATCCTCTGTAAACTCAAAAGACTTCAGCGCATTTCTGAGGGTTTTTCTGCGCGTACTGAATCCTCCTTTGACCACTTTGAAAAATAGCTTTTCATCGCAATCTAGTTTTTCTACTGCATTCCTTGTCAGCCGAATTACTCCTGAGTTGACCTTGGGAGGCGGGTTAAACACGCCAGGAGGCACTGTAAACAGGTATTCGATATCATACCAAGCCTGAAGCAATACTGAGAGGATTCCATAATCCTTGTTTCCTTTGGGTGAAGCTATTCTTTGGGCAACCTCCTTTTGAAGCATGCACACGACCTCAGTTACCCGATCTTTTTCTTCAAGTACTTTGAAGAAAATCTGGGAAGAAATATTGTATGGAAAATTCCCAGCTATAGAATACTTGTCTGGAAGCACTCGCGAGGCATCGTATTTCAAATAATCCCCTTCAATGATCCGCTCCCCTAGTTCTGGATATTTCTTTTGCAGGTAAGCTATACTTTCCCTGTCAATTTCAATGAGATAAAGCTCCTGGGGATTTCTCAACAGGAAATCAGTCAGAACCCCCATTCCGGGGCCGATTTCAAGCACTTTATCCACTCCATCATGACCTTTGACTGCCTGGGCGATTCGCTCGGCAATGCTCAAATCAGTCAGGAAATGCTGTCCAAGATGCTTTTTAGGTTTGACTTTTTCCATCCTTTGGCTGAGATAAATTTTTATAACTTGCGAACCTAAAATTAAGGGAATATTCCTAAAGGTTCGGGAAATTTGTCCTGTCCTTCCAATCCAGTAGACCAAAATATGAACGCCAAAAAACAAAAACCTATCATAGGAATCAGTATCGGAGACATCAACGGTATCGGTGTAGAAGTAACCCTTAAAGCTCTGGCAGACAGTAGAGTCTATAAGTCATTCACTCCGGTGATCTATGGTCATGGTAAGGTGATCACTTTCTACCGAAAGCTGATGAGTTTGGAGGATTTTAATTTTACCCAAATCCGTACTTTGGATGAAATCCAACACCGCAAGATCAATGTGATCAATGTGATGGAGGAATCGCCTGAGGTCATCCCAGGAGTAGAAACAACTGAGGCAGCAAAAATGGCCCTGGAGGCGCTCAAGGCAGCAGTAGCTGATCTGAAAGACCGCAAAATACAAGCCTTGGTCACTGCACCTTTGAATAAAAATAACCTGAACACAGCCGATTTTCATTTTATAGGACATACGGAATTCATCACGGATTTTGTGGGAGCAAAAGAAAGCCTGATGATGATGGTGGACGAATCACTCCGCGTCGCTATGGTCACAGGACATGTGCCATTGGCAAAAGTACCACAGACAGTCACAAAGGAGCGAATTCAGAAAAAAGCCACGATTTTTTTAACCAGCCTTGAGAAAGATTTCGGGATCAGCAAGCCGAAAATTGCGATTCTAGGTCTGAATCCACATGCTGGAGAAGATGGCCTTTTGGGTGAAGAAGAGGAGAAAATCATCAAGCCAGCCATCAAAGAGCTGAAAGACCAAAACAAATATGTCTTCGGACCTTATCCTGCCGATGGCTTTTTTGGCATGATGCACCAGACCAAGTTTGATGGGGTACTTGCCATGTATCATGACCAGGGATTGATACCGTTTAAGTCGATCGCATTCAGCTCAGGAGTCAACTTCACTGCCGGACTGCCAGTCATTCGTACCTCACCAGATCATGGTACTGCGTATAATATTGCAGGAAAAAATATCGCAGATGAGGGTTCAATGCGTGCGGCACTGATGCTTGCCTCGGACATCATCCAGCAGCATGAAGCTGGAGAAGATACAGAATAAGCTAATTTTAAGAAGAAAAATGAATGAGAACCAAATATAATTTCAGGTTCTGTTTTAGCTATTTTAAAATAATACCTACATTTGCGGTCTTAAATCGGGAGGACAAATCGTGAAATTCTGGAAAACCTTTGATATTGAAGTAATTAAGTTCAAAGAAGGAAGGCACGAAATTGACTTCGAAATTGGAGATCGATTCTTCCAAAACTTCGAAGACAACGAAATCGTCGAGAAGGGCAACTTGGCTGTACGGGCCATTTTGGACAAAGGAGCGAATGTAATTGAAGTCAATTTTCACATAAAAGGGACTGTACAATTAACCTGCGACCGAAGCTTGGAAGTATTTGATCATCCTTTGGATTTTTCCGAAAAGATGATTTATAAGTACGGATCCGAGGAAAAAGAAATTGATGAGGACGTCTTCATGATCACACGGGATACTCCAGTGATCAATGTTGCGCAATTGATCTACGAATTCATTCTACTGGCTCTTCCCCTGAAAAAGATCCACCCTGACCATCGAAATGAATTGGATGACGAGGAATTGGAAGCTGAAGGAGGATATGTCTACATCGATGATGAATTGGATGCTGAAGCGGATAATCCTGAGTCACATGAAGAAGAAACAAAACCTATCGATCCACGGTGGGAACAATTAATGAAACTTAAAAACAAAGAATAATCATAAACCACGCATAAAATGGCACATCCTAAACGAAAAATTTCGAAAACCAGAAGAGATAAAAGAAGAACTCATTATAAACTGGAAGCTCCGGGAATGGCAAAATGTCCAACTACCGGCGAAATGCACTTGCCACACAGAGCTTTTTGGCTTGAAGGCAAATTGTACTACAAAGGACAAGTAATCATCGAGAAAGAAGTTAGAGCTTAATTCTAGCCTCCGATACATTTATTAAAATCCATTCCTTCAAAGGAATGGATTTTTTATTTCCCAAAACTGAAAGAAGCTGACTTGCAGTGACTTGGATCGCAGATTGTTTCTTGGTTTTGGTGGACACAAGGCATTGTGCTATTTTTGGCTTTTCTTAGGATTTTCCGAGAAAAATATAAACCCAGTATGAGGTCTTTATCCACTTAAATTCCTCTATCAAATCTACAAGAATGGATAAAATCAGAGCCAAAATCACCGGAATCCAAGGTTATGTTCCGGAGTATAGATTGACAAATGCAGAACTTGAAAAACTTGTAGAGACCAATGACGAGTGGATCACTTCCCGAACAGGCATCAAGGAGCGAAGAATCCTGAAAGGCGAAAATCAGGGTACTTCTGTCATGGCAGTCGAGGCGGTAAAAGGGCTATTGGAAAAAACCAATACCGATCCCCTGGATATCGAAATGATCATCTGTGCTACAGTTACGCCTGATCTACCTTTTCCTGCTACAGCCAATATCATTGCCGATAAAGTCGGAGCCAAAAAAAGCTTCAGCTTTGATGTTGCAGCTGCCTGTTCTGGCTTTTTATATGCACTTCAGGTTGGTTCTCAATTTATTCAGTCTGGTACTCACAAGAAAGTAATCATCGTCGGAGCAGATAAGATGTCTGCAATCGTCGACTACCAAGACCGAACGACCTGTATTCTTTTTGGCGACGGAGCTGGTGCAGTATTGCTTGAAGCCACTACCGAAGAAGAAGGTGTAATCGACGCTATCTTGAAATCAGACGGTTCGGGTGAGCCTTACCTCCACATGAAAGCAGGAGGTAGCCGTCGTCCTGCCACTCCGGAATCTGTGGCTGCCCGTGAGCATTTTGCCTATCAGGAGGGTGCATCCGTTTTCAAATTTGCGGTGACAAACATGGCTGACGTCAGTGCTGAAGTCATGGAAAGAAATGGCCTGAAAGGCGAAGATGTTGCTTGGCTGGTGCCTCACCAAGCCAACAAGCGAATCATCGATGCCACTGCAAACCGAATGGGCATCGGACCTGAAAAAGTCATGATGAACATCGAGCGGTATGGAAATACTACTGCAGCCACCATTCCTCTTTGTCTCTGGGAATATGAAAGCCAACTGAAAAAAGGTGATAACCTCATCTTGGCGGCATTTGGAGGGGGATTTACATGGGGATCGATCTATCTCAAATGGGCTTACGATCCAAAAAATTAAAACTCAAAATTCAATCAAATATCACTTATGGCAAGTACTGCAGATTTTAAGAATGGACTCTGTCTGGAAATGAATAACGATATCTATTCCATCGTAGAATTCCAGCACGTAAAACCAGGAAAAGGAGCAGCTTTCGTCCGAACAAAATTAAAAAGTCTGAGAACAGGGAAAACTTTGGACAAAACCTTCAACGCAGGAGAGAAAGTCACCACAGCGCGGGTTGAAAAACGTCCCTTTCAGTTTTTATATGCCGACGAGATGGGATATAATTTCATGAACACAGAAACTTTTGAGCAAATCTCTTTGGAAGAGCGATTGATCGAAAGACCAAAGCTCCTGAAAGACGGTCAAAACGTCGACATTCTTGTTCATGATGAAACTGAGACTCCCCTTTCGGTAGAATTGCCTCCTTTTGTAGAGCTGATGATCACTTATACTGAGCCCGGAATCAAAGGAGATACGGCCACCAATGCATTAAAACCTGCCATTCTTGAAACCGGTGCTACAGTTATGGTGCCTCTATTTGTAGAGCAGGACATCATGATCAAGGTGGATACCCGGGATGGATCCTATTCCGAAAGAGTAAAATAACTTGTAATTGGCTGTGTGATTTCTTTAAATTACACAGCTTTATTGTTTTTAAACACATCGAGAAATGTCTCGGCACATTTCAACTAACTAAAACCCTATGAAAGCTAAAGAGATCCAGGAATTGATCGATTACATCTCCAATTCCGGCCTTGCAGAGGTCAAAATCAAAACTGAGGAATTCGAACTTTCCATAAAAAAATATGCTGAGTCTGCGCAAATTGTACACGCGCCTGCTCCGGCAGCTCCTGCCCCAGTTGCAGCGCCGGCTCCTGTAGCGGCAGCTCCAGCTCCTGCGGCTGCTCCTGCCCCGGCAGCTACCCCTTCCAATTTGGTAGAGATTAAGTCCCCAATGATCGGGACATTTTACTTGACACCTAACCCTGATTCAGCTCCATTTGCCACAGAGGGCTCCTCTATCAAGGCTGGGCAGACCGTTTGTATCATTGAAGCTATGAAGCTTTTCAACGAAATCGAATCAGAGGTATCAGGCAAAATAGTCAAAATCCTTGTCGCCAATGCTACTCCTGTAGAATACGATCAGCCTTTGTTCCTAGTAGACCCGGCTGGTTGATTTTTTCACTTAACCAAATTAGACCGTGTTTAAAAAAATATTGATAGCTAACCGTGGAGAAATTGCGCTCCGGATCATCCGTACCTGCAAGGAAATGGGGATCAAAACGGTTGCAGTATATTCTACTGCCGATAAGGACAGTTTACATGTCAGATTTGCTGATGAGGCAGTCTGCATTGGACCTGCACCTAGCAGGGAATCCTACCTGAATATCCCGAGAATCATTGCAGCAGCTGAAATCACCAATGCGGATGCGATACATCCAGGGTATGGTTTCCTATCCGAGAATGCAGAATTCTCAAGAATTTGTGAAGAATATAACATCAAATTCATCGGCGCCTCCCCAGACATGATCTCTAAAATGGGCGATAAGGCTACTGCCAAAGCTACCATGAAAGCTGCTGGAGTGCCTACCATCCCAGGATCAGAAGGTTTGATCGACACCATCGAACAAGGCTTAAAACTAGCCAATGAGATGGGCTATCCGATTATCCTCAAAGCTACCGCTGGTGGCGGTGGACGGGGCATGCGAATCGTCCGAGAAGACAAAGATTTCAAAAAAGCTTGGGATGATGCCAAGATGGAATCTGGAGCAGCCTTTGGTAACGATGGGCTCTATCTCGAAAAATATGTAGAAGAGCCACGCCATATTGAGATTCAGATCATCGGAGACAAGACTGGTAAGGCCTGTCACCTATCCGAAAGAGATTGCTCGATACAACGGCGTCACCAGAAACTGGTCGAGGAAACGCCCTCCCCATTCATTACTGATGAACTCCGTGATGCCATGGGCAAAGCGGCAATTAAAGGAGCCGAAGCAATCGGATACGAAGGTGCCGGAACGATCGAGTTTCTCGTGGATAAAGACCGCAACTTCTACTTCATGGAAATGAATACCCGAATCCAGGTTGAGCATCCGATTACGGAAGAGGTGACAGATTTTGATCTGATCAAAGAGCAAATCAAAGTGGCTGCCGGCGAAACGATCTCGGGCCGAAACTACTACCCAAAGTTGTTTGCCATGGAGTGTAGAATAAATGCCGAGGACGTAGCTCATGGATTCAGACCAAGCCCAGGGAAAATACTGAATTTGCACATTCCGGGAGGACGAGGCGTAAGGGTGGACTCTCACGTTTATGCTGGATATGTGATTCCTCCAAATTACGACTCCATGATTGCAAAGCTCATCGTGAGTGGTCAGTCAAGAGAAGAAGTAATTGTGAGAATGAAGCGGGCCTTGGAAGAGTTTGTGATCGATGGAATAAAGACCACGATTCCTTTCCACATTGCATTATTGGAGAATGAGCAGTTCAAAGAAGGAAACTTCACCACGAAATTTCTTGAAACGTTTGACTTCTCTGTCGTAAGGCATTGATTTAAAGAATTTACAAAGAAAAAGCCGCTCCGAAGAGCGGCTTTTTCTTTTTCAATCCACCTGAACTCAAGTCTGATTTTAGTTGCTTTCCTCAAAATAACATCAAGGATCTATCTGCACTCTTCTTTGGACTTTTTCGAAAGATGAGTTTCCAAAAACCCAGGCCTCGATCACCCATGTCCCTGCCGTATCAAATCTAATTTCATGGGTGGGTGTTCTTCCCCGATAAAAAGACAGGCCTGAGTCTAGGTATTGGAGGGCGTTTCCACTGATCTGTTGGGTTGCTCTTCTGGTAAAATCCGGCCGTCTTGGCACACTCAAATCAGCCAGAAAGTAGCGATCCTTACCTAGGTTATTTTTAAGAAAAAACTCGTTGTTTTTGGTGTAAACTACAATCAAACCATCCCCAACAGCTTCCCCAAGATTGGTGGTTTCAACGGTTGATTTGTTGTAGTACAATTCAATCCGATCCACGCTGACTAGGTCCAAATTCCAAAATTCTTCCAGCGAAAGTACCTTGTAAAAATCCACTAAAACCAAGGGCTTTTTATTGAATTTGACTGCCTGATTGTCTGTATTGGCAATATACAATTCTTTGTAATCCTGAACCTTGGACTTCTTGAGTCTTACTTGAGGGACCACCTCTTTCAAAAAAGCCTCCAAGTCCCGAAACTCAAAGTAATCCTCAATATGATATACTTTGTCGGCCTCAAAGGGAGATTGAAGCGCCACTACTTCTTCAGCTATTTCAAAATTCTCCTTATACAATCGTCGGTTGACCAGTGGATCCAACAGGACATCCGGTAAAAAATAGGAGAAGCCGGATTTGCTTACCGCACTTTTAAAACGCTGATCCATGGCTATAGACCAAGGCTTGTAATCAAACATTGGACTGTAGTCTTTCACCAGCAAAGGATCTTCTATTGGCTGATGCAAAGCTGTAATTAAATCAGGATCAGCAGTTTTGCTGGTGAGATTGATCCAGTTTGGGTGATTTAAAAGTGCGACAAAATCAGAAATCAAAGGATCTGAGAGCTCCTTTGCCATGACCAAGCCATCATGATATTGCTCCGAAAAGTCCACTAAATTTAAGTCTAACGCCTCTCCTACAGTACCTTTGGAAGTAATGGAAATCTCTCCCTGACTTTTAGCCGGAACTTGAACCCGATAGGTCCACAGCAATTTTCCTGAGGGATCAAGGACAGAAATATCGAATGAATTGAGTGCTTCGTACACTTGTCTATCCAGCTCAACCCGAGTCGAATCGACACCTAGCTCTTCTAAAATCATCCAATCGGTATGTGTGACTATTTTGAGGCCTTTTCCAGGCATTTCTTTGGTGACCAACGTAAAATCAGACGGATCCCAAAACCATTTTTGCGCTGAAATTTGAAAACTGGAATTCCTGTAGACAATGGTATATCCTGATTCAGGCTTTATGCTCGACAACGTTTTTTTAAGGGGAGGTACTGCCTCCAAAACTTCAAGAGTATTTCCCCTGGAATCTTGAATTTCGATCACCTCAGCCCGATCAGAGGTATGAAATAGGCTGATGGAGGCATTTTCAAACGGGACTTTTTCCCAAAATAGGGCTGGATTTCCTTGGGCTCTTGGAGTTGTGGAATTTGCCACCAAAAACTCTCTTTTGGCTATGGGAAAGTCCTCAAAATTGGCCATCCATTTGGAATAAATCAGCAGGGAAAAAACACCGGTGACACTATTCTCAGGGATAAAAAAATCACCATAAATCAGGTCTTCGCCAGTGAGCAGCATCTTCTCCTGGTGAATGGTATTCCCCTCGCCATCCAAGACCTGAATGTAGGCCAACTTGCTGTATCGATAACTGCTGTGGTTTTTCAATAGTTTGGCTGCAAACCAAACCCTGTCACCCGAGAGGTATATATCCTGATCGGTGACGAGGACAAAATTTTCCAACTCTACTTCAGGCAGCTGTTGGTTCTGCCCGAAAGAATTAAAGTAAAAGAAAATTGAAAAGAAGAATGTTAGCGTAATTTTCATTGTCTAAATGCTGGCGGTCTAATCGTGGTAGCGTCTAAGTAAACTTCCAGGCATGATGCTTCTACAGGTGGCAAGGGTTCAATCGAATGATTGAGCTCCAATGCCTCACTTCGGATTTGTGTCCGAAAGAGTAACTTCTCATAGGAGCTTTCCTGAAAGAGAAAAAAACTTCCCAGGACCAGCTGGTTCTCATCCCCTCTCTTTGTAATATTTCCTTTGATGCGGGAAGGTGCCGGATCAAAAATACTCCCTGAGTTACGCTGCTGTTCATCTATTTGATTGAGGTAATCATAACTGGACTTATTGACAGTTTTGACCTTTGTGTTTACCAAAAATCTACCCAGAGTACTCAGTGATATTTCACCCAAAGACAAGCCAAAACTCCGGCCCTGAAATGGTTCATTGGAAACTACGTTCATTCCTGCAAAAATATTTGGAACATTCTCATAGCAGGTGCAGGCACAGTTGTCTATGTTGGCTGTGGTATATAATTCAGTGATGCCGGAAGATTCGATCAGATAGCCCAATTCTCCCTCCCCTGGATCTGAAATCACCGCCTGGATATCGGCAAAAGTTCTTGTCTGAATAAATTGGCTTTGACCGGTGGCAATAAGTACTTGTTTCTCAAAGGCCTGCCCTACCACATCTTCGATTTGGACGAGTGGCGGCATCTTTTCCCAGCTACTCTCATATATTTCTCCATCAGCTGTCTCCACCACCAACCGATAGTCTCTGCCCGATACCGGATCAAAACTGGTAGACTGACGAAAAATATTTTGCTCTATTTGACTGAAAAGAATATCCTCACCGACACCTTGTTCGATTACTACTGACTTCACGGGTACAGGGACAAAATTAGGGTTAAGGACCCCCGAGATATAGGCACTGGTTTGATAGACTTTGACATAGGTGTCCTCAGGGTTATTTCCTATCCATGCCTCGATGACCATTGCCTGATTTGACTCCTCTAAAGCAATATTAATTTCATCCACACAGGAGGCAAGACCCAAAAAGCTTACCCACAAAACTATCCTTTGAATATGATTGATCATCGAATGGAGAAATTATACGTGAGGGAAGGGACTACGGTGCCAATTACAGCCAGTCGATAGGATTTCGGTATCCCCTGCTCAGGAGAGGGCTGAAAGAACCAAGAAAATGCATTTCGCCTCGCATACAGGTTATAAAATGAAAGACTGATGGAGCTTTTGTAATTGCTGTTTTTACGCTGATAAAAATAGTAAGTCATCCCCATGTCCAACCGATGGTAATCAGGGATTCTGGCTTGATTGCGCTCCTGATAGTCAATTACGATATTTCCGCCGATGTCATAGATGCCACTGGGTAGCGTGATAGGTCGACCGGTTCTGTAATTAAATGTTGCATTGAAAGAAATTCTCCTGACTGGCTGCCAAGAAGCCACGACTGTAATGTCGTGAGGCTGATCCCAGTTAGCAGGGAAATACTCTCCCTGATTGACGGCATCACCAAGTTGGGTTTCTACTTTCCTAAGCGTCCTACTAAAGGTGTAGGATACCCAGCCGTTGATTTTCCCTGAATTCTTTTTGATCAAAAATTCCGAACCATAGGCATATCCAGAACCCATCACCAAATCTGTTTCCAGGGTGGGATTCAGGAATAACTGGGCTCCGTCTAGGTATTCTACAATACTCGGCATGTCTTTGTAATACACCTCCACGGAGGTTTCGATCTTGTTCTGATTCATGTTCTTATAAAAACCCAATGCATACTGCCAAGCCTCCTGAGGACCAATAAACCCATCACTGAGCTTCCAAAGGTCTACAGGTGCAGAGGCAAAATTATTGGTCAATAAGTGCAAATATTGTAAGCTTCGGTTGATGGAACCTTTGACCGAAAAGTCCTCTGAAATGGCATAACGTACTGTCAATCTAGGCTCAAATCCTCCATATGATTTAATCAGCTCTCCCGATTGATAAAAGGTCGTATCACGGATTGACTCCAGTTCCATTGGCACTCCTTCTTCATATTCGTATACCTGTCTTTCGCCCAGGGCAAAAAAGCGGGAATACCTCAAGCCTAGTTGTCCTTGTAATTTATCGGATAGTTTCCAAGGCACCTGAAAATACACGGCACTTTCGATACCTCTTTCATCCTGGATCGCCACTGGTTCAATCAAGGATTCTTCCGAATTGGGAATTAGATCTCCCATGCCCATTTGATAGGAATTCACCTGGAACCCAAACTGTAAACCCTCCAGCTTTTCTCCGGACCATTCAAACTGCTGCTGAATTCCCAAAAAATCGATCGAAGAGCGTAATTTGAATTCCAGCGGACTTGCTTCGCCAAAAACTGAATATCGGTAGCTCGAATAGCTCAGGTTGGTTTCACTGCCAAAAAAATCCCCCCAATAAGCCTTCCATTTCAAACTGGCCAAATTGGTCTGCCAAGAATACGCGGTATCTGCACCAAACCTGAAATAATCCGAGCTGGTGTAAGCACTGATCAAAAGGCTATTCCTATCATTGATCCGATGGTCAAGCCTGAGGTTGGCATCTTGAAAATTAGTCGCACTTTCATTGATTCCAGTATTGGGAATCCGTCTCAGAATCCATGTAGGATAGGCTGCCCTTACGGTAGCCATGATCTGGGTTTTATCAGTGATCGGACCGTTTATCCCTAAGCGACTGGACAGGAAGCCAATCCCACCATTCAGATACCAGTCCTCAGTGTCTCCGGATTGGGTTTTAATATCTAATACCGAACTTAATCGTCCTCCATATTGAGCAGGTATATCACCCTTGTAAAGCGTCGCGTCATTGATGGCATCTTGATTGAAGATGCTGAAAAAACCGAACATGTGGGAAGGATTGAACACCGGAGCTCCATCCATCAGAATCAGGTTTTGATCCACTCCTCCTCCCCGGACATTAAATCCAGAAGCGCCTTCCCCCACTGTAGACACCCCAGGTAAAAGCAGCATGCTTTTCACCACATCTACTTCACCAAGCAGAGGAGGGAGAAGTTTCAGCTCTTCCATTGGAATACGGGTAGCTCCTGGCAGCGTACTCATGACATTGGCATCGATAGCTCGATCTGTCACTGTAACCAAGTCCAGTTCGCTCACTGATTCAAATAAGGTTACATCAAGTTCCTGATCTCGGTACACTTTGATGATTTTTTGTTCGGTTTGCTTTCCCATTGAGCTGAAATAGCCAATGTAGGTTCCCTCCGGAACTTGAACTGAAAACTCTCCTTTTTCATCCGTCAAGGCAGCAAGTTCGAGTTGAGGAATCGAGAAAAGCCCTCCAGGTATAAATGTCTTCATTTCATTGTCCCGGATACGACCTTTCACCTCATAAATGGCCTTTTCGGTGTGCTTTTCCAGAGAATCTGCTCGATCGTAGTACTTATCTCTTAAAAATTTGGGATAAATCACCACATACTTTTCCCTGAATGTGAAAAAAGCATAATCTGTATTTTCGGTCAGTGCTGATGGGAGGTTTTTAAGGACCAGGCCCTCCGCAGAATTCAGCCCTGAAAGATCCTTTTCCAGAACCAAAATCCGCTGACCTGTCAACTGGAAATAGGATTCCAATTGTCGTGCAAACTCATTTTCATCTGACTTCACTTGAGCTGAGCCATAGAAAATGAAAGTCATGCACGTCAAAAACGTGAAAAATAACTTCATCTAATAGTTGGTAGTATTCGTATTGACAATAAAACTGTAGAAAGTATTATTTCTTAGTAGAAAGAAATAGAGATTCGGTAATTATAGATTTCAAGTGGTAATCCCGACAAAGGTATAGGTAGAACTAGACACCAAATCTGGCTTGAATGAACAAAAGCTGAAACAAAACTACAAGAGCGCCGGTGAATCTTTAACGAGGCATAGATCTTCGAGTCATTCCTCAAAAAATTCATTCCTTTTGGGAAGAAACAAAAAAAAAGCCTTGCCATGAGATAAGGACTTTTTGGAGGTCTAATGTAATTATTCTCCTTAACCCTGAAGTATCCCTTGAAATGGATGATTTTTTTTAGCGAACAAAAGGTCCTTTTTTAAAATTTTTCAGTAACTTTTTCACACTTAATTCCTACCCAAATGCCTACTTTACACCTCTTCCACAGATTGCCTGCCTTACTCCTGTTGACTGGATTTCTTTGGAGTTGTGAAAACAAACAGTTGGATGAAGTCGATCTGACCACCTCTGATCAAATCAGCTACAATTTCCATATTCGTCCGATTCTATCAGACAAATGCTTCGCCTGTCATGGACCGGATGCGAATAAGCGGGAAGCAGATTTGCGACTTGATACGGAAGAAGGGGCATTTAAGGCATTAAAGGAAAGCCCTGGAAAATTTGCACTTGTCTCTGGCAACCTGGACAAATCCGAGGTGTATCACAGAATCGTCTCTACTGATCCGGGAGAAATCATGCCTCCTCCTGAATCCAATCTCACCTTGAGTCCCGAAGAAATTGAGTTGATTAAGCGCTGGATAGAACAAGGCGCGACCTACGAGCCGCATTGGGCTTTTCTCAAAGTGGAAAAACCAACCGTGTCCCAAGTTGACTGGGGGGTTAATGAAATCGATGCATTTACCTATAAGAAAATGCAATCCAAAAAACTGGCCCCAAATCCTGAGGCCAAGCCGCATGAACTGATCAAGCGGGCAAGTTTGGACTTAACCGGGCTGCCACCTTCTCCTGCTATTTTGGATAAATACGCAGATTTCTCAGGTGAAAACACCTACGAAAAGCTTTTGGATGAATTGCTCTCGCAACCTTCTTATGGAGAGAAACTGGCTGTGCTTTGGATGGACATTTCCCGATATTCTGACAGCTATGGCTATCAGGATGACAATATCCGGACCCAATGGCCCTATCGGGATTGGGTGATTCATGCCTTGAACAATAATCTTCCTTATGACCAATTCCTGACTTGGCAGCTAGCTGGTGACCTGCTACCCAATCCAACCAAAGAGCAGATTTTGGCCACGGCTTTCAACAGGAATCATAAATACACAGAAGAGGGAGGAATAATCGAAGAAGAATACCGGATCGAATATGTGCTGGACAAGACAAATACCTTCAGCAAAAGTATCCTTGGGATCACGATGGAATGTGCGCAGTGCCACGACCATAAGTATGATCCGTTTTCCCAAAAAGAATATTTTGAACTGTTCGCTTTCTTCAACAATTCCCAGGAAAAGGGTTTTGAAGGTGATGTGAGCGTATCCAAACCAGCCAAAACGCCTATTCTTTGGATCGAGCGGGATGATCTTGATGGAATCATGAGTTTCATCAACCATTCCGACACTACCAAACTCAGTGTTTCAGTAATGGGCGAACTGGACGAAAAGCGAACTACCTTCATTCTGGATCGGGGAGTCTATGATGCACCGACTATTCCGGTAGAAGCCTCTACGCCAGCTTCGATTTTGGAATTCCCCAAAGACATGGAACAAAACCGGCTTGGTTTAGCCAAATGGGCAACCAATCGGGACAATCCCTTGACCTCACGTGTTTTTGTCAACTTGATCTGGCAGGAAATCTTCGGCAAAGGAATAGTGAAATCGGCAGGAGACTTTGGGATGCAGGGAGATTTACCGACCCATCCTGAGTTGCTGGATTGGCTAGCAGTGGATTTTATGGAAAATGGATGGGATATCAAGCGCCTGATCAAGCAAATCATGCTTTCAGCCACATACCGACAATCTGCAGTGATCTCTAATGAACACCTAGCGCTAGATCCTGATAACCTCTATTTAGCCCGTGCGCCTCGCTTGAGACTTCCAGCAGAACATATCCAAGATCTGGTTTTGGCCAGCAGCGGACTTCTGCATGGTGAAATTGGCGGACCAAGCGTGAAGCCTTATCAACCTTCCGGACTTTGGGAAGCAGCTACTTCGGGCCGTGGGGTATTGGCTACCTATGTCCAGGACAAAGGAGACAAGCTTTACCGAAGGGGAATCTATAATTTCATCAAACTCACCGTACCACCTCCAAAAGCGATCATTTTTGATTCCAGCAATAGAGATCGTTGTGAAATTGGGCGAAACCGAACCAACACCCCGCTTCAGGCCCTGGTGATGATGAATGATCCGATGGTATTGGAAGCCTCACGAGTTTTGGCAACCAAGCTTTCGGAAAACTTCCAAGATGAAGAGACCGCGATTTCAGAAGCTTTTAAGCGGATTGTCTGTAGGGAAATAAAGTCCAAAGAGCTGGATATTCTGGTGGAGTTCTACCAAAGTGAATTGGAGGCATTTCAAAGCGATCCGGAAAAAGCAAAACAAGCCCTCGATGTGGGCGAATACCCGATGAACGAAAGAGCAATCACACCAGAGAATGCTGCACTGATGCAAGTCATCGTGAGTATCTACAATCTGGAAGAAACCATAACCAAAAGCTGAGATGGAAAAGGAATTATTAGAGCAGGGCTTGAATCACAACAGAAGGAAGTTTCTCTCCCGACTGAGCTTAGGAATTGGCAGTGTTGCTTTGGGATCACTTCTGATTCCGGATCTGTTTACTGGAAAACAAGAAGCGGAAGACGGACTGATGCGTGCCTTGCCGCACTTTGCCCCAAAAGCAAAACGAATCATTTACTTGTTTCAAAACGGAGCTCCTTCACAGCTAGAGACTTTCGATTACAAGCCGCTGTTGACCAAAAACTTTGGACAGGAACTTCCTGATTCAATCCGTGCAGGCCAGCGCCTCACGGGAATGACGGCTGGACAGAGTTCATTTCCGCTGGTTGGTTCCTATTTTGGTTTCAATCAATACGGAGAAAGTCGGGCCTGGATTTCCTCACTTTTCCCGCACATCTCCAGCGTAGTAGACGACCTCTTGATCGTCAAATCGATGCATACCGAGGCGATCAACCACGATCCTGCTTTGACCTTTTTCCAAACTGGTGCCCAGGTAGGAAATCGCCCCAGCATGGGTTCTTGGCTGAGCTATGGATTGGGAAGTGAAAACGCGAACCTTCCTGCCTTCTGCGTTTTACTAAGCCGGGGAAAAGGAAATGGACAGGGTGTCTATTCCAAGCTTTGGAGTAATGGATTCTTAGATGCAACCCATCAAGGCGTTCAATTCTCCAACTCAGAGGATCCCGTCCTTTATCTCAAAGATCCAAATGGAATGAGCCGAGACCAGCGCCGCAAAATGATCGATCAGATCGCTGCGCTGAATGAGATCAACTACCAGGAATTCAACGATCCCCAGATTACTGCCAAAGTGCAACAGTACGAAATGGCTTACCGTATGCAGACGGCTGTGCCGGAGATCACCGATACTTCCAAAGAACCCGACAGCATCATCAAACTCTATGGCCCGGACTGTCTGGTGCCGGGAACGTATGCTGCCAACTGCCTATTAGCACGAAAACTGTCCGAAAATGGGGTTCGATTTGTTCAACTCTATCATCAGGGATGGGACGCACATGATAACTTACCCAATCAGATGATTGGCCAAGCCAAAGACGTGGATCAGGCCACTGCCGGCTTGATTACAGACCTGAAGCAGCGAGGACTTTTGGATGAGACACTGATTATCTGGGGCGGGGAATTTGGCCGGACTAACTACTGCCAGGGCAAAATCCAACCTGAAAACTATGGCAGAGATCACCATCCGAGAGCATTTTCCATTTTCATGGCAGGCGGTGGAGTGAAGTCAGGCATGGTCTACGGTGAGACCGATGACTTTGGATACAACATCACTGAGAATCCCGTGCACGTTCACGATTTTCAGGCTACGGTCATGCATCTGATGGGTATAGACCACGAAAAACTTACCTACAAACACCTCGGAAGAAGGTACCGGCTCACCGATGTGCATGGCAAAGTAGTCAAAGACCTGATCGCTTAATTTCCTCTTATGTCCAAAGTATCCCGGATCATTCCGATTCTTGAGAATTTCCTGTTTTTCTGGCTGGGGCTAGCGCTAGTCCTAAGTCTGGCAGGAGACCGTCTGGAAATTCCTGCCTTCCTTCAAGTCTTGGGGAGAACTCACCCGCTGCTTCTGCATTTTCCGATTGTTCTTTTGCTCATGGCTGTAGGCTTTTTGTGGGTTTCAGATGAAAAGCTGAAGAAAATTGGTGCTCAGATTTTATTATTTGGAGCAAATTTGACTGGAATCACCGTCGTAGCAGGTTTGATTTTGGCAAATGAAGACTACGACGGAGATGCCTTGGTGTGGCACCAATGGCTGGGAGTTGGATCTCTTTTACTTTCAGTTTTGATTTATTTTTTCAGGGAAAAGTCATCCCTATTTCTGCGGACTACCTCCGCTACCCTAGCCGTTTCGATTATTCTTACTGGACATTTTGGAGCTAATCTGACCCACGGAGATGATTTCCTATTGGCCCCCATCCGGTCAGAGGAGATCGAGCTGGTCACTCTGGAAGAAGCAGAGCTTTTTGAGCATTTGGTCCAGCCGATATTGGAATCCAAATGCATTGCGTGTCATAAGGAAGGAAAAATCAAAGGGGAACTCCGAATGGATCAACTTGCCGGCTTACAAAAAGGCGGAAAAAACGGCCCCTTTGTGATCCCCGGAGACTTGGACAAATCCCTCCTCATCCAACGGATCAATCTGCCTATGGAGGAGAAAGAACACATGCCGCCTAAAAACAAAGCACAGCTGACCGAAGAAGAAATCGAAATCCTGGAGCTTTGGGTAGCAGCCGGAGCATCATTTGATCAAAAAGTCAGCGACTTAACAGCCGAAGAACCGCTTTTCCAACTTGCATCCAATAAGTTTACCACACAGAAAAGCTATGGCTTCGAACCAGCCGCCGAATCGGACATACAGGATCTCAATAACTTTTTTCGAAAGGTAAATCCAGTATTTCCGGGCTCTCCGGCATTGGAGGTGGCCTATTACGGGATTTCTACCTTTGATCCCGCCTCGCTCAAGGATCTCAAAAAAGTAAGTGAACAAGTGGTCCGGATTAATCTTAATCGGATGCCTTTGGCCGATGTGGATCTGGGTTTCCTTGGGGATTTCCCAAATCTGGAAGAGCTGCAACTTAATACCACGGGAATTTCTCCAAATCAGCTCTCAAGTCTGGAAAAACTGAGAAACTTGAGAAATCTTGCCCTTTCAGGCAATCAATTCAAGTCAGAAGCGGTAGCCACCTTGGCTAAGCTAAAGCAGGTGAAGCGGCTATTTCTATGGAACTCTGGCTTGAATCAAACCGACCAAGAAGCACTCAGAAAAGCCCTGCCTGAGACAAAAATTGACTTTGGATTTGATGGAAAAGGGGTGATCTACGCGCTCAATGCACCAAAAATCGACTTCGAGACGGGGCTGTTCAGAGATTCCTCTCAATTGATCATTACGCATCCGATCCGAACTGCGGAGATTCGATATACACTGAATGGTTCCGATCCGGACAGCGTGAGTAGTCCTGTCTATTCCGGTCCGATCTGGATCAAAAAGACTGCGCAAATTCGCACCAAGGCCTTTGCAAAAGACTGGATCGGAAGTCCGACAGCCTATGCTTTGGTATTTAGGGAGGGGATCAAACCCAAATCCTACAAGTTGGCATTTGAGCCACATACCCGATATGCTGCCAATGGCGCCACTACCCTTTTTGACGGAGTCAAAGGAAAAACCAACCACACGTCCGGCGAATGGCTGGGCTTCACGGATACTGCCTTGGAAATCGAGCTTTATTTGGATGAGAAGTCCTCACCACAAACCCTGGATTTAAGTTTACTGCTGAATGAAAGTGCCTACATTTTTCCACCGGAAAGTGTAGAAATCTGGACAGGCAATCAGGCAGGATGGCAAAAAATGCCAGAAACTCCCACCCTCTCATCCACCAAACTTGAGGAAGTAAGATTTGGAGTGTTGAGCTATGATTTGCCAAAATCGGAATTTGATAAGCTCAAAATCCGCCTCAAGCCGATCTCCAAACTTCCTTCCTGGCATCCTGGAGCTGGAGCCAAGGGATGGGTTTTTGTGGATGAAATCATTTTAAATTGATTTTTTGGAAAAATCCCTCCATGAAACCATGAATAAGCCAGCCTTCAAACTTTATCAAGATGGAATCGAGAAAAAGCTTCAACAAGCTTTTCAACAAGAAAAAGAAATCACACTTGCTGCCAATCTAATCGCTGATTCGCTAAGTAACCAAGGCTGGATTTATGCAAGCGGAACTGGACATTCTCACCTCATTGCTGAAGAGATTTTCTATCGGGCAGGAGGATTTGCCAGAGTGATTCCGATTCTTGACCCGGAACTGATGCTTCACCAGAATGCTTCCGGAAGCACCGCATTGGAACGAAAGGAAGGCTATGCCGCTCAACTTTTGAAGGAATTTAAAATTACCCCAAACGATGTGTTCATCATTTCATCCAATTCTGGAAGAAATGCAGTGAGCATCGAAATGGCCCAATTAGCAAAAAGCTCCGGCGCAAAAGTGATCGGTCTGACCAACTTATCCCACAGCCGATCTGTGAAGTCACGGCATTCTTCAGGTTTGAAACTCTATGAGCTCAGTGATATCTATTTGGACAATTTCGGAGAAATTGGAGACGCCTCGATCCAATTGACAGGCTTGGAAACCAGAGTTGGCGCTACTTCCACTGTCATCGGCGTGGCTTTACTCCAAGCAATCATGGTTCAGGCAGCTACTACTCTAATCTCAAGGGGATTCAAACCCGAAATCTTTAGCAGCTCAAACTCCGATGTAGGAGAAGCCGAAAATGAGGCACTACTCACGAAATACAAACCGCTGGTTAAAGGCCTTTAGTCCAAGCTAACGACTTGGCCAGCACGGCCGGATTTAGTAAAAACACGAAACTTCTCATCTCCCTTTTTTGGAATGGCATTTTGATAAACTGGTGAGCTTTCATTGGGGATTGAGCCATCTTGAGTATATCGGATAATCAGGCCAGGCGTCTGCACATTGGCGTGGATTAGCCCATTTTTTACGCTAATTCCGGGCTTGGGAATCCGTTGATTAACTTCACCATAGAACGACTCCAATCTCGGGATTTCCCGCTGACCCACCAGATTGGCAAATACATTCCATTCTTCACGTCTTTTCGATTTCATTTCCGCTTCAGTACCCAATGCAGACCACGAAGGGTCTCCAACCCATGCCCGCTCGATGTAGCCCAGCATTTTTGGAAAAAGGTAATACTCCAGCATTTCAGGGCTTTTGACCGTTTCAGTCCACAACTGCCCAGAAACGCCAATGATGTTTTTCTTTCCCTCTGGAGTAAGTTTGGTAAAGTTCTTTTGAACCTCAGCCCAATCCCACTCTTTGCCTTCGATGGTTTGATCGTGTGAGAGGTACAATTTACCTGGCACCGTCTTCCAGGCCTGGTACATATCCGTCACTCCGCTCCAGGTATGCCCGCGTTCGTCAGGGTCCCAGTCGTAGGCCAGGTCAAAATAGAAGTTGGCGCTGGAACAGATCACGACTGGATAGCCGGCATTGGCCAGTTTGTATGCCATGTCCTCCCCTCCCCAACCGGCAACTGCATTCCAAGCATAAAGCCTCCAGTTTTCTTGGGCAAATTTGAGATTTGGCGCTACTTCATTCCCTTGATGAGTTTGTCCTATTTCTTCCCAGCCTCCCATTTCCAATCCATTTTTCTTCAGGATTTCGGCTGTTCGACTTCGAAAGTAATCATTGAGGTCTTCCAATTTGATTTCAGGATTTTTAGCCAAAAAGTCAGTACAAATCGGAGATTCGGTCCAGACTCCCCGAGGAACTTCATCGCCTCCTGTATGCCAGTGTTTCAATTCCACTCCAGCGGATTGATATATCCTTTTTACTTCGGTAATCAACTTTTCATAAAATGCATAAGTCGATTCCTGACAGACACAGACTGTATTTCCCCGGAAATTTTGGGCGGAGAGGTAGCGACTTTGATCTTCAGGATCAGCTAATCTGTATTGAATCGCTTCGGAGGTTTTTCCTGCCTTGGAGAGTTTTTCAAAACGCTTTTCCATCGCCAAAATAGCTGCCCGGGAATGTGCCGGAACTCCCAACTCCGGAATCACTTCAATATTTCTGGCTTTTGCATAAGCTAAAATCTCCTGAAAATCAGCAACTGAATAATATCCCGTACCAGCAGGACTTTTTCCAGAATCAGCTCCTGAAGCGTAATATGGCCAAAGAAACTCTGATTCACCGACCGAAAAACCACGCTTCGATCCAAAGTCGGTCAACTCCGGCAAATCTGGAATTTCAAGCCTCCAACCTTCATCATTGGCCAAGTTTAAGTGGAACACATTGAGTTTGTAGAAAGCCATCAGATCCAGCAACTTCAGGATTTGGGCTTTGGGTTGAAAATTGCGGGCTACATCGAGGAAAAAACCACGGTAACTATAAGCTGGCTCATCTGTGATTTCGACCTGGGGCAGGATAAATTCATCGCTCGTTTTGGCAGAAAACGTAGGCGGCATCATCGCCAAAAAGGACTGAACCCCATAAAGAGCTCCTTTGGGAGAAGAAGCCGAGATCACTACTTTTCTTCCTGAAATGGAAATTCCGTATCCCTCTTCAGGTAATTCCAGATTCTTAATTATACGGATATTGATTGGAGGTTCAGCTTTATTGACTGTGGGTTTGTATCCGTTTCTAATTGCCAAAAGAAGGTATTGGGACGCTTCAGCAAACTCAGAGGCACCAACCACCGCCAAGCCTGCATGTTTGATTTTCAAAGTCTCACCTGTGTATTTCCAAGATTTGGGACTGGGGAGATAGGGCGGCAATTGATTTTCCGGAAGTAAGCTTATTCCTTCATTTTGCTGATAAATCCGCTCTAATGTAGGAACCGGAAGCGGCGTAGGTGCTGCCATTTCAGCGAGCTGACTCACAGGGATGGATTGGACGTTGTAGTCAGTGATTTCAAAGTGATTTCCCTCAGAGTCCAAAAAAATTAGGCCTTCAGGAGCATAGGAATTTTTCAAGAAAGGTCCCTGGGATTGATACTCGATGGAGATTTCTTCACCTGCGGGTATTGTCGGAGAATTTTCTTCGCTTTCTAAGACAAAAAAGTCACCCTGCAAATGTTTGATCCGAAATGGAGGTGTCTTTGACGTTGCATTGATAGAAATGAAAATAGAGTTGAAATACAGCTTCCAGCCTGATTGAATTGCTGTTGAGCTTTCATTTTTCAAGATCAACCTGGCACGATGAAACTCCGGATTCCCAAAGCGATTCTCCAGCAATTCCCAAGCGGCGCTCACCTGAGCCCTCACCTCTGTTGAATGCAGCGTGAGCAAGAGGAGAATTGAAAATACTTTTTTCATAGGGTTTACAATTCGATCGAAGCTTGAAGATACAAGATGATGTTTTGAACCAGAAAAGTTTGCCATTCTTAACACTTGAAATACCGCGACACTTGCATTCAGGAATCCGATTGAATGGTCTTGTAAAAGCGGAAAATTAAGATTGTAGACAAATAAAATTCTGAATTCTGGTAATTAAACTTACAAAATCTACCTCGCCACTGGATTAATTAGCCAATATTTTCCAATAAACTTTTATCTTCGGTTGATTCATTTCCACCCAAAAACCACCTATGACCATTGATTCACAAGCCAAGGTTTTGAGCAACCGCTATCTTGCTCTGGATGTCCTCCGCGGGATGACGATTGCATTTATGATTATCGTCAATACTCCCGGCAGCTGGAGAGACCTTTACGGTCCTTTGGCCCATGCAGATTGGCATGGGTTTACTCCGACAGATCTGGTTTTTCCGACCTTTTTATTTGTAGTTGGCAATGCCATGAGCTTCGCAATGAAGCGACTTCAGGAGATTCCCAAAGCCCAGTTTTATGGAAAAGTTTTCAAGCGGACTTTTCTGATTTTTTTGATTGGCTGGTTACTAAACGCCTTTCCATTTTTCGATTACAATGAAGCGGGAGAGCTGGTATTTATCGATTTGACCGAAGTCAGACTAGTGGGCGTTCTTCAGCGAATAGCCCTCTGTTACCTTTTTGCAGCTTTGATTCTGTACTGGGGCGGTGAAAAACTAGGCTGGATATTCAGCGCAGTAGCCTTGTTGGCGTATTGGCCCATTATGTATTTTTTTGGAGATGCGGGAGATCCTTACAGCCTGACTGGTAATGCAGCAATCAAGCTTGATAAAATTCTGATCGGAGAAAGCAGAATGTACATGGGCGAAGGGTTACCTTTTGATCCCGAGGGAATACTAAGTACGCTCACCTCCATCGTCAATGTCATAGCGGGCTATCTGGCCGGAAAAATGATCCAGCGAAAAGGAAATACGACTTCGACAGTTCAAACCCTCTTGATCACTGGTATTGTTCTCATTGCGGTCAGCTATTTATGGGATTTAGCTTTCCCGATTAATAAGAAAATCTGGACCAGCCCTTATGTGACCTTGACGGTAGGCTGGGATTTGTTGATTTTAGGGGGACTTATTTTCTTCGTTGAAATCAAGAAACTTACGGGCTGGACTTACTTTTTCCAGGCTTTTGGGAGAAATCCGTTGATTCTCTATGTCCTCTCAGGCGTGGTGATTTCAATTCTATCCATGATACCGCTTGGGGAAAGTTCCCTCAGAGACCAAATCTATTCTACCCTGTTTACCAGCTGGTTGAGTCCGAAAAACGCCTCTTTCCTATTTGCAATCTGCTACATGCTGCTGATATGGCTGATTGGATTCTGGATGGACAAGCGAAAAATTTACATCAAAGTCTAAACGTTAGGGCCATGATCTTACGAATCGGAGTGTACAATGTCGAGTGGATGCGGGATTTATTTGAAACAGACGGAAGTCCCAAAACGACGGGTGCTGAAGGAGTCCGGAGCAAAAAACTGGCAGAGGTAATCGCCGCCATGAACTGTGATTTCCTCGGTATTGTAGAGGGTCCGGACACCTTGGTAAACGGTACGAAAACCGCTTCTGGCCAACTTGAAAACTGGGCCAATCATTTCCTCCCCGGAAATACCCTCAAAGGAATTCATGGCTTCCCTTCTTCAGGTCAGCAGGAACTCTGTGCCCTCTACGATTCATCCAAGCTTAAGGTGCTTTTTACTCCAGAAATGAAAGATGGGGAAAGGTTCAATGAGCCCTTTTTGATGGATACTACCAACCGGATGATCAAGGAGCAGTACAAGCACTACCGTCCCCCATTAGAATTAAGTATTTTGGGTTTGGATGACAGGTTGATTTCGCGAGTCATCATCGCACATACTAAGTCCAAGGGAATCTTTGACAAAGTGGATTATGCCCGCTTTGAGCAGCTATCGCAACGAGACCGATTGAGGCTGTTCGGGGAATGCATGCATATCAGGGAGCGATGCGATCAGTATTTGGCCAAAGGCCAGCAAGTCATCGTCATGGGTGATATCAACGACGGTTTCGAACTGGATTTTTATGAAAATCGATTTTCCAAAAGTGCTGTCGAACTTTTGCTCGGCTCAGTCTGGAAACCTGAATGGATTCTGAAACCGGCTTTGGTCAAACCCAAACTCAATTCCTATGGCTGGACTCCCTATTCAGGCAAGTTCCGGGACAGAATTACCGGAGATATTTTCAACGTGTTGATCGATCATATTTTGATCAGTCAAGGTCTTAAATTAATCAATGGAAAAGTCTGGAATCCAACATTGGAAAAGGATGATCCGGCGATTCAATCTGTGAAGAATCAATTATATACTGCCTCAGATCACTTCCCGTTACTGGTGGAAATCGAAACATAAACCCAAGCCCCATGGAACAAGCAGAACAAACTATGCTCGATAATCTCCACAAAAATACAGGCAAAAGCCTGGATGAGTGGGTTACTCTCCTAAGAAAGGAGAACTTTCAAAAACACGGTGAAATCCTAAAACACCTCAAAGAAAATCATGGATTCACACATGGTTTTGCAAATCTTGTCGCTCATAAAACCCTGAAATCCGATGCAGGATCGGCTGATAATCAGGAAGAGTTGGTCCAAAAACAATACAAAGGAAAGGAGCAGTTTTGGCCAATTTATCAAAAACTGACTACTGAAATCGCAGCTTTTGGAAGCGATGTAGAATTTGCGCCAAAGATCTCCTATGTAAGCGTGAAGCGAAAAAAACAATTTGCGCTACTTTCTCCAGTCACCAAAACCCGCTTCGAAATCGGAATCAACCTGAAAGGTCAAGCTCCTCAGGGAATTTTGGAATCAGAAACAAAATCCAATGCGATGTGCAGTCACAAAATCGTGATCAATCATGAAGAACAAATCAATTCCGAAGTCATTTCTTGGCTCAAAAAAGCTTTTGAATCCGCAGGGTAAAAACTATTTCACCCTTTAAATACTACAGGATCAATTCATCCAAAAGCTGGATTGATCCTGTTTCTTTTTTCATAATTTAATTTTGCTGCACCTAACTATTTCTTGTATGAACGCCACGTTACGCTTGCTCAACCTGACATTAACTAGTCTACTAATGTTTGGTCACGCAAAAGAAGGAAAAGCTCAAATCACAGAAGAAACCTACCGGAGGGCAGCTTACTTTTTGACAGGAAATCTCCAGAAACAGGTTTATCATTTGGAAGTCATTCCCAGCTGGACGGATGGAAGCAAAGGCTTTATTCACTCGACTTATACTTCAAGTGGAAAGCGATTTTTCAAAACCAACACTTCCAGCTTTGAGACCGAAGAAGCATTTGACCATGCAGCATTGGCCAGAGCCCTTCAGGAAAAGACAGCAGAACCAATCGATCAAGCTGACTTACCTATCGAGCGTGTATCGGTCGCCAATGGGAAAACAGTCACCTTCCTCTGGAAAAATCAAAACTGGACCTGGAATATCGACAATGGATCACTCACCGCAATTCCAGTCACAGAACGCAACGAAATGGAGTCATTTTCTCCGGACAGGAAATGGAAGGCTTTTAGCCGAAACTATAACCTGTTTATCAAAAATTTGACTTCAGGGGAAGAAATCCAGCTAAGTTTTGATGGGAAAAAGGACTTTGAATACGCCTCTTATTGGGGGTGGAGTGATATGATCTATGGAGAAAACGGAGAACGGCCTGCCCACTTCATGGTCAATTGGTCACCAGATTCCAAAAAGATTTTTACCCAGATAGTGGATTTGAGAATTGCAGAAAAAATGTATCTCCTAGATTGGAGCAAAGACGAAAAATTCCGACCGGAATTACTCTCATACTACCGCGGATCCCCTGGAGACAGTACTGTGGTTCACTATATTCCTGTAGTTTTTGATCTTGAAAAAAGGACAGAACGGAAGCTCCCCGAACTGACTACGCCGCATTTTATTGGGATCACTATGCGCTGGTCGGATGATGGCAAGAAGCTCAGCGGATTCCAGATTCCCCGGGGCTACAAGCAATACCACCTGATCGAACTCGATGCCGAGACTTTTGATACTCGAAAAATCATCTCGGAATCCTCTCCTACTCATGTGAATCGGGACAATATTTTCCGTAGACTGAAAAACGGTCAGTTTATCCTGAGTTCAGAAAAATCAGGCTGGAATCACTTATATCTTTTTGACTGGGAATCAGGCAAAGAAATCAATGCCATCACCTCTGGCGAATATGTGGTGAATAAATTGAGTCATTTTGACGAGGAAAATGGTGTGGTCTACTTTGAAGCCTCTGGCAAAGAACCCGGACGAAATCCATATTTCAATCACCTATATCGCGTCAATTTGGATGGTTCGGGCTTGGAGCAATTAACCCCTGAAAACGCCTATCATGAAGTATATATTTCTCCGGATGGAAAACTGGCAGTCGATAATTATTCCACGGTAAATCAGCCCACACAATCGATTTTGATCGAGCTGAAATCCGGGAAGCATCTGCAAAAAATCTCAGAGGCGGACATTTCAAACCTCAAAAGCCGGGGTTATACTTCACCTGTCCCGTTTACTGCTATCGCAAAGGACAAGAAAACAGAAATCCACGGCGTTTACTTTCTTCCAACTATATTCAACGCTAAGAATAAGTACCCAATCATCGATTACACCTATTCCGGTCCCCATACATCTACCACACCAAAGACCTTCAAAGCAGGACTTCTTGGACATCAGCAACCCATGGCTGAGCTTGGATTTGTGGTCGTGACTGTGGACGGATTAGGTGGATTTGGGCGGTCGAAGGCTTTCTCGGATGCCTCCTACCACAATCTCGGCGATGGCACCACCGATCATGTGCTGGCTATTACTCAACTTGCCAGCAAGGTGAAATTCATTGATATCACAAAAGTGGGGATTTTCGGGCATTCGGCTGGTGGATACGATGCGGGACGGGCGATGCTTTTGCATCCTGATTTCTACAAAGTAGGAGTAGCTTCGGCTGGAGATCATGACTTCCGAATGGAGAAAGCTTGGTGGCCGGAGATGTACATGGGCTACCCTGTGGGCGACTATTATCACGAGCAATCCAACATTACCAATGCAGCAAATCTGAAAGGACACCTGCTGTTGGCCCATGGCGGCATCGATGAAAATGTCAATCCCTCGGCCACCTTCAAACTCGCAGAAAACCTAATCAAAGCAGGAAAAGACTTTGACTTATTCATCTGGCCAAGCCGAAATCACAGTTTTGGCCGTCCTCCGGGAGATTATTTTACTAAGAAGCGCTGGGATTACTTTATCGAGCACCTGATGGGAGAAAAGCCAATCAGGCATTTGCAGATTGATTTTGTCGATTAAAAAAACCTATTGACAATAATCACATCCGCTTACTCGCATTTAAAACAGTAATTCCTACAACCTCCCCCTTTTCATACCGGATAATCAAATCATCTTTAGTGACTTCGGAATCATCAGAAATTGCCTTTTCTTTAAAATGAACATATAAAACGTCCGCTTTATCATCATAATTTGTCCAAAGAAATTTATGCTTTAGGAAATAAGGCAAAACTTCTTTTATATCTCTATATGCTATTTCTTCCATATCATTTTTTTCTTTTCCAATCTACTCATTTTCGAAGTCAAAAAGGAAGTAACTAAGAAGCCGTCCTCTTTATTTAACTCTTTGTAAACAACAACGATAATCTTCCCTAAGTTGATCAAATAATCTTTAACCGCGATTTTCTCCAAATTATTCCCCTCAAAAACAACATCCGGATTAGATAGAGTTTCAAATACTTCAATTTCAAAATCTATCATTTCGGGATGGCCCAAAATCACATGCTCCCATCGTTCCGTTGGAATTCGAATCGGTATTTTGTCAAAAGAATAAACAATTCTCATCTCTTGAAAAATTGATTTTAATTCTTTCAAAAAACCATTTCCTCGCTTGCATGTTCTTTCTGCAGTTCTATCTTTGCCATCGTAAATGGAAAACACCAATAGAAATATTGAATTTTTAGCTTTAGGTCAGCACGCCCATGTGTTGCATCATTTCCATCATTCCTCCTGAGGAAGAGACATACACCCCACCCGGTGAGACTGATGACAGGGATTCGGCCATTCACCAAAATTTAATTTATTCCAAAACTTTACTAGCGTAACTTGTCCCCATGGAACAAATAATCCGCATTGCTGTCCAAAAAAGCGGCAGACTTTCCGATGACTCACTCAGCCTAATCAAAGAGTGTGGCATCAAATTTTATAACGGAACTGGCAAATTGAAGTCCACTTCCACCAATTTCCCTGTTGAATTTCTTTTCCTGAGAGATGATGACATTCCTGGCTATGTCGCTGATGGCGTGGCCGATCTGGGCATTGTCGGACAAAATGAAGTGGTCGAAAAAGACAAAGATGTCCTGACGCTGAAAACTCTGGGATTCTCCAAATGCCGTCTTTCATTGGCCATTCCAAAAGGTGAAGACTATTCGGGAGTTTCCTATTTTGAGGGCAAAAATATCGCCACTTCCTACCCAAAAATCTTGGGTGACTACTTAAAAGCAGAGGGAATCAACGCTGAAATCCACGAAATCAGCGGTTCGGTAGAGATTGCTCCGAGCATCGGATTGGCTGAAGGGATTTTTGACATCGTCAGCTCCGGCTCTACCCTGATGATGAATGGACTCAAAGAAGTCGAAGAAGTCTTCAAGTCAGAAGCGGTCCTGATTGGAAACAAGAATCTAGCAGATTGGAAAAAAGCGATCCTTGACAAACTGCTATTCCGGATCAATGCGGTTCAGAAAGGCAAAAGCAGCAAATACGTCTTACTTAATGCACCAAATGACTCCCTTGACAAAATCATCAGCCTGATTCCGGGAATGAGAAGCCCCACCATTTTACCTTTGGCACAGCCCGGTTGGTCTTCTGTCCATTCGGTCTTGAGTGAGGATCAGTTTTGGGAAAATATCGAAGAACTCCGAGCTGCAGGCGCAGAGGGAATCTTAGTCGTCCCGATCGAAAAAATGGTAATCTAAAGAGAATTTCAGCATTTCAATCCAAAACATATGCAACTCCTGGTCAATCCTTCACCCGAAAAGTGGAAAAAACAACTGGCCCGTCCTGTCCAGAAAACCAAGGAAATCAACAAAATCGTCAAGCCGATCTTGAAAAAAGTAGAGCGAAGTGGCGACAAAGCATTGAAAAAATTTGCACAGGAGTACGACCATGTCCATCTGGATAGTTTGCTTGTGTCAGAGGAAGAAATTCAAGGGGCTGCAGCACTGGTCAGCAAAGAACTAAAAGAAGCCATTCAAGTCGCCAAGGCAAACATTGAGCGTTTTCATGCCGCACAGATGCAGTCCGAACTCATCGAGGAAGTAATGCCAGGAGTGATATGCAGGAGAAAAAGTGTTCCGATCCAGCGGGTTGGATTATACATCCCCGGAGGAACGGCCCCGCTTTTCAGCACAGTGCTGATGCTGGGAGTTCCCGCAAAGCTGGCAGGATGCACTGAAATTGTGCTCTGTTCTCCTCCTAATCGGGAAGGAAAAATTCATCCAGCTATCCTGTATACTGCCTCGTTGATCGGCATCAATAAAATCGTCAAAGTAGGTGGTGCTCAGGCAATAGCCGCATTGGCCTTTGGCACTGATAGTGTACCTCAGGTGGACAAAATTTTTGGTCCGGGTAATCAATACGTGACCGCTGCCAAGCAATTGGCGACTAAATATGGCGTAGCGATCGACATGCCCGCAGGTCCTTCTGAAGTTTTGATATATGCAGATGAGACGGCCATTCCCGCTTTTGTCGCTTCGGATTTACTTTCCCAAGCCGAGCATGGCGTAGACTCTCAGGTGGTATTGGTGACTCCTTCAGAGAAATTTGCCAAAAAAGTCCTCAAAGAAATCAACGAACAACTGGAAAAGCTACCGAGAAAAGACATTGCTTTCAAAGCGCTGGCTAACTCGACCGCAGTGGTCATGGAAGATCCGGAAAAAGCCTTAGCTCTGATCAACGACTATGCACCAGAGCACTTGATTATTGCAGTGGAAAATGAAGAGGAAGCGGTAGCTGCGATTTACAATGCAGGATCCATTTTCATTGGTAATTTTACACCTGAATCCGCAGGTGATTACGCCTCAGGAACCAACCACACGCTTCCTACTTATGGTTATGCACGCAATTACAGCGGTGTATCTTTGGACAGTTTTGTCAAGAAAATCACATACCAAAAAATCACAGCTGAAGGACTAAGAAAACTCGGCCCTACTGTAGAAGTGATGGCGGCGAATGAACTGCTCGAAGCGCATAAAAATGCGGTAACAATTCGTCTCAACTACTTGAAAGAAAAGAAGAAATGAGCTTTAATCTAAACTTGCTTTTGCGACCACACATCGCAAAACTACAGCCCTACACTTCCGCCCGAGATGAATATACCGGCAAGATTGGGGTCTTTTTGGATGCAAATGAAAACCCATTTGGATCCATCACAGAGCAGGATTTCAATCGCTATCCTGATCCCTATCAAAGTGAGCTGAAAGTAGAAATTTCCAAAATCAAGCAAGTCCGCCCCACTCAGATTTTCTTGGGGAATGGCTCTGATGAGGCGATTGATTTGCTTTTCCGTGCTTTTTGCAATCCCGGCAAAGACAATGTCATTCTGCTCCCTCCAACCTACGGTATGTACGAGGTCAGCGCTGGAATCAATGATGTGGAAATCAGAAAAGTCTCCCTCACTGAGGACTTCCAACTACAACCGGATAATATTTTGGCTGCAGCGGACGCGAATTCCAAAATCCTCTTTATCTGTTCACCAAACAATCCCTCAGCCAATAAAGCCAATCGGGAAGACATTTGCTTTTTGTTGAAGAATTTCAAGGGATTGGTGGTCGTGGATGAAGCTTACATTGACTTTAGTGATGAGCCAAGTTTCACCACTGAACTGGTAAACTTTCCTAATCTACTTGTGATGCAAACCTTCTCCAAAGCTTGGGGATTGGCTTCTTTGCGACTTGGGATGGCATTTGCAAGCGAGGAAATTATACGGATTCTAAATCGTATCAAGCCGCCTTACAACATCTCAGGCTTGACGCAGGAGACTGTTTTGGCAGCAATCCAAAACAAGGAAAAAGTCGACCGGATGATTCACGAAATTCTGGAGGAACGCACTTTTCTTCAAAACGAACTCGCAACTCTTCCTTTTGTACAGAAGGTTCATCCTTCTCACGCTAATTTTCTTTTGGTCCAAATCCCAAATGCAAATCAGGTCTATGATGATCTGATCGCTGAGAAAGTCATCGTACGAAACAGGGCCAAAGTTCTCCTTTGCGCAGATTGCCTGAGGATTACTGTCGGAACGAGGAATGAAAATGAGGCGCTTTTGGGGGCTTTGAGAAAGGTTTGTTTGGATTGAAATATTGGATTTACTTCATTATTCGAAATTCAGTATTCGATATTGGTAATTTGAAAATCTATTATTTTAATTAAATAAGAGGTTACTTTAAGTATGAAGGATCATATTTCCCACCTTGTTGTTAATTATCTAAAAATAGAGGATAACATCATTCTTGTAGGTGCCACTGATAATTTAAGATGGAAATGGGATATCGAGGAAGAAATGTCTGGAGATGATTCCAAAACGATTGTCTATGTTACTCTTAATGACAACGGTAATCAATTATCTATTTCAGAAAAGGCTGGCTTTCATTCTTTACCAGGTGATCCAACAAGACCTCTTGCCATGTCACATTTATTTGAATTGTTTGAAATTGCATGGATAATCAAAAACGAAAACCTTAAATATATCGATGCAAGAGAAAGGTTTTTTGGTAAAGTAATTAGTAAGAATTAATCTGAGATTAAGTCAGGATAAAATCACCTTCCTTCTCTAAGAAGGAATATTTGATTATAGAAAAGCAGTTTTAACCCTTGAGGTTGCAACGTTACTTCAAGGAAGAATATTAATGATTCTCAATGTTCATTTCTCCGGAACTATCTACCCAAAAAAGTACCCCCATTAACCACCGAAAATCATAAATCGTAAATGAAAAAAGTACTCTTTATAGATCGGGACGGCACGATCATCAAAGAACCGCCAACAGACTTTCAGGTAGACAGCCTTGAAAAACTGGAATTCCTTCCAAAGGCCATTTCAAACCTCCGCAAAATCGCAGAGGAACTGGACTACGAACTCGTCATGGTGACCAATCAGGATGGTTTGGGGACGGATTCTTTTCCGGAAAAAGACTTTTGGCCAGCACAATACAAAATGCTCAAAACGCTGGAGCAGGAAAATGTTTTTTTCAAAGCGATTCATGTGGACAAAACATTCGAACATGAAAATGCACCCACCCGAAAGCCGAGAACAGGTTTGCTCACGCAATATTTCACTGAGGCATACGATCTAGCCAATTCCTATGTGATTGGTGATCGCAAGACAGATGTGGAACTGGCAAAAAATCTGGGTAGTAAAGCTATTTTCATCGGTGATGAAAATCCGGAAGCAGCACTTTCCACCAAAGACTGGGACGAGATTTACAATTTTCTCAAGATGCCTCCCCGATCGGCGGAAGTAGTCCGAAAAACCTCAGAGACGGACATTTACATCAAGTTAAATCTGGATGGAAGCGGGCAATGCAAAATTTCGACGGGCTTGCATTTTTTCGACCACATGCTGGAGCAATTGGGAAAGCATGGAAGCACTGATTTGGAAATCAAAGTAAATGGCGATTTACACATCGACGAGCATCACACGATAGAGGATACCGCTTTGGCTTTGGGTGAAGCCTATCTCAAGGCATTGGGTGACAAAAAAGGAATCTATCGCTATGGTTTCTTATTGGCAATGGATGATGCATTGGCACAGGTGGCGATTGATTTTGGAGGGCGTCCTTGGCTGGTTTGGGAAGGTGAATTCAAGCGCGAGAAAGTTGGGGATATGCCTACGGAGCTGTTTTACCACTTCTTTAAGTCCTTCTCTGATACTGCAAAGTGTAATCTGAACATCAAGATCGAAGGCGAAAATGAACATCACAAAATCGAAGCAACCTTCAAAGGTCTGGCTCGAGCAATCAAGATGGCAGTGATGCGGGACCCGAGAAACATCAATCAGTTGCCCAGCACCAAAGGAGTGCTTTAACAAGTCACCGGTAGGTAGTTGGAAGTTGACAGCAGGAAAATCAAAGTAAATTGTTAATCGTTTTAAAAATTTGAGATTAATTTCTCGGTAGAATCGAAATGGAAAAGGTAAACCTAGCTGCAAAATTCGCTCATTTCAAGGACCACTGGTCCCCAAAAATCATCGGCGAGCTCAATGGTCAGCATGTCAAATTGGTCAAACTTCAGGGTGAATTTGTCTGGCACAAACATGATGAGGAAGACGAGTTATTCCTAGTGTGCAAAGGAACGCTAAAAATGGAATTGCGAGATAAGACCATCTTGATTGAGGAAAACGAATTTTTGATCGTCCCAAAAGGCATCGAACACCGACCAGTGGCCGACGAGGAGGTCTGGGTGATGCTATTTGAACCTGCCACCACCCTGAATACCGGAGATGCAGAAAGCGGCTTTACCAAGCGAGAACTTGACAGGATTTAGAAAATGGTAAGTGTCTCTCGGTAAAAAACTGGTTTTCAAATTCAACACCCAGACAAAGAGAATTGGGAAATTTGAAATATTTGGATCGTCGGGGATTGGCTTTCGACTTCGGGACCTCGCTCTCAGGTGCTCAGGCTTACACCGATATATCGAATGTGAAAGCCTTTAGCTTTTCGCTAGAGTAAATTGAAATCTATCAAATATTCCTCCGTGCATTTTTTCATATCTATTTATTTTTGTTTATTTCGTTATGAAACGACTCATTCATATTCTTACGATATTTTCATCTTTATCCTTCCTTTTTTCTTGTGCCGTCGATCCGGCCGAAATAGAGGCGATGTACAATGCGGGTAAATTTGAGCAGACCATCTCCGAAATTGATAAAAGACTATTTTTTCATGTGACGGATGTCAAATTTCTGCACATGAGGGCAAGGTCCTATGAGGAATTGGAGCAGTTTGACAATGCAATTAAGGATTACGAAAGGATCATTTCGATTGATGAAAATTACGCCCAAGCCTTTGCCGGAATCGGAAAAATCCTTTTCGAACAAGAAAAATACGCTCAGGCAGAATTATATATCCTTAGGGCGTCAACTATAGACCCTGAAAATTTTGATATACTTTACCTAGCAGGTCGCTGCTTGCTGATGGTTGGAAAGTGGGATAAAGCAGAACGGTTTCTTACTTTGGCTGAGAAACTTGATCCTGATTTCGCTCAGATTCATTTCTATATGGGCATGGCAAGAGCAAATAGAGGGGAAGTCGAAGGTGCAGCGGTATCCTTTAACTCCTATGTAAACAAAGAGCCCGACAATCTTGTGGCTCGATACAATAGGGGTTTTGCGATGATGAGATTAGGGTATATCCCTTATGCCTTGGAGGATTTTGAGTTTATTTTAACCAAAAATCCTAATCATATCGAAGCGATGGCAAAGAAAGGAATTTGCTTGGCCAAGATGGGCAATCCTGAGGGATGCAAATTGATTCAGCAGGCAGCAAACCGAGGCAGTGACTACGCGCTGAGTCACTTGGATGAGTTATGTAAATGAATTTTTTTAGGAGTTTAAAGATATCAGTTGTTACCCCAAAGGGGTAAGTCCTTTGATTTTACAGTTTTTGCCCCAAACTACTTGGCGTCAGCAGGATCGCTCAATACTACGTCAGCTGCAAGGCTTCAGACGAACGTGACCCTGGCCACATAAAAATTAGATAATTATTCTGTTTAGTTTCGGCTGCTTTACTTCAAGCATCATTCTCGATGGGATAAAAGTTAAATCATTTAAAATTCCATTTGAGAATTTCTTGATTTCTAATTATTTGTTTTTCTTTAGTTATGAAGCGACTCGTTCATTTCTTCACCATATTTTCATCTTTATTTTTAATTTTTTCCTGTACTGCTGACCCTATACAGATAGAGGCACTATACGAGGCAGGGAAATATGAGGAAGCTATTTCTGCGGTGAACCGAAGGCTTTTTTTCCATGGTACCGACATCAAATCCCTGCATTTGCGAGCTCGGGCCTATGAGGAATTGGAACAGTACAATGAAGCGATGGAAGATTACGATCGGATTATTTCCATCGATCCCAACTACGCACAGGCGCATGCAGGGATCGGTAAGATTCTCTTCAAAAAAGAACACTTCCCCAGTGCAGAGCTGTATATCCTGAAGGCCTCCAGTCTTGACCCGAAAAATTTCGACTATTTATATCTGGCTGGACGATCCCAATTGATGCTCAAAAACTTCGAACGGGCAGAAATATTTTTCAAACAAGCAGAAAAGTTAAATCCGGACTATTCTCAGGTATATTTCTACACAGGCATGGCCCGAGCCAATCGAGGTGATGTAAACGGTGCAGCAGCCTCCTTCAATACCTACATTATGAAAGAGCCCGACAACCTGATTGCACGATACAACAGAGGTTTTGCAATGATGAAAATCGGCTACCTACCCTGGGCTTTAGAGGATTTTGATTTTATCCTGACCAAGAACCCAAATCACATTGAAGCATTGGCAAAAAAAGGGATCTGTATGGCTAAAATGGGCAATCCCGAAGGATGTAAACTGATCCAGGAAGCTGCCAACAAAGGCAGTGACTACGCAATCAGCCACCTAGAGAAGTTGTGCCGCTGAACTGGTAAATCTACTCGTTCAACAGCCGCTTCCTCAGCGCTTCTTGATAATTCGGTATTGCATCATCCGAAAGAGCCAGAAACAGATACGGCTCGATCAATTCCAACTCCATCAAATGAAAAACTCCGTTGATCTCGACCCCGTCGACTCTCCCGTAAAGTGTATTTGGAGCGTAAGTATTCATTACTTTTTGACAGGACTCAAGCATTTCCGGTGTAGGAGTGATGACCTGAATCGTCCCTCCAAAGTAATGTTGCACTCGAAAATCAGATTTTGCTGGGGTTTTGAGTACAGCATGCGAAAATCTCCCATTGAAAAACAAGAGCGAATACTCACCTACTTCAGCTACCTCGGGAATAAATGGCTGAACTAAGAAATCTTCCTCTTGAAGGAGATCTTTCAGTTTTTGAGAATAATTATCCCATTCTGACAGCTTAATTTTCAAGGTATTTTTAGCTCCGCCGCTGACCAGAGGCTTTATTACAATGGTATCAGACTGGATTTTTTCTCGGATCAAATCGAGCTCAGGTGCCGACTCAGCTTCCAAAATCAAGCCTGAGATCACCGGAAATCCTCTCTGCTCTATTTCCAGCAGATATTCTTTGGAAGAATTCCATTTGATCGTCTCCAAATCGTTCCAAACAGGAATTTTTAGGGCTTTCATTCGTTCGATCCAATCCAGAAACTCAGGATAGTAATCGAAATAATCCCAGACTGATTTAATCAACAGGCAGGTAAACTTCTCCCATTCCACATCCGGATCGGACCAAATCACGATTTCATGTGAGATTCCTAACTCACCCAAAACTTCTGACAGAATTCTATCTTCATCTACCGTGTCGGTATCATAGGCCCCGATAGAAAAATAACTGACAATGGCTATTTGGTGGGTCATACGCTTTTTATTTCAAAACTAGCTTTTAAGCAACTTTCACGCTGACCATTCTTCAAAAATCCATGCGAAATCTTACTTTTGACCTTTGATAGCACTATGAACCACCGAAAACTCGTCATCATCCCCACCTTCAATGAACTGGAGAACATCAAAGAAATGGTTCTGACAGTCATGGGATTGGAGGGAGATTTTGAATTGCTGATCATCGATGATGGTTCACCGGACGGTACTGCAGAAGTAGTCAAATCGCTACAAACCTCCTATCCTGACCGTCTCCACCTCGTAGAGCGACAAGGCAAACTTGGCTTGGGAACTGCCTACATCAGAGGGTTCAAATGGGCCTTGGAGCGATCCTATGACTTCATTTTTGAAATGGATTGTGATTTTTCACATGATCCCAAAGATCTGATTCGTCTGTATGAAGCAGTAAAAGACAGAAGCCATGACCTTGCAATAGGATCCCGATACATCACCGGTGTAAACGTGGTCAACTGGCCAATGGGGCGTGTTCTAATGTCATATTTTGCAAGTGTATATGTCAAGTTCATTACGGGACTTCCCATTAAAGATGCCACAGCAGGATTCAAGTGCTATCATCGAAGCGTACTTGAGGGAATTAAACTGGACGAAGTACGATTTATTGGCTATGCGTTCCAGATTGAAATGAAATTCACGACCTGGAAGCTCGGGTTCAAAATCACCGAAGTACCGATCATCTTCACAGACCGTACCAAAGGCACTTCAAAAATGAGTCGAGGAATCTTTAAAGAAGCTGTACTGGGAGTAATTTGGATGAAAATCAAAAGTATTTTATCGCCCTACAAGCTCAATCAAACCGAATCGATTTGATTGGATCTACCTTAGAGATCACCAATACCGGAATCCAAAGCACCAAAGCTGTCAACAACGCAATTCCTGCATTGAGCCAGATAAATACTGGCCAATTCCAGTCAATCGGCACATAGCTCATGTAATAACTGGCTGCATCCAGAGGTACAAGTCTAAACTGGTCTTGCAAAAAACCGATTCCCAGTCCGATCAAATTGCCAATCAATAGACCTCTACCCAAGATTTTCATTCCATTCCAAAAGAAAATACGACGCACATGCATATTTCTCGCTCCCAGTGCCTTGAGCAAACCAATCATTTGGGTTCGTTCCATAATTAGGATAAAAAGTATCGCTCCCATGTTGAAAATCGCTACAAAACCAATCAGAGAAATAAACACGACCACATTGGTATCCAATAACCTCAACCAATCAAATATTTCCAAGAAACGATCCTGACTATCAATCAACTTCAGATCGAGGTCCATTTCCTCTTCAATTAAAGGAAAGTATTCGTCCGTCTTTTTCGGATTATCAACAAAAACCTCCAGTCCTCCAACCTGCTCAGCCGTCCAGCCATTCAGATTTCGGATAGTCTGCAGTTCGCCGATCACGATTTTCTCATCAAAGTTTTCGAGATACGTCTCAAAAATCCCCACAACTTCTACTCTTCTGAATCGGGGAGGATCCTGGACAAAATACAAGGTGACTTTATCCCCAACATTTAGAAGCAATTTATTTGCGATGAACTTACTTAGTAAAATTTCATTACTCGTGCCTGAGTCAGGCAAATGAAGCATCCTGCCATCTGTGAGATAATTTGCAAAAGCCAGTGTGTCAAAATCTCTTCCGACACCTTTCATCAAGATCCCTTCCACCTCTTCTTCCCCTTTGAGCAAGGCAGCTTTGTGTGCAATAGATTGGATTCGGGTGATGAATGGCAGGTTTTTTGAGTTTTGAACAAACTCAGAGTTAAGTGAAAATGGCGCTTCCTCAAAGGCATTGCTCATCTGAAAGCGCTGTACCTGAAAGTGCCCAGTAAACCCGAATACACGTTCTGAAACCGTATTTTGAAAACCTCCCAACACCATGATGGCCAGGATAGAAACGCCAAGCCCCAAGGCCAGACTTCCCACGGCAATTCGGTGAATAGTTCCCGAAAAACCTCCGGCCTGTCTGAAACTGATTCTTTTGGCGATGAAATAGGAAAGGTTCAAAAAGGAGCTTTTTTGGTTCAAAACTTGGTAAATGATTTCGAAATACTAAGCGGATTTTCTTGGATTGGCCGCCGACGGTGGACGGTCAACTGTCGACGGTGGACGATTATCCGCCGTACTTCAATCATTCCTGAATCTGCTAGCAAAGGACCGGATAATCCTTTTAATTTGTTCAAAATCCCCGCAAAATAGCATGAAGCAAACGAAAAATTCATTCCTGATCTACTTTTTGGCTTTTTCTCTCAGCCTTTTCCATGTCTTATCGGTATCAGCCCAAGGGCCGATTCTCACAGGCGCAGAACAATCCGATCTTTATATGCCACTGCTCCAGGGTAAAAGAGTTGGCTTTGTAGGAAATCAAACCAGCATCATGCCTCAATCTGCCAACAAGCATGTGGTGGATTTTCTATTGGAAAAAGGAGTTCAAGTCAAAAAAGTATTTGTACCTGAGCACGGATTCCGTGGTACAGCAGATGCCGGGGAGAAAGTGGACAATAGCATCGACCAAAAAACCGGATTGCCGATCGTTTCGCTTTATGGAAACAACAAGAAACCTTCAGCCGCTCAGATCACAGATTTGGATGTGGTGATTTTTGACCTTCAGGATGTGGGAACACGCTTTTTCACCTACATCAGCACGATGCATTATGTCATGGAAGCCTGTGCCGAGCAGGGAAAAAAGATCATCATATTCGATCGACCAAACCCAAATGGAGGCTACATCGATGGTCCGATGCTCAAACCCGGATTTGAATCCTTTGTAGGCATGCACAATATTCCGATTGTACATGGTTTATCCGTAGGGGAACTAGCCAAGATGATCAATGGAGAAAAATGGCTGAAAGGTGGAATTACTGCAGACCTTGAAGTGATTCCAGTTGCCAACTGGAATCGCAAAATGGCCTACAGTCTACCTGTAAAACCTTCCCCAAATCTTCCGACGGATCTAGCCATTAAGCTCTACCCGAGCACCTGCCTTTTCGAAGGAACAGTGGTTTCATTGGGTCGAGGCACCTATTTTCCTTTTCAGGTGTATGGCTATCCGGATCCCAAATTTGGTGAATTCCAGTTCACTCCGGTTAGTATTGACGGGATGTCCAAAACGCCTCCGCTACAGGACAAGCTTTGCTATGGCCGTGATTTGCGTGGTGAATCGCTGGATCATCAGTTTACCTTGGCGTACCTCCTCGATGCTTACACTAAATCAGGCATGAAAGAGAAGTTTTTCAACAATTACTTCAATACCCTAGTCGGAACAGACGAATTGAAAAAGCAGATTCTGGCAGGAAAAACTGAGGCGGAAATTCGGGAAAGCTGGAAAGCAGGACTTGAGGAGTATAAAGCGAAGAGGGATAAATATTTGATTTATAATTAATTTGAGATTTGAAATTTGAGATTAGTCTCTCCAAATACAAATCCCAGATTCTTCCAATGAAAGATCCCCAAAAAATATCCATTCGATTTTTTGACGACCGGGAAGTTCGTGCGCTTTGGGATGAGACGAATTCCAAATGGTGGTTTTCGGTGTTGGATATCATTGCAGTGCTTACCAATCAAGATGACTATAGCAAAACGCGCAACTATTGGAAATACCTGAAATCCAAACTCAAGAAAGAAGGAAGTCAGTTGGTTAGTACCACTACCCAACTGAAATTAACCGCTGCAGATGGAAAAAAATACAGGTCGGATATGCTTGACTACGAAGGCATTATTGCTTTGGGAAAAACTTTTCCCGGCACAAAAGCCAACCGATTTATCGAATGGTTCACATATAGCGACGAAACCATAGATGGAAAGAGCAAAACAAAAGCTTATGCACTTTTCGGCAGTTCTCTTATCGATGGCATCGAAGTCGGCACCACCAAAGGCTTGCAGCAAATCCATTCCTATTTGTTTGGAGGACTATATGACTTTGCTGGACAGATCAGACAGAAAAATATTTCTAAGGGAGGATTCCAGTTTGCAATGGTTCAGTTTCTTGAGGCTGCACTAATTGAAATAGACCAAATGCCGGAAAATACTTTGGAAGAAATCATCGACAAATACGTTGAAATGAACGTTGCTCATCCTTTTATGGAAGGTAATGGTAGAAGTGCTCGTATTTGGCTGGACTTGATTTTGAAAAAACGACTAAAAAAATGTGTGGATTGGAGTAAAATCGGCAAAACAGCATATATGAACGCTATGGTGAAAAGTCCCGTTGATTCCAGCCAATTAAAAAAGTTACTGGAAAACGCCCTAACCGATCAGATTGACAGCAGAGAGATGTATATGAAAGGAATTGATTACTCATACTACTATGAGGAAATTGATTAAGTATCTTCCAGAGGCAATAAAAACCCCGTGAATCGTTGAATCCGTTCGATAAGGATCTTGAAAATCAAAAAAATATGATAAGAATTTTCCTTTGGCTAATCTTTTTAGGCAGTTGCAGGGGCAAAAACTCTGATTTTTCTGCGAAATTGTTTCCCTTAAAAGGAGAAAATACTTTTTTGACAAATCTTGATTCAGTAAAAACAGTTGGCGATTTAACTGAGCTATATTGTCAAGTGCTGAATGAAAAGGAAAAGGGTTGTCTAACCTTGCCTTATAATTTTAAGAAAAGAAAATTTGATCCTCAAGCTAATACGGGAATCCAAGTTTTTGGCCACCCAATGTATTGCACTGCTATTGCAGGGTGGCGGAGAACTCTTTATTTCAGTATGCAAGACGGGAGGTGGATGTATGAGTCCAGATCATGGTCCAAGTCAGAATATTTGAAAAGTGACTTGGACAGTCTAATTAAACTAAACATTCTTAATTATGCGCATGACCCAGCCTTATCCGACAATCCTCATGAAGCAATTTTTGAAATTGCATTATATCCTGAAAAAGAACTGATAGTGTTAGAAGATTTTATTGGGAAATTAGCAGCAGGATATCAAAAATTTCTGACAGAACAAATATCCGAATCATTACCGCTAGATTCATTACAAGAAAAATATCCCCTCCTTATCATGATAAGTGAAATTCACGATTTTCCACCAGTTCCACCTAATTCAATATTACCAACAGATTCATTATTTGAGATCGATTTTTAATGTCGACCTCGCTTTGCAAAAAGATTTAATTTCAATAAGCCTAAGTATTTAATTGGATAAGAAGTTGTAATCCCATTTAATAAATTCTATAGTGAAACACATTTTTATAGCATTTTTATCTATCATATTTTTATCTACAGCTTTAGGCCAAGAAATAGAAAAAATTACTTTTTCATCGAAAGGCTTTGAGGAACCTCCCACAAAACAACGTAAACCTGAGTTGAAAGTTGAATACATTAAAGCGGAATTAGGCAATTACATTGCAAAACATTACTTCATAGACAAGAAGAGAAAAAAACTTAAAGATCCAATTTCAATCGAAAAAGAAAGAATATCTCAATTTGAAGAATGGAAGATTCAAAAAAACAATGAGTTTAAATCGTCAGATTTAGGAATTGATCAGAACTTAATCAGAAATAAAGCAGAAGAAAAGGACGTCAAATTGAATTTTCCAATTCCAGACAAAGTCCTTATTCGAATTGACTCATTTAATTTTTGCTAGAATTGGAAAATGATTAAATCCTTTTCAACAGGAGGATACAAACTCAGCGTTAAAATAACTTATCAAACAGGTACGAGTAATTATTTTGAATTTGGGTCGAATGATCTCGGTATGGGGCGACTTGATTTGAAAGGATTCATTTACTCCTATCAATTATTAACTGAAAGGATACCTGATCAAGTTTATCAATATGGCTTTTTCACAAAAGATAGCTTCGAAGACATAATTTTATACTATGTGAAAACTATTGAATGTGAAGGGTTTTATTATAATGAATTTACAGATAGAAATCCTAAAAGAACTCCTGCAGAAAATAGAATGAGGAAAGGGTGGGATTTCTTAGAATACATGAAAATGAGAGCTAAAGAATAGCAACTTCTGAGAATTCCTATTCTCAAATCCCAAATTTTAAATATTGAATAAAGAACATCGAATGTCGAATAACGAAGTAGCACCGGGTAAATCCCTGAGATTAGTGTACATGGGCACGCCGGAATTTGCGGTACCAGCCCTGGAAAAACTGGTAGTAGCTGGTTGGAATGTGGTAGCGGTCATCACCGCTCCCGACAAACCACAAGGCCGTGGACAAAAGCTTGTGGGTTCTCCCGTGAAAGAAGCCGCTGAGAGACTGGGGCTCCATATCCTGCAACCTACTAACCTCAAAAACCCAGAATTCCAACAAGAGCTAAGAGATCTGAATGCCGATCTTCAAATCGTAGTGGCATTCCGGATGTTGCCAGAAGCAGTTTGGAATATGCCTCCATTAGGTACTTTTAACCTCCACGCTTCCCTCCTCCCCGATTACCGCGGTGCTGCTCCGATCAATTGGGCCATCATCAACGGAGAAAAAGAAACGGGGGTGACGACCTTTTTTCTCAAGCATGAAATCGATACAGGAAGTATTATTTTCCAAGAAAAAGTTGCGATTCTACCCACTGATGACTTGGGTCTCGTCTATGAGAAACTGATGACCATCGGAGCGGATTTGGTAGTCAAAACTGTAGAAGCGATCTCAAAAGATGAAGTAAATCCAAGTGTGCAGGACGAGTCCAAAGCACTTCACCACGCGCCGAAGATCTTCAAAGAAACCTGCAAAATCGATTGGTCCCAATCCGCCGAGAATATCCATAATCTAGTTCGCGGACTTTCCCCCTATCCTGCGGCTTGGACGGAGTTTCAGGATAAAACCTGCAAGATTTTCAAAACCACTTTTGAAGAAAAAAACATGCTTGGAAAACAGTCTGGAGAATGGGAATCAGACAGCAAAACCTATCTGAAATTTCAAACAGGCAAAGGTACGCTCCAAGTACTCGAACTTCAATTGGAGGGGAAAAAGCGGATGAAAATCGAGGAATTGCTTCGGGGACTTAAAATCTGAGTCACCACTTTTTTCATAATTTTTCTGTGATTCTCACTCAATTTTAGGAACTTAGACTCAGTTTTTAACTCCTCTAACTATGAAAAAAGTAATTTTAAGCACGCTAATTTTGGGAGGCTTACTGCTTGCAATACCTGCCCAAGCTCAACTTCTGAAGAAAATTCAAAACGCCGCCGCAAACGCTGCGACAAATGCAGCCACCAACAAAGCCAATGAAAAGGCAGAAAAAGCCGGAAATAATGCGCTTGAGGGAATGATGGGCGGAATGATGGAGCCTGCAACTACCGAATCGGAATATTCCTTTACCGGATTTATGGTGATGGAAGTGACCAGCACAGATAAAAAAGGAAAATCGGAAGAGCCCGTCAGAATTAACTATTTACTTTCTCAGGAACCCGAATTCATGGGCATGAATTTCCAAGATCCCAAAAAGCCTGAAAACACCACCACTACGATCATGGACACCAAAAATGAAGCCATGGTAATGTTGATGTCAAGTGACGGTCAGAAGTCCAGCTTTGCCATCAAAATGGATTATGAAAAAGTTCAAGAACTCGTAGACGAAGAGGCTGAAGAGCAGTTGGAAAATCCAGAATACAAATTGACCAAAACCGGTAACACTAAAACGATTCTAGGTTACGATTGCGAAGAATGGCTAGTCGTATCAGAAGATGGCGAAGGCAGGTATTGGATCACGGAGAAGCCAATCGATGGCTTGTCGATCTTTTCTCCTCAGAGCAATCCCATGGTTTCAAATAAAACAATGGAAAGGTACACCTCCATGTTTTCTAATGCTCCAAAAGGAAGCTTCATGGAAATGATTTTTACCGATACCGATGGCACAGTCACGGACATGAAAGTGATCGAAATCGACACCAATAGCCCGAAAAAATACAGCATGACAGAATACCCCAACATGCTTTCAGGAGGCGGTAACTAATTTCAAAAAAGGGCAGTTTTTCTGCCCTTTTTCATTTTTTGCAAGGCAAAGACTGGTAACTTCAAGGCAAACTTTAGAATCCAGTACGAATCGGGCCCGACGAAATACGTCGATTTAGATAGCAAACAGTGCTTTTGCGCGATTCCGACTGGCCGAATAAACCAAGAATGACCAGATGCAAATTACCCTAATCGTCGCCAAGGCGAAAAACAATGTCATCGGCAAAGACAACCAACTGATCTGGAAACTACCCTCCGATCTCAAGCGATTCAAAAATCTCACTTCAGGACATCACCTTTTGATGGGAAGAAAGACCTATGATTCACTTGGGAAGCCACTACCCAATCGGACTCATCTGATAATTACAAGAAACCCTGACTTTGAAGTTCCTGAAGGACATTATGCATTTTCTTCTGTAGAAGAAGCATATATTTTTTGTAACAAAACTGATGTGGAACGACTTTTCATCATCGGAGGCGGACAAATCTATCAGGAGACGATTAATTCATGCGATGTTTTAGAGGTCACCGAAGTGGAAGCATCACCTGATGGAGACACCTTTTTCCCAGAGATTGATTTCAATATCTGGATGGAAACCAACCGCGCCAGTTTTCCCGCCGATGAAAAAAATGAATATCCTTTCGCCTTTGTGACTTACCAGAAAATCAAAAGCTGACCATGGAAAAATCCGTCATTTGGATTACCGGAGCCTCCTCGGGAATAGGTGAGGCTGCCGCAAAGAAATTTTCAAACGAAGGCTTCCAAGTCATCATCTCGGCCCGAAATACACAAGCCCTCGAAAGGGTTAAGTCGGCCTGTAGTCTTCCTTCAGAAGTTTTTGTCTTGAGATTAGACTTGGAGGAGATTGACACATTTGAGGATAAAGTGAAGGAAGCGATCGCTCATTTTGGCAAAGTGGACATCCTTCTGCACAACGGAGGAATCAGTCAGCGCTCACTGATCAGAGAAACACCGCTAGACGTGGACCGGAAACTGATGGAAGTCAATTTCTTTGGCACCATCGCCTTGACCAAAGCAATTTTGCCGCATTTTATCTCAAGAAATTCAGGGCACTTTGCGGTGATTTCTTCTTTGGTCGGAAAGTTTGGTTCTCCCTTCCGCTCCTCCTATGCCGCATCCAAACATGCACTCCATGGATTTTTTGACACGCTTAGGGCAGAGCATTTCCAGGAGAATATCACCGTGACAATGATTTGTCCGGGTTTTATCCGGACCAATGTATCCATGAATGCATTGACGGCAGATGGAACAGCCCTTGGGCAGATGGACGAAGCCCAACAAAAAGGCATGAGTCCGGAGGCATGTGCAGAAGAACTTTTTTCAGCCATCATCCGAAAAAAAGAAGAAGTCAACATCGGAGGTAAAGAAACGCTAGCGGTACTAGTGAAGCGGTTTTTCCCCGGCATTTTTTCCAAAATCATTAAAAAAGCAAAAGTAAGATAGCTTATACTCATCCCATGCAACTCGTAAAAGCAGAAATCATAGCCATCGGAGACGAATTGCTCTATGGCCAAATCGTGGATACCAACAGCCACTGGATCAGTCAGGAACTAGATCTCATGGGTGTGAAAGTGATACGCAAAACCACCGTCGGAGATAACCGCACAGATATCTTGACTGCATTCGCAGAAGCTGAAAAACGCGCAGATATCATCCTGATCACAGGTGGACTGGGTCCCACGCAGGATGATTTGACCAAACCACTTTTGGCAGAATTCTTCCAATGTGAAATAATCGAAGTTCCAGCGGCCGTGGCAGCCATTACAGACTTCTTCCAACGAAGAGGCCGTGAAATGACACCATTGAATATCCTCCAAGGTCATCTGCCCGCATGCTGCACCTATGTGCCAAATGAAGTAGGTACTGCCCCGGGTATGTGGTTTGAGCGAAACGGTACCTATTGGATGTCCATGCCTGGAGTACCTCATGAGATGAAAAAACTCATGAAGGACTACGTTTTACCCAAACTGCCAAGCCTTTTTCCCCTACCGGTGATTTTTCACAAAGTGATCAAGACAGTGGGTATAGGAGAAAGCTGGCTGGCTGATCTGATTAAAGACTGGGAAAATGCACTTCCTGAACACATCAAATTGGCCTATTTGCCTTCCCTAGGTCATGTCAAACTTCGACTTACTGGATTTGGAGACGAAAAACTCCAACTCCAACAAGAAATAGATGAACACATCCGGGTGATCCTCCCAACCATCGAAAAGTATGTCTATGGCTATGATGAAGAGACATTGGAAACTGCCATAGGAAAGCTTTTGCAGCAAAACGGGAAAACTGTAGCTTTGGCAGAGAGCTGTACTGGAGGGTATATCGCACATCTGATTACATCGATTGCAGGCAGCTCCTCCTATTTCCAAGGATCGGTAGTCCCATATCACAATCAGTACAAAGAAAAGATTCTGGGTGTAAAACGTGAAACTCTGGTAAATTACGGCGCCGTAAGTGAAGGTACCGTGGTGGAAATGGCACAGGGGGTTCGGTCGCTTTTTGGTTCGGACTTTGGATTATCCAGTAGTGGAATAGCGGGTCCGGATGGAGGCACTGCCGAAAAACCAGTAGGGACAGTTTGGATTTGCTGTGCAGGAGAGGGCTTTTCCGAGACTAAAAAGCTTCAACTGACGCAGGACCGAATGCTGAATATTCAATTAACAGGCGTTGCTGTTTTAAATCTGTTAAGAATTTGCATCAATCAAGAGAACAAATAAAATTTTACTAATCAGGTTTGGGTAGGAGTTCAATAAAATTTAATTTTAAAACTTGAATTTAAACCCAATTTAATTACCGAAATCACTATGGCCAATGTAGAAATGCTGATGCCCAAAATGGGCGAAAGTATCATAGAAGGAACCATCCTCACCTGGCTGAAAAAGGAAGGTGATTCCATAGATCAGGATGAATCCGTCCTAGAAGTAGCTACCGACAAAGTGGACACAGAAGTTCCGGCGACCCATGCCGGTGTCTTGAAAAAAATCCTTGCCAAAGAAGGTGATGTGGTAGCTGTAGGTGCTCCAATAGCAATCATCGAAACTGCAGCTGATAATGGAGTTCCCACTCCTTCCAAAAAAGAACCTGAAGTCGCCAAAGAGGAGCTTGTAGCCAATGCCCCCTCAAATACCGCAGCCATTCTTGCACAACCTGAGCCCGCTCAAGAGACGGCCGCTGAGGATGGACGTTTTTATTCTCCTTTGGTGAAAAGTATAGCCAAAGAAGAAAACATCTCCGCTGCAGAACTCACCAAAATCCCTGGAACTGGAAAAGATGGAAGAGTAACCAAAGAGGACATGCTTGGATACCTTAAAATCAGACATGATTCTCCTGTAACTTCTCCAGCATCCAAGGTAGTACCATCCATCTCGGAGCCCAAAGTCCAAGTAAGCATCTCCGCTAGTGACGAGATCATAGAGATGGATCGAATGCGAAAGATGATTTCCCAGCGAATGGTAGATTCCAAGCGGATATCGGCCCATGTGACTTCCTTTGTAGAAGCAGACATGACCAATATCGTCCTGTGGAGAGAGAAGAACAAGATAGCCTATAAGAACAAATATGGGGAGGGGATCACCTATACGCCATTTTTCATCGAAGCTATCGCAAAAGCGATCCGGGATTTTCCGATGATCAATATTTCAGTAGATGGTGATCGGATCATTAAGAAAAAAGACATCAATATCGGAATGGCTGTAGCCCTTCCTTCAGGTAACCTCATCGTCCCTGTCATCCGTAATGCGGATCAGCTTAACTTGGTAGGCATCTCCAAAAAAGTGAATGACTTAGCCAACCGTGCTAGAAATAATAAACTCACCGCAGACGATCTAGCTGGAGGAACCTATACAGTTTCAAATGTTGGGTCCTTTGGGAATGTAATGGGTACGCCGATCATTCCGCAGCCTCAAGTTGCGATCATGGCTGTAGGTGCAATTGTCAAAAAACCAGCAGTTGTTGAGACTCCCACAGGGGATGTGATCGCTATTCGTCACAAAATGTTCCTTTCCCATTCCTATGACCACCGAGTCGTAGATGGCGCACTGGGAGGCATGTTCGTCAGACGTGTAGCAGATTATCTTGAAGAGTTTGATCTACAAACCGGCCTGTAAAGAAAAGGGCTCCGAAAAATTTCGGAGCCCTTTTCTTTACAATGTACTTTCCCGCACCTTTCTATAGTAGTATTCCAGCTTATCTGCTAAAGCTGCCAGCCGAATCGGTTTGGTCAGGTAATCATTCATCCCTGATTCCATGGCTTTCTTCTGATCCTCCTCAAAGACATTAGCAGACAAGCCGATGATGATGATCCGATCCATTCCTGCCATTTTTCTGATTTCACGTGTAGCCTCCAGACCATTCATGATTGGCATCTGGACATCCATCAGAATCACATCAAAGGGCTGAGATTTGACTTTTTCCAGAACCTCCTGTCCATTTTTAGCTATCTCAAACTGAAAACCCAACTGCTGAAACATCAAGGTCATGAGTTGTAAATTCAAATCATTGTCCTCTGCCAATAAAATTCGGAGCTGAAAGACAGCCCCCATATCTTTGATATCCTTCCAAGTCAATTGCCGCGTTTCCGAAGAGTATTTCTCCGCATCTGACTTCTTGACAATCACCGAAAAGCTGAATTCAGAACCTTTACCCTGTTCGCTTTTAACGGTGAGCTCCCCTCCCATCAGTTCGATCATCTTTTTGGCAATAGCTAAACCCAACCCCGTGCCCTGATAGGCCCTGGTATTTGAACTTTCCACCTGGAAAAACGGATCCGTAAGCTTGGAGAGATGTTCATTGGGAATTCCGATACCTGTGTCAGTCACCCAAAATGATAGAAAATAGAGAAAATCATCTATTGGATTCAGCTCCATTTTCACACCTACATTTCCTCCATCAGGGGTAAATTTGATGGCATTACCGATCAGGTTTAACAGAATCTGATTTATCTTCCCTTTATCTCCTTCAAAAAACACATTATCGGAGTTGATATACGTAGATTCCAGCCTGATCTTCTTTTTACTTGCCAAACCTGATAAAATCTTCAATTGGGTTTTCAGTTCTTCTTCTGGATTGAAGATCGTGGGCTGCAGCTCAATTTTTCCGGATTCGATTTTTGAATAGTCAAGGATATCCCGGATGATATTCAGGAGAGAATTCCCTGAGTTTTTGATGATTTCCACATACTGCTTTTGGATCTTATTGAGGTTGGTACTTTCCAATAAGTCAATGATTCCCAAAAGCCCATTCATTGGGGTACGAATTTCATGACTCATATTGGCTAGAAATTCAGACTTAGATCTATTGGCTAGGTCGGCTGCATTCATGGCTTCCATGAGGCCTTTTTCATAGATTTTCTGTCCTGTAATGTCCTTTGAAATTGACATTACTTGATTTTCATCCAAGGGGAAAAATCGCATTTCGTAGTGTTTTTCGCCTAAAGGACCTATCCAGACCACATTTGTAGTCTGGATGGTGTTGGTAGCCTTGGCTAGGCTAAAAACTCTGGAAATTTCATCTGCCTGGCCATGTGGTACAAATTCACGGAATGACTTGCCTAAGGTGGCCAGAGAGGGATCCTGCAAGTTCTTTTTGTCCTGAACATGAAAATCCAGGACTATACCATTATTATCGTAGATGAAAATGGTGTCAGGTATGCTGTTGATCAGCGTCCGGAGCCTCATTTCACTTTGGATGATCTCCTGCCTTGCGAGGTATTGGGCTGTGATATCAGTACAGATACCCAAGCCTCCTGTAAATCTCCCCTCCTTGTCAAAAATCAATCGTTCAAAAACCCGGACTCTGATTTTTTCACTGTCAGGTTTGACGAAGTCATACTCCAAATCCATGAAATCCCGGGATTCCATCAAGGCTTTAATCGCGTGTTCCTTGACGAGATTAGCCTCAGGATGTGTAGAATCTACTTTAAACGCATTGATAAAATCCTGTTTGGAATGACCCAATACGAATTCAACCTCATCGGATACTTTAGTGATTTCCCCTTTATAATCATGAAAGAAAACAAATCCCTTCAATTCCTTCAGCAATAAATTCTGTTGCTCAAACAGCCTCGATATTTCTTGAATGTTTTCGTCCTGGATCTTGATGGAATTCAAATTGCCCTTGAGCGAAATAATGAAAAATGAAACGGTCACAATCAAAAGCACTACAACCCCCGAAAAAAGGAAAAAATAGGTACTGTATAGACCCGAAGCCAACCCCTCCATGGGAACAAAAAAAACTAAGGACGCGGGACTTTTCGCATCCCCATACGAAAACGGATACTGTGCCAGAATTCCTGAGTATTGTTCGTCCCCTTTGACCCAACTAACATCATAAAACCCCTTTAGGCCCAGATTTACATCCGCTTCTATTTGCTCCAGATCCTCCTCTTTCAATTTGACCGGAGCATCAGATTTTCTAAATCCAATCGGAACTAGTTTATTTTCATAAAAAAGGTGTTTTTCTCCTCCGGGATTTAGGTAAAAATTGGTGACATACTCTTGACTGTATTTGGGGACATTCAGGCTGTAAAGGATCCGGAAACCCAAGTCCCCTTCGATTAAAAACTGATTGTTTTTAATCGATTTGGGAAATCCACCATGGGCACGTTTTCGGATGAAATCATTCCGCTCCGTCATGGTAAACATGAGCACAGAATCCTGAAGATCTACCCAAATGGTGTCGATCATTCCGGAAAAACTAGTGAACGTTCGTCTCGAAGCCACCGTGAACTCATCCTGAAAATCATCACTATCCAGATCTGGATCCTCCAGAAATGTGATCAATATCTTCGATTCTTCCTTGAATCGATTCAAGTCAACTTCCAATCCACGCGCTGCCAGCTCTGTCTGACTGATCAAAAACTCTCGTCTGGAGTCGACTTGAGCAAAATAGATTGCATTGAAAAAGCTAATCCCCAACGAAACAACCAAAATCACCAAGAAACTTCCGATCACCGTGATCAGCCAAAAGTTGGAGCGATCTATGAAATTCCCTACCATCAGTAATTTGGAAAAACTTCGATAAGATACCAGTCGATGGAAGGAAAAGGCATGCAAACCGCCTTTTTCAAGTTTGGTTCCAACTTGAACTCAAACAGGTTTTCTTTCTGAAAAAGAAAGGTTTGTGCCATTTCTCTTACTTCTCTGCTTTTACTGTTGAAAAGATTAAATTCCGAAATCCTGAAGTTGTCAGATTGAACTGTCTCACGATACACGTGATTTTTAAGTGGGGGCAGACTCAATCCTTCTATCGCATCTGCTTTTCCCGCAACTATATCCCCTTTTTGATTGACTAAAACGTATTCCCCGTCTTCCGAATCCAAATAATTTTCAATCAGTTTAGTGATGGTATAATCTACTCCCAAAACCGCAAAAAGCCTATCTCCATCATAGATGGGATGTAAGATGGACAATATCCAACCCTTACCTGCTGGGTCCACATAGGCATCAGAAATCCACACTAATCCTCTGTTTGGATTGTGAGCAGAATCAGCCTCATAGTAGAAATTAAAGGTCGTCACGTCAATATCCGGATCGACCATATTTTTGGAATCATAAGAAGGAAATACCCTGCTGACTTGTTTTGCTGAATTGGAGTAAATCTGAACTGCCAGAGGATTTTTCTTCATAAAAGCTGCGAAAGCGCTATCCAAAGAATTGGTAAGAATTACCTCTTGCTCTGCTTCTATCCTATCAGGCGTGGTGTTCAAGATGATGATTGAACTTAAGGCGGAGTCTTCTCCTGGTATATTTTCTGAAAATGCCCCATTGTAGGTATAGGGATTGGCTAAATTCAAACTCATGATTGAATCCTTTCGATCCAATATGTTTTGGTAAAAATGGGCAATTGAGTCGATTTGGGAGGCTAACTCACCTCCTCCCACCTCCATACGATTGATCAACGATTTGATTTTCGCTAAGTCCTCAGCCGAATTTTCCTGCTCTGATTCCTTGCAACTGATGAAAAGGGCAAAGACGGAAAGTAAAAAAAATATCCGTTTTGAATAAGTCATGTTCCTTTCTGATTTCAGGGAAATTAGAGATTTTCCAACTGCAAACGAAAAGTTTTTCCCATTTCATCAAAGCGGTTTTTGACTTTATCAAAAAAATCACCGGTCAAGAAGGTATCCAATTCCGACTCCTCCAACACATCCATTTCGCTGAGCTTAAAGGTCTGCTCCATAGGGCCCAGCTCAAACTTGAGGATGTATTTATTATTCCAGGAGAAAATACTCACGCGAATTTCCTCCTGAATCAGTTCTTTCACGACTCTCATTCGGGTCTTCTAACCTCAGATTTGAACGTGATGGTGGATTTCAGTGAAGAAGCTACCGAACAGTATTTCTCCACCGAAAGCGCAACTACCTTGGCAAATTCCTCTGGAGTAGCATCTGGAGAGACCAATATGAAATTCAATTCGATATCGGTGTAAAATGCGGGAACACCGTCATTTCGGATTCCCTCCACCTCCACGGAGAAATCGATGATTTCTTTTCGCTTCTTCTTCATCATCAAGACAGCGTCCACCGAAGCACATCCACCCAAGGCCGACAGCAGCAAATCCATTGGAGACTGGGCATGCTTATGCTCGGGATCATACATGTCAATATTTACCACATTCCCCTGAGGGTTGCGTGCCTCATATTCCAAATCCGCCTTCATGCGGACGGTGACGTTCCGTTTATTAGCCATTTTTATTTACGAATTACGAGTTACAAATTACGAAGCCAGATCAAGTTTAAACTTTATCCTAAAAGTCAATTCTTGAAATTCTCGTAATCCTAGTTTTTAAATATTATTTCAAGAGAAAAATTTCTCAATTTTTCAAAATTCCAATTATTAAACTCCAAAATCACATATTCCTTCGATACTGACCGCCTACTTCATAAAGTGCCCGGGTGATTTGACCCAAGGAACAATATTTCGCAGCTTCCATCAGCCTGCTGAATACATTTTCATTTTTAACCGCTGCGACTTTCAATCCGTTCAATTGCGCTTCTTCCACTCCTTCATAGGCTTTATGCAAATTAATTAAGGTCCTAATTTGGGCTTCTTTTTCATCAGGATTGGCTCTGATGACCTCCCCTGGAGTGACAGTAGGTGAACCTTCGGAAGAAAGAAAGGTATTTACACCAATAATCGGGAATTCGCCCGTATGCTTCAGCATCTCGTAATGGAGGCTTTCTTCCTGAATTTTGCCGCGCTGATACATCGTTTCCATTGCTCCAAGTACTCCCCCACGTTCGGTGATTCGGTCAAATTCCACATAAACGGCCTCCTCAACCAAGTCTGTCAACTCTTCGATGATGAACGCTCCTTGCAGCGGATTCTCATTTTTGGTCAATCCCAATTCTTTATTGATGATCAGCTGGATTGCCATTGCTCTACGAACGGAAGCCTCAGTAGGCGTGGTGATCGCCTCGTCATACGCATTGGTGTGGAGCGAGTTACAGTTGTCATAAATCGCATAGAGCGCCTGCAGCGTGGTGCGGATATCGTTGAAGTCGATTTCCTGCGCGTGCAAGGACCGACCCGAGGTCTGAATGTGGTACTTCAACATCTGTGACCGTTCATTTGCCCCATACTTCAGCTTCATGGCTTTCGCCCAGATTCTTCTCGCTACTCGGCCTATTACTGCGTATTCCGGATCGATTCCATTGGAGAAAAAGAACGAGAGATTCGGTGCAAAATCATTGACATTCATCCCGCGGGAGACATAATATTCCACATAAGTGAAGCCATTAGACAATGTCAATGCCAGCTGTGTGATCGGATTGGCGCCAGCCTCGGCGATGTGGTAGCCAGAAATAGACACCGAATAGAAGTTTCTAACTTTCTGATCGATGAAATATTGCTGCACGTCTCCCATCAGCCGGAGCGAAAATTCAGTAGAGAAAATACAGGTATTTTGCGCTTGATCTTCTTTCAAAATATCCGCCTGAACAGTTCCCCGCACTTTGGAAAGGGTATCGGCTTTGATCTTTTCATAAACTTCAGTGGGCAAAACCTGATCTCCGGTTACTCCGAGAAGCATCAGGCCCAATCCATCATTTCCCTCAGGAATCACTCCATGGTAGATCGGCCTAGGAAGTCCCTTTTCCTTAAAAATGGAATCTATTTTAGCATTGATTTCATCTTCCAGACCATTGGCTTTGATGTAAACTTCACATTGCTGATCGATGGCTGCATTCATGAAAAATGCCGTCATCGTCGCCGCAGGACCATTGATTGTCATCGAAACGGAGGTCATTGGATCCACTAGATTGAATCCCGAATAGAGCTTTTTGGCATCATCCAGGCAGCAGATATTCACCCCGGAGTTGCCTATTTTTCCATAAATATCAGGTCGGTAATCTGGATCTTCCCCATACAAGGTCACTGAGTCAAAAGCAGTGGAAAGACGCTTGGCAGGCATTCCTTTGGACACGTAGTGGAATCGCTTATTGGTTCGCTCAGGTCCACCCTCCCCAGCAAACATCCGAGTAGGGTCTTCGCCTTCCCGTTTGAATGGAAAAACTCCTGCTGTATATGGAAACTGTCCCGGGACGTTTTCCCGCAATCCCCACTTGAGTAATTCCCCCCAAGCTTCATACTTCGGAAGTGCAACTTTGGAAATCCGGGAATTGGAAAGGGACAACGTATAGGTCTGAATCTTGATTTCCTTGTCCCGAACCTTAAAAATGTAAAAGTCATCCTGATACTTGGCTGCTTCAGCTGGCCAATCTTCTAGCCATTTCTTGTTTTTCGGATCGAGATTGAGCTCTACTTGCGCATAGACTTCCTGCAACTCCTTAATCAACCGATCCACATCATCAACTTTGGTTGATTTGATCGCTTCGATGGATTTTTGGATGCTGTAGAGTTGCTGCGCAATTTCTTTCTGCTCCTCCACCCACTTATCGTAGTTTCGGTTGGTCTCAGTGATCTCACTGAGGTAGCGGGTACGAGCAGGAGGAATGATATAAATCTTCTCGGAAGAACCTGAGACGAGTTCGGAAGTGCTTTCCCATCCTTCGAATTTCTCAGCGACTTTGCCAATCAAAGCCCGATACAGTTGATTCATGCCCGGATCATTGAATTGGGAGGCGATTGTCCCAAAGACCGGAAGCGAATCATCAGCAGCATCCCAGAGGTTGTGATTGCGCTTAAACTGCTTTTTCACATCACGAATCGCATCCAAAGCACCACGCTTGTCAAATTTATTGAGCGCAATGACATCAGCAAAGTCAAGCATGTCGATCTTCTCCAGCTGAGAAGCAGCACCATATTCCGGTGTCATCACATAAAGCGACAGATCAGAATGCTCAATGATCTCGGTATCAGACTGGCCAATACCGGAAGTTTCCAAAATCACCAGGTCAAAACCTGCAGCTTTAACTGTATCAACCGCATCCTGTACATATTTGGAAAGGGCCAAATTGGACTGACGGGTAGCCAAGGAACGCATAAAAACCCGTGGATGATGGATTGCATTCATTCGGATTCGATCTCCCAAAAGTGCTCCACCGGTTTTGCGCTTCGAAGGATCCACAGATATGATTGCCAGCGTTTTATCTTCAAAATCAATGATAAATCTGCGGACCAGCTCATCGACCAAGGAAGACTTACCAGCTCCGCCTGTTCCAGTGATCCCAAGGACCGGAGTAATGGCCGCTTTGCTTTTAGCTCTTACACGTTCTAGCAGGGCTTGGGAGTTTTCAGGAAAGTTTTCAAAAGCAGAAATTGCTCGCGCAACATGCTCTTTTTGGCTTTGGACCAAATCAAATCCCTCTGGCAATTCATCCCCAATCGGGAAATCACAAGTCTGAACCAAGTCATTGATCATGCCTTGAAGTCCCATGGCCCGCCCATCATCCGGTGCATAGATTCGGGTGATTCCATACCCATGCAGTTCTTTGATTTCCTCGGGAAGGATCGTACCTCCACCCCCTCCGAAAATTTTGATGTGGCCCGCTCCTCTTTCGCGAAGCAAATCATATATGTATTTAAAAAACTCGACGTGACCACCCTGATATGAAGTAATAGCGATAGCCTGTACATCTTCCTGAATGGCACAATCCACGATCTCCAATACCGATCGATTATGCCCCAAGTGAATCACTTCGCAGCCTGTGGATTGGATGATCCGTCGCATGATGTTGATTGCCGCATCGTGTCCATCAAAAAGTGAAGCTGCGGTGACGATTCGAATGTGATTTTTGGGCTTATAGACTTCGACTGTTGTGGTCATGATTTTGGGTAAATATCCTATTTGGTTCAGTTTACAACGCTTTTAGCCAAAAGTCGGCTATTTATTTTACGCCTGCGAATATAACAATTTTAGAAGAGCAGGGACCTTGAGTCGGCCCCAAAGACAAAATATTATTTGGTAAAATTTCAAGACCCTTCCTAGAAAACGTAGGAAATAAGCCGTCTTTTTCTCTCCAATTGAAATTTCATTTCGCCAATCATCTTTCAGGATTTAAAAAATATGGAAATACAGCGCTGCGATTTTGATTTATTGGCCTTCTGAGTAGTTTAGTGATTCATTCGACCCTGAAACCCTTCATGACCTCAAAACAATACGCCTTTTTTGTCTCCATCACGGCTGCTTTGGGCGGCTTTTTATTTGGATTTGACACTGCTGTAATCTCAGGTGCTGAGCGCGATATCCAAGAAATCTGGAAACTCAGCGATTGGATCCATGGATTGGCAATTGCTTCTGCTTTATACGGAACGGTGATCGGAGCGCTATTTGGTGGGATTCCTGCCGACCTTTTTGGAAGAAAGAAAAGCTTGCTCTGGATTGGTTTATTCTATTTTATCTCGGCGGTAGGATCTGGTTTAGCTTGGGATGTGGAGTCATTCACCTTCTTTAGATTCCTAGGTGGACTTGGCGTAGGTGCATCCTCTGTGGTCGCTCCGATGTATATTTCAGAGATCGCTCCTGCGAAAAACAGAGGACAATTAGTGGCACTTTATCAATTTAATATCGTCTTTGGGATTGTGGTCGCTTACGTTTCCAACTATCTCATCGGTACTGCAGGATTACCCGAAGACTGGAGATGGATGCTGGCTGTAGAAGGTATTCCGGCCTTAATTTATAGCATCATGATCTTCAGAATACCGGAAAGTCCGCGCTGGTTAATCGCCAAATTCAATGATCAAGTGAAAGCACGAGAAATCCTGACTCGAACAGACCCAGATGGAGTCGATGAAGCGATCCGTTTGGCTATCGCTGAAGAACAAAAAATGAAGCAAAAGGCAGGATTTGGCGCTCTCTTTAGCTCCCAATTTTTCTCCAGCACCATGTTGGCGGTCTTGATCGCCTTTTTCAACCAAGTCTCCGGGATCAATGCAATCATTTACTTTGCCCCAAGGATATTTGAAATGGCAGGAATCTCCACCGAAAACGCTCTCATTTCCACGATCGGAATCGGATTGATCAATTTGTTTGCAACTTTCTTTGGATTGTATCTGATCGATAGGCTTGGCCGGAAAAAACTCATGTACATTGGCTCATTTGGGTATATTTTATTTCTGGGCTTGATGGCTTTCAACTTTCTCGGACCAGGTATTCCAGCCTTCTGGCTTCCGATCTTTGTATTTGGATTCATCGCTTCTCATGCTGTGGGTCAAGGTGCTGTGATCTGGGTTTTCATTTCGGAGATGTTTCCCAATGAACTTCGCGCATCAGGTCAATCCTTGGGTTCATTCACGCATTGGATTTTGGCAGCTTTGATTGCAAACGTGTTTCCGTTTTTTGCAAATAGTTTTGGTCCGGGCTATATCTTCGCGTTCTTCTGCGGAATGATGGTTCTTCAGTTGCTTTGGGTGCGATTCAAAATGCCCGAAACCAAAGGTCGATCTCTGGAAGAAATTCAAAACGATTTACATAAAAACCATGCGTGATCAAGTAGTAGTTTTTGGGGAAATGCTCTGGGACTGCCTCCCCACAGGTGCTGTAGCGGGCGGTGCCCCGATGAATGTAGCGCTAAATCTCCACCAACTCGGGCTGAATTCCCAACTCATCTCAGCAGTGGGAGCCGATGAAGATGGCGCTAAGTTACTGGGTTTTTTGAGGGATTTCGGACTTCCTTTGGACTTGATTCAGATTAAAGAAGACCAAGAAACTTCGAAGGTTTTGGTGGACACCTCTGACCCCGAAAACATCAAATACTCCATCATTTCACCTGTAGCATGGGATTTTATCCAATGGTCGGAAGAAAATGACAAAGCTGTGGAAGATGCCGATGCATTTGTTTTTGGATCACTGGGAGTCAGAAATCCAGAAAGTCTCAAAACCTTAATCAAACTGCTGCATCATCCCACACTTCGGATTTTTGATGCCAACCTCCGCCCCCCATTTTATGATTTTGAAGTCATCGAAACCCTCCTGGGCTTTACCGATGTGCTCAAAATCAACGAAGACGAACTGGAGATTTTCGCAGATTACTTTGGCACAGAACCTACCGTCTCATCACTTTGCGCGTATCTAGACCAGCATTTTCCCATGGAGATCATCTGCATCACGCAGGGGGCTAAGGGTGCCTTGATTTACCAAAAGGGTGAAATCTTTTCGCATTCAGGGTACAAAGTGACCGTGCAGGATTCGATCGGTGCAGGGGATGCATTTCTGAGTGGTTTTATCAAAACCTACTTGGAAGAAAAATCTCCAAACGAAATCCTTGACTTTGCCTGCAAGATTGGCGGATTTGTCGCAACACAAAAAGGCGGAACTCCTAAATATAGCGAAGCTGATATTCATCGGATTGGAGTAGTGTAAATCCTAAAGAGCAAGTGGTTATTTAAGTTAAAACAAAAACTAAACCTGTCTTCTAAAAACTGACCACTGCAAACTGCGACTGCTTACGACTTACTGCAGAACTTCCCTCAAAATCCCTGTTCCCAGCCCAATCATATACCATTCGCTGATTTCCAAATCGATAAAGGCCATCATACCTGGCAGCAATCCCACATAATTCCCATTTGTCAAGTGTGCTATTAGCACACTGATCGTGGGATTGTGTCCGATCATCATGCAGGATTGTGCATCTTTGGGTGTTTTTTCCAATAATTCCAGCAAGGTCTCCATATTCCCGTCATAGATATCCTTTGTATATTCTTCCAGCGCAATAGGCACATGTTTTTTAAGGATCTCGGCAGTTTCGCGGGTTCTGGTAGCAGAAGAACAATACATGAAATCTACGTGCAATCCACCCTGCAAAAGTATCTGGCCGAGGCGATTCAGATTTTCTTTTCCCCGGGAAGTCAGCTGTCGCTGAAAATCCACTCCATCCGAAAAGCCTGCCTCACCATGTCGTACAAGAATTAAATGCTTCATTTCGAAATCATTTTACCATTTCATTTCTACTGAAAATCCTCAAAAATCCATCCAATTCCAAAGTCAACATTTTTTATTATTTGGAGGAGAAAACTATGCCCTCTATTTTTAGCTTTTCGTAATTGGCCTTTCGGTCATGAAATTTCCCCTTTTCTCTATGTCAAAAAATCTAGTCATTGTCGAATCCCCTGCCAAAGCTAAGACCATTGAAGGTTACCTTGGCAAGGATTTCAAGGTAGTCTCCAGCTACGGTCACGTACGGGATCTCCCTAAAGGCGACAAAGCAATAGACATCAAAAACCGCTTCAAACCGACATATGAAGTCACTGCCGACAAAAAAGAGGTAATCAAAAACCTCAAATCCCTGTCCAAAGATGCCGACATGGTCTATCTGGCAAGTGACGATGACCGGGAGGGAGAGGCCATTTCTTGGCATCTCAAAGAAGTATTGAATCTCAAAGAAGACCGAACAAAGCGGATCGTTTTCAGAGAAATCACCAAAAACGCGATCACCAAAGCTATCGAAAACCCACGCGGAATCGACTATGATTTGGTCAATGCTCAGCAAGCCCGTCGGATTTTGGACCGTTTGGTAGGTTTTGAGCTTTCGCCTATCCTTTGGAAAAAAATAAAAACAGGACTTTCAGCGGGACGTGTCCAGTCAGTCGCTGTCCGATTAATTGTTGAGCGTGAGCGGGAAATCGAAGCCCACAAGGCCAAATCTTCCTTCCGGATCACTGCGGTATTTGAGGTGGAGGGAAGAACCTTCCAAGCCGAACTCCCAAAGAAATTTGAAACCAAGGCTGAGGCAGAAGACTTCCTCAAAAAATGTCTCGAGGCTTCTTTCTCCGTAGCAAATCTGGAGAAAAAGCCAACCAAAAAGACTCCTGCGGCACCATTTACCACGTCTACGCTTCAGCAGGAAGCTTCACGCAAGCTCTACTTCTCCGTAGCTCAAACCATGTCTGTAGCTCAAAAGCTCTACGAGGCCGGTAAGATCACTTACATGAGAACGGACAGCACCAACCTCTCTCAAGATGCGATGGCTGCCGCCAAAAGTGCCATTGAGCAGTCTTTCGGAGGACAGTATCACAAATCAAGACAGTTTACTACCAAGTCTGAAAGTGCTCAGGAAGCGCACGAAGCCATCCGTCCCACTGACTTTTCCCAAACTCAGGCTTCGGGAGACCGAAACGAGCAACGACTCTACGAACTCATTTGGAAGCGGGCCATTGCCTCCCAGATGGCCGACGCTGAATTGGAAAAAACGGTAATCACCATTGCCATTTCCAACTCCACGCTGAATCTGGTGGCGACAGGAGAAGTGATCAAGTTTGACGGATTTCTGAAAGTCTACCTCGAAGATACCGACGACGAACCTGAGGACGACGAAGAAGGCAACAAGTCACTTCTGCCTCCGATCAGCATCGGACAGGGACTGAACCTCCAAGAGATGAAAGGTCGGGAAACATTTAGCAGACCAGCCCCGAGATACACGGAAGCTTCTTTGGTGAAGAAACTTGAAGAACTGGGAATCGGCCGACCTTCGACCTATGCCCCGACCATTTCTACGATTCAAAAGCGGGAATATGTCGTCAAAGAAGCCCGCGATGGCACTCCGCGCAACTACGTGGAAATGAAGATCGCTAAGGGCAAATTTCAGGATTTGACCAAAACAGAAAATACCGGCGCAGAGAAAAACAAACTCTTCCCTACCAATATCGCCATGGTGGTCAATGACTTCCTGGTGGAGCATTTCCCGAATGTGATCGACTTCCACTTCACCGCAAGGGTTGAAAAGGAGTTTGATGACATCGCTGCAGGAGGACAGGATTGGCAGGATATGATCGACGGATTTTACGGCAAATTCCACCATAGCGTCGAGGAGACCGAGCAAGTGTCCCGTCAGGATGTCAATACCAGCCGCCTGATTGGCCAGCATCCGCAAAGTGGCAAAAACGTCTATGCTCGACTCGGGCGCTTTGGACCTCTGGTGCAGATCGGCGAGACTGAAGATGAAGAGAAGCAGTTTGCCAGCCTTAAAAAAGGTCAGTTTATCGAAAACGTCACGATGGAAGATGCCCTCGAACTATTCAAACTTCCCCGGGAAGTAGGATTTTTTGAGGACAAAAAGATGACCGCTGCCATCGGTAGATTTGGACCCTATATCCGACATGACAGTGCTTTTTATTCTTTGGGAAAAGAGCAAGACCCGATGAGCATCACCGAGGCAGAAGCCATCGAACTGATCCAAAACAAGCGGGAAGCAGATGCCAAAAAGCACATCAAAACCTTTGATGAAAATCCGGAAATCCAAGTCCTCAACGGACGCTGGGGCCCCTATATCAAAATGGGGAAAAACAACTACAAAATCCCCAAAGGAAAAGAGGCTGAGCAACTCACCTATGCCGAGACCATCGAGATCATCGAAAATCAACCGGATGCAGGGAAGAAAAAAGGCAAGTTTCCGGCAAAGAAAAAATAATCATAATCCGACCTCAAAAGGGTCGGATTTTTTTTGGATTAAAGGTTTTCAAAATCTAAATCATCCATACCTAATCCCTGTCGTGCTGTGGTAAGTCAAAGCACCCTTCCAATTCATGGAATTGAATTCAAGTTCATAAATTGATATGAAAATTGGAAAGAAATATCCTGGCTTTAACCCAAAAGGACATTTGGCATTAGTAAGTGGAATTGCAAATTCCAGAAAATAGAAAGGTGTAAAAACAATCTACCCCTAGCCTCAAGAGAAGCACAACCCAGTAAAACATAAGACTTCGCCGAGGTAGGGTGATCTATTCGTCACTTCCAAAAAACCAAGAAGATGAAAAAACTCCGACGAGATGGGAGCTTTTCAATCATTTGGGGAAAAGCAATACAACTACGGCTCTCCATCCCCAATCAGCCTTGCCTCCTGCTGGTGCTGCCAAATTCAGTCTTGGACCTACTGCAAATTGAATTTTTTGAGACCCAAGTGCCGTCACACCACTGACCGTGGGATTGAGCCATAGTGTCGTTTGATCTGAAATCCAGTTTTGGGTCCACTCGAGGTTTCCTCCTAGACCTGCACCAGAACTCCAGTTGTAGATCAAAAATGGCTGAACAAACAGCTGACTTACCTCAGGCCTATCTGCATCCCCAGCTACTGACCAAAGTTGATTGGCCAATGCTCCGATAGTCCATCCATTCGACTGTTTCAATGCAACAGCAGTTGGTCCCATTCCGAATTTTTTGGTGGTCAGAAAATCATTCGTACCCACAGGCAATAACAATGCGGGGCCCACTCCCCAAGTAAGTTTTTCTGAATTTTTAGGCGAAAAAAAAGCGGAGAGTACGGCATCACCCAGCCCGGATTGCTTCTGTCCTTCTCCGGTTATATTGTATTGGGTAACGATTGGCAAGACCACACGGGTGATCATATTGACATTCTTCCCGATGGAAATAGGTATTACAGGTTGAAAATTAAGTGTGTTTCGTGTGCCTCTATAAGTCCCTATCCCATAGTCCGTGTTATTCTGAAAGGGAATTGAAACCAAAGAAGCTATGGGATTAGCCAGTTTTTTTGCCAATTCTGCAGCATCATCCTGAGAATAAGCAGAAAAAGATATCCAGAGAAAAATGAATAAAAGCCAAGTGGGTCTATTAAGTTTCATGACTGTTTTGTGAGGTTTTCTATACTGAATATAAGCTTTTTGTAATTGAAAGAATAATTCCATCGGACATGAATGGAAACCATTTTCCACCGCTGAACTGCCTCAAGGAGCTTTCCTGAATTTGGCCTATAAAAAAAGAAAGAGGATTTTAAGTCGGGGAGCGCTCTTGGTTTGAGTATAGAATTGAGAAATCAAAAATTGGAAATACTGGCCTTCAATGGCTCATAGGTTTTGGAAATCAAGTCTAAACTTCCCAATCCTTAAAACATGAAGATACAAGATGAACATCACCTGAGCTCCACCAAAATTCTCCAGCGACACCTATGAAAAAGGCTCCTTCATGAGGAGCCTTTTGTGTTAAGATTCAGAATTTTACTTATTTCTTCTTGATTTCCACTCTTCTGTCTCCATCCTCGGAACCCTTGGCTCCTCCTCTACTGATCAAGCCTCCTGCCTCGGTGTGAATTCTGTCAGAGTTTAAGCCTTGCGTCACCAGATAGTCTTTCACGGCTAGGACACGTTTTTTGGATATTTCCAAATTATAGGAAACTGATCCGGTATTGTCCGCAAATCCAGTAAGGACAATCTCGGTAGCAGGATATTCCTTTAAATACATGATCAATTCCTCCAGCTTGTCTTTCTCTTTTTGATTTAGTTCGGTTTCATTGATCCCAAAGTAAACCTCTATTTTACTATGATCCAGCAAAATAAATTTTGGCTTAGGCTCAAGTTGAGCTGATGGTTGATTTAAGTTATCCAATGCTTTTTCCAGACTGTCGATCCGAATCGAATCCATCTGAATCTGACTCATCAAGAGGGAATCTCGCTTCATCTGTTCCAGCTCTTTGGACTTTTCCCCGGAATTGGAGATGGCGGCTGTTGTAGCCGCTGTTCCTCCCACTAACAGCGCATCTTTCAACAACTCATTATTTTTCTTTTCGAGCTTTTCTTGCTTTTTCCTATTCTTCTCTATTTTTCTTGCGGTTTTATCGTCGAGAGTTGATTCAGAGTTCACCTCGATCTCCTGCGAGGCTGTAGATGCAGTTTGGTCTGAATCGGGAATTTTGGAAGCGAATGCCATTATCATTGCCGAATCGCGCTTAGCTTGCGCGAGAAGCATGTCACTTCTGAATCGCTCCATTTCCTTCTCAAACTCGCTTCGCGAAATACTTTCAGAACTTGATCGAGCCTGATAGCTGTTTTGGGAAACGCTGTCCAGATAAACTGCTGTAGCTTCATTTCCAGAATAGATGATTTTACTTACCTGACCCGGATAAATCATCAATTCTCTAGTGATCGCAGCAGTATCAAGTGAAACTAGCCCCTCCATTTTAATTTGGTCAAGGGAATCCAAGTCAGAAATGATATCTGATTCAATCGTCGAAAGACCGGTGAGATTTCCCTGAATTCTCGCACGTTCATTTTCCAAATTGGTCAAGCGGGTGGTATTGAATTCTTCCGAAACAGTGGTATCTGATTTGGCAAGGCGAATGTTGGTATAGATCTGATCAAGGTAACTTTGGTTTCCGCTGATGGCAGATTGAATTGAGTCCAGAGAAGATTTGAGGTACGTTTTTTCTGTTTCAATATTCGCCAAAGTCATCGAATCAAGACTGACGCGCTCAGCATTCAATTTATTCTGCTCCCAGGATGGGAGTTGTATTACAGTGAAATAATTGTTCCCCTGCCGCTGTGTATTTTTGATCGAATCAGCCTTTGCCAATTGACTTTGGGAAAGTTGATCTGGCACAAAAGTATATCGGGGAACCACCACGGGCGTTTTAAAACTTGCTTTGTTAGGCCCAATGCTGAATTTTATTCCCACTCCATGATAGAGGTACCAATCAGGCCTTCTGTTGTCAAATCCTCTGTTATTATTCGCCGGATCGACCACATTGGTGCCCGGCTTGGCAGCATATTCCTGAAAATCTGAATCGTAGGTCAGGCGGTACTGACCAGCCACATCATCCAGATAATCTGATGAAGCTCTTTTAAAATCAGATTGTGCAAATAATTCTACACCGTTGGAAATCCGTATTCTGAATCCCAATCCCAGATGTGTATAGAGTGAAGTCCTGACATACCCGCCAGGAAGTTCAGTTTCCAAGTCGCTCAGATTGGTCTCAAATCTCCCGTCAGGAATAGTCCCAAGGTTTGTGTAATCGTATCTAGCCCCATTTTCATCCAGCAAATCGCCGAATACATTGAAAGTCTGAACACCAAATCCCAGAACTAAATACGGTGCAATTATGGACTTGCCGGACAATAGCCAGTTGTTGTCAGGCTTAAAAACCAAAGAAAGCCCTGCATCATAGAGGTTGGCTTGAAAATTGAGCGCACGATCAAAATTTTGGCCCGTAGTAAAGAGTGTTCCGTCATTTTGTACAAAACGATCACTTGAGCCAAATTGATAACTACCCGCTGTAAACATCAGTCCGACAGAATTTCCAAGTGCCCGCTCAGCAGATAGCTGAAAGGATAAATCGTTAGAATACTGCTTGTATCGGTTAAACAGCAGGGAAAACTGTCTGAAGTTATTCACTCCTAAAGGTCGGATGTCTCCAAAATAATTGGAAAAACCTCCGCTGAACCCAAATCTCCACTTATATCCATATTGCTGAGCAGAGGAAGGAAGCGCAAGCGCCAAAGCAATTATTACGATCAAATACTTTTTCATCTGCTTATTTTTTGTTTCCAAAACCCAACCAAATATTGAATTCTGCACTCAACCCAAGGAAAGGACTAAATGACCTCAATGAATTTCCGTTGGCTTGGTTCGTTGTAGTAAAAGTTCCCCCGGCATTTAACCGGATAAACCTGAAGAAATTATATCCCAATCCAAGATAAACCGGCCTGTCAAACAATGGTCCTTTTATGCTTTCCTCAAGTGAATTTTCCATCCCCCCTGAGACGAATACTCCGGTGCTAATCGACACGTTATTCATAAATTTGGTAAAAGTCCGATTGCCCAATGGAAAGGAAAAACCCAAATAAGGACTATACACAAATTCTTGCTGGGGAAGTGTCTTGGACAGGGAAATAGCACCATATCCCAAATTGATCGGAATTACATTCGCTTTCTTTTCGGATGGATAGTTTTGAAAAAACTTCTCGTCTACCCTGGCAAGCATGTTGGTACTGAGATACTGGTCTATTTCAGAAGAAACAATGGCCATCAGTTCATCCAAATATTTCTGGGAATATATTGCCTGTGCATTTTCATTCTCCCCTACTTCATCAACATTATATTTGGCGTTTCCCATTTTAAGGTTTTTACGTTGGTGAAGTTTGTTTCTCGTCAGGTCAGAGAATCCCGGGAATTGTAGTCCATTGGGCAATTCAAAATAGTAGGCTCCGGTCTCCACGATTTTGGACATATTGATCAATATCTGATCATCGGAATCTTCAAAGTGAATCCCGCCTCGTTTTATCGAAGTGATCGTATTCATATAGGTTGATAAATTGACCAGAATTAATTTTCTCAATTCCTCAATCTCTGGCTTTCCTGCTTTTTGATAGAAGCCAAACTCGACATGATAGTCTTCATTGGACCTGAGTGGCTCTTCAATTAAAATCTGGAAGGACAATTCATTGTACCCAAAAGGGGCTTTCCAAAAATAAGAATAGCCTGCATTCTGAGATTTCTTTGAGGGATATAGGGTCACCTTGACCAGCTCAACCCTACTTGGTATGGCTCCTCGGATGTAAAACTTTTCCTCAGCAGGGAGTGGCTTCCCTCCATTCAGCCGGTTCTGCAATAAATCAAAATTTATCGTAGTTAGAGCCTCTTGAGCTAGGATCGACCCTGAAAGAAGACAGAATAGAAAAACGAATAAACATTTCATTGACTTGGGTTTGGTGGAAAAGGTTAAAATCTAAATGGATGAACTACTCAATTACCAATACAATTTAAAAATTGTCAATCTAATTCCTTCACAAAAATTTAATCCTTAAAACAATATTCACTAAAAATTTTATTTTGTGAAAACAGAAAAAAACGATCCCCTTAAAAATTGCCTTCATTTGATCACACCCTTGTATCCTGCTCCATTGCGAATGGCTCTTTCGCTAGGCGAGCCACATTATGGACTTTATTCTCAAAAGACCTGATTTCCTCATCCTGAGCAGAATCGCGAGCAACCTTCACTGAATGAAGCAGTCTACCGACTTCACTCAGTGAGATCATCAAAGGGCAGGATACAGCTTCTAGTTATTAATAAACGGGTAACTGAAATAGGGCTGGTGAGCAGGCCAAATCAAGTCGAGGTATACCTAATAAAATTAAGCTACTGGTAGAATTGTGGATATACTTATTGTCTAAATTCAAGCAGAAAGTCTCAAAACAAATTTTAGTCAAATTGAACCGAAAAAAACTAGTCGTACTGTCCGGTGCTGGAGTCTCCGCAGAAAGTGGCATTCGGACCTTTCGTGACAGCAATGGGCTCTGGGAAAATCATGATGTCATGGAGGTGGCTTCGCCGGAAGGTTGGCGGAAAAATCGAGCCCTTGTGCTGGAATTCTACAACCAGCGAAGGAAGCAAGCCAGAGAATGCCAGCCAAACGAAGCACATCGGGCTTTAGCTCGACTGGAGGAATATCTTGATGTCCAGATCATCACTCAAAATGTCGATGACCTTCACGAGCGGGCCGGCTCGACAAATGTGCTTCATCTTCACGGTGAACTGAATAAAGCCCAAAGTTCGGTAGACCCAAAATTGATCTATCCGATGGATAATTGGGAAATCAAGGAAGGAGATCAATGCGAAAAAGGAAGTCAGCTTCGCCCATTTATCGTCTGGTTTGGTGAGGCGGTGCCCATGATGGTTCCGGCGATGAAAATCGCGGCACAGGCTGATTTTTTTCTGGTGTTGGGCACCTCTATGCAGGTTTATCCTGCTGCGAGTCTGATTGACTATGTACCCCGATCAGCGGCTAAATTCCTGATTGACCCAGCAAAGCCCGAATTTTCTCTTCCAAATGATCTCACTTTCATACAAAAGAAAGCTACTGAAGGAATGACTGTTTTCACCCAATTAATTCTCGAAAAAATCAAGATCGACGGGTGATTCTAGTCCCGGAAAAGAGAATTCACATTTTTTTATTCTAGATTAAAAGCCCCAATCAATACCCCAAATACCTAGCTTAAAATCTATGCAATTAAAAGTGGCGGTCATCGGTGCTGGCCCCTCAGGAATCACCGCTCTGAAAAACCTTCTGGACCAGGGTATCTCTGCTCTTGCCTTCGACAGAAACGAAGAGGTAGGTGGAAACTGGATCTACTCGGAGGACGAAAGCCATTCGAGCGTATTTGAGACCACGCATATCATATCCTCCAAGACCCTCTCCCAATACGAAGATTTCACCTTTGATGAATTCGATCCCGAGGCAGCAGATTACCCTTCGCATGATACGCTTCGCAGGTATTTTCAAGCCTATGCTGCAAAATTCAACCTCTACCCCCATATCCAATTTGGCACACTGGTGGAGCATTGCAAGCGGATCGATGCCCAGTCTTGGGAAATCACAACTTCCAAAAATGGCCTAGAAACTACTGAAACCTTCACGCACCTCGTCGTCTCAAACGGCCACCATTGGAAACCCCGGTATCCGGACTATCCCGGAACTTTTACAGGTGAATTCCTTCACTCGCATAATTTCAAAAAAGCCGAACCCTTTGCCGGAAAGCGCGTCTTGGTCATCGGAGGAGGCAATTCTGCCTGTGATGTAGCCGTAGAGACGAGCCGGGTATCTAAGAGCACAGCCATCAGCTGGAGACGTGGCTACTGGATCGCTCCCAAATTCTTTTTTGGCAAACCATCCGACAAAGTCGCTGAAGGAACCAAATGGCTCCCTGTGAAGGTGCGTTCATTCTTTAATGAACTGTTGTTGAAATTTTTCTGGGGAGATTACAAAAACTATGGCCTCAGACCTATCCAGGAACCCTTTGGCGCCACGCACCCTACCATCAATGATGAACTGATGCATAAAATCCGCCATGGAAAAGTAAAACCCAGAATGGACATCAGCCGATTTGAGGACAGACAGGTCATCTTTGAAGATGGAAAAACCGAGGAATACGATACGGTCATAGCTTGCACAGGCTACTGGCTGAGCCACCCATTTTTTGACAAAGATTTTATTGACTACTCTTCAGGTCCCGTACCACTCTACCTGAAAATGTTTCATTCGGCATATCAGAATCTGTACTTTATCGGGATGTTTCAGCCGCTGGGATGCATCTGGCCGGGAGCGGAATTGCAAAGTAAACTGATGGCTCAGGAGCTGATCGGTAACTGGAAACGCCCAGAAAATATTCAGGAACTTTGCGAAAAAGAAGTTACTCATCCGCACTATCAGCAGGTCAATTCTCCCCGGCATACCATTACTGTGGATTACCATCTTTTCGTCAAAGCACTCAAACGAGAACTTTCCAAAGCATCCGTTACCAAAAAATCACCTAGAGTTAGTCAGTCCGAACCTGTTTCTACTTGATTTTGGATGAAACGATTTAGCAAATACCTCCTTACTGCTCTTGCCTTTTGGCTCCTACTTTTTCTGGGCTGGGAGTGGTGGTATAGTTTTCCAAAAGTTAGATGGACTCCCATTTCGTTTCCTCAGACCCAGGAAGAAAAAATAGATTCGGTTTTAGTCCAAAGTCTCAGCGAGTATTTGATTCCGGGTATGGCAGCGGGAATCATCGAGGAAGGAAAAGTGACTTATCTCAAGGCATTTGGATTTGAAAATCTGGAAACCAAGGACTCGCTGACACTGCAGAGCCTGATTCCGGTAGCATCAGTCTCCAAGATCTTCACAGCGTTGACTCTGGCCAATTATGGTTTGGAAAAAGGCATAGGTATCGATACGCCTGTCAATTCCCTCCTTCCAACTGGCAAAAAATTGAGCTCCGAATATGACCATATCACCCTGCAACAGTTGCTAACGCATACCTCTGGCCTCAGCGATAGGCGGGGAATCGGAACTATCTGGAGAGGCAATGCGCAAAGAGACCTTAGTAACCTACCCAGCCAATTAAATCTACCCAACTTACAACAGCGGGAGTTCAAGTATGCCGATGCCAATTTTGACTTGATCGGTTATCTAGTGGAGACAATAGAAAATCAACCTTTTGAAGTCATTTCACAATCTAGGATTCTCACGGTTGGAGGTATGGAAAACGGCGAATATGTAACTCAGTGGCCTTTGGATTCCCTTGCTATCTCTGGATATCAGCGAACCTTAGTATGGAAACGAATCGAGGAAAAAGCGTTGGTTTTGGAGCGATTTCCATCGCCGTCCTCAGGATTGGTCCTCAGCTCAGCGGATCTAGCCAAGATCCTTCTTCACCTCAGTCGGGAAGAAATGGGAATCTTCGGTGATGAATTGGATTGGCTGAAAGGCAAAACCGATACCCCGGCAGGATTTCAATCCATTGTAATAAATGATATAGCGTTCATTGGTCATTTTGGAGGTCAGGGAGGACATAGCTCGCTTGTAATCTTTTCTCCAGAATTAGATCTAGCTTTTTTCCTTGTATCCAATGCACAGGATAAGTCCGATTTCAGAAAAGCAGTCGCAGGAGAAGTTTTAAAAATCAAAAGCAAATGACCACTTACCAATGAAACTTTCATTTCCACATCCCTTGATCATTTTACTCGGTTTTATTACTCTGTCGGCATTGGCCACTTTGGTGATCCCGTCCGGAAGTTTCGACCGGGTTTTGGATGAGGATACAGGTAGAGAGATTGTGATCCCTGGGAGTTTTAAGACCATCGAAGATGTCAATCCCAGTTTTTGGGAGGTGTTAAAAGTTATACCGGAAGGGTTTGTTGCAGGTGCAGACATCATTGTCCTGATATTGATTTTGGGAGGGGCATTTTACATAGTAGAAAAAACCGGAGCGCTTCAGGCTGGAATTGAGGCTTTGATTTACCGCTTCCGCTCTTCGAAATTCCTGCTTTTTTACATTTTAGGGATCGTTTTTGCTATGGGAGGTGCTTCCATATCCATGCAGGAAGAACTGATTCCCATGGTTCCGGTCTTTGTTATTTTGGCCACCAAACTGAATTATGATCTTCGATCCATCATTGCTATCACGTTAGGGTCTTCCTTGGTCGGTTCGGCATTTTCACCGATCAATCCTTTTGTCGGTCTTTTAGCACAAAATATTGCAGAAGTTCCCCTCTTTTCGGGTGTGGTATTTCGGAGCACGGCATTCGTTTTTGCACTTTTACTCTGGATTACCTACCATGTCCGTGCAGGTAAATCAAAGCTACCTGACCAGGAAGTCTCCGAGTTGAAGCCCAGTCCTCTGTCGCTGAGAAATGCATCCATCCTATTTATTTCCTTTGGAGGTATCGGCGTTATGATATATGGTATTACAGCATTTGACTGGGGCTATATTGAAATGTCCGCCTTGTTTTTTCTGATAGGGATAGTTTGTGGATTGGTGGGGGGTATGGGATTGAATGGAACAGCAAGAACCTATGTGGCGGGATTTGGCGAAATGATTTTTGCAGGAATGATTGTAGGTTTGGCGAGAAGCGTCTATTTGATTTTAGAAAAAGGAGAAATTATCGACCCGCTGATACAGGCACTCTTCTCTCCGCTAGAATCACTTCCAGAAGCCTTGGCCGTCGCAGGAATGTTTGTCAGTCAGGCGCTGGTTCATATTCCCGTGCCCAGCACCTCAGGACAGGCTGTTTTGACGATTCCCTTGACTGCACCGCTGTCTGATCTGATCGGTCTCAGTCGTGATGTAGCTGTGCTGGCATTCCAATATCCGGCAGGACTGATGGATCTGCTTACTCCGACCAATGGTGGAATGATGGCAATAATCGCAAGTGCGGGAATCAGCTATAAGGACTGGATTTCTTACATTTGGAAAAGCTGGCTCTTCATTGCCTTAATCGCACTCGCAGGCTGTTTCCTCGGAATTCTTTTATTCAAATAATACTAAAACCTATCTAACCAATGCAAATCAACGATCACAATCCCCTTCTTCCCTATCAGCCAGCCTCTGATCGATACAGTCAGATGAAGTATCGCTACTGCGGAAAAAGCGGACTTCAACTGCCTGAAATCAGCTTGGGTCTATGGCATAATTTCGGCCATAATGCCGACATGACATTGGGTAGAAAAATCCTGAGAAGGGCTTTTGATCTAGGTATTTGTCATTTTGACTTGGCGAATAATTATGGTCCTCCATTTGGCTCAGCAGAGGAGAATTTTGGTCGAATCCTTAAAAAAGATTTTCTCCCCTACCGAGATGAATTGCTGATCTCCAGCAAAGCAGGTTGGGATATGTGGCCGGGTCCTTATGGGAACTTTGGCTCAAGAAAATACCTCATCGCCAGCTGTGACCAAAGCCTAAAGCGAATGGGACTGGATTATGTCGATATTTTCTACCATCACAGACCCGATCCCAATACGCCACTGGAAGAAACTATGGGCGCTTTGGATCAACTCGTACGGCAGGGCAAGGCGCTCTATGTGGGAATTTCTCAATACAGTGCCGAAGACACAGCCAAAGCTTATGACATTTTGAAGTCCCTCGGAACTCCCCTCCTCATCCACCAGCCTCGCTACAGCATGATTGACCGCTGGGTGGAAAATGGACTGATGGATGTTTTGGGTGAAAAAGGAATAGGAAGCATTGCTTTTTCACCATTGGAGCAGGGAATGCTTACCGATAAATACCTCAAAGGAATCCCGGCCGACTCCCGTGCTGCCAAAGACGGACGCTATCTGAAACCTGAATCACTTGCTCCCGAAAAGTTGGAAATGATCAGCAAATTGAATGAGATCGCGCTAAAAAGGGGGCAATCCTTAGCCCAAATGGCCATTGCTTGGCTGCTGAAAGATCCACGGATCACTTCTGTCCTGATCGGTGTATCCAAACCCGAGCAACTGGATGATAACGTGGCTGCTGTTGCAAATTCCACATTCACGTCTGACGAAATCACACAGATCAAAACCATCTTGCGGGCCTAATGCCACAAAAATTATCCTCACGAAGTGCCCTGATTTTGATTGTAATCGCTCAATTTCTGGGCACTTCGCTTTGGTTTGCAGGAAATGTAGCAGCGCCTGAGCTTGAACTAGCCCTAGGATCTACTGGCCTTACCTCATGGATTACCTCTGTAGTACAACTTGGGTTTATCATCGGCACGTTTACCTATGCCCTTGGTTCTTTTGCTGATCGATTTTCTCCTTCCAGGGTATTTTTACTCAGTGCACTATTTGCTGCCATTTTCAACCTATTAATTCCCTTGACTCCCCTGAGTCTAGTTTCGGTTTTGGGATTACGTTTTCTGGTGGGGTTCTTCCTAGCGGGAATCTATCCAGTAGGGATGAAGATTGCCGCAGATTACTTCGAAAAAGGCTTGGGTTCAGCGCTGGGATTCTTGGTCGGTGCGTTGGTCATGGGAACAGCCTTTCCATATTTACTTAAGGCTATTGGTGCTGAAATTTCCTGGGAATCAATTCTTTGGATCACTTCTGGTTTGAGTATACTCGGCGGAGTGATGGTTGGTTTGTTTGTACCTGATGGGCCATTTCGGAAGCCTAACCCAGTTTTTGACCGCAACCTTATACCTTCCTTAGTAAAAATCAAAGCGCTTCGATCCGCAGCAGCAGGGTATTTTGGACACATGTGGGAGCTGTATACCTTTTGGGCTTTTCTCCCTCTTTTACTTTTGGATTTGAGAGGAGAAACTGAAATCACCTCAGACACTTCACTAATGACCTTTGGAATCATTGCCATTGGCGCGCTTTCCTGTGTGATGGGAGGATTGATTTCGGGGAAACTCGGAAGCGAAAAAGTAGCACTTTTTAGCTTGGCCGGATCCGGGATTTGCGGATTGATATTGATCCTTTTCCCAACTTTCCCCAAGGAATTAATTCTCCCATTTCTATTGCTTTGGGGCATTTTGGTCATCGCGGATTCCCCTCAGTTTTCTACTTTGGTGGCTCAAAGTGTCCCTGCAGCCTACCGGGGAACGGCACTCACTTTGGTTAATTCGATTGGGTTTGGGTTGACGATTCTCAGCATTCAATTCAGTCAATTTTTAAGCAATTTATTTAGCCCAAGGGAGTTTTTGGGTTGGTTGCTTATTGGGCCCGTTTTGGGAATTTTGGGGTTTAGGTATTTCAAGGAGTAATTATTTACCATGTGGAATCTTACAGGTCTCTGAATAAAAATTTTTAACCGAATCCACTTTGCCTCCCTTTTGAAGGGGAAATTTGCCAAAGGCCACCATCAAACCTTTAGCTTGTTTACTGAAGTGCAAGTCGAGCTACGCTTAGTATAAACTTCCTGAAATTCAGGCACTTGATTCAATAGCCTATCCAAAAAAAAGAGGCCTCTTGCGAGAACCTCTTTGCTAGCGAGTCTAACCGGACTACTATCTAACTACATTTTCAAGATTGGCCAAATAGATCCATTTCTGGTCTCTGGAGTTCAGGCCTGCATTCACTGCATTTCGTTGCTCCGCCGTTTGATTCATATCCTCATACGCCTGTGCATTGAAAAACTGCACATAATCTTTGTACAGGTTAACCGTGAGATGGGTTGAGGAAGCTTCGGAACCTTGTGGAAGGGCAGCTCTGAGAAAGCTCCAATGGCCCATCATCCCCTGGTTGATTCTGCTCTGGTGAATTGGCTTAAACACTTCAATTTCCGCTTTTTCGTAATCAGAAAACTTGCCTTCTACCGCCTTCATCAAATCAAAAGATGCCAAGACTCCAGGTTTGTATTGAAAGTTGTCATTGGTGGATGCCAATTCTTTCATATACAACCTGACTGGAGAATCTCTAAAGGCCAGCGATTGTTCAAAAATGGTCCGAACCTGTGATTCCGACAAGTGAGGATAGGCAATTTTGGTGTATTCAATCAATGCATCTTCGTCCAGTCCATTCATCATTTTCACCGGATCATCGTAGTGAGTCACCATGATGTATTGGTACTCTCCCTGCTCTGCTCCCGTCTGAACCTTCCAAAAATCCCATCCTTTGATTCGCTTATCATTCAAAGCCTGCCGATATACTTTCTCTGTCAAATCTTTAAATTCGATGTAATCAAAAAGCTGGTCTTTCTCCACCTTAATGAATTCGAATACCGAATACTGAGTTTGCTGGGCATGAAGTAAGCTTGTCCAAACTAACCCACAAATCAAGAATGCTAAAAACTTTCTCATGATAAATTGGGGTTTAGGGTTTATTGTGCTTCGAATAATTTAAAAAATAATTCTGTAAAAAATCAATTTTCAGAATAAAAACTTATTTCATAGATATTTCACCCAAGAAACTTCCTTTAAATAAAGTATTGACAAAAATGCAATTTTATTAACATGATTGGGAAAAGCTTAGTATTTTGACAATCAAAACAGAAAAATAATGAAGGGACTATCAAGAAGAGATTGGCTGAAAAGAACCTCCCTGGGAGGTGGTTTGGCACTGGTTGGGGGCACTGGAATCGTATCCTCGCTGAGTGCAGAAGAGGTAAAAAAGTATAATCCCCGACCATTGGCAGGACCGATCCGACTGGGTTCCAACGAAAATCCCTATGGCCCATCCGAGTCCATGCGAAAAGCGATGGTCGCTGCTTTTGAAAATGGATGTCGGTATCCTTGGGCATATAATGCTTCCTTGGTGAAAATGATCGCTGAGAAAGAAGGTGTCCCTGAGGATTACATCGTGCTGACAGCGGGCTCGACCGAGGGTCTAAAGGTAGCCGGAATCACTTTTGGCAGGGGTCGGGAAATCATCAGTTGCGCCCCGACATTTCTCTCCATGATGGAGTATGCAGAGCTCTGGGGCACAGAAATCAGTTGGGTTCCGCTAAACAAAGACCTGGATTTTGATCTCGATGAGATTGAAAAGCGAGTAAGCTATGAGACGGGTTTGGTATTCCTATGCAATCCGAATAACCCCACCGGTAAACTGTTGCCGGCTGACCGAGTCAAAGATTTTTGCGAAAAAGTAAGCAAGCGGACCGTGGTATTCAGCGATGAAGCATACTATGACTACATCACCGAGCCCAATTATCCATCCATGGTGGAACTGGTCAAAAAAGGACATGATGTAGTCGTCTCACGAACCCTATCCAAAGTATATGGACTGGCAGGGATCAGATTGGGCTATCTGGTGGCCAAACCTGACTTGGCAAAAAAACTGAGTGACCGAGTCGTGGCAAACACAAATATTATGGCCATTGAGGCTGGAAAAGCCGCTTTGGCAGATACTGACTTTTACAAATTTGCCCTTCAGAAAAACGAAGAAGCAAAAGCGATGATCATCGAAACCTTGGATGAATTAAAACTTCCCTACCTGGAATCACATGCCAATTTTGTTTTCTTCCAATCCGGAAAAGACATCACTCAACTGAATAAAACTATGGCTGAAAAGGGATTCATCATCGGCAGACCTTTTCCTCCGCTGAATGACTGGTGCCGTATTTCCACAGGCACCATCGAAGAAATCGCCCTCTACAACAAAGCCATCAAGGAAGTTTTGGGCTAATGTTGAATCAGAATATTTTGCTAGAGAATGAAAAAGTCCTGCTCAGACCAATGTCTCGGCAGGACTTTTCCATACTTCAGGAACTGACAGGAGATCCGCAGATGTGGATCTATTTCACCCATGACCTGAGCATTCCTGAGGAATTTGAAAAGTGGGCAGAGCCGCATTTCAACCGAGAGCGACTTCAATTCACAGTCATCGAAAAAGCAACGGGTAAGCTTGCAGGTGCTACGGCATTTGGTAATTTTTCGGCTCGGGATCAGCGGGTAGAAATCGGCTGGACTTGGCTGGGCAAAGCCTTTCGGGGCACCGGAATCAACCAATCCATGAAAAAGCTGATGATCGATTACTGTTTTACAGAATGGAATTTGAAACGGGTCGAAATCAAAACCGATGTTTTAAATATGCCTGCCCGAATGGCGCTGCTGAAATTTGGCGCTGTAGAGGAAGGTATCTTGAGAAGTCATACGCTGATGACTCATGGAAGGAGACGGGATACGATTTACTACAGTGTGATCGAAGGAGAATGGATGAAAAAGTAGGCAGTGATCAGTTGGCAGTTTTCAGAGTGAAAAGCCAATAGTTCTGTCAATGAAAAGGGTGAAAGCAATCTTTACTATAAGTTAAAAAGATAAAGTGAGAAGGCTGAAATAGATTTCGGGCTAACTTGCAGAAAAAACCCGGATCCGGTCCAAATCAATCTGGTGAATGTATTGTCGGAGAATATAAAAGGTCTCCGGCACTTTGGGCACCACTTCCAACTGGTCCGGCTCAGGAAAATCAGCACTTTTCAAATACGAATACCTGCTCAGCATGCCTCCCTCAAAGTAGCAATAGGCGTTCTCTCCCGTTTCCCGTCCGGGAAGATTTAGCATTAAGTCCCGCTTGGATTTCTTAATCATGGAGATAAACGCCTCGGCACGGGCATTGTAGGCTTCAGGACTTTCGGCACTCTTACAAGCTCCCAAGCAAGTCTGGTCTTGGATCACTTCACAGGTTACTTTTCGGAGTCCACTGAGTTTTTGGCAGAGTTGGTAAGATTCGATACCTGTTTTGAGAAAAAGATTGGCTTCTTCCGAGGAGAAAAACGTCTCCAAAGGCAGGAGATTTTTGGTCACTTTGGCCACCTGAAATCGATAATACCCTGACCCATCCTGATACTGAAACAAGCCAAATAGCGTCTTGGGCATCTTCATAGCCGAATTGTAAGCAGGCCAAAGCCGCTTGATTTCCAGAGTTTCAAAAAGCAAAGCCATCAATTCCGAACCAGTCAACTGCCACTGAAGATCGACTACCTCAGCCTTCAGCTGCTGCTTCAACTGCGGCAAAACCTGCCCGGAAAAGTGCCCCTTGAACCGCTCGCGGATATTCAGTGCCTTGCCTACATAGATCACTTTCCCCTTGGCGTTTAGCATGTAATACACCCCGCAGGATTCGGGGATCTGCTTGAATTTAGTAAGGGGAAAATGCGGCGGAAGAAAAGCCTCCCCCGTATTTCTTTTAAGCGAAGACAACACGACATCCTGTCGGTCTTTGATCATTCGGTCAAAAAGCAAAGCTGTCGCTTTCGCATCACCCATGGCTCGGTGACGGGCCAGAATCGGGATTTTTTGATTTTCGCAGATCCTTCCCAAGCTGTAGGAACTGAGACCTGGAAAAACCTTTCGGGAAAGCCTAACGGTGCAGAGTTTTTGGGTTGTGAGCTCTTTTCCGATTTTGAGAAAAGCCTCCCGTATAAAGCCAAAGTCAAAATTTACCGAATGGGCAATGAAAACCCGGTCATCCAACAGTTCCCAAAGTTCATCGGATACCTCCTCAAAAGTGGGGGCATTGCGCACCATCGCATTGTCTATCCCTGTGAGTCCGGTGATGTATCCGGGAATATTCTGCTGAGGATTGATCAGCGTCTGCCATTCCTGTACAATCGATTCCCCATCGTGGATCAAAACGGCGATCTCCGTAATCCCTCCTCCTTTGGACGAACTTCCTGTGGTCTCAATATCTACGATGGCAAATTCCATGGGATAAAGTTAATCCAAAGCTTCAGGAATTAGAAGTTCGGGACATGAATTGACGGAAGACGTTTTGGGTTAAGCGGTAAATGTTGGTAAGTGATAAGGTTAGAAAGTTGGAAAACAGTAAAGTTGGGAGACTAGGAATTTGTTGGGTTGGAAAGAAATTCGATTCCTGCTTGGAGAATTCAGGGCAACGACTCTAGGGAATTGCAAATCCCAACCCGCGAGAGATTGCAGATAATCAGAAATCCTTATCTTCCCTACACATATAAAATGCCACCAACCTTTGATTTTATGAATAAGCTTAACCTCTTCGCCACCTGCTTGTCAATGACTGTTCTGATCAGTCCAACCCTAGCTCAACAAGCTCCCGATCCACTCAAGAAATCAGTTCAGGAGACCATTGACGCGCGTTACTCAGCAATGACCAATCTGAGTGATCAGATCTGGGCATTTGAGGAAATCGCCTTTCAGGAGTTTAAATCCTCCGCTGCACTATCAGCCTATGCTGAAGAACTCGGCTTCAAAGTGACTCGGGGTGTAGGTGAAATCCCTACCGCTTTTGTAGCAGAATATGGTTCAGGATCGCCGATTATCGGCATTATGGGAGAGTTTGATGGGCTTCCGGGCTTATCCCAAAACAAAGTCCCTTACAAAAGTCCCCTTCACGAAGACGCTCCGGGCCATGGTTGCGGACATAATATGTTCGGTGTGGCCTCACTGAGTGCTGCTGGAGCCATTAAGGACTTGATTGCAGAAGGAAAGCTCAAGGGAACAATCAGATTCTACGGCACGCCAGCTGAAGAGAAGTTTTTTGGCAAGCTTTGGATGATTCGTGCAGGACTGATGGACGATGTGGACATCATGATGGACTGGCATCCTGGGGATGAGACCGAAACTGATGTTCAAAAAGGACTTGCCTTGGTCGACTTTATCGTGGAATTCAAAGGTCAAGCGGCACATGCTTCCGGTGATCCCTGGAACGGACGTTCAGCTTCCGATGCACTCGAACTCTACACTTCCGGCATCAACTACTACCGTGAGCATGTCAAACCTACAGTTCGGATGCATTACCACATACAGGATGGCGGTCAGGTCGTCAATGTAGTGCCCGACTACAGCAGGCTTTGGGTGCGGGTGCGGGACACCAGCCGTGAAGGCTTGATGCCCGTATGGAAGCAAGTGGAGAAAATGGCCGAAGGCGCTGCGATCATGGCCAATGTCAGTCATGAGGTGACTTTGGTATCTGGAGTTCACGAAATCCTAGTTAATCGAACCGGCTCGGCTTACATGCAGAAAAACTTGGAAGCCCTAGGACCGATCACCTACACTGCCGAGGAGCAGGAGTTTGCAAAAAAGATTCAGGAAGCAACAGGAAAACCGCAGATCGGAATTGTGTCTGTAATCAAACCCATGAAAGAAACCTTAGAACATAGCATGGGGGGAAGTACGGATGTCGGCGACGTAAGCTGGGTAGTTCCTACGATAAGAATGAGTGGCACCACAGCGCCAAACGGAACACCTTGGCACTCTTGGGCGGTGGTAGCTTCCGGTGGGATGTCCATCGGTCACAAGGGAATGGGCTATGCTGCAAAAGCTTTGGCTATGACGATGGTGGATCTTTATCAAAATGAAACCCTGAGAAACGAGATCAAAGCCGAATTCAAAGAGAAAAAAGGCGATTACGTGTACAAAGGAATCATTCCTGATGGTCCTCCGCCATTGAAGGCGGGGTATTGAGGTAAAAACATAATGAAAAAATATACGCAACAGTTGCGGTAAGCACGCCAAAAAGGCCAGCTTACCGCAATATTGCGGGAATTAAAAGTTAGCAGCAATAATGACCAGACGAACAGCAAACATATTGACAGGCATTTTATCTATAGGACTTTTGACAATTTTACTTGTTAGGTTGACAAATGTTCCAGGCGGAATGATTCTTTCTGGATTTGCATTAGGGACAATGTGGGTTATAGTTATTGTATTGGTTTGTTTAATCTTGACCGCTATTTTAAAACGTATTTTTAAGACACAATCGTTTTTGACAATCTTATTTTTGACGACCACTATTGGGTTTGCATATTTTCACTACAAACTATACTCACCGACCTTGACAATTGTAGTGCCGACCAATTATTCAGGAGAAGTGGACTTGGTTTTAGCAAATGTAACAGATAACATATTGACACTTGACACAAACGGAATTGGTTATATTGACCAGTGGACTTTTGACAAAACATATTCAAGACCAATCGTTATTGACCAAGACGGAAATAACCTTGACAGTTTGTTAGTTGGCTTCAACCCGACTTCGTTTTGGAGTGTTGGAAAATCTTGTTGCATAGACAATCAAGAAGTCCATACCAAAGGTTTCAAAATTATAAGAAATGGTAAAGAAGTTTTTAAATTTAGAAGTTTGACAGACCTAATAAATCGTAAAATTACAAAGACAAGAAAACCAGACGAACATACTTTAATTCAAACAGAAGCAACAACAGACAGCATTGACAATGGGACGGATAAGTAGAATTACTGCTGCTAACAGCACATTGGCAATAGGCGGGGTTTCGTCTCCGCTTGACAGTTTTGTGGTAGCCGAAAGTTCAGGTCTCCGAACAAACTTCTGTGCTGAAAAGCCCGCCCATCGCCAATCTGCAAACCGTTAGGTGCAATTATACAGACAGACATGACAAGAAACGAAATACTGACATTGACGATCGCAATCATAGCGGTAATTGTTTCCGTTGCAACTCCTTTTGCCCAGAGAAAATATGAGGAATGGAAATCACGGATAAGTTTCAGATTGTATATCAAAAAATACCTTGGAGTTCTTTTTAATATCTTGACATACGACAAAATAGAATATCATGTGCCAAGTATTAAATACAATCCAGAAAAAATTAACTTGACATTACCAGAATATATAAAAAGGTTTGAAAAGGATTTTAAAGAACATCAAAACACAGTTCAATATAGGGTTGCCTTCGCTATTCTTTTTAATATTCAAAATTTATTTTCTGTTTTTAATAGGTCTAGGATAGAAATAAACCGAATTAATGTTGATGGATTATATGAGCATACATTGGCATATGGTAGTAATTTATCAAAAAAGAACTTACATAAAATATACGGACTTCTTTTATTGATGGAACATTATAACTCAATAACAACATTCCATGACAGATTTGATGGTTTAAAATCGATTAAGAGAGTTAAAAAAGATGGCGTAATTGTAGGATTTGAATTGGACAAGAATATTTTGAAAGATCAACAAATGGTTGCTGAGGATATGAAACACTTATGCAATAATGAATTATCTATTGATGAAGTTTTAAAAGTCAACAAATTACTAATTCAAGAAACCAAGGATTTTTTTGAATTTGATAAACTGAAGAAGAATTAATGGAAGAAGCTAATTTCTTTATTACAAGCATGCCGTCATCAAGACCGGCTGACCCCTCTAGGCGTAGTATCTACTCAGAATCTCTGAGGTTCAAGTAGACGCTGGGTGAAGTTTGTAACTTCACCCTAATATTCTTACCAATTTTCAATTGGCTAACCTTCTTCGGCTCTTGCATCATGAGCAAATTACAAATTTGTATTTATATTAAGGCGTAATTGCAAATTACGCCTAGTCAACGTCTCTTTTAAAATTTAACCTAAAACTACACTCAGCGGAGAAATATGGCAGAATCAAAGAATTTAACAAAACAATAATTCTTATAAATGTATGATATAGAATTTTACCTATACGGAATAATTCCGATGATAGTTGGGATTTTGATAATTTGGAAATCAATCCAGATTTCATCAAAAAGAAGATTGGTTATAAGTTGGGCTATAACATTTATAATTGCTATTTCTTTCGCATTTGCAGAATATATGCTATTCTTAATAAGCTTTACAGAATCATGGCCAACATATTTACCGCACATTTTGTTGGCTTTGAATTTAATATTGTTAGGTATTCAGTTGTTACTAAAAAATAGAAAAGATTGAGGTTTGGCTTTCTAAAACATTAATGAAATTCATATCGAGGAAACGGAAAACCAGAAACTGGAAAAGTTTATTGTTACCCCCTCTAGTCGTAGTTTACTACTCACTTCGCTGTTAATCAAATAGACGTTAGCCTAGGTGTAAATTTCCTCCCTTGCTCCAGTACCGTTGTCGAGACTGGCCCAAGGTTAAAATGATTCGTCGAGGCGAATCATTTTAACCTTGTCATACCTTTTTATTTTTTGAATTTGTAATTCAATCAAAAGTCCTTTGAAATCAGCCTTGAGCCGATGTCTTTCAGCTTTTAGCCGATAATTATGTGTTCGGAACTGATAATTAATGATTCGAACCTGTTAATTAATATCTCGGAACTGATAATTAATATCTTGGAACTGATAATTATCTGTTCTGAGCTGATAATTATGTGCTTTTAGCTGATAATTATGTGTTTGGAACTGATATTTATGTGCTTTTAACTGATAATTATGTGTTTGGAACTGATAATTAATGATTCGAACCTGATAATTAATATCTTGGAACTGATAATTACTGATTCCAGATAGATATTTAAAAATTTTTGGCTTGTAAGTCAGGCCCAAAGTTCGGCCAGCATATCCGAATATCCGCCGATTGCCCTATCTTCAATTCGGTCATAAAAATCAATTTCCACCACCTCTTTTCCCAATCCATCCCAAAATGAAAACTTGTCTGACGTTCTTTCTTCTGTTATTCTCCACCGGAGCTTTTGCCCAAAATATAGTTTCCTCGGACGAAAAAGAGATTCAAAACCTCATCCAAAACTCATTTGACGCACTTTTTTCCAACTATGATTCCAAGCAACTCCCGGATTTTTATACCGAAGACTTCCTGCTCTTTGAGCAAGGAGAAATATGGGATATGGACTTTATCAAAAACTATCTTACCCGAGCCCAAGCAAACCCAAACCCTCCCACCCGAACCAATCGATTCGAATTTATTGAGACCAAAGTGGATGGCAATCGGGGTTGGGTGGGCTATTGGAACTATGCGACAATAACCCAAGATGGCAAAGTGATCCGAGATATTAAATGGCTGGAAAGTGCCACGGCCGTGAAAACTGACAAGGGTTGGCGATTGGATATGCTCCATTCGACTCGGGTGGAAGAATAGAAATACTCGCCTGAGAATTTCAGGATTCTCCCAGGTTTATATTTTTCAAATCCACCCAAGGGTTACCCAAAAGATGGTACTGATTTAAAACCTGGCTAACTGACTGATCTTCCGTTGAGATCAAGTCCAAAATGATTTCGGCCAAAGACTCATGCCGTTTTTGTGCCAAAGAGTTGAGGAATTGTCTTCCCAAAAGTTGATTCTCTTCAGTTTTGACTTTGAAAGGACTCGCTAGGAGACTTTGGGTTTTGCCGGATAGGAACCAAGCCAAGCCTATAGTTTGCTCCACTTCCGGATCCAGCGTGGAGCAGGTAAACCACAGACTGAGGAGCAATTGTTTTTCAGGGCTATTGGAAAGCAATTCATCCACTGTGACATGGCCATAGCCCCTGATTCGATCCCCTTCCGAGTGACCCCAATAGGCCCAGATCCCGCTCATTTTTTTCAATTCCTGTAAAAAATCTTCTTTGAAATAATCCCCAGGATGGTAGGGTTTTGCGCCAGCCTGAGCCCAAAGCTCGAGCATATCCGTATAGGGAGGCTGGTATTGGCAGGAAACATGAACGTCAGCTGATTCATTTTTCGAAGGTTCATTTTGCAAATAGTGCTCCACCTCTTCCCAAGTATCCGCAAAAAACAAGGCACAAATCCATGCATTTTGAGGTTTTGCTTGGATCAATTTTGGCCAAAAGGAGATATGGCTGGACTGGGCAAATGATCGGGGAAGAATCATCATCGTAGCCAAACCGCTGCAATCCTCCTCGAGTAGGTTCATTGCCTCTTGGATGAGTCTGGGTTCTTCGGGCTGCTTGAATCCAACAAGAAAATAGCAAGGCTGAATGGAATTCAACCTTGCTATACCTTCATCGGCCTGATCCATCCACATGAACGGAATGATCAGCCCTCTTTTTTGGGTTTCTGAGTTCAATTAATTTCCCGCTAGGATAAATCTTCTTCCCAGATCAAATTCAGTGACACGAATTGGACGGAAATTAAAGGAAGCTTTGTAGACCTGCTTGGCCAACGGTCTGATCAAGTCTAGGGGTAAGCCGATAGATTTGCCTTGAAATTCCGCTTTGTAAAACTCCTGCACCAAAACAGCCTGCTGCTCTCGCTCCAGTTTTAGGAGATTACCCTTGGCTTTTTTGACATCTTCTTCTGAAAGGTTGTATCCTTTGCCAAAAAACTGAGAATGAAGCGCTTCGATCATGTAAACCCCGCCGGAGTTCACGGCCTGCCAAATATGAGTCATTTCGTGGATCAACTCATCCATAGGGAGTTTACCTTTTGATTTGTAATTAATGACATACATGGTCACAAAAGGCCTGTTTTTATTCATCCACATCACAAAATCGGCTGCGAGACTTGCATCCGTGATCTTGACCCTATCCAAGTCGATGGAGGTTCCGAATACCTTCTCGGCCTCGGCACGCTCAGCAGCGGTCAATCCCCTGTGAGAGCCAAAAACTTCCAAAATAATCCCGAAAAGAACCGCTGCTGCTGATGCGCTGATTTTGACAGCTTCTACCATCAAGGTTACTGCAGATTTACCGAGTTCAATCAGGCCTTTGATTAAGCCCTCTCTAAATGCTGCCCGAACGTTTTGGATGATCGTACCCACTACCTCTCCCAGGTGAATTGCAGTACCCAAAAGCGCAGTAAGTAATGTTTTGATGACTGATGCAGTTTTGGTAGCGATAGCTTCCAAAACCTCTTTCACTACTTTCCAAATTTCCCGAAGGGCAGTCATCAACTTCTTTGCTTGGGCTGCGACAAACTTTCCGACTTCATTCAGAACCGCACCCAGTGAAATGGCTAAATCCTTCAACGCACCGAAAATCGGGGTCAGTTCGGCAATAGTTCTATTTACAATTTCTTTCAGCATATCAAATACCTGGGTCCCGATAGCTCTCAAGGCATCAATCACAATTCTGGCAATATTTCGACCTCTATTGATCACGGCGGTCATGATCTCCCGTACGGTGCGACCCAATTTCTTGATCTCCTGCACGATTCGCTTTGCAATGTCCAAAGCAATCCTGTCCAAACGAGAAACGAAATCCAACACTTTCTTGCCTGCTGCCAGAAGTGCCTTGACCACATTGGCTAATTTGGACACGGCCATCTTTGCAATCTCAAACAAAAGTGAAGTGAAAGATCCCAACATTGATTCCAACTTTGACAAAGCTGTTCTAAGCGTACTCTCAACTTGATTTACGGCCCAGTTGAGCACGTCGATTCCTTTTTTGCCAGCTTCGATCACAGCTTGGATAAACTTGTTGAGAGCAGCTGTTCCTTTTTTCACCGCTTCAGCCAATACCTCAGCCACTGATTTGCCGGCAGCCATCACCGCTTCCACGAAGTCACTCACTTTATCCTGAGCCCAACTAGCAACTGTTGAAATGGCTTCAGCCAGGTTTTTCCCAGCAGTCTTGATCGCATCAGCGACCGTGTTGATGGCATCCTTAACAGCGTCAACGACCTTTCCTGCTGTTTTTTTCACCCAGCTCCAAAGCCCATCTGTATCATCCGGCACCATGCCTGTCTTCAGGATCTGACCCGCTGTGGTCAGCCATTCGGCTACATCTTTGATATCTCCTCCTTCGGTGAAATAGTCCTTCATCATATCCGCGGCCTCATTTCGCTTCATTCGTGCCATCTGATGTACTAAAAGAGGAGCCTGCTTAGTTTTCAAAAAACTCTTGACCACAGCTTTTCTGGAAGCTGGTTTCGCTTTTGCAGACCAAGAAGCCAATTCAAACGCCTCTTCAAAATCTCCTGCCTGACTTCTTAAAAGGATAGCCTGTGAAGTTAGGTCCAGATCTTTCACGCCGGTTCCTTCACTTACCTCCAAAACTTGCTTGATGTTCTCCCTGCTGAAGTGAACCGCATGCATGGCTTCGAATCTTCCTTTCAGGGATTTTCCCTGCTGAATTTTCTTGAATTGGGTTGGATCTAAAGTGCCCATAATTTTAAAGTTTAAAGTAGATAAAATTGAAAAACTAGATAAAAACAGAATAAATTCTATTGCAATTATACAATCACAAGCTTTTGACCATTAGTAAAAATTACTAAAAATGATATTTATCTTGGCAAGGATTTTTTTGAAAAAAATAAATTGGAATGAAACCCAATTCTAAAACAGCAAGGATTTAAAACAAAAAAGAGAAGTCCTAAGGCTTCTCTTTTTTGAATTCATGATCAACTTGACCAAGGATTTCAATTGAATAATTTCTCCAGAATCTTATAGGTAATCAAATATGTCGGTCTAACGCCCTCCATTCCAAGCGCCCCGGAAGCTAGGGTGCTGCCAGTTTCGAGCGGATTGTCTGATGCATAATAGGCGTACAATACTTTCACATTTGACCGGATACTTTTTCGGATTTTTGAGGCAGACTGGATTGCTTTTTGGTAATGGGCTCCTTCCATCTCCAAGCCTACGGCATGCCAAGAAGACTTCATGAAATAGGTCAGAATATCCCTGTTTTGCAGCGAGGTCCCAAGCACTGTCACCATCGAACCTGAATAGACTCCCAACCCGTACCCTTCAAAATCTGACTTCTTCAACTCATTTCTAAACGGATAATTATCCGCAGTACCTTCAAATACGTGCGAATCCGGAACCATGAGATCGCCTTTTCCTCCGTGGAGAATCCCGGCCTTCCCCATGATGGAAGTTGAAATAATGTTCAGGGAGTAAACTTTGTCGCCTACCCTGTATTTTTTAAGCAACTCATCAAAACATTCATAAGCCTGCTCCCCAAAAGCATAATCCATCACGACGAAAACCGGTCGCTTTTCCTTCTCTACCGGAAGAGCAACTCCGGGAATAAGGGTGTCTTTTTCAAGCCATGCCGTATCGATAATCTGCGCCCCGATATTGGTCCCAGATTCATCAGGAAGATCAACAAACCCATGCTTCTCGGCATATTCCCGTATCGCTTTGCCCTGATTATTTTTGGCTTTGACCGAGATGTCCATGGCTGTTTGCTCGATTTGCTCGTAGGAATTCAGCCCCAAAGCTTGGTGTCCGTAGATCGTATTGAGGACGCTGTGAAGATTGGCTGAGATGATGTGGATTGGACGCTTAATGAGATCAAGATTCAGCAGGGTTTCCTTGATCCGGTCGGCCCAGAGCTCCCCATAGACGTGGTGCCCTACCCGCTCTCTCAGGGTGGCGGAGAAGCTGATCTCACGATCCAAACTCTGAATTGACTCATCCATTGCAAGCTTACCCAAGTGATAGACCACAGAAAACAAGCTGTTTGAATTGCCACTTTTGGAAAACTTATCCACCGCATTCAATGTCTCATCAAATGTCTTTCCGATCAGATGACTGAGGTAAGCACTGGCACATTCTCTGTCGAATTCTTCACCCGACTGCTCTTTTTTGACGAAGTCTTCCAGCATAGTCCAGTTGGAGGAGATCCTTCCTTTAGGGTCGGTGCTGTTTCTCAGAATCTTTCGTGATTCGATATATAAAAAAGTAAGGTGGGTTAAGATATCGTAAATATCTGATCTACCCCGAGTCATCTCCACATACATAATGTCCTGATCGAGCCGATAGCAATTTCGCTTTCGTTTGGCAGGAATGATCGGAGATAAATGAGAGGTCTCATAGCCTTCGCGACTGATCAGTCTGACATAGCGACATTCTTCGATTCCACGGGGAAGTCGCTCCATGACGTAGAGTAAGCCGTCAAGTTCGATCTTTTCTGGATCAGTCAGTGTGCCATAGATCTCTGGACTAAGCGTCATCAAAGCTTGAATCAAACCCTCTCCCGAAACACCCATTGGCTTGTAACTACCTCTGTTGAAAAGGTGGCGCATGGTGATGTACAGCCGCTCAATGGCTGCTCTAGATTCTTGTGCTCTGGTTCGTTTCATAGATAAATTTTTCCGTTTTTTTCACGCATAGGATTTGCCTTTGATGATCATTCGAGGATTGAATGAGGATTTTCAAGGGCATTTCAACTAGTTGTACGTTTCCTTTAACTTCATTTGTAAAATCGCAATACAGCGATACAATCTTTACATTGACACCAGCCATTTGCTAGATTACACAAGTAAAAAAAGATTAAATTCTGCGAAATTAGGCAAAATCGCCGATTTTACCTGAATTTCTTCAGTTCGCTTCCTGGAATGAGTAACTAAAAGCAGGAGGATTTGTAATCAATAGACTTAAAAAAAAATTACACCCAAACTCCAAAATCAAACAGAATGAGCGGATTAACCGGCATAGGAACCTGAATTGGCAAATACTTTTTTTGAGGGTAGATTACTCTGCAGGACTAAGGCGTCTTTTGAGTTTGACACCCATTCCAATGTAGCCTACTGGGGAACTAAATGTCCTAAACCCCATGCGCAACTCGGGTTCCAAAATCAGGGTTTCCTTGAGCAGAATCTCTTTTCCAATTTTTACCAAAGCTCCAATCTCTACACTGGGAGTTCTGGTGTAATTCTCCACTTGGATCAGATTTTTATCAATTTGGTTCCACCCTGAAAAAAAATCTACGGTAGGTCCGACTGAAAAAGCGGCAAAGCGACTGGAATAGCGATACAGAAGTGGGACGTTCACATACCGCTCACGCACGGTGATGGTCTCAGAAATAGTGATTCCTGACTCATCGATCGACACGAAATTTTCATTGATGTCTGTCCGATAAAAAAGACCAAGTTCGATCCCGCTCCTCGCCGTAAACTGCTTCTCATAAAAAAGACCAAGATTAGGTTTAAACGTTCCAAATTGGAATTCTCCCGCAGCCAAAACACCGGCATAGCTTGGTCTAAGGTCTTGGGCCATGCTGCCCACAATTACTAAAAAGAATCCGATTACGAGGCTTGAGCACCTCAAAAATTTAAATTTCATTGCATTGGTAGTTTAGAATAATTAGACCTTATAGTTAAGTTATTCTAGAAAGACTACAAAATGCGTTAACATAAATTTTGAATTACTCGTCACTTAAGTCTGTCACCAAAAAACTTCTTTAGCTTATCCACTTTAGGTTTTACCACAAATTGACAATACGGTTGCATGCCGTTAAGATTGAAATAATCCTGGTGGTAATTTTCCGCAGGGTAGAAATTAGAGAATGCAGTGATTTCGGTGACGATTGGCCGATCAAAAATCTGGCTGGCGTTCAGCTCGGCTTTCAGTCGTGAAGCAATTTCTTTTTGGTTTTCATTCTGATAAAAAATACTGGACCGATACTGAGGCCCTACGTCTGCTCCCTGTCTGTTGAGGGTGGTAGGATCGTGAGTTGCCCAAAAAACCTCCAATAGACTTTCCAAACTTATTTTTTCCGGATTGTAAAAAACATGAATCACTTCAGCATGGCCGGTAGTCCCGGTACAGATTTGCTTATAGCTTGGGTTGGGGACGATCCCTCCCGCATAGCCTGAGACTACTTTTTCTACCCCATCCAATCGCTGAAATACTGCTTCTGTACACCAAAAACAGCCTGCTCCCAGGGTTATTAGTTCCAATCCAGCCGGGATGTCCACAGCTGTTTTAGGAAGTTCATGTTCTAAATTCATAAGAAACTATTTTCTGGATAACACCCATCGCTTCACTTTGGTTTGGTCAGTCTAGAAATCCGCACTGGACCTCTGGGTGGTAGGTTTGGGTCAATCGGTATGCCTTTTTGAGTCACCTGAATCAGGCCTTCCCGATACATCTTCATCATTTCATCCCGGATCTCGGGCATGAAAAGCATCCAATCCTCAGGATAAATCTGCCTCACTACTTCAGATGGGCAAAAGGACTTCAATTTTCTCCTTCTACAAAAGTCCAAAATCGCGACTCGGAGTACGTCCATAGGCAGATCAGCTTACTGGCAGACCATGACAAAAGCAGGAGGCAAATTGCGCATGGTGAACTTGGCCTCAATGTGTGAAAAGTATTTTGCAAACAGCTTCTTGAGCAAGTAGGAATAACAGATCTGAATAAACTTTCCCTTTTCGCTGAGCGAGTTTTTGGTTTGTTTCAGAATCTGGTCTGTAGCTTCTTTGGTGATCAGACTGAAGGGAAGCGAAGAGAGCACATAGTCTGCTTTTCTTCCCAGTAAATAATGATCCAGTTTTTCTGCCGAGTCACAAATAATCCTGACATTCGCCATGGGAAACTGCTTTTCCATGGCATCACAAAATGATCGATTTATTTCAAAAACTAACAATTCGGCAGTCGGTGACATGCGATCAATAATGCCCTGTGTGATACTTCCATCACCACCCCCAAGCTCTACTATCAATTCGGCATGCTTAATGTCTGAATACGAGAGCATTTTATTTACCAATGCCTTAGAACTGAAGGTGAGTGCACCTGTGGTATTCAGGTTGGAGTAGAGCTCCAATAACAAATCTGATTTACTCATATGATTAAAATGACGTCGGAAGATACCCGATTTTGCCTTATATTTTCCCCCTGAGTTCAAAAACTTAACAGTCCGATATGGCCCAGAAGGCTGAAATCCGCTCTACTATACCCTCTCGTCTCCAACTTGTCCTTAGGAATTATTGGGGCATGTCCCTCGTTTTTATTGGGTTAATGCTCCTGTTTCGACTGGCCGAAATCCATCTGGTGTTTCAAAACCACGTCTTGGATTTTCCAAAAAAAGAGGTTCTTTTTTGGGGTTTAATGGAAGATCTGGAGTGGTTTCTGTATTTGTTGGGTTTATTGTTTATCGTCCACCTATTGATCAGCTTACTCTCAGCAAAAATTGCCCGAATTCTCCTTTTGCTGGAATTCACCCTGTTGATGCTCATCCATTTGGCTCTGGTCTTTTATTTCATGAAGACACTTTTGCCGCTCGGCAAAGATCTTTTTGCCTACAATGCTGATGATCTTTTACTCACAATTTCTTCATCTGGTCAATTGAATGCCCTCAATCTGATCCTTGGGATTTCTTTTGCAGCAGTTGCCATGGTTTCTTTTCACTTTGGAGCAAAAAAAATCAACCTTAGCCTCACCTCCTATTTTATACTTACAGGTATTTTGTTTTCAGGGTTGCTGATCGTGACCCTGATTGAAAATGAGCAGACACTGGAAGCCAACGAAACCAGACGAAATATTGAACTCAACAAATCGAGATTTCTCACCGAGGAGGCTTTTGACCAAGTCATGTATGGAGGTGAGTTTTACTTTGACTTCTATCTGAGAGGGACCAATGACGATCTGATGATCACCAAGGAATACACCAACGATGAATACCCCTTCCTCCATAAAAACGAATATCCCGATGTCTTGAGCCCCTTTTTTGATTCACTGACTCAAGCGCCTGACTTGGTGTTTATTTTTGTGGAAAGCCTCGGCAGGGCTTATTCCGGCAAGGATGCCTATCTGGGAAGTTTCACCCCTTTTCTGGATTCCCTCGAGCAACACAGTCTGGTCTGGACCAATGCGCTGTCCTCCACCGGCAGAACTTTTGGGCTTCAGCCGGGTGTATTTGGAGGACTACCCTTCGGCGAAAAGGGCTTTTTGGAGCTCTACAAAGAATATCCCTATCATCAATCGTTGCTCAGTGTACTCAGGGACAATGGTTACGAATCTCGATATTTTATCGGTTCTGACGGCAATTTTGATCATGTGGCAGATTTTATCAACTATCAAAAGCCTGTTCAATTTGAGGATGAGAAGACTTTTTTTCCGGAGTATACAAAAACTCCCTCCACCACTGGATTTTCATGGGGGTATCCGGATAAGGATCTTTTCCTAAATGGCCTGAGGAAACTTCCAGAATCTACCACCAAACCTCAGGTCCGAATTTTTCAAACACAAACCTCCCATGATCCCTACATTGTCCCAGAAAAAGAATATTACCAAGAGAAACTCCGAAATCATCTCAGTGAAAAGCTAAATCTCAGTTCGGCCAAAATCACGGAATACCTAGCCTATGAGTCGATCTATATGACGATTCTGTATGCAGACGATGCGATTCGCTTGTTTTTCGAGGAATACAAGAAGCGTCCAGAGTATGCCAATACGATTTTCATCATCACTGGGGATCATCGATTACCTGAGGTTCCAATGGCCTCTCGAATTGATCGCTTTCATGTTCCGCTATTGGTTTTCTCCCCGCTTCTCGAGCGGAGAGATTATTTCAAAGGAATCGTGAGTCACTATGAAATTACGCCATCGATTTTGGCATTTCTAGAAAATCAAGGGTTTCTGAACTTGCCCGAAGAGGTCATTTGGCAAGGACAAGTGTTGGATACAGCCCGGACCTTCCAATCGTTTATTGCCATGCCCTTGATGCGGAATAAAAATCAACTCATGGACTACATCCATGGGGAATTTTTCCTTTCAGATGGGCAGGTTTTTACAATTTCAGACGGACTGAATATTGATCCTGTCGATGACAATGCACTGTTTAATCGACTGAATGGGGAATTTGAAGAATTCAAAAACAAGAATAGCTACATGGTGCAGACCAGAAAGCTGCTCCCACCTCCTCTTGTGGCCGGCAAGTGATTATTTCGTGTCCTTTCTGGCTTTTTTCATGACTTGGGTGATCAGGGGATGGTAATAATTCCAAAAGAAACCCTGCCTGTCAGAATAATCTGAGGCTACATACAGCCCTCGCCAGAGAATGGGCAACCCGAAAAAATAGGGAGAGCCAAAATTTCCGCTGATATCCGAATAGTCTCCGGCAAAATAATACTGAGAACCCTCCCCTGCTTTTCTGACTACAGCTGCTGGGAAAAACCGAGGCAATCCCATACTTCTCAGTCGCTGCAACCCTTCCAGCGTGGGGTCAATATCATAATAAGAGATAACCTGATAGTCACGCTCGATCATCACGACATCAAACCAATCAGGATAAGGAACCACCTCAGGAAGTCTGAAACCATGTTTGTTGATTTTTTGAGTACGGACGAGCGGAATTTTATTCTGATAGTCTGCCTGATGCTCAAATCCTTCAATCTCACCGGTCTCCTTAATAAAAATCAATCCTGGACCACTCAAATCCCAAGTTTCATGTTGCTTCTGATACTGCCTGATCATCCATTTGGGAATGGAGGTGTTGTTAAGGGTATCCAGTTCATCAAAATAACGGGCAATCCATCCGGTCCATTTGATTCCCATCAGATTTTCAAATTCAGTCCTGATCGCCTTAGGGGTAGGTGATGCCATCGAATTGTATTCAGCAACAAGCACTTTACCTTTTTCTTTGGCATGACGGATCAATTGATTATCAGCTTGATCCAATCCACCATAGATTTTTTTGGTGATTTTCACTTCGGTATTGTTGGAGAAATCACCTTCAAATACACCATAGGTGTCAGCAAAATAGATCAAACCATAGTCATCTGCTATTGTGCTGATTTCATCATCAGTCTTTCCTTTCAGATCTTTGGCTTGACCATAATCTTCCTGATCATTAGGGAAAAAGCCTAAATAATCCTTTTCACTTTGGTAAGGCTCACCGGTAGATTTGCTGTACTTCAAATGGTTCAACGTCCAGAATAGCCCCTTATGCTCTTGAAAGCTCTGATCAGGCACCGTCTTGTCTATAATCAAAATATCAAGAGGTTTGGAGGGAGTAAAATACCAAATGGCAAAACTCAGCAGCGGCAATCCTAGGACCAGTAGTATCAACAGTCTAAGTCTCCACAGAAAAAGTTTGAATTCTTCTTTCATAGTGTAATAAGACTAGAATCGATATTCGAATCCAAGGGAAAGGTTGATGTTGTTTCTGATAGTATTCGCATTTAATTCATCCCTGCTATATCCTGTAAATCCGTAAATCAAAAATCTGGGTGACACAAGCTGTTGGTAACCGAGTCGAGCGCGATAGGAATTAAGTAACTGGGATTGATCCCGTGTCTCTTCATCAGGAGAAACACCCGTACCCAATTGAATACTAAAGAAATCTTCCGCAGTCTTAAAGTAATATCGGCCAGTAAACTGTGCTGAAGTGCTAGCTCCTAGCGTAGGATCTGGAATCACATTGAGTCTGGCATTCAGCCACCAGTTCCCGATATATTTTCCTACAGAGCCTGTGATGATGTGAGTCACCGCCGAAAACCCCAGATAGCGATACCCAGCATCCACTTCCCAGGCTTTGTTAAGATTGTGATAGTAGGATGCCCCAAATCTGAATTTTGGAAAAAATGATGCTCCTGAACCTCCGATATTGATGTAGGCATACCCATTTTCTCCTATCGAAGGATACGCATCCAATTCAACCAAAGTCCCAAAGCCATCAAATCTGACCGATTGGGTAACCCTTGCGATGAGAGCCCCGGTTAATTTGGTACGGGTTCGGCCATAGACAGACCAAGTATGCCATGGAGTAATATCTCCCAGAAAAGTATCATAATCATAGGTAGTACCTACGGCATTGACTCGCCTATAGCGGTCTAGATTTTTCATATACCCCAACAGGCCTTCTGTTTTGAAACCCTTTTGAAATAAGGAATCAACCAAAACAAAAGCCTCCTGATACTGCTCCTGATAATACAACAATCGGGACTGCCGATAGGTAATTTCTTCGGGAGTCGGAGCTCCGAGGTTGGCTTTGGCACGATCAATGATTTCTTTGGCCTGAGCTAGATCATCGTTCCAAAAGAGGTTGTCAATATAAGCCACATAGCCATCGGAATAGGTCGGTGAGGCAGTAATGGCCCGCTCAAGATAAATACTCGCAGAATCATTTTTACCTTCCCAAGCATAGCTTCTTCCCACCAAAATCAGAATATCGGCATAGTTTGGATACTTTTCTAAGGCCCGAAATGCCACTTTTCTGCCTTCAGAATATTTCTTGTCAAAGATTAATTCTCTAGCCTGTACCAGTAGCTCATCGGGATCAAATGAATCCTGTGCAGTCGCGACACCAACTGCAAGGAAAAATCCCATCAGGATGAATAACAATTGCTTCATGGGGTGCTGGTTTGGGGGCTTAAGTTTTTCTTGTCTTCTGCTTTTTTGAATCCCGTACGAATCATGGATCCCCAACCACCTTTGCCTTTGATAAAATCGTAGTGCCCCTGGAGTCCCCAGAGGACAATTTTGGGGTGGATCATAAACGGCTCAGTGATAATCATCCAGATCAATCGTCTCAGGTCTTTTTTATCCTTGTAATTATTAAAAGATATCTGCTCATACAAGACACTGAAAGAAGACACAAGCAGGGACAATAAATACATCATCACCAAAAGGGAGAAAAAGTATACCGCACTGAAATCACCAATCATCAACAAAATCAAAGTATACAATACCCCCAAAGTCTCCAAAATCGGTGCGGACTTTTCAAAGACCGACCAAAAAGGGTAAGAAATCATTCCCATCAATCCATATTTTGGGTTCAGTTTAAGTGCCTGATGGAGTTGCAGCGTCTCTATAGTGCCTCTAATCCAGCGGTTTCGCTGCCGGGAAAGAATTTCATCACTCTCAGGTACTTCTGTCCAGCAAAGCGGATCCGGCACGAAGCCAACACGATACGGGATTTTTTGCTCTTCCATGTACCTTCTCATTCGGACAATCAGCTCCATGTCCTCACCTACAGTTTTGGGAAAATATCCCCCGACTGCCCGCACGAGATCTTTTCTGAAAAACCCAAAGGCACCGGAAATCAACATCAGGCCATTGACCCGGGACCAGGCCATTCTTCCCATCAGAAAAGCCCTGAAATATTCGATCACTTGGAACCTTCCCAGTTCGGATTCAGGCACACGATAGGTGGTGACTGTACCATCCTGAACATCACAGTTGTTGGCGATTCCTATTACTCCACCTACTGCGATTACTTTCCGGTTGGTCTCTTCCATAAAAGGTCGGACCATCCTGGAAATCGATTCACTTGAGAGAATACAATCGACATCGATGCAAGCTAGGATTTCCAAGTTGGCGACATTAATCCCGGTATTCAGCGCATCTGCTTTGCCTCCGTTTTCCTTATCGATGACTGTCAGTCGTCGGTAAGACATATTCCTGGATCTGTAGATGCCTCTGACGAGCTTGGTTTCGATTTCAGGGATGTAGTTGTAATTGGTTTTTTCCAACTCAAAAAATTGAATGAGTTTTTCCAGGGTATCGTCCTTGGAGCCATCATTGATTAAGATCACCTCAAATTTCCCATAGTGAAGAGAAAGTAGACTTTGCGCATTCTGAACAATGTTCGCCCCTTCATTGTACGCTGGAGCCAATATGGAAACCCCGGGTGCTATCGGTGAGGTAATGATATCCCCATAATCAGCAAATCGGTTTTTGCGTAAATAATCCCGCATCTCCAATGCACTCAAGACCATCAAAATCAGATAGATCACAATCACAGAGAAGCTCAGAGCCAAAAATATCCAGCCGAAAATCTCCAATATGAAAAAGAATAAAAAATTATACATGCTGGAGAAGGGGGTCTAAAATGTGATTCTTAATCTGTGTCATTTCCAGATCCTCATCCAAAACAAAAAGTTGCTCGAATCTTTGGCTATCCAGATCATGGAGACTTTTCATCAATACTTGCTTATTTCTTGGGTTTGTTTCCAGGAGGATTAATTCAATCAATAATTCGATTGATTCGGTATTTCCGATGACTGCGGCGGTTTTGGCTGCTGCCAAAATCAAGGTTGGATTTTCTGACGACAGACACTGATTTACAAAACCCACCTCCATGTGGGCACCCAGTGCACCATAGATTTCTAGAATCTCGATCTTCTCCACAATAGAAACATTTTCGGCCAAAGTCGACAAAATCTCGATTAGATCCACCCTACCCAGTGTTTTCACCAGCCGATATCCAAAGATTCGGATACTTGGATTGGATGACTGGAATAGCGTTTCAAGATTTAGTTTCTTTTGATGGCTGACAAAGCGGATGATCCGTAGATAATTCATCTGTTGCCAGAGTGAAAGTGGATAAGTTTGATCTCTCAAAAATGCCAAATCAACTTTTTCGGAAAGATTCAGGACTGTAGCGACTGCAAGAGATCTGATATGAAAATTGGATGAGTTGGTATGTGCTTTCACCTTAGGCAAGGCCTCCACAAGGTCCATTTCATTGATCTGAACCAAGCCCATAGCCACTTGGGCCCATTTTCTACTCGTCAGGGACTTGATGGACTGTTTATCCAAAGCCAATTTGCGGTAAAGTGCTTTTAGTTTTTCCTTAAAGTCTCCCTTCATTTTCTTATTCAAACCAATGATCCGCTCAATCAAAACCTCTCTGAAGATTGGCTTAGAAATCATGGAAGCAGGGAAATAATCATTCAAAGACACCTGATCCAGATCAAAGATTTCCTGGAGTTCTTTTTCAAAAAGTAAAGAAGTCAGGGGATCTACGATCAGGCGATCGTATTCTTTTAATAGGTGTTCCTTTCTATTCTTTCTGGCTTTCATCACCAGCATAAAGGCGATCATGCTGAGGGCTACGACAAAGAAAAAAACTATGATGATCGTGACAATCAATAGCTTAAAATCACTGATAAATCTTAGTTTAAACTTCTCCAAAGGCGTATAGTGTGCATAGGAAGCTAAAGACACAATATCTTCAGAAGGGGTAACCTCCTCTGTTCTAACTAAAAATTCGCTGCTGTTTACCAGGTTTGCGACGTATTCCCGAGTGGCTCCAAACGAAAGAACCTCTGAGAAAACCAAGTATTGGACTTCATAACCCACTCTCATTTCTATGAAATTCTGCTCCACTACCTTTGCGATAGCTAGGTCAGTGATGGGTAGGGAAACAAGTCCTGAGTCCGTTTGAGACCAGCCAAGTTGCTTGCTGAAGGAGGCTGTATCCTCCGTATCGGGCAAAAAATACCGAAAACTTAAATTAGGAATCTCCTCCTGAAGAAATAAAAAACTATGAAACGAAGCTGAGTCTGCAGGAATTAAATCCTCCTGTGCATTGACAATCGAAAATTGGAGAAGGAAGAAAGAAACAAAGAACGATTGAAGTAAAGATCTCCTCATTGGACATTATCTAAAAATCCGCTTTACACGAATCGCCAATTCATTTGGATTGAATGGCTTGGGAATAAAATCTGAAACCCCAAGATTGAATGCCTCCAATACCACTTCTTCTTCCTCGCCCAGTGAACTCAATACAATAATAGGGGTGTCAGGCCGAGACTTTCGGGCATGATGGATAATCTCAATGCCACTTCGAAAGGGCATCATCACATCGGTTATAATCAAATCAGGAGAAAAACTGTCTATCGCTTTGATTCCTTCGTTTCCATCACTCACCAAATGGGTCTGATACCCATCCTTTTTTAACCTAAACTGAACCAAACTTGAAATCAACAAATCGTCCTCTATTATCAGGATTTTTTTCATGACGTGGGGGTGAACCAACTCTAAAGATAACATCAAAGAATAATATTCAAGACTTTTTAACCGTTCAAATAAGCCTTTCAAAAATTGATAGTAGAACAAAAGCAATTTTTCGTATTTCATGATCCCGAAAATACCATTAGTCAAAAAAAAAGTTCTAAAAAAAAAATCTGCCTGCACAGTGATTATGCTTTTGTTAGCTTGCTAGTTGAAGAATAACCATCAATCGAATGAAATCTAGCATGACACAAATCTGAACACTGAGCGATGATGAAAAGTCAAGCGAGATTTCACCTGACCAATTAAAAACAAATTTCAACAGATGAAAAAACAATTTCTGAAAGCAGGAATCGTTGGATTGCTTTTGTCAGGATTTCTTTCGTCGACGGTCTGGTCTCAAAGTGACCCGACCGGAAAACGAAGAATATCTGACACTTATGCGATTACCAACGCAACAATTTTTGCAGGACCTGGACAGCAGGGCACCAAGGGTACAATCGTATTCCGAGAGGGTGTGATACTGGGTATGGGGGCAAATCTTTCCATTCCCAAAGAAGCACAGGTAATCATGGGGGATTCACTTTTCATCTACCCTGGATTCATAGACGGTGCCGGAACCATGGGTATTACCAAACCGAAAGATCCCGAAAGACCAAAAGACTTTGTCTCCTCCAATCCACCGGACGAAATCGCAGGCATCACTCCGTGGAGGTCAGCCACAGACCAATTCGCCATTACCGGCAACCAAGTCGATGATTGGAGAAAAACAGGCTTTACCCTCAGCCAAGTTTTGCCAGAGGGTGGAATGATACCAGGTCGCGCCACATTAATGGTTTTGGGAAATAGCAGTTCAGTCAATGTATTGGTAGAAAACACAGGAATTGCGGCTACTTTCTCAGGATCTAGATCCATGTACCCAGCTACGGCTGTAGGTGTCATGGCCAAGTTTCGGGATGTTTACCAAAATACTTCCTTAGCCTTGGATCATTCCAAACTATTTGCTTCCACCTCTGGAATCAAAAGACCCGAAATGACCCCAACTCAAACAGCAATGGCTGCAGTGGTACAGGGTCAGCTTCCAATCCTTTTCAGAGCGGAATCAGATCTCGAGGTGAGAAGAGCCATCTCTTTGCAAAAAGAATTAGGCTTCAAACTGATTCTTACTGGTTTGGAAAACTATGAGAATGTCATTGACCTGATCAAATCCAGTGGCACTCCGGTTTTGATCAAATTGGAAATCCCGGATGATAAAGCGGTCAAAAATCAAAAAGACGAAGATGTCACCGAAGCCACCAAAGCACAATATGCTAGGGTAAAAGAAGCCTATGAAAAGGCTCTCAAGCAGGCTTCTTTGCTTGAAAAAGCAGGTATTCCTTTTGGCTTTTCGACCGCTGACACCAAACCGGGTGATGCGATGAAAGCCATCCGAACCATGATCCAGAACGGACTGAGTGAGAAGGCCGCAATGGCAGCCTTGACTACCAATCCTGCTTCAATTCTTGGTATCAGTAGATTGGCTGGAACTATCGAAAAAGGCAAAATGGCCAATCTCGTAATCAGCACCGATTCTATTTTCAAAGAAGATGCACAGATCAAGCATGTAGTGGCAGATGGATTTATTTTTGACTACGAAGTCAAAAAGAAGTCAAGCAACGCAAATGGAAAAACTGAGGGCGGTCCAAGTCCAATAACTGGGGTTTGGGAGTATACATCTGAGACACCAGCAGGTTCATCGGGCGGTGAAATCACCATTGCCAAAACCGGTTCAGAATATTCAGGAACCATCACTTACGATGATCCATCCGGTGCAGGTAAAGTATCAGCACCCATAAAAAATGTCGCGCTGAATGGAAAGACACTTACATTCCAATTTGATGTCAATGCTGGTGGTATGTCTCTCACGGTAGACATTTCCGGAGAAATTAATGGTAACGAAATGGAAGGAACAATGGCAATCGCTCAATTCGGATCATTTCCTCTGACAGCAAAACTTTCCTCACCTAGCAAAAAACACTAATTACATGAAAAAGCTCAATTTTATACTTGCTGCTTTGCTGGGACTGGGGTTGAATTATACCAACGCCCAAACCCAAAAGGGAAGCGTATTAATAAAAAATGCAACTGTACTGACAGTGACCAAGGGAAACCTTGAAAATACAGATGTCTTGGTACAGGACGGAATCATCAAGCAAGTCGGTAAGAACATCAGTGCACCGTCCGGCGTGCAGACCATAGATGCCAGTGGCAAATACCTCATGCCAGGGATTATTGATGCCCACTCACACGTCGCTCTTGATGTGGTAAATGAAGCCTCTGCTCCAATTGTAGCTGAAGTCCGAATGAAGGACGTCGTCAATCCATTTGAAATCGGAATCTATCGTGCTCTTGCCGGTGGGGTGACTATTTCTCATGCGATGCACGGATCTGCCAACGTGGTCGGCGGACAAAATGCAACCTTGAAACACCGTTGGGGAGCTAAAGACCCTGCGGATATCATCATGCAAGATGCGCCACGTACGATCAAGTTTGCTCTCGGCGAAAACCCCACTCGTGTACACGGCAGAGGCAATAACATCCAGCCAAGAACAAGAATGGGTGTGGAAGCAGTTTTACGAAACGGCTTCAACGAAGCGCTTCAATACAAAAAAGAATGGGCAAACTACAACGCGGCTAAGTCGCAGAAAGGCAATACTGCAACGCCTCCCGTCTACAACGAGCGTCTACAGACCTTAGCGGATATCCTAGATGGGAAGATCATCATCCACTGTCACTCTTATCGTGCTGACGAAATCTACATGTTGATCAATGTGGCTAAGGATTTTGGAATCACCAAACTGGTGTTCCAACACACCAATGAAGGATTCAAAGTTGCTCCTGAAATCGCCGAGTATACTATGGGTGCATCTGTTTTTGCGGACTGGTGGGCCTATAAAATGGAGGTTTACTATTCCACTGCATTTAATGCAGCCATCCTCCAGCGTAATGGCGCCATTACTTCGATCAACTCCGATTCGGCAGAACTCATCCGTCACCTGTACCACGAAGCCGCCAAAACACAGCGTTATGGTGGATTGACTGACGACGAAGCACTGGCCATGATTACTATCAATCCTGCCAAACAATTGGGAATCGACGACAAGGTTGGTTCGATTGAAGTAGGGAAGCAGGCTGATTTGGTGATTTTCGAAGGTCATCCTCTTTCTTCATACACAGTTCCACAAATGACCTTTGTGGATGGAGTGAAGTATTTTGACATCAAGTCAGATCCAGATGATCAGCGGCAGTTTGTAAGCGCTACCGAGATGGTAGAGCCAATATTTCTCCGTACCGAAGAAGATCATCAGTGTATGCAGGACGTAGATGCTTACTTTGAAGCATTTCAGGGAGCTTTCCTGGAAGAAAAACATTAATCACCCCGAAAATTCAGACCTAACATGAATAGAATTTTAAAAACCTTTTGCGCCGCAATGCTCGCCCTATTTCCAGTGGCAGCGATGGCACAGATCGACGGGGAATTTGTAAAACCTCGTACAGGAAAATTTCTCCTGCAAAATGCTACAGTGGTGACAGTCACCAAAGGCACCTTGACCAATACTTCAGTATTGGTAGAAAATGGAAAAATCGCACAGGTGGGAGCCAATCTCAGTGCTGATGGAGCAGAAGTCATTGATTGCTTTGGAATGTTCATCTATCCAGGAATGATCGACAGCGGAACCCGTCTAGGACTAGTCGAAGTAAGCTCAGTACCAGAAACAGTGGATTATGCTGAGATCGGTAGCGTGACGCCAAATATGCAGGCATTGACCACTGTCAATCCAAACTCCGAAGCGATCGGTGTCACGAGAGTATCGGGCGTGACGACCGTATTGACAGTACCGACTGGAGGACTTTTCCCGGGCACAGCCGCACTGATCAATCTGAATGGCTATACGCCTGATCAGATGTATGGCGGATTCAAGGCAATAGTGATGAACTTCCCAAGTTCTGGAAGAAGGGGGAGATTTGACCGGAGATCTGATGAAGATGTCAAAAAAGACGCTGAAAAAGCACTCAAAGAAGCGAACGAAATCTGGGACAATGCCAAGAAATACCTGGAATTGAAAACTGCAGGAGCTGAACTCCAGTACTATCCAGAAATGGACCAGCTGTCCAAAGCCGTGTCAGGAGAACTCCCCTTGCTAATCGTTGTAGATGCAGCTTCAGATATTCAGAATGCTATCAAATGGGTAGAAGGCAAAGACATCAAGGTTATCTTCTCTGGAGTAGCAGAAGGATGGAGAGTAGCCGATGAGATTGCAAAGGCGGGTATTCCGGTCATCACCGGGCCTGTTCAGGATCTACCTACCCGTCAGTCAGATCGCTATGACACGCCCTATGCCAATGCCGGAAAAATGGCTAAAGCAGGTGTGAAAGTGGCACTCCGCACTGATGAAGAAGAAAATGTGAGAAACCTACCTTTTCATGCAGCTTTTGCAGCAGCCTATGGTTTGGGGAAAGAGGAAGCCTTGAAAGCAATCACCATCAACCCAGCTGAGATTTTTGGAATTGCTGATGAATATGGGTCTATCGAAGCTGGTAAGCGTGCCAATTTGGTGATTTCTACAGGTGATCCATTGGAGACCAGTTCCCAAATTCATCATGTGTTTATTGATGGCTACCGAATACCGATGTCAAACAGGCACATCCGATTGTATCAGGAATTCCTTGAGCGATCACCTGGCTTGAAAGCTAATTAAAAACCAAAAAGGCCATGGAAATTGTTTCTATGGCCTTTTTTTTCTTCAATATTCGAAATTTGATTTTCCAAATCGAGCAGGACCCAAAGCGACACCAAGAGAAATGATTATAATGCATGCGAAGATTCCATATGGCCTTTAAAAATCAAATTATTACCATATGAAATTCGATATTGCATTAGAAGTCGGAAAAAGTTCTTCTAGAATTTCCATTTACAAACGAACCCAAACACCCATAGTAACTTTTCCACTTTCCAACCTTACCACCTTCAACTCCTAAATGAAACAGACCTTACTCACATTAGTAGCAGCCTCCCTCCTTTCCACTGCCTCTTTTGCGCAGCAGGATGGATTTTTACCCTCGCAATTTGCGGAGCAAAAGAAATTTGAATTGGATTACCTGAAAGCCGTCAATTACGACAGATTCAAGGATCACCTGACTGAGCTCACCAAAAATCCTCATATCGCTGGGACACCAGAAAATGAACTTGTCAAAGACTACATGGTGAAAATCATGGAGGATGCAGGAATGAGTGTGAAAGTTTGGCCATACGATGTCTACCTGCCCAATCATCCAGGGAAGTCAGAACTTCAGATTATAGCTCCGGTTCAGCTTACCCTTTCTCAAAAAGAAGGAGTCATCGATGAAGATCCTTTTTCCAAAGACACGAGACTACATCTGGGATTCAATGCCTTCTCCGGAAGCGGTGATGTCACGGCAGAAGTAGTGTATGTCAACTATGGCACACGTGAGGACTTCATGAAACTAGCCGAAATGGGAGTGCCTTTGGAGGGCAAAATCGCTGTGGCTCGCTATGGTGGCAACTTCCGTGGATACAAGGCGAAATATGCCGAGCAATACGGCATGATCGGCTTGGTGGTATACACTGATCCAAAGGATTCAGGCTTTACCCGCGGGGAAGTTTACCCGTCAGGACCTTTTTTCAATGAAACCACAATTCAGAGAGGCTCTATGCTAACGCTGGATTATACTGGAGATCCCCTCACCCCAAACGAACCGGCACTTCCTCTGGATGGAAATAAAAAAGTAAAGCGACTGGACCCTCAAGAGGTTCCTTTTCACACCATTCCAGTGACTCCAATTGGCTATGGGGCTGCGAAAGAAATCCTCAGCCGAATGACGGGTTCGGAAGCACCTGAAGCATGGCAAGGTGGTTTGCCTTTTACCTACCGAATTACCGGAGGAGAGGAACTGAAAGTTCGGGTCATGGTCGATCAAAAGCCTGACTTTATTCGGGCAAACAATGTGGTTGGAACTTTTGAAGGAAGTCAGTTCCCAGACGAGTGGATCATTCTTGGCAGTCACTACGACGCTTGGAGCTTTGGTGCTACTGATCCAAACTCCGGCACCGCGATGCTGTTGACTTTTGCAGAAGCGCTGGGAGAATTATATAAAAATGGGCAAAAGCCTTCCAGATCTATTTTGATTGGGCACTGGGATGCAGAAGAACAGGGCGTGATTGGCTCCACTGAGTGGGTGGAACATTTAAAAAAAGAACTCGGCGCTAAAGCCATATCCTACATGAATTTTGACGGTGGGGTTTCCGGACGAAACTTTGGTGCTTCAGCCGCACCTACCTTGAAAAAACTTATCATTGATGCTTCCAAGGAAGTGACGTACCCTGATTCAGCCAAGACGGTTTTTCAAGTATGGGCTGGTCAAAATCCTGAACCCCGAATCGGGAATCTAGGCGGTGGATCGGATCACATTGCTTTCTACATGCACGTCGGAATCCCGTCCTTAAGTGGTGGCTCAGGTGGCCCTACCGCATACCATTCCAACTATGACAACTTGCACTATTACTCCAAATTCTCTGATCCAAGCTTCAAAATGGGTGGTGCCGTCGCACAATTATTCGGGCTTGTAGCTATCCGACAGGCGAATGCAGCTGTAATCCCGTATGATGTAGACAGATATTCCAAGGATCTCAAAGGTCACTTTGAGCAGGCGGTAAAAAATGTAAAAACAATCGACCCCAATTTCCAAGGTTTTGATCAGGTAGATGTAGCCTTGGCCACCCTGCAAACCAGCACAGAAGCCTATCACAAAACCCTGCACAAGTCGATGGCTGAGGAGACCGTTCACCCGAGCCACCTCAAAGCAATCAATGAAGCACTCATCGGACTGGAAAAAAGCTGGATTGATCCTAAAGGAATGTACTACGGTGAGTGGTATAAGTCACTCTATGTCTGCAATGACCCATTTTCAGGATATGCATCCTGGATCCTTCCTGGGATTCAATATGAAGTGGCAATCAAAAATACCGCAAGACTGGAGGAGTGGGATACGCGCTACGCGAAAGCAATTCTGGACCTAAGCAAAAAAATAGACAAGCTGACCAAACTTTTGGAACCTAAAAAAATCCGGTAATCACATCGGTAATTTCATGAAAATCAATCGAGGACAGACTTTTAAGCTGTCCTCGATTTTTTTGGTGGGCACTTTCTGGATTATTTCAATCTCCCCGATTTCAATTCCTTCACAGCATAATCCACAGCTCGTGCAGTCAATGCCATATAGGTGATGGAAGGGTTTTGAGTACCCGTAGAAGTCATACAAGCTCCATCCGTGACAAAGACATTGGGGGCCAGATGCATTTGATTGAAGCCATTTAGCATGGACGTTTTCGGATCCCGGCCCATTCGGACTCCACCCATTTCATGAATATCCAATCCCGGCGATTGGCCACTGTCAGATTTTCGAATGGAAACACAACCTGCTTTAGTTAGCATCTCCTCACCCTGCTCCAGAAAATCTTTGAGGATTTTTTCGTCATTTTCATCATAGGAGACATTGATTTGGAGCTGTGGTACGCCCCATTCGTCTATTTGGTTAGGGCTGAGCGTGACCAAATTACTTTCCTTGGGAATTGTCTCCCCCTGCATCATCATGTAAACTGACCATGGACCGGGAGTTGAATTGGCCTCCTTAAAATCCGATCCGAAAGGCATATCTCTCGCACTTCCCCATCCTGCTCGTCCAGCAGTATAGAAACTCATATAGCCACGCTGGAAGTCCATTTCCTGCTTTTTCACATTTCTGAAATTTGGCAGCATTACGGCCGTAGGTCTTCTTCCTGAATAGTAGCTATCAGCATATCCTTCAAAACCAGCACTGATCGAACCCCGATAATTGTGAAACGCGATGTATTTGCCCAAAATGCCGGAGTCATTTCCCAAGCCTGCAGGAAATCTGGCAGAAGTAGAATTGAGCAAAATCAAATTGGTATTTAGCGCAGCAGCATTGAGAAAAATAGCCTTTGCAAAATATTCAGAAGCAACTTTGGTCACCCGATCGATCACCCGTACGCCGGTGACTTTCCCTTTCTGTTCATCCCAAATCAACGAATGTACCACCGAGTCAGGGCGCAAAGTAAGGTTACCCGTCTTGGCAGCATGTGGCAAAGTTGAAGAATTCGAACTGAAATATCCTCCAAAAGGACAGCCCCGGTAGCATTGATTCCTTGCCATACATTGGCCTCTACCTTGAGCCAAATGAACATCTTTTGGCTGGGTCAGATGTGCACACCTGCCAATGATAAATTTTCGGTCTCCGTAAGCCTCAAGAATTCGCTTTTGAATTTCCTTTTCCACACAATTCATCTCCCAGGCAGGCAAAAACTCCCCGTCTGGTAAGGTATCCAGTCCATCGTAGTTGCCACTGATTCCAACGAAACGCTCCACATAGCTATACCACGGCGCCAGATCATCGTATCGGATGGGCCAATCGACCGCAAATCCATCTCTTTCTGGACCTTCAAAATCATACGTACTCCATCGTTGGGTTTGCCTGGCCCAAATCAGTGACTTTCCTCCGACTTGATAGCCCCTCACCCAGTCAAATGGCTTCTCTTGGATATATGGATGCTCTGCATCTTTGACAAAAAAATGTGCTGTGTCTTCTTTATAGGCATAGCATCGATTGACCACTGGATTTTCCAACTTGTCCGCTAGGGGAATATGATTACGATGTGGCATATCCCAGGGACTGGCAGTCATCGTTGGGTAATCCTTCAAGTGTTCTACTTGTCGGCCCCGTTCGAGTACCAGTGTTTTCAGTCCTTTGTCACAAAGCTCCTTTGCAGCCCAACCTCCAGAAATACCGGAACCAACTACAATGGCGTCGTATTGATGTGAATTCATAAATGGAAAATAACCGATTCAAATCGGACTTTTAAAAAAACGGAGTAAAAACAGTTGAATTATATTTCAAATAAAAACCCCAGACTCTGAAGGTGAATTCAAAGGCTGGGATTCCAAAATTTGTTAATTCAAGATTTGCTATTCGTATCTCAAAGATTCGATAGGATCCAGTCTGCTAGCTTTGAAAGCAGGAATATAGCCAGCTATCAATCCCACGACAATACATATAGCAAAGGAAATTATCATCCAAAGCCAAGGAACCAAAAATCCCCCCGGACCGATGAAATTGGCAATAATGTTTCCGATTCCGATTCCCAAAAGCATCCCGAAAACACCACCCAACATACAGATGACGATGGCTTCAATCAGGAATTGCTGGCGGATACGAAGCGGTGTAGCACCCAGCGCCTTTCTAATCCCGATTTCGCGGGTTCGCTCGGTCACGGAAACAAGCATGATGTTCATCAAACCAATCGATGCTCCCAAAAGTGTGATAAACCCAATTCCAAAGCCGCCTATTCTGAGGTATCCTGCTACTTCTTCCAAACTTTCGGCTACGGATTCACTTTTGGTCAGCTCAAATGAATCCTCTTGTGCCACGCGATCCTGACGGATTTTTCGCATAATCCCGATCGCTTGACCCATTTCATAATCGATTTTTCCAGGATCTGAAGCTACTCCGGTGATCCGGTAATTGAATGTCCCTCGGGTGTCTAGTCTAGCCGCGTTTTCGATAGGAATCAGAATCTGTCGGTCTGCACCTTGATCCTGCCCGACCCCACCTTGCTTATCCAAAACACCGATCACAGTGTAGGGCTTGCCGTAAAATGAAATCTTTTGATTGATCGGATCTTCACCGGGTGTGAACAGTAATTCTTCCAGCTCCTTGCCGATGATCGCCACAGAGTTACCATACCGCACCTCCATGTTACTGAAATTTCTTCCCTTGGCGAGCTTTACGGCCTTGATCGTCAGGTAATTCTCATCTCCGCCCCTTATCCGGGTATTTGGATTCGTCTTTTTGGAGCCTCGCTTCACCTCAGCTGATCCAGTCACGGAAGTAAAGACTGTAGAAATACCTATGGAGGCATATTCTTCTTTGAACTTCTGCGCCTCTCGGAAAGTAAGGCTAGGATAGGTTTTCTCCGTTTTCCCTTCTTGGACTACCCTCCCTCCACTGAAACCTTTGTTTCGAATATCAAATGAGTTGGCTCCCAAACCAGCAAAACTTTCAGCAATCTGTGCTTTAATCCCATCAATTGCAGTCAGCATTCCTACCAGCGAAGAGATTCCTATCGCAATGATGGCGCCAGTAAGTACCGTTCGGAGTAAATGTACTTTTACAGAATTAAGTGCCTCGCGGACATTTTCGATCAAATTCATGAATTGTTCGTTTTTAGAACAGCTTTCCTAGTAATCGTTACTAGTTATTCTTAATAATAAGCAAATACGGAAGATTTGGCCATTGAATGCAGAAATTTTAACAAATGCGGCAAAGAAATCGAATTTCAGCTTTGTCACCCATGTTTTTCCCCTCCTTGAAAACCATCAATGCATGCGGTCGCCCCGTATTTCCATGTTTTTCAAAACCTCAGCTTCATACACCAGCCACTCCCTCCATCTCACATTGACTTTATCTGGGTCTTGATATTTCTTTGCCAGTTCAATGAAGGTCACAAAATGGCCAGCCTCTGAGATCATCAATTCGTAGTAGAACTTTTGGAGTTCTTCATCCCGGATATTTTTTGATAAAAGTTTAAACCGTTCACAACTACGTGCCTCTATCAGTGCATTCATCAGCAATTGCTCGGTAAGCTGCTGCCACCGGTTTCCTCCCTTTTTGACAAACTCATTGAGCTTGGTGACGTACTCGTCTTTTCGGGGAAAACCGAACTTCATCCTGCGCTTTCGAAGCTGCTCTAGCACTCGCTCAAAATGCCCCCATTCCTCCGCTACGATCGGCGTCAGCGTATCCACCAATTCATCCAGATCATTGAATCTAAGGATTAAACTGATGCAGGAAGAGGCAGCCTTTTGTTCGCAGTAGGCATGATCGACCAAGATGTCTTCGATTTGCATTTCAGCTATTTCAACCCAGCGCGGATCAGTTGGAAGCTTCAAATGAAGCATTTTCTGTCTGGTGCTTTCTTCCCAAGTCATTTAAAATTACGATTTGTGAATTACGATTTACGACTTCCAAGCCGTTACAATGGCTTTTTTCGTTCCAAATGACCTACTTTTGGTGATATTTGGTCATTCTAATATCTTAGATCTCTTGTCTTGAAACTTTTCTTAATCAAACAAATACCACGAAATTCCTAAATCCAAAAAGGATCGATAACCTGTGTAATCCGGAGTTACAAAATAGCCATCCTGCTTCATGAATCCAGAATTGAGGTGATTGTACTTGAACAGGACTCGCGTTCTGTTGATCCTGAAATCCAGAAATAAATCTGCAACCGGATAAGCATAGACATCAAAGGAATTTTGGAGGTAAAACTGCTGAAAAGTAGGATTATACGCCTCCGCGAAATACGATGACTTGTACCGAATGTCAAGTCCAAGCTGCACATACACATTGTCATCAAATAGCGGACTATCGAAATAAATCCTCGTATTGGCAAAGAATTGAGGAATCCGGAAGTTATCCGAACCTTCTCCAGTGATCTCGGTAAAGATCATCTCCGCGTCTATCCGGAACTTCTTTCCAATCTGAATATTTGCAATCAAGCCCGGCATCAGCATAAATGCCTCTCCTGTAGCTTGAGTGGCTTCCTTTTCCTCATTGAAAAAGACATAATTGTTGATTCGATTCAGCGTCAGGTTTGGTCTCAGGCTAATCTTATCAAAGTCCAAAATAACCCTTCCTTTTATCTGATCTACTCCGATATTGTCAAATTCATTGGTCCAACGGTAATGGTTGCCATAGTAAATCTGCTGCATCGAAGTGGGCTTGTAGAGCGCCTTGGTGTATTCCAGTTCCAGCCATGGGGACTGGAAAAGGCCATGAATTCGAAATGCACCAGGTATAAGGTACTCCCCGTCGGCACTGATGGACCACTTTTCAGAAAGCTGACCGATCAGTTCTCCTCCGATATAGACCTCATTAAATGCTTCTCTTTTGTCGGGAAAAAATGGACTTTCCATTCGTCCATTTCTGATTCGGGTCAAGGCGTTGTAATAAAACCCTTTGAAGGAACCTTTGACTCCGAATTCATTTCTCCATTCTGCGAAATCACTCCGGTTTTCAGTGGTGTCCTGCTGATTATTTAATCTTTGGTTATTATAAAATAATGAATCTGGAGGCGACAGATCTGCTTCAAAGACAATGTTCTGATTTTTACGATCGAAGGTATGGTAGACTTGAAGTCCATTCCCAAGTTTGTATTCATGGTAGAGATGGTAGTCCTGCCGCAGATCTCTGGCTCGTGCATTTTGAAGCCATACTTTTGCATCCTCGTATGTGAAATACAAGGAAGTGGAATCTACCTCTGGAGGGATAATTCCACCAATTTCAAAAACCTCATGGTTCATTCTGGAAAAAGATCCAAGCAACCAATACTTTCCATTTTCAGAGCGGTAGTTGGTATGAAGTGAATAGGCATTTTGCTCCACCATATTATCGTCCCGCTCGACCGGATTGAGGGTTTTGCGTACGCGCATGGTATGAAAATCCAGGCCTATATTCCACTTGGGTGTGACATTTCTAGCAAAAGAAATGTCCAGCATGTTTCTATTTCCACCTCCAAAAAAAGCCGCCATCTCGGTAAATGGGGATTTGGTATCGAAATACCTGCGCTCTGCAGGATCTCTGAAATACAAATCATAAACATGAAATCCCGAACTGAGGCCGATCAATTCCGGCACTTCGTAAAAGACCGGCTTTGCGGCACTACCGATATTTGCCAAATCCTGATATTTCCAATTTTGCTTGGCAACAGGATCATAGTTGTGAAAATTCTGTAAAAGTGTATCCTGCTCGAAAAGTTTCAGTCGATTTCGTTTCAGATCTTTTTCGAAGTAAAACAGAGAAGTTTTTGGACCATAGACTTGCCTCGTGCTATCGTCCAACAGCGGCCTCCTTCCATCAGTTTCCTCTTCTTCTTGCTGCTCCACGAGCTCCCGTCCAGGTCGGGCGGTCTGACCAAAGCCACCGGTAGTCTGCCCTTGAGGAATCGGACGCTGCGCAAAAAGTGATTGCAGCGAAAGCATGGAAAACAAAATCCCAGAAATAACTATACGTCTAATCACTGCTTATTAAATTTTCCTCGGATGTAGCTGAGCAGCATTTCTTTGTCTTCAAGATCAAACTGTGCCTCAATAGGCAGCACAAAAATCGGAATTTCATCCAAAAATCCCTGATTTGACAAAGATTTAAGTTTTTCCGAGTCTTTTTCTGTAGTGAGTACAACGGGACTTTTGCCCTCGTGTTTTTGTGCCAAAGCTAAAATTCTACTGCAGTCTTCTTGGCTATAGTGGTGATGATCTGAAAACGAAAGAACTTCCAAAAGATTAAAATTCACCTTGCAATATGCTACCAACGACCGATCGTCTGCCAAGCCTGAAACCAAAATCACTGACTTCGAAAAAGAGGGACTTTGACAAACCGGATAAGGATTCCCATATCCAATTTTGGAGAAAAAGACGGGAACCTCCGGGCTCAAATAGGACTTGACACCAGATTCTACCTCAGCTCTTTGAATGCTGGAGAGCCCCTCGGGACATTTGGTAACAACGACCAAATCCGCCCGTCTTGCGCCATTTCTGCTTTCTCTCAACCTTCCCATGGGCATTAACCAATCCCTGGAAAAAGGGCTGCCAAAAGGGGTGAGCAAAATGTAAAAATCTCCACTTAGCCTTCTGTGCTGGAACGCATCATCCAATATGACCAGTTTCAATTCCGGCAAGTGGGCAGATATTTTCTCTAAAGCGGATACCCGATCTTCACCGACAAAAACCGGAATTTCCCCCTTGAACTTTCGGAAAATCTGCAAGGGCTCATCACCTACTTCAGCTGGTGTGCTGTGAATTCCAGTCTTTAGAAATCCCTTGGTCTTCCTGCCATATCCTCTGCTGAGGCTTGCCAGTTTGAATTCATTTTGGAGATTCGCAATCAAAAATTCCACCATGGGCGTCTTTCCGGTACCTCCTACGCTGAGGTTGCCTACAACCAAGGTTGGGACTGAAGATTTGAAGCTTTGGAGCAGGTGTCGGTCAAATAAAAAATTGCGGACGCTGGTGATGACCTGAAAAATCAGCGCAAAAGGTGCTAAAAGAAAGGCATACCACGGCATCGGCAAGAATTGCTATTTTTGACCAAAGAAAAGAAAAATTATGGGATACAGGATTCAGGATGTGATTTCTTACTTAGACCAATTGGCTCCGCCTGCTTATCAGGAAAGCTATGATAATGCGACCTTGATCTGTGGTGATCGAACTGCCGAAGTGACTGGCCTCCTGTGCACGCTTGATTGTACCGAGGCTGTAGTGGATGAAGCGATCAGCTTGGGTGCCAATCTCATTGTAGCCCACCACCCCATCGTGTTCAAAGGCCTCAAAAGCCTCACCGGAAGAAATTATGTGGAGCGCACGGTAATCAAAGCGATCAAGCACGATGTGGCTATCTTTGCCATCCATACCAACTTCGACCATGTAGCTACCGGGGTAAACAAGCGCATCTGCGACCGACTTGGTCTGAAGGAAACAAAGATTCTGCAACCCAAAAAAGAAACACTAAACAAACTGGTATTTTTCGTCCCTGTCGAAAATAAATCTGAGGTCTTGGATGCCGTTTTTGCGGCAGGAGCTGGACAGATTGGAGAGTACAAAGACTGCTCTTTTCAGGTAGAAGGAACCGGTACTTTCACCCCTTCGCATCATGCAAATCCATTCACTGGACAGCGAGGGGTCCCACAGTATGAAAAGGAAGTACGAGTGGAAGTGATCCTGCCTTCATACCTCAGTCAGAAGGTTGTTTCGAGCATGAAAAAAGCCCACCCCTACGAAGAGGTTGCCTTTTACCTATCTGCTTTAGAGAATGAAAATCAGGAAGTTGGCGCAGGAATGATCGGTCAGTTGAGTCATCCGATGGAAGGCTTAGATTTCTTGGATTTTCTGAAAGAAAAAATGAATCTAAGCCACCTGAAGCATACTCAACTCCTCTCAAGAAAAATCAAAACAGTTGCAGTATGCGGCGGAGCGGGAATATTCCTTCTGTCTGATGCGAAAAGATCCGGAGCGGATGCCTTTGTGACCTCGGACATTAAGTACCACGAGTTTTTTGATGCAGAAGACCGACTCGTACTTTGCGATATTGGTCATTATGAGAGCGAAATTTTCACAAAAGAATTACTTGGAGAGCTTTTGTCACAAAATTTCCCTAATATTGCACTCTATTTGACAAAAGTAGTTACTAATCCCACATCCTACCGATAGTACATGGAAAGTACAGTAGCACAAAAGCTAGACGCTATCTACAATCTTCAACTCATAGATTCAAAACTAGATGCCATCCTGAAAGTAAGAGGAGCCCTTCCAGAGGAAGTGCAAGATCTGGAAGATGAGATAGCAGGCTACGAAACACGACTCGACAAATTCAAAAATGACATTGAATCATTCGAGGAAGAAATCAAACGTTACAAGGAAAACATCAAAGATTCCGAGAAGCTGATCAAGAAATATCAAGAGCAGCAGATGAACGTGCGAAACAATCGTGAGTACGACGCCATCACCAAAGAGCTGGAATTGCAGGATCTTGAAATTCAGGTTTCTAAGAAGAAGATCAGCGAGGCCGGTATGAAAATCGACCAGAAGAAAGCAGATCTTGAAGAATTGAATGACTTGATGAAGGATCGCCAAAAAGATCTTGATCTGAAGAAAAACGAATTGGATACCATCGTATCTGAAAGTGAAACTGACGAATCAAAACTTCAGTCTGATCGAGACAAAGCCATGAAAAAAGTGGACGAAAGACTGGCGAAATCCTACACCAAAATCAGAGCAAATGCCAAAAATGGTCTTGCAGTGGTTATGGTAAAAAGAGGTGCTTGCGGAGGTTGTTTCAACACGGTACCTCCACAAAGACAAGCAGACATCAGAGAAAAGAAAAAGCTGATCGTGTGTGAACATTGTGGAAGAATCCTTGCAGGAGTGGAGGACGAAATCGAAGAAGAAACAGCAAAAACGAAGCGAAGAACAGCGAAAGCTTAATCTATAAAAAAATTGAAAATCCCCGAATATTAAGTTATTCGGGGATTTTTTATGTCCTTTTTCTTTGCTTTGTCGGGAATTTAAATGCTATATTGGAAGCTATGAAAAAGTTAGCAACACTTCTGATCTTCCTGATTTGCTGCAGTTCGGGCTACTCAAAAGATCCAGAATCCAAAACTTTTTTGGTTCTTTTTAAAAGCAAGGAGTTAAAAGAAAGTAAAACCAACATAAAGGAGATCGAATCCCAATTTTCTCCGTTTTTCTCAACAAAACATTACGCCGGAAATTCAGAACTTGCCCTGATCATTGAGATCCCTTCCTGTGATTTCGATGAGTGTTTTCTGGGTGAATTCTTGGTCGATTTAGAAGACGGACGCAAAGTCCAACTTCAGCATCTTGCGTTTAGACTTTTCGATCTTACCGAAAACAAAAACCTACATCAGCAATATGTTTTGATGTATGAAGAAAGCGTATCTGCCAAGAAAAAAGCAGCCAAAGCTACAAAGGCTGATTCAAAACCTTGAGGTGCTCTCGGTCATTGAATTTTCTGACCACAAAGGACGCATCAGGCAACTCTTCCAATAGGTAAAGACATAAGTTGTGGTGCTCAAACTGATCCATGAATCTCAGATCATAATTAAGGATCAAACTGAGAAAAATTCGCATCGCTCTACCATGCATGCAGACAAGGATAGTTTCTCCAGGTCCATTCAGAATAATTTCAATTCCTCTCCGCATTCGCTCCGCAACTTTATTTGGACTCTCTCCACCCGCGATCGCATAATCTAGGTTACCCTGCTGCCATTGATGGAGCATGTGGGTGTAGTACTCGTTCTCCTCAGGAGTCATAGGGGTACCTTCGTAATCTCCCCAAGAAATCTCATTTAGTTCAGGCAGTGCCCGAGTAGGTATTCCAAAGTCTATGAAATGCTGAATAGACTGCCGGGTACGTATGAGCGCGGTGTGATAAATCTGGTCAAACGGAATGTCCTTGTAGGACTCAAAAAAAGCAGCAGCTTGGGCCATCCCTGTCGCATTGATTGGAGCATCGATACCACTTCCTTGCACGACACCTCTTAGATTGAAGTCAGTTTGGCCGTGTCTGACCAGGTAAATTTTTTTTCGATTCAAGTTTCTCTATTTTTGTTCAGAGTCCAAATAAACTTCATTTAGCCCAATTTCAAATGATTTTTCTTTTCCAACCGTCACTTGACCAGTTGAATTTGACCAGTCAAAACACCATGGTCAGTCACTTGGGAATTGAATTTACGGGCATTGGGAATGAATACCTTGAAGCAACTATGCCTGTAGATCATCGAACCAAGCAGCCTATGGGATTGTTACACGGTGGAGCTAGTGTAGTTTTGGCTGAGACGCTCGGAAGTGTAGCTTCGTCTCTGACCATCGATACAAAAAAATATACATGTGTCGGGCTGGAAATCAACGCAAACCATCTCAAATCGGTACGGGAAGGATTTGTCAGAGGTGTGGCCAAACCCATTCATCTTGGCAAGTCGACTCAAGTCTGGGAAGTAAAAATTTTCAATCTTGAGGATCAGCTAAGCTGCATTAGTAGGATTACGATGGCGATTTTAGAAAAAAAATGAACGTAACGGAAAGCACCACCCGCACCACTTTATCCGAGATTCTGGATCTGCTTTTTCTGAAAGGATTCGATTCCGGGGGTTCTTTTGCCATCTGGAGAAAACCAAAATCCAACCGGCTGGAATTCCTGGTGGATAATGATCAAATCCCTACAAAAGTGGACTTGGCATTTGAGGAGCTTCCTGCCGGATTTATAGTACACCCTTTTGCCGATCAGGAAGACAAAAAAGCCTTTTTCATCAAATCAAGTGAATATTTTAGTCTTTTGTTGGATCAGGAAATAGGAAAAGATGATTTACCTGAATGGATAAAAACTTCTGGGCACTCGTCCAATCAATCCATTAAATCTACGCTAAAGCACGTACTTGAAGTAAGATCATCCAGCCCAGTTTTTGGAAATGAAATTGCAAACGAAAAGTCTCATTTTATTGATCTGGTAGAGAAAGGCATCAATTCAATAGAAGAAGGTAAGCTGGAAAAAGTAGTTCCTGCCCGAACCAAGTTAATTGAAGTAGCTGAGCATTTTGATCTTGCAGAAGCCTTTCAGAAAATGCTGGTCGCCTATCCCAACTCCTTTGTTAACTTCTTCCACATTCCTAAAGTAGGCACTTGGATAGGAGCTAGCCCAGAGACACTGATCAAAACAAAAGATGAGCACTTTTTTACGATGGCTCTAGCCGGCACCCAGCCTGCATCTGGCGAAAATCCACTCAAATCAGCGGCCTGGACCCAAAAAGAAATCGAAGAGCAAGCATTGGTATGCAGGTATATTGTGGATTGTTTTAAGAAAATCCGACTCAGAGAGTATGAAGAGCACGGACCAAAAACCATCATGGCAGGTAACCTTCTCCACTTGCGCACGGACTTCAAAGTGGACATGAAAGCCACTAATTTTCCACAGCTAGGATCAGTGATGTTGGATTTATTGCACCCAACTTCTGCAGTCTGCGGGATGCCTAGAAGAGAGGCGCATGAGTTTTTACAGGAAAATGAAAGTTTCGACCGCTCTTTTTTTGCGGGATTTCTCGGTCCTGTAAACATTGAAGGCGAAACATCCATCTTTGTTAACCTGAGAACTGCCTCCTTCAAAGGTACAAAGGCCATTCTCTATGCCGGTGCAGGGGTGACTGAAGACTCAGACCCAGACAAAGAATGGGAAGAAACCGAACTCAAATGCCAAATCATCGGTAAATTCATCCAAACTCCTTCCGCTTGATTATTCAGCCGATTTTAGATCTAGTGGCCATTTGTGCCAAAAAAGGGATTGAACATGCGATTCTTTCCCCTGGTTCACGCTGCGCACCGCTTACTTTGGCTTTTGCAAGGCATCCTGATATTCATGCCCGTACGATCTCTGACGAGCGTTCGGCAGCTTTTATTGCATTAGGCATGGCCCAGCAATTAAATCAACCTGTAGTATTGGTTTGCACTTCTGGCTCGGCGGCTCTGAATTACTATCCGGCTGTTGCAGAAGCGTTTTTTCAGCAAGTGCCCCTTTTGATCTTGACTGCAGATAGACCCTCAGAGTGGATTGATCAGTGGGATGGTCAGACGATTTTCCAACCTGAAGTCTATGGAAAACACGTCAAACGAAGTTTCCAATTTCCCGATACTTTCGCGACCGAGGATCAAGTCTGGCATGCAGGAAGAATAGTAAATGAAGCAATCCATGTCTCCAAGCAATTCCCAGCGGGTCCTGTCCATATCAATGTGCCCCTTCGGGAGCCTTTTTATCCTGAGGAAAATGAAAGTTTCGAATTTCCGGAAGTTCCTCACGAGTTCACTCTAGTCAGCAGCCAATCACTCCTGAGTGACGAAAGTCTAAAGCACATCAAGAATCGATTGAGTGAAGTCAAAAGGATCTTAATCGTGCCAGGTCAGCAAAAACCAAATTCTCAGGTACAGGCATGTCTAGATTCATTGGCAAAAAATCAAAAAGCTGTCATTGTAACTGATTCCATATCCAACTTACAAAGTGGACATACGATCAATCATCACGATCATTGGCTGGGAAATGAGACTTTTCATCCCAGACTTACTCCGGATTTGATCATCAGCTTTGGGAAATCCGTCATTTCTAAATCGCTAAAGCAATTTTTGAGAAAGACTGGAAGCTCCCACTGGCACATCCAACCTGATGGCCAAGCCAAGGACACCTATCAGCATCTGACGCGGATTTTAGCCTGCCCATCACCTCAGTTTTTGAATTGGCTTTCGGAAAACCTACCGGAGCAAGATCCTGCATTCCAAGCGCAATGGTTCAGCTTGGAAAAAACGGTTGAGAAGTCCTTGCCGAAGGTTCTTGAATCTGTAGAATTTGGAGAATATCCTGCATTGCATCTCGTCTCAGCTAAGATCCCGAGTCTTTCCAAGCTTCATCTTGCCAATAGTATGGCGGTGCGCTATGTCAATTTCCTCGGAAAAAGATCCCAGGAAATTATTTGTAACAGGGGAACAAGCGGAATCGATGGATCAAACAGCACAGCGGTTGGCTGTACCTTTACTACCAAAGAACCAGTTACACTGATCACCGGTGACATGGCTTTTTTCTATGATCGCAACGCCTTCTGGCACAACTATTCCACACCAAACCTCCGAGTCATTCTTCTCAACAATCATGCTGGAGGTATCTTCCGATTGATCGACGGACCCGCCAAACAGCCTGAATTGGAGGAGTTCTTTGAAACAAGACAGCAATTGAACGCAAATCACCTGGCTGAGGAATTTGGCTTTTTCTACATCAAAGCAAAAAACAAAGAAGAACTCGAACGTGCCCTGACAGACTTCTATGAACCTTCGATTCACCCAAAAATTTTGGAAATCGAATCCTCAAGTGCAAAGAATGCAGAAATCCTAAAGCAGATTAAAGCCAAAGTTTCAGCAGCGTTACTTGGGTCCTAATGGATGAAAGTAAGTTTTATTTTTTCTGAAATACCCGAACATAATCCACCTTCATCTCCTGAGGAAATACGGTACTCCCGTCCGGATTTCCAGGCCAAGTCCCACCCACTGCCACATTTAGGATAAAGAAAAAGGGTTTATGAAACTCTTCGAGTCCGCCAGGAGTGATATCTATCACGTGATATTTTACCCCATCCAATAGCCAGATGATCTCTTTTTCGGTCCAGTCGATGGAGAAAACATGGTATTCGTCATTGAATATGCCAAAGGGAAGTTTGGTGCTCCCACCGTAGTTTGCATAGTTTCCATTATTGTCCCAGTGGACAGTGCCATGGACGGTCGCGTCTTGGTTGTCTTTGTTGCCACCGATCATTTCCATGATATCGATTTCACCACATTTTGGCCAGCTGACCTCAGAAATATTTTCTCCAAGCATCCAAAGCGCAGGCCAAAGACCCTGCCCTTTGGGAAGCTTTGCCCGAATATCTATCCGACCATAGGTAAACGCCTTCTTACCCTTAGTGATCAGCCTCGATGAAGTATAAGGTTTGCCATTTACGGTTTCCCGCTTTGCAGTAATAGTCAAATTACCATCTTGGATACTGGTATTTTCTCTTTTGTAATACTCAAGCTCCTGATTTCCCCAGCCACATAGATCCGGACATCCATCTCCAAGTTCAAAAGTCCAGTCTGAGGAAAGTTCAGTCCCAGAAAACTCGTCTGACCAGACCAAATTATATCCCTCGTAACTGTCGGGACTGGTATAGCCTGCATTTGGACCTAGCCCTAACGCTGCCGCATTCATACTGATGGTCTGGGAGGAGACTACAAACTCAGTCTCGGTAGCGTGGGCCTGAACAACCAGAATAAAATTTCCTCGCTCCGTGTACGTGTGAGTTGCAGAATTGCCCTCGACCTGCCGAGTGGCTTCACCTGGAGTACCAAAATTGACCTTGAAAAAGTTGGTATTCTCGGCAGAGAAATTAGCTCTCACCACACCTTCTCCCAAATATTCGACAGTTACTTCAATGTTATCCGGCAGTTTGACTGGAGCTTCAGTTGAATCTTCAGCGCAAGAAATGAGAAAAATTGCAATAAGAAATAAGCCGGCAAATCCGATTAGTTTATTCATGGGTTTATGTATTTCCTCTGAATATAATCGGAAAAACTCTTCCAAAAAAATCAGGCAGGGAGCCCTTTTGAAGTAAAATCGGGAGCACTGGGTCTCCCGATTTTCTGAATAAAATAAATCATTAATCCCAGCTGACCAATCTCAAAGAAGGTTAGCGGAACCAACCCGAAAATGAGCCCGATTCCCGAGAAGATTAAAATCCCGGCAATCAGTCCCAATGCTCCAATTACTTGAGAAATACCAAACTTTAGATTTTTGTAACCAAAGTAACTTGCACCAATAAAAGCATATCCCAAACCAAATGCCTCGATTTTGACCCAATAATAGTCTTGGATAGTCAGCATGGATGTGAAGAGAGAAATCAGATCCATGGTATAAAACACCACATTGAACCCGATCATCACCCATAGGGCTATTTTCAGGAATCTATTAGGGAAATACCTAACCAAGGCTAAAATACCTCCCAGAAACCCAACATAACTCAGGAAGGTAATCAACTTCACACTAGCAAAAGCATTTCTGTTTTCAACAAATCCGTCTTCAATCCATTCGTATTCCATTCCGATTTCATAAAAGGCCATAAAGAAATAAAGCAAACCAGAGGCAAAAGCCAAATACAAATAGGATGGCACCTTTTGTTCCTCTCTTTCTATTCCATTATTCACTTCCTCCCACCGGTAATCCAAGGCTTCAAACAACGCCTTAACGGTGTAGCTTCTGGGAGTCACCTCCCCTGCCTCAATGCGCTGAATCGTTCGCACATTCAAGTTGCACTTCTCGACCAGTTCTTCCTGTGTCAGACCTTTGGCTTTTCTCAGTTCAGAGATTTTCTTGCCCAATTGTGGTTGCTTCATTTGTAGTAGATTTTGATTAACCATGGCAAGTTCTGGGATTGATTTTTAAAGCAGGACGTAAGCAACTCGGATTTGACCCGACATTGACCCGACATTTGAATTGGAGCTTGAAAATAGGGAATTCTAACTTTTTGATTTGAAAATTGGGAAATTACAAGATTGAAAAATTGGAAAGTTTTCAGCCTAAATCAGCGGCAAAACTTTCTTTAACGCAGGATTCCGATTTGCTGATTTCCAGATCAGCGAAAGCTCCGTAAACTGGGGAATTCCAGGAATCTCCATAAAGCGAACCCTGAGATCATAGCCCTCTTTGAGCGAAGTGGGAACAATGGCTATTCCAAGCCCATTTTCCACCAATCTGAATATCGTCAAGGCATGGACTGACTTGTGTCTGATTTTAGGAGAAAATCCAGAATCTCTGCAGATACTCATGATTTGCTCGTAGTAATAATTTGAATATCCGCTGGAGAAAAGAATGAAAGATTCTTCCTTAAACTGATTAACGGATCGAAAATCCGATACTTCAATGGGATGATTTTCCGGAACTACAATCGAGAATGTATCCCGTAAAATTGGCCGCATGTCCAGGTCCTCAGGGACCGAGGCTAAGCGGACAAACCCAAGATCCAGTTTGTCCTTTTGGATCATTTCTACTTGGACAGCATTACTCAATTCCTCCAGAGTTGTGGAAATCAATGGGTATTCTGTATTGATTCTGTTCAGCAAATCCGGTAAGACCCGATTGGAGGCAGAACCCAAAAACCCAAAACGCAACTCGCCTACTTTTCCCGATTCGATCAGTTTTAGCTGGATTTGGGTCGAATCCAGATGATTGATTACAAAATCAACTTCACCCTTCAGGAAAGCCCCTGCGACAGTCAATTCCACGTGCTTTTTGTCCCGCTCAAAAAGTTGAACTCCGAGCAATTCCTCCAACTGCTTAATCTGCCGACTGAGCCCGGGTTGGGAAATAAACAATCGCTCAGCAGCCTTCCTGTAGTTTAATTCCTCGGCGACTGCCTGAAAATATAGTAAATGCCTCAGTTCCATTGATGCTTTCTAGTTATTGCTTATTAACAAAAATAGTATCAATAAGCATCAATGCAAATCGGTAATTTTGAATGATAAACCATGGAGGTCTCTAGGAATTCGAAGGTTTTGGAATTGATTTAAAATTCCGTCCCGGTATGTAGGTCCACGCACGCGTAATTCTATCCCACAACTAATGCTTTGAGGTTTTTAAATGCAGCAAAGCACATCAACACTATGAAAACATTCCACTACGGACAAGATCTTCTGACTTCTTCTTTGGCGCTGAAGCTTGCCCGAAAAGAAATCAAGGGGATCTTCAGTCCAGAAACCATCGGAAAAGTAAATGCCTCTGCGGCCGCTGTGGCACAAATTGCCAAAGGTGAAAAGGCGGTCTATGGCATAAATACCGGATTTGGGCCACTTTGTACGACACGCATTTCAGCAGATGACACCACGACTCTTCAGGAAAATCTACTCAAAAGTCATGCTGTCGGTGTTGGGGATTACATTCCTGAGGAAATTTCCCGTCTGATGCTCACTTTGAAAATCCATGCACTGGCGCAAGGGTTCTCAGGAATCAGACTCGAGACATTGGAAAGAATGCAATGGATGCTAGAACATGATATAATTCCGGTAGTCCCTGAGCAAGGTTCGGTAGGTGCGTCCGGCGATCTGGCACCGCTTTCGCATCTTTTTTTGCCCTTGATCGGTTTGGGCAAAGTTCATTTCGCGGGCGAGGTAACCTCTACACGAAAAGCGCTGGCCCATTACTCCAAAAAACCACTTTCGCTTGGTCCAAAAGAAGGTTTGGCACTGATCAACGGTACTCAATTTATGGCGGCTTTTGGTGTGAAAATCGTCGATCGCCTCTACAACCTCCTCACCCACGCCAATATCACAGGTGCGATGATGATCGAAGGCTTGATGGGATCGATCAAACCTTTTACAGCTCAACTGCATCAATTGCGACCTTTTGCAGGAAACCAGCATGTCGCCCAAAGCATCCTCAATCTCCTACATGAATCAGAAATCGTCAATTCACATTTGAATTGCGCTCGAGTCCAAGACCCCTACTCTCTCCGTTGTATGCCTCAGGTGCATGGTGCCAGCTGGAATGCTTGGCTTCACCTCAAGGAAAGTATCGAAACTGAAATCAACTCAGTTACTGACAATCCGGTGGTTTTTGATGCAGACAACACGATTTCCGGAGGGAATTTTCACGGGCAGCCAATCGCCCTGCCCTTGGATTATGCCTGTCTTGCAGCTTCAGAAATTGGGAATATTTCTGATCGTAGAATCTATCTTTCCATTGAAGGAGATACCCCGGGCGTCCCCAAACTTTTACTCAAAGAAACTGGGCTGAATTCCGGTCTGATGATTCCTCAATACACCACGGCAGCTTTGGCTTCGGAAAATAAAGGGCTCTGTTTCCCTGCTTCGGCAGATTCCATTCCTACTTCACTTGGGCAGGAAGATCATGTGAGTATGGGTAGTATTGGCGCGAGAAAAGCACTCAGAGTCATTGGAAATGTGGAAAAAATCTTGGGGATCGAGCTTTTCTATGCAGCTCAGGCCATGGACTATCATGCTCCGCTGAAATCAGGAAAAATCATGACCGCAATTTACGAGCAGGTCAGAGAATCGATTAATCCCGTGGTTTCAGATCGAATCTTATACGAAGACATGGAGACTGCTATTGAATTAGTGAAAAGCGGGGAATTGATCGCTTTGGCAAAAAAGGTGGCTAAAAATGAAGGTTTGGCTTTTGAAACCGAATGGAGCAAATTGTTTGAATATTAAATTCTCCCACAGATTTTCACCGATAAAATCACAGATCCACACAGATTTAAAATCAGTGAAAATCTGTGGCCTTTTCTGTGTTAATCTGTGGGAAACAAAAACATGAAAAACTTAAAACTAATCGGCCCGATTACCCAACTGCTTACCCTTGACAAGCTTCCACTGAAGGGAGCTTTGAAAGACGAGCAACTTGACCTGATTTCTGAGGCTGGAATCCTGATTGAAGGTGATAAATTTCTTCAAGTAGGACCTTGGCAAAAGCTCAAAAATGAGTTTCCCGATGCAGAACTTTTCAATTTAGATGGAGAATATGTGGCGATCCCAGGACTGGTCGATTGCCACACGCATATCTGCTTTGGAGGCAGCAGAGCCAAAGATTTCGCCATGCGCAATGCTGGAAAAAGCTACCTCGAAATCGCTGAGTCGGGTGGTGGAATTTGGGATACCGTCAACCAAACGCGGAAACTGAGCTTGGAAGACCTTGCCAAAATAACGGCCAAACATGCTAATCGCCACCTTTTCGAAGGAGTTACTACCATCGAGGTGAAAAGCGGTTATGGACTTTCAGTGGACAAGGAACTTAAGATGCTTCGAGCCATTCAACTTGCGAATCTATCCACTTCAGCGGATTTGATCCCTACTTGTCTTGCCGCCCACATGAAACCCAAAGATTTCGAAGGGTCAAATTCGGAGTATTTGGAATTGATCTCTACCAAACTTTTTCCCGTTCTCAAAAATGAAAACCTCACCAATCGAATCGATGCCTTTGTGGAGAAAAGCGCATTTTCAGCTGATGAGATTAGTCCTTACTTCGAGAAGGCCAAGGAAATGGGGTTTGAACTTACAGTCCATGCAGATCAATTTTCCACAGGTGGTTCAGCGGTTGCGGTGACATTTGGTGCACTTTCAGCAGATCATTTGGAAACATCTGGGGAAAAAGAAATCAACGATATAGCGCAATCGAAAACCATCGCTGTAGCCTTGCCGGGAGCAAGTCTGGGGTTAGGGTGTTCATTCGCTCCTACGCGGAAAATTCTAGACCAAGGCGGATCCTTGGCGATTGCATCAGATTGGAATCCAGGTTCTGCACCGATGGGTGATTTGTTGGCCCAGGCTTCTATTTTGGCAACTTTCGAAAAACTAAGCACCGCAGAAGTGTTGGCCGGGATTACTTTCCGAGCTGCTGCGGCTTTAGGCTTGAATGACCGGGGTAAAATAGCATCGGGATTTTTGGCCGACTTCATTCTCTTTCCTACCTCAAATTATCGGGAGATTTTGTACCAACAAGGGAAGTTGAAACCTGAGATGGTGTGGAAGGGTGGAAATAAGATTTAAGACATTAGACTCAAGACAATAGATTTAAGAACAAAGCTCAAAAGTTCGAATTCAGGTCGTAATTCAAAAATCGTAAACCGTAAATCCCATGCAGGATCAAATCACCCAAGGAATCCCAGCCAATTTACCTCCAAAAAAGCAGCGAAATCCATCCATTTCTCATGCGCCGAAGCGGAAGGACATTCTTTCTCCGGAGAAGAAAAAGTTGGCTCTCAGAAATGCACTGCGCTATTTTCCTGCAGATTGGCACAAGGAATTAGCGGCTGAATTTTTAGAAGAAATGAAGGAATTCGGTCGCATTTATATGTACCGATTTATGCCGGATTACCCACTTTTTGCGCGAGCAATCGAAGAATATCCTGCTCAATCTAAGCAAGCAGCAGCGATCATGCTCATGATCCAAAATAATCTGGATCCTGCCGTGGCTCAGCATCCTGAGGAATTGATCACCTATGGAGGAAACGGGGCAGTTTTCCAAAACTGGGCGCAATACCTACTCACCATGAAGTATCTGTCAGAGATGACCGATGAGCAGACCTTGCACCTCTATTCCGGTCATCCAATGGGACTTTTCCCTTCATCCACGGAAGCACCGCGAGTAGTCGTGACCAATGGAATGATGATCCCCAACTATTCCAAACCGGACGACTGGGAAAAATTCAATGCGCTGGGAGTGACCCAATATGGACAAATGACGGCTGGATCCTTCATGTACATCGGTCCTCAGGGAATAGTCCACGGTACTACGATCACGGTGATGAATGCCTTTCGGAAAAAACTAAACCCTGGAGAAAGCCCAAAAGGCAAGATTTTCCTCACTGCGGGTTTGGGAGGCATGTCAGGAGCGCAGCCCAAAGCAGGAAACATCGCAGGCTGTGTGACAGTCTGCGCCGAGGTCAATCCAGCAGCTGCCAGAAAAAGGTATGAACAAGGCTGGGTGGATGAATTGATTGAAAATTTGGATGAATTGGTAAACCGGGTGCAGCAAGCCAAGGCTCAAAAAGAAGTCGTTTCGTTGGCATTTATTGGAAATATCGTGGACGTCTGGGAGCGATTTGATGCCGAAAATATCTTCGTAGAACTCGGATCGGATCAGACCTCGCTACACAATCCATGGGCTGGTGGCTACTATCCGGCAGGACTTTCTTTCGATGAATCCAATCAACTGATGGCTGAAAATCCTGAAGCTTTTAAGGAAAAAGTCCAGGAGTCTCTAAGGCGTCATGCCGCTTCAATCAACCGACATGCTGAAAAAGGAACTTATTTTTTCGATTATGGGAATGCATTTTTGCTGGAAGCTTCGCGAGCAGGAGCTGGTGTGATGGCTGAAAACGGCCTTGATTTCCGCTATCCCAGTTATGTGCAGGACATTTTGGGTCCGATGTGCTTTGACTATGGTTTCGGGCCTTTTCGCTGGGTTTGTACCTCTGGAAAAGCTGAAGATTTGAGAAAAACAGATCAGATCGCAGCTTCAATTTTGAAAGAAATCAAACAAACTGCGCCGGATTCGATCGCTCAGCAACTTCAGGACAATATCACCTGGATTGAGGAGGCGGAGCAAAACAGGTTGGTGGTGGGTTCGCAGGCGCGTATCTTATACGCCGATGCGGAAGGCCGAGCTAAAATCGCCGAAGCCTTCAATCAAGCAATTAAATCTGGAGAAATCACGGCTCCCATTGTTTTGGGAAGGGATCATCACGATGTGAGTGGGACCGATTCTCCTTATCGGGAAACGAGCAATATCTACGATGGAAGTCGATTCACCGCTGATATGGCTATTCACAATGTCATCGGGGATAGTTTCCGTGGAGCAACTTGGGTATCAATCCACAATGGTGGTGGAGTCGGCTGGGGCGAAGTGATCAACGGAGGCTTTGGATTGGTATTGGATGGGACAAATGAAGCTTCGAAGCGATTGAAATCGATGCTTTTCTATGATGTCAATAATGGAATTGCACGGAGAGCTTGGGCTAGAAATTCAGGTTCGATGGAAGCCATTCAGCGGGAAATGGACCGCAGTCCGGGGCTGAAAGTGACGGTTCCCAATTTGGTGGATGAGGAGGTTTTAAGTCAGTTGATTCAATAACCTACAAACTCTATAGGATTATTAATTTTTATAAAGTATTCTTGCAAAGAAATTAATAAAGAAAAGACATCAAGAGTATGAATCTCCATCAAAACCCCTCTCCTTTCAACTGGTCCGGCAGAAAATCAGATCAGATCGAATATTGGCATCAGGCTATCCAACCCGTAGCCAACTTGAAAATCAAAGATGATTCGAATAAGAAAGTTGGCATTTTGGGATATTCAAGTGAGGAAGGAGTCATTCGAAATCAAGGCAGAACGGGCACCATCGAAGGTCCTGCTGTAATTCGAAAAATGCTGGGATCTGTAGCGCTTCATCTCCCAGAAAACCTGCCAGTTTACGATTATGGAGATGTCTTCACCTTGGATCAGGACATGGAATCAGCGCACGAATTGATTTCAAAAACCAGCTATGAGCTTCTGGAGACAGAACACCTTCCTGTGATTCTTGGAGGAGGCCATGACGTAGCCTATGCACATGGAAAGGGCGTGATGAAGTATGTCAAGGAAAAAGGTGAAAAGCTCGGAATCATCAATCTCGATGCCCATTTTGATCTACGTCTCCCATCAAAAGGCAAAGGACATTCAGGTTCGCCGTTCTATCAATTGGCGGAAGAAAATCCTGCTGATTTCAATTATCTCGCATTAGGAATTCAGCGTGCGGCCAACCCGAAATCACTTTTTGATACAGCCGAAAAACTCAAGGCTCGATACATCGTCATGGAGGAATTCCGTCTGCACAATTGGGAATACATCGAAGAGCAAATCAGCTGGTTTATCGATTCAGTGGACAAAATCTACCTGAGCATTGATTTGGACGGGTTTTCATCAGCTTTTGCACCAGGAGTTTCAGCGCCATCGCCCATGGGCTTCAATCCCCAGATTGCGTTCAAGGTTTTCGAATTGATTGTCAAAAGCAAAAAATTTATTAGTCTGGATGTGGTCGAGCTCAATCCACAGTTTGATCAAGACAATGCCACTGCTAGACTCGCTGCTAGATCGATCGAGTATATCGTGAGAAAGGCTTTTTCTTAAAGCTCATAACGAAGAGACCATTTAATAAAAATCTTATTTTTCTTGGGTAAGTCCGAAGGGAGTCGAAGGGTCCTCGACTCCGCTCTGGATGACCCATGTCAGTAATAATTTTATTCTATCAAGGAATCCATTTAATATTCTTGAAATTCGGCTTTCGTTTCTCCAAAAAGGCATTTCTTCCCTCTATCGCTTCTTCAGTTCCATAGGCCAAGCGGGTAGCTTCACCCGCAAAAACCTGCTGTCCCACCATCCCGTCATCGGTTAAGTTCATGGCAAATTTCAACATTTTGATCGATGTCGGTGACTTGGCTAAAATCTCCTGAGCCCATTCGTAGGCGGTAGATTCAAGTTCGGCATGCGGAATTACGGCATTCACCATTCCCATGCCAAAGGCTTCCTGTGCGGAGTAGTTTCTACCCAAAAAGAAGATCTCTCTCGCTTTCTTTTGTCCCACCATTTTTGCCAGATAAGCACTTCCATAACCCCCATCAAAGCTAGTCACATCGGCGTCAGTTTGCTTGAAAATCGCATGCTCCTTACTTGCCAAAGTCAGATCACAAACCACATGAAGACTGTGCCCTCCTCCTACTGCCCAACCGGGAACAACTGCAATCACCACTTTTGGCATAAAACGGATCAAGCGCTGCACTTCCAGAATATTCAAGCGGTGATAGCCATCCTCTCCAACATAGCCTTGTTTTCCTCTGGCTTTTTGATCTCCACCTGAGCAAAATGCCCAACCGCCATCTTTGGGTGAAGGACCTTCCCCGCTCAAAAGCACCACACCAATCGAGGTATCTTCCTGCGCATCATAAAAAGCATCGTACAATTCTGCTGTGGTTTTTGGACGGAAGGCATTCCGAACTTCTGGGCGATTGAAAGCAATTCGGGCGACTCCATTACATTTTTTGTAGGTGATATCTTCGTATTCCTTGGCAGTAATCCACTCCATGGTGTTCATTTGGTTTAAATTTCGATTTTTGTGCAAGATAACAGCCTTCCGGGAAAATTGTTAATCCCTATAGCAAGGCTAAAACTCAACGCAGTTTCAATGTTTCAGCTTCATTTCAGGAATCAGATTTTTCAGTCAACAGCAGATTTTGAGCTAGCGGAGACTACACTTCCCCCTTTCGCAAAAGCTGCGTTTTCCTTTTGTGAAGCATGGATTTCCGGTGAAAACAACTTCCAGCAACAAACGTCTGGCTCTACAGGAAGCCCAAAAACCATCGAAATAAGCAGGTTGCAAATGATCCAAAGTGCTGAGGCTACCGGAGCTTTTTTTAAAACAGAATCCGAAACAAAACTCTTATGCTGCCTGAATCCAGAATATATCGCCGGTAAAATGATGCTCGTTCGGGCGATGGTCTGGGATTGTCCGATTTGGCTTGAAGAGCCAAAATCCAATCCATTTTCAAACCTAGTTGACGACATTTTACCCGATTTTGTGGCCATGGTTCCACTTCAGGTGGAAGCTTGTCTCGGAGATCCGCAGGCTTTGGCCAAACTCAAAAAAGTCTCCCATTTGATCATCGGTGGGGCGCCAATTCCCCAAAAACTCAAAAGCCAACTCATCGATAATCAACTCATGGCTTGGCAGACTTACGGTATGACGGAGACGGTTTCTCACATTGCGCTGGCAAAAATTGAAAAAACCGAATTGGAATACCAAACTCTCCCAGGTGTTGAAATCGGGCAAGATAGCCGAGGTACAATCTGGATCAAATCGCCCATGAGTGGACTAGAGACGATTCAAACCAATGACTTGGTCGAATTGACTTCCGAAACATCCTTTAAGTGGCTGGGGCGAGCGGATTTTGTGATTAATTCCGGCGGAGTAAAATTACATCCGGAGCTTCTAGAGCAGCAGTCGGAAGCAATCATGGAGACATTTTTTCCAGGAAGTCGTTTTTTCTTCTTCGGTGAAAAGGATGAAAAACTAGGAGAAAGACTGGTTTTACTTATCGAGAAATCGGAGCCAGATAAAGAATTGGCTAAGCATTTGCAATCAAAACTTGAAGCAGACCTTGGCAAATACCAAGCGCCAAAATCCATCTACTTTCTCCCGGCATTTTTGCAAACAGAAAGTGGAAAAATCAATCGGCAAAAGACGTTCAATCAACTATGATTACCCTTATTTTGAATTTCGCTTTCTTAGTGGTTTTTTCTTTTGCTCCGCAAAATACAAGCATCATCGACTTGCATATCCACGAGGCAAAGTCTGATAAGGGATTGGTCAGAATTCTGGTTTTTGACTCGGAAAAAGGCTATCCAGATCAACCAGATCAGGCACTTCGCTCCTACTCTGTACCCTTGAAAGACGGCAAATGCAATCTAAAAATTACTGACCTCAAGGCTGGCACTTACGCCATCTGTGTCATCCATGATGCAAATGAAAACGGTAAACTGGACACCAATCCAGTAGGGTATCCAACTGAGAAATACGGCTTTTCGAACAATGCGAAAGCTTATTTCAGTGCACCGGCCTTTTCCAAAGCAGCTTTTGAATTAAAGCAGGAAACCAAGCACATCCGGATTCAGCTGCGTTAATCGATATCTTTCAGCCAACCGGTGATGCTGATCCGTTCTTTTTTGGTTGGGAGCACTTCATGAGGAATCTCTCCACTGAGAAACACCACCAATCTACCGCCTAGTGGCAGGACATCTTCAATTCGCTCAGTCCCTTCTTCCTGCGAAAAATACATCCGAAGAGCTCCTTCATCTTCAGCGGTCCAAGACTCATTCAGGTACAAAATCACCGTCACCACTCGATGTGGAACCGCATGAAATTGGTCCAAGTGCCGTTTGTAAAATGAGCCGACCGGATACTTAGCAAAGTGTCCTTCAAAGGATCTCAGCCCCAGAAAGCAGCGCTGATTAAGGACTTTTCGGATTTCATCCACCTTTTCCCAATAGATTTTTTGAAGTGGGGACAATTCATCCGCGTCCATCCAGTACACTTCATCATTTCGAATTTCAGTTCTTACCTGTTTTTGCCCTCCCTTGCCGACAGCCGCATGACGGAATTTTCCCTGTTTGACCAATTCATTTTGCTCCGCAATGAGTGCTCTCCGAAATTCCTCATCGACAAAATCATCGATGATCACATAGGATTTTTGGTATATCTCCGTAGAAATGAGATCTAAAACATCTTCCATAGGGCAGTATGATTGGGCTGCAAAATAACCACTTAATTGACCGAAAAACCATACTTTTGCGCAAAGCTTACGCAATGACATCCACCAAAAATACGATCAACCGCCTGGTATTAGAGTACGACTCAGGTATAGTTCCTCCTCCATACAGTCATGTTTTCCGATTGGAATTGGACTGGTCAAAGGGAGATTTGAGTGTTTCCCTCGATCTGCATTACACGGAACGTGAAGAACTTAGCGAAGAGGAGATTTTTGACGAGGGTTTCACACTTAATGACGACTACAGCTACAAGGGTAAATTGAATTCGGTCTGGATCAAGCCACTTCAACAGCTTTTTGAAAAAACCAAGTGGACCAGCAAAGACATCGAAGACGGAGGAATCACCGTGGCTGCCCTCGAAAAAGGAAAAGACGAAGGAGTAAAAATCCCGGCCAACCAGGAAGAGTGGCAACTGATGGCTCAGGATCTGATTCAGGCGATCTACGAAACGGTGAAAAAAGAAGCTCCTCTAAAAATCGACTACCGACAAGTCACAGATCAGATTGCAGATTGCAGTCTTACGGTTCACTTTTCGGTCAGAGAAGTGATTTTTGAAATGTCAGGAAGCAGTCGTGTGATCAATTGGGAATATGCCATTCAGTTGATGAAGCTCGTGTTTACGCCGGATTACCACTATGAATTAGCCAAAGAAGAAGCGAGCAACAAGCGTGGCGCTTTTATCAATTGCGGAGATGGCTATTGGCATGAATTGGGCAAAGGTGTAGTCAATATCGATCCCTCTTTTGATGCGGTAGGGAAGATCAAGTCTGGCTTCTCAGATTTGATTGCAGAAGGATAAAATTTTGATTTGTTTTTAATTGACTGATTTAATTAACTTTAATCGAGTTGCAAATCAGTCATTATGGAAAAAAATAAAATTTTTATTAGTCATCGGCATTCGGATACGCAAAGTGACTGTCACCGACTAAAAAGCGATTTGCAGAAAATCTTTGGTAAGGATCAGGTTTTTCTCGACATCGAGAATCTCGAGCCCGGGATCAAATTTGCAGAAGCAATTGAAAAGACGCTGGCCCAAAGCAAAGTTGTTTTGGTGGTAATCGGACCAGACTGGCTTCACGTCACCAATGACAAAGGCGGAAAACGTCTTTTTGATGAGAAAGACTGGGTTCGCAGAGAAATTGCTGCCTCCCTCAATGATGCAAACACTCGAGTAATCCCCGTTTTAGTCAAAGGAGCAAGTATACCCGAGGAAGAAGATTTACCCGAAGATCTTAATCCACTGACTCAACTTCAGGTAGCTGAGATCACGACTAAGCGGTGGGATTACGATTTGGGTGAATTAATAAAAGTCCTGGAAAAACTTGTACCCAAAAGGCAGGATCTTCCTGCCCAAAATACTGCTCAAAGACCATTCATTCCCGGTCCCCCCAAACCAAAAAGCTGGTGGGCAAAAAATTATTTATGGGTATTAGGTGGAATAGTCGTCTTTTTTATTCTAATCAATCTAATAAACCCTCCTTATGATGAGAATCAACCATCTGAGGATGAAAATATCTCCTATGACTCGACAGGAGTAGACCTTAAAGATCGGGAACAATATTCTGATGCTGGAGGAGATGACCCTAATCAAGGTAACTTACCAGTCTATGAAGAAGATATAAGAACTACAAACCCCGATGGTCAAGAAATTTATGAAAGTTTGACCTTTGCGGAATCGGTTCCAGATTTTTCCGGTAAATGGTGGTTAAGAGAAAACGGAGTCAGAATGGGATATTTTATAATTTCTCAAGAAGGAACTGACTTTACTTTTGATTACTATTATTTTGATCAATTGAGCGGAAGAGGATATGGATCTTATGTTGCGTCAGATAAAGCAATTTATTCGGAGGAATTTGCATTAAGTGATACAAGAAATCCAGCCCAATTTGCTTTTATGACCACAGATAATGGTAGTACTTGGACGGGCTTAGTTCAAAAATATGCGATAGAAAACAACGCGACACTTTCTAAAGAATACTAACCCCTAATCTTCCTCAAATCCGCGTGTATATCCCGGATCATCTCGCCCAAATCATCCAGCGTTAGCGGCTTCTTTTTGTCGCCAGGATTGGGAAAATCTGTACTAATGAAGGCTTTGGCTTCCCAAATTTCAAGCACATCTTCCCCTTTGACTTCGTAAGGTTTGTAGTGCTCATTATCTGAGACCAGATACAACTTTCCGTTTTCCTCCAAATAATTGAAAACCCGCTTATACACGACTCCCTCGGTCTGGGTCACCAAGACATAGGTTTTTCCACTTTTTATTTGCTTCAGCTGGTCCACATAGCCACCGATTACGATCGTTCCGGGAATCAGCGGAAGCATCGAGTCACCTGACAACTCAAATGCCCGATAAGTAGCCTGCCGTGAAAGATTAGGTAAATGAAACTGTGGTAAAGTCTCCATGTATTCAGGATCAGCATACCCATTGAGGTAACCCGCAGAGGCCTTTTGTCCTACAAGCGTGATATTCTCTTTATCGTTTTCATCAGTAGCTATAGTCAGGATGTTTATGCCACGCTTTTGAAGTGCTTTTCTACCTTGCTTTTCGATATCGTGTTCCAGCAATTCCTCTACACCCACATCCAATACTTCACTCAACCGCAGGAGCGTTGCCAGCTTGGGTTCGGAGCGCCCATCTTCATAGGCAGAGATCATGGTGCGTTGCACATCCAGCTGGTCAGCCAGCTCATTTTGAGTGATGTTTTTTTGCTTTCGCAAAAAGCGAAGATTCGAAGCCAGAAAACTCATGCGGAAAACAAATAGAAGTTAGGATCATCTGAAGCTGGCGCCAATGGAAAAAACGGATTCAAATTCATCTCGTCAAACCTCCTTTTTTCTAATCGGCTTTTGATCTCATCTATTATGTCCCCGACGGGTTTGGGCTCACTCATCAATAGATAGCCGTATTGAGGCTGGCGCTCATCTTCTACAAAAAACTTTACCTGACAATTCCCCGAGGCCAAAGTCTTCGAGGTGATGCTGATTTTATCTGATCTTTCCATAGCTGTTTGTTTTTACGACAGCTAATATAAAAATGTTGTTTTTATAAACATACGCGCGACTGAAAAACAAACATTTTTTATTGACAATTTTCGTCAAAGATTAAAACATATTGATTTTCAGTGGATTTGTCAGAAAAATTTAGGCACACATTTCATTTTTTCCATAGTTGGTAACTGTTCATTTGACTTATCTACCGCTCAGCTAATTCTTGGAAGGAATATAAACCTTAGGACATTTTCTTTGTATTTTAAATAGAATCCATTTTCTCAAACTAGCCAACGAAATAAAGAATTACCAGTTAAATGAAATACCTCGTTATTTTTATTCTTGCATTTACAGTTGCCAATCTTGGCTACTCCCAATCCTACACAGTTAAGGGGAAAGTTTATGAATACGGAAAAGAAGATCCGATTCCCTATGCGAATATCCTCCTCTTATCTGTTTCTGATTCTTCCCAAGTCTATGGAACCATCTCGGAGATAGACGGGGAGTTTGAAATGGCCAACGTCCGGGAAGGAAATTACCTGTTCAAAATCCAGTATTTAGGCTATCAGAATTTTTTCAGAACGATAGAAGTCAATGCCAATTATGACTTTGGTACACTTAGCATTCAGGAAGAAGCTACTGCCCTCGGAGAAGTAGTTGTGACTACGAGACGATCCACAGGAACGCAAAAAAGTGACACTACGATGTACAATGCTGATGCATTCAAGACGATGAAGGATGCGAGCGCACAGGTTTTGATCGAGAAATTACCCGGCGTGATCTCTGAGGGAGGAGCACTACAAGCTCAGGGAGAAAATATCGGACAAATATTGGTAGACGGTAAGCCGTTTTTTGGGACTGATGTACAGGCAGCTTTGCAAAATCTTCCCGCAGAGGTGATTCAAAGCATTGAAATCTTTGACCAACTCAGTGAAAAAGCCCAGCTGAGCGGATTTGATGATGGGGAACGGATTAAGACCATCAACATCATTACCAAGGCCAACAGAAGAAAAGGGCAGTTTGGCAAAACCACAGGAGGTTATGGCACGGATGACCGCTATCTAGTCGGCGCCAGTATCAATGCATTCGACGAAGATCAGCGAATCACCTTTACTGGTCTGTCAAATAATGTGAACATGCTCAACTACACCAGTGATGCCAACTCCCAAGCTGATGGCAGACCTCAGGAAGGTATAGTCACGACCAATATCCTGGGACTAAACTACTCTGATGTGTGGGGAGAAAAAATCAAAATAACCGGTAGCTACAACTACTCCCAGCGTGAAAATGTAGGAATCGTCAACCGATTCAGGGAGTTCGTGACCACTGATGCCTTCAACCAACTATACACTGAAACATCCAGAGATATTCGGGTCAACAATGATCACCGGGCCTTTCTCCGTTTGGAGTATAATCCTACAGATAAAACAAGAATATTATACATCCCTCGCTTCTCGGCAGAGTCTTCTACGGAAAATTCATCTTTTGTGGGTGAAACAACAGATGGCACCAACCTGATCAACCAGGTTGACAACCTGAAAACCGGACTATACAAGGAATATGATTTCTTCAACCGCCTGATCGTGGGGCATCAGTTTGCCAAGCCTGGTAGAAGTATCACCTTCCGCGGATTGCTCCACAATGGATGGGACAACGATGAATCCGACCGAAAAGCCAGAAATGTCTATTTTGAAGAGGATGGTCAACGAAATGAAAACATTGATCAACGAACCACCCGCGAGCGCCAAGGGGACCGTTGGGAAGCAGGACTATCCTACACCGAAGCGATTGGAAAAAATGGCATTTTGGAGGCAGAATATGAAGTAGGAAATCGGGGAAACAACTCCGATCAATTGGTATTCAATGTAGAAGGAGGAGATTTTGAAACAGGAATAATGAGGCTTGACACGGCCCTGAGCAATGCGTTCCAAAGTGATTATCTCACTCAGGAGTTTGAACTCGGTTACCAGTACAGTACTGAAAAACTTATGTTACAAACAGAAGTACAATATCAGGACGCGACTCTGGACAACAACCAAGAATTCCCCGAGGCATTCGAATTAAAAAGAAACTTCAGTGCGGTATTGCCCACTGTAAGATTCGAATACAAATTCACGCAGAACACCAACATTCAGCTCGACCTCGATACCCGTACTGCTGAGCCGCAGGTACGCCAGCTCCAACCTGTAATTGACAACACCAACCCACTTCAGCTAGTTACCGGAAACCCTGATTTGGATCAATCCTACAGCAAAGAGTTCCGGCTGAGATTCAGAAGCCAAAATCCAGACACCGATAAAAGTTGGTTTGTTTTCACTCGATCGCAATTTGTCGACAATTACATTTCCAACAGTACCTTTATCGCCAATGAGCCCACCGAGATTCAGGATGGAATAATCCTTGAAAAAGGATCTCAGCTCAACAGGCCAGTCAATTTGGATGGGTATTGGGATGTCAGGTCTTGGGTGAGTTATGGAATGCCGCTGGACTTCATGAAATCAAAACTCAATCTGAATGCAGGTTTGGGACTCACCAGAAGACCCGGCCAAGTAAATGATCAGATTGGCTTCAACAACTCCCAGCGCTACAGCGGTGGTTTTTCGATCAACAGCAGCATCAGCGATCAGATTGACTTTAATATCTGGTCCAGATCTTCCTTCAATACCGTAGAAAACACCCTGAATCCAAGTTTGAACAACAATTTCTTTCAGCAACGATTCCGGGTCAATTTCAACTGGATCATTTTCGCAGGAATCATCTACCGATTGGATCTCAACCACCAAATCAACTCAGGTCTGAGCGAAGGATTTGACAATAATTTTTCGCTTATCAACATGAGTTTGGGCAAAAAAATCTTCAAAAACCAACGAGGTGAAATCAGCATCATGGCCTATGACATCTTAGGACAAAATGCCAATGTGAGACGAAATATCACCGAAACATTCATCGAAGACATTCAGACTAATGTGCTCCAGCAGTATTTTATGATCTCATTAACTTACAACCTGCGAAGGTTCAGCAAAGGGATGAATGAGGAAGATTACAATAATATGTATCAAGAGGGTCAAGGTCCTCAGGTCAATTAAGCATAAAAAAGCCCCAAAGCATACACAACTTTGGGGCTCTTTTTTTTATCGCTCCCAGAATGCTGGTGGTTCGATTCCCAACGCTCTCAGGTAAACATACCCCTGACCTCGATGATGGATTTCATTGTCGATGAAATACATCAGTGTGCAGTATCCTTTGTCCTCGTATTGGCCAAAAGCCAGCATCGTTTCCTGCAACCTTCCCTCTGGAATCTGAGGAAACCATTTGTTTATTTCCACAGTATCCTGATCCCAGATTTCCAAAAGCTTTGCTTTATTTTTACCGGAGGGATCTTTTTCATCTAGGGATTCCCATTCACCAAGTGCCAGTCCTTTGACTCCTGGCACCGCGATGGCAATCAGTTCAGCGGCTAGCTCTCCGAAAGTCCGCATTCCACCAACGCTGAAAGTGAAAAGCTCTTGTTCGGGGAATGCTTCGATTACTCTTCTTGTCAAAGCACGATGTCCCTGCCAATGGGCAAGTAACTGTTCTTTGGTCATGATTTGCTCGTTTTGTACTTGAGTTTCCATAGTATTTAGGGGTTTGTTTATGATTAATATTCAAAGAAACTGCCCATCAATGACAGCTGTATGTCAGTAGGATTTCAGATTTTTTCTTTCTTTGAAAAAAAAATAAATGAACCGGATCGACCGACTCACTGCCATTGTCACCCAGCTTCAGTCTAAAAGATTGACCAAAGCAGCCGAAATCGCCAAACGCTTTTCAATCAGTCTGAGGACGGTATATCGGGACATGCGGGCTTTGGAAGAAGCGGGAATACCGATCATCGGTGAAGCCGGACAAGGCTATTCCCTCGTGGAAGGCTATCGACTACCACCAGTCATGTTCACACAGGAGGAAGCGAGAGCCTTTGTTTTGGCTGAAAAAATCTTCGAAAAAGTCACCGACAGAGGCAGCAGTGATCAGTTTAGATCAGCGATGCTGAAAATCAAAGCCGTTCTGAAATCTGCGGAAAAGGACCAAATCGAGGAGCTATCTCCTCAGGTGGAAGTAATCCGCATGAGAAACCAACTCCAAACCGAGGAAAAAAGTAAATTCCTTCAGGTGATACTGGATTGCTTGACCAATAAAAATCCCATTGAGATCAACTACACCACATTTGAAGAAGAGCGGACGAATTTGAGAGTCGTGGAGCCTGTGGGTATCTATTATGCCTTTGAGCAATGGTACATGATCGGCTGGTGCAGACTCAGAAATGATTACAGGAATTTTCGGATTGAGCGAATTCAGGAATTAAAAGTTCTCGCTGAAAAATACCAGCCGGACGCTCATCCTACACTCAAGGAATTCCTAGATCAGGTACGGAGTTCTGAAAACCTGACTCAGATTGAAGTGTTTGTACCCTATCAAGCAGAGAAATACATTCGAGAACAAAAGTACAATCAGGGATTTGTCACTGAAAAGAGGACTGACTTGGGCATTGAGATGACCTTTATGACATCATCTGTGGAAGGCTTCATCCGCTGGATGCTGATGATGGCTGATAAAATTCGGATCATTTCCCCTCCCGAGGCCAAAGAACGAATGCGGGAATTGATCGAGGAGATTAAGGGGAATATGTAGGTTTCAGTCGATTGTCGTTAAACACAATATTTTTTTGTCTTTTTAAATCGACATTTTTATTTTATTTTTGTCGAATAAATTCGACGTTTTATGGAAATCCTTTTTTCCACTTCCAAAAATCTACTCAACCAAGTAGACAATTCGTTCTTCAGATTCCTCTTCCATCAAATCGACTGGAAACAACGGATGATTGCTATCAAAGGGCCAAGAGGTTCGGGAAAAACGACCTTGATGCTGCAGCGAATCAAATTCGGTTTGAATGCAAATTCACATGAGGCTTTGTATGTGACAGCAGATCATTATTGGTTTTATACAAACAATCTAGTGGAGACAGCCAATGAATTCTACCAAAATGGGGGCAGATTTCTGTTTATCGATGAAGTTCATAAATACCCAAACTGGTCACGAGAGTTAAAGAATATTTACGATTCCTATCCTGATCTGAAAGTTGTTTTTTCATCCTCTTCAGCTTTGGATATTTACAGGGGAGAGTCTGATTTGAGCAGGAGGGTGATTACCTATGAGCTGCCTGGATTGTCCTTTCGGGAATTTTTGAAAATCAAAAAAGGACTGGATTTGCCAGTATTCAGTTTGGCTGAAATCCAAAAAAACCACAGTTCAATCTCCTCAGAAGTCGCTCAGGCTTTTCATCCTTTACCGGAGTTTCATGAATACCTAAAAACAGGATATCTCCCAATTTTCAACGAAACCAACTTGGCAAACATTCCGATCTTTCTTCAGCAAATCATCAACACGGTCATTGAGTCCGATCTTGCTTTCATCGCTGATTACAATGCGGGTACTGCGTACAAAGTCAAAAAACTAATGGGTGTACTCGCAGAGTCGGTTCCATTCAAACCAAACCTCACTGCCATTGCCCGAAAAATCGAAACCAGCAGAGATTCACTGTATGAATGGCTGAATCAATTGGAAAAAGCTAGACTGCTCAATTTCCTGATCGCTGAAGGCAAAGGAGTTTCCCTACTCCAAAAACCGGATAAAATCTATCTGGAAAACACCAATCTTGCCTATGCTTTAAAATCGGCTCCGGATATCGGTTCGGTTCGGGAAACTTTCCTGCTTAACCAACTGAAAAATCTGAAAAAAGAAGTTCGCCTTCCTAATTCTGGTGATTTTTTGGTTGATGATCTCGTGATCGAAGTTGGCGGCAAAAACAAGGACACCTCACAGATCAAACACCTTGAAAACTACCTGATTGCTGCGGACAATATGGAGCATGGATTCGGAAAAAAGGTGCCGCTTTGGGAATTTGGGTTGATGTATTGATAAACGCTCAAAAACTTAAAAACTTTGGATGATTTGACATCGCCAATGCGAGTACGACCACCCACACTTTTCCCATAAAAACCAGCCAGTGAAGACACTGACTGGTGCACAAATAACTTTTAACAAATAACCCAATAACACTTACTTCCCAAACTTTCCTTTCAGCATCGCCAACTTATCCGCCATGGAGCCTTGGGGTTCTTTTACTTTTTGAGGCTTTGAGGCAGGTTTTTGGGGATTTTTACCCCGCTCCGCAAAAGGATCGGACTTCATGCTCAATCCGATGCGCTTGCGGGCAATATCCACTTCCATTACGGTCACTTGCACTTTCTGATTTACGGTCACGACTTCATTGGGATCTTTCACAAATCGATCCGCCAAATGGCTTAGGTGAACCAAGCCGTCCTGATGGACTCCCACATCCACGAAAGCACCAAAGGCAGTAATATTGGTCACTACTCCTGGCAACTTCATTCCCACTTTTAAGTCAGCCATGGAATTCACTCCTTCTTGGAAATTGAACACCTCAAATGACTCACGTGGATCTCTTCCCGGCTTAGCCAATTCCTCTAAAATATCCTGAAGCGTCGGCAAACCCACCGTTTCAGATACATAGTTTTTCAGGATGATTTTGCTTCGCAAATCTTCCGAACTCATTAGATCTTTAACCGAAGCGTTTACATCTTTCGCCATTTTCTCCACCAACTCGTATCGCTCCGGGTGAACCGCCGAGGAATCTAGCGGGTGTTTGGCTTTGCTTATTCTTAGGAAACCTGCAGCTTGTTCAAAGGCTTTATCGCCCAATCGAGGCACTTTTTTGAGTTGGGCGCGGCTGGTAAACGGTCCATTTTCGGTTCTGAATTCCACGATATTTTGCGCCAGCACCGGTCCCAAACCCGACACATAAGTCAGCAATTGCTTCGATGCGGTGTTGACCTCCACTCCCACTCCGTTTACTGCGGACATTACAGTGTCGTCCAAAGAATTCTTCAATGCATTTTGATCTACATCGTGCTGGTATTGACCCACGCCGATGGATTTTGGATCGATTTTCACCAATTCCGCTAAAGGATCCATCAGCCTTCGACCAATGGAAATCGCACCTCGAATTGTCAAATCTAAGTCAGGAAACTCTGCTCTTGCGACATCCGAAGCCGAATAAATCGATGCTCCTGCTTCATTGACCATCGTCACGACGACAGATTTTGGCAAGCCCAAACCTTTCACAAAAGCCTCAGTCTCCCGACCGGCAGTCCCATTACCTATGGCAATCGCCTGAATCGAATAGCTTTCCACCAAACCTTTTACAGCGTTTCCTGCCTCCACAGCTTTCCACTGTGCTTCGTGGGGAAAAATTGTTTCATAGTGCAAAAACTGACCTTGTGGCCCGAGACAAACCAACTTACAACCCGTTCGGAAACCCGGGTCAATGGCCATCACTGACTTTTGTCCCAAGGGCGCTCCCAAAAGCAATTGCCGTAGGTTTTCGGCAAAAACACGGATCGCCTCTTCGTCGGCTCTTTTCTTGGTCAGGAGACGAACTTCGGTTTCCATGCTTGGCTTAAGCAGTCTTTTGTAAGTATCCTTGATCGCTAGTTTCACTTGATCTACAGCCGTGTTGGAAGCATTTTCGAGAATTTCTCGTTCGATTACCGCTATCGCGGAAAGCTCTTCAGGACAGGCATCCAACATCAGAAATAACTCCTTCTCCCCTCTTCGCATCGCCAAAACCCGATGAGAGGGAGCAGTTTTGATCGGTTCGGACCATTCGAAATAGTCCTTGTATTTGATTGCTTCGTTCTCTTTTCCGGGAATAACTCGGGAAGTAAAAGTCCCTTCTTCCAAGAAAAGCTTTCGCATTTTTTCACGGAGAGCTGCATCCTCATTGATCCACTCAGCGATAATATCTCGGGCTCCCTGAAGGGCTTCCTCGATGGTTTTTACCTCTTTTTCCTCACTCAGGTACTTCTTTGCTTCACCTTCCAGATCGAAAGAAGTCTGGGTAAAAATCCGCTCAGCAAGCGGCTCCAAGCCTTTTTCCCGAGCAATGGTGGCCTTGGTTCTACGCTTGGGTTTATAGGGCAAATAGATATCCTCCAGCTTGGACATGGTCTCTGCCGCATCGATTGATTTCTTCAATTCAGGGGTGAGTTTCCCCTGTTCTTCAATGGATTTAAGAATCGCTTCCCTGCGCTTGTCCAGTTCACGAAGCTGCTCGATCCGGTCACGGATAGTTGCAACCTGAACTTCATCAAGTTCTCCAGTGGCCTCTTTTCGATATCTGGAAATAAAAGGAACCGTCGCACCACCGTCCAGTAAATCAATGGTAGCTTGTACCTGATGCGGTTTTACTTGGAGTTCGGAGGCGATTTTAATCTCGTACTGCATACTATTTGGAGGAATTCAATTCAAATTGGAGCTGCAAGATAGCCTTCCTTCGTAAGAGAAATCAGCTTTAATGTATGACAAGTCACTAAGGAGCTGGAAATGTGTGGGTAATTTTGATTTGGGATTTCGGATTTGTTTTCCCGAAACTTCATCATTCGAAATTCGGCATTCAGTGTTCGATATTGAAAAATTGAAAAATTACTCACCGCAGTCAAACCTCCGAGGTTTTCAAAACCTCAAAGGTCTATGGATTTATCTCAGATGCGGTAGCAGCTATATTTCTCCGCGAAGCGGAATATTTCGCTTAGCATATCTCTTAATCAAACGAGACCACAATTGTTATTCACCCGATACTTTGTACTTGGTACATTGTACTTTATACTTTAAAAATGGATTGGAAAAAAGAATTTAAGTCCTGGGGCCTGATTTTGGCCTTTTTCGCATTTCTCTATTTCACTGGATTACTTCCGGTGATCCAAGGAGGAATGCAATCAGTATTACTCGCCACAGGATTAATGAAACCAAAAATCGAAGTACCTGACTTGACCAACCAAAAGTTTGATTATCGGGGTCAATTCCGAGATTTCGAAGGAAACATCATCGACCTCCAAGACTATAGGGGGAAAACCCTTTTCATCAATCTTTGGGCATCCTGGTGTGGTCCTTGCAGGGCAGAGATGCCCCATATTGCTGAGCTTTACAATTCAGTCAAAGACACTCCAGACCTTGAATTTCTGATGATCGGACTGGACAATGATTTTTCTAAAAGCAAAGGGTTTATCGAAGGAAATTCATGGGAATTCCCATCGGTTCATGCCAGTTTTGGAATCAACCAAAGCCTGCAAAGCGAGTCAATTCCCACCACGCTAGTTGTCAACAAGGAAGGAAAAATTGTCTTTTACCAACAAGGCATGAGTAATTTCAACACAGACGAATTCCGGAATTTTCTGCTCTCCCAATAGAAAAAACAGTCTTTTGAAGCTTCAAAAGCACTTTTTCTTTGCGTACAGGTTGGTCAGATTAATGATTTGTCGTAATCTTAGCACCCAACCCAAGTAACCGATGAAAAAGCCACTAGTTCTACTCCTTTTTTCATTTTTTTCAGTGATTCAATCCTTTGGACAGCAATCCGTCCTTTGGTACGAAAAACCAGCCGAACTCTGGGAAGATGCGCTTCCGATCGGTAATGGCAGGCTTGGTGCGATGGTTTTTGGGATTCCTGGAAAAGAGCGAATCCAACTCAACGAAGACTCCCTTTGGCCCGGAGGCCCTGAGGATTGGGGCTTGGCGGATGGAACAAGAGCCCATTTGGATCAGATTCGGGAATATTTAAAGACCGGAGAACATGCTAAAGCCGATTCTCTGTTGGTTTTGAAGTTTTCCAGAAAGGGGGTCACCCGATCCCATCAAACTATGGGCGATCTTTGGTTGGATTTTCATTGGAATGATATAACCGAGTACAAGCGAAGTTTGGATTTAAGCGAAGCCATATCCCGCACGCAGTTCAAAAGCGAAGGTCATGAGGTTTCCCAGGAAGTCTTTGCCTCTGCTCCAGATCAGGCGATTTTAATCAAATTAAAGACTACGCATCCTGATGGTTTCAGCGGACTGATTCGGATGGATCGCCCGATGGATCAAAACTTCCCTACAGCGGAAACCAAATCCTTGAACGACAACCTGCTGGAAATGAAAGGAATGGTAACCCAGCGTGGTGGTCAGATTGAATCCAAACCTTTCCCGATTTTAAATGGTGTCAAGTTTAAAGTCTTGCTCCTTGCCCAAAATCAGGATGGAGAAATAAAGGCAAGCGATGCTGGACTTCAGGTAAAGGGAGCAAAAGAAATTCACCTCAAGTTGGTCGCGGAGACCAGCTTTTATCATGCTGATTTTAAAGAAAAAGCTAGCGCCACATTGGATGAAATTGCGTTTAGCAGTTGGGGACAGCTGCAGCAAGCTCATGTTCGGGAATACCAATCCTGGTACGATCGCATGAGCTTAACCTTAGGTGAAACTGCTGTCGATACCATACCAACTGATAAGCGCATTCAACATGTAAAAGCGGGACAAACCGACCTTCATCTGGAAAAACTACTTTTTGACTTCGGCCGCTATCTCTTGATTTCTTCCTCTCGTCCCGGCACCAATCCGGCCAATCTTCAAGGCCTTTGGAATCGTCATATTTCTGCGCCTTGGAATGCAGATTACCATTTGAATATCAACCTTCAAATGAACTATTGGCCAGCTGAAGTCACCAACCTCAGTGAGCTGCACATGCCGCTTTTTGACTTTACAGATGGTTTGATCGAAAACGGGAAAAAGCCGGCCTCAGTCAACTTCAACATGCGGGGAGCCATGCTTCCGCACACGACAGACCTCTGGCAGATTCCCTTTCTACAGTCCGAAACGGCCTATTGGGGAAGTTGGGTAGGCGCAGGCGCTTGGCTGGGCAGGCATTATTGGGAACATTACCTCTTTACTCTGGATCGGGATTTCTTAGAAAAAAGAGGGCTACCGGCGATTGAGCAGATTGCATTATTCTACTCGGATTGGCTTATCACAGATCCACGAGACGGAACTTTGGTCTCTGCTCCTTCCACTTCTCCCGAAAATCAGTTCATCAACGAAAAAGGTCAAAAGGCGGCCTCCACCATGGGAGCAGCAATGGACCAACAGCTGATCGCCGACATTTTCACTATCTACCTGAAATCAAATGAAATCCTTGGCAAACGCTCAGAACTGACAGACAAGATCCAAAGTCAACTAGGCCAACTTCGCCCGGGAATTCAGATCGGTTCTGATGGAAGAATCCTCGAATGGGACCGGGAATATGAAGAACCCGAGAAAGGACATCGCCACATGTCGCATTTGTATGCTTTCCACCCCGGAGCAGCGATTACCAAACGACAAAACCCAGAATTGTTTGAGGCTGTGAAGAAGACCTTGGATTACCGGCTGGCAAACGGTGGTGCAGGAACAGGCTGGTCCAGAGCTTGGCTGATCAACTTTTCCGCTAGGCTATTGGACGGAGAAATGGCCTATGAGCATATCCAAAAGCTTCTGAGCAAAGGATTGTATACTAACCTGTTTGATGCGCATCCCCCATTCCAGATTGATGGAAATTTCGGATACACCGCAGGTGTGGCCGAGATGCTCTTGCAATCTCATGAGGAGGGTGTGATCAGTATTTTGCCGGCTTTGCCGAAAGCATGGCAAAGTGGCGCTGTGAGAGGAATGAAAGCCAGAGGTGGATTTACGCTGGATTTCACATGGGAAGAAGGAGAAGTGAAAACCGTACGCCTGCATTCTGCCAAAGGCAAAAAAGTAATTCTCTTTGCTGACGGATCGGAGATTGACCTGGAATTAAGAGCCGGAGAAAGTATTGAGATGGAGTTTTGATCTGATCAGGTCTTCTTTTTCCCTGCGATAGTTATTACATACTGATAGGCTGAATCCAAGGATTTTTGCCTTTGGGTAATGTATCGAATCATTGAAAGAACAGTCAAAATTAAACTCAGCACTCCTTCCACCCACATTCCTTTTGCCAAAGCCCAAACACCAGCAAAAAGCAATACGACAGCAAAGCTTCTAAAAAACTTAGACTCAGCAATGTGTTTTTCTACAGCCTGATACAACAATGGCTGATGCAGCATAAGGTAGGCTAAGGACCATTTGAAGGCATTGAAATAGTTCCTGTCAATCACGCCTATTTCCCTGTCTTTGATCTGAATTACCATATTCACCAAGGTTTCATCAGGCCATTTCAACCTTTTTACTTTAGCGAAAACCAAGTCATCCAGATAGCTTGCGACCATATGCACAAAATGTCCCAAAACATAACTGGAAGCAGCGACCACCGAACCAGCAGCCCAGCCTTGCGGGATCTCCTGAAATAAGGGCCAATCACTCACCCATCCCGATTGCCAGACCAATCCAACCAATAATCCTCCCGGCAGTAAAATGGAAAGCAAATCCAGTAAACCCAAATTGAATTTTTCTATCATAAAAATTTAATTGTCAATACTTTAATCTAATCAAAAATCAACTATTCTTAAGCCTGATGAATTTTTTTGCAAATAAATTCCTGACAAAAATCAGTTTAAAACCAAGTTTATAACAGCTAGCAAAAATGGCATTAGGGTGAAGAGCGAGGTATTTTTGAGTTTCGATTGAATCAAAACTCAGGAAACACTTATGCCTCAAACTTCAGGTCTTCACACCTTCCATATCCCGGTGATGGGATTGGGCTATACCGTAGATACCCCGCTCAAAGTTGCCAAATTCGGAATCTCCAGTGTCGTCTCCATCATGGATGATTTCCTTTTGGAAGACATGCGAAGAATTCACTCTGAAAAGTTAAATCTCCCCTTCTCACCCATCGCCGAAACTGAAGAAGATGCTCGCGCAAAGCGGGTCCAAGCCTATCTTGACCTACTGCACACGGTGATCGAAGCACAGATGGCGGAACTCAAAACTGAAAATTGGGACGGGGAAAGTAGCATGGACCAGTTGGTCGCTTTACTCCCTGAGGAAAGTGAAGTAACCAGATTATTTGAGCAATTCCGAAACACTGAACTTTCCGAGAAATCAATTCTAAAGTCCAAAATCCTCGAACTTCTAAGGCCCGGATCTATCGATGTCAACATCATGACTAAGGTCGATAAACTCAATTATGACAAAGAAGGGAATGAGCTTTCTAGAGAATTTTCGGATGCCCTGTCGGCTTTGCGCGGCTTCGCCAAAAGTAAACTGGAAGCAGCCGTAGTCTTTTCCGCTGGGATGAATCCTGCACTTTACAGCTATGCGGAGCAGTTTCAGGACTTTTTCCCTGACGAAAATGGGAAAATCAAAAAACGAATCATCCTCAAAGTGAGTGATTATCGATCGGCTTTGATTCAGGGGAAATTTCTGTCGAAAAAAGGCCTTTGGGTTTCTGAATTCAGGATCGAATCGGGCCTAAACTGCGGTGGACATGCTTTTGCAACCGATGGATTTTTGGCAGGTCCGATTTTGGAAGAGTTCAAAACCAACCGAAAAGAACTGATCGAAACTATCAGACAAACCTGCAATCAGGGTTTGGGGGCAAAAGGGCAAGCACTTTTGTCGGAAACTGAAACCATCAAAATTACCTATCAAGGCGGAATCGGAACTGGCGCCGAGGACAGCTTCCTGAGAAGCTATTATCAACTCGACGGCACAGGTTGGGGAAGTCCATTTTTGCTGGTGCCAGAGGCCACATCGGTAGATGAGGAGACGATCCAAAAGATCATTGAAGCCAAAAGATCAGACTATTTCCTCAGCCACGCTTCTCCGCTTGGAGTTCCATTCAATAATCTGCGAACAAGCAGCGGTGAAATCCAGCGTCAGCAGCGCATCGACAAAGGCCGTCCCGGAAGTCCATGCTTTAAGAAGTTTTTGACCTTCAGCACAGAAGTCACTGACAAACCAATTTGTACCGCGTCCAGACAATATCAGAATCTAAAATCTAAAGCCTTCCACGAAGGCAAAGTCAGTCAGCAGGAAATGACCGAAATTCTTGAAAAAGACTGCCTTTGTGAAGGACTAAGCGCGCCAGCTATCTTGGCGAACGGATCTGCACCGAGACGCAATTTGAATGCGGTAACCATCTGCCCAGGCCCAAACTTGGCCTACTTTAAAAGTATCTTCAGCCTCAAGGAAATGGTAGATCATATCTATGGAAAAATCACCCTGAAACTGGAAAATGATCGTCCACACGTCTTCGTGAAAGAAGCGCAACTCTATGTGGATTATTTGAAAAAGGAATTTCAAAAACTAATCCCTGAAGCTACGGCCAAGCAGGAAGCCTACTTGGAAAAGTTCAGAAACAACCTGAACATTGGATTAAGCTATTACCAAGATTTGGTTGATTCCATTCAGATGGATTCCGAAGAAATTCTGAAAAAAATGAAAGCGCAACTGAAAGAACTTCAAGCTGAAATTGAATCGCTCAGGCCTGTTGTTTCGGTGTAAACTTTGTCAGACCGATGTCAGACTGAGCGAAGTCGAAGACCCTTCGACTCCGCTCAGGGTGACAACAGTTTTGACTAAATCCTAAGCCATTATTCCTCTTTTGAAAAATATTTTTTTTTTCAATGTAACAGGACAAAATCCCTGAAATCAAGTATTCAATTTCCAGACGTGACCTTGGGTGTCCAAAATTTCTTTCCCCCATACAGGCAACTCCGCCTTGATCCGCTCGACCAATTCATCACAAGCGTCCATAGCAGCTTTGCGATGCTTGGATGATGTGAAGACAAAAAGGCAAAGTTCGCCCACTTTGACTTCGCCTAAGCTATGGTAAATATGCATGCAGGTCAGTGGATATTTTGCAAAGATCGCTTCGCGGATTTCAAAGGCCTTTTCCAAAGCCATTTCCTCATAAGCGGTATAGTCGATAGCGATCACATTCCCTTCCGCTTTGGCGTCTGCCCGCACCTGACCGAGAAAGATGCTATGTCCTCCAATGTCCGTTTTGCTGCTGTGATTGGCGATGGATTGCGCGATTTTTTCAGGAGAAATCGGACCCTGAACAAAAATATTCTTTGGCTTTCGTTCTTTTTCCATGATCAGGAATGATTGGTTTTAAGCGCATTGATACCGCCTTTGATGGAATAAATTCGCTTTTCGGGATAGTCTCGCTGGAGTTGCTGTGCGGCTTTTTGGCTTCGGATTCCACTTTGGCAGAAAAACAAAATCTCCTCCGCATCCTCCAAAAGATCCAGCTTATCCGGGAAAGTAGAAAGTGGAATTTTCATCAAACCGGTACACTCCAAAGGAGGCAATTCTCCCGGTTCGCGGACATCGACAAACGCGATATCCAAACCCATTTTACTCATGGCTTCATCCCAAGTGAGTTGCTTGACACCTTCGCAGGCCAGTTCGTAGTCCATGATTTCAAAAGAAGTCAGTGAAGCAGGCATGTCCTCTCGGCTTTCTGGATTTGGGGTGATTTCCACTTCATAACTTTGAGAAGCAATGCTGTTAAAAAAGAGCACTTTATTCTTTAGGGGCTTCCCAAATCCACTCAGCACTTTGATCGCTTCCAGCGCCATTAGATTGCCGATGATCCCAGGAAGAACTCCTAAAACACCTGTTTCAGCGCAATTTGGCACCTCAGTAGCTGTTGGCATTTTGGGATAAAGATCCCGATAGTTGCAGGCATTTTCGCCGAGATTAAAAACAGAAACCTGTCCCTCATGCTGATAAATCGCTCCAAAAACCAAAGGCTTTCCAAGCAAAACACAGGCATCATTTACCAAATATCTTGTCGGGAAATTATCGGATCCATCAATCACTAAATCATAGCCAGAGATCATTTCCTGAGCATTTTCAACACTGATAAACTCAGGAAAAACCTCCCATTTGATATCGGAATACTTGCCTTGGAAATAGCGTGCGGCCGTTTCCGCCTTATTTTTCCCCAAGTCATTTTCCCCATAAAGTACCTGACGATTCAAGTTGGAAATGGCAACAGTGTCGCCGTCTACAATTCCAATTTTCCCTACACCCGCAGCTGCGAGATAGAGTAAAATCGGGCAACCCAGTCCACCGGCTCCGATCAGTAGAACCTTGGCTTTTTTCAGGTTTTGCTGACCCTCAATTCCAAAACCGTTCAATATAATTTGTCTTTCGAATCGACTCATGTTATCCTCCTGAAAATGGTGGTAAAAGGGCTATTTCGGCATTTTCGGGAACTTCCTGATTGCCGTTGACGATTTTTTTATTGATCGCAAGCGTGAATTTAAGGGTTTTCAACTCAGGAAATTTAACCAGCAAAGCGGCTAGAAGTTCGGCAGAATCTCCCGAATGATCCATTGACAAATCAGACAGACCAATCTTTTCGGCTACCATTCCAAAAGCTTTGATGTGAAGTGTATTGGACATTTTTTAGGGTAATTTTTGACTTAAAGATAATAGAATAGGAAATGGGCCTGCCTCTAATTCCTTGAAAATCGGCTTTGATTCCAAAGTTTTTGAAGGGATAGCTATCTTATTTTTAGCTCACAGATTACACAGATAGACACGGATAAAATAATCTGTGAGCATCTGTGACATCTGTGAGCAAACCAATTCTAAATACAAACTTTACCCTATAATCAACTTCACCGCTGCAAAGGCCAACACAAAAGCCAATAGATACTTCAAGGCTTTCGGACTGAATTTTTTCGCTCCCAAATAAGCCCCCAATGCTCCTCCCGCAACAGTAAGTGGAAGCAATATCCAGAGTTGTTGTGAAAACTCAATATGAAAAACCGAAGCACCGAGAAAGCCCGCAACAGAATTGAGGAAGATAAAAAGCGCACTCAATGCAGCGGTTTCCTTCACTCCTGCCCAACCCAACATCAGGATGATCGGTGAAAGGATAATTCCCCCGCCAATCCCGATCATTCCGGAAAGCAGACCAATCGCAAAACCAAGAATCGGTGCCATCCACCATTTTTGATCGACTTTTGAGCTTTCTGAAATCGGAAAAACACCAGCAAACCTCAGCACAGGAAAAATCAACAATACGCCTAAAATCTGCTTGTAAATGCCTGTTTCAAGTAAAATAGTTCCACCCAAATAGGCTGCAGGAATGGAAAAAATAATTAATGAGAGGAATAACTTCAGCGGAAAAACTCCCGATTTGCGGTAGTTCAAAAAGGAAATCATCGACACAAACATGTTCAGAATCAGAGCCGATGGACGAATCTCTTCAGGAGCAAAACCCAAAAGGGCCAAAATCATCAAATAGCTGCTCGCTCCGCCATGCCCGACGGATGCATACATAAATGCCGCAAAAGGCATCAAAAAATAAAGGAAAACATCCCAAAATTCCATTCAATTACCAAGGATAAAACGCGACTAAACTCCCTTCCTCCACGTGCTCAATGTCTTGGGAAATCTCCACCAAGCCATCAGCCACACCAAATGGAAGCAGATTAAATGACTCCTGACCGGGTAGCAAATGGATCTTTCCATCCACCACTTTAGCTTTCAAAAAGAAGGTAAGTGGGGCTTTTTTATCAAAATCCTTTTCCATCGGAAGATATTTCGGAGGGGACCAAGCTTCTGGATTCCCCATCCATTCGAGTAGGCATGGCTTGACGTATTGGATAAAGCAGGACAGCACCGATGCAGGATTTCCTGGTAGAGCAAAAACCAGTTTTTCACCTTTTATTCCTGCGAAAAGCGGTTTTCCGGGACGCTGTCTGATCTTGTAGAACAGTTGATCTACTCCATTTTGCTCCAAACTTCCTTTCACAAAATCAAAATCGCCCACCGAAATTCCGCCTGTAAGCAATACAAAATCCGAATCGATCAAAGCTTCTGAAATCACTCTTGTCACTTCACTTTTTTCGTCCTTGACCCTGAAGATACTGAGATCACCTATGCCGAGCTGCTGAAGATACGCTTCCAAGGTCGGACCGTTGGCATTGTAGATCTGACCCGGATTAAGCGGGTTTCCCAATTCAATGATTTCGTCCCCGGTGAGAATCAGAGCCACTTTTGGAGGGATACAGACCTCAACTTCTTGGATTCCAAGTGAAGCCAACAGTCCAATCGTACCAGGTGTGATTTTCGTACCCGCTGGGACCACTTCCCAACCCACTTTACACTGCGCCCCTTTTTTGCGGACATTAGCTCCTCTGAAAAACTCAGTAGAATCAAAAAAAATCATGTTTTCCGTCCGGGTAATGTACTCCTGAGGAATGACCGTATCCGCTCCCTGAGGAACTGGTGCTCCGGTAAAAATCCGTACTGCCGTACCTTTCTCCAAAACAAAATCTGTACTTGCACCAGCCTGAATCACCTCCACCACTTCTCGGCCTTCTCCGCTTTCATCCCATGCGATCGCATAGCCATCCATGCCTGAGTTGTCAAAGGAAGGCACATCCATCGGTGCCAATACAGCCGAGGCAGTGAATTTCCCAAGGCTTTCCTGAAGAGATAGTAAGCCGGTTTTCCCCTTGATTTGAAGGGATTTGAGAATTGTTTTGGCCTCGGAAACGGTAATAAATTCTTTCATTATCCTCCGATATTGATCATGCTCCGATTTTCAATTTTATCTGGATCAGCTTTTTCATAGTCAGCTGAAAACTGGCCGCCCAGCGCTTGGTGTTTTTGGGAAATAGAAAGCCGAATCAGCGACTCGATAGGTTCTCCTTTTCGCAAAGCGCCCAAAAGATCCAGTTCTTCTTTACCAAAAAGGCAATTCTTAATTTTTCCATCAGCAGTGAGTCTAATCCGATTGCAGTCTCCGCAAAAATGGGCGCTCATCGTGGTGATGAATGCAAAAGTCCCTGCAAAACCCGGAACCTGATATTTCTTGGCTGTGTCGTGTTTTTTATCCTCCAGCTTGGAGACATCGAATTTCTCCTTTGCAATTTCCAGCATTTGGGAAGCTGTGACGACCTCTTTACTTTGCCAGTGATTGCCCGCAAAGGGCATAAACTCGATGAAACGAACATGGAGCGGAAGCTTTTCCGTGACTTGGATAAAATCACAGAATTCGTCCTCGATCATGCCATGAAGCGCCACTGCATTGACTTTGACCCGGAAACCTTCTTTGAGCAAGAGCTGGATATTCTCCCAAACCAGATCAAACTGATCCCTACGGGTAAGCTTGTGGAATTTCTCGCGATTGAGTGTGTCCAAACTGACATTGACCGATCGGACTCCTGCTTTTTTCAGCGCATCGATATGCTTGTGGATCAAAACTCCATTGGTGGTCAGGGTCAGTTCGACCGGAAAATCAGAAAGTCGCTCTAAAATTTCTGGAAATTCTTTCCGAACCAAAGGTTCACCACCTGTCAATCGGATCTTTTTCACCCCAAGCGAAACAAAAGTCTCGGCCAAAGAAAGAATCTCATCTATACTCATCAGCTTGGATTGCGGCATCCACTCCATTTCCTCCACCGGCATGCAGTAGCTGCAGCGGAAGTTGCAATGATCCGTGAGGGAGATCCGCAGGTAATCGTGAATACGTCCAAAGCTATCAAGAAGCATGTGCGAGTTTAGGCAAAGTAAGGTTCAAAAGAAACTCCAGAAGGTAAGAGTGGTTCAAGTGAATGATTTGGCTCCGGTACTAGTCAACCCGGTTGATCCGGATTCGGGCCAAGTTTTTGACATGACGTCTCCCGGTTCGGATATCAGTTTTGGATATCAGCAATATCCCGTCTTCCATTTTCTCCAGGCTTTCTCCGTCCTTAGAAGTGATGAGATAAACCTGCTCTCCCAACGAATTGTTGAACAGCTCATTCCACGAAAAAACCACTTTGTACCCATCAGAAGCTTCAAAAATCAAATAATACTCACTCAACAGTTTTGGGCTTGGAGCGTCCAATTCAATTTGTTCTAATAAGCGTAAAACTGAAAAACCTTTCAGTTGCTTTGCTACTCCTCTTGGTTCGCCAAGGTGATTGGTGATTTCAAAATCCCCCAAATCAGAACTTGGGAAGCCTTTGATTTGAGCTATGGAGAATACTTTTTCGGTCAATATATCTCCTGAAATGTGAATGGCCTCTGTCTTTTGGGCAAAACTTTTTGGGAAAAGAAAGAGCGAAAAGAGGAAAGTAACGAATAAGGATTTCATACCAAGTCTAATTTTTTCGATAGTGAGTTGGACTCAAGTTAAGGTGTTTTTTAAAGAAATTATTGAAGTGGGTCACTTCATTGAATCCCAATGAAAAGGCAATTTCAGACACATTCCAATTGCTCTGTTTCAGAAGAATTTTGGATTCCTGTAGGATTCGGTCTGCAATTAGCTGGGAGGTTGTTTTTCCTGTCATTTCCCTAATGGCGCGATTGAGGTGATTGACGTGAATGTTCAGTTGCGAAGCAAAGTCCGCTGGTTTTCGGATTTCGATAGTCTTATGCGTATCGTCCACGGGAAATTGCCGCTCAAGGAGTTCCAAAAAGATGGAAGCGATTCGCAAAGCTGCATTGCCGTGTTGGGTCTTTTGAACTTCGGCAGGCTGCAGTTTCATCCCAAAGTGAATCAGCTCAAAAACCAAGGCTCTCAGGGAATCATATTTGTATTTGTACTCCGAATTAAACTCAGATTTCATTTTTTCGAAAATCTTCTCTATTTCCATTGCTTCCTCATCTGTCAATTCGAAGATGTGTGTACCATTTGGATGAAAGACTTCATACTGCTGAATCTGACCGAAATTCATGAAAAAATGAGGATTGAAAATGCAATACTCTCCTTTCGTTTCCGGTGCCAAATGGTCCCATTTGTAGGGCACGAGCGGATTAGAAAAGGAAAGCGCCTGCTTTTTGACCTCATAGATTCGGTCTGCGTAGAGAACGGTACTCGCTCCTTTGACCAGCATGATTTTGTAGAAATCACGTCTTCGATAGGGTACAGCTTTTAACTTTCCTTCCAAATAGGGCTCCAGCCGAAACATGTTAAAATGACCAATGTCCTGAGCCAAGCTCTCAGGAATCCAGTTGAACTTCCTCTTGTAAAATTCCTCCAGTGTTTCCGCTCGGTCCATTCCGTTATTTTTTAGAGAATTTATGCTCAAACCCATACAGCAGACTGACATTCCAAACTAGATCTTCTCCTGCAATATCAGATTTGATTTTCTGGTTGAAAAAGGTCTGAAATTTCAGCGGAAAATCTCCTTTTTTCAGGGTAAAAGCTGCATTGGCATAATAGCCAGAATTCCCGTCCACTACCAGATAGAATACCTGAGGATTGACCATCAGACTGACCTCTTTACCCAATCTCAGCTCTGGAAGTCCGACATTGAAGGCCAGGAAATCCGAACTTTTGGCACTGATTACCTGAATTCCATTTCCCTTGAGGTAATAGAGCCCAATGGAATAGCGGTCATTTAGCTTAAAGTTGGTATTGATCTCCCCGGCCAGGTATCGGTTGGCCACGAAAACCTTCTCTTCCTTTCCATCTACGATGATCTCCTTTTCCTGAAAAAGAAATGCCGGATGTCCGCCTACAGTCAGGGAGAAGCGTTTGTCTTTGATCACTTTGTACCTTCCCCAAAGGATAAAAGACCAAGGTTTCCCGTCCATACCGAAGCGAAGCATGGGATCAAAAGAAAGCCGATCCCCTCCCATGCTCAGGTCAAAAAAGACCGCGGGACGACCTAAGGAAAAGGAGGGAATAATTGAGATTCCGTTGTTGGTAGCGGTGATAGTTCCGCTGAGGTGATTTTTCTTTTCTGTCTCTTGCCCATACAGGCTTAGACTTACAAAAATCAAAAGAATGCTAAGTATTGATTTAGCATAGTTGAAATTTCGATTTTCCGCCGAGGCAGTTTGAAATAATGTGAATCCTTCCACTTCAGTCACAGATTTATCTGCAAAAGTGCTTTGATCATGCGACTTAATAGTAATTGATTTCAAATAAAAACTTACATAATTCAAACCATTCTTTCGATAGGGTTGAATTTAAGGTCCGCCGGAAAGTGAAAATCTCCATACACAAGCAAACCCTGTTTGATTTAAATAAGCTTTGGATTGATTTTGGTAATTTTTTTTTAGAACAAGGAAGTGAATTTTGTAATCAAACTTTCCTGCAAACCAATTTATGGAGATACGAAAACTCGGAAAAAGTGGACCCCAAGTATCTTCCTTGGGACTGGGTTGTATGGGTATGAGCTTTGGCTATGGTCAGGCTGCTGATAAAAAGGAAATGATTTCCCTAATCCGAAAGGCAGTGGAACTGGGAGTCAACTTTTTTGACACTGCCGAAGTCTATGGACCATTTTCCAATGAAGAATTGGTCGGTGAAGCTTTGGCTCCTTTCAAAAACAAAGTGGTCATCGCTACCAAATTCGGTTTTACGCCTGATCAGGACGAACGTTGGACTCAATTGAACAGCCACCCAGACCACATCAAAACTGCCGTGGAAGGATCACTAAAGCGACTCAAGGTCGAATCCATAGACTTACTCTATCAACACCGTGTTGACCCAAAAGTGCCAATCGAGGAAGTAGCAGGAGCTGTCAAAGAACTGATTCAAGCCGGAAAAGTCAAGTATTTCGGACTTTCTGAAGCCGGAGTAAAAACCATCCGACGGGCACATGCGGTACAGCCTGTGGCCGCACTGCAAAGTGAGTATTCCCTTTGGTGGAGAGAACCTGAGGAAGAAATCATTCCAACACTGGAAGAACTGGGAATTGGATTTGTCCCTTTCAGTCCACTTGGAAAAGGTTTTTTGACCGGGAAAATGGATGATAAAACCAGCTTTGTCCCGAATGATTTCCGAAACGTGGTACCTCGATTTGCAGCTGATGCAAGAAAAGCCAACATGGAATTGGTGCATCAACTGGAGATTCTCGCTGATGCCCACCGGGCCACGCCAGCACAGGTAGCTTTAGCTTGGCTTTTGGCTCAAAAACCTTGGATTGTGCCGATCCCGGGTACAACAAAACTGCACCGCTTGGAGGAAAATCTGGAAAGCACATTCCTTCGCTTATCCAACAGCGATTTGGAACTTATTGACCATGCGTTATCTCAACTGAAAATCGTGGGAAACCGATATCCGGAAGCTTCTCAGAAAATGATTGATCGATAAACCAAATAAATAGAGGTATGAATAAGCCAATTGAAAATCAAAAAGAAACCTCCAGAAGGAATTTTATGAAAGCAGGGTTGACGCTGGGAACCGCATTTTTAGCCTCTCCAACACTTGCAGGAGGTATGTCAAAAAGTCCCGAGGCCACTTCAGGAAAAGCAAGCATTACCAAAACCCGAACCCTTGGATCTGGAAAACACAGATTGGAAGTCACAGCTTTGGGCTTAGGCTGCATGGGAATGAGTTATCACCGGGGAAGAATTCCGGATCGCAAAGTCTCAATTGCCTTAATCAGAAAAGCCTTCGAATCCGGAGTGAATTTCTTTGACACTGCCGAAGTCTATGGCCCTTACACCAATGAAGACCTGGTAGGAGAAGCATTGCAGCCATTTCGAAAAGAAATTCTCGTTTCGACCAAGTTTGGATTCAACATCCAAAACAATCAAATGGCTGGAATGAACGGCCGGCCTGAGGAAATCCGAAAAGTGGCTGAAGAATCCCTCAAACGTCTGAGAACCGATGTCTTGGACTTGTTTTACCAGCACCGCCAAGATCCAAATGTCCCCATCGAGGACGTCGCTGGCACGGTGCAGGACCTGATTCAGGAAGGAAAAGTCCGCAACTTCGGGCTTAGCGAGGTCAATGTGGAAACTATCCGCCGGGCCCATGCCATCCAACCGCTCACTGCCATCCAAAGTGAATACCATCTGATGTGGAAAAAGCCCGAAGAAGGTGTACTTTCTGCTTGCGAAGAGTTGGGAATCGGTTTTGTGCCATATAGCCCGATGAACCGTGGATTTCTGACCGGCATGCTCAATAGCCAAACGAAGTTCTTTGCCGAAAACGATAACCGTGCCGGATTGCCTCGCTTTCAGCCCGATGCGATGGCCGCCAACCGGCCGATTGTGGAAGCTTTGATCGACTTTGGACATCAGCGTGGACTGACTCCTACTCAAGTAGCCTTGGCTTGGCTCCTCCATCAAAAGTCCTTTATTGTGCCCATTCCAGGCACAACCAAAGAAGCACACCTTATGGAGAATCTGGCAGCTGCAGAGCTTATTTTTTCAGAAACAGAGCTAAAAGAGTTGACCGAAACGATTGCAGGAATGAAAGTCTTTGGTGATCGCTACACTCCTGTGGAACAAAGCCGGGTTCAAAACTGAAAATCACATTAAAAGGAAGCATTTTCAGATTCCAAGAAATTACTTCAAAACAAAATTTTCAAAATGAAAATCTCAGTTCAAGTATTCCTGTTCCTCTTTGTTGTTTTCCAATCAAACGCACAAACCATGGACAAATCAATCGACCAACGCATTTCTGAAATCGAGGAAAAAATGGCCATAAAAAATGTGGTGGATCGTTTTTCCAACCTGGCAGACATCAAAGATATTGAGCAGCAAGTGTTACTCTTTACCGAAGACGGGATAGTCGAATCTATTTTCAAAGGTACGCCACCGATAAAACTGGTAGGTCGTCAGCAATTGAAAGATACGTTTTCGCAGTTTTTGTCTGGTTTTCACACGGTTTATCATCAAAACGGACAGCAAACCATTGAAGAGTTGACAGAAAATACTGCAAAGGCTACTTCCTATTGTCACGTGATTTTGGTGGGTGAGCAAAATGGAAAAACAATCAAGACCACACTTTACACCATCTACAAGGATGAATTTGTCAAGCAAAACGGTCAATGGCTTATTAAACATCGAACTTCTAATTTCATCTGGAGAGAGGTTCAAGAGGTTAACTAGGTCCATCAAATCACTTTTCGATCTGAATCCTTATGGCTACAGATTGATTCATAAAGCTTTCCGTTTGATTTCCGTAAGGTCGACCCTTCGGAAATCCCTAACTTCAAACATTTAATTTCAACAACTATGGCCATTTTCAATCTCAACATCAACGGAACTTCCAAGCAAGTCGATGTCGATCCGAGTACCCCCATGCTTTGGGTCCTCCGTGATCACCTGGATTTAGTAGGAACCAAATTTGGTTGCGGAGTCGCGCAATGTGGGGCCTGCACCATTCACCTCGACGGAAATGCAGTTCGCTCTTGTCAGCTACCTGTTTCGGCAGCAGAAGGGGCTTCGATTACCACCATCGAAGGATTGTCCGAAAGCGGGGATCATCCGGTTCAAAAAGCCTGGATGGAACACGATGTGCCACAATGCGGGTATTGCCAAGCCGGTCAAATCATGACTGCGGCAGCTTTGCTTCAGCAAAATCCAAATCCCAGTGATGAAGAAATCGAAAATGCCATGAACGGCAACATCTGTCGCTGTGGCACTTACCTCAGAATCAAAGCTGCTGTCAAAACCGCCGCTCAAAACCTTTAATCCGAAAACCTATGGCAACTTTAGATAAAAAATTGGACCGCAGGTCATTTTTGAAGGTCTCTGCCTTGGCAGGCGGAGGCATGATGCTCAGCTTCAGCTGGCTGGCAGGATGTAAGCCGACTCCAGAGCAGGTTTTGGAACTGCCCAAGGAGTGGTTTGAACTCAACAGTTATATCAAAATCGGGGAAAATGGCGCTGTAACCCTCTTCTCCCCTAATCCTGAGTTTGGCTCCAATATCAAAACCTCCATGCCGATGATCTTGGCGGAGGAACTGGATACGGATTGGAAAATGGTGATGGTAGAGCAAGCAGATTATTTCCCTACCCGATTTGAACGGCAATTTACCGGAGGCAGTCAGAGCATCCGTCAGGGCTGGACTCCCCTCCGAACCGCTGGTGCTACGGCCCGGGCCATGTTGATCGCTGCTGCAGCACAAACCTGGAAAGTACCCGCTTCCGAAATCACCACTTCCGCCGGTAATTTGGAACACAAAGGCAGCGGAAAGAAAGCCCACTATGGTGAGATGGCCTCCATCGCAGCTACTATTCCTGTACCTGAGGAAGTGACTTTGAAAGAAATTAAGGATTTCAAAATCGTCGGTAGCTCCAAAAAAAATGTGGATGCTCAGAAGATCGTCACAGGCAACCCGCTTTTCGGCATAGACCACAAAGTAGAAGGAATGAAGTACGCGGCCATCGTACATCCTCCTGCTTTTGGGATGAAGCTGAAGTCATTTGACAAAAGCTCAGTCAGTGGAATTTCCGGAATCTTGGATGTCTTTTCCATTTCCCTTTTCAAAGAGGGTTTCGAAAGAAACTTCTTTGATACGGCAACTTTCCCGGAGATCGTAGCCATCGTCGGAAACTCCACTTGGGAAGTCATGCAGGCAAAGAAAACGCTGACTGTGGAATGGGAAACCGCCCCAGAATCCAAGTTTAAAGTGGCGGGATTTGGTGGCCGCCCCAGCACGGAAATCACTGTGCCAAGGGGATTGGAAAACACCAACCGACACAAAGAGCGCATGGCTGAGTACATCCAAAAAACCGGTACTGTAGTCCGAAAAGACGGAGATCCGGAAGCAGCCTTCAAAAAGGCAGCAAAAATCCTCGAAAAAACGTATTCTGCACCTTTTTTGGCCCACAACACCATGGAGCCGATGAACTGCTTTGCAGACGTAAAAGGCGACAAGGCGGTGATCTATGGGCCTACTCAAGCTCCTGAATTCATCATTACCACCCTATCCAACAGTCTCGGAATCCCTAAAGAGAATATTCAGATCAATCTTGCCCGTATGGGAGGAGGCTTTGGACGTCGGGCTTACAGCCACCACATGACGGAGGCAGCCTTGATTTCTCAAAAAATCCAAGCACCCGTCAAAATGGTCTACACCCGTGAAGATGATATGAGCGCCGGGGTGTACCGACCAGCTTATTCAGCGACCTATCGTGCAGCTTTGGACGAAAACAATAACCTCCTTGCACTGCACGTAAAGGCAGGTGGAATTCCTGAAACTCCCCTTCATGCCAACCGATTCCCTGCCGGAGCGATTGACAACTACCTTGCAGAAAGTTGGCAGATCGAATCCAACATCACCATCGGGGCTTTCCGTGCTCCCCGATCCAACTTCATGGCAGCAGCCGAACAAAGCTTTCTGGATGAATTGGCTGAGGTGATGGGAAAAGATCCGATCGAATTCCGTTTGGAACTACTCAAGCGTGCCGAAACCAATCCTGTGGGGGAAAACAACGATTACGATGCCAAGCGCTATGCGGGAGTACTCGAACTCGTACGAGACAAGTCCAACTGGAAAACCCCGGCTCCTGGAGTAAGTCGTGGCGTTTCGGCGTACTTCTGTCACAACTCTTATGTAGCTGAGGTGGTGGATACCAAGATTGTAGATTCAAAACCGGTGGTCGAAAAAGTATATGCAGCTGTGGACTGCGGCATAGTGGTCAATCCAGACTCAGCGATCAACATGGGTGAAGGGGCCATTATTGATGGTATTGGAAACGCTTTCTTTGGTGAATTGGCCTTCGAAAATGGGGTTCCTGCCAAAACCAATTTTGACAAGTACCGCATGATCCGTCAAAAAGAAGCACCAAGAGCGATCGAAGTTCACTTTGTGGACAGCAAAGAAGACCCAACCGGATTGGGTGAACCCTTCTTCCCTCCTGTTTTCGCAGCCTTGGCCAACTCACTCTACAAAGCCACCGGCAAGCGCTACTACGAGCAGCCTTTTGCACCGCAGTTGGAGATGGAGAATCTGAAGATGTGATTATTAAATACTTAGGCTTGTGACTTTTCAGACTAGGGAAATAAAAACCAAACCGCCTTGGAGAAATCTCAGGCGGTTTTTTTGTTAAAAATAAGGCAGAGATCCCTTCGGGTATTTATATGATTTTAGTTTGAAAGTTCTATTTTTGGACCAAATTCATATTCTATGAAATTCTACGCTGCATTCCTTTTCCTCCTATTTAGCCAATCACTTTTTGCTCAGGTAGAAATTCTCGCAGAACAGGATCAAGACCGCAACTTGTCGCTGATGGCTTTCAACAAAGATGCAATCCCCTATACCATCCGAATAGAGTTTTCAAAACTCGAAAATCTAGAATCTAAAGAGGGGAATATTCTCTTTAAAGTCGCCAAACCTGGAAAAAGCAACCTACTCAAGCTGCAATCTATTTATGTAAACGAACCCACTGGATTCAATTACAAAACCCAACTTTTCAAAGGGGATTTTCAAAGCGTACCCGGGAGTTCGGCACCGTACCTTATCCCAGTTTCAGCCGGCACTCAGGTCGGAATGCGCCCGCTTACCGTTGAGAATTCATCCACTCAAAGTGGTAAAACTTACTCGGGAGTTGGGTTTTTCTTTGAAACTCCTTCCCCTATCTGCGCACCTAGGAAAGGAATCGTATCTTCAATAAAAATGGACGTAGAAGAAAGCGCCTCTGGACCGGCAAATTTCGAAACCGAAAACTACATCGAAATCTATCATACCGATGGCACCTTCAGTCGACTGAGTGGACTAAAGGCAAATTCTGCAAAAGTGAGTTTGGGTGAAACAGTGATTCCAGGACAGGAAATAGCCGCTTCCTCTCACCTTACAGGCCAGGAAACTTACCATGTCAAAATGATCCAAAGCAAATGGGAAATGACAGAAATGGGTATCCTCTGGATAAATTTTCCAGTAGAAATAGTTTCTAATCAAGGAAATTCACTTTCCAACCAATCCGTTTCTTCAAGTGAATCTATCCATCCAAAAGAGCTTATCGAGAAGGAATTGGACAAAAAAGAACTCAAAAAGATCCAAAGCAATTGAGCTTTTGGGAATCCCTAGAAGAAAATTTTTTTTCATTAGAAGACATCCGCTAATTCGCTCAACTAATTTTTAGAATAAATTAATCCGATCGTTTGAATTCCTTCTTTTGAACCCAAGCTACTGATCCGAGAAGTATTTTTTCTTCCACTAGCCCTATAAATCTTCACCTATTTTAACCTCAGAAAATCTTATTGGGGAACAAACCTGCTTGGCGATTTCCTATCTTTAACTGTCTTTGACTTTATCCATTTCCCTACCTATGAACGGCGCTAGAAAACTCCTGATTTACTTCTTTCTTCTTGCTTTATTTTCTGGTTGCCAGAATGACGCTACTCGGGAAGCCAGCAGTCTGTACCGATTCAAAGACTACATCCAGCATCATACTTCGGGATTGCAATCAGTGGCCGAGCCAATAATAGTGGAGCTGGTCATTCCGCTGGAGCAGTTTGACTTGACACAGGAATTGCCTACCGAATACCTGACGATAAATCCTTCTATTTCGGGTAAACTTTACATTGAGAACGGGAAAAAGCTTTCCTTTATTCCCGAAGAAAAACTGGATCCGGATACTGAATACACCGTTTCCCTGAAGCTGGACAAGCTTTACGACGACCTTAAGGAGGAATTCCACACTTTTACTTTTGGCTTCAAAACCCTGGCGCCCAATTTCAAAATACAGACCGGAGACCTGCAGTCTTACTCTCGGGACTGGCAATACCTGACGGCTTCCTTACAGTCCAATGACCTGATCAATGTGAAAGAAGCCAAAGCCTTGATTTCAGCCACTCAAAAAGACCAGTCACTCAAAGTTAAATTCATTGAGCCACTTCCCAGTTCGAGAAGCTATGAGTTTATCGTGGATAGCATCAGCCGAATGGAGGAGGACTCCCAACTCCAACTCGCTTGGGATGGAAAGCCAATCAAGTCCAAAAACAAGGGAGAAACGCTCTTCTCCATCCCGGGCAAAAACAACTTTTCTATCCTTTCTGTAAAGGCTTCCATGGTTCAGGGTGCCTCGCTACGAATCAATTTTTCTGATCCACTGGTAGAAGAGCAAGATTTCACTGGGCTCGTCAAGATTCAGGACAAGGACAACCTTCGCTTTGAAGTGGATGGCAGTGTCCTGATAGTCTATCCCGAAGATCGGATCTTCGGCGATGCCAGAGTGGAAATTTTCGAAGGGATAGCCAGTGAGTATGGATCGACTTTGAAAAAGTCTTTCTCAGAATTGATTGCTTTTGAGCAAATCAAGCCCGGCCTTCGGGCGGTGTCAACAGGAGTGATTTTACCTAGCGCTGAATCGACACCCTACTATTTTGAAGCAGTAAATCTGAATGCTGTCGAAGTTCGAATCATCAAAATCTTCCAGAACAACATCCTACAATACCTGCAATACAGCAATCTGGGCGATAATTCTACTTACAACCTAAACCAAGTGGGCAGGAGAATTGCCAAAAAAACCATCCAATTGGAAAATCCGGGATTGGAAAATGATGGAGTCTGGAAAGCCTATGGCCTGAACCTATCCGAATTTTTCAAAGCTGATCCCGGCGCTATCTATCGAGTCGAGTTGAGTTTTAAGAAAGAACACATCCGCTATGACTGTAGTCAAACGATAGATCCAGCCGAATCAGAAGAGGAGTCCGACTACTATTACGACGAATACGAATCCCAGCTGTCCGACCTAGAGGAAGAGGACCGGGAAGAACAGTATTGGAACAACCGCATCTACCGATGGAGGAACTACTCTTACAATTGGTCTCAGCGAGACAATCCCTGCCATGATGCCTATTACAACGAAGAGCGGGTTCTTTCCAGCAATGTGTTGGGCTCGGATCTGGGATTCATTGCCAAAAATGGAGGCAACGGAAGCTACCATTTCATCACAACAAATCTCCTGACAACCAATCCCGAAGGAGGGGTCACCATCTCACTGTATAATTACCAGAAGCAACTCATCGCGGAGCTTCGTACGGAGGCTTCAGGAATGGTGGCCTATGAATCCAAGCAGATGCCTGCATTCGCTATAGCCCACAAGGACAATAATTATGCTTACCTCAAACTGGAAGATGGCAACATGCTCTCCTTGAGTAATTTTGATATTTCCGGTAAAGAACTTCAAAAAGGCCTCAAAGGGTACATGTACAAAGATCGTGGAGTACATCGTCCAGGTGATACCATACACCTGACTTTCGCGCTGAATGATCAAGCAAACCCACTCCCAAGTGAGCATCCTGTCACTTTGGAAGTCACCGATGCCCAAGGCAAACTGGTTCAAAAAACAGTTGCGCAGGGCAATGAGGCCAATCTGTATTACTTCCCTATAGCCACCGATGCAGGAGCCCCTACTGGAAACTGGAGAGCAACAGTCCTAGTCGGTGGAGCCAAGTTTACCGAAACCCTTCGAGTAGCGACTGTCAAACCCAACCGGCTGAAAATCCAACTGGATTTCACTGACGAAGTGATACCTGCGGGCAAACCGATCAGAGGTACAGCCACGGTCAATTGGCTCCATGGAGCTGTGGCCAAAAATCTGAATATAGAAATGGATGCGACGATCCGAAGCACCTCCACCGCGTTCAAAAGTTACCCTAATTATGAGTTTACTGATCCTGTGCGGACATTTTCAGAGACAGAAGTCTCTTTGCTCAAAGGGAAAGTAAACGAAGCTGGAAAGATTGCTATCCTGAAAGACCTCGAAATCAACAAGACCGCACCCGGTATGCTTCGGGCTAGCATTGTGACCAAGGTTTTCGAGGGAGGTGGAGATATTTCCTTGGATGTGTTTTCCAAAGACATCGCTCCGTTCAGCTATTTTGCCGGGCTAAAATCCCCCAAAGCACAAGGCTATGGCTCCTACTTCACGGACGAAAACAATCGCTTTGAGGTGGTTTCAGTCAATGAAAAAGGAGAACCTGCAGCCCAGCGAGAACTTATAGTCAAAGTGTACCAAATCGAATGGCGCTGGTGGTGGAGCCGGGGCGGTGACAATCTTTCCAGCTATGAAAATGCGAGTTTGCACCGTCCTTTTAAAGAAATCGAACTTACCACGGATGCCTCGGGAAAAAGCAAGTTTGACCTGAACATACCCGAAGAGGAAAGTGGCAGGTACCTCATCCGTGTGATCGATCCCAACAGTGGACATGCCACCGGGAAGGTCACCTATTTCTACCGCAACTGGTGGGATAATGCAGGAAGCGGAGATTCGGAAAGTGCAAAAATGCTGATCTTCTCCGCAGACAAAGACAAGTACCAAGTTGGGGATCAGGCCGTAATCACCTTCCCTTCAGGTGCTGAGGGCCGTGCACTTTTAAGTATTGAAAACGGTACGTGTGTGCTGGAAACCAAATGGATAGAAACTCAAAAGGGAGAAACCAAAGCCACTGTTGATATCACTAGCGAGATGGCACCAAACGTCTATGTCAATATCTCGCTTCTTCAGCCTCATGAGCAAACTGGCAATGATTTGCCTATCCGGCTCTATGGAGTTATCCCTATTCTGGTGGAGGACCCGACGACTATCCTTACTCCTCAGCTTGAGCTACCGACAGTCCTGAAACCTGAGGAAAATTACGTGATCAAAGTCTCGGAGAAAAACAGCAAGGCTATGAGCTACACACTGGCCATAGTCGATGAAGGTTTGCTGGATCTGACCCGATTCCGTACGCCAGAGATACACGCTGCTTTCTATTCCAGAGAAGCATTGGGTGTGAAGACTTTTGACATGTACGATTACGTCATTGGAGCCTATTCCGGTAGCGTAGAAAACATTTATGCGATCGGAGGAAGTGACAATGCTGCCGCGGCTAAAAACCGAAAAGCAGACCGATTCAAGCCTGTGGTCACATTTTTGGGTCCCTTTTCACTCAAAGCTGGAGAGAAAGTGACCCACACAGTGAAAATGCCAAATTATGTAGGTTCCGTGCGAGCCATGATCGTGGCCGCTGACAATGACCGCGGAGCTTATGGTTCCGCTGACAAAACTGTTCCGGTCAGGAAACCACTGATGGTTTTGGCATCTTTGCCGAGAAAGCTTTCGCCAGGCGAAAAAATGACCCTTCCAGTGACGGTTTTCGCCATGGACAATAAAGTGAAGTCTGCAAAAGTGGAAGTCCGAACCTCGAAGGGTCTACAGGCAATCAACGGAACCAGCAAATCGCTGAGCTTTTCCAGTCCCGGTGAACAAATCGTGAACTTTGAATATACCGTAAAGGAAACAGGAATTCAGACCATAGAAGTCTTGGCATCAGGTGCAGGAGAAACTGCTTCCTACCAAGTAGAGATTCAGGTAGAAAATCCAAATCCGATCTCCCAGACAATAAAGGAGCTTTCTTTGGAGGCAAAAGCAGAACAAACACTTTCCTTCAGTACGTTTGGAGAGATAGGGAGTAATGCAGCATTTTTGGAATTTTCCACTTTGCCTGCCATGAATTTCACCGGCAGGGCAAATTACCTCATCCAATACCCGCATGGCTGTGTGGAGCAGACTACTTCAGCTGCTTTTCCTCAGCTATTCCTAGCAGACATCATGGATGTGACGCTGGACCGCAAACAGCAAATCCAAAAGAATGTAGAAGCTGCGATCCGCAAGTTGAACAGTTTCCAGAATACCGATGGTGGCTTAAGCTATTGGCCGGGAGATCGGGAAGCCGACGAGTGGAGTACCAACTATGTGGGTCACTTCATGCTGGAAGCCAAGCGAAAAGGGTATTCCCTACCGCTCACCTTCTTGAGCAACTGGCTACGATTCCAGCAAGGCGCAGCTCGACAGTGGAGAGCTACCATCAAGCCTTACAATACGGAGCTGATTCAAGCCTATAGACTGTATACCCTTGCCTTGGCCGGACAGCCCGAGTTACCGTCTATGAACAGACTTCGGGAAATGTCAAATTTGGGCAATGACACCAAATTGCGACTGGCTGCAGCCTATGCACTAGCAGGTCAAGATCGAGCAGCAAGGGAACTCGTGTCGGCGGCAGTACTTGAATTCAAACCAAAGGACTACGATCAATACAGCTATGGGTCTGAGTTTAGAAATCAAGCCCTCGCACTGGAGACTATGGTCCTACTCGGAGATCCCAAACAGCGGGAATTGGCAAATTCCTTGGCAAAAGAACTCTCATCTTCCCGCTGGCTCAGCACGCAGGAGACTGCCTATGCACTGATTGCCATGGCTAAGATGGTTGAGAAAAACGGTGGGAAAGCTCTGGAAGTTAGCTTTGTCCAAAATGGAAAAACCACCACAATCAAAACCCAGCAGGCAATTGCACAGCGGGAACTTTCCACAGGATCTGGAGAGCAAAAGATCAGCATCAAAAACCTTCAGGACAATCTAGTCTATGTCCGGCTGATCCAATCTGGAAAACTTCCGGTAGGGCAAGAACTGGCTGAGCGAAGGAACCTCAGTGTGGTGACAGCCTTCTTGGATGGTGAAGGAAATAAACTTAACCCGACGTCCATTCGTCAGGGCTCCGATATCACGGCCATGATCAAAGTTGAAAATACCTCGAACGATAAGGTGGACAACATTGCCCTGTCACAGCTTTTTCCTAGCGGTTGGGAGATCATCAATACTAGCTTTACCGAGATGGGAACGGCAGGAATGGGTGCTTCCGATTACACCGATATTCGAGATGATCGGGTGAATTTCTACTTTGATCTCCAAGGCAAGCAGAGCAAAGTCTTCACAGTGAAACTCAATGCATCCTATCTGGGCAGGTATTACCTCCCAGGTACTCAGGCTGAGGGAATGTATGATGCAGACTTCTTCGCCCGCACCAAGGGGCAATGGGTAGAGGTGATCAAGTAAATGAAGCAAAGAATAGAAAAAATCAAAGCAGCATTACTGAGACATAAGATTACTGTCTCTGCGGTGCTTTTGGTTTTCTTGGTCTGGCTGTTTTGCTTACCTTATCAGATTTTTGAAGAACCGAATTCTACCGTAGTTGAAAGCCGGGAAGGGGTCCTTTTAGGAGCGAGGATTGCCCAAGACGGTCAATGGAGATTTCCTGCTAAGGATGATGTCCCAATTCGCTTTGAAGAAGCAATCCTTCATTTTGAGGATGAGTATTTCTACCGGCATCCCGGATTCAATCCGATCTCCATGGCAAAAGCGGCTTGGGACAATCTCAGGGGCCGAAAACGAAGAGGTGCTAGTACCCTGACGCAGCAGGTGATTCGGCTTTCCCGAAAGAACCAACATAGAACCTATTTTGAAAAGCTGATCGAGCTGTTTTTGGCTACCCGACTGGAAGCAGGATACAGCAAAAAGGAGATTCTAAACCTGTACGTCAGCCATGCTCCATTTGGAGGAAATGTGGTAGGCTTAGAGACGGCATCCTGGCGATATTTTGGTGTACCAGTCGAGGAACTAAGTTGGGGCCAAAGTGCAGCCCTAGCCGTCCTGCCCAATGCCCCAGCTTTGATTTATCCTGGGAAAAATGAGGAAATCCTCCGACAAAAACGGGATCGCTTGCTCTTGAAGCTTTTGGAAAAAAAGGTAATCGATCAACTGACCTATGACCTGGCGATTTTGGAGTCCCTGCCAGGAAAACCGCTACCGCTACCAGATGCTGCGCTGCATTTCACCGAGCGGATGAGAAAAGAACGAGAAGGCGACCGCGTAAAATCCACCTTAAATGCTTCACTGCAAAGTCGGCTGAATCAGATTACGCAGGATCATTATTTCCGTCTGAAGCAAAACCAGATTCACAACCTTTCCATTTTGGTACTAGATGTGCATACCCGGGAGATCTTGGGCTATGTAGGCAACACGCCAACCGAAATCGAACATAGCAAATACGTGGATGTAGTAGATCGGTCCAGAAGTACTGGAAGCATCCTCAAGCCTCTCCTTTTTGCTTCGGCTATGCATGCTGGGGAATTGCTGCCCCATACCCTAGTAGCAGACATCCCCACCACGGTAAACGGCTACAGCCCGCAGAATTTTGAAAAGAAATTTAATGGAGCGGTCACTGCAGGAGCTGCTTTGAGCAGGTCTTTGAATGTGCCTGCAGTCAGACTTTTGAAGGAGTACGGATTGCAGCGCTTCTACAATCAAGTCCAAAAGATGGACATGAAACACATCGACCAACCTGCAGATCACTATGGCTTGACCCTGATTCTGGGAGGAGCAGAAAGCAGCCTGATGGAAGTGACCCAAGTCTATGCAGGCCTTGCGGCTACCTTAAACACCTTCACATCCAACTCCAGTCAGTACCGAAAGGACGAATTTCATGTCCCTGTGTACGAACTAGGCAAAACGCTGGATTTTGGAGAATTCCAGTTTGACCCACCAATCCTAGGTGCAGGGGCCATTTATAAAACCTTTGAAAGTCTCCGCGAGACCAACCGACCCAATGCCGATGAGTCTTGGAGTTTTTATCAGGATGCAAGACCTATTGCTTGGAAGACTGGAACAAGCTATGGGTTCAAGGATGCTTGGGCAGTAGGTGTGACACCTGACTATGCCATTGGAGTTTGGGTGGGCAATGCAGATGGGGAAGGCCGCCCAGGCTTGACCGGAATTTTGGCTGCTGCACCGATCCTCTTTGATGTATTCAAAGAGCTTCCAGTGAAGAAAGATTGGTTTGACATGCCCTATGATGACCTGATCGAGGCACAAGTCTGCACGCGAAGTGGACATCGAGCAGGACTTTACTGCGAAGAAAGTAGGGGGGAATGGATTCCTGCCCTAGGAAACCGTACCTCGGTCTGCCCCTTTCACCAGCCTGTTTTCTTGAATGCCTCAGGCACCTATAGGGTGAACTCCTCCTGTTACCCTTTGGAAGAAATGCGGTCACAAAACTGGTTTAGCCTCCCTACTGTGATGGCTTATTATTTTGCCCCATTGAATCCGGACTACCAGATGCTGCCACCCTTAGCTCCGGATTGTGTGGGTGAAGATGATCCCTTGATGGCCTTTATCTATCCCAGAAAAAACGAAAAGGTGATCCTTCCAAAGAATTTTGAAGAAAAGGTAAATGAGGTAGTCTTCCGACTGGCGCATCGAGATCCAGAGACGACCGTCTATTGGTATCTCGATGAAACCTATATCGGAGAAACCCAAACCTTTCATGAATTGGCGCTGGTCATCGCCCCGGGAAGCTATTGGCTATCTGCAACCGATCAGGATGGCAATTCTGTTCGGGAAAAGATTACTGTGGTCGAGCCGAAATAGAAATCAAACGCTGATCCAAATCAAACGCTTCAGCAATTTTTAGAGGGATTGGAATCCTTTTGGAAGAGTTAAAGCATATTAAATTCATCACTTTTTGTAACACGGAACAATTTGTAGACAGAATATTCAGAATGTACACCAGCTTGTATGAAAGCTTGTTTTTCCATGATATTTACTTGGTATGCCCCACAAGATCATTTCTAGTTAAGTTGGAAAATGGCGCCCAGAATTAAGTCTAGTTGAATCAATTCCAGCTTTGGTCCGTTGTCAAGTGTGTCATTTATAAAAAAACCAATGAAAAAGTTCATTCTTATATTTTTGGGAATCTTGGTATTTCTTATTTCCGCTGCGGTGGCAATACCCTTTTTGTTTAAAGACAAAATCATTGCCCGCGTCAATCAGGAATTGGATCAAGCCTTGAATGCGAAGATTTACTACGATCCGGATCAGGTTTCTTTGAGCCTATTTCGAAGTTTTCCTTCTGTGAGCGCCGGGCTTGGAGATTTTGGTATTGTTGGTTTGGAGCCATTTGAGAATGACACCTTGGTTCATGCCGAGGAACTAGCTCTGGACTTCAATCTGAAATCTGTGCTTTTTGACGATTATCCTACGCTTACTGGCCTCCACCTAAACGGAGGAGATCTCTATATCAAGGTTCTGGAAGACGGACGGGCAAACTATGACATCGTAAAGGAATCCACCGAACCCGAATCTGAGTCCGAAAGCAACTTTAAACTGGGCATCGACCTGATCGAAATCAATCAGGTCAACCTCATCTATGACGACCGATCTCTCCAATTTGTCATGGCTTTGGCAGAAATTGAGGCCAAAGGAAGCGGTGAATTCACGCTGGATGTGTACGATTTACCGCTTAAGGCTACTGCAACTATCGCCGATGTCAACTTCGAAGGTGTCCATTACCTAACAGACAAGAAGTTTACTGGAGAGACTTTGCTTCAAGTGGATATGGAGCAAATGAAGTTCACCATCGCTGATGGCCGATTTGGCTTGAATGATTTTCTCTTCGACCTAAGTGGTTCCATTGGACTTCCAGAAGATGGGATTGCACTTGATCTTACGTTTGGAAGTAAGGAAACTGATTTCAAAAATATCCTATCCCTCGTGCCGGGGATTTATACCGAGAGTTTTTCTACGATAAAAACTACGGGTACCCTCGCTTTTGGCGGTTTTGTAAAAGGACTCTACTCGGAGACTTCCTACCCTGATTTCGACATCAAGTTGGCCGTACAGGACGGAATGTTTCAATATCCTGATCTTCCACTTCCTGTGAAGGACATCAATATTGACTTTCAGGCAAAAAATGAAACCTCGCTAATCGAAAATACCAGCGTTTCCATCCCTGTTTTCTCTATGAATGTGGGTTCCAACCCGATTTCAGGCAATTTCCAACTGGCAAATCTTCGGGACTACGACATGGAAGGAAAACTAAATGGACGGCTCAACTTAAAGGAATTGACCTCAGTTTTCCCGATTGACAAAACTCAATTGGCCGGTATGCTGGACTTCAGCGCAAGCGCAAAAGGCCGCTATGATTCGACCATGAAAGTGCTTCCTAGCATGGACATTCGATTGAATCTGGAAAATGGTTTTGTGCAAAACACCGACTATCCGGTGCCCTTGGAGCAACTTCATGCCAAGGCAAGCATCGTAAATCAGGCAGGAACCATGCAGGACTTCTTGGTCGATGTTAGTTCGTTTGGATTTGATCTCGAGGGTGAAAAAATTGAAGGAAATCTGAAAATCAGTGATTTTGAAGCGCTAAACTGGAATGGCGCTGTAACCGGTGGCGTAGATTTGAAAAAGTTGACCGCCATCTTCCCGATTGAAGATACCAAGTTGGAAGGATTGATACAGGCCGATCTAAAAACTTCCGGTTCGTATGCTGATGTAGAAAGAGAAAGCTATGATCGACTTCAGGCCTCAGGCACTATTGACGTGAAGTATCTATACTATCAGTCAAGGGACTATCCACAAGGAGTTCGCGTCATTGAATCTCATGCAGACTTCAATCCTCAGCGGGCCACACTGACTAAATTTGATTCTCAGCTGGGCAAAAGCCCACTCCAAGCCAGCGGGTTCCTGTCCAATTACATGGATTACTTGCTTTCTGACAAGGGTGTCTTGAAAGGACAACTCAGCTTGAATAGCAGCAGATTTGATGTCAATGAATGGATGACAAACAGCACCGCTGACACGAGTAGCGCTGCTCTGGAAGTGATTCCTTTGCCAGAAAACATCGATTTCACGATGAATATGACAGCAAATGAAGTCATTTACGAAAATTTGAATCTGCAGGAAGTCAGTGGGAATATGACCTTAAGAAATGGGGTTTTGACTTTTTCCGAAACGGGCATGAAAGCCTTGGACGGTCGAATCAAACTAAACGGAAACTATGATCCTCGTGATCTTGCCGCTCCGGTTTTTGACTTTAATCTCGACATTTCTGAATTGAGCATCGCCAAGGCCTTCCAGAGTTTTGCGACGGTAAAAGCCTTTGCGCCTATCGCCAGCGATATCACCGGTCGAGTCAACACCAACATCAACTTCTCCGGATTGCTCGATCAAAATATGATGCCAGTCTTGTCATCGATCGATGTTCAGGGGATTTTGAAAATCGCAGAAGCAGCTTTGAAAGACAGTAAAATCCTGGAAACAGTGACTAGTTTGACACGACTGAAAGATGTAAATACTGTTGCGCTGAAAAACCTGAATATCCCGATCGTTATCCAAGATGGACGAATGGAAGTCAAACCCTTTGATCTGAGGCTTTGGGATTACGAAACCAACATTCAGGGAAGCGCAGGCTTTGACGGTTCGATCAATTATTTGCTCAATATGCAGGTGCCGGCAGGGCAATTTGGGGCCCAGGCGAATTCTATTTTGGCCACGATTTCAGGTACTGAAAGCAGTGAATCGACAATGATCCCTATTGCTATCAACCTCGGAGGTACTTACAATCAGCCAAAAATCAGTCTAGCAGGTGGAAACAGCATCGAGTCCTTATTGAGCAATGCGCTGAAGTCACGATTTGATTCCGAAAAGGAAAACTTGCAGGAAAAAGCCACTGCAGAATTTCAGGCCGCTCAAGACAGTATCAAACTAGGGCTGAAAATGAAAGCAGAAGTTTTCCAAGACAGTCTCAAAAAAGAGTTGGAGAAAAAAACCAATGAGACTGCAGGAAAGGCGGTCGATGAAGCCAAGAATTTGCTCAAAGGTCTCTTGACTAAACCAAAAGCAAAGGTGGATACGACAAAGGTGAATAATTAGAAAAAATGGAAGGCGCAGCGAAATAGGATTAAAAAATGCTTCGCGAAATACAATTGAGATAGGCTTCGCTAAATATGATGGGGATAGCCACCACTGCAACTAGAAAAGATAGTACTACAAATAAGAGTCTATCGCACAAATCGTCAACCTCTCGGAGCGTATTTCACGACTGCAGGGAGTAAAATTTCGAGAGGCGTATTTCGTGCAGCATAACTTGCATAGCCACCTCAGGACCATGGGGAGCGTATTTCGCGAAGCCTTTTTCCTATTTCTCAAAGAACTCCTTAGCAATAGTCAATGGGCGGAAAAGCAAGCGGTTTTTGATCCGAAGTGCGGAACTTCTGCGGGAGATATCCCGAAGGGTTTTCAGAACTTCGAGGGTATGCTCACCTTTATTGATCATGATGCATTCGGCCCGGGCGGCATGCCCTGCATCTGTCACTTCCGCTCGGGTGGCTACTCCTGATTTATGGAGATTTTCCAAGACCTGCGTTGCCCAAATCACAGGCACGTGAGCTGCTTCGCAAAGCCAGAGGATTTCATCCTGCACCTCCACCAATCGTTCAAAACCGATCTCAACTGCCAAATCACCACGTGCTATCATTACTCCAAAAACCTCATCCTTTTTTGCTTCCAGAATCAATTCCGGAAGATTTTTTACCGCTTCGTGGGTTTCTATTTTGAGTATGATAAAAGGAATGTCTTCAGCATATTCCAAAAGTGCTGCCCGAAGATCAGCAATATCCTGTGCTGATCGCACAAATGAAAAACCAACTGTATCTGCATTGGCACATACAAAGGAAAGGCACTCTCGGTCAAATTCAGTAAGAGTGGGTATCTGCAATGAACAGTCTGGAAAATTGATTCCTTTTTCGGATTTAATCACAGGCTTTTTGGAGGAGATGCGCACGATTTTCAGAGCGGCACTTTGCTTCTCAATCTTTTCGACCAAACCCAAAATCAAGCCATCATCGATGTAAACTCGATCTCCCTCCTTCAAGGCATCCAATACACCGGGTTCATTTGGGCTGATCACGATATCCTCATCTTTAAACCCTTTGGCTGATTCACTGAGCCAGATTTTTTGCCCGAGTTCGATTTTTACCTTTCCCTTTTTCTTGCCTTTGGCGAGGAGTTTGGTGCGGATTTTAGGGCCTGCCAAGTCCACATGGATCTTACAGGGAATCCCGGTTTCTTTGCTGGCGAGGCGGATTTTGTCTACCATCTCTTGCCAGACAGTCTCGTCATCATGTGCACAGTTGATGCGAGCAGTACCCATGCCTTTCTTCAGGAGCTTTGGTATGAGGTCTTTTTCCTTTAGAAACGAAGAATCAAAGGTCACCATGACCGATGAAGACCAATCTTCAGCTTTAGGTCCGAAAAGTCTTTTGCTGTTTTCTTCAATCTTTTTGCCTCCAAACTCAATCGTGCAGGTATCCAGCTGGTCAAAGTGCATCCCCAGATGCTCCAATGTTACCTGGATCTGACGTCGGGTGTGGCTTTCACAACTCGCCAGAGAAGATAGTCCATGATTGTGCAGCTGATACTGCAGTGCTTGGATGTCAGTCTTTCTCAGAATCAGGTAATTCAAAAAGTTGATTGCCGATTCCCGGTTTTCGGGATGGACGGATTGGATTTTTTCTGCGAATGCGTGTGGGGTCTGATCCATTTGTTCAAGTAATTGAAGCAATTGGACTTTGATCTCTTGAAGGGATTGGTTCATAGCTGAACTGTTCAGGGCTTGGAGTTTCACCTCTTATCGGGGAAAACGGAATAAGGTTGGCAATTTCCAGTGAAAATTCAGAATATTTTTTTGATGGGTAACATTAAGTTTGTTTCATTACTTTTTTGGCTTAATTCAGTATTTAATTTTGGTTTTACATAAATATTTTTAATATAATTTTTTTAAAGGAGACCAAACCTCCAAAAATTTTTACCGTGGAAGTGGCTTAAATCTCATAGCTTATGTTTCGCGCATTGCCTCTTCTTGTATTTCTTCCACTTGTCCTTGCCTGTTCAGAAACAGAGGCCCCACAAATTCCGCTTAGCCCCGAAACGCTTCAGGATGCTCGCTGGAAGATTGAATATTTTGAAGATGATGGAGTCGATGCTACCGACGATTTTGAAAACTGGCATCTGGAATTTTCCCCGGCTGGAAGTATCAATGCCTTTTTCAATGAAACCTTGGTGGCCACAGGCATCTGGAGAAGTGTCAGGGATGACGGAAAGGACGAGCTCTGGATCTCGCTGCCAAAAATAGGCGAATTGGAGGAGCTTAATGAGGACTGGTACCTGATCGAGCAAACCGAAACTCTGTTGAAATTGGAAGACAGAGGAGATGACTACCTCACCAAACTTCACTTAAAGAGAATTTAAACCAACACTACATACAATGAAAAAACTAGTGCTTTCGATTACTTCTTTATTTGTATTGACCTGCACATGGGCTCAAAGCACCGAAACCAAGGAGACGCTCTTGAATGGGGTCAATCTCTCCCAAACTGGATTTATGCTTGCTTCTACAGTCGGCGCAGCCAATTGGGATGGTGCAAATGTAGGTCTTTGGACCAATCGGGCGGGAGTCGTCTTTGCTGACAAATTTAGTCTGGGAGGCTTCTATTCGTTCTCAGTCAATGACTTTGTGCCGGATTCCGAAACTACCAGCAGCACCTACATGGACTTCAGATGGGTAGGAGGATTTTTGGAGTACACGCTCAAGGCTGGGAAAAAAGCACACCTTACTTTTCCGGTTTTGGTCGGTGGGGCCGAATTGGAACTTGATCAGGAAAGCGGATCTAGGAATCAATTTGGAGAGGCAAACTTTCTGATGGTAGAACCTGCCGTCCTGCTCGAACTCAACTTACTCAGCAATCTCAGGTTCCATATCGGCGGTGGTTATCGGATCGTGGGCGACTTCAGCTACCGAAACTTAGGTCCCACTGACCTTTCAGGCTTTACCGCTCAGGCGGGGATTAAGCTTGGAATATTCAACTAATGGACACTCCCAATTTTACCCCTAAGGCTAGGTTTTGGGTTTTACCGCGCAGATCTTCATGATGAACTCGCTTCAGGTAGATTGAGGAGCAGCCCATGTTTGGATTATCGGTTCAGACATGGGCATTGGTTTTATTCATTTTTCGAAAAGATACCGCTTGGAACCAAGCAATTGCACAAAAGTTAATGAAATCCTGCGGCTGAGTTGAAGCGAATCAGGCTACCATTGCGTTTTGGGAGAGTATTTGAAAACTTAACCCAACATTTATGCGCTTTTCATCACTAAGCAAAATGATTACCCATCGTGGCCTCTTGACAGCCACTTTCCTATTGGCAGGATCACTACTCCTAAGCAGCTGCCTCGATGATCTCGATTCTCCCGAATTGCCACCAGCTGCCTATGTGACCATCTTTCAGGGCGCACCTTCTGCACCTGCAATGGATATCTTTGCCAATCAAAACCGAGTCAATCAAAATCCTATCGAGTACTCCCAGATATTGCCTTACATTGCTTTTTTTCCGGGTGTTCGGGATTTTAGATTTTCCGCATTCAATTCTGCGACTTCCCTTTTGGAGAAGGACTTTGAACTGAAAGCTGATTCGGTTTACTCAGTGTTTGTCGCAGATAATGCAGCCGGAATTGATGCAATTTTGGTCAAAGACATCTGGGAGGAACCTACAGCAGACAAGGCCCAATTGCGATTTGTGCACCTTTCGCCTGATACCGAAGAAGTCTATCTGGAAATATCCGGCAGTACTAGCCCACTGGCAGAAGAATCAGTATTTAAGTCTGTATCTGGCTTCGAAGAATTGGCAAAAGGAAACTTCACCCTTACCGTGAAATCCGCTGAAACGAATGAAACGCTCATCCAAACCGGCACATTGGAGCTGAAAGGAAACCGGGTCTATACCCTTATCCTAAGAGGACTTCACGGAGAAGAAAGTGGAACAAAAAAACTTGACCTTCAGCTGATCACCAACTTTATCAACTACTAACCAGTAGAAAGACGCCTTATTTTTTTTTGGTTATTCCCGGAGCACAGGTGGGCTTCGGGAATTTTTTTTCTAACTTATTGACATCTAAGCTTTAATGACTTTTGAGTTTAGTTTAATCAATCATTTTTCCAACCATTTAAACTCACTATTCTATGTCAGAGGAAATCCCATCCGACCCTACATCCCTTCCGGTGGACTATCTCAGTCCGATGCTTGACCTGATCAATTCCTCACTCTTAACTTTAAACACACAGGATCTTCAGGAGATTACCATCATCCTGCAGAAAGGAAAGTCACTTTACAACAAAGCCTCAAAGGTCTACGAACCCAATGAATTTGAGCTGAGGATCATGGAAATGTGTCTTCTGAGCATCCAATCGACTTATTATTTTATCAAAGCGGCATATTCCAAACTGGAGGAGAAATATTCTCAGGCTCTGACTGAGTTTCAAAAAACCGTAGAAATCTGTACGGCTGGAAAAATTCTCATTGCGGGACTACTTCAGGAAGACGAGAAAGAATTTGAATATGCCTTATTTTTCTATCACTTTCTTTTCAGTTTCATTCAGTTCTCAGCGGAAGGTGAAGGCCTAGAGATAGCGCATGAAATTAAGATTGAAGCAGGTGAGTTTTCGGATTACTCGGCGGTATTGTTGGCTTCCGCTGCGAAATATCGTCAAATCAACGACCTAGATCTGGTCTTTGATGATACCAACCCCACTGTCCCTGCCCTGATTAAGTTACTCAATCGCCTGGCTGACATCAAGGAAGATAAAGCAGACAAAATCCACCTTAAAAAACATACGTTAAAGCATGTCCCCATCAGGTCTAAAAAGATCTTTCTTATCCATGGACATGCTGAAGGACTGCTTTTGGAACTTCAGGAAATCCTAGAGAAAAGGCTCGGAATGGAGTGTGTCATTCTCAAAAAGGAAAGCAACCAAGGGGATTCAGTTATAGAGAAGTTTGAGCGGAATGCCGGAGAATGCGGGTATGCATTTGCCATACTTTCTACAGATGATATCATTCAAAAGGATGGAGGAACATATTTTCAGGCCAGACCGAATGTGCTTTTTGAAATGGGCTGGTTTTACGGAAGATATGGGAGAAAAAATGTCTGTCTTTTAAAACAAAAGGATGTCGTGATGCCATCTGATTTGGGCGGCATAATCTGTTTGGAATTTTCTCAAAAAATCTCCGAAGTCTATCTCGAGATCGAAAAAGAACTAGACAACTTGTCCTTTTTAAAATAAAAAAACCACCCCAGATTGCTCCAGAGTGGATTTAGTTGGTTTAGCACTTCAATTTATTTCTGTTTGATATTTCTAAAGTTCACTTTGAAAGATGCTCCAACCATGCCGAGTTTTTCTCCATATCCGGAGAATTCCTGCAGCGGATAGTTGTAAAACGGCATAATCTCATAACTGGTTTTCTTGGATTCAAACAAGCGGAAATTGACCCCAAAATTAGCTGTCGCCAAAGGGAAAAAACGCTGGTTTGGTACGTTCAAAACCTGGGATTGATTTACTGATTCTGATCTCAGGGTAAAAGCACTCGAATTGGCCGAGAGCGCATCCAACACTGCAATCTGCCGGGTATAGGATGATTCCTGCTCTGCAGATTGGTTGAAAGTCAAAAGGTTAGAAAATCCCGCCTGGACTGAGATCGACTGATTGCGTGTGATCGGATATTTGAAGAAAACCGGAATATCCACTTGCACCTGCGCAATCTCCTGTGTCTGTGTGACTGGAGAAGAGAATCCAGCAACTTGCGCATAGCTTTGACTCTCACTTGCCTGATTGAGGTAGTTCACGGCCAAGCCAGAACCCATCACCAGCTTACCTGCGATATCCATGTCCACCATGACGCCAAGACCTAAGCTTGAGCCACTGGTGATCTGGGAGGAATTCTGAGAAGCACCAAAACCCGGATAAAGCCCAAGTGCAAGTCTGGCAAATGAAGGCGTATCCAAGATCTCCTCGATCTCCTCAGAAGTCAATTGGGGCTCTTTGGGCAATTCCTCTTTCAGCACCACTGTTTCTTCAAGTGCTTCTGAAGTCAGTTTTCCCTTATCTGGATCCATAGTTTCTTTGGTGGCTGCCAAAGATTGCATCAGATCTGGATTGCTGAGCTTTTCTGTTTTAGTTGCTTCTGGAGCCAGATTTTTTTGCTCCTTGGAAGGCTGGCTTTTGCTTGGAATGACCTCCTTGGGCTCTGCTTTGGGATCAATGAATGCGGTCTGCGATCGATTTACTTTTGGTTGTTCACTTTTGGTACTTTGCGACGGGGTAACCGACTGATTTTCAGTCTTAATTTCTGATTTGACTTCGGCTAGCTGGGCGGATTCGTCAGTGTCCTGAGTATTTTTTTCTTCCTTATTTTCAGGCATGATTGACTTACTGCCTTCTATCGTGGGCTTGCTTGTGCTCTCTTCCAAGGCAATTGGACCTGAGGGGTTAGCTGGTATGGTTTCCAGATTTTTGCTCAGCCAAAGCCCTCCTGCTACCAATAGCAAAGCCAAGGCAGCGGCAATTCCCGAGATCCAATAGGCGGTCTTCTTTCCGGTGCCGGCGGCACGTTTTTTGGAAAAGGCCTCCCAAGCCCCCAATTCATACGGAAGAGGGTTTTCTTCCTGCTGCTTACGCAGCATAGAGCCCAACCTCTTGGGTGTTTTATCTTCCTGCATATTCTTTCATGTGATGTTGAATTAACTGACGCAACTTATTTTTGGCCCGCGTCAGATAAACCCGGGAGGAGCTTTCGGTGATTTCCAGCCGATCAGCTACTTCCCTATGACTATATCCTTCTACCTCATAGAGGTTGAATACCAATTGCTGATCCTCGGGCAGCTGATGGAGCAGTTTGAGAATATCCTCAAATGCCAACTGATCCGGGGCATATATTTCATCAAATACCGGTGTTTCTCCATCCGCTTCGAGGTGATTTTGGAAGCGTTTGTCTTTCCGGTAATAATCTATCGCAGTGTTGACGGTGATTCTTCTGAGCCAGGACTTCAGCGAGGGGGCTTGATCCATTTTTTTGAATGAATCAAAACACTTCATAAAAGAGTCATTGGTAATCTCCTGTGCCAAATCCTTGCTTTTGGAATAGGACAGACTGATTCCCATGACGTAGCCATAGTATTTTTTAAAAAAGTACTCCTCATGTTTTTTTGACCGACGTTTGCAACCGTCAATCAACTCTTGGTCAGACCAGTTCAAATCAAAATACGCTACGTTAATTCTAAATACTCAGGTTGCAATTTCCCACACAATTGAAATCCCTAAAACTGCAATGCTCCCTTAGATAAATGGTAAACAGGTCCGTGGGTGGTTCCCGCAGAGCCTTTGCCAAGTCTATTTTGATCTCATCGATCTCCCGCTCGGAAGTAGGGGTACAGGAATTGAAATAACCCGTCAGGTAAACCTGCATCCTTCTGGGCGATGACTCTTGCCATTTACCGTCCCATACCAGTTCATAGCTTCCGTTACATCCTTTTGGACGCTCAATACGGATCGTAAGTTCATTTTGATTTCTGTTGATTCCCTTAATTTCAAAATTTACCTGGCAAAGGGATGGATCCTTCCTGTTGAAGTCCAGCTGTTGGTATTTGGCCAGATCAACGGCAAAGCGGTATCCCTGACCTATATTGAAATATGCCTCATCAAATGGATCTGAAGGATCTTCATCTGCCACAGAACAACTGAAGAGGAACACCAATAGAAGAAATCGGAAAACCGAGACCATGAATGATTTTTTACCCATGACGTAAGGGATTGAGGGATTCGCTACAAGGTTCGGAAAAAAAGTTTGCCTGGAAATATTCGGAATCGATAATTTATCGAATTGGGGGATTAGGATTTTTTTATTGTATCATTAGTTATTGGGTTATTTTATGAGCTAGGAACTCAAAATTCCTTGAATTGCATATCCTTTGATAGTACCTCGACAGTACAAATTTCGAAGAAGGGCGAGAGTAGTGGTAGGACTGTGGAGCAAAAGTTCAATAGAGGAATCCGAAAATCCAGAGTGGAATTTTGGAATTTAATCCAGTTTCGATCCCATCTGAAGCTACAAGGTGGTTTTCAGCCTTAGGCAGCTCTTTTCCTATGCCACCTACCTCTATATTCCATTTATGATCGATTAGGAAATCCCCGTTTTTAGGCAAAGTCAATTGATGCAAATATCCAACCTGATTTAGAAAAAAAGTTTCTCGGAGATTTCCTATATCCACATTTCTTCCCAAGGCAAACGCCAAGTTGGTGTTTTCAAGATATAACTTCTCCGGCTTTTGCAATAAAGAAATACCTTCATTTGACTGGTAAAGGTTTGTAGTCAACTTACTCTCATGGAGATAATGAAAGTACGTGAGCAGAGTCGTTCTATTGATTCCGATTTTGTGACTCAGCTTGGTGACATTGGGAATGAAAGGAACAGCATCGGCAATAATGGAAAGCAGCTGTTTAATTTTAGGCACATAGGCAAAATCAAATTTCCTTAATTGAGGCAGTTCTACCTCCAAAACCAAATTAACGATTGCCCGCAACTGCTGATTATAAAGCTCCCCGAACTCTCTTGAAAAAGGATAGTATCCCTGCTTGAGGTAAGCACCAAAGTATTGGTAGGGTTTGAATTGGCCAATCAAATCATGAGTCAACGCTTCGTGATTTGTGATTACCTCATCAAGGGTAAAGCTTTGGAGGTTTTTTCCCGTTTCCAGATTCACATATTCTCGAAAAGACATGCCATTGAGATGATACATCAGTGCTCTCCTACTCAAATCTGCGCTGGAATTTAAAATTTCCAAGAGGGACGAACCTGCAAAAACCACTTTCAATTCAGGATAGAAATCATAGATATTCTTCAGTTCTCTGGACCATCCAGGATATTTATGGACTTCGTCCAAAACCAAAACCTTCCCTCCCATTTTAGCAAACTGATCAGCAAGGTCAAGGACGCTATGGCTAGCAAACCAAATATGATCCAGCGAGGCAAACAGAGCACTTGTACCTGTTTCACTAAATTCTTTCTTGAGATACTGTAGCACGAGGGTGGTTTTGCCCACTCCTCGAGCACCGGTTATTCCTATCAGTCGGTTATTCCACTGTATTTTATGAATAAGACTTCGCTGAAATTGTAGGGAAGTTCCTTTCAACAGTTTTCTGTATAGTTCAAATAGATGCTCCATTTTGTTTATCTTAATGAACAAATTTAGTTTTTTTTGTTTATTTTGCTATACGTTCTTAATACAAAGTGAAGTTCTAAAGAATCAGAGACTAGACTGATGGGGAGTTTTCAAAGCCCAGCTTTTCAAAGCTGGGTCAAAAGAATAAGATGAACGTCTAAAGCGCCGGATCACCAAAATCATTTGGAAAAGAATGTCAATTCCAGCGCTATGGGCAGGATTCTTTGGGATTCCAAATCTTATGATAGGACCTAGACATTGAATCCCGATAAAAATCATGAGTCGAGGACCGGATCTATCGGGTGTGAATCGGTACAGAAATGACCTCAAAAGCAGTCTGAAGACTGTAAGTAAAAAGTCACTAGCTTCCCCAAACCAATATCCTTTGAAGGGTTATGAAACTACCCAAAGCTAAAATATCCAAGGGGGAGCTAGGGCGGAATGATTGGAAAAATGGAATTCCAAATGAATACAATTGGCATTTCATATCCAGCTTCCAGAGAAGCAAGATAACAGTACTAGGTTTTCTATCTTTTCCTCAAAGTTTTGTCCCTTTGATTACTAGTGCTGACTTTATGGACTGCTCTTTCAAATGGAGGAATTTTTTGCGCTCTTCATCTTTTAAAAAATCCTGGAAATCTTGGTCGCTGTCAAACTCTCCAAAGTGAATTTCAAACGGTTTTTCGATTTGGTGCTCAATAAAACTTTCCCCAGAGGGCCTTAACCGAAGCAGAAGCCGTCCATTATACTTTACTATTAGTGGAATAGCGACATCTTCAAATTCAAAAAAGACACTTTCTTGCCCCTCCTTGATATAGATTAACTGAGTAAAGTAAACCATTAGAATTCGATTAAGCCGATGATTGAAACCTGACCGAATTTATGAAATATGGTAATTCGGGATATGTCTCTTTTCAATAAAGTTTGAATTTAAATATTCCAATCCCTCATCTGGACAAGGTATTAGTCCCCAGAGCAGAAGAATAGCACAAGATCATTTTGAATGATATTTCCTCACCAATTCCATCACCTTATCAAATACTGCTGCATTTTCATAAATCCCTCTGAAATCCCCGGAATGCGGGCCATACGCAAAAATCGGAACCAAAATCCCCGTATGGTCATCGCTATGATACGCTAGCTCAACCTCACCCGTTTCTACATTTCCCTGCGGTAAAGATACTCCTCCGGTCTCATGATCCGCAGTAATGATCAGCAGCGTTCCTGGGTTTTCATCAGCAAAGCGGATCATTTCTCCGATCACTTGGTCAAAGTCAATCATCTCCTCTACGATGGTCGAGGTACTGTTTGAATGCCCCCCCGAGTCAATCATAGCGGATTCGATCATCAGGAAGAAAGGCTGATTCTTGGCTTTGAGAAAAGCTGTGCCTGCCAAAGCACTTTTGCTCAGAAAGTCTCCCCTACCCTTTTCCATAGTGGGATTTGAGCCTTCAGATGAGAAAAAACCAACTCTTTCTGCTTTTGAGTCCGCAATTTGGTCCAGCTCAGTCAGCAGTTCCACCCCAGTGGACTCCAGCTTGGACACCTGACTTCCGAAGGCTTTTTTTCCTCCTCCGATAAATAAGTCCAACTTACTCACAGGCAAATAGGATGCGATCTGCTCAGAATCGTCCCGCTCGGAATGATGCGCGTAGAAGGATGCCGGAGTTGCGCCTGTCAGCTGATCGGTAGTAATGATCCCGGAAGAAAACCCATACGAAGCCAAAATCTTCGGGAGATTGGGAAGACTGGTTCCATCCGGAGCCACACCCAGAGCGCGGTTATTGGTCTTTTTGCCAGTGGCATAGGCGGTAGCTCCAGCCGCAGAATCTGTGGTAAAATCATCTGCTGCCTGGGTTTTGACCAAGCCCATATTCTTCAACTGGGACAGATTCAACTCCCCTCCATTCGCAAAAAGTCCCGCAGAAATCTGTGCCAGCCCATTGCCATCACCAATGAGTAAGATGATATTTTTCACAGGAAGGGAGGTTCCATCTGAGGCGAAAGTAGGTTGGTAAATGTGCGATCTCGAAGCAGTAGCATAAACATTGCGGCTCAGCGTACTCAGGTAAATTTGCGCCACAGCCGGCTGATCAGTATTGATGTAGTCCACACCCATGTCGTAGAAGGCCTTCCAGGCAGACTTACTATCAGGAGCAGCCCAAAACCTCACCGGCTTTTCAAAGGAATGAACCAAGCCAATAAACTCGTCCAAACTCTTCTTTTGCTCTTCCACGATCCTTCCCTTCCCATTCCAGATGGAAAACTGGCGAAAGCTCAGGCTCACCATGCCGATCTTTTCCCAAGGTAGCGCATCGGTCAGTATTTTACTTTGGTAGTCAAAAAACACCCATTCCGGATACTTGGTATAATCTTCAGGCTTGGGACGGTTCCCGGAGATGATCAGCTTCAGTCCTGAGGGATTCTGGGCAGAATACAGCATTTCCTCAAAATCAGCGGCATCATTCACAATAGCTTCCAGAGTCGCATAGCCTTCCGTTTTGCAATCCACAAGCAGATGAAACCCAAACTCCTCGATCATGCCCAAGTCCACAGCTTTGCGAATCGGCTCAAGGTACAGGGAGCGCAGAGTCCGCTCAGGCTGGATACTTTCCTTCTCGTGAGCTACCATCAGGCTGCCATCCTGTAGGATCACATCCACCTCTATGCTTGCCGCACCAGCTCCGAATGCTTCCCAAAAAGGGACGTTCCGAAGGTAATCGTTGTGTGAATGGAGCTTGAAATCCTGCTGCGCAAAAAGCAGACTAGGAAGTAAAAAAAAGAGTACAAAAAGGCTTTTGCTGAGATTTTCCATAGCCAAAAATACAGGTAGAAAACCTAAAAAAAGTCCGGTTTTTATGATTTTGAAGGGAATTAACAAAAGGGTAAACCGGAGGAAACATCTCAAAAACGTTAACACAAACTTGACTTTGAATTAAATATTCCTGAAGCTGAAAGCTCCATCTTTCGGATTGAATCACCACAAAATGAATTGCATCAAACCTATTGTTTGTTCACTTGCCCTGAGCCTAGCTCTGGGACAAGCTTTCGCTCAGCGACTAAATGAAACCCAGGTCATTGGCAGTCACAACAGCTACAAAAGCTCCATGCCTGCACCGATTTTGGATTACCTGAAAAAAATCAACCCTGCCGCAGCGCAAAGTCTGGAATACGAACATCTGCTGCTGTCCGAGCAGTTGGATCTGGGACTTCGCAATCTTGAGCTCGATGTATTTCATGATCCAGTGGGAGGAAAATACAGCAATCCCAAGTCACTCAGCATGCTCCCAGCGGGAACTGTTTTTGATCCAAAAAAGGAACTGAATGAGCCGGGACTCAAACTTTTTCACGTGCAGGATCTGGATGTCCAATCCCATCACCTGCTGTTCAAAAATGCCCTCCTCGAACTGAAATCCTGGAGTGATCAGCATCCGGATCATCATCCGATTTTCATCCTGATCAATGCCAAAGATGGGCAGGTTCCCATGACTGTCAGCCCGCTGCCTTTCTCTGGTACTGCGCTGGATAGCATAGATCTGGAAGTGCGAACCTACCTGGGAATGGATAAATTGATTACCCCTGATCTGGTCCGAGGGAATTATGAATCACTGGAAAAAGCCGTTTTAGCTGGCAATTGGCCGGAATTGAGCGCTGCCAGGGGCAAATTTCTGTTTGTATTGGACGAAAGTGAAGCTAAAATCAGGCGCTACCTGAGCGAAAAACCCGAATTGAAAAACGCGGTCTTATTCGTAAACCTCAAAGAAGGAAATCCAGAAGCTGGATTCCGCATCATCAATGATCCAATCTCCAACGAAACCTACATTCAGGATCTGGTGAGAAAAGGCTACATCATCCGAACGCGTGCTGATTCTGATACCAAAGAAGCGCGGTCAGGAGATTACACAAAATTTGATAAAGCCAAAGCCTCCGGAGCACAGGTGATTTCGACAGATTATTACCTTCCGTCACGGCTCTTTCCATCCGAATATTCGGTGAGTTTTGGAAATAATACCTTTGAAAGATCCAACCCAATTCTAAACCAAAAGTGAAATTCACCAAACTGATCCCTGCCGTAGTCAGTGCAGGGATGCTTTATAGTTGGCCACAGGCACCGCTTTTCGCTCAGCATGGACTGGATGCAAAAGTGGCTTTTCTCTCCGACATCCACTTGCAGGATGTCTACGGTGACTTCCACTCTGAGGGATTCGACGGAGTCCTCAATCCCCGAAACGGCAAATCAGCGACGATCCGCACCATGGAAAGTCAGCTCAATTCCACTCGCTTATTCAATGAGAATTACTTCGCCCTGCTGGCAGCTTTGGACGAACTCAAGGAAAAGGGCATCAAACTCGTCGCTCTGCCCGGAGACTATACCGATGATGGTCAGCCGATGAATATTCTGGGTTTGAAAAAGATCCTTCAGCAGTATTCCGAGCAATATGGCATGCGGTTTTTCATCACTACCGGCAATCATGATCCAGTATCGCCTTTTGGTTCACCTGGAGGAAAATCAGACTTTATGGGTGAAAATGGGCGAAAACAGGCCGTTTTCAGTCTTCCGAGAGTTGATGACCCATCTGCAGCCATCAGTCAGGAAGTCAGCCACTGGGGTTATTTTGAGATCTGCGAGGCATTGAAAGACTTTGGCTTTTCCCCCGGCCCGCAAGATCTCTTTTGGACTCATCCTTTTATGGCTTTGGATTACGAAGGCTATGATTTCAATCAAGTGAGCGCAGCTTCCTCGATCCGTGACCGGATGTATATTGATCTAAAATCAGGGGCAAAGCTTCCCGATGCCAGTTATTTGGTTGAGCCTGTTGAAGGCCTTTGGCTATTGGCCCTAGACGGCAATGTGTACAGTTATTCCGGTGATCCTGCTTCAATGGACTCCACAGCATGGAGCGGCTCCAGCATAGGATTCAATTTGGCTTCCCAGACCAAAGCCCACCAACTGGACTGGATCAAAAAAGTCAGTGAAGAAGCAGCAAAACGGGGAAAAACACTGGTATCATTCAGCCATTATCCTTTGGCAGATTTTCACGAAGGAGCTTCTGAAGAAATGAAAGCACTCTTCGGTGCAGGCAAATTCCAGCTCAGCAGAGTCCCTCAGGAGGAAGTCTCACAGAAATACGCAGATGCAGGCATCCGAGTCCACTTTGCAGGGCATATGCATTTCAACGATACGGGAAAATTGGAAGGAGTCCAAGACCAGGACCTGCTCAATATTCAAGTGCCTTCATTGGCGGCTTTTCCACCAGCTTATAAACTTATGAGCCTAGAATCAAAAAAAACTATGAACGTACAGACTCAGCTTTTGCAAAAAGTAGATCGTTTTGATGAGTTTTTCGATCTCTATAAAATGGAACACAAGTGGCTCAGCCAAAAGGCGAGTTCCGCCCATTGGAATCTGGGGATTTTGGATGCAGTCGACTACCTCGATTTTACCCAGCAACACCTGCAGGAATTGATCAGAATGCGGTTTCTAAAGTCTGATTGGCCTGCGGATTTGGGGGTTTTAGTGAATGGCATAAGCCAATCCCAACTTGAGGAATGGCTAGAAAGCTCCCCACTCGAACGGGAAAAGGTAGTGGACTCCATTTTTCAATCCATCCAAAAATCAACTCAGAAAGGGACACTGATGGAAGATTTTTATCTGATCAAAAACGGTGGAGACCTCAGCGCCGGACTGGTTCCCAACTCCCGAATGGAGCTCTATCGCAGCTTGGAAATTAAACAGCTGGAAGGAAGAAAAGGTACCTTGAATGGTCAGTTTGCGGATTTCCTCAGAATATTCGGCAAACTATGCAATGGACTGCCATCGGATGACTTTTTTGTGGATTTGGTTGATTTGAGCGTGAAAAGGGTGGATTAATCTCCTCTATTGATTCAAAATTACAGAAATTAAATTTCCTTTAATGATTATCCGCAGTGATGCCAGTTGATCAAAATGCCCTCAACTTTTCAATAAGCTCGGCATCCGGATTCGCCGTTCATGACAGGAGAGGCTATTTCATAAGTACCAATTGATACATTGAGGTTAGTCAAAATATTACCCCATTTATAGAAAAAGGCCTTCGACTTCGGGACTCCAGACTCTCAGGTGCTACCAATGACAGGTTGTAATTTTGATTGAAATTTTTAAAAATTTAGAATTTTAATTCGAGTCCTTTTTAATTGTAATTGTTTATTTAGTTTAGACTCTTTCTTTTTTCATTCTTTTGGCTTGACCCAAAAGAACCAAAAGGTCAAGATTTGCCAAAGCTCCCACCCTGCCTTTGCCGGCAGACAGGGGCAAATCCTCCCAACGCGCCTATCCGATTAATATTTTTGCGCTAGCAGGTCAGCACTCAATCGTATTCTCAAACCTTCGATGCCAACCAATGACAATTTCCTGTCATACTCTTTTTGTTTGCATAAGAGTTATTTGGACACAGCCTGACACCGATGAACCTTTTGAGACAGCCTCTCTAGTTAAAAATTAAACGGTCCCTTCAATAATGTTGGTGAGCTGTTCGAACCAAACCGAGGTGAACATAATTAAAATTTGGCTTCTGGTAATAAAGCGGATATACACATTTTCATTAAAGAGAATTTAATCCCGATTGGGCTTATCAAAATTTGATTCAATTTTTGCTTAAACCACTGGAAATCAAAAAAAGCCGAACGGAACCCGCTCGGCTTTTTGGCTTTTTAACCACTTGAGAAATGTTTAATATCCTTGATTCTGAACCAAAAATCCAGAAATGTTAGAGGCACCGTCTATGGCTCGCTGCGGGATTGGGAAGAGTCTTTTATTGACATCGCTGTCAGTTTTCTCAGTCCAGCTGTCCTCATATTTGCCAAATCGAATCTGATAGGTTCTTCTCAAACCTTCCCAGTACAATTCAAATCCTGACTCTCTGAACAGAATATCCAAATCGATGGAATTCAATGGAGCAGGTGTCTGCGCAGGACGTGCGTTTCTTGACGTTCTGAGTGTATTGATATCAGCCAATGCTCCGGCATTGTCACCTTTTCTCAATTTGGCTTCAGCACGCATCAAATACACTTCACCTAAACGGATCAGTACAATATCCACGCTGCTGTTGCTGCAGCAATTAGGGGCGGTACGGCTAAACTGATACTTGGAGAATCTGTGACCGGTATTGTGAAGGCTTCCTTCGTTGCTGAAGTCTACCTGAAACGTATGATCTACATAGCGGATGTTGGCTCCACTGCTTCTTCTGTTGATGACTGGGTAAACTCTCACCTTGCCATCTTCGCATCTGATAATGTTACCGTTTGCGTCTTTTCTAGGACCCCAAATGATCCCACGCAAAATTCCACGGTCCATCTCAAAGTCATTCTCATCTACACAGTAGTAATGGTCTTCGTCATTGGTGGGATTCACGCCGGAGAGGTCCCTCAAGTTTTCTGGGATGATTGTGTTTTCTTGGAAAAAACGAGCATCTGCGTCAGCCGGATCTACATCTCCGTAGGCATCATACCAAGTCTGGATAAAATCAGGAGTAGCGGCTACGGCATCCGTACCACGAGTGCTTGGGAACTCAGGTCTTGGAACCTGATCACCAGAAATAGACCAGTACTGCCATCTGCTGTGTTCGGTCTGAAGTACGCCACGCTGATCCAGAGAGAAGATGATTTCTGGATTGGTGTTGTTGTTATCATTGAACAGATCAAAGTATTCGGGAGACAAGGAGTACCCGGAATTGATGATGCTGTTGGTGTATTGAATCACTTTGTCCATGTCTTCAGCAAGGAAGTTTGGTGTACCGTATGGATCCCGATAAACAGCCGCATTCAGATAAAGGCGTGCAAGAAGAGCCTCCACAGCATGCTTGTTCATTCTACCCGGACCGCTGGTGCTGCTGATCAAATTGACAACAGAAAGCAACTCAGTCTCCAAATAGTCCACAGCTTCCTGACCTCTGAGAATCTCAGACTGCTGATCTGAGCGGTCTTTTCTGAATACCAGACCCCAGTTATCCAAAGCCAGCATATTCAGGTAAGCTTTCATAGCGACCATCTCGTAAAGTGGATTTTGGGCGCTGGAATTTCCATTTTCCACTTCCAAACCCAACTGCTCCTCAGCAGCCACAGCCCGGGACAAAGTCAGTGTAATGAAAGTCCAGGAATCTGCCACCAAGCTATTGCTTGGCGTCATCAGATGTTGGTGTACCGCGATGAATTTACCGCCGTCAAACCAGTCTGTACCACCACGATACGGTAAGATACCTTCGTCAGAAGCAACTTCCTGCAGTCCAAAGTTGACAGTGTGAAGCCATACCTGACGGAGCATTCCATACACAGGAGCGATTGATCCGCTCACGATTTCCGCTTGACCTGTACCAGTCAGTGACTCATCGAGCACCTCTTCTTCTAAGGTGGTACAGCTTAGAAATGCCAGAAAGAAGGCAGCTGCGGGGATTAATTTTCTAAAACTGATCGTCTTCATAATTTTAATTTTATCTGAAAGATGAATAAGCATCTGTCTTTTTTTTTAGAATGTTAGGTTCAGATTGACCATGAATGTCCTTGCTTTAGGATAGGTAAATCGGTCGATGCCGAAAGTCTGGATTCCACCAGAGCTTGTTCCGGTATTGATCTCCGGATCAAATCCTGAATAGTCTGTGATCACGAACAGGTTTTGGCCAGTGACAGATAGACGGATGTTCTGGAAGGCATTACCCGCTCCTATGAGGTCTGGTCTTAGATTGTATCCCAGTGTCGCATTGTTCAATCTGAAGAAAGAGCCGCTTTCCAAGTATCGGGTAGAAACCGTGTTTGAATTGTTGAAGGATTCAGACGGGAACTGGACTGCAAAATCCGTGGTATTGTTGGATCGTGACAGTTGCGCTTTAGTGAAAAGCGACATGGTGGTATGGTTGTAGATTTTGTTTCCTGAAACTCCATTGAAATTAAGTCCCAAATCAAAATTCTTGTAGCTCATATTGGCGTTGATTCCATAGATAAGCTTTGGAATCGCACTTCCCACCACACTTCGGTCATTGTCAAGGATTTCGCCGTCTCCGTTGATATCCACAAAACGGTTCAGCCCATTTTCTGCAATGCCATCAAACTGCAGCATGTAGAATGCACCGATTGGCTGGTTGTTGATGTACCCGTTGATTGTTGCGCCGGTCTGACCTGCACCTTGCGCTGCACCTGTAGTCAAGACGGAATAAGGGGAATCACGAACTTCATTTTGGATATAAGTGATATTGCCGCCGATGGTATAGGAGAAAGCAGACTGTGCGTTGTTGCTGTAGTTCAAAGCCAATTCCACTCCACTGTTGTGGATTTTCATGTCTTCGATATTATCCCAATAGGTAGAAGTAGGCTGAACTGGATCCGCAGGAACTACCTCAAGCAAAATATTGGATGACACCTTGTTGAAATAATCCAAAGTACCAGTCAAGCGATAATCCAGGAAGGCAAAATCCAACCCAAAGTCAAACTGGGTAGATACTTCCCACTGCAAATCCGGATTTGCCAAACGGGTGAATACAATTCCGTATGGATAATCATCCAGTGAGTTGCCATCGGTATCGATTGGATAGGTATTTAAGCTTCCTGATCCAGTCGCCAAACGATCTTCTGAGAAGCTAGCCTTGGTGATTTTGGAAGGGATTTCCTGATTTCCGGTTTGTCCCCAGCTGGTTCGAAGTTTCAGGTTGTCAATACCTGAATTTGCCATGAAAGCTTCTTTGCTCAGGTTCCATCCTAGGGCAAAAGAAGGGAAGTAACCGTACTTGTTGTTGTCACCAAACTTGGATGAACCATCAGCTCTGATTGTCGCAGTGAACAGATACTTATCGCTGTACACGTAATTTAATCTACCAAAGAAGGATTGCAGTTCATTTTTCACAGCTGAAGCACTGACCGTAGTTGGAAATTCGCTGGTGCTGTTATGATCCTGATATCTTGGTTCGATATTGTTTGCAGCGAAACCGGTGGCAGAAGTACTTCTGAATTCCTCCAGAAAAGACTGATACGAGTGACCTGCCAAGGCAGTAAAATTGTGCTTGTAATTGTTCCAATTGTAGGTCAGGGTATTTTCTACCAAGCTATTGGTATTGGAAGCAATCAATTCATCAAGCGTACCCAGTGAAATGTTGGATTCATTTACTACATCTGTGAAAGGGATATACTGCTGGAATCTGTTGGTATTGGAGAAATCCACACCAAGATTTAGCTTGTAGGTAAGCCCGTCAAAGATTTCAAAAGAGGGAGAGATTGTTCCCAAAATCCTGTTGTTTACCGCATCGTCTGAGTACAGCTCATATCTTTTCAGCGGATTCAGGTTGTTGGTATTTAGGAGCGTAGGTTCGCCGTTAGTATATGCAGGAATCGTAGGATTCAGGTAAAGCATATCACTAATCGTAGATCCGATGCTTGGTCTCAAATTTTTCGTGTAGGAAGCTGTCAGGTTGTAATCTACAATCAGCCGTCCCTCAAATGCCTTCTGGTTCATATTCAACTTACCGGAATAGCGGGACAGGTTGCTGTTTTTCAGAATACCTTCCTGATCTTGATATCCTAAGGAGGCGAAGTAGGAAAACTTCTCAGAATTAGCTCCACTCATGGAAAGGCTGTAATCCTGGGAAAGTCCTACCTGAGTCAATTCATCCTGCCAGTTGGTGTTTCCATTAAAATCTTCCAAAGCACCTCCTACTGCAACTACCTGACGACGAAACTCATCCGCGCTGAACACATCGATTTGATTTGACATTTTAGACCAGGCAGTGGATGCGGAGACATTGACTTGGGAGGTTCCGGACTTGCCTTTTTTGGTGGTGATGACGATCACACCATTTGATGCCCTTGATCCATACAGTGCAGTTGCACTAGCATCTTTCAACACATCGATGCTCTCGATGTCGTTTGGATTAAGGAAGGTGAGTGGATTGGAGGAAATCCCAGTGCTGGTGTTGTCCAAAAGAAAACCATCCAATACATAGAGTGGCTGGGTTCCAGATCGCAAACTTCCGATACCCCGGATGATCACATTTTGATTGGCACCCGGCTCGCCGCTTGTTGAGGTAATGTTAACACCAGCTACTTTACCCTGCAGGAGATCCACAGGATTGGTGATGACTCCACGGTTGAAGTTTTCACTTTTCACAGAGCCAATAGCTCCAGTCACGTCGGAACGCTTTTGCGTACCATAACCCACCACAACCATTTCATCCAGCTGTCTTGCATCTGGCTCCAATTGGATAGCCAGTGTAGAAAGTCCGGCTACTGGGACTTCTTTTGGTGTGTATCCAAGGTAAGAAATCACCAACACCGCATCTGAAGGCACATCGATGGAGAATTTGCCATCGAGATCAGAAATGGTCCCATTGGTTGTTCCCTTCACCAGAATCGCTGCTCCTGGCAATGGAGCACCTGTCTCATCAACGACAGTACCTGTGACTACTTCGAATGCACTTTTTGTTTCGATGGGTAAAACTGGTGCAGCGACTGCAGCTGCTAAGCCCATCATTGAAAAGGACAAACCAAATAACAAACCCGATCGGAGCGATCTGCCTGTTTTGGAGATTGTAAAGTTTCCCATGTTCAATAGGTTTAGAATGATTGATTAAGCCACGAAATTAGACATGGGAAATGCAGGAAGATGGATTTTAAGATCAAGTGATTGTGAACTTACTTCGAGAAAAATTTTAAAAAAGACCCCCGTATTTGACAAAAGTTTGATTTTTAGATTAGGAAAATGTTAAGTCGGATTTTTAAGCCTGGAATGGGGTTAAGGGTTGAGGGTTAAGCGTTAAAGGTTCAGGGTTAAAGGTTAAGGGTTGTGGAGGTGGTTATTTTCGCCTGGCCTTCGATCCGAAAGGATCTGATCGCCTACTTTGAAGATCGTTTTAACCAAACTGACACAGTTTAATGAACACTCCCGAGGAGGAAAAAGGGGAAATTCAATAAAAACCCCAATTCTTAATTCTTAATTCATCATTCTCAATTCAACACTCCCAATTCCTTATTCCTTTTTTGAAAACTTGCGGATCGGCAGGGGAATTGCTAAACTTCGCACTGCATGTTTTCAGCACCCTTTTCTATCCCCGCTTAAATTCCTTTCAGCCAAAATGCAATCCGGAATCTTTACTATCAGCCTCGACTTCGAACTCCTCTGGGGAATTTTTGACAAGGTCGGCACAGCCTATAAGCCTGCCTATTTCTCAAATACCCGGGCCATTATCCCAAGAATGCTGGAGCTTTTTGGCCAAAACAAAATCTCGGTCACCTGGGCAACTGTAGGAATGCTTTTCGCAGAAAATGAAGAGGAGTGGAAATCCTATTCCCCTGAGTTTCTACCCTCCTATCGGGACAAGAAACTGTCAGCCTACGAATGGGCTAAAGTTCACGGGATCCGTCCAGAGGTTCATTTTGCACCGGAACTGATCCGGGAGATCATCAACACACCTTTTCAGGAACTTGGCTCACATAGTTTTGCACATTATTATACCCTCATGCGGGGTCAGAGTCCGGAACAATTCCGACAGGATCTTCAATCCACTCAACGGATCGCTCAAGAAAAATTCGGAGTACAGCTCCAGTCCCTGGTATTCCCAAGAAATCATGTAAATGAACTCTATCTCGGCATCTGCTTGGAAGAGGGATATGAGTACGTCAGAGGAAATCCTAAAAACTGGTATTGGCAGGAAACTCAGCACGAAAGCTGGAGCAAAAAGTGGTTTCGCTCAGCGGATTGCTTCTTTGAAATGGGTGGAAAGACAAGTTATTCCATTGATGAGGTCCGCATTTTTGACCATGAACCCATTATCCTGCCTGCTTCGCGTATCCTGCGGCCACATGCCGTAGGCAACCCACTTTTCAACCAAGTGCGACTCCGAAGAATCTTAAGTGAAATGGAATATGCGGCCAAAAAAAGAGAAGTTTACCATCTCTGGTGGCATCCGCATAATTTTGGACACTCCCCGGAGGCTTCCTTTCAGGAATTAATCCAGATTTTGGATCACTTTGGAGAATTGAAATCAAAGTATGGCATGATCAGTATGCACATGGAACGATTGGGCGAGCAGGTGAAGCAAATCATGGTTCCCCAGACAGTTTAATTCCCATACAGTCAAAAGACTTTCCTAGATCCAGCTGAAAGCATTCCGATCCTGAGTAGTTTATGAAGCCTGCGCAAGGATACTTTAATGAAAAATCCCCAATTTCGCCCCACCATACTTCAGTCAACTTGTCCGATAAACGAATTAAAGTCCTCCACCTGATTAAAAGCCTTGGCCGTGGAGGTGCAGAGAAACTCATTCCTGAAACAGCCTTGATTCATGACAGGGAAAAGTTTGAATTTCACTGCCTCTATTTTTATCAACAGAAGCAAAACATCGTCGACGAGCTCGAGGCTGCGGGGATTCAGGTTCATTTGATTCCTTCCGGCAACTTAGGCTTGTTTTTTCAGGTAAAAAAGGTGAAGGAATTTGTCGAATCTCAACAATTTGACATCCTGCATGCACATTTACCTTGGGCAGGAATATTGGCAAGGTTTGTTGGCCAAAGGCTGGCTATCCCTATTGTTTACACCGAACACAACACCTGGGAGCGATACAATAGACTTTCCTACTGGGGAAATCGACTCACCTTCAAGCACCAGGATGTAGCCATCGCCGTATCCAATGAGGTAGCGCTCTCCATGCAACTCAACTCTATTTTTGACCCCTACAAGCGGGGAGGAAGGCTCCATGTCAAAGTGGTTCAGAACGGGGTAAACACAGAGGAGTTTAGACGAGAAGTACGAGGTACGAGGTACGAAGGTGGAGATGCGAGGGACGAAGGGCGAGAGACGAAGGGCGAGGGACGAGATTGGAATTCAGAGGTAGAGGAGATCCAAGACCCGACACTGAGATCCGAGAATCGAGCCGATACAACTGGAACCAGGGAAGTCCAAAAATCCGAGAACCGAAATGGTGCCTTCTCCCGATCATCTTCAGTCCACAAAATTCAGCATGAAGATCTCCGTCGAAAGCTGGGTATTCCAGATTCCGCACCTGTGATAGGCAAAGTTGCTGTTTTCCGAACCCAAAAACGGCTTTGGCTTTGGATAGATGTTGCCTTGCGAATTTTGGAAAAACATCCTCATGTCCACTTTTTGCTTGTAGGAGATGGAGAATGGAAAGCCCGAATCGAAAAACAAATTCAGGAATCCGGCAAAGGGGAGCATTTTCATTTGGTGGGAGTACAAAAGCATGTCATTCCTTACCTGAGCCTGATGGACATTTACTTGAGCAGTTCCGAATTTGAAGGATTACCCATCGCGATGCTGGAGGCAATGTCCTGCGAGGTGCCGGTGGTTTCCACCCGTGCAGGAGGTATCGGAGAAGTGGTGCAGCATGGAGTACAGGGATATCTTACAGAGATTGAAGATTGGGAAAAACTGGAGGAGTATTGCCTCCGACTACTTACAAATCAAGAACTTCATCAAGAGATGGCATTGGCAGCACGGGAGCGTGTGATTGAGAAGTTTTCTATGGTCAGGATGGTCCGTGAGTTGGAGGGGATTTACAGGGAAGTAAGCAGATTGGGGAAAAAGTAATTAATAACCATGCTAAGTCCAGCTTCTGGAGAAGCAGGACAGGTGAAAGCGTAGCGTAAGTGCGCCAGATCGGGAAGGTAAAAAATGACCAGAAGTTTCCAACCTCGGCCCAGAAACAAGGTGAGGACATAATGGTCCACGCCGAGTAGTGATTTAAAAATAGTCGAAGAAAATCCTTTTAACCTTGTAGTAAAATCCACCGAAATTCTTTGCGACAGGCTCCTCTCCACTTTGATTTAACTGTTTATACTGCATAAACACCCCGGTTAAAACGAAGGTTGTGGAAGAAAATCACCGATACGAGAACTTTACCCATGGAACCCTACCAAGCAAGAATTAACTTGAAATTAGGTATTTACAAAGTGCAGAAATAGTTGATACCAAGAGTCAATTTGAAATGAGGAAATTCAAAAAGCTGCAAATCCGAAAATATGTAAATGACAATTCAACTGTTAAATGACCGACTTTTAAGGGAGCCTACAGACAAGTAGACAATCAGATCGTGACTCCATTTTCAAGTTCCCAACAATTTCCATAAACATCCGAATAGATGACTTTAAGCTTGAGCTCTGCACTTTCTCACTTTGAAATATATTCCTGAATCAACGAATCCGGCAGGTCGATCGTCAAGGTGGCTATGCTTTCTCCGGATTTAAAGACGTAATCTTTGGCTATCGCACTGTACCCTACCCCTTTGGTCCCAGCTCCAAAAATAGCCGTGAAAGCTTCCCGAGTACTTTTGAAGCTTTTCCCTTGATAGGTGTAGGAAAAGTCCTTGATGATGGCAGGTCCTACCCCTTTATTTTCAAGTCCATAACTATAGCTATCGCCAGAAAAAAAAGTGGTCAATTGCATGTATGGCCAAACCGTTGCCCTTTGCTGCTCCTTGAAAATAGTCGTCTGAATGATCGACACGATCAAGGCCGAAGCACTTAGAAATACCGCTGAAAGCCCCAAAAGGACATTGACGTCAATCTTGAATTTTTTCTTGCCAACTTTTTTCATCCTAATTCCAGTTGATTTATTAAGTGTTCCTGAAAAGTTTCGAATGGTTACCGGGTTTTATTATTTCCATGAAAATTTTACGTCATTCCGTCACGAGTACGTTCGTTTTCTTTTCTAGCGCATTGTTTTTTATCTTCTTCGCAGGTCTTTTAAAATAAACTCCATCCACTCTCCCTGAGGTAGATCGATGAGGACATCCGGGGTGAAGCCTGTCTCATCTATGGGTTCTCGATCCGTCCAGCTCGATTTTGCGATCGGAATGGTCAGGTAATAGGCTTCGTAGGGAAGTGGCGTGGGATTTGACATGCCTTCGTAATCCATCATTCCAAAAGTGCGCATTCCATAGCTGGTCGTCTTTTGGCTTTGCTTGGCCAACTGAAAGAAGTATTCGGCCGAACTTCCAGAAAAGTCATCCACGACCAGTGCCACCTTTCTCGGATACTTCATCACCGAATCCAAAGGGAAAGTGACACCTGGCACGGGATAAAACTCCTCTTGGGTAATAGGAAGTTCTTGATAGGCTTTCCTGTATTGCGACAGGACTTCCTCAGGGAAATATTTTTGGTAATCCTCCGGAATGGGATTGGTGACGAAAGGCTCCAAATCTTGGAGTTTCAGCTGCACATTTTCAGGTGTCACTCGGAGGAAGGACGGATGCTGCACCACAGGCTGGGTCATCAGGTAGGGCAAGAAAAACACCCAACCGGTATTTCCTCCAAGATTGCCAGTAAGATCTACCACCAGGTATTCCGTCGCACGGATCGTTGAATCATGCAATGCCACCAACTGTTGGATGGCGCTGTCGTTATTTTTGAAAGTGGGAATTTTAAGATAACTAACATCCGGGGCCAATTTTCGAAAAGTCAACCCATTATTATTTTCAAGCCAGGTAGCAAGCTCAGATTTTTCAGCCAGATTCATTTCCTGAGGGTATACTTTGCCCCAAAGTGCCTGATTTCCCAATCGGAGTAAGTTTCCGATTTGCTTAGCAGGCAGCGTGGTAGTCATGAAAGAATCATAGGATTTGAGCAGGTACTTTTCTCCATCAGGAGTCAGCGTGAAATAGACAAACCCTACCGGAAAAGGATCGGAAGACTCAATTTTGATCCCCTGAAAATTACCCTCATTGCCTTGAATGATTGCAATCTTAGATAATCCGTCCGGGCTTACCCAAAAGCCCTCCAAGGCAGAGTTGGATTTGATTTCAAACCTTTCAGGAGTAAACTCAACCACGGTACTATCGTAGTCTTGCTCTTCATAGTAGGACAGGATAAAGTGTTTGTCCCGGAAGAAATCGACATATTCCTTCAGGAGATAAAAGCATTTTTTGGGATCGAATTCAGTCCGAGCTTTATTCTGTAGTTGATCTTTAAGGAGTTGGTAAGTAGGTTTGCTTGCATCAGTTACCTTGGCGGGGTATCCGGCATAGTTTACCTCAGTTTTTTCAATCGTTATCTCCAAATTTTCAAGACAATTGCAGGAGTTTTCTTGGGAAAACGCAGTAAGTGTAATCCAGAAGAAAAGGAAGGCTAAAATTGGTTTCATTGAGTGAATCAAAGGGTTTAATTGAAAAGATTCAGACACTTCGAAAATAGAAAAAGCGATGGATTCAAACCATCATGCCAAAAATAAACTGCCAATAAAATAGGAGTTACACTGGATCAATTTCTAGTACCGACAATCTTTCTCCAAAGATGAATCCAGCCACCTAAAGCGCCTAATCCTCGCAAATGAAAGGCAAACTGGATTGACTTGAATCTTGATCACCTCCTTGTTCGGAAATCCAAAAAAATCATTTTTTTCTGTTTTCCCTGTTCACCTTTTTGATTTTTTCAGATATGAAGATGGATCGGCCTTCTTTGGATGAATGCTGAATACCTTTTTCCCACCTTCCAAACTCAACCGCCATGAGCAAGAAAATTTTACCTCTCTTAATTATCCTGTTTTTTACACTCATTTCTTCCTGCCAAGAAGACCCGGAGCCCATTGACCCCGGCACTGATCCATCCCTCTCAGATGTGGAAACACGAAGTGTTCAGGTTAATTTGCCAACCGGAGCCAATTTAGACCTCAGCGGCGCCAAACTACTTTCCTTTGGGATCCCCTTTCCCGTAGCAGCTGACGGAAAAACCCAAGCGGTGAATACACCAGATGGAGGAAATCTGGCATACCTGTTTAGCAAGGATGACCAACTGCTTTTGATGGGATTCCTATCCCAAACCCAGAATGAGCTAACTCCAAAAACTACAGCGGAGGTTTTGCTTTATATGGGATCGACCCTTTGGCTTAATCCCCAGGATAATACCCAAGAGTTTTTTGAGCAAATCACCCAAGTGGAGGCTGCGGCCAGCTACATCGAGTCTTTTGAGGAAGCCTGGAAGGCCGATCCTTACCTTTTGGACAATGGCAATTTCATCAACAGTTTGGAGGAATCCTTGAAAACCTTATTCCCTCCAGGCAAGGAAGTAGATATTCGTTCCCGCCTGTCGGATATCAATGTAGATGAAGGAAATGTACAAAGTGGAATCCAGGTATTTGAAAGCGATCTGGGCAGAATCTCCGTCAACAATTACTATCGCCGACGGGCCCATGCTTTTGCCTATAAGATGTCCACCAAGCTTGAAAACGGAACGGTCAATACCTTGATCTCCAACTTCGGACCGGGACTGGTTGCCACCAAGGATTTTGCTGTTCCGGCCACACCGGCTGTCACGAATCTCACAGGAGCCCTCGGACAAATCATAGAAAGTGGTGGTGAAGCTCTTGGCAAAAGCACAGTGGACAATCCGCTGGACATGAACTTGGCAGAAAATGAGGTGGAGTCCACCTACAAAATCAGAGTGGTTGGAGCTGGCTCAGCAAACCCGGCCATTCAGATGACCGATGCGGAGCGCCTAACTCGGATCAGACTGGGAACAGAAACCTTGGTTCTGGATTTTATCTATCCAGCTGTACAGCTTTTAGTGGGATGGAAAGACGATATTCCGGTCGGTGGCATCGTGAGTCAGGAAGCTGCGGATTTTCTGGAAAAATACACCCCTGTGATAAACGCCATTCCCGGAGCCTATGACAAGATGATGGAAGGAGATATGCCTGGGGCTTTAGAGTCGGTATTATTTTACATTTATGAAGCCTCACTTACAGGGGCTATGGAGGACCTACTCAAATCGCCTTATGAGTTTTTGGCCAAAAGATATGTGGACAAAGGGAAGATTCCATCCAGTATTAGTGAGATTGATGCTTCTCAATTACAGCGGTTTGCGAAGATTCTCAAAGTAATAGACGCTGTGATAGGCAGCACAGACCTGATATTGGTCAGCACACAAATCAATCTTTCCCAAGGTATCAATGAATGGAATCTGACTGCGAGAGCTTCCAAGGTCAGTTTGAGTCCTGGCGAGTCCTCTGTGTCCAGCTATGGAAGTAAGGAAATCACCGCAGAGATTAAAAATCTGCAGGAAGAAGGCGGAGATAATTTTCCCTATTTCAAATGGACCACTACTGGCAAATACGGAATCATTCAGGACAGACGAGGCAATCGAGGAACTACCTTTGAGAGTTCGGACAACAAAGTCACCTACTACTCTCAGACTGGCGCTGGACAGCTTCCGGAGGAAAATAACTTGGACTACATCTATGTGGAGGCTTTTTACAAAAACCAATCCATAGGTAAAGACACCGTAGTCATCAACAACAAAAAGAGCACCTATGTATTGAAGCCCAAGGGGATGATTCTGTCTGGGAAAGAGGGGAATGTCAACCGGGTCAGTCTGTATATCGAACCGGTCCGTGAACGAGATTCAGATTTCACCGGAAAAAAAATCGTCTGGTCAGTGGAAGGAAAGCACGGCAAACTCAAAGATCAGAGCTTCTCCACAGTCATCACTACATATGACACCAACAGGGTCTGGTACGAATGCCTCGATGCAGAGACTGCCAAAGGAGTAGAAAAGGTAACCGCCCGCATATACCAACGCTCAGCCGTGGATGGAGAATATTTTCTCTTTGAAGAGTTGAATGTGGATATACAAATCAACAATGAAGAGCGGATAAAAATCGTAGAAGCCAAGATCCAAACTGATTCATGGGGCCCCAATCGGGAGGATATTTGGGTAAGTTGCGGAGCAGACACCAGATTCTTGATTGAGGCAGATCCAGATGCAATCTCCTATACCGCTACGGTGGTGGATTTTGGACCTGAGACCATCCCAGCCCTGACAGGACATACACGCACTTGGTCAGCTGAAGTGGCTCCGACAGTGGGTAATTCCTATGAATTTGCCCGATGGTTCAGCAGCTCGAGCAGTTACCCCTATTACATTCCGATCGACTGCCCGGCTCATACCGCACAGGCCAATGCCCGGTGGGGTACGGCTGTGGTGGTCATCAGGTTAAAAAACTAAAAATGACCAATTGTTAATCAGTATATCTTTCAGACCTGTATCTTGAAGTTCTGAAACATTTTATGTGAATCCGAAAGCAAGCTCCTCACTTTCATCTATCAAGTCATGGCTGGAAAATGCCTATGAACGAAATCTCCCTTGGTGTATTTCATTCATTCTTCAAAACAATGGCACGGAGCAGGAGGCTAAAGATCTATTTCAGGACAGTCTAAGTATTGCTTGGATGAAGCTACACAGTGGGACATTTGAGGGAGGAGAGAATGAATTTCATGCCTACCTCAAGCAGATTTGCAGGTTCAAATGGATGGATCAGATCAAATTAAAAAAGAAAGTTCATCTGCAGGACATCACTAGTGAGCTAGCTGACATCAGCCAATCTTCTCATGAAGAATGGAAAGAAACCGAGGCCGCTGCCATCAAAATCAAAAAATCTCTGGATACTCTCCAAGGAAGATGTAAACAGGTACTCTTTGGTTTTTATTATGAAAAAAAATCTCTTGAAGGAATCGCCTCCCTCCTGGGAGTGACTCCTCAAAGTATCAAAACCATAAAATACAGATGCATGCTTCGGCTCCGCCAAGCCTACCTTGACCTCCTCGAATCTGATGAAGAAGTATAACCCTGACTTAAGCCAAGAAACATTTGAAAAGATCGAAAGGTACTTGTTCCAATCGATGCATGGAGAGGAATTGAAGAGCTTTGAGAAAGAAATGGAGCAAAGCAAGCCTCTTCAAGAGGAAGTAAAGCTACAATCACAGCTCATCGCCATGTTGGAGTTACAGGCTTTTTCAGAGGAAAAGAAGGGGCAGAAACACCGGATTGGGATAGACTTTTCTAGAATTATTGGGATTGCCGCGGTGGGAGTTCTTGGGATTGCCGTAGTTATCTGGATATTTTCCAGACAGACCAACTCCGCTGACAGTTTGTTCGAGGCCTATTTTTATCCAGATCCAGGTCTGCCTGTGACCATGGATGCAGGAGACACCCCAGAATTCGAGGAAGGTATGGTGAGCTACAAAGAGGAAAACTATGCCCGAGCAATTCAACTTTGGCAAAGTTTGGAAGTCGGGCAGGTAAGCAGCGATACTATCACTTATTACTTGGCAATGGCCCAGCTCAACCAAGGAAATTTGGAAGGGGCTGCTACCCTCTTGGAACAAATCCTTTCTGATCCTGAGTCGGAATTTCACCAAAAAGCCGCTTGGTATCTGGCCCTAATCTGGATCAAAAACAAGGAATTGGAGCAGGCCAGAAAGCTTTTGCAAGATTACAGAGAGGATAGCCGAATCGATGAGTTATGCCAGAAATTGGATTCCCTGATCAAAACCGGGCAGCCGTGAACAAATTTTTAGTGTCAATAAGTTGGTTCTGTTATGTTTTCTTGCTCGCAGCGCCACTCAATGCACAGGTGTATTTTTTCCAAGAAGCGGAAAAATCGTTTAAAAGCGGAGAGTATGCCGATGCACTGGTTCAAAATGCCAATGCGCTTCGAAAATTTCGCGCCTCAGCAGAGGAAGACAGCCTGGTCGTAGGCTATGTGCAGCGGGCACAGATTAGCTGGGATGCAATCGGGATCAAACAGGCCTTACTCTTGAGTGACAGTGCGATCTATTTATCCAGATCTGATCAGGTGGATATCGAAAACAAGATCAAAGCCCTAAACCTCAAAGGCCAACTTCTAGTACATTCAACCCGCTATGACCAGGCAAGGGGTTTTTTCCAACAAGCCGAAAATTTGATTACCACTGCCCTCATGGAGTCACCTACTGTGGCGGCACTTTACAACAATATTTCCTGGCTTCATCTCAATCGGCAAGACCTCGAAAATGCCTATGGATATGCCCAAAAATCCTTGAGTATTCAAAAGAAAAATTATGGGGAAGACGACAGGAGGCTCATGGGAGTATACCAGTCCTTGGGACTTATTGCCAATGATTTGGCACGATATGCTGAAGCAGAGTCCTACAGCCAATCTTTGCTTACACTTGCCCAGAAGCACTTGGATCCTGACCATCCGACCATGGCCTTGGTGCATAATCAACTCAGCATCGTCTATGAGACCCAATTCAAATTCCAACAGGCGCTTCAGGAAATGCTCGTGATGGAAGCCATTAGCCACAAAGCCTATAAGAAAACCGGGAACCCCCAGTATCTGGCCATTGCCTACAATAATATCGGTAACCTCTACAATAAAATCCATGAATTCACCCTAGCAGAGCCATACTTTGAAAAAGCACTGGAACTTCATACACACAATTTTGGGGAGGATGATCTGGGGATTGTGCAAGCATTGACCCATGTAGCCAGCAACAAACTGTTTCTGAAAAAATTCGCCGAAGCGGACTCCCTTTTCCAGAGGGCTTATGCTATTCAAAAGTCTCTGGAAAAAGAAAATATCAGGGGTTTGGCAGATTTGGAGTCGCAACTAGGCGATCTCTATGCCTTTCAGGATAGGCAGGAGGAATCAAAAACCTGGTATCGCTTAGCCTTGGGACATTACAAGGAGGCAGGAATCAAGGACAGTTACCTTTACATTGAGACGCTCAATTCTCTTGGCAATTCCCTGATAGCTACCGGCGATTATTCCCAAGGGATTGCCCTTCATCAAGAAGCACTTGAACTGTTCAGATGGCGGTATCCTGAAGAGAAAATAGCCATAGCAGGCAAACTCAACAGAGTAGCTGAGGCGTATCTGCTAGCCGGAAAGATCGATCAGGGCTTGATGTACTCCGACAGTGTTTTTCTGGAAATTGTCCCAAAGGCACCACTGCACCACATAGCTACTTGGACAGCCCAATTGCCCCCACATGCGTGGATTGCTGATTATATTCTGACGCGGATCCGGTTGATTTCTCAGGCTGAATCTAAAAATTTGGCCAATTATCAGCAGATCCTTCAATTGGTGAAAGGATACTTGGACAATTTTGAAAAAAGCGTCTTGGGGATGCGCACCCAAGCTTCCCTTATCGAGCTGGCAAAAAAGCAAAAAGACATTTTGGAAGAGGGAACCCATGCCGCATGGATACTGGCCAATCATTTTGACCAAAAAGAGGAATTAGAAACTGCATTTTCATTTGCAGAGCGAGGCAAGGCTGTCCTTCTCCGACTTGCTGCCAATAATGCCAGCCTAGATGCCGAACAAGAAAACTGGTCTCCCCTGATGAAAGAGGATCATCGCCATCGAGTAGAACTCAACGCCCTCACCACGGTCTATCTCAACGCAGATACTACCAAGCAGGAACAGCTCGTGAATCTCACCCAAAAACTTGAAGAATACCAACTTTTCCAGGATAGTGCAAAGAAACTGGGCCTGCCAGAATGGAGTCGGAAGACAGCCATGGATCCAAAATCACTGGCAGAAATCCAAAATCAACTCCGAAACCTTGGGCATGATCTGCTGGAATTTGTGGTCACGGAGGAGCAAGTATATGGATTCTTAGTTACTCCGGACAACTACCAGGTTTACCAAGTACCCCGCGAATCAATTGATACGGAAATAAAGGCCCTAAGTCAGCTGGATCGCATAAATCCCATGGTATTCCGAGACGCAGCCCACACACTTTACATGAGTCTACTGGCTCCTATCCGTACTAAATTAAAAGCAGAGAAGCTCTTGATTGTACCGGATGGAGAACTCTTTGGGATCAACTTTGAGATTCTGGTTACTAGCCAGAAAGGGAACAAATTCAGTGAGTTTGACTACCTGATCCGGGAAATAGAAATAAGTTACCTGCTCTCCGCATCCTCAGCAGGCATTGGTGCTACCTTAAAGTCCAAGTCGGGTAAACCTCTGTTTTTTGCTCCCGGATTTACGGAAGAAATGAAAGCATCCTATCAAGCGACGGCGAATTCCAGATCCGACCCCACTCCCATCCAGGCAAGACTGGTACGGCAGCCTTTTTCCCTCCAAACAGCATCGAAAGCCTCCCAGCTTTTTGGCGGGCTACTCTTTGCAGAGCATTCCGCTCAGGAGTCGGAGTTTTACAAAAAAGCTAGCTCAGCTAGCATTCTCCATTTATCGACCCACGGTCAGGCCGATCACCAATCCCCCATCCATTCGAGACTTTATCTGGCTTATCCCGATACCACCCAAGACGAATCTGCCACAGATGGGATCCTTCATGCCTACGAGATCTATGGAATGGACATCCAAGCCGAACTGGCCATTTTATCTGCATGCAATACCGGCACAGGTGTATATAGCGGAGGCGAGGGCGTAATTTCTCTGGCCCATAGCTTCCTTTTTGCGGGTGCCACATCTGTAGTCATGAGCATGTGGTCTATCGATGAGAAAACAAACGCCCAAATTCTTTCTGCTTTTTTTGAAAAACTCAAGGATGGAAAATCAAAAAGTCAGGCACTTCGGGAGGCCAAACTGGAATTTATAAACGAAGTGCCGGAGGAATTAGCCAATCCCTACTACTGGGCTGGACTAGGATTAATCGGAGATCCTAGACCCATTGATTCCCAGCGTCCTGTTTGGATATATCTGCTACTACTGCTAATCGCAGGTGCAATCATCTATTTCCGAATTAGAAGGTCCCGGAGTTAAGCACAAGGATGTCCAAATTGTCAAGTACCGGCGTTTTCATCGTTTCCTTTCCCTAAATCTTTCTATTTGAAACTGTACCAGTCATGACCTGCGACTTTTCTCCGTGTTTTTTGTTGCAAATACAGATTGAAGAATGAGAAAGATTATGGTTGGTTTACAAGAGGTCTATCCTTAAGTTATTTCCCAATCCTAATCAACACAGGCAACAGCTTTTTGATAAGATAAACTTAATGTCTCTGTAAAATTCCGCTGGTTGAATTTCCTTTTCTTTGACCACCGAAAAATCAATGTGGAATCCAAAACACCAAGGGCAGGATAGTTCCCCGCAAGTTTTTCGGTTTTAAAATGGATTAGGCATCTACTATCCCAGATTTTTCCAATCCCATTCAACCAAGTCCATTTACTCTTATCAAGTCAAATCAAAAAGCCATGCATTCCCCATCAAAATTTACCTGTATCAGCAAGACAACCCAAGTTACAAGCCTTCCCCAGATAAGAATACCCCGCTTTATCCGGGTCCTAACTTGTAGCTTCTTGTTTTTTGGCCTGTTCGGTATAGCCAAGGGGCAATCACATTCAGAGAATGCTTCAGGCTCTTTAAAATCTGAAAGTTTGACTTTAGCTCCTGAAATTTCCAAAGGAGTATGGTTGTCGGGTGATTTGCATGTGCATTCCCGGCACAGCACAGAATCTACTAACAATTCCATTCCAAAGATTCTAGCATTTGCGGAATCGATGGGAATGGGTTTTATCTGTGTAACCGATCATGATAACCATGTAAAGGGCGATGTAGCCAATCACACCTGGGCGGATTATGCCTATCATTCAGATTCACTGGTGCTATTATATGGTGCAGAATGGACGACCACCCGAGGCCATGGAAATACCTTTTCTGCTCAACCGTACGACCATCAGCTCTTTTATGATGTGCGTGACCAGCGTGACACGCTAATCGGAAGAGTGAAGAATGATTTGGGAATTCATCTTTCGGCCAATCACCCGAGTGGAAAGGATAATTTTGGTTTTTCCTATGATCTGGTCAGTTCCATAGAAGTATGGAATTCGGCTCTTTGGGAGAAAAACCTGAATGCCATCATGATATGGGACGACATGCTTTCTTCTGGACGAATGATCACAGGACGGGGCGGCAGCGATGCCCATCATGGCTATCCTGACAGCACCGAACAAGCTACCAAAAACACTCCTGAGCGCAATTTTAACTATATCGGGACACCAACGACCTGGGTTTTTGCAAAGGAAAAAACAGGAGAAGCTGTAATAGAGGCCCTGGACAAAGGGCGAGTTTCTATAAGCGTGAATCCAAAATCTCCAAGAGTGGAGTTTTATGCAGATACCGATGGAGACGGAGAAATGGATATGATGATGGGCGATAATGCCAAAGCCCCTACCCGTCCGGTGAAGTTTACCATCAAACTTGCTGGAACTACCTTGCCTGATTCGACTTACACCATTAAAATCATTAAGAATGGCAGGAATGTCGAGACCCTAGCGGCATCAGGAGATCAAATCCTGCTCGAGTTTGTGGATACTCCAGAAGAAAACGGACGCACCTATTATCGGGTTGTTATAGAAGGAACGGCGACTCCTTTTCCAGAGGTACCGAATTCGATGGGCATTAGCAAAAATATGCTTGGCTTATCCAACCCCATTTACTTCAATTTTGATCCTAATTTTTGATACAATTACCCTTTGTCTAGGTTTTGGCAGATCAGTAAAAATAAAACCTCGGTAGTTATAGAAAGGCATTTGGCTTTTTTCACAAGTATGTTGAAATCAGAAAGCTCCTGACGAGGAAAAAATTCAAAATATCTGGAAAAGTAACCCCGCCGACCCATCTGAAGAATTACTTTGGAGCACACTTGCTGAATCGAAGGATGCAGGAAATTGACTAATGAAGGTTTGAAGATTAAAGAATAGGTAATGCTGAATTCCGACAATCAAATAAGTGGTTTACAGGACACTGAAGCCGAAGTCTCAAAGTCCATGGAAAAGCGTTTCATGAAAATCAACCCTAGGTGAGAATCCTGAAATTCTAATTGGAATTCAAGCCTCTGGATCGACAGTCCCGATGAGCGAAGCAATTCAGGAAGTGGTAAATTATTGAAATCCTTGTTTTGAACATGGGGCAAAAAACAAACCAAAAATCAGGGCTTCTACTTGAATACCACGCTGAACTGTTCAAGATCAAAGTTCCTAGTTTGAAGATTCCTCCTCGATTAGGTTAAAACGCTGGAATTGGATATACTTTTAGTTTTTGATATTGGTCAAGTTTCACTTGGATGGCAAGGTTAAGCGATTACTTTTGTAATGCTTACTACCCTATATTCTTCCCCTTTTTCTAGCGATTAGAATCAGATCTTTTCGAGTACTATGAGTAAACCAACTATCACTGAACTCCAACGCCTGTTGGCATTGAGCAGTTTGGGCGTAGACTATTTTGAACCCAACAGAGGTTTGGACAATTTAGTCATTCTGGCTGCCAAAATCTCCGGTTCCGAAGTCTCCATGATTAATCTTCTGGATGCCCACACCCAATGGACTATCGCTTCCCAAGGAATAGAGGGAGGTCAGATGCCATTGGAAGAATCGGTCTGCCAATTTACCATTCAACAGGAAGTAGACCAATATTTTGAAGTAGAGGACCTTAGCCAGGATGATCGGTTTAAGGATCGAAACTATGTCACCGAAAATTTGAAGCTACGCTATTATCTGGGAGTACCCCTGACCACTCGGGAAGGATATGCCATCGGCTCCCTCTGTGTCCTTGATCCAAAAACCATCAAACTTACCGAATCCCAAAAGGACCTATTGAGCCACGTAGCAAAGCAAATTGTGGATCGTTTGAAAATCAATCAGTTTATTATTGAACTCAACGAAAAGCTGATTCACAAACAAAAAACCACCAATAAAATTGCGCATGATGTCCGAGGACCGATCAGTGGTATCGTAGGATTGGCGGAAATAATTGCAGAAGATGAGCAGAACCCTGCAGAAACCAGGGAAATAATGGGGCTGATGATCAATGGCGGTAATGGAGTGATGGATATGGTCAGCAGTCTACTGAGAGAGGAGTTTAATCAAAAAGGGGAACTGGAAAAGTCGATGGTGGAATTTACCCTGGGACAACTCCAGGAAAGACTTATCCAGCTGTATATTCCTCAAGCTGTCATCAAAGAAATCAGTCTTCAGATCAAGTTGAACTCCTCCCCGGATTTTTCAGTTTCCAAAAATCTCGTTTTACAGATTCTGGGAAATCTGATTTCCAATGCGATCAAATTTACCCCAAGAAAAGGCTTGATTCAGGTGGAAATCTCTGTCGAGGAGCGTGAGGAGAAATGGATTTTTATTGGAAAAGTAAAAGACAATGGTGTTGGCATGACTCAGGAAAAAATTGCTGAGATTTTAAGTTTCAATAATTCTAGTGAGGAAGGCTCGGAAGGAGAAGAAGGCTTTGGCTTGGGGCTGAGGTTGGTTCAAAATCTTGTCCATCAACTAGACGGACAATTTCACATTCAATCTGTTCCCGGAAAGGGAAGTGACTTTAAGGTAGAGTTTCAAGTCAATTAAGGGAGAATTTTTTCCCGTTTGGTATTTTGAGTAGACCTGAAGCTCAGGGAAAAAGAGAAATATAGAAATAGAAATTGACCTTGGGAGAATGATGAAAATGTTGCTCCACAAGGATGCCAAAGACCAAAATTAATCGATCTCAGAAGGAGATAATTTTTTTTGAAAGCAAGAGGAAATGATCGCAAAGCGATTACAAGCTGCAGATGGCCAAAAAGATCAGTAAGCCTATACGTCGCAAATAGGTTCCTGGACAGGTTGTACTCGAAATTTCAATAAACCCGGCTAAGGAGGCGCGATGAAACCGGGGAATGAAAAATGAAGTCAAATCAACATTTTCATTGAGACCGGATACCTTAAGGCTTAATGCTACGAATACTCACAATCCGGTTGCCTGACTCCAATTCACCGTTTTTGTAGGTTTCTGATTTGACTATCCCGATTTCCGGTGCAAACCAGGTAATGGAAGTCAATTTGTTCTCTGCCTGCATTTTTGCAATCATCTCTTTCATCTTCGCATCCATGCCGGGAAGTTCCATATCGATCTGGAGATCGTTGGTGATTTTAAATGAATCCCAAGTGCCCGCCTCCGTGGTGACAGACTCCTGCGCGGTGACTTTCCGATTGGAAAGGGTAATCGTCATCGAACTGGGCCGGCCTCCCTGTTCTGAACGAACAGTAGAGACGATATCCGGCAGACTCTCCCCTACTTTCAGTTGAAGCGGAAGAACAAATTCGGATGACTGAAAGGTCGAATCCTGAGCTTTTGCCTGAGTTCGATACATTGATGCGATGTCAAAGTAAAGCTTACTGCCATCACATCGGTAGCTGAACTTTACCTGCGTTTCCGGTCCATTGGGAAGTGATCGAACGGTCCCCTGCACCTCCGCAATGGAAAAACCATTTTCCTGGCGAACATTCAGGACCTGTATGGTCTGAGCCGAGGTTTCCTTTCCAGTTTTAGAGAAATCTTTGGAAACTATCTCGGTGCCGGGCTGGAAAAATGGGATATCTCCGCAGGGTATCGCTCCGGACGTAGGTGATTCAAGTGCAGGTGTATCCAAAACCTGTTCGGAGGAGACAGCGGTCGACACTCCTTCGGGTCGTCCACAGGCAAGAAGGGCAAAAGCCCACAAAATCATGATTTTACAGTTCATTGCTTCATTTCGTTTAGTTGCAGCGGGATCTTTGTAAGGAAGACAGCTGCTGGAGTTTCTTGTACGGAAGCTGGGGATCGTTGCTATTGGCAGCGTCCATTTGGGCAAACTGCTCCTTCATGTTTATCTGTCCCTGCTTTTCCTGCTCGAGACATTCGATTTTGGCTCGGATTCGCTGAACCGTCGAAGGACTGTTGGCATTTCCCTGAAAAGTAAGCATGCGCTCCTGCTCACATATTCGGAGTTCTATATCGTAGATGCTTTCTTGAATCATGTCATCAAAGTTGAACATGGTCTGGGAAAAACCCTGGTAGGTGGCTGCAGACTGCTGATTTGGTTGACCTAGCCGGGACTGAGCGGAACTCTGCCCTGCTCTCAACTGGCCATCTTTACGCTCCGCCACTTCCCGCTTAAATTGTAAATTCCGTTCCTTGATCCCGGCGCAATAGTCTTCGGAGTTGATCTTCTGGGCTTGCCGCTCTATCTTTTGCTTTTCCCGCTCATTACTTTCCAGCGCTCGTTCGAAGATCTCCGTTTCCATCGGTTTGAAAGGACGGCTATCGAAACAGTTTTGCACGTCCCGGATGTCCACGATTTGCGCATCGTAGGGAGAGCCCTCCACTTCCAAGATCAGAAAAAGGCCTCCCTCGGCTTGCTGATAACCAATTCCAAAATTGCCCAGATACTTTTTAGGAGCAAAGTTGACTTTGTCCGGCAACTCTTTTCCAAACAGATACCAAAGCTCGGTGCGGTCGGTGACTTTGTAGGCGAAAGCTTTCACTTTGCCCCCAAGAAACTCTTTGGTCATTTCGGTCCTGCGAAGCTCTATGGGTTCCGGACTGTGTGTATAGGAAATTTGCGTGGTCTCTATCCCTGAATTGGTGACACCATGATATAGAGTTCCGTTGTTTCGATAGTTGAAATAATGATAGGAATTTCCCGCCAAGCCCATGACGGTAAGGTCAAAATCTTCATCCTCCGGCTTAATCGTACAATCAGGCGACTCACCCGGTTTGGGAGGTATGAATGACATAAATCCGCCTTCCGTATCGATAAAAAGACAGCCCTGAGATTCACCAGAGGGTGTAGTTACTTTGAATGTGATCGTCTTGTCATAGCAGAGCAGCTGGACATTTGGCAAAATAATCCTTGGTTCGCTCATTCCCTCCAGCACCGGGGCTTCCAAAATAGAAAGCAAAAAGGGTCTGTGGGGATGGTCTGTAAATACCAGACTATCTCTTCGCTCCCGATCTTGGGCCGTAAGTTCTCCCAGACCAAAACCAACTAACAGAAAGGCTAAAACCAGTTTTTTCATCTTTTCAATAGTAAATGATCAGTACCCCAGATGCTCCAGAACTACTATTGATTTCCGTGGCGTTGGGATCATATTGCTCATAGCCTGCACCTCCACCGCCTCCTGGAAAATTTCCGGGCTGTGCAGCTTTAGACAATTCCGGAAAGCCGGTAACCTTGAAAATCCCATTGCCACCCGATCCTCCTCTTGGCGCATCCCCGCCTTTTCCTCCGATGATTTGATAGGTATATACATTGGAGGCAATTTCACGCAAAGGTGTTGCCTTGACCGGGTGACCCGCTTCTCCACGAATGCTGAAAGTATTTCTCTCAAAAACTCCAGAGGTCCGTTCCAAAAAACCACCTTTAGAAGCCTCCGGGGTCAAATCTCTCATCTCCACGGCGGGATGCTTGCCACTGGTCATCGTCAGGGAACCCAAATCCGATTGGATGACCAAGGGATACAGATTTCTCCCACTCGCGGGAATGCGAATCCGAAATACGGTACCCGGGACCACCTGAATTACCGAAAGGAAATACCCTCCTGCTCCTCCCCCTGTACCCGTGCCATAGCCGTCTGCTCCAGCACTCCAACCCTCCATCCGAACAGACGTCACACCTGCTGGCACAGTCCAGGAATGCTCTGTAAACTGCTGACTGGCAGTGGGTGAAATCATTCCCGCATATCCAAAAACAACCATGTGGGATTGAACTGCAGCCTGAGATGGGGAGCTCATAGCACCCAGATCCTGTGGAATTACCTGTGCTTGACCGGAGGTATTGAGTCCCTGATTGGAAAAAAGGGGACCGCTTGGTGGAGCAGTCGCTGACACAGGAGTCGAAGTCTCGAATCTTAACCGGATCTCTGGATCCGTGATCAGGCCACTGTACATCAGTTTGTACTGCGCAGTATCTGCATTGCTGGGCACTTTCACAATCAGGTTATTCCCTTCCCGGCGTATCATTCCCGACTGAATCATGGCATCAAGTGCTTTTTCTTTATCCGACTTTTGCGCTTGCGCATCCCAGATCAAAAGCACCATAAAAAACAGAATCAGGGCACTTTTCATCTCTCAGTTTTTTGTGAATTGCACTCTTCTGTTTTTGGCTTTGCCCTCGGCAGAGGTATTCGGAGCCACAGGCATCGTCTCCCCTTTTCCATCAATAGTCAACCTTCCTGCCTCTATGCCTTTTTTGGTGATCAAATAGGTCTTGACCGAATTAGCCCGGTTGATCGACAGGGCCAGGTTACTGGAATCGTCTCCATCGCTATCAGTGTGGCCTGTAATTTTAAGATTCATTCCCGGATTACTCAGCAATGCCTGACCAACTTGATCCAGGATGGGAAAGGAGGAAGGCTCAATGATATCACTATTTACTGCAAAAAGGATTTCGGAGGTAGAGGCAGTTCCTTCTTCCATCAGTTGCTTGATCAACAGACTTCTGGCATCAGTTTCGGCGGAGGCTATGCGGACATTTCCAAGATACATGGGTGTCTCGGAGGCAGGAATGACGTAGTTGTTGTTGAAAAAGAAATTGTTGAGTAGATCAGGACTTAGGGCACGGGGTAGATCGATCAGTTTTTGCCCGTCAAAATAAATTCTGACCCTCGTTTTATTAATGGCAATGTCCACATGAAGTACCTCGTTGACATAGCGGGTCAGTGGAAAATCACTCTTATTGCCCAACACATCTGCTTTGAGTCCATACTCCAGCGTTTTTGTATCATTTCCAGCAAAACCATGAATATTCACAAAAAATTTATTCCCGTAGTTGACATCTTCCCTGAGAATATCCCGGACGTTGGTCAGACCAAACTGCACAAATGGCGTGGATCCGTCCTCCAATAACAGCAAATCAAACTGGACAGTGGCATTTTCCGGAAGAGCCTGATCCATCACGGGGTTGACGATACTGTTGTGGATTACCTCCAGCCAGCGCTGACCATCTATGGCTACCACCTGCCCACTGCCATTGGTATTCCATTTGGCAGGAAAATCCCCCAAGGCATCTTGGCTAAAATCATCACTGAACAACACTTCCACTCCCGGCACAAAATCAGAAGCCTGAGCGGGTGACTTGGATGAAGTGGATTTGGCACTGCCAGAATCGCTCACTTCCTCTTCTTCATTCGGTTCCTCTTTCGACTTCTTTGTCTTCTTTTTAAAAAGGCTGTTGATTCCCTCTTCCACTTTATTGAGGCCCTCGTCTATGCCCTGATCAATTTTTTGATCCGTCCGCTGAATGACCTTTTGTTCAGTCTTCTCTTTGGTTTTCTCTGGTATACTTTGGCATAGGGCCCATTCCCCCAGAAGAATAAACGGAAGTAAAAGCAGCTGTCTCATGATTCTGATTTTTCGATAAAAATAGAACCTAAGCCAATGCCTCTCAACTACATAATCATGTGGAAATCACCACCACATCCCAAAATATCCGCTCAATTATTCAACGAGACGATTTTTGAGGGCTTTGGATACTGCTTCGGTGGCGGAGTGAACGTGCAGCTTTTCGTAAATCTTTTTGATATGAAACCGGACGGTATCGATGCTGATAAAAATCTCTGAAGCGATCATCTTGTAGCTAAATCCATGGACCAAAAGCTCCAGAATTTTCGTTTCTTTTTCCGTGAGGTTACTTTTTTCCTGCTCCTGGCTCTTGGCCTGAGGTAGCATTTTGAGTACTTTTTTTGCCACTGAGCCAGTCATTGGCGCTCCTCCCTGTAATACTGTGCGGATCGCACCTGCAATCTCCTCACTGAGATGTCTTTTGAGGATGTATCCGGAGGCACCAGCATAGATGGCATTGAAGATGTTTTCGTTGTCCTCAAATACCGTCAACATGATCACGGGCAAGTCTTCCTCTATTTTTCGGATACGTGCTACGGCCTGAACCCCATTGACCAAAGGCATGTCAATATCCATCAGGATGACATCCGGTTGGTATTGGACGATATCGGTTTCGACGGATTGCGCATTGGGAAGGGAAGCAACCAGCTCCATTTCAGGTTCAGATTCCACCAAAAAACGAATGCTGCTCCGGAGCATTTCGTTGTCATCATATACCAGCACTTTTGCTTTCATACACTAAAAATAGGCAACCGCTAAGGCAAATAGAACTACATAATCATGCGGGGGGCAGCAGAATCTGCACCTCAGTCCCAGATCCAATCACACTGGATATCGTACAAGTGCCACCCATTGCTTTGGCTCTACTGTAAAGATTTTTGAGTCCGCTGGAAGATCGGCTTGCAGATAAGTCAAACCCTATCCCATCATCCTTGGTCGAAAAAAGCAGGTCCTGCCCTTTAGCAAGCAGCTGAATCGACACTTTTTTGGCTTCGGCATGCTTGGCGATATTGTTGATTACCTCCTTGAACATCATTAGGAAGTCTCGACGCTGATTCATTGTCAGTTTTTTTTGAACCACCTGCTCCTCGACTAGGAGTTGGATCTGAATATCTTTAGGTTCCAGCGTTTTGACCAAATATTCCCTCATCCTAACCACCAGATCTCCTATTTTGTCATTTTCAGGGTTGACGGCCCAGACTATATCGCTCATCCCTTGTTGGGCTTCCACGGATTGTGCTGTGATTTGATGAAGGTAGGGCCGAATGGGCTCTTGCGTTCCGGCCATTTTCTTGGCAGACACCTCTGAAAGAATCTTGATACTCGTCAGGATAGAGCCAATTTCATCATGAAGATCTTTGGCAATGTCTCCCCGGATGGCAAGTAAGGCCTCCTGTTCCTTTAATTTTCGTTGAAGTTTGTACCGGTTGAAGAGGAAATACCCGATCAAAACCAAGATGCCAAAGGCCAGAAAACTGAGGTTTCGGAAAAGTCGGGATTCCTGTAGCTGCCTTTCCTGGATCTCACTTTCCTTTGCAGCAAGTGCCAACTCCTGTTCTTTCGTAGTGGCTAAGAGACCTTGCTTTAGCAATTCTTCATTTTGTTGTTGGATCCTCAACTGATTGAGTTCCTGATTTTGGGTCAACAGGGTAATCGCCTGCTCTTTTCGCCCTACTTCCAACAAGTTTTGAGACAACAGGGCTTTTTGTTTTTCAATTTCCAGTTCCTTGAGTTGGTCTTGATTCAGCAGCCTTAGAATTTCATTGTCTTTCTTTTCGGTTTCAAACTTTTTTTCCAGTTCGGCAATATTGCTCAATGTGTTTTCCTGGATGATGCTATCCCGGTAGAGCGTATGCAAGTTGATGTAATCATAGGCTTGTCGATACCTACCCTGGCTCCTAAAATAGAAGGCCAATTGCTGATAGAGATCCCTGAAATTGGCCTTGTTGAGGTTTCGCTGGTTATAGGCCAAGGATTGGTTGAAATAATTCATGACCGTAAGGGAGTCTTTTTCCAAAGCCACCGCATGCATCGCCATGGAAAGAAACCTTCTGGAAATCATAGCCGGATCCTGTCCTTTTTTTTGAAGGATGACCATGGCTTTCTGCTCATATTCCAGCGCTTTCTCCCGATCTCCCTGATCGCTATAAAGCAAGGCTGAAGTAATGTAGGCTTGAGACATGCGATCTTGGTCTCCTGCCTCTTCTGCCAATTGGGCACAAAGGCTTAGGTATTCTTCCACCTTTCCTTGGTCTATTCCCCGATAAAATTGGCTGATGTTGCAATATCCAAGCGCCATTTTTGCTTTATCTCCAGCCTTTTCCCGATACCCGATGGACTGAAGTGCATAGGCAATCGCTTTGGGCATATCCCGCAGGGAATAGTATGCGATGGAAATATTGTTGAGGGTCACTCCCAACTCGGCAAAGTTTTCAGGGTTGACTTGCTCGAGGATTTCTTTGGAAATGATCAGGTTATTGATCTGCTTTTCTGGTTCTCCATTGAGCCCAAGGGCATACCCATAGTCATTGTAGGCCAAGGCTGCTTCCTCTGAGGGATGGGATTTGAAATACTTTTCTATCGCCTGCTCAAAAACGGGAAGGGATTCTTTGACCTGCCCCCCATACATCAGGGCTTGGGCATGCAGCAATTCCGCCTTTGCCATCAGCTCGGCGTTAGCCATTTCCTGACCAAGAGAATGGGCTTCTTTGGCAAGGGTTTCAACCTGATCCAGTTGATCCTCCTCCAAAAAAATCTCTCCCTTTTTCAATAATGCAGCAGCATGGTGAAAGGTCAATCCTTTTTGTCTGGCAAAAGCAACTGCCTCATCCGCAAAAGAATGTGCCTGGATAAAATCTCCTGAAATCATGAATTGATCCGCTTTTTGGAGAAGGGAACTCAGCCGCAGGGAATCGGATTGGGTCAATGATTGGGAATACGCCTTCCCTGCAAGGCCTAATCCCAGCCCACAAAACCAGCAGAAAAGAAAAACACGACCCATATTTGAAAAATTTTTGAATTCATGTAATATCCCGCGAGACAATCATGGGTTAAGATAAATAAATCTGACTGGAAATAATCCAAGCAAATAATTGGCATCGAAAAATCACTAGATCCCGGTGGGATGGAAGGTTAAAGGTTAAATGTTGAGTGAGGAATTAGGAATGGGGGAAGTTTAAAGGGTAAAGTTTAAAGTGAAGAGTTTAAAGTGGGTTAAGTGTAAAGTGAGAAATGTGGAATGGGGAAGTTTAAAGTGTGGAGTTTAAAGTGTGGAGTTTAAAGTGAGGAATGAGGAATATTGAATGATGGATGTTGAATGTTGAATGTTGAATGTTGAATTATTAATGACCCTGTAGCGAAAGTCCCGATGAGCAAAGCGATTTCGGGAGGGTCAAATCTTGGTAGACCGGGGCTTAAGCCCCGGGTAAAAATGACCAAAGTGTTTCGACCTCGGCGCAGAGATATTGTGAGGAAAAGGATGTTGATGCCGAGGAGGAGCAGGAAGTTGGTAGGATGGTAGTTGACAGGTATTTGAATTTCTCGCAAAGTCGATAAGTCGCAAAAAATAAAAGTTCTTCTGCATGTGAAGGACAATGGAAAAGTCATGATTGGGGACCTGCTTTAGACATGTACGCACTCAATGCGACGGAAAGAGTGCCATAGGCCTGCCTTCTGCAGGTAAACCTGCCTCCGGCAAAGGCAGGTCTTGCCCCAGTCGATCCTCAAAACTGCCAGACCTCATCTTTCGAATTAGACAGTTTTGATAATTGACTTATTCCATTTATTCTTGGCTGAATCGATTTTTTCCCTGGTTCATTGGTTTTTGGTCGGATCTGATCTATGATGCTGACACTTTTGGGTCATCATTTACCAAAAACCAATTCACATGAACAAGGAACTGATCTTTCTCCGGACTTTTGCTGCTTCTGCCGCTGTAGCCTCAAGCCTTTTGTTTTTCTCCTCATTCAAAGGCTCTGGATATCAGCAATTCGAAACAATCGATGTGCAGCGAATCAATGTCGTCGAAGCCGATGGCACTACCAAAATGATCATTACTAACGCCGGGCTTTTCCCCAACGGAAACGAAAAAATCAATGGACGCCCAACCAATGTGGATCGAAAAAAGCGGGCTGGAATGCTTTTCTTCAACGAAGACGGCATCGAAGCTGGTGGATTGATCTATGATGGATCCAAAAGCGAAAATGGTCACAATGCGGGGCTATCACTGACTTTTGATCAGTATGATGGAGATCAGGTCATGCAATTGTTGACTACCGATACACAGCGAGGCGAGGATAGGTTTGTAAGCTCCACTTTGGTATTCAATGACCGTCCTGCAAAGGAATCTCAGCAAAAAACTGCTGAAATCATGAATGAACTTACCACGCTCAGAAAATCTGATCCTGAGGCATTTAAAGCAAAATACGCAGAATATCAAGCGCAGGAATTGATTGGTGGTGCTCCGAGAATCATGCTTGGCAAATCAAGAAGTCAAAACAACGGGCTATTTTTATTCGATGATCAGGGAAGACCGAGGGCTATGTTTTACCTCGATAAAGATAACCAACCCAAACTTGAAGCCTTTGATGAGAATGGAAATATCACCAGTTCTTGGCCAGCTACATCAAATTAACCTCAGGGGGGAGCAATCCCCCTCTTGCCGTTTATTCCTATGAAAAAATTGCTCAGTTTGCTGCAGATCAGTCCGGTTTATTTGGGAGGAATTTTCATTTTTGCCTATTTGGAGTCAATCCGGGGAAGGGTCACTCCAGGACAAACAATCAACTGGTACATCCTGACACCAGAGGCAGCAGTAGGCACACTCATCAAAGCCATCTTAATTACGTTTATTCTTCGGTTTACTTTCAAAAGATTTCATGGATTGCTGGAGTTTCCAATCCAAAAAGGTACTGCCTTGGCTGCTTTTGGGCTAGGATTGACGGCATATCTCCTTCTCAGCAACGGGGCCGCAATGATCATCTCACTTCTATTTGACACCTGGGACCGCAACTTCACCGATCAGATTCTGCTTTCGGTGAATGTTTCCTATCTTCTGGATTTTATCGTGTATGGAGGCTTTTATCTGAGCTACCTCCTTTTTCAGGAATACAAAAATCATCAACATAAGCTGGCTGCCTATGAATTGGCGCTCTCAGACTCCAGATTTTCACAGCTGAAGCAACAGCTCAATCCACATTTCCTCTTCAATAATCTAAATATCCTGGATCAACTGATCGAGGAAAACCCTAAATCTGCCTCCCGATTTCTTCAAAATTTTGCAGCGCTCTATCGGTATCCTTTAGAAAAGTCGAACAGCAAACTGGTTCGAATAGCTGAGGAAATCGAATTTGCCAAGGCCTACTTTTCCCTGATGAGCGAAAAATTCGGAGAGTCCTATCTGATGGATATTGATCCTGAAATCCCTTCTGGAAAGATACCGCCTTTGACCCTTCAACTGCTGATCGAAAATGCCGTCTTGCATAATTTTGGCACCCTAGAACGTCCGGTTGTCCTCAGCATAAAAATGACCGACAAAATTGAAGTCAGTAATAATCGAGTTCCTTTTGCCAAACCGAAACATAAGGGAGGGAAAGGGCTGCAGAATCTTCGCGAACAATACGAGCTTTTAGCTGATGAACCTATTGAAATCATCCAATCCGAAGACCTGTTTACCGTAATTCTCCCACTAATTCCCGACAATCAATGATCCAGGTAATCATCTTAGAAGACGAAATCCCCGCGCAGAAGAAAATCCTGAAAATCATCCAAGATTTAGCGTTGGCCGTGAACGTAGTGGCGACTCTGGACTCCGTTCAGTCTGGCAAAGCTTTTTTTTCTTCTTCAAGAAAAATTGACCTCATTATCTCTGATATTGAGCTCAGGGATGGAAATGCATTTGAGATTTTTGAAGAAATAGCGATTCCATGCCCGATTATATTCACCACGGCGTACAATCAATTTTGGATGCAGGCTTTTGAGACCAATGGGATAGCGTACCTGCTCAAGCCGTTTGGCGTGGAAAAATTCAAGCTGGCCTGGGATAAATTTATTCGGCTGACCCAGCAACCCGAGGATCAAGTTATTCTTTTACAGCAATTGAGGCAACTGGTTTCGGGGTACCAATCTGACCAAGTCAGTGCAAAAACCTTCAAAACCCGACTCAGCGTACCCAACTCCCGAGGCAATTACTTTCTTGAAATTGCTGATATGGTGTATTTCTATGCCGATCAGGGAGTGATCTTTGGGGTAGATCATGCCGGGAAAAAACACCTACTGAAAGAAGAAACCCTAAAAGAGCTTGAGGATCAACTTGACCCAAGCCATTTTTTCAGAATTAACCGTTCCCAGCTTATCCAAAAAAGCTATGTCCTAACTACTGAGCGGTATTCAAAAAGTTCGGTAGCCCTTAAACTAAAAGGAATACAGGAGCACCTGATCTGCAGCCAAAGTCAGACTCCCGTATTTCTCGCATGGATCGAGCAATGAGCAAAATTTCATAGACTTCTTTACCAAATTTCACCTACGCTATTCCATTTTCCAGAATCCCAAGTCCTAAAAAATGCCTAGGATCAGGCAAAGAAGTTAAAGTTGACGTCCAATTTCATTTTCCAAACAAACATAAAAATAGAAAGAGCTGAAATGGGCAATACCCACTCATGCTATAGGAAAAAATTAGACCTCATAGTTTATTGGAGTTTTGTTGGCGAAAGGGAGCGTTCAGTGATCACCCACTGCTCCCCATACACCGATGAATAGGTGATTTTCCAAGTCAGACCTTCCTCCAATAAGCGGTCTATTTCAGCGCGGAGTATAGCAGATTCGTCAAAAGAGTCATTCACTTCAAAAATTGAAAATATCTCCCCTGCGGGCACCAATCTTCCTGGGTAGATATTAGAATGCAGCAAATTGTTCAGTGAGGAGACCTCAGTGCTGTGATCTAAAACAAAAGAGACAATATCCTGGTATGGAGTGGGACTGCCCTTGAAACTTATTTCAATTTTTTCCAGTATGGCTGGTCCAATACCTTGATTGTTCATGACAAACCTGTAGTTGGAGGTTTGAGAGCCCTGATTAAATATAGTGAGGTACGGAAAAACCGATAAAAGCTGCTGTTCTCTGATGATGGAAGTCTGATAGATCAACACCAAAAAAGTCATAAATGAAACCAGGATGGCAGAAATACTCATCACTTTATTGGAATCCAAGACAAACTTTTTCTTCAGGATGTTTTCTTTCTTTTCCGTTGAAGGATCGTTATCGAGCTCGCTCATTTGAAGAAGATTAATCTCAAACAAATAGGATATAGAAAAGGCTGTAGGCTCAAAATACCTTGGCTTCCTAAACTTGTCAAAAAATAATCAAAAGTGAAAAGATATCTTTTGACTAGCTCAATTTTCGGGGGCGCTTATAGAGTGAAGAGTGTAAAGTGAAGAGTTTAAAGTGGGTTGAGTGAAGAGTTTAAAGTGTGGAGTTTAAAGTGAAGAGTTTAAAGTGTGGAGTTTAAAGTGAAGAGTGTAAAGTGGGTTGAGTGAAGAGTTTAAAGTGAAGAGTTTAAAGTGGAGAGTGTAAAGTGGGTTGAGTGAAGAGTTTAAAGTGTGGAGTTTAAAGTGGGTTGAGTGAAGAGTTTAAAGTGGGGAGTGAGGAATATCGAATGTTGAATGTTGAAGCAGTCTCAGTTGGCAGTAGGCAGTAATCAAAGTCTGAAAGCAGAAGTCTGAAAGCTGAAAAAAGTAGGCAGTCTCAGTTGGCAGTTGGCAGTAATCAAAGTCTGAAAGCAGAAGTCTGAAAACTGAAAAAAGAAGGCAGTCTCAATTGGCAGTAGGCAGCAATCAAAGTCTGAAAGCAGAAGTCTGAAAGCTGAAAAAAGTAGGCAGTCTCAGTTGGCAGTAGGCAGCAAACAAAGTCTGAAAGCAGAAAAAAGTAGGCAGTCTCAGTTGGCAGTAGGCAGTAATCAAAGTCTGCTGACCTATCAAAAAGTTATAAAATTCATAACTGAAAACCTTTAAAAAGCTTCGCCGATATACAGGTAAAACCCATTCCCCTCGCGGGTAAGAGCAAAATCAGCCCGTACAAAAATATCCTTCTTGGGAAAAAGAAGAAACCGAAGCCCTCCGCCTATCGCTCCCCTAAAATCCCTTAGCTCAATCCGCTCCGAGGAAGAAAATACCGTTCCCGTAGAGGCAAAAACTGCGGCACCTATGCGCTTGCTAAACCCCAAAGGCAGTGGTAAAAATCGGTATTCAATCTGGGCGGCTAGGTGATTGTTATCCCTAAACCGCCCTTGATAATAGCCCCGCATAAGATTAGGTCCACCCATCTGCGGCAACTGATTGAAAGGTACATTTCCAAAAGAAAACTGACCCAAGGCCTGCATGGCCAAAACCTGATTTTTCCTGACTGTTTTGAAATACCGGGAATCACTGACCAGGTAGGTGAAATTAAAATCGCTGCCCAAAGATCGGGAATAGTTGAGCACGGCAAATTCTGAAAAATACCCATCCCTGACATTCAGCACATTATGCCGGGTATCCACCAAAAGGCCGAAGCCTAAGCCTAAATTGGTCGAGCCTTCTGTACCATATAAGTTCGATTCCTGCTGAAGTAAATCTGGATCGGAAAAAATCACCTCATCAGTTCTATTGAGCTCAAATTCAAGGCCTGCATAGAAATTACGGGTTACCTTCCTAAGCACCCGTTCTTTGAGTAAAAACTGAACCGCTTCAACCTTCTGTTCATCCTGGAGGCTGGCATCCATACCCGTCCCATAAAAAGATACCGGGAAACTTTGAAACTTCACATTGCCCAGAAAAAACCACTTATCCTTATCTGAATAAAGTGCGTGCTCCAAAAAACCTCCGTATTGATTTTCTATAGTATAGAATCCCTGAGCGACTATTTCACTCAGGCGATTCAGCGTATCCCGTTTGGAATAGAAAAGTAGAAGACCACTGGCACCAAATTCCCAATTCGTCTCTGGAGTGTATGCAATAATGGGATACGCAATAAACTGCGGACGTGACACATCTGAGGTATCTTGAATAAAGCTGTTGATATACCTTTTGATCCACGAGGGTCGCTGTGCAAAAGCTGCTTCTTGGCCCAGTACCAAAAAAAACAAAAGCAACAAAATTTTTCGCATAGACTTAGACCTTAAGGACAGAGGCTCATGACACATGTCTTAGGTGGAAAGCAAATTGAGAGGGCAAAAGTTCAGTTTATCAATCACTTAGTTTGATCTAGGTGAAATCACCTCCATGAGGCGAGAAGTTCGTTTTTTAAAAACTTGGCTATCAACAGTATCGGAGAAATCCTTTCCAACGGAATCTCATTCTCCACCTCTACCTGAAGAGCCAATTCCAACTCGAAAATAAGACCATTGATAAACACCGGATCCATCTGAAGATCCTTAAAAAGGTTCTTTTTCTTTTGGTTGCCGATCAGGCTGATCCCATAAAGCTGAAATACTCCAACCGCTTTTCGAAGTTTTGAAAAGTCATTCATTTGTATAATCCATTACGCTGGTAGTTTACTTTAGGCCTGCTGAAATACATCATCTGGAGAATAAATCCTTTAAATTTTGAGTATTACATCATTTTCTAGGTTTTGCCTTTTAAGCAAATTCAAGCTTATTCCATGGTCTAACTGGTTTTGCGAGCATCTGAAAATTTCAAAACTTGAAATTTTTAGCCTAGTCTCAGTCATACCAACTTCTTCATTGAGCTCATTCGAAGTATAGGCTGACATATTCATTCGCCCGTTTTGAATCTGGAATACCTGAGACTTTTTCATCAAGCCCTACATACGACAGATTTAGCATTTCCAGCTTACCTGCCACTAATTCCATGTAGAAATCCAGTGCAAAATCGCCGGGCCCCAGGAGCGAATCGTGATATAGTAAGTGCCCAAAAGAATAAAGCCGATCGCTCCAAGGAAAGCGAGTGCAGTTGCCAGTTTGACTAGTAGGCCGGCTTTATAGTTTTTGCTGCGAATGTAAAGCTCGACGATGATCAGGTTAGGGACATAAAAGAAAAAATCCATCACCTGATCAAAAGGGCCACTAAAATTGGCACCCCTTCCCAGCCCTCCTGTCAGTATGGTCCAAAACCCATAATCCATCCGGTAAATCCAAGAACCAATCGCCAAAGCATAGAGCCGCAATGCCCAATGCCGGTGTTTGGCAAATCGACCTTTGGAGGCATGCAGATACGTGAATACTGCCGCCAATCCCATCAGAAATCCATAAAGAGCAAACCCGATATCCATGGTTAGCCCACCGACTGTGCCTCGTACAAAAATGAATACCAAGCCGCCCAGTGCTGCCAAAAGACTGGAACCGATGTAAATTTTACCCAGTAATCGATGTAAGAAAGGGAAGGTGACCCGGACTTTGTCGATAAGCTGGATGCTCCCCAGTACCAACAGGATTCCTCCAGCAGCAAAATGAATTCCGATTCCGGTGGTAGCTGCCGGGGAATTTTCCTGATACAGATTGGGGAGGGTATTGTTCCACCTAGTCATATCCCCTTCGTATCCTGCGGCAGCATAAAAAGCCAAAATATACAATCCGAAAAGCGCCGCACTGATCCAGACTGTGGTCACCAAGCCTATACTCGACCAGCGAAGCACTGCCGAACCAAATTTAGAGGCACGGGACTCCCCCAGAATTTCAGCACTGATTGGATAATTTGAATTATTCATACGTTTTGCTTAATCTATAATTGAGAAAAAGAAATTGGAGGAACAAAGGTCAGTTGAAGGACTGCCTAAACTCCAGAGGAGACACCTTCGTCTTTGCCTTGAACAGCTTACTGAAAGACTGCGGATGCTCAAAACCCAATTCATAGGCAATTTCACTAACTGTGAGTCGCGAGGTGGAAAGCTTTTCTTTTGCCTTCTCGATTAATTTCTCGTGAATGTGTTGCTGGGCAGTCTGTCCTGTCAGTGATTTGAGCAGACTACTCAAATAACTCGGAGATACGTGCAAGGAATCAGCTAGGAATTGAACTGTGGGCAAGCCCTTGGTCACGAGGTCATCATCGGCAAAATAAGCGGAAAGAACCTGCTCCATTTCCTCAAGTAGTTGATGACTGGCTTTTTTACGGGTGATAAACTGCCGGTTGTAAAATCGCTCTGCATAGCTCAGCAGCGTCTCAAGATGTGCTACAATGATTCCCTGACTGAACCCATCGATATTGGAATCATATTCTTGCCGAATGTTTTCGATAATATCATTGATGATGAGCTCTTCTTTTTCAGAAAGAAAAAGTGCTTCATTGGCTGCATACCCGAAATAGTCGTACTGCTTGATTTTTTTCGCCAAAGCGGTGTTCCACAACAAGTCGGGATGAAAGAAAAGCATCCATCCCCGAAGCTGTGTAGGGACACCTCCGGCCTCCCCGCGCAGGATCTGTCCCGGTGACATAAACGCCATGAGCCCCTCATCAAAATCATACTTTTGCTGACCATAGAGCAGATTATCACAGCCCCGCTTGAGGGATATCGCATAGAATTCAAAAATTACAGCATGGATCTCTGATTGGTTTTTGAATTGGGACACATCCACGATACTGATCAAGGGATGCTTAGGTCTATTTAAGCCAATGATGCGATGGCCTTCAGCAATGGTCTTAATTCGGTAAGGTTCTGATTTTTTCATGGTCAAGATTTAAATGGGTATTTCAGCCAAATCATTATCAAAGGCATGGCAAGAAATGGGATTTCAATTAAAGCCATTTTGTAATTACCTGAATTAAGGGACAGCGCCATGATCAGAACAATGGTCACTGCATGGAGAATATTACTCACTAGGAAGGTCTGTGGAAAAAACAGCATCAATCCAATAAGTATGGAATAAACACCAAAATAAGGCATTATCTCCTTGGTGACACCCAAATCGGCCATCATCTGTGCCTGCTGCGCATTTGCTGGTTGGAATGCATCCCAGCCATGTTTGAAACTGAGGAATGCAGAAATTAGTAAGAGTGCTATACTGATGATTTTCATAAAATGAAATTTTGATCGTTTTGTTGAATGAAAGTTAGGATCGAGCCTGACCAAGCTGTCAGGCTCGATTTTCCAGATAACTCTTTTACCTGAACCAGACAGATAATTAGAAATTAAATGGGCAATTGGGGACAAACAAACTTCTACACTTCTCTTTTATAGGCCTTGGACTGGACATTTCCAGCTTCATCCCAAACCAGGAAAAACATTTCAGGTGTGCGGATGATTAAAATTCAACTTTTACACCAAACGTAGGAAACATGCCCAGCCCTGATTGGGAAACCTGTCCCGTAAGCGGAATAAACTGCTCGAAGTTGACATTGAAGGTATTTTGGATATCGGTGATATCCAGAAACAAGGTCAAATCACTTCGCTTTCTCTGGATCGTATAATCTGCCCGGATGTCGAAGCTTACAAAGTCATTCAACAGTCTGCCATTTCTGGAAGTCAATTCCTGGGAATACCGCAAGAAATTCAGGTCGTTAAACACATTGTCATGGACGATATAGTCGTCAATCGGCCGCCCTGTGGAGTACCTGAACTTTGCCGAAAGCACCCATTTGTCATTGGGCTTATAGCTCCCGAGAAGGCTGAACACATGAGGAATATGAAACGTGTAGTCATATTCTCCCTGGCCATCGTTATCATCCCGGACACTCTGCATGTAGGAGTAGCTGACTTGCCCATAGTACTTTTTGGACAGACGCTTGATCAGGCTGAAATCAGCCCCATAAGCATACCCCGTCCCATCGTTGGTCAGGAGGCTCTCGGTTCTGTTTGGCTGCACGACCAGATCATCAAATTGCTTATGCCATACTTCGGCTACAAACTTCAGGTCCGGTGAAAACTGCATTTTGTAACCCAGAATATTTTGAATGGTCCGCTCATTTTTGATCAGGTTGCCGAAGCTTTGCGCAGCCACATTGTAATAGGCCACATCCTGGTAATAGAGCCCTGTGGCAAAATTGATACTCTGGCGCTCACCCAGCAGGAGGCTTCCGCTCAGCCTTGGAGAGAGAGTATGCTGCTCCGCAAATCCCGTATAGTCATACCGCAATCCTGGATTGAGGGTCAGCCTATTGGTCACATTCCAAGACAAGCTCGCATAGGCAGAGCCATTGAAGGCTGTATTTTCAAAACTGGTATTGAATCGGGCGGGGTCCACTATTCGGTAGTATTGGTTGGGATCCGGCCGAAAGTCGGTAGAACGAAACGTGTATAGGGTATCGGGTCTGGTCAGATTTCGTGCATAATCCAAGTTGATCGCAATGGCATCCACACCTGCGGTCAGGGTGACTTTTTCATAATTTTTAGTGTAGATCGATCTGTAGCCAAACTCCTGCTGGTTGTTTTGGATGGTGCGAAGCTCCTCTTCATGATGCCCAAATGCCGGATCGAGTATCTCTCCATCTTCGGTAAGGGATGGAGTATAGTAGCCAAAAGTATTATCCACGGTGGACGCTCTGAAGTATAGGACGTTTTTCCAATAGCTCGAAGTGCTGGTCAGCGTTCGCAAGTTGAACCCCACTAATGCACTGCTTCCCCGGTGGTTCCATAGCGCCAATCCTGAACTATTGTCGTCATTGATATTGGTGCCGGGATCGATGTCCTCAAGGGTCCTGCTGGGACGCTCCGGATTGTACATGGCTATAAATGACAGCTTATTTTTTGAATTGATTTCTGTGGTCGTTTTTACCAGATAATCCCCTAGCGAAATCGACCCCATATTTTGTATTCCGGTAAGATTGGCCACTCCTGCAAAATTCTGGTAACGGGCCGAAGTAAAGAGACTAGTTTTTTTGGTCAGTGGCCCATCGTAAATCAGCGTCACTCCCAATAATTCCACCTGAGCGCTGAATGTGCTACTTTCTCTATTGCCCTCTTTGATTCCGAGTCCCAAAAAAGAGGAAGATCTCCTGCCAAACGTAGCATCAAAACCACCATTTTGAAACTGCACATTATCCACTACCCGGGGAGCGAAAATGCTGAATCTTCCCCCATTGGGATCATTAAAGCCTGAAGCAATTCCTTCTGCTTCCAAATGCGAAAGATTGAATACCGGCATGTCATCCACCATGTACACATTGTCTTGGGTGCCCTGTCCCCTAGCGGCTATCGCTGAAAACTGCGCACCTGCACTCACTACTCCTGGAAGTACAGCCAATGCTCTCATGATATCTCCCTGTGATCCGGCATTTCTGAATATCTCTTCTCTGGAATAAGAGAAAGCAGATACTGGCATCGTGGGATTGCTTTCTCCCTTAAATGCCATGACTGTTACCTCTCCCAGGTCTCCCACTTCATCCAGCAATTCAAACTCTGCATAGTAGGTTTTACCGCTGGAGATGATCACATCCGTGACTTTTTTGGTCTGAAATCCCACAAAGGAGATCGACAATGCATACGATCCTATAGGAACATTTTCAATGGAGAAATTCCCTCCTTCATCTGTAATCGCTCCTTTTTCTGAGTTTTCAACTTGTACCGTCACTCCAATCATCGGTTGTTTGGTAGCCTGTTCGATGACTTTACCTTTAATATTCCCCTGAGTTTGGGCGAGGGAGAGTACGCTCATCATCGAGAGCATCAGGGTCATGACAAAAATTCTGCATGAACTGCCTGCTTTCATTTTGTTTGGTAAATAGTGATTTGATTCATTCATGGTTTTTGTGGTAGGTACATGTTCTTGAGGATTCAAAATTGGCAGGTCTATCAGGAGTAGTTTTAGCCAATTCCACTCTTGTTGTAGCCATTTTATTGCTGGGTTTAAATCAAGTTCTGGAATGGCCTTACTTTGGGATGTTTCTCCGGAATTACTATTTGAATGGTGTGGGTAGTTAGCTTTAGATTGGTCATTGCTCATAGGATAAAATAATTTCTATCGGTAGATAATTACCGATGACGCTAAAGTAGAGAGCAGTGCAAAGCGGATTTTTGAAACTATACCAAATGAGCTCAGTCCTATAGAAAATGGAGTTTTTCCCGCGAAAAAATTAACTAAGCATTCCAAATAAGCTTCTTTAAGGCTGATTTTGAGCAGCATCGGCTCTTAGGAAATCAAAATTGGCAACTCTTTCAGGGGGACGTTGGATTTGGTTGTGGAAGTGCCTGCGATTTGGTATAGAAAAAAGGGAGGTTGGTATAATATAAGCTCTAGAAGGACGGAACCGCTATACCTTTATGCATTTCAACATAAAAATTACCTCAAATAACTGAGAACTCACTCCATGGAAAACGATTGGATCTATCAATTTTTTGTCTCTACCAGATACAGACTAGCTCGACATATTTCCCTGATCATTCTTATTACCCTGGTGCTTTTCAATAGTCAGCCCCAATTCATCGAGCCGGTTCAGACGATCATCAACTTTGGACTTGTCGTCGTCTTTGTGCTCTTATTTTACCTGAATATGTATTGGTATGTGCCGCGGTATTTCTTCACGGACAATTACTTTGCTTATGCCCTATCGGTGGTATTCACCATCGCCCTGATCGCTTTTATCTACTTTTTCAGTTGGGATTTGCTGGTAGCATATAGGCGGGAAGATGCCTATCGGGAAGCTGCGGGATTGCTTTCGGTATCCTTTGTGGTGCTGGTGCTGACTATGGCCTCTACCGCCATCAAACTTTTCCAACGCTCCCTTCGGGATAGCTTGCGGATCAATGAACTTGAAAAAGTATCGCTTCGGTCAGAAATGGAGCAGTTAAAAAACCAGATTAATCCTCACTTCCTGTTTAATATGCTGAATAATGCCAATGTGCTGACTCAGCGAGACCCCGCAAAAGCCTCTCAAGTTCTGATGAAACTGAGCGATCTACTGAGGTACCAGCTCTATGACAGTTCGAGGGCCAGTGTGCTTCTGACTGCCGATATCCAGTTTTTGGAAGATTTACTGAGTCTTGAGCAAATTCGCCGGGACAACTTCGACTTTCAGATCCACAAAAAAGGCGACCTAAGCGGGGTACAGATTGCTCCCTTACTTCTGGTCACCTTTGTCGAAAATGCCATTAAACACAGCTTAGACCAGGAAAAGAACTCCTTCATTTATATATTTTTTGAGGTAGAAAATAATGTCCTGAAATTTAAATGCATGAATTCTATACCGGAAAAAGATCCCGAGAAGATAGCATCCGGAGGCTTAGGTCTGGCAAATGTCAGGCGGAGATTAGCGCTGATCTATCCACAGCAGCATTTCCTACAGGTAGTCTATACTGCAAGTAGCTATACAGTACTGTTAACCGTCAACTTATGAACTGCATTATCGTCGATGACGAACCCTTGGCACGGGAGGCTATTCAATTATTGATTCCAAAAATCAAAGGTCTGAACCTGATCGGCACCTTTAATGGAGCCAAATCCACTGCCCATTTTTTGGCTGAACAGGAAGTTGATCTGGTTTTTCTCGATATCCAAATGCCGGGAGTTAATGGAGTTGAATTTGCCAGAAGTCTACCTCGCAAAACTTTGGTGATATTCACGACAGCTTACAGTGAGTTTGCCTTGGATAGTTACGAAGTGGATGCGATCGATTACCTGATCAAGCCAGTCCGTTTCGAGCGTTTCGAAAAAGCCGTGGAAAAGGCCAAATCCTATTATCAATTGCTGCAAGGAAATCAACCGAACAAACAGATAGAGACGGTTGTCGCAGAGGATTTTGTATTTGTTAAAGCGGATAGAAAGACGGTCAAAATATACTTCAAAGACCTGCTCTACATCGAAGGTTTGAAAGACTATGTAGTTCTTCACACGACCGGAAAGAAGATCATTACCTGGATGAATATCAAGACTATCCACCAGCAATTGCCCCAAAGTCTATTTGTACGGACAAGTAAATCGTACCTGATCAATGTCCAGCACATTGACTCGTTTGATAACAACTCAGTATTCATTCAGGAAAATGAAATACCAATCGGTGATGTTTACAGGAATTATTTTTTTGAGGAATATGTCGCCAAAAAGCTGATTGGGAGAGGCTAGACACTAGTTCTCTGATCTCAATGATGGGAAGTGCCTTGTTGAATTTAGGAAATCTCCTAGCCAAAAGTGAGGATTGGACCATGAAGTATTACCATCTCCTTTTCTCCTGATCCAATCCTTTTCAATTAAACGATTGCCTGAATTCCAGGGGAGAAAGGCTCGTCTTGGCCTTGAACAGTTTACTGAAGGATTGAGGATATTCAAATCCCAACAGAAAGGCTACTTCTTTGACACTCAAATCTGTGGTAGACAAGAGTTCTTTCGCTTTGTCAATGAGCACGCTTTGGATATACTTTTGAGCGGATAGGCCCGTGCATTTACGAAGTAAATCACTCAGGTAAGGCGCAGAAACATGGAGTTCGTCTGCCAGATACTGAACTGTCGGCAAGCCCAGTGTATCTGATTTATGCAGTAAATACTGATCAAGCAAATGCTCTACCTTAGCCATCAGATCATGATTGACAGCACTGCGGGTATGAAATTGCCTAGCATAGAATCGGTTGGAATAGCTGAGCAGCAAGCTCAATTGAGACACGATCACATCCTGGCTATACGAATCAATATTTTGCTTCAACTCCTGCTGCATCTGGTGTAGGTGAGACAGGATTACTTCCTTTTCTTTCTCCGAGAGGTGTAAAGCTTCAGCTAGGGAATATCCAAAAAAACCATACTGGCTGATCTGCCTGCCCAACTCGTAATGCCGAATCAATTCGGGCTTAAATACAAGCATGTATCCATCCGCCCGATCTTCAGTCACCTCTGTCACAGAAAACACCTGTCCAGGCTTGGTGAAACTCATCATTCCCTCATCGAAATCAAAGTCCTGCTGCCCATATTTCATTTTACCGGAGGTCCCAAGTTTACAGGCCACGCAATAGAAATCATGGCAGAAATTCTTCCAGACCTCCCCTTTTCCAAAATCCAACAAGCTGAAATCAATCACACTGATCAGCGGATGATCCGGCTTGGGCAGGTCAAATAAGCGATGGAGCTCCGAAATGGACTTGATTCGATAAGGTGCGGCTTTTTTCATCACGATGCTTCGGATATATCGGTAGCTAAGGAAAATGACTTCCAGTTTTCCAATTCCAGTTTTTCTTGCGCTCTGAGGTGCAGAATGGCGGCAAAACTGTCAGAGCCCAGGGGTAAATGCAGCGGAGCATGGGCTAGATTCACCAGATCAATCAGCAGAGTAGCGAGCTTTTTTGGATCACCCAATTGCTTTCCATCTATACTTTTAAAGAGTTCGATCTGGTCTTTTAACTTGTACACGTCAATTTGATTCTTTGCCACGCTCAGACTGCTTTCACTCATAAAACTCGTTCGGAAAGTTCCCGGTGCTAGAATGGTCACTTTGATTCCAAACGCTGATACTTCCTGTGCAAGTGCTTCGGACAGTCCAATTACGGCAAATTTGGAGGCACTATAGCTGCCGTTACCCGGATAACTTAAATAGCCCATGACCGAGGATATGTTAAGGATATGTCCAGACTTTTGTCGGCGCAGATGAGGGAGCACGTGTCTGATCACATTGACCATTCCAAAGAAATTCACATCCATAGTTTCTCTGAACTCAGCATCACTCAACTCCTCCACATTGCCGAGCAGATTATACCCTGCATTGTTTACCACGACATCAATTCGGCCAAACTTCTTGATGCTGTCTGATATGGCTCTTGCCACGTCCTCGTCACTGGTGATATCCAAAGGCAATGCAAGAAGATTTACCGAATGCTGTCCTACATTTTGAAGTAAAAGTTCTGTACTTCGGGAGGTGGCGATCACCTTATCCCCATTTTCCAAAACTGCCTTGGTCAATTCTAGCCCCATACCTTTGGAAGCCCCTGTGATAAACCAAATTTTTTGTGTTTTCATGATTTGACTATTTATTTTCTACAAATCACGGAGATCCCAGAGACAAAAAAGTGTTCAAATCGGGATAAGGCGTGTTCAGATTTTTGAACTCGAGGAGGAGATTAGAAATGGAGAATTTGCCGGTATTTCATGTAGCGACTTTTAGTTTACTCTTGTTTGATGATGGACATCTGTGTCTTGGCAAATAACATTTGAAGGAAGGATTTACAAAGTTCTAGTTTCACAGACTTTCCCTATTCTGTTTTTAAACTTATCACAGGATTGATCCAGGCAACTTTAATTACCTGATACCCCACAGTCAGCGCAGCGATCATCAAGGAACATCCGATGGCCACCACAAAGGTCCATGCATCCAGTGTAATCTTGAATTCAAAATCCTGCAACCATCCGTTCATAAACCACCAACCGATCGGTGCAGCGATGCCAAAAGCAATGACGATCAGCCGGACAAACTCCTGCCCAAACAGCCAGACAATATGGCTTACTCCTCCTCCCAATACTTTGCGAATGCCAACTTCCTTGGCCTTTTGAGAAATCATAAAAGAGATAAGCCCATACAGTCCAAGACAACCAATGAAAATGGCAATCAAGGAAAAGAACTGGATGCCTTTGAGTAAGGTATCCTCAGCTTCGTAAAACTTGGCGATATCTTCATCCAAAAAAGAATATTCAAACATCTTGTCAGGATACTGCTCTTCCCAAAGCGCCTGAATCTCATTTAGCGTATTCTTGACCAAATTTCCATTGATTTTGATCGCAAAATTAGAATACATGGAACTTGCAGTCGTGATCAAGGCAGCATTGATCCGCTCGTGCATGGATCTGTCATGAAAATTGCGTACCACACCGACGACTTGCCCCCTCATCGTCCCTCCATTGGCATACACCATCTCGCCCAAAGCCTCCTCGTATGAACTGATACCAAGACTTTCAAGCATTGCTTCGTTGACTACCACTTCCCGAACGGTATCAGAAGGGGTGAAATTCCGTCCCGCCAGCAGCTCCAGATCAAAAGTGGAGATGTAATCCGCATCTGCAAGCTTCATATTGGTGAGAAAATTCACCTCCTCTGGATCTGTCCCAAATCGGATGGAATTGTTCCAAGAATTATCAGAAGCAGGAGCTTGGTAGCAGAGCGAAACCTTTTCAATTCCAGGCAACCGCAAAAACTCGTTCTTCAACACATTCATTGTGCTTAGCGAGTCAGTCCCCAACTTGACCATGACAATGGATGATTTGTCAAATCCAAGATCTGCCTGCTTGGCAAAGCGCATCTGGTTCATGATTACAATCACACCGATGATCAATACCTGAGAGATGGCAAACTGGGCAACGATCAGAGAACGTCGGGTATTAAAGCCACCCAACTGTTGGAATGAAAGCTTCCCCTTCAGCGCAGCCACTGGCTTGAAGCCGGTAAGGATAAATGCCGGATAGCAACCCGCCAATAGCGTAATGAGGATATCCAATCCTAGGATAAAGAGCATTAAAGTGCCGTCTGCAAAGAAATTGACAGGGATTTGAGTATGGAAGAAGTTATTTACATAAGGAACCAATGCGTATGCCGCAATCAAGGCGATCAAAATACTGAACGTCGCGATAATCGCTGTTTCGAAAATAAACTGCCAGAAAAGCTGACTCCTGAAGCTCCCTAACACTTTCCTAACTCCCACTTCCTTGGATCTTTTCAGGGCTTGGGCAGTGGCGAGGTTGATAAAATTCACACAGGCTGTAATCATTAAAAAGATCCCGATTGCAATCAGAATTCCGATGTCGGACTTCTCCATAGCTCCTCCGTATCTTCCATTGAAATGAACATCGGAAAGTTCCTGGAGTTTGTAGTGATGCACATTTTTGCTGTTTGGCCGATGTTGCTTGACGTAAGGGGCCAGGGCTTCCTCTACTTCGGCCGCGCTCACACCCTGGCGGAGTTTTGTAAAGCAATACATCCCAGAGTTAATTCCTCCCCAGGCATTATCACTTGCCAGCCAAGGATTAAAATCTTTCATCGTGACATACGAGACAAAGATCTCCGGCTTGATATCCGTATTGGGAGGCAAATCCTCCAACACTCCGGTAATGGTGAAAGGCAGAAAATTATCGTAGGTAATAACCTGGCCGATGGGATTTTCCTCGCCAAAATATTTCTTGGCCAATCGTTCGGTAAGGATGGCCGTATTGGGTTCTGTCAAGGCCGATTCCATATTTCCCTTGGAAAGAGGAAAATTGAAAATATCAAAAAACTCCACCTCGGTAAAAGCAAACCCATTGGGTTCCTTGATCAGCTGCTTTTCCCCATTCCGCTCAAAGGAAATCACGGCATTTGATTCATGAAACATCCTCGCGACCTTTTCCCCATAGGTATGGTTGTCTCTCAATACCATTCCTAGAGGAGAGGGAACGCTATTCACGTAAGAGATAGTTTCCCGATGCTGCTCGGTGACCACTCTATAAATTCGATCCTTGTCCGGGTGGAAATTATCAAAGCTTAGATGGTGTTTCACTAGCACGAAAATCAAAATACAACAAGTGATGCTGAGCGCCAGTCCGGCGATGTTGATCAGGGTATATTCCTTGTTTCTAAGGAGCGTTCTCCACCCGATTTTGAAATAACTTTTGTACATGGGAAAGTTGGTTAAGTTTTGATAGGGGTTTCTGGGTTTGATAATCCCCGGTCGAAAGAGCAGCAATACATCGAGGATAAACTTCCAATCTGCCTTCCGCTTGCCCGATTTTTTGACTCTTCGGTCATACACCTCCAGCAGGTCGCCTTCGATATAGTCGCGCATCCGAGGGTGGCAATACCAGCGGAAGAAGCGGAGGAATATTCCCGGGGGAGAAATTTGCTTCTTGCCCATGACTAAATACCCGCTAGATTGGATTGCCAGATTGCCTTGGGAATGGCATTCCAAAGTTGCTCACGCGTTTCTTTGGCGTGAAGGATTGCCTTTTTCCCCAGATTGGTGATCTCAAAATACCGCCTAGGTCGACCAGCCCGTTCTTCGGTACTTTCACCAGCAAATGATTTCAAATATCCTTTGTCTTCCATCCGGTTCAGTGCTGTATGAAGCGCCCCCATACTCACCGTCCGCTTAAGTCTGGATTCGATCTCATCTTTGATCGCCACACTGTAGGCAGCATTGTTCAGAATCCCGACGGTTAGGATGACGATTTCTTCAAACTCCCCCAGTTGATAATCTTTCATAGGCTTGGTAGTATTATCTAAATGTAGAAATAATAATAGTGCCAGTTTTGAATGGGCTCCATTAGCATATTTTTGGGAGGTTTTTAGGAATCCGGCTGTACGAAATTGACCAAAACCGGGCGATGACGGACTATTCGAAAAAAGTTACTTCCGACCTGATGAAAGAATTATCACTTTAGGGTTTGTCCATATCTTTTTCCCAAGTGCAAAAATAGTTTGAAGAAATTTAGATCTTAGGAATTCCTGATGTGGGTTTAATTAAAACTATTCCGAAACGCCAAAGGGCTCAGGGCTGTCTTCATCTTAAAAAACTTGCTAAAACTTTGTGAGTGTTCGAATCCCAACTCAAAAGCAATTTCACTGACTGTAAGACTACTGCTGGAAAGTTTTTCCTTGGCCTTTTCCAGGAGCTTTTCCTGAATATGGTACTGGGTGGATTTGCCAGTGAGTGATTTTAACAAACTCCCCAAGTAATTGGTGGAGATATGGAGTTCATTGGCTATAAAATTGGCTGTGGGCAGGCCTTTATCCAGGAGGTTTCCGGTGAAATATTCCTCCAAAACCAACTCAAATTTCTCCAATATATGGTGATTGCTTTTTTTACGGCTGACGAATTGGCGTTGGTAAAATCGCTCGCAATAGTTTAAAATAACCGCTATCTGGGAAACGATTATCGGCTGGGTAAACTGATCGATTCCGGCTTGGTATTCTTTTTCGATTCCCTTAAACAGTTCCAACATCGTCTCTTCTTCTCTTTGCGAAAGAAATAAGGCTTCATTTACTTCATACCCGAAAAAATCATACTCCTGGATTGTTTTGGCCAAGGGAGTCTTCCATATAAAATCCGGATGAAATGCCAGTAAAAAGCCGGATGGTTTGACATCCTGCTTGCTTATGATCATTTTCACCACTTGTCGGGGAGCGATAAAAGACATCAAGCCTTCATCAAAATCATAGGGACTTTGACCATAATGCAGTTTGCCTTGGATATCCCGTTTGAACCCTATAAAATACAGGTTTTGAACCCAGCTGATCTCTGACTCTTCAATCTGATAGTCCACCAAACTATAATCGACCAAACTGACAAGCGGATGCTGAGGCTTGGGTAAGCCACAGATTTTATGAAATTCAGCGACTGTATTGATGGTATATAATTTCCGATTATTCATGAATTCTAAATTATAGTTTAGAGGCTGTCTCATAACTGCTGTTTGTCACATTGAGCGTAGTCGAAATGCGGCTGTATTCACTGCAAATGGCCTTCGACTTCGAGACTCTCGTCTCTCAGGTGCTCAGGCTGACACAATCAGGCCTTTTGAGACAACCTCTTGGAAATTTAATAGTCAGTGGATGTACTCAACTCCCTAAATTCGGAATATTCTTTCTCCAGAGCGGCTAATTTCCCATTGGCCATCTGGAATGCATCAGAGCCCAAAGCCAAATGAACCGGCGGGTTTTCCATCTGTGCCAATGCCATCAATGCCACCGCGGCTTTTTCAGGATCTCCCGGCTGATTTCCATTGATCGCTTCTTCGTGTGCTACCTGAAGTTCTCTAGCCACGGTGTAAGCCTCCATTTCATTACTTGGTGTGCGAAGAGAGCTGCCTTTCAAGAAATCAGTTCTAAAATACCCTGGCATGACCACCGTGGCATATAGTCCAAATTCCTTTATTTCTGCTGCCAAAGCTTCTGTGAAACCTACCATGGCAAATTTGGTCGCACAATAAATCCCCCAGCCTGCAAAATCTCCGATGAATCCGCCAATAGAGGCAATGTTAATTACCATCCCGCTTTGTTGCGCTCTTAAATGGGGCATCGCTTTTCGGATGACATTCAGTGACCCGAACACATTGGTGTCAAAGTTCTGACGGCTTTCCCCGTCCGTCAATTCTTCAATCGTTCCCAATTGCCCATAGCCAGCATTATTTACGACCACATCCAATCTGCCAAATTTCTCCATCGACTTAGCGATGGCCAAGGCTACCGAGTTTTCATCCACCAGATCCATTTCCAGCGGAAGAAAATCAGCAGTTTCTTCACTAATGGTCTTTTTTAAATCGGCTAGATTTCTTGAGGTTGCCACCACTTGATCGCCTTCACTCAACACTCTTTTTACCAAGGCCAAGCCCAAACCCTTGGATGCTCCAGTGACGAACCATACTTTTTTAATACCCATTTTTTTGCTGTTTTTATTGGTTATCTAATACCGTGCAAAGTTGGGGAGCAGATCTTGTTTGCCTGTAGCTGGATCAAAGGTTGTTGTAGGTCAATCCACGATACCGGGTGGGTACTATTTACCTGTAAGGTAAAGTTTATCATCTTTAGAGAATCAGCCGGCCTGCGAAAAGGGTATTCCCTATGATCGAAGATGCACCTGTAGGTCCCCAATTCTCTTTATTGGAAGGACTGCCTGTATTCCAGCGGAGTCTGATTGGTTTTTTGCTTGAAAAGCTTGGTAAAGGATTGGGGATGTTTGAATCCCAAACTGTAAGCGATTTCACTGACGGATAAGGAGGTTGTTGTCAGTTTCTCTTTCGCTTTGTCCAATATTTTTTCCTGAATGTACCACTGGGTGCTGTTCCCGGTTTGGGTCTTCAGCAGATTGCTGAGGTAATTTGGCGAAATATTCAATTTTTCAGACACATAGGCCACGGTAGGCAAACTTTCCGACATGAGGTCTTCATTGCTTATAAATTCATCAAGAATTTTTTCCAATTGGGTAAGCACCTGATAGTTGTTGATCTTCCGGGTTATAAACTGTCGCTGGTAAAAACGCTCCGCATAGGTGAGCAGCGTCTCCAGATGAGAAACGATGATCCGTTGCGTGAAAGCATCAATATTTTCATGGTACTCCTGTTCGATATTTTTCAGGATATCCAGGACGATTTTTTCTTCTTTTTCCGACAAAAACAGCGATTCATTGACCTGATAGCCAAAGAACTCAAATTTCTTCATGTTCCCGGCAAGTGGGGTATTCCAGAGAAAGTCAGGATGGACAAACAAAAGCCAACCCGAAGGTGGCGGTGCATCTTGGTAATCGAACATCTCCACCCCAAACACTTGATTGGGCGCTATAAAAGACATCAGACCTTCATCAAAGTCGTAGGCCTGCTGCCCATACCGAAACTTGCCCAGCACGTTTCTTTTCAGCCCGATGGTATAAAAATCCTGAATCCAATTCACATGATTATCTTCCGTAGAATGCTTGATCAAGCTATAGTCAACCAAACTGATCAAGGGATGCAGCGGCTTGGGCAAGTCACGAAATCGGTGGTATTCCGTGATGGTTTTAATGCGTTGGATTTTTCTGGTCATACGATTTAGGAAACTTGATTAGCCATCCAAATAAACACCTGATCCTATAGTACAGAACGATAACTTGCTGTCAATTAAATGAATGTCTAAATTTTAAGGGTGACAATTTAGTTTTTGTCATAAAAAACTTGCTGAACGATTGCGGATAGTCAAAGCCCAGCCGATAGGCAATTTCCGCTACTGAAAGCTCCGTGCCTGTCAAGATTTCCTTTGCCTTTTCAATCAATTTTTCGTGGATGTGTTGTTTGACTGTCAGACCGGTGAGTTGCTTTAGACAATCACTCAAATACTTAGAAGATATATTCAGGTTAGAGGCAAAATCAGTCACCTTCGGTAAGTTGATTTCTTGTTGGGAAAAATATTCCTCCAATAAATTTTCAAATCTGACTAGCAGCTCACTACTGTGGTGCTTTCGAACAATGAATTGCCTGTGATAATACCGATTACAGTAGGTTAGCAACAAGTCAATGTTTGAAATAATCACGTCCTGACTAAATCGGTCTATAGGCAAGTTTGCCTCCTTTTCAATCTGTCCAAAAATTAGTTCAATAGCCATTTGTTCTTCCTCTGACAAAATCAAAGCTTCATTTACCGCATATTGAAAAAAACCAAAGTTTTTTATTTTTTGAGCTATTGAATACCCTCTAAAAAAGTCCGGATGAATGGACAATAACCATCCCGATTGTGGAACAAAGTTGCCTGCTTCTAAGACACTCACTTGTTTGGGAGAAAAGAAAGACATGACTCCTTCATCGAAATCGTACGCCGTCTGCCCGTAAAGAGTCTTGCAGGGACAATCTTTTTTAAGAGTGATTTGATACAAGTCTGAAATGATTTTCGTGGGATTCTCCACTTCAATTTTGGGGAAATTCTCAAATCGAAACAAGTGAAACAAGGGATGTTTCGGCTTCTCCAGACCCAACAACTGATGTTGTTGGGTAATGGAATAGACAGGTATGGTCTGAATGCTTTGTCTTTTCATTTTCTTTCAAAAGTTAGAGGTTACAGTCCCATTTCCTTTCTTTTTCGCTGGGCAAAAACCCGCGCAAGGGTTGTGGATGGAATTAGGCTACCCAATTTGGCTGACATGGCATTTTGAAACCCTGAAACGTGAATTGATTTTCTCCTTTCCAAAGCTTTGATCACTTGCACTGCCACTTGTTCAGGTGTTTGTTCGATCGCACCTTGTGTAAGTATTTTTCCCCATGCATTATTGTTGGCGGAAGTATTCATGAAATTAGTGCTTGTAAAACCGGGGCAAAACAACATGACCTTTATGCCATAAGGCTTGCATTCTTCTGTCAATGCCTGAGTAAATGATCGCACAAACATTTTTGATGCTGCATATACACTCATATAGGGAATTGGAAAAAAAGAGGCCATTGATCCCACGTTAATGATGGTACCGCTTCCGGTACTTTTCATGTCTGCAAGGAAAAGACTGCAAAGTGCCACTAAGGATGAATTGTTAAGTTGCAATAATTCCAATTCTGATTGTAAGTTATTGGTCACAAACTCACCACTTGATCCAATTCCTGCATTGTTAACCAGAATATTTACATTCAAATTTTTCTTTTTTGCCTGCTCATATACATAAAAGGCGCCTCCGGGTTTGCCAAGGTCAGCTACAATAAAATCTGCTACTATCCCAAATTGACTTGACAGGTATTGAGATTGCTCCTTTAATTTTTTCTCGGTGCGGGCGACCAATAGCAAGTTGTGTTTTTTTGCGGCTAATTGATGTGCCAGAGCTTCGCCAATCCCACTTGTTGTTCCTGTGATTAATGTTACGTTCATTTTTTTCAAATTTTTATTTGGCAAAGTTGCCCCAACCTGAAAAAATAAAAGTGTTTAAAAATCGGAAACTTGTATTTGGTTGACGGATGGTACCCTTTTTTTTCCTGTTTTGATCTGTCGATTGTGTCCATCAGAAATTCTCGGTTTAGCCTTGCATCCCAACATTGGAGATAACCAGACTATTTCAAATTTAAAGAATCCTCAACTCTAAGATACCAAACCCAAGAAATAGGGGTATAGACTCCATACCCCTTTTTTCATTTTCCGTATCAACGGACATACATCAATTCCATCCCATCAGAGAGCCTGACCACCTGACACTTCGATTCGCTGCCCATTGATCCAATAGGCTTCCTCACTACACAGGAAGGCCACTACCCCTCCGATATCACCGGGTAATCCTACTCTTCCCAAGGCAGTGAAGCTCGCTATTTGCGCATTGATGGCCTGATTGTCCCGCACGTGTCCCCCGCCAAAATCCGTTTCTATTGCCCCCGGAGCGACTACATTCACCCGGATTTTCCTAGCACCCAATTCCTTGGCCCAGTAGCGGGTGAGCGTCTCTACCGCAGCCTTAATCGACCCGTATACACCGTATCCCGGCAAGGTGATTCTGGTCAAACCCGAAGAAATATTCACTACTCCTCCTCCCTCGCTGATCCAGGGCAGGAGTTTTTGGGTTAGCATGAATGGACCTTTGTAATGAATCTGGTAGATTTCATCCACTTGATTTGCATCTACTTCAGCGAGCGCTGAATAGAGCCCGATACCGGCATTGTTGATCAGGAAATCTAGGGTTTGTGTACCCTCCCCCTCTAGGATCCTTCTGACTTGATCCACGAATGGATCAAAGGAGCTGATATCCCGAATATCCAATTGAAGCGCATAAGCTTTTTGTCCCAGTGCCTGAATCTCTTCCACCACCGCCTCGGCCTGTGTTTGGTTTCCTTGATAGGTGAGAATACTATTTATCCCACGTTTTGCCAGAGCAAGGGCCATATTTTTACCCAAGCCCCTACTTCCTCCTGTGATAAGTGCTGTTTTCATGTGTTTATAATTTGATTTTTAAAGGTCATTTGGAATCTTCGCAAGCATTAGTATCATCCCAGTGTGTGGTGATCTTCGTCATGCTCGATTGCAGGTGTGTATAATTTGATTTTTAAAGGTCAGATCGCCTGTCACGATCTTTCATCGGGAGAATGCCCTAGGTAATCATCCTCCACCTGGGTGGGAAGCCATTCTTATGAATATTCCTCTTGCGAATTAGGATTTGTATTTGGTGGCAAACTCTTCTGCGAAATCAATCAATTTGACCCTTCCAAAAGTGGGTCGGTGTCTGAAGTAATCCTCGTACAGCCTTCCGTTGACCCTACTTGCATTCATTTCAGTAATTCCCTTTGCTACTTGTGGACTGAGTCCCGCTTTGACTAATTCTTCATAAAAGACATTATCCGGAACGACGAGCCATTGTAAATCCGGCTTTCCAATGGCTTCCCCGAGTACTTTGGCCACCTCATTTGGAGACGCTTCATCGCTGGCTACATAGCGGACGGATCTACCCACAAAGGGTCCTTCCATCTCTTCAGCGATTGCTGCCGCAATGTCTTCGGGCGCTACCCAAGGTTCCTTTTCATCACCTCCATAGTTTTGGATGATTGCTCCTGCGCCTTTGATTACCGGAATGAATGCGAGCATGTTGTAATAAAACCCTACAGGTCGGATCATTTTTATACCCACCTTGTCTGGAAGCTGGTTCAAAATGGCTTCTACTTCATGGTGGGGATTTAAAAGGCCCACCCCTTCACCCGTGTGCGCTCCAATGGTACTCAGGTGTACCACTTTACTTACACCAGAATTTTGGATAGCAGCGGCATAATTGCGTGCGATTTCTATGTGCTTGGCCTCCACATCCAGGGATTGGTCTGAATAGGCACCGGAATGCGCATTGAAAGGCATCATGGTATATACCACATCAGCACCTGCAAATGCCGAGGTCAAAAAGTCCCTATCTTCCAAATTTCCGATATGTGCCGTTGCACCCAGTGCTAAAATCTCGCTTTTCCGTGCAGGGGAACTGCTGATGACGGTTACGGAATGTCCTTTTTCCAGCAGTATCCTGACCAGCGGCCTGCTGATATGTCCCAATGAACCTGTTACAACGATTTGCATCTGATTTTTTGTTTTTGTTGATGCAAATCTGGCTCAAATAGAGCCGCTAAAACGCACTCAATCTACGGGTGTTGTAGCCAAATCTGCTGAAGGCTCAGTTTGTACTATCCAGCTACCAAGGATTACCCAGTACCAAATAGCATCAGGTGAAAAAATGGGATTCAAGGAATCCTACTCATGTAAACCCGAATGAGGAATTAAGCTTTCGATTCGAAACCTTACACTTTTACTTTGGAGACTTATTTATCATCCATAATCATCTGATCGAACGCAGAAAAAGCCATACTTTCTGCCTATCACTCATTGTAACCCGTGTACCCGATCACTTCACCTCCAGCCTCACGGATTTTGCCATCAATTAATTTCTTCAACTGCAGGTTGTCTCTTTTAACCTGCTCCAAGAGTTCCCGTTGCTCATAGGTCATCACGAAGCTATACTCCTTGAGGTCGAAATCAAGCAGTTGGTTGATTTTATAAAAACCATTCAGGCTATATTCTCTATAGTCAGGATAAAAGCTTTCCAGAAAAGCTTCTTTGGTGGTTAGATTCTCTACGGATGATCTGAAACTTTGATTCACCACGTCAAATATCTCTTTTACAGCCTTACCTGTTTGGGCGATCCTGGACTCGAAGGCATTGACTCGTTCTTCTTTTCGGGCGCCCCAGGCGATGAATTGATCTTCGCCACTTACCGTTCGGATAGTAGCCATGTCATTTTGCACCGGTCCGGCCATTTCAAGAACAAACTCTTCCTCCATCGCCTGCTCCTTGGTGTCATAGTAACCATAGAGCTTTCCATCGCTGACCGGGATATAGCGATGTAGCGGGTAGGATGTGATCTGGTAGTTTACCGTCGCAAATTCAAAGGGCAGAATGACTTTTCCGGAGGAATCGATGATTCCTGTCTTCTGATTGGCATCGACGCAGACAAAGAAACTTCCGTCATTGGACCCTTGGATGGCGGTGTATTTTGGTGCGACGATGACCTTGCCCTTGTAATCCATCAGTCCGATGAGCTTGTTTCGTTCGATTCGAAGCCTTCCTTCATTTGAGAAAATACCATCGTAGCGGTCAGACAGTTGGGCACCGGTGAAGTCATACAAGGCCTCCAACTTGTCTTCCGTTGTGCCTAAAATGATGCCTTTTTCCAGAAAGCCAAAGGGATTCACACGGGTAAATACAGGTTCGGCAATTTCGGTATTCGTTGCCAGATCAAGCAATCCATGAAGGATCGTTCCATCGGGGCTGGTCTGCGTCACCTCATATACCTCCATGGGACTGGATTTTCCATACAGCTCCCACACTTTGTTGAGGTTGACTTCATTGTTGTAATAGCTCCGCTGGGCGGAGGCATAGCGGCTGCCGGGTACCGGCTGGAGATCACTGTCCACGAGGTAGCAGAAGGATTTGAGCCACAGGAAGTGATAGGGCTTTTCAGGATTGCTGATCAGCGTGGAGGTTTCAAAAGGTTCCTCTGTCAGTGAATTTCCCTTGGAATCGATGTACCAATACGATTCGTGACCCGAATTAAAGATCATGGCGTAGTCTTGGTGTACGCCAACCAAACTGTAAGAATACCGGTCGAGCTCCTTGACCAAATTCCCATTGTGGTAAAGGCTGCTGCTGTTCTTTTTTGGTTCTAGGAGAAAATAGTTGCCCGCTGTGTCCACCGTGGCATAGAATCCATCGCCATTGCTCATGACTAAGTATTCGTTTCGGACAAAGTCTAGGTGCAGTTCTTTGGCGGGTAAAGTTTGAATGGGTTTTCCCTTGTATAAGACTATGGTTTTGCTTTTCTGGAAATCATTGGAAAAGTCGCTTGGATCAATTGGTTTCTGGCCTTTTGTCAAAAAAGGAAGAAGTAAAAGAAGGACGAGAGGGAAAAGGGTTTTCATGATTTTTTTCTGGAAAATTGCCGAATTATAATCTTGAAGTGCTTGATTACCTGATCCAAAGTAAAGGGACGGAATTCATCCTAAAACTTATACAAGTACTCCTCAATGGTGTAAATCAAGGTGTCATTGGTCAGGATATTGATTTGGATCAAGTGCCCGGCTTCGTTGTATTTGTTGACAAATTTGACGATTGGTTCCCGCATCTCAAGTAGGTTTCTTTTGTCATCGTAGGTCTTTACGATTTCATAGGATTCTCGGGTGACGTTGGTCTTGGAACCAATTTCCAGCCCGTTTTCGAAGTAATATTCGTCCACATTAGGTTCTTCTGCATCGATATAGAAAGTGACCCGCTTGGTGTAGATTCCTTCTGCTTGGTAGGAAAATTTCTCCGTGCTTGCCAGGTAGCCATCCATTTCTCGGATGGTTTTCTCCTTGATTCTTCCCTTGTTGTCGTAGTCAAAATCCACGGTGAAGGTAGGCTGCCCCAAATCCAAACCGGTGATTTTAGCCAGTTGGCCGGTGGAATTGTATTCCAACTGCTCGGCATAGCGGTAGTCTTCGTCATCTTTGACGTACCCGGTCAGGCGTCCATCCGTGTAGGTGAAAGTCTCAGTGGTAAGAGGATACCCATCGTATTGGGTAGTTTTGGTCTGAAGCATCCCATCTTGGAATGTGTAAATCTGGGTATTAATTAGGGTTTTATCCCCAGTTACACGGTTGATTTCGAAGGATTGGATTTGGACTTCTTTGACCTCCAGCGGAAAATTGAGCTGTGTAACTGTGTGCGGCTCCTGAGCAAAGGCAATCCAGGCAAAAAACGCCAAAAGCAGCGTTAAGCTTGATTTTTTCATGGAAAAGATAGAATGAGGAAGAAGTAAATCGGATGGAAAAGAAAGCGAAATGCTCCACAGGAGGACCGAGATGTTTCAGGTTTTACTGATTTGTAACTGAGCTAGCTGGCTGAGAATACAGCGCATCGGAGATCAGGAGCATGACCTTGCCCTCGGTCTGTGCAATGGTGAAGCAGGGGAGTTGCTCATCGCCCTGCGTGGCAAAAAAGCTGTAGGTACCCCATTCGCCAAACTCCACTACTTTGAGCTGGTGCTTGGTTGCGATGAGCTTCAGTTCGGTCACGCAGCGCTCGAGCTCTTCGCGGATTTCAGTCTCAGTACTGGCATTTGGGGAAAATTCCAGGTACACCGATTTGGCTTTCAGGGCTTTGTTGTGGATGACTTTGGCCTCGGCAAACTTCCAATTTTGCTTGGCCGCATAGACATCCACTTCCTCGTTGGAGTCCAACAGATCTCCCCTAAATTTGGAAAACCCACCCTGGGCATTGTCCCATACTTTTTTGACGGAGGAAGAGAAGAGTTGTTGAGCATGGATCGCTGAACTGCACAGCATCACGATCACAAAGAGAATTTTAATTTTCATGCGAGAAGAATAAGAGTATAAATGCGTGTTCAAGTACTAATAAAAATGGAATTCCAGATTAAAAATCGACTGTATTGAACGATAGCATAGGAGCGGCCTGATAAGTGAGTTATTTCTCTGAAAAGTTATTTATACTTTTTGTCCAAAAAAATAGGCAAGTATCCCAAAAACAAAAAAAACTGTTCAAAAAACAGTTTTTCATTAGGGTTTGCTGTATCAATCTATCACTACCGCAAGAAATACCAAGCGATCAGCCCAAGGGGAATCCCGATCAGCGCATTGATTAAGGCGGTGCGGGCTTTATTGGGAGAAATTTTCCGGTATTTAAAGGCGAGGTAGAAGCCTACAGGCGGTAAGGCGTTTGACAGCATTTGCAAACCAAATGGCAGTTTATCGGGAATAGTGATTTGCTTATTCATGTGAGTATCTAGAATAAATAATATGATTATCCGCTTCTTTGCCAGTAGTTCAAAATGGCCTCGACTTCGCTCGGCCACCGGATTTCAGGTTATTATAGGCAGGGGAGGAAAATGCGGCTGCGCCGCATTTTCCTCCCCTGCCCAAAAACCAATACTATCGGACACCGAACGAAGTCGAGGTGAAACATAATAAAATTTGGCTACTGGCAGAATTGCGGATATCCATAATAAATAAATAAAGATTGGTAAGAAAACTTGGGGGCAGGGATTTGAGCACAGACCTAAAGTTCAACCTGTGTCAATTTTTTGGAAACTTCCCATAACTTCCGTGAAGCGTCAATATCCAGTGCTTGAGCAGGAATAGCCGCAATGGCAGGGAATCCTCTGGTTTCCTGCAGTTTGTTTGGACCGTAATAAACTCCTCCAACTGCTTCGGAAGCCGTAGCGGCATATAAAGTTGGTAGGGCTCCCTGAGCGATCGGCTGAAACAAAAAAGGCAAAAAGGTTCGCATGATCCCAGGCCCACTCCATCGCCCGGCACCATTAATCAGAAGCCTAGTCCGCGAGACTCCCGGATGCGATGCCATACTGGATATTCCCCATCCGAACTGCTCACTCTGCCGCTGAAGTTCAAACGCAAACATCAGGTTAGCCAGCTTGGATTGACTGTAAGCTTCCATTGGAACATAGGAAGATTCCGATTGAAGATCCTCAAAATTGATTTTACCTGCGCGGTTTGCCACGCTGGACACCGTAACCACCCGAGCTTTAGAAGCTTTTCGAAGCAGGGGCAACAGACCTGCGGTCAGGGCAAAATGTCCGAGATGGTTGGTGCCGAATTGAAGCTCAAATCCATCTGCGGTTTCGAGTCGTTTAGGAGGGGTCATTACGCCTGCATTATTTATCAGGAGGTCAATGGGCTGGCCTCTTACGATCATTTTGGCAGTAAAGGCCTTGATTGAAGACAGATCTGCGAGGTCAATTTTCTCAAAGCTCACTTTTGCCTGGGGATTTTTATCCCGAATCTTACTGATCGATTCGGCTCCTTTTTGAGGATTTCGTCCCATGATGACCACACTCCATCCAGCCGAAGAAAGTGCCAGAGCATCTTCAAACCCAACCCCTTCAGTACTTCCTGTTATGACGGCCAGTCCATCTTTTTTCTGCGGAATTTGCGCAGTTGTCCATTTTTTAATCTCGTTTTGCATGCTTTCTGATTTTTTTATGTAGCAAAGTTGTGTTGCCTCTAAAAAACTGATGTAGCCAAAACTGAGATTGATGTAGCCAAAATAGCTTATTGGGTGTTTAGGGGATTGGGTGGACTAGTCGCAAGGATTGGAATTAGGATACTGAGGAGTAATCCAATGATCAATGGGCAATTATCAATTAGACTATGTTCAGTAAAGGCGTAGCAGTCCAACTTCTGGAAAAGCACGACAAGGGGTAATGCACAAAGAATTAAAAGTCCTACTTCTGGAGAAGCAGGACAACGGAAGGTTCACTGGGAACCCTGCCTTTTTTCTGTATCAAATTACCCAATAGGAATACAGACAGAATCTGAAAATCTCCTTTTATTCCTGGGAAGTTGACGGTAAAAGGACATGTAGAGGTAGCTGCCAGAAAGATTAATTCTCGGAGCAAGTTCAAGGATATGGGATTGGCTTTTGCGAAAGGCTTCTCCCATAACCTCTTCTGCAATCCCCTCTTCGGGATTATAGATGACAATCCAGCTGAAATCGGATTCCCTGGAGTTTCCCTGATTCCCTTGGGATTCCCAGTTGAGCTTAAGTTGTCTTGCACCGATCCATTCCGGCTGAAGGTTATGCACTGGACTAACAAGCCCTGATGACAGCAAAATGGATTCATACTGTACAGTGACAGTTCCCTGGATTTCAAGCATCGCTGATTTTAGCTTTTGGGAAAGTGCAAGGTGAAATCCCTTTTTGGTTGGGGTTGGAATTGCGTGTAATGTCAAGGATTAGGCAGTTGAAGGATGAACTGGGTTTGGCAAGGAAATATAGCGTTGGGATCTATCAGGGTCGGATAATTCATGGAGAGATTCAAATTGCTATTCAGGATTTAAAAGCAGGTAAGCAGGAAAAGGCACTGGACCAGGTGTGGAAGTTGACTCAGAAGAATTTAAAATCAAGACTATAACTTTCCCAAAGGATCATAAGGCCTTTAGTCAGATGCGGAAGGAAAGTATCCGAAAAAATCCAGAGCAATTGATCAAGCGATCAAAGTCGCATGGAGGGGGGTATCGGAGTTGAAGTATGAAAGCTGAAAAAAGTATGCAGTGGCAGTTTTCAGTTGGCAGTGATGGAAGTGTGAAAGATGTAGTCTGCAAGCTGAAATCAGAAAGTTGAAAAAAGTAGGCAGTCTCAGATGGCAGTAAGCAACTACGATATCTAGGGGAAGGATAAATTCAACTATAAAGAAACCCCATGGCGCTGAAAAATTAGAACAAAAAAACCCGAGCACGACTCCTGCCCGGGTTTTTAGGTAATTAAATCAATGGTTTACTTCACCTTACTGAGCAGCCGTTCTTCCAGCCTGCTTTCACCCCTTGGAGGAAACTAATTTTGATCCTTGCCATAGTAAGTTGTGTTTGTTTTTAATGGCCAAACCTGCCGGAAGGCAGGTGGAATCTTGGATCCAGAATTTTCTGCACTTTTCTGAATGACGCTTTTCATGATCGATTTTTTGACGGTTTTCCGCAGCACCCAAAACCGTAAATCCTGTTGGGCCCTGCCCTCGCCTAATAGGTAGAATATTTTCCTTCAATTTGTTGAAAAGGTGTTGGAGCGTTCAAGGGGGAAGGAGTTTCATCTTAAACTGTGGTTGGGAGATATTTTTACGCCAAACCAAAATAAATACAAATGATGGCGATAGTGTCAAAGAACCCATGAACAGCAACGACAAACCATAAATCGTATTTTCGCAAATAGAAGATCAAGGCCAAGAGTCCTCCGACAATCCCTGTAACAAGTTGCCCTGTAATTCCTTGCTGACTATGCATAAAGCCAAAAAAACAAGCAAGTAGGACAATATTAAGCACAATACTGATTCTGCTTTCTCCAAAAAATTTGACGAATTGTCTCATAAAATAACCGCGAAAGATAATTTCCTCCCCAAACCCTGAAGTGGCCCATACTAGCACCACTGCAATTAAACAGGCTGGAAGATTTCCTCTCAGTTGGTCAAAACTTGAATAGTCGATGGGAGCTCCCGTGAGTTTTGTGATTCCAGGCACTAATATGAAGGCATAAAAAGCAAAGAGCCCTAAGGCAACTAATGACGCAAGTACTAAGATATTTTTGACTGTGAATTTTTCCCGTTGAAAGCCAAGTGCTGAAAACGGTTTTCCATGATATTCTATGTAATTGGCTATAATGATTAGTATAGAAATAATAATATTTTCTACATAACTAATACGGACGGGCCCAAACCACATCAAGCAGATGATTGCAATGGTAATTGAGGGAGTTAAGATTTGCTTTAGGCTGAATTTGATCATTTTTTTGTTCTTTGTTTTGAACCAAAAGTGAATCAAAAACCCCTTCCATTTGCATTTTAAAGGTCATTAGGTACGAAAATGCTTCTTTTAGGTATAAACATTTTAGCAAAAAATCGACAGGTACGAAAGACCCTATTTCAGGTATTAAATATTATGCAGACAGAAGTTCCTTTTTAAAAGTTTTGGATACGGGAAGCTCCATTTCAGTTAGGTATATGGTGTTTGAATCTTTCCATGACTTAAAATGAGATGGGTTGATCAGGTGTGATCGGTGTATTTGAAGGAGGAAATCAAATTGCTCTTTCATGTTTTTTAATGAGGTGCGAATGAGTTTGGAATGAAGCGTATTGTTTTGGGTGTAAAAAATCTCCACGTAGTTATGCGCATTGGAGATGGAAATCAACTCTGACTTCTTTAATTTCAAAATATCTAGTTTATTATCTCCCTTTATGGTCAGGATATCTTCCTTAAAAGGGATTAATTTGGTGAGATAGCTTCTGGCAATAGCTAAAGCGGTAAAGTTTACAATTGCCGCTTTCATCATGATTTCAGTGTTCCATTGAAAAAAATTATAGCCTCCACCAATGAATGGACTCTTATACAGTGCAAATGTACCTGTGGTATGAAGGATATAAAATAAAAAGAGGGTACAAAGCTCCAAGCCAAATGACCACTTGTGAAGCCTATCAAAAATTGCTTTTTGGGTCACAGCTATGATCGCATATCCCATGAAGGAGATCAGGTTGAATCCAATGCTGGATCTGATCCAAAATGGGAAACCTGTAGTGTCGTCAGTAAAGGGCCTGACTAAAAACATAAAAAGAAAACCCCATAGTGCGAATAACACTCCCAAAAGCAAATGGTGTCTGATGGAAGGATTCAGTTTATTCATTTGGGTTGATTAATTTCTCGAAACTTTGATATGGATAAAAGTATTCAGTTTATAAAAATGGTCAAAATAAATAGACGATCCTGTTAGTTTTTATGTTCAGGCACCTTTCTTCTTTGTGAGTCTTTTTCACGTCCAGCCCTGATGGCTATGTCGGGGGAGAAGCAGGGAAAAAATAGGCAGTTAAGATTTTTTGTTAGAATGGCAGGAAGTGTGAAGACTGAATTGTTGAAATGATTAACCGTGGAATTGTTGAATTGGTTAATTGTTGCAGGGATCAAGGTTCAAATGCTTATACCATTCGGCGGATGCTAATGGTATTTTCAAACGACCCAGAATGGGTCTAACTTTTCAATAACCCCGAGTAAGGAGGTACAACTCAACCCGTGGTAAAAGCGAACTCGAGAGTAAGCGCTTGGACAATAAGTTTGTTTGGAAAAGGAGGTTGATGCCAGC
>NZ_QGOL01000060.1 GCF_003259255.1 Algoriphagus litoralis
ACCACATGCTCCACCGCTTGTGCGGACCCCCGTCAATTCCTTTGAGTTTCACCGTTGCCGGCGTACTCCCCAGGTGGATTACTTAACGCTTTCGCTTGGCCGCTACACCATCAAGGCATAACAGCGAGTAATCATCGTTTACGGCATGGACTACCAGGGTATCTAATCCTGTTCGCTCCCCATGCTTTCGTGCCTCAGCGTCAGTTGTTGGCCAGTACAATGCCTTCGCTATCGGTGTTCCTGATGGTATCTATGCATTTCACCGCTACACCATCAATTCCATGTACCCCTCCAACACTCAAGCTATCCAGTATCAATGGCACTGCATCGGTTGAGCCGATGTCTTTCACCGCTGACTTAAATAGCCGCCTACGCACCCTTTAAACCCAATAAATCCGGACAACGCTTGCACCCTCCGTATTACCGCGGCTGCTGGCACGGAGTTAGCCGGTGCTTATTCATCTGGTACCGGCAATGTCCCACGCATGGGCCTTTTCTTCCCAGATAAAAGCAGTTTACAACGCAGAACGCCGTCTTCCTGCACGCGGCATGGCTGGGTCAGACTCTCGTCCATTGCCCAATATTCCCTACTGCTGCCTCCCGTAGGAGTCTGGCCCGTATCTCAGTGCCAGTGTGGGGGACCTTCCTCTCAGAACCCCTACTGATCGTCGCCTTGGTGGTCCGTTACACCGCCAACTAGCTAATCAGACGCATGCCCATCTCATACCGATGAATCTTTAACTATAAAACAATGCCGCTTCATAGTACCATGGGGTATTAATCCAGATTTCTCCGGGCTATCCCCCTGTATGAGGTAGGTTGCATACGCGTTACGCACCCGTGCGCCGCTCTAGGTCTTAGATTACTCCTCGACTTGCCGCTCGACTTGCATGTATTAGGCCTGCCGCTAGCGTTCATCCTGAGCCAGGATCAAACTCTCCATTGTAATTTGTCATTAGTATCACCACT
>NZ_QGOL01000061.1 GCF_003259255.1 Algoriphagus litoralis
AACGTTATAGGGCATTTTAAAAAGACAGACCGTGGATAAAAAAGCAAAGGACATACTATTCAAGACTTACTGGACTTCGGCTGGCTGGGTACGAGACGAAAATCGTAAAATTGAAGAAGCGGACTTTAAATATGCCAAAGAAAAAGGGTTAATGTTTGACCCGTTGACAATTTCAAAAGCCGAAATAATTTCAAAACTTGAAAGTCTAACTCAGACAATTTCAAAAAAGAAGGTTACAGATGCATTTCTTAGTAGCCTGAGTAATAAAAGACTTGACTGGCGTTCTGGACTTGCAAGTTATGAAAACGCAAAACGCCTTTTAACAGAAAAGGACATAAATGACTATTACTTCGGGCACGGAGAAAATGAAGATTTGAATGTTTTAAATTTTGAAAGAATAAAATGGGGCGGAGTAAGACATTATAGCGGACTGTATAACTCACTTGACTTAAGCTTGCTAGACAAAGAAACGGTTTCGCTACCAACTAAAAATGATATAGAAATCTTTAAAAGCATTCTTAAGGTTATTGACAATTCAGAATACGGAGAACCACCGAGTAAATTGAGAGACAGAATTAAAGAAGTTTACAAAGCTTCAAAAAGTGAACTTAGCGTTCTAATGGAAATACTTGGTTGTGCTGACATTATAAAACCATTACGTTTTGACAGAAAAGTACCAGGAAAACACGATTGGACATTTGTTTTACATTGGCGTGGAGAAGATAAATATTACAAACAAAAAGTAAAAGAATATTTTGGAGAATACGGAATTGAATAGAAGAAAAACACCCTATAACA
>NZ_QGOL01000062.1 GCF_003259255.1 Algoriphagus litoralis
AGTTAATTATTATACTGATTATAGCAGGTGCCTTTTTTTCTTGTAACCAAGAAGATGTCGACCCTGAATTTCTCCCATTTAATGGAAACGGGAACATAACAGCCTTTTTAAATGGTGCTAAATGGGAATCCCCGATAAAGTTTACCCTCACTGACTCTTTAGTATGCAATTCAAACAGAATAACGATTCCACAGTCATTTTATCTCAGAGGATTGGATGATACTGAATATATATGGAAACACCTTTCTATTGGTTACATTCAACCAACTTTTGAAAAGCAGTCTGCTTCATTATTGGAAAAAAATTATCTAAGGCAGAATAATGGAAATATAAAAGCTCCTCGGTATTTCACTAGTGTGTCTTTTGATGCCGGTTCATCCACATATGAATTGGACACTAGTAAAGTTGGTGATTTTCTACAATTGACTCATTATGATAGTAAAAAGAGGGAAATTTATGGGGAATTTCAACTTTCTTTTATTCTAACATATAGAGGTTCCAGTGAACCCAACGCACCTGATCGTATAGAATTTACCCAAGGAAAATTTGTAGCAAAGGCACCGGAAGACTGGTTTCAGTGGGGAAGAGAATGTG
>NZ_QGOL01000063.1 GCF_003259255.1 Algoriphagus litoralis
GGAAAGACCACACACAAAAGACGAATTGAAAAAACTTGACATGGTCAAGGCATTTTTGGATAAGGATGATCCAGATGTGGAATTCAGTTACATAGACGTTGAATGATATGTCAGAATTAGAAAAAAAGATTGAGGACCTAGTTTCAGAATCAACCCAGTCTTCTTGGAAGGCGAAAGTTGAGTGGAGAAAAGCCAATAAGGACTGGTTGAGAAAATCAGCTGACATTGCGCTGAGGATTTTGGATGCTTTGGAGGTTTTAGATTGGAATAAAGCAAGACTTGCAGAGGAAATGGGAGTTTCTCCTCAACAAGTCAGCAAATATGTGAAAGGGGAGGAAAACTTTAAGTTGGAGACCCTTTGTAAGCTGGAGAAAGTGCTCGGGATAGAATTGGTGACGATTCTTCAAGAAGATGAGGAGGTAGTG
>NZ_QGOL01000064.1 GCF_003259255.1 Algoriphagus litoralis
CTCCCAATATTTCTGCGCCGAGGCGAAACGGAATTTCGCTTTTAAATCCCATGGTTAAAACCCTAGGCTATTTTTCGGACATGCCTACGGCATTTTCTCTGTCGCGGTTTGTGTGTTTTAGAAAATCAAGGTCATTCCGCAGAAACTCCTTCTTGATCCATGATTTTTAATAGGAATTTCAGTCGTAAACAAAATCCTAGTTGACATCTTAATTAATCGGCGAGAGAAGGGCCCTGCAGGATTTACGGTTTTTGGTGCTGTGGAAAACCGTTTAAAAACAGGTTAGCTCGTGAGTGGGCGAGCGAGATCCACCTGTTTTTAGGTTTAGAGCAGCACCAAAAATCCAATCGTCCACCAATCTTTGGCTAGCAGAAAACCCTACCGATTGGAAGTAAAGACTGGGGCCCGAAGTTTTTGGTTA
>NZ_QGOL01000065.1 GCF_003259255.1 Algoriphagus litoralis
AGCAATTTCACGACTCTCGTCTTGAATGCTGATTTGACGATCACCCCAGCTACGATCACCGGAATCACTTTCGAAGACGACAGTTTCGTTTTTGACGGATCAGCTAAGTCTTTGGCGATCACAGGTGCGCTTCCTGAAGGAACTTCGGTAGCCTATTCCAACAATGGAAGAACGGATGTAGGAACTCAAGAAGTGACAGCGACGATCACAGGAGCCAATTTCACCACGCTGGTTTTGACAGCAGATCTAACCATCACTCCGGCCACGATTACAGGAATCACCTTGGCAGACCAAAGCTTTGTCTTTGACGGAACTGAAAAGTCACTGGCCATCCAAGGGACACTTCCGGTAGGAACTTCGGTAACCTATACCAACAACGGCCGAACCGATATAGGAACTCAAGAAGTGACGGCGACGATCA
>NZ_QGOL01000066.1 GCF_003259255.1 Algoriphagus litoralis
CCATATTCCACAAGCTGGCAATTAAATAACGGCTCAGGATACTACTTCGCAGGAAACGGAACAACCTTGACAACCACCATGCCCACAAACCAAAATTTAGAGGTTATGCTGGTGGTCACTGACCAAAACAACTCAACATTTACTGCGTATAGAACTGTTCAAAATGATTTTCTTGCGGACGATGTACTGTATGTCCTGATTTAGGCGATTTAGAAGATGTTGGTGAAAATCTGAACGATGATGTAATTCTGTTTCCAAATCCTACCTCGGATAAGATAACAATTAAATCTTCCGATAGAGGAAATGGATTCTATTCCTTTGAAGTTACAGATGTAAAAAATCGCACACTCGTAACCTCTGAAATCCGTGTTGAATCACAAAATGAACGACAAATAACCCT
>NZ_QGOL01000067.1 GCF_003259255.1 Algoriphagus litoralis
CTCTTACAACACTTCAAAGAACTTGTCCCCAAACTTCTCTAGGGCCTGTCGACCGACCGGATCCAACCGGTACAATCCCTTTCTCATTTCTGATTTATTCCCGTTCCTTCCGAACAGGGATGCAAAGGTAACACTCTTTTTTAATTCCTCAACTCCCAAGTGAAAAAAAATCGAAAATCTTTTTCAATTTTCTCCCTCCTGTTCTCCGTCAAGGCCTATTTCAATCCAACTCCTTCACTCCTCTCTTCCCTCCCCTCCGAAGCCGTTCGCCGCGATTGGGAGTGCAAATATCTCCCTTTTTTCTCCCACTACAATACCTCTGCCAATAAAAATTCAACATAATCCCTAAGTCACTGGAAATGATCAGGAAAATTTT
>NZ_QGOL01000068.1 GCF_003259255.1 Algoriphagus litoralis
TTGCAAAACCAAAAGAGAAAGGGAACATTTGGCTCATGAATTCAGGCATCAAGTGGCTCAATCGCGCCGCCCTACTGGCAAGCTTTCTTGGTATTTTGGCTTTCGTGGCTGATTTTGGGTTTTACCAAAGTAAGTTTTACCAAGAGGTTTTTGACGGGTTTTACTTTATTGTTTTGGGCTTTGGAGTCATATCCACTTTTGCCAGGTATGTCAGCAAGGGGATCATTCCCAAGCGGAAGGTTTTTATTTTTGACCTCCTGTCGATTGGATTTACATTTTGGATTTTCTACCTCTATCTCTTTGTGGGCGTACCCTTTGAGACGGATTTAATTTTGGAAAACCCC
>NZ_QGOL01000069.1 GCF_003259255.1 Algoriphagus litoralis
AACCCTGTGAGGCTTTTTGTATTTTAAAGCATGTTTACAGTTTATGCTATAAAGAGTCAGGTTAAAAACTACATCTATGTAGGAATGACGAGTGATTTGAGTGACCGACTGAACAGGCACAATTCTGGATATGAAAAGACCACAAAGCCATATGCACCATTTGAGTTAATTTTTAAGATTGAAAAATTGACAAGAGCTGAGGCTAGAGCAGAAGAGAAAAAACTCAAAACTACGTCAGGAAAAAGGTATTTGAGGTCTTTGATAAAATAAAATCTTGTGGGAGCCAATCCCGTGCGGGCCTGCCTGCTGCAGGCAGGTTCGATTCCCGCTCCTGGTACGA
>NZ_QGOL01000007.1 GCF_003259255.1 Algoriphagus litoralis
TGGATGAAAATTCAAAGGCTTTTTTCTTTTCCAAGTTCGTAGCGTAGCCCGGTATCTCGTCCCGATAGCGATCGGGAAGGTCGAAATCCGAATCCTGCCACCCCGACTTAGTTTTAGGAAGCCTTTGGATGAAAATTCAAAGGCTTTTTTGATTCTAGCGACCCTTAAAAACACAACCAAAATCCACTTAGGATGCATCATTTCTAAACCACTTATATCTGCTTTTTCATATTTTTTATGCTTCTTACTCTTCTTTTCAATCCAAATTTGAAAAAACCATCATTTTATAAAAAAACTTGTAGCAATACATGACAGAAATTATCAATACAATCAATGGAATAATCTGGAGTAACGCGCTAATATTTTTGTGCTTGGCGGCTGGAGTTTATTTTTCTTTTGCAACAAAATTTGTCCAAATTTCTTATTTCCAAGAAATGATCCGGCTACTGTTTGGTGGCAAAGCTTCTGAAAAAGGAGTTTCGTCATTTCAGGCTTTTGCGATCGCCATTTCTGGACGAGTGGGAACCGGAAATATCGCGGGTGTAGCCACCGCCATTGCAATGGGTGGTCCTGGAGCTATTTTCTGGATGTGGGTAATCGCCTTTTTAGGAGCATCATCTGCATTTATCGAGTCCACCCTAGGCCAAATCTACAAGGAAGTCAATAACGGAGTATATCGTGGTGGACCTGCCTATTACATCGAAAAAGGTCTTGGAATCAAGTGGTATGCGGTTGTTTTTGCCATCGCCACTATTCTCAGTACAGTCCTTTTCCTTCCCGGAGTGCAGAGTAACAGTATTGCGCTCAGTGCAAACAACGCCTTCGACATTCCTGTGCAGTATACAGGCATTCTAATCACCTTCTTTCTGGGCATGATCATCATTGGTGGCGTGAAGCGAATCAGCAAAGTAGCTGAAGTCGTGGTACCTTTTATGGCCTTGGCCTATATCCTGATGGCAGTAATTATTATTGTCATGAACATCACCGAGGTCCCGGCGATCTTTGGCCTGATCATCAGTTCTGCCTTCAATTTAGAGGCGACATACAGTGGGGTTTTTGGGATGGCTATCGCTTGGGGTGTCAAGCGTGGGATTTATTCCAATGAAGCAGGACAAGGCACTGCACCGCACGCAGCTGCGGCGGCTGAGGTATCTCACCCGGTCAAACAAGGGATGGTTCAGGCCTTTTCCGTGTATGTGGATACGTTATTTGTGTGTACCGCTACGGCCTTGATGATTTTATTCACTGGACAGTTTAATGTGGTGAATCCCGAGGGGGGCTTTTTGGTAGAAAATCTACCGGGTATACCCTATGGACCTGAGTTCACCCAATTTGCCATCGGAACACATTTCCCAAGTATCGGAAAGGGATTTGTGGCCATTTCTCTCTTGTTTTTTGCCTTTACCACCATTATGGCTTACTACTTTATTGCAGAGGCCAATCTTAGCTATTTGACAAGAAACAAGACGTCTAAGTGGTCGGTGAGAATTTTACAGCTTGCCATCTTAGGCGCGACATTTTATGGCTCGGTGAAAACCGCAGAAGTGGCTTGGACACTTGGAGACATCGGCGTGGGCATGATGGCTTGGCTGAATATTGTGGCGATCTTCCTACTTAGAAAACCAGCCTTCAAAGCTTTCGAGGACTACAAAAGACAGCGTAAAGCAGGAAAAGATCCCGTTTTTATAGCAAAAGAAAATGGGATTGAAAATACCGACTTGTGGAAATGATTGAAAATCAACTTCATTAAAGTGAAGCCGTGACCGGATCGGATTTTATTAAAGTCCGGGATAGTTTGGACGGCATAGATTTACTTAATTTGCAAAAGAATTTCCTTGCGGATGTGGCGAAATTGGTAGACGCACTGCTTTCAGGTGGCAGCGCCTTTGGTGTGAAGGTTCGAATCCTTTCATCCGCACAAGTGCAAGAAAAGCAGGTCATATGGCCTGCTTTTTTTATTTTTTAAAAAATCGGTTCTGAAACAGTCTGAAGAAATTTTCTTTCTCTTCGGTAACTGGTATTTCATCTCCCAACAAGTAGGCATAAGGACTCAGGTCCGGATTTTTTTCTAAGGTAATCTTCAAAACCCCTACCAAAGGTATAAACAGGACCATACCCGAAATACCCCAAAGCCAACCTCCAAGTAAAATGGCCAATATAACGGCCAAGGCATTTACCTTCACCTTTGAACCGACCACCAGTGGGGTGATGATATTATTTTCAAGGAGCTGAATACCCCAAAGCACCGCAAAAGTCACAATCGGATAGACCAGAGAATCAGTAGTAAGGAATACATAGAGGATCACAAAAAAAGAGGAGATAAATACCCCCACGTAAGGGATCAGGTTAAGAATGGCAATGAAGGCGGCAAACAGGATGAAATAGTTCACCCCTAAAAAATAAAAGAAGGTCCCAGCCAGTATCGCTACAATTCCGGTGACTCGGATCAGTCCTACTAAATAGGATTGAATGACACGGCCGGAATCCTCTGCCCAAGTCAGAATCTGATCTTTGTTTTGTGTTGAAATCCGTACCAAAAACTCCATGAAGAAATCTTTGTAATAGATCAGTAGGAACGTATACAGAGGGACAATACCCGCCAAAGTCAGAGATTTTCCCGTTTCAATAAGGGTTTTGTTAAAATCTCCTTCCGGGAAAAAAGAAATCCCCTGAACTGGCATTGCAAGGTCTATACCGACCAGTTGGCTCAGCTCCTGCAAATACCTACTTAACTTAGACTCCAGATTATTCCCAATCTCAGGGATTTCCTTGATCAACCCCAGCATCTGATTTACCAGCAGATAAAATATGCCTAAGGACACCAGACTGACCATGAGGATGCTCGTGAAAACGGCCAAACCTCTGGGGATTCTTTTGCGCTCAAGCCAAGAAGAAATAGGATTCAAGGCCACTGCGAAAAATATCCCCCAAACTAGAGGAACCAAAATAAACGAACCTTCAATCAAAATAATGGCACCCAATACAAGAATGATCAAGAAGTAGGCGATGTTTTGAATTCGATTCATGATTCTTTTTAATATTCTCGAATTTACTCTTTTGGCAAAAGAAACAGCTCCCTACATGAGGATCAATTTCAAGGACTTGGATTTAGAGTGGATTTTTTTTCGCTCATTTTGAAAAGCTCACCAAGAATATCCGAAATTCTGCCAGTAGCCAAATTTTAGTAAGTTTCACCTCGACATCTTGCCCTCATGGAGGGGGGCGTTCGGTGTCTGTTTGTTTTGGCTTTTGGTGAGGAGCGGAAAATTTAAAAAGCTTAGGACTCGCTTTGAATCAAATTGCCTGAGCGTTAGGAATTTTAGAATTCCCAATCGCTTTTTTTTATATTGATCTGGAGAAATCAAAAAGTGTCCAGAAAGATTTTCAAGCCCAACCCAATTGACCATTTCTATGCGTGTTTTCCGAGCATTTTATTCCTATGGCTTTTTACTTCTATTGATCATTTTTGGCTGCAAGCCAAATCAAAATTCGGAGACAGAAAAATCTGATGAACTCACACCTCTGACTTTAATCCAAAACGAAAGCGAAGGCACGCTATCCGTTTTCAGGCAGGGTAAGAATGAACCCATCCTGGTTCAAAACGCCAAAGAGGAATTTCGACCCTATATCCATCCCATTCAAGCACCTGACGGAAAAGGGGTTTTGACAGAATACAGCCCCGGACACCATAAGCATCAGACAGGTTTGTATTGGGGACTAACCCGTGTGAATGGTCGGGATTACTTTCATAATCCTCAGGGGGATTATTGGAAAAAAGTTGCCTTGAATATCGTGGAAGAAAGCGGGGAGGAAGTGAAATGGCAGACGATTTATCAGCTACTGGATTCACTTGGAAATGCAGTGATGGAAGAAACCCAAAACTGGACCTTAAGTGAGGTAAACGGCGAATACCTCCTTGATCTGGAGTGGAAAGGAGAAGCAAAAACGAATGTCACTATCGGCCAATATGACTACGGGAGTCTTTTCCTGAGAATGCCTTGGAAAGAAGGAATAGATGGAGAAATCGTCAACGCTGCGCGACAAAAGAACGAACAAGCAGAAGGACAGCCCTCCATGTGGGCTAATGTCGGAATGACCATAGAAGGCCGAGAAGATCGGGTGAATGTGGCGGTTTTTGATCATCCAGAAAACAGAGGCTATCCCAATAAATGGCGTGTAGATGGACAGCTTGGCCTTGGGCCAGCTTTTACAAAAGATGGAGATTGGGTCATTCCTGCCGGAAAAACCGAGACGATAAAACTTCGCCTATTGGTCTATACCAGTGAATTCAATGATGTGAACATCACTGAATCTTGGGGCAAATTCTCCGGAAGAGAGGGTATGTATTCGACCACTGAACTTTGGGGTCTTGCCCAAGAGGAAGGGAGAAATGCCAAATTTCTAACTGCGGAGGAAGCTGTCGAGGCCATGACAATCAAACCCGGATACAAGGTCAACGTGTGGGCATCTGAACCGATGATGACCCAACCCATGGCATTCGCTTGGGATGATCGGGGCAGGCTTTGGATTGCAGAAAACAAGGATTACGAATCGCGTGGGTATGGCTTTTCCAATTCAGGAGACAGCCGAATTCTGATTTTGGAAGACACCAATGGGGATGGTGCCGCGGATAGTCAAAAGGTCTTCATGGAAGGTTTGGCCTTCCCTGCTGCACTGGCTGTCGGCTTTGACGGGGTTTTTATAGGTGCGCCGCCCAATTTGATTTTTGTTCCTGATAAAAACGGAGATGACAAAGCCGATATGAACGACATCCAAATCCTCCTGACGGGTTGGGGAATCCGGGATCGACACGAGACGCTCAATAGCCTTCACTGGGGACCGGATGGTTGGCTATATGGGCTACAGGGTTTTGCCACACCATCCAAAATCCGTAAGCCAAAAGGTGATAGCGATGCCAAATTGTACTACCACAAAGATCCTTTTCCGGAGGATTTATTGGAAAAAGACGGGGTAGACATCAACGGTGGCGTGTGGCGCTATCATCCGGTCAAGGATCGATTTGAAGTGGTGGCACATGGCTTTAGCAATCCCTGGGGAATCGACTACGATGCCAAAGGACAACTTCTGATGACTGCCTGCGTGATTCCCCACCTTTGGCATGTCGTGCCGGGAGGAATTTACCATCGGCAAGGTGGCCAGCATTTCAATCCTTTTGTCTACGAAGACATCAAAACCATCGCAAATCACAGTCATCGATCCGCTCATGGAGGCGCCAGAGTGTATCAATCTGATGCTTTTCCAAAGGAAGAACAGGGACGAATCTTCATGGCAAATATCCATGAGCATGGGGTGCTTTCGGACATTCTAGTTCCCAAAGGCTCGGGCTATGAAGGGAAACACGGGGATGAATTCATGATGGCCAATAATGCCCAATGGGTGGGATTCAGCATGGAAATCGGACCGGACGGAGGGCTTTATGCCTTGGATTGGCATGATGCGGATATCTGCGGAAAAGAAGTTTTGAATGAAGAAACTGGTCGAATCTTTAGAATTATGCCCGAAAAATCCCTGGCAAAGGATTTTCCAGGAAGGTATTCAGACCTGAATAAAATGACGGATGCGCAGCTGGTGGCTCTGCAGACAAATACTTCAGATTGGCATTCTCGCCGGGCTCGTGGAATTTTGCACAAGCGAGCTGTGAATAAAAAGCTCGACTCCAAGACCAATCCTGCCTTGAAACAGATTTTTGCCAATGACAAAAATCCAGACTTCCGGCTTCGTGCGATGTGGACACTTCACCAAATCGGCGGATTTTCAGAAAAAGAACTCATCAATTCCCTTTCTGACAAAGATCCATACATCCGAGCTTGGGCTATCCAATTGCTCTGTGAGGATATGAAACCGAGTAAAGAAGCCTTGGAAAAGTTCAAATCCATGGCAAAAGACGACTCCTCCCCTGTTGTCAGACTGTACCTGACTTCAGCTTTGCAGCGGATTCCCTTGGAAGAAAAATGGACCCTTGCAGAGCGCTTGATCCAGCATGCCGAAGACGAAAAAGATCACAATCTTCCAAAAATGCTTTGGTATGGAATCGAACCTCTCTTTGCCCAAAATTCTGATAAATTCCTTGAACTTGCCCCCAAATCAAAACTCAGTTTTGTCACCGAAAACATGGGCAGAAGAACTGTGGATGGAGACCAAATCGAAAAACTGGTAGCGCTGATCGGAAAAGGAGGCCCAAATACTGAACTGCTATTGTCAGGCATGCTCAGTGGAATGGAAGGCAGAACTGACCTTAATACACCGGCTAATTGGAAGGCTGTAGCCGAGAAAATCCAGAAATCAGGCGGAAAACAGCAAACTCTAGCTTTGGAAATCTCCAGTTTGTTTGGTGACCGAGAAGCTACTCAGCGGGCTTTGGCTACGCTAAAGAATAAGTCTGCCCCCATCGATCAGCGAAAAAGATCCCTACAAACCCTCGCCGCTCAACAGCAAAGTTTGCTCATCGCCGAAATCCCAAAATTATTTCAGGAACCTACTATGCGACTGGATGCGATTCGAGCCATTGCTGCATTTGACAATGATGGGCTGGGGAATTTGCTTTTGGAAAAGTACCCAAGCTTCTCCCCGGAGGAAAAACTTGAAGCTATGCAAACGCTCTCATCCCGAGCCCGCTATGGAAATATGGTCACGCAACAACTGAAAGAAAAGAAGATCGCGAAATCCGAAGTTCCCGCCAGTGTAGCTAGACAGCTACTTCGGGTAGTTGGTAGTGGGTTTATTGAGGTTTGGGGTCCAATTGAGCAAGTTCCAAGCGATAAAGCAGCTTATGAGAAATACCGATCGATGCTCACCACGCAAGCATTGGCAAGTGCCAACTTGAAAACTGGCAAAACGATCTTCAACAAATCCTGTGGAAGCTGCCACAAAATGTACGGAGAAGGTGGAGTCATGGGTCCTGATCTGACTGGTTCCAATAGAACCGACCCGGAATACATCCTGATGAATGTCTTGGAACCCAGTGCTGAAATCCAGGATGACTACAAAATGGTCGTGATCAATACTCGGGATGGTCGAACCTATTCTGGCAATATTATCTCTGAAAACCAGCGCCAAATCACGCTGCGGATAGTCGGACAGGATCAAGTGGTGATCAACAAATCCGGCATCCTTTCTCGTGAGGCAACTGACGTCTCCATGATGCCATCAGGCTTATTTGAAAATCTGACTCAGGCAGAAATCGTCAATTTAATGGGATATCTGAAAACGAATAAGCGGGTGGAGTAAGGGGAATTTAGCGGATAGCTATGGATCTTTACTTTTATCCTTTAAAATTAATTTATCAAAAGTAAAGCATAATAGCCGTTGTTGTAGGGCGTAGTTATGACTCCACTCTTTTGCATTCAAATAAATGTTCTCCGCTATTTGTCGTCCGATAAAATATTTTATCACCTTTTGTCCACTTTCCATAAAATGAATCTCCCTCATAGACAGTAGTCCCGTCCACAAGTCGAATTCTCCTATTAAAAATGTTTATGGTTTTAATCTGTGAGATTCCTGTCCTTTTTTCTAATGCAAGATCTTTTTCCATTTTATTTATTGGAAGTCCAGCCATATACCAAGCGAACAAGGATACGACAAACATCATAAGTCCGAGTGACAATACAACGAGAAAAATTGTCGACGAGAGATTACCAGTCCAGTAGCTGATTCCAAGTCCTAAAGTCAGTACTCCGATAGTTATTAGTGTCAACTCCTTTAATTTTCTTTCCCTGTAGGTCTTGGCTTGCTCGATTATCCGTTTAAGTTCTTCTCTTTCGTTTGCCGTTAATTCAACTTTGTCCATTTGCTCATTTAACCTATACCCTACAACATTCATGTAAATCTTCCTCTCCCCAGTTTCGTGTATTTCCGTTATGTGCAGAGTGAGTCTTCTGGCTGTTCCTGATCTCAAATTAAGCAATTCGGTGATTTGGTCAAGAGGCGAAACCAGATTTAAGTTAGAAACTTTCAAAATATGGCTTTAGAGGCCCGTCGACTTACTACTGAAGTTTCCTGTAGAGTATCAAAACATTGGTCGGACCCAAATCGGGATGTAAAAAAGCCTCAGGTACTTCCCCGACGATTTCAAATCCTAATTTGGTCCAAAGCGAAACGGCCGCGTTATTACTTTTCACCACATAATTAAACTGCATGGCCAGAAAACCCAGCCGCTTTGCCTCCTCAAAGGAAAACTCCGCCATCGCTTTTCCGATTCCTTTTCCTCTTGCTTTCGGAGAGACCATGTACCCTGCATTGACGATATGAGCTCCCCGGTCGGGCTGATTCGCTTTTAGGAAAAAAGTCCCCAAAATAACGCCATCCACCTCGGCTACATAGGTGGATTTATCTTTGTCTAGCCAATACTCCATCATCTTTTCTCTGGAAGAGTCGGGTGAAAAAACATACGTCTTTCCTTCACGGATGACGGGCTCGATGATTCCCCAGATTGCTTCTGAATCCGCTTGAACTGCCTTTCTAAAAATTAATTTCATACAAATTTCCTATATGTTCTACTTGAGGAATATCCCAAAATTGAATCTAGGCAAAAATCAAAATTGAAATCTGAATTTTGAAGATATATTCGTGTCCAAATCCACCAAAACCTAATGCCTCTTCCCACCAAATACCAACGAATACCCGGTCTGATTATGGCTGTATCCTCGGCGGTCTTTTGGGGGATATCGGGTACCTGTGCACAGTATCTTTTTGAGCAAAAAGGCTTTGATCCGGCTTGGCTCGTATGCTGGCGGATGTTGATTGCTGGGGTGATTTTGGTATTGTTTTCCTTGAGTGAGAAAAGATCTGACACCTTTCTCATCTGGAAAAAACCATCAGACGTAGTCCGGCTCCTGCTGTTCAGTATTTTTGGGATGGTCGCGGTTCAGTTTACCTATTTCTACAGCATCTCCCTTTCCAATGCCGCTACAGCTACGGTACTGCAGTACACTGGGCCTTTGCTGGTGGTGGCTTTTTATGCAGTCAAAAACAGAAAATGGCCTATTTTAGCTGAATATGCCTCCTTAGCATTGGCTTTAGTCGGCACGTTTCTACTGGTGACGCATGGTTCATTTGACACTTTAGTGATTTCTGAAGCCGCCTTATTTTGGGGGATACTGTCAGCGGTAGCCTTGGCTTTTTATACCATTCAGCCTGTTGGACTGCTTCGGAGATACTCACCGGCTACGATTACAGGCTGGGGCATGCTCTTGGGAGGAATCGCCTTTGCTCCATTTACCAAACCCTGGGGAATGCAGGGGATCTGGGATTTCGAAGCAATTCTGGCTTTTGCTTACATTATCCTTTTCGGAAGTGTGCTGGCCTTTTATTTTTTCCTGAAGTCAGTTACGATCGTCGGAGCGACGACAGCAAGTTTGCTTTGCAGCGTGGAACCTCTAGCAGCAGCAGGAGTAGCAGTAGTTTGGTTGGGAATTTACTTTGGCCCAATGGATTGGCTTGGGACGATATTTATCCTGATTACCATCGTCCTCCTTACTTTGAGTACGAAAGGAAAAAATACCACACACGAATCGACTCCAAACGAGTCCTTCTAAACTCTAACTTTTCGGTCGCTGATCTTAGGTTGCAGGTATTTTTCCTGCTCTGCTTCAGTCAGAATCGTGTAGCCGAGTTCGAAAGGAGATGGACCAATCCATTCGGACTTTTTGCCTTCAATTGTGATTTTTTTGGCCTTAGGATCAATGGTCAACATCGCAAAAAGTGGCTTCAGGTAAGGACAGGTGTATTTGAGCGAAGGGTGTTTTTGGTGGATCTCTTGGGAAAGGCTCTCGTGCTCGAGTGCCTCACCTACCCAATAGTAAGAGGCAGAGTTGATATGGACATAATTCACCCCTCCTACTTCCACCTGCTGATCGACATGCGCATGCCCATTAATCGCCAGCAGAATTTTGGAAGAAAAACGGCTTAAAATCGCCTGAATTTCCGACGCATTATCAATCGTGTAAATCCCGGCGATCGGTTGATGGGAAATGATTACGCATGGTTTTTGGGATTTTTCCAACTCGGCTGCTAGCCAAGCCTGTTGAGTAGGCCCGATGTAGGAATCGTAAAATCCCTTTTTGGTCGGGGAGTCAGGGTCGTTTCCATCCAAAACAAGTAACAAAACCGAACCCAAATCCACAGCATAATAGAGATCCTCCATCCCGAAAATTCGGGCTACCTCCTTTTTGGAAAAACCGCCATCCATATCATGATTCCCCAAGACATGAAAAGCATGGGTGTGGGCAGCATTGAAGGCCTGAATGGAAGCCAAATTTTCTGGATTGGGAATGGCAAAATCACCCATTTGGATCAGCGCATCGGGTTTCTCCAACTTCATCTCTTCGAGAAAAGCTTGCAATCGCTCCGGACCATCGTGAATGATATCGAGATGGAGATCTGAGATCAGGCCGATCCTGAGCTTTTCTCCGAAAGAAAAAAGATCCAAAACAGATTCAGGAATGGCTAGTGAAAGCACTGAAACCGAACTGGTTTTCAGAAAATCTCTTCTGGAATTTGATGTGTGGGACTTCTTTTTCATGGCAGGCAAAACTAATTAAATCCGAGCCTGATAGGTATACAATTGATAATATCTGCCCTGCAACTCGATCAGATCGTCATGCCTACCCCGCTCGACGATTTTCCCTTGCTCGATGACCAGAATCTGATCCGCCTGTCGGATCGTACTCAGTCTGTGAGCGATGACAAAAGTGGTCCTGCCCTTCATCAATTCCTTCAAACTGGCTTGGATGAGCGTTTCCGATTCGGTATCAAGGTTGGACGTCGCTTCATCCAAGATCAAAATCCTCGGATCAGCCAAAATTGCCCTGGCAATAGCAATCCGCTGTCGCTGACCCCCGGAGAGTTTCACGCCCCTTTCCCCTATCAACGTATCGAGTCCCATCTCAAACCGATCAGAAAACTCCTGCACGTGAGCTGCTTTTACGGCTTTATGAAGTTCCTCATCTGTGGCATCTGGCCGTGGAAAAAGAATATTTTCACGAATAGTGCCTTCAAACAAGAAATCGTCCTGAAGCACCACGCCCAACTGCGAGCGAAAAGAGTCAAGGGTGACGGTCTGCAGATCTTGTCCGTCTAGGATGATCTTGCCGGAATCAGGATTGAGAAAAGTGGCTGCGAGCCCTGCAATGGTGGTTTTCCCCGAACCAGAAGTCCCGACCAAAGCGGTCACCGAACCAGCTGGAGCTTTGAAACTGATGGATTTTACGACTTCTTTGCCCGATTCGTAGGCGAAAGAAACCTGATCGAATTCCACGTCGCCTACGATAGCGTCTAGCGTGCGGGTTCTCGTTCGGTCATCCGACTCCAGCGGCGTATTCATGATTTCTTCGGTACGATCCAGTCCGGCAAAGGCCTCTGTCAATTGGCTACCGATATTGGACATCTGCACAATCGGGGCGATCATAAAGCCCAAATAAAGTGTAAAAGCCAAGAAATCTCCGAAAGTCATTTCCCCCTGCATGATCATGTAGCCACCGATACCCATGATCCCAGCCGAAGCCAAGCCGAGCAGTAGTGCCCCAGCCGAAGTCACAAAACTCGTAGCAGTAAGGCTGGCTTTCACGTTGAGAAACAGTTCCTCTACCCCTTTTTCAAAGGTCTTGATCTCCTGCGCCTCTGCATTGAAGCCTTTGATCACCCGGATACCACCGAGCGTTTCGGTCAATCTGCCAGTAACTTGCGCGTTGATTTTACCCCGCTCTCTGAAAATCGGCCGAATCCTACTGAATGCTTTCAGGGAAACCAAGCCAAAAACAGCCACTGGGACTAAAACATACAGCGTCATCATGGGACTGATCCGGATCAGCAGCACCAAAGAAATCACCGCAGTAAGTACACCTCCAACCATTTGGGCAAAGCCTGTACCCACGAGATTCCTGACTCCTTCTACATCGGTCATGATCCGGGAGACAAGTTCTCCGGTTTTGGCATTATCAAAAAAACGAATCGGGAGCTTGATGATATGCCGTTGCACTTGAGAGCGGAGCTTAGCGATCAGATGCTGAGCCTCCACACTCAATATCTGCGTCAGACTATAGGATGTGACAGATTGAACTACAATAGCGGCTACTACTGCGATAATGAGCCACTTCAGCATATTCAGGTCATTGCTTGGAATGACATCATCGATCAGGTATTTGCTGGCGCCGGGAAGGACCAAACTGGCCAAGCGGCTGATGATGATGAGAAAAAGCCCTAAAAATAAATGCTTTCTTCTGGGCCAAATGATAGTCTTGAAGACCTGGCCCATGGTTACGCGGCGTTCTTTTGTTTTTGCCATGGTTGAGTAGATGTAAAATGACAAACCCCGAAATTAAAATCGGGGTTCAATCAAAATGGGATTTTAAATGAATAAATAATTGGACAAAAACCAGTTGGATCTAGAGGTTCAAAAATTCAAAAGAACACGTCGAAGAAATAGCTCTTTCATTTGAAAAATAATCCAAAGAAAAATCCACAGTTGACATAAAAAAAGCCTGTCATATTACTATAAACAGGCTTTTGAATGAAATATGCAAAACAAATTAGTTTGTCTTTGGAAGAACATTAGAGATTAGAGACACTTTCTCAATTGGTTCAGTAGCATTGGAATAGATCCTTACCACAGAGTTTTGTTTCCCCATTTTTCCAGCCGAATTAAAAGAAACTTTAATTTCAGCAGAGCTTCCTGGAGCCACAGGCTCTTTTGGCCAGCTTGGAACCGTGCAACCGCAGGTAGCGGCAACATTTGAGATCACTAAAGGAACAGTGCCGGAATTGGTCAGCGTAAATGTGTGTTCTACTTTTGCTCCCTGCACGATATCACCAAAATCCACAGATTTTTCTTTGAAAGTGATCACAGCGCCAGACGCAGATTCTTGTGCCTTGGCCTGAAACACCAGTGCAAAGGCAAATAGTGTCAATAGAAGTCCTAGTTTTTTCATGGTTTTATTAGAATTAGTTTTCAAAGATATCGGAAAGTAACTACCAACGCATAAACAAGCATTGGCGCTATTTGATTCCAAAAGTGAAAATAACATGCCAATCTGAAAGTTCATAATTGTTAATAAATGTAAAAATTGATAAGATTCCCTACCCGGAAGTTGAATCAGCAACTTTTACAAAGAATCTGGGGGCAAAATTGACCAAATACAACTCTTCCGTTGCTCTAGTGATAGCTGTGTAGAGCCATCGGACAAAATCCCGGTCCACCTGCTCCTCATTGAGAAAGCCCTGATCTACAAAGACCGCTTTCCATTGTCCGCCCTGTGCCTTATGACAAGTGAGCGCATAGGCAAACTTCACCTGAAGGGCATTGAGGTAAGGATCCTTTCGAATCAGTTCCATTCGCTCTGTTTTATTGGCGACATCCGCATAGTCCTGAGATACCAGATCATAGAGACTTCGGTATTGTTCCCGTGTCAGCGAAGGACTCGGAGAATAAAGGGTATCCAAAATAACCTTTGCCTCAAAAAAAGGCTCCTCTGGATAATCCAGCAGTCTAAGTTCCAAGGTTGCAAACCTTAAACCATACATCTCTTCGAAATTTCTGATCTTCATCACCTCGACCATATCCCCATTGGCCAGAAAATTCACTTTCTCTGATTCGGCCATATAGGTATAGTTGTTTTTCACTATCATCAATAGATCTCCCGAATTGATCTCTTCTTCGTAGAAATGGATGACCCTCCTGATAAATAAGTTGTATTGGACTGCGGACTTGTTGGAGCGTGTAACAATAGTAGTATTCTCCGTACCGTATTTCCCATAGGCATATCGGAGACCATCCTCAAGTCTCTCAGAGGTCATTTTAAAGGTGTCCTTGAATCCACCGGTTTGGATAACAACTTTGGGTTCTTGGTTTAGGAGTTGATCCCGCAGAGCAGTGGCGTTGAAAAGAATTCCAGATTCCAAGCGTTGGCGCATGACCTCCGAGAGTTCGATTTGGTCGGCTTCCAAGCGATATTGGCGAAGCAGGTACCCTGCATCCAGTGCAGGGCTGTACTCACTGCCTACAGGAGGAAGTTGTGCGGTATCCCCGATTAAGAGCAAGCGGTTGTCCTTGCCTGAGAATACATACTGGATCAAATCCCAAAGTAAATTGCCGGACATCCCTCCATCATCTGCCAGCATGGACGACTCATCCACGATGAAGACGGTGTCTTTAAAATAATTTTTCTGTAGGATAAAGCCCCCTCCCATAGTACCGGGATCTCCCTTAGGTTTATAAATGATCTTGTGGATTGTATAAGCTCCTCTGCCGGAATAGTTACTCATCACCTTGGCAGCCCGTCCGGTAGGCGCAAGGAGCAGCGAGCGCATCTCCATTTTGGGAAGGACTTTCACGAGAGCAGAAGTAAGCGAAGTCTTCCCAGTACCCGCATAGCCTTTCAATACAAAAACGGGCTTTTCTTCGGCTTTTTTTAAAAGAAAAAAATCCATTCGTCTAAAAAACTCCGCCTGACCCAGCGTGGGAGCAAAGGGAAAATATTTACCAAGTAGTTCGGAAGGCTTAAAGTTTGCCTGATTATCTTTACCCATATTCCACGAATGTAAATGCCACAAGACGAAATCAGCAAAGAAATCGAATCAAAATTTGGTAACCAGCTTAGAGTCCGCGTCAATGGTATCCTAATCGAAAATGACAAGCTGCTGATGCTCAAGCATCACATGGGTGGGGGAAAAATTCTCTGGTCAGTACCAGGTGGTGGAATGATCTATGGCACTGATGCTAAAGAAAACCTGCAAAGAGAATATCTGGAAGAAACAAATCTCAATGTGGAGGTTGTCAGCTACCTATTCGTACATGAATACTTAAATCCCCCGCTGCATGCCATGGAGCATTTTTTTGCGGTAAAAAGGATAAACGGCAGTGTTAAATTGGGAAAAGACCCTGAACTTTCAGGAGCAAATCAAATCTTGGACGAAATCTCTTGGAAAACCATCAGTGAAATAAAAAGTATTCCAAAAGATTCCCTTCATCAGGTATTTTGGGGAATTAAATCCCTTTCTGAGCTGGGATTGTGGAATGGATATTTTAATTTTGGAAATATTTCCATAAAATAGCACGTTTTAAAAACCTCAACCTTAACCAGATTTCTAAATCTTTATCAAAATGAATCTTACAAAAATTCTCTCAGTTGTTTTCTTCGTTGTAGCCATGGTCCTGGGTTACCTCCTATGGAAGGGTGTAAATGATGTAGTTGAAGAAGAAAAAAGAATTGCTTTGCTGGAAGCAGCTACCATCGAAAAGTTGGAAATGCTCAGAGAAGCTCAGCTAGCATACCAAGCCTCTAACGGAAAATATGCAAGCACCTGGGATTCATTGAAGATGTTCATTGAAAACGGGACAATTTGGATGGTTCAGCGGAAAGAGACCACAAAATTGCTTGACTACGGAGCTGAAGAGATCACCGTGCAGTTTGATACCCTTGGATCAGTTGCAGTAATGGATTCTTTATTCAATGAGCGAAAATATCCAGACTTCAATATCGACCTGCTGCCTGTAGTTCCAGGATCTGGAGGAAAGCAATTTGAATTCTTTGCAGACAAAGTTGAAAAAACAGGAGGTTACCTAGTGAACGTGTTCGAAATCAGAGACCCTTCACCGATCAACCCTGAGCGAAGAGCCAATAACAAAGAAAAAGCATTAAGAGTGGGTTCAAGAACAGACGCATCTACTGAAGGTAACTGGAAATAATCCCTCTGGATTTTGGAAAACAACCTGAAGGTGTATAAAAGTGATAAGTTTGATGTGGTTGACATCTCGAGCTTATCACTTTTTATTTACCCTAAATCACTGATTATTTTTGCCAAAGATCAAAATCAGGCTAACATTGGAATTCACAATTATTCGAATTTTAGCCTTGGAAAGTTGGAGGGATTTTTCAGTTCTGACCCGCTGCTAAAGCAAGATGTACCGGTCAAAATCTATTTTCATCAGCCGACCTTTGGATTGATCCCCGGGGTACTTTACCAGCCTGGTAAAGAGCAAAACTACCTGGGATTCGCCACAGAAGTCCCCCCTTCAGCTAAGTATTTCTCCTCGTCTTTGGATAGCAACAACTTACAGATTGTAAGCCTTATCTCCTCAGAGCTTAAGAAAAATCTCGAAGCGAGATATTCAGAAATCACACTCCATCACGGCGGCTGTTCCTTCCTTTCTTATCTGTTTAAAGAACGCTTCAACCTAATCGGTCAGGAGATTTTGGTGTATTATTTCCAGTCTCATATTTACCTGGCCGCATTCACTGATCAGGATCTTAGCCTCTTTAATATGTTTGAGATATCTTCAAAAGAAGACATTCTCAAGTACATTTTGATCACCATAGAGCAGCTCAAATATGACCGCAACTATGTCAGGATCAGTATATTTGGAGCAACTAATTCCAGTAAAATCACAGAAGATTGGGGAAATGATTATTTCCAGAACTTCAAACTGGCAAATCCTCATGCCAATCAGAATTATTCCCATGGATTCAAACATCTGAAGGAAGAGAATATCTTTGAGACCTACTGGCAATACGATTAATCCATGAAGAAAACAGCAATTTTTCCGGGTTCATTCGATCCTTTTACGATGGGACACCATGATATCGTCTTGCGTAGTCTCAACCTTTTTGACGAAGTGATTGTCAGTATCGGCTACAACTCCACAAAAAAAAATCGCTACTTCGACGTGGATCTGATGGTCTCCAAGATTAAAGGAGTATATGCTGAGGAGCCCAGGGTACAGGTGGTGGTTTACAATGAACTTACCTCAACCCTAGCCAAAAAATACCAAGCTCAATTTCTTATTCGTGGATTACGAAATACAACTGACTTCGAATACGAAAACACCATCAGTCAAATGAACAGGTACCTAAACCCAGAACTTGAAACGGTTTTTTTGATCACCTCGCCGCAGTATGCCGCGATCAGTTCTACCGTGATCAGGGAGGTACACCGCTACGGTGGGGACGTAAGTGAATTTTTGCCTTTTCCGATTTAGATTTTGATATGGTTTTTCAGGTACTGTTTGAACAAATACCGCATCGATGGATAGGAGTTGATCAACGCAGTTTTGGCATCTCCCTCTGAAAGCCACAAAATTTCCTCAATTCCCTCTTCTTCCTGCGGTTTCATACCAGCATCGTTAACCGAATCCATTGCAAACCAGTAGGTCTTTTTCAGGATACTTTTACGATTTTGAGTATACGTATGCCACGTGTTGCAGATATGTACGCCGAGCTTCACTTTGACATTGGTTTCTTCTTCGACTTCCCTTTTGGCACATTCAGCAGGTGTCTCGCCTTTGTCAAACTTCCCTTTGGGAAAGTCCCACTTCCCAAGGCGATAGATCATGAGGATTTTGTTTTTTTTCGAGACAATCCCTCCAGCAGCTTTGATAATCACAAAGCGGCTTTTGATGAAATTCTTCATCGCTTTCTTGTCCTTGGTGACCAACGTGATGGAATCAAGTTCCTTCATTTTTCGAGTCCGAAGCAAATAAAGCAGCCGGATAATGAGATCCTGGCTGGGTTCATGAAAAAGAATATCATCTGCCCACTCCATATCTGCTGGAAACTCCTCAAGATTGGAAAAGATGTAATCGTATGATTTGGCTGGATCGAGCTCATCATAACCGATCAACTCCATTGGCTTGTCATTGACAAAGATTCTCATGGTAAGACTCTGCTGGATAAAGTGCGTCGGTCAAAAATGCATAAAAAAATCAGGCAGTACAATCTTAAGGTGAATGATTCCATTAATTTTAAACCATGGAAATATTAGACCAAAGCATAGCGGCCGAAGTTGCCGACAAACTCCTCGAAATACAAGCCATTAGGCTCCAACCGGAAAAGCCCTTCACTTGGGCATCAGGCTGGAAATCACCAATTTATTGTGACAATAGACTTTCACTTTCTTTTCCAGAAGTGAGAAATATGATCAAAAATAGCCTGGTCGATAGTGTTACACATTTTTTTCAAAATGTAGAAGCAATAGCCGGCGTAGCAACTGCGGGAATTCCTCAAGGAGCATTGATCGCCAATGAACTCGGGCTTCCATTCATCTACGTCCGATCCAAACCCAAAGGTCACGGCATGGAAAATATGATCGAAGGCAAAGTCACACCAGGTCAAAAAGTAGTAGTTGTTGAGGATCTAGTCTCTACAGGAGGAAGCTCGCTCAAGGCTGCCGAAGACTTAAAAAATGCAGGATTTGACGTCTTAGGCATGGTTGCCATATTTAGCTATGGCTTCGAAGTAGCTGCCCAAAACTTTGCCAATGCCGGTGTTAAACTTGTCTGTTTGAGTCATTATGATGCGCTATTGCCAATCGCTGTCAAGCGCAACTATGTCTCTTCCGAAATGCTCGAATCACTCGCCGAGTGGAGAAAAGATCCAGGAAGCTGGAAGCAATAAAAAATGAAAGCCGGAACTTCCGGCTTTTTTACTTTTCGAAAAGACCGATTGATCCACCTACCCAGTCTTTGTCCTTATTGAATTTCACACCGATCATCTCTCCCCGACTGAGTCGGACCAGATTACCAACGATGGTTGGACTTTGATCTTTCTCTGGCCAGAGGCAGAGGATTCGAACCTCCACTTTGACCTTTCCATCGGGTGATTCCACGACGGGAGCATAGTGAACCTTCTTTTGCAAAATAAACAGGTCCTTATCCTTTACAGCTTCCACGTCTTCCTTTTTCACATGAAAAACCACACCGGCTCCGGAAAATGAAAACAATGGCTTCAAAACATAATTTTCCAAATCATCGGGAATCACTTCCAGTTCGCTAAGCAATTTGGTCTCGATAAAATAGTCCCCACGTAAATAGGGAAGAATGAATTTCGAAATTCGCGTATACCAATTTGGATGACCTGCCCATTCCACATCCAGTTCTTCTTCAAAACTAAAGGCCAACTTTAGATCTTTTCTCAGATCCAGTTCATCAAATATTACCCGGTTGTAAATCCTTCGAATTCTGACTTTCACTCCGGCTGCATTGACATAAAACAATTGCCGGCCTACTTTGATAACCTCGGTAACACATTCGATCTGAATTCCGAGATCCTTTTTGGCGTAATAAAAGTCGATTTTCGTGTTTTGCTTTTCCGGCTCAATTTCCAGCAATACCACTTCTTCGGCAGAATAATTTCCAAATACCACTTCCTTGAGCAAGTCAAGGTAGATCGATTCGTTCACTCCTTGTGGATAAGGCGACAACTCAGCGAGAAAGGGATAATGGGTAAGGTATTTTCGGAAGAGATTAAACTGAAAGTTGAAAATGGAGGGAAATCCCTGAACCTCGATGAGTTTGGGAATCAACTGTCCATTTTCTTCACAAATCCCAAAATCAATGGCTAAAAACTGGGTATGCTCGTCCTCATTTGGGACGGAAGTATTCAGCTCGACAGACCTTTGGGTCAATTCTTTGAAATCTGGTCTTTTGATAAAATCAATCACCTCCTGGCTAGCCTGAAGGATTTGTTTGCCAAGGCTTTTGGGAATAAAAAAGGGCGTCTCCGCTATTCTGAAAGTGGGCTTATATTGAAAATCCGAGGCAATATCATCCAATAGCGCCTGGTATTTTTCAGGGGTAAAAGATGCGTTAAACCGGGATCGGAAGGATTCAATCATGGAAAATCAAGTCAGCGATGGGGTGTTTACCAGCTTTAGTTTTTGAATGGATTGTTCCAAAAAATTAGGAATCAGCGTTTCATTGGTTTTGTATACTTTATTTTCGTCCACCAGGTCCTCGAGCATTGTTCGAAACTTAGTTTTCCCTTTGAGTTCAATGATTTTCTCTTTCACCATAGGCTTTTTCAAATGCTCCAAAAAGCTAACTGCATCTGCCTCAGGATGAAATTGAGTCCCGACAATTTCGGCTGAAAACCGAATCGCCATAATTGCCCGTTCGTATTCTACATGGTTTCGGATTTTCTCCAAGGCAATTATTTTGGAGCCCAGCGCTTTGAATTTTCTTTTGTCCGGCTGTAAAACTTGGTAATCTCTTGAATCTACTGCCCAGAATGGATTATCCAGATTTGCAAAAAGCGGATCCTGCAATCCTTCGGGGGTTTTATGGACAGTCATCACGCCAAATGATGTGGATTTCCGTTTACTGAGTTGTCCCAAACCAAAATGCTTGCAAGCCATTTGGAAGGAATGGCAGATGAGCAACAGATACTTTTTCTTGGCATGATTCATATTCCATATCCAGACTTGATCCAGAAAATCATTGTAGCGCAAATCCCAATTGCCGTCTCCCTCGGTTGGATTGCCGGGGCCACCAGTGGAGATAAACATATCAAAATTGCGGATATCGGGAAGTTCTGCCTTTCCCCTGACATCAAATTCTCTGTAGCTGATTTCACTGGAAAATCTGGAAAGAATATCGTGGATGCAGCGCATGCCCTGATTGGGTTCGCCATCGTACATGTCCAAAATTGCCAGATTTACTTTTTTCTTTCCCACTGTGGAGTGTTGGTTGGTCTACGAACAAAGGTAATCAATGACTCAAATCCCCTCGGTAAATTTGCTGGTAATAAAATCAACAACTGCTTCCAAGCTCCCTGTTTTATCAAACACCTCCAATTGCTGATCCGCTCCGGTTCCTTTTTCGAGGATTTTGTGGACATAATTGATCTCTTCTCGGCTACCCAGCTCGTCTACTACGTCTTCGACAAAGTCAAGCAACTCCATGATCAGGTCCTTGGTCGGCACTTCTATCTTCCTCCCAAAATCGATCAAAAGTCCCTCCACACCATTTCTAGCAGCCCGGAATTTATTTTCACGAATCAAAGCAATCCGATAGATGTTAAAGCTGGTATTACTCATCAGCAGCTTATACAACTTAGCGACTACAGCCTGAATGAGCGCCACGATACAAATCGTCTCGTCCACGGTCAGACACATGTCACAGATACGGAATTCAATAGTACTGAAGAAAGGATGCATCCGAAGGTCCCACCAGATCTTCTTTGGATTATCGATGCAATTAGTCTTGACCAAAATCTCCAAAAAATTATCATAAGACTGAACTGAATCGAAATATTCAGGAAGTCCTGTCCTTGGGAATTTCGCAAAAACCTTGGCCCGAAATGCCTTGAAACCAGTATTTCTACCTTCCCAGAAGGGAGAATTGGTCGTCAACGCATAGATATGCGGCAAGAAATAGCAGGCTTGATTCATGAGCTGAAGCGCAATCTCCCTACTTTCAATACCTACATGCACATGCAATCCAAAAATCAGGTTGGATCGGGCAATATCCTTCAGCTCATTGACGATATTATGATAGCGCGGATCATCCGTGATCTCTTGATCTTGCCATTTGGCAAAAGGGTGCGTACTGGATGCCCCGACCACCAATCCCTGTGCTGAAGCTAGTTCGAATATTTTATTCCGGAGAAAAGAAACCTCCCTTCGAGCCTCAGCTACATTTTGGCAAACATTCGTTCCGACTTCTACTACGGATTGGTGCATCTCAGCTTTGACTTGCTCTTTCAGCGTGATCTTACCCCCTTCCACGATTTTTGACATGTGAGATCGCAGATCCCGAGTCACCGGATCAATAATCATGTACTCTTCTTCTACCCCTAGCGTGAATTTGGGGAGCTGTTTGGAAATGTTTGCCATACCCTTATTCCTTAAAATCTTTTGGCCATCTCGACCGAGTTTTTCATAAATGTGCCCCAAGTAAGGTTCATTTTACCGGGCTTTTGGGCTTTGGCGTAAGCTATAGCCATTTTAGCTGCCTCCTCGACTACCCACTCAAAATTTGCCTGTCCTACAGAATTGATATCCGCATCCGGTGCAGGGTTACCAAAATCAATGGCATAGGGAATTCCATCTCTGACAGCAAACTCCACGGTATTGAAATCATACCCCAACCCAGTACATAACTTGATGGTATAATCTTTCACAGTGCTGAGTAATTTTTTCGAGGCGGGAGCTTTGTCTACCACATAGCGGAGGTGATGCGGATTGCGTGGTTCATATTCCATGATTCGCACAGCCTTGCCGCCCAGACAATACACTCGGAAATATTCATCAAAGACAATTTCCTCCTGGAGGAGCATCACCAATTGGCCTGTTTCAGGATGTTTCTGAAAAAACTCTTCCTTGTTTTCCAATCGATAGACATTCTTCCAGCCTCCACCTGCATAGGGCTTCATGTAGGCAGGAAATCCCGTATAATCGAAAATCCCCTCCCAGTCCAGCGGTGCCACGAGATTTCGGAACGACTTCGATGTGGTGTCATCCGGATGCTTGGCAGAGGGTAAAATCACCGTTTTGGGTAATGGGACCCCGAGCTGATCTGCCAGACAGTTGTTGAAAAACTTGTCATCTGCACTCCACCAAAAGGGATTGTTGATGACAGCTGTGCCGGTTAGGGCGGCATTTTTGAGATAGGCTCTATAGAATGGAACATCTTGGGAGATTCGATCGATAATTACCGCGTACTCTGTTAGTTTATTCTGAATCACCTTGTCTATTTGGACGGGTTCAGCGACGATGCCCTTTGGGGCAGTTTGATTTACCCGTTCTACAAATGCATGGGGAAAAGTATCCTCCATCCCGAAAAGTATCCCTATTTTCTTCATAATTATTTCGATTAAAATTGATTCGCCTTAGTTGAATTTGATGGTTGATAAATAGTGCGGAAACATTTCCTTCCAAACTGGCCAGTCGTGTTGCTTTTCATGCCTGACATCAAACCAATGTGGTACATTCCGCTGCTCCAGGACCTGATGGAGCTTAATATTGGCATCGTAGCAGATATCCCAATTGGATGTTCCAAGGACTATTTTCATGTTCCAAAGCTCATGATCATGTAGTCCTGGCAAATATTCCAGTGGACTGTTGTAATAAATATCATCGTGCTGATAGCCATCCATAAAACTCCGAATGTCAAAAGCACCACTCATGCTGAACAAGTGGCTGACATATCCCGGGTGTCTAAATGAAAAATTGGCGGCATGGTATCCTCCAAAACTGCACCCTGCCATCGCGACCTTGGATACAGGAGTATTGAGTCGAATTCGCTCTACGATCTCATGGCAAATCATCTTGTCATAGGCGACGTGATTTTGAATCCGCTGGTGAGGATGAATGCCTTTGTTGTAGAAACTATCCGCATCATTGCTGCTCGGACAAAAGATCTGAATCAACCCCTGATCAATAAACCATTTGGCCGAACCGATCAATCCCATGTCCCTATTTTCATGAAATGAACCCTTAGAAGTAGGAAACACTACTACCGGATAGCCTGCATGACCAAATACCAACATCTCCACTTCCTTATTCAGATGTGGCGAATACCACTTGAAATATTCTTCCTTCATAAATTATTTTTTGATCAAGAAAAACCAGGCCTACTAACTGTTACCAAATACTAGTCAAAATTCATTGAAAAAAAAAAATCGAAGCAAAACCGATGATGAAGTATCCGTTAATTTTCGGATTGCTGATCGGCCGATGGCTTACTTTTTAAAAAACAGATTCCGTATCAGGCCGGATAGAATACTAAGCCCTAAAATTGAAACAAAAATCCATTTGCCTGTCGTGAAAATGGAGGCTAAGCTTCCCAGGTTCAGGTGCTGTTCGGGCAAGTGACCAAGCATCTCTAGGACCATGACGTTTTCGAAAAAATCCAACACCATAATGGAAATTGGGATCAGGATCGTCCATGGCCTTCCCCACAGTTTGAACATGACTCCTGAGAAAAATAGGCCATAAATTAGGATGTAAGGCATGTCCAAAGCTAGAATTCCAAATCTGTAGCGCTTCAATCCATTTTCATCCAATTGAAGAATCGAATCATAGGCTTCTTTTGCCGAATAGGCGAACTTCAAGTCCAAGGCTTGCTCTTTGGGCATAAACTGCCCAAGAAGAAAATTAGCCAAAAGAACTAGTGCAAACAGCAAAAGGAGTATTTTCCAATTGCTTAGAATTTGGAGCGGGGACTTCATAGCTGAGGGATTAAGCAGGGTTTGTGACATTTAATTACCTGAAAAATTAAAAATTTTACAAACTATTTATTTTGTTTTTCAAGTTGTCTAGTTCGTGCCCTATTGATTTCTCCCAAAAACCTACCTGTCCCTATGCAAGAGTCAAGTGGTTAATTCTTAAATCTTTTCTTCCCTAAACCATTCTGCGTACATGGGATAGTTTCGGGCAGTGCGGAGAATTACTTCCTCCATTTCAGGCCCGGTGGCTTTCACTTTTTTAGCAGGCATTCCGGCATAGATTGAGTTCGGCTCCACTACCGTATTTGCCAGGACTACTGCTCCTGCTGCGATCACGGCACCGGAATGAACTATGGCGCCATCCATCACTATTGCTCCCATTCCGATCAATACCCGGTCATGAATGGTGCATCCGTGGACACAGGCATTGTGGGCGATCGAGACTTGATTCCCAATGTAGGTTCCCGCTTTTTGGTAGGTACAATGGATAACTGCACCATCTTGGATATTGGTATCATCTCCGATTCTGATTTCATGCACATCACCTCGGATTACGGCATTAAACCAAACGGTGCAGTTTTTACCCAAGACTACATCCCCTACCACAGTTGCATTTGGTGCCAGCCAACACCTGTCTCCAAATTTCGGGCTCTTGCCCCGTACTTCCATTATCAATGCCATCAGTTCGGATTTTTAGATTTGCGAAAAATCTTACCCCTTAAAAGATTTTTTTTTCAAAGTTGAACTTTTTTAGAGTCATGCGGTTTTCCGTGTATATACATGTAAATTTTAGAAAACCAATCCAAAAAAAGCACAATGAAATTAACCAAACAAATCGGTCTATTCGTAGCTGCATCCATGCTTGCCTTTGCTTGTGGTGCGCCTTCAGAAACAGTTGAAACCAGCGAAGCTCAGGAAGTAGCAGAAGCAGCTGGAAAAGAATTATCGCTAAACCTTGACCAATCTACTATTGCTTGGAGAGGATATAAGCCAACTGGCCAGCATTTCGGAAAAATCCCTGCTACTACAGGTAAACTTATCGTAGCGGATGGAACTATCACAGGAGGTTCTTTCACGTTTGACATTCCGGGCTTGACCATCGAAGACATGGAAGCAGGTTCTGAGTTTCATGGAAAACTGTACACGCACCTTCAGTCAGCTGACTTCTTTGACGCTGCAAATTTCCCAACCGCAACTTTTGAAATCACCGGAGCGGAGCCTTTCACAGCCAATGATCAAATCACTGACAAAGAAGAATTTGTATCTGATAATACCCCAAACGCAGCCAGCTCACTTTCACCTGATGCTCCTACACACTGGATCAGCGGGAATTTGACAATGAGAGGTACGACCAAAAACATTAAGTTCCCTGCAGCTGTTACTATCACCGACGGTGTAGTGAAAGCCAAAGCAGGCTTCAACATCGATAGAACTGCTTGGGGACTTGCCTATGGCGACGAAGCCACTGCAGCTGACAAAGCGAAAGATCAGTTCATCTACAATACCGTATCTCTGGTATTGGATGTGACCGCTCAATAATTAACCAACTACCCAATGATAAAAGAGGGATTCTTCGGAATTCCTCTTTTTTTTGTAACCCAATGAATAAGTTTCCGATTTTCTACCCAATGAATTTTCCCAAATGGAAGGAAAAGCTGAGCTATTGGGCAGAAGAAAAATTTCAATTTATAGCTTTGACTCAGGGTAATGATCATGACTATCCCCAAGGTCCCTTTGACAACTTATTTTTTGCAGGAAATACAGAACTATCAGAAGACGAACTTTGGCAATCTCAACTATTCAAGGTTGGGATTTTTGGCTACGATTTCAAAAATCAGATTGAACAATTGACCAGTCAAAACCTGGAGTATTTTCCACTTCCTGAGCTTTGTTTTTTTGAGCCGGAAATGGCCCTTCAGTTGACTCCGGATGGCTTTTATACATCAACTGAGTTTTCCGAAGCTCATTTGTATGAAATCGCGAATCAAGCAATACCTGAACAGGCCTTATTTCTCTGTCAAGTGAACCCAGAAATAACCCGGGAAGAATATTTGGACCGGGTTCACAGGATTCAAAATGAAATATTGGAAGGAAACACCTATGAAATAAATTTCTGTCAGTCATTTTCTGGATCATTTGATTCCTGGAATCCAGTAGCCGCATTTTTCAGATTAAATGAGCTATCCAAGATGCCTTTTGCAGCCTTATTTAAAGCGAAGAATCAGTGGTTGATTTCTGCTTCTCCAGAGCGTTTCTTGAAAAAAATCGGTTCCAAGCTCATCGCTCAGCCTATCAAAGGGACAAGCCGAAGAGGGATTCAAGCGGAGGAAGACTCTAAAAATCGGGATAAACTCATCTCCAGCGAAAAAGAGCGCGCAGAAAATCTCATGATCACTGACCTGATGCGGAATGATCTCGCCCGGGTATCACAAACGGGTTCGGTAAAAGTAGAGGAGCTTTTCGGGATTTATCCTTTTCCCAGAGTTTGGCAGATGATCAGTACTGTGAGTTCAGCAGTCAGGCCAGGAGTTTCCCTAAAAGAAATAATTCACGCGACTTTCCCAATGGGATCCATGACCGGAGCGCCGAAGATCAGCACCATGAAAATTATCGAGCGGGAAGAATGTTTTAAACGGGGTTGGTTTTCGGGTGCTTTTGGTTGGATCGATACTAGTGGAAACTTTGATTTTTCGGTAGTGATTCGCTCGATCATTGCTGATTTGGAAGCGAAAAAGCTCTATTTTGGAGTGGGTAGTGCCATCACCATCGACGCCTCAGCAGAGCTGGAGTATGAGGAATGTACCCTTAAAGCCCAAGCCCTATTTGAGTTGCTCCGTGGAACCTAATCAAGAGAACCTCCCTCCCATTCGTAAGATCATCCATGTGGATATGGATGCTTATTATGCATCGGTGGAGCAATTGGACCATCCGGAGTGGAGAGGTAAGCCCTTGGTCGTAGGAGGAAATGAAGCACGGGGTGTGATCGCAGCTGCAAGTTATGAAGCCCGAAAATTTGGAATCTTCTCCGCAATGTCTTCAGCCTTGGCTGCCAAGAAATGCCCCCACCTAATTTTTGCACGTCCACGATTTGACCGATACAAGGAAATCTCCCTGCAGATTCGGGAGATTTTTCATGAATACACGGACCTGGTCGAGCCGCTTTCGCTGGATGAAGCCTTTCTGGATGTAACCGAAAACAAAGCAGGACTCAAGTCCGCAATTCTGATTGCAAAACATATCCGGTCAAAGATCAAGGATAAAACCGGACTCAATGCCTCTGCAGGGGTCAGTTACAATAAATTTCTTGCAAAAATCGCTTCTGACTTAAACAAACCAAATGGTCAAGCGGTGATTTTGCCCGAAGAAGCCGAAGCTTTCCTGGAAAAATTGCCTATCGGAAAATTCTTCGGTATCGGTAAAGTCACCGCAGAGAAAATGCAAAGCCTGGGCATTCACAACGGCAAAGATCTGAAGGACTATTCCCTTCAGTTTTTGACCAAGAAATTTGGTAAATCTGGGCTTCACTATTTTAATATCGTGAGAGGTATCCATCTTTCTGAAGTTCAGCCGCATCGGGTCAGAAAGTCACTGAGTGCTGAAAATACTTTTGAAAAAGACCTAATTACGCTTCAGGAATTAGAACAAAATCTCAGACCCGTCTTCGATGAAGTCATTCGCAGGATCGAGCGAAACGGAATCAAAGGACGAACGATCACGCTCAAAATCAAGCATTCAGATTTTACCCTCCAAACTCGCAGCCGGACGCTTGAACAATATCCTAATGAAGAAACTTTTTGGAAAATCGCACTGGAATTACTGCATCAGGAGGAGATTATGCAGCCCGTTCGGCTCTTGGGTTTAGGAATTTCAAATTTAAATATCACCGAAGAGCAAATTCATTTTGGGGAGCAATTGAGGATTCCTTTTGACCAAGGATAAATCACTTTCTCAAAATCAGTTTTAGCATTTTAATTTCACTTCTCGAATACAATTTAACGAAGTAGATTCCATTGCTTAACCCATTTAACTCAAAATAAATATTATCTCCAACTTTCTGAAATTCATAGATTTGATTTAATACAACTCCCCTACTGTCAATAATATCAATCTGAACAAGTCCGGGATCAATATTTTTGGGATATACAATTTGAACCTTTCCAGAACTTGGATTTGGATATAGCAGAACTTCCATCGATTCTTTATTCGGCGAACTCAAAAGAATGTCAATATTTACAATCGCTGTGGCTACAGTTCTATTTCCACTGGAATCAGTAAGAATCAAATCAACCCAATTGTCACCTTGATTTCTTATGTCAAAAGTTTCTTTAGATAAACTCATGCTGACAATTCCACAATTATCAAAGGAACCATCGTCTATATCCTGTGGACTGATTGTAATATCCCCTTCCTCACCTAACGCAAGGGCAATGTTTTTCACTTTTGCTATTGGTGCAATTCTATCCTTTACTGTTACGGCTACAAGTGTGCTATCCGAATTCCCATTGATGTCAACTGCTTTGAAAATTACATGATTCACACCCAAATCATTGCAGTCAAAATTGGTTTTTGCCAAGAACAATTCCCTTAATTCCACATTATCAAAAGTGCCATTATCCACTTGGCTTACTGTGAGTTGAGCATTGCCTTCTGAATCCAATTCTACCTCAACGTTTTTCACTCTTAGGGTTGGTGGCAAGTCGTCCTTCCTGACTCGAATAAATTGATTTCTTGAATATGTATTTGAGCTAATTGCATTCGTACTTGTCAGACTAACGGTATACAAACCTTCCTCAGAAAAGGAAATAACAGGATTTTGTTCTTCACTTGACGCAGGTGATCCTCCTTCGAAAGACCATTCCCAAGTTTCTGGGCTTTGGGTAGTCAAATCAAAAAAAGTCACTTTCTGATTTTCGTAAATCTCAAATTTATCAGCTCCGAAAAAAGCAATTGGGCTTTCGAATGGCTCTACTTCGGTTAAATTATCAATCGTGAGAATCACTTCATTTTTACAGACTTCACAAAGAGGGCTTCCAAGAAATCTCATCAGGCAATTTTGGTGAGGCCTATACCACTTAGGCGACTCCTCATGTGGGAAAATGCCAACTGAAGCAATGTTTAGGAATGATTTCCATCGAACAGTCCCAGGGTTATTGTTTTGAGTCATATTAGCCTTTTCATCAGCATACTGATCACCTGCCCAATATTCATCGGCCAAGCCTGAAAAAGTATGGCCAATTTCATGAACCATAAGTTGTAGTGCCTCGGGATGTGTTGAAAATGTCGCAAACTCACCCCCTGCTCCTCCATATCTACTATCATTTACCATTATTACCACTAAATCAAAAAATGGGGTATTTGAATTAAGTACAGAATAAACTTTTGAAAGCTGGGTTGGATATAATAAGCGCTCAATGTCTGCAGTGTAAAAAGAACTTCCAAAATAATTATCAACAGGTTCGCTAGGCCGATCTGAGGCTCCTGATTTATTAGAAATGACCTTTACAGCATAGACATTAATTTTGTCTTTATGAGATCTCCAAGGCTCGAGTTCCAGCATGCCCTCCACATTCCTATTAACATCTTCTAAAAATTTATCTTGTTGGTCGGCAGTGTATCCATCTCCCAAAATGACCAAATTGACAACTAGGTCAGGAGATGCTTTGTATTTGACCACCTCCAAGGGAAATACCTGAGAATAGCCCTTGATTGAAACAAAAAATAGTACCAATCCAAAATTCAGAATATGTTTAATCATTGAATATTCGGTTTAGTAAAACCTAATCTTCTCAAAGTCTTCCAATTCCCACCCTCTAATCTATCAAGTTGCATTTGTTCAATACATTCGACCCACTGAATTCGGACAAAAAACTCAGATTCTTCCATTTCAATTGTTTTAGATACAAGTATTCCAGAAGTATCATTTTCAGAATATTCGACCTGTTTCAAAAGTGGATTTGGAATGATTTTTTCAAAGCAAACTTGACCTAAGAGGTTTAAAAATGAAATTTTTAAATCGCCTTCTTTTGCCTGAAAAAAAGCATCCTCCCTTTCTTTCAATTTACCATAATTGGAAAAAGCACCAATTTGATTAACCGAATCAAGCTTATTAATACTAAAAGAAATTGTCAAAATCTCAGGGGTTTTCGGTTGAGAAAGCTCCTCAATGGCCTTTCCGCTCATTTCCCCCAAATCTTGTTTACTTTTACATGATTGAGCCAAAAGAAGAATTACACATAAAAAACACATTATTGCTTTCATAATGAAAAGTAAAAAACCAATCTAATATAGAAAATAGTTTTAAAAAATTAGATCACAAATGAAGTCTACCTAACACCCAATTTCGAAGAAATTTCCCATAACAACAGGTAAATATGAATAACCAGATAGGTAATAAAGATACGGATGAGGATGTTCGATTTTGGGAGCTGGTGGAGGTTTGGTTTGATAATAAATAAAAACTTTATTTTTAGTAGAAAGATTCCTGATGGTTTCCTGCCATTTTGTCTGCATTTTAGTAATTTCGCAACCTGATTCAATCTTTTAGGGTTTGAATTTCTTCAAAGACCGATTCTAGACCAATTGACAAAAACTCCAGTTCATGGATCTGATTAAAGATATTGACATTATTTCTGCTGAGGAGGCACAAGCCTGCGACTTCAAAACCACAGCAGACGAAAACACCGGCAAAACCAAAAAACTCTACATCGAAAGCTATGGCTGCCAGATGAACTTTTCGGACTCTGAGATCGTGGCTTCGATCATGAAGGAGAATGGTTTTGACACGACTTCAGATTTTGAGCAGGCAGATGTGATTTTTCTGAACACCTGTTCGATTCGCGAAAAAGCTGAATTGACCGTTCGGAAACGACTGAGTCAGTTTCAAAAGGCAAAAAAGAACAAGCCCGAACTGACCATTGGCGTATTGGGCTGCATGGCCGAGCGACTGAAGGAAAATCTGCTTACCGAAGAGAAAATCGTGGATGTAGTCGTAGGTCCAGATGCATACCGGGATTTACCAAACTTGATTTCGGCAGCTGAGGAGGGAGAAAAAGGCGTGAATACTTTCCTTTCCCGTGAAGAAACTTATGCCGACATCGCACCAGTACGTCTAAATTCGAATGGCGTCACTGCATTCATTTCCATCATGCGAGGCTGTGACAACATGTGCTCATTTTGCGTAGTTCCCTTTACCCGAGGGAGAGAGCGTAGCCGAGATCCACATTCTATAGTAGCTGAAGCCCAGGATCTTTTTGACAAAGGCTATAAAGAAGTCACCCTACTTGGTCAAAACGTGGACAGCTACAAGTGGTCACCAGAAGAGAACAACAAGGCCCGACTGAACAAAAAAGAAGATACAGTCACTGAAGTGGTCAATTTTGCAAATCTGCTGGAAATGGTCGCGAAAGTGAGTCCTTACCTGAGGGTCAGGTTCTCCACCTCCCACCCCAAGGATATCACGGATGAAGTGCTGCATACGATCAAGAAGTACGACAACATCTGCAATTACATCCACCTGCCCGTGCAAAGTGGAAATAGCCGAGTCCTTGATCTAATGAACCGAACCTACGATCGGGAGTGGTACCTCAATCGGGTTGCTGCCATTCGGGAAATCCTCGGTGAAGAATGTGGCATTTCCTCGGACATGATTACAGGATTCTGCACGGAGACGGAAGAAGAACATCAGGACACCTTATCCTTGATGGACATTGTGAAATACGATTTCTCCTACATGTTTTACTATTCTGAGCGTCCTGGAACACTGGCAGCGAAGAAATATGCAGATGATATTCCTTTGGAAACCAAAAAAAGAAGGCTCGCTGAAATCATATCCAAGCAAGCGGAGCTTTCCTTTGAGCGAAACAAACTGGATCTCCACCAGGAGCAACTGATCCTCATCGAGGGAACTGCCAAAAAATCTGACCTGCAACTGAAAGGCAGAAACTCTGCCAACAAAGTGGTCATCATTCCAGCCGACAAAGCTAAAAAAGGCGATTACGTCCGTGTGAGAATCACCGAAGTATCCCAGGCAACCCTTTTTGGGGAGGTGTTGGAAGTAAATCCTGTCTTGGCATGATCACTCCTCAGGAAATTCAAAGTGTCAAGCAGCGTTTTGGTATCATAGGCAATAGTCCGCTGCTAAATCACGCCATCCAAGTAGCGATGCAGGCAGCTCCTACTGATATGACAGTATTGATCACTGGAGAAAGCGGCAGCGGAAAGGAAAGTTTTTCAAAAATTATCCATTCACTCTCCCTAAGAAAACACGGGAAATTCATAGCTATCAACTGCGGGGCGATACCTGAAGGAACAATAGATTCAGAGCTATTTGGACATGAAAAAGGTTCTTTTACCGGAGCACACGAAGCCAGAAAGGGTTATTTTGAGGTCACAGATGGAGGCTCGATCTTTTTGGACGAAATCGGAGAAATGCCACTCGGAACCCAAGCGAGGCTACTCCGTGTCTTGGAAAACGGAGAATTTATCAAAGTCGGCTCATCCAAAGTCCTCAAAACTAATGTTCGGGTCATCACTGCAACCAATGTCAATCTGTTAAAAGCGGTTGAAAAAGGAAGATTCCGGGAAGATCTTTATTATCGGTTAAATACAGTTCCGATATACGTTCCGCCCTTGCGGGAGAGAGGGGAAGATGTAGTGCTTCTGTTCCGGAAATTCACCGGGGATTTTTCAGAAAAATATCATGTCAGACCGATTTCCCTGAATCCGGAAGCTCAGGCTTTATTGATTCGCTATGCCTTTCCGGGCAATATCCGGCAACTCAAGAATATTGCAGAGCAAATTTCCCTGCTGGAGGAGAATCGGGAAGTCAATGCTCAAACCCTCTCCAAGTACCTTCCGGCAGATACATCTCGTCTACCTATGGCACTAGGACATTCGGGTGGAGTCGAAAGCAGCGATTTCTCAGAGCGTGATATCCTGTACAAAGTCCTTTTCGACATGAAAAAAGACATGAATGAGCTGAAAAAGCTGGTTTTGGAATCCTATCAAAACGGAGGAATAAATTCCAACATCATGCAAAAGCATCAAGGACTTTTTGAGGATTTGGATGCAGGTTTTTCACCGAATGAATCCATGGAGAGTGGCTCCTCTTACAAAGTTCCGCTCGTACTTGAGTCTCAGAAAAACACCTCACTAAATAATGAAAATTATGAGGAGGACGTTATCGAAGACATCATTCATGAGGAAGACGACAATTCGCTTTCATTGGAGAAAAAAGAAAAAGAAATGATCCTCAGAGCTCTTCGAAAACACAACAACAAGCGCAAATATGCGGCAAGCGACCTAGGGATTTCGGAGCGAACACTTTACCGTAAAATCAAGCAATATGAAATTGAGTAACTGGAGATTCGTTTTATATATTTTACCAATTCTTGCTTTTTCGGGCTGTAAAATTAGCTATGGATTTAACCCTGGAAGAATTAATTACGACCTAATCCAGACTTTCTCGGTAGAGAATTTCTTCAATGATTCCGGAGGAGGGCCTGCCAATATGGAGCAGTTATTTACCGAATCTCTGAAAGAATTTTACCAAAGAAACACCAAACTAGAGCTAGTTCGCTCAAATGGTGACATTCAGTTCTCTGGAGCGATCAATAGATACACTGTTACCCCTCAGGCAGCAGTTTCCAGCGGGGACCCAAACTTACCCGATCGGGCCGGACAGATGCGCTTGACAATTTCCATAGAAGTAGATTATATAAACTTGAAACTAGAGGAGGAAAGTAAAAAACAGACTTTTTCATTTTTCAAGGATTATGACCCACGGAATGTGACCTTGCTTGATATAGAAAACCAACTTGTTGAAGAGATTTTCGAGGTAATTTTACAGGACATCTTCAATGCGACGGTTGCCAACTGGTAATTTTACTATCTTCCATTCAAAATCAAGAAAGTGAACGCAACTCAATTCCTAGACCTTATCCAAAAAGCGGATCATCTGGAGAAATCAGAAATTCTCCAGCTGAAGAAAGTGCAGGAAAATTTCCCCTACTTTCAGATTCCTTTTGTTTTGGCTGCACGGTATGAGTTTCTGAAAAGCAAAGGGGTTAAAAGCCAGCTTTTGGCTCAGGCTGCGATTACCAGCCCAGATCGTATTTGGCTTAAAAACCTTATCGAAAAGCCAAGTTCCCAGGACTCCATGTCCTCATCAAAAAGCGAGGATTTTCTCCCTGAGGAGCCGACTTCTGAATTGGATTCTGCCGAGCGAACGACTTCACTGAAAAACCTTGGCCTCCAGCTCAAAGGAAAACAACCCGAAGAAGAACCCAGACAAAGCACTAAGCCGGCACAAAAGAGAAGAAAACCGCCAAAAGACGATTTGATCGAGACCATCAAGCGAAAGGAAAAACGTCAAATCGTCGATTCCAAAAAGCAGGAACAGATCGATATGATCAAGGCTTTCAGCAAGAAGGAATTCAAACTGGCTACAATCAAAGAAATAGAAGCCAATCAAAACACTGAAAATCTTTCGGACTCCAGTACCAAACTCAACGATAACCTGCTATCTGAATCCTTTGCTAAGATTCTTGCCCAGCAAGGCAAAAAATCTATGGCGATGGAAATATATGAGAAGCTTGGTTTGAAGTTTCCCGAGAAAAGGGCTTACTTTGCGGACTTAATTGAAAAACTGAAAGAATAATACGATAAAAATGGCATTCACTGTATTAATTACAATTATCCTAATCCTTGCCGTCCTCCTGATCCTGGTAATTCTGGGACAAAATTCAAAAGGCGGTGCAGGAGCGGCTTTCGGAGGTAGTGCTTCTCAAATCATGGGAGTGACTAAAACTGGAGATATCTTAGAAAAAGCGACTTGGGTCCTTGCGGTTTCCATCCTAGTCTTGGCTTTGGCTTCATCTGCCTTCTATACCAGCAGCCAGCCTAATCAATTTTCCTCTCCAAATATCGAAAGCGCTAAGCAACAAGTAGTTGCGCCAGCATTCGGAGAGACTGAAAATGTCCTTCCTGCCACTGAAACTCCTGCAGCTGAAGATACTACTGGAAATTAATCCCGAAATTCTTTTTACCATTCAAGGAAGTCTGGCCCAAGGGTCAGACTTTTTTTATTACCTTAAACTTTAAATTTTCACTTTCCAATTTGTAAGAAATTGGATTTTTGGATGTTATTAATAAAATCACAACTCTTGATCATTTAGATTATGCTTGAAAAGCCTATCAAGCTGGAAGATCTTCAGCTGGAAAATTGGCCAAACATTATCCTTTGGGCCGCCCCGATTATGTTTTTACTTGTTTTTGTAGAATGGGGAATCAGTATTTATAAAAAACGCGACTCCTACAACACCAAGGATTTTCTCGCTGCATCTACCATAGGACTGGTAAACGTAGGAATAAGTGCTGCCATAAAGTTAGCGACTTTCGGAGTGGCCGTATTTTGTTACAATATCTCTCCCTTTCAGATTCCTGCGACTTGGTGGTCTTTTGTATTATGCTTTGTGGCCATCGACTTCGCCCGATATTGGGCACACCGAGTGTCACATGAAAACCGTTTTTGGTGGGCCACGCATATTACCCACCACAATTCCAGTAAATACAACCTTTCAGTATCTTTTCGACTCGGTTGGACTCAGCACATCAAAATTATATTCTTCGTCCCCGTGATGCTGATGGGCTTCGATCCTTTTGTCTTTTTCATCTGTCATCAGATCGCTGTTTTGTATCAGTTTTGGATTCATACTGAATACATTACCAAACTTCATCCCGTGATAGAATACATTTTCACCACACCTTCACATCACCGGGTACATCATGCCAGCGATGCACATTATTTGGACAAAAATTATGGCTCCACGCTGATCATCTGGGATAGGATGTTTGGCACATTTATGCCGGAAGCAGAGCGTCCAAAATACGGGATCACCAAGCCTGTCAAATCGTACAACCCAATCTACCTCGTTTTCCATGAATGGTCGGATATTCTTTCCGATTTGCGGAAAGCTGAAAGTTTCAAAGAGGGTTGGAAAATCCTTTTTGGCAAACCTGGGGATGAGGTGATACAGACCCGGGAAAATCTAAGAAATGCGAAAGCACCAGCGCCAAATCGGGCTTTGGAAGAGGTCATGGAAAAATAAGCTGGGACGAGTCTAATTGACCTTGTCAGCAAAAAGAAAAGGCTTGAATCTCTGATTTCAAGCCTTTTTTCACGTTTACCATTCACTTTTCAAGAAACATGCTGCAGCAATAATCGCTTGCTCAACGGAATCAGCGTCTCCTCTATTGGAAAAACATGAGGGCTATGAACCCGCCAAGTCGCCGGATTTGGCAACTCTTTGACTTCTTTGATCAGTTGCATTTTAAGTTTTTCGAGGGTATTCACTAGGTTCTTCTGAAAAATTCCAAGCAACCAGAAGGTAATACTTCTGAATTTCTCACCCGTCATCTGAAGGATATTGGATTTATATCGGAATGCATGAACCTCGGGACTTGACTCCCTCGTGATGAGTAAAAATCCCTCCCTGTTGTAGATGGGCAGAATGCCAACTGGCTCAAATTCCACTTGTTCTTCTACAAAATTGTAGATCGTCTTGCCTTCTTCTATTCTTCGGGAAATCCGGGGTAAGGCAAACTCCGTGATTTGGGAGATCTCTTTCATCACTTCGCCATCTTGGACAATTGACTGGTAGTGGAGTTGTGCGGAATGAAGATCAATTCCGTTTAGTGCTTTGGGAAAAAGTTTGCTTAGTTCAGTTTTGCCCTCATTCAATTCATTCAACAGCCGATGATGGTCAATCAAGTCGGCAAGCATGGGATATAATTTGATCGCTTGAAATTCCCGCTCAGCCTCCTGCAGATAGGCTAGTAGTTGGTACTTTTTGTACTCAAAATCGATCAGTCCCTCGGTGATCCAGTTTTTTGGTAAAGTTCTCATAGGTGTTAATGGTTTGGATTAAAATAATGAATTCTGACATTTTTTACACCTACTTGCGAAAATTTGACAGGCTATTTTACCAAAAAAGGCTGATTGAATGACTCAAAATACTGACTTAAACGGCCGATTTGTCAGCCTTTTTGGCACAAAATCCCTTGGCACAGGAAGTGCTACATGGGTTGTAGCATTTTAATCTAAAATCTTACCTTAAACAATTTAATACTATGTCAAACGTGAACATCAAACCTCTAGCTGACCGAGTTTTGGTACAACCTGCCGCAGCAGAAGAGAAAACTGCTTCTGGGCTTTATATCCCGGATACTGCAAAAGAAAAACCCCAAAAAGGTACAGTAGTCGCAGTAGGCAATGGAAAAAAAGATGAGCCCTTGACTGTGAAAGTGGGAGATACCGTATTGTACGGAAAGTACTCTGGCACTGAACTAAGCGTAGAAGGAAGTGATTTTCTGATCATGAGAGAGTCTGACATCTTCGCGATCCTTTAATCAATCAACCTGAATCATTAACTAGAAAATTTTAAGAAAATGGCAAAACAATTGTTTTTCGATACAGACGCTAGAGATCGTCTGAAAAAAGGCGTAGATGCATTGGCAGACGCTGTAAAAGTAACTTTGGGACCAAAAGGTCGAAATGTAATTATTGACAAGAAATTTGGTGCCCCTACAATTACCAAAGATGGTGTATCTGTTGCCAAAGAAATTGAGCTTTCTGAGCCAATCGAAAATATGGGTGCACAGTTGGTGAAAGAAGTAGCTTCCAAAACAGCTGACAATGCTGGTGACGGAACTACGACTGCTACGGTTTTGGCACAGTCTATCTTCAATGTAGGCATCAAAAACGTAGCTGCTGGTGCTAATCCGATGGATTTGAAGAGAGGCATCGATAAAGCAGTGGCTGCAGTCGTGAACAGACTGAAAGAAAACTCTAAGCAAATCTCCACTTCTAAGGAAATCGCTCAGGTAGCTACTGTATCTGCTAACAACGACGAAGAAATCGGGAAGATGATTTCCGATGCTATGGACAAAGTCGGTAAAGACGGCGTGATCACTGTAGAAGAAGCAAAAGGCACTGAAACTGACGTGAAGACAGTGGAAGGTATGCAGTTTGACAGAGGTTACTTGTCTCCATACTTTGTAACCAATACCGAAAAGATGGAAGCTGAGTTGGACAATCCGTTCATCCTGATCTACGACAAGAAGATCTCTTCCATGAAAGAATTGCTTCCGGTGCTTGAGCCAGTAGCTCAGTCAGGTAAGCCATTGTTGATCATCTCTGAAGATGTAGATGGAGAAGCTCTGGCGACTTTGGTTGTGAACAAAATCAGAGGTGCTTTGAAAGTAGCAGCTGTGAAAGCTCCAGGTTTCGGTGATAGAAGAAAAGCTATGTTGGAAGACATCGCAATCTTGACCGGTGGTACCGTAATCTCTGAAGAGCGAGGTTTCAAACTGGAAAATGCAACTCCAGACATGCTTGGAAGAGCAGAAAAAATCAACATTGACAAAGACAATACCACGATCGTAAATGGTGCTGGTGATGCTGCTGCAATCAAAGGCAGAATTGCTGAAATCAAAGCTCAGATCGAAAAGACTACTTCAGACTACGACAAAGAAAAGCTTCAGGAAAGACTGGCTAAGCTTTCTGGCGGTGTAGCAATCCTGTATATCGGTGCAGCTACTGAAGTAGAAATGAAAGAAAAGAAAGACCGAGTCGATGATGCTTTGCACGCTACTAGAGCTGCTGTTCAAGAAGGTGTAGTAGTAGGTGGTGGTGTTGCTCTGGTAAGAGCAGCTGAAGCACTTGTTGACCTGAAAGGTGAAAATGAAGATCAAGACACTGGCATCAATATCATCCGATTGGCTATCGAGTCTCCATTGAGAACAATCGTATCCAATGCTGGTGGTGAGCCTTCTGTAGTGATCAACAAAATCAGAGAAAACAAGGGGAACTACGGCTATAACGCAAGAACAGACATCTATGAAGATCTATTCGCGGCAGGTGTAATCGACCCTACTAAGGTTACCCGTCTGGCCCTAGAAAATGCCGCTTCTATTGCAGCATTACTATTGACTACCGAATGTGTAGTGGCAGATGTGAAGGAAGATTCTCCTGCCATGCCTCCTATGGGAGGTGGCGGAATGGGTGGAATGATGTAATCCCAATTATTTGCCCTTTGAAAGGAGATCCACTTGGATCTCCTTTTTTATTTGCCTGATTTATAGGCTAAGAAACCCCTTAAAAATAAAAAGCAGGTAAAACCTTTTCTTAGGCAAAGGAATAATTGTATTTTGTTGTGCTAACACACACAAACCCCTGACTTCAACACTTAATGGTCTGCTTCAATTTGATTTTTTTAGTAGATGACGACCCCATCAATAACCTTATTAACAGGAGGCTTTTGGGTAAAGCTGGTATTGGAAATCAGATCGAGGAATTTTTGAGTGCTCAAGAAGCATTGGAAAAAATCAAATCAATTGCCAGCGATACATCCCTCCTTTTGTTTTTGGATATCAATATGCCAGTTTTGAACGGTTGGGAGTTCTTGGATGCTTACTGTTCAAATTTCCCTGACCGGAAAGACACCATTGTCATTCTTTCAAGTTCGATAGATTATCAAGACCGACAAAAGGCCTTGGAATACCCAATTGTTTCAGGTTTTCTTGAAAAACCACTTTCTCTTGAAAAAATTAATACACAGCTTTCAACTAGCTGATTTTTATTTGAAAAACACTAATCATTATTTGAACTTCATTTTTATTAATTTGTACTAGAAATAATAGAAGTTTTTATTCGAAACATTCAATTAATTTCACATCCTCTTGTAATTTTTTTTTTATTTTCTCGTAAAACAATATGAAAAAAAAAGGATTTATTTGCATAAGCCCTTATTTTCAATCACCTGATACTTAAAAGATTACTTCTTGCATTTTTGGTATGGTCTGTCGGATTTTCCGTTTTAGGACAGACCTGGACCGGAGCCACAAGCTCAGATTGGAATACTGCGTCCAATTGGAGCACTGGAGCTGTGCCTACAGCTACTGGACTCGTAGTCATCAATAATGGGGCTGCTCCTAATCAACCTATCTTGGATGCCAACCGCACCATTCGTGATTTGACGGTATCCAATGGGGTCCTGGATCTAAATGGTTTTCAACTAACTGTTTCTAGGAATTATAGATCTACCGGTGGGACCATCAATAATGGCAGCTTGGCTGTAAATGATTTTACCCAGTTGCAAAACACTACGTTTAACGGAAACATAACTTTAATCAAGACGGGATCAGGAACTGATTTTGTCAATGGAGGCAATACATTCAATGGGCCGACAGTCATCAGAAATAATGACAACAGTCAATGGAGATTTGCCAATACGAACGGGGACACCTTTAATTCCACAGTGCGGTTCATTAAAGGAACCACAGGTGATCTACAAATAGCCTATGCAGGGACCACACAATTTAATGCATCAATCACCCTCGAAAACCTTACTGCAGGAGGAACCATAGGTTTTGGAACGAATGGAGGAGTCTCAATTTTAAATGTAGGCGGACTGCTCAACGGCTCATTTAGTATTGGTAATCTGAGTTTAAGAAATTTCACACAAATTCAAAATGTGCCCAATGGAACCTTTGGAGTGGGAACTTTCACATCAAATGCCTCCAGTTTCCAAGGAGATTTCCAGGTAACCGCCACTACGGCTATCAATTTCGTTGGGTCAAATACATACGCGAGAAATGCAGCGTTCCAGGCACCTTCAATAACTATGGTTGCCGCAGGAAATAGCTTCGCTACAACCAGTGGGACAGCACGGTTTACCAAGACAGGCGCAGGAAATAATGACTGGTTTGGAGGAAATACTTTTGGAAGTCTAGAAGTTACGAATTCCGGAAATGCAAGGTTAAGACTAGCAAATAGCGCAGGAGACACGTTTACCTCTACATCGTTCTTTGTTAATAATGGAACTAACTTCCTCGGAATAGCCTACGCTGGTACGAATACTTTTGCTCAGCAAATAACTTTAAATAATACCAATGCTGGAGGTGACGTGAGGTTTGGAGAGGGAGGTGGCGTATCTACCCTTACCACAGGAGGTGTTATTACCACAGACTTTGCTCAAGGCGCATTGTTGGAGTTCAATAACTTTACACAAATCCAAAATGTACCAAACGGCAGTTTTACCGTTTCGGATTTTTTTGTAAATAATTCCACTTTTCAGGGAGATTTTTCGGTGACTACGACCGATGATACAGATATAGAAACTAACAATACCTTCAACGGTACCAATACCTTTATTTCAGCAGGTGATCTAAATCTTGACGGACCAAACACCTTTAGTACCCCTGCAGGTACTTCTACTACCTTCATCAAAAATGGTGGTCCAGACGATACTTGGCTCGGGGGAAATACGTTCGGAACAGTATCCGTGATTAATAATTCAAATGCTTTAATTCGACTAGCGGGTACAAACGGTGATACCTTTTTAAGAACTTCCGAATTCACCAATACTGGAACAAACTTTATTGATATTGCCTACAATGGCACCAATACCTTTGCAGAATCAATTACAATAAACAATACCAATGCCGCTGGAGATATTCGGTTTGGAGGGGCAGCAGGCACCAGTAGCCTCACTACTGGAAGTCTCACTACGAGCAATTTTTCTGTAGGGGCACTTTTGGACTTAGATAATTTCACACAGGTTCAAAATGTCGCCAATGGGAATTTTGGCGTAGCCACTTTTACTTCAAATAATTCCAGTTTTCAAGGGGACTTCCAAGTCACGGCTACAACTTCGGTCAATTTCATTGGAACAAATACCTTTGCCAGAAATGCTACCTTCACCGCTCCCAGCTTGACTGCCAATGCAGCCAATTCATTTGCAACGCTTGGTGGTGTCGCTAGTTTTACCAAAACCGGAAATACAGCCAATACCTGGACTGGAGGAAATACTTTTGGCCAAGTAGTTTTTAATAACAACTCCAATGGATCACTGAGGCTAGCAAATACCACAGGAGACACATTCACTTCTACCTCAACATTTGAAAATACTGGAACTAGCTTCATCGATATTTCTTACAATGGTACCAATACTTTTGCTGAATCCATCACCATCAATAACACCAATCCAGCTGGAATAATTGGTTTTGGAAGAGCGACTGGTACATCCAATTTGGCAACCGGGGGACTGCTTACTACCAACTTCAGCGTTGGAAATACACTCGATATTCATTTCTTCATACAGGTTCAAAACATCACCAATGGAATTTTCAGTGTCGCTACTTTTAATTCTACGAATTCCAGTTTTCAAGGTGACTTCCAAGTAACAGGGACTACTTCGGTTAATTTCATAGGATCAAATACCTTTGCAAGAAATGCTACTTTCACTGCTCCCAGCTTGACTGCCAATGCAGCTAATTCATTTGCTACTCTGGGTGGTGTCGTGAATTTCATCAAAACAGGAAATACTGCGAATACCTGGACCGGAGGGAATACCTTTGGCGTCGCAAACTTTACCCACAATGCTGGCGGCACATGGAGATTGGCAGGAACTAACGGAGATATATTTGAAGAAAATGTAAGTTTTGTCAGGACTGGAACTGGTGCTTTAGAACCGGCATACAATGGAACTAGTACTTTTTCAGGAAATATCTCGACAACTGGTACTACTTCAGCAATTAGTTTTGGACTGGGTAGCGGTGTGGTGTCCATTCAAGGCAATACTATTCAACAACTGCAAGGCAATGCAACCTTTTCTCCTATCATTAGGCGGCTGAGTATGAACACATCAGGGACTTTGGAATTGGCCGTTCCATTATCTATTTCCCTCACCGCCACCTTTTCGAATGGCATTATTCAATCCAGCTCAACTAACTTGTTGACAATTGAAAATACGTCTACTGCATCAGGTATGTCAGATTCTAGCCATACAGACGGTCCAACCCGGAAAATCGGAAATCAGGCCTTCACCTTTCCTACAGGAGACGCAGGCTACTATGCTCCAATTTCTATAGCAGCACGAGGTGGCGGAGGATTGGATGAATACATTGCTCAATATTTCCAAGTTGCTCCGGTAGATATTCCTACTGATACGGTCTCTAAAGATCCAACCATTGGCCTAATGAATCAATCCGAGCATTGGGTATTGGATCGCATAGTAGGAACGCTTGCCAGAGGAGTAACCCTGTCCTACAATGCTTCCCGAACTTCACCCCTCATTGACCACACAGAATTGGTCAGCATCCGATATGACGGCAGCGGTTGGAGAGATTTAGGAGGATCTGTTTCAGGAACGGCTTCTAGTGGCACCGTTACAGCCGGATCAACCACTGCAGGAGAACCATTATATTCCATTGCAAGCTCTTTCAGGATCTTGCCCGTAGAATTGATTTCTTTTCAAGCCACCATCACTGACTCACAAGAAATCCTCATCGAATGGGTAACTGCTTCAGAAAAGGACAATTCACATTTTATTCTTGAAAAATCCCCAGATGGAACTATTTGGGAAACCCTTGCCCTAGTGCCTGGATCAGGTGATTCTCAGGAGCGGATTTCGTATCAAATTATAGATTCCAACCCAAGATTGGGCAGGCAATTTTATCGATTGATCCAAGTGGACTTTGACGGAGATGCAGATATTTCACAGACCATTGGTATAAGTCTTTTGCCTGAAAACAGTAATACCCTCGCTGTACGGCTATATCCAAACCCCACTAAAGGAAAAATTACACTGGAAAGTCAAATCGTAAACTTGGATGATATGACTGCGGTCATATTGGATTTGACCGGAAAGGTACTCGTAGAGTCTACCTCAATGAAAAACACCAGAGGCACTTTCGATCTATCTCACCTGCCAAAAGGAATGTATCTCCTGAAACTTTACTCCACAAAAGAAGTGATCACCAAAAAGATTATTCTGGAATAATCCAATTACCGAATCACTTTTGAAAATCGGTCCCAAATCTGTCTGACCAAGAAATCAGGAACAGGATGATCACCTGGAGCGCCTCCCATTCTAACGATGACCATGTTTTGGGAAGGAATTACCATCAGAAACTGACCATTTTCTCCCAAAGCAAGATACATATCAGCAGGTGCCAGGGGCGTAAGAGAATCATTAATTACGACCTGAGAACCTGGCATTTTATAAGATTTTTTACCATTGAGCCAAGTCAGATATCCATAGCTTGGATTCAAGGACTGAGAAGACAAGGTCATTTTTTCAAGAAAATCTCCTGAAAACAAAGTCTCACCATTCCATTTTCCTTCCGCCAAAAGCAGCAATCCGAAGCGGGCCATGGACCTGGCATCGGAATAAAATATATTCTCCATTCCAGAGCTTTGCCAAAATCCCTTCATTCCAATGCGGTTACCAAGCTTTTCTTTATAAAAGGATTGAAAATCCAACCCACTTGCTTTGACAAGGGTCTGCTGAAGCAAGGTATAAGTGGCATTATGATAACTCCATCGAGTCCCCGGTTTAGCTAAAAATTTTAATTTCTCCGGAGAAAAGTCGTCTAGGTTTTCAACTGAGTCATCCAAACCGGTAGTAAAGGAAAGGTGATGGACAAGACGAATCTTTTTTTCCTCTTTATCAGCCATAGCTGTCCAGCCTTTTCCCAGATACTTTTGTGTAGGATCTTTGATCTTGAGTAGTTTATCTTCTTCAGCTAGACCGATAAGAGCTGCAGTAAGCGTTTTTCCGGCAGATGCCCAATACCAAAATGAATTTTGGTCCATCTCCCCTACTCCGGTGAGTTTACTGCCCCAATATTCCTCTATAACAAGCTTTCCATCCTTTAAAATCAAAAATGCTCTGGTATCCTGAGTAGGAAGCCATGCCAGCATATCAGCTAATGCCTGTTGATCCCACCCAAGTTCGGCTAAAGGTCTTTCCTCCCAGATAGCTGATTCATTTGGTGGAAAATACAAAACCTTTCCTGAAGGAGTTGGTACTTGAGCTTGGGCACTAAGACTGGATATGAGTAGACAAAATCCAAGGAGAATTCGTGTCTTACTAGTTTGGAATAAAAAATTAATTCTGGGTGTCATCCGTTATTTCCTGAGGCTATCCTCGATAAATTTCTTTAAATCATCCCGAAAGAGCTGAGCTGAGGGCAAATGGGTGTACATCATATGACCTGCCTCATAATAGGTCATACGAATCCGATCCAGAGCTGACTGAGGCAAATCCAAATGCGAGATCGAATGCTCCACCCCATAGAAAACTGTAGCCAAGTCATAATACCCATTCATGATCAATATTTTCACATGGGGATCTTTGCTCAACGCGTCTGCCATATCAGGTAGCGTAGTGACTGCCGCATCGGCACCCCAAAAATTATTACCCTGATGCTTCCAGTCCCATCGGAATCCTTCTTTTGAATAGGCCGAAGTTGCGTAGAGCAAATCCTTACTTACATTGAGACTTCCATGAAAATAGTCAAGAAATGCCATCGTATAGGCCGGAGAGATCGCATCACTTTGAGGATCTGTAAACGAATCCATGGCCATCGGGTCGATATTGATTCCTTTGTAGCGTGAATCCAGCCTACCGACAGTCTCGCCGGTGCTGCGAAGCAATTCCTGAAAGTACTCTCCTGCGTTGATTTTCAGATCAGCACGTTTCCAGACCTCAGAAGAGATTCCTGTGATATCTTGAAGTTTGGCCGCTATGGTTGATTTCTCCGATTCGGAGATTCGGTTTCCTTTGAAAAGAGCAGGTGCGTATTCATTTTCGGTGAATTCCCGCACTTGCTGGACAAAGGCCGGAAGGTCAGTTCCTTTATTTGCCACTTTACCATGGTACCAACTTGTGGCCGCCATGGTTGGCAGATAGGCAATGTAAGAGATATCTTCATTTGGGGCAAAAAACAGCGTTCGCAGATCGAATACCGCAGAAACCATGATGACACCATTCAGCGCATAGCCCTCGTTGAGTAAATAGCTCATCACACCAGCATTTCGGAAGGTACCATAGCTTTCTCCCAAAATGTACTTCGGTGAATTCAGCCGATTATTTGCCTTCAAAAACTGCATAATAAACAAGCTTACACTTCGGATATCCTGATCCACGCCCCAAAAGTCCTTTCCGGTAGCATTTCCAATCGGTACACTCAGACCTGTACCCACAGGATCCATCATCACCACATCAGCTATATCCAGGATGGAAAACTCATTATTCACCAATTCATAAGGAGCCGCTTTGTTATAGTTGGGGTCGTCCACGACAATCCGCTTTGGTCCCATGATTCCCATGTGGAGCCAATAAGAGGATGATCCAGGACCGCCATTATAGGCAAAAATGATTGGTCGATTTTTCTCAGGGTTTTCTTTGAAATACGCGGTAAACCCAAAAAGCGCTATCGGCCGATTATTTTCATCCTTTAGCTCCATCGTTCCGGCTTTTGCATTGAGATTGATGGTTTTTCCATCAATGGTCACTGATTGTTTCGACTCAAAAACTTGCGCCATCGGCTGAGGCCCTGTGAGGGAATCTTTTTTGTCTTGAGCTAGAGTGAAATTCGATAAGATGAGAAAAAGGAAGAAAAATCGAGTTTTCATGGTTCGTGAGGTTGAAGGTTTTGGATGTTACTATTCAATTTTCAAATGAATATTCCACGTAATCATTGGTAATTCACCCTTGATAATTGATCATTTCTTAAAGATTTTTCCATCTTTCATCACAAAGATGACATCCTTCATGACTTTGATGTCTTCTTCAGGATCACCGGAAACAGCGATGATATCTGCAATTTTTCCAGGCTCCAAGGTGCCTAGTTTATTGTCAATACCAAGTAGCTGTGCAGCATTCAGCGTGGCAGCTTGGATGGCTTCCAGGTTAGGCATGCCTACTTCTGTCATGTAGAGAAACTCCCGGTAGTTTTCTCCATGAGGAAAAACACCTGCATCGGTTCCAAAGGCGATTTTCACTCCCTTTTTATAGGCTTTTGCAAAGGTCTGTTGAATCTGGGCTCCGATCTGCATGGCTTTGTCCCTGACGACAGGAGGATAATACCCTGGAATCTTAGCATACTCTGCAGCCGACATTCCTGCTGTCACCGTAGGCACGTACCAGGTACCTGCTTCTTTCATTAATTCCATAGTCTCCTCGGTCATCAGCGTGCCATGTTCGATGGAATGAATTCCTGCTTTAACAGCACGCTTCATTCCTTCATCCCCATGAGCATGGGCTGCGACATGGATACCAAAATCCTTGGCGGTCCGGACAACGGCATCCAATTCATCCTGCTGGAATTGAGGAGCAGAACCATCTCTTGCCACAGATAACACCCCACCAGTGGCAGTCACTTTGATCACATCCGAACCATATTTCACTGCCTGACGGACTGCTTTGCGGGCATCAGCCTCACCATTGATCACTCCTTCATCGGGACCGGGATCTCGCATCAGATCTCGACGCACTCCATTGGTAGGATCAGCATGCCCTCCAGTTGGCGCAATTGATTTTCCTGCGGTGTAGATTCTTGGTCCCACGACCAAGCCATTGTTAATGGCATTTCTCAACGCAATATTGACCCCAGAACCGCCCAGATCCCTGACAGTAGTAAATCCTGACATCAAGGTAATATGTGCATAAGGAAGCGCCTTATAGGCCACATCCGCTTCATTGTCCCTGAAGCCGTCAACATACCGAGTCGGACTGGTCTGACTTTCGATATGCACATGCATGTCCATTAGTCCTGGCATGACGGTGGCATTTTTCAGATCAATGGCTTGATCTTCAGCGCCAGGGTTTTGATATCCGGCTGTGACAGAAAGAATTTTATCACCTTCGACTACTATGGTCTGTTCGTTAAGGATTTTTTTGGTCCTGACATCGATTAATTTACCGGCATGGATATACGTTTTTTGGGAAAAAACAGACAAGGAAAGCATCAGGAATGCCCCTGAAAGGATAATTTTCTTCATAGATAACTAGGTAGGTGGTTGTGAAGTAAGTTAATCCAATAATTGCGGATAAAAAATCTGAAGTTTGGGGATTGGAGATTTCTATCCATAACCCAATACCCACTTTTATTTCAGGCTTTCGCAGGGTTTAAGTTGATAGCAGTGTTCGTGTGCTTTGAATCCCAATCTCTTATAAAATGGCTCCGCATCTTCCGCGGCGAATAGAATCAACCGTGCTTCAGGTGCTAGGCTTCGGGTATAATTGAGAATTTCCCGGCCGATTCCTTGGCCTTGGTAACCTTTGGCTACAGCCAAATCCGCAATAAAACAACGATAACAGAAATCAGAAAGTCCGCGCAAAAACCCGACTAATTGCCCGTTTTCCCTAGCGGTAACCAACAGATTAGAGCCTTGAATCATCTGCTCCAAATGGTCCGGATTATCCATTGGTCGACGTTTACCCAGTCCGGAATCAGTAAGGATAAAAATGTATTCTTCCAGATTCAGAGTACTTTCTTTTTGAAACGAAATCATTATTTTTAGAAAACGAATAAAACTATGACGGGAGGTGCGGGATTCAGCAGACAGGCCAGTCAATCGTTCCAAGAGAACCATGACTTAGGCAAAATCCGTCCAAAATCCAATTTTTTCAAAAGTAGTAGAAATTTGGAAAAAGCTGAATCTGGAGCCTTATCTGAATCTATCGAGTATAGAAAGAGCAGAAAATCTCAATTGGAAAAAAACCGACTTTTGGTCGGAGGTATTATAGCTCTCCTTGTTATGCTCGCAATACTACTCCTTGCTTGAATCTAATTCAGCACATCCTGTAAGTCGGACCTTTTTTTAAATGTTGCTTTAGCAAAAGGACAAAGCGGGATCACTTTGATTTCTTCTTTTCGAACATAATCCACGAGAGATTCAAGCAATTTGGCTCCAATTCCCTGGCCCTTTAGACTTTCATCCACTTCTGTATGCTCAATGATCATTTTCTGAGGACCAGCCATGACATAGACCATTTCCGCAAAACGTTTTGCTCCTTCTTCTAAGAAAAATGATCCTTTTCTGCCGTCAAATTCGTGTTTGATTTCCATAAGATAAAAGTTAATGGTTAAACGTTAAGAGTTAAGGGTTTTTAGGACCTTTCACTCTAAAAAAACCTCCTGTAACTCGTTTTTTTAATTCCCTAAAGATCAAAGGATACTCTTCAGGAAATTTCTTGCCCGATCCAAGTCCTCTTTGGTATCGATCGCGATAGCTTGATGAGAAGTCTCCACCATTCGGATTTTCACTCCTTTTTCTACCAATCTGAGTTGCTCCAGCATTTCTATTTGCTCCAGTTTTCCCTTGGGCCAAGCGGTAAATTCCTTTAAAAGTTCTCGGGTATAGGCATAAATCCCAATATGTTTCCAGTAAAAAATGATTTCATTTCGCTCCCGGTTAAATGGAATTGGAGAACGGGAAAAATAGATCGCATTCATTTTTTCATCCAAAACCACCTTGACAGCATTTGGACTATAGGCCTCATCTTCAGGGATTTTACACATAAGAGAAGCCACTTTGACTTTAGGCCGTTCAAAAACCGCCACCAGATCTTTCAGTGATTTAGGATCCTGAAAGGGTTCATCACCCTGCACATTGACAATAAGATCAGCATCGACCTGTTCTAGAGCTTCGGCTATGCGATCTGATCCACTTTCATGCGACTTTTTGCTGAAGTAAACTTTCCCTCCCAGTTCCAAGATTTGCCTTTCGATCTCCTCATGGTCGGTGACTACCCAGACTTCGTCGAAGATCCCTGTGGCAAGTGTACTCACATAGGTGCGCTGGATCACAGAGATACCTCCCAGATCCTGAACCAATTTTGCTGGCAATCGGGTAGAACCATATCTGGCAGGAATCAGAGCGGCGATTTTCATTGGAAATGAATTTGTAAGTGGCAAGAATTATTGTTTCGAATCCAGTGCTTATTAGGACAGGATTAGTCTCATTTTACCTGATTCTGAATGCTTTCTTCAGTGATTTGACCAGATCAAATTTCTTGGCTTTTTTGATTTTCTTTTTCTTGGTCTCCAGGTCGTCTCCGTAATAATTGTACATGTATTTGTTATTCTGAGAGTACAAATAGGTATTTCCGTAGCCATAGTTGTAGCCTTCGTAATGGTATCCCGAATTGATGATGCCATTAAAAACTCCGTACACATTTTTCACCTGCTTGTTGTTAAACAAGTCGTTGATCATGACCAAGTGATCCTTGATGGTGTAGTTCTGGCGTACTACATAGAGATTAATATCAAATAACCGCATCAAATCGATGGTTTCTGAAACCAGGCCCATCGGCGGCGTATCAAATATGATGACATCAAAGCGCTCATCCAAGAAATTGAGGAATTCGATCAGCTTTGGGGTCTGGAGTAATTCCGCTGGATTGGGAGGAATAACCCCCGATGGGACAAAAAACAGATTCTCCTGCTGAGTAGGTAATATTATGGATTCAGCGGAAGTCTTACCGATGAGATAGGTAGATAGTCCCAACTTCTCCGAATGCTCAAAATAACTAGCAAGTTTGGGCCGTCTCAAATCCGCTCCGACTACGACCGTTTTCTTGGAACCCAAGGCCATGGCAGAAGCCAGATTCAGGGAAGTGAAGGTTTTTCCCTCACCGGAAACAGAGGAAGTGACAAGAATCTTTTTTGTGTTTTTACCGGAAGCCAAGTAAGTGATGGCAGATCTCAATGATCTGAAAGATTCTGCCACAGCTGATTTTGGGTGTTCCAAAACGACTTTATTGGTGTCCTTGGTGCTGTATCCCACCACGCCAAGTTGGGGAATCATGAAGTGCTTTTTCAGGTCACGTTGATCTTTGATACTTTCATCAAACATGTCCCTCACTACGATAAATCCAAAAGGAAGCAAAAGTCCCAATGCCAAGGCCAAACCATAATTTTGCGTCTTTTTTGGAAAGACCAATGTGCCTTTTTTAGCAAGATCGAGAATGGCATTGTCAGATACGTTAGCTGCTCGAGCGATTCCGGCTTCTGCTCTTTTTTCCAAGAGATAAGTGTATAGCGATTCACGGAGTTTGAATTCCCTGAAAATGCTGGTGTACCTCGATTCTGACTCAGGCAATGTGGCAAACTCTGCATCATACACTCTGATTTCAGCCTGTATGTTTTGCTTTTGCTTTTTGGTATTATCGATGAGATTTACCACGTTTTCAAAGAGCGCATCCTGCACTTTCTCCATCTGAACGTCAATTTTGTTGACTTCCGGGTGGTTCTCATTAACCGTAGCAAGCAGTTTTCTTCGTTCTTGAGACAGGGTGACCAAGGTCTGAATAAGGCCATTCAGCAAAGGATCAGGGACACCGATGACAGAGGGAGCAACCACGTCAGAGAAGTCTTTGCTTTTTTGCTCCATATACTGTTTGATCTCATCGAAGTATTGAAGCTGAAATTCAAGTTCCGCATTGCGCTCATCCAGGGTATTCATCTTGGCCAGAATGCTGGAAAATTCAGCTGATACGTCCAAAAGTTTATTTTCTACCTTAAATTGCTGGAGCTCACGTTCTTTTGCCTTCAGTGAGTCTTCCAAAAATCCCAGCTGGCTTTCGATAAAGTCAATGGTGTTTTCCTGAATTTTGTTTTTTTCATTGAGGTCATACTCGATGTAGGATTGCATGAGCGCATTGATGTAATCTCTGCCTTTCTCGACTACTTTGGTTGTAGTGCTTAATCTTAGGACAGAAGAATATTCATTTTCCATCGAAACCTGCACCGATTTGGCAAGTCGCTCCTCAAGTACTGTAGGATTTACCAGTCTGAAAAGGATAACTTCTCCAGCTCTGGAAGGATTGATCAGAAATACGGTAAACTTAGACCTAGCGGTCTCAATCTCCTGCCCAAACGTATACGTTTTGTCAAATATGGATTCATCCCCTGCAGCCTGGGCTGCATTGAAATCCATCAAACCAACCTCAGCCGGAACCAGTCGAAAATTAGATTCAGACAAAATCTGGAGCTCAACCATGGCATCAGTCACTTGCAAATGATCCCAATCAACCTCTATCCTGACAGGCGAGCGATCATAGAGCTCAATGTCTTTGATATTAGTCTTGGCAAAATACTCCACATCGAAATGGAGTTTTTCCATCGCTATGCGGGCCATGTTTTTAGACTTCAACCGAAGAATATCATTTTCCAGATTAACTCCCGCATTGAAAATGTTTGAACGATCGAGAATTCTGGATTCGGGAGTGCTGCTGTTTTTAATCACAAGTGATCCTGTCACTTCAAACTCATCGACAGTATACCTATGAAAAAGGAAAGTCCCTGTCAAAAAAAGCACTGTAAACAATACATACCAGGGCCAATAACGGATGTACTTGGCAATGACATACCGGATCTCCAGTGCCTTTTCTTCGTTATCAAGTTGGCTGAGGTCTAACTTCTCCATATCCTTAAATGTCCCCTGACACTAAATTAAATATTAATAAAGTCGATGCCAATAGGCCTGCAAACAATGCAAGTGAGGCAGTTAGGTTATCTGCAGTGCCGATTTGTCTGATCTTCATCGGCTCCAGATATAGGATGTCATTCGGCTGGATGAAGTACCAAGGACTGCCCAATAATGCCCGGTCATTTAGATTGATTTGGTGAATCTTCGTTCCCCCGTCATACTGTCTGATCAAAAACATTTTGTTCTTTTTACCCAAAATGCTGGTCTCTCCTGAATTGGCTAAAGCATCGAAAAGTGTAGCCCGGTTTTTATAAATAATTTGGACTCCCACGCTGTTGAATTCTCCTAAGGTGGTGTATCTAATCCCGGCTATTCTCAGTCTGACAAAAACCTCTTCCTTAAAGAACTTATTGATCTCCATTTGGACCACTTCTTTCGCCTGTTCTTCAGACATACCTCCGATTTTGATTTTGCCCAACTTGGGCAACTCGACCATTCCTTCTTTATCCAAAGAATAGCCTGTCATGTACAGGGGATCACTTCCCCCTCCTCCACCAGCTCCTCCACCTAAACCCATGTTCCCGGGCGTATTCATGAATTTGAAGCCTTCGACCAACTCTGGATCTGCACTTGCAAAATCAATCTGAACAATGTCAAATGGCTGCAAAATATACGTGTAGTCCACCTCAGCAAAGGGAATAAACTCATCGAGAGCAATTGAAGTACTGTCCGAAAGGTTTTGTAAATAGGTGATCCGCTTGTTACTGATGCAGGAAGTTGCCAACACAATCAGGCTGACAAAAAAGAAGAAATGCTTCATTCAGAATTATTTGAACTCAATGAATCAAAGATATAGAAATATCGCAATAGCACGTAAAATATCAGTCTCGGGTATCTACTACTTTGCGCCTAACTATGAATCGACTAGCGGAAAAATACTGACCGAAGTGATCCATCAATGTGTGAAGAAACTCTCTGAAACAAAAAGAATAGCATTTGGTCAAATATTGGGTCTTTAAGCTAAAAGTCTTACCCAACAATTATCCTAAATTCGGCGCATGGATCACAGAAAAGCCACAGAAGCTGACATCCCTGAAATCATCCTTCTCTTGAAGAAAGCTCTTGGAGAAAGCTTGATCCCAAAGTCCCAGGAACTTTGGAATTGGAAGCATCTGCATAATCCTTTTGGAAAATCACCCGTAATCTTGGCTGATGAAAATGGCCAACTCGTGGGAATTAGGGCATTTTTAAAGTGGGAATACCAAGTGGGTTCTGAGACCCTATTCGCCTGTCGGGCGGTCGATACAGCTACCCATCCAGATTATCAGGGAAAAGGAATCTTCAAAAATCTCAGTCTCTCCCTGATCGAAGAAATAAAAAATGAAGGAGTGAATCTCATTTTCAATACCCCCAATTCGAAAAGTACTCCTGGGTACCTTAAAATGGGTTGGGAAAAATGGGGAAAGCTTCCTTTAAAACTGAATTTTCATTTGACTAACTCAAAAACAAAGGGTTCCTTGGAAAAAACCGACTGGCATGGGATCAAGGAATTGATAGACTTACTAGAGACTGTCTCTCCTCCTTGTGAAAAAGTCAGGACAAGACTTGTCCCAGGGTATCTCAACTGGAGGTATCGAGACAATCCGCTTTTCAATTACCACTACATCAGTGATGGCAAAAACTACTTGCTGATCTACCGGATCAAAGAAGGAACTATGGGAAGGGAATTTCGAATCTGTGATTTTTTCAGCTCAGCTTCCCTATCCCAACCTATGGAGCGGGAATTGAACCAAATGCTAAATCAGAGGATAAAGCAATCTGGAGCACGATTTTCTTCTTTTTCGGGGCTTACTTATTCTGATCAAAAAAACATCCAACTCGGCCTGATTCCAATTCTTAAAATCGGACCTATGGTGACGCTCAGAAAAGTTAACGAAAATGAGGAGCCCATGAATCGGGATTGGGCCTGGAGCCTGGGCGATTTGGAGGTTTTTTGATCACTACCAAAAAATTAAAGTCAGGTTCCAGTTGACGTTTCCGCGCATAGAAATACCCCCAATAAGCCGCCAACTTTTTGGGGGTAGATTTCTACTTTTTCAGCCTTTCAAATCCATACCTACTCAGCCAATAACCCGCTTATCTCGGGCGACAAATTTGGCAAAACCCATCAATGCTCCGCAAATCATCAGGTTTCTGAAGAAGTTGACCATCTCTAGTTCTTGCTCCCTGGCCAGGTTTTCTGCCATCATTTCTGCAGGAATTTCCAATCCTATCGCCCTAGGCAAGTGCACCAAAAACGCCATGAAAATCACATACAAAGCCATGAGTGCATAGGCTAATTTATCGTACTTTCCGATCAAAGCACTGACGATAAACAGCAGAATACAAACCATCGTGAAGTAATTCCAAAAATATGGAAACGGCAGATAATCAGGAACAAATGCCGCCCCTACCTCGGGCTTACCTGCATGCAGTCCTACATAGAGTAGAAAAGAAAGGGGAAATAAATATTTCCCTACATTCAGTAGTTTATCCATGATCGATCAACCTAGCGGAAAAGGTACCAATGGACGGACTTCCACGGAGCTGTTTGGATATTTAAGGATGGGACAGGATTTACTCCATTCCTCTACCTCCTCTATCCGATCTGACTTACAAATCAGGAAACCAGAGACCAAAACGCTTTCGGATTCTTTATAGGGTTGGCCTTTCTGGACATTTTTCCCATCGACAATTGAGCCCTCATACCGGATCGGTGCAGTATGGATCAATTTACCCTGCATCGCAATATTCCCAATCCAAGATTGCCATTTGGGCATGTCGTCTGCAGTATCTTGGGTACTTGGCAAATACCCATTGGGAGCACTGGCATTTCTAAATAAAAGAAGATACTCTGTCATATGTAGTGTGGTTAAAGTGTGAATTACTAGTCAAAAGTAGATTTCACAACTTAAGCCAACGATGACAAAAGTCTACAATTTGGATTTCAGGCGACTAAATACGTCTTTGTTGATTCCCAAATATGAGGCGATCAGTTTACTGGAAAATCTACGCATCAGGGTGGGCCTATTTTGCATCAGCCACTTGATCCGATCCAAGGCAGACATTGAGACCAAAGTGTTGATCCTATAAACCGAATTGGCATAAGAAGCTTCCAGGATTTGCTTGTAGACTTTGTCAAATTGAGGGACGCTGCTGACCATTTCTTGAAACCCACTCCGATCTATCGCCAATAACCATGTGGGCTCAAGGGTTCGAATATTCTCCACAGAGGAAAGTCCACTTCCAAAACTAATCAGATCACTGCACCAATTATCCTCAATAACAATGTCCCGGGTTGTTTCATTTCCATCGGCATCAGAGACAAAAACCTGAAGTGCGCCTTTTGCAATAAAATACACCAGGGTACAGTTCTCTCCTTGCCGTAGAAGGAGCTCATTCCGTTTCACCTTTTGGTAGGAAAACTTGGAAAGGACTAAATCCAGATTTTCAGGGTTTTTACCTAGCCTTGCCACGATGTGTTTTTCCAAAACCTGAAATATTTCGTCACTATTTTCCATATGCTCCAACTCAAACCTAAGATCTATTGAAATACCTCGCTAAAAACCAACTTTAATGAAATCGGGAGATTCATACTGAATTCATTCGATTAAAACTGCTATCGTGTGGTAGATTTTTTTTAGAATTTGTCCATTTTTTCCTGAAAATAAATCCTTTGCAACAATTAAAGTCTATTTATTTAACCAGAAAAAAATGGTTTTGGCTAAAAAAATAACTTTTGTTTTAAACTCAAAATTAAAACAAAAAAACTCTGTAAATCAGCCATTTACAGAGTTTTGAATCTTGTTAAAATCCTAGTTCGTCGGGGTGACAGGATTTGAACCTGCGACCACACGCCCCCCAGACGTGTACGCTACCGGACTGCGCCACACCCCGTTTCGGGGCTAAAATTACAATTTCATTCGATTTTTGAAAATGGGAAATTCTAATTTAAAACTCCAAATTCTAACGGACTGGTATTCAACGTGTATTATCAGAACCTCATTCTGAAGGCCTACAACTCCTTTTTCTTCGAATGGAAAATCAGAGGTTCCGAAATAGATTTGCAGCAAATTTCACAACAAACAGATCCGTCTTGAACTTGCAGCGCTTTACGAAGTGCCTCTCTTCCGTTGTTAAAAGGACCTAAGTAATCTCTATCAACCGCATCAGGGATATTTTGGCAATCTTTCTCATGTACTTCAAATTGCCCAATAGGATTTGGCTTAGACGATAAATAAAAGAATTTCATAGGTATCAGTTACAACTGGACCAAAAATACTTACCGTTACAGTCCCAAAACATACCCTATAGAGGGTATTTTTTAGCGGTTTTGAATCGAAAAAGTAACAGTTCGACCTAATTGTTGGATTTTTTCATTTCAGATTGACGCATTGGCATGGAGTCGATGAGCCTAAAAATTTCCTTTGGTAGCGGAAAGTCATTCCCTGAATTTTTAACTCCCCCATCCAGACCAATCAAAACCCAGGCAGTTTTGGATTCGGAATCGGCAGGAAGCTTCTCGAGAAACTTAGCATTCTCAATTTCTTCTTCAAAATTGGACTTCAGCTTGATTCCGCCTGAAAAGTGAAAAATCAAAAGCTTCCGATTTTGGATTTCCTCCTTGAGTCCTTTATCAAACCAAAGCGAATCATTTTGAAAATTCTTTAGGATCAGAATTCGATTTTTCCATTGAAAATCCTCAGGAATTTTTGAATCGGAATAGCTAATCGAAAGAAGCATAAAAAAAGCGAAGAAAACTTGCATGTAATTATAACATAGCGAAAAGCATAAAGTTTTCGAGCCAGTAAACTAGTGCAAAAATCGCCCAACCAAATCCTTCCATTCATCATCCAGACTCATAGAAGGACGCTTTTCGCCCGCTTTGGCATACCAATAGTCTGCATTCCACAGATCTCCCTCCTTCCGGTGCAAGTAAGCATGGACTCGCGCGGCAGTTTTTCCCAAAAGATGATCCACTTGATCATGGGCTGCCTCCCAATCCCCCTTCCCGTCATACCAGAGGGCTTTCAACTCGGGTGAGAAGTCAGGTTGGGGAGACACCAAAGCGCCAAATTCATCTACATTCATTTCGCTTTCATTTTTCCCAAAGATCAACCTCCAGATTTTCAAATGAAAGAAAGGTTTATGGTTTCGTGATCATTTTGTGATATGCCAAATCGAATTTTGACTCATTCAAATCAAACAAAATCCGTTAATTATGAAAAAAGTAATCCTATTATTCTATGTTGCCTTTTTAGGTATGGTCGCATGTTCAGACGATCCGGATCCGGTGACCATAGATCCCTCTCGCCCTACAGGTTCACTTTCGGTGCAGCGATCAGGAGCATTTGTAGACCAAAACAGTGCTGGCTCGATGGGCACTGCAAGCCTTGGAGTAGACACACAGGGCAAAGAGTTTCTTTCCTTCAGTTCCAATTTCAACACCGCCCTTGCTACGGGTACTGTGACCGTGTACTTGTCGACATCAGCGACCTTTATGCCAGACCCCGCCAATGGAAATCCAAACCTTTTGGTTTTGGGACCGGTAAGATCTGCGGGTGAAAATTTCTTTGCCATCCCGACAGGATCGTCCACGGCAAAATACACACACGTGATTCTATGGTGTGGTTCGGTAGGTGTTCCTTTCGGAAATGCTAGACTCCAGTAAGATGGTAGTAACGTTTCAATTATCCCCACTCAAGATTTTATTTGGGTTGGGGATATTTTGTACTTCCTTTGGGCTTCAGGCTCAAAGCGGCTGGACCAAAGCAAAAAAAGAAGGATTCTTCCAATTAAGCTTCAATCGCTTTTCATCGGACCAGTACTTTACTTTGGCGGGTGACCAACTGAAAACCAATGAATTTACCCAGAATTCTCTTGTCCTCTACGGAGAATATGGGCTCACAGATAAGCTCACGGTGATTGCCAATTGGCCACTTCAAGTATGGAATGGATTCTCCTCCACAGAGACTGTCAGTGGTTTGGGGGATCTGAGACTGGAGTTTAAGCAAGCCTTGTTGAAAAAACACCTTCCACTATCCATCGCAATAGCCCCTGAAATTCCAATCGGGAAGGCAAATAATTTTGCGCAAAGCAACTTGAACGATTTTGAATCCATCAACCTGCCCTCTGGAGACGGGGAATTTAACGTGTGGACTACCTTGGCGGCTTCGTTTTCTTTGCCCAATGCCCCACTTTATGGCAACCTCTATGGCGCTTACAATTACCGAACACAGTATGAGGGAGTCACTTTTACAGATCAGATCGGTGTGGGTATCGAGTTGGGATACAAGGTAGCCAATTTGGTCTGGGTCAATTCACGGATCAATGCGCTCACTCCGGTAAGAGATGTCCTAGTAGCAACAGATTTTGTCAGGGGAGATGGGACGGCATATACCAGCTATAGTTTTGGTGCAGCCATTCCGATATACAAACAGATCAATTTGTCTCTAAACTATCGGAACTATGGCGATTTCGTTTTTGATAGAAAAAATCTGTATTCCGCAGGGACATTTTCTATCGGGGTCTTCTACGAAAGAAAAAATAAAGAACAATGAATCAGGCCAAAAGTATCAACAACCAAAAATCCTTTCCATTCTTAAGAAAACTGAATCAAGGCGACATGATAATCTGTCAGGGAAGTGAATTCAGGGGGTATTTTCTGATCAAAACCGGATTGGTAAAAACCCATCGAATCCATGAATCTGGCGGAAAATCTATCCTTTCGATCAAGATCCAAGGGGAATTTCTCGGAGAGTTTACCGCACGTGAAAACCGAAGGCTTCACACCTATTCAGCTTCAGCTCTGGAGGATAACACCGTAGTGGAATTTATTCCTTACGAAGACGACACCAATCTACGATTGATCAAAATTCTGGAAACTATGCAGGCGGAAATCTTAAATGCAAGAAACCGATTGGAACGCGTACTTTTTCAGGATGCTGAAAACCGCATCAGACAGACCCTGAAAGAGCTGGGAAAGAAATTGGGGAAGAAATTCGGACAAGAAACCTTAGTCAAAATCTCACTCACCCATGAAGATCTTGCTGCCATGTCAGATACAAGTCGGCAGACCGTAAGTATGGTGCTATCTGGATTGAAATCTCAAAATAAAATCAATTACAGTAGGGGAAGAATTCTCTTTAGAAATCTGGACAGTCTCTGAGCAACAGATCAAGGAAAAAAAGTTGGCTTATCACCTAAACTAATTCGCTTCCAACAGATTAGAGTTAACAAAACTATCGAAACATTAAATTATTCACGACTATGAAAAGTATACTAAAAATCCTTTTGGCACTGACGCCGATCTTGTTTTTCTCCTGTGAAGATAATGAGGGGAACCCCTCCGCTCCAGATGACAATATGGAAGTCATGGGTGAAATCGAAGTGATCAAAGCCGGAACCTTGACAGCACAGAGTTCGACCAATACTATGGGAATTGTATCTATTGTCAAGGATAAGGACGGCAAATATTTTGTTCAGCTATCGGATACCTTCACCACCAAATTTAGCACAGGTACAGTGACCGTCTATTTGGCTACTTCGCAAACTTTGGCCTTGAGCAACTCGGCTAGTTTTCAATTGGTCTCTATTGTGGGCAAACCCGGGGAGCAATTCTTTTCACTTCCTGGACTTCCGGATTCTAAATTCACCCATGCCATCATTTGGTGTGGAGCCGCGGCTATCCCTTTTGGATTTGCACCGCTTAATTAGCCTAGTTATTTACTTACTAATAAAAGCCGCTCTTGATGCGGCTTTTTTTATACGAAAATAGGGAGGAAATCAAGCAGGAAGAACAAATTGAAACTCGGTATAAGTCTGAGAATCCGAGGACAATTGGATATGAGTACCGTGGATTTCAAGAATTTTCCTAACGATAGCCAAGCCTAAACCTGAACCTTCTATTCCCTTAAAGTCTTTGTCAACTTTGTAGTATCGGTCAAAAATCTGGTCAATATCTTCTTGGGGTATTCCATTTCCTGAATTTTTCACCCGAATCATGACACCTCCTGGAGTGGTACAGGCCTCAAGTTCTATTTCGCCATTTTGAGGTGTGTATTTGACTGCATTGTCCAAAAGATTCTGGATAACCCGATCGATCAAATATAAATCCACTTGTACGGGAGGGAGGTTTGGGCAAATGCTGGAAGTAATCTGAATGTCCTTAGACCCTGCCAGCAGCTCATACTTCAAACTCGAGTCGTGGATTAGCTCTTGGATTTTCATCCGCTCAAATTTCACAGGCATCTGACCTGACTCCAGCTTGGAAAGGTCAAACAAGTCACCCACCAGTTTGGTAAGCTTATCCACCGAATCAAGTATGATTTTGAAGTATTTTCTTTTTTCTTCCGGTGTGATTTTTTCATCCTTGATTTGTAGAGTTTCCACATAGCCATTGATGATGGCCAGGGGGTTTCGGAGATCATGGGAAACATTGGCGATGAGTTCGCGACGAAGCGAGTCAACATTTTTCAATTCTTCAATATTCTTCAGAATCGTATCGGCCATATCATTGAAGGTCTTTCCGAGCAAAGCCAAATCCGAATCTGATTTGGATTGCGGAACTCTAGCCTGAAGATTGCCATCTTTGAATTCCTCTACTGCGTGCACTACTTTTCGAAGGTGACGGGTGAGCCAGGAAATCAACACCAGCCCAATCAATAAACCCAAAATTAAAGTGATCAAAATTGAACTGTAGGTTAGCTTCAACCAATACGACCCCAGTAAGCTTGAGCTGATTGATGCAAACTTCTCACTCTCCAAAGTAATATAGACGTAGCCAAGCAACGTTCCGTCTTCATACACCGGCGAGGCAGAAAAGACAGAATTACTCCCTGGATTACGGGGATCATCACCCAAAATGAACTTTGCTCCTTGAGAGTCGATGAATTCTTGAATTGGTTCGAGATCGACGGCTTTTAACTTCACCAACTGGTCAAGCACCACATAGGAAAGGATTTCGCCTTGTGGACTGAGCAAATAAACCTCAATTCCGGGATTGACAGCCATCATCGAATGCATGATAGTACCCAAGGCTTCTTCATTCACCTTTCCGTCTTTGAATGGGTTCACTTCCTTGATCAAATAGGAAGAAATATCCGCATTCAGCCGTTGGGTAGTTTCCTGGAAATACCGCTGGGCATTCCGTGCCGTGATAAAAATGTACGAGACCCCCACCAAGAGTAAAACCAATATGAAGGTGAGCGATATTCTCCAGTAGAGACTTTTCATGGATCAAATTTTCTAAAGTTCATCATTGAATCGGTAGCCGACCCCCCAGGTTGTCAGGATGTAGACTGGTGAATTGGAATCAACTTCAATCTTGGCCCGAAGCCTGTTGATATGTGCATTTACCGTGTGTTCGTAGCCGCTGAAATCATATCCCCAAATCAGCTCCAGAAGCTCAGCGCGGGAATAACTTCTGCCGGGATTTTTGGCCATAAGGTAAAGTAAATCAAACTCTTTGGGCGTCAATTCAATCCGTTTTTGTCCAAACAGTACTTTTCGCTTTTTAAGATCAATCTCCAGCAATCCCTGCCTGATTGTGTTTTTTTCCTTGTCAGAATTCTGCCTACTCAGCTCTTGTCTCCGAAGGATCGCCTTCACTCTGGCCAGAAACTCCCTGATTTTGAAAGGTTTGGTCAGGTAATCATCGGCTCCTGATTCTAATCCGACGACTTTGTCGATTTCTTCAGACTTGGCGGTAAGCATCAGAATCGGTGTGAACACATCCATGGCCCGGAGCCGCTGGCAGATCGTGATTCCGTCCATTTCGGGCAGCATGACATCCAAAACAAGCAAGTCAAATTCCTCTGAACTGGCCTTTTCAAAACCTCTCCGTCCGTGATCACAGACAGTCACTTCATATCCTGAATCCTGCAAGTGCAGCAGAAGTAACTGGTTAATATTGATATCGTCCTCTACGACAAGAATTTTTTTCATACTATTCCAAAACGAAGGGCAAACTAGACTTAATTGTTCACGAAAGTATCACAATGGACAAGTTCCTCATTCTGAATTAATGAGCAGAATGATCGATTGATTGGGATGAAGTAGTGTTAAAAATATACCCAGATCAAGAATAGAATTCAAAAAATCAAAGAAAAGACAGAATGAGATCTTCAATTCAATATAGAATTGGCAGGTATTGGATTAATTCTATATTTGCCCAATTAATTATCAAAAACCCAAATCATATCAAAATATAGTATGGAACAAGCGTTGATTTATATGGTCCCGGCACTTGGTGTGTTGGGTCTTATTGTGATGGCTGTGAAATCTTCCTGGGTCGTCAAACAAGAGACAGGAGATAAAAACATGGTAGAACTTGCCGGCTACATAGCGGACGGTGCCATGGCATTTTTAAGAGCAGAATGGAAGGTGCTTTCCTATTTTGCCATTATTGCAGCCATTGTTTTGGCCTGGTCTGGGATGCTCGTAGAAACCTCCCACCCAACTATTGCAATCTCATTTATTATTGGCGCTTTTCTTTCAGCATTTGCAGGCTATATCGGGATGAAAATTGCCACGAAAGCCAATGTGAGAACGACCCAAGCCGCTCGAACCAGTCTCAAACATGCACTGAAAGTTTCCTTCACAGGCGGATCTGTGATGGGGCTAGGTGTAGCCGGATTGGCCGTATTAGGATTGGGCGCACTTTTCATCATTTTATATCAAGTATTCGTAGTCAGTGTAGGTGCTGGAGTAAACGGCATCGAAATGGAAAAAGCCCTCGAAGTATTGGCAGGATTTTCATTAGGTGCTGAATCTATCGCACTTTTTGCCCGAGTGGGCGGCGGTATTTACACTAAAGCTGCTGACGTAGGAGCTGACTTGGTAGGAAAAGTTGAAGCGGGAATTCCCGAAGACGACGTAAGAAACCCTGCCACAATCGCTGACAACGTAGGAGACAATGTAGGAGACGTAGCAGGAATGGGTGCCGATTTGTTTGGTTCTTATGTGGCTACGATTTTGGCTACCATGGTATTGGGTAGAGAAATTGTATCGGTAGATGCTTTTGGCGGAATCGCGCCGATATTACTTCCAATGGTTTTGGCAGGTTTGGGAATTGTATTTTCGATCCTAGGGATGGCCTTTGTTACCATCAAGGATGACAAAGGTGACGTGCAAAAAGCACTTAACATGGGTAACTGGTCTTCGATCCTTTTCACCGGTATTGCTTCATTCTTTGTGGTGCAATACATGTTGCCTGAGACCCTTTCTATCCGAGGCTATGAATTCACCAATATGGATGTGTTTTATGCCATTGTTTTGGGATTAGTGGTCGGCACATTGATGTCTATCATTACTGAATACTATACAGCCATGGGTAAGCGACCTGTATTATCCATCATCAAGCAATCAGGCACCGGTCACGCCACGAATATTATCGGTGGGCTTTCAGTTGGCATGGAATCCACAGTGCTCCCCATCCTCGTATTGGCAGGCGGTATTTATGGTTCCTATGAGTTTGCGGGACTGTACGGTGTAGCCATCGCTGCAGCGGGAATGATGGCAACCACAGCTATGCAATTGGCTATAGATGCCTTCGGACCGATTGCGGATAATGCAGGTGGAATCGCGGAGATGTCCCAACTTCCTGAAGAAGTAAGGGGACGTACGGATATTTTGGATGCGGTAGGCAATACTACAGCAGCTACCGGGAAAGGATTCGCCATCGCTTCAGCAGCCTTGACTTCCTTGGCCTTGTTTGCTGCATTTGTTGGTATCGCAGGCATTGACGCCATTGACATCTACAAGGCAGACGTACTTGCCGGACTCTTCGTTGGGGGAATGATTCCATTTATCTTCTCTTCGCTTGCTATTGCTGCAGTAGGTCGTGCAGCCATGGACATGGTGAATGAAGTAAGACGACAGTTTAGAGAGATACCAGGTATCATGGAGTATAAATCCAAGCCTGAATACGAGAAGTGCGTGGAGATCTCTACCAAAGCTTCGATCCGAGAAATGATCGCTCCGGGTGCTATTGCACTACTTTCCCCTATTATCATTGGTTTTGCTTTTGGACCGGAAGTTCTTGGTGGGACACTCGCAGGAGTGACCGTTTCTGGGGTTTTGATGGGCATTTTCCAATCCAATGCCGGTGGTGCATGGGACAATGCCAAGAAGTCATTTGAAAAAGGTGTAGAAATCAACGGAGAGATGTACTATAAGAAATCCGAGCCGCATAAAGCTTCTGTGACTGGAGATACTGTTGGTGATCCTTTCAAAGACACATCAGGCCCATCTATGAATATTCTTATCAAGCTCATGTCCATTGTTGCCTTAGTGATAGCACCGCATATTTCTGAAGGTACCCATCATTCTGTAGCTGAACATGTGGTGAAGAAGGAAGTGAAAAAAGAAATCACTGTCGTAAATGGTAAAAAAGTAGAAACCGAAACAATCACAATTACCAAATAAATAAAACAATCAACCAATTAGAGGCCATTCAGCACTGCTGAGTGGCCTTTTTTATTACATAGGAATTATTCTAATCTCTTTCTTTTGTGGAAAAAAATGATCCTGAACAGCAACAAGGATTTGTTAAATTTATTCTTGTTTTTATTTAGTTCTCAGTCATTTAGCATGGATTAAAACAGTTCATCCAAAGTTAACTTTACTAAGAAACTTATATTTTTCTTTGAATTTTTTAACAGATCCACTAAATTAATTTTTAGCCATTGAAACAGCTGAATAGTTTGGCTTGAATCCAAGCGCCCTTCAATACACTATTCTGTTTCGTCAAAGACCCAATAACCTGCCAAAACCCGGAGTGTTTAATGGCTATTTGCCATAGATACCGCCATGATTTTAAACTTTTATCAATCAACAAACCAAAACTATCATGAGGAAGAGCTACAAATTCGCTTTATCACTTCTGGTAACTTTATTGACATGTAGCCAGCTATATGCTCAAATAACAGTTACTGGGAAAGTCACCTCTCAGGAGGACGGACTCCCACTTCCCGGAGTAAGTATCTTGTTGGAAGGATCCAGTGTAGGTACAGTCACAGATATCAATGGGATGTATTCCATTTCTGTACCGAATTCGGAGTCTACCTTGGTATTCTCTTTCATTGGCTTCGAGTCTAAAAGTATAGTCGTAGGGAATACAACGACCCACAATGTCACTATGGGTCAGTCCCTTTCGCAATTAGACGAGGTGATTGTGACGGCATTTGGTATTTCCCAAGAAAAAAAGTCATTAGGCTATGCAGCCCAGAGTATCGATGCAGAAGCTATTACTAAATCCAGGCAACCCAACTTGGTGAATTCGCTCCAAGGGCAGGTGGCTGGTGTTCAAGTGACCAATTCAGGAGGTGCACCCGGACAATCGGCCAGAATAATCATCCGTGGGATAAACTCCTTGGATCCTTCTGCAGATAACCAGCCCCTATTTGTTGTAGACGGGGTTCCGGTGGATAATTCAACTGTAGAATCAAGCGGTACACCACGGGGAATGTCTAACCGAATCGCTGACATCAATCCGAATGATATTGAATCCATGTCCATCCTCAAAGGTGCCGCTGCAACAGCACTCTATGGTGTCCGTGCGGCCAACGGAGCAGTAATTATCACTACCAAAAAAGGTAAGGATGGGCAAATCCGTGTGGATTTCAATTCTTCACTGGGTTTTGATAAACTGGTCAAAAAGCCACGGTTGCAGGATCAGTATGGGCAGGGCTTCAGTGGAGTGAGAGACGACAGCAGCTTTTGGCCAGCCTGGGGAGCCAACATAGCTGAAGAAAATGACCCCAACTATGTCTACCAAGACAATTGGACAAGAGCATTTGATACCGGGATGCAAGTGGACAACAGCTTGAGCGTATCTGGAGGGAATGAGCGTGCGACATTCTACGGTTCATTGGGCAGGTTGGATCAAAGTGGAATTATTCCATTTTCTGACTGGCAACGAACCACCGCCAAGTTATCAGGGACCATTACAACCAGCGAAAAATTCAATTTTTCCGGATCTATGAATTATTCCAATTCGGGAGGCAATCGCGTTCCTCATGATCGGTTTTTGGAGCGGATGATGTATTGGGCCGAAACGCAGGATGTCCGGGATTACATCAATCCTGATGGCACCATGCGTTCTGTCGGTGGTAATACAAACCCAATTTATGATGCACGGTTTTCCACGTATGAAGACGACGTCAATCGGATCATCGGAAACCTAAACTTTAACTACAGCCCCACCAAGTGGTTGACTTTCTCCTATCGGGTAGGGCTCGACAACTATACCGATTCGAGAACTGAGATTACACCCGGCCCAATGGGCATCGACGGGGAACAGGCCCTAAGCGCCACAGGATTCATAGAAGAGACGCGGATAATCAGTCGGGATCTGACTTCCAATTTCTTCATCACTTTAAAAAAACAGTGGAATGAAAACTGGAACACCAGCCTAAGAGTGGGAAATGATATTTTCCAAAGACAGTTTGATCGGGTATCCCTATCGGGAAGCAATTTTGTCATTCCAGGGTTTTACAACATCAGCAACACCACCCAAGTCTTTGCCAGTCAAGGAAAGAGCATCCGAAGATTGGTGGGTTTTTATGGGGATTTGATGGTGGATTATAAGAATTTCTTATTTCTAAATGTGACCGGAAGAAATGACTTGTCTTCTACCCTGCCCCAGGGAAACAATTCCTTCTTTTACCCCTCGGTGAATTTGAGCTACGCCTTTAGCGAACAGTTGAGTCTACCTGCGTGGATCACTTTTGGTAAGTTTAGAGCATCGGTAGCTCAAGTTGGAAAGGATACCAACCCGCATGTTTTGGGTGCTACTTTTGTTTCGCCTAGTGTTTTTCCACTTAATGGACAGGTTGGATTTTCCAGAAATTCAGTTTTTGGAGACCCTGCACTTCGTCCAGAATTGACAACATCTTACGAGTTTGGAACTCAGCTAGCTTTTTTCAACAACCGTGCAAATCTGGACGTGACCTATTATAAGTCAAATTCAAAAGACCAGATTATTCCCGTTCCGATTTCAGATGCTACTGGATTTTCATCCTACATCACCAATGCAGGTGAAATCGAAAATAGAGGATGGGAAATAGTAGTAGGCGGTACGCCGATCCAGCAGGGGGATTTTCGTTGGGATGTCACTGCAAACCTCACCACCAACCGAAATGAAATCAAAGAAATCCGTGAAGGGATCGATGAAATAGTGGTAGGATCCCAATTTGGCTATGTTGGCAGTACTGTGACCATGATTTTGAAAGAAGGGCAAGCCTATGGTAATATTTATGGAAGTAGCTATGTCAGACCTGGAGCAGACCCCGAGTCAGATTTTCTGGACAGGGACTTGCCCATATTAATCGGAGCTAATGGATTCCCGGTAAGGACAGGAACGCAACTTGTCTTGGGTAATGCAGTACCCAAACTATTTGGCGGTATAAGAAACGACTTTAGTTACAAAGGTTTCGAACTCTCCTTTTTGGTTGATTTCAGATCGGGAGTTGAGCAATACAGCCAATTTGACAATTTCCTCTCTGCATTCGGAAAGCAGGAAGCTTCTCTTGCCAGAAATGACTTTAGAGTATTCGAGGGTGTCTTGGCGGATGGATCCCAAAACACCAAAGAAGTATGGCTCGGACAGGGAGTTGGACCTGACGGGGTAAGTTATGGAGCGGGATATTGGAGAAATTATTACCGAACGACATCAGAGAATTTCGTTTTGGATGCGAGCTTTATCAAGTTGAGAAACATCACGCTTGCTTATAGCTTGCAACCGGAGGTAATCGAAAAGACCCCATTCCGGACAGCCCGAATATCAGTTGCTGCCAATAATATCATTCTCTATACCCCATGGGATGGATTTGATCCGGAATCTTTCTCTGCCGGGGCAGGCGGAAATGCGGTAGGGTTTACCGGATTGGGATTTCCCGGCGTACAGAGTGTATTTTTTACCTTGAATCTAGGCCTTTAACCTGCTCAACAACGAAAAGATGAAAATCAGAAATAAATATACTGCGATCATTGGCTCTTCTCTATTATTGGCCTTTTCTTCCTGTGATTCCTTCCTGGATGTCAACGAAAATCCCAATAACCCCGAAGATGCACCCATTTCGGGATTGATGACCAATAGCACATTCGAAACAGCCCTCAATGTACAGCGGGCAGGTAGTGCGACTAGTAATTTTGTCCAATACTTGGCTTCTCCAAACCCCAGCGGTGGATCTGATGTCATGGATAGACTGGACTACAGCACGACCTGGTTCAACTTTTACAACGTCATGACTGATGTCAACGAGATCATCAGAAAATCCGAAGAATCCGGTGCAAACCATTACCTAGGCGCCGGACAGGTATTAATGGCCTTAAATCTAGGTATGACAGTGGATCTATTTGGGGATGTGCCGTTTTCGCAAAGCTTCAATTTCGAAACTGTCACACCCAGCTATGATGATGACCAGATTCTTTACGACCAGATTATCAGTCTCTTGGACCAAGGCATTACCAACTTACAGTCGGAATCATCTATTTCCATCGGAGGAGATGACTTTATTTTCCAAGGAGATATCACAGCTTGGATCAAATTTGCAAATACGCTGAAGGCCAGATTCCTGATTCATACCAAATCCACATCAGGATATAGTGCAGCTGCAGTTCTTCAGGCTGTGGATGGAGGATTTACCTCCAATGCAGACGATGCTGTTGTAGAGTTCTTCGAACAACGGTTCAATCCGTGGGCACAGGTGGCGATAAACAATGAAAATTTGCTTTTGGGAGGTTGGATCTCAGAACAATTCATTCAGGCTTTAGACGGGACCACCTACCCAGTGGTAGACCCAAGACTTCCCTTGATGGTTGGAACTACAGACGATGGCGAATTTATCGGAACAGTCAACGGCGAAGGCCGTGGAGACGCACCCGAGCAAGGGGCAAGATCTACTTTGGTACCGGGTCAGTTTTACACCTCGGAGCAGTCTCCGGTATTGATCGCTACCTATGCAGAATTGAAATTCATCGAAGCGGAAGCTGCACTGGAAACAAATCCTGCAAGAGCCTACGCAGCTTATTTGGCAGGCATAGGAGCACACATGGATATGCTGGAAGTGGATGAAGCAGCAAAAAATGCTTATCTCGCCCATCCAACAGTGAGTATGGGAGCAGAGAACCTGACACTTGCAGATATTATGAAAGAAAAATGGGTGGCCCTGTTTCTTCACCCAGAAACATGGAATGATGCAAGACGCTTTGACTACGGGTACAAAGACATGACTCTGCCTGTAAATCTCAATCCGGATTTAAATAACCAATTCATCCGAAGACTAGCCTATCCAGATAGTGAAATCAGTAGAAACGGAAATAATGTCCCCGAGGTGACACTGTTGGATCGCATCTGGTGGAATCAGTAATCTTTCGCATTTTTATCCAGTCTCCTGTTTATAGCAGGAGACTTTTTTTATTTTCATCCATGAAAAAATTCCTATTCGGTATAGCTGTACTTCTAAGCTCCTGCACTGTTCAGAAAATAAACAAGTCGCTCTCCAAATCGGATATCTTTGACAAAGGACATCTTGGGTTTATGTTGGTAGATCCGGATAAAGAAAAACCTCTGGTTGCCATCAACGCCGACAAATACTTTATCCCGGCTTCCAATACCAAGCTGTTTACCTTTTACACGGCCTATTCAATTTTGGGTGATGATCTGGTCAATGGCCTCAATTATTTGGAAAGGGGCGATTCCTTGATCTTTTGGGGCACTGGAGACCCGAGTTTTCTCCATCCTGATTTGAAAAATGAGAAAGTCTTGGAATTTCTTAAAAACTCCGACAAGCAACTTTACCTCTTGGATAATTTCGACCAGGTAAGTGCTTTCGGTCCGGGCTGGTCTTGGGATTGGTACAACGCCTATTATGCTACCGAGCGATCGGCATTTCCAATTTATGGGAATGTGGTCCGCTTCGCAAAAGGAAGAGCTACGCAAAAGATCTCAGTTATTCCTGAGCGGTTTAGACCATTTCTATCTGGAAAAGAAACCGAAAACTGGCAGGGTTACCGATTTAGAAGAGATCGAGTTTCCAATCTGTTTTCTTATGAAATCCCAGAAAATAACCTGAATGAGGACTTTGAAACTGATATTCCCTTTATCACCTCTGCCGAAAACACATCAGTCATGCTCTCCGAACTGCTTGGAAAGAATGTTGAACTGATCAAGAACAAATCCTACTTAACCCTCGATCCCTCGAAACTTCAGACACATCCCGCCGACAGCATCTATGCCCAGATGATGAAAATCAGCGACAATTTCCTAGCTGAACAACTTTTACTTTTGGTCTCTGATCAGCTGACAAATACACTCAGTACTGCGGATGCAATTGATTATGCCCGGGAAAACCTCTTAAAAGAACTTCCTGACGAGCCTGTATGGTATGACGGTTCTGGACTTTCTTCCAGAAATATGTTCACTCCGAGGTCCATCATTAGCTTGCTTGGGAAAATACGCGAAGAAGTGCCTTTGGAGAAAATTAAAGCCTATTTCCCTGCAGGTGGAGAATCAGGAACGATTCGTAATTGGTACAATGCCGATGAAGGCCAAGCTCCCTACATCTACGCCAAAACCGGAACCTTGAGCATGGCTAATTCCCTCAGCGGCTACTTGATCACCAAGAGTGGGAAGATCCTCCATTTTTCCTGCATGATGAATAATTACCAAATCCCAAGCAACGACTTGAAAACTGAGCTTCAAGAAGTACTTTATCACATTCACGACCGCTACTAATTATGAAACGAATTTGCATTTTCCTCCTCCTTTTTCTCCTCATTACCCAATCTCTAAATGCCCAATCCTTCACTCTAGAGCAAGTAGGAAAATTCAGCTTTCCATCCGAACTGGTAGCTTCTCCTACTGGCGATGCGATAGCTTGGGCAATGAATGAAGCGGGAAAGCGAAATGTTTTCTGGGCGAAAGGTCCAAGTTTCACACCTGAAAAACTCACCGTTTTCAATGAAGATGATGGACAGGAAATCAGTAGCCTTCAGTTTTCTCCTGATGGTAAATGGTTAGTTTTCGTACGTGGTGGAGATCATGGCGGGGGTAATGCTTCGTCCACTGTCAATGCCCAGAATCTACCACAACTCCCAAAAGTTGAAATCTGGAAAATCAATCTGCAATCCAAAAATGCAGATTCTATCACAGAAGGAGACAATATTTCGGTGGGTTTTCCAGATCAACTCACTTATCTAAAAGGCGGGCAGGTCTGGAAACTAGCTCTAAGTGAAAATGAAAAACCAACACAGCTATTCCAGATCAAAGGGAACGTCAATTCTGCAGCATTTTCCCCAGATGGAAAAAGTCTAGCCTTCACGGTTAATCGTGGGGGACACCAACTCTTAGCCATCTATCGGGATGAGCAGACACCGATCAGGTTTTTGGAAGCGTCATTCCATCGAGATTCCAATCCCAGATGGTCTCCTGACGGGACCAAAATCGCTTTCATCCGCTCACGAGGTGGAGAAGGCACCGCTTTTCCTCTTCTCGAACCCAGACATATTCCATGGGAAATCTGGATAGCCGAGGTGGCGACTGGCGAAGGTGAAAAACTCTGGAAAGCTCCAGAAACACTTCGGGGCTCCTACTCTCCCGGTTTCTTTGACTTTTCTGCTGCTTCAGAATTGATCTTCCAATCCTACGAAGATGGCTGGCAACATTTGTATTCTCTCGATATTCCTACCGGAAAAACCCAAATCCTGACTCCTGGAAACTTCATGGTGGAACAGGTAAAAATGAGTTCCAACCGGGAAAAACTGGTCTTCTCTGCTAATTCTGGATCTGAACCGGAAGATTTGGATAGAAGACATATTGGCTCGGTGGATTTGACCACGAAAAAATTAACTTGGGAAACTACCGGATCAGGCATAGAAGCCTATCCCGTTTCACTGGGAGATAGTGGCAAACTTGCCTTCTTTTCTGCAAGCCCGCAACGCCCACATTTGGTCGCGATCAAATCTGGGAAGGTGACCACCCTTTTGCAGGAAGACCTTATTCCCGCCGATTTTCCTATTTCAAAACTTGTCACACCAAAACAAGTGAAATTTACTGCACCGGATGGTACGACGGTTTATGGTCAGCTATTCGAGAAAGAAGACGGACAAGCAAAAAAGCCGGGAGTTGTTTTTGTCCATGGGGGACCCCAGCGACAAATGCTGTTGGGGTGGAGTTATATGGATTACTATTCTAACACCTATTCCTACAATCAATACTTGGCTGAAATGGGTTTTGTAGTCCTTTCGGTGAATTATAGGCTGGGAATCGGCTATGGCTACGAATTTCACCGGCCAGCAAAAGGCTACTACCAAGGAGCTGTCGAATACCAAGACATCAAAGCTGCGGGTGAGTTTTTAGCTTCATTGGATCAAGTGGATGCTGAAAAAATTGGAATTTATGGGGGAAGTTATGGCGGATACCTCACTGCCCTGGCTTTAGCTAGGGATTCAGATTTGTTCAAGGTCGGCGTGGACATTCATGGGGTACATGATCTGGATGGCAGATACGATTTGCCAGATGGCTATGAAGTGGCTCCAGATTATGAGAAAGCCAAGGAAATTGCCTGGAAATCCTCTCCTATCGCTAATTTAGACACCTGGACTTCGCCGGTACTTTTCATCCATTCCGATGATGACCGCAATGTCAATGTAAGTCAAACGACCGATCTTATTCGTAGATTTGAAGAAATGAATAAAGGGTATGAAGCTGTTTTGATACCTGGAGATACCCACCATTGGATGAAATGGAGCAATATGATCCAAGTGGGTGACTTGACTGCAGATTTTTTGAAAAAGAACTTACTTTCCAACTAATGCCATCTCTTACCCACTACGCCAAACGTATCCAAAAACTAGTCACCCATGTCGGTTTCAGATACCAATGTCCATTTTGTTCTTTCCTAGCTTCCGATTGGATGTGGGCTGGTTCAGAAATAGAAAACGAATTGGGGGTCATCGGGGGAGGAAAGCGGCGGACACTCTGTCCAAAATGTTACTCCAGAGATAGGGAGCGATTGATTTATCTTTTTCTGACCAAATCCTTAGAAATACAAAAATCAGCCTCCAATCTACGGGTTTTACATGTCGCCCCGGAAATCCAACTGTTCAAAAAACTTAAAGCGATTGGCTTTGACAAGTATGTCTACAGCGATTATTTTATGCCAGGCTATTCCTATCCAGCGGGCACAGTCCATATGGATATCACCCAAATTGAGTTTCCAGACAGCAGCTTTGACTTGATTCTATGCAATCATGTCCTGGAACATATCCCTTCAGTTCAGGTAGCCTTGTCGGAGTTAATCCGAGTTCTGAATCCAGGAGGACGGGCGATCCTTCAAGTTCCGATTTCGTCAAAGAACCCAGAAACCATCGAAGATCCCACGATCACTGACCCAACTGAACGGCTTCAAAAATACGGTCAGTGGGACCACGTCAGGCTTTTTGGTCACCTTGCCTATCCAGAATTACTCAGAGAATCCGGCTTTGAGCTTGAGCTTGTCCCAGTTAGTCAGGACTTCCTCCGATTTGGCGTCAATCCCAAAGAGTTGATTTATCTTGCCACAAAGCCTAATCTTTCACCTCGGTAATGCTCTACCTTTCATCTTTGCACCACATTGCCATCATCTGCTCTGATTATGTTCGATCCAAAAAGTTTTATACCGAGATTTTAGGATTTACTATCATTCAGGAAGTCTATCGGAAAGAGCGACAATCCTACAAATTGGATTTGGCGCTCAATGGATCTTATCTGATCGAGCTTTTTTCATTTCCTGATCCTCCTCAGCGGGTCTCCAGGCCCGAAGCACGTGGATTGCGGCATTTGGCTTTCGCAGTCTCAAACTTGGAAGAATCCATCGCTTTTTTGATCCAATCCGGAATATATCCAGAACCGATCAGAGTGGATGAAAGTACAGGAAAGCGATTCACTTTTTTTGCTGATCCTGATGATTTACCGATAGAACTTTACGAAATTTAGGCATGGCAGAAAACAAAACCCAACCCACAACCGCCTCAGTGGATGATTTCTTAAACACCACCGAGCATCCACAAAAGCGAGCAGACTCTTTTTCACTGAAGCGAATCATGGAAGAAGTCACCGGTGAAAAAGCAGTGATGTGGGGAGATGCCATAGTGGGGTTTGGAAAGTATCATTATCACTACGAAAGCGGCCGAAAAGGCGATTTCCTTATCGCAGGATTTGCTCCGCGAAAAGCCGCTATGTCACTTTACCTGCTAGGGTGCATGGAAAATAAATTTGAGCATCTTATGGCTAATCTCGGCAAACACAAAACCGGAGCTTCTTGTATCTATTTCAATAAGCTAAGTGACCTAAATGAGGATGTTTTGCGAAAGCTGATAAAGGAATCGTATGACTACATGAAGGAAAAATATCCGCTCCCAAAAAACTAGACCTGCCAAGTTTTAGAAACCTAGCAGGTCGGCAACTAATTTCAATTCACTTCTATCACTCCATACCCTCGATTAGCTGCTGCGCTTGCTGGAGTGATTTTTTGTATTTTCTGACAGTCATTTTTCCGAAAATATAAATTGAAATCAGCCCAATAGGCACATAAATCAACCAGAAGAAGGGTTCCATTACCAAGTCTTTTTTACCCAAAAGCTCAGCCAAAGGAGGTAAAATACTCACCGCAAACAATCCGGAAAGAATCAGATTGAATTGCTGAAACTTCCAGAAAAAGGTTTTTTGCTTTTTGAATTTCTCAACCAAAAGCAAAGGACTTTCTTCCGTGATATTTAGACCATTCAATCTGGCCAAAGTCCACAGACTGATCATCGGCAAAATGATCATCAAGGCGGTATTAAATATGGCCAGCACCTGATTGATCGGCAACTCCAATTTTTCAATCTGAAACAAAAAGTACCCGGCATAGCCAAAGCAAATCACGCTTCCTACTATTTCGGGCAAATAGATGCTGTTTAGGCGGTTTTGATAGTTTTTCTTAGTCATTTCCATGAGTATGTGTTTTTGAATTTTTTCTTGTTTTTCCACTTTGACGCTCAAATTCTGCCAAAGCGACTTCATTTCATCGAGTTCCATTGTCTTGTTGATTTAATTCGTTTGAAGTCCTTTTCTAAGCTTATCCTTGATCCGCGAAAGGCGCGTGCCGACGTTGCTGCTGCTGATTCCGACGATTTCTGCGATTTCATCGTGACTTTTTCCTTCGAGAAAAAGGAAAACAATCCCCCGATCCAGCAATCCCAACTTTCGGATTTCAGCATAAAGCGATCTGAGCCGCTCTTCCATACCAGATTCCATCTCATCGGCAAAATCCAGCTCCATTCCGTCCAAAGGCACTGCAGTTACCCTTTTTTTGGATCGATTTAGGTTGGTGATTGCGGTATTCATCCCCACCCGATAGAGCCATGTGCTTGGCTTGGAGGCTTTTTGGAACTGATCAAAAGATTTCCAAGTCTGATACACGATCTCCTGATACAAATCCTTCTGCTCTTCCCGATCACGAGTATAGATGGTCGTGATCTTGTAGATCAGGCCTTGGTTTTGCTGAATGAGATGAATGAATTCGTCCTCGCGGTTCATGAATTAGCTTTTGAACAATTAGTCTGCGGTTTGGGCAAAAAATCACATCAGTCCCAATTTATTTTTAAAAAGCACACAAAATAAATGAATGGGTGATTTGGGTTTACTTAAATTGAAAATCCTAATCTAACTGGTTTTCTTCATGATTTTCCATGTACTAAATGGGGATGCCCTTGCGAAAATTTTCCCTGAAACTATACCGGGAGACAGAATCATATTCAGAGAATGTCTAGTCGACGGTCCGGTCAATCCTACACCGACCCAAGAACTTTGGGAGGTCAGAGCAGAATTTATCCAAAAAAATTACCCCGACGCCACAGAGATTGACTATCGAACTCACTCCTACGAGGAAATTCTCAAAATCAAATCCATTCCTGACGATGCCAAAATCTACCTTTGGTTTGAGGAGGATTTGTTTTGCCAAGTTAACCTCTGGTTTATTTTGAATTACCTCAAGACACATCCGGCAGAGGTATTTTTGGTACTTCCTTATCCGGATTCGCCCTATCACTTTTCTACGCTTAGCGGGAAAGAACTGGAGTTGGCGTTTCACAAAAAATCCCATTCACTCAGTGTCCGGGAACGCGAAGTGTTGGGAAATCTTTGGCTTCACTTTCAGAATGATAACGTCTTCGGAGCCCTTCAGATCGCACAATTATTTATTGAGCGGTTTCCATTTATTAAACCTGCCGTTGAAGCTTGGAGAGATATGATTCCGGTGGGGGATTTTCTGGGAAAGCCAAAAGAAACTTTGATCGAAATCAGCCAAAAACTACAAACCAAAGACTTCTCAGCCATTTTTCAGGAATTTCAGAAACACCTTCCAGAATACGGATTCGGGGATTTACAGGTGAAAAAAATGTGTTTGGAATTAGGGATAAGTTGAGGAAAAAATTCTTAGTAACTTCATCCCATGCATTGGTTCACTGATTTTTCGATTCCCAAATACCCTTTTCCCATCACTCATCAAAGCAAAATCCTGAGCATGGGTTCTTGCTTTGCTCAGACTATCGGGCAAAAGATGAGCGATGCCAAATTCGATATCCTCATCAACCCTTTTGGGACCATCTTCCATCCACACAATCTGGCGGATTTGCTCGATCATGCGCTTTTCAATGATCCCTTGGATGAGGATGGAATTCTGGAGACGGATGGGCTTTTCCTGCATTATTCCACCCATTCGAATGTGGTGGGCAAATCAGCTCAGGAACTGAAAGAAAATTACCAGACCCGGCTCAAACTCACCAAAACTTATCTTGAAGAAGGAAGCCACCTGATTTTGACGCTGGGTACAGCCTGGATTTACGAGCTTGAATCTTTTGGTCGAGTGGCCAATTGCCACAAGCAGCCTCAGAAACTGTTCAAGAAATCTCTTTCCTCTCTTGAAGAAATGGAAATGGGTCTATGCCATGTCTTGGAAAATTTCTCAAGAGTCTATCCAAACCTGAAGATTATCCTTACAGTCAGTCCGGTTCGTCACATCAAGGACGGAATTCCAGAGAATCAACTGAGCAAAAGTATGCTTCGGGTGCTTTGCGCCAATTTGGAGCGGCGAATGGAGTCCGTGAGTTATTTCCCTGCTTACGAAATCATGATGGATGAATTGCGGGACTACCGATTTTACAAAAGCGACCGAATTCATCCGACTGAGGAAGCTGAAAACTACATTTGGGAAAAGTGGAGATCGAGCGTCTTTTCCCCAGAAACTCAAGCCAAAGTCACCGAAATACAAAAAGTGCAGCTTGAACTTGCCCATCGTCCTTTCAATCCCGAAAGCGCTTCCCATCAGAAATTCCTTCAAAACTTACTTGCCAAACTGGAACGATTGAACGGGGAATTTGATTTTTCAAGGGAGATTCATATGGTGAAAGCAAGATACTAGTCCAATAAAAAAGTGATTCTCATTTCTAAATTCATAATACTCAATTATGTCTAACCGTCTAGTTCATTCCCAATCTCCCTATCTCCTTCAGCACGCGCACAATCCTGTGGATTGGTTTCCTTGGGGACCGGAAGCGCTGAAGAAGGCGGAAATTGAGAACAAGCCAATCTTAGTTTCTATCGGATACTCTGCCTGCCATTGGTGTCATGTGATGGAGCGGGAGAGTTTTGAGGATCAAGTCACCGCAGATTTGATGAATGAACACTTTGTCTGCATCAAGATCGACCGGGAGGAGCGACCAGATATCGATAATATTTACATGGATGCCGTTCAGGCAATGGGACTTCAGGGAGGCTGGCCATTGAATGTATTTCTGATGCCAAACCAAAAACCTTTCTATGGCGGGACCTATTTCCCAAACGTGAAGTGGAAGCAACTTCTAGCCAATATCGCCGATGCCTATGCAAAACATGCCGATCAATTGGCCGAAAGTGCCGAAGGATTCGGGAGGAGTTTGAATCGAAAAGAAACCGAAAAATATGGAATCGCTGCTGGCGAAAGCGAATTTGATGCAGATGAATTGGTTGAGATCGTCACCAAACTCAGTGCGCAGTTTGATCCGGAATGGGGTGGAATGAATCGGATTCCCAAGTTTCCGATGCCCGCGATTTGGGATTTTTTGTTGGATTATGCCTTGCTCAGCAAAAATGAAGAACTGAAAGAAAAGGTCTTTTTCACCCTGCGAAAAATCGGAATGGGTGGAATCTACGATCAGCTCCGAGGTGGATTTGCTAGATATTCAGTCGATGGAGAATGGTTTGCACCGCATTTCGAAAAGATGCTCTATGACAACGGTCAGCTGCTGGAACTCTACGCAAAAGCCTATCAGGCAAGCAAGGATCCGCTTTTTCTTGAAAAAGTAATCGAAACCGTCAATTGGTTGGAAGCAGAAATGCTGAATGGAGAAGGAGGATTTCATGCAGCCCAAGATGCAGACAGTGAAGGTGTCGAAGGAAAATTTTATACCTGGACTTATGAAGAATTAGCTGAAATCGTCTCGGATGAGATGCCTTGGTTGAGCAAACTTTATAACCTTAAAACCGCTGGTAATTGGGAAGAAGAGGTCAATATTCTTTTTCAAACAAAGAGCTATTCTGAGGTCGCTTCAGAGTTTGGATTGAATGAAACAGAATTTTCAGTAAAACTTAATGAAGTCAAAAACCAACTTCTAGAAGTCCGAAATCAACGCATCTATCCAGGAAAAGACGACAAAGTCTTGGCTGGGTGGAATGGCCTGATGACTTCAGGATTGATTCAGGCTTTTTATGCTACTGGAGAAAAGCGAATGTTGGAACTGGCCATGGAAAACCTCAATTTCATCAAAGGAAAGATGATCCAAAATGGAGTTTTACATCGCGCCTATAAAAATGGTCAAGCCTACACGCCAGCTTTTCTGGAAGATTATGCAGCTGTGATTCGTGCAAGTTTGATGGGTTTTGAGGCAAGTGGAAAATCTGATTGGCTAGACTTTGCAAAGCAATTGGCAAACATTTGTATCACAGAGTTTTACGATGAAAGTGATGGTTTTTTCTTTTTCAATAATCCCAAAGCTGAAAAACTGATCGCAAATAAAAAGGAGCTTTTTGACAATGTCATTCCGGCTTCCAACTCGATTATGGCACGAAACCTTCATCGGCTTTCGCTTTTCACTTATCAAGAAAACTATTCGGAAATCGCCTCAAAAATGCTTGGCAGAATGAAAGAGCTGATCCTTAGGGAACCCGGATTTCTCTGCAATTGGGCACATTTCTATTTGGAAAATGTGGTTCCTACTGCCGAAATAGGCATCGTGGGAAAAGACGCGGAACTGAAAGCCCGAGAAATTCAATCGGCCTATTTTCCGAATCTAATTGTCGGCTGGTCAGAATCTTTGACACAAACTGCCCCAATTCTACAGGGAAAAACTCCCGATTCAAGTGGAAATGCGTTAATTTATGTCTGCTTCGATCATGCCTGCCAAAAGCCAGTGCATACTTTGGAAGAAGCAGCTTCTCAATTACCCTATTTAGCCTGATTTGGTGGAAAGCCTATTTGGAGATCAAGAATTTTTAGGAAAAGAAAGCGGGTATAACTTCGCCGATATCATCCTGCCTGTCCCCATCCCGAGGATGTTCACCTACAAAATCCCTTCTAATCTGAAATCACAGATCCAGATCGGTTCTCGGGTGATGGTGCAGTTTGGCAAGAAAAAAGTGCTGACGGGCATCATCGGTAAGGTGCACAACAAGCCACCTCAGGCTTATGAATCGAAGCCAATTTTGGAGGTGTTGGATATCGAGCCCAGTGTGAATCCGCTCCAAATCCGCTTTTGGGTTTGGATGGCTGAATACTATTGCTGCCATATCGGTGAAGTGATGCATGCAGCGGTTCCCTCAGGCCTTCGGCTTTCCAGCGAAAGTAAAATTCAGCTCAACCCGAATTTTGACCGGGAGCAAAGCAAATTTCCCTTGGATTTTAGGGAGGAAAAGATCTTGGAAGCTCTGGAGAAAACCGAAGAAATCAGCTACGAAGACTGCGAAAAAATCCTTGGCGTTAAGACGATTCACCCGATTCTGAAAAGTCTTGTTGCCAAGGAAGCAATCCTGGTTTTTGAGAAAGTTCAGGAAAAGTATACCCCGAAAGTTGAAACCAGAATTCGACTGACTGCAGATATTGTTTCGAGTAAGGCAGCTTTGGAAGCAGTCTTTGAGGGTGTTCAGGGCAAACCCAAGCAGGAATCTATCCTACTGAAATACCTTCGAGATATACCCGTTTTCCAAAAACCACAGCTGAATGAGAAAGGAGTCGACAAAGCCACACTATTGGAAGAAGGCGATTCCGAAAGTTCGCTCAAGACATTGATCAAAAACGGAATTTTTGAGTCTTTCAAAGTTGTAGTAAACCGACTTCCTGAGGAAGAACCTGAAAAAGAACCTGCAGTACTTTCAATTTCCCAACAAGCAGCTTTTGAAGAGATCAAAACCCATTTTGAGAGCAAACAGACGGTTTTATTGCATGGTGTGACGGGAAGCGGAAAGACCGAAATCTACATCCAACTCATCCGGGAAGTGATGGATAGCGGTTCTCAGGTGCTTTTGCTATTACCCGAAATCGCACTCACCACACAGATCGTCAGCCGATTGAAAAAAGTCTTTGGCTCCCAGATGGGCGTCTACCATTCCAAATACTCGGACAATGAGCGTGTGGAAGTTTGGAATGGCGTATTGAGCGGGAGATTTTCTTTTGTAGTTGGCGTACGTTCTTCGATTTTCCTGCCTTTCGACAGTCTGGGGATGATTATCATCGATGAGGAGCACGAACCCAGTTACAAGCAATTTGATCCTGCGCCGAGATTTCATGCCCGCGATGCTGCGACAATGCTCGCCTATTTCCATCAGGCCAAGACCCTTTTAGGTTCAGCTACTCCGTCCTTCGAATCCTATTTCAATGCCAATCAGGGTAAATATGGCTATGTGGAAATCACCCATCGCTTTGGAGATGCCAGGATGCCGCAGTATCACCTTGCAGACCTAGCTGCCGATCGCAAGAAGAATCTACTTAAACTGGATTCCACTCGAATGATGCGGGAGAAAATCCAAGCGGCTTTGGACAATCAGGAGCAGGTTTTGATCTTCCAAAATCGGCGCGGCTACTCCCCTTACATCCAGTGTGAGGACTGCGGATGGACGGGACAATGCGTGCAATGCGATGTGAGTTTGACGTACCATCAGTTTGCAGAAGAAATGCGCTGCCATTACTGTGGCTACAAGGAAAAAGTGCCTCAGTCCTGCCCTGCTTGTGGTAGTACGCAATTGACGACCATGGGAATGGGTACAGAGCGAATCGAAGAATCGCTGAGTCTACTTTTCCCAGAAGCCCGAATGGGCAGAATGGACCTCGATACCACTCGAAACAAGTATGGCTATCAGCGACTTTTGGATGAGTTTGGAGCCGGGCAGATTGATATTTTGGTTGGCACGCAAATGATTACCAAAGGCTTGGATTTTGGAAAAGTGACTGTCGTCGGCATTTGGGATGGAGACCGGATTTTGAATTTTCCGGATTTCCGATCTGGAGAGCGCGCTTATCAGCAAATCACCCAAGTAGCAGGTCGTGCAGGGCGAAGAGAAGTCCAAGGTCAGGTGATCATTCAAAGCCGAAATCCCGATAATGACTTGTATGAAAAAGTGATTAAGGGAGATTACTTTGAGTTTTTCCGTCAGGAAATGATGGACCGGAAGAAGTTCTACTATCCTCCTTATGTCAAGCTTGTGAAAATCACGACAAGGCATTCTGACTTCAAAGTCTCCGAAAAAGCCGCCCATGCGCTACATCGAGAGATGGCAACTATTGCGGTGAAAAAGATTGTGCTAGGCCCTGAGAAAGGAATCATTGCCCGAATCAAGAATCAATATCAGTTTGAAAGCTTGATCAAACTGGATCGAAGCGGGAATACCCAAAGTGTCTTCAAAGACAGCCTTGCCAAAATCCTGGAAGAGCTTCAGTCCCGGCCTGAGTTCCGTTCAGTGCGATGGATCGTAGATGTGGATCCCTCGTAGGATGGTCTATTGTTGAATTGACTAATTTTTTGATTTGTCCAGATTTACAAGGCTACAAACCTTGAGTAGTGACAAAAAAACCTGCTGCTGGAGAAGCAGATAACAAAATCAAGGGCCATCTATTTTAGCCAAAAGCTGTATTTCTATTGTATTTCTGGTTTTTAGGACGATATCATTTTCAATTATTTATACGTACATTAGAGTATTCATACGTATTCTATGAAAAAGAAACTCAACATCACCATCGAGGAAAATCTGCTGGAAAAAATCAAAGCTTACGCCGAGTCCAAAGACCGAAGCGTGTCGGATTTGGTTCAGGAGCATTTTGAAACTTTGATTAAGCCAAGACCAAGTCTCCCAAATGGAATGAATTTGGTTGAATACATGAAGTCACTACCAAAATCAAAGATCGAATTTCCAGAGGGAATGGACTGGAAAGAAGAGTACTATCGAGCAAAGGCCAAAAAATGGGGCTATGAAGATCTTCTTTGACGTGAATGTGATTCTTGATTTTTTTCTGGAAAGAAGCCCAGACCAAGATCAATTGAATGAATTTTTCCTAAAACTTGAAGAAAGAAAGATTCAGGGTTTTATCTCGATTTCAGTGCTCCAAACTTGCTGTTACTACCTCGAGCTTGCAAAAGGTTTGGAAGTGACCAAACAGATTGCAGGAGTAATTGCTAAAAGATTTGACTTTTTGGAAGGATCGAAATATGAGGTGCTTAGCGCGGTAGAATCTGATTTTGACGACATCGAAGATGCTATTCACTGTTTTATTGCAATCAATTCTGAAATGGAAGGAATTGTAACAAATGATCAGAAATTTTTAAGGCACTCCAAGCCTCAACTTCCAATTTTGACACCCATTCAGCTTTTGGAAAGGCTTTAGAAAAAAAATCCTGCTTCTAGAGAAGCAGGATAACATAATCTAGTGTCATCTATTTCAGCCGAAGGCTGTTTTTCTATTGTATTTCAACGGTATTTCTAAGCAAAATACCAATTGAAACCCTCGAGGTTTTTAAAACATCAAATGTTTAATGCCTCCCAAAGAATCTCCACCGGATGCTTCGCTTTCCGACCCGTTCCATCGGCAATTTGATGACGGCAAGAAGTACCCGGCGCAGCGATGAATGTATCCGCTTCTGCTTTTCTCACCGCAGGAAACAGCACCAACTCCCCAATCTGCTGTGAAACGTCAAAGTGCTCTGCCTCATAGCCAAAGCTACCAGCCATCCCACAGCAACCACTTGGTATCGTTTCTACACTATAGTTGACGGGAAGCGAAAGTATTTTTTGCGTCCAAGTCAACGAAGAAAGTGCCTTCTGATGGCAATGCCCATGTAGCTTGATCTTTTGTGATTTGGAGGTAAATGACTCGGCTTTGATATTTCCAGCGGCCACTTCCTGACCGAGAAACTCGTCGATCAGCTTGACGTGAAACTTGAGTTTCTTGGCAGCAGGCACTAATTCAGGGCTAACAATTCTCGGGTATTCATCCCGGAAACTTAAAATCGCAGATGGCTCCAAACCAATCAACGGTGTATTGCCATCGATCAATTTCTCGAAAGTTCGGACGTTTGCTTCTGCATGTTTTTTGGCTTTCTTCAACAATCCCTTAGAAAGTGCCGATCGCCCGCTTTCCTCATGATCAACCACTTTGACTTCGTAACCGAGTTTTTTCAAAAGAGAAATCGCCTTGATGCCGATTTGCGTATCGTTATGGTTGGTGAATTCATCCACGAAAAAGTACACCGACTTGATTGTTTTTGCAGGACCAGCTAGGGATGCATAGTTCTTTTTGTACCACTTTCTCAGACTGGTCGGACTGATTTCAGGTAGATTTCGGCTTGGGGCCACGTTTAATACGGATTTCATCAGGCCGCCTGTCACCGAATTGCTCAAGAAAAAATTAGCGATTCCGGGCACCTTAGCTCCTAATTCATTCAGTTCATTGATATAGGCAAAAGCCCTGGAGCGAAGTGGAACCCCATTGGTTTTTTGATACTGGTAGAGAAATTCCGCCTTCATGCTCGCCATATCCACGCCCGAAGGACACTCTGCTGTGCAGCCCTTGCAACTTAAGCAAAGGTCCATCGCTTCTTTGATCTCGGTATGGTCGAAGGCATTTTCGGTCTTATCCAAAGTCAAAAACTCCCGCAGGGTATTGGCCCGACCACGAACGGTATCTCGCTCATTTCGAGTCGCCATAAAGCTCGGACACATCGTCCCTCCCGAACCCGGTAGCTTGCGACAATCACCCGAACCGTTACATTTCTCCGCCAAGCGTAGAATGCCTCCATCAGCAGAATAATCAAACACCGTCTTGTGCTCGGGAGTGACCATTCCAGGCTCATAGCGCAGGAACTTATTCATTGGCGCAGCATCCACAATTTTGCCTGGATTGAAGATGTTTTTTGGGTCCCAGTTGTATTTGATTCGACGGAAAAGTTCGTAGTTCTTTTCTCCCACCATTAATGGAATAAAAGCCGCTCGCACTCGTCCGTCTCCATGCTCGCCGGACAGCGAACCCTGATATTTCTTCACCAACTTGGCCGAAGCCAAAGAAATCTGATAAAACTCCTCGACATCCTCGGCCTTTTTCAGGTCCAAAATCGGACGCATGTGGATCTCTCCTGCACCTGCGTGGGCATAGTGAACCGGATTTTGGTTGAAACCTTTCAGAATCTCATCCAACTCATCAATGTAATCCGCCAAGTCCTCGATATCCACGGCAGTATCTTCAATACAAGCTACCGCTTTGGGGTCGCCTGGAATATTTCCCAGAAGCCCCAAACCAGCTGCGCGAAGTGCCCAAGCAGAGGCCACACGGGCGGGCTCAATGATCGGATAGGCATAACCATAGCCACCTGCTTTCAGATCAGCGACGAGTGCCTCCCCTTTGGCCATGGCCTCTTCCAGCGTTTTTCCCCGAAACTCGATCATCAAAATCGCCTTGGGATCACCCTCAACGAAGTAGCGGTTTTTGGAGTATTCGATGCTTTCCTTGGTGCAGTCCAGGATGATTTTATCCATCAGTTCTACTGCAGTCGCCGGATGCTTCATAGCGACTTGGGCGGATTTCATGCTTTCGTGGATGCTCTCAAAATGTGCCGCTACCACGATTTCCACAGGATCAGGAAGTGGATCGAGACTGATTTTGATTTCGGTGGTAAAGGCCAAAGTCCCCTCCGAACCTGCCAGCAACTTACAGAAGTTGAATTTTTCTTTGCCTTCGAAAAGCTCAGCTTTGAGCAATTCATCTACTGCATAACCTGTATTTCGGCGGTGGATGGACTTTTTGGGGAATTGGGCATGGATTTCTTCTCTGATTTCAGGGTTATTGAGCTCGTCGAAAACCTGTCGGTAGATTGTTCCCTCCAGATCTTTTTGTCCGCACTTCCGGTCAAACTCGTCCTGCGAAATCTCTCCGAAAATGACCTTTTTCCCATCACTTAAAATGGTATTCAAGGAAATAACCTTGTCCCGAGTGACGCCATAAACGATTGAAGTCGTGCCTGAAGAATTATTCCCAACCATCCCTCCGATCATCGCCCGATTGGCAGTGGAAGTGATGGGGCTGAAAAATAAGCCATGAGGCTTAAGGTATCGGTTCAACTCATCTCGAACGACTCCAGGTTGTACCCGAACCCAGCGTTCTTCTGGATTGAATTCCAGGATTTGAGTGAAATGCTTGGAAACGTCCACCACGATTCCATTTCCCACACATTGTCCGGCTAGTGAAGTACCTGCGGTTCGGGGGATCAGGGACGTACCATGCTCGGTAGCAAAGTAAATGAGTTTTTGGATATCGGATTCGGACTTAGGAAAAGCGACTGCCAAGGGCATCTCTCTATAGACAGATGCATCGGTGGCGTACAGGGTCCGGGTGAGTCGGTCAAACTGCAAACTACCCTCCAATTGGGTGGCCAGTTTTTCTAAATGAGGTACTAGGTTAGGTTGGTCTGAAAGCATAGAGTAAAAATACAGATCGGAAATAAATTAATTGTGGTAATAATAGCTTAATGAAAAACTTGTTCCCCAAAGTTTTTCAACTATCCTAAAAGTACAATTGAAAATAGAACCCTAACTTAGTGAATCATGGGAGCAATAATTTCTGGAGTCATTTTTTTGGTAATTGGGCTGACTGTTCGAGTTTATCCAAATATTCTTGCAGGCTACAATAATCTGTCTCAAAAAGAGCAAGAAAATGCTGAAAAAAATAGGCTGCCATTTTTCGGCTTCATTTTATTTACGGCTATGGGTATCATCGCCATTCTTGCCTATGCCTTTTCTATTTGGTTGGAAAATCCAACCCTGAGCTCAAAAACAACCTTGATCGTTACTTTGGTTGGCGCAGTGATCGCCGTGGTTGGTGGTAATTATTTAAAAAATAACAGAATCAACTAATTTCAACCTTGATTTTCTGCCGAGAAGCTGAATAAAACACCTTTCCAACCCTTTGGATGTGTTCTTTGAGGTTTTCATTATTGATCTCCTTCCAAACCTGAAGATCGACTGTCAAGGGAAAATCACTCGAATTAACCTCCATCCAGATTTCACCTAAGGTTTTTCGATCTATCTCATCAAAAATTACCAAATCCAAATCACTGCGCACGGTGTAGGTTCCTTTGGCACGTGAACCATAGACTTTTACCTCAGAAATGGCTGGGTAATTCCTAAAAATCTCGAGAAGGATTTGGAAAGATTTATCAGATAGTCCAAAAGTTTCCATTAGTGAATTTCTGAAAGTTTTTTTGCCAGTGAGGCTAACAAAGGTGTATAAACAGACTGGATATCAGGAATAACCGATTCAAAGGTTTCCAGATCATAACTATGAATTAGTAAGTTCCGATCATTGATCATTTCCAGCCAAACCTCAATTTGATCAATGTACTTAGCCTGAAAGGCTTCCTTTACGACCACTTTGGGAGAAATACGATCCAAAATCAAGCCATCAGACTCCATTTTATCTTTCAGCGTCTTCCAACCTAACTCTAACGTATATTCAAATCGCTGGACAATCCCCTCTTTTTCTAATTGAGAAAGTTCGTCCAAATCCATTGATTCTACTTCCACAAGGAGATTTACTGCCTTGAGGAAATTATCCAAACGCTGAATCCAACGAATATCCTTTTCCATAAACTCCTGAATTGATTGTTCAATTTACCACAATTACTTAGAGAGAAAAATCAATGACCAAACGGCCAACACTATTTAGGGAAGGTCAATTATCAATGACCAAACTCAATGATCAATGATCAAGTTTGCCAAACCCTTGATAATTGAAAATTGAGTTTGAAAATTCCACCCTTCCCGCGTTTATTTGCCCAAAACCTAAGTCCTAATGTTTTTCTACCTCTCCCAGTTTCTGAGTTTCTTGGCGATGCCGCTGACGATTGTACTGATTTTAATTGTCAGTGGAGCGGTTTTTATCAGAAGAAAATGGGGTAAAAAGTTGCTGTGGGCAGGAATCGGACTTCTACTCTTTTTCACCAATCCCTTCCTTTCCAATTTAGCTTTATTGGCTTGGGAACCTGATTTCAAGTCTTTCGAAGAAATAGAAAATCACGAAATCGGCATTGTCCTCACCGGAGTTACCAATCTGAGTAAAACCGCATATGACCGCACCTTTTTCAACAAAGGTGCAGACCGGATCACCCATGCCCTCCAACTCTACCGCATGGGCAAAATCAAAAAGATCCTGATCACAGGAGGCACGGGCCTGAATCCCGTCAATCCACAGACCGAGGCAGAAGTTTTGAAGCGATTTTTACTGATGACTGGAATGCCTGAGTCGGATATTTTGATTGAGAATCAGAGTAAAAACACCGCCCAAAACGCCCAGTTCTCCCGTGATTTTTTAGAGAAAAACGGAATCTCCACCGATCAGGAATTTGTATTGGTCACCTCGGCTTTTCACATGAAAAGGGCAAAGGGATGCTTTGACAAAGTGGGATTGAAAACAGTCACTTTTCCTGTGGATTATTATTCCCATGAGGTCAAATACGATATTCCGGCATTGATATTCCCTGATGCAGATTCAATTTCCTATTGGCATAAATTGGTCAAAGAGTGGATTGGAATAACGATTTATACCTTGGTGGGGTATATGTAAACTTGATCAGAAATGAATTTTAAATCTCTTTAGTGGAAATACCTTGAGGCGAATGGCTGCCTACCCTTTTTCGATTAAGCCAAATGATTACACTGGAAAACTGTAGATGTTTTTTCTTTTGTTCTTCCAAATCCATAACTTACATGATATCAATATGATATGAAAAATTTAGTTTCTCTATTGTTGATTTTTTGGACCGGGATCCACTTGATTCAGGCCCAAGTCCCTCAGGGATTAAAAGAGAAAGAAGACAAGGATAAATTTCAGTTGCAGGAGATTTCTCTCAAATCCCCATTTACTCTTGATCATGAATTTCACTTCAATAAGAAGTTTTATTTCACAGCCAAAACCTCCGAAGTGCAGGTGAATTCCTATTTCTATCTCAATACGAAAAACGGTCTGTTTGGAATCGACAAGGATCTGGCCGAGCAGCTCAAACAGCTAAAGGGATCGGACCTTTTCAATGAAATGGACTTTGCGATAGAGTTGGAAACGGGCGAGTTTTTCACCTACACTACCCGACAGCGGACTGCAGATAAAATTGCCATGATTACTTACGAGATGCTTTCCTACCTGCCAGACTATTTGGAAGGAATAAGCGAACCGGAATTTTTTAAGGATTACATGGAGCGGGACGGGAATAAAACCTACGTAGGAGACAAGTCCCAGTTTCCGTCCGAAAGCTTTCAGGGAGTCAATTTGGAAGCCAGTGGACACATGCTGGCCTGGTTTTCCAAAAACACCGACTTCCAGATGAATCCCGAAAACCGCAAACTGATCCTGAGTCCTTTTGGGATTGGTTATGTCTTTTTTGAGAATCAAACCTACCTGATCACCGGGTGGGAAAGCGACGACTACGTCAGCAGGCTAGAAAAAATCGAAGATGTCAATTTCACCTTCAAAGGGAAGGAGTATACGCCTCTTCAGGAGAAGATTGAAGTAAAAATCGTAGAATCCGAAGAAAAAATGGATGCCGCACGGGCAAAAGAACAAGATGCTTTGGCAAGGCAAGAAGCTGATGCGCGACAAAGATTGGCCGCAGCATCACCCGAGGGAAACAGTGTACGTAGAGCCCAAATCGATGTGGAGATCGTAGAAATCAAAAAGCAAATCCTGGAAAAACGAAAAATATTGGAGGAGAAAACCATTAGCAAAGCGAAAGAAATCAGCAAAAAACAGGGCTCCTTGGAATCAGCAAAAAAAAGTGTAGAGGAGATGTTTGAGGGAAATGAGTTTGTCGAAATTCAAAAACTGGAGCTCAAAGAAAGCATCCTAAAAGATGAAAAAGCACTTTTGGGCAATTCGCTGGATTCAAAAGAACGGGATGCAAAACAAAAATCCATCGACTGCCAGAAAAGGCTCTTGGTGATCTTTGAAGGAATCTATGACAAATTCACTGAAATCGACCGACAATATGGAGCTGACCTCCAACAGGTTTTTCTCAAAAAAATGAATGTGTACAATCAAGAATTGACCCCGATTATGGCCAATCCCTGTGGAAACTAAGCCAAAAGAGTAGTCTGAATCGAATCTCTGAGTTTAGGATCGACCTTTACCTCATCTGCAAATTCTCTCCAACGTCGAATGGCAGATTTCACCTGATCTATTTTTTCTCCCGGCTTCCGGATATTCATCTTTCGGGCCACTTCCAGAAAATCAGCCTCTGAGATTTGATCCCGTTTACCGTTGACTTGGAGCGACTGGGAACTCACCCAGATACTTCCAGGTCGATAGGCAAAGCAAATATCAAAGGCCGGAGAAAGCGACCATTTTCCGCTTTGATCCATCAAAAAAGCAAAGTTTTTGGTATGGTCATCACAGTTGCGGGCAAGGACATTAAATACCATCCTAATAAATAGCTGCTCGGCTTCCGGGTAAGTCAGCCGCAACATCCGCATGGTCTCAAAGATCTGCTCGTAGCTATAGACTCCCACCTGATTGAAATCAAAATGCCGCAAGCCGCAGAGACTTTGCATGTGAATCTTAACCCCATCGTCTGTACGGTCAAATCGCTTGGTCATGAAGTGTGCTCGACCATTTTCTTCTAAAATCCGGGATTCATTCATCTGGATTCCTGCCTCCAAGGCCATGAGATAATAGGCCATCTCTACCCGGCCATAGCCCAAGGAAGCACCAAACTGACTGTCCGTCACTCCGTCAAACTTAATCAGCCAATGTGAGAACCCTGCCGGAGCTTCTACCTGACCGCTTTTGACTTCACCTGTTTCTGGATTGTAAGCAATCACAGCCTTGGCACGGGCTCCGCCTGCAGAGGTTCCAATCTTCAGAATATCTGCCAGCGCAGCTTCTTCCTCTTTGGTAAGATCAGTGTGAAAGTCTTCCCTAGAATCCAGAATTTTATTGGCAATCCCCACCAGACTGTCGATCTCCAAATTGGATGCAGTACGGGCTTCGCTTCGCAAAGAGGGTTTAATCTCAAGAGCTCCGACTCCCCTTTTCCCGATGAAACAGAGTAACTCTACAGGATTAAGGCTATCGGTTGGGCGTCCATTCTGCACGAGCCAAGCATTGATGAGCTGGTTTCCGTATTTGTCGGGAAGCATATCTGCCAAAAGTCCCGGCAGACCTCTGAACGTATCATATCCATCATTTCTTCCACGGCGAATGTCTGGGAAAGCATGAAGCTTCTTCCCTTGACTGAGTGGCATAGTGACAGGTGCAATGTCCCATCCCGAACGCAAAAATCCGGAATCAAACTCAAAACTTGCCAATTGCAGCTCTTGATCCCAAAGCACCGCGCCGGCAAGGCTATTCCAGATCCAAACTTCAGCTGCTACTACCATTCTAGCGGAGGAATAGGATCTTCGGCAGCCATATCAGAATGCCTCACTCGCTGCCGCTCGTACTTCTTTTGGAGCTTGATGTAATCCAATGGCCGAATCTGCTGCCTGACCTCAAACACTTCCAATACCTGAAGCTCATTCAAGACCCGCAACACCTGAATCAAGGTGATGAGATTAACCTTCTCTCCCCGCTCCAAGAGACTCAAAGTGGATCGGCTAATCCCCGCATCAGTAGAAAGCTCTCCCTGGGTCTTATTCAGATCCATCCGCTTCTTCTTGACAAAATCTCCAATCATCTGGAGAATGGCCGTATCTGATAATTGAGTAATATTCATGACTTATAATTCATTCATTAAATCCAAAATTAAGATTTAATGAATGAAAAATCAATCTTTATTGAAATTTATTTGCTTGGGAAAAAGATTCAAGAAGCAAGACATTTAGAAGTAAGAGATTAAAAATAAGATTTCTAGGAAAAGCTTGATTTGATTTTTTTAATCAAAAATCTGGTTATCCGATTTTCTAACAGTAGATCAAAATGGCCTCGACACTTCGACAAGCTCATTGACCGGGCTCGGCCACCGGATTTAAAGTTATTTAAAGGATGGGAGGAAAATGCGGCTGCACGGCATTTTCCTCCCATCCCCAAAAACCAAAACTAACGGGATACCGAAAGACGGTTGGTGAGCTGGCCGAACCAAGCCGAGGTGAAACTTAATAAAATTTGGCCATTGGTAGAATTACAGATAATCATTATTAAAAAAATTTAATGAACTATTTATCATTCATTATGTATTAAATATTGATTTAATGATTGACTTATGATTCTTTAAAAACATCAAAATAGGTTGTCTGAATACTTGCTACTAAACATCAATAGCTTCAGTTAATTCTTGTGATTCTAATCTTGACACTCACTAGATACTAAATTCTCCTCTTGCTTCTTGTATCTCGTCTCTTGCTATGACTTGATACTTATGTCTAATATCATAATACTAATAAAAATCTACTCCACTTCCACTCCCATTTCCATCCCTTCTCCTCAAGCAAAATTGGATGATAGGCCATTGCAGCTTTTGCAGAAGGCGCACTAAAAAAGCGCTGGTCATCCGTCAAAACAGCTATCTGCTGGTCTTCTTCATCAGTGAAAACCAAATCCATCACCGCAGAAGGAATTTGAGCAGAAAACTGACGGTCAGCTTTCAATAGTCGATTTTTCAAACTCCAATCAATTTCGAAACCACCTATCGCTGCCTCGGGGATACCACTGGATCTGGCTTCACTTTGAAGCCTAGCCCATACCAAAAATTCACGAAGCAAAGACAAACCTGGATTATTCAACTGACCGGGACGGAAATCCTCAGGTTTGACCGAACTGATCACATGCATCATCTTTCGGGCTCTTGTGATGGCCACGTTCAGCCGGTTTTCAGCTCCGGATTTACCGAGCAGCCCAAAGTTGGTGATCAACTTTCCTTCCCTATTAGCAGCATACCCCAAAGAAAGAATCACCTGATCAAACTCGTCTCCTTGGACATTTTCAATATTTCTGACTTTGATTTTATCCGTATGAATACCTGATTTCCATAGTTTTTCACGAATCAGCTCCATCTGGAAATAATTGCCCGTCACTATCCCCACAGAATCCGAAGGACAATTTTCCAGAATCTCTCCCGCTTGAACTACCACAGCCTCTGCTTCAGCTTTGTTCATTTGATTTTCCCAGATTCCTTCGATTTTTTGCCAGGTAAAACAAGGCTTTCCGGCCCTTGCTGTCCGATAATCTGGCAAGGTCTCCAGTTTGTTCGCGTAAAAACTTGAATTGGAAAAATGAATCAATGCCGGGTCAGCAGAACGGTAATGTCCTCTGAGTTGGATTTTCTCGAAGAAATGTCCTGCCAGTTCCAAAAGTGACTCAGCTTCATATTCGACACCTTCTTCTTCAGATTCCCACTTCACCTGATAAAAGTCTGTCGGCCTGAGCTGTTTGGAATCCCCAGCCACCACCACCTGCTTGCCTCGAAGCATTGCCGGCAGTCCTCGCTCCACAGGACACTGGGAAGCCTCGTCAAAAATCACCAAATCAAAGGTTTGAATCAGCGGAAACAAGGCAGAAACAGTCTCCGGACTGGCCAACCAACAAGGCAAAAGCCTAAACACCTCTGTTCCCAACTCAGCAGCCAACTTTCGCACGGTCCAGCGCTGCCGCTTTTTACTCACCTGATGCAAGAGCTCCCGATAGGTCAGGCGATTACCAAGCCGATTGAACTCCATAGGGAGACAAATCTGCTCCCGTAATCGGAGCAAGGCTGCGTGTCTGGCGATTCGGCGCTTTTCAAGGATTGCCCACTTGAGCTCGTCCATCTCTTGTTCCAAGGTCAAAGAACCCATTTCACTCAACACCGGGTACTGTCGCTCGATCTCAGCAATCCAAGTCAGCCTCCACCCATTCCAAAACGCAGATTGAACCTCCTCAAAGTCAGACTCAGGATAGGTATGCGCCACTTGCTGCCCAAGCTCCCTGAATCTCCAGCTATCCAAAAACTGATCAAATCCCTTCAATTCAGTGAAAATGCTAGGCCAATTCAGCGAATTGATTGGAAAAACAGCTTGCAATCCATTTTGAATAAGTTGGAGAAATTGCTCCTCAACCAACCAAATTCGGGAGGAAACCAAGTCCAGAGAAATTCCATCCATCCAATCTTTCAGCTCTTTCAATGCGGATCGAAATTCAGGGAACGAGAGGCTTTGCCAATTCCGCAACTGATGGATTTCTTGTAGCCCGTCCCAACTTTCTTTCCAGGCCATTAAACGGTCTACCAGCACCAAATCTTCGGTAAAAATGCCTGTGGATTTAATAAACGTAGAGATAGGATATCGCTCCGATTGAGCATTCAGCTGGAGTTTTGACTCGCATTCCAGTTTGATTTTCAGCAAATTCTTTCCCTCAAAAGCTAAATTATTATTAGCCAAAGTTTGAAAAACCAATGGAAATTTTGACTTGGAAAATTTGGCCTGCAGCTTTCCCAAAAAGCGTTGCGAAAGCGGAATAAGCACCTCCAATTCCTTGCTCAAGCTTTCTAAATCAGCACTTAATTCCAATTCCCAATGCCGGGAAATCTCCACCGCCTCAGCCAGAAAGTTGCGGATTTTGGATAGTGTTTTTTGCTCTTTGGGATGGAAAATAAAACCAAAATCCTGCTCAGGATTAGGCAGCTGAATTAGTGCTAACTGAAGTTTTTGAACCTGATTTAAAAATTCAGGATGAGTCCAGACCGCCTTGAGAAATCCCCCGGGATTTTTTTCAAAAAACCACTTTGGAAGCTGCTTGCAGTGATTTTCCAATCGAACTAGCACTTCTGAAATTTGCACAAAATCTTTTGCTTCAACCGATGAAAAGGAGATTCGCTTTTCCCAGAAGCGTTCTTTCTGAAAGCGATTCCTGTAACCAAAGAAAACCTTCAAATCCTGTTCAAACTTTTTGGCATTTTGGAAATCCAATTGAAGCAGCGCCACATCCGAGTAAGCTAGCCGATTTAAATTTGCCTCGAGGTACATTGCTTTTATGGGTATACCTGCAGGCTTTTCATCAAAAAGTGCCTTACGAACTTCCTCAAACTTGCCTGAAAGCCTGGCAATCGTACCAGAAACTTGGGAAATCTCCCGCTCCAACTGAATGGAATCAATTCCCCTATTTTGCTCCTGATAGAACTCGATCGATTCGATTTGCTTTTTGATTTTCTCAAAAAGAGTCCGATGATCCGCCCGATAGTCATGCACCAATGCCAAAAAATCCCCAAATCCGGCATTATCCAACCGCTCAAAAACCACGTCCAATGCTGCCCTTTTTTGTGAAACCACAAGTACTTTTTTGCCTCTGGCGATAAAATCCGAAACCAGATTGGCTATCAATTGTGACTTTCCTGTACCGGGAGGACCTTCTACGACCAGACTTTTTCCCTGACGCACCTCCAGCAGGGCATGTTCCTGAGAAGCATCCAGAGGAAAGATGGGGAAAAGCTGTTCTTCCCTTGGAATCGCTCCCTTTTCACCTAATGCAAAAAACCGCTCAAACAAAGCCTCCAGCGAGTCTGAGTCCTGAAAGGCGGTTAGTTCCTCATATTCCCTGAAGAGGAAATTTCCATTTTGGACAAATTGCCCCAAAACTGCATAGGTCTTGAGACTGATTTTCCCGTCTTGAAATCGAGCCTGATCCAAGCTAATCTGTGAAGAAGGAAAAGGTGATACCTGATCCTCATAAATGGAAGAACTCAATTGAATTTGGAAGTTTTCTTCTAAAATTCGATTCAATTGGATACGGAACTCAAGGGGATCAAGTGAAAGGCTTTCCAATTCCTCTTGAAGCTTTTCTTCATCACTTTCTTTGTGATAAGCGTGTCGGTAGGCGAGTAAAAATGCAGGATTCCACTGCCATGCATCCTCAACACCCATCCACCAAAAACCTTTTTCCCGGGTCAGCTGAATCGGTACAAGCAAAATCGGTGCTCGCAGTACTTGGCCATTGATCAGTTTGCCTTCTACGAAAGGCCACGCCAGATACAAGCTTTGGCTCCCTGTTTCTTCTTGGGCCAATTGAGCTCTGAAAGCCAAACGTGCCAGTTGTTTGGAAAGCTGATTGGTCTCACCCATTCGGGGATCTACCTCGGCAATCAATTGAATTTGCTTTTTCCCTTGGATTACACTTTGGAGAATTTCAAAATTCGGTTTGCCATTTAAAAACTCAAATTCCCTCAAATCGATCTTTCCAGTTCCATCCAGTTTTGGCAAATAAAGCGATCTATTCCTGGAGGAAAGATCAGTCAGCCGATTGATATAGTTCTGAAAGACCGATTCGCCCATTTACTTCAAGGGTGAATCTTTCTCTTTGGCCATCTCCCGATAGACAAGGCCATCCATATAGCCTGGAATCCATTTGTTCAAAAAAACCGCAAGTTTGCCTTGTGTGGTGAGAACGAGGTCTCGCTTTCGCTTCAGGGTTGCTTTTAGGATTTCCTCTGCGACCTGTTCTGCAGTCATCATTTTACCTTCGTCGCGTGGAGATTCTCCTTGAGTATGTCCATCGGCGGTCAGGGCATTGTTGCGGATATTAGAGGCAGTAAATCCGGGTGCGACGACCAGGATATGTACTCCTTGCTTCATTACCTCCGTACGAAGAGATTCAAAAAAACCATTCATGGCATATTTACTCGCGGTATACGCAGTCCGGGCTGGGGTGCCGCGGAAACCATTGATAGAAGAAATGCCGATGATCGAGCCTTGGGATTTAAGAATAGCTGGAAGACAAAACTTAGTCAAGCTCACTGTGCCCCAGAAGTTGGTCTCCATTACCTTTCGAAAAACCTCCAAATCCAAGTCCTGGAAAAGAGCCCGCATGGAAATCCCCGCATTGTTGATCAGGACATCAATTCTACCAAAGTGGGAAATGGTCTTCTCCGCCACCAGTTGATTATCGGCTTCAGATGCCGCATCAGCCAAAATGGCTAAAACTTCAATTCCCTGATTTTTGAGCAGGTTTGAACTCAGGTCAAGTTTGGATTGATTTCTTCCTGTGATGACGATTTTGGCACCTTGCTTTCCAAAAGTAACTGCGCAGGCCTCTCCGATTCCCGAAGTGGCCCCAGTGACGATCACAACTTTATCTTTGAACTTCATGGGTCTATTTTCGAGGGTAAAGATAGAAAATTGAAAACTTATTGACTGGAAAAAAGGGGTTTCTATTAAAATACAAGTTGGAGGATTTTAAATCCTGGGACGCAGACTTCCCTTTTTTCCCTAATTTTGCGGCCATGTCGCGAAAAATGAAAAACAAGGTCGTCACCAACCTGCTGATCGAGCGAATCGCTTCCGAAGGTAAGTGTGTAGGCCTCCACGAGGGAAAGGTGGTTTTTGTAGCCAATGTCGCACCCGGTGACGTGGTCGATGTACGGATCACCAAAGGGAAAAGCTCCTTCATGGAAGGCGAGGCCATTCATTTCCATGAATATTCCAAAGACCGAATCGAACCGTTTTGCTCACATTTTGGCACCTGCGGTGGGTGCAAATGGCAGCATATCCACTACGATCTACAAAAGAACTACAAGCGGCAGCAAGTCGTGGATCAGTTTCAGCGGATCGCCAAAGTTCCGATACCAGAGGTGATGCCCATTTTGGGTTCGGCCAAAACCCAGTACTACCGCAACAAACTTGATTTCACATTCTCAAATAAAAAGTGGCTCACGCTGGATCAGATTCGATCTGAAGAAGATTTTGACCGAAATGCTCTTGGGTTCCACATCCCAAAGATGTTTGACAAAATCATCGACATCGAGCACTGCTACCTGCAGGGAGGGCTTTCGAATGCCATTCGAAACGAACTGAGAGTCTTTGCACTTGGAAACAACCTAAGCTTCTACGATATCCGGGCCAATGCCGGTTTGCTGAGAAACCTCATCATCCGCACCACCACGACCAATCAGACCATGGTCATCGTGCAGTTTGGAGAAAATGACCCCGAGTCAATTCAGTTGGTGATGGAGTTTTTGAAGGGGAAATTTCCTGAAATCTCCTCCCTGCTCTACGTCATCAATACCAAAGGAAACGAAACTTACAATGATTTGGAGCTGGTGACTTTTTCAGGGCAACCCTACATCGAGGAAGAAATGGAAGGATTGAAATTCCGAATCGGACCCAAATCATTCTACCAGACCAACTTGGAGCAAGCCTACGAACTATACAAGGTGGCGCGGGACTTTGCCGATCTGCAGGGGGACGAAGTGGTCTATGACCTTTACACCGGGACCGGAACCATCGCCAATTTCGTCGCAAAAAAGGCCAAACAGGTCATCGGTGTGGAATATGTCGAAGCCGCAATCGAAGATGCCAAGCTCAATTCCCAACTAAACGGAATAAATAATACGCTCTTCTATGCCGGGGACATGAAGGATATCCTCAATGAAGAATTCATTGCAAACCATGCCGCTCCCGATGTCATCATCACCGATCCTCCGAGAGCAGGTATGGATGAAAAAGTGGTGGAAATGCTCCTCAGACTTGAAGCGCCTAAAATCGTCTACGTCTCTTGCAACCCGGCGACTCAAGCTCGGGATTTAGCGCTCCTCGGTGAGAAATATCAAGTCGAAAAGGTCCAGCCTGTGGATATGTTCCCACAAACCTATCATGTCGAAAATGTGGTACGCTTAACGCTAAAAAAATGATTTCAGACTTCAATGATCCCGAACTGAGTGGAAAGTATTTGGGTACGATCACCAGTGATTTTGTGAAAATATCTGACGTCCTCAAAGAGGCTTCATACCAAATCCGCTCCAGGGGATTTTCGGAATATCCGATTTTCCCCATCTCCAAAGACATGCAGCCGATCGGAAAGATCTTTATTGGAAAAGCTGAAAAAGACCTCGACTGGAACTACTTCATCACCTACGTCGATGAATTTGTCCAGCGAACTTTAATTGCTGAAGAGGCCTTGGAAGACTTCAAAAAAGCCTACAAAGATCCAGATGAATTCTGTTGTCTTTTCGTCATGGATGGGGCATTTACCTCTTTCGTGTACATTCCGTATCCCAATGACTGATTACAAAAAGGAGCTTTACCGATTATTTAGGTATCGCTCCTTTTTTTATTGAAGATCAATTTTTTAAATAGGATAGCTTAAAGAAAATTTTGGAGAAAAATCCTGCTTTATTCAAAAAAAAACCAATCTTATACCTTCATAAATCAACCCGAACTTTAAAGCCTTTGACTTCCAATATTCTGATCCAAGTAGAAAAAGCTACCGTCCAGTATCTCGGCAAAGCCACTTTTCAGCAGTTAAATTTTACTTGGGAAAAAGGACAACACTGGGCCATCACAGCAGACTCCGGTCTCGAACTTACCGCATTTCTTGAGACACTGCTTGGTACGACTCACCTACCCGATGGACATGTAGTCAGGCCATTTTCGGAGGACTATATCCGGACCAAAACAGAACAGGGAAGCGTCAATAGCTTCCGGGACTTGATCGCATATGTGTCCCAGCAGTATCGATTCAGGAACAAATCCAATCTTCAAAACTTTTACTTTCAGCAGCGATTCAACAGTGCAGAATCTGAGCAAGCTGCAACCGTCCGTGAATATTTGGAGGAAAATTCCCCCCAGATTCCAGGTCCTTGGAGTTTGGAAAGGGTTGCAGAATTACTCCGCCTAAATACGCTCCTGGACTCATCGATTCTTAAGCTTTCCAATGGAGAAACACGGCGATTGGCACTTGCCTTAGGATTACTTCGTCAGCCTAAAATCTTTCTCATGGACCAGCCGATGACAGGATTAGATCAGGAAAGCCGGGCTGCCTTTGGAGATTTTCTCCAGGCGATTATTAGGGAAGAAATCCACGTGCTGATCACCACTTCATCCAGGGAAATCCCAGCAGGAATAACTCACCTTGCCTACCTAAATTCTATTGGGATTGGCAATACTTGGACATCTGAATTTTTTCCTGAAGTCCATGGAGGATTGGCTCCACCTTCTTGGGACTGGAACTTGCTGAAAACCTTTCTTCCAAAAAATAAGGAAAACAAAGGGCCGATCGTTCAGCTGCGTGATGTCACCATTCAATACGGTGATAAACGGATCCTAAACCAGCTCAATTGGGAAATTAAAGATGGTGAGCGCTGGCTATTGAAAGGACCAAACGGATCGGGAAAATCGACGCTAATCAGCTTACTTATCGGAGAAAACCCACAAGCTTATTCGCAGCATATTGTGCTTTTTGGCAGAAAAAGAGGAAGCGGTGAAAGCATCTGGGATGTAAAGCGCCCGATAGGATTCGTGGCACCTGAGCTGACCAGATTTTTCCCAAGCAACCAAACCTGCCGTAAGGTGGTCCTTTCGGGATTCTTTGATACGATGGGATTATTCAAAAAAACCACTCCTGACCAAGAGTCAAAAGCCGATCAATGGCTTGGGTTATTTCAGCTAGAAGAAGTCAAAGACCAGCCGATCTCCAGACTTTCCCTAGGCCAACAGCGATGGACGCTTTTGGCTAGGGCACTGATTAAAGCACCAAGTCTGTTGATTTTGGATGAAGCTTCCCAAGGGCTAGACGATTTACAGCGTGCACTTTTTAAATTAACCATCGAAAAAATCTGCGAAAGCACCTCAATGGCTATAGTCTTTGTGAGTCACTATGCCAGTGACATACCGGAACAGGTATCGAAAACCCTTGATTTAGGAATTTTAAAAACTGAAAAGTCCCCAAATCAATAATCTTCTCCCATCAAGCTTTTTAAAACAGATTGTTGCCATTCCAGCAAAGATTTTTCGAGGTCTTCTGCGAGTTTGGGGTAATCGGCAATGAGATTTTTCTTTTCCGCAGGATCCATTTTCACCTGGAATAACTCCCTGAAAACCGTCCCATCTTTTCTTTCGTGGATGACCAGTTTGAAGTCATTGTCCAGAATCGCCCTAGGTCCTCGATAGTCCTGCGGCAGGATGTCGGGATGATGAAAGTTTTTGAAATTCCTCGTGGCAATTCCATCCTGCAATTTTGCCAGTGGCGTAGTCCCTTCTTGCAGCTCGGGAGCAATGTAGGGTTTGGGCACTATTCCACTTTGAGTCCTGGGAGCTCCATTCCAAAATTTAATCGGTTCAGGTCTTTGCGCTATCTTTTGCGAGAAGATTGGTAAAAGATTGATTCCATCAACTGGCCTAGAAGGAATGGACTGTCCCACTATGGCGCAAAGCGTTGGAAAGACATCGGATGAAACGATATTTACATCCGTCACTGCAGGCACTGGGAACGCAGCAGGCCATTCCAAAACACTCGGAACTCGAATCCCACCTTCATAGACACTGCCCTTTTCTTCCCGAAAGGGAACAGTTGCATTTCCTTCTTTTGGGGTTCCGTTGTCCCCAAAATACCATAGGAGCGTATTTTCTCGGAGATCCTCACTTTTCAGGTAATCCCTAACCCAGCCGATCGTGCGGTCCATAGCGGTGATTTCAGCAAAGCGTTCACGCAAGACCCCCCGCTGGAGCCGATCCACTGGCTCTCCTGTCTCATTGGAAGTCAAGCGGACAGTCTTATTTGCAAAATCAAGGGGTAAATCATCGTACAAGGCCAAGTCTTTTGGCAATGCGCTATAGGGTTCATGTGGCGAGCCAAACCAAATGACAACGAAAAAAGGTTTGCCTGCCTCCTTCGCTTTTTCCATAAATGCCAAAGCTTCCCGTACAATAACCTCTGATCCCTCTCCTTTGAATACTTCGGGGCTAGCTCCATTTCGAGAAAGCACGGGATTCATTTCAAAAAAATTATCGTGTGAAAGCCATTCCTCAAACCCCATTGCACCAGGATTGGTAGGTGATTCGGCTTTGACTGGCCCCAAGTGCCATTTTCCAAAGTGGGCAGTGGCATAGCCTGCATTTTTCAACAATTGAGCAATACTGACCTCCTCAGGTCGAATGGAGAATCCCGGAGTGAAGGTTCCGTAGCGATTTGGATGCCTTCCTGTAAGGATGCTCCCCCGAGTGGGAGAACATACCGGAGAGGCTGAGTAAAACCGATTCATCCGAATGCCCTGAGCTGCCATTTCATCCAGCACAGGAGTTTTGAGATAAGGATGACCGTTGTAGCCTGTTTCATCCCATCCATGATCGTCACCCAGCAGAAGAATGACATTGGGTAAATCACTTTGAGCATCCGATTGCCATGCCAAGGCAACTGAGCCAGAAAGCAACAGGATGAAAATCGAAACTAATGATAGGCGTAGCAAGGATGGATTCATCAACCAAAATTGAATGCAGGTTAAATATCAAGTAAGTTACTTTTGGCCCAGATTCCAAACCAAATAATATCTTCCAAAAACCGAAATCATCGAATAGTCACTTTGCTAACGCAAAGATTTTGGTTTACTTACATCTCCCAAAAGGGAATCCATTTCATGAAAAATAGGCGTGATTTTCTTAAAAAATTCTCTGTCGGACTAGCTGCACCAGGTCTGTTTGGATTTGCTCCGCACCGAACTATCCAGAAGAACCTGCAAATAGATCACACCTTGCAAGGAGAACCTTTTTGGGATCAAATCAGAGGGAGTTTTCCTCTATCCAAAGACCGAATTTATCTAAACAATGGAACATTTGGCCCTGCTCCTTTCCCCGTCCAAAGAGCCATGGAAGAGTCGCTCCTTCAAATCAATACCACTGGAGAATATGGTAGCACACAGCCAGAACGAGAGAAGCTGGCTGCCTTTTTGGGAATTAAAACGGAAGAGCTTTCCCTGACACATAACACCACAGAAGGAATCAATATCATGGCATGGGGAATTGCGCTCAATCCAGGAGACGAAGTGATTCTCACTACGCATGACCACGTAGGCAATGCGCTTCCTTGGCTCAATCGGGCCAAACTCCATGGAATAGTTCTGAAACCTTTTACTCCTGCTTCGACCCAAGCTGAAAATCTTGACCGGATCAAAAGCTTGGTTTCACCCAAAACCAAAGTCATTGCCATACCGCATGTGACCTGTACCACTGGACTGGTTTTTCCTGTGAAAGACATAGCCGAATATGCCCGAAATCAAGGCATCCTGACGGCAATAGACGGAGCACATGGCGCTGGCTGTCTTGATCTGAACTTGGATGCGTTGGGGTGTGACTTCTATGCTGGTTGCTGTCACAAGTGGCTTTTGGGACCAAGTGGCACAGGATTTCTCTATGTCAGGGAAGCGATGCTGGACCGACTTCAGCCATTTCATGTCGGCGGAGGAAGTGATTCCGGTTGGGATCTATTTTCAAATCCACCTGTAATGCTAGGCTATGCAGCTTCAGCGCATCGATTTGACTACGGAACGCAAAGTACCACATTGATGAAAGGAGTGTCGGCAGCTATTGCATTTCATGATGAAATCGGCACTGGAAAAGTAGAATCTCGAATTCGTGAATTGAACCACTATTTGTACGAAGGACTCTCCCAATTCAAAAATCAGCTGGAAATCCTTAGCCCTAAGGAGGACGCATCCCGTATTTGTATGGTTTCTTTCCGACCCAAGGCTATTTCCTTCCAAGAAGTCGGAACTAACCTTGCAAAGTCGGGATTCCGAATCCGGCAAGTACCGGAAGGTCAAGTCGACGCCATTCGCATATCCACGCATATTTACAATTCAAAGCATGAAATCGATCTTCTAGTCGAAGCACTTCCAAATGCACTGGGTTAGTTTTACTTCTTTCTTGCTTGCTTGGCCTGAACCTCCAAGAATCTGAACTGGGCTATCGCAACGATCAAATCAAGAGGCAAAGGCTTATTATGCGGGAATTGAATGGCTCCTTTGCTAGTTTGATATTCTTCTAGTTCATTTTTGAATTCAGCTACACCACTGTTGGTTGGATAAAATCCGATGTGATTCTTTGCGACAGCATAATAGACCAATACTTCAGAGGTCTTGAATGCGGGCATATGGTAGCTGATCACTTCCTTGGCCTCTGGAAGCTCATTTTTAAGCGTAACTCTGATTAGTTCGAGTCGCTCACGGATTTCCCCTGTAAACCAACTTAAGTACTGGTCAACAGACTCTGGCTTTGGATTCATCATTGTATAAAAAATTGGAGGTGAGAAAATTACTTGCTACTTCCAGAAACAGGAATCCATCGGACACTCAGATCCGGATCAGCCATATCCTTGTCCAAAGGATACATCGGACGGATGATCCGCTTGTGTCCCAATCGATCCAGATCCTGATCCACACCACCTGGCGTCTGAGCCATGATCCAATCTCCACGCATGTCATATAATTCGGGCACCAAATAGCCGATCTTTACCACTACTATAGCGGCTTCCCTTGGATTCAAGCCCAAATCTGTAAAGTCCTTTTCATGATGGTAGGGCTTTCTTTTTTGGGTGACTATCACCCGTACGGAACCGACCTTGATCACCACTTCAATTCCAGCATCTCTGTCACCTTCTTTGATGGCTTCCACAGTTCCTGAAAGCATCACTGGGGGAGCGAATCGGTTATCCACTGCAGCTCCAGCTTCACCAGAAACTTTCCCGCCTACTCCTGCCGCAATAGCTTTCGCCACCAATTCAGGTCCGGGAATTGACGCATAGATTAATTCAGGTCCATCTTCGGATTTGAACTCGGGACGCTTCAGGATCTCGTGCAAGGTCCAAGTCACATCGCCTGCGCCTCCTGCGGTGGGATTATCACCCATATCAGAAATCATGAAAGGCTTTTTTTCACTGACCAAAGCCATGTTCAAACTTTCCTCCAATGTCGCCACAGGAGCGACAAACTCAAATTCGGACCGCACATCCCAAAAGCTTTTGGCTAAGTATTCCGCAGCTTCTTTCACTTTTGATTCATCATCTCCGGTGACCATGACCACAGCATGATTCCTTGGTTCATCCGCCCAAGCGTAGCCAATCCAAATCGCAGCATCGATGACTCCTTCTTCTTTGGTCGCTGGATCCACTTTGGCATAAAGTCCCTTTCCAGGCTCAATTCTGGTACTTGTCTTTTCTCCGGGAAGCAATATTGGAACAGGGATCCAAGCCTTGTAGGCAGGTTTTCCTTTTCCACTTTCCAATCGAACCAAAAGGTTTTCAACAGCCCGCTTTTTGGATTCCAAAGCATCTTCATGTGGCGCCATTCTATAGCAGGTGATCAGGTCTGAATTCTCTGCAAGCACCTTAGAAACATTTCCATGCAAATCCATTGAGGTAGAAATCACGGTCTCATATCCCACCACTTCCCTTACCCGCTGGATAAAATCTCCTTCGGGATCATCCAATCCCACCACACTCATAGCACCGTGGATGTCAAAGAAAAGTCCATCATACGGAAGGTTGGCCTTTAGCCGATCCAAGGTCTGGGTGACCAGCGATTCATATGCTTCACGGGTCACAATACCACCTGGCAAGGCATGTGCCCGCAAGGTAGGAATCCATTCGGCACGCTTTCTATCCACTGAGTCCTCAGCCAAAAAGGGATAAAACGAAAATACATCCTCATCGACCCGCGCTTTGAATGCTTCTTCATGGGTCAAAGCTGGCGAAAAGGTACTTGATTCGATCGCCAAACCTGCGATTGCAATCCTTGGAAGTTTGTTTTCGGATTCTTTTTCCGCGCAGCGAAAAAATAAAACACAGACCAAAAGGAGGAGAATTAGCTTTTTCATGAAAGAATGTTTTGGACCGTGAATTAACTCAGAAAAATGTGTGAACCAAATTCACTGGTGGAATTTCAGGATTAAACACAAAAGTGAATTCCAGTTTAAAAAATTCAGACCGTTTGGAATCCCCTACCTCAATCTCTAATTTCCGATTCAAATTATCCCCAAATGAATAAGTCAACAGAAATAACCCTTGCACAGGCACAAGCTCAAGTCGATCAGTGGATCAAAACAGTCGGGGTCCGGTATTTCAATGAACTTACCAACATGACCATTTTGATGGAAGAAGTAGGCGAATTAGCCCGCATTATGTCCCGCACCTATGGCGAGCAATCTTTCAAAGAGTCGGACAAAGGGAAAGATCTTGGTGATGAACTAGCGGACGTACTTTGGGTTTTGATTTGCCTTGCCAATCAGACCGGAGTGGATTTAACTCAAGCTTTGCAGAAGAACTTCGAAAAGAAGAATATCCGCGATCTCGACAGGCACAAAAACAATGAGAAACTGAAATAAAAAGCCCAATCCAGGGATGGGCTTTTCTAGTTTAGGGTAATAAAACAACTTAACCTTCCTTGAGCATGAAATAAAGTTCATCCTTTAACCGAAGCCTATTTATCCTCAATTGGTTGGCGGTCTCATCGGAGGCAGGTTCTGCATCAGATTCGATACGATAGATCTCGTGATCCACTTCATCATAGGCTTCAAACAGCTTTTTGAAATGCTCATTTTCTGCCTTCAATTCATGGATTTTAGCTTCAAACTCAGGAAACTCCTCGGTTAGCGGATGCTTTTTAAACATGATTTCTTATGGGTTTTGTCTTGATACAAGTTTAGCCCCGACTCCCCTAATAAATCATGACAAAGGTCACATAGGATCAGGATTAAAGTCTTCCAATTGGGAAATAGGGAATGAAAGGTTCACCGGATTTCAAGGTGATTAAATCAAGCAAGCATGATTTAAAGGAGTAGGAAAATCCTCGATTGAAACATTTCCACCGACCTTTGATCAGCTTCAGGTGCTAGGCTCGTACATTACAATATGCTTCAATTTGCAAAGTGTTCAGTCTTGCTTTTTCTGATTTTGGGAAAAATCACTAATTCCGCATTTGCACAAGATGATTCCACTCTGAAACAACAGAAAGCTGTTTTCATCCTTCCTTTGGCGTATTATACTCCGGAAACTCGCTGGGTATTCGGAGTGGGAGGAGCAACAAATTTCAATCTAGGGAATCCGACAGAAACCTATGAAAGTCAATCAGTTTTTGGCGTTGCATATTCTTTGCGAAGGCAATTCTTGAGCTATGTGAATTGGAGAATTTTTACCGATCAAAACAAAAATCTGTTTTCAGGCGAAGTTGGCTGGTATGATTACTTGTACTTTTTCTATGGAATTGGAAATGAGGTAAATGAATCGGATTCTGAAACATATGATGCAAAATTCCCAAGACTTCGATTTGATTTTGCCAAGCAAATAGCTCCTTCAAGATATCTTGGCGTCAAGACAGTTTTGGACCACTTTAGCTTTTCAGGTTTTGATCCTGATGGAAAGCTCGCAAATGAGGATTATATCGGAAAAGATGGCGGATGGAATGTCGGACTCGGCCCAGCATTCATTTTTGATTCAAGGGACAACCCAATTTACCCTAATTCAGGATGGTTTTCGGAAACTTACCTGATGCGATTTGGAAAGCCATTTGGAGGAGATTATTCCTATTGGGAAATCGGGGGCGACCTGAGACACTACAAATCGCTTTCTCAAACTGTAATCTGGGCAAATCAGATCGCGACAAAATTCACAACTGGAGAAACACCTTTTTTTGCATTGCCATTAGTGGGTGGAAATCGCTCTTTAAGAGGGCTTTTTGAGGGAAAATACAGAGATAACAATCTGGCTTTTATTCAATCAGAAATTAGAAAAAGCATCGGGAACCGATGGGGTTTGGTTGGTTTTGCCGGAGTTGGGAATGTTTTTTCAAATCTCAATTCCCTAGCTGACCGTGCAAAAATAACCTATGGAGCAGGTGGGAGATTCCGACTTTCAAAAGCCAAAAAGTTGAATTTGAGGCTGGATTTGGCGCATTCTCCAAATGAGGGGATGCAGTTTTATTTTACGTTTGGGGAAGCATTTTAGGAAGGAAGAAATTTGAAGTGAAAAAGATGAAAGTAGGCAGTCACAGTGGGCAGTAGGCAAGACCAAAAGTCAAAAGTATAAAATCAGAAATCTGAAAGGCAGTCGTAAGTGATTGCCTTTTTTTATTAATAAAGCTCACAGCTAGTTCAGAGAAGAAAAAATCCGCGTAGTTCAGCGACTTTTTCAGCGCAGATCAGCGGGATAATTCCAGCCTTCAGTCATAGTAGGCAGTTTTGGAAAATTAAGAACGCAGAAGTGAGAAAGCTGAAAGTAGGCAGTCTCAGTGGGCAGTTTTCAGGAAAAGTAAGAAAGTTGAAGTTTGAAGGATGAGAAAAAAGATACTACTAAACTTTCACCAAAAACCCTCTTTCATCCAATTTCACCACAATCTCATACAAATCAAGTGTCAGACAGAAGTCAATGTCCCGCTCGATTCCATGATTTTGCAATCGCTTGGCATGGGATGCTTGAGACAAAAATCCTTTGAGATTATGGCCGACTTTTTCAAAAAGTGTCCCCATAGCCAATGCACCGTCTTCACTTGATGTGTGCGTGGATTCCAGGGACTTCACCAATGCTCCCGCATACAGGGAATCCTCTAGATTGAAATGACCTTTCCAGCCCGCACAATGGATGAGGACATCCTTGTCCTGCGTTTGAATATAAGAAACAGTGGCCTGAAGATTTGGAAAAGCTCCGATCAGAATCTCTTCGGCTGTACGAGATTTTTCAATGGCTTGGGTTCCGTTAGTTGTGGTCATGGCGAGTTTGCGACCGGCATACGTTCCATCCAAGTAGGCTACCGGAGAGTTTCCCATTTCGAATCCGGGAGCTGTAAGTCCATTTCGCTCCCCTCCGATCAAAAATCCCTTCTCCTTCATCACCCTGCAAGCTTCCAGATCGGCAAATGGAAGAATCTCCACCACTCCATTCGCCAAAGCAGCTACCATCGTGGAAGTGGCGCGAAAGATATCGACCACGACCACGATTTTGCTTTCAAGATCAAAGAGATGAATTAACTCAGGACTGAAGCAGACTTCAACTTTTCTCATGCTTAAGCTTTCAGAAGCGGAAGTTTTTCAACCTGTGCTTTCAGGTTCTTAGTTCTGACTTGGATATAAATCTCGGTTCCAGGTTTGCTGAATTCCGTTTTCACATACCCCATTCCTATACCTACACCCATGCTTGGAGACTGAGTTCCGGAAGTCACCTCGCCTATTACTTCTCCTGCAGCATCGACGATCGAGTAATGTCCTCTTGGAATTCCTCTTTCCTGCATGATAAAACCCACCAATTTGCGGGAGACACCTTCTTCTTTCTGTTTCTTAAGCGCTTCAGAATTGGTGAAGTCTTTGGTGAACTTGGTGATCCATCCGAGGCCTGCTTCAATCGGTGAAGTGGTATCGTTGATATCATTGCCATAGAGGCAATACCCCATTTCCATTCTGAGCGTATCGCGTGCACCCAAACCGATAGGCTTGATGTCAAAATCTTTTCCAGCTTCAAAAATCGCGTTCCATACATGTGCTGCGTCTGCATTTTTCACATAAATCTCAAATCCTCCAGCGCCAGTATAACCCGTACCTGAAATGATCACATCCTGAACTCCGGCAAATTCTCCAACGGTAAAATGATAGAACTTCACTTCGGCAAGATTCACAGGAGTCAAGGACTGAACAGCCTCGATAGCTTTTGGTCCTTGCACTGCAAAAAGTGAATAGTCATCGGAGACATTGGTCAATTTGGCTCCCATGGTGTTGTACTTGTTGACCCAAGCCCAATCCTTGGCAATATTGGAAGCATTGACCACGAGCATGTATTTTTCTTCGTCAAATTTATAGACGATCAAATCATCCACAATTCCGCCTGTTTCATTGGGAAAGCAGGAATACTGAGCCTGACCGATCACCAGTTTTGACGCGTCGTTCGAAGTTACTTTTTGGATCAAAGTAAGCGCCTCCGGTCCTTCCACAAGGAATTCACCCATGTGAGACACATCAAATACCCCTACTCCATTGCGGACACAAAGGTGTTCTTCATTGTCGGAACTGTAGCGCACGGGCATATAGAATCCGGCAAAAGGCACCATTTTGCCACCAAGGGCTACGTGCAGGTCATTCAGAGGTACGTTTTTGATTTGCTCTTCCATTTAGGGTGTTTTTTTTATCGTGGGCAAAGGTAAGGATTGACAGGAATTAAGGTAAAGGGATTTTTGGATTTTTGACTGGTGGAGGAAAGGATGTGACGCCTTGATCTCTTGCTGTCTTTAAACAAAAAAAGCAGCGTTTCGGCTGCTTTTTTATGCGTTATTTTTCGAGATAGGGATTATACGGAGAAGCTTTCTCCACATCCACACGTTCGGCTGGCGTTAGGATTTACAAACTGGAATCCTTTGCCGTTCAGCCCATCAGAGAATTCAAGTACCGTACCGGCGAGGTACAGTAAACTTTTTCGATCTACGAGGATTTTGACGCCTTTGTCTTCAAAGACATGGTCTGAATCCACCACAGTGGCATCAAAACCCAAGTCATACATCAAACCGGAACAACCTCCACCTTTGACCGAAACTCGGATATTTTCATTTTCGGACCGGCCTTCCTCTTTTTTGAGTTCTAGAATCCGCTCTTTGGCTTTGTCTGAAACGATGATCATATTTTTATACTTTTACTTTAGCTATACTATAGGAATGCATACTCAACACATCCCCTAAAAAAAAGATTCGCCACAAAGATACAAAATAGATGATGAGGAAAATTGAACATATCGGAATAGCTGTCTCAGATTTAGAAAAGTCCAATGAACTCTTTGCTCGATTGCTGGGAAAAGAGCACTACAAAACCGAGTCTGTGGACGGTGAAGGGGTAGAAACCAGCTTTTTTCAGGTGGGCGAAACCAAGGTAGAATTACTTCAGGCGAGCCGGCCAGACAGTCCGATTGCGAAGTATTTGGAGCGAAAATCAGAGGGAGTCCACCACATCGCTTTTGATGTGGAAGATATCCATGCAGAAGTCAAAAGACTGAAAGAAGCCGGTTTTGAAATCCTGAATGAAACGCCAAAACAAGGTGCAGACAATAAAATTGTGGTATTTTTGCACCCGCGCAGCACGAATGGGGTGCTTGTGGAGTTGTGTCAAAATTCGGGTTGAAAGGTTTGAAAGTGCTAAAGTTGAAAGGTTTTTGAATTGGTAGATTGATCAAATAAGCATTCCATTTCCCAAAATGGATTTATGGCCCAACAATTAAAATTTGGCATTTAGTAAATCTGTTCGGAAGGATTTTTCGTTAAGCTTAACAATTTTTAGCAAACAACTAATCAAATGTCATTATGAAGATTCTAACCTTTTTTACTGCTATAATATGCTTTTGCTTGTGGTCGAATTTTACCCTAGCTCAAGAAAAAAAAGCCAACAGATTTGGTATACAAGCTTCCTTTGGCAATCCTTCCTATATCCAAAGTGATGCTGATGGTGCCCCATCCTATGATGGAAAGTTCTTTTTTGATATTGGTTTTCTATATTTAACTCCCCTATCGGAAAAATGGGAATTTGAAACAGGACTAATTTATTCAAGCAATAAGTTCAAAGTTACTCCGAACATTTCTCCCGGATTTCCAGAAGATCCTTACGATCTAAATTTCAATAATTGGCTGGTCTCTGCCAACTTCAGAAAATGGCTTCCTAATCGATTTTTTCTTCAAGCTGGGCCTAATTTATCACAGACTAGTCGTGATTCCTTCGGTTATTTCCGACTTGGGTTTTCATTAGGCTTAGGCAAGGAGTTTAAAATGGGAGAGAAGTATTCACTGTTAATTTCACCTACTCTAAATGCTAACCCATTTTTCCCGACAAATTGGAATGGTATAACCCAATTTGGAATTAGAAGTATCTTTGCATTTCCAACCAAGAAATAATAATGTCAGAAGTAAGAACAGAAATAAGTGAATTGGGTGAGTTTGGCCTAATTGATCATTTGAATTCTAGAGTAATAATCAAAAACTCAGGGACTGTCAAAGGTATCGGCGACGATGCGGCGGTTATTGAAGCCGGGGATCATGTGAAAGTGGTGACTACCGATCTTTTACTTGAAGGAGTACATTTCGACCTTTCTTATGCTCCATTGACCCATGTCGGATTCAAAGCGGTCGCTGTCAATATCTCCGATGTGGCTGCCATGAATGCCATTCCGAAGCAAATCACGGTGAGCATCGCATTATCCAATCGCTTTTCTGTAGAAGCAGTAGACGCTCTTTACGAAGGAATAAATGCCGCCTGCGAGCATTATGGCGTTGATCTCGTCGGCGGAGACACAACCGCCTCACGAGGTGGATTGGTAATCTCTGTCACTGCCATCGGTGAAGCACAAAAAGAGCAAATCACTTACCGAACAGGTGCCAAAGTCAATGATATCCTTTGTGTCACAGGTGATTTGGGTTCAGCCTTGGTGGGTTTACAGATCTTGGAGCGCGAAAAGCAGGTGTATTTGGCAAATCCTGACATGAAACCCAATCTTGAAAATTACACTGTCGTGACGGGACGCCAACTCAAACCCGACGCAAGAATGGACATCATTCATGAAATGCGGGAATTGGGCGTAGTGCCTACCAGCATGATGGATATTTCGGATGGCTTGGCCTCTGAGATTTTTCACATCTGTAAAGGGTCAGGCGTCGGTGCGACGATCTATGAAGACAAACTACCTATCGACAAGCAGACCTTCGACACGGCAGTGGAATTGAATTTGGACCCGATCACCTGCGTTTTGAATGGCGGGGAAGATTATGAGTTGCTTTTCACGATTGATCAAAAAGACTTTGCGAAGCTGGAAAAACATCCAGACATCCACTTCATCGGTCACATGACCAAGCCTGATGAGGGAAAATATCTGGTAACCAAAAGCGGAACCGCAGTGCAGCTAAAAGCTCAGGGTTGGAAGCATTTCTAGAAGCAAGAGGTTAGATTCAAGAAGCAAAATGGGCTGGAGGATGAACTCCAGCTTTTTTTATAAAAAAACAGAAAATCATCTAAATTGATGGGAGTAAAAATTTCAACTAAATTACTCTTGTTAATGAGATCAACTTTATTCAGTTACTTTTTTGGCATTTCACTTTTCTTGTTGCCCTATTACTCAGTTGCCTGTGTTTGTGCTTTTACAGGAGATTTTTCTATAGAAAAAATGAATGAGTATGACTATGTAGCTCTGGTAAAAGTCGGAAAACTGATTCCCCCTATTGAGAAAAAGGACGATGAATCAATTCAGCGGTATTTTGAGGCTGAAGTAACCGAGATAGATCGCTTCAAAGGTGGCCCAATCTCAAAACTCAAAGTTTTTGGCGGACATAGAAGCTTTAACTATCATACTTCATGTGATCTTGGAATTGATCCTGGCGAAGAATGGATCATTTTTGGGAAAAAGTTAAATGACGAAATAGAAATCAACTTTTGCTCTTTTACTCAGATCTAAAGAGACCAAGAAGGTCTAAGACAATGGCAATACGGGAGCGGAATCAAGGAGTTATTACTTTTAGATAGTGCTTTTAATACCAAATCCAGAAATTACCTTGAATTGGATAAGGATTCCATTTTTTATCAAAATGGAATCCTTGAGCGTGCTCAACAATTTAAAAATGAAAAAATTCATGGAAAAGTCACCTATTTCTATCCCGAAGGCAAGAACTTCGGCTATGTTTCCTACAAAAATGGGATTCAGGATGGCCCTTATCTTTGGGTGAACCCAAATGGCACCATTTCCTTGGAAGGTAAAAAGAGAATAGGAAAAGACTTCAAAAAACGAACATTCTACAATTTAAGTAGTCGAGGAAAAAGCGCTAGTATGATTTCCTTCTATGACAAAAAAGGGAATCTCAAAAAGTTTCTTGATTTTGGTGTTGGATTCAATGATCAAAAGACCTATTTGAGCGAAAGAACCAAATTTTATCCAAAAAAAGACCAAATAGTCACAGTCCATTACAATGAAAATGGCGACAAGGAGGAGAAATCCATCAGAGATTTCGCTGGTAATCAAATTGATTTAATCCGATTTGATAAAAAAGGCAAGCCCATTGATTGATTCAGTACTCTCCATAGACAATTGGTGTAGTTTAACCTTGATTGATTCATATTGAAATAAAGAAAAGCTATGAAAAACACACTTGAATACTAGAACTTCATCGGATCAGTTTCATTTTCGGCTGAGGATAAGGTTTTTCATGGAAAAATCGAAGTCATTGATGATTTGGTGACTTTTGAAGGTGGCACGGTAGCGGATTTGAAATATGCTTTCGAGGAAGCTGTGGAAGATTATATCGAGATTTGTAGTGAAATCATTCGACCTAGTCACTAAACCCGATTCTTCGAATCCATCACAATGGTCACTGGACCGTCATTGACCAAGCTGACTTTCATATCCGCTCCAAATTCCCCGGTGCCAATCGACTTGCCCAGTTCGGTTTCTAAAGCCGCAATCATTTTTTCGTAAAGGGGAATGGAAATATCGGGTTTCGCGGCTTTGATGTAAGAGGGACGATTGCCCTTTTTGGTACTGGCATGAAGGGTAAACTGTGAAATCAACAAGATCTCCCCTCCCACTTCGAGCACACTGCGATTCATCACGCCATTTTCGTCCGGGAAAATCCGGAGATTGACGATCTTCTTACTCAACCAATCGATGTCTTCCTGATTATCTGCTTCTTCGATTCCCAAGAGAATCATCAAACCCTGCCCAATTTGAGCTTTGACATTACCGTCGATTTTGACAGAAGACTCGGATACGCGCTGGATGACTACAATCATTGGCTTAGGTCTTGCATTTGGCCCGAGGGAACAATTTCAACAGGAGCAGCATAGCTCGAATTGGCTTTCTTTACCATGGCTTTGGCTACTTGGTAATCGTATATCGGACGGATATTTTTAGCGATTTTCAGCCAAACCAATGGCTTCATCAAAACTGAAGCTACCAACTCCCCCATTCGGAATTCACTTCGATTTCCGAGCAAAAGCGATGGTCTAAATAAGCCCAAGTACTCAAATTCCAAGGCTTTGAGATCAGCTTCAGTCTGACCTTTTACCTTATTGTAAAAAACCGAAGACTTAGCATCCGCACCCAGTGCAGAAACATATAGGAATCTGGAAGCACCAATCTTTTTTGCCCATCGGGCAAATCCTAGAACCAAATCATGATCGATTGCGAAGAATTTCTCTTTGGACCCGGCTACTTTGATCGTAGTGCCCAAGCTGGAAAAGGCGTGAATCGTAGCCTTTTTGTCGGTGACAGCATCAAGAAATGCATGGTATTCTCCTCCCAGAGACTGGGATTTGATCATTTCTTGCCAGTCCCAGGATTCAAGGTTGAAAAGATCTCCATCGATCTGAATCAGTTTGCCATGTTTCAGAGAAAGCTTCCTTCTGCCTACACTGAGCACGTAATCGTATGTATTGCCTTGCAAGAGCTGGTGAAGCAGCTGCATGCCGACAAGTCCTGAGGTACCCGAAATTAATGCGATGTTCATGGGGTCAAAGTTGACTGAATTAATGGGAAAAGCTCGGCTTCCAAGTCCTGATTTTTATTTCTTGCGTACCAAAGGTGAATTTCCTCAAGAAACTCCTTGTACGGTTTCCCTTGAGCATCAAGCTTGTATTCTTTGTGTCGATTGATGAGGTATTCCGGCTTTGGTCCCCAAGTAAATAGCTCCGCTTTCAAATCTTTGGTAAATGCCACCAGCTTGGGAATAGCACGCGCTCCATTGGTCAGGTATGCATCCATAACTGTAGGATTCTCATCGCGCATTAGGATTTTGAGGTCGATCAGCGGGTTTAGGTCAGCCAATTTTGCAAGGAAAGGAATGGATTGGGAACCATCGCCGCACCATGCCTCCGTGATTACCATCCAAACCTGTGGCTCTTCAATAGACCGAAGCAGAATTTCCATTCCAGTCGAAATCTTTGCGGTTTTGTCCCAGCGTCGCATCCGCTGCAGACACATCCAGGTATATTCTAGGTAGGCTTCACTTTGATTGGCTCCGGTAGTCCGGTTTTCCAGAACAAGTTGGGCAGTAAATTCTACAAATTGAGGGTAGGAAAACGCGTGGTCGAGTACCTTTTGGGTAACCGGGTGACTTAAAAACTCCATTTTTTGAACGATTTGAGGGAAAACAGTCAGATCTAAATCTGAGTTCGTTCCCATTCTAAAAATCGCTCCACTTCATCCCGTACTTTGGCGTAGACAGCCAAGACTACCGACAGATCATCAGCAAATCCAAAGAATCCCAAGAAATCAGGAATCAAATCAATCGGAGAAATAAAATAAACCAAAGACAGGACGATCAACCCGAGGGTGGTCATTTCCATTTTGTGGTCTCCCCTAAAATGCGCCTTGATCATTCGGATGAAAATCTGAACCGGAGCAGTCAGCTTTTGGACTTTGGGGTTATTAGCCAGAATGACCAGTTTTTGGCCGACATTCTTGAGAAGCTCGACTACTTTTTGCTCTTGACGAACAATCATATCGACCTGTTTGCCAAAGAGGTTTTTGGCTTTTTCTACGATTTCAGTTGTCTTGTTTGCAAATGTGGTCATTGGCTTGTGTTAGAAATGAAGTTGTATTTCGGATTTCACCTGACGGAGCGCATAGGTGATTGCGTCATTTTTTTGCTCCAGAGACTGTGCAAAAATAGCTTTTGCCAGATCCATGCCAGATGCGTCAGCATGTAAGGATTGACGGCTAAGGTTCAGAAGCGTGACCACATCCTCCACCGCTCGACGTACCGCTTCCCAAGTTTCCTCTGAGAAATAGACTTGTTGACTCAAATTGTGATTGAATTCCTCTCTGACTTCCGCCAAAAGCTGAGGATGAAGTTCAGCAGCAGTAAACTGATTCGGATTGGAGCGTCTCACCAAGTTATTAGGGGTGATTCTTTCCAGCAAAAGGCAAAGTCGCTCAGCCGCCTGAAGCCGAATGGGCAACACGACTTGAGTATTTTGTGTTTTGAGATCAATCAGTAGCTTTTCTCTTTCTTTAGAAAGAAAAGAGACCACCACCAAGTACATGCCGTAAAGGACTATTCCAGCTGGCAAAATGATTTTTAGCAAATCGAGTATGTAATCCATCGTTTTATTTTGTATTCGAATATCAGTAATTCTCTTGAGTCAAAAAACCGGCCGAATCGATAAATTTGGACCAAATTGCGAACCAAAACCAAGAAAATTTACTTTTCTCCGCATGCTGATTCCCATTTCCATCACTGAGAAAGCCGAGGCCGAAATCAAACACATCATGGCCACCAAGAATATCCCGAGCGACTATTTTTTGCGAGTCGGTGTCAAAGGCGGCGGTTGCGGAGGGATGTCTTACGCCTTGGGCTTTGATAGGCCAAAAGCTGAGGATCAGCAATTTGAGATCGATGGGATTCCTGTTTTGATCGAGAAAAAACACTTCATGTTCCTGATGGGAATGCAGATCGACTTTTTTGAGGGAGATGAAGCCCGTGGTTTTACTTTTATTAATCCTGACATTCCAAAGCGTCACGATTTGTAATTTTTGTACCTTAATAGCATCCAAAAATAAAGCTATGAAGACCTTATATCTTGTCTTGGCATTTTTGACAAGTAGTCAATTCTCTCCAGCCCAAGTCCGTCAACTCAAACCTGACCAATCTCCCGGAAAAGGAAAAGTGGAAGACCTCAGTTGGATGGTTGGGTATTGGTCGGGACCTGGTTTTGGTGGAGAATGCGAGGAAGTTTGGATGCCCGCTAAAGACGGTCACATGGTAGGTACCTTTCGTTTTTGGATGGATGGTGAGCTGGTTTTCTCAGAGTTTATGAATCTCGTACAGGAAGGAGAAAGCGTGTCCATGAAGCTGAAGCATTTCAATCCCGATCTTTCTGGCTGGGAAGAAAAAGAGGAATGGACGACGTTTCGCTTGATCGAATTAGGTGAAAACAAGGTTTGGTTTCACGGTCTAACCATAGAGCGAATTGGTGACGAAATGATCTACCAGTTGGCTTTGACTGAAAATGGTGTGGAAACGGTTGAGGAATTGAGGTTTACCAAGAAAGCTCTTTAATTATCATTCCTCAAACCCGGGTTTCACATTATCCCAAAACTCATCCAAGGCGATGATTCTTGGTTTTAGAAATCCTATGATTTCGGGCCAATCCGATTCCTCCATCACATTGACGCCCGGAAGTACTTTTTCGATTTTAGACACGGGCTGACCGACTTCATTTATTGCATGTAACTTCCAGTCCCATTCTTCCTCTAGTGTATTTTTCAGGAGATTTTTCAATTCCTTGAATTGCATAAAATACAACTCCTGAAGTTCTTCGTCTTTGTGCGCGATTTCGATTCCAATTGATGCAAAATTCGATTCAGCTTTCATTCTGAAATAAATATGCTTCACTCCTGTACGGTAGTTTGGCCAGTTGATTTTGCGGCCTTCAGCATTTGGAACAGGCTTCATGTATTGCCCAAAAGTAATCCAAAACTCAGCTCGAATTCTTGAAGCTTCTGATCGACTGTACATAAATTATCTTATGCAAAATCCTCTGGGAAACAAACCGTCACAGCAGAATACTGCACAATTCCGCCTAAAGCAGGATGATGTTTTTTCAAAGTAAGACGCACGGATTTCACTTTGGGATAAGCAACTAGAATATCGGAAACAATCCGGTGACCCAGATGCTCCAATAGCTTCACTTTCACATCCATCCGGGCTTTGATCAATTGATAAAGTTTTGCATAATCCACCGTATCCTTCAGGCTGTCATGTAGCATGGCTTCTTTGAAATCTGTCTCCAATTCGAGATCCAATGTAAAGCGATTGCCCAGAATGGATTCTTCGGGATAAGCCCCATGGTACGCGTGAAATTCAATCCCTTCCAGTGAAACTTTTCCCATCAGTCAAACTGGTCAAAAAATGATCCCGAGGACTTCTTGAGATCTTCAGGTTTTGAATCTTCCATTGCGGTTGAAGGAGCCTGCTGAACGGGTGCTTCTTTTTTCACCTCTTCTTCTTTGATTTCTTCTTCGGCGATCACCTCATCCTCCACTACAGGTAGGGATTCATTGATGATGGGTTCTTCTTCGTATGCGATGTCTTCTTCATCCTGTTCTTGCTCAATTTCTTTCACAGTAAGCTCTCCCTGCTCCTCCAGCTCATGAGTCATGGCCTCGACAGTTTCCAGCGTCTCTTCGTCCAAAGTCGCTGTAGACATATCTTCCTCAAACTGTTCTTCTGATTCTGCATCGGCAGGCACCTCCGCCTGCGTGGCCAAGACAGCAATGTTGGCAACAGAAAAATGGCTAGATCGACTTAATTCATCGATCGCTCGCTGATAGGCCTTACCATCAATTCGGAAAAAGTGTGCATCTGATAGGTCAATTTGATTCAGGGCATCCTGAGAAAGTCGTTTCAAACTTTTCACCAGCGCTTCCCGCTGCTCGAGTAGACCATCGTAGCTTCTCACTAAGCTCTGCATGCTCTCCCGGATTTCCTTGATGGTTTCCTTAGCTTTGGCTTCAGCTGCTGAAGTGATGATACGAGCTTGATCTTCCGCTTGCTTCTGAGCTTTTTGAAAGATTTGATTTGCTTCTTTGTTTACGTTTTCAGCGTATTTCTCCACCTCGTTCTTGGTGCTTTCGGCATATTGATTTGCACCAGAAATAGTCTTTTCGGCATATTGATTTGCCCGAAGGGTAGTCTCTTCTGCCTGAGCATTGGCTTCAGCGATGATCTGATCGGCTGCTTCGGTCGCCTCGGTGATGATACTTGCCCCGGTATCTTCAGCAGTTTTCAAAGTTCTGAATAAGGAATCTTCTACGTCTTTGAGCCGCTTGGCCTCGGATTCCACCTGCTGAAGCTTACTTCGCAGCTCCAGATTTTCTTGGTTGATCTGCTCCATAGCCACGCTCATTTCTTCCAGAAACATGGATACTTCCTTCTTTTCGTAGCCTCTAAATGCTGTCTCGAAGGCTTTTTGCCTAATGGCTGTTGGTGAAATCTTCATAAACTTTCTTCTTCAATTTGCCAAATGGAAATAGTGCGATCATCTGATATAGAGATGACCTGTCCGGAATAAGTACTCCAGAGCACTTTATTGATCGAGGTGCCATGGCCGGCATTTCGAGCTTTGTCGATGACCTTCATTAGTTTATAGCTCGCTGCATCCCATACCTTGATGGACTTGTCCATGGAGCAGGTAACTAGGTACTTCCCGTCTTCTTTGAAAGATAAAAAATTAATGGCATACATGTGTGCCACGATATTTTCTACCAGGGTGTAGGTTTCAGATTCCCAGAATTTCATGTGGGCATCCCTACCCGCTGAGACCAGATTTTTTTCATCTGGAGAAAAATTCAGGGCAAAAACGGAATTGGTATGGCCAGTCAGGTTTGCAATCGGCTGAAAGTTATCCGCCAAATCAAGGATTTTGATGGAATGATCACTCAATCCGATTGCCAAATGCCTTTTTTCAGGAGCAATTGACATGACGCGGATACTTTTAGAACTGAGCTTGATATGTTTTTTGACACTTCTCGCATCGATATCCACAATCACAAGAACTCCATCACCCGTCCCGACTAAAATTTCATTACAAAAGACCTTGATATCAAAAATAGCTTGATCGGTCAGTTTTAGATTCCAGATCTCCTTGTTCTCATTGAGGTCGATTACATGGATTCCTTCAAAATTATGTCCGATGATGAGCAGATTTCGTTCCCGGTCCACAGTCAGCGCGTATACCGAATGAGGCAATTTCGCGATCAGCTTTCCATCTTTGGGAGCATCGAGATCCCACTCTACTACCATCCCATCTCCGGCTCCGGTATAAAAAAATCGGGGATCACTCCCTTCGGTCAGTGCATAGATGCAGTCGTTGTGACCAGTCAGGGTATGTAATTTATTAACTTGGATTTTTGACATATATTGGACGATCACTCAGCGGCGCCCTTTTGGCCTATGCAAACAAAAATAGAAAAAATTGATTCTTCATCGGCCCTAGCGATAAAGATTATCGAGCCACAGGAAGATCAATCACTGGATTTCTTGAGTTTTCGAGAAAAACTTTCTTTTGCCAATATTTCTCACCCGGAAAAAAAGAAAGAGTGGGCCACTGCCCGATTGGCTATCTACGATGCGTTAAAAGCCCTTGAAGTCCCCTATCCGGGCTTTTTCAAAGATGAGCATGGCAAATCTCAATCCATGAACGGGCAGGGCTTTGTCTCGCTGACGCATACGCCCGGATTTGCTGCTGCTATTTTCCACCGGGAACAGCCAGTAGGTATCGACATGGATTTGATCCGTGAAAAAATTCTGAAAATTGGTTTTAGGTTTTTGGATCCGTTTGAGTTGGATTTTTTGGAAAAAGATCCCCTTCACTACACCATGGCTTGGTCGGCCAAGGAATCCATATTCAAATGCCAGGGAAAAAGAGGCGTATCCTTTCGGGATAATATTCTTCTAGAACCCTTTGATATCCAAACCAACAAAATCAAAGGAAAAATAAGAGGAACGGACTTTGCAGACCACCATTACACTGTAGATGTGCGCAGATTGGACAATGTAGTTTTGACCTACACCATTTGGTGAAAAATGAAATCAAGAATGCTCCAAGTCGACTTTCAACCCTAAGAATAGCTAAGCTCAGAGGATTCTTCCGAATCAAATCTGGGACAGGCATTGTGGTCCTTACCAATCAAATTTGAACCCCATGAAACCGAGCATGACTAAAAAGTCACAAATTGGCAAGATTTTAACCGCCGCGAACTTCCGTGGGGCTGTAAAAGTCAACTTATAATCCTATGAAAAAAACCACAATCCTACTTTCACTTTGTTTGGGTTTGATCTGGAGTGCTGCTGCGCAAAATCTCAATGAGCTAAGTACCATTGATGCTGTCACCGGTAAGACGATGAGCCTGGGCGCCATGTCCAGTGGAAAAGGTTTTGTCCTGATTTTTCACAGCTTGAATTGCCCATTTGCAAAACTTTATGAAAGCCGGATCAAGGCTATCAAAAGTACTTTTCAAAATCAGGGAATTGGATTTGCACTGATCAATGCGGAGGTAGGAACTTCCGAAGCGGAGCAAACTCCGCTTCGCAATTATATTGATCAAAGTGGCTTAAACATGTCCTACCTGATCGATACAGGACAGGCTTGGACCAAAATATTCGGGATCACGAAAGTCCCCGAGGTAATCGTCCTTACTCCCGGTCAAAACGGCCTGGAAATCTCCTATCGAGGTGCTATCGACAACAATCCACAAGCCGAATCTGCTGTCAGCGAGCGGCATCTTGAGCGGGCACTGAATCAAATCCTCCGAGGGGAAGGCACCACACCTTCACAGGTTCGACCTGTAGGCTGTAACGTCCGAACTTATTGATTTTCCAGAATTGCGATCATTTCTTTGACCTCCTCTACTTTATTTGCTTCGCCTAATTTTTCAAAGGCATTTCCGAGATTTCGCAGCGATCTAAGAATAATATCCAAATGTGCACAGGGTTCGAAAAAATAATCCTGAGGTTCAATTTTGAGATGCTCGAGGTAATTGAAAATGTCTTGTCGACTGAAAGTCAATCCTTTATTAAAGGCATTGATGTAAAAGGTGATGTCTGAAGATTTGTATGTCAGGACAAAAAGGTTGGGAAGGTTGACCCCATAGATGGGTAAACCCAGCTTTTTTGCCACCAAAAGATAAATCGAGCAGAGACTGATCGGATTGCCTTTTTTTGAATCCAAAACAGATGAAAGCATGCTATTCGCTGGGGAGTGAAAATTTTTGGTATTAGCGGAAAACCTCAGCGTATTGAACAACACATTGTTGATAATTCGGACTTGGTCGTAGGGCTGCAAGTCATTTTTGAATGAAGTCCAGACTTCGAAATAGATTTGATGCATCTCTGCATTCAATTTCTCAAACTCCAAATCGGGATACTGATAGGTATTCAGGATCCAAAGACCTGTGAGCAAATCGCGATCCTCTGTGTCTCGCCATTCTGCAAACCTGCTTTTAACCAGCGAAAATTGTAAATCATGAACCAGTTCCTCGATTTCCCTCTGGACTTCCGGATTGAAGCTGGTTTCCCATTTTTGTTCCAAAAATGGAATAATCTCTGCCCCTAGCGAGGTGATTCGATTCTTGACGTGGTTTTTTACTTCCAAGTCTGGATCATCCAACAATGAAACCAATGCATCCAATTGGGCTGGTGTCAATTCACTCATGCTATTTTCTTTTGACTTACTTTAAGTTACAAAAAATGATTAGGTCTGAATCACTCCCACGTTAAATCTTTCCGTAATGGGCGCATGATTTGCCGCTTCGATACCCATGCTGATTAGGTTGCGGGTCTCCCGGGGATCAATCACCCCATCCACCCAGAGTCGGGCGGCAGCATAGTAGGGGCTCAATTCTTCGTTGTACTTATTTGTGATCTCTTCCAAAAGCTGTTTTTCATCCTCTTCCGAGATCACCTTTCCGGTTTTTTTGAGAGAAGCTACTTTGATCTGAAGGAGGGTTTTGGCAGCTGATGCACCTGACATCACCGCCATCTGTGCAGTCGGCCAGGCATAGATCAACCGCGGATCATAGGCTTTGCCACACATGGCGTAATTACCCGCACCATAGGAATTACCTACCACTATAGTAAACTTGGGAACGACGGAGTTGGCCATGGCATTGACCATTTTAGCGCCATCTTTGATGATTCCGCCGTGCTCAGCTTTGCTGCCTACCATGAAACCGCTGACATCCTGCAGGAAAACCAAGGGTATATTTCGCTGGTTGCAATTCATGATAAATCGCGCAGCCTTATCAGCAGAGTCTGAGTATATCACTCCGCCCATCTGCATTTCGCCTTTGGCAGTTTTGACGATTTTCCGCTGATTGGCGATGATTCCTACGGCCCAGCCGTCGATTCGTGCTGTGCCGCATATTAGGGTTTTGCCATAATCTTTTTTGTATTCATCTATTTCACCTCTATCTACTATTCCAGAAATAACCTCCAACATATCATAGGGCTTTACCCGCTCCATGGGAAAGATTTCCAGAAGTTGCTCTCCAGAAATACCCGCATCCCTAGGTTCAATCCGGTCAAATCCAGCCTTTTGATTTTCGCCCAATGTGCCGAAAATTTTGCGGATCGCATCCAAACATTCCTGATCAGATTCGTACTTATTATCCGTGACACCGGAGATTTCGCAATGGGTGGTCGCTCCACCCAGCGTTTCATTGTCCACTGTTTCCCCGATTGCAGCTTTGACCAAGTAGGATCCAGCCAAGAAGATCGAGCCGGTCTTATCTACGATCATGGCTTCATCGGACATGATCGGCAAATACGCACCTCCAGCCACACAGCTTCCCATGATCGCGGCAATCTGTACAATTCCCATAGCGGACATTTTCGCGTTGTTTCGAAACTGCCGGCCGAAGTGTTCCTTGTCGGGAAAAATTTCATTTTGCATGGGAAGAAAAACTCCTGCACTATCGACCAGATAGATGATGGGAAGTCGATTTTCCATGGCGACTTCCTGAGCCCTCAGGTTCTTTTTGGCTGTCATCGGAAACCATGCTCCAGCTTTGACAGTAGCATCATTCGCTACGATCACACACATCCTGCCGCTGACATAGCCAATTCCAGTGACCACTCCAGCTGAAGGACAGCCTCCCTCCTCTTCGTACATTCCGTCAGCTGCGAAAGCCCCGATTTCCAAAAATCTGGAACCTGAATCAATCAAATAATCAATCCGCTCACGGGCGGTCAATTTGCCTTTTTGATGCTCGGAATCGATCCGCTTTTTTCCTCCTCCTAGGTTGACTAGTTCGGTTTTTTGCTGGAGTTGCAGTAATAAATCCTGAAAAGTCGGTGTGCTTGTTTCCATCGTGGAATTAGGTAAGTCAATTTGGGTTTATGAATAGTCAAACTCCCTTTATAGGAAGGAGGTTTAGTAGCAAGATACAGAAAAGCCCTTTTCCTGCGAGAAAAAGGGCCTGAATGCTTTTGAGAATTTTGGCTGTTAAATACCTTCGATTTCCTCTTTGTAGCTTTTGATGGAGCGGTAAATCGCTGAGGCCATGTACTCTTTGCCTTCTTGGCTCATCAGGAATTTTTCTTCCTCCGAATTGGATAAAAATCCCAACTCTACCAAAACACTTGGCATAGATGGCGTCCAAAGCACATAAAAAGGGCCTTGCTTTACGCCTCTGCTTTTTCTGCCCACCCGATCTCTAAACTGAGTTTCAATTTGATCGGCAAGAGAGATGCTGTTGCCGATGAATGCTTTTTGGGTCAGATTAAACATCATGTAGGATTCCGGAGAGGTAGGATCAAATCCTTCGTATTCTTCTTCGTAGTTTTCCTCAAGGAAAATCACGGAGTTTTCTTTTTTAACGATATCAAAATTTGCCTCGAAGTATTTGGTACCCATCACAAAAGTCTCGGTGCCATAAGCTGATTTATTTGCGGCGGAGTTTGAATGAATGGAAACAAAAAGGTCTGCCTTGTTGACATTGGCAATATTCGGGCGCTGTTTTAGCGTCGGGAAGCTATCATCATCTCGTGTGTAAATCACCTCTACATCCGGCATATTTTCTTTGATATACTTCCCAACCAGCAGAGTTACAGCTAGGTTAATGTCTTTTTCCCGAACTTTGGACCCAATATTTCCGGGATCGCTTCCTCCGTGACCTGCATCTAATACGATTTTTTTCATCCGAAAAGCTGGCATCATCGTTTCATTGGGGATAAATCCACCGAATAGAAAAGGAATCGCTATAAGAAAACTTAAGAGAATTTTTTTGTTCTTGAACCGTTCCATGAGGGCAATCGAATTAACTTTACGCAAAATTTCAACTAAATTAAACAAAGCGCAAGCAGCAGTGTCGGGTCACAAAATCCTTTTTTTACTTATTTCAGGGCTTTGGCTAATCCCCCAATTTGCATCGGCACAGCGACCTACAAAGCCTCCTGTCGAAAAAGTCCTAGTCACTCCGGACACGCTGACGCCTCCATCGCGGACTCTTCCATTAGCCGATACACTTGCTGCTAGGCAAGACACTTTGATAAACTTGGACTCGGCAAAAATTATGCCCACAAGCGATATTCAAACAGATATTCTCTATTTCGCTGAAGATAGCATCATTACAGATTTTACCGAGAATAAAGTCTACCTCTATAAAAACGCTTGGTTTGAATATGGGGAAATGAAACTGGAGGCAGATCGAATAGTCATTGACTGGAAAAACTCAGAACTCTATGCCACAGGGGTTACGGATAGCTTGGGAACAGTCACGGGGAATCCGTTTTTCACCGACCAAGGAACCTCCTATGAGATCCGAAAGGAGATGCGGTACAACTTCAAATCCCAAAAAGCAATCATCAAGGATGTAGTCACCGAGCAGCAGGATGGAGTACTTCGCGGTGAAACGATCAAAAAGACGGAAGACGGAAGTATTTATTTGGATCACGGCTACTACACGACCTGTAAACTAACCAAACCCCATTGGCATATCTCCTCAAGCAAAATAAAATCCATTCCAGGCAAGCAAGTGGTTTCCGGTCCATTTAACTTGTATTTCAATGGCATTCCTACGCCGTTGGGATTACCTTTTGGATTGATTCCGGATACCCCAGAGGAGAAGGCTTCTGGCGTCATTTTCCCGAGTTATGGAAAGGAACAAACCCGGGGAATCTTCCTCAGAGATTTAGGTTATTATTTTGCAATCAACGACTACATTCATGCCAGAATCACTGGGGATATTTTTTCAAAAGGTGGATGGGGACTAAAATCCCAGGCCATCTACACCAAGCGATATCGCTATAGCGGCGGCTTCAATGTGGATTTTCAGAAGTTTGTAAGCCCAGAGACAGAATTGAATCCCGTCGATTACAATACGTTTCGGATTCAATGGAACCATACGCCGATTACACGAGGCACTGGGAAGTTTTCCGCTTCGGTCAATGCCGGTTCGACTAGCTACTTCAACAACGTGGTCAGTCAGAATAATTTTTCAAACAATGTGACTGCCGATCTCAATTCTAATATTTCCTATTCCAAACAATTTGCAGGAACGCCGTTTTCCTTGTCGGCTAATTTCCGTCACTCCCAAAGTGTGCAGACAGGAGAAGTCAGACTGGATCTACCTACGATTGCGGTGAATATGAACCGGCAAAGCCCGTTCAAGAATGTAAAATTTGAACCGCTTAAAACCCTAAATATTGCATGGAACTTCAATATGCAAAACACGATCTCCAACCGTCTTCAGCAGCAACTTGGAGTCAATAATCCAGAACTTGGATCAGGACCAAGAACAATCCCATTCAACCTGGAAAATTTCGGCTTGCTCTTACAAAATGCCAATAATGGCGCCAAAAACTCGATTCCACTTTCTTCCAACTTCACACTTTTCAATTACTTCACAGGCACTGCTTCGGTCAATTACAACGAACTCTGGTATCTCCAGCGAATCAATTACTATTACAATCCTACCGAAGAGCGGGTAGACCGCATCATCGAAGATGGTTTCAACCGGGTGGGTTTTTACACCAGTTCATTTGCCATGAACACCAACTTCTATGGCTTCTATAACTTCAAACCGAGCAGCAAAATCCAAACGATCCGGCACCATATTGCGCCCACTTTTGGTTTTAACTTTACTCCAGATTTTTCAGATCCTTCTTACGGATACTATCAGGAAGTCCAAGTAGATGAATCAGGTAGAATTCAGCGATTTTCAAGACATCAGGGCTTTGTCTATGGTGGTGCACCTCCGGGAGAATCCCGGGCATTGAGTATCGGAATCCGAAATGTCCTGGAAGCCAAAATTCTAAATGCCAAGGATAGCACCTCAGAAAACGCTACTAAGAAAATTCCACTTTTGGAGTCTTTCAACGTCAATACCGCATACAACTTTGCAGCGGATTCATTTAAGCTCTCTCCTTTTCAAATTTCAGCCAGAACAAGCTTTTTTGATCGGAAGCTCTCTGTGAACTTGACGAGTAACATCGACCCCTATGCAGTTCAAACCATACCAGGCGAAAACGGCACAGAGACCTTCCGTAGAATCAACCAATTTGCCTGGAAAAACGGCCAAGGAATAGGGACGATCCGCAATGCTTCCCTGAACATGAATGCCTCTATCAATCCCCGAAGCGGACAATCTCCTGGAGAAGTGCGGGACGAATTGACTCAGGATTTCATTCAGCGTGGGGGTGTCGTAGATGAATTTGCACAAAACGAAATCAACCGAATTGTGTCAGATCCCAGCCAATATATCGATTGGGATATCCCTTGGAATCTTACTGTTGGGTATAACCTAGCATACTCCCGACAGATCAATAACAACAAAAACATCACCCAAACGATGAACCTGAGCGGGGATGTGTCTATCTCAGAAAAATGGAAAATCAATTTCAACACCGGATACGATTTCCAAACTGCCGAACTCACCCAAACTATGATCGGTATCGCCCGTGATCTTCATTGCTGGCAGATGAATGTCAATTGGGTACCTTTTGGCAAATTCACCTCCTACAATATTGACATCCGCGTCAAATCCAGTATCCTTCAAGACCTTAAGGTTTCTAGAAGAAGAACATTCTTTGATTTATAAAGGATTAGCAGTGGATTGCTGAAAATCAAACCCTCGCCCGGCTTAATGGCATCGTCATACATCTCGGTCCACCCAAGCCACGACTCAATTCTGAACTCGGTATCTCCAAAACCTCCACCCCCATATTTCGCAGAGCTCGATTGGTGTGGATATTCCGATTGTAAGAAATCACCCTACGCGGTCCGATTGCGAATACATTCGCTCCATCAAACCACTGCTCCCGCATGGAATAATCCGGATTGCCATCTGCGGTATGCAGAACTTCCAGATGAGGGATTTCCCGTGCCAAGACTGTTAGCAAGGATTCCTTCAGAATTTCACGCTTGATTGTCACTTTTTCTCCATTGTTTTCTTTTAGGGTATAAAGTGAAGTCTGCAACACCGCATTCATCGCATCTGGATAAGTCAACACGAGATTTTCATCCAAAATGGTAAAAACCGTATCCAGGTGCATGTATTGTCGTTTTTCAGGCAAATGCACTTCATATACTCGCTTCACTGTACCTTCTCCCAACAAGGATTTGGCGGCATGGTAGATTGCCTTTTCATCCGTTCGCTCAGAATTACCAATGGCCACTGCTTCATTGGAAAGGATGATTATATCTCCCCCTTCGATACTTGGTGGACTATGCATCCCCTCCAGTGGATAGAGCAAATTGATATTCTCTTTAAAGTCAGGATGATTTTCAAAAATAGTCCGAAGAAGGTCTGCTTCCCGCTGCCTTCCTTCCATTTTCATGCTGGAGAAAATGATACCACCTGGAGTTACAGCCATGGGATCTCGCTGGAAATACAAGTTGGGACAGGGAGAGATGGCAAAGGCATACTCCATCAGTTCACCTGCATTGAGATTGGGGATTTTCCGTCTCAGCTCATGGATTTTGAGCCCTCCCGTGAGGATCCCCGCACATTCGGCAGTTGAATATCGTTCCAATATATCCCCGGCAAGGTGCCCCAGTCCTGATCTGCTAAGTGCGCTCTGCATCAGTTTCAACAGAATAGTTTGGTCATACAATACCCGGATCAAAAGCTCCCGGAGCTGATACACCATGGCCCCTGTAGAAGCTTTGATGAGATTGGAAAAGGTATCGTGCTCCTTTTGCAGCGCTTCGAGATAAGGCACATCGTCGAAGAGAAGAAACTCCTTATTGTATGGAGTCAACCGATCTATTTCTTTCCCGGGACGGTGCATTAAGACTGCTTTGAGGGTCCCAAATTCTGAATTGAGCCTTAGGTTCATTATTTCTATATTTTCAACAAAAAGAAATTTTTATTGCAATTTTCAAAATCAAAAATCGAATTAAGTGAATATTTGATAAAATTTTACTGATTGCTTTGAATGCAAAAAGTGAAAAAATCTGATTCAGAACTGATTATTTTTTTTGAGAATATGAATTAAAATTTACTAATTTTTTGTACGCCCCTCAAACCCTCTGGCACGGTTATTTCGTTATCTATACCATTCACCCAAAAACAACTTATGTTTTCTTTCAAAAAATTCCTCACCGGCTTTTTTTTTACCGGTGCATTGCTTCTTCATTCAGGCTGTACTACTGCTCAAATTACTGATATTCTTAAGCAGGCGAGTACTAACCCTACCACCACTGAGATTTCCATGGGGCTGAAAGAGGCGCTTGAGAAAGGAACCGGGATCAGTGCTGAGCGACTTTCACTTGAAAATGGATACTTGGGCAATCTCGATGTCAAAATCCTATTTCCTGAAGAAGCAAAAAACGTGGAAAACACCCTACGATCCATCGGATTAGGATCCATGGTTGATCAAGTGATCACTAGTTTGAATCGAGCGGCAGAGGATGCTGCCATAGAAGCAAAACCCATATTCACTCAGGCCATTAAGCAGATGAGTTTTCAGGATGTGCAAAATATCCTGCTCGGGGAGGAAAATGCCGCCACCATGTATTTCAAAGGCAGCACTACTTCTTCGCTCACGGAAAAGTTTTCTCCGATCATTGATGCCAGTTTGAAAAAAGTGGATGCTACAAAATACTGGGGTGATGTGATGACCCGATACAACAAGGTGCCTTTCGTGAAAAAAGTAGACACCGATCTGACTGCCTACGTGACACAGAAAGCAATCGACGGACTTTTCATTGAGATTGCTAAGGAAGAGCTGGAAATACGGGAAAACATCGGCGCAAGAACCAGTCCCCTGCTAAAGAAGGTTTTTGGCTACGCCGAGAGTCAGAAGAGGTAAAGAAAATGACCCATGGAGTTTGAATATTTCTTCTACAGCGGAAAAAATCACTAAAGAATTGACCACGTGAGCGACCCCGTTCACGTTTTTTTTTTGCAAAAAAGTGATCGGAAAACAGGACTTAAGGGACTTTGGAAATCAGGGAGAAAGAATTTAAAAATATTTTTCAATTCTGCCTGTAACAAAAAGACAGATCCATTTTCCAAGATACAAAACCACAAAAAATCAAGGAAAATGAAAAAGACACTTCTACTCATCTGCTTCACGCTACTCCTCCAGCCACTAGTTGTAGCTCAGTCATCGATCTCAGTGAAAACCTCCGGAACCGGAGACCCAATCCTTTACCTACCGGGATTTGCTACTCCGGGAGAAGTCTGGAATGAAACCGCTTCCCAATTCCCAACACATTCCGCTCATATCGTTACCTATGCGGGTTTCGGAGGAATTGCTCCAGTAGAAATGCCCTGGTACGAATCGCTCAAAACTGACTTAATCGAGTACATTACTTCAAATAACCTGAGCAATTTGACGGTCATTGGCCACAGCATGGGAGGAAATTTAGCTTTGGATTTAGCGGCCAGTTTCCCGGATCGTATCCAAAAAGTAGTCATCGCCGATGCCTTGGCCTGCATGCGCGAAGTCATGATGCCGGGCGTACCAGCAGCAGCTTTGGGCTACGAAAGTCCCTACAATGACCAACTCCTAGCGATGGATGCAACAGCTCAGTCAGCCTATTTGACTCAAATGACCCAGAATATGATCACCAAGCCATCTGATCAGGAGATGGTCAAAACCTGGATGGCAAATGCTGATCGCAAAACCTTTGTCTATGGCTATGTGGACTTGCTTAAGCTAGACAGTCGACCGCTACTCACGTCGATCAAAGTCCCGGTATTGCTCATGGTAGCGGGTCAGCCTTTTGGCCCAGGAGCACTGGATACTATGAAAAAGCAATATGAAGCGCTGGAAAACAAGACCTTTGCCTTTACTGCCGACAGTAAGCACTACCTGATGCTGGATCAACCGGAGTGGTTTGTGCAGGAAATCAATACCTTTCTAGGAAAGTGAATCCAGAACTGAAAACGCAATTTGAGCTACTCTATCAGGCCCATTACCGAATGGTTCTTCAACTCTGCCTTGGATTCGTGAAAGGAGACAGCGATCAGGCCAAAGACCTCACGCAGGAAGTGTTCATCCAGGTTTGGAACAATCTGAGCAAGTTTCGTCAGGATGCTACTCCCAAAACCTGGATCTACAGAATCACAGTGAATACTTGCCTGAATTTTCTGAAAAAGCAGAAAAACAAAGATCAAAAACTAGGAGAAATCCTGCGAGACCAAGAAACGACCGAAGAAATCAACTTCACAGAGACAGATCCAAGCAAAATGCTTTTTGAAGCAATGGCTCACCTCTCTGAGATCGATCGACTAGTCACTGGATTACTCCTCGAAGATGTCCCGCAGGAAGAAATCGCAACCATTTTGGGCATCTCAGACGGAAATCTCCGTGTCAAAATCCACAGAATCAAACTCAGACTTAAAAAATTAATTTCATATGAATGAACTAGGACAAACTCTCAAATCGGGATGGAAAAGCTCCGGATCGGACATCACTCCTCCACACATCCCTGCACAATTAATCAGCGAAGCCCAACGACTCAACCGAGAAAGCAAAAAATTCCAATGGAGCACCTTACTGATCTTGGGATCGACATTCCTGATGATGTGCTATTTTCTGCTGGTTTACTTTGGCTTTCGCGAAACGCTGAGTCATGTGGGCGTGGGAATTATGTTGGGGTTCTTTCTCCTTCGGTTTGTGCTGGAAGCTTTCAGTATTGTGGAAGGTGGAAAAAAAGAAGCCACAGATTCAGCCATAGAAAGTCTGGAAAAGGAAAAGAAATACCTGGAACTCCGGCTACGCATCCACGGATTCTACACCTTTCTGACGCTCAGTGCTTATACTTTGGGCTTTCTGCTTCTCCTACCGGAATTCTCCAAATACATCAGTTCCTTTTGGATGGGAGCTTTGGTCTGTTCCTACTTTATTCCTGGTATTATCCTGACGCTGCTGATCCGAAAGAATGTGCAAAAAGAACTTCGGGAGTTGAGAATGGTGGTGGAGTTGAAGGAAAAGATTTTGGGATAAGTCAGAAAAAATCTTGCCAACGTGAGTGACTTCACTCACGTTTTTTTTTTAAGCTCACCGAAAATTGAATTCCACTATTTTTTTGCTTCGGGTCTAGGGATACACAAAGACCCAATAGAATTTTTAAATATGAATATCCACTTTTACCTAATCCATGTTGGGATAAACTTTACATTTTCCCAAACTCCATTCTTCAATTCGAATACAAATGCTCTACCATCTCCATAAATCTGATGGTGGTAATCAATTTCTAAATACACCCCAGTTGAATCCAGATTAAAAATGGGTTTATATACTTTGTAATAGGGCTTATCCAAATCAAGGTTATTAGGTTCGATTGTGTTTTTACCAAAATCAAATTTCTCTTTGGAAGTAGAACTTGTTAATTGGTATTTCAGATGGTTCAAGGTCTGTTTACTATTTGGAAAAAGATTCATGTCTATAGAGTTAAAAATTCCCTGCTCATTTCTAGAAAAATATTCTGGAGGAGGAAATTCAATTCCATCTTCACCTGTTTCAATAGTATAGTACACAAAAGGATAAGTATGTCCGATTATTGAAGTTCGATTTTCAAGCTCACCACTTTTAATCAAGTCATTTACCAACTTTTCCACTAAATGATTATAGGATTTATAGACTTTCTCCTTTTTTGAGGCACAACTTGTCAAGAACATAAAAAGGAATAAGGAAATTAATCTTTGATTCATTACTTTTTAAAAACAAGTTTATTATTGAACTAAAAAATCTTCATTTTTCTAAAGACTTTCCAAACCTATGAATATTACAAAAAGATAAATTAAAGATTTTTTATGTTTCTAATTTCTTCTTTTAAAACAGGAAGATCATTAATTAGAATTTTCCAAAGTAAAGTAGGGTCAATGGAATCATAGGCATGAACTATCATATTCCTCAGCCCAATAATATGTTTTGAGCTCGAAATAGACACAGAAGCATCAATAAGAGTAATTTTCCTAACTGCCTCTCCGATAATTTCTAAATCTCGTTCTACTGTTCGAACAGCCATAAAATTTGAACTGAATTTTGAGTAATCCCTTGAGTTAATTTCAATCACTTGCTCCAATTCTTGGATCACTGATTCAATGTCAAGTATGAATTTCAAAATCTTACTAGGCGGCATAAAGCAGGACTTTCGTGTCGTCCAATTCCTTCTTGAATACAGGGTTCTTCACTACTCTGTAGGAGACAAGATCGACTTTTCTTAAAAACAATCTTTCCAAATCATCCTTTAGGTCAAAGAAAGCTTCTCCATGCTCTAGGGGAGAAAGATTTTCTGAAAATAAAACTGCAAAATCAAGATCGCTTGAAGCTGAAAAAGAGGTTGAAACTGCTGATCCGAATAAAAATAAGTTTGCTACAAAATGCTTTTTGCAGATCGATTCTAGCTGATTTTGCTGATTTGGTTTCAGTTTTAACATAATCAAATATAAGAACGAAAGAGAAAAATTTGAGTTCCCCCTGTTCTAAACCAATATTTTTGATTCAATAAGTGCTCCTTAATGAAGATTTTCTTTAGGAAACAAAAAAGCCGGGAGTGCGAACACTCACGGCTGCAATAATAATCTACTGGTCACTAACTCAGACCAAATCAACAGTCAGCATTTCCCCTTCCTTCGTCACTTTGACCACTCCCTTTTGAGTCAGTCCTTTCATAGAGACATCCCATTTCTTGCCGCTAAGACCTGATTGTGCTTTCAGATCGGGAAGTGATGCAGGGTGATTTTTGATGAGAAGCTCGAAAATCACTTTCTCATCCTCGGTCATTTCCACCGCTTTTTTCTCCGGTCTCATCTGAGGGAAGAAAAGTACTTCCTGAATCGTCGTCTTATTAGTCAGGAGCATCGTCAATCGATCGATACCAATTCCCAATCCCGAAGTCGGAGGCATCCCGTATTCCAAAGCACGAAGGAAATCTTCATCCATCGCCATGGCTTCATCATCCCCTCTTGCTGCCAGTTTCAATTGCTCCTCAAATCGCTCCCGCTGATCGATTGGATCGTTGAGTTCGGTGTAGGCATTGGCTATTTCTTTTCCATTGACAAAAAGCTCAAATCGCTCCACCAAACCCGGCTCGGTTCTATGCTTTTTCGCCAAAGGCGTCATCTCTATCGGATAATCGGTGATGTAGGTTGGCTGAATCAAGTTGGCCTCCACTTTGGCACCAAAGATCTCGTCAATCAGCTTACCTCGACCCATCGAATTGTCAACTTGGATTCCCAAATCCACACAAACTTGGCGGATTGCCGATTCATCCATTTTGCTTACGTCGATATTTGCAAATTCTTTGATCGAATCATACATCGAAAGCCTTCTGTATGGTCCAGCAAAATCAATTTCTCGATCACCGACTTTTACGACCGTTTTGCCGTGGATGGATTCAGTTACTTTTTCTAGCAGTTCCTCCACCATCTCCATCATCCAGATGTAGTCTTTGTAGGCTACATAGATCTCCATGGACGTGAATTCCGGATTATGCGTGCGGTCCATGCCTTCGTTTCGGAACATTTTCCCAAACTCATAAACCCCGTCAAAACCACCAACGATCAACCTTTTCAGGTACAATTCATTGGCGATTCTCAAGAAAAGCGGCATGTCCAAGGTATTGTGGTGCGTCTGGAAAGGTCTCGCCGCTGCACCACCATGAACTGCCTGAAGAATCGGCGTCTCCACTTCCAACCATCCGTGATCATCGAAAAATCGACGCATGTTGGAGATTATTTTTGATCGAGTGACAAAGGTCGACTTGATCTCAGGATTTACCGTCAAATCCACATATCGCTGACGATACCGAAGTTCAGGATCGGTGAATCCATCATAGACATTGCCCTCTTCGTCACGTTTTACAACAGGAAGTGGCTTTATTGACTTAGAAAGGAGCTTCAATTCAGTGACATGGAGGGAGATTTCACCGGTTTGAGTGGTGAAAATGTAGCCTTTCACCCCAACAAAATCACCTAATCCAAGCAGCTTCTTGAAAACGGTGTTGTATAAAGTCTTATCCTCGTCCGGACAGATATCATCCCGACGAACGTAGATCTGAAGAATCCCGGTGGAATCTTGGATCTCAGCAAATGATGCAGATCCCATGATCCGACGACTCATGAGACGACCCGCGATGGATATGTCCTTGTAGTCAGTTTTTCTGTTTTCGTAGTTTCTATGAATATCCTCCGCCGTGACATTAATGGGGAAAGATTCGGCTGGATAGGGATTGATCCCCAGAGCCATTAATTCTTCCCGGTCTTTTCTGCGTTCGAGTTCCTGTTCGCTCAAAAGTTGCATTTTTATGATTTGATATTTGATATTTGAAATTTAATTAAGCGGGAAGACCGAAGTTCGAACCTAACTACCCTCTACCACTACCTATTTACTATTAACTATTAACTATTAAGGCTTCGACTCCGCTCAGCCTGACAGAACTGATCACTGCGACTGCCTACTGAATACTGAATACTGATCACTTCTTCCTTCTCCTCATCTCTCGCTTGATCAGGTCAAACTCCCTGCTGCTTTGACCGGCGATGGATGTGTTCTCAGAAGCTCTTCTAGTGAGGTAAGGCATTACTTTTTCTACCGGACCGTAGGGAACGTACTTCACTACTCGGTAGCCTGCCTTTGCCAAATTGAATGAAATATTATCGCTCATCCCGTATAGCTGGGAGAAATAAATACGATCCGAAACAGGATCAATGTTATGAAGATTCATCAAGCGGGTTAAAGCCAAATTACTCTTCTCATTGTGAGATGCGCAGACTAAGTAAATACCATTTTCGACACAGTATTCAATGGCGGCATCGTAATCCCGGTCTGTAGCAGCTTTAGTTGGCTGGATAGGATCTCGATATCCCAACTCTTCTGCACGTTCTCTCTCCTTCTCCATGTAGGCTCCACGTACTGGTTTTGCGCCAAATAAATAGCCCTTACTTTTTGCCATCTCCGCCGATTTCTTCAATCGCTCCAGCGAATCGTGACGATACATTTGATAGGTATTGTACACGACGCAGCGTTCTTTATTGTATTTCTCCATGGCTTCGTAGGCCAAGTCGTCGATGACGTTTTGAAACCAGCTTTCTTCTGCATCCACCAGAATTTTCAGCCCTAGATCATGTGCAGCTTTGCAAAGTCGATCGACACGAGCTTTCATCCGATTAAAGGCAGCCAACTCCTCCCCTTTCAGTAGCTCACCATCCTGGACTTTGACCATCAACTGATAATCGCCCAATCCCGTCACTTTAAAGACACCAAACGGCATGTAATCCGTCTTGGCAGATTCGACCAAAGTCTGATAGATCTCCTCTGTAGTGGCATCAAAACTAGCCTCATCCCCTTTTCCCTCTACAGACAGGTCCAGAATGGAATGAACGCCATATTTCGCTAAGTGCTTGCAGGCTTGAACGCTTTCGGCGATGGTCTCGCCACCACAAAAGTGTCCAAACATGGTTTTCTTCATGATTCCTTTGACAGGAATTTTCAGTTTAAAAGCAAGATTAGCCAGGGCAATGCCAAGATCTGAGATAAGATTATTGTTCAGCGTAGCAAAAATCAGGTACATTTTCCTGAGTTCAGCATTGCTTTTGGAAGCGAAAGCTACTTCCAGATTTTCAAAAGAAATTTTGGGTATGACGGGCATATCACGCAAATAAGGTGGCAAAGATATCAAAAAAACTGCTCTAACAGGGCTTTTGTTCGGGTATTTGACGGGTCATTGCCAGAGTAAAAAGTCTATCTTCTTAAGAGTTTGAAGTCTTTTACTCAGGTTTTTAAACTCCGCCCACCTGACATTCAAATTTTCAAACCTTTCAAGTAAGAAAACATACCAATTTTCCTTTTACCAAATAATCAATCATGAAATAGAAAGAAATTCAAAATTATTTTTTCAAAATATTTCATCAATTAACCAAATAAAATAAAAATATTATTCTGTTTAGATCAAAATTAGCTGTCCATTTAGCGAAAAACCAAAGATTCTAACTCGGATTTATCGAATAGTTAAAAAAATGACTGAAAATTAATTTTGTTTTTAAACTGTCGCCTTTTACTTTTGAAACATGTTAATCACAGCAGCGATCTATTTTACCTTCTTTTACTTTTACTTTCGAAGCCAAAATCGAATCGGAGCTGTGTATGTCCTAGCCAAAAACTAAAAAAAATATAACACACAAAAGCCCGATTCGAAAGAGTCGGGCTTTTTTCATTTAAAACGCTCAACACTATGAAGCCGCACAAACAAATCAAAGATTGGGGATTGGGTTTGACCACCCCGCTGATTATCGCAGGTCCTTGCTCTGCAGAGACTCCAGAACAGATCGAGCAGATCTGCAAAGAAATGAAAGAAGTCAATATGGTTCCCCAGCTTTTCAGAGCAGGAATCTGGAAACCGAGAACCAGACCGGGGTCCTTTGAAGGCGTGGGGGAAGAAGGTTTGAAGTGGATGGAGATCGTTCGCCATCATCTGAATATTCCTGTCACTGTAGAAGTTGGCAATGCTTCCCACGTGGAATTAGCCCTAAAACACAAAGTTGATGTCCTCTGGATCGGTGCGCGCACCACTGTAAATCCGTTTGCAGTTCAGGAAATTGCAGAAGCCCTCAGAGGTGTAGATGTCCCAGTCATGATCAAAAACCCAATGAACCCAGATCTAGAACTTTGGATGGGTGCTTTGGAAAGAATGTATGCTGTCGGCATCGATAAACTCGCTGCCATTCACAGAGGCTTCTCTGATGCGTATGATAAGCGCTACAGAAACAAACCAAACTGGTCTATGCCGATTCACCTGAAGCGTGAATGGACTGGAATGGAAGTCATCAATGACCCTTCACACATTGTGGGAAGAAGAGACGGCCTGCTGGAAGTAGCGCAAAGTGCTATGAACTTTGGCCTGGATGGCCTAATGATCGAAACTCACCATGATCCGGATAAAGCTTGGTCAGATGCCAAGCAGCAAGTAACACCTGCCAGACTGAAAGAAATGATCAGTTCGATCGACTTCAAGACTCCACTTGAAAACATGAAGCCAGACGAAAGGCTACAAGACCTCCGTCGTGCAGTAGATCATTTGGACGATCAATTGTTGGATATTCTTCAGGAAAGATTTGCAGTAATCGATCAGATCGGAGCGCATAAGCGTGAGCATCATTTGACTGTATTTCAGTCAGACCGCTGGAAAGATGTCATGGAAAGCCGGACCCAAAAAGGTGTAGCCAAGCATTTGAGTGAAAAATTCATGAAAGAGTTGCTTTATTGTATCCATGAGGAATCAGTAAAACGCCAGGAAAAACAACTGAGAGAGGCTGAGCCTGTTAAGAAATAATCTGCTCTCAAATCTGGAAGGCAGTTACTCATGGTGACTGCTTTCCTTACCTTTAAACTTCTACCAACTTCCTTAAACCTTGGATCCTGTCATTTTCACTTCCGAAGCAGCAAATGCCCTTTCGGGAGTATTAGCGCAAGTCAATTTTTCTCGATTAGTGGTATTGACCGATTCCAATACACAGGCACATTGCCTCCCGCTAGTCAATGGAATTTTACCCAACGACACGATATACATCAGCGTCGAACCCGGCGAAATCCACAAAAACCTCGAGACCTGCAAGCAAATCTGGTCAGAAATGACCGAAGCAGCGCTGGACCGGAAAGCACTAATGCTAAATCTAGGAGGCGGTGTGGTCACAGATATGGGCGGCTTTTGCGCCAGCTTGTATAAACGCGGAATCCGATTCATCAATATGCCCACTACGCTACTCTCCCAAGTTGATGCAAGTGTCGGGGGGAAATTGGGAGTGGATTTCAAAGGATTAAAAAATCACTTGGGCGTCTTCAATGAACCCGAAACGGTCATCATCGCACCGGAATTTCTTCAAACTTTGCCAAAGGCAGAGCTTCGATCCGGGTATGCAGAAATCCTGAAACACGGATTGATACGTGATAAAGCCTACTTCGAAAAACTAAAAACTGAAAACTGGGATTCTCAGGACTGGGAGAGCTTGATCAGGCACTCTGTTGGGATCAAAAAAGCCGTAGTAGAAGCCGATCCAAAAGAAGCAGGGCTTCGAAAAATCCTCAATTTTGGTCATACGATCGGACATGCATTTGAGTCCTACTTTTTAGATTCAGAAAATCACCTGCTTCATGGTGAAGCAATTGCTTTGGGAATGATTTGCGAGGGATTTCTTTCTTTTCAAAAGATCGGGTTCAGTTTTGAAGAACTTGATCAACTCACCAAAATGATGCTTCAGATCTATGGAAAAGTAGAATTCTCCGAAGAGCATCTAAACCCAATCCTCGATCTATGCCTTCAGGACAAAAAAAATGAGGGAAGCACGCTACTTTTTTCCCTACTAAATTCAATTGGCGACTGCGATTACAATATCCAGGTGAATCGAGAAGAAATACGAGAAGCCATCCAATATTATCACAATCTTAAAACGGCCTGAGCCTTGAATACTCATACCATGACCATTCTTCGCCTACATCAGAAAAGCGAATTTACCCCTTCTCGAATTCCTTTACCCTCTTCCAAAAGTGAATCCAACCGAGCTTTGGTGATAGATGCTTTGACTGAAGGAGAAAATAAAATCACCAACCTGGCTGAGGCACGCGATACGCAGACAATGATCCGATTGCTGGAGAAAAACCCTCCGGTTTTTGATGTCCTGGACGCAGGGACGACCATGCGGTTTCTGACCGCATTTGCTTCAGTGACCAATCAAAAAAAGGTCATGACCGGAACTGCCAGAATGTGCGAGCGACCGATCGGCATCTTGGTAGATGCGCTCAGAACTATCGGCGCAGAGATCCACTATTTGAATATCGAAGGCTACCCGCCGCTGGCAATCCACGGTCTTCCTGAGCAAAAATCAGATAAAGTAAAAATCCGTGGTGATGTATCCAGTCAGTACATTTCTGCCATGCTGATGATTGCACCTATTTTGCCTCAGGGACTCGAAATCGAATTGGAAGGGAAAGTTGGCAGTCAAACATACATCGAAATGACCCTGGAGCTGATGGCTCAGTTTGGGATTACCTACACTTGGGAACAAAACAAAATCAAAGTTCCGCATCAAGCCTATCAGCCCACAGTTTTTGCAGTGGAAAGCGACTGGTCGGGAGCGAGCTATTGGTTCAGTCTATTGGCTTGTGCGGATTCAGGAGCACTTTTTTTGGAGGGATTAAAAGAAAATAGCCTTCAGGGTGATTCGAAGATCGTGGAAATCATGGATCATTTGGGAGTAAAAAGCACCTTTGAAAAAGGAGGAGTTTTGCTCAAAAAGCAACCTGTCAAAGGATTGAAAAACTGGGATTTCACACACTGTCCAGACCTAGCCCAAACCGTAGCAGTAACTTGTGCTGTGCTCGGTCAAAATGCTGTATTCACAGGATTGGAAAGTCTGAAAATCAAAGAAACTGACAGAATCTTAGCTTTGCAGCAGGAATTGGCAAAATTCAATGCAGAACTGAAAGAGATCGAACCGGAAGTATTTCAGGTAATTCCTTCTGTCACGATGCCACGTGAGGTGCAGATTCACACCTATGACGATCACCGAATGGCCATGGCATTTATGCCGCTTTTGACCAAAACCGAAGTATTGATCGAAGATCCGGAAGTCGTCAACAAATCCTATCCGAGCTTTTGGAAACACTGCGAGTTGCTTTCCATCTCTATGGATAAACCAACCCAATCATGAGTGTAAAGATTTCGATTCAGGGCGTACCCGGATCATTTCACCATCAAGTAGCACTGATCAACTTCAGACCAGAAGCGGAAATTCTTGCTTTCAACACCTTTGAGCCTGTGGCTAAATCGGTCGCAAACGGCGAAGCTGACTTTGGGGTGATGGCCATTGAAAACTCTATTGCAGGGGCTATTCTCCCCAACTATGACCTCATCGATCGGTATGAATTGAGCATTCGGGACGAGTTTTATTTACCGATCGCACATCAGTTGATGGCTTTGCCAGGTCAAAAAATCGAGGATATTCGAGAGGTCAGATCCCATCCAATGGCTATTTTGCAATGCAAGGCTTTTTTTGCGAAGCACCCGCACATACAGCAATTTGATGATGTGGATACTGCATCCGTAGCCAAGCGGATTTCCGAGGAAAAATTGACCGGAGTCGCCGGTATTGCGAGTGGAATAGCAGCTGAAATTTACGGGCTGGAGATTCTGGCTAAAGACATCCAGACTGTAAAAGATAACTTCACCCGATTTATCATTTTGCAAAAAGGAAAGCCTACTTTGGTAGGTAAACCAAACAAGGCATCTTTTAAGGTTACCATCCAAAATCAGCAGGGTGGATTAGCCAAATTATTGACCATGATTGCTGAAAAAGGGCTTGATTTGAGTAAAATCCAGTCTATCCCAGTCATCGAAAAACCCTGGGAATACGCATTTTTCATCGATGCGGAATTTGAAAATTACGGAGAGTTTCAGGAAGCCATGAAATTGGTGACTCAGGACTTTGGCGATTTAAAAATATTCGGAGAATATACTAGCAGAAAGGCATGAAGGGCTTTGCAAATCGAGTAGACACAGTGCAGGAATATTATTTTTCAGCAAAGCTGAGAGAGGTAAATCAATTGATCGCCGATGGTAAACCTGTCATCAATCTGGGAATTGGAAGTCCAGATCTTGCCCCTGACCGGTCAGTCATCGATGCGCTGAAAAGCACCGTAGAGCATCCCAGAGCACATGGCTATCAGAATTACCAAGGAATCCCTGAGCTCCGGATTGCCATGGCAGAATTTTATGGCAGAGCATACAAAGTGACTTTAAATCCCAACAAGGAAATCCTTCCATTGATGGGTTCGAAAGAAGGCATCATGCACCTCAGCATGGCGTTTTTGAATCCGGGTGATCAAGTTTTGATCCCTGACCCTGGCTATCCAACTTATAGCTCAGTTACTAAATTACTTGGTGCAGAACCGATCTTTTATACCCTAGATCTAGAGAAAAAAGGGCGACCAAATCTGGATAACCTTGAAAAACTGGATCTGAGCAAGGTCAAAATCATGTGGATCAACTACCCTCACATGCCGACTGGAGCATTGGGTAGCAAAGAGATTCTGGCGGATTTGATCGCTTTTGCAAAAAAGCATGAAATAATTCTACTCCATGACAACCCTTACAGCCATATTCTGAATCCTGATCCGCTAAGCATTCTTGGAATTCCAGGTGGGAAGGATGTTGCTTTGGAGCTAAACTCACTCAGCAAAACATTCAATATGCCAGGTTGGAGAGTTGGGATGCTCTGTGGCCGTGCCGACTGGATCGAAGCTGTGCTCAAAGTCAAATCCAACATGGACTCAGGAATGTTTCTAGGGATTCAAAAGGGTGCCATCGCAGCCATGAGTTTAGGAAATACCTGGTTTGCTGATTTGGATGAACAGTATCAAAACCGAAGGAAGTTGGTCTGGAAAATGGCCGAAATACTGAATCTCAGCTTCCCAAAGGAAACAGCGGGACTTTTCGTCTGGTGCAAAGTTCCTGAGGGAAAAACCGCCGACGAATTGGTGGATTTTCTCCTTTATGAGAAAAACATATTTATTACTCCGGGAAGAATATTCGGACCCGCAGGCGAAGGTTATGTAAGAATCTCCCTTTGCATGCCGGAATTCAAAATCCTTGAAGCAATCAATCGCATCAAATCATAACGACTATGCAAAAAATACACATCATTGGCCTTGGCCTTTTAGGTGGTTCCTTTGGGTTAGGAGCCAGACAAAAATTCCCTGAACTAATCATCACTGGTACCGATGCCAATCCCCAAAACCTCAAAGATGCACTGACTTTAGGCATCATCACTGAAGCGAAAGAAACGCCAGATGCAGATACTGATCTGGTCATTTTGGCCACTCCTGCGGATACTTTGGGCAAAATACTGATCGACACTTTGAACCAAGTGGGTGAAAACACACTGGTCTTTGATGTCGGTTCTACCAAGTCAAAGTTATGTGAGATGATGGCTGATCACCCAAAACGAAAGCAATACTTGGCTGCCCACCCGATCGCAGGAACCGAATATTCGGGTCCCAAAGCTGCTTTGGCGGATTTGCTAAATCGGAAGGTTTTGATCATTTGCGAGTTGGAAAAAACTGATCTCCACTTGAAAGAAAAGGCTTATCAGCTTTTTGATGCGCTGAATGTGAAGCTGCGCTTCATGGATCCCGAGGAGCATGATCGACATTTGGCCTTTGTCTCCCACCTTTCACATATTTCGTCCTTCATGCTTGGAGAAACTGTCCTGCAAAAGATGGCCGATGAGAAAAACATTTTCGACATGGCAGGCTCGGGGTTTGCTTCGACAGTTCGATTAGCTAAGTCAAGTCCTGCTATGTGGGCTCCTATTTTTACAGAAAACAAGGAAAATATCCTGAGCGCTTTGGATGGCTATATTTCTAATTTAACTTCCTTCCGGGACAAAATCGCAAAGGACGACAGCCAAGGATTATTTGAGGAAATGGCTGAAATCAATAAGATTCGGGATATTCTGGAACTTGGTAAGTAATTTGAGACTCGAGATTTCAATGAGAAAACCACGGAGTGATTCGTGGTTTTTGTTTTTAGTGTCCCGCGGATAAGGCTGAAAAAGTCGCAGATAGACGCTGATTTTACCGACGAAATTCCACGCCCTTCTTTGCGGTGAGCTGCGGGAATATTAATCATGATTTTTCGTTATTTTAGAAACTCGATATCAATTCGAAAATCTTAAAAACAGAAAAAATGACGCTCCAATTTATCCATGACAAAGAAGGGAATACCACTGGGGTTTATATTCCTATAGATGAATGGCAATTTCTGACTTCCAAGTATGAGGAATTGCAAAAGGCAGAATCAGACAACTCAATGCATCTTGCTGATTGGCAAAAACAAATAATTGATCAACGGCTTTCGGCTTATGAGAGCAATCCTGAGGATGTCTTTGATTTTGACGAGACGTTAGATGACATCGAGAAAGATTTATGATTTACAAGATAGTAAACAGATCAGAAGTCAAATCAGATATCCTTTCTGCTGTTAGCTATTACAAAAAAATAAATCCAAAATTGCCGAAACAGCTTGTATTTCGTATCCGTGAAGCGAAAACCGCTATTTTGAGAACTCCCTACGGATTTCAAATTAAGTACAAGAATGTCAGAACTTTACTTCTTAAACAGTTCCCTTACCACATTCATTATTTAATAGATGAACCAAAAAGGCAAATTATAATTCTGGCATTAATTCATTCCTACAAAAAGCCCCAAGATTATTCATTAAGGGAAGAATAACATTACTTTTTTTCACAAAGCCATGACCTCTCGACTTTTCTTTTTTTTTGGTATACTCTTCTTAAACGCATGCACCTCAGATACACAAAGCAATGTGGAGAAAGTCTTCGAAAAATGGAATAGCACGAAAACTCCAGGGGTAGCAATTGCAGTTGTGAAAAACGGAGAAATCATTTTTAAAAAAGGCTATGGAATGGCCAATTTGGAGTATAATATTCCGGTAACTCCAAAGACGATTTTCCATATCGCTTCCGTTTCCAAGCAGTTCACTGTGTTTTCGATCTTGCTTTTGGAAAAAGATGGAAAGCTATCTCTGGAAGATGATATCAGGAAGTACATTCCAGAAGTTCCTGACTTTGGGAAAACGATTACCCTTCGACATTTGGCTACACATACGAGTGGATTGAGAGATCAATGGAACCTTCTTGCTTTGGCTGGCTGGAGGCTTGACGATGTAATCACCCGCGACCAGATCATGAAATTGATCAGCGCTCAGGAGGAATTGAATTTTGATCCGGGAGAAGAATTTCTTTATTGTAACACAGGATTTACGCTTTTGGCCGAAGTTGTCTCACGGGTTTCTGGTCAATCTTTTTCGACTTTCACGGATGAAAGAATTTTCAAACCACTTCAAATGGAAAGTACACTTTTCTATGAAGACCATGAGATGATTGTTCCCAATCGAGCTTACTCTTACTATCCTGACAGAGCAGGCTATAAGAAAAGTGTCTTGAGCTACGCCAATGCCGGTGCAACAAGTCTTATGACCACAGTAGAGGATCTGAGCCTATGGGCTATCAACTTCTCTGATCCTAAGGTCGGAGACGAAACCATATTTCAGGAGATGAACACCCTGGGCAGACTCAACAATGGCGAAACTTTTGGCGGTGCAATGGGGCAATTTGTCGGTCAATACAAAGGAGTTGAAGAAATCTCCCACGGAGGAGCTGATGCTGGATTTCGCACCTATTTGGCAAGATATCCTGAACAGCAACTTTCAGTGATTGTCTTCAGCAATGACGCTTCCTTTTCCTCCGGCCAATTTGCCCATGATGTTGCGGACCTATATTTGGAAATTGAAACTCCGGTTGAGGTTGAAAAAGTGGATTCTGTAGCTGGACCAAAATTAGGCCTGGAGATTCTGGCCAAATATCTGGGGGACTATGAATTGAAATCCGGGACGCTAGTTTATGTCTCAGATCGGGATGATAATCTATATATTCAAGCTTCCGGTGAACCGGAATTTCTCCTCAAACCAGTTGCTGACAATCGGTTTGTCATTGCTGAGGCAGAAATAGAAATTGAGTTTTTAAACGAAGAAAACAGCCTTACCCAATCGGTGAAGGTCTATTATTCCAACGATGACACTGAAGAGGGAACGCGAGTAGCCCCTTTCGATCCAAGTTCTGCGAAATTGGAAGAATTCCTCGGCACTTTCTATAGCGAGGAATTATCAACCGCCTACCATTTTCAAATAAAAGATGATCAACTTGTGGCGACTCATTACCGACATCCGGACATATATTTTCAAGCTGTGAAAAAAGATGTTTTTAGAGCTGAATGCTGGTTTTTTGGTCAGGCAGAATTCATTCGCAATAAATCAGAAAATGTGATCGGATTGAAAGCTACTTCCGCTAGAGCGAGAAATATTAAATTTGAAAAGAAAGATTAACCTTACACTATACCCAAAAACCTATGAAACCTTTCCTACTTGCAGTAATCTTCCTTCTTTCATTGGGAGCTTATGCCCAAGAATCCTGGATCACTATCCAACCTGAAACCGAGGCAACTTCACGCCATGAAAGTTCTTTTGTGGAATGTGACGGCAAACTTTATGCATTGGGTGGTCGCGGCGAACGACCAGTCGATGAATACGACCCCAAGACAAATACTTGGACCAAACTGGCAGATGCCCCGATGGAAATACACCATTTTCAGGCCGTTTCCTATAAGGGAGAAATCTGGGTTGTCGGTGCGCTGACAGGAGGGTATCCTCATGAAACACCAATTCCAAATATTTTAATCTTCAACCCTAAAACCAAAACCTGGCGGGATGGACCTGCCCTCCCTGAAAAAAGGCATCGCGGTTCGGCCGGAGTGGTGGTCCGAAATGATAAAATTTACATGGTTTGTGGAATCCAGGATGGGCACTACGATGGGTTTGTTCGCTGGTTTGATGTATTGGATCCTGCAACAGGAAAATGGACTGCTCTTCCAAGTGCTCCACGGTCAAGAGATCACGTAAGTGCGGCTTTGGTTGGGGACAGACTTTATCTGGCAGGAGGAAGAACTTCCTATGCCAAAATCGGAAAAGTGCTGGAGCTGACGAACAATGAAATTGATTATTTCGACTTCAGTACCAATACTTGGACAACAATCGAAACCGAAATCCCAACAGCCCGAGCAGGAAACTCCAATCTGGGAATCGGGCCATATCTCGTGATTCTCAATGGTGAAAGCCAAGCCCAAACTTCTGCACATGCTGAAGTCGAAGTCTTGGACACGCGCACACACACCTGGAGCAAACTACCGAACCTAACTCAAGGACGTCACGGCACCGGAGCGGCATTTTTGGATGGAAAAATCTACGTCCATGCTGGCTCAGCAAATCGTGGCGGTGGTCCGGAAATCAATACTACTGAAATGATAGAATGGAAGCGATAAAGTAGGCCCATTGCTACACTAAGTGTGCCCTAGGCTGAATAATTTCCGATGGCTATTGACAAAATTTCGATTTCATCGAAATCCCGATAGTCTCAAGACCAGTCATTTTTCTAACTAAAAAAATACCGAATATTTGTTTCAAACCAGTAACAAAAAAGCATCGTCAATGTGAGGATGCTTTTTTTGTTGAGAAACAGGAGATCAGGTCTTTCCTAGCCTTGTCTTCTAATTTTTGCCGTATTTGGATCCAAAAGGTGTTCGTTTGACCATATACTCTATGCCTCCTTTATACGAATCCATTGATGTGCCAAATACATGTCGGGATTGCGAATACAAGTTGTCTCCCCTGTCATTGAACATTCTAAAATCTACCGTAGTATCATACTCGATGGTAGTGGAAGAACTACTTGAGGAGAAGACGCCACCTTTGGTCGTGGTGGTTGATTTGTTGTTGGTATAGGTATTGTTTTCTTTTTCCTTATAATTAGTACCCGTGGATCCAAACGTAGATGTACCCTTATTGGTGATGCTAAGCGTACCGAAAATAACGAACTCCACTCCCAATAATTTTGCGAGCTCATCTGGGGTAAAGGAGGCTACATTACTGTGAGTAATGTTGTTTTTTGCAAGAATGGCATTGGTAGTCAATGGATCCTGCAGGGTCAATGTACTGTATTCATCCCGTACCATATTGGAGGTGGTACTTTGAACCAATTTGCTCATAGATTCAGGAGTCATACCTGGGTCATTTGAGATAAACTCAAAAGGCAAAACAGCCACTTTGTTGTGTGTATCCGGACCACCCGATGGGGCAGGGTTTCTACTTGAAGGTGCAGGCTGACCTACTGAAGAAGGCCCGAATGTTTCTACTCTTCCACTGGCAAACTCCACCTTGGACACCTCATCTTTTGAGAATTCATAATCAAACTCCTCCCCGGGATATCTGAATTTGATTTGGGCACTGGTAATCCCTGTTACTTTACCCTCCTTTTTCTCCCCATTTGTAAGGGTCAATACATCATTTTTAACCTGAGAAAAAGCTGCGGTACTCAAGCCAAAAATGAGCAGTGCAAAAATTAAACCTACAATCTGTTTCATAATTCCAAATTTTCTGATGGTAAATCACCGAATTTTTCGAATAAAAATACGTGTTTGTCAGAAAAACTGAAAAACTTATTTTGACCTTATCTGAGTCATTTTAGTAAATTTTCTGATCCCTGTGAAATGGTCTGGTGCTATTGGTATTTGATCCGGTTTTTTTTAGCTTGAAAAAATTTCTTTGTGAAAGAATAATGGACATAATCATTAAGGCTGGCCAGCAGTTTTTAGGAATATTTAGATCACCTCTTTTTTGCCTCACCCTTATCTTTGGACTATTTCTTAGTCATTTTTCCAAAAGCCAAGAGGCTGATTCCATCCAAAATCAATCTGTCAATCAAGATACTATTCAAAACTCGGCCGATCCGGGTATCTCAGGTGATTCAACAGGAAGTAAATCAGCAGTTCCAATCAAGGGTTTCATCGAGCAAATTCAGGAATCTGCTGCTAATGAATATGTCTCTAGCGTTCAAAAATTTGAGAATAGAAAGATCTACCTCCGTCAGCATGATTTGCTCAATTCCCTAAAAGATGAAAACTACAGGATAAAGAGGATCATTACTAAGGGTTTTGACTACAGGGAAATTAAAGCCAAAATCAACGAATTCCAATCCTTGATGGCCGCCACACTTAGTGGGATCAATGAAAGTGATAAAGAACTCCAAACTGAACGTAACCTGACTGTTTCTGCAGCGATTTTTAGGGAAATGCTGGATCAGCTCGCGGTGAAAAAAAACGTCGTGGATGAATTTGCTGATCAAATCAGGAGGTCTCAATATGTGATAGACTCGATCTCTGCCGAGAAGGATCTCTATCTCTTTTCCGACGACTCATTAGAAACCCGGCAATATGCTTACCTATTGATTGAGATTTCCAAAGAAACCAAACCCATCGATGATTCATTAAAAAACCTGAGCAACCTCGTTGACAGCCTCCAGACCTCGTTGAATGAAATGGTTTTTGACCTAAACACCCAAATCGAGACATTAGAACTAACCCGTAAAGAACTGAATGCCTCTATTTTTTCTCAGGAAATCCCTGAAGAATTGAATTCCTCTTATTTCAAAAGATCCATCACAGAAGCCATCTCGTATTCCATCCTCAAAGAGAAAATTGCCCTATTCTTTTATTTCAATCTTTACATACCCAGGTTTGTTTTACTAGTAGTATTGATCCTGACTGTTTGGCTGTTTTTAAGAAACGTTAAAGCCCGATACATTCAGAATCAAACTTCTACTGATATCGACGAAAACAGTGTTGTCCTCAAATCGCCTTTACTTTCCGCTATTGTCATTGTTTCTGGGATTTTTCAGTTTTTCTTTCCCAGCCCTCCATTTGTGGTGTACTGGATAATCTGGTTCATTTCATCCATATCCTTAACGATTATTTTCAGTGGATACCTGGTCAGGTTTTGGATGTTTTTCTGGGTATTTACTGTGGTCGTTTTTTTACTATCCGGAAGTGTGAATATGATTTTGCTTCCAAGTCAAGAAGAACGGATTTTAATGATTATCCTTTCTTCGATTGGGGTACTTTTCTTGGTTTTCACCATTTGGAGAGGTAGAAACAAGCAGCTTAAAGAAAAGCGGATTGTATACTTCATCTGGTTTATGGGTGTATTTGAGTTTTTTTCATTGGCGCTGAACCTCATGGGTCGCTTCAATCTTTCCAAATCATTCTTGGTAGCAGGTTTTATCGGTATAGTAGTTGGGATTTTGTTGCTTTGGACAGTCCGATTGATCAATCAAGGTCTATCCCTAGCCAACAAAGTCTATCATGGTCAAGAAAAGGATTTATTCTTCATCAATTTTGATAAGCTAGGCGAAAAAGCGCCGGGAATTTTCTATGCCTTTATCGTTTTGGGATGGACTATTCTGATAGGAAAGAATTTCTACACATTTTCTCAGATCTCGATCTCCATCAATGAATTCCTGAATGCGGAAAGGATGATAGGATCCTACAAATTCTCAATCAATGGGATCTTTGTCTTCATCATCATCCTACTGGTCTCTGTATTGATTTCCAGATTATTGTCCATTTTTTCGGCAGATCCAGATCCTGCATCTACTACGGATCAGCGGAAGCGGGTCAGCTTTGGAAGTTGGCTTTTGCTGGTTCAAATTTTTGTCATTTCTACGGGTTTGTTTTTGGCGTTTGCGGCATCTGGAATACCCTTGGATAAGATCACGATCATCCTTGGTGCATTGAGTGTCGGCATCGGCTTGGGTCTCCAAAGTCTGGTAAACAATTTGGTAAGTGGATTGATCATTGCCTTCGAAAACACGGTGAAAGTCGGTGATTTGATCGAAATTGAAGGCAAACCGGGGATAATGAAATCAATTGGATTTCGCAGTAGCGTGGTAAATATGTTTGAAGGGTCTACGGTGGTCATCCCAAATGGCGACCTGATAGCAAAACAACTTATCAATTGGACCACTGGCAAAGGGAGAAAACTCACTCTGATCATCGGCGTGGCCTATGGCAGTGATCTGGCTAAGGTCACTCACATACTTCGCGAAATTATCTCAGAAGACACCCGGATCCGTCTTTATCCGGCAGCACGGGTTGTTCCTGTAGAGTTTGCCGACAGTTCGATTGACATTGAGGTGACTTTCTGGGTAAATAATTACAATGATTTTCCTTTTGTCAAAGGGGAATTCATCAGCCGGGCCAATGAATTATTCCAGCAAAATGGAATCAAAATTCCATTCCCTCAGCGCGACCTGTATCTCAAAAAACTACCTAAAAAAGATGAAAAGGAAGGTAGTGAGGCAGATTCATTCAATCCCAATGGTTAATAAATAGAAGACTAAATTTCATCAGGAATTCAGTCCGCAGTTTTCGAAATCAAGACACTGGGGCATCTTTCTCAGCCTTTTGTCTTCCGAAATATCCTGCCAAAATACTTCCCAAAATCAATTGCTGGATGTGATATAGCATCACAGGAAGTAAAACCAATCCCAGAACCGCAGGATCCGGGAATATCACTTTGCCTATCACCACTGCATGAACCAGTGATTTTTTGGATCCACAAAAAAGGGTCGTAATCCGGTCCTGGATAGAAAATTTGAGCAGCTTCGATATCACATCCAGTAACAGCCACACAATTATAAAAATACCCAAAACCGTAACGGCTATGGTCCACAATACAGAAAGTTGATAGGAAGAAAACAATCGCTGAGAAAATGACTCGGCAAAGGAAGTAAATACAATGACCATAATAACTGCCTGATCTATGTACTTCAGCTTTGGAAGAATCGACTTTACTCTCGGAAAAAGCCATCCATGAGAAAAGATTCCCAACACCACAGGCAGGATGACCTTAAGCGTCAGTTCGCCAAGTGTATGCCAGAAATCGAGTTCCCCCTCGGCTCCTCCCACCAAAAATCCCATCCAGGCTGGTGTCAGAACTACTCCAAAGAGACTGGAAATACTGGCATTGAAAATAGCTGCAGGCAGGTTACCTCCGGCAATGGATACCATGACTACGGAAGCACTCACTGTGGAAGGAAGCGCAGAGAGGTAAGTAATCCCCAATCGAAAGTCTGGATCCACCCACCACATGTAGTTCAAAAGAAAATGTACCAAAACAGGAAAAATGAGGAAAGTTGAAAGCTGAATCAGCAGGTGCAGTCTCCAATTGGAAAGCCCAGACCGGAGCTGCTGAGGATCAAGTTTTACCCCATAAAAAAAGAAGACGAAAGCGATTCCCAAATTAATGATCGGCTTCCAGGGAAGTCCAGAATCTACAGACCCCACCTCTGGAAAAATGGCTGCCAATCCGATTGCGAGAAATAACCCCAACAAAAACCCATTGATGCCTACTCGCTGGAGGGTCTGGATCAATTTGTGGATCATGATCCCATCAGCCTTTTGAAATTATCACAAATGATAGCTGTAGCGATGGCTACATTCAGTGATTCCGCTCGTCCAAATCCGGGAATTGTCACTTTTTGACTCACTTTTTTTGCTAATTCAGATGAGATGCCATTGGCCTCATTTCCCATCAAAATCACTCCTGAGGCAGGCTTATCCAACCGATGAATATTTTCACCGTCTAAAAACGCCCCATAGACCGGGAGTTTCCAACGCTCCAGAACTTCTCCTAAATCTCCATAAAAAAACTCAACGCGTGTAAAGGATCCCATGGAAGCCTGAATCACCTTGGGATTGTAAAATTCGGCGGTCTGTTGGGAGAAGACCAGCCTTCGGATTCCATACCAATCTGCCACCCGAATAATGGTGCCGAGATTTCCGGGATCTCTCACCTCATCCAAGGCTAAAATCAATTGGTCCTCTCCAGGTTCAAAGGCTTTATTTTCTTTCATTTTGACAACAGCAAGTGCTGCATCATTGGATTGGTAGTGCCCGACTTGTTCCAGTTGATTTTGAGTCACTGAAATAAAATCACCAGAGAAGGAGGTGAGCACTTGCGAATTCCTTTTTTCAAAAGACGCTGTACCCAATATCATTTCCACTGAAAAGTCCGAATCCAACACCTCCAAAACGCTTTTTTCCCCTTCCACAAAGAACATCCTGCTATCACTTCGGTATTTTTTTTGATGCAAGGATTTTATAAACTTAACCGTATTTTTGCTCAGCATCTCTTCAGCTTATTCCGATTTGAAATCCTCCAAATATATACTTTTTATAGCGCTTCTTGGGATTTGCTGGGGTTGTTCCTTGACCAAGAATCTAGAGGAAGGCCAGTATGCACTCTATGAAAATGACATCACAGGAGTGGAAAAGGCTAACAAAGAAACGCTCTATGGATTAATCGAACAGGAACCCAATACACGTTTCCTTGGCGTATCTCCAGGTGTCATCATCTATCGCTTTGGTGCCAAATTCTATGACAGTGTCAAGGTCGCAGAAAAACTAAGATCGGATGAAAGAGAATTAGCTCAACTTGAGCTCCTACTCGATTCATTACCTGACGAAAAGAAAGCTAAAAAAAGAGTAGAAAAACTGGAGACCAAAATTGTTGGTCTAAATAAGAAACTGGAATACGGAAACACTGTAATGAGGACCGGAAATCCACTGGTGATTTTTGACAGTACTCTGACCAAAACCACCAAGGAAAATCTCAAAGGTTATCTGGTCAATCATGGATTTTTTGACGCTGAGGTTGATTTTGAGGTAAAGACCGATAAAAAGAAGGCCTATGTGTCCTATCTGGTCACAGAGAAAAGCCCGTACTTGCTTGAATCTTTCTACACCAAAACAGAAAACACGGAAATCATCAAATTGCTGAACTCATCAGCTAAAGATTCAAAAATCAAGGTCGGTGGTAATTACAACCAAGACCAAATCACAGCGGAACGAAACAGATTAGAAGAACTATTGAAAAACAATGGCTTCTTTATGTTTTCAAAATCATATATCAATTACATCGCCTACAAGGATACGGCTACTCATACCATCAAGCTGGAGCAGGTGATCCAAAAACCCACATTCACCGATATTCACGAAGTCTATACCATTGATTCGATTACTTTTCGGATCAATCCACCAAGCAATGAATTCGCAGACAGGAGGGTAAAGGAGCAGTACAAGAGTATTGATTTCTCGTTTTTCCAAGATAGATACTCCGCTAAGGTTTTGGCCTCAAGGGTCTTCTTTCAACCCGGGCAGGTTTATAACAGGACTTCAGCTATAGAGACGCAGCGTCAGCTTAGCAATCTGGATTTGTTCCGGTTTGTAAACATTACATTCGATACCTTGGGTACTTCGCTTACGGCCAATATTTTCACTCAACCCAATCAGAAATATCAGCTCACCAATCAGGTCGGTATGACCATTACAGAGCAACTCCCAGGACCATTCTTTAGTACTGCACTACGGAATCGAAATTTCTTCCGGGCGGGTGAGATTCTTGAATTTAACTTTCGGGCAGGTCTGGAAGGAGTGGCATCCGCCACTGGACAAGGCGTATACCAAAGTTCCGAGGTAAATGCTGGCGTAACACTAATTTTCCCCCGGTTTCTGATTCCCTTTTCACCCGGATCACTTCAGAAATATGGCAGATATAATCCAAGCACAAGAGTGCGGCTGGGCTACAATTATACCAACAGACCTGAATACAATAGAAACTCTGTAAATGGATTGCTGTCATACTCTTGGGTCACTTCCAACAATCGGATTTTCTATACCTTAAATGCAGCTGACCTCAGCTACATCCGGACACCGAGAATTCAGGATGAATTTTTTGATATTCTGGCAAACCTGCAACAGGAAGGAAACAACCTGATCTGGTCATTTCTTCCTTCGTTTATCAGCAGTATATCAGGACAGTCGATTATCAACTTCAACAAATACGGGAACTTCAACACCAATCGGGCTTCGCTTTTGAGGCTTTTTGCAGAAAGTGGCGGTACTACGCTCAACTTCTTCGATGTTCAGAATAATAGCGAACCTGATATCGAATACGCAAATTTTCAATGGGTTAAAGCCCAAGTGGATTTTAGGAGATATTATCCGGTCAACGAAAAGCAGACTTTTGCCTATCGGTTTAATTTTGGGTGGGCCAGACCCTATGGAGTGAGTGCGGGGATTCTTCCTTATGAAAAGTATTTCTTTGCCGGAGGCGGCACGAGCATCAGAGCCTGGCAAGCCCGACGACTTGGCCCCGGTAGCTATGTACCTCAAACGGGCGAGGGAGGAGAATATGATTATACCAACGAGCAACCAGCCGAAATGATCCTTGAGACCATGCTGGAATACCGAAGAAACTTGTTTGGGTATTTTGATATGGCCCTGTTCATAGATGCGGGCAATAGCTGGATGATCGGATACGATGCAGCAAGACCAGGGGCGGATTTCAGATGGGACAGGTTCTACAAAGAAATCGCCGTCGGAGCAGGATTTGGCTTGCGGATGGATTTTGACTTTCTGGTCGTCCGATTGGATTTGGCGACCAAAGCCATTGACCCCTCAAAGCCTATTGGGGAGCGATGGGTCTTTGATAATATCAGTTTCGATCGTCCCTTTGGAATCAAAGGACAGACAGTGCTAAATTTTGGGATAGGATATCCCTTCTAACGAATCATGAGTAGAAAAACCAAAGCCGAAATAGCTGAAATATACCAGCAAATGCAGGATTACATCTGTCAAGGACTGGAGCAAGGTGACGGACAGGGACAATTCAGAGAAGACAAATGGACCCGCGAAGACGGTGGCGGAGGACGTACCAGGATTTTCGAAAACGGTAAGGTAATTGAAAAGGGAGGAGTTGCTTTTTCAGCTGTTCATGGTCCCACCCCGCAGAAAATCCTACAAAAATTAGGACTGGAAAAAGGTGATTTCTTTGCCACAGGCGTCTCTATAGTACTACATCCTTATAGCCCGATGGTGCCGATTATCCACATGAATATTCGGTATTTTGAAATGGAAAATGGAATTCACTGGTTTGGAGGTGGGATCGACCTGACTCCCCATTACATAGATCCGCTAGACGCAAGGTATTTTCACCAAGAACTCAAGAATGTCTGCGATCAATTTGACCAAGAGTATTATCCAAGGTTCAAAGCCTGGGCTGACGATTACTTTTTCCTTAAGCATCGAAATGAAACCCGTGGAATCGGAGGTATTTTCTATGACCGGCTAAGTGGGAAAAACGACGAGCACTTTCAGCAAATCTTGAATTTCAGTTTAGAAATCGGCAGGCTTTTCCCAAGGGTCTATTCCTACTACATGGGAAAAAATTCAAAAACTCCATTTGGAAGCCAAGAAAAAGCTTGGCAAAACCTCAGACGGGGTCGATATGTGGAATTCAATCTGGTATGGGATGCGGGAACCAAATTTGGTCTGGATACCAATGGACGAACAGAAAGCATCCTGATGAGTATGCCTCCTCAGGCTGAATGGACCTATATGCATTCCCCTACCCCTGGTAGTCAAGAAGAATTCACTGTCAACCACTTGAAGAAAGATATAGACTGGCTAACTTATCCTTTATGATAGAGACTTTGAAAAAATGGGATGAGGACTTGTTCCTTTGGTTGAATTCTTTCCATGCAGATTGGTTGGATCCGATCGTGTTTCAAATGACAGAAACGATCACCTGGATTCCATTGTATGCCTTTTTGATCTATTGGATATTCAAAGTCGACCGAGCCAATGCTTGGTGGGTTTTAGGCGGAGTGGCACTGACCATTCTTGCTGCCGATCAGTTCACTTCAGGCTTTCTCAAGCCTCTCATGGAGCGATTGCGACCTTGCCATGACCCTAGATGGGAAGGAATTATGCATAACTATGGCCGATGCGGAGGTCTCTATGGATTTGTGTCATCCCATGCCGCCAACACTTTTGGCCTGGCAGTATTCCTAAATCGAAAATTAAAGGGAAAAATGAAACACCTTCGCTGGTTGTATGTATACGCTCTTGTAGTGAGCTACACACGAATCTACTTGGGTGTTCATTATCCGTTTGACATTATCCTTGGGGCAGCGATAGGTACGCTTATCGCATGGATTTCTTGGTTTTTTATCGTGTTTGCCAAGAGAGAATTGGTGAAACAAATATTAAAGTAATGGAAAGTGGCAGGTAGAAGGTTATTTATCCTCCTCTTCTACCTGAACGATCTCGTACATATTTTTTCCATCTTCTACTACAGGCATGTAATAGGTATCTCCATATTTCACAAAGGTCTGATCTCCGACTTTAACCTCCTCTGCTCCCTCAGGTAAATTGGAAACCACCGCACCTGCTGGAGGAGGCACTACGGTATAAGTGCCGTCTTTTTGCTCGTAGAATGTTCCTCCAAAGTAATAATTGTTCACTGTAGGACTTACTTCCACTACCTCAGACTCTTTTGGGATTACAGTGACGTTAGCTCCTTGAGGTGCTTCTACTACTACATAGCCATCAGTTTCTTTAACATAAAATACACCTTCGTCATAGTGGTAATTTTGCTCATTGACCGATACAACTATGGCTGTAACAGCGATCGTAGTGACAAAAAAGCCCCATGGATGCCAAACAGGACCCCAATAATATGGCGTGAATGGATGGTAATAATAGGGGCGATACCAAGAAAAGCCAAAACCTCCCCACACGTACGGCGGTCTAGGATAAGGTCGATAAGGCGGCCTGTAGGCTACATTCCGATTGTTTCTGACATTGACATTGGTGTACCGATTGTTGTTTACATTGACATTGACATCTCCTCGGCTTCGGTCCACATTTACCTTGTTGTTTGAGCCACGATCACCAGAATTGATTGTATTTCCTCGATTACCGGAATTATTCCCGTTTAGGGATCCTACCTTGCTCTCAGGCTTTGATTTATCGGTCACACGACTTGATCCTCCATTGAGTGTTCCTTTGGAGTTGGCAGTGGATGGCCTTGAAGCTGTCGCCTGACGATTTGCTGTAGGGGATTGCGCAGGTCTTGCTGCCGGCCGAGCTTGTGATGTTGCAGGTCGTGATGCCGAAGGTCGTGACGGTGCTGGTCTTGATGCCGCAGGTTTACTGGCAGCCCCACCTCGTCCGGCAAACCGCTGTGCCAAACCTTGCTCTGAGGACACCAATGCCAGTAAGAAAACCAAACCAATAGCAGCGGAAAATTTAGAAGTACGTTTTTTCATGAGTATCAATTCTTTTTGGTCCAAATAATTTGTTTGGAATTGGGTGGTGGCATAAACTCAAATATCGATGGAGGATAAACTTGATTGATTTCCCAATCATCAAATTCCACCTCTAATTGTCTAGAATACGGCTCTCCAAAATAAGTGAGTAGAATTCGTCTAGGCCGCATCAGTAGATCTTGGGTCACCCATATTTGAAAAGTCATGGAGGCATTTGAACCTCCCACATGCAGTAGTTTTTCGCCATTAACCTCTGTTTTACCCAAAAACTCGATGTAATCCATGTTTTCCATAAGATGAGAGGTAAAATCAGGATATAAAAAGTCAGCCACGACCAGCTGGACTCCAAAATCTTCATCGATCCAATTAAGCATTTCCAACGTGGAACTTGGCGCATCTGCAGCGGCATAATTATTATCCTCCATGGAATAATAGACTATTTGAGTACCATCATACAGGTAAAAGTGGTCCTTGCCATTTTGGGTAGTCTTTGCCAAGAGACGATCAGATCCCTGAAAAATATAATCACCGGTTTTGAATTCCTTGATGTAGTAATCTTTAGAAAACGCTACATCCTGAGAGGTCTGGGTGGTGAATCTCAGTGAGTTCAGTTCCCCAATAGTTTGGCTCATCTTGTCCAAAATCGCCAATGCAACCGAATCATGGTAGATTTCTTGTGCCTGAATAGCCAATGACAAGAACAAAGACAAAAGGGTTAAGAATTTTTTTTTCATAGGTTTGGTGGGGGGTTCTTTACTTTCAAAACAGTACCCGCTGACTTGAGGATTATTCTTGAAAATGTGTTCACAATTATTGCCTGATACTGTTTTCTTAAATGATTACGCTCCAATTTTTTAATTTCTTATTCCTGATTTTAAAATTTGCTTTTTTGAAAAAAACAAAAATTTTCAACTGCAAAATAAAATCTAATCAGCCATTAATAAGCTATTTTAAGCATAAGCTGAAATATCTGTCTCAATTTTGAAATTCAGCATGAATTAAGCAAATAATTAATTCAATTCCCTTTTAATCTTGTTTCTAATCCATAAACAACTGATGCCAATCAAGAAAAAGGTACTCCTTTTATGAATCCCACTAGGATTCAATTTTGCCAAGATTCTTTTGGTCATCCTCGAAATAGTTAAAAAACATAAGGCTACTTTGCCTGGAAAGAATCCTCTACGATTCTAATAAAATCCACAGGTAAACAGGCCATCAGAACTGCAGTAGTCGCTAGCATTGGGACAGAGGTAAAGGGTCTAAAATTAAAAACCTTGAGAAATTTACCATCAATCGTTCTGATAGGATTAAGTTAGAGAACTACTGCCTAATTCCCCCCAACTCTTTTTCAAGTTGTTCCAATGTTTTCCCTTTAGTTTCAGGCAAAATCCTCCAAATCACCAAAAACCCTAAGCAGCAAATCATGCCATATAGCCAAAAATTATTGGCCCAGCCCAGATTTTCCTTGATCGCCGGAAAGCTATAGGTCAGGGTAAAATTCCCTACCCAATGAGCCAATGCCCCGATTGAAATGGCTGCTCCTCTAATTCGTGTTGGAAAAATCTCTGAAAGAATCACCCAAAGCAAGGGAGCTAAAGAAATGGAATAGAACATCACATTCAAAAGCACCAAAACTACCACATACCTACCTCCCAAATCAGCATAGAATGAATAGCCCAATCCAGCATAAATCAGGGTCATGGCACCAAGGCAGACCAGCAAAATAGATTTGCGACCAAACTTGTCCACCGTAGCAAAGGTCACAAAAATCGAAGCCACCATCACTCCACCGATCACCACGATATTGAGCATCATCTGCTTAAGCGTAAATCCTGCCGCCTGGAATATATCAGCTGCATAGTAGATCACCACATTGATTCCACTCCACTGCTGGAGGAAAGCCAAAAAAATCCCAATGGCGAGCAACTTGAGCACATTTTTGCCCAGCAGATCCCCTAAATTCACTTCGCCCAGATCGCCATCATCCAGCGTGGATCGCGTCTCTTCCAATGAATCTTTTGCGTAAGCCTCCCCTCCTATTTTCTTCAGAATCTTCATTGCTTTATCCTGCTGATTATTTTTGATCAGCCATCGGGTACTCTCTGGCACAAAAAACATCAGCACAAAAAACAACATTGCCGGAACCAATTCAGCACCAAACATCCAGCGCCAACCCTCTTGACCAATCCAACTAGTGGCGATTGCTGCAAAATCTGCATTTTCAGCTAAGCCCGTATCCAAAAGTGAAATTTGCCAATTGGCAACTTGCGCCAGGAGTACCCCGATCATCACTAAAAATTGATTGATCGTCACCAGCCGTCCTCGTTTTTCCGGAGGAGCCAATTCAGATATGTAAAGTGGGGAGAGATTCAGTGCGATTCCCATCGCAATACCTCCCAAAATCCGGTAAAAATTAAACCACCAGAACGTACCTGCCAGGGCTGTGCCCAGAGCGGAGATGGAGAATAATAGTCCCGAGAAAATCAGTAGTCGCTTCCGTCCAAGCCTATCGCTTAAGAATATACACAATGCGGCCCCAACCATACAGCCCACCAATGCTGAACTTGTACCCCAACCCTGATCTGCAACAGAGGTAATGTCGAAATACGGCTCATAAAAGGGCTTAGCACCTCCAATCACGACCCAATCGTAGCCAAATAAAAAACCGCCCAGCGCAGCGGTTATACTGATTAGCCAGATGTAGGTTTGATTGTAAGGGTAAGTTTGGGCCATGGTTTGTTTTGGATAAATTGAAATTGACCTCAAAAAATACCTGAATTTCTGAAAGATACAATCCTGTAAATTCCGGATCTCACACCGAATTGGGTCACTCCGCCTCCAACTTCAGAATTCCTTCAAAGGATCCCTTTAGATTTTGTGCGATAAAGTATTCCCAACTATCTTAAACACGACTCTAGCCAACTACCGACACAGCCCATGAAAATCCTCCTTGTGGAAGATAATCCCGAACTCACCCAAAACGTGGTCAACTACCTCTCCCTAGCGGGAATAATCTGTGAGTCAGCTCCTTCGCTCCACGAAGCGCAGGACAAAATCCTCAGCTTCGAATACGACTGCATTTTGCTTGACTTGATGCTGCCAGATGGGAATGGACTCGAGCTGCTCCAGATCATCAAATCTCAAAAAATCACTACAAATGTCCTGATCATCTCTGCCAAAGATGCGCTGGATGATAGACTGAAAGGACTGGACCAAGGGGCGGATGATTACCTTCCCAAACCATTCCATCTTTCAGAGTTGCTTGCCCGAATAAGAGCAATCTTTCGCAGATCCAAACTGGGAGGCTTTGATGCGGTAGTTTTCAATGAAATCACGATAGAAATCCATCAGCTACTAGCCAAAGTACATGATCAGGTTTTGGACCTGACTAAAAAAGAGTTTGACCTCTTACTGTTTTTCATCACCAACAAAAACCGGGTATTGGGAAAGCAAGCCATAGCCCAGCACCTTTGGGGAGATTACACCGATGACTTGGCAAATTTTGATTTTGTCTACCAGCATGTCAAAAATCTCCGAAAAAAAGTGACCGCAGCAGGAGGAAAAGACTACATCACGACAGTCTATGGTATCGGCTACAAATTTGACCCATTGGCACTTTAAACTTTACCCATATCCTTAAAATCACTGCAAAATCGCTCCCAGCCCTCGGCCAAAAGCGAAAATTTCTGAATCCAACCTCCCATGAAACTCATCAATATCATCACCCTTTGGTATCTCGGAATAACACTTGCAGCATTACTTGTAGGCGGATTTTTCATTTACAATAAACTGGAGGCTGAGATTGATTTTGAGCTGGGAATGGAGCTGACGAGGCAAATCGATGCCTATGCCGACCGAATCGAAAATGGTGTCTCTGCCGATAGACTACAGTACGACAAGCTTGAAATCGTCGAAATCCCCTATCAGCTGCCAATCGAGGAACTGAACCTCAGAGATACCTTGGCCTATCATGATCCGATGAATCAAAATGAAGTCCAGCTGAAGGCTAGCAAATCCTATAAAATAAATGGAAGACATTACCGGATTTCCTATTACAACTTGGTCGTAGAAGCCGAGGACATTACCGAAACCGTAGTGATCACCATGCTGGCGGTGTTTACGATTCAACTGGTTTTCATCGGATTCTTTTTTAGGATTATTTCAAAAAAAATCTTCCGTCCATTCCATGAAAGCTTAGATGCGGTGCAGTCATTTAGCTTTCAGAAGAATGAACCTCTGGAGTTTCAAAAAAATGGAATAGTGGAATTTGAAAAGTTGAATGATTTTCTGGAACGAATGACTAAAAAACTACTCAAAGACTACCGGCAAATCAAAGAGTTTTCTGAAAACCTTTCCCATGAAATCCAGACTCCTTCTGCCATTATTCGTGGCAAATTGGAGCACTTGATGAATGAAGAAATCACCGCGCAACAGGCCGAATTGATCAGTTCGGCTTACCAAAACAATGAGCGAATCAACCGAATCGTTCGTTCATTGGGGATCCTTGCCAAACTAGAAAACGAAGAATTTGAAGCGCCGGAGACAATAAATCTCAGCGCCATTACCGAAAAAATTCTGGCGGATCTGGAAGAATTGATGGCCATCCGGTCCATCCAAATAACGACTAAGATCGATCCGATGGTTTGGCTGGACATCCACCCTTATGTCGCAGAGGTACTGCTGAATAATCTGATCGGGAATTCCATCAAACACAATATGGACAAGGGCAAAATCAACCTTGAGCTGAATTCTCAATTTCTAAAAATTGAAAATACTGGCAGTGCTCCGACCATGGATCCAGAGGAATACCTGCAGCGATTCAAAAAAAGTAGCGACCATCCTGATTCAGTGGGTCTTGGACTGGCGATCGTGCAGCAGATCTGCAAAAATTATGGATTCAGACTCTTTTACAATTTCGAAAACAATATGCACGTCATTCGGATTCTATTTAGGTAGCCAACTTCAAAATTGGTACAAAATGTAACTGTACACTTGTATCAAAACCAACATTCTGCCCGATGAATCTTAGTAAATCTTTTCTGTTGATTTTATTCTTTTTCGCCTTACCTAGTTTGGTTTGGGCCCAAACCTTTAAAGTATCTGGAACCCTTAAAGATGCCCAACGGAAAGAGGTCTTGGGATATGTTCAGGTTGCGCTTTTTGCCGAAGGCGAAGAGACAAATCCTGAAGCCTACTCGGACTCTGACGAAAACGGAAATTTCACCCTCGAGGCTAAGCCTGGCACCTATACCTTCAAAGCATTTTTCCTCGGTTTTGAAGATCAGGTGATCACTGGCCTAAAGCTAAACAGTGACCTAGACTTAGGAGATATCCTAATGAAAAGTGAAGGCAAAAATCTTGAGGAGGTCGTAGTAGAAACTTCAAAAATGCCTGTCCGGTCAAGCCTAGAAGGGATCACGATCACACCTGAAAACAATATTGCCAACGCAGGTGGTACCCTGCTCGACATTCTGCGCAATACTCCCTCTATTGCTGTGGCTGATGATGGCACCATCTCCCTTCGAGGAAGTACCGGCACAAATATCCTGATCAATGGACGAAACTCCTCGCTGACTCAAAATCTCGATCAACTCCCAGCTAGCGCCGTGGAAGAGGTCCGTGTGATCAACAATCCCAATGCAAGGTTTGACGCCGAGGCAGAAGGTGGAGTGATCGACATCATTCTCAAAAAAGGCCAGGATCTCGGTACCCATGGCGGACTGGAAGCCACTTATGGTACTAGAAACAGAACCAATCTGGGAGGCAGAATAAATCACCGAAACACCAATTTCAACGTCTTTGCTGGATACAACTACAGAGACTGGAAGGATGTAGGAACCCGAAGATCTACCCGGGTGATTTTTGAAGATCAGGAGACTTTGACTCAGAACACGGATAATGTAAACCGCAACCAAGGCCATAATCTGAACTATGGAGCAGATTATTACTTTGGAAACAATGTGCTCAGCTATGAAGGTGTCTATCAATATGGTCAGGATTTTCAGACCAATACACTCTACGCGGAATTGGACCGAATGAACCAAGCCGGTGAAAATGAATCATTCGATTACGTGAGAAGAAATACGGAGGATGAAATCGACGAGGGACTGGACAACGCGCTGATTTTCGAGCACAACTTCAAAGACAAAGGGCATTTACTGCGATTCACAGCCAGTCATTCCTATCGAAATCAATTCAAAACACAGCGGATCGGGATTTTTGGCAACACCCTAAATCCCAGCAATGAAAATCTGACCGGTCAAGAACGAGCTTTTACGGATGAAGTGCGAAATATCTCAGTATTTCAATTTGACTACATCAAACCACTGGAAAACGGAAAGTTTGAAACAGGGTTGAAGTCCAACATCCGAAAGTTTGACAACGACTACCAATATTTGAGACGGGACGAAAGCACTCAGGATTTTGTGGAAGATCCCGCGGTAAGCAATCGTTTCTTGTATCAGGATCAAATCCATGCTGGGTATGCCGTGTACTCGTCTACCCGTGGAAAAGTGGAATATGCATTGGGACTTAGAGGGGAATACACACTGGTAGATACTTATTTGGAAAATACAGGCGAAGAGAACAAGCAGGACTATTTCAACCTATTCCCAAGCTTGCAGACCATGTATAATCTGAATGACAAGCACGCATTAAAATTCACCTACAGCCGAAGAATCGACCGTCCGACCGCCTGGAGATTGAATCCATTTCCAGACATCACCGATTCATTAAATATCAGAAGAGGCAATCCCAATCTTCAGCCTGAAATGATCAATTCCTTTGAATTTGGGCATTTGGCCAATTTTGAAAAATCGAGTTTCACCACAAATCTCTTTTACAGAAAAGTAAACGGACAATTGGACTTCATCACCTTCGTCGAAGACGGAATTTCTTATTCCCAGCCCGAAAACCTGCTTTCAGCTAGTTCTTACGGGATAGAATTTGTGGGAATCAGTGAAGTCAATGATTGGTATTCACTGAATGGTGGGGTAACACTATTCCGAATAGATGTAGATGGATCCAACATCAGCGAGGAATTCACCAACTCGGGATTTTCTTGGAATGTCAAGCTGATCCAGGACTTCCGACTTCCCTATGGACTCAATTTCCAATTGGCAGCAAACTACGATTCTCCAGAAGTAGAAGCACAGGGAAGAGACTTGGCTCAATACTATGTAGATGCGAGTCTGCAGCGATCTTTTTTTGAAGATCGGGGAAATCTATCCCTCAGCCTTCGAGATGTGTTTGATACACGACGATTTGCTGGAAATGCGCTTACCAATCGGTTTTCTCAGGATTTCTATGCCAAGCGGGAAACCAGAATCCTGTTAATGACTGCAAGATTTAATTTCTAAAAGAACAAGTCAGCAAAAAAACATATGCACAGCCACAGGGAAGGCTGTTGAAGATAAATTTTAGATAGATCGGGTTAACAAGAGAAGCACTGGCTCCATGGGCGGTGCCTCTCTCAAATTTTAAACCAAGAAAATCTCGGATAGCTTGTCAGCTTTTTAATTTGCAGAATTAGCTTTTGCAAAGACTATAAATCAATTTCAGGTGGATTGGCCGGATGAAAGATGAGTTTATCGCCTTTGGTTTTTTGCAAGAAATCAAAGAATATTAGCTCAGTTTGTGTTAAAAAATTAACCCCTGAAAACTATCCAGTTCTATTTTTAACATAGAAAAAATTTCCAAAAAAAAGTCCTGAAAAATCCACCCCACTCAAGCAGCGCATGGCCACATTCAATAATTTTTTCCCCGCTGATACAGTCATATTATCTCCTTTATTGATTTTCCAAAAATCATAAAAAGGCTTGCATAAGTTCGTAATCACTCAAAGTTCAGAACATTTTGGAGTTAGATTACTTAAAAACGGATAAAAATTTCATCAAAGAATGCCGAACAACTGATTTTTATGTTGAATTTGCGTCAATTTCATTTTCCTAATTGCTATCTCAGTCTTCCAATTCTCAAAACCAAATTCCATGAAAAAAATTGCACTTGTTTTTGTTTTGGTCATTTGCGCAGTGACAGGTTATTCCCAAGAACTTCGATTAAATACCTATGCGGGCTATGTCTTTGACGACAAAGTGGACAATTATTACTCATCAAACTCCTACTTCGAAGGAAAAATCCTTGGAGGATTCAGATGGGGAGCAGGAATAGAATACCAACTTCCCAGCTCCACAAAGGCGTTTGAACTTCAGTACCTAAATGAGCAGACTACCGCTCCTATCACCTATCTGGACGGAGGTTTGGGTGGTGGAATTGTGCAAAACTCCGTTTTTGACCTCTCAGAAAACTGGATTATGCTTAACGGCACCAATTATTTCCCAGTCAGCGATGTAGCAGAGCCATTTGTTGGGCTTGGAATCGGAATGGGAATTTTTAAAGCAACCAATCCTGATACTAGAAGAAGTCAAAACGCAACCAAATTTGCTTGGTCGGTTCGTGGTGGATCCAACTTCTGGTTTTCGGAGCGGGTTGGGATCAGAATCCAAGCTTCCTTGATGTCCGCTGTGCAAGGCGCTGGGGGTGGATTGTATTTTGGCACTGGAGGAGTAGGCGCTGGAGTTTCTACCTATTCGACCTTATTTCAATTTGGATTTGACGGAGGTTTGGTGTTCAAATTCCCTCAATAATCCAATGCGGGAAATGCTAAAAAAGAAGAAGTAGACTGCTACTTCTTCTTTTTTGACAGTCTAATTCGAGGACTTTTTCAATTTTCACCAAAGCTTTCGCTACTAAATCCTAGATTGGTTAATCAATCCCAAATTTTCCACTGCTAGTTACCCAGTCTATGAAATCAAAGCTCCTTGTCGGCCTAGTATTGGTAATCACATTTCAGGTTTCAGCACAGACGGATTCCGTTTCTTTTAAACCAAACAAATTCAACCAGTTCAAAGTCGTCCCACTCCCAGCGATCGGCTCCAATCCTGCCAACGGATGGCTTTTTGGCCTTGCTCCTTCGGCCACTTGGTATATGGGTGATCCTAGTACTACTAAGATGTCCAACTTGGTAGGAAACTTCCTGTACACCACTAAAAAACAATGGATCTTCAGCTCCAGAAGTAATATTTATCTCAATGAGAATAAGTTGATTCTCATCGGAGACTGGCGGTATTTTATCACTTCGCAGCCTACCTATGGCTTGGGAAGCAGCACGCCTAATGAACTGGGAATTACTCCATCACTGGGGGGAAGCTTATGGGGAGAACAACAGATGGACTTTAGGTTGCTCAGGTTTTATGAGGCGGCCTTGAAACGAATCGGTGATACCAAGTTTTACTTAGGCCTTGGGTACCATTTGGATATCCATTCCAAGATTGAAAATTATGCCGAATCAATCCCAGACTTCAATCCGATATTTTCTCATGATGCGTATAACAGCATCAAAGGATTCGATCTGGACAGCTATACACTTTCGGGATTTTCTTTAAACTGGGTAATGGAAAATCGGGACGTTGCTGTATCGCCTTATGAAAAGAATTTTGCCTGGGTTCAGTACAAAATCAACCCTTCATTTTTAGGTTCCGATCAGAGTTCATCCCTGTTGATGCTGGACTATCGACACTACATCAATTTGAGTGAAAAGCGCAAAAGAAACCTGATTGCACTTTGGGGTTTTGGCAACTTTGTAGTTTCTGGAAATGTGCCCTACATGAGTCTTCCATCTCTTACATGGGATATGTTTGGCAGGACCGGAAGAGGTTATGCCCAAGGAAGATTCCGAGGGGAAAGTATGGTCTATACCGAAGCTGAATGGAGATTTCCGCTTCAACAAAACAAGGAAACCTTCGGAGGAACTGTCTTTGTCAATGCAGCAAGCTTTAGCAGCAAAACAACCAATGAGTCCTTGTTCAACAAAATCAATCCTGGCTATGGAGTCGGCCTTCGAGTCATGATCAATAAACAGAACAGGACCACGATTTCGGCAGATTATGGATTTGGTCAAAAAGGGAATTCTGGCTTTTACCTGAATGTAAACGAAAGCTTCTAAACGAGATAGACTAGGAAATTTTAATAGTGTAGATGCCTTTAATTATGTATTAATTCTAAACAAAAACGCAGTTTTACAGGAATAAATTTTAAACCCAGTTCTTTATCCAAACATTAATTTTAAAGTATCATGAAAAAATTATTACTCTCAGCATTTATTTTGGTAGCAGTAGGCTTTGGAAATTCATTTGCCCAGACTGTAGATGAGGAAATCGCTTTAGTTCAAGAAGCTTTTGGCAAAGACAAAAAAGCGCTGGTGGAAGACTACATGGATCTAACTCCGGAAAAATCAGCAGCCTTTTGGACGATCTATGAAGCTTATGAAATAGAACGAAAAGAAATCTCAAAAGAGCGCATGCTCATCATCAATGAATACATTGAAGAATTCACCCGTATCGGAAATGAAGAAGCAGATGTGTTAGCCACCCGTTCTTTGAAAAATGACGCAAGACAGAATAAGCTTTATTCAGCTTACTATAAGAAGTTCAAAAAAGCGACTTCTGCTATGGATGCTGCAAAATTTATTCAGATTGAATTCTACATTTCCAATACCATCAGGAATGCAATTCAACAAGAGTTGCCATTCATTGGTGAAATCTAAAAACTCATAACCCTACTTACATTTACTTAACCTAGCTGGGATATTTTGTTAAATTGTTACTATCCAAGCTTTATTAAAATTCCACAATCAAATTTCTACTCTTTATGAAAAAAATTTCAATTATGGCCTGTATCGGCGCTTTAGCTTTGATGGCCTCCTGCTCACCAAGTACAAAAATCATCGGGTCTTGGTCAAGTCCTGAAAAACCAGCCGGCGGATTCAAAAAAATCCTCGTAAGTGGACTTACGAGCAATATTGTCAATCGACAGGCATTCGAAGAAGAACTCACTGCTACATTGAATGAGGATGGATTAGATGCAGAGAGCAGTTTGACCTTGATTCCTATCGGTTCGGCAAAAGATGAAGCAGGAATGGCAAAGGCACTTGATGCAATCCGTGAAAGAGGATTTGATGGTATCCTGACTGTGGCGCTATTGGATCAGACTTCTGAAACCCGCTATGTGCAAGGCACTACCACCTACTCTCCGATGTTATATGGAGGATATTATGGCAGATACACAGGATACTATGGCTACTATGGAGCGATGACCTATGATCCTGGATATTATACAACAGACAAGAACTATTACATCGAGGTCAATCTGTATGATTCAAAAACTGAAGCACTAGTGTGGTCCTCTCAGTCCGAAACTACCAATCCAGCCAATTTGGAAGCTTTTTCACACACTTTTGCAGGTGTAGTGGTCGATCAGATGATCAAAGACGGGATCATCGCGAAACCGGTAAAGAAATAATTCTTCTCAAAAGCAAAAAGCCCTTGAATTTCATCATTCAAGGGCTTTTTTATGTTCAAAGGTTAAGCAGCATTTCTGGTGGCATTGATAATGCCGAACATGGTGCGCAGAATTAATCGGTCGAGAATCTCCGTAGAAGATCCATTTTCTAGAATAGTCTGAATGGCATATTGCTGAATAGTGATCAATGGCAAAACGATTCGTTCACGGATTTCAATAGAACTTTTAGTCACTGGATTATCATCCAATAGCTCATCCATTCCGGCTATTTTCTTCAGTTTCTCCACCGAGCATTCAAATTCGCGGAAGAGCATCTGCCAGAATTCGCTGTATTCAGGATTGTCTTTTAAGTAGGCTGTGGCTGGATAGAAGCATTTTTTAAGGGACTGCATCGAATTGCTCAAAAGCGTCCGGAAGAATAGACTGTCTTGGTAAAGTTTCTGTAATTCTTCCATTCCTATCTCTTGCTCCATGGCTGTAATTGCCGATCCTACTCCGTAAAAGCCCGGAATATTCTGTTTCATCTGTGCCCAAGAACCGACAAAAGGTATCGCTCTCAGGTCTTCAAACTTAAGTCCAGAGCCCTTTCCTCGTTTTAGCGGTCGAGAACCGATATTGGTCATTCCAAAGAATTTCAGTGGGGCGACATGTTCGAGATAAGGGACAAATTTGGGATGGTTTTTAAGATCCTTATATTTTTCATAGCCTATGTTTGCCAGCCGCTCGATGAGTGCACGTTGCCGTTGGTCCAGGCTCTTTTCAAAATCAGGATACAGGTGATTTTCTACTCCCGCACTCAATAATTGCTCGAAATTATAGATACAGGACGCTTGCTTCCCATAGTTTGAGGAGATCGTCTGACCCTGAATAGTCACCTGGATCTCTGAATTCTCCACTTTTTCACCTAGAGAAGCATAGAAATTATGTAGGTTTCCTCCTCCTCTTGCTACTGGTCCTCCCCTGCCATCGAAGAAGACCACTTCGATGTTGTTTTCTCTCGAAACACGGGTCAGCTCTTCTTTTGCGATGAGGATTGACCAGTTTGCTTTCAGATACCCTCCGTCCTTGGTTCCGTCTGAGAAACCAAGCATGATATTTTGTTTATTACCACGACTTTTGAGGTGGGCCTGATATTCTGGCATCTGGTAGAGTTTGGTCATGATTTGGGGTGCCATCTCCAAATCATCTATCGTTTCAAAAAGAGGAACAATATCAAGAGGTAAATTCCCCGTTTGAACACCTAAAGTCAATTTTGCCATCTGATAGACTTCAAGGACATGAAGCACTGACTGACAGTTGGAAATGATATATCGGTGAAGTCCATCTTCGCCATTAGATTTCTGCACAGACTTCACAGTAGCTGTGGAGAGTAGCATTTCTTTATGAAAGGGCTCCTGGAATTGATCCACACTTGGCAGGGATTGGGTAGTCATGACCTTCTCAATGAGCTCGTCTTCCGTCCCTGTAAATTCTCGCCCTTGGATACTTAGAACTTCTTCCCAGAGTCCATCATGCTTGCGGCTGTCCTGCCTCAAATCCATGTAAGCGAAGTGAAATCCGAAAATCCGCACTTTGAGAATAAAGCGGTCCAAAAGATCCAAAAACAAACCGTCATGATATGTGATCAATGCCTCTCTTGCTTCAAAAAGTATAGCCAACAGATCCTCTTTGGAAGAGTAGATTTCTTTGTTTTCGAAGAGAGTGTAATAAATACCCCGCTCCGCTTTGACAATATGCTCCTCCACATGCTTGAAGGTCAGTCGCTTCCGGAGTTTCCTCAGATCACGATAATAGCAGCGCATGAGCCATTTTTTCAATCGATCCGCAACTTGAAGCGTGGTCTCATGGGTTACAAACGGGTTTCCATCCCGATCTCCTCCCGGCCAAAATCCCACCTTTAATATGGATGGATTTTCCCAAGTGTGAAGCGGCTGATTGAGTCCTTTGAGTAGGCGAATAATGATATCCGGAATGCTGTGGTAAAATACATTCTCCAGATACCAAATGAGACTGATTGCCTCATCAAAAGGAGTGGGTTTTTCCCGATTGATAAAACCTGTTTTTCCCAGTTGTTGAAGGAGAAGATTGATACTTTCCAGATCGTCGGTCCGAATGGCGTTCTCCAGATCAGTAATTATTCCGAGTACATTTCCTGGATAAAATTGTGTCGGGTGGGCGGTAAGGGTCAGTCTTACCGAAAAATTTTTCAGCTTTTCTACCAGTTGGTCTTTTTTTCGATCCGTTTCTACACGACTGATTAGCGCTTTGATGGACCCTTTGCCTCCGATATCATTGATCTTTTCGTAGGCTGCATCCTCTATAGAGTCAAACAAAACGACCTGACGCTCCACATATTGGATCATTTGGAAAAGAAAATCGGTTTGCGCCTTTCCTTTTTCACCAGGCATCATCTCTTCAAAAAAACCATCAATTATCTCCCGGGGAGTTTTTCCTTCGGCAAAACCTTTTTCACAGGCCTTTCCCAAAAAAGGCAGCAAGGTTCCGGTGACATAGATGTCATCAAATGGCAGATCTAAAAAAAGGCTGTTGTAAATCGTAAATCGCTTGGCGACTTGGGTATCATAAATTTGAAACATCCAGGGTCAGATTTGGTAGTTATGGCAAATTAATGAATTTTCTATTTTTCTGAAGGATATTTAGAAATTCAATAAGTTTTTGAATTATTTTTTTTCTTTTTGATCGATTTATTTCTTCTTTTTAGCAAAACAAGAAAAATATTAACACAATTTTTTTTTCTACTTTCATCTCATGAAATCCATTCCCGTCCTGACCTTGGCACTGATACTTGCTGCCTGCAATTCCCCAAAACAAGAAAACCAATTGGCTAATACCCCTCCTACCCCTACCAGCTATGAATTTCTGGTCGGCACCTATACTGACTCTCCCATTCAGGGTATCAATCACCTCTATTTTTCACCAGAAGAAAATATCCTGACGGTAGAGACAATTGCAGGAGGCATAGCCAATCCTTCTTTTGTCATCGCAAGCAAGGATGGAAAACGGGTTTTTGCACTGGAGGAAGAATCTGGCACTCCAGGTGGACAGATTCTCAGCTTTGCAAGAGACACTATGGACAATTCCCTCCGCCTGATCGACCAAAAAGAGTCAGGAGGAGATCATCCTTGCCATATTTCGATCTCTCCAAATGAGGATTTTGTCATTTTGGGAAATTATACCGGAGGTAGTCTCAGTGTATTTAAAGTCTCCCCGGAAGGCAGCCTGACCCATGTTCAAACCATCCAGCATACCGGCAAAAGTGTCAATCGAGACCGACAAGAAGCGCCACATGTCCACAGCACCACGTTTGATCCTGAGGGCAAGCGGGTTTTGGTCGCAGACTTAGGCACAGACAAGCTCTACGTGTATGATTTTGATGCAACGCGCACCGAACCTCTTTCACTTTCAGGAGAATTTCCTGTGACGCCAGGAGATGGCCCTAGGCATTTGACTTTTTCAGCAGATGGCTCAGAGGTATTGGTAGTGCAGGAAATGGCTGCTGCTATGGATGTATTTTCCTACCAAAATGGCGAATTGGAGCTCAAACAAGAAATCTCCTTGCTCGAGGAGGGATTCACCGGAAATGTGGGTGCTGCTGAGATCCGACTTTCTCCGGATGGCAAGCAGGTCTATGTGTCCAATCGGGGTGATGCCAATACCATCTCCGTATTTGGAAGAAGGCCTTCAGGAGAGTACGTTTTGGTACAAAATATTCCATCTGGAGGACTCATGCCTAGAAACTTCAATCTCAGCTCCGATGGAAAATATCTTTTTGCTGCACACCAAGCCAGCAATGACATTGTGGTTTTCGAGCGGGATCAATTTACTGGAAAACTGACTCCAACGCCTTGGAAAGCAGAAGTAAACAAGCCTGTGTATCTTTTCAGACTGGAGGATTAGGAGGGATTTTGCCAGCCAATTTCAGGATGGTACCGAATGAATCCTGACTGGATTTTCAGCGGCGATTCGAGATTATTGTGGTATAATTTTCCGGTGCCTAGACCTTGAGGAATGTTGGAGTCAAACGTAGAGGCCAATTGGGAAATCGCATTGAGGCCGATATTGCTTTCCAAGGCGGAGGTCATCCACCAACCGATTCCCCGTTCTTCGGCCAGCTTGATCCACTCTTGGGTTTCGAAGATTCCTCCAACTAAAGTTGGTTTCAATATGATATGCTGTGGCCGAATCTCATCGAGCAGCTCCTCTTTATTTCGCACAGCGATCAATTCTTCGTCCAGCGCGATATCCAAAGGAGTGACTTGGCATAGCGTCCGCATTGCTGCCCAATTACCTGCAGGAATGGGCTGTTCGATACTTTGAATATCAAATTCAGCCAATTTTTCAAGTTTTGCCAGTGCTTCGGTTGGAGAAAAAGCTCCGTTTGCATCGACACGCAGAATGATTTGCTCAGGAGAAAACTTAGCGCGGATATAGCCTAGAAGCGCTGTTTCTTGCTCAAAATCAATCGCTCCAATCTTCATTTTGATACAACTGAATCCGTCCTTCAACTTCTGATCGATCTGCTCCAGCATAAAATCCCGATCCCCCATCCAAATCAATCCATTGATGGGAATCGGCTTTTGCTTATCAAAGAAGCCATTGGCTAAAATTCGTTTTTTACCTCCATTTATCCAGTCCAAAATGGCTGTCTCCAACCCAAATCGAATCGAAGGCAGCTCAAATGGAAGTATTTCTTTCAATTTCAAAAGCACTGACTTTGGATCAAGGTCCCAAGATTCCAGCGATAACTTTTCCAGCAAATTCCCCAAAATCACTTCAAAATCTTCTCGGTAATCCGGGCTAAGCTGGACGAGTGGGGCTGCTTCTCCCCAGCCCATGATGTTGGGATTTTTTGGGTCCAGAGCTTTGATCCAATAGACATCTCTGGTCTTCAGGACTCCCCGGGAAGTACCGGCATCAAATCTGAAAATGAGTGTACGCTTACGGTATGAAAACTGAAGTTGAACTGTGTTTACCATGGATTACTAACCAAAAACAAAGGGAAATGGCTGACTGAAACCTATATTTGCAGCCGAAAATTAATTAGAAATGGAGATTCCGAAGATCGACCTGAAAGATTACGAATATACACTCCCCGAAGAGCGCATCGCCAAATTTCCCTTAGAAAAGCGGGATTCTTCTAAGCTTTTGCACGTAAGAAACGATCGGGTAGAACATCTACACTTCTACAATCTTCCCGAGGTACTCGCTGCAGATACACTTTTGGTCTACAATGACACCAAGGTAATTCCGGCACGATTGATTTTCCAGCGGGAAACTGGCGCGAGGATCGAGATTTTCCTATTGCAGCCAATTGCTCCCACGACTGTAATCCCAGAGATCATGCTGGCAAAGCACCCTGTCACTTGGGAAACCATGATTGGCAACGCCAAAAAATGGAAAGATGGTGAACTCCTCAAAGGTCAAATCTGGGTAAACGGGAAAGAAATCCTCTTATCCGCAGAACTTGTCGATCGGGAAAATAAGGCGGTGAGGTTTTCTTGGAATGATTCGGAAGTTGCTTTTGTCGATCTAGTGGAGGCAAGTGGAGAAGTCCCGCTTCCTCCCTATCTCAACCGAAAACCGACTGAATCAGACAAATCCCGCTATCAGACTGTCTATTCCAAAAAAGAGGGTGCAGTGGCAGCACCGACTGCCGGACTACACTTTACAGATGAAATTTTCGAAAAGCTTCGGAAAAAGGGAATCCAGGAAGCACAAGTGACACTGCATGTCAGTGCGGGAACTTTTCAGCCGATTAAAGCCGAGAATATCCTCGAGCATCCAATGCACAGCGAGCAGATTCAAATCACAAGAGAAACGATCGAAAAGCTTTTGGCACAAAAAGGGAATACCGTGGCTGTGGGCACCACCTCGGTCAGGACGCTGGAAAGTCTCTTTTGGTATGGGGTTAAGCTATTAGAAGGTAAAGGAGAAGAATTCCGGATCGAAAAACTTTTTGCCTACGAAAACCGAAAAAATGTACCTTCAAAGTCTGATTCACTCCAAGCTATCTTGGATTTGATGGATAGAGATCGAGTGGATACTATTCTGGGAAGTACCGAAATTTTCATCTTTCCCGGGTATAGATACCGGATGATCCAAGGCTTGATTACCAATTTCCATCAGCCTGGATCGACTTTGATTTTGCTGATTGCGACGATTTTGGGAGAGAAGTGGAGGGAAATTTATCAGGAAGCGTTAGAAAATGACTATCGATTCTTGAGTTACGGGGACAGCAGTTTGCTTTGGATTTAATCCGGGTGATTGCCTAGTTTTTGGATGCCGTTGACCAGGTCATGGTAATAGGTCCTTCCTACTGGAACCAGATCTGTAGCCACTTTGATCTCACGTGTATTTATGGCGTTGATTTCAGACACTTGGACGATATAGCTCTTGTGGATTCGTATGAATTTTTCAGAAGGAAGCGCCATTTCAAAGTCTTTCAGGATATTTCTCACCGAAAAAACTGAATTTCTAGCCACAAGTGTGGTATAATTCCCATCGCCTTTGAGCCAGAGAATATCATCATATTTTACTTTGACTAGACTGCCTTCGTGTCGTACAAAAATTGCGTCTTTGATCAGCAGTCTTTCTTCCTGCTCAAGTTCAGAAGGAGCTTGATGCTTTTCATTTCCATTTATTTTGATTTCCTCCAGTAATTCTTTCATGATATCAGCATTTTAGGGGGAAACAGGGTGTGGCATGAATTTGTTTTCTGATCTGGTTATCTTTCCTGGTTGAGTTTTTCCTAGACTATTATTTAAATACTGAATTTTCCATTAGTTGATTCCATCCTTGGATTTCAAGCAATTGCTGGCGTTTTTTGTTAATTATTCAAGTCAGATGAACTCCAAAGGATCCATTTTTTTGCTCGGTTTATTTTTGATTTTTTCCTGTGGGGAAAAAGAACAACCAGCGGGAAATGTCGGAAGGGTCACGATCACAGGAATAGAGCTTCAAGACGCCACCAAACCAAACGGCAGGTCGAATGCTACTTTTCAGTGGGAACACGTATTTACCGATCAACTACAGCTAACCTTTACCAAATCCGGAGGGGAAAGCTTCAACCTCACGCTCAACCCCAATGAGCTAAGTCAATCCAACACCATTGAACTACCTTTTGGAACCTATGAATACAGTGGCATTTCTACGGCTCAGGACGTATCGGAAACGCTACCCATCACCGCTTCAGGTCAAATAATCGTAGACGAAGCAGCAGAGGTGATTTCGATCCAAGCGAGTTCCGATTTCGGTTTACTCACTATTTCGAAGTCAGTGCTTTCCAAGGCTCCAGAAATCATAGAACCCCAGCTAGGAACCTACTTTTCCACCTCTGATTTTTATTTCGCTTACGCTAAAAACGGCACCACCTTAAAATCCATTATTTCTCTGGAAAATGGAAATTCCTTTCGATTGGTGGAATCAGCAAAAAGTTTTATTCACCAGCATTTTCAATTTCTGGATGCATCGGTCAGCTCACCAGATTCCTTTCAATTTGTGGATTTCGCCCTTTCCGTAAGGCGATTTAATCTTAGCGGAAATGGCTATCCGGAGGTTCTTTTCCCCTATTCGATCCATGATTTGGGATCAAACATGGACGAGACCTCGGGTCTTCAACTGATCCAAGGAAGGCTGTTTTCAATCAATGATGGAGGAAATTCAGCAGAAATCCAGGAAATCAATCCAGCGAGCGGAGAGTTGATCCGAACCATAAAAGTCAGCGGTCTTCCCAATGTGGATTGGGAAGACCTAGCCGCAAGTTCGACGCATTTGTTTATTGGAGATTTTGGAAATAATCTGGGGAATAGGACTGACCTGAAAATTCTTAAAATCCCGATACCTGCACTTTTGACACAAAATGAAGTCACTGCAGAAGAGATTCGGTTTAGCTACTCAGACCAAAGCGATTTTTCCGGAGCAAATCCCAACCATAATTTTGACTGCGAAGCGATGATTTTTTGGGAAAACAAACTCCACCTTTTCTCCAAAAATCGGGGAGATCAGCAAACCAAACGATACAGCCTTTCCACCACTGCAGGTACACAAGTCGCTGTCTTGGAGCAAAGTTTTGATTCGAAAGGATTGATCACAGGTGCGGATATCAGTCCTGATGGGAAAAATGTGGTCTTGCTTGGCTATGAAGACCGAGGGGTAAATTCGAGATCCTTTATCTGGACTTTTTCCTCAGTTTCCGCATCCGTTTTTTCTGGGGTTGGCAATCAATTTTTTCTGGGAAGTCCTGCAGGCCTTGGGCAAACTGAAGGCATTGTCATTGATTCAAAAATGGAATTAACGGTTTCGGGGGAACGAATCAGTTTTAGCGGACTGACTGTTCCCCCGAAAGTATTTAAGGTGGATTTGGCTGGAATTTTTACGCCTTAAGCCTTTCTCATCTGCTTGTAGGCATTGATTAGACCATTGGTCGAGCTGTCATGGGAAGTCACTTCCTCGTCTCCCTGAAGTTCCGGTAGGATGCCGTTTGCGAGGACTTTTCCTAGTTCCACTCCCCACTGGTCAAAGCTGAAAATATTCCAGACAGCACCCTGTACAAAGATCTTATGCTCATACATCGCGATCAGCTGACCTAGGGTATAGGGGTTGATTTCCTTCACCAAAATAGAATTGGTAGGTCGGTTGCCTTCAAAGACGCGGTGAGGGGCAATCTTCTCGATTTCTTCATCCGATTTTCCAGCTTTTTTCATCTCAGCAGTCACTTCTTCCAGTGATTTTCCTTTCATCAGAGCTTCGGTCTGCGCAAAGAAATTGGACAGGAGCTTTTGATGATGGTCACCGATAGGGTTATGGGAAATAGCGGGAGCAATAAAATCACAGGGAATCAGGTGCGTCCCCTGGTGAATCAATTGATAAAACGCGTGCTGTCCATTGGTGCCGGGTTCGCCCCAGATGATCGGCCCTGTGGAGTACGTTACCTTTTGGCCACTACGTGTGACATATTTGCCATTGCTTTCCATATTTCCCTGCTGAAAATAGGCCGCAAAGCGATGCATGTATTGATCGTAAGGCAAAATCGCCTCTGAAGTAGCTCCAAGAAAATTGGTATTCCAAATCCCAATCATAGCTAAGACCATAGGAATATTCCGCTCAAAAGCGGTATGACGGAAGTGTTCATCCATAGAATGGGCCCCTGCGAGCAATTTCTCAAAATTCCCAAATCCAATCACACAGGCAATCGGCAATCCTATGGCCGACCAAAGGGAATACCTTCCTCCTACCCAGTCCCAAAACTCAAACATATTGGCTGGATCGATTCCAAAAGCCGCCACTGCCTTGGCATTGGTTGATAGGGCGACAAAGTGCTTGGCAACTGCTGCTTCGTCCTTCGCTTTTTCCAAAAACCACGACCTTGCAGTATGTGCATTTGTCATCGTCTCTTGAGTGGTAAACGTTTTGGAAGCGATAAAGAAAAGCGTGGTCTCCGGATCGACCTTTTTGAGTGTTTCGGAGATATGCGTTCCGTCTACGTTGGACACAAAGTGAATCTCTAGCTCGGGATTTTGGAATGGTTTCAGCGCTTCTGTCACCATCACGGGCCCCAAATCGGACCCGCCGATGCCGATATTTACCAAAGATTTAATTGGCTTTCCTGTATAGCCCAGCCATGTGCCTCCATGGATCTGATCGGAAAAAGCTTTCATTTGCGCCAAAACGGCATTGATGTCAGGCATGACGTCTTTTCCATCGACATAGATCGGATGACCTTTTCTATTTCGTAATGCGGTATGCAATACGGCTCTATTCTCCGTCTGATTGATAGCTTCACCGGAAAACATCGCCTCGATGGAGTCCTGTATTCCAGTTTCCCGAGCCAAATCCATCAACGCCAGCAAAATGCCGTCAGAGATCCGGTTTTTGGAAAAATCAACCAGAATATCCTCAAAGTGAACACTGAATTCCTCAAATCTCCCCGGGAACTCAAAATGCGAGGCAATGGTGTGGTCTTTATGTTTTTCGACGAGCTCGAGTAGTCTGGACCAAGCTGGAGTTGTCGTTGGATTGATAGCTTTCATGGACTATTGGTTAATAGGGTTGAAGGACAAAAATAAGATTTAAATCGTGTCTATGACCCAAACGCTGTTGAAGGGAGTTTAATTTTCAATCTCTTTTTTTTAACAAAGGGTTAATATACCCCACAAGCTGACTTCGTAGACTTTGAAGAATTAAGGGTAAAAAGTTTTATCCCTAACAAACCAAGGAAAGGGAATATCCTTTGATTGGACAGTCTAAAAAATATTTGACTTTGATTGATGTCCAAAAAACATTTCATTTGAATTTCAACTTTCTCAATTTTTGTGATACTCCTTTTTCTTAAGATTTTAATTATTCTGTTTTTCATTTTCACATGGATTCCATTGATCAAATGGGACCATTGGTGGATTCGGGTGTTTGATTATCCGCGTTTTCAAAAATTAACCATACTTGCTGCATTATTTGTCCTATGGATAATTTTTGCAAGGGGAGAGAAGGAATTTTGGTGGTGGGCATTCGGCATAGCTGTTAGTTTGGGCTACTTATTATTTTTGGTTTGGCCCTATTCTCCTTTTGGGAAAAAAATGATCCAAATGATCCCATACGATAGTCAAAATGGGATTCACTTAATCGTAGGCAATGTCTACCAATACAACAAAAATTACAGCAAAGCCCTTCAGTTAATCCAGAGTGAGGACCCAGATTTGGTTTTCCTCGTCGAAACTGACCAATCCTGGGCTGATGCCTTAACATCACTTCACAGCATCTATCCTCATCGGATTCTTTTGCCTTTGGATAATACGTATGGGTTGGTGCTATATTCCAAACTATCCATCCTGAGGCAAGAGATCAACTATCTGATCAGCGAAGATATACCTTCCTTAGAACTCGATATAGAGCTCCGCAATGGAAAACAGATTACCATCTATGCCATTCACCCCACTCCACCTGTACCCGGAGAAAGTCTCAAATCAACCGAGCGGGATGCAGAGATTTTAATTGTAGGAAAGAAATCAAAAGAAAATCCCCTACCATCTTTAGTGATTGGAGACCTCAATGACGTGGCTTGGAGCTACACGACTTCACTCTTTCTAAAAATCTCAGAAATGGCCGATCCACGAAGAGGAAGAGGGTTTTACAATACTTTTCATGCAAAGTATCCTTACTTTAGGTGGCCGCTGGACCATGTGTTTTTGAGTAAGCACTTTGGGCTATCCAAGATTCATGTTCTTCCGCCTATTGGATCGGATCACTTCCCAATCGAGCTGAAAGCCACATTGACCCAATCGAAAAACACAGCATCAGAAAAAGCCTCTCCTGAAGAAAAAAAGGAAGCAAATGAAAAAATCACCAACGGGCATCGGGAGAGTGAGGTCCAAAATTCTAAGTAAAAATTCCTAAACCTTGAGTTTCAAAATGATTTCCTTTCGTTTTGTACTAGTTCTTTCGCTTTTTCTTTCCCTTTCACCCTTATTTGGACAAACTAATGCCCCTATTCCTTTAAATAAGCATTTTTTTGAGATCAACCCAACTGACTCTGCTCATTATTTCTACAACAAACTTGTTTCCTATACCGCTGATTCGGTGAAGATCGAACGGATTTTCACTTTGGAAAATAAGCTAGTTCGAATCGATCGTACGCATCCAAAGGACCCGCAGTACATGGAATATTCGATTGAAAAATATGCTCAAGACGGGAAACTGATTGAAAAAACAACGATAAACTTAGCTAATACAAAATACCTCAGCACCTACTATCATGAAAATGAACAAGTAGGACAGGTCATGTATCGAGGAGAAAGCAAATACCTCATTTTTCGAAAGGGATATTCAGAACCTCGAGAATCTCTATACAATGACTTTCTCCCTAATCCTATCGAAACAAAAAAGGTCTTTACAGCATTCATTAGCCCCAAAGTCAAGTTTTATCCTAGTGAATTTCCTATCTACTCCCAGAGTATTTGGATCGCGATTTTGATTGATGAATCCGGAGAAGTATGCCAAATCGAATAGGCCAATCCTTTGGGATGTGAAGAGCGATTTGTTAAAAGGTACGTTAAGGCCATTCAAAGTTGGAAAGAAGGCTTTACTCCAGCCTTAGATCTCCTGGGAAAACCCATAAGCCAATGGTTTTATGTTCATTTTCATTTTGGGAGTCCAAAACGAAAGGAGTAGCAGAAACAAAAAAACCGACCATTTCTGATCGGTTTCATGCTTTAGTTTCCTCCTGCGGCTTTCTCTTCTGCTTTCGCTTTTCGCTTAAAGCCCTTATTGAATGGCCAGGTATATTCCAATGCCTCCATCCCTTTGTTGAGATTGTATGTCGCCGAATCAGTATTTTCCAAGGTGCTCTTAAGCGATTTTGCAAACTCAGGGTCATTGAGCAGCATACCCATAGAATTGTCTGTAGAGTTCAGCTTATCGGTGATTTCACTCAGTTTTTGGGTCATTTCCTGAGAGTTTGCAGCAGTAGCTCTGAGGCTTTCCATGCTTGCTTTCAAGTCAGTCACCATGGTGGTATCTGTCACCAAGTCATTGAATAGATTTCCCTCCTTGTTCAGTTTAGCCGTAAAGGAATTCAGTTCGTTGATGATCCGCAGGCTATTTGAGGACGCCCGATCCAAATTAACTAGAATATCTTTGAAGTTTTGGGCAAGTGTAGAATCGGTCATCACCGCTCCCACTATTCCCTCTCCCTCGGCAATTTTGCTAGTCAGCACCTTTAGGTTTTCGGTGATCCCCACTAGGTTTTCATTGTTTACCTGCAGCGTCTCCATCATCTGATCGGTATCGAGCGGCATGACAGACTCCAGTCGATCCCCATCTTCCACTGCCGGAGAATCTGTACTTCCACCATAAATGACGATGATCTTATTCCCAATCAAACCATCCGAACTGATGGTTGCTTTGGAATTTTTACGGATAAAATCAGCTACTGATTTTTCCACGTTCATTTCGATTTCTACTTGGGACTCGCCATAGAAGTTGATCTTGCGAACCGTCCCGATTTTCACCCCGGAAAACCAGATGTTATTGCCAGTCTGCAATCCACCGATATCGTCAAAGACGGTCTTCAGATGGATGGATTTCACAAATTTCTTTTGCTGGCCTCCCAGCGTCAAAACGCCGGTAACCAAGATTGCTATTCCCAGAAACACAAAAATGCCTACCAGGACTGATCGTTTATTTTCTCCTCTCATGAGTTTATAAAATTATAATCGTAGAATGATTTGATGCGCTCGTCATCAGCATTTGGAAATACTTCATCAAATGTGCCCACCGCGCCGAATTGCCCATCCAATAAGACTGCCATGCGATCACCTGTCTGCTTGGCGCATGTCAAATCATGGGTTATCACGATGGAAGAGGTCTTGTACCGCTCCCTTACTTCCAAAATCAGGTTATTAATATCCCCACAGGTGATCGGATCCAATCCTGCAGTCGGTTCATCATAGAGCATGATGGCTGGATTCAGGATCAGAGTACGTGCCACGCCGATTCGTTTCTTTTGCCCACCCGATAGTTCGGATGGCATCTGGTTGATCGTCTGAGGAAGCCCGACAGCATCCAATAGCTCTTCTATCCTCAGGTTGATTTCCTTTTTGGTCAGGTTTTTTTCATTTCGCACCAAAGGAAACTCCAAGTTTTCTCTGACAGTCATACTGTCGTACAAGGCGGAATTCTGAAAGGAAAACCCGATTTTCAGACGAAGTTCATTCAGTTTCCTTTTGTTCAAGTTGGCTACCTCTTTTCCAAAAACAGACATACTTCCTGAATCTTGGGTCAATAGTCCCACCATGATCTTGATCAAAACGGACTTACCTGTACCAGATTTCCCCAAAACGACGAGGTTTTCTTCCCGGTACAAGTCCAGATCTACTCCTTTCAGCACCTCGAGATCACCAAATGCTTTCTTTAACCCTCTTATTTCGACTACTTTTTCCTGTAGATTCATAACTTAAGCTCCTCGGATTGCATTGACGATTTGAAGTACGAGCAGTTCTTCGATAAAGATCAAAAACATCGCCATCACGACTGCTGCATTGGCAGCCCGACCCACCCCTTCGGTACCTTTGGATGAATTGTAGCCCTTGTAGCAACCCACTATCCCGATGGTAAATCCAAATAGAATGGATTTGAAGATGGAGGAAGTCACATCCAAGAAGGTGATCGACTCAAAAACCTGTACAAAGAATGTCGACATACTGACTAGCTCATTCTTATTTACGCTAAGAAACGAACCCATCAAAGCCACAAAATCAGTATACATCACCAATAAAGGAATCATCAAAGTGGTGGCCAATACTCGGGTGACAACCAAGAATTTGAAAGGATTCGTGGCTGAGACCTCCATAGCATCGATCTGCTCCGTCACCTTCATGGAGCCTATCTCAGCTCCAATACTCGAACCCACCTTACCGGCAGCGATCAAGGCTGTCACCAAAGGACCCATTGCCCGCACTACAGCGATAGAAATCAGCGATGGGAGCCAGGATGCAGCTCCAAACTCGGAGAGTGAGGGCCTCGATTGATTGGTAAATACAATACCGACAATAAAGCCAGTAAGTGATATCAAGGGCAAGGATTCTACACCGATTCGGTAGCACTGATGCACCACTTCCTTAAACTCATAAGGGGGCAAAAAAACCTCTTGAAAAAATCGTTTGACGAAAATCCAAGCGTCATTCAAGCCAATAAAAAATTTATCTAATTTTTTCGAAAGCAACGGCTTTCGGTCATCCGATTCTTCAGCCATAGTAATATTCTGATTTTCGAAAATAAGTAATTTTATTAAAAGCCATTGGGAAATTAAGCCTAGGTACCAAGGATATAATGCAAATCAGGTTCCAATAATGGCTTTTCAAAAAATCCAGAAATCCTTGCATCCTCAAGGGCACGGGCTCGGTCTCCTGGATGGATTGATCCTGATAGAAGGAAAAACTTTCCCTGAAAGTTCAATTCCTCCAACTGATCTAAAAATTGCCAGCCGTCGGAAAAGCTTAGGTTAATATCTGATATCACGATATCAGGCGAATTTGATTGGATAAAAACCAAAGCAGAATTGACATCTTCAAAAAAAATCAGGTCGATATCAAAGTTCAGCAGCGCGATTCTTTTTCGGAAAAGCAGGTGCTGGATTTTATCATCGTCCAAGACTAAAATCTTTTTTCTGGAAGCGGTCGTCATGAAGGAAAAATGAATTTTAAAATAGAAGAAACAGCGCTATTGTGTCGGTAAAGAAACGAAAAAATAGACTTGCGGAGATCATTGGGTGAATTGATTTCTGTTTTTCCGATTCTCAGTACAAATGGAAAATTAAGTTTTTTGGATTTTTTAGATAACTCTAATTTATTTAGATAGGGCAAATTACAAGACATCTAAAAGTACTATAATTAGTATATAAATCAGTAGGTTGAATATTTTTTTCTCAATTTTTAATTCAGCTGATTATCTAAAGTCTCGAAGCGCTTTTTTCTTAAATTGGGAATAAGGAAAAAACAATACTGCTGCTGGAGATTTTACCGAAGCAGGCCGTCGATAGATATTGTCTACAGGAAAAAAGGCTAATTTTGTACCATGCCAGAAATCACGGAAAACCCGAAAAAATCAATCCGCAAACGCAATGGATTGATCCGAATGTTGATCTATCTCCGGGAGCGATTTGACCTCGAAGAAGGCAAGGAAGATGAACTCGAAACCATCGAATACATCTCCAAAAATGTAGAGTTCAAAGGAGCCAACCTATGGATTTTGATCTTTGCAATCTTTGTGGCTTCGGTGGGATTGAATGTCAATTCTACCGCTGTGATCATCGGCGCGATGCTGATCTCCCCTCTCATGGGACCAATCATGGGGATCGGGTTGGCAGCAGGAATCAATGATTTTGAATTGCTCAAAAGGTCGGTAAGAAATCTCCTGGTCGCGGTATTTATTTCGATCCTCACCTCCACCATTTATTTTTCCATTACCCCTATCTATGGAGCAGAATCAGAATTACTCGCCCGGACAGAGCCCACGGTTTGGGATGTTTTGATTGCCCTGTTTGGAGGCTTAGCCGGAATCATAGCTGGATCCAGAAAAGAGAAAAGTAACGCGATCCCAGGAGTAGCCATTGCCACAGCGCTCATGCCTCCATTGTGTACTGCTGGTTACGGTTTGGCTACTGGAAATCTCCTCTATTTTTTTGGAGCCTTCTATCTTTTCTTCATCAATTCTGTGTTTATCAGCCTTTCCACCTACCTGATTGTGCGATTCATGGGGTATCCCAAAAAGCACTTTTTGGACCGGGCAAAAGAAAAAAGAGTTCAGACCTACATCACGGTATTTACACTTTTGACATTGATTCCAAGTATCTACCTTGCCTATGGGATTGTGAAAAAAACATTCTGGAATGAGCAGGCTAGGAAATTTGTGGCTTTGGAAATGCAGTTCCCGAAAACCCAGATATTGACCTCCGAATATGATTATTCTTCAGACAAAAAGTCCATCACCGTCAGTCTCATCGGCGAAATGATCAAAGAAGAAGAAATCGGGATCTTGAAAAATAAAATTGCAGCCCTGGGACTTACCGAGACAGAATTAATCATCCATCAAAACGGCAGCAATGGCACCGATATCAATGTCCTCAGAAATGATATTCTCAAAGATCTCTATGAGCGAAATGAAGGTCTGATCCGAGATAAAGATCAGAAAATAGCGCTCTTGGAAAGTGAACTTTCGGAAGACGCCCAAATTCGTACCCTAAGCCAAGAGGTGGCCCTAGAAGCCAAAATCAATCATCCAAACCTCAAGAAGTTCAGTTTGGGCAGGTCGATTTTCACTGATCTGGACAAAAATCAGACAGATACACTCATCTCAGCCTATGCCTCATTTCAGCCCAGTGCCCAACGTACAGAAATAAACAAACTTCGGGATTGGCTTAAAGTCAGAACAAAGTCTGACACGGTGGCCCTAATTATCGACTAAAACCCAAAACATATGAAGATCTCACTATTCACACTTGCGCTATTATTCACATTCGCTTTTTCGTCATTTTCTCAGGAACAATACGACGAAAGCTTGGCCACTAAACTTGGGGCTGATGACTATGGTATGCGCAAGTATGTGATGGCTTTTCTCTTGCGTGGAGACCGAGTCAGTGAATATGGTGAAACTGAGCGGGCGGACATTCAAGCCGGACATATGGCTAATATTTCAAGAATGGCTGAAATGGGCAAACTGATCGTGGCTGGGCCATTTTTTGGCAATGACGAATTGCGAGGGATTTATATCTTCGACGTGCAAACCATTGAAGAGGCCAAAGCGCTAACCGAAACAGATCCCGCCATCAAGGCCGGAGTGCTAAAAATGGACCTGAAGGAATGGTACGGTTCCGCGGCACTGATGATGCTGCCTGAGATCTATCCCAAGGTGACAAAGAAGAGTTTTTAGTCTTAGTGATCAGTTTTCAGTCGAAGTGGTCAGGTTGCACTGGTTAGTAGCAGTGGATTGAGTCCGGCTGAGCGGAGTCGAAGCCGATATTCAATTTTCAGTGGTCAGTCGCACTTTTATGAAATCTGTAATTGGTAAGTAGTGTGCGATAAGTTGTGATTGCATTTACTGCTCACCGTTTACAAGTTAGAAAACTCCGCTCAGGGTGACACTTCCTTGCCTACTGAACACTACCTTCCGCACATCTCCAAATACGGGCAATAAGCGCATTTTTTTAGATCTTCTGCTTGTGAAAAAGGAACCTCGGGATTGTACATTTCTTCTAGAAGTTTCCTTAGACCTAACTCATACTCTTGAGCATGGTCACGATAATCATTCAGCTCAATGCCCAGCTTATACGGCTCTTTGAATTGCAGATAGGGATTGAAATCATCCGAAAAGATCTCCTTCAGGTTAAAAATCGCTGGTTTTAGCGGTGCGGAGCTCTGAGGATGCGTCGCCTGATAGATCAAACCGTAAAACATCGTCTGCATGCCGGCTTTATTTCGATTGGTATCGTCCCGGTTAAATAAGGAAGGAATATCCGGAAAATCCTTTTTGTCCCCGCCAGACTTGTAATCGATGAGTCGGACCACGCCATTCAATTCATCTACGCGGTCAATGATTCCTTTCAAAGCGATTTCCCGATGCCCGAGGCTCGTTTGGATGCCAAGTTTGGCGCGGTACTCCTTGCCTTTCTCCAATGAAATCAATCGAAATGGAGCGGATTCTTCATCTATTTCCAAGACTCGTCTGATGTATTTCTGCAAAACATCCCGAGCGATAGCCAACTGACCATTCAGCTTCGTCTCTGCAGCATCCTCTAAATGGTAATTGGTTCGAATGGCTTTCTCAATCGCAGGAAATATCCAGTTGGTCTTCAATTCTTTGAAATCTTCGGGTACTAGTACCGCACGCCTCTTCCGCTCAATAAAACCCAAATACAGGTTTTCCATGCTGTAGTGAGCCAAATTCCCAAATACTCCCGCATCGATTTCCTCGGTGACTTCTTTCTTTTCCTCGATTAAAGCGATGTATTTTAGGTAAAACTTAAGACGACAATCCAGATACACATTCAGTGCAGAAGGAGAAAAAGTTGTCTGCGATGTCCCATCTTGCCCAATGGTGTATTTTTCTAAGAGTTGAAGAATCTCAGGCACTTTTTGAATCGTGATCTCACCTGGAGACTTTTGGTCAATGGGCACAAAAATCACCTCTTCTTTCATCTCCAAATCCATTTCCACCATCATCTGCTGGATGTAGCGGCTTTTCTCTCCGGATTTTCCCTGATCAGAAGCTGTGGTGTAGATCATGTGAACTTCCTCTGCGCTATGAAGCAGTCGGTAAAATGTATAGGCATAGATCGCGTCGTTTTGCTCCTGTACAGGCAAGCCAAAAGCGCGTCGAATGTTGAAAGGAATCATGGAATTCAACCCAGCAGAGGGTGGGAAACTAGCCTCATTCATATTGCAGATGATGACTCTCCGGAAGTCAAGATTCCTCGACTCCAGCACACCCATGATCTGTAAGCCCTGAAGCGGTTCGCCTTCAAATGGCAACTTCACTTCTCTGAAAACCTGACGGAAAAGCCGAATGAAGAACTCCCGATTGACAGTCAGGGAATCCTGCTTGTCAAAGATCTCACGAAGTCGTGTCAGCTGCTTGAAGCATTGATAAAGATAACTCCGCTGCAAAGGTTCATCTTTCAATCGCTCAGCCAACTCCTCCATCAACACAGCCAGATAGGTAAAAAGCTGCTCACTTTCCAGTTTTTGGAAGATCAGAACAAAAAATGCTCCGCCTTGATGCAGGTTTTCCTCCGAAATATAGATCTGATTTTTCTCCTGAATCTCAGCCAGCAAACTTTTACAAAAGTCTGCATTAGAAGATTTTATGTAAATCGAAGAAAGTAGGTTTTTGATAGCTTGATGGTAGAAAAGGACTTTCCCCTCCTCCACCTTGATAAATCGCTGCATTTCCAGCACCGCTTCGAGAAAGGCATATACCGGAGCGTTTTTTACAGGATAGCCCATGGTCACGTTTACCTTGTCCACCTGATCGGGAAGAGAATGAAGGACTGGGAAAAGCATTTGCTCGTCCGGAAGGATCACCACCGTCTCTTCCCAGTTTTCCTTTGGAATCGTCTCAAGAATCGTCCCAACCAGATTCGCCTGATTGGTTTTCAGGGGCGTGGCGTAGGTTTGGATTTGAGCCTTTTTAGTTTGGATCAATGATGGAATGACTTCCGGAAAAGTGGGTCCGAAAACCTTGTCTCGTTGGTATTCCCTGAAGAAAAGCCCCGCTTCCTGATTCTTGTCATTTAAGTAATAGGCATCCAGATCCCAGTAGATTTTTGCTCCAAATTGCGTGATGAAATGCTTGATCAGTTTCTCTTCCGTTCCAGTAAAAGCATTGAAACCGATGAAAATGGTATGTTTTTCGGGTTTGGAAAGCTGATCTAGCGATTCGGCTACTTGCCGATAAAGCTTGCCGGAATACGCTAGCCCTGAAACATTGAGCGAAGCCTGAAAAGCTTGGTAAAGTGGATGGAGCAATTCCCAGAATTTCAGAAATTTCTCCTGATGCATTCGATCCTGCCGCACAAATGAGTTCCAAAATTGCTGAATCAATTCCACCTGACTTTCGGTCAGAAAACTTTGATCTGACTCAAACTCTTTGAATTCAGCCAACTGGTGATATAATTTCTTAGCATCGGCCATGAATTGATCCAGGTCATTGAAGTCCTTGAGGATCATTTCTCCCCAAAAGAAAAACTTATCGAAATCCTCTGGAGCCGGATTTAAATCCTGATAAACGCGATACAATTCGAAAATTAAGGTCAGTTCATCCGCTGGTCGCTGTCCGGCATAGTGGTAAAAAATATCCTCAATTGTCTTCACCTCCGGCATCCAGGTAGGTTCGGAGATCAATGTCCCCAGATGTTGAGTAAAGAAAAGTCCAGCTCTCCTGTTGGGCAGGACTATACTCAGGTCTTGCAGATTCCGGTGTTCCGCGAGGATTTCCCGGGCAGTATTTCTTAAAAAACTATGCATTGACTCTTTCGATTTTTCCAGATTCCAAATAGCACAAAAAGCCTTTCACGGGCTTTTGGGTGAGCTTCTGAACCAGGTCCATGTAGTCACGAACCTGCAAGCCATATTTTTCCTGCTCCTCCCCTGTTTTGAAATCCACAAGGATAGCTTCCTTTTCACGAAGGATAATCCGGTCTGGCCGTTTTTGCTTTCCCCCGGGAAGTAAAATCCCCTGCTCTGCAAGTAAAATCCCTTCACCCTCAAACCAGTCACTGAACACAGGATTAGAAAACAAGTCGATCAATTGCTTTTCTACCTCCGCTTTTTCAGATTGGCTGAGTCTTCCTTCGAAATAGAAAGATTGTAAAATGGATTTGGCGGCTTCCAGATTGATCGATTTCTCCAAAATCTCATGGACGAGCAAACCAAAGTTTCGTTTTTTCCGCTGCTCCAAGCCCTCGGGCGAAAAATCTACCGCATACTTCTTCACCTTAAGCAGTTCAGTCCAATTCTGATAGGACCAACGCAAGGTCGGAACAGGCAATAGCGCTGGTTTTTCTGGTTTTTCCTCAGGCCAGTCCCCCAAATCAAAGACTTTGGTTTCAGCATCAAAATGGGCAGCTAAACTCAATCCCTCCAACGATTCAGCTCCATTTTCGAGGATTTGCTGAAGATGGACTTCCATCGCATTCTGAGAATTGATCTTTTGCCGATAAGGAACCAATCCCCAAAACACATCCTCAGCACGGGTAAGTGCAACATAAATCATATTCAAACTATCCAAATAGGCCAATATCGCCTCTTCGGAATAGATGGACTGAAAGGCCGACTGGGCGAGATTTGCTCCCAGCGTCAGTGGAATGATTGCCGAAAGGTTTTGGTCTGCATCCTCAAAAGGCGACCAAACCACATTTCTCTTCGTCGTATCAAAAATAGTCCATTTCAAAAAAGGCATCAGGACGACTTTAAACTGCAATCCTTTGGACTTGTGAATCGTCAGAATCCGCATCGCGTCGTGGCCTTCGGGGATTTTCACCGTTCGTTTGGTTTGATTCTCCTCCCACCACTCCAGAAAACCAGCCAAGTCAGAGCGATTGTTTGCAGTAAAGTCATAAACCGCTTCCTTGAAACCCGAGATATACGCTTTTTCAAGTCCAGTTTCCATCAGATTAAGCACCACAATCAATTCTTCGAGCGCTTCCATGAGCGGAAGTTGAAGCATCAGCATTTCCTTTTCCTTGAAGACATCTAGCCTTTCTTTCAGATAATCAGGAATCTGGTCCAGTGAAAAAAGCAGGTGATCGACCGGTCGATCCTGCAAAACCGACCAGTAATACCACATCGTCTTGAATTGAACTTGATCGTCCGGATACTGCAAATACCGAAGCCCAGCTACCAAAGCCTTCACTGAGGCCGATTTGGTGAGGTACATGGACTCGTCCGATAGCACATCAAAGCGGTAATTCGGATCGGTGTTGGTGGCAGTTTCCTGCATCAGGACATCTGCGATGGCTTCACCTTCATTTTTACTTCTGACCAAAAAAGCGATATCCCGCAGACTGTAGCCTTGGTCTTGAAGTTGTCTGACCATATCTGGCAGTTTGGATAGCACCTGATCCGTGAAGTTTCCTTCTTCATCGTCTTTATTGGAGGTCAAAAACTCGAGTTTCACTTTTCCCTGAAATGCGGATTTAGCCTTTTTAGGTGAAATATTTTGGTGAACATCATGATAGGCTCGGGATAGAATAGAAGGATCCTCTACTTGGTAATTTTCTCTTAAGTAGGATTCAAACGAGCCAGGAAGCTGCTTAAACAAGGCATTATTGAATTCGATGATATTGGGAAGGCTGCGGTAATTGGTGGCCAAATTCTTGAGATCGATACCAAAAACCCCTGTCTCTGCCTCCACCTGCTCCAGCAGAAGTTTCATCTCCCCTCCTCTCCAGCGGTAAATGGATTGCTTGACATCACCGACCAGCAGATTGGTATTGCCCTGTGAGAGCGAGTTCTCCAGAAGCGGTTTGAAACTTGCCCATTGAAAGCCTGAAGTATCCTGAAATTCATCGATCAAATAATTTCGATACTGATTCCCGACTTTTTCATAGATAAATGGAGCGTCATTTTCTTTGGTGATTTCCTTTAGGAATTCATTTGCATCGGAAATCAGCAGGATATTCTCCTCATCCTTGATGACCGAAAGTTCGTCCAACAAATTCCTGAAAATCCCGAAAACGTAGATGTTTTTGGAAATTGCTTCGATGGTATTCCATTGGTAAGTCAGAGGCTCGATTTTGGCCAAAAGCTCTCCTAAACCTGCATAGAATGATTGTTCGATGAGATCCTTTTTAGAACTTGTTTTGGTTGCCCAGCCTTCCGGACTATTTGCTTTCGCAAGTTGAGCCTCTGTAAAATCGGAGATTGGTGATTCTTTTTTGCCAAGCTTATCAAATTTTGCAGGAAACCCTCGGTTGTAATCACTCCACTCCAAACCTAACCCAGCTCTGATTTCATTTGCTTTCAGGTTGATTGCTCCGGCAATCTTCATCAACTCCGCCCTTCTTTCTCGCGCAAAAACCTGAAGCTTGGAAATATTTTCTTTTTCCTTGAGAAATTCCCTGATCTCAGACGAATAGCGCTTGAAGTCCTCCTGGAAAATCTGCCCGCCCAGTTCACGAATGTTGCCACGGATATCCCAAGATTTACCATTTTGGATCTGTTCGGAGGCATAATCCACCAGCCATTTGTGCAGAAACTCATCTTCCATTACCAGCATGACCACCCGATCTACCACTCGATCGAGGACTGCTTGTTGATCAAGTTCGACCTCGAATTTGGCATTGAGATCCATCTCACGAGCGAATGCGCGTACTACTTTCTGGAAAAAGCTATCAATCGTACTGACCGCAAAGTGCCCATAATCATGTAGAATGGCGGTCAAAGTTTGTGAAGCTTTGTGCTTCAAACCTGCTTCATCGACTTGGAGTGCTTTCATCAGCTCTTCATCCATTTTTTCCGAAGGATTTACGGAAGTCCTCAGCCGACCGAGTTCCTTTAAGATTCGCTCCTTCATCTCAGCAGTAGCTTTATTTGTGAAAGTCACAGCGAGAATTTGCCTGAAAGCTCCCGGATTTGCCAAGGCCAACTTGAGATATTCCAGCGTGAGGGTGTAGGTCTTACCCGAGCCGGCGGAAGATTTGTAGATGATGAAGAGTTTCTTGTCCATGGTAAAAAGTCGAGCCTCCAAGATAGGAAAGTGGACTGTTTTTCCCGTCGAGAAAAATTAGACTTGACGAATATTGTCAGAAAACCTTCCCTGATTCCAAAGCGAACCATAGAAACAAATCTGATTGGAATTCGGTGTATTTATAGACAAATTCCAATTTGAAATCCAATTCCCAATGAAAAGACTACTTTCTCTCGTATTCTTCCTTACCCTTTCTTTTTCGTCAGTTGCCAAAGACGGCTATGAACTTTGGCTGGATTATGACATGGTAGAAGACCCCCAAATGAAAGCTCAATTGGAACCGCTTTTCTCCGGTTTTTTCTTTTTTGGCGAAAGCCCGACCTACGATGTCATCCGGAAAGAGCTTGAGATCGCCGGACAAAAAATGCTCGGCAAAGCTCCGGTTTTTTCTCAGGAACGACTCGGACAGACTCAGGTTTGGCTTGGGACTCGAGAGCAACTTTCGCAGGTTTTTGGGCTCCAGCAACAAGCCGAAATCAAGGCCTTGGGCGAAGATGGATTTTGGATGGGACCGATCGATTTTCAGGGAAAAACCTACTTCACCATCGTAGGCAATCAACCAGTTGGCGTGCTTTATGGCGTTTTCAGCTGGCTTAAACGCATCCAAACAGGCACTTTCGATCCAAGAATTCAAAAAGCTGAAAGTCCAAAAGTTAAACTTCGAATGCTAAATCATTGGGACAACTTGGATCGGACCGTGGAGCGAGGCTATGCGGGCTTTTCGATCTGGGACTGGCATAAGCTTCCGAGCTACATCGATCCCCGCTACACCGACTATGCAAGAGCCAATGCATCCATCGGAATCAACGCCGTTTCGCTCACCAATGTCAATGCGAATGCAAGAATCCTGACTACGGATTTTATGAAAAAAGCGAAGGTCTTGGCGGATATTTTCAGGCCCTATGGGATCAAGGTTTTCCTTACTGCCCGATTCTCCGCACCGATGGAAATCGGTAAACTCAAGACCGCCGATCCACTCGATCCTGAAGTAATCAACTTCTGGAAAAAGAAAACTGAGGAGATGTATTCCTTTATCCCGGATTTTGGGGGATTTCTGGTGAAAGCGAATTCTGAAGGGCAGCCTGGTCCCCATGAGTACAAAAGAACGCATGCCGAAGGAGCAAATATGCTTGCCGATGCCCTTGCGCCGCATGGGGGAGTTTTGGTTTGGAGAGCTTTCGTTTATTCACATGAAGTCGACCAAGATCGGCATAAGCAGGCCAATCTGGAATTTGAGCCACTGGACGGCAAGTTTCGAGATAATGTAATCATACAAGTGAAAAACGGAGCAATCGACTTTATGCCAAGGGAACCTTTCCATCCGCTTTTTGGAGCGGTGAAAAACACCAACCTCGGGATCGAATTTCAGATCACTCAGGAATATCTCGGTCAGGCAACGCAGCTAGTTTTTTTGGCTCCGATGTGGGAGGAAGTTTTGCGCAGCAAAACCTACCGCCCTACCCCCGCCTCCACCGTGGCCGGAATCATAGACGGAAGTGACTCTAAACAAAAGCTCACGCTGATGGCTGGCGTCTCTAACATCGGCACCGACCGCAACTGGACAGGACATCTCTTTGGGCAGGCAAATTGGTATGCCTTTGGCCGACAGGCATGGGACCACACCTTGACCTCTGCACAAATTGCAGACGAATGGACGAAATTGACCTTTGGTCAGAAGCCTGAAACGGTTACCAAAATCAGTGAAATCATGCTCGGATCACATGAAGCAGCGGTGAACTACATGATGCCACTAGGACTGCATCATATCATGGGTTGGGACCATCACTATGGTCCGGGTCCTTGGGTGACAGGAGGAAGACCAGATTGGACGGCGCTGTACTATCATCAGGCGGACAGTTTGGGAATCGGTTTTGATCGAACAGCAAGTGGAAGTGATGCTTTGGGCCAATATGCTCCCGAGATCGTAAACCAGTGGTCTGATCCCAAACTGATTCCAGAGAAGTATTTGCTTTGGTTTCATCATCTACCATGGGATTTTGAACTCAAGTCAGGAAAAACCCTTTGGGAGGAAATCGGCCTGCACTACGATCAGGGGGTGAAATCAGCCAGAAAAATGCAGGAGACTTGGGCATCTTTGGAATCGGCTATCGACCCGCAGCGATTTGACCATGTACGGCAATTACTTGCAATTCAAGTTCAGGAAGCCGAATGGTGGAGAAATTCCTGTTTGCTGTATTTTCAGACTTTTGCGAAGCGACCTTTTCCAGCGGTAATCGAACAACCTGAAGGTGATCTGGAATACTACAAGAGCCTGAGTTTCCCAACTGCGCCGGGGATACGGCCGAGATGGTAGATTGAAGTACGAGTTATGAAATACGATTTACGAGGCGCAAAGCAACTTTGAGGTTTTGAAAACCTTGAAGGTGTAGGTCTAATATCAAGTTTTCTAACAAAAAAAATCGAACTCCGAATGTCGAATAATGAATGATGAAGATTTGAAAATCGCTTGTGGGAGTGTCTTCCCTCTCGCAACTCTCTGGAATATCAAAACTGCCGGCGGTAGGTAGGTGATTAACGTCGAATAATGAAGAAATAAGAATATGGAACCATACACTATACCTGCTGCCACCAGAATCGGACACATACACCTCAAAGTAACTGACCTACAACAATCGCTTGACTTCTACTGCGGCTTGTTGGGATTTGAGCTCGTGATGAAGTATGGCAAAGAGGCAGCTTTCATCTCAGCTGGCGGCTACCATCACCATATCGGGCTGAATACCTGGCAGAGCAAAGGCGGGAAACCAGCACCTAAAAATACCGCCGGACTTTTTCACACGGCCATCCTTTTCCCCACGAGAAGAGATTTGGCTGTGATTTTCAAAAGACTTGCTGAAGCTAAGTATCCACTGACTGGAGCTGCAGACCATGGAGTTTCGGAAGCGATCTATTTGGATGATCCTGATGAAAACGGGGTGGAATTGTACTGGGATCGGCCAAAGGAACTCTGGCCGAAGGATGAAAACGGCGAATTGACGATGTATACGCGGCAATTGGATTTGAAGGAGCTGATAGAGGAAATATTATGAACAAATAATTTAGAATGAGTTAGCTCCAAGTTTGCCAAAATGTTTAGAATATTTTGATAACTAAATCATTTAAAGAAAGGAATGATGACTACAAATAATCCAATCAAGTCCGAATCCCATCTCTTTCAGGATTTATCCTCTTTGATCGAACAGAGTCGAAATCAAATAGCCGTTGTTGCCAATAGCGCTTTAACACTATTGTTTTGGAAGGTAGGCAAACGGATAAGCGATGAAATTTTAAACAATGAACGAGCTGAATACGGCAAACAAATCGTTGCAAACATTTCAGCCCAACTGGAAGCCAATTATGGCCGAAATTTTACGGAGAAAAATGTCCGTCGAATGATTCAATTTGTTGACCAATTTTCGGATTTTGAAATTGTCGTTACACTGTCACGACAATTGAGTTGGAGTCATTTTTTAATATTAATACCCTTAAAAGGATCAGAAGCTAAAATCTATTATTCTCAATTAGTTATAAATGGGCAATTGAGCGTAAGAGATCTTAGATATCAAATCTCTCGCAAAGCATTTGAGCGGTCTAAAATTGCTAATATCCAACAAACTCAGATTGATCAATCTCTCCAAAACACATTCAAAGATCCTTATTTGTTGGATTTTCTTGGACTAAAAAATACCTATCTCGAAAATGATCTGGAAAAAGCGATTCTCCAAGAATTGGAATCTTTTATATTGGAATTAGGAAAAGGATTTGCCTTTATGGAAAGGCAGAAGAGGATGATTATTGATGGGGAGGACTTTTATCTTGACCTGTTGTTTTACAATAGAATTCTAAAGCGATTGGTGGCTATTGAATTAAAGATCGGGAAGTTTGAAGCTGGGTTTAAAGGTCAAATGGATCTTTATCTCAAGTGGCTCAATAAACATGAGAAACAGGAAGGTGAAAAAGAACCTATCGGCTTAATTCTTTGTGCCGAAACAAACAAAGAGCAAGTTGAACTGCTGGAAATGCATAAAGACGGGATAATGGTTGCGGAATATTGGACAGAAATGCCACCAAAAAAGGAGTTGGAAAAGAAGCTTCACCAACTATTAATCGAAGCCAAAGAAAGAATAGAAAGAAATAGAATAGGGTAAGTAAATGATTCAAATCCGCTTTTCCACCCAATCCACAATCACTTTCATCACTTCTTCCCTATCCGAGTCATTGATCAGTTCATGATAGCCACCGGGAAAAATCCTTAATGTCTTATCCGCTGATTTTGCCTTTTGAGCCAGCAATTCAGAACCATTGGGATTGGTAAGTCGATCCGCATCTCCATGAATCAGGAGAAATGGAAGTTCAAAATTCTCCGCCTGACTTTGGATAAACTGCATCATCTGATACAGCTCATACCCCGTCCGCGCAGGAATATTTTCCTGATAATTCAAAGGATCATTTTTATACTTTGAAACCTCCTCCGGAATTCGGGATACCGCGGATATGTCCAGCTTCAGTACCTTCATTTTTGGAAAAAACCGATTTACCAACCCTGAAATGGCTATCAAAATCGGGGATGTACCTTCTGCCTCTTTGATTGCTGGTGAACTTATGATTACCCCAGCGGCTTGGGGTTTATACTTCAAGACATAGGCCGTCACAAGCCCTCCACCCATGCTGTGACCGTAGAGAAAAGCAGGTTTGCCAGGTAGATAGCCTTTGACTTTTCCAAAAAGTGCATCGATGTCCTTCAAATAATCTTCATAGGAATCAAAGTAGGCCGTCGGTTTTCCTTCAGGTGATTTCCCATGACCTCTGCCATCAAAAGTAAAAACCGCCACACCCAACTTATTCAGCTTGTCGACAATATGTGCATATCGACCACTATGCTCTCCCAAGCCGTGAACAAGAAGTAATCCTGCTTTTGGATTGTCAGGCATCCAAGCTTGGAGGTAAAGTTTCAGGCCGTCGTGCGTGGTGTAGGAAGTTTCAAGGTGAGACATGAATCAAATAAGTTTTTGATTAAATTTAATATGAATATCCGCTTTTTAGCCAGTAGTCAAATTTTCTATTGTTCACCTCGACTTCGCTCGGTGACCGTCCTATATAGTAAGGTTGGGCGGGGAGGAAAATGCGGCTTCGCCGCATTTTCCTCCCCGCATTTGATAAATCTGAACCCGGAGGCCGAGCGAAGTCGAGGCCATTTGATTCAACTGGCATAATTGCGGATAATCAGAAAATTTATAATTATGCCGACCATATTCAAGCAAAATGGGTTTTGATTTTTCTTTTACAGCAATGATCATTAGCCCAAGCAAGTTCATATTGAAAAATCCGGCAAGACAGCCAAATTCAATTTACACCCAATCGAATTGGTGGTATCAAAAAAGTTTTCAGCTAATGAACTGCGAGAAATTCGTATTTTGATCCAATTAAATTTAGAATTAATAAACGCTAGCTGGGATGAGTACTTTAACTAAACTTAAATCGAACCAAGCCATCAATCTTTCATTTGCTAATGGAAAAATGACACTCTTCATGGAAGATGGTCGTGAAATTGGAATTCCGATCGAGTGGTTCCCTAGGCTGCGAGAAGCTACCAAAGAGCAGTTGGAGAATTGGCGATTCATCGGAAATGGAGAAGGAATCCATTGGGAAGAATTAGATGAAGATTTATTGGTCAGCGAATTGATTTCTTAAAAACTAACCCTTTTGAGACTCGAGATTACATTTCGAGTCTTTTTTTAAACCTAAAAAACGATGTTCCAAAAAACTCTTTACACCATCCTCCTCTCACTAGTCTTGGTTTTTTCAGGATTAGCACAATCAACACTCTCCAAAGAACGCCTTGACCGATATGACGCCTTTTTCCAAAAGGAAATTGATGCGGGCCGATTACCGGGAGTTGTCACTTTAGTCTATAAAAACGGCGAAAAAGTCTACGAATCCGCTTTGGGTTACAATGATTTTTTGGAAAAAACCCCAGCAAGCACTGATCAAATCTATTTCATCCAATCCATGACCAAGCCGATCATCACCACGGCTTTCATGATGTTGTATGAAGAAGGCCACTTTTTCCTAAACGATCCGCTTCACAAGTATCTCCCCGAATTCAAAGACGCGATGGTTGCCAAAGACCCAAAACTGGGATCAGCGGGAGGTTTGGAACCTGTCAAAACACCGATTACCATCGCCCAACTGATGAGTCATACGGCTGGATTTTCACATGGATTGGGAAGCACCAAAGTCGATGAAGAGGTCATTCAGGGCCTTTATTATGCCCAGCATAAGGATATTGCTGCAAGGGTAGCAGCCTATGCAAAACTTCCCCTATATGGACAGCCTGGCGAGCAGTGGTACTACTCTGCTTCACCGGATATTTTGGCAAGATTAGTCGAGGTCTTTTCAGGACAAACTGCTGCTGAATTCCTTCAGGAACGGCTTTTGGGTCCGCTGGGAATGAAGGATACGGGCTACAATCTGACCGATGAGCAAGCAAAGCGAATGACCATCCTGCATACCTATGACGATGCAGGTAAATTGGTCAAGGCTCCCAGACAAACCCCAACTTCGGGAAATACTGTCTTTGCCGGTGCAAATGCGCTATTTTCGACTGCTCAGGATTATTCCCTCTTTGCACGAATGATGCTAAATGGAGGTGAATTGGATGGGAAAAGATACCTCAGTTCCAAAACCGTTGAACTCATGTCCATGAACCAAACCAAAGATCTCTTCCAAGATCCAGGTAAAGGCTTCGGTTTTGGATTTGCCGTAGTCGATGATTTGGCTGATACCAAAAGCTTGGGCTCTGAAGGCACTTTCTATTGGAGTGGTGCTTATTGTACGTACTTCTTTATCGATCCAAAAGAAGACATGGTCGCCATTTTCATGACTCAGGTTGCACCGTTCAGTTCGTATTACGAAAATAAGTTCCGACAAATGATCTACCAGGCAGTTGATTGAAATTCGGAACTGAAAATAAACTCCTTTCAACTGACTTTGCTCACCTATAACTACGCTACAATTTGTTTACTTTGAAAGACTTCAAGGTTGTCATCTCCATGCGAAAAATTGGTCCATTTCATTCTGTAACTGGAAATTTCTCATTCCTTCTTTTCCTTTCCTTGGCAGTATTTTCCTGCGGAAAATCGGAAGAAAATGTGCTTTTCCCTGAGAAAAAATCCCTGACCGAATCCGTTTATGCCTCAGGATTAGTCAAGGCAAAAAACCAATATGAAGCATTCACCCTCGGCAGTGGACCGATTGAAGAAATCTTCGTCAAAGAAGGAGACACCATAAAGGCAGGAACTCCGGTTTTGAAAATATTCAGTGAGCGGGAAAAACTGAGTACCGAAAATGCGCAACTCTCGCGGAATTTCGCTGACCTTCAGGCAAATCAAGGCCGAATCCGTGATCTCGAACTCAGCATAGAATTATCCAAAAGCAAAAAACAAAATGACTCCATCCTACTTGTCCGACAAAAAAACCTTTGGAACAAAGGAATCGGTACGGCAGTCGATCTGGAGCAGCGTGAATTGATCTTTCAGAATTCAAAAGCCGCCTATGAATCTGCACTTCTGAAATATCAGGATCTGAAACGGGAGATTGAATTCAATGCCAAAAGCTCCTCAAAAAACCTCGCCATCAGCGAATCTCTTCTCGATGAATACATGCTGACCAGTAAAATAGACGGTGTGGTCTATGCCATCCTCAAGGAAAAAGGGGAAATGGTCAGCCCACAAACTCCCCTTGCGGTGATCGGAAGTGCAGATGAATTTATCCTGGAACTTCAGGTTGATGAGTATGATATCTCTAAAGTAGCGCTAGACCAACTGGTCATGGTGATGTTGGACAGTTACAAAGATCAGGTTTTCGAAGCCAAAGTAACCCGAATCTATCCGATCATGAATTCCCAAAGTAAGAGTTTCACGATTGAGGCCATTTTCACAAAAGCTCCACCAAAACTCTATCCTAATCTTACTTTGGAAGCCAATATTGTGACCCAAATGAAAGCCGAGACACTCGTTATCCCGAGAAATTACCTCTGGCAGGATGACCGAGTAATCACAGAGGCGGGAGATACGATTCCAGTGAAAGTTGGAATTAAGACTTACCAATTTGCTGAAATTCTGGAAGGAATAGATGAAAATACACCTCTAATCCTTCCTGGAAAGTAATGAAGTGGTCCCTGATTTTTGAAATCTCCAAAGCCCTGATGGTTGCGCGCATGAAGCAAACACTGATTGCTGCCACAGGGGTCATGTTCAGCATCACCATGTTTGTGGCTTTGCTTGGATTTATGAACGGACTCAATACCATGCTCGATGGATTGGTTCTGAATCGTACGCCACACATCCGTTTTTATAATGAAATCCGCCCCAACCCAAACCAACCCATCGACCAAAGCAGTCAATTTGAAAACTCGCTGAATATCATCCGGTCGATCAAACCCAGCACCAGCCGATTGTCCATTCACAATAGCGAAGCAATCATTAAAACCTTGGAGGAGGATTCTAGAGTTTTGGGTGTAAGTCCAAAGATCTCCGCTCAGGTTTTTTTCAATGTGGGAACGATCGATCTTACAGGTATAGTCAGTGGAATTGATGTCGAAAAGGAGGCCGAGCTTTTTGCATTTACCGACTATGTGACCACCGGAAATTATGCAGATCTCAATCAGACCAATACCATTATTCTGGGAAAAGGGGCAGCAGATCGAATGCTAGCCGATATCGGTGATGTGGTACAAGTGACCACTGCTCAGGGTAACAGAGTCCAACTTAAAGTAGTGGGCTACTATCAATCCGGACTTGGGGACTTTGATAACGTCAATAGCTTTGCATCGATCTCCACAGTCCAAAAGATGCTCGGCGAACCCGCCGCTTACATCACCGACATCCAGGTGAAGTTGAAAGACTTGAACTCAGCACCTTCGCTTGCTCGTGAATTTGGGCAAATTTTTGGGATCGACGCAGATGATATTCAGACTGTCAATGCCCAGTTTGAAACAGGAACATCCATTCGATCTATGATCAGCTATGCTGTGGGAATCACTTTGCTCGTAGTCTCAGGTTTCGGAATTTATAACATCTTAAACATGATGATTTTCGAGAAGCTCGATACCATCGCTATTCTCAAGGCAATTGGATTTAGCAGTCAGGATGTCAACAGGATTTTCATCGCTATTGCACTTACTATTGGTTTAGTGGGTGGGGCTTTAGGATTGCTTTTTGGGTTTTTAGCGGGATTGGGAATCGAACGAATTCCATTTGAAACGGCAGCTTTGCCAACAATCAAAACTTTTCCGGTCGATTTCAATCCTAAGTACTATTTGATTGGTGGCACATTTAGTTTGATCACCACGTATTTAGCGGGATTTTTTCCTGCTCGAAAAGCAAGTGGAATTGATCCGGTAGAAATCATTCGAGGAAAATGAGAGAAACTGACCAAATCGTACTCGAGTCGAAAAACATTGACAAGTTTTTCTACAATCCTACCAAAACACAAGTGCTGAAGGAGGTGAGTTTCAGTATCAATCGAGGCGAATTTGTATCTGTGATAGGAAAGTCCGGCTGTGGCAAATCCACGCTGCTCTACATCCTGTCGACCATGGATACCGACTATTCAGGTGAACTTTTCATGGATGGGGAGAAAATTTCCGGCAAATCATCCAGCTTTCTTTCCCAACTTAGAAATGAGAAAATCGGCTTTGTCTTTCAGTTCCACTACTTACTCAATGAGTTTTCGGTTTTGGAAAATGTGATGATTCCAGGGCTCAAGCTTGGAAAATATTCCCGTGAAGAGCTTGAACACAGAGCGTTGGAAAAGTTGCGAATCTTTGATATGCAGGATCATGCGAAGAAAAAAGCCAATCAACTCTCAGGTGGGCAAAAACAACGAGTAGCTATCGCCCGAGCGTTGATCAATGATCCGCTGCTGATCATGGGTGACGAACCCACTGGCAACCTGGATAAGAAAAACTCTGATATCGTTTTCAATAAGTTCAAGGAACTGGCCAAAGAATTTGGGCAGACGATGTTGATCGTGACGCATGATCCGGAGTTTGCAGCTGGAACCGACCGCACGATCGAGATGGAAGATGGAAGGGTGATTCGATTTTAGTTGGCCTAGAGCCAATGATCACATCGCATTCTTTAATGGATATTCTTTAATTAGCCATTCAGCGGGTATTTTGAGAAGCTGGCTGAATTTTCTAATCATTGAAAGTGAAAGGGACTGTTTATAATTGAGAACCTTACTGACCGTTCCTTTGTCTCCATATTCCTTAGCCAAAGTCGCTGCATTGTACCCAAAGTCATCCATTCGGATTTAGATTAGTTCGATAGGATCAACCTCAGGTAAGTCCCATAATTTGTTTTCATATTCTGACATCAAATGCACCAAAAGCATTTTTTCCTTATGTTCTTTAGAACCTTTCACTGAATTCTTTAGGGCTTCATAACGCTCTCTTGCTAATTCAAAATCAGCGTCATTTTCAAGGAGGTACCAGCTTTTATTGATTTCCATTGTTACCCTTTTATCGATATAGGCAATTCTGCGAAGAGTCAAATTTTATTAAGTTTCACCTCGACTCCGCTCGGTGTCCGTCAATTTTGGTTATTGGTAAAATTATGGATAATCAAATTATCTTTTCTCAATAAACCCCAACACATCCTTATACCCTTTGCTCCAAGTCCAAAAAAATTGAGTAATCATCGGAATGTGTTTTTTCTTTTTATAAAAGGAATAAGTCAGATCGGTATTATTAGCTTCTGCTTCCTTTCGAAATCGATCAACAGTCAGGCGGATTCCCGGATAGGTTTTTTCTCCCTCCATCAGCAGCATAGGGATCTCTTTTCCATCCAAGAAATAAATGGGAGAAAATTCCTTCCAAACCACAGGGCTATCGGTGAAGGCGTCGTAGTTGTCCTCTGCATCGTATTTCTCCTTGCGCTCGGTCAAAAACCAATACCAATCCAAGCCAGCAGGATCATTCAGTATGGCGCCTTTCAGTGGGTTATCCACGCCGATTTCTTTCCAGGAATCATCTTTCACCACCGACAGCGCTGCCAAGTGACCACCAGCAGAATGTCCTGAAATGTAAATTTCAGCGGGATCGCCCCCGTAGTTGGCGATATTTTCCTGAACCCATTTTACAGAAAGCAACGTGGCTTTTTCCATTTCTGGCAGTTGGTATTCTGGTGCCAAAGGATAGTCGATGATCACGGTCACCACCCCTCGCCTAGCCAATCGGTTGCCCATGAAGTTATAGATCTCCTTTCGACCGCTGTTCCAACTTCCTCCATGGATAAAAATCAAAACGGGCAATTTCTCAGCCTTTTTAGGGGCAAAAATATTCAGCTGCTTTTCCGGAAGATTCATTGCTGAATTCGCCTGCATGTAGGAAATATCCTTGCTGCGTTGAACGGATTTGAATGCACAACCAACTGTCGATAGGCTAAGAATGAGAATTAGGAAACGGATAATGGAATGCATAAATAGGGGACTGGAGATCAAAGGATTTTTTTTTCTTCGCGTCCCAATGGATACTCTGGGAATAGCGAATTGTTTGATTAAAGAATTAATCAACGTAGTCAAAGAGGGCAATGGATTTGAATTTTCAGAAATCTCCGCCGATTTAAGTCGCCGTGCTGAGTGAAATCTAAGGCACTGCCTAAGGTCTATCTCCCTAAAAAACCAACAACCCATGCTCACGGAGAATCTCCCAAACTTCGGAGTCCAACATTTCCTGAAAATCCCCCAATTCCTGCTCGTACTGTTCCCGAATCGGCTTTAGCGTATTTAGGTCTTTCTCATAGCTGACTTTTTCCAAAAGCCAACACACCCATTCCCCCAACTCGATTGGGAGTTCGATGGCAAAGTCTTCTTTTTTCCCTGAAAAAATCAATTCACAGATTCCCTCATCAGTTTCCATCAATTCAGGTGGCGAACCGATCCAAATGATCCGATTTTGATCCCGATATGCTAAAGCAGGTTCGCCTTGAATCTGCCGCTCGATGTATTTTTTGGGAATTGAGGTTGGCGGAACTTTGATGTCAAACCAATCTCGGAGCGGAATATCAAATCCCACTCCATGCATGTAATTGAAGAGCGATTTGCGAAGCCCTTCGGAGAAAAGCGCATGTTCCACTCCGACAGGATCGTCAAAGTCGAGTTCATTATTTGCAAAAGTCCCTTCTCCCAAGTCTGTTCGCTTTACTCCAAAAGCTTTAGGATCCAAACCCACCGGACTATGCGCAGTCATCGCAAATCGATGCCAAAAACCTGATTGCAACACGCCAATCTCAAACAACTGTCGCACCATCTCCATGGAATCAATCGTCTCTTGCGCAGTCTGAGTTGGGTAGCCGTACATCAGATAGGCATGAACCATGATTCCTGACTGCGTAAAATGGTTCGTTACCTGAGCGACTTGAGCAACTGTGACGCCTTTTTTGATTAGGGCCAAAAGTCGGTCAGAAGCTACCTCCAGACCACCTGAAACCGCAATGCAACCTGAGGCCCGAAGCAAGCGACAAAGGTCTGCCGTGAAGCTGCTTTCAAAACGGATATTCGTCCACCAAACCACCACCAATCCCCGTCTCAAAATCTCAATTGCCAAGTCCCGCATCAATGCTGGAGGCGCAGCTTCGTCAACAAAGTGAAATCCATTGGTGCCCGTCTGCCCCATGATTTCCTCGATTCGATCGCAGAGAATTGCAGCATTGATCGGTTCGTAGCGACCGATATAATCTAGCGAAATATCACAAAACGTGCATTTGCCCCAATAGCAACCATGGGCAAGCGTCAACTTATTCCAGCGGCCATCACTCCAGAGTCGATGCATGGGATTCGCCACCTCGATGACCGAGAGATAATCCCGCAACTTCAAATCACTGTAATCCGGCGTACCGACTTCCCGCTGTGGAAGATCTTTCACTGCGGAATTATTCAAAAACTTAACTTGGCCATCGACACGAACAAAAGTTCGCTTCAGCTCATTCAAAGGCCTTTTTCCATGCAAATAATCCAGCAAAAGCTGAATCGGGGCTTCCCCATCGTCCAACGTAATGAAGTCGATGTAATCAAAAACCCGCGGATCCTTTAGCGAACGCAGTTCCGTATTGGGATAGCCTCCACCCATCCAGACTTTGATTTCAGGATGGTTTTGTTTAAGGTATTGACCGCATTTCAGCGCGCCATAGAGGTTGCCGGGAAAAGGTACCGAGAAGGCCACCGACTCAGGCTTCCAGTTTTGGATTTTTTCTTCTAGAAGCTCCAACAGCATCGAATCGATCAAACTCATCGGTTGATTAAGAGCTTCCTCCATTTCGTCAAAAGTCAAAGCGGAAATCCCCAACCGCTCCGCATAGCGGCTAAATCCAAAATGTGGATCCACTGCTTCGGTGATCAGGTCACCAATATCTTCCAGATACAAGGTCGCGAGATATCTTGCTTTGTCCCGAACACCCAAAGTTCCAAAAGCCCACTCCAAATCATCCAATTGCTCAAAACGACTGGCTTCGGGAAGGAAATTTCCCTCGGAAATATGGTAAGCCAAAGTGGGGTTTTTGTCTTGCAAAAAATCAATTACCGTCCCAATGGTCTGCAAATAAGCAGATTTCATTCTCAGGATTCGGGCTGAATTCTCCGAAAGTTCCTCAGATTTTTCTGAAGCAATTTCAAAGACTTGGCTTAGGCCATTTTTGGAAAAAAGCTTCAAAATCACCTCAATTCCCAAATCTGCTTGCTGGCAAGAAACCTGAAGCGTATTCAAAAAACCCTTGATGTAAGCTGTCGCTGGATAGGGCGTATTGAGCTGGGTAAAAGGTGGTGTGATGAAAAGGACTTTGGTGGACAAGGGCTATGAATTTGAATCGAATCAAAGTTCGCATTTATTCACCGCAGCCACATAGGGAACTAGAGAAAATTTAAAGCTTTGAGATTTTTAACCACAAAGTCCACCAAGTGTCGCAAAGGTTTTTTACCACAGAGAAATAAAGAGAGAAGTTTGACTTCTACTGAAGACAAAAAGAACTGCATAGCCTTTTTCTTTTTTAATCCTTTCTGAGTTCACAGAGAAAAGCTAAAGCTTTTGAAGTAATCTGTGAACACCTGTGTCTTTTCCTATAGCTATCTATGGGAAATAATCTGGGAAACTCTGAGACTTTTTCAGCGAAAATCGGCGGGAAAAATTTCCTGAGCGAAGCAAATCTGTGAACAATTGTGCCACCTGTGAGACAAGGTTTTTATTCCAAAGAGGAAATTTCTCCTTTCCTTTTGAGCCACTGCCATTAAATTGAAGCATCTTTGTCCCCATGAGCAACAACGACGTACTTCGATCCCTCCGCTACACTTTCGATTTCAATGACTTTGTGATGATGGATATTTTCAGCAAAGGAGGACTGACAGTCACTCGTGAGGAAGTAAGCAACTGGCTCAAAAAGGACGACGACGAGCAATACAAAGCGATCTATGATAAAGATTTGGCAGCATTTCTCAATGGCCTGATTATCCTGAAGCGTGGTCCTAAGGAAGATTCAACTCCCGTAGCAGAGAAAACTTTGGACAACAACGCGATCCTGAGAAAGCTGAAAATCGCTTTGGATATGAAGGATGACGATATGCTGGAAGTTTTCGCTTTGAAAAGTTTCCGCCTGAGCAAGCACGAACTGAGTGCATTTTTCCGTCGACCCACCCAACCCCAATACCGACAGTGCAAGGATCAGATTTTGAGGAATTTTTTGCAGGGATTACAGATGAAGTTTCGGCCATGAAATCCATCTGATTTCAAATTCGATTGCAGCTGAAGGGTCTTTTGTCTATTTTTCCGGAAATCCACCCAACCATGCGACTTCCCATTCTTGCATTCTGCCTTGTTTTTTCTTTCGCTCTCCGTGCTCAAACGACGAACCAATCCCAGCTTGAAGCACTGACTGACAAGCAATGGCAACCCGCTTTGAAACTGCTCAATGAAATCGTCGCCATGCCCAATGACGCGGTTTTTCCTGATCAGATAGAAGTGAATATTGTCTGGTGTGAAGCCGTCTTTGGAGCAAGAGGTTGGAGTCAGGAGCGACTGGAGACCGGGGGGATCCCTTTGCTTTTGGTAGAAAAAAAGCAGCCAAATGCCAAGAAAACAGCACTATTCTACTTTCATGTGGACGGTCAAGCCGTAGATCGAAGCCGATGGTTTCAGCCGGATCCTTACATTCCTGTACTCAAGGAACAAAAAGCAGATGGGAATTGGGAAATTATCCCCATGGATCGGCTCAAGAATGAATACAATGCAGATTGGAGAATTTTTGCTCGATCAAGTTCTGATGATAAGGGCCCTTTAGCCATGTTTATCAGTGCATGGGATGCTTTGAATGAGGCTGGAATTTCTCCAGATTATTCAATTAAAATCATCCTTGATTTTGAAGAGGAACAGGGTTCACCCAGACTTCCAGCTGCGGTGATTCAGTACAAAGAAAAACTGGCAGCCGACCTGATGCTCATCATGGATGGCCCTCGCCACACCAGCAATGAACCTACGCTTAGCTATGGAGCACGAGGAATTTCTGAATTGTTTTTGACGACTTACGGCCCAAAACTCCCGCAGCATAGCGGGCATTATGGCAACTATGCCCCAAATCCCGCCCTGCTCCTTTCGCAGCTTTTGGCCAGCATGAAAGATGAAAATGGAAAAGTAGTAATTCCGGGATTTTATGATGGAATCAAACTGACTGACTCAGAAAAGGCCATTCTTGCAGCAGTTCCGGATGACGAAGTAGCCATCAAAAAGCGATTGGGAATTTCCAGAACAGATCAAGTCGGCACTAGCTATCAAGAGAGCATCCAATATCCTTCCCTGAATATCCGAGGCATGCGTTCAGCTTGGGTCGGGCCGGAAGCCAGAACGATCGTACCGGAGATTGCAGTAGCAGAACTTGACATGCGATTGGTGCCAGAATCTGATCCAAACCGCCTTTTTGGCCTGATTGAGAATCATATTCGGGAGCAGGGATTCCACATCGTAGAAGCGGATCCTACTGACGAAGAGCGGATGAAGTATCCCAAAATCGTAAAAGTGAAGAAATCAATCTCCTACCAAGCCTTTCGGACATCCATGGATTCTGAAGCTGGAGTTTGGTTGAGAAAAGGTATGGTTAGAGCTTTTGGAAAGGATCCTGTTCAAATCCGGATCTCGGGCGGATCGATTCCTATTTCACCTTTTGTGGATGCCTTGGGCATTCTTGCTGTCACTATTCCCACAGTCAATGCGGATAACAACCAACACAGCCCAAATGAAAACCTCAGACTAGGCAACTACAAAGAAGGAATCAAGACGATCATGAGTGTGCTGACTCAGCCGATGTATTGATTGACTCTGGGATTACTCCTCTTCTTTTCCTGAAAAAAGCACGAGTCTTAAGGTACCGTAGTCATATTTTCCTTCGAAATAGTCAAAATAGGGCTTGAGTGAATCATACTTTCCTGCCGCCTTTTGGATTTCACGGATGTCTTCCTCTGCTACGAGCTGCTCTAGTTTTAATACGCCGGATTTGACACCATGAGCCAAATGACCCATGATGGTAGAAAGTGCAAATTCCCGCTCATCGGCGATTTCTTGTGGACTTTTTCCATCCAAAAATAAATTAACGCTAATCGATTTTGAATCCTCTTTCCTTGCTTTGGGAACTTTTGGGGTTTTCTCTTTTGTCTTTTTTCTTCCTGTTTTCGTGCTCGATTTGGCCTTTTCGGGAAGTGCTTTTCGGACCGAATCGATGATCGATTTTCTCAGCGAAGCTACTTGCTGCTCGATGTCCGGCATTCTACCTGTGATTTCTCCTTTGAGAATCGCTTGGATCAACCGACCGCTTTTGGCAATTCCCAGGTATTTTCGAATCATCTCCAATTCAAGTTCCTCCAGTCCATTTTGATAAGACTTGATCCTCGAAAATTCCTCAACTTTCACTTCATGAAGAATTAGCTTTTCCAGAATCCCTGTCAGGAATTTTAAATAATATTCAGTTCCTTTTTCCACTCGGTCCATAAGTTTGGCATGATCCACCTGCTGAAGCAATACAAAAAGTTGGGCCCTAAATTTTCGGGTATTTTCCCCTTCAGAAATCAAAGTTTCATAGATCAATGAGAGATCTTTTCGCAGCAACTCGTCTTCAAACTCCATGCTGCTTTCCTGTTCCTTATCAAACTGAGTGAGGGAATTGATCAAACTGTCAAACTCAAACGTATCCTGAATCAATTGATTCAAATACTGATTTTGGTGAGTTGAAAGCAGGTCTGTCAAACTCTCCTGTAGCCCAGTTCCTTGGGTAAAATCCACCACTTTAGGGTCCGAATAGATTACATCTGGCTGCACCCTTGTACGTAAGACTAAACCATCCAGACTTCGCAATCGGCTAAGCGCGACATATACTTGTCCAGGTGCAAAGGCTTGTCCTACATCAATAATCGCCCGATCGAAGGTCAAGCCCTGACTTTTGTGCACCGTCACGGCCCATGCGAGCTTGATCGGAAATTGAGCAAAAGTCCCGATCACTTCCTCCTCCAGTTCTTTGGTCTCTGGATTGATGCGGTACTTTTTATTTTCCCAGAGTTCTTTTTTGAGGACAAATTCATCGTGGGAATCGTCCATTTCGACTTTGATTCCCTCTTTATCCAGTTGGAGCACGGTCGCTAGTTTTCCATTGAAGTAGGACGAAAGACCCGAGGTATCGTTTTTGATAAACATCACCCGGGCACCCACTTTCAGTTCGATCGATTGGGGAAGTGGAAAGAGATTCTCCGGAAAGTCCCGCTCCACATCCGCGTCATAGAAGAACGACGCGGTGTCCAAGTTTCGCAATTCTCGGAGGTTAAGCTCATCTGCTTTGTAATTATGGGTAGTCAGGGTGATGCAAGGCGGCAGATCTGCAATTTGATCCGAGGTTTTAAAATGCTGATTGAGAATTCGGACATCCTCTGCCGTGGCACGATTGTCTCGGAGATTATTGAGAATGCGGATAAAAACATCATCCTGCTGCCTGAAAATCCTATCTAATTCAAGGTAAATCATTCCCGAATTCTGCAGTGCTTTGGCTTCGAAGAAGTGCATCGACTTATAAAACTGACTCAAGACAGTCCATTCCTGATCTTTGACAATAGGCGGAAGCTGATACAAATCCCCGATCAGCAACACCTGCACTCCTCCAAAGGGAACCTTGTAATTCCGCTTCACGCTGCGAAGCCGATAGTCAATCGCATCCAAAATATCTGCACGAAGCATGCTGACTTCATCGATCACCAGCAAATCGATCGCCTTGAGCACATTTCTCCGGAACTGATTCAGCGGATGCCTTCTCGCTAAAGTCTGCTGAGTGAAAAATCCATGATTCTCTGAAAAGTTTCCTTCCGCCTCCCGAGTAGGAAGAAAGGAACCAAATGGAAGCAAAAACTGAGAATGGATCGTGACTCCTTTGGCATTGAGCGCAGCAATACCTGTCGGCGCGACGATGACAAAGCGCTTGTGTGTTAGCCTACTCAGATCTCTCAAAAAAGTCGTTTTTCCTGTACCGGCTTTTCCTGTCAAAAAAATCGGGGCTCCAGTATTGTTGACAAACTTTGCCGCCAGCTGAAGTCTGTCGGTGGATTGATTTTCCATTTAACTAAAGTAGATTTTTTCCTTTAAAATTCCTCATTCCCGGATTTCAAAACTGTGCAAGTACTGCTAACCTTGGGTTGATTTGACACAAGGATAGTAGTCCTAAAAATCCTTGATAAAAACAGCTAACCGACTGATCAATCGCATATTATTTTTAGTGGAAGGTTATGTTAAAATTCTGATTTCTATCTCTTTCAAAGACAATTATTCGTCTGATTTATAGTAACTTTTATCATTCATTTAAACTCACTTTTACCATGAACAAAGAAGAAATAAAACTAAAAGCATCGGAGGCACTGGCTGATGCACAAGCAAAAATCCAGGAGTTGGATGACAAAAAAGACAGCATCTCAGCAGAGCTGAAAGCGGAGTTTCAGGAGAAAATCGAAGCTATCCGAGCCAAAAAAGATGAACTTGAGGCGAAAATCGATGCCATCGAAGATGATGCGGAAGATAAGTGGGAAGAAATTAAAGACATCTTAGCGGACTCATTACAGTCCTTCAAGGAAGGTTTTGTCAATCTGGGTAGGTTGTTTGATTAAGCTAAAAGCCGGAAATCCGGCTTTTAGCTTAATTGCCCGAACTATTCAGGATTTCCCTTGCCACTCCCCCGGGTACTATTTGCATGATCCCTTCTTTGGTGCTTTCCCAAATCAGATTAAATGGACCCCGATATCGATTTCTGGAGGTAGTATAGGTAGCAGTCAGGTACTTTTTTCCATTTGGAAGGTTAGATGAATTCATCGCAATATTTGCCAGAGTCGAGGTCAATCTATTTTTCTTGTCAGTCCCTTTTTGATACAGTTCTATTTTAAGTTCATCGTAATCAAATCGAAACTCATTCCTTGACCTGATGGAATCAGCATGCATTTGAATATTTAATCTGGCTAAATTACCACTCACGATTTCACCGTTCATGATTGGATTGAGTATTTCATTAATGGTCGTTAGCGGAAATGACGTCAACTCTACTTCCATCAAAAATTCATCCTTTTCATAGGGAATTTTCAAGTCAATGCTGAGTTTACCTTGATTTTTGATTTGGCCTATAAAATCCCCATCCAACTGACCATATACCGCCTGAAATTCCGGTATGGTAGTGATATGGACCAAATTTCCATTGAGTCCATCCAGTTGAAATTGCCAAAACTCATTTTTGCCGGGAACAGATTCTCCATAGATGATGGTACAATCAGTCAGTTGGAGTGTGTCCAATTTCAGAGGGACATGAACCTGTCTCAATAATCCCTGAAATAGGGGCTTGACTTCATCTGGAGGTCTTGGGAGTTTCTGATTCCTGAAATCTTCAAGGAAAAGCCCCATGACATCCAATTTCTCAGCGCGAATATCCAAATCCGAATACAGGTTGCTCCGTGCTTCTATTCCTGACAAAATCAATGAATCCAGCCTAAATTCGACCAAATCCACCTGAAATTCCTTTTCCCTCGAAGCCTCCCTCAGTCCATTGGGATAGAGCAATGAAAGCGAATACATCTTAAGCTGCTGAAGATCTGTGTCAAAGTCAATCCCCTGTACTTTGAAATGCTGCCCATTTCCCAACACATACTCAATGCTATCAATCCCGATGTGAATTCTTTGGAATTCAAAGGGAATAGGATAGTTCAGTTTGAGTGAATCTGTGGCGAGATCTGTAGCCAGGATCGTTAGATTGGTCAAACTCCCCAGTTGATCCTCTCCCACCATGAACAGTGCATTGGCTTCCTTGAGCTCGAAGTTATTGATCTCGCCTCTGGATAAAATATCCCCAAAAAGTCCCTGTAGGGCATCTCCAGGCTGGTCTTCTTTGGATGGTTCCTCAGGAATGAAGATTTCAAATTCAGGCTGATCGAAGGAAAGATTCTGAATTTCCAAGGTTTGATTAAAGATCAGCTTGAGCATATTGACCTGATTGAGTGTCACCAGGAGCACCTCTCCTGCTACATATACTCCCTCCTGTTTTCCGATGGGTGTGATTTTTACCTCATGAATTAGAATTCCCTGAGAGAGAAGATTCACCTCGACCGTTTCAAAATTGAAATTGTATTTCCTATCGGGGTCAGTATTGATAACTGATTCAAGGTTGGAGTTGATCCAACTTTTACCCCAAAAGACCCCTACCAGGACCAAAATCACCAAGCCTAAAAGGATTGCAGAAAACAGTTTAAGAAACTTCATGTACCAAAAGTTATTTAGGATGAAAGACAGGCTTAGTATTGACTGGGAATACTGGTAATGAACAAAAATTATTCAATTCATTCACTATGCATTTATGCCTATGGAACGGCATAATGGCTAAATGGAACAAAAAACCCGGGAATAAATATTTTGGAAAATTTCTTTCTCTGTTTATCAAATTTGGCTGCGAGGGTAAAATACATTTTAATACATTTGAGAATGAAGCAATTTTTCTTCGTGTGGATCGCAAGTTTAGTGCTTTCGATTCCCCTTCCAGCCCAGGAAATCAAAATTCTTACTTACAACATCTTGCATGGTGAGCGTGCTGATAAGCCATCTACACCTAATTTCCCTGAATTGGCTAATCTCTTGATTCAAATTCAGCCTGAAGTGATCGGGCTACAAGAGGTAGATAGTATGACCGGTCGATCTGCAACATTATACGGAGAGCGATTTGATTTTATCCGCAATCTCACAAGAGAAACTGGGTACAAAGGATACTTTGGAAGGGCAATGGAATATGACAGCGGTGCTTACGGCGAGGGATTATTGGTAAAAAAAGGAGCGAAATATCATACCCTGAACCTTCCCAATCCAGCTGGAGGAGAACCAAGAGCCATGGCTTGGGTCCGAGCCGAACTCAAAACACTGGAAGAATTTTACTTTGGTTCAACACACCTTTGCCATGAATTTGAAGCCAATCGAATCGCACAACTCGATTCTATTCTATCCTATGCAGATTCGCTAGACCGACCCGCGATATGGGTAGGAGACCTCAATTTTACTCCAGATTCTCCCGAGTATCAGCGAATCCCTGAACATTGGAAAGAAGCTGGGGCGATGGCTGGAGATCTGCAAAATACCTATGGCACTCCAGAAACAGGCGCTCGGATTGACTACATCTGGTACGATTCCCGCAAGTTTGAATTAGTGGAATATAAGGTCCTGACCCATATCAAATTATCCGATCACTATCCGGTTTGGGCAGTGCTCAGGATGAAAAAAGAGGAAGAATGAAATTAATCACCGTTTTAAGGCTGCTTGCACTATTTGGCGTAATCATTCTTTGGAAATTCTTCCCTTCGGGTAAAGAAGGCCAGTGGCAGGAGTTATTCAACGGAAAAGATCTGGACGACTGGACTGTTAAAATCCGAACTCACGAACTGGGTGAGAACTTTGGCAATACTTTCCAGATCAATGATGGTATGATGCAAGTCCGCTATGACGGATACACCCAATTTGATCAGCAATACGGTCATATTTTTTACAAGCAACCTTTTTCCTATTATCTGCTTCAAGTAGAATACCGATTTGTGGGAGAGCAATGCCCTGGTGGAGAAGGTTGGGCTCTGAGAAACAGTGGAGCAATGCTTCATTCCCAAGATCCGAAGACGATGCTAAAGGACCAGGACTTTCCGATTTCGATCGAAGCACAGTTTTTAGGCGGAAATGGAACCGACCCACGAAGTACCTGCAATCTGTGTACTCCGGGAACCAATGTGGTCTTGGCAGACACGCTATTCACTCCACATTGTATAAACTCCGCCTCTGCGACTTACCACGGCGATCAGTGGGTTCAGGCCAATTTCATTGTGTTGGGAGATGAGGAAGTTCATCATCTTGTCGGAATAGATACTGTTTTCAGCTATTTCCAACCACAGATCGGAGGAGGAAATGTGAGCCCTGTAAATCCTGCGGTAAAAGTAGACGGGACCTCACTTAAATCTGGGTTTATTTCCCTGCAAAGCGAAAGTCATCCCATTGATTTTCGGCGAGTAGCTTTGGTAGATCTGAGTCCGTATATCGGAAACTCCAAAAAAATGAGAGAAATGGTGGAACATCTTCTGAAGGACTAGTTTTATTTTTTGATTCCCTCGAGAAGTTTCGCTTAAGCCATATCCTAAATTCATTCCAGCACCTCAGATCATTAGAAGTCTGAAAAAATTGTATTTTTTTAACAAATCCTCAAAAATTTTCCTGTAAAACCTTTAAACTATTTTCTGCCTGATCTAGTAATAATTCAGCTTTTTTACCTAATATTCAGTATATTATTTTGATTTTTAACTTAAAAACTTCTTTTCCAAAATGAATTTTATGAAGATCATTAAAGCGATTTTGAATTTTTTTAAGAAAAAGCCAAAATCAAATCCTACAAATTCTGTTTCAAAAGAACCGCTGCTTAAAACCTCCAGGGAAGAGTTTGAAGGACAGCTCCAAGTCATCGAAGGGGCTTTGCCAAATGACCTATTCGGCGGGTTTCATGTTTCATATCCCGTCGGCTCAGTCAACTCGGGAGGCCTACCTTTCCCTGAATTCAAGCCTGACGGCAAACCAAACCCAGAATTTGGATCACCGATTATGAATGGGGACGGGTTCATTATTCAGGTTGACTTTGACAATCCGATCGGCCCTCAGGTGAAAACCAAACTGATGAAGACCCCATGCTATTACGCGGATGAAGCGACCAAAGTAGGGACAAAGCATCATGGCCTAATGGGCTTTCATAATATGGGAATCACGCGAATGAGCATGGTACTCGGCGGAAGAAATCAGCTCAATACGGCTACCCAGCCGGTCAGATTCAAAAATCAGACAAATGGAAGCATGCTGGCTACTTATGATGTGGGCAGACCTTATGTCATAGATCCCAAAACATTGGAATTGGTGACGCCAATCGGTCGGGCAAGCGAATGGATGACGGCTCAGCCACCGATGGTCCCCTGGCCTTTTGGCCTGATCCAGACCTCAGCACATCCGGTTTTTGATCCCATCACTCAGGAGCTTTTCACAGTCAACTATTCCAAAAACAAGAAATCTTATACCTATCTGGAGCAATCGATCCATCACCTAAAGCACAACAGGGAAAAGTTTAAATCCAAACTGGAAGAATTGGCAGATCGATTGGTAGACCACAAAAGCACAGACCATGTGAAGTCCGAGGTAAATCACTTTTTCCACAATCTCAATGATCATGTAGAAGGCAAAAAACACGATCCAGAAGAACCAAAAGGGGATGTCTTCCTGAATCTTTTGCTTTGGACTGGTACTGGCCCACTCACCCAATGGACGCTAAGTGATCAGGATGGCAGCAAGCTGGCCATTTATGAATGCATGCACCAGATGGGGCTGACTGAAGATTACTTGATTCTGACCGATTGCTCATTCAAGTTTGCGCTGGATATGCTTTTTGACAATCCCTTTCCGGAAAGCAAACTCATCGAACGCCTCATCAGAAGGCTGGCGACTGTTCGAATGGAACCTTTCACCACCACTTACATAGTCAAACGAAAGGAACTCACAGCAGGTGGAGGTAATGCCACTGCCTATCGACTGGACAAACCTATTCCACTGGAAACCATCCACTACAGCTGCAACTATGCAAATCCAGGCGGAGTAATCACTCTGCTCGGAATCCATAATGCTGCTACCTGTATCGCAGAGTGGGTGCGTACCTTTGACAAAAGAGCACTCGATGGCAATCCTGTAGATCCGGACTATTACAGCCTTTTCGCAGTAGGAAGTATGGATGTCAGCCGAATTGGAAAATGGAAAATCGATGCTGAAAACCTCAAACTTCTTGAAGACCAATCCAGCGTCTATTGGAATGCAGGGAACTACGAGGAAGAAAATTTAGGACCGAATACCTGGGCCATTTCGCTTTACGGTTACCGGGGAATTCTCTCAGCTTTGGAGCCGGTCAAGGAAATCAAGCAAATGTGGTTTTTGACTGATGGAACGGTAAAAAATCTTTTAACCAAGTTTGTATTCAATCTGTACAAAGATTACGAACACCGAAAGATCAGTGATGACCTGATTCTAAAGCTGACAGAGAAAGAACTTCCCTTCGGTATGACTAGGTTAAATATTGATACCATGCTACCGGAAGAATACTTCCAGTTTGAGAGAAATGTCTTCCCGAGAGGTGTTCATTTTATCCCTAAAAAAACACCAACTCCTTCTGTTCCTGAGGAATTGGATGGGTACCTAGTCAGTCCGGTACAGGTTGGTAATTCGACTACCACCCCTACCGCATACAGTTCAGAATTTTGGATTTTTGAAGCAGGATCTATATCAAAAGGTCCCATTTGCAAATTAACTCATCCCAAAATCAAATTTGGCTTTACCCTGCATACCTCTTGGATTCCTGAAATAAACTCTTCTGATCAAGAATTTATTATTTCTACCAAAGAGGATTATCAAGAAGTATTGAAAAATTTGGAACTTGGTGTTGACAGAAAATTCCTGGAAGAATTTTTTGAGCAAAATGTTTATCCCCATTTCAATTAAACCCGAATGTTTTCTGAATCTCCCCAAATTGCGTCCCTTGAGTTGATCTATGAAAGCGGGCGTAGCCGGTTATTTCAAGGAAAAACTTCAAATGGGGAGGATTTGCTCATCAAGGAAGACTTGACTGGAGATCAGGCCAGATTATTCAACGAAATCAGCATCACCAGTCAGTCCTTTCATACAGAGATGGACTCCGGGGTAGTTTTACATCAGGGCAAACTAGTCATGATGCGGAAATTCATTCCAGGAAAAAGTCTAAAAGATCTGATTCCAAAAAATGGCTTTGAGTTACAAGAGTTCTTGCCACTTGCCATTCAGATTGCGAATGAACTGCAAAACCTTCATCAAAAAAATCTCCTCCACAACGATGTAAACCCAAGAAATCTCATCTGTGACCTTATCAATAACCAGGTTACCTTGATTGATTACGAGTTTGGCACATCCATCGAAAACTTCGAGCTACACTATGAGCAGAATCCTCAGCTCATGGGAACAATAGAATACATTTCTCCCGAGCAGACCGGGCGAATGAATCGGAAAATCGACTACCGAAGCGACTATTATGGTTTGGGAGCCACATTTTACGAAATGCTCTGCGGCAGACCGCCATTCGTGGAGGAGGACCTGCTTAGATTGATCCATTGCCACCTTGCCATATCTCCACTTCCACCCTCCCATTTCAAAAAATCCATCGGTAAGCCCATGGACGAAATTGTCCTGAAGCTTTTGGCCAAAAACGCCGAAGATCGATACCAATCCATAGCCGGGCTGCTTTCTGATCTGATTTTGATCCAGGATCTTAAGAGCTCCAATACTCCCATTGGTCGATTCAAAACTGGGCTTCAAGACATCCCCTCCCGACTCAGGATTTCTCAAAAACTCTACGGCAGATCATCAGAAATCAACAGCCTCGAACAAGCTTACGAACAAGCCATTCAGGGAGATAAAGTCCTGCTAACCATCTCAGGTCAGGGAGGAGTAGGCAAAAGTATCCTTTGCCAGGAATTGTACAGAAAAGTAAGCGGCAATACCGGGTTTTTCCTCAGTGGATCCTTTGATGTGATGGATCGGCAGACCCCCTATTTGGCTTTTGAAAAAGCATTTCGTCAATTTGCAGAATGGCTACTCATCTCCTCTCCTGATGTCCAAAAGTCTTGGAGTGAACGGATCATCAAAGAGACCAATGGCTTAGGTAGAATACTTTTCAGCCTTGCCCCCAAACTGGAGTATATCCTCAAAGATCAACCCGAATTGCTCCCACTGAAAGGACTCGAGAATCAGCAACGACTCCAATTTGCCATTAATGCTTTCCTACAAAGCATCGCAACCAAAGATTCTCCTGTGGTGCTTTTCCTTGACGATTACCAATGGGCGAATGAAGCCTCGGTCGACTTGCTCAGGTCTCTTTTAAACAATTACAGCCTAAAAAACATCCTCATCATCGTCGCATACCGAGACCAGTCCGGCAATCTGGGTAACACTTTGATGAACGCGCTTGAAGTCGGAAATCAGCGCAAACACAAAGATACCGATCGGACTTCCTATCATTTGGATCTTGTCCCGTTGGACTTGCAGGATATCGTGAGCATGCTTTGCGACACCTTACGAGCTACTCCTGAGGAAGTAAATGAACTTGCGATTCTGGTTCAATCCAAAACGAAAGGAAATCCATTTGCCATCATCAAACTGCTGGAACTGCTCTATCGGCAAAAGTTGCTCTCTTTTGATTACTCAGGGAATCGCTGGACTTGGAATCTACACACCATCTATTCCCTTAATCTCAGTGATGAGGTCGTGGATATCCTGTTGGAAAAAATCAATACCCTGGATGCAGAGGCCCTCTCTCTGGTGAAGATCGCATCTGTTTTTGGTCTCGGATTTTCGATCAATCAGCTGGAAATGATCTCAGGCAATCCACCAGCTTCCATCCATCGAATGCTCTGGCCATTGATTCAGGAAGGTTCACTTATTCCGCTAGTCAACGACTACAGATACCTTCCCGAATACTATTCTGAAAATGGAAGAGACCTTCAGTTTAAGTTTGCCCATGCACGGATTCAGCAGGCTGTTTATTCACTTTTGGATGAAAGGGAAAAAGGAAAACGACATTTTGAGGTAGGAAAGATATTTCTGGAGAAACTCGATCCAGATGAGCTGGAAAAGAAATCCATCGAGATCGGCACGCATTTCGATTTGGGTTACCACTTTCTCAAAGACTCAGATTCAGTAGAAAAAGCAGCGAATGTGCTCCTCCAAGCTGGTAACAAATCTGCTTCATCGGCAGCTTTTGACAGTGCTTTTAACTTGACAATCAAAGGATTTGAATTACTCGAGAAGCGACTTTCGCAGGAGGAGCGATTTGCTATTTTATTGAATTTACTCGAATACTCTTTTTTGACTGAAAGGGAAGAGGAAAAGCAAAAATTTGAAAAACAGGCTTTTGAAACGGCCAAGGATCAAACAGACCGATTGGCTATATATGAGGTCATTGTCCGCTCCCTTACTTATGCCAATCAACCCAATCAGGCCATCCGAATTACCCAAAAAGCCTTAAGAGAAGTAGGAATAAAGATACCGGACAAAGCTTCAGTCTTGGGTATTATTTGGGAAGCAATCAAAATGCAATTCAAACTTCCCACCAGAAAAATCGCCAGATTGAGCACATTACCCCGTGCAAAAGATCCCAAGATCAAAGCCCTCATCAAGCTAATTTCTGCAGCATTTCCTGCATATTATTTCGCAAATATTGAGACCTATCCCATTCTGATTTTTCAGATGCTCAAGTTGACCCTGAGGCATGGACTGGCTCCGGAATCTCCTGTGGGCATTGCCAGCTATGGGATCATCCGGGCTTCTGCAATGAAAAACCCTGCTGATGGCTACCAGATCGTACAGGAGTGCAGAAAACTTGTCGAAAATGATGATCTGAAAAAATTTGCGACCACTGTGAAGTTCATTCACGTAGCCTTTGTCGCTCACTTTGTAGAAAATACCGTAAAATCCATCCCCATAGCCGATGAAGGCTACCAAAATGGGATTGCCTACGGAAACATGGAATATGCCTGCTGGAATTTGTTTTTCAAATTGGTGATCAATTTCCATACGGGGAAAGACTTCAAAAGTCTTCTGAAAGAATCCGAGGAGCTGCTGAGGTTCTTCCGCCAGTACAATTACTACAGTCACGAGGAACTGTTGAAGGTAGTCCAAAACAGCTTGGAGGTTTTGGTGGCGGATGCCAAAACTTACCCCGCCAATCTGGAACGGCTGACAAAGAATAACGAACCTGAATTCCTCAAAGCCAATGAAGAGAAAAACAATGTTTTCCTCTACACCTACCATGGATTCAAGGGAATCACCACCTTATGGTTTGGCGAGAATCAAGTCGCCTTTGAGAATTTTGAATTGGTTAAGAAATATTCTAAAAATCAGCCATTCGATGTTTCCCTGCAATATTTCGAGCTCTGCCGGGGACTGAATGCCGCCGTTCTCCTTAGCAAAAAAGACAATCCGGATACTCTAAATAAGCAACTCAAGAAAATCCTTAAAGAAACCCTTGCCCACTTCAAAAAAGGAATGGCGCTCAATCCTGAATTTGGCTTACCCGTATGGCAGTTTCTCTCGGCCAGTCTTGACAGCCAGGTTAGCGGCACAATCAACGAAGCACTTTTTGAAGAAGCCATCAAAGGATTTGATCAATTGAATCAGCCTCGATATTTGGTTTTGATCAATGAAATCTACAGCACGCTGCTTTCAGAAAAAGGCAACCCAAAAAGCGAAATCTTCAGAAATCAGGCGATTAAAATCTCTGGCATACTGCAGTCACCCGGCAAAGTCCAGCAGCTCATTACCAACGATATCACCCAATCCGGAAAACAACCTACAGCAGTGATGCTTTCAAATCTGAAAACCTCCAGTTCTATGGAGCTTGCATCCATAGATACGCTCACCCTGATCAAAACGATGGACGCACTGATCAGCGAAATTAAACTGGAATCTCTACTCGAAAAACTTCTCACCTATGCAATGGAAAACTCCGGAGCTCAGGAAGGCCATTTTATCATCAATAGGAAAGGAGAATGGATAGTAGAAGTATCTACGCTGGCAAATCACAGCCTCCATACCCACTTTCCAAAAACCAAACTTGGAGAATATCCCGAAGTAAGCCAAGGAATTGTCAATTATGCCAAAGCTTCCGAAGAACCAGTTCTCATCGCCGACGCCATCACCACAAAGCCTTACGACACAGATGAAATCGTGCAGCGGAAAAACTTACGGTCGATCCTCTGTATCCCTTTCATCAGCCAATCCAAGATATCAGGTATGATCTACCTGACCCATAGTCAGACTAGCAATGCTTTTCAAAAAGGACAAATTAGCCTGATGAGATTGATCGCTGGACAAATTGGAGGCATTATTGACAACGCCCTGCTTTATGAAAACCTCGAAAATCTGGTCAAGGAGCGAACTCGTCAGCTCGAAGAGGAAAAGCAAAAAAGTGATAACCTGCTATTGAATATCCTTCCTAAAGAGATCGCAGCCGAATTGATCAAAAATGGTAAGGCGGCTGCTAGACCTTATGAACATGTTTCGGTCATGTTTATTGATATAAAAGGGTTCACCACCATAGCTGAGGCGATGACCCCTGATACGCTGGTGAAGAACCTCCATGAGTTTTTCTCTGCCCTGGATGATATCATGGATGAATTTGGTCTGGAAAAGATCAAAACCATCGGAGATGCTTATATGGCAGCAGGAGGAATCCCTACTCCATCCGACGACCACGCCATACGGATAGTCCTAGCCGGACTTAAAATCCTGGAAGTAGTAGACCGGTACAATTCTGAAAAAATAGATAAAGGCGAGTCACCTTTCGTCATCCGCATCGGAATCCACTCCGGTCCAGTAGTTGCCGGAGTAGTAGGATCCAAAAAGTTTGTCTATGACATCTGGGGAGATACCGTGAATATCGCATCACGAATGGAAAGCAACTCAGAAGCCGGACGGATTAATATTTCTGAGGACCACTACAGGGCAGTAGCAGATCACTTCGAGTGTGAACATCGGGGTGAAATACCTGCGAAAAACAAAGGGGTGATGCACATGTACTTTGTCAATCACCCCAAAAGTTAATTTCTCTGATTTTTATTAAACACGGACTTTGGTAGTCCCACCACCAGCCAAAGTTATCGGTACCGGAGCATTGGTTTTCCAATGGCCTCCCGTAAAGTCAGGCACATCTATCGAATTGGAGCGATTGGCTACAGACCACTCGCTCAAGGGCGTGATGCAGCTCCAGAGTGCCGCATCGTAGACATCCTGATCCAGAGGAAGTCCATTTCTCAGACAGTCGATCAGTCGCCAATCCATCATGAAGTCCATTCCACCGTGCCCGCCGATCTGCTTGGCCAATTCTCCCACTTTCTGAACAATCTCGGGAGTGTATTTGGCCTGGAGTTCTTTGATTTCCTCTTCTTTCATCCAGCTGTGTCCTTTCGAGACTTTTTGATCCGGATACTTTTGGGCGTAGCCCTCTGTACCACTCACGACATGAAGTCTGGAATAGGGTCTCGGAGAGGTCACATCATGCTGAATCATGATGGTTTTTCCCTTTTTGGTCTTTACTACGGTTGTATTCATGTTTCCCCGGTAATTTTTTGCCGCATAGGAATTCCAAAAAGGATCCTCCTGAGCTAGTTCCTGCGCTTTGGCTTTCATCTGAAAGTCATTGGAGGAAACGGAGGTTAGGTAATCCATCTGATCTCCCCGGTTTACATTCAGGATTTGACAAATGGGTCCAAGTCCATGGGTAGGATAGAGATTCCCGTTACGGAAGTTCTCTTCCAGCCGCCACATTCCCTGATAGCCCTTGTCCTTGTCAAAATTCAACCAAAGCAAATCGTGGATATACGCCCCTTCTACATGCAAGACTTCACCAAAAAAACCCTCACGGGCCATTTTTAAGGTCATCATTTCAAAGAAATCGTAACAGCAATTCTCCAGTTGCATGCAATGCTTTTTGGTCCGCTCGGAAGTCTCTACCAGCTGCCAGCACTCCTCTAGCGTTCTGGCTGCAGGGACTTCCACAGCAGTATGTTTTCCGGATTCCATTGCAAAAACCGCCATCGGCACATGCCATTCCCAAGGTGTAGCAATATAAATGAGATCCAAATCGGGACGCTCACACATTTTTTTCCAAGCATAAGCACTGCCTGAATAAAGCTCCGGGCTATGTGGGGTACTTTCCAGAGATTTTTTGGCTTTTTCAGCACGCTCCGGAAGCAAATCGCAGAGCGCTTTGATCTCCACCCCTTCAATTTTGCTGAGCCGATCCACAGCACCGGGACCCCGCTGTCCCAGCCCCACTATTCCTACCCTGACGGTTTCTATTTTGGGCGCAGCAAAACCACACATATTGAACGTCTGGAGGCGAGAAGCCCCGTATTTTGCCTCTATGGGTAACGTTTGAAATTCAGATCCAATCGCACTTCCTGCACCAAATAGGCCTAAACCTACCAATCCGGTGGACTTTAAAAATTCTCTTCTACGGTTCATAGTGATTCCTGCATTTTTTGGGTTTGATTTAGCTATTTAACAAAAAATTGAAAGAAGTCCGTGCTGAAATTCATAAAGCATAAAAAAAACCGGAAGCAATCACCCCCGGTCTTTCCCTTAATTTGAAAGCACTATCAATTATCTAATCCAATTTTTTAAGTGGTTTTCACCTTGCAAGTATTGATTCCAAATACCGCATAAATAGGGCAAAAACTCACCAAACTTGTCAGGGTAAATATTACTGCCACGACCAATCCAACCACACCAAGTGTTCCTGTCAGAATATTGGTCACATATAGCACCACCAAAACCGCTGCAATGAGCAATCTGATGATCTTATCGGTACTTCCCATGTTCTTTTGCATGATTTATTTGATTAAAAGGTGTAGAAATAATCTCAATGATGAGATAAAACTAACCCAATCCATCGTAACCGAAGATGACAAAAGTCACAGAAGCATGTGATTTTCAATCCCCTAAAAAATAGGCTCGCATGACTTCCTCGGCCTGCTTGCCTTGAGGAGTGAAGTCGGGCTCCCGCTCGTGACGCTCAGGGTACCATTTCCAAAAAAACACCCCTGCCATCCAGCTTTTTTGCCAAGCAGTCTGAAAAAATGCTTCGTAGCAGAGTGCTTGAACTTCTTCTGAAAATTCAATTTCTTTTCTTTCGTTTGGCCAAACCCACGGCTCTACAGCAGCATCAACAGTATTGCAATAGCCGATTTCTGTGAACATTACAGGCTTTTTATACTTTCTGACCACCTTTTCGATTTTGGGTAAATGGCTCTCCCAGGATTCTTTTAATTCTTCCAAATCTGGATTGTGGTCTTTTGCCAGCGGAAAATAGGCCTGAACTCCGATATAATCCAAAGCATCCCAAAATTTCACTTTGTCAAATTCAGTAAAATTGGCTGCATAGGTAATTTTCCCTGAATACACCTTCCTGACTTCTGCAATGATCGCTCTCCACTCCTTATCCCGCTGTGAGGTCTTCTCCAATTCCGTACCTACGCATAGCATGGGCATATTTATTTTTTCGGCAAGCTTCGCGTAATCAAGGATGAATGCTTGGTAGTTTTCAAACCACGTTTTCCAATCTTCCTCGTTTTTCATTTCGATTTCCCCTACCCAAGAACCCCTTACCCAGAGGTGCGGCTTCATCATATTCATGATACCCTTGCTGGCTGTAGAGTCGTAAGTAGCCTCAATCCCAGCTGGAGTCTCCCCCCACCAACGCCGTTCGTTGCTCATATCCCAGCTGATTTCAGGAGCATCTTTTGCACCTTGCCATCCAAATGGTGTCTGAGAAAGCGCATTTGCACCTGTAGACAGCAAAGCTTGAACTTCACCTCCCGTGAGCGGTTGCCGGCTACCTACCCAGCACACTCCTTTCCACTTTTCTGCTGCGACAATTAAGTTTTCTGCGGGAATAAAAAACCAAACCAAAAAGCTCAAAACGATCAAGCCCACAGAACTGAACAGGTACTTAGTAAACATGGGCTTCATGGCAGAGATTGGGCTGTTATTTATTTTGATAGTGGCACGACTCGGATATTCTCCAGGTTGATCTCGGATAGCAATTCCAATTTACCGGAAATGTAGAGATCCTGCATCGTTTCGACCGGAGTATTTTTATCGGCAGGCTTGAGGTTCAGGTAGTTTTGAAATCGAATCCCCCCTACTTCCATGACATCCTTCACTTCACGCATTCTCACTCCACCTCCATCGGTATGGTAATCGTATGCCATATAATCCAGATAGAAATCCTCCACTCCGATCCAGTACAGAAATTCATCTTCATAGTGTTCTCCACCACCCTCGGGAACGAAAGTCACTTTAATCAAGTGATACTTTTCACCTTTTATTTCGGTCTCTCCAAGATAGGTTTTCACTGCAGCAGCATCATTGAGGCCATAGGGCAAAAAAGCAAAATAAGCGACCGAATTAATGGATCGGGAAAAGGCTCCTACCCGCTCCTCGGTTAGCGTATCGATTTTGGCTCCGTTAACTGTACGGACGAAACCTGAATTATTCAGGACATCTTTTACCGTACCTGTAGAATCGCTGAACTCCCGAATGTATTCGTAGGCAGTTGGCGTCTTGAAAATCGTGTAATGAATATTACGAAAGTCAAATTCAATCTTGGTGGATTCATAGGTCTTTCCTCCATGTGCTTCGATAGAGGCATCGACTATCTTCTCCGCTTCAGTTCGCTGATCGCAGGAAAAACACATCAAAATAACTATTAGCAAGGAAACGGTATTACTTATTTGTTTCATGGATTTTTTGAAATAATTGGAAATACTATGGAAATAAACTCTCCAGCGGAGAGAAAAATAAAAATGAAATACTTCGCGAAGCATAGTTCTTCGTGCGCAGCGAGAATTATTTCAATTGTATTTCTTGTCTGTAAAGTTTTAGAGTGTTATTAATTAAAATTTACTTGAGTATTTGATAATCTGAATACCGGTATTCCGCCCTTAGAAACAGCTTTTCTCCATTTTCATTGACTCTCCAGCTCTCCCGTATACCATGAAGTTTGAAGCCTTGGATCGCTTCAAAATTCAGGTTATACACCAAACTCCGGTGATCTTTCAGCTGAACTTCGTTTCCTACCATTTCAAAAGATACCGGATCAAAGTAATACCACCAAATATCAGCTTCGGGGCCATAATCTACTCGAATCACTTCCACACGATTGCCGTTTTCCAAGGTCTTCTGACCTTCATAGGAAAGTTTTGTCCCAGCATCTAGCAGCTTCCAAGGCTGAGCCACTGCATAAAAAGCCGCATCGAAATCTTTCCGTTTTGAGGCTAAAAAATCCTCATTTTTAACTTCATTTTCGCCCATGAAATAGCTCATCTTTGCCCCATCCCAAATCGAAACATGCGTGATGCTGTCCTTGGTCCAAGTGATTTTGCCTTCGAAATAAGGCTGAAACCGAAACTCATGCCATTGGTCCAATTCGCTTTCGGTGGTCCCATCTTCGTTTAGCAATCGCGTCCATTTTCGGAATTTTAGACTTTTCAAGTCTTTCCAAGCCTCCGAGCCCCCATGAGCGTCCATTGACTTTTCCAAGAGTACTTTAGCTTCCTTCTCAGGACTTGAAGCACAGGAAATACTGATAATCAATAAGCCAAATAAGAATAGAATATTCACTTTTTTCATGAGTGCTTGGGCAGTTTTAATTTAGGGAGAAAATAGTCCAGAACTATCACCGCAAAAACCAGTGCATATTCCACAAAAAGAAACAGTGGATTTTCCTTGAAACCAGGATTTCCATAGGCCTGATAAGAGAAAATCACGGCAAAAGTCCAAATCAGAAATGTGTTTCGGTCGGTCAACAGACTCAAACCAAAAGCAGGAATCAGGTACCAAGGATGAACCACCGGCTGCAAAATCAAATAAATCAGGTAAACTAAAACCCACAAATCAACGAGTTCGGCAAGATTTTGAGGTTTCTTTTTCCAAGAAAAATAGACAATGGCCGCAAGCGTCGCAAGCGATAGAATCTTGGTCAGGGTTGCAATCGTATTGTATCCCTTAACCCAAAAACCAACTTCCCGAAGCAGGTAATAAATCGAGGCATTAAACTCAAACTTACCTTGATACAAGCTTAGGCTTTGCATAAAATTCGATCCTGCGGCACTGACAAAAAACCAACCCAAACTGATAAGTAATGCCAGTATTGCCCCAGCCCAAAAGAGAATGTTTCGGCGGGTTTTGGAGAAAAAGAACCAAGTCGGAATCATAATCATGGGAAGCAGTTTCATCCCCACAGCAAAACCCCAAAAACCACCGGAAAGTGGTTCTTGACCCTTTTGGAAAGCAAAAACAGCGGCCAGCAAAAGCATCAAAACAAGCCCTTCGAAATGGAGATTTCCTGTGATTTCCAAAATCACGAGTGGATTTAGCCAATACAGCCAAAGCAGTTTTATCGGCTTTTGGAATGCCTTGAAAATCCTCATCAATAACATAAAAACCGCTATTTCACCCAAAATCAAAAGCAAGCGAAGGCTGATAATTCCATTCGCGATCAATCCAACGGAGGCCTGGGCAGCCAACCAAAACACAGCCTGATTCAATGGTGGATAGACCGAATAATAATCCGGTGAATTGAGCAATGGAAAGAGTTGATTAAGGATCTCAGTGGATTCAAGAGGATGATTTTCCAAAAATTGCCGTGGAGTTTCCGCATAAGGATTTTCCTGCATTCGAATCAATTCCCCATCCCAAAGGAACCTGGCATAGTCATCCGACCATTGTGGAATCGCCAGAAACAAAGAAAAGCGAATCAAAAGGCCTGCGATGAAAATAAAAAACCAAGGAGTCTTTTCCTCTGAAAGTGAAAAAATCAACATCATCAGTCCAAAGAGGAGGACAAAAATACCCAGGGTAGTTTGAAAGTCAGTTCTCGGAACAAGATTTCCAAGAAAGTAGGTTAAGGCCAACATGAGCAATGCAAGTATCACCTGCACTGCATAGTTCATCATGGGTCTCAAAGTCCCAGGTCCTTTCTCAAAGGTTCAAAAATGGACTCATTTTTATTCCAATAATCCATCAGTTGCATGGAGGATCTGGTGGCAGTGGTGACTTCCTGATCGCCGTTGGCTTTGGTCCAAGTTTCGGTGAAGCTCAGGATTTCATATGGGAAGAATTCCTGATAGCGGACGGTAAGTTTCCTTCCTATTTCATCATACACTACCTCAATTTCAGCTTGATTTGAGCCTGCAGATTTTTTGGAAATGGTAGCTTGCTCCGCTTTTAAGGGGATGTGTGCAAATCGCTGGAAAATCAGGCTGGGAATCATTCGTTGATTTCCCATCGGAACCAATTCCGGATTTAGCCGAATCAGATTGAAAACCTCATCTTCAGCTACTCCATTGATCTTCAGATCAGAGTCACCTTCTGATTCGAAGTAGGAAAACTGCTTTCCGTGATAGTTACCATTTTTGTAATTGAGTTGGGTAAAAGCCTGCCCGCACCACTCAGTCACCGAGCTGGTAATCTTTGGCGAATGAACCTCCTCATAGACTGGTGTGAAGACGGAGAGCATGGTGTAGTAAGGATAAACTCCAGTCACAAATTCCCGGGTCATGTTCAGTTTCATAACTTTCTGCGCATCAGAAGGTCGATCCTCGGGATTGTCTAATTTGACTTGTTTGGTTTTGGAAAAATCCTCCGTGACAAAGATCATGACTGCCTTACCCGGACGCACTTCTCCATAGCGACTTTGCTGCAAGTCAAATACATTGATTTCTGCTTTTCCTTGGTACCAATACTTGGCGAATTGCTCATCATTGATTCCTTCGCGGGTGGAGGAAGAGCAGGCTGAAAGGAGGAAAAGAATTGGAAAAATAATTATTAGAAATTGGAGATTATGGCTTTTATAAAATGGAAATTCCATGTGGCTGATTTTAATTTTTAATTAATTGCAAATCACTTTTACTGTCCTCATCTGAACACTGAATACTGTGACTGCCAACTGTTTCACCAATACTTAAATATCGTAAAAATAATCTTATACCCCGCCCCAAAGACCCCTTTGACTGTTCCGCTGACCTTGGATACTCCAATTCGCTTGCGGTAGTTCACCGGCACTTCGATGTAGCGTAGGCCAGCCTTGTGAGCTTTGATTTGCATCTCGATCGTCCAACCGAAATTTTGATCCACCATCTTCAAATCCAGAAGTTTGGACCAAACGATCGCCCGAAATGGACCCAGATCAGAGAATTTGGCGCCTTGCATGTACTTCATCATCGTGGTCGCTAGCCAATTCCCAAAAACCTGAGGAAAAGTCATCGAACCCCTCTCCCGCTCTCCAAGAGCTCTCGAACCTATCACCATATCGGCTTTTCCCTCACGAATGGGCTGAATTAAATCCAGCATTTCCTCTGGATAATCGCTGTAATCCCCATCCAAAAATACCACAATATCCGGTTGGACATCTTGACGTTTGATCCAATCCATCGCTGTTAAGCAGGCTTTGCCATAGCCTTTTTGCGGTTCAAAGACGACCACAGCACCCGCAGACTTGGCGACTTCTCCAGTTCTGTCGGTGGAATTATTATTCGCTACCACGATGTGACGCACGATTTTGGGTATCTCTGCGATTACTTTGGGGATCGACTGCTCTTCATTATAGGCTGGAATGATGACGTCGATGAGGAGTGGATTTTGCATTAATCAGTATTAACGACCAAGGCCGTAGGATTTGAATGAGGTGATGAAAACAAGGCTATAGCCGAAAGCAAGCATGGCATGAAAGGGAAGAAAAAGGAAGTTTTCCTCGCGGAAAGCCAAACCTACCATTGCCCAAAAAACCAATGCTAAAATTCCCTCAAACCAAGTCGTCACGGGCATGCTTCGCAAAAGATAACTGTTGCCCGAAAGTTTCTCTTTCCCAGCTTCCAAGTTGAATTTTGGGGTCCGGATGAAAGGTGATTTTTTCCCGGAAAGACCTTCCCAAACAGCCTGGGCATTGTGCAGTGCAAGTCCCATAGAAACGGACAAGAACAGCGGCAATTGCCAAATCACTCCCAAAGCTGAACTGACAAAGGATCGCTTTCCATAAAAATAAGAGACCAAATAAACTCCAGCAATCAGCACAAATCCTACCAAGAAAATACCAGATAACCGAACTAAAGCTTCTGGAATAAGCCCCAGTGCTCCCGCCCACCAAACGCCAATACTGCTCAGACTTGTCACCAACACAGCGATGAAAATCGCAGAATTGAACAAGTGAGCGAAGGAATGAAACTTCACCCGAAAAGAAAGGTCCTCCTGGCTGACAGCTCCTGCATGCTTCATTGCACACTCTGCCCCGCCTTTGGTCCAGCGGAACTGCTGAGATTTGATCGCCGACATGATCGGGGGGAGTTCAGCCGGAGATTCGATTTCTGGCCTGTAGACGAATTTCCAGCCTTTGCGTTGCGCCCGGTAGCTTAGATCCAAGTCTTCGGTCAAGGTATCATCGTGCCAGTTGCCCGCATCGAGGATGCAGCTTTTGCGCCAGATTCCGCCCGTACCGTTGAAGTTGATAAATGCGCCTTGATGATTTCTTCCCATCTGCTCAATGAAAAAATGAGCGTCCAAAGCAAAAGCTTGAAGACGTGTCAACAGGGAGAAATTCCGGTTTAAGTGTGTCCATCGCGTCTGAACCATGCCGATTTTCTCGGAAGAAAAGTAGGGAATCGTCTGCAGCAAAAAGTCAGGATTTGGCACAAAATCGGCATCGAAAATGGCTATGAATTCACCAGAAGCAACTTTTAGCCCTTCCCGCAAGGCTCCTGCTTTGAAGCCGTGCCGATCAATTCGATGGATGTATTTGAAATTGATTTCAGGGTAGTCTTTAAGTTTTTCCTGAATCAAATCCACTGTCTGATCAGTACTGTCATCGAGCAGCTGAATCTCCAGTAGTTCTTTGGGGTATTTTAGCTTTGCGACCGCATCTACCAAGCGCTCCACCACATAGCACTCATTATAGACTGGCAGCTGAACGGTGACTTTTGGCCAGGCAGCTGGGATCTCATGCGGAATTTTATCCCAAGATTTTCTGGCTTTAAGAAAATGGAACAATAAATGTCCCTGCGCCAAACTGTAAATCAGGATGAAAAGCATGCCCAGAAAATACAGCCCGCAGAGAATATAAAGGAAAATCATTTACATGTTGATCTTGATGGAATCATTGCCGATAATGATCGGCAATTCATTGATTCGGTTTTCTTCGGACCCATTTTCCAACTTCAACACTCCTCTAGGACAGACTGCAGAACATACCCCACAGCCGACACAGGATGATCGAACAATGTTCTGTCCCCGCTGCGCGTACCAGCGCACGTCGATTCCCATCTCGCAATACGTGGAGCAATTGCCGCAAGAAATGCACTGACCGCCATTGGTGGTGATTCTGAAGCGAGATTTGAACCGCTGAACTATTCCAAGATAAGCGGCCAAAGGACAGCCAAAGCGGCACCAAACCCGATTGCCCATGAAGGGATAAAACCCGGTACCGACCACTCCTGCAAATGCTGACCCGATAGCAAAACCATAAAACGAATGTAACTGGTTCGTCACATTTCCCAATAAGCTAAAGCCTGAAAAGTAATTAATAAGCGTGACCCCAGTCATGAGGACAGCCAGGACTAATACAGAGTGGATAATCCATCGTTCATATTTCCAAGCCTTCACAGACTTATCCGAAAGCTGCCGAAAAGGATCTCCAACTGTCTCTGCCAATCCCCCGCAACCGCAAACCCAGGAACAATACCATCTTTTGCCAAAGAAATAGGTGAAAACTGGTACACCAACCACGATCAACAAAATCCCCCAAACCAGCATAAACATCCCAACACTGCCATTTGAAAGGAAGGTGGAAATCTGGTAATCGTAAAAGAAATCGTAATCCAGCGGCCAGATATTCTTGAAGTCAAAATAAGGCTGATTGAGCAAAACGAGGATTTCCGGGATTAAAAAGGCAAAAGCCGTCTGAAAAAACATCACAGAAGCCGTGCGAAGCTGTTGGTACTTATTGCCGCGATACTTGCGGAACATGCGGATACCCATGACAATAATCGCCAAGGTATAGATCAGCCCGTAGAGAAACCACTGACTGGCAGGATTGCCGGAAATCAACTCCGAGATCGGATTGACCATCCACACCAAGGCTACCATATAGGCCGGAAACCAATATAAAACGATGTAAAAGACGATCAGAAATGTACCCGTCAGCATCCCCAAGATTCCCCGGTTCTTCAGGGAAGAATGAAAAATCCCGTTGTTTTTGATTCCGGCTGGCTCGTCTTCATGCTTTCTGAAATTATACAAAAATCCTCCAAGGACTGCCAAGCCGATGGAAAGCATAAAAAATAACCAAGGATTATCCCGTACGGGACTTTGGAATCCAGCCTTTGCCAAAGCAAAACTGTAATCATCCCAAATGACCTGATCCCAAAGCTGCTGAGATTTCAACTCGTCATTGTAAGAATTGAAGTTTTCACTAAAAACGCTGAGAAAAGCAAAGTTGGATCCGTACTCCTGGCCATACATTGGGGCAAGAATTTCAGCCATTTTTTCTTGATGAATATCTTTGGTATTGGCTAAAACCAGCTCTTCTGAAATCCCATATTTCCCGATAAATGGAATGATGATGAACGCGGTCAAACCAATCAAAAACATTCCCAAACCTATTTTTTGAATGATGCTCATACCCTAGCTCCGAAAAGTTTCTGAATAAATGTTTTTCTGGCCGGTTTGAAACTCCCCCCAAACTCAGCTTTGAAAGCCTTTTGAATCTCGATATAATACGGAGCAAAAAACTCCGGATCAAAATTGGCCTGATCGAGCTTTGCAATTACCTTTTCACCAGACCAGTTTTCTGAAATCGCTCGGTCAAAAAACTCATGGCGAAGCCTAAAACCAAAATTGTTGACCCCATAAAGTGACCCATCCTGTCTCATCAGCATCCGAAATGCCACTTTGCCCGAAGGGTGCTCCCAGTAGAAGTTTTTGACTAAACTTTCCTCCCAAACAGGTGGCACAGTGCCGTAGGTTTGGTATTCGATATCCAAAAACTTTGCAGAATTGAACCATACTCCTGGACGGTAAGGAACTGGAGTTTTGCAGAGATTGTAAGCCAAAGTCTCTCCATGCATCCGACCAGTATACCAGACTTGCTCGATCGGGCGACGGTCTGCTGCCGGAGCCTTGTCAAACTCCGCACAATCCCCAATGGCATAGACATCGGGTAGATTGGTGCGGAAAAATTCGTCTACTCTTACCCCGCGATTGACTTCAAGCGCTGTATTTCGGAGGAAATCAATATTTGGACTCACTCCGGCGGTCAATCCAACAAACTGGCAGTCAATTTTTTCACCTTTAGAGGTGATAATGGCAATAACTTTCCCATCCGAACCAGCTTGGATTTCCTTCAATTCGGTCCCCAACCTCAGATCTATGTGATGCTCCAGAATATGTCTACCTACAAGATCTGACTCTTCTTTTGGCAAGACATTATTCCAAAAGCCATTTTCTCTGACCAAGAAAGTCACCGGTATTTTTTTGTATGCCAGCATCTCGGCCATTTCTATTCCTATCAAACCTCCTCCCACAATGACCGCGCGCTTGATTTCACTCTGGGTATTGGCCTCCATGAGTTCTAAATCCTGCTTGGAATAAAGTCCCTGCACACCAATTGAATCCTGCCCAGGCCATCCGAATTTATTGGGTTTGGATCCAGTAGCGATTACCAAGATGTCGTAAGCGAGGCTTTCTCCAGACTTAAAAACCAGCGATTTTTTATCGAAATCAACTTTTTCTACCCAGGCTTCTTTGAGTCCGATCCTGTTTTTCTCCCAAAAATGATTTTCATACGGCTGGGTATGTTCAAACTTCATCTGTCCCATGTAGACATACATCAGTGCCGTTCTTGAGAAAAAATACTTGGATTCACCCGAAACCAAGGTGATCTGACAATTGGAATCCAACTTTCTCACATGGCGGGCACAAGTGACTCCGGAGATTCCGTTGCCGAGTATAACTACATGACGATTTTGATTCATTTGGGTGAAAAAGTTTGGGATAAGTTAGCGAAAAGTGCTCAGCTATTCATTCAGATTCCAGTCGTAATCCAAGTGAGAAATTTTCGCATTGGGTTTGATTTTCACTTTGGAATACAAATTCAGAAAATCGATTAGCGTTCCTTTTTTGGTAAAATCGCCTTTGAACCAAGAGAAAATCGAGGAAATTTCAGCTTGATCAGCTTTGATCTTGTTCCGTGTAGGATCATTGATAAAACTAGTGGCAACTTTTGTAAGCTGTGCATCGATCTTTTCTGCCACAAAAGCTTCATTCAGCAATGGAGGGCAGGATACGGAAGCACAATTGATGGCAAAGTGAATGCGAGGCTCATCAAATTCCTTACGCAAAATGGAATGCTCGATCTCATCCAGACTGGACTCCACTCCTCCAATTTTGAAAAACTTATAGTGCCATACGTCTTTCACAAGCGGAATTTTCAAGGCTGGTCCGAGATCACGAATGCTTTTCACAGGATAATTATCCACGATTAGCTTGACGGTAAATGCATTGTAGGCATTGATCCAATAGGCTAGCTGTTGGTTTTTGGACCAGGTTTTTCGATCAGGAGCATTTTCAGAGAGCAGTTTGGTGTATTGCTCCAATTTTGCCTTGTCCTTGATGAATCCTTTATAATCTACAGTTCCATCCGCATTCACGTGGGATTTCACAAGTTGATCCCAGATCGCATGACTTGGCGGCGTAGTGTTTGCCATGCCTAAGGAAGAACTTTGGCAGGAAAGCATCAGAAAACTAAGGGCGAGAAAGAATACAGTTAAAATTTTCATGGTCTTTTTTATTACAACTACGCAGTAACATGAAGGTAAGATGAAACGGCTCTTCAAAGTGTCGGATAAACGACATGCGTGTGGCTATCAATAAACTTTTTCACCTTTCTGCAGCCAAATCCCCCAAGTCTTGGAATAGGTATGGACTTTCTGCGTCGGTTGGCCACCTGCTACGAGTGGTTTGGTTTCATTAGACCAATGAATGATCCCTCCATAGAGATTGTAGACTTGAGTAAACCCAGCTGCCTGGAGTTTTTTACCGATATCCTGTGATCTAGCCCCTACGGTGCAATACACCAACACAGGCTTAGTTTTATCCAAATCTGCTACATTTTGAAGGGTAAATGTATCGTAACCCACCCAAATGGCTCCATCTAGGTGGCTGACCTCATACTCCTCCTTTTCCCTCGTATCCAAGACCTGAAATTGACTTAGATCGATGACCTGATTTGGCTTGATCACGGGAAAATCATCGTCGTAGAGTCCGTCTAAAAGGGTCTTGTAGGCCAGAGACTGCGAAAAACCAGATGAAGACGCGAAAAATAATACACTAAATCCTAGAAGAAGGAAGCGAATTGGCCTGTGGAAAGAAGTAAGGTAAACCATGAGTAAAAAACCTGAAAAGAACTTTTATAGTTCGATCAGGCATAGAAATCAGAGAGTCTGGCTAGACCTCTTTTATCTTTGATGATGATCTTTTTACCATCTAGATCGATCAGATTGTCTTTTTTAAACTCCGATAAAAGTCGAATGACAGATTCTGTGGCGGTTCCTACGATACCTGCAATCTCTTCCCTGCTCAAAATCAGATCGATGGGCTGGTTTTCACCACCCTCCACTCCATAGGAATTACCAAGCTGCAATAGTACAAAAGCAAGTCGCTCTCGAATACTTTTCTGAGTGGCATCTGTCAATTTCTCCTCCATGACTCCGATCTCATGGCTCAATGATTTGGTGATTCTCCGTAAGAACTCGGTATTATGGAGGAGAGAATTCATAAAGGCTTCCTTTGGAATAAAGCAAATTTTGGCATCTTCGACGATCATGGAGGAATTAGAATAATTCTCTTCTCCCAGCAACGCCGCATAACCTAAAAAATCACCCTTTTTGGACAAGTGGATAATTTGCTCTTTTCCATTTGAGGCAGTTTTATATACCTTCACTACCCCGGCATTAATGCAAAATATACCCAATGGCTTCGTGCCTTCATTGTAAAGAATTTGGCCTTTTCTGTGAGAAATCAGATTTTTATGTTCTGATATCGTACAAATCTGAGATTCCGGAAGATCTGAGAAAAGCGAATACTTTCTGCTAGAACATAGTTCGCAAGGAGTATTATGAGTCTGGCTGGGCATGATTTACTTTTGCTAGTCTAATTACTGGTTAATATAAAAAATCACTGATCAAGATCATAAAAAAACGGCTTATTTCGGACATTCTGACAAGCTAGTTCGCTGTACATAGTTCATCTGTTCCTTTGAGTACTCCAAATATACATGTACTAGCCCATTTGACAGAATAAGGTGGCTACAATTGAGGGTTGAATTATATGTCATGATTTGGTTTAGCACTTTTTGATCGATGGCAATGTTCGGCGCTTTACACTCCACTAAGAGGTACGGATTGTGCTGCCGATCAAAGACCACAAGGTCAGTTCTTTTCCTTATCTTGTTGTATTTCAATCCCTTTTCAAGGGAGAACAACCCCCGGGGATACTGATGATGGTGGATCAAATTGTTGATCCAATGTTGGCGTACCCACTCTTCGGGTGTTAGAAGCAGATGTTTTTTTCTGAGAAAATCAAAAATATAAAGCTTGCCATCTACTTGCTGCAACTGAGGCTCAAAATGAGGGAGATTCAGGGCCGGAAGACTAATTTTATTGATTAACTCAGTACTCATGCACAAAGATGCCAAAAAATAAATTGGTCATCCTACCAGAAAAATAATCTTAATCGAAATTCAGGTAAGGTTGAATCTTGTCAACCCATTCCTGCTTGAAAATCTTCACTTTAAGCAAATCATCTGCAGAGGTGAAGCGGCCGTGTTGCTTACGAAAAGCAACCAAGACTTTCGCTTCACCATAACTGATGTAGGGATGTTTGGCCAAGTCCTCTACCGCCAAGTCATTAATATTGATCTTTCGATAGATTCCGGGTTGGAACTCAAAAAACTCCCAAAGTGCTTCAGCAGTTTCTCCATTGACCCCAAATACTTCATTCAATTGACTTTTGCTGTGAAATCCTCCTAGATTCTCACGGTATTTTATAATTCTCCCAGCGGTAGCCTGACCTATTCCGGGTACTATCTGAAGTGTAATGGAATCAGCCTCTGAGAATGGAATCCGGTTGATATTTTCCAACTGCCTTTGATTCCTAGTTGACTTGACAGTGTCCTGTGGGTTGAAAGTGGGCAGTGGCGAGGATACTAGCTGGACACCCAAATCCTCCAAACTGTCCAATCGTCCTTGATACGAGAGGAATAGGTTTTCAGCTTTTCGGTTTTTGAAGTAGGCAAGTGCAGAAGGTAGTAATCCAAAAAGGATCAAAAACGGGATCAACAAAACGAAGCCTTTGGATTCCTTTCTGGAAAATCCAAGGTAAGACTTCAGCCAATAGAAAAAATCGTTTCTCATGACCCAAAAAGTTATGGACAAAGCGTATAACTGATAAGTTAAAACTATTGAATTTATATTCCAATTTCTGCCAATTTTGTATCCGAATAAAAAACTACTATTTAGACAAATTCTAAATTAAACAGCTATTACACGAAATAAACTTTTGAGGGGACATAGTCTGTTAAATTTGCGTTGCAAGACTTTATAAGATGCACACTAAGTTTAGAGCTTTAAGTTTATCACATAAAACTGCTCCAGTTCAGATCAGAGAATTGATATCACTGGACGAAGAGTCTATTCACCGAATACTACTGAAGCTGAAGGAGTTCTTCAGTTTAGGTGACGCACTCATTTTATCCACTTGCAATCGAACCGAGGTATATTACAGCCACGAGTTAGACTTAAGTACAGAGATCATCAAGCTGATCGGTCTGGAAAAAGGACTGAGTGATGTGATCAATTATCTGGAGTATTTTGAGGTTTTCAATAAAGATCGCCAAGCGATTTCCCATCTTTTCAGAGTAGCTATCGGGCTCGAAGCTCAGGTTGTGGGAGATATTCAGATCTCAAACCAAGTCAAACGCGCATACCAGACCGCTGCGGACTTGGATATGGCAGGGCCGTTTTTGCATCGTCTGATGCATACGATCTTTTTCACCAACAAAAGAATAGTCCAAGAGACAGCTTTTCGAGATGGTGCAGCATCACTTTCCTATGCTACGATAGAGTTGATTGACAGCTTGACTTCCAATATCTATCAGCCCAGAGTATTGCTTATTGGTGTGGGAGAAATCGGTGAAGATGTTGCCAAAAATATGGTTCACCTGCCAGAGGCAAAAGTCAAAATAACCAATAGGACCCAATCTAAAGCTGAAGATATAGCAGGACCGATGGGTTTTGAAGTAGTTCCTTTTGAAGATTGTCGTCAGGCGATGAAAGAGGCAGATGTCATCATCTGCTCCATCATGAGAAATGAGCCCTTTATCACCAAAGAACTTGTCCAACAATTTGATATCCAGAGTTATAAACTGCTAGTTGACCTTTCTGTTCCCCGAAGCATCGAGACCTCAGTGGAAGATGTGCCAGGAGTAGTTCTATACAATGTAGACAATATCAGAAGCAAAGCTTCAGAGGCATTGGAAAAGCGCCTTGCCGCAATTCCCAAAGTAGAAGACATCATAGACGAAAGTATCGAGGAATTCTATAGCTGGAAAAAGGAAATGATGGTCTCCCCCACCATTAACAAACTCAAGCAATCCCTGGAGCAAATTCGTCAGGAAGAGTTGGCCAGATTTCTTAAAAAAGCCGATCAAAAAGAATTTGACCTCATCGATAAAATCACCAAAAGTATGATGCAAAAGATTCTTAAAGTGCCTGTGGTACAGCTCAGAGCAGCATGCAAACGTGATGAAGCAGAGGAAATGATCGAAATCATCTCGGACATCTTTGACTTGGAAAAGGTCAAAATCGAAAAATAATTCAGGTTTTTGCAAATACAAATGACCAGAGGATCAAACAGAATCCTTTGGTCATTTTATCTTTAGCCCCGCTAGCATTTAATCCCAAAAAATGGTCTCACATCTACTGCGAATCCTCTTATTCTCATTTGCGCTATTGGCCTTGGCCCCGTCACTTTCTGCCCAAACCTGGGAAGTCTATGATCTTCAGGGCAATCTCAAGTCCCTGGCGATCTATGACCGAATCAAAGTTTTAAGTGAGACTGTCATCGTGGGAAAAAATGAACAGGGCCTTGCGATGCTCTCCCGGGAATTGAATCCATTGGTAGACCTTAAAGGTGACGAGGTCTTCCAATACCTAGCGCCTTGGATCCTCGTAAAGGGACCAAATGGAATCGGTGCTTTCCACGAATACGGGCTGCAGGCGTTGCCATTGGAATACGACGAAATCAATACGTATTTCAATTTTTTACTCGGTCGCAAAGGCAGCGATTTTTGGTATTTCGACAAAGGAAATGGCAAGACCACAGCTTTGGGAAAATGGGATTCTTTAAAATTCAGTAAAAATGGGATTTTGATCGGTCAAAAAAATGGAGGCTATTTTTTACCCTTATCCAAAGATCCCGAACGGAGATTTGACCTAATCGAGGAAAACGAAGGAAGCTATCTTTTGGCAAAAGAATCCACAGGATTCGGAATCTTAAACTTCGAAGGAAACTATGTGATGCAACCCATCTTATCGCAACTGGAGCATACCACAGGAGATTATTTTTATGGATTTGATGAAAATCAATATCTGTTGATCAAAGGAGACTTCATCAAATCAGATGTATCCTACAATTCTTATCACAAAATAACCAAGGAAGGCGATCTGCTACTTGAATTTATCCATGGGAAACTGAGAAGAGTCATGGAAGAAGATGGAATTCTGCTGGATGCCGTGGGAATGGAATCTGTCAAAGTAGTAGGCAAAAAGCAATATAACGTTGCTTTTAGGGATTCTACCATTGGCTTATTGGGAGAAAATGGATGGCAAGTAAAACCTACCGTTGGAATTGACTGGATCAATCCGGGTGCAGAGGGTCTTTTTCCGGCAGGCAAAAATGGTAAAAGCGGATTTGTCAATTCAGAGGGAAAATGGGTGATTGAGCCCAATTATGCGAAAGTGGAAAACTTCAATGAAACTATTGCTTCCTTCAGAAATTCACCAAAGTGGGGGCTGATCGGAACTGATGGCAAAATCATCAGTGAGGCCAAATGGGATGAGATAAAAAAATTCTCAGCTGGAATGGCAGTAGCCAAGGCAGAAGGAAAATATTTTCTTTTAAACAAAAATGGTCAGGTGATCAATGAAGAAGGTTTGGATCAAATCTGTAGACTAAAAGAGGGATATTTTTTAGTAGAAAAGGGGGGAAAGCGTGGGCTATGGAATACCTCAGGAGAAGTGATCCTCCCATTAGAATTTGACAATATTCAAGTAGAAAAATCCGATTTCTTCATCGTGACCAAAGACGGATCTACTGGAGCGCTAAATGAAAAAGCAGAGGCAATTTTCCCGATCAATTACAAAGAAATCGTGGCTGATTGGGCGGGAAATCAGATTTTGGTAAAAGAACTCTACAAACCTGTGGTGATTCAACTGGAGGAACCAACCACTGGAAAAAGAAAAAAGGGAGCTTAACTGCTCCCTTTTTTAATTATTTCTTTTCTGATTTCCCCGACCCGGAATCTTTCGAATCTTTGTCCGAAGTGGCGATCGAATCCCTCATCGAAGTATCCGACTTGATGTTTTCCATTCGATAATAATCCATTACTCCAAGTTGACCTGATCGGAAGGCTTCGGCTAGAGCTCTTGGAACTTCTGCTTCTGCTTCAATTACTTTTGCCCGCATTTCTACATTTCTCGCTTTCATCTCCTGCTCTAAGGCTACAGCCATCGCACGTCTTTCTTCAGCTTTTGCTTCAGCTACTTTAAGATCGGCAGAGGCCTGATCGATTTGGAGTTTTGCACCTATGTTAGTTCCTACATCAATATCAGCAATGTCAATTGACAGAATTTCGAATGCTGTACCTGCATCCAATCCACGCTGCAGCACTAATTTTGAAATTCGGTCAGGGTTTTCCAACACTGTTTTGTGATTGGCTGAAGACCCGATAGAGGTCACAATCCCCTCACCCACTCTGGCCAAAATAGTCTCTTCTCCTGCTCCACCTACTAGTTGGGCGATATTTGCCCTTACTGTCACTCTTGCTTTAGCAATCAACTGAATCCCATCTGCGGCCACTGCAGCAACATTTGGTGTATTGATCACTTTGGGATTGACAGAGATCTGGACTGCTTCAAATACATCCCGACCCGCGAGGTCAATAGCAGTGGCTTGTTTGAAAGAAAGACTAATATTGGCTTTGTCTGCTGAGATTAAAGCTCGAATCACTGTTGGAACATTTCCACCCGCTAAATAATGGGTTTCAAGATCACTAGTAGTCAAATGAAGACCAGCCTTGGTAGCAGTGATCAAAGAGTTGACAATAATACTTGGCGGGACTTTCCTGAATCTCATACCAACGAGTTCTAACAACCCCACTCTGACATTTGAAAAAATGGCTGTAATCCATAATCCAACAGGCACAAAATAGAGAAATATAAATAAGACAACGATAGCCAAAAATGCAGCTACCAACAAGAATAATGAACTATTTGGATCCATAACTATTTATTTAACTAATATTTTATTGTTTTCGATTCTAATAATACTTACTGATTTTCCTACTTCAATAAAGCCACTTTCTGATTTAACTTCATAAACTTGATCTCCAAAAATTACTTTTCCGAAAGGTTTAATATCTGAGATAGACTTTCCTGCCATACCCACAGCCAAACCTAAAGTTCGACTATCGAATACCCCCCCTTCTATTTTTCCTTTTAGGGCAAACCGTTGCCAAATATTAGAACTAAAGCCATACCAAATAACTCCTACATTAACCAAAGCTGTAATCCCTGCAATCCATTGAGCGGTGATTAAATCAAAAGATAAAAAAGCAAAGTAGACCCCTCCCAAACCAGCCATCAAGCCAAGGAATCCTACCACGGTAGTTCCAGGCACAAAAAAAACCTCAATTAAAATTAAAATAACACCTAAAATCAGGAGGCTGGATAAAATCAGGATTGTCATGGCCTTAGAAAAGAATAGAATTTAGCCTAAAATACAAGAATAGTAGATGAAACCCACATGTGCATAAAAAGAAAACCCGGAAGTTGATTTTCCGGGTTTTGATTTTAGTAGGCTTTTGCAAAATAAACTCTGCCTGAAGATGGCTTTCCAGTCAGGATACATGAGCCTTCTTCTTCTTTACGATCCAAAGGAATGCATCTTATCGTTGCCTTGGTTAGCTCCTTAATTTTTTCCTCGGTTTCAGGGGTCCCATCCCAATGTGCGGCAAGAAATCCACCTTTACTTTCAAGCACATGCTGGAATTCTTCCCATGTATTGACTTCGGTAGTAACGGAGGTTCTGAAGTCCAAGGCTTTTTTGAAAATTCCTTCCTGAATATCGTCCAATAGTGTCGAGATTTTCTCAGCGATGGGCTGTGAGTCAAGCGCAAACGTCTCTTTTGTCAGAGTATCTCTTCTTGCAATTTCGATCGTACCATTTTCCAAATCCCGAGGGCCGATTCCTATTCGTACCGGTACTCCTTTGAGTTCATATTCCGCAAATTTCCATCCTGGTTTTTGAGTATCCCGATTGTCATATTTCACAGAAATTCCCGCCTTTTTCAGTTCAGCCACGATCTCACTCACCTTGACTGAAATAGCTTCCAATTCTGCCTCACCTCTATAAATCGGGACGATTACTACTTGGATCGGAGCTAATTTTGGAGGAAGCACAAGCCCGTTATCATCCGAATGTGCCATGATCAAAGCTCCCATGAGTCGAGTACTTACTCCCCATGATGTTCCCCACACATAGTCTAAACCACCTTCTTTTGTAGCAAACTTCACATCAAAAGCCTTGGCAAAGTTCTGACCCAAAAAATGTGATGTACCGGCCTGAAGCGCTTTACCGTCTTGCATCATCGCTTCTATACAGAAAGTTTCATCAGCTCCTGCAAAACGCTCATTTTCAGTTTTCTTCCCTTTCACCACCGGTACAGCCATAAATTCCTCTGCAAATTGCGCATAGACATTCATCATCTGAACAGTCTCATCCATTGCTTCTTTGGATGTAGCATGGGCGGTATGCCCTTCTTGCCAGAGAAACTCAGTAGTCCGAAGGAAAAGTCGGGTTCTCATTTCCCATCTGACGACATTTGCCCATTGGTTGACCAGCAAAGGAAGATCACGGTACGATTGAATCCAGTTTTTATATGTGCTCCAGATAACAGTCTCAGAAGTTGGACGAACGATCAATTCCTCCTCCAGTTTGGCGTCCGGATCTACAATTATGCCTGAACCGTCTTCGGCATTCTTAAGTCGATAATGCGTTACCACAGCACATTCTTTCGCGAAACCCTCCACATGATTGGCTTCTTTGCTCAGAAATGATTTTGGGATGAAAAGCGGGAAATATGCGTTGGTATGGCCAGTTTCTTTGAACATTTTGTCCAGTTGCGCCTGCATTTTTTCCCAGATCGAATAGCCATAAGGCTTAATCACCATACATCCACGAACCGCGGAATTTTCGGCTAAATCTGCTTTTTTCACCAATTCATTGTACCACAGTGAATAATCTTCACTGCGCTTTGGAAGTCCTTTGCTCATCTGTTGGATAAAATATTAAAATGTCTTTATTTTTGCTTAAATAGGGCTGGCAAATATAATCCAAAAAGTATAACCTAGGGATTGTCAGTTCGTATAACAAAGCAACAATCAACTTCAACCATGAAGAAATTACCTCTCATTACCGCTTCTTTATTAATTGGATCAGTAGCTCTTTCCTCCTGCAGTAGTAATAAAATGATTGCAAGTGCCACGAACGACAACCTCTATTTCATGGCATCGGATGTGAAATTGGCTACTAAGTATGCCGTAGACAACAACAATCCAGAGTCCTTTGAGAATATTTCACAAGAACCTGAACTGATAGAACAAAACTTCAGTGCCAGAAATGTCAATCCAGAATATATTTCTCGATACCAGACAACTGAAAACTCAAACACCGCTGGCGATGAAGTAGTCTATTTTGACGAAGGTGCATCTCAGCAGACTTCAGGAAACATTAATGCTTACGACAATTATTCAGTCGCACAAAATGGTAACGGATCATCCGGATCCAATATCAATTTCAACTTCGGATTGGGCTTTGGATATGGCGGAATGATGATGAGTCCTTGGGGATTCTATGATCCATTCTGGGGTCCCGCATGGGGATATAGACCTTGGGGATTCAGACCTGGTCTTTCTATCGGATTGGGATTTGGATGGGGAAATCCTTGGGTTGATCCATTTTGGGGTAATCCATACATGGCTTGGGGTAATCCATATTGGGGATCAGGTTTCGGATGGGGAAGACCTATTTATGCGGGACGACCCATCTATGTATTGCCAGGAGGTGAATACGGTGACAGAAGAGTAGTAGCAGGAGCTAGACCAACCAGAGGTTCTTCTATGACAAGTGGTGGAATCGGTTCCAGTCAAGCAGGCCTCATGCCAAGTACTTCAAGAGCTCAAGCAAGAGCTAATGCCACTACTGCTTCCAGTCCTTCTGCAAGAAGACTGGTGTCTTCTGGAAACTCCAGAGTAGCGTCAAGAGATTTTGGCAACTCCCAAAATGATTACTATAATTCCTCGAGAAGCAGAGTCGCTACCACTCGAAACATGAATTCTCCAGTAACTGACAGGGGAACGGCGACCACCAGATCATCCAGAAGCGCAGTTCCTTCTGCCAGAAGTACCAATGCTTACAGCTCAAATTCTTCGTTAAGATCTCCATCAAGAAGTACTTCCCCTGCCTATAATGGTAGAACTTCAAGTCCTTCTTACAACATGAGAGGAACAAGTCCTTCCTACAATAGAAATTCGGCACCGTCCTATAACAGGTCTTCTACTCCTTCTTATAACAGAAGTGCAAGTCCTACTAACAGAACGGTCACACCAAGTAGATCAAATAATTCACCGTCTTTCAGCGCACCAAGCAGATCAAGCGGTGGAAGTAGTTTTAGTGCTCCGAGCAGAAGCTCAGGAGGATCTTCCGGCGGAAGTGTTGGCGGATCCAGAGGAGGAAGGGGGAATTAATTTCCCCCTTTTTTTTTCGGAATTTTAGCACAAAAAAACAGTGCATACGTTTATTTGATACAACCAAAACAATGATTTAATGAGGATTTTGACAGTTTTCCTTACCCTCAGCACACTCACTATTACAGGTGCATTCGCTCAAAGCGGTTATTTCGAAGATGCCTATCGATTCAGTAGATCAAACCCTGCTGGTTCCGCCAGAATAATCGGAATTGGTGGGACTCAATATTCACTTGGAGGCGATGTTTCCAATATTGCTGGCAATCCGGCTGGCCTTGGTTTCTTTCGTTCTTCAGAGGCTAGTATAAGTCTAGGTTATACAGATTGGAGAGTTGATACTCGCTTTCTCAATCAGGACAGAACTTATAATACCAGCAACTTTAATGTGCCAAACATGAGTTATGTTATGGCCAACCCTAAAGGCAATCTCGAATCTGGAGCATTTAAAGGAGGGGCATTTGGAATTAGCTTTCAGCGGATCGCCAATTTCAACACCGAGTTTGGATACTTTTCAGACGAGCTTGGTCAAAGCTCCATAATTGATTTTTACCTGCAGGACGCTTTCGGAATACCCGAAAACCAAATCGAAAACTTCGGCCTGACTGGATTGGCTTACCAAACCTACCAAATCAACCCTATCGCTTTTGACCAAGATGGAAACCCCATTCAAAATCCAAATACTTACGATTCGTTTGTTTTAGGTTTTCCATTTCAAGATGAAAATATCACCCAAGAAGGAAGTGCAAGCCAGATGACTTTTTCTTACGGTGCTAACTTCAATCATAAGGTATTTGTAGGTGGTGGAGTAGGAATTAGAACACTTTCCTTTTCGTCATTTAAGACCTATCAGGAAGAATTCATTGATCAGCCATTGGCTAATTCCAGCTTAAATGAAAATCTATTTATAAATGGTATTGGAGTCAACTTAAACTTGGGTTTGATCTACAAACCCATAGATTACATCAATCTCGGGTTTGTCTTCCAATCACCGACTTGGTATGGCTTGAATGAAGAATATGAGGCAGGAATGACTGCCAATTACAATAATTATTATTTCGAACAAGAAGATATTACACTTGGTAACCAAACGGCTCTGTCTGACTTAATTATTAGCAACTACGGATTAAATACCCCACTTAAGTTGGGAGGTGGGGCGACCTTCTTCATCGGGAAAAATGGCTTTATCTCGGCTGATGTAGATTGGGTCGATTACAGTGCCGGACGGATCAATTCGCGCGATTTTGATGAAGGCCCAGACAATCAGGCTATCCGTGACACGTACACCAGCACGATAAATTATCGACTTGGTGGAGAAGCTAGAATTGATAAATTTAGATTAAGAGCTGGTTATGCTTTTTTTGGAGACCCATTTACCAATGCTTCCGGAGTGGATCAAAGCACCCAACAACTCAGTGGAGGGTTTGGAGTAAAATTCAATTCGATCTCTCTGGATTTTGCCTTGGTTAATCAAAAATACAATGGACTCTATCGGAGCTATCAAGTCCTTGATGAAAACAACAACAATTACGGCCCTGGGACACAACTCGAAAACAGTATCACCTCAGGAGTCCTCACCCTCGGGTTTAACTTTTGAGTTGATTAATCAACTCGTACATTAATAGCTCAGCGGAAAAATCTTCCCCGCTGAGCTTAATTTTTGCCTGATTGTAAAAGTACTCCCGCTGAAAAAGTAAGCTTTTAAGTTTTAGTGTGATTTCTCCTTGATCCAAATTTGAAAACATGGGGCGGTTTTGAATTTTTGATACACGCAGTCTTTCAGAAATGGTATCTAAGGGGACATCCAGGTATACAGAAATGGACTTCTCATTAATCAGGTCCATATTATCATTGAAGCAAGGCGCTCCACCTCCTGTAGCCAAGACAAAAGACTCATCTCGAAAAAGTAATTCTGACAGCATTTCAGTCTCAAGCTCTCTGAATTTTCCTTCGCCTAACATCGAAAAAATCTGCGGAATCTTCATTTGACTAGCATCCTCAACCTGTTGATCCAGATCCAAGTACGGAAACTGTAGCTCTTGGGCTAGCTGGCGTCCAAATGTGCTTTTCCCACTTCCTGGTAAACCTACCAAAACCACTTTCAGCCATTTGCTCATAAGAAAAAGTCTAAAACATCAGTTGCATCTGGGGTATTGTTATGGTGGTACTTTTCCATCACTACACCATCTTTCAAAATCATAACCCCTGGATTGGCACGCATGATAGTTTTGACAACAGTAGCATCGGCCTGCAAGCCTATCACACTCCAATTGTTCTTAGAAAGAAAGGCATCGATTTCTTCCTGAGTAGCTGCAGCCATGAAGACCACATCTACTGGGGCACCTTCCATCGATTTAACCAAAGCAGTCAATTCATCCAAATTCGCCTCACTCATTTTGGTCATGTTGCTACTAAGAATAACGACTTTGTTCCCTACGAACAAAAACTCAGATTGGTCACCTTCATTATTCCATGCGGCAAAATCGGAGATTTTTGGAAGTGCATCCGGATTTTGCAAGACCATCTCAACAAACTCGTAGCCTTCTTCTGTAGGATACTGATCAAAAATAACTGTCTCTTCCCCTTTTTTCATGATGTACTTATATTGAAGCGGAGCTGAGGGTTGCATGTTTGTGGGGATACTCACTCCGTTTTTATAGGCTCTAAAGTCAATAAATGGAAGATTTTGAATCGCCCAATAGGCAATTCCCAGAGAAAGCACTAAGGTTATAATTGAAGTAGCACTTGCCCATTTGGGGGTTTCTTCGGGAAGATCTTTTCTGAAAATAAAAAGGAAGGAAATCATCACCAACAAGATAATATCCTTGTAGAAGGACTCCCAAGGGGTCAATTTAATGGCATCTCCAAAACAGCCACAATCTGTCACTTTGTTAAAATAGGCTGAATAAAAAGTCAAAAAGGTGAAAAATAAAATCATGAGTCCCAATGCCCAAACGGTTTGCTTTAACTTGACCCCAATAATCAGCATGACGCCTAAAACCACCTCTGCGACGACCAAAACTACGCCTATATACAATGCAAATGGCTTGAAATAATAGAAGAAACCAGCAATGTCATTGGAGAATACATCAAAATACTCCTCAAGTTTAATGGCTGTTCCGACCGGGTCATTGACTTTAATCAACCCCGAAAAAATAAAAAGACCCCCTACCAAAAGTCTGAGAATCCAAAGTACAGCTTGCTTATTCATATATCCATTGATTTTAAACCTGTTAATTCACTTTTTCAAAGCGAAAACCATCTTTTTGTTCGACAACACTGATGCATAGTATTAGCCTGTATGAAAATTCGCTTCTACTTAATTCTGATGATACCCTAGTTTAATCAGGCAGAAAACCGAATAGTTGATCATGTCCTGATAGTTTGCTTCAATTCCTTCCGAAACTAGCGTAACTCCCTGGTTATCTTCTATTTGTTTGACTCGCAATAGCTTCATCAGGACAATATCAGTTATTGAACTAATACGCATCTCACGCCAAGCCTCACCATAGTCATGGTTTTTATTTTCCAATAGATTACGGGTAGCTTCGGACCAGTGATCGTAAATCGGTTCCAGCTCAGCAAATGGAATCTCCATTCGATCCTCATCTTTTAGACTAATTTGTATTAATGCAATGAGACAATAATTGATGATCCCCACAAACTCATCTACGATGGGATCAGCCACTTTTTGATTCCCTTTTTCTTGGATCGAGCGGATTCGTTGTGCCTTGATAAAAATCTGGTCAGTAATCGATGAAAGCCTCAAAATCCGCCACGCAGTCCCGTAATCAAGGGTTTTCTTTCGAAACAATTCTTTACATCGGGCAATTACTTGCTTATATTCGTTGGTGGTTTTAGTCTCCAAAATAAATTAGTTAAATGTTGACCGGATCAAATCCGTCTTCTTCGTCCGAAGATAAATTATTTCCCCAAAAATATACACTTCAAATCAAGGGAAGGCTATTAACCCTAGATAAACCTAAAATAATGGGGATTTTGAACCTGACTCCCGATTCTTTTTACGAAAGCAGTAGGGTTAACACGTTGGGATCGATCTTGTCCAAATCAAGGCAAATGATCAGCGAAGGTGCTGATTTTCTAGATCTTGGAGGGTATAGTACCCGGCCTGGTGCTACGGATATTTCTATACAAGAAGAAATTGACCGAGTGGCTCCGGCAATTGAAATCATTCGGTATGAATTTCCACACATTCCCCTATCCGTGGATACATTTCGATCCAAAGTTGCCCTTGAAGCAGTAAATGCAGGCGCGACACTAGTCAATGATATCTCTGCCGGAGAGTTAGATCCAGATATGTTGCCGACAATAGCCCGGCTCGGAGTTCCTTACATAGCAATGCATATGAAAGGAAATCCTCAAAATATGCAGTCCCTGTCAGATTATTCTGACATTTGCGTAGAAATACTGCATTATTTCGCGGAAAAAGTGGATCTTTTTACAAAACTTGGCATCAAAGATGTAATAATTGATCCAGGCTTTGGATTTGCCAAGACGACTGAACAGAATTTTTTTCTGTTGAAAAATCTTAGAAGCTTTGAAATTTTTGGATTACCGTTGTTGGTGGGTATTTCTAGAAAATCAATGATCTATAAAACCTTGCAATCCAGTGCCGCTGAAGCACTAAACGGAACTACTGCATTGAATATGGTTGCGCTCATGCAAGGCGCGAACCTACTCCGAGTGCATGACGTTAAGGAAGCTAAAGAAACGATAAACCTATACGAACAACTATACCCTTGAGCTTACTTTTCAAAATAGGATTTTTAGACATCTCCATCGTCAATATGATCGATATTGCGTTGGTGGCTGCGCTTTTATATCAAGTTTACAAGCTTCTAAAAGGCAGTGTTGCCATCAAAATCTTCCTCGGATTTTTATCGCTCTATTTGATTTATCTTTTGGTTCGTGCTCTTCGAATGGAACTTTTATCCGCCATTTTGGGACAATTTATGGGAGTTGGGGTCATTGCAGCTATTATTATTTTCGCTCCAGAAATCCGTAAATTCTTGCTGATCGTAGGTCGATCTTCAATTTTCTCAGATGATAATATCCTCAAAGACATCCTGTTTTTCTGGAGAAAAAAGGAAAATTCAGCCTTCAACATCAGCCCAATCATTGACGCATCCAAGATTCTTGCCGGCAGCAACACCGGAGCCTTGATGGTCATCTCCAGCAGTACCGAACTTAAATTCTATGCAGAAAGCGGAGATATCATGGATGCCGAGCTTTCTAAGCGCCTTCTGATCTCTATTTTCAATAAATACAGCCCGCTCCACGATGGTGCAGTGATCATTCACAAGGGCAGAATCAAGGCGGCACGCTGCATTTTGCCAGTAACAGAACGCGAAGTTCCCGCCCAATTTGGTCTTCGTCACCGTGCTGGAATAGGCATGTCAGAAGCAACCGATGCGCTGATTCTGGTCGTTTCCGAAGAAACAGGACAGATATCGATGATGAAAAACGGGAAAGTGCTGCACAACCTGTCTTTTCAAGAAATCAGAGAAATCATCAATGACTACCTGAATAATGAAGATTTGGACGATCGATTTGAAAACTTGTCGGAATATGACATGACCACCAAACGGAATCTTGCGCTCACAGGAAAATCCCAATGAGAGTAGAAACTAAAAAGCCGAAAGAAAATAGTTTCCTATCGGCTTTTTTATGCTTTTTTTACTAAAGATTAGATCCTTATTTAATCACGCCGAGTTCTTTTCCCACTTCGATAAATGCAGCGATGGCCTGATCCAGATGATGTCTTTCGTGACCAGCTGAGATTTGAACCCGGATTCGGGCTTGGCCTTTTGGCACGACAGGATAATAGAATCCAATAACGTAGATGCCTTTTTCAAGGACTTTTTCTGCCATTTTCTGGGAAAGCACCGCATCATAGAGCATCAGGGGTACGATTGCATGCTCACCCGGCTTGATGTCAAAACCCGCTTCGGTCATCTTTGAACGGAAGTATTTGGTGTTTTCTTCCAGCTTATCTCTCAATTCAGTGGTCTCCGAAAGCAAATCAAAAACTGCAATAGATGCACCTGTGATCGATGGTGCCAACGTATTGGAAAATAAGTACGGTCTGGATCGCTGACGAAGCAGCTCGATGATTTCTTTTCTTCCTGAGGTAAAACCTCCAGATGCTCCACCCAGAGCTTTACCAAGCGTTCCAGTGATGATGTCGATTTTGCCCATGACGCCGCAATGCTCGTGCACGCCTCGGCCTGTTTTGCCCATGAATCCAGTCGAATGACATTCATCGGACATCACCAAAGCCTCGTATTTCTCGGCCAAAGCGACGATCTTATCCAACTGAGCGATTGTGCCGTCCATTGAAAAAACGCCGTCAGTTACAATGATTTTTTGCTTGGCACCTGCGGCAATGGCATCCTGAAGCTGCTTTTCCAGATCAGCCATGTTGTTGTGCTCATAGCGGTAGCGCATGGCTTTGCAAAGACGGACCCCATCGATGATCGATGCATGGTTCAAGGCATCTGAAATGATCGCATCCTCAGGACCAAAAATCGGTTCAAACACTCCCCCATTCGCATCAAATGCTGCAGCATACAGAATGGTATCCTCAGTACCCAAAAACTCGGAAATCTTTCGCTCCAGCTCCTTGTGAATATCCTGTGTACCGCAAATAAACCGGACAGATGACATTCCAAAACCGTGGGTATCAATCGCAGCTTTGGCCGCTTCGATGACTTTGGGATGGGAAGACAGGCCCAAGTAGTTATTGGCACAGAAGTTCAACACTTTTTGTCCACCTGTGATCGTGATTTCTGCAGATTGGGGAGAAGTGATGATCCGTTCTTTTTTGAATAGTCCCGCTTCTTCGATGGATTTTAACTCTTGTTCTAATTTGGGTCTAAGCTGATCGTACATGCTTTATTTTTTAAAATTGATACTCAAATGGAATGATTTTCCGCTGGTCAAAAATCTGCGACAGAGCGGTGATTTTTGCTACTTTTGCGCAGCAAACCCAAATATAAACAAAAACCCTCAAGGGCACTTTGAGCGTTTTTCGAAAGAACTTCTCATGGAAAAAATCCTTATCATCGGCGCTGCCGGACAGCTTGGTTCAGAACTCACCCGCTCACTCGCCGATCAGTTTGGCGGAGAACAAGTCATCGCCACAGACCTCAGAGATTCAGCTCGTTTGGAGTTTGACTATTGCCGGTTTGAAGTTTTGGATGCGATGAATAAGGAGGCGCTTCATGATTTGGTCAAAGAGGAAAATGTCACGCAGATTTATCATCTGGCAGCGGTCCTTTCTGCCACAGGAGAGAAAAATCCAAAGTTTGCATGGCATCTGAATATGGAAAGTCTGCTTTTCGTCCTAGAGCTTGCCAAAGAAATGAAGTTGGATAAAATCTATTGGCCGTCCTCCATCGCTGTCTTTGGACCAAATACTCCAAAAATCAACACCCCACAATACTGCGTCAAAGAACCCAACACGGTCTATGGCATCAGCAAGCAAGCCGGTGAACGATGGTGTGAATACTATTTCCAAAAATACAATGTGGATGTTCGCAGCATGCGTTATCCGGGATTGATCGGATACAAATCACTACCCGGAGGCGGCACGACGGACTACGCGGTAGACATCTATCACAAAGCTTTAGCTGGTGAAAAGTTCTCCTGTTTCCTTAGAGAAGATAGCTACTTGCCGATGATGTACATGCCCGATGCGATCAAGGCGACGCTAGATCTGATGAATGCCCCGCGGGAATCTGTGAAAATCCGCTCCAGCTACAATCTTTCAGGGATGAGTTTTTCTCCAAAAGAAATCTTCGAAAGTATCAAAAAACATGTCCCCGGATTTGAGATTGAATTCAAGCCGGATTTCCGTCAGGCCATCGCAGACTCTTGGCCGGACAGCATTGATGACAGCTGTGCAAAACAGGATTGGGGATGGAAACCTGATTATGATTTGGATGCAATGACGAAGGACATTCTCGATAATCTCCCGAGTTACTTTCCTCCAAAAAAATAAATCCACCAAAGCCTCTTTGCCCACAAGGAAGCTTTTGCTTTTTTTAATTGCCAGCCGACGGTTTTGGTTTCCATTCTATTTCGAAAATGGCTATTTTCCAGTCTAGTCCATTGGAAATGAATCGGAATCAGCTCGTCTTACTTCTTAGCCTTCTAATTGGGATTTCCCTCATTGGGTTTTTCTTTTTTGGACCTGAAAAAGAAGTGGATTATAGCACCCAGATCAAACCCATTCTCAATAAACACTGTATCACCTGCCATGGTGGGGTAAAGAAAAACGGGGGATTCAGTATTCTTTTCGAAGAAGAAGCTTTTGCTTTGAATGAATCCGGACTACCTGCTATCGTTCCCGGCAGTCCCAATTCCAGTGAACTGATCAAGCGACTCACCCATTCCGATCCAGAACTTCGGATGCCCTATCAGGGGCCCATGCTTTCAGAAGAAGAAATCGACTTGCTCAAAACCTGGATCAGACAAGGTGCCAAATGGGGAAAGCATTGGGCCTATCAGCCAGTCCAGAAACCTGAAATTCCCTCACAGACCCAAGTTGCAGGCATGGGAAGTGGAGATTCTGAAGTCAAGCTTTCGCCCATCGATTATTTTATTCAGGAAAAACTGGAAGAAAAAGGTTTGAAACCTTCGGCTCAGGAACATCCACTTCGCTTGCTTCGGAGAGTAGCTTTGGATTTGACAGGTTTGCCTCCATCTGAGACTTTGGTATCTAATTTTTCTTCAGGCAAAATCACCTATGAACAAGCAGTTGATCAGCTTTTGGAAGCTGATTCGTATGGAGAAAAGTGGGCAACCTGGTGGCTTGATCTGGCCAGATATGCCGACACCAAAGGCTACGAGAGAGACGTCTCCCGCACGATGTGGCCCTATCGGGATTGGGTGATTCGAGCCTTCAATGCAGACAAACCTTTCGATGAGTTTACCATCGAGCAGCTTGCGGGAGACCTGCTGCCCAATCCGACTCAGGATCAATTGACAGCGACAGCTTTCCACCGGAATACCATGAATAATGACGAGGGAGGAACCGAGGATGAGGAATTCCGTGTCGCAGCCGTTCTCGATCGAGTCAATACGACTTATGAAGTCTGGCAAAGTACCACCATGGCCTGTGTGCAGTGCCACAGTCATACCTATGACCCGATCCGCCACGAGGAATTCTATCAATCCGCCGCATTTTTCAACAATACAAGGGATGAAGACACCCACGACGAAGAACCACGACTGCGATTCTATGAAGAAGAACAACTCGGTCAAGTCGAAAATGTAATTACCTGGGCTAAAGAAAATGAAGGTGAAAAAGCCGCAAAAGCCCGTGCTGATTTCCTCAAATTCTACGAACCCAAGTATGCCGCGCACTTAGCTACGGATTTCAATAGAGCTGAGTTGATTGATACCAAATGGCTGGGACTCTGGTCTGGAGGTTCGGCCGTATACAAAAACATCGACACCCAAGGTTCGGACCAGTTGCTGTTGGATTATTGGACTGGACTGGATGGTACGCAAATGACAATCCGGAAAGATGGCCCCGAAGGTGAAATTCTCGCTTCATTTGTCATCAACAAAACCCAAGGGGAAACAGTCAAGCAGATTCCGTTCAAGCCTATTTCGGGAAAGTTTAACCTTTATATCGAAGCCAAAAATCCTTCTGCAGGTCCACAGCAAAACACCTCAACCATTGTATGGTTTGCTTTTTTGCCAAGTCTGAAAGGAAAAGATAAACCGGGATTCAAAGACGTAGAGTCAGACTGGGAGGAGTTGCTGAAATTCCGAGGAACCCGACTTCCGATTCTAATTGAAAATCCCCCTTACATGGCTCGAGAAACACATGTTTTTGAGCGGGGAAACTGGATGGTCTTGGGTCAGGAAGTCAGTCCAAAAACTCCTGAGGAATTTGGAGGATGGAAGGAAGAATGGCCTAAAAACCGACTCGGATTCGCCTATTGGCTGACTTCGACGGAAAATCCTCTGACAGCACGGACACTCGTGAATCGCATTTGGGATCAGCTATTCGGCAGAGGAATTGTCCGAACTTTGGAAGATATGGGAAGTCAATCCGATCCCCCTAGCCATCCTGACTTGCTGGATTATTTGGCTTGGAAGACGATGATTGATTACGACTGGAGCATGAAAGCCTTGATTCGAGAGATCGTCACTTCCGCCACTTACAAGCAATCTTCTGTTCTTTCTCCCGAGGTTTTTGAAAAGGATCCAGAAAATCAATGGTACTCCCGAGGGCCAAGATTCCGACTTTCTGCAGAGCAAGTACGAGATCAGGCTTTGGCAGTGAGTGGCTTGCTCAGTACAAAAATGTACGGTCCCGGAGTCAAACCTCACCAACCGGAAGGAATATGGCAGACGGTGTACAATGGAGAATCCTGGACTGAAAGCGAAGGCGAAGACAAGTATCGACGCGGCATCTATACCTTCCTGAAACGAACCAGCCCCTACCCTTCCTTCATCACCTTCGATGCGGCGAGTCGGGAAGTCTGCCTGAGCAAACGATTGGTGACCAACACGCCACTTCAGGCTTTGGTCACGCTCAATGATCCGGTTTTCCTTGAAGCTGCTAAAAATCTTGGGAAAAATGCATGGGGAAAAGGAAACCAAAATCCTGAAAAGGCAATTGCTACAGCCTATCAACATCTAATCCTGAGCCCGATTTCCGAAGGAAAAAAGAAAACGCTGATGGATTTATTTGCTTCTGCAAAAGCAGAATTCACAGCAAACCCTGCTGCTTTGGCGGATTTCTTCCCTGAAGCTAAACCAGAAGAAGCCGCGATGGCGGTAGTTGCCAATGCAATGATGAATTTGGATGAATTTTTAACGAAACCCTGATGAAGCATCTAGAAAAACTCTTCGCCGAACTTGCAGTCCAAAAGCTGCAAAATCAAACCCGCAGACATTTCCTGATGGATTGCGTCAGTAAAGTCGGAGGTTTGGCTTTGGCACCGCTACTTTTTGGTTGCGAACCTGAGCAATTGATGAAATCATCATCAGGCTTGAATCTCAGTGAGCGGGATTTGAATCCTTTGGCTCCTTTGCCTCCACCATTTGTCGGAAAAGCCAAATCCATCATTTACCTCCACATGGCAGGTGCACCAAGTCAATTGGAACTCTTTGACTTCAAACCTGAATTAGCCAAATACCATAATCAGGACTGTCCGGAAAGCTTGCTGGAAGGACGGAAGTTTGCTTTCATTCGTGGTGTGCCGAAAATGCTTGGCCCACAGGCCAAATTTGCCCAACATGGAAAATCTGGTGCTTGGGTCTCGGATTACTTGCCGCACTTCGCCAAAGTCGCCGATGAAGTGGCTTTCCTGAAAGCTGTCCACACCGATCAGTTCAACCATGGTCCAGCTCAATTATTTATGCAGACAGGATCACCTAGGCTTGGTAGACCAAGTTTGGGAAGTTGGGTGACTTATGGATTGGGCACAGAAAATCAAAATCTTCCGGGGTTTGTCGTCTTGACTTCAGGTGGTAAAACGCCAGATGCAGGCAAAAGTGTCTGGGGTTCGGGCTTTTTGCCTTCAGTCTATCAAGGTGTCCAATGCCGATCCAAAGGCGATCCAGTTCTTTATCTCGAGGATCCGACGGGAATGTCCAGAGATTTGAAGAAAAACGTCATTTCAGCGATCAATCAGGTCAATCAGGAGGATTTTGAGACTTTTGGCGATCCAGAAATTCTCGCCCGTATCAATCAGTACGAAATGGCCTATCGCATGCAGATTGAAGTGCCTGAAGTCATGAACATCAACGACGAACCAGCCCATATCCATGAACTTTACGGCACCAAGCCCGGTGAGGAGTCTTTTGCAAACAACTGTCTATTAGCCAGAAAACTGGTAGAAAAAGGTGTGCGAGTCGTTCAGCTCTACGATTGGGGTTGGGATACACACGGTACCGATCACGATGGTTCAATCGACATGGGTTTGAGGAACAAATGCCGAGAAATCGACCGACCCATGTCTGCATTGCTGTTGGATTTAAAGCAGCGGGGTTTGCTCGAGGAAACTTTGGTTGTCTGGGGTGGAGAGTTTGGGCGGACGCCGATGCAGGAAAACCGGGAAGGAAAAGTGCAGGGATTTATGGGACGCGATCATCACGTGGATGCCTTCACGATGTGGATGGCCGGTGGTGGAGTAAAGAAAGGTGCGAGCTATGGCATCACGGATGATTTTGGGTTTTCGGGGGTCGATGAGCGGGTTTCAGTTCATGATCTTCATGCCACGATTCTTCAGCTGATGGGCTTCAATCACGAGAAGTTTACCTATGATTTTCAGGGCAGACCTTTCCGACTGACTGATGTTCACGGAGAATTGATCCATGCAGTACTTGCCTAAATCATCTTCAATGAAACCAAAAATCCTTCACAAGTTTTTGCGCTATGCTTGAATTCCTTGGGCCACTTTTAGGCCGCATGCATCCACTTTTGGTTCACCTTCCGATTGGAATTCTAGTATTTGGTATCCTGCTTTGCTTTTTTCCCCAGAAGAAAAAAAATCCTCTACTTCCGTCCATTCGACTGGCTTTTCTTCTGGGAGGAATCGCCGCTCTCAGTGCTGGAATCAGCGGTTTTCTTCAGTATCAATTCGAGGGATTTGCTTGGGAGGATGTGCGGATCCATCTTTTTGGTGGTATCCTGACTACTTTGGGAAGCTTTGGTGTTTTTTTTCATCTAAAAAGCCTAAAAAAGATCCAACTGAAGAGCAAGATTTTTGTATTGGGATTGGCTTTGGTTCTGATTATCACAGGGCATTTGGGAGGAAATCTCACCCATGGAGAAAGCTATTTCACAGAAGTTCTTCCACAGGAACTTCAATCCTTTTTGGGGATAGAAATCCAACCTGAAAAAGGCCCGGAACTCGCAGAAGAAAGCTGGGAAGAGGCAGTTTTCTATTCCGAAGTCGTCCAACCCATCCTGAATCAAAATTGCAAAAGCTGCCACAATCCTCGGAATAAAAAAGGCGAACTGGACCTCAGTTCTATGAAGGCATTGCTTGCTGGAGGTGAAGACGGACTGATTTTAACTGCTGGGGATGCAGAACACAGTGAGCTTTTCGCTCGACTTATCTTGCCAAAGGAGGATGAAAAGCACATGCCCCCTTCCGGGAAGCCTCAACCTTCCAAAGAGGAAATTGCGTTGATTGAAAGTTGGATCAAAAGCGGCGCAAAAGACAACCAAACACTGGCAGGGGCCGGTATTCCACGAAAATTGATTGAGCGGTTTATTGCCAAAAATGAGAAACCCTTTTACCCAATCACTGACTTTCCGGCAATTTCCACAGATTCATTAGCTGAATTGAAATCCTTCGGATTCTTTGCAGAGGCAGTGGAGTCGGGTTCGGGATTACTGAAAGTGACTTGCATTAACTTTCCTGATTTTCAGAATTCGGATTGGGATAAGCTTGCTCCATTTAAGAATAGAATAGCTTATCTAGATCTGAGCGGGACAAAAATAAGTAGCGAGATCATTAACAGCATCGTGGAATTACCCAATCTGACAGTGCTTAAGCTAAACGAGACAGCGATTTCAGGATCAAATTTGGGAGCATTGACTGCATTGGCACATTTGAAATTGCTGTACATGAATAATACCACTTTTACTTTGAGGGAGATTCAAATGCTGGCTAAGAGCCAATCGCTAAAAAAAGTATTCGCTTTTGATACCCCAGCTGCAAAGGAATGGACGGTATCTGAAGGCCTCACTTTTCCTTTTCAACTCGAAGTCGGAAACTTCCAACTCCCCAAATTGCCGACAGATACGATTGTGTATTAAAAAAAATCCGATTCAGATTGAATCGGGTTTTTAGTTTTATAGTCTTTCCTCAATCTTTTGAGGATCAAACCCCAAAGTCAAACTCCCATCCGGGTAGGTGATCACAGGTCGCTTGATCATGCTTGAGTTTTCGCTCAAAATCGGAAGAGCTGTTTCAGTCTTTTCTAAAGCTTCCTTTTGCGCATCATCCATTTTTCGGTAAGTAGTTCCTTGTTTATTGACCAAAGTTTCCAAGGGCGTTCTTTCTAAAAATCCTTTCAAAAGTTCCGGAGAGGGCTTTTGCTTTTTATAATCGATAAATTCATAAGCTACGCCTTTTGACTCCAAATAGTCAAATGCCTTTTTCATGGTATTGCAATTTTTGATTCCGTAGACTTTAATTGACATTTCTTTTTCTTCTTTATTCTTATAAAATATCTTTCATACTTTCTTCATGTGCTTGGAGGATTTTTCCAACAAGATCGTCTGTCAATGCAGTGGATAGGAAGAGACTTTCAAACTGAGAGGGGGCTAAATAGACACCTCGCTTGAGCATGGCTTGAAAGTATTTTCCGAATAATTCCGTATCTGATTTTTTGGCAGATTCAAAATCCGTCACTGGTTCATTCGTGAAGAAAAGTGAATACATACTCCCCAGATGGTTGATGGTATAGTTTAGATCTAGGTTGTGGTTGATTTTGGTAATCCCTTCGGCAATGCTTCTTCCGATACCCGAAAGACGTGCATAAACTTCCGGATGAGAATTCAAGTAATTCAGCATTGTCAATCCAGCCGCCATGGCGATCGGATTACCCGAAAGCGTACCTGCTTGGTAAACAGGTCCTGCAGGAGAGACAAACTCCATGATTTCTTTTTTGCCACCATAGGCACCCACAGGCATGCCCCCTCCGATAATTTTACCCAGTGTGGTCATATCCGGAGTTACGCCAAAAAGCTCCTGAGCACCGCCTATCGACAAGCGAAATCCTGTCATCACTTCATCGAAAATCAGTACGATGCCCTCTCGGGTACAGATCTCTCGCAATCCTTCCAAATAGCCCGGAAGAGGAAGAGTCAACCCCATATTACCGGGCACTGGCTCCAAAATCAGGGCTGCGATCTCTCCTTTGTTTGATTCGACTAGGCGCTCTATTGCTTCCAGATCGTTATAAGGAGCCAATAGGGTGTCTTTGGCTGTTCCAACGGTCACTCCCGGAGAATCGGGATGTCCCATCGTAATGGCTCCAGAACCTGCAGAAATCAAAAAAGAATCGCCATGACCGTGGTAATGCCCCTCCATTTTGATGAATTTATCCCGACCAGTGTATCCCCGTGCCACTCGGATAGCCGACATCGTCGCTTCCGTTCCGGAGTTGACCATTCGGACTTTTTCCACTGAAGGGACCATGCTCACAATCAGCTCAGCAATTTCCACCTCACGGGCTGTAGGCGCTCCAAATGAAGTCCCGTTTTCCATCGCTTTGATTACTGCTTCTCGGATCATGGGGTGGTTGTGTCCCAGAATCATTGGTCCCCAACTGTTGATCAGTTCAATGTAAGCATTGTCATCCTCATCATAGATAAAGGCCCCATCTGCTCTCTTTATGAAAATGGGCTCACCTCCAACTGCACGAAAAGCTCGTACTGGAGAATTGACTCCCCCTGGAATGAAATTTTTAGCATGGGCAAATAGCCGCTTGCTTTCAGAAATTTGCATGGTTTAATTTAATGGAATCAACTCACCCCCCTGAAATTTGAAAATTGGGGTGTAGCTGTTATTGTTTGAATTTTGAAAATTGAAACCCCAGGTCAATTTACCTGGCTGAAAGGAACTTTGGTCCAGACTCCGCCTCAAATCATACCCGAATGTCGGCTTTGCATTGGATCCTAACCAATAAACTAACTCCAAACCGAGGATAGAGTTCATCCCTGGATAGCTATAGTACCTGTCATAGAATTGACTTCGGAATTTGGACATGGCCTCGGTATCAAACTTCGGTGTATTATTGGAGATGAAATAGAAATTTGGAACCTCCATCATCTCATAATTGGCAAAATTGAAGCCCAACCACGAATCCATCACCAAAACAGGAACTGAGGTGGAGATACTTTCCATCAGGGAAAAAACAGATTGGGCAATGGCCGGATCATCTGAAAGTAAAATTACCTGATCTACGGATGGGTTATTTCCTCTGCTCACGCCTAGGCCTTGCAGGAAAGTGGATGCATTCCGAGCATCCAGTTTTTGAATCTTCACCAGATCAAAACCTGCTTTCTCTAATTCCGCCTGAAGTAAAAACCCCAAATTTTCATCCCTTGAACTTCCGCTATATCCTACAGCCACTCTTTTGCCCCAGTTTTGAGATTTTAAACTGGAAATAATTCCTTTTGAAAGGGACATGACAGAAGGTCGGAAAAGGTAACTGTAAGAAAACTTTTCGAACCGCTCACCCAGATTGGAAAGGGGATGCACAAAGGGAATTTGTTTTCGTTCTGCGAATGCACTGACCAGATCAGTCTCCTCAGGATAAATCGGCCCAATGATGACATCAGCTTGGGCTATGGTCGGGTCGTTTAGCAGATTAGTCAGGTGCGCGATATCACGCTTTGAATCAAAGGTATTCAGCGTAACTTTTTGGCCCTCACCCTTCATCTGATCCACACCGATTTCAATTCCTTGGTAAAGTTCAAACATAAAGTCGGAATAACTTATGCCAGATACAGAACTTGAGTTCACTCCTGTAAAAGGCAGGATCAGCACCACATCCAGTACATCGTCTTTAACTACATTCTTACCTTTAGTAGAGCTTTTGATCAGGTTAAGCGCCTCTATTTCACTGGCAGACATGATAGTTTGCTTCTGTAAAACAGCCGCCAAGGCTGACACATAGCCTTCATTAGATTTGAATTCGTCCAAGTTTGCCACTAAAAAACTTGAAGTGGCTTTTTTTAAATACTCAAAGGAAAGATTATAGGACTGCTCGAGCAGTTGTTCTTTTTTGATGCTTTTTATTACTCTGAGTGCTTCTGTATTTTGATTATTTTGAAAATAGGCAACAGCCAAAAGGTACTTGGCCTCGTCGGATTTGTTCCAATTCTGTCCATAAAGGGGCTGTAAAGCACCGATTGCCTGCGCTGGCTGATTGGCCCCTAAGGCTGCTTCAGCCAAATGAAATGCGGCATAGTTGGCCAGATTGCCATATTTATTGGCGTCTGTTAGTTGTTTAAACCCATTCATAGCCTCCCAGTAATCTTTATTCTGAAGGGCTGCTTTCGCCTTTTGATATTCAGGCGGCAGTCCTTGACCATTGGAAAATTGAATGGAAAAAAGTAGGGATAATAAAAGAAAGATATTTCGCATAATTCCAGAAGAGTCGGGATGATTGAAGCTAGGCAAATTTAACCCATTATTTTCAAACCCAAAGTTTGAGCCAATCGGGTTAAGAAAAAGAAAACCCGAAGCCAAAGCTTCGGGTTTCACATTTATTAAAAGATTTTCTCGCTGTAAGGATCCAATTAAGATGTCCTTGATAGACTTATTCCCACTCGATCGTTGCCGGTGGTTTGGATGAAATATCATAAACCACTCGATTGACTCCTTTTACTCGATTGATGATTTCATTGGACATTTTGCCCAGAAAGTCATAAGGTAAGTGAATCCAGTCTGCAGTCATCCCATCCACTGATCCTACGGCACGGAGAGCGACTACCCGCTCGTAGGTACGCTCATCCCCCATTACTCCTACGGATTGGATAGGTAGCAAAATTGCTCCTGCCTGCCAAACCTGATCGTAAAGTCCGTGATTTTTCAACCCTTGGATAAAAATATGATCTACTTCTTGAAGCGTTTTCACTTTCTCCTCAGTGATGTCTCCCAAAATCCGGATGGCAAGACCTGGTCCAGGAAAAGGATGGCGACCGATGATCGTTTCTACAATCTCCAATGCCCGTCCCACTTCACGTACCTCGTCTTTAAACAGCGTATTCAGCGGCTCTACGACAGACAACTTCATGAAGTCTGGAAGACCGCCAACATTGTGATGCGATTTGATCGTGGCAGAAGGACCTTTCACAGAAACTGATTCGATCACATCCGGGTAGATTGTGCCTTGGCCTAGCCATTTTACTCCATCAATTTTATGTGCTTCTTCATCAAAAACCTCGATAAAAGCTTTTCCAATAGCTTTCCGCTTAGCTTCTGGATCAGTCAACCCTTCCAACGCATCGTAAAAACGCTTTTTGGCATCCACTCCGATCACATTCAAGCCCATGTGCTTGTAAGAATCCAGGACTTCTTCAAATTCATTTTTGCGAAGCAGCCCATTATCTACAAATACGCAAGTCAACTGCTCTCCTATCGCACGGTGGATCAGCGTAGCTGCTACAGAAGAATCAACCCCTCCAGACAAGCCCATCACCACTTTGTCACTTCCGATTTTTTCTTTCAGTGCTGCGACAGTTGAATCAATAAATGTATCAGATGTCCAGTCTTGTGCACAGCCGCAAATGCCGACTACAAAGTTCCTCAATAGATTTTTGCCCTCCGTGGAGTGAGTGACTTCAGGATGAAATTGAATTCCGTAGGTTTTCTCCCCTTCTACTTTGAAAGCGGCTACCTCCACAGAAGAAGTGCTCGCGATGATTTCAAATCCAGACGGAAGGGACTTGATGGTATCGCCATGCGACATCCATACCTGAGAGCCATGGGTCATTTCCTTGAGCAAGTCATGATGCAGGTCAATCCGATCTAGATTTGCACGTCCATATTCGCGAATGGTGGATGGAAGTACCTCTCCTCCATATTTGCTCGCTAAAAGCTGTGCACCATAGCAAACCCCCAATAGTGGAAGTTTTCCACGAAACGCATCAAGGTCTAAGTCAGGTGACCCTGCGTCACGTACCGAACACGGAGACCCCGAAAGGATGATTCCCTTGATGTCAGCGGTGATTTCTGGGACTTTGTTGAAAGGGTGGATTTCGCAATAAACATTCAGTTCTCTTACTCTTCGTGCGATGAGCTGGGTGTACTGAGAACCAAAATCAAGGATGAGGATTTGTTCTGCCATGCGCAAAGGTAATCAGGCAAGGTGGCTTACTAAAATATGGCAAAGAAAATTTGGGGGAAGATTTAAAGATTAAAAAATTGGAAAATTGGAAAATTTTGAAAACCAATCATTTAACGATTTTTAAATGCAATCTTGGGATTTTCGATTAATAGTAAATTCCAGTCTTCTTCAGTAAATCCTTTGGAATTGAGCTCGGGTTTCAGCTTATCGAAGATATTGGTAAATGGCTGAAATTCCCCTCCACCCGGCTTGGCAGGATCATACCAACCGGCATCATGAGAAATAAGAATCTGATCCAAAAATCCGAATTCCTTGGCAAAAAGAAGTCGGTCCATATACGGATCAACAGCCCAACCGATCCCATCCAAGCTGATCCAAACTCCCATTTCAGCAGCTTCCCGATACGTATTGAAATCCAGCTCATTTTGGGCGTGAACCCACACAAATCCAGATGGCTCTACTCCCATTGTTTGAAGGATCTTCACTTCCTGAGCCGCTGTCTTCCAAGTTCCGGTATGTGAGGCAATGGTTAATCCGGTTTTCTGGTGAGTCAAACCTGCTGCTCTGACCAGCTTTTGATCCATTTCAGAAAGTGTGTCGGCTTCATTTACTGATATTTTGATAAAACCCGGTTTAATTCCCGTGTTTTCAATTCCATTCTCAAATTCAGCAATCCAGCGTACAGACAGCTCCTCTGCTGATTCGGAATAAGCATGCTTGGGCAAATACTTCCCCCCGACGGCACCGTAATATCCAGTATTGGTCAAAATCTGAATTCCTGATTTTTTGCTGAGTTCTTGGAGCAAAAGTGGATCCTTTGCCAGAAAAGAAGGTGTACAATCTAAAATTGTCCTGACCCCATACTTTTTGACTTCCAAAAGAAACGGAAGGACCTTGATCACTACGGAATCCCGATTCCAGCGATCGGGACTGATCGAATCCGCCCCGATAAAATCGACGAGCATATGCTCATGAATCAAAGTAAGCCCCAGCGAATCGATTGAAACCGATCCGGTGACCGAATTAATCGTCTTTTCTATGGTAGTTGATGGAGGGTTTTGGCAGGATGCCAAAATAAGACTTAAAATGATAGAAATCAGAAACCTGGACATAAAGAGTAGATTTGAATCTAAACTCAAGGTATCTGTGGATCATCAATTTTTCAATCTTTCAATCCTCCAATTTTTTAATCCTTTCTAAAATCCCTTATTCTACCTCCTCAGCCCCAAATAGTGTCTGCAGTTCTACCGCATCGATGCCTTTCTCCTCCTGCAAAAACTTCCCAAAAGAAGCCGTACTTCCATGAGTCAGGTACACTTTATCGGCTTCTGTAGCCGCAATGGCCTGGATTAAACCCTCCCAGTCCGCATGATCTGAGAGCACAAAGCCCCGATCAGCTGCCCTTCTTCGACGCGTACCCCTCACACTCATCCAGCCCGAACAAATCCCGGTACGGTAGGAGCCAAACCGCTTCATCCATGGAGTTCCCATCGCGGAGGGAGGCGCGATGATCAATGAACCTTTGAAAAGGGATTTGGGCATTTCCTGAGTTACTTTAGGAACATCCCAAAGATCTATTCCATTGGCAATGAGAGCCTGATTGGTGTTCCATACTGCCCCGTGGACAAAAACCTGCCCGATGGTTTTGTCAAGATTTTGAATAATTCGCTGAGCTTTTCCAAGTGAGTAGGCAAAAAGTACCGAGTTTCTTCCTTCGGCAGCATTCTCTTTCCACCAGGAATTGACTTGCCTGAAAATTTCAGTTTGCGATTCCCATTTATAAATCGGAAGTCCAAAAGTGCATTCAGATACGAATTCGTGACATTTGATTGGTTCAAATGGAGTGGAGAGTCCATCGTTTTCCACTTTATAATCCCCACTTACTACTGCAACTTGTCCCTTATATTCCAAACGAACCTGTGCCGACCCCGGAATATGTCCTGCAGGATGTAGTGAAATTTTGACACCGTTGATTTCAAGAGACTGATCATAGTCGACTGTCTCCAGACTGATTTCAGCTCCTAATCTGAGCTTCATGACTTCAGCCGAATAATGATGAGCCAAATAATGCTTCATTCCCCATCTAGCGTGGTCCGAATGTGCATGGGTAATTATTGCCAAATCCACAGGTTTCCATGGATCAATAAATATCCCTGCAGGTGGACAGTACAGTCCCGAATCTGTTAATTCCAGAAGTTTCACTGATTCTAAAAGTGCAATTTTAATTTATGATTTTGCGAAAAAATGAAGGCAATATCAAATTTCTTCAGGCTTGGTTTGCGGCTTTGCGTAGGAAAGTCTGCCCAGCTTTTTCCCGACATGATATTCATCCAATCCTGAAACTGTTACCGTGTCCAGCGCATTGAGGTCCAGTGAGCCATCTTTTCGTAGTCCTATTTCTTCAATATAGATCGAATCAATGCTGCCAATCATGAGGATTGTCTGATTGACCTTAAGGGTCTGTGTTTCCAAAAGTGAACAGGCTAGTCTAACCGGACTTTCTTTGACAAATGGAGCTTTGAAACCATTCAAGTACTCAGGTACAATTCCTGTAGCTTCAAATTCGGAGGTTTCCCACTTTGCAGAAGCCCAATGACTTTCTTGATAAAATTTTGAAGTGACGTGGTTCAAAGTAAACACTCCGGTATTCAAAATATTATCCAAGGTGTGCCGAATTACGGTAGTTGGCCGAAACAAAATTCCTACCATTGGCGGATTCGCTCCGATATGAAACACCTGTGAAAAAGGAGCGAGATTCGTTTTACCTTCTCCATCTTGGGTACCGATGAGGTTTAGGCTTTTAAATCCAGATAAGCAATTGATCAGATTCCTTCGAAAAAAGGAATCTGCTGCCATAATTTCTTCCGAATTGAAGTGCTTGATCATAAATTGATAGCCGCTTCAATCGAATCGCAGTATTGGATATCCAACTGGTCAATGATGTTGTCTGGATAGGTTTCCAAGATTTGCTGTTTGGCTATTTGGACCATTTTTTCAAACCACTTTTCAGCAGGAAGGATTTTGCGATGGGTTTTCAGTCCATATTCAAGCATATCTTTTTTCCAATGGATAAAATACCATTCCATGGTAGGCTGATGAAAGGCCCTCAGGGATCTTTTATCGAAGATGAACTTCTGGTAATCACCGGACTTGATGATTGTTCCGATTTGGGTGAATGTCTCCTTAAAATCTTCAATTGGGATATAGTCTGCGAGGAGCTCACAGATAATGATTTTCCTTTCTAGGTTAATCAAAACTCTGGCATATCTTTCCTCAAAGGCTACCTCGAAGTTTTGAGTTTCGGATGGATTTAATGTTTCAGTCATAGCTATTGGAGGTAAAGCTTAGTAAACGGAATTTTTACGCTGGGAAGTGGCATGCGCTACTTCTTCTTTGAACTCAGACAATCGCTGCTCCAGCACAGAGGCGTATTCCAACGTGGTGCGCATCATATCCTGTTGAGACTGGATTTGCTCCTTCAGTCGGAATAATTCCCGATTGACATCAGACAGTTTCTCTTCGTAATGTTGTTTGAGCCGCTCTTTTTCAAGCTGGGCTTTCCTCAATTCTTCCTTGAAAAGCAGGAATGATTCAGGTGGAGTTTTCATAATCACAGCACATTCATCTCGGGACCGTACCCAGATATTAAGACAAAATGAACGGTTAAATTGTTTAAGACTATTTTAAATTTGACATTCCTCCGTCTATATGAAGGATCTGACCTGTCATCCAGGAGGATTTGGGAGAAAGCAAAAAAACTGTCGCCTCAGCAATATCCTCAGAACTGCCGACTCTGCCCAGCGGGTGTCTTTTGTCTGAAGCTTCCTTTTTCTCAGGAGTGGAAAGTAAAGTAGAAGCGAGAGGAGTCTCGGTCAAAGAGGGCGCGATGGCATTGACTCTGATTTTGTTTGGTGCCCATTCAGCGGCAAGTGAGCGGGTCAATCCTTCGATTGCTCCTTTGGCAGAGGCTATGCCTGCATGAAAGCCCATTCCTGTCTGGACAGCTACTGTACTGTAAAGCACCACAGAAGGCGCAGATGACTTCTTCAAGCCTTTCAGGCACGCCTGCAGGACTCGAACTGCCCCAAAGAAATTGACGTTCATTTCATTTTGAAAATCCGAAATGGATATCCTGTGGAAAGGTTTAAGATGGATTGTACCCGGACAATACACCACTCCATCGATTACCTCTGGCAAGTCTGGGATTTCCGAAAAATCAGCAGTGGTGTCCAATTCTGTGGTATCATTTCCGCTTTTGGAATACAAAAATAGATTGGCTCCCGCCTCCCTTAGGATAGTAGCGGTGGCTTTTCCGATACCTGAATTCCCTCCGATGAGGACAATATTTTTATCTTTCATTAGTCTGTTTGGATATCTCTTGAAATCAATTGAGGCTTTGGATTGTTTAGAAAAAGCCAAAAAAAAACCGGACGTTTTGCCCGGTTTCATGGTTTTTTATCAGAGAAAATTACTTCTCTAGGGTGATATATTTCAGAAATTCGTTTCTGGATTGCTCGTCTAATTCAAATTTTCCAGAGAAAAAAGAAGTGACTGTCGAACTGTTGGTGTCTTTCACTCCACGGGAGCTTACACACATATGGTATGCGTCCATCACCACGGCGACATCGTCTGTCCCCAGTGCTTCTTTCAATTCGTTCCCAATCTGCATCGTCAATCGCTCCTGAACTTGCGGTCTTTGGGAATAATACTGAACAATCCGATTGATCTTTGACAAGCCTATCACTGCACCATTGGAGATGTAGGCTACGTGTGCTTTGCCATAGATCGGTACGAAGTGATGCTCACAGTGTGAATGGAACGTAATGTCCTTTTCCACCAGCATCTGGTTGTATTTATACTTGTTTTCGAAAAGCTTGGCTACAGGCTTATTTTTGGGATTTAGCCCGCTGAAAACTTCTTTCACATACATCTTGGCCACGCGGTGAGGTGTACCTTTCAGGCTGTCATCCGTGAGATCCAGCCCCATGATGTGCATAATTTCACGAAAATGTTTTTCGATCAATTCAACTTTGAGCTCATCATCCATCTCAAAGGCGTCTTCTCTCAAGGGAGTCTCCAGGGAGGTGCCTACATGTTCTTCTCCGATATCCTCGAATGAAGCTCTGGAAATATTAATTCCCATCGTACTCAACAAAGTTTCTTTCTGTTTCATAAAGACGAATCGTCAATTCGAATTTCCGATCAATTTTTTCCCTCAAAATATTCCAAATAACCACTGCAATGTTTTCAGCAGATGGATTGAGACTTTTGAATTCATCGGTATCCAGGTTTAAATTTTTATGGTCAAACTTATTTAAAACGTATTCCTTGATCAGGTCGCTGAGTACTTTCATGTCAAAAACATATCCGGTCTTGGGATCGATTTCTCCCTTCAATTGGACAATAAGATCATAATTGTGACCGTGATAATTGGCATTATTGCATTTGCCAAATATGGATTCATTCTCTGCATCGGACCATTGAGGATTATTCAGACGGTGTGCGGCGTTGAAATGTTCTTTGCGATAAACTGATACTTTCATTGATGGTAGAAACAGCAGGACTTTTATTTTTGTTTAATTATTACATTTTTTCTTTAAACAAATAAGCCAAATCTCTGCAAGTCAATTTATTAATTTTTGGGCTGCGAAAATAGGGATTTAAGATAGGCTCCCAAAATCTACTGAGACAACATCACACAAAACCCAAGAAACATCCCAGATGGTTCCATTTTTCTTTCTGTGAAAAATGATTAAAATCACCTCCTGAGGTCCGGCAATATTTTTGTCTACCGGGTTATTGAAGTAATTTTGCAACTCATCTCAGCATAAGCATTTAGGACATGATTTCACCGGGAATTTTATTACCCTTAGTTTGGGCTCTGACATTCCGTCAACCGGTCCCTGCTCCCAGCGAGGCAGTCCTTACGTCCGAAAAATTTGATTCCGCCTCGGAAATTCTCCAATCTTTAGCCCAAAGACATCCAAACATCCCTACACTTGAAGCATTTAATTTTGCACTAGAGGGCTGGGATAAGCTGAAGGACACACTAGAAAAGCCCTTGCTGACAGTGATCGATTTTTCGCTTCCTTCCACTGAAAAAAGGCTGTGGATTATTGATGTCGAAACTCAGGAAATCCTCCTGAATACGGTAGTGGCACACGGAAGAAACTCAGGCAACTTAATGGCAGAGAAATTTTCCAACCAACCGGAATCCTACCAGAGTAGCCTAGGTTTTTACAAAACTGCCGAGACCTATCAAGGAAAACATGGGTATTCCCTACGTTTGGATGGGTTGGAAAATGGATTCAACGACAAGGCTCGAGCTCGGGCTATTGTGATCCACGGGGCAGATTATGCTAATGAAGAATTTGCAAAATCCACGGGTCGCTTGGGTAGAAGTTTAGGATGTCCTGCACTTCCTTCTGCCTTATCAGCTGAAGTGATCGATCTGATCAAGGAAGGCAGCCTACTTTTCATCTTCGGGCAGGATGAGGATTATTTGAGCCGATCGGAGCTCATCCAACCCTGAATTAATTTCGAAGCAAGGCCAAAACTTCAGCGTCTCGATTGTAAATATCCTGACGGAAATGGGCCTTACCGGTAGAATCAGCCCAGAAGGTCAAATAGACCAGAACAACCGGGATTTTTCTAGGGAGTGAGACGATCTGCTCTGTAGTTTGATGCATGGCTTGATCGATCCGTTCAGGAGTCCATTTCGGATCATCCTTCAGCAGCACTTGAGCAAATTTGGCCGGATTCTGAATCCGAATGCATCCATGACTCAAGGCGCGATCTTCTTTGTCAAAAAGCGTTCTGGCTGGAGTGTCGTGAATGTACACACTGTGGCTATTTGGAAACATAAACTTGACCAATCCCAGCGAATTATTCCCTCCGGGCTTTTGCCGGATCATGTAAGGGAAGGATTTGGAGTTCCAGTCAATGGATGAAGGATTTACTACTTTGCCAGAGGTAGTCACTACTTCCATGTTCTTCTGCTGCAGGTAGGATGGGTTTTTCCTTACCGAAGGAATAATTTCGGAGCGGGTAATCGACGTTGGTATGTTCCAGTAGGGACTGAAGACGATATAACTCATCTGGGCAGTAAAGATTGGAGATTCATGATATTGCTTCCCTACAATCACACGAGCAGAGAGGAGAGTGTCCAGTTTATTCAGGTAATCCAGTTGGTAATTGGCAATATTTACGAGGATAAACTCGGCTCCTTTGACCGTGTCAGGCAACCAACGCAATCGCTCCAAGTTTACAGAGGCCATATCCATCAGCGAAGCAGGAGATTTACTGATCGCCAAGGCTGTATTTTTGCCAATAGTACCATCAGGCTCCATTCCATTAGCCTGCTGAAATTGCTTGACCCCTGCAAATAATGTGGAATCGAAAAGCTTTGGGTCAGCCGGTGGAGTGGGACTGACATATCCCCAGAAGGCAAACCGCTGCCTTACTTGAGGGATCGCATTATTTGATTGTCCTACTTTAAGGGATTGATCTAATTTGATAGGTTTCCAGTCCAGCGTATCCTTTTTCTGAAGCTCATCCATCATCCGCACTACCTCACGCCCTTTTTTATAAATAGTAAACTGAGGGTAAAGTTCTTCGAGAGTTTGTCGTATTTCACCGGTGTTGATCGCCTGATGGAGAAGCATCACATGGTCTTTTCGTTGGGCTTTGGGCGTGATTTCCCAGTCAGTTTTCAGTTTACTGGGATCTACTTTTCCAATTTCCAAATGCGTTGCAAGTTTGAAAAAAGCATCAGTCAGAATTAAATCTAGCTCGACGACATCGCCCGCTTCATTTGCAATACCTGATTTTTTATTGGATTCAAAAGAGGAAAATAGTCTTTCGATTACTTCCAGATGATAATCTTCAGGATTGAGCCCATCATACTTTGCCTGCTTGATTTCAAACCGTAGCGCATAGGCTTTTTCTAGCAAAATACCACGCTCTGACCATGCTTCTTCAAATGACCTCGAATCATAGAATCTGTGAATTTCATCCGAATTGGAAAGTGCGGATCCTTTCACAGTCAATCCTTTGCCAGGATTCTCTACCTCTAGCATTGTCCGCAGTTGATCGGAATAAATTCCCTGAAACAAGGGTCCACTCTGGACCAAAAAAGGAAAAATAGAGAGGAAAAACACCCCGAAAACCTGTTTTATCTTCATAGCAATACGTAGTTGGGAAGAGGGATAACGCCTTTGTAATCAAAATTAACTAGTAAGAAAGCCAAATGCTACATCCGATGAAATACCAAATTGAATTTCGGGGAATTAATGCTTACTGAACTTGAAAATCCTCAAATTCTCTTCCTAGCAGCCAGGCCTTTTTGAGCATGGCCAAAAAGTCTCCCATCCGATGTAGAGGAATCAAGTTTGGTCCATCACTCAGAGCTTTGGCAGGTTCGGGATGGGTTTCGATAAAGAAACCGTCAATCCCGGTAGCGGCGGCTGCTCTTGCCAAAACAGGAGCAAATTCCCGCTGTCCTCCGCTGCTGCCACCCTGTCCTCCCGGCTGCTGCACGGAATGGGTAATATCAAATACCACCGGAGCAAACTGTCGCATGATCGGCAATCCGCGCATATCCACGACCAAATTGTGATAGCCTAAAGAAAATCCGCGCTCAGTCAGGCAGACATTTTCATTTCCGGTGGAGCGTACCTTGGTCACAGCATACTGCATATCTTCTGGAGCCATGAATTGTCCACGCTTGATTTTGACCGCTTTTCCAGTCTGGCCAGCGGCCAAAAGCAAGTCAGTCTGACGACAAAGAAATGCAGGAATCTGAAGCACATCTACGACCTGAGCCACTTCCGCAGCTTGATAGCTTTCATGGATGTCTGTCACCAATGGCACATTCAGAGCCTCTCCTACCCGCTGCAAAACCTCCAGCGATTTATCCATCCCAATACTTCTGAAAGACCCCGATGAGGTACGGTTTGCTTTGTCAAAAGATGCTTTGAAAACGTAGGAAAATCCGTGCTCCTCTGCCCAAGCTTTTACTTTGGTCCCAATCTCCAGGCAAATATCAAAGCTCTCGACTGCGCAAGGTCCTGAGAAAAGTACGGGTTTATCTGATCCTAAAACGATGCCTTCACGAATGTGCATCGGCTGAGTATTTCTGTTCATAATTCCTTTTTGGCTAATGTTTCAATAAGTGGAATAAGCTGACCTCGGGCATGCAAAAGGATATCTCCTACCTCCCTAAAAACTCCCGCTCCTCCATTGAACGATGAAACGAAGTGGCAATGGCGTTTCACATAGGGTAGCGCATCCGCCGGAGCGACTGCCAAGCCGACATTAACCAAAATAGGCAGGTCAATGATGTCATCCCCGATGTAGGCTACCTCCTCCATACTCACCTCAAGGGTTTGCAGAATTTCAGCAAGCTTTTTCCCTTTGTCTTTGATCCCATGGTAGTGAAAGTCAAACTTGAGTTCCTCGCAGCGATTTTCCACCACTTGAGATGCGCGTCCGGTAATGGCACCTACGAGGAATTTAGCTTTGCGAAGGTAATAGACTATCAAGCCATCCTTCACGTTGTATTTTTTATACTCCGTACCCAGGTCATCATAGATGATTCCTCCATCGGTCAATACTCCATCGATGTCTGTGATCAAAACCTTAATCGATTTTGCCCGCTCAAAAATCTCTTCGGGCACATGCGCGAAATATTCGCTGATTATTTTTTCTGTTTCCATTGTACGGAATAAAGGTCGAGTCTTCGCTGCTCCAAGTTTCTTACACTTCCTGCTTTTCGCTGCTTGGTCAATAGATCCAAATCCACGTCAGCCACGATGATGGTTTCTTCATTTTCTGAAGCCTGAGCCACGATGGCATCGTGTGGAAAAGAGAAATCCGAGGGGGAAAATATCGCCGCTTGGGAATATTGGATGTCCATGTTCTCCACTTTTGGTAGATTTCCAACGGATCCGGTGATCGCCACATAGCATTCGTTTTCTATGGCACGGGATCTGGCACAGGTATTTACCCGAAGGAAGGCATTCTTGGTATCAGTCCAGAATGGCACAAAAAGAATATCCATCTCCTGCTCGGCTAGGATTCGTCCCAACTCCGGAAACTCGACGTCGTAGCAGATCAGAATCCCAATTCTACCGGCATCTGTATCGAAAACGTGAATCCCATTACCTCCCTGGAGCCCCCAATATGCCGCCTCATCCGGTGTAATGTGCAGCTTGTATTGTTTATCCTGAGTCCCGTCCCGACGGCAGAGGTAGCTAACATTTCGCAGTCGCTTGCCATCGTATTCCGGCATGGATCCGGCTACGATATTGACATTGTATGACACGGCCAATTCGCTCATTCGACCGACGATCTCGTCGGTATAGTCTGCCAGATTTCGGATCGCTTCGGAGGCATCCATGTCATTGAATTCTGCCAGAAGAGGCGCATTGAAGAATTCGGGCAAAAGACAAAAATCCGATTTGTACCCGGATACGGTATCCACAAAAAACTCCACCTGCTGCATCAGGTCATCCACATTGGAGAAGCGACGCATTTTCCACTGGACAAGTCCCAGCCGGACGATGGATTTTTTATTACCGATGAGTTTTTCGTCCTTTTCGTAGTAGATATTAATCCACTCGAGCAAAGTCGCATAGGCACGGGAGTCGGTATCTTCGGGCAGATATTTGGTTATTACCTTCCGTACGTGAAATTCGTTGGCAAGCTGAAAGGATAACACCGGATCAAAAATCTCGCGGCTTTTCACCAGATCGATGTATTTCCTTGGAGTCATTTCGTCGGCGTATTTTGAATAGCCTGGGATTCGGCCACCAGCGATGATGGATCGGAGATTTAGGTTTTCGCAGAGTTCTTTTCGGGCATCATAGAGTCTACGGCCGAGACGCATTCCGCGGTATTCGGAATGGACGAAAACATCCGTTCCGTAAAGTGTGTCACCATCGTCATCATGGGTGTCAAATTTCCCAAAACCTGTAATCTGATCGTAGGTATGGTTGTCGCCAAATTTGGCATAATCCACCACAATACTCAATGCGGCAGCAATCACGACTCCGTTGTCTTCAATACAGATTTGTCCTTCGGGAAAAACCTTAAGCTGGTTTTTCAGCTCAGCTTTGGTCCAGGCTCCCCCTTGATTTTTATAGATTGACACCATGATCTCCCGAATATCTTCGTAATCCGAAAGCTTGATGTTACGAAGTCTAAGGCGGTGTTCTAATTCTTCTCTGTGCTTACTCATGGGATCAAAATTAAAAATATTCAATCAATTATTTCAAAACTGAATCTTTGAATACGATAAATCAAAACATTCTACCGAATTGCATTTGAATTAAGAACAAAATTGGTTTTATCAGTTTTGTTTAAATAGTTTCAAGGTTTGGTTCAGGTAATTAACTTGTTTCAAAAGCAATAAAAGGATTCAACTATGGAAATGGAAGGTAGCTTTTGGGAGTGGCTCGAAAATCTTTTAAATGAAAATCTGATCAGTCTGGGTAATTCCAAATTGACGGTGGGTTTGATTTTGACCTTGGCCTTGTCGTTTACGGCACTTTTCATTATTTCTGAATGGCTACGGAGATTCTTGGTGAAACAGGTTTTGAAAAAAACCCAAATCGCACAGGGCACCAAGGAATCCATCGGCACGATCGTAAAATACGTCATCATTCTGGGAGGATTTTTTTCAATTCTCCAGACGCAGGGCATTGATCTGAGTGCTTTTGGGGTTTTGGCGGGAGCGATCGGTGTGGGTATCGGTTTTGGTCTGCAGAATATCACCAATAACTTCATCAGTGGGTTGATCATCCTTTTCGAACAACCCATCAAAGTGGGAGATCGCATTGAAGTAGGCGACGTATCCGGGGACGTAGTTCAGATCAATGCCCGGGCTACGACGGTAGTCACCAATGACAATATCAGTGTCATCGTACCCAATAGCCAGTTTATTGATAGTCAGGTGATCAATTGGTCACATAACGAACACCGGATCCGGTTTAATTTTCCGGTAGGTGTTTCTTATAAGGAAGATCCTGCCAAAATCAAAAAGATTTTGATCGAGGTAGCCAAGGCAAATGTGGGTATTCTCCAGCAACCCGAGCCCGACGTGCTATTTGACAGCTATGGGGACAATAGTCTAAATTTCAACCTGAGAGTATGGACCAGTGACTATGTCAATAAACCAAAAGTGCTGAAGAGCCAACTTTATTATGCTATTTTTGAGCGATTCACTGCAGAAAAAGTCGAAATACCATTCCCACAGCGCGATATTCACCTGAAGTCAGGGTTTGAAAAATTGGGAAATTAGTCTAATTTTCAGCCAAATAACTTATTAGCAGAGTTGCGATTACATTCATGATGAAAAAATTACTTCTTCTATTATTTTTTCTTGCGACTTTCTCTGCTCATTCTCAAAGCTTCTATCGATACAGATTTGAAGAACCCTGGTCGATTTCGGCCGGTATAGGACCTACACAATATTTTGGGGAATTGTATTCCTTCTGGAAATACAACGAGGGCGTTCAGCCGGATTGGCATGCAAATTTTGCGGTGAATTATATCTTTGGCACGCACCTCAAAGCACGACTGGAAGGGACATACTACAAGATGTCCGGTTCAGATCCGCCTTCTGATCCACGGGCTTTCCGCACTCCTAGAAATCTCAGCTTCCGTGCCTCAAATATTGAAGTAGCAGCCCTGGTTGAATACTACTGGCATCCAGTCAAAGTAAACAACATCACCCGTCACCTTTGGAATCCTTACATCTTTTTTGGAGTTGGAATGTCTACCAATAATCCACAGGCTGAACTGAACGGAACTTGGGTAGACTTACGACCACTCCAACTTGAAAACAACCCCTACAACGACAAAATCATCGTTTTCCCCATGGGTCTGGGTTTCAAATACAAGCTAAATGTCTACATGGACCTCAAGTTTGAGGGAAATTATCGATTTACGCTGACCGATTACATGGATGACATCTCGGCATACAATGTGAGCGAATTTTACCTGGATCTGGTAGAAGATTATGTGGATGGATCCAATCCTGACCGACTCCGGTTAGCGATAAGAAACCCTAATTTTGTCCTCGACAATGGGGAGCCCGATGTGGACGCCATCCTCAGAAATAACGGCCGAATCCGGCGAGGATCCGGATTGGAGCACCGCTACGATGGCTACATGACTGTCAGTGTAGGGCTTGAAATCTACCTCTCCCCGGATATCTGGGACAACTGGATTTTCAGAAACCGAATCAACGAGAAACGATTTAGATTCTGGTAATCAAGCCTTTAGACTCAAAATACCAAGGTCAGATTTGAAAATCAGGGTCTCGGTAGTACCGATGACATACATGGAAGCATGACTGTGATCACCCGATACGACGCCGACGAGTTGGATTCCATTTTTATCACAAAACTCGCGAATCCCCTGTTCGGCATCGTTGTGATTGTACACATGACGATGAATGACAAACTGCTCATGTCCTTTTCCGAATTCAGCCATTTCCAATTCAGCCTGTGAGGATTGGATAAAATTAGATTGAGTATTTACAAAAAGCAGGTGTATGGATGCCTTGAATAGTTTAGCCAAGGGTAGGATTTTTTCAAATGCCAATTTACCTGCTGGATTGAATACAGTAGCAAAAGCAATTTTTCGGAATGCGTTGCCATCTAAGGCCTTTTTTACTGCCAGAACAGGACAGGAGGAAAAGCGGATGACTTTCTGGAGATTTGACCCGACAAAATTCCCCTCTACATAGCCTCTACCATAGGCCCCGATCACTATCAAATCAGCAAGCGATTGTGCTGCGACACGCAGAATCTGCTCAAAGGGCACACCGATTTTTACTATTTGCTCAATTTGGGCTTTTGCAGGCGCCACCGACTTCATGTAATTGGGAAGAATATCGATGGCTTCCTGACGCTCTTCCATGAGTTGCGGATATTTCTGCTTGGCTTCATCAGCTAGCAGATCCCAATCTATCTCCGATGGAATCACGGTGACACAGATGATCTTTGCCTGACTTTTATCGCTGATCCGCTGTGCTGTTTTGAAAGCTGCAAGTGAATAGGTGGAGAAATCGAACGGAACCAGAATGGTTTTCATAGCGAGGGAATTTTTGTGATAAGACCTTAAATCTCCCCATTCATTAGCCAAATTCCCTTGTTAAAAATCAGGAGACAAGCTGATAAATATTAGGGTTTCGGTTTTCCATCCCTCTACAGACTAAAAAGTCTACCAAAATAGTAAAGAATCAATTAGCTTAGGACAGATAACTAATCGCAGAAATTCATGAGACAAATCCTTTTTATGTGTCTAGTCCTGATTTTGACAGGTGCATCATTTACCTCACAGGCTCAAACTCCAGAGGAAAAAATCAAGCAAATGGGTTTAGTCATACCCGAGGTAAGCCAACCCATCGCCAACTATGTCAAATGGAAACAAGTGGGCAACTTGCTCTACCTCTCCGGCACAGGACCTAAGATCTATGGCAAAGTCGGTGGAGACCTGAGCACAGAGCAAGGCTATGAAGCCGCCCGAGCTACCGGACTGGAAATCATTGCCGTACTCAAAGCCGCTACAGGTGATCTGTCCAGAATCAAGCAGTTTGTAAAAGTGCTCGGAATGGTCAATGCCACTCCTGAGTTTACCGCACAGCCCGCAGTGATTAATGGATTTTCGGATTTGATGGTAGAAGTATTTGGAGAAAAAGGCAAACATGCACGATCCGCCGTCGGTGTGGGTTCATTGCCAAATAATATGGCGGTGGAGATTGAGGTGATTGTGGAATTGGAAGATAAGTAAGCAGTCTCAGTAATCAGCGTCCGGTATGGTACTGGATACTGACCACTGCAAACTGAGCACTAAAAAAGACTTCCCTGAAAAGCATGGCCTTCCAACTGCAGGAGGGCCTTTTTTCTATCCAAACCACCTGCATACCCTGCCAGATTGCCATCACTTCCGAGTACTCTGTGGCAGGGAAGAATTACTAAAATAGGATTTGCTCCAATAGCTGCACCCACTGCCCGGATCGCACCGGGGTTGCCAAGCTTCTGAGCGATTTTCAGGTAAGTAGTCGTCTGACCTAGGGGTACCTGATTCATCGTCAGCCATACTTTTCGCTGAAAATCAGTTCCTCCCAACCCGATCGGCATATCAAAAGTCGTCCTTTCTCCTGCAAAATACTCCTCCAGTTGCTGTTTGGCACTCAAAAGTACCTGATCCAAAATCTCCCCGTCAGTTTCCTCCTCGGTAAACTTCAGCTCAGAGAGACACCCTTCGCGGGAGCTCATTTGGATATTACCTAAAGGGGAAAAGATGATGGGCATGAAATGAAAAGGTTAATTGGTTAATTGGTTAATTGGTCATTGATAATTGATCATTTCTCAACTCATCGCGAGTCGATACTTCCACACTTCTCTGATCTGCTCTGCTTCTACTTCAAACGGGACATAGATCGGATTGGCTGAGCAAAGCAAAAGTTTCTGCGCTTCTTTGATCTGATTGTAGACGATCTTAAACGTGACGCCATCCTGCTCGGTGACGATAACATAGCGCTCTCCGTCTTTGATGGCTGTCCAATCCTCCATGTATTCACAGACGATCCAGGCTCCGTCTGGGATTGGGAGCATCGAGTCTCCATCGACTTGGAAGACCCGGTGCTTCTTATCCATCGGGAGAAAAGGCAGTGCAAATCGGGGCAATTCGGCTATAAATTCCGGATCAGAAAATCCCGCCAAATAGCTTGCCTTGACCTTTTGGGAGACCACTTCGATCAGTTCTCGTCCTTGATCATCGACTGTGGTGGCCAGAATCCGCAGCTTCCTGCCACGCAGAAACTGATCCGTCTCGAGGAGTTCACGGAGTTTGAATTCAGAATAGGACTCAAGATCTTCTTTGATCAGCGTATCTATAGAGACATTAAAGTTCTCCGCTATGCGGACGATCACATCAAGTGGTGGAGAGATCGCCAATTCATAGCCAGCAAGTTTGGATCGGGAGATTGCCAATCGCTCCGCCAAAGCTTGCTGAGTCAATCCTTTCTTTTTTCTTAAAATCTTAATGTTTGAATGGAGGTACATAAGCGATAAAATAAGACAGCTTCGGTCAATTCTTTAAAATTCAAGAAACCAAAGTTATTCTTTTTGTTTAATTTATAGACTAATAATTGTTAATAATATAGACAAAAGTCATGGAAGGAAAGCGGAATATCGTGCATATGGATTTGGACACGTTTTTTGTGTCGGTGGAGCGGCTTTTTGATAGCAGGCTGAATGGCAAACCCATCCTCATCGGGGGCTCCGGTGACCGGGGAGTGGTGGCTTCGTGCAGCTACGAAGCCCGGAAGTTTGGCGTGCACTCGGCTATGCCGATGCGGACGGCGAGGCAACTCTGCCCGGAAGCTATTCTCGTGCGGGGGGATTTTGAGAAATACAGCCAAAAATCCCACGAGGTCACCGAGATTATCCGGGAAAGTGTTCCGCTCTTTGAGAAATCCTCCGTGGATGAGTTTTACATCGATCTCACAGGAATGGACCGCTTCTTTGGCTGCTTCAAGCTGGCCCATGAGCTTCGCCAAAAAATCATCAAGCAAAGCGGTCTGAACATCTCCATGGGACTATCCGAGAACAAAACCGTCTCCAAAGTGGCCACCGGCGAAGCTAAGCCCAACAACGAAAAGCAGATTCCATTCGGTCAGGAAAAGCCCTTTCTCGCTCCCCTATCCGTGCGTAAAATCCCCATGATCGGTGAGAAAACCTCCCAGACGCTCTACAACATGGGCGTCAAAAAAGTCCAAACCCTGCAGCAGATGCCCGCCGAACTGCTGGAAGCCACGTTCGGGAAAAACGGGACGATGATCTGGGAAAAAGCCAACGGCATCGACCGCTCTCCAGTCACGCCCTACTCCGAGGCCAAATCGATCTCTTCCGAAAATACCTTCGAGCAAGACACCATCGATGTTCAACTACTGGAAGCCACAATGACGGCCATGTGCGAGCAGCTCGCCTCCAAACTCCGCCAAAAAGGGCAACTCTCCGCCTGCGTGAGTGTGAAGATCCGCTACTCGGACTTTGAGACGCATACTGTGCAGCAGCGCATTCCCTACACTTCGGCGGACCATACGCTTCTACCTGTGGTGAAGGCGCTCTTTCGCAAACTCTACAGCCGACGCATGCTGATCCGGCTGATCGGTGTGCGGTTCAGCTCACTCGTGTATGGCAACTATCAGATCAAGCTCTTCGAAGACAGCCAAGAGCAGATCAACCTCTATCAGGCACTCGACAAGCTGAATGTGAAATACGGGGAAAAAACCGTCTGCCGAGCCGTGGCCATGGGTGTGGGAAGACGACGGTTTAATCCCTTTAATGGGATGGAGGTGTAGGAAAAAGGATTTGTAATTTAGTCAATCAAGGCATGGGAATTATCACAGTTTAGGAACCTGATTTCTAAATTGTAAAATATCACTCAGCCACATCCAAAAAGTATAAATTCTCGATCCTAACCGAAAATAAACCTGTAAATTTTCGATTTCGATCGAAGAAATACAGATTTTGCATGCAATGAACCCTTATCTCTTCACCACTCCCCGACTTGGATTTCGCACTTGGCAAGAGTTTGACTTAGATGATTTTGCGTCTATCAACTCAGATCCGGAAGTGATGCGATTTTTCCAAAAGCCCCTTTCCCGCGAGGAAACTCAAGCCATGATGAATCGCATGCAGCGGATGTTTGAAGAAAAGGGCTATTGTTACTTTGCCGTTGATTGGCTTGAGACCAATGAACTAATTGGTACAATTGGACTGGGCTGGAAAACCTTTGAATCGGATTTTACGCCTTGTGTGGACATCGGCTGGAGACTTGGGAAAAAGTTTTGGAACCAAGGACTGGCTTCAGAGGGTGCGTCAGCTTGCCTGAGCTTTGCGCAGCAAAACCAAATAAAAGAGGTGGTGTCCATGGCATCGATCGGAAATGGAGCCTCGATTCAGGTCATGAAAAAGATCGGCATGAGCTTCTGGAAGGACTTTGACCACTCAGAGCTCAATAGCTTCCCTGATATCCAGCGCTGTAGCTTGTATCGGATTAACCTTTGATCGGTTTTAATTTCCCACAGATTAACACAGAAAAAGTCTCAGACCTGCTTGCAGCAGGCAAGTCAGCACTGATTCTTTAACCTAAAAAGCGAAGCTTTCTCTCTGTGTCCTTGAAAAAGACCGATTGAGCTCAGGAGTTTTGAAGTTCAAAAAAAGGACTAATTCTTGAATCTCTATTTACTCTGTGTTCTCCGTGGCAAAAAACCATCTCGGTTAAAGTTTCACGCAGATCATCGCAGAAAAAGTCGCAAATCAACACAGATTCTTTAACCTAAAAAGCGAAGCTTTTCTCACTGAGCCCTTAAAAAAGTCTTATTGAATCTGCAGCTTCAAAGGATCAAGATGAGGATTGATTCCAAATTCTCCCTTTCTCCTTGACCTCCGTGGTGAAAAAAAATATGGACAAAAAAAAGATGCCACCCCCTCGACGAGGATGACATCCACTCCACCAACCCTAACCCAGCTATTAGTTGGAAGGAGCTAAAAAGAGCGAGGCAATTCCCAATACCTGTTCCATATTCAATGGCTCATCCCATCCTTCTGAGACGGCTGCTGCATCGATTCCGGTCAGATTGGACACATTTACACCGCCATGTGTTAGATTTTCTTCGCCTGCATAGATTGCTGTGGTTGCAGCTGGAAGTGAACCAATTGAACCGTTAGTGATCCAACCTTTCACCGTGTCCAAACCTTTTTTGGTACGCAGTCTTCTGACTTGGGAAGCATGGCGAGCTTCCACAGAGTGAATGGACAAAGCTGCAGTCAACACCACGTCACTCTCCTGCACCGCTGCGGCCTGTCCTTTATATGCTCTTACCCCGGTATCTTCAAAAGCTTGGGCAAGTGCCAAGAATGTCGGGTAATCCGAAAACGGCATGAAATTGCCCCCTGCTGTAAAGTCAAATTCAGGCTCTGCGACAGGGGTGCCACCCAAAACGTTTCCGATTACTTCCTGTAGAAACAGCACGTGAGCCAATTCATGATCGCGGATTTTCTGAAAGATTACGCGGTCTGCATTTTCGATCACGCTGGAATCCAATCCCATCTGATAGTATCGGTATTCCAAATGCTCGAGCGTCAGCGCATAATTCAACACTCCGATCAAGCTGGCAGTATTCGCTTTAGCTACATGAGGAATGGCGTTCAATACCCCAAGAGGTACAGCAGCCATTGCTACTTTTTTGCTGAAATCCCCAAACTGGCGAAAAGCATCTCTACGGGAATAAAATCGGTCTTTGTCCTCAGCACTTTTTGTGTCAGGACACATCGTATCTAATAATTTGATCAAGTTCATGTCTAATGTGATTTAAGTGTGGATTAACTAGGTAGCTGGCTGAAATCAATACCTGTCTTGACAAATGTACTGGCTGCAGTAAGCACCTGGGTGAAGTTCAGCGTTCGTTCCAGACCGTTGGCATCGATGATGTCATCTCCTGCAAAATCAGCCGAACCTGGATTAATCAGGTCACGGATAGCTGCCGCATGGCGGGCTTCTACTGATACAATTTTACCTGCAATCAAAAGGAAATCAGGATTTTCCAAAAATTGACCTGCTCCATTGTAAGCAGCCACACCCAAATCTTCAAACGTCTTGGCTGCCGCCAAAACTGCTGTCCTGCTGCTAAAATCGATGCTACTGAAATCTACTTCGAGTTCACCGATAGCACTGCCGCCCAAAGCTGCCTTAAAAAACTCCCGGTGAGCCCGCTCGTGCTTCTCTAGGTCTCCCATGATTGTCTTTTCCTCTGCTGAGGCATTGGCGAAATAACTCCCCTGCAGTACAGCGGCATAAAATGCAGCCTCCAATTGCTCCAAAGCATACGCATAATTTAATATCCCTGTATCACCAGAGCCCAGATTGACCATTCCCGGCATGGACGGAACCATGTCATCGTCATCATTACATCCCATCAGAAGCAAGCCCGCCCCTGCTACGGTCATCGTTCCCATTCTGAGAAACTGACGTCTGTTTGCATTTTTCACCAAACCCTGTGGCTTGATCAGTTCATTTTTCATTTTGGTGTGTTTTAGGTTAATCACTCGGTTTTCGTTTTCTGCAAAAAATCAAAGCAGGTTCATCCATGACTTTGATTGATTTAAAAGAATTACGAAGTGGTGTGATTCTTTGGATTGAGGGGATTTGGATATTTCCGAAAAAATCCTTGGGAAATGAGCTAAGTCGAATAATAAATTCTTTGCCGCAACCAATCACAAAACCCCAGCAGCTACCGCATCCAGTTTGGTTTAGCTCACTGCTTAAGTTAGTTTTTACATTTTAAATCACTGCAAATGAAAACGTTCAATCCCAGTAGTACAGCGGCCTTTGATCTACACCACTTTTCCGGAATAGTAGAGGAAAGCGGTAAAAATATGGAAACCCGAGTTAGCGGCGGCGGTGGCGGTGGTGCAACCTATCAAGGCACAGGTGGCAGCGCTCCGATTTCCATCTCATCTACTACGGTGATCCATGATCAGCTTTTCCTCACAAACAGCGAAGGCAAGGAGCGCTCCTTTCAGCTACAGGATTTCAATTTGGCATGTAGAAAAGGAAATCAAGTGAGTGTCCTCTGGGGAATCAAAAAAGGTAAGTCCAAAGGATCCTACCTCGCTGTAAAAAACCACTCTACTGATCAGCTATTCTTTGATGAAAACGAGGTCGATAAAATGTTCCTCAATCTGTGGATGCAGGCCTTGATCGTACTAGGGGGTGTACTGGCCATTTTTGTGATTTCATATTTAGGTTATATCATCGGAGGGGGCTTGTTTTTCTTGGTTTGGCGTAGGTGGCAAACTGCCAAAAAAGAAGTCGCCGATTTCAAGCAAGGCATTCGCGAAATGCCTTTTGACTGATAGCTACATTTTGAGGGAAAGCATTTACTTTTAAGGCCAACTCCTTCAACTATGAAAACCTGTTTGTTTACCTTTTTATTTCTCTTCACTGCCAGTTCGATTATTGCACAGCAGCAACTCTCTACCCGAGAAATGAATCGGATCAATTGGATGGAGTTTGCGGAATTTGTTCCTGAAAAAATCACGACCGTCCTTCTCCCCACAGGAACCCTCGAACCTCATGGTGTCATCAATAATGGCGCAGACAACACTGCACCTTTTGCCATGGCTTTGGACATTGCCGAGGAGTTAAATGCAATGGTCGCTCCCACGCTGAATTACGGGATCACCGGTTCGATGGCTGCCTATCAGGGCGCTTTTCAGATTTCTGAAGAGGCCTATGCTCCTTTTATTCGTGATATCCTTAAAGGATTAGCGAAAAACAAATTCAAAAACATCATCATTCTCAACGGACACGGTGGTGGTCAAACTGCGGTTTTGCAAAAAGTAGCCGCTGAAGTTGCCAATGAACTTGGGGTCCGAACACTGGTGATCAACTGGTGGTCTTATGCCTCAGATGTGACCTTGGAAGTTTTCAAAGAAGACGGTGGCCATGCCGGACTGAATGAAACAGCCTATATTCAGGCAATTGACCCGACTTTGGTACACAAAGAGCGGTACAACGCCGATCAAGCCACAGCCTATCCTAAAACAGGCACTTGGTCCGCAGTTCCTTTTCCTTCTTCTATCGGATTGTATCAGGAAGGTCAGGGATATCCTAATTTTGATGAAAAACAGGCCAAGGAATATTTCGAAAAAGTGAATGCAAAGGTCGCTGGATTGATCAAGGAGACGATTAGGAAGTGGGATTTGGCGGGATTGTAATCTTCGGAATTCATCATTCAGCGTTCGATATTCTATATTTTTTAATTAATGCCGAATGTTGAACATCGAATAGCGAAGTGATTCAGAAAAATAATTACAAAAACATGTCCTTTTTCTCCGACCAAACCTACCAAAACCTCTCCTCCACTGACTTCCAAATTGGCGAGTACGAGGCCTGCTCCTTTGTCGGATGCAACTTTTCAAACTTCAATTTCCAAGGCAGTAGCTTTGAGAATTGCACGTTTAGAAACTGTGATTTGAGCAATGCGAAAGTCTCTTCGGTCAGTTTCAGGCAGGTGAAATTTGAGTCCTGCAAGATCCTCGGTGTGCACTTCAACGTAGCCAACCCATTTTTGCTGGAATTCAATTTTCAAGGCTGTCAGTTGGACTACTGCAACTACTTCAACCTCAAACTGAAAAAATCCATTTTCAAAAATTGCCGAATGCTGGAGGTGGACTTTTCCCAAGCTGATCTCAGTGGTGCAGACTTTCAGGGTTCGGACCTCAGCGGAGTCGTTTTTGACCGCACCAATCTGGAAAAAGCCGACTTCCGTGAAGCCCAAAACTACCGCCTTGATCCTGAGACCAATAGGATCAAAGGCGCCAGATTTGATTTGGAGGGTTTGCCTGGATTGTTGGGGAAATGGGGAATTAAGGTGGGGTGAGAAATGACCAATTTTCAAACTCATCCCGAACCATCGGGACAATTTTCAAGGGTATCAAAAATTTGATCATTGGTCATTGAGAATTGCCCATTGCTCATTTCTTCATATACCCATCCCTTACCGCTTTAAACTCCGACCCGGCTTTCCATTCCGGCCATTTGTCTGAATTGGCGAGGTTTTTTCCCACGTGGTAAAGCAACTGCACATCATCTACAGCTCCATCCAGATTCCAGCGTTCGGGATCATATTCTTCGTTTGGCTTGTGGTAATAATTGGCCACATAGTCTTCCTGCAGTGATTTTCCGTATTCTTTTCCTTTTTCGAAATGATCGATTCCCGTTCCGAAATACAAAGCCGGGATCCCGATTTTGGCAAAGTTGAAGTGGTCTGAGCGGAAATAATAACCAGCTACAGGATTAGGTTCGGGAGCGCTGTAGCGGCCGAGTTTTTCCAATTCCACATTGAGCAAGTCTTCCATTTCGCTCTGCCCTGCGCCGATGATGGAGACGTCTTTCATTTTCCCGTACGGATTGATTCCGTCCATATTGATATTAGCTACAGTCTTTTCTTTGGGATAAATCGGGTTTTGAGCGTAGTATGCCGAACCCCAAAGCCCTTGCTCCTCAGCAGTGACTGCGAGAAAAATAACAGTGCGGTCTGGCTGTGCATCGGTTTTGAAAGCTTTGGCCAAAGCCAAAAGCGCTGCAGTTCCCGAAGCATTATCTAATGCACCATTGTAGATGCTGTCTCCCGTTTCATCGGGTTTGCCGATGCCAAAGTGATCCCAATGCGCGGTGTAGATTAGGTATTCATCGGGTTTGGTTTTGCCGGTGACTTTGGCCACCACATTTTGGGAAACATTATATTCTGCTTCCACCTCGATCGTAGTGCTCAAACTTACTCCCAGCGGAATTCCCTGAAAGCCGGGTTTTCTGGCTTTCGCCAAAAGCTCAGCATCATTCTGCCCAGCAAATTCAAATAGTTTCTTGGCTGAAGGAAGGGTGATCCAACCTTCAAATCCTGTTTTGTAGACTTCATTTCCCCGATCGTCCAGATATAGAATCGGCTGATTGTGTTTGCCCTGCACCACATTAAAGCCATATCCAGCCGGGATGGTATTGTGAACAATCAGGCAACCCAAAGCGCCCTGTCGTGCTGCTTCCTCGTATTTGTAAGTCCATCGACCGTAATAGGTCATGGTATTTCCTTTGAAAAATGTAGAGTCCTCTGTTCCGAATCCGGGGTCATTGACTAAGACCACGACGATTTTGTCTTTGACATCCAATCCAGCGTAGTCATTCCATCCATACTCAGGAGCCACAATGCCAAATCCGGCAAATACAACTTCTGCATCTTTGATTTCCACAAGGGAATCTGTCTTCTGCGTCCAGATGACAAAATCCTTAAACCCTTCGAGAGATATTCCTTGGCCGGATTTTTTCAATTCCATATTCCCAACAGGTTTGCTCACAATCGAGACCATCGGAACATCCTGAAAGTAGGAATCTCCATTTCCAGGCTCCAGACCCAATGCTTTGAATTCTGATTCTAAAAAAGAAGTGGTGATTTTTTCCCCTTCGGTGAAAGGCATCCTTCCCATAAACTCATCGGAAGAAAGTGTGATCAGGTTAGCTTCCAGGTCCGAAACTTGAAATTGGTAAGTTGGCTTTTTGGGAGCTTGGCAGGCAGAGATTCCTATGGCAACGATAAAAGCAAATACAATTGACTTTTTCATACTATAAAGAGAAGATGGTGGGGATAAATCAGTTTTGTGACCCAAGTTAAAACTTTTACCAGTTGATTTCCTGTAGTATAGCGTCATTTTAGAAATGGCGCATTGCTTCAAGTAAAATTTGCCTTACCTTTGTGGCCTAGCGGCACGACCAGCTCCTGCTGAATCCCCCAGGTCCGGAAGGAAGCAAGGGTAAGCGGTTGTAGCGGTGCGATGCCGCTTCTTTTTTTGCCTTAAATTTTCCGACAGATCTACTTTTTGGAATTCCTAATCCTGATTTATCTTCTAACTTTGCTCACAAGCCAAAAGTAAATCAATCTTTCGCTTAAGTACGTTACTTAAGTATTCACCAAAAAACCTATTTCATGAAATCGAGCATGACCCTATGACACTAACAGAGGGAAAATAAAATCCATGCAAGATTTCATAAGACCTTTTAAACCAAATAAATATCTTATGAAATTCTTTATTGATACAGCCAATCTGGACGAAATCCGCGAAGCTTATGATCTCGGAGTACTGGATGGTGTGACTACCAATCCTTCACTGATGGCTAAAGAAGGCATCACCGGAGATGAAAAAGTACGAGCCCATTACAAGGCAATCTGCGACATAGTAGATGACAAAGTCTCTGCTGAAGTGATCGCTACTGACTACGCCGGAATGATCAGCGAAGGCAAAGAGCTTGCAAAAATCGATGATAAAATCGTCGTCAAAATCCCGATGATTAGAGACGGAATCAAGGCGATCAAATATTTCCACAGTGAAGGAATCCGGACCAACTGCACCTTGGTGTTCTCAGCAGGTCAGGCGATTCTGGCTGCCAAGGCCGGTGCTTCTTACCTTTCTCCATTCATTGGAAGATTGGATGACATCTCCTATGATGGATTGGAACTGATCGGACAGATTGCACACATCTACCAGAATTATGACTTTGAGACTGAGATCCTTGCTGCCTCTGTCAGACATACAATGCACTTGATCAAATGTGCCGAACTTGGCGCAGATGTGGTTACTTGCCCGCTTAAAGTAATCACCGGATTGCTCAAGCACCCACTTACTGACTCAGGTCTGGCACAGTTTCTGGCGGATCATGCCAAAGCAGCCGGAAAATAAAACTTCTCAGAGGCTGATTCTACCCAGAACCAGCCTCTTTTTCAATCTACCCTTATGTATATCATCAAAGTAAAAGGGAAAGCAAAAATCCCGGATTACATCCAGATTCGAGATGAAAATTTCGTTTTGGTGGCCTATTTCAGATCAGACAGGCCGCTAAAAAACATTGAAAAATTCGGTTTGGAGGGCAAGGAGCTTCAACTCGAAGAAATCATCAAGAATCTCCCTTTTGGAAAACTTCAAAAACTAGACCTTTAACCTATGGATTTCAGTACCAAACCTGTTCTCCAAGTGACGCAGGCCACTATTTTTCAAGGAGAGACTCCAGTGCTCTCCGATGTCAACTTTTCAGTAGAGCAGCACGAGTTCGTATTTCTGATCGGTCGGACCGGAAGCGGTAAAAGCTCTCTCCTCAAGACCCTGTATGCAGATCTCCGACTCCAATCTGGTCTGGCTGAGATCGTTGGCTATTCGCTGACCAAAATCAAAAACAGCGAAGTCCCTTTTCTAAGAAGAAAAATAGGGATCATCTTTCAGGATTTCCAGCTGTTCAGTGATCGCACAATTCGTGAAAATTTATCCTTTGTCCTGAAAGCTACCGGCTGGACTGATCCAAACAAAATCAAAGAGCGAATCGGAGAAGTGTTGATTCAGGTTGGCCTCACGGATGCCTTGCAAAAAATGCCACATCAACTTTCCGGAGGGGAACAGCAACGTGTAGTGATTGCCCGTGCTTTGCTCAATGAACCCTCAATTCTTCTGGCCGATGAACCTACCGGAAATCTTGATCCCGATGTTGCAGACGGGATTTTCAAGCTTTTTCAGGAAATCAATAAAAAAGGAACTGCGATCCTGATGGCAACGCACAATCATGAGTTGCTCCGTAAGTTTCCATATAGGGTTTTGAAATGTGAAAAAGGAAAACTTCTGGACAGTCAGCTCCACGACATTTCCTTTGGTTCCTCTTTTTGAATTTGAAAAATTAAGATTAGAGCAAAACAACACCCTGAAGACTAGCGTTTTGAATGAACTTATGAATCACCGATGAAATAACCACGAGAGATGGCTTCACAAACAGAAGCAAATTACCCCGAGGTATTGCATGCGACCAATGAGTAACTAATTATAAACACATGAAATCGAGCACGCCGTGAATGACGCATCCTGGCATGATGATCAGGGCGAGATTCCATAGATCTGCAAAAAAAAATATAACCATATGAAGCTCGCCAAATCACTCCTTTTGTTGTCCCTTGTGGTGATCGCATTTTCATGCAAAGAAGATGAACCACCTGCAGTAAGTCCAGATTCAAATCAAGCTGTAAACCGTTGGATCCTAAATGTCATGGATGAGGTCTACCTTTGGCTGGATGATTTAGGCACTCCCATCGCAGAGAATTCAGACCCTGAAGATTACTTTGAATCCCTTCTTTTTAGACCTACGGATCGTTTTTCAGTAATCTACCCTGATTATCAGGAACTGATCAATTCACTAAATGGTGTGACTCTGGATGCTGGCTATGAATTTATCCTGTATAGGGAAAGTCAGAGTTCCACTAATGTTATTGCAGAAATCTCTTACATTAAGAAAAACAGTCCCGCCTCAAATGTAGACTTAAGAAGAGGCGATGTGATCACCAAAATCAATGGTTCCCAGATGACTCTGGAAAATTACCAGGAATTACTGGGGAAAATTGACGAATCGCACACGCTTACTTTCAGGCGATATGATGAAGAGTCCCAGGGGTCAGTGCTGATGCCAGAAGTCACTCTGACTGCAGTCCAATTGGCTGAAAACCCAAATTTTCTTGATACGATCTACACGATCAACAATGAGAAAATCAGCTACGTGGTCTATCACTTTTTCGCGCCAGGTCCAGGTCAGGACCCCGTCTATGACCTTGAAATGGATGAAATTTTTGGGAGATTAAAGGCTGAAAACATTGACCACCTTATTGTAGATTTCCGATACAATGGAGGTGGATTTGTCTCCTCCGCGGTCAACTTAGCTAGCTTGATTGCCCCGGGTGTTGGATCAACGAGTGTTTTTTCAAAAACAAAATACAACACCTATCTCATGGATAATTTCGAGCAACTGCGAAACGTCCAAACCACTTTCCGTGCTAAAGCGCAAAATCTGGGCAATACACTCAAAGGTAACAGAGTCTATATCCTGACCTCTGCTCGAACAGCATCCGCATCAGAATTGATCATCAATGGTCTCAGACCCTACATGGATGTCTACATCATCGGAGACAAGACCACTGGTAAAAACGTGGGGTCAGTACCCTTTGAGGATGAAGAAAATGCTGAAAATAGCTACGGAATCCTACCCATTATATCTCAAAGCTTCAACAGTCTGGATCAATCAGATTACACCACAGGATTCACCCCCAATATCACCGTCAAAGAATCTCAAGAGCGGCTTCGTCCATTAGGAGATGTGAACGAATTATTGTTGAGAACAGCATTGATCAAAATCACCGGGATTCCAACTGGAGCAAGATTCCAACAGCTGGATCGACAGGATATAGGAAGTACCTTGGATAGGAAAAATAGGGCCGAAACCATGATTGAAAAATCCATTTGGTAAAAAAGAAATCAATCTTAAAATACTAAGGCAAACACAGATAATTGTGTTTGCTTTTTTTTATTTAAAATTTTGCGTAATCTAATCTTATTGTTACAGAAGTTTTTAAATCAACCACCAGTCCAAATCTTATTCTATGAAAAAGACAAACTACTTCGCTTGGAAGACAATGGCTCTTGCAGTCACACTTGGGACAACATTCGTTGCCTGTCAGCCTGAAGAAAGCCCACTGACTCCCGATTCTCAAGCATTGGAAATCATCAAATACCAAACAGGAGACATCATTCCGGGAAAGTATATCGTCACGCTGAAGTCCTCTGGACTCAACTTGAGAAAAGACCTGACCTATGAAGCCGTACAGGCCTCTATGAGAAAATCGAGCACTGCGATTTTAGCTAAATACAGAATCGCAGAGGCAAGTATTGAGCACGTGTATGGCAGTACTATTGAAGGGTTTTCGGCAAGCCTGTCTGACGAGCAATATGCACTACTTGCTGCTGATCCCGCGATAAAATCCATCGAACCTGACCGCATTATGTCAATTGCTCAAAAAGGTAAGCCTGGAGGAGGAGGAGGAACTGTAGGACAGACTACTCCATGGGGAATCACAAGAGTGGGCGGCCCAGTTAACTACACAGGGACCGGAAAAGCATACATCTTAGACTCAGGTATAGACTTGGATCATCCGGATTTGAATGTGGCTTCTTATGGATTCAGTGCATTTACAAGTGGTAAAGATGCCGGATTAGATGATGGCAATGGACATGGAACTCACGTAGCCGGTACGGTAGCAGCAAAAAATAATACAGTAGGTGTGGTAGGTGTAGCAGCCGGCGCATTAGTTGTTCCGGTAAAAGTATTGGGAGCCCGAGGATCAGGATCTTATTCTGGAGTGATTGCAGGTGTGAACTATGTCGGTGCAAATGGCAATCAAGGGGACGTGGCAAACATGAGTCTTGGAGGTCCTATCTCTGAAGCTCTTGATGCGGCTATTCTCGCGGCTTCTTCCAAAGTGAAATTTGTACTAGCTGCTGGCAATGAAAGTGCAGATGCCAACGACAGTTCCCCCGCCCGAGTCAATGGCACAAACATTTTCACCATATCTGCCATGACGAGCACAGGTGCATTGTCGTCATTTTCCAATTATGGTAATCCTCCGGTAGATTTTGCTGCTCCTGGAGTAGGAATCCAGTCTACCTATAAAGGAGGAGGCTACGCTTCACTTAGTGGCACTTCGATGGCTGCACCGCACGTGGCAGGGATTCTATTGCTTGGTCCAGTAGGTACGGACGGAACAATTTCAGGGGATAAGGATTCGACTCCAGATCCAATTGCGGTAAGGTAATCTGATTTTAAAAGAATAAATCGAATAGAAAATGGAAGTCGGCTAAAGTCAGCCGACTTCCTTTTTTTATAGATTAAGAAATTGTTAAACCTGTCAAAAGTCATTTTTCCTGAAAATCAGCCGAATTACCTTGCCTTCATGGAAGCAATAGCATCTTTTCTCATTTTGTTTTTGTTCTATTTTCTGGGCTGTTTAGCAATAGTACAGCTAGCAGTCAGGCCGATGAGGCGAATGGTTCAAAATTCTACGGGAGGAAGTAAGCACATCGAATCAAACCATTTCAAGATTTTGGCTTTGAGTTTTTTGTTGTCTTTGATCACAACAACGATCGCCTACATGATTTTTCCGCTTGCTTAATCTTTGTAGGGAACCGTATTGGCATGTGTTTTTTCAGGAACTGCATTGACCCGGAGTTCGATGAATTGATTCAGGTCATTTTCACCCTTCACCAGTTCAAAGGCATCGTATAATTCCCCAATAGCCGTAAAAGATTCAAATTTCAGCCGATTCCCTTCCATAGTGATTACTTGAAAAAGCTGGGTGTTTTCAGCGGTGCGATCACGCTGACCACCTTTGGCAGTCCAGTCGTCTCCGATATCATACATTTTACCCCCAGATACGGATACGACATACACTGTACCCGTCACATCTTTCATGTTCAGCCCGTTCATGACGTTTTCTCCCGGTGCTACCCTTCCTCTGGCATAGGCATGGTCATGACCCTGCAGGGCAATATCCACTCGGTATTTGTCAAAAATCGGCTTCCAAAGATTCCTTAGTGCCTCATTATCCCGACCATTGGAGGCTGAAAATAGTGGATGGTGATAGCTCACGATGGTCCAACTTTTAGGATTATTAGCTAAAATTTCCTCAAGCCAAGCAGCTTGGAGCTCATGCTCTCTGTTGGAATCCAAAAAGATAAATCGGACATCCTGATAGTCCATGTAGTAGGCAGTTTCTTCCAAGCCTTTGGGGCCATTCAATGGAAGCGTGAATTGAGGCTTCCACTGCACAGAGAGACTTCTGACTTTTTGAGTGGTCTCTTCCTGGTTTTTTGCGCGGTATTCGTGGTTACCGGGTACGGGCATCGCAGGGATCATGCTGTGAATAAAACCGCCTGCTGTAAACCATTCGTGCCATTCCTGTTCCCGATGTGCAGTATTGATCAAATCACCTGCATGGACAATAAATTTGGCATCGGGCGCCTTTCTGAATCCCTCTCGGATCAGTCGGGACCAAAGCTCCAGTACGTAGTTCTGTGCATCTCCCACATAGAGAAAAGAAAACTTCTCTTCGGCCTGATCAGAAGCTGTACTAAACTGAAACCATTCGCTCCAGCGCTCCCCATCCCCTACCCGATAGGCATAAGTAGTATCCGGAAGCAGATCGCGGAATTCAACAGAATGGTAGTGTGCCTTCACCTCAGCGGTTTTTACAGAATCAGCATCCAAAACTTCCGTTTTTGCTGGTAAGGTCTTTCCGTTTTTCCAAAACTTCGGAGCTGCCGTAGCAATGGCAATTTCTGCGAAAGCCGTCGAAATTTCAGTAGTGGTCCGCCAAGTCACATTGACTTCTGAGGCTGGATTTTGGCCAAAGTTCAGGATAATCCGGTCGGGATATTCCGATGGCTTTGACCAGTCAAAATGGAATTTGGGCTCTTGGTATACTTTTGTCTCTTGACTGAAAAGTGGAGCTGAGCTGAAAAGAAAAAGCGAAAGAAAGAAAGTAATTCGAGAAGACACCATGAAGATTAGGATCTGGGTAAAACTGATGTTGAGCTAAACTTAACCCGACAATCTATCCAAATTATGTGCTTTTGCCATCCTGTTGATGGAAAATAATGATATGCTAATCCACCAGTGATCTGAACTTCACATAAAAAAAGCCGACTCAAGGCCGGCTTTCTAGTTTCAAGGGAATGGTATTAATTGGTCTTCTGGAGGTTTTCTTTCGCTTGCTCAAAACCTGCATCCAAAGAAATCGCTTCATTGAAGGCAGTTTTTGCTTCTGCTTTAGAATTTTGATCCAAGTAGATCAGACCTTTCAGATTAAGGGCTGCCGCTTTCATGCTGACTTCTTGGGTTTCAGTCTGAGATTTAGGGAATCCTATCTTTTCGTCTGCTTTGGCGTTTTTCACCAGCATATTGACAGAATTCATTGCTTCCTCATACCGCTTCAGATTATATTGGATAAAAGCGGATTTGTAAAGACTGAAATTGTCTCCAGTCAATAAATAGAGACTCTCAAAATGAGGTAGGGCCCGATCGAGTGCGCCAAGCTGCTCCAGGGAATAGGCCGCTATCTCCAATGCACCCACATTCTTATCGTTAAGCTGCAGCAAATCCAAAGCAACTAATGCTGCCGACGGGAACTGACTGTTGTCAAAATAAATATTTGCTAAAGCCTCCATGTAGCGGATATTTTCCGGGTTGCGGATCATCAGATCATAGAGTTTGGCCTTTGCCATTCCGAGATCACTGTATCTCATCGCCACCTGGTAGGCAGCCTGATCAGCTGCATTGAGCGCAGCTTTTGTCTTGGGATCCAATCTTGGGATAGAATCATTGGCTGTCTGGGCAGCAAGATTTCCGGCACAAAGGGCCAGGAGCAGCAGTAGAATAGTGCGCTTCATTTTCAATCAATTTTTGAATGGTGATTTGTTGTATTATCCTTTGGAGTTAGGCCTTTGCTACGGGCAATATCGAACATGAGTTTTCGGGCTTCTTCCGGATTGTTTTGAATTTTGCCCTCCAATATAGCTTCTTTTATCTCCTCCTTGATTTCTCCGATGATTTTAGAGGGAGAAAGCCCAAAAGTTTCCATGATTTCTTCGCCGCTGACTGGCGGCTGGAAATTTCTGACCTGATCTTTTTCCTCCACTTCCTTCATCTTTTCTTCGACTTTGTCAAAGTTCTCGAGGTAGCGTTGGACTTTTTTATTGTTTTTGGAAGTGATGTCTGCACGGCAAAGCGTCATCAGATCCTCAATATCATCTCCAGCATCAAAGAGCAATCTCCGCATGGCAGAATCTGTCACTTCATCCTTGACCAGAGCAATTGGCCTCAGGTGTAGACGGACAAGCTTCTGCACGTATTTCATCCGCTCATCCATCGGGAGTTTCAAGCGTCTGAAGATGTTGGGGGTCATTCGTGCTCCGCGATCTTCATGTCCATGGAATGTCCATCCGACTTTTGGATTAAAGCGCTTGGTCGCCGGTTTGGCAATGTCATGCATGATCGCTGCCCATCGCAGCCAAAGATTATCCGTCATCTGACAGACATTGTCCAAGACCTGAAGCGTATGATAGAAATTGTCTTTATGTGACTTGTCATCCACTGAATCCACACCTTGCAGCTCGACCATTTCGGGGAAAAACTCATGCAGTAGCTTCGAAGCAAATAGCAACTTGAATCCATAGGAGGGCTTCGGAGTGGCGACGATTTTATTCAGTTCATCAATTATCCGCTCTGCAGAAATGATCTGAAGTCGCGACGCATTCTCAGTCAGGGCATAGAACGTGTCCGCCTCGATGTCAAAGTTTAACTGTGAGGCAAAACGTACTGCGCGCATCATCCGTAGCGGATCATCGGAAAAGGTTATTCCTGGCTCCAATGGTGTCTTGATTGTCTTTCGCTTGATATCTGCCAATCCATCGAATGGATCAATGAGATCTCCATAATCCTCCGGATTGAGTGAAATGGCCATCGCATTGATCGTGAAATCTCGGCGCTCCAGATCTTCCTCGAGGGTTCCGTCTTCGACGATTGGCTTTCGGGATTCCAGGCGATAAGACTCCTTTCTCGCCCCTACAAACTCCAGTTCCCAATCGTCAAGTTTGAGCATGGCGGTACCGAAGTTCTTGAAGACAGAGAGCGGCACATGCTGGTCAAAAGACTTGGCTACTTCCTGAGCAAGACTAATTCCGCTTCCTACACAAGTGAAATCGATGTCTTTACTTGGCCGGCTTAGTATCAGGTCGCGGACATAGCCTCCGACCACATAGGTTTTGATACCCAGTGCAGCACTGGCATTAGCGACTTTTCCAAATAGTTCGAGCTCGTCGAGCTTGGTTTTGAAATTCATCGGGTAAAAATTTTGACATCCCCCTCCGGACCCAGAAACATTTCTTTGGTACTTTGACTCAGAAGTGGAAAATAAAGTTCGGTCTGGGCATCTGCCTGATCGGTGACGTAGTCGATTTTAGATAATACTGGCTGCGAAATCTGGAAAAGCAGCTTGTTCCAATTTGGTTCTCGGATCAAGGAAAACCGGATATTACCCTCCTCAGTCGGTGCATTTTTCAGCACTTTGCTCACAGGACTGTGGTAGATCGTCGGCTTGGAGGCAAACTCGACCACGTCGAGCGATACTTCGGAAAATGGCTCGCACACTGTGCGAATCTGAAAGGTATCAAACAAGAGAAACGTCCAGTCATAGCCCATTTCAGGTTTCCAATTCTCCGTCTTCAGGAGTGTGAGGTTCTTTCCGTTTCCTTCGCGGATGGTCACTTGGCCGGTTTCTCGGAAGGTCTTGACGATAGCTTGCTGATCCAAAGTTTCTATAATTTGATGCAAAAATAATCAGATTATCCGGCCTGAGCGGGTAAATTCTAAAACACAGAGTGATCAAGCGCATTTTTGATGAATTTTATCGCTTTTGCATGATGGATTAATCAAAAGGTAATCCTCCCTTCCCCGACATTTTCCTCCAAAAATCAGTCAAGCGCTTGACATGATTTCAATCCTTTTGTCTAATTTATAAACAAATAAATGTTAATATAATTAACATTTATAAGATGAAGCTCCTCGGGATTTGCCTGCCCCTCTGGAAGGCAGGCAATCCAAAACGATTTGTCCAGCTTCTGGAGAAGCGGGACAACACAGGAAGTATCTCGCTTCCGCAGGAAGCCTATTTCACAACGCATATTTCGCGAAGCGCATTTCCGCTTTCGGTATTTAAAATTCAAAACCTTCGAGGCATGAAAAACCTCAAAGGTTTTCATAAGCCTCGTAATTCAAAAATCGTAAATCGTAAATGTTCCTCAACTGCCATTCTCACTTCAGCTTCAAATACGGGACGATGTCTGTGGAAGCGCTGATCGCTGAGGCGAAAGGTAAAAAACTCGATGCGCTCGCACTCACCGACATCAACTGCACGGCGGGGATTTTTCCCTTTATCCGTGCTGCGCAAAAGGGCGGCATCCATCCCGTGATCGGCATCGACTTCCGCAACGGAACCCAACAGCAGTACATCGGCCTGGCCCGCAATCAGGAAGGATTCTACGAGCTAAATCGCCACCTCTCCGATCACCTCGTCCACAAAAAGGAATTCGGGACCAAAGCGCCCGCCTTTGAAAACAGTTTTGTCATCTATCCCCTACCCCCCAAGCTGATTCCCCTGCGGGAAAATGAATTCATCGGCGTACATCCCGGGCAGCTCAATCGACTGATTTCTTCCCCTTGGTTTCGAAAAAAAGAGAAGCTGGTCCTACTCCAACCGGCGACTTTTTCGTCCAAAGTCCAGTTTAGCGCGCATCGCCTTTTGCGCAGCATCGATCTAAACACACTCCTGAGCAAGCTTCCAAAAGAAGCTCAGGGCGACGCCACAGACCAATTATACACCTATGCCGACTTGGTCTCCCGCTGCGAAAGCCACAGCTATCTCCTCGTCAACGCTCAAAAACTCCTGGAGCAGTGTCAGTTTTCGTTCTACTTTCAGGCGGTCAAAAACCGTCGCGACATCTTGGGTTCGGACTGGGAAGACTTCGACTTTCTCCGACAGGAAACTTTCAAAGGCGCACTCCATCGCTATCCCGATCTCCAGCCGGAAGTCAGCTCACGAATCGACAAAGAACTCGAACTCATCCAGCAAAAGGGCTTTGTCTCCTACTTCCTGATCAATTACGACATTGTCACTTTTGCGCAGCACCGCAACTTCTATCACGTGGGTCGAGGCTCCGGCGCCAATAGCATCGTGGCCTATTGCCTCGGGATCACCGATGTGGATCCGATCGAGCTGGACTTGTACTTCGAGCGATTTATCAATCTCTATCGTGAAAATCCCCCCGACTTCGACATCGACTTCAGCTGGACGGATCGGGATGAGGTCACGGATTATATTTTTGAAAAATACAATCGGGGAAAAGAAGAACATGTGGCGCTGTTGGGCTCCTACAGCACTTTTCAGTACAACTCTGTCTTTCGCGAGCTAGGAAAAGTCTTCGGACTACCCAAATCAGACATTGAGTCTTTGATCCATTTTGCCAGTAAGGAAGACTATGAACCCGATCAATTTGGCAAACTGATCATCAAGTACAGTCAGGTGCTGCACGACATGCCTTCGCATCTGACGATTCATGCCTGCGGGATCCTGATTTCCCACAAGCCCATACACTATTATACAGCAACTGACATGCCGCCGAAGGGCTTCCCTCTCGCTCACATCGACATGCATATCGCTGAGGATATCGGCCTGCACAAGTTTGACATTCTGAGTCAGCGGGGACTTGGCCACATCAAGTCGGCCATCGAGACGATCTACCAAAATCAAGGCGTGAAAGTGGATATCCGGGAAGTGGACAAATTCAAAAAAGATCCGAAAATCAAGGAAATGCTCCGAACAGGTCACACGATCGGTGCCTTCTACGTCGAGTCTCCAGCCATGCGGATGCTCTTGGCCAAGATGAAAGCAGACGAATACCTAGAACTCGTGGCTGCCAGTTCGATCATCCGACCTGGAGTAGCGCGATCTGGGATGATGCGGGAATATATCCTGCGACATATCGATGAGGAGAGGCGAAAGCAAGCGCATCCCGTGATGGCCGAGATCATGCCCGAGACCTACGGAATCATGGTTTATCAGGAAGACGTGATCAAAGTGGCCCACTACTTTGCCGGGCTGAGTCTGGGTGAAGCAGATGTGCTGCGAAGAGGAATGAGCGGAAAGTCCCGATCCAAAGACGAGTTTCAGCGCATTCGGGAGAAGTTTTTCAGCAACTGTAAGGAGATGGGTCGGGAAGACAAAGTCGCCGCCGAAGTCTGGTATCAGATCGAGAGCTTTGCCGGGTATTCCTTTGCCAAGGGCCACTCGGCTTCCTTTGCAGTGGAGAGCTATCAGAGTCTGTACCTCAAAGCTTACTTCCCGCTGGAGTTCATGGTTGGTGTAGTGAATAACTTCGGGGGATTTTACCACACGGAGTTCTACATTCATGAGCTGCGAATGAACGGTGCGGACATTCAGGCCCCACACATCAACGAAAGCGAATACCTGACCCGCATCACAGGAAAGACCGTCTATCTGGGCCTGATCCACATGAAATTTCTGGAAAAAGCGACGGTAGAAAAGATTCTCGTGGAGCGTCGGGAAAATGGACCTTTTTTGGGTTTGGCGGATTTTGTGGCACGGGTGGCGATCAGTCTGGAACAGCTCCTGATCCTGATCCGCATCACTTGCTTTCGATTTACAGGAAAAACCAAGCAGGAACTCCTCTGGGAGGCTCACTTTATTCTGAATAAAAAGAAGGCTATTCCCTCCACCAATGAGCTTTTTCGCTCCGGAGGACTATCTTTTGGTAATCGCCAACCAGAAATCCCAGTCTTGGAGGATACGGATGTCCGGCAAGAAATTCTCGATCAGATCGATATCCTCGAGTTTCCACTGGACTCCCCTTTTCACCTCGTCAAAGATCAGAGCATTCAAGGTATCAAGGCAAAAGACCTGCAAAGTCATCTGGGAAAAATGGTCATGATCCTCGGCTATCTCGTCACAGTGAAATACACTCGAACTGTCAAAGGCGAGGTGATGAACTTCGGAACATTCCTCGATCGGGACGGCGACTGGATCGACACGGTGCACTTCCCTCCTGTGGTGAAAAAATACCCCTTCAAAGGCCGCGCAATCTACCGGATCGAGGGAAAGGTCGTAGAAGAATTCGGCTTCTACTCGATCGAAGTGAATCTATTGGAGCGAATGGCGTATTGGAATGCGGGGGAGGACTGAGCGTCAAGAAAAGCTCCAGTGGAGCTTTTTAGCTAAGGGCCAGGCTGCGGGGAGAAAAGATTATTAGTCGCGAAGGAAGGAAGACGCTAAAAATAGCTATTGAGAAATAGTTAATCCGATATTGGTTATTAAGCTTAAGAAAAGACCATCGCAAACCGGAAATATTGAATACCGAATACTGCCCTTCTATCTCACATCTGTATTTACCAATATCCTCTAAAAGAAACTTCTCAGAACCCTTCTCGCCTAGGAAAAATCTGACCCTTCTTAAGCACTGCAAAAAATATTTAGAAAAATCAATCAAATCAGGACAAATTACGTTATCTTAAGAGACAATTTACCGAATCGAATCATGGCAAAGAAAATCTCCAAAGTCAGCGAGCCTGCCCTAGCAGTTTATCAAAAGGCCCATTTGTCTGTTCAGGACATTTTGAGAGTGGATTTTGATGGGTTGAATGAGCCCCTCAGTCGGGTAGATACCTTTCGCAATGGCCTTGACAAAAGTTCCTTTGAGAGCTTTAAGGAGCTTTCGGGTTTGGATTACAATACCTTGGCCGACGCCTTGGGAGTATCTGCCAAGACCCTGCAGCGCAAAGATGTCTTTGACACCGGTCAGTCAGAGCGACTATATGAGTTGGCCGAGCTATATGCGATTGGAGTTAATTATTTTGGTCGTGAAGGTTTCCGAAAATGGATGGAGCGGCCGCTTTTTTCACTCGGTAATCGCACCCCGCTTGATCTGATCGATGTTTCGGCTGGCATCGACCTCCTCAAGGCGGAGATTATGCGACTACAGCACGGGATTGCAATTTGACCCTAATGAAAGTCTACCGACTTGCACTGACCGAATTCTGTGACGCAAGTGGCGAAGGCGCCAAAATCTACGGAGGTAGATGGAATCTCCCGGGAACTCCGGCAATCTATGCGGGGTCGAGCGTCTCTGCTTCATTACTTGAGCGCTTGACTATTGATCCTGAATTGCTTTCCTCAGAAAGATATATCCGGTATTCAGTTATGGAAATCACCATTCCCGACCAGTTTCTTATTATTCCCAAAATGGCGGAACTACCTTTGGATTGGAATCAAATCCCTGCAGTACGCGCCTCAATGGAATTTGGAAATGGGTTATTGAAGTCAGGTGTTCTTTGCTTTGCTGTTCCTTCTGTGGTGGATCCGAGTTCCTTGAATTATGTCATCAATCCACTTTCTGAAAACTTCAACTTGCTTCAATTTAAAGTTTATCCTCTTGAACTGGATAAGCAGATCTTGCGCTAAGTTGGAATACGCGCTTCAAAAAAACTGAAAAGCATATTTTTTAATAACCCATTTGGTCTGAAAACGATCAATGAATGGAGTTTAGGGATTTGTTAATTTTCAGTTTTCACTTATTTTGAGTCCAAATCCAACCGCACATGAAAATTCTCCAGACTGCACTAATCCTGATTTTCACCTTATTGGTTGTACCGGTTTTCAGTTATTTTTTTGGGATTCCTTTAGGAGAAAAAGAATGGGAAACGCTTAGTCTGCTGATGAAAATCTGCGGCTTTTCCATTGCCTACTGTTTCATCGTCGGGGAACTCACCAATAACAACAGTCAAGTAGATAAATACTGGAGCATCTTACCAATAATCTATGCTTGGGTGATGGCTTACCAGGGGGATTTCAGTCCGAGGATGGTATTAATGGCCACATTAGTGACAGCTTGGGGTGCAAGACTCACATACAATTTTGCGCGGAAAGGGGCCTATCGGTGGAAATTTTGGGAAGGTGAGGAAGACTATCGCTGGGAAATCCTGAGAAAAAAGCCGGAATTCCAGCCTCGATGGAAATGGACCTTATTCAACCTCTTTTTCATTTCTGGATACCAAAATATTCTGATCCTATTATTTACGTTGCCTATGTTGGTCACACTTCAGTTTGATGGAATACCATTGGGAATTTGGGACATGTTTGTGGCAGCCGGGGTGATGTTCTTTTTAGCCTTGGAGAGCGTGGCGGATGAGCAGCATTGGAAGTTTCAAAGTGAAAAATGGAAACTGATCCGTGAAGGCAAATTACTTCATGGAGACTTTGCCAAAGGATTTCTGGATAAGGGACTTTGGGCCATCTCCCGCCATCCCAATTACCTAGGCGAACAGGGCATTTGGGTTTGTTTTTACTTTTTTTCTGTTATCGTATCGGGACAATTGCTCAACTGGTCTGTGGTAGGGGCAATGCTGCTTTTAATCCTGTTTCAGGGTAGTTCCAATTTTAGTGAAGAGATCAGTGCGTCCAAGTATCCTGAATACAAAAATTATCAAAATCGCGTCCCTCGTTTTATACCCGGCACCAAAACTGAACCTGCGAAAAGCCCAGCTCCTACTTCCTAAATTAGGAAGCAACGAATTAAACTAGAATTTTACCTTCGAATAAATGGATAACATCTAACGGAGATTGGATTTGCTCATTTCCAGCTTCTTCCAGCAGCGCTCCAAGTCTTGATTCTAGTTCAAACAGGATTCCCTCTACAGGCAATTTTTCAACAGGAATTTAAGAAAATAACAGCTTTTTGTTTTTGGATCCTCTAATCCGTATCCCAAATTACTGAAAACAGTAACCATGATTCGTGATTTACCAAAACTATTTTTCACTATTAGATGGATTGTCTTTGAAGCTACGCCCTGAGGTCACCTGACGGATGGAGAGAAAAGGAAAATAAAAAAATGTAGAGAAAAATTTAATTGAAAAGGAGTCGACTCCTTATCTTCTCGATTAGTCCTAAAAGTCAGTCTCAAAAAATACCCTTATCTTAAAATTGCTTTTTCCTCGAAATTGATATTGAAAATTACTCAGAAATACCTCTAGCAGTATAAAAAATAGGACTAGCGTCCTTGATTTAATTAGTGAAAAATACGCCAGATGAAGAGTCAATTATGCGGAAATTGCAAAAAACGAGAATCACAACTCATCGCGTCAATCGATTAGTAATTTCTGCCAAAAGCAATAAAAACAAGCTTATTAGTTTTGGACAGAGCCGTCACTAGACCGGCAGGATTGAAGAATTTTTTCCTTGAAGAGTCGGTCATTTTTTAGCACATCAAAAAATCCAGAAAGAAAACTCTTTGTGGCTTTAAGATCAACCTCTGAAATGTATGCTTGATTGCGATCGACTGTACTCCAGAATTGATTTTCCTTGGCCAAGAACTCCTGCCTGATCATTTCCAAAAACGCCTCATCCCTGCAAAAACCCCGGTACAATCGATCTGTAATCGATTTTATTCCCAGTTGAGTATTGACTTGGGCATAAGGAGGATTGACTAATCCACTCATATCAAAGTCGTAGGCCAGTGGAATTACCGTCTCATCAGGCAGCTGAAGCACCTTTTGGTTATGTAGGAATAGTGTGGAAAAATCCGTGTTGCCGATCATAAATTGGAAAAAATCCTGACGTACCGTTGCAGAATCCTGCATGAATGAGGGCGGGATCTTTCTTCCTTCAAGAATCTTCCCATCAAATCGATCAGCGACTTCATCATCATCTTGGATAAAAAAACCCAGAAGCTCGATTTCCTCTGCTTTTTTATCATCCAGATTGATGAATTTAATTTTCACGAGGCGGGTTTCAAAATTATACTGGGTGATGTCCTCCAGCAGCTGATAAGCCAAAAACTCTTTTCCGATAAAGGAATCATTCCCTTTAGTTTTTTGACAAGGCATCACCAGCTTAAGGCTTTTGTTTTTTTCAAAGACAGTTCCGTCTATTCCCTTTTTCTTGAACTTCAGCCGTATGGGAGGATAGAAGCAATTGTCCAATCGGAAATTCCCTCTTGTTCTCATTTCCATAGGAATCGAATCCCATTTTCCAGGACTTGACTCGATTAAGATAAAGGAATCCATGAAAGTGGAATCATTGGTGGTTTTCTTTAGCTCTTTTACCGAAAACGCCATTTTTACAGGCAATGGATCATCGGTCTTAAATAACTTTCCATTTTGAAAACCAAAAGAAGAAATCGCAGAAAAAAGATAAAACAGTAGCGACAGCAAAAAGGTCTTTTTCATAGCATTTGGATTGAAATAGCTGTTTCAAATTACAGCTTTTTTTTGAGCCCTCTATTCCAAGCTATTAAAATAGTATTCTACTTCAAACTTGACTTCTTGCCTCCCAAATTCTCATAAATAGAAAGTGAGCCATCCTTCGCGCATGTTCTTTGGCAAATTCGGCTACTCCCCCTTCAAAGTATTGATCCAAAGTCGAATACCATAACTCCAGCCAATTGCCAAAATGTGCTTGCTCGATGGAGTGATCTACAGATTTATCCACTTCCCGATGGACTTTTACCGGATTAAATTTCCCGGCTCCTGGTCCTGTTTGTAATAAGATCATTTCCCAAAAATCAGAAAGGTGTACCAGATGAGTTTCCCAATCTGTAACTACTTCGTTGAAAATTGGGCCCAAGTCAGCATGAGTTCGAATTCGTTCATAGAATCTACGAACCAAAAAATCAACCTCCCTTCTACTGCTTATCGGTAATTTATCCATCTCAATCTTTCAAAATCGGAGCAAGAACCTCTTTTCGCCCGTCAATTTCTGCAGGAATATCCAATCCTAGGAGTTCGCAGAGCAAAGGATAAATGTGTATGTTCTGAAACGGTTTGATCTGCTCACCTGCTTTGATCCGGGGACCTTTTGCATAAAAGATCCCATGCATTTCATGATTTTTGGGACTAAAGCCATGCTCTCCAAAAACCTCTGTCTTTAGCCTGGCCGAATTGTTCTGATAGCGCATCATCCCACGATTATCCGCCAGATAATACCCAAACTCTGGTATAATGATAAAATCCCCAAAGCGCTGCGGATACTTAGAGGTATCGGTATAGTTAGAATTTTGAGAAAAATCATCGATCGACACCTGCGGACTCCTCGACTGGATCAACTCGATTGCTTTTGGCTTATCTTCTGGGTTCTTCAGGTGAATATGTGCCAAGGCACCATTGTTGACCACCCGGGCATCGATCCCTTCGGTGAGTTGGTCTAAGTTGATCAATTTAGTTTTCTCCACATCAGCCATTCCATGATCTGATACTAGAATTACAGAGATCGGCAGGTCAAAGCTTTTGATCCCTTCGAAGAGCGCACCAAGTTCTCGATCAAGTGTATAAAGCTGCTGCTTGATTTTCTCATCATTGGATGGCCCATAGGCATGGCCCACATTATCCATGTCTGAAAAGTACAGCGTGATCATTCTCGGTCGCTCGGTATCAGGCAGCTGCAGCCATCCAAAAACTTTTGAAATTCGAGTCAAATTGGGCACGTCACCGTCATAATCATAGTATTCACTCGGCCTGATGCCTTTGACCGGCGCCTCAGATCCGACAAAGAAATAGCTGGCTGCTTTGATCCCATTTTCTTCCGCTAGCACCCAGATCGGTGTTCCTCCATACCAATAGCCATCTTGCACGATATCGCGATTTCCCATGGTATAAACCTGATCCTTAAAAGGCTCATAGAAGGAATTATCGACCAACCCATGATGCTCCGGCAGCATTCCGGTAGCGATGGTGTAGTGATTGGGAAAAGTTTTGGTGGGGAAAGAAGGTATCAAAGCCTCCGCGGAGGTGCCTTCAGCGATAAATCGAAGGAGATTTTCTGGTTGAAATCGCTCCACGTAATCGTATCGAAATCCATCCAAAGAAATCAAAATGACAATCGGCTCTTTCTCCTGAGCAAAAATCTGGAACGAACTGCCTAGTGCAACAAGTAAACTTAAGATGAAACGACTCATGGTTTTTTTTCTTTAAAAATACCCCCGTCAAATCATCAATCAAACCATTCTCTTGAATTTGGAAAAAAGGGGCAATCAATGTGGGGAATTTGCACAAAATCGGGGCGATTTTCCCCAAGATACAACTTAAAATCATGCCTCATTGAGCCAGATTGTGCTGGTACGCCAATTGGTTAAGGTAAGGTGTCTTCCAATAAAACTCAATCCAACAAGACACCTTACCTATGAAAACAAACAAAACAATTTTAAGCCTACTTCTGATTTCTGCAATGTCCATAGCCACAATTGGCTGTAAAACGAGTAGCTCACTCAAAGGTGGAGCAATCGGTGGCGCGGCAGGTGGAATATTAGGAGGACTTTTATCCAAAAACAATACCGCTACCGGTGTCATAGTAGGTGCAGCAATCGGAGGTTCTGCAGGAGCAATCATCGGCCGTGAGATGGATAAGCAGGCCGAAGAATTGGAAAGAGATCTGGAACAGGCCGAGGTAGAGCGTGTAGGTGAAGGAATCAAAGTGACTTTTGATTCAGGATTGTTATTCGGCTTTGATCAATCAAAACTAAGTGCATCCTCTAAATCAAACCTAGATAGCCTTGCCAAAACTTTAAACAAATATCCTGAAACCAATATCGTCATCGATGGTCACACTGATGACACAGGATCGGAAAAATACAATTTGAACTTATCCATGGAAAGAGCCACCTCGGTGCAAAATTACCTCATTGACAAAGGAGTAAATGCTTCAAGAATTGCTACAAGAGGACTAGGAGAATCCGTTCCAAAGTCTGACAATTCCACCGAATCTGGTAGAAGTGAAAATAGAAGAGTAGAAATCGGAATTCTCGCAAATGAAAAAATGCAGGAAGAAGCCAAAAAGGCTGAAGGCGAGGATTAATTCCTAATTGATTTTTATTCATTTTTTAGGCGACCACTTGGGTCGCCTTTTTTTATTTAAAAATGTGTTCGTGTGTTCATGTCTCACAAAATAGATTCATGATTCCATAAACTTCTGTTAAAGCTTTTTCACTCCGTTCTGTTTAGAATTGCTAAACACTGCACTGAGTTATGGCAAAAAATATCCTTTCGTTTCTATTGTTCATGATTCCATTTTTTTCCTTTTCTCAGGATATTAATCCCATTCAAAATATTTGGCTCTTCCCCAATCCGGGACTTCCTCGAAATGCAGCCAACCCATTATTTCAGGATAGTCTCAGTCTCAGGCCATTCCAAGTCCACCAGCCAAAGCTGCTGATGAATCAAATCAATCAACCACTCAGTGGCCAGTACCATTTTGACTTGGAAGCAAGTGGGGAATTTTCACTGGAGCTTTGGCTGCTCAATCATGTCAATCAAGCCATAGGTTTGGAGGTGTTTTTAGGCACAAAATCCTTGGTTGGAATCTGGGACAAATCTTTTCAAATCGAGCAAGAAACACTCCCCATGAAGCCTTGGAGGAGCTACTGGTCTCATCTGGTGCTGATTTTCAAAAATGGAAAGGTCAGCTTTTTTGAAAATGGCACCGAAATAAGAACCTGGGATTTTACTGGTGAATCCGATGCTATTTTTATCCAAAGCTATCTTGAGGAGGAACCTTACATGAAGTTGGATCACTGGGTTAAACATCTGGCTATCTACTCCGATGTACTCAGTCCCGAGCAAATCCAAGAAAAATTCTCGGCACACGAGCACATGCGGGACAGTGGTTTACGATATCCAGATACCTTTCATTTTCTGGCAGAACCCTACCTTTTCCCCTCAGATGATGGGATGAGGATTACATTTGAGACAGATCGAAAAGCCAATGCGACGATTCGGTATGGTAAAGAACTCCCATTCCAAACTGAGATCGAAGTCAGCTTCATATCAGGGAACATTTTTAGCCAGACTATCCCAAACTTGGATCCCGGTACTCCCTATTTCTATCAGGTAGTGGCTAAAGATGAAATGGGGAATATGCTGGATTCGGGGATTCTTACTTTTAAAACCAAACCAAAAGGAGAGGTGCCAATTGTTTTTGGAGTGGTCTCTGACACCGAAGCGAGGCCACAAATCAATGAGCAAATCGGTTTACAACTCTGGGATGAGCGTCCGGATTTCATCATTCACATGGGAGATGTGACTGACGGTGGCAAAGAAAAAGACAAATGGCAGTGGACGCAGGAATACTTTCCCGGAAGTGCCGCTCTGACGACCCGCATCCCAATGATCCCTACTGCCGGCAACGGGGAAGGTGATCTCTTTTGGTACAATGCCTACCATCCTCAAGCCGAACCGGGTGGCTATTTCGGTTATACCTATGGTGCGGGCGATTTTATTGTACTCAACAGCAATCGAAAAGATCAGCTACAACCCGGTGGTGAACAGTACGAATGGCTCAAAAACGAATTGGCAAAAAGTATCGCTACCTGGAAATTTATCTACATGCATCATGCGCCCTATTCCTCGGATGAGGACGATTATGGAAATACTTGGAAGTCCTCAAGCACCTATGGTGACAGAGAATTCCAGCCATTGATTCGTCTTTTGGAGGAATTTAATGTGGACGTGGTGTTCTTTGGTCACTTGCATACCTATATGCGAACTTTTCCACTTAGGGAAGATCAGATCGATTTGGAAAAAGGAATCCACTTCATCCAAGTCGGGGGGATGGGAGGAAACTTGGAAGATTTTGCCCCCAACCGGGCTTGGTTTGCGGAGAAAACCTTCCGTGGTTTTCACTATGGTACAGTCTCTTTGACTCAGGAAAAACTCAAACTGTCTGTCTACCGAGCAGATGGAGCACTGATTGACTGGCTTGAAGTATCCAAGTAATCAATTTGACACTGCGAGTTTTTGTCGGTAAAAATTAGCCTTCTCCGGATTGCCTAGGGATTGATAAAGCAAATACAGGTTACCCAAAACTGGTCTGCTGGTACCGTATTCTAAAGCTTTCTCAAAACTGGCGGCTGCCTGTGCTTCTTTCCGCTGGACGATTTGGCTCATACCCAGATTGGAGTATGCGCTAAACTTGTCAGTATGTCCTAGGTCAATCGCTTTTTGGTAATACTCCTCTGCCTGACTGAAGTTTTTGTCTTTCATGAAGGCAATCGTACCCAAATTGGTAAAAACAACAGGATCAGTGGATTTCATATCATTTGCCGCGCGAAGGAAATTGGTCTTAGCGGCTGTGGTATCTCCCGTCTCCATCAGGGACTTGCCATAGGCCGCGTAGAATGTTGGAAACTTGGTTTGTCCTTCTACCTGATCGTAGATCGGTTCTATTTTTTGGTATTCTGATCGGGCAGTTCTGAAATCACTTTTGCCCAGCGCTTCATTTCCTTTCAAGACAGCTTGAACAAACAAGACCTCCTCAGGGCTGTTTGTACCTTCTGTGTTGAGGTACTGCGCCGCTTTTTCTGGCTGACCCAGTTCAGAATAAAGGAATCCCAGCGCATTTCTGATACTTGGATCGTCCCAGTATTCCAGCGATTTCTCCAAAGCAAGCACAGCCTGCTCCCGCTTACTTTGTCTGCTGTACGTCAAGCCAAGATTTCGGTAAAGGGGCCCCATATTTGGCGAAGTAGATTGCAGAGCTTGGAGGTAATAGGATTCTGCCTCCTCAAAATCATTTCGCTCAAAAGCGAATCTTCCCATCTGGAAAAGCGGATAAAAGGCTTTTGGGTTTTTCTTGATGTTTTCTTCCAACACAGCTATCGCTTGAGCACTGTCTCCCAGATTAATCAGAACTTCGGCGTAGGTTCCCAAATACTGAGATACCGGAAGGTCTTTTCCCAAGATCCCAATCATCGACTCATACTCTCTACGGGCTTCTGTGAATAGCACCCGAGCAGAATCAGGGTTTTCTTTTTTCAACTCACCGGCTATCCTCCGGAGTTCCTCTGCATAAAAGGTATGTGTCCTCCAGCTTTTTGGAGCGGAGATGACATCCGCCCGAGTGATCGTCAAGTTACTTTCCCAGACTTTGGTCCGATCTATCGTCTTCCAGGTAAACCCAAGCAGCACAGGTATAAGGATAATCAAGGGTATGAGGTAAGTCTGCTTGGGGAGGAATTTTTTTCCCAAAAGATAAAGCAAATACACGATCAAGAAGGCAAATGCAAGTGATGGAACAAACATGAATCGCTCTCCCAGGTTTGACCCGATCGTGAATGCAGGAACCAAGTTGGCGAATATTGAAAACGTAGCGAAGTACAGGATAAGTCCAAAACTCAACAGACTTCGCTTCTTGAATCCTCGGATCGCCAAGTAAATCAAAACGCCAAAAAAAGCAATACTAAACCAGACGACTGGGCTGGAAAACTGCTGTACATTCAGTTGGCTGAAGGAATAATCCCAAGAGAGCGGGTGTGGAAAAAACAGGAGTTTGACGTATTGAAGGTAGATATAGAAATTGGTTGCAATCCGCTCCGAACCGTCAGCTAGATACATGATGCTGTTGATGTAGGAGTCATAGACTGTTGCGGCTTTGTCCAGTATCATCCCTCGAATAAGCAGATACAAAGCTGCTGTACCTGCAAAGGGAAGCGCTGAAAGTGCAGCCTGAAGCGGCTTTTTCCCTAGAAAAAAATAGGCAATCAATCCCACCAAAGCGATCAGCGGGATGCTCTCTTCCTTGGAAATCAACGAAAGAAAATACAACCCAAGCACTAAAACCCACTGAAGAGGTTTCAGATTGCCCTCCCTCCTCCACCAGATCCAAATCGCACCAAATGCGAATACGGCAGAAAGCAAGGTATCCCGGCTTTTGGCCGAGGCCACGACCTCCACATGCAGCGGATGAACGGCGTAAAGCAAGAGAATCAGCGCGGCAAACCACCAGGGAAACTTCTTTTTGCTCAACAACTCCTGAAAAAAGAAACCGAGAATTACCAACAAAATAAAGTATAGCACAAGGTTAACCCCATGACTGACGCCCGGATCGAATTTGCCAACGAGTTCATTTTCCAAAGCAAAAGTCAGCAGCGTAAAAGGGCGGTAAATCCCGGTATTGGTAGGGCTGATTTCGATGAAATTCATCGAGCCATATTTAAAAACCTCTTGCCATTCCTCCAGTCCTTTCACAGTTACTCGATTGAAATGAGAGTAAATCCCGTCGTCAAGCGTATACTGAAAGTGTAAAGAGGGAAGATAAATCAGGGTTCCAAAAAGAGCAATCGTCAGTACCCAAGTCCAAGTCTTGATTTTCATAGTGTGGATTTGAAAACAAGCTAAATATACTCTGCTTCTTTCGATAGAAAAGTATAGCTGGGATTTTTTAGAAGTCGATCCGCATCAAGTAATCCGTCTGAACTTCGTCTCCAAATGGAAACGGATGACTCCCAAAGATTCGGAGACCATTTTTCTCATAGAATCGGATGGCTCTTGCATTCATTTCCCAGACGCCAAGCCAGAGATATTTCTTGTGATTTTGCTTCGCAAAGTCAATGGCAGTATCCAGGAGATTTTTACCTACACCACTTCCCAAATGATCCTCCAAGACATACAATCGGGCAATTTCCAAGCTCTCCGAATCATGGACATCCGTCTGTACCGGTACCTGGTTGACTTTGGTGTAGCCGATGAGTTTACCGGACTTTTCTGCCACAAAAAACTTCGAAGCAGTTTCAAGCATCTCTTTCTCGAATTGCTCCAAGGTAAACGCCTCGTTGAGATAGGCTTGGACGTTTTCGGGTTTGTTACCTGCGGAAAATGCCTGAAGAAAAGCGGTGCGAGCCAGATGGAGCAAGTTTGCAAGATCTTCACTTGCGGCCGTTCTGATGGTCAGTTTGGAATCGTCCAAAATCATAGTTTTTTAAGTGCCACATCGATTTGTGAAATGGGGTATTCTCCCAAAATTCCCCGATAATTTCCTTTGGGACTGATCACCACAAAGCTTCCACAAGGATAGTGAAAAGGGAAAAACTGTTTTTCAAAAAGTCCATCCGGATCTGCTTTCCACTCTTGAATTCCCTGATATTTCTCCAATCCATGCGGATTTTTGTAAAAATAAAAAGGAGGGACAGCATCATGCTTCTCCGCATACTTAAGTAAGGTCTTGTGCTTGTTTCTGAGGTAAGCGGGGTCATTGAAACCTGTGGAATTACACTCATCCTTGCCGGGATAATAAATCACGATCAGCGGTTTGCCTGTTCGGAATTCCTCTTCCAAACCCAATTTCTGATAAATAAGCTTTGCATCGACCAGTCCAGCAGGCATCCTGTGAACCAATTTCATCACGCCTTCTTCCTCGCCTGGCACTCCAAAGTAAGGTCCATTGAGAATTTTGTCTTCATAATCTTCTAAGGTGATCCGCTTACCCGATTCATTGTAATAGGTCTGTCCAAAACCGGGAAATGCCGCAAGAAAAGATAGAAAGAAAAAGAATGGAAGGGTGATTTTCATTATTTCAAAATTGAGGCATTTTTTGAAAAAAATAATACATCAGTTTCTTATGTATAAAAGGAATTGATATATTCGAAGCAAGATTTAACACACCATGTCCAACAGTAATCTGATCAAAGGAAGCCTTCAGACCATTATCCTAAAACTGCTCGAGGAAAATGAAAAGATGTACGGCTACGAAATCACCCAAAAAGTGAAAGAGCTCACCGCAGGCGAGATCAAAATCACCGAGGGTGCCCTCTACCCTGCTCTCCACAAGCTGGAAGCCGAAGGACTCCTGACCACCGAAATCCAGCAAGTGGACAACCGGGTGCGGAAATACTACAGCCTGACCAAGGATGGTCAAAAGGAAGTCAGTTCCAAGTTGGCCGAGCTTCAGGCTTTTGTCGAGAATATGCAACGGATCATCAATCCGGGATTGAAGCCGGAGTTGGGATTTTAATTTTTGAGAGATGAGAAAGTTATCGGAAAGAGAACTTAAGTCGGTACAGAAAGCAATCGCTCAGCGGGAAATAACGGCTGCCGAGCTTTTAATGGAGGTTTATGACCACTATATCATTCATTTAGAGGGATTTCCGGAAGAGCATTTTGAAGAACAATTAAATGCTCTAAACGAAAAATGGACCTATAGCTATTGTAAAAAGCTGCAGCATGATCTTTCAAAAAACATCAATAAGTCGGTAAGAAAGACACAGTGGGGACTGATCAAAAGTTATTTTTCCTGGCCAAAAATGGTATTTACACTCATTTTTATCGGAGGAATTACGCTCTTGGTCAATCTAATAACCCATAAAATGCAACTCATGATTTTGTTTGGTTTGCCGATAGTTTATCTGACCGCTTTCCTTGTCTTTGTTTTATTCAGAACTCATAAAAAGATTAAACCCATAAAAAAAACCTTTCAGGATACTGAGTTAAAAATCAGTTCAATTTTCAGCAATCAGTTTATCGTTTTTATATCATTGCCCTTACATTTCTATAATTTCTTTTTAAACGTCCCGAGGATATTCGGAATGGACAAACTAATTCCTGAGTATCTATTAAATTACTTGTCTATCACGTTTTGCTTTATCATTTATCTTCATTGCATTTCGGCCTACGAAGCCTGGAAAATCAAATCCAAAACTGCTTTGCTATGAGAACCCTTACCACTCAAGAAATCGCCCAAATCAGCAAAAAAATCAGCTCCAGCCAAGTCTTTTACACCGACATCCGGGCTGAACTGATCGACCATATTGCCAGCAAAATTGAGGCTGAACTCAGGGATGAAAATGAGTTCGAAAGGTTGCTTCAAAAGTCTTTGGCCGAGGTCAATCCAAAGAAATTTCAACAAAGTCTCTTGATTCAAGCTCATTTAAATTCTTTGAAGGAGTTTCTGGGCAACTTTGGGAATCTAAGAATCATGGTAAAAACCATTGCGATGACTTTTGTGATTGGTTCTTTCATCAACCTCTTTTCCAAAAACACGCCCGAATTTGCTGAAACAGCGCTAAAGACAGCCTTTTTGATTGCTTCCTACAGCGGTTTTCTGGTGGGACTTTGGAAAAACAAGTTTCTCAGCAATTCCCAAGTGCTGACTTCAGCAAATGTCTTATTCCTTATCGCTTCACTCTCCCAATTTTTCCTCCGATTGGAGAGGCTTTCATGGACTGAGGCGAATAATCAACAACTGTTGTTTTTCATGACGGCTTGCTTCTCTTTCGTCCTTTGCTCCGGTTATGCCAACCTTTTTAGGAAATTCCAAAACCTTCAATGGCGATGAAACTCTCCCCCGACCAAATCAACACGGTCAAAAAACTGATTTCCTTCAAGGGCTATGAAGAGATCGACGTGCAGTACGAGATCCTCGATCACGTCGCCTGTCGGATCGAAGTGCTGATGGAAGAAAATCCCAAGCTAACTTTGGAGGAAGCTTTCCGGAAAACACATTCCGAGTTTGGGATATTTGGATTTTCTGATTTGGCAGATTCCTATCGGGAAAGTATCCGAAAAAAGTTCTGGAGGCGGTATTGGACCAGTTTGAGAAATTTGTTGACATCCTATCGGGTAGTTTATTTTTTCCTTTTGGGCTGGACTTTTAATTTTATCAGTCAAAATTTTACTTTTTTTGGCGAGCGTTTGACAGCACCCGGATGGGCAGTGATTGGGTTGATGATCTCAGTGGTATTTTTTCTTATTTACTTTCATCGAGTGGGGAAAAACTATAAAAACTACGCGTCTTTCAAACATGGATTAAGCTTCTTTGGCGGATTTCAGTTAATCATTCATATTTCGATTCAGGGAATGCGATTTTTAATGGGCCCAGAAATTCCTATGGAATTGAACTTTCAGGGAATAATGGCTTGGATAACCATTATAGCCATGTCAATCTGTTGGGTTTCCATTTTTCTTTTACCCAAAATCATCAAAGAAGCTGCGGAGGAAACAGAGAAGCTCAAAGCGATCTACGAAGGCACCTAAACTGGAAAAGCTTATTCTGAACTTGGCTAAATTATCTATCAAAGCAGTCCAGCAACTGCAAACCCCACATACGTTCCCAGCGCATTTCCCAAGCTCCCCACCAAGACACCTGGAATCAGTAAATCAGGTCGATTCAAACTTTCTGCCGCCGCAATCGCCGTCGTATTTCCGCCCACATTGGCCTGTGAAGCCACGGCAATTACATCCCAATCCATCTTGAACAAAGCCCCAACTCCAAAAATCACCAAGCCATGGATCAACACCAGCAATCCTACAAACAGAATCAGCGTCCCTGCCAAACTTCCAACGCCTGACAACGCTCTGAAATCACACAAAGTCCCAATCACTGCCAAAAAAATCAGAATAAAGAAAAAGCCCAAGGTATGCTTGCCATACAGCTGCTGAACGGATGGAAATTGTGCCAAAATCAAAGCTAGGGTCGTCAGAAAGATAATCTCTGGAACCTCCGGGAAATAGGAAACCAATACCTTGCTCACGGTCATTCCCAGTAGTCCCAAAGCTAAAATTGACGCCAAAGAACTGATCGAGATCGACTCAATTCCGTCATTTTTCACCGCAGTAGCAGCAGAAGCAAGCTTTTTTCTTGGAAACCATTTTTGCAAATACTTGGGCAAAATCAGGGTAGCAATGATCCACGGAGTTCCGATCAGATTATCCACGACAGTCGTAGCGGCAAACAGGTTTCCTGCTTCGTTGACTTTGTAATGCAGGGCCACAGCATTGAAATTAATCGAGCCGCCGATGTAAGTCCCGGTAAACATACCCGCCACTGCCGGTGCCAGATCGCCGATTTCCACGGCAGGATTTACCACAAACCACGCCACCAAAACTCCAACTACCGTCCCAATACTTCCCAGAAAAAACATCAAAAGAAGCGGCAAACCCGCCTTTTTCACGCTTTTCAAATCGACTTCCAGCAAGGCAATAAAAATTCCCAAAGGAGCCAAATAAATGAAAACACCATCATAAACCGGACTTCCATCCATCGCGCTGGGGATTACCCCGATATTGGAGAAAATCGCACAAAGCACGATGACCAAAATCGGGGTTCCGATCGTTTTACCCCAAGGAAACCGTGCCAGCCAATTTGCGAAAAAAACAGAAATACAGAGTGTCGCCGCAATAAAAATTGGCTCTTGGGTGAAATTCATCAGGGAAAATAAGGAAAAAGTCAGGATAAAGAAGTCTTGAAATTTAACCCCTGCCAAAAAACTCCAAAACCGACTTGCAGATAAAGTCTAGTTCCTCCGTTTTCAAATAAGGATTCAAAGGCAAAGAGAGACCTGTCTCAGCCAATTTTCTGGCATTTTCAAAATCACCGACTGAACGAAAAGGCAGCATGTCCGGTAAAATCATCGGATAGTGAATGGCAGTTCCGATGCTTTTTTCCGCAAGGAAAGCTTTGAGCTCATCTCGCCTTTCGTTTTGGATCACGAAAAGATGGGCATTATGATCTGAGTCCAAAATTCCGGTAGGCAATCTCAAGCCTTCAATTCCGGAAAAAGAATCCAAATACTGCGCTGCAATCGCTTTTCTCTTCTGTTGATTTGTCTCAAAATCTTCTAGGATCACATTCAAAAAAGCAGCTTGTATCGTGTCAATGCGACTATTTCGCCCAACCAATTCATGTTGATCACGGACAGGCTGACCGTGATTGAGCAACATGCGAATCTGGGTTGAAAGTTGAGAATTCTGAGTTAAGCACATCCCGGCCTCACCGAGAGCACCAAGATTTTTTGTAGGATAAAAGCTCAGGCAACCGACATCACTCCAAGTTCCCGCGGCTTTTCCATCTTGAAAAGCCCCAAAAGCCTGTGCCGCATCTTCGATCACAAAAAGTCCCAATGACTCGGCTTTCTTGGTCAAATTCTCCATGTCAACCATTTTTCCATAAAGGTGAACGGGCATGACCACTTTAGTCTTTGCGGTGACAGCTTTTTCCCAGTCACTTCGCAATAATCCTTCTTCATCGGTATCCCAAAAAATCGGTTTGGCACCGACCAAAACCACCACCTCTGCTGTAGAAACCCAAGTCATCGCAGGAACGATCACTTCATCCCCCGGACCAATTTTCAAAGCCCGCAAAGCTAATTCTAAGGCATCCGTCCCATTGGCACAAGGAATGGAAAATGAAGAATTGAGAAAGCTAGAAACTGATCTTTCGAATTGCACCACTTCTTTTCCTCCGGAAAAAACACCAGCCTCCAAAACCTCCGAAAAGCGATTTTTCAATCGTTCCTTCAGGTTTTCTTCCAGTCGGCCCAGATCAAGAAAGGGTATGTTCATCGAGAATTTTGGCCAATTGAAAACTAAGTGATTTGCGGGAATATTTCTCCAGATCAGCGGATTTTGTCTCTCCTGAGGACGTATTCATCAAGTTGGCAAGCCGCCTCCGGATCCCCTGAGAATCGGTATGAGCGATCACCTCTCCTGCAGCAGAATCAGCCAAAATTTGCGCAGAATCGCCTTTGGGATCACCCAAAGCCAAAACCGGAATGCCAGTTGCCAGGTATTCAAAAAGCTTCCCGGGGATATTTCCCTGCGCATTTTTTGTATCAGTCAAAATCAAAACCAAGGCATCGGCCTTTTTATAAAATCCAAAAACCTCCTGATGGGAAACGTATCCTGCAAAGTGAATTCTAGCGCTCAACCAAGAATCTACCTTGACGTAGTTTTGAACTTGCTCACTGACTTTCCCTACGAAAGTCCATTCGATTTGATCGGCTGACGCTTCGAATTCGGCCTTCATGGCCTCCATCAGCGGAATCGGATTTCGGATTGCGTCGATGATTCCCGAATAGACCAGATGGAGTTTTCCAGACTCTTTTTTCTTTGGGGAAAAGCCCAAAGGGATATCTGCCGGATCGTAACCGTTTGTCAAAAGCTTGATTTTTCGCTTCGCGAGCTTTTCCAGATCCTGCTGAAAAGTCGGGGAAATGGTCATGACTGCATTTGCTTCCTTGAGCACACTTTGCTCGAGTTCTTGATGCTTTTTTCGAATAAAGGAAGTCATCGGAAGGGTATCCAAAAACTCCCATTGGGACCAAGGATCACGGAAATCAGCAATCCAGGTAATTCCGGTTTGGCGCTTCAGATCTCGCCCGATCAGGTGCATGCTGTGTGGTGGTCCCGTAGTAATCACCGCCTGAAATTGCCCGCTTTTCACCAGATCAGTCAAAAATTTCACCGAAGGTTTAACCCAAAAAACCCGGGGATCAGGCACGATCAGATTTGCTCGCATCCAGATCGCTAGCTTCTCCAAAATCCCTCGTTCCTTCTGCTCCATTAGCCTTCCTGGATGCGATTTGCTTTTACCTTTTACCTTGGAAAAAAGCTGATACGGCTCCCAAATCGGAAACTTCAACACTTCCAAAGTCGAAGGAATTTCTTTTACCAAGCTCTCATCCTGGAGATCAAAATCGGGGTTTTCTGGAGTAAAAATAACCGGTTCCCAACCTGCCTCCGGCAAATACTTGGCAAACTTCAACCAACGCTGCACGCCCGAACCTCCACTTGGTGGCCAGTAGTAAGTGATGATAAGGACACGTCGAGACATGGATGATTTGAAATTTGAGATTTGAAATTTGAGATTTGAAATTAGGGGAAACAGACCAAAAAGAAAGGGGAAAGTTTCCTCTCCCCTTTAATTCAATATTCATTTTTCGATGTTCAGAATTCGATATTCATTAAACCTCAGAAGATTTGAAAACATCAAAGGTTCTATCAAGCCTCGTAATTCGTAAATCAAAAATCGTAAATCCCCTTATTCTCCTTGTGCTAGCGAATAGCCTCTCACACCGTCAAACGTGTAGAGATGCTCAGTTTTGATAAAATCGAAGCCCAATCCTTCAATCTGCTGAAGCAAATCGAGAACCTGAGAATGAGTCACAGTGCTGCCGTCATCGGTCTTGAATCGGCATCTCCAGTGATCGGTACAGAAGGTCTCTCGCATGCCTTCCGGAAACACCTTTACACCACGGTTGGTGATCAGATGCAGCTGAAGTCCTTTGGCGTTGGCTTGGCGAAGTCTCTCTCCGATTACATTTGGATCTCTTCCATCCTGATCCCAATCGATGAAGACATCAATTCCGGTCAGTTCTTTTTTGGCTTTGGTACGAGGACGCAGCTTCACATCCATTGGTGTAACCTCGTCTTTGTCAAAGCTTGCAGGGATCATCGTAGCAGGCAGTTGACCTAATCGCTCGATCACCGCCTGAGCAAATTCCTGTGTTCCTACTTTTTTGGAAGAAAGCCCTTCCTGATAAATATCTCCTGTGTGAATTCCATCCTCGAGGGTTTTCATCCAAGCATTGGAGATTTTCTCTGCAATCTCCGGCTGTCCGATATGCACCAACATCATTATGGCACCATTCAGCAATCCTGAAGGATTGGCGATGTCCATCCCTGCGATATCCGGCGCCGAACCGTGAATGGCCTCAAACATGGCCACTTCCTCACCCACATTGGCAGAGCCACCTAGTCCTACCGAGCCCGTCACCTGAGCTGCCACGTCGGAAATAATGTCTCCATAGAGATTCAAGGTCACAATCACGTCAAAAACTTCAGGGCGATCAGCGATCAACGCCGTCCCGATGTCAATGATTTTATGATCAGTTTGGATGTTAGGATATTCTTTGGCTATCTCATCAAAAGTCTTGTGAAAAAGTCCATCCGCCAACTTCATGATGTTATCCTTGGTCATACAGGTTACCTTCTTTCGGCCATATTTTTTGGCGTATTCGAAGGCATAACGAATGATCTTCTCCGATCCAGGCTGAGAAATAATTTTGAGACACTGATACACTTCGTCGGTTTGTCTGTGCTCGATACCTGCATAGAGATCTTCCTCATTTTCTCGGATAATTACCAGATCGGTTTTCGGAAAGTGGGTTTTGACAAAAGGTGAAAAAGCTTTACAAGGTCTGACGTTTGCATACAGACCAAAGGACTTTCGCGTGGTCACATTGAGTGACTTAAATCCTCCACCCTGTGGGGTGGTAATAGGCGACTTAAGAAAAACCTTGGTCTCGCGGAGCGACTCAAATGTGCTAGGCTCCATTCCCGAACTGATCCCCTTCAGGTAGACTTGCTCCCCGATTTCGACCACATTATACTCGAGTTGAGCTCCTGCTGCATCCAATATATTGATGGTAGCTTTCATGATTTCCGGACCGATTCCGTCACCATAGGCTACTGTGATTTTTCTTTTTGAAGACATATTTATAGCGGATTTAGTTGAAATTTTGATGCTGCAAAAGTAATCAAAAATGCCTGATCCCGACCGCTATCCCCCATATTTTACCTTGGGATATGGATTAAAATTTCTTTGGAAAATTCAAAACTGAATTCATCCTTGGATTTTTCTAAGCCTGCTAATTTGCCTTTGACACCCCTAGGCGTATATTTGTTTTTCGACATCCAACCTACCCTATGGCAGAAAGTCTGAATATCCTGACCGAAGAAAAGAATGGCCTCCTCTACCTTACGATCAATCGGGAGGACAAAATGAACGCCCTCAACTATGCTACCTTGGAAGAATTGAAGGAGATTTTTGAGGAAGTAGTAGACAACAAAGCGATCAAAGCGGTCATCATAACCGGTTCAGGGGAAAAGGCTTTCGTTGCCGGTGCAGATATTAGCGAAATTGCCTCTCTCAATGAGGTTAACGCCAGAAAGTTTGCAGAAAATGGGCAGGAGATTTTTGCGATGATCGAGAATTGCCACAAGCCTGTCATCGCCGTAACCAATGGCTTCACGCTAGGTGGCGGCTGCGAATTGGCAATGGCCTGTCACATGCGTATAGCTACGGCAAATGCGAAGTTTGGGCAACCTGAAGTCAACCTTGGAATCATCCCTGGCTATGGAGGAACACAACGGCTTACCCTGCTCATCGGAAGAGGCAAAGCCAATGAACTGATGATGACTGGAGACATGATCGGTGCTGAAGAGGCCAAATCCCTCGGACTGGTCAACCATGTTTTGCCAACTAAGGCAGAGGCGATGGAAAAAGCTGAGGAAGTCATTTCCAAGATCATGAGCAAAGCTCCGCTTGCCATCGGTATGATTGTAGACTGCGTCAATGCAGCTTTTCTTCCTGACGAAAATGGCTTCCAAACTGAGGCTAACAGCTTTGCCCGCTGTGTCAAATCCGGAGATTACAAAGAAGGCACTTCGGCTTTTCTGGAAAAAAGAAAACCCGTTTTCAAAGGAGAGTAAGCTCCCTGCTCTCGCATGAGTAACCTCAAAAAACTAGCCGGTCAGACAGCCATTTACGGGCTGAGCAGCATTCTCGGTAGGTCGATTAATTTTTTAATGATTTTCGTATATACCTCCTTCCTGAACAAGGAAGTGGTAGGTTCATTTACTGGTATATATGCATTGATAGGATTTTTAAACATCATATTTACCTATGGAATGGAAACTTCGTTTTTCCGATTTTCCACTGGAAAAAATCTTGATCCAGAAAAAGTTTACAACAATACACAATCCCTTCTAATCACAACAACAGTGATTCTAGGAACATGTGTATTTCTTGCTGCTCCATGGCTAGCTGAGATTTTGGATTATCCAGGCAAATCCTACTTGTTTAGATGGACGGCTTTGATTTTATCTTTTGATGCAATTTTAGCGATCCCATTTGCCAAGCTTAGACTGACCAATCGTGCCTTTGCCTTTGCGGGAGCAAAAATAATCAATGTTCTACTCAACGTTTTTTTCAACCTCCTTCTTATCGTCTGGATTCCGGTGATGATCGGAAAAGGCATTCTTCCTGATTATTTCCTCGGCTACCAATTGGATTGGGGCGTTGAGTACATTCTTTTAGCCAACCTGATTGCCAACGGCTTGATCATTCCGTACGTGTGGTGGAAGGCTGGGTTTTTTAGCTTTTCTCTGGATAAAGAAATCCTTCAACCAATGTGGAAATATGCTATCCCTTTGTTGTTTATGGGTTTAGCTGGAGTCACCAACGAACTTGTATCCAGACTTTCTTTCGAATACTTACTTCCTGAAGATTTCTATCCAGGACTTAATACTCGTGAAGCGGCCGGGATCTTTGGAACAAGTATCAAATTGGCGATTCTGATGAATTTGGTCATACAAGCATTTAAGTATGCAGCTGAGCCGTTTTTTTTTGGAAAGGCTGCCGACAAAAATTCTCCTCAGCTTTATGCGATGGTGATGCACGCCTTTATTATTTTTTGTTCTACATTGATGATTGTCATTTCAGTCAATCTTGACTTGGTGGCTTATCTTTTCCCAAAAAAGGATGGGTATGAAACTGCATTTTTTATAGTTCCTACCCTGCTTATGGGCTATTTACTTTTAGGGATTTACTTCAACCTTTCTATCTGGTTTAAAATAACTGATCAAACCAGATACAGCTTTTGGATAACCCTTATTGGCGCGATTGCAAGTTTGATAGTGGTTTTTTCACTTGTACCAGTTATGGGCTATCTCGGGGGAGCGTTGAGCACCTTAATTTGTTACTTACTTATGTCGGGTTTATGTTATTATTTTGGTCAAAAATATTATCCTATTCCCTATCAGACAGGCAAAGGGGTTTTGTATCTGCTTTTTGCATTCGGCCTTAGCTACGCTGGATTTTACTTGGAACTTGATTCTCAGATTCTGAGTTTTCTGGCGAAAAACAGCCTTGTACTTCTTTTCATTTCCCTTGTCTTTTTCCTCGAGAAAGATCAGATTTCAGGATTTCTTAAAAGAAAACCGCTTCGCTAAATCATCGTATCTCTTTCTGTCTATCCTCGAATTTTCCAACCATTTTACTTAAAAGGCATTATGTTTGTAAACTGATGCTGCTTTACCAAGTTACTGTGAAAATTACCCACTCTCTTTTCCTATTTGCCGCACTTTTATTCTTGAGCCATGCAGGTTTTGCGCAGCAGACCCTTTCTAAAAAAGAATCAAAAATCCAGGAAAACAAGACCAAAACCAGCCGCTATTTCATCGAAGGAGAAAAGGCGCTCGTGCTAGGGGATTTGGAAAAAGCTTTTTTCTACCTCCAGCGTTCCCTTGAGTTTTCGCCAGAAGAGCCTGCCATCAACTATAAAATTGCAGAAGTACTGGTCCGGTCTGAGCAGGCCCAAAAAGCCCTTCCGTATGCGGAAAAAGCCACTTTGGCAGATCCGGAAAATAAATATTATGCGCTGATGGTAGCAGAGATCTACACCAACCTCAATCAGCCGCTCAAAGCTGCCGAGATTCTGGACCGCTTGACCTCAGACGGGGAAAACAATCAGCAATACAATCTGGATCTGGCCTCGATTTACCTGAATGCTTCAGAATTTGACAAGGCCTTGGTGGTCTTGGATCGAGCAGAGGAGTATTTTGGAATCAGAGAGCCTTTCACCGTACAGAAGCAGCGGATTTACCTGCGCAAAAATGATTTGCCCAATGCGATCCGAGAGGGAAATAAGTTGATTGAAGCTTTTCCCGGCAATCCGAACTATGTGCTCAATCTTGTTGAAATCCTCTACAACAACGCCCGGCTAAACGAGGCCTTGACCTTGGTATCAGGAGAGATCGAAAAATACCCCAATCAGCCCGAACTCCAAATGGCTGCCTACACCCTACTCAAAGAAAAGGGCGAATTGGACAAGGCAAATGCGTATTTGATTTCAGCTTTTGAAAGTCCCGATCTGGATGGAGAAGTGAAAGCAAAGACCTTCAAATCAATGCTCACGGAAATGCAAACAGCACAGCGTGATGCGCTGTTGGACCAGATGGAAGCCTTGATGCTGGAGCTGAATACCAGCGATGCACTGGTGCTGGAAGTCATCGGAGACCGAAAAAAAATGGCAGGAAAAATGGACGCTGCCATGGATTTCTACAAAAAAGCCCTTCAAATCCAGGCCAAAAACCCAGCACTTCTCGAACAGGTGATTTTAAATTCTTTCGGAGATAATCCGGATTTTGCTGAAGTTGAAACCTACACGATCATGGGGGTAGATGAATTCCCCGAAGCGCCTGAGTTTTGGTTTTATGACGGAGTGGTAAAGTCTGCAAGAAAGAAAGATTCGGTAGCCGTGATGTCGCTTAGAAAAGCGATCGAATTGAATTCGGACAAAAATCCTCAGCTCGACCAAGTCGCCTTTGGTTCATTGGCCAATTCACTCTACAATCTAGGCGAAAAGGATTCTGCATTTGTATATTTTGACAAAGCGCTGGAACTGAATCCCTCAGATGATCAAGTACTGAACAATTACGCTTATTTTCTATCGTTGGAAAAAAAGAACTTGGAAAAGGCTCGAACTATGGCTGAGAAAGTGGTCAAAAAATATCCAAAAAATGCCACTTACCTCGACACCTATGCATGGGTACTTTTCCAGTTGGGAAGCTATGAGGAGGCCTTCCAAACCATGGATGAGGCGATCAAAAATGACCCGGAACCTAGCGGGGTGATGCTGGAGCACTATGGAGATATTCTTTACCATTTAGGCAAAAAATCCGAGGCAATTTCCTGGTGGAAAAAAGCAGCAAATAGCCCGGAAGGCTCAGAAAAACTCTCTCAAAAGATCAAAGACGGGAAATACCATGAATAGACTACTTGTTGTTTTAGTGACATGCTCCCTTATCGCACTCGCAGGATGTGCCAAAAAAGTAATTCTCTATGAGGGTGATGGTCAAATGGAGGAATTCCAGCCGGTAGAGGCTCAATATGACTACTTGGAGGCAAAAGCCAAAATTGTGATCGAAGAGGAATCCGGAAAAATCACCCGGGGGACACTAAGTCTACGTGCCAAAAAAGACAGTGTACTCTGGTTTACCATGTCACCCGGAATGGGTATGGAAGCGATTCGTGGCTTCTTTACCCAGGAGAAAATTCAAATTCGCGACCGGATAGGCAATGAAGACATCAATCTCACCTATGCCGAGTTTGAGCAGTTTTATGGATTAAAGCTTTCACTTGAGCTTTTTCAAAATGTCCTATGGGCCAATATCCCATTTGATTTTGACTACCAGGACAGACTCCTCCGGGTGGGCAAAAAATTTGAGCTGACCCAAGTCCGAAACAATGTGCGCTACTTTTCCAAAGTGGAAACAAGCCATGGCAAAGTATCTGAACTAGTCAGCAATTCTCTCGATGACAGAGGATCAGTTTTGGCAAGTTTCCCCAAATTCCAGGATGCAGACTCCCAACCCTTTCCGGCAGAGGTATTGTTCAAACTAGCCTATCAACTACCAGAGGGAGGCCAAAACACGATTATTCATCTCGAATGGACTTCCGTTAATCCCAATGCTGAATCTTTGAGCTTTCCTTTCAGATTCTAATTACCATGCTGATTTATAGATTAATTCCTTTTCTGATTTTTTTCCTTTTCCTAGGGAGTGTCGACTCTTTTTCCCAAACAAAAAAAACGAGAGAAGAACTCGAGCGAGAAAAAGCGGAGGTTCAAGCCCGACTCAGAGAATTTGATGCTATTCTCAAGCAAACCACAGCGACCAAAAAAACATCATTAGGTGAGCTCAACGCATTGACACGACAATTTCAGACCCAAAACAGGCTGGTCAACACACTGGATCGGGAAGTACGTCTGATTAATCAGGAAATATCCGAGACTGAAAATAAAATCGAAAGCTTAGAAAATCAGCTCAAAGACTTAAAGGCAGAATACTCCAGAATGATCTACAATTCCTCCAAGTTAAACAGAGGCTTGTCTATAGTAGCATTTGTCTTTAGTTCTGGCAATTTCAATCAACTCTACATGCGACTGAAATACCTGAAGCAATACAGTGACAGTCGAAAGCAACAAGCGGAACAGATCGAAAAACTATCGCTAGAGCTGGTGGATCAGCGCGCCCAACTCGATCAGAAAAAAGCCGATAAAATAGCTGTGCTTTCCGAGGAACAAAAAGAACGTGCAGAACTAGAGCGGCTTCGCAAAAGCCAACAAGGTGTAGTCAACACACTATCCAAGAAGGAAAAAGATATCCAACGCCAAATAACTGCAACCAAAAAGCAGCAGGAGCAATTGAACCGAATGATCAAGCAAGTGATCGAGGATGAAATCCGCAGAGCTGAAGCTGAAGCTAACAAAGCAAACTCGACAACGACCAAAAAAGCCGGAACGAGTATGCCGATGACACCCGAAGCTGCAGCGCTATCAAGCTCTTTTGCCGGAAACAAAGGAAAACTGCCTTGGCCTGTGGAAGCGGGATTTGTTTCACAAGGCTACGGAACGTATCCCCATCCTACCCTAAAAGGGATCGTACTGGACAGTGACGGTCTGGAAATTCGCACCCAGCCCAATGCAGCAGTGCGGTCAGTCTTTGATGGCACGGTAAGTAAGATTTCTACTATCCCAGGTTATGGTCTCACGGTGATTATCAAGCATGGCGAATACTTCACCATGTATAGCCGATTAAAAAATATTTCTGTCAAAGTGGGACAGACAGTGAAGGCCAAAGAAACCATCGGACAAGTAGCAGCAAATGCCGACGGGCAGTCCGAGGTTCACTTCCAAACTTGGAAAGGTCTACAGATTATGGACCCTGCAACATGGATTACGTCCAAATAGAAATTAATATCGTATGTTCATAAAAAAGAACCATTGTCTTGCTGCATTACTTTGCCTAAGCGAGTGACAATTGTATCTTTGTAATCCTATATATCCTTAAACAAATACACCATCATGACTACATTAGGTTTTATTCAAAACATGGGCGGAGGTTCGATCGTACTGATCATCGTTGTTATCCTTCTGCTGTTTGGTGCTAAAAGGATCCCTGAATTGGCTCGAGGACTTGGCCGTGGCATCAGAGAATTCAAAGACGCCACTAAAGAAATTCAGAACGATCTCGAAGAAGGGCTGAAAGACAAAAAGAAGTAATCCTTTAAGCCAATACCCTTGGAAAAATTTAGTTCATTCGGCGAAATTAAAAAAGCGCTTGAAAAGAAGGAGACTGATTGCCGTACAATAGTCACCCATTACTTACAAAACATTACAACGAAGGCGCACCTCAACGCCTTCGTTGAAGTTTATACCCAATCCGCATTGGATCAGGCAGATCTCATCGATGAGAAAATAGCCAAAGGTAAAGCCGGCAAACTTGCCGGTATGGTCATCGGAATCAAAGACGTCTTATGCTATGCCGATCACGAATCCAACGCCTCTTCCCGTATCCTGAAAGGGTTTCAATCCCAATTCACCACCACTGCTATCCAACGGCTGATCGACGAAGATGCGATCATTATCGGCCGATTAAACTGTGATGAATTTGGAATGGGCAGCTCCAATGAAAACTCCTGTCATGGAAAAGTTCTCAATGCTGCCGATCCCACACGAGTACCAGGTGGTTCATCCGGAGGTTCTGCAGTTGCTGTTCAGGCCAATCTTTGTACTGTTTCTTTGGGAACTGACACAGGTGGATCTGTGCGCCAGCCCGCTGCATTTACAGGAGTGATCGGTATGAAGCCTACCTATTCCCGGGTTTCCCGCTGGGGATTGATTGCTTATGCCTCGTCTTTTGATTCGATAGGAGTTTTCTCCAAAACTATCAAAGACAACGCCTTGGTCATGGAGATTATGGCCGGTCATGATGAATATGACAGCACATCCTCCCGCAAACCGGTACTCCATTACAGTGAGCTGTTGCATTTTGATAAAAAAGCGAAGATCGCTTACCTCAAAGAGACCCTTGAGTCTCCATCGCTGCAGCTCGAGATCAAAGAAAATACCCTTTCAGTTTTAGAGAAATTAAAATCAGAAGGTCATGAAGTCCAAGAGGTAGAATTTCCGCTCTTGAAATACCTCCTTCCGACCTATTACATCCTGACTACTGCGGAGGCAAGCTCCAATCTTTCACGATTCGATGGAGTAAAATATGGCTACCGTTCCCCTAATGCACACAATCTAGAGAGCATGTATAAACTCACGCGTAGTGAGGGATTCAGCGAAGAGGTAAAACGACGAATCATGCTGGGCACTTTTGTCCTCTCAGCAAGCTATTATGACGCGTATTTCACTAAGGCTCAAAAGGTCAGAAGATTAATAAAAGACTTTACTGAAAATCTTTTGAATGATTTTGACTATATTATTATGCCGACTACACCAACTACAGCGTTTAAGTTTGGTGAGCATAGCGGTGATCCTGTAGCCATGTATCTCGAGGATCTATTTACCGTACAGGCTTCAGTATCAGGAGTTCCGGCTATTTCGATTCCCAACGGAAAAGATAAATCTGGCATGCCTATTGGACTTCAGGTCATTGCCAACTCCTTCAAAGAAGCTGAATTGTATGCATTCAGCAATTACCTGACTGAATTAAACTCATAATAAATAAATCCATGAAAAAGACCTCCTTCAGATCGCTCATTCTAGTACTTTTTACTTCCATGATCACGCTGACGAAAGGTTTTTCACAGGAATTTCCACAGGATGAATTGGCACTCTTGAACGAGGAGATTCAGCCCAATTATCATTACGAATACATCCCTGATTTCACCTATGAACAAGTAGAAGAGCGAATCAAGGCCATGAAATCAGACATGCCTTTTGAGTTGAATGATCGGATATTTTCATTCATTCAATATTTTACGGTAAGGAATAGAGATTACACCAAAATGGTCTTGGCCCGAAAGGAGAAATTTTTTCCGCTTTTCGAAGAAACGCTACTAAAACATGAAATGCCCACCGAAATCCAGTACTTGGCAATCGTCGAGTCAGGATTGGATCCCCAGATCAGAAGTAGAGTTGGGGCTATGGGTCTTTGGCAATTTATGCCAGCTACGGGCAAAATGTACGGCATGCTCGTCAATAACGATGTAGATGACCGCATGGATCCGGAAATGTCTACCGATGCGGCAGCAAAGTACCTCAAGTCACTTTACCGGATGTTTGGAAATTGGGAAGTAGCCATGGCTGCTTACAATTGCGGTCCGGGAAATGTCAGAAAAGCAATAAGAAGATCAGGAGGTAAAACTACTTTTTGGGGAATTTACAACTACCTACCAAGGGAAACCCGAAGCTATGTACCCCAGGTACAAGCGTTTCTTTACATTCTCAATCACCTCGAAGAGCACAACTTCAGCCTCGAGGAACCTACCTACCCCATCGAATATGAAAAATTCAGATTCGATCAGGCGCTTTCGCTCCAAAAACTATCTGAGCTCACTAACATCTGTCTGAAAGATCTGGAAGAGATCAATCCATCTGTAAAAAAAGGCACAATTCCCCTCAGCAATCGAACCATGGAAGTGAAAATCCCAAAATCAAGGGCATCATTTCTTAAAGAAAATCTGGCTTGGATAAAGGATTCATTGGGCAATCAGCCTACAGTTTTACTAGCCTCTTCTACGCCTGGGGCGATAGTTCCTGTAGAAAAAGCAGTCGAATCTTCCTCTGGAAGAATAGCCTACAAAGTACGATCAGGTGATGTCTTGGGTACCATCGCTTCCCGCCATGGTGTCAGTGTCACTCAGGTGAAAAGCTGGAATAACCTAAACTCCAATCTAATCCGAGTGGGCCAGACCTTATACATCTATTCCGACAATCCTCCTTCCTCCACTTCCACGTCCCTAGCAGATAATTCCGGACAAAAAACCTACACCGTAAGGCCAGGAGATTCTCTTTGGATTATTTCCCAAAAACATTCCCTTTCGGTAGAACAAATCAAGCGGCTCAATAATCTGAATTCTAACAATATCAAGCCGGGACAACGCCTAATCATCGGATAGATTTTAGTTCTTATTTTTTTAAAGTAATTTAACTCAAATTTTAATTATTTAAAACAAGCTTGGATTGTTTTAAGTACTTATATTGGGACCATTGACAAAAAGAAAAATCATGAAAGCATTATCGTATATCTTTCTCCTGTTTAGTTCACTAGTTCTATTTTCCTGCGATCAGGAGGGAAAAGACGCATTTGGCGGGGCAAAACCGAAGGCTAAAGGATCAATTGGCGAAATCATTTTGGCAATAGATTCTACCAAATGGGCAGGGCCTGTAGGTGAGGAATTGAGGGCAATCTTCGAAGCTGACCTACCCGGCATGATCAGATCCGAAAGTATGTTTAAAGTCCATCGTGTAGATCCCCGAGCGATGACCAAAATGCTCAAGATGTACACCAATTTGATCTATGTCACGACTTTTGATGACAAAAAAGGCGGAAGCCAAGTGATCAATGCACAGTTTTCTAAAGAATCAAAAGAAAAAGCACTTGCAGATCCAAGTCTCTATTCCCTTCGAATGGAAGATGAATATGCCAAAGGTCAGGAGGTACTTTATCTCTTTGGCAACAATGAGGAAGAGTTAATAGCGAACCTTCGAAAAAACAGAGATCGATTGCAGAATCTATTTGAAGTGAGAGAGCGTGGCCGATTGGAAAAGCCACTCTTTGCCAGAAAAAATTCAGCGGCAGAACATGAAGCCAGAACCAACCTAGGAATCGAAATCAATGCCCCTGCCTCCTATCAAATCGCAAAATCAACAGATGATTTTCTATGGATGAGATCACCTTCCCCAACGGAGAAACGTCCTGATATCAGCATATTTTTTTACGAAACGGAGTATACCTCTGAAGAGCAAACTTTTCCAGTAAACATTCTGACTCTCAGAGATTCGATTACCAAACAGCATATTTTCGGAGATCCGGAAGATCCCACCTCTTATGTGGTCAGTGAAAAACAAATTCCACCTGCTTTCAGAAACATGGTGATAAATGATAATTTTACCGTGGAAATCAGGGGTACCTGGAAGACCAATAATATCAGTATGGGAGGCACCTACCTTGGGTATGTGATGGTAGATCAGGCAAAAGGCAAGCTTTACTACATGGAAGGATTCGTTTATTATCCAAATGAAGTCCACCGTGACGCACTTCGTGAGATTCAGACGGTTCTGCTCAACACCGATATTTCTGGTAAAAAAGACCAAGGTGCCTGACTTTTGTCAAACCACCATCTATGACCATCAAAATAAGAAAACAAGACGCCCTCAATTACCATAGTCAAGGCTCCCCGGGAAAAATCGAAGTCATTCCTACCAAGCCTGTATCCAGTCAGATCGATCTAGCCCTTGCCTACTCGCCCGGTGTGGCAGAGCCTTGCAAGGAAATTGAAGCAGATAGAGAAAACATCTACAAGTATACCGCAAAAGGGAACCTGGTAGCGGTAATTTCCAATGGAACTGCTGTATTGGGATTGGGGGACATCGGACCGGAAGCATCAAAGCCCGTCATGGAAGGCAAGGCAGTACTTTTTAAGAAGTTTGCGGGAATCGATGTCTTTGATCTGGAAATCGATGAAAAAGATCCGAAAAAACTCATCCAAATCATCAAATCGCTGGAACCTACTTTTGGTGGAATAAATCTGGAAGACATCAAAGCACCGGAGTGTTTTGAAATCGAGCAAACCCTCAAGCAGCAAATGAATATTCCTGTCATGCACGATGATCAGCATGGCACGGCGATTATTTCTGGAGCGGCTCTGATGAATGGACTTGAAATCGTCGAAAAGAAAATCGATGAAATAAAATTGGTAGTAAGTGGAGCCGGAGCAGCAGCCATCTCATGCGTTCGCTTCTATGTAAGCTTGGGAGTAAAGAAAGAAAACATCATCGTATGTGATAAAGATGGAGTCATCCGACGAGACCGACCAGGACTGACAGATATCCATGCCGATTTTGCCACTGATCTAGACATTCATCATATCAAAGATGCATTGCCAGGTGCTGATGTGTTTTTGGGACTTTCCGCAGGAAATATTATCACCCAGGAAATGATCAAGTCTATGGCACCAGATCCAATAGTTTTTGCCCTGGCTAATCCCGACCCAGAAATTTCCTATGACTTAGCCATTGCCGCTAGAAAGGATGTGATCATGGCGACTGGTAGATCTGATCATCCTAATCAAGTGAATAATGTACTTGGTTTCCCTTACATCTTCCGCGGCGCACTAGACGTCCGGGCGACTGTGATCAACGAAGAAATGAAAATGGCAGCGGCAAAAGCCATCGCCAAACTGGCAAAAGAACCAGTGCCAGAGATCGTCAATAAGGCCTATGGTGATTTAAACATGGCTTTTGGAAGATTATACCTGATTCCAAAACCTGTAGATCCAAGGCTGATCACCACCATTGCTCCTGCAGTGGCCAAAGCTGCTATCGAATCAGGTGTGGCAAAAAAAATGATCCATGACTGGGAGGCTTATGAACTTGAGCTGCAAAAGCGGATCGGAATAGACCAAAGGCTAATGTCTATCGTCATCGGTAGAGCCAAAAAAGATCCGAAGCGTGTTGTTTTTGGGGAGGCTGACAATCTGAAAATCCTCAAAGCTGCCCAGATCCTACGGGATGAAAAAATTGCTGTCCCGATTCTACTCGGAAACAGGGAAAAAATCTTGGCATTGATTGAAACCAATGCTTTGGATTTGGCCCATGTGACTATTGTCGATCCTTTGGAGGAATCGGCAATGATCGAAAAATTCGGGGAATTCCTTTATAAAAAAAGACAACGTAAAGGAATGACGCTTTTTGATGCCAACCGTCTGGTTCGCGAGCGGAACTATTTCGGTGCAATGATGGTGGAGACCGGATCGGCAGACGCTTTTATCTCCGGTTTGACCAGAGATTATCCAAAGACCATTCTACCTTCACTTCAGACCATCGGGGTGAAAAAAGGGGTAAATCGGGTAGCGGGGATGTATATCATGAATACGCCCAAAGGCCCTTATTTCTTTGCAGATGCCACGGTGAATCTAAACCCTACGGCAGAAGAACTGGTGGAAATCATCGGACTCACCGCAAATGCAGTGAAATTCTTCAACATGGAACCTAGAATTGCATTGCTTTCCTACTCCAACTTTGGCTCGGCTCAGGGAGAAATTCCAGCGAAAATGGCCAAAGCCACCGCGCTGGCAAAGGCAAAATATCCGGAACTGATTATCGAAGGTGAAATGCAGGCAAATGTTGCGTTCAATCAAGAGCTTCAGCGGGAAATCTATCCATTCTCTGCCCTTGCAGACAACCAAGTGAATACCCTGATTTTCCCTGACCTTGCTTCCAGCAACATTGCTTATAAATTGCTTGCCGAACTAGGAAATGCCGAGGCAATCGGACCAATTCTCTTGGGAATGTCCAAACCTGTCCATATCCTTCAGCTCGGAAGTTCTATCCGCGAAATCGTAAATATGGTAGCTATAGCAGTGGTAGATGCCCAATCTTCAGAAGGAAATCTATGATCGCTTACCTGAGTGGCAAACTGGTCTACAAAGATCCAACTTTTGTCGTCATTGACGTGAACGGCATCGGATACCATGTGAAAATCTCGCTTCAAACCTACAGTAAGATTAAGGATGAAGAACAGATCCGTTTGCTTACTTTTCTTCACATCAAAGAAGATGCCCACACCCTGTATGGATTCAAGGAAGAAACCGAAAAAAAGCTATTTCTCCTTTTGATCTCCATCAATGGAGTAGGGCCAAATACAGGTTTGATGATTCTTTCTTCCTTGGATACAATTGAAATCGAGCAGGCGATTCTTTCTGGCGACGTAGGCAAAATCCAGGCGGTCAAAGGAATCGGAATCAAAACTGCCCAACGGATTATTTTGGAATTGAAAGACAAAGTAGGAAAGTCTGGCAGTACTGACTCTACCACGCCGCTCGGATTCTTGAAATCCAGCAATAAAGTACGCGAAGAGGCGTTACAAGCCTTAGTCACTTTGGGATTCCCAAAAGCTGTCGCTGAGAAGAATATTGCGCTCGTTCTTAAAAAAACCGAAGGCGAAATTTCCTTAGAAGATTTAATTAAAGCATCTTTAAAGACACCTTAATTTGAAGCTGGATTGAACTTTCAGGAGTTACTGACTTTTTGCAGGGGGAAAATCAAAAGTCACGGGCCTGTTTTCTTAATCCTATTGGGATTTGTTTTAGCTATATCACCGCTTAAAGCCCAACAGGCCACTGCAGACAGTACCCAATCCCGTATTGATTCCCTGAACATCCGACGATTGTCACCTTCATTTTTGCTTTGGCAAAACATGAGGACCAATCCGCTATACCCACAGCGGAACCCTTTTCTGCTTCCCAGATCGCCATTTATCCCTACCCCTCCTCTCAATCAGGAAGTGGAAGTCATCGTGGATTCCACCCTCCGGTACAATATTGTCGATCAACTGGACACTACTCGGTTTGGGAATGAGCAGGAATATGATTTTGAGCGATTCTCTGAGATTCAGCAGTACCGGGTAAGACAGGAATATTGGCGGTCTAGAGCCAGAGGCATGGACGGAGAAAGTGCCGTGGAAGGTAGGAGTCTGATACCGCCGCTCACCGTCAGCCCGAGTTTTGACCGGATTTTTGGCGGAAGTGAAATCAACATCACACCTACAGGGTACGTCAATCTGGATTTTGGAGCGATTTTTCGAAGGATAGACAATCCGACACTGCCTATCCGCCAGCAGCAGAACGGTGGATTCAATTTTCAGCAACAAATCCAAATGGCAGTCAATGGATCCTTAGGCGAAAAAATGAAAATCGCTGCGAATTTTGACTCCAACAATTCTTTTGACTTTCAGAATCAACTGAAGCTGGAATATGACGGATTTGATGAAGACATTCTTCAATCTGTAGAGATAGGCAATGTTTCCATGCCAATTCAAAACCGCCTGATCCAAGGAGCTCAGAATCTATTCGGAGTAAAAACCCAGATGCGTTTTGGGAAACTCAATGTCACTGCTGTGGCCTCTACCCAGCGAGGAAGACGGGATAATCTGGTGATCGATGCCAATGGTCAGGGACGCTCTTTTGATATCCAAGCCTCAAAATATGATGAAAACCGACATTTTTTTCTTGCCCATTTTTTTCGGGACAATTACGAACGATGGTTGAGAGGACTCCCTCAGGTACTCTCCGGGGTGAATGTAACCCGAATCGAAGTGTATGTCATGAACCGTGCTACCAATACGGAGACCTTACGGAATTTTGCTGCATTTATGGATTTGGGTGAAGGCCAGGTACTGCTAAATCCGTCCAATCCCGCAATAGGGTCAGGCACACCTGGAGCTCCTGCTGGCAACGGGGCTAATTTATTGTATTCCAATATTTCAAATAATGCTTCCTTCCGGCCATTTGATACCGGATCAAGAGCCATGGAGTCAGCTTTGGGACTTCGAAAAGGGGTAGATTTTGAGCAAATCAACGGTGCAAGAAAACTTGACCCCAATGAATTCTTTTTTAATCCCCAACTCGGCTATCTCTCTCTTTTTAGAAGGCTTCAAAATGATGAAGTGCTGGGGGTATCCTTTGAATACACCTACAATGGGCAAGTCTACAAAGTCGGAGAACTAACAGAAGATTACCAAACCAGACAAGAGGATGAACTGATTTTCCTTAAACTTCTCCGACCCGCAAGAATCAATCCCAGGGTCCCTACATGGGATTTGATGATGAAAAATGTCTACAGCTTAAACGCTAGCCAGATCGCTCGGGAAGGCTTTCAGCTTCAGATTATCTACAGGGATGACCGTACCGGTCTGGATAATCCCTCGCTTTTAGAAGGAGCAAATGTCAAAGATAAGCCATTAATCCGGTTGACTGGACTGGACAATCTCAATCCACAGAATGATCCTGCACCAGATGGAAACTTTGACTTTGTAGAGGGGCTTACGATGATTTCAGATCGGGGCTTGTTGATTTTCCCGGTTTTGGAGCCTTTTGGATCCAATCTTGAGAAAAACTTCCTCCCGGGTGAACTGGTACTCAAAGACAAATACGTCTACGATACCCTCTATCGCACCACGCAAGCTGATGCCGAATTGGTCACCAGATTAAACAAATACTTCATCAAAGGTAGACTGACGGCTGGTTCGGCGAGTGAAATCCAGCTGCCAGGGTTAAATATCGCTCCCGGTTCTGTAATCGTCCAGGCGGGTAATATTCCCTTGACTGAAGGGGTTGATTTCACGATTGATTACAACGTAGGACGACTGGTGATCATCAATGACGCCATTTTGCAATCCGGCAAACAAATCAACGTAAGTTTCGAAAAAGCCGATCTGGTTTCCTTCCAAACCCGAAGTCTCATCGGCACACGATTGGACTATTTGGCAAGCCAAAAGCTAAATATTGGGGGTACATTCATGTACCTCAACGAAAGACCCAATGTAACCCGAATTGCCACTGGCAATGAAACACTTCGAAACAGTCTCTGGGGCCTAGATGTCAATTTCAACGATGAATCCCGCTGGCTAACCAAATTGGCTGATGCATTACCTTTTACAGATACAAAAGAAAAATCCCTCGTTCAATTCAATGCCGAATTTGCCCACCTCATTCCAGGCACTTCGAATACAGTAGACGGGGATGCTGCATCTTATATCGACGATTTTGAGGCGGCAGTTACTCCATTTTATCTCGGAGCAGCTGCCAATCAAAACTGGAAACTGGCCTCTACGCCAAAAACCCAAACGAATCGCTTTGATCTCAGCAACCAAACCGAGGACAATCTGGGCAATACCTATCGCCGTGCAAAATTGGCTTGGTACAACATTGATAATATTTTCTATCGGGAAAGTGGACCAGGAGTTCCTACCAATCTGACTCCACAGGACAGACGAAATCATTATGTACGTCGCGTAATTCCACAGGAAATTTTCAAAAATCAGGACAGGGATGTCATTGTAGTCCCGCAACCTTTATTTGAAATGGCTTATTTCCCCAGTGAGCGTGGGATGTTCAATTACAACCCGAACCTGGACATCAATGGACTATTGCCTAATCCAAAACTAAATTATGGTGGAGTGACTCGGGCTATTACTACCGAAGTTGACTTTGACCGGACTAATATTGAATACATCGAATTCTGGCTGATGGATCCCTTTCTTCCTGGTGAAAACGGGAAAGTCCTAGACGGTATTTTCAACGAAAACAACACCACAGGCGGGAAGCTGTTCATCAATCTCGGGGATATCTCAGAAGATGTGATGAAAGATGGAAGTCATGCTTTTGAAAATGGTCTGCCCGCCGATGGAGATCCAAGCGAAACGGGCCAAAACGAATGGGGACGCATCACACGAGAACAGTTTTTGATCCCGGCTTTTGACAATTCAGAAAGCTCGAGAGTCAATCAGGATGTAGGATTGGATGGGCTAAAAAATGAGGATGAGCCTGCATTCTTCAGAAGCAGATTTCTCGATAGGATCAATGTATCGCAAGAGGCAAGAAATGCCATAGAACAGGACGTTTCTGCAGACGCGTTCCAGTACTATCTCAATGATAGATTTGATCAGGAGAACGTTAAAATTCTGGAGCGGTACAAGAAGTTTAATGGAATGGAGGGTAATACGCCTGTGTCAGCTGACCCGAGTCTTCCCTATACGGAATCTGGAGGAAACACGCCGGATAATGAGGATCTCAATACTGACAACACCATCAATGAACTGGAGAACTATTACGAGTACGAAATTGACCTGAGACCAGGACAATTAACTGTCGGTGAAAACTACATCGTAGACCAAGTCACCCACAATGAAGCCGGAGAAGAGGTCAACTGGTATCTTTTCCGTATTCCTGTTCGGCAGCCAGATCGGGTCGAAGGCGACATCGTGGGCTTCAAATCCATCCGCTGGATGCGGACCTACCTGACGGATTTTGAGCAGCCTGTGGTCTTGAGAATGGCGGAATTCAGAATGGTTGGCAGCCAGTGGCGGGTTTTTCAGGAATCGCTCTTCGAAAAAGGCTTTTTTGAAATCCCGGAACCAGACGTATCCAATGTGACCGTGGATGTCGTGAATATCGAGCAAAATGCTCAGGGAAGCGACAAATCAAGCCCATACGTCCTTCCTCCTGGAATCAATCGTGACCGGGATAATACCTCTACCGTGGAGAGACGGCTCAACGAACAGTCACTCCGCGTCTGTGTAGAAGATCTCGCTCCAAAAGATGCCCGGGCTGTATTTAAAAATCTCACCATCGATCTTGTACAATACGAGCGAATCAAGATGTTTTTTCATGCCAATAGTGACGATGCTCGGGATGGAGAGATCACAGCTTTCATCAGGCTGGGCACGGATTACACTGATAACTACTATGAAATCGAAGTTCCGCTATTGATTTCTCCTTTGGGGACAAATGACCCACGGGCAGTATGGCCATTGGAAAATGAGATTGATATCGCCATTCAAGAAATTGTCGGCGTAAAAGTAGATAGGGACAATGCCCAGGCACCACTAAATTTGCCATTTTCGCAGAATATCAGGCAATACAAAGTCACCGTAGTAGGTCGACCGGAATTGAGTTTAGTACAGGCGATGATGCTGGGTGCAAGAAATCCAGGTACAGGTATTGGCTCTTCCAAGTCTTTCTGCTTTTGGGCAAATGAACTCCGGGTGACAGGATTCACCAAAAACAATGGCTGGGCAGCCAACGCATTTCTCAATGCAAAAATTGCGGATGTTGCTGTAGTCTCGGCATCCGTAAGGCATAATTCTATAGGCTTTGGAGGATTGGAAACCAAGCTTTCCCAGCGGGCCAGACAAGCAGTCACCCAATACGATATCTCTACCAACGTAGAAATAAACAAACTCCTGCCTGAAGCGCTTGGCGTAAGTATTCCGATGTATTTTTCTATCGAAAATTCAAATTCTAGACCAGAGTATGACCCTCTCAATCCGGATGTTCCTTTTGAAGTGGCTTTGGGGAAATTCGAAACAGATGCACAACGGGAAGCCTATCGAGACATTGCACTTGATCAACTTAAGCGGCGAAATATCAGTTTCAACAACGTCCGAAAAATCAAACGAAATCAGGATTCGCCAAACCGGATCTATGACCTTTCCAATTTTGCATTTTCCTATGCTATGGGATCAGTCACCCAGACCAATGCTCAAATCCAAAGCTATAATTTCAAAACAAACCGGGGCAATGTGACCTACAGTTTTCAACCTAAGGAATGGAGAATTGAGCCGTTTAGAAATTCTGAAGGGCTAAATTCTCCTTTCTTAAAGCTGATCAAAGATTTCAACCTCAACCTTTCCCCAACTTCACTTTTGGCTCGGTTGGATGTGGATCGGAGATTCTTAAGATCACAATATCGAAATGACCAACTCAGCACCAGCGGTGTTGATCCACTTTTTCAGAAATCATTTTTCATGAATCGGTCCTTTGCGATCAATTGGGATCTTTCGCAGAGTCTTCGTGTGGATTTTCAATCCCGAGCCAGTGCTGTAGTAGATGAACCAGAAGGCGATTTGGACACGGAAGCCAAGCGGGATTCTGTAAAATACAATGCTTGGCGGTTTGGCAGAACAACCAATTACAATCATTCGGCAACCTTGAATTACAGCATTCCGCTGAATAAGCTACCAGCCACTGACTGGATCCAAACCGACTACCGCTATGTCACATCCTACACCTGGCAGACTGGCGCCATAGGTCAAAAAGATACACTTGGAAACGTCATTCAGAATACCAGAGACCAAAGTCTTACCGGAAAGCTTGACCTGCTGAAGCTCTACAATAAGAATAAGAAATTGGCTGCTTTGAACGCACCAAAACGCCCAAGTGTACCCGGTAGGAATACCGTAGCTGCGGAGGACACGATTGGGACACCATTTAGCAATAGACTTCTGAAGTTCCTGATGATGGCCAAAGAATTTACCTTCAATTATGGTGTGATCGAAGGCACATTTTTACCTGGCTACATGCCAAATACTGGACTATTGGGAATGGATCGGGCATGGGACAATCCAGGATGGGCATTCTTATTTGGAAGCCAAAATGCAAATATCCGATATGATCTAGCCGAAAATGGCCAAATCGCTCCGAGTACCGAATTAACCCAAACGTTTAAACAAAACCGGGCGATGAACCTGAGGTTAACCGGCCTTCTTGAGCCTTTTCAGGATTTCAGAGTGACACTAGAAGCAAGAAAGCGGGAAATCGGAGATTATCAGGAGATTTTCCGCAATTCTTTGGATAATCCTGGCGATTACCAAAGCATCAGCCCAAATCGACTCGGCTCTTATTCGATCACTACCATTATGATCGGAACGACATTTAAAAAAGATGACTCAGAAAATAATTCTCCTTTATTTACCGACTTTGAAAACTACCGCTCCAGGATCAAATCAAGACTAGATGGAGAATCCGGTGGAACTGGAGAATACGGAATAAATGGACAGGATGTCCTGATCCCGTCTTTCTTGGCAGCTTACCTCGGTAAAGATCCAAACGAGGTAAAGTTGAACCCTTTTCCAAAAACACCACTACCGAACTGGAGGCTAGATTATCGGGGATTGTCCCGACTGAAAGGATTGAGTGATAAATTCAGCAGCATCAATATTACTCACGCGTATTCATCCACCTATGACGTGAGCAATTTCTCCAACTCCCTTCAATACCAGCAGGGACTGGAATTATTCAACACGCTGCAGAATGTCCAACGCCCAGATATCACTAATGACGATGGACAGTTTATTCCAATATATGTCCTGAATCAAGTCGTACTTTCAGAACGATTTGCACCATTTATTGGAATAGATGTCTTGACTAAAGATAGATTGAATGTAGCTATCAATTACAATAGAGAAAGAAATCTGGGTTTGAACTTCTCCAACTCCCAGATAACGGAGCAAAAAAGCAGCGACTTTGGATTGACTTTAGCATATACCAAGGCCGGAGTAAAAGTGCCGTTCAACATTCAGGGAGGACAAAAAGTCCTTAAAAACGATCTCCAGCTGAGACTGGACACAAAAGTGGTAGATGTAAGGCAAGTACAGCGAAAAATTGAGGAAGGGAGTACGGTCACCAACGGGAATCTGAATATTCAAATCAGACCAACTATAGGATATGTCATCAATCAAAACTTGAATTTGACGATTTACTTTGAAAGGACGATTAATGAACCTCGAGTGACTACAGCATTTAGGAGAACCTCCACTGCCTTCGGTGGACAATTGCGATTTAATTTGTCACAATAGATTTCAATCTCGTCCGAATCCTTTTATTTTTGACAATCTAAAAAACTAATCATGAATTTTCCGCAAGAATTAAAGTACACCAAAGACCACGAGTGGGTAAAAATCGAAGGAGATATTGCTACCATTGGCATCACTGAATTTGCTCAGAAAGAACTTGGAGATATCGTATACGTAGAAGTAGAGACAGTAGGCGAAACGATCGAAGCTGGTGAGGTATTTGGATCTGTGGAAGCTGTGAAGACGGTTTCGGATCTTTTCATGCCTATCACAGGGGAAATTATCGAATTCAATGAAGAATTGGATTCTTCCCCAGAACTGGTCAACGATTCTCCATATGAGTCCGGCTGGATGATCAAAGTGAAAATATCTGATTCTTCGGCATTAGACCTGTTGGATTCAGCAGAATATGCTGAATTGGTTGGAGCTTAATTCATAAATTATTGAGAGTAGGACTGGCTATTTCTTGGATGATCGTATTGGCATTGGCCATGCTTAGTCCAGGCACCAAATTCCCGGATATCGATTTATTTAATTTCCAGGATAAAGTAGTCCACCTCATCTGTTTTTTCTTGCAAGGATATCTATGGAGTGGTGTAGGAGTAAAAAAGGGGGAAATTTCCCTCAAAAACACCACTATCTGGCGAAACTTTATCCTTTTTGGACTCGGATGTGGTATTGTATTTGAATTTCTTCAACAATATATTCCATATCGATCGTTTGATCTAGTAGATATGATTACCAATGCTCTGGGAGCATGTTTAGGATTAGTAGGATATTTAAAATGGCCGTTCATTAAATACATTTTGGATTAATCTCTAATAATTCTTACACTTGTTACTCAGATTTCAAAAGATTAACCTGTATAAACCAATTTCACCATGGAAGCAAAAAAGTCTCCTAGCGCTGATATCACCAAGAAGGTAGGTATGTTTACCAATCTTGGTCTAGCAGTAGCTGTAGGGCTTACTCTTGCTGCTTTCGAATACAAGTCATTTGATGACTCAGGCCTTAAGGACTTGGGTGGAGTGACTGACAACTTCGAAGAGTTGCTTGATGTGCCTATCACAGAACAGCCACCACCGCCACCGCCACCACCACCAATGGAGCAGCCTATCATTGAGGAGATTCCAGATGAAGTGGAAATCGAAGAAAAGATCGATGTAAACTTTGACGTGGATGTGAAAGAAACCACTGAAATCAAAGAAGTGGTAATTGCTGAAGCTCCAGTGGAAGAGAAAGCAGATCAGATTTTTGACGTAGTGGAAACTCAGCCAAATCCTCCTGGAGGTATGTCAGGCTGGAATCAGTACCTTTCCAAAAATCTGAAATACCCTACTCAAGCGAGAAGAATGGGTATCGAAGGTACCGTAATTGTAGTATTCGTAATCAACACTGACGGATCAATTCAAGATGTGGAAGTCCTCAGAGGTATCGGAGGAGGTTGTGACGAAGAAGCGGTAAAAGTAGTACAAGAAGCTCCTAAGTGGGAACCAGGTAAGCAAAGAGGCCGTCCGGTTCGTACTCGAATGAGACTTCCGATTCGATTCAAACTAAGCTAAAATATAAGACCCGATTAGTCGGGTCTTTTTTTTGCGTATTATTACTTTTTAAATAGTTAATAAATGTTATTGAAATAGTTTTTTTATTCTAATAGTTGTAATTTTTTATACACAATCAAAAACTACAACCATGGAACTAAAAAAGAACCCAGGATCGGACCTCCGTAGATGGTATGGTCCTATCTTCAATTTGGGACTGATTCTATCAGTCAGCACAGTTTTGGTGGCTTTCGAATGGAAAGCATATGAAGACAAACCACTTATAACTATCCCCGATGGTGATTCGAATTGGGATATTGATATCATTCCGATTACGATCCAGGAACCACCTCAAGCCCCTCCCCCGTTGATTGCTCCGGAAATCAAGGTAATAGATAACTCAGTCAAAATAGATGATATCGCCAATATCGATATTAACTATCCAGTGAATGATGAAATACCTGAAATCAAGCTCGAGTCGGCACCTGTTATTGAAAAGGCAGATGAGATCCTTGATTTCACTGAGGTACAGGCTGAATTCCAAGGTGGGATGGATGGATGGTATGCTTATTTGAAATCAAACCTATCCTATCCAAAACAGCCTCAACGATTAGGCATAGAGGGTACTGTATTTCTCAGATTTGTCATTAATACAGACGGAAGTATACAGGATGTACAAGTGGTACGTTCGGTAGATCCTTACCTCGACAAAGCTGCTGTAGAGGTGATCCAAAACTCTCCAAAATGGAAATCAGCTCGGCATCATGGCAAGCCTGTCCGCTCTAGAATGACAATCCCAATAAAATTTAAACTCAACTAAACCAACACCATAAAATCTAAAAAACCTGCATGGTGTCATGCAGGTTTTTTTTATTCCTTCGAGTTGAATTTGAATTAAATTGATAACCTAATCTTTCAAGATTATGGAAGCTGAAATAAAAAGCACCTTCAAATTCTTCAGACACTAATGCATTTTATTTAAACAGAACGTTCAAGGGTAGTTTATACCCTACTTCCATTATCCACCCATCTAAGCTTCCAGAGGTAACGTAGTTGACAGGTTCACCATTGATAGTTCCCGTGACATTCACTTTGCCAACTTCAGGACTGCCAAAATTTCTGGAGAAATTGAAGGTCAACATACTTGAATTGAAAATTGACACCTCAGCAAAAACTCCTGCATTAAAGAATACTTTCCCCTGAGAACTTTCATTTATCGGAGTGTAGGTTAAGCTATAGGTATTGCCTCCGACATTTCCAACGCCCCCTCTTACAGATTGTCCTAGACCTCTTGTCTGAAGTGTATAAAATGCTGCCAAGGAAGCACCAACTCTGATTCTTTTGTTTTCCCCTAGGTCAATATGATAGCGCAATCGTACCGGAATTGCACTCACATTAAAATTAGTGTTGGTTTGGATGGAAAACCCATTTGGCCTCGTGGTTCCTGTGTATGCATTGAATTTGCTGTAACCAGACTCCAAGCTAAACGAGCCCAAAGTATATCCAGCCAATAATTCATATCCACCTGAAATGTGCGAAAACTCTAAGTTTGGCTCCCGCTCGGATTTAGGTCTGAATCTTAAAAGTCCGTTAGCCATGACGTAAGGTCCATTTCCCCATGCCATTTCCCTTTTTTCTAATTTTTGTGCCTCTTTACCAAGTCTCTCTTCGAGCCGTTCCTCTTTGGTTCTCCCCTTGAAGTCTATGCCATACCCCACGAATAAGCCTGTATAAGTTCCCCTTCGCTGAACTGAGGCTTCCGAGATTCCCGCATAATTATTGATGCTGCTCGGATTAAGGGGGCTAAGTCCAAATTGGTGCCTCACCCCAACCATTAGGTAATTTTTCCTCTTCGTATAGAATTTCATTCCTGCCTCCAAAGCAACATTCCCAACTATCTTTGTCGCTTTTTCTGCATAAACAAATGCTACAGTATCTGCTCTTGGAAAATCCCAATAGTTATTGACTGTAAATCCCAAAGAGGGCTGAACAAAAAATCCATGCTTTCCGTTTTCCCAGCTTTTCCGAAGGCCAAGTCGATAATTGCCAAATGAGTCAACTCGCTTTACCTCTAAACGAGGTGACAAATCAGGATAGGCCAGGTAGTAATCAAATTTCAAGTTTGGCCTGATCATTTCTGATTGAAAGGATAATTGAAGGTCTTTACCGATTCCAAGTAGGAAGTTTAATCCAAGGTGGTAATCAATCCCAACATCCATATTTAGGGGGACTCCTTGGATAGTGGTAGGTTTTTGGTAGCTGTATTGTGGGCCACCATAGAATTCCATTTTGAAACGACTCTGGGCAAGACTGTTACCTCCTAAGCAGATAAAAAAAGCTAAGGTGGAAAGAAAGGGAATAGCATTTTTCATGAGTTCTATTTTGAAATACGTATGAGAAAAACTTAAATCAACAATTAATCTTCTGCAGCAAGATTAAACGTTTAATCAAAGATAATCTTATAGTAGATTTCAGAATAAATCCCCAACTAAAAACATGTTAAATGAAAAATTAAAAAACCTTAAACTTTGTGGCAGAAAACTAAAGCACATTGAGTGCTTGTTCTTTGATTTTTTCCAATTCATCTTTCATCAAAATGACATGCTTCTGAATTTCAGCATCGTTTGCCTTGGATCCGATCGTATTGATTTCTCTACCAATTTCCTGACTGATAAAGCCTAACTTCTTTCCTTGTGCATTTTCTTCCTTCAAGGATTTCAAAAAATAATCCAGGTGAGTTTCCAGTCTGACCAATTCCTCTGTGACATCCAGCTTTTCGAAATAATAAATCAACTCTTGCTCAAATCTGTTGGCATCGAATGAGTTTTCATCCATCCATTGGTCAAAATGATTTCGGATTCGCTGCTTGATTCGCTCCTTTCGGATGGGTTCTTCTTTCTTTACTTTTTCAAAAGCTGATCTGATGACCAGGATGTTTTCTTCCAGTTTGGAAAAAAGTGCAGCTCCTTCATCTATTCTAAATCCATCGCATTTTTTCAATGCCTCTTCCAATACCCGCTTGGTTTGCTCCCAATCCTCTCCTTCCTCACGCTCCATAGGTATGGAAGTAATCACATTTGGGGACTGCAAGGCAAGTTTGAAGAGGTCATTTGATTTTTCGCCGACGAGGTCTGCTAAGCTTTTAAACTTTTCGAAATAAGCCTTAAAAAGCTCTTGATTGATGGTTACCGGAAGATTTTGACTTCCCTTCGGCACAAATTCAATGGAAACATTCACTTTTCCCCGATCCAAAACAGACTGGACTAGGTTTCGTATTTCGTGTTCTTTATCAGAAAATTGTCTGGGGCTACGGATGGATAAATCCAAAAATTTTGAATTGAGCGATCGCACTTCGACCTGGATCATCATTTGCTCATTCTCAAGTCCGGCAACACCGAAGCCGGTCATCGATTTGATCATACTTTATAAGGAATTAGAAATTGTAGCCCAAAGTAAAGTAAAATTTCAGGTCTTCAGTCTCATAATTTCGAATTGGTCGAGCTACATCAAATTTTACATAATAATTCAACAAAACTGTACGAAGTCCCGCGCCATAACTTTGCAGCCATGGATTATTGAAGTTGTTGAGCACAATGACAAACGGTGAACCCTCTGTATTAATGACTTCGGTATTTTGATCATTTACACGCTCCCACGGCGCAAATTCATCCCACGCAGACCCGATGTCATAAAATCCGACTAGTTGAAAATTCCTGACGAAATTTGAAGTGATATTTCCTCGGGTCAAATAGGAGAATAGTGGGATACGCAATTCGGTTGTAAATGTAATCACGTTATTCCCCCTAATCTCATCGTAATCATATCCTCTCAAGTCGACAAAGTCAGCAAAGAGTATGTTGGAATTTTCGCTTCCGCCTGGATTACGGATTGGAGAGGGTTCCGGTCTATTGGACGGAGGATTATAGAATTCATTGAAAAGCCAATTGTCCATACCTCCAACGAGGTAATTTTGAGGATTATTTCCAGTAAATGATCCTACATAAAGCTTGGAAGCAAGAGTAATATTCTTGTGGATTTTCTGGTAATTTCTCAGATCGAGGTAAAAATTACTGAAGGATCTTTCACCCCGATTCAACCCCTGATAGTGCTGGAAGCCTATTTTTCCTTTGATTCCGGTGAAAGAATACAAGCCCATTGGCTCTGTCCGATCGTAAACAAACTCCACCTTTCCGCCAACATAATTCACATCAAACCTATTCTGCTCAGGCACCTGACCCATTGTCAAGGAGTCTGGATTTAAATTAAAATATTGAGTTTTTGCAACAAATGGAGCTGCGTATATGCGAGAATTGATATTCAATGGATACGAAACTCCAGCCTCTACTTGTGTCAATACATATTTCTGGAATGTAAGGTCGCTCTCTTCAACCCGTACGGTTTTTCTATCAAATCGTCCTCTGAAATCCAGCCTACTTTTGAGGTATTCGTATTCAAACCAGATATCTCCACCTGAGTTGAAATCAAGCGCTGTCATGATTCCTCCTGAAAACACGTGATTATCCAAAATATCCGTCATTTTGCCGTTCAGATTTATCCCAAACCCTCTTAAGGGATCGACCACAAACCGGGTGTTGATGTGGTTGGTAAAGAACTGGTCCTCCATTCTTCTTGGTCCCGAAACTCGCTTCTGAAGAGACTGCTTTCTAAATGCTTCCAAAAGATTGGTTCGGCTGGTCCCGCTATTTTCTCCTGCATCGGCAGGACTTTGAAGTTGAGGAATTGTATCAAAAGTGTAGTTCTCAGTATTAATCCCTTTTTTAGATTCAAATCTTAGTCGATCCAGACTGATAGAAGAGGTGTTATTTTTTGATACGGTATCTACGGCTATCGTTTGGTTTTCTATTTGAGGTTCTTGCTGGGTTGTCGAAGGCTTGGATAGATTTGTTTTTTGTTCCAGTAATCTTCTTGCCGCCAGTCGCTCATTCAGATCTTTAGCTTGGGCGAGCTGTATCCTAGGAGTGCTTGGCGTAAACTGATCTGCTCCGCTATATCCTTCGACATATAGATGAGATTCTTTACCACTTCGCAGGGCATAGGCGATTTTATTCATCCGACTGGTTACATCAAATACCTCAATGCTTTTGTCGAAGGCAGAAATCTGATTGGATACCTGATTGCCGATATTGAATCGCATGATATTGGTGATTCCACTCAGATCACTGAGAAATAGCAAGGTATTGCTATTGACTTTCCGAGGATGGGTATTCTTACTGTTGGCATTGGTCAACTTGGTAACAATAGTAGTATCCTTCAATACCTCCACCCGGAAGAGGTTGTACTGATTTGGCAACACATTGATGTCCGGAGTCGGAGTCAAGACTGAATCCGGCAAATCCACGTAATTGGATGAATAAACGATAACAGAATCATTAAGGAATACCGGAGTCAGGTCATCGAAAATATCATTGGTGAGCCTTTTACCTTGTCCTCTTGTATTCAATGTATAGATATCGGTCTTTCCATTTGAAATTGCGGATAAAACCATATTTTTTCCAGATTCATTGAAATCTATACTCAGAATCTGTGTGATGTTTCGTAGGAATATTTTGTCTTGATTGCTGCCGTCAATAGACCGAAGTCTCAAAGTCGTAAAACCTCTCTTGAATGAAGCTATGGCAAGATTTGCGGAGTCTCTCCACGCAATCAGTGGAGAATATAAATTGGGGCTAAGCTCGTCATAGCTAGCTCCTCCCTGAAAAATCGTCTGCTCCGATCCGGTGGACAAATCGCGCACGATTACTTTGTACTTTCCTGCGTTATTCACTACATATCCAAGTAATAGTCCATCAGGACTAAACTTGACATCGCTGATCGCGCCATCTACTCTAGAAGATGTTTTTGCGATTGCAGATTCTGGGGAAACATTCTTAAATGAGGCATAGACGGGCTCATTTACTTTTAGGTAGTAATTCTTCCAGTCTTCGAAAAAGACCTTTGCATTGACCCCAATGGTATTTGCTATACTATTCTCCTCATTTCTATTGATTCTGGACAGGTTCAAAATGCTGGAAACATACCTCCTCCCGTACTTTTCGGCGATGTAATTCCAAATAGACTGCCCTACGAGTCCTGCCTCAATTCCAGTTAGGTTCAGAATCTTCGGATTTTTATTTTCTTTCAAATATTGTCGGATGAAATCATCCATTTCTCTACTCCAACCTTTGGCAAGGTAAAGCGCCGCACCATCGATATACCATTCTGGAAAATCATTGATAAGATTAGCTTGGAAGGCATCTGCAACAGAAGCACCATATAGCATTTCCCTGATGATAACCTTAGACGTAGAGTAGATGATATCTTCCTTAAACTGATCCACGCTACCCTTGTGTGATACTTCTGCTATCAATCGGGTAAACTTTGTCTGACCGTCCTCTGTATATTTCTGGCTATTTAGATTTAGATTACTCTGCAGCCCTTCTTCGGGTGAATTATAAATGTAAATTCTAGGCTTGGTATAAGCCACATATCCGATCATTTGAGTCAGCTTATCAAACTCCGACTCTAGGTATTCAATGGCCATTTTAGCATTGGGTCCGCCACGATCGTAGTAGTAAACTTCAAAATTATTGGAGGAATAAAAATACCATTCGAGCTCCTTGTGCTGCACTCTGTTTTTCCCAAATCGTTCTTGGTCAAATTGTGCAAATGAAACGGATGATCCGCCTAAGAATAAGATGAAGATCAAAAGTCGAAAGACAAGGTATCGCATTCGGATCAGGATTGTTAGAGTTTAAATATACTTAAAATACCGAGCTATATTCACCTCAGCAGGTATAGGCACAGAATTTATCAAATAATGTGTCATCAATTTACTAAAGTACGGAACAAGTGAAACTCCCTTGGCTCCAAAACCATTGAATATGTAAACGCTATCTTCAACAGGATGTTTGCCAAGAAATGGCTTACGATCACGAGTTGCTGGGCGGATTCCGGTTTTATGGCTCAAGACAGATTCCACGGGTACTTTTACCACATCCAAAAGCTTTTCGAGTATCTCATTTTTGGCAGATTCTGTAGGGCCTGTCTCCAAATCGTGCCAAGAATAGGTAGATCCCACACGATAGATTCCCTGATCCAACTGGACTCGAAATACTCCTCGGTTTACAATAAAATCCGGGTCAAAGTCCTGAGCAACTTCAAGTACTTCTCCCTTCACCGGAGCAAAAGGCAAATTCTTAAAAAACTGGCTTTTCATTGCGCCTAGTCCATTGCAATAAATTAAGTTTTTAGCAAGAAAATCCTCATACTTCCAGCCTTCCTGAATCTTTTCAAGTTTATTTTCATCGAATAGACCAAACCTAAGTCGATCTCCAAAATATTCCGACATCCCGTCGAGGTATTCCTTGATATTCAACCAGCCTGACATCTTGAGCAAAACACCTCCAAAAGGATCTTTGAGTTCAGGATATTGGCTTTGGGAATAAATCTGATCGATAAACTGCGCAATGTTCGGATCACTGGAATGCCCCATCCACTCATTCTGCTCTTCAATGGATAGAAAGGGACGATAGATTTTTTTCTTGGTCAGAAACTCCCTTTTGGTAATTCGCTCTAACTCCTGATAAAAGGGTTCGATTTCAGGAAAAAGCACCTCTGCCATCCAGGATTTGACCATTTTTCGTCCGGTCACCGGATTGTAGAGCCCAGCAGCCACTCTGCTGCTTTTCGTGAGTTCCGGCTGATCAAAAATGACTATCCTTTGCCCAGATTGCTCCAACCTATAAGCCAAAGATGTGCCTGCAAGCCCCTGTCCGATGATTAAAAAATCAATTTCCATAATCCAAATTAAAGGCATAATTCCTTACTTTGCTGCCTTTCCAGCAAGTTTTCAAATGCTTCATATTAAAACCTTCACCTTCAATCCTTTTCAAGAAAACACATATTTGGTATATGATGACCAGGGTGAAGCGGTCCTGATTGACCCCGGCTGCCATACAGGCCAAGAACGAGCAGAACTAGAGGGATTTATCACTTCTCAAAACTTGAAGCTTCATCATTTGCTCAATACGCATTGCCATATTGATCATGTCTTAGGAAACGCCTGGGCGAAAAAGCGCTTTGGAATCCCACTCTTAATTCATAAAAATGAGCTTCCGGTATTGAAATCTGTGGAAGTCTATGCGCCAAACTATGGGTTCAGCGGATACGAATCTTCAGAGGCTGATGACTTTCTGGAAGAAGGGCAGGTTTTCACCATTGGTCTGGAATCGATGAAAATCATCTTTGTCCCAGGACACGCACCAGGACATCTTGTATTTTACCATGAGCAAAGTGGCCAATGCATAGCAGGAGATACGCTATTCAGAGGAAGTATTGGAAGAACTGATCTCCCAGGTGGGAACCATACCCTACTTTTGGCAAAGATCAAAAGTGAGCTTTTTTCCCTCCCTGATGAAACTATAATTTACCCTGGACATGGACCGGAAACGACCATCGGGTATGAAAAAATCTACAACCCATTTGTGGGCGAACGAGCCATTCAATGAAAATCAAAGCACAAATTCCCAATGTATTAACCCTTCTTAATCTGTTTTTTGGAGTAGTCGGTATAGTGTGGGTGCTAAATGGTGACGTGCGCTCAGGGGCCTATTTTGTACTGATCGCTGCAGGATTTGACTTTTTGGATGGATTTGTTGCGAGATTGTTAAAAGTCCAAAGCGATATAGGAAAGGAATTGGACTCGCTCGCTGACGTGGTTTCATTTGGCGTACTGCCTGGACTCATTCTTTTTATGCTGACAAAAGGTGTGGTAGATCCTTCGTCTTATGTCCCCTATTTGACTTTAATTATTCCGATGCTTTCGGCATACAGGTTGGCTAAATTCAACTTAGACGCCAGACAAAGTGATCGATTCATCGGTCTACCGACTCCTGCCAACGCTTTATTTATAAGCACTTTACCTTATTTGGCACTTGACTTTCCGATCTTGGGACAATGGATTTCAAATCCAATGGTTTTGGTCATTCTGGCTTGGATTTTTGCCATATTATTGATCTCCGAGCTACCACTTATCGCCTTCAAATTCAAAAGTCTGGATCTTTCTAAAAACATTTTTCGCTACCTCCTTATTATCATTGGGATAGGCATGTTTGCATGGCTTCAGCTCGCAGGCATCCCCTTGGTGATTTTGGCGTATATTGGACTATCAATAATCGAAAATGCAATCGGAAGTGAATGAGGAGAAAGTTGACGGTACCTTTCCTATGTCTTTTTTTGATGCTCCTGGCTGGGACTTCCGCTGCCCAGACCAATTTCTTTCAATTTAAAATTCTGGAATCAGGCATCTATCGAATCTCTTCCCAGCAAGCTGCCGGTTTGGGTTTTGAAGAACTCTCTCAAGTGGCAATTTTTGGTTTTCCGGGAATGCTTCCGCAAAAACTCGGTCCTGAGCAACTTGAACTACAGGAAATTCCCGCATTGGAAAAAGATGGAAATCTCTTTTTCTTCCTCAACGGTGCGAATGATGTGACTTTTTCTGAAGAAAGGCTTGTTTATTCTCACCATCTTTTCACAGACTCCCTAAGCTATATTCTTGGAGAAAAAGAGAATCCAAAACGGATAAATCTGACACTAGGAACAACAAAAGCAACAAATCCAGATCAAATCTGGTACGCATTTACTACCCATAAAGAAGAGATAACTAATATCCTTAACTCGGGCAGAACTTGGTATTCTTCACCCATCAGGCAAGGACAAAGTCTGAACATAAACTTAGGCTTAAGGTCTACATCTGACCAGCCCTGGATTTTGCAAGGAAGATTAATGGCTCAGTCCTTTTCTTCCTCCACGATGCGGGTTTTGACGGGTAATGATTTATTGACTGAGGTTGAATTTGCGCCAATCCCAAATTCCACCTATGGAATCAAGGGTAGAGAATCTGATTTTGTTTTGATGATCAAACCCGGAAACCAGGCAATTCCACAACTCCGTTTCACTTTCCAAGGCTCAGGGTCAGAATCAGCGGGATATTTAGACCATGTGGTTGTTGGTGTACCTATTGCAAACTCATCGCTGGCAGAAGGTATTTTCCACGCAAAACAATCCGCTTCTATTCCACTTTTTGCCCAGTTTGACACCTGGGAAGTAAGCGATTTCTATAATCCAATTGCCTACCAAAACACTGCAGGTGCTAGCGCTGATGGTAAAAAATGGGTGATTTTTTCTCAGGAAAAAGTCCCGGAAATTAAAGACCTCAGCATTGCCTCGATGGATTTGAGAAACTCCGCAGACTCACCTGAACTTTTGATCATCACTTCTCCGCTTCTGATTTCCTCGGCAAACAAGCTTAGAGATCACAAATTGAGCATGGGTTTGGATGTACAAGTGGCCACAACGACGGAGATTTATGAGAACTTCGGATACGGAAATCAAGACTTGACCGCTATCCGGAATTTCATCGCGCATACGTACCAAGTTGGTAAAAACCTGAAAAACGTCCTGATCCTTGGAAAGGGGACTTTTGATTACAAAACAAAACTCGGTGGACGTCCAAATCTTGTCCCTATCTACAGCAGCAGAGAGAGCCTAAATCCTCTGACCACATTCAGTTCAGATGACTTTTTTGGTCTCATTGACTGGGAACAAGGGGAATGGGAGGAATCACGAGAAGGGGACGAACCGATGCAGATCGGAATAGGAAGATTGCCTGCCATCAACTTTGCGGAAGCAAATGAAATGGTCGAAAAGATAATCCGCTATGAAACCAACCCCATCCGATCGCCTGAAGCCGCTACGATTACGTTTCTGGCGGATGATGCCGACAATAATATCCACGTGCGGGATGCGGAAGCTCACGCCAAATTCCTAACGGAAAATCATCCGGAATTTCAACTGAGTAAACTTTATCTGGATCGATTTGAGCAGGAAAAAACAGGGTCAATCCAGCGTTCTCCCCAAGCTAAAGCAGCTCTGGAAAAAACCATCGATGAGGGTACGCTCATTCTCAACTACATCGGTCATGGTAATGAAACAACGCTGACCGCTGAAGAAATATTCCAGGTAGCGGACATCACTGACTGGGCTCAGCAAGAAAACCCAGCGCTATGGGTTACTGCCACCTGCGAGTTTGGAAGACATGACAGTCCTTTCATTCGATCTGCTGCCGAAGAATTACTTTTTGCAGCGGAAAAAGGTGCTGTGGCCTTATTGACCACAGGAAGACCTGTCTTCAGCAGTGTGAATTTTGCTTTGAATGAAGCTTTTATCAACGAAGTCTTCAAAAAGAACGAAGGACAGTTCCAATCTTTGGGAGAAATCTTCAAAAACACTAAAAACCAAAGTCTAAACGGTTCACTCAATCGCAATTTCTCTCTTTTAGGTGACCCCAGCCTGAAGTTAGCTATCCCGGAGCTGGAAGTCAAAGTCACCTCAATCCAAGATGCGATTGAAGGATCCCAAGCAGATACTTTGAAAAGTTTGCAGGAGGTAGTTTTGAAGGCTGAAATTATCGATCCACTGACCCAGGCTTTTCAGCCGGGATTCAATGGAGATTTTCAACTAGAAATTCGCGACAAACCGGTAACTGAAAAAACATTGGGAGATGAAAGTACACCATTTGAGTTTGATGAAGAAAAGAACCTAATTTTCAAAGGACGGGGAAAAGTGGAGTCTGGAGTCTTGGAAGCTAGATTTTTTATTCCAAAAGAAATCAATCCGGAATTCGGTGCAGGCAGTCTACGGATTCGGGCGTGGGATACGCAAACTCAGCTTCAAGCTATGGGAAGTAGTAAGCCGATCCTAGGTGGTAAATTGGAATCCGAACCAAACGACCAAACTGGACCAGAAATCCTACCCAAATTGAATGGTCAAGCATCAGGACCCTTTGTATTTCCAACTCCAACTCTTGAAATTGAGGCCGCACTGTTTGACGAAAGCGGCATCAATATCTCCGGCTATGTCCCAGGGCAAGACCTCAGCATTCAGCTGAATGGCCAAAATCCTATCCTCTTGAACCAACGCTACAGTGCCAAAAACGGAAGCTTTCAGGAAGGAGAATTTAAGATTTCGCTGGAAGGATTTGTAGAAGGCAAAAACACCATTATCATCCGTGCTTGGGATAATGTAGGAAATGAAAGCACTCTGGAAATGGAAGTGGAAATCAGAGGAAGTAGGACCTTAAAAATTACCGAACATACCGTCTACCCAAATCCGGCCACTAGCGAAAGTAATTTTCTGATTCGCCACAATAGACCTGGAGAAAACCTTAATCTCAGTTTGGCGGTTTATTCTCTCACAGGCCAAATACTATTTTCAGAGTCTTTTCGTTTGCTTAGGGCTGAAGAGATTATCGATGATTTGTCTTGGATATTTTTGCAAAGTCAGTCAAAATATCCAGCAAAAGGAACTTATATTTACAAATTAGACATATATTCAGAATCGGACCTTACATCAGATTCGGTGAGTGGAAAAATAGTAATTCAATGAAAAAAAAGGACATGAGAAGCTGGAAAGGCCTATTTTTAATTGTCTTCGCTTTGAGCGGTTCTTCCACTTTTGCGCAAAACAGTGTCATCATCTCAGGCCAGGATCCCAACAGAAGGGTCATCACTACGGCAGTTCCATTCCTGAATTTTGCACCGGATTCCAGACATTCGGGAATGGGCGATGTCGGAGTAGCTACTACGCCAGACGCGAATTCAGCGCACTGGAATGCCGGTAAGCTGGCTTTTATCAAAGAGGATTTAGGCTTCTCCTTATCCTATTCTCCCTGGCTAGGCAAATTGGTCAATGACATGTCGCTAAGCTACCTGACAGGATTCAAAAAGATCGACGAGAATTCAGCATTCGCTTTCGATTTGCGCTATTTCAACATGGGTGATATTCAACTCACCGATGGCTTTGGCAATCCGCTTGGAGAATTTAATCCCCGAGACATCGCCATCGGAGGAACATACTCAAGAAAACTCTCCCAAAATTTAGGATTGGGAATCTCGGCAAGATTTATCCATTCAAACCTATCCGGAAATATCTCCTCTGCAGGAGGCTCGGAAGCCAGAGCTGGCATTAGTGTGGGTACTGACATTGGACTGTATTATCGAAAACCAATTTTCGTAGGGGCTAAAGACGGCACTTGGTCTTGGGGCATGGCGATCACCAACATTGGCCCAAAAATCACCTACAACAGTGCGGAGGACTTGGATTATATCCCCACAAATTTCCGGATCGGAACTGCATACGCGATCAACTTTGACCCTCTCAACTCATTGACTTTCGCACTTGATTTTAATAAGTTGATGGTACCTACACCTCCCATTTATAAGACCAATGAGGATGGATCCCTTGCAACGGATGAAAACGGAAATCTAATTATTGAACCCGGAAATGGTAAAGACCCAAATAGAGCCCTGATTTCTGGCATGTTTGGCTCTTTCGCTGACGCCCCGGATGGATTTTCTGAGGAAATGAGTGAGTTTACTATTTCCTTTGGCGTTGAATATCAATATGCGGAGAAGTTCGCCTTGAGGACCGGTTACTTTTATGAAAATCCTGAAAAAGGCGGTAGACGCTATTTCACTATGGGTTTGGGATTTGATATCAAAAAGATCGGATTTGATTTTTCATACCTCGTTCCACAAGTACAAAATCACCCCTTGGCAGAAACCCTCCGGTTTTCACTGCTTTACACGATTACTAACAATTAATGCTTCTAGATCGGTCAAAAGCGCCTGAATTTATCATTCCGGAGGATTTTGAATTAGCCAGGCCGCAACGGTTTGAATTGAGCGAGGGGCGAAGTCTTTTTTTTATTCCGACACCTGGCCTGAATGCCGTTAAGTTGGAAGTTTTGGGAAAAGGTCAAAGACATGATCTCCCGCTGCCAAAAACGCTAGTTCCTTCTTTTACCCTCCAGTTGCTAGCTGAGGGGACGCAGATGCTTTCTGAAAGTCAACTATCCGAGTTCTTTGATTTTCACGCCACGGAGATTCGTCCCAACCTCACCTATTCTCATGAAGGAATGAGTCTGGTGACTACCAAAAAACATCTATTCGAGGTTTTACCTGTGTTTTGTTCGCTTTTTGATCAGGCTGTTTTCCCAGAAGAAAGTCTTCAAAAAAAGAAATCGCAACGAAAATTGGGACTCCAGATGGAGCGTGAAAAATCCGCTTCAAGAGCAAGTCAATTGTTCCGAAAAGCGCTATTTGGGGAGCAGCACCCCTATGGTCAGGAGATTACTGAAGAGCATGTCGATATCATCAGCCGGCAGGATCTCATATACTACTATGAAACCAATCTCCTCCATGATACTGAGTTCTTTCTATGTGGGGATTTGAATGAAGAATCGATACACCAGCTCATTGTTCTCTTGGAAAATATCCCATCGCGGAAATCAAACCAAGCGTCTCCTTCAGCCTTGATTCAAATGACTCCCAGCATCCTGGAGGACAGGCCACAGGCATTCCAGAGTAGCATCAGATTGGGTGGATGGTCCATTCCAAAAAATCACCCTGACTTTCAGGCCTTATCTGTTTTCAACACGATCCTTGGAGGATACTTTGGGTCCAGACTCATAAAAAATATCCGAGAAGACAAGGGGCATACTTATGGGATCAGTTCCAGCTTGGCTGAAATCGGTGACAAGTACTATTGGGTAATAGGCGCAGATGTTCAGAAAGCCCACCGGGAGGAAGTTATCTCCGAGATTTACAAGGAAATCCATTTGCTAGCCACCCATCCCCTTTCGGAGGAAGAAATGGAAGTGGTCAGAAATTACCTGATTGGCCAAATGTTGGGGAGATTTAGTTCTTCTTTTGATTTGATTGACCGATTCAGGGCAGTACATCACTCGGGCTTGGATTTTGATTTCTACAGAAAAAAACTCGATTACCTCCGGAAATTTACAGCTGAGGAAATCCTGGATATCGGTAAAAAATACTTTTCCAAACCACCATTTGTCGAAGTGGTCGTTGGCTGATCAAGTCAGCTGGAGGTAAAGCCACGAAATATCCCATGACTTAGTAGCCCAGATTTTATAAAACCAAAATCTGATTCCTTTCATACCCAAGTTCTCCCCAATACCCACCAGTTCTCGCGCAGGTTCGAAATTTGCAGACCAGAGCGCATGCTTCAATTCGTAAAGCACCCTCTTTTTCAATGCCTTGTTTTCTTCAGGGTAAATGTTCATTCCCTGAATTTTTGAACAGACCTTGACCGTGCTGGGAAGCATCTTGGAGTGGTAAATTTGGTATTGTCGCGAGGACATAGATTTGGCATGCTTTCGCTTGAGTACACCGATATGATCTGAAAAGACAACCGGGTGATTTCTTGCCAATCTAATTTGAATATCGAAATCCTCGTAGAAGAGCGATTCATCATATCCACCTTCCTTTCGCAAAATTGCTGTATTAAAAACCACCGTCGGAGAGCAGATCAAATTTTTATGTATCAAGGTTTCATAGAGATTGCTTAATTCTATCTCCTCAATCAGGTCTCCCCCATTATCTCGCTTGTAGAAGGTTTTTACCTCTCCCCGCTGATCTAAAATATAGGCATCCGAAAAAACGAATGCGGCATACGGTGCCATTCTTAATTCTAAAATGGAAGCGTACAGATGGTCTGGATACAGCACATCATCTCCAGATAAATCCACCAAATAGTGACTGTCTACATTAGCCAGAACTTGATTAAAAAGCCGGCAATAGGGTTGCATTTCAGTATGATAAATGGTCTCCACCGAGAGTAATCCCGAGGACTTTTCTACCCAATTTTTAATTTTTTCTGCTGTACCGTCAGTACTGCCATTATCGACGATGATGAGCTTTTTGGCATAATAATCCTGCGCTTTGACACTTTCAAGTGTCTCTTCTATCCACGCCTCGTGGTTGTATGCAATGCATATTACGGTGACCAAGTCTGAGGTATCCATCACTTAAGCTTCAAAGTCCAATTGACTTTATTGCTAATATCGTTGGAAAAACGGGATTTAAAGAATATCAAGCTATGATTAGCACCCGTGTCAGAATCTGACGATCCCAAATCGATAAAATTGAGTTTTTGATCCGCTGCCAAATTAAAAAGTTGAAATAGACACATTTCGCCAAGATTTTTAATTGGGGATTTTGGCTTGGTGGCAGCAAGATAATAATACATTCCATCAGGGACCAATTTCACCCCGAGTGTATGAGCCTGTGCCTTTCCATCCTTAAGAATACTAATCAGAAAATACCGCTCCGGAAATTCAGAGACCTGAGAAATCAATCTTGATTCATCAAAAAGGATGTCATATCCTCGGGATTGATTCCAGATTTTGATCTCCTGAAGGAATCCGAAATTTTGGATTGGTCCACTTTGAATTTTCAAACCCAGATCTTTGGTTTTGGTCAAGTACTTGGTGTTTTCTCTTTGAACCAGCTTTTTGATTTTCTTTTTACCCATAAAAAACTGATGGCTTACCATGGATTCCTGTTGGAAACCTGCTTTGAAAAGCAGGTAATTGATCAAATCCAAGTTTTGCTCATACGGTCTGGGAGGTTGGATAATTTTTACAAAAGGAATTCCCCGATGGGAAAGATCTTCCAAAACAGCCCGAATAAAACCTTCCAAAGCTGAAGAAGAAAGGCTATCCTCAATCCAAATGCCCCCAAATGGCGACTGAGGTAAAGATACAGCTTCAGTACCTTTTGCGATGGCAAAAGTTATCGAAGCCTTGGTTTTCTCTTTTTTCACCCATCGGAAATCCAGCTGCTCTGTAAATCCTACCGTTGTGCAATTCCTTAGAAAATAGGGGCTTTTTTCTCCAAAAGAAGAAACCACAATCAAATCGTAGGCTTCTGCAGTTTCTTTAGAGTGCGCTTCCAAAATATTTTTTATCTCTGATGAAATCTTCCTCGGAATAAGGCAAATCGCCTAAACCTAACAGAACTGCGTCTCCTGAAAAATATATTTCCAACCAATTCAATGGCGGGACATACAGCCCAATTCCAGACTGCGTCAGATGAAAGCTTAGGGTTTGACCGTCTTTGCCCCACACGTTGACATCAAGCTCACCTGCGACCGCTATCAACACTTGGGATTCTTGCCAGTGGGCGTGATTGCCTCTGGATTCTCCCTCTTTCACCCCAGTGATCCAAAAACAACGCTGGATTCCCTGAGGAAAAAGGGAGGCATTTTCCCAAAAGTGTACCGATCCACTGGAATTGGACTGACCAGGAATCTCAATTAATCTTGGCTTTTGATAGGCGAGACTTTTGTTGTTGATATCCGTATTTGGCATAGCTAAAAATAAGACAAATGCAGTGAATGGGTCGTTAGCTTACGGTTAATTTTCTAATTTCATGTGTTTAAAATTGAATTTAATTGGCCTGATGAATGCCTAAGACTATCATCACCTAATGTAAGGCCCACTCAGGACCATTTCATTGCATCATTTCCTCAAATTTTGATAAATCTACCCAGTGAAAAGCCCGCTTATCATGATTCGTACCTCACCGTGTCTGGGATAAGTGAAGGGGTGTACAAAGATCGTGGCAGCAAGTTCCATTACTTCTGTTATCCCGTAAGTTCGGAGGAAGAAATAAAGACAGTACTAGGGTCGCTTCGAAAAACTTTCTTTGATGCCTCACATCACTGCTTTGCATGGGTGCTAGGAAAAGAGGGATTGACTTTCCGTGCCAATGACGACGGAGAACCCAATCACAGTGCCGGAGATCCGATTTTGGGTCAAATCCGATCCCATCAGCTTACCAATGTTTTGATCGTGGTAGTACGGTATTTTGGTGGCACCAAGCTCGGCGTTAGCGGCTTGATCCAAGCTTACAAGACCTCAGCTGCCATGGCCATTGAAGAAAATGAGATCGTGGAAGAATGGGTGATGGTAAAACTTGCCCTTCAGTTCCCCTATCCTGCTATGAATGCAGTAATGAAAGTAGTCAAGTCCCAAAATCTTGTAATCATAGCTCAGGAGATGAATTTGGATTGTAACATTACCCTATCAGTCAGGCAAGGATTGGCCGAACAAGTCTTGGAAAAACTTGGAGAAATCGAAGCCGTATCGATCAGGATCGATTAAACAGCTCATCCAGAAATCCTTCTTCGCGTAGTACGTTGAAAATTTTAAGACAGGCCCAAGCATCCGTTGCAGCATAGCGCTGCTGTTTTTCGGTGAGCACCTCTGTTTCCCAATTGGAGACTTGCTCCGATTTGGAAATCCTGATTTTCAGGACCATTCCGCTCAAGTTCCTCACGCCTACATTTTGAAAACCAACCTTTTTCAATTCATCATTTAAATCGAAAAAAGATTGTGGATAAAAGCTGTCTGTAAGCTTCCCGAGCCCTTTCAGGTCATCATGGACTGCAGCTCCGATTTTGACTAGGTTTTCTTTTTCCAAGAGATTTCTAAGGGATTCCGGGAATCCGATTTTATTCAATCGGAAAAGAAATGCCTGCTCGGTCGTGGACAATTGAAGGAGGGAGACATGATTGAACTGTCCCTTTTTAAACGAAGGTTTGGTCTCCGTGTCAAAACCGATGATCCGCTGATCTTCCAGAAAATCCACCGCCTCCTCTACTAGATCGGGTTGATCGATCATAAAGATATCTCCTTCAAATTGCCCCAGTGGCAATTCATTTACTTCTTCTTTGCTAATACTATAAGGAATCATACCAACTCTTCTTCCGGCTCATAATAATGGATTCCGATTTTCAAATAACCATATAAAATGGTCATAAACGGACTGATAATATTAAAAAAACAATAGGGAGCATATGCCAAAGTGGCTACACCAAGCACAGACGCCTGAGTTGCTCCACAGGTATTCCAAGGGACAAGTACTGAAGTCACGGTGGCAGAATCCTCCAAAGTTCGGCTGAGGTTTTCAGGCTTGAGCCCGCGCTTCTTGTAGACATCTGCATACATTCGACCAGGGACCAAGATCGCCAAATATTGATCCGAAGTCGTCACATTGAAAAATACACAGGTCGCAGCAGTCGAGGCTATTAGCGAGCCTACAGAATGAACCTTTTTGATGATTGCCTCTGCGAGCACCCGGAGCATGCCGCTTTCTTCCATAATCCCTCCAAAAACCATCGCACAGACAATCAGCCAGATAGTATTGAGCATTCCAGCCATCCCTCCTGTCACCAAAAGTTCGTTTACGATCGCATTTTCCGTAACAATGGCGATTTCACCATAGAGTGCCATCATTACCGATTTGAACCCCAGGTACGCATAAGATCCAGTGTCATTTGTAATTCTGGTCACAATCTCCGGCTGGAAAACCAAAGCGAAAACTCCCCCAAGAAGCGCTCCCGCAAGCAATGCAGGAATCGCGGGGACTTTTTTCACAATCATCCCCAAGACTGCAAGCGGTACTATGAATAGCCAGCCTGAGATATTGAAATTGGCTGAAATCGTATCCGAAATCGCTTTGACATCATCCACACTTCCAGCCGTCTCATAATTCAACCCAATCACCACAAAAAGGATCAACGTAATCGTGATGGACGGCACTGTTGTTTTGGCCATATAGCGGATATGGGTGAACAGGTCCGTTCCGGCCATAGCAGGCGCCAAATTCGTCGTATCGCTTAGCGGTGACATTTTATCTCCAAAATAAGCTCCTGAAATGATCGCTCCGGCAATGATTCCCTCGTCAAAACCCAGAGCTTTACCGATGCCAAGTAGCGCGACTCCTACTGTCGCCACAGTAGTCCAGCTACTGCCTGTAGCCACAGACACTACCGCACTGATGACACAAGCCGCTACCAAAAAAATCTCTGGACTCAGAATTTTCAATCCATAATAAATCATGGCTGGTACGATTCCACTAAGCAGCCAGGTACCGGCCAAAGATCCGATCAGAAATAAAATCAAAATCGCGCTCATCGAAGAGCTGATGCTCTTGACAATACCATCCTGAAGTGTTTCCCAGTGTATTTTCAGACGAAAAACTGCAATAGATGCTGCCACCACAGAGGACAATACCAAAACCAGCTGATTGGACCCTGACAAACTATCTGTCCCAAAAATCTGAATGTTAATAATCAAAAGGACAATTAAAAATAAAATCGGAATCAGGGCATCAATGATACTTGGAGCTTTCTGAGAAATTTTCATTCAGTTATACCGGTGGTTTGGGAGCTTTGAATCTAAGGAAAAAAAATCAATTACATTTTTGAAAGTAGTTGGGAGAGCTCTTTACCCACTTGCCAACCTATGGCCACGCCCATACCGCCAAGTCGAACTGCGACTGCCGTCTTTTCGCCGATAGGCTGAATCAAAGGGCTTTTTTTAGGACCAAAAGCCATAATTCCTGTCCACTCCATTTCCCATTCAATACTTTTGCCAGGCAAAATTACTTCCGCAGCCAGGCTTTTTAAATGCGCTCTTATTTCAGGATTTATTTCAAAATCAAGAGATTTTTCTTTTTCAAAATCTTTGTTTCTGGCTCCGCCGAGCAGCAATCTACCGTCTACCTTTCGAAAGTAAACGTACCCCTTATCCAAATGGAAAGAACCTTTCCAAGGAATTTTTTCTGTCAAGGGTTTGCTTAAAAGTACCAAACCACGGCCGGGCTCCAGCGCTGACTCAGGCCAGAGTTTTTTGGAAAAGGCATTGGTACAAATGGCCACCTTCTTTCCTTTAAATTCATATACTTTGTTTTTGCCTGAATTTTCTGCCAAAACAATTCCCTCGTCTTTTTGAACTTCCACTACGGCAACTCCGGTGAGAATCTTTATGCCCATTTCCGAAGCCATATTCCAAAGCGCTCCTAAATATGCCCCAGGATCCAGTTCTCCCTCAAAGTGATTTTCCACGACCACTTTCACCCGATCGGAGAAGCCCATTTTTTCCGGTTTCTTCACTAGCGTGAAAACCTCCTTTTTGAAGATCTTCTTGAGCATTTTGTTTACCTCTCCCAGTTGATCGACTGCGGATAGATTTTCCTCCTCGAGCAATTCAAATCCATGGGTATGCTGGTAACGAAGCGTGGCATCTCCAAAATTCTTCCGAATCTGCTGCAGCCCTTTGTATCTCCGCTCAACTAAAGCTGTGACTTCATCAGGAGTCATTTTCCAAAAATCATCCAATATTTCCGTCAAGCTTCCAAAACAGGCAAATCCTGCATTCTTGGTACTAGCTCCCGTCGGGAAAATCCCTTTTTCCAAAACCAGCACATTCGATTTGGGATTTTTGCGTTTAAAATTTATTGCTGTAGAAAGTCCGGTAAATCCCGATCCGATCACAATCAAGTCATAGCTAAAGAAATTTTTTTGCTCCCAATAACTAAACATGTTTCAGAAAATTGTTTAAATTTTTAAAATGAGTTCCCTATTTTGAATCGAAACTACCTTAATATAACCCAAAAGCCATGAGAAAAATAGATTTGCTCCTAGACGAATATGGTCAAAGCCATCAAAATGACACCAATAAACTGATCCACTGGTTTTGTGTTCCGGCAATTTTCTTCAGTGTAGTGGGTTTGATTTTTAGTATCCCATCCGAGATTTTGAGTGAACCGCTTTCCTTTTTGGGAAATTTCGCCAACTGGGCTTCAATTGCCCTGTTCTTGATTCTCATTTACTATATCTCTCTTTCTGTCCCATTGAGTCTGGGAATGCTTTTTTTCTCCGCGTTATGCCTGGCTTTGGCGAATTTTTTGAGCATTGTCTTTCCTGGGAAGCTTTGGATGATCAGTTTAGGGACTTTTGTTTTGGCTTGGATTGTACAGTTTTTCGGTCACAAGATCGAAGGCAAAAAGCCTTCATTTCTGAAGGATGTTCAGTTTTTGCTGATCGGTCCTGCCTGGCTCATGCATTTTATTTACAAAAAAATAGGGCTGGCTTATTGAGTAAAAATGGGATTTGATCAATTCCCCGGAAATAACTCTTGAATACGTGCAATGGCTTTTTTATTGGTGTTTGACTGGATACTCATGAGAATTGACTTTTTCTCCCGAGCAGTCAGCCTCCAATTCAGTGATGCGCGCTGCATCGTCTCTTGCGACCCGGACAATTCCTCTACTTGGACCTTTTCTGGGGCATATTCAAATTCAATTCGCTCCAGTTCAAAAGGCATCGATTCATTCATGTAATTGAAAAGCACTTCATTTTGGATCGTTTGGACATTGTCCCAATTGGTGTAGATATTCTTGAGTGGATTGAATATTTTCTCAAAGATTCTTGGCAGTTCTGTCTGCGGAATCTCCGTGGATTTTTCTGAATCACGGATCGAAATGACCACTACACCACTGGTATTATTGGCTATCCAGTCCTGAAACACGTACAAAAACCGCAAGCCATCCTGAATCCCGAAATTGTCGGACAATCCCGTATCCATCGTTTCCATAGTAGGCTCAGAGGGAAGTTCTACATTAGGTGTAATAAAAGGAAACGTAGCGCTCATTCGCAGCGCACTCAGAAATCGCAGATTACCCGGATCATGCGACTCAAAAAACCGCAAAAAGTCGATCGACTGTTTTTTCTCTCCAAATCCAGTCTTTCCCAGAACCGAACTTCCAAAATAGGACATGGAGTGGGGCGTGATCACTAGCTTTCTCCCATCATTGGTCACCAGTGTTGTGACCGGTAGCAAGGGAATCTGGGCTTCAAATTCCGGTTGCTGATATGCGATCAGGGGTTTGTCCATGATCCCCATGGTATTGATATTGAGCTGATTTTCGAAGGCAAATCCACGATCTTTCAAATGACGATATCCCCGATACTCAAAGCGCTGATTTCTGATCAGTAGGTCATTGACCAATAACGTGAAAATGATAGGATTCAGATTGTCGGCTGAGATTTGATCCAGATACTGAGGGGCGACTGGATCAAAAGCCGGGTCTGAAAGCGACCTCAGGTAAATTTCACGGAAAAACGCCTCACCTAAGACTCCGCCAGAAGCTCCTGTGTATAACTCCGTATGTCTAGTTATTTCCCCTTTAGTGGCTTGGTGTATAGTCTGTAAAACATGAAGAGTCCACATAGCGGCGCGTTGCCCTCCTCCACTGGCTGCTACCACTACCAACTTGGGCAAGGAGTCTTCGGGAAACTTGGACTTCCAATTTTCCAAAATCCTTAGGGTATTCTCACGGTCTTTTTTCAACGTATCGGGGTGAACCAGTGAATCCAGTCTAGCAAGCGTGTAGGGAGTTGGCTTAATGTCATAATTGATCCCAAAAGCCTCGTGTGGGCGATTGAGAAAAGAAAAATTGGAGAAAAAGTTGACCGAAAAGAGCAGCAAAAATACAATCAAAGTGGCCCAACTCCTCAACCAAAAACTCAATGCACCAACTAGCATAATCAAAATAGCCAAAAGCAAAGTAACACTCATGGCAGCAGGAAACTGAAGAATCTCTTTCTCTTTGAAAAATCCCAAAAACAAAACAAACAGGATCAGGAAACTCTGGATCAAGAATAGGTTCAGATGGTTTTGGTCAAATACCCTCAGCAACTTTTGCGCATCAAATCTTGCCAGATCAGGGCGAACATCCTGCAACTTGAGCTTCAGATCTAAATACGTGATGACTTGATCCTTTTTGTTCTTTATTTCTTTGTATTGGCTGAAAACTGTGGCTCGAGTCAAGCGGACTTTTCGAAGTCGCTTGTCAAGGTTACCGGCAAAGAGGATAAAAAAATCCTTATTGGTAAAGGAAAAGTACCCAAAAATCAACCCATAGCTCAGGATGCTTCCCAGACTGAATCCAAGGTAAAATTTAACGACCTCCCAATTAGAAGGCAAGTCATTATCCAACTGGAAAACAACAAACTTGATGGTATAGAGCAAATAGAAAAGTAACGGGACAATTGAGTTATTGATGCAATAATGGATGAAGGGCTTGGGTACCACTGCCAAAAACTTAAACTGCCTACCATCCACGATGTAAGTAGTCATGTGAAAAGCCATGGTCAGCATAGCCAATCCTACTCCCATCAGGGCAAAACTCAACCAAGAAACTTCATGCAAATACTCCGGATCCAAAAAAAGAAAAGGAATCCCTAAAACCACCCCAAATTGCTCCAAGATCACCCCTGCCAACACTACCCAGATCAGAAGTAAAGCGAGATTTTTACGCAGGTGAAGTAAGAAAAGCTGTATTGGAAAACTAAATAGAATTCGGTCTCTCATGGGTTTAATGTTGTGAACAAGTTACTCTTTTTTGATAATTCCTAAGGATCCATCCGGCACGATTAGTTCTGCTTATTTTTAGGAACTGACAATCAATGTTTTGGATAGTTAGCTAACCAAAGAGGTGAAGATATCCATGGAAATCATTCGCAGCTTTAGGATAGAAAAAGTACCTTCGAATCTTAAAACAGAAAAAGATGAGAACCTGGTTTTTGTGCAAAGTAAAGTACGCAAAGGAAAATGAAGAAGGCTTGCTCAAGAGTATATCAGAGCAATATTTGGTAGATGCAGTTTCTTTTACCGAAGCCGAGGCTATTCTCTATGACAGGCTAGGATCACAGATTCGAGGCGATTTTCAAGTGACAGGCATCAGCAAGAGCAACATCGTTGATGTATTTTTCTATGAGGATGCAGATCAGTGGTACAAGTGCAAAATCACCTACCTCATCGCCGACGGGGACAATGGCAAAGAGAAAAAAGTAACTCAATATATGATTGTCACTGCTGAAGATCTGCGCCAAGCCTATGACAGAATCCAAGAAAGTCTGAGCAACATGCTGGTGAGCTTCCGGGTACCTGACATCACAGAGAGTCCAATCATTGAAGTATTTCCTTTTGAAAAAGACGAAGTAGCAGAACAGCTTCCTCCAGGGAACTTCCGTCCGGTAAATCAAATCGAAGAAGAATAAGAAAATGAATAAGAGCCACTGAAAATGGCTCTTTTTTTTAGCTCAGGTCGGAATTAGCTTGATTGGCAATCACAAACTGTATCAGCTCATCCATGGTGATACCCGCCCGCTCACTTGCATCTAGAATATCCGCTCTGCTGACTTGTGCAGCAAAGGTTTTATCTTTTAACCGCTTTTTAACTCCCTTCACTTCCATTCCTACGTAGCCCTCAGGTCGCATCAGCGAATAGGCATGAACAAAACCGCTCAACTCATCAAACGCATAAAGCATCTTATCCATCTCAGAAACAGGCTCCACTCCAAAATAGCGTGGACCATGCGAAGCAATCGCCCGGATTATTTCAGGATCGATACCCCGCAGTTCTAATTCCTCGATGATCTTCCTACAATGCTGATCGGGCCATTGATCCCAGTCGGCATCATGAAGCAAGCCTGCCAAATACCATTTATGAATATTTAGGTCATCCAGCCCTCTCGAAGCCGCGAAAGCCTTCATCAAATGGGCAACTTGTTTCATGTGAACTTTAAGTTTTTCATTCAATACCCAATCATCCAGAAGACGCTTTGCTTCCGGAGTAGACAAAACCTGATCGATATTTTGAGGATTACCAAAGCTACTTCTGTTTAGTCGAAGTGAATCATTTTCCATTTTAAATATATTTTATTGTATTTTAAATAATTTTTTATGTCTTACGTACTTCAAACGAAGAAATCAATTACCTTTGTACCATGCAGAGTTGGGATTCGATCAAAGTCTTGAGTAACCTAGCAATCACCTCAGAGTATTTTCTGCAGGTGACCTTGGATAAGTCTGGAAAGGTTCTTTCCTCTGACTCAGGCATTGGCCCGGTTCCTTCACTTTTCGATCACAAAGAAAAACCCATATTTTTTGCTGATTGCTTTCTCGCCTCTGATTGGTCAAAATATGAAAATCAGCGAATAAAAGCTTGGAAAAGCAGTCATCAATCCTTCATCGTTGACCTTCAAAAAATTAACCATCCAGACGGTAACACAGTCCTGACCAAATGGGAGTTTTTTTTCATCACAGAGGACTTTGGAACATGCCTTGGACTTGGTCATCCAGTAGAGCCTCTTCGTCCATACAATTTAGGCCTGGGAGAATTCATTGAAGGCACCACCAATAGTAATGAGCTGGTCGATATCCTACTAGAAAATAAGCTTCTTGGATTTTGGGATTTTGAGCCGGAAACCAAAACTGATTACATCAGTAGCGGACTCGCCCAAATGCTCGGTTATTCTGAAGATGAGATCCGAAGTCAAAAGAATATTTCTTGGCAGAATCACATTCATGCTGATGATATCCAAGGCTTGATCAAGGACTTGTCGATGCACTTCAAAACCACCGGAAATATTCCTTTTAGAAAAGAATTTAGGATAGTATCCAAGGGAAATCAAGTCAGTTGGGTGATCGGATTTGGCAAGACTACTAAATGGAAGGAGGATGGTCATCCAAGCAAAGTTCAGGGACTATTGATTGACATCACAGAAAAGAAAAAGCAGGAAATATGGATGCGTGAACACCATTATTTCCTTCGTGATCTAGCATTCCAGCAATCGCATTCACTACGGGCTCGGGTAGCCAATATTCTCGGTATACTTGAAATCATGGATACCGAACATCAAACTCCGGAGTCCCGGAAACTTCTTGATATTCTCAAGACAGAATCCAAACAGCTTGACCAAGCCCTAAAGAAAAGCATTAAAGACTCCGTCAACCAAAATGAATCTTGGGAACGCGGTATCGGTCCTTCCTGATTAGAGATTTCTGATTTTCCACTTGGCTTTCAGATAGCCCCAAACTACGCCGGGGCTCATGGCTTTTTTCCTCGGGAAGCCTCCATCATATCCCACATTTCTTGAGGTATTTGGTCCAGATTGTTAAATTCACCTGCTCCCTTAAGCCACTCACCGCCATCTATGGTAATGACTTCCCCATTGACATAGGCTGAGAAATCAGAGACCAAGTATGCAGCGATATTAGCCAGCTCCTGGTGCTCACCGACTCTGCCTACCGGGACTTTTTTTGCAGGATCAAATTTCTTTACCAGGTCTCCTGGCAGCAATCTGCTCCATGCGCCTTCAGTCGGAAAAGGACCAGGAGCAATTGCATTAGACCTGATTCCGTATTTGGCCCACTCTACAGCCAAGGAGCGAGTCATGGCCAAAACTCCTGCTTTCGCCGCTGCGGAAGGGACCACGTAACCCGATCCAGTCCATGCATACGTCGTGACGATATTTAAAAATGTACCTGACTGCTTTTGGGCTATCCAATCTTTACCTGCGGTGAGGGTCACCTGTGACGTTCCTTTGAGTACGATATCCAAAACAGTATTGAAGGCATTTGTTGACAGCCGTTCGGTCGGGCTGATGAAGTTTCCTGCAGCATTATTGAGTACCGCGTGGATTTGACCCAGCTCAGCTTTGGATTTTTCCCACATAGCCTCTACTTGTTCGATATCACGAACATCGCATGCCACCGGAAAAACCATCCCGCCATTTTTCTCCATCATTTCCCGAGCCGTCTCTTCCAAAACATCCAGCTTACGGGAAGTGATCACGAGATTCGCTCCCAGTCTTAAAAAATATTCACCCATTGAGCGTCCTAGGCCGGTACCACCTCCAGTGATGAGAATGTTTTTATCTTTGAGTGCCCCATCTCGGAGCATTCCTTCGTTATAGTTCATTTTAAAGTAAGTTCGTTTTAGTCCAAGATAGTAATCGGGCGCGGTAATTGAAAGGAATTGTGAATACTGTATGCAAATGAAAAATCTCCTGCTTCTTTTTCTTTGTTCATTGATCTTAAGCTCCTGCACAGAGGACGTCAGCCGAAATATCAACACTGACTTAACACAGGAAGCTGATCAGTTTTTTAGATTCTCAAGTGCTTTAGGCGAAACCGGGTATCTAGGAAATATTTCCTACGGAGATTATTTCAGAATAAGTGGTGACGAAATCCCCGGCTGTCCCCTCATCACTCGCAATACTGCTACACGTACGATCATTTTAGACTATTCCAATCCGCAAGCATGCGAACACTTAAATTCAATACCAAGAGAAGGGAAAATCATACTGGACTTTGGATTATCCAACACAGCCGAGGCCAGTTGGACCATGAAATATGAAGACTACTCTTTCGGAAGTATTAAAATCGAGGGTGTTAGGGTATTTAGGAATATTTCGTTTAATGAAAATCAGGAAAGCGTAGAAAACCTAAAAATTACATTGGATCCAAACCTTGGATTTGTAGTCAATGGCACATTGTCCTACTCAGTGGCCAGGCTCAGTGCACGACCATTTGCACTTAGCACCAGAGGAAGAGTAGAAGGTACTAATCCTGCCGGTAGAAATTTCTTTGCCGCTATCACAGGTGCAAAAGAGCAATTATTTTCCTGTTATCGGCTGGGATGGGAACTACCTCAATCCGGTACGGAATCTTGGATTGTGAGTAGAGGAAATTCAAGCAGTCTGGAATACATGGTGAAATTTGAAACTGGTGATGGGTGTAATCCTACGGTAATTTCTACTCTTCCTGATGGGAGGACGATTCAATTGAACCCATAAAAAAAGCCCCGAATTTCTCCGAGGCTTATTCTTAATCAGTTTATCAGAATTAATATCTGTAGTACTCTGGCTTGAATGGTCCTTGAACCTCCACACCGATGTATTGTGCCTGATCTTCAGATAGCGTATCCAGTTCGACTCCTAGCTTTGCCAAGTGAAGTGCTGCCACTTTCTCATCCAGATGCTTTGGAAGCACGTATACGCCTGGCTGATACTTCTCGTGATTAGCCCAAAGCTCCAACTGTGCAAGTGTTTGGTTGGTAAATGAATTGGACATCACAAAGGATGGGTGCCCAGTAGCACAACCCAAGTTCACCAATCGACCTTCGGCCAAGACGATGATTTCTTTTCCATCCAGTTCATAGAGATCCACCTGCGGCTTGATCACATTTTTGGTGTGACCGTAGTTTTTGTTCAACCACGCCATGTCGATTTCATTGTCAAAGTGGCCGATGTTACACACGATCGCCTTGTCTTTCATCGCTTTGAAGTACTCTCCATTGATGATGTCTTTATTTCCTGTAGCTGTGACGATGATGTCTCCTTCTTTTACAGCATCCTTCATCTTTTTCACTGCAAATCCGTCCATCGCAGCTTGAAGCGCACAGATCGGATCAATTTCAGTCACGATTACTCGAGCACCGGCACCTCGAAGTGAAGCGGCAGAGCCTTTTCCAACATCACCATATCCTGCCACAACCGCTACTTTTCCAGCCATCATCACGTCAGTAGCGCGACGAATCGCATCCACAAGAGACTCTTTACAGCCGTATTTGTTATCAAATTTAGACTTGGTCACCGAGTCGTTCACATTGATCGCAGGCATCGGAAGGGTGCCATTCTTCATTCTTTCATAAAGTCTGTGGACACCTGTCGTGGTCTCCTCTGACAATCCTCTGATTCCTGCCACCAATTCTGGATACTGATCCAAAACCATGTTGGTCAAGTCACCGCCATCGTCCAGAATCATATTCAATGGCTGTCTGCCTTCTCCGAAAAACAAGGTCTGCTCGATACACCAGTCAAATTCCTCGGCTGTCTGACCTTTCCAAGCATACACCTGGATTCCTGCTGCTGCAATTGCCGCCGCAGCATGATCTTGAGTAGAGAAAATATTGCAAGATGACCAGGTCACCTCAGCGCCCAAGGCAACCAAAGTTTCGATCAACACTGCTGTCTGAATCGTCATGTGAAGACAACCTGCGACTCTGGCGCCTTTCAAAGGCTGAGATAGACCAAACTCCGCTCTCAAGGCCATCAAACCCGGCATTTCTGCCTCCGCCAATCGGATTTCTTTTCTCCCCCACTCAGCCAGAGAGATGTCTTTTACTTTATACTGAATGAATTTTTCAGATTTAATTTCTGACATGTTATTGATAGTTAAAGAATTAAAATCTTTTGATGGTCGCAAAGTTACCGCATAAAATCGGGAATAAAAACCTCCTTAAAGATTTGGAAAGCCGATTTGCTTCAAGTCGAAAAATCGTGCTGAACCATCTCTGAGGATCATTTGGAGTTTCCCTGCTTTGGATACCCCTTGAATTTTACCCTCGAATTCGCAGGAATTCTCAGTAAATATTGCCCATTGATCCCTTAGAAATAGATGACTAATGTATTCCTCCAGGATTGCTTGAGTTCTTCCTTTTTTTAACGAAATATATCCCTGCTCAATATGGGCTACTAAAAGTCTAAAAATCTCTTCCAAACTGAATTGACCCCCAGTGATCGATGCTAAAGAAGTCGCTTTTTGAGTTTCAAACTGAGTCTGGTTGATATTCAATCCGATTCCAACCACGGCATAGTCCCAGCCATTCGAGCTCAGGATATTTTCAATCAAGACCCCACCGACTTTTCCATGACCGGGTACCACCAGATCGTTTGGCCATTTAACTTTGATGTCGGGAAGATATTCCTGAAACAACTTTCTGATCCCATTAGACACCATCATGTTCAAGTAAAACTGCTCGGAGATGTCCAAAAATCCAGGTGACAAAACCAATGAGAAGGTAAGGTTTTGATTGGCTTGTGTTTCCCAACTGTTGCCGCGCTGCCCCTTCCCCCGAGTTTGATGCCCGCATATGATTATCGAACCTTCTTTGGCCTGTCCGGTTCGGATTAGTTCAAGCGCTTTGTCATTAGTAGAGTGACACTCTGGCAGGAAAAGAACATCTTTCCCCAAAAAAATCGTGTTGGCAAGAATTTTATACATTATTTTTCGGTTGGGCTTGTAAGTGATTCAAGATCGCACCGTAAAATTAAATTTAATATATGACAGCAGAAGCGCTGAGCAAAGTTATCGTCAAAGGGATGGAGGAAAAAAAAGCCTCTGATATTTTGGTGATGGACCTTAGAAAGATTAAAAATTCAGTAGCCGACTTTTTTGTGATTTGTTCGGGAAATTCCAACACGCAGCTTGAAGCTATATCTGAGTCAATCGAAGAGGAAATTCTAAAGGCAAATGAAAAACCTGCGAAAAGACTGGAAGGTAAAGCAAACGGAGAATGGGTATTAATGGATTACTTTGACGTAGTCGTCCACATATTCCTAAAAGAAAAACGTCATTACTACGGTTTGGAAGAACTCTGGGGTGATGCCAAAACAACACGGATCAATTAAAAAACAGGATAAACTTTCAAAAGGTTAATCCGTTTTAGCATAAGTTTAAAGAATTACCCCTAAAGCGATGAGCGAAAAAAATAAGAATAAAAATATAATTCCTAAGTCACCTCAAAAACCGAATTTTCAGCTCTGGTTGATTATTGCGGCTGTTTTGGTGCTACTGGGATTGACATGGATTCAACAGCGTGGAGCGGTGATAGACATTACCCAAAAGCGATTTGAAGACATGTACCTAGCCGGAGACATCTCCAAGGTCGTCATCGTCCGCAATATGAACCGTGTGGATGTGACCCTAAAGCCTTCGGCCCTTCAAAATGCAAAATACAAGTCAGAACTTGAGGCCAATTCTTCTTTCTTTAATCCGACTGGTCCGCATTATGCCTTGCAGGTAACGACCTCGGATAAGTTTCAGACAGACTTTCAGGCTTTGGAGGAAAAAGTTCCAGAAGAAGATCGAATAGGTGCTTCAGTCACTAATGAAGAAAACTGGAGCAGTTATTTTGGAAGCTTTGGATTTCTGATCCTGTTGTTTGTCTTCTTTTGGTTTATGATGCGAAGGATGGCAGGTCCATCTGGACCTGGAGGTCAGATCTTCAATGTAGGTAAATCGAAAGCACAGCTTTTTGACGCTGAAAATAAGGTAAAGATCACGTTTGATAACGTAGCTGGTCTGGATGAAGCAAAGGAGGAAATTCAGGAGATCGTAGAATTCCTTAAAAACCCTGGAAAATTCACCAAACTTGGTGGAAAAATACCTAAAGGAGCACTCTTAGTAGGCCCTCCAGGTACTGGTAAAACTTTGCTTGCAAAAGCAGTAGCGGGTGAAGCAGGTGTTCCCTTCTTTACACTTTCAGGTTCAGACTTCGTCGAAATGTTTGTCGGTGTAGGTGCTGCACGTGTGCGTGATTTGTTTAAGCAAGCCAAAGAAAAAGCACCATGTATCATCTTCATTGATGAGATCGACGCAATCGGTAGATCCAGAGGCAAAGGTCAAATGCCGGGTTCAAATGATGAACGTGAAAATACCCTGAACTCACTATTGGTGGAAATGGACGGGTTCGGAACTGACTCCGGAGTAATCGTACTTGCTGCTACCAACAGACCTGACGTACTAGATAGTGCTCTCCTTAGGGCTGGACGCTTTGATCGGCAAATCTCCATTGATAAGCCAGATATCAACGGACGTGAGGCCATCTTCAAAGTGCATCTCAAGCCGATCAAAATCGCCGATGATATCGATCCTAAGAAACTTGCTGCGCAGACTCCGGGTTTTGCAGGAGCTGAAATCGCTAACGTGTGTAACGAAGCCGCTTTGATCGCTGCCAGAAGAAACAAATCAGCAGTAGACATGCAGGACTTCCAGGACGCAGTGGATCGGGTGATAGGCGGACTGGAAAAGAAAACCAAAATAATTTCCCCAGAGGAAAAGAAAATAGTTGCCTACCATGAAGCTGGCCATGCTGTGGCAGGTTGGTTCTTGGAGCATGCTGATCCATTGGTAAAGGTCAGCATTGTACCTCGTGGAGTCGCTGCCTTGGGATATGCGCAATACTTGCCTAAAGAACAGTTCCTCTACCAAACAGAGCAGCTTATCGACGAGATGTGCATGACACTGGGTGGACGTGCTGCTGAGGAAATCATTTTTGGAAAAATCTCCACAGGTGCACTCAGCGATTTGGAGCGAATTACCAAAATGGCCTATTCCATCGTATCCGTCTACGGAATGAATGAGAAACTGGGAAACATTTCCTTCTACGACAGTAAAGCCGATGGTTACAAAATGACCAAGCCGTACTCTGAAGCCACTGCTGAAATGATCGATCAGGAGGTAAGTAAGTTGATTCAATTTGCATACACCCGAACGATCGATTTGCTGAAAGAACACAGAGATCATCTGGAAATTTTAGCAAAAGAGCTTCTTGAAAAAGAAATACTCTTCCAAGCGGATCTGGAAAAACTGATCGGAAAGCGTCCTTTTGACAAAGAGACTACCTATCAAGCTTTTACAAACAAAAAAGATAAAGTCGTAGTAGATCAGGACGTCGTAAAAGATGATATTGCTCCTGTGGATCCTGATGCTGATCAGGCAGAAGTGCCTGAGGTGAAGGAAGAAAAATAATTACAAAAGCCCCATACAGATTGGGGCTTTTTTATTTTTGTTCCCTGACAGTATCTTAGCATATGCAAGCTGCCCCCCTTGATTTCCCACTGAACCAAAAAAAACTCTATTTCGCCTCTGATTTTCACCTAGGGGCTCCCGATGCCCAGCAAAGCAAAATCAGAGAAAAACGGATCATTCGATGGCTGGATTCGATTGCAGACGATGCTGCTGCAATTTTTTTGGTAGGGGATATATTTGATTTTTGGTTTGAATATCGACAGGTGATTCCCAAAGGATTCATCCCTTTTGTTTCCAAAATATCTCAACTACGAGATCGAGGCATCCCGATACTTTTTTTTACAGGCAATCATGATCTCTGGATGAAAGACTACTTCACCCAAGAGCTCGGAATCCCCGTATATCATCACCCCATTGAACTTTCGGTAGAAGGAAAAAAAATCTTAGTCGGCCATGGTGACGGACTCGGGCCCGGTGATAATTCCTACAAAATCCTTAAGAAAGTCTTTACCAATCCTGTTGCCCAATGGCTTTTTCGCTGGTTTCATCCCGATTTGGGAATTAAACTTGCCAAAGCCTGGTCAAGCCATAGCAGAATCACCAATGTGGAAAAAAATGAGAATCACTTTCTCAACGAAGAGGAATGGCTGTGGCAATACTGCAAAGAAATAAACACTAAAGTTCCTCACGATTTCTATATTTTCGGACATCGACACTTGCCCTTGGAACTTCCTGTGGGGGAAAAATCAACCTATTTTAATCTGGGCGAATGGGTCTCCCAAAATACTTATCTTGAATTTGATTCCCATGGAGGCAAACTCTTGACATTCGAAAAATGAAGACCTTATTCTTTCTAATCTTTCATTTGCTTAGCAGATCACTTTTTTCGCAGGAAGTCCTTCTGTTCGAAAATCCCATTTCGGAGATCTCGATTGACAATCTGGACTTGGTTTCTTTGGATACTCGGGATCAAATCTTTGCCAGCACCGGAAGTGGGGATGTGCTGCTTTTTGATAAATCCGGAAAGCAACTGAATCTCTTTTCTCCCCCTCGACAAGCTCGAATCCAGCAACTGGAAGCCTCTTGGACCGTGAATATTTTCACTTTTTCAGCAGATCTCCAAGAATATCGCGTCATGGACCGATTCCTAAACCCAATCGCTGAAAACAGCTTCCTGCTCAATAACATCACCCTTCCCAAAGCAGCCACATTGGGAAACAACAACATCGTTTGGGTATGGGATGAGTCTGACTTGTCCCTGAAAAGCCTAGACTATCTGCGAAACATCATTCTTCAGTCTCAGCCATTGAATCTGATTCTGGATTCGGAAGAACTCCGCGTGACTGAGATCCGGGAATTTAAGAACCGGCTTTTCATGAACGTCCCCGAGTCGGGAATCTACATTTTTGACAATCAGGGGAATTTTCTTCAGAAAGTTTCCATCCAAATCGAGCAGCGCATGTGCTTTTACAAAGAACAGTTGTTTTGGATTGAGGGTGAGCGTCTAAAAATGTATTCATTGGCGACAAAAGCCATATTCGACCTAGGAAAGCTGCCAACCTCTGACATTGAATCCATCCAAATTGGTCAGGAAATTATGACTCTCCGATCAGAGGACAAGATCAAAGTATACCCCATACCGGAGGGAATGAAGCGGATCAAGTGATTTTTTATCAGCCCTTTGGTAAAAAAATCTCAGCCATCATGCAACGGGCACTACCTCCTCCAAGCTTTTCGATGGTGGGTATTGCCGGACTAATGATTGTAGTGTACTTTTCGATTTGCTGGATCTGACCCACATTGAGTGAATCCAGAGCCGTCTGTGACATTACCGTAAACTTTTCACCCCCATCATTTCCTACCTCCAGCATATTTCCGGCAAAGTTGAATTTCTGCTTCGCTGTGATGGGAATCAACTTTTTGCCTGACTTAGTCAGTGATTCCTGTACCTTCCTTCGCTCTGCTAATCTGGGAATACTATCGAGACAAACCACAGCCAAATCAGTGCCGATGTGCATCATCACATTGGTATGGTAGATCGGACTGAGCTTGCCCTCAATCTCCTGCACGGCATCAAAACCCAAAACAGAATACCCCAAAATCTTAGCGACATAATCCAAGGGAACCTGATGGGTCCGCTCAGAATAGCATGCATAGATCACTTTGGCCTGATGGTCAATGACCATGCTTCCGGTACCTTCCATATATTGCTCACTTTCCTCAAAAAAACTCAGGTCAACGATCTCATTCACTTGAAAACCCAGCTGCATCAAGTTCTCGATAATATCTTTTCTACGCTCTTGCCGGCGAATAGGTGAGTACATCGGGTATAGGATCAACTTTCCATCCGGATGGGTACTAAACCAGTTGTTTGGGAAGACAGCGTCTGTTTTTACAGGTCGGGTTGTGTCCTCGACCACGATGACATTCACCCCCTGATCCCGCAACATTCCCACAAACCCATCGAATTCAGATTTGGCCAAAGCTTTTACCTCCTCTTGACTCCTCGAATCCTGTTTTTGATAGAAATTATTCTCGGCCGTCTCTGGATTGAAGCCAAAGTTGGCCGGACGAACCATCAAAATGGTAGAACTAGTCTGCATGGGTTATTTATTTAAAGAATATCGATAAAGAACCGGGAAGATGTTAAATCGCTTTTCACTGATGGTGTAGTATGCCCTGCCATCCGACTGAAACCCTATCGCCTCACCCTGTGGCTCCGGTACGTAGGGAAGTTCCTTAGGAGCTCTGGCAAGTGCCTGCAGCACGGATTCACCTTTAGTCCTCTCCCAATAGTAAACCTTGAAATAATTTTTGATCAAAATCCTCGTCCCATCTTGACTGATATCTGCGGCTGTAGCACTGGTAAACGGTAGCTTGACCTGTTCTTTGGCCTCTACATCTTTTTTACCAAAATCATCCGAATTCAATCGAAAGAGGGTGTTTTGACTATCCCGCTTTGAAACTACAAACAGATCACCGGATAGGGGGTCTACAAAGAGGCTTTCGGCATCCATAGGTCCCTCGGGATACTCAAATTCCAAAACCTCTGGCTTTAGAGCACCCCTTTCACTAAACCGTTCTGGTTCTGGAAATCGAAGGATTTTCACCGACTTATGAACGCCGGCATTATCCCCTATTTCTGCGATATACACATAGGATTTTCCTTTGGGGCCAGGTCCCACGGCAATATCTTCCCAATCCCTGTTTTCTATCTCTTCCAATACAATTTTGCCGATCTCCCTCCCCATCGAATCCAAGACATACACGGCAGCTTCCCCTCCACTGTCGGTGTGGGTATAGAATTTATCCGGATGATTTTTGGAAAAAGCCAAGCCGCTCATTTCCTCCAAAACGGGATTATCGATCGTACGAATCGGAATTCCAGCCAGATAGACAGAATCAAATTTTTGCTGTGCAAATCCAGAAAATGAAAGGAAAAGTAGTAGAGGAAGAAATCTAAACATGGTAAAATAGGATGCTCAAAAATACGGGAATTGACGGACCTACTCTGAAAACTTCCTGTTAATTTTAATTCATAACTCTAAATCCAGATTGGTTATGGACGCGATCTTAAAGAAAATGAACTTCAAGGAAGGAATGAAAATTCGGATTTGGAACGAGCCAAGTGATCTGAATAAATTGTTTGAATCTTGGGAAAAAGACGGACTAATGGCACACTCAGAGGAAAAAGCAAACTTCATGCTTTCCTTTGTGCAAACAGAAGCTGACATAAAAACCTACTTCCACGAAATGCACAGGCTATCACCAGACGATGAAATCATTTGGTTTGCTTATCCCAAAGGCACATCCAAAAAATACAAAGCTCAGATCAACCGTGATTCAGGTTGGAAGATCGTCGGTGATATGGATTATGAAGGTGTCCGGCAAATTGCAATTGACGAAGACTGGTCAGCACTTCGATTTCGAAAAATCAGGTATATCAAAAACCTGACAAGGAAATTCAGTGCAAAAAATCAGTAGTCCTCTAAAGAGAAAAGATATTCTCAAAAAATAAGTCCCTGAAAAAGAAATAGAAGTAAGGCAAAAGAGCCAGAATCTAAGATTTTTTCAAAAAGGGATTTGGAATAAAAAGGTGATGCACCTACATTTGCAACACGATTTCCAAAAGGGACATCGTTAACACTACAAAATTCCTCCATAGCTCAATTGGTTAGAGTCCCGTAAGTACGGGATTAATCATAGAGTCAGAGAGATTGAAATAAGAGATATTCCTCCTTAGCTCAGTTGGTTAGAGCACATGACTGTTAATCATGGGGTCCTAGGTTCAAGCCCTAGAGGGGGAGCAAAAGCCTTGCAGAGATGCAAGGCTTTTTTTATTTTCATCTATGCCGTTTTTTAGCTACATCCTCCACTCAAGTTCAACTGACAAATACTACGTCGGGCAATCAGAAGACCCTTTTCGCAGGTTAACTGAACATAATTTTGGTAAATTCCATAATTCAACCACCTCAGGAAAACCTTGGGAGATCAAGGCTATTTTTGAAATATCTGGTGGTCGAGGCGATGCTTTAAAAATCGAATCCTTTATTAAAAAGCAAAAGTCGAGGAAACTAATTGAGAAGCTAGTTGATCCTCAATTTATTCCCTCCGGTTCCTTAGCTCAATTGGTTAGAGTCCCGTACGTACGGGAGGAGCTTCAAAAGCCTCAAAATCTGATGATTTGAGGCTTTTTATTTCCTTTTTTCAAGCTTTTCCACAGCCCTCTCGACTTTTATACAAATTCCTTACTTTTAACCCATTCCTTCCATAGACCGATCCCGATAATTGTCACCCACATGAAACTAATTCTTAACTGTTTATTTGCTTTCGCTCTCGTGTTTCTATCTTCAGAAATCAGTGCTCAGACTATTCTAGAAAAAGAAACCGTGGCTGACCTTAACAAAACCCCCAACTACGCCTTTGGAGTAAAAGACGAAGATGGCCTGATGAGTGCATTGTCCTTGTTTGATACCTTCGCTCATAATGGCGTTCAGTTCGAGAATTTTGAAATTGTGGTCAAGGGACCTGTCGTAAAAACGATGGTCAAGGGATCGGATCTTGAAAAGCAGTTTGAAAAATATAAAGGTAAAATCCGTGTAAGTATTTGCAGTGTTGCAATGAAACGGCAGGGAATTACTAAGGAACAGCTGTTTTCTGGATTGGAGATTGTGGAAACTTATACCATCCGGATTTTACAGCTTCAGGCTTTGGGATATAATTCCATTTTGTACTGAGGTATACTACTTTTTGCCATGCTACACTTTGGCTTCTGATTATTTTAGAAAGAGATACAAAAATCCAAGATCTATTCGGTAAGGAATAAAAGCCTTCAGCGTCTGCCCTGAAGGCTTTTGCTTTTTCAGGATTCCATAAACCTCGTTTTATTGACCAGTCTGATCGCGAAGGAAACGATGTAAATCAGTACTCCATAAATCGTAGAAATCGTACTGTACTTCAATCCTCCCGCAATCATGGCTTGGTTGATTTTTCCTCCAAACGACTCAATCCCTTCAAACATCCCCTATAATCCCACTACCTGCCCAAGGATTCCGACAGACAAGGCCAATAGCCCCATTTCTTTGGTCCACTCCTGAAACTTAAAGGCCGTAACCAAGACTGCCAGCAACAAAAGGGTCAGGATGCTCATGATGATGTGTCCTCCTGCATTGAATAAATCGATCATATTTTTTTGGTTTTGGTACAGCTCAAAATAAGCCCAAAACAACGCCTCCAAGGTAGGCAATAAACCCTCCTAGACCAGTCAAAAACAGAATTAATGAACTTCGGGAAAAGGCAAAAACCCCTTCTGAGCTCAATTTTACTATTTTTGACCATATCCAAATCCAACCGACTTGAAATTGCCTTCTGGCTGGCAACCGCTTTCCTGATGTCCCTGATTGTCCGGGATGCTTTCTCCAATTCTTCAGGGAGCTGGCTCGCGGGATGCCTTTTACTCCTTCCTACCCTGCTTCTTCAAAAAGGTATTTCTTGGGCTTTGCAATTCACCCATTGGAGACGCTACAATCGACTATTGCTCGTGGGCATTACCTCGCTTCATCTGGCCTATTTGGCCATCACATTTGTGTATTGGTATTTTCTGGGCTTCAACTCAAATTATTTTGAAAAGTCTATCATCAACCCCATTCTGCTATGGGTAATCATGGGATTTTTTTCAGGACTTTATTTTTTCCTTTTTCGAAAAAATAGCACTATCCCAAGCCATTCCGAATCCATTTCCTTTTATAGCAATAGAAAACTGATTTCCTTGAAACAAAATGAAATCCTCTTCATCGAAAGTCTGGGCGAACACACCACCATTCAATTGGTCAATGGGCAATCTTTGAAAAACGGGGTAAAAATAAGTGAATGGACTCAACGCCTCCCTCAATTTATTCGCGTTCATCGGTCATTTCTGATCAATCCTAATTTTGCAATTTACAAAGGACAGGAACTTGAGATGAACGGAAAGCAGACCATCCCCATTTCCAGAACTTACAAGGAACAGACCAAGGCCCATTTTTTGGAAAAATAAACCAGAAGCAAAGCACTTGTCTGCTTAAATTTCAAGAAGCATAAGGCTACATGAAAGACGTATCCAGAGTTGCCACAACCAGTTAAAAAGTTTGTGAGAAAAATGGAAATCCTAGCAATGCTGATTTATCTTCAAAAAGACGAGATCGCCGCGTCCATCCAAGTGGATCGTTCTGTCAGAAACTGCTTGAGGTTTAGGATGGACTGTTCATAGTTCACGCCAATCCCCTGATCCCATTTGGCATAGTTTCGCTGGATGGCTCCATTCTCCTGAAGGTAAGTGACCGCATCATCCACTACTTTTTGCAAAGCTGAAGGACTCAATTCGCTCTGGCGAAGCGCCTGCCATCGTGTCTTTACTGCTTGTCTAAACTGGGGATCCGCCAGCAACCTATCCCACCAGAAAGGCACCATCCAAGGGTCATTGCTAACATAGTCGTTGTAATTGACTACCCAGTCATTCATAGGTATCCGCCCTCCTTCATCAAATCCGATATTCATATCCCAAATTGGTCCCATAGCAAGTTTTCCATCGCGATCTTTCTGCAAAAATGTACTGATCCGATACGCGTCTACATTGCGGCAGAGCTCGGAGATCAGGAAATAATCTACAAATGAGTTCTGGTCAATAAATGCCGTGTACGTGCGCTCAGCAGTCTCAAAATCGTCTGAAATCAAAGCCGTCTCAAACTCCTTCATATAGGACGCAATGTATTCTTTTTGGTCAGCGGTGATGTCCTCAGCCTTCGGATATTCATAGTTAAAATAGGTCTCCAAATACTGTTGGGAATGATACGGAGCCTGGTAGGCAGGAATTGTCAGGGCTTGTTGAAATATATCAAATTCACTTCTGAAACTATTGAATGCAGTGTAGCGGGCGTCGTCGTCCCAATTATTCAAAAAATAAGACAAAGGCTTGCCATCATGCTCAGGGCCAGCATCGGACTTGTCGATTTTCAGAATATAGCCTCCACTGAGATTGGTGGAACTTGCATTGAGCGATTTGATGTCTATTCGCTTGGAGTCGCGTTTGATTTTTTCGCAGAAATAATAAACGCCCATGTATTCCCCATTGACTTCCACTTCTACCAATTGCCCTCTGCTGGCATATTTGCCTATTTTCCTTGAAAACTCATAGCCCACATGATTGTAGATCAGACTTTGATCCCAAAGGTATTTTTCATTCAGATTGACAACATGGCCTATGAGTCGCCAGTCTTCTTCAGCAGGCATACCAAAAAAAGCCACATCCACTCCTTCCCCTACTTCGTCCACTGTCTCGAAGTTAAAGCCTTTCTTATCCGAAAGCCGGAAGGAGGTCTTGCCCCGATATTCCAAATCAATAGTCTCCTCCTGAATCAGCTTCTTTTGCTGATAGATCTTCATGCGAGCGGACGTTCCAGGCTCATAAGGTATCTCCCTTCCTTGAGTATCAATGACCAAATAGGGCAATTCGCTTTCCTCTGTATCAACCGCAAATACCTGCCCATCGTCGCCCATTGGAATAGGCTTTTCGACAGGATCGGAACAGGCAGTGATAAATAGAAGAACAACAATCCAGTTCAAAAGAATAGAAAGTAGGTTGGGTCTTACGGGCATTGGGCGTATTTTTTTCAATATTACAGGAATCGGGCGAATACATTCCTGACGTTTTAACTCAAAATCAACTTTTTCAGGTGAAAAATGACTGAATATCCGCACAATGATCGAAGAAGCCTCTGAAAAGCCATTCACAGCAGAATTGCAGTCGTACCTGATTTAGTCTCGGGTAAGCAGCTCAATTTCCATAAAAAAGCCGGTTCAAATTGAATATCGAACCGCTGTTTAAAAGTCAACCGAACCAGAATTACTCGTGTCTGGATCCATCCATGACTTTAAAGACATGTAGCAATGCCGGAAAAACGGCGTCAATAGACTCCCCCGCTCCACTGGATGAACCCGGAAGGGCAAGGATCACGGAGTTTCCGATTTGACCGGCAAGAGATCTGGAAAGCATGGCAAATGGGGTTCGCTGCTGTCCGTAGCTCCGGATAGCTTCTTCGATACCCGGAATCCTTCTGTCCAGGATTTCTTCCAACGCTTCAGGTGTACTGTCTCTCGGGGAAAGGCCTGTACCTCCGGTAAAAATCAGCAAGTCGACGCCCTTTGCAGTAAAATGCCTAGCTACTTGCTGAATTTCTGATTTGTCATCCGGAATGATTTTTTTCTCCACTACTTGGACACCATGCATTTCCAATTTCTCCCAAATGATCGCACCTGATCGGTCTTCACCTTTCCCTGCGGAAATGGAATCTGAGCAGACGATGATCGCTGCGTTTAAAATCCGACTTACTGCAGGGCTGCGATCCGATTTGCCACCCTTTTTTTCCACCAACTTAATCTGCTCGATGGTCACACCTTTATCGATCGGTTTGAGCATATCATACATTGTGAGCGCGACTACGGATGCAGAGTGCATCGCCTCTACTTCTACACCTGTCTTGTAAATGGTATGGATTTCTACAAAAACGGTAATTTCCATCTCTCCTACCTCATAGGAGATCGCTGTGTACTCCACCGGAAGCGGATGGCAATCCGGGATCATATCTGCAGTACGTTTTGCAGCGAAAAGCCCTGCCACACGGGCACACTCGAGTACGTCGCCTTTGGGTACAGTCCTGTTTTGGATAGCGAGAATTGTCTCAGGCAAACTGACTTTGACTATTGCCTGTGCGATGGCTTTTCGAAGTGTATTACTCTTATGCGTGATGTTGACCATGGTGTATTGGCTCCTTACTTTTCATCGTTGATTACCGATCTCCGAGCTTTGATTTCTGCAGCACGCTGCTTATCAACTCCCCAAACTTTTCCTGCTTCTGCATCCTCCAATAGCTGATCGATATAGCCTTGGCTCAGTGTTGTATTGTCCTTGTATTTGATCCGAAGCTCATCAAGTCGTCTGTGTAAATCCTCCCGAATCTCAGCATAAGCGGGGTCGTTATAGACATTTTTCAATTCTTGAGGATCCCTGACCCGATCAATCAATTCCCATTGATCCTCCACAAAATAATAGTGGATGAGCTTGTACTCTTTGGTCACAATGGCATAGTGACGATTGACCATGTGCTCTGCCGGATATTCATAATAATGGTAATAAACTGCATCACGGGTCCATTTTTCGGTATTTCCGAAAAGTAAAGGTAACAAACTTTCGCCCTGCATGTCGGCTGGGGAAGGAACCCCGGCTGCTTCAAGGAAAGTTTGAGCAAAATCCAGATTCTGGACCAGTGCGTCCGAGCGTGTTCCAGCTTTTACTTTTTCAGGCCAAGCAATTAGAAGTGGGGTTTTGAAGGATTCATCATAGACAAATCGCTTGTCATACCAGCCGTGCTCCCCGAGGTAAAAACCCTGATCAGAGGTATAGACGATGATGGTATTTTCCATCAGGTCATTGGCTTCAAGATAATCCAAAAGACGACCAATATTCTCGTCCACTGCCTTGATTGTACCCAGATAGTCCTGCATGTAGCGTTGGTATTTCCAGCGCATTTGGTCTTCCTTGGACATGGTAGGATAGGCTTTGACAAATTCCTCATTGATGGGATCGTAGTACTTCTTGAAGTTTTCAGCCTGAGCCGGAGTAAATCGCTTCATCTGATTGATGAAGCGGCTGGTGTCATATCCTCCCACATCGGCAATTCCCAACTGCTTGAGTACTTCTGGATTAAGTTTATTGTCTCCTGACCAACCCATGTGAGTCAAAATATTCATTTCCGCCTCGCCAGCGGCAGAAGTCCGTCCTGAGTAATCATCAAATAAGGTCGCAGGTTCAGGAAAACTACGCTGCGTAAATTCAGCCATATGGCGCTCAGCCATCAACCAAGGTCGATGGGGCGATTTATGCAAGTACATCAGCATAAAAGGCTGATGGGGTTTACGTTCCTTTTCCAGCCAATCCAAAGTCATGTCAGTGACGATATCGGTCACGTACCCCTCGACTTGGATATTTCCTTCGTTTTTGGTGATAAAGTCTGGATTGTAATAGGAGCCCTGACCAGGAAGAATCTTAAACTGGTCAAATCCTTTGGGATTGTTGCCAAAGTGGAGTTTGCCAAACATGGCCGTTTGATATCCCGCCTGCTGTAAGAGTTGAGGAAAAGTCACGTTGGTTGTATCAAAGGGAAAGTGATTGTCAATTTTCCCGTTCAGGTGCGAATGCTTTCCTGTCAGAATCGTCGCTCGGCTCGGGGCACAGATGGAATTGGTGACAGAAGCTTGGGTGAAGAGCATCCCCATTTTGGCAATCCGATCGATATTTGGCGTCTCGATCAAGGTAGTATCATAAGCCGAAATCGCCTGATAGGCATGATCATCGGACATGATAAAAATGATGTTTGGGCGCTCATTGGCAGTATTTTTCTCCTGGCTACAAGAGATGATCAAAATACAAAATATCAAAAGAAAAAGTATATTGTGATTCCTCATGTTTTTCTGGATAGGGTAAAATTCATTGGAGACCATCACTTTTTCCTTTCCTCCAGAATCTTTCTCGTCACTTCCTTGTTCGCAGCACCAAACTGTCCGGTTTGTTCCAATCGATCCAGATACCGATCCAGATAGCTTTGGGAGATTTCCTTGCTGTCCCCGTATTTTTCCCGCAAGCCTTCCAGTTTTTGATGCAATTCTGCCTTGATCTCGGCGTAAGCGGGATCATCGTAGACATTTTTGAGTTCCTTAGGGTCATTAATCCGATCGATCAATTCCCATTCGTCTGTATCGAAATAGTAATGTGTCAGCTTATATTCCTTGGTCACAATGGCATAGTGTCGCTTGACCATGTGAACTGACGGATACTCATAATAGTGATAGTAAACCGCGTCACGAGTCCATTTTTCGGTATCACCGGTCAATAACGGAATCAAACTTTCTCCTTGCATATCGGACGGAGCCGGAATTCCTGCAGCATCCAAAAAGGTCTGCGCAAAGTCCAGATTTTGCACCATTTCATCCATTTTACTTCCAGCTTTTACTTTTCCCGGCCAAGCCACCAACAGCGGTGTCTTGAAGCTTTCATCATACACAAATCGCTTGTCAAACCAGCCATGCTCGCCCAAGTAAAATCCCTGATCTGAGGTATAAACAATGATGGTATTCTTCATCAGTCCATTTTCCTCCAAATAATCCAACACCCGACCGACGTTTTCATCCACCGAAGCAATGGTCCCGAGGTAATCCTGCATGTAGCGCTGATATCGCCACTGCATTTTTTCCTTTTCGCTCATGCTTGGAAAGGCTTTCTTGAATGCATCATTTACAGGTAGATAGTATTTATTCCAGGTCGCACGCTGAGCGGAGTCCAATCTACCAACTTCCCGCTGGAAAGCTCCCTTGTCCCAGCCAGAAGCATCGGGAATACCCAACTCATCCATTACCTCAGGATAGATCTTGGAATCACCAGCCCAATTCATATGCTTGAGCAGATTCATCTCGGCTTCTTTTGCAGCTCTTCCCCTTCCTGAGTAATCATCAAACAAGGTCGCAGGTTCAGGAAAAGTACGCTGGGTGTATTCGGCTAAATGCCGTTCTGCTGGAAGCCATTCCCGATGCGGAGCTTTATGCAAATACATCAACATAAAGGGTTGATCAGCCTTTCGCTCATTCTGAAGCCAGTCCAAAGTCATGTCTGTAACGATATCGGTGACATAGCCCTGGACTTTGATTGTTCCTTCATTTTTGGTGATAAAATCCGGATTGTAATAGGCTCCCTGACCAGGAAGAATCTTGAATTGGTCGAAGCCTTTTGGATTGTTGCCAAAGTGAAGCTTGCCAAACATCGCCGTCTGGTACCCCGCATTCTGGAAGAGTTGCGGAAAAGTAACGTTGGTTGTATCGAATGGAAAATCATTATCAATCTTGCCATTGATATGCGAATGCTTCCCTGTCAGAATCGTCGCCCGACTTGGCGCGCAAATGGAATTGGTGACGGTAGCATTGGTGAAAAGCATCCCCATTTGGGCGATTCGGTCGATGTTGGGCGTTTCGATCAGGTGATTGCTGTAGGCCGAAATGGCTTGATAGGCATGATCATCCGACATGATGAAGATGATGTTTGGCCGACTGGAAATCTCCTCTTTTTGATTAGCACAGGAAGTGAAAATTAATAAAACCAAAAAGAGGTAGAGAAAGAAATGGGATCGATTTGACATAGCCACAGATACTTTGGTGAATGAAACCTAGATCGAACTTAAGCTAAAAGCGAGTTTTTATTTGGCCAATTATCAAAAAATCGAAATCAGGTGAGAAAAAAGTATTCCTCCTTCAAGTCAGACTATTTCCTTGATTTCTTCCAAAGCTCAGACCAGTCCGTCTCCAGAAAATTTGGACCGGTGGTCATTTCGGAATGCACCACTCCCGGATAACCCGTATTCCACTCCATCAACTGGATTTTGCCAAATCGATCCATAACCAAATCCCAACCAATAATTCCCATGGTCCCTTCCAAATCGTGCAATTCCTCGCATCTTTTGACCATTTTACTAAAGTCGGGGATTACCTGTCCTTTCCATTCGATCTTTGAATCGGGATGATGGTCTAGTATGTTCCAATCAGAATCTAAGGAAAACTGACCCAAGACACCAGCTGAGCTTACGCCTATCACTAACCTCGAGGTAGAAGTGACCCGATCTACCCCATCTCTGCCAAACCGCATAAAAGCGGCCTGCTTCTTCGCTGGCTTCCCCCAGGGTTTTACCGTCGTGATTCGAAGGGTGGCCACGCTATCTGAGGAAAACCGAGCATACCATTCATGCTGCTCAATTGGAAACTGGACAACGAAATCACACAATTTTCCCTCATCCAAGACTGCAAAGTCCTTTTCTGCCAAGCGATAAAAACCCTGCCCACGCATAGACGAATTGGTTTTTATAATAATTTCAGCTGATCGGGAGAAAAAATAGCTTTTCGCTTCTGGTTTGGTCATTTGTAGTCCATCAGCAGAAATCCAGCACCCACGCACAAAATAGCCCAAATCAGGCATCTCTTCAGCCTTTAGGATCCTCTTGGCCAAATGACGCAGGTCACTGATCGAACTGTGAAATCCATTCGTCCGAGGCAAAACATGCCGGTGAAAATAATTGTCAGGAATCCAGCCTTCTTTGAATTCTCCTTGATAGACTGCATAAGCCTTTAAGCCAGGTGCAAAACGTATGGATCCCAGTTTTTCAGTGGCATAAATCTCTATTTGCTTTTCTTGCTGAGCGCTAAGGCGATGGGAAGGAAGCGTCATCAATATTGCGCTGATAGCCTTTTCGGCGATTACTTTCTGTTCTTTATCATGTTTTAAATAGACTTGTTCAGCCGAAAATGATTTGGCTTTTTTCTTTAAAAATGAAAACAATTTCATTTTGGATATGGGTTATTGTTTGGCTGCAAAACCTGAAATTATTGAAAAAAACCGAGGTCCTTTGATTTCATTTTTGGAAAATGTCTCTGCAAAATTCCAAGTCCGATTTTTCAGTATTTATTGGTTGACCTAATCAAAAAGATGCCGCTTAATCTTTGGATTGGCTGAAAACTTTTAAAATTCAACAAATCACTGGAGGCTTGCCAAAAAGCCTTTTTTCACTTAATTAGTAGGCTATAATCCCTACTCAAATGACCCACTCACGATTTTCGATTTTTCTTCTTTCAGGATTAGCCTTTTGTTGGATTTCCTGTGGTTCGCCGCAATCAGACCTTGCCACTAACGAAGATCCGGTAAACCTCCAAAATCCACAATTTCGATTAATTGAGACAGATACCTTTCATTTCAACAATTTCGTGGATTGCAACATGGCAGAGGTATGGGTTGGAGATACCCTTCGTATTTTTCCGGGCAAATATGGCGAGGATCCCGTGTGGGGTTTTGCCAACGACCTGAAATTTGCATCGGGCGCGAATGCTGATGAGGTGTTCAGCACACCAGCCGAAGAATACATTGCACCAACTTTACCTAAAAACGCAGCTGTCGGGCAACCCGGACTTCATGGGGCGGTTTGGTTTGAAACCGTTTATCAGGATCAACGGGATCCTACAGGTCGGACACTTTATGCGATTTATCACAATGAAAACTATCCCGAAACACTTCCATTCAACGAGGAGACCGGAGAGGGATATATTGACAAAGACTGGCCTTTAGGCCTCACCGAACGAATCACGCCAGCGGCGGTTCCTCGAATCGGAGTGATGAAATCTACAGACGGTGGATGGAATTGGGAAAACAAGGGTCTCTTCCTCGAAGACAACCAAGACCGGATGATCCTCAAGCCACACAATACTTCCAAGACATTCGCAGGAGGAGTAGGCGATCCCTCTGCCGTTGCAGTGGGAGAATACTTGTACCTTTTTTATGGGGAGTATGGCTATCCAGGCGAATACGATCCTGCCACCTACTCTCCCGAAACAGAATGGAGTGGGCAGTGTATCAGCATCGCAAGAATTAAAATTTCGGATTTAGACGATCCACAGGGCAAAGGAATGAGATGGGATGGCAATGGATTTAATGCCGCTTGGGACGGAATAGGAAAACCTGTAAAATCACTTCAAATACCTATGGAATCTGGTGGAGGCCCTGCATCTTCTCCCGCGGGCGGTTTCCATTGGGGACCTTCTGTCAGTTGGAATACCCATCTAGAAAGCTGGGTCATGCTGATGGGGAAAGTAGAAGGTCAATCTTGGTTTGGGGACGAAATTTACATTTCATTCAATCCGCACAAGGACCTAGGAGATGGTGATAATTCTCAGGCTTGGTCCACACCGCAGCTTTTATTGAAGAAGCCCGGTCATGTCCTCTGGTATCCATCTTTGCAGCCGTTGAATTCACCGGAAGATATAGCAGCAAAGAATACAAGTCTAAGATTGGGCAAGAAGGCTAGGTTGTTTTTCAAATACTCAGATCTTGGAAAGTATATGTCAGAATATATCATAGAATTTGAAAAACCAGAGGCAGCAAAAAATCCCTTATAAACCGAAGGGATTTTATGAAGGGCCCACAAAAACGGAAATCAGATTATCTGGGGTTAAATTTCCGGAGCAGTTCCTCTTTCCTCCTAGATGCCACTTCTACCTCAGTTCCATCTTTCAGCACCAAAAAACCTCCTTTTCCTTTGTTGTAAAATTTAACCTCTCGAAGGTTGATTAGGTGAGAATTATGCACCCGGAAAAATCCATGAGCACTCAAGATCGATTCATATTCCTTCAGTGTCTTGGCCACGGTGAGCTTTCTCGTATCCCGAAGAAAAATATGGGTATAGTTCACATCTGCCTGGCAGCGGATAATTTCCTCGGGACTCACATATTCCAGCCCAAAAAGTGTAGGTAAACCGATTTTGACCGGGAGTTTTTCTTGCTTCAACTCAGCGATCAACTCCATCATCTGCTCCACTGCGTCAGGTTTGGCGATGCTTTTTTCCATTTTTCGGATCGCCTCTGCTAGCTCGTCCCGGTCGACCGGCTTGAGCAAATAGTCCAAAGCAGAGACTTTGATTGCCTTTAAGGCATACTCCTGATGTGCAGTAGTGAAAATCACCTTAAACTCAATTTTGGGCAATTTCCTCATCAAATCAAAAGCCGTTTGATCCTTAATTTCCACATCGAAGAAGACCAAGTCCGGTGTGTTTTTGCTTAAATAGTCCACCACTTCCGCAGGGCTTTTCAGCCACTTTTCCACAGATACTTGATGTGAATGATAGCGCTCAAGTAAAGTCAGCAGTCTTTCGGCACTTTGGGGTTCGTCTTCGACGATTATGCATTGCATCATGAGAATTTCATTGAATTAGGTTGAGCAATAGTCAGTTGGACTTCAAAACCTGGGGAGAGATTTTTCCAAAAAATAGATAGCGCGCTCTGGCCATTCTTAAAATTGAGGTTTTCCAGCCTATTTTTCACTAGGTTCATTCCCATAGAGTGGTGTTTTTCAGGAATCTGGACAAATTCCTTCATGCCGGTCCCATTATCACGGAGTACCAAAAGGCAGGATTCATCCTGATTCAACACTTTGAGCGTTATTAAGCCTTCTTCTTTGCTCGGGGCGATTCCGTGCCAAATGCTGTTTTCAACCAAAGGCTGTAGCAAAAGTGGTGGAATCATCAGAAGCGAATCATCCACATCCTCTTCCAAAATCACCTCAAAATCAATTTTCTTCCCCAATCTTAGCGACTCGATCGTAATGTAATCCCGAATCAGACTGATTTCCTCACGGAGTGAAATTTCCTTAACCTCAGAATATTCCAAAATCCTCCGGATTAGTCTGGAAAAACGTGTGAGGTAGCGGTCGGCCTCCTCCGGCTGATTTTTCAGTAAAAAATTACTGATCGAACTCAGGGCATTGAAGATAAAGTGAGGGTTCATCTGTGCTTTGAGCGCTTTCAGCTCGAGTTCGGCCATTTGGGCTCTTAGTTCCGACTCCAACTTCTGACGTTTATTCCTAGCCTGCTGCCGAAAAGCCCAAAATCCCCCACCCCCAAAAAGCAAAACTGCTCCAATTCCCAATAAATACAGACTGGCTTTTAGCTGCTCACTTTCTTTCTCCAATTCCAGCAGCTGCTTTTCGGATTCAAAGGCTTCCTTTAGCTCTTTCTCTTGGGTTTCGAATTCATAGCCGATCTGTAAGCTGAGTTGTTTTTTCTCATTTTCATCATTGAAAATACTGTCCTGAAAGACCTGAAAGTTCTGAAAGGAACGAAGCGAGTTCAGGTAATCATGCGCTTCCTCCTGACTTTCTGACAAGGCCTTCCAAGCAGCCCGCTGGGCTTCGAGCGATTCGGATTCCTGGGCAAGACTGAGTGCTCGCTGCTCAAGCTCCAGCGCTTTTTGAAGATTTTTGGCAAAAAAATCACTTTTTTCAAGCTTTGCCAGTTGAAGCAAAACCGTGGAGAGGCCGAGTTTTTCTCCGATTTCTGAGTAAAAAACTGCGGCACTGTCAAGGTACTTTCTTGCCAATGCTACGTTTTTCTTTTCCGAATACAAACTTCCCAAAGCTGTAAAATCCGATGCCACGCGGCGCTTATTTCCGATCTCCTTGTTCAGGATCAAGGCCTCTGAAAAAAGCTTTTCGGCTTCTGCGATCTTTCCCCGGAGCTGCAGTACTGCACCCAAATTACCAAGTGAACTGGCTTCCATCTGCTTAAAACCTTCCTGACGGTAGAGTTCGGTAGCCTTCCGATGATAGGATTCGGCCTCGGTAAGTTGGTTTAGGTTTTTATAGACCAAACCGAGGTTGGTATATAAATTTCCTCTCTCCCAGACGTCCTGATCTTCAGTTTGGCGGAGAGCTTTGAGGAAATATTCCATGGCTTTAGGGTAGTCCGCCAAAGCCAGAAAAACCACCCCTGTGTTCATTTGACTATTCAGAATATTTTTCCTGAGTCCCAAATCCTGAAAGATCGCTGTAGAAGCTTCATGACTCTCTAAAGCCCCGCGATAGTCTCCTTGGTTGTATTTGATCAGGGCGATATTATTCATTGCACTGGCCTGACCCTTGCGGTTTCCTGATTTTTGATGGGCATGGAGCACTTGAAGATACGATTCCAGTGCGAGGGAATCTTGGCCTTGATACCAATAATTGACACCCCGGTTATTGATGGAAGTGATGGCTTTGTCAGTCAGACCAAGCCTAGAGCTCAGCACATAGGCCGAATCTGAATACCTGAGACCCACCATTGGATCAATACCTGCATAGTAAAAGGACAGGTCATTGTAAATAGCTACCCGTACCGTATCGTGGAGACCGGGTTTGGTAAGCTCAAGACGAAGTGAATCAATCTGACTTTGGCCCCAAGCATGAAAAACAGAAAGAAAAAACCCAACAAAAAAAACAAGAGTCCTCATCTTCAATAAACTAGAGAAAAAAAATAGGGAATTTTTACAGAAAAAAGCCATTCAGCAGATTAAATAAGCGGATTCCAGCAGAAAATAATTGAAAGGTGACAGCGAATTGATCCGGGATTAACTTTCCCTCAAAAATCTCATTGTCATGGAAAAACTCAAGTTTGTATTGTTCGCAGTGATGCTATTGGCGGCGACTTCTTCATGGTCGCAGACCTTTGAAAAAGGCACAAAAGTCGCCTCTTTAGGAATTGGAATCGGGAGTTCTTTAGGAAGCTTTGACTACAGCACTCAAGTCCCCGGTATCAGCCTGATGTATGAGCAGGGAATAGCGCAGGCGGGAAATGTAGGCGTGATAGGTCTGGGTGGCTATGTCGGCTATAAAAGCTTTACATACAAAACTTCCGCCGGATCTATCGATGCGACATCTAAGTGGAACTATACCATTATTGGGATCAGAGGAGCACTTCACTTTACTGGTATCAATGTTGACCATCTGGATGTTTATGGAGGATTGATGGCGAGCTATAACCTACTGAATTACAGCTATTCCGATAATTCGGGGTTCAACACGGGCAATACAGGTAATTTTGGGAACACCGCCGGACTGACACTTTTTGCAGGAGCGAGATACTATTTCGAAGAAAATCTTGGTGCATTTGCGGAGCTTGGCTACGGGGTTGCATACCTTAATCTTGGCCTTTCACTGAAATTTTGAACAACACTTCAGGGGGTTTGGTCCAGCAATTTCATGCGAAATTGACCCTCTGTCAGTCTCCGCTCCTGATTTCCCACACTCAAGTTGGTCACCGGTCCAGTGAGCAGGGCAGAAAAAGTCCCTTCCACCCACTCATCTGTAATCGAAGTGAAGCGAAATATCGCATTATCCTTGACTACCAACAACGGGAAATTCTCCTCCAAAAGCACAGCATTGTATAGTTGCCCTTCTTCATCAGAATAGGTAAAAAGAATGCGTGTGACAGGTACACCTTGATATAAAATAGCGTCCTGCATGTCGTAATCCACCCCTTCAGCAAAGGGAGATTCGTTTCTGATGGTGAATTGGATAAAATTACTCGTGCCAGTACTGCCAGGTCCGAGCACCTGGACACCCGCATTGAAAATTGATCCATTTGCATCAAAACTAAATCCCATCCTATCAAAAGGTCCCGGAATAAATTCCCTTGATACTCCATCAGACTTGAACCGAATGTACCCTTCCTGAACAGATGGCTGATCTTCAGCATCACTGGAACAGCCGGTAAATACAACAACTCCCAAAAGGAGACTCAATACAACTAGTGATTTTTTCATGACTTTTTATGAAAATTTACCCTGCCGCTTGTATTCTATAAATCGCTACTTATTTCTGGCAGCCATTGATTTATTTTTTGCACCGAAACCTGATTTCCTGAATAAAAAAAAACAGGAATCTGGTATCTATGCCGGGGAATCCCAGAGGGGATTGGGGGGATTTTTGAAATAAACCAAAAACCAGTTTTTGCCTTAATCTGAATTTCAATTCATCGTTTCGGGGCAGGCATTGATCTGAGACAGGAACCGTCCTTCATTTTTCCAAAAGATTCTTTCTAGTATCTTAAGGTCCAATTAATTCAGCTTCCCATGAACCGACTTGTTTACTTCGCTTTTTTCCTCGGTATGCTCTTTCTTCCGCAGGGACTCACTGCCCAAAATCTTAAAAACCGAATCCAACCCGGGAAAATTTACAACTCCGGCGACTCGATCTATACCCCACGGTACGGATTTAGCGGAGTGATACCGGAGGGATGGGTTGGTGTACTGCCAAGGGAGACGGAAGTATTCCTGTTGAATTCTACCTCAGGTACTTTTGGTGAGATTTTTATTTTTGGTAGGGAAAAAGTCGACTTAAATCAACTGGCCGAAAGCTGGAAATCGGGGGTCAATGTATCAGAGACAGTTACCCTCCGAGCTACGGATCCAAAGATCGAAGGTGATTTACTCTATGCCCATGCCGAGGCCACTGGCAATTACCTTCCTCCAAAAGATTACAGGGCCTTTGCTGCGACGCGCTGCGGGGATGCCTGCATCACTGTTTTGGTGATTTCCTTAGAGCAAAACGCTGAAATGGCGAACCAATCGGCTTTAGACCTTCTCAAATCCGCCTCACTATCACACCCTAGGGAAGTGGATCCCTACGAGGATTTTGATTGGAATGAATTTCTTTCAGGCAAGTTGCTGATTTCCTATGAGGGTTTTGTCGGAGCAAAACAAGAGACCAAAGTTAACCTTTGCGGCAATGGAACCTTCCGAGCCGCCATTTCAAAAAAAGGAATGATGAAAGATTCCAATCCGGAATACAAAGGCTCGATGAAAGGAAAATGGTCGGTAGAAGGCAGAAATGCCGAAGCGATATTGACCTTAACTTTTGATAAGAAAGGCCTCGCTCCTTTCGTGGCCAATCTGAAATTTATCAACGAAGAGCTTTTTGTAAATGGAGAAAAACACTTCGCCAGCCAATCCGGAAAATGCGACTAAAACCTCGATGGTGACAAAATCATGAATTCAAAAGCCTGAAATCTCTATTTCGGGCTTTTATTTTTTGGATGAAGTAAAAAAAATTCCTGCATGAGCTTTTATAAAATTAGCTTCCCCGCTTGGTAGATTAAGCCTTATTTTTTTTTAAAAAATCTGAGTTTTTACAAATTTCCATTTTTAAAAATTATGTTTATCTATTTTTTTATTTAAGTTAAAATATTTTTCAGGTAATATTCAATTTTTAAAAACTTTATCAATTCACTTTTCGAATAAATTACCAAAACTGGCTTGATTTTGGACCAACCACATGCAACCTTTCTTTCTCCAAACTCATCTACCTAATTGAAAGCAAAACCTAATGGAAAAAAGCTAAACCAATTCAAAACACCAGTATCCCCAACCCCATCGAAAATAAATCCACTACTAAACCACACTCCAAATGAAAACTCGATTTAACCCCCGATTACTAACCTTGGGACTAAGCTTCCTGATTCTCTTGGGATTCGCTACACCAAGTCAAGCTGAGAGCAAGAATTACTCTGGAATCAGCTTTCAAGTTTTCTACGATGAGCTAGCACCCTATGGAGACTGGGTCAAGGATGCCCGATACGGGTACATATGGCTCCCTGCAGTTCGACAGGATTTTCATCCTTATGGAACTGAGGGACATTGGGTCATGACCGAATTTGGCAATACCTGGGTATCCTACTATGATTGGGGCTGGGCACCTTTTCACTACGGCAGATGGTATTTTGACGACTACTTCCAAAGCTGGGCCTGGATCCCAGGCTACGAATGGGGACCGGCTTGGGTGAGCTGGAGAACAGGTGGGGGCTACTATGGCTGGGCACCAATGGGGCCTGGGGTATCGGTCAATATTCGGGTGAATCTCCCTGCGTTTCATTGGGTTTTTCTCCCAAGACACCGCATCTATCACCACTATGCCTATCGGTATTGTCCGCCTCAAAGAACTCGTGTCAAAATCTATAATAACACTACGATCATCAACAACACCTATGTATACAACAACCAAACCTATGTAGCAGGCCCATCCAGACGAGAGCTGCAGCAAGTGACAGGAAGAAATGTGCCGGTATACCAAGTCAGAAACAGCAACTCACCCGGTAGAGCCTCCGTTTCCCGAAACTCATTAAACGTGTACAGACCGGAAATTCAACCTTCCAGAAATGCAAGTGTCAATTCAAGACCTTCCAGAGTACTAGAGGCCGATCAGGCAAAAAGTAGCCGATCCAATAGAACACTTAATGAAAACGCTCCTAGCAGAAACTCTTCAGCAGGATCAACTGCTCCTAGCAGAACATTGGAATCTTCCGGAAGAAGCGGACAAAATTCAGACGTGTCATCTGGCAGAACTACTCCAAGCAGAGGTACCAGTCCTGCAATAAATGAAGGTACTCAACGACCAAAAGTGACGCCAATGCCGAATGAATCCAGAAGCAGAAGCACCGGACCTGCCCAAACCGAAAGACCGGAAACCAGACAGTCTGTTCCGTCCAGATCAACTGAAACCAGACCTTCGACCAGTCCAAGCTCGAGAAGCTCGGCTCCTGTAGGTAGACCTTCTGGTGAGGTGAACCGAACCGAAAGCAGAACTTCGGCTCCTAGCAGAGGAACTGTCCAGCAGTCCAGACCATCCCAAGCACCTGCAAGGACTCAGGAATCCCGGACTCAGACACCTCAAGTAAGAAGTAGCGCTCCTGCGAGATCACAGTCTCCTGCACCTACAAGAACGCAAACAAGCAGACCTTCCCCGCAAGTAAAGTCAACTGCCCCAGCTGCCAGGAAAGAAGCCCCGGCTACTCCAAGCAGAGGCAGCTCCACTTCTGGAAGAGGAAATAGCAGAAACAATTAAAAAGTAAATTAAACCAACTAATTAAGCATGGATTCGAAAGAACCCATGCTTTTTTTGTTGTCGCTTGGCTGACATTTGGTTATCGACGATTTAGGAAATTTGCAGAGGTTAAGTCATTGCTTTATCCACTAATACAATTCCGGTCTATGAAACAAGTTATCGTTCTACTCATTTTACTGACTTTCCAGTCGGTCTCATTTGCACAAAAATCCGAGATCTATCTCGCTGACAACAAAGCAATAGGCGGCTATGATCCGGTAGCCTATTTCACAGAGAAAAAACCAGTCAAAGGAAAAGAGGAATTCAAAGTAGCCTATCAAGGCGCCAATTGGCACTTTTCCTCAGAAGCAAACAAAAAACTCTTTGTAGCTAATCCTGAAAAATATGCCCCACAATATGGTGGCTATTGTGCCTTTGGAGTGGCAGGCGGCTACAAAGCCAAAACTTCTCCGGATGCATGGACTATTGTGAATGACAAACTCTACTTAAATTACAATCTGAACGTCCAAAAAGACTGGCTGAAAGATCGGGATTCGATGATTCAGAAAGCCAATAAAAATTGGGCGACTGTCAAAAAGAACTAATGCATGAACAATAGCGAGTTGTCAGTGGTCGCAGAGGATCCGATACCTAATCCCACGATCACGCCGTTCGCAGACAGTACAGCTCTGACCAATACCTTTGAGTTTTGGCCAGCTTGGACGATTCATATTCCGATGTACTTAATCGGTGTATACCAAGGAATCCGACTGGGAAACCTCAATTTCTTTCCGGCAGTCAATCCCGGAATGGCAAACGGCGGGCTGTTTCTTTACTCCAAGTTTGATTCTTTAGCAGTTTTTGCTCCTAGAAACATCCCAAAAAGCATCCTGAGCAAATCCCCTCACCAGCCGAAAACTCTTTTACAAAACGCCGAAAGTTCAGGGTTTGCTTTTCCAATGATCTTCAAACCTGATATCGGTGAGCGTGGCCGGGGAGTAAAGCTTATCCGAAATGAAAAGGAAGCTGAAATTTACCTGCGAGACTTTAAGGATGAATCGGTTATTGTCCAGGAGTTTATTTCAAAAAGTGAGGAATATGGAGTTTTCATCCAAAAAGATCCAAGCACCCGGCAAATTAAAGTCACCTCTATCACACAAAAAATCCCGCTTCAGGTCGTAGGAAATGGCCGGGATAACGTGCTGGAATTAGCCCAAAATCATCCCCGCGCCAAACGGTATCTTGCTGAAATCAAACCTGAACTTCTGGAAATAGTCCCAGCCTCAGGAAAATTGCTCCAGCTAAGTATCAAGGGAAACCATTGCAAGGGAGCCGCTTTTGTGGATCGCTCTCAGTTGATCTGTTCAGAAATCATGGATGCCTTTCAGGAAATCTGCGGACACGTAGAGGACTTCTACTACGGGAGACTCGACGTGAAAGTCAATACCTCCACTGACTTGAAAAAACCCGATGAAATCCTCATTTTGGAAGTAAACGGAGCCAACTCCGAGCCGATTCATATCTATTCTCATGGCAAAACTTACCTGAGTTCAATCCGGGAAATTGCCCGCTACTTTCAGCAGATGGCAACTATCGCCCGATCTCAGCTCAGCAGCATTCGCCCCGAACCCAAACTGAAGGATTTACTTCGGAATTTTTGGCTCTACCGTCAACTAATCAAAAACACGCATGAGTGAGGAAGTGAAATTTTGGCACCTGAGAAATCATCAGCTCTTTTGGGTATTGAACAACTCCCAAGTCCGTCAGCTCTGCATCATCACCAATTACAAGCGGGCAAAAAAGGGGGAAATGATTGATTTTGGAGAGCATGAAAGCTCCCGAATCTATCTCCTGAAGCGTGGCAATCTTAAAATCGTCCAAGTGGATGAGGAAGGAAACGAACTAATCGTGGACATCATTCAGAAGGGCGAACTTTTTGGTTCACTGAATTTTGGACAGGACAACGGCAGCTATGAATATGCCCAAGTGCTCACAGACAGTGTCGTTCTTTGCAGCTTCAATACCGCAGATTTCGAACGGCTTTTGGCTGAGCATCCGACTTTGGCGATATCTTACACCAAACTGATCGGCTTCAGGTTGAAACGAATCAAAAACAATTATTCCAACCTTTTCTTCAAAAACACAAAAGAAAGATTGATTGCATTCCTCACCGATTGGGCCAATCGCGAAGGGCGGTTCACCGGGAACCAGGTCTGCATCGACAACTTTCTCACCCAAAAAGAAATCTCCCAGATTATCTGCAGCTCCCGACAGACCACCACCCAGCTGTTCAACGAATGGGAACAGCAGGGACTGATCAGCTATTCCCGCAAGGAAATCATGATCAAAAACCTTAAAGAACTTGCATAAAAAACTCCTAAATGCAAGTTACCCGACAATTCAAAAACCAATCCAGCTGCATCTTGAGACATGAAAACCAAATCTCATCACGATGCTACAAGGCCCCGGATTTCCTCCTAATACGATGACCAATGCCAAATTCCTCAGTTGGGGACTGCGGATATTGGCTGCGCTGATTCTGATCCAATCTTTGATTTTCAAGTTTGGGGCACATCCGGATTCGGTGATGCTATTTACCCAGCTCGGGGTAGAGCCCATAGGCAGAATCAGCCTTGGCGTGATCGAACTGATCGTAGCGACCCTGATTCTATTTCCCAAAACCACCCTTTTAGGTTCTATTTTGGGCATAGGAATAATGATTGGCGCCTTGGGTGCTCATATTTTCCAAATAGGCATTATATTCAACAACGACGGAGGAAAGCTTTTTGGACTGGCATTGGTCTGTTTTCTGGCTTGTGTAGGGCAGGTGATTATTTTCAAAAATCAATTGATCAGCTTTATAAAAACTCGGTATGTTAGCTAAAGCTTGCGCTCTTCAACTCCAAGAACTCAGTGATCTACTGGATCAACTTCCCCCAGAAAGGTATTCTTCCATTTCCCCTGTATTTCGCACAGCTTCTGTCGGTCAGCATGTTAGGCATATCATCGAGCTTTTTGAATGCCTGATCCACCAATATGAATCAGGACAGATCAACTACGATCTCAGAACCAGAGACCCAAAGCTGGAAAATGATCTGGCTTTTGCTCTCGATAAAATCAGGCAGGTACAATCCAACATCAGTCTTCCTGACAGGGATTTGACACTTTTTCAAGATCAATCTTTAGGGAATCAAGGAATAAAAACCACTTTTTTCCGCGAATTGCTATATAACCTTGAGCATTGCGTCCACCATCAGGCACTGATCAGACTGGCCTGTCAAGTGATGCCTGAAGTGATCATTCCTGTAAACTTTGGCGTAGCCAAATCCACCCAAACCTATCACAGCCAACTCGCTTCCAATAACTGAGATTGGCGGCCGATCTTGGGCACCAAGCAAACTAAACTTCGACTTTTTCCCTATCTTTTCATTTCAAAACCACCTGCTGAATATGAAACGGATATTAGTCTTTTTGCTGCTTTTGAGCAGCTTCACCTCCTATTCCCAAACCTTCGATTCTTCCCTCCCACTCAAGTACCGAAATATCGGTCCCTTCCGTGGCGGTAGATCCGTCACAGCCTCTGGAGTAGTCAATGACCCCTTGACCTACTACTTTGGTACCACTGGCGGAGGAGTCTGGAAAACTTCCGATGCAGGACAGCATTGGGAGAATATCTCTGACGGATTTTTCACCACAGGCTCGGTAGGTGCTGTGGCTGTCGCCGAAAGCAACTCCAACATCGTCTATGTCGGCATGGGTGAGCATGCTCCTCGGGGCGTGATGACCTCCTACGGAGATGGCATGTACAAATCCACCGATGCCGGCAAAACCTGGAAAAAGATCGGTTTGGAGAAAACCCAACACATTTCCCGCATCCAGATCCACCCGACCAATCCTGATGTACTTTTCGTGGCGGCTCAAGGAGCACTTCACGCCCAAAACGAAGACCGAGGCGTCTACAAATCTATGGATGGTGGTTTGACTTGGGAAAAAGTCCTTTTTGTGGACAACATGACCGGAGCCGTGGAGCTTTCCATGGACATGAACTATCCCGAGATCCTCTACGCAGCCATGTGGGAGCATCAGCGATTCCCTTGGCAGGTGAAGTCAGGAGGTCCGGGTTCGGGTCTCTACAAATCCACCGACTCCGGAAAAACCTGGAAGAAAATCCACAAAGGGCTACCTGAAGAAAAAGGAAAAATGGCCATCTCGGTCTCTAGAGCCAATTCAAACAAAGTATATGCGCTTATTGAAAGCGACACTGAAAAGGACCTTGGTGGACTTTTCGTCTCTGATGACGCTGGAGAAAGCTGGTCCTTGATCAACAAAAGCAACCGACTCACCCAGCGAGCTTGGTACTACATCGAGGTTTTCGCTGATCCGATCAACGAGCACAAAGTCTATGTGCAAAGTGCACCGTTCTTGGTGTCGATCGACGGAGGCAAAACCTTTGAGGACATCGACGGTCCACATGGCGACTACCACGATCTCTGGATCAATCCCAAAAACGCCAACAACCTAATCCTCGCCGATGACGGTGGCGGTTCGATCTCCTTCAATGGCGGCAAAACATGGTCTACTCAAAGCAATATGCCTACTGCACAGATGTATCGCATCAATGTGGACAATCAGTGGCCATATCGCATCTACGGCGGCCAGCAGGACAACACTTCACTGGTGATTTCTAGCATGGCTTTGGGTCGTGGAGGCATCACACAGGAGCACTGGAACTACTCCGCAGGGGGCGAAAGTGCATTCTTGGCTTTCGATCCCGATGATCCAAGGTATGTGCTCGGAGGAAGCTATCAGGGTACTATCGAAGTACTCGACATGGAGTCTCAAGGTTCGACCAATATCATGGCCGCTCCGATTCAATACCTCGGCATGGATGCCAAAGATATGAAGTACCGGTTCAACTGGAATGCTCCGATCATCTGGTCTCAGCACGAACCAAACACCTTCTACCATGCTGCGCAAATTCTGCTCAAAACTCAGGATTGGGGTAAAACCTGGACAGAGGTATCTCCCGACTTGACCCGAAATGAGAAGGAAAAGCAAGGAAAAGGAGGCGTGCCTTATACCAATGAAGCCGTGGGTGCAGAAAACTACGGCACTATCGCCTATGTGATCGAAAGCCCGCACGAAGCTGGAGTCATCTGGACAGGAAGCGACGACGGACTGGTGCAGCTGACCCGTGACAATGGAAAAACCTGGACCAATGTCACGCCTAAAGGCCTTGCGGAATGTCTGGTCAATGCTATTGAAGTTTCTCCACACGATCCGGCGACGGCCTACATTGCTACTACCCGTTACAAATTTAATGATTACACCCCAGGTCTCTACAAAACAACAGACTATGGAAAGACCTGGACAAATATCTCCAAAGGCATTCCAACTGGAGCATTTACTCGGGTGGTGCGGGAAGATACCAAGGTGAAAAACCTGCTTTTCGCAGGAACAGAGACCGGAATGTATATCTCCAAAGACGGTGGAGCGAATTGGGCTTCTTTTCAACTCAACCTGCCGCTCACTCCGATTACCGATCTGAAAGTAGCCCATGATGATCTCATCGTGGCCACAGCTGGTCGCTCCTACTGGATTTTGGACGAACTGAATGCCGTCCGCGAACTCCAACCCAAAGTCGATCAAATCAAACTCTATACGCCTGAAGTAGCACTCCTTGGCAACTGGTATTCTGCTATGAATGGAGGAAATCTGGATAACTTCACCGGAACGAATCCTTTCCAAGGACACAATCCTGCCAATGGCATGGTGATCTATTACCACTTGCCGGAGACTTTTGCAGACAGCACCGAACTGACCTTGGAGGTCTTGGATGCGGATGGCAAACTCGTGCAAAAGCTCAGTTCCAAGCGTAATCCAGACTTTGTGTCTTACGACGGAGGACCTTCCCCCGATCAGACTATCTCTACCCGCAAAGGAGTAAACCGATTCGTGTGGAATCTGCGCTACCCTACTGTGCCGGGTATCCCAACCGCTTACATCGAGTCCAGCTATGCCGGACATAAAGCGATTCCGGGCACATATACCCTTCGTCTCAGCGGAGGTGGCATGACTGCCGAAGCCAAAGGAGAAATCAAGGATATTCCTGCCTACAACCTGACTCCAGCTGACTACCAAGCCTATCACGAGTGGATGAGCCAACTCGAGAGCGAAGTCACTACGATGCACACCATGGTCAATACTGCAAAAACCTACCAAGACCAACTCAAAGATCTGGTCAGCAGATTGGATGATAAAGCTGAATACAAAGACCTCAAAACCGCAGCAGAAACCCTGATCAAAGAAATTCAGACTTGGGATGAGGAGATGGTGCAGCGCAAATCTACCGCCTACGATGATGTGGAGAACTTCCCGAACAAGTTTACCGCCAACTTCATGTACATGATGAACCACGGCGAAAGCTCCATTCCTAGGATCAACGAAGGCACCAAAGCCCGCTATGCCGAACTGATGGAGCAGTGGAAACCCCTCAAAGCCGAAGGCGAACGACTGATCCAAACTGCTGTGCCTGCCTTCAACAAGCTGGCAAGTGAAAAGGGTGTGGGTGTTTTGTTTGTGAAGTGAGAAAATAAAAAGCTGGGTGGGATTTTTAATTCCATCCAGCTATTCCTAAATTCATAATAAATGAAAGGCGACAGCAATGAAGGAAAGTAAGAAAGCAAAGAATCTAAAAACCTTAGATCAATTGATTGAGGAAGAATTTGGGCCAACGGGTATGAAAGCCAGAGATAAATTTGAAAAGGGGTTTAAGGCTTTTGAAAGATCTTTCTTGGACAAAAAACGGAATGGGATTCCTTGACAATAGTATCTTGACCAATTAGAAATTGGTAGGGATATGAGGGTGGAATTGCAAATTCCACCCAGCCTTATACTGAACTTCAAAGGTGCTGAGAAGAGATTACATCTAGCGAAGCTTCACCCAGAAATAAACTTATTATGATTTAAGAAAAATGAAAAAAGAAAAAGCAATTAATTCCTTCAAGAAGGAATCTTGAAATCAATTTATTGAATATGAGACTATATAAATATCATAAAATTGATAAGTTTTTGATCTGGAGCTTGGTTAACACTGAAAATTGGTATAGCAGATTAAAGTACCTAAACGATCCTTATGAAGCTTTTTTCAATGATCAAACCAGCACTAGCATTTATAAAAATTTTAAAGAAACACTATGCATTTGCAGCTTCTCAAAAACAAAAGATGAGATTTTAATGTGGTCACACTATGCAGATGAGCATAGAGGTGTATGTTTAGAGTTTTTATGCCCAGAAGATAATAACTTTAAATCATCATTGATTGAAATAAATTATAATAACAAAATAACCAAACTTGACAATGTTGAAATAACCAAAGACGGACATCTTTCACTGAACATAAACTCGAATGGAAGCTGGATTTCTCAAAAACTTGAAACCTGGAAATATGAACAAGAAATCAGGAGGATTATAATTGAAGAAAACACTAGTATAAAAGGTTTATCAAATAAGTTTCCTGGAAAACTCTCTTCTATATATTTTGGAGTGAATGCCAATAAGTTTGAAATTGATTTAATAAAAAAAATCACAAAAGATCATAATGACTTGAATTATTTTAAAGTAGAATTAAATGAAACACAGAACAATATGTCATCAAATCATATTGTATAATGCCTTATTTTAATTCATGACTTTCCTAAAAATAACCCCGGACAAAGAAAATGAAGCTGGATTTGGTCAAATCGCAAAGACCCTTTTTGAAGAATATGTCATTCAGAAAGGTGATAAGCTTTTTAGATTGATCGAGATTGAGTTCTATTGGAATTCGGAAACTCATCCTGACCAATCCACATATGGCAGAAATCATATCCGACCACAGGCCGGAGATTGGTTTTTTCATTATTCGGGGGTTGATATTGCCTTGGACAATCAAGAACTCAAAGGAGAAGGCGGGATCTTAATCAGAGGAATTTATGACATTGCTGAAAAGAGGGAGATCAAAGGACCGATGATCTGTGCAATGACCCTTTTTAGCGGATTCAATGCCTTTGACGGAATCATACAAACCAAGCTTATCAAAAAATCATTTGACTCCTTTCCTATTAAAGCAGGGCCAAGAAAAGGGCTTGGCAAAAATGCTGAGGTAAACGAAATGCATCTAAAGAATTATGCTTTCTCTATCAATCCCAAAAAATTACCCGCCTAAGTGTAGTTTACAAACTGGATTAGGCATAGGTTGCCCACCCTGCAACCTGGCCTCTCGCTATCCCGATAGCTATCGGGATCACCGAAGCTTTTTAAACGCTCGATCCTGCCGGAAATTCAAAACGAATTCTAAAAATAGCTTTCCCGGCATACTGGGCTTGCTCATTAATCAGCCAACGACGTGTATCGGTCTAAGGGATAAATCAATTTTTGCCTCACTAAAAACTTATTAAGAAATTGTAATAAACTTCAAATAATTGAATATATTCATGAAAACCATATAAGCCTTCCCAGAATCTCATCAATTTAAAATGAAACGTATACCCCTATTTTCTGCCATATTCCTCCTGTCATGGTTAACAATTGGCACAGCCTCAGCCCAGAACCCTAGAGATATCTTCATAAAATTTGAAATCGATGCTGCGGCGATTTTTGACGGGGGTGATGTGGAGGAGTATTCCGAGATGTCTGATGACAACAACGGTGGAAGTAGTAGCGGAAAACCGTCGGATTTCGAATCTGAAGCGTACATTTCCAAGTTTGTCAACTGGGAAATCGACAATATCGGAGCAAATCCCAATGAGTTTCAAGTCAAATTTTTGGACTTTCCCTGGACTGGTCCCAGTGGTACATTTAAGGACAATCCCATCAAAGGAGGAGGAAAAAAAGCCAAAGCAAAAATCGAGGACAACGCCCAAGTGGGCGTAATTAAGTACACGATCAGATTTACCATTCGAAATAAGGTAACAGGAGAAACCCGAACCTTTGAACTTGATCCCAAGATTAGAGTCGTTTAACCGATGAAAATAAGAGCAGAAACCTTCTCCAGTTTTGAACGTAAATTTCTGCAATATCCTAAAGTTATCAGTGACCGGTTTGGAGTTTACTATTCTGGTGAATTTCAAGAGGAATGAATAGGACCTATCCAAAAAACCATGAAATTGAAATCCTCACTTTTGAATCTCCTGCTAGCTTGTATTTTTACGTTAGCTATTTCCTGCCAACCCAAAACCGTAGAAGAACTGGCGGAAAAGGATGCCAACACCTTTTTCAGCAACCTCGACGATGCGGAGAAATTAGCAGCTCATCCCTGGGTCATCCCTGTAAATATTCCTGAAGAACTAGCAGAACAGAACAGGGCTAAGTCCATAGAGCGACTTCAGAATTATTTCTCAGAGGTATGTAAGGGTGATCCAAAAGACTTCAACCTGCTCAAAACATACCGAAAAATCGGAGATGACAACCAGAAAATTCTCTTCCTAGAATACGAGTTTTGCACCTCGGGAATGGTAATCATGGGCTATGAAGTGGAAGAGAATGACCTTACCCTTTTTAGTGTTTGGCCGAAAAAGAAGGACGACAAACCTGAGGTATTATTTTCCGACAAGCAAGAATGGTAATTTAAGATTGTTGCAACTTACATATCTATTGACTCCCGTTTTTTTGACCCAATAGGAGGTAAATATGCAACCTCAGCACCAATCAAAATTCCCTTAGCCTTTCATTTTCTCATCTTGATCAGCTTTTCCAAAAATCTTCCTAATTCCCCAAATGGAAACAAACAGCACAATCGTATTGACTAACGGTTGGATTTTGTCCATTAAGATTTGACAATATTTCAATATCTTTTTCCCTTAAAATGGATCCATGGCTAGAGAACCTCTAAAAATCTGGGAAACGGGAGAAGCTATCATCACAAAGGAGAAAAAAATCCGAAGATTCACCTTCCGGAACTTAATCCAAAGCTTCTTAGATATTTTTGAACTAGATCGTGGGATAGTCTATACAGTCATCGGTTTATTTCAATATCCTGGCAGAATCATCCGCGGATATCTGGACACGGAGCGACTCACGATCACCAACCCCATCCGGTATTTTCTGTTTATAGTAGGTTTGAGCACCTACCTCACGGTTAAGTTTGATTTCTGGATTCAGCAAAACTTGGCTTTTGGCAATTCGGAGACGGCTAATATGAGCGTTGAGCAGCAAGAATTTAATCAGAGATACATCGAAGTCTATCAATCCGTCTTTGTGGATTATCTTTCGATTTGGTTTGCGGTGTCAGCCCTTTTCACCGCCTTTTTTTCCTATCTATTTTTCAGGAAATCGGGTTTTACGTATTGGGAACAGCTCATAGGCAACCTATTTATTTTCAACCAGATGACCCTGATGTTCATTCCTTTTATCTTAATTTCATCGGTATTGGAGGTGGATTCGCTTTATTTGGTCTACATTCTGGCGAGCTATACATACGCCATTTGGGCTTACAAAGACCTTTTTACCACGGGTTGGGGTGCTGCAATCTTCAAGGGCCTTTTGATTCAAACCTTGGGGACAGTTTTGTTTTTTGCACTTTTCGCCGTGGTATTGACCGTAGTTTTGCTTTGGTGAAAAATAAATTCAACTGATTTTTACGTATAAAATCTTCAAAAAACCAATTCCTACTCGCGAGGGGTTCAGTCGAAATCATTCGAAAATTTTAAAAAAAAACTGCCAGATTGATCTCTGGCAGATCAAGTGGGAATCTCTTTTTTTGACTTGAGAATTAGTCTGGAGAAAATAGAATTTATTCCACCAGCGTGAATACCATTTGCCGAAATTTCCATCCGGTCTCGTCTCCGTTGCCTGCGCCGGAAGTTTGCTTGAAAATCAGTCCGATGATTCCAGTCTGAGGGTCTGCAAAATACTGGGTGTTGAAATACCCTCCCCAGTCAAAGGTTCCTTTGCTGCCCATTCCGCCCATTGCCACACCTTTGTCCGTCACCACCCCAAAACCAATTCCATGGTAACGATCCGCATTCCAAAGGTCGCCAACTTGGTTTTGCATCATGGTCTGAATAGTTTGTGGGCTTAGAATCCGCTTTCCATTATATATTCCGCCATTGAGATACATCTGGAGAAATTTAGCATAATCTTCAGTCGTGCTTGACAGTCCTGCTCCACCTGAAAAGAAGGTTTTTGCACCAGTTTTGGGATAGGCCGGATCATAGAACGTGACAGGATAAGCAGCCCATTTTCCATCTTTGCGGGTGTGTACAGTCACCAATCTCGGCGCTTGCGCATCATTAAGATAGAACCGGGTGTCGTTCATTCCAAGCGGATCAAACAGTCTGGTTTTCAAAAACTGGTCAAATGGCATCCCGGATATTACTTCAACCAGATATCCTAAGACATCTAATCCTTCGGAGTAGGTGTATTTAGAACCTGGCTCATGGTGCAGAGGTAGCTTTGCCAAGCGGGTAACACTCTCTTTAATGGTAATTGCCTCGGTAGTGAATAAATCTGTGATGCCGCCTTTGTGATAAATCATTTTCATTCGCTCATCTCCATCAATTACACCATATCCCAAACCTGAAGTATGAGTCAATAAATGACGGATGGTAATCTCTCTGGTGCTGGGCTTGGTGCTGTAGGTTGTATCTGCATAACGAAAGCCACTAAGCACCTGAGGGTTTTTGAATTCAGGGATGAATTTGGAGATCGGGTCATCCAGTCTGAACTTCCCCTCCTCCCAGAGTATCATAATAGCTGTCGAGGTAATTGCTTTTGTCTGTGAAGCAATCCGGAAAATACTGTTTTTCTCCATCGCCTTTCCCGATTCTACATCAGAGAATCCTTTGGCCGAGTGGTATACTACCTTTCCGTTTTTCACGACCATGGCAACTAATCCAGGAACTTGCTCTTTTGTGATGGCGTCCTCGAGCATGGCATCGAGTTTTTCTACTCTTTCCCGTGAGATGCCTTCGACGGGAATTTTTCCAGCATCGATGATCGTCTGAGCAAATGAAATCTGAAGAGCTGCAAAAAGGGAAAGAAAAGAAATGGTGATTTTTAGGTTCATGGTTCTATTGGGATTAACTGGCATCAAAGTATAAAAAAGAAGGCAAAAAAAAACCGGCATCAGCCGGCTTTTCCTTGGTCGGGGAAACATTAGTTTCCACCGACTTCAAAATAATATTCTGTTCCGTCTGGGAACATTCCCAAAATAACCAAATCTTCGCCTTTGGAATCCTCCAGAAAATCTATCATTTCCTGAGCATTATTTATTCGTGTTCTTCCGTTGTCTGAGATCACAGAAGTGATGATAAAGCCATTTCTTGCCCCAGCTTTTCTCCAGTTTTCATTGCTGTTCATTTTAATTAAAGCTCCACCGGAGATTTCAAGCTGTGCTTTTTGATCGTCTTTCAGATCCTCAAACTGAATACCTTCAAATGTGTAGGTCTTCGGTACTTCACGTTTCACGATTTCAGTATCACCGGAGAAGTTTTTAAGGGTTGCGGTTGTTTTGGAAGTTTTACCATCACGGATATACTCCACGTCGATTTTATCACCAGGACGTCTTCTAGCGACCAATTCCTGCAGATTTGCCACATTGTTTACCTTTTTTCCGTCTATTCCGATGATGATATCACCTTCTTTCAGACCAGCTTCCTGACCGGCTGAGTTTTCATTCACTTTACCGATGTAGACTCCTTGTCCAACTGGGAATTTGAGATCCAGAGCATCTTCCAGCTGAGGACTGACATCCTGAATATTCACTCCCAAAAGTCCTCGCTGCACAGCGCCATACTTCATGAGGTCATCCATTACTTTTTTCACCAGTGTACTGGGTACTGCAAAAGAATACCCTGTAAACGTTCCTGTACTGGTAGCGATCGCAGTATTGATTCCGATCAGTTCTCCAGCGAGATTGACTAAAGCTCCACCCGAATTTCCCGGGTTGACTACGGCATCCGTTTGTAGGAAGGATTCGATCTGAAGGTTGTTTTCCACACCTCTTAGAATCCCGATATTTCGGGCCTTTGCAGAGATAATTCCCGCAGTGACAGTAGAGTTTAAATTAAATGGATTTCCAACAGCCAGCACCCACTCACCGATTTTGGTATTGTCTGAATCCCCAAACTTCACAAAAGGAAGGCCTTGTGCGTCGATCTTCAGCAATGCTAGATCTGTGGTCGGATCAGTACCGACGATGGTAGCCTCATATCGCTTATTATTATCTAAGGAAATATCAATCTTAGTCGCACCATCCACTACGTGATTATTGGTCACGATGTAGCCATCTGCCGAAATGATTACACCAGAGCCTGAACTTACAGGCATCTGACCTCCTCGGCCAGATCTCTCTTCATCTCTTGGATCGGGAAACCCAAAAAACTCTTGAATAGGGTCACGCTGAGCTCTAGGAGTGAACGCTACCTGACTATTGACATGCACCACGGCTGGGGTGACTGCCTGGGCGGATGCTACAAAATTGATTCCGTCGGGGATGGTAAAATCCTCTCCCGACAAAAGGTTGACGAAGGATGCCTGCTGTTTTTCGTCGAAAGTACCGGCATTCTGTGGCTGGATCAGAAAACTCACACCTGCCAATGCCACTACTCCACCAATAAACGCTGCGAGAAGCATACCCAAGAAGAATTGTTTCTTGCTCATAATTCTATCGTTTTCATATGATTATTATTCATTTCTAAAAAGGACACCTCCTGTGTCCTAGATTAAAATCCCCATTCGTAAATCGGTGAACTCACGGGCACTTCAATTTCTGTCACGAATTTTCATCTTAAGACTCATTTTGAAAGGGAATAGATCGGTCCTTCGTTCCAAATTAACAAGTTTTAACCGCAATCTATGTTAGTCTTATAGGTATAACAGAAATTAAAAGAGTGGGTTTCCCCACTCTTCATTTATTTCACTTCGATCGTTGCCTTATTTACTTTTTTCTCCTTTTTGGGTAGCACCAATTTGAGGAATCCGTCGGCATAGACCGCCTCCACCTGATCCTCCATCACATCTTCTGGAATGAAGAAAGATCTTCGGAATGACCCGAATTGTGTCTCAATGCTGTGGAAGTTTTTACCTTCTTTTTTCTCCTCAAGTTTCCGTTCTCCTGAGATGATCAATTTGCCATCTAAAAGGTCAATTTTGAAATCGGACTTCTTCATCCCAGGTACTGCGACATGGATTTCGTAGGATTTGTCATCCTCTGCGATATCTACCGCTGGGCTAAATTGCTTTAAGTTGGCGCCAACCGAATCATTGAAGAACCTATCCAGCATCCCGCTGAAGGTAGTTGGCATTTGTGGATCAAGTTGATTATATCTCACCAGTTTCATAGTAGTTGTTGGTTATAATGATTAGATGATTCCTAATCTGTAAAATCCATACCACTCGAAAATTTCAGTCATTCTGTCTTGATTGGCGCTATTTTTCTTCAAAAAGCATGTCAATGTGGCGCAATAATCCGGTTTTAAGGTTGTCAATTGATTTTGATTATTTCAAGAAGAAATTCATATTTTTAGAAATAATCATCCACAGCCATGCGTCTCCTGATTTTATTTGCTTTGCTAGCGCATCCATTTTTCACTATCCAGTTGATGGGGCAATCCAACCTCCCTCCTACGAAAGAAGATAGTCTTTTGATGTCTACCAAAGATGTACTTCTACTGGTAGAGCCCGAGGATTCATTGTCCAAAGCCAACAAAAATGAGATCGTTCCTTCGCTGGAAGAATTGATCAAAAAAGGAAAGTCCTACACATTACTTTCGAATGACATCAGGATGGAGCTCGAAAAAAAAATGGATTCAACCTTCCTGTACACAGAACTTGCCGGAATAGAGTCAGTACTCACCAGCCTGGAAAGCCGGACCAAAAACCCTGTGACTAAATTCAACTTCAGGTATGTCAATGCCTTGAATCGAATTCTGGAAAAAACCCAAAAGGCAAATGATGAACTGGATGAAACAGTACAAGAAAAGTTAGACAAATTAAATATCCAGGACAGTCTCTTGTCCATCATCAGAAATGATGATCTATTTAGATTTAGAATACGAGATACCCTGCTCCTGCCCAATTACATTGCAGAAATCGACCGTCTCAAAAAAAGCATTCACACGCTTGACAGCACCCTTTTCAGGGAGATTCTATTCGCAGCCAGATTTCAGTCACAACTCAGCCTCAATACCATCCGGATCAGAGACCTAAACCAATATGTAGACAAAAGCCAGGATATCCTCGAGAAATCCCTCTTCACCAAAGAGATCAACTACCTATGGGAAGATTATTCGATCCCATCGCCCAAGTCCATTTTAAAAATCACGCTGGACTCCCTGAAAATCAATTTCCTTCTTCTAAACCGACAACTAGACGGACAAGGGCTGAGTATCCTGGTGTCGGTTTTATTGATTTTGGCCTTCTACTTTTTGGTATTGAGAATATTGAGAAAAATTAAACTCACAGATGAAAACTCCGATCTAATCTTGAGCAGGTTGAGGTTTTTGAGAAAATCGCCGTTTTCAGGAGTAGTAATTTCGTTGATTCCAGCTTTATTCTTCCTTTTTGAACAAGGATCCATCAACTTTATTACGCTGACCATTTTTATTCAGATTTTTTTCTCCACCATCCTGATTTTCCGCTCATTCGGCAACCTTATCCGAGTCAAATGGGTGATTTTATTGGTGGTTTTTGTATCCTTTACCTTGAGTAATCTCTACTGGGAAATCGCCTACCAAGAACGTATGTATTACCTATTTGGTGACATCCTCGCAGTATTGGTTTTTCTGAGGTTCAAATCCATCCGTTTTTCGTCAATTGACCAATCGGAAGAAAAATTCGTCAACTTGATTCGAATCATATCCGGATCATTCCTCCTACTTGGAATATTAGCTAATCTCTTTGGAAGGTTCAGTTTGGCAAAAATCCTAAGCGTAGCAGGAGTGGTAAGCTTCATGCAGGCAATCTCGCTGTATTTCTTTGTGAAAGTCACTTTGGAAATCGTATATATCCTAGTGGAAAACAATAAAAAGCACGATGCCCTCGATGCTCTCTTGAATTTCAATGAGATTCAAAAAAGAATGAAAAGCCTCCTATTAGCCATTGGAGTGATCTTTTGGCTGATGATTTTATTGCATAATTTATCGCTCAATAATTATTTCAATGACACCTTGGGTGAATTCCTTTCAAAAGAAAGAATGTTAGGGAACACTCCATTCTCATTTGGTGCCATTCTACTTTTTGCAGGCCTGATCTATGGCTCATCTATATTGGCCAATAACGTGGCCTATTTTTTCTCTATAAAAGATCAAAAGGCAGGAGATATCCGATCCAAAAAGCTTGGAAGCAGCGTGCTTATCATTCGACTTGGAGTGTTGACTGTCGGTTTTTTCATTGCAGCTACAGCTGCCAAAATCCCTCTGGATAAGATCACTATCGTTTTGGGAGCACTCTCTGTGGGGATCGGATTTGGACTCCAGACCATTATCAACAACCTGGTTTCAGGGCTAATCCTTGCCTTTGAAAGACCGATTCAGATAGGTGATGACATCGAAGTGGGAACAATGAGTGGCAAGGTAAAGGAAGTGGGGATCAGGGCGAGTAAAATTCTCGCCTACGACGGATCGGAAATCATTGTACCAAATGGGGATTTGCTATCTCAAAGCCTCATCAACTGGACTCTTTCGGACCAAAGAAGACGAATAGAGCTCCTCATCGGTGTTGCTTATCAATCTGACATGGCCCTAGTCAAAAAACTGATGGAGGAGGTTTTGAACCAAGCCCGGATCATGAAATATCCAGGACCAAAGGTACTCATGCAAAATTTTGGTGAAAACTCAGTGGACTTCCGATTGCTGTTTTGGGTAGAATCGATGGACATCTACATCGATGTGAGAAATGAAGTGATGCAGGCACTTTTTGAAACATTCCATGAACATGAAATTGAGATTCCATTTCCAAAAAGAGATGTTTATATCAAGGAATTGCCTGAGGATTTCAACGAACCCTCAAAACAAAAAAAATCCCCCGAATCATGATTCAGGGGATAATTTACACTAATACATTCACTTGAATTTCTTAGGCCTTTTTGACGTTGATGGCGTTTGGTCCTTTTTTACCCTCTTTGATGTCGAAAGTGACTTTGTCGTTTTGCTCGACTTTGTCCACTAAACCGGTAGCGTGTACAAACACATCTCCCTGAGTTTGGTCATCAACGATAAATCCGAAACCTTTGGCTTCATTGTAAAATTTTACTGTTCCGGTAAACATAATGAATTGTTATAAATTGTAACTGAAAGTGATTTAAAAGTAAATATTAGATCGAAAAAAACAAAATAATCGTTTATTGGTTGTCCAAATGAAAAAAATTATTTTGATCAGGCATGCAAAATCGGCCTGGGACAATCCTTTTTTAAATGATCACGATCGTCCATTGGCTGAACGGGGCCTGACTGATGCTCCTAAAATGGCCAAACGTCTAAAGAAAAAAGGGATCATTCCTGACTTGATGATCAGTTCCACTGCTCTCCGTGCTAGCGAAACTGCCAAAATCACAGCAAAAATCCTCGATTATCCTTCGGATAAAATTTCGTTTGATAAAAACCTGTTTCATGCCTCAGCCAACGAAATTCTGAAAATCATCCGGATGCAAAAAGATTCCGTGAACACCCTTTTCGTTTTCGGCCACAATCCGGGATTCAATGAATTGATCACACACTTGGGAGGTAAGTTGGAAAATCTCCCCACCAGTGGACAATTTGGATTTAAACTCAATGCAACGCATTGGTCAGATATAAATTCCTCCAGAGTTGGGGTATGGTTTATCGACTATCCGAAGAAAAAAAATTAAGTCAAGTCAAAATCTCTTACGTCCTGGAGGGTGTCAGGAAAGTCATCAGACTTACTTAAGAGGTGCATAATTTTATCCGCCACTTCGTCGGCAGAGCTGAGCTGCCCTTCTGATTTATACTTACTAAATCGCTCCAAAGCCGGAAATTCCTCAGGGTCGGAACCTCTGATATCGGCCTGCATTCCGGTATCCACTATCCCAGGAGCTAAGGAATAAACCCGGAATCCCATCTGCTGCAAATCTTCAGCAGCAACTCTAGAAAACATCGCGAGACCAGCTTTGCTACTGCAATATTCTGCCCAACCGGACAGCGGCTTATGGGCTGCCCCAGAACTTATATTGCAGATCAACTTCTCCCCACTTTTGGATCCATAGATTTTCACAAAGGCATCAGTCAGAATCATCGGAGCGATGAGATTTACATGCATCATATCAGTGATCACTTTTGGTGAAAGTTTTCCGACGGGTTTTATCTCTCCGATCCAGCCAGCATTGTTGATCAGTATTATTTTCTCATAATCCCCAGAAGGAAAGAGCTGGGGAAGTTCCGCCTCCAATCCGACTAAATCCTTGAGATCAAGTTGAATTTCTAGGACTCGTTCGTCATTCAGGGCTAAACCTGACCTAGAGATCGCCACCACTTGGAATGTGCCTTTAGTTAGGAATCTTTCCAGAATGGCTTTACCCAGTCCTTTGGTATGACCGGTTAGGATGAGAAGAGATTTTTTCATGACATAAAAAAGGCACCGAAGTGCCATTTGAAATTAAAGAATGTACTGTGACAGGTCCCGGTTTTTCACAAGCGCATTTAAGCGCTCTTCCACCATTTCTTTGGTCACCATGATCTTCGAGTTGGCTTCGATGATATCTGGCACATCAAACAGGAAGTCATTCAGCAAATGACTCATCACAGTATGCAGTCTTCTGGCTCCGATATTTTCCACCTCCTGATTGATCAGGAAAGCAAGTCTAGCAATCTCTTCGATTGCATCGTCGGTAAACTCCAAGGAGACTTCTTCTGAGCCGAAAAGCGCCTGATACTGTTTGGTCAGTGCATTTTTTGGTTCCCTGAGAATCCTGGAAAAATCCTCCTGAGTCAAGCTCTGAAGCTCCACTCTGATCGGGAATCGACCCTGAAGCTCCGGAATCAAATCTGAAGGCTTACTCACATGAAAAGCCCCGGCAGCGATGAACAACACGTGATCAGTATTGACTACGCCATACTTGGTGTTGACTGCAGTACCTTCTACGATCGGGAGCAAATCGCGCTGCACACCCTCGCGGCTGACATCGGGTCCGCTACCGCCTTTTCCGGATTTGGAAGCGATCTTATCGATCTCATCAATAAAGATGATGCCATTGTTCTCCGCAAGTTTGATCGCTTCTTCTTTGACTTCGTCAAAGTCCACCAATTTGGATATTTCGTCTTCGAGCAGGACTTTTCTGGCTTCGGCGATACTCAGTTTGCGCTTTTTGGTTTTTTTGGGCATCATGCCTGAGATCATGTCCTGAAGTCCAGCCATGCTGGCGTCATCCATCATTCCGTTTCCGATCATTCCGATTCCGACAGGAGAAGATGCTTTAACATTGATTTCAATTTTACGCTCGTCCAGTTCACCGTTTCTAAGCTTTTCGCGGAAACGCTCACGGGTACGCTCATTCAATTCAGAATCGTCAGCAGGATCAGAAGAGACTTCAGTATTAATGGCAATTGGTCGGGTGAACCCGGCGCTTTTCACCGGCGGAATCAGGATATCCAAGATCAGTTCCTCCACAGCCTCGGTCGCTTTTACCTTGACCGCTTCATTTTTGACTTCTTTGACTAAGTGAATGGACTGCTCCATCAAGTCCCGCACCATGCTCTCGACATCGCGACCTACGTAGCCCACTTCTGTAAATTTGGAAGCTTCCACTTTGGTAAAGGGCGCCTGGGCAATTTTGGCTAATCTCCGAGCGATTTCGGTTTTCCCGACACCTGTGCTCCCAATGAGAAGAATGTTGTTTGGCACGATGTCTTTTTGAATATCAGACTTCACCATCATGCGACGGATTCGATTTCGCAACGCAATGGCCACGTTTCGTTTTGCGTCCTTCTGACCGATAATGTATTTGTCAAGCTCCCCTACTATCTGTCTGGGAGTAAGTGATTCGATTTGATTCATGATCCTAGTGGTGTTGGTAATGAAACTGGTTTACGTTTCCAAATGATTAAAAAGACTTCCTCTTTTTAGGGAGAAAGTCTTGAAGGGAAATTATTCGGTTGGTTTTGTTTCCGCCGAGAATGTAAACTTCAGCGGCTTATCCACCTTACTTTGCGTGAGGGCAATATCCAATACCTCGGATACCCGATCTACAAAATGAAACTCGATGCCTTTGACATATTGCTGATCGATCTCTTCGATATCACGCATGTTCTTTTTGCAAAGGATGATCTCTTTGATTCCGGCTCGTTTGGCAGCCAGGATCTTTTCTTTGATTCCACCTACAGGCATGACTTTACCGATCAGACTGATCTCTCCGGTCATAGCAACTTTGGATTTGACCTTGCGCTGGGTGTAGACAGAAGCCATTGCTGTGAGCATGGTAATCCCGGCAGATGGGCCGTCTTTTGGCACAGCACCAGCCGGCACGTGGATATGGAGGTCATATTGATCAAAAACCCGATGGTCGATACCAAGTGTTTCCGCCTTAGATTTGAGGTAGGAAAGTGCCGTCATAGCCGACTCTTTCATGACCTCACCGAGCTGACCTGAGAGTGTCAATTTGCCTTTTCCCCGACTTAGGCTGGATTCGATGAAGAGTATTTCTCCCCCAACGCTTGTCCAAGCCAAACCAGTCACCACACCTGCGATGCTGTTATCTTGGTAGATTTCTTTGTCAAAAATCTCTGAGCCCAGAATCTTACGCACGGCAGCCGGCGTGATCTTGTGATCGTATTCCTCCTCCATGGCAATGGATTTGGCGATATTCCGAACCACTTTTCCTATTGCACGCTCAAGGCCTCTTACGCCCGACTCCCGGGTATAATCCTCGATGATTTTTGCCAAGGCAGCTTTGTCAAAGGTGATATCTTTTGCTTTCAAGCCATGTTCTTTTCGCTGCTTTGGTACCAAGTGTCGCTTGGCAATCTCAAGTTTTTCCTCCTGAGTATATCCAGTGACCTCGATGATCTCCATTCTGTCACGCAATGCTGGCTGAATGGTATCTAGTGAGTTGGCAGTGGCGATGAAAAGGACTTTACTCAGATCATATTCCACTTCCAGGTAATTGTCAAGAAAAGCGAAATTCTGCTCCGGATCCAATACTTCCAAGAAAGCGGAAGATGGATCCCCTCTGAAATCTGATGAAAGCTTGTCAATCTCATCCAGTACAAAAACCGGGTTGGAGATCTTTACCTTCTTCATATTCTGGATGATCTTTCCAGGCATCGCTCCAACATAGGTTTTGCGATGGCCACGAATTTCGGCTTCATCATGAAGCCCTCCCAGTGACATACGGATATATTTTCGACCCAAAGCAGCCGCAATGGACTTCCCGAGCGAGGTCTTCCCAACACCTGGAGGTCCGTAGAGACACAGGATAGGACCTTTGAGATCGTTTTTCAATTTCAGGACGGCGAGGTATTCGATGATTCGCTCCTTGACTTTTTCCAACCCAAAATGATCAGAATCCAAGGTGGCCTTGGCATGTTTCAGATCAAAATTATCCAGAGTAAACTCATTCCAAGGCAGATCTACCAGCGTTTCGGCATAGTTGAGAGCGATAGGATATTCTGCTGCGGCGGGATTGATTCGGAGGATTTTGTCGAGCTCTTTGTCAAAGTGCTTTTTGACCTCCATCGGCCAAAGCTTCAATTCTCCCCGTTCGCGCAGATCCTGCACTTCTTTTTCCGGCCCCTCTTCGCCCAACTCGTCCTGCAAGACTTTCATCTGCTGACGAAGGAAATAATCCCGCTGCTGCTGATCGATGTCGGTGTGAACTTTCTTATGGATCTCAGACTTCAACTCCAGCATTTGGATGTCTTTCATCATGTATTCGAGCAAAAGCGTCGCTCGCTCCACCCCATCGTTGATTTCGATCAGGCGCTGCTTGGATTCCACGGGTGCGTTGATGTTGGACGAAAGAAAATGCGTCAGAAATGGCGTATTGTCGATATTGTCCAAGGCCACCTGTGCTTCACGGGGGATTTCGGGATTCAGGTGCAAAATCTTGCTTGCCGCTTCTTTCAGGGATTCTTCCAGTGCCTTGATTTTTCTGGAGTTTTTCGGAAAGCTTTCCTCCAAGTAATCCACCTTGGCCATGAAATAGGGATCATCGGTGACCTGCTCGCGGATTTTGAAGCGTTTTTTACCCTGGATGATGATCGTGGTATTGCCATCGGGTAGGACGATCATCTTCACGATTTTCGCTAAAGTACCTACATGATAGATGTCTTCCCATCCCGGATCGTCATTGTTGGGATTGATCTGGGCACATACACCTATTAGTTTATTGCCTTTGTGGGCCTTTTTTACCAGTCGGATGGAACGCTGTCTTCCCACAGTAATCGGTATGATCACCCCCGGGAAAAGAACGGTATTTCGTACAGAAAGAATCGGAATCTCTTCATCATAAGATTCATTGATCGGATCGCCTTCTTCTTCGTCAGTGATCAGTTGGATAAGGTCTCCCTCACCTGTATAATCCCCTGACATCAGATTTTGAAATAAAGAATTTGAGAATTGGTTCATATGGACAGAATGACAGCCGGACTGTCAGTGAATAGCTAAAATGAAAGAAGAACCCTCTATATACGAAGGTTCTTCCTATTAAGTCAAGGTCAATGCCAAAAGGGCATCGGGTCAAATTGGCAGGATTTGACTTTGGCAAATATTTTAAAATAAATCCAACCGAATATCAATATGGAATCCATGATTAGAAAGAATGAAAATTGAGCCTTTTCCAACTACAGGCACAACAGCACTATATTCGTGAAATGGCATAGAATAGGGCTTAAATGATTTAAAAATCAAGTCTATCTCCTCCATCACATACGAATAATTGGATAGAATATAGTATTTACTACCGATAAGTACAGGAGCAAAGAAATCTGGAGTTTCCTTTTCGCGTGGGATTTCAAGGTACCTCTCCCAAGTGAAATCTGCTCTCATTCTGTAAAGAGCCTTATTCTCTTGAAGATTTTCTAGCCCATAAAGGTAGGTTTCACCGTTTTGATTGAACGTTTGGAATCGGATAAATTTCCCAATTGATGCCGGTAATTTCTCCCATGTTTTGGACTGAAGGTTCAATTTCCAGCGTTCACCTTCTACCTCATTTGAATAATTGATCGCCTGCTCGAAAATCAGATTTCCGTCCTTTGAGGTCACTGTCTGAAACGAATTATACGGCTCAGGTAAGTTGGGGAGTTTCGACCAACGCTGGGTTTGTAAGTCAAAGAAATAGATGTCGAATACCGGCAAACTAGAATCATTTAATCCTCCTCCATAAATAAAGCCCCCTTCGACTACCTGACTGATGACTAACCAACGGCTAGTAAACGGCAAATCGGCGACTTTCTGCTGGATAAACTTTCCGTCCAAAGACTCGCGGATTACACCTTGACTACTCAGAACATAGGCAAAATCACCTGAAACCAACGCAGGCGAACTGGTATCATAGGCAAATTCTCTCGTCTTGGCTTGAATCTTTACTACCGGATTAATGACTTCTATGTCTACAAAATTGGAAACCAAACCCCTGCTTCTTATTTGTGTTCTAAATTTCCTGCCCGGGTAAATACTCTGAATGGTATTTATCGTAATGCCAGAAATATCACTTTTGACAATTTCAAGATTGATTATTTCTCCTTTTTCATCTAAAAACTGAATATCCCCTGAGTTTTCAAGGTTAAAATTAACGGCAGGAATCACCGGATTTTCAGTGCTCAATACAACCTTATTTGATTCGATCTTAGGTCCATTTACTTTGAATATTTTTCCTAATGGATAGCTTATCCCCCTTGCCTCATAAGTAATTTCCACCTCGCCATTTATTGGTTTAATGGAAGTACCTTTGTGTGGAAAAAAGCGTAATTCATTTTGACCAGCCCTTAATCCTGAAAGTATTTGAGTTCCTATTCTCAGAGTAATCGTCCCTAAATCCAAAAATTGCCCTTTTATAGAAACTTCCTCATTGAAATCAATCAACTGTAGCTCCTGACTTTCAAACACCGGTTCCTGAAATTTCAAGACCTTACGCTCAGTGTAGACTTTTTCATTGATTTCTATCCTCAGCTCCATCTCAATGTCCTGTCCCGTAGTCTGGGTCAATATTCCTTCAGGAAGTGGAAGCATCAAAGTCGTCGAGTCTACCAAATTTGGATAGAGATCAAACTGACCTAATTTGACTTTATAATTTGCCCGCTGCTTACTAAATCTACGCCCTTTTACGACAAGGTTTTGTGCCTTATAGATTAATTCGGGCCATTCTACAGAATTGATAATAAACCCTTCCGAGCCTTGACTGACAAACTCAATCGACTTGGAAAAAACAATAGCGGTAGAAGTTCTCAAAAATGCGGATACGAAATATTTCTTCCCGACAGTCATCGAATGATTGGCCACCAGCTCAAAATGCTCTCCAGGACGACCTTGGATGGCCACATAGTCGTCTTGATTCAAGTTAGGAGCGCCCGTGGATTGAGTATAGACAAATCCATATTCCAAAATCTCCTCATTTCCATAATCATAAATATCAGCACCAAACTGAACGCCAGAGGAGGAAATCTCCTGGACAATAGTGACACTGAATCGGGGATTGGTCCTAGGTTCGAGCGTTTCTTCCTCGCAAGACCACAAAAATAACATCCCTAGGAGGGCTACATAACTGCTAATTCTTCTCATACCTAAAATCGAAATCCAACTCCAAACCCTAAATCTAACTTGTGGTAATTGGCGGTATTTGTACCCGCTTTCACTGAATAATAATCTCCCAAATGCCTGAAAATGGCTGAAAATGTCATCGCTCGATTTGAAGGTAAATTAACCAACAATCCAGCCTGTGCATGGTAAAAAAATCCTCCGTTTTTGATCGTGGTAAAACTCCCTTCCTCCAATGTTACCCGTTCGGAAAAGGATACCCGCTCATCCTGAATGGCGAATTTTGAATCGGAAATGGATACACCATACCCTCCGCCGATTCCTACGAAAAAGTCTTTTTTTCGGGTTTTGAACAAAGAATAATTGATGGATATCGGTAGGGAAACGAAGGAATGCGAAATCTCCTCTGTACCGGACCGCTGAATGGAGGAAGTGTTGTATTGCGTTTCCCAAGTAAGTTTGGAAGTCTCAAATGAAAGCCCTGCATCTGCCGAAAAGCGTGGATACTTGCGAAGGGAATGGACACTCAATCCTGCATACCCCTGAATGACTGGTGAGGAAGTCAGTACATCCTTTCTGTCCCTGGTTTTGATATGGCTTTTGATTCCTGATTCAAATACAGCGAGCCTTCCTATCGGTGACAAAATATAGGCTGGTCTGGCTTTTCCATAAAAAGTGAACTCTCCGCCTTTGCACTCATAGTACTTGCTGAAAAGCCACACCAAATCATCTTCATTCAATTTAGCCCCACGAATCTGGGAAGACACACGCTTTTGGCAATTTCCCTGCATCAATTCCATAAGCGTCTCCTTGTATGGTTTAGAAGTCCCTCCCCCGATTGATTCTGGTTTGTCAGTCAAGCGCTTCATATCCTCTTCCTTCCCTGCATAAAAAGCATCTTTGCCCCTACCCAGTAGCAACTCCCCTTCATAGAAAACCTGGATAAATTGCTTCCCATCAGGGGAGGGTAAATCAAGACTTTTGAAAAATTCCCCCGTACCCAAACCGAATGACTGGATATCTTCAGGAGAGTAAACTTCAGTTTCACCCCTTCTCAAAAACTCGATTTTATCAAAATCCAACTGCCCCATTGTCCGGATCACAGTACCGTCAAAGCGTCGCCCGTTTTTTAGAATGACGTAATCTTCTACTTGGACAGCAACAGAATTTTGGGCAAAACTGTGGAAGGAAAAACAAAAAATAAGCAGAAAGAAGACTGCGGAAAGTCTGGAAAATAAAGTCATAGGTTCATCTCAAATCAATGGAATAAATCTCAACGCAAGATGATGAACCAAATTTATAATCCACTTATGGTTGAAATTCACACAAAGAAGCAGGCTTAGTTTGAATTTGCAAAACCAAAAAGATAGCACTACAAGAAATTTCTTTTAATCCATTGATTTTCAGAAAATAAAAAATCCAGATCGACTGATCTGGATTCCTATTTTGTGGATTTGAAGCGGACTTAAGAAAACAGCTTCAGGATATCATTTCCTATCGCAAAAACCATCAACACCAACAGGATTGCCATGCCCACTTTCTGCGCATTTTCTAGAAACTTGTCCGATGGCGCTCTGCCAGATACCATTTCATAAAGGAGAAATACCACATGCCCACCGTCCAAAGCCGGAATCGGCAGCAAATTCATAAATGCCAAAATCATGGAAATCAGACCGGTCAAGCTCCAAAACTTTACCCAATCCCAGATGGGACCGTACATTTTTGCCATACCGACAAAACTGCTTACGTTTTTAGTAGACACTTCGCCTGTAAACATCTTTCCTAGCGCTTTTGCATTCACGATCACCACGCTAAAAGCTCTGGATGTCCCTTTGCTGACTGCTTCTGCAAAACCATATTCTCTGCGTGTCGGCTCGATTAATGGCTTAACAGCTATCCCAATTCGCGCTTCATCAGTCACCGGAATGGCAAGTGTATCAATTTTTGATTCCCGTTGCCTTACGATTTGTGCGGTTTTGCCGATGAGCGGTTGCAGGGCAGACTGCATCTCATCAAAGTATTCAACAGGCTGGTTATTCACGGCCAGAATCTTGTCCCCAGGTTCAATACCCGCGGATTCGGCTCCACTTTCTTTGTCCACTGCTCCTACTTCAAAAGGAAATCGGATCTGAACAAACTTGTTAAAAGATTCCTCAGTGTTGAACGTATTGATGAACCCTCTCGGGATTTCTATTTTGATTTGCTCGCCATTTCGGTCCACTGTATAGTACCCATTTTCGCTGAGCAAAGCAGATCCGCTCGTCAGGTCATTGATACCCTGATAGGGTTGTCCGTTGATATCAAGAACCTTATCTCCGGTCTTGAAACCGATCATCTCCCCATATTCGTAGGCGACAATTCCATTTTGGATGACTTGATCTCTTGAGTAAAAAGTCTCCCCGTTGTGGTAAACCAAGGCTACGAAAATGATAATCCCCGTGATCACGTTGACTATGATACCTCCAAGCATGACGATCAGACGTTGCCAGGCGGGTTTGGAGCGAAACTCCCAAGGCTGTGGCTCTGAAGCCATCTGCTCGGTGTCCATGGATTCGTCCACCATTCCGGAGATTTTCACAAATCCTCCCAAAGGAATCGCCCCTATCGAATATTCGGTCTCTCCCCACTGAAAGCCAGCGATTTTGGGAGGAAAACCTATTGAAAATTTCTCTACTCTCATGCCAAACATCTTGGCAGTAAGCAAGTGACCCAATTCATGAAGCCCTACCAGGATCGACAATCCCAGGAGCAGTTGGCCCACCATAATCAATGTTTCCATTATACTTTACGCTTAATTAGTTGTGTTGTAATTGTTCTAGCCTCTTCGTCTGTACCAATGTAATCTTCCAAACTAGGACGGGCAATAAAGGTTGCTTTTTCCAAAGTCTCTTCGATCAGATCAGACATTTCCAGAAATCCCACTTCTCTATTCAGGAAAGCTGCGACCGCTATTTCGTTAGCCGCATTTAGGATACAGGGGGCGTTTCCTCCTTTTGCTAAAGCATCAAATGCCAGCTGAAGGTTCCGAAACGTTTTCAAATCCGGCTGCTCAAAGGTTAATTGAGGATAATTCATGAAATCAAAGCGCTCAAAGTCGCTTTTCAACCGATCCGGAAAACTGAGTGCAAACTGAATCGGGATACGCATATCAGGCAAGCCGAGTTGTGCTTTGATCGAACCGTCCTCAAATTGCACCAAGGAATGGATGATGCTCTGCGGATGGACGATGACTTCGATTTGTTCGGTTTTCAAGCCAAAAAGCCATTTTGCCTCGATCACTTCTAGGCCTTTGTTCATCAAGGAAGCAGAATCGATCGTGATCTTGGCACCCATGTCCCAGTTGGGATGCTTCAGCGCTTGCTCTCGCGTGACTGTTTCGAGAAAAGCCCGATCTTTTCCGCGAAAAGGCCCACCAGAAGCAGTCAGAATGATTTTCTCAATTGGATTTTGGTATTCACCCACTAGACATTGGAAAATCGCCGAATGCTCGGAGTCCACCGGAAAAATGTTAACCCGATTTTCTTTGGCCAAAGCGGTGATTATCTCACCTGCAACCACCAAGGTTTCTTTATTCGCCAAGGCAATTTGCTTGCCTGCCTTGATCGCATTTACAGTAGGAATCAAACCCGAATAGCCAACCAATGCTGTCAAGACTACATCGATGGTCTCCATTTCCACGATTTGTGCGATGGCTTTTTGCCCAGCAAAGACCTTGATATCGTGAGGTAGAAGTGCCTCTTTAACTTTCTGGTAATTGGCTTCATTTCCGATGACCACAGCATTTGGATTAAACTCCAAAGCTTGCGCGATCAGCAAATCGCAGTTGTTCTGGGCTGTAAGCACCTCCACGGAAAAAGTCTCGGGATGCTGACGAACCACCTCCAGGGTTTGAGTACCGATGCTTCCGGTACTTCCCAGGATGGCTACGCGCTTAATTTCTGTCATTCGAAGGGGGTTACATGCTGTATCAAAACTTCAGTTTTTTGCCAAAGTTCTTTTTCAGGCTGACAAAATTACCAATTGACCAGACTTTTCCTTGTACATCTCGTCACTTTTTGGCAATTGGGATGATTTTTGGAATTTATCGGTCGATCCAGACCTCTTAAAAATTGTGAAGGGTTTGTACCGAAGAAACTATTAGCCCACTTATTGAGTACCTATTTTACTATGAACTCACTCATTAAATCTATCGGATTACCGTTTCTGGCAGGGATTGCCGGAGCGGCATGTTGGTCCTTAGTAGAAGTCAATTCACCTCAATCCTCCGAAAACAGCTTCATAGAACCGACGCGAAGTGAGATGCAGTTTGCATCTTCTTATCAGCCCAACACCTCTATTCCTCCCACAGAAGTTCCGCTCTCTTTTGTAGAAGCTTCGCAAAACAGTACCGAGTCGGTCGTGTTTATCAAGAATTTTTCCGGAACTGACCCGCGTCGCTATAGCATGTTCGACTATTTCTTTGGTACAGGTCCAACCCAGCAAGTGAGCACTGGATCCGGTGTGATCATTTCCAAGGACGGCTACATCATCACCAACAATCACGTCATTGACCGAGCCGAGACCATCGAGGTGGTCCATCAGAAGCGAACTTACTCGGCCAAACTAGTCGGGACGGACAAAAATACAGACATCGCCGTACTCAAAATCGAAGCGCAAAACCTTCCTGAGATCAAAGTCGGAAATAGCCGCAACCTAAAAATCGGAGAATGGGTACTAGCGGTGGGTAACCCTTTCAACTTGACTTCTACTGTCACAGCAGGAATTGTATCTGCCAAAGAGCGGCAGATCAATATTCTCGGCGGAGATTTTCCGCTGGAAAGCTTTATCCAAACCGACGCTCCAATTAACCCCGGAAACTCAGGTGGCGCGCTCGTAAACGTCAATGGAGAATTGGTGGGAATCAATACTGCGATCCTATCCCGAACGGGGTCTTACACCGGCTATGGGTTTGCTGTGCCTGTGGATATCGCTCTGAAAATCTCCAATGACCTGATCAAATACGGAGAAGTGCAGAAAGCAATTCCCGGAATCGATGTGGTGGAATTGACTCCTGAATTGGCAGAAGAGATGAAACTAAAATCTCTTGATGGGGTGATCGTGACGCACGTACTTCGAGAAGGATCAGCTGCCAAAGTCGGTCTTCAAAAGGATGACGTGATCACCAAAATTGCCGATTGGAAAATCACTGGTAAGGGAAGTTTTGAGGAAGCACTCTCCTATTTCTATCCAGGTGACAAAGTGAACGTGGAATACATGCGGGGAGGAAGCTTAAAGTCCGCTCAACTTACCCTACAAAACTTAGAAGGTGAAGAAGGTGTAATCAAGCGGGAATTTTTCACTTCGGGACTCCTTGGAGCAAAACTCGAAGCTGTAAATACTATCGAACGGGACCGGCTCAAAATCCCCTATGGTGTCAAAATCACTTCCATGACAAGAGGTTATCTCCGGGATCTTGGCTTCCGGGATGGCTATGTGATCACCCATATCAATCAGGTGCCTGCCAAAGATCCAAAAGCTGCAGGGAAATACTTGGAGGAATTCAGCGGGAAACTTCGACTGGAAGGTGTCGCACCAAATGGTCAGCCGTTTATGCAGAGTTATAATGTGAGGTGATTTGAGAATAGGTAATTTGTTCAAGAAAATGGTATATTGAACTATGCATTCAGATTTGAAAAAGCTTCTAAACTTGGAAAATCTAATCCCCCTTTTGGAAATCCATCAGGTAAAAAAAGCCTATGTTTTTGGGTCTATCCTCACTGAGAAATTTAACCCAACTAGAAGTGATTTTGACTTTCTGGTAGAAATTGAGGAGTCCGATCCAATAGTTAAAGGTGAACTCTTGATGAGTCTTTGGGATAAATTGGAAGGTTTGACTAATCGGCGAGTGGATCTTCTTACTCCTGATAGCTTGAAAAATCCTATTCTTAGAAAATCAATTGATGCAAATAAAGTGATGATCTATGACAGATCGGGAGCAGAAGTATTTAATTGATATTCTAAAATCTTGTGAAAGAATTATCGATTTTGTGGGAGCTCAATCGTTCACCGATTTTCTAAAGGATTATAAAACTCAATCTGCAATAGAAAGGCAACTAGGAATAATTGGAGAAGCACTAAGTCAATTTAGAAAGACAGATTCTAGCCTGAGGCTGAAAAGTCAAAATAAGATCATTGGACTTAGAAACCGACTAATTCATGCCTAGATGGGATTGATCTTAATATTATTTGGGCGATTGTCAAGAATCATCTCCCCCATTTGAAAGAAGAAGTAGCCGAAAAATTAAACTCAAAATGAAGACTTTACCGCAAACTTGTGAACAGTGCCTCGAGGAATTCAGCACTGCCTTGGAGGAATTGGCGATTTATGCAACCCGCGGTGAAAAAACCGGATATACCGAAAGCCAATCGAGAGATTTGATTATAAATTTTGAAGTAGCACATGAACTGGCTTTGAAAGTCATCGCAAAGTATTTCGAAAGACATAAAAAAGGCCCTTTTTCAGGTTCCAGAGACGCAACTGTTGAGGCTTTCCATGCCGAGTTGATTGATGACGGCAAATCTTGGCTGGACATGATCATCGACCGCATCCAGTATAATCCTGTCTATAACATTGATACGCAATCCAACTTCTTGGAGAATATCCGCAAAAGATACATTAGGCTTTTGGAGCGATTTGAGCGAACTATGGTGAAAAAGCTGGAGGAGTGATTTTGATGTCTATTATCAAATCAGAATTGCATCAAATCCAGCTTATATAGAGAAAATCTATCGCAATACACAAAAGTCGCAACCTACATGGAATTGATTCCTCTAAAGTGGCTCTTTTCATGGGATTTGAATGGAAAAATCTATGACGCTCAAGTTGTTGAATTCAATACTCTTAATAGATTTCAAAAAAAATCTGCGAAAACCTGCCTGCAGCAGGCAGGTCTGTGTTTTTTTCTATGTAAAACTTGCCTGACGGCAGTCAGGTCTGCGGGAAAAAATTCAAAAAAAGCCCGATCCACGGACCGGGCTAATTTTTCAATCTTTCAATCCGCCACGGCGGAAAAGTCTTTCAATCTTCAAATTACCTGAATAAAAATCCCGAAGGACCTCTTCCCACTTCCATATTAGTCACCTCTGTTCCGTCTTTGCTGTAAACTGTGACAGATCCATTCCCCTGGAAACCATTTGAATTGGTGACGTAAATTTCCTCACGCTGCAGATCATAGCCGATGCCATAGAATCCCGAACCTGTCTTCCAGTCTGGAATAAAGATTGATTCAAAAAGAGAAAAGATCGTAATACCATCGCTATAATCTGGCCACCCAGAACTGGTCAAAATATAAATCCGATCCTCCTCATCCAATGCAATCCGGCTGGTAGCATTAGCCAAAGGCATTTCCTGCGAATTCTGTTTGGTCAGATTATCCAAATGGAAAGACTGGAAATAAATCATATTCGCATCATAAGAATACACCCACAGATCGCCTCGCGCTTCAAAAAACTGTGCAGGCTTCCCCGAGACCTCGATTGTCTTGGTGATTGTTTCTGTCTCAGCATCGATGATTTCGATTTTCCCCTCTTCTGAGCCCGCGACGAACACATATTTCCCTACAGCAAACAGGTCTTCCGGCTTATTTGACACTTCAATTTTCTTTTTCACCACTCCTCCATCCAAACTGGAAACCACAGCGACATAAGAATCAGGTGTATTGTAATCCGCATCGTAAGGCCCATAATCCGAAATAAACAACTTGCCTCGGGACGTAGCTAGCGATCTTGGCTGATCCAAGTCACCGATCACTGCACCAATGGATTTGAAATCTCCCGGATTGACGATTTCCACTTTTCCGGTATTGGCTACCAGATAAACTCGGTCTTCTTCGATAACAATATCTTCCAAAAGACCTGCAAAAGGACGATTGTTTTCTGCCTCAAAGATGTTTTCTTTCATCTCTCCAGTGGCCGGATCCAAGTGAAAAACCTCTCCGTCATTTGTGCCAAATGCTCCTTCGTTCATGATCAGAACCCCAGTGTCATAGACACCAAGGGGACGTTCGCTGCCCGATTCCTCGCAGGAAAACAATAGAAAAATGAGAGCCAAAGCTCCTAGTTGGTTTTTGTAATTCATAAGTGTATGGTTAGATTAAATTGATACGATCTGCCGGGCATGGCACGGAGATAAAGCACTTGGTAGTCTTTGTCAAGGAGATTGAGTACCTGAAAACTGAGTGGAAATCGGGTATTCCCCCATTTGAGGTCAGAGAATTGAAGTCCTGCGTTCCAGATTTGATAGGAATCCAAAATCCGCGCATTGCCCGTTCCGATGGCCCGTTGGCCAACAAAAAAGGACCCCAGATTCAAGACAACCCCTGCATATTCCGCACTGAGATTGCCATTCGCTTGATGTTTCGGCGTGTAAGGAAGTTGGCGGGGATTTGCGGGCTCTGAAGTGAGATCCAAAGCCTCTGAAAAAGTATAGCTCAGCCCTAAATCCCACTTGATTCCTCCGATCTTCCAATTTGCTTTCCCCTGGTATTCTATCCCCTGATTTTGGACTTCACGGATATTTTCAGGACTCCAGACTGATCCCTGAGGCAGCCAAATGATCCAGTTATCGACCTGCATTCGGTAATAAGTAAGGCTTTGATCCCAAGAGAATCCCCCCTTTTTCAGCCAATTCAGGCCAATTTCACCAGAGACACTTTCCTCAGGCAGCAAGTTAGGATTGCCACCGGGGCTCCAAAACTGGTCGTTCAGCGTCGGAATTTTGAATCCTTTTCCCACGGAGGCTTTCAATAGAAGTTGCTGTGAGTCTGAATCCCAAAACTTCCAGTCTCCGCCAATACCAGGGAGAAAAGGAACTAAATTATCGAGATAGGCGAATTGCCGGAGGTTCAATGAAAGCGACAGGTCTTCAGAAGCAGTCCAGCGGCCGGATTGATACAATTCAACCCGCTGATCCGTGGTAGAATACGTGCTCAAATCGCCCTGAATAAATGTCGCACGCAGGCCTGCCTTGAATTGCCAACTGTTCCCTTTTGCAAAATCCCAATCCGTAGCTGCGAAAAACTGTCGGGTTTCATTTAGACTTTCATTGAAAATCATCTTGTCCTGAACCCAGCCGGCTTTCAGATTCCAAACAGAACCTGTTCCAAACCGGAAGTAATCCAAAACTGCCCGAAAGCTTTCGTCAGACTGATGATCCACAGTATTGGAACCCATCACAGGCTGAATTTCTCTTTCAGCCTTGTTCCACCAAAACGCAGCTTTCAACTGGCTTTTGTCACTGATATTCCAAGCCAAATCCTGCACCATTCCCCTTTGCTCTGTTTGAGCATGATCCTCGTTCACCTCAGGACTTCCAGGTCGTGAAATGTCCCGAAAAGAGAAATCGTTTAGGGCAAATTGCCTGTAAACCCGAGTTTTGCTACTGAATTTGTTCGAAGAAAAGCCTCCCGAAAGCGCTGTATTGAACAAGCCAAAACTTCCAACTGTCTGTGCGATTTTTCCTTCAAATCCTTTTCCAAAGTCTGTTTTTGAATTCAAATGCAAACTTCCTCCAATAGCTTCGTTGCCAAAAAGTGCTCCCGAACTTCCAAAATGCAATTGAGCCTGATCAATCGCCTCAAGTGGCAAAATGGATAAATCACTTTGCCCAAGCGAAGGGCTGTTGATCGGCAAACCATTCCAAAAAATGGCCGTATGACCTGCCGAAGTGCCTCGAAAAGAGGGCGACGCCAACATACCCGCTCCGTATTGCCGAATGAAAACAGGGCTTTGCTCCTGCAAAAGCTCAGCAAGTGAACGCGCAGAATAGGACTCCAATACTTTGGATTCAAAGTTGATCAGCTTTTGCCCCTGAGCAAAACGATCCAAGGCAGGCGCATACACCTCCACCTGCTCCAATGAAACGGTGTCCTGCTCCGGCACCAAGCCGAAGACAGAAAATACCCAAAACAACAAGGTCATGCCTGATCGAATAAGTTTAAACTCAATTCGATTCGGGCTTGAAGAGAAATGGGAAGAAATGAAAACTAATCGATCCCAATGCTACCCTAGCGATGGCAAAAGGACGAAAATCGACACGTCTTCTTCGCTTTTCCTCCGAAAGCACAGAATCAACAGATCAAGGCAGGTCTCCTGGCTCATCTGATTTTTGCCGGCCTTCTCTCCCGCCTCAGCGAGAAATGGCATAGTGGAGCAAAAACTTTTTCCTTTCGAATGATCCGAAAGACAGACTGACAGTTGCGGGGACAGCTCCGGTTTTACACCGGATTCCCTTTTAATCCCAAGAGCCGAACGAGCGGATTGGGAACCTTCATCGGCGACAAAGTAAAGCGATTTTGATTTGGCAAAAAAGCCCAAGACCACAAGAAATTTTGGAAAGCAGCGAATATCTCTTTTACCTTGGCAGAATATTTCGTCCAGCATTTCTCCAATCCGTGAAAAGACAAAACCACATTTTTCCCTCGCTACCAAATACTTACCTCCTCTACTTTTTTGGTTTTGTCCTAATGATTTCCTGCGAAAAAAAGCAGGACGCCAGCACTGAAAAAACTCCAATTCCGCTGAGTTACGCTCAAGGTTTTGAAATTTTTCAGGGAAAAGATTTCTGGGAAGTCCACGTGACACAAGGATACACCGGAGCGGAAAAAACCTTCCGATATCTGGTGTTGGAGGAAAACTCCGGGGCAGAAAAAACCGGCTTTGATGCTGTAGTTCAACTCCCAATATCCAAAGTTGTCATGACTTCGACCACCCATATTCCTCACTTGGACCTGTTGAATTCGACCGAAAAACTCGTCGGTTTTCCCCAAACCGATTTGATTTCTTCACAAAAAACAAGGAAGCTCATCGAATCCGGAAAAGTCACTGACTTGGGAAATGGTCCCTCAGCCAACCCGGAACTAGTCATCGACCTGCAGCCCGATTGGATGATGATTTCAACTTTAGGTGAAGATTTGAGGTATTTGGATCTCTTTGCGCAAGCAGGAATTCCAGCAGTCATCAATGGAGAGTATGTGGAACAAAACCCACTAGGACGGGCAGAATGGATCAAATTCACAGGAATTTTACTTGGGAAATATGAGGAGGCAAAAATCGCTTTTGAGGAGATTGAAAAAGCATATTTAGATGCGGAAAAGCTCACTCAGAACTTATCGGTTTCTGCAAAACCAAAAGTCCTCAGCGGGGTGATGTATCAGGACATTTGGTACGCGCCGGGTGCTGACAGTTGGGGAGCGAGAATCCTGGAAAACGCCGGAGGAAGCTACATTTTCGCTGACCAAAGTGGTGAAGGAAGTCTGCAGCTCAGCTATGAATTTGTCTTGGACAATGGCTTAGAAACTGACTTTTGGATCGGTTCAGCTGACTTTGCAGACCTGAAAGCCATGGGCAATTCCGAACCTCGTTATCAAGCATTTACTCCTTGGAAAAAAGGTGAGGTTTACACCTACACTGCCAAAAAAGGAGCAACCGGAGGCTTGGAATATTTCGAATTGGGCTACGTCCGTCCAGACTTGATTCTCAAGGATCTGATCAAAATCCTCCACCCGGAGCTTTTGCCCGAGTATGAGTTGTATTTTTATAAGAAACTCGATGAAGGCAAGTAACCTGATCCTTTTCCCTTTGGGCCTTTCTACACCGCCGTGGTTTGTGTCCCCAAAAACCACTTACAAATCAAATCGATGAATACCAAAAGATACCTTTTCCCCATCGCCTTCCTCCTCCTCGGCCTGAGCTTTCTGCTCAATCTGAGCTTGGGATCGGTGTGGATTCCGTTTGGGGAAATCGTGTCAGGTCTATTTTCCAGCGACTGGAGCAAAGCTTCTTGGGAGCAAATTATTCTCAATTATAGACTTCCAAAGGCGCTGGTAGCGATTTGTGCAGGAATTGGATTGAGTCTGAGCGGACTTCAGATGCAGACCTTTTTCCGCAATCCATTGGCAGGACCATTTGTCTTGGGGATCAGTTCTGGTGCAGGTTTAGGCGTCGCAATCTTGATGCTTGCGGGTTCGGCTTTTGGTTTTGTGCTCAGTGGAGTAAATTCTTGGGCAATAGCTTTTGCAGGAGTTTTGGGAGCAGGATTGGTCCTATCGGCCGTGAGTTTGGTGGCTTGGAAAGTCAAGGATAGCATGACGCTTTTGATCGTCGGGTTGATGTTTGGCTCGGCAGTATCGGCTGTGATCTCGGTACTTTCCTACTTCTCAGGAGCCGAGGCTTTAAAGCTTTTCACCGTTTGGTCGATGGGGAGTTTGGGAGCTTTGGGCTGGTCGCAAGTCGGGATTTTAGGTATGCTAATTTTAATCGGATGCATCCCTGTTTTCGGATCGATTAAATCCTACAATGCGCTTTTGCTAGGGGAAGCCTACGCAAAGAGCATGGGCATCCGCACTGAAAAAATGCGTTGGCTGATGATCGGAAGCACGGGGATTTTGGCAGGTGGAATTACAGCGTTTTGCGGACCGATTGCATTTATCGGCATTGCGGTGCCACATCTGGCGCGGATCGTTTGGAAAAGTTCAGATCATCGGATTCTCTTTCCGGCATCGGCACTGATCGGGGCGATTTTGCTGTTGCTTTGTGATGCAGCTGGGCAACTTCCGGGCTTTGCCAGTACACTGCCGATCAATGCAGTCACTTCCTTGGTAGGAGCACCAATCGTGATTGGATTGATTATGAAACGGAATTTTAGCCGGGATTTTTAAGATATGGGACAAAATAAGCAACATATCGCATTGGAAGGCAAGGGTTTGACGCTAGGCTATTTTCATCAAAAATCCAAAAAGGAAATCCTGAGCGATCTTGACTTTCAGCTCTTTTCCGGCGAACTCACCTGCTTGCTTGGCCCAAATGGAGTCGGAAAATCAACACTCATCAAAGCCATTTTAGGTCAAATCAAACCTTGGAAAGGCGAGATTTTGATCGAAACCCAATCCATAGAAAACCTTGGAGTCGAGGAACTCGCCAAGCGCATCTCAGTAGTTCTGACTGATCCTGTTTTCCCAGGAAATATGACCGTCGGACAGCTCGTGGCTCTGGGAAGAACTCCACACACAGGTTGGTCTGGAAAGCTAAATTCTACTGATCGAGAAATCGTCGAAAAAGCCCTCTCAGACACCAAAATCACTTACCTCCGGAACGAGCGCCTGAGTGAAATCAGCGATGGTCAGCGGCAAAAAGCAATGATCGCTCGGGCCTTAGCTCAGGATGGAAAACTCATGATTCTGGACGAACCAACGGCTCATCTGGATTTGGTCAACCGATTTGAAATCATGGAATTGCTGCGGGACATTGCTGCGCAAAAAGGCAAAGCTGTCTTGGTGGTAACGCATGATTTAGACATTGCGATCGAGACAGCGGATCGATTCTGGTTGCTAAATTGTGGAACTCCGCTAATTTCAGGAAAGCCGGAGGACTTGATCATTTCAGGTAAAATCAATCTGTTACTTCCCGGAGAAAAGTACCGGTTCAGTGTGGAAAGAGGAAAATTAGAATCCGAAATTCAAGATTTGAGATTTGAGATTTCCGGACCTAAAGAGCTGGTTTTTTGGACTAGAAAGGCAATTCAAAAAGCTGGAATATCAGAAGTGAAATCACCAATTTTAGTAGAAAAAGATCCTTTTTCAATTTCTCTCGGTGAAAAGAAATTTGATTCGATTGACGGTTTAATTTTTTACCTCAAGATACAAATAGATCCAATCAAATAATCATCTCACAAAGACCTTAAAATAGCTAAGAATGAATCTGCGGGTATCTGTGTTTTTATCTGTGGAAATCTGCGGGAAATTTTAAAAAAAAATCAAAAAAGCTGCCTCCTCCCAGAAGCAGCTTTCAAATGTAAAATCAATTAATTTTTACTCAAACAAATCGAACTTCAAACCGAAGTTGAGACGGGCATTGTAGTATTCCATCTGCATGGTGCGAGACTGAATTCCCTGATAGTATCTCAGTGGCTGATTGGTCAGGTTATTGCCTTCAAAGAATACTCTCCACTTAGGCGTGATGGCGTAGGAGGCATTCACGTCAAGGAATGTCTGCTTGTCATAGAATCGGTCTTCAAAGTTTTCTCCACCCAATTCATCCAAATAATCGGATGCGTAATTGAGAGAAACCCGGACCACCAATCGCTTATTCTCATAGGAAAGTGAGGCATTAAACATGTTCTCCGCTGTGCCTGGAAGCTGAAGATCATCTTCATCACGACCTTCGATACCGGTCGTCGAAGACTTGGTGAAGGTATAGTTCAAATAAATCCCGAAGTTCTTCAAAATCTGACGCTGGATAGCTGCCTCAAAACCATATACAGAAGCAGTCCCACCATTTTCCGGTCTGGAATATTGCAAATCTGAACCAAATTGAGGGTCTGAATAGCCCTGCGTAGTGATGGTATAGACAAAATCGTCGATGTCTTTGTAGAATCCACCGAATGATATCAGACCTACATTTTCGTAATAGCGCTCAGCCATCAAGTCGAAATTCATCGCTGTGGCTGGCTTCAGGTTTGGATTTCCCCGCTCCAACTCAGCATCCTCTGGACTAAAGAAAGCATAAGGAACCAAGTCGTAGTAATTTGGTCTTGCTATCGTATTTGTCCAGGCAAAACGGATGATGCTGTTAGGATCCAAATCATACTTCAGGTGCAATCCAGGCATAAAGTTGGAATAGCTTTGATCTCCCGTTGCAGATGAGAACTCCTCGTTGTCTACATCATAAATATTTCCAGTGTAGTCAATTGAAGTAGATTCCAATCTCAAACCGGCAATCGCAGAGAATTTATCCGAAAACTGATGGTCAGCCATCACATAGGCTCCTACAATTGATTCATTCGCGATGAAATTTCCGGGCACATACTCTTCCAAAACATCCGTTTCTTCAAATAGGCCACCATTTTTCACATCAAGTCCACCCAGGAACTCCGGCGTGACGAATGTCCCAACTGCATATTGAGAACCTGCTAAATAATTCGGGTCAGAATAGTTTCTGTTTGGTACATCCCCGATAGTCGCCCCAAATGCATCTTCGTCCAGTGGCTCATATTCAAAGAAATTGTTGTCTCTTTCTTTGTCTTTCCCTCTGTATCTCAAGCCAAACTGAAGAATTCCTTTGTCACTGTATGGCAGTTTGAAATCCAGTTTTGCATTCAAATCCTGATCAAAAGTATAGCTATACTGCTCCTGAAGGGTATTGAAGCCAATGCCTGTGTTGTCTGCCAAGTCACTGAGGATAGCCAATGGTTTTTCAGGATTACTAAGGTCAACAGTCACATCCTGATTGGAAGACCTGTAAGCAATGTACCGTTCATTTGGCCGCTCTTCGGATGCCTTGGCATAGGTTACATTCCAATCCATTTTCAACTTATTGAAAAGGTGGCTACCACCAAGAGTTGCATTGTATACGCGCTGATCTTCCAATCTTGCAGCCTTGATCCGGTCATTGTCCAATCCACCTTTTGTCTGGAACTCCACTCTTCCTTTGGTGGTAAAAACACCAGGAGATGTCTCCGTGAAGTCTCCATCATCGAAGCTATCATCGAGCTGACTCACACGCATCCTGAAACGATTTTCCCAATCATCCCGGTGATTGTACATCCCGGATAGGAAAAGTGTATGGTTATCATTGATTTTATAATCCAAAGCTAGCGTAGCTGATCTTCTAACACGCTGCACTCGGTATTCACGAATATCAAATTCTTCAAGTGTGACTCCGTTGTCAGATTCATACCATACTGCCTCCACGTTGTCAGATCCAAAATTATGATTGTTGTAAGATCCTGAGAAAATCACACCCAATCGGTCATTTGCGAAGCGATCACCGATCACCACGCCACCTGTCCAAATTGGCTTGTTGGAAAGTAAATTCACGCCGGAAGCTGCTGTTCCGGAAACACGAAGGCCATTTGGTGCTTGTCTGGTCACCAAATTGACAGAACCACCAATCGCATCTGCATCCATATTTGGAAGCACAGCTTTGTTCACCTCGATAGTCTGAATCATGTCTGATGGAATCAAGTCCATTTGCACATTTCTGTTGTCACCTTCAGCCGAAGGAATCCGCTCACCGTTCAACGTCACCGAGTTGAGCTGAGGAGCCATACCTCGGATGATGATGTTTCGAGCCTCACCTTGGTCATTTTGCATGGTGATACCCGGTACACGCTTGAGAGCGTCTCCAATGTTGGCATCCGGGAATCGACCGATTTGATCAGAAGACACAATATTGGTGATATTGGCATTATTCTTTTGCTGGTTCAAGGCTCTAGCCTGACCTTTCAGTCGATCACCGAATACAATGAATTCAGCTCCTTCAATTGCTGTTTCGTTCAATTTAAAATTGACCAGTGTAGTTTCACCTGCTGAAATGGTTACATTTTGGTTTAGTGAAGCATAACCCAAATAGGTCACCACGACTTCGTAAGAACCTGCTTCGAGATTCACGATAGTAAATTCACCGTTTTGATTCGTCACCGAACCGATGGAGGTCCCTTGCAGGATCACATTGGCACCAGGAAGCGAAAGATTCTGAGAATCGATCACTTTACCCTTCAGCACGCCTTGAGCGAAGACTCCTGCACTCAGGAATGTCATCGATACAAGGGCGATAAGCGTTAGTAATTGTTTGTTCATATTGGTTAGAGTTAGTTGCCTTTAGATTTGAGGATATCACCTGCTAGGTCTTCCCAGCGGTAGATTTGAAAAGTTTTGTCATCAGACATGGCGACAAATAGTCCTTTTGGAAAGTCCGGCCCTAGAGACGTACTCGTCACTTCTGAACCATCACTTTCCACCGTGCTGACAGGAATTTTGGTGATTAGGGTATGCTGATGCGGATTTCCTTCGCTTCCTTCTCTAGGAAATACATGGAAAAGGGCTGCTTGCTGATCTGATACCAAAATGTATCCAGTGGTACCATCCAATTTGTAGATCGAGATCCCTTCGTGATCATCTGTGAATCCCTCAGTCGCAAAAAGTGCCAGTTCCTCATTTCCCATCTCAGGTTCGGCGTGGTACTTTCGCACTCCTACTCCCTCATCGGAATAGTAGATATATCCTAATTCGGCATCCACTGCAATTGCTTCGATTTCCTTCTGCCCTGAGTATTGGCCAAACTTGCGGATCAATTCCAGACGGATTTGGCCATTTTCGCCGATCACTTCATATTGCCAGAGGTAGGTGCCGTCGGTTGGTCCATTTTTTCGTCCTGCGATGACATACATTTTCCCGGATTTTGGGCTCTTGTAAGTAGCTACTCCCATCAGGTCTCGGAAGTCAGGACCGCTTTCACCCTGATAGATTTCAATGCCGCCAGCATTGATTTCTTTCATGTCAGGAAGGGAAAAAAACCGGAGTTTGGAGGTCAATCTTTCGCCCGTGACAGCAAAGTCTACCGTGTCATTTCCAAGGGAAAGCCCATAGTTGATATCGACATTATTTGGTCGCTGAATGTCTTTTCTTACAAGCGAGTCGATCACTTTTCCCTTCAGATCATAGACATACAATGCCCCCAGCGAATCTTTGTCCGTACCGATAATCAGACTCTTAGCAGGATTTGCAGGATTGATCCAAATTGCGGGATCATCGGTATCGTGAATCACAGGATCGGTCACAAAAACAGGTTTGACGATTTGGACAGAATCAACAGAATCGCTGGACTCTTCTGTTGAGTTGGAACTGCAGGCCACCGTGCCTGCCAAAGCAAGTAAAAGGAGGTAATGGGTTGGTTTTTTAAACATGGTTTTGCTGGTGTAAAATCACAGCACAATGTTAGAGATCAGGTGACTCAAGCGCCAGATTTTCGCGTTATCAATTGAGCTACAGCCGGATTTCAGAGCGTTAACAAAACCTAAACAGAAGATGAAAAAAAATTCATAACTCATTGTTTTACTGTTACTTAATGGATATTAAAAACAGATTAACAAATTGTGAATCATATACAAAGCAGGTATTGCTGTAGACTTTCGCCTTTATCCAGATTCAGTTTTTTGCGAAGCCGATATCTGGAAATCCTCAAGCTTTCCGGTGATATTCCGAGGGTGGATGCGATCTCTTTTGAGCTCAGATTCATCCGCATCAGACTGGCGAGTTTGAGCTCACCGGGAGTCAATTCATTACCGGGTTGGTTCAGTTTTTTGAAGAAATCCTGATGTACTTTTTCGAAACTGAACTTGAAATCATCCCAGTCCGTATCCTGCGAAAAATTGTAATCAATCTGCTTGATCAGGTTTCGGATTTTTTTCTTTTGCTCCTTTGGATCCTCCTCCAAGATCTTTTTTAGCTTTTCCTGAATTTCCTCGAGCATTTGATTTTTGTCCAGCACGTGCAGGGTCTGTGCCGTCAGCGCTTTGGATTGAGCCTCTACTTCGGTGGCCATTCGTGCCTCCAGGAGGTTGATGTTTTCTTTTTCGGTAGCAATCAGTTTTTCCTTCATCTCCAGCAGCTCCTGCTGACGCGCAAGAAGATCTTTGCTATTTCGGATTTTTAGTTTCTGCCGGTTGATCATTGCCCAAGCAAGGCCTGCCAGCACCAACAAAAGAAATATCAGCAGCCAGCGAATTCGCGCATCTGCCCTACTGACCTGTTGCAACTGGGCAATCTGAGCAATTTTTTGATTGACCTCATATTGTGCTTCCTTCACCGCCAACTGCCTGGCAGCTTCCTCCGAAAAAATCACTTCGCTCAGCTGCCGCACTTCCTCGAGATAGGAATAAGCTTGGGCATGATTTCCCAATAAGTCATTGGCTTTGGAAAGATCGACTAAAGCACTTCGTATTTGGTAGCTATTGCCCAAGCGCTCACTGAGCTTGAGTGCCTTTTGGGAATAGACCAGTGCTGAATCCAGGTTCCCTGATTTACGGAATACATCCCCGAGGTTATTCAGGTTACCGATCAGCGCAGCACTGTCTCCCGCGGCCAGGTTGTACGTATAAGCCTGATCAAAGTAGAAAAACGCAGAATCAAAACGCTCCAGATCTTCATAGATACTTCCGATATTCTCCAGCACAAAAGCCATATCGGCATGATCTCCCTCACTTTTGAACATCTCCAGGGATTCGTTTTGATAGGCCAAGGCAAGGGAATAATCACCCATTTTCTCATGCATTCCTCCGATGAAGCCCTTAGACTCCGCGATGCCATGCCAATCCATTACTTCCGAATACAGACTCAGGGCTTTTTCATGCCGGGCAATTGCAGACTCTGGGGTTTTTATTTTGTAATAAAGTTGCCCCAGTTTATTGTGGGTATCGGCAAGGCAGGAGAGGCAATCCAATTTCATAAAAAGGGTTTCGGCCTCATACAGCGGGCTGAGCGCTTCCTGATAAAGCCCCAGTCCCATCAATAGCGCTCCGCGCAAAGCTTGAGCTTTGGCAAATTCCAAGTCTTTGATCTGATCTGGATCCTGAATCAAGCTGGAAACCAAGCGAAAAGCTTCCTCAGGGTCTTTGGAAGCCATCTGACTGGCTCGTTCCAAAATCTCAGTTTCGGAAAGCGCATCCTGCTGAGCAAAACTCTCTGAAAACAAGCCGATTAGTAAGAAAACAAAAAACAGACTACCTCGCATCCTACAAAAATCAGCGCGGGACATGAACTCAATGTTACCGCCTTATTTTCTTTTGATTAAGCGGAAGCTTCCCAGGGTCAAATTCCCCTCAACCACTCCTGTAAGAATACCGATCAAGGAAACTATGTTTTCTGGCAGTCCGTTGTTTAAGTAAGCCTTTTTTCAAAAAGGAACTAAACCAACATTACCATGAAAGTTTTTCATTCCTATTGGATGATAGGAGCGGCATTGCTTTTTTTTAGCCTGAATTCACAGGCACAGCTCAAGTCTGAAGGCAATTTTACGTTTGCGATCAATGATCAACTCGAGGAGCGAATCTATGCCATCGATCAGCTGCAGTTTGTGGAGGACAGCTCCGATAGCCTGAGTTTTGAGGAGGTGGTGCATCCGGATTTCCAGGATCGCTTCAGAATTGACCCAGATTTCTCCAAAAACAACTTTTCCACCTCACATAGCTATTGGGTCAAAGTATCCCTACTCAAACAGCCCGAAAGCGACAAAAACTGGATTTTGGAATTCTATGATCAGACCATTGACCGGATAGAAGCCTACATCCCCAGTCCCACGGGCTACCAGAGAATCCTACTCGGAGATCAACAGGTATTTGCTGCGCGTCTTTTTGCGCATAAAAACTTCGAAATCCCCGTCAGCAATACCACAGCAGGCGTCGACCATTACTATTTTAAGATCAAATCCTCACAAAAAGCTGATATCCGAATCGCATTCCGCTCAGTGAACCGTTTTGTCTTTTATGCCCTGAATGAATACTTTCTCTATGGGATATTCTACGGCATGATCCTGATCATCACCTTGTACAATCTGCTGATCTACGGCGCCATCCGGGAGATGAAATACCTTTACTATGTCTTTTATCTGGTGAGTGTAGCGGGGTTTGCTATGGCTTTGGATGGAGTGGGTTTTCAGTATCTATGGCCCAATCATCCCTCATGGAACACCTTTGCTACGGGAGTCTTTGCTTTTTCTATCATTAGTTTTTCCATTCTTTTCTCTGTCAGGTTCCTGAATCTGAAACACCGGCATCGTGTTTTTCATCGGATATTGATTGGCTTTCTGATCCTCCGCTCCGTGGTATTTTTGGCCGGGTTGTGGTTTTTTCCCAGATTATTGGAGATCCAGGTGTATGATGCGATTCCCTTTTCTCTTATCCTGATTGCCAGTATCCAAGTCTTAGTAAAAGGCTACAAAGTCGCCCGGCTTTTTGTCGCGGCATATACAATTCTCTTTATTGGGCTGATGCTGAAAGTGCTGGTACAGATGGCCGTGATCCCACACAGTACGGTACTGTACTATTCCCTCCACATCGCTTTTTTGGTGGAAATGCTCCTGCTGACTCTGGCTCTGGGTGACCGGGTCAAAATTCTGAAGGAAACCAAAGATCAGGCGCTGCGTCGATCCCTCAGACAATCCGAAACCAATGCGAAGCTGAAGGATAAAATCAATGAAGAACTGGAGCAAAAGGTAGCCGAACGAACGCAGGAACTCGAAACCAAAAACCGGCTTCTGGAGGAATACAATAAAAAAATCCTGGAAAAAGACGAGGAAATCAAGCGCTTCAATGCGCTTCTGGATAAGGACATCTGGAAACTCAAGTCCCAAGTAAAGGAAAGTATGCAGGCGCGAATCACCAATAAACGTATGAATCTCGCGGAGTTTAAACTGATCTTCCCGGATGCCTCCGCCTGCCTTAGGTATTTGGATGAAATCAAATGGGGCAAAGGCTATTCCTGTAAGTCCTGCGGTCATCATCGGGAATCCAAAGCTCCAAAACTATTCAATAGGAGATGCGGCCGCTGCGGACATACCGAATCGCCTACTGCCAACACGGTTTTTCATGGAATTCGGATTCCGCTGGAAAAGGCTTTTTTCATCGCATACTTGGTTATTTCGGATCAGGAGGACTACACATTGGAGCAACTCTCACAACTGCTGGATCTGCGAATCAATGCCATCAGCAGTTTTCGGATCAAGGTGCGCCAGCTCTTGCAAAGTTCCGGAAACTCTTCCCTCGTCTGGGAAGATCTATTGCTGGAACAGCGGAATGAAGGGGCTTTGATGCCTGGCTGAATGATAATCTGAAACCTGCGATCAAAGAGGGAAAGAAAAACCATAAAAGGCTTCTAGCTCCATTTTGAGGCGATTTTAATTGGAATTCAAGCGGGAAAATCGACAAAAAATACAATCGATTTCGAATCGATTTTTGGCAATTTTTAGACCCAACTGCCAAACAGCGGTATTTGGAAGTTTAGTTTTAGCTAAGGAATCAAGCCAAATCAATCCTTATTCCCAAACAAAAAACTAAACCAAATAACCCAATGAGAAAACTACTACCTCGGGTGAATTGTATCCAGCACATTCGCCTTCTTCTCGTCGCACTTTTCCTAGTCATGGGACAAGTCGCAAATGCCCAAAATCAAGTTCAAGTACAAGGGACAATCCTAGACTCCACAGGGGAGCCACTACCCGGTGTGAATGTGGTCATCAAGGGCACTACCTCAGGCACAGTTTCCGATCTGGATGGGAAATACTCCTTAAATACACCTTCCGATGCAGTACTGATTTTTTCTTTTGTTGGATTTATGAGTCAGGAGATTCCGGTAAACAATCAAACTGAAATCAACGTGACCTTGGCAGATGACACTGCAGATCTGGATGAATTTATCGTAGTCGGCTACGGTCTCCAGCGAAAAAGTGATCTGACGGGCTCAATTTCATCCTTGAAATCTGAAGAAATCAACCGACTACCGGTATCGGATGTCAGTCAGTCACTTCAGGGAAGAGTATCAGGAGTCCAGGTGACTTCCAACTCAGGTGCTCCCGGCGCAGGGACAACTATCCGAATCCGGGGCGTGGGTACATTAAACAATTCCAATCCACTTTTTGTGGTGGATGGAATGCTCCTGGATGACATCGACTTTTTGAATCCAAACGATGTAGAATCCATGGAAGTCCTCAAAGATGCTTCAGCGACAGCAATCTATGGTTCGCGTGGTGCAAATGGTGTGGTCATCGTCACCACCAAACAGGCTAGCTTTGGCACCAAAGGAAAAATCAGCATCGATGCCTACACCGGAATCCAGCAAGTCGCCAAGCGAATCGATTTGGTAAATGGTCGGCAATTTGCCGAATTGGCCAATGAACTGGAGCAGAACGTAGGAAACGAACCGCTCTACAATGTGGAAGACTACGGCGTAGGTACGGATTGGCAGGATCTGATTTTCAGAAATGCTCCGGTTTCCAGTGTCAACTTAGGCGCCAGCGGAGGCAATGCCAACACAAACTATAACCTCAGCGTCAATTACTTTGACCAAAAAGGCGTAGTAAAAGAGTCCGAGTTTGAGCGACTGACCATCCGACTGAACAATCAATACAAATTCGGGGACGCAGTGACATTCGGTCACAATCTTTCCTTTATTTATTTCAATCAGCAGAATGAACCCGGCGTAGTCGGTAACGCCTATCGCGCTTACCCGATCTTTGACCCACGGAATCCTGACGGAACTTACACCAACACCGCTCCGGTAGGGAATCCTCTTGCCCAGTTTGAATACAACTCAAACAATCAAACCAACGACTATCGTAGTGTGGGCAACTTTTTCATGGATGTCAAATTCCTGAAGAATTTCACGTTCCGAAGTAATTTTGGGGTTGATCTTGCCTTCCGTGACAGTAAATCATTCACGCCAGTCTTCTTTGTCTCCCCTACCCAGCAAAATCTTGAAAACTCCGTGTCAGTGAACACGGGAAGGACTCGGAATTTTCTTTGGGAAAATACCTTAAACTACACCAAAGAATGGGATGACCACCGACTGAATCTCTTGGGAGGTATCACCACCCAGTCCTTTTATCAGGAATTTCTGGGCGGAGCGCGAAGAAATCTTCCTGGTGAGGATCCTTCACTTTGGTACCTAAATGCCGGAGAGCTTACGTCCCAGACCAACTCAAACTCGGCAGGTGACTGGTCCATGCTTTCTTTTTTATTCAGAGCGAATTATACCTACAAGGATAAATTTTTGGTGACGGGTACCTTCCGTCGGGACGGCTCCTCCAGATTCGGTAGAGAAAGTCGATATGGTAATTTCCCTTCCATTGCCTTGGGATATCGCTTGATTGAAGAGGGTTTTCTTCAAAATCAAACTTTCCTTTCCAACCTCAAAATCAGAGGTAGCTGGGGTATCATCGGTAACGATAAAATTGCTTTCTACGAAGGACGTCCGGTCGTAACTGGAAATGAAAATGCCGTATTTGGAGAAAATGAAGAGCTGATCTATGGGGCAACGTTGACCCGACTGGCTAATCCATTTATCCAATGGGAAGAAACAGTAACCTCCAACATCGGCTTGGAATTTGGGTTTTTCGATGACAAACTGACCGGTGAACTGGATTACTACTACCGTAGAACCAATGATATCCTCGTCGGTGTACCCATCCCAGCCTATGTCGGCGCATCCAACAACCCGATCGTCAATGCTGCCTCGGTTGAAAACAGGGGAATTGACCTCAGCTTAAACTGGAGAGAACAAAAAGGCGAATTTGGATACAATTTCGGAATCGTGGCCTCCACCGTCAATAACAAGGTCTTGGATATCGGTGAAGGAAATGAAGCCATCTTTGGCGGAGCTGTAGGCATCAGTGGACTTTTGGGTGCCAGAACGATAGTCGGCGAATCCATTGGCCATTACTTTGGCTACAAAACAGCCGGAGTATTCCAAAACGCTGAACAGTTGGCAAACACCCCCAAAAGAGGTCCAGAGGTAGCGGGTGATTTAATATTTGAGGATACCAATGGCGACGGCGTCATCAATAACAACGACCGCGTAATCCTCGGTAGTCCAATCCCGGATTTGGTCTTCGGATTCAATCTTGGATTCAATTACAAAGGCTTTGACTTCGGTGCAGATTTCAACGGAACGGTCGGAAATGAAGTCTATAACTCTAAAAAGCAAGTTCGATTCAATACCTACAATTTCGAAACTTCATTCTTGGACCGCTGGACTGGAGAGGGCACTAGCAATTCCGAACCAAGAGTAACCAACGGAGGACACAATTATGAAGTCTCAGACAGATTCATCGAAGATGGCTCCTTCCTGAGATTGAGAAATATCCAGATCGGATATAGCTTTCCTACTGTGGCTTTGGAACGAATCAAGCTGCAGAATTTCAGGGTCTACGTATCGGGCACCAATGTCTTTACTATCTCTGACTATTCAGGCTATACTCCAGAGATCGGAGGAGGAAATGTATTGGGAACTGGCTTCGATTCTGGTATCTACCCAATAGCCCGCACATTTAATGTAGGTATTTCAGCCAACTTCTAAACCCAAAAACTATCATGCAATCGACTATAAAAACTAAAATTTTGACCCTATCCCTCAGCTTGGTGCTGTCGGCTGGGTTGATCTCCTGTGGAGATGAATTTCTGGACCGGGCTCCAAAAGGAGAACTGACCTCGGACAATTTCTTCAAGGATGCGGTTCAGGCTGAGCAATCAGTCAATGCCATCTATGCCCATCTGCGAAACTTCAACGTCCATGTATTTTCCTATATTGGAATCACGGACATTGCTTCTGACGATGCAGACAAAGGGTCCGTACCGGGTGATGCGGGCTTCTTGCAGGACATCAATGATTTCACTTTTGATGCCAACAACACTGCTGTAAACGGGATCTGGAGAGGTTACTATCAGGGTGTTTTCCGGGCAAACCAAGTATTGGCCAATGTTCCAAACATTGAGATGGACGAGGAACTGAAAACAAGACTTCTGGGAGAAGCAAGATTTCTGAGGGCCTATTTCTATTTCTTCCTAGTCAGAACTTACGGAGATATCCCCTTGATCGACCGGCCATTGAATCCTGATGAATACAGACAAGAGCGAGTGCCTGCTGCGGAGATTTATGCCTTTATAGAGGAGGATTTAAATTTTGCGATAGCAAATCTTCCAGAAAAATCAGCGTACCCTGCCAGTGAATTGGGAAGAGCAACCTCGGGTGCAGCCAAAGCCTATCTGGCCAAAGTTCACCTCTTTCAGGATGATTTTCAGGCTGCTTTCCAGGTAGCTCAGGAAGTGATCAACAGCGGAGAATATGCACTGTATCCAAACTATGAAGCCATTTTCAGAAGAGAAGGTGAACATAGTTCGGAAAGTATCTTCGAAGTTTCCACTGTAGGATTGGAGCAAGGTGGTGGCGGTTCACAGTTTAACGAAGTCCAAGGTATCCGAGGCAATCCAAACAACGGATGGGGATTCAACAATCCATCCAATGATTTGATCGCTGCTTTTGAAGAAAATGACCCTAGATTGGCCGCCACGGTGATTTTCAACAGAGACACCCTATCTACCGGTCAGGTGGTGATCGCTGATCCGAATATGGGAGCAGGTGCCAAATTCAGCAAAAAAGCCTGGGTCCCGGAGCGTCCTCCAATCGGATTTGGAAATAGCGGGGCCAACATCCGCTTATTCAGATATGCAGACCTACTGCTCATTGCAGCAGAAGCGGCAAACGAATTGGCAAATAGTACCGATGCCCTCAACTACCTAAACCAAGTGCGTGAGCGGGCACGTCAGGGTAATCCCGACATCCTTCCTGATATCACCACAACGGATCAGGCCGATCTGAGAGCTGCCATCTGGCATGAGCGAAGAGTAGAACTGGCTATGGAACAGCACCGCTATTTTGATCTGGTCAGACAGGGTCAGGCAGAGGAAGTATTCAATGCGCTCGGAATCAACTGGACTCCCAACAAACATGAAGTCTATCCTATTCCTCAGTCTGAAATAGATATCAGCGGTGGGACTCTCACTCAGAATCCGGGCTATTAATCCTAGCAAACAATACTAGTTGATGCGTAGTCCAGCATTCTAGCTCAAAAAAATAAATTCCCGGATCGTTCTGAAGTAGTGATATTTCAGAACATTCCGGGAATTTTCTTTGAACCAAAATCCTACTTTTGAAAGCTACTGATTGTGCTATTTTGTTGGTTTTGCCCACAGAAAATAGGACTTTCGACAAGCCCGATTTCACCTAAACTTAATTCAAAATGAAGCTTACACGAATACTCACTCCACTCCTGCTGGGTTTGGGTCTTTTGGCCTGCCAAAGTGAACCGGTCGATTCCGGTAATCTAGAGATAGACCCTTATGATCGTCATGTAGAGTTGAGATGGAGTCCTGCTGAAGCAGCCCAGGGCTATGCTGTTTGGGTGAGTCTGGATGGTAAATCCTTCACGCAGCGGGGAGAGACTTCCGATACACTCTACTTGGACTTTGTTTCTGACCTCGGCTCCGAGCTCAAACTAACCTATGAAATCCGGGCCATTCAGCCTCAGGACACGGTAGTCATTGCCTCCAAGGAAACTACCACCCGCAAGATGTCAGAGGAAGAGCTTCTCGACATGGTGGAGTATTACACGTTCAGGTACTTCTGGCATGGGGCCGAGCCCAACTCAGGCATGGCTCCCGAACGGATTCACCTAGACGGTGAATACCCCGATAATGACGCCCATATCGTGACCACAGGGGGCACCGGATTTGGCTTATTTGGTTTAATAGCAGGGATTGATCGGGGTTGGGTCACACGGGAACAAGGAGTGGCCAGAATGGAGCGGATCGTAGGTTTTCTGGAGAAAGCTGATCGCTACCATGGAATCTGGGCTCACTGGATCGATGGGCAAACGGGTAAAACCAAGCCTTTCGGACAAAAGGATAACGGAGCAGACCTGGTCGAATCAGCTTTTCTCATGCAGGGCTTAATCGCAGTCCGGGAATACTATAAAAATGGAACAGCAGCCGAAAAAGCTGTGGCCGACCGGATCAACACGCTCTGGGAAGAAATGGACTGGGCCTGGCATACTCAAGGGGGTAAGAATGTCCTCTATTGGCACTGGTCACCAGAGTATGAGTGGGAGATGAATTTCGCGCTGGAGGGATACAATGAATGCTTGATCACCTATGTACTGGCAGCTGCCTCTCCGACGCATACCATTTCACCCGAAGCTTATCACAAGGGATGGGCAAGGGGTGGCGCTATCAAAGCCGATGTCGAGGCCTATGGCTACGCTCTCCAACTAAAGCATAACGGTGCCGAGTCCAAAGGTGGACCCCTCTTTTGGGCGCATTATTCCTACCTAGGATTGAATCCCATGGGGCTAAAAGATCGCTATGCGGACTACGAGCAGGAAAACCGAAATCAGACGCTGATCAATCGTGCTTGGTGTATTGAAAATCCGGGCAACTACAAAGGCTATGGAGAATCGCTATGGGGACTGACTGCCTCCTACTCCATCAACTTCTACAATGCCCATCACCCGGGCAATGACAACGGAGTCATTTCGCCCACCGCTGCCATTTCATCGATTCCCTACACCCCAAAAGAATCCATGGAAGTGATCAAAAACCTCTATTACACCTATGGCGAAAAAGTACTGGGCAAATATGGATTTTACGATGCGATGAGCCCACACCATGAGTTCTACCCTACCCGGTATCTGGCGATTGATCAGGGACCGATGGTGGCAATGATCGAAAATCACCGAACTGGACTGGGTTGGAAGCTATTCATGGGAGCACCTGAGGTGAAAGCTGGACTGGAAAAGCTGGGGTTTACTTCGCCTAATTTGTAGTAAAAAACAATAACTAAGGATCTGTACTGGATCCTCTATTCCTTTTTTTAGTCTGAATATCCGGTTTTTACCAGAAGGTCAAAATGGCCTCGACACTTCGACAAGCTCACCAACTGTCGAACGGCCACCGGATTTCAGGTTATTGAAGAGAGGTGAACCTTAATGAAAGTTGGCCACGGGTAGAATTGGGGATATAAAAATTAAAAGAGCCGAAATCAATCGGCTCTTTTTTTCACCCAAAATTAAAAAATATTTTTTGAGGTTTACCTTCAAACACCTGAAAACCACTCCTCGTACTTTTTGCCCAAAATAGGCATGGGTTTCATTTGCCCATTGATGGCAGCAATCAGCCCCATCACCCACATGTAAAACAGGACAAACACCCCGACAATCACGACCAGCCATCCCAAAAACGGAATTATTCCAATCAAGCCGATGGCGACTCCGCTGACAAATAGACCCAGCATCTGCCGGATATGGTATTAGGCAAACTCTGATTTTTTCTCACTATTCATCACAAATGCGATGATCAATCCGATCACGGTGAGGTAAGCGATCATTCCGATCTGCTTGCCGTCTTTTTCTTGTTGTTCCATCTAACTTCTAATTTGTTTGCACCAGTTTGGATTGTATTTAAAATTTGATTTTGCATTCATTTTTTGAGTTGCGTTTAATAGCAAAGATTCTCAAACCTCTAAAAATCCCCCATGCTTTGGTAGCCGGAACCATCAAATGTCTTGGAAGAAGGCTCATTGTAGGTCATGAAAATCGAAACCCCTCCTGCTTGGATACCGGTAAGCATGAATGTCTTACCACTTTCATCCGCGATATAACCCAATCCAAAATGCCCGGTAAGTGAATGCGTATACTTAGTATCCAGGCGCACCTGACCGGGATCGGCTAAGTATACTGTAATGCTCTGACCTTCGTAAATACCTGAGTATTCCTGGCTGTTAAATTTATTTCCACCTTGACCTTTGGCAAGGGATTCTCCAGTGGGCTTGAAGTATTTGGAAAATTCTTTAGAAAACTTCTCATCCTGAAGACTTGCCATCACAGGTGAAGAGCCAGACCCCAATTTGAATGAATAATTTCCCTCGGAAGACTTGGTGAACCCCAGAAAATCCCGCATCGCAGTCATGATTTGGGTAGTCTCTCCCTCCAATTTGTCTTCTACCATCGCCTGATTGCCCTCATGGTCCAGCATCGAAGCTCCGGTATGGGTATCGAGATAAAAATGACCCACCATATTCCCTTCAGGTGATGTGACATAAAATCCAATCTTACGGTTGAATTTAAACTTGCTGTTTAAACCCTGATTTTCATATATTCCTCTACCTGAATTTGCTGCCGCCGGAGCTCCTCCACCTGAAGCTTTTCCACTGTCAGAACCGGTGCCACTTCCTCCATCCTCATCCTCTAGGATATCCACTTGGGTTCTTTTCGGATCTTCTATTCGATCTACTTTTGGTTTGGGATCATCTTCAATCCGATCCACATTCGCTTTTTGAGGATCGACTATCCGCTCTACTTTCGGCTTTGGTCCATCTTCAATTCGATCTACGTTTGGTTTAGGTCCATCTTCGATTCGGTCCACCTGTGTGGGAATAGGATCGGTAATGATAGGCACGTTAGGCTTGACAGGTTCTCCGGGAAGTCGCTCTACTTTAGTTTTTGGTGCATCCTCGATTCGATCTACCGTAGCTTTTGGCCCATCTTGAATTCGATCGACGTCCTCGATCCGGTCTACTTTAGCCTTAGGGCCATCTTCGATACGATCCACTTTAGGCTTAGTACCATCTTCTATGCGGTCTACCTTGGAGTTCGGAGCATCTTCGATACGATCAACTTTGGTTTTTGGGGCATCTTCAATCCGTTCAACTTGTGCTTTGGTAGGATCTTGGATTCGCTCCACCTCTGTTTTGGTGGCATCGACACGGTCTACCTTCGGTTTTTCCGTATCGGATTTGCGGACGACTTTGAGTTTTTGCTGCGCAAAAGTAACCGAAGCTGCCAAGATCAGGAATAGGGTGAAAATCGTTCTCATCTTCTTTGCTATTGGCCTTGGAGTTTAAATCGATGCTCCAACACTTTAGTAGGTCGGGAATCTTTGAAGTCAATCGTCGTGCGGATATATCCTGTGTAGCGATTGGAGCCCCACTCTCGGTCATAATGGATCTCATATTTCTTATTTGCTACTTTATCATCATTGACAAACACCCCTGAATATTTATCCAGCCGATCCTCCGAACTGTTCAATTTGGGAACCTGATTCCAGGTATTGGTAAGTTTCATTTCTGTACCCACCATTTGATAGAGTAAAGTTTTCCCTCCTTTGATTTCAAACTTTGGGGTGGTAGCATTGGACTGCACATTGACAAAGACAAGATTTTGTCCTTGGGAAAAAGACACCAAACTAAAGATAAGGACCAAGGCAATAACTATTGATTTCATAGATTTTTTAAAAGAATTTGACATGTTTAAAGCTTTTCAAGAATTTGTTTGGCCAATACAGCCGCTTTGGATTTGCAGGTTTCCATATCGTCATTCAGATTTACCCGAAGGATAAAGGTCACCCCATCCTCATAGACTGACAGCGCATGATGTCCCGGCATCCAGACGGCCATTTCGCCCACACCAGACACCGGTTCCCGAGTCAAATCACCCAAAAATCCCTTGGCCATGTCGGCGGCCATGTCGCCCTGATCCTTTGAAACTGAGCCGTCAGCGACTTTTTCATCCAACTTTGAACTCATGGCATTGTCGATGTCTTTGAGATCTTGCTCGGTGAGTTGCCGATTATTGTATTCGAAATCTTTCTTGGAAATCTCCGCCAATCCATCCAACTGAACTACATCCAAGTCCGGCACATCCACACTCATAGTCCCAACCTTCATCACCTTAGTTCTGCCTCTGTCCCAAGTATAAGCGATGCTATGGTATTGGGGACCCATGATTTGGGAATAATCCTCACTGGCGTCAGCTGGATCGTATCCCGTGAGTGATGCTGCCATCTCCAGAGTGAGAAGCTCATTGAGTTTGCCTGTATAGTCATCCAGAGAAGCCATTCCCGAAGCTTCAGTAGCTTCTCCCAAGACCTCAGAGATCTCGGAAGTAACCTCGTCCTTCTTGCTTTCAGACCCGCAAGAATTACTCATAAGGATCAGGCCAAGGGGAAGGAGCAGTAGTGCATTGTATTTGTTCATATCCTTATTTTTTTATGAATTCGACTCTTCTATTTTGGGCTTTCCCGACAGCTGTCTTATTGTCACCGAGGGGAAGGGATTCCCCTTTTCCATCGGTGGTCATGCGTGATCCATCGATACCGAAATCTAGGTTGAGGGCATTTTTCACTGCATCTGCCCGCTTTTTAGAAAGGGCAAGATTGAGGCTGTCATCACCGTCGCTGTCGGTATGACCAATGATCTCAATCTGGATTGTTGGGTTTTCCTGAAGTACTGTAGCGATTTCTTTGAACACACCGGCTGATTCCGGCTTTATAGTCGCTGATCCTGAATCAAAAACTATCCCCTGCGTAGTGAATTTTCCCTCGGTAATCAACTTGGATCGGGTATCCGGCGCGCCGACCGCAAAGCGCAGATTGCTTAGCAGAAACTCTTTGTTTTCGTGGTAGTAAGTAATTGAACCCAGCATAAACCGGTAAGCTCCCTCTTCAACAAATGCCCTTGGAATATCCCAGATCTTTTCTTCATTGAGGTAGACCCTCAGTCTGGACTTCTGCTTCCAGATCGACACTCTGACAAAAGTATAATCCTCACCTTCTGGGATGTAATACTGCTTCTGAGGCTTATCATTATCTATTTTTGCCGCGCCATATGCATCATAAGTTCGCACATAGGCCATACCCCTGGCTTCCAAACCGACTTCGACTCCATTTTCACGATAGCCAGCCAGAAGGTCATGACCGTTGTTTTCATCCAGAAAAAGGAATTGGGTGTAAGCCTGACTTTCATTGAAAACCCCCAGATCAAACTCGATGGTACAATTTTCCGGAAGTGCCTCCAAAAATTCAGGGTAAAGCTCCCCTTCATCCTTGAAAGCCAACCAGTTTCCCTCCAAGCCAGTAATGGTCACAATTTCACCGGAGGAAGTGGTGTTCCATTTAGCAGGAAAGTCACCGATAGCATCTTGAGAAAAGTCCTCAATCGCAATCACATTTTCCCCAGGGACAAAGTCAAACTTGGAGTAAGATCTCAAGCTTGGATTGGTGGTTCCTCCATTGGATGTTTCAGAGCCTGAAGTTCCTTCTGCTGCGTCTTCTGAGGATTCAGACATCTTTTCTTCAGATCCTGATTCCTGCGTTTTGGCAGGTTTTTCTTTTTTCTTGAAAAGTGACCCAATTCCATCCTCAATCTTATCGAGGGCTTGGTCTACAGTTTCATCCGCTTTGGTTTCTACTCGTGTAGTAGATTTGGTTTTTGCGTTTGTCACTACGCGCTGTCCGGTGTTTTGGGCATTTGCCCATGCAGAAAGCGAAAGAAACAAACCCAGGATTAAAAATTTGTTCATGGTATTTTAAGTAATGATTTGCCTGTTGGTGCTGGAAATCGATCGAGGTAAACATGGGTTTTTGAAAAAAAATCAAAAAAATTTGTGTTTACTTTAAGTGACTTTTTTAACCAATGGAAAAAGAGACGCAGATCGCATTATTGAAAGCAGGAGACCGGGAGACGATCAAAACCATTTACCTAGAGAATCAACAGGGGTTCCGGCTTTTCGCCAAGCGATACACAGATGATGTGGAGGAGATTCGAAATATTTACCAGGACGCGATTCTTGCGCTGGTAGAAAATGCCGCCAAAGGCAAACTGGATGAGCTGCAGAGTACCATCAGCACCTACCTCTTTGCCATCGGCAAGTATCTAATCTTCAAATCCAATAAAATCAGCGACCGAAAAGTCAATCTCGAGGCTGATGAATTGGAAGCGATCCCCTGGGAAAGCTATGAAGAGGAAGCCAACGATGAGGAAATCATGGAACTCAAGTCGCAGTTTGAAAAGCTGGGTGCGAAATGCAAGGAGTTACTCAGGCTATTCTATTATCAGGCTAAAAGCATGGATGAGATCTACCTGCAATTAGGTTATGTTTCCAAAGATGTGCTGAAAAGTACCAAATCGAGATGTCTGAAAAGTCTCAAAGAGTCAATGAAAAAATAAGAAATCATGGATCAGGAGGAATTAATCAACGCCTATTTGGAAGGAACGCTAAGTCCTGAAGATCAAAAGATTTTCGAAAATCTGATTGCCCAAAATCCGGAGTACAAAGCTGAACTCGAGGCTCAGCGCAAAATCAAAGCTGCCATCACGATTTCTGAGCGTGAAAATCTCAGGGGATTTCTAGATGAAATTGAAGATAACTCCGCCAAACCGAAAAGCAGGGTCAAGTCCTGGCTTTTTTCCGCCGCTGCGGCATGTATGGTTGTACTGGCTGGATACTTCCTGTGGACGACCCTGTCTATGTCTCCGGGTGAAAAACTGTACGCCAGACATTATGAAACCTACCCGAATCTCATCGCTCCCAGTACCCGGGGCGAAGGTTCAGTTGATCCAAAAGCCCAGGCTTTTTTGGCCTACGACAATGGAAATTTTGAGCAAGCTGCTGTGCTTTTTGAACAACTTAAAAATGAACCTGACGCTGAATATGCCCTGCTCTATTTGGGTATTTGCCAACTCGAGCTCGGTAGACCTGAGAAAGCAATTCCGGTTTTAAATCTTGTACCAGCAAGCTCTGATTCTAAAGAAATCGCATCTTGGTATGAGGCCTTGGGCTATTTCAAATTAAACATGCTGGACAAGGGAAAAGCAGCACTTCAGGTTACGTCTGGAAGTGCCAATCCTTTTCAAACTTCAGCTGAGGAAATTTTGAAATCCCTGGAATAATGCAGTAATCAAGGTTTTTTGGCTCTTTTGAACCAAAACAGAAGGATCAGCACCACCAAAATCAATCCGCTCACAATCCCCATCCAAGCCGGAAATAGGGAAGCCTGAATAGGATCCAACTGTCCGTTGATCACAAATCCTGCCCAGAAAATCGGGTGATTTTTCAGCGGGTACTCGCTGAGAAATCTACGCTTGGCCTGAGCCAAAGCCTGATCCTTCGGGATTCCTTTTTTGATTTCTTCATAGAAAAAAATCATCAATTCCGAGGTCTCCTTGTCAGGCACTTCCCAGAGACTGTAGACGCTGCTTTTCACACCAGAGAAAGTCAAAGCCCTTGACAAACTGCTCAGCCCCTCTCCCGGCATCATCTGCCCAACTCCCGTGTTGCAAGCGCTGAGGACGACGAGTTCGGATGGGAAATTCATCCGATACAATTCATCCAGTTTCAGTAGTTCCGCATTGGAAAAAACCAAGGCTGACTGATCGTAATTCGTCTCCTGCTGCTCGGTATGCATGGCAAGGTGATGAATTCGATAATTCGCCAGACTGGCGACGAAGTTTCGTTTGCTGGCCTCTTGGCCTACTTTAGCCTCACCAGAATGGTAAGACACGATGCGTTCGGTTTCTTCCAGGTTGTTTTCAATCGAACTAAATTGGGTTCCCTCGTAAGACGGTGCAAATCCGATCAGGAAATCAGGGTTAAACTTGGACTTGACGGGATTGCGATAATTCAGCAGTTTATATGAATGCTGATAGGCAATGGGTATTTTTTCTATTAAAAAATCAGCCCCAGATTCACTCAAGGCTTCAAATGGAAGTAGGTGAAGGAAGTCATCTGGAATGATCTGTAGTCTTTTTCCTTCCTGAATCGAAAATGGAGAAAGGATGTCCTGATAGAGTTCTGGTGCGTGGGAAGAATACTTGTCGTCAATATTGAGAATTGATTTGCGAAACTGATTCACTTGTTCTTCTAGCTCCTTTGCTTTTCCCAGTCTCCTGACCTGAACTTCATTGGAATTCAGCAGCACTCCAAATACCTCTGCATCTGCCACATAATATTTCAACACCTGCTCGTCCTCTGGAATGGATTTTTGAAAATCTCTCAAGTCGAAATCTTCTCCGGAATAAAAGCCAAAGGTCCGCTCGGAAGATATTGCCTGTTCTAATTTTTCCAGTGCCAACTCAAGTTCTTTTTTTTCTACTTGGAGTGAATCAGCCAAATTCTCTAGCTCCATTTGCTTGAGATTATACTCACTGATTCTTTCCGCTGTTTTCCCGAGACTTTCTTCGTTTTTACTGATAAATTTTTTCCAAAGTTCCTGTGAGGCATTACGTTCGAGTAAATTGAGCGTGGAGAGTACCGTATCCTGACCAAATCTGTCCGGCTCAGCAAGCAAGCTCAACAATCCGCCCTCTATCTCCTTGTTCAGTTTTTCAAGCCATGCAGTGTAGGACCCTTTGAGATAATACTCATGAAACATCTGCGCCGCAAGCTTGTAAAAGTTAAATGCCCGCTCAAAATCCGAAGCATCACCTGACTTTTTGAATAATTCCCGATAGATATTCCCACTTCGGATCATGATGGTGATGTGTCGGTCGGTATTCATCCCCTCAAATTCCTGATAATCCAAACCCTGCAAGTCTGCCTCCGTCAATGGTCTCTCAAGCAGTTCCGAATAAATCTTCACAATCAAATCCCTGGATTCTTCTGCTCTTCCCAGATTATTCAACAATTCAGATTTAAGGATCATTACCGTATATGTACTTGAACCGCGGTATCCCATGGCCTCCAAGAGTTTGAGACTTTCATCTGCATATTCCAGAGACTGGGTGAAGGCGGAATCATAGTAATTGACCATGGCGAGATTGGCCGCATACTTCATCTGATAAAAATTATCCAAGGGGATTTTACTCATTTTTTGGTAGTAGCTCTTGGAGAGTCCATAATTTGTAATGTTTGTAAAGAGCGTACCCGCACTTTCATAGACTGACAATTGGTAGTTTCTATGCGCGTAACTAAAATCCGGATCCAATGTACGCATGAAATAATCCACCTCATCTACCAACTCAATCATACCCACCGAATCACGCAATAGTTCAAGCAGTCTCGATTTATTGAGATACTGGTTGATTTTCATGTACTGAATGTCTTCCGATCCAATCGTATCAGTAAGTGAAGCCGTTTTGATGTATCCATCAAAAAAGTTGACCAATTCGGTGGAACCTTGCTCGTTTCCGTATTCATATTCTACATAAAAGAGATTTCTGACTACCTCGGTCATATTTCGGTGATCGGAAAGCAAATGATCCTTGAGAATCTCAAAAGCTTGATGGTAATTGAAAATGGCTTTGTTTTGAAAGCCCAGATTGTAATAGGCAAAGCCAAGTTTATTGTAGGTTTCTGCAAAAGTCTGAAACTCTGGATTGGCATCATTTTCGTAAAGTTCAATTGACTTCTCATAAGTCTGAACCGCTTTGGCTGTTTGGCCAAGTTCATCCAATAAAAATCCCTGAGTCGCATAGAAGTGGGCCCAACTGGAGGGAGTAAGAGCCTGCAGTTCAGGCAGTTCTTCTACCTTCAAGGCCAATTCCAATCCTTTTTTGGCTTGATAGTTTAGTCCCAAAATCTCCAGGTATAGCACATAAAACTCAAGCAATTCTCCAGAACTGGCTTTCTGAACTCCAGATTGTATTTGCTGCTCCATCTTTTCTATCTCTGGCAAGAGAATTTCCGGAGAAAGTTCCTGTCGTTGATTTTTCAGTTCTTCAAATCGCTGCGAAAATGCAGTCGGAGGAGTCTCTTTGGATTCGGGAATTTTGGAATCGGTCTGAAGCAAAAGCAAAATAACCGACAGCGACCAATAGAAAAACAAACTCAGTTTCGGCACCTTATGAGGAGTATGAAGGGATGAAAAATTTTCAGGAATGAAACCAAATTAAAGATTTTTGTACCAAATGCTAAAACGAAAACCTAAAATGTAAGAAATATCTAAAGTCAAAGTTTAAGCCTCCATTCGTCCTATTCAAAATAAATACTGATCACTTCTTACGGCATTTGGCCTAATGATATAAAAAAAGGAAGGATTGCTCCTTCCCTGTTTTTTCTGTTTTTTATTTCCGGTTACCAGATCAATACCTGATCTTTTTCAAACTTATTCCTAACATTGGATCGGAACAAATTCAGCGTCACAGTGAATTCATGGGTGCTTCCCGGAAGTAAGTATCTCTTTCCCATCGGGAATTCATAGAGGTAACCCATTTTCAGTTTCGAAGTCAGAAATCCAAGCTGCAAACTGCTGGCATTGTCGATCCGATGTCCCGCCCCCACCCAAACTTTGTCCATAAGTAATGCTTTGATATTCAATTCCAAGACATTAGGCAGGTCTCTTCGACTTCGAAAGAACGCATTTGTAATAATTGCAAAGTTGGGTGTAAGCGCTTCCCGGAATCCAACCTGTACAAACTGCTCTGCCGGATAACCTTCCAAAAAGTCATCTCCACTACTCGCCTTGCCACCATTGATTCGGTGAATCGCATAGGAAAAGTAATAGTTACGATGGGTCAAAGCCATTCCAATATTGGCATCCAAGAACTGCATATTGGAAAATGACCCAACGTATTGGCCTAAGGTAGGATCATTTTGCTCCTCGGTAGTCATCGCATGTCCATCCAGTCTGACCGATTGGTAATTGACTCCCACTCCCAGCCGTAGGTTGTGATTTTCTGTCAATCTTACCCTACTAGCATAGCTGATCATCAATTCAGTATCACGAAATGCACCATAGGTATCGTGAAGCAGGTTGATTGAGGCTGCATTTTTCCCCATCAAGGCAGGATCTATTTCACCGGCTAATTCACCAAAATCGATCTCAGTACTGAAGAAGAAGGTCTGCGGTGCTCCCTCGAAACCCGACCACTGATTTCGCACAAAACCACGAACAGTCGACCCCTCATACCCGGTCAAACCGGGATTGAAGTAACTCTGAAAGTGGGAAAATTGGGAGATATTCTTGCGCGTCTGTCCATAGGCCGCTGTATGAAACAGCAGCAGTGAGAAGATTAAAGAAAGATATTTTAAACTTGACATTGCGTTTCAGTTTTGAAGTTTTTGTAAAACCCTTGTTTTGGACCTATTCCTTATTTTTTAATTCTTTAGGATTGTGAGTATACCTCTTCGCACATTTCCAGTTTCGATCACTTCGACTATCCAGAAGTAAGTACCCGCAGGCATTTCCTTGCCATTGTAAGTTCCATCCCATCGGACATTAGCATCTTCAGTGTAGAAGATTCGCTCTCCATTGCGGTCAAAGACCTGTACTCTCACCCCGATGAAGTAGCGTAGATCTGGAACTCCCCAAGTATCATTGACTCCGTCTCCGTTTGGAGTGAAGCTGTTGAACACTTCCAGTTCCATGATGTCTGTTCTGCCACGATTGATCGAGAAAGTTTTCTCCATCACGTTGCCATCCCGATCCTCTACCTGGATAATCACAGTAAATTTGATTTTGCCGGATGCTTCATCTGCACTGCTCCAGAACAGGATACCTTCCTTCACTTCAAAGTGCTGATTGTCTCCCGCCCCTGGCACTAGGCTTATCTTGTGCTCGCTGTCTATTGGGTCAATTACTGTGAAGTTGCCAATCACCTGGAAATAATTTTTCGGATCAGGATCAAAGTCATCGTTGCTCAAAAGCACATCCTGTGGTGCTGCCTTCGCTTGCACGTTCAGCTCTAGGGTAGCTTTTAGATTTTCAGGATTCAAAATTCCATCAGGCAAAGCGACTATTCCAGACAAGAAATAGGATCCACGTTTGTAAAGGTTAAGTGGTGCGCTATTCCAAGCAACAGCGAGTTGGAGTACTTGTCCATCTGCTGTGACTGCGTTCAGACTTGTTGGCAATGCTGGGCTGACTCCCCATGGTGTCGAAATAGGATTAGGATCAGAGATCGCAATCAACTCGGCAGGAATGATCTGGAATTGAGCCGAAGTAAATTCGAGATCGTAGTTGTTGCTTGACTTGAGTGTACCCAAATCAATGGAGTAAACACCTACCTGCTCACCTGCTTCCCTGATCAGTTTGCCAGACATCGAACTCAAGTTGTCAGAACCTTTAAATCCAATAGCAGTAAAGGTCAGTTCAGGATCACTTGAACCAAAGATCTTGGTTTGAGCATTTGCCAATATTTCTAAAGTTGCTTTACTCACAGTCATGGAACCATTCACCAGCGTGATGGAATAATTCTGGTCGGAGCCTCCGGTGAGGTTGATTGGATAGGTTCCAACTCCTGAGCTTTGCATAGCCGTCGTGCTGATGTTTGGTTCGGTGGATGCTTTCGTATCGCCGTTCACCAAGCCTTCGTAGGTGAAGGTCAAGGCCGGGTTCGCTTCACCATAGACCTTGGTCTTATCCGTGGCCGTAATTGTCAGCCCTGCTTGGGTCACTTCCATTTCGCCCGCAACCAGTGTGATACTGTAGTTGGCATCAGCAGCTCCGGTTAATTGGATTGGATAGGTACCGACTCCTGAGTTCAGGGTCGCAGTCGTGCTGATACTTGGTTCGGTGGCTACTTTTTCATCGCCATTGACTAGACCCGTGTAGGTAAAGGTCAAGGTTGGATTCGCTTCAC
>NZ_QGOL01000070.1 GCF_003259255.1 Algoriphagus litoralis
GGCTTGCCTTCCTCAAACTCATGGATGAGTTGGGTCCGGTCTGGGAGCGCGGAGAGCTGATCGAGTTGCAGGTGGTATCAGTGGGAGTTCCCTATGCTTTGGACTCATGTCGGGTACCGTCCTACTCCTGAGCATCATGGGGGCGATGATTTCGCTCCTGCTCTCGGTGATAGCCTACTTTCTGAAATTCCTGGTTCAGGACTTCCGGAAGTTGCAGCTGGATTTTCTGGAGATCAAAGGCCGTCAGGAGAGTCTGCGGGCAGAGATTGACCGGATATCCATGGTGTTGCTTTTTCTCAAAAAGCAGCTTACAAAAAAGGTCAAGTGGGAACA
>NZ_QGOL01000071.1 GCF_003259255.1 Algoriphagus litoralis
GACTTGCAGAAGGTGGGTACATACAACGATACCAACAGCGACGGAGTAGCGAGCGAAGGGGACAAGATCACCTATGTGTTCACGGTTAAGAACACGGGCAACGTGACCATCTACGACATCAGTGTAGCGGATGACAATGCGAACGTGACGGTGACCGGCGGACCGATAGCGAGCTTGACACCAGGCATGAGCGATGCGACGATTACAGGTGAATACACTCTGACTCAGGATGACATCGACGCGGGCGAGTTCACCAACGTGGCGACCGCTACGGGCGTGGATCCGAACGAGGCACCGGTGTCAGACGATGACGACGACAAGCAGAC
>NZ_QGOL01000072.1 GCF_003259255.1 Algoriphagus litoralis
TAGAATAGCCCCAAAAAGTTAGACACTATTTGAAGTCACTTTATGGGAAAAAGAAGGAAATATTCAGTCACTTTTAGGAAAGAGGCTGTAGACCGGGTCTTACTTGACAAGGGGTCGGTATTGAAGGTTGGTCAAGACCTTGGAATTGACAAGTCCCTGATCAGGAGGTGGGTGCTATCCTATCAGAAACATGGGATAATGGGGCTGATGCCGCTTCGGCAGGAGCATTATTCGACCGAGTTCAAAATCAAGGCAATAAAGACGATGCGGAGTAAATCTTTATCTTTATTGGAAACCTGTATCCAGTTTAATATTCGAAG
>NZ_QGOL01000073.1 GCF_003259255.1 Algoriphagus litoralis
TGAGCAAGGGCTATGAAGTTGGAACGGCACCGGAGTCACCAGAAGCTCCTATCTCCCTTGGTAATAAAACAGTATGTGCATTAGATGTTATTCAGACACTTACTGCGGAAGCTACTGTAGGAAAGGATGAAACCTTATTCTGGTATTCATCTCAAGAAGCTTTAACCCCGATACAGGGATTACCTACATTAAGTCAAATTGGAACTATAACCTATTGGGCAGAGGCAGTTTCTGCTCAAGGATGTGCTAGTCAACGTACTCCAGTTACTTTGACTATTAATAATTGCTCCATCGACTTGCAGAAGGTGGGTACATACA
>NZ_QGOL01000074.1 GCF_003259255.1 Algoriphagus litoralis
TTACAAAAAAGGTCAAGTGGGAACAATGAAGGTAAAATGGTCAACGGTCAACAGACCACAGCCTGCTGAACATTGAACATTGAACTCTGAACAATTGAACCCCGAACCTTGAACGCTGAACCTTTAACACTTAACTATTTACTAATACACTATGAACATACTTTCAGAAGTAAAAGCCCGTGCAATGGCACCCACGCCGCCTTTCTTCCAATTTCTGAAGAAAGCAGGCCTGATCATCGCAGCCCTAGGCACAGCCGTGTTGACAGCTCCGGGAGCAGTACCCGAAATCCTGATTGCCTATGCAGG
>NZ_QGOL01000008.1 GCF_003259255.1 Algoriphagus litoralis
CACTGGAAATGATCAGGAAAATTTTAAAATAAAAAAAAGCTCCGAGGTCATATGCCCCGAAGCTCCACTTTTAATGACTTAATCAGTTTACAGTTTCTTCAAAACAATATTTCTCCAATACACTTTGATTCCTCCACCATCGTGGATCTGTAAGAGAACTCCACCTTTGCCCTCGCCTATTTTAGCATCTGAAAAATTCACCATTTCCACGCCATTCAGATACGATGTCACATTGTCTCCTTTGACGACTATCTTCATTTTGTTCCACTCTCCGAATTTAAGTGCTTTGTCTTTTTCAGGATCAGGCTTGATCAGCCAACCTCTACCATAGGATTCATAAATCCCTCCAGTATCGCTGCCTGGAGGAGCCACTTCTACCTGCCACCCAGAAACCTTAGTTCCGTCTACTGTAGAGCGGATAAAAACACCGCTGTTGCCGTTGGCCTCCTGCTTAAACTCAAGTTCAATTTCAAAGTCTTTGAAATCCTCTTCGGTTCCGAGATATCCGTACCCTTTGTCAGGACCACTTTCAGAAATCAAGAGACCGTCTTCGACGTACCATTTTTCTGTTCCATAAATTATCCAACCAGTAAGATCTTTACCATTGAATAGTTTTTGCTTTTTTTGAGCGAATGAAGCTTGGGCGACCAACAGCATCAACCCGATTATTATTATCTTTTTCATAGGGGTCTAATTTTTATGTTTTTGAACCAAACTGGGTCTCCATGATCCTGAAGAGCTATCAATCCTTTTTTTGCAATTTTATAATCCGGGAAATCATTCCACTTCCCAGAATTCCTTCGGGTATTCCAGTCTTCAGAGTAAGGAATAAATTCAACTGTCTTTTTGCCATTTAACCAATAGCTTGATCCTGCTTCTGAGAAAATGATTTTGGAAGTATTCCATTCGCCGGCAGGTTTTACCACACCTTCATAATCTGGCTCATACATAGCATAATCTGCGGCCAATGATTGCCACTTCTCTAGCGGCTGAGCAAATCCAATCTGATCAATCACCTGATATTCTGGACCTGTATAATATGGAGCCTTATAGTTGGGTCCCTCTACTACATGGTAAAAAACACCACTATTGCCCCCCGGAGAAATCTTCCATGTGAACTCCATTTCAAATTCCTCGAATTCCATTGGCCCAAACACCACGTCCCCTCCAAAATCTTCACCCCCTGTAGCCCCAAGTCCTTTCATCGCCCCATCTTCAATGATCCAATTGGACGGAGTGGAATCACCATTGAAGGCTCTCCAGCCCTCCATGGATGTACCGTCAAAAAGAAGGAACCAACCTTCAGCCTTTTCTTCATCTGTCAGTGTATTGTCCGGAATAACCACTGCCTCGACCACTTCAGTCGTTTCAGCTGATTCTTTTGGGCCACAAGCCCATACCAAGGATAGCAATGCCACCCCCATTAGATAACTTTTCTTCATAGTTTATATCAATTTCATATTTACTGGATCCCACTTAATGAATTTATCCTGAAAGTAGCTGTCATTACATAATAAGGCAGGTGCTGCTGCCCTAAATCCAAAGATAGGATCTTCCACGACAGTTCCGCCGGTTCGGATGGCATTAAACCAATTGCCAAAGTGATCAAAATGTGCGCCTTTCCAAGATCTCTCGGCAGTATAGGACGTTTCTCTTGGTGGCAGTATTTTGGCTCGATCTTCCTGTCCTGACTCAGCCCGTAGCTTTGCCTGCTCCTTCATAAACGGATCATCACTTTCTGCATTGTTATTTAGCTTCACGACTACTTCTTCCCATTTGACATCCATCGAACCTTTGGTTCCCACGATTCTCAAATAGGTAGTACCGCTAGTCCCATCTACAAAATTACACCGAAGCGAAAGGTTAAAACCGGGATGCTCAGGGGTCTCGGGATAGTCAAACATTCCGAGAAGCACATCCGGAACCTCCCTGCCATCCTTCCAATACCTCAAGCCGCCCATAGAAGAGACTTTGTTTGGTCCTTTGGAATTGGTAATAAAATGTAGGCTAGAAAATAAGTGAACAAAAAGATCTCCAGACATTCCTGTACCATAATCCAGGTAATTTCTCCAACGGAAGAAACGTAAGGGATCCCAATCACGAGCGGTGGTATTGGAAATATACCGCTTCCAATCTACCGTCTTTTCATCCCCATCAGCAGGGACGTTGTACTGCCAAGCACCTTCCGGTGAATGCCTCGCCCAGAATCCTTCCGCATAAACCAGATCACCGATAACACCCGCAGCAAGTAATTCTTTGGCTTTTTCATTACCGAGGGAAGAAAGTCCCTGTGATCCGACTACCATTACTTTCCCAGATTTCTTCCAGGCATCGATCACCTCCGCGCCTTCTTGTACCGAATGGACCATTGGTTTTTCGCAGTACACATGCTTTCCTGCATTCAAGGCATCGATTGAAATCTGCTTGTGCCAAGAATCAGGCGTTCCAATGATCACTGCATCTACATCTGATCTTTTTAGAATTTCCTTATGGTCTTTGGAGGTAAAAAGATGGTCTCCCCATTTTTTCTTGGCACTTTCCAGCCTTCCGTCGTAGAGATCACAAACTGCCACTAGCGAAACATTAGGGTGCATCAAGGCAGTATTCGTATCTTCAGTACCCATAATGCCCGCACCGATCAAGGCCAATCGGATCGGCTGATCGGCTGAGAATCCGCTGGATCTGGTAAGGTATTCCTGACTGATGGTTTTTGCTTCTGCCAATATTGCAGGAGCAATTGCTGCGGCACCTGTAGTCAGTCCGAGCTTCTTGAGGAAGTTCCTTCGATTATTTTCCATTTAAATGAAACAGGTTTAATGTTAACGCTCAAAAGTTAATTGAATTTTTTAAAAAAGTACCTGATAGAAAGCGTAATTTTTACAAATGGAAATCCTATCGATCAATTAGCTTCTCCGATAATCTTTTGTAATACCCGAATGAAAGAGGGCTTGAGATATCGAAAAAGCGAATCAGATGATTCGGTGTGGCAATTGAGAACCAAATCATAAACGAGTGAAATAATCTGCAGAATAAAGCAATCGGCTTCCATACCAAGAAAACAACTCTCCATCGACTAGTTTGATTATGGAGTTAGGTAAAAGCTCTTGATAATACTGGATGTGTTTTTTCTTGAAAGGAAAAGGCTCGGAACTCAAAAGCAAATAATTTGGGGAAAGCTCAAGCAAAGTTTCTTCGGTAAGTTCAGGATAACGTCTTCTACCCACCACATTTTCAAACCCTGCCAGCGAAAGCATAGAATCAATAAAAGTGTCCTTTCCTGCAGCCATTTTTGGATTTTCCCAAATCAAATAAACACAGCTTCCTTTCTTGACAAGTGGCCTTGAAAAGGACTGAAGGACCTGGGAAGCTATCGCCCTAGCTTTTTCTTTGGTCCCAGTGATCAGCCCCAAATCAGAAATCATCCGAAGGGAATCTTCCAGATTAAAAATATCACTTAGCCAAACGGGATACTTTGCTGCTAGTTTTTCTATTCCTTGTTGATCATTTTCTTCTTTGTTGCCAATAATTAAATCAGGCCTCAACGAATCAATCACATCAAAGCGGTAATTTTTAGTCCCTCCAACAATCGATTTTGACTTTCTTAAATGCGCCGGATGCACACAAAACTTGGTCACGCCTACAATCTTATCCTCCAATCCCAAATCTACTAGCAATTCAGTCTGCGACGGAACTAAAGAAATGATTCGCTCTGGCAGCTTTGGGAGAAAAATGGTACGGTTTAAATGATCGGTGAAATGCATCTGTGCGAAAAAGTTATTGGTTATTAGTTGATCGGGAATAGACCAGCGTCCTTTTCCCAAATAACTAATAACCAATCAAACCTTACTTTATATATCTGAAATCAAAACTTGGATCAAAGTCTACTAAGAATTCATACATCAAACTGATCACTTGCTCAATGTCTGCTTTGCTAGCCGTCTCCACTGTGGTATGCATATATTTTAAAGGCAGCGAAATCAAGGCTGATGGCACGCCCTCATTGGAGTAAGCAAAGGCATCCGTATCCGTACCGGTAACTCTGGATGCGGCCGCCCGCTGAAAAGGAATCGACTTATCTTTTGCTTTGGCAATAATCAAATCCAGGAGTTTTTTATGAACTGAAGCACCATAAGTAAGGACAGGTCCTTTGCCTGCAGTTTGATCTCCACTTGTCACCTTATTATAGAGTGGTGCAGTAGTATCGTGGCATACATCGGTGATGATGGCGAGATTGGGCTTGATTCGGTGAGCTATCATCTCGGCGCCCCGAAGTCCTATCTCTTCCTGAACGGCATTGACGATGTATAATCCAAATGGCAATTGAATTCCTGCCTCTTTGATTTTTCGGGCTACTTGGGCGATCATGTAACCACCAATTCGGTTGTCCAGAGCCCGTCCCGACCAGAACTTGCCATTGAGCTCAATCAGTTCATCTTTGAATGTGATTACACATCCTACGTGAATTCCCATTTCCTCGACTTCTGCTTTGGACCTGGCTCCCACATCGATGAATATGTTGTCCAGAGTTGGCGCGTCTTCTTTTCCTTCTTTCCTCACATGGATCGCCGGCCAACCGAAAACCCCGGGAATGATTGCCTTGTCGGTGTGAATATTCACACGCATGGATGGAGCAATCATATGATCTGAACCACCATTTCGTCGGACATAGATGTAGCCGTCGTCTTTGATGTAGTTAACAAACCAACTGATTTCATCGGCATGGGCTTCGATTACCACTTTGAACTCGGCTTCTGGATTGATCACACCGACAGCCGTCCCGTAATTATCGGTGAAGTATGTATCGACAAAAGGACGGACATAATCCAACCAAATTTGCTGGCCTGAAGCTTCAAAACCTGTAGGGGAAGCGTTGTTGAGGTAAGTAGTTAGGAACTGGAGTGGGGTATTAGACTTATTCATTTAGTATCATTGAGTTATTGGTTATTAAGTTATTGGTTTGAGGAGCCAGTTTTCGCTTTTTGTAGATAGCTAATGTATCCATTGAGTAGCCTTAAACAATCATCATGTAATACTCTAAAGTCATTCAATTCTGTACCATTTATATATTTCTCATCGAAGGCAACTAACATATGGTCCTAAGTCTCAGTGAGAGAACCTCTTGAAATTCTGCAGAATTGAATATTCTCTTGATAGAAGAACCTTCCATATCCTTCTGCAATATTATTGGTAATTGATCTTGAAGACTTTCTGATCTGGAGTGAAAGAGCAAATTTCTCTTCTGCTGGAAACTTTTTCACAACATCTTGGATAAAAAGCCTGACATCTCAACCCTTTTTCCAAACTTCCAAATCTTCAAAAGTCCTTAAATTCATCAAATAAACGGTTTAAGCCACAATTAACTTATAACTCAATAACCAATTCCCCAATCAAAGCGGAATATTCCCATGCTTCTTCCTCGGCAGCTTATCCACCTTATTTTCGAGCATTTTGAAAGCTTTAATCAATTTGGATCTTGTCTCAGAAGGCAGGATTACTTCATCGATGAATCCACGGTGAGCCGCACGATACGGATTTGCAAATTTGGCAGTGTATTCATCCACTTTCTCCTGGAGCTTAGCTTCCGGATCAGAAGCCTCTGAAATTTCTTTTTTGAAAATAATCTCTGCAGCGCCTTTAGCACCCATCACAGCTATCTCCGCAGTCGGCCAGGCATAATTCATATCGGCTCCGATATGTTTGGAGTTCATTACGTCATAGGCTCCTCCATAGGCTTTTCTGGTGATGACCGTGATTCTCGGCACAGTCGCTTCAGAGAAGGCATACAACAATTTTGCTCCATTGGTGATGATTCCATTCCACTCCTGATCTGTGCCCGGCAAAAACCCCGGAACATCTACCAAAACCAACAGTGGGACATTGAAACTATCGCAAAAACGGACAAAACGAGCCGCCTTTACAGAGGCATGATTGTCCAAAACACCAGCCATAGATTGAGGTTGATTGCCAACTATACCAATACTTCTTCCGGCGATTCTTGCAAAACCAACCACGATATTGTCCGCATAGTTTTCATGCACTTCCAAAAAAGATTCCTCGTCCACTATACCCCGCACTGCGTCACGTATATCGTAAGGATGGTTGGGATTTTCTGGGATCAAGGAATCTAAAACTTTTCTAGACTCGTCTTTTTTCAATTCATAGGGATAGACTGGCGCCTGATCTTCACAGTTTTGTGGGATGTAACTCAGCAGTCGCTTGATATGGCGAATGGCTTCGAGTTCGTTGGCGCAGGCAAAATGTGTCACTCCTGATTTGGTGCTGTGTGTAGAAGCTCCGCCGAGTTCTTCTGCAGTTACAGTTTCCTGCGTCACAGTTTTCACCACATTTGGACCAGTGACAAACATGTAGGAGGTATTTTCTACCATCAATATAAAATCCGTGATCGCAGGAGAATATACTGCTCCTCCGGCGCAAGGTCCCATGATCGCGGAGATCTGCGGAATCACACCGGAAGCCAACGTATTTCGATAAAAAATATCTGCATAACCGCCCAGAGAGTTTACCCCTTCCTGAATTCTAGCTCCTCCAGAGTCATTTAATCCAATAACGGGTGCACCATTTTTCATGGCCATATCCATGATTTTGCAGATTTTCTCTGCATGGGTTTCAGAAAGAGAGCCTCCGAAAACTGTGAAATCCTGCGAATACACGTATACTAATCTGCCGTTCACTTCTCCGTAGCCAGTGATGACTCCATCACCCAAGTAATGTTCTTTATCCAATCCAAAATCTTTGGACCGATGCATTACAAACTTGTCTATTTCTTCAAAAGTCCCCTCGTCCATCAACAAATCCACTCGCTCTCGGGCTGTCAACTTACCTTTCTTATGCTGAGCTGCGATTCTTGCATCTCCTCCACCTTTCAGGGCTTCAAGATTTTTCTTTTGCAAAAGCTCCTGCTTTTCGGCGTTACCTGGCAGGGTATAAATGGGTTTATTTAATTCTGACATTTCTCTGATTTTAATCCTGACCAAATATAGCCCCTTGATTGGATTGGTGAATTGGAAGACCCGAAAATCGAAGAATTAGCGTATGAAAATAGCTTAACACGGTAGATCACAATTCTTAACTTGAACATTTGAAAAACTTTCTATATTCGCCCATCCAAAATTTTGGCCGAAAATGAGTACCCGAAAAGCTGCATTGATTGACATGGGAACCAATACATTTCACTTGTTATTGGTGGAAGTGAACGGAATAGGTTTCAAGACTATTTACAAGGAAAAAATCCCTGTCAAACTCGGACAAGGCGGTATCAGCCAAAACCAACTCGCACCTGAAGCTCAAAAAAGAGCATTTCATACACTCAAGCATTTCAAAAACCTGATCGACGGTGAGCATATCGATCAGGTTTTTGCTTTTGCTACCAGCGCAGTCCGAAATGCCGAAAATGGACCCGAGTTTGTCAAACAGGTCTGGGAAGATCTCGGCATTCATATCAATGTAATCTCAGGAGAAGAAGAAGCTCAATTGATCTATGAGGGAATCAATCTTTCGGGTTCACTCAATGGACATACTAATCTGATGATGGATATAGGTGGGGGCTCCGTGGAATTTATCATCGGCACTTCTCAGGAGGTTTTTTGGAAAAGAAGCTTTGAAATCGGCGGTCAGCGGCTTTTGGATGCATTCCATTATCATGATCCCATTTTACCCGACGAAGTCGAAAAACTGGAAGCCTATTGTCTGGAAAAACTGAAGCCTCTTATCGAAGCTATTGGAAAATTCAAACCGACCGGTTTGGTTGGTGCATCGGGGACTTTTGACACGCTGACAGACATCTATTTTGAATCAATGCTTCAGTGTAAGCTGACAGGTCAGCATGTTTTTGAGCTCCCAAAAGCCGAATTTGAACGCATCTTTGAATTGCTTAAGACAAAAAATCGAGAAGAGCGGATGAAAATACCCGGCATGATCGCCATGCGTGTTGATATGATTGTGGTGGCCAGTTGCCTGATCGAGTTTATTTTACGCTATGTACCTGTCGAGGCGATTGTCTGCTCGCATTATTCTCTTAAAGAAGGCGCTGTCTCCAGGTTGATCTCAGGAAAGGTGACTGTTTAAGTTTTTTTAAAGTCACTAGTGGCAAAAGGAACGAAACGAATTACTGGAAGATTTTTCAGATAGCCTCAGCTTTTTCGTGACAGCCTGGATTTATTTTTCGGCTTAAGATTTCCATTTCAACCCTATTCACCTATGCATCTGTGGCCAGAGAGCCTATCTTTGCGCCAGCAAATAAACGTTCTCATGCAAACTTTCTCCTACGATCAACTTTATCAGTTTACTTTTGAAATGCTTACCAAAATCGGATGTCCTGAGGCGGATGCGAAGATTGGTACAGAAGTTTTGCTATCTGCAGACCTCCGCGGAGTGGACAGTCATGGCGTTGCGCGGCTTTCTGGCTATGTGAGATTGTGGGAAAAAGGAAGAATCAATGCCAAACCCAATATCCATGTTTCCTACGAAACACCCTCCACGGCAGTAGTCGATGGAGATGGTGGATTGGGCTTGGTCGTCGCACCATTTGCTATGAAAGTGGCTATTGAAAAAGCCAAAAATGTAGGCACAGGCTGGGTGTCTGTGAAAAACTCCAACCACTACGGCATCGCTGGCTATCATGCCATGATGGCTTTGGAGCACGACATGATCGGAATCTCCCTGACCAATGCAAGTCCACTAGTCGCCCCGACATTTTCCAGAGAAAGACTTCTTGGCACCAACCCGATTTCCGTGGCCATTCCGGCAAAAAACCAACCTCCGTTCGTGGCCGATATGGCAACGACCACTGCTGCAAACGGGAAATTGGAAATTCTACAGCGTAAGGGACTCGACACGCCAACTGGATGGGTTCAGGACAAAGACGGAAGTCCTACAACTTCCGCTAATGGGGTAAAAGACGGTGGGGCTTTACTTCCGCTTGGCGGAGATCGAGAGCACGGTTCGCACAAAGGTTATGCACTGGGTGCTATCGTGGATATTTTTTCAGCAGTACTTTCCGGCGCGAATTACGGTCCTTGGGTACCTCCATTTGTGGCTTTTCTGGATCCATTACCAAACTTGGTCGGAGAAGGGATCGGGCACTTTTTCGGTGCCATGCGCGTGGATGCCTTCCGTCCTGCCGATGAATTTAAATCCCATATGGATAATTGGATTACGCGCTTTAGATCCGCTACGCCTACTCGGGGAAATGAAAAAGTCCTGATCCCTGGTGACCCAGAGCGGGAACTGGAAGCCATTCGAAAATCTGACGGTATTCCACTCCTTGATCCCGTGGTGAAGGATCTGACGGAACTTGGAGAGCGGTTTGGAGTGAAGTTTTAAGGATTTTAACAGAAAAGCTTTGGATTCCAATCAAGGAATTCGTGTTTTATGCTTCTATACGAGTAGTTTCATCGTTTTTCAAAATTCAGCGCCATTCAAAACTTATAGCCATAATTTCTGTATTTTAGACTATGGATTGGAAAGAACGAATCATATCAGATAAAAATGTATTACTTGGCAAACCTGTAATTAAGGGCACCCGCATTTCTGTGGAATTTCTACTTGAAAGATTAGCTGATGGTTGGTCGGAATCAAAAATTCTTGAGTCATATCCTCATATTAAAAAAGAAGATTTACAGGCAGTATTTTCCTATTTAAATGATTTTGTCAAAGATGGATTGATGGTTGAAATCCGAAGCAAAGTTTCATAATGAGTTTTTTAGCTAATGAAAATTTCCCTTGGCCAAGTGTCATTTTTTTGAGAGAAAATAATGTCGAAATCACATCAATTGCTGAAGAATACCAAGGAATATCGGATCCAGAAGTGATGAAAATAGCTATTTCTCAAAAACTCACTATTCTTACTCATGATTCCGATTATGGAGAATTGATCTTCAAGTATGGCCTAAAACCGGAATCAGGAGTTGTGTTTTTTAGACTTAATGAATTTGAGCCAAAAGATCCCGGAAAGATCCTTCTAGACTTAATCTCCAAAAATTTCTCTTTTGCAAATGCCCTAACTGTCATCGATAAGAACTCGATCAGACAACGAGCATATTAAACTTGTTCTTTGAGGGGTTAAATACAGATCTCGAAAAAACTTGGTCTCACATTAATTAGCTTCGACTTGTAAATCATTTTACCAACATTTCTAATTTTAGAGTGCATGAGTGATTCCCAAAAAAAATACAAACTTGATCGAAACGCTATTGAGGCTTGGAACGTATCCGAACAAGTAAACTAAGGAAAGGAACACCAAAAACTGACCTGGCAGAGACGGCTGAGAATCCACCAATATCTTAATAGCATTGCCTACGGGTATGATTTGGATAATCCTCCCCGGATGGATAAAACTTTCTTTCAAATCAAAAAAATGGGATAGCTCGACAACCATCTAAGAGAACTCTATTCTTATAACTTAAACTTTTCAATCTTACAACTTTCCAACTTTCTCCCTCCCATCCCATCCCGATTTGCATCTATCTGCCCTTTTTGTATCTTGAAAGGCACATTACTCTTTAACCCAAAAACCTATGAATCAATTGAATCGACGTGACTTTTTGAAAGGCTCATCCGCCATGATGACTTTGGCGAGTTTTGGCCTCTTCGGAATGGATTTCAAAGATCAGGAAGGACCGCTCAAAGTCGCCCTGATCGGAACAGGCTGGTATGGCAAGTCTGACCTTTTCCGCCTGATCCAAGTAGCTGATGTGGAAGTAGTCGCACTCAGTGATGTGGACAGAAATCTGCTAACTGCAGCAGGTGAACTTGTATCCCAGCGTCAAAAATCCAAGAAAGTCCCTGAGCTTTTCGAAAACTATCAAGATCTTCTAAAAAAACATAAATGCGACCTCGTATTGATTGGCTCGCCTGATCACTGGCATGCGCTGCAGGCAATTGACGCATTGAAGTCTGGTGCGCATGTGTATTTGCAAAAGCCGATCTCAGTCGATGTGATCGAAGGAGAAGCAATCCTGGCCGCTGCTCGCAAATACAATAAAAAAGTGCAGATCGGCACCCAACGCAAGAGCACCCCTCACCTGATCGATGCAAAAAAACAAATCATCGACACCGGGAAGCTCGGGAAAATCAGCCACGCGGAGGTCTGTTGCTACTTCCACATGCGTGCCAATGGCAACCCTCCTGTGGAGCCTGTACCAGATTTTCTAAATTACGAAATGTGGACCGGACCGGCACCGATGCGTCCCTACGACGGACTTCCCCATATCCGCTGGTGGAGAACATTCATGGAATATGGTAATGGTATCACCGGTGACATGTGTGTACACATGCTGGATACTGTCCGCTGGATGCTTAAACTTGGCTGGCCGACGCAAATCACCTCTACCGGAGGCATCTATGTGCAAAAGGAAGGGAAATCCAATATCTCCGACACACAAACCGCAATATTTGAATTCCCTGAACTCAATGTAGTCTGGCAACACCGCACTTGGGGAAATCCAGTCGATCCAGAATATCCTTGGGCTTTCAAAATCTATGGGGAAAAAGGGATGCTGGCAGGAAGCACCATGCAGGCCGATTACATTCCTTTTGACTCCAAGGAAGAAAAAGTGCATTTCGACTGCTTCTTTGAGCGGGAAAAATATCCTGAAGACCTGACCGAAGATCGAATTGAATTAAATGCCGCTCCAGCCACGCGACTGCACATGAAAGATTGGATAGCATCGATAGATCAGGACACTTTGCCAATCGCTGATGTCGAGCAAGGCCATATTTCCACTGCCTCTTGCATTTTGGCAAACATCTCCATGGAACTGGGAGGCCGAGCTCTTCGCTATGATCCAAAAAACATGACGGTAATCGATGATCCTGAAGCTACAGCCAAACTTCGTAGACCATACCGGGCTCCTTACGTTCACCCCGAACCGAAAAACGTCTGATTTGAGTCTTTCATATTCCCAATTCAAATCCCGAACTCTAGTTTCAGTTCGGGATTTCTTTTTCTTTACCCTCTCGGGGATTTTTGGAATTACTGCTAAGCTCTAATCAAGGAAAACCATTCTTTCTAATCTTTTTCTCACCAATCAATCTATTTATCAGTAACCAACCGAGGGCCTTTTGACGTATGAAAAGCTAGTTCACACCTATGAAAAAGCTATTATTCGCTCTCCTCTTTCTCGCATTTGGCTTTCCGGTAAAAGCACAATTCTTCATCGCTGGAGGTCATTTCAACGGTGGATTAGCAACTGGGCAATTGAAAAGTGAAACAGGTGGATTGTTTTTTCCCTCACTTTCAGGAATTCTCCTTCATGAGGCGCGTAGTGCACCGATTCAGGTTGGCCTGGAATTAGGCTATGGAATCTACGGCTCCAAACTTGAAAAGCGCACCGATCTCTACGAAGGATTTTCAGACGAACTCCGATTACGGAGAAATAACAACATTGCCACGGGTATGGTAGTCATTCGGTATTTGCCTTTTCCAGAAAGCAAATTAAGCCCATTTATCGAGGCAAAATTTGGAGCAAATTACCTCTACACCCGCTATAAAATCAGGGAAAGTATCGCAGCTGAAGACACTATTGAGGCAGGAAAGGACTTCGAAAACTGGACTTTGGCACATGGATTTGGGGCAGGTGTCCAATTTCCCATTCCAACTAACCCGGACTTGGTGCTTGAATTCAAAGCCAACTACCAAAGCAGCAATTCCCTTCGCTTTTTGACCAAAGGCGATACGACCTTTGACCCACTTCCCAACGGGGGCGGTACATTCGATTATGAAGTCAGAAGTGCCCCGCTTACCAAGCTCTCTTTTTCTATCGGAATACTGGTGTATGACGCGTTTTAGGAGTTGGCCTTAGCTGATTTTGGAATTAAAAATCCGCTTAGGTTAGCTCCTCAGCTTTTAGTCACCGGATACTCAAACCTTCGGTTATAACATGCCGATCAGACTTTTTATCGCGATTCAGCACCAGCTTTTTTCTGCTTCTGCCACATCATCACCGGCAAAATCCAAAAAACTCCTACCATACTGAAGACTAAGCCACCAATGGTGCCGATCGCCAGCGAAAACCAAAAGATTTCATTTTGACCTTCGATCAGGAATGGCACCAAGCCAAAACAAGTCGAGAGAATTGTCAGTAAGATCGGAATCGCCTTTCCAGCAACAGACTTTAAAATGTTCCGATTGTACACGCCCGATTTGCGGTTATTGAAGTCATTGAGAATAAAAATCCCCGCATTCACCGCCAACCCCCCAAGCATCACAAAGGCCGCATAGCCACCCTGATCAAAGTAAAAATCGAATAAAGAAAAGATCAAAAACAACCCGATGAAGCTGATCGGAATCAGAAGAATGATGTAAACTGGCTGTTTGAAATTTTCAAATAGAATCGTACAGATAAAGAAAATCCCGACAATCAGCAGTCCCAGCAGCCCATATTCCCGCTTGGCTTTGTCAGAGTTCCAACTCCAAGTCTGCTTCTTGGCTTCGTAACCAATGGGCATGATGACTTTCATTTCTTCTAAAACCTCATCAAGGTATTCGTTCCCAAATTTGGCCGAACCCATGTACTCAAAGGAAACCACCCGGATGTATTGCCGATCTTCTTTATGTAATGCATTCGTCGTCGTTTCCAGATTCAGCGTGCCGTAATCCGAAATCTTCAAAATACGATCTTCCCCGCTGATCAATCCTTTTTGCTCCAAATCAAACTTGCTGAAGCGCTCAGATTGACGTTCCCGCAGGATCAATCCGTAGTTTTGGTCTGCCAATTCAAGATAACTTGAAGGCCCCTGAGGTTTGGACAGGTCCTGAAGTGTGTTAAGCACTTCAAACTGATTCGTTTCGCCCAGCGCGATCTGATTTTGATCCAGTCTCAGGACATATTCCTGTGTTTTCTGCTCGTTGTAGCTTAATCGCTCATTGGTATTCACCTCGGGAATTCGCTTATGTTGCACGAGTTTCTCCGCCAAAATCTCCGATTGTCGCTCCAGTTCGTCAAAGTTGTATCCCTTCATTTCCACGCGGAAACTTGGAATTCCTTCTCCCCCACTTCCCGTATAAAACCCCTGTCCTACACCAAAAATATTCCATTGCGCACCACTCCAATCGGTCGATTTCACGGAGAGTTTCCCTTTCAACTGATAAGGCAAAGCGCCATTTTCATAGGCTTCCTTGAAGGTGATCACGATCTGCGCGTATTGCCCCGACATCACATAGGTCACAAACTGATCGACTCCCTCGACGTCTTTGAGATAGGTCTCAAATTCCCGCATGATAAAGTCCATCTGGTCCAGTGTATTGCCAAAAGGAAGTCGAGCTGAAACATACAGCCGGGTTTTCTCCGGTTCCCGGTAAGTACTTTTCTCATACACTCCCCGGACAAACATCCGAAGCGAACCTCCAAGTGCTTTGTCAACATAGGGTCTGATTTCTTCCTGATAAAAGGTATTTCCCACCGTCTTGTTGTACCATTCCTGCCCTTCCCATTTGGCAGGAAGGAAGAAAATGGGAGTTCCAAAAAGCAATAAAATCGCAAAAAGGAAGGTCTTCTTATACCTTGCTGTAAAAGCTATTCCCGACTCATAGCGTCGAAGCCAATTCACTCTTCTTCGGAGCTTTGGTAAAGTAAGTTTTCTGCCTTTTTGAACTGACTCCTTAAACAAAACCTCATAAAACGCAGGCGTAAAAAAGAGGGCAACCAATAAACTCACTCCCAACATCACCGAAACGACGATCGAAAACTCAGTCAAACTTTTCCGGTCTTCCTCAGGCAAAAGCAACACCATCATCAAGGCAACCACCGTAGTCAAGGAAGCCGCCAGCAGTGCGACAAAGACCTTCCGATTGCGATACTTATGCAAGTGATCCATCATGATGATCGCATTGTCCACGATCAACCCAAAGCTGATCGTCAATCCGGCAATCGTGATCATGTGGATGTCCACGTTCAAAAAATAGAGCACCATCGCCGTCAGACTCAGGTTTACTACAATTCCCAAAAACAGGATGCTGAGATACTTCCAATTGCGATTGATCAAGAAAATAAAGGTGATCAGAATCAAAATGGACAAACCCGAGCGCTGATAGATTTTGTTTAATTCTTTCTCAAGAAATTCTGTGTCATCGTTTTCCAATCGGACCTCAAAACCCTGTGGAAGATTCGCTTTTGCCGATTCGATGGCTGCCTTCAGTGTTTTTGCGAGCAAAACCTTATTTACACCATCTCGATTGATGGCCGTCAAGGTCACCGAGTTGTTTCCATTGATTCGGTAATAGTTCGTGGCTTCGCCTTCTTCCATCGTCACTTGAGCGATATCCCGCAGCCGAACTTCCATTCCTCCGACTTGACGGATGTTGAGATTCTCAAGCTGATCGAGTGAATTCAGCTTACGGTCTAAGGTGACAAATAGGGTCTGATCTTGATTGTTGTAGACCGTTCCGGGAAACTTCTGACCAAATGCCTGATTGATTTCCGTATTCAGCAGGGTACGCGAGATACCGAAAGACTGCATCTTTTGCGCATCAAAAGTCACGAAAACTTGTAAGTCATTTGCTCCGCGAATTTGCACTTCCTCCACCTCTGCAAATTGCGTCAAAGCAGGCTTCAGGACATCTTCAGCGATCTTTTTGATTTCAAAAGAAGCAAATGGACCATTGACACTGTAGGTCAAAATCGGCGTTTTGAAGTCATCTCGAGCCTGGGCAGACTGCGTCACAATCGGATAAGTGAGCCGCTCGTCGAGCTGAGGATAGACTTGGCGGATCAGTGCCAAAACTTCAAACTTCTTCAGCTCCATATCCGACTTCTTGTCAAACGTGAGGGTGATCGATCCCCGGTCGTAATTGGAGACAGACTTGATTTTCTTAAGTTCAGCAAGCTGGGAAAATGCCCCTTCAAGGGGCGAAGTAGCCAGTTTCTCGATGATTTCTGGCGATGACCTCGGAATTCCGTAAGCAATCGTCAATACGGGTTCACGCTCCCGGGGATTCAGATCCACCGACAGCAAGGGAACTACGGCAACGCCCAAAATCCCCAAAACCACGAAAGCGATCAGTACCCGAAATGCCGTCATCCCTTTTCCTTTTTCCCCGCCACAGAATCAAAAAACCAATACATCAAGGGCACAAAATACAGTGCCGTTACCGTCCCGATCGTCAATCCACCAATCACCGCAAACACCAAGGGCCGCTGCAAATCTGCCCCGAGACCTGCACTGAAGACAATCGGTATCAGCGCTAAAATTGTCGTAATCGAAGTCATCAAGATAGGCTTCAGTCTGATTTTACCGGATTCATGTATGGCAGTTTCCAAAAGTACGGCTCCACCAAGCCCTTGAGTTTGGGCTAGCTCTATTTTCAGCCGATTGATCGTATCGATCTTGAGAATCGCATCATTGACCATGATGCCCAGCATCACCACCAAGCCGATTGCCGACATCACATTCAGTGTAGCTCCGCAAAGTAAAAGCACCAGGAAAGCGCCGCCAATCCCCAATGGCAAAGTGAACACCACAATCAGCGGCTGCACAAAACTCTCAAACTGGGCCGCCAAAATGAAGTACAGCAGCAAAACCGAAATCCCTAAAATGCCAACCAACTGCCTGATATTTTCCTGGTCACGGAAGTATTGCCCCTTAGTCTCCACTGCAAGATTTTTGTCGGCTCCCCACTTGACAAACTCAGTAGCTTGGGCATGGGGATTTTCAGAATTGATCAGGGCACTTTGGAAAATCCCGCCACGATCCGCAGTGACATATTTGTACTGATCCGCATAGCGATAGTCTACAAATTCCTGGAGCAAATAGGATGTGCTGTCAGAGGCATAAACCCGAGTCGTTCGCAACAGATCCTCAAATCGATCCTGATTTTCCTGAAGCCGGATCGGCGTAATCTCCCCAAATCGGCGGATATCTGTGATCGTAAAAACTCCAAAAAGCCGGGACAACTGATCTTGAACACTTTGAACGGGAATCTGATAGAGGGCGAGTTTGTCTGCCAAAAGGGTAAAAACTACCGAAGACTCTTCCTGCAGGCCCGGTCCGGGTTCCCAGTTTTCTGTCGGAAAATCGTCCAACCAAGGCTTCATCTTGGCCGCTTCGATGGGTTTCTTGGCTTTCAGGTCTTTCCAGCGAACCTCATAGTACGGCATGTTGGAACTGAAGAGCTGATCAAAAGCATTGGGCGCATCACCGAGATTAAACGTCGCCACCGGATATTCCTCCTCCAGTCGCTTTCGCAGAAGTTCGAGTTGGGTTTCTTTTTCTTTTTCCGAAGGGAAAAGCAAATAGAGCAAAGACTTCTGAATGGAATTATCCCCGTCAAAAAGCAAAAACTGCCGAACGCCAATATCTGCTTCCGCCTGCGTGTAATCGTTGATTTCTTGGATCAATCCGACCAAGCGGTCCCGGTTTTGACTGGCCGAAATAGGCTCATTCCAGTCGATTTCGAGCGTAGCGTCGGGTTTTTCGATTTCGGGCAAACCTTCGGTTTCAAGTAAAAGGCTCAAGCCTAATCCCAAGGGGATGATGATGAAAAATCCCAAAAGCGCCAGTTTCTTTCTTCCAAAAATCCAGTGAAACCCTTTTTCATAGACCCTCAATACTTTCAGAAAAGCCTTGGGCTCGCCTCTAAGCGAATCCCGCTTTCCTACCCGGAAAATCAACCAGTACAAAAGCGGCAGCAGGACAAAAGCCACCAAAAGCGAAACCGAAAGAATCGCGGCTACTGCAACCGCCTGATCGTAAAACAAAGCTCCAGAGATCCCACTCAGGAAAACCAGCGGCACAAAAACCGCCAAGGTCGTCAATACCGAACTGATCAGCGCGCCCATCACTTCATTGGATCCCTGCACGCAAGCCTCAAACAGCGGGATTCCAGCTTCCCGCTTCCGGGTGATGTTATCCAGCACGATGATCGCATTGTCAATCAGCATCCCGATACCCAATGCCAAGCCCGAGAGCGAGATGATATTGATCGAAATATCGAAAAAGTAGAAAACCAAGAAGCTGATCAGCAAGGAAGATGGCAAGCTGATGCCCATGATCAGCGGAATCCGATAGTCTTTGATAAATAGAAAAAGCACGCCGAAAGCGAAAATCCCACCGAAAAGCAAGCTGGTTTGTAGGTTGGAAATAGCAGCATTCAATAAGCTGCTTTGATCTTGGGTAATCTCAAAATCAACCTGAGGATAGTCAGTCCGGAAGAGCTCCATTGAGGTTTTTAGCTCGGGGATCAACTCATTCATTTTCGCCGAGGCTTGCTTATGCACGGTGATCACCAGTCCTTCTTTTTGGCCAAAAAGGTGATAACCCAACATTTCCTGAGTTTCGTATTTAGCCGTTGCCACTCTTCCCAAAGGCACAATTGCCCCCCTAGGAGAGCGCACAGGTAGCGATTCGATATCGCTCGGTGAATCTACCCTTGTCGCCAGTCGGAGGTAGTATCGAAACTGTCCGTCTTTCACACTGATCCCCGGCAACTCTGCATTTCCAGATTGGATGGCTTCAATCAGTTCGGTTTGGTTCATTCCCAATGCCGCAAGTGCAGCATCATTCGGCTGAACGGAAATGATGCGCTCCCGCTTCCCGTTGATATCCACCAAGGAAACTCCAGGAAGCTGTTCGATTCGCTTCTTAAGGACATTCTCTGCCAACAGACTGACCTCGACCTGATCCACATCGGGTTTTGGAATCACCTGAACGCGAGCGACAGGAATGTCTGAAGTATTGATCCGGATGACCTCTGGTCGGGGAAGGTCGTTGGGAAGGGAATTGGTCAGGCGGTCGATCTTTTCATTGACATCGATGTAAGCCAATTCCATTTTGGTTCCGTAGTCAAAGGTCAAGCGAACCGTCCCGATCTCCGAACCTGCCTTGCTTTCCATTTCCTCCAGACCATTGAGCGTGATCAGTCCCTCACGGATCTGCTGCAGGACATTTTGCTCGATGGATTCGGGTGAAGCATTGGGATAGGTGACTTTGACCACGATCTGCGGCACATCGATAGGCGGCAACAGCGAAATCGGCAACAGTCGAAAGACAATCACCGAGAACACCATCAAAGCCAAAAAAGACATCGTCACCGCGATCGGCCGCTCAAGCAAAAATCGGATCATGGCTTATTCTTTTACAAGTTGGACAGGTGCCTGATGCGCCAGCTGAAGGTTATTGGTGGTGATGACAGTACTATTTTCGGGGATTCCTTCGAGGATTTCGATCTCTTGCCCATTGTCCTTTCCTACTTCCACATAGTTCCATTTGGATTCTTTGCCATTTTCGACGGTAAAGACCACTGCACGTCCGGAGCGATAGACCACGGCATCTTTGGGAACGACAAGACTGTTACTTTGTGGGGCACGAATGATAGCACGGGCGTTCATTCCGGGAAGGAGATTTTTGACAGAGTTTAAAGTGATCGAGACCTGCACCAAACCATTTTCATCAACTTGGGGATTGATGGCAGAGACCCGGCCTTCGATCGCATTTTGGGAATCAGAGATGGGGTAAACCTCCGCCCGCTGATTGGAAGAGATGAGTGGAATGTCGGATTCCAAGACATTCACTCGAAGTAACAGTCGATCGGTGGAAAGTATTTCTGCAAACTCAGCATTTTTGGTGACCAGACTTCCCTGACGAAACTTGATATTGGCGACTTTGCCGGAAACTGGAGCGCGGACCTCACAGCGGGAAAGATTCAATTCGGCTTCTTTCAGTTCGACCTCAGCGAGGGAAAGTCCGCTATTCACCAGGATTCTACTTTCAACAGTTTTAGCAACAGTTGTATCCGTAGATTCAAGCGCAAGGTGAAATTGCGTTCGCAGCACATCCAATTCAGCCTGCGCTTTGATGACGGCGATTTTTGCTTTTTCCAACGCAAATTCCGCTTCGCGCTTATCCAGAATGGCAATGATTTGGCCTTTTTCCACATATTGTCCTTCGAGCACAGACACCTTCTCTAGGTAGCCCTCCCGCTCCACAAGCGCTTTCACCTCGCTTTGCGCCTCCAGCTTTCCTATGGCATTGATCAGGTAATCAAAGCTTTTCCGCTCCGCAACCGCCACACGAACTTCAGTGGAAGCGACTTCATTTCGGAAGGATTCAGAGGGAATCTCTTGGGATTCCTCCTCGGCTTTGGAACAGGAGAAGAGCAAAAGAGCCAAAACCCCCAATCGAACAGTAGAAAAGACAGACATTGGTTTATGATTTCAAAGTAGAGGAACTAAGATATAAGAAAAAACAAGAGTGTTGGATCAGGATGATTTAAAATTTCATAAAAGCTAATATCCTAATGTCCAATTTTCTCTCTGGGACTATGATCGCTTTATAATAAGGCCTTATCCTCAATCCTGGATGCTCCTTGCCAGCGTAGTATTCCACCAGTTTTTCGAGTTCGTCGAGATCTACTGCCTCAATCCGCACTTTTGCCAGACCGTCTTGAATCATTTCAATTCGAGTTGCCGCTGCTCGCGAAAGATCAATCTGACGCTTTGAGTAGGTGGGAAGTCGGTCATTGATCCTTACTACCACTGCCAGGTCGTTCTTCTGATTGATCACTCGGACGACAGTTCCAAGAGGCAATCGCTTGTGTGCTGCGGTCAAACTGTCCAAGTGAAAAATCTCACCACTTGCCGTCTTCCGCCCATGAAATTTCCTCCCATAAAAGCTGGCCGTCCCCTCCTGGATCAATAAAGAATCGACCTGTGCTTCCGCCACAGCAGCCCAAAACCCAAAAAGAAAAATCAAAAGGAACCGAATTTTCACCGCCGAATCTACCATTTCCGCCCGATTTCCCAATAAGAATGCTAATTCCTGTCAAGCTGCTAAGTTCTCTTGCAGGATGCAGACTTGCGGCTTATCTTAGTACATATTGTTTAGTCAGCAGCCGAAAGTCTATAATTTGGAATTAAAAAGACCAACTTTTTTTTCCCATTCTGCAAACTGACACTGTAAACTGCCTACTCCAAATGATGAAAATCCTCCACACCGCCGACTGGCACCTCGGTAAGCGACTTCAGGAATATTCCCGTCTCGAAGAGCAAAAGCTCGTCTTGGACGAAATCTGCCAGATCGCTGATCAGCAAGAGGTCGATCTCGTCCTTTTGGCCGGAGATATTTTTGACACCTTCAATCCTACGCACGAAGCCGTCGAATTGCTGTACAAAATGCTGCGAAGACTCTCTAAAAACGGCACCCGACCCATCGTTGCCATTTCGGGAAATCACGACAGCACGCAGTTTGTCGAGGCACCGGATCCTCTGGCGAGGGAATTGGGGATTTTGTTTTACAGTCGATATGACACGATTATTCCAGTCGACAAGTTAGATTCAGGAGTTGAAATCACCAGTTCCGAAAGCGGTTTTGTAGAACTGAAATTGCCTCAGTTTGATTTTCCGGTTCGAGTAATTTTAGCCCCTTATGCTAATGAAGTAAGCCTCCGAACTTACTTAGGGGAAGAAAATCGGGAAGCTGAATTCAGAAATTTACTGGCCAAAAACTGGCAAGATCTCGCTGATCGCTACTGTGACACAGCGGGAGTCAATCTTTTTGTGGGGCACTTTTTCTTCATGAAAGAGGGCGAAAAGCCCGAGGCCGAACCAGAATCCGAGCGCCCGATTCTTCATGTAGGAGGCACGCAGGCACTTTTCACAGATCATCTTCCCACCCAAATCCAATATGTAGCTTTGGGTCACTTGCATCGCTACCATGCCGTCTCCCATTCCAGCATTCCAGTAGTATATTCGAGTTCGCCGCTTGCTTACTCTTTTAGCGAAGCGGATCAGGAGAAAAAAGTCGTGATCATCGATGCAGAACCAGCCAAACCCGTCAGCTATAAATCAATTAGTCTTTCTCAAGGCAGACCTTTGTATCGGGTAAAGTTTGACGAACTCGCAAAAGCGCTGCAGTGGCTGGAGGAAAATCCATACTGTTTTGTGGAATTGACCTATGAAACGGACCATTCCATCGACGCGGCAACCCGAAAGGCAATCCTGAAAGCGCACGATGGAATCGTCAATCTCATTCCCCAAATCAAAAATCCGCTGGGGCAGCAGGACTTCAGCCTGCAGGTAGCAGATTTGGGTAAAGACATGGTCACGCTTTTTCAGCTTTTCTACCAAAGTGAAAAAGGCCAAGAACCGAATGAAGAACTGTTGGGCATTTTCAAAGAAGTCATCAGCCAAAACGACCAAGTATGATCCCTGTACGACTGGAAATTCAAGGCCTATATTCCTATAGGGAAAAGCAAACCGTCGAGTTTGACCAACTCACTGGGGCGGGACTTTTTGGGATATTCGGCGCTGTGGGCAGCGGAAAGTCCTCGATTTTGGAGGCAATTCTTTTGGCACTTTATGGCAGCACGGAGCGGCTATCGGATCGAGGGGAAAAGAACTCCATGCTCAACCTCCAAAGCGATCAGCTCCTGATTAATTTTGAGTTCCGTGCCGGAAAAAACAACGCCAAAACCTATCTGGCCCGCTATGCTGCAAAGCGAAACCCAAAGAATTTTGAGGATGTAAAACCTGCCGAGCACACGTTTTATAAGCGAGTCGGCGACTCTTGGGAAGCGCTAACCGAGCGAGGCGAGGAGATCGTTGGGATGCAAAAGAACCACTTCAAGCAGACGGTGATCATTCCCCAGGGAAAATTTCGGGAATTCATCGACCTCACTCCCGGACCTCGGGCGGAAATGATGAAGGAGCTTTTTGGCTTGGAGCGATTTGATCTATCTGGAAAAACAGGCTCGCTGCTCAAAGCCGTTCGGGAAGAGAAAATCCGTCTGGAAACACAGCTTTTGGGGTTGGAAGCCTTCACGAAAGAAAATCTGGCCCAAAAAGAAGAACACTTTGCCAAGCTGAGGACCAACTTAACCCAAGCCGAAGAACTCGTCAAAGGAGTCGATTCTGAATACCGCGCGAAAGAAGTACTGCGAGGAAAGCATCAAGAACTGCTCAAGTTCCAAGGACTTCGAACTGAGCTTTTGGAGAAAAAACCGGACATCGAATCCAAACGCCAACTTCATCAGGAGTTCATCACGGCCAAAACCCACCTCAAGCCGATCTGGGATCAGCGGAACGATGCGCAGGTAGAGTTGGAAAAATACACCGTGAGTGTCGAGGATTGCGCAAGATTCAAAGAAAGATTCGAACAGGAAATTGAGGGTCTCGAAAAAGAGGAGCTGAACCTGAAAGAAAAAAACCAGCAAAGACCACAGCGAGAAGCGAAAATCCGAGATCTGAAAAAAGTCTTGGAATTGCAGGTTTTACGTCAAAATCTAACTGCCGCCCAGCAGCTGCTCGATACGCTTCAGCCTTCTATCGAAGCAAAAAAGAAAGCCCAAAAATCCTTGAAACTTCAGCTTCAGCAACTCGAAGTTGATATCGAAAAGATTCCAGTCTTGGACAGTACGCTCTTGGCAGAATTGAAATCGGCAGAGCGAGACTGGAAAACCTGGGAAATCCAGCACAAGAAACTTACAGATGAATTGGATCAGTTGAATCAAGCTGCATCGAAAATTGGCCAGGAATCCGAGCAACTCCTTAGTAGTTTACCACATGACTTTGAAACCCTGGAAAACTGGCTTCAAGCACAAAAGGGCCAGTTAAAAACGCTCGAAATCGAACGGGATACACTTATTCAAAAGCAGGGCTTAGCAGCCCATATTCATCTCCTCCACGAAGGAGAGGCCTGTCCGCTATGCGGTGCTGTGGAGCATCCAGATCCACTTCAATCAGCAAGCGAAGTCCGCCAACTGGAAGAGAAAAACAGGGAAATCTCAGCTGGGAAAGTAATTCTCGAGCAAATCAGCAGCGCCATTCAACGCCAAAACGAATTGGCGATTCATCAGGAAAACAACCTGAAAAACATCGAATCCAAGAAATCTGAAATTGCAGAGATTACGCTTCAGCTAGGCAATTTGAAATCAAAATTGGCAAGTTTGGAAATCGAAACGCCAGAAGCTCTTACTGTCCAAATCCAAAAAATGGCAGACTCAGGAAAGGCGCTGGAGAAGCTGCAACTGGAGCTCAAAACGCTTCGGAAAAACTACGATACCGAGCAGGAACTAATCGAAAAAGCGGAAGTTGAGCTGAATCAGGCGCGCTTGAAAGCTCAATCCATTCTTTCTGGAATCAGCACCAAACAAGAGGAAATAAAGGATCCGGTCTTCTGTGAAGGCTTCTATGAAAAAGCCCCCGAAATCATTCGACAGACTATCCAAAAAGTAGAAAAGGACATCGATGAGGCCATTCAGCTTCTGGAAGGAAAGCAAAAACACCTCCGTGAAAAGCGTGGCGAACAGGCAAAAAATCTGGCGGATTTAGAGACTTTTTCCCGCTTAAAAAAAGAAACAGGTGACAAGATAGTTACCCTCCAAGCTAGCTTCGAGAAACTGAAAATCGAGTATGGGTTTACGGATGAAGTTGCGTTGATCCGGCTTTTTGAGCATTCGCTCGATGCCGAAAAAATCCTGAAGGAAATCACCCAATTTGATCAGGATTTGGCAGTGGCACAAAGTCGAATCCGTGAACTGGAAGAAAACCCGGAGGTCAGTCAGTTTGAAGAGGAGGCTTTTTTGAAGCTTTCAGCAAAGTTGCAACTCCTCAAATCTGAAGCGGAGACACTCCAAAATCAGTTTATCCTCCTCGGGCAGGAAATCAAGGAGGCCCAAAAGAACCTCTCCGAAAAATCATTGCTGGAAGCTGTCTTTTCCAAGCTCCAAAATCGGGAAAGCTATCTCCGAGAGCTAGACAATCTGTTTCGCGGCAGCGGTTTTGTCAAATATGTCAGTTCGATTTACCTCAAGGAGCTCTGCAACACCGCCAATGTGCGATTCATGAAGCTGAGCAAAAATAGCCTCAGTCTAGAGATTGATGACGATAATACATTTTGGGTCGTGGATTATCTGAACGGAGGAAAAAGACGCTTGCTCAAGACACTTTCAGGCGGGCAAACTTTCCAGGCATCGCTGTGTCTTGCTTTAGCTTTGGCAGAAAAAGTAAAAGCGCTCAATCAAGCCGACCAGAGTTTCTTCTTTTTGGATGAAGGCTTTGGAGCCTTGGACCGGAATGCGCTTCGGGTCGTCTTTGAGACGCTCAAATCACTTCGCCACGAAAACCGCATCGTCGGTATCATCAGCCACGTGGAAGAGCTGCAGCAGGAAGTCGGCGTCTATGCGCAAATCGAACTTGATCCTGAAAAAGGTTCGCAGGTGAGTTATTCATTTTAGGAAATCTTTGCCACAAAGACAGTAAGCCGCGAAGAAAATACTGCCATTCATTTGGTTCAAGTTTTCAAACTTGGACCCACAATTATGAGGTTGTCTCAAAAGGCCTGATTGTGTCAGCCTGAGCGGAGTCGAAGGCCATTTTCAGTGATTACAGCCGCGCATTTCGAACTTCCCAACTCTCGTTTGTCAGGTTGCTCAATGGGACAAACAGCAGTTATGAGACAGCCTCTGTTTAATGATCAATTCTTTGTTGAAGCAGCCTGAAGACTGCATTATCCTAAGGACAAGTCAGAATACCTGCGCTAAAAAGACAGCAGGTCTTTGGGAAAAATTTCTTTGCGCATTTGTGACTTTGTAGCCAAAAAATCCCATTGAATAATTTTACTCAGTACATTGAGTAAAATCCTAAAAAGCGACTTTATGTATTGATTTACAATTTGTTACAAAATAATTATTAAGCGAAAAAGACAGCCAAATTGACTGTCTTTTAGGTATATAAGTCTAGAATATTCACCTGAAGAAAGTCTTCCCAAGGTATCCCTCCTGTACCGATCACGAGAGACTTTTCAGGGTGATGAGCTTTGACGAAGGCATTCATTCCGCTCAGCCCTCCTACTTTTGAAGTCTTCACTTCCAAGGCGATGATGCGTTTTTTGTATTCGACAATGAAATCCACCTCGTCGTTCCCTTCTCTCCAATAGTAGATAGAAATCTTTTTGTCTTTGAAGGCTTGATTGACCAAGTGTGCCCCGACGGCAGATTCCACCCATCGACCCCAGGCTTTGTGATCTGCCTGCAGGGTCTCGAAGGTTTCATTGGAAATCCCCGACATGATGGCGGTATTATGTACCATGAACTTGGGACTGGAGGAGCGCTTACGGACAAGATTGGGACTAAATTTCTCCAGCCCGCCTAGAAGACCAGCCTCATTGAGCAGTTCCAAGTAATTGGCCAGCGTGGTGGTATTGCCTGCATCTGCCAATTGTCCCATGACCTTGGTGAAGCTGAGCACCTGACCTGAATAAGCCGAACCAATCTCAAACAGTCGCTTCATCAGCGCAGGCTTATCCACACGGGTCAGCATCAGAATATCCCTCGAGATACTGGTCTCGAGCAGGGAATCCCGCACGTAACTTTTCCATCGGTCTTCGTCCTCCTTCAAGGTAATAGCTCCTGGATATCCTCCATACCAGATGTATTCTTCCGGGGTCAAACCGAAAGCTTCTTTCATCTCAGCATAGGACCAATGTCCCAGATACATCGCCTCGAATCGCCCGGCAAGAGACTCTGTCAGTCCTTGCTGTAGCATCAAGCGGGAAGAGCCGAGCAGAATCACCCGAATATCCCGCTCCTCTAGGGTGTCCCGATCCCATTCCGCTTTGACTTGCTCACTCCAGTTATCGATCTTTTGAACCTCATCAATTACCAAGAGGTAGGGAATCTCAGGTGAAAGCTGATGCTTGACTCGTGCATTTTCCCATTGCTGAGCAATCCATACCTGATCACTTGCAGGCACGGCATCTGCAGCTACCAAGGAATACGGACAGTTCATGTCCCGAATCACCTGACGGACTAGGGTAGTTTTACCTACTTGCCGAGGTCCATAGATCACCTGAATAAAACTGCGAGGTTCATTCTGAAGGCGGTTTTGAATCTGGGTTTTTTCTGCTCTTTGGTAGGCCATTTTTACTTTACTCAAAATACTGAGTAAATTTACTCATTACATTGAGTAAATATCAAATTAAGCATCCATTTTATTTAAAATCAGTGAGTTGCAAAATAATTTTTAAGTAAAAAATCAGTGAAATTTGACCCTAAAAGAGATTGAATTGTTTTGGATTTGGGGGAAAAAGGCAAAAAAATACCCCGGCAACTAACCGGGGACTTTTTAAACTAAATAGACCTTACAAGAAAACTGGTCTATCCCACGAAGGGACAAATTGAGATTGGAATCTTTCTTCAGAACAATTTGATACGCATAAAACGAACCATCAAATGAAAATATTCTGGTTGACCCAGTTAATCTCTTCTTCCCGAATGGTATGATCCGGGTCATCGAATAATTTTATGGTGACTTCTGCTCCCATTTTGCGGAGCAGTTTGCCTGATTCATCTATTCTTTCTGCAGGGACGTGAAAGTCACGATCACTGCTACCTATGAAAATCGGAGTACCTTGAAAATCACCTGAATAATTTTCTGGCCTCAACTTTTCTCCGATCAATCCCCCAGTGAATGCCACTACCCCTTTGAATCTTTGCCCATGGCGGGCTGCAAATTCAAGACTAAGACATGCCCCCTGCGAGAATCCCAACAAAATGATGTTTTCTGTAGGGATGTTAGCCTCTTTAATTTTGCTCCAGGTTTCTTCCAAAATCTGAAGAGAATTCTCCAATGCAACTTTGTTGCCTTCGTCTGATGCCATAAATCCAAACGGATACCAGGAATTTCTGTTGGCCTGCGGGGCAAGAATTGCATAATCGGTCAGATTAAGATGGGGAACGAGCGAAAGGATACTTTCAGCGGTAGCTCCACGTCCATGGATCATGATGATAGCCTTATTCGCTTCGGTCAGCGAAAGACCGGTTTTTTTGATATCAGGCATAGGACTCGATGTCTAGTTTCACAGGCGCTAGGTTTTTTTCGATTTTTTCCCGACTCGGCTCAGCCCAATCTGGAAGCTTTACCAATTCCCCCAAGTGAGCTTCATCCTCATCTATAGCAAATCCGGGTTCATCTGTGGCAATTTCAAACAGTACTCCTCCCGGTTCACGGAAGTAAATTGACTTGAAATAGTTTCTGTCTTTGACTTCGGTCACTTGGTAGCCATTTCGCATCAAGATCGCCTGAACCTCCAGTTGAGTGGAAGAATTGGCAGTCCGAAATGCTATGTGATGCACCGTACCAGCACTCTGAACTCCACGATTTCCGCTTTTGTCAATCACAATATCAACGATATCGCCTGGCTTACCCTCAGTACCGTAGCGATAGCGATCGCCTTCTTGACCGATGAATCGGTAATCCATATGCTGGATCAAAAGCTTCTCAGTCAACTCTTTGGCACGGAGATTCAAAGTTGCTCCATAAAAGCCTCGAATCGAATGGACTGCAGGAATATGCCCATAAGTCCAACCTGGTCTTTCGTCTTGGTCATTGGCTACCAATTCGATTCCCATGCTGTCATGGTCTTCGAATCGGATCAGCTTTTCACCAAATCGAGTCTGAACATCAGAGACAGGAATCCCAAACTTTTTCAATCGCTCGATCCAATAGTCCAAGGAATCTTTTCCTATGGAAAAAGCGGTATAGGTCAATTCTCCTGTCCCTTTGGTACCTTTTCTCGCTCCAGTAAATGGGAAAGTCGTAAAAACAGTCCCAGGTCTTCCCAATTCATCTCCGAAGTAGAAATGATACACATCCGGTGCATCAAAGTTGATCGTCTTCTTCACCAGTCTCAAGCCTAGAATACCAGAATAGAAATCGATATTTTTTTGTGGATTTCCGGCGATCGCAGTGATGTGATGAATGCCGGTGATTAATGGTGTCATGTGATTTTTGTTTTTAAGAGCCCTTGGGTTTCCAAAGGATCAAGGGGTATTGTGGTTATATAAGCGTTGGATTTTAAGAAAAAAAGCCGCCCTTTGAGGCAGCTTTTTCAATTTTACTCGGTAACCTCTGGACCGAATATTCCTTATTGTTTTACAACTTGCACGTTTAGAAGCAATCTTACCTGATCACTTACAACCACGCTTCCTGCTTCTGTCACTGCTGACCAAGTTAATCCAAATTCTTTACGGCTGATTTTACCTTCGATTTCGAATCCGGCCTTTGTTTGGCCATAAGGATCACCAGCCACGCCACCAAAGTCAACGTCCAGAGTGACTTCTTTCTTGTTTCCACGGATTGTAAGATCTCCTACTAGCTTATAATCGCCTCCGTTTTTTACTACTTTTCCGGCGAAAGTCAAGTTGGGATGGTTGGCAGCGTCAAAGAAATCTGCAGATTTCAAGTGATTGTCCCGATCAGACTGATTGGTATCAATGCTGTCAATGGCAGCGGAGAAATTCACGCTAGCCCCGTCAAAATCATCAGAAGTAGATTCCGCAGAACCTTCAAAGCTCTTGAAATAACCAGTCACGGTTGAAATTACTAGGTGCTTTACCTTAAATGATACTTCTGAATGTGTAGGGTCGATGATCCATTTTGTAGTGCTCATAATTGTATTGTTTATTGGTTAGTTATAATTGTGTTGACATTTATTGTATAGACATTTATTTTTTCAATTTTTTTTATCCCCTCAGTTTGTCTAGTAAGTCATTCAATTGATTGACCTCTTCGATAGAGAGATGCAAGGCGTTTTTATTGTTTTCCTCGACCAGCAATTCCAGCTGGGCCAAAAGATCCAGTCCTTTTTGGGTAATCACAACATCGACTTGTCGGCGATCGCTTGGACATTCCTCCCTTTTTACGAGTTCCTTCATTTTCAATTTGTCTACCAGACGCGAGGCATTGGACATTTTATTAAGCATCCTGTCCTGAATAGAGGAAACTGTCGTAGGAGCTCCGTTCTGACCTCTCAAAATGCGCAATACATTATATTGCTCCGGTGACAAATCATGCGGCTTAAATAAGCAATTTTGCGTAGTCACCATATAACTATGTGTGTACAACAGATTCACCACCAATTTGTTATATGGATCTTTGAACTCCTTCTGCTGAATCGCCTCCTCTATTTTTCCCATTTTATTTACAATTGGATTTAATGTATATACATTCAAATGTAAGAAAAGGTTTCAATCTTTTTGATTTTTTTGAAAAATCCGATTCTTTGAAACTTAGGATTTTATAACTTCAATTTGCACTTTTTACAAAAACTATGAAAAAGCTGCTGTTTTCGCTCATTTTTATTCTGCTGAATGTTCTTTCAGCCAATCATTCTTTCGGCCAAATCCAGCAAAACCTGCAATCCAGATTTGACAACTATTTGACCCAGCGGAAATTTGAATCCGCACTTACACTTGCAGATTCTCTGATCAATTCGACCTCAGCAAATCCCCTTAATCAGGCTCATGCCTTTCTTCTGAAAGCAGTGGCACTCCAATCTCAAAAAAAGCATACGCCTGCCTCACACATCGCAGACAGTCTTCTACAAACGAGCGTATTCGAGCCTTATCCAGAATTGGAAATGAAGGCGCTCCTAGTCTTAGGAAATGTGAATTATTCACGGTTTCGCCAAAATGAAGCCACCTCCTATTATCTCCAAATCGACAGCCTCGGGGATGCGACCAAAAAAGGACGGGAAACGCAGATCAAGGCTTTGACCAACTTGGGCACCTTGATGCTAAGCACCAAGGAAAATCGGGACGAAAACTTCCTTCAGACCGGTGACTTCTATTATTCCAAAGGGCTGAAACTTGCACTGGAAACGGGAGACAGCACCGGATACTATGATCTCCGCACCTACGTCGCCACTCAGGACTTTGGCAAAGGGAAACTAGACTCGATCGAAACCATCTACACGGATGCTATTCGTTTTTTTGAAAGAAAAGGAGACCAAAAGCTCCTGACATCCACTCTTTGGGGACTTGGATGGGCTTATGAATCAGAGGGTGAACTGGAAAAAGCAAGGGAGACTTATCTGAGAACTATTCAGCAGAACGCGCAAAATCCTCAAAACATCAATGGCAATGCTAGAGCGCATTGGATCTATGCCAATTTTTTGAATCGTATGGAGGAATGGGAGGCCTCAATTCTCGAGTTTGAAACTGCCCAAAAACTCTTTCAGTCCGAAGAAGAACAAGATATCGGCCCATTGAATGGTACCATTTACAATCTCGCAACCCTCTATCGCAAAGTAGGCCGAGACAGGGAGGCTTATGAATTCCTTGAAAAAGCCTGGGTCATGCAGGATTCTATTGATCGGGCGATAGAATTCGATCAGCTTCAAGAACTGGAAACCAAATACCAAACTGCCCAAAAAGACAAAGAAATAGTAGCCCTCCAAGTAGTCTCGCAACGAAGAAAATTCCAGCTTCTGATTGGGATTTTAGCACTTGTGCTGGTAGTAGCTGGTTTTTTTATTTTTTTCTACTACCAACGAAAAAAACTGGATCTGGCCCGAAAAATCACAGAGTTGGATCAGGTCAAGAGCAGTTTTTTTGAAAACATCTCCCACGAATTCCGTACTCCTCTAACGCTGATCGACAGTCCGCTCCAAGTCTTGGAAAAAGATCCGGAAATCTCTGAAGAGTACTCCGCTAAACTGGCTTTGATCAGAAAGCAAAGCAACCGGCTGCTGGAACTGGTAGACCAAATCCTATCGTTGAATCAACTCCAAAACGGTGAGATCCAGGTCCTGCTAAAGAAGCGAAAGCTTCGCCACCACCTCCCTTCGCTCTTGGAATCTTTTGAGTTTGAAGCAAAAGAAAAGGGGCTGATTTGGAAGACCAAGCTCGATTTTTCAGACGATTTGGTATGGTTTGATCTTGATCTGATCCAAAAAATTTTCACCAACCTAGTTGGTAACTCCTTGAAATATACCCCAGAAGGCGGTGCCATCAAGATCAATTCCTCAGCCGATCAATCCCAACTTCGCTTCAGAATTCAAAACACGGCTCCAGAATTAAGACCACAGGAGGTGAAACGGATCTTTGACCGATTCTACCAAAATCAGCAGACCAACCCCGGTTTTGGTATAGGACTGTCGCTTGTAGATGCTTTGGTCAAGCGGCTCAACGGAAGTATAAATGCGGAGAAAGTTGAGGATCAATTGGCTATCGAGGTGACTTTACCAATAGCTTTGGACCATTTACCCCAAAACGTGATCTTGTTTGATCAGGAAAGTCAAGACTTGATTTATCCAAAAGAAGTCTCTCCCAACAAAGAAATCCCCATTTTACTGATTGCTGAAGATCATCAGGACACTCGCGCCATTCTTCTGGAGATTTTCCAAAATGACTACCAGGTCATTCCAGTAAGCAACGGAGAGGAGGCTTGGAAAATCTGTCAGGAAATAGTCCCAGATCTGATTTTATCAGATATCGCCATGCCTCAGGTCAGCGGTCTCGAACTTTGTCGCAGGATCAAAACCCATGAATTTCTTTCGCACATTCCAGTTTTTCTCCTGACGGCCTCAGCGGGACTATCCACGCAGCTGGAGGGAAGTGAGGCCGAAGCAGACGGCTACCTATCTAAACCATTCAATCATGAGTTGCTGGCACAGGAAATCAAAAAACTGATCGCTCAGCGCAAAAAACTCCGTGAACGCTACAGCAAAGAAGTTATTCTAAAGCCGGTGGAACTTGCCATCAACTCGGTGGAAGAGCGCTTTCTGGAAAAACTGCAGGAGGTAGTCACTGAGAATTTCGAAAACCCTGACTTCGGGGCGGAGGATTTTGCAGCCGCCATGGACATGAGCCGGATGCAACTTCATCGGAAATTGAAACACCTCACTGGGCATTCTGCCATGGAATTCCTGAAGGATCAACGCCTGAAAACTGCCGCCAGCTTGCTGAAACGAGGTGATCTGAGTGTTTCGGATGTAGCGTATTCGGTTGGATTTAATGACCTCTCCCACTTTTCGAAAAGCTTCAAAGCCAGTTTTGGACTAAGCCCAACCGAATATCAACAAACTAATTGAGCTAGTTTTTCAATGAATTTATGGCCTCTGGATCAATTCAGAGGCCTTTTTTTTGGTCTGTTACCTGTGACCAAGATCTTGTTACAGGCTGACAACTCCTTCCCAATTCAGGCAAGTAGTTTTGGTTTGAGCATTTGGTATGAAAAAGAAGCCCGGCAAATATGAAGGAAATCTTCCTCTTCTGAAGAGTCGGCAGATTCTATTAAATATCAATGAACTGGAAAAAGGACAGTATGAACTCATCCTTATTCAAAATGGAATCCCGCTTAAACGCATCATTTTCAAAAAGCCCTAATCAAATCCTGTTACTATGAGAACTTTTGATCACGTATTAAAATCGGCATTCACCCTTGCACTCTTTAGCTTATTCCTAGGAACAAATCCTGCATTTTCCCAATCCAAATTCATCAAGGATCTGAAAAAAGCAGCCGAAGAATCAGCCAAACGGACAGTAGAACGAAAAGTAGAAGACAAAACTGCAGAAAAAACAGATGAAGCTGTAGAAGCGGTCTTCGATGCACCCAATATTTTCAAGTCAAAGAAAAATTCCGGAAAGTCCGGCACAGAGGAATCTGATAATACCTCCGAATCAAAACAAAGCAAATCAGGCAATTCGAATTCAGCTGGAGGATCCTCTGCATCCACAGGTAGGACTATTTCTGTAGCAGATCAATTCATTCCAAATGGTCAGGTCATGTATACCGACAATTTTGAGCGGGATGCACTGGGAGATTTCCCATCAAAATGGGAGACCAACTCTGGAGGCGAGATCGTCACGGTAGATGATTTCAAAGCACTGCGTACTTCAGGCACAGGATTTTACACTCCAAATCTCCCTTCTGAATTGCCAGAAAACTATGCTGTTGAGTTTGACCTTTTCACCTACAACCTCGAATACAAGGGAACCTCTGCGCTTCGGTTTGAAATCCATTTGGTCGAGCAGCCCTTGATTTCTAAATCAAAAAAAGGTGCAGGAATCGAGATGCCACTGTGGTATAATGGCGCCTCCGATTACTTTCTGGTAGAGACCTATGGCACTGCTTCCAAAATCAGCAACAAGATCCCATTTGATTATACCGAAATGCTCAATGACATCATTCACTTTACGCTGATCAAAAATGGAAAGCGTGTCCGGCTGTTTTTAGATGAGACCAAAGTCATTGACATTCCGTCGCTCGCCTCGGATAACCTGGGCAAATACATTCAATTCTATGTGCGGGAAGTAGACCTGCAGAAAGACCTCGTGGTTGCATTTGCCAACCTGAAAATCACGGAGGAAGGTGAGGATTTGAGGTCAAAGCTGCTTAAGGCAGAAGGATTTTCCACCACAGCCATCCTCTTTCAGACGGCCTCAGACCAGCTTCAACCATCCTCTTTTGAGTTTTTGGATGAATTGGGACAAGTGCTGAAGGATGACGAATACCTGCGAATCCAGATCATTGGTCACACAGACAGCGACGGTGACGAAAACAGCAATCAGATCCTTTCGGAAAAGCGAGCGATGGCTGTGGCCAATTACCTGACGGAAAAATTCGGCATCTCAGGCTCCAGATTTCAGACGGTTGGAAAAGGTGAGTCCGAACCCGTAATCAGCAACTCCTCCGCTCAGGAAAAAGCGGCGAATCGACGAGTGGAATTCAAGAAATTTTAACCATATCTCACACAGCCATGAAAAAACAATTATTAATTCAGATTCTGATGTTTGGAATAGTCTGGTCCTCATTTGGTCAGTTTACAACGTCTAAAATCCCTTCATCAACGGTCAAACCCACTACAGCTTTGACAAAAAACAAATTGATAACCAATTCAAAGCTTGATCCTAAAACATTGGACTCAAGGACTTCGGACTATTATATTTCTAAAACTATCCCTGCTATTCCGTCTAAAGAAGAACTGGAAAGGAACCGAATAAAAAGTTGGGAAATAACTCCAAGCAGACCTGTAACTACCGGAATGGATGTCAAGATTTCTGGAGGATATAGTAAAACTGCTTTTAGAGTTTCGCCGGAAATCGTAGGTAGTCGAGGGTATTTTTTCCCGGTCTCCAACTACCTTACGACAAATATGGCAGTAGGTAAGGATTATAAACTCACATTAGAAATCAATGATTTTTTACTAATTTCTAGAGCCTTTATTTTGTTTGAAATTGGGGCAGAAAAAGGGCTTGAAGTGGAAGTAAAACAAGGACAAAAGGAAGCTGTCTTATTTTTCACAAATAGCATCCCTGGCCCTCAGAGAATTGCGTTTGGACCGATTATCTATAATTTCATGGGAGGAGAAGCACCTACTGGATACAACATCACTTCTATTAAGTTGGAAGAACTTGCTCCTGTCCAATAAAAAAAGGCCGTTTGGCCTTTTTTTATTTATCCCATTTCCTCCAGCCATTCTCCGATCAGGCGATTGACTTCATCAGGCTTTTCAATACAACTGCTGTGACCCGCGCCGGGAATGACATGGAGTTTTGCTTTAGCTATTCCCATCTGGATGTATTTTGATTTCTCGGGCTTAGTAGCAACATCTTCGTCCCCAACTAGGATCATGGTCGGGCATGAAATTTTGGACAATTCATCCTCGACGCCTTTGCGATAGATGACACCGTCCACAGGACCGGTAATACTTCTTTTGTTGGAGGATAGTTCCGTCTTCCAATGTTTGATTAAGGCCTTATTCGCAGGATTTGATAGCCAACTCTCTGCAAACATGATGTGCATTACTTTAGATGCGATAGGAGGAATCACGCCAAGCCACTTGACGATACCATTCAAAGTCTTGTATTGAGGCAAATTCTCCACTGGCTCAGCATTGGCCGAAGTCTCCAACAAAACCAAACTCTTGATCAATTCAGGATGCCTTGCCGCCAGTCTTATTCCCACAAATCCGCCCATAGATAATCCCACGAAATGAACGGGGCCACCTCCTAGCTTTTGGATCAATGCTGCTGCATCAGATGCCACCGTGTCCATGTCAAAAGGTCCTTTAACCTCACTTTGCCCCTGTCCCCGATGGTCGTAGGCAATCACCCGGTACCTTTTACTCAAGTGATCCATTTGTTGATGGAACATTCGATGACTCCAAAGCAATCCATGAGCGAAAAAAACAGTCTCTTTCCCAGATCCCTTTTCCTCATAGTAGAGATTCACTCCGTTGACTTCGATATTGGGCATATTTTACTTTTTTGGGTTTCTATGGCTGGATTAATTAAGTGGGGAATTGGCAATCCTGATCTGTCTTCAACCGCTATTTTCCGACTTTGATCATTCCCAGTCCAAGCCAGGCTGGGTAATCCGTGCATTTTCTCTGGCTTTGTGCTCATCCACGATCTTTCGCACATCTTCCAGAAGCTGCTTAGCGTCATACACGATCCCGTCCTTCACAGTGTACTTAACGCCGCCTACTCTGATGGGTTCGTTATTTTCATTGATTCGAATGGATCCTGTCCCGTAGAGAACCTTCAAATTCTGAAGGGGATTTTCTTCCACAATGACAAAATCCGCCAGTTTGCCAACCTCAACAGTCCCGATTTCTTTATCCATTCCCAGTGCTTCCGCCCCATACATGGTAGCAGATCGAATCACTTCCAATGGATGAAAACCGGCTTCACGGAGCAACTCCAGCTCCCGGATGTAGGCAAATCCGTACAGCTGATAGATAAATCCGGAATCAGATCCAGCCGTCACCCGACCACCGCGATTTTTATATTCATTGACAAAAGTCATCCAGAGATTGTAGTTCTTTTTCCACTGCACTTCTTCCTCAGTAGTCCAATCAAACCAATACGAACCATGAGATTGTCTACTGGGAGCATAAAAACGCCACAAAGATGGCAGTGTGTAAACTGCATGCCATTCCTGAGTCCTAGCGCGCATGAGGTCCCGATTGGCTTCGTAGATATTAAAAGTCGGATCGAGAGTGAAGTCAAGCTCTAGTAATTCATTCATCACTTTATTCCAATGCTCGGAAAAAGGAGGTGCAGCTTGATTCCACAGCTTACCTGCCTCAGCAAACCGATGCTGCTCATTTTGGTAATTGTAATCCAATCTGAAATCCTGGATCGTACGATCCTGAAAAAGTGCCTCTGGCAATCCATACCAATGCTCCATTGAAGTCAGCCCTGCCCGAGCCGAATTCAGCACATTCCATCTCGCCACATCCAATTGTTGGTGATGCATCGCAGAGCGAAGTCCTATTCTTTTATTCTCAGCTATTGCTGCCTGCATTACTTCTGGATTAGCTCCAAAAAATTTGATCCCATCAGCTCCTTTAGCCTTATTTTCATTTACCCAAGCTTTGGCTTGCTCGGCAGTAGTAATTGGAGTGCGCTCCTTCTTCTCTCTTAATTCCTCTTCTTCCTTGGTAATTTTTCGATCTAAATCCGCACCAAATGCGGTGTAGGCAAAAAGTCTTGGGGCTGTTATTTCATTTGAGGCAGATTTCTTCTTTTGATCTAGAACCCAATTCAAACCATTCCCCGCAGATGGATCTCTCACTGTGGTAATCCCATGTGCCATCCAAAGTTTAAACACATATTCTGCTGGTGTTCCTTGTCCATCACCACCAATATGACCATGACTATCGACAAATCCGGGAAGTAAATAGTGCCCTTCAAGATCCAACACTTTTGTGTTTTCATCTGCCTTTGGACGACGATTTTCACTAATGGGAAGACCTGGGTAGCCGACAGTCTGGATTTGAGTTATGCGGTTTTTCTCAACCACGATATCTACAGGCCCTACAGGTGGAGCACCGGTCCCATCGACCAAAATCACTCCCCGGATGATCAATTTGGAATAAGGCCCTTCGCCCTCTGCCCTAGCAGGAGCTGGCATGATTTGAGAAATACTCTGAAAAACTAAAGCAATGCCAACTATGGCAGTGAGTAAAATTTGCTTGTACATAAGATGGGTGGCTAGGAATTAAGACAATAAGTTAAAATAAAATGCGTCAGGAAAAAATGTGATTTGGATTGAAAGAGGGCCATAAAAAAACCCGACTGAAATCAATCGGGTTTTTCGGTGGAGATTAGTGGTTTTATAAATCTTTAAACTTTTCCATGATATCCTCAGAGATTCCAGTGAAGGAATATCCACCGTCATGGAAGAGGTTTTGCATAGTGACCATTCTAGTCAAGTCAGAAAACATCGTCACGATATAATCCGCACAAGCCTCAGCAGATGCATTTCCAAGTGGAGAAAGTGCTTCTGCAAAGTTATAAAAGGAGTCAAATCCTCCGATTCCAGAACCTGCAGTAGTTTTGGTCGGAGACTGGGAAATGGTATTTACCCTTACTTTTTTCAGCTTGCCATAGCGGTAACCATAGCCTCTGGCGATGCTTTCCAGCAAAGCTTTGGCGTCAGCCATATCCGTATAGAAAGGGAAAACTCGCTGTGCTGCGATGTATGATAGTCCGACGATCGATCCCCATTCCCGCATCACGTCCATTTTTTCGGCCACATGCATCATTTTATGGAATGAAATGGACGAAACGTCATATGACTTCATTGCCCATTCATAATTCAGGTCGCCATAGCTACGTCCTTTACGGATGTTAGGTGACATTCCGATAGAATGCAAAAGGAAATCAAAGTCAGATCCCAAAAACTCCTTAGCCTCAGCATATAGCTTCTCGATATCTTCCACTACAGTGGCATCAGCAGGGATTACGATGGTATTGCATTCCTCTGCAAGTTCTTTGATGGCGCCCATACGCATGGCGATCGGAGCATTGGTGAGTACAAATCGACCACCTTGTTCTTTTACTTTTAAGGCAGTTTTCCAGGCAATTGAATTCTCATCCAGTGCACCCGTGATGATCCCTACTTTTCCTTTTAGCAAATTTTCTGGCATATAGCTTTTGGATTGATTTCAAAAATACGGGGTAAAAGTAGGAAAAATTTGGGAGAAGAAGGCTCAATTCGCCAAGAGCTCTTTGGCACTCTCCAGCGCAGAAGCTGATGGATTGGCTCCGGCGATCATTTTGGCAAGCTCCTCAACCCGCTCTTCAGATCCCAAAAGCTTGATTTTACTCACCGTCTTCGCAGCAGAATTGTCCTTGTAAACAAAGTAGTGCAGTTCGCCCTTAGCCGCCACCTGTGGCAAGTGGGTAATGCAAATGACTTGATGTCGCGTCGCGATCTCCTTCATCATCCGAACCATTTGTAGGGCAACTTCTCCGGAAATCCCCGTATCAATCTCATCAAAAATCAGTGTAGGAAGCGCCATTTTATCTGCCATCAAATACTTAATCGCAAATAACAATCGGGAAAATTCACCACCAGAGGCGACTTTCTTTAAGCCCTGAAGTGTGCCCCCTTTGTTCGCAGAGAAGAGCACTTCCAGCTCATCCAAACCTAAAGGAGAAGGAGCAATAGCTTTATGCTCAAACTGAATCCTGGCATTCTCCATTCCCAAGCCAGCCAACAATACCTGGAGCTCTTTTTCGAATTGGGAAAAGCAAGATTTGCGCTTATCAGTAAGTATTCGACCAGCGGCTTCCATTGATTGCTTGGCTGAATTGAGTTCTTTTTCAGCTTCTGCCAGACTTTCATCCAGATTTTGAAACTGGAAAACTTTGTCCGCGAGCTCACTTTCAATCTGCATCAATTCCTCCACCGTGCCCACACCATGTTTTTTTTGAAGTTGATAGATTTTGCTGAGCCGATCCCGGATTTGCTCCAATTTCTCAAAGTCAATTTCCACCTTGCTTTCTTCATCCACAAGTGATTCGGTCAGGTCTTTTACCTCAATAAATACACTCTGAAAGCGTTCTTTCAGCTCTGAAAATTTTTGTGCCAGGCGTTCAAGGCTCTGCATGCCATATTGAATTTGACCCATTCCCTGAATCACTCCAAACTGCTCTTCCTGAAAAAGCCCCAGCATCTCATTGATTTTCAACTTGATTTCCTCTGCGTTTTCCAGTACTTCCTGGGTAGATTCCAGCTCTGCCTGCTCTCCTGCCACCAATGCCATTGCACTCAGCTCGTCGAGTTGAAACTGGTTGAAATCTGCCTCCTTTTGCATCTCAAAAGCTTTTTGCTTGAGTTGCTCATAGTTCTTTTTCGCGGCGCGAAAACTTCTAAATCGATCTTGGTATATCCCTAATTCAACCGAAGTCTGGGCAAAAGCATCCACCAAACCAAGCTGATATCCCCCTTCTCCTAACTGTAAGGTATCATGCTGGGAGTGCACATCCATCAGCTTTGATCCCAAGATTTTCAAAGAATCAAGCAAAACGGGAGTATCATTGACAAAAGATCGGGATTTCCCATTTGGACTGATTTCCCTGCGAATGATGCAGCTTTCCTCATAGTCCAATTGCTCCTGTTCAAAAAAATCCTTAAGTCCGTATTCAGAAATGTCAAAGACTCCTTCTACTACACATTTTCGGTCTTCATGAAGGAGCACCTTGGAGTCAGATCGATTGCCCAGCAAAAGTCCCACTGCTCCGAGCATAATGGATTTACCCGCGCCAGTCTCTCCGGTGATCATGCTGAGCCCTTTACTGGGCTGCATATTCAACTGATCGATCAGGGCATAATTAGATATACTGAGTGATTTGAGCATATACTTGATAAGCTTTGGGCAAAGCTAAAAAAAACCGCCTTAGCTTCTTAGTAGCTCGTTGTACTTTCTAGCGTTATTTGGATCTACTTCCAAAAGCAGCTTGACCGCTTCGTCACGAATATCAAACGGAGCACTTTTGAGTACCTCCGCAATTTCATCGGATTTGGCATCCACAAAAGTAATGGTAAAAATACCATTGGGCTGGAGTTTATTTGCCTGAGCCACCAGCCGGATCGCTTCCAAAATATTCTTATAGGCTGCTTCAGGATCAATCTGGATCAGGTCCATCCCTTGGCGATGGTATAAGTAATAGGCTTCACGGATAGAACCGTAAATCGTCGAGACATAAATATCATTGATCAACCAATACCGGCTTCTCCGATCCGATTGAGATTGTACCCACCCTGGCCTTCCAGATTGCTGGGCATTGTTTACGATATCATTTGCCACTTCAAAATAGGGGTTGCCCCCCTGGTTTTCGAAGGTATCATAATCAATCCCCAATGCGATATGCGCATAGTAAGCCAATAGCGAACTGATATTATTCAGAAAGGTAAAACGATTAAATTCAAGGGGTTGGGAGTCCAGGTATTCAAAACTCCAATTCCGATCAACATAATTAAATATCAGTGACTCATAGTTGGTGCCATAAATTGGCCGAACGACTTGGACCTGTACTGTGGCGTTATAAAATCCAATCTGCGGAACTTCATTGATTGTGATCAGTAGATTGCCTTTGATTCGCTCCTCTGGCCGAAACTCATCATCGGTCCAAGACCTGCCATTGAGAAATTGCTCAAAGTTGGTCTTCATCTGATTGAAGATATCTGTATTTTGAAATTGAGATCGGTCGCTGTTGATGATCACGGTGAAATTGAGCTCTTGAGCCTGTGCTCCTAGAGCCAAAAAATAAAAAAGAATCAGAAATCTCAGTTTGGTCATGCTTCTAAAGTAGGTAAAATCACTGTACTCAAATCCAAACAGGAATATTTTTGATTTCATCCAAGATCAATTCGGCTACCTGAACTTTGGAGACAAGTCCGGAATCCAGAGACTTTCCATCGGGTCTAAAAATTCTCACGCTATTGGTATCATGCTGAAAACCGGCTCCTTTTTCAGTGGCAGAATTTAAAACGATCATATCGAAGTTTTTCTTGTCCAATTTGGCTTTGGCATAGGCTTCTTCATTCGTCGTTTCTAGCGCAAATCCTACGTGAATCTGTCCTAGCTTTTTGATTTTACCCAATTCAAAAGCGATATCCACATTCTTTTTTAACTGAATGGACATTTCTGAATCATCTTTTTTGATCTTTTCTTCAGCTATTTTAGCAGGTGCATAATCCGCGACTGCTGCTGCAAAAACACAGATGTCCATACTTCCATGAATCGCTTCCGCAGCCTGATACATCTCCGAGGCTGATTTCACCTGAGTTAAATAAAAATCGGCTGAATCGATAGCAATCGAAATTGGACCAGAGATCAAATAAACTTCTGCACCTCTGGACTTAAAGGAATTTGCGAGTGCCAACCCCATTTTTCCGGAGGAATGGTTGCTGATAAACCTTACCGGATCGATGGCTTCTTGGGTTGGCCCCAGTGTGATCATGACTTTCTTTCCTTTAAAGTCTGCCTTATGGTGAAAGAACCTCTCTATTTGCATCAAAATATGCTCAGGTTCCATCATTCTACCCTGCCCCACTAGCCCACTGGCCAATTCACCGCTTTCGGCATCCAACAGAATATTTCCAAAAGACTGGGCTTTGCGAAGATTGTCTCTTACGGCGGGATGCTGGTACATATCCAGGTCCATGGCCGGAGCCAACATTACAGGACAACGGGCAGATAGATACGTTGCAGATAGAAGATTGTCGCACAGGCCATTGGCAAACTTGGCGAGTGTATTTGCGCTCAATGGCGCAACAATAAAAAGATCTGCCCAAAGGCCTAGCTCGACATGGTTATTCCATTCGCCGCTTTTTTTGTCGAAAAAATCAGAATATACCGGACGCTTGGAGAGGGTAGTTAAGGTCAGCGGGGTAATAAAATCAAGAGCTGAAGCGCTCATGATGAGTTGCACTTCAGCTCCGGATTTGATAAGTAGGCGAGTCAGATGAGCGGACTTGTAGGCGGCTATGCTGCCAGTCACTCCAAGTAGGATTCGCTTACCTTGAAGGCTCATGGTGATTACTCTGCCCCCTCTTGTTCAGGGAATCGGAAATAGACTTTTCCCTCCATAAATTCTTCCATGGCCATGGTAGATGGCTTAGGCATACGCTCATAAAACTTGGAAATCTCTATTTGCTCCTTGTTTTCAAACACTTCCTCAAGATTATCTACTGTAGAGGCAAACTCGGAAAGTTTGTTATTCAGTTCTTCTTTCAGATTGGAGGAGATCTGCTTGGCACGCTGACCTACGATGTGAAGTGACTCATAGATGTTTCCAGTCTTTTCAGCCACTTTGTCAAGATCACGTGTTACAATTGATGGGTTGATCGCCATGCTATTATTGGTTTTAAATTTTCTGATTAATTATCTTCTTTCGCTGCATTAACCTCTGACAGCGCTTTTGCCTCTGCTGCTGCGGTTCTTTCTGCAAATTCCTTTTTAAGCTTTAGATGCGAATCAAGCTCTTCTCGGGTATCACTTTCAAATTCTTTTACATCGCCCATGTATGGGCTAGAGGGATATTTTCTGTAAAAGGTATTGGCAAACGTGATGGCATCCTTAAGTCTTTCTTCCTTTTTGTCGAAAGCTGAATTTTTGGCATAGCCAAAACCTACTTCCACCAGCTTGTAAGCAAGCTCCTCATTGTGTTCACTTTCAGGATAGTCTTTAGCAAAATTCTGAAAATTCACAATGCAAGCACGATAGAAATCGCCTGGAAATAACCCGTCCTTCAATCTATAATACATCTGCGCCTCACTGTAGGCTTTCTCTTCAAACCGCCCCTCTAGATCTATCAACATCTCCATGGCTCGTTCATAGCTTGCAGATTCTGGAAACCGGGTAACAAATTGCTGAATAGCGGCTACTGCCTCCTGACTGCTTTGCTGATCCAAGTTATAATCGGGAGCGTCTAGGTACAGGGAATAGGCATGCATAAAAAGCGCTTCCTCTGCCAATGGACTTCTATTGTAGGTTCTGTAGAAGGTATTAAAATACCCGGCAGATTCTATGTATCGCTTGATCTTGAAGTGGCAGTTGGCATAGTTATACTCAGCCAATTCCGCCTTTTCTGAACCTTTGATTACAGGCAAGACTTTTTCGTAGAGAATAATTGCTTTGCTATATTCTCCCTCTTGATAATATTTATTGGCTCCATTGTACAGTTCTTCCCAATTAGTGCTCTTCTCCAGCTTAGAGAAAGGCCCACAGGAAGCTAACAGAAACAGAATGGATAGAAATAGGAGGGATTTTGACTGCATACTCATTTTCAAGACCGCAAATATACGGGTAAATTGTTCGTATTCAAATGCCTGAATTATTCAAGGATTTTTACTTCTTGACCTGCAACTTTTTAGTCACCACATTTTTGTTGTCAACAAAAAGGGTGTAGAAGTAGACGCCTGGCTGAAAATCTGTCACGTTGATAACCAACGAATTTCTTTCTGGGTCAAGTTCAAATTCAGCTACCGGGTTCCCGATAAAACTGTTGATTGTAATTTTTGCTTTTGCTTTTGGGTTGACCAACTCATAATCCAATTGTGCAATTCGATTGCTGGGATTAGGGTAGATTTCACTCAATTTGATGTCTTTATGTGTAAAATCAGTGGTCGATCCTGCAGCTACTTCATACCTGGCTTCAACGACAAAGTTTTCACGAATATTTTCAACGTTAACAAAAAATAAGTCGAAACTTCCCCGAGTCTCAGCTATCCCCATTTCAAATTCCAAGTATAAATCAGTGAATATTTCACCTGGTTTTAATTTGAGTGAAATCTTACTCAAGTCTTTTTTTGAGTCAAAACACTGATCGTTGAGACAGATTTTTACCTTTTGTGAAGACCCGACACTTCCCCTGACATTTTTTAGAAAATAGGTTTTTGCCTGATTGGATTCGTTCTGAAGAAGGATTGTTTTGCGCTGGGATGATCCGATCTCTCCTGAAAAATCGACTACCTCACTCAATACACGGACCTGCTGTGCACCAGCCAACAGCGGGGCAAAGAATAGCATCCAAGTAAAAAATCTGAATAAGGACTTCATGTAAAACTTTAATCAATAGGATCGTCAGATTGGTTTTCTGAAATTTAATATACGGACAAAATTACTTTTTTGATTCCCAATACAATAAAATTATGGGTTAATTGTTGTTAACCTTTCAAAAAACCAAAGCCGGTAGTTTTCAGTCTAATCAGTTGCCTTTTTTGATTAATGGAGTCAACGACTTTTTAATTGGGACCAAACCCGATTTTCCTAGGTTTTCCTGTATTTGCGCGTCTGTTGGCAGCTCCAATTTGACATCCGGTTCGTCAAAAAGATTTTCTGCCTCCAGGTCTATTTCCACAGGTTTTCGCCATGCATCGATTACATTTTGATCGGGTTTTTCTGCAATTCTCCAATTAAACCCATCCAAGCGTGATACTTTTTCATCAATTTTCTGCACCGGGGTAAACTTACCGTCCGGCCTGATTCCAAAATTGGCCTTGCGGATGGCTCCATCTATAAAAGTCAATTTTATATTGGCGCTGAGGATACGGTTGACGCCTTGCGTCAGCGTATCAGCTTCCAGAGCAAAATACAAGGATTCCCCATTTCCCTCGATGAGTAAACTCTCCATCTCTCCTTCTGCGAAATACCCTGTCATCTGCCTCCCTTTCATTTGGTTGTAGTTTAGCAGGGTATCTGGCATGATGGCAAAAGCTTTGTCCTTCATGAAAACCCTGTCTAATTCCTCATTGGCTATGAAAAAGACCATGGAGTCGGCTGATATTTGGCTTTTTTGATTCCACATGACCGGATCCTGAAACAACCTGATTGAAGAATCTGAATAGTTGTAAACCAAGGAATCTGCAATTCCGGCAAGGTCTGTTTTGGTCAGTTTGACCGAATTAAATGCCAATAAATACTTGGCAGTATCCGCCTCACTGTCTTGGGAGATCAGCGTATCGGCAATCATGAACAAGGTGTCCCGCTCGAAATACTTTCGGACGAGCGCATTACCATGGACCAGGCTGTATTTGCGATCTTCCCAATATTTTCCAAAATCCCCATAGACCTCTACCTGCCGCTCTTTGTTCAATACCCTGACGTCTTCCTTTCCCTCGTAATAGGCTTTGCCTTCGTCGTAGAATAATTCTTGCGCTTTGATCCGGCTCTCTTCGGTCTCCACGATCCCATCAAAAAACCGAAACTGTTTCTGCTGCGTGTCATAAAAACTCCCCTTCTGTGCATCCAATTTGTAGCCTTCCTTGGACACGATATTAGTCAATCCTTTGGTTTCGGAGGTTTTAGGAATAGTCAGGTAAATCAGATTGTTGGTTTTCATGGTGTAGTCGGGATTGACTAAGACCACATTTTGCCGAAAAGTAATCCGCTCCAAATTGACCTCATACACGCCACGCTCACTGGTGAGCACATTGGTCGAATCGACTACCCTGCCCTCATTGAAGTAAGTGGCGATATTGGTCTCCCGATTGTAATCGAGATAGTCCGTGTAGAGTGTAGTTTCCTGATTGGTGAAGATGACGTTATTTCTGAGCTTGGCTACCTTGGTATTTCCATCATATTCTGCATAGGCGCTCGTGGTGGTAATTGGGTCTTCGATATCCTCGATCCGCACTTTCCCAAATAGCTGAGCCCGATTTTCTGTTCTGTAAAAATGTGCCGAATCACAAAAGATTAAGGAATTCTGATGCTTCATTTCCACATTGCCTAGGAGGCGCTCAAATCCAGAAGCCCCTTTCAGCAGATCAGCCTTATTGATTTCAAGAGTGGTAGTCTGCTGCCCAAAACTTTCTCCTGAAAAGGATAAAGACAAAAAACACAACATGGCAATAAATGGAAAGCGAATAGTCATAACGGCTTGGCTGTCGGCAAAAATAGAAGAAAGCACTGGAAAACTCTATTACGGTTTTGGCTAAGCCTGGGATTTTGATCATTCTTAACAGGCCATCTTATTTCTCTTTTTCACGAAGAAACCTCTATTTTTGATCAATGCTCGACGCTTTCCAAACCCATATTTTCGCCACTCATCTTCTGGATCAGAAGTCAGTTTACCTTCTAGCCTGTAGCGGAGGTATGGACAGTATGTGTTTGGGTGATCTTTTGGTCAAATCCAAAATTCCTATTGAAATTGCACACGTCAATTTCCAACTTAGAGGCACTGAAAGTAAGGGAGATCAGGAATTTGTTGAAACTTGGTCCAAGGCAAATAGCATCCCCTTCCATCTCTGTCGTGCCGAAACGGAAGTCTATGCCCAGGCTAAGGGCATCTCGGTACAGATGGCAGCTAGAGAAATTCGATATGCATTTTTTGAAAAAATCAGAGCCGAACGAAACCTCGATGGAATTTTGCTGGCCCATCATGAAGATGATCAAGTGGAGACCATTTTTCTCAATCTCCTGCGCGGTACAGGAATCGAGGGAATCTATGGAATGGCTGATAAAAAAGGCTGGCTAATTCGACCCTTATTGCCATTTTCCAGAGAAGAAATCCGCAGCTACATGGATTCTAGACGACTCCTTTGGAGAGATGACAGCTCAAATGACAAGGCTGACTACAAGCGCAACAACCTCCGAATCAACGGACTTCCAGCCATCTATAGTCTTGGGACAGACGCTAAAAAAAACCTCTTAACCAGTTTTCAGCGACTGAAAGATACAGGAAAGGCCTTTGGAGGACTTTTTGAAACCTGGCAAACCACTTCTATCCGGGAGGAATCAGGATATCAATACCTCCCCTTCGCTGCGATACAGTATCAACCTGGAGCGGCCACTTTACTGTACTTTTGGCTTCGACCCTTTGGGTTCAATTCAGAGCAAGCCCAGGTGATCGCTGAGGGTTTGGATCAACCGAAAACCGGCGCTGTATTTCAAAGTGCAACCTACAGCCTCCACTTCGACAGAAAAGAATTGATCTTGGCACCGAAAGACGAGGATTTTATACCGGTTTTTATTTCGGGAAGTGAAAATGAGGTCATTCTTCCTGAGGGAAGATTTTCAATTTCAAGACATAACCGGCCCATTCCCTTGGACAAAAATCCAATCCACGCGCAATTGGATGAATCAAAGTTGGAATTTCCGCTCGAAATCCGATCCTGGCAAGAAGGGGATCGATTCAATCCTTTGGGCATGAGTGCTTCCAAAAAGCTTTCGGATTTTTTAATCGATCTCAAAGTGCCTCTGGCTAAAAAAAGAGCGGTAAAAGTCTTAGTTTCAGGTGGAGAAATCGCTTGGGTCATCGGTATGAGAATCGCTGACTGGGCTAAATGTACTCCAGCGACCCAACGTATCGTCTATTTCAAAAAGATCTGATCCATGATAAATCCATTTTCAAAAACTTACGATGAGGACCAACTGCTCATGTTTGATTTTATGCAGGGGATCAAATTTTTTGAGCGCCTGCGGCAAAAGGAAATGGCCAAGTTTATTCCTGCGATGCACCACCGAAAGTATGTTCGCGATGAGGTCGTATTTTTCAGCAAAGACCCCAGTCAGGCCTTATACTTACTGAAAAAGGGGAAAGTAAACCTGACCATAGACATCAAGGATAATTTTGAAACGATCATGGAAGTGAGTCGTGGGGAAGCTTTTGGGGAAAATTCCCTCCTAGAAAATGCCAAGCGTACCTACACTGCCCTGATTGTCTCTGAAGAAGCCGAATTGATCGTGATTCCCCACTTTGCGATTCAGGAGATTTTTGACAGTAATCCAAAAATAAAAGCCAAAATGATGACTTCTCTGGCTGAGTATTACAATGCTAACAATCAACGACTCTTCCGGTCCTATCGGGAATCTTTTGGCTTTTTCAGTTTGAGACAGATGTTTGAATAGCCTGTTTATCCTTTCAATTTTTCGTCTATCAAAAAACCATTTTGCTGGCTAAAGTATTCTTGGGCAAACTTCGAATCCTAATTGTTGTTTAATATCTTAGCGGCGCTTTTCAAGCCAGTAATCAAAAATAAAAATCAATAAAATCATGAGCAAAGTAACCGTAGTGGGTGCAGGCAATGTAGGCGCGACCTGTGCCGATGTTTTAGCTTATCGCGAAATAGCCGAAGAAATTGTTTTAGTAGACATCAAAGAAGGTATCGCCGAAGGTAAAGCCCTCGATATCTGGCAAAAAGCCCCAATCAACCAATACGATAGCCGCACTGTGGGCAGCACCAACGACTACAGCAAGACAGCAAATTCCGACGTCGTGGTGATCACCTCTGGACTTCCCCGCAAGCCAGGCATGACAAGAGATGACCTGATCGAAACCAATGCAGGTATCGTGAAGTCAGTGACTGAAAATGTGGTGAAATATTCCCCTAATGCCATCATCATCGTAGTATCCAATCCTCTGGATGTCATGACTTACCAAGCGCACTTGACCTCAGGACTGAGCAGAAACAAAGTGATCGGCATGGCAGGTATCCTAGATACAGCACGCTACAGAGCATTTTTAGCTGAAGAACTCAACGTATCCGGCAAAGAAATCCAGGCGATCCTAATGGGTGGACATGGTGATACCATGGTACCGCTTCCTCGCTATACTACTGTAGCAGGTATACCTGTGACAGAACTAGTAGCCAAAGATAAATTGGATGCAATTATTGAAAGAACAAAGTTTGGCGGTGGAGAACTGGTCAAACTGATGGGAACTTCTGCATGGTATGCTCCTGGTTCTGCTGCTGCACAAATGGTGGAAGCTATCCTCAAGAATCAGCGCCGGGTATTCCCAGTTTGCATCAAACTGGACGGAGAGTATGGCATCGATGATTGCTACCTAGGTGTACCGGTGATTTTGGGCAAAAACGGGGTAGAAAAAGTGCTTGAGCTTGATCTGAATGCTGAAGAAAAAGCGCTTTTGGAAACCTCCCGAGGTCATGTCAAAGAAGTAATGAATGTCTTGGACAAGCTGTCCAAGTAATTTCTAATCATTAAACTTCTAGACCTAAGATTCTCCGGCTCAAACTGGAGTTTCTTAGGTCTATTTTTTGTATACTATCTGTCAAAACCATACAAGTAGCCTAGTGAAAATCTGGAAAAGTCTTTTAGTCCTAGCAGCCCTAATCCTCGTGTCATGGGCAGGATATTGGGTCTATCAGAATTATTTTTCATCCCGAAATCTCAATAGTTTAGAACTGATTCAGTCAGATGCGGTTTTTGTTTTTGAATCAAACCAGGCAGATCAGACCTGGAATGAATTGGTCAATCAGCCCGTTTGGGGAATCCTATCCCAGATTCCTGCCTTTTCCAAGACGGCCGAACAACTAAGTTACCTAGATAGTATAACCGGTGGAAATGGCCAGATATCGCGAACGCTCCGCAGTAAACAAGTCACGGTCAGCTACCATCCAACTGGTATAGACAGTTTTGAACTTTTGTTTACGGTCAATTTTGGAGCTAGTTCACCAGAAAACTTCCTAAACGAAATCAAAACTAAAGTACCCAAGACTATCAGAGTTCAATCCCGTAAATACAGTGATTTGGATGTAATTGAGTTTTTTGGCTCAGATAATACCCAAAAATGGAGTATAACTGTTCTGGGAAATGTTTTGCTGGCTTCATCCTCATCCTTTATCCTGGAAGATGCCATTCGGCTATACCTCAGTGCTGAGCCTAATTCCCTTGCATCGACCATGGGTCCCGTCCTCAACCAAGAGTCCAATTTGGGCAGGTTGATACTTTCGGCCAAAGGCATTTCAAATTTTCTGCGGGGAGTCACCACAGAGCGAGAAAACTCAACGATTAAAGAGTTGGCTCTAAATGAGGCACTTTTTGTGATGAACTTGAGCTTTGAGGAAGGACAGCTGACCTTCAAGGGACCTGCTATTCTGGGCCAGGAGATCAACTTTACCCCATCAGTTCAAGCTAATTTTCCGGTCATTGAAAAGCTGATTTCCAATCGCACTCAGGCCATCACCCAAATCAATTTGGATGGGGTCTTTGAAACTCAAAAACTTCAGAATGCCGCCTTTAATCCAAAGTCCACTCTCAGCGGTGAAATTCAAAACAGACTTACGGATCGGGGATTTTTGGACAATTTTTTTGGTGAATTTTATTTGCTTGATTTGGAAACAATCGGTAACCAGAGCAATAACAAGGTCCTTTTAGCAAGAATCCAGGATCCTGGTCAGACCTTAGCTTTTCTAAAAGAATTCAGAAACAACACAGAATCGAATCAATCTGACTTCTATCGTGATTCAGAAATCCTGTTCTTTCCGGAGGAAGAATTTCCCGCCTATTTGTTTGGAGGCAAATTCATGGGATTCCCACAGACTCATCTCAGCATAGTAGATGAAGTCCTGATCCTGGCCAATTCCGCACCGGGTATGAAGGTGGTTTTGGATGACTTTGCATCGGGAAATACTTGGGCCAAAGCTCCAGAATCCTCTCCTGCCCAGGGATCCATTCACCCTGCAGCCGGATATTCCAAAACGTTCATTTTGGATAGGATTTGGGAAAAATGGGAGAAAACCACAAATCCAAAATGGAGTCCCTTCCTTCAAATCTATTCAGGCGTTTTCAAAGCATTTCCCTACCTCAGTTTTCGAATCAATCAGATAGGCGGAGAACCGGAAGCAAGCCTTACTATCCCATACCAGACGACTGAACTATCCGCAGTTCAGGAGAAATCAGGAGTGAACCTAGTTCCCTCCAATACCATCTCTCTGCCTGAGCGGATTAGCTATGGGCCAAAAGCTATCCTCAATTTCAACGATAAAACCGAGGATCTGGTAGTCCAGGACAGGAATCATGTCTTGTATCTGATAAATTCAGCAGGCGAAACAGTCTATACGCAGCAGCTCTCCGGCCCGATAGTATCTGAGGCATACCAGATTGACTATCTCAAAAACGGTAAACTCCAATTGCTCATCGCCACTGCGGAAAATATCTACGGCATTGATCGCCTTGGAAATTCCCTGCCCGGATTCCCCATTGCTTGGAATGAACCGATCACGCACTTAACACTAGTAGACTATGACAATACCCGAGACTACAGGTATTTCATCGCTACTGCATCGGGGAACCTTTGGCTGCTGGATCGCACCGGTAAAAAGCTGGAAGGATGGGATCCACTAAAATTAAACAAACCTGTGGTCCTCGCTCCCAGCCACATCCGAGTACCCGGCAAGGGCGACTACATGGTCGCACAGGTCGAAGGAGGAGTTGTGCATCTATTTAATAGAAGAGGCGAAAAGCAAGCTGGGGCACCGCTTAATTTGGGTAAAGACTTTGCCGATCCGGTGAAAATCACTTCCGGAACAGGTGGAAACACTTTGAAAATCGCGGCAATTTCCCAATCCGGAGAATTGATCCATGCCAATTTCAATGGAGAAATTACGTATCGAACCCAGCTGGTCAAGGCCGATCGTGACAACATATTTGAATTGGTAACTGACCAGGCAGGGATCTCTGAGGTCATTCTTTCCAGACAATATTCCAAAACAATCATCCTGGATGATGCTGAAAAAGAATTGTTCACGCTTCCGCTTTCTGGAGCGAGACTCTGGTTTGGGTATTTTGATTTTGGATCCAGCAGGAGGATCATCGCAGTGTCAGACCCTGAGCAGGGCTTTGGCTACATTCACGACCTAAAGGGAAATATGCTTACCACCACACCACTGGAAAGCGAGGGAGTAATCCAAGTGAGTCACCAGCCGACAAAAAACCAATACATCATCCGAACAGTGAGCGGCAGTCGAATCATGGAATACCTCATGCCTGACTAATGACTCCAAACTTGGCTTGCCCCGATGGATTGAGTACCTTGCAGCGTCAAAATCAACAAAATCACCCATGATTAAAAAGATTTTACTAGGATTTCTTTTTCTCTTTTCCTTCGCCAACCCCACTTATTCTCAACTTATTACAGATCAGGAAGATCTCGATTTGGTCCAAGATGGAATCAATCTGAGCTCACCCTACCATACTACGCTTACCTTTTTCTATAATCTGGACAAAAATCATTTTTATCCGGCAAGAGCAGCAAAAACCTTGGATCTCGCCAACAACGATTCCGAACCGGAAGAACTGGTGGTCAAACTTCAACAGATATTTGAAGGAAAAGGAATCGTGATCCGGACCAGTGAAATCCCAAATGATCCAAATTTCGAAGATTCCACCGCTAATGGAGAGCAACGGTTTTATTTTGACCGCACCAAGCTTCCCGGGATTTTTCTGGAAAAAACAGGCAATCGATGGAAATTCTCCTCTTTCTCCGTCGCTCAGATCAGTGAACTTCACCAAGAGACCTATCCCTATGGCACCGATCGACTGTTGAATATTTTGCCTAAAATAGGCACTACCGAATACTTGGGACTCCAATTATGGCAACTGGTCGGGATCACGTTTCTAATTTTCCTGACCTTTTTGGCTCATCTGATTTTTACCTTTTTGGTGGATAGAGGCTTGATCTATTTCGTAGATCGGCTGGGATATAGCAATGTGGGAGAAAACTACCTGCTCCCAGTTGCCAAAATTACCAGCTTCTACCTGATCGTGCTCCTGCTTTCATTTATGATCCGGGTTTTGCAGTTGCCAGTAGAGATCTATGCCTGGATCATTCCGGTTTTTGATACACTGAAGCCATTTTTGATCACGGTGATTTTCTATAAAATCGTCGATGTGGTAGCCGCATATTTTGGTCATTTAGCCTCTAAGACGGAATCTACCCTGGATGACCAGCTTGTCCCGCTGATCCGAAAAACGCTTAAAGCCTTGGTCATAATCGTGGGAACATTGTTTGTCCTCCGCGACGGGCTAAACTTTGACATTCTCCCCTTCCTCACAGGGATTTCTATCGGTGGGGTGGCAATCGCTCTCGCGGCTCAGGATACGATCAAAAACTTTTTTGGCTCGGTGATGATCTTTATTGACAAGCCATTTCAGGTGGGTGATTGGGTGACTTCCGGAGAAATCGACGGAACAGTAGAAGAAGTGGGATTTAGATCCACCCGGATTCGTACCTTCCGAAATTCTGTGATGTATGTGCCAAACGGAAAAATTGCCGATGCGGTCGTAGATAATCATGGCCTACGACAATACCGGCGGTTTTTCACTATACTGACTATCACCTACAATACGCCGCCTGAATTGATCGAGGAGTTTGTCAAAGGTCTGCATGAGATTGTATTGGCGCATCCGAAGACTCGAAAAGACTACTTCAACATCTTCTTCAACAATCTTTCTGCCTACAGTCAGGATGTGATGTTTTACATCTTTTTTGAAGTGCCCACCTGGCCAGAGGAACTAAAGGCTCGTCATGAGATCCTGATTCAAATCGTGAAGTTGGCTAATGTACTGGGTGTTCGCTTTGCCTTTCCGACTCAGACCCTTCACATGGAATCCTTCCCAGAAAAATCCGGGCTCACGCCTTCTTATCCAGGAGAGAGCGAATACAAGACTCGGTTGTCCAATTTCCTCCAATCTGAATTGGGAAAGAAAAACACCTAGTTTCATTCATCTTCCCAAAAATCAGGCTTGATCCGCGAAGCATACAGCGTACAATCAGCGCATCTTCTTGACGTGGTGAAATAACCAACAATGGTTGTGCCCACCATCAACTCTCGAACAGGCAGGATAAATCCACTGCTGAAAACCTGATCATATTCATTGATCATTACCGGTGCCTCAGAAATGACACAGTCATTAAACTCAGGATCGATATATCCCCAAGGAGCTACATCTGCCAGATTTATATAAATTCTCCGCTGCTTAATTACACCCATACTGACCTGACCTACCACAGGAGTATTTTCACCATTGACCGATCTCATGTTTCCGGTAATCTGAGAAGGCAAAGGACTGAATATGGACCCAATGTCTTCTGTATTTCTTTTCAATGTTTCCCAAAATTTCACCGCATCGGGATCGATGGCTTTTTGGGAAATCAAAATACTATACCGCTCCTGAATCCGCTCATCTCCCACGGGGATCTCGGTAATGGTCTGCTTGAATACTACCTGATCCTGAAATCTCGAGCTGGTCTCAAGCAAAATATCGGGACTATATTCAGTTTTGAAGCAAAGCGCGATTTGCTCTTCATCAGTACTGAATCTAACGTCTTTGATAGCGGCATCATAGATATATCCTGTCCTGATCCGGGGACGGGATATATAGGTCTCTTCAAACGTCCACAGAAAATCATCCGCCAATTCGTTGCCCTGAGTATTGACAAATACCTCAACGCCATCTTCATCCCTGATAAATCCCGCATCCAAAATATCTGGAGTGATGATGGGACGCATCAGCTTAGATTCATAGCGATCCCCTCCTCTGAGGATTATTTCGAGACGATATTCGCCTTCTTCTGGAAGATCATAAGAGAAAATATAGACTCCAGGATTCTGCTCTTGCAGCGGATAAGTGGTACCATTTGAAGCCAAAACTGTGACTGAAGCACCTGATTCAGCCAATAATGTATCCTGGGCACTGATAGGCACTGTCCTGCTAAGTTTGATTTCGCTTGCTAATCCCTCCGTATCCAAATATCCCTCCACGACCAAAACTGAAGTCGGAACTTGAGTTGGTTCCGGTTCAAATGGTTCTCTGCAGGAAAAAAACAAGACCACAAAAGCAACAAGCAAACTAGAATTGCGCAGATAAATGGAGAAACAAGAAAAGGAAAACCAAGTCTTGACAACATTTATCCACTGATCAAATTTCCAAAAAGCAGTACGTATTTGTCCTAAATTAATCATCTTCCCAAAAGTCAGGTGTAAGTGGTGATGCATAAAGAGTACAGTCTCCGCATCTGCGAGACGTAGGGAAATAACCCAAGATGACGGTTCCGCCAGGAGGAATATAGGGCCTTGCGGGAAGAACGGCGCCATTGACAAAAATAGGGTCATAAAATCTAGCAAGTACGGAATCTTTTTCAATGATGCAGTCATTGAATTCCGGATCAAGATAGCCCCAGGGTGAAACATCCTCCAGGTCGATGTAGATTCTTTTTTCTTGGATTACTCCCATACTGATCTGTCCGATTACCGGAATTTGCAGATTTCCCACCGCTGTTATATTTCCGGATATCAAAGATGGAAGAGGACTGAAAATAGAACCGATATCTTCCGTATTCCTTTTCAAAGTTTCCCAAAATTTTACAGCAGTCGAATCAATTGCCTTTTGGCTAATCAAGATGCTGTAGCGCTCTTGAATCCGCTCATTACCTTGAGGGATTTCTGTAATTGTCTGCCGAAATACTACCTGCTCCTGAAATCTTGAACTAGTCTCCAAAAGAATATCAGAGCTAACTTCAGATTTGAAACAACGGGAAATATTTTCAGCGTCAGTACGATCCCGCACAGTGTTGATCGTGGAATCATAAATGTAAGGTACCCGAATCCTAGGACGGTAAATCCATGCTTCATCATACGTCCAGAGAAAGTCATCGGCATTTTCATCTCCTTTGGTGGTAACAAAAATCTCTACGCCATCTTCCTTTCTTAGAAACCCAGCATCGAGGATAGGCGGAGTCAATATGGGTTTTAGTGGATAAGACTCAAAAAGATCTCCATTTCGAAGTTCTATTTGCACCTTGTAATTCCTATCCTCCGGCACATCATAGGAAAAAAAGTAAAGTCCAGGCTCATTTTCTGGTAGGGGATATACCATACCATCCTCACTTAGCAAATTGACTTTTGCACCAATTTCAGGTGCCAGCGTTGTGTCTGAATTCAAAGTTACAGTTCTACTTAGCTTGATAAGGCTCTCCCTGCCTTCAGAATCCAAGTATCCCTCGACAACCAAAACTGATGTTTGGAGTTGAGCTGGCTCTGGATCAAAGGGCTCCCTGCACCCCAATAATCCAGAAGCAAACAGCAAAGCCAAACTAAATCGGCGCACAAAAAAGGTTAAGTAGCACCGATTCATGGCGTAATGGTGATTTTTCTTTTAGAAATCTGAATTTGACCTGTTTGATCCGTATATCTGACCCAAAGCAAATACTCACCGGTAAACTTAGGCGCTTCAATGGTGGATGATTCGGCTTTGCCCCAATAAATTACAGTTCGAAAATCTGGAAATTCACCGCCTGAGCCAGGCCTAGCAAATTGGGATTTATCCAATTCTATTTTGGGCTGCAAGCCCGGATAATCAAAAAATCGAGAGGCTGGTGCCAAAGGATAGAGCCCAAAATTATTTTCATAACTGCTAAAACTCAACACACCGGGATAGGTTCGGTCATTCAGATAAAACTCCCTGTTTAGTATATCCAATCTGGAAATAAACTTGGGATTGAATCCCGAAAGCAAGTCTGAATCAAAAACCGGCATAGCATCAATTAAAATCAGGGGATTCGTATCAAACACTGACTTGACCGCTTCATTGACCAATCGGAATACTTTTTTCTTATCCTGATTTCTGACGAAGACACTCGGAACATACTCCCGGATCACAATCTCCACAGTCTCAAATCGGGTATAATCATCCAGCAAAAACGTGTGATCTGCCACAAATCCTGTGACCACTTCCAATGAATCCTGATCGTAATTTTCCAGGTAATAACTCTCAACCGCCGAGGCTTTTTGGAGCTGATCCAGAAAACTGAGATCCTTTGGTACAATGGATAAAGCCGGGAAAACAAAATCAGGCTTAAACTTAGTGGCAATCACTGGCGATATGATTTCAAGCCCTTCCATCTCTGCGCCGTCTTCCAACTGGATGATCATTCGATCCCAGTGTGAAAGTCCACCAGCATCAAATAGGATCTGTCCATTTTCATCCGGACGGTCGGTATAAAGGGCGCTTTGCTTCCCATGCAGCGAAAGGAAATAGGTCAAGCTGGTATCCGATTTGGAGACCCTTGATTCGACAATATGTCCAAAAAGCTCCGGCAAAAGTGCCTTTTGCTCAAGCGAAGCATAGGCATCCGATGACTTGAATTGAACTTGCTCTCCTGGTAAATAGGGATTAGAAACCGAAATCCCTGCAGATAGGATCTGGCTGTTTTGTTCGAAAGAAACCTGAAAGCGCTCCCCGGGTTTAGGGTTGCCGTTACTCACTGTCCCAAGGTCAGCTCCTGTGCTTTCCAATTTAACGAAATTTCCCTGAGCCTTTTCAAAGACTTTTGGCGGAATCTTTGGGTTGATCACTGTCACAAACTGCTGGGAAATACCCAGGTTCATATCCAGATAGGGACTGATTCGGGTATAGACTCGGAGTAGGTAGTGATCCGAAGGAATAGCCGTGGACAGCAGAAGGTAATTCAGGGCTTTTCCATTCTCAAGGGGAACTTTGGTGTATGCCACAGAATTGGAAAATCGATCTACCAACTCTGCATAAAGCACCTGAGATGGGCTCGGATTGGAACCTGAAGTGACTTCCGCCTCAAACCAGATTTTCTCTCCTACCAAATACAATGTTTTTGGCGTATTGAATTGAACGGATTCTTTCACCAAATCTCTTTGCTGAGCAATGACAGTTGAAGAGGTCAGGTGAATTACCAAAAAGTAGAATATTAGTCGGGAAACCCGACGAGTCAATACCTGGATATCAAAATAGGTTTGACCCTCATTTTCTTTGGATCTGATTTGTCTGTTCATATGCATCAGAACCTGAAATTATATGTGATAAATGGAATCGGCTCTGCAAAAATCGAAAGTTTGTATCCCTGCAATTTTCCAGCTTCTGGGATATAGTAGACTGAGTACGGATTGTCCCTGCCCAGAATATTATAGACCCCAAAGGACCAGGAGGCATGCGCAAGTTTCTTGACTTTATGGTTCCCCTCTAGATTGACTGAGAAGTCCAGACGGAAATAGTCAGGAATACGAACAGAGTTTCGATCTCCAAAATAGACACGCTCAGAGCCTCCATATTCAAATTTTGCCACGGGCAATGTCACCGGACGACCGGTGCTGTATTTACCCGCTAAGGTAGTATTCACTCTGCGGCTGAGTTCATAATTCACGACCACATTGGCATTGTGCGGCTGATCAAAATTGCTCGGGTACCATTCCGAGCGATTGATTTGCTCTTTGCCTTCGCTTGGGTCGGTCTGCAGAAGTGATCTGCTGTAAGTATAGGCAATGGAACCGTTGAGCTTTCCGGTAGACTTGAGGAGATATAGCTCCAAGCCATAAGCTTTACCTTTCGTCACCAAGACATCCTGCTCGATACGATCGTTGAGCACGATGGAAGCTCCCGATCTATAATCCAGAAGGTTTTGCATCGTGCGGTAATACACCTCTGCGGAGAATTCTATGGTGTTGTTTTTCAGGTTGTGAAAATACCCCACCGCATACTGAATGCCTCTTTGCGGAGCGATGAATGCATCACTCAGCTTCCAAGTATCCGTGGGGGTGATGACTGAGGAGTTGCTGAGCAAATGGATGTTTTGTCGCATGGTATTCACCCCTGCTTTGATGGAAGACCAGTTAGTCAAGGCATAGCGCCCCGAAAGTCGAAATTCTGGTCCATGGTACGTATTGACCAATTCACCTGATCCGAAGTTTTCCTCTCCGGTGATATTCTCCGGAAGATAGGGAGCTCCTTCTGCATAGACGGGCAAGGTTTGAGGCCCAAAATAACCGTAAAGATTATACCGCAATCCGCCAGAAACTGTCAGCTCTTCATTGACTTCAAACTCGTCACCAAAGAAAAAGGAGGTCTCCAAGGCCTTTTCTTGAGCCACATCATCCGGAATCACAATACTTTCCGCACCAAATGGGGCAATTTCTCCAGGATTCAAATCATACCAAATCGAATGGACTCCATAGGTAAAGAGGTGACGATCGCCTTTTTCCTGACGGAATTCAGCTTTAAGAAACCGCTGTCGGATGTCAAAATTATAGCGATACGAATTCAGCGGATTGTCTTCTCCCTGTACTTGAAATGCATATCCATCCTGACCTACCGAAAAAGTAGCCTCTACTTGATCGTTAAAATAATGAATCCAGGATAAGGCAAAATTCTTGTTGGAATAGCTGTAAACTGTATCCGGGTCAAACTGAAACTTATCCTCACTGTAATATCCGGTGAATCTGAGGATATTTTTCTCATTCAACTCATGTTGGATCGTACCATTAAAATCCGCAAAGAACGCGCGACTTGCTCCCAGATCTGCCCGCTCCTCCAGGTAATCCAGCAACCAATCCGAATAGGTCAACCTCGCCCCGACAATAAAGGTGGTTTTTTCACCCAAGGGTCCATCCAAGCTCAATCTACTGGTCAATGGACCAATTCCTCCCGAACCTCCAATCTTATCTTTCCTGCCTACTTTGGGAGTGACCTGAAGTACTGAGGACAGTCTGCCGCCGAGACTCGCCGGAATTCCGGCTTTGTAAAGTTCTACCCCTTCGACCATATCCGAATTGACCGAAGAGAAAAAGCCAAATAAGTGTGATGGGTTAAAGAGTGTATTCTGATCAAATAGAATCAGGTTTTGATCAGCAGCACCTCCTCGGACATTGAAGCCAACGCTGGCCTCTCCGGCAGTATTTACACCAGGCATGGTCAGGATGCCTTTGAGGATATCGACTTCGCCCATGACTGAAGGCAGCTTCCTCATCTGCTGGACGGAGAGCGATTGTACGCCCATCTCAGGTCTGGAGACATTGGTGAGGGCACCGGATCGGACGACAACTTCATTGAGCGCAAAGACTCCTTCACCGATACTCATGTTCAATTCCCCATCTCCCTGCAAGTCAATCAAACGCTGCTCGGTATAGCCCCCGATATTCTGTACCAAAATGGTCTGATTCCCTTTTGGAATGGTCAATTCATAGCGACCTTCTTGGTCTGTGATGGTCTGTGTTTGGGTAAGCTTATCGTAGACGATGGCACCTGCGATGGGTTCACTTTTTTCCAGACTGATGACTTGACCCCGGATCTTGGCAGTAGTCGCCCCCCCACTAGCGACCCCGATGGTATAGCGCCTGTTTCGGACAAATTCATCCTCTCTTCCGGGAATTGCCGAAGCTTGATTTTCTGAATTTTGGGTAAAAAAGGTTTCCGGAAAGTCAACGGCAAGTTTTTGCCCTTTGCTGATAAACACCTCTCCTGATTTGGAAATCGAAAATTTCAAATCTGTATTGAGAAAAATCAGGTTCAAGACATCGTCCAATTTGTCATCCGAAGCCTGAAGATTGACAGTCAGCCCAGCGATGTCTGCCTTTTTGAAGTAAAACCGAAAAGACGTTTCTTTCTCCGCCAGTTCCATAAAGCGCTCAAACGAAACCCCGGGAAAGAATCCCGTAATTCGATCTGAGGTTTGTTGGGCAAAAGAGCGGAACGAAAGCAGGAAAAATACCAGCAATAATCCTTTGGTAAAAAGCTTCATAGGCGAATTAATTGGCTGCGGTTTGGGTGACTAAAAACTGAAGGTATTTCTCTGGGCTCTGCTTGAAATTCAAGCCTGCGGAACGAAGTTGCCTTTTGGCTGTTTTTGGGTCCAGCCCTAGGACTTCAATCGCTTGTTTCCCTTTGCTTACCGGATAGAAAACTCCGGATTGGACTAAGAAAAAATCACTTTTCTCCAGAAAAACCGCATCATACTGAGACAGTTCTCGGAGTTCCTTGGTGGTTTTGTATCTCTTGGCCACGGCCAAAAATCCCCCTTCGCCCAAGACTTCATAGATACCGTTTTCATTGCGCAGGTATTGCTCATTTCCCGAAATGAACCGGAAGCTGGATCCGTTGGATAGCACAAATCCATCGATCTTTTCCGGTTTGATGAGGATCTTTTGGTTGAATATCGGGTGAAAAGTCACCACCTGATCTAAGTAGCTGTCATAGAGTAGTGGCACCTCCGGATACACGATGCCGTTGATCGTGAGCATCCCGTTTTCAAACTGACGGGAGGCAAAATACGGATTGCCTTGGATGAGTCGGGAAGCTTCCGCATATTGCCCACCAGTGATCAATTCCTGAAAATAGGGCAGCTGTTCTTTGTACTCCGAAAGGTAGGTAAGATTAGCTCCGGCCACTTGGCTGTAGCCATTGCTCACAAAACAGCATACGGAGAAAAGAAAAAATATTATTTTTTGCATGCTGAAAAATACGATTGAAAATGGTAACCGTTTAGTTTTATTCAAAATATCTATGAATGGCTATTTGCTTTTATAGATGGAACTCAAAACTCTCCTCAAACTCATGACTACCCGAAGAAACCTATTAAAAACCTTGGCACTAGCCCCACTTGCCCTCAGCACTGCCCCTGCTTTTGGTCAAGTTTCTGAAAAGAAAGCGAGTTCATTTAAATTTTCGCTGAACACCAGCACCATCCGAGGGCAAAAGCTCTCCCTACCGCAGATCATAGAACTCTGTGCCCGAGCAGGCTATGATGGATTCGAACCTTGGATGATGGAGATTCAGGCATATCTGGAAACTGGAAAGTCTCTGGCCTCCTTGAAAAAACTGGCATCGGATGCCGGGCTGGAGTTTTTTGACTGTATCGGATTCCCGACCTGGATGGCTCAGGATGAAGCGAAAAGCAAGACAGGTTTCACTCAGATGGAAACAGAAATGGGAATTCTGGCGGACTTAGGTTGCCCAAGAGTCGCAGCTCCTGCCATCGGGACCGAAGCTCCGATCGATCTGCTGAAAGCTGGAGAAAAATACAAAAAGCTGTTGGAGCTGGGAAGAAAAACCGGGGTTATGCCGCAGCTGGAGTTTTGGGGAGCCTTTCCATCCTTCTACCACTTGGGTCAAGCCATGGCGGTCGCGGCAGCGGCAGATGACAAAGACGCCAAGATTCTGGCCGATGTCTATCACCTCTTCCGGGGAGGTTCAGGATTTGAGGGAATGAAGATGCTGGACGGACATGCGATCGATATCTTTCACATGAATGATTTTCCCAGAGAAATCCCAAGAACCGAGCAGCAGGACAAAGACCGGGTATTCCCTGGTGACGGCGGTGCTCCGATGCAGGAACTGGCAGATACCCTGAAGTCCAAGGGTAAATCCATCATCCTCTCGCTTGAGCTTTTCAATCCAACTTACTACGCGATGGATGCTGAAGTGGTGGTGAAGACAGGATTGGAGAAGATGAAGCGGTTTTTCTAGTAGAAAAGTTATAATTTGATTAAACCATTGTGGTGAAAAACCAGCATTCAGGTCCAGTCCAATTGCCGTTTACGCACGAAAAATTCCTTGTAAGAAACTAAAACCGAAACTACCCATGACCCCAAATGAACTTGCTCAGCTAAGCGATCAGGAGCTTCTCGAGGCTGCAAAAAACAACAAACCCTCCCCTATTTTCGATGCTTTTTTTATCGGCTTTCTGGTTGGGATCATCCTATTTAGCGTCTTTGCAAGCACTTGGGGTCTGGTCAGTATTATTCCTTTATTTCTGATTTATCTCTTTCTGAAAAAGCCAAAGCAATATGAAGCTCTAAAAAAGGAATTGGCCAGGCGAAATCTACAGTAAATCAAAGGGTAAGTGTCAGCTAAGGATTCGCTTAATTCGATTAGGCAGAGCCTATATGGATAGCTTAACATCTCTATTATTCTCCTCCCACTAAAGCTAGAAGCAAATAATCAAAACGCTAAAGCAAGCCCTATAGGCCATCAATTTTTCAATTTTGAAATCTTCCAATTTTTCAATCACCCCTCACCCAAACAGATCTGAACTCAAATATCGATCTCCCCGGTCACAGGTGATGCAGACGATCAGTCCTTCCTCCAGATCTTTGGAAAGTTCGATAGCTGCATGCAGTGCGCCTCCGCTACTCATCCCAGCAAGAATCCCTTCTTCTTTGGCCATTCTGCGGGTCATTTCTGTGGCTTGTTGCTGACTGACGTCAATCACACGATCCACTCGCTGCGGTTCAAAAATAGCCGGTAAAAACTCCGCAGACCAGCGGCGGATTCCGGGAATACTGGAGCCGTCCGTAGGCTGGGTTCCGACAATCTGGATGTCTGGGTTTTTCTCTTTTAAAAATCTAGAGACTCCCATAATCGTCCCCGTTGTACCCATCGCCGAGACAAAATGGGTGACTTTGCCATCTGTGTCTCTCCAGATTTCTGGACCGGTAGTCTTATAATGTGCCAGATAATTGTCTGGATTTCCAAACTGGTTAAGCATAAAGTAGCCCTCCTCATCCCGCATCTTTTCAGCTAAAACCCTGGAATATTCTATGGTCTTCACAGCAGGTGTTAGAATCACCGTAGCTCCGTACGCTTCCATGGACAGTACCCGCTCTTTGGTGGAATTATCCGGCATGATCAGGGTCATCTCCAAGCCTAGGACTTTGGCCACCATGGCTAGTGCGATTCCGGTATTTCCGCTAGTAGCCTCTACCAACTTGTCGCCAGTTTTGATGTCACCCCGGTCCAGCGCAGAGCGGAGCATATTGTAAGCCGCACGATCCTTGACACTGCCGCCGGGATTCTGCCCTTCCATTTTGCAAAAAATCTTCACCTTAGGATGGGTTGGGATTGCTTCCAATTCTACCAATGGGGTATTTCCAATCAGTTCAAAGAGTTTCATATGGCTTGTATTGAAGAGTTATGCTTGTGCATTTTTTGCCAAAGCAAAGAAAATGGAACAACTAGGGATAGCTTAATGACTCAATTCGTCCAGGTCATTTTTGAAAACATAAATATCAGTCACGGTACCTTCCTCGTGGTGCATTTGAGTTTGATAATATACCTTGGAACCTGGAAGAACCGATTTGGTCAACCAGACATTTCCCCCAATGACGCTGTTTTTGCCGATGACTGTCTTTCCTCCCAGAATGGTGGCCCCTGCATAGATGACCACATTATCCTCGATCGTCGGATGACGCTTGACATCAGCGTCGGCTTTGTCTACACTGAGTGCGCCGAGGGTGACCCCCTGATATATTTTGACATGATTGCCAATGACGGTCGTCTCTCCGATCACCACACCTGTGCCGTGATCTATGCAGAAAAACTGTCCAATCTGTGCGCTGGGGTGAATATCAATCCCGGTACGGCTATGTGCAAATTCGGTGATCATTCTTGGGATAAGTTTAATCCCATTTTGATGAAACAAATGTGCGATCCGATAAGCGGCTATCGCATAGAATCCAGGATAACTTCTCAGGATCTCGGTCCGTGACTTGGCTGCAGGATCTCCAGCAAACATCGCATCCACGTCCTGATTGATCCAGTCAAAAACTTGCTCGAGGTCGACAAAAATACGCTGGGCGAGCTTTTCTCCATCTCCGGAATGCAGGTGAATGTTTCGCGTCAAAATAGCCGAAAGCTGCGCCTGCAGATTTTCCAGTCTGGACTTGACTTCTTCCACCTCCCGGATATTCTGAACAGAGTACTCTGGAAAAAGCAATCCCAACAAGTCCTCAAAATACTGCTGGATCAGCTTGGGAGAGGGACAATCGGAACACTCTTGATGTGCCTGGTGTATTTTTCTAATAAAAGAATCCATGTATTCTAAAGATGGAATTGTTACAGAACAAAACCAACCCGAATTACATAAGGTTCGGCATAGTAGGAATTTAAGTTGTTGTGAAGGACATTGTAGAGAAAGGTGAAATTGGCACCTCCCCTATCCCCAAAAGGGGCAAAATATCCCGCTCCAAGAAAAAGTGCGTTGGACCAGGTCCTTCTGAAATCATCAGCAAAAAAGTCGTAGGCATTCCAATTGATAGATTCATACTCTGCCTGAGTAAAGATATTGGGCAGGATATTGTACCGCCCAAAAACCCGACCACCGTAAGATGTGCCCTGTCCTCCCTGAAATCTATTGTCATCGAAGTACTGAAAGGTGCCCCCTAAACCTGCCGAAAATTTCGGTGTGATCATCACCCCAACCAAGGGAGAAACGTCAATTAAGGTAACGGTGCCAAATTGCAGACCCAAATTACCACCGAAATACAAGCGGTCCTTGAAGGAGGTAGAATCAGAGTAGATTTCCCGCTGCGCAAATGACTGGCTGGAAATAAAAAAAAGCCCCAAAAGGGCAATAATCAGAACCCTACTTTTCGACAATGACATAAAGATCTTCGGTTTGTTTTTTCATCAGGTATCGCTCACGGGCAAACTTCTCCAAAAGTGCTGGATTGCTTAAAAGTTCCTCACGCTCTGCGGTGATTTTTTCTTTTTTCTCAAGGTAGAATTCTTTTTGATCTTCCAACTGACCGAGCTTTTGGCTCAGTTTGAAGTGATTGACCAAGTTGTTGGAATCGATAAAGGTGATCCAAAAAAGGAATAACAGCGAAGCCAACACATAAAAATTGCCACTGTACTTAAGAAGTTTCTTCATAATGAATCCGTAGTCTGAATCAAGGTACAAAAATGGTGCAAAAAAAGACAGCCCCGGAATCGAGGCTGTCCAATTATTTAACGGTAAAAGCCGATTACTTCAATCTTCCTTTGAATACAGCTGATTCGCCCAATTGCTCTTCGATACGAAGCAACTGATTGTATTTTGCCATACGGTCAGAGCGCGAAGCGGAACCGGTCTTGATCTGACCGCAATTCACAGCCACAGCCAGATCAGCGATGGTAGAATCTTCAGTTTCACCGGATCTATGAGACATTACAGCGGTAAATCCGGCTTTGTGCGCCAAGCTGATCGCGTTTAGGGTTTCAGTCAACGTACCGATCTGGTTTACTTTCACCAGGATAGAGTTTGCGGATTTCTCTTCGATACCTCTCTTGAGGAATTTCACGTTAGTGACGAAAAGATCATCACCTACCAGTTGCACTTTGTCGCCGATTTTGGAAGTCAACATTGCCCAACCAGCCCAGTCTTCCTCGGCAAAACCGTCTTCGATGGAGTCGATTGGATATTTTTCGGTCAACTCAGCGAGATAGGCTACTTGCTCTTCTCTGGTTCTGATTTTACCAGTAGGACCTTCAAACTTGGTATAGTCGTACTTTTCATCTTTGTAGAATTCAGAAGCTGCACAATCCAGGGCAATGGTCACGTCATCTCCAGCTTTGTATCCAGCTTTTGCGATAGCATCCAAAATACATCCCAGAGCTTCTTCGGTTCCTCCAGAGAAATTTGGAGCAAATCCCCCTTCGTCCCCTACTGCCGTACTGAGGCCTTTGTCATGAAGGATTTTTTTCAGATTGTGAAAAATCTCCGCTCCCATACGGATCGCTTCAGAGAAGCTGGAAGCTCCAACAGGACGAACCATGAACTCCTGGAAAGCGATCGGTGCATCGGAGTGAGAACCACCGTTGATGATGTTCAACATCGGTACGGGAAGAGTATTGGCATTTACGCCGCCGATGTATCGGTAAAGTGGCTGACCTGCCTCCATAGCTGCAGCTTTTGCCACTGCCAGAGAAACCCCTAAGATTGCATTTGCGCCAAGCTTGCTTTTGGTAGAGGTACCATCCAGCTCGATCATGATTTGGTCAATGGTATTTTGCTCAAATACATCCATTCCTACCAATTCAGGAGCGATGATTTCATTCACATTGGCTACGGCTTTCAATACGCCTTTGCCTAGATATTTGCTTTTGTCTCCGTCTCGAAGTTCTACTGCTTCATTTACACCGGTAGAAGCTCCACTTGGTACAGCCGCACGGCCAAAAGCACCATTTTCGGTAAAAACATCAACTTCTACGGTTGGGTTACCTCTGGAATCGAGGATTTGTCTTGCATGAATTGATTGAATCAACGTCATAATGTTAAAAGGTTTATTAGGATTAGTTTTGATTTATTAATGCGATAAACTCATCAAAAAGGTACCGTGAGTCATGTGGTCCCGGGGAAGACTCTGGGTGGTACTGGACTGAGAATGCAGGTTTATTTTTCAAGCGAATGCCAGCTACAGTGTTGTCATTCAAGTGAACATGGGTAATTTCTACCGCCTCGTTTTGCTCGGTATCTTCACGCACCACATTGAATCCGTGATTTTGCGAAGTGATTTCACTTTTTCCAGTGACCAAATTTTTAATGGGATGATTCAGACCGCGGTGTCCGTGGTGCATTTTGTAAGTTTTGATTCCTACCGCTTCTGCCAATAGCTGGTGGCCTAGGCAAATGCCAAAGACAGGCTTTCCAGTCTCAAGAATCTCTTTTACTGTGTCGACTGCATAATCCATGACTGCTGGATCTCCAGGGCCGTTTGAAAGAAAAAAAGCATCAGGGTTCCAAGCTTGTAATTCTGCCAATTTGGTTTTAGCTGGAAAAACTTTACAATAAACTCCTCTAGAAGCGAGATTTCGAAGAATATTTTTTTTGATTCCGTAGTCTAGGCAAGCCACTTTGATCGATGCACTTTCATCCCCATAGAAGTATGGCTCTTGTGTGCAGACAGTTGAGGAAAGCTCCAAGCCATTCATATCAGGGACTTTGTCTAGTTCTGCCTGCAGACCATCCAGGTTACCCTCATATTCTGAGCTAATGATTGCATTCATCGCACCTTTGGATCTCAGGTGTCTGACAAGCATTCGGGTATCAATATCAGCGATACCCGTGATACCATATTTCACCAAATAATCCTGAAGAGAGCCAGACGCATCCAGTCTTGAAAAAATATCCGAAAAACTATTCACCACAATTCCTGCTACACAGGGATGATTCGATTCAATTTCTTCAGCGTGTACTCCGTAATTTCCAATATGAGAGGTGGTAGTCACCACAATTTGTCCGGTATACGATGGATCTGTATAGATTTCCTGATATCCGGTCATACCGGTGTTAAAACAAATTTCACCGCCATTGGTGCCGGGATTTCCAATAAGGGAGCCGTGGAAAACTGTTCCATCAGCCAGTAGAAGTGTTGCTTTCTTTTTAATCATTTTTCTGAATGTTGCCCAAAGTTAACCAAATCTTGGGAAGGAGGATAAGAGGATAGGGTATAAAAAAAGGATTGAACGAAAGTCCAATCCTTTTGCTATTTGAAATAAAATTTCAATTTACTTTTCTTCGTTTTCGCTTTCAGTAGATGCTTCTGGAGCGGAAGGCTCCTCAGCTTTAGCTTCTGCTACTGGAGCAGCAGGTGCTTCAACAGAAGCAGTCTCTTTAGCTGCTGAAGTTCCTCTACGGGATCTTCTAGTAGTTTTCTTAGCTGGCTTGGCATCTTTCAGCATCAACTCATTGTAATCTACCAGCTCAATGATACACATTTCAGCGTTGTCACCAAGACGGAAGCCAGTCTTGATGATTCTGGTATATCCACCTGGACGAGTTCCTACTTTTTCAATTACCTCTCCAAAAAGAGCCTTGATGGCATCTTTGCTTTTCAGGTAAGAAAACGCAATACGTCTGTTATGGGTAGTATCTTCTTTAGCTCTGGTTACCAGAGGCTCAACAAACTTCTTTAATTCTTTTGCCTTGGCAAGCGTAGTTGAAATACGCTTGTGAAGAATCAGGGAAGTTGCCATGTTGGAGAGCATTGCCTTTCTGTGAGAGGCAGTCCGTCCAAGGTGGTTAAATTTCTTACCGTGTCTCATTTTATATTATTCTTCGTCAAGTTTGTACTTAGAAATATCCATCCCGAAGGTCAGACCTTTTTCTTGGATCAGTTGCTCAAGTTCAGCCAAAGACTTTTTGCCGAAATTTCTGAACTTCATCATATCAGAAATCTCAAGTCTAGCCAGATCACCCAATGTTCTCACATCAGCTGCTTTGAGGCAGTTGAATGCACGTACAGAAAGATCTAGATCGCTAAGTGAAGTCTTCAACAACTTACGCATGTGAAGGAACTCTTCATCGATAGGTTCTGGCTCTGCTACTCCTGTAGAATCAAGGACCATAGTCTGGTCAGAGAAAAGCATAAAGTGCTGAATCAGAATTTTAGCTGATTCCTGAAGTGCTTTCTCTGGGTGGATAGAGCCATCCGTAGAAACTTCAAGGATCAATTTTTCAAAGTCAGTCTTTTGTTCTACTCGAGTGTTTTCGACACTGTACTTCACATTCTTAATCGGTGTGAAGATGGCGTCAATAGCAATCTGTCCGAAAACCTGCTCTTTTGGTTTGGATTCTTCAGCTGGAAGGTAACCTCTACCTTTTTCGATAGTGATCTCAATTTCGAAGTTTTTGGTTTCGTCGATATGACAGATTACCAATTCTGGATTGAGCACTTCAAAGGAAGAAGTGAACTTAGCAATGTCCCCTGCGGTGAATACAGCCTGATTTTTGATTTCTACAGTGATTTTTCCGTCAAATGCATCATGCACTTTCTTGAATCTCACTTGCTTCATGTTCAAAATAATATCAGTCACGTCTTCTACTACACCCTCAATGGTTGAGAATTCGTGAACCACTCCAGGGATTTTAATAGAAGTGATGGCGTATCCCTCCAATGAAGAAAGCAATATTCTTCTCAGGGCGTTACCGATGGTAACTCCATAGCCTTTTTCGAGTGGTTTGAAAGTGAACAAGCCATGAAAGTCATCGGCTTTTTCCATCACCACTTTCTCGGGCATTTGAAATGCTAGTATGGACATATATCTCGTTCTGTTTTTAGCTGAAAATTGTAAAATTACTTAGAGTAAAGTTCGACAATGAGCTGCTCCTTGATATTCTCAGGAATATCATCTCTGCCTGGTACACTGACGAATTTGCCTGTCAAGGAAGCATTATCCCACTCTAACCAAGGATATCTGTTTGCACTTTTTCCTGCTAGGCTATTTGTAATTGCTTCCAAAGACTTGGAACGCTCACGTACTGAAACTAGATCACCTGGCTTCAGGGTGTAAGATGGGATGTTTACCACTTCACCGTTTACCAAAATGTGCTTGTGTGATACAAGCTGTCTTGCGCCACGACGAGTTGGGGCAATGCCCAATCTGTACACAGTGTTATCCAGACGAGCTTCAAGAAGCTGAAGGAGATTTTCACCGGTGATGCCTGATTTTCTGGAAGCGATGTCAAACATCTTAGCAAATTGTCTTTCCAAGATGCCGTAGATGTATTTTGCTTTTTGCTTCTCAGCGAGCTGAACAGCATATTCTGATTGCTTCTTTCTTCTACCTCTTCCGTGCATGCCGGGAGGGTAGTTTTTCTTTTGAAGCGCCTTGCTATGCCCTTCGATTGCTTCTCCAAATTTTCTGGAGATTTTCGCTTTAGGACCTGTATATCTTGCCATTTCGTTGCCTTTTTAAAATTAAACTCTTCTACGCTTAGGAGGACGACAGCCGTTGTGCGGCATTGGAGTCACGTCGATAATCGTAGTCACGTCCAATCCTACGTTTTGCAATGTTCTGATCGCAGATTCACGACCAGATCCTGGTCCTTTTACGAACACTTCGATTTTTCTCAAACCTAAGTCGTACGCTACTTGTCCGCAGTTTTGAGCGGCCATTTGTGCAGCATAAGGAGTATTTTTCTTTGAACCTCTGAAACCCATTTTACCGGCAGAAGCCCAAGAGATCACTTGACCTGCATTATTGGTAATAGAGATAATGATATTGTTGAAGGAGGCTCTGATGTGCGCCTGACCAACAGCTTCTACCTTTACTACTCTTTTTTTACCTTTTGCTTTATCGTTTCTTTTCTGAGCCATAATCTAAATCAGGTTTTATTTAGTTGCCTTCTTTTTGTTAGCAACAGTTTTACGCTTACCCTTCCTCGTTCTGGCGTTGTTTTTAGTACCTTGCCCGCGGACAGGAAGTCCTTTTCTGTGTCTCAAACCTCTGTAACATCCGATGTCCATCAGACGCTTGATGTTCAGTTGGACCTCTGACTTCAGCACACCTTCGGTTCTGAATTCTTCAGCGATAATGTTACGAATAGCGGTAGATTCGTCATCATTCCACTCTCCGGCTTTTTTGTCGAAAGAGATACCAGCTTTAGTCAGGATCGCTTTGGCAGCACTTCTACCGATTCCGAAGATATAGGTAAGTCCGATTTCGCCGCGCTTATTGTCTGGTATGTCTACACCTGCAATTCTAGCCATGATTAACCTTGTCTTTGTTTAAACTTGGGATTCTTTTTGTTGATGACATACAAAACTCCTTTTCTACGGATTAGCTTGCAGTCAACACTTCTTTTTTTAATAGATGCTTTTACTTTCATCTGCTTGTCGTTTTAAAGTGGTCAGATAGCCGTGAACTCTTGCTGCCCTTGCATCACCACACGGGATATGCACAACAGTCGAATTCATGTCAGTCTATTTATATCGATATACTATTCTGCCTTTGGTTAAATCATAGGGAGATAATTCAAGTTTGACCTTATCTCCAGGAAGGATTTTGATATAATTCATTCGCATCTTTCCCGAAATATGAGCTATCAACTGATGTCCATTTTCAAGTTCCACTTTAAACATTGCATTAGACAATGCTTCGATGATGGTACCGTCTTGCTCTATTGATGTCTGTTTGGCCATATTAGAATTTAAAGACCTCTTCTATGTATTTATGCGTTGTTAAAACTTCTGTTCTATCTTCCAATATTGCAACCGTATGCTCGTAGTGAGCTGAAGGTTTCCGATCTGCAGTTCGGATAGTCCACCCGTCTCTTTCCTGGACTATATTTCGAGTCCCCAGATTGATCATTGGCTCAATTGCAATCACCATCCCAGCCTTAAGCGGGACACCACTTCCTTTTTTTCCATAGTTAGGGACTTCAGGTGCTTCATGTAGCTTTTTACCCAAACCATGTCCGACAAGCTCTCGAACTACCGTGTAGCCTTTTGCCTCGACAAACTTTTGAATAGCAAATCCAATGTCACCAATTCTATTCCCAACCACAGCTTGCTCGATTCCTAAATAGAGCGAATCTTTGGTGGCGGACAATAATGCTTTGACAGAAGGGGAAACCTCACCGATAGGGTACGTATAAGCGGAATCGCTATGAAAACCTTGGTGAAAGACTCCACAATCTACTGAGATTATATCGCCATCTTTCAATTCATAATCATTTGGAAAACCGTGAACAATAACTTCGTTCACAGAAATACAAAGTGAAGCGGGAAAACCATTGTACCCTTTAAAAGAAGGTACTCCGTTGTGATCCCTAATAAACTCTTCAGCAATCTTGTCAAGAAAAGAGGTCTTTACCCCTTCTTTGATATACTTGGCTACTTCTCCATGAGCTCTCCCCAGTATATCTGCACTCTCTTTTATCAATTGAACTTCTTCCGAAGTTTTGTATTGAATCATATTATGCTACTTGGTAATTCGAAGGGTTGTTCTTCAGATTACCGCTTTTCATCATTCCCTCATAATGTCTCATGAGCAGGTAACTTTCAATTTGTCTTAAAGTATCCATGATCACACCCACCATAATAAGAAGGGAAGTTCCACCATAGAAGTATGAAAACTCCTGTCCAACACCGGCTATCACAGCAATAGCTGGAAGAATCGCCACTACCGCGAGCAGAACAGAACCGGGAAGCGTAATCTTGGAGATAATTCCATCGATGAATTCAGATGTGGGTGCACCTGGCTTAATACCGGGTACGAAGCCACCGTTTCTCTTCATGTCTTCTGCTATCTGCTCAGGGTTGACCGTGATGGCTGTGTAGAAGAACGTGAAAATGATGATCAACACTGCAAACAAAACGTTGTACTGCCAAGAAGTCGGATTACTAAACGTCGATCCAATGTAGTTTGCAATGTCATTTTCCTGGGCCCAGATCTGGGCTATCATCGCAGGCACGAACATCAAAGACTGAGCGAATATGATCGGCATAACACCGGAGGCATTTACTTTGATCGGAATGTACTGACGTTGTCCTCCATAAACTTTACCCCCTACTACCTGCTTAGCGTATTGTACGGGGATCCTCCTGGTAGCTTCAGTCAATGCAATTACTCCCACAACTACAAAGAACAACACTAGCGCCTCAATGATTAGAAGCAACATACCAGATGTTCCTTTCTCTAATCCTTCTGCAATAATCGCTCCTGGGAATCTAGAAATGATGCCTATCATGATCAACATGGAAATACCGTTTCCGATACCTTTCTCGGTAATTTTTTCACCCAACCACATACAGAACATGGTACCCGCAGAAAGCAGGACCAATGAACTGAACATGAAAAGAGAGGTGCTCACCATCACAGCTCCGGTAGGAAGGATTGTCGCTGAGACATACCCAATCCCTTGAGCTATTGTGATCAGGATAGTAAGGACTCTGGTGATCTGGTTGATTCGTTTTCTACCAGACTCACCCTCCTTTTGCATTTTCTGAAAATAAGGAACTCCGACAGTCAACAGCTGCAACACAATGGAAGCAGAGATATAAGGCATAATTCCCAATCCGAAGATGGATGCATTGCTGAATGCTCCTCCAAGAAAGGTATCAATCAGTCCGAAGATTCCTTCTGGAGCACCTCCCAATTTGGAAGGATCTACGCCTGGAAGCACGATGAATGAACCTAATCTAAAGATGATCAAGAAGCCGATTGTATTTACAATTCTAACTCTCAAATCTTCGATTGAGAAAATATTCTTAACTGTCGAAATAAACTTTTTCATTTACTTAAATCTTGTTTACAGAACCACCAAGTTTTTCGATTACTTCAACTGCTGAAGCAGAAAACTTGTGGGCAGTCACATCTAATTTGGCTGTGAGTTCGCCACCACCTAAGATTTTGATCTTATCATTCTTCGAAGCAATGCCATGAGAAACCAAAGCTTCCATGTCGATAGCCACAAGACTGAATTGATCAGCTAGGGACTGCAAGGTATCCAAATTTACTGGCTTGAACTCAACCCTGTTAAAGGATTTGAAGCCAAATTTTGGAACTCTTCTTTGAAGAGGCATTTGCCCACCTTCAAATCCGATTTTAGACTTGTAGCCAGATCTTGATTTTGCTCCTTTGTGACCTCTGGTAGATGTTCCACCTCGACCGGAACCGGTACCTCTACCAATTCTCTTTCGATTTTTGGTTGAACCTTCTGACGGAGTTAATGTATTTAATTTCATGATTAAGCTTCCTCCACTTTTACAAGGTGATTCACTTTATTTACCATTCCTGCAATCTGTGGAGTATTTTCAACTACTACAGACTTGCTGATACGTCCCAACCCTAATGCAGTGATTGTTGCTTTCTGATCTTTAGGTCGGTCAATCGTACTTTTAGTTTGTGTGATTTTGATCTTTGCCATGATGATTATCCGTTAAAGACTTTAGCCATTTTCACACCACGCTGCTGGGATACAGCGATCGCATCTCTCAATTGAGTCAGTGCATCGATTGTAGCTTTCACTACGTTGTGTGGATTTGATGAACCTTTGGATTTAGCCAAAACGTCTGTCACACCGGCACTTTCAAGTACAGCACGCATCGCACCACCGGCAATTACACCAGTACCTGCTGCAGCTGGCTTGATCAATACAAGTCCGCCTCCGAATTTACCAATCTGCTCATGAGGGATGGTACCTTTCAACACTGGAACTTTTACTAAGTTCTTTTTTGCGTCTTCGATGCCTTTAGTGATTGCATCAGTTACTTCATTGGCTTTTCCCAATCCGTAACCTACTACACCTTGGCCATCACCTACCACAACAATTGCAGAAAAGGAGAATCTTCTACCACCTTTTACCACTTTGGCTACTCGGTTGATTGCTACTACTTTCTCCTTTAATTCTGTATCTGTAGCCCTAATGGGTTTTCTTCTTACTTGAGACATAATGATTAAAATTTAAGGCCTCCTTCTCTGGCGCCTTCAGCCAAAGCTTTCACATTACCATGATACAAGTAGCCGTTTCTATCAAAAACTACTACAGATACGCCATTAGCTACTGCTCTTTCGGCTAGTTTTTTTCCTACTTCTTTGGAAACTCCAAGATTAGTGTTGGCTTTAGATCCAAGCTCTTTTGAAGAAGCTTGTGCCAAAGTTAGACCTTTGAGGTCATCGATCAATTGCGCGTAAATACCTGTATTACTCTTGAATACAGACAAACGAGGTCTGGAATCAGTACCGGAGATCTTTCTTCGGATACCTTGCTTGATTCTAAGTCTTCTGGAAGTCTTATTAAATGCCATAACCTATTATTTTTTACCGGCAGTTTTACCAGCCTTACGTCTAACTTGTTCACCAACGAAACGCACACCTTTACCTTTGTATGGTTCCACTTTACGGAGTGATTTGATCTTGGCAGCTACCTGACCGATCAATTCTTTATCAATACCCTCTAGGGTGATGAATGGATTTTTACCTTTTGGAGTCTCAGTTTTGATAGAGATCTCATTAGGCATCGCCATGAAAATACTGTGAGAATAGCCTAAGCTAAGCTCGAGTATTTGACCCTGATTGGATGCTTTGTAACCGACACCTACTAATTCTAAGTCCTTCTTGTAACCTTCAGATACACCGATCACCATATTGTTGATCAATGATCTGTAAAGTCCATGAAGAGACTTATGTCTCTTAGACTCGGTAGGTCTAGCAACGATGATTTCGCTGCCTTCGACTTTCACCTGAATATCAGGATTCACATCCTGAGTCAGTGTACCCTTTGGACCTTTAACAGTGACAGTTCCATGAGCTGACACGTCTACAGTAACACCGCTGGGTATATTTATTGGTTTTTTACCTATTCTAGACATGATAGTATATTAATAAACGTAGCAAAGTACTTCGCCACCGATACCTTCGGTACGTGCCTCTTTGTCAGTCATCACACCTTTGGAGGTGGATACGATTGCGATTCCCAAGCCATTGATGACTCTAGGGAGCTCATCATGCTTTACATATTTTCTCAAACCTGGCGTACTTACTCTTTCAAGGCTTACGATAGCATTTTGCTTGCTTGTAGGATTGTACTTCAAAGCGATCTTGATGGATCCCTGGGGACCATTTTGTTCAAACTTATAGTTTTGAATATATCCTTTGTCGTGCAATACTTTCGTAATCTCCTTCTTGATGTTAGAGGCAGGTATCTCAACGATTCGGTGAGATGCCTTGATGGCATTTCTCAACCTAGTCAGATAATCAGCTATTGGATCAGTCATGGTATTTATAGTCTAGCTCCACCCGTTTTGGGCGTGCAAAGTTACGAATTGATTTTTATAATAAAAATTACTGTCGTTATTTTACCAGCTGGACTTTGTAATTCCTGGGATCTTGCCTGCAGAGGCCATTTCCCTGAATGTTACCCTGTTGATACCAAACTTTCTCATGTATCCTTTAGGACGACCTGTAAGTTTGCAACGATTATGTAATCTAACCGGAGAAGCATTTTTTGGCAATTTGTCAAGGCCTTCGTAGTCACCGGCTGCTTTCAGCTCAGCTCTTTTCTTAGCGTACTTGGCTACCAGATGCTCTCTTTTTCTCTCACGAGCTTTGATGGATTCTTTTGCCATGATTATTCTTCTTTATTTTTATTGGAGAACGGCATTCCGAAAGCTTTCAACAAGGCATAGCTTTCTTCGTCTGTTTTAGCTGAGGTCACGAAAGTGATGTCCATACCGGAGATTCTGTTCACTTTCTCTATAGAAATTTCAGGAAAGATAATTTGCTCAGTCACACCTAGCGTATAGTTCCCTCTTCCGTCAAATCCCTTGTCTGAGATACCTTTGAAATCACGTACACGGGGTAAAGCAACAGTGATCAGACGGTCAAGAAATTCATACATCTTTTCACCTCTCAAAGTAACTTTGGCGCCGATCGGCATTCCTTCTCTCAACTTAAAGTTGGACACTGCAATTTTCGACTTTGTCGCTACTGCTTTCTGTCCAGTGATAAGTGAAAGTTCTTCCACACCCTGGTCTACCAATTTCTTATCAGCGACAGCTGCACCGATACCTTTGTTAAGGACGATCTTAGTTAACTGAGGCACTTGCATGATAGATGAGTATTGAAACTTCTCCTTCAAAGCCGGAACGATATCGCTCAGGTACTTTGCTTTCATTCTTGAATTAGCCATTGATCACCTCCCCAGTTTTCTTTGAATATCTTACTAGTTTACCATTTTCGCCTGCCTTACGACCTGTACGGGTTGCTTCACCAGTTTTAGGATCTACGAGCATTAGATTGCTGATATGAAGTGCTGCTTCTTTCTTTTCGATTCCACCTTGTGGCTTAGCAGCGGTAGGCTTCACATGTTTGGTGATCATATTGATACCTTCCACGTAAGCTCTTTTCTTTTCGGTATTAACAGAAAGAACTTTTCCTGTTTTCCCTTTGTCATCACCGGCGATTACCTTCACGGTATCTCCAGTTTTGATATGCAGTTTTGTCTGCTTGTTCAGTTTTCTTTCCATGATTACAATACTTCAGGGGCCAAGGAAATGATTTTCATGAACTGCTTCTCTCTAAGCTCTCTGGCCACGGGTCCGAAGATACGTGTGCCTCTTGGCTCGTCGTTGTTGTTAAGCAACACTGCAGCGTTATCCTCAAACCGAATGTAGGAGCCGTCTTTACGTCGGATTTCCTTTTTGGTTCTCACAATTACCGCTTTTGAAACGGTACCTTTTTTCATATTACTGGAAGATAGGGCTGACTTTACAGTCACGACTACTTTATCGCCGATGGAAGCATAACGCTTGCCAGTTCCTCCCAATACGCGGATGACAAGTACTTCTTTAGCACCTGAATTATCTGCAACGCCTAGTCTGGATTCTTGCTGTATCATGATTACTTAGCCCTTTCAATAATTTCCACTAATCTCCAACGCTTGTTTTTGCTCAGCGGACGAGTCTCACTGATTCTCACCAAGTCGCCTGGGTGACACTCATTGTTCTCGTCATGAACCATAAATTTGGTAGTCTTAGCGACAAATTTACCATAGATTGGGTGTTTCACTTTACGTTCCACAGCCACAGTTATGGATTTATCCATTTTGTCACTTACGACCTTACCAATTCTCTCTTTGCGAAGATTTCTCTCAATCGTAGCCATTTTCTTTTCTGTTAGCTAGTTATTTGGAAGCTAATGCAGTCTTCAATCTTGCGACAAGACGCTTGGCTTCTCTGATTCTGTTAGGATTCTCAATAGGAGTAATCGAGTGAGCAAATTTCAATTTGCTAAGATTCTCCTGCTCTGCGACTACTCGCTCTGCGATCTCACTTGCGGAAAGGGATCTGATTTCTGTGTTCTTCATTGCTTATGATTATTCTGCGTAGTCTCTACGAACAACAAAACTTGTACTTACGGGTAGCTTCTGCTGCGCAAGTCTCAATGCATCTTTAGCAACCTCCAGACTCACGCCTGTAGCTTCGAAAAGTATCGTTCCTGGCTTGATAACAGCTACCCAATATTCTGGAGCACCTTTACCCTTACCCATACGTACTTCCGCTGGCTTTTTAGTGATCGGTTTGTCAGGGAAAATTCTGATCCAAACCTGACCTTCTCTCTTCATAGCTCTTGTCATGGCAATTCTAGCTGCCTCGATCTGGCGAGAAGTAATCCATCCTGGCTCAAGGGATTTTACACCAAAGTTGCCAAAAGAGAGTTCAGCCCCTCTAGTAGCAAGACCTTTGACGCGGCCCTTGTGCATTTTTCTATATTTCGTTCTTTTCGGCTGTAACATGATTTCTCACTTATTCGGTGAAAATAGTTATTTCTTATTTCGGCGTCTTGGACCGTTGTCTCTATCTCCTCTTCCACCTTTTGGGTTCGGGCTGCGCTGGCCTTTAGGCTCATTAGCTGCTCCTTGGTTAGGAGAAAGATCTCTCTTTCCGTAAACTTCACCTTTAAAGATCCAGACTTTGATTCCAATCAATCCATACACAGTAAGTGCTTCGGAAAGTGCATAATCAATATCTGCTCTAAGGGTATGAAGTGGAATTCTGCCTTCTTTGTACATTTCAGAACGAGCCATTTCAGCTCCTCCTAAACGACCAGAAAGCTTTACCTTAATACCTTCCGCTCCCACTCGCATGGATGCTGCAATGGCTTGCTTCATTGCTCTTCTGAAGGAAATTCTAGCCTGAAGCTGCTGCGCAATGGATTCCCCAACTAATTTCGCATCCAATTCCGGACGCTTAATTTCGAAGATATTGATCTGAATATCTTTGTTGGTGATCTTTTTCAGCTCTTCTTTCAGCTTATCTACTTCGGCTCCGCCTTTACCAATAACTACACCCGGTCTGGCGGTATGGATTGTCAAAGTAATTCTCTTAAGCGTACGCTCAATGATTACTTTGGAAATACCTCCTTTGGGGATTCTGGCAAGGACATATTTACGGATCTGCTGATCTTCGTATAGCTTCTCAGCAAAGTCTTTCCCACCATACCAGTTGGAATCCCAGCCTTTGACTACACCAAGTCTAAATCCTATTGGGTTAATCTTTTGTCCCATAGTCTTTTTTAATTTGCCTTTTCGTTTGTTTCAACTAAATCAGCGGTAACGTCACCTGAGATGAATGCATCAACTACAAGGGTTACATGATTGGATCTTTTGCGGATTCTATGTCCACGTCCCTGAGGAGCTGGTCTGAGTCGCTTCAATGATCTGCCTTCATCCACCATGATAGTTTTGATATACAGATCAGCTTCTTCAAGCTTCTCGTCAGGATTTTTTGCTTGCCAGTTGGCCACTGCTGAAAGGAGAAGCTTCTCCAATTTCATCGCGCCATGATTGGGCGTGAATTTCAATATGCTAAGTGCCAATCCTACTCGCTTACCTCTCACAAGGTCAGCCACAAGGCGCATTTTGCGCGGGGATGTAGGAACGTTTTTTAATCTTGCTACTGCTTCCATGATTATCTCTTTCCTTTATCTTTTTTAGCAATGTGGCCACGGAAGTTTCTAGTTGGAGCAAATTCACCCAGCTTGTGACCTACCATGTTGTCAGTGACAAACACCGGGATAAACTTGTTACCGTTATGCACTGCGAAGGTATGGCCTACGAAATCCGGGGAAATCATAGATCTTCTTGACCAAGTCTTGATGACAGATTTCTTGCCTGACTCGTTCATGACATCTACTTTCTTCACCAGATGGTGCTCGATATAAGGACCTTTTTTTAATGAACGTGCCATAATTATTTAGATCTTTTGCTGATGATGAACTTGTTTGAATACTTCTTAGGTGATCTGGTTTTCTTTCCTTTAGAAAGAAGTCCTTTTCTTGATCTAGGATGTCCACCTGAAGACCGGCCTTCACCACCACCCATAGGGTGATCTACTGGGTTCATTGCCACACCTCTTGTACGAGGTCTTACTCCAAGCCATCTCTTACGACCAGCTTTACCTAACACCACGTTCATGTGGTCACCGTTGGAAACAGTTCCTACTGTTGCCATACAAGTACCCAAAACGAGTCTCATTTCACCGGAAGGAAGTTTCACTGTCACATATCTCGCATCACGAGCTACGATCTGTGCATAACCTCCGGCACTTCTTGCCATGGCTCCACCATTGCCTGGCTTCAATTCCACATTGTGTACAATTGTACCCATTGGGATATTGGCCATAGGCATGGCGTTGCCCACTTCTGGAGCAACTTGCTCACCGGAAATCACTGTCTGACCTACCGTCAAACCTTCCGGGGCGATAATATAGGCCTTAGCACCGTCTGCATAATAGAGTAGGGCAAGACGAGCTGTTCTGTTTGGATCGTATTCGATAGCTTTCACTGTCGCTGGTACACCAAACTTGTTTCTTTTGAAGTCTACAATACGTAGTCTTCTCTTGTGACCACCACCGATATATCGAGCGGTCATTTTGCCTGTATTATTTCTTCCGCCTGATTTCTTCAAAGGTGCAAGAAGTGACTTCTCCGGCTTTGACTTGGTAATCTCGTCAAAAGCAGGTGCCACTCTGAATCTTGTCCCTGGAGTTACAGGCCTCAACTTTTTAATTGCCATGATATTGATTCAATTAAATTTCTCCGTAAAAATCAATTACCTCACCGTCGGCTACCTGCACGATTGCTTTTTTGAAAGCATTGGTGAAGCCAGATACGATTTTATTCTTCGTGTAACGGGTCTTATGCTTAGCTGCATAACGAATGGTTCTTACTGATACCACTTTCACACCGTATGTTTTCTCTACAGCATTTCTAATCTGGATTTTGTCAGCGGTTTTTTCTACTATAAAGCCGTAGACACCTCTTTCGTTACCAGCAGAAATTTTTTCTGTAATCAAAGGCTGTTTTAGAATATCCATTGTCTTATTTCGATAAAATGGTTTCCAATATACTTACAGAACCTTCGCAGAGAACCAATTGGTCAGCATGAAGAACTTGGTAAGTATTCACATCATTTACAGTTACCACTTTCGCTTTAGGCAGGTTTCTGCTGGAAAGGAATACATTCTTGTCATCTCCAGGGAGAACCAAAAGTGTCTTCTTGTCAGCCAGCGATAGGCCATTCAACAAAGCGATGTAGTTTTTAGTCTTAGGAGCGTCGAATTTCACGTCCTCCAATACTACTAGGCTGTTTTCAATCACTTTATATGAAAGTGCAGACTTACGAGCCAACTGCTTTACTTTTTTATTCAATTTGAAGGAATAGTCTCTCGGTCTAGGACCGAATACTCTACCTCCACCACGGAAGTTAGGCGCCTTCAAAGATCCAGCTCGGGCACCACCTGTACCTTTTTGCTTTTTGATCTTCTTAGTAGATCCTGCTACTTCGTTTCTTTCTTTTGATTTGTGAGTTCCCTGTCTTTGGTTAGCCAGGTACTGCTTCACATCCAGGTAGATCGCGTTATCGTTTGGTTCGATCGCGAAAATCTCGTCAGAAAGAGTCACCTTTCTACCTGTATCTTGTCCTTTGTGATTGATTACTGCTAATTCCATGGCTTATTTCTCAAGAATTACAAAAGAGTTTTTTGGGCCAGGTACTGATCCAGAAACCAACAATAGGTTCTGCTCAGGATAGACTTTCAATACTCTTAGGTTGATTACTTTTACTCTGTCGCCACCAGTTCTACCGGCCATTCTCATGCCTTTGAATACTCTGGATGGCCAAGAACATGCACCAATGGAACCTGGGTGTCTGCCTCTGTTGTGCTGACCGTGAGTTTGTCCACCCACACCGGCAAAACCATGACGCTTTACAACACCTTGGAAACCTTTACCTTTTGAAGTACCAATGGCATCGACGAAGTCACCTTCTACGAAAACCTCTTTGGCATTCACTGTCTTTCCGAGCTCCACTTGGCCTTCAAACTCGACCCTGAAGTCACGGAATTCAACAACTTTCTGCTTTGGCGTAGTACCGGCCTTTTTAAAATGACCGATCAATGGCTTAGGAGTGTTTTTCTCCTTACGCTCACCGAATGCCAACTGCACTGCGTTGTACCCGTCTGTTTCAACGTTTTTTACTTGCGTCACTACGCAAGGACCAGCCTCTATTAGCGTGCATGCGACGTTACGTCCATCGGCACTGAAAATGCTAGTCATTCCTACTTTTTTTCCTATAATACCAGACATCTTTGATAAGATAATTTGATAATCCACAAGAGATTATACACTTGGGCCCTTTTTAAGGACTGCAAAGTTACTGAAATAATATTTGGCAGCAAATCCCAACTCCAATATTTTCAAACAATTAGAAAAAATGATTTGGTTTAGGCTCAAAAAGATCCTTCCTAAAGAAAGGAAATTTCAGAATCTGCCAGAAAACAAAAAGACCTGCAGGGTATGCAGGCCTTTTCTAAGTCAAAATCTAAAGTCCTATCAGACCTTGATCTCTACATCCACACCACTAGGAAGCTCGATTTTCATCAAAGCATCAACTGTTTTGGAGGAATTTGAGTAGATATCTACCAGTCTTTTATAAGTACACAATTGGTACTGGTCTCTTGCCTTCTTATTTACGTGTGGGGATTTCAACACTGTAAATTTTTCTTTCTTAGTAGGCAATGGAATAGGTCCAACTACTACTGCGCCTGTGGCTTTTACAGCCTTCACGATCTTCTCTGATGACTTATCCACCAGGCTGTGATCGTATGATTTAAGTTTTATTCTGATTTTCTGATTCATTTTCTTGAAGATTAGGCCTTTTCACCTTTTACTTTAGCAATCACACCTTCGGCTATGTTGTTTGGAACTGGCTCGTAGTGAGAGAAGGTCAATGACGCAGTCGCTCTACCAGAGGTAATTGTTCTCAAATCTGTCACATAACCAAATAACTCAGACAAAGGAACGCTAGCTTTAACTACGGTAGAGGAACCTTTGGTATCCATACCTTTCATCAAACCTCTTCTTCTGTTTAAGTCACCTGTGATAGGTCCGGTATATTCGTCCGGAGTTACCACATCTACAGCCATGATCGGCTCAAGCAATTGAGGCTTACATTTTTTTGCAGCTTCTTTGAAACCGATACGAGCAGCCAATTCAAATGAAAGTGCATCTGAATCGACATCATGGTAAGAACCATGGAACAATCTCACTTTCATAGATTCGATCGGATAGCCAGCAAGCGGTCCGTTTTTCATCGCTTCTTGGAAACCTTTTTGAACCGGCTGGATGAATTCTTTTGGAATCACACCACCTACGATTCCGTTGACGAAATCCAATCCTGGCTTAATTTCACCAGTTTCAGGATCTGCATCTTTTGGTCCCAATTCGAATACGATATCGGCAAACTTACCTTTACCACCAGTTTGCTTTTTGTAAACTTCTTTGTGTTCTACTGAACCAAACAAAGCTTCCTTGTAAGCAACCTGAGGAGCACCTTGGTTGATTTCAACCTTGAATTCTCGCTTCAGACGGTCGATGATAATTTCCAAGTGAAGTTCTCCCATTCCTCTCAAGATGGTCTGACCAGTTTCGTGGTCAGTATTTACTTGGAGTGTTGGATCTTCTTCAACCAGTTTGGCGATAGCCATACCCAGTTTATCTACGTCAGCCTGAGTCTTAGGCTCAATTGCATATCCGATAACTGGCTCTGGGAAAACCATTGACTCAAGAACTACCTTGCGTTTTTCGTCGCAAAGTGTATCTCCTGTCTTGATGTCTTTAAAACCTACTACGGCTCCGATATCACCAGCTACCAATCTTTCGATTTGGTTCTGCTTATTGGCGTGCATTTGGAATACACGGGAAATACGCTCTTTGTTACCTGAACGGCTATTGAAAACATACGAACCAGACTCAAGAATACCTGAATAAGCTCTTACGAAACAAAGACGACCAACGAAAGGATCTGTAGCGATTTTGAATGCCAAACCTGTGAAAGGCTCTTTTTCATCTGGTGCTATAGCAACCTCAACCTCTTCGTCTTCCAAAGAAGTAGCGATGATATTGTCTTTATCCAAAGGAGAAGGAAGCAATTCCATCACCAGGTCAAGCATGGTCTGTACACCTTTATTTTTGAAAGAAGAACCACAAACCATAGGGACAATTTTCATGTCGATGGTAGCTGCTCTCAGTGCTTTCAAAATTTCAGCTTCAGTGATTGAATTAGGATCATCGAAGAATTTCTCCATCAATGACTCGTCGTACTCAGCTACAGCTTCCAGAAGGTATTCTCTGTACTGTGCGGCTTCTTCCACCATGTCTTCAGGAATAGGAACTACTTCATAGGTCATCCCCATATCAGATTCATTCCAGATAATTCCACGGTTGTTGATCAAATCAACCACACCTCTGAACTTATCCTCAGCCCCGATTGGAAGCTGCAATGGAACTGCATAGCTACCCAGCATTTCCTTTACTTGCTTACAAACCTCCAAAAAGTTAGCGCCAGCTCGGTCCATTTTGTTAACGAAACCGATACGAGCTACTTTATAGTTATCCGCCAATCTCCAGTTGGTCTCAGACTGCGGCTCTACACCATCTACAGCACTGAACAGGAAAACTAGACCATCTAAGATTCGCAGAGAACGGTTAACTTCAACAGTAAAGTCAACGTGACCCGGCGTGTCAATGATGTTTACGTTGTATTTTTGGTCACGATAGTTCCAAAAAACGGTGGTTGCAGCAGAGGTGATGGTAATTCCACGCTCCTGCTCTTGAGCCATCCAGTCCATGGTAGCAGCACCGTCGTGAACTTCACCGATTTTGTGACTTACACCGGAGTAAAAAAGGATTCGCTCTGTTGTGGTGGTTTTACCAGCATCAATGTGAGCGGCGATACCAATATTTCTGGTATATCTTAAATCTCTTGCCATTCTAATTAAAATCTAAAGTGTGAGAATGCTTTGTTAGCTTCAGCCATTCTGTGTGTATCATCTTTTTTCTTCACAGCGGCACCTTCGCCTTTTGCTGCTGCGATGATTTCACCCGCCAAACGGTCCATCATTGTTTTCTCACCTCTTCTACGCGCGTAGTTGATCATCCACTTGATACCAAGGGACACTTTTCTTTCAGGTCTGACTTCCATAGGAACCTGGAATGTAGCACCACCAACTCTACGACTCTTAACCTCAACGGCAGGAGTAATATTGTTAAGCGCTTTTTTCCAAACTTCAAGACCATTCTCACCTACTTTAGCTTCTACTTTTGCTACTGCATCGTAGAAAATATTGTAAGCAATACTCTTCTTCCCGTCAAACATCAGACAGTTTACAAACTTGGTCACCAAAGTATCATTGAACTTTGGATCAGGAAGAATATATCTCTTCTTTGGTTTCGCTTTTCTCATTTCTTTTAAAGTGTTTTATTATTTCTTTTTGCCTGGAGCTGCTGCAGGGGCACCCTTACCAGCTTTTGGTCTTTTAGCACCATACTTAGAGCGACCTTGCTTACGGTCTTTAACTCCTGCAGTATCAAGTGCACCTCGGATGATGTGGTATCTCACACCGGGAAGATCTTTCACACGACCACCTCTGATCAATACGATCGAGTGCTCTTGTAGATTGTGGCCTTCTCCTGGAATGTAAGCATTCACTTCTTTTCCGTTTGTCAATCTTACCCTTGCCACCTTTCTCATCGCAGAGTTTGGCTTCTTAGGGGTCGTAGTATATACTCTGGTACAAACACCTCTACGCTGAGGACAAGCGTCCAAAGCACGAGACTTTGATTTGATTTCCAGTGTAGTTCTACCTTTTCTTACTAACTGTTGAATAGTAGGCATTAACTGATGAAATTTAGTTTTCCTGTAAACTGTTAAATTTTGGACTGCAAAGGTAAAGAAAGTAATAAGAGTAACAAAATTAAGCAGTTATATTTTTGTTACGCTTCACCCGGTGTTCCAAAGGAAATCGGGAACGAAGGAGCACCTCCTCCTTGATTAATTTTACCAAAAGCAGCCTCATATTTTTCGATGTTTTCTTTTAATGCCGCAAGCAATCTTTTGGCATGATCCGGAGTCACAATGATTCTGGACTTCACTTTGGCTTTAGGCACACCAGGCATTAATCGAATAAAATCAATCACAAATTCCGAATTGGAATGTGCAATCATTGCCAAGTTTGAATAAACTCCTTCGGCTACTTCCTCGGATAGCTCTACATTGATCTGCTGATCAGCTCTTTTGTTGTCTTCCATTTTATTTTAGGATTAAAAAAAGGCCTGTATGGTATGTACAGGCCTTTAAACTATTTACTTATCCAATTAAAGGATTGCTTCACTTGATCTTTTGGAGGATGTTCTCTCCATATTTTCAGAAAGCTTTTCGTACTCCTCCTGTGAGCCAACAATCAGGTTTTGTAATCTGCGCTGACCGGTACCTGCTGGAATCAAGTGACCTACGATCACGTTTTCCTTCAAGCCCAAAAGCTCATCTCTCTTACCTCTGATTGCTGCCTCGGAAAGCACTTTGGTTGTTTCTTGGAAGGAAGCCGCTGAAATAAAGCTTTCAGTTCCTAAAGATGCTGCGGTAATACCTTGTAGCGTTGGTCTGGAAACTGCTGTTTCAGCATCTCTCACTTGTACCAACTTCAGATCCTTACGCTTTAAGCTAGAGTTTTCGTCTCTCAATCTTCTTGAAGAGATGATCATACCTGGCTTTAGAGTAGAAGAATCTCCAGCGTCCATTACCACTTTTTTATCAAGGATATTGTCGTTTTCCTCACGGAATGCCCACTTGTCCACGATTTGGTTTTGAAGGAATCCAGTATCTCCAGCATCGAGAATTTCAACTTTCTGCATCATTTGGGTTACAATTACCTCGATGTGCTTATCGTTGATCTTCACACCCTGAAGTCTATAAACTTCTTGGATTTCGTTCACCAAATACTCCTGAACAGCTGTTGGTCCTTTGATAGACAGGATGTCGTTTGGAGTGATCGCTCCATCAGACAATGGTTCACCTGCACGGATGAAGTCATTTTCCTGAACCAAGATGTGTTTCGAAAGCGATACCATATACTTCTTGATCACACCATCTTTTGATTCGATGATGATTTCTCTGTTACCACGCTTGATACCTCCGTAAGTCACCACACCATCGATCTCAGAAACTACAGCCGGATTGGATGGGTTTCTTGCTTCGAATAATTCTGTAACTCGAGGAAGACCACCGGTAATATCTCTTGTCTTACCTACTGATCTTGGGATTTTCACCAAAATCTGGCCTGATTTTACTTTTTCACCAGCTTCTACAGCCAAGTGAGCACCTACTGGAATATTGTATGACTTAGAATCTTCACCATAATTTACAATGATGGCAGGATTCTTAGTTCTATCCTTAGTCTCAATAATAACCTTCTCGCGGAAACCAGTCTGGTCATCGGCTACTTCCTTGTACGTAATACCTTCTACGACTGCCTCAAATTCAACTTTACCGTCAAATTCAGAAAGGATTACCGCGTTGTAAGGATCCCAAGTACAAAGTGAATGTCCTTTGGTGATTTTCTGACCGTCTTTCACATTCAACATGGCACCGTAAGGCACGTGGTTGGAAACTAGAGTCTTGCCAGTTTTTGCTTCATTGATCTTGATTTCGCCGGAACGTCCCATTACCATGGTCACCGCTTCACCATCCTTGTTGGTGGTCTCGATGTATCTCAATTCCTCATCGAATTCGATAACCCCATCAAATTTCGCATTGATTGAAGCATCTACCGCCATGTTGGAAGCAGTACCACCCACGTGGAAAGTTCTCAAGGTAAGCTGAGTACCTGGTTCACCGATAGATTGTGCAGCAATAACACCTACAGATTCACCTGCCTGTACCATATGGCCTGTGGCAAGGTTTCTACCGTAACATTTTGCACAAATACCTCTTCTAGTTTCACAAGTCAATCCAGATCTGATCTCAACCTCTTCGATCGCAGATTCGTCAACCAATTTGGCAACATCATCTCCAATTTCTACTCCGGCTGGGATAATCAATTGATCAGTGATCGGATCATATACATCGTGTACAGATACCCGACCTAAGATTCTTTCAGAAAGTGGCTCAACGATTTCTTCATTGTCTTTCAAAGGCTGAACAACAAGACCTCTCAAGGTACCGCAATCCTCTTCTGTGACAATCATGTCCTGAGCAACATCCACCAAACGACGAGTCAGGTAACCCGCATCGGCAGTTTTCAATGCTGTATCGGCTAGACCTTTACGTGCACCGTGGGTAGAGATGAAGTATTCCAATACATCCAGACCTTCTTTAAAGTTGGATAGAATTGGGTTTTCGATGATTTCACCAACAGAACCTTGAAGGTTTTTCTGAGGCTTAGCCATCAATCCTCTCATCCCACCTAGCTGACGAATCTGCTCACGGGAACCTCTAGCTCCTGAGTGCATCATCATATAGATAGCATTGAATCCTTGCTTATCCTCTTCCATCTGCTTCATCAGATTATTAGTCAAATGAGAGTTGGTACGAGTCCAGATATCGATTACTTGATTGTATCGTTCGTTATCGGTAATCAGACCCATGAGGTAATTGTTCCATACCTGGTCTACTTCCTCTTTGGCCTTCGCGATCATCGGAACTTTTTCATCCGGGATGATGACGTCATTCAATCCCATAGAAAGTCCACCTTGATAGGCCATCTGGAATCCTAGATTTTTGATATCATCCAAGAATTGGGCTGTACGAGCGATCCCACAGACTTTTACTACCTCAGCAATAATCTGTTGTAATTTTTTCTTAGTCAATAGTTCGTTTACATACCCTACTTCTTCAGGCACAAACTGGTTGAAGATCAAACGGCCGGCTACTGTATTGATGATTTTATCAGCGATGACACCCTGCGCATCTTTCACTTTTACCTTGCACTTAATATTGGCATGTTTGGAAATTTTGCCCTCGTTCAACGCAATGATTACTTCTTCCTGGCTGTAGAAAGTCATGCCTTCACCGGCTACGATTTCCTCAGGAGTCGACTTCTTACCCTTGGTCACGTAGTATAGACCCAACACCATATCCTGAGAAGGTACAGTAATCGGAGCTCCGTTAGCAGGGTTTAGAATGTTATGTGAAGAAAGCATCAAAGTAGAAGCTTCCAAGATTGCCTCATGGCCAAGTGGTACGTGAACAGCCATCTGGTCACCGTCAAAATCGGCGTTGAATGCTGTACATACCAATGGGTGAAGCTGGATGGCTTTTCCTTCGATCAGTTTTGGTTGGAAAGCTTGGATACCCAATCTGTGAAGTGTTGGAGCACGGTTCAAAAGAACAGGGTGTCCTTTCAATACGTTTTCCAAAATATCCCAAACTACCGGATCCTTACGATCAACAATTTTCTTTGCAGATTTTACTGTCTTGACAATGCCTCTTTCGATCAGTTTTCTGATAATAAATGGCTTGAAAAGCTCAGCTGCCATATTTTTAGGAAGTCCACACTCGTGAAGCTTCAATTCAGGACCCACGACGATTACAGATCGACCGGAGTAATCCACACGCTTACCGAGCAAGTTTTGACGGAAACGACCTTGCTTCCCTTTCAGCATATCGGAAAGAGATTTCAAAGCACGATTTCCATCGGATCTTACCGCATTTACTTTTCTTGAGTTATCAAAAAGTGAATCGACAGCTTCCTGAAGCATTCTTTTTTCGTTTCTCAAAATCACTTCCGGAGCTTTGATATCGATCAATCGCTTCAGACGGTTATTTCTGATAATTACTCTTCTATAAAGATCATTCAAATCGGAAGTCGCAAAACGACCACCATCCAAAGGAACCAATGGACGCAATTCCGGTGGAATAACTGGAACCATACGTACCACCATCCACTCAGGACGGTTTTCAATTCTGGTTCTTGCATCACGGAATGCTTCTACTACCTTCAATCGCTTCAAGGCTTCTGCTTTTCTCTGCTGAGAAGTATCAGTGGCTGCCTGATGGCGAAGTGAATAGGAAAGATCATCCAAATCAAGTCTTGCCAACAGCATTTCAAGAGCCTCGGCACCCATTTTGGCAATAAACTTATTCGGATCAGCATCATCAAGGGCATGATTTTCCTTTGGTAGCTTGTCCATGATATCCAAATACTCGTCTTCGGTAAGGAAGTCTAAGTATTGTACCCCTTCCTCAGCTTTAATACCCGGCTGCACTACGGCATACCGCTCGTAATAAACAATCTGATCAAGCTTTTTGGTAGGAAGTCCTAGGAGATATCCGATTTTATTAGGAAGAGATTTAAAGTACCAGATATGTGCTACAGGAACCACAAGTTCAATGTGGCCCATTCGCTCACGACGCACCTTTTTCTCAGTCACCTCTACTCCGCAACGGTCGCAGATGATGCCTTTGTATCTGATTCGCTTGTATTTACCACAATGACATTCCCAGTCTTTCACCGGACCAAAGATTCGCTCACAGAACAATCCACCCATTTCAGGCTTGTACGTTCTGTAATTGATGGTCTCTGGCTGAGTTACTTCTCCGTTTGAGCTATCCAGAATAGATTCTGGAGAGGCCAAGCTGATCGTAACTCTGGAAAAATCGTTGTTGAGTTTTTTATTTTTTCTAAACGACATAGTTATTAGAGATATGTGAAGGGCGATTGCTCGCCCTATGAGCCAAATTAATCCAGGGTAATTTCAAGAGCCAAGCCTCTCAACTCGTGAACCAATACATTGAATGATTCAGGAATATTTGGCTTAGGAAGGTTTTCACCTTTCACGATAGCTTCGTAAGCTTTCGCTCTACCGATTACATCATCAGACTTCACAGTCAGGATTTCTTGAAGGACGTGAGATGCACCGAATGCTTCCAGTGCCCAAACTTCCATTTCTCCGAAACGCTGACCACCAAACTGTGCCTTACCACCCAACGGCTGCTGTGTGATGAGCGAGTATGGACCGATGGATCTAGCATGCATCTTGTCATCCACAAGGTGACCAAGTTTCAGCATGTAGGCCACACCAACTGTAACTGGCTGATCAAATCTGTTTCCAGAAAGTCCATCATAAAGATAGGTTCTGCCATATGCAGGAACGCCAGCAGCTTCCAACTCAGCAGATACTTCCTCAAGGGTTGCACCGTCAAAGATCGGAGTAGCGTATTTTTTACCCATACGCTGACCAGCCCATGCCAAAACAGTTTCGAAGATCTGTCCGATGTTCATTCGGGAAGGTACACCCAGCGGATTCAATACGATGTCCATTGGAGTTCCATCTTCTAGGAATGGCATATCCTCGTCTCTTACGATACGAGCGACGATACCTTTGTTACCGTGACGACCCGCCATTTTATCACCTACTTTAAGCTTACGCTTTTTAGCGATGTAAACTTTGGCAAGTTTCACAATACCAGCAGGCAATTCATCCCCTACCTCAAGTGTAAACCTGTCACGCTTGAATAGACCAGAAATCTCATTTCTAGAATTGGTATAGTTTTTTACCAATTTCACAATCAGTGAGTTGGTGTGTGCATCCTCTGTCCAGTCATCCAAAATGATGTCAGAAATCAAGTTTGCTTCTTCAGGCACATTGTAGTTAGACTCATCTCTGTAAGGATTCTTAGCAGGGAAAAGGTTATTCTCAATATTCTTCTGGTTAAACTTGGTTCCCTTGGTGATGATCTCATCTCCAAACTTGTGACGAACACCCAAAGAAGTTTTACCATCCAGGATAGTTACCAGTTTATTGATCATTCTGGCTCTGATTCCAAGGAGGTCTTTGGAATATTTAGCTTTCAGTTTTTCAACTTCAGCTTTAGACTTCGCTCTGTTGTCTTTATCCTTTTTAGGTCTGGAGAAAAGCTTCGTTTCAATCACAACCCCATTCAAGGAAGGAGAAGCTTTCAAAGAAGCATCTTTGACATCACCTGCCTTATCTCCGAAGATCGCTCTCAAAAGCTTCTCTTCAGGAGTCGGATCTGTCTCCCCTTTAGGTGTGATCTTACCGATGATGATATCTCCTTCTTTCACCTCTGCTCCGATTCGGATGATTCCGTCCTCGTCCAAGTGCTTCACGGCTTCTTCAGACACGTTAGGAATTTCAGAAGTCAATTCTTCCTCTCCTCGCTTGGTATCACGAACTTCCAACTGGAATTCTTCTACGTGAATAGAGGTAAAGATATCTTCTCGGACAACTCGCTCAGAGATTACAATCGCATCCTCGAAGTTATATCCTTGCCAAGGCATGTAAGCGACTTTCAGGTTTTTACCCAAAGCCAACTCTCCATTATTGGTAGAATATCCTTCTACAAGAACTTGACCTTTGGTTACTTTCTCGCCCTTCAACACCAAAGGTGTTAGGTTGATGGTCGTATCCTGGTTTGTTCTTCTGAATTTGATCAGATCGTAGCTTTTATATTCATTCGTGAAATTCACCAGAAGCTCGTCTGAAGTCAGATCGTACTTAATGGTAATTTTCTTAGCATCCACATATTCCACTACGCCATTTGCTTCTGCAATAATCAGCGCTCTGGAGTCAATCGCTGCTTTTCCTTCCAGACCTGTACCTACAATAGGTGCCTCAGCTTTAAGTAAAGGAACAGCTTGACGCTGCATGTTGGATCCCATCAATGCTCTGTTGGCATCATCATGTTCCAAGAAAGGAATCAACGAAGCCGCCACCGATACGATCTGGTTTGGAGCTACGTCCATATAAGTAATTTCGCTAGGTTCAAGAACAGGGAAATCCCCTTCAAACCTTGCTTTTACTTTTTCATTAATGAATTTACCAGCTTCATCAAGAGGTGCATTTGCCTGGGCAATGTTGTGGTTGTCTTCTTCTTCGGCAGTAAGGAAGACGATGTCTTCTACTTTCATGCCCACTTTGCCTTCAGCCACTTTTCTATAAGGAGTCTCAAGGAATCCCATAGAGTTTACTTTCGCATGCACACAAAGTGAGGAAATCAAACCGATGTTTGGACCTTCTGGAGTTTCGATGGTACACAGACGACCGTAGTGCGTGTAGTGAACGTCACGAACCTCGAATCCTGCTCTTTCTCTTGAAAGACCGCCTGGACCCAAGGCTGAAAGTCTTCTCTTGTGAGTCAGCTCTGCCAGAGGGTTAGTCTGGTCCATGAACTGAGAAAGCTGGTTGGTACCAAAGAAGGAATTGATAACCGAAGAAAGCGTCCGCGCATTGATCAAATCGACCGGCTTAAAGTCTTCATTGTCCCGTACGTTCATTCGCTCACGGATTGTTCTGGCCATTCTTGCCAAACCTACTCCGAACTGGCTATACAACTGCTCACCTACAGTCCTCACTCGTCTATTAGACAAGTGGTCAATATCATCGACTACTGCTTTGGAGTTGATCAAACCGATCAAATATTTCACGATGGAAATAATGTCTTGCTTGGTCAACACAATCTTCTCGGGCTCAATATCGAGTCCAAGTTTTTTATTGATTCTATATCGTCCTACTTCGCCAAGATCATAACGCTTGTCTGAGAAGAACAAGCTCTGAATTACTTCTCGAGCAGTCGCTTCATCAGGAGCTTCTGTATTTCTCAGCTGACGATAGATCACTTCCACTGCCTCTTTTTCGGAGTTGGAGTTATCTTTTTGTAATGTATTATAGATGATAGAGAAATCTGCCACATTCACATCTTCTCTGTGGAGAATGATGGACTTGGATCCAGAATCCAAAATCATTTCAATATCTTCTTCTGTCAAAATGGAATCACGTTCCAAAAGGACCTCATTTCTGTCAATAGAAACTACCTCACCGGTATCCTCATCCACGAAGTCTTCTACCCAGGTTCTCAAAACCCTTGCAGCCAATTTACGACCACCAACTTTCTTAAGGGCAGCCTTAGTTGCGGCTACTTCTTCAGATAAGCCAAACAGATCAAGAATATCCTTATCGGAACCATAACCAATCGCTCTCAAAAGGGTAGTTACCGGGAATTTCTTCTTTCGGTCGATGTATGCATACATGACATTGTTGATGTCAGTGGCAAATTCAATCCAAGAACCTTTGAAAGGAATAATTCTGGCAGAATAGAGCTTAGTTCCATTAGTATGCTTGCTTTGCGCAAAGAATACTCCTGGAGAACGGTGCAATTGAGAAACAATTACCCGCTCGGCGCCATTGATGACAAAGGATCCCTTTTCTGTCATGTAAGGAAGATTACCCAAAAACACCTCTTGCTCGATGGTTTCGAAATCCTCATTGTCCTCATCATGACAAAGCAATCTCAATTTTGCTTTGAGTGGTACAGAATAGGTCAATCCCCTATCGATGCACTCTTCCACACTATATTTAGGCGGGTCTACTGCATAATCGATGAATTCCAAAGTGAAATTTTCTCTGGAATCGCTGATTGGGAAGTTTTCGGCGAAAACTTTGAACAATCCATCTGCCCGTCGCTTTTCTGCAGGAGTATCCAACTGAAAAAAGTCTTTGAAAGACTGCAGTTGAATATCGAGAAAGTCGGGATAGTCTTTGACCACCTTAATGGAGGAGAAACTTTTCCTTTCGGTTTGATTCTTGATAGCCAAGGTAGTGTATAGTTTATGGTGAAATTTAATATCAGAAAGTGACAATAATCACTTGGAATAATGCAATTATTAACCTGAGCATAAACAGGAAAAGACCTGACTTACAAAGTCAGGTCTTGGGGCTGATTTCGAACCTAATGGCGCGAAATCTGCAAATTATTTGATCTCTACTTCAGCACCAGCCTCTTCAAGAGACTTTTTCAACGCTTCAGCTTCGTCCTTAGCAATTCCTTCTTTAAGGGCTTTAGGAGCGCTGTCAACTAGATCTTTTGCTTCTTTCAAGCCAAGACCAGTCAATTCCTTTACAAGTTTCACTACTGCAAGCTTAGAAGCTCCAGCAGCTTTAAGGATCACGTCGAAAGAAGTTTTTTCCTCTTCAGCAGGAGCATCAGCAGCACCAGCTCCACCACCAGCTACCATTACAGCGCCAGCAGCAGCAGGTTCGATACCATACTGATCCTTAAGGATGTCTGTTAATTCTTTAACTTCTTTTACAGTCAAGTTTACCAACTGTTCTGCAAGTTGTGTAAGATCTGCCATTGTATTAATTATTTAATTGTTTTTTGAATGATTTGATAAGATTATTTTGATTCCCGATCAGCAAGCGTCTTAAGAACACCAGTGATGTTGTTCTGACCAGACTGCAATGCGGATACGAGATTCTTAGCAGGAGACTGTAGCAATCCAATCAGATCACCCAGCAATTCTTGCTTAGACTTGAGATTAGATAACAGTTCAAGGTTGTTTTCGCCCAGAAATACATCTGAATCGATACCTGCACCTTTGAATACTGGTCTTGTCTCTTTTTTACCTTGTTTCTTTCTGAAATCCAGCAATACTTTTGCTGGAAGGTTACTAGTCTCTTTTGAGAAAATAATTCCAGAGAACCCTTTCAATGCACCATTCGATAATTTCGAATAGTCCGCATCCAGATTTTCAAGAGCTTTTGCGATCAAAGTATTCTTGTAGACTTTGTATTCTACTCCTTTTTCGTAACAAGTTCTTCTGAATGCATTCACTTGAGCTACAGAGAATCCGGAAGCATCAGTGATGTAGAAGAAAGGGTTTTCCTTTAGTTTCTCAGTCAGACTGTCGATTATTACTTTCTTTTCGTCTCTAGTCATGATTAAATACCTTGAATGCTACCCTTGTCTACAGCAATACCCGGGGACATTGTGCTTGACAAATGAATACTTTTGAAATATGTACCTTTTGATGAAGTTGGTTTCAGCTTAGAGATAGTCATGATAAGTTCTTTCACATTTTCCTCAATTTGAGCTGGAGTGAAAGACACTTTTCCAATACCGGCATGGATAATTCCAAATTTGTCAACTTTAAAGTCGATCTTACCAGCTTTAACTTCCTTTACTGCTTTTGCTACATCAAGAGTAACTGTTCCTGATTTAGGATTTGGCATCAAGCCTCTAGGACCCAATACTCTACCTAACCTACCTACTTTTGCCATTACGTTAGGCATGGTGATGATCACATCGATATCAGTCCATCCGCCTTCAATTTTGGCAATGTAATCGTCCAAACCAACGTAGTCTGCACCTGCTTCAGTTGCTTCTGCTGCTTTATCGGGAGTACAAAGAACCAAAACTTTGATGTCTTTGCCTGTACCATGAGGAAGGGCTACTACGCCTCTTACCATTTGATCAGCCTTACGTGGATCAACGCCCAATCGAACGTCAACATCCACAGATGCGTCAAATTTAGTCATGGTAATTTCCTTTACCAGTGAAGAAGCTGCCTCCAGGGAGTACACTTGGCTTGCGTCGTACTTAGAAAGAGCTTCTTTTTGCTTTTTTGTTAACTTAGCCATTGTTTTTTATTTATACTTCCCAAGGGGCTTTACCAGATACTGTGATACCCATGCTTCGTGCAGTACCAGCTACCATTTTCATGGCAGACTCTACTCTGAAGGCATTCAGGTCAGGCATTTTCGTCTCAGCAATCACTTTTACCTGATCCCAGGTTACAGATCCTACTTTCTTTCTGTTTGGCTCTGCTGATCCGCCTTTCAGTTTAGCCGCTTCCAACAACAGGTTTGCTGCAGGTGGAGTTTTAACGACAAACTCAAAAGACTTATCAGAAAAAACCGTAATCAATACAGGAAGCACAGTACCCATTTTATCTTGGGTACGCGCATTGAATTGCTTACAGAACTCCATAATATTCAAACCCTTGGAACCAAGAGCAGGACCTACTGGAGGAGACGGGTTAGCCTGGCCACCTTTCACCTGTAGTTTTACATAACCAGTGATTTCCTTAGCCATTGCTTAGTCTTGTTTTTCTACTTGTATAAAATTTAATTCAACAGGAGTATTTCGGCCGAAGATCTTAACCATAACATTAAGCTTCTTCTTCTCCTCAAATATCTCCTCAATCGTACCGGTAAATCCACTGAAGGGTCCGTCCATTACTTTTACGGCCTCTCCAACTATAAATGGCGTGTCCTGCTTCTCGGCAAACTCATCAATCTCCTCAACCTTACCTAAGATACGGTTGATCTCTGACTGGCGTAATGGCTCAGGGGTTTTGGAAGCTCCCCCCTGGTTTGATCCAAGAAACCCGATAACACCCGGGATACTCGTTATTACGTGATTGGCTTCACCATTAGAAAGATCGGCGTTGACTAAAACGTACCCCGGAAAGAAATTTCTTTCACGGACCCGCTTTTTACCATTCCGCATCTCATAGACCTTCTCAGAGGGAATCAGCACTTCAGGAATAAATTCCTCGATTTTCTGTCTCTGGATTTCATTGTCCAGATAAGTCTTGGTCTTTTTTTCCTGTCCCGCTACTACTCTGAGTACGTACCACTTATGTTCAGCCATTCTGTAATGTCAATTAGAATAAATCATAAAACCATGTCATGATGTTCTCAAATCCCAAATCCACCACACCGATAAACAGTGCAAAGATGAGAGACGCTACCAACACCAATACGGCACTATTCTGAAGAAATGAGAACTTTGGCCAAGTGACCTTGTTTTTCATTTCGTCGTATGACTCTAGGACAAAGTTTTTAAGATTCATAGTCTACTTTCTTGCTGCACGGGCAGAGAGATTCGAACTCCCATCAACGGTTTTGGAGACCGCTATTCTACCATTGAACTATGCCCGTGTGAATGAACGCCCCGCAAATGGGAACGCAAAATTAGGAATAAAGTCTTTAGAAACAAATGCGATCCCAAATTAATTTGGGATCGCATAGTAACTTGAATTTATATGGAATTAGTCTAGGATTTCGGTAACCTGACCGGCACCTACTGTTCTACCACCTTCTCTAATCGCGAATCGAAGACCTTTTTCCAATGCAACTGCATTAAGAAGTGTAACTTCGATAGTCACGTTATCACCTGGCATAACCATTTCTACGTTTTCTGGAAGTTTGATCTCTCCAGTTACGTCAGTAGTTCTAAGGTAGAACTGAGGTCTGTATTTGTTAAAGAAAGGAGTGTGACGTCCACCTTCTTCTTTTGAAAGAACGTAAACTTCTGCTTTGAAGTGAGCGTGTGGCTTCACAGATCCTGGCTTACAGATAATCATACCTCTCTTGATTTGAGATTTTTCAATACCTCTAAGCAATAGACCTACGTTATCACCTGCTTCACCTCTGTCAAGAATTTTACGGAACATCTCAACACCAGTTACTGTAGACTTCAAGCCTTCAGCACCCATACCAATGATGTCAACTGGCTCACCAGAGTTGATTACACCTCTTTCGATTCTACCTGTAGCTACTGTACCACGACCAGTGATCGAGAATACGTCTTCTACAGGCATCAAGAAGTCTTTGTCAACAAGACGAGCTGGAATTGGAATGTAAGAATCAACAGCGTTCATCAACTGCATCACAGTTTCAACCCACTTCTCTTCGCCATTCAAAGCTCCAAGTGCAGAACCTGCGATCACAGGGATGTTGTCACCGTCAAAATCATAGAATGAAAGTAGTTCTCTGATTTCCATCTCCACAAGCTCAAGAAGCTCAGGATCATCAACCATATCTACTTTATTCATAAATACTACTAGCTGAGGTACACCTACCTGACGAGCCAAAAGGATGTGCTCTCTGGTCTGCGGCATAGGTCCGTCAGTAGCTGCTACTACAAGGATAGCACCGTCCATCTGGGCAGCACCAGTAACCATGTTTTTAACGTAGTCAGCGTGACCTGGACAATCCACGTGTGCGTAGTGTCTGTTCTCAGTTTGATATTCTACGTGTGAAGTATTGATTGTAATACCTCTTTCTTTCTCTTCAGGAGCGTTATCAATTGAAGAGAAATCTCTCAATTCAGAAAGACCTTTTTTTGCCAATACGGTAGTGATGGCGGCAGTCAGGGTTGTTTTGCCATGGTCTACGTGTCCAATCGTACCGATGTTAACGTGCGGCTTGGAACGGTCGAAGGTTGCTTTTGCCATGCGTGAAAATCCTCAGTTTAAGTTTAAAGATATGTTTAGATAATAATTCTCTGTAATTGAGCCAACGACGGGAATTGAACCCGTGACCCCTTCCTTACCAAGGAAGTACTCTACCCCTGAGCTACGTCGGCTTTTGCCCTTTTATCTTCCTAGGAAAATAAAGAGCGGGAGACGAGGCTCGAACCCGCGACCTGCAGCTTGGAAGGCTGCCGCTCTACCAACTGAGCTACTCCCGCTTGTAACCGGCGTGCCGGATTTTTTAAAGCCCTGCAAAATTAGAAAAAAAATTTTGCATTTAGGCAACAACGTGGGGGAAACAGGATTCGAACCTGTGAAGACATAAGTCAACGGATTTACAGTCCGTCCCAGTTGGCCGCTTTGGTATTCCCCCAACTGCGTCAAAATCATTCAGATTTAACTCCTAGCTATCTTAACGGATGGCAAAATTATAGCCTTTTATTAAAGTATCAAAGGATGCATCCTAAATTTGATAATTTTTTCAGGAGTTGTATTTCAATGTTCACAAAATCAACTCATTAATTTTTTCAGTTGAAGCTTTCCAGAAAATAATTGTAGTAGTTTTTGAGATTTTCGTCATTCTCCTTTTCCACGATGCTGACGATTTTGCTGACTACGGCCTGATCATCTGCAAATCCCAACAAAGCCAAAAATGCCCCTCTTCGTAGGTAGCTTTTTGAATTTTTCTCGAGTTGAATCAAAAGTTCAGACACCGCCTGATCTTTTCCCTCCTCAGGAAATCGGGTAAAGTACTCACTGAAATACCCGAAATAATAATACAGGCCTTCATTGGAGAGTTGGTTCAACCGATCCAAAAACCATTGACCTTTTCCATTCACTCCTTGCTGAATGTAATATTCAGCTACAGGTATGATTATCCTGTAATTTGGGTCTGTGGCATAGCGCTCAATCACTCCGGCCTCCACTGGATTTTCTGTAGCAGCTACCAATCCCATCAAAGCTGAACCTGCGACCAAATAAGAGGAATCATTGGCTAGACGGAGAAAAGCACTTTGATACTTATCCGGGTCCCAAACTCCCAAAAGATCAATGGCAGCAGCCCTAACTGAGTTTTTTGGATCCTTCTCTGCCAATCCATAGACCATATCTTCCAATCCAGGGATCTTGTCCGCCCATTCAGCACTATTTTGAAGGAAACCCAAGGCATTTTCTTTTACAGCCCAAAATGAATCGTTCAAAGCCAAGGGAATAATTTCCACTAGTTGATCGGCAGCATCTCTCGCAACCAAACTATCTAGCGCTTCATACCGGGCAATCCCCTTCTGCGATTCTTTAAACTGAAGGGCATAGTGTTCTACAGTCAGTTCCTGAGCTCTACGGGCCAGCAAATCCTTACTTTCATCCACATAAATCTGGTTGAGTGGAAATCCATTTTCCAGCGCAAACTGCTGAAAAGCCTTAGTCAGTTTTATGGTTTTCGTTTTCCGGACTCCATTTTCATACCAGCTCACTTCGATAGGAAGCTGGAATAAAGGGGAATTTTCCAGATTCTGAACTTGATAGGCCGAGACGAGAATATTCTCTGGCTGAGAATAATCCACGTCAAAATAAAGCTCCGGATGGCCTTTATCTAGAAACCATTGGTTGAAAAACCAATTCAAATCCTCTCCACTCACCTCTTCAAAGGCTTGTCTCAGATCATGAACCTCCACAGACTGTAGGGCATGATCAGTCAGGTATTTGTTCAGACCTTGGAAAAAAGCCTCGTCTCCAAGGTGTTTTCGCAGCATATGCAAAATAACACCACCTTTGTTGTAACTATGGGAATCAAACATGTCCTCCGAATCGCTGTAATCAAATCGGATCAAATCAACTTGCTTGGTCTCAGATTCTGCAAAATACCCTTCCATTTCCGTCACCAACTTCAGGTCTGCTTCATCTTGTCCATAGTGATGCTCATTCCATAAGTATTCGCTGTAATTGGCAAAGGCTTCATTCAATGTCAAATTGGCCCAGGATTCCGCTGTGACGTAATCCCCAAACCACTGGTGGAAAAGCTCATGCGCAATAATGTAATCCCATTCGGAGTCGATCGCTTCCCGTTCGTTCAAGCGTAACTCTTCCATAAATATCGATGCAGTGGTATTTTCCATTGCACCTGACACAAAATCACGCACCACGATCTGATCATACTTAGGCCATGGAAAGTCTACTCCGAGCTTTTTCTCAAAGAACCCAATCATTTCAGGCGTATTTTCAAACACTTTTGCGGCCCCTTTTGCAAAGCCTTTTTCAACGTAATATCCAAGCGGAATATCACCCAACTTTGCTTCTACCTTATCAAATTCCCCGATGGCGAAAGCTGCCAAGTAAGGGGCATGGGGTAATTTCATTTCCCAATGATCGATTCTGAGGCCATTCTCCAGCTTTTCCTGATGGATTAATTCCCCATTGCCGATTGACACCATCGTGTCAGGGACGGTCAGTTTGAAAAGTTGAGTAAACCGCTCGTTGGGTTTGTCAATCGTAGGAAACCATTTGCTATTATGCTCGGTCTCGCCTTGCGTCCAGATCATGCTTGGCTTTCCTGGAATCTTGTCCAATGGATCGATAAAGTACAAGCCTTTGTTGTCGGTAATCGCTTCACTGCCGGATCCGGAGTTACGTTCCGGGAAGGCCGTGTAGTTTATTTCCACCTCGATGGTGTCCTTAGAATTGACTACCTCTGGGAGGTAAATTCGAAGTTGCTTTTCATCGTAGCGGTAGTTTAATTTTTGTTGGCTTGCTTCTTTCCACAATAAAACAGCCCCTACTTCAAAGTCTTTGGCGTCAAGGACTACTTCCTTTTGAGGATAGAAATAGGGCGTCAACTTCAATTTAGCCTTTCCAGTTACGGTTTGCTTGGACCAGTCAAAAGACAAATCCAATTCAGTATGAATCAAGTCAAATTCTCTTTTCGCACTGGGTTGGTAGCTTTCCAGCTTGGACTCTTTTTCCTTGATGAGTTTCAAAATTTTGAGCGTGTCCAAATCTGTTGGAGAGGAAGACTCACTTTGAATACTATCTAGTGCCGTTGTCTGTAGGGTTGATTTTTCGGATTTGCAGGAAAAGACAAAAAAAAGAGTCACCACACAGCTCCAAGTCAAACTCCTATTCAAAATTTTCTTTGGCTTCGATTGCATTTGTTTCATATTTGGGAAAATCTAAACGAGGGCAATTCCCCGTCAGGTGTATTTTCACTTCCAAATAAGCAGGAATGTTTTCAGTAATTCTCCAAAATACCGTTCAAGCGGTCGAAAAAACTACCGATTCGATTGCTGTCAATCAGAAACAAATCCAATGGGATCTCAAGTGGATGGGTGATCGGAAGGTTCATCTCATCAAAGGTGCTGAGTCAATGGAAGCCGAAATGCTGTCATTTGATAAGGAGTCAAAAACCATTCAGATCCGCTTGGGCCACAAAACGGCCACACTTCAGGTCAAAGATCGATTTGATCTTCTCCTAGAAAAAATGGGCATGAATGCAGGCGGATCGGGAGCATTGAAAAATATCAAAGCGCCCATGCCCGGATTGATTCTGGACCTGAAGGTAAAGCCCGGTGATGAAGTCAAAAAAGGAGATGTGGTACTGATCTTGGAAGCCATGAAGATGGAAAATATCATCAAATCTCCCGGAGAAGGAGTGGTAAAGGAAGTAAAAGTATCCTTGAAGCAAAGTGTGGAAAAAAATCAGGTCTTGATCCAATTTTGAGTATGGCACTGCCATTTTTGGATTTGGCCCTTTCATTGTGCCATGAAGAAATTATATTTGCCGGATTGTTTGGGCTTTTCGGGGTCGATTCAATCTCAATTTGACAGCTAAATCCAAATCAAGTTTCGGATTTTTTCCAAAAAAAACTTTAGAAATCAACCTTCTCAATTGCAATGTAATGCCCATGAGAAATGATTTTCGCAACTGTGGATGTTTATATAGGGCATTCCATTTGACAACTAAAAAACAATTTATAAACAAATGAAATACAAGCGCATTCTACTCAAACTCAGTGGAGAAGCCCTCATGGGCGACAAAAACTACGGTATCGATCCTTCCCGTCTTCAGCAGTACGCTGATGAAATCAAAAAAGTGAAGGATATGGGAGTAGAGATAGCGATTGTCATCGGAGGCGGAAATATTTTTCGCGGGGTTCAGGCTGAAAAATCCGGCATCGACCGGGTTCAAGGCGACTACATGGGGATGTTGGCCACGCTGATCAATGCGATGGCTTTGCAAAGTGCGCTGGAGCAAAACGGGATGTTTACCCGACTCATGTCTGGTATCAAAATCGAAAGTGTCTGCGAACCCTTCATCCGACGCAGAGCGATTAGACACTTGGAAAAAGGCAGAATTGTTATTTTTGGAGCAGGAATTGGCAATCCATACTTTACCACTGATTCCACGGCTGCACTTCGCGCCATTGAAATCGAGGGAGATGTGGTATTGAAAGGAACTCGGGTGGATGGGGTGTACACTGCCGATCCTGAAAAGGACTCTACTGCCACAAAATACGAACAGATCACTTTCAGCGAGGTCTATGAAAAAAACCTCAACGTCATGGATATGACTGCTTTCACACTTTGCCAGGAAAATAACCTGCCTATCATCGTCTTTGACATGAATAAGGCCGGCAACCTGAGCAAACTCGTACTTGGAGAACAAATTGGAACATTGATCACTGATAAATCCTGAATAAAATCATGGAAGAAATCGAGCTATTCTTAGATGAAGCAAAAGAATTGATGCAAAAAGCGGTAGACCACACCGCAGCTGAATTGCTTAAAATCCGAGCAGGCAAAGCTATGCCAACTATGCTCGATGGTGTGATGGTCATGTACTATGGATCACCTACCCCAATCAACCAGGTATCCTCTGTGACTACTCCAGATGCGAGAACCTTGGCGATCAAGCCTTTTGAGCGCAACTTGATCTCGGAGATCGAAAAGGGAATCATCAACTCGGATCTTGGACTTGCTCCACAAAACAACGGAGAAACCATCATGCTGACGATCCCTGCCCTCACCGAAGAGCGAAGAATCAATCTGGTGAAGCAATCCAAGCAGGAATGCGAATCAGGGAAAATCTCTATTCGAAGCGTCAGAAAAGAGACGAATGAATCACTTCGAAAGCTTCAAAAAGACGGAGCTCCGGAAGACGCCATCAAGCGTGCTGAAGATCAGGTACAGAAATTAACCGATCAGTATTCTGCCAAACTGGATGAACTTCTGGTGAAAAAAGAAGCAGATATTATGAAGGTCTGATTTAATAAAACCGAACAAAAAAGCCTGGCAAATCAAATTTTGCCAGGCTTTTTTGTGTTTCAACCTTATGGAAAGTGTGTTTAAAAGAAGCAAACAAACTCCCGAAAATTATCCTTGGATATAATTTGAAAATCAGGATTATAGGCCTCAGCGAAAGCACTTGGGATTTTAACTTTAGCATTTGCATTCCATTTAAATTCAAAAGCGGAAATTTTCCCATCTCCCTCTTCTAAATAGTCGATTTCCTGCTGTTGCTTTGTTCTCCAAAAATAAGTGTTACAATACTTTCTGTGATAATGGTTTCGCTTAAGCCGCTCAGTTACTAGGAAATTCTCCCACAATGCTCCGACATCATTTCGCAATTCAAGGGGATTAAAATTTTGGATGATTGCATTCCGAATACCATTATCATAGAAATAAATTTTTCGGTTGGTTTTTATTTCATTTCTAAGGTTTCGGCTAAATGAGGTGAGCGGATACACGATGCATGAAAGCTCCAATAGGTGTATGTAGTTCGAAACGGTGTTTTTATCCACTCCTGTCAATTGACCGATTTCATTGTAACTCACCTCACTTCCAACCTGAAAAGCCAAAGCTTGAAGTATTTTTTCCAAAACTTCAGGTTTCTTAATATTTGCAAAGGAGAGAATATCCTTGAAAAGGTAGCTTTGAGTGATTTCATTCAGAACTCCTCGCTCCTCCCCACGCTGATTGATAACATCGGGATAAAAGCCAAAAATCAGACGGGTTTCCAGATCTCGAATAGCATCCAAATACCCTTCAGACTGTTCATATTCCTCATAAGATATGGGATATAAAAAATATTCAAACTTCCTTCCAGTCAGAGGTTCATTGGTTTGATTTCGAAGTTCAAAAGCTGAAGAACCGCTAAGGATCAACTGGACCTTAGGAAATTGATCGTGAATAATTTTTGCTGTAATTCCGATATTCTCTATTCGCTGAGCTTCGTCAATGAAAACAATGGCTGAGGTACCTATCAGTGTCTCAATTTGTTTTGTATTGGGATTAGTCAACTGCTGCCTTACCAGCGGATCGTCTCCGTCAAGAAATAAAAAATCCCGCTCCTGTAGGATTTCTCGAATAAGGGTAGTTTTACCAACTTGTCTCGCTCCGATAAGTATGATAGTCTTACCTCTGAATAATTGATCTGTGATCCTTTTTTTTAAGATTCTTTCAATCATCTCTTTTTATCATTCACCAAAAGTAATGCTTTTTAGTGAATGAATTCACCGAAAGCAATGCTTTTTGGTGAATTGGTCGAATTATGGCCTCGGCAAAGAAATTTTAACCTTGGCACTAGGCCTTAATCCTCAAAACTTACATTGATAAAGGTCGCCACTCCAAACAAGGGACCGCTTCTTAGGTATTTGCCATTTTCGAAAGCCACTCCCAACTCCAGTCTGAAAATCCGGAACAGGTTATCCAAAGAATAGCCAATCTCGGTGTAGTGTGGAGAGTTTTCGGTTTTTAGATAATTGACAAAGATGTTTTCCCGAACACCTGAAAACCGCAACATGGGAAGTTGGGTCAACAAGAACTTCCTGAATTGGTAATGCGCAATCCCTGAAATAAAGTTAGAGTTGGTGCTGTACTTGTAGTAGTCCATAAAGCGGTAATTGGACGCAGGACCCAAATTGGAGAATATGGTTCGGTTGCCTCCAAAATGCTTGAAATCCTGAAAATATACCCGATCATTGTTCAGAAATGTTCCCGCATTGACATTAAAGTCAAGTTTGCCGCTGACCCCAAACTTGAAATCATGCTTTACCCCAACTTCCAATAGATCATACTTTGCCCCATTAGCAGAAGTCACCAATTCAGGAAATGCCTTCTGAAAGGTGAACGTAATCAATGGAGAGCGCTCAAAATTGGGGGATTTTCTGCCATTCCGGATGGAGTAGGTCAAGCCAGGCCTCCATTCTATCGAAGCATTGAGTTTTGCGATTTGGTGGTTTTGAAATGCTACATCACCGGCCTCGACATTCTCTGGCCTGTTTGATGTATACTCCCGTTCAGGCTTGTTATAAAAGGAGTAATCGGAATTATTAAACAATTCTCTTCGCTCCGCCCATCCAAAGGATAATCGATAGGTAAATCCATAATTCACCCGGTGAGCCAAATAGGCTCTGGCAAAATCCTGCTCGTACAATTTCATGTAATTCCTTCTCACCAATAGCGAGTATGCCGCATTAACTTGCTCTTGGATGGGGTTTTCGGGATTAAACTGGAAAATGTACCTTCCTCCGTCTATTCCCCAAGTCTTTCCAGAGGTAGTCTTAGTATCTGACCATCGAAAATCGACTTTCCCGTAAAATCTGTCACTGGAGAATCCATACCTAAGTTCCGGCTCGATATTAAAGCTTTTCCTTCTTACAATATTCACACTGTCAGCGTCTTTGACTTCGGAATACTTTCTGTAATACATACCTAATCCCACTTTCCAGCCTTCCACCGTATTGAAGGAAAGCTTGGTCCAATTGGTCCGAAAACCCATCGACACTCCATTTCCGAAGCTGTATCTGGATCCATTCATGAAATCTAAAGGTTTATACTTGCTTCGCGCTTTTTTGGCGACCGAGTCCACGTCGCTCATTTTAGCTGTCTCTACGGTCGCCAAACTATCGTCCCGCTTGTAGCCTTCGATTTCTTTTGGAGTCAGCGGAACTGGCCGAATACTGTCCCAATAGGCCAAGTCTCTTTTTTTCGCAAGAGAGTCCACACTGTAATTTCGCTCGGAGACGACAATCTCCTTTTCCTCGGCCTGCTGGGCTTTCAGTGATTCTTTTTCATATTCATTGAGGAGTTTGCGGTACTCTTTGCGGGATTTGGGTTCCTCACTGGCCAATTGCTCGAGAGCGGATATGGACTTATCAAACTTCTTCAAATCTTCCGGCAATTCCTGCACCTTTTCATCTACAATCTCCGGCACAGCGATCAAGTCCGGATTGAGTTTTACTTCGTATTCCCGGGTGGAAGCGAGGTACTTGAATTCACCTTCGAAGCCAAAAATCTTTCCTCCAAATGTATAGGTATGGGTGAGCGGCATCCAGACATTGTCAGCCACAGGCGCATATTGCTGCTTGGCGCCGATCTGAAATCCCAAAAGCGAAGTCTTTAAATCAAGGCTGTGTATTGCCCACAGGTCCTCAATGATGTAAATGTAGCCTTCAAAAACCCGCTCCCCTCTGGATCTCGGGGTAACTTTGATTTTGCTGACCATCACCTCTTGGTCAAAAAAGCTACCCTCGTACTTAAATTGGTAATAATTGAACGCATACCGGGAAAGCGGGGAGACAATCTCATTGATCTGATCTTGGTAAAAGGAAGTTTGGATATAGGGTGCAGGTGATGTTCCCTGATTATCTCCATTGGTACGGATGGAAATTACTTTTTCTTCTACCTTATCCGGAAGGGTAAAAGTGATCCGGGATACGGACTCTGAAGTATAGGCCTCATTGAGCTTTAGACCTTCCTTCTCCAAAGTCTTTTTCATAAAAAACGGAGCATCGGTCAATTGCCCTGTCCCTTTGAGGTATACGGTCATGGAATACTCCTGCAGTTGAAGCCGGTGGTATTTTGCCTTGGAAATGGCCTTTCGCATGATGGTCAGCGCCGGATCTTCTGCACCTGCCCGGACTTCAACCTCGCTTAGGTTATAGACCTGCGACTCTAGGGTGAAATTCATCTCTACCCAGTCCTCACGGACCTCTACCGTTTCGAGCACAGATTTGTATCCTAGAAATTGGACAATGACATCGTAAAACCCGGGCTTCAGCCGAAATTCATAGAGGCCATTTTCATTGGTTGGCACTCCATCCTCGAGATTTCGGATATAGACTGAAGCATAGGCGAGAGGTTCACCTTCTTTGGTGGTTACCTTCCCCTTTATACCCTGAGCATAGGTTTGATTCTGAAAAAAGATAAATAAGGTACATGCAAGAAGAATCGATCGTGTAAAAGTTGGTTTCATAAAAGTCGGTTTTGCCTTCGTTAAATATAGAGATGCAAAAATTAACGGAGAGGTTGTATGGGCAGTTTTAAGATGTTTTAGGATCGCAGGAAAAGATGGATTAGCGAAGAGAATGGAATAGAAAATTCTCAGGCCCAAGCCAAACCGTAAAATCCTACCCATGCCCTAGTGAATAAATTAATCTGACTAGTGTCCTTACTTCTTTAAAATTTTTAAAAATGTTGAAATTGAGCTGTAAACAAAGATTTACCAATTCATCTCAATTTTCATTTTTTTAATAAAAATTGAATTTTTTAAGTATCACCAAACGGAAAACGTTTTCCATTAAATCCTTTGAAACAAAACGAATAATTCATTGTGAATTTAACAAATAATACATTGTTCTGTTGAAAATAGATTTCAGCAACTCAGAATAGGGGTTTTGTTAATTATTGCAAAATCAAAATTTAGGATTCACCTTAGATTCGAAATACAAGTACTCATACCTATTTCGATTTTTAAAAAACAAAAAACCCTATGAGAAATTATTTACCAAAACTCAAGACATTGATGCTTGCGTTTGCACTGACACTAGGTGCAACGCTAGCAGCCAATGCCCAAAGTCGCTCCATCTCTGGTACAGTTATGGACGCTGCTTATGGAGACCCTGTTCCTGGTGCCACAGTGATCGTCAAAGGCACTACCCGTGGTACAGCCACGGATTTGGACGGAAAATTCACCCTTCCGCTACAGGCAGACGATCAGGTACTCGTGATTTCCTTTGTCGGCTATATGACTCAGGAAGTAGAGATCGGTAACCAGACCAACATCACTGTAAATCTTGAAGAGGATATCCAAAGCCTTGAAGAAGCAGTCGTAATCGGTTATGGTTCCCAGGATAAGAAAGAAATCACTTCTGCCGTAGTAGGTGTCAAGCCGGAAGACTTCAACCGGGGTAACGTATCCAACCCGGCACAATTGCTTCAAGGTAAGGTGGCAGGTCTGTCTATCACCCGTCCGGGAGGTAACCCAAACAATGCATTCCAGGTAAGACTTAGAGGTCTTTCAACTTTCGGTGCCAACTCTTCCCCATTGATAGTATTGGATGGTGTAATTGGTGCTTCGCTTGAAAACGTCGATCCAAATGATATCCAGTCAATTGACGTTTTGAAGGATGGATCAGCTGCTGCTATCTACGGTGCTAGAGGTTCTTCTGGTGTAATTTTGATTACCACCACCAGACAGGGGAAAAAAGAAGGAACTACCAATGTGACCATCAATTCATTTGCTACGGTAGATCAAGCAACCAATTTGATTCCTATTCTTTCTGCCGAGGAGTTTGTGGCAAGAGGGGGTACGGATTTCGGAAGCAACACCGATTGGAGAAATGAGCTGATCGACGATGCGATTTCTTACACTACCAACGCAAGTGTTTCCGGAAGTTTCGGTAACTCTAGCTATATGGCTTCTGTCAACTACAGAGATAACAACGGGATTGTAAACGGTGTGGGTAATGAAAGACTAAACACCAGATTGAACCTTTCTCAGGGTGCTTTGGACAACAAATTGAGATTCAATATTAACCTAAGCTTTACCAATACCTCGCGAGAATCAATTAACGATGCTGCATTTAGATATGCTACGATTTACAATCCTACGGCTCCTGTTTTTGAAAACACTGAAGCAGCTCAGGACAGATTCGGAGGTTATTTCCAGCGAGATCTTTTTGACTTCTACAATCCAGTAGCACTTGCTAATCAGCAAAAGTTTGTTGGTGAAGTTAAAACTGCCCTAACTTCTTACAGAGTAGAATATGACATTCTTCCAAACCTTACTATTACCGGACAGTATTCTCAGGACAGAAGAAATGAACTTGAAGGTAACTTCTGGTCATTGCAGGATTTCCAAGTAGGTCTAGGTGCAACTGGTTCTGCTCAACGGATTACAAGAGACCGATCTCAACGAATCTTCGAATCTACTTTAAGATACGAAACTGATCTTTCTGATAAATTGAACATGACACTCCTAGGCGGTGTGGGCCTTCAGTTCACTACCAACCAAGGATTTAATGCTAGAGTTAGACAATATCTGTTTGACTTGGGATGGAATAACTTAGGAGCTGGAGCAATCAGAGTCGGAAATAACACCGAAGTTTCTTCTTACGCTAATGAAGATCAACTCAACTCCGTATTCGGAAGAGCAAACTTCAACTGGGACAATATGATCTTCCTTTCTGCTTCAGTAAGAGCGGAAACTTACTCAGGATTCGGACCAAACAACCAAACTGGTGTTTTCCCTGCATTCTCTTTGGGATCTGATTTCACTCAAATTTTTGACATGGGAGTTTTCTCTCAGTTCAAGCCTAGAGTTTCATTCGGTATCACCGGTAACCTTCCTCCATCTCCAACCTTGGCTTTGGGTGTATTTGGCAACGGTAACAGAATCGACTTGGATGGCGATCCATTGACACAAAACGATATTTTCGTGGGGATCAACCAATTTTCAAATCCAAACCAAGACTTAAAATGGGAAACTAAAGAAGAATTGAACTTTGGTATCGACTTTGGAATGTTCAACAACAAAGTGACAGGTAGTGTAGATTACTACACCAGAAATATCTCTGATCTATTGTTCAACGTACCGGTGGCTACTGGTGCACCTAACCCATTCGATCCGGGAAGATTCAACACCGCAGGTTCTACTTGGGTGAACTTGGCAGACCTTAGAGCAGCTGGATTTGAATTCGCGGTAAGTGTGAATCAAATCGGAAAAGGCGCCCTAAAGTGGACTCCTACTTTGAACTTCACAATCTATGACAAGACTACTATCGAAAGTTTATCCGCTGGGGAGCTTGGTTTTGAAGAATTGCGATTTGCGACTCCAGGTTCTCCTGGACAAAACAACAACCCAATCATCTACAACAGAGTAGGTCAGACATTGGGTGACATCTATGGACCAAGACTGAATGGATTGACAGAAAACGGAGAGTATATTCTTTCTACTACCGATCCAAATCAATTTGAAAAATTGGGTAACGGTCTCCCTAAAGGTGAGTTTGGCTTCACCAACAGCTTCTCCTATGGACAGTGGAGCTTGAACTTCTTCCTCAGAGGTGCATGGGGACATGATCTGTACAACTCTTACAGAGGTTTCTATGAAAACGCTGACCCTGCTTCCAACACCTGGAACTCTGTAGTGACAGACAAGACTCCTACCAATCCATTGGTAATCTCTACTCCTACATTCAATAGCTCTGTAGTAGAAGATGCTTCATTTATCCGTTTGGACAACGCTGAGATTGGATACAATGTAAAAACCAATTCTCCAAATTTGAGTTCTTTGAGAGTGTACTTCGCTGCACAGAACTTATTCACAATTACCAATTACACCGGTGTTGATCCGGAAGTAAGAACAAATGACTCTGAGAACAATGATGCATTTACATCTGCTCTTTCTCCGGGTATTGAGCGTAGAAATACCTACTTCCAGACTCGTTCATTCACATTGGGTGTAACAGTTAACTTTAAATAACCAATCAAATTCTACAGATATGTTAAAATCTATAAGTAAAATCTGTTTGATGCTCCCATTGGTTTATGCCTTGGGCGCATGTCAGGAGCTTGAGCAAGAGGTGTTGGATGGTGTGACTGCGGATGATATTGCAAACAGCAACAATCCGAATTTGATTAATGTCCTCAAAGCTTCCGCTTATTCAAGAATCGTAGGTTCTTGGGGAGGTCACAATAGCATCTGGTCCATCTATGAAATATCTTCTGACGAAATGGCCATTCCTCAAAAAGGAGCTGACTGGGAAGATGGTGGACTTTGGCTAAGAATGCACAGACATACTTGGCAGCCATCTGATGAAGCCTTCAACAACTCTTGGAACTATTGCTACACCGCAATCGGTGAAATCAACAACTTGTTGATTCAATATCCGGATGTTGAGGCCTTGAATGCAGAGCTTAAAGTATTGAGAGCTCTAGTTTACCTCTGGTTGATTGATTCGTTCGGTAACGTGCCTATCATCGAAGAAACTTCTACAGGTGGTAACCCAACAAACAACTCCCGTGCTGAAGTATTTGCATTCATCGAAAGCTCAATCAAAGAAAACATTGACCTTTTGCCAAAATCAAATACCAAAACTACTGTCAACTATTATTCTGCTCAGGCAATGTTGGCTAAGTTGTATTTGAATGCTGAAATCTACACTGGCACTGCCAAGTGGGCTGAAGCTGAAGCTGCTGCCAATGAAGTGATCAACAGTGGTGTGTTCTCCCTGTCTTCTAATTTCTTCACCAATTTCTCCGAAAGAAATAACGGATCCACTGAGAATATTCTGACGCTTCCTTATGATCAAAACAATGCGGGAGGCTTTAACCTTCCTCAGATGACTTTGCATTATTTGAGCCAGAACACTTACAACTTGCAGGAGCAACCTTGGAATGGCTATGCCTCTTTGGAAGAGTTCTACAACAACTTTGATGACGCTGACGTCCGCAAGAACTCATTCCTAGTAGGTCCTCAATTCGCTTCTGACGGAAGCAGACTGAACGATATCTCTGCTGAAGCAGGTGATCCGGATGGTCAACCTTTGACGTTCACACCAGAAATCAACATGCTTGCTCCTAATGCATTAAGACAGGCGGGAGTTAGAGTGGGTAAATTTGAATTCGCTTCTGGTGCTGCGTCTAGCTTGAACAATGATTATCCATTGATTCGTCTTGGTGATATCATTCTGATCAAAGCTGAGGCTGCTTTCCGTCAAGGAAAAAATGCAGAAGCTTTGGCTGCTATCAACCAGATTAGAACCAGAGCAGGTATGCCTGCCTACACTTCCCTTACTTTGGATATCATCTTCGAAGAAAGAGGGTTCGAAATGTTTGCTGAAGCAAGCAGAAGAACTGATATGATCCGCTTCGGGAAGTGGAACCAGCCATGGTGGGAAAAAGGACAATCTGAGCCATTCAGAGCCCTGTTCCCTATTCCACAGCAAGCGATCAACGCAAACCCAAGTTTGGTACAAAACCCGGGTTATTAATCAAATCTGAGTTAACTTTAAAGGAAGTGTGCCTCGGTACACTTCCTTTTTTTTACCCAAGACCATGAAGCAAAGAAACATTCTATTCCTCCTGTTTCTTTCCTTTTTTTCCTGTCAGCAGGAAAAACAAATCCCTGAACCCGTTTTCAATCTTGTTCCTGAGGAAATATCCGGAATCAGCTTTAGAAATGACCTCAGCTATACCGAAAAGGTAAACCCCTATACCTTTCGGAATTTTTACAACGGCGCAGGAGTTGCCATAGGAGACGTGAATAATGACGGCCTACCAGATATTTTTTTAGCTGGAAATCAAACTTCAAACAGACTATACCTCAACCAAGGAAATCTGAATTTCAAAGACATTACCGATGCAGCCGGCTTAAATTCCGGTGGATATTGGTCTACTGGAGTAAGCATGGCTGATGTGAATGGCGATGGCTTACTCGATATCTACGTATGCAAATCCGGTCCTCCGGGCGGAGAGAAGCGACACAATGAACTTTTCATCAACAACGGAGACCTTACTTTTTCTGAAAAATCCAAAGCTTACGGAATCGCAGCAGAAGGTCTCAGTCAGCACGCTGTATTCTTTGATTATGACAAAGACGGGGACCTGGACATGTACCTACTCAGTAACTCAGGCCGATCTGTAGGGGTCTATGATCTACGGGAAGGGCAGCGGGAAATCCGAGATCCCGATGGAGGAAATAAGCTTTTCAGAAATGACGGAGCCTCATTTTCCGACGTATCAGAACAGGCAGGAATCTACGGCAGTGTGATTGGGTATGGATTAGGGGTCACAGTCGCTGACCTGAATGATGACAATTGGCCCGACCTGTACGTCTCCAATGACTTCTTCGAGCGAGACTATCTCTATCTCAACAACCAAGACGGTACTTTTTCCGAGGTTCTTCCTGAGATCCTTCCCGAAATCAGCATGGGAAGTATGGGGGCAGACATTGCGGATCTGGACAATGATGCCCGTCCGGATATTTTTGTGACCGAGATGCTCCCAAATGAGCTTTCACGAGTCAAAACCAAAACCCCATTTGAAGAATGGGACAAGTATCAATCCAGTGTCAAAGCCGGATACCATTATCAATTTACCAGAAATACTCTCCAGCGAAACTTGGGCTTCAGACCGGGGAGCAAAATTCCAATATTTTCCGAAGTCAGCCGAATGGCAGGCGTACATGCCACTGACTGGAGTTGGGGCGCATTGATCTTTGACATGGACAACGACGGAATGAAAGACATCTTTGTCGCCAATGGAATAGTAAAGGACCTGACCGATTTTGATTTTGTGGACTTCTATGTCAACAACCAGGACAAAGTCAACCGCTATCGGGCAGATTCGGTGCTTTTGACCAAGATGATCGATGCTTTTCCATCCAATCCCCAGATGAATTTTCTATTCAAAAACCTTGGAAACTGGAGCTTTGCAAACGAAGCTACAAGTCAGGGCATGGATCAGCTTACCTTTAGTACAGGTTCGGCTTATGCAGATCTGGACAACGACGGTGATCTGGATTTGGTCGTCAACAACCTGAATGAACGCACTTTCATTTACCAAAATACCAGCTCAGATACTCAAAAGGGAAATTACCTCAGTCTGGACTTAGGCAGAGCTTTTGGAGCCAAAGTCACTGCTTTTGCAGGCAATCAAACATTCTATCAGGAATACCAACCGGTCAAAGGATACATGTCCTCGGTAGATCCCCGTATTCACTTTGGGCTGGGAAAACTTGAAAAACTCGACTCCCTTCGGATCCTCTGGCCGGATGGCAAATCCACCCTTATCCATGAGGTGTCAAGCAATCAGGCGCTCAAACTTGTTCCAGAACAGGTCAGCTTAACCCAAACTCCCATTCAAATTCCGGGAATTCCACTTCTCGTACAAAAGGATCTTAGTCTTCCTTTTCGTCACCTAGAAAGTGATTTTGTAGACTTTGACCGAGACCGGCTCCGATTCTGGATGATCAGTAACGAAGGCCCCAAAGCCGCCAAAGCCGATGTAAATGGCGACGGATTGCCTGATCTTTTCATTCCGGGTGGAAAAGGTCAAAGCTCCGGACTTTTGATCCAGCAAGCATCCGGAGAATTCTTATCGCAACAATCCACTCTCTTCGAGCAAGACGCTATTTCTGAGGATGTAGTGGCACATTTCTTTGATGCCAACGGAGATGGACAGATGGATTTGATTGTAGGCAGCGGGAGCATTGAGTTTGGTGACAACTCCGGCACTTATTCGGATAGACTGTACTTGAATGATGGCACTGGATTCTTCCAAAAATCACCTCAAACCTTCCCTCCTACTTCGACTTCGTTTATCCTTTCGCATGATATCGATGGAGACCGGGATTTGGACCTGATCACGGGCAATCGTGCCATACCTTTTGGCTACGGAATCCCCTGTGGACTCCAGATCTGGGAAAACGACGGCAAGGGAAACTTCTCCGAAATCACCCCAAAACTCGATGCTGAGCTAGCGAAAATTGGCATGCTCACTTCTGGCGCTTTGTCTGATTTAGATGGAGATGGAATCACCGAACTGATCATCACCGGGGAATGGCTGCCGATTCGAATTTTTTCCATCTCCCATGGAAAATTAGCTGAACGGACAGCTGAATTTGGCTTGGAAAAGACTCGGGGGCTATGGAACACCCTTTTGGTCAAAGACGTAAACGGGGATGGAAACCCTGATCTTTTGGCGGGAAATCACGGACTCAACTCCAGGCTGCGGACGAATCCTAGCTCCGAACTCAGGATGATCATCAATGACTTCGACCAAAATGGATCACTGGATCACATCCTGTCCAGTTATGAAAATCAAAGAACCATTCCATGGGTACTGAAACCTGCCTTAATCAGGCAGATTCCGATACTCCGCAAGCAACTCCTCACCTACGAATCCTACCAAAACAAATCCTTGGAAGAGCTTTTCCCTGAAGCAATTTGGGCGAATTCCTTAACTTTGCAGGCTGAGATTCTGGAAACTAGCCTTTGGATAAATGATGGTCAGGGGAAGTTTCAATCGACTCCCCTTCCCTTTGATGTCCAATCCGCTCCAGTCTATTCGATTACTTCCGTTGAGACAGGATCCGGAGAATCCTATTTGGTGTTTGGAGGAAATCAAAGCCGCATCAAACCCGAACTCGGTAGCCAAATGGGAAGCTACGCCTGGGTTCTGAAGCCAACTGGCAAAAATCAATGGAAGGCACTTCTGCCCGAGGAAAGTGGATTATTTGTATCCGGCGAAATCCGGGACTTGATCCAAATCAATCTTGAAAACAAACCAAATTTAGTAGTCCTAAGAAATAATGATACGCCACTGGTATTTGAAATCCGTCACTAGTATAGTCCTGATTCTGCTCTTTTTCTCCTGTCAATCTGAGTACGAGCAGCTGGAGCAAAAGGAACTCAACTCCGGAAAGCAAGTCAATGAGTTGTTTTTTGGACTGGAATTGGGAATGGATCGCAGGGCTTTCTTCGAAACCTGCTGGGAGCTGAATAAGCAGGGGAAATTGTCCAATGGCCCTACAGAGCTTTCAGTAGAATACAAAGCCGAAATGCCTTCTGGAAATCCGGCTAGAATGCGTTTTTACCCAAAATTTGAACAGGATAAAATCTACCTCATGCCAGTCGAATTCACCTATGAAGGTTGGGCTCCATGGAATGAAGAGTTGTCCGCTGAGAAATTGCGGGATGATGTACTCAAGCTAATGGAAGAGTGGTATGGTACCGGATTCATTGAGGTCAGCAACGAAGACAAATCACAGCTCGCATTTGTGAAAATGGACGGGAATCGTCGGATCCGTATTTTCAAAAAGCACATTTCAACAGTACGTGTGGAGATCTCTGACCTTCCCGTGGAGAAAAAATTAAAAGAAAACACCAATTCATGAGAATTCAGATCCTTAGCCTTTTTCTTCTGATTTCACTTTATTCCTGTCAGGATCAAAAGGTCAAAACCCTTACACTTTATCAGGAAGTAGCAGCAGATACTTCCGGAGTTGACTTTAGAAATGATTTAAACTTCGATGAAGAATTCAATGTCTTCACCTACCGAAATTATTACAATGGTGGGGGTGTCGCGATCGGTGACATCGACAATGACGGTTGGGTAGACCTCTATTTTACCGCCAATCTGGGTCCAAACAAACTTTATCGGAATAAAGGAAACTTCTCATTTGAAGATATCACCGAAACCGCAGGGGTAGCAGGTACGCGTGCCTGGAGTACGGGTGTAGCAATGGCTGATGTGAACGGGGACGGATTTTTGGATATCTACGTCTGCAATTCCGGGGATATCTCGGGAGACAACAAGCAAAACGAGCTTTTCATCAATCAGGGTGACGGAACTTTCACCGAAGAGGCTGAAAGCTACGGCCTCGCCGACCAGGGTTTTTCCACCCATGCAGTTTTCTTTGACTATGACAAAGACGGTGACTTGGACGTTTACCTGCTCAACAACTCCTACCAAGCGATCGGTAGCTTCAATAAAATGCAGAATGAGCGCCCAAACCGAGATCCAGTCGGAGGTGACAAGCTCTTCAAAAACGAAGGCGGAAAATTCATTGATGTTTCCGAGGAAGCTGGAATCTATGGCTCGATCATCGGTTTTGGACTGGGGATCACCATCGGCGATGTCAATCAAGACACTTGGCCGGATATCTTCATCTCGAATGACTTCTTCGAAAAAGATTACCTCTATATCAACAACCAGGACGGAACCTTCACGGAAGCGCTGGAAACCTCCATGCGATCAATCAGTGCCGCTTCCATGGGAGCGGATATCGCTGATATCAACGGAGATGGCCTGCTGGACATATTTGTGACAGACATGCTTCCCGAACCCCAAGTCCGGCTGAAGCAGGTGACTACTTTCGAGAATTGGGACAAATTCCAGTTCAACAAGACGCATGGCTATCACTATCAGTTTTCCCGGAATATGCTCCATGTAAACAATGGTGATGGGACCTTCAGCGAGATGGGTCGATTATCCAATGTAGAGGCGACAGACTGGAGCTGGGGAGCGCTGATGTTTGACATGGACAATGATGGACTACGGGACATTTTTGTCGCCAATGGTATCTATCAGGACATTACAGACTTGGATTACCTGAATTTTATCGATGACGAGCAGACCAAAAGCCAAATCATCTCTCAGGAAGGCGTCAATTACAAAGCGCTGATCGATCCGATTCCCGTCAATCCGATTCCGAATTATGCCTTTCATAACTTGGGTGAATTGAAATTTGAAAACCAGGCAGATGCTTGGGGATTGGGTCAGGCGATTCATTCCAATGGAGCAGCCTATGGCGATCTGGACAATGACGGTACATTGGATTTGGTGGTCAACAATGTGAACAAGCCAGCTCAGATCTTTAAAAATCAGGGCAAAACGCTCCATCCCGAAAACCATTCCCTCCAAATCAAACTCATCGGAAAAGGACAAAATACCCAGGGTATCGGTACCCAAATCCGGGTCACCGCAGGGGACAAAATCTTCTATGCAGAGCAGATGCCAAACAGGGGATTCCAATCTTCTGTAGACCCCAAGATCACGCTTGGCTTAGGATCGATCCTGCAGGTGCACAAAGTCCAAATTCTCTGGCCTGATGGAAAAATATCTGAACTGACCGATCAAAACGCTGATCAACTCTTAGAAGTTAAATGGGAGGAAGCAAGTGATCTCCTTGAAGGGGAATCATTCTTTGAGGCCAAAATGACTCCACAATTCTCAAAAGCTGAAAACTCCAATTTGGAATTTGTCCATCAAGAAAATGCCTTTGTGGATTTTGACCGCGACCGATTGACTTACTTCATGTTTTCTACGGAGGGGCCGGCATTTGCCAAGGCTGATGTGAATGGCGATGGATTGGACGATCTTTTCTTTGGCGGAGCCAAAACATACCCGGCTAAACTCTATTTGGCTGATCCATCGGGCAAATTCAAAGAAAGTCCGCAGGAAACATTCCTTGAGGATGCCTTATCTGAAGATACTGATGCAGTATTCTTTGATGCAGATGGGGATGGTGATTTGGACTTGTTTGTTGCTTCAGGCGGTAATGAATCAGGCTTCGGATCCCCTGATTTAGCAGATAGACTGTACCTCAATGATGGGAAGGGAAACTTCAGCAAGCATCAAAAAGCCGGGTTTTCTTCGGTATTTGGGTCTAGTAGCACAGTCAGCTTAATCGATATCAATGAAGATGGAGCCATGGATCTATTTGTCGGTGGTAGGCTTGTCCCCTTCACCTATGGAGCTCCCGCCAGCAGTCATCTCTGGATCAACGATGGCAAGGGTAACTTCTCCGAGCAATCGGCTGCGATCGCCCCAGCCCTGAAGGATCTGGGAATGGTGACAGATTCTAAGCTGGTAGATTACGATGGGGATGGGAAAAATGACCTTGTCCTGGTTGGCGAATGGATGGCTCCCACACTTTTCAAAAATGAAGGTGGAACTCTGGAAAAAGTAGCGATGCCAAACCTAGCCAACCTGAAAGGCTGGTATCGGACTGTGGAAATCGCAGACTTTGACGCAAATGGATTGCCAGATATTGTATTGGGTAATCATGGACTAAATTCTCGATTTAAGGCTTCTTCAACTTCTCCAGTGAGTTTGTTTTTGAATGATTTTGATCAAAATGGATCAATCGAGCATCTTTTCACCCAAAAAGTAAATGACATTCAGATTCCTTACACGCTAAAACATGAGCTCGAAAGGCAGGTGCCTATCATTAAGAAAAAGTATATCCGATACACCGACTATAACAATAAGGGTCTGACTGACATTTTCCCCAAAGAAATTATAGACAAGTCTATCCTTCAGGAAGTGAACAACTTCGAATCGGGTGTTTTACTGAATCTCGGAGGCGGCAATTTCGACTGGAAACCTTTCCCAAGATTCGCACAGCGCTCTTGGACTTTTGCTATTCAGGTACTTGACCTCAATCAGGATGGAATCCTTGATCTTATTTTGGGAGGTAATCTATCCCAGATCAAACCTGAAATCGGCAAATTTGATGCAAGTTTCGGTGATGTATTGATCGGAAAAGGAGACGGAACCTTCTTATACAGTCCAAACTATCAGAATGGATTGAGGCTTGAAGGGGATGTTCGTGCCTTCTCCCTATTGGAAGGAAATCAGATTTTGGTCGTGAAAAACAGCGCAGCAGCTGAAATCTGGAAGTTCTGATGAGGGGATTAAGATCGAAATACACGGTTGCCTTTGGGCTCGGGCTATTGCTTTTTTCCTGTGTCAAAGAAAAAACCACAGAAGGTCCTACCCTCTTCAGGTTGCTTTCTCCCGAGCAAACTGGAATTACTTTTCAAAATCAGCTTACCTCTACTCCCGAAAACAACATCATCGAATACCTCTATTTCTACAACGGCGGCGGAGTAGCAGCAGGCGATATTGATGGAGATGGACTGGTTGACCTCTATTTCACCGGCAACCAAGTTCCCAACAAGCTCTATCTCAACAAGGGGAATTTCAAATTTGAGGATATTACCGAATCTGCTGATGTCAGCGGAGATGGTGGATGGTCCACCGGTGTCACCATGGCCGATGTAAATGGGGATGGATTGCTTGACCTTTATGTCTGTCAGGTGGGAAATCTGCCTAGAATCGACGGAAAAAATAAACTCTACCTAAACCTCGGGGAAGGGAAGTTTCGGGAGGCAGCAGCTGAATATGGTCTTGATTTCAAGGGATATAGCACGCATGCTGTGTTTTTTGATTATGACCGGGACGGCGATCTGGACATGTACCTGCTCAATCACAATGTCAAGTCTCCCGAAGTCTTTGCGAGAGCCGGAGCCCGTGAGAAGTTTGATCCAAGTGGCGATAAACTATTCAAAAATCTGGCTGCTGAAGGTAAAAGGGGCTTTGAGGACGTCACAGAAACCTCAGGCATTTACTCCAGTATTTTGGGTTTTGGTCTGGGTGTAAGTGTGGAAGACTTCAATGGGGATGGTTGGCTGGACATATACGTGTCCAATGACTTCACAGAAAACGACTACCTCTACCTCAATCAACAGGACGGCACTTTTCGCGAAGCGCTGAATGAAACAATCTCTAGCACCAGTCGCTACAGCATGGGAAATGATGCGGCAGACTTGAATGGAGACGGTTTACCAGAAATCTTCACCACGGACATGCTACCCGAAGACCCCGAAATCTGGATGAAATCCGTCGGAGAAGACAAAGCTGAAGTCTATCAGGTGAAGGAGCAGTTTGGCTATCAGGATCAGTATGTGCGCAATCACCTGCAGCTCAATCAGGGGGGAAAAGGCTTTGCCGAAATCGCACTTTTCGCCGGTGTCCACGCATCGGATTGGAGCTGGTCGCCACTACTCTTTGACATGGATAATGATGGGCGACAGGACATTCACGTGACCAATGGAATCGTGAAGCGGCCCAATGACCTCGATTTCATCCAATACAGCCAGGAAGCAGATCCGAATCTCAGCATGGAAGAACTGCGAAAAAGGCAGATCGACATGCTACCAAGTCTGAAAATCTCCAACTTTGCTTGGAGAAATCAAGGCGATTTGACCTTTAGGAATGAGGCCCAGCGTCTGGGTTTGGGCCAGGAAAGCTATTCCAATGGTTCCCTTTTTGCAGATTTGGACAATGACGGCGATCTGGATCTGGTAATCAACAATTTGGATCAGGAGGCATTTGTCTATCAGAATCAGAGCGAAAAGTCCGGAAATAACTTCCTTCGAATTGATCTGAAAGCCGAGGGCCAAAATCAACACGGAATCGGAGCTCAGGTGATTCTTTTCGCCGAAAATCAGAAATGGTCTCAGCGGCTGAGCACAAGCCGCGGTTTCCAATCGGGTCCCTCCACTACTTTGGTTTTTGGTTTGGGGAAAACTGGTTCCGTTGACTCTATTCAAGTGAATTGGGCAAATGGGAAGACAGAAATCTTCCCGAAAGCAGCAGCAAATCAAAGCTTGGTTCTTTCTCAGGGTCAAGGAAAGCCTTTCGAGAGATCAAATCCAGCGGATAGTTCTGTGGATGATTCGATTCCGATTGATTGGACTCATGTGGAAAAAGATGAGGTGGATTTCATCAAGCGTGAGTATTTGGCTCCGAAGAGCTTTTCCAAAATGGGTCCTGCTTTAGCTGTAGGCGATGTAAATGGAGACGGTTTGGACGACTTTTATGTCGGAGGTGCCAAAGTTCAAGCTGGGGCTTTTTTCATGCAAAAAGCAGACGGATCTTTTGAAGAAATCTCAAATCCCATGTTTTCTCAGTTGGCCAAAGCAGAAGACGTCCTAGCTGAGTTTGCAGACCTCAATGGAGATGGATATCTAGACTTGTATGTGGGCAGTGCAGGAAATGAAAACGAATCTGGCAATCTGTTCAATTTTGACCGGATATTCTTTGGAGATGGCTCAGGCAATTTCCGGTTTTCGATGAATTCTCTTCCTCCTTTTGGTGAAAATACATCTACCCTGGCGATTCAGGATGTAGATTCAGACGGGGACTTGGATCTTTTTGTTGGCACCTCGGTCAAAACTGGCGACTACGGGGCCAGTCCCAAAAGCAGCTTGCTCATAAATCAGGGAAAAGGACAGTTCAAAGACGAAACCGAAGCTTGGTTTGGGCCAAAAATGGCACTCGGCATGATCAATTCTGCCACTTGGGCGGATCTGAATGGAGACGGAAGAGCGGAATTAATTTTAAGTGGTGACTGGCAGGGCATCCGGGTATTTGCCCATTCTGGGGAAAAGAAACTTACCGAAATCAAGCCTAAAGGTTTGGAGTTTTCCGCGGGCTGGATCAATACCATCAATGTCGCAGATTTGAATGGAGATGGGCTTTTGGATATTCTGACCGGAAATCTGGGACTAAACAGCAAACTGAAGGCTTCTGAAGAGAAACCTGTCTGGCTGTATCATCATGACTTTGACGGAAATGGACAGGCAGATCCTATAATTTTTCATTACATGGGAGAAAAGTTGGTTCCTTTTGCCACCAGAGACGATTTGATTCGGCAGATTCCGGGGGTTAAGCGACTGCATGCTTCCTATCAGGACTATGCCAAAATCGCCAAACCGGAGGATCTTTTTCCTAAGGAAGAAATAAGCAAAGCTCGGAAACTTCCAGCCTATGAGTTCAGATCCGGCGTCTATTTCCAGCAGACCGACGGTAGGTTTGTATTTGAGGCTTTTCCTTCGGAGGCTCAGCTCAGTCCCATTTTCGCCATAGAAGTGGATGAGAAAGGAACAGTTTACCTCGGAGGAAATTCATCCGATTTCCGGGTCGATCTCGGTAAATCAATGAATCTGGGAATTCAGGCCTACCAATGGAGTCATTCGGGTTGGAATTTATTTCCTAAAGGCAGTAGCCAGAAAGCTGAAATCAGAAAGCTGAAATCGGTCATGACAAATCAGGGAATTTCAATTCTGGGAGCTCAAAACAATGGCCCGCTGATCTGGATACGATAAAAACCTGAGGTAAATCATTTGGCATTGACTGCCTTATAGTTAGATTTGAACAATCATGTAAGTTGATAAAACCCAATCACCCGCAAGGGATCAATCTATCGTCAACTTAAAAATGAAAACCCACGTTATGCGTACTTTAAAATTACTCTCTGTTGTGCTTGGTATCAGCTTGGCGTTTACCGCCTGCCAAGAACCTGTAGACTACAGCAATGCAATCAGCGATGGTCAGTATTTCCATCGAGCTCAAACCCGGATCACAGAAGTCATTATTCATGATATCTTCTCACCTCCTGTGGCCGCACGGATTTATTCCTATACTTCGCTGGCAGGCTATGAAGTGGCTGCGGCGAGCGACCCGAAAAACTACGCCCCATTAATGGGTCAGTTGAACGGATCCGAACCTATTAAGCTACCGGTACCTGACAATGTCTATGCACCTCTTGCCTCCTTGGCAGCTTACTACCATGTCGGAACAGCATTGATTTTCTCTGAGGAGAAAATGCACGAGCACCGGGATGCAGTCTATGCAGAATTGCGAGAGAAAGGCATTCCTGAGGACGTGTTTGAAGCCTCGGTAAATTATGGAAAAGCAGTAGGCGACAAAGTGATCGCTTATGCCAAAAAGGACAACTACCACGAAAGCCGCTCATTCCCAAAATACAGCGTGGTAAACGAGCCGGGAACCTGGCAGCCCACTCCTCCAGCATACATGGAGGCGATTGAGCCGCATTGGAACAAAATCAGGACCTTCGTACTGGATTCGGCGGCACAGTTTAAGATTGCTCCGCCTCCTCCCTATTCCACAGAGCCCAATTCGGAGTTTTACCGATTAGCCAAGGAAGTCTACGATGCCAAGCAAAACGCAAGCCCCGAAGAGACAGCAATAGCCATGTTTTGGGACTGTAATCCTTACAAAATGAATGTAAAGGGACACGTGATGTTTGCAGAGAAAAAGATCACCCCAGGCGGCCATTGGATGGGGATTGCCTCCATTGCATCTGCTGCCGCAGGCAAAGACTGGAAAGGAACCGTGGAAGCTTTGGCATTGACTGGAATCTCACTCAATGAAGCATTTATTGCCTGCTGGGACGAAAAGTACCGAAGCAAACTGATCCGTCCTGAGACCTACATCAATCAATTTATCGATGAAGACTGGGTTCCTTTGCTCCAGACTCCTCCTTTTCCTGAGCACACGTCCGGACATAGTGTAGCTTCCACCGCTGCTGCTTATTCGTTGACGCAGCTATTCGGGGATGAGCTCCATATCGTTGACAGTACCGAAGTAGCCTATGGCCTTCCGGTCCGAGAATTTGAAGGCTTCACCAATGCAGCGGCAGAAGCAGCCATCAGCCGGTTTTATGGGGGGATCCACTACATGCCGGCTATTAATGAAGGCGTCAAGCAAGGAAGACAAGTCGGTGAACTAATCTGGCAGAAAATCTCTACCAAGCCGGATCGGGTGGCGATGTTAGAAAGACGCTAGATATTAGACACAAGAATTTAGACAAGGAAGAAGTCAGAGGTCTAAAGGCAGAAATTTAGCTGTCGCATTTAGGCTAAAAAGGCAGAAACAATAGAGATCCCGAGGCGAGAGTTTCGGGATTTTTTGTTCCAGATTTTTTAACCGTTAAGAAAATTAAGGGCTGATATTCAGCGCTTCATTTTGCACAATTAATTCAACTCATAATACCTTGAACTGCTCAGGAGATTTGATCTCCAAAACTTAATTTTCTCAAATTCCTAAATGGTAATAGACCATTATAAAAAAGGTTGAGAGCGAAGGATTCATTGATACAGCTTCCGATCCAAAATATACTCCTCCACCTTGTCCGGCAGCAAGTACTTCACCGAGTGGCCTTCCTGTATGGACTTGCGAATAAAAGTGGCGGAGATATCCAAAAGCGGAGCTTCGATGGTTTTGATTTTGGGATGTTCAAATCCCTTGGCTTCACCCGGTCGTGGGTATACAAAAATCTCGTAATTGTCCAAAATCGCCTGATGGTTTTTCCACTTTTGGAAGTGGGTCAGATTATCCGAACCTAAAAATAAGCAAAACTGATGCTGTGGGTATTGGTCACTGAGATACGTGAGGGTATCGATCGTGTAGCTCGGCTTTGGCATCCGAAATTCCACATCGCTGGCCCGGAAGTGAAAATGATCCGCTATCGCAAGCTCGACCATTCGCAATCGGTCAAACTCATGGATCAGCGATTGCTGCTTTTTAAATGGATTTTGGGGACTGACCACAAACCAAACCTCATCTAAGTCGGTTCGATCGTATAGTACATTGGCGATAATCAGGTGTCCGATGTGTATCGGATTGAAGCTTCCAAAGTACAGCCCAATCTTCATTTTTAATTTGCTAAAAACTCCGACACCAATGTGACTGCCTCTTTGGAGGATCGATCAAAGTCATCGTTGAGAATACTGACATCAAATTGCGGCTCAAACTTTGCCTCAAACTCAGCCTTGTAGAGTCTTCGGGAAAGTGACTCCTCAGATTCGGTTCCTCTGTCGTTCAGCCGGGTTTTCAATACATCAAGAGATGGGACTTTGACAAAGATCGCTAGGGCTTGCGGTCCAAAGTATTTTTTGAGCGCCAGCCCACCTTTTACATCTACATCAAAAATGACCGCCTTCCCATTGTCCCAGATGCGCTGGACTTCTTCTTTGAGGGTACCGTAAAAATTCCCTTCGTAGACTTCTTCCCACTCCACAAAGGCATCTTCGTCAATCTTTTTCTTGAATTCATCAATGCTTAAAAAGTAATAATCTCTACCGTGTACTTCATGCCGACCTCTTTTGTCCCGGGTACAGGCCGAGATCGAAAAACCGAGATTCGGAACATGCTGAATCAGGTGCTTCACCAATGAGGTCTTTCCCGATCCAGATGGGGCTGAGAAAATTATAGCCTTGCCTTGGGTTTTTCTCATTTGCTTTCCTGAATCATCTGGCGGATCGAATTGGCCAGTTCGGTCGGTACGGGTTGTTTGGTGCATTTGGTCTTGAGCATTTCACGGATGGCCTGCTCCAGATGAAAGTGCTCAAAGCAGGGCTGGCATTTTGCCAACTTTTCCTTCATCAGTTCCTTTCCGGTTTCGCCCATTTCTCCATCCAGTATGCTCTCCAACAATTGAAAGCATTTGCTCACATCGCTACATTCTAGCTTTCGCTCCCCGGATGCTTGATCGTTTATTTCCATGAGTAATCGTTTAATCTTCCTCTCCTTCTTCCGTATTGTATCCCATTGACTGGGCATATCCTTTCAACTGTTCCTTCAAAAGATTCCGGGCGCGATGCAGCCTGGATCTTACCGTCCCGATAGGTATATCGAGAATCTTTGCCATTTCTTCGTAGGTGAAGCCCTCCAGATCCGCCAGGATAATCACCGTTCGGAAGTCGACTGCCAATGCATTGAGCGCATTGGAAATCTCATCTCCGAGCATATCCTTGACCGATTCTGCCCGGAGATCGGAAGTACTTTGGTAGTCAACATCATCCGAGTTGTAGAAAGTTTCAACCTCCTGATAATCTACCTTCGTAGGCTGCTTGCTTTTCTTCCGATACTCGTTGATAAAGCTGTTTTTCAGAATCCTGAAAAGCCAGGCTTTGGCATTCGTCCCCTGCTCAAAAGAATTGATAAACCGAAAAGCTTTCATGTAGGTATCCTGCACGAGATCTTTGGCATCGTCCTCGTCAAAGGTGAGTCGAAAAGCAAAATTGTACATGGAATCTATGTGAGGCATAAATTCCCCATCGAAGATGGCCGTTTTCTCTTCCTGAGAATATTTTCTGCGCTGTACTTCAGACATAAGGTTCAAAAGTAATGAATGCCCAATTTATAACCAGAAATTAAACCGAAAGTCGGGCGAATTAATTTATTTTGTTGCTGAATTAGCTCCTGACATGGAGCAAAACTTCCCCATCAACCGGCGATTGTTATGTTTTTCTTTAGGCTGCTGTCCTATTTGCCCCTTTCTGTATTGTACCTTTTTTCGGATTTGATCTACCTGATCGCCCGATTTGTGATCAGCTACCGCAAAAAAGTAATCGACGAAAACCTAAAATTTGCCTTTCCAGAGAAATCTGAAGATGAACGAAAGAAAATCAGAAACAAATTCTACCGGAATTTTACGGATGCCTTCTTCGCCGAAACGATCAAAATGTTGACCATTTCCGAAAAGGAGCTCCGTCAGCGATTCGAAGTGGTCAATCAGGAAATCATCGATTGGGAAGTTCAAAAAGGAAAAAGTGCACTGATGATGGCTGGACATGTCTTCAACTGGGAAATGGCCATATTAGGTGTCGCGTCCAATACCCAAGTGACCGCCGAAACTGTCTATTTGAAGCTCAACAATTCATTTTTCAATAAATTGATGCTTGCCATTCGGACCCATTTTGGAGGAGTGATGACCGAGAAGCGTGAGTTTCGTAAAAGTATGATTACCATGAGAAGCCAGCCTAGAATCGTCCATTTGGCAGCCGATCAGCGTCCTCCAAGTTCTGAAAAGCGCTACCAACGTGACTTCCTCAATAGGCCGGCCTTTTTCTTCGAAGGAGGAGAATTTATGGCTAAAAAGATGGAATTACCGGTTTTTTTTGGCAAAATGACCAAATTGAAACGGGGTCATTACCGTTTTGAATTTACGAAAGTCGCTGAGCCTCCTTACGATTCACAACAAGCTCACAGCATCACAGACGAATTTTGCCGCAGGCTAGAAGAAAACATCAAAAACCAACCGGATCTTTATTTGTGGAGCCACAAGCGGTGGAAGGTGTAAGGGTTAGGAAGTTTGGAGGCTTGGATATTCGGAGGTGAAAAATAGCAAAAGCCTGATTTATGCTTTATATCAACACTACCGATACCCTCGTAATTCGAATTTCGTAAATCGAACTTTAAAGAAAACACTAGACTTGGATCATACCTCTTGATTCTAAAATCTAGCCACTAGATACTAAAAAATGGATTACCTAAAGGAACTCAATCCCCCACAGTTACAGGCAGTACAGCATACCGACGGTCCGGTGATGATCATTGCGGGTGCAGGTTCGGGCAAAACCCGGGTACTCACCTACCGCATCGCTCACCTGATCTATGCCAAAGGGATTGACCCATTCAATATTCTCTCCCTGACCTTTACCAACAAGGCCGCTGCTGAGATGAAGCACCGCATTGAGACACTGGTAGGATTAGAGGCCAGAAATACCTGGATGGGGACTTTTCACTCCATTTTTGCAAAAATCCTCCGGGTCGAATCCGGAAAAATCGGTTATCCCTCCAACTTTACCATTTACGATACAGACGATTCCAAATCCCTCATCCGCACCCTCGTCAAGGAAATGCGACTCGATGACAAAGTGTACAAACCAAGTGTAGTTTTATCTCGAATCTCAGGAGCTAAGAACCGACTCATTTCCTGGCAAGCCTACCAAAACGACCCCTATGTCAAAGCTGACGATGAGGCAGCGATGAAGCCCCGAATGGGCGAATTGTATCAGCGCTATCAGGAACGACTCTTCAAAGCTGGCGCAATGGATTTTGATGATCTGCTCTTCAATACCAATGTGCTTTTCCGAGATCATCTGGACGTGCTGAACAAATACCAGCAACGCTTCAAATACGTAATGGTGGACGAGTTTCAGGATACCAACATTTCTCAATATCTCATTACCAAAAAGCTGGCAGCAGTCCATCAAAACATCTGCGTGGTAGGTGATGACGCCCAGAGTATCTATGCTTTTCGCGGAGCGGATATCCAAAATATCCTGAACTTCGAAAAAGACTACCCAGATCTGTTTGTCGTCAAACTGGAGCAAAACTACCGGTCTACCAAGGTTATCGTCGAGGCAGCAAACTCCATCATAGACAAGAACAAAGCCCAGCTCAAAAAGCTGGTCTGGACCTCCAATCCCGAGGGAGAATTGATCGAATTGATCAAAGCTACTTCTGACGGAGAAGAGGGACGAATCGTCGCCAACACGATTTTTGAGGAAAAAAACAATAAGAAGCTCAACAACAGCGACTTTGCAATACTCTATCGAACCAACTCGCAGTCCAGATCGATGGAAGAAGCCCTGCGCAAAATGAATCTGACCTACAAGATCGTGGGTGGATTGTCTTTTTACCAGCGAAAGGAAATCAAGGATCTGATGGCGTACATGCGCTTCACAGTGAATCCTGTGGACGAGGAAGCCTTCAAGCGGATCATCAACTATCCCAAGCGTGGAATCGGCGATACCTCCGTGGAAAAGATTCTCGTTTCGGCATACGACCATGACATTCCCCTCTGGGAAGTAGTCAAAAATGCCCACAGTTTCTTACCCGGCAGGGCTGGAAGTTCTGTGGATGATTTTGCCACCATGATCAAAGCTTTCCAGATCGAAGTTGAGCGAAAAGACGCCTTTGAGGCAGCGAGTACCATTGCAAAGCAAAGCGGCCTGCTGCGTGAGCTCTACGAAGACAAAACCATCGAAGGGCTCAACCGCTATGAAAACGTTCAGGAATTGCTCAATGCGATCAAAGAATACGTGGACAATCCCGAGAATGAGGACAAAAGCCTCGGTTCATTTCTGCAGGAGATCGCGCTGCTCACGGACAATGATCAGGACAAGGATAAAACCGATGCCATCACGCTGATGACGATCCACTCCAGCAAGGGTCTCGAGTTTAAGCAGGTCTTTGTAGTGGGTATGGAAGAGGATCTCTTCCCTTCCCAGATGATGATGCAGAGTCGTGAAGATCTGGAGGAGGAGCGGCGGCTGTTCTACGTGGCTACTACCCGGGCCATGGATAAATTATACTTAACCTATGCGCTGTCACGTTACAGATTTGGACGATTGCTCAATTGTGAACCTAGCCGATTCTTGGAAGAAGTAGATCCAAGGATGATCAAAGTCAACAAGCGGATGTCATCCAAGGATATGCCTAGAGCATTGCGGAAAGAAGGATTGCCGGGGACCGGTGGATTTATTGGTATCAAAAAACAACCCGAATCCCGTGCACCATCCCAGCTGAAAATCCATACGCCTTCTCCAGATTTCAAGCCCTCCAACACCAATGGCTTGAAACCTGAGCAGCTGGTAGAGCACCCAAAATTTGGTTTTGGCAAAGTTCAAAAAATTGAAACTGAAGGCCTTAACAAAAAGGCAACCATTCAATTTGAGCATTTTGGGGAGAAAACATTATTGCTTAGCTTTGCCAAGCTCAGAATCATAGACTAATCACCTGCTTCCCTGTCCTTTGGTGATTTTTTGTTACCTTTTGTATGGCAAAAACGGGAAGCAATATGGAGCACACCGAACCTGAAAAACAACATCTTATTTTGAAAGAATACGGCAAAAACATTCAACGCCTGGTAGATCATGTCACCGCGATAGAAGACCGTGAAAAGCGCACCCAAAGTGCCTACACCGTCATTGAAATCATCAAACAGCTCAATCCTACCTGGAGACAGGAGAATGACCAGAAGCTCTGGGATGACATCTACATCATGTCTGACTTCAAGCTGGATGTAGACGGACCATTCCCTATGCCTGAAAAGGAACTGCTCGGCAAAAAACCCCAACCCATAGGCTATCCAAAGGGCGAGATCAAATTCAAGCACTACGGGCGAAACATTGAAAAACTCATCGAACAAGCCATTGAAATCGAGAACGACGAGGATCAGGAATCTGCTGTCATTTACATCGGTCAGTTGATGCGCTCATTTCACTCCACCTGGAACAGAGACAATTTTGATGACGGCATCATTCTGGACGATATCAAAACACTCTCGAAAGGGAAGCTTCATATTGACTTAGAGAAAGTACGTGAAAATGCACTTTTCGAATCCAACACCCGACGAGACTTCAAAATCCAGCACATCGAGGCAGAACCTCAAAAGAAGAAGTTTAATCATCCCAAGAAATCGAGAAACAACGGCCACAACAATAAAAAGCGTAGAAATTAATGGCATCATTTCGAGTAACCGGTGGCACCAAACTGAAAGGTGAAATCATTCCTCAAGGAGCAAAAAACGAGGCGCTTCAGATTCTTTGCGCCGTACTTCTGACTCCCGATAAAGTCACCATCAACAAGATCCCAAATATCCGAGACGTCAATAAACTCATCGAGCTGCTCGCGGATATGGGCGTGAAAGTCCAAAAACTAGGGCCAGAATCCTATTCATTTCAGGCGGATGCCGTGAATCTTGACTATTTGGAGACCGAAGATTTTCTATCCAAAGCCTCGGCACTTCGAGGATCGGTCATGATTCTGGGGCCACTTTTGGGAAGATTCGGAAAAGGAAAACTCTCCAAACCCGGAGGGGATAAAATCGGACGTCGAAGAATGGACACCCATTTTTTTGGCTTTCAAAAACTGGGCGCAGAATTCCACTACGATTCGAAAAATGAGATTTTCCATATTGATGGAAAAAAACTGAAAGGCACATACATGCTTCTGGATGAGGCTTCGGTGACAGGTACTGCAAACATCGTGATGGCGGCAGCTTTAGCCGAAGGCAAAACCACCATCTACAATGCTGCTTGTGAGCCATACCTTCAGCAACTCTGCGACATGCTCAACCGTATGGGCGCCAAAATCACAGGTGTAGGGTCAAATCTGCTGCATATCGAAGGAGTAAAGGCTCTCGGCGGAACCGACCATACCATGCTTCCTGACATGATCGAGATTGGTTCGTTTATCGGAATGGCAGCCATGACCCAATCTGAAATCACGATCAAAGATTGTCAAATTCACCGCTTGGGGATCATTCCAGAGACATTCAAGCGAATGGGCATTCATTTGGAGTTTCGAGGAGATGACATATTCATCCCTGCGCAGAAACATTATGAGATCGAAACCTTCATCGACGGTTCGATCCTGACCGTAGCTGACCAGATTTGGCCAGGCTTTACACCGGATTTGCTTTCAATTATTTTGGTGACTGCGACGCAGGCAAAAGGAACCGTATTGGTTCACCAGAAAATGTTTGAATCACGCTTGTTTTTCGTAGACAAACTGATCGACATGGGCGCACAGATTATTCTCTGTGATCCCCATCGTGCGACTGTGATTGGGCTGGATAGGAAATATCCGCTACGTGGCATTCGGATGACCTCACCGGATATCCGAGCCGGGGTAGCACTTTTGATCGCAGCTATGTCAGCTACAGGCACTTCGGTCATTGACAATATAGAACAAATCGACCGGGGTTATCAGAATATTGATGAGCGGCTCAATGCGCTTGGCGCAAAAATTGAGAGAATTCCTTAATCATCGGGGAGAGTACACCTCCCCTTCCTTTTTTCATTAACCCATTGAAGATTTGCGTCAGGAAGTCACCATTGATCGAACGTTACCAGTAAATCTTGACCCGAAGGATTACGAACTCTTCGAGCCATCGCTTACTGTGACCTTTGAGCGGCTCTTTCCTGTTCACCTGAAGCATGTCTGGATACTTCAAGACACCATTTTCTCTCCCGGAGAACTCAAATTTTATTCCTCCCATTCCCATGTATCAGACTTGGGTCCTTTGCAATATGCCAAGCGGGTAGCTCTATGCTGTACCAAAGCGTGGAGAAAAGTCCCCAAAGGAATTTGGGTGATTGATGAGTGGAGTGCCAATTATTTTCACTGGATGACTGACTGCCTTCCGAGAATTTGGGAAGGATTGGATCGTGACTCAAATTCACCTGTCATACTTCCCGAATCCTACCGAAGCTTGGATTACGTTACGCAAACATTAGAGCTGCTGAATACCAAGGTTGAATTTTTTAAATCCCGGGAAAACCTGAAAGTCGACACACTGATCCTGACCGCCAGAACTGCCGAGTTTCCAAACTTCATCCCTGCTTTAGCCCAAAAAACACGGGAAAAACTCGCCTCCATTCCAAAAAAATCTCCTTGGAAGAAAGTCTATATCAGCCGGAAACTAGCTTCCAAACGCAAAGCACACAACGAACTCGAAGTGGAACTGATCCTGCGAAAAAGGGGCTTTGATATAGTCTGTGCCGAACAGCTTAGCGTCAAACAGCAAATCGAGTTAATGGCTCAGACCAAACTTCTGGTATGCCTGCACGGTGCTGCTCTGACCAATATGCTCTTTTTGCCAAAAGGCGCCAAAGTACTGGAAATTAGAAACATTGGAGATTCCGAAAACCAGTGTTATTTCAATTTGGCCTCGGCGCTGGAGCTTGAGTATTATTATACTTTAAATAAAGGCGACTATCAGGATACGATCATGACTGACTTTACCATCAATATTCAGGCATTGTATTCGACTCTGGATCAAATAGAATAAGGAGATCAAACCCTTTTTAGAACCTTCTTCAGGTTAACTACTTTTCGCAATTAGCTCTTGCCTTTTGCCCTTTTCTCCATTTTTTTGGTATCTTCTTGGCCAAATTTGCTCATCCCGATTTAACCTATGACCAAGAAAAAACTCCGTAGCCAAGAATGGTACGGCCGCACCGGAAAAGACGGTATCATTTACCGATCCTGGATGAAAAACCAGGGACTTCCACACCACCTTTTTAATGGCGAAAAGCCCGTAATTGGCATCTGCAATACCTGGTCAGAGCTGACTCCATGTAATGCCCACTTTAAGGATTTGGCAGAAGCACTTAAGCGGGGCATTTGGGAAGCAGGTGGATTTCCCCTAGAATTCCCCGTGATGTCACTCGGTGAATGCTCGATCAAACCTACAGCGATGCTTTTCCGTAATCTCGCTTCCATGGATGTGGAAGAAAGCATCCGCGCCAATCCAATGGATGGCGTCATCCTCATGTGTGGCTGCGATAAAACCACACCCTCCCTGGTAATGGGCGCCGCTTCGGTAAACTTACCCACTTTGGTCCTTTCAGGAGGCCCGATGCTGATCGGAAGATTTAGAGGAAAAAAAATCGGAACATCCGACATCTGGAGATTTGCTGAAGATTTCAAAGTAGGCAAACTCACCCAAGAAGACATGATCGAAGTGGAATCTTCCATGTCCCGATCAATCGGACATTGTGCGCCAATGGGTACAGCCTCTACGATGGCAGCCATGGTGGAAGCGCTGGGTCTCGCTTTGCCAGATAATGCCACCATCCCTGCTGCAGACTCAAGACGGAAAGTCCTTGCACATCTGGCTGGCATGCGAATCGTAGAAATGGTCAGGGAAGACCTGACCATGGATAAGATTTTGACCAGAAAAGCCTTCGAAAATTCCATCATGGTCAATGCAGCCATTGGCGGATCTACCAATTTTATCCTTCACCTGACAGCCATAGCCAAGCGAATCGGAGTCGAACTCGACCTGACAGATTTTGATCATTTCTCTGCCAAAATCCCATTAATTGCTAATGTGCAACCCTCAGGGGAGCATTGGGTCGAAGACTTATTCTATGCAGGGGGGATGCCAGCTGTAATGCGTGAAATCCAAAAACACCTCCACACTGACGCAATTACGGTCAACGGGAAAACTATCGGAGAGAACATTTCAAAAGCCGAATGCTGGGATCGCAACCTGATCGGCACGCTGGAAAATCCCATCAAACCTGACTCGGGTATTGCTGTCCTCAAGGGTAATCTCTGCCCGAATGGAGCTGTACTGAAACCCTCTGCTGCCACACCTAACCTACTCGTCCACACGGGTAGAGCGGTCGTTTTCGAAAACATCGACGATTACAAAGCCAAAGTGGACGATCCGGATCTGGACATCGACGAGACCTGTGTCATGGTCATGAAAAATGTCGGTCCAAAAGGCTATCCTGGCATGCCGGAAGTAGGAAATATGGGATTGCCAAAAAAATTGATTGAAAAGGGAATCAAAGACATGGTCCGCATATCTGATGGTCGAATGAGCGGGACCGGATTTGGAACGGTAGTCCTTCACGTATCTCCGGAATCCGCCATCGGTGGTCCCTTGGCTTTTGTCCAAAATGGAGACATGATCTCACTCGACGTACCGAATCGAACGCTCAATCTCCTTATTTCTGATGAAGAGTTTGTGAGAAGGAAAATCGACTTTGTCCCGACTCAGCTTCCTTATGAGCGCGGTTATGTTAACCTATTTCTGGACAAAGTTAATCAGGCACACGAAGGTGTGGACTTTGATTTTCTTCAGGGCAGTTCAGGATTGGAGGTCAAGCGAGATTCGCATTAATTAAGAGATTATACACCCTCCAAGTTTTCTAAACACTTGGAGGGTTATCAATACACGATCATGAAACCCGAAAAAGTAGCCATAATTACCGGAGCTGGTCAGGGAATCGGACTGGAAATCGCGAGAAAACTACTGGATTCCGGCTCGAATGTCATTCTCAATGACCTAGAAGTCAGTCTGACAGAGGATGCTGTTTCCTCACTCTCCCGTATGCGTAAAGGCATGGTACTGGGATGCTCAGGCGATTCCTCATCGGAGGAAGTAATTGATGAAATGGTGCGTTTGGCTTTAGATCATTTTGGCAAAATCGATCAAGTAGTTGCCAATGCTGGCATAACACTTTTTGGAGGCTTCTTGGACTATTCACGTCAGGATTTTGCAGAGGTGATGCGGGTAAATCAGGCCGGAACTTTTTTCCTAACCCAAGCCGCTGCTCGGGTAATGAAAGATCAGGAAAGTGGCGGTTCCATTCTTCTGACCTCCTCTGTCACTGCACACCAAAGTCACGAAAACCTAGCCGCCTATGCCATGAGCAAGGCCGCTATCGAAATGCTGGCAAAAAATCTGGTCCTCGAGCTTGCCCCATTTGGCATCCGAATCAACACCATCGCGCCTGGAGCCACACTGACTGAGCGGACCACTTCCGACCCGGACTATGTCACCACTTGGTCCAAACTTACCCCACTGGGCCGACCTGCGTCGCCTACAGACATTGCAGAAGCAGCGGCATTTCTACTCTCGGATGCAGCCCGGCATATCACCGGACAGACCTTGGTAGTAGATGGCGGTTGGACAGCTATCAGCCCATCACCTTATGCCTGAAAACCACAATATTGTCAAAGACCTGCACTTGGTGTTGAAATCTCCTCCGCCGTGGAATCTGAGTGGTGAAGGGATAATTTTGATTTTCAAATTCAAAAAAGACTGGGTAGAAAAGTCAGCCCTTCTGCCTAAGCATCTGCAAGGGAAATTCAGAGGTGGGCTTGGCTATGTCATGCTGGTCAATTATGAAAAGTCACCTGTCGGCCCCTACCATGAACTGTTGATTATCCCCGGAAAATTCAGGAAAAGCAAAAAGCAGGCGATCACCAAAATATACGTGGACAGTGAAGCCAGCACCCAAAACGGACGAAATAACTGGGGAATACCCAAGGAATTGCTGCCATTTTCCTGGAAAAAGGAAAATGGAAAAGACCTCATCGAGATCAAATCCGGAGATAAGGTGGTATTGTCTACGGAGATTACTTTTGGCGGACTGCCCTTTCCTCTCTCGACAGCTTTGCTACCCATACATCTCTGCCAGACTTGGAATAAAGTAAAATACTACACCAAACCCCGAGGATTTGGATGGGGTAAGCTGGCAAATGTCAAAAAAATAACCTTGGACCCAGACTTTTTCCCTGATATCACACAGATTAAGCCTTTGCTCGCTGTGAAGGTCAACCCATTCAATATCAAATTCCCTGAGCCCCACTATGGTGACGAAATCTTTTGAAAATTCCAGAGTCATCATAACAGGAGCCGCCTCAGGAATTGGAAAAGAGTTGGTCCGTCAGCTCTATCCCCTCACTAAGCGGATTTTGGCAGCGGATAATTCAGCTAAAAGTCTTGAAAGATTACAGGCCGAGTTCCCGGATTTAGAAGGATTTTTACTTTCGGATTTAAGTAAAAAAGAGGGGAATGGATTGATTCTGGATTGGGTGAAAAACAATTGGCAGGGAGCTGATTTTTGCTTTGCAAATGCCGGAAAAGCAGAATACCAAGCAGCAGACCTTCAGGACTGGAAACAGATGGACGCCCTTTTTCAACTCAATGTCTTCAGCCCTATCCAGCTTGGCATGGAATTACGGAAATCATTTCCCAAAACTCACATCCGCCATGTTATCACGTGTTCGGCCATTGCGTTTTGGGCAATTCCGGGCTATAGCATTTATGGAGGAACCAAGGCCGCTGTCTTGCAGTGGGCGCGGACTATTTGGGCAGAAAATACCGGAGATTGGCTCACCTTAGTCTTTCCGATCGCTACCTCCACGGCTTTTTTTGAGACAGCGGGCCAAGAAATTCCCAAGGCTTTCCCAATTCAGCAACCCCAAATTGTAGCCAAAAAGATGCTATCAGGAGTCGCAGCAGGTAAAAAGAAGATATTTCCTTCACTTCTGTTTCGTGTCATGCTTCACCTCAATAATTTTCTTTATGTCATTCGTCCTATTTCTCAGGCTATTGAATCAAAGAAATTCCGATCTTGGATAGCAAAACAAAAAGATTCCTCACAAGTTTGACACCTTTCTAACCACCTACTCATGAAAAACTACTTATTCCTGCTCACTTTCCTCTGGTTGATCAGCGCTTGCGAGCAAAAAACCGAAATGCCAGATACCCTTCCTATGAAAGTGGCGAAAGCCTACGGCATTGAAAACTTTGACCAAATCAACTCCATCGCTTACACATGGAATGTACAGCGTGACTCTGTCAACGTGCTGTCCCGGGATTGGAAATGGAATATCAAAGACAGTACAGTCTATTATTCTGGTCCAGATACCACATTCACCTACAGCTTGACAGCAGATTCACTGCCCAAGCAAGACGGCGCCTTCATCAATGATAAGTATTGGTTCATGATGCCATTCCAACTGGCTTGGGATACCGGATACACCTATGAGACAGTGGAAAATGTTCCCTCACCGATTTCCCAAACCAATTCAACCAAGCTGACCATCCTTTACAAATCAGGTGAGCCTACCTCTCCAGAGATGGGTTATACGCCTGGCGATGCATACGACCTCTATTTGGATGAAAACAACATGATCCTAGAGTGGACTTTCAGAAGAGGAAACGGTACAGAAGGACGCACCTGGACTTGGGAGAATTCTGAAAAGTTCGGCCCAATTACCTTGACGAAAGACCACATGGGAGCTGATGGCAATCGGTTCATCTGGTTTACCGATATAAAAGTAGATTGAAATCGGAATTAAGATTAAGCTGATCGTCATAACAATACTGCCGTAATTGTGCCATTTACGGCAGTTTTCATTTCATTCCTCCAGACACTTTTTTTTTATTCTTTTGTAAAAATCATTCTCCTCACCAAATGACAAAACTGACCCAAACTTCCAGACGCGACTTCCTTCTTAAATCCAGTGCCCTAATCGGTGCAGGAATGATTCTAGACCCGATGGATGCTTTTTCTATCGGTCAAAAAAAATCGTGGACCGTGGGAGAAATCATGGACACATTCATTTCGCAGGTTCCAAATGGTCCATTTGCTCAAACCGTTGACACCATCAAAATCGGTTCACGAGAAACGGTAGTTTCGGGTGTTGTTACTACTATGTTTACCACCATGGAGATCATTCGGAAAGCCATCGATTTAAAAGCAAATTTGATCATCCCCCACGAACCTACTTTTTTCTCCGGTCAGGACGAGACAGATTATCTCCAGAATGATCCGGTCTTCAGAGCAAAATATGATCTGATGGCCAAACACAACATCACCATATGGCGAAATCATGACTATGTCCACCGGATGCAAGATGATGGTGTCCGAGTGGGTGTGGTGGGAGATTTGGGCTGGAACGACTACTATACACCCGGAAGCCGAATTTTGATGATCCCAAAAACGGATCTTCGCGGATTGATCAACCACATTAAAAATAAACTTCAGGTTCCAGCCATGCGCTACGTGGGAGATTTGAACCAATCCTGTACCAAAGTCCTACTCCTACCCGGCGCTGTAGGTGGAAGACTTCAGATCACCCAGATCATGGAGCATCAGCCGGATGTTTTGGTCTGTGGAGAGTCCAATGAATGGGAAACTCCTGAATATGTAAGGGCAGCAAATGAAATCGGAATAAAGCTTTCCATGGTCGAGATTGGCCATTCCGCCAGTGAAGAGGGAGGGTCTGAGTTTGTGAAAAACTGGCTCAATAAACACATGCCGGACTTACCAGTGCATCATATTCCCTCTGGAAATTCACTTCAAATATTTTAAAAAAAAAGTGGGTTGACCGTTACGATCAACCCACTTCCGACAGTATTCAAAACGTTTAGATTTAAGAATTGTCCTTATCAAAGGTCTCATCAACGTTCATTTTGAATTTCTGCCATTCCTGTTCGATATCCCGAGTGGTATTGTTCACACCAGTCTTGATATCAGCCCAAGTATTTTCAGTCGCATTTTCAATATCATTAAGCGCCTTTTCGACATCAGTTTTTTCATCTTTCAATTCAGATTCCATTTCTTCGATTTCAGCTTTCATTTCTGCGTCTGCTTTTTCTTTTTTGGCTTCTAGATCGATGAGTTTCTTATCGATTTCTAGCTCAAGCTCCTGAAGTTCGGTACGGAGTTCAGCGCGTTCTCTGTCAAAATCTGACTGCACTTCTACCATTTCCTCATTCTGATCTTCCACTTTGTTGTTTTCACTGCATGACATGGTCATGAGTCCAGTGGCAAAGAAGCTTGCCATTGCGATTGTTTTAAGTTTCATAGTATGTTGGTTTAAAATTTTGAAAAGATTATTTCAACGGATTAAAGACGGTTGATTTCATCTTTCACGGTATCAATAGATCCACCGAGTTTTTTCTGAAGGCGTCCGAGAAGTTCTTCCTCTTTACCTTCTTCATAAAGAAGATCATCCTCAGTCAGGTCAGCGTATTTTTGCTTAAGCTTTCCTTTCAGTTCGTTCCAGTTTCCTTTGATTTGAAGTTTAGTGTCGGTTTTCATTTTCTGATTGGTTAAGTGAAACAATAAATTGTAATTCCTTTAACCCAAACCGGGTGCCACAGGCCATTTACTCGCCAAAAAGGGCTATTTGGCGGTATTTTCCTGGCTATCACCGTGTGGAATCTTTCCAAAGTGTGTAATTATCCCACAGGTTTGTGCATAATTTACCCCCTTGTGGCCTGGTATTTCATCCGGCCAATCCAAAAAAAACAGGAAATCCGGACAGCATGCCCAGTTTCCTGCTTTCGATTACACGTTATTTTTTGTCCTTTTTACAAACTCCAAGTATTCCCCACTTCGGATACGGGGATACAGCCGTTGTACTCTCCCGGGATCGGGTCATAACTCAAGACGTTTTTTCCAATTTGCTCAGAAGTAAAATAGGCCCAAAGCACGGTAGATTTTAGTCCACGGTAGAAACCTACAGGTTCTCGGGGGCCAACAGACGTTCCCCATACATTCTTGGGGAACTTGGGAGAATTTGCCTCATGGGCTTGAAAGCATGCCGTCTTATCCGCTGGACTGAGTTCGGCAAAAACTTTCCCATAGCTCGCTTTGCAATCCGCGTTAAACTTATCAATCTCGGCTACCACATTCTTTTGGCCCGCTTCGTCGTAAGTTTTCGCATAGATAGAATCGATAAAAATATCCGCTTTCACATCCAGGCCTCCGGGTGTATCTGTTTTGGGAAGTAAAAAATCTACGAAAGCGGTAATGAATCTGGCTTGGTCCTCTCCCAGAAACTGTGGCGTCCAAGTCAGTCTGTCCTGCTTGGCACAGGCCTGCAAAAGACTCAGCATGCTCGGTGCGGCTACAGCAGACCCGGCAAACAAGGCGGTTTTTCGAAGTGCGTCTCGTCTATTCATGGCTTAGAGGTTTAATTTTTTCAGTTCGGATACGGCATGATTGGCGGCTCTTGCGGTCAGCGCCATGTAGGTCAAGGAGGGATTCACACAAGATGAGGAAGTCATACAGGCCCCATCGGTTACAAAGACATTTTTACAATCATGTACCTGATTGGTTGCATTCAGCACAGATGTCTTGGGGTCCCGTCCCATTCGGGCGGTGCCCATCTCGTGGATCCCATAGCCCATTTCGTGCTTGTTATCAAAGTCCATGACGTTCTTCACTCCTACTCGCTCCAACATTTCTTTGGCGTCGATACGGATCTGCTCGTTCATGGCAAGCTCATTTTTACCCCATTCGGCATCGATTGAAAGCGTAGGCTGCCCCCACTTGTCCAAGACTTCTTCGTTGAGGTACACCTTGTTTTCATGATATGGAAGGCACTCTGCAAAACCTGTGATGAAAAACTCCCAAGGTCCAGGCTTCATCAGCCCATCTTTAAAGTCCCCGCCAAAGCCTTCCTGATTGGCGCCTGCTCCCCAGCCTGCACGACCTCCACCTCCCTGGAATCCAAATCCACGGACGAACTTATCCGATTTGGTCTTTTCATCCAGATTGACATAGCGTGGGATGTAGATGCCGTTTGGCCTTCTTCCCTTGTAGTATTGGTCATCAAAACCTTCCACTGCACCCATGGCACCGACCCGGTAGGTATGATCCATGAGGTTGTGCCCCAATTCACCCGAGTCATTCCCCAGTCCATTTGGAAAACGGCTGGAAGTGGAATTGAGCAAAATCTGCGTAGTGCTCAGCGTGGAAGCGTTGACAAAAACGATTTTTGCTTTGTAGACAATCTCCTCTCCCGTCTCAGAATCGATGATTCTGACACCAGACGCTTTACCCTTTTGCTCATCGTAGACAATGGATTGAACGATGGAAAATGGTCGAATAGTGAGATTCCCGGTCGCATTTGCCGCAGGCAAAGTCACCGCATTGCTACTGAAATAGGCTCCATAAGGACAACCTCGGTCACAACGGTTTCGGAACTGACATTTCCCTCTGCCATTAAGCGGTTCGGTCAGGTGAGCCACCCGGCCAATGATCATATTCCTTCCGGAAAATTCCTTCTCGATTCGCTCCTTTACGTGCTTCTCCACACAATTGAGCTCCATCGGTGGTAAAAAATGACTGTCAGGAAGCTGTGGAAGACCGAGTGCTTCTCCGCTGATACCGGCAAACTTTTCCACGTGGGTATACCAAGATTCCAGGTCTTTGTATCGAATTGGCCAATCCACTCCATGGCCATCTTTTGCATTTGCTTCAAAGTCCAAGTCCGACCAACGGTAGCATTGCTTGCCCCAAAGTAGCGACCGACCGCCCATTTGGTGCGCTCGAACCCACAGAAACGGCTTGACTTCGGTGTATGGATTTTCAACATCATTTGCATGAAAGTGCTCATTCATTTCCCCGATAAAACCGGATCTACCACCTTTGGGATGTCTGGCTTTCTGCTCAGGCGTGAGTCCTCCCCGAAGCTCGGTCTCCCAAGGATCCAGCGTCATCGTAGGATAATCGACGACATGCTCGACGATTCGTCCTCTTTCAAGTACAAGGGTTTTAAGTCCGGCTTCGCAAAGTTCCTTTGCGGCCCAGCCTCCGCTGATTCCTGAACCAATAACGATGGCATCATAGGTCAGGGATTTATCCGCGTCAATATTAAAATTGGCCATTACAATAGGTTTATTAGAGGGTCAAGTATAGCCAAAATTTTCCTGAATCGTTTGTTTCAAAATATCAGAAATATTTAATCAAACGAGTTTCGACTATTTTCCAAGAGCCTTAAAAAAGTGGAAATAATCTTTTTAAAGCAGTTGAACTTGGATAATATTAAAAGTTGAAATACGTTTATTTACGTATTATTTGTAGAAATACTGAGTTCCTATCATCGTACAAAAAATTTATTTGTTAGAGTTCAGAATAAAGATTTTATAAAGTTGGGGAAAGGAATAGGCAAAATGGATAGACTGAACGGGATTACCCTATTCTTAAAAGTACTGTTTCTGTCAATTTTTTGCCTGTTTCTCTCATTTTCAAGTGCTAAAGATCCTTTGGAAGAGATCATTGCAGAATTTCAGCGCTACATTTCCGAGCAACCGCAGGAGAAAGTCTATTTACACACCGATAGAGAAACTTATTCTGCGGGTGAAACGATTTGGCTGAAAGCCTACCTCACAGTCGGGCCTTTTCACATCCCCTCTTCGCTGAGTACCACCATCTATTTAGAGTTGATCGGCTCAGAGGGCGAACTAATCCAGCAACAAAAGCTTTTCACTCCCAATGGTTTTGCCTCTGGTCAGCTTGAGCTTTCAGATTCAGTCCGGTCAGGCAATTATTTACTTCGAGCCTACACCAATTGGATGCGAAATTCCGGTGAAGAATATTTTTTTCACCGACCCTTAAAAATTTGGAACAGCCAAGTCATCTCCGAACCCTCGGACATTCCAGAAACTGAGTTTGCAAAAGAAAATTTGGACATTCGGTTTTTTCCCGAAGGGGGAAATTTAGTCCAGGGAATTCTCAGTAAAGTAGCCTTTAAGGCCATTGGTGAAGATGGACTTGGGAAAGTAGTAAAGGGAAAAATTCTGGAAGGAGAACGAGTCATTGCTGAGTTTGAAAGTAATTCGCTTGGAATGGGAGTTTTTCCTCTTTTACCCGAAAAAGGAAAAACCTATCTAGCCCACTTAGAAGACTTGGAAGGCTCGGGAATGGAGTTGGAACTGCCCCCAGCCCAGGAATCCGGCCTCGTCATGTCGGTGAGCAACTCCTGCCAGTCTGAAGATATTGTAGTGAAAATCCAATCGAATGAGAACTCTCAAATCTCAAAAATCAACCTTTTGGCACAGACTCGAGGATTAGTCTGTGCATCGAGTCGGGCCGACTTGGCAAATCGAGTGGTATTTGTACGAATTCCCAAGAAAGAATTTCTCACAGGAATCGCCCAAATCACTGCTTTAGATGAAAACGGGGTTCCTTTGGCTGAGCGCTTGGTCTTCATAGATCATCAGAATCAACTCTTACTTTCTGCAGTCCCTGACAAATCCAACTATGGACCCAGAGAACCAGTTAGAATTGATATCACCGCAAAAGACAAGAATGGCAAGCCGGTCGCAGCTAACTTCTCCATGAGTGTTTTTGATAAGAGCCAAGTGTCTTTTGAAGAGGACCAAGAAACCATTCAATCCAACCTTCTACTTTCGTCTGAGCTACGAGGACAAATTGAAAACCCTGGATACTATTTCAATCCTGAAAATCCGGACCGGGAAGTTGCACTCGATTACTTGCTACTCACCCAAGGTTGGCGAAAATTCACAATCAAAAAGGCTTTGAGTGGAGAAATCCCAAAACCCGTTTACCGCATCGAAAAGGGCCTTACGATCACTGGTCAACTTACTGATCCAAAAACCAACAAACCCATTGCCGGCGGGACGGCTTCCTATTTATCCCTTTTTCCCGTTTCCGATTCCAGGACTGCTCTCAGCGATTCAGAAGGCAAATTCTCATTCCAAGACCTCATCTATTTTGATTCAGATGAAGTCATGCTGCAGGGGAAGTCCAAAAACGGGAAAACTGCTACTTCTATTTCTGTTGAAAACCCGCTCAACTCTCCCGCGCTTAAGTATCCCATATTACCCTTCTTTTCAACTCCAACTGCAGCTGAAAAGGATTTTCTAACTAAAAGCGTGGAGAGAAAAAATATAAGCAGAGCGTTTGATTTTGACGAAGACCTCTTTTCACTAGAAGGGGTCGAAGTAACCGGAACAAAAATCATAGATCAATACTCAGGTCCAAAGATTTATGGAGGTGGATCGACAAAAATCACAGTGGCTGACAATACAGGGTTAGAAAACCTTCAACATCCACTGGACTTAGTCAAAGGGAGAGTCGCAGGGGTACAAGTATGGGGAAGTGGCGATACCTGGAGCATTCTGATTCAAGGGGTAAGCTCGATCAACAGCAGTGTGGAGCCCTTGATCATGGTGGACGATATTCCGATTCCGATCGAAGGCTTAAGTTCAATTCCTGTTATAGAGATTGAAAGTGTATCGGTATGGAAAGGACCAGATACCGCAATTTTTGGTTCACGGGGGGCAAATGGCGTATTGGGCTTCTACACCAAAAGAGGAAAAGTGCAGTCCATGGCCCCAAATCGATTGGATCACCCTCTAGTACCAAAGGGATATCAAATAGAAAAGGAATTCTATTCTCCAAAGTATGAAGCTAAGGAGCCACCACAGCCTAGACCTGACCGGCGGGTGACACTCTTTTGGGCACCTGACATCCAAACTGACTCAAGCGGTAAAGCTTCGATTAAGTTTTATAACCATGAGGTAGAAACTGAAATCCATGGAGTAATCGAAGGAATTAGCAATCTGGGGAATCCTGGGGCTTCAAGATTTAGCTATAAAATCGAGAAGTGATTAGAGGTGAAGAGAGGTTCTATGAAAAGGTTTTTGACCAAAAATGGAATCCAATTCCATATTTTCCTGTTTCGAATTATTATTTCAGTCTTCGCTACATTGCCGACAGAAGCTCTTTCGTAAGAAATTTGTCCACCATCTGGAGAAGTAGGACAGCATAAATAAAACCCTACATGAGTTTGAATTCCTTGGAGGGTTGATGACCCTAAAACTCCGAAGTAAAGTGAAACTCAATTTCCGGATAATTGTCCTGCACCTTTTGCAGCCAGGATTTTGACTCGGCCATAAAGACCCGAAACTCTATGATCTGAATAAAAACTCCTTCCAATTCCTGACTTCTATCCCATCACTTCGCGTTTGAGACTGATTGCCAGAATACAGCAAAACTCCTTTTTTGCGCTGACTCAGATTCATCCAAAATCTCAGGTTTTTGAAATAATCGGAGTTGATGGTTTTCCCAGATTTAATTTCAACGGGAATTAAGTTTAATCCCTCATCGATCAGCACATCAACTTCATGTCCGGTCTTGTCTCTCCAGAAAAATAGATTGATTTCTTTGGCTAAATTCGTTCTTTTTTTGATCATTTCGGAAACCACCAAATTTTCAAATATTGACCCTCTTAAAGGATGAAAATCCAACTGCTCAACGGTACTAATTCCTAAAAGAAAACTTACCAACCCAGTATCTAAAAAATAAATTTTAGGCCGTTTAACGATAATTTTATTGAAATTTTGGAAATGCGGCCTTAAAAGATAAATCAAAAAACTACTTTCCAAAATACCGATCCAAGATTGAATGGTCTTGGTATCTACCCCAACTTCGGCACCAAGCGAGGTCATATTCAATTCTTGTCCCACCCTTCCTGCCAGTAGGCGGATAAAGCGCTCAAAAACAATTAAATCAGTAATATTTTTGATTTGCCTTACATCCCGCTCAATATAAGTCCGAAGATAATTTGGAAACCATAAATCTGTAGGAATACCAGGCTCAAAGAGCGGTGGATAGCCACCTTTCTGCATTAGGTCATTTTCTGAAGGAGAGCCTGCTTGTTCTAAATAGAGTTCGGTCAAAGAAAAAGGAAGCAACTGCAAATACCCCACTCTTCCTGCCAGACTTTGAGTAATGGACTGCTGTAAAAGGAAATTATTTGATCCGGTAATGATAAATTGCCCCGATTGAGAACTTGAATCCACTACACCTTGCAAATAAGAAAACAGTTCGGGTGTGCGCTGCACTTCATCCAAGATAGCTCCCTCCGGAAATTCACTTAAAAATCCTCTTGCATCCTCCAAGGCAAACCTCCGTCGATCGGGATCTTCAAGTGACACATAGGGTTTATCAGGGAAAATGGAACGGACAAGTGTTGTTTTGCCAGATTGGCGGGGACCTACTACAGCAACTACTTTGAAATAAGTAGCCAATTCTTGAAGTTTTTCTGATGCCTTTCGAGTGATCATCATCAAAAATATGGAAAAATATGGAATCAGATTCCGGATTTTTCCAGTTTTTAACAATGTATTTATTTAAAACTCCATTTCCGAAAGAGCTTTGTGGCAAGAAAAAGTCTCGCTTCCATAACAATCGAAGCGGGACAGCATAAAAAAACCTTAAAACTCCGAAGTAAAGTGAAACTCAATATCCGGATAATTGTCCTGCACCATTTGCAGCCAGGATTTTGACTCGGCCATAAAGACCAGTTTGTCGTCTTTGTCCCGGGCGATGTAGCGATTCTTGGATCGTACAAATTCATCCAATTGCTTTTTGTCCTTGCTGCTGATCCAGCAGGCTTTGTAGAGATTCATCGGCTGAAACTCCACCGTGGCGTTGTATTCGTTTTTGAGACGAAACTGGATGACTTCAAACTGAAGCTGACCGACTGTTCCGACTACTTTTCTTGAGCCAATGTCAAAGGTAAAAAGCTGCGCCACACCTTCTTCCATGAGTTGCTTCAATCCTTTTTCCAGTTGCTTGGTTTTCATCGCATCTTTGTTCACCACTTCACGGAAAATTTCCGGCGAAAAGCTCGGAATGCCAGTGAAAACCATGTTTTCTCCATCGGTAAGTGTGTCTCCGATTTTTAGATTTCCAGTATCGTAAAGCCCAACAATGTCTCCCGGGAATGCCTCGTCGATGATTTCCTTGTCTTGTGCCATAAACTGAGTCACGTTGGAAAATCGCAATGGCTTCGGTCCGCGGACGTGATTGTACGGCTTATTTCGCTCAAACTTGCCTGAGCAAATCCGCAAAAAAGCAATCCGGTTCCGGTGATTCGGATCCATGTTTGCGTGGATTTTGAAAACGAAGCCGGAGAATTTTGACTCATCAGGTGTCACTTCACGTATATCTGTTTTTCTGCTTTTTGGCGCTGGAGCGATTTTAATAAAGGTGTCCAGCATCTCATTGATGCCAAAGTTATTCACCGCCGAACCGAAGAAAACAGGAGCAACTTTGCCACTCAGGTAGGCATTTGTGTCAAACTCAGGATATACGCCTTCGATCAATTCCACATCCTCGCGAAGCTTGCTGGCGAAGTTGGGTCCGATTAATTTCTCCAATTCAGGGTCATTCACATCTTCAAATTTCTGTCGGACATCGCTCAGCTTTCGCTGCGAAGGTGTGAACAGGTTCAAATTGTGATCAAAAAGATTGTACACGCCTTTGAAGCTTTTGCCCATACCGATTGGCCAGGATAAGGGATGACACTGGATGTTCAGCTTTTGCTCCACTTCTTCCAGCAGCTCATAAGGATCCCGACCTTCCCGGTCCAATTTATTGATGAAGCAGATCACTGGCGTATTTCGCATCCGACAGACTTCCATCAGTTTTTCGGTCTGGATTTCCACCCCTTTGACGCAGTCAATCACCATGATGACCGAATCGACAGCAGTCAGGGTACGATACGTATCCTCTGCAAAATCCTGGTGACCTGGGGTGTCGAGCAGGTTGATTTTGATGTCTTTGTATTCAAATCCCATCACGGAAGTGGCGACAGAGATCCCACGCTGCTTCTCGATTGCCATCCAATCCGACTTGGTCGCCGTATCAATTTTGTTTGATTTGACTGCTCCTGCAGTCTGAATTGCACCTCCAAAAAGTAGTAATTTCTCAGTGAGGGTAGTCTTCCCAGCATCGGGGTGGGCAATAATGGCAAAGGTTCGTCTCTTCTGGATCTCTTCTTTCAGCGTCATGAGGTTTGAATTTCAGGGGGCAAAGGTAAGGAAAATGGATTTACGAATTCAGATTTACGATTGACGACGTGTTTACGAACTTCAATCCTTAATTCTTATGCCTGAACCTTTGGAATTAATGGGAGAGGTTTTTCAAAATGTTCGTAAATCAAAAATCGTAAATCGTAAATTCTTTAGTATTCCAAAATCCCCTCTGTAATAAACTGAGAAGCATCCTCTAGATTTCCCAAAAGCATAATTCGGAAGGTTGTACCCTTTCCAACCTCAGAATTTTTCACAAAAATCCTCCCCCCATGATAGCCCTCTACAATCCGCTTGGCGAGGGTAAGTCCAAGCCCCCAACCTCGCTGTCGGGTAGAAAAACCCGGATTAAATACTTTTCGGAAGTTTCTGCGGTCTATGCCTTTGCCGGTGTCTGTAATATCCACGATCACATATTTGTCACTGTCCTGCAGAATATCGATGGTGATAGAACCCTTCCCTTTCATGGCATCCACAGCGTTTTTGCAGATGTTTTCGATCACCCATTCGAATAGTGGCTTATTCATCATGGCATCTAGGTCCTTGGTATCGGAGTGGATCTGCATGTCTATTTTGGTGGAGATACGGGGTCGGAGGTAAGTAATTGTCTCCTCGATGACTGCATAGAGATTCTCAGCACGGATGACGGGCTTGCTTCCTATGCTGCTAAATCGCTCGGTGACCATCCGGAGCTTGACCACGTCCTTATCCATTTCCTGGATAATCTCCTTGTTTTCCTCCCATACGGGGGAGTTTCGCAGGTAATCTATCCAGGCCATCAGAGAGGCAATCGGCGTTCCCAATTGATGCGCTGTTTCTTTGGTCAGACCAGCCCATACTCTGTTTTGCTCGGAGATTTTGCTTTGGTTGAAAAGTGCAAATGCCAGTAACCCAAATACCAAAATGACCGCTAACTGGACATAAGGATAATACTTGAGATTGGTCAGGAGCTCAGAATTTCGATAAAATACCCGGATCTCTGCTTCTTGCAAGTAGATCGGTTCGTATTCTTCCTGCATCTCCAAAAGTTCCTTCGAAAGGGTCTTGAGCGAATCCTGCCGATCTGGGTTGCTTTTAAACTTGATGTTCCGGAATTCTATAGGATCGCCCTGCGCATCCACCATGATGATCGGGATCGAATAATTCTGCTGAATTATCTCCTGATTGATGAAGGTGAGATTTTCGGAGGTAGTGGCAGCGTAATCCAAAGCAGAGGAGAGGAGCTGGATTTGGCGATTTTCCCGCTCTCTCAGTTCATCCACTAGCAGATTGGTATACCAAATCGATCCTGAACCAATCAATACCGATACGAAAAAGACCAGCCACTTGACTTGTTTCTTGTTTTTGTAAAAGTCTATGGACGTAAGGTCTTGAAATCTGTTTTTCATTTAGGAGAATAGTGCTTTCAGGAATATTAACTCCCGAGCCTCATTGAAAGTATAAGTGAGTAATAGATTTTATCAGTGACCTTTTCCAGAGCTTATTGCGTTAAGTATACTAGATCAAGCTTGAAAAATTAGCGATTTATATGAGATCAAGTATGAATCAAAGCTAAAAACATTGGATTTAATTCATCCGCTGATGATCCCATATAAGTTGTCACAATCAGGTTTTAGAAGCATGTCCTTAACCAAATCCTAAATCAAGAGGATAATTATTTTGGACGATACCATTAACCAATAAAATTAAAAAACATGAAAACAAACGACATCGGATTAGAAATCAAAGAATCCAAAACACTCGTGAAAATGCTCAATGAACTCCTAGCCAACTATCAGATTTATTACCAAAATCTGAGGAATTTCCATTGGAATGTATCAGGCCCAAATTTCTTTGAACTTCACGCCAAATTTGAGGAACTCTATACAGTGGCAAATGTCAACGTAGACAGCGTTGCAGAACGGATTTTGACACTGGGCGCAAGACCCTATTCCTCTTATGCGGAATACATCGAAAACTCTGGAATCAAAGAGGCGAAAGATGTAGCAGATGCAAAAAAGATGGTGGAGATCATACGTGAAAATCTGAATGACCTGTTAACCCTTGAACGAAAATCCCTTGAAGCTGCTAATGAACATGGGGATGAAGGAACGGTCTCTCTGATGAGTGATTACATCACTGAAAAAGAAAAAGTGGTCTGGATGCTTTCTGCCTACTTGCGTTAAGTCGCCACTACCTGTAAACAAAAATCCCGGTCAGATCGAAGATTTGGCCGGGATTTTTGTTTTACTGGCTACTTTTAATCCATTTCCAGAGCGTTTTATAGGAAGGCTTTGTGCCATGCATCAGAATACCGATCCTGTATATTTTGCCAGCTAGCCAGGTAGTGGACAGAAAACCACCGATCAACAATCCCATCGAAAGCGCCAGCTCCCAAAAAGGTACGCCATAGCTGATTCTACCCATCATGGCAATAGGAGAGGTAAGCGGTATAATGGATAGCCAAAACGAGGTAGAACTGGTCGGGTCTTGTAGGACAAAAACAAAGAGCCCCATGTAAGCCACTATCAAGGGAATCGTGACAGGGAGCATGAACTGCTGCGCATCAGATGGAGAATCCACTGCAGATCCTATCGCGGCAAACAAAGCTCCATAAAGTAAATATCCTCCTAGGAAATAAATGATAAAACTACCAACCAGCGCCACAAAATCTATCCCACTGATCACCTCCAGCATGCTTGCCAATTCACTGGAATCAGGACTCGCCTGAGCAAATTCGGGACTGGCCATTTCCATGGCTTGCTGCTGTGGCATCTGCATTCCCAAAACTCCCATCACCACCGAAGAAAGCGTGCCGATCAGCATCACCCATATTAAAAACTGGGTAAGTCCTACTGCGCCGATTCCCACGATTTTGCCCATCATGAGTTGAAAAGGTTTAAGAGAAGATACAAGGATTTCGACGATCCGGGTAGACTTTTCCTCAATCACCCCTTGCATGATCTGATTGCCATAGACAAAAATAAAGATGTAAATCAGGATGCCTGACAGAAATCCCAAGGCATAATTCACCGTGGCATTATTGATTTTTTCTTCTCCTTCTTCTCCCAAAGTAATCGACTGGATAGATACATCCGTCCGTATTTCCTTTAAAACTTTAGGATCAATACCCTGTTCGTATAGCCGTTGATCTTCGATTTTTCTCTTTAAGGCTCCTTCTAGGTAGCTGACCAAGTTTATACTTGGATTTTCCAATCCAAAATACTGAATACCTCCTGGCTGCGAAATGTCCATTTTGGGGATGTAGAGAAATCCGTATCGCTCACCTTCCAGAACCATTTTCTTGGCCGCGTCTATATCGCCATCTGAGGAAGAAAAGGCATATTGTTCCGAACTTTCCATAAAAAACAGATCCGTCTCATCGATCACTTCAATGATTCTGAGGGATTGATTTTCTTTTTCTTCCAGTGCGATCCATACAAATACGCCCATGATCGCTGGAAAAATCAAGGGGGTAAGTAGCGTAGCAATCAGAAAGGATTTCTTTTTGACCCGGGCTAAATATTCCCGTTGGATGACTAATAGTATTTTATTCATCTGCAGCTGTTTGTACTTGGTGAATAAAAATCTCTTCGATACTTGGTACCTGTTCCTTAAAAACGACCACCTCTCCATACTCCATCAATTCTATAAGGAGTTCATTTGGAGTTTTTCCGGACAGAGGTAATGTAAACACCCAATTCTCATCAGTCAATTTGGGTGTCCATTCCTGAGGCAGGTCTTTTTTGAGTTGATTGAGGGCTATCTGGAATACTTCAGGACGAAAGCTTCGCTTGACTGCGCTAATGGTACCATCGAGGATTTTTCGGGATTTGTTTATCATCGCCACATGATCACAGAGAAGCTCCACAGATTCCATACGATGCGTACTCAGGATCACGGTGGTCCCTTTTTCCTTTAATTCTAGAATCTCATTTTTGATGAGCTCTGCATTCACAGGATCAAAACCTGAAAAGGGTTCGTCTAAGATCAACAGCGACGGGCGGTGGACAACGGTAGAAATAAACTGTACCTTCTGAGCCATACCCTTAGATAGATCTTCTATTTTCTTGTCTTTCCAGCCTCCGATTTCCAACTTATCCAGCCATCCTTTGATCTGAACTTTGGCCTCGCTTTCACTAAGTCCTTTAAGTCTGGAAAAATAGATCAACTGATCCCATACTTTCATTTTTTTGTAAAGGCCTCGCTCTTCAGGCAGGTACCCGATCTTTCGGATATCTTCGGGGGAAAGGGTACTCCCATCAAGCTCCACCGTCCCGCTGTCTTGTTCGATTATTTGATTAACGATTCGGATCAGGGTAGTTTTCCCTGCTCCATTTGGGCCCAGAAGTCCAAAAACCACTCCCTTTGGCACAAAAAGATCGACATCTGTGAGCGCCTGATGTCTTTCGTATGACTTATTTAGACCTGAAATCTGAAGCATTGGAAAAGATTATTCGACTGTGACTGAACCTACTCCTACATCTAAAATCAATTCGAGAAGCTTTGGGTCAGACGGTTTGTATCCTCTAGTGACGTAGGTTTCCTTATCGATCGATTTGAGATATTTTGGAAAAACTGTTCTACACATCGGGTTCTTTTTCATCCGGATTTTTACCGGGTTGGAGTCAGGAGGAAGTTTCAGATGAATACTTCCACCACTTACAGCTGCAATAACCTGACTTGAGCTGGCTAATCCATCACTATAATTTAGATCAATTTTCCCGTAACTGACCTCAATGATCACAATTCTTGAGTTGGTAAAATTAGTATTCTCCACAGCCACGGTACCCATATTCAATGTTACCAACAAGGTGTCCATTTCGACTTGATTTGGCACTTTAGTACCGTAGTGGATTTTCACATCTGCACTGGCGCTTTTTATTTTCAATTGCGAAATAGGAACCTGAGATAGGTCAAAATCAGCTTTTCCTACTCCCAGATTAAAATCCAGATCATAGAGATAGTTAGAACTCAATCCGACATCCCAAGAATGATCAAAGTTGGTATTGTCTGAAAAAAACTTAGAAGTAATGCTCTTCCCCAAATTATCAGACTCCACATTTTTGTGTACTAGCTTGACATCCAAAAAATTATCATGAATAGTGTGGCTGAAATCGGGTAGAATATTCGACTTCAACAAGTGCCCATGAATGTAGACTGGATCAGGACTAATGACTCGCTTGAGCTGTGTGAGGCTCTTGTAAGATGAAAAATTCAAATATACAACCTCGAAACCCTTTCGCTCGGTAACTTTGTATTCTTTTACAAATTGTGCTTGACCGGGGATGGTCTTTACCATGATCCAAATAAGAAGCAGACACAGTTTTTTAAGCATACGGATAGGTTACGCCGGTCGGTTGAAAAGGTTTTTAAAAATATAAAAAAAGCCGGAATCGCTTCCAGCTTTATGTTTTTTAGAAAAACTCTTTCATTTTATCGAAGAAAGATTTGTCTTGCTTACCAGGGTCGGGCTTGAAATTCTCCGAATTTCTCAATGCCTCCAATGTATTTCTTTCCTCTCTTGACAGTTCTGTAGGTGTCCAGACATTGACCATAATCAGTTGATCTCCTCTATGATAGCCATTGATATCTTTGATCCCTTTACCCTTGAGTCGAAGCATTTTTCCACTTTGGGTGCCGGGTTCTATTTTGATTTTGACTTTCCCATCTATGGTTGGCACCTCCAAAGATGCACCTAAAGCTGCATCGATGAATGATACATGTAGATCATAGATCACATTGTTTCCTTCGCGCTGAAGCAGATTGTCTTCGGACTCTTCGATGACAATAAGAAGATCACCCGGAATACCTCCTGGGATTTCATTTCCTTTGCCGGACATGCTAAGCTGCATGCCTTCGCCCACACCTCCGGGAATATTGATGGAGATTACTTCCTCTTTTACGATCAATCCTCGGGCATCAGCTTCTGCCGGCTTTTTATCGACGATCTGGCCGCTTCCCCCACAGACTGCACAGGTACTGGCTGAGACCATCTGACCCAGCATGGTATTGACTACTTTCTTGACTTGGCCAGAGCCTTGGCAAGTACCACAAGACTTAAATGATACTCCTGCTGCTACTACGTGTCTTTTGACTTTGATTTTCTTTTCGACTCCGTTAGCAATTTCCTGAAGATTTAACTTAAGTTTCACACGGAGATTTGTACCTTTTTTGGTGCGTCGGCCTCCGCCTCCTCCACCGAAAAATGATCCAAATCCACCCCCACCAAAGATGTCGCCGAACTGGGAGAAAATATCTTCCATATTCATTCCAGCTCCACCATAGCCGCCACTGCCACCTAATCCTTGATGGCCAAACTGGTCATAGCGCGCTTTCTTTTCAGGATTGCTCAGTACCTCATACGCTTCAGCTGCTTCCTTGAACTTATCCTCGGCTTCTGGATTATCGGGATTTTTATCCGGATGAAACTGAATCGCAAGCTTGCGGTAAGCTTTCTTTATCTCGTCGGCACTTGCAGATTTGGAAACTCCAAGTACTTCGTAATAGTCTCTTTTTGCCATAATTTATTAAGCTCCTGTTACTACTTTGGCATACCGTACCACCTTTTCTCCCAAAGTGTATCCTTTTTCGACAACATCAATCACCCTTCCTTTCAATTCCTCAGAGGGTGCTGGAATTTGTGTGATGGCTTCTTGCGTATCAGGATTGAACGGTTTGCCAATGAGGTCTTCCATTACTTTCAATCCTTTCGATTCTAGGATTCTTACAAGTTTATGAAAGATGAGTTGATTTCCCTCTTTTATTTTATCCGTATCACTTTCATTTTCAGAGGCTTTTGTTGCCCTTTCAAAATCGTCAACGACGGGGATTAGCTCTTTTAAAACATCTTCCGAAGCTGTTTTAATCAAATCAATCCGCTCTTTGGCAGTACGTTTCCTGAAATTTTCAAAATCAGAATACAACCTTAGGTATTTATCTTTCAGATCAGCAATTTCTGCTTCAAGTTTTGACGATTCGATTTCAGCGTCGAAATTAACTTCAGACTCTAATTCTGGAGTTTCTTCTACAATCTGCTCTTCGGATTGCTGATTTACTTCTTGATCTAGTTGTTCTTTATTTTTCATAGAAATAGCCAATAGTTGGGTGGGTTGGAAATATCAATGTCTTTGCCAGATCCGTTTTTCTGACAAAGTGACACAGATCAGGAATGAATTGCCTGCCAGATCAAGTCCTTCAACTTATCCAAGTTGAACTGACTGACGGAGGATATGAAAAGGTAGGGAAGTTCTTTTGGTACTTCAGCTTCCATTTCTTTCATCAGGTCAAAATCCAACATATCTGCTTTGGAAATAGCCAATATCCGCTTCTTATCGAGCAGCTCGGGATTATACTTCTCCAATTCTCCTAGGAGAATGCGGTATTGTGCCTCGATACTTGGAGAATCTGCAGGAATCATGAAAAGCAAAATAGAATTCCGCTCGATATGTCTCAGAAATCGAATACCGAGTCCTTTTCCTTCCGCAGCACCTTCGATTATTCCCGGAATATCTGCCATGACAAATGACTTTTCATCCCGATAACTAACCACGCCTAGATTGGGCACCAAGGTGGTAAAAGGGTAGTCACCGATTTCCGGCCTGGCTGCAGAAATAGAAGATAGGAGAGTAGACTTGCCTGCATTTGGAAAACCCACCAAGCCTACATCAGCGAGAAGCTTGAGCTCAAGGACAATCCACTCCTCAATACCAGGTTCTCCTGGCTGCGCAAAATGAGGCGCTTGATTGGTAGCTGTTTTGAAATGATCATTGCCCAAGCCGCCTCGACCTCCTGCTGTTAAAATAACTTGCTGCCCATCTTCAGTAATTTCAAATCGCTTTTCGCCGGTTTCTGCATCCTTAGCTACAGTCCCAAGTGGAACTTCAAGAATTATATCTTTCCCATCTGCTCCTGTGCGCTTTCCGCCCTCCCCTCCTTTACCGGAGTCTGCGATCACATGCTTTTTATATTTAAGGTGTAGCAACGTCCAGTGCTGGGCATTTCCTCGAAGGATAATGTGGCCGCCTCGGCCGCCGTCACCGCCATCAGGTCCACCTTTGGGAACGTGTTTCTCACGTCGGAAGTGAACAGAACCTGCTCCCCCGGCTCCGGATCGAGAACAGAATTTTACGTAATCTATAAAATTAGAATCTGCCATTATCTAAGAATGAAAAAGGCTAAGCCCGAAAGCTTAGCCAAGTCTTTGTGATGCAAAATTAAGAATTTGCGATGAATCAATACCTATCAATAGTCTCCGATATCTCATTAAAGATGTCATTGATCTCTCCTACCCCATTGATTTCCTTGAATTTGCCTTGTTTTTCATAATACTTGGCCACCGGCAAGGTTTCATCGAGATAGACTTTTATTCTTGTGTTGATTTTTTCTTCATTTTGATCGTCCACTCGATTGGAAGTTTTGCCCCGCTCGATGATCCGTTCTTTGAGAATCTGGAAAGGAACATCCAAAGCGATCATCCCCGAAATCGCCATGCCATGATTGGCGAGCATTTTATCAAGTGCTTCCGCCTGAGCGGTAGTCCTTGGAAATCCATCAAATATGAATCCACTGGAGTTTTCAGAATTGCTGATTTTATCTTCAACCATTTGGATCACCACTTCATCCGGTACCAAATGCCCTTCATCCATGTATTTTTTGGCGAGTTTTCCGAGGTCGGTTCCTTCTCCAAGATGTTTTCTGAAAAGGTCACCAGTTGAAAGATGAGTCAGTCCATATTTTGTGATCAATTTTTCACTTTGGGTGCCTTTACCCGCACCCGGAGGACCAAATAGCACAATATTCAGCATTCCAGAAGTCGTTTTTTAAGTTTTACTGAGTTGGTAAAGATCGGGCAGATTTCGGCCCAATCCATCGTAATCCAGGCCATAGCCAACGACAAATTTATCTGGAATTTCAAAACCCACATAATCTAATTTATAATTAAAGCGGAAAGCGTCTTTCTTAAAGAGCAGAGTTGCCACTGAAAGTATCCGAGGTTTATGTGCTGAAAGCTCAGAAAGCAAGTAATTCATGCTAATACCGGTATCAACGATGTCCTCTACAATAAGAACATTTTTTCCGGTCAAATCGATGCTAAGCCCCAGAACGGATCTTACTTTACCTGTAGTTCCTGTCCCCTGATAGGATGAAATTTTGATGAATTCGCAATGTACTGCTAGATCTATTTCGCGTACCAAGTCTGCCATGAAGACAAATGATCCGTTCAGAATCCCAAGAATAATTAATTCCTCGCCTTGAGAATTGGCCATAATTTCTTTGGCGAGCCCCTTTATCCGTTCATTTATGCGTTCTCGAGAGACAAACAGTTCGAAATGAAGGTCTTTGATTTTTATTTTTTCCATTTTGACTCAAAGTTCTTTTAATAGGAATTGATACATTTTCACCATGACATCCAGATCTATCAGGGACACTTTCTCGTCAGGCGTATGCACATGGTCCTCTGCTGCACCAATGAAGCACCAATCAATAGCATAGGGTGAAAACTGGACCTCTCTACCATCACTTCCTCCGTATGCTTCGACTTCGAGTTGGAATGGAAGCCCGCTCTTTTCAGCCAATCGGATAATTTTATCAAGGAAAGTTTTCCTGGGAATGAATTTGTCTCTGATAGAAATTACCACCCCGTTGTGATGGTGAATTCCTTCAGTGATCCATGTGATATCAGAGATTAGCGCATATCGAATCGGGGAGTTTTCTTGTATGAATTTTAACAAAAAAGGCATACTTCCCCCACCATGTTCTTCATAGGTTGAAAACACAACCCACCCATTTTCAAGGGTTTCGCATAATTCCAATGCATTATATATCCCTAAGCGATTGTCTAAATAAGCTGCCTGAATATATTGCTCATCCAACCTGATATTTTGTTGAAAAGATAACCGTGTACCAGGCTCAATTCCCCGCGGAAAATCATGAAAACAGGAATCATCATCACCAAATAATTTACACTCTATTTCTCCTTTGGAGTCTTTACCCACCAACCGTGTACCGGAAATAATTTCAGGTCCTCCCACGGAAATTAGTTGATTTTGGTACCGTGTCATAAACCCTACAGTATCCAAATGTGCAAAAACCGCTGTTTTTGGATCCCCAAATTTCAAAAGGATGCAATCATGAAATTTTTCACCAGCGAACAATTCAGGTTGAACCTTCCAACCTTGACTTCGTTCTTTTATATGATTTAGTATAAATAATGTGAGCTCGGACTCATCTCCTGAAACACTTCGTTTAGTCAACAATTCGAATAAAAGTTTCATTTTGGCATTGAATGTGTTAGATTCGTTTGAAATAAGCATAGAAAAGTTCTTATAAATTTTAAATCCTAGATTGCGATTTAAATAAATCATCTAGATTTGCAGTAAATTAAAAGTTTATAAATTTGTTCTCGCATCTATCAATCACTTAATTAATAACTGAACAAAAAATTTTTTCTCATGAAAAAAATCATACTCTCAACAATTATGGCTGGCGCTTTAGCATTATCTGTTAATGCCCAGGAGTTCAACAAGTTCTCGCTTGAAGTTGGAGGTGGCTTTAACAAGCCAATGGCTCCACTCAACCGAGCCTACTTATCTCCTACCCTAAACCTAGGACACATTGAATTTGGCGCAAGGTACATGTTCAATGAAAAATTCGGTTTGAAACTGGATTACGGCTTTGGATCTGTGCGTGAAGCTCAAGGTAATGATTCTCAAAGCCTTCCATTCAACACCAAATATTTCAGATTGAATATGCAAGGTGTTGCTAACATCGGTAGAATAATGAATTTCGAATCTTTCACAAGAAAATTCGGTCTATTACTACATGGTGGTGCTGGTATTGGTATGGTCAATCCAGAAGAAAATCAATTCAATGATTTCGACGACAATGTTTACACATTTATTTTCGGAATCACCCCTCAAGTTAAACTTAGCGAAAGAATTGCTCTTGTAGGCGATATTTCTACTGTCCTCAACGGCCGTCAGACTGTTACTTGGGATGGAGCAGAATTCATTTACCCAGATATCAGCAACGGTTTCTACGGAGCTAATGGAACTTGGTGGTCTGGAACGCTTGGATTGAACTTCTATCTTGGTAAAGCAGAACAGCATGCTGACTGGTTCATTGCAGCTGATAAATATGCCACCAAAGAAGAACTTGCTACCCAAATCAACGGTATCAAAGACATGTTGAAAGATTCTGACGGTGATGGTGTTCCTGATTATTTGGATAAAGAACCAAGTACCCCAGTGGGAGCTCGAGTGAACTCAGCAGGTATGACTTTGGATTCGGATGGCGATGGTACTCCTGATCACATGGATAAGTGTCCATTCCAGCCAGGTCCAGCTTCCACAAACGGTTGCCCTGCTGCAGTTGAAGCAGTTGCTGAAGTTGATTACTTGAAAAAAGCGATCAATGATGGATATGTAAATGTTTATTACGCATTCGATAGCTCAAAACCACTTGGATACTCAGTAAGCGCTGCAAACTATGTATCTAACTTCCTTAAGAAAAATCCAGGCGTAAGTGTGGAAGTAAAAGGTTATGCTGATGAACTAGGTCCTGAGGATTACAACATCAAATTGTCTGAAGCAAGAGCGAAAGCAGTTTATGACTTATTGATAGCTTCAGGTGTGGATGCATCAAGACTTTCTTACAAAGGATACGGAGAAGATACTTCAGTAGACAAGTCTTCAGCTGATGCTCGCCAGATGGCAAGAAGAGCAAGCTTTGAAGTCAAATAATTTAAGATTTACAGAATTCAAAGGCCTGAAGTAATTCAGGCCTTTTTTTTTCGTTTTTATTAAATCAAAAAATATAACTTGCTGCGATTTTCACCCTAATCACCTTAAATGAAAAAATTAATTTGCTTGGCACTACTCATCACGAGTGGTGTAAACGCTTATGCCCAGAAGGAATTTAATAAATGGGCGGTAGAATTGAATGGAGGTTTCAACAAGTCTATGGGACCTTTGACACCAGATTACTTTTCTCCCACACTTAATGTAGGCCACTTCGACATAGGAGCTCGACATATGATCAATGAGTATATCGGATTCAAAGGAAATTTGGGTTTTGGAACTTTCAGAGAAGCAAAAGGGGAAAGTCCGGAATTCAACTCCAAATATGTTGCAGTTACTGCTGAAGGTGTTGGGAACTTTGGCAGAATGCTCAATTTCGAATCATTTACAAATAAATTAGGGTTGTTAGGGCATTTGGGAGCGGGAGGTGGTAGATTAATCTATGACGAATCAGCACTCTATTCCAATGAACCGGATTATTACTACATCATCACTTCTGGGATGACTGCCCTATATCGTATCACGGATAGAATTGCCCTATCTGGTGATATATCTGTGTATGTAAATGGCAGACAAACGTATACTCTTGATGGCAATGCATACAATGACAAAGTCCAGCCAGATCCACCCACAAATCCTTTTGTCCACGCGACTGGAACTTGGTGGACTGGAACATTAGGACTCAATTTTTATATTGGTAAGGCAGAAAAGCATGCGGATTGGTACCTTAAACCCGATAAATATCTCACCAAATCCGAGTTAGCTGAAGCTGTGGGTGAAGTAAAAGATATGCTTAATGATTCTGACTCAGACGGAATTCCCGATTACTTGGATAAGGAACCAAGTACCCCAGCAGGAGCACGGGTTAATTCATTCGGAGTCACGTTGGATTCTGATGGAGATGGAACTGCAGATCATTTGGACCAATGCCCTTTTCAACCAGGACCTTCTGCCACAAAAGGTTGTCCTCCTTCAGCTGAAAAAACAACTGAGGTTGATTACTTAAGAAAAGCTATCAATGACGGATACGTCAATCTTTATTATGGTTTTGACAGTGATAAACCGTTGAGCTATTCAGTAAGTGCTGCTCAATATATTGCTAATTTCATGAAAAGGAATCCAGGTGTTTCTCTTGAAATTAAAGGATTTGCTGATGAATTGGGTCCTGAAGATTATAATATCAGCCTCTCAGAAAGACGGGCCAAATCAGTATTTGATCTGTTGATTGCGGCTGGAATTGATAAGGCTCGCCTTTCCTATAAAGGATATGGGGAAGATACTTCTGTAGATAAGTCTTCTGATAATGCCCGGCAAATGGCAAGAAGAACAAGCTTTGAAATCAAATAACATGAAAGCCTGATTTTAGACAATCAGGCTTTTTTTATATACTTACGCATGTTTATTCTAGAAGAAAGTAATTCCATAGCAAATCAATTTATAGCAGAATTACGAGATATAACGGTTCAAAATGACCGGTTGAGATTTCGAAAAAATCTGGAACGAATCGGAGAAATTCTAGCCTACGAAATTTCGAAATCTTTTCCTTATAAAACACAAGAAATTCAAACTCCTCTGGCCAAAACGGTGTATCAATCCCCTGCCGTAAATCCCGTAATTTTTTCTGTACTCAGAGCTTCCTTGCCATTCTACCAAGGATTTTTGAATTTTTTTGACAAAGCGGAAAGTGGATTTATAGGTGCGTTTAGAGAAGAAGGTCAAGGTGAAGTAAAAATAAATCTTGGGTATCATGCTAGCCCAAGTGTGGAAGGGAAAACGTTGATTTTGGCAGACCCCATGCTTGCAACTGGCAAGTCTTTCATCAGGACAATTGAAAGTATCCTGTCTCACGGACAACCTGAATTTATTCATATAGCCTCTGTCATCGCATCACCTGAGGGGATCAGGTACTTAGAGCAAAATCTTACAATCCCATTCAAATTGTGGATTGGCGCTGTAGACCAGGCGTTGAATAGTCAATTTTACATAGTTCCGGGTTTGGGTGATGCTGGAGATTTAGCTTTTGGTGAAAAAATCTAACCACATCTCAACTCACACCAATTCAGGCAATAAACAGCTCATGCTTTTTTAACCGTAGCTTTAAAAGAGAATGAGAATTCCATTTCCGTTGATTTCATGTAGAACCGAACTTTATCGGAAAAAGTACCTGTAAGGTGCTATTTTTGCAGCTACTATTCCATTTCTATGAATGAATCACTTATCACATTTTTTGGTATCTATATCCTCTGCCTATTCAAATTTATAGCAGGACCGGTATTGGGCTCTGCTGCAGGATATGGATTTTGGGAAATCATCTTGGTGACCGTATCTGGAATGATGAGCAGCGTTTTTATTTTTACATTTTTAGGAAAATCTCTAAAGAAAACGCTCCAACTTCGTTTCAAGAAAAAAAGCACTGTTTTTAGTAAAAGATCCCGCTCAATAGTAAGCCTCTGGAAGAAATATGGGGAAATCGGGATAGCATTTGCCACTCCCTTATTTTTGACACCTATTGGAGGCACTTTGATTTTGGTATCCTTTGGATCAAAAAAGCGAAAGATATTCTTACATATGTTTTGGAGTGCTATTTTTTGGGCCGTCGTTTTCAGCTTGAGTATAGAGCAGATTCTCCGCATCCCTTTCTTTGAGCGATTACTCGGGTAGATTATCGTCCGGTAGAATTTCAATATCTTGGATCAAGACTCGATTCGAAATCTGCTGGCCTGTGAGAGTCGCAGCCAAACCACCCATTGCAGTTTCTTTGTATCGACTTTCCATAGAAGCTCCGATCTCGCCCATAGCTTCTATACATTCATCAACTGGGATCACCGCATTGACATTAGCAAGAGCAATCTGGGCAGAGCTGAAGGCAATAGCCGCAGCGCTCGCGTTTCGAACCACACAGGGTACTTCCACTAGACCTGCTACCGGATCACATACCAAGCCAAGCATACATTGGATTGTAATGGCCACGGCATTGAAAACTTGATCCATTGATCCACCCAAACAATAGACAATTGCACCGGAAGCCATCGCCGCCGCAGAGCCTGTCTCAGCCTGACAACCCCCAACAGCTCCCGCTAAACTTGCCTTCTCTTCGATAATCAATGCGATTCCCGCCCCGACGAGCAATCCTTCCAAAATTTTGGAATCCGGCAAATTGTGGATTTCTTGTAACGTAACCAGTGTGCCTGGCAAAATCCCCGAAGCTCCGGCAGTAGGTGCAGCAACTACTCGTCCCATACATGAGTTGACCTCCTTAGCTGCTAAGGCCCGCGAGATGAGTTTTTGAAATTCGGGTGAAAGGACTGCAAGTGGAGAATTATAAACTTTTTTCGCCCCATTATCTATCATTCCAGATCTGGAGGTCATATCTTCTTCCAAGCCAGTTTTCACTGCATCTTTCATTACCGAATAGGCATTCTGAAGTCCCGACAAGATTTTTTCTTTTGAGGAGTTTTTCTGTTCCACTTCATAGTCGATGACCGACTGGATCAAATTGACATTATTCGTCTGGCAATACTCTTTCCAGCCTTTGAAACTTTCAAATAAATAGCACATATCGTTTGGGTTTACTTCTGTAAATAAATGGATTTGGGAAAAGTTGAGAAAATGAGAAGAAATTTAAAAGGAAAGGAAATGGAACAAGCCAAATTATTTTTTTGAGATCTTGCAAAGACTCGTATAGTTACCCTAAATACTAGTTGAAGTTACTTTTATTTAAAGCCAGTTTCCCAAAAACTCAACTTTTTATACTCCACATAAACTCTTACTTTTAAATTAGAGTTAAATACTTATACGTAATAAATGAGCGACATTTTCGACACTTTCGAATGAGCAAGCTGAAACTAATTTTACCTCTCCTTTTTATCTTTATCTACTTTGACTCTTTTTCCCAACGAGAAGATGTGGGAAATTATGAGTACGATAAGGAGATTCTTTTCGGTATCAACAAAAATACAAATGGAGGCCTGATCGGTGGATTTGTATTCAAATCGGGGACACGAATTGATGACTCACAGTTTTCTTTTTGGGGAATTGAACTTTCTAACGTTAAAAACCCAAAAGAAGCCCGATACAATACGGTACTGGGAAACAGCTATATTTTCGGAAAGTCTAATTACCTCTACGCCATAAGGCCACATTATGGTCGAGAAATTATACTTTTTAAGAAGGCTCCTAATCAGGGTGTTCAGGTAAGCGCACTGGCTGCCGTAGGCCCGACCATTGGATTAATCGCCCCCTATTATATTGAATATGCTGTAAGCCGCGTCCAAACTGTCACGGAACAATATGATCCCGAAGTTCACCAAAGTCGATTCAACATTCTGGGTACAGGCGCACTGTTTCAAGGGATCGGACAATCAGAAATTGCATTCGGTGCAACTTTAAAGGCTGCTCTGATGTTTGAGTTTGGGGTATTCAGAAGCAGTGCCACGGGATTAGAAGTAGGCTATATGTTGGAAGGATACAATAAAGAGATTCCTTTGATTCCTACCACAGAGAATAACCAGCTCTTTCAGTCTGCTTATTTCACTTTCTATTACGGATTTCGAAAATAAGCCCTGTTGGGTTTTTGAACACTCCTGAATTACCTTTGCAACAAATCCGAAAGTAATGATTGAATTACCTGTAATATCCGAAGAAGCAACACGCCGAAAAAAGCCAGATTGGCTGAGAGTGAAGCTACCAGTCGGAAAAGAATACGCCAAAGTCAGAAAACTCGTTGACGAACATAAATTGCATACCATCTGTGAAAGCGGCAATTGCCCAAATATGGGGGAATGCTGGGGTGCTGGTACTGCGACTTTCATGATTTTGGGAAATGTGTGTACCCGCTCCTGCTCTTTCTGCGCTGTAGCCACTGGCAGACCCCCAGAATATGACAGCGACGAACCCAGAAGAGTTGCTGAGGCGATTCAACTCATGGGAGTGAAACATGCTGTCATCACTTCTGTAAACCGCGACGAATTAAAAGACAGAGGTGCTGAGATATGGTATCAAACGGTGGTACAAACCAAGGAACTTTCTCCGGCGACTACTATCGAAACCCTAATCCCGGATGTGAAATCTAATTGGGATGCGCTTTATCGTATGATTAGTGGAGGACAAGAAGTTGTTTCCCACAATATGGAAACTGTAGGTAGTCTGTACAGAAGAGTAAGGCCACAAGCAAAATATGAACGTTCTCTGGAGCAAATTAAGCTGACAAAAGAATTCGGAAAACGCACCAAAACCGGGATTATGCTTGGCTTAGGTGAGACTAAAGAAGAAGTCTATCAGGCTATGGATGACTTAGCGGCAAATGGCTGTGACATCTTGACTCTTGGACAATACCTTCAACCTACCAAAATGCACATCGAAGTAGCCGAATTCATCCATCCGGATCTATTTGCCCATTATCGTGAAGAGGGCTTGAAAAGAGGGTTAAAATATGTAGAATCAGGACCATTGGTCAGATCTTCTTACCATGCCGAGCGACATGTAAATGTCTAAAAGAAAGAAACTTATTTAAGCACGTTTTGCGACGTGCTTTTTTTTTGCCTACTTTTTTAAAATCAAACTTTTAAAAATCATCTTCATGCAAGTAATCAAAAAGATCGGAGTAGGATCAGCAGCCAAAGTATATGGCCTAACCTTGGGATTTTTAGGGATAGTTATAGGAGTATTTTATTCCCTGATATTTAGTTTCATAGCATCATTTACAAATGAGGAAATTCCAATGATAGGCGCTGGGTTAGGGATATTTATGCTGATCTTAATTCCGATAGTGTACGGTGTTATTGGTTTTGTGATAGGAGCTTTAGGTGCTTGGGTGTACAATTTTGTAGCGAGGAAATTCGGCGGTCTGGAAATTGAGCTTTCTGAACCGACTTCACTTCCAACTGAATAAAAAAAGGGACTGCAGTTGCAGCCCCTTCTTTTCAAGATATTCCTTATTCGTTACGCCAATTCTGTCTCAGACGCATATTCCTCAACAGGAATACAGCTGCAAACTAAGTTTCTGTCGCCGTAAGCAGAATCGATTCTTCTTACCGTTGGCCAGAACTTGCCTTCTTTCACATAGGCAATTGGAAAAACTGCTTTCTCTCTGGAATAAGGCATGGTCCACTCTCCTGTAAGAACCATAGCTGCAGTATGTGGCGCATTTTTCAAAACGTTTTCCACACGATCAGCCTTTCCTTCTTCGATTTCTCTTATTTCCTCGCGAATGGAAAGCAAGGCATCGCAAAACTTATCCAATTCTACTTTTGTCTCTGATTCAGTAGGTTCTATCATCAGAGTACCTGCGACAGGGAATGATACCGTAGGCGCATGGTAGCCATAGTCCATCAATCGCTTCGCAATATCTTCTACCTCAACTCCCACTTCTTTGAATGCTCGACAATCTACGATCATCTCGTGGGCAGCACGGCCTTTGGAACCTGTATAAAGAATAGGATAATGTCCAGCCAATCTTTCTTTAATGTAATTGGCATTTAAAATCGCCATTTTGGTCGCATTGGTCAGGCCATCTCCGCCCATCATCGAGATGTAGGCATAAGATATCGGCAAGATACTTGCGCTGCCATAAGGAGCGGATGAAATAGAAGACACTGCATGTTCGCCACCAGTTTTCACCAAAGGATTCCCCGGAAGGAATGGAGCCAAATGACTTGCAACACATATTGGTCCCATACCCGGTCCACCTCCACCATGAGGAATGCAGAAAGTCTTGTGTAGGTTCAAGTGACACACGTCCGCTCCAATCCTACCTGGAGATGTCAATCCAACCTGAGCATTCATATTAGCACCATCCATATAGACTTGTCCACCATACTGATGAATTACGGCGCAAATTTCCTGAATAGCTTCTTCAAATACTCCATGGGTAGATGGATAGGTAACCATCAGACAGGATAGATCATCCTTATGCTCAGAAGCCCTTACTTTGAGATCCTCTATATCAATATTTCCTTTTTCGTCACATTTTACCAAAACTACCTTCATTCCAGCCATCACAGCAGATGCGGGGTTAGTTCCATGTGCAGATGTAGGAATCAACGCAACATTTCTATGGCCTTCGCCCCGATTCATGTGATACGCCCGGATGACCATCAGACCTGCATATTCACCCTGCGCACCCGAATTAGGCTGCAAAGAAGTATCCGCAAAACCTGTAATCTCAGTCAACCAAGTTCTTAGATTGGTGAAAAGTTCTTGGTAACCCAATGTCTGATCCATCGGTGCGAAAGGGTGCAACTGACCAAATTCAGGCCAGGTGACCGGAATCATTTCCGCAGTTGCATTCAGCTTCATGGTACACGAACCCAACGAAATCATGGAATGGACCAAAGAAAGATCCTTATTTTCCAATCGCTTGATATACCGAAGCATTTCATGCTCGCTGTGGTAACTATTGAATACCGGATGCGTGAGAAAATCAGATTTTCTCACCAATGATTCAGGAAGATCGAGCTGAAGATTTGCCACCAGCAGATCCAGATCAAGCGTGTGCTTGCCTTCTTCAGTAGCAAAAATACCTACGATGGTTTTGACATCTTCCAGACTCTTGGTTTCGTCAAAAGAGATGAATATTGAGTCAGTTTCGTATCGGAAGTTCATGTTTGCTCCCAATGCCAATCCCCTTACACGTTCTCTGGAAACTTCATTCATTTTGATCTGAATGGTATCGAAGAAAGCTTGATCTGCTACATTTAACCCCATTTCTTTCAGAGCCGTTGCGGTCAGCTTTGCCAAACCATGTGCTCTTAAAGCAATATTTTTTAGGCCATTTGGTCCGTGATACACTGCATAGAAGCTAGCCATTACACTTAGCAATACCTGAGCAGTACAGATATTTGAAGTTGCCTTTTCACGTTTGATGTGCTGCTCACGGGTCTGGAGCGCCATTCTGTAGGCTTTGTTGCCAGCTCGGTCTATGGATACACCGATGATTCTTCCTGGTATCTGTCTTTTGAATTCTTCTTTGGTGGCAAAAAAACCTGCATGCGGTCCGCCATAGCCCATCGGCACCCCAAATCGCTGGGCTGAACCTACGACTACGTCTGCTCCCATTTCTCCAGGAGATGTCAGAAGCGTCAATGCCAAAAGATCCGAAGCAAATGCTGTCAAGACCTTATTTTCCTTTGCGGCAGCTACAATTGCGGAATAATCAGAAACAGCTCCGTCTCCATTTGGATACTGGAACATTACACCATACAATTCAGGATCTGTCAAATCCAGGGCTGAAATCGGACCAAATACTAATTCAATTCCAATTGGCTCTGCTCTGGTGACCAAAAGCGCTTTGGTCTGAGGAAATACTTTCTCATCTACAAAGTACTTATTCGCATTCTTCTTCTCTCTAGGCTTCACTGCATGAAGCATAGTCATGGCTTCAGCAGCAGCTGTTCCTTCATCCAGAAGTGAGGCGTTAGCCAGCTCCATGCCGGTCAATTCCATCACTACGGTCTGGAAATTGATCAATGCTTCAAGTCTTCCTTGGGCAATTTCTGCTTGATAAGGGGTGTAAGCAGTGTACCAACCGGGATTTTCCAACACATTCCTCAAAATGACTCCAGGCACGATGGTATCGTAGTAGCCAAGGCCAATGAAGGATTTAAAAACTTTATTTTTGGATGCCAAAACCTTGAAATCAGCCAGAAACTCAGATTCGAGTTTGGCTTTCGGTAGATCCAAAGGACGTTCCAACTGGATAGACTCAGGAACAGTTTGGTTGATTAATTCCTCCAGAGATGTGGCACCGATTTTCTCCAACATTTCCGCGATTTCCGCCTCTGTCGGGCCATTGTGTCTGCTCTCAAATTTGACAGCATTAGAAAGATTGATCTGCATAAAGAACGCTTAGGATTGTGATGTATTTGGGTGTAAAACCATCCTGTTTTTACGAGCGCAAAGGTACTATTTCTGAGAGGAAAAGACTTTACTGCACGAGAATAATTTACCACTAAACTTCGGTTCTTGACAAACGGTTTTTTCACGGGTCAAAAATTTGGCTAGTTTAGCAGCCTAAATTGAATACTCTATGAATAAAGGATTGATTTTAAGCGGAGTGATGGCTCTAGGGATGACTTTCCCTACTTTGGCACAAACTCCAGCTCAGGTAAAATATGCGAATACCATCAGTGTACAAGACCTCACAAAGCACCTAACCTACTTGGCTTCCGACGAAATGCAAGGGCGTGACACAGGTTCTGAAACTGGGAAACTTGCAGCGAAGTATTTGGCAGATTTTTATAAAAGCATAGGTCTCGCTGGACCCGTAGATGGAAGCTATTTTCAGACGGTTCCCTTGGTCAGCACAAATTTCAGTAAGGTTACTTTGCAAATAGGCAAATCCAAACTTGTCGAAAACGAGGATTTCGTCTTTACCGGAGATGGAAATATGGATAAGGCGGCTAAGTCTGAATTGGTTTTCCTTGGCTTGGTCACAGACGAAAATCTGGCGAAAGTTGACGTGAAAGGCAAGCTTGTTGGTCTATGGGCAGTGGGGGTACGAAGTAATGACCTGGTCATTAAAGTGATGGATGCAGGCGCTGCGGGAATCGTCATTGTCTCGATGGAAGGCCAAGCAAACTTTGACCGAATCGCAAATCGCTACAAGTCTTTGGCTGGAAGAGGTAGAATAGGTTTTGATAAAGAAACAGTTCAGCGGCCTATCTTCATGGTCAGCTCTGACAAGATGGCCCAGCTATTCAACACTCCTGTTGAGACCTTAAAGGAAGCAGCCAAGGCCACTCCTGAGACTATCGCTTCACAAAAAGCAACTTACCAAGTGGTAAAAACCAAAACACCTGTCGATGCTGTAAACGTGATGGGCTATTTGGAAGGTACAGATAAAAAAGAGGAAGTACTCGTGATCTCCTCACACTACGACCACGTGGGCGTAAGCTCTACCGGTGAAGTGTTCAACGGCGCGGATGATGACGGATCCGGTACTGTATCTGTCATGGAAATTGCCGAGGCTTTTGCATTAGCTGCCAAAGACGGCATGAAGCCAAGAAGAAGCATTCTTTTCTTGAATGTAACCGGCGAAGAAAAAGGACTTTTGGGCTCGGAATACTATGGTGATCATCCTGTTTTCCCATTGGCAAACACGGTAAACAACATCAACATTGACATGGTGGGTCGTATCGATTACGAGTACCAAAAAGAAGAAAATAAAGACTATGTCTATGTGATCGGTTCGGAGATGCTTTCTTCTCACTTGAAGAAAATCAACGAATACAACAATATCACCTATACCAATCTGATCCTTGATTACCGCTATGATGCGGAAGACGATCCAAACAGATTCTATTACAGATCGGATCACTACAACTTCGCCAAGCACAACATTCCAGTGATCTTTTTCTTCAACGGAGTGCATGACGATTATCACCAAGTGACGGATACGGTGGACAAAATCGAATTTCCGCTCATGACCAAAAGAGCGCAGCTAATCTTCCACACGGCTTGGGATCTTGCCAACAGAGAGCAACGAACTCCAGTGGATGGCTCGAATACCAGAACTGAGAGATAAATAGAAAGGTCCCGATTGCTCGGGACCTTTTTTTGTTCCTAGTCTACACGGATATTGTTGTAATCTTTGCCAAGAAAAAGGAGGTTTAATTCTGTCAGGCTTTGATATGCATTCACCTTCATTTGAAAATCATCTTTCAAAAACGCTAAAAGCAAAACAGAGAATTCTTCTGCTTTTTTGGTCTTTTCCAAAGAATGTCCGTCTCTAAATAACACCAAAGTACTCCTCGGAAAAAACTCAGCAAGTACATCAACAACTTTTGGATTGATCAAGAGGTCATAAGCACTTCCAAGAATTATCACTTGACCTCCAAAGCTCAATCCCACATCATAGTTTGTCCCTATCAAAGGGAACCTTTTCTCCAAGTACGTTGTCCAAAACGGTTCACTTTTCTCTTTTAAAAAATTTGCAACAGGAAAATCGGAATTCCCATCAGCCATGAGTTCTATGGTATGCTCGAAGGCACGAACAGCAAAAGATGTTGGAAACTTTATTTCCATCGAATTTGAATGGTTTTCTTTAAAATCTTTCATCGATGAATCAATCAAACTATCTCTCAAGGATGGGTCAGAATTGAAATAATCCACGGAAGATCTATAAGCAAATCCAAAGAATTCGGCATCAGTTAAAACGGTGGGTTGATTTTGAAAATTGTTTGAAAAATTCCAAAAACTAAGGTTCGTCTGAATATCCATTAGAAATGGATTGATGCAAATCAGTTTGTCGACGCTTTGAGAATAAGTAGACAAATAATGAAGCAAAATTCCGGTAGAGGAGGAATAACCAATTAGCATAACTTTCCTTTCACAAAGGATCTTCTTTCGAATCAACTCTATGTCTTGGGAAACCTGGTTTTGATTAAGCCAGCGATATATTTTCTCCCAATCCTGGTTTGCATTTTCATGAATAAATTTTTCAAGGTCTTTGGAAAAATGTCTTCCTGAAATTCGAACCCAGTTGAATTCTGCTTTGATAGACTCACTTAAATCAAATCCCTGAAGGGCATAATCGATCGGGTCATCCACAGTGAAAACCGTCTCTCTTCTAGGATCAAATTCATTTTCATAATGATAGGTGACTGTAATCTTCCTGCTTTGAGGATCTCCATGATCGAGCGGAACTTGAATAGTTTCTGCTATGGGATTGAAAAAAAATCCGAAAACCAGACTAATCGAAGCTAAATTCATTTCGGCTTGATTTTATAAAAAGATTAAGATTTCCCCTTATTCTTCTGATTCTTCGTTTTCATCTGATTTCGGTTGGGTTTCTTCACATGCTTTTTGGCCCGAACCTTCTCCCCTTTACCGATATTGACTTTTGGTGGAGCTTTTTTCTCATGGAAAGCGCCTTTGTAATCCGGATTATCACGTTGTTTTAGTCGATCCAATTCACGCTCGTACCCTTGCTTTTCTTCAAAAGGCGTATCAGGAACATCAACGACTCCCGGGATTGGCAATAGGTCCACCCGCATACGAATGATATCCTCGATCCGATCAAAGTGATAGATTTCAGCCGGGTTCACAAAAGTGATCGCTTTGCCTTCTTGTTCTGCTCGTCCAGTTCGCCCAATTCGGTGCACGTAATCTTCATAAATCAGCGGCACATCAAAGTTGATCACGTGAGAAACCATCGTCACATCCAACCCTCTGGAAGCCACGTCTGTTGCCACCAGGATTCTGACTTCACCACCTTTGAAATCCTCCATAGAGTTGATTCGGGTGTTTTGTCCCTTGTTGGCGTGAATGACACGAATTTCCCCCATGTGCTTTCTGTCCAGAAAACTAAAAACAGACTCTGCATTTTTTCGACTTCGGGTAAAAATTATCGCCCTGTTGATTTCTTCATTTTCCAGCAAATGAGCCAAGAGATTGATCTTGGTTTTGATATTTGGGACGTGATATTTGACTTGGCCGATGGTTTCGGCAGTTGTTGCGGATGGAGTCACCTCTACTCGCTCAGGAAATTCAAGAAACTCTGAAGCTAAGTTTTCCACCCGCGCACTGAAAGTTGCAGAGAAAAGCAAATTCTGTCTCTTGGAAGGAATTACCTCCAAAATAGACCGGATCTGAGGCATAAAGCCCATGTCCATGATTTTGTCGGCCTCATCCAAAACCATCGTCTTGATGTCTTTGGTGTAAATGGTGCCCTTGCGGTACAGATCCATAAATCTTCCAGGTGTGGAAATGATGATATCTACACCGGCGGTAATATTTTCGATTTGAGTTTTTGGACCCAATCCTCCATAAAGACTGACGATTCTTAAGTCGGTATTTTGCGCCAGCTGCTTTGCCACCTCTTCGATCTGCATTACCAGCTCACGGGTCGGTGCGAGGATGATTCCCCGAGGATGGGCACCTTGTGCATATTTGACTTTCATCAGCAGCGGGAGGACATAGGCGGCAGTTTTACCGGTTCCTGTCTGCGCTATTCCAAGCACATCATGCCCTGCAAGTGCGAGAGGAATGGCTTTTTCCTGAATTGGAGTAGGTTGGGTGTAGCCCGCAGCGGTCACTGCCTCGAGCAATTGTTTATTTAGCTTAAAAGCATCAAAACCTAGGGCCTGATCACTCATGTTTCTTATTTTTGGAGAGAATTCGGTAATCGAAAATGAAAGAAATGATGAAATGCCCATGGAAATAAATCTCACACAGGGTGATGATTATTCAGGGCATTCCATGTGACAATTCAAAATCAAATTATAAATACATGAAAAGTATCCTGATCACCAATGCAAATATAGTCAATGAAGGCCGGATTAGCCTTGGGGATGTTTTGGTCAAAGATGGCAAAATCGCCAAAATCGGAACTGACCTGAGTGCTGAAGCTGTCGAGATTCATATTAATGGTCAAGGAAAATACCTTCTGCCGGGATTAATTGATGATCAGGTTCATTTTCGCGAGCCGGGATTGACTCACAAGGCTGAAATCTACACAGAGGCAAAAGCTGGCGTGGCCGGTGGCACGACTTCGTATATGGAAATGCCCAATACAATACCTCAGGCTGTTACAATTCCTCTTTTGGAAGAAAAATACGCCCGAGCTAAAGAAGTTTCCCTCGCTAATTATTCTTTCTTTTTTGGAGGGACTAATGATAATCTGGATGAAATCCTCAAACTAGACTTGCGCAATGTCTGTGGACTGAAGGTATTTCAGGGCTCTTCCACCGGCAACATGGTAGTGGATAACATCGAATCACTGGAAGGGATTTTCAAGAATTACAAAGGACTGTTGGCGATCCATTCTGAAAATGACCACATCATCAAAGCCAATCTCGAGGAGTTTAAGGCGATCTACGGCGAGGATATCCCTGTGAAATTTCACCCGAAGATCAGATCCGAAGAGGCTTGTTACAACGCATCAAGTCGAGCAGTGGCTATGGCCAAAAAATATGGTACCAGACTTCACATCCTCCACATCAGCACCGCCAAGGAATTGGAACTTTTTGACAACTCGATACCACTTGAGCAAAAGAAAATCACCTCTGAGGCATGCATCCATCATATGTGGTTTGCTGAGGAGGATTATGAAACCAAAGGCAATTACATCAAGTGGAATCCCGCAGTCAAGACCTCCAACGATCGTGACCAAATCTTCCAGGCAGTGCTCGATGATCGAATCGATGTGATCGCTACAGATCATGCGCCACACACCTTGGAAGAAAAAGCCCAAACCTATACCAAAGCACCTTCAGGAGGACCGTTAAACCAGCATAGCTTGGTAGCCATGCTGGATTTTTACCACCAAGGAAAAATCTCCCTTGAAAAAATCGTTCAGAAGATGTCGCATAGTGTTGCTACGCTTTTTCAGATCGAGGAAAGAGGCTTCATCAGGGAAGGGTATTTTGCGGATTTGGTATTGGTGGATCTAAATTCCCCCTGGACAGTCAGCAAAGAGAATATTCTTTCTAAATGTGGATGGTCACCATTTGAAGGACATACTTTCCGGTCAAAAGTCACGCACACGATCGTTTCTGGACACTTGGCATACGAGGAAGGAACCTTTCACGAGGAAAAGAAAGGGGATCGAATCACTTTTTTAAGAAATAATTAAGTGCTGCCTTGCGCTAAGTACACAGAATTATTACTTTTGCAGACCATTTGAGAATTCCACATTCAAATGACATTAAATGGTGATTGTAGCTCAGCTGGTTAGAGCGCTGGTTTGTGGATCCAGAGGTCGCCGGTTCGAACCCGGTCTTTCACCCAAGCCCCTCTTTTAGAGGGGTTTTGCTGTATATAAGGGTGCGAGTTGGCACAACATTTGACAAACCTTTTCCAAACTAAACCACACTCAGATGTTTACATTGTTCAAAAGCTCTCCAAAATTTCCCGTGGTCAAACCCATAAATATCCGCTTGGTCCACAATTATTTCGTGAAATTTGAGGAATCACTAAAAAATTTCGAAGAAGTCCAGCGCGAAATCATCCATTCATAAAACATTTCGTCTCAGATTAATAAAGGTTATGGAAACATAACCTTTTATTTTTTGCTCATAATTTTTCTTATCAGTTCAAAACTCTATTTTTAAATGTTTACTATTCTACTCTTATGAGTTATATCCACTTCGATAAAACCCAATTAATCAACCTGAATTATTCACTCGATCGAGAGATAATTAGGACGAATCGTTCCGGCACCTATACGAGTACTACAATCATTGGATGTAACACCCGTAAGTACCATGGCCTACTCGTGGTACCCCAGCCTCAGATAGATTCACAAAACCACGTCATGCTATCCACGGTCCACGAGACTGTGATTCAGCGTGGTGCAAGTTTTCACTTGGGCATCAGCAAATTTCCCGGCAACTATTCCCCCAGAGGACATAAGTATTTGGAAGATTTTGACTCGGAGCCCATACCCAAACTTACCTACCGTGTAGGAGGAGTGGTGCTGCAAAAAGAATTGATCCTGGACACCAATCGGGATCGTGTGATGATCCGCTATACACTCTTGGAGGCTCATTCGCCGACCAAAATCCAAATCCAGCCTTTTCTTGCGTTCCGTGGTTACCATAGCCTTTCCAAAGAGAATGAAGTTGCTAATAAAGACTTCCTAAAAGCTCCAAACGGCGTTCGTTTCCAACTTTATCAGGAATACGATCCACTTTTCCTTCAGCTTTCCAAGAAAAATGAATTTGTATCCAAGCCTAATTGGTACAATAATGTCGAATACATCCAAGAGCGAGAGCGAGGATATGATTATCAGGAAGATTTATTTGTCCCAGGGTATTTTGAATTTGAAATCACCAAAGGTGAATCTGTCATTTTTTCTGCGGGATTGACAGAAGCAGATCCGAAAACCAGACAAAATGCCTTTCAAAAAGAAATCGCAAGGAGAATTCCGAGAAATAACTTTGAAAATTGCCTCAAAAATTCCGCGGGTCAATTCATCAGAGACCGGGATGGAGATACCCGGATTATTGCCGGATACCCATGGTTTGGGTGGTGGGGTCGAGATACATTTGTCGCAGCTCCCGGACTTACCTTATCCAGTGGAGACACCGGGACTTTTCTGAAAATCATGGACACCATGGCAAGGGATCTGAAAGGCCCGCTTTTCCCAAATATCGGAAGCGGAGATTTCACCAACATGACCTCCATGGACGCACCACTTTGGTTTTTCTGGACCCTTCAGCAGTATATTGTTTATACTGGCGACAAAAAGACCATTCAGGATCGCTACCTTGGCAAGCTCAGGGGCATCATCGAGGGATACAAAAAAGGCACAGAATACAATATCCACATGATGGAAAATGGACTCATCTGGGGAGGTCAATCTAATGTTGCCTTGACATGGATGGATGCTATCACTCCGGACGGGCCTGTGACACCTCGGATCGGATGTCCTGTGGAGATTCAGGCGCTCTGGTACAATGCCCTTTCGTTTTTCCATGAGTTGAGTGGGGAAGAAGAGTTTGCTGTTTTAGCAGCCCAAGTGAGAGATTCGTTTGATCGGGAGTTTTGGTCTTGGGACTATGGCTACCTCGCCGATGTGATTGATGGTGAAGAAAAAGACTGGTCCATCCGACCCAATATGCTATTTGCTACCTCACTCCCTTACACCATGCTCAGCGAGGAGAAAAACGATAAGATTCTCGAAATCGTAAAATCAAAACTGCTGACTACCCGGGGGCTAAGATCACTTTCACCCGATGATCCAGGATATAAGGGTTATTATTTCGGCAATCAAATCAGCAGAGACAATGCCTATCACAATGGTACCGTTTGGGTTTGGCCTTTAGGCCATTTTGTGGAGGGATATCTGAAACTACATGGTAAGGCCGCCAAGAACTTTGTCCAGAAAATCATCAAGGGATTTGACGGAGTCATGACCCAGTATGGAGTCGGAACAGTAGCGGAAATTTACGACGGAGATCCTCCTCATCGCCCTAAAGGCTCCGTTTCTCAAGCTTGGAGTGTTGCTGAATTGCTCAGAATGATGGACTTGGTCAAAAAGATATAAACTGACTTTTTTATGAGAGTTTTAATGTTCGGGTGGGAATTCCCACCTCATATTTCTGGGGGATTAGGTACTGCCTGCTACGGTTTGGTCAAGGGTATGAATCACCATAATCAGGAGGTCATCTTTGTGGTTCCCAAACTGTGGGGAGATGAAGAACCTTTAGCTGATTTTGTCAATGGAAGCGATGTCCGAATCGACTACCGGGAAAAACGATTTAAGAAACTCTGGAAAAACCTCACCTACCTAGAGGTGAGCAGCTTTTTAGTTCCCTATTTGGGTCCTGAGCAGTTTAAGAAATTTACAGACTATACCATCCACGACAGAACTGACGTGGATGAGAGTATTTTCTCAAACAAATTTGAATTCAGCGGCAAGTATGGCAAAAACCTCATGGAGGAAGTCTCTCGCTATGCACTAGTAGCTGCCCAGATCGCTCGGGACAAAAGTGATTTTGACATCATCCACGCCCACGATTGGCTAGCCTTCCCCGCCGGAATAGCCGCCAAAGAAATCAGTGGAAAGCCTCTCGTCGTCCATGTACATGCTACCGAATACGACCGATCTGGGGAATCAGTCAATAAGCCGGTATATGATATTGAGCGGGCTGGAATGCACGCGGCAGACCACATCGTGGCGGTCAGTCAGCTCACCAAAAACATCATTGTAAGAAAATACGGTGTCCCTGCCAGCAAAGTCACCGTACTTCACAATGCTGTGCTTGATGCAAGTATCATCAAATCTGAGTACGAAAAGAAGGTGCCTGAAAAAATCGTCACTTTCCTAGGACGAATCACCTTCCAAAAAGGTCCTGAATACTTCGTAGAAGCGGCAAAAAAAGTCATCGACAGGGATCCCAATGTCCGGTTTGTAATGGCTGGATCAGGAGATCTTCTCAATAGAATGATCGACCGTGTGGCCGAATTGCGAATGGGCACCAAATTTCATTTTACGGGATTTCTGAAAGGAGACGATGTCGATCACATGTATGCGATCTCTGATGTCTATGTGATGCCCTCGGTATCCGAACCTTTCGGGATAGCGCCTCTGGAAGCCGTAAGGCATAATACGCCTGTGATTATCTCCAAACAGTCTGGGGTGGCAGAAGTGCTGTTAAACGCCATCAAAGTCGACTTCTGGGATGTAGATGCTATGGCAGATGCCATTTTTGCGCTGCTTCACTATGAGGGCATTTCCAAAATGTTTAAGGAACTCGGAAGTGAAGAATTGAAAAAATTGAAATGGGAGCATGTGGCTGCCAAATTAGTAACTGTTTACGAAAAAACTTTAGCCGAACGATCATGAGAACCATCTGCTTTTACTTTCAGGTGCATCAGCCATTTAGATTGAAACCGTACCGTTTTTTTGATATCGGGGAAGATCATCACTATTGGGACGATTTCCTCAACCGGAACGTCATCCGCAAAGTAGCCCAGAAATGCTACCTACCCATGAATGCACTACTTTTGGAATTGATTCACAAGTATAATGGCAAATTCAAGGTCGCATTTTCACTCTCAGGAACTTTTCTCGATCAAATGGAGGCCTATGCCCCAGATGTTCTGGAAAGTTTTCAAAAGCTTGTAGCTACTGGGCATGTCGAACTGCTAAACGAAACGTATACCCACTCTTTGGCTGCGCTCAAAAGCAAGGAAGAATTTACCCGCCTGGTCAAAAAGCATCAAGAAAAGATCAAGGATCTATTCAACGGATATACTCCAAAAGTTTTTCGAAATACTGAGTTGATCTATTCCGATCAAATCGGGACCATGGTTGCAGAATTAGGATATGCGGCTGTTTTGACAGAAGGCGCGAAACATATTTTGGGTTGGAAAAGCCCCAATTATGTCTATTCGAATGCAGGAGAACCAAAGTTGAAGGTGCTCTTGAAGAATTTTCTACTATCAGACGACATCGCATTTCGATTCAGCAACAAAACTTGGGCAGATTATCCCCTGACGACTGATAAGTTCATCACATGGATCAATGCGATTCCAAAAGAGGAACAAGTCGTGAACCTATTTATGGATTATGAAACCTTTGGTGAGCATCAATGGGCAGAGACTGGAATCTTCGAATTCATGAGACATTTGCCAAAGGCAGTCCTTGATCATTCTAGCTTCACCTTTTCGACTCCATCGGAAGTAGCAGCCGGAGTAGAAGCAGTCAGCAAAATCCACGTACCTGTTCCCATTTCATGGGCAGATGAAGAGCGGGATTTGACAGCGTGGTTGGGAAACGACATGCAGGATGAAGCGTTTGACCGCTTATACGAGATGGAAAAGCTGGTGAAGGAAATCGATGATCCGGAAATCCAGCGAGACTGGGGATACCTGCAGACTTCGGATCACTTTTACTACATGTGTACCAAGTTCTTCTCCGATGGATCGGTTCACGAGTACTTTAGCCCTTACGACACGCCATACGACGCCTTTATCAATTACATGAATGCTCTGAGTGACTTCATCCTTAGAGTCAGACAAAAAGCGGAGGAGCTTAAAGCTTGAATTGAGTAAATTTTATTAAAACAAAAAATCCCGACAGATCGGGATTTTTTGTTTAAAAATGTTCCAAGGATCAGAAAAGGTATCCGTATACCTCCTTTTTGGTAGGTTTATAGAAGATCATTCCATTTTCAGGATCGGAATCATATACTGGCTCCTTATCATTCAGGACAATTTTTCCGGTTTCCTTACCGCTGATTTTGTCCACTTTGACCAAACCAACGCCCTCTCCTACATCTGTGAGGATGAAACTGTAGATTCCCTTTGAGGAAGACGCTTTAAATCGCTGGTTTGCTACTTGGCCAAAGGCACTGTTCATATCTTCGAAAAACTCGCGCTGATATCCATATTGCTTACTGATAGAAGAGGGAGCAAAGGCAGAGCCTTGAGTCGCACCTTGCTGATAAGCTGCAGCAGATGCCATAGCAACCATCGCCACTTGGGCGGTACGCAAGGCTATTCTACCCGCAAGACTGATTTTTGGCGAGGCCCAGTGATCTTGATATAGGATAGTTCCATTCTGATCAAATCCGAGCATATTCTGTGATGAAGAAAGGACAAAGTTGGTCCCTGTGAATTCCAGATTATCAGGCGTTTCCTTTTCTTCAAATTCCACTTTGTCCAAAAGCACTTTTTTCTGTCCTGTGGCCAAATTTACGTGGTAAACTTTTCCATCTGCATAGAACACTTCCTGATCTAGGGAAGGCTTAGCTCGCAGTACACCAGGACCTTTGATCATGTCCTTGCCACCCCATACTGGATTCCCATCAAATCCAAACAAACCCACGCTTCCTTCCTCATCGGTATACATGATACCAGCACCGGTGAGCTGATCTATTCGGATTCCTTTGATTTTTTGAGACCATTTCTCTGCCCCGGAATTTTTGTCCAACACCGTGAGATATTTGTCTCTTTCTCCGACTGCTATACCATTATCTTTTCCCAGATCTACCACTATTCCTGACAGTTTTTTGGCAGTCCACTTGGTATTGCCGGTCTCAGCCTCCATTAGGGTGAAGTTTTTCTCATCAGCGACAATGACTCCAAAATTCTCAGCAGTCAGAACTGGGGCATCTTTGGTCGAAAGAGGCTTTTCCCAAAGCGTCTTTCCCGATGTCAAGTCTACAGCAGTAACCACTCCTGAGTTACCTTTTTTCTGATAGAAATAGCCTTCTGTCAGATGAATGTTGGCATCAAAAGCCTCAAAATTGTTCTTTTTGTCTGCTACATCAAATGACCAAATCGGCTGTCCTGTTTTGGCGTCAATCTTTGCTGCAGTTTTTTCTCCTATGAAAATCAGGTTATTGTCATCAGAGACTACCGGAAGAAACTTTGAGGAAATCTGATCATTTTCCCAAGCAATTTTTCCAGTTTCCAAATCGATAAATTTAGTCATCTGCATGAAGGGTTTTCCGGCTTTTGCCAAATCTTCCCAGCTGGCAGTAATCACCACACTCTTCAACTCGGGAATGTAGTCCGATCCGTCATAGTTGAAGGTGGCTACCTCGGGACCAATCACTTTCATCACCGGCATACCAGCCATTTTGGGATTCATGACCAATTCACCTGTACGAATATTGATCACGACGAAGTTTTTGACCATGATATTATCGGTGTATTTGACAATAGCATAATCAGACACCAAGTCATCGGCTGGATCTTGAAGCACGCGGATCAAATCGGAAGTATATCCCACTTTTTTGCCATCCGGGCCTTTCAGAGCTTTGGCAGAATTGTATAGGTCTTCGTTAGACCAGAGCAGCTTGCCAGAGTTGGCGTCTACTCCATGAAGTCCCCAGTCCGATGTACCCACCAGCAAAATCTTATTGTGGGTATGAAGGGTCCATTCGATTTCTTTTTCCAGACTAAGTTTCCAAGCTGGCTCCTGTGCAAAAGATTCCATTCCAATAGCCCATGCTACCAGCAGGGTTAGGAACAATTTTGGGGTGGTTGAGGTAAGTTTTTTCATGACATGTAGAATTTTGATCAAAGCTACCTGCTACCCAACTGCTTGGAAATACGCCATTTGTCGTATTTAGCTAATTCGAGTCATTCCGTGCCAGTACGGATATTTTTTGGGTAAAAGAGGGTATTACCTGCTTGGAATAGGTGAATTAGATTTGAAGTGAAATTTCCTTAGCTCACTCCAAACATTACTTTATGAAGACTATAATGCTATTTTCCATTCTTTTCCTGGGAGCCGTCTATTCGACTCCTCTTGGAGAGTTCATTCCTGAAAAGGACGTCAAAGTGACTAAATTTCACCGAAGCGGACAGGGGAAAAAGGCCCCAAAGCGTGTTTACATCCAAACTTTTCGAGCGTTGTTCGAAGTATTTGAAGAAGCAAGCGCAAGCACTTCTGCCAGCAAAAATGAACGAGCCAACCGCACCACGTTTATCTCTGGAACAAAAACCTCCATGGGTGTCCAAATCCAGGGTGTTGATGTGCCTGACTTTCAAAAATTGATCGATGATGCCTATGCAGATTTTGTAGCAAAATTGACTGCAGAAGGGTATGAAATCATATCTGCTGAAGAAGCTGGAAAGACCGAGTATTATTCTGGGTGGACCAAAAAATCAGGAGGAGCATCCTCTGATGCTCAGGCTCCTGGATATGTCATGGTGACACCAAACGGATATGACTATTATGTAAAAGGAGTGACAAATTCCGGTCGTGAAAAGGCGACTTTTACAGACACCAGTTCAAAACTATCAAAGGATCTTGGAGATGCTTTTGTTGCTGAGGTGACCTTTGTATTCCCATTTGTCAATTTAGATGCAAATTCCTCCAATTTCACCAATCAATCCTCTGTTAAAGCAGACCTTGGTTTTAGGTTGCAATCATTTATCAATGCAACAGAAAATGATCAAAGTAATTCTCTTACCTCATTTGCAAAAAGTTTTGCGACCGCAGGGACAGGTCAAATTATAGCATCCCGAGTTCGAATTATTTCAGGCCACATGATGAGTGCCCCACTATTTGATTCTACGACCGAATTGAAAAAAGACGTCTATTTCGACGGAGTGTTCAAAGAATCCAAAATCAAAGAAGTCACCACAGCTGAAGCTACCACAGCCTATAAAACAGGCTACACTCAACTAGTCATGGTGTCAGGTGGAGAGACTACCATCGCTTCTCACTTTGCGGATGCAGATCGTGAAAAATACATCGGAAGCGCCTCAGGATCCATGCGCGAGTTGATTGAATCCGGGGTTTCCAATTTCACAAATTTGGTGAAAAACTAAAATTCAAAAAACACCAAAACTAAGCCGGGACTTGCCCGGCTTTTTTAATGCCCAATACCCGCAATCAGGTTATTTTCGAGAGCAAACTTAAGCAGCCCAACAATGGTCGTAGTTTTAGTTTTTTGATAAATATTCTTTCGGTGAGTCTCCACAGTACGTTCCGAGATAAAGAGCTTTTCACCGATCTCCTTATTGGTCATGTCATCAAAAATAAGGTTCAAGACCTCTCGTTCTCGCTCTGTAAGCACCTTTTCATCTTCTGGAAATCGAAGTCGATTGATCAAAATCCTGTTGATCTCCGGACTGAAAAACAATCCACCTTTCATCACTTCTTCGATGGCCAGAAGAAGATCCAAGTGGGAATTTTTCTTCAACACATAACCCTCCACACCTGTGGCCAATGCATCTTTGACCAGATGTGGCTCTTCGTGCATGCTCAAAAAAATGATTCGGGTTTGGGGGAAATCTGTTTTGAGAAGTTTGGCAAAAGCAATTCCTCCTATCTCCGGGATCGAAATGTCTGAAATGACCAAATCAATCGGACGACTTTTCACCACCAAAAGTGCCTCTTCTACTGTTTTGGCTATAAATACTTCCTCAAGATCCAATTCTTGACGAAGCATAAACCTCAGTCCATCCAACAGAATATGATGGTCATCGGCTAAAAGGATTTTCATAGGCTTAGGTTTGGAGAGGCGTTAATTCGTTCCTGAAAAATAGGCAAAACTTACCGAAAGCTCAGTCCCTTGAACTTCTGGTTTTGAATTCAACTTTACTTTTGCCTGCAGCAAATCTGCCCGGGTATGGAGATTTCGCCATCCATTTCCTTTACTTGTCAGGAATACATTGGGATCAAAACCTCTCCCGTCATCAAAAATATTCAGCCTGACCATACCTTCCTCAAAGGATAAATCAATCAAAATCTGCTTTGCTCCTGAATATTTCAGCACATTGTTGATCCATTCCTGGCATATCCTGAAGAGATTGATTTCCACCAGTTCGTCCAATCGCTTGGAAATTCCTCTGGATTCGATGTCCAGCTTTGCCTTTTGGCTAATCGATATTCGCGCAGCGAGATCTTCTAAGGCTGTCATTAACCCATGCCGGATCAAGGTAGCCGGCATCAGATCATAGACGACATTGCTGATTTCCTTTGACATCTCATCCAGCACATCGTCCGTTCGCCCGACGAGTTCCGCTTTGAGCTCGGGCTTGGTCTTTTCACTTTTCAGCTGTGAGACATACAGGCGGAGAGCAGAAATATATTGCCCAAATCCATCGTGCAGGTCTTGGGCCATTCGCCTGCGCTCTTGTTCCTGCGATTCCATGGATGCTTGGATGTAAGCTTCCTTCACTCTGATCTCTCGGTCTTTGATGAGGAGCTCTTGATTTCGCTTGTTTCTATTTTGGTAGAAAATGAAAATCGCCACCAACAATACCAAAAATAGCCCCAGCGCCGCAAATGCAAAGTAATTCCGCTGGAGGACTGCATTTTTTTCAGTCAATTCCGCCTGCTGAAGGGCTAGTTGACTTTCTTTTTTTTCGACCTCATACTTTACTTGAAGGTCACTGAGCAGTTCTGCGTTTTCCTCCTTGAATATTTCACGATTGACCGCCTCATACTCTTCCAGGTATTTTGATCCGAGACTGATATCGCCCATGCTGAAGTAAATTTTGGCTAGGGATTTTTTCAAAGTTGGAGAATAATTGACCAACTCAGGTTGAGCTTCCAGTACTTTCAGCCCACGGTTTGCAAAGTCCAATGCCTCACCCCTATTACGCAGCGCAATATGTGCAGCTGCAAGATTGCTCAAGATGCTAAGCTCCATTTTGGGATCAATCTTATACCCATCACTGGTGTCAAGGGCAATATTCAGATTAGTAATCGCATCTTGATATTGACCAAGTCCATTGTATAGGCTACCCAGATTATCATGTACACGATGGTAGAGGGTGAGATTTCCAGCATCTTTAGCATAAGTGATGGCTTGCTTATAGTAGGCTATGGCTTCGTCCTCATTTCCCTTCAGCTTATAACAGATCCCCAAATTGGCGCTGGAAATGGCCATCCCTCCTTTGTTCCCCATCCGTTTTCGGATTTCCAATGCCTCAAGATGATATTTGATTGCTTGGTCATAGAGCTCCAGTTCTTGATTAGCCAGACCGAGATTGCTGAGGCTGTTCACCCAATCGGATTCCTTGGACTCGGGATTTTGTCTGCTTAGCGTGAGCGCATCATTGAAATACCGAATGGCATCTTCATATTTTGATCTGTTCAGACTGTTCATCCCCAGGTTATTCAAAGACCGCTCTTCCAGCCTGGACCAATTTTGAGCTTTACTGGCTTCCAAGATTTCCTGAAAAATCAAATAGGAGCTATCCGTCTGCTGATTCACATCATAGTAAATACCGAGATTCTGATACAACTCATAGTAGCTTTTATTTTTCCCTGCTTTTTCAGCCAAGCTCAATGACTCGCGCAGCAGCTCTTTTGCGCGGGTCGGGTTATTGAAAATATAGAAAAAGGTTAACTCTTTGGCCGCTGCTACCCGAATCGAATCATTTGCCTGGGAGGAATAGACTTGCTCCAAACTATCCATTTTTTGGACTTGCCGTCCAGCTAATTCACCTGAGACCAAAAAAAACACAGAAATCAACACATAACATCCTGTCGGCAGGCTAGCTTTTCTCCAAAAATCCAAACTCATAAAATTCGTTACGCGATTAATTCAACAGACTAAAATAAATTCTAAAAAAGTGAAATCCTTTGAAAGTAGTCTTTTAAAAACGAAAAAAATACCATAAAACACGTAAATAAATTACCCTGAACTTGGGATGTGGAGTTTAATCCGATTTGGTGACCTTCGATACCATAAAACAAATAGAATCGCATGAAAAACTCACTTTTACTCTTCTTCTTTTTAGCCGTGTTTTCGTTCACCTCTTGTAGCGATGACGAGGATCAAATCCCTTCAGGTTCTCTGAATGTAGAGGCAACCATCAACGGAGCAGACTGGAAAGCTTCCGGCAACAGCCGAGTAACTTCTTTAGCAGGCGTGACTGTTTTTGCTATTGGAGCAGGAGCTACTGATCGATCGAATATAGCTATCACACTGGATCGTGAAGCCACAGGAACTTACGATCTGGAAGGAAGAGCGCTATACACTGACGCTGCTCAGACTGTGAATAGTGCAACTTCTGGAACTGTCACCATCACCAAGCTTGAAGGCAACAAAGTGTCCGGTACATTCAGCTTCAGAGCCAGTCCGCTAGTAGGAACAGGACCCGAGGTTGTCATCGCCAACGGAAAATTTACCGATATCAATATCATGAAGTAAATGACTCCAAATCAAAAAAGCCTCTGAAACTTACGTTTCAGAGGCTTTTTTGATTTTTATTTCTCAATAACTCTCCGATTCATTCGGGAAGTCTTTGGCTTTGACATCGGAGATATACCTTTTGAAAGCATCCAGCATGACCGATTGGAGATCTGCATATTGCCTCAAAAACCGAGGCTTGAATTCCTGAGTGATTCCAAGCATGTCGTGCATCACCAGCACCTGTCCATCGACATCCCCTCCTGCACCGATTCCGATCACCGGAATGCTGACCGTTTCAGCTACTTTTTTGGCAAGTGCAGCTGGGATTTTCTCCAGGACCAAGGCAAAACAGCCGCATTCTTCCAGGGTTTTTGCATCCTCCATCAGCTTTTTGGCTTCCGCATCTTCTTTTGCTCGAACAGTATAAGTGCCAAACTTATAGATCGACTGTGGTGTCAATCCCAAATGCCCCATCACTGGGACGCCAGCACTTAATATCCTTAATACAGATTCTTTGATCTCTGATCCACCTTCGACTTTGACCGAATGAGCTCCGGATTCCTTCATGATGCGAATCGCAGATCGAAGCGCTTCTGAGCTATTTCCCTGATAATTTCCAAAAGGAATATCCACTACAACAAACGCTCGCTTGACAGCTCTCACCACCGCAGAAGCGTGGTAGATCATCTGATCAAGGGTGATCGGAAGTGTAGTCTCATGACCTGCCATCACATTGGAGGCAGAATCTCCCACCAGAATGATATCTATGCCTGCATCGTCCAGGATTTTAGCCATCGAATAGTCGTAGGCAGTGAGCATGGAGATTTTTTCACCCCGATGCTTCATTTCCTGCAGGGTATGCGTGGTGATTCTCTTGATATTCGCTGAGGAATGTACAGACATGATTAATGGAGCTGGACTGAATGATGATTGCCAGAGACATCCACGCGGATGTGCTCATTGAGTGTGGTGGAGAGTTCGTAACCGGTATAATCCGGGCGAAGTGGAAAAAGTCCATGGCTGCGATTGACAAGCACTGCGATTTCCATTTTGAGGATCTCCTGATCCAAAAAAGGCTTCATCGCATAGACCAAGGTCCTACCGGTATTTAAGACATCATCCACCAAGATGATCGTCTTGTCGGTCAATTGGATTTCTTGAGAAAGCTCGACTTCTGATCTGGAAACGGAGTTTTTGTCAAGCAAAACTTCGACAACCTCTACCTGAAGCGGTGAAATTTGCCTGAGTTCTTCTGCCAAAAGCTTGGCCATACTCATCCCCATTCCGGTAATTCCTGCAAAAACTACTCCTGCAGAATTCACATTTCGCTCATAGATTTCGAAAGCCATGCGGGTGATTTTCTGCCCGACCTGCTTGTGGTTGAGTACTTCGCTCATAGGATGATTTTGAAAAATGAAAATTAGGCCAAATTGGGTTGGATTCAAAACCGATCAGCGGTGACTGTCCTCCTCATGGAGAATATTCATGTAGCTCTGGTAGCGATAGGGATGGATGTACCCCTCCTCGAGCTTCTTCAGCACCACACAGCCCGGTTCATTGATATGTGTGCAGTTATTGTATTTACACTGACCGAGGTATGCTCTCATTTCGGGAAAATAATGCGAAAGTTCATTGTCCTCCACGTCCAAGATCCCAAATTCCTTGATGCCGGGAGTATCTATCAAATCCCCACCTTCCGGGAGAAGAAAAAGCTCCGCAAATGTCGTGGTATGAACACCTTTGGCACTGAAGCCTGATATTTCCTTTGTATCCTGCTTGGCACCCGGGACCAACGCATTCAAAAGCGTGGACTTACCCACTCCAGAATGCCCAGAGATCAAACTTGATTTTCCCTGAATCAAAGGCAAAAACTTATCCTTCAAGCCTTTTTCAGTCAAAGCAGAAATTTCCAAAACCGGATAACCCAGCGGCTCATAAATCTCATGGATATCCTGGAGCCATTCTGCCTCATCCTCTCCTTCCAATTGATCCATCTTATTCACCACAAGGATTGCCGGAATCCGAAAACTCTCTGTGCTGACCAAAAACCGATCGATGAATCCTAGCGAAGTCCTCGGCTTTTTCATCGTAATTACCAAGATCGCCTGATCCAGATTGCTGGCTATGATATGAGAAAAGTGCTGCTTTCGCGTTGACTTTCGGATTACGTAGTTTTCCCTCGGCAAAATCCTCGAAATAACAGCGGTGGCTTGGTTTTCTTCTCGCTCCATTTCCACCCAATCTCCTACTGCTATCGGATTAGTCAGCTTAAGGTCGTCTTGCTTGAATTTCCCCTTCAGCCGCGCAGAGAATACTTCCCCGTCCGTCTGGACGATATACCAGCTTCCTGTCGATTTGATGACTCTACCTTTCATCTGATTATATTTTGATTTTTTTTGGTCAGATGGAATGCCCTGAATAATCGTTCCCCTGTGTGAGAAGCCATTCTCATGGGCATTTCATGTGTTTAGACTCATTTGACTCACTTTTTCAATGATTCGATCTGCTGCGCCAAGATTCGATTTTACCCATTTTTTGGTGGCTTCTACCGCATTTTGATAATTTTCCGGATTTTCCAACTTAAGAAATTGTTGAAACAAAGCCTTCTCATCCTCAACTGAAAAACCACAGCCTTCGATTTGGCTTTGCGCAGCTTCAGGAAATTTCGAATCCTTTTTCACCTTGCCAAATAGGACTGGAACTCCAAAACCCATGGGCTCCAAAATATTATGAAGTCCTTTGCCAAATGCCCCACCTACATAAGCCACCTTGGCAAACTGATATAAAGAAGAGAGCATCCCTATGTTATCAATAAACAATACAGCAGTGGCTTCTGGCGATTTCCAGTGAGAAAAACGCCTGGATTCTAATCGGATTTGCGAAGCCCACCGATCCATCGGCTCTGGACTTAAATCATGGGGAGCAATAATCCAGCAGTAATCGGGCCGAGAATTGATCAGGGGAATCAGCAGCTGCATGTCTTCATCCCAAGCCGAACCTACCACTACGGCTGGCTTTCCCCCTACCCAACTTGCGATATCGGGTAATACGCTAGGTGCAGCAGCTGTGGCTGCGACTCGGTCAAATCGTGTATCGCCGGCAAGACTAGCATCCGTATAGCCCATCGATGCCAAAAGATTTAGGCTTTTTTCATTCTGGGTAAAGATCCAATCCATGGCAAAAAGATTTTGCCTGAAAAAGGAGCCAAGTACTCCGAAATAGGGTTGATCCTCCCTAAGACTTGCTGAAATCAAAAACACCGGAATTCCCCTTTTTTTAAGCGCTTGAATATGATGGAGCCAAAGATCATATTTGACAAAAAACACAAACTCAGGGGTCAAAATACCGACAAAACGCGCTGCATAACTTTTCCTATCCAGTGGCAAATAGGTAAAAAAATCCACGTTGGGTTGAGACTTTTTTGCCACATGATCGTAACCTGATGGACTAAAAAAACTCACCACCACAGTTAGTTTCGGCCTGCTGGCCTTGAGGGCGGCGATGACCGGTCGTGCTTGCTCATATTCCCCCAGCGATGCCACATGAAACCAGACCAGAGGACCGGAGTTGTGGGATTTAAAATTTTCAAGCCTTTCGAACAGCGACTTTCTTCCTGACAAAAATTGCCTCAACTTGCCAGAAAAATGGCTCAGGATGTTCAAAACACCCGTCATCAAAAATATAATCAAGCGGTACAGCAAATTCATCTGTCAAAAGTAGCCAATCAAATACAAAACCTCATTTATTCTGAAAAAGAAGAACTCTCGAGAGTCCAAAATAAAAAAATGAAGAAAATTGAATTTCCGCTTATGGAATTACTCCCAAAAATGGGTAATTTCAAGACTATCATTTTTTACAAAATCCAGTAATACAAAAAAGTTGATTGATCAGCATGATTAAAGTTCTATTCGTCTGCTTAGGTAATATCTGCCGCTCGCCTTTGGCAGAGGCTATTTTTAACCATAAAATCAAGGATTTGGGCCTGGACCATCAATTCAAATCCGATAGTGCAGGGACTTCCGATTTTCACATCGGGGAGCTTCCTGACGAGCGCACCATCAAATGTGCCCAAAACAATGGCCTAAAAATGGCCCACAGAGGTCGACAGGTAAACCGAACTGATTTTCGGGATTTTGACTACATCATAGCCATGGATGACAATAACCTGCGAAACTTAAACAATCTGAAGGTTCGGTATAATTTCCCAGACAAAGAGATTTTCCTGATGCGTGATTTTGTGGCGGGTGAGGAAGGCCTTCCTGTACCGGATCCGTACTATGGAAATGAGGAGGGATTTGAAGAAATTTACCACATTCTAGACCAAGCAATTGACCATTTTTTGGTCAAAGTCAAAGAAGTGCATCAGATCTATGCATGATCAGCATGAACTCTACCAACAGGTAATTTTTGAAACTTTGGGTCCTTTGGCCCAGCTTAAATCTGCAGTTTTCATTGCAGCAGGGAATCACAATCAGGGAATAAAATTAATCACCAGCGAGGGCTCTTTCTTTCTCAAACTGAATTTTGATCATGAGCGGGATATTCTGGCCAAAGAATCCGAAGGATTGCAATTGCTCGCTAGGTCAACGTTTCTGCAGGTCCCACAGACCATTGGTTTTGGCAGGATCGACGATTACAACTACCTACTCTCCGAATTCATCGCCTCCTCCAGACAACAATTGGATTACTGGGAAGATTTGGGGCTAGGTTTGGCACACCTTCATTTGGCTCATGGAAAAAGCTTCGGTCTGGATTCCGATAACTACATCGCCTCCCTGCATCAGAAAAATCTTCAAAATGACCATTGGTCTGATTTTTTCATTGAGCAACGGCTCGAACCTATGCTGGGATTGGCCTATTTCTCTAAGCTGATCCCGCTGGATTTTCTTAAAAAATTTCAGACGATCTATTCAAAAATAGAGTCTATTTTCCCGAAAGAAAAACCTTCCCTGCTCCATGGTGACCTCTGGTCCGGGAATGTGATCTGTAATCAGGATGGGAAGCCCTGCCTGATCGATCCTGCTGTATACTACGGACATCGGGAAATGGATCTGGCCTTTTCAAGGCTGTTCGGAGGCTTTGACTCCAGATTTTATGATGCCTACGAGTCTGTGACTCCTTTGGAGCCTGACTTCGAAAGCAGAATTGGAATCTACAATCTCTACCCATTGCTCGTGCACCTGAATCTTTTTGGGACAGCCTACCTCCCCGGCATAGAAAAAATCATCAAACGCTTCCAATAATGTCATTTCTAATTAGATCCTATCGCCACGAGGATGCTCAAGCGGTCATGGAAATCATTAATGACTTCATCCTCCACACCTCGCACAATTACGACTATGAGCCAAAGAAATTGGACGAAGTGGAGAAACTTTTTGAAGAAAAAACCAAAGACGGCTATCCCATTCTAGTCGGCGAAGTGGACAATGAGGTAGTTGGATATGCGACATTCGGAAGATTTCGGGCAAAGCCCGGATATGACAAAACAATTGAGCACTCTATCTACCTGAATAAAAAAGCCCAATCCAAAGGAATGGGCACTGCCATGATGCGGCAACTCATTGATATTGTAGAGAAAGACGGTTACCATGTTATGATAGCCGGGATGGATTCAGAAAATGCGGGAAGCTATCAATTCCATGAGCGACTCGGATTCAGGGAAGTGGCCCGATTTTCGGAAGTTGGCTATAAATTCGGAAAGTGGTTGAATCTCGTTTTTATGCAGTTGATTTTGAAATCTGAAAACTAGTCTAAACTGCCAATTTAAATGATGCTTCGACTCCGCTCAGCCTGACCTCAAAAGACTATGCGATCATTTCTTTTTCGCCAGTTTTCACAGCCTGATAGATCGCATCTACGATCACCAAATCCCGAAGTCCTTCCTCTCCGTCCACAGGAATCATTGGCTTTTTCCCATCCAAAATAATGGCAGCCATTTCGTCCATCTGAGTGGTCTGGTGGGTAATATGTTCGGCATCGATTGGGCCTTTATTTGTCCATGCTTTGATCGGGCCGTAACCAGTCGAAGGCTGCATTTCAGCAAATCCTTTGGTACCGTTTAGGAAAAATTTGTCCAGATTATTGAGTGAATAAGTGGAGAGACAGGACGCAACTGCTCCTGATGGAAATCCCATCTGAAAAGTAATGGTCTCATCCACATTTTCTTTGAATTTGACTGGATCAGTCTTCATTTCCTGAGCTGTAACCCAGAGAGGTTCTTCTCCCAACATATATCGTGCACCATTGATCGAATAGATCCCAATATCCATCATGGATCCTCCACCGGCAAGTTCATAATTCAACCGCCACTGAGTGGGATCACCTATTCTAAACCCGCTCAATCCCTGAAAAAACAAGGTTTCGCCAAATTCACCTGCTCGCTGTCGCCGAACAACTTCCATGGTTTTTGCTTCAAAATGCATCCGATAACCCACGAGCAAATGTACTCCAGCAGCCTTGCATGCAGCCACCATTTCTCTTCCTTCAGCAGCATTGAGGGCCATAGGCTTCTCACAGATCACATGTTTCCCGGCTTTTGCCACCCGTATGGAATACGGTTTATGCAGGGAATTAGGGGTAATGACATAGACTGCATCGATGTCGGGATTATCCTTGATTTGATCAAAATTCTCGTAGTTGTAGCAGTTTTTGTCCGGAATGCTGTATTTCTTTTTCCAATCCTCGATTTTGGATGGAGTTCCACTGATCACCCCGACGAGTTTTGCCCGTTTACAGTTGACCATGGCCTCAGCCACACGGTTTCCATAGCTTCCCAGTCCCATGATGGCTACACGTAGTACTTTATCTTCCTTTTTAAAATTCATAGCAGATAGGGTATCGGAGAAAGGCAAACTCAGTGCTAAAGTTGACAGTCCGGCTCTTTTGATAAAAATTCTTCTGGTTCTCATGGGTTTGCGAGGTTTAAGGTTTGACTCCTTGAAGTTAAAGAAATCTCGGTATGAATCTTCAGGGATTGCCTCACCTCCTCAAAATCTGGTTAACTTTTTCTTCTCACCACTTGAAAGGTATTGCGGGAAGCCTGCTCCAATAGTACCTCAAATCCCTGTAACAATACCGGGATATCTGCGACTATTGGATGTAGGATAGTGAGCAATTCCAGTCCATCATTGTATCGGATTTCAAACTCTTCCCGGAGATTTGCCATCAGCCTTTCGAGCTTAAAAAGTTGTGTATCGATCACAATGGATATACTGATGGCTGAGAGTTGCAGCATATTTACTCTGAGCTTCAGGGTCTGTAGCTGTTCATATACACGATGGATATGTTTCTCCTCAATGAAGGTGAAATCCGTTACTTTGAAACTGACCAAGACCTGATCTTTTTTCAACACAATCGTCGGAACCTGATGTGCGGAGGCCTGTTCATGAATCTTGGTACCTGCAGCCTCTGGATCCAGGAAAGATTTGACATAAAGTGGAATCCCCGCATTAGCCAGGGGCTTGATGGTTTTGGGATGAATCACAGATGCACCGAAATAGGTCATTTCTGCCGCTTCTGCATAGCCCAATTCATCAAACTTCTTGGTGTTTTGGAAAAGCTTGGGATCGGCATTGAGTACTCCTGGGACATCTTTCCAGATCGTCACTGCACCAGCGTCCAAACTAGTAGCGAGGATTGCAGCTGTGAAATCAGAACCCTCCCGACCCAGCGTGGTCGTTTTACCTTTGGGATCTGAACCGATAAACCCTTGGGTCAATATCGGAAAATTCTCAAGAAGGGGTTTCCATTCGCTCTGACAGGATTTTCTAGTTTTGGTCCAGTCGATTTTTGCGAAGCGAAAATCAGAATCGGTATGGATCACGGCTCTCGCATCCTGCCAAAGCACGATCAATTCCTGAGAACACAGGTATTCTGCCACTATCCGGGAGGAAATCACTTCACCGAAACTCACGATCTGATCATAGAATTCATCGTAGTTTTCAGGGGTAAGTTTCTTTTGGAGGTCATTTTCCAGTTGATGGAAAAGATTGTCCAGCTTCGCAAAGACAGAATGATCTGGAGGAAATAGGTCCCTGCAAATTGCCTCATGGTAGGTTTTCAAATTTGCACTATTCTCAGAAAAATCTTCCGATTGTAGTTTCTTGGCCAAAATGGACTCCAGGCCATTGGTCGTTTTTCCCATTGCTGAGACTACAATTATCAAATTTTTTCGCAATCGATTACGGAGAATTTCAGCTAAGTTCTTTACGGAATCAGCATCTTTGACAGACGCTCCTCCAAATTTGTAAATCATCGTTTTTGCCATAAGAAATTATTCCTAATTTTCAGGAGTATAAACCCAATAATTGTATTTTTCCAATAATGAAAATCTCCCCCTATCAAGCTGACCAAAGTGCTTTGGCATATTCGGTCGGCATCACACTGGATCGCTACATCAAACTCAAGCAAGGCGATTTCCCTTTTGCCTCCGGCGAACTCTCCCAACTCCTCCGCGATATCGCCTTGGCTGCGAAGATAGTCAATCGTGAAACCAACCGCGCGGGACTGTCCAACATCGCAGGAGCCTTTGGACAGACCAATATTCAAGGCGAGGAGCAGCAAAAGCTCGACGTGATTGCAAACATCCGATTTATGCGGGCGCTGAGCAAGGGCGGCGAAGTTTGTGCCATCGTTTCAGAAGAAGAAGATGAAGTGATCGACCTGCAAAACAAATCCGGAAAATATGTCGTCGCCATTGATCCGCTGGATGGCAGCTCAAATATCGATGTGAATATCAGCATTGGGACCATTTTCTCCATCTACCGCAGAAAGACACCTGTAGGAAGTCCGATCACCAGCGAAGACATCATGCAGGCCGGAAATCAACAAGTAGCAGCCGGCTATGTACTGTACGGCTCTTCTACGATGCTGGTGTACACGACAGGTTGTGGGGTAAGCGGATTCACTTACGAAGCGAGTCTTGGAGAATTTTTCCTTTCTCACCCGGATATCAAAGCCCCGGAAACCGGGAACATCTATTCTATCAATGAGGGATTGGAATTGGAATGGCAACCCGGTATCCAGGAATTTGTGAGGGAGTGCAAGGTGAAAAAGTATCAGTCCCGATACATCGGCAGTTTGGTTGCTGATTTTCACAGAAACCTGCTCAAGGGTGGAGTTTACCTCTATCCCTCGACTGTACAGAATCCAAGTGGAAAGCTCCGCCTGCTCTATGAAGCCAATGCTCTCGCATTTATCATTGAGCAAGCTGGAGGAAAAGCCAGTGATGGTACCCTCAGAATATTAGATATCCAACCCGAGGACCTACACCAGCGAACTCCACTGATCATCGGATCCAAGCTGATGGTGGATGAGGCTGAAAAATCCATCCAGCAAGCTTTGTCAGAAATCCATATTATTAGCCGCTAAACAAGATTTAATTCTGAATTTGAATCTTTACCATTAACTTGGAAGCTGAAAATTCCGAAACTATGAATTCAAACAAACTTTATTTAACTCTGGCAATTGCCCTAGGTTCTGCCACACTTTGGTCTTCTTGTGAACCAAAAGAAGCTTCTGTGGAATCTGCTGAAGAGACTTTCGCCATCGAAACAGAAAGGCTGACGATCAAAGTAGATACGCTTTATAATGAATTTGAGAATCCTTGGGGAATGACTTGGCTTTCTGATGGAAGAATGCTGGTGACCGAACGTAAAGGTGAAATCCTCATTTTCAAAGATGACAAATACACCGGAGAGAAGATTCAGGGACTTCCGCCTGTTCATAATGTAAACCAGGCAGGACTTCTGGACGTGGCTGCACATCCCAAGCATGCGGAGAATGGATGGATCTATATCGCTTACGCAAAGCACTTCGAGGATAGCACCGCAGCCACCACCATCATGCGATTCAAGCTGGATGGCAATACTGCTGTAGATCAAGAAGAACTGATCATTGCTGGCCCATCTTGGGAAGGTGGCCGACATTTTGGAAGCAGAATCGTGTTTGACAACGAAGGCCACTTGTACTTCTCAAATGGTGACAAAGGAAACATTCCCATGAATGCCCAGGACCTTACCAATGCACATGGAAAAATCCACCGAATCAACGATGACGGTACGATCCCTAGTGACAACCCTTTTGTGGATTCAGTAGGTGCTGTGGCTTCGATCTGGTCTTATGGAAACAGAAACCCACAGGGTCTGTATTTCGACAAAGCTACCAATACACTTTGGGAAGCAGAACATGGACCTAAGGGTGGGGACGAACTAAATATTATCGAAAAGGGAAAAAATTATGGCTGGCCAGTGATCACTTACGGCATCAATTACAACGGTACTATTTTGGCTGAAACTTCAGAAAAACCTGGAATGGAACAGCCTATCCACTATTGGGTACCGTCTATTGCGACCTGTGGAATCACAGTTGTAACCTCTGATAAATATCCTGGCTGGAAAGGAAACATCCTGGTTGCGGCTTTGGCAAAGCAACACATCGCTAGAGTTGTATTGAAAGACAACAAACACATCGCCGAGGAAAAATTACTTCCAGGCATTGGCCGCGTACGTCAAGTCGCCGAAAGTCCTGACGGCTACATTTATGCCATTACAGAGTTGACTGGATTACTAATAAAGATCCTGCCGGTAAATTAAGTAGCCTAAAAACAAAAAGAAAGGCCTTCTTGGAAACAGGAAGGTCTTTTTTTGTCCTTAAATCTACAAAACTTAAGTAGTTGATTTGAGCCAAAATAGGAAGGTTCGAAATGGTCAAGAAACAAGTGCAACTGTCTTGGCGTTTGGAATACATGTATATCAACTAGACTGAGAATGAACCTGATCAAAAGATTAGTACCTGTATTGATTTTTCTAGGAATATCTGTCACCGGAAAATCCTGCACCCCAAAAGAAGAGGATGTTACACCCGAAACTCCACTGACAGAACTTCCCTTCTCCACTGAAACAGAAAAGATGTCCATCAAAGTGGACACGCTGTACTCTTCCCTACAAAATCCCTGGGGAATGACTTGGCTCGGTGACGGAAGGATGTTGATTACGGAACGAAAAGGAGAGGTCCTGATTTTTGACAAAGATGAATTCACAGGACAGAAAGTCCAAGGATTGCCTGCAGTCTATGCCAACGGGCAAGCAGGACTTTTGGACATCACAGTTCACCCGAACTATGCTCAAAATGGCTGGATTTACATTTCCTATGCCAAACCTGTGCCGGGAGGTGGTGCGACTACAATTGCACGATTTAAACTCAATGGTAATGCAGTAACCTCCTTTGAAGACCTCATCGTCACTACTCCTGCTTGGAATGGAGGAACGCATTATGGCAGCAGGATTGTTTTTGACAAGGACAATTTTCTTTATTTCACCAACGGAGAGCGAGGCAGTCAAAATAATGCCCAAAACCTAGGCAATTCGCACGGCAAAGTCCATCGAATCCACGATGACGGGAGAATACCTACAGACAATCCCTTTGTAAATACGGCTAATGCTGTTCCCTCTATTTGGACCTATGGAAATCGCAATCCTCAGGGAATGATCTATGATGAGGCTAATAACCGAATCTGGTCTGTTGAGCATGGCCCAAGAGGTGGTGATGAGCTTAACCTGATCGAAAAAGGCAATAACTATGGCTGGCCTGTCATCACCTATGGCATCAACTATAACGGGACTCCGATCACTGAAATCACTGAAAAAGAAGGCATGGAGCAGCCAGTGAAATATTGGGTGCCCTCTATTGCGACCTGTGGGATGACCATGGTAACTTCCGATAAATATCCTGCCTGGAAGGGGAATATTCTTGTAGCTGCATTGGCAGCAACACATATTGCCAGAGTGGAAATGGACGGAACTCGAGCGACTGGCGAAGAAAAACTGTTGCAAGGTATCGGTCGGGTACGACAAGTGTCCCAAAGTCCCGATGGATACATCTACGCTATCACAGAAGGCACGGGATTATTAATCAAGCTTTTACCTGCTGCATAAATGAAAAAGAGGGCTAATCAAAGCCCTCTTTTTTTCTCCTCACTAAAATAGTATTCCCCCTAGACCTTTCTTCAAATGTTGTCTGAGAAGGAAAAAGTCGATCCACCGTTCTACTTTATTCCAGAAAAGCCATTTAACGATCCTCCTGTTTTAAAGCAAGAAATTCTTCTTCTCGAATTCGATTACGCTCTGCCTTTGTAAGATAACGTATTTGGAGAAGTGTAATTTATGGCTATTACTTACACAAAATCCACATCCACACTGAAGGGATATTTCATCAGGAATTGTAGAGCATCCTCGATTGCCAGATCTTCAAAGAGCACCCGATGAAGATTTTCTGTAATTGGAGCTCTGATTCCTGCAGTTTTTATAAAAGCATCCATCACACGAATGGTATTTACACCTTCCGCAACTTCATCCATGGTGGCCAAAATCTGGTCTAAGGACTCTCCCTTTGCCAATCTGAAACCAACCGTGAAATTCCGTGAATCCACTGAATTGCAGGTGGTAACCAAGTCACCTATTCCAGCCAAACCCATCACCGACTGCACGCTGCCACCAAGCGCTTTGCTGAGGTGAACCATCTCCACCATGCCTCGGGAGATTAAGAGACCTTTGGCATTTTCTCCCAAACCCAAACCCGCCAAGGCTCCAGAAGCAATTGCAATGATATTTTTGAGTACTCCGCTGAGCTCTACGCCAATGATATCCGAATTGCCATACACTTGAAATTTCTCTGATCTGAGCAATCGTTGACCCTCCAGAATGACTTCATTGTACTTACTCGCGATTACCGTAGCTGCGGGATGGCCAACACTGAGTTCCTTAGAGATATTGGGGCCTGCCAGACAGCCAACTCTCACCGCAACTGTTTCCTGAAGGATCACCTCACTCATGGTAAGGATTTGGCTTCGCTTCAGTTTTTGGACCGTTTCCAGACTTTCCTTGGGATTTAGATTCAGCGCCAGACCTTTAGTCCCGTGAATGATCAGGTGATAAGGATACAGAAAAGGGCCAAAATTCCTGACCACTTCAAGAAAAGCTCCCGAGGGAATCATGAAAAAAAGAATATTACAGGACTTACAGAGTTCTTCGGGATCAAAAGTCGCCCGAATGGAGGGATGGATTTCCCTACCGGAAGTTTGATGCGCGGAGTTGATTTCTTCCACGACTTCTTCCTTTCGGGCATAGACCATTACCTCGTTCTTTTCGGCGAGCATATTGGCAATGGCAGTTCCGAAACTTCCAACTCCAACCACTCCGATTTTTTTGGATTTAGAAGAGTTTTTCAAGGCCATATCCATGTAGTCTATTGTGATAAAAATAAAGCAAACTCATATCCTCGGTAGCGATGCTCCCGGATTTGTCGCGGATAATCGGCCGTTTGGCATGGTACATGCCCACATTGTCAATCCCATGTGCAATGACCTCGTCCATATCCTTTTTCATATGCGGAGCGATATCGATCATACCCTGTGATTTCAATTCCAAAATGCGATCCATCACCAGTTGACAGGCTGATTTGAATTCTTCATAAGGAATCAAAATCTCCTCCTCTGGCAATCTGATAAGGTCAAATATATCCAGCTTGTTGTTCTTGGATCTGATCAATTCAAATCCCACAAATGCTACCAAATGGGAACTGAAAACCCGGTTTATTTTGTGAAATTCTTCCACGATCCGCTTTCCTAGCATGTGGGTATATTCCTCTTCCCGCTGTTGATCCAGGGTGATTTTTCCTTCGGAAATAAAGTAATCCCGAGTATCGATCTTCCTTCCCCGCTTGTCCAGACTATTTCCGTCCTGATCGACATAGTTGCCAAGGACATCCATAGCGCGACCCACCGACACGGATATATCAGACCCCTTGGTGAAGAATTTCAGCAAAAACTTAAAAATCTTGTATGAGGTAGAAAACTCATCGTTTTCCTTGTAGTAGCGCTCCTGGCCCGTGATGCTCAAATGATCCCGGATCAAACTTGGGGCCTCCAAAACGAAATGGTAATTAATTGTCACGGGGACAATGAAGATTTTCCCCGAATTGTCATTGAATCCCTGCTGAAAATTGGCTCGTTGTGCCTCTATCGCTGTGCTCAAAAGCCCCAATTTAAGCTTGGATTCGATCATCCCGCTTCGAGATCGGGTTCCTCCTGGGAAAAACAAACTGTGACACCCAAACTGAATCGCTTCTTTGGAGTAGGTTTTCAGCGTCTCCAGATACATCAGGTTTTTCTTTCTGCGATCCACCTTATATGCCCCTAGGGCATTCATAAAATAGGCGAAAATGGAAATATTAAAAAGATTCAATCCTGCACCATAGATGAATGGAGGCATTCCCAACACAGATATAATCCAGCCGATGAGGATACTGTCCAAATTGGAAAAGTGCGTCGGCACCATCACGATCGTCCCTTTGGTGGCCAAATCCCGAATCTGATCAGTCTGACCTGTGATTTGGATTTTGTCTTGAAGCGTATACTGATTGCTGAAAATGGACTTGATCCCCTTGACTCGGGCCGCATTGAGCAAGCGTGAGAAGCCATAGGTGACCACCCTCCTGGTAAATTTATAATGAGAGGCCTTGAAATTGGACGCTATTTCTTCTGAATAGCGTGCCGTGATCCTGTAGAGAATGTCCTGATAGGCCTTGAAGCGATTGGTCTTATCGAGGTTTAAGTCTGTATTTACAGCAAGCAGAGCGGATTTGACCTCATTCCAAAATTGATTCTCATCGTCTGGATCAACAGCCCAAGGGTTTTGCTTAATTCGTAATTTTTCTCGGTAAAGTGTCGTCTCCAACTCTTCCTTCAGGATATCAGGATTTTTCCCGGTCAGTCCCAGCACTCTCGCTTGGGCAAGATCTGCAACCTTCTTTACAAATTCCTTTCGTTCTCGGGCCAATTTCACCACCGGCCATTCATCCTTACTGGGAATGATGGGTTCGTACCGATGCTTTATGTATTTCTCGTCCAAAGGTGAATGTGGTTTTTTAAAAAGCCCAAAGATAGCTAAAATGCGATTTCTAAACGGATTTCCTTGGAGAGCCTTTTAATTCAGGCCTTAGAGCGTACAAAAATAGCTACCAAGGCTGAAGTCAATATCCCCATAATTGCCGCACCGACGACTGACTGAAAGATGTAGCTTTTGAGGTTAAAATATTCTTCAGCGGCCTGCTGCTCCATTTGACCGGAAGAGACAGAATAGGCTATGACATTCTGAAAATACTCAGGAGTGATGTAAGTGCTGGTAATGTATTGACTCAGAGGACTCAAAATCACCACGACCAGCGTCACAACCAATCCTGAAATAAAGCCCTGTTTATACGACATTTTTCCTCCATAGAAATTTCGCTTTTTGTCCAAAAGTGCGAATACATAAATAGCAATTGCGATTGGGGCGATAAAATTGGTGTAGGTCGCTTGCTTATCGATGTGGACATCATGCCACCCCATGGCTTTCTCAAAAACCATCCAAATCAATCCCATTAATACAAAGAGGATTCCCCATTTGATTTCTATTTTTCGATCTTTCATAATGCTGCAAAGGCTTTTTGTTTCAAGAGAGATGCATTTGGTACAAAATACAGAAAATACCAAAACGATTATGAAATTCTCCATGTTAGAACCAGTGTAAAGAGCGAAGTCCCTTGCCCATGAGCGAAAGGATAGTATTTTTACGCCACCTAATCACAGATGAAACCAGACCTCAAACAAATACAAGTCCCCATCGAGCCAGAAATGGCGGAGTTTGAGCATAAGTTTAGGGACTTTATGAAAAGTAAGGTCAAACTCCTAGACCACATCACCAACTACATTGTCAAGCGTAAGGGTAAGCAGATGCGCCCGATGTTTGTCTTTCTGACCGCGGGCGTATGTGGTACAATCAATGAATCGACCCACCGAGGAGCTGCATTAATTGAGTTGCTTCACACGGCATCATTGGTTCACGATGATGTGGTAGATGACTCCAATTATCGCCGTGGTTTTTTTTCAATCAATGCCCTTTGGAAAAATAAGATTGCTGTTTTAGTAGGTGATTATCTCCTTTCCCGAGGCCTTTTATTAAGTGTGGAATACGGTGATTTTCACTTGTTGCGAATAGTATCGAATGCAGTGAAAGAAATGTCGGAGGGTGAACTCCTTCAGAGCTACAAAGCTCGAAAACTGGATGTCGACGAAGAGGTCTACTACGATATTATCCGGAAAAAAACCGCCAGCCTGATTGCTTCCTGCTGCGCAGTGGGCTCGGCCAGTGTGGAAAAAAATGAGGAGAATGTGGAGCGGATGCGCCTTTTCGGAGAAAAAGTCGGCATGGCTTTCCAGATCAAGGACGATCTATTCGACTTTGGTGAAGACGAAATTGGCAAGCCTGTAGGTATCGATATCAAGGAAAAGAAGATGACCCTGCCGCTGATCTATGCCCTTAGAAACTCGGATTGGCTTTCCAAAAAGAAGATTATTTATCTGATTCGAAATCGATCAGATGACAAAAAAGCGGTGAATGAAGTCATAGACTTTGTAAAGAAAAGCGGAGGTCTACATTACGCCAAAGAAAAAATGAATGGCTTCTATCAAGAGGCACTCGATATTTTAAACGGATTCCCAGATTCTGATTACAAAACTTCACTACGCAATTTGGTGAGCTATTCGATAGAGCGAAGGAAATAAATCTGGAAACCCGCCTTTATCTTATTTAAGAGATTTTACAGTTTCAATTTTCCCATCAGGCAGATACTTCAGCTCGGTCATTTTGATGTTACGGAGCGGCGTTTTTCCGGATAATTCCGTGTCGTGGTAGAAGAGATACCATTTCCCTTCAAACTCTACGATCGAATGGTGATTGGTCCAGCCTTCAACCGGGTCCAAGACATTTCCTTGGTAGGTAAACGGTCCATATGGACTATCCCCAGTTGCATAAGCGATGAAATGAGTGTCGCCAGTGGAGTAAGACAAATAGTACTTTCCATTGTACTTGTGCATCCAGGCCGCTTCAAAAAACCGTCGGTTGTTATCGCCTGCTTTGATCGGCTCACCATTTTCATCCAAAATCAGGATCTCTTTTGGCTTTTCGTCTAATTCAGTCATCGAAGCACCCAACTTTGCAATGAATGGCATCAACGCTTTTTGGTCAGCAGTGGGAATACCGTCAGTTGGACCTTTTCTTCCTTCGATTAGCTTTTGATCCTCATACCACTGAAGTTGGCCACCCCAGATTCCTCCAAAGAGCAGGAAATACTCATTACCCTCCTGAAACACCGCCGGATCCATGCTAAATGTACCTGCGATCGGCTCTGGCTCTGCCGTAAATGGCCCCTCTGGACGATCTGAAACAGCGACCCCAATCTTGAAAATATCATTCTTGTCTTTGGCAGGAAAATACAGATAGTACTTCCCGTCCTTGGCAGCAGCATCAGGTGCCCAAAGCTGACGGCCGGCCCATGCCACATCTTCCAACTTCAGCGCCACTCCATGATCGGTCACAGCACCACCTGGCTTTTCCATGGAAAAAACATGGTAATCCTTCATGTCAAAATGCGAACCCATATCATCTTCCGCTACTTCTGTTTCGATGTCGTGTGAAGGATAGATGTAGATCTTGCCCTCAAAAACATGTGCAGAAGGATCAGCCGTGTAGATAGTTTCTACCAAAGGCTTATGGTTAAATTTGGAAGCTTCAGGTTCGGCTTCGGTCTTTACTTCTTCTTTTGGTTGGGAGCAGGAAAAGGCAAGACCTAGGACTAAGAATGGAACAACGAATGATTTCATGGTTAATTAGGTTTGGGAATGACCGAAAATAGTGAAGTGGGATGGTTTAGTAAATCCTCCGAAGAAATTTATTCCTAATTTATCCTATAGATCTTACCTTTGATAGTATCAAATGATACTATCAATGAAGCCTCCCTATGATATCACCCCTGAAATTCTAAAATGGGTCAGCTCCATTTCAGAGAAGATAGGCGAGGCAAATGCACTTTTTCTAAGCAAACCTTCTCCTCAACTCCGAAAACAAAATCAAATTAAAACCATCCAATCTTCGCTTCAAATTGAAGGAAATACGCTGAGCGAAGAACAAATCACAGCCATACTAGAGAACAAACATGTGATCGGACCCGAAAAAGAAATTCTTGAGGTAAGAAATGCCATTGCCGTATATGAGAATATCAATGCCCTAAAAATGAATTCTGAAAAGACATTCCTGTCCGCACATAAAACCTTGATGACTGGATTAATGGATAATCCCGGAAAGTACAGAACTCGGGGTGTTGGGGTGGTGAAAGGATCTCAAGTGGCACATCTTGCACCACCTGCTGAAAATGTTCAGGGCTTGATCAAAGATCTATTCCAGTATCTGAATGAAGACAATGAACTCGATTTGATTAAAAGCTGCGTTTTCCATTACGAGTTGGAATTTATCCATCCTTTTCTAGACGGAAATGGTCGGATGGGCCGACTTTGGCAAACTGTTATTTTAAAGGAAAAGTACCCTGTTTTTGAATCCCTGCCTTTCGAAACGCTCATCAGCAAAACACAAAACGATTACTTTCAAGCTCTTGCCGAAAGCGATAAATCAGGCAAATCGACAGTATTTATTGAATACATGCTTCAAATCATCGATCTAGCTTTAAGCAATCTCTTAAAAATTCACGGTAAACCGATGAGTTCCAAAGATCGGATAACCTACTTTTTATCTTTGGGCAAAAATCAGTTTACGCGTAAGGAATACATGGAGGTTTTTAAAAGCATCTCGACTGCAACGGCCAGTCGGGATTTGAAAAAGGCGGTGGAAAATGGAATTATTAAAGTTGAGGGAGTTGGGAATCAGACGAGGTATTCTATCAAACCAACCCCTCCAAAAACCCCTTAAACTCCCCAAAGGTTTTTTCCATCGGAATCACCTTTTTCTCACCTTCCAGAAAAGCAGCCAATCGCTCGGGTAACACCAATTTTTCTCCCAAAGCTTCTTCTACCACATCCCTGAATTTGCCCGGATGGGCTGTTTCCAGGAATACTCCGACATAATCCGAATTTTCGGCCAAAAAATCCTTCAATCCCAAATACCCAACAGCACCATGTGGATCTAGCGTGTAGCCTTTATCTTGAACCAATTGAATCACTTGGACGGTGTCTCCATCATTGTAAAAATAGCCCTTCACCTTTTCTTTGAACAGGTTTTCGTCTCCGTCAAACAGTGAAATTAACCTCGGAAAGTTGCTCGGATTCCCCACATCCATGGAGTTGGAAACGGTAGGAATCGAAGGCTGAGCCTGAAAAGCTGCACCATTCAGGTAATCCGGCACCACCTTGTTAACATTGGTGGCGGCCACAAACTGATCAATCGGCAAGCCCATTCGCTCCGCCAAAATTCCTGCTCCCAAATTCCCGAAATTCCCACTTGGAACGGCGAAAACAACCTTTTTCCCGTCTTTTGGAAGTCTGGAAAATGCATAGAAATAGTACAGACACTGCGGAATCCAGCGGGCGATATTGATGGAATTGGCCGAGGTCAAAAGCAATTTTTCATTCAAGTCCCTATCCAAAAAAGCCTGCTTCACCAGGGTCTGACAGTCGTCAAAAACCCCGTCCACTTCCAAGGCTGTGATATTTTGCCCAAGAGTTGTAAACTGCTTTTCCTGAAGTGGGCTCACTTTTCCTTTCGGGAAAAGAATAATTACCTCCACCCCATCTACTCCCAAAAATCCATTGGCTACCGCACTTCCGGTATCTCCCGAAGTTGCGACCAATACCCTTAGCGTTTTACTGGATTTCTCCACCAGCATGCTCATCAGCTTGGAACAAAACCGTGCACCAAAGTCTTTGAACGCCAAAGTCGGTCCATGAAACAATTCCAAGCTGTATACCTCGTCCTCCACCTGCACCAGCGGAGCATCAAAAGTCAGCGTATGATCAACCAGTTCCTTGATCTGGCTTTCGCTCAAATCCTCCGAAAACAAAGCCGAAATCACCGCATAGCCGATTTCCTGAAAGCTCATTTCTGGTAACGTTTGAACCAATTCTTCGGGCAAAACGGGAATCCGCTCAGGCATGTACAAGCCATTGTCAGGCGCGAGGCCTTTGATGACAGCTTCGGCAAGTGAAACTTTATGATTAGGATTGTTAGTGCTGAAATACTGCATAGTCTTACTTTTCTTCGAGGACGTAGGCACCTCGGGTGTTGATCGCTGAGTGGTAGGCATCGACTCCAAGACCAATGGAATCGTAGACTTCCTGCGCAGCTTTGATGATAGATTCAGAGGCTTCTGCGCCTTTTGAAAGGGTGAAAAGCGTGGGTCCCGAACCGGAGATTCCCATTCCCAATGCACCGGCTGCTTTGACAGCTTCTTTCACTTCGTAAAATCCGGGAATCAAGGTGGCTCGGTACGGCTCGGCAATCACATCCCGAAGCGATCTTCCGATCAATTCGAAATCCTCCTGAAACAGGCCTGCAATCAAACCTGCCACATTTCCGGATTGGATCGTGGAATGCTTCAAGGAAACATTGTCTCTCAAAACAGATCTTGAATCGGATGTTTTCAATTCAAAGTGCGGATGAAGCAAGGTGCAATGCAAGCCATCGGGCACGTGTAGTTTGATCACGTCCAATGGATGATAATCCCGAATCAGGACAAATCCTCCAAGCAAACTCGGCGCGACATTATCAGCATGCCCTGCGCCACAAGCAGCTTTTTCTGCAGCTATCGCAAAGGGAAGCAGGTTTTTCTTTTCAAATGGCTCTCCAAGCAAATGGTTGGCAGCGACCAAAGCAGCTACTGCACTAGCCGCACTAGACCCCATTCCCGAGCCTAAAGGCAGGCCTTTTTTCAGGAAAATATCCATTCCAACCTCCTGTCCCATCTCATCAAGCATCGCTTGAATAGCAACGGCACAGGTATTTTTCTCCACTTCATAAGGCAATCTGCCTTCGTCCCCTTCGATAGCGACGACTTTCAGCCCTTTGCCTTCCCGAAGCCGGATTTCCACCTCATCTCCCATAGCATCGATGGCAAAGCCTAGAATATCGAACCCACAGGAGACGTTGGCTACAGTAGCCGGTGCAAAAGCTTTGACAGAATTCATTATTCCCGAGTATAGTTACCGATTCGAATCACGTCTGCAAATACACCCGCGGCTGTCACATCTGCTCCTGCCCCTGGTCCTCTGATGATCATCGGACGGTCATGGTAGCGCTCAGTAGTCAGCAGGATCATGTTGTCACTTCCCTTCAAACTTGAAAAAGGGTGCGACTCCGGTAGGGACTTCAGGCCGACTTTGGCTTTGCCATCTTCGAGCGTCGCCATAAATCGGAGTCTTTCTCCTTTGGCTTTGGCATCAGCCAAAAGCATGGCAAATTCGGCATCGTGACCTTTGAGTTTTTCGAAAAACTCATCTACTGAAGCTGTCTCCTGACAATCCTCTGGAACCATGCTTTGGATGGTGATGTCATCAAATTCTAATTCCTGCTCAGCTTCTCGGCCGAGAATCAGTATTTTTCTAGCCACATCCATTCCGCTGAGATCATCGCGTGGATCGGGTTCGGTGTAGCCTTTTTCTTTGGCGATTTTTACCACCTCTGAAAACGGCGCTCCATTTTCCAGTTCGGAGAAAATAAAGTTCATCGAGCCACTGAGCACTGCTTCGATCCGGATCACCCGATCACCGGAAAGCATCAAATCCTGAAGTGTATTGATCACTGGAAGGCCGGCTGCGACATTTGTTTCGTAAAGAAAATTCACCCCACGACGCTTGGCTATTCGTTTCAAAGCACGATACTGTTCCATTGAGCCGGAATTGGCCTTTTTATTTGGAGTTACGATTCCGACTTTCGCTTCCAAAACTCGTGAATAGGTATCCGCCACTTCCAGACTTGCGGTGCAATCCACAAATACTGAGTTGGAGAAATTCATCTCTTCCATGGTCTGGATGAATTTGTCCAGATCCATTTTTTGATCAGACTCACTTAATTGATGCGGGTTTTTCAGATCAAAACCATCTTCATTGAATGCCATAAATCGGCTATTGGCCAAACCGTGGATCTGGATATCCAATTCATTTGCTCGAAGCAGCTTATTCTGCTGGGATTTGATCATTTTGATGAGTGCCTGACCTATCAGTCCCGTGCCGACCAGAAAGACGTGAAGGACTTTATTTTCCGATAGGAAAAATGCCTCATGGAGTGCGTTCAGCGCCTTTTGCAAATCTGGCTGTGGTATGACGGCCGAAATATTCAATTCCGAACTCCCCTGCGCAATCGCTGCCACGTTAATATTATTTCTTCCCAAAGCTCGGAACATGCGTCCCGAAGCTCCTGGATTTTGTTTCATATTTTCACCCACCACAGCTACAGTAGCCAGACCGTGAAGCAGAGAGACTTCATCCATTTCGCCAGATTTGATCTCATAGAAAAACTCTTTTTCAACCGCTTCTTTGCCCAGATATGCTTCATGGGTTTTGATTGCTAAGCAGAGACTATGCTCCGAAGAAGCCTGGGAAATCAGCAAAATATTGACTTTGGCTTCCGCCAGAGCTTTGAATACCCGGCTGACTGTCGCACCACCTTCCATCAGACCTGCACCTTGCACGGTCACAATCGAAATATTGGACATGGAACTGATCCCTTTGATCAAAGCTCCGTGGCTAACCTCACCGTTGATGAGTGTCCCGGCGTTTTCGGGTTCAAAGGTATTCTTGATGTAGATCGGAATATTTTTCCGCATTGCGGGCTGCATCGTAGCAGGAAAAATCACTTTGGCACCAAAGTGCGAAAGCTCCATCGCTTCATTGTAACTCAGCTGCGGAATGGTAAATGCTGTATAAACCAACTTGGGATCAGAGGTCAAAACACCGGATACATCAGTCCAGATCTCAAGGTCCTGAGCATCCAAGGCTGCCGCAAAAATGGCTGCTGTGTAATCCGAACCTGATCTGCCGAGGGTGGTTGTCTCTCCTTTGGCGGTGGAGGCGATGAAACCAGTGATGACTTTGACTCCGTCATGTTTGGTGAAATATTCCTTGATTTGAGCATTGGTCACCTCATAATCGACTCGGGCTTGGCCAAAACGATCATTGGTACGGATGACATCACGCGCATCTACAAATTGCGTCTTGATGCCTTTGCCGGCCATGGCTTCCGATAGAATGAATGCCGAAAGTCGCTCTCCAAAGCTCGCTACATAGTCCAGTGTTCGGGCAGAATTTTCTTTGATCAGATATATCCCATGAAAAAGATCCTCGAGTTCTTTGAATCGAACCTTGACATAAGTCATGACCGTGGATTGGTTTTGCACCGCAATCAACTGCCGTACGATATCCAGATGTTTTTCTTCCAAAGTTTGTAAAAGATCCCGATACGCCTGATCTCCCTCGCGGGACAACCTGGCAATGGTCAGGAGATTCTCCGTCACCCCACCAAAAGCTGAAAAAACAACGGCAATCTCATGGTGTTTGAGCTTGTCCTGAAGGATGGCAAATACTTTTCGGATGTTTTCGGGGTTCGCTACGGATGAACCTCCAAACTTGATGATTTTCATGGTTACTGAGTTGTTTTTTAAAGGCTACATGGAATCTGGCAGGTATTAAAATCATCCCAGTGTGTTACGATTTTGATCATGCTCGATTTCATAATAGTACTAGTTATTAAAAGTCATTTGGACATGGCACCTGAGAGTTCAAAGCTTGGCATGGCATATCCATAGGGCTTGATTTCGTAAGGAATTAAATGATTGGCCAAATTAGGCCTGAGGGGCGAGTAATCAGAGTATACGACGGGTCACCCCGTAGTCGTGGTGGTCATTCCAGTGGCAAAAATAAAAAGTACAGCAAGTCTTTCTCCAATTTCTGGAAATGCTGAAAGGAATGAAAAAGATTTTGCTGCAAATACCATGACTGGAAAATTGACTGGGCAATCTTACAGCGAAAAAACGGATTGACCAAACAAAGTGATAGAGATCTTGGGTTTTTCTAGAATTTTCACACCAATATTCACGAATTTTTAACCTTTTGATAATTGAACTTGTCAAAGCGTTGAATTTTCACGATCGGCAAAAAATGGGATTGAGCGGTAATTTCTTAACTTTTGTACCACGTTAAAATTTCAACCTCTGAAATGCCCAAGATCCCGTATTTACAGTATAGCAAAGAAGGATGATTATCCTGTGCATTCCAAATGGCCTTTAAAAACCAAATTATAATCCTATGAAACTACATCGTATTGCAGTATTGGGACTATTGGTCCTCATTTTGGGCGGATGCAGCAGCTCCGCGGGCTTGAATCCACTCAGCCTTTTGACGGGAAAAAGCTGGGCGCTCTCCTCATTGATGGGCGGTGAAATCGATCCGAGTAAATTTACAGCAGGAGTACCTACGCTTGATTTTCTGGAAGGAGGAAGATTGGCGGGTTTTGCCGGCTGCAATAATTTCTCAGGAGGATTTTCCTTGGAAGGTACTGATATCAAACTTGATCCAGGGGCTATGACAAGAAAAGCCTGCCCCGGAGGTGGAGAGGAGGAGTTTATTTCTGCCCTCAATCGAGTCAAGAATTTTACAGTAGCAAAGGAAAAGCTCACCCTTCTGGACGGAGCCACAGAACTGATGAGCTTTGTTCCCAAAAAGGACTGAATCTTTATCAAATCAACTCTTCGATCAGGTGCATTTTACCACGAAAATTCACCTGATCATTCTTTTTCTTCCCGATCAAAAGTTCTCCAAGAGGAGAGTTTTTACTCATCAAAAAAACTTTGGTATTTTCTACTTTCACCTGACCAATACTTACTGCCATCAGAAACCAGTCCGCACCAAGTTTGAGCAAGGCCCCTTCCTGAACAGAGGATGGTGTATCTTTAATCGACTGCAATCGGTACAATTCATCCAGATCGAGTTTGCTCTGCTTGATCTGTTTTTCTAGCGTATTCAGGTCCTGAGTGATCGTCTCTCTGCTGGTTTCGTATTTGTCACCGGCACTGTTTTTTTCTTCTTCGAGAATACTTTCAATGATATTTTTGCGCTCCACATTGAGGAGCGTTTCTTTTTCCTTCAGTTGGGCAAGTGCAGTCTGATAGACTTTTGATTTGAATTCATTCATAAATTTTAGCTTTCGCAGGGTTCTTTTCTTCTGGTATCAATGATGTATACTATTTTCCAGCCATCAGCCATTTTTACGAGTTGGAAGGAGTTCACACCACAATGGCTGAATTTGTCATTGACATAAAACTGGTAGGGCGTCCAGGCCGAGGCCATTGTCCCGTCGATTTTGATTTGGTATTCGAGGATTCTTTCATCCAGCTGGGTTTCTGCAGGTGTGGAAGCGATTCGCGATACAAAATCTGCCACGGCATTGCTTCCGACCTCACTGCCATCGGGCTTGGAGATTACGGTCTGCATCATCGCATCTTTGGAAAACGCAGCGGCTACTTTTTCCGCATCTTTTGCCCGCATACCGTCAAATAAGCTTTTGATCACCGCTTCGACTTGTGCTTCTTCAGTTTGGGAAAAAGCCGGGAAACAGAAAAGCAGACCCAAAAGGCCTGCAAATAGAATTTTACTTTTCATTGTATTTGGAATTACACCCCTCCGTAAAGTTTAAATGTCATATTGCGCAAGGCTGAGTTATTCACTGCATAATGCATGGCTTCGGCGATCTCCTTGGGACTTACCCAGAGCGAGAAATCTGAATCAGGCATGGATTCACGGTTGGGCTCAGTATCGATGATACTAGGCACGAACACATGACTGCGAATCTGTGTGTCTTTCACCTCTTCTGCCAAAATTTCTGCAAGTGTCAGCACCAGCTTTTTACTGATCGAATACGCAATCGTGTCCTTAGCACTGGCCAACTCCAAAGCAGGTCTAGCGCCTACGAATAAGAACGTGCCTTTTTGTTGCTTTTTCATCACTGGCAAAAACCCACGCACCAAATGATATGCACTGAAAAAATTCAGGTGAAACATCGCCTGAATGTCCTTCTCGGTGGTGGACTCCATGTCCCCCATGGAAAATCCCCCTACCAGCATGGCTAAGGCATCGAGGTCATTGTATTGCATGTGAAACTCTCTGACGAATTCCAAAACAGCTGCCTCATCCGTGACATCTACTTCGTAATTATCATCTGCTTCTTCCACAGGTTCGTCGTGGTTGGGCCGCAGCAGCGCTATCACATGATAGCCTTCTCGCTTGAACTTATCTACAACAGCCCTTCCAAGACCTCCCGCTGCACCGGTAACAATTATATTTCTGCTCATGTCTTCTCTGTTTTTGTTTCGATAATCGCTAAAATTAGGGTTTATTTTTCGATTGAAATATGAATCAGCTCAAAAGCAGTATCCGAAACAAAGAGAATATCCGAAAAAGAAACTTTGTAATTAAACTCATCCTGCTGATCATTTTTGAAATCATTTATGCGGGAGATACATTTTTTAGACCTTTTCTCGAAAAATTTGAAATTTTCAACCAAATCATTCGGGCACTTATTTTTTTGATCAGCGCAAACCTGATCTTTTCTCTGGGCAGGTTTATCACGGTAAGGATTTATCTCCGAAGACGCGAAGAGACAAAAGTTCAGCCAAACTTCGTGTTGGGAATTGATCGAATCGAAGGTCTACTGAACAGTTTTGCCATGCTGATCAGTTTCATGCTAGCTTTTGGGATCAAACCGCTGGAGTTTTTGACCAGTATTACCATTGTTGCTGCGGCGATTGCTTTATTGACCAAGGAGTACATAACTAATATCGTCAATGGTCTGATCATGATGTTTTCTGATCAATTGGAAATCGGAGATAAAATCCAAATTGGCCGCCACATCGGATTCATCCGTGATATTACGCTGATCAACTTGGTATTGAAAAATGATTCTGGAGAAATCATCCTTATCCCCAATACAATGGCGTTGACTCAGGATGTGGTCAATTTCTCAAAAAACAACACCTATCAGGTGATTTTCGACCTTGAGATCCCCTCAAAAAACGAAATCCACCTGGACAACCTAGAAAAGCTGCTGATCGAAAAGCTTAACCACTATCCAGAAACCGCAATCGTAGAAGGTGCTCAGCTGAATATCATGGAAAGAAAGGCAGAAACTTTACTCGTCCGATTCCAATTCCCAATCAAAGCTGGGGAAAAGCCAACCGAAATACGCATTAAAAAGGATATAAATCAGGCCTTATTTCAATGGAACTATGAGCAACGACAAAGTTAACTACTTCGATCTGGTCTATCAGGTCGTAAGGGAGGTGCCAAGAGGTCGAGTGACTACTTATGGAGCAATAGCGCACTATTTGGGTTTAAAAAGCGGCGCCCGGATGGTCGGCTATGCGATGAATGCCGCACACTCCATGGCTGATGTCCCTGCTCAGCGGGTGGTCAACCGCCAAGGTCTCCTGACTGGCAAACACCATTTTGAAAATCCGAATCGGATGCAGGAACTGCTAGAGGAGGATGGAGTCCAAGTGAAAAACGACCAAGTTCAGAATTTTGAAACTGTTTTTTGGAACCCAGAGAAAGAGCTTGGGATTTAGTCTTTTTGGCGCAGCAAATAAAGTCCCAAAAACATCAGTGCACCATTTAGGATCAGGGCTTCAAAGCCGAATTTGTATCCCCAAAGCCATTTTTCTGAGTTTTGGCTAATTATAAATGTAAGGATAGGGGCAGCAACGGCAATGTAAGGAACGAAACGGTCCTTAACCTTCATTTGGGTAAAAAGTCCAAATGAATAGAGTCCCAACAGCGGACCATACGTGTATCCGGCGATGATAAACACGGAATTGATCACACTTTGGTCATTGAGCCAATAGAAACCCAAAATCATCAAAAACATCAGCCCTGTGAAAATCAGATGGACTTTTTTACGGATTTCTACTCTTTTTTCAGGGGCATATTTCCGCTCGATTTGAAGGAAATCTATGCAAAAAGACGTAGTCAATGCCGTCAACGTCGAATCCGCACTTGAGTAGGCTGCGGCAGTAATCCCGAGCACAAATACAATTCCTATGAAAGCTGAAAAGTGCTGCGTAGCGAGTAAAGGAAATAGCTCATCGGATTTAGCTGGAAGTTGAATGCCTTTACTTTCTGCATATAAATACAACAAAACACCTAGCGAAAGGAAAAGTAAGTTTACGATTACTAAAATCAGGGTAAACCAAAACATGTTTTTTTGGGCGTCACCGATATTTTTGCAAGTCAGGTTTTTCTGCATCATATCCTGATCGAGACCAGTCATGACGATGGTGATGAATGCTCCTGAAATGAACTGCTTGAAGAAATTAGTCCCGGCTTTCCAGTCCCAGTTGAAAATCTCCGAGCGACTATCCTCGGCTACAGAGGAAATGTAATCCCCGAGACTTTTGATTCCGAGCTCATTTCCAATAAAGAAAATTGTAATCACCACCGCTGCCAGCATGAAAAAGGTCTGTAGCGTATCAGTCCAGACGACCGTTTTGATACCTCCACGATGGGTGTATAGCCAAATCAATCCTACCGTAATCAAAACCGAGACCCAAAATGGAACTCCAAGCGAATCGAATAGAATCAACTGTAACACACTGGCCACAAGGTATAGCCGCAGAGATGAACCTAAAGCACGCGAGAGAATGAAGAAAAAGGCTCCAGTCTTGTAGGACCAAAACCCAAATCGGTCTTCCAAATAGGAATAGATGGAAACCAGATTCAGGCGGTAATAAAGTGGGAGAAGTACTTTTGCAATCGTAAAATAGCCCAGAGTATAGCCCAAAACAACCTGGAAGTAAAAGAAGTTACTGTTACCTACTTCACCCGGCACCGATATGAAAGTAACTCCTGATAAGGAAGCTCCAATCATCCCAAATGCCACCAAAAACCATGGCGATTGCCGATCTCCGGTAAAAAATGTGTCAGCGGTGACTTGTCGTGAGGTATACCAAGAAATCAAAAAAAGTAAAAGAAAATAAGCTGAAATGACTACTAAGACAATTTGGGGATTCATAATGGGCCGTCAGGTATCGCGCTAAGTTGTCTATTATTCTTAATTTTGCAAAATGAACCATTCAAGCACTACCCTTCCCTACATCGAGGAGTCGGAAATTCTCCTGGAAGATCTGCTGGACCAAGAGGAATTGGACCTGGTGGTCTTTAACGATGATGTCAATACGTTTGAACACGTGATTAATATCCTGATGAAAGTGTGTAAACATTCGCATGAGCAGGCTGAGCAATGTACCCTAGTGATTCATTACAAAGGCAAATGTGCAGTGAAAAAAGGCTCTATGGAAGAACTCAAGCCTATGTGTGAAGCAATTTTGGACTCAGGAATTCAGGCCACCATACTTTAATCAGGATTACTTGAACTTCCCCTCCAAACTAATCGAAGACGCAGTAACGGAAATCTCACGACTACCGGGTATTGGAAAAAAGACGGCACTTCGCCTGGCTCTCCACCTGCTCAAACAAAATGAAGTGGTGACCGAGGCCTTAGCATTGGCCATTACCAAGATGAGGGAGGAGATTCAATACTGTCAAGTTTGTCATAATATTTCAGATGACACGACTTGCAGCGTCTGCAAAAGCCACCGACGGGATCAAACCATTATCTGCGTGGTCGAAGATATACGGGATGTACTCGCTATCGAAAACACCAATCAATATCAAGGGCTCTACCACGTACTTGGAGGAGTAATATCTCCCATTCAGGGCATTGGACCTGAGGAATTGAAAATTGAATCTTTGCTCCGAAGGGTAGTCGAAAATCAAGTCTCAGAAATTATCCTGGCACTTTCAGCCACGATGGAAGGAGATACAACGTCATTTTACCTTAGCAAGCGATTAAAAGACACGGGAGTGAAGGTAAGTTCAATCGCTCGTGGGATTCCTGTAGGCGGAGAGCTGGAGTTCACTGATGAAGTTACGCTGGGCCGAAGTATTCTTACCCGGATTAATTACGGCCAAGAATAAAGATTTATTTGCGAAGGACAAATCGCGTTCTATATTTGCACTCCGATTCGGGGGATTAGCTCAGTTGGCTAGAGCGCTACACTGGCAGTGTAGAGGTCATCGGTTCGAATCCGTTATCCTCCACAATGGCAAGCTTTTTTTAGCTTGCCTTTTTTATTTCATTCCCCACTCCCGTACTAGGCTATTTGTTAAAATCCAGTATTTTTGGTTATGCTATCCAAAAAGACCAAGTATGCCCTTCATGCCCTGACTTATCTTGGCAAGCATCGGGAAAATAAAACTGTTTTGATTCAGGACATCGCCGAAGAGCATGGAATTTCACATAAGTTTCTCGAAAACATCCTCCTCGAGCTCCGAAAGGCCGGCTATCTCGGAAGCAAAAAAGGTAAAGGCGGAGGCTATTACCTGATCAAAGAACCCAAAGATATTCCACTTTCCCGGGTCATCCGACTTCTAGACGGACCTATTGCCTTGCTTCCTTGCGTCAGCTTGAATTATTATGAACCCTGCTCCGAATGCAAAAATGAAGCACAATGCGGGATCAATAAGGTGATGGCCCAAGTACGTGACGAGACTCTTAAAATATTGGAAAACAAATCTTTACAAGACATTTTAGACGGAGAATAAATTTTTTTTACAATAAACCCTATAAAATAAATAGGGTTTATATACTTTTGCTTCTCTACTCCGTAAAAAGAACCTATGATTCTGGACCAACCTTTGAAAAAACTATTTGCATCCAAGCCTGGCAAGGATAGCAATATCAAGAGTTTGATGAAATCCATTTCTTGGAGAATTGTCGGAACTATCGATACCATCATTATCTCCTACATCGTCACCGGCGAATTGATCATGGCAGTATCTATTGGTTCTGTCGAGGTAGTTTCCAAAATCCTACTATACTACCTCCATGAGCGAGTTTGGGAAAATGCAACTAAAACAAAAGTGGATGGACCGGAACCAGAATATATCAGATCTTGAGGCACGATTTCAAAGTCTTTCAGCTGCTGAGGGGCTCAGGTTGATTGCGGAACTTTTCCCGGGAAAAGTGGTTTTTTCTACTTCTTTGGGCCAAGAGGATCAAGTTATTACTCAATTAATTGCTAGTCATAAACTCCCTATTCAGATATTTTCTCTGGATACTGGACGACTTTTTCCAGAGACCTTGGATCTATTGAGTCGAACTGAAGCCAAGTATAGAACCCGGATCCAAGTATATTATCCTACCACTAGCTCAGTCGAGTCCCTAGTCAGTCAAATCGGGATTAATGGCTTTTACGAATCAGTTGAAAATCGAAAATCCTGCTGTTTTGTACGGAAAGTTGAACCGCTCAAAAGAGCTTTAGCCGGCAATGAAATCTGGATCACAGGACTTCGTGCAGAGCAAAGCGCCAATAGAAGCGATATGAAGCGTATCGAATGGGACGCTTCAAATGAGATCATAAAATACAATCCATTGATGGACTGGACCTATGATCAGATGATAGCTTATATCAACGAGAATAAAATACCCTATAATTCATTGCATGACCAAGGGTTCATCAGTATCGGCTGTGCTCCATGCACCCGAGCTATTCTCCCCGGTGAAGATGCCAGAGCAGGCCGCTGGTGGTGGGAGGATTCGAAGAAAGAGTGTGGGCTTCATGCCCGATGACCGATGTGGGATGTTGGATTAATCTTCGGCATTCATTATTCGAAATTCAGTGTTCATTATTGAAAAATTGGAAGATTGAAAGATTTCAAAATTCCAGAATCATAAAAAGACAGTAACTAATTGAAATAAGGTTTAGATGCTTAGGATAGGCTCGTAAATCGATATTCAAAAACCGTAATTCATATGTCAAACCTATTTATACCTAATCCCAAAGAAGCAGAATCGATCCACATCCTCAGGGAGGTGGCGGCGCAGTTTGAGCGTCCGGTTTTGCTTTTTTCGGGAGGAAAAGATTCCATCACATTGGTTAGACTGGCTCAAAAGGCTTTTTATCCAGCCAAAATTCCTTTCCCACTACTTCATGTAGACACTGGGCATAATTTCCCTGAGACCATTGAATTTCGGGACAAGTTGGTTGCGGAATTAGGATTGGAATTGATCGTGAGAAACGTGCAAGATTCCATTGATCAAGGGAAAGTCCGGGAAGAGCGCGGTCGGTATGCCAGTCGAAATACCCTTCAGACTACCACCTTGCTCGACGCCATCGAAGAGTTCAAATTTGACGCTTGCATCGGCGGAGCAAGAAGAGATGAGGAGAAAGCCAGAGCCAAAGAACGCGTATTTTCTGTTCGGGATGACTTTGGGCAGTGGGATGAAAAAAATCAACGGCCAGAGCTTTTTGACATGCTCAATGGCAAAATCCATGTTGGCCAAAACGTCCGCGTGTTCCCGATTTCTAATTGGACTGAGCTTGATGTATGGGAATACATCCGGACAGAGAAAATCGAAATCCCTTCTATCTACTTTGCGCATAAGCGGGAAGTTTTCTTCCGTGACGGAATGATCTGGACAGCCAATGAGCATGTTTACAGAGAGCCCCATGAACTGGTTGAGGAAAAAATGGTCCGCTTCAGAACCGTAGGTGATATGACCTGTACCGCGGCGGTACTTTCAGAAGCAGTGACTTTGGATGATGTAGTCGGGGAGATTCGGCAATCCACCATCTCTGAGAGAGGCGCAAGAATTGACGATAAGCGCTCTGAAGCCGCAATGGAGACGAGGAAAAAGGTTGGCTACTTCTAGGCGTCATTGCGAGGGAGGAACGACCGAAACAATCTTGATAATTAGGAAATACACTTGAAATAGGTCCCACAAGCGGGACGAAATACCATCCTTGAACCGATGGCTAATATTTCTCCGAACGTAGTCAGGCCTATTTCAACTTATTTCCACGGTATTTCAATTGTGTATAAAAAATTAAACATGGACATACAAGGCAGAAAACTTATAAAAATCGCCACAGCAGGCTCTGTCGATGATGGCAAAAGCACCCTAATCGGGCGCTTGCTGTATGACACCCAATCGCTGACTACTGACAAAATCGAAGCTATCGAGAAAAGCAGCAAGCAGCGAGGCTACGATTACCTTGACTTCTCTTTGGCTACAGATGGTTTAGTCGCGGAGCGTGAGCAGGGAATCACGATTGACGTGGCACACATTTATTTCAATACCGCCAAGACCAATTTTATTGTAGCGGATACCCCCGGGCATGTCGAATACACCCGAAACATGGTCACTGGTGCTTCCACCTCCAATGTGGCCATCATACTCATCGATGCCAGAAAAGGAGTCATCGAGCAGACTTACCGACACTTTTTCATCAGTAACCTACTTCGGATTTCTCATGTCGTAGTAGCTATCAACAAGATGGATCTAGTAGGGTATGATGAAGATGTCTACCTGAAAATAAAAGCCGACTTTGATGTCTTGGTAGGAAAAAGTGACTTCGCCCAAGAGCAGATTACCTTTATTCCGGTTTCTGCTTTGAAGGGAGAGAACATCGCCAGAAAGTCAGACCATATGCCATGGTATCTAGGCAATACACTTCTGGATCATTTGGAAATCCTCGAACCGGAAGACTTGCAGGAAAGCACCGTGGCTAGATTCCCTGTACAGTATGTCATCCGGCCTAAGACAGAAGCTTTTCATGATTTCAGAGGATTTTCCGGAAAACTTTATGGTGGAAACTTGAAGGTTGGAGATGCGGTGACCGTGCTTCCTTCAGGCAATGAATCCACGATCAAAAGCATTCATTTCTTCGATCAGGAATTGGAGGAAGCCGCTCCGGGTTCATCGATTGCTATTACTTTGGATACTGAAGTGGACTGTAGTCGTGGTGATATGATTGCGAAAAAAGGAGCTGCACCCCGAAGCGAAAAATTTCTTTCAGCCACCATCTGCCAAGTAAACAGTAAGGCACTAAAAGTTGGGGGAAAATACATTCTTCAACATGGAATCAACCGCGTTTTGGCTAAAGTCGATCAGATCGAAAGCAGAATCCATACCGACTTTTCTGGCACGCAAGAGGCAGAAGAGCTGAAGCTAAACGATATCGGAAAGGTTCACTTCCGACTGAGTAAGCCCATACATTTTGACTCCTATCATGACAATAAATCAAACGGAAGCTTTATTCTGATTGATGAGGGAAGTTTTGATACGGTTTCGGTGGGGTTTATTGAGTAGAAGTAAAAATAAGACTCAAGAAGGAAGGCATCAGACTTCGCCATTTATTTTCCGATGTTCGACATTCGATATCTGGCGAATTGTTACCGAATTCTGAATGTCAAATTAAGAAGTAAAAAAGTTGAACAGGAGCGATACGGATGATGGTGTAAACCATACAAACTTCCAACTTTTCAACTTTCAACATTTAAAAGCACTATCCCTATAGGGAAAACCTATTACTACCATGCAAAGCTTTCGAACTGAACTGGAAAACCCGATTGTAGAACGTGACATTCTTGAATTGGAGCGCAAAATTGCCCTTTTCCGTGAGGGAAAGATTGATGAAGAAAAATTTCGAAGCCTCCGATTGGCCCGCGGTGTCTATGGACAGCGGCAGCAGGGCGTGCAGATGATTCGGATCAAGCTTCCCTATGGACGAGTGAATTCGGCTCAGTTGCGACGAATCTGTAAAGTTTCGGAGGAATATTCCACTGGAAGGCTTCACATCACCACGCGTCAAGATATTCAGATTCACTACGTGAGCCTGGATCGCACTCCGCAACTTTGGGCGGAATTGGAACGTGACGATGTCACCTTGCGGGAAGCTTGCGGCAATACTGTCCGCAACGTCACTGCCTCAGAGTTGGCAGGTATTGATCCTAAGGAGCCATTTGATGTGACACCTTATGCTGATGCGACGTTCCGATACTTTTTGAGAAATCCGGTTTGCCAGGAGATGGGTCGTAAGTTTAAAATGTCCTTTTCTTCTTCTGATGAGGACATTGCCCTGAGCTATCTTCATGACCTGGGTTTTATTCCCAAAGTGAAACATGTGGATGGCAAGGAAACTCGTGGCTTTAAGGTGATGCTTGGTGGTGGCTTGGGCTCGCAGCCCCGTCATGCGGATTTGATTTCCGAGTTTATCGAAACTGATCAAATTATCCCATTTACTGAAGCTGTCCTGCGGATTTTTGACAGACATGGAGAACGTGCCAGAAGAAATAAAGCCAGAATGAAGTTTTTGGTCAAGGACTTAGGATTGGAGGCCTTTTTGGATTTGGTAGAAAAAGAAAAAAAAGCGTTACCCTTCTCAAGCTTTCCCATAGACGCTGAAAATTACGGGCAGCAAAGAACTCTCCCAAGTCCGGAATCTCCAGTACTTGAAAAGGAACCCGGGCTGGATTTTGAGCTATGGAAATTGACCAATGTCCTACCGCAAAAGCAGGCTGGGTACGTCGCAATTGGGGTTAAAGTTCCACTTGGAGACTTTTACATCGATCAGGCCAGAGCTTTGGCAGATTTGGTGGAAAACTATGCGAACAATGAAGTCCGCTTTACCCTTCGCCAAAACTTTCTGATTCGTGATGTTCGGGAGGATTTGGTTCCATTTTTCTACCAAGAACTACAGAAAATCGGGCTAGGACAGCGGGGGTACAATACCCTTGGAGACATCACTGCGTGCCCGGGTACCGATACCTGCAACCTAGGCATTGCAAGTTCTACCGGTATCGCAGTGGAACTTGAGAAAGTCATTCTCGAAGAATACCCGCAATACCTCCAAAACAGAGATTTGGTGATCAAGATCTCCGGCTGCATGAATGCCTGCGGACAGCACAACATGGCGCACATCGGATTTCAGGGGATGTCCATGAAATCCGGAAAAACAGTCATTCCTGCACTTCAGGTTTTGCTTGGAGGAGGAAATCTCGGTGATGGAAATGGAAGATTTGCAGATAAAGTCACCAAGGTTCCAAGCCGTCGTGGACCTCAGGCATTGCGGGTTTTGCTGGATGATTTTGAGAAAAATGCCGGAGGAATTGACTTCCTGAGCTATTATGATAAGCAGGGTCAGATGTATTTCTATGATTTGCTGAAAGAGCTAAGTGATGCATCAACAGTTACTCAATCCGATTCTGTCGATTGGGGTCATAATGAAGCCTATGAGGTAGCTGTAGGTGTGGGAGAATGCGCAGGTGTAGTGATTGATTTGGTAGCGACTTTGCTTTTGGAAGCATTGGAGAAACTTGATCAGGGACAGGAAGCGCTTGAACAAGGACGTTGGTCTGACAGCATCTACCATCATTATGCTGGTCTGATCAATGCTGCCAAAGCACTTTTGCTAAGTGAGGATGTGAGCACAAACAGCTACGCAAACATCATTTCGCTTTTTGATGAGAAATTCATTGAGTCAGGCAAGATTAATCTAGAAGGTACTTTTGCAGAAAAAGTCTATCAAATCAATCTGAACGAACCCACTGAGAATTTTGCTAAAGCTTACGCAAAACAAGCCATGGAAATCTATAACCTGCTAAAGACCTATCGGGAGGAGGAAGTAGAAGCATGAGAGCATCTGTTAATCCAAAAGTAACACTAGTCGGTGCAGGTCCTGGAGATCCGGAATTGATGACTTTGAAAGGCATCTTGGCGCTGAATACGGCCGATGTGGTGCTCTATGATGCACTGATTGATCCGGTTTTGTTGAAACATGCGCCGGATACTGCCTTGAAAATCTTTGTCGGCAAGCGGGTAGGAAAGCACTCCACCCCTCAGGAAGACACCAACCAACTTTGCGTCAGCTTGGCAAAAAAGCATGGACATGTCGTACGACTCAAAGGCGGAGATCCATTCGTCTTTGGCCGCGGTGCGGAGGAAATTGAGTACATCGAAGCTTTTGGCATCGCCACAGCTTTAATACCAGGAATTACCTCCGCTATTGCAGTTCCGGCGTCGGCGGGAATCCCGGTGACCAAACGTGGGGTTTCGGAAAGTTTTTGGGTGGTGACGGGGACTACTTCCTCGGGAGAATTGTCACGGGATTTGGCATTGGCCGCTCAATCCACAGCGACTGTTGTCATTTTGATGGGCACCAAAAAGCTAGCTGAAATCGTCCGGACCTATCAGCAATTTGGAAAATCAGATTTGCCGATCGCCATCATCCAAAGCGGTACAACCAATGAGGAAAAAATCGTAGCAGGCTACATATCTGATATCGAGCAAAAAGCTAAAGAAGCCCAAGCCGAAGCTCCAGCGATCATCATTGTCGGAGAAGTCGTGAAGGAAAGTATGAGACTAGCGGAAGTGTACCGGGAAGTTGTGAAAATGGAAATACGGTAGAAATATACCTCGTGGTGCTCGGTGAAAAACGCTTTGCGAAATATAACTCACTTCGTTCGTTGAAATAGGTTCGGCTATTCTTCACGAGATACATCCTCCACCAAAATATTTCGCTCGACGAAGTCGAATTTATTTCGAATGTATTTCAACCGAATTTCTATCCTTATATTCTTAAATCTCTAAAAAATGAACCACCTCTATCCCATATTCCTAAAAGTTCACGAACTCAACGTCCTGTTGGTTGGTGGAGGTTTTGTGGCTACAGAGAAGTTGGAATTTCTTCTCAAATCAAGCCCTGAAGCTCAGGTGACAGTTGTTTCGAGAGAATTCAGACCTGAGTTTTTGGAGATTGCTGAGCAAGCGGAAACGGTCACTTTGATCGAAGACCTATACCATGAAAAGTATCTTGGCGGTAAGCACCTTGTCATTGGAGCGACGGACAACAAGGCTGTCAATCGACAAATCCGTGATGAGGCGAAAGAGCGCTTTCTCTTAGTCAATATTGCGGATACGCCTGAACTCTGCGATTTCTACCTAGGTGGAATTGTCACCAAAGGCAACCTGAAAATTGCCATTTCTACTAATGGAAAATCTCCAACCACAGCTAAGCGGCTACGCCAATTGTTAGAAGAAGTACTGCCTGAGGAGATCGATGATCTGCTCGAAAACCTAAATGCCTACCGCGCTACGCTCAAGGGAGACTTTGAGTACAAGGTCAAGGCGATGAATGAGATTACGGAGGGGCTTGTGAAGAAGGTAGAAAGCTAAAATCAGAAGTCTGAAAGGCCAACCTTTGAGATTTTTAAAACCTCGAAGGTTTTGAAATAGTTATGCTGCTTCTCTATAAGCAGTATTTTCTCTGTTGAGTTGCTTTTAATTTAATGAATCCTCCATTGCCAAAAAAAGCATTTTTTCGCTTTTATCTTTAACCTTAAGGTAAAGTTTATTTTCGTCTATTTCATAGGATTCCACTGCGGATAAAGCTTTTTTGATTCCCGTTTCAAATTCCTGCATGGGAAGAGTTGTGGTAGCTGGGCTAGCGAAAAAAGTAATGTTCTCTTCTGTAAAATTGAATTTTAGCAAGCCTTCCGAGTTAGATTCATAGCAACCTAAAATTTCATGATTAAATGATCGAAATTCAAAATCTGGAAAATCATCGCATAAACCATGATCGGAGGATTTATCAGAAAGCTGAAGGGTGATCTGAAAAATATTGTCAAAATCTTCGCCGCCTAAAGCAAACTCAGCAATTCGTGCCAAGCAAGTTAAGTGATCTATATATCCTTCTTTAGATTTTTGAAAACCTACAAATTCCCACTTGTCTAATAAATCATACTCACCAGGCCTTCCACTTAAATCAAAGCAACAAGGATCCTTTGGGTTACATCCTTTATTCACTACTTCGGGTAAGGGCTGTATTTGCTCAGGCTCTTCTATTCCAGTAGAGCAGGCTGCAATTAAAAAACTCAAAAAAATACCTAACAAGGTTTTTTGGGTCGAATCTAGTTTCATCTCGCTTATTTGATTTAATAATGTATTTTCAAATTAACGTTTCCTTTTTGATTTTTTAGATCTAGTCTCTAGTAAATCAAATTTTAAATAAAAATTAATCAGTTGTCCATATACTAGAGAATGGGGAATTAGAGCTCCCAATATCCACCCATGATCCCCCATTAATTTTTTATTTCAGCCAGTTCCAGTATTTTTGTGCACCATTGAAAAACGAATCAATTATTTAAGTTTATGGCATATTTATTCACCTCAGAGTCAGTGTCTGAGGGTCATCCTGACAAAATCTCTGACCAAATCTCCGATGCGCTGATCGATAACTTTTTGGCCTTCGACCCCAATTCCAAAGTAGCCTGTGAAACTCTAGTAACTACCGGACAGGTTTTCTTGGCTGGAGAGGTGAAATCCGAAGTCTATTTGGATGTACAGAAAATCGCCCGTGATGTCATCAACCGAATCGGTTACACCAAGAGTGAATACATGTTTGAGGGAAATTCCTGCGGGGTTCTTTCTGCGATTCACGAGCAGTCAGCTGATATCAACCAAGGCGTAGAGCGCAAAAACCCTGAGGAACAGGGAGCTGGCGATCAGGGAATGATGTTTGGCTACGCCACCAACGAAACCGAAAACTACATGCCGCTGGCCTTGGATCTGTCCCATATGATCCTAAGAGAATTGGCTGCGCTTCGCAGAGAAAACAAAGACATCACTTACCTCAGACCCGATTCCAAGTCTCAGGTGACCATCGAATACAGCGATGACAATGTTCCGCAACGTATCGATGCCATCGTGGTATCTACGCAGCATGATGACTTCGACGAAGAAGAAGCCATGCTGGCAAAAATCAAATCTGACATCATCAATATTCTGATTCCGAGAGTAAAAGCGCAGCTGAAACCTGAAATTCAGAAGCTTTTCACTGAGGAAATCACCTACCACATCAACCCAACCGGCAAATTTGTAATCGGTGGACCACATGGTGATACCGGCTTGACAGGCAGAAAGATCATCGTGGACACCTACGGTGGAAAAGGCGCACACGGTGGGGGAGCTTTCTCCGGAAAGGATCCATCCAAAGTCGATCGCTCTGCAGCATATGCTACCCGTCACATTGCCAAAAACATGGTAGCAGCAGGTGTAGCGGACGAAATTCTGGTGCAGGTTTCCTATGCGATCGGTGTAGCTAAGCCGATGGGTATTTACATCAATACTTACGGTACAGCAAAAGTTGGATTGAGTGATGGAGAAATCGCCAGAAAGGTAGAAGCCATCTTCGACATGCGTCCCTACGCGATCGAGCAGCGATTGAAGTTGCGCAATCCGATCTATGAAGAAACAGCGGCCTACGGTCACATGGGCAGAAAAAATGAAGTAGTGAAGAAGACTTTTACTTCACCTTACAGAGAGCCCATCGTGAAAGAAGTGGAGCTTTTCACCTGGGAAAAGCTTGATTTCGTGGATCAGGTAAAAGCAGCTTTCGGAATTTAAAATCCAAAGTTTACACATGCAAAGCCCCCAAAAAGCTTCAAAACTTCTTGGGGGCTAATTTTTTGGGAAGGATTTAATTTCAAACTTTCAAATTACGCATTTGAAAGGGTTCTTCGAATCGTGTCAAGATTCACACGAATCTCTTCGATACTTTCCCACTCCCGGTCTTTTTCGCCATGCTCAATACCTACGTAGCCGTTAAACTTGTGAGCGGCAACAATTTTCATCATTCGCTCATAGTCCAGCAGATGTTCTTTTCCAAAATCATCCCATACTTTTGGCTTTAGACTCACTCCTTTTGCCTTGGGCATCAATTCATCCACTCCACGGTAGGAATCATAGCTAAAAATCTTTTCGCCTTCTTTGTGCATTTGAAAATTTCCAAAATCGGGTAATGTTCCGGCACGGGGATGCGAAGTTTCTTTAATCATTTCAGCTAGCCATTTTGCGTTGCTGGAGTAGCCTCCATGATTTTCCACGATCACATTTATGTCAAAATCATTGGCAAATTCACAGATTCTACGAAGGGTCGAACTGCAGACATCAATTGCCTCTTTTTCAAGTTTGGCATCGGTGCTGTAAGGCACAGCGGTATAGGCATTCACCCGAATGGCGTGACAGCCCAAAAACTTAGCAGCTTCCACCCACTTTTTGTGATTTTCAACCGTTTGCTGTCGGTCTTCGGGCTTTGCAGCGCCAAGTTGACCTTCCCCATCGATCATGATCAAAACGGATTTGACCCCTTCTCCATCCGCGCGGGTCTTCATTTCCTGAAGGTAGGCTTTATCAGTTGCTTTGTCTTTGAAAAACTGATTGACGTACTCCACGGCATCTATTCCATGCTTTTTGGCTTCGATAGCAAAGTCTAAATGATTCATCTTCCCCGCAAAAAGTGGCCGATTCAAAGACCATTCTGCTAGGGAAATTTTGAATAAATCCTCTTTTTTCATGGAAAAAGACATGTGTGGCAAGCCTAGTCCCAAGGCTGCTGAAGCTAGGCTGGCAGTTTTAAGAAATTCTCTTCTATTGCTCATCGTTTAAAAGGTTATTGGTTTTTGGTTATTGGTTTTCTTTCAGATTTTCACTTTATAAGGCATCCTTTTTAGATCTCCCATCCCGAACGATAATCTCTGGTAAGGTATTGATTTGCTGAGACATCATTTATGATTTTTAGCAGGTTTGAGTCAAAATCTATCCGCTTGTTTGCCCGAAGGGCGACTGCCCCAAGGTTGATTGTATCAGTGATCGTTTGTGCCCGGATGAAACTTCCAGGTGTCTGCTTTCCCTCCAGCATTGCATCTACCCATTGATCGGTATTGCGATCCACTGCTCTGGAATTGATTTTTTCGGATTCGGGCCGAATCGCCATTTTACTTTCCGGTAAAAGAACCGGATTTTCTCCACGGAATCCCCCAAGGATTTTTCCTTTGGTTCCGACGATCAACAAACCCTCATCCGGCGTGTCTTTTCCATCTATTTCCAATTCCTCGCAGGCAAAAGGCTTCATCCCTCCATCGTACCAGAAAAGCTCAAACGCAGGTAGGTTTTCTTGTTCAGGAAATTTCCATTTGATCGTGCAGCTGGCAGGAAATGCGACGTCATTTTTCACCCACTGATATACTTGATTGATTTCTTCTCGAGAAGTGGTGCCGAAAGCTCTTGCAGAGATCGGTGATCGAGTGATGCCCAGTGATTCAAAAAGTGGAAACAAACTGTAATGCCCCATATCCGCCACTGAACCTCCACCAAACTCATACCAGCCTCGGAAGACGTTGTGTGTGTAATTTTTGTGATAGGGCATGTCAGGCACAGGCCCAAGCCACAGGTCCCAGTTGAATCCAGGTGGAATCGGCTGTGCTTCTGAGGGGCGCTTGGTCCACTGTTGCCAGACAGGACGATAGGACCAATTGTGGATTTCCAGAAGTTCACCGATCAGGCCTTCGTCCATCCAGGCTTTGATTTGTCGATATTCCGGTCGATCCGACCAAGCGAGCAGATGGGTGACCATTCCGGTTTCTTTGGCTTTTTCAATGACTTTTCTTCCTTCCAAAAGCCGATTGGAAATGGGCTTGTGGGTCACCACATGCATCTTTTGGTTCATCGCTGCCAAAGCAATCGAAGCATGTGTATGATCCGGAGTCATGATTTTGATTGCATCGATTCCCTTTTCCTTTGCAAAAAGCTCCCGATAATCTTCGTAACTCACGCAGCCTTTGTATTTGCCGGAAGGTTTGTTTTTGGCGTAATACTTTTCAACATATTCTTGCCCGATATCTCTGCCACCTGGAATCCCGGGTTTTCCCTCCCACCATGTCGGGTCACCCAATACTTCTCGGATAGAATCCCGGATTCCATTGGCAGACCAATCGATGTAGTCGGTGGAGAATTTATTGGAATCGCAGACTGCCACTACCCGGACTTTTGGATTTTGGAGTAGGCTTCCCATTTCTCTGAGGCCCTGAGTTCCGCAACCGATATTGGCAACTGTAAGCTGATCAGAAGGTGGAATGTGTCCCGTACCGGCGATGACATGCGATGGGACAATGGTAATGGAAGCAGCAATTGTGGCTGCAGAACCTAGAAATTCTCTCCGGTTGATTTTGGGTGATTGATCCATGAATAGCTAATCGTATTGAAAGTCAATAATTTACGAATTGAATAAATAAATCAAAAGAAAATTTTTCCAAAGGCCTTTTCTCAAAAATTTTAATAAGTAAAAAGATGAATATTAGGCCATTTGGCATGTTGGATGAAAGAAAGCGAAATCAAATATTTAGTGAAATATCTCCCAAGTTCCCTTTTTAAAAAGGTGAAATTGCCCCAATTGACTATCCAAGCTTTTTTTCAACATGACAAGGTAAGCCATTGCCTATCCTAGTATTTGGCAAAAAAAATCCCCGAATTACGTTCGGGGATTTGGATGTTATTCTTTCTCTTTTTCAGATTTTTGGGGAGTCTCATCTTTCTCATTCTCTCCTTTCAAATAAGTCGGAAGATTCAGTCCGGCCATATTGAACAAGTCATTCAATGGAGGTACAGTTTTCATCATTCCGGACACAAAATTGGCCGTTGAGTTATTGCCGTTTTCGCCCTGTCCAGAATCCCAAACTGTAATTTTATCAATTTTGATATTCTTGACAGCTTCTACCTGAGTCTTCACCAACTCAGGAAGTTTTTCAATCAGCAAGAGCTGGAAGGCTTTGGTCGGATCTCCACCTGCCGCTGCGACTACATCACGATAGCCTTCAGCCTGTTTTGTCAGGATCTCAAACAGACCCTTCGCTTCAGCTTCCATTTTGGCATAGATTGCATCAGCTTCACCTTTTGCCTGTTCACGGATTCGCTCAGCTTCCGCTTGGGCTTCGATGATCGCGCGCTGTTTGGCGATTTCTGCTGGCACGACGATGTTTGCGTTTTGGGTTGATCGCTCCCGTTCGGCTCGTGCCGTTTCCGCTTTTTGCTCTGCGAGGTAAGCTTCCTCCAGGGCTTTTGCTTGCTGAACTTTCTCGGAAGCGAGGGCAATTCTTAAGGCTTCCGCTTCTTTTTCTCTCCGTAATGCATCGGATTGGGCAATAGAGATTTTGGCTTCGTTTTCACCTTTGATCGCGATGGCATTGGCTTCGGATGTTTTGACCCGGGTGTCTCGTTGGGCTTCAGCTTTACCGATACTTTCATCCTTTTGCGCTTCTGCGATGCTTACCTCGCGGTCTTTCAGGGTAATCGCAATCTTTACATCGCGATCCCGCTGCGTGTCGGCGATTTGGACGTCTTTCTCTCGATCGGCTAAGGCCTTGCCGGTTTCCCCGATTTTTTCCTGCTCAGCTACAGAGATTTTGGCTTCGTTGATTGCTTTTGCGGCAGCCTCTTTACCCAATGCTTCGATGTAGCCGGACTCGTCTTTGATGTCTGTGACGTTGACGTTGATCAGTTTAAGACCGATCTTCTTGAGTTCGGAATCGACGTTTTTGGAGATGTTTTCCAAGAACTTATCCCGATCGGAGTTGATCTCCTCGATGGTCATCGTGGCAATCACCAATCGAAGCTGGCCGAAAAGAATGTCCTTAGCCAATTCCTGAATTTGCTCATGGGCAAGTCCAAGAAGTCGTTCCGCTGCAGTATTCATCGTGTCAGACTCGGTAGAAATGGCGATGGTAAATCGACAAGGCACGTCCACTCGGATATTTTGACGGGAAAGCGCGTTGGTCAGATTGGCCTCAATGGAAATCGGCTTGAGGTCCAAATAAGCATAGTCTTGAATGACTGGCCAAATGAACGCACCACCTCCGTGGATACATTTAGCTGATGTTCCGCCTGTCTTACCATAGACGACGAGGATTTTGTCAGAAGGACATCGCTTGTAGCGGGAAACCAAAGCGATGATCGTGACGAAAACGACAAAAGCTCCCGCCAGAATTAAAATTAAAGGATCCATAAAAAGGGTTGATTTAGATTTTTTCTACGATTAAAAGATTGCTGCCTTCGACACCGATGACTTTGATGGCGGAGCCTGTTTCGATCCGGTCACCAAGAGATACTGCGCTGAGTTCTTTTTGGGAGCCTTTCACGCTGATCGCGATTTTACCCACGCCTTGCTTGTGTTCTGGAATGGAAAGGTACACTGTTCCGGTTTTCTGAAGGGCATGCTCCAGTTGGAAGGTATTGTCCTCTGCGAGTTTTTGGATTTGCTTGATGATGAAAAAGAAAATCCACACAAATCCTAAACCGACCAAGGTGGAAAGGATAATCAATAAAATGTAACTATCGATGGAATCGTAAAATGTGATTCCTGTCCAGCTAAACCCGAGAAGGAAATTGATCAAGTTTCGCAGGGTAAAAACCTGCATCGGAGCTTCAGTTCCTTCTAGGTTTCCGTCAAAGTCTGCATTGAGTCCTTCTGTAGAGTCTGATCCGATGAAAGTCAGGATAGTCTGAAGCAGGAAAATAAAGGAAACAGGCAATGCGATGTACCAAAGTGCTCTGAGCGAGGGCTCCATTTCTGCTAAAAATTCCATTTTGTTTGCTAATTAAAGGGTGATATTTCTGTGTATAATTATATCTTTAATTTTTAAGAATAGCAATGGAATTATAAAATTTGTAGAATACTAAAAAATTAGAATCCGGAGAATTATTCTTAACCAAATTTGAAAAACCGATGATCGGATTTAACATAAAAAGTAAAAAAGAAAAAATAACGGTGGCTTTAGAGGAAGGAGTTGTATCGATCATTTTTACCAGGTTGAAAAATGTGGAAAGAGATGAAATTCAACTCAGCGCCACAGGATTGAATTTTGAAAAACAGGAAAATTATAAATGGTAATATGATTATCCGCAAAGATGCCACTAGGCAAATTTAATTAGGAGATATAAAGGTCAATGTTTGGTAGCCTAAGATCCGAAGGATCGTAACAATTCATACCTGTCCGCCGAGGCGGAACCCCCGGTGTAGCCGGGGGCAAAGTCAAGATATTAGAAAAGGAGCCCTGAAAGGGTGGCACGTTGAAGTTTCACCCTTTCAGGGCTCAAAGGAAGGAAATTATCAATGACTGCCCTGCACTCCGTACAGGGTTCCACCATGGTGGACAGGCATGAATGGTTTGGCTCCTTCGGAGCTAATTAAGAAGGCTATTTGAGATTTTGTAAAAATTTCGACTTCATAAATCTTATTCTGCTTTCACTTTAGTGCTGGTGCAATTGCGGATATACATGAATGGTAATTTAGGAATCTCCAACTAGGTGAAGAAATCAAAATTAAAGTGATTGAATTGGATAATTCCTCTAAGCCCATTACCGTTGAGCACTACCCCTTGGAAAAATTGATCCTTGACGACAAATTAAGAAGATATCAAAACCTTAAAAAAGAACTCGAGGAAGCTGGTCTGATCTAAAAAGAAATAGAACCGATTTGCAGATTGGACTAGCTCCAAAAGCTTGATTTTTAATCCTTGCCTTGTAATAAATACATTCTTAAAAAATGGAAATAATTGAATTTAATATAAATGAGAAGAATTTTATTCAGGCCGGAATTCCAAAAAGTGGAACTATTCAATTTATCCTGAGCTGTGCTTATTCTGATTCTGGTGAAATCCTTAATTCCGAAATTCAAATTGCAGGCTATTCGGGAGAAGAAAAGTATAAATTTCACTACAGCAAAAATGATGGACTAATACCTATTCAAATTGGTTTGTCTCTCGAAAAGTCAATTCAGCTGCCTGAGATGACAGTATCTATTAAGGCTAAAATGCCTGATGATGTTAAATTAGATTTGTACAATAGACTAAAAAATGAGCTAGAGGAGGCTGGAATAATCTAAAACAAAAAAATCCCCCGATCTATGTGAAGCGGGGGATTTTTCAAACTTCTAATTTCAGCATTCTCTCTTTCTAAAAGGCCCTTTCCTCCAAGTGCTCCCCTAGCTTCAATCTAGGAACACCTTTGCTCATCCATTCCGGCGCGGGAAGGCCTTTCAGATGATGATCAAAGAATTCCATCATCCGTACAGCATAATCCTTTCGGTTTTCGAGTTTGCCAAGGCCGTGATTTTCTCCCAGATACTGAACCATGATCACCGGCTTTTTCAGTCTTCTGAGTGCATTGTAATACTCCACCCCTTGGGTAAAGTCGACTGCGCCGTCCTTGTCATTGTGAAGCATCAATAGCGGAGTCTGCACATTTTTCACATGATAGATCGGGCTGTTTCGCTCGTAAGCATCCCAGTTTTCCCAAGGTCCTCCCAAAAATCTTCCCTGCGAAGCCTCGAAGATGGACATATTTCCTCCACCTGAATTCCAATAAATCAGATCATACATCGAGATCATGTTTGTCAAGGGTGCACCAGCCGCCGCAGCTTTGAATCGTGTGGTCTGGGTGATCAAGAAGGATGTTTGGTATCCACCCCAACTGTGACCATGAAGTCCCATTTTACTTTCGTCGATGACACCGGTTTTGATGGCTGCGTCGACTGCTGGAAGTACCGCCCAGACAGCCGACATTCCCGGGTCATCCATTTTGTACACGATATCCGGGATCAAAACCGCATAACCATTGCTGGTGTACATGCTTGGGCTCCAGCCTGTGCCACTGTAGCCAGGATTGGACCAGTTGTGCAGGGTTTGGGAAAGTTTTTCGTAATAGTAAACCACGGTAGGATACTTCTGGCCTTCCACATATCCAGCCGGAAGGAAGAGCGCAGCCTGAAGCGAATCGCCTTTGGTCGTCACATAATCCACCAGTTTTACACCTTTTGACCAAGCGTATTTCCCGGCATCAGGCGCATTTTCGGTGACTTTCTTTCCACCTGCCAAAGTCGCATCTGTCAGATAGACCTGAGTTGGTTCGTTGAATTTCTCTTTGGTGTAGGTGAAGACACCTGACTTTTCAGCTTTAGATAATCCACCTATGGACGCATCTTCCCAGATCAGGACTTTCGGCCCTGCCGCCAAACCAGCCTTTGCAGGAGAAAGGCTTGCGATACCGCTTTTTTTGGTGTTTTCGCCATAGGTACGGACATAAACAGTTTTGCTCAAGTCGATTCCTTTTTCCTCAGGATCCAGGGAGAATCGGTATTGGTAGCGGATTTTGTCCTTTTTCCCGTTTTGGGTGAGGTTGATGGCTGTTTCTTTGGCTGACATTGGCACCTGCCAGATATCCCAACCGTCACGTAAAAGGATGTATCGGCTGTCACTACTCCATCCGAGCGGATTGTAGAGTGGCTTGATGACGTTATGATCGTCTTCTATATCGACTACAGATACCGGAAGTTTCTCGGTGATATTGGTGTGGGTTTTAGCCAAGATATCGTAGATATAGAAATGTCCGTCTTTGCCATAAAGCAGCTTCTTCCCATCCGTTGATGGACGCGGCATCGAGGCAAAAGAAGGCATGTAGAAGTTCTCAAAAAGTGGAGTTTTCGCACCTGTCTTCAGATCCACCAAGAAGTAATCCTGATAGTTTTGACCATTTAAGTTGATGTCCAACTCGTACTTTTGCCGATCTGATCCAAGAGCAAAATGCTGGTAAGGGAGGATATTCAAATCCCGCATGCTGCTGTCCTGTAGTGTAATATGCTTTTTGGCAGCGACATCGTACATGGCCCAGAAGCTGTAGTTTTTGTCCATGTTTTCCATCACTTGCTGACGGGATTGCAGTCGATCATCCTGCCAGTGCCAGATGGTCATTTCCGGCTTTTTGGCATCGTTGGATTTTTTCGGAGTGACTTTGCCCGAATCAAGTTTTGAGATGGCTTTTTGCAGATCAGCAATTGACTTGATGGTGGTATCCGCCATGATTTTGGCGATTTTGACCGACTCAGCAGCGGCTAAGGAGTCTTTGTTTTCCTCTTTTTTCGGGGTTTCCTTTTCGGCCAAAACCAAAGGATGAACGCCGTAGAAAAGTCTGGTCAGGTCCTCGGACCACATCGGACGTCGGTTTTGACTGATCGTGTATTTCTGATCAAATCCTGTCGAATCTTTTGCAGGTTCGTAAAGCGTCACCTGAGGATTGGAGAGGTTTTTCACCCCAAGCAAGATGCCGCGATCCTGCTTGTATTTTTTGTCCTTTTTCATCTTCAAGGCTGCAAAGGCATCACCTTTTTCGGTCCAGTTGAGGCTTTGGTAGCCAGCCTCATCCGAGTCGAGGACTTGAATGGAATTCGTTGAAAGTGTCAACAAATACAAACCATTTCCTTGTGAGTTAGCAGCATCCACGGAATAGGCTAAGTGGGTTCCGGCCTTATTCGCTGAGTGCTCACGGACATTTCCGAGGTTTTGGGATTTGCCTGAGCTGAGGTGGTAGATCAGGACATCTGAGCCTTTGGCTTCGCCATTTCCTTCTTTGGGAAGGTTGATCAACAAGTGCGAAGACGCGTCATTGTTGAAGCTAAAGCCACCCACACCCTCGAAGGTCTTTTTGTCATCCGTTCCAAGTTTAATCAGGTGAAGTTTATCTTTGAGCGGCTTGCCTTTAGACTTTTCGTTGGACTCTTTCTCTTTGAATTTGGGATATTCTTTGAAAGCAAACCATTGACTGTTTTCACTGAATTCGAAATTTGGAAAGGTCGTATTGCCGATTGGAAAGGTTTTTTTGCTCTCCGGATCAGACACTTTCTGAAGGATGAGTTCGCCGTCTGCTTCGATTCCAATCAGGGCATAAGCCATCCACTGTCCGTCAGGGGAAAGTTTGAAGGCGCTGTTGGGCATGTATTTCCAGGTGGCGACGTCCTTCCAGGACATGGGTTTGGTCTCCTGCGCTAGCGCAAAAGTTGCAGACAGGCAGAGTAGCCAAACTAGGAGTAGGTATTTTCTCATGGGGTAAAGTTTATTGGAAAGGGAAAATAGGGGATTTTTTTGGTGACATAGGGAGAATTGTGGCTAAGTGGGAAATTTTTTGCAATAGTGTAGCATTTTAGGGTTAGATTTTCGTTTCTTGACTAAATCTATCTATATTTCTATGAATACTTTAAAGGCAAAAATTAATCGATTTGCAGTATTTTTTCTGATTGTCTTTGGCATTTTTTCCTTAGGGGGTTGCCATTGGTTTAATGCCCCAAAGCACAGAAAAGCCTATTTTCCTTCCGAGGTGACAGCAATGGAAAGCTTAAATACGCCTTTCAATGATTACAACATGGACATTCAGATTCTTTTTCATGAAATGGACGTAATTTTTTCTTCTGACAGAAACAGTTTGCCGGGTTCTCTACAATATGATTTGATTGGAATAACTGTATCCTTTGCTTGGGATCAGCAGGAAGGAACGCTTTCAATGCAAGAGGTTTCGAGCTCAAGTGCGGGCGTTCAAATGGCGAAAAATCTCGCACAATCCACCCACACCTCTTTCAACGAAAGAGGGCCTTATTCATTTGGCACCCCAGAAAGTGGAAGCTATTTGCTGTTTAGCAGGGATGATCAAGGTTTTTTTACTGTTTATGCTAAAAAATTTCAGATTCCTTATTCAGTTAGCACCCCTCAGGAGATTTTTCCAGGTGAGAGTTCATTTAGAATCTTATCTGAATCCGGCAATGAAATGTATCCTTGCTTGTATGGTAAAGCTTTTGAAAAAGTCAATAATCTTGGGAGTAGAAATAGAGCAGAGAAATTGCTTCTAGCTTCCGATCATGAAGGAAGTTTTAATATTTATGAAATCGATTTACCAGAAAATCAGGAAGTAATGAATTTCCTTCAAAGTGAAGGCTTGAAGCAAGGGAAAAAGTTGGGAATCAACACGGAGTTTCAGGATCAGGCCCCCTTCATTAGTAAATCTAGGATGGTCTTTGCCTCCGATCGCCCCGGAGGTTTTGGAGGATTTGATTTGTATTATTCGGATTTTGATGGACAGAACTGGTCAATGCCAAAAAATATGGGCCCTGAGATTAATACCGAATTCGATGAGTTTCGACCAATCCTAGATCCCGCACCCTATTATGAAAATTCCATTTTACTCTTCTCCTCCAATCGACCCGGAGGCTTGGGAGGATTTGATCTGTATTTTGTGGGGGTTGATAAGTTTTAATAACAAAAGACCTGTCAGTACGCCTCGGCTGACTGACAGGTCTCTAACTTTTTCAGATTTTTAACTTTAGATTTCTAATTTCCAGGACTGCGTATTTTGACGGGAACTGCCATCCACTCTTGATCCTTCGACTTCGCTCAGGATGACAGGAATCGAAGGATCAGGCTGCCTTCGACTCAGCTCAGACTGAAAATACTGGCTACTGTGACTGCTTACTGAACACTACTTTCCCCCCCACCACAGTCATCTCCACCTTTGCATTAAGAATATCATTTTCAGGGATTTCCATGATATCTTTGTCAAAGACGGTGAAGTCAGCGGCTTTTCCTACTTCTATGGAACCCTTGAAATCTTCCTCAAACTCAGCAAATGCACCATCCAACGTATAGGATTTAAGTGCTTGCTCACGTGTCATTTTTTGCTCGGCTTCATAGCCTCCTTCGGGAAGTCCCTGAAGGGTTTTGCGAGACACGGAAGCGAAGAATGAAGGAATCGGATCAACAGGCTCAACTGGAGCGTCAGTTCCATTGGTCACCACAGCGCCAGTTTGCATCAGCGTCTGCCACACGTACGCACCGTCGATGATGCGCTTTTCGCCCAAGCGATCTATCGCCCAAGGTCGGTCCGAACTCAAGTGAATGGCCTGCATGGCTGCAATTACCCCCAATTGACCAAATCTCGGAATATCATCTGGATGCAAATGCTGAGCATGCTCGATACGGAATCGATGATCTTTAGCTTCAGGATTTTTGGCCAAAGCTGCTTCAAATCTGTCCAAAATCTCCTGATTCGCTCTATCGCCGATGGCATGTGCACAAACTTGGAAACCGAGTGGAATGGCTCTTTCAGAGACTTCTGTCACCACTGACATCGGCAAAGTCTCATGTCCACGATGACCGGGCTTGTCGGAATAATCTTCCAGCAACCAAGCTCCCCAAGGACCCAAAGCGCCGTCGCAGTTCAGCTTGATAGACCGGACCGTAAGAAAATGGTCGACCGAATCAATCATTGGCCCTCTTTGATACCATGCATCCAATAATTCAGGCTGACGGCCGGTAAGCATGATGTACATGCGGGAGGTGAGTTTGCCTTCGTTTTTAAACTTTTGCACCAAGTCGATCACGTCCTGACCCGAACCCGCATCATGGAAACTTGTAATTCCTTTTTCGGCAAGTTCCTTCAAAGCCAAGGTTAATGCTTCTTCTGCACGCTCTGGAGTCTCTTCAGGGATCAATTTGCTCACTAAAGTGGATGCCCGCTCGACCAAGACCCCGGTAGGGTTACCGAGTTCGTCGCGGAGCACTTCGCCTCCCTCGACTTCCTGCGTGGGTTTTTCGCTGCGCAAAGGGGTGATTCCGGCGAGTTCCATGGCCTTTTTATTCACAAAAGAAGCATGACCTGAGGCGTGGGCGAGGTAGACAGGATTATTGGGAGTCACGGCGGTGAGAGCATCGTGAGTTTGGAAGCCTTTGACAGTTTTGTCGGGCATTTGCAGCCATTTGTCCTGATGCCAACCCCGTCCGGTGATCCAGTCTCCGGGCTTTGCCTTTGCGGCAGCTTCGGCGACTTTCTCGATGAGCTCGTCGTAGGTTTTGACGTACATTAGGTCGATTTCCAACTTGTTGTAACCGATTCCCATCAGGTGTGCGTGAGATTCGATCAGACCGGGAGTCATGGTTTTACCCTGCAGGTCGATCACTTCGGTGGATTCGGTTACATAGGCTTGAATTTCTGCCGAAGTGCCTACGGCGAGGATCAATCCGTCTTTGACTGCCACGGCTTGGGCTTTGGGATTGGCTTCGTCGACTGTGTAGACGATGCCATTGATAAAGACTTGGTCGGCAGGATTTTCTGGGCCGGATTTACATGCCCATGCGAAAAGCGCTGCGAAAATGATTAGGGAGATATTCTTCATTGGATTTATAATTCTGTTTCTAAGCTAGATGTTTTGAGGGAGGTGGGCAAATGGGATTTTTTGAAAGGGAAGCTCTCACAGATTTCCACAGATAAAAATCACAGATGAACACAGATTTTAAAAATGATTTTTGTCAAACCTTAAATGGATTGTGAAGGTCTGTGCAATAAATCTGAGAAAATCTTTGGGATAGAATCACCTAACCAGCACCTTCTTCACTACCACTTTCCGATCTTCAGTTTCCAGTTGCAAAAAGTAAACACCGGGCTGAAGCACTTGTCCTTGGATCTCTACCTCACGATTGGCAGGAATTAAGATTCCATCCCGAAGGATCTGTCCCAAAGGTGAAACCAACCTTCCGCTTGCATTGACATTGGTGATGATTTTAAAGGAGCCAATCGTCGGATTGGGATAGACATTTACCAAGAATTCGCCTTCATTTGGAGTACTCGATTTGATCGAACTGAGATAGGTGATTCCTCCTCCACGGCTGCCAAGAATCAAGTCCACTTGATCGTCAAAAGTCGAAGGCAGCACGGTAATCCAAGTATTTCTTCCCAAGCGTGTTGGAAGATCTTGGTTGCCGATGCGGATCAAAACCTCCTCTCGGGCATCCGCAAACATGAAATTCGCAATTCGGACAATTTTCCCCTGTTGATCCACTGCATAGAGATCCGGATTGGCTTTGTTGACTACCGCGACACTTAGATTTCTATTGGCCGGATTGTCGGCAAATCCCAGAAAATCCTCCACCGAGGCGGCCACGGACCGGGTTTCAAGGTTGACCTCATGCAGGTCAAGACTTCCATTTTGCGCAGCCACCAGCAGGTAGTCTTTTCCCTGATACACAAAAAAGGTCAACTGATCCCCTACCCGTAAAGTGAGTCCGCTGAAGTTGATTTCCCTGATCGTAGTCTCGAAAAGCTCAGCCAAAATCTGACGTGGAATCCCATTTTCGACTTTTGTCGCCACGATCAGTTGTTGGTAAGAATTTCTGCTGTCATTGAATTCCAAAAGCTGCAGATCCAAGAGATTTTCGTCTCGGAGCTCGAGCCAATCCTCCTGCTCCAACACAAAAGAGTCCCCGTCAAAGGAGAGCCGAAAAGCCTCAGCTGCCACTTTCCCATCTTCAGTGACATTTGCAGTCAGCTCCAATCGACCGGAAAAGCGATTTCCTGAGAAGAAAGGCCTGACATTTTCTCCCAAATCAAAAAGCTGATCTTGAAGAATCGGGTTGATCTCTCCGGTATTTTTCTCCAGCTTGACTACCGAGTTGGCAAAATCAATCCCATAGTTTGCGGCAGCTTCATTGGTATTGAGACTGATGACCAAATCATCTTCAATAAACTGCCCAACATGAAATCGCTGGAATGCCGGTAGCATTCCGAATTCGGGCAATTCGAGGGAAAACGAGCTAAAAAGCGGTTCGGCAGCTGTCCCTAAATTGGGCAAAAAATAAAGCGTACTGCATTCGTCTCTTCCCAAAAGCAAATCTGGAATACCATCTCCTGAGAAATCTTGATACAAAATACTATGTCCGCCCGCATGCTGGATTCGGGAATTTTCACCGATTCTGGCCCCAGTATCCAGGGGCCTGCCATCGCAGGTTTGTCCCCAACTGAATTCACCGCAGGCGCAAAACTCAAAATTCCCCCAATGCCGCAGCGGAAAAGCGAAGCCATCGATATCCGGAGTTCCTTTACGCTCTACAGAGGTATTGCGGTAAAACTCCAGGTAATCCCCCTGAGCAAAATTGAAAATCACCAAATCCAAATCTCCGTCACCATCAATGTCTTGAAGTAGCGGCGTGTCTAGATTATTGGCCGGAATATTATTGGCGCCGTCGAGCCGGAGGAAGTTTTGTGCCAAAGTCCAGGAAATCTGAGTCCCTTGGGAAGTGTTGCGGTAGGCACGAATCCCCAAAGGAGTCGAGGTGAAGAGGTCTTTTTTCCCATCCTGGTCAAAATCCGCCAAAACCAAAAATCCACTGATATCTGCCGGAAATAGGTAGCTGAGCTCAGGTCTCAGGCTGAAGTTTTGTCCATTTTTCTCAAAAACCTGAAGTTGACGGGAATTGATATCCCAAATCACCCAATCCTCTACCCCATCGTTTGTCAGGTCCATGGTCTGAATCTGTGCCGAGTTAATGCCTTGAGAAAAAGGATTCGGAATCGCATCGCCGTTGACTAGGATTGATTTTTCTTGATCAAATTCAAAAATCGTCTGCGAAAAAGCGGTGAAGCTGATGAAGAAGAAAAGTAAAAGCAGCGTTTTTTGCATGAAGAGCGTATATCTAAACTCTAAAATAAAACGAAAGAGCTTCCTCAAAGATGTGAACGATTCCGTTATTTTGTCAAATAATTATTTCTAAAGATGCATCTTTCCATTCTCTATGACCTGTATCTGAAAAGCACAGGAATCAGTACCGACACCCGTAAAATCGATGCTGGAAATGTCTTTTTTGCCCTAAAAGGGCCTAATTTCAATGCAAATGAGTTTGCGGCTAAGGCTTTGGAAATGGGCGCTTCGGTCGTGGTCATCGATGATCCCAAATTTTTCATCGAAGATGATCAGCGGTATTTCATCTGCGAGGACGTCTTGACTACCCTCCAAAAGTTGGCAAATCATCATCGGCATCAGCTTCAGATTCCGATCATCGGGCTGACGGGATCCAATGGAAAAACGACTTCCAAGGAGCTTTTGCATGCGGTTTTGAAACAAAAATTCACTACGCTGGCCACCATCGGAAACCTGAACAACCATATCGGAGTCCCGCTGACTTTGCTTCGAATCAAACCGGAGCATGAAATCGCCATCATTGAAATGGGAGCCAATAAGCAGGGTGACATCAAAGAGCTTTGTGACATCGCCGAACCGACTCATGGCTTTATCACCAACATCGGCAAAGCGCATCTTGAAGGAATGGGTGGACCTGAAGGGGTGCTAAAAACCAAAACGGAACTGTTCCAGCACTTACGCGAGAATAAGGGAACCGTGTTTATTAATTCTCAGGACCCGATTTTGTCCAATATGGCCAAGCGATTTGAGAATCCGATTCTTTATCCGGCCAAAGGCGATTTCTGCGAGGTGAGTTTCCTTGGAGCCGATCCTTTTGTGAAATTTTCGGTCGGCGGTATGGATGGCGAGCATCTTACGTCTTTGATTGGAGCCTATAATTTTGGAAATATTGCCAATGCACTGACGATCGGGAAGTTTTTCGGAGTGGAAATTGAGAAGGCCGTAGCTGGAATTGTGAATTACAAACCTGAAAACATGCGCTCCCAGCTGATCGAAAAGCGCAGCAACCTGATCATTCTAGATGCATACAATGCCAACCCGTCAAGTATGGAAGTGGCCATCCGGACTTTTGGGCAAATGACTGGAAAAACGCACAAAATGATCATTCTCGGCGATATGTTTGAGCTAGGGGAGCATGCGGAGGCTGAGCACCGTAGGCTGGGAGAAATCGTGAGCGAATATCCGATTGACAAGGTGTGCTTCACCGGGAAGCTGATCGTGTCTGCGCTGGAAAAAGCACCAAAGGCACTCTATTTTCCTGATCCATTTTCGTTCAGAAACTGGCTTCAGGACAGTCAATTGGAAGATTACCTGATCCTGATCAAAGGCAGCCGTGGAATGAAGCTCGAGGGATTGGTGGATTTTATTTGAAACATGTAATTATCCGGCGGGTTAATATTCATCATTCCTAATTCTCAATTTTAAATTTCAACCATGCGCCCCTACCTCGATTTTCTCTCAGCCTTAGCTCAAAACAACCACAAAGACTGGATGGATGCCAATAAGAAATGGTACCTGGAAACCAAGGATCGATTTCTGGAAGATGTGGCGGTTTTGCTGAAGGAACTGAGTGAGGTGGAGCCCGAACTTTCGGCATTCAAGCCGAAAGACTGCATCTTTAGACAAAACCGGGATGTGCGCTTTTCGGCAAATAAAGATCCCTACAAAACAAATTTCGGAGCTTATTTTTCTCCCGGGGGGAAAAAGTCTGCAGGCCCTGGATATTACTTACAGGTTCAGCCAGGGAACTCATTTCTAGCAGGAGGAATCTGGATGCCAGAGGCTGATACGCTGAAGAAAATCCGAAAAGAAATCGACTATAGTGGTGCCGAACTCGCTCAAATCGAGAATAACCCGGAATTCAAAAAACTTTTCAAGGGAATCGAAGGTGACAAACTTAAAACCAGTCCCCGGGACTACGAAGCGGACCATCCTTACATCGAGTACCTCAAACTGAAAAGCTTTACCGTATCTCATCCGGTATCGGACAAAGCCGTGGAATCCGGAGCATTCGTGACGTTTGCGCTGGATGGCTTTCGCAGGATGAAGCCTTTCAATGACTTTCTCAGACAGGCGATCGAAGAGGTAGAGGATGGATCGGGAATATTATAAATTTGGATTTCGAAGTTCTGATTTCGGGTTTGGAAAATCTCAAATCTTAAATTTCAAATCACTAATTCTCTCCAACGTCGCTGCCACTCCGTCTTCTTTGTGGTGCAAGGTGATTTCTTTAGCCACGGCTTTGACTTCTGGCCGGGCATTAGCGACAGCGACTCCCCAGCCTACGCTTTGGAGGAGATCGATGTCGTTGTAGTTGTCTCCGAAAGCAATCACTTCTTCCATTCCAAAATCATAAGCATGCTGCAGGAGCAGCTTAAGGCCGGTTGCCTTGGATATCTTACGAGGAGCGATTTCGATATACGTGTCTTTGGATCGGTAGAGGTGGAGTTCGCTGGCATGCGCTAGATGCAGTTCACCAAAAAGCCAACTGATCTCGTTCGAGTCGCCCATGACCATGACTTTGTGTGCGCCTTTATGGTCTTTTGCCCAAAGGTCCAAGACAGCTTCCGAAGCCATCCAAGTCGGATTCACTTTGGTATTTTGGATTTCCCGCTTGGCCCAATAATCATCCTTGGACTCGTACCAGTTTTCTCCCTGGTAGAGACTGACATGAATCTCTGTTTTACGGGTCATTTCGATGATTTTTGCCACCAGAGGCAGGGGAATCTCGACCGAGTCAAGCACATTTCCGGCACTATCCAAAACAAATCCCCCATTGTAAGCAATCAGTGGTTGCGCTGGTCTTCCCAAGTCAAGGAGTAAATGTCGCATGGCATCCGGCATTCTGGAACTGGCCAAAATCACCGGAACTTCATGAGAGATCTGGCTGATGATCGATTTCAGCCTCGCAGACAAATCACGGTCTGAATTGAGGAGCGTCCCGTCAATATCGGAACAGATGGCTTTGATATGCATGGAATAAGACTGGGTAGTTTCAGTTGGAAGGGGGAATAAAATCCGCAACTTCAAACGTGTATTCCTGCATGGCTATGTTTTCCGGATTGGCAGGATCGGTCTGGATAAACTGGACAGTAATGATTTGGTAATTGTCAGACTTTTCAAAATCACCCAGATAGATTTCGGCGCATTTTCTGGCCAAAATTTCAGGCTGATTGCCCAAAATGAGGGGGTCTCCGTTTTCCAGTTTCAAAAAAATGGTCGATTCAGTCGAGTCTTCCAGAGTGGACTGACTGAGATTTACACTCATGGATTGAAAGTTGCCCATGGCCCTGATTTCATCGGAAGGCATAAACCCCGCTCCCATGAGGTTTTCCATCCCACTCATGGCAAGTTTGGCAAGATCTTCCGGCTCACAGGAGCAGGAGCTCAAAACCGCAAGACAGATCGAAATAAGAACTAACTTAAATTTCCTCATGAGTTAAGGTAGAAAATACAGCTACAAATTCATGAAAAAATGGCAAGAGCCCTAATCGATAGTCAGAAAAGTGAGTTGCTTTATTCTGGGCGAAGTAATTGAATCGGTATTTTGAGCCATCATTGGAAAATGTACTCCTACTCGAATAATCAGAGGTTCTAAAGTGGGAAACAAAAAAAAATCACTTCAAATCAAACTTAAATAGATTGGCCTTTCCGTCATCCACATATCCAATGATGTATTGATCATCTTCATGGACAGCAATGTAGTTGAGTTCTCTGTCCAGATTTAGAATTTTTACTGCATTTCCTTCCCAATCATAGACCAGAATCCGATTGCTTTTTTGTGGGAACTCGTATTCCCACGGCTTATCTTGATAGAGTACATAGATGAATCTACCGGATACTGTGGTACTAAGGTTTCCGAATCGGTTTTCTTTTTTTATCGTGGCGCTGGCAGATCCTCCTGAGGATTCATCTTCAAATTCCGTGGGCCAATAATGAAGCGATCGATAAATTTCAGCCTTTCCTAGATTATTCAACCGGATCAATTCCATGTTTAATGAAAATGGTGACGAACTTAATAAGAGTGGCTCTTTTGGGTTTTTATAGAATCTAGGTTGATAAGCCATGACTAAGGTCTGCATAGACACATGGCTGAATTCCTCGTAAAAAGGAAAGTTTCCAAAATCCGAGACAATCTGTTTACCTTCAATTTGAGTGTAGGGCTGTTTGTAAAACCCATACCCGATAAATTTCCCAGAGTCAATTTTTGCAACAGAAAGATGCGAATTATCAAATCCCTCAACGACAGAATAGGGACTGGGATCTTCTATAGAAAAAATAATACTGTCAAGTAGGTATTCCTTATAAACTTGTTTCTTGCTTTCATTAATTCCAATCAGGTTTGAATTTCCTGAGGTATGATTAATGTTGGTCAAGGTTGAAAATTCATTAGGACCTTCTCCTCGTTTGCCAAATTTTTTCAAGAATCTGTCGGAAGGAACATCAATAACCTTGTATAGGTAATCCTTTTCTAAGTCAAGCACCACTAAAACTTCATGGAAAAGAATCATGTCCTCTACTCTTTTAAGTGAGTCGGAAGCTTGTAGAGGCGATGAATTTAAAGCTTCAGTCGCAGTAAATTCAAGTATGGGATCCTTCCTAGAAGACTCTATCTGGCCACAGGAAAAAGTCAAAATCAAAGGAAATAGCGCAAAAAATGAAGAAATTTTCATGAGTTTAAATGATGCTTGCAAGAAATAGCCTAGTTAGGAAGCCAAAAGAACGACTAACCTAAATAGATGATATTCAATTAACAAAAGGATCTATTAGTTTAAAAATTTACTTAATTCAATTTTCTTAATATCCCCATTTAAATCACGCCTAAAAAGCGATAAATTAAAACTAAATATATCCCATTGGTATTCAACCCCCCCTTGAAGTTTCACCTCATTGATGTTAACTAAATTTGTGTCCAATATATAAACTATCAATTTAACTTCATCCAAAATATAGATGTTCCCATTCCTATATAATATTGTTCTATGTGGAGGATAAATAAAATGCTGAGGATCTAGGAAGCCTGGATATTTCATTCCTACTAAAATTTCCCTATTTCTTTTACCGCCTTTTAAATAAAGCTTATACGATGTTCGATTATATGAATCGTAGAAAAGCGTTAAATCATCTATTTTGAAAATGAGGTTTTTAGAAATATTTGTACCAAAGGAAGGCTTATCAAATGGAGAAATCAGATTTTCAGTCAATTTAAAAATTTTCTTATCTACAACTTTTATCTTGACAAGATTTTCAGGTCCCAATAAAACTAAAAATTCTGATTGAGTAATTCTCCAAATAGATGAAATAGAATAATCAAAAATCATTTCATCCAAAACCAAACCATTGGATTTTAATCGAATAGCAATTTCTAGCGGAACTCTTGCAGGATTGGAGTGAGAAGTGGTAATAACAGAAACCAATTCAAGATTACCATTGATATCAAATTTAAAATTTTCTTTATCTTTTTGTATTGGTTGAAACAAAATACCTTCAAAAAAAAGGATTGTTAAGCCGAAAATTAATTTAAAATTCATATCTCAATTAAGTCAACATAAGCATTATAAATGAAAAAATCTTCTCCAAGATAATTTTCGCATATTCCAGACAACAGAAATCCTGTGGGTGTTGACAGTGCAAATGCCCAATCCGAATTATAAATATCACTTACTTCAATTTCTTCAAGCTTTTCAAGGTTCTTATCAAATAAAATTACAGAATATTTTCTATCACAAGCATCCTTTGAATTAACAGATAATTCATGAATTACAATTCTAGAAAAAATATCTAAATCCTTATGATATGAAATCGGCCCGTATTTGTTAGAATAATAAAACAATTTAAAAACCTCATATCGATCTTCACGATCAGAAAAAGGTGCTGGCAATTTAAAAATATTACTTTCAACTTTTTTTGATTGAAAATCCTTAAAATTATTAAGATTGTATGAAATCAATTCATCGCTCAATGGATACCCAATAATTAATTTATCTTCATATATCAGATTAAACGGGACTTGAAACTCTTTCGGATAATTTCCTCTAGCGTCCAAAATTTCTTTAGGATAAGTTCCAAAGAAATCAGTTACTTTCATTTGATTAAAATCATAAACCGCAAATGTTGTTAACTTTTCATCTATCATTTCCTTTTGAAAGTATGAAAGGTCTCCTTTTGTTAGAGAAACGATCATTTTTGAAGGAGAAATAAAATGTCCGCTTGATTTTCGATTATCAACTATATAATAATCAGAAAGATTAAGAGGATAGAATGTTGTCTTTCCATCAGCGAATTCTATAAATCCATTTCTTTTTTCCGAATGCCCTATAATCGAATTTTTAAATGGATTTAATGAAATAGTGCCTATATCATTCACCTCATATTCTGGAAATTCAATGATAGAATCACGGGAAAAATCATTTTCATTTAAAACCAATATTTTGTTAGATACATTTGTCACTAAGGCTGAATTATCCCACTTAAAAGTGGTGGAAAACTGTGTAGAAAATTCAATTGGAATTGAAGTATTGAACTTGTTTTTCAATACTACTTTATAATTGTTTGTTCTTTTTCCTTCGCATCCAACTATAAGAAACAGGACAAATAGAAAATATTTACTCATATAAATCATTTAGAAACACCTGCCCTCTGAGGACAGGTGATATTTGGTTAGAATTAATCTCCAATTATGGAGCTATTACCGGTGCAGGAACTGATTGGTACGTACCTATTGTGCAAGAACCAAATATTGTTTTTTCGCACTTCTCTACTGCATAAATTTCACCGTTTAACACAATGGTATCTTTAAATTTCCATTCACCCTTATCATCAATAACTTGACTAGTTGAGTTTTCTGAGATACCGACAAAGCAAAGGAATAAAAAGGGGAAAATAAGTTTTTTCATGTTTTCAAAGTTTTTAAAATTTAACAAATTGATTAAAAAGCTCGCCGCGCGATGAACTTGAACTAAATATCCCCCCCCCAGTTTCAAAAAGTCAAGACTTCAACTGAAATTTATTTTTCATGAAATCGTAACTAGTTGATTTTCAATGAAATTATTTTTAAATTCCTAGTTGAATTCAATTTTCAACTTGTTGGTATACAGTGAGTTGTTTAAAAGTTAAATTATAGTTTCAAAAATTAGATTTTTGCTAGAAATACCCACAAAAAATCCCCGACAAGTAGCCGGGGATTGAGTGAACCTTTGATTATAACTTTTCAACTTTGCTACCACTAACGGATAAATTTTGGAAAGCAGAAAGTGTGTCAGTCCGAGCACCCGGCAGACGTGAGTCTGACGGTTCGAGGACCCTTCGACTCCGCTCAGGGTGACATAAGACTATTAAATCATCTCCACACTTCTTTTCACAAAGGCAGTCAGGTCTTTGCCCGTCAGTAGCCCTTGTGAAAGCAATGCCAAATCAAAGGCCTGCTTAGCCAGTCGCTCTTTCTCTTCTTTAGACTCAGCTTTCAGTACTTTATCTACCAGAGGATGGTTGCCGTTGATGGCGACTTTGTAGCTGTCAGGTAAGCTGCCGTAGAAGCTCATCGGGCCACCGCCGGTCTGTGCCATATCCTTCATCCGACGCATCCATTCTTCCATCGTGATGGTTACTGGCATCTCTTCCGGACTCAAACCCTCCACCTCCACGGTGTAGTTTTTGTTGTTGATGGCCTTTTCGAAGAGTTCTTTCACCGATTTGCTTTGCTCTTCGGTCAGCAGATTAGCATAGGCTGAATCAGTTTGAATCAGTTTCTCGACTACATCAGCATCCACACGCTTCAATTGCGTCTTCTCCAACTTGGTCTCCAAGTGCTGGATAAAGTGGCTGTCGATCGGTGAATCCAATACCAAGACATCAAAGTCCTTTTTCTCCACCGACTGAATAAAGCCATCCTGCTTATTCAGGTCAGTCGCGTACAAGAAAATCGTCTGCTCGTTTTTGTCCGTTTGGATTGCTTTTACCTTCTCACGGTATTCATCCAGGGTATAATACTCATTCTTTGTATTTTTCAGCAGGGTAAATTCCTTGCCTTTTTCATAGAATTTATCCTCGGAGATCATGCCGTACTTCACAAAGAGACCTATATCATTCCACTTTTCTTCGTAAGCCTTGCGGTCTTTTTTGAAGAGTTCGGAAAGTTTGTCGGCTACTTTTTTGGTGATGTAGTTGTTGATCTTCTTCACGTTACCATCGGCCTGCAGGAAGCTTCGGGATACGTTGAGCGGAATGTCCGGAGAGTCGATCACCCCATGAAGTAGCATCAGAAATTCAGGAACGATGTCCTTCACCTCATCGGTGATAAATACCTGGCGGCTGAAAAGCTTGATTTTGTTGCGCTGCAGCTCGAATTCGTTTTTAACCTTCGGGAAATACAGCACTCCGGTCAGGTTGAACGGATAATCCACATTCAGGTGAATCCAAAACAGCGGATCCTCGCCCATTGGATACAGGCTCTTGTAGAATGCCAAATAATCCTCGTCTTTCAGATCGCTTGGTGACTTGGTCCAGATCGGAGAAGTGGTGTTGATGATGTTGTCTACCTCGATAGACTTCCACTTTTTATCGCCTTTGTCATCGACTCCGTCTTCTACTGATTCGGATTTTGTGCCAAACTTGATTGGCACAGGGAGGAACTTGCAGTATTTGTCCAGGATTCCCTGCAGCTTCCATTTGTCGAGGAATTCTTCAGAATCCTCGTTGATATGAAGAATGATATCGGTACCGCGGGTTTTCTTTTTACCTTTTTTAATTTCAAATTCGGTACTGCCATCACAAGTCCAGATGGCTGGTTCGGCTCCATCTTGATATGAAAGCGTGTGGATTTCCACATTTTTGGCCACCATGAATGCAGAGTAGAAACCCAGACCAAACTTACCGATGATCTCATTGGCGTCTTTGGCATCCTTGAATTTCTCTACAAATTCAGTTGCACCGGAGAAAGCAATTTGATTGATGTATTTTTTGATCTCTTCGGCAGTCATCCCGAGACCTTTGTCGGAGATGGTGATGGTTTTCTTTTTCTCATCAAAAGCCACTTCGACAGTCACATCACCTAGTTCGCCGGTGTACTGACCTAATGTCGCTAGTCGTTTGATTTTCTGGGTGGCGTCTACTGCGTTGGAGACGAGTTCCCGAAGGAAAATCTCATGGTCGGAATAGAGGAATTTCTTGATAATCGGGAAAATGTTCTCGGTATGGATCGAGATCGTGCCTTTTTCCTGCATGGGTATAAATCGGTTTAGTAAAACACAAAATTTGACAAGAGGGTGTTATCAATGCCTGTTCCAAGTGGAAAAAAGTGACAAGATGACAGAAAAAGTGAGATACGCTGCGCGAAATAAAAAGGAAATAAGCTACGCAAAATAGAAATAAGCCATCCTTCATCAGGCGAAATACTAGGACATGCCAGCGCAGAAAGATTCAATTTTAGACCAGCTAGTCAGACCAATATTTCGCGACCGCAGTGAGCCTTATTTCACTTGTATTTCAACCGTATCTAAATCCCAACGGATCCGGAAACTCAAATTCAAATCCTGTATTCATTATTTTGCCTGAATCAATCAATCGGTCATTTCCTTCAGGTTCGTTTTGGTAGCTGCCAGGAGGAGCAATCCCAAGTTCGGCTGCGTTTTTTTCATAAATTTCCCTTCTAAGTGGGTGAATCGGCGCCACGCCATTGAAGGTATCGTTCCAGAGCTCCTGCTCGATCACCCAATCCAAAAGTCGGACCGCATCCCTTCGGTGGATAAAGTTGACCTGGGTATGTCCAGCAACATTTTCCTTTCCGGAAAAATACTTTCCAGGAATCCGGTCATCTCCAAGCAATCCCCCAAATCTCACGATCGTCAACCCGTAATTTCTGTCTGTTGCCATCAGCTGCTCAGCACGAAAAATGGTATCATTTCCGACATTTTCCACAGAAAGCGGAAAGTCCTCGGAATACATTTCAGGTGAGGGTACTTCAGGATACACTCCGGTACTGGAGACAAAAATCACCTGCTTCACACTGGAATTATCCAGAAGCCCACGTAGGTATTTGATTTGCTCGAGGTGAAACTCCCCATTGCCACTTCTAGTACGAGGAGGAATATTGACCACCAAGATTTCGGATTGAAAAAGTGAGTGAAAGCCAATTCCTTCCGGATGAGGGTTTAAGGAAAAGCGGACGACTTCTAGGCCTTTTGAGGTCAATTGCTTTCTTTTTTCCTCAGAGGTAGTAGAACCAAATACCTGTAAACCTTTTTCTTGAAGGTGGATTCCGAGTGGCTCTCCTATCCAGCCAAGACCGATGATGGATACTGTTTTCATACTTTGATTGCCACTATGGCGCGAATGCCCAAAGCAGGTTATTGGTTATTGAGTTGTTCTGTGTTCGAAGTTTGGTGTTCGGAGTTCGATATTCTGTGTTCGGTAATCGATATTAAAATTTCAATCTCGAATGTCGAAAATTGACTATTGAATTTTGAAGGATTCCATTCAAAATCCTTTTCTATAATTCTTAGTGCCTTTGAGTCCCTGCCTACCGCAGGCAGGTTCGTGGCCCAAAGGAAACAAAAAACCTCCCGTAGGAGGCTTGTGTTAATCTTTTTTGGGCATGGTCCCGAGGATATAATCCCAAAGTGGTGAACTCACACCAAATGAAGTATCGGGATCCTTGTAATGATGGATGGCATGATTCACCCAAAGCACCTTAAGAAAATTCTTAGGCGGATTATACGCATGTACGATGTAATGCACTCCCAGGTAAGCAGTATATCCAATCAAAAATCCCGGAAGGAAATACAGTGCGTAATCACCCATGATCAGATTGAATACCAAATAAAAGATCGCAGCATACGCTGCACTCACAAAGGGAGGCATGGCCAACCTGTCTTTATCTTTGGGGTAATCGTGGTGCACTCCGTGAACTGAATACTGCAATTTATCCTTGATGGGCGTATTTGGCTCCATGTGGAAAAAATGCTTGTGCATCATGTATTCAACAAAGGTAAACGCGAAAATACCAACGAGTAACACTAATAAACCAACTGCAAGGCCAATCTCCGTGGACGTCACCGCATTGTAAAATGAAACCGACGAAATCACCATAAACAGCGTGATCGGCACTAGAATATGGGTTCTGGATATTTTTTCCAAAATTGGATTAGAAAACATCTTGGCAGAACCGAAATTGTCGGGTTTTTCCAATCTTCCAATCTTTTTCATAGGTAATACTGTATTAAAGAAGCAAATGAATCTATACCGTTCAAGGGCTTAACTACGCCGTAAAGGTAAGGTTTTTGGACTTGGTGTAATTATTTTTGAAAATGATTTACATCATTTTTTTAAACTGCACTGAGTGTAGCAGCAATCGTTTTTTCATAATAGGACACATATTTTGGCAGAATCTGATCAATATCAAACTCCTTTGCTCGCGCCAATGCTCTCTCCTTAAATCCTGCAAGGTTTTCATCCGCTAGGATAAACTTTGCCTTTTCAGTCATATCTTCAACATCACCGACATTACAGCAAAAACCTGTCACTCCATCCACATTCAATTCCGGGATTCCTCCAGCATTAGAGCTTAAGACTGGCACCTCACATGCCATTGCTTCCAAAGCGGCGAGACCAAAACTCTCCTTTTCTGAAGGCATCAAAAACAAATCAGCCACAGAAAGTACCTCTTCCACTGCATCGAGCTTACCAAGGAATCGAATGTCATCGCAGGTGCCTAAAGTACGGCAAAGTCGCTCCATCCGATCTCGCTCTGGGCCGTCTCCAACTAAAAGAAGTTTTGCAGGAATCTCTTTTCTTACATTATAGAACACATGAATCACATCCTCCACCCGCTTCACTTTGCGGAAATTGGACGTGTGCACCATCAGTTTTTCTCCGTTTGGACAGATGGCCAGTTTAAAATGATCCTTTCGTTGCCGCTTAAATCGATCCAGATCGATAAAGTTGGGAATGACTTCAATCTCTCTTTTGACATCAAAATGCTCATAAGTCTCTCTCTTCAGATCTTCAGAGACCGATGTGACTCCGTCTGATTGATTGATCGAAAAGGTGACCACAGGCTCATAACTTGGATCTTTGCCTACCAAGGTAATGTCTGTCCCATGCAAGGTAGTCACTACGGGAATTTGGATACCTTCGGTTTTCAGAATCTGTTTGGCCATGTAGGCTGCTGAGGCATGGGGGATCGCATAGTGCACATGCAGCAGGTCTAGGTTTTCGTACTTTACCACGCTTACCATCTTGCTTGCCAGCGCCAACTCATACGGCGCATGCTCAAACAAGGGATAACTCTTGATATCCACCTCGTGGTAAAACAAATTTTCACTGAAAAAATCAAGCCGCATGGGCTGTTTATACGTGATAAAGTGAACTTCATGACCCACTTTTGCGAGCCCTTTACCCAGTTCAGTGGCTACGACCCCACTCCCACCAAAGGTGGGATAACAAACAATTCCAATTTTCATTTTAGCAGTAGAAGCTAGTGGATTTTGATTTTTAACACGACATCGACCTTCTTTTGTTCAAAATAAATTTTTTTTATGGTCTTTTTTTCAAATGTTAATGATCACCTAATTGACAGTTGGGTTTTGTACGAATGAAATCCTGATTATTTTGACCGTAAATTCAATGCATGGTACAAAACAGATTTTAAAAAACGGTTCTAAAAACACACAATTAATCCTCCGAAATTCTTGCCGAAAATTGAATAACTATAAACACCTACATGAAAAAACCACTGATATTACTTTCTATTTTGGGATTGATTTGGGCATGTGAGCCTGCACAAACTACCATAGAGTCCACAGAAACTATAAATCCAGCCGCACTTTGGGGTGAAAACCCCTGGCCTGAGATCCGAAAAAAACGAATCAACCAACTCCTGCCAGAAGCGCTCAAAAATGCCGGAGTCGATGCTTGGCTAGTCATCTGCAGGGAAAATTACAATGATCCGATTGCTACTCATGTGGGTGGGGAGAATGCCAGCGGAACAGCTGCTTTCCTATTTTACAACGCGGCGGACGGCTTTCATTCCCTAGTATTTTCACCTGAAGGCGAAGCTACCGCCTTGGACGACTTGGATATTCATGAGAAAGTTGAACGAGTCCCGAGAGGTGAATCTGCTGTGGCAAAAGCTGTTGCATTCATCAAAGCAAACGGTTTTTCCAAAATCGCAATCAACTCCTCCGAAAGCAATGAAATGGCAGATGGATTGACACATAGCCAGTACTTGGATTTAGCCAACTTGATGGGAAATGACGCCTCCAAACTGATCTCCTCTGACGAACTGGTCTATGAATGGCTATCCATCAAGCTTCCTGAAGAAGTGGAAATTCTAAAAAAAGCCGCGCAACTTGCCGCTGACTTTCAATTAGAAGCTTATGCCATGGTGGAGCCCGGAAAAACCACCGATGCGGATGTCGCTAAATTTCTCAAAGCAAAAATGGCCGAGTATGGAATCACAGACGCTTGGCATCCCGACCAAAACCCAAATGTAAACTCAGGTCCTGACCGCGGCCATTCTCATGCCACCGATAAAGTCATCATGCCTGGAGATGTGATTCAGACGGATTTTGGGGTGAAACTATATGGAATTTGGGTCAGCGACATTCAGCGGTTTGCCTATGTGCTAAAGGATGGAGAAACCACTGCACCTGCGGATATTCAGCAATATTGGGAAAATGGGAAGGCAGGCAGCCGAATCGCTCTGGCCGCAATGAAACCTGGGGTAAAAGGCGAAGATGTAGACCGGGCACAGCGCGACTTGATGGATGAAAACGGTTCGCTGTATGTACCCTGGAGCACTGGTCACCCTGTTGGATATGTCGCGCACGATGTGGGACCAAATCTCGGCGGAGCCAGACTTCCAACCCCTAGACCCGCAGCTCAGAAGCTTTTGAAGAAAGGGATGACTTTTGCTTTTGACGGGTTTCACTGCTGGAAACAGCCTGATGGAACCGAAAAGACCATCTCCGTAGAAGAAATGGCTGTAGTGACAGATACCGGTGCAGAATATCTGATAACGCCACAAGAAGACTTGATTTTGATAGGAAAAAAATAAGAAAAACAGAGAGGGAAAAAGGCTGGGAAACTGGCCTTTTTTTTATTTAACAGCTACGATACTTCGACTTCGCTCAGCACAAGAATACGATTTACGAGATAAAAAGAACTTCAATCATCTCTTTAAATAGATCTTTGGCAAACTCCATTTAACCACTAAAAAATTGATTTCAGCCCCAAGTGCTCCACAAAGGGTTCGAAATCCTTGTCCGAATGAAGCAAAGCTATGTTTTTCTCAATGCAGTAAGTAGCAATGTAGGAGTCAATGGTTTTACGGATTGTGATGCCTTTTTTTCGCAAAAACCGATAATTCTGAGCGGATTTCAGAGCCAGTTCTTTATTGGTTAATAATAAAAAGGGAATGTCTTCGAAAAAATCTTGACCTATCTCAAAATCCTTATCTGCTTTAAAGCCCTGCATCACTTCTCCATAGATTAAGTCGCCTATAGCAAAAATTGACGCTCCAATTCCATGGAAAACAAAATCTGTCTGCTTGGTTTCCACTCCATTGAAATAATCAATCCAAACTGAACTATCAACCAAAATCACGGCCTTCTCGCATTTCGTCCAAGTTTCCTTCCCACTTAAGCTTTCCTCTCAAATCTTTTAACCTCTCTTGCTTCTTTAAAGACACCATCTGTGCCAAAGCAGCCTCCACCACAGCCTTTTTGGTTTTGATCCCGGTAAGCCTCATCGCTTCTTTGATCAAGTCGTCGTCAATGTCAATATTTGTTCTCATGTGTACAATTTTTATAAATATACACATTTGACTCTTTAAAGGTTCTCTGATTCAAAAGCTTGATTGTGGATTTGCTAAAAAAGTGTCTCTTTTCGGAGCTATCGACAAACCTTACAATTTTCAATTTTTTCAATCTTTCAATTTTTCAAATGGCTACCTTTGCGCTAACCAAAACTTTCCCTCGCTATGAACGAGCGCTACATGCAGCGCGGAGTTTCCGCATCCAAAGAAGACGTTCACAACGCCATTTCCAAGTTAGATAAAGGCCTTTTTCCTCAAGCTTTTTGTAAAATCGTCGAAGATACACTGGGCAATGATCCTGAATACTGCAACATCATGCACGCTGACGGTGCAGGCACAAAGTCTTCCTTGGCTTACCTCTATTGGAAAGAAACAGGCGATCTCAGTGTCTGGAAGGGAATCGCACAGGATGCAATCATCATGAATACCGACGATCTACTTTGCGTTGGTGCAATCAACAATATTCTTGTTTCCTCCACAATCGGGAGAAACAAGAATCTCATTCCCGGAGAAGTAATCTCAGCGATCATTCAGGGAACGGAAGAAGTCCTGCAAATGCTGCGTGACAACGGGGTAAATGTGGTCCTTACCGGAGGAGAAACTGCCGATGTGGGGGATTTGGTCCGAACGATCATTGTAGATAGTACAGTGACTTGCCGAATGCGTCGGGACGAAGTCATATCCAATGACAAGATTCAGGCTGGTGATGTAATCGTCGGACTTTCATCCTATGGTCAAGCCAACTATGAAACTGAATACAACGGAGGAATGGGAAGCAATGGTCTGACCTCAGCACGTCATGACATTTTCAATAAACTTTTGAAAACCAAATATCCTGAAAGCTTCGATCCTGCTGTTCCCGATGACTTGATCTACTCGGGAAAATATAACCTAACCGATCCTGCTCCAGGAGCTCCTGTTAATATGGGCAAACTGGTGCTATCCCCAACACGGACCTATGCGCCAATTATGGTGGATGTACTCAACTACATGCGTCCGCATGTTCACGGCTTGGTTCACTGCAGCGGTGGGGCTCAAACTAAAGTCCTGCATTTTGTAGACAAAGTGCATGTGATCAAAGACAACTTATTCGAAACGCCTCCTTTGTTCCAAGCTATTCAGGCCGAAAGTGGAACAGATTGGAAAGAAATGTATAAAGTCTTCAATATGGGCCACCGGATGGAAATCTACCTGGACGAGCGCTATGCCGAAGAGATCATCGACATCGCTGAATCCTATGGTGTAGAAGCAAAAATCATCGGCCGTGTCGAGCCACATGAAACCAAAAAAGTCACGATTCAGAGTCAGTATGGGGCTTTTGAATATTAGTTATTGGGTTAAGAGTTAATAGTTTTTCAATCTTCGATATTCAAAATTTAGCATTCGATATTCGATATTAATAGTTAATGGTTAATATTAAAAAGTTAATAGTGACCTGATATTCAAACTTAATACTTTGTTGTAAAGACTCAAGTATCTGACTAGTATCCGTACTTTTTAATGTTGATATTAAACTCAGGCCTCTCAAATCATAAATCAAAACTCGTAAATCGTAAATCCTTTGTCTCGCTTTTTCAAAATTCTTGCTTGGATTCTAGGAATAATTCTTCTGATAGGAATTGCCACGATCACTACAGTAGACCGATCGCCTATCGAAGCACAGGATTTTTATCATCAAACTTTCGAGCAGCTTGAAAATACTCCCTGGCAAGGTTCTGAGGGTGATTATTGGGCAGCGGGATGGGGAAAAGCCAATGTTACACCTGATGAACCCGCGCCCTTGGTAGGATACGCACCTCGAGGGCCTTATGAGTTTGTCCAGGATAGCAGCTATGTCAAAGCCATCACGCTAACCAATGGCAAAACCACAGTAGCTTGGCTGAATTATGAACTGTTGATCGTCCATCCTGCACTGGCTAAAGCCATCGAGGCTGGCGTGGCAAATTCCGGGTTCGCACCGGATCAATTGATTTTCACAGCGACACATACTCACTCCGGAATGGGAGGCTACATGCCCGGAGCAATGGGCAAACTGGCATTTGGTGGCTATGATCAGGCTTTTGTGGATTTCATGGTAGGGAAGAGCATATCTGCTCTTCAGGAAGCTTTATCTTCCCAAGACACCGTTTCCCTCAGCTTTCGCAAAGTTGACGCCGGAAACTATGTGGCAAATCGATTTGTCAAAGACGGTCCTTATGACCCCTTTGTGCGCCAGTTGATTTTCACCAAAAACTCAGGAGAAAAAGCCTCTCTTTTCACGTATTCGGCCCATGCCACATGTTTGAGCTCAAAGTTCATGGGACTATCGGGCGACTACCCCAAGTACCTTACCCGAGCTTTGGAAGCCCGTGAATATGAATTTGCGATGTATGCAGCGGGGACAGTTGGCAGTCATCGACCGCTTGCCCCAGGAAATACCCCTGAAAAAATTCAGGAGTATGCCTCAAGCTTGGACTCTGCGATTTGGCTGCGAATGACTCAATATGCTACGCTAAAAAATCCTAGAATCGCCCACTCACGCTTGGAAATCGGTCTCCGCGAGCCACATTTGCGGATTTCTGACAACTTACGGATCCGACCTTGGCTTTTTGATTACTTATTGGGAGATACCAATCCCCATTTTGATTTTACCCAAGTAGGAAACTTATTACTGATCAGTTCAAGTGGTGAAATATCAGGAGTATTCTTTGAAGAATGGGATAAACTGGCCAAAGAAAAAGGCCTCAATCTGATTGTGACAACTTTCAACGGAGGATATATCGGTTACATCACTCCAGACCAACTCTACGATGAGCACTATCATGAAGTCAGGGAAACGAACTGGTACGGACCGGGAAACGGAACATACTTCGACAAAATGATCAAACGAAGCATCGAAAAGGCGAACTGATTCAAAAGGGAAGTTTTGTCCCGAAGAAAGTGAATTCAGTCCTAAAGACTACCCGCAATTATGCCCTATTTTGTCAAAAGCTAAAAAAATGAATAATTCCCCTAGCCTTCTTACCAGCATTCTAACCTGCAAATGCCCCAAATGCAGAAAAGGACATATGTTTGAAAAGGGAAATCTATTTCATCCTATGCGATTCCACAGAATGCACAAAAACTGTGAACGCTGTGGTCAAAGCTTTGATCCAGAACCCGGTTTTTACTTCGGCGCCATGTTTGTCAGCTATGGAATAAATACGGCACTATTCATCGGTGTTTGGGTCCTACTCTCGATTTTTGTCAAGGACTATAGTTTAACGGTTCTGCTTTCGCTTTTGGGGATAACTGTGATACTTTTCCTTCCTTTAACCTATAGAATAAGTCGAGCAATTTGGATTGCTATTTTTGTCCGATTTCAAAAAAGTGTTCCCTAATCCTCGAATTTCAATTCTAGGAAGAATTAAAAATAAGCCCTATGGTATCAGCGCTTCAGGAAATCCCATAAAGCTGCGACTTAATCCATCCTTTGCGCCAAATTTTTTCTTGCCTTAGAATAAAACCAGCCTTGACCAATAACTGAGGAATCCTAGGCAAATCCTTTCTCCTGTGGTTTGTTGAAATCCGAAAGAATCTGATCATTGCTATCTGAGAAAACCTTTGCTTTAAGCCAACGGGTTCAAAAAAGTCAGAAACAACCACCTCACCTTTAGGTAAAAGGGCGTCTTTAATTTTTGAAAGCAGAAGGCTAATTTCATCATCAGCCAGTGTATCCAGCACAAACGGTAGGTAGATTCGGTCAAACTTCCCAGTTCCTGGCCAAGCCCCTGACTGAACACTTAAGCTTGAGCCAGCAAGATTTTGCCTCGCTATTTGAGTCATCTTGGCTGACAAATCCCAATACTCTCCTTGTACATTCTCTCTAAATTCCCGGTAAGCGACCCCATCTCCACCTCCAATAATCAATATTTTTTTCCCAGCAATCCCCTCTAGGAAGGCTTGGTTTGCGTAGATTAAGTCACGGCCAAAAACAGACCGAGAAATCAGCTGATAAATAGGCGCTAGAAAACCATAATCGTCTGACATGAGTAAAGTAACTAGTAGTAAGACGTAAGTATCAAGACATGAGAAGCAAGAGACAAGAAGTAGAAGTGAAATTCAATTCTCAATGATCAATTTTCAATTAGGGCAATTAATGCTCAGTTGAACTGTCTTGCATCTTGTATCTTACATCTAAAGTTTCCCAAAATAACCCATTGAATGAAAAACCTATTCAAAAAAATCTCAGGATTCCGTCATCTTCTCCAAAGTGTGGACTTAGACCAAATCGCCAAACTGGCTGAAAAAGTAGATTTGCCAAAAATGGTGGGACTCGTCTCTCAAATGAGTGAATCCGATCTTTCCAAAATGATGGGAATGCTGAAAGGTGGAAGCAAACCCAAAGAAATTCCAGCAATCAATGGTGATTTTTATGAATTAGGCAAAACCCTCGCGCCCGAGGAGCGCGAAATCCAGCTTAAAGTCAGGGAATTTATGAATCGGGAGATCAAACCCATCGCGAATCATTACTGGAATCGGGCAGAATTCCCCATGCAGATCATTCCTAAAATGGCCGAACTCAACATTGCCGGACTGACCTACCATGGCTATGGCTGTCCAGGAAATTCTGCCCTTTTGGAAGGCTTCATCGCTATGGAAATGGCTCGTGTGGACACTTCGATTTCTACCTTTTTCGGAGTCCAAAGCGGGCTGGCGATGGGTTCCATTTATCTCTGTGGATCGGAGGAGCAAAAACAGGAATGGCTGCCAAAAATGCAGAAACTGGAAAAAATTGGAGCTTTTGGTCTAACCGAACCCGAAGTAGGTTCTGGGGCGGCGGGTGGACTGACCACTACCTGCAAACGGGAGGGAGAAATCTGGAAAATCAATGGGCAAAAGAAATGGATCGGAAACGCTACTTTTTCAGATATCACGATCATTTGGGCGAGAGACTTGGACGATAATCAAGTGAAAGGCTTTATCGTCAGAAAAGAGAATCCTGGATTTTTGGCAGAAAAAATGGAAGATAAAATGGCGCTCCGTATTGTCCAAAATGCACTTATCACACTCACTGAATGCGAGGTACCTGAGTCTGACAGGCTGCAGGAAGCCAATTCATTTCGCGATACTGCCAAGGTCCTGCGTATGACCCGAGCAGGTGTGGCCTGGCAAGCAGTAGGCTGTGCCCGCGGTGCCTATGAATTGGCATTGGCGTACACCAACGAACGAATCCAATTTGGACGACCGATTGCGTCATTTCAGTTGGTTCAGGATCTGCTGGTGACCATGCTTGGCGATCTGACTGCTATGCAGACTATGGTTTTCAGATTATCCGAAATGCAGGATCAGGGAGAATTGTTGGATGAGCATGCTTCCTTGGCCAAGGTATTCTGTACACTTCGAATGCGTTCCATTGTGGATCATGCGCGGGAGCTTTTTGGGGGAAATGGAATTTTGCTGGAGCATAACATTGCCCGCTTCGTGGCAGATGCAGAAGCAGTGTATTCCTACGAAGGCACGAAGGAAATCAATTCCCTGATTGTGGGAAGGGCGATTACAGGCCACAGTGCTTTTGTGTAATCTCAGAAATCAAAGTCAAAACGATCAAGGAGAAACGAAAAAGTCTATTCAAAACGAAGAATCCCAGAGCAATATAGCTTATGCGAGCTATTTGGCTAGGTATTTTTCAATATCGCAGTAAAATGGAGAGACTAATGACCTTCTTCCTAGTATCCACGGGGGAAAACTTTCGTGATTCTTGATGACTCCTCCATAGAAGAGTCGGTCAAAGAAGAAGAAGTAATACGGGAAACATAAAACTCGCTTCCATCCGGCCTCTTTTCGCCTCAATAGAAATCCCTGTAGCGAAAAAAGTCAAATAATGCACCAGAAGCATGAGCAGTAAAACACAAGCAAATGGCCGATAAAATGAAGGCAAAAAGATAAATCCAGCCAAACTCAGGAAAATCAACAGGAAGGCTAGTCTACGAATCCAAATCAAGAGCTTACCTGGCTCCACAGTCAATGCTGCAGAAGCAAATCCATGGGTTTCATCTTCTTTACGGTCGAGAAACGAAAACATCAACAGGTTGAGAAATGCTAAACCGATGTAAGCAGGAATAAAAAGCAGGTTTTGCCAAGTCAAATCAATCCCCTCCAGTCGAAGGAGTGGGATCCATGCTATACCCAAAACATAAAATACAGCCGTACTGAATTCTTTGATCAGACCTGCTGCTTTTCCAGCTTTTCTCACGAGAAGCATTGTCAACAAAATAATTGCACCAAATCCGATACTGAGATAGAATTCTCCTCCCAATCCCAATACCCGATAGGCCAGAAAAAGGCCGCAAAGAGCGATGGGGACTACAAACAGCATTAAAATCCCGCCAAACTTTTGGTAAAAAGCAAAACGAGAAGAAACTGGAGATGTAAGCTGACGAGAATCCAAAACATGATCAAGCGTGTAGATACACCAGACGGCCATGCCCAAAAGTTGGTAAACCAAAGGATCCAACTCAGTATGAAAAAGCTTGGAAAAAAACAGTAAGCCAGCCAAGGCCCCTCCCACTACATCCAAGGAAAGTCTGGAAAATGTACGATACATCGACTGAAGAAATGCCATGGCCGAAAATAAAGCCTAAAATTGGGAATCTTGTAAGTCTGTGATCACTTTGATTTGGCTGTCCTTATCAATGGGTGGCACTTGTGGAATTTTTCAATTTTTCTAAACGATAAAAAGTATATTCAACTTTAAAAATGAACCCAAAAATCATGAAAAACCTATCCTTCCTATTCGCAGCAATGCTTTTATCAGCCCTTTCATTTGCTCAAAGTCCCATCAAAATCGCTTTTGTCGGAAACTCTATTACACAGGGCCCAGGCCGGGACAATCCCAACAGCTACCCGCTTCAGGTAGGTGCTATGCTTGGTGATGCTTATGAAGTGAAAAACTTCGGAGTCAGTGGACGTACGCTGCTCAAAAAAGGCGATTACCCGTATTGGAACGAGCCCCAGTTTCAGGAGGTCAAAGATTTTGCCCCGGATGTGGTGGTGATCAAACTAGGGACTAACGATTCCAAACCACAAAACTGGGCACACAAAGCTGATTTTGTTAAAGATTACCTAGATCTAATAGCTGAGTTTCGTGGGCACATGCCAGCTGATGGTAAAGTCTATGTCGTCATTCCGGTTCCCGTGACCCGAGAAAATTTCAGCATCACCCCAGACGTCATGGACAATGAACAACGACTCATGCTTTATGAAGTCATTCAAAAGTCAGGAGCTGAGATGATTGACCTCTATACGCCGCTGATGGACAAATCAGAACTATTGCCTGATGGAGTTCACCCGAATAACGAAGGGCTGAAGATCATGGCTGAAGTAGTGGCCAGAAGGATTAGACTTTAACTTGTTGAATTGTGTAATCGGTTACTTGTCTAACTGATCGGGTGCCTCAGAGCGTGTCCTCACTCGAACCTGCTAATCAGATCCCCAAGAAGGGTAGGTACTCTTATCATTGATTGAAATAAACCTTACTCTATCAAACAAAAACGGCCTCAGCTAATCTGAGGCCATTTTTTATATACTTAAGATTCAAAAATCAATACCTAAATACTGCTGCTACTCCTGATTCGGATGGCATTTGTTCTTTGTCAAGGACGGTAACTGTTCCTCCCATCCGCATCGCCAATTCACTCATATCATCGAGCAAATCATCCACTTTCGGATTTTCAATATCCTTATTTTGCATATTTCCGGTCACCAGATTTGTAATACGGCTAGCAATAATTCGATCAGCCTCTATCAGTAGCGTATCCACTCTTCCTTCTACCAAAGCTACCGCCACCTCTTTGATATCCTCACTTCCGAGGCCATTTGCTTTTGACTGATGATAGGTGCTGATGAGTTCATTTTGCTTTCGCAAAAACTCCGGTTCCATGATTTCCCAAGCCATCTCAGCCATCTTATCTGTGGACAAGGTGTTGGGATTTATTTTGATCCCCTCTTCTACTAGCAAGGGTTTCTTATTCACTTTATGAAAAAGATGGTGATACTCCGGCAAAGCAGCAAGTAAAAGCGGTAAACCTGAAGGCTTGGAATAATACGCGGCAATAGCCTCAGCAACTTCCCTGAAATACCGTTCTGAATCGACATCTACTTCATCTGCCTTACTTCCGTGACCATGATGCATAGACGTACCTGCCCCTCCGTAAGAAGCCACAGTCAAGTGCTCATTGGTCTTTTCCTCTCCAAGTGCATCAGTCATAGTGGCTGGAACTTCAGCATGTAGGTCGATCTCCACGAGTGAATGACGATTGCCTTCAAAAAGTTTGATGTCGTGCCGGTTTAGAGCCAATACATGAAATCGCTCAGTAGATTGCAAATAATACTGAATCGGTTTGGTATGGAAGCTGTCAGCAACCATCGCTATTTCTGGAGGAGCTTCAGCCAGTTTCACCGCCTTGGTAAATCCCGGAGCCCTGAAAATCGCCAGACCTGCACCGGAATGGTTCCAAAAGTCCTGCTCAGCCGTAAGCTCGATAAGAGGTGCCAGATAAGCCTGTGTTTCGTCATTGGAATACTTTCGCATCAATGAATCTTCCAGTTCCTTCACCAAATTTTTAAATCGAACCGAATCCTGACGATTCTCCGGATGGGTCCGATGAGTGGGCATGTAGAGCGAAAGACAAGGGGAATTACTGATTGCCAAAAGTTCCTGAAGCAAGGCTTTATCCAAGGAATGGGTGTTTTTGTTGGTTTGCATAAGTTTCATAAAAGGTAAAAGATGGAACAAATCGAGGTCTGAAAACAGATCTCACCTGTGGATGTAATACAGATTTGGGATTTCTCAGGGTGGCTGAAAGGCTACCTAAGCTCAGAAAATTGATCTAAGCGCAAAACGGAAAGAAAACTGACAAATACGAAAGGAAAGCTGATTTAAAAAGGGTGGAAATAAATCAGAAAAATCTGGGGAAGTCAATTCCCTTCCAATCAATTCAAGAAATGAGTGTCAAAACTCGAAGGAATAAGTCAAGAAGTTTTGGGCCGTGTGCCCAAACATGACTACACTAAGATCAACGGCTGGCAGAAGCCAAAGTTGTGAAGATCAAATCTTGAGTTGGATAAAAGGAGTATTATGACGAAAAGTTCTTCACCTTTCAGATTTCAAAGTGAATCTTTGAGATATTTTTTTGAAAGCTGTTAGGAGATGTTTTCGTGAAGCACTGCCAGCGTTTAAAAAAAGGACACCGCTACTTTTTATTTACCTATTGCCACTTTGCTAATCGACCATTCTATGATCTAAACAGATTGAGATGAATTGGTTGAAATCTGTTAGTTTTCGTGTGATTAACTGCCGTGAAATCCCATTTCAGCCTAAAAAAAAACCACAACCCTTTCGAGCTGTGGTTTTATTTTGGGATCTATTGCGTGATTACTTTCCGCCAAGTGCATTGGCACCGGCAACGATCTCAAGGATTTCGTTGGTAATGGCCGCCTGACGGGTTCTGTTGTACATCAATTTCAGTTCTTTCAGCAAGTCACCGGCATTTTCTGTTGCCTTGTCCATTGCTGTCATTCGGGCGCCATGCTCTGAAGCATTGCTTTCAAGGATCGCTTTTAGGAATTGAGTCCGTAAGGCTTTTGGCACCAACTCCTCAATGATAAACTCTCGGGAAGGTTCCAAAATATAATCCGTATCCACTTTTACTTCCTCAGTGGCTACCGCTTCCATAGGTAGAAATTGTTCTGTTCTAACTATTTGGGTAGCTACGTTTTTGAATTCGTTGAAGATCAAAAATACCTGATCAAACTCTCCAACAGCAAATGCATTCATCGCGTAGTTGGCTGCAGCACGGATGTTATCCGAAGACATATCCATGAAAAGGGTGGAGAAATTTTCGATTTTAGGGTAGTTCGTCTTTTTGAAATACTCCAAAGATTTCTTTCCTACAGGCATTATGGTAATGTCTGCTCCAACAAACTGCTCCCGAATCGCGAGATTGGTGGCTTTCATCACGTTGGAATTGAAAGCTCCGCAAAGTCCTTTATCAGAAGTGATTGGGATTAGCAGCACTTTCTTCACCTCACGCTTCTGCGCATAAATCAAATCTGTAGCGCCTTCGGATGCCGCAGAGACATTGTTCAGAATAGCGGTCAACTTCTGAGAGAATGGACGCATCTGGATGATTCTGTCCTGTGCTCTTCTCAGCTTGGCGGCGGACACCATTTTCATGGCCTTGGTGATCTGCTGTGTTGAGATTACCGAGGTGATTCGCTGCTTTACTTCCTTAAGATTAGCCATCAGTGAGTTGTACTTATATCTATCCGGCAAGGTAGCCCCCTGCCGGGTATTTTCAATTATTTAGCGTATTTCGGTGCCAATTCAGCCGCCGCGGTAGCAAGAATCTTTCCTGCACCATCCACATCACCTTTGAGGATCAATTGCAAAGCCTCAGGGTAAGTTGAGTCAAGCAACATGTAGAATTCTTTTTCGAATGCTCTTGCTTTCTCCACAGGAACACTGTCCATCAAACCCCTGGTAGAGGCATAAATGATCGCTACCTGATGTGCTACCGATACTGGTGCATACTGAGGCTGCTTAAGGATTTCCTGATTGCGACGACCTCTTTCGATAGTACGCTTGGTAGTGGCATCCAAGTCAGATCCGAATTTGGAAAAGGCCTCCAATTCACGGAACTGTGCTTGATCCAACTTCAAAGTACCAGCTACTTTTTTCATGGATTTGATCTGCGCGTTACCACCTACTCGGGATACTGAGATACCTACGTTGATCGCAGGACGAATACCAGAGTTGAAGAGGTTAGTTTCCAAGAAAATCTGACCATCTGTAATGGAAATCACGTTAGTCGGAATATAGGCTGAAACGTCACCCGCCTGAGTTTCGATGATTGGAAGTGCTGTGAGTGATCCACCACCTTTAACCAATGGTTTAAGGGAATCGGGAAGGTCATTCATCTGACTTGCGATAGCATCAGACTTATTGATTTTTGCAGCTCTTTCAAGCAATCTAGAGTGAAGGTAGAATACATCACCTGGGTATGCTTCACGTCCTGGAGGTCTTCTCAAAAGAAGAGAAACCTCACGGTAGGCAACAGCCTGCTTCGAAAGATCATCATAAACAACCAATGCAGGACGACCGGTATCTCTGAAAAATTCACCGATAGCTGCACCAGCAAATGGAGCAAAGAACTGCATCGGTGCAGGATCAGATGCTGCTGCAGAGACAATGACTGTATATGGAAGCGCTCCGCCTTTTTCCAATGCAGCAACGATACCTGCTACTGTGGATGCTTTCTGACCGATAGCAACATAAATACAGAATACAGGCTCTCCTTTTTCGTAAAATTCTTTTTGATTAATGATCGCATCAATAACAACGGCAGTCTTACCGGTCTGACGGTCACCGATTACCAATTCCCGCTGGCCACGTCCAATTGGAATCATCGCATCAATAGATTTGATCCCTGTCTGAAGTGGTTCGTTAACTGGCTGACGGTAGATTACACCAGGAGCTTTTCGCTCAAGAGGCATCTCATACAGATCGCCAGAAATTGGGCCTTTACCATCGATTGGATTTCCCAAGGTATCTACTACTCGACCCAGCATGCCTTCGCCTACTTTGATCGAAGCGATCTTTTTGGTTCTCTTTACGGTATCGCCTTCTTTGATTTCTTTAGAATCACCAAACAATACAGCACCTACGTTATCCTCTTCAAGGTTTAGAACCATTGCTTTCATTCCGTTGTCAAACTCAAGCAATTCTCCGGATTGAGCTTTGGAAAGTCCGTAGATACGGGCTACCCCATCACCTACTTGGAGGACTGTTCCTACTTCTTCAAGTTCGGCTGCAGTTCTGACACCTGCGAGTTGTTCTCTCAGGATTGCCGAAACTTCATCAGGTCTTACATCTGCCATGTTATCGTCTATTAATGCTTTTTTTAGATTTTACTTTCGTAATGGTTTACAGCAAACTCGGCTTTCAATTCTCTCAGTTTGCTGCTTAGTGACTCATCCAGCTGACGGTCATTTACCCTCAGGATAAATCCACCGATCAGATCCGGATTGATTTTTTCGACAAGCTTCACGGTCTTCATTCCTGATATCTCCAATACAATCTTGGTAAATTCAGCGCGAAGGGCATCATTCAATGGAAAGGTGGTGGTCACTTCGGCCACTTGAATGGAATTGTGTAGTCGGTATTGTGTCTGATACTCACGTGCAATCTCAAGAATCAGATCAATTCGATTCTTTCGGCAGAGAATCTCGAAGAATGCCAAAGTTGCGTCTGTTGTTCCTCTTTTCTCAAAAAGAGCCTTGAGGATCTTCAGCTTCTTATCCGCATTCACGATGGGATTTCTCATTGCAAGTTCCAAATCCCTGTTTGATTTGGCTAGATCAGCCAAATGTAAAAGGTCTTGATACACCGCTTCCAACTGGCCTCTTTCGATGGCTAATTCCATCAGAGACTTGGCATAGGCGTATGCAACTCTATGGTTTGACATGAGGGATTAATTAAGCTGTACTTCTTTGACAAATTCGTCCACGAGGGCTCTTTGAGCTTTTTCGTCAGCCAAATTCTTTCTCAATAACTTCTCAGTGACTTCGATAGTCAGGATGGCAACTTGGTTTTTGACTTCTGCCAAGGCAGCCTTCTTTTCTGTTTCGATAACCGCTTTTGCATTTTCAATTTGCTCCGCTGCTACTTTGGCTGCTTCATTTTTAGCTTCCTCTATCATTTTGACAGATGCTTCTTGAGCCTTTTTAAGGATATTGTCCCGCTCCAATCTCGCTTCCTGAAGCAATTTCTCATTTTCAGATTTAAGATTTGCCATTTCATTTCTGGCAAGTTCAGCCGCTTTGAGCGCGTTCTCGATGCCGGACTCACGTTCTTCAAGTGCTGCCAACATAGGTTTCCATGCAAACTTTATCAGAATGAATAACAGTGCAAGGAAGCCTAAAAGCTGCCAAAAGATAAGCCCGGAACTAGGTATGATCAGATCCATGAGTATGATTTAATAATTTCAATGTTGTTCAATAAGAAGGGATTGGCCTAGCGCCAATCCCGTTTCTATTGTTCTTAGAAGGTTAAGCCACCTGCATTCAATGCAATAAGTAGACAAACTACTACTGCAAACAGGGAAACCACCTCAATCAAAGCTGCGATGATCAACATGGCAGTTTGGATCTTTCCAGCAGCCTCAGGCTGACGGGCGATAGATTCCATTGCCTGGCCACCGATACGACCGATACCAAGACCTGCGCCAATCGCAACAATTCCTGCACCGATACCAGCACCCATAAGAGCCAATCCAGCAGACAACAAGATAGAAGTTAACATAAACGTTTTATTTATAAATTGAACAAAGAAATTACTCAGTAAAGGTACTCGGGATTAATGGTGATCGTCGTGGTGATGTTCTGCCACTGCACCACCAATATACATCGCTGTAAATAGGGTAAAGACATAGGCTTGGATCGTAGCGACGAGCAACTCGATTAAATTAATAAAGGTCACCATCAGCGTGGATACCACACCGATAGTATACGACTCAAAGATGAAGATCAGTGCAATGAAAGCCAGAATCACAATGTGACCCGCTGTAATGGCGACAAATAATCGGACCATCAAGGCAAAAGGCTTGGTGAATAGTCCGATGAACTCCACCACCACAATGATCGGCAACAATGCTACCGGTACTCCAGGCGTGGCAAACACGTGCTTCCAGTAGTCCTTATTCCCATTGACATTCACCAAAATAAAAGTAAGAATCGCCAAAGTGGAGGTAACAGCTATGTTTCCGGTCAAGTTTGCTGCTCCGGGCATCAGCCCTAGTAGGTTGCCTATCCAGATGAAGAAGAATAGAGTCAGGAGGTAAGGAACAAACTTTTTGTATTTCGGGCCAATCGATTTTTCAGCAATCTCATCTCTCACAAACAAAACGATAGGCTCGACAAAAGAAGCCGCCCCTTTCGGTGCCGCTATGCCATGCTTTTTGTAGTGACCAGCAGCAGACAATGTAAGCCAAAGAACCAAAGCAATGACCAGGATCATCATGGCCACATTTTTGGTAATGGAAAAATCCAAAATAGAACCACCATCCACACGACCCAAATGCTCATGGTCGTCAATATAGATTCCGTTATGCGCATTTTCCTTACCGAAAAGATGTGTTTCGTGATTTTGGAAATCACTCGACATGTAAAACTCCAGTCCCCTGTCAGATGCATAAGTGATCACAGGAAGAGGTAAAGTCACATGGGTGTGGCCGATATTAAAAAAATGCCACTCATGGGAATCCTTAATGTGGTGCATGATAAACCCAGTAGGATCTTCCTTACCTTCCTCTGTCTCCCCACCCGCAGCAAAAACAGCAGGAGAATAATTCAGCAAATACACTGAAAATAAAAGACTTAAAACCAGAAATTTGCGCGTCATCAACTCTTATTTTTGAGGGCTACTTCGAAATCGGGCGCAAGTTAGAAATAAAGGTGTAGATATCAAAAACGAGGTAAAACAAAAAAAGAACAAAGAAATTAGAAATAAACAGAATAATATTCTCTTCCCCGCCAATTACCCACGTAGTAATGAAGGCAAGTGCTGCCAAAATTCGGATTACCATGCCCAAAAGCTTGATTTGCAGAAAATTCTCAGGTGATTTTTTATAGAGCCAAATTGAGGTAAAACTGACTAAATACGAGAGAATCAGCACAAATAAAAAAACTGCCCAAACGGAATTTACAATGATGTGTGGCAGAAAACTCTGGAAAATCCAAATCAAAGCGGCAATCAATACACTGAACGAAAGAAACCGGAAATGGAAATTTTTTAACAAAACCATGGGAAAAACTTAACAGATCAGGCACAAAAGTACCCCAAAAAACGCAAAGTTGACTACTTGTCCTGCCGAATGCTTTGGAACAGTTGATAAAAAGCTAAACCTATAGAAGCAAAACAAAAGAGCAATATCCACAAGGGAAACTTCATCTCACTCTGCTGCTGAACCCACCAGCCCAACCAAGTTCCTCCACCAATGACTGCAAAAAGCTGAAAAGCGAGCCCCATGTACTTCACATAAACTGGAGTACTACTTTCTTTACTTTTCTTTTGGTCTTGATCCTCTTCCATAATAAAGTGAAAGTATCTAAAATTTTCAGAAAATGGGTGTCTATTAAAAGTTCTGGTACGATTTGAGCGCTGTCTTCGTTCGGTAAGTGAGCTAAATAGTCTATTTTGGTACTTCCATTGGATAAATCAGAAATCGTACCTGACCTTTGGAACTCCTTAGGAAGGATACTTTACCTTACAAGATTGCTCATGCCCACAGATTTGCGGGATTGAACCTTACTAGAGAAGATAATTACTGCTGAAATGAGAAGATTTTCCGGACTGGCTTTAGTCATTATTATTTTTATCGGAGCCTGTTCCTCTGAGCGCAACACCTTTACCAATAGGGCTTTTCATAATTTGACCTCTCATTTCAACGCCTACTATCTAGCCGATGTCAAAATAAAGGATGTTGAAAATCAGGTCTTGAAGGGGTATAAGGAAGATTATACACAAATTCTACCAGTCTACATCCCCATAGATTCCGCTACCATACAGCAGAATAAAGAGAAATTGGATTCTGCACGGGAACTATCTTCCAAAGCGATCGATTGGCACCGAATCTCCAAATGGGTGGATGACAGCTATTACCTCTTGGGCAAGATCGATTATCTCCAAGCCCAACAAGATGATGCACTCAATGCCTTCAAATTCATCAACAGCAACAGCAAAGACAAAGACCTTCGCCATCAGGCGCTGATCAGCCTACTCCGACTCTATGTGGATCGATTGGAATATGAAAATGCCAACTTCACTATAGATTACCTCTCCAAGGAGACCGAAATAAGTGACCAAAACCGATTCGAACTGTTTAAAACCCTGGCGTATTACTATGAAACTCGGGCAGACCGAAACGGCGTGATCGGTGCTTTGGACAGAGCAGTAGATCTAGCTCCTGATAAAAAAGAAGAATCTCGAATCAATTTTATCCTCGCTCAGCGCTATCAGCGAGAGGGGCTTGATGCCTTGGCTTATGATTACTACAAAAAATCCCTCGATGGAAATCCTCCCTATGAGCGAAGTTTTTTTGCCACTCTTTATGCCCAACAAGTAGCGGAGCTCAACGCTTCAAAAGATCTAAGGAAGGTTCGTAACTATTACGAGGACTTGTATGAGGATCCTAAAAACAAAGATCTCAAAGATGTAGTGATCTATGAACGGGCACTTTTTGAAGAAAAGCAGGGGGATATTCCTCTCACCATTGACTTACTGCATCAGGCAGCCAAAGAACCTGGCAGTAACCCTCGATTGAAAGGATATATTTATCAAAAACTTGCTGAGATCAACCTTGAAGAATTCAAGGATTTTCGGGCTACCAAGTACTATTTGGACAGCGCACTTACATTTATCAAAGAAAATGACCCTGTTGCGATCCAAATTCAATCGCAAAAGACAATTCTTGATCAATACGTATTTCATGTAGAGCGGATTCAGCTCAATGACAGCCTGACGATCTTGGCAGGCTTAAGTCCATCTGAGCAAGAGGCAGTTGCACAGAATTTTATCAAGGCAGAGGAAGAAAGACTCATGGCCGAAGCCCGAGCCAAAGAGGTACCTAAAAACTCAAGCATATTTAACAATCTGCTGGCCTTCAGCGGTAAAGATCCCGGAGCAAGCTTCTATTTTGACAATGGAGTCGCCATGCAGCAAGGAGCCATTGAATTCAACAGAGTCTGGGGTACTCGCCCCCTTCAAGATAATTGGAGAAGAAGATCGGCGATTTTCCAGACAAACACCCAGCCCCAGGAAGTGACTGGACTTAAAGATTCTTCGGCTACCGGAGAAAACCCGATTTTAGCGGGGTTACCATCGATGGAAAGCCTTTTGGCAAAAATCCCAAACACTCCTGAGCAACTGGAACGGCTAAACTCAGAATTGGATGAATCCTACTTTGAATTGGGAAAGCTCTTGTATTTTGATTTTGAGGAATTGGAGTCAAGCATTGACAATTTGGAAACACTGATCAGAACTTTCCCAAATACTATCCGAAAGCCTGAGGCATATTACCTTCTTTATTTAGCACAGAAAGATTCCAAAGGAAACTTCGAGCAATATGTCGGCCGCCTCAATCGGGAGTTTCCGGATTCCCAATACACCTATTCGGTCAATAATCCCGATGCAGCCTCGGGTAATCTCGCTGCCCTTGAATCATCCAAAGGATACGAGCAAGCATACAACTCCTACTACGCCGGGCAATATCAACAGGCCAGACAAGTGATCAAATCAACTCTCGAAGAATATCCCTTAACTCGTAATACAGAAAAGTTACTGCTACTGGATATCATGGTCACAGGCAAGCTGGAAAGTAAAGAACGATTCAAAGGAAGGCTTGAATCCTATATCGAAAATACGAAAGACGAAGCTTTGGTCAGTTTGGCAAGAAATATGCTCCGACCACTTCTGAGTAGCGAGGAACTTGCCGCTCTGACTCCCAAGGATAGTGTTGCTGTGGATTCGACCCAACTCACATCTGCAGAAGCTGCTCAAAATGTAGGTAATGAGGTACCCGCAGACTCACCTTACAAAGTGAATGAATCTCAAACCCATATCTTTGTCATCTCTTTATCCAAAAGTGAGTCAGAGGAAGCCAAAAACCTGTTGGGAGATCTGGAAAACTTTCATGCCAAAAACTTCCCAAATGCAAGACTTCGAACTGGAAATATGAACATGAATCAGGAAAACGCGATCTACATCATAAGTCCGTTTTCCAATGCTGAAAAAGCAAAAGAATACTACCTAAAATTTTCTGAAGAGTTTAAATCAGAAGGATTGCCGGAAAACGCCCAAGCCAACGCCTTCTTTATTTCGATTGAGAACTTTCAGACCTTGAATAAAACCAAAAACACGGAGGAGTATTTAATCTTCTTCCGATCCCTTTATCAGTAAAAATCCTATGTCAAAGACTACCAAGCCATCTATTCCTGTTTGGGCCAGTAAAACAATTAAATACCTCTGGATCGCATTTATCGGTGGGGTGATCTTCTTTATCCTTTTCGTATGGATGGTCAGTGTCAACTTTTTGGGACTATTTGGTTCGCTGCCAGATTTCAAGGCTCTCGAAAATCCTGAGAGTGAACTTGCATCCGAGCTTTATTCTGCTGATGGCTTTCTCTTAGGAACTTACGCCAGAGAAAATCGCAGCCCTGTGAAATACGAAGAGCTGTCTCCAAATTTGGTTCAGGCCCTTATCGCAACCGAAGATGTTCGATTTGAGGATCATTCCGGCATAGATATGACGGCCATGATTCGGGTATTCGTGAAATCCATCCTTCTCGGTCAAGATGCAGGTGGAGGATCAACGCTTAGCCAACAGACTGCAAAAAACCTATTCAAAACCCGAACTGATGCTTCGCAGGGCCTTTTAAGTTCTGTTCCGGGACTTCGGATGCTAATTATTAAAACGAAGGAATGGATCGTAGCCACCCAACTGGAAAAGGCCTACACCAAAGATGAAATCTTGACTTTGTATCTGAATACTTCAGAGTTTGGATCCAATGCATATGGGATCAAAACGGCAGCAGGTACATTTTTCAACAAACTACCTTCAGAGCTTGCCGTTCAAGAATCGGCTGTTTTGGTAGGACTATTCAAAGCTCCCACCTATTACAGCCCTGTATTCAATCCTGATAATTCCCTGAGACGGCGCAACACGGTTTTGGCTCAAATGGTCAAAAACGGTTCGCTGGGTCAATCTGAATTTGACTCCATATCCCAATTGCCGATTGAGCTAGATTATCGAGTAAGAAATCAGAATCACGGCCTTGCTACTTATTTCCGAGAGATCGTAAAAGCAGACCTCATTAAATGGACTAAGGAAAATCTAAAGTCAGATGGATCAGCTTATGACCTATTTGGTGATGGATTACGAATTTATGTCACGCTGGATAGTCGAATGCAACGCTATGCCGAGGAAGCAGTATCGGAGCATATGTCTGAGTTGCAACAAAAGTTTTTCAATGAGATGGGGAAACGAGATCCTTGGATCGACGAAAGTATGCAGGTCATTCCTAATTTCATCGAAACAGCAGTAAAAAGAACGGAAGCTTACCGTTTACTCAAAGTTCGCTATGGAGATGATACCGACTCTATTAATCTCAAGCTAAATGAGAAAAAGAAAATGCGCGTATTCTCTTGGAAAGGTGAAATAGATACGCTCATGAGCACTATGGATTCCATGCGCTACTACAAAAAATTCCTTCAGACCGGATTTATGAGTATGGATCCGATGACCGGACATATCAAAGCTTGGGTGGGAGGCATCGACCATAAATACTTCAAGTTTGACCATGTGAAGCAAGGAAAGCGTCAACCCGGATCCACCTTCAAGCCTTTTGTCTACGCAGCGGCAATAGAAAATGGCTACAGCCCTTGCTATTCCGTAGTCGATCAACCTGTCGAAGTCTATATCCCGGGTCAGCCAGCTTGGAGTCCTTCCAATGCAGACGGCAAGTTCAGCTATGAAAAAATGACAATCCGGCAAGCCATGGCTGAATCGGTCAATTCTGTGACAGCTTACATGATGAAAAAGCTCAGTCCTAGGATTGTCTTGGAGACTGCCCGGAGGTTGGGAGTGACCAGTGACTTGGAAGAAGTACCTTCCTTAGCACTGGGAGTTAATGATGTCTCTGTATTCGAGATGGTTGGAGCATTTGGAACTTTTGTCAATAAAGGAGAGCATACCACACCGTATTACATCGATCGCATCGAAGACAAAAACGGCAATGTGATTCAGCAATTCACTCCCAGAAAGAAACCTGCGATGAGCGAAGAACATGCCTATCTGATGCTATACATGCTCCGAGGAGGATTTGAAGAACGAGGAGGAACGAGCCAAGGTGTCCCTTATTCACTCCGCGAAGGAAATGAACTGGGTGGAAAGACAGGAACTACTCAGAATGCCTCAGATGGCTGGTATATGGGGGTAAGCAAAGATCTCGTATCCGGCACATGGGTTGGAGGGGATGACCGAGCAATTCACTTTAGAAGTTGGACTGCCGGACAAGGTGGCCGTACTGCAAGACCGATTTGGGTGAAATTTATGGAGAAAGTTTACGCAGACCAGTCACTTGGCTACACCAAAGGTCCATTTCCGAGACCCGATCGACCTTTGAGCATAGAGATCGATTGTGACAAGTATGAACAGGATAGTCAGCGATTTGCAGATTTTGACTACGATGCCAAAAAGAACGACTTTTGATTTACATTAGGAATTAAAAACCCTTTACAAACGAAAAACAGCCTGAATTCAGGGCTGTTTTTTTTTAATTTTAACCCATGCAGTCCTCCTCTTTTCTACCCGAAGAACACCTACAGCTCCCAGATCATCCGGGGGTATACAAGTATTTCAATGAGGAAAATGAACTGATCTATGTAGGCAAAGCCAAGAGTCTCAAAAAGCGTGTCAGTAGCTATTTCAATAAAAACACAGGAGTAAACCTAAAGACCCGAAGAATGGTCAAGGAAATCCGAAGAATTGAAATCACCCTGGTAGACAGCGAATTGGATGCCTTACTTCTGGAAAACAATCTGATCAAAAAGATTCAGCCCCGCTACAATATTTTGCTGCGAGACGACAAGACCTATCCCTATCTATTGATCACCAAAGAAAACTTCCCGAGGATTTTCCAGACTAGAAAGCTCATCCCAAAGCGGGGCACCTATTTTGGCCCTTTTGCCAGCGTGAAAGCTATGAATAATGTCCTGGACTTGATCAGAGACCTGTTTACCATTCGGACTTGCAACCTTGACCTATCGCCCTACAAAATTGACGAAGGGAAATACAAAGTCTGCCTTGAATACCACATTGGCAACTGTCAGGGTCCTTGTGTAGGACTACAGCGGGAAGCTCAATACCTAAAGGATCTAGAGCAGGCGAAGCATATTCTCAAAGGAAACCTGGGAGTTCCAAAGACCTATTTCAGACAGGAGATGCAGGCCTTCGCAGAAAATCTGGAGTTTGAAAAAGCCCAGAAAATGAAGATCAAATTAGACCTTTTGGAAAAATACCAGGCAAAATCATTGATCACGAGCCCAAGTATCCAAAACCTCGATGTCTGTACTCTGGTTTCCGATGAGAAGTTCGCTTACGTGAACTACATGCGTGTGATCAATGGAGCGATGATCACTTCCAAAAATGTTGAGCTTAAGAAAAAGCTGGATGAAAGCAGTGAGGAACTGTTACTCACAGCCCTTGTAAGGCTTCAAGACCAATTTCAAAGTGATGCGGAGGAAATTCTAGTTAATATTGAACCGGAAAACCCAATCGAAGGGCTTAACCTAACAGTTCCAAAAATTGGAGACAAGCGAAAACTGATCGAATTATCGCTCAAAAATGCGCTGTACTACAAGAAAGAGAAAGCCTTGCTTCAAGGGTTAAATCAAGACAAAAAAGATCGGGTTATCCGTCAATTGCAACAAGACCTGAGTCTACCGGATATTCCGGATCATATCGAATGCTTCGACAATTCAAATATTCAAGGAACCAATCCTGTAGCAAGTATGGTCTGCTTCTTGGGAGGAAAGCCTGCAGTAAAAGAATACCGTCATTACCATATCAAGACAGTCGAAGGCCCAAATGATTTCGCAAGCATGAAGGAAATCGTAGGAAGGCGATACAAAAGGCTAATCGAAGAAGAAAAACCGCTGCCAAAACTCATTGTCATCGATGGGGGTAAGGGACAGCTGTCCTCCGCCGTCGAAGCACTTCAGGAATTGGGAGTCTATGGAAAGATGCCAATCATCGGCATAGCAAAACGTTTGGAAGAAATTTATTTCCCTGGAGACTCTTATCCTATTCATATTGACAAAAAGTCTGAAAGTTTAAAATTACTTCAACGGATCCGAGATGAAGCCCATAGGTTTGCCATTACTTTTCACAGAAATGTCCGAAGCAAAAATGCCTTCGGAACCCAACTTACGGGAATTTCAGGCATTGGCGAAAACACAGCAGATAAACTCTTGAAGCATTTTAAGTCTGTAAAAAATATTAAATCGGCCAGCGAGGAAGAGTTAAAGGCCGTAATCGGCGCAAGTAGGGCAAAGGCCCTTCTAGATTGGATGGAAAAAAATAAAGGGGCATAAGCCCCTTTTTTATTTTACCACTCCCAGAGGGAGTTTTCAAATTCTAATAATTTGTACTCAAATTCCAAAGAATTCAGATAAGCCTGCATCTCAGGATTGGCATGATCCGAATCAACCAAATCTGCTATTAACGCTTCATCTGGATTGGTAAACCTCCTCACTACTGACCTAAACAATCTAGATTCAAAAGCTTCGTCATAAGTCAAGCTTTTTGAGATGTTCTGGAAATTGATCCAACGTGCAGTAGGATGATTCTTGAAATAATTGACAAAATCCTTGTAACGGATGAATGCGACCGTTTTCTGACCTGCATTTGCATTCGTTGGAGAAGGCATCACCAATTCAATGTATTTAATATCAAAAACCAAATCAGAGTGATGTCTGTCGAAAACAAAGTCTTCTTTGAAATCCAAATAATACAACTGCTTGGTAAAGATGGAATCGCCATTTGCAGAAATCCAGAAGTTGTCCTGAAACTCAGCAATAGAGAGCGGCTGTGTGAAATCTGCATCACCGAAAACTTCGAGAGCATTTTCATCAACAACAGCTTTGTAGATATGGCTAATTATACCATTTGCTTTGTTATCTCCCGAGCCGTAAAGTGAAAGATTGTATTTCTCTCTAAGGTCGATTCTTCTCCAAACTGAGATTTGATACATTTTATCATCATCCCGAATCCGCTTGGCCGAATAAATGGTATCCATAGAGAACTGGCGATCACCAAATCCCGATGGGTTTACGCTTGTAGCCACTTGGGCATTGGTACTTGCTGGTAGCAAACCAATGACGACCAAAACTGCCAAGAAGATGTGTTGCACAAATCTTTTCATATTTTTCTTATTTACTTCGACTTCCGATTACTTCACTGCCAATCGGATAATCTGTCTTAATTCAGAGTTAATTTTATTTCCTCTGAAGTTAGTTCGTGTTACTTGAGTTACCCGGATTACGATATCATCTCCAGGTCTTGCACTCTCAAGGAGAGTTCTCATACTTCCACCTATTGGAACAGAACCTCTTGGAACCTCACTTCTAAGCAAAGTCAATTCCCCTCCAGTTACTTCAAAGTTGGAATCTTTCGCCATAGTTCTGGCAAAAGTTGGCTCAGCTACAGCTGCTACTTTCATTCCGCTAAACACATTGATTGCATGTGCTACTGAACCATCCAATTCCGAGCCATTCGCACCGAGAGCTTTGATTGTAGGCAAAGGAACTGGTTTAATATCAAACGCCACGTCACCAATTTTATTTCCACCACTGCTGACACCGATAGTAACTTTACCAGAAGCACCTGGAATTACAGTCAGCTGACCTGGCTTACTACCTTTTATAGATTGACCATTAGCCACATTAAATTCAGGAGAGTATGTATTCCCCAAGGCCGGAACTTCAATCAACAATTCATTCGCGCAATCTGCGTAAAGCTGCTGAACTACCTCTGAGGAAACTTTAATAACTGGTTGGGCTATATAATAATCGTAAGAGACTGGAATTACTTGGTCTTCACCTCCAACATTGGTAACAATTTCCCCTTTCAAAGTCTGCTTCGATAAACCTCTATCGTCGTAGCTTCCGGCAGGTCTAACAGGAAACTCTACTTTACCAAACCCATTTTCTACAGGTACAGTTCTTCCATCAAGCGTCATAGTAGGAGCTGCTGATGAAGAAGCTGAGGCAATGAACATGTCACCTTTGAATACTGTTCCAGCGGCAACTATATTAGATTCTGCCGCAATTTTACCTTCCAAAATATCTGCCTTGAAATAGAATGATCCGATAGTGTTGGATAGCTCAGTAAGTGCTTCACTTTCTATATTCAAAACTTCATTTTGAAACTGAGATAGTAGCGCCATAACAGCTCCTACAGGAGACTTCACAAAGTTTAGGTTAACAAAGCTCTTTCCTCTCACATCCCGATCATTGGCAAATATCTCTATGTCTTTAGCATCTAGGGCTATTGGCTTGAAAGTCACTCCTTGGATACCCACTTCACTTAAGATACTTGACACTTGAGAGGGATATGCGTTAAGTTTTGCTTGCAATTCCTCACCTTTACCCGAATTGGCAAACATGTTGCCAGTGATTTCGGTGTTTTTCAATGCAGAATTGACAAAGTTGCCCTCATCATTTTTAGCATTTGAAGTCTCAATTAGTTCTTGTTTGAGCTGCTCTAGGTAGGTGTAGATTTCTGAGGTTGCAGTCCTTACTTGTTCTGAAGCAGCAACTTTTGGAACATCTCTTGGATTGTTACCCTGCTCTTCTACTGTCAACTTGATAGAGCTTACAGTATTTTGATTTTTTGCAATAAAATTTCTTGACGTCCGCTCCATCCCATCATTGATGAGGACGAACTTCTGAAGGATCTGATTACTTACTTGGAGGGCCAATAAGGCCGTCAATACCAAGTACATCATCCCGATCATCCGCTGTCTAGGTGTCTCTTTAGCTCCTGCCATCTGTTTAGATTTCTATTATTTTTTAGATGTTTGGAAATGATTAACCCTTCATAGCAGAAAGCATTCCACCATAGATTTTGTTAAGTGAGCTAACGTTTTGATTCAATTTTGCAAGTTCGTTTTTAAATGCTTCAGTCTCTTTTCCTGCCTCAGTCAAACCTTGCATAGCAGCAGTCATATTACTGTAGAACTTATTGAGCGTCTTCACATGGCTGTTCGCATCCTGCAATTCCATCTCATATACTGAGTTTAAGGCAGTAAGATTTTTGGTCACATTCACCACCTGAGTGTGGTATGCTTTCGCATCTTGAGATGCAGCGGACATCTCGGTCAGTGCTGCAGCAGTTTTACTATAGGAAGCATTCATATCTACCAATGTTTTGGCAGCTGACTTCACATTAGTGGCATATTCATTTGTAGCGACAGCAGCATCGGAAAGGTTACCCATTTTCTCTGCAGATGTTGCAAGATTTTGCATGCCCTTGCCGAGGCTTTCGATCAATTCAGGACCGATTTTAGCTTTGGAAAGCATATCATCTAATTTTGCGGAAACATCATCACCTTTTGATTTTTTTGGTGCACTGTCTGCCAATTCAGGATAAATTTTACTCCAATCCATTTCTTCTTGTCTAGGCTCGAATGAAGAAAGAAAAAATATGATAGCCTCGGTAGTAAGACCCACCCCGATCATAATATTGGCAAACTGCCAATCGAGGATTTTAAACATCGCACCGAGGATGACCACAGCCGCACCAATACCATAGATTTTTGGCATTACGTTGCTGTAGAATTTAGCTTTAAAGGAGTTACTGTTGCTAGCCATTGAAAATTATTAATTAAGGTTAAGGTTTTTTCTGGTTTGTGATTTTTATCGTTTTGCTCGTTTGGAAGATTTCACGTCCATAGATCCTGATCTACCCATGAAAGTCATGGCAGTTCTGAATCCGATGTGGGCCTGTGCTACATCCTGGTACTCATATGTTCTGGTAGAGGTCTCTAAATAATGTGCGATATCTTTCCAGCTACCACCTCTTACAATCTTTCTTGGCTCATTTGGATCATTGTAAACTGGGTCCAAATCCCATGTGTCTACTCTGGATGTAGCCTTGTAAGCATCCATGACCCACTCTGCCACGTTGCCCGACATGTTATAAAGTCCAAATCCATTTGGCGCGAACACGTCTACCGGTGCAGTATAGGCAAAACCATCGTCAATGTAATTACCCCTGCCTGGTTTGAAGTTAGCCATTAAACAGCCTCTTTTATTCTTAAGATACGGACCTCCCCAAGGATATTTTGCAACATCTTTGCCCCCTTTGGCTGCATATTCCCATTCAGCTTCTGAAGGAAGTCGGAATGAAGGAGCATCAAATTCAGGTTCATCATTAGCTCTCAAGTGATAGGTTCTCCACTCACAATATTGCTGCGCCTGATCCCAAGTAATCCCGACTACAGGATAGTCATCGAATGCAGGATGATCAAAGTAGAATTCCATTAACGGATCTCCGTAGTGATAAGAAAAGCTGGTAGACCACACGGTCGTATCAGGTCTTAATTCATCATAATTGAATGTAGGAGGTTCTTTTAAGGTAGTCGGAGTTCCTGTAGCCAGTTCTCCATTTTTTACAGCTTCCAAAAATTGTCTGTATTTGTTATTGGACACTTCGTATTTGTCCATGAAAAATTCAGAAATCGTAATTTGCTTATTCATCGCAGACTGCGTGTACGCGATGTCTTCGTCAGATTGACCCATCCAAAACGTACCGGCCTTGACAGGAACCATATCAAATGGAAGGTTCTGCTGCCAACTTGCCCTTTTTGGCACTCCGGTTACTTCACCTCTTCTGTTTGCCTTATCACTCGCAGATCCTTTCTTATTAAAAAGCCCGCAACCCGGTAAGAGAGTTGCAATAGCTAGGCCCAAAGTAACAGGCACTAATCGGAGTTTCATTTTTTTATACATAAATGACGTTTTTGAAATCATCAAATTTTTCTACTCGGGTAATCCTTTTAGGATTCGAAATTTAGGCGAATAAAGCGCAATAATGCAAATAACCTGCCAATAATAAACCTTTTAATAATCCAACCGTAATAAGTCAAAATCAAAGATTTTGCTCATTTATTTGGGCTCAAAACCTGAACCTGGGAGTTCTTTGAATTACGCGCTCTATTTCTCTACTGGATGTAGGCAGCAGATATCTTAGCATTAATTCATGACTGGTGGGGGACTTGGCTTCAAGTCCGCCGACAATCAAATCAAAGGCATATCCCAGTTTCAGCGAATTATCCCTCAATAAACTATATCCCAGAATCAAAGAAACCGATTCTTCTCCTCGATAAGCAATCCCACCGTTAATTTTATTCTGGTGTGTTGCCATAACGCTTACATCGTAGGAAAAATTATTAAATGAGACACTTTTGATAAGTAGACTTGGTTCAATTCGTAATTGGCCAATAGGTCGAATTCGATAGCCAAACAAAAAATAGGAATGATTCTCTAACTGATTTGCGTAGGCACCATCACCAAAATCAAACGAAGGCTGGCCAAGATGTTTTGAACTGAGACCTAGGTAATAATTCCCTCTGTCATACAAAATCCCCGCACCAAAGTCCAAAGCTATTTGACCTTCTTTACCAGACTGAGGCAAACCTGGCTCTGGATTTACTACTACTATCTCACCATAATCCAAAGAGCTCGAGAATATGCCTAAATACCCTCCAAAACTTAGGGTGGCGCGATTTATTTTTTTGTGATAGCTGCCTTTAAGGTTTACTTCCAAGTTACCGGATGGCCCTATCTGATCATTGACTATCGAAAGTCCGTACCCAATACTTTTCGAATCCAATCTACCCTCTGCTGTGATCAGTTGGGTGACAGGAGCTCCTCCTTGACCGGATGAGGTGGTGTAATTTAACCATTGGGATCTATGGAGTGCCGAAAAACGGTATCCCCCGTCTTTCCCTGCAAATGCAGGATTGTAAAACATCCCATTGTACATGTATTGTGTAAACTGTGCATCCTGCTGGCCCTGCACTATGCTTACCACAAAAAACAGAATTAATGAAAATCCCAGCTTCAAAAAGTTATCTAATCGGGTTTTAGCAATCATTTGACTATGGTCTATCCAATTTTAAACTAGTGTATGAATTTAAACTGAAAAACCACAGAAATTGATTATTAGATTTACAAATTATTGGCCTTTTTGATATAAAGCTCCAATGCACCTGTCATACTTGGGGCATTGGGCATAGGTGCTTCGATATCTAAAGTCAAACCCAAATCCCTCACGGCTTGTGCTGTGGTCGGGCCAAAAGCCGCAATTCTTGTATTGCCTTGGACGAAATCAGGGAAATTTTGTTTTAGGGATTTTATCCCTGACGGACTGAAAAACGCTAAAACATCATATTTCACATCTGCCAAATCAGACAAATCCGCAGCAACAGTATGATAAATAATAGCCTCAGTGAAAGCTATCCCATGCTTTTCCATATATCCGGGAATATCATCTTTTCGGATATCTGAACAAGGGAAAAGATACTTTTCATTTTTATGCTTTTTGAAATAATCAAAAAGATCCTCTGCTGTCTTCTGGCCTACAAATAGTTTTCGCTTCCGAATGACAATATATTTTTGAAGGTAATGTGCGGTCTGATCTGAAATACAGAAGTACTTCATCTCTGCTGGCATTTCTATTTTGAAGTCTTTACAAATCGAAAAAAAATGATCAATTGCATTTCGACTGGTGAAAATGATAGCCGTATGTTTTAAAATATCGATTTTCTGCTTTCTGAATTCTTTTGGTGGCACAGGCTCCACTTTGATAAACTGCCTAAAATCGATTTTGATTTTATACTTCTCCGAAAGCTGTAGATAAGGAGAATTTACATCGGTCGGTTTAGGCTGGGAAACAAGAATACTCTTTACTGGCTTAAAGCGATCTTTGGGAGCTGCACTCATGCTAGTTATTCCTTAATTTTAGGTTAATTTCCTTTACTGACCCAAATACAAAATCCATTTTGTCAGGATAAGAAAAGGTATCAATTCTGCGATGCAAAGGTAGGTAAATAAATGGTATTTCTTAAAATCAAGTCTATTCATCATTATCAGGAACAAACCCAGCATTCCGAAAATATAGCCCCAAAAGAATCCAGGGATCAAAATCGTAAAGGCAGATTCAAGTCCCATGTAGTCGTTGACAACAAAATATCCGCCGATCAACAACAAAATCGAACAGCCAAAAACAATCAAACGCAATAAATAGAAGAAGTGGGAAAATTCAGCTTTGCCTAAATCAAATAAATAAGCAATCAATCGAATACCGATAAACTTCAAAATCATCAAAAATAGAATCCCTAATACTCCCAGAAACCAAGTCAATGTAAGTGAAGAGTAATCGATACCTATCCAAGTTTCCAGCCAGTCTTTTTTGAATACTACCAAACTCAACACCGCCAGTTCGGAGATCATCATTCCTACAATCAGGAGATAGAAAAGAATATCAAAGGAGAAGAATTTCTGCAAATTCCCACTTTCAGAAAAATCCTCAGCGCTGATCACCGCCAGGGGCTGTACCATTACCGCCAGCAAGTATGGGTAGGCCAGTTTGTACAAAGAAAGAAAAAACAAAGTCAAAAGAAATGCAGTCACATAAAAATCCTTCACAGGTTGAGAAACAAATCGCTCATTCGTAGCCAATTCCCCAGCAGGTGGGATAGCATCATTTGGTTCATTTCTTCCTAGTACTTTTTTGACCACAGGATAGCCCGATCCCAGATTGGGATTGACGACGGTGAAGGTCACACTGTCCTTTCCAAATTCAGATCTTAATTCAGCCACACTCTGATAGATCAAGGTATCCGTCAGCGTCAATTGCCAGAGTTTTTCATCAATAAATACGGTGGATTGGGAAGGTAAGTGGATTTGGACCAAGGCCCGGGGGAAGGAAATCAAGTCAAGTTCGAGTTCTACCTGATTATTTGTCCCAAACCAAGATTCCTCCCTCGCAGACTGCCACTTCCCTTCGTAATTTTCCAATACCTGAGCTTCCAGCTTAGGTGTCGCCAGAATCCACACAAATAGGAAAAGAAAAGGTAGTTTAGACATGAATTTTTTTACACTAAAATCTGGCCAGATATCCAAAATGAATTCTGGAATAAGAAAATGACAAAGGCTGCGTGGAGGATTTGCCCAACGCAAATACAAAACTGAATAATCCTCCGTCAGTGTCCAAATTGATCCCAGTGCCAAATGAAAATGGATAGTCAATTTCTCGATTGGAATAGGGATTTTCCAGAATACCAGCATCCCCAAAAAGGAGCAAATATGAGTTTTGATCAAAATACAAGCGTTGTTCAAAATTCATATACCCAAAACTCTTTGCAAAGAAATTTTTCTCATTGAATCCTCGGATACTCTTTAGTCCCCCAAATCGGTATAGTTCATTAAAAAACAGGTTCTGATTTTCAATAAATCCACCGACTCCACGAATCCACATTCCCCATCCGGGACGAATTAAAAAATGCTTTTCTCCCGAAAACCATCCCTGGTATTGCGGAGTTGATTCTTCTAAATCTGCGTACAAGGCTTCAGGAAGTCCAGTATTCTGAAGAATTCGCTTGTTGCCCAGCGAAAAAGTCCCCTGAAGCCTCACCCCTCTTCTTGGGTTTATCGGAGAATCCAGCCTATCCCAATCGATCCCCAATCCGTATTGATTCCACCGGTAATCGATAGATGCCGGCAACTCACCCGAAGGAGAAAGTCCATCGGTTGAGATCAGATCACCCGCCTGTCTTTTGGTAAAAAAATTCAGATATCCCGGGTCGGAGACCCTGTAGCCAAAGTCAAGTTCTACCGTGCGATTTACAAAACTTGAGTCCTGCTTCAATAAAGAAAACCCAATGGATATATCCAGAGGTGAACGGAAAACAAATGATTCCTTGGCTCTGATGTCAAGCGATTGGGACTGAATATTAAGACGCTGCCAGTTCAAAGAAAAATCTCTACCCTTACCCCCCAGATGAAAAAGGCGTAAATCGACCTCTCCGGTGACCAACACTCTGCCAGGTTCATTTTCATTAGGCAATAGTCCAATGACTCCATCAAAAACATTGACCCGTCGATCTTGAAGTGCAAAAACTGGTTTGGCCTGCCGAGTTTGAAACAGCAATTCGGGACTTCCCGCCAACGTGAAATAAGGAGATCTGCGGAGGGATTGAGCGGCTTTTTCCAAGTCAAGCTGGGAGAAAAATTCTCCGGGGACCAACCCTGAAAGTTGCTGAAGGTATTGGACTTTAGTTTTGCTGTTACCAACGATTCCTATGCTGTCCCAGGTGATCCTTGGTCCGCTATCGAAAACAATTACACCGGAAATCAAGCTATCGTTAAATGAAAGACTGTCCAGGTTCAGGCTTGCAAAAGGGAACCCACGGTTTTCGGCATAAGTCAAGGCTTTATTCATCCACAGGTAGGGTTCCGAATACCCGAGACCAGGCTTTCCCAAAGCTTTAATTAATTCCTCAGGAAGGCTATCTGAATTTACCTCCTCCCAAGCGAATAGCCTTCCAAACTCCCACAAAAAAACAGTGGTATCGACTAATTCACGTTCTTGAAAAAATCCCTCCAAATACCCTTGTGAATGAAAAATTGCGGAAAGTGAATCCAACAGTTGTGTAACCCTCGTAGTGTCTGAATAGTGTTGAATTATTCCTTTTTCAGAATTAGGAGAAAGTCTCCATTGCACGCGATATACGGCCTGTCCCAGACAAAGAACTTGCCCAAATAGGAGCCAACAAACCAGCGTCAACAAAAGCGACTTCAACGTGCTATACAGGATTGATTATATTCGCAAGTTAATTGAATTCACTTGGCAGGCATCTACATTCACATCCCCTTTTGCAGGCAGGCATGCCATTACTGTGACTTCCATTTTACCACAAATTTGTCCCACGTAGATGAAATGGTCCAATCCATCGGCAGGGAGCTGGAGCTACGAAGCAAATTTCTGGAAAATCAGCCAGTCGAAACTATCTATTTTGGTGGTGGCACACCCTCCTTGCTGACAAGTAAACAGCTGGATTTTCTCTTGAGAAAAATTAGGGAAAATTTTGGATCAGACTGGAAAGAAGTTACGCTTGAGGCCAATCCGGACGACCTTTCTGCCGAAAGCTTAGAAAATTGGAAGTCTTTAGGAATTGACCGATTGAGCTTGGGGATCCAGAGTTTTCAGGAAAGTGTCCTTAAGTTCTATAACAGAGCTCACACATCTGCTGAGGCATTGGAGGCGATTTCAAGAGGAAGGGCTGCGGGATTCGAAAAGTTTTCAATTGACCTGATCTACGGTTTTCCACATCAGGACCATACGATTTGGAAAAATGATCTGGAAGAGGCGATTCGGCAGGAACCTGGACATATTTCTGCCTATTCACTGACTGTGGAGCCAAAAACTGCCTTGGGTAAATGGACCGAAAAGGGAAAATTCTTTCCCGCGGAGGATGAATTTGTGGCAGAGCAATTTGAATGGCTGCAAGCCAGGTCTGAAAAAGCCGGATATGTCCAATACGAGATATCGAATTTTGGCAAACCCGGGCAATTTGCCCTTCATAACACCAACTACTGGAAGGGAGTCCCTTATCTGGGTCTTGGTCCCAGCGCCCATTCCTATGATGGAAAAAACCGTGGCCAGAACCCAGCGTCCAATTCCCGCTTTCTTAGGGCAATTGGGGCAGACCAGATTCCTTTTGAAGCTGAATTTTTATCACTAAGCGATCAGATCAATGACCGAATTTTGACTGGACTGCGGACGATTTGGGGAATATCACCTGAGGAGATCCGCGTAGACTTTGGGGTTGATCTTTTGCAAAGCAAGGAAAACGAAGTGGAGAAATTAGCCGGCCGGGGTTGGCTGATATGGGATGGCAAAACCCTATCTTTGAGCAAATCGGGAATGCTACTCGCTGATAGTATCGCTGCCGAATTGTTCATTTGACTCTTTTGAATCAAACTCATTCATGGATCCTGCATCAGGTTATAGGCGGAACCTTGGAAAACAGCTAAATCACAAATGAAATACGAATTCAATTCCGGAAGAAAAAAAGAAGCTGCCCCACTGGAGGCTGCCTTTAACGAATTACTCAAAGCATATCGTCTGGAGGATAAATTCAAAGAAAAGCAATTGATCAGCTCTTGGGGCGAAATAGTGGGGAAGACGATTTCGGATCGGACTACCTCGGTATTTATCCGCGAAAAAAAGCTTTTTGTGAAACTTTCTTCCGGACCTGTCAAAAAAGAACTGATGCTTCATCGAACCAAAGTTTTGGCATTAATCGAGGAAAAAGTAGGCAGTGGCGTGGTGACGGAATTGATTTGTATTTGATTTCATTTTGACAATTTTTAACTAGGCATCTGCCACCGAATTATCCCAATCCCAAGAGGATTACATCAGTTTCAGTATTATTGCGATAGCATTCCGATGGTCAAACTACCTTCCATTCATATCGGCAAACTCAGCCTGTTACTCGCCATCTTGGTATGGTTGGCTTTGCTGTTTGTGGATTTGGTCCGACTCTTTGGAATGGTCAATGAAATCGATTCGGGAATCTCTGATGAAATTACCTGGATTCTTGAGATTCTGTTTTTCTTTACCCTGTATGGATTTTACAGCTATTCGATCGGCAAAAACATCCAGAGTGACTTTTTGAATCTCCTCTGGCGAGGAGCGTCTACGGGAATTTTTGCTACGGGTGTCGCTATCCTGATCGAGTTGTTCTACTTTTCCTTAGGAGACAGCAAGCTTGGTTCGGAGCCTTTTCTCAAGAATTTTTTCTACCATGTCAATTTTGCGCTTACCACGATTTTCCTGATTTCTTCTGCGCTGCTATGGAAGCATCTGATCCTTTATCAGAAAAGCAAACAAGTGGTAAAACAATGGCAAGCCTTTGAGTTTGCCATGTTGGTGGCGATGTTTTTTGTTTTTTTCAACAAAAACAATTTCGATTACAGCTTTTTCTTCGGGATGGTGATCCTGCTGGTGATTTCTGCCGTGCTTTCGGGCAATTTGAAATGGATCCCCTACCTGACCTTCAAGGAAAAATGGAAATCCCTACTCTTTCTGTTTCTAATCCTGATTTGCCTGGGGTATTTATTCCGCAGGTTTATGGCCTATTCGGAGGCGGAGACCTATCAGGTAAATCTGACGGATAACCTTTTCCTGATGGCTCTATTCGGCTTTATTTTTATTTATGCCATTTTCAGTTTTTTGGTTACGCTATTCAACCTCCCCACCTCATCAGTTTTTGAGCAAAAGCTAACGGAGGCGATCAATTTCCAGCGGCTAAGTCAGTCCATCCAGCCAGGAGAAAATGAAGAGCAGGTTTTGGACATTTTGCTGGACAGCTGCATGAGTGCCTCTTATTCTGATGCTGCTTGGATTGAAATCAATTCCGAAGAACAAAAAATCGGTACAAATCAACTCCGATTTCTGGATGAAGCCGCAAAGGAAGAGCTCTCAGAATTGATCAAAAATCAAAAGGCTGCTACAGACTGGGCCTCCTCAGACCAACCGGAGACGCTGCAATCGCTCACACTCAGACTGAGCCATGCCCGGTTTGAATCAATCATGCTGGTTCCTTTGGTGATTAACAAAACTGCGATCGGAAGGATGGTCTTGTGTAAGGAAGTAAGGGATGGGTTCAATAAAGAGATGGTGAATATCGTGACTACATTCGTCAGGCAAGCATGCATAGCCGTAGAAAACCACCGGCTACTCAATCAAGCCATCCAAAACGAACGCTATCAGGAAGAGCTAAAAATTGCCCAGCGTGTCCAGAAGGCACTGTTGCCTACTAAACTGGACCATCCGGATTCATTCAGCATCTGTGCCTTCTCCAAAGCTGCCGACGAGGTCGGTGGGGACTACTATGACACCTATCAGCTGGATGAAAACCGCTATGTTCTCATCATCGGGGATGTCTCGGGCAAAGGAACCTCCGCTGCCTTTCATATGTCCCAGATGAAGGGGATATTTCAAAGCCTGATTCAGCTCAACCTCAGCCCCGCTCAATTCATGATCAAGGCTAATTCTGCGCTGAGCAAATGCCTAGGCAAAAATCATTTCATCACCGCTTCCATTTTCCTGATCAATATCGCCGAAAAGAAAATCTGCCATTCACGTGCGGGACATATCCCGACCCTTTTCTACCAAGCTGGAACATCAAAATCCGAGTTTATGCTTTTTGACGGACTGGGTTTGGGCATTTTAAGAAACAAGCAGTATGAAAATCACGTTCAGGAGAAAACATTCAGCTTTGAGACTGGAGACCTTCTGGTCTTAATCACTGATGGAATCGTGGAAGCCAAAAACCAAAAGGGTCAGCAATTTGGCTTTGAACGCATCAGGAGCTTGGTCGAAATTCACCATGACAAAAGCCCAGCTGAAATTCAAAACCAACTTATTGATTCCCTCCACCTTTTTGTGGGTGGTGATCGTATGATAGATGATGACTACTCCATGATGGTAGTGAAATTCAACTAAAAAAAAATAGTAACATACCCTATAAAGAAACCGTAAGCCATGCTTCGTCTGGAAAAATCTACTGAAAATCAAAGTGAAATCCTCAGCCTGTTTGGAGAAGTCGACGCAAGCAATTCTGTGATCCTGGATGAGGCCATCCAAGATCTCGTCGAAGGAGGCGCCCAATCCATCATCGTGGATGGTACACAGTTGGATTATATCTCCTCTGCAGGTTTGGGTGTATTTATGTCCTATTTGGAAGATTTTAACGACAAAGGAATTACCATGAAAATTTGTGGACTGTCGCCAAAAGTATACGAAGTGTTTAAAATCTTGGGTTTGGACCAGCTGATTCCAATCTACCAGGACAGAGCGTCTGCTGCAGCAAAGTAAAAAAATGAAACACCGGCTAAACATAGCTTGCCAAACTTCGGCACTTTCTGAACTGAGAACCTTCCTTCAGCGATCGATGGTAGGGGTGAGTCTAAGCGAAATCGAAAAACACCAAGTGACACTTGCCGTGGAAGAAGTCTGCGCCAACTTAATTATTCATTCCCATGACTGCAATCCACAAGATTATATTCGGCTCGAAATCAAAGATTCCGCTCAAAAATTGATTTTTGAAATTTCTGACCAAGGAGAAGCCTTTAATATTTTAAACTATGAAGCCCCTGATTTGAAAAAAGTCATGGTCGAAAAACGAAAAGGAGGCTTAGGCATCATTTTGGTAAAGAAAATAATGGACGAAATCGAATTTGAATCCGAAAACGGCACCAACACTTGCCGACTGATCAAGTGGTTTCGTTCCTAATTTTGGTTAAATGCCAACTCATTAAGGCTTTCAAGCTGAATTCCTGATAAATTTGTAACATTGCATATTAATTCGGACATCCTCCTTTCCATGAATCACCGAACCATTTCGGCAAATATACTTTCCCTCCTTTTAGTTTCTTTGGTTTGCCTCACTCCGGTCGCCAAAGCACAGAATTCGAGTCAGATTCTTTTGACAATCGACGGCAAACCCGTGGAAAAAGACGAACTGGTCTACCTTTTATCCAAAGGCAATACTTCAAATAATCAATCTTCAGGAGTAAGTCGGGAGGAATTTGAAGAGAACCTAGACTTGTTTATCAATTACAAACTCAAAGTTAGAGAAGCTGAAAAATTGGGATTGGATAATTCTGAGGAATTCAAAAATGAATTTCAATCATTCAAAGAAACACTGATTCATCCTTATTTGATCAAAAATTCCCTCGAGGAAGGTGAGCTTCGCAAAGCTTATTCCCGAATGCAGGAAGTGGTGAGAGCCAGTCATATTCTATTTCAATTTCCCCCAAATGCAAGTACCGAAGACAGCATGATCGTCTTGAAAATGGCGCTGAAAGTGCGTGGAGAAATCGAAAATGGCGGAAATATCAACGAATTGGCCGCACAGTACTCAGATGATCCATCTGCCAAAATAAACAAAGGTGACCTAGGCTACTTCACAGGACTACAGATGGTTCAGCCATTTGAGGACGCCGCATATTCACTTCAGGTAGGACAGCTATCCGATCCGGTACTCTCCAACTTTGGATACCATATCATTCAGGTCAAAGACCGCCAGCCCAATCCGGGGCAGGTACGGGTGTCACATATCTTGGTGCGATTTGACCCAGAAGACGCCACTCAGGAAGAAAACGCCAGAAGGAAAATCTCCGACATCTACGCCGAAATACAAAAAGAGAGTACCATTTGGGAAGATATCGTAAAAACCTACTCCGAAGATCCAGCGACCAGCCAGAGAGGTGGGTTGTTGCCTTGGTTTGGGGTGGGAAATATGATACCCGAATTTGAATTGGCAGCATTTACACTCACGGAAATCGGTGAGGTGTCTCCCCCACTCAAAACGCAATATGGTTACCATATTTTAAGACTTGAGGAAAAAAAACCTGTAGCATCTTTTGAAGAAATGGAGGAAGAAATTCGTTCCAGAATTTTAAGAGATTCTCGCTCCCAAATGATTCAATCTCAGGTGGTTGCCATTCAAAAAGCCCGATATGGCTTTGTTGAGAATGACGCATCGGTAAGCCGCCTTGCATCGGAGCTTAATGCGACGACTAAATCCACATTTGAATCCGTTTTGGTCACTGCTTCTCTTCAAAATGCCCCGCTATTTACTCTTCAGGGAAAGACCTACACCGCTTCAGATCTAAATTCTTTTATGAAAGAGGAAGAAATTAGTCCAAAGGCCAAAGGGGGAACTTTTGATAAATGGTATGATCGTTTTGTGGCCAAAACATTGGCAATAACAGAAGAAAACGATCTGGAGTCTAACAACAGGGAATATCAGATGCTTCTCAAAGAGTATCGGGATGGCATCCTTCTTTTCTCCCTGATGAATCAGGAAGTTTGGCAAAAAGGAATCACGGATTCCCTTGGTCAGGTAGAATTCTACAGAAAAAACATTGAAAGATATCAATGGAAAAAGCGCGTGGAAGCTTTTATAGTCAAAGTCTTGGATCAATCTCAACTTGATAATGCCCGCAAAGCTCTCAGTGGAAATGGCTACAATCAAGCCTTGATCAGCGAATTCAATTCCAACTATCAAGCAAATGCACCACTGGCCTATCAGACTGAGGCAGGGACTTTCGAATATGCTGATCATCAGGTCCTCTCGCAAGTAAATCTGGACCAAACCTACCAGGAAGTCAGAGTAGACAATAGCACGTATTTAGTCCTTCTTGGGCAAAAATTTCCTGCAGAATCCCGCAAATTCGAAGAATCAAGAGGACTGGTAATCCGCGATTATCAGGAACATTTGGACACTACACTCACGCAGTCATTAAAAAGCAAATATCCCATCAAGGTCGACCCTCAAGTAAAAGAGGAAGCTTTCTTGGCGTTGAATCAATAATTAAAAAATTTCCAGTTTGGGAAATTAAAGCTCACTTACACTTATGAAATTTCGGAACCAACTTATCTTATCACTTTTCGGAGTACTGGCGATCAGCCAATCTTTCGCCCAGGAAGCCCCTCCGACAGGACAGGTATTGGATAAAATTGTTGCCAAAGTAGACAACAACATCATTCTGGAATCAGAGGTACAGCAGACTTACATTGAAGCGCTTGCACAGGCACAACAGGGAATCACTGCTCCTACCCGCTGTGAAGTTTTTGAAAGCCTGATGATCAATAAGCTAATGGTGGCAAAAGCTGAAATTGACTCAGTGCTGGTGACCGAACCCGAGGTGATGCTCCAGGTAGATAACCGATTCAATGCTGTAATGCAGCAGTTTGGCGGGGATGAAAGCGTATTGGTGCAAGTCTATGGAAAAACTGCCGAGCAACTCAAAGGCGAAATCGAGGATGTGATCCGTGAACAGTTGATTGTGTCAAAAATGCGATCTAAGATCACAGAAGGCCTCACGGTATCTCCGGCTGATGTTCGGAGCTTTTTCAATAGTATTCCCAAAGATTCGCTGCCGCTCTTTACTTCTGAAGCTTCGGTAGGTCAAATTGTGAAAAAACCTGAAGTAAGCCCGGAGGTACGGGCACAATTGATCGCCCAGTTGTCTCAATTCAAACAAGATATTCTGGATGGTAAGGCAGATTTTGCCGATTTGGCCAAGCGGTATTCTGAAGATCCTGGATCGGGATCCCAGGGCGGAGATTTGGGGTTCTTCCGAAGAGGGGAACTTGCCCCAGAATATGAGGCTACAGCATTGGGTCTTCGACCTGGGGAAATCAGTGATCCTGTCGAGACACAATTCGGATTCCACATGATTCAATTATTGGAAATTAAAGGCACTAGCTACAATACACGACATATCTTGCGTATACCTACGCCGAGTGAAGAAGACATCGCAAAAACGGAACGTTACCTTGATAGCCTTAAAAAAGAAATCGAAGCAGGAAGAATTGATTTTGCAAAGGCTGCAAAAGAATATTCAGATGACAGGGCCACATCTGACAATGGTGGTTTCTTCACCGACCCTTCATCAGGATCCAAAAGGCTTTCGCTGAGAACACTGGAAGATCCGGTATTATACTTCACGATTGATACCATGGAGGTGGGAAATATCACGAAACCTATCCGGTTTGAAGATCCAAGAGAGGGGATAAAAGTGAGAATCCTGTACTATCAGGCTAAATATCCCGCTCACCGGGCCAACCTGAATGACGATTATGAAAAAATGAAAGCTGCGACTCTTCGGCGCAAGGAAGATGAAATCCTTGAGAAATGGTTTGTCACTGCCAAAGAGGATGTGTTCATCGACATCGACCCAGCCTATGATCGCTGCAACGCCTTATCAGGAAATTAGCAGAATGCTTTAAATTGGAAAAAATAATGCCCCCAATAAGTGTCTAACTTTTTGGGGGCATTTTTTTGTTACTTCTTGCCAAAAAGGGCCTTTATACCTAAAAAAATTTGCTTGAATCCATCCTTGAGAAGACCTTTTGATTCTTGGATTTTTGGCTCCAGATCCTCTTTTCTTTCCTTAAATTCTCGCTCGAGCATTTCCTTACCTTTGCGAAGCTCTTCTTCCAGAGAGGTTTTGTTGTCTTTTAGGTCTTTAATTTTTTGCTCGATTTCATCCTTGACATCGGCGCCAGCTTCAGCCCCTTTCTGGATGAGATCTTCTATTTTGTTTCCAATCTCCTGGAGTACCTCCTCTATTTCCTCAGTAGTCGATTTTTTCTTTTCCATAGCCAAAAGTGATTTTTAAGACGCATAAGGTAGTCTTAAATATTGAAAATCAGCAGGATTCTATGAAAATCAATCTTCTACAGGCTCTCCGGATTGGGTCTGTTTTTCGTAGAGCTCGGCATAGACGCCCTTTTGATTCATCAGTGAATCGTGATCCCCTCGCTCTATGATCTTACCCTCATCGAGCACGATGATGTGGTCGGCCAGCTTGGCCGAAGAAACACGATGGGAAATAATCACAGAGGTACGATTTTCCATGATTTTGCGTAGTGCTGTCAAGATGGAGTTTTCAGTTTTGGTATCCACCGCCGAAAGACAATCGTCCAAAATGAGGATTTTTGGCTCCTTGGCTATAGCCCGTGCTATAGAAACACGCTGCTTTTGACCTCCGGATAAAGTAATCCCACGCTCACCGAGCATGGTCTCAAAACCTTTGGGAAAGTCAACAATGTTTTGATAGACATCGGCATCTTTTGCTGCCTTTTCGATGATCGCTTGATCCAAATGGTCTATCCCAAAGGCAATATTATTCGCTATGGTATCTGAAAACAAAAACACGTCCTGTGGTACAAATCCAATTTGTCGGCGCAAAGAGGAAATATTGTAGTCCCTGATATCCTGCCCATCTACGGATATTTTACCTGTCGTAGGATCATACATCCGCATCAGCAAGTTGGCTATTGTCGACTTGCCTGATCCGGTGGTACCAATGATTCCGAGAGTCTGACCTGCTTTTATTTCAAAAGAAATATGATCCAAAGCCCGGATCCCGGATTCCGGATAGTGGAATGACAGGTTTTCGACTTTGATTATTCCTTCTATTTCAGTCTCTAGGTTCTTAAGGCTTACGATATCATTTTTCACATCCAAAAATTCGTTGATCCGCGTCTGGGACGCAGCAGCACGCTGTACAATACTCGTCACCCAGCCTAATGAAGTAACAGGCCAAGTCAGAATGTTTACATATAGAATAAACTCAGCAATCACACCATATCCTATTTCTCCATTGATCACTTGGATACCTCCCACATAGACCGTAATGATGGTCGAAATCCCAACTAATGCCATGATTAAAGGAAAAAACAAGGCATTGACTCGCGTGAGATTGATCGACTTGGTTTTGTATTCCTCGCTTTTGATGGCAAATTCCCGTGCCGAATCTTCTTCACGCACGAAGGCCTTCAATACCCGGATTCCCGAAAAAGCCTCCTGAACATACGTACTCAACTCAGATAAGCTTCTTTGAATTTTCTCAGACCGCTCATTGATCAGATTGTTGACAAAATAGATGCTGATAGATAAGATCGGAAGGGGAAGCAGTGAATAAAGCGTCAACTCGGCATTGACGGAGATCATGTAGAAAATTACCATCGGGAATAGCGTCAGCAAACTTACCCCATACATAATTGCCGGGCCCAGATACATTCTGACTCTACTGACGTCCTCTGTGATTCTGGCCATCAGATCTCCCGTACTGTTTTTTCTATAAAAGCTTAGCGGAAGATTTTGGTAGTGATCAAAGATTTCATTTTTCATATCGTACTCTATCCGCCTAGACATAATGATAATGGTCTGCCGAACCAGAAAAAGGAAAAAACCTCTCAATAGCGCCATCACCAGGATCAGAATTCCAAAAATCAGCACGACGTCGAGGAAATTTTCCCTGGCAATTTCACCCATATCCCCTTTCATTAGAGGGCGATAAAGTGAAAAACTCTCCACCACATAATCTATGGCTATCCTGACTAGTTGGGCGGGAATGATTACGAAGACATTGGATATCACAGTAAATACTATTCCCAATAGCAACAAACCCTTGTACTTATATAAATACTTATTGATTCTCCAGAGCGACTTCACCAAATAAAAACTTTTAAATCGAGGATAAACTTATAGAAACTTCGGAAGCATTTCCTTTGCAGGCTGATAAAAGTATTTAATTTTGTACCAGCCTTTTTTCTAAAGGCAACAACCCAAATATAACATAATCTAAAAAGCTAAGTTCAGATGTTGGAGATTAATGCTACCGAAACTGTGCAAGAGGGATCTATTTTTGGACAGATCAGCACAATGGATCACGAGCAGCTCGTGGTCTGCCATGACCAGGCCACTGGTCTTAAAGCTCTCATTGGTATCCACAATACTGTTTTGGGTCCAGCTCTGGGCGGAACTCGAATGTGGCCATATGCTTCCGAGGCTGAAGCGATCACTGATGTGTTGAGACTGTCCCGAGGCATGACCTTCAAAAATGCACTGGCAGGACTCAATCTGGGAGGGGGAAAAGCAGTTTTGATCGGAGATCCAAAACTAAAAAACGAAGCATTTCTTAGAAGATTCGGACGATTCGTCGAAAGCTTGGGCGGTCGTTATGTGACCGCTGAAGATGTAAATATGAAAACCTCCGATATGGAGTACATCGCCATGGAAACACGACATGTCACTGGTCTTCCCCAGATCAAAGGTGGAGCAGGTGATCCATCTCCTGTCACAGGTTTTGGAGTTTACATGGGAATGAAGGCAGCTGCAAAAAAAGCATTCGGATCCGATTCTCTAAAAGGAAAGAGAATAGCCGTACAAGGAGTCGGTCAAGTAGGGAAATACCTGATCGAATACCTCGTGAAAGAAGGTGCTGAGATCATGATTACCGACATTTTCGAAGATAAATTAAAAGAAATCGCAAAATCATCTGGCGCTACAATCGTCGACCCGAATGTAATCTACGATCTGCCGATGGACATCTATGCCCCATGCGCACTTGGCGCTACCATCAATGATCAAACCATCGATCGACTAAAATGTGCCGTGATCGCAGGAGGAGCAAACAATCAACTACAGGATGAGGAGAAACACGGGAAGATTCTCATGGAAAAGGGTATTATCTACGCTCCGGACTTCCTGATCAATGCCGGAGGCGTCATCAACGTGGGTGCTGAATACTACAAAGACTACAGAAAAGAGACAGTATTTGCCCAAACAGAAAAAATCTACGATACCTGCTTAGGCATCTTGAATAAATCTGAAAAAGAGCAAATTCCAGCACAGCAAGCCGCTATTGAAGTAGCTAAAGCGCGAATTGAGTCAATCGGAAGGGTAAAACTTCCATTCTAACCAAACCAGAAGATTCCCCAAAACCACCGAAAACTACCTTTCGGTGGTTTTTTTTGTCCGATTTCTGATGGGGATACCCGGCCCAAATTCCCTATATTTGCCACTCTTTTACAACCCTTATGCTAAACAGAAGAATCCTCAGAGTCAAGGCATTTCAGAACCTATATGCCTTCGAACAATGCAAAGGATCTAACCTCAATATTGCCAGAGACTTCATCCGGGAGTCTTTTTTGCCTGATCTCAACAGTATGGAAGTGCAGGATAAACCTGCATTGACCAAAGATGCGGAAGAAGCTGTCAAACTTTTTGACCAGAATCTAGAAAGCACCAGCCTACTCAAAGCCTCTGACGCCAAACCTAAAATCAAACAGGTGGTGTTGGAAGCGATCAAACAATTCCATGCAGCCAACGAAAAAGACCGGCAGTTTATGCTTAAAAACATGGTCACATCGGCGGAACGGATCCCCCAACTGTACCTCCTGGCCATTGAACTTTTGCAGGCTTTTGCAAAGCACGTAGAAAAAGAGGTAGAGAAAAAGAAAAAACTCGCTGGCGAAAATCCCATTGCATTCTCTAACGAACTCAATCTAGCGAATAATCAGGTACTGAAAATCATCCGTGAATCACCAACTTACCGGGCAGCAATTGCCCGGAACAATGTCAATCTTGAGGACTTGGAATTGGAGCTAAAGGAGTGGTTTAGGGATTATATCAAACCTTCGGAAACTTACCAAGCCTACCTTCAGCTTGCAAATCCGACTTTGGACCAGGATTACGAAGCCGCTGATGATTTACTTAAAAAGGTGATTTTCAAAAATGAAGTGATCCTCAATCTGTTTTCTGAAAAGGATCTGAACTGGACTGAAAACAAATCTGTGGTTCGAAGCTTGGCTTCAAAGGTGCTGAAAAACGCTTCAAGCGCAGATGCGTTGGAGGCCGAACAACTCCCTGAGATCGCGATCAACTGGGATGAGGATAAGGAGTTTTTTCAAAATATATTTAACTTCACGATCGAAAACATTGATTCCAGCAAAGCACTGATAGCTCAAAAAACCAAAAATTGGGACATTGAGCGATTGGCATTCACGGACAAAATCATCATATCGATGGCCATTGCGGAGATGAAAAATTTCCCAAGCATCCCGGTGAAAGTAAGTATCAATGAGTACATTGACATCTCCAAAACTTACAGCACGCCGAAAAGTAAGCAGTTTGTAAACGGGTTATTGGATGTTTTGGCAAAAGAACTAACCGACAGCGGCCAAATCCGTAAGAGTGGACGGGGACTTTTAGACAATAAATAAGGAAAACATGAGCAAGAGCAGCAGTACATTATTCGCATTTGCAATCGGCGCCGGAGTAGGCGCTGCTTTGGGCATTCTATTCGCTCCAGATACAGGGGCCAATACCCGTGACAAACTTTCTTTCAAACTTTCCAAGTACAAGAAAGAATTGGAAGAACTCATTGGAGATCTGGTGGAAGGCAAAGAACTTCACCTCAATGAAGCCAAGACGGAAGGTAAACGAGTGATCTCAGAAGCAAAAAACAAAGCAGAAAACCTGCTCAATGACGTCAATAAATTAATCGATCAAATTAACCAAGGTAATAACTAACAATTATGAAAATCAAACTATTAAGCGTTTTCGCTTTGGTGTTGGTTTTGGCCAGCTCCTGCGAGCAAAAGGACGACCAAGCTGCAAAAATCCAAGCATTGGAAGACAAAATCGCCCAATTGGAAAACAAAAACACAGCAGTAACTCCAGTAAATGCGCAAACCACCACATCTGCTGATCCTAGCACATTAGGTCAGTTTCAATTTGCCGAAATGGAGTATGACTTTGGAAACATCAATGAAGGTCAGGTAGTGGAGCATGTCTTCAACTTCACCAACAATGGTCAAGCTCCTCTGGTCATTTCTAACATCACTGCTTCGTGCGGTTGTACTAGCCCTGACTGGACTAAAACTCCGGTGAATCCAGGAGAAGAAGGATTTGTGAAAGTCGTATTCAACTCTGCCGCAAAATCCGGTGCTCAGGCTCCAACCGTTACTATCCAAGCGAATACTAACCCAACTGTGACTCGTCTAAGACTGAAGGGTTCAGTTACTCCTAAATTGGCAGGTGCATCAGCTCCAGCTGGTCCTTTGAAGCGATAATTTATGATCCTTACTGTATTAGCTCAAGCCGCTGCTGGCGGTGGAGGTATTCTTGGCCAAGTTTTTCTTTTCGGCTCTATCATCTTGATCATGTACTTCTTCATGATCAGACCGCAGCAGAAAAAGCAAAAAGACACCAAGAAATTCATTGAAGAAATCAAAAAAGGCGACGATGTCGTAACAATTGGTGGCCTTCATGGGAAAGTGTACAGTGTGGACGGAGATACCGTTCAGCTCGAACTAGACCGAGGACTCAAGGTTAAAGTAGAAAAATCAGCCATTTCACTTGACTTTTCTAAAAAGTCAGCCCCAACAAAATAATCTGAGCTTTGCCAGGAATCAAAAAATCCTCAGGAAGGATTTCTTCCAAAAAACTCTCAAATCTCAAAGTGGTAGTCCTCTGTATAGCAGCGGCTACCACTTTTTGGATTTTAAATGCCCTCAATAAGGACAATTACACCACTATTGTGGATTATCCTATCGCATGGGATTATGATCAGGATAATTACATGGCCGTTCAGCCCTTGCCGGAAACTGTTCCGATCCAAATCTCCGGGAATGGATGGGACTTGCTGAGAAAATATTTTCAGCTCAACGAACCGCCCTACATCATCAATCTCGAAGAGCCCTCCACCCGAAATTACCTCCTCACCGCAGATCTCAAAAGGCCACTAGGGGACTTTATTACCCCTACCAACCTCATCGGGACACTGGAGGATTCAATTATATTCCATATCGATAAAATCGAACAACGAAAACTGAATCTGGTCATAGACAGTACAAGCTTTAGTTTGGCAAAAAATATTGAGATCGAGGGACCGATCAGATTTTCACCTGAGCAGGTGACGGTAAAGGGCCCCACCTCTGTCTTGGACATTTTTCAGGGTAAATTCCCGGTCTCGATCAACGAGAACAGAATCTCCCAAAATTTTCAAAAATCAGTCCCAATAAGTATTGACAAAGCGCTTTCGGAGTTTGTAACCCTAGAAGAAGAATCTGTAGAGGTCAACTTTTCCATCATTCAATTTTTAGAAGGAAATAAGCGATTGAAAGTAAAAAAAAACAACTTTCCCCGGGACGTTACTCTCGAAAATGAAGAGATCACGCCAATGATCACCTACCTTGTTGATGGAAGCAAAGTGACCGAATTGAAGGATATCGAGTTTGATGCTATCTTGGATTATCGGAAAAGAAACCGCGAAGACAGTACCATCACGATCGAAGTAAGGCCCAACCCAAGCTATATCAAAGAAATCAAGGTCGACCCACTTTTTGTCAAGTTGAAATATGAGTAATACTCGCCCCCTCAAGGTGGGAATCACTGGCGGTATTGGATCAGGAAAATCTACCGTGTGCCAACTATTTGAAATTTTGGGCGTCCCGGTATATTCAGCTGATGACCGGGCAAAGTGGCTGATGGCTCATGATCCGAGCCTGCGAGCTGATCTTTCGGCAACTTTTGGTCCGGAAACCTTCCAGTCAGATGGGAAATTGAATCGCGCTTTTCTGGCTCGAGAAGTATTTGCTGACCCTGAAAAGGTCAAAAAAATCAATGCCATGGTTCATCCGGCGGTCGGAAAGGATTTCCAATCCTGGGCTGATAGTCAGACTGCTCCATATATCCTTAAGGAGGCAGCTTTACTTTTCGAAACCGGTGCCAATCAGGAGTTGGACAAAATCATCACTGTCAGCTCCCCGCTAAAAATCAGAATGGCAAGGGTCCTAATGCGTGATCCGCATCGGGACATACAGCAGCTGAATCACATCATCGACCAGCAACTTCCTGATGAAAAGAAAAATGAAATGGCAGATTTTGTCATTAAAAACTCTGAAAACAAGCTCCTGATCCCTCAAATTTTGGAAATCCATAAAAGGCTAAGCCTTGGATCAATCTGATCGTATTTTAAAGGGTAGACCAATTGTCTTTTTCACTTCCTAGCGGTAGTTTCAACAAATGATTGACAGCAAGATTTCCTATCAATGAAGGTTTACAATACCAAGGACTGGGCAAAGGTAATTTTTTCAGTTTCAAAATCTGACACTCTGTTCAAACTAGCGCCGATCATTGGCTTTGTCCTGTTATTTTCTTTGGGTGTGATTTACCTTGAGCTCCATATCTTCAAAATCGATGAAGACAGCTGGATCAGAAATTTGCCTCAAATGCATGGCCTACTCAGTTTTGTGATTTCATTGCTTTTGGTCTTCAGAACCAACACAGCCTATGATCGCTGGTGGGAAGGAAGAAAGCTTTGGGGAGAACTGGTAAATAACAGCAGGAATCTGGCTTTGAAGATCGCTGGCATGGTGGATGCAGACGATGAAGCTACCCGGAGATTTTTCAGAAAAACCATCCCCATTTACGCCTATTCCCTCAAAGCCCACCTTCAGTCCAAGGTGACCGAATATAGCCTTCAGGATGATGACGAGCGTGAACTCTTTACCGAAGTGGATATTGAAAAGCATGTCCCAAATCAGATCGCCAGATTCATGTTTGCACGGATCAATCAACTTTATAAATCAGGCGAAATTACTGGGGATCAATTGATCATACTCAACGGTGAAGTATCCTCTTTCACCAACATCTGTGGGGCCTGCGAACGGATCAAAAACACCCCAATCCCGTATAGTTATAGCTCTTTTATCAAGAAATTCATTTTGGTGTATACCCTGACTCTTCCTTTGGGCTACGCTTTTACTGTTGGATATTTTGCAGCTCCGCTGGTTGCCTTTATCTTTTATGTCTTGGCCAGTTTGGAACTTATAGCGGAGGAAATCGAGGAGCCGTTTGGGGATGATGCCAATGATCTTCCGATGGAAAAAATTGCCGAAAATATCGACCGGCATGTTGGGGAAATCTTAGACTGATCCACTCATCACCTGAGTTTCTCGTACCAGGTTTTGTGGACGATTTTCCACTTCTCCTCCACCTTTATCAAAGTCAAAAAGTCATAATAATAAATTCCAGGCCAAAACAGCTCAGTCTCTACTAGGGCAGTATACCCTTCTACCCGGATTGATTTGATCGAATTTTGATAGTCGGCAGGATTACGGGGAGCTCCAGAGGCAGTACCATTTGCCCAAGCTTCAAACGGAGTTATTGTAAAGTTTTCGCCCCGATATCCAATCAATCGGGCTTCCGGATGAAAGGCCTCCTCCAGCATCCTTCGATCACGCTGGATCATCCCATCAAAGTATAAATGGACCGTTTTGGTGATCGCATCTATTTCAATCTGCTGCGCAAAACTGACACTAGAGACCAAAATAAAAACTACTATAAATCCTACTTTCATCCTTCCTCAGAAATAAAAAAACCGCTGGCAATCGCCAACGGTTAATTTTGCACCATCATATGGAATCAAAGCCCAAGTAGGAATGCAGCACTTTCGGCATGCGGATTCCATCCGGAGTTTGATTATTTTCTAAAATCGCAGCCACGATTCTCGGAAGCGCAAGTGCACTGCCATTCAACGAATGGGCAAGTTGCGTTTTTTTATCTTCCCCTTTGAATCGGAGTTTAAGACGATTGGCTTGATACGTTTCAAAGTTTGATACCGAACTCACTTCCAGCCAGCGTTCCTGAGCTGCAGAGTAGACTTCCATATCGTAAGTCAGCGCTGAGGTGAATCCCATATCACCCCCACACAATCTGAGGACACGATAAGGCAACTCCAGCTTTTGTAGCAGTCCCTGCACATAGCTGCTCATGCTCTCTAGGGTTTCGTAGGATTTCTCGGGATGGGTGATCTGCACCACTTCCACTTTGTCAAACTGGTGTAGGCGATTCAACCCTCTCACATGCGCTCCCCAACTCCCTGCCTCTCTTCTAAAACATGGGGTATAGCCCACATTTCGAATCGGAAGATCCTCCTCAGAAAGAATTACATCCCGATAGAGGTTGGTAATCGGCACCTCCGCGGTGGGGATCAGGTACAGTTGGTCTGCTGTCGCAAAGTACATTTGCCCCTCCTTATCTGGAAGCTGACCCGTACCGTATCCTGAGTCCTCGTTGACTAATATCGGTGGCTGGATTTCGGTGTAGCCTGCAGCCAAAGCTTCGTCGAGAAAAAAGTTGATCAGCGCACGCTGAAGTCTAGCTCCTTTTCCTTTGTACACTGGAAATCCAGCCCCAGCGATTTTTACCCCTAGGTCAAAGTCGATGATATCATATTTCTTGATCAACTCCCAGTGAGGAAGCTTCCCTTCGAAAAGCTCGGGAATAGCGCCATTTTCCAAAACCACCTCATTATCCTCTGCTGACTTGCCTTTGGGAACAGAGCTGTGTGGGACATTTGGAATCGTATACAACAAGGCCTTCAAGTCTTCTTCTGCCTGACTGTATTGGGATTCCAGATCTTTGATCTGCTCCTTGATCTGTGAGGTGCGCTCACGGATAGCCACTGCTTCCTCAGCTCTCCCCTCTTTCATCAGAACTCCAATCTGCTTGGAAATGGTATTGGCTTCGGCCTGAATCTGATCCCGCTGCGATTGGGTGGATTTTCTCAAATCATCCAGTGCGATGACTTGGTCCAAAATGGACGGTGCATTGTGAAAATTTCGTTTTTGCAGACCGGCTAGCACTCCGGCATAGTCTTCCCGGATTTGATTAACTAAAAGCATGAATAATTCAGTGAATTGATGCCCAAAGATAAGGACTTATCGGACATAGACTGTCTTGGATACAGCAGAGAAAGGTCCTTCCAGTTCTTTTCCATCCGCACGAGAGAGTTTCACGCTTACTCGGTAATCTCCCACCGGCAGATTCGCAACACGAATAGGAGCCATGTGATCGATTTCATAAGCAAAATCATTCACCTTGATCTGAACTTTGAGACCATCCAGCTTCATGTCTCCTCCCAAAACCAAAAAATCAATAATCAATTCCTCTCCAACAGGGACAGTTTCCTCATTTCGCGGTAGATGAAGTGCCAAATACGGCTCCGCTGAATAGGGAAATGCCCTAGACTCCCCAACCATAAAATCCCGGTCGACATAATTCCCAAAACTTTTGAGCGCATAACCTTCATCATCGACTAAGTAGGCCACCACCCGATAGGTGCCCTCGGTTAATTCACGCTGAAAAATAGGAGAAAAGAAGCCTACAGGATCCCCACCATTGAGAATTAAAAACAACCTTGGGTTTTGGCTCACCTCCTCCATGAAGGGAAAGTTTTTGATGTTAAACTCAAAAGGAACTTTTCCAGGTCGAAAAACCTGGTTACCTAATGGAGTATACAATTCCAATATAGCATCAGGAAAAGCCGAAGAATCCTCATATTGATAAAATGTGACCTTGGGCATGGGGGATGCAGCAAGTGAATCTTGGGTCGAATCCACCACGGTCTCATTAATCTTTCGTTTGCTTTCCGAGCAGGACCAAGATAGGATACAGATTAAAAGGCTTAAGGATAGGATTTTCTTCATACAGCAATCCGGATTGAGTCTAAAGATATTTAATTTTGAAGAATTATATTGGCACACCAACTAATCAATAAAACAAATGGACATCCTATTCGATGAAATTCCAAGTTTAGACCTTGCGGATTTTACTTCCGGTTCTGCGGAACAAAAATCAGCCTTTGTTAAAAAACTGGGTGAGGCATATCAAAATATAGGTTTTGTAGCGATCAAAAACCATGGACTCTCCAAGGATCTCCAGGACAGACTCTACGGCTCGATCAAATCTTTTTTTGCTTTACCTGATGAGGTAAAGAAAAAATATGAAAAACCCGAAATCGGATACCAGCGTGGCTATACCGGCAAAGGAAAAGAGCATGCGAAAGGTCGAAATACCGGCGATTTAAAGGAATTTTATCACGTAGGTCAGGAATTGAGTCATATCCCTGACAGCGATCCGGTGAAAAGTGAATATCCGGAAAACTTATGGCCAGAAGAAATAGCTGGATTTCAGAAAGATGCCGTAGAGGCATTTCAAACGCTGGAAAATGCCGGAAAAGCTATGCTTAAAGCCATCGCATTGAATTTAGAACTACCCGAGGACTATTTCGAAGATAAGGTAGCATATGGAAACTCGATTCTCAGACAAATCCATTACTTCCCAATCGAAGATCCGGACGCAGTGCCAGCAGACGCCGTACGAGCGGCTGAGCATGGCGACATCAATTTGATTACCCTGCTGATGGGCGCTAGTGCAGACGGACTACAAGTCTTGCGCAAGGATGGAAAATGGATTCCCATTACTGCATTACCTGATCAATTGGTCGTAAATGTGGGTGACATGTTGGAGCGATTGACTAATAAAAAGCTTAAATCCACCATCCACCGAGTGGTCAACCCTCCCCGTGAGTTGATGAACACAAGCCGATTTTCTATTCCTTTCTTTATGCACCCGCGGTCTGAAATGGATCTCACCTGCCTAGAAAGCTGCATCGATGAAAATAATCCTAAGCAGTTTACTGACGCTACGGCAGGAGAATTTTTGGATGAAAGACTTCGGGAATTAGGACTGAAAAAGTAAGATGTCGGTCCGCCAAGTCCGATACTACGTATTCCTCAAAGACATCTTTGCGCTTTCTGTGACAGCATTTGGTGGTCCTCAAGCCTTCCTTGCGATGCTTCTGGAGCGGATGGTGAAGAACCGAGCCTATATTTCAGAGGAGGAGCTCTGGGAGTTGAATGCACTCTGCAATATTCTTCCGGGCCCCTCCTCCACCCAATTGATTTCCGCGATTGGATTTAGGGTGGGCGGCCCCAATCTGGCTTATTTGGCACTGTTGGTTTGGATACTCCCAGCCACTATCCTTATGACAGCCACGGCAGTTTTGATCAGTTTCCTTCAGGAAAATACTCCCGGAGCACTGGGATTTGCCCGCTTTATCCAACCCATGGCGATTGGATTTATCATTTTTGCTGCGCAAAAGACCATCAGTAAGATGATCAAAAGCACAGATGCGATGATCCTGATGCTTATCTCTGCTTTTGTCTCTTTCTTTTACAGTTCACCTTATATCTTCCCAATTATGCTTGTATTGGGAGGATTGAGCACATCGATTAAATATAAAAAACAACCCAAAGTAGAGGAGGACAAATCCCTGACCATCAAATGGTCCAATTTTTACCTTTGGGGAGGCGTTTTGATTTTGGCAGCGGTAGCTGGCGCTATTACCAAGTATCAACCCATTCTACTTTTTGAGAATTTCTATCGTAACGGGAGTCTGATTTTTGGCGGTGGACAGGTTTTGGTGCCGTACCTCTACACTGAGTTTGTGGATTTCAAGCATTTCTTAAGTTCGGAAGAGTTCCTTACTGGATATGCCATTTCGCAGGGTATTCCCGGTCCCACCTTTTCTATCTCCTCCTACGTGGGGGCACTTTCTATGCGGGAATTTGGCTTGATGGGATTCCTGATGGGAGGATTGATAGCGGCCGCGGGTATATTCCTGCCGGGTATTTTTCTGATTTTCTTTGTGATTCGATTTTGGGATCAATTGAAACTCTACCGTCCGGTCCGAGCCGCATTGGAAGGAATCAATGCTGTCTCCTGCGGAATGCTGATCGCAGCGGCTTATCTTCTTTTTGAACCGCTGGAGGCTAATATCCTGCACATCATTTTCATTCTAGGGACGTATGGACTTCTCCAGTTTACCAAAGTTTCCTCTCCTTTGATCATACTTGGTGGTATTGTCTTGGGTATTCTGGCCAATCATTTTATAGTCTGATTTTCTGAGAAAAGAAGCAAAACGAACAAGAATAGCCTGGAAAGCGTTTTGTGTTGTGAATTCATTTCCTAACTTTCTCCTATGCAAGCCTACGAATTTATCAATAACCTTATTCCACCGCTCAAACTAAGCGATCGGGCTGGGATGGCGTTGGCTTGGATGGAGGAGATTCGTATCGATTCCTTGCCTGTCTCCGATCAGGGAAAATTCCTGGGATTCATCAGTGACGAAGTGATTTTTGATCGGAATGATGCCGATCAATTGATTGGCTCTATAGAACTGGAAGCAGGAGCTTGCTGGGTCTATTCCAACAAGCACATTTATGATGTGCTACGGGTGGCCTCTGAGCACCAATCCAACTTGGTAGCGGTACTGGACAGGGAAAATACCTATCTCGGAGTAGTGACCATGGAGGATGCCATTTCGGCTTTTGCAGACAGTCTTTCGATCAAGTCTCAGGGAAGTGTGTTGATCCTTTCCCTGTTTATGACAGATTACCACCTCTCGGAAATCTCTAGACTCGTAGAGTCAGAAAACACAAAAATCTTGAGTTCCTTCATCACCAATGATCCTTTGGATGACAGCAAAATCAAGCTTACCCTCAAACTGGACAAAACCGAATTGCGACATGTAAAAGCTACCCTCGAGCGATTCGGGTATCGTGTCATCGACCATTATCAGGAAGAAACAGGAATCAGTGGGGAAGAAGACCGAATCGGTAACTTGCTTAGATTTTTGGATATTTGAGGCATAAATTGCCCATGAGAGCAGCAAACCGCATTTTGGAATCATTGGGTGGGCCATTCCAACTGAATAAACCAGGTTTCCGGTCAGAAAGGTTTTGGATAGGCTATCGAACCATTGAAAATCAACCTAAAACCAAATGAAAATCGCCTTGCACGGCCTTTCATTGAAAGCCGAATCCCTTCCTGACATCGAAGAACTCTTCCTCGAGCTCGGCCGTCATCAGATCGAAATCCTGGTGACCGAACCGCTGGATCGAGCCTTAAAAATGTCAGGTAACAAAAAACTCAGCTATTGGCTAATTGAAAATCAGGAAGAGCTGGAAGCTGTTGATTTTTTGATTTCCATCGGCGGTGATGGTACATTGCTTGACGCGGTTTGTCTGGTGGGAAGTTTGGAGATTCCCATTTTAGGACTCAACACCGGAAGGTTGGGTTTTCTCGCCACTGTGGCTACGGACCGAATCGCCGAAGCCATTCGGCATCTTGTCAATGGTAATTTCCAGATCGAGTCCAGATCCATGATTTCATTGGAATCGAGCCGTAAGCTTTTCAACGGATTTAATTTTGCGCTGAATGAATTTACAATTCACAAGCGTGACACTTCTTCGATGATCACGGTACATACCTATATCGATGGAAAATATCTGAATTCTTACTGGGCAGACGGATTGATAGTATCCACTCCCACAGGCTCTACAGGATATTCCCTCAGCTGTGGAGGCCCGTTGATCACACCCGGCGCAAAAAGTTTTGTTATTACTCCGGTCAGCCCCCATAATCTAAACGTCAGGCCGATCATCATTTCAGATGACTGTGAGGTGAGCTTTGAGATTGAGGGTCGTTCCGAAAAATTCCTGATTTCACTAGATTCCAGATCTACTTCCATTTCCTCAGAAGTAAAACTCAGTGTAAAAAAAGAGTTGTTTTCAGCAAAATTGGTCAAATTGCCACACTATCATTTCTTTGATACACTCAGACAAAAACTGAACTGGGGCTTTGATATGAGAAACTGAAAAAGCTTTACTTTGAGCTTAACATTAATTAACCCGTTAAATACGAAAGGGCGTTTTTTAAACGTTTGGTACTTCATAACTTGCACCGTCTTGAAAAAGATCAATTTTCAGATTATCAATTACTTACTAGTATTTTCACTAGTCTTGGCAGCTAATTTTACGCCGGCCAAGGCCCAGAAATACGAAATAGGTGGTGGACTCGGAGTAGCAACCTACACTGGGGACATAATCCGTAAAATTGATCCCCGTCAAATTGGACTTCAAGGCACGTTGTTTGGCAAGAGAAATTTTGACAATGTGTGGAGTTTGAGAGTTGCGATTAGCTCCTCTGTACTGCAGGCAGAAGATAGCTTGAATCCTTTGGATCCTGTAGCTCGGGTAAGAGATGGCAGATTTCGTGGAGGAGTCATCGAAGGCAGTGCCGTAATGGAATTCAATTTCTTGGATTTTTTGAGAAATGATTCAGAGTTCAGGTGGTCGCCCTACGCATTCTTTGGCCTGGGCTATTCCCATTTTATCATGAAGGGAAATACCTACAAGTATTTGCCATCCGAAAGGTACAACTTGAGTTCAGTCATCATTCCATTTGGTGGAGGAGCAAAGTATCGATTAAATGATCGTTGGACCCTGGCCGCAGAATTGGGATTCAGACCTACCTTGACTGACCTACTGGATAAAATCGACAGTAATCAACCGGCCATTCCAAGGTACCAGCCGCCGGCCGATCCTAATACAGGACAAATTCCTCCTTATGGGATCAACTTTGGTAATCCGAATACGAAGGATTGGTACTATTTCCTAGGATTGACAATAAGCTATACAATTGCCGATGTCAAGTGCTATGCCTATTAATTAATTGAAGGCTAGGGCTGATTATTGGAAAAGAAATAGCATTTTTGTACCTCCAAAAATGTAGGTACCCGATCCATTGGAATGAAGGAAAAACTAGACCTAACCAATATCCCTAAACATCTCGCAATAATCATGGACGGCAATGGCCGTTGGGCCAAGAAAAAAGGCGCCATGAGAATCTTTGGACATCGACATGCCATTCAGGCAGTGAAGGATGCAATAGAAGGAGCTGATAATCTGGGGGTGAAATACCTTACCCTATTTTCATTTTCTACTGAAAACTGGTCTCGCCCTCAAGACGAAGTCCGTGCGCTGATGGAATTATTGGTCAAAACGATCATCGACGAAATCTCGCTGATGATGAAAAATAACATCCGGCTGATCACTATCGGAGATGTGTCGAGTCTTCCTAAGTCTGCTTTTGAAAAGTTGCAGGAGGCCAAAAAACTGACAGAAAACAACACCGGACTCACGGTGATTTTAGCACTCAGCTACAGCGGCCAATGGGAATTGACTCAAGCTACCAAACGCATTGTTCAAAAAGTCTCCAAAGGAGAATTAAACCCCGAGGAAATTACCCAACAAACTGTTGCAGATCATTTGGAAACGGCCGGCATCCCCGACCCGGAACTCATGATTCGTACCAGTGGGGAGTATCGGATCAGTAATTTTCTTCTCTGGCAACTCGCCTATACTGAGCTTTACTTTACGCCGGTACTGTGGCCTGATTTCAGAATGGAGCACCTCTATGCCGCTGTGGAAGATTATCAGAAGCGAGAAAGAAGATTCGGGAAAACCGGTGAGCAAGTTAAATCTTAAGTAATAAATGAAATCGAGCAGGACTGATATGACCCTAAAAGGATCGATAGAAGCCATGTGAGATTCCACCTGCCTGCCGGCGAGCAGGTATGGCCTAATAGGTCAAATTTTAATACTATGAAAAGAAGTTTATTGATTCTGCTGTTATTGATAGTGTCGGGTTCGGCATTTTCCCAGATCCGTCTGGGCCAAAGCCGGTATGCATCCACCAAACCTATTGATATTCTGGAGTTGAATTACGCCAAGCCCCAGAAATACAGAATTGCTGAAATCAAAGCAATGGGATTGACCACGCTCGATGAAATTGCGATAATTTCCCTATCCGGACTGAAAGTAGATGACCGCATAGAGGTCCCAGGTGAATCCATTTCCAATGCATTGAAAAAACTATGGAGACAGGGAATCATCGGAGACGTGAAAATCCTTGTCACCAAGATTGAAGGCGAAGATATCTATCTCTTACTTGACCTGACCGAGCGTCCGAGGTTCTCAAATGTAGAGTTCAATGGAATCAACAAAACTCAAGAAAGCGAACTCCGAGACAAAGTCAACATCCGCGGCCGGGTAGTTCGTGACGATGTACTCAACACTGCCAAAAGAAATATTGAAAAATATTACTTGGACAAAGGCTATCTCAATACCGACGTCAAAATCTACCAAGACCGGGACACCACGCTTCCTAACAGTGTCAAGCTGAGATTTGATATCAACATCAATTCCAAAGTCCAGATCAATGAAATCAAATTTTACGGCAACGATGAAATCTCTGATGGCGCATTGAAAGGGAAAATGAAAAAAACCAAGGAGCACGCTCGGGTGGCCATTTTCAGGGATGTCTATACTCGAATCACCGAGGCAGATGCGGCTAGCATAAAAAATTCACTGCTCCACACGGACTCTGCTTCTCAGGAGGATGCGAAGAGCTACATCAACAAAAATTTCAAACTCAATTTTTTCAACGGATCGAAGTATATCCCCAAAGAATACAGAAACGACAAAGACAATGTGATCAACTTCTACAACAGTCGAGGCTTTCGTGATGCGAAAATTCAGAATGATTCGGTCTACAATTTCTCTGACGACAAAATCAATATCGACATCGAAGTAGAAGAGGGTAGAAAATATTTCTACAGAAACATCACCTTTACAGGCAATTACATCCATCCAAGCACAGTGCTAATGGCTAAGCTCGGGATTCAAAAAGGTGACGTCTATGACAAAGAAAAACTGGACAAGAGACTCAACTACGATCCACAAAAAGGAGATGATGTCAGTTCTCTTTACCAGGATAATGGCTATTTGTTTTTCTCCATCGATCCTGTAGAAGTAAACGTGGTTGGGGATTCTATCGATCTGGAGATGCGGATATTCGAAGGCCCTCAAGTCACGGTAAACAGTGTCAATATCAAAGGCAACGAAAGGACCTCTGACCATGTGGTGATGCGGGAAATCCGAATTCTCCCGGGTCAAAAGTTCAACAGAAGTGCCTTGGTACGTACCATTCGAGAACTTTCCACTTTGGGCTATTTTGATCCAGAGAAGATCAACCCGGATCTCAGACCCAACTTTGAAGCTGCTACAGTAGACATTACCTTCGAACTCGAAGAGCGGCCAAATGACCAAATTGAGCTATCCGGAGGTTGGGGAGGTTTCTACGGTTTCGTAGGTACTGTCGGTCTGGTATTCAATAATTTCTCAGTCAAAAATATTGGTGACTTTAGTAAATGGGATCCACTCCCTGTAGGTGATGGTCAGAAGCTATCCCTGCGGGTTCAGGCTAACGGAAGAACTTTCCAGAATTATTCAATCTCACTAACTGAGCCTTGGTTTGGGGGAAGAAAGCCAAATGCATTGAGTTTCTCTTTCAACCATTCCGTACAGCGTCAGGTAGACTTCTTCAATCAGAATAATCTGGGAAATGAATTGGGCTTCTTCAAAATCACGGGTGTCACACTTGGCTTGGCCAAGCGAGTGACTTGGCCTGATGATTACTTCAGCATCAGTAATTCCCTGCAGTTCCAAAACTATGAATTCGATGAATTCGGTACTTCATTCGGTCTGAGTTATCCAACTGGGAACTCAAAAAGTATCACCTGGAATACTACCGTCGCCAGAAACAACGTAGACAATACCATCTATCCAAGACTGGGATCGAATATCATGCTATCCGCAGAATTCACTCCACCTTATGCATCATTGAACAAAGACATTTCTTCAGAATCTGATGACCAGGATAAATACCAGTGGCTGGAATACCACAAGTGGATGTTCGATGCTTCTTTCTATACCCCAATTCTCGGGTCTAGCAAATGGGTAGCAAGTGCTCGAGCGCACATGGGCTTTTTAGGTTCCTATGGAAATAAGATCGGGATTATTCCACTTGAGCGTTTCGTAATGGGTGGTGATGGGATGACCTTCAATAACTTTGCCCTTGGGCAAGAAATCATAGGCCTAAGAGGGTACGAAAATCAATCGATCACACCAGGTAGAGAGACAAGAGGTTCTGACAATCCTGATCCTTACGGAGGAGTCGTGTACAATAAATTTGTTACGGAAGTGCGATTCTTGGTTTCCCCTAATCCTTCTGCTACAATCTTCCTTTTGGCATTTGCCGAGGCAGGAAACAATTGGGGCTCGTACAAGGATTTCAATCCCTATGACCTCAAGAAGTCGGCTGGATTCGGAGCTCGTATCTTCATGCCTGCCTTTGGTCTATTGGGAGTGGATTGGGGATATGGATTTGATCCGATCCCAGGGTCATTGCAGCGAAGCGGACCACAATTCCACTTTACAATTGGTCAGCAATTCAGATAATCTTGAATTCAGATGTTCGTTTAGTTAATTTATGCAAAAATTAATGCCTAGTTTTTCCCGAATTAAGCCAAGTGAAATCTGAACCGAGACATGAATAAATCGCTGAAAATTGTACTTTTGCTGCTCTTTCTGATCCAAGGTGGCTCATTAACAGCTCAAAAGATCGGATATATTGATTCAGAATACATACTGAACAAGCATCCGGACTATAAAGTAATCCAAGAGCAGCTGGACCAATTGGGAAATGATTGGAAGAAAGAGGCACAAAGATTGGATCAAGAAATTAAAGAACTTACTACTCAGCTAAAGGCCGAGGAGGTTTTATTGACAGAAGAGATGTACCAGCAACGGCTGAATGAAATCAAGGCAAAGCAAAAAGCTTCGCAGGAATTCAACAGCCGCATCTTTGGTATCGACGGAATGTATTATCAAAAGCAGGCAGAACTGCTCCAACCCTTACAGTCCAAGATCTACGAAGCTATTGAGCGGGTGTCAAGAAGAAATAATCTAGGTTTCTTATTTGACAAGGCAGCTGGTCCATCAGCCATCATCTATACAGATCCAAGACATGACTACTCTGAGTTTGTCCTGGAAGAATTGGGAATTGAAGACAACAATTAAATACAAACAACAAATGATGAAATGCTCATGATAAAGCCTTCTCAAAAAGGGCATGAATAGTTAGGGCATTTCATCTGACCACAAAAAAACAACTAATAAACAGATGAAATCGAGCAGGTCTCCGAATATCACTCTTCGAAATATCTAGATACTGCAAGATTCCAAAGTACCATTCAAAAACAAATTTTATGAATATGAAAGTAAAAGTTATCCTATCCGCAGTGGCATTGCTATTCCTAGGATTTACAGCTCAAGCCCAAGAAGTGAAAATCGGCTACACGAGCGTCGAGTTTATCATGGATCTGATGCCAGAAATGGAGCAAATCGGAGCTGATATTCAAGATTACCAGACTCAACTGCAAACCAACATCCAAACCAAGGCTGCAGACTTCCAGAGACAGGTACAGGCCTACCAGCAAGCTGCTCCGACTATGACTGAAGAAGCTAGAGCTGCCAAAGAAGCAGAATTGACAAAACTTCAAAATGATCTTCAGAAATATGAGCAGGATGCACAGGTTTCCTATCAGCGTAAATTGGGTGAATTGCTTGAGCCAGTTCAGACCAAAGTGATCAATGCGATCAATGCCGTAGCTGCTGAAAATAACTACACGCACATCTTCGCAGAGACAGCTGGACAATCCCCAGTTTTGCTTTACACCAAAGAAGAAGACAAATTCACTGAATTGGTAGTCGCTAAGCTTGGCTTAACCATGCCAACTCGACCTGCAGGAGCTGCTCCTAGCGGAAACTAATTCCAGAAATTTTATCGAATTTTAAAGGCTGCCTTTCTACAAGGGCAGCCTTTTCTTCGTAGAAGGGTATTGAATTCATGGTTAGTTCTTTATTTTCTTTCTTATCCTTTAACTTTTCACCATTATCATTTTAACCATGCCCAAGAAGAACCCAAAAGATATCATTTCCAAAAGTCAGGATGCGGTTTTGGTTGATTTCTACGCAGACTGGTGCGGACCTTGCCAAACCATGAATCCGGTTTTGGAGGAGGTTTTGGCTGAACTGGATGGAAAGATCAAACTGCTCAAGCTCAATGTGGACAAGCATCCCCAGCTTTCCCAGCAGTTTGCCGTCCGATCTATTCCGCATTACATTTTATTCAAGCGAGGAAAAATTCTCTGGAGAAAAGGCGGGATGATTACCAAAAGAGAATTATTGCAACAGTTGAAAGCATTCACATAAAAAAGGCTCCAATTTGGAGCCTTTTTAAGTTTATTAGGTAAAGTACTTGAGTCGAATCACTTCCTGCTCAGTAAGAAACCGATAGTGTCCTCGCTTTAGGTCTTTTTTATCCAATCCAGCATACATCACACGATCCAGCGCAGTGACTTCATATCCTAAGTGTGCAAATAGTCTTCTTACGATCCGATTTCTACCGACGTGGATTTCCAGACCGATTATCGTTCTGTCTAGCGATAATACTTGCATATCATCAACTTTCACATCACCATCTTCCAAAGTCAATCCTTCACGGATTTCGATCTCATGGTTATGAGTCAATGGCTTATCGATAGTCACTTGATAGATCTTTTTGACCTCATTGGATGGGTGAGATAGCTTAGCGGTCAATTCACCATCATTGGTAAAAAGTAGGAGTCCAGTCGTATTCCGATCCAGTCTACCTACTGGGAAGATTCGCTCCTCACAGGCATTACCTACCAGATTCATCACCGTCTTACGCTCCATGGGATCATCGGTGGTTGTGATGAAATCTTTAGGCTTATTCAAAAGGACATAGACAGGCTTCTCAGGATTGATTTTCTTACCCTGATAGATCACGCGGTCAGATTTTTTGACTTTATATCCCATCTCGGTAATCACTTGCCCATTTACAGTGATCAGTCCTCTAGCTATCAAATCATCCGCTTCTCTTCTTCCACAGATACCCGAATTTGAAATGTATTTGTTAAGCCTGAGCGAGTCGGAATCTTCTTTACCTTTTACCTTTCGCGCAGGAAGTGCATCAAAGTTATAATCAGGTCGCTCGATATCCAGAGGCTGACGATTGGGTCTATTTTTTCCAAAACCCCGCTTTTCAGCTGGCTTCTCTTCGTTAAACTTAGGTTGCTCGGGAGCAAACACAGGTTTTTGATCCCGTCCTCTACCCTTGTAGACTAGACGCTCAGTGTGTTCCTTTGGAGTCTGGTCCTCGGAAAAATCTTTTTTGAAGAAGGGCTTCTCCACTCGTGGAGCTGATTCATTCCCAAATTTTCGCTCTTCAGAATCCCGCTTTGGATAGCGGTCTAGCTTGTCTCCGTATGTTTTCTTTGGTATGTCCGAACCTTCGCGCTTTTCAAACTTCTTTGGTCCAAATCCTGGTTTTTTGAAATTGTCCGGCTTGTCTCCAAAAGACTTCTTGGGGAAATCTGATCCTTCTCTTTTGTCAAATTTCTTTTTGAAGCCCTCGCCTTTGTCAAATCGCTTCTCTGAATATGGCTTTCGGTCAAAATCTCCAGAGCTGGATTTTCCAAACCCTGATTTCTCATTGCCCTTTTCATCAGAATTAAAGAACCTTCCCTTTGGCTTGTCGCCATACGATGGCTTTGAATCTGACCTGTAATCTGGCTTACTGCCAAAAGATTTCTTTCCGTAGGAATCGTCCTTTTTACCGTAGGTAGACTTAGAGTCATCACGCTTACTATACGAGGGTTTGCTAAATGAATCGTCTTTTTTACCAAAGGAAGATTTGCCAAAGGAATCATCCTTTTTTCCAAAAGATTTGCCTTTGGAAGAGAATTTTCCTTCTCCTTTGTCAAAGCGGGATCCGCCTGCTGAAAAATCAGATTTTCCGGATGATTTGGAAGAATCGTTGCGGTCGTCGTTAAAAAACGGCTTTCTTGAATTGTTTTTTTTCATAGTATGCAGCATCACTGCTGTAGTTTGTGGTGAAGAATAAGCAGCTGGATTTCAAACGCTTATTTGGGCTGCAAAGATACGCTAAAAGCATTTATAATCAGCATCCTTTCCAACTATTCACTACAATTGACCCTTGTTTTTGTAATAAAATTCTGTTGCATTTCGGACAGAACCCTCAGAAATCAATAAATCATTCGCAGACTGATAGTCCAAGCCTGTTGCTTCCATTATCATCTTTGTTCCCCGATCTACGAGTTTGGCATTGGACAGCTGCATATCGACCATTTTATTTCCTTTCACTCTGCCCAGCCGGATCATCACAGCGGTAGAGATCATATTGAGCACCAACTTCTGAGCAGTGCCTGATTTCATGCGTGTACTTCCAGTGACAAACTCAGGTCCAACGATCACCTCAATAGGATATTCCACCTCCCTCGCCAAAAGCGAATCAGCATTGCAGGTGATGCAGGCGGTAAGTAATCCTTTTTGCCGGGCAGTCTTTACACCTCCGATGACATAGGGGGTGGAGCCAGAGGCTGCGATTCCGATCACTGTATCTAGCGCCGAGAACCCATATTCCTGAATGTCTTTCCAGGCCATCTCCGGATCATCCTCCGCATTTTCTACGGCCTTTCGGATGGCAGCATCGCCACCGGCTATCAAACCGATCACCCAATCATGAGGCACTCCGTAGGTAGGTGGACATTCGGATGCATCCAGAATCCCCAGCCTTCCGCTTGTCCCAGCACCAATGTAAAACAATCGCCCTCCCTCTCTCATTCGAGGGACTATCTGGTCAACCAATGCAGCAATCACTTCAATTTTTGCTTTGACAGCAGGAGCTACTTTGTGGTCTTCGGCATTGATATGCTGAAGAAGCTCGATGCTGTCCATTTGATCCAGATTTTCATAATTGGAACTGCTTTCGGTGGTTTTCATAGGTATCTTTTTTTTTAAAAAGCCTCCTGTTTATTGGCTTACAAAATCAGGCTTGGCTGGTATTCGGGTTAGTTTCAGACCTTTTTCCAGCTCAATTTAAGGTTTAAAGTAATTCTTGATGGTACAATGTCAACCCTGCAATCGGACTCTCGATGATAATATTGACCTGAATTCCAACGTCCGCAGCAGCTTTTCTTAGGATATCACTGTTGTAGTAGGCGATAGACCCAACAAAATTTGCTGGCTTGTTTTGATAGTCGGAATATTTGAAAATATGCTTCTTAAAAAAATCCATGAAGGATTTGTAGTAAAGCCCATAGCAATAGGGATCCGCCTTGTTTTCAGTGATAAATCGACAAAAGCTCGCCATATATCGACTGGGAAAGGGTTGCCTATAAACATGATCCTGGATGATGTTCTGAGTGATGTGGAAGCGATCAATGGCCGCTTTGCGGATGTGTTCTGGCATTTCGTCATGGATAAAATCTACCAGAAATTGCCTACCCACGTAGCATCCACCTCCCTCATCCCCTAAGATGTAGCCTGCAGCAGGCCGGGTGGCTATGATGTCTTTGCCATCGTAATCGCAACTGTTGGACCCAGTACCAAGAATACAAGCGATACCTGCATGATGGCCACAGGTAGCATGAGCAGCTGCAGCTAGATCATGATCGACGTGAATCGAAGCCTGATGAAAAATTGTACCTAAGGCGGATGATACCTCCGCCTTACGATCCGGCGCAGAACAGCCCGCACCATAAAAGTAAATTTCCTCTATCTCGGATTCCAAATTGATTAGAAAATCATGGCGCATCTGAATCGCCATCTCTTCAGAAGTCATGTAATAGGGATTGAAACCTACGCCGCGATGCTGACTGATCTTCCCATCTTTGTGAATTACTCTCCAGTCCGTCTTACTGGAACCACTATCTGCAATTAATATCATATTAGGTAAGTTGGCCAATGGCCTGAAACTTTTCAAATACTTTTTCGGTGTGAGGAGCATCGGCCAGTTCATTGGTCAAATCCTGCCCTGCCCAATGCTCATAGTGCATCCCTTTTTTCCAAAGTCTTGAACTGCTCACATCGTAAATCAACCCTTTATACGCCACCCAAATTTCAGGCTTGTCCTGCCCATTTCTCAAAGCAAGTTGTTGCCTGGTATAAGTCTTCATCAATACAATTTGATCTGGGCATTGATCCAACGTTCGGGAATCTCGCCTTTTTGCGCGAGCTGATAATCGGAATAGCTGCATGGAACCGTGCTCACCCGGTCAAATCGTTCTGTCTCATTTTGGGGGATTTCCATCCACCACTTGCCACTTCTTTTACTCTTGTAGAAAACAAGTGTATTTGGCTTGGTGTCCAGAGATACAGTGTATTTAATGTAATCCGCGCTCTTGAAGGAAAGGCTGTCCTTTCTAGAGTAAAATCCTTCGATGAAATACCAGATCATCACTGCGGCTACTTTTGCAGATTTGTTATTGGCATCATCATAATACGGATCATAGCCATAAAGTCCGATCGAACTCAGCTTCTCATTCATGCCGGCAAACCAAAAAATCTGACAAGCCTCCTCTGCCGTCAAGCCAAAAGGCTGGGCATCCACAGCACCGGGTGCATCCGCAGACTGTATGGCACAAAGATCAAAACTCAACAAGTCCGCGTCACGGATCAGCGGCTCTATTTCCTTAAAATTATCGCGAACCTGTCCCAGTCTTACATGGTCAAAGTAAAGTTTCTCCATGACATTGATCAATGTAGGATCCACCAAAAAACTCTGATAGGCGAGATGAGTATACGAGAAAAGGAAATTCGGCTGGTGGAGAACAATCTCTTGGGTATGTCGGTCATCCTCTGGCCCTGATTCCTCCATGTCCACCTTGGCATCAATAGTGACCAAACTGACCAGTTTTTTCATTTTTTGATAAGACAAATACTGACCGTAGTCCAGATCGTGGGATCCACCAAAGAACACCGGCAAAATCTGCTGCTTCATCAGCGCATCGCCTACCTGCCGGATATGCTGGTACGTATCATTCAATGTCGCACCGGATATCAAGTCTCCCAAGTCAGCAATCCGATAGGGCACAAGACTCTTCTTCAATGAATATAGCTTTTCCCGGATCTCTGAACTTCCTCTTTCGATACTTTCGGATTGCTTGGCGCCACGAGTTTCCTTGATTCCTACGAGTGCAATCTGAATTCCTTTTAGGTCTGGGAAATTCTCACCATGGACATGTATTTGATGGAAAAATGAGTTATCAGGATATTTTTTTTCTAGTAGAAAGTCTGCTACAGGTTCAAAAAGGGAATGAATATTCATGGATTTTTATTTTGCATTTGGTGGACCTCATTTCCCCGTCGCCAAACAGGTAGACTCTCGCTAGGCCTCTAGTCATCCCCGTTTGTGATGCTTGAGTATAGATCCAATTCATGGGGCCGGAATTGAACTTAAAAATAATCAAAAAAGGCACTAAACTAAAAAATCCCGCCGAAGCGGGATCTTTTTTAACTATTAACCTCCGAAATCATCAAATCGGATATTTTCTTTTGGTATACCCAAATCATCAAGAAGCTTCAGTACTGCAGCATTCATCAATGGAGGTCCGCAGAGGTAGTATTCAATTTCATCTGGCTCAGGGTGATTCTTCAGATAATTATCAAACAATACCTGATGGATAAATCCAACGTAACCATCACCTTCGTCATCCAAAGACTTCTTCACATTCCAATTATCTTCTGGAAGAGGTTCAGATAAACCGATGTAAAACTTAAAGTTAGGGAAGTCCTTTTCAATATCTCTGAAGTGAGGTACGTAGAACAACTCTTTCTTAGAACGACCACCATACCAATAGGAAACTTTGCGATGTGTCTTCTCCGTGTGGAACAAGTGGAAAATATGGGATCTCAAGGGAGCCATGCCTGCACCACCACCGATGTAGATCATCTCTCTCTCGGTAGGATTAATGTGGAATTCACCATAAGGCCCAGAAATCGTTACGACATCACCTGGCTTTCTTCCAAACACGTATGAGGAGCAGACTCCAGGATTTACATCCATCCAGCGGTTATTTGCACGATCCCAAGGTGGAGTAGCTATACGGATAGTCAACATGACGATGTTTCCTTCTGCAGGGTGGTTAGCCATGGAATATGCTCTGAATAGCGGCTCGTCATTTTTCATGACCAAGCTCCAAAGTCCAAACTTGTCCCAATCGCTTTTATAAACGTCTGCAGGGTGACCCAGCTCAGGATGCGGAGTGATGTCCATATCCTTGAAGTTGACTGTGATTGCAGGAACGTCTACCTGAATGTATCCTCCGGATTCGAAATGAAGTGTTTCACCTTCTGGCAATTTCACCTTGAATTCTTTGATAAAAGTAGAAACGTTGTAGTTGGAAACTACCTCGCAATCCCACTTTTTAATTCCAAAAATTTCTTCAGGAACTCGGATTTTCATGTCCTGCTTCACCTTCACTTGGCATGCAAGTCTGACGTTACCTTGCTGTTCGGCACGGCTTAAGTGTCCAACCTCTGTAGGCAAAACATCACCTCCACCATCTTCTACCACACACTTACACATGGCGCATGTACCTCCGCCACCGCAGGCTGAAGGAAGAAAAATCTTCTGACCGCCTAATGTCGAAAGTAAACTTGTGCCCGCTGAGGCTACAATTGGATTACTCTCATCTCCATTGATGACAATCTTCACATCTCCAGAATTCACCAGCTTAGACTGAGCAAACAGGAGGATAAATACCAGTAGCAAAATAATTATCGTAAATGCTACAATGGAAGTAATAATTACAGAACCCATGAAATCTTGGTTTTACTTATTCGTATGGATTGAACCCCTATTGGGTGCACAAATATATTTATTAATCCAGAAAACAGGCCAACTAGGCATTCAAATTTGGCTTGATTCCAGAGGTATTTTGTTGTGATAACTGATTAATTGTTCAGGAGGTTTAGCAAAGTGGTCAATCGTGTTTTCAACTGCCGTCTATCGATGATGAAATCAAGAAATCCGTGTTCCAACACAAACTCTGAGCTTTGGAAACCTTTGGGAAGATCCTTACCGATAGTCTCTCTAATCACTCTTGGCCCAGCGAATCCGATCAAAGCCTCAGGTTCGGCGATATTAAAATCACCCAACATGGCATAGGAAGCAGTCACACCTCCTGTAGTAGGATCGGTCATAAGGGAAATATAAGGAATGGCGGCCTGATCCAAGAGCGCGAGTTTGGCAGATGTTTTTGCCATCTGCATCAGGGAAAATCCGGCTTCCATCATTCTGGCACCTCCTGATTTGGAAATCATCAGAAAAGGTACTTTGTGTTTCAGCGAGTGATCGATTGCTCTGGCTATCTTCTCTCCGACCACCGAACCCATAGATCCACCTATGAAATTGAAATCCATACAAGCGACGACGATCTCTAGGCCATTCATTTTGCCATGGGCGGTACGAACTGCGTCATTGAGTTCGGTTTTTTTGATTGTAGCGTCTATTCTGGAAGAGTAAGGTTTGGTATCGGTAAAATTCAAAGGATCTCCGGAGGTCATTTTAGCATCCAGTTCAGTGAATTTATTCCCGTCAAAAAGGATCTCAAAATATTCCTTGGATCCGATTTTCACATGAAAATCATCATCAGGACAGACGAAAGCATTGTTTTTCAGCTCCCTAGTGTGAATGATATTTCCATTTGGTGTTTTAAACCAAAGTCCATCGGGAGCATCTTTCTTTTCTGCAGTAGAGGTTTTGATGCCTTTGTCAGTTCTTTTAAACCAAGCCATAGAGAATTGTTAAATCAAGTTTTTGACAAGTCAAAGGACGCAAATTTAGGCCGATTATCCATTAAATAAAACCTTACCCGGTCTCTGTTCAATTATTACTTTTTAAAACATACGTACAATTTGATCCCCAAACTAGGGTGTCAAAGCAGGAAAAGTTAGACTCTAATTAAAGCCAATTAGTTGATTTTCAGCTATAAAATCAATCTCGAGTACTGAGCAAGGTTACCAAGGCAATCATTTCCTCGAGGCTGTAAATTCGCTCTCTGCTGGATTGAGAAAAATCCATTAATGCCGGTAATGGAAGATCTCCATTTTGACCGATGCTTGGCCAGTGAGGGGGAGGAGAAAGCCAATTTCCATCCTTATCTCTCATGTGACTTCTGTCTGAAACGAAGGAATTCAAGTAATCGCTGGCATCCAAAGCCTTGAAGCAAGGCAATAGATCCTCAGAAAAATTTAAAGTTTCACCAAAGGTCAGACGCATGTATTCCAAGCCCGAGACGGGGACAGGCAAGGTAGAATCAAAATCATAAACCAAAGTTGATCCGGATTTTGAGGCCAATAAAATCACATGGTAATTCCACCAGACAGTCTCGTAATTATTGATCGATTTCTGAAATCTAAAAGGGCAATAACTCCGGCTATTCGATACAATAAGCACTTTTTTAGAAAAATCAGCCAAAGCCGGATTTTTGCACAAGTGCCAGATATTTTCTTCGCAAAAATTGGCGGAATATTTGAATTCTTTTATTTCCATTGGTCCCTGCAAAAGTAGCACGCTTCGCTATCAAATAGATTGAATTCCATTTATTTAGTTTTTCTGCTTAGCTTAAAAATCCGTGAACTGCTGTACTTTTTATTGAAAAGATTCCGAATTTCAATTTCTGATTACTTTCAGCCCACCATTTGCCCTGTAACCTATGAGTCTTGCTCTTCTGCTCCTGATATCCGCTCTTGTACTTTTTGCTGCCTACCGATTTTACGGAAACTTTGTATATAAAAAATTTGGTCTGGACGACTCCAAAAAAGCCCCTTCCCATTTACTGCGTGATGGTGTCGACTATGAACCCAGCAAACCAATAGTAGTACTTGGACATCACTTTGCTTCCATTGCTGGTGCTGGTCCCATTGTGGGGCCAATCATTGCGGTGACTTTCGGGTGGATCCCAGCGGTGATCTGGATTTTAGTCGGGGGAATCTTTTTTGGTGCAGTGCATGATTTGGGCAGTATGGCTGCCTCTTTGAGAACTGATGGAAAATCAATCGGAGTCATCATCCGAAATCAAATTGGACCAAAAGGAAAGCAACTTTTTGTGATTTTCAGCTTTTCCACATTGATTCTCGTCATCGGGGTATTTTCAGATATCATCGCTAAAACCTTCATTGCTAATCCAGGTGTAGCATCTGCCTCCATTCTATTTATCCTATTAGCGGTGGCATTTGGCTTTGTCAACAGATTGGTAGGTTCGAGCAAACTTGCCTTTGTCCTGCTCACAATCGTAGGTGTAGTTTTGATGTACTATTTCGTCTATTTAGGTACTCAGCTTCCATTTGTCATGGATTACAATTTTTGGATCCTGGCGTTATTGGGTTATGCATTTCTGGCCTCTGTCACACCTGTCAGCTTGCTGCTTCAGCCCCGTGATTACCTGAATAGCTACCTGCTCTATGGAATGATGATCGCGGCAGTGGTGGGGGTTTTCATTGCCAATCCCCAAATAGAGATGAGTTCTCAGATCCAGACCTCTAGTGAAAATCTGGGCTATATGTTTCCTGTTTTGTTTGTCACTATCGCCTGCGGCGCCATTTCCGGATTTCATTCGCTTGTGGCATCAGGCACTACCTCGAAGCAACTGGATAAAGTCAGTGATGCCAAAGTGGTGGGGTTTGGGGGTATGCTGATCGAATCATTTTTGGCCATTATCTCCGTAGGTGCAGTAGCTGTGCTTACTCGGGAGGAATACGCTGGAAGGCTGGGAACCGAAGGACCCGTGGCACTTTTTTCTAATGGTATTGGAGGAATGATTTCCACACTTGGCATTTCTGAATCATTTGCTATCGGCTTTGTGGCCTTAACCGTTTCCGCATTTGCTTTGACTACTTTGGATACATGTACCCGACTTGCCAGATTTACTTTGCAGGAATATTTTGAGGATATGCCACAGCCTGCGGCCAAAGTCCTTGCCACGAATCGATACTTATCTACAGGCGTAGTGGTTGTCCTTTCGATTCTGCTTTTGGCTTCCGGTGAATTCAGTACACTTTGGCCGATCTTCGGATCAGCCAATCAGCTTCTGGCAGCATTAGCCTTGTTGACGATTGCTGTATGGCTGATTCGTAAGAAAATACCCGCCACTTTCGTGATGATTCCGATGTTTTTCATGTTTACAGTGACACTGGCATCGTTGGGCCTGTTTGCTTGGAAGAATTTTCATGAAAAAGGTTATGTGCTCGCAGTCATTGCAGCCCTGCTTTTTGTGTTGGCGATTTCGTTGATTTTCTTAGCCTTTCAAAGTCTGAAAAATGAGGCCAATGCGCCTGTAAAAGCCTAAGTTGATTGGTCTATTAAAGGCTGTCGGTTTCTGGCCGGAATGTTCTCCAACTGTGCCAGAATTCCTGATAGGCTTTGAGACGCTTAAGATCGGTCTGGGATGGGTCCAGTGATTTTCCGGTGAAAGTATAGGGGGATGCATCCAGATAGAGGGTGTCTCCTGTCCAACGATACGACTTGGTGTCCGACGGGATTTCAAACACCACAAAGCTTTGGGTATCCTGATTTAATAGAATTACAATCTCCTGATCTGCAACTTGATCTCGAATGGACCCTTGTTCTTTTAGCTTGTTCCAATCGTAGGCTTTCGCTCCGCCAGCCAAGTCCACTCCTACTACCCACGACTTATTCTTCCACGAGAAGGGATCTGTCCCAGTAAGCTGGCTTTCGCTTTTTCCTTTTTCAAATTTCCCCAATGAATCATATTTCGAAAGAAAATGGGGATCCGGAGCCATGATTTTTCCCTCGGGATAGGCTTTAAAAAAAGCTCCAGCAGTCAATTGGATGGACTCAATTTCTGCTAGTTTTTTACCCTTTACATCTCCGGTAATTGCTTCTCCGGTAGCCTGTTGCCACCAACTGCCAGTTTCTGAATCCTCAAACATGGCATTAAAATGATCCATACCCACCAGTCTGAATGCATTGACTTTCCCATCCACAACCGGAGAGAATACCCGGCCAGTCCTGCAAACTGAGCAATAGGTCACCATCACTGGATCTCCACCCAAGGAATCCCGTACTTGATGGTGATAGACAATATAGCGAATTGGGTAGGCCTTGGCTTCTCCCCCATTTTCGATGGCGACTACCAAAGTACTGTCACTCTCCTCAAAGGTGTCCCTGGAAAGAAAACTGAGCGCTTTAGGTTCCTGAAACATTGCATCAGCAGCCAGTTTGAAATTAAAGACTCCTGCTATGGCCACTGCTGTAATCATACCTAAAGCTGGAAGCCATTTATTTGAAGTAGAAAATGCTGGCGCCAAACTAACAACAATCATCAGTAATGAAACAATCCGAAAAACCCATCGGAATTCGTGCAGGAAGTAGGCGAAGTCGATGGAATTCCATTGCTGGCTTCCCGGCATAGGCATAATGAAATAAACCTTCAGAAATTCGAAGAGGACTAAAAGAACCAAACCCAAGTAGAAGAGGACTTTCATGGTCGAATTATCTCATTTAGAGTAAATACTGGATATATCTTCTGGTAAATCAGTGTTTTGAAAGACTAGTCTGACGACACCTTGTAGATAAAAAAACAAGCCCAGTGGCAGCATTGCCATTGGGCTTGTTGGGATCAAAGAGAATTAAAGACTGCTGGAGCTTTTTTGGGAATTCTCCAAGCCAATGAAACATTGATCAAGTAATCTGCAAAAGCAGCGTCGCCATGAACTTCCCTGTCTGGGGTTGTATTTTCAATATCTGTCAGACTTTGGGTTCTGTTTCGATATAAAGGCACCGGCACATTAACTGTGGCAGTCATTGAACCAATCATGTAACTGACTCCCGGCTCTATTGAAATGACATACCCAGGCCTACGAAATCCTTCACTATTCCCAATAATATCCCGGACAGGCACTCCCTCTGCTCTCCCTCCTAACAAAACGCCAAGCCCGTGAATTTTCGGGATATTTTGAAACACCCCGGCTCTAAAACCAAACTGGTCCGCTACACTCATGATGGCTTCATTTTCACGACTTCGGTTGGTTTCAGTCCCGTTGGTATTCTTAGGATTAAACATATAGAACCCACTGTAATACAGAAAGGTACTCTTTCCGACACTTCGGATGCCTTGGGCATCGAGCACCAGTCCTACCCCGCCATCTCCCAACTGGATAGACTGATCCACAGGTCGAACTTCGGGCTCCCCGTTTGGCCCGACATTATAGAAAGTGCTGGTAGCAGCATAGTCACCGGTCGGTAATTTTACTCCCAGGCCAAAAGCCAAATTGCCTTTTTGTGCCTTCTCTCCAGATAATAGCCAATATCCGGCACCGATTCTCATATCCGAAAAACCACCCGAATAGGTGATGTGTCTTTCTGTCCTGCCATGTTCGTACAGTGATGAGCGCTCATTGTAGGCAAACGGCAAGGAGATTAATCCATACAAACGATCCGAGAAGGAATAGGAAATGTTTAAATCCAATCCATAGGACCAGTTGATTACCTCAGTTTCATTTTCTAATCGTTCAGGCTCTTCATGTGAGCCCCGAAAATGTCTAAAGGACTTGAACTGTCGGTAATTGGCGCTGATATTCCATTCTCCTTTTTGTAGAAGATTGCCTTGTCCGACTGAATTTCCGATTCCAGAAAATTGCCTAATTGCCACACAACCTTGTGCAAGCGAGTCATTATCCAGACTTGCTGTCACTAATAAAAGGGTAAGTAGGGATATGAATTTTTTCATGATTTCGCGTTCTTGATAATTTATTAATTGTCAGAACCATCCGCTTTAGCGCGATTGATTGTGTATTGGGCTACATTTCTGCCCTGTTGGGTGCCAATAATGGCATCAAAACTCCAATGGATTCCCCCATAAACTCTGGAGATCGCCGCTTCTTCTGCCCATTCCCTTACCAATTCAGCCTCCTGAGGAAATACATAAGCCAACACCTCAGCTCCAGCTGCAGAAAACACCGAATGGCCCGAGGTATAGGCGGGAAAATTTGGGGTACCCGCGATAGTCTCAAAACCCTCTATCAATTGAATGGGTCTAGGATAATGGTAATAGTATTTGGCATCCCAGCAACTGATTCCTCCGTCCATGATGGCCATATTCATGTAGGCTAGAGTTCTGGCGGATCTCAGGGTATTTAATTTGTATTTGATTATAAAGCGATTGGCAAAGTCATTCCAATGTCCCGGAGGAGTGTAGGTGCCCAGTCCGTCCTGCCAGAAATTGGCAATCCGTCTTCGCTCTACGGTTCTGTTTTTCGCATAGTCTTGCAATAGTTTGACATCTGCATCATATTCCGCCGAGCCAGGAGTTGGAGGTGCTATCGGACGAGTAGCTTCTACATTAGGGACATTCCATAGTTTCACTTTCCCAAACAAGGGGGTCAATCCGACAGGTCGTTGTGGGGACTCCAGATTTACCCATTTCCAGCCAAATCGTTCAAATGCAGCATTGGCAATCGAATCAGACACTGCCTTGGAAGTTTGTGCATTTTTCATCCCGTCATTTGCAGCTCTCGACAGGGCTAGCGTAGCGATTTCGACACCGATTTGTGCCCCTGCATCCAAGTCACTTTTTACAAATTCACCGGAAAGGAACAAGCTCTCCAAATGCTCTTTTTCTTTTTGCTCCAAATAATCTGCTTCCAGCGGAAACATTGCGGTGAGAATCCTTCTGGAACTGCTGGCAATCACTGCTCCATCCGATGGGTACGCGGGAAGGTCTTGAATCGGATAGGCATTTGGAATACTAGCGTCCACCAAAAAAGCAGCAGGTCGGTTATGTTGAAATTTGTGATGCCAAGCTGCAACCAATCCGTCAAACTGTGCCACTGACAAATAGGCTAAAGCCCTACTAGCATAGGGGGGATGTGCAAAGGGAAAAGCAGGAGGTCCCTCAGGATTAGCCGGATTTGGGAGTGTGTAGCTTCCGTCCGGATTTGGACCAGGAATCAAATTGTACTTCGCAATTAATTCTAGGGCGATTTCATTCCACCTTACCACCGGATTATTGGTCCATTTCTCCAGATTTTTCCGCTGGGAGGAGGTCATATTTTGAATGGCAGTTTTTACTTCTGCCAGTTCAGCTTGATATTCAGCAGAACTTGTTTCTGTAGGAACAGGAATCTCTATTGCGGCTCCCGCAGGAATCAAGATCGGTTGCCAATTTCCACCATTCTCATCTAAAGAGGCAAATTCATAATTGTCGAAGGCCAGTTCTGTTTGAAGGTCTTTGTTGCAAGAAGCCAAACTTAAAAGGAAGGCTGATGCTATATATAGTAATCGTTTATTCATCGGAAAGTATTTTTCAGTTGAAAAGCTTGAATTGATAGGTTACACCCAGACCGAAACTGGTCATCTTTGGAGCATTTTTACCAGAAACAATCTGATTGAATGAAGCCAAAACCCCCAATCCTTTGATATTCTGAAAATAGTAATGGGCAAAGGCGCTAGCTCTTCCCATATTTACCTGATTGGTGGGTTGGGGAGCATTGTACAATCGGATATCATCCCCTGAGGTGGAATATTGTGAGCCGTAGCCAAGTTCTACCCTGAGTTTATTTTCAAAAAACCATTTTCCAAGAATCAGATCGAGATTCCATGAACTGGGCACATCCATCCACGGTGTAAAATAGCTTCCATCATTGTAGTAGTATTCCCGCTCTGCTTCTGTGTATCCTTTCCAGATGTATGCACCAACCCCTCTGACATAAATTCCATTTTTCCATTTGTAGTTGAGGATTCCTCGCCATGCCAATTGAGGAGCGCCAAGGCCTAAAGAATAGGGCTGGTAGTCTGAAAGGTAATTGGAAGCAGGGGTTGAAAAATTTAGGGAAGCAAAGGCGGAAAATTCGCCCGTATCGGATTGTCTTTTGATAAGTTCATATTTCAATCCAATGGAAAGATCCTGGATCCCTGAGGTCCCGGCAAATTTCCCCCCGTTTGGCCGGGTGGAATTGGAGGAAACGTAGGGTAAGCCCAAGTAGACATTTAGCTTTTTTGTTATCCCATAGGCTGCCATCAGCATGGCAGTTCTACGCTGAACCGTTTCAATAGTAGCATTGGTTCGGAGGTTAGTCCCTTCCCAGTACTCATCAAATTGACCGTATTCAAAATTGCCCAGGAAACAAATTTCCTTTGTGGGCATCATGAGTTCATCCATTGGAGATTGAGCCCACGAGCGAATTGGAAGTCCCAAAAAGAGCATAAATAGCCCGATCCGGAACTTTGTATTTAAGTTCATAAGAATAAAATTGATAGTGAATTAAGGGAATAGCTCAAATTCATAAATCCCATTCAAATGGATTAATGGTCTGAGCAGTGAGTACACATACCCCTATCGAAACTATTGTCCCGGGTACGTATATCTCAGCAAAAAAAGAAATTAGGATACCTGAGGAGGCGGTGAGTCTAGCGTGAAATACGGACTCATGTAAGCTGAAAAAATAAACCCAATCTTATCGTCTACGCTGGTATTAGCGAATAATTCAATCTGATATATTTCTGGCTCGAGGTAATCTTTTGCAAAAAGCTTCAGCTGGATCTTACCGTTCTGATCTCCTGGCAGTTCATCCTCCGTCAGGAAAGATATCCAGCTTTTCACTGTAGATTCCAGCACCTTACGTGCAGTATCCGGAACATATACTACTTGAAGTGTATCGTTCTGATACCGTTGTTTAATGGCACGGAAATACTTTCCATCCTTTTCAAATCGGGTATTGGTAGCCTGAAATTCCTCCTGATTGGACATGTAGGGCGCAGCGAGTGGAATTTCCAAAAGCCGCTCTTCAAGGCTGCCAAGCTGGTCTCCATAGATCTTATCTTTCCAGCTGCTTTCCAATGTATACTGGTAGGAATAATAGAACGCATAGTAGCCAAAATGGTACATGGCAAAGCAAATCAAAAGTGCTATGGCTACGGCTTTTCTCAAGTGGTTTATTGCTAATGACCTGAAAGTTGATTTAAAAATCTGAAAAAAGGAAGTTTCTTCCATAAAATTATCAAAGCCAAAACAAAAGGTTGTCTTTTTTATAATCAATAAAATTTTATTTCAAAGACGCATGAAATTCTTCAGTAAAAACCACGCCAAAAAGCTAATAAAAAATAATAATCCATAAATCCGAAGCACTTTTATCCTGTTAAACCGATCCAAAAACCACAAAACCCATACAGGTCGGATCAATCCTAAGACCAAACTCAGAAATGAGAGAAGCGCAACCCCCAGCAATAAAACTTGAATAGCAGCCAGCATGGCTTAAAAATAAAAAGGAACGACTGATGTCGTTCCTTTTTTACTTATAAATTCTTAAGAATTACTTTTTGCGCTTGATCTCTTTCATTTCATAGCCTTCAATTGTATCATCGATTTCGATGTTGTTGAAGTTTTTGATAGAGATACCACATTCGTAACCTGCTTTCACTTCAGCTACATCATCTTTGAATCGCTTCAGTTGATCGATCTCACCTTCGTGGATTACAATACCGCCTCTGATGACGCGGATCTTGTTCTTTCTGGTGATAAAACCGTCAGTCACATACGAACCTGCGACAGTTCCGACTTTCGTAATTTTGAAGACTTCCCGGACGATGATATTACCGGTGATGACTTCTTCGAATTCCGGCTCAAGCATTCCTTCGATTGCATCCTTGATCTGATTGATCGCATCGTAGATGATGGAGTAGTGTCGGATTTCGATTTCTTCCTGCTCGGCAAGTTTCTTAGCATTGGAAGAAGGTCTTACCTGGAATCCGATGATGATTGCATCAGAAGCTGAGGCGAGCAATACGTCTGATTCGGATATTTGACCCACACCCTTGTGGATGATGGATACTTTCACTTCATCCTTAGACAGTTTCAGCAAGGAATCAGATAGTGCTTCCACCGATCCATCCACGTCACCTTTGATGATGATGTTGAGCTCCTTGAAGCTACCGATTGCCAATCGACGACCGATTTCATCAAGTGTGATATGCTTCTTGGTTCGTAAGCTTTGCTCCCGTTGAATCTGCTCTCTGGAGTTGGCGATTTCTCTGGCTTCACGCTCAGTGTCGTACACTTTGATTGTATCACCTGCTTGAGGTGCACCACTAAGGCCTAATACCTGAACTGGAGTAGAAGGTCCAGCCTCTTTAAGCTTTTTGCCTTTATGGTCAAACATCGCTTTCACACGGCCATAGTGTTGGCCGGCAAGCATGATATCTCCGATTCTCAATGTACCTGCCTGTACCATGATGGTAGCGACATAGCCACGTCCTTTATCCAAGGAAGCTTCTACCACCGTACCTACAGCGTTTTTATTTGGGTTGGCTTTAAGCTCAAGGATTTCCGCCTCAAGCAGGACTTTTTCCAACAGCTCATCAATCCCGAAGCCCGTTTTGGCAGAGATGTCCTGAGATTGGTATTTTCCTCCCCATTCTTCTACTAGCAAGTTTAGATTGGCAAGTTCTTCTTTGATTTTTGCAGGATTTGCATTAGGCTTATCCACTTTATTGATGGCAAAAATCATAGGAACGCCTCCCATTTGGGCGTGATTGATTGCTTCTTTGGTCTGCGGCATGATGCTGTCATCCGCTGCAATCACAATGATGGCCAAGTCAGTGATTTTGGCACCTCGGGCACGCATCGCCGTGAAGGCCTCGTGACCCGGAGTATCAAGGAATGCAATTTTATGACCTGTCTGAGTCATTACATCATACGCTCCGATATGTTGGGTAATCCCACCGGCCTCTTCTGAAGTGACTTTGGCCATTCGGATATAATCCAAGAGGGAGGTTTTACCGTGATCGACGTGACCCATAATAGTGACAATCGGTGCACGTTCTATCAAATCTTCTGCCTCGTCCGGAGTTTCTTCCACCATTTCGTCTTCGATAGACTTGGTGAATTCTACATCATAGCCAAACTCATCCGCGATAATCGTAATCGCTTCTGCATCCAGTCGTTGATTGATCGAAACAAACATCCCCAATGACATACAGGTGGAAATGATCTGATTGACAGACACATCCAATAGCGAAGCCAAATCGTTTGCTGAGATAAACTCGGTTACTTTGAGGATTTTTGCTTCTTCTCCTTCTACTTCGACTTCTCGGTCTCTATCGGCCCGCTTGTCTCTTCTGGATTTTGATTTACCGGAACCAGGTTTTGTACCCTGAAGTCTGGCAAGCGTCTGCTTGATCTGATCCTGAATTTCCTTAGGAGTAGGTTCTGCTTTTTGAACCCGTTGTTGAGGAGATCCACCGCGTTGGGCGTTGCCACCGCCAGGTCTTTGGTTAGCAGGTCTTGGCGCTCCACGCTGGTCTTGAGCAGGTCTAGGCCCACCGGCCTGACCTCCTCCTTGTCCAGGAGCTCCTGGTTTATCGATTCGTTTCCTAGGTCGTTTCTTATCCCGGTTTCTTTCATCCGAAGATGCCACAGGTCCACCTTTTTTCTTAGGTCGGTCTACTGGCAATTCGATTTTGCCAAGTACTGTCAATCCCTTGAGCGAATCGGCTTTTGCGGAGATCAATTGTTCCGGTGCTTCTTCTTCCTTAGGCTGAACAACAGGAGCTTTGGGTGCTTCTACAGGAGGTGCAGGAGCGACAGGCTTTGGTGCTTGCTGTACAGGTTTTGGTCCTTGCGGATTAGGTCTGTTTTGCTGCTGATTGCCTTTAGGGTGTTGTCCCGGACGCTGGTCTGGCCGATTCTGCGGCTGGTTTTGCTGCTGATACGGATTAGGTTTGCGCTGCTCCTGGGGTCTTTCACCTCGGGGTGCAGGTGCTGGCTGAGGTGTAGACGCTGGTTTTTTGTCCAGGTCAATTTTTCCCAAAATTTTAATTCCTTCCAGCTTGGGAGCTTCAGGAGCTACTTTTTCAGGCTCAGGCTGTGGAGCTGGAGCTGCTGCAACAGGAGGAACAGGGGTACTTTCGGCAGGTTTTGGTTCTTCCTTATGAACCGGTGCAGGGCTTGGCTCGGGGGCTTTTTCCTGCTTTGGTGTTTCAGGTTCGAGCGAAATAGGCTCGTGACGCTTTCCTATTGATAAGTGGGAAGCTTCCTCTTTATCAAGGGCAGAGGATTTGAACTCCTTCTCCAACATAGCCACTTGTTCCATGGATATTTTGGAATTGGGATTGTTCTCCACCTCAAAGCCCTTTTTAGCCATTGACTCCACGATGGTTGCCGTACCCACGTTGAGTTTTCTAGCTATTTGGCCTAAACGCATCATTTTCTCTTCTGACATAAGCAAAAACCGCTTTTCGAAATTCTATATAATATTAGGTAATCTGGGGAAATCCCCGTGTTATTGTTCAAATTCTTGTCTGAGGATTCTGAAAATCTCATCGATTGTCTCTTCCTCCAATTCTGTCCGTCTGGTCAAATCCTCTTTGGTCAAAGCCAAAACGCTCTTTGCTGTATCCAGTCCGGTCTTTTTCAACTCATCTATAATCCAACCGTCGATCTCATCAACGAATTCGCTCAAATCCACGTCTTCGTCGTCGTATTCGTTGAGTTCACGGAATACATCGATCTCATATCCTACCAATCGGCTTGCCAATTTGATATTGAAACCGCCTTTTCCTATGGCAAGGGATACTTGATCTGGTTTAAGAAACACTGAAATTCGCTTCCTGTCCTGATCCACTGTGATGGAGGATACCTTGGCAGGGCTGAGTGCTCGGGTGACGTAGAGATCAAGATTTTCAGTGTAATTGATTACATCAATGTTCTCATTTTGCAATTCCCGCACAACTGCGTGAATTCGGGATCCTTTCATTCCTACACAAGCGCCTACAGGATCGATTCGGTCGTCGTAAGATTCCACAGCGACTTTGGCTCTTTCTCCAGGCTCTCGGACGATTTTTACAATGGTGATCAAGCCATCGTATACTTCCGGAACTTCATTTTCAAACAATCGCTCCAAGAATACCGGAGAGGTTCTTGAAAGGATAATCTTTGGATTGCCATTGTTCATGTCTACCCGATGTACGATTGCTTTGACGGTATCTCCTTTTCTGAATCGGTCTTTCGGGATTTGTTCCCCTTTCGGTAGGATCAATTCATTGCCATCTCCATCGATCAACAAAATCTCACGTCCCAAGATTTGATATACCTCGGCAGATACTATCTCACCGACTTGCTCTTCGTACTTGTTGTACAGAATATCTTTCTCTAAGTCTTTGATTCGCTGGATCAATGTCTGACGGGCCATTTGGACTGCTCTCCTGCCAAACTCTTCCAATTCGATCTTTTCGTACACTTCTTCTCCGATTTCAAAATCAGGCTCGATCTTCCGGGCTTCAGTGAAACTAATCTTGTCAAAATCCCAAATATCTTCGGAGTTGTCGTCTACGATTTCCCGAATACGGAAAATCTCAAGATCTCCTTTGTCAGCATTGATCGTGACGTCAAAGTTTTCGTCAGTTTCAAACTTTTTACGGATCATGGCTCTGAACACATCTTCCAGAATACGGATCATGGTAGGTCGATCCACATTTTTAGATCTCGCAAACTCTGCGAAAGATTCTATTAAGATTTTGGCATCCATTTGAGTTATTTAAATGATACTTGTACGATAGATTTCTTAATTTCCGCAAAAGGAACAAGCACCTCTTCTTCGGTTGCTTTTTTACCTTTTTCCTTTTTCTTTACCAACAGCTTTGCTTTCTCCTCATCGAGTTCAAGTAGTTTTCCAATCAAATCTGTTCCAGACGTGAGCGTCAATTTGAGCTCCCGGCCGATGTTTTTTTGATACTGTCTCAGACTACTGAGTGGAAAATCCACCCCGGGAGAAGAAACTTCCAGCACATAGGCTTCTTCGATCATTTCATTTTCTTCCAATTCTCCAGAAACTTTCCGGCTTAGCCTGGCACAGGCATCGATCGTGACCCCTTGATCTGCATCAAGAAGGATCAAAACCTTGGTTTTTCCTGCTATTTCCTCCAGTTTGATGTCCACCACAAAGTGCGATTCATCCGGAAGATGCTTCGCTACAAGCTCTGTGATCACTTTTCTAAGTTCGGCCATGTGATTGAATAATGAAAGAGGGGACTTGTTGTCCCCTCCAGAAACTTTCGAATACGGTGCAAAAGTAATATAAAGAATTTCGAATTGCAAAGCAGGAGCCTCTAATCCAGATTACAAAGAATATTTTCTAGGAGGAAAACTTAAAAAACTACAGAACCTGATATGAAATAATTCATTTAAGCTAACCAAACAAAAAAATGGGCTTTATCTGAGTTTTGTCGATTTAAGATAATAATTTTGCCGACCCACGTTTAAAATCGGTGCCTAGGCACTACCTTAAACTCCAAACTCCAACTCGAAGCCAATCAATCAGTATTAAAATGGGATTATTTGATTTTTTCTCTAGTGATATAGCCATTGATTTGGGTACTGCAAATACCCTGATCATTCATAAGGATAAAATTGTCGTCGATGAGCCCTCTATCATCGCCATCGACAAGACCAATAACCGTGTGCTAGCCGTCGGCCGTGAGGCGATGAACATGCATGAAAAAACACATGAGAACATCAAAACCATCCGTCCACTGAAAGACGGAGTGATTGCAGACTTCTATGCAGCTGAGCAGATGATCCGAGGGTTGATCAAAATGATCCCCGGTCAGAAAAAAGGCTTGTTTCCCCAATCCCACCGCATGGTAATCTGTATTCCATCGGGTATTACCGAGGTGGAGAAGCGAGCCGTCCGTGACTCCGCTGAGCATGCCGGTGCCAAGGAAGTTTACATGATCTATGAACCGATAGCCGCAGCGATAGGTATCGGTATCGACATCGAGAAACCAATGGGATCTATGATTGTCGATATCGGAGGAGGTACGACTGAGATTGCATTGATAGCTCTATCCGGTATCGTGGCCGATCAGTCTATCCGCGTGGCAGGGGATACCTTTACCAAGGACATTTTGGACTACATGCGCCGACAGCACAACTTGCTGATCGGAGAGCGGTCTGCAGAAAAAGTAAAAATAGCTATCGGATCAGCTCTGACTGAGCTAGACGACGCGCCAGACGATTACGAAATCAGAGGAAGAGACCTGATGACTGGTATTCCAAAGGTGATTAAAGTGTCCTATTCTGAGATTGCATTTGCTTTGGATAAATCAGTTTCGAAAATTGAAGAAGCAGTACTTAAGGCCTTGGAGATTGCTCCACCGGAACTGTCTGCCGATATCTATGACAATGGAATCCACCTCACAGGTGGTGGTGCGCTATTGAAAGGGCTTGACAAGAGACTTCACCAAAAAACCAAACTTCCGATTCATATCGCCGAAGATCCGCTGAGAGCAGTGGTAAGAGGTACAGGCACTGCCCTGAAAAACATTCAAAACTTCCGAACCGTCCTGATGACTTAAACGCTGAATGCTACGCATCCTACAGTTCCTTTACCGAATAAGGGCATTTATTTTATTCGTTTTTCTTGAAGTGATGGCAGTCTGGATGATTGTCTCCAACAATTCTCCACAGGGTGGGGCTTTTTTCAATAGTTCCAACGCGCTGGTGGGATCGGTGCTCAAGCAACAGGCAGATATAGTTCAGTTTTTCTCATTGGCTGAGGCAAATGAAGCACTCACTGCCGAAAATGCTGCGATTCTCCAGCAGTTGAGTTTCCTTCAGGCCAAGCCAGACAGCATCACCTTTCAGTTGGATTCGACATTTGCAAGCACCTACCAATTCAGAGGTGCACGGGTGATCGGTAGTTCGCTGAGATTTTCCCAAAACTACCTTACAATTAACAAAGGATCTAAAGACGGCATCAAACCCGGAATGGGAATATTCAATCCCGAGGGCGTGGTAGGAAGAGTAAAAGCAGTTTCTGAAAACTATGCCGTGGCATTCTCACTGTTAAATACCGGGCAACTGACCTCATCAAAAATCAAATCGACCAATGACTTTGCCACAGTGCAGTGGGATGGACAGAATAGTACCGAAGCAAAATTGCTTTTTGTCCCACGTCACGTCAAGGTTCAAGAAGGAGATACAGTCATCACCTCCGGATCCAATTCAGTTTTTCCAGAGGGCATATTGATCGGTGTCATTTCGAAGATCTCTCCCGATGAAAAGGATCCAAACTATCTCGATCTCACTGTGAAGCTAAGTACTGATTTCAATAAGGTCAATTATGTCTATCTCGTGGAAAACACACGCTTCAACGAACTGGACTCGCTCTATCGCCAATCTGAGATAAGCAATGAATATTAGAAAATTGTTTTCTTACGTCCTGTTGATCCTATTTTTGGGAGTAGTTCAGATTTTGTTTTTGAAAAATCTGGCACTTTTTGGTATTGCCTTTGTGTTTATCTACCTGTTGGGAATTTTGATTCTGCCCATCTCCATGAAAACCACACCCTTGCTTTTCATTGCATTTGGTCTGGGTTTTATGGTTGACATTTTCTACGAAACAATTGGAATGCACACAGCTGCTGCTACTTTACTCGCCTTTGTCCGGTCGCTATGGCTTAGAGCCATCAGCCCTACAGGTGGCTATGTGGATGCAGAGGAACCTTCGCTAAATGAAATGGGTTTGGTTTGGTTTATCACCTATTCCTTTCCCTTGATTTTCATTTATTGTCTGGTCTTTTTTTCAGCTGATCAATGGGGAACAAGCGGCTTCTTGGGTGTACTAAACAAAAGCTTTTTTTCCTCGATTTTGACTTGCCTTTTGGCTATACTTGTACAGCTGCTATTCTTCAAGCGGAGGCGCGGAATCTAATGAAATGCTCCCGAAAATTATCCGAATAGAATTGGATGATTAAAGAGAAAATTTTCCGGAGCTAAATTCAGGAAAATCCAGCTGAATACTAAAGAAAACAAATTAAGGAGACGAAACCGAGTATTTCGGGCTCATCTGATTCAGGAATAAACATCGTTCTATTCATGCTCCAAAAATTACCGAGTTGGAAAGGACAGGCTTCATGGCCAAGGAGGAACATTAAACAACAATGAAAGACCAAAGACCGATCGTCATTCTCATCTTCATTTTCTTGGTGAGCATAGTTCTGCTCATTCGGCTTTTCATGATTCAGGTGGTGGACGATAGCTTTATGAAGCGGGCAGAGAGCAACGCCATTCAGCGGATCGTGGATCACCCGTATCGGGGATTAGTGTACGACCGCAATGGTAAACTTTTGGTTTTCAACAATCCGATTTTTGATGTGATGGTCGTCCCGAAAGAATTCAAAGTCGGTGATACGACCCGCTTTTGTGAGCTGTTCAAAATTTCCAAAGAGCAACTGATCGAATCTTACACCGCTGCGCGAAACTATTCCTCAGTGAAACCTTCTACCTTGATCAAGCAAATCTCCACCAAGGATTTTGCACGGATTCAGGACTTCCTAGTGGACTATCCCGGTCTCTTCATCATGACACGATCTGTGCGATCCTACCCCAACTCCACCGCAGGCCATGCGCTGGGATATATCGGTGAGATCAACGCAGGCCAATTGGAACGGGATACCTTAAAATATTATTCCCAGGGTGATTACGTAGGCCTTAGCGGAATGGAACGCTATTATGAAAATGAGCTACGGGGTAGAAAAGGCGTCAAATACAAAATGGTCAACGTACGGGGTATCGACAAGGGACCATTTAAGGACGGAGAGTACGATACCGCCTCAATAGCAGGAAAAAACATAACCTCCACCATCGACATGGATTTGCAAATGTATGGTGAAATGCTGATGGCGGGAAAAACGGGCTCAGTAGTGGCTATTGAACCCGGAAGCGGAGAAATACTGGCAATGATCTCTGCCCCATTTTATGATCCGAACGTATTGACCGGTGCTGACTTTTCGAAAAACTACCGGGTATTAAATAATGACCCGAGCAAGCCGCTCTTTAACAGACCGATCATGGCAACATATCCTCCTGGATCGATCTTCAAGATCGTTCAGAGTCTGATCGCCCTGCAGGAAGGGATCCTGTTTCCGGAGACGACTTTTGCCTGCAATAAATCCCTGGTCGCCTGTCACAATCACCCGAATCCTGTCAATCTATTTGGAGCAATTCGTAACTCTTGCAACCCGTATTACCATCAGGCATTCCGACAGATCATTAATCAGGAGGTATCAAGTAATACCTTTAAAGACACCGAAATCGGATTAAATTCCTGGAGAGAAAAAGTATTGAAATTTGGACTTGGGGGTTCGCTTGGATTGGATATGATTGGTGAAAAAGGTGGTGATATTCCTTCAAGCAGGTATTATGACCGAGTATATGGGGAAGGACGCTGGAAATATTCAACGATCTATTCCCTATCCATCGGACAGGGTGAAATGCTAGTCACACCGCTACAAATGGCAAATCTCGCCGCTATTTTTGCAAATAAGGGGTATTACTATACGCCTCACCTGATCAAAGAAGTGGATGGAGATCCGACTTTGATTCCCGGCAAGTACCAGATCAAAAATGATGTGGGCATCGATGCCAAGCATTTTGATCTGATCCAGGATGCAATGGCGGAGGCTCTTTATGGTACAGCAAACCGTGCCGTGATGAAGGATCTGGTCATCGCTGGGAAAACTGGAACAGCCCAAAACCCACATGGCGAGGATCATTCGGTATTCATTGCTTTTGCTCCAAAAGACAATCCTAAAATTGCCATTGCAGTCTATGTAGAAAATGCGGGTTGGGGTGGAAGAGCTGCTGCGAGTACAGCTTCCTTGATGATTGAGAAATACCTCAGAGGAGACATCTCTCGTCCAGCCCTCCAGGATTATGTTTTAGCCGGAAACTTTATTTACTGATGCGGGAAGCAGACATACAGATCAATCGGGTAGACTGGATCACCGTATCGATATATTTTGCACTGGTCATCATTGGCTGGTTCAATATCTATGCTGCAGTGTATGACAGCCAAGTGGAGAAAAGCATCTTTGATTTATCCATCAATTCTGGAATACAACTCCTGTGGATCGGCACAGCCATCGTACTGATTACGGTGATCATGGTTGCGGATTCGCGGTTTTTTGAGAACCTATCTCTGGTCATTTACATTGTTTTTCTGGTCTTATTGGTTTTGACTCCCTTTGTCGGCAAAGAAGTAAATGGCCAGACCCTATCAATCGGTTTTGGAAGTTTTCGAATACAGCCAGGGGAGTTTGCCAAATTTGCCACGGCACTTGCATTGGCCAAGGTAATGGAGCGTCCGACTTTTGACCTTTCCAAAAAGAAATATCAGCTGATTGCCTTTGGAGTGCTATTGCTACCTGTAGCATTGATCATCCTCCAGCCGGATACGGGTACCGCTATGGTGTATTTTGCGATGCTGCTGATGTTTTATCGGGAAGGGCTTCCCTCCTATTATTTTATTTTTGGTTTTGGATTTATTGCCATCACGCTTTTGGCCTTGGGTGTAGAAAACAACCTCTATTTAGCTGGAGCCGTCGTGGTAGTAGTATTGATTCTTATTTTCTTGGGGAAAAGAACATGGCAGCGAATCCTTGCCTTTTCTCTAATTGGACTGGGTGTGATTGCATTTATATACTCACTTGACTTTGTCGTGGCCAAGCTCCCGCCCCACCAGCAAAACCGGATCATGGTCCTCTTTAATCCCAACTTGGATCCGCTCGGGGTAGGGTGGAATGTCACACAGTCCAAGATTGCCATCGGATCAGGAGGATTGCTCGGTAAGGGCTATCTGGAAGGTACCCAGACCAAGTTTGACTTTGTGCCGGAGCAGCATACCGATTTTATCTTCTGTACTTTGGGTGAGGAATTTGGCTGGATTGGAAGTTTGGTCGTGATCAGTCTTTTTACCGGTCTTTTGTACCGACTGGTCATAATGGCAGAGCGGCAGAAAACGCGATTTACCAGGATCTACGGGTATTGTGTAGTATCTATTTTGTTATTCCACTTCATGATCAATATCGCCATGACCATAGGACTGTTCCCTGTGGTCGGTATTCCGCTTCCTTTTTTCAGCTATGGAGGATCTTCGCTGTGGTCCTTTACTGTTTTGCTGTTCATCTTCATCAAGATGGACTCATCCAGAGCTACACAACTGGGAAGATTGGGATGATAATAGTAGGCAGTGGTCAGTTTACATTCGGAGGGATCAGTCGCGGTTCACAAGTTGCAATAGGTGGATTTGGTCTTGAATTCTATCCTGTTTGTTTACCTGACTAATCTAGATAACCCTCCAAGAAGAACATAAAAAGAGACTGTCTCATAAGGCATGTTTTTGTCAGCCTGAGCACCTGAGAGACAAGAGTCTCGAAGTCGAAGGCCATTTGCGGCAAATTAAGCAACATTTCGGCTTCGCTCAATGTCACAAACAGGAGTTATGAGAAAGTCGCTTTACATTAATCTGAATATTTCCGATAGACCAATTGAAGGAATTCTTGCACAGGATCTGATTCTGTCTCCCAACCCAATTCAGAGACAAAACGAGAATTGATCAATTCTACAGCCGCTTCAAAGGAGCCTGCTTCATCAATGGACTTCAAAGCATGACGCAACAAATCTGCGTTTCCGTCAAAAAGCTCTTTTGTAAACATAAAGCGCTGATTCAGGGCCAGGCTTTCCGAAAGCTCTCCGATGATTCCTTTCATGCCTCGATACGATTCGGTAGCAAATTGGGCTTTGAGCCTAGTGGCATTTAACTGAGCACCATTGCTGGAGATAGAAATTTTTTCTACTACTACCGGCGCAGTATTTTGAATTGGAGGAGTAGGTTCGGAGACTGCAGCTGCTGGACTGATCTGGGTCTCTTCCTTTTCTACCGTATCAAAAAACGACCCGTCGGCGGCATCTACACTGACTGAGGGTTTGGATATTGGCGTAGCCTCAGCATCTTCTGCCCCCATATACAAGTCGACATCAAATGCCTTGATATCACCCAGAGTGGCCAAGAGTAAATTGACAGACTCTAAGGAATCCTTAACTGCTTGGTAATTGGCAGCAATCGCTCTGAGATAGGAATCTGAGTCATGACCAAATCCGGTCTTATCGATCAGGAAGGAAATTACTCTATCGTGCCATTTGTAGTACTTTTTATTTTCCTTGAGAAAATCATTGATTTTTCCTGCAGGAGCTTTTTTAATTTCATTCTGGTAAAAAGTTACCGGGTCGGTTGCCACTTGGATTGCCTGGATGACAGCAGACTTGACCAGAGGTTCGAGATTGGACCGCTCCACTTTGATCCTGCGAGACAATACATTCATGAATTGCGTGAGCGCGTCATGCACTGCGATATCCCGGTAATCAAAATAGGGACTGCTCTTTAACTTTGCCAATTCTTCCTGCCAAAGCTCAAAGAGACGCTTGATAATGAAAAAATTGACCTGCGTACTGCTTGTTAACTGAATGATATCCTGTCCCGTAATGTATTGCCTTCCGGCAAAAAATTGATTACAAACCAGATCTGTGTATTCAGTTGAGTAATTTTCTAAATAATTGCTGTTAATTTGAACTGTCATGTGTGGGTCTTGTTTTCAAAAACAAACGAAGAAATGCCCCGAATAATCATTCAAAACCTGGGAAATCTTATCATTGATTCGGAACACCCTGATCGTAAAGTTATCGAAATAATTCATGAAAACGGCACGGATTGGATGCATGCCTGCGGAAAAAAAGGGCGCTGCACCACCTGTAAAATGATAGTCATCGAAGGAATCGAAAACTTAAGTCCTGAAACGGACCGGGAGCTTTTTTACAAAAATCAAAACCGGCTCCGATCCAATGAACGACTTTGCTGCCAGAGTCAGATTATAGGCGGAGACCTAGTCATTAGAGTAGCTGAGATCAATAAATTCCCGCACCTAGCCTACACGGAATAAGTATGTTTATAGAACCTTCTCTGAACAGTCGTAGACAATCTGAGCGAAAAGGTCAGATTGAGGTGATTTGTGGGTCGATGTTTTCAGGCAAGACCGAGGAATTGATCCGAAGGCTCAACCGGGCCAGATTGGCCAAGTTTAAAGTTGAAATATTCAAACCTTCTGTAGATCGCCGATATCATGATCAGGACGTCGTCTCCCACAATGAAAACAGTATCCGTTCTACTCCTGTAAACTTTGCCGGTGACATCCTGTTGCTGGCCGGTGATTGTGATGTCGTAGGAATCGATGAAGCCCAGTTTTTTGATGAAGAAATCGTCCGAGTGGTCCAGCTACTGGCCAACAAGGGAAAACGGGTCATCCTCGCTGGGTTGGACATGGATTTTGAGGGAAAACCCTTTGAGCCTATGCCCAAGTTGATGTCGATCGCTGAGTATGTGACCAAAGTTCACGCAATCTGTATGAAATGTGGAGATTTGGCGGCATTTTCTCTTCGGCTTTCAGAAGCAAAAGAAAAGGTCGTTTTAGGAGAAAAGGAAAGCTACGAAGCCCGATGCCGAAGGTGTTTCTTTGAGGATAAGAAGTGAGTGAGAGATATGGGATGGCAGATGACCGATGTGGGGCTTAACTTCATCATTCGAAATTCAACATTCGATGTTCGATATTGAAAAAGTGGGAAGACAGAAGACGGAAGAAATGACCGATAACCGATGTTGAAAGCAGAAGGAGGCTGACGTAGCAGGTCGAGCGGAGTCGAGACCCGTGAATCTGGTATCAAGTATCAAGAAGGGGTAGTAATGTAGGGATTGTAAGTCGTAAATAGTAAAAGAGTAGGTAGTCCAGCAAATACATAAAAGCGAAGCTTTTAGCCTTTGTGACCTTGAAAAAAAGTCAACTACTAGTAAAACCCCGAAAAGTCCCACTCAAGCTTACCGAAAGCTTTTCTCAAAAAAACTTCGCGCTCCTTCCTGTACTTTGCGGTAAAAAAAGGTACACTGAAGAAAGGAACCGATGTAACGGCCCGCGATGTAACGGCCCGAATTTCAAATCTCAAACTACAAATCTCAAACTCTTTATCCAATGATCCGCAAAACCGCCGGTTTGGTGCTCAGCTCGATTCGATATAAAGACACGAGCATCATTGTGAAGATTTTCACCCGGGAACTCGGTTTGAAATCTTACTTGGTCAATGGAGTACGCAGCATGGGAAAAGGTTCCAAAATGGCACTTTACCAACCCTTGACGCTGCTTGATCTTGTGGTTTACAATAAAGAAAATTCGGGACTTCAGCGGATTTCAGACGCCAAGCTGCAACGTGCCCACCAACGGATTCCTTTTGATTTTTCCCGAACCAGCATCGCTTTATTTATGACTGAAGTGATCAATCGCAGTATATATGAAAACTATCAGAACGAATCCCTGTTTGACTTCTTGACTGAAAGTGTAATCATCCTAGATCAGGGAGAGGCGCTATTGACCCATTTCCCTTTGGTATTTTTGATCGAAAAGGCAAAGTTTCTGGGTTTTTCTCCGGAAGACGCAGAAGGATTTCTCTTGGAATCTGTCCACCAGCCCTTTTCAGATCAGGAGCTTCCGCAGATTTTGGATTATTTGGAAAGGTTATTGAGTGATAAATACAAGTGTTGCGACAAAGTACCCGTTGGTTTGCGAAGAAAGCTATTGGATCATCTGCTGGACTTTTATTCCCAGCATATGGAAAACTCAAGTTCCTTCAAATCACTGGTAGTCATTAGACAGGTGCTGGAGTGAATCCGCTGACTGTCAAAAATCTGTACTAGAAACAAAAATTTGTTAAATCCAAAACCATCGGTTAATATTGTGGCATCACCGTGAATGAACAAGTCGCCCACATTGACTTGAGCTTTTCCTGCAGACCTTTTTTGCTCAGAAAATCATCCACGTTCCCAAATAGCACATTTTACAATATCTTATTTATTTCATACCCTCTTTATGTATAACATAGAAGAACTCCGAATCAGGCTTTTATCTGAACTGAAGGAGATTGCTGAGGAGCTTAAAGTCAAAAACTTCAAAACCCTCAAAAAAGACGAATTAGTCTACGCAATACTTGATCAGCAAGCCATCACCCCAGAGCAAGCCCTCCCCAAGAAAAAGCCTTCAGCCGTAGAGATCCCCCCTACCGAGGCAACAAAACCAGACGAAAAACCTACAATCAGCTCACCTAAAGCTGAAGAGGCCGCAGAATTCAAACCAAAATTCAGAAGACAGAACGTCACTGAAATCCCCGCCACTCCTGAACCAGAAAAAACTTCCCCAGAGCCTGCAGAAGCTACCGCAGAATCAAAACCGCCCAAACCGGAATGGAAGCAGAAGCGGGAAGAAAGACCTAATCTGGAGAAAAGAGAGCCTAGGCCTACACCTGAAAAGAAAGAAGCCCAAGCAGAACCTACTGCAGCCCCTTCTTCAGACGAACCAAAAACCTTCAGACCTAGAAGAAGGGCATTTGAAGAAGTTGACATCACTGGAAATACGGGGGAATCTCAGGAAGTCACACCTCCCGCTTCAGCACCGGCACCAGCAGCAAAACAGGAAGCTGAAATCGAACTACCCAAGCGAAAAAACTTCCGCTCTCCGGACGAAATCATGGCTCCTGCAGCTGAGACCGTCCACAATCCCAACCGCAAAAAACCTTTTGTCAGTCCCCGCGAATTTGACGGAGTGATCGAGAATGAAGGCGTTTTGGAAATGATGCAGGAAGGGTATGGTTTCCTTCGTTCCCTAGACTACAACTACCTGGCCTCTCCGGATGATATCTATGTATCACCGAGTCAGGTAAAACTTTTTGGTCTAAAGACTGGAGATCATATCAAAGGGTCGATCCGCCCGCCTAAAGAAGGAGAAAAGTACTTCGCCCTACTTAAAATCGCTACCGTCAACGGAAAGACCACAGACGAAATCCGTGACCGGGTTCCTTTTGAATACCTGACCCCGCTTTTCCCGGAGGAACGATTAAATCTATCTACCAAGCCAGATGGCTATTCTACCCGAATCCTTGACCTATTTGCTCCCATCGGAAAAGGGCAGCGAGGCATGATCGTGGCGCAGCCAAAAACCGGTAAGACTGTATTACTTCAGCAGATCGCCAATGCGATCACGAAGAATCACCCGGAAGTTCATTTGATGATCCTCTTGATCGACGAGCGTCCTGAGGAAGTGACAGACATGGCCCGATCAGTAAATGCAGAGGTAATTTCCTCCACTTTTGATGAGACTGCTGACCGTCATGTGAAAGTTTCCAATATTGTTTTGGAAAAAGCCAAAAGAATGGTGGAAGTAGGACATGATGTAGTAATCTTATTGGATTCGATTACCCGACTGGCCCGTGCTCACAATACTGTGGTACCAAGCTCTGGTAAGATTCTTTCCGGAGGGGTGGATGCCAATGCGCTTCACAAACCTAAGCGTTTCTTTGGCGCGGCTAGGAATGTAGAGAATGGAGGTTCATTGACCATCATCGCAACAGCCTTGGTGGAAACAGGTTCCAAGATGGATGAGGTGATCTTTGAAGAATTTAAAGGAACCGGCAACATGGAACTTGCTTTGGATCGTAAGTTGGCCAATAGACGTATCTATCCTGCAATTGATGTATTGGGATCAGGTACCCGTCGTGAAGACTTACTGATGGACAAAGAAGAAATGCAACGTGTTTGGATTCTCAGAAAACTGATGAGCGACATGAACTCACAGGAGTCGATGGAATTCTTGCTCAACCGAATGAAAGGAACGCGCGACAATGCGGAGTTTTTGATTAGTATGAACGGGTAATATCCTTTCTTCCATATAACTGGTTAACCCCGGCAGCGATGTCGGGGTTATTTTTTTGCTGAAAATCCCATCCTTCAGACCCATCCTCAATTTGGATCCTTCCAAAATTCAAAGGGAGGGCGCCCATGGCCGGTATAAACCTGGCTTTTAGCCTTAAAAAAAATAGAAGTGGGAATGCAAATCCCATAGTCGTTCTTCGAGATTACAAATCTCGAAGAACGACACAAAGGAAAACACCTGATTTCCATTCCATATGCTTGAAATCCAATTTTTTGCATTTGGAGAATCAAAAAATGAGCTTAAAAATTAAATTTTGTTTATTTAATTTTTCTGCAATATTATTGTGCCCATTTGCTATTTGATGATATTTTGATTGAGTGGTTGGAAACAAATTGCCTATGAAAAACTATTACAAATTTTTAAATACTAAATACACTTTAGTCGGAAGCCTTTTTACTCAGGGCAAGTTTATATTTTATTTAAATAGGAATATCTCTTATGAGGGGCACCGAATAAATGTAAGTGTGCATCGGCATACATTGGGATTCCTCCAAAAACAGCCTCAGTTGAGATGACATACCACCTAAAACATGTGATTTTCAGGACTTTTGTTTGTGTGAAATACATTTTTATGTACATTTACAACATTCACCCTTATCCATTTCTTTGGAAATGAGTCTGACGAATTTGGTATTTGTTTTAGGTTTTTTACCCCTTCTGTTTTTAATCCTCAAAGGGTTAAAAAGAGTAGGTGGAAATGCTATTTTTCAACATACCCGTATTGAATTTGGTATTCAAACCAAAACCCTCCCTTTTTTGAAAAAAGGGCTAATCGGGTTAGTGGTTTTGATGGGAATGATTTTTTTAGGAGCAGGGGAAGTGAGGGGGCAGATAGCTCAGAGGGGGGCGGCTACTACAGCAACCTCAACAAATAATACAATAACAATAGCAAGACCTACCGGCCTGCAAGTTGGTGATTTGATGATAGCGACTATCGGTCAAAGCAATAATGAAGACGATAACCTAAGTAATGCCACTCGCACAGGTTGGACACTTATTCATGGACAGCAAATTAATCCCGGGACTCCAGATGATAGATGGTGGGGAACCATTCTTTATAAAGTAGCGACAGCGGCCGATGTTGCTGCTGCAAATTTTACCTTCAATGTAGATAATGATTCAGAAAGTACTATCGGGGCTATAATTGCTTTTTCAGGTGTTGATCCAATTTCTCCATTTGAAGCTATTGGAACTTTTACAACAGGAGACGATGATGATTTAACTGCAAACTCTATATCAAACACCACTGCTGATGCTGGAATTGTGATGCTAGGTATAATTGAGGGCAATAGAACTTTTTCAGGATGGAATGTTAATACCCCTGGTCCTGGAAATTTAGGTTTAAATGAACTTTTTGATTTGGGCTCCACAACCAGTGCTGATATGGCTATTGGTGGTGCTTGGGTTATTAAAAATAGTATAGGAAATACTGGAGATGGAGATTCTGAACTTTCTGGAAACACTAATTCCCATTTTGGATCTATTTTACTCGCATTAAGACCCGGGTGTTCATCAACAGCCAATGCTGGATCAGCTATGGCAGCTATATGCCAAGGAGGAACCTCTGCTGCTCTAGGTGGTAGTGTAGCAGGAGCCGCAACTGGAGGAACATGGAGTTCCAGTGCTGGTGGATCCTTTAGCCCCAATGCCAATACTCTTAATGCCACTTGGACTCCACCAGCAGGATATTCAGGAACTGCAACCCTTACTTTAACCACAACGGGAGGTAGCTGCAGCGATACAGATTCAAAAACTATTCTTGTCAACGAAAATCCCACCTTAACGGTCGGTGCTCCTTTGCCAGATATATGCGAGGGGGAATCAACCGTGGGCCTAGGAGGCTTGGTCTTCGGTGGGGCCACAGGAGGAATTTGGACTGACGGAGGACTTGGTGGTACATTTACTCCAGCTCCAACCGTTCTCAACGCTACATGGACGCCTCCCACTGGCTATACAGGAACTGCCACCTTAACCCTGACCACCACTGGGGGATCATGCGGTTCTGTTACTGGCACTAAAACCATAACGGTAAATCCAGGCGCAACCGCAAATCCTGGAGGAGCATTAGCCGCGATATGCCAAGGTCAAACCTCAGCTCCTATGGGAGGAAGTATCGGAGGTGTCGCTACTTCGGGAACATGGAGTGGAGGATCCGGTACCTGGACTAATGCCAACAATCCGTCAACTGCTACCTACACTGCTGCATCTGGGGAATCCGGTTTAATTACGCTAACCTTAACCACTACAGGTGGGACTTGTGGTACTACAACTGCTTCAAAAACTATTCAAGTTAATGCACTCCCAACAGCCAACGCTGGTCCTGCTTTATCTGGAATTTGCCAAGGCCAAACAACTCCTGCAATGGGAGGATCTGTTGGCGGATCTGTTGCGGGAGGAACTTGGAGCGGGGGTTCAGGTACTTGGACCAATCCAAACAATCCGGCAACTGCTACTTATACCCCAGGAGCATCTGAAACAGGAACGATTACCTTAACCCTAACTACTGTCGGGGGGAGCTGTGGGGTAGCCACTGCAACCAAAACGCTAACTATAACGACTAGCCCTACGGCAAATGCAGGTGGGGCTTTGGCAGAGATCTGTGATGGAGAGACTTCAGCTCCTATGGGTGGAAGTATAGGTGGTGCTGCCACCAGCGGAATCTGGACCAACTTGAATGGAAACGGAACCTGGACCAACGCCAATAACCCAGCCACTGCAACCTACACTGCCGGATCGAACGATAGTGCTTTGGGTGTGATCACTTTGCAGCTTACCGCAAGTGGTGGATCTTGTAGTCCTGTTGTAGTTACAAAAACCATAATTGTAAATCCGGGCAAAACAGTAACACCAGTTACTACTGAAACAGTCTGCTTTTTCTCAGGAGACGTTAATCTTACGCATGGTACTACCGGGGTAACTGGAATTAATGGAGATGGAGTGGACAGTGCCAATGGCCTTCCTGATGGAGTCAGTGCAACATTTAATTCTGTAACTGGTGAAATTGATATCACTGGGAATCCAACAGAGCTTGGAACTTTCAACTATAGCATAGAATTACTGGGTACTTGCGGAGTAGCTTTTGCAACTGGAACTATCATCGTAGAAGATTGTGGCTGTGAGTTTACTTATGATTTTTCCACCACTCCTTCTGGGTCTGATACATGGATAGTTCCAAATGGGGTTACCGAGGTCATTGTAGAAGCTTGGGGAGGTGGAGGAAGAGGTGGAGGAAGAACTTCAAATGGAACTGGAGGAGGAGGAGGCGGTGGAGCGTACTCACGCTCCATTATCTCTGTTACACCAGGTCAAAATTTTTCATATGTTATTGGTGCTGGTAGTAACTCCACTTCATCTGGAGGCTCATCAAGATTTTATTTATCATCAGCACCCGGGACGGACCTTGTTAGGGCCACTGGAGGAAACTCAGTATCTAATAATACAAGTGGAGGGGCCACTGGAGGTGATGCGGATGATGGAGAAGGTGAAGTAAAATATTCAGGCGGAGATGGAGCAAGCGGATCTGGATCAGGAGGTAGCAGAAGAGGTGGCGGCGGAGGCGGTGGTGCTGGCCAAAGTGGCGATGGAGAACCTGGATCTGGAAGATTTGGAGGAAGCAATACAAATGGGGGCGGTGATGGAGGTACAGCTCCAGATAATAGTACTACGAATGGAGTGGGAGGGTCTTCAATTGGTGGGGGTGGAAGTGGAGCTTCTAGAAACAGCAGTATTGGTACATGGTTAGGAGGAAATGGTGCAAATGGCCAAATCAAATTAACCTATACGCTATCTGCAGGTGTTGTAAATGGACCACAATCAATTTGCGAAGGAGGCAGCACAATCTTTACCTCTACCATGGCTGGCGGAGTATGGTCCTCTACAGATGAAACTATTGCTACGGTCAACCCAACAACAGGGGTTATCACCGGAGTAAGTGCAGGCGCCGCAACCATACGTTATACCATAACGGGATGTACGGTAGCCACTGCTTCCAGAACGGTATTTGTAAATGAGCCTGTTAGCCCAGGAACCCTGAGCGGAAATCAGGATATCTGTATCGGAGGAGATACACAGCTCTTATCTTCTACCTCCTTTGGTACTTGGTCATCAGGTAATCCTGCTATTGCAACAGTATCCAGCACAGGCTTGGTAACCGGGATTTCTTCAGGAACGGTAGATATTTTTTATACTCTTCCTGCCAGTGGAGGTTGTCCTGCTCCTCAAACCAGTATCAGTATTACTGTCACTGCGCCGCCTGATGCTGGAATCTTGAGTGGAACACAGGAAGTCTGTGAAGGTGGAACCCGCACTTTCTCTTCCACTATCTCTGGCGGTACCTGGTCATCAGGAAATCCAGCTGTAGCAACAGTGGATCCTTCAACAGGGGTTGTAACAGGAGTGTCTCCGGGTTCGGCAATCCTTACCTATACCGTTTCTGGTTCAGGAGGTTGTTCAGACGACTTTGAAACCCGATCTATCACAGTGACTCCGTTACCTGATGCCGGCACTTTAAGTGGAGTAAATGAACTCTGTGTTGGGGAAAGCTCAACTTTCTCCTCAACTACTCTTGGAGGAACTTGGTCTTCAAGCAATCCAGCAGTGGCTTCAATAAACAGTTCAACTGGTGAGGTCACTGCAGTTTCTAGTGGTAGCATAACAATAACCTATACTGTAGCAGGTTCTGGAAGCTGTCCAGATGACACTGCTACCCGAAGTTTAACCATAAATCCTCTTCCAACTCCAAGTTTTACTGCTCAACCGACCGGTGTGGTATGTATAGGAGAAGAGGTTACTTATTCTACTCAAGCAGGGCAATTCAACTATGATTGGCAGATTTCTGGAATTTCAGGAACCGATTATTCGATCACATCAGGCGGGACGAGTACAAGTAATTCACTTACACTAATCTGGTTAACCCAAGGTTCAAAACAAGTATTCTTGAGTTATTCCAATTCCAACGGGTGTTCAGCAGCAGCATTTATCAGCAGCCCAATTTCAGTCAGTCCATTGCCAACGCCTACCTTCCTAATTGAGCCATCAGGTGAATATTGTATAGGTGAAGTGGTAACCTATATCACCCAGTCAGGTCGGGCAAACTATACTTGGACTTTAACAGGAGTTTTGGGGACAGATTATGCAATTAACGCTGGTGGGGTAACTAGTAATTCAATTTCCATTGAGTGGTTGACAGCAGGATCTAAAACTGTTACAGTTAATTATGAAAACGCAAATGGTTGTGCAGGAACGTCTGCTGCCACAAATACCATTAATATTAATACTCTACCAGTTCCAACATTTATTGCAGAACCTTCTGGCGCAATTTGTATCAATCAAGAAGTCACCTATACCACACAATCCGGCCCGGACATTGTAGACTATGACTGGGGATATTCTGGAGATGAAGGAACTGATTACAACATCATTTCGGATGGAGGTAACACGGTGACACTTGTTTGGTTGACTGATGGGCAAAAAACCGTAACTGTCAACTATGAAAATTCCAACGGTTGTCAGGGAGCTTCAGCGGCGGTTAGCACCATTGATATTGATCCGCTTCCTGTTCCGACCTTCACTGCTGAACCTGCAAATCCGACTTGTATAGGCGATGAAGTAACCTATACCACACAGTCAGGACAATCAAACTATCTGTGGACAGTGACGGGAGTTTCAGGCACTGATTACAACATCACAGCTGGAGGTATCGGTACAAGCAGCAATACTGTAACCATTGAATGGTTGACCGATGGGGATAAGACTGTAACGGTCAATTATTCCAATACAAATGGATGTACTAATCCAACACCAGCTACCAATACAATCACATTAAGCCCTCTTCCTGTACCAACATTCACTACTGAACCTGCAAACCCGGTTTGTATTGGGCAGGAAGTGACTTACACTACCCAAGCAGGGCAAAGCAACTATGTTTGGACTGTTTTAGGAACTGTCGGAATTGACTATACTATAACAGCAGGTGGAATCGGTACTACCAGCAATACAGTCTCCATAGAGTGGCTAACGAATGGTACGAAAACGGTAACAGTTAATTACACGGATGCCAATGGATGTACGGGTGTCACTCCAGCTTCAAACACCATTGACTTGGATCCACTCCCTGCGCCAAGTTTTACAGTAGAGCCATCAAATCCGGTTTGCCTCAATGATGCTGTAACCTATACTACTGAGAGTGGTCAATTCGATTATGATTGGAATATTCACGGTACTTCAGGGGTTGACTTCAATATCACTGGAGGTAGTATTGGAACTAACAGCAATACAGTTACTATAGAATGGCTAACATCGGGTAGCAAAACAGTAACAGTCAATTATACAAATGCGAATGGTTGTTCAGTGCCGAGCCCGGCTTCGAATACGATTGAAATAAGTACTCCAGTTGCTATTAATCCTGAGATTGATCCGGGTCAGCTTGGTGATACTGAATGTTTTGGTGATGGTTTTGACCCTATTACAATTACAGCATCTGGCTCTGGTTTAACTTTCCAATGGTATCGGAAACCAGATAATTCGGACATCAGTACCAATCCTGGTACGGCTGTACCTGGTGCAACAACAGCATCCTTTACTCCTCCTTCCTCTCCTGAGGGTATTTCTTACTACTATGTTGTCGTCTCAGGAACTTGTGGTGGCCCTGAAACTTCAGACCTCACAGGAGCCTACATCGTTTCCCCTTCTGGAACTGCCATCAACCTAGATCTAGACTCAACAGCTCCTGATCAGGAATTTTGTTTTGGCGCTGTTTCTTTCTCGCAGCTGGAAATCGCTGCAACTGGTGATGGAGGCGTGCCTGCAACTTATCAATGGTACCAAAACACCTCTCCTACCAACACCGGGGGCATATTGCTCACAGGCGAAACCAATTCTACCTTCACTCCTCCATCTGATGCGAGTGTGGCGGATGGATTACCGAGATATTATTATGCTACTGCCACCAGTCCAAGCTGCGGAACGGTTACTTCTTCAATTTCTGGTGCATTTATAGTCAATCCTCTAACAGCTATTGACTCTGAGGATCTAGTCGGAGATACCATTTGTGAAGGTCAGGGTCCATTTAGCCCGATATCAGTTAGCGCTTCTGGCACTGGAACCTTGTCCTATCAATGGTACAGTAATACAACAGGGGTGATAAATACAGGAGTTGATACACAGGTTGGAACCAACTCTGACACATTTACTCCACCTTCAACTAGTGCTGATGGCATCCCTGTTTACTACTACGTGGTAGTTACAAGCTCAGGAGGATGTGGACCGGATCAAACCTCTAGTATTTCAGGTGGCTTTGTAGTGAACGAATTGCCGGTTCCTACCCTGACTCCAACTCCAACCGGTGAGATTTGTGTTGGTACTTCCATCACTTACACTACGGAAGCTGGCCAATCCAATTATGTTTGGACAATACCAGGCGTACAAAATACTGATTACACCATAAGCTCAGGTGGAATAGGAGCAACAAATCATACCGTAACTTTGACATGGCTAACTGCTGGAACCAAGAATGTCTCTATTAATTACAATAACTCAAACAATTGTGCTGCGGCAACCGCCACTGTCAACACTACCATAGTAAATGCCCTGCCTGTTCCAACGTTTATTGCTCCGCCACCAGCTCAGGTCTGTGTAGGTACATCAGTAACTTATTCCACCCAATCGGGTCAATCCAATTACCTTTGGAATGTGCCTGGTACAGCAGGTACGGATTACACCATTACTGCAGGAGGTATTGGAAATACCAGCAACACAGTTACGCTTACCTGGTTAACAAGTGGTACCAAAGCAGTATCTGTTAACTATACAAATGGAAACAATTGTACTGCTGCTGCAGCAACTATAAATTCCACTATAGTAAATGCATTACCTACACCAACTTTCACAGCTCCAGCTGTTTCAGAGGTATGCGTGGGCGCTCCAATAACTTATTCCACCCAACCTGGTCAATCAAATTATGCTTGGACGATTCAAGGAACGGCGGGTATCGATTACACTATTACCGCAGGTGGAATCGGAACATCAAGTAATACAGTTACGCTTAGATGGTTGACATCGGGTACAAAAAACGTTTCAGTCAATTATTCAAACTCGAATAATTGTACTGCAGCTAGTGCTACAATCAATTCGACATTAGTAAATGCACTTCCTGTCCCTACATTTACCGCAGCACCCCCAGCAGCTGTTTGTGTAGGTACTTCGGTAACCTATACCACCCAATCAGGCCAATCAAATTACGTTTGGACAATTCCTGGGGCCTCAGGAACCGACTACACTATTACAGCTGGAGGAACTGGAACTTCAAGCAATACGGTAACCCTAACTTGGTTGACATCTGGAAACAAAAATGTTTCAATCAATTATACCAATGCCACTAATTGTATTGCTGCATCCGCTGTGGTTAACACCACTATTGTAAATTCACTGCCGACTCCTACATTCACAACTCAACCTACAACTGATGTCTGTGTTGGTACTTCGGTAACTTATACCACCCAAGCTGGTCAAGAGAATTATGTTTGGACTGTGGCAGGAACTGCCGGAACTGACTATACCATCACCTCTGGTGGAATTGGACCATTTGATAATTCAGTGACCGTAAGATGGCTGTCTAGTGGTACCAAAAATGTAAGTGTTAATTATAGCAATTCGAATAACTGTACAGCGGCAACGGCTGTTTCAAACTCTTTAAATGTAAGTCCACTTCCAACTCCTACATTTACAGCTGCTCCATCAACTGACCTTTGTATTGGAGCTCCGGTGACTTATAGTACCCAACCAGGGCAAGCAAACTATATTTGGACAATACCCGGAACTTCAGGAATAGATTATACAATTACTGCTGGAGGTATTGGATCAAACGATCATACTGTTACCCTTATTTGGTTAACGAGCGGCACTAAGAACGTTTCTGTAAATTATTCCAATGCAGGGGGTTGTACAGCAGTATCTGCAGTTACAAATTCCACAGATGTCAATGTCACACCGGTGATTTCTGATATTACAGGAACCATCATCTGTAGTGGAGCCACATTTAATGTTACTCCTATAAACGGAACAAACGGCTCTGTTCCTGCAGGTACGACTTACACATGGACTGTTTCTACCAATGGAAATGTAAGCGGAGAATCAAATGTCTCTACCCCTCAGGCTAATATTTCACAGGCTCTGACCAATACATCCCTTGTGGATCAGACAGTAACATACACTGTTACCCCAATTACTCCAGAAGGATGTGTAGGAAACAGCTTTGAAGTGGATGTCTTGGTGCGGCCAACCCCAATAGTCAATCCTATTTCTGATCAAGATGTTGGATGTTCTGGTCAATCTACAACTCCGGTGAATTTTAGCGGAAATGGAGTAGCCGGTGTAATATATAATTGGACGAATAGTCATCCATCTATTGGTTTGGCAGCATCCGGAACCGGGAATATTCCTGCATTCGTTACCCAGAATCCTAGCTCAGGACCGATCACCGCAACAATTACAGTGACGCCAACAGTTAATGGATGCTCCGGTCCTTCAGAAACCTTCACCATTACCGTTGATCCTACTCCAGTAATCACATTGCAAGCGGATTATTGTGCGGTAGATGGTAGTGTACTCTTGGTGGCCAGTTCAAATGTTACAGGCACTTCATGGGAGTGGAGTACAGGAGAAACAACAGCATCTATTACTGTCAATATCGCAGGGTCTTACTCTGTAACCGCTACATCTCCAGATGGATGCATAAGTACAGCTTCTATAAGTATAGCAGAAGAATTAATTGTAGATGGATCATTCACAAACTTTGACCCTGCAAATCCAAGTTTCTTTACCGAGTACACACAGAATCAAAACTATTATGTCAATGGAGATGGTTCGACTGGATTATGGCCTGAAGGATATTATGCTGTTAATGTGAATGCTAACGGTAGCACAACTACAACACCTCCGGGTTATCATACTGCATTCTATGGAAGAGATCATACCAATAATGCATCCGGTCCAAGGAATTTTATGATGGTAAATGGAGGGGCACTCATCGGCAGCCCTCTCCGACAGCCAGTAATTTGGAGGCAACAAGTGGTAGTCGAGCCTTTCACGGAATACTATTTTTCTGCATGGGCGATGAATCTGAATCCAGCCTCGAATGCTAGACTACAGTTCAAAATCAATGGTCAATTGGTAGGTACCGTATTGGATTTGTCAACTGCACCTGAACCAACGAGCGATGCACAGGTGGGATTAGATAATTGGAGAGAATTTAGATCAAATCCAAGCTGGAGCTCAGGTAGTGCCACAACTGCAATAATTGAAATAGTAAACTTAAATACTGCCCTTGGAGGTAATGACTTTGCTTTAGATGATATCTCCTTCGGTACGCTTTCTCCATTCATTAGATTAACTTCAGCCGTAGGCACAGACGACAGCCAAGTGGTTTGCGAAGATTCTCCTATTGTAGATATTGAATATGCTGTTGGTGGAGGTTTGGATGGACCATTGGTTACTGGTTTGCCTGCAGGCGTTACAGCTACATGGAACGGATTGAATTTGAGGATCAGTGGATCTCCAACTACTCCGGGAGAATATATTTACGAAGTATTTACTACTGGCTCTTGTCAGCAAGTACGGGTAGAAGGTTTGATCACCGTGAGAGATGTTCCAGATGCAGGCGCTATAGCAAGTGACCAAACCGTTTGTGAAGGAGACACACCTTCTCCGATCATTGGTATAGTATATACTCCACAGGATGCCGGAGCGGTAATTTCTTATCGATGGGAAATGAATACTGACCTTTCTACTCCAAATTGGGTAGATGTCCCTGGTAATCCTACTGGTGCGGATTACAATCCTCCCGTATTGGCGATCACAACTCAATACAGAAGGTATACCACTTCTACTGTTGGAGCCAATAGCTGTGAAGGCCCTGCAACAAATCCGGTTACTATTACTTTACAGAGTGTGCCAACAGCGGGAACTATAGCTGCAGATCAAACAATTTGTAATGGTGACGATCCTGCCGCATTCACCAGTACCATGGATGGTACAGGAGATGGTACAATTACATATCGTTGGGAAAGTGCTGTAAGCCCATTCTCTTCTTGGTCCTCAGTTAGCGGAGCAAATTCTTCCACTTACGATGCCCCTGCAGGCTTGACGCAGACTACTAGATTTAGAAGAGTTACCATATCTACTCTTAATGGTGTGGATTGCGAATCAGTACCTACAGCTCCGGTTGAAGTTATTGTAAGTGCTTCTCCAACTGAGGGAACAATTGCTGGTAATCAGTCTATTTGTCAAGGAGAGGATCCTGCTGCATTTACCAGTACCTTGGATGGATCTGGATCTGGGACAATATCCTACATCTGGGAAAGTGCGGTAAGTCCATTTACCACTTGGACAGAAATTAGCGGAGCCAATTTGGCTACCTATGATGCGCCTGCATTAAGTGTTACTACCCAATTTAGAAGAACCACAGTAGCTGATTTTAATGGGGTAATCTGTGAGGCGACCACAACTCCTGTTCAAGTCACTATAAACCCTAACAATACTGTAACTCCAGTGAACCCAGACCCAAGTATCTGTATAGGTGTAGGGATTTCGACAATTATCCATACTACTTCAGGCGCTACAGGCATTGCCAATGATGGAGTATCCGGTGCAAATGGATTACCACTCGGAATTTTTGCTACGTGGTCAGGTAACACCATCACTATCATAGGAACTCCTACAGAATATGGGGAATTCAATTACAGTATTCCATTGACTGGAGGTTGTGGTTCAGTAAATGCTACGGGTACTATCACCGTAGAAAACCCTAACTACCCAATCACTTCTATCGATGTAGTCAATCCAACCGCTCTCCCAGGCAGTTCCACATTTACGGTATTTAGTCCAAATATGACTCCGGGTACCTATGAGATTGTCTACAGTACGAATGGGGTAAATGGAGGTGCAAATAATGTGATGACCACTGTAGTGGTATCGACATCCGGCCAATTTACTTTGACCTCTCCTACTTATTCCAATGAAGGCACTACTGTTTTGACTATCAATTCTATTCGAAGAATAATACCAAGTCCGGCAGATCCATGTGCTTATTTCCCTCCAAATAACAATACAGCAATTTATGGATTTGGATGCAGCTCTGAGTCTCTTCAGAGTGGAGGAGATGATGCCTTCTATGTACCTGCAGATGTCTTTGAACTTACTATTGTAGCCTATGGTGATGGCTCTCCTTCCGAGACTCAAACCATCCCAGTTATACCTGGGGGAGTGGTATTTATTGGAACAGTTGGAAATGAAATTTTTGCTACCCAAGTGCCTTTGGCTTCCGCAACTCCTGCAGATTACATTGTTTCAGCCACCGGACCGAATGGCAGGATTGTAATTCATTACGACTGTTCTCCACCTCCACCATGTAGTGGTACGGGCGATGTGTACCAATACACCGATTCCGAAGGGTACACCGTGATTCGGATTACAGGCGACTGTTCCTCGTGGTCTTGGACTGCTCCGGATGGGTTGGATGAATTTGAAGTACTTGTAGTCGGCGGTGGCGGTGGCGGTGGCTACGGAGAAGCGGCCGGCGGCGGTGGCGGTGGCGAAGTTGTCTACCAGCAATACACTGGAATCACCATGAACGGATCTCCAGGGCTTCAGGGAGCAGTATTTACTGTCACTCCTGGAGGAATAGGTTTGGGAGCAAGTTCTAATTCAGAGCAAGGATATAACGGAGGAAATTCATCCTTTACCGGCCCTAACTTTGAGTATGCAGGAGGAAATACTTTCTCAGATATTACTGCAGCTGGTGGCGGAGGTGGCGGATCAAGTTATTCTTCTTCCTTAATCAGAGAGGGATCCCCTGGTGCTTCCGGAGGAGGTGGTGCGGCATATGGTACCGATGAAGCAGTTGGAGGAACAGGTAATGCAGGAAATAACGGAGGAAATGCAATTTCAGAAACCTTTGGACTAGCAGGTGCAGGCGGAGGTGGTGCAGGTTCACTTGGAGAAGGCGGGACATTCACCGGCGGTGGAGCATTAATGGTTGCCGGATCAGGCGGAAATGGTGAATCCAGAACTATTTCAGGTGAAGTAATTTACTATGGCGCTGGAGGTGGGGGCACTTCATCAGGAGCGATTTCAAATGAAGCCGGAGCGGGAGGAAGTCCTTATAACGGAACATTTAATGCCGGAGGTAATGGAAACAACAATGGTATAGGTCAGTCTCCAAGTACATACGGATCAGGTGGAGGCGCAGGACGATTGGGTGGAAGCAACGGCTTCCAAGGCGTAGTTTACATCCGCTACCCTAACTTCAGAATCCTACCAATAGAATACCTCTATTTCAATGCCAAATACAATCCAGTATTCCGTTCAGGGGATCTGACTTGGGCTACAGCTCAAGAATGGGAAAATGACCGATTTGAAATCGAACGCTCAGTCAATGATGTGAAATCTTGGGAAACTATAGGAGAAATGGCTGGCGCCGGCTACTCAGATAAGCCTACGGAATATACTTACCAAGACCTGAAATTGCCGTTAGCTGGTGGCACCATTTTCTACCGTCTGAAGCAAGTCGACTTTGATGGTGATTCAATTTATAGTGATACCAAGGCAATCAAGGTAGAGCCAATGGAAGGAGCTACATTCTGGAGGGTATATCCAAACCCAACAACAGGCGATCCTATAAATCTGGAAATGCTAGATACGGGAGTGTATAACGATGAAGAAATCACTGTTCGAGTGATCTCAGCAACGGGACAGTTTGAATCCTTGAAAGGAACTTCAGCAGTACTTCTGAGCAGTCAGCTTTCCAACATTTTGCGAGGCAAAGCTGCTGGAATCTACACTGTGGAGATCAGCTGGTCTACCTTTAAAGAATACCATAAGGTGATTTTGAGGAGATAGGATTTCTTATATGGAAAACTTAAGGATCCCAATTTGAAGTCTGATGCTTCGAATTGGGATTTTTTCTTGATTACGTTCGGTGAAAAATGATTTGGCTAAGGCCAAAAGCGTTTTCGTGATTATTTAATCCTCCAGCTAAAGCAGGAGGGAATTGATTTCTGATAGAATCGGATCAAAATTTTTGATAATTCCATCTTCCATAAATAGAAATGTGGCTTTAGCCTATAGCTCCAAAATTCATAATCTCAACCAGCTTCAGCCAAATTCTGATCTACCGAAAAGAGTCATTGCTAAAGCAATAAAACTTTTTCGTGATTATTTAATCCCCCAGCTAAAGCAGGAGGGAATTTTTTGCCTTTAGTCGGATTAGAAATCTTACAAAAAGTCCTTCGAATTTGTAATTCTGAGAAACGTGTGATCCGTGGAAAATATGGAATCTGTGGAATCTATGGACTTGACTCGTATTTCTGGTCTACTAAAAAGGTTAAGTATCTATGGGACTGATACGGGACTGCTATGGAGTTGCTATAGGACTGATGGGGAGATGACCTAGGAAATGTGGTATTTGGAAATATAGAAAATGAGGATTTGCTCCATTTCTCCACCTTCCAAGAATAGAGAACAAAAGGCAAATTTTAAATCCTGTCAATTGTCCTCAGAATCTCAAATTCTATTGAGAAAAAATTTCAACCTATAAATCCATCAGATTCAATTCATACGTAAATAAAATATACGTACGTGGGTAGGAATTTATGGAGAGTTTAAAAATAAACTCAGAAAAATGCCAAAATTCCTTAAAACAATTCAAAATTTTTTTAGTTAAAATAAATGAATTCCACTAAATGCATACTTTTGTTTTACAAACCCAAAAAAAACCATTTCATCACCCTACTGCGAAAATTAGAATTTTAAATGAGTGCGAGGTTAAAAGGCTTTTGGGTTTTAATTTTTCTTGGATTATGGTCTTGGGCTGGGGAGGCTCAGGGGCAAACCTATACTTCTAATCAAGATGGTAACTGGAATTCGGTAAGCATTTGGACTAGGACAAATCCTAATTCTTGCGGAGTACCTCTTCGAAATTCACCACCAAATACAAATGATTATGCAAGACCATGCCAAGTTGATGCTATAATTAATCACTCAGTCTTATTTAATTCACCTACTGCTTCTTTTGGTGGGGGATATTTTAGATTTCTAACAGTCAATGGACCAACTGGAAATCTAACTTTTCAAGGGGATGTGGTATTTAATACCAGCGGATCAAGCCTACCTGCTCCTAATAATGTGGTCTTTAACGTCATAAACGGTGGTCAATTAAATGTTCCAAATGGCACATTAACTTTAGATAGAGGAGGTGTCATTAATATTTCTGGGAATAGTATAATTACTGTTCGGAATCTTGTGATTGGAGCTAACTCGCCAATTGTCAACGTTGAAGCAGGCTCAAGGTTAATTGTTGAAAATACTACTAGGCTTGAAAGTAATGCCACATTAAACATCAATGGTGACTTTGAAACACGAGACTTAACACTTTCATCAGGCGGAACTGTTAATTTTTATGGTACTTCTAGAACCTCAATTATTGGAAATTTGGACATTCAAAATGGAGTAGTCAATTCCAGAGAGAATTCTGAAATATTTGTTAATGGTAATTTATCGCAATCTGGCGGAGGAAATTATGTTGGTAGTAACTTTAGTAGAATTCAAATTTTAGGAATTCATAATGTTCAATCGAATAATCCACTTTCCTTATCAGGTTCTTCGAAATTTCTTGTTTTTGGAAATACCACAACATGGTCCACAGGCCCTTTGGTAACTCAATCAGCATGCTATAGATCTAGTAGCAGAACAAGCGGAACAGGTTGTGCTACTTGTTTTGAAAACTATTATACAACTGGAACATTCTACGTTCCTGCAGGTGTATCCTCAATTACAGTTGAAATTTGGGGTGGTGGTGGTGGTGGTGCATCAAGATCAACTAATGGTCGTGGTGGTGGTGGTGGTGGTGGTGCATATACAAGAAGTATAATTAGTGTATCCGAAGGGGAAACAATATACATAAACGTTGGTGTAGGAGGCGCACCTAACTCTTCTGGTGGGGATTCATGGATAGCAAGAACTACAAATGTAGCAGATGCAATTATATTAGCTAAAGGTGGTAACGGTGGCCAAACAAACACTCAAAACGGTGGTAATGGAGGATTAAGTACAAATGGAATTGGAGCAATTCTTTATAGTGGTGGAAACGGATCTACTAGGACATCTGGCTCTAATGGCGGAGGTGGTGGCGCATCAGCAGGAACTTCAAATTCAGCAACTAATCTTGGAAACACAAATTTAGGAGGAACAGCACCACTCGGTGGAGGAAATGGAGGTTCAGGAGCGGTTAACAATTCAACTGCAGGAATTACTGGTGTTTCTCCTGGTGGAGGGGGGGGTGGTGGATTTAGATCTGCTAATATTGGAGGTATAGGTGGTTCTGGAGGGAATGGACAAGTCACAATTTCTTTTACCTGTCCAACAATTGATCCCTGCTCAAGAACTGTTGAATTTGGAACAAATGATGGATACACAGTTATTGAATATTTTTGCTCGGGAACATGGAACCCTCCAGCAGGTTTACAAGAATATGAGGTTCTGCTAGTTGGAGGTGGTGGTGCAGGCGGACGAACAACAACTTCTAATTCAAATACTCTAGTTAAAACTGGAGGAGGAGGTGGAGCCGGAGGTATTGTTTGGGAATTCTTTAGTGTACCAGGATCGGGAATCCCTTCTGGGGCATCCTATCCAGTTATTGTTGGAACTGGTGGTTTTGGGAATAATGATACCCAACGAGATGGTGAAAACTCCACATTTTCGAATGGAATTGTAACCATAGTTGCTGGTGGTGGAGGCGGAGGTGGTACTTCGGACTCAAGAATTGGTAGAGATGGAATAACTTCTTCATCATCTTCTATACTTTCGATAAATGGTTCAGGGGGAGGGGCTGGAACTAACTCTGGTGATGCTAATACAGGTGGAACGGGTGAATTTGTGGGAGGGAATTCTACTTCCGGGGGAGCCACAAACAATAATCATGGAGGTGGAGGTGGCGGAAGTACATCAAATGGAGAAAATGCATCAAACGGAAATGGCCCAGCTGGTAACGGTGGTGACGGCTACAGTAACCTTTTTACAGGATTTAGAAGATTTTATGCTGCGGGTGGTGGTGGTGGTACTGCTAGAAACTCAAATTCCGCTGCTATTGGCGGTTCTGCAATTGGAGGGAATGGAAGTAATAGGTCTATAGCTCCGCAAAATGGTGCGACAAATACAGGAAGTGGAGGCGGTGGCGCAGCTGGAAACAATCAAAATGGTGGAAATGGCGGATCTGGAATAGTAATTATTAGGTATAAAAACTTCCGCATCCTCCCCGTCGAATTCCTCTACTTCAAAGCCGACTACAATTCTTTTATGCGATCCGGTGACTTATCCTGGGCCACAGCCAAAGAGTGGGAAAATGACCGATTTGAAATCGAACGATCAGTAAATGACGTGAAGTCTTGGGAGACTGTCGGGCAAGTATCTGGTTCAGGTTATTCTGACCAACCTGTCGAATATGCGTATCGGGATATGAAGCTTCCACTAGCTGGTGGAAACATCTTCTATCGCCTAAAGCAGTTTGACTTTAGCGGGGAGTTCAGCTACAGTGACACCAAAGCGATCCAAGTGGACCCTTTGGCAGGTACGACCTATTGGAGAATATATCCAAATCCAACCACAGGTGATCCGATCAATCTAGAGCTGTTGGACAACAGAGGTTTTCGGGATGAGAATATCACTGTCCGAATAGTATCAATAACAGGTCAATATGATATAATCGAAAGCAGCTCTCCTTCTCAATTGAGTACTCTGCTATCCGACATTTTGCGAAGCAAAAGAGCTGGGATTTATACGATTGAGATAAGTTGGGGCATTCAGCGGGAATACCATAAGGTTATTTTGAGGAGATAGAAAGTGGAACTTGGATTAATTGCCTAAAAAAGATTCCATTTGGAGCCTGAAACTGCAAATTGGGATCATTTATGACTGTTCGGTTTACTTTTTAGTAAGCTTGATTTGGCTAAAGCCGCAATGCTTTTTCATGATTATATAAACCTCCAGCTAAAGCTGGAGGGAATTGAATAGAAACCCCCAAGAAATCTACTGTCCAATTAATAGAAATGTGGCTTTAGTCAATTCCTCCAAGAATCAACATACCAATCGGCTTTTGGCAAATCATTGATCTTTTTTTAAGTATTTGGCTAAAGTAGCATAGCTCTTTGGTGATTGTATAAACCCCCAGCTGAAGCAGGAGGGAATTGAAAGGAAAAACCCCTCAAAAAAATAGCTTCAATAGTTAGAACTTCTATCTCCTTTTTCGATCCAACACCGCTTCCCTCCTGCTACTAACTCTCAGGGCTTAATTTTAATATCATAAACTCTAATATTGCCAAATAATATTCTGTTTTGAGATAGATCAAAATCGTGACGATTATTTCAAATACTTTTTTTTGTATTTTGAATACCTTTTTTTGCCTCTTATATTTGTAGCATGAAAACAATTTGGTCGCTAGTTTGGATCTTTTGGTTGGGATTTTTCGGTAAATCCTTTGGCCAAAATTATTCTACACTCCGTGATGGAGATTGGAGCTCCCAAAATGTATGGAAGCGTCAAACGATATGCCCTGCTCCAAATTGGGGTTCTGTGAATGATTCAAATCATCCGCAAGTACCCCCTACTTCAAGTTCTTGGCCAGATTGTGCAATTACTGTTACAATCAGTCATCAGATTACTAAAAGTGATCAGGCAACTTTTTCTTCAAAATTCAAAAGTCTGAAAATCACCCAAGGTGCCAAACTTAATTTTGTTTCAAATAAAACAATCACTGTTACCAATAATTCCTATGGTGCAGTAGAATTAATTGTAGATGGAGGTACTTTGGAGGTTTATGATTTAGAAATAAGTAATGGAGCAAAACTAAAAGTCATCAATGGCGGAAGGGTCATCGTCAGAAGAAACCTATCTACCGGCGGGAATTCCAGTTTGATTGAACTCGATGCAACATCCTCTCTTGAAGTGAAAAATGAGTTTAAACTCGCAGGTAGCAGTGCCGATGTGAAACTTTCTGGAACTTTTTCAGCTACCACTTTGACAAATACTGGCTCCACATCAAATCATCTTCAGCTTTTACCTGATTCACAAGGAACAGTTAAGTTCCTTTCGCTGGTCGGAAGTACAACCAGCACCCTATCTGGGAAACTGAATGTAACCAATGATTTCACATTAGAAGGATCAGCATCAGCAAGCGTTTCCGGGTCAGGTACATTCACAGTAAATGGATCAAGTGAAATTAAATCTTCCACAAGTTTTCCAATCGAAGGGAACGCCCAATTGAAAGGCGACCTAACCATAAAAGGCAATGCCTCTGTGCTCGCAAATGGTAATCTTCTGGTAGGAGGAATCACAAATTTGGAAGGAAGCGCAAGTATTGGAATTCCGGGGTTTGCGACTTTTGAAAAGGATGTAATCCTCAAAGGGGGAGGAACACACCTTCAAGTTTCAGGCGAAGGTGATGTTTTAATCAAAGGTGATTTGGCCAAGCCTCAATATTCTGGAAGCATTTCAGTCCTGAACAAAGGCCAATTGGTTATTTGTAATGACCGAGTAAATGGAACCAAATCAGGCGCCTACCCTCCCACAACCCATACAAATATGAATATTGCTCCCTCTCCAGCATACTATGGAGGCTGCCGCATCCTCCCGGTGGAGTTTGCAGACTTCGAGGCTCAATACATTCCTGCTCAGCGCGCTGGAGTCTTGACTTGGTCCACACTTAAAGAATGGGAGAATTCACATTTTGAAATTGAACGGTCGGTAAATGATGTCAAATCCTGGGAGGTAATTGGGAAAGTAGAAGGAGCTGGATATTCTGAGACTCCTCTGAAATATAGTTTTGAAGACAAAAGCTTGATTGCCTCTGGAGGAAGCCACTTTTACCGCATCAAACAAGTGGATTTCAATGGGAAATTTATCTATTCCAATACAGAAGCCATCCAAGCTAATCCTCTGGAAGGGTCTAATCCATGGACCGCATATCCTGTACCTAGTACTCGAAATGAGCGAGTAGAGATCAAACTCCTAAGACCTGAATCCTATCATGATGAGCCAATCTTCGTGACAGTTTCTTCTATGACTGGATTAACTGAAACTTACCAGTATTCATCACCAAGCATTCTTTCCAGAGATCTCCCTGAGGCCATTAAAACCCGATCTCAAGGAATCTATATTTTGAAAATCCAATGGGGTGATACTGTTCAACAACTGAAACTCATCATTCAGTAGTTTTTCAAAGCATTGAACAGATCCAAAAGTCGATAGCTACTTGCCATCTTTTTTTCTTCTTTTATTAATAGGTATATCCATTATTCTTTTTGTTCATCTAATGGGTATCTCACCTAGGGTTTATTCGGACTTAGTTCGGACTTAGTTCGGACTTTCTATGGCTTCTATTCGACTTGAGCCCGAATTAAAGTAGAATAAAGGCCAAAGATGAGGTGAAAATACCTCAATAATAAGGTATCGCCATACCTATCCAATCTTACATTTTTAACCCCATCCACCTGAAATCAATCAAACTGCTCATTTACTAAGTGGCATTTTTTTCAATGGAAAAAGTAGACCTAGACTAGGGGTAAATTTTTATTCAAATATTGACCAGGTTGTTTTTTAAAGTTTTTCTCTATATTTCGAGCCATTTTCAAAATAAAATTCCTTTTTTTTTATTCAAACCAAATTATATATCATTTTACAGTATTTGAAAAACAAAAAAATTGTGACGAAATCAAACGTTTCTGCAATGAAATAAAGCAGTAATTCTTCCCCATCCTCCGAGATTCTAAGTCAAAGCAAAACAATTTTAAATTATGAAAAGAAAAATTCACGCGTGGGCTGCTAAGCCTATCTTATTCCTAACGCTTATTTTGATAGGATCCGCTTGTGAGAATACCTCTGAAAATCCAAATGATGACAACATCCTGCTCAATAATGATGCAGAAACCCTGAGCCAAAGGTTAAGTTTGGATGGTTCTGGGGTTATCGGCATCACAGCCCCCTCCAACCCATCAGGAAGGACACTAGATGATGACGATGCCGAGAAAATTTCATTGGTCCTGATTTCTCAAGCCTCCTCTCCTACCTATGAAGGCACCTCGCTTCAGGCTACACACGTGGATATTGAGGATGACTTTGCCTTTGTATCGTACAACACAGCTGGACCCCAATACCTTGGAGCAGTGGAGATATTTGATATTTCTGATGCGTATAAGCCAAAAATCGTATCTCAGGTAATTTTCAAAAATGCAGATGTCAGCGCTGTAGAATATAGAAATGGACAATTATATCTGGCAATGGCCATCGATGTGGATAACAGTGATGCTTCCAGCCCTGCTAATTTGGGTATAGTATCCGTCGTGAATGGCCAATTTACCTCGGATTTTAAATTTGTCTCAGTGCCCGGATTTGTAGCTACAGACGTCCAGGCGACAAGTGAATTTGTGGCTTTGGTCAGTGGCAACAATGGCTCGCTGACACTATTTAATAGCAGTCTTGAGACTTTGAGAGAATTACCGTTTGAGGATTTGAGAGGTGTAGCCTATGGGGATGATCGCCTTGCAATTCTAAGCGGAAGTGCCGGAGCTAAAATCCTAAATCCCAATTCCCTCGCTGAAGTGGCCAGCATCAGCCTGCCCGCAGATGCATCGGAAGCCAAACGAACTATGGACATCGAGGACGATCATCTTTACATTGCCGAAGGGAAAAATGGATCGGGCATTTACCGACTTTCCAACGGGCAAGAAGTCAACAAACTTTCGATCCCCATCAATCCGGAAAATGTTGAATCCGGCGATATTGTAACCAATGCGGTTTCTGTTGAGGATGATTTGCTGTTTATGGCAAATGGTGCGGCCGGAATCTCCATCGCAGACGTCGATGATGAAGAGGAGGCCGAACTTTATGGGGTATTGGACTTAGATGGCTCTTCCAATTTTGTCAGGTATGAAGACAAATTTGTCTTTGTGGCAACGGGTGCCGGCGGCCTCCAGATTCTGAAGATTGAGAAAAAAGACGAGGATGATGACGACGATGATGAGAACGAAAAGCCAGACTGTGAATCCCTTGAGTCATACAAAGGCAACTCCAATCTCAATGTGAACAGCAATGAATCCGTAGGATATCGGGGGTCTGCTCAATTGAAAAATGTCAACATCGGCGGAACCTTCCTTTTTTGCGGTTCTTTGGCCATTGAGCAAAATCTAAATGTAAACTCAAACGGGCTGATGGAGGTATATGGATCTTTTGCTTTTGGCCAATATAGAAAAAACACCAGTCTGAACGTCAACAGCAATGCTATCCTCAGACTTTCAGGAAGTATAGTAATCTATGGGGACTTGAGACTAAATAGTGGTGCAAAACTGGAGTTTGTGGGAGAAGGCACATCAATTACAGTCTATGGCGACGTCACCATCAACAGTGGAGCCAGCATATCGGGAGAGTTTACCGATACTGAAGGCAAGCTGAAAAAGTAAGCAAACCATCAATCATGCGAATAGCGGCCGAAGGATATTCAGCCGCTATTCTTTTTTTACACGGATTTCTCTTTACTTAATGAATATGCCTGAGGCTATTCCATGATCTGGCTATAACCACTCAACAGCTATTCATCCTCTTCCTTTTTAATTTCCTTTGGTCCTTTGGCTCTCCCAAGTCCAAAAGTTCCTCTTAGTCCACTGAAGGTAGCTTTCCACCAAGCACTGAACACAAACTTTCGCTTGTCTCGTTCTTGATAGATTTTTCGGGAAACAACTTTTGAGGAAAGCCCTCTGGGATTTCTATTTTTTGCCAAAAGATTGGCTCCAAAGGTATATACTTTCAATTTACCCAAACCTTGTTCTAGCGTGAGCGAATCCAAAAACTGGATTTTCAAATTGGAGTAGGCAAACTTCATTTCTCCGATCGCTTCATCATCCGTCAGACGAAACTGCCAATCTCCCTCAGTCACTGTCCCATCCAATGCCTTAATAAAAAGAGTCTTGGAGAGGAAGTCATTTGATTCGTTGAATGCAAATCTATCCATGTTCACTTTGACATCCATAGGATAGTCTTCCTCAAATAGCATCACCGCATTCAACGTAACTTTGGAGGTGTCCATGATGTAGGCTTCGATTCCGAGTCGCAATTGATCCAGTGGATATTCCTGACCGGCTTTTCTGAGAAAAAAGGGAGCCATATCTACATTGATTCGATCAAATGAAATCATTCCGGGCATTAAGCCTTTTTCGGCAAATTCAAAATACCGCAAATCCCCACCACGAATTCGCAGAAAATTTAGGTCAGCATCAATTCTAGCGTGCTCCAGCAGATGCTGAGGCATCGGCTTCTGGGCAGCACTGTCAAATGGTCGCCTTTTATCCCGTAGCAGATCAATTTGCGGATCGTCTATAGTGAGCCCTTCCGCCTTCATTGTTTTGTTTTCGAGATAGCTTTGAATATCCAACTTATCTATTCCAACCGACTTTATTATAGCTGTGACAGCATCTGTTTGGTAGGGTAATTTCCTGAGTGTGGCATAATTCCCAGATAAAGGACGATAATAAATATTCTCCAAAACAAGGTTATTGCTGCTGTAATCCACACTTCCTATGTCGATCTTATAGAGACTGTCTGGAGTAACCATCGAATAGTCACCCAAGCTGAATTTGGTATCTACTTCGGCAAGTTTTTTCAGGTCCACCGCTTGATTTTTATCCAATAGATCCAGATTCAGGCCTTCGATATCCAGTCCAATGCCTTGGAAATCCAGTCTTGGGATTGGCCCTTTTCCTTTGTGATGCACCGTCAATTCTCCATTTTCCAGATGAAAATCTCCGAGCAAAATGGACTGAATCAGGGAAGTCGAGGACTTAGGCTTGCTGGGTTTGGTGGCTTTTTCCACCTTGGCAGTATCCAGGTAGAGATTCAATTTGGGATTGACTACCCTGATATCTTTAAGGTTAAATATTCCTGTCTCCTGGATTTCAGCGAGATAATTATTTCTCAAAATGAGTTGGTCTATTTTAGCTTCTAGGACAGGATTTCCCGGTTTTCCAAATTGATCCTTTGGTATAAGGTAGAAATCGGTAAAGGAGATTTCATCGTTAAGGTTTCCGATAATTACATCCGAAAAACCTAAGGTGTGAACGCTATCAGGCAAGGCAAATTTGAAATCATTCAGACTCAAGTTTACCTCCTTGTACATATCCCCGACTTTCCGTGTAGCAGAAATAGCAGAATCCAGCCTAAAGTCACGAATCATCAATTCAAACTCAGTTTGGATTGAGTTCAGCTCAGAATCATCTACTTGATAATTGATAGCGACAGTAGAATTCCTGGTCTGAATAGTATCGATCAGAATCTCACTGAGTGCTCTTTTTTTGATTTTTTTAGCTGAAGGAGAGTCAGACTTTTGTTCGACTTTTTTGTCAATTCCTACTTCAATGTTTCCTTGGCTTATCTCGAGTTTGTTCAGATCCAATTTATTTTCAAAGAAAAATTCTTCGATATCCACCCCTTGAAAACTTACCGAGGGAAACTGCATCCCCAGCTGGATTCTTCCGGAGAAATTCTCATTTGGGATCAACTCCAAATCCTTGATTTCAATCGATTGGGACAGAGAATTAAATTTCAGTTGATCTGTCGTTACCTCATATTTTCCGCCTGCCAGACTGAAAGAATAATTATTGAAGATGAGTTCGATTTCATCAGAAAAGAGGGTTTTATCCTCTTGAATCAATCCTTGCTCATCCAGATAAAAGTTTTTTAGCTTAAAGGAAAAATTATCTTCTTCAAAACTGGACCGTTTATTCTCAACCAAACTTTGGTACTTGATTTGGGCTTTATCCAAACTGAGCGAATCGATCTGAATCGTCTTGAAATACCCTAATAGTAGGTTTTTGACATCGGCCGAGGATTCAGGTGAATCACCTGATTTTGCTTTTTCCCGATAATTTGAAATGAAAAAGGTAGGACCTGGCAGTACAATCTGCCTGATGAAAAGTTCTTCATTATAAAAGGCTGATTTGATATCGATCCCTTCCGCTCTGAATACAGGGACTGAAAAATCAATCGCTGCTGTTTTGCCATAGGCATCCAGCGCGGTCTGGATTTGCTCTTGATTTTCAGGGCGAATGGTCAGATTATACACCTCCAGCAATTGTCGTTTGGAGTCTACGATCAATTGATCAGCCAGAATGGTATGCAGGTTGTCTTTTAGCTTAAGCCGATACTTATCCAGCGAGAGGTAAATCTCCCCGATTTTTAATTTTTCGGCTAGGGCTAGTTCCGAATCCTCGACTAGCTCCAAGTCCTCTAGGCGGAAACTGAATTTTTCAAACCCAATATCATTGCTACGCTGTCCCCTTTCATCCTTGAACTGGATCAAGCCTTCCTCCACCCCAAAATTTCGGATGTTGATCCGATTTAAAAATCCAGAAATCACCTCAGCAGCCGGGACTTGCTTACTTTTGTCCGCAGTAGACTCTCTCAGCTCCGTAAATTCCACTTTTGGTTGATAGATCAGGATTTCATCAGCCTGAAGATTCCCCTCATTGTATAACTTTTTGAGATCGATCTCTTCAATCGAAAACTCTGTCAAGTCAATTTTCAGAAGTTTTTCCGGATTTTGGTTTACGGCTGGATCAGTCCTTGGCTGAATACTCAGATTTCTCACGATCAACTCGTCTTTGAATGAAGATAGGCTGACCTCCTCTCCTGTCAATACATGAATCTGGTCACCAAGGTAAATCTTGCTCCCTTTGATATCCATGGCAGCATCTTTCCCATAGAAAAATTGGTTTGTCCGTCGGATAGAATCGTCACCCAGATAAAATCCAACCATCTTGAAATCCAATTCATCCAGTTCAATTCTGTTTTTCAGGGTATCGTCCAATTCCGATTTGACAAAAGTCCCTTTAGTAATGGACAGCTCTTTGATGGAGACTGACTCGAGGTTGCCTTTGATGAAATCATTCAAATCTCCAGTTCCTGCACTATCGGATTTAACTTTTGGATTACTTGCAATTTTGAAATTTGGATCATTCAAGATCAATTCATCCACTTCCAATACCGAAGTCATAAATGCCTTATTCAGATCCACATTTCCGATTCGGAGCTCCTCCAAACCCACTTGATAATAGGCCCTGCTGTCCTTCGTTTTATCTGGATTTAGTACAAAATTTTGGATATCAATACTATTGTCCAAAGAAGAAATAAATACCCGCTCGGCTAGAATGGTGTGAATACCATCAGGCAATGGAAAGGTAACCTGATCAAGTTCAAACTCAAATCCTTCTGCATTGAAAGGGGTTTCCCATTCTTTTTGAGTAGTCAGATCAATGTTTTTAACTATAAGTGCTGTATTTTCAGCTCTTAAGGCATCTTGGCTCAGGAAATTGAAAAAGAAAAAATTCGCATGATCAATTTCTACCTCTTTTACCAGTAGCCCTGTCAAGTTTATACTTTGAACAGTCTTCTTAATTTCCTCTTCGAGTGCTTTTATCGGGGAAATTTTCTTAGTCCCTGCTGAAGCACCCTTCGGTTTTTTTGAGTTGGGATTCTGTGAGCTTTCGGGAAGATCTAGGATGACATTGGGATTGTCGATATATATTTTCCCAATCGTAAAGTTTTTGTCATAAAAGCTATACCAAAGACCTGTAAAGGCAATCTGATCTAATTTCACGTCAAAAAGCGCCTGTCCATCTTTTCTCAAATCAGAATTCATGGGCTTCATGACGATTCCGTCCATAAAAAAACCTCTCCTCAGAAGAGAAAAGCTGAAGCGGTTGAAATCAATCTGATAGATATTATCTGTGGCTTCGTTGATTTTACGTTGTGCTAGATTTGAGAGAAAAATGTTGGAGCCGAAGTATACTATAAATTCCAAAAAAAGAAGGGAAAGTATCCCCATCATGACCCAGCGGAGTATTTTTTTTCTAAGTGGATGGGCAAAATGTTTCTCCCGTTTCCCAGATGCCATACAGATGATTTAAACTCTTATTGATGAAAAGATAGCATAAAAAAATCCCAAAAACACCAAAAGCAATGCAGTGCATTGCTTTTGGGAAGTGCTGTAGGAGAAGGATTCGAACCTCCACGAGGCAGTTAGGCAATAGTCCGGTTGAATTACGCTTTGTGCTGGGATCCTCACCCCCGAGACAGGAGGGCTTGTCTGCCAATTTCAACATCCTACAAAATGAAAATGATGGAGTTAAATTTATCTTACCCTTTTGGTAAAACTTTCTTAACCCCCTGATAATCAAAAAGCTCTTGCGAGCTTTCGGATATAGAATGAATAGGTTTGAGAAATAATATTCCCCAAAATTAGAAATACCATTGGTTTATTAAAATTTTGGCAAGTTTTATTTTATTTTTTTACATTATTTTTAATAAAAACTCTTTTTTCAGAATAAAAAGGAAATCGAACACGCAAAAATGACCTTTTTGTAAACAATTTGTTAATCTAGTCTATATCTTAAAAAAACTTTATAAAGCTATTGAATTAATCATGGATACAGAATATAATTTGGCCTATCAAATTTTAGGCAATAAAAAAACCATGAAATAAAATTTCATGGTTTTAGTCAATTAACAATAAACCCAAAATAACCTGCTGTAGGAGAAGGATTCGAACCTCCACGGAGTAGTTAGGCAAAATTACGAGCTCGCTAATTGCTTTATCCCAGATTCTCCACCCTCGAGACAGGAGGGCTTGTCTGCCAATTTCAACATCCTACATTGTGTGAGGGATCTTTTATCCCTTTTGATGATTCAAATATAGGGGCAGCCGAACCTATTTTGCAAATTATTCAAGAAATTATCTGAATTTTTACAGTTTATTTAATGAAATCGATTGATATATGATGATTAGTTAATATCATCCCATTATCTACAGCTTATTTTAACGATTTACTAACAACCGCTTCTTTTTTTATTTAAAACGCATCATTTCAATAAAATCATTGCACTATTTGTATCAAAAAATCATTTTCGTTGCCATATCGTCAATTTTATTCATACTTAACGTAGTTCTCCCACTTTTCAAGCACAGAACGAAAGTCATCCGGAAGCGGGGCTTCATAGTAAATTCGCTCTTTGGTAATTGGGTGAACAAAGCCCAAGCTCATTGCATGCAGCGCTTGTCTAGGCATCAAGGTGAAACAATTGTCTATAAACGACTTATACTTGGCAAACTGGGTTCCTTTTCGGATTTTATCTCCCCCATACATTGCATCGTTGAAAAGTGGATGACCGATTGATTTCATATGCGCACGGATTTGATGCGTTCGCCCCGTTTCCAAATTGCATTGCACCAATGTCACATACCGCAGTCGCTGTAATACTTTCCAGTGTGTCACCGCATGCTTGCCCTGACTGCCATCTGGAAATACATCCATCACCTTTCGGTCTTTAGCACTGCGCCCTACATGCCCCACGATCGTGCCGGAATCCTCCGCAAGCTCTCCCCAGACCAACGCAACATAGGTCCGGTCAATCGTATGGTGGAAGAATTGCGCAGCCAAAGGTGCCATGGCATCTTCCGCCTTTGCGATCACCAAGAGGCCAGAAGTATCTTTATCGATCCGATGAACGAGACCAGGGCGACCTTCATTCCCCTTCATTTCCGGAAGATGCTGGAAATGATACACCAGCGCATTGGCCAAAGTACCATCCCAATTACCGTGTGCAGGATGGACCACCATGCCCGGAGGTTTATTGACCAGCAGCAGGTACTTATCCTCATAGACGATATCCAAAGGAATATTCTCAGGAATAACCTCGGTATCCCGTCGAGGCTTATCCATGAAAACCTGAATATCATCCCGCGGCTTGATCTTATAGTTTGCCTTGACCGGTTTGCCATTGACCAGGACAGTTTCATTGTCGATGGCCTGCTGTACCTTGTTGCGGGTGACGAAGGCAATCTTTTCTGTCAAAAACTTATCAATTCTCACTTGAGACTGACCTTTGTCCACCACAATCCTGTGGCGCTCAAACAATTCTAACTCGTCCTCTTCAAACTCTTCTTCGGGCTGCTGATTCATCCTGCAAAAATAGGAGGATGTACCTTAACTTTGGCAAAAGACTTCAAATGCTTCTAGCGAAACCCATTCCAGTTCAGGCCCTGACTCATCCACTTTTGGAGGAAAAACAGGTGCAGTTGGCCGTATTGAGGCTGGATCTGGTGGACCCACAGGTTTCCGGAAACAAATTCTACAAGCTTAAATACAATCTAGCAGAAGCAAAGAAAAAAGGGAAAAAGACGATTTTGACCTTTGGAGGAGCATTTTCCAATCATATCTATGCCGCTGCCAGTGCTGCCAGGCAGCTGCACTTCACTAGTATCGGAGTTATCCGAGGGGAAGATGCGGATCGCTCAAACCCTACGTTGACCCATGCCAAAAACATGGGAATGCATCTTCATTTTGTGGACAGAAATAGCTATCGGCAGAAAAATTCAGCCGCGTTCCTCGAAAATTTGAGCACTCGATTCGGTGATTTTTACCTGATACCAGAAGGTGGGACAAATGAACTGGCGATTCAGGGTACTGCAGAAATAGTATCCGAAGCCCATGAATTGTATTCCCATATCTGTGTTTCCATCGGGACGGGAGGAACATTTACAGGAATTGCATCCCGAATTAAAAAACATCAAAAGTTGATCGGATTTTCCGCCTTGAAAGGAGAATTCATTCATCAGGAGGTGGAAAACCTGCTAGCCTTCAACCGGATCCAGGTCAAGGGTGCCATTGAAATCCGGACTGAGTATAATTTTGGAGGATACGGAAAGCATAAACAGGAGCAGATCGAATTCATGAAATGGTTTTACAACGCATTCAAAATCCCCCTTGACCCAATCTATACCGGAAAAATGATGTTTGGAGTATGGGATTTGATTCAAAAGGAGCATTTCCCTAGCGGATCAAACGTGTTGTTAATCCATACCGGAGGATTGCAGGGGAACGCCGGATTTGCGGCACAGACTGGAATCCACCTGCCTATTCTTTGAGCGTAAAGAAATCCTCTGATTCTTGAGGATGGAGCTTCAGTACATTGGCAGACACGAGTCGTACCAGCGTTTTAGAAGCCAAGAAGCGGGGAATTTTAGCAATTCGTGCAAATTCTTTCAAGGTGATTTTTTCATTTTCTCCCAATGCTTTTATCAGAATTTCTTCTTTCCAGCCATAGGTGAAAATCGTGTCTCTGGGAATTCTACCCTTTCTCAATACTTCCCAGACTTCGCGACTGGCTTGCACACTGCGGTCCATGACTCGGATATAGGCTTGCTTTCGCTCCTTTTCCAACAAATAATGCGGTCGATCCAAACTCTTTGGAATTCTGAAAACAGCCACTCCTTTCTTTTCGGAAAGTTTGATGGTAAAAATTCGGTATTCCAGACTTGGAAGTATCATCTCCCGGATGGCTTTTTCCATCACAAAAACTTCCTCCTCTATGAATCGCTGTCCACTGACCGTGCCGTCATCGTCCACCCCTATTAGCAAATCTCCGCCTTCGGTATTCGCCAGGGCAATCACTTCCCTGACGATTTTCTCTGGAAATGCCGCCTTTTTCTTGAATTCGATGGTAAGCCCCTCGCCTTTTGCAGCCAGAGCCTTCACTTCTTGAAGGGTCATAGGATCCGATGATCAGGTGAATACTAATTTCCAAGTCCCCGGCTGAGTTCAGCCAATCGGGATTTTTGGGATTGCCACTCGTCTCTCAGTCTAGCGGCCTCCATGAAATTCAGCTCTTTTGCAGCTTTCTCCATCTGCTTTTGGGTCTGCTGGATTAATTTCTCCAGCTTGTCTTTGCTGAGGTATTGAACTACCGGATCTGCCGCTATCTGAGCCTCTCCCGGCATAGGTTCGGCGTATATTTTTGCATTTTTCTTGGAATCAGCCACTTTGGTTTGACCCATGATTTTATCCCGGGATTTGATCACAGTGGTAGGGGTGATTCCATGTGCAGTGTTGTATTCGATCTGCAATGCTCGTCTTCGCTTGGTTTCATCGATCGCCGACTGCATGGAATCGGTGATTTTGTCGGCATACATGATGACTCGCCCTTCGGAATTTCTCGCTGCACGGCCGATGGTCTGCACCAGCGATCGCTCATTTCTCAAAAAGCCCTCTTTGTCTGCATCCAAAATCGCTACCAAAGATACCTCTGGCAAATCCAAGCCTTCTCTCAGAAGGTTTACCCCCACGAGTACATCAAAAACTCCCAATCGCAACTCACGCAAGATCTCCACCCGATCGAGTGTTTTGACCTCGGAGTGGATATATCGTGACTTTACCCCAGCCCGTTCGAGGAATTTCTGTAATTCCTCCGCCATTCGCTTGGTCAACGTGGTGACCAAAACCCGAGCGTCAGTTTTAATGGTCTGATCGATTTCTTCCAAAAGATCGTCGATTTGATTTTGGCTAGGACGGACCTCGATCGTCGGATCCAACAAGCCGGTAGGTCGGATGATTTGCTCCACCACGATACCCTCAGTCTGCGCCAGTTCATAGTCAGCAGGAGTCGCAGAGACATAGATCGTCTGCCCGGTCATTTGCTCAAATTCCTCAAACTTGAGCGGCCTGTTATCTAAAGCCGAAGGCAAACGAAAGCCATAATCCACCAAGTTGACTTTGCGGGAGCGGTCACCGCCCCACATGGCTCGAATCTGGGGAACGGTCACGTGACTCTCATCGATCACCAGAAGGTAATCATCCGGGAAGTAATCCAAAAGGCAAAAGGGGCGCGTCCCTGGCTGTCTCCGATCAAAATACCGGGAATAATTCTCCACTCCAGAGCAGTAGCCCAATTCCCGGATCATTTCCAGATCAAATTCGGTACGCTCCTGCAGGCGTTTAGCTTCGAGGAATTTTCCTTCTTTTTCAAAGAAATTCACCTGAGCGACCATATCATCCTGAATCTCCCGGATGGCCACATCTATGGTATCACGTCCTGTGACGAAGAGATTTGCGGGGAAAATGGAAATGATTTTTTCATCAGAAATCTTCTTTCCGCTGGCAGGCTCTACCCGCTGTATGGCCTCAATTTCATCTCCCCAGAAGAAAATGCGGTATGCAAAATCCCCGTAGGCCACATGGATGTCTACAGTATCCCCCTTCACCCGGAAGGTTCCATGGGTCAAGTCCTGCTGGGTCCGGCTGTAAAGAATATCGACTAGCTTAAATAGGAGCTGATTTCGCGGAATCCGATCTCCTTCCTGTAGACGAACGACATTTTTGCCAAACTCCTCGGGATTGCCAATACCATAGATACAGGAGACTGAGGCCACTACTACTACATCCCTTCTGCCGGTCAAAAGCGAAGAAGTAGCGCTCAATCTGAGCTTTTCGATTTCCTGATTGATGCTGAGATCCTTCTCGATATAGGTCCCCGAGCTCGGAATAAAGGCTTCAGGCTGGTAATAATCGTAATAGGAGATGAAGTACTCAACGGCATTCTCAGGGAAAAACTGCTTGAACTCTCCGTAAAGCTGAGCTGCCAGAGTTTTATTGTGACTCAGTACCAAGGTAGGTCTTTGAGTTTCTTGGATGAGGTTTGCAATCGTAAAGGTCTTTCCAGATCCCGTCACCCCAAGAAGAACCTGTGCGGCATCGCCTTCATTTACTCCCTCCACCAATTGCTTGATGGCTTTGGGCTGGTCGCCTGTCGGCTTATAATCTGAGGTAAGTTTGAAATCCATAGCTTATTCTTCCTTTGCCAACACCAAAACGAGGGGAAAAGGTTTTTGGAACACGAAAATCAGGTAGATTTTAGACGCCTACTCCCAATATTGTAATACAGATAATTGGTACGAAGGATGATCACCAAGAGAATTGGGATCAGGCTTGGGTGGAAGGACTGCCAGCCCAAAATCCAGAAAACCACGGCTGCATCTGCCATAATCAACGCAAACAGCAAGTATTTCCTGACCCAAGGGGCTAGATTTTTTTTCAATAAACCCCAAACTAACACCAAATGACCTGGAAAAACCCACAGCAAGTTCCAATTCCACTTGGTAGCTGAGTGGTCAGTGAAAAACCACAAGAAGGTCACCACTAATCCTAATATCCCTAAAACTGAAAACAAGGCTACATCGAAGCCTAGGAATAAGCGTTTCTTTTTGTGTCCAAAAAAGGTTACTCCGGTGAAAAGTATTGCAATCCCCCAAAATATGAAATAGGGATTGATGGGGTTCATTTTGAATTCCTCGTCGGGATATTCCAAAATCACTCTGGTCTCCTTTACCAAAGGTCTGGTCGGTCCATCACCCACAATAGTGGCTTTTGCAAAAGCGGCTTCCATATAATCCGGTAAAAACTGGGATTCTCGCTCGGTTGCCACTCGATCTATCACAGAACCCAGCGCAAGGTCAATCCCCAAATCCGCCCAAGGCAAGGGATAGACGTATTCGTCTATGAGATCACGAAATGTCTTCTCTTCCATGCTGGAGGAATCGCTCCATACAAGTTGATCTCCCAGCGCGATTTCAAAAGCATCCCTAATCTTGGTCGCGCAATTATTGAAGAAAAAGTCGTAGCGGTAATACCTCCTAGCTGGATCATATTGTGCCCAAAGATGCTGTATCAAAAAGTCACGCTGTTGACCATTCAAATCCAATACCTGTTCCCGGACATCCCGCTGGTAGTAATCATACTCTTGGATAAAATCCGCATAGGTACTCACACTCAGCATGTAGTCCAGCTTGCCAGTGGCAAATTTGCCGTAGAAGTTTGGGGTCTGAAAGTTGAAAGTACCAAAGTTAAAAACCAAGTCTTGCCCACCCGACCCGATCTGCCTCATACGGATAGCGCTGTGACCAAAACTGCTATACAGCTCCTTGCCCGGATCGCAAGTCAAAAGACTAATTTCATAGACTTGAGCTCGTAAGGGAGCTAATCCTATGATTATCAGTAAAAAAAAGAGGAAAACTAATTTACTTTTTGAAATCATCTTCTTAACTTAAAATACTTTTTTCGAAACCTAATTTTTTATGAATGCTAATTGTTTATCGGCTTTCCGGCGTACGCTTTTCCTCTGCCGAATATACAGGTTATTCCTGGCAGTTGCATTGGTCTGTTCTTTCCTGCATGGTTCCTTTTCTCAGCAAATTGGAGCATACAAAACCATCTTTTCCGGAGACTTCCCTGATATTTCAATTTGGGTCGTATGGGATGGGTTCAACTGGAATCCTGCTACGGTAAAACCCAATCAAACCAATGATATCTATGTGGATCAAACGCACACCCTGCGACTAATAGGTAATGAGGCTGTAAAAAATGTGTACATCAATGCACAAACAGGTGCCGGGCAAAAACTGAATTTGAATGGATTTGAACTTGAAGTCTATGGTTCACTCAATGCATTTTCAGGAGCTGCTCCCGGTATCCAAAGCGGATCATGGAATAGTCAAAATTGGATAGGCAACTCACTCACGAGTAGACTAGTCTTTCGGGGAAATTCCAGAACGATAATACCATCCGGGGCTTGGAGTGGATTTAGTACAAATAGTCGCTATTCTGTCATTTTTGATCCCGGAGATGGCGTTGAACTGATAATTGAAGAACCCTTTAAGGCACTTTCATTTACAGTAAAATCCGGAACTGTCATCCAAAAATTGGATACCACGGTATTTCCTGCTGCCTGCCCGACTTTTTCATTTAATAATGAAACAACAGTATATGGTACAGGACCTTTTGGGGAATTCATCATCGAGTCCGGTGCTACTTTTCTTACCGATTGTAATTCCGACATCTTGTTTCGGTCGGGCACAATCAGTGCGCTCAATTTTGACCTTCAAAATGGCGGGACACTAATCTTGGAGGGGTCTAACCCGGAGATTGAAGCTGCAAATTTTCAATTGAACGGGAGAGTGATTTTCCGGGCCGGAACGTCACCGAAAACCTATCTTTCCAGCACTTTTGTAGATGCTTCTACACCCAGTGCTGTAAGAGATTTGGAACTGCAAGGTTCGCAAAACTTAACTCTCCCAACATCCCTTACTTTGCTTGGGAATTTAGAAAAAAGCGGAACGGGAAACTTCCTTGCCTCAGGTACAAATCTGACCGTATTTGGATCCTCAGATCAAGAAATCATTGGTTTTCCACTAGAAGTTCGTGATTTGACGGTAAACAAAGCTGCAGGAGTTTTTTATCCAAATGCGGATTTGAGTATTCTGCGAAACCTTATTCAAGTTCAGGGAACACTAGACTTGGAAGGGAATGATTTACGCATCAACACTGGACTTTTGGGTTCGCTGAATTTCAATGAAGGATCATGGAGAAATATAGGCCAATTCACCTATTTCGGAATTCCTGCCAATCTGGATGGATCCAATTCGACGTTTCCATTTGAAGATACCCGAAACGGAGGTATCCGAAAAGTGCAGCTCTTAGGAAACTCAATCGGAGGCAGCCTCAGTGTCAATTTCACCGAGTATTTAGGAGCTGAATACAATTCAGGATTTATTGATACGGACGGGACTACCATTTTGTATCGGCTGTTCAGTTATTTTAATTTTTCAAATTTCAGCCCAAGCTCAAATCCCGTGGAACTGAGGATCTCGGCTGATGATCTTATCGTAGATAATGTGGATGACCTTCGGATCGTAGGTACCGGATATGCTGCACCCGGAGCGCATCTCCAGGGATTGGATCCGGTGGAACTTTGGGCTAGGCGGACCTTGACTTTTGATGAATTGGCCGGAGTAAATTTTACAGTAGGTAGCTTCCGGACTCTCTCCATACTTCCAGTGACTTGGCTTGAGTTGATTTCCAGATCTACAAGCCGGGGCAATGAACTTAAATGGCGTGTGGCAAAAGAGGAGAATAATTTACTTTTTGAGGTCTATAGAAGTGAACGTCCGACGGTTTCCGAAGCAGACTGGAAAAAAATAGGTGTCATCAATTCACTTGGCGATACCGACTTGACCCGAGAATACCAATATTTGGATACCGCAGCCCATAGATTTAAAGACTATTATTATAAAATCAAACAGGTGGATTTTTCGGGCAGAGGATCATGGAGTGGAGTGACAAGGGTAGCTTTTCCGAAGGAAATCCTTCCCCAAGAGGAGCTTATCCTATACCCAAATCCTTATGCATCAGGCGAATTAAGTCTCATTCTGCCTCCCTCTATAGATGCAAAAGCGGCGGAGTTGATTATTCAGGATTCTCAGGGCATGACAATTGTTCAGGCCAATCTTTCTGCTATCCATGTAGCTGAGGTGGTCTCTGGTTTAGCTCCTGGATTGTATTTGGTCAGGGTCAATTCAGATGAAAAAGTGGTGACAGGGAAGCTGATCAGACAGTAATTCAATCTTCCAGGATCAGCAAACAATACTTACCTTAGGTATCAAAACATCTTTTTCGGGAAAAGGGCCGTTACTTCACGAAAAACTTAAGAAATCCTGTTGAAGCGAATTTTTTGAAAAAGTACCAAGATTCTGCTTAAGGATCTCTTTAGCCCAAGCAAATACACTTTTATTCGAACAGAAAAGACACTTTTGGCTGATTTTCCTATCTTACCCCATAAACCCCAACCTATGACCTTTGTATTTGTATTGCTCAGTATTGCCATTTTGGTCCTGCTGATCGTATGGGCGAAACTCAATCCCTTCCTTGCCTTTCTGATAGCTTCCATTGCAGGCGGACTGATGCTCGGCCTTCCTGCTGACCAAGTGGCCAAGTCCGTTCAAAAAGGTATGGGTGCTATGCTAGGCGATCTGGTGATCGTCATCATTACCGGAGCTATGCTTGGGAAGCTCGTGGCTGAAAGCGGAGCTGCGCAGCGAATTGCCGGTTTTTTGATGAAAATCTTTGGGGCAAAGCACATGACTTGGGCCATGGCTTTTACGGGGTTGATCGTGGGGATTCCGCTTTTCTACAATGTAGGATTTGTCCTGCTCGTTCCTCTGGCGTTTACTGTTTCTTATCAATACAAACTGCCTGCAGTCTATGTCGGAATACCTTTGCTTGCTGCACTTTCGGTGACACATGGGTTTTTACCTCCACATCCTTCTCCCGCTGCTTTGGTGGCCCAGTTTGATGCCAATATGGGGCTCACTTTGTTTTACGGATTCTTAATTGCTATTCCGACCATTATCATTGCAGGGCCTCTTTTTGCCCCTTTTCTTAAAAACATCAAGTCCGAACCCCTCAAGACATTCCAGGCAGAACCAAAGCCTGAGCACGAACTTCCGGGGATTGGAAATAGCATTTTCACTGCTTTGCTTCCTGTGATTCTGCTGATTGGCACCACTGCCCTCAGTCTGAATATTGCAAAAGAAGACCCGATGAGTCCGATCGTCAATTTCATAGCCGATCCGGGAATAGTAATGTTGGTCTCTTTGCTCTATGCGACCTATTCGCTTGGACTTAGGAGAAAGACCCCGATGACTAAGCTGATGGACATTTATACCGTAGCTACAAAAGATGTATCCATGATTCTGTTGATTGTGGCAGGAGCGGGTGCGTTAAAGCAGATCTTCACAGACACCGGAGTAAGTATGACCATAGCAGAAAGCTTAAAAACCTGGGATATGCATCCGTTGATTTTGGCTTGGTTGATTACCGCTGTGATTCGGGTTTGCGTCGGTTCTGCGACTGTTGCCGGACTTACCACGGCTGGAATCATCGCTCCCTTGGTCACCACGATGAATGTGGACCCCAACTTACTTGTGCTCTCGATTGGTGCCGGAAGTTTGATGTTCTCCCACTTCAATGACGGGGGATTCTGGATGTACAAGGAGTTTTTTAACGTGAGCATCAAAGACACCATTAAATCATGGTCGCTGATGGAGACCATTGTAGCCGTGGTTGGACTTATTGGCGTCCTGATTTTAGATCTTTTTGTCTAATTTCAATTTTAAAACTAACTGTATGGAAACCCCTGAATTAAACTTTGCAAAACTAGGATTAACCCTCCCTCCCGCGCCAAAGCCACTTGGCGTATATAAACCTTGCCTGATAGACGGGAAATACCTCTACCTTTCCGGCCACGGTACAGTGAAGTCAGATGGCACGCTGATCATTGGAAGAATCGGTGAGGATATGGATATGGAAGAGGGGAAATTGGCTGCCAGACAAGTGGGGCTTGCCATGCTTGCGACGATCAAAGCCACTATCGGATCACTGGACAAAGTAAAACGAGTAATCAAAGTCCTGGGCATGGTCAATTGCATTTCCAGCTTTGAACGACACCCGTATATCATCAATGGTGCGAGTGAACTCTTTGCCAGTGTTTGGGGAGAGGAAAATGGAATCGGCGTTCGCTCTGCGGTAGGAATGGGCTCATTGCCAGACAATATCCCAGTGGAGATCGAAGCACTTTTTGAGCTTCATGAATAGATTTATGGCTCTACTAAGTCCTTATACGACTCGAATAGATTAAGAATGTCTCGTACATAGTTTACAGCAATGTGCCCTTTTGCGAAGCCACTTTTGACCATAGGATCCCGATAAAACTCGGGATCACTTTTTAGATTGAGAAAGTAAGAGACATCTTCCCAGCTTTGGGTATTCTTTCCGTATTTCATCGTCAGCCTCCAAGCGTCTTCGACATGCCCCTGACCGATATTGTAAGAGGCCAGAATGAACCGAATTCGCTCATTGGCATCAGGAACTCTTGCTCTCCAGAATTTATCCAAATACTGCAGATATTTCACTCCGCCCTGCAGTGACTGACTTGGATCACTTGGATCTGTCACTCCAAATCTTGCCAGTGTAACAGGCATCAATTGAAGCAATCCCTCTGCGCCAGCATAGGAAAGAGCCGTGGTATCAAACCCGGATTCCTTGTAAACCAAAGCTGCCAAAAGTCGCCAATCCCAACCCAGTTCCTTTGAATTCTCCTTGATCAATTCATCAAACACAGAAATCCTATTTCCTGCCAAAGAGGAGAAAGGGCTGGTAGATCTGAAAAGACTATTTCTGGAACTCAGGAAATATTTAGCGTACAATTCGGGAATAAACCGCTTCTTCTTTTCCTCTAACCAAGAATTGATTTCTTCCAAAAGAAGAGGTGCATTTCTTCGGACCGCCCATGACACCGTTCCATTTTCGGAAACTTTGAGTGTGGCATCCAAGCCGGGATAATAAGTCTGATTTGCTTTCGCGATATTCCGGTCTGCGACCGTCCATTTAATCGAATTTTCGGCTATCTGATCTATGAGATTCTCTTCATGCTCTACCGTCTCCTGGATGGTAAAGGCTAAATTCAAGGAATCTTTAATCGCATTCAGCTGATCCGAATAGACTGTTCCCTTTCTGACAAACAAGGTGTCCGATCCTATTTCTTGCCAAGTCATAGGAGCATTGCTTGTTTTTTTCCCTACCACTACCGTACTCATGGTACCTAGGTAATGGGTAAAGGCGGCCCGGTTTCTCCGATCATTGGTGTTTTCCAGGTTCATGGCAATGACATCAACTTTTCCTGCATCCAAGTAGTCAAAAGCCTCGTCAATATCTTCCAATACGACCAATTCCAGCTGGACGCCCAGACTTTTTCCCAGATCTCTGAGAAGCTCAAATTCATAGCCCATCCGTCTTCCCCGGTAGATGTAATAGGAAGTCGAATTATTGTCCACAGCGGCCCTGAGCGTGCCCCTGGATTGGATAGCTGGGAGATCAAATATGTAAGGTTCCTGCATCACCTTATCAATCCGGTCTCCCAGGAAAGTACATTGTACTCCTGAGAAGAGCATGAATAAGGTAGAAAATGCAGATATAAAGGCTTTTTTCATTCCTAGGAGGAATCCCCGGATGGTTCAATCCGCTACTTGGCAAAGCCTATGCCAAAACAAAAAGAAAGTGAATCTTAAAAAAAGCAAATAAAAAACGGAAGCTTTTGGCCCCCGTTAGTTTTTCGATTTTGCTTAAGGATTGAGAGTCAGTTCCTCCTGACTATTTTGGAAGAAAATCTTCCCAGAAAGCCTCATCAACTCGATTTCTTGTTCTTTGATGGAGTAAATGGAAGTGATCAGCCTGTTCTCTGCTGTCAGTAAGTTCACCTGAGCATCTCTGAATTCCAAATAAGATGCAATCCCCAATCGGAATCGCTCGAGGGCAATTTCAGAGTTTTCACGAGCCACCTGATAGTTAGCCTGCTCGATTGAGAGGAGCCTCACATTATTTTGGTAGGTGTTATATGCTCGTTGAATATCTGATCTAAGCTGGATTTCATATTCATCCAACGCGTAATCCTGAATTCGTTCCTGAACCTTTGCATTTTGAATTCTACGGTTCAGAGTCAAACCGCTGAAAAGATTTACCGTGATATTTCCTCCATAATTGAATCCTTGCCGCTGGTTTTGAATTAAAAAACCAGCATCAGAATTGGAGGTGTTGTTCACATAGTTCCCATTGAAATTCAATATCGGAAGCCTTGAGGCTTGCAACTCACGTTTTTGAAGAAAGGCTACATTTTTGAGCCTTTGATTGATGAGCAATTGCTTATTTTCAAGGAAAGCATTGTCTTCCAAATCCTCAAAGCTTAAAACGCTGGAGATTACAATAGTATCTTCTACCATATAGTCTTCATCGGGACTGATCGCCATCAGTTCATTCAAGTTGACTCGGGAATTTTGGATGATTTGTTCCTGAGTGAGCAGAAGACTGGAATCAGCATTGTAATCAACCTGAGCAGTCAGGTAGTCACGTTTTCCTGCTCCACCGAGCTCGTACTGGGCTTGGGCTATGTCGAGACGAGCCTTGCTTAAGGTAAGGGTCTCTTTCAAAACCTTATAACGCTGCAGCTCCAGAATCAGGCGATAATAGGCAGTGGAAATACCGGCAACGGTATTTTCTACGGCTATTTTAGCTTCAAGCTCACTGATTTCACTCAACTCCCCGAGACGCTTCATTGTCACCACGGCTTCAGGTCGGAATCCATAAATCCCAACAATGCTGAAATTCTCATTTTGGGATTTGGCATTATCGATCTGTCGAGGCTCAGGATCATTTACAAATTTTTGCTCCACGTCTTCCTTGCTAAAGGATCTTAGATAGGTGGCATCAACCTGAGGCATAAATAAATCCCCAAATCCAATTTTCTTTTCCCCTTCACGGAGATTGACCCCTTCTACTGCTATCTTGATTTGAAGATTATTTTCCAAACCTAGCTGAATGGCCTTTTCGAGGTCAAGGGTTTCCTGAATCTGGGCGTTTAAACTTGAAAAACTAAGGCTCAAAAAGAGCAAAATGGCTAATTTCTTCATTAAATTCTAGCTAGTCTTCCTTTTTTGGAGGTGAGGTAAGTATAAATGGCCGGGATAATAAACAAGGTCAAAATCGTGGCGAAGGCCAAACCACCTATGACTGCAGCTCCCATTGGTACACGACTTTCTGCGCCTGCACCCAAAGCCAATGCAATAGGCAAAATCCCGAGAATAGTAGACAAACTTGTCATCAGAATAGGTCGGAATCTGGCTACTGCAGCTCCATAGATTGCTTCATAAGGATCCATGCCCTGAGCTTTGCGCTGGTTGGCAAATTCCACGATCAAAATCCCGTTTTTGGTCACCAAACCAATCAGCATGATAATCCCGATTTGGCTGAAAATATTCAGCGTAAAATCAAATGCCCAAAGTGTCGCCAAAGCTCCAAAGATCGCCAGTGGCACAGTGAACATGATGGTCAATGGATCCAAGAAGCTCTCAAACTGGGCTGAAAGGACCAAATAAATCAATATAAGCGCGAAAATGAATGCAAACAACAAACTGTTGGAGCTCTCTCTGAATTCCTTCGAAGGCCCTGATACATCGGTGGAGTAGGATCCATCCAATACTTCACCAGCGATCCTATCCATTTCGTCCAGACCCTGTCCTATGGTCAGGCCTTCGGCTAAGTTTGCTGATACGGTCGCACTTACAAAACGATTGAACCTGTAGAGTTGTGGAGGAGTGCTTTTTTCTACCACCTTTACCAAGTTATCCAGTTGGACCAATTGATTATTATCTCCACGAACGTAGAGCATTCGGAGATTGACCGGTTCATTTCGATCTTCAAGTCTCATTTCTCCCAAAACCTGATATTGCTTACCGTCTCTGATGAAATAGGCAAAGCGCTGTCCTGAATAAGAAAGCTGGAGGGTTCTGGCAATTTCCTGAACCGATACCCCGAGATTTCTAGCCCGCTCACGATCGATTTCAATTTCCAGTTCAGGTTTAGTAAACTTCAGGTTGATATCCGAAAAGATGAAAGTCGGACTTTTACCAACCTCTTCCATGAAAGGAGGGATGGCTTCTTTCAGCTTCTCAATAGTCGGTGCCTGAATCACGTATTGAACAGGCAATCCTCCACGTCTGTCACCGATGGATACAGGCTGCTGGGCAAAGCCTCTTACGGCAGTCTCATTTTTCAGTGAAGCATTTACACTGTTAAAAATCTGCTGTTGGGTTCGGGTACGCTGATCGGCATCCGTGAGGAACAGTCTGATAAATGCAGAATTGGTGTTTGCTGTGCCGAATCCTGGTGAAGTCACACTGATCACAGCTAGACGTTCGGAATCGGGTATTTCTTCCATAAATTGGTCTGTCAACTTATCCACCACATTTCCCATGTAGCCGAAAGTGGCTCCTTCAGGTCCTGAAAGGTTGATGCGGAGCTCAGAACGGTCCTCATTGGGTACCAACTCGGTGGGGATCTCCGAAAACAACCAGTAAATGCCAAATCCCATGATAAAAATCAAAGGGAAAGCGATCCATCTGATTTTCATGAAATTGCCAAGTGCCAGATCATATAGATCATTCAACCAGACAAAGAATGGCTCGGTAAAATTGTAAAACGCATTCTGCTTTTCACGTAGCTTAAGCATTTTGGAGCTCAGCATAGGTGTCATGGTCAAAGCGACGAAGGATGAAATGATAACCGCCCCAGCAACTACAATTCCGAACTCTCGGAATAGTCTGCCAGTGGTGCCCGTCAGGAAGATCACAGGTAAGAAAACCGCAGCCAAGGCTACAGTAGTGGCGATAACTGCGAAGAAGATTTCTTCGGATCCATCTTCGGCAGCTTTTTTCGGACTTTCTCCTTTTTCGATTCGGGTATAGATATTTTCCAAGACCACAATAGCATCATCGACCACGAGTCCGATCGATAGCACTATGCCAAGGAGGGTCAAGACATTGATCGAGAAGTCCATGAGGTACATGATAAAAAATACCCCAACGAGAGAAATCGGTATAGTCAGTACCGGAATGAAGGTGGTCCGCCAATCCCTCAGGAAAAGAAAGATGATCGCAACCACCAGAATAAAGGCAGTAATAATCGTCTCTTGAACCTCAGCTATAGAGCTTCGGATGTATTTGGTCGAATCAAAACCGATTTCGACACCAATGTCATCAGGGAGATCCTTTTTGATAAATTCAAGTCTGCGATAGAATTCATCCGCAATCTCGATGTTATTAGAACCGGGAAGTGGTACCAAAACTACGGCAACCATCGGTACACCGTCACGCTTCAACACGGTTTTTTCATTCAGCGCTGACAATTCTGCATTACCGATATCCTGGAAGCGAACGATGTTGTTTTGATCTTCCTTGATGATCAGGCTGTTAAATTCCTGAGGAGAACTCAGTCTACTTTTAGTCCGGACCGAGAGCTCAATGCTTTCTCCCTCTATTCTTCCAGACGGAAGCTCCACGTTTTCACTTTGTACTTTCTGCAAGACGTCCAATGGGGTGATCCCGTAAGAAGCCATTTTGAGGGGATCCATCCTTAGGCGGATAGCATATTCCTTTTCTCCCCAGATCTGAATCCGGCTGACACCAGGGATGGTTTGAAGTCTCTCTTTGAAAATATTTGAAGCAATATCGGAGAGCTCCAATAAGCTACGGTTCTCACTTTTCACATTTACGCCCACGATCGGTTGGGAGTCAGCATCGGCTTTGGATACTACGGGTGGTTCTGCATCCGGAGGGAGATTTCGCTGTGCACCGGATACTTTGTCCCGTACGTCATTAGCTGCAGCTTCCAAGTCTCCCCCTACTTCAAACTCGACGGTGATATTGCTTCGCCCGTCAGCACTGACTGAGGTTAGGGACTTAATTCCCTGAATACCGTTGATTTGTTCTTCCAGTGGTTCGGTAATCTGAGCCTCAATTACATCTGCATTTGCTCCGACGTAGGAAGTGCTGACGTTGATTACCGGGGGATCAACACTGGGATATTCACGGATACCTAATAGTGAAATCCCTATCCCTCCAAAGAGAAGGATGACCAATGACATCACGATGGCCAATACTGGCCTGTTGATACTGACTTGGGATAAACTAGCCATAGCTTAGTTGATTTGAGTGGGTTGTAACGGCATTCCTTGCCTTACTTGCATGACACCAGTGGTGAGTACCAAATCTCCTTCATTCAATCCTGAAAGGACTTGTACATGAGATTCGGTCCGAGTTCCGATTTCGACTAGACGCTGTTCTGCCGATCCATCTGTTCCGACTACAAATACTTTGTATCCAGAAAGCTCCGGTATAACTGACTCAGAAGGCACCATCAGTGCATCTTCTGTTACTTCAAGGATAAATCGTATTTTGACAAACATCCCCGGGAGGAAGCGGCCATTTTTGTTAGGGCTTTGGGCTCGGAGTTTCAGTGTACGGGTAGCCAAATCAATCTGTGGCTCGAAGGCATAAACTTTGCCTTCAACTTCTTCCGTGGAAGTTTCATTGGTAAAATACACGGGAGAACCGACAGTCACTTGATTGGCATATCGCTCTGGAATTGAGAATTCAATTTTGATCGGGTCAATATTTACCAAACTGACTAAAATGTCATTGGTTCCGATCACTGAACCCTCAGACACCAGTCTTAATCCCAATATACCGCTGAAAGGGGCACGAATGACTGTTTTGGAAAGCTGGGCCTCCACGAGTTTGATATCAGACAAGGCGGTATTGAATTGATTCAGGGCGATATCGTATTCTTCTTGACTGATCGCTTCGCGGGCAAGAAGCTGTTTTTGACGATTTTCCTGAGTCTCAAATAGTTTTTGAGTGTACTGCAATCGCTGGTATTGCGCCTGAAGCTCATCGTCATTCAGGTATAGCAGAGGGGTACCCTTAGTCACATATTGACCTTCCTTAAAAGCTATTTTTGTGACCAAGCCTGAAATTTCTGATCGCAGGTCTACGGATTCATTTGGAAGAATCGTACCTGAAACTGAAAGTTGATTTCTCAGGGTTTCCTTTTGAAGCTTTATCACATTCACAGGAAGATCTTGAGATGCGCCGGCAGACCCTCCGACTGAAGATGATGCACTAGGAGAGTTGGATGCCTGATTACTTAATCTTGGGTAAAAAAAAGCGATTGCTATGATTGCGATAATCCCGATGATCAGCGCGATTTTGGTTTGTTTTTTCATTTAAGGCAATAGGTCAGATTACTGTTGGTTTTTGATGAAAGCCATGGATAGGGTATTGAAATGGTCGGGTTTTTCTACGTTTACCACATGTCCGCATTTCTCAAGAATTGTTAGTATTGAATTTTTATGAATTTTGACAAGGTTTTTTACTGGCTCCAAAAACATCACATCCTGATCTCCCATCACATACAGTGTGGGAATTCCCAAATCTTTTTCTTTGAAGAATTTCAACAATGGATTGATGTCCTTGGTGAGCTTGAACCATCGAATAAACTCCTTCTGACAGAGCTTTTGAGCCTCTCGGACGAAAAGGTTACGTGATTCCTCATGCTGCTTTCGAGGCATAATGATGAAAGCAAAAAGACGATACAACCACATGTAAGGGATCACTCGCTTGAAAGTGTTTCCCAGGAAAACAAGAATTCTGCTTTGGGCATTGAGACGGGTGATGGCCCCTGCCAGCACTAGAGATTTGACACGCTGAGGCTCTAGTTCGGCAAGTTGCCTGGCTAAAATTGTCCCTAAAGACACGCCCATAAAATGAGCCGGCGGTGTCTGAAGATGATCCAAAACTTCTATGACATCTCCTGTGACTGCCTCAAAGGTATATTCATCGTTCCAAACAGCCTGAGGCAGATCGGCGGATTTACCATGGCCTCTGAGATCGATAAGAAGTAGGTTAAATTCCTTTTTGAAGTCTTTCAACTGCTTGTACCAAACTGCAGAAGACCCACCTGCGCCATGGATGAAAACCACCCATTCGGTACTCTCCGGATGTACAAATTCTTTGTAATACAACATAGACAGTTAGACTCCCTAAAAGGACAAAAGTTTACCAAATATCAAAAATACGGTATAATATTGCCTCGAATAGATAAAAGATACTGGAGGCAAATCTTTACTATCAAAGGAAAAAATAAGTGATGCTTTTTAGCCAAAGATTGGCGAAAAGTACAATTCCAAAAAATACGGCCTTTACAATTTCCAGCCGATAGTAGTTTGGAAAATGTAATCCAGGTCTGATGCGCCTTCTACAGGTTGATTATCATAGTTGAGGGTTGTTCCGACTTTAAAATATAAGTCAAACTTAAACTCATAGCGGATGTCAAATTTGAAATCGCTTCGAACCCTGCCTTTGGTACTTAAACTGGGATACACTACCACAGAGGACAAGAGATCCAAGTCACCAATATCATAAATATTATATCCCATGCCCACAAAAGCCTCTGCCGTTTGCGTAGAACTAGTCTGTCCCTCAAATTCTTCATTGTTGAGGTTGACCCCACCCTGAAAAGCCAAATAGACTTTGTTGGAATGAATGAAATACTTACCCAAACCAACCATGTTGGAATTTCTAAAGACGATCAGTTGCTCCGTATTGGACAGCACATTGAGATTATAAAGTAAAAACCAGTCTTTTTGAAGGAAATAATTGTAATTCAGTGCCACCTCATTTCTCTTGATTGGCTCTGTATTGGATTGGGTAGACCTCAAGGAGTTGAGTGTCATATTTACCTTCCAGCGATCAGCCAGATACCCCGTACCCAAATTGAACGTAAATTGTCTGAGATCATTAGCTTTGGTAATATTGGTCCCCACATCAAAGAAAAACGAAAGTCTGCTCCAAAAACCCTCATCGATAGCATTGAGGTAGACAATATTCCCAATTGGGACAGTCAACGCAGTCAGTGGAATAGGCTCATCGATTTTCTTCTTTTTGGAAAGATTAATTACCCGCTCAGGGGAAGTGGGAAAAATTTCAACAAGGCTATCGTTTTTGCTCCCAAGGCTGCCATTGTATCGCATTCCATCCGATAATGTGATGAGGTAATTGGTTTTGGAGAAAACTTGATTCACATTTTTCCAGTCAATTTTGAAATCCACATTGGAATAGTCAGTCTCAAAGGTCATGATTCCCTTATCCATCGATTTGATTTCGCCGATGATTTTATCCTTGTTTTTCATGATCAGCGTGTCATTTTGAGCCAAAAGGACCGAGACAAAAAATAAATTGAATGCCAGAGATATCAGAATTTTTTTCATGCTAAAAGAATTAGGTAAGCAATACTTATAGGAAAAATAAAAAAAAAGCGCCTCTAAACAGAGGCGCTTTGAAAAAGACTTAAATCTTCGATTAGTTAAAGATATATCTCAGACCAAACTGCATTCTCCAAACGTCAGACACACCAGCGGTTGATCTGTAAGTTTCAGAGATTAGGTTGGTACCAAAGTTTCTCAATCTGTATTGAGTAGCTCCGTTAGCACTTGCAGGACCACCTTGTGAATTGGATGGAACGATCAATGGCTGAGTGGAATTGAAAGTTTCACCTACACCCCAGTCCTTGTTCAAAAGGTTACCAACGTTCAGGATATCCACTCGGAACTCCAAGGAATTTCGCTTTCCGCTGATGTTGGTAAACAGTTGCTGCGCAAATGAGAAATCAGCTCTTGACACCATTGGTAGTAAAGCACCGCCTCTTTCAGCATATTTACCTCTGTTTGCACTGAGGTACTCATCCTGCTGAATATATGCTTCCCAAGCTGCTGCTTGTTCTGCGGCAGTAAAGGTTCTTCCGCCGGAAGTAAACTCTTGGAAGTTCATCTCAGAAGTATTTGCAGGGATATAGATCAGGTCATTATTTGTTCCACCGTCACCATTGAGGTCTCCGGAGAATCTGTAGCTACCTACACCTTGGTTAACACTTTCCCAGAATAAAGAAACTGAGGTGTTTCCAAACTTAAAGAAGTCTTTGTTGTAGCTCACTACTGCAAAAATTCTGTTTCCGGAGAAGTTGTTTGAAAATCCAAGACCTGGATTATTCGGATCACCTGAGATAGGATTGTTGAACCAAGAACCAGAAGCAATTGAGCCTGCATCCACAGTGTTTTTCGCTTCAGAGTAGCTATATGCAGCCTTCACATAAAGACCATTTGCAAATGGCTTCTCCAATGAAACGGAAGCAACCCATGAATTACCTACCGCTTGGTTTGAAAGGGTAACTGCATTCGGGATGTTGCTGTTAATTCTGTTTCCAGAAGTCCATCTAGGTCTATTGTCAGGACCTGTGAACGAACCTGAGGCAGCTGGCAAATTCGCATTGTAATAAGCGATACCGTTTACATCAGAGCTATAGATAAATTCTCCAGTCGCTACAATACCACCTGGGAGCAGTTGGTCTACTGCGATATTTGATCTCCAAACCTGAGGGAATTTGAATGAAGATTCTGTCAAAGCAAGTTCATAGGAAGCAGCTGGATCACCTGAAACCTCTGATGGCTTGTAAAAATCAGGATCTGGGTTGAACGGACGCTCTTCAGTATTGTCAAATTGCGCAAAACCTGTAAGGATACCGTTGTTACCGACTTGGTTAGAGATCCAAACATATGCAGGACGACCTGTGAAAATACCTGTACCACCACGTACTTGAGTTCGCTGATCTTGGAATACATCCCAGTTAAATCCAACTCTAGGAGACCAAAGTATGTTGGCTTCTGGAAGCTGATCAGTTCTGAATTTAACAGACTCACCTGCAGGATTTCTGAAATTAAGAGCTTCTACGTCTTGGTTACGAAGTGCTGTTTGTCCAAAGAATGGAACATCGATTCTCAAACCGATTGTAGCTTTGAAATTGGTTTTCACCTGAATTTCATCCTGACCATAGACACCGAAATAATTTACTTTCAATGGCTGAATTGGTTTTTCAGAACCTGGAATATTATTCCATCTTACTTGAAATCTTCTCAATTCAACGTCAGACGGAACGGTATTTCCATTAGTCAGGAAGTTGTTGGCATCAGTATAGAAGTCCTCCAATGAATTGTAGACATAAGCAGACTGAGAACCTGGGAAGAACACGTTTTCAGATTCGTAGCGCTCGTAGCTAAATCCAGCAGTAATGGTATGCTTTCCTTTGAAAATCTGAAGGTTATCCTGGATTTGGAAAGTTTTGTATCTCAATTCGTTGTTTGGCGTAAATGGCTCAAATCCGAATGAAGTATAGGTAGCACCATCTTCCAAAATATCTACCATTGGGAAGAATGAACCTTTAAATCCTCTACTTTCGTCCTGATAAGTATAACCTACGATCAAGCTGTTGGTCATATTATCTTTCAATCTTGAGTTCAATTCAGCAACGATAGATCGGATATTTTCCAAGATGCTGTAGTTCGAATTTTGGAAGTTCAACGCCTCTGGTCTTCCGTTTCTGTTTCCAAAGCCCAGAGAAGAGGAGTTTGACATCAACACATCTGTAGAAGAGTCCAAGTGATTGTATCTCAAGCTTAGTTTGTTCTTGTCATTGATGTTGTAGTCAAACTTCACCAAGAATTTGGTTCCGAGGGTCTCGTTATCATAGCCTTCGTAAGGACCTGTTTCGTAGTCGAAATTGTCTCTCAAGAAATTGCTCAACTGATCAAGATCAGAAGCCAATACTCGAGTGACGTTACCTTCGATTGGTTCACCTCTGTTTGCTCTCCAAGTAGTGCCTGGTCTAGCTTCAGTCTCGTCTTCGAATGATGCGAAGAAGAACAATTTGTCTTTAATGATCGGACCACCTACGCGGAAACCGATTTGCTTGTAAGTGAAGTCTCCTGGATCAAAGGTGTTTTCACCTGCATCCGTACCTACGTTATTGTTATTTCTCCAGAAATAGTATGCAGAACCAGAGAATTCATTTGTACCTGAACGGGTTACAGTGTTCACACCGGCACCGGTGAAGTTACCCTGTCTTACGTCATAAGGAGCCACGTTTACAGAGATTTGTTCAATAGCATCCAAAGAGATCGGAGACACGCCAGTTCTACCGCCTGGGTTACTTCCGCTACCCAAACCAAAGGAGTTGTTGAAGTAAGATCCATCGACTGTAATATTGTTCAATCTGGAATCCTGACCTGCAAAAGACTGTCCGTTGGACTGAGGAGTAAGTCTGGTGAAGTCATTGATGTTTCTTGAAATAGTAGGAAGTCTGGTAATCGCTTGGTTGTCGATAGAAGTATTGGCACCGGTTCTTTCAGATGAAAACAAGTTGTTGGGACTTGAAGTAACCACAACTTCTGAAAGTTCCTGTCCATCTTCAGACAACGAAATGTTAACGTTTGAAAATACACCGAGAGAAAGAACAATACCGTCAACCTCCTGCGTAGAAAATCCTATGAATGATACCGATAGTCTATACGGACCACCAACACGCATACCTGGAATGGAGTACTTTCCATCGATATTTGATACTGCACCATACCGAGTTCCAGATGGTAAGTGAGTCGCTACGACATTTGCCCCAGGTAGTGGGGATCCATTTGTCTCTGACACTACCCCGGAGATACCGGAAGTAGTCACACCCTGTGACAATGCAAGTCCTGTGCTGAGCACCAGAAACATCACTGCCATCAAGTTTTTCAGTAAATTTTGCCTCATAATTTTTTGTTTTGGTAAAAGTTGGTTTTGATTTTTACTCGCTGCAAAGGTAATTCTACGCCTAGGCATCTAGGGGTAGTTATCGTTAATTTTTGACCCCCAAATTTCACAATAATTAACATAACCTTAACACTTTCAATCAAACAATTTTTATCCATTTTATAAAAATCACGCTTGATTATTAACTGCAATTGAACAATTTCCCCAAAAAATTATAATTTATGCCTAGAAATAGACCCTATATTTAAAAAGGTTTTTTCCTGATTTTCGGAACATAGTAGAACACCCCTACACCCTACCCAACTTTTCATCTATCTTTAGCTTGAAATTCAGAATATTATTCCTTTGAGAGATAAAAATATTATTTGGCTTTATTTATTCCTGCTGGCTTCACTGGCAGACATTGCATTTTTGCTAGAAGGCAATTCAGAAATGCGTTTTTACTCGAAACCCTTGATCCTTTTGGGGTTAATTATTTATTTTTTCCGGATTACCCGCCCGATTGCTTCCACACTCCTTACCAAGTCAATTCTTTCAGCACTGATATTCTCTTGGATAGGTGATATTCTTCTGTTGTGGTCAGATCTTTTTGTTTACGGTTTGGGTGCATTTCTAATGGCGCAGGTCTGTTACATCATTGGCTTCAAACTCGCTCAGGAAAATTCCGGCAAATTGGAGCAGGTTAATTTTATCCGAACCTTCTTTTTCAATCTCCCCATCTACCTCACCGCAGCTTTCACCTACTATCTGATCAATCCAAACTTGGGTAGTCTGAAAATCCCGGTCATTATTTACATCATAGTCATCGTCAGCATGGTGGCTACTGCCAGAGACCGATTCAAAAAATGTAATGCTGCCTCCTTTTGGCAGGTATTCATTGGAGCGATTCTGTTTTTCATCTCTGATGGGACGATTGCCATCAGCCGATTCTTCCAGGACTTCCCAGAATCCGGTATTGTTATCATGGGCACGTATGTGGTTGCCCAGCTGTTGATCGTGATGGGGATTAGATCCTATCTCATCAATCCAAAATAAAAAAGAGGCCGAAGCCTCTTTCATTATTTTTTCAAACTCACTCGAATCGAAAGCTCCTGCAGCTGATCGTCAGCAATGGTGCTCGGCGAATCAATCATGACGTCTCTGCCAGAGTTGTTTTTAGGGAAGGCGATGTAATCCCGGATGGAATCCGAACCGCCGAATATGGCACAAAGTCGGTCAAAGCCGAAAGCAATCCCTCCATGCGGTGGAGCTCCGTATTCGAATGCCTCCATCAGGAAGCCGAACTGTTTTTGTGCTTCCTCATCTGTAAAGCCAAGATGCTTGAACATCAATTGTTGGGTTGGCCGATCATGGATACGAATAGATCCTCCACCTACTTCTACTCCATTAATAACCAAGTCATAGGCATTGGCCCGTACTGCTCCTGGATCAGTATCCAAAAGCGGAATATCCTCAGGCTTTGGAGAGGTAAATGGATGGTGCATGGCATGGTAGCGCTGCGTGTCCTCATCCCACTCCAATAATGGAAAATCCACTACCCAAAGCGGTATGAATACGTTTCGATCACGAAGACCAAGCTCTTCACCCATTTTGAGCCGAAGTTCCGAAAGCTGCTTTCGGACAGTTTTGGCATCGCCACTGAGCACCAGCATCAGATCCCCGGGAGCGGCACCGAATGCATCTGCCCAAGTCTGAAGGTCTTCAGACGAATAAAATTTATCCACACTCGACTTCAGCGAACCATCAGCATTGTATCGAAGGTAAACCATTCCTTTGGCGCCGATTTGAGGTCGCTTCACCCATTCTGTGAGTTCATCGATTTGCTTTCGCGTGTATTCTGCAGCTCCTTTGGCACAGATTCCAACAACCAACTCAGCATTGTCAAAAATTGAAAACCCTTTTCCTTTGGCTACTTCATTGAGCTCGACAAACTTCATGTCGAATCGAAGATCTGGCTTATCGTTGCCATAGCCTTTCATCGCATTAGCAAATGTCATGTGCTCGACATACCCCAACTCAATGCCTTTGACTGAAGAAAACAAGTGCTTCACCAGTCCTTCGAAAGTATGAAGAATGTCTTCCTGGGTGACAAATGCCATCTCGCAGTCAATCTGCGTGAACTCAGGCTGTCTGTCTGCCCGAAGATCCTCATCACGGAAACACTTAACAATCTGAAAATACCTGTCAAAACCGCTGACCATGAGCAATTGCTTGAATGTCTGCGGAGATTGAGGAAGGGCATAAAATTCACCGGGATTAACACGGCTAGGCACCACAAAATCACGGGCACCCTCGGGAGTGGATTTGATCAGGACAGGAGTCTCTACTTCGATAAAGTTCTGCCCATCCATGTATTTTCGGGTTTCCTGCATCATGCGGTGCCGAAGCTGAAGCTTTTCCCGGATTATATTTCTTCTCAGATCAAGGTATCGGTATTTCATCCGTAGCTCTTCTCCTCCATCAGTTTCATCTTCGATGATGAATGGAGGAACTTTAGCAGCATTGAGCACTTCAAGCTTACTCACTTTGATTTCGATCGAGCCTGTTGGCATTTTATCATTCTTGGCAGTTCGCTCGATTACTTTTCCGCTGGCCGACACTACAAACTCGCGACCTAAGGTGGCTGCTTTCTCCAGTAGCGCTTTGTCCGTAGATCCTTCTTCAAAAATCAACTGAGTCAGTCCATACCGATCGCGAAGGTCTACCCAGATCAATCCTCCTTTGTTACGGACGCGCTGTACCCAGCCCGACAGCGTCACATCCTGATTTACATGGTCGAGGCGCAATTCGCCACACGTATGAGTTCTCAACATTTCGATTCCTTGATTTTTTGGGAGGTCAAAGATAAATATTTGATTCAGAGATCACCATTTCTCTTTTGAAGATTCGCAACAAATGGAAGATTTTGATTGTAAAAAGTCATTTTTTATCCCAAAAATTTTAAAAAGTTATAAATCAGTCCTTTTCGAGATTTATTTTCTTTTTGCAACACTGCGGCACGAAAATTGGCGTTTTACGCGTATTGCAAGGCTTTTCGTTTGGAATAACGTCTTGAATTTCCGTCTTTAGTCAATTATTCTTTTCACCCCTCTAATAATCAACGATTCATGAACAGTAAATGGATTGGCGTCATTGCTCTCGTAGTCACCCTTGGAGCAGGCGCTATTTTCCAATTTGGCGGATTAAATGCTTCTCCAGAAGAAGCTGAAATCGCCGCAATTGACAGCACGGCATTAGAACAGGAAAAGCAGGTCTTCCTCTACGGAATCAATGTCACCGGATTAAATATCGTAGAAGGCACGGTAAGTAAAAACCAAACTCTGGGCTCCATCCTGACGCCTTTTAATGTTTCGTATCAAATCATCGACGAAATCGCTAAAAAGTCAAAGGATATTTTTGATGTGAGGTGGATCGCCGCCAATAAGAAATTCACAATTCTCCAGTCTGCGGATTCACCTGCTGCTAAATTTTTTATTTATGAACCTAACCCAGCTGAGTACGTGGTGTTCAACCTCGATTCGATGGAAATCTACAAAGCGGAAAAGCCTGCAATCTACCGAAAGCGGGAAGTTGGAGGACTGATAGAGAATTCACTCTATGTAGACATGGACAGGCAGCAAGTTTCGCTCACGATCATCAACAAATTTGCTGATCTATTCGGCTGGTCAGTGGATTTTCAAGGCCTGCAAAAGGGCGATCAGTTCAAGGTAGTCTATGAGGAAAAAATCATCGATGATGAGGTCGTGGGCGTGTCAGGAATCGAACTTGCTTATTTTGAACACAAAGGCAAGCCGTACCATGCCATTCCATTTGAGCAAAATGGAGAAATGAATTTTTTTGATCAGGAAGGCAACTCGCTTAAAAAAGCTTTCCTCAGAGACCCACTAGAATACACACGCATCAGCTCGCGCTACAACTTGAAGCGTTTTCACCCGGTTCAGAAAAGGTACAAACCCCATTTGGGCACGGACTATGCTGCCAGGACCGGTACAGAAATCAGAACAGTGGGAGATGGTACTGTGATCGAAGCTAAATACAGTGCAGCAAATGGAAACTACGTCAAGATCAAACACAACGGCACTTACACCACCCAATACCTGCACATGTCCAAAATTGGCAAAGGCATCAAGTCCGGCACTCGGGTGAGTCAAGGTCAGGTCATTGGCTATGTGGGAAGCACAGGCTTAGCTACTGGGCCACATTTGTGCTTTAGATTTTGGAAAAATGGAAAGCAAGAAGATTGGCTCAATGAAGAAATTCCACCTTCTGAACCGATCTCCGCAGCTAATAGAATGGCATTTGAAGCCAAAAAAGCAGAATCCATGAGACTTTTAGCAGCGATAGGAACATCCGGTGAGAAAAAACTGGTAGCTGAGACTTTACCACAGATTCAAAAATCAAGCGAATAGGAATCAAGGAATTAGATTAATTCACTTCAACGGGTGGATTTGTTCGGTTAAATTCGCGCAAATCCACTTTTGCTTTTATGTCCCAAGAAGACTCCATTCGAATCAATAAATACCTCAGCGAGGTGGGATTTTGCTCGCGAAGAGCGGCAGATAAACTTTTGGAAGAAAACAGAATTACCATCAACGGCAAAGTCCCTGAGTTGGGAACCAAAGTTTTCCCTCAAGATGAAGTGCGGGTAGATGGGGAGTTGGTTGGTAAACCCAAAATAAACCACGTATACATCGTTTTCAATAAACCGGTAGGCATTGTGTCCACCACAGATGTCAAAGGCGAAAAGGACAACATCATCGATTATATCGGCCATCCGGAACGGATCTTCCCCATTGGTAGATTGGACAAAGACAGCGAGGGACTGATTTTACTGACCAGTGAAGGAGATATTGTCAATAAAATTCTTCGCTCTAAAAACAACCACGAAAAAGAATACATCGTGACGGTGGACCGACCTATAGATTCAAATTTTGTCCGCAAGATGTCTGGTGGAATCCCGATTCTTGGCACGGTCACCGATCCATGTAAAGTGGAATTGATCAGCCGATTTAAGTTTCGAATCATATTGACGCAGGGACTCAACCGACAGATTCGTCGTATGTGTGAATTTTTAGGTTACACAGTTAAGCAGCTCAAGCGGATCCGGATTATGAATATCCATCTAGACATCCCTGTGGGAAAATGGCGGGATCTCAGCGAAAAGGAACTGAAAGAACTCAATTCGCTCATCGCTGATAGTTCGAAGACATTTGATTAGGTCAAATTTTTAAGCGTAGGTGAATTCCTGAGGTTGATTTTTTCCCCGAATCGAGACAAACTAATTAGATTTGTTTTTTGTAAATTTATTCCGAATTACGGAACATTTACAGTAAAATGAGGATTATCAACTACAAGAGAATTCAAGAATTTTTAGTAAAACATGCAGACGCTGAGGTTCCTTTAAGATTCTGGTATTCCGTAACCCAAAAAAAAGAGTGGTTCTCAATTAATGAAATTAAAAAGGATTTTAATTCTGTTGATTACGTGGGCAACCATCGGTTTGTATTCAATATCAAAGGAAATGACTATCGGTTAGTTGCTATCATCTCATTTAATGCACAGAAAGTTTATATAAGGTTTATCGGCACCCATGCGGAATACTATAAAATTAAAAACATTCAAACCATCTAAATCATGATCAAGTCAGAAAAAGAATACAATGCTATTGTAGAACGGATTGAAGAATTGCTGTCTGATCCTGAAAATATTGACAATTCAGAAGCAAAAGAATTTGTGGAGTTAAACTTACTTTCAGATTTGGTTGCAGATTTCGAAGAAAAATATCATCCAATCTTGCCTCCTTCTTTAGCGGAAGCAATTAAACTTAGAATGCATGAGCGAGGATTAAGTCAGAAAGCACTCTCAGAGTTTTTGGGGGTAAGCAGCTCAAGAATCAGTGAATATCTAAATGGAAAAAGCGAGCCGACATTGAAAATCGCCCGAGAAATTAGTAAAAAGCTGGATATAGAAGCCTCAATTGTTTTGGGTGTTTAAACTTTTCTCTTTCCAAATTTCATTTTTTCTGAAAAACCCGCACATAATCCACCAAATATTCCTTGGGGAAAACGCTTGCACTTGGATCGCCTTCATTACATCCAAAAGCAAGATTTAATAGTTTGTAATGAAGCTGGTGGAATAACCATCAGGATGATGGGTTTCAATTAAATTAACCTCTTCCTGTCAAACTAAAGCATAGACTGAGTCTTGGTGATTGAAGGAATTTTGGCCAAAGCATGAAATTCTAAGAAGAGTTAAAAGGAGAAAGTGGTGAAAAAGCGGATATCCATATAAGTCTAAAAATTGATAATTCGTAAACTTAAAGAATATGGAAGAAATCGAAAGGCTTGTCAAATCATTTGAAAACCTCTACAATGGGGAACCCTGGATAGATGTGACTATGTGGCAAACTCTGTCTGGAATCTCCGCTGAAAATGCTTCAAGACGATCAATTCACAATTGCAATACAATCTGGGAAATAGTTAATCATCTTATCGAATGGAAGCTAAATGTAATTCAGCGTTTGAAAGGAAAAATCCTGATCACCCCCTCAAATAACTACATTTCTAGAATAGAAAATACTTCAGAGGAATCCTGGACCAACACGATAACAAGATTTGAAAATGCCCATAACGAATGGATTGATAACTTGAAACAAATCGACCCAAGCTCCTTAGACCAAGTTTATCCTCCCAATCAAATGAGTTTTTTTGAACACATTTCAGGAATTCTACAGCACGAGGCCTATCATTTAGGTCAAATTGTGATTCTTGCCAAACAATAACCTAATTATTTCGCCTTAAATTTATTCCGTTTGCGTACCGACTGTCCAGACATTCCCATTGAAGTCTTTGAACATTCCCCGGATATCCGGATCGTCTTTTTTGATGGGTTCCTGGATTCCTTGACAACCCAGTTCCAGTGCCTTTTTATAGGTGGCTAGAGCATCCTTTACATACAGGTGCAGAAGAAATTCATTGGCTGGATAACTGGAAGTCGCCTCACTGAGCATGATGACTGAGTCATCTAGTCGCAACTCCACATGCATCAGCGTGCCGTCAGGTCTTTCATAGATCCGGAGTTCTTCCGCGTCGAAAAGATCCTTCATCAGTTGCACAAATCTTGGTGCATTCTCAACGACAAAATAAGGAGAAAGAGAATTGTATCCCGTAGGTTTGAATGGAGCCATACTTTTTCAATTTTAAGGAGTGAAACTATTTAGAATTAAAAGGGAATAAGTTACCAGCTTCCGCCGCCACCTCCTCCGCCGCCGCCGCCGGAGAATCCCCCGCCGCCTGATCCGCTACCGCTTGAAGGCTTGTGGCTGGATTGACTGATGGTATTGGATAGACTGGAGTTGAGCATGTGTGCAAATGCCATTCGCTGCATCATTCCGCCGCTGTACCAAGTGGGATGGTATTGTTGTGCTGTAGAGCTCATGCTGAGCATTCTCTGGAATTTTTCTCCCCAGATTTCATCCACATCCAAAACCATGGCATAGGGAAGCAGTTTTTCAAACTTCTCAGGAGTAAGCTGAGGTGGATTGCTGAACTGCAGCATTTTTTCCTCAGCTGCTGCCATGTACATTTTAAATCCCGCTATTTCAGATCTGAGTTTCAGTTTTTCCTTGGCTGGTTTGCGAATCAACCATTGGTAGAGAAGAAACAGGATGAAATTTCCTCCTATAAACCCAACCAGAAGCGGAGCTTTCCCCTCAAAGACAAAATAGTCCTCCATACTCACGATCAAGACGATGTAGCCAATAATCAGAAGTAGGGGAATAATCCAAAACTTCACATTAAATCCCTGATAAATCAGTGAGTTCCATTGGGAGCTCAGACTGGATTGAAACTTTTGGACCGCCTCGGCCACTTTCGAATTGTATTTCCCATCCAAATTAATCCTACTCCCAGAGGCAAAAAGCTCCTTTAGAAGTATTTGTTCTTCTTTGGGAAGTGAATCATCAGGAAGTTTCTCACGAATGAGGTCAAATTCCTTCTGCTTGAAAAGCCCAAATAGCGAAGATTGGGTATTTTCTTCAATTCGTAGATATCCCTTGGAAGCAAGGCTGACAATGGAAGCAGTGATGAAATCCTGCCAATAGAAGCCTTTGCTCACCATTCCTACAGAAGCGGGAGAAAGTCCTGCCGGAGGATCAAAAAGGGGAATGACGGTAGGCTTGGGTGGATCTATTCCGTAGTTCAACCAAGTGAACAAATAATAGGCAAGCAAAAGCAATCCCAACAACGCCGTGATCAATTGAAACCCATACTGCTGAAATTCTGTCGGAGGAGGTGGTGGTGCAACTATTCCTTTTGTAAAGCCGATGGCAATACTCAGGTTATCTCCCGGGCTAAAGGATGCTGCGGTAAAGATCACCGAATTTCCACTTTCCGAATGTTCACAGTTTTGCTCAGCACTTCCATATTGCCCGGTGTAGCAGGCCAATTGGAGGATTTCAGCCCCAGCTGGAAGGAGGACTTCTGCACTGGTTTTTCCGATTGAAAAGGGCCACTGCGTTCCATTCACATTCCAGTATATTTCATCATATTCCTCGAAGAATCGGATTTGATTCGGAACAGTATAAGTGATTTCATACTCGTAAACACCTGGTTCCAGAAAAACTGAAGATTCCCCGACGTAAATGGCGAGGTTTCCATTTTCGCGCTCGGTATGATATGGGGAGTCGACTCCATCACGCTTTACTGACCGAATGGTGTATTCGTTTTTTACCGCTTTATCCTGCTTATCGTAAGCAGTCAGTGGCAATGATCGGATGATTCCCCGTTTGTCACTGATCTCCGTGACATATCGAATCTTTTCGACAACTGTAATCTGTCCCGAAGGATCTACCTGAATGGTGGAATGAAATTCCTCCAGTTTTTCACTTTGTGCAGCAAGCTGAGTAAAGAGAAAAAAGCCAAGGAAAAAAAGGAGTACGCTTCTCATTTAAAATTTCACTTGTGGAAGCTGACGTTCTGTTTCATTGTCCAGTTCGAAAAACTTCGATTTGATGAATCCGAAAATGTTGGAGATGATATTGCTTGGAAAAGACTCAACCAGGATGTTCTTTTCCCGAACGGTTCCATTGTAATATCTCCTGGACTTCTCAATGTCCTGCTCGATGACGGAGAGTTCTTCTTGCAGCTGAAGGAAGTTCTGATTGGCTTTCAATTCAGGATATTGTTCTGCCAATGCAAATAGGTTGACCAAGGCCTTGTTCAATTGGTTTTCCGCGACCTGATGACCTTCTACAGTGGTCGCAGCTTGGGCTTGATTTCTGGCTTGCACTACTTTTTCAAAGGTTTCCTGCTCATGCTTTGCGTAGCCTTTGACTGTCTCGACTAGGTTGGGAATTAAGCTATAACGCTTTTTGAGTTGGACATCAATGCCGCTCCATGCTTCTTCCACGAGGGTATTAAGCCGAACTAGTTTGTTGTAGATACCGATAGCATAGAAGGCAATAAGGAGGACAATTCCTCCAATAATTAATAAGGTCATGGATTCTTTAGTGTTAGGTTTTGAAAAATTTCAATTTGAATCAGAGGATCAATTTAGCAATTATATCCTTTATGAATGCCTCACCTGAAGCTTGATCCGGACAAAGTTGAGAATGATGAAAAAACTATATTCTGCCAGAGCTAAGGCTGCATATTTATCTGTGTAGAGTTTTCATCCAGTATCTCAGAAAGGTTCAACGTCTACAGAAGTTGTCCGCTTACAATTTATCCAATGAATAATTCCAAATATTTCATTAGTTTTTGCGATGATACTTTAAAGATCCTTTATGAGAAAATTATTTTTTCTGCTTTTCTTAGGCAGTACTGTTGCCCTAGGCCAAACTACCAATCCACTACCACTTAGAAACTCCATCGAAACAGAATACCGGGCCATCCGTCGTGATGTGCCGTTGACCAATTCGATCCGAAGAGCTTTTGAAGCAGGAACGCGGGATTTCAGCGGAAAACCCGGTTCAAATTACTGGCAACTCGAAACGGATTTTACCATCAAAGCGAGTTTGGACCCCAAAACGCAAACCATCACCGGAATAGAGACCATCAAAGTCCACAATAATAGCCCAGATGATCTAGACCGAATTGTCCTACGTTTGGATCACAATGTATTCCGAGGGGACGTCCCCAGGGGTGGCTCTACCCCTTCAGAGCAAACCGAGGGAATGGTCATCACAGCGATCAAAGTATCTGGAGAATCGGTGGATCTTACTGCTTTGCCTCCGAGAAGAAATACATCGCAAAAATTGAGCGTGTCTGGCCTTAATAGAACTGTAGCTACGATTTATCTGGAAAAGCCAATTAAGGCAGGCGCATCAGCAGAACTTGAAATTGCTTGGAATACCAAACTACCCGGAGGACCAAATGGACGAGGTCATCGGATGACTCAGCGATTTGACAGCACACTTTTCCAACCTACCCAATGGTTTCCAAGACTGGCAAAATATGATGATTTGAGAGGTTGGGAAACCAGTCCATACCTCGGTCCAGCAGAGTTTTTCAATAATTTTGGAAGCTTTGATGTGTCTATCACAGTTCCGGCAGGTTGGATCGTAACTGGAACTGGAATTTTGCAAAATCCTGAAGAGGTACTAACCGCGGAAGTAGTTCAACGACTCGCCAAAGTGCTGGAATCCGATGAAGAAATGACAATAGTTGGGGCGAATGAAAAAGGTCCCGGCAAGGCTACGGGCTCTGGAGAAACTTTAACTTGGCGGTTTAAGGCAGATCAAGTGAATGATTTTGCCTGGGCTACTTCCGCTGATTTTATCTGGAAAGGCACTCGCGCCGCTATTCCTGGAAAAGGATACGTGCCGATCTACATGGTATACCTTCCTGAGCGGGCCAGGCTTTTTGAAAATGCAGCAAAGATTACCCGCCATGCCCTAGAATTCTATTCTGAACTTTGGGCTCCTTATCCTTTTCCCCAATTGACATTGCAGGACGGACCTAGTGCAGGTATGGAGTACCCGATGGTGATCAATTCCAATCAGGGAGCTGCAGATCATGAAACCGCCCACCAGTGGTGGCCGATGATGCTGGGAACTAATGAGACCCGGTACGGCTGGATGGATGAAGGATTTAACCAATATATGAATATACTATCTGAGGCAGATGCCGAAGGAAAAGATTATAATCTGAACGGCTTTGGACAAAGCTACGGCAGGATCAGTGGAAGTGAAGAAGAGGCCCCGCTGATGTGGAGTGCAAATGATGCTGGCGGAGGCTATGGTTTCCAAACTTACCAGAAAACCCCTTTGATGCTTTCCATGCTTGGCGGAATAGTTGGTGATCAGGCAGTAATTAATGCGATGAAAAAGTATACGGAAACCTGGGCTTTCAAGCATCCGTCTCCTTGGGATTACATGTTTTTGATGAACAATGAATTGGGACAAAACTTGGAGTGGTTCTGGTACTATTGGCTTTTTACGACTGAATCTGTGGAAGGCTCGATTGCAAATGTTGTTTCTGAAAATGGTAAAACTACTGTCACTGTGAAGCAGGCCGGAGAAATGCCCTCACCTGTGGTACTCAAAGTTGAGTTTGAAACAGAAGGTCCCGAAATCAAAGCGATGCCTAATGCCAAAATGCTTGATTCTAATTCGGCAGAAGTCTCTTGGCCGGTAGATGTATGGTGGAGTGGAAGTCGAACGTTTGATGCGGTTCTTGATTTCGGTACGAGAAAAATCAAAAAGATCACGCTCGATCCCAATGGAAGATTTCCTGACCGCGAGATCAGTGATAATATCTGGGAAGCGAAATAATTGGAATACCCTTATCCCTCAAAAGTGCTATATTCAGTTTGAATCATAAAGGTACGTCATGGGAAAGCAACTGGAAGTCATCACTCCTGAGTTAACAAAATTCATCGAAAATCAGAGAATTTTCTTTGTGGGTACAGCTGCCGAGTCTGGCCGAGTCAATGTATCACCCAAAGGAACGGACTCATTTCGTGTAATTGATTCCAATACCATTGTCTGGCTCAATCTGACTGGAAGTGGAAATGAAACTGCTGCTCATTTGCTGAAAAATGATCGAATGACCATTATGTTTTGTGCATTTGAGGGAAATCCAATGATTTTGCGGCTGTATGGTCATTCAAAAATTTACCATAACCGGGATCCTGAATTTAAGCAATACATAGACTTGTTTCCCGCTAATACAGGTTCCAGGCAGATCATCGAAATGCAAGTGGACTTGGTCCAGACTTCCTGTGGTTTTGCAGTTCCGTTTATGGACTACAAGGAAGATCGGGAAACCTTAAATTCTTGGTCAATCAAGCAAGGTTACGATGGAATTGCGGAATATTGGGAAAGGAAAAATACCAAAAGCATTGATGGGTTTGAAACTGGGATTTTTCTGCCAAATGAGCCCTCTTTTTGAGAATAGAATCCAGTCATTTACTTCGAATACCAACTCCCTATTTTTAGAATTGAAGCTTGAGTTGAAAAAAAGAGGCTATTTTTCATTTCGAAAATGAATCAAAATCTTTTAATACTTTGCGTTCAGAGCGTTATTTTTAACCGTGATGCGTGGGATATTCATTCTTTTTTTCTTCATAGCTAGCCTTTGCCAAGCCCAAGAACCTAATCTAAAAGCTTACTTGGATTCCGTCGAGCTTGGAAAAAAAATCAATAAAAAGTATGATAGGATTCTGGCGTCAAAAATCATGGAAGAGTCAATCAGCGACGAATCTATAGATCTTGAGACCAGAAAAAAAGCCTTTCGGCTATGGGCCGAGCTCACACATTTCGCAAAAGGCCATGCTGACATTACCGGTAAAGGCCCAAGATTTCTCCAGATTTTTCAAAATGATCCGGAATACCTTAGTCTAGAGGCGGGATTGGATTACTATGTTTATATGGCTGAAGCTTCAGTATCAAAAATCCAAAATCTGGAAAAACTGGAAGCGATCACTCGTAAACTTGAAGAATACCCAGAGGATAAAGGTGTATATTCTTTGGCGCTAGACAGGCTAGGAAGAACCTATTTTGACTTTAATAATTATCCCTTAGCCATGGAAAACCTTCGAAAAGCAGCGGGGAATTTTACCGAGTTAGACTATAAGCTGATTCTTTCCAACAACCTGACAGTTCAAGGTGTAGTGCAGGATGCTTTGGAAAATTTCAGCCAATCAGCCAAAGCTTACGAAGCCTCTACCCAAATCCTAGAGCAACTGGAAAACGAACCCTACGGGACTATTTCAGCCAATGCTTATAATCTGGGGCTACTTTACCTTGATCGCTTAGGAGATCCTGAGCGGGCTTTGCCTTTTTTCCAAAAAGCACTTGAAAACGACCGGTTGGACGGAGGAGAGACTAATTCCTATCTGGGCGATGACTACAAAATGATGTCCTTGGCAGCATTGAAAATGGGTGATCTTTCTCTTGCAGAGTCCAAAGCCAGACGGGCGGTATCCCATTTTGAAGCGATCAATCTCCAATCCTCTATCCAAATGGCAACCGCCAAGCTTCAGCTAGCACTTGTCCTTCACTATCGCAAAAAGCCCGAACTAGCCGTAGAGATCGTTAATGAAGCGCTTCTGATCATCGAGCAAGTCTCCGCCAGACAAAAAAGTGATTTGAGGAGGCAGCAGGCACAAAGCTATAATCAACTTGGTCTGCACCTGATTGAGACTGAAGAATGGAAAGCGGCTGAAATTGCCTATATGAAGGCGCTAAATCTCGCAGATGAATTGGAAAGGGATATTTTCAAAGTTGAATCTTTGCGTGGCTTGATCCGGCTTCAGCTTTTAAATCAAAATCCCGAAAAGGCTCTGGAATATTGGCGAACCTTGGACCGGATTCTTTTGGAAAAGTTTCAGGAGGCAAAGATTCTTCTTTCCGAGCAACGGCTTAATTATCTAAAAATCAATTTTTCCAGTGCGGGCCTGTCAGAAGAAGAGCTAATCTATGCCTTGGATATTTTGATTAAAGAGTTGGCTTCATCCACTACAACTCAGGAATTGATCTTGGATGCCCTTCAACTCAAAACCACGGTTCTTTTACAAGCTGAGCGGTCCGGTTTTGAAAGTTTCAAACAAATAAAATCAACACTTTCCCAAATCCGAAAAATCCAAAATGATAAAATCGGCCTGATCAATTCCATTGCGATCAACACTTCTGTTCGACCATTGATTGAGGAGTCATTATTTCTGATTCATCATGAATTGGAAAAAGAAAATCAGCAAATCCACGTTTCTGAGTGGAATGATCTTGCCTTTCAGCTAATGGAAATCCAAAAGCGAGTCATTTTTGAGACAGGGAGAAATCGGGATTACGCTTACACTGAAAATTCTAAAAAACATCAATCTTACCTCTCAGCAAAACAGTCATTGGTAGAAGTTCAGATCAAAATTGCCGCGATTCAGCAAGGTAGCAGCCAATCAAAAGAAAAGCTTTCTTCACTTTATGCATCGGAGGATAGCCTTACAGCTTTTGTTAGGTCTGAAGCAGAACTCTTTGAAAATGAAAATTTGACCAAAACCCCAGTTAATTCTGGTGTAGTCAGGCGGCAACTAGATTCCGGCGAAATGCTTGCGGCCTATTTTGTAGGCGCGAAGCATATCTTTTTGTGGACCGGGAAAGAAAGTGGGGATTCTTTTTTTCTTTTGGATAATAGCCCGGACAAAATCGCTCAAATTGAACATTGGATCAATGGAATTCGGGATAGAAAAAAGTGGAATTCACTTCCAAAATTCCAATCCGCCGAATGGATACCAAGTATTAATCCTAAAATCACTTCACTTACTGTGGTTCCAGACGGTGCTTTGTGCCAGATTCCTCTGGAAATTTTTAGGAACTCAGCCGAAGACCTTCTTCTACAGTCCACAGCCATCAGCTATTTGCCTAGTTTTGCAAGCTTCCGAGAGAACCAAACGAAAAGCAATCAGTCCACTTGGAAAGGCTTCGCTCCCGCTTACAGCAACTTTGAACTTCCGGGCAATCAGCAGGAAGTAAGTCTGGTAAAAGACTTGACGGGAGGAATGGCATTTTTGGATAAAGCCGCTTCTAAGGAGAATTTCTTGGAACAGGCGCCCACGGCTGGTTTGATACATCTGGCGGTACATGGGGAGTTGGATCCGAATTCACCCAATTTCAGTCGGTTGTGGTTTGGTGACAGGGAAGAAGATGCATTGACCGCATTGGAAATCACCGAAGTTAATCTTGACGCACACTTGGCAGTGCTGAGTGCCTGTAATTCCGGAGTAGGTGACTTGGAGTTTGGCAATGGTCTCCTGAGTTTGGCGCAAGCCTTTAGAACGGCAGGTGCGACAAGTACGCTGATGAGCCTATGGGAAGTGCCTGATCGGGAGACCCGCGACCTGATGGAGGGATTTTACGTCTATCTCCAAAAAGGCTGGACAAAAGACCAAGCGCTGAGACAGGCAAAGCTTGATTACTTGGAAAATGTAAAGGACCCTGCCTTGCTGGCGCCGTTTTTCTGGGCAGGTTTTGTGGTATTGGGAGATGTAGATCCGCTAAATCATGGAAGTCCGACTTGGATTTGGCTAGGTTTAATTCTGTTGGCAATTGGAGTCTTTTTTATTTGGAAGAAGTCCGGACCCTAGTCCATTTTTTCCAAAAGCTCCTTAGCCTGGTCCGAAAAAGCACCGGATTCTGAGGCTAGTTGCTGAAGCAGCTCCTTGGCTCTGCTGGTATTCCCATTGGCCAATTCTGCCAAAGCCAAATACCAAGTTCCACGGTGCTTCAAATCCAAATCCGTTGAATTAAATAGTGCTTCAAAGCTTTGAATGGCGTCATTGTATTTCCCTAATTGAAGTTGGCAATTCCCGATGTAGAGATCGATGTATTCTTCCGGAGAATTTTCTTTCAATGAATAAAAAAGGTCCAAAGCTTCTTGCCAATCCTCTTTTTCATAGGCCAAAAATACTTCATAAGTCAAGTTTTCCTGTCCATTTGCACGGGTCAGCGGTTCATGGATATTGCGCTGAGTCGTGTAAAAGGCCTGAAAAAGATCTTCCTTTTCCGCAGGCAAAAGAAACCACCACATTCCCAGCATAGCCAGACCAATCAAACTCGCAGCAATACCCATCCAAAATCTTTTTGAACTGGTTTTTGGGGCTTGATTTTCGAGTTCTCCTAGTTTTTCCCGAAACTCGACATCATCCTGCTGGCGCAGGGAAGAGCGGATCTCTAACTGAAAGTCCACTTCGGCTTTAAAGTCTTTATCGCGAGCCATCAGATCCTCGAAAGCACGCATTTCATCCGAAGTGATGGTTCCTTCCAGATATTTTTCAATCAAGATTTCTGGCTCAGTCATGCTCTTTTTGGTTTTCTATCCAGGATTTGAGATTCTTCAGGCAGCGGCTTTTATGAGCCCGGACTGTATTTTCATTTTCATATCCTTCCAAAGCTTGGATTTCTTTGGTTTTTAGTCCCTCCAGATAAAATAATGTTAACATTCGCTGGCAAGATTTCCCTAAAAACTCCAATCCTTTGCGAATAAGTGAAGCCCTTTCATCGTCGATTTCGGGACTTTCGTCAACAAAATCAATCAGCTCGGGAAGCTCATCTGCTCGATAGAGGATAGTTTTTCCTCGCTTTTTCATCCAATCAAAGGCCTTGTATTTGCCAATTGCGAAAAGATAAGTTTTGAAACTGTGCTTAACCTGAAGCAGCTGACCACTTTTGGCTTGCCTTCTCAGCGCAATCAATGAGTCGTGAAAAAGCTCGAGGGATTCATCTTCATCCAAACCAAATCTTCTTAAAAAACTGATAAAAGGATTTCGATAGGTATCGTAAAGCTTTTTCAGCAGCGCATCGTCTCCAGCCAATCCTTTGACCCACTGTGGATCGATCATAAAAATTTTATGCTTGGGGTGTTAATATTTTTTTTCGCTAGCCCACTAAGCTAAAAACAAATAGATCAAACCATGAAGTATAACCCGATTTTCATCAGTTTTTTTTCGATCGCGATCGTTTTGGCTCCTTATTCCTCCCAGGGGCAATTTATAAAAGATCTCAAAAAACGGGCGGAGGAAGCGGCAAAGCAGACAGTAGAGCGAAAGACGGAAGAAAAATCCGCAGAAAAAACCGAACAGGCGATCGACTCCCTTTTCAATATAAAGCTAAAGAAAAAAGCAGGGAATGACACCTCCAATCAGGAGGGGATGGAGATGGAATCCGGAGGATTTGAGGATTTCCAATACGAAACAGGCTATGAAGGTATACCAGGAAGCACTGAATCTGGGTCGCTGCAAGCCTATTCGAAGTTTGATTTCATTATGGGCTCCGATATTCTGTACGCAGAAGATTTTTCGAAAGCACAACTCGGTGATTTGCCTGATGGCTGGACCACCAGCAATACCCTGGAAGTCGTGGAATTAAATGCTTTTCAGGGAAAATGGCTCCAGCTGCAAAAAGGCAAGAATCTCTTTGCGCCACTGACACTGGGTACACTTCCACAGGACTTCACCATGGAATTTGATCTGATACTGGATTACGAGCCGACCAAATTTGCAGCGGCCCGGATGTTCACGATCATTTTCAATGACTTGGAATCCCCTTCGATCAAACTAGGAGATTTTTATGCCGGAAGTCATATGCTCGCACTGGGTACGGACAAAGGAATGAAATACAAGTACAAAAAATGGAAGGACAGTCAGTATAATGAACGGGCCACGGAAGCGACACCGATTTTGGAAAAAAGCACACTACAACGTGGTACGCGTGTACGGTGCTCGATTTGGAAAAGCAAAAACCGAATCCGGTTTTACATTAACGAAGAAAAGGCCTTTGACATCGTACAGGCAGAGTCACCTGACAATCCTTTCCGATCTATGAAATTCTACTCTGAGGTGTACAATGAGGGAGAGAATTTTTTTATCTCCAATATCCGAATGGCGGGTCCGCCTCCTGTGATCAACCGCGAATTGGAAGAAACGGGACTATTGGAAGCTACGGGAATCTATTTTGAAACGGGAAGTGATGAAATCAAACCTGAATCCTATCCTACTCTGAGGCAAATAGCAGACTTCATGATCAAGTCAGGTGGATCATTCACCATAGCAGGCCACACAGACAATATTGGGGAAAAGGAAGCCAATCGCCTGCTCTCCGAATCACGGGCATCTTCAGTGAGAAAAACACTGGTGAAAACCTACGGTGTGGATACCAACCAACTCGCCTCTATTGGATTTGGTCAGCGATATCCCGTGTATCCCAATGACACGCCAGAAGGAAGAGCCAAAAACAGAAGGGTTGATATCATTAATCTCGCAGTTTACGAGGACTATGAGGGAAAATTGATCGAAAAAGTCTATGGAGAAGCGAGAAAATAAACATCAAAACTAACTTATATGAAAAATTATTTATCGTTCATTTTATATCTATTCCTCGGCTCCAGTCTCTCTTTCGCACAAGGGAAATGGGAAGGAACTTGGAACTCCACCCAAGGGACAACACTCTATTTAGTCCAGTCTGGAGGCTATGTTTATGGCATCTTTGGCAATCAAGGGTACATTTTTGGCCGGGTAGCCCAAGGAGGAAACCGAGTTGCCGGCACTTACACAGACGAAATTCAAGGCGCATCTGGCCGATTTGAATGGTTAATGTCCAGCGAAGGAAATTCTTTTAGCGGCTTAAAAACATGGGGCGAGGATTTCAAAGTACTGAATATTGACAATTCTACCGAGTGGAAAGGAAGTCGAAAATCCGGAGAAGACCTTACAAAGGTTCTGAAGAGTAGCAGTTTAGATTTACGATTGGTGAGCAGCCCTCAAAACCGAGTGGCGGGAGTTTCGATAAAAGATAAAAAGGCATTTTACGGAAAGGCTAACGGAAATGCTTTCGCAGGGAAATTAAGTGCCTTGGATGTGACAGGAAAGCGGACAAGTGAGGGGAATTTCAGTTTTGGACTTTCCTATGCAGTAGCAGCTAACTCCAACTCTACGGGAAATTCCGCGAGCACAACCACATCGACTTCTCCACCCAAAAATACCCGAACCACTTCTGAGCCCAAACTTCAAAGAGACTATAAGCTTAAAATCACCCTCAACTCAGTCAAACTCAATAAGGCCAGATTTGGAAATACTCAGAAGGGCGGCTTTTATGCTACTGTATTTTTCAATAATGATTCTAATATTCGAAGAATAAAGAATAATGTTCCTGAACCTTGGGGAAGAACCCATGGAAATTGGAAAATTGGTAAAGCTCCTGATTTAGGCAACATTGTTTTCATGGGAGAATCGAAAACTCCATGGGTAGTAGGTCAAAATGTCACAACCAAACAGGAGTTGATCTACGAGTTTAAAAAAACCACTCAGGAATTGGCCATAGATAATACCAGCTTGGAGTTTTGGACATCTTTTGATTATAACAATTATACTGGTGCCGGAGGAGATATGAAAAGTGATCGGTACATCGATATCAAAGAGATCATCAAATTCTTGTTGGGAGAAACGGATGCCTCGGATTATCCCGATGCAGTACATGGAAGAAAAAGACTGCCAAATTCCACAGATACATTTTGGTTGGAGACCATAGGAGGAAAGCGCTATGCCCGAGGCTATGGAGACCTTTTTGACGGCAAAGATCAGGTAAGGCTGGGCTATGGATATACCATTGAATTGATCGACTAAGGTTTCTACCACTAGCTGAGTATTTCTAAGCGAATCAAGTCAGCTATTTAACATTTCAAACTAAAAAATTATGAAAATTCAAGTCAAAAACTGTCTGGTATTAATTGCAATTGTGCTAGGATCAAATGAAATCCTAGCGCAGGAAAACATAGTCATACCAAAGCAGGAAAAGCTGTCTGTAAGTGGTTCAGATGGAGATTATGAATCGATAATCCAAAAAATCCAGTCTCAGCAACCCTCATTGAATCTGGATCGTGTCAGCATGGCAACCCTGGGAAAACGGGAAATCAGGGGAAGCTTAGTTTATACTGTAAAGCAAAACGGAAAGGTGATTCATCAATCGGAAAGGATTCCAGTTGAAATTCAGGAAAAAGCTCAAACCCTTAATCTGAATAGTAATGGGCTGGAGGAGTCGATGATCAGCACTTGGGAAAAGCAAGGATTTGTGCGTCGTCAGATCGGTCGGATCGATGATCCAGAAGCAAAAACCGGAAGTCTCCCAAATCCCATGGGGCCTGGAAGTGGAAAATCAGGAGGAGTTCAGAATGAGGGCAATGAACCTAAGCTCAAAGTTGTCGATAAGACTGGCCAACAAGGCTTTACCCGTCGACAAATCGGAAGAATTCCCATATCAGAATATGAGGTAGAAGTGACATTCTCAGGGCCAAATGGTAAAGGAAATTCTCAACCATCCAGCTTTTTAATTCTAATCAACTAAATTTCAATCTTATGCAAAACCATTTCTTTAAATTCACTTATTTACTAGCCATGCCCATATTTTTTGCCTGCGGATCCTCAAATGAAAATGTCACTTTTGAGAATATGGCTGATCAGGCGTTGGAAAAACAGGATAAAGCGATTGGGGATTTTGATGCATGCTCTGGTATGGATGAATCTGCATTCCGGGAAATCTTTGAAGTTCCTGAATCCTATGCGCTAATCGATGTATCAATGATAAATATCAGTAAAAGCACCTGCGTGATGGTTGGTGACGATTCGGGCAAAAAACTGGGAGTAATGGTTCAACTTATGTCAACTCCGGCTACTTACTCCGTAATTGCTGCAGGAATGAAACGGGACTTCAACAATGCACCTGAATCCAATCGGATCAGTGGACTTGGGGAAGCTGCTGTTTGGACTGAGCGAGAAAACCGAAAAGTCTCTGGAATCACAGTGGTGGGAGATGACCACGTTGTGGCTATTCTTTTTGATCATTACAATACCCGTAGCAGAGAGCAGCTTCAGCCGATGTTGGAAGCCTATTATAATCATTGGGTAAAATCACTGAAATAAAGCTTGATTATGCAATATTCTCATCCATCTCGTCTAATAAACCGCTTATTCTTATACTAGTTTAAGAGGTTTTTGTAAGAAAGATCTCGATCTTTTTAGCTATAAAAATGAATTTTTTAAAACTTATTAATCAATAAACTCTAGCTCAAAATCAGTTCAATATTGTCATTTTTGTTTTGGAAAATTTAGGATACCGGTTTAATGACAAAGGCTTAGCCATCTTGATTTTCCTTAAATTGGAGAAACTATTATACTGATTTACATGACGGCAGAAAATCAAAAAAGCTCCCACTTGGGAGCTTTTTTGGTACTACTCTAGATCTATCAATTACTAATTACATCGTATCCACTTTCTTCTGTCTGCCCGTGTAGCCGAAGGAGCTCTTACCCACTCTGAGCTCGGTGCGTCTGTTCAGCTGGTGCATCG
>NZ_QGOL01000009.1 GCF_003259255.1 Algoriphagus litoralis
CATAAATTTCCTCCATGCGAGATTCTCCCGAAGAAAAATCGGGACAGGCTATCTGACCATTAAAAATCAAAGTATAAACAGATGAAACCCCGGGCTACCGATCCGGAGAACTTGCCTGCAGAAGGCAGGCCTACGGAATTCTCTGTCGCGGTTTGTATCACATAGAAACTCAAGGTCATTCCTCCGAAACTCCTATTTATACTTCCATTGCGCAGGTACCTACATCCGCTTTCAAACAAACTTATTGTCTCAGCGCTTACTCCCGTATTCGCTTTTTACCCCGGGGGGCGTCGCGTCTCCTTACCCCTGGGTTATTGAAAAGTTTGACCAACTCTGGGTCATTTGGAAATACCATTAGCCTCCGCAGATTGGCATTAACATCTGAACCTTGAACCCTGTACAATTCAAAAACTTGTGGTCAGCATGCCTGCGCTGAGCCTGTCGAAGTGTCGAACCATAAAACCCCGGGCTATTCACGGTTGGATCTTTCCGAAACCGCTTTGCTCATCGGGACTTTTGCTTCAGAGTCCTTTAAATGGCAGAGTATTTCAGGAAAGTGCACCAGGCGGGGGCCCTCCGGCAGGCTTGGACTTATCTTCCGGTAAGGGTACAAATTCCTGATTGTCGCTGGGTGGTAATAGAATACGGCCCTGCTTCCAGTCTTCTTTTGCCTGTTCAATTCGCTCTTTTCGGCTGGAAACAAAGTTCCACCAGATATACCGTTCTCCTAGATGCTCGCCGCCTAGCATCATAAGGGTGGTTTTTTCTTTTGCCAAAATCAATGGATCCACTCCTTTGGTAAAAACGAGTAGTTTACCGGCTGGATAAGTTACACCATTTACTTCCACACTCCCTTTAACAATATAGACTCCCCGTTCGCTATGTCCGGTGGGAATTCCGAATCTCGCTTGAGCTTGAAGTTCTACATGCAAATAAAAGAGGGGAGAACTTGTCTTGACTTTGCTGTTTACGCCATACGCATCACCCGCGATCAGACGCATCCACACCCCTGTGTCTGTAAAAACGGGTAATTCTTCTGCCGTATAATTTTTGAATGAAGGATCTGATTCCTCGTCTTTTTCGGGAAGGGCTACCCAGGTTTGAATCATTTCCAATCCTCCCGCGAATAGCACTGCTGGATCTTCAAATCGCTCACTATGCGATATACCTTTACCTGCTGTCATCCAATTCACCTCACCGGGCTGGATTAATTGCTCCACACCAAGGCTGTCCCTATGCATGACATTTCCCTCCAAAAGATAGCTTACGGTGGAAAGACCAATATGCGGATGGGGCAATACATCCAGATTAGTTGTCGCAGGGACGCTTACCGGACCTCGATGATCCATAAAAATAAACGGGCCCACCATTCTTCTCAATTGGAAAGGAAGGATCCGCTTTACGGAAAATCCAGGGCTGATTACTGCCTGCCTGGTTTCAATTACAATATCTAGCATGGTTAAATTTCGCTTTGCTTAATTTACAATTTGATTATCCGCAATTATGCCAATTGAATCAAATGGCCTCGACTTCGCTCGGCCTCCGGGTTCAGATTTATCAAATGCGGGGAGGAAAATGCGGCGAAGCCGCATTTTCCTCCCCGCCCAACCTTACTATATAGGACGGTCACCGAGCGAAGTCGAGGTGAACAATAGAAAATTTGACTACTGGCTAGAAAGCGGATATTCATAATTTACAATTTGTGAATTCATTTAATTTATTTTCCAATTGTTTTAGGCGATTTACCCAATCCAAGGGAACTCAATTTACAGATTCTATTCTCAAGCAATGAATCACCCGAAGACTTGCTCAGATTGATTGTTGACTTTTGATATTTAAAAATGGGAATTGTTTATGTTTTCAATTTCTCAGAATCTTCAACGCGGATTCTTGACCGATGACGGACATTTTTGTTCGGTGATTCAGTGTTCAAATCCCACAGACTGCCCATTTTAAGCGGATTTTACCCAGATTCTATGGCATTATAATAGATTCCTAAATGCAAAAACCAAGATCAATCCAAAATAATCTCGACCCAATTAAGATCACACCTACCGATGTGGAATAACAATTTTAAAATCGCTTGGCGAACTCTCAAACAAGATTTCACCTATTCCGGAATCAATATTTTGGGCCTTTCTTTAGGATTAGCAGCTTGTTTGCTGGTGGGCACGGTCGTGCTGGATGAACTTTCCTACGATGGGTTTTGGTCCAAAAAGGATCACCTTTACCGAATCCTGACTGTCGAGACCTCGGAAGGAGTGGAAGGTAAAACGGAAGTTTCTTATGTGAATTTGGGAGCAATGCTTCGTGATAATTTCCCTGAAGTAGAGGCTGCGGGCAGAGTCACCAAGTACAAATCCAATTTCAGGTTGGAAGAAAATTCTTCAGAAACTATACAGATGAACCTGATCTCTGCCGATACCAGTGTTTGGGACATGCTTGATTTTACCATCCTCCAAGGCACTCCAAACCGCTATAATGCAGGAATTGGGAACTTGGTGATTTCAGAGGAATTTAGCAATGCCCATTTTAAAGAAGAATCTCCTGTTGGAAAAATAATTTTCAGTGTTTCTCCCTATGAGGAGAAGGCAAGACCGTTTTTGATTACAGGAGTCATCAAAAACATCCCATCCAATACCTACCTCAGAGCAGATGGAATCCATGTATCCTTACCCTCAACCAGAGAATTGAGCCGGGAGGGTTGGGGTTTTTATGATGAACAGCTTCTCTTAATAAACCCTGATTCAGACATCGCCTCGTTTAAAGAAAAAGCCAATGAATGGTATTTCGATTTTGTCACTGATGCCTCTGAGGATGTAAAAAAATTCCTTCCTACATTCGAATTCCAGCCTATTGAGGAGATCTACCTCAACTCTGAATTTTCTAACCAATCTGTAAAGGGAAGTAAGACAAATGTGTATGTTTTTTCAGGAGTTTCCTTGCTTCTACTGGTCATTGCTTGCATAAATTATATTAATCTGAGCGCTGCAAGGGCTATAAGGCGGGTCAGGGAAACAGGGGTAAGAAAAGTGCTGGGAGCGGGGAGAAGGCAACTGATTTACCAATTTCTCTGTGAGAGTATTTTGTTTTTTGCTATCGCGGCGATTTTGGCTTCCTCGATTTATGCTTTGAGCCTTATTCAACTAGAGCAATATCTAGGTCATCGAATTTCGATCAATTTGCTTAGCAGTTGGGTTTATTTTTTGGCTTTCGTTGCCGGTGTAATACTCATCAGTATAGTAGCAGGTTTGTATCCGGCATTTATGATTTCAGGTTTTGGGATAAACAATGCCTTGAAAAACCGATTTGGAAGCGGATCACATAGCACCGCCTCCGGTTTGCGAAAAGCACTGGTCACAGCCCAATTTGTATTTGCCCTGCTGGTTTTGATTGGGACAGTTACGGTTTGGAGACAGATGCAGTTTATAGGTCAAATGGATCTTGGATATGATCCTACCCGGGTTTTGAGTGTCTCATTTTTTTCTTCCGATGGAAAGGTAGAATCTCTGAAGCATGAAATCAGCCGATTGGCTGGAGTGGAATCAGTCAGTATCAGTGGATGGGTGCCTACCCAAGGATCCGCATCCATGACCAAACAAATTCCAAATCCCAATAATCCCGAGCAGATGATTCCGGTGCACTTTATTTTGAGTGACATAGGTCTTCCGGGAGTATTAGGATTCAATCTGGAAAAAGGCAGGTTTTTCGATGAACGAGAAGACAAAGCCAACTTTGACATTGCTTCAGAAATAAATCCTGAGCTAAAGGAAGAGGAAGAACAGGTAAAAATACCATCCTCAGTGGTGTTGACAGCCAGTACTGCAAAATTGCTTGGAATCGAAGAATTGAATGAATTTCATCCTCAATTGGAAGCCATTCCGATTGGTATCATTTCTGATTTTCACAGCATTTCACTTCGGGATCCCATCAAACCCACCGTTTTGATGGCTACCAATGAGCATAGCTATGCTTCACTGCTTATCAAAGTGAAAAGTGAACAGGAGGCAGGGGTCCTTAATGACCTGACCAAACTTTGGACTAAGTTTTATCCTGCAAAGCCAATTGAATTTACCTGGGTGGATGATTTGGTTCAAGACCAATATCAACGTGAACAGACCCAGTCCATGCTTCTTACCTTTTTCGGGGCTTTGATGCTTATCTTGGCAGGAATGGGTGTGTTTGGTCTGGTAGTGCATGCCACCGAGCAACGCATAAAAGAAATCGGTCTTCGAAGAGTCCTAGGTGCTTCCCAAGGAAGTATTCTGAAGTTGTTTTCTGTGGATTATCTAAGATTGGTAGGTTTTGCATTGCTCTTTAGCGCTCCGCTTGCCTGGTATGGGATGAACCAATGGTTGGAAGAGTTTGCCTATCACATTGAGTTGGAATGGTGGATGTTTATCGCTGCTGGTTTACTGGCTGCTGTGACTGCCTTACTGACTGTAGGAAGCAGGGTATTGTGGACCACAGGAATTAATCCGGCAAATTCCCTTCGTTCGGAGTGATAGTTTAAATATTCCTTGTCTTTCATTAAGCCGGGTTTCCTGGAACTATGACATTTATACTCTTTATTTATAGAACAATTTTGTTTTCTATAAATAAAGAATTGGGCTAAAGCCCCACGACTAATATCCTAATTTAATAAGAATGGGCTAAAGCCGCATTCCAAATCAATGAAATTCCAATCGGAAATTATTTGAATTGCCTCCTGCTTTTATTGAATAATTTGGGCTGAAGCCCGGAGAGGGAGAGATTGCTAATTTTAGGAATGGCCCAAAGGCGCATTCTATTCAAGAGAAATTCTATTGAAAAGGGAAAATTGAATTGAGGCTGTCTCATAACTGCTGTTTGTCACATTGAGCGTAGTCGAAATGCGGCTGTATTCACTGCAAATGGCCTTCGACTTCGAGACTCTCGTCTCTCAGATGCTCAGGCTGACACAATCAGGCCTTTTGAGACAACCTCAATTAGATGCAGATATGATTCCTGGGCTTTAGCCCAAACTTTATCAAATCAAGCCAACTCCCTCAAATCCACCGGCACAACTCTTGATACTCCTGCCTCAATCATGGTAATGCCATAGATGATATCCGTGCTGGCCATGGTGCGCTTGTTGTGTGTCACGATGATAAACTGGCTCTCGGTGCTGAACTTCTGGATGATCTGGTTAAACTTGTCGATGTTTGCATCGTCCAGCGGGGCGTCCACTTCGTCGAAGATACAGAAAGGGGCCGGCTTCAGTAGGTAGATCGAGAAAAGTAGGGAAGTGGCCGTCAGGGTCTTTTCCCCACCTGAAAGTTGATTGATAGTCAATGGACGCTTACCCTTGGGTTTTGCCATGATCTCAATAGCAGATTCCAAAGGATTACTTGGATCCACGAGGGTCAGGTCGCAGTCGTCCTGCTCGGTAAAGAGAGAGCGGAAGACTTTCACGAAATTTTCCTTGATTTTGGCAAAGGCATCCAAGAACGTATCCTTCGCAACTTGGTCGATCTCTGAAATCGTACTCAGTAGGCTTTCCTTGGCCTGAATCAGGTCTTTCTTCTGTGTGGTGATAAAGTCATAGCGCACCTTGATCTCGTCGTAGGCTTCCATCGCCATGGGGTTGATTGGGCCGATCTTCTCGAGTCGCTCCTTTTGCTTGCGGACCAGTTCCCGCAGTTCCTCTTCCGCAAAATCAAGGAATTCTGCATCCAATGCTGGATTTTCCTCCATCAGCGCATCTAGGTCCAACTCAAACTCAACACTCAGTCGCTCTTTCATTCCGCTCATCTTGAGCTTGATCTCGTTGATGGCATTTTGAAGCTCTTGCAGGAGTACATCGAATCCTTCCTTGGACTTTTGCAGGCTGCGGATTTTGGTATCTGTCTCGTCGATCAGTCCTCGGGAGCCGTAGTAGTCCTTTTCTGCCTCGGTGACTCCCTGCTCGATGCTTTCCTTTTCGGAATACAGCTCGATCAGTTCATCGTCTTTGACCTCATTGTTTTCCAAGAGGCTTTTGATCTCTGCATCCAAGGTGGCGAGTTCGGCCTGTGATTTCTCGATTCGCTCTTTGGAACTGTCGAAGGCATTCTGCTTGAATTCGATCTCCTGCTCCAGACTGCTAACCCGATTCACCTGCTGGATAAACGTAATATTTTCCTGATTGAAGCTTTGGGACTTTTCCGCTAGGGTTTTGTTCTCAAGCTCCACTTCTTCATTGACCAGTGCCAATTCTTCGGTGAGGGTTGCAAACACGGCCTTTTGCTCACTGAGTTGGGGTAGGATCTCGGCGAGACTTTCCTCCAAACCTGCGATTCGCTCTAAAATATCTTCCCGCTTGTGGCTGTTGGAAGAGAGAAGCTCGGCTAGCTGTTCCTTTTTGGTACGGATGGAAACATAGGCTGAATTCAGCTCATTGATGCGGTTTTGGCTTTCTTCGAGAGTCTTTTTGTGGCTGACTTCCTTCAGTTTAAGCAGATCGCTGAGTTTTTGATCCAAGTTGGCCCGGGTGGCGGATACCTTTTTGCTCAGGTCTTTGATTTCCCGATCCAGCTTTTCCAGATTTTTTGCCCGGCCGATTCGTTTTCCTTCGAAAAGACCCACGGAGCCACCAGAAAGGGAGAATTTACGCTTGGTGTATTTACCACTTTCCGATAGGAACACACAATCCGGATCCTGAGGAAAGTCCTTGTAATCACCCTGCACGAGGTAGACATTGTCCAGAATAAAATTGATCAGTCGGCTATACTTGACGTCAAATTCGATGATCTCAGTGGCGGCGATGGCATTGGCGAAAAGCTTGCTCTGTCCCGCCTTAAACCGCTCAAAATGCTCCAATACAAAGAAATTGGCTTTGCCTCGGGCCGCATCGCTGAGCAGTTTGATCGCCGCAATGGCCTGATCCTCGGTATCGACTACATAATAGTTCATGTAGGATTCGAGGTAATTTTCGATGGTCACTCTGTACTTTTCGTCCGTCGTGAGCAGATCGGAAAGCAGGGGAATGTCCTTGCCCCAGGAAGGGTTTTTCTTCAGGAATTTGATTGCTTCCGGAAAGCCCTCCAGGTTTTCAACCAACGACTTGGTGAGGTTGTATTCGTTGGTTTTGGAGTCGAGCTTGCGGGAGGAAGTGGTGAGTTCTTCCCGGATCATTTCGATTACGCGATTGGTCTCCTCGATCTTCTGATCCTGGTCTTCCTGTTTAGCTTTGAGTTGGGAAAAAGCGCCAGTAGCCTCGTCGAGTTCGGCCTTGAGCTCCACCATTTTATCCTCAAACTCCACCAAGCTGGCCTCCTGAGAGGAATCATCGGAAGAAGTGCGCTCAAGTTCCTGCTTCAGGGTAGAGAGTTGGATTTGCTTGATTTCGACTTCTTTGCTGAGTTGATACACCCGCTCTTTTAGGCTTTCGAATTTGAGGTTTTGTTCCTTTTGGAGCTGTTGTTTTTCAGAGGCAATCAGCTTCTGGGTATCGTATTGCTCCCGAAGTTCGGAGACGATGTGTTCCTTTTCGGCGAGGATTTTCTCTGCAGATTCTTTTTCCTGATGCAGGGAACGGATGGAGAATCCAGCACGGTCATTAGACTTGCGATCCGTGTCGATTTGCTCGCGCAAAGCTTGGGATCTATCCTCAAGGAAGCGCATCCGCTCGTTTTTGATTTTCTTCTCCGACTCAAAAGCCCTGATTTTATTCACGTGCTCGTTGAGTGTTTTTTGCCGGGAGGCAAGAAGCTTTTCTTTTTGGATCAGGTCAGTTTTGAGCTGCGCCAATAGGGCTTCCTGATCGGCGATCTGGGATTGGATTTGCAGCTTTCTGTCAGACTCAGACTGGATTTTTGAATTGGCCTCGATCAGCTTGTTGGCATATTGCTCAATGCTTTTCTTGGCCATATTGATGCTGGCCACGCGGTAGTCTGCCTTGATTTCAAAGTATTTGGCAGCCTGCTTGGCCTGTTTTTCCAGGCTTTTTAGGTTTTTGTCAATCTCAAAAAGCAAGTCCTCCACACGAGCCAAATCGGCATCAGTGTCTTCGAGTTTGCGGAGAGTTTCCCGCTTTCTATTCTTGAATTTGGAGATACCAGCGGCTTCCTCAAAGAGTTCGCGTCGGGAGTTGTTTTTATCATTGAGCAACTCGTCGATCATCTTGAGTTCGATGATGGCGTAAGAGTTGGAGTTGATCCCCGTGTCCATGAAGAGGTTGGAGATGTCCTTCAGGCGGCAGGTGACTCCGTTGATTTGGTATTCGCTCTCACCGGTGCGGTAGTAGCGCCGGGTGATGGTGACGTGGGTGTATTCGGTAGGGAGGAGGTTTTTGGTGTTTTCAAAAGTCAGGGAAACCTCCGCCATGTTGGTGGGTTTACGGTTTTTGGTTCCGTTGAAGATGACGTTTTCCATCTTGTCGGAGCGGAGCATCCGGGATTTTTGCTCGCCGAGCACCCAGCGGATGGCATCGACGACATTGGACTTTCCGCAACCATTCGGCCCAACGACACCGGTGATTCCCTTGTCGAAGTGGATGACCATTTTATCCCCAAAACTCTTAAAGCCCTTGATCTCCAGTTTACTGAGCAGCATGCGATTTTTATCTCCTTGTAAAAGGAACAAAATACGTCCAAAGCGGGGAATTGGCAAATTATTGTGTGAAGTACGATGTATAAATCCCCCTAACCCCCTTTGGAAAAGGGGGAGTTTCCTCCAGAGGATCTTTGAGGTAAGAAGAGTTGAGTTTGGCAATCAATGAAATAGGCTTGAGTCTCTGGAATTTTGATTTGAGGAACTTGCGACGCGACTCCCCCTTGTAAAGGGGGCAGGGGGATTTTTATTTTGAAATCTCCCCTAACCAATCCCCCTAACCCCCTTTTGGAAAAGGGGGAGTTTCCTCCAGAGGATCTTTGAGGTAAGAAGAGTTGAGTTTGGCTATCAATGAAATAGGCTTGAGTCTCTGGAATTATGATTTGAGGAACTTGCGACGCGACTCCCCCTTGTAAAGGGGGCAGGGGGGATTTTTATTTTGAAATCTCCCCTAACCAATCCCCCTAACCCCCTTTTGGAAAAGGGGGAGTTGGCTACAGAGGACCTTTGAGGTAAGAAGAGTTGAGTTTGGCAATCAATGAAATAGGCTTGAGTCTCTGGAATTATGATTTGAGGAACTTGCGACGCGACTCCCCCTTGTAAAGGGGGCAGGGGGGATTTTTTTAAAAATTCATTAAATTCAACCATGTACTTTTTACTATATAATCGGTCTTTAAAAGAATTTTCTAGGGATCTAAGAGGGCACTCTACTTTATCCGAAATTCTTCTTTGGCAAAAATTAAGAGCAAGTCAATTTCGAGGCTGTGCTTTCAATAGACAAAAGCCTTTGGGGAATTACATTGTGGATTTTTATTGTAAAAAGTTAAATCTGGTGATTGAAATTGACGGGGATTCGCATTTTGATTACCAATCGATGGTAGAAGATGAGCAAAGGCAAAAAATATTAGAAGGTATGGGATTACATTTTTTAAGATTTAATGATGTAGATGTAAAGAAAAACATGCCTTGGGTTCTTTCCGAAATAGGGTATTTTATTGATGAATTTGAGACTTTATAAACTGCTGGATATTCAGGATTTTAATTTTTTGGTGAATTTATAAAATCCCCCTTACCCCCTTTAGAAAAGGGGGAGTTTGCCTAAAGAGGACTTTTTAGGGTTTGTTTTGTTGATTTTGGCGTTTGGTAATAAAACCTAAGTCATTTGATAGTGGGAAGGGGGATTTATAATTGAAAACATCCTAACCAATCCCCCTAACCCCCTTTGGAAAAGGGGGAGTTTCCTCCAGAGGTTCTTTAGGCTTTGTTTCTTTTAGTTTGGTTTTTAGTAAAGCAGTCTGCGATTCTGAAAGTGGAAATTGAGGAGCCAGTGACGCGACTCCCCCTTGTAAAGGGGGCAGGGGGATTTATAATTGAAAACATCCTAACCAATCCCCCTTACCCCCTTTAGAACAGGGGGAGTTTCCTCCAGAGGTTCTTTAGGCTTTGTTTCTTTTAGTTTGGTTTTTAGTAAAGCAGTCTGCGATTCTGAAAGTGGAAATTGAGGAGCCAGTGACGCGACTCCCCCTTGTAAAGGGGGCAGGGGGATTTATAATTGAAAACATCCTAACCAATCCCCCTAACCCCCTTTGGAAAAGGGGGAGTTTCCTCCAGAGGACCTTTGACCCCAACTTCCTATCTTCAATTTTTTCATTTAACTTGAGGGCATGGATTTGGGAAATATTGTTTACATCGTGGCCGTATTGGCTTATTTCATTTATCAGGCGACACGAAAGAAAAAGGGTCAGGAAATGACGGATTCTGATGATGCTCCCGAAGCACCTCAAAAAGGAATGACCTTTGAAGACCTGATGCGGGAAATCCGCCAAGCACAGAATCCCACTGCCGAGAAACCTGAACCTGTTCGTCCGAAACCTGAAGTTCAGGAACCGGTCAGACCCCAACCGTACCGCAACCAGCCTGTTCCTTCGCATATTCCCCAAGCTCAGAAGGCTTCCAGAAAACCCCTTCCAGTCGAAGACGATGAGGAAATTCAGTATTATGAGGGGACGTATGAGGCTTCAAAAAAATCTCCCTACGAAAACTACAAGGAGGAACAAACCGCTCCAATGCTTTCTTCCATCAAGATGGATTATGATTCCTTACAGGAAAAGAAAATCAACCCCTACGCTCAACTTTTGAAAAATCCAAAAACCCTTAGGGAAGCTATCATTGTCAGTGAAATACTGAAGCCAAAGCACTTTTAATCCTTATCGCCAACTTCCTAGCTGTGATTACTTAGGTGTACTAACCTTAAAATTGGTCTTTTTCTCTGCTACTTGATGTCCATAAATGCGATCAGATGGACTTTGCTTTTGCTGATCCTAGTAATTAAGCAGGACCCAAGCAAATTTATTTTTCCCCAAATCCAAAACCATTTCATCCACAATGGATTAATTGTTCGTATCTGACCAACGAATAATCTATCTATCCATGGGCAATCTACTTAGTACCAAATCTGGAAGCTTGACAGATTCCAGAAGAAAATTTCTCGAAAAGACTGGAGCCTCTATCGTTTTGGCTACGTTTGGAGCGGCCTTTTTTACCTCCTGTTCCTCGACTGATGATGCTGACCCTACGAATCCAAATCCCCCGGGCGGTTCAAGTTCAGGAATTACCATTTCGGGAAACTCCATATCAATCAACCTATCTATCCAAAGTGCCTTAAATACCTCAGGCAATTGGCTGCTCATCGAAAATGCCCGAACCTTAGTCGCAAATGTAAACGGTTCATTTGTGGCATTGACCTCTGTATGTACGCATTCAGGCTGTGATCGAAACTGGACTTTTGGAAACAACCGCTTTACCTGTACTTGTCATGGTTCTGTTTTTGACCCTAGAGGACAGGTGTTACAAGGACCAGCTACAGCGCCCTTGACACAGTTTGGAACTCAGGTATCAGGAACGACACTGGTGGTGACCCGATGAGAAGGTTTCTGATCCTAATTGTCTTTTTTTTCCATACAGAGGCATTTAGTCAAGAGTATCTGACCAAAGATGGGGAGGTGGTCTTCTTGTCCAAGGCACCACTCAATGAATTTGAAGGCAGGTCAAATTCACTGAATGGACTCGTGAATTTGGAAAGTAACCTGCTTGATTTTTTTGTCGATTTGAATACCCTGAAAACCGGTATAGGGCTTCGGGATCGGCACATGCGTGAAAATTATCTGGAAACAGATCAATTCCCCTTTGCGGAATTTACAGGTAAAATGTCCCCAATGCCCACCTTGGTTTTGGGATCAAAAACGGCTGTGAATGCTCAGGGAAAATTCAAAATTCATGGAGTTGAGCGTGAAATTGAAGTTACCGGCTTTTTGACTCTGCTTCAAAATGGAAAAGTAGAACTCCATGCGAGCTTTGAAGTCCTGCTTTCTGACTATGAAATTCCTTTGCCCAAGTTGGTTTTCTATGAATTGGCAGAGGCTCAAACCGTGACCATCCAGGCAATCCTAAGCCAGAAAAAATTCCCTTGAGAAAGGATCTCAGCCCTGGAAATGAATAGCCAAGGCATTCTCCCAAATCAGGTCTATGGAAAGGCTAGAGGAGAGCTGAAAAATAAATAATAAACACTTGATATGAAGAAGGTAATCCTGTTGCTAGTGGTGCTGTTTGCTGTTGTGATTCGTAGTGAGGCTCAGTTGGAGCGGAAACTGGAAAATGAAAACCAGCCCGTCGATTTGATTTTCCATGCACCCAGACATATTAATTTGCTGACCGTGGAGCATCTAGAGAAAAAGACCATGCATTTTGCCATCATGCACACCTTTGGAACCTTGGATGGAGGGATTGAGAATTTATTTGGATTGGACAATGGGGCCAATATTCAATTCAGCTTTGAATTTGGACTGAGTGATAAGATTTCCTTGGGTGCTTCCAGATCCAGCCGGGATAAGTTTTACAATATCTATGGCCGTTACCTGATTTTGGAGCAAACACAAAATAACAGCGTTCCTTTGTCTTTGAGTTTTGCAGCAGGAGGAGGGATTATTAGCAATCCTTATTCTTTTCTTCCGCAGAATGAGCGTCCTCAATTCACCGATCGTTTGGCTTATTTTGGACAAGTGATGCTTGCAAGGAAATTCTCCAAGAAAATCAGTGTTCAACTTAGCCCGATGTTGGCTTATTTCACCAATCCTCTGGATATCTACCAGATCGAGGGTTCCCAAAATTTTTATTTGGGTCTTGGATTTAGTGGAAAGTACAAGGTCACCGATCGTTCTTCGCTTACCTTACAATACATCCCAAATCTCAATTCTGATCTCCAAAGTAATTTCGGAATCGGTTGGGATGTAGAAGCAGGAGGTCATGTGTTTCAGATGTATTTTGTCACCTCGCAGGCACTCAATGAGCAATATCTACTTGCTGGAGGCAATGGGGTTCCGGGAGAAGAGTTCCGATTGGGATTCAATGTCAATCGAATTTTTGCGCTAGGCCAGAAAAAGAAATAAGTTTTTTTAGTTCTGATTTATTCAAAATAAACCCGAAGAGTTATCCGGATTTTCCATTTTCTCAGTAAAAATCCTTTTTGAGGTTTTATGGAGTCTGATTTTCCGTAATCATGGCAGTTAACAAATTTTAGATTATCACTCAAACAGCTCCGAAGGAGCCAAACCATTCATGCCTGTCCACCATGGTGGAACCCTGTACGAAGTGCAGGGTAGTCATTGAAAATCCCCTTCTTTTGAGCCCTGAAAGGGTGAAACTTCAACGTGTCACCCTTTCAGGGCTCCTTTACTAATATTGACTTTGCCCACGGCTACACCGGGGGTTCCGCCTCGGCGGACAGATATGAATTGTTACGATCCTTCGGATCTTAGGCTACCAAACATTGACCTTCATATCTACTAATTAAATTTACCTAGTGTTGACATTGCTGATATTCATAATATGGAAAGTACCAAATCAATTTACATGAGGCTTATCTTTATCCCTCAATAAAAATGCATCTGTCTCCGGACTTCGTTCAGCTTTTCCCAATGCGCCTGTTAAAAATTTCCTATCAATTTGTGTTGTTTTCGGTTCCATTAGCCTGTTTTTTGTCCGCTTGCCAAAGCAAAACTGAGGAGCTAAAGACGATAGAATCTCCAGAAAATCAGCGTTTAGCTCCACAGGTTGAATTCCCTGTCTTTCAAAAAATCAATGGGGAATTACTGGATGATACTTCTGCTAAAAACTGGAAAGTTCTCCATTTTTGGGCGACCTGGTGCAAGCCTTGTCTGGCTGAATTTCCTGAATTAAAAGAAGCTTTGCCAAGACTGGAAAATGACAGCACCGAGATTCTTATCGCCTCAGATGAAAGCTTGGAGCAAATCCAAAAATTTCAGGAAAAACATCAAACTGGACTGGAATTGCTCAGATTGGAGACTGGAGACATTTCGGATTTTGGAATCTATGCGCTTCCTACCACAATCGTCCTTGATCCCGAAGGCAGGGAAGTATTTCGAAAAGTAGGCCAAGTGGATTGGAGCGTTGTCAGCAGTATTCCCCAACTTATCGCATCAAAACCATGAATCGGATTACCTCAATCTTTATTTCAGTGATTTTAATTGGAGTGAGTGCTTGTAGTTCCCCACAAGATGCTGCGATGGACCTGCGGGAAATTCCGTTTCCGGGTGAAGCAAATTCATCTCTCCCTGTACTTTCATCGGATGGGGACAGTTTGGTTTTTTCTTGGGTGAGTCGAGTAAACGACAGCTTAGCCACATTTTCTTATGCCTTTCTGGATGGAGATCGCTGGACTGAACCAAAGGTCATCAGCAGTGGTACGGACTGGTTTGTAAACTGGGCAGACTTCCCTGCGATCGTTCAAAACAAGGGAAACCTGCTTAGTCATCTTCTCCAAAAATCCTCCGGGGCAACATTCTCTTATGACGTCAAACTCAATGTACTTCCCAAAGGATCATCAAACTGGAAAACGGGACTTCCACTTCATGTAGATTCTACCTTTACTGAGCATGGTTTCGTCTCCTCATTTGGGTATACCGATAGCAGTTATTTTGTTTCATGGTTAGATGGTCGCGAGACCGGTGAAGGAGGACATGATCATGCTGGGCATTCTGGAGCGATGAGCATCCGGGCTGCGGAAGTTGCGCTGGATGGACGAGTACTATGGGATGAACTTTTGGATGCCAAGACCTGCGACTGTTGCCAGACGACTAGTGCCCTGACTGCTCAAGGTCCTGTGGTCATCTACCGAAATAGATCCGATCGGGAGATTCGGGACATTGCCATCACTCGGCTGGTGAATGGCAAATGGACCGAACCTGACATCATCCATGCCGATGGCTGGGAGATCGCCGGCTGCCCGGTAAATGGTCCAAAAGCGGCTGCGCTTGGAAATACGCTTTTGGTAGCTTGGTTTACAGCACCGAAGGAAGTTCCAGAAGTGAAGTTTGCCTTCTCGACGGACTCAGGCGCTTCATTTGGACAGCCCGTGACATTGGAAGGGAATGGAGTGATCGGACGGGTGGATGTGGCACTTTTGGATGAGGGAGCTGGGGTAGTCTCTTGGATGGAGACGATAGCTGACACGACATACCTACAGGCAGCACGGATAGATTTGGATGGTAAAATGGGTTCGCCAAAAAGAATAGCCAGGATGGATCCAGGTAGAAAAAGCGGTTTCCCGCAACTAGAGCTTTATAAGGATAAGCTCTTTTTTGCCTGGACAGAGGTCGATGACAAGGGGAGCACAGTCCGAACGGCAGTCTTGCCTTCAGCGGCATTTTATTAATTCACTATTCCGTCAGATATCTTCGAATCCACACCTTACCCTGACGCTCTTCGCTGATCAGGGTTTGCTCCTGTAGCCAAAGCTCCAAAGCATCTACATCCACTTGCTCCTTGGGATAGGCATGTTGGTAATAGTCATAGAGCAGCACTGTGACTTTTTTTGGAGAAATAGACTTGAGGGAATCCAGTTTTTCGATTGGGAAAAGTAAGTTTTGTGCTGGTTTGTTTTCTGGCAACAGAACTTCCTTGCTGAAATCGATGAAATTGTTGGTAAGGATTATTGTATCCGTAGACTCAATTGAAGTTTCGCTGGTCAATGTTTCCATCAATTGATCATATTCCTTGATATTCTTTTGGTAGTTGACGGCGAGGAAGGCAGGGATTAGAAGAAGAACAGCGGTAACCCAAATAAATTTTTTACCCTGCAGTGTAATCAGTATACCAAGGAAGGCTGCCTGAAAGCCTGCTATTTTCCAATCTTGCTGAAAGATACTGATGCCTACTCCCAGCAGAATCAGCCCATTCATCCAAAGTTTCAGTTTGTTGTTTTTGGTCCATTCTTCCCAGCCTAAAGCGATCAAAAAGGCTAAAGTTGGAATTAAAATAATCAGGTGTCGAGGATTCAGATACAGAGGATTATAAAATCTGAAATTAGTACTCATAACCCAAAACAGGGTAAGTAAACTGACAAGTGAAAGGGCAAATTCCAGTCCCGGACTTTCCGGTTTTTTCCAAACCTTTACCAAGCCCGGAATGGAAAAAACAATCCAAATCCAGTAGGATCGCTCCACAAAAGTGATGATGGGAAGAATGGTCAATCGCTTCAGCATGATCCATCCACTCTTGTCAGCATAAGTGAATTCGGAGATGTAATGCCCATCCTGAATGGACTCAAATCGATAAAAGGGACTTCCAAATTTGATCCAGAAATAACCCAAATAAAGAGCTCCAAAAACTATCCCCAATCCCAGCAAGGCAGAATAGAAGGGTAGATTTTGCTTGCCCTTTTTCCAGTCAAAGAAAAAAAGTAATATAGGTAATGGTGCCAAAAAGACGATGGTTTCTTTGGTCAGAAAGCCGAAAAACAAACCCGAAACAAGCCCCAAAGCGGCAAAGAAGGGCTTTTTTGATCGAAAGACTGCAGCAAAAGGGACAAGCACTGTCCAAAATACCAGTAGCGTATCAGGATAAACCTTGGTCAGAAAGTGAAGAAAATATACCTGAGTGCAAAACCATAGCAGCAAGATCCAAGACTTGGACTTATCGGGGAGTAGGTACATCACTAAGCCCAAAGTCGCCAAATAACTTGCCAGCGAAACCAAGGAAATTAAATGGGGTTTTAGGCCAAAAAGATAGCCAAGCAAACCTGAAGGAACGTAAGCTCCCCAGCGTGTGGAGAAATGATAGGCATTGAATTCCATAGTCCCTTCCCAAAACTTCTTTCCAGCCAACAGATAAAAGACATCATCAGAGAACGTGATGCCGTCGAAGGCAAAATACCAGTAGAGGAGTAGAAAAATTAATCCGGCAACAAATACGGATGGTTTGGATTGCTCCGTGATTTTTTTGAGGAAAGGCATTGTATCAAAAGTACTATAAATTCCTGTTCGCTGGGGTTTTGGTAAAGTCCAAAAGTTTTCAAATCAAAGGATTTGAGTTTTGCCTAGCTGACAAGCGATGAGTCAAAATCATCAAAGAATCTTCTGCTTCGATTTCAAGGGGATGTATTTCTGTCTCCATTTTTATTTAGTTTTAGCGTAAGTAGGATTTTGAAATAATACGCCAATTTCCCCAAAATTTAAATCATGAATTTTACAAGAATCATTCCCAGTGTGTTTTATATCGACATTAGAGATGGCTTAAAGTTTTTTGTAGATTGTCTTCAGTTTGAAATTGAGCATCAGGAGCTTAAGTCATCCAATCCTTACTGTGTTCTTGGGAAGGATGGTATCCGAATTATGCTATTTCAGGATGAGCAATTGGCCAAAGAACACTTTCCGGAATTGAGGATTGAGACCAAAAACATTGACGAAGTCTTTGCAAGTGTTTCGGCTTCACACCCACAATTTTTACATCCAAATCTCAATAAAGTGACCCTTCGCCCTTGGGGTGCTAAAGAGTTTGCCATTGCAGACAATCAGGTCGGAATTAGGTTTATGCAGTGGTAAAAGCTGAAACTTACCCTTTGTAGTGCAGTTGAAAACCTATTTGCATTTTAGGTCAAACTTTGAACAGGAAGGAATCACCCATTCAGTGGTATTCAGCGAAAGCACGCATTTCACACTCCAAAACACCTTCAAAAAACTATTTTTCATTTTTTCATCCGTTTTCCAGTGCTCAGTTGTCAGAGCTGTATAAACCAAAAATCTATACCGATGACAACAACAGCAAAACAGGTAATTTTCGATCAATTCGGCTCACCTGAGGTATTGAAGCTGATCAACACAGCACTTCCTGAGCCTAAGGCCGGGGAAATTATTATTCAAGTAGCAGCGATCGGGGTAAATTACTCCGATACACTTCGCAGGCGAAACAGGTATTTTCAATCCACCCCATTGCCTTTTGTCCTGGGTTCGGAAGTGGTAGGGGAAATTATCAATACCGGACCGGGAGTCTCTGAGCCCTTTTCCATAGGAACCAGAGTTTTGGCTATTCTTCCGTCGGGTGGAGGGTATGCGGACTACGTTTGTGCGATCGCTCAGTTTTGCATTCCCATTCCGGAAGAGATTGATTCTAGAGCGGCCACTGGGATTTTTGTACAAGGTTCCACGGCCCAACTCATGATCTCGCAGGTGGCAAAAGATGTGAAAGGCAAGACCGTCCTCATCACTGCAGCCTCTGGTGGGGTGGGTTCCCTGTTGGTTCAGCTTGCAAAGCTAAACGGAGCCAAAGTAATAGCTGCGAGCAGTTCGGATGAAAAGCTGAAACTTGCCGTGGCCAACGGTGCCGATCTGATTCTTAATTATTCCAAACCAAACTGGAGCGCTGAATTGCGAAATTTTACAAATGGAAAAGGAGTGGACATTGCCTTTGAAACGGTAGGTGGGGATGTCTACAATGAGACCATAAAGTCACTGGCTACAGGAGGACATTTGATTGTCTATGGATGTGCAAGCGGGGTGCAGGGAAGTATTCATCCCGAATATTTTGTGGATGAAAACCTCACCCAATCCGGCTTCAATCTGGCCCATTATATTTCCAATAAAATGCCCATTTGGCAGGAAGCAATGGGACAAGTGATCGGAATGGTGGCAAATGGGGATTTGAAAATCTCCACGAACAAAACTTTTTTACTTGAAGATGCGGCTGTAGCGCATCGGCAAGTGGAAGCCAGAGAAACGACCGGAAAAGTGATTTTAACCCCAAAAGCTTAAAATCATGAAAAGGAATGTTTCAATAGTACTCTTGGCACTGCTTGCTTTGGCAGTAGTATTGTCATTTAAATCAAGGACAGAAAACCTGAAATCGAAGCTGGAAAACCTGACAGGAACCTATGCTGATCCCATGCCCTATCCGTATGGGGAAGCTTGGGGGAAGAGGAAATTTACTTTTGACAAAGGGAAATGGACTCTGGTTTTCACGCTATCCCTTGATCCCGATATGAAACTGAAGGTCTTCGAATTCAGAACCTTCGGCAACTATAAATTGCAAAGGAAATCTGCAATGCTTCCTGATACCTATGAGGCTGTTTTCTATGAAGAAAAGAAGTTTGTCACACTGAAAACTACGGATGAAAATCTAATCCATGCATTTGGTTTTTGCCCTTGTAATCTTAGCCTTGATGTAGAAAAAGACATCTCTTTGAATGGTTGCTCAGCATGGCAATCGGTCAAGCAATGTCCAGGTGATTATGATTTGCTTTCCATGGATAAAGAAGGGAAATTATATTTTGGAGAGCGTCCGGGAGATAATGACATGTGTAGTCCGCAGAGACGTCCGAGTAAATTGAGTCCAGCAGTTGTTAAATTGAACTGATTCACTTGAGATGAATGATGAACAAACTTTGAAAAAAGCGCTGGGTGGAGACATCCGCGCATTTCAGGTGCTTTTCTCCGGATTTCAAAATCAATTGAAATCCTATTTGTACCGTCTTTTGGCCAGCAGAACTGATGCAGAAGACATCACCCATGATACGTTTATTGTAGCTTTTGAAAAGCTGTCCACCTTCAAAGGACAATCTTCGCTGAAGACATGGGTTTTCCAGATTGCCACAAACTTTGCCTACAATCACCTGAAGCGTTCCAAACGATGGACAGCGGATGTAAGCGAGCAGGCCAAAAAACTGGTGCTGGAAAATGATACGCTTAGGTCAGTCATCACTCGGACTTATGAAACTTCAAGTGCTGCCCAATATGATATGAAGGAGCATATTGACACTTGCTTTACCTGTATTTCCAAAAACCTCCCTATCGAAAATCAAATCGCCTTGATACTGAAAGATGTTTATGATTTTTCGGTTACTGAAATAACTCAGATTCTGGACAAAACTGAAGGCGTTGTGAAATATCTGCTCCAGGATGGCAGGAAGACTATGACGGAAATTTTTGACAATCGATGTGCCCTCATTAACAAAAACGGAGTGTGTCATCAATGCTCAGAATTGAATGGTTGGTTTAATCCAAAACAAAATCAACAAGAAGCACTGATGAAACTTGAACTTGTAAAAAAGTCCAAAAAGTACAATAGGGAAGACTTGTATCAGCTGAGGGCAAATCTGGTCAAGGCGATCGATCCGCTTCGGTCCAAAGGTTCAGAGTTGCAGGAAGTGTTACTGACATGCAATCGGATAGCCATGAGCGAGGTACAGATGCCTGGATGAGTTCTAAGCTTTCTATAGTTATTTATAAACGAGTAAATTATAGCCTTGTATCGGTTGTAAGGGTTTAATCTTTTCACTGTTAGTTAAAACTGAATCACTACATGTTTACCATAGAACAAATAGAATCTGCTCACGCCAAAGTCAAAACCGGGACCGAGTTTCCAGCTTATATTCAGGAGATCAAAGGCTTCGGTGTGTTGGGTTTTCAGACTTGGGTCAGAGATAGTCATACGCAGTATTTTGGTGCAAATGAATTTCAAATCCAATCCAAACCGAAGTATAAAGACTTGGAAATAGCAAGTCTTAGCGATCCGGAAAAATTCATCCACTCTCTAAAAATCCATCAAATGGGAGAGACGGATTATTTTACTTTTTGTCAGCATTGTGCCGAGTCTGGAATTGAAAAATGGTCCGTTGACCTCGAAAGGATGACCTGTACCTATTTTGACAAGGCTGGCGTGGAGATTTTGGTGGAAAAAATTCCAGGTTTTTAGGATTTTCCGATAGGAAAGCTGCTAAAATCCGATCTGCAAGCCGTTTCTTCCTCAATCGTTTCCGAAGATTAACGGGGGTTCAGGACAGCCCTCCCGCTTTTTATTGGTATAATTAGCTATGATAGAAATAGCCCTGTCCCGAAGAAGTTTTCTTCAAAAATCGCTAGCAGCAAGTGTTGGATTGTCCACCCTACCTTTTCTTCCTTCCTTCTCAGAACCTCGGCGTGATGGGATGAGGTTTGGTCTCGTTACCTACGAATGGGGCAAGGACTGGGATCTTCCCACTTTGATTGCCAATTGTGAGAAAACAGGTGTTTTGGGTGTGGAATTGAGAACTCAGCATGCACATGGAGTAGAAACCAATCTCAATGCAGCACAGCGCGAAGAGGTGAAAAAGCGCTTTGCCGATAGTCCGGTGAATTGCCTCGGCTATGGCAGCAATTATGAATACCATAGTCCCGATCCAGCCAAGCTCAAGGAGAATATCGAGGGGACCAAAGCATATATCAAACTATGTCATGATATCGGGGCCACAGGCCTAAAAGTAAAGCCAAATGCGATGCCGAAGGACGTCAGCCCCGAAAAGACCATTGCCCAGATTGGCGCTTCATTCAATGAAGTCGGAAAGTATGCTCAGGACTATGGACAACTGATCCGGGTTGAGGTGCACGGAACGACCACTCAGGAGCTTCCCGTGATGAAGCAGATTTTTGATCAGGTGACTGAATCGAATGTCAAAATCTGCTGGAATTGCAATGCTGAAGATCTACTGCCTCCCGGATTGGAAGCCAATTTTCACAGTGTGAAAAAATGGTTTGGAGATACCGTTCACGTTCGGGAATTCAATGTGGGCGATTATCCCTATCCCCAGCTTTTCAAGCTTTTCAAAGAAATGAATTATAGTGGATGGATCCTGCTTGAAGCCCGTACTCAACCTGCTGACCGAATTGCAGCTTTGAAAGAGCAGTTGGAGTTGTTTGAGGGCTTGGTTGTGGGAAGTAAGTAGTGATCAGTGGCAGTATGAAGTCCCAGTAATCAGTCGCTGACATCAATGGTCAATATAAACTGGGTTAACCTGAGGATTCCAACTTCCTGACTTTTTTCAGTCAGGTGCTTAGTCTGATAACCTTGAAGATAATCGAATTTCAAATTTTGAATATCGAATGTTGAGTGTCGAATATCGAAGTGATTTCTAAAAACCGATTAACCTTTAACCTTTAACTCTTAACCTCGAATTTCGAATGTCGAACATCGAATACTGAATAATGAAGTGATTTCAAAAAACCGATTAACCCTTAACTCTGAACCCTGAACCTGAACCCCGAACATAAAAACCCCAAAATACCATGAACAACGACAATTCAAGAAGAGACTTTCTCAAAAAGTCAGCGCTCACTACTGCCGGCCTCAGCCTTGGTGCCATGGCATTTTCTCCAAAAAGTTACAGCCGAATAATCGGTGCCAATGATCGTGTCAATGTCGGCATTGTAGGCTTTTCAGACCGCTGCAGGGGAGCATTAGTTCCAGCCATGCAGATTCATGCCAAGGAAATGAACTTCCAGTTTACGGCAGTATCCGATATCTGGAGCAGAAGAAGGGATGAAGCGGTGGCTTTTGTCAAAGAGAAGACCGGATTGACCATCGCAACTGCCCGAAACAATGAGGAGCTTTACGACCGTAAGGACGTAGACGCAGTAATCATCAGTACAGCCGATTTTCAGCATGCTTTGCATTGCAAGGAAGCCGTGGAAGCAGGAAGAGATGCTTATGTGGAAAAGCCTTTTGCAGAAACCATGGCCGATAACCGAGCCGCCAAAGAGGCGGTGCTCCGTACCGGAAAAATCGTGCAGGTAGGTTCGCAGCGCCGCAGTGGGATCAACTATCACCAAGCGCATGACTTTATCAAGGCGGGGAAATTCGGTGATATCGTGGCCGTTGAGATGACTTGGAATGTCAATCAACCTGGAAGATGGAGACGAGCAGAGCTTGCCAGTCAGATTCGGAAAGAGGATACAGACTGGGACCGCTATCAGATGAACCGGCCCAAAGCCGAATGGGATCCAAGGAAATACCTTGAATTCCGATTGTTCTGGCCTTATTCTTCAGGTATTCCGGGACAATGGATGGCGCATCAGATCGATACCGTTCATTGGTTTACAGACCTGCCTCACCCGAGAAGTGTGGCTGCCAATGGTGGGATTTATCTCTGGAAAGACGGTCGGCAAAATTTTGATACCATGACTGCTGTCTTCGACTATGGACCACTCAATGACCAGAGCAAAGGCTTTCAAGTCATTTATTCTTCCCGATTTACCAATTCTGCTGGAGGCACCAAGGAAATCTATTACTCCAATGCTGGCGAACTGAATCTGGATACCAATATGATCTCTCCCAATGGTGGCCTTCGGGAAAATCAAGCCAGAGGCATGGGTATGAAGGAGAATCTACTTCCTGAGATGGCCTTGGGTGAAGCTGTAAAAGTGGAAACCGGAGCCAATACCGGAGCAGATGACATGACTTCCGCTCACATGCGCAATTGGATGGAGTGCATCCGAACCCGGAAGAAGCCCAATGCTGACGTGATGGCCGGTTACAATCACTCCATCGCCAATATCATGACTACAGCGGCCCTACGGACTGGGCAGTTTGTGACTTTCGATGAAGAAAAGCAAGAAGTCCTTGCAGGTGGAAAAGTATTCCAATACTAAACTGAATTTGCCATGTATCATAAAATAAAGACCAGCTCTTGGGCTGGTCTGGTTTTAATAGCTTTAGGATTTTCTGCTTGTTCAGGTGGAAATGAAACTCATGATTCGGATGAAATGGAAAAGGAAAGCGCTGTGACTTTGCTGAGAAAGGATGGGGAAAGAAAAGTGGAGGTATTGGTTGATGGAAAGCTTTTTACCAGTTATCTATATCCTGAGACCCTAGCCAAACCCGTCCTTTACCCTATTAAATCTGCTCAGGGAAATGATCTGACCAGAGGTTTTCCTCTCGAGCCTAGAGCAGGTGAGCGTGTTGATCATCCCCATCATATCGGGATTTGGTTTAACTATGGCGATGTCAATGGTCTGGATTTTTGGAATAATTCCGATGCAATTCCAGAGGATAAGAAAAGCGGCTATGGATCCATTGTCCATACAGAAATCCTGAGTACCAAAGAAAGTAGGGAAGGGGCTGAGTTGGAAGTAGCTGCCGATTGGGTGGCTCCTGATGGACGAATCCTGCTCAAAGAGACTACCCAGTTTGTCTTTAGTGCAGAAGGGGATAAGCGAGTGATCGATCGAATTACGACCCTTACTGCGCATGGACAGGAAGTTTCATTTACCGATAACAAAGAAGGAATGCTTGGAATCCGGGTGGCTAGAGAATTGGAGCATCCCTCAAACAAACCAGAAATCTTCACCGATGCGAGTGGTATCGCTACGGCCGTTCCGACTTTGAATAATGATGGGGTGACTGGCATGTATCGAAGCAGCGAAGGAATCGAAGGCGATGATGTCTGGGGAACCCGCGGAAAATGGGTCAATCTTTCCGGAGAAATTAATGGAGAAAAGCTTTCCTTGGCTATCGTGGATCATTCCCAAAACCCGGGCTATCCTACCTATTGGCATGCCAGAGGTTATGGTCTTTTTGCTGCCAATACCCTAGGGCAGAAAGCTCTGAGCGCTGGCAGAGAAGAGTTAAACTTCAAATTGGCTGACGGAGAATCAGTGACTTTCCGATATCGAATCTTGGTCAATTCTGGATCTGCTCTGACCGATGAAGCCTTGAATCAGGAAGCTGAGGACTTTGGGAAATGATCAATGGGCAATGATCAATTATCAATGGGCAATAATCAATGTTCAAGTAATGGTATCCAATAACCTTTAACCCTTAACCTTTAACCCTTAAACCCATACCATCTCTTCATGCGGATAATTTTTTCCCTTTTTCTCAGTTTTCTTATTTTCTCCTGCAGCAAGCCAAGTGAGCCAGTTTTCCAAGCTGATATCATCATCTATGGCGGGACATCGGCAGGGATTACTGCAGCTGTTCAGGCTAAGAAGATGGGTAAGTCAGTGATTGTGGTATCTCCGGATGTGCATCTAGGAGGATTATCCTCGGGAGGTTTGGGTTTCACAGATACTGGAAATAAGGCAGTGATTGGTGGTTTGGCAAGGGAGTTTTACCATCGGGTGTATCTACACTACGAGCAGGATTCGGCCTGGAAGTGGCAAAAGCGGGAGGAATATGGAAATAAGGGACAGGGCACTCCGGCAATTGATGGTGACAATCGAACGATGTGGATCTTTGAACCCCATGTAGCTGAGCAGATTTTTGAGGATTTTGTCAAAGAAAATCAATTGGAAATCCATCGGGACGAATGGCTTGACCGGGATTCAGGAATCACAAAGAAAGAAGGGAAAATCACTGAAATCAGAACCCTTTCCGGAAAAACATATCAGGGTAAAGTCTTTATTGACGCTACCTATGAAGGAGATCTGATGGCTGCTGCGGGAGTTTCTTACCATGTTGGCCGGGAGTCAAATTCTGTCTATGGGGAAACATGGAATGGGGTGCAGGTGGGAGTTTACCAGCACAGACACTATTTTATGGATTCAATTTCAGCGTATCGCGTCGCTGGAGATTCTTCCTCCGGCCTATTGCCAGAGATATCGGCTGAGCCTCCAGGACAAAATGGGGAAGGGGATGGCAGATTGCAGGCCTATAATTTCCGAATGGCGCTGAGCCGAAATCCTGACAATCGGGTACCTTTTGCGAAGCCAGAAAATTACGATCCTGCACGCTATGAGCTGTTGGGCAGAGTATATGCGGCAGGTTGGGATGAGACCTTTTGGAAGTATGACCCGATTCCCAATCTGAAGACGGATACCAATAACCATGGGCCTTTTAGCACAGATTACATTGGAAAAAACTACGATTACCCCGAGGCAAATTATACAAGACGAAAAGAAATCATCAAGGAACATGAAGACTACCAAAAGGGTCTGATGTATTTCCTTGCCAACGATCTCAGCGTACCGGAAAAAGTCAGATATGAATTGGCAAATTACGGTTTGGCAAAAGATGAGTTTGTAGACAACGGCAACTGGCCGCATCAGATCTATGTGCGTGAAGCCCGACGAATGATCGGCGCCTATGTGATGACTGAGCATGATGTATTGGGAGCTAAGGAAGTGCCCCAACCGGTAGGAATGGGCTCCTATTCCTTGGATTCACACAATACTCAGCGCTTTGTGACTCCGGGAGGCTTTGTCCAAAATGAAGGGGACATCGGAGTACACCCTGAGCAACCTTATTCGATTTCCTATGGGACTTTGGTTCCCAAAAAAGAAGAGTGTAGCAATCTCTTGGTTCCAGTCTGTGTCTCAAGTTCCCATACCGCCTTTGGTTCGATCCGGATGGAGCCGGTATTTATGATTTTGGGACAAAGCGCTGCTGCTGCGGCTGCTTTGGCGATTGATGGGAATCAAGCTGTTCAGGCGTTAGACTATGAAAAGCTGCGCCAAGTGCTTTTGGAGGAAAAGCAGGTGCTGGAGAATTAAAGTACGGGTTATTCAACTCGCCTTTATTGGTGCATTATCGCGTTTTGAGCCAAAAAGCCTGAGGGTCAGCGCCGCCAATCCAATAACCAAACAGACCCCAAACCAAAAAATGGGATCATAACTATCCCTTAGAATCCGATATCCAGCTGTAAAAGCAAAGAGTAATAACCCGGTAACTTCCCAAATCCGTCTTTTTTCTTCCCGATCAGGCTTCTCAGGAATCAGAGGAAGATTAACCAAAGTTCTTAATTCTCCCCAATGCCAAACCAATAAACCAAGGTTGGCCAACAGCATCATCCCGGTGATCACAGGAGTCAGATTGAAATCCATGGAAATGGTAATGATGAACACATTAAGGATAATCGGAAAGTTGACCACAGCACCCAGTTTGGCATACCGCTGCGTCATCAGTAAGAGTCCTGCAATCAACTGACCCCAACCCAAAAACTGCCAATACAGGCCTGTTTGGTACATCGTCTCAAAAAAGTGCATGGCAGTACCGAAATCAGCGCCTTCTTGAGGGAGTGTAGTGAATCGTCTGCCTTTGATTTTGATGATGCTGGCAAAGACAAATCCACCCCCCAGCATGTAGCGGGTATAGATGATGAAGAGTTGTGCCCAAAAGTTGGATTTGATTGAATTCATGCATGAATAATGCATTACCTATCGAAATGTTACACTGAAATTTTATGAATTACTTTAACAACTTCTGCGATTGTCTCCAGCTTATAAAACCGTTCATGCTGCACTTCGTGCTCGACCACTTCATGTGCCCAAGTGATGTGAAAGGGAATGTGAATTCCATGTCCGCCTAATTCCAATACAGGAAGGATATCAGACTTTAGACTATTGCCCAGCATAAGAAATTCTGAAGGGTGGATGTCCAGGTGCTTGATCAGTTTTTCATAGTCCGCTACCCGCTTTTCACTCATGATTTCAATGTGGTGAAAGTATTTTTCGAGACCTGACTTCCGGAGTTTGCGCTCTTGATCCACCAAATCCCCTTTGGTGGCGACGACCAGCCGGTATTCTCCATTTAGAGTCTGCAGGACTTCCTCCACACCGGGTAAGAGTTCGACGGGTTTTTCGAGCATTTCCTGCCCGATTCGGATGATTTTGTCAATGATGGAAATTGGCATTTTATGATCTGAGATCCGCAAAGCCGTCTCGACCATGGACAGCATGAATCCTTTGATCCCATAGCCATAGAGTCGGAGATTGTCGATTTCGGTGCGGTAAAGCTCCTTCATGATGGCATGTTGCGGCATAAAGTCTTCCAGCAGGCTGGCGAATTTTTCCTCCGCTTCGCGAAAAAACGGTTCGTTCACCCAAAGGGTATCGTCGGCATCGAAAGCGATTACTTTTATAGGCATGTTGTCGATTTTTTGTAATATTCATTTAGTGTCACCCTGAGCGGAGTCGAAGGGGGCTTCGACTCCGCTCAGCCTGACATACGGCTACTCCACTGTCTCATTCATCCAAGCCAGGAGGACTTCTCTCCAACCTTCCACGGCCCCTTTTCCCAATCCAAAGGCAAATCCATGTCCCCCGGAAGGATAGATGTGAAGGGAAGCCTTGACTCCGTTTTTGTGAAGGGCTTGATAGTAAAGCAGGGAGTTTTCGATTGGCACGCCTTTGTCATCCTGAGCATGTACAAGAAAGGTTGGAGGGGTTTCTCCATTCACATTCAATTGGGCTGAAAAGCGGTCTTTTAACTCTTGAGTCGCATTTTCACCAATGAGATTCTTACGCGATCCTCCATGAACAGCATCATCTTGAAAGGTAATTACCGGATAAACCAATACCGAGAAATCAGGGCGGGCAGAAAGCACATCAATAGCATCTTTTGTTCGGGCTACTTCATGATTGTATTGGGTACTGATGGTGGAGGCTAAATGCCCTCCGGCTGAGAATCCCATCACACCGACCTTTGCTGGGTCAATGTTCCATGATTCAGCATTTTGTCGGACCAATCGGACGGCCCGCTGTGCATCCATGAGCGGAACCTCCTTGGGATCTGTCAAGGATTTGGAAATGGGAAGTCGGTATTTAACCACTATTCCCGCTATTCCCTGCGCATTGAGCCATTTGGCAAAGTCCGTTCCTTCCCAGTCATAGGCGAGGATTCCATATCCTCCTCCCGGAAATATGACTACAGCTTTGCCTGTTGCGATCTGCTTTGCTGGGAGATACACTTCGATGGTTGGAATCTGCACATTGGCGATCCGAATAATGCCTTCTTGTCTCACATCCTCCTGCAGGTCCATGGCGGTCTGTAGGGGAGGAGTACCTTCCCAAAGTGGAAGCGTATGCGATTGTCCAAAAGCCATTGTTGCGATGAGGATAAATACGAAGGTTAGAATGGGGTTTTTCATAGGTTGTGGGTTGAAAATCTCAAATCTCAAATTCACTCTACTTTGAATTCAAATAGTTTTTCTGTTAAAGCCCAGCGCCAATTTTGGGGAGTGCCGGGAAGGTTGGTTTGGTACTGTCCTAAAAAGGCTTCCCATTCCTGCACCTTCGGATTAGCTTGATCCAAAGCCGCTTTGCGTTCAAAGCTAAATTTTTCATCTCCTACCAGTATCATGCTGAGTCGGTTTCGCCAGCGGTAGATGCTCATTTGGAGGACTCCCGCCGTTCTGATGCTTTCCAGAATTTCAGGAGCCACTGCCTTGTGGCAATCCACGTAGGCCTGAATCGCTTCTGGTTCGTCTTTGAGGTCGCAGATCAAGAGAAAAGTTTGCATGGTGTTCTAATCTTCGAAATTCAATATTCGACATTCGGTATTCGAAATTAAAATAATGAATATCGAATGATGAATTAGTAAATCTTCAAATTTTCCAATCTTCAAATCTTTTAATAATGAACATCGAATGATGAATATCGAATGATGAAGTTGAATTTACCTTTCGACTATACTGATACCAATCATTCAATCTTCCAATAATAAATATCGAATGATGAATTAGTAAATCTTCCAATTTTTCAATTTTCCAATCCATTAATAATGAACATCGAATGATGAATTTCGAATGATGAAGTTGAGGTTTAACCCAAACTGTTATTTCTAACACGTACAGCAAACAACCACACCATAAAGAAACAAGTCAAGGGAAGGAAAAAGGAGAAATTCACCTCGGGAACGCCAAGAATCAATACATCCGTGTAGCCTTTTCCTCCCCAGTCCAATATCATCCCCTGGAGTGTAGGCATGATGGCACCACCGACTATTGCCATGACCAAATAGGCGGCTGCAAACTTGGAATCTTCTCCAAGTCCTTCCAATGCGATGCCATAGATAGTTGGAAACATCAGTGACATCGCAAAACTGATCAGCACCAAACTGTAAAGTCCGGGCATTCCTGGAAGGAAAATAGCCCCCAAGGTAAAGATCATCGCAAGGCAACTGAAAATCACCAAGAGCTTACGTGGAGCTACCTTTCGCATCAAAAAGGTACAAATCCAGCGTCCAAGCAAGAAAATCCCCAGTGAGGTGTAGGCATAGTTCACCGCATCATAGGTCGTGATACCAATGGATTCGGCATATTGGTAGATATACGTCCAAACCATGATCTGTGCACCGACATAAAACATCTGGGCAAGTGTACCTTCGACAAAGTTCCGGTTTTTAAGTAAACGCTTCATCGTAGGACCAAAATTGACTTTGCCGCTGGAATCCTTGCTTTCCGGCATTTTGACCACTAAAATCACCAAGAAGATCCCGATTACAACAAGACCAAGCATCACATAGGGATTGCGGATGACCATCAGGTCATTGGTTCGGATGACTGCTTTGGCTGCTTCATCCAGAGTGTCAAAGATCAGGTTTCCATTTTCGTCGGTATTGTTGGATTGGAGGGCATTGAGGATAAAAGTTTTGGCAACAAAAAGTCCTGCTAAAGCTCCCATGGGGTTAAAAGCCTGGGCTAAATTCAGTCGTTGCGTTGCTGTGGACTCAGGACCCATGGATAGGATATAAGGATTTGCGGTTGTTTCCAAAAATGCCAGTCCAAATGTCAAAATGTAGAGTGAAGCGAGGAAGAATCCATAGCTTTCCCAAGCTGCTGCTGGGTAAAACAAGCAAGCGCCAAAAGCATAAAGTCCAAGGCCTAGGAGCACTCCAGTCTTGTACGAGTATTTTTTGATGAAAAATGCAGCGGGAAGCGCCATCGTAAAATAGCCGCCATAAAAGGCCAATTGGACCCAGGAAGCTTGAGTATTGTTCAGTTCCAAAACCCGCTTGAAGGCAGCGACCATGGGATTCGTGATGTCATTGGCAAAACCCCAAAGGGCAAAAAGCGACGTGACGAGGATAAAGGGGATAAGGAGGTTTTTGGGTACTAAGGCAGGTTTTTGGGTCATGGGTTAGGTGTCAAAGAGCTCGGTCAAGATGGGTATAGCCACCGTCAACATAGAGATGCTGTCCGGTGATATGGGAGGCTTTTTCTGAAAGTAGAAAAATTGCCATCGCTGCGATTTCCTCTGCTCGTGTCATTCGATTTCCCAATGGAATCCGTGAATTGATCTCAGCCAGCTTTTCTTCCGGATTAGGAAAAGACTGGATCCAGCTTTCGTACATGGGTGTGAATACTTCTGCTGGCAGAATGGCATTGACCCGAATCTGATAGGGTAGGAGTTCGACTGCCCATTCCCGGGTCAGGGCAAGTTGGGCTCCTTTGGCAGCTATGTATCCTGAGGTCCCCCCCTGACCAGTGACTGCGGTCTTTGAGGAGATATTGACAATCGCACCTTTGCTTGCTTTCAGGTAGCTCAACGCAAAATGGGCCAAATAGTAATAGTGGAAGAGGTTTTTGGAAACTGAATTGGCGAAGGCTTCAGGCGAACCGTTTTCCAGACCCACACCATCATTAGCCCCGGCATTGTTGACCAAACCATCGATTCGTCCGAGAGAATCCACAGTTTTTTGGATGGCTAGTCGGGCATCCTCCTCGGTGGACAATCGGATGGGAATATGAAGTGCCCTACCTTGGGCTATCTTCAGGATTTCATTTGCCTCCTTTTCCGAGGGATCAATAATGACAGGAATGGCACCCTCCTCAATCAATCCCCGGGAAATAGCACCTCCGATTCCTTTGGCACCTCCGGAAATCAGGATGACTTTGTCTTGTAGGTTCAGGTTCATTATTAATGTTCAGTCTCAGTGTTCAGAATTCAGTTTGTATGGCTGAGTGAAGTCGAAGCCCAATTAGCGTATCTGCCCTTCGACTTCGAGACTCCCGTCTCTCAGGTGATCAGGGTGATACGGGATTCACCTTTTATCCTATTCAAATCTTATAAAACTCAGCCGCAGTTTCTCCCATGATTCTGGCTTTTTCTGAGGCGGAAAGTGAGTCTGTAAATTCTTCAATCACTCCCCAAAATCGCTCATATTCTCCAGCCAGCAGACAGACAGGCCAATCACTTCCATACATCAATCGACTTGGTCCAAATAAGTCGAGCGCAATTTCCAAATAGGGTACTAGCTGGGCTGGAGTCCAAGTATTCCAATCAGCCTCTGTGATCATGCCGGAAAGTTTGCAATAAACCAATTCGCGCTCAGCTAATGGAGCTATGGCTTTTTTCCAGTCTTTCCATTCTCCATCCTTGATAGATGGCTTTGCCAAATGATCGATGACAAACCGCTGATTTGGACACTTTTTTACTAGGTCCAAAGAAGCTTGTAGGTGATTGGGGAATATCAATATGTCATAAGGATATCCCCGCTCCCCGATTTTGTGAATTCCACGAATAAACGTATCCTGCAGCATGTACTGTGGATCTCTGGACTGGAGCACTTCACGGAACCCTACCAGTTTGGCCTTTTCGGAATACTGATCGAGTATTTCGTCCAGGCTATCGCTTTTCAAATCTACCCAGCCTACTACACCAAGTATCCACTCGTGCTGGTCTGCCAAATCAAGGAGAAAATCGGTTTCACGAAGGCTTTCATCAGCCTGTACAGCGATACAGCCATCCATTTTGGCATCCTGAAGCAGGGGATAAAGATCTGCAGCTCGGAAATTTCGACGGATTCGGTTCATCTCAGGACTAATCCAGTCCTGTTTTTTGGGATCATACTCCCAGAAATGCTGATGACAGTCCAGTCTCATGCCTCGGGATCTTTCATGGCTACCTGCCGTGAAATGCCAAGTCCTTCTATGCCCAATTCAATCGTATCTCCGTGCTCCAAATAGCGAGGTGTGGGTTTTAGACCCATACCAACTCCTGCTGGGGTGCCCGTAGAGATCACATCCCCCGGTAGTAAGGTCATGTATTGACTGAGGTGGGAAACGATCGTAGGGATATCAAAAATCAAGTCCGAGGTATTGCTGTCTTGGAGGATCTTGCCGTTTAATTTTAACCAAAGTCTCAAATTGTGTGGATCAGGGATTTCATCTTTGGTAGCCAGGATTGGTCCTAGCGGTGCAAAGTGATCCGCACTTTTACCTTTGACCCATTGGCCTCCATGCCGGAGCTGAAAGTCACGCTCACTGACATCATTGTGTAAGCAGTAGCCCGCTATGAACTCGTTGGCATTTTCAGGGCTGACGTATTTTGCCCGCTTGCCTATCACCACTGCAAGCTCTACTTCCCAGTCAGTTTGAACGGAGTTTCGTGGGATGTAAATCGGATCAAATGGACCGCAAAGCGAAGAAGTGGCTTTCATGAAAATGATAGGAACTTCAGGTACAGCCATGCCGGCTTCCTCCGCATGTTTGCGGTAGTTGAGTCCAATGCAGATGATTTTGGACGGTCTGGCAATGGGAGATCCTATTCGGGCGTTGGCAGGGACTTCAGTGAGATTTGACTGATTCACTGCGAGCCATTGTTCCAATCGAGCCAGTCCATTATTGGTGAAAAAGGCCTCATTCCAGTCTTCTCCGAATGCTGAACAATCCAGATTTTGGCCTGATTTGTTTTGTATTCCTGGCTTTTCACTCCCAGGGTCTCCAAATCTTATGAGTTTCATTATGTTGGTTATTTAGGATAATAGGATGATGAATTTTAATAAGAAGGGCTTTGGATGCGTCTTTAATTTCGAATATCAAATTTCGAATGTCGAACTCCGAATGATGAATATCGAACGGAATGGCGAAATCCGGAATCGTCACATTTTCAGCCCCATAAATCCCCCGTCAATATTGAAATTGGATCCCGTGATAAATCCTCCAGCTTCCGAACTGATAAAATAGGCCAGTTCGGCAATTTCCTCAGGAGTTCCCATGCGACCGATAGGTTGGGTGGCTGCGAGTTTATCAAACATTTCTTTTTCCTGTCCGGGGTAGTTTTTTGCCAAAAAACCGTCTACAAACGGAGTATGAACCCTGCCCGGTGAAAGACAGTTGCAGCGGATTCCATCTGCCACATAATCCCGGGCCACACTCAGTGTCATGGATAGCGTAGCTCCCTTTGTCATGCTGTAGGCAAATCGATCCGGGATCCCTATGGTAGCCGCTACTGAGCACATGTTTAGGATGGAGCCACCACCATTTTCTTTCAATTTGGGAAGAGCGGCCTTGATGCAGTTAAACATCCCTTTGACATTGACTTGAAATAGTCTGTCGAAGTCAGCCTCAGAGGTGTTTTCAACCTTACCGATATGGGATATGCCTGCATTGTTGATCAGGACGTCAAGTTTGCCGGGAATATGCTGGATGAGCCTTTGCACTTCATCGAAGGAGGCGATACTCCCTTCCAGAAATTTCACAGATAATCCTTTCTCATGCTCTTCGATCTGGAGTTTGGTTCCTTCGGTATGATTGGTGTCAATAAAAAAGACGTGACATCCCTCGGAAGCGAATTTTCTAACCATTGCAAGGCCTATTCCGCTTGCGCCTCCGGTGATTAGGATATTCTTCGACTGCATGTTTTTAATAGATAGGAGTGAATACTTTGAGATTCCCCCTCAAATTGAATCAATTGGAAAATGAAAAAAAGATAAGAGGTATACCACCTGAATCAATTCGAAGAGCCTGTGAATTTGGCGATAAGATATGGGTTTTTCAAAAAAATCGACAATTGGAGTGTGTTAATTGGATGATTGGTGATGTATTCCCTTCACGAACTATGGGGATTGTGTTGGAATGGAATTTTATCCCAGCAACCAAAGGAATTCAGGGTTCAAGCTTTTGGGTTGATACGATTTTTTCAAGCTTTTTGCTGATTTCCCGTACGATTTGATCCAATTCTTCAGCTGAACTGGTGATATGCTCGATGAGATTTAAGCCATCTTGGGTAGCATTTGGAAGATCAGTTTCCATGAGATTGACCAGTCCAATCAGTCGGGCTAAAGGTGCCCGCATCACATGGGATTGGATCCAAGCGATTTCCCGAAAGGTTTGGTTTTGCTTTTCGATGGTATCCACATATTTCAGGCGGTCAGTGATGTCATTGACCAAGACCAGAATGGTTTCTTTTTCATTAAAAATCAGAGGACTGATGGTAGCTTCCACAAAGATCAGATCCCCGTTTTTCTTTCTATGGCGAAAGATATTGTTAGGATTGAGCATCAGGCCATTCCGGACGTTGGAGATAAATTCCTCGGTCTGTAACCTGTCCTCGGGAGGCCGGATGTCATGAATTTTCATTTTCAAAAATTCCTCTTGGCTGTACCCATAATGTGCAATTGCGGCCTGATTGATATTCAGAAAGCAAAATGTTTCCAAATCATAAAGCCACATGGGCAATGGACTTAATTGAAAGAGATCGCTGTATCGCTTTTCTGACTTTTGGATTTGGTCAACGTACTTACTTCGCTGAATGGCATATATGACGCTTTTGTAAAGAATAATTGGCGTCAATTCGTCTTTGAGCAGGTAATCTGAAATACCCAATCCGAGAGATTTGATACTGAAATCCAAGTCAGAAAAACCCGTAAGCGCTACTACTGGGGTACCGATAGCTAAATCCAATACCCCTATGATTAACTTTTCTCCAGAAAGGTCAGGCAGGGAAAGATCCAGAAAAATCAGGTCAAAATCATGAGCCTGATCTTTCAATAGATTTTTTGCAGATTGGAAGGTATCTACACGGGTGAGTTGGGGATCAAAAATGTATTCATTCAAGTATTCTTCGATGAGGATAAAATCACCCAGATTATCCTCAATTATTAAAATATGATAGGATTTTTGGTCCTTCCGCATAAAAATCAGTTAGTGGGCAATTTGGCGATACTGAACCAAAATTGCTCGATTTTATTGGTAATAGTCATAAAATCAGCTACCTCAAGAGGTTTGATTATATAGGAATTTGCATGGGCCTGATAGGCTTTTAATATGTCGATCTCTGAGGCTGAAGTCGTCAGAATGATGATGGGAATATGCCGGAGGTCGGGATGGTTTTTGGCGCTTTGCAGAACTTCATGCCCATTCTTTTTAGGCAGATTGATATCCAAGAGGATCAAATGAGGCATTTCATGTTTGTTTTTGACCGTACAATCCATCAAGAAATTCAATGCGTCACTTCCGTTTCTCAGTACTTTCACCTCATTCTTTACCCTGCATTCCGACAATGCTTCCGTGGTCAGAATGATATCGCCTTCGTTATCCTCTACAAGTAGGATTTTTATAGCTTGATTATCCATATTTCTTCAATTTAAATAAAAATTTGCTTCCAACGCCAATTTCGGATTCCGCCCAGATTTTGCCTCCATGTTGGGTTACGATTTTGCGACAGGTAGCTAAGCCCATTCCAGTTCCAGGATATTTTTCTTTGGGATGGAGCCTCTTCAATATGCCAAATATATGATCTAGGTATTGTGCTTCTATACCTATTCCGTTGTCTTCGATACAAAATTCTAAAAAATCTTCATGGACCTTTCCTGATACTTTGATGATCAGTTCTTTATCCTTATTTCTGTACTTGATTGCATTGCCGATTAAATTTTGGAAAAGGATCTGAATGGGGGTTTTGATACCCATAATGTCTGGCAGGTCCCCCAAAATCAGTTGGGCGTTTGACTCTCTTATCAGGTCAGATTTCAGGTCTAGAACTTCCCGCAGCAAAGCTTTGGTGTCAATTTTTTCGATGTTATCGACATCGAAGCCTACCTTGGAATATTCCAAAAGATCATTGATCAGGTTGGTCAGGCGTTTTGCTCCATCTATAGCAAAATCGATGTATTGATGGGCCTTTTCGTCCAGTTCAGGTTTGTATTTTTTGTCCAGAAGTGACATAAAAGAACTGATCATCCGGAGTGGCTCGCGCATATCATGCGAAGCCAGAAAGGCAAAAGCTTTTAATTCTTCATTGGCATTGGCCAAGCTTTGATTGGCCTCCATCAGTTCGATTTCTATTTTTTTGCGCTTGCTGATATCCTGTGTAGCTCCGATCATTCGAATGGCTTTGCCTGATTCATCTCTCAGGATATATCCCTTGTCATTGATATAGGTATAGTTTCCATCAGCCTTACGAATCCGAAACTCTTTTTCCCAAAACTGCTCCTTTCCTTGTAGGGTTTCTTCCAGATTTTGCGTGACCCCTTCAATGTCTTGGGGATGGATGATGGTTTTGAAAAACTCCGTTGAGTTTATGTCTTCGAGCTTACTATAGCCCAGTGAATGGAAAAATAGATCAGAGCGGTAAATTTTATCCCTGTCAATATTCCAGTCCCAGATGACATCCGAAGTAGCTCTGGTGGCAAGTTCAAATCGCTCATTGATTTGGAGAAGCTCTTTGGATTGCTCGGCTACTTTTTTCCGAAGAAGGGCTGGCTGTCGGGCCATATTCCAAGCCACTAGACCTAAGGCAATGGATAAGATAATCCGGAGCGAGATGGCAAATAAACCTTCAAGGAACGCTGTACTTTTATTGAGTTGAACAGAAAGTGTCCAGTCCCCCATGTCTATCTGGCTGCTTGCCAAAAAACCGGATGGTTGTACACTTTGGTCCGTTGGTATGTAGGTTTCGATCTCACCTGGATTTGGATGTGTCTTTGAAAGTTTAACTGTGAACTTCTGCTCGGCTCCTTCCTTGAGTTCATTTTCCACAAATATTTCTGCGGGATCGATCTTTACAGCTGCGAAGCCTTTGAGTTGCCCATTTTCAAAAAGCGGATATCGGCCTACAATACCGATTCCTCCTTGCCTGAGATTGAGTGGTCCCGAAAAGAATACGTCTCTTCTCCGAATTGCTTCCCGTACTCCTTCTCCGTTGATTGGATCAGAAAGTACATCAAAGTTGATTACAGATTCATTTCCAGCAAGGGGATAGACAGCGACGATCGTTCCGCTATCGAGGTATTGAATAAGGTCAATCAGGGGATTGCTATCCAGAATTTGCTTTCCGATTTTATCGAATTGAGGAATGATATTTTCTTCATTTTGCGCAAAAAATCCCAATGTTTTAGAAGCGGATACGCCATTATTCAGAGCAGCATAGAATCTATTCTCCAGTTCATTGAGTTTGAAAATAACTTCTTCCCGTTCGAGTGAGAGTCTTAGCTGAAACTCTGTAAAGGACAGGTACATGGTAAGAGCCAAACTCAGGAAAAACACAAACCAGCCGGTCGTTCGAGGACTAGCCGAAAACCGATTTTTTATCCAGTCCTTGATTTTTTTCATGGCCTTCCTTATTTATTTTTCAATGTGAAATAAAAAGTACTGCCTGCTCCTAGGCTAGATTCTACCCAAATTTTTCCCCCATGGAATTCAATAATTTTCTTGCAAAGGGATAATCCGATCCCCGATCCGGAAAACTGTTCCTTGAGATGGAGTCGTTGGAAAATAATGAAAATCCGATCATGATATTCAGGATCTATACCGATGCCATTATCCCTGACCGAAAACCTGCATTCAGACCCCAATTGCTCACCTTCTATCCAAACTTCCGGGACATTATCTGTGGATTGGTACTTGAGCCCATTGGAGATTAGATTTTGAAAAACCTGAATGATCTGACTCGGATGACAAAGGATGTCAGGAAGGGAACCTACATGGATGATTGCCCTTTTTTCTTTTATCAATTTTCCATTCAAGATTAAAACTTCTTGAATCAAGTCCTGGGTTTTCGTCTGAACCTTTAGTCCTGTAGTATTTCCCAGTCTGGAAAATTCCAGCAGATCCAGAATGATTTCTTTCATTCTGCGTGCGCCATCTACAGCGAAGTGGATGTACTGGTGACCTTTTTCATCCAGCACTTCTGAATATTTTCGCTGGATCAATCCCAGAAAGCTGGAAATCATCCGCAAAGGCTCCTGCAAATCGTGTGAGGCAACATAGGCAAATTGCTCCAGTTCTTTATTGGAAGTTTCTAGTTTATTGTTTGTTTGGGCGAGTTGGGAGTTTAGGGTTTTTAGCGATTCCTCATAAGATTTTCGGGAGGTAATATCCTGAATCGCACCCACTACCCGGGTCGCTTTTCCTGATTTATCCCGGAGAATGGTTCCCTTGTCCAACAAGTATTTGACCTCTCCATCTTTTTTGACGAAACGATATTCAGCTTCAAAAAATGTTTTTTGAGGATCTGCCAAGGTCTCTAGGTAGAGATTAATTATCCGATCTTGATCATCGGGATGGATATTGTCTTTCCATCGATCATAGTTGTCATGAGTGCCTGAGATGTCCTCCCCAAAAAGTACATTAAAACCTTCTCCCCAGTAATGCTCTCCAGTCAGGATATTCCAATCCCAAATGGCGTCATGGGAGGCAAGTGAGATTAATCTGAACCGTTCGTTGAATTCCTGAATTTGCCTTTCGGATGATTTACGCTGGGAGATATCACGGATAATCACAGATAACCCACCTGTGCTTGGGTAGACAGTCACTTCAAGCCATGCTTTGACCCAAGGATCGTAGGTCTCAAAATTCATAGTCCTCTGTTCTCTGAAAACTATCTCGTAAGCAGACTGAAACTGCTCATTGACAATCTCTACAAAATCCCACAAATTCTTCCCCAGAATGAGCTCACGCTTGATTCCGGTTAATTTTTCTACGACGTTATTCCAATAAGTCACCCGGTAGTTGGTATCGATCGCATAGAATGAGTCACCAATACTCTCCACAAGAGAATCCCGGGTATCTAAAGCTTCCCTAATCTTGTCCAAATTCTCTTTTCGATCAATCGCAAGGGATAAATTGGTCGTGACTGATGCCAAAAAGCTGATTTCATCTTCTGACCAAGTTCGGTCGGAGGTACAGTCATCAAATCCAATGAATCCATAGAAGAAATCATTGACAAAAATGGGCATCAGAATGATGGATTTGATGTTCTGCTCTTCCAAAATTTCCCTTAGTGTACCTTCGGAGTTTTTGGTATTGATAAAAAACGGTCTGCCTCTGAGGATTTCATTCAATGTAATGGGGTAATCCTCAAGAGAAATTGCCTGATAGTCCGGATTATCTATTTCAGAACTTACTTGCCCATTAGTCCACTCAAAGATTTGCTGGGTGTACGCTTTACCTGTATCTGGATCATTGAAATTTTTGAAGAAATAGACCCGATCCACTCCGGCAGTTTCGCCCATGAGTTGAAGAGAGGAGGGGAGTAGTTTATCCCATTCCTCAGTTTCAAAAAATGACTGGGTTATGTGCGAAATAGCTGAAATTAAGCTTGTCTTCTTTTGAAGTTCCAGCTCTTTTTCTTTTTCCAAGCTGATATCTTTCAAGCTTCCTACCATTCGGGTAGGTGTACCTTTATTGTCACGAATGATGATGATGTTTTCCTTGACAAAGGTGTAGGTCCCATCAAACTTCTGAAAGCGGTATTCTCCAGACCACTTTTGCAGGGTTTTATCCTTTCTGGTTTTTTGGATAGAAGTCCAGATGGCAGGTAAATCCTCTGGATGGATTTTTTCTTTCCAGAGACTGGGGGATACATTTTCCATATCTGCAGGATACCCAAAGAGCCTTTGGTAGCCTTTGCCCCAGAAAATTGAGTTTTGGGTAAGATCCCAGTCCCAAATCGCATCGGAAACGGTCTGAGCGGCCAAGTGAAAACGTTCGTTACTTACCCTGAGCGAATGATCTGCCCAGTAGGCATCTGTGTCATCCATCACAGTGGAGATCATTAGGTTTTGATCAAAAAGCGGGATGTTTTTAGCAGTAATGATTCTTTTTTCACCGTTTTGTGTCACGATAGGAATGTGCTTCCATACCATTCGCTCAGGGTCTCTGCTTTGGATATCTGATAAAATTTGAGAACTGATAAATGCATGAAATTCAGGATCTGGGTAAATTTTTTCCAGAAAGGTGGATATCTCTCTGATATCATCGGCTGGCCATCCGTAGATTTCTGCAAAAGCCGGGTTGATGTAAGTGGCTTCGCCTGTCTGAATATTATTTACAGCTAAGCCGGTCGGTAGGTGTTGGAGTAAAGTTTCGATGAACTGATTTCGCTCAATGAGCTGTTTTTCATAGTTTTTCTCGACCGTAATGTCCTGTACCGTTCCCCGGAAATTGATCCTGCCCGATTTGGGATCAGTTTCCAATTCTCCTTTCTCAAACACCCATTTGATCTCTCCTGATGGTAAAATTATTCGATGGACTGCATCGAGAGGCGCTATTCCATTAATTGCACGAGTATGATGTTTGAAAAATTCCTCTTTGTCATCTGGATGGAAGGTGTTTAAAAACTCATCAAAATTAGGATCAAACGCATTGGGATCTACTCCCCAAATGGCGTACACTTCATCTGACCAATAAATCTTGTTCGTCTGAATGTTTAATTCCCAATAGCCAAGTTTTCCAATTTTTTGAGCTAAATGGAGTCGGTCCAGGAGCTCTTGGGTTCGCTGCTCATCCTCGACTTGTCTCGTGATATTCAGCGAATAGCAGCCAACGGCCACTATTTGGTCTTCGTCATAGATAGGTTTGAAGTGAATCTGTAAATAATCCTCAGATTTCAGGTGGGTTGCCTTTCTTTTGACAGAAAATGATTCACCAGTGAATGCACGGTCGTAGTGATTCTTGAAATCCTGGATAAATTCTGTAGGCAATGGGGTGCCAAAAATCAAATTATCTCCAGGCTGGATTTCCCAGTTACCGATCTCTTTGATTGCCTTGATGAACCTGTTGTTGGCCGTGAGGAGCTTGTAATCTCGGTCCAAGGCCCAAATAGTCTCCGGCGAGGAGTCCAGAATGATGGCAAGTTTTTGACGATCTTCTCTAAGGCGTTTTTTGGTTTGAAGCAGTTGGGTAACATCTCTGGCCACAGCAAATACTGTTCTGGTGTCTTTGTCCAGGGTGGCTGACCAGTTTAGATTGATTACTGCACCATCCTTTTTGATGTATCTATTTTGAAAGCCAGAAATGGGATTTCCTTGGAGGATTCGCTTCCGGCTTTCCACCGTGAATTCATAATCTTCCGGGTGAACCAGATCACGGAAGGACTTGCCAATCAGCTCTTCAGGAGTGTAACCTAATATCTGGAAGCATGACTTGGATGTTTGTTTGAAATAGCCTTCTTCGTCAACTATAAAAATGAGATCCTGTGTTGTCTTTAAGATGTTATCTAATTGGAGGTTTGTCTTTGTCAATTCCTCCTCTTTCAGTTTCTCTTCTGTGATATCCTTTATTACCCCTAATAATCTAAGTGGATTATTACTTTCATCCAAATCAACAAGGCCTTCGGAAACTACATGTTTTATATCTCCATTGGGGTGTCGGAGTCGTTTTTCGATTTTAAATGAATTGCCTGATTGTAGTGCCTCAAAATATTGAGATTCGGTACGCGCTACATCCTCTGGATGGATACAGGAGATCAATAGGTCCATGGAGGGAATGGCGCTGGAAGGATCCAATCCCAGAATGACATAGAGGTTTTTAGACCAAAAACTTTGACCGGAGGTAAAATCGATCTCCCAATGCCCGATTTTTCCGAGAGCTTCTACCCGCTCCAGTAGGCTATTCGTTTTCTCCAAGGCACCTGACTTAGATTTCATCCATTTAATTTGATCTTTTGGGTAATCAGAGTTCATTTAATAAGAGAAATAAGAATGACCTAATGTACTTCTTTTGGAGAGAATTGAGGATTTTCCATGAAATAGTTAAAGCCTTATAACCTCACCGGTTTTTACAGATTCATCGCAGGCGAAAGCAATTTTCAAACTGTTGGCTGCATCAGCCAAATGTTCCTTCAGATCCAGGTTTTCCTGAATAGCTTTGAGAAAATATGCCTGTTCCCGGTTACATAATTCTTGATGGTCTGGCTCATCAGTCATGTCTATCCAGGTATCTTTCAGCTTAAACAGGTTTTTTTCATCAATATCGGCATGGTGGACACGGATGGATTCGGTTTTGGTATGGCTGTCCACATGATCGGATTTGCCTGTAGCTCCAGCCTCTTTGGCCACGATGGATACCGATCCTTTGGGGCCAAAAACGTCTTTCACAAAGAAGGCTGTCTCGCTGACCATAGGCCCCCAGCCTGCTTCATACCAGCCCACAGATCCATCCTCAAACCTGATCTGGAGCTGTCCATAGTTATAATTGTCTGTAGCGATGTCATCAGTCAGGCGGGCTCCGATGGCGGAGACCCAGACGGGTTTCGATCGTGTCATCTGGCACATGACATCGATGTAATGCACCCCACAATCCACGATCGGACTGAGTGTTTTCATGAGATTACGGTGTACATCCCACATGAATCCTTGACTTTGCTGGTTGAGATTCATGCGCATTACTAAAGGTTTGCCCATTTTCTGAGCCTCTTCGATAAATCTAATCCAGGAAGGATGATGCCGGAGAATGTAGCCCACGACCACCTTTTTACCGGTTTCTTCAGCCTTTGCGATGATTTTTTCACATCCTAAAACAGTATCTGCCAAGGGCTTTTCAATGAAAATATGACAACCTGCTTCGAGTGCGTTCAATGCAAATTTTTCATGAGTGTCAGGATAAGTGGAAATGCAGACTGCATCCGGATGAGTACTGGCTAATGCCACATCAAAATCATCGAAAAGAGGATAATTGGCTTTTAGACTTTCATTGAGCCGAATTTTGCTTTCTCCACGGGCCACTAATCCACAGATTTCAAACTCAGGCATGTGATGATATGCCGTAGCATGGGAGGCACCCATATTGCCGCAGCCGACGATAAGGATTCTGATAGGTTTCATTTTTTAGAATTCGTGATGAGGTTGGAATAGTCTTTTTGACTAAGATATATAATGCTGATATCCAAAGTGATAGGGGTGTCCGGTTCATCTGTTGCATTCCGTTTGACAGCGACAATCTGATCCACGATATCCATTCCTTTGATCACATGACCAAAAACTGTATAATCCCCATCCAGCCGATGAACTCCATTGGAGTTTTGGATGATGTAAAATTGGCATCTTGCGGAAAGTTTGCCGGGATTGTCATCTCTTCCTGCTCCGACTGCACCATACACATGCGTCAATTCCGGATGAAATTCGGGCTCCAGCAGGTATTCCGGATCAGTAAAACCCTCCGGAGTGTCCGGACATCCACCTTGAGCTACAAAGTTTGGAATGACTCTATTAAAAGTTAATGAATCCCAGTATCCAGCCTCAGCCAATTCGATAAAGCTTTGGCGATGGTTTGGCGTACGCTCATCCAAACTGATCCAGATTTCTCCCAAAGGGGTGGTGATTTTACCTACAGGAATCGGATCATTTACATAAAAGCCGATAAGAAAAAGCTGAAAATAGTAGAGTAGGGCCATACGGATTACATCAATGTGTGGGTAAGATTTTCAAGATAAAGTATCTGAAAAAAAACCAAATAGACACTACTTCAATCAAAATATCTTACCAAAAAGAATTTCAAATCAGCGCTTAAAGCGGGCTTTGGTATCCGTCAGAATTCAATACCCAATCCAATTCTTTCAGCCCAGATCCATCCGGATGATCAGATCAAGACAATTCCAAATTACTCCCTGATTTCGAGTTTATCGGCTAGTTCTTCTGCCTTTAGGTGGTTTTCTACTGGATAGGCATACATGGATAAAAAGCTCTTCAAAAGTGCTTGATTGCTGGTGTCGATTTTTCCGATCAAGCGCTTTTCAAATGCATCTTTTTCCTCCGAAGTGTAGAAGCCAGCATATTTCTCAGAGGCATAAAGCAGGTCATGAGCGATGTAATTGCTAGGCCAGAGTTTGTAGCCTTTCCAGACTTTTTTGTCTATGTGTGAGGCCAATAAGGAAAGCTTCTCCGACTGGGTAGCCTCTGAAGCTGCGATTTCTTTGATTTCTTCATCCAATACCCCATTTACCTGGATATGAATGCGCTTTTTGGTTCCAAGTAGGCCCCTCAATAAGTTTACAAAATCCTCATTTTCCTGCTTGATGTATTTTTCGTCTCTGGACTTGGCTAGGAGTTCTGGCATTTTGAGGATGTCTGTAGGATCATACTCGTAAGAAATGGACACTGGGACCACCTTGATTTTTTCAAAATAACCAAAAGGATTGTCTCCTTCCTCGGCTAGGGTGAGCATCTTGAGTACACCTTTTTGGGTGATGTCATTGCCATCTTTGGTTCGCCCCTCACGCTGAGCCGTCCAAACCGAGCGATTTTCCTTTAGCAGCGATTTTTGGATGTATTGGGACACCAAAAGTGAGCTTTCGAAAAGAGCCCGACCGGACAAACCCCGTTTGATTACAAAATTCCTGTTGAGCCTGCTCAGGGTATGGAGAAAGGGCTTTTTGATCAAATTATCTCCTATGGCTGAGGTAGTCATCACCAGTCCTTTTTCATAGATGCAGGCGTTGAGCAGCGAAGTGTCCAAGATGATGTCTCGGTGATTGGATATAAAAAGATAAGCTGTATTGGGTTCGAGAGCTTCAAATCCTCCTGTGCTGAGTCCGTCAGAGCTTTTTTCCAAGACTTTCATTAAGGCAGGATAGATGAAATTGATCTGAAAATCCCGAAGTGAGTGCGTATGAAGCATCAAGGCTTTCCATTCGGAAGGATTTGTATCCGGAAAGGCAAAGTTCATCATCGCCTCGAGCATGGGATCATCAATAATATTTCGGATAGCCTGATTGGCTTCCGCTTCATAAAAAGGCCTTATTGGATCAAATTTGGACATAGGGTGATGCTGTTGCTTCCGCAAAAAGCAAAATTTAGCTGAATAATCGAAGTGAAATTCCCTTAGGGACAGGATCCCGGCGAGAATTAATTTCGCTTGAGATATTTATCGAAAAAGAGCAAATGGACAGGGAGGGCTTCGGTCCAATAGGGCCAAGTATGTGCTCCAGGACGCTCGATGTATTCATGTGGAGTACCGTTAGCCAGTAAGAGTTGGTGCATTTGTCGATTGGTTTCAATTAAAAAGTCATCTACACCGCAGTCGAGGATGAGAGCCAATCCATTGCTTTTCATCTGATTTACCAATCCTACAGCTGTATATCCGTTGAATTGGGGACCTTCGTAATTGAGATCCTTACCCAGCATATCTTGCTGACCTTTGAGCCTCAACGTACGGAATTCATCGTTGACTTTCCAAAGTCGGGTGTCGATATTCATGACCCCACTCATGCTGCCCGCAGCGATGAACAATTCTGGATGCTTTGCTGAAAGCATAATCGCACCATGACCTCCCATCGAAAGGCCTGTGATGGCACGGGATTCTTTTTGGGCGAGTGTACGGTAAGTCTTGTCCACAAAGGGAATAAGCTCTTCTATCATATAGGTCTCATACCGCACGGAGTCCATCATAGGACTGTCATAATAATAACTGGCAGGCCCAACACCCGGTGTGACAATGATTAAATTGTATTCACTTGCCATTCGTCCTACCAGACCGGATTCAGTGACCTTATTGTGCCAATCGCTAAAAGCCCCACTGCCACCATGCAATAGATAGAGTACGGGATACTTTTCAGAACCCGACTGATAGGATGGAGGGGTGGTGACTGCAGCCTTCAGATTTTTCTTCATGGACTGACTAAAAATCTGAATGGTGTCCGTCTTGCTTTGAGCAAGAGCCAAAATCGGAAAAAGAAAGTAAAGGAGTAAGAATGATTTTTTCATGAATTGGGAGATTGCTAAATAGACTTGGAAGATAGATGTTCTCCTCCAAATCTGGGGTTGGTAATTGGTTTTTTTGATGTTTGGTCAGATTCTACTCTGGACTATTGGCTAGGGCTCTTGGAGAAAATGATGCTGATTCACCACTGTTTTTGGGTAAAAGTCAAATGGAAATCTTAGAATAATCTAAGTTAGTATTACTTACTATAATTTTATTTCGCTTACGAGTTGTTTGATTATCATGCTGAATATTTTTAGTTGTCTCAAGGAAATCCTAGATTTAATAAGTAAACCAACCTAAACTAAGTATGGAGGAAATACAGGAATTTATATCAAAGCTTTTTCAAGCGGATGATTGGCCACCCAGATGGGTTTGTGGAGAATGGTCTTCCTTCCATGGTTGGTTATATATTACCAGCGATATTGCTATTTGGCTGGCCTATTTTATTATACCAGCGATTATTATATTTTTTGTCCAAAAGCGTCAGAATATAGCTTTCTTGCCCGTTTTTTGGCTTTTTGGGGCATTTATTATTTTGTGTGGCAGTACTCATTTAATGGATGCGTTGATTTTTTGGTGGCCAGGCTATCGTTTGAGTGCGGTTTTAAGGTTATTAACTGCCTTAGTTAGTATGGCTACGGCATTTGCTCTTATCCGGGAATTACCAAAATTGATCGCGATGAAGCCTGAAAATGAACTCAAAACCTATCTGCTCGAAAAACAAGTCAAACTCTATGAGGCTGAGATAGAAGAATTAAAAAAGCAACTGGAGCCCAAATCTAGCTGATGTTTACTCCCCGAAAATCAATAGTTTTTGCCCAGAACTCTGTTCTTAGCCTAATGGCTGCACTGATTGCCAGTCTCATTTTTGTGATTGATATCAAATCAGGCAGTACAGTGGCAGTAGCAGGAATGTATTCTGTGGTGATTTTGTATAGCTGGCTTCTCCCAGGTCGGTATAGCAGCATTTATATTGCCTTAGGATGTTCTATTCTCACGCTTGTTTCTGCTGTGTATTCGAATGATTTGACTAATTCAGTCGAAGATTTCGGTGGCATGAATTCTGTAATTTCTCTTGTAGTGATTTGGACTTGTGTGACATTGGTATTTATAGCCAAAAATAGTTTCCAAAATCTGGAAAGGATCAATAGGCAACTTTTGGAGAGTTCGGAAGCTTTATTGGAGAAAGTGAAAGAGTTGGATTTGAGACAGGAGGAGCTATACCTTCAAGGCTTAAAGTTAGAAAGCCTCAATTCGGATTTATTGGTTAAAAACAGGGAGCTCGAGCGATTTACAAGTATTGCCAGCCATGATTTGCAAGAGCCACTCAGGACCATCGGCAATATGACTCAACTGATCTCTAAGCGGTATTACATGCATTTTGATGATCAGGGTAAAAAGATTCTGGATTATGTGTCCAGCGCCACTTTTCGGATGACAAGTATGATCAAGGGGCTCTTGGAATTCTCAAGAATCGGAAACAACCGAATGCCGCAAGAGAAAGTTGATTGTCATCAGCTCGTGAGTACTATTTTTTTGGATTTAGATGCTTCTATCAAAGCAGCGAATGTGACCTCAACCCTTAAAAATTTACCTGTCATCAAGGGAAACCCAACCGAACTTCGCCTTTTGTTTCAAAACCTGATTAGCAATTCAATCAAGTTTAGAAAACCGGGTGTTCCGGCCTTTGTAGAAGTATCGGCAGAAGAACATCCCACTTATTTCGAATTTTGTGTAAGTGATAACGGTATCGGTATCGATCCCGAAGATTATGACAAGATATTTTATATCTTTCAAAGACTTCATCCTGCGGACATGTATGAAGGAACTGGTCTTGGTTTAGCCTACTGCCGGAAAATAGTAGAATTTCACGGAGGAAAAATATGGGTGGTTTCCGAGAAAGACGCAGGTTGTTCAATATTTTTCACACTCAACAAACCCAAATAACATGAAAAAGAAGATTGAAAACTTGGATTGTGTTCTGCTCATAGACGATGATGAAGCAACAAATTTTTACCATTCCATTGTACTGGAAGAGGAGACAATTGACCTTCATATCCAACCGGTAAAATCAGCCAAGGAAGGCCTTGATTACCTGCTTTGCAAAGGCAATTATGCTCAATTGCCGCAGCCGGGAATCATTTTTTTGGATATCAATATGCCGGGAATGAACGGATGGGATTTTGTGGCTAAGTATAATGAACTCTCACAGGAGATTCATGAGCGATCCATCTTGGTCATGCTGACAACAAGCTTAAATCCTGATGATCGGGAAAGGGCAGAAAGGATCCCTTCAATCAAAGAGTTTGTAAATAAGCCGCTTACTCCAGAGGTTTTTTGGAAATTGGTCAATGAAAACTTCAACTGAGTCCCAATCCTTAAGAATCAATTTCCAAGAAAGGAATTCACAATGTGGAACTACTCGCCTAATTCCATTCGAATTAATTTGTCCTCTGAAAAAATAAAAGGAGGTAGGATCTGGGGCACATTACTCCAGCCAATTGCCAAGATTTTCCTTCAATTTGATCAGCTGTGATTCATTCATGGGTTTTTCCCAATAATCAATAACTGGGGAAAATCCGTTGGCTTTTTCTCTTTCAACTATGCTGAGAGAAGAAGTGACCATCACAACACGGATGTCTGCCTGTTTTACTTTTTCTTCTAGCATTTCCAAAAATTTCCATCCATCGACTTTGGGCATATTGATGTCCAAAAAAATCAAGATTTTACTGGATTCTGCATCGATGGTAAGGATAAATTCTAGGGCATTTTCTGCCTCGGAAAAAGTGAGGGGATTTTTGCACAGGTTACCTTCTCGTACGATGATTTTATGAAGGAATAAAACTCCCGGATCATCATCGATAATAAGTACGTTTGGTGTACTGAGATTCATTATTTTTTTAAATTTTCTGATTTGGAATGAGTCTCCTTGACAATCTCATCCAATTGCTTTAATGTCTCCAATAACTCGGTTTCGAGTTCTTCTTTGCTTTTGCCAACGTTAGAATATTTTGGGTAATTGATCAATAATTGGTTGATCCCCATGGCTTTAGTCAACGGAGCTCTTACCAAATGGGATTGACTCCAAGTAATATCCCTTAAAATTACATTTTGATCCTCTATTTCTCGCAGCGCATCTTTAAGTTTTTCATTTATTTGGCTTAGTTCCAAAGTTCTTTGATTCACTTTGACTTCTAAGTCATTTTTCATTTTTGTATTCAGGTAAAACTTAACAAAGAAGTAAACCAGGATACAAAAAGCTAGAATTGCTAGGATTTTAAACGTATTTGTTTCAAAAACTCGAGCTGAAACTACAATCGGCAGCGCATGAATGGAGTCCAAAATTCCAGATCTGAGGACTTTGATTTCCAAGGTGTATTCACCTGGCTTAAGTCCATAGAAGATGAGTTGTTTTTGATCCTTGATCGGGAGCCATAGATCCGAGTTTTCGTCAATTTTATAAAAAAGTGAGTATTGGGCATAGTTTTCAAAATCGATCAGGCTATACGATATCTGAAACATACTTACGCCTTCGGGAATTGTGATTTTGTCTCCGATTGGGGTTTTCTGATCTCCGATGTTGAGTTCATCCCATGTGAAATTAGCCGGCTTTACGGTCTTTTGAGAAAGGCTCTGAGGATCAATAATTCCAAGTCCTTCTACAGTAGGTATCCAAATTTTTCCTGAAAAATCGAGCAGAGCAGCGGGAAAAATCAATCCGTTGGCTTCAGAATTTGGCATGCCCATGGTTTGATTGTACAGCGAAAAGGCGCTGAAAAAGTCTTTTTCTGTGGACACTTTGAAGCGTTCCAGTTCGGAAATGGAGAAGTATTGTACGCCAAAGTTATTGCTGATCCAAAGGCCTCCCAGGCCGTCGGCAGTCATGCTGTAAACACTCTGGGACTTTAGTCCATTTGATTTCCTAAAAACTTTGAAAGAATCTCCGCTGAGTAAAACGATCCCTCCGTGCGTTCCCAACCAGAGGTCTCCGTTCTTGTCTTCATAAATGCAATAAACTAAGTCCTCACCGGGTGCAAGTGGTAAAGTTCGGTTTTCTACAAATTGACCATTTTCGATTCTGAATATACCTTTATTCATCGAACCAATAATGAGCTGTCTGTTTTCGAGTTCGTAGATGCTAATGAAGTTGGTGTTAGCGAATTCTTCAGGCAGCGCTACTTCATTTAACTTCCTGTTTTCATCGAGATAATGCATGCCCCCATACCTGGTCAAGATCCAAATCCAATCTCTGGAATCTTGAAAAATGGCATAGACATAGTCGCTTTTTAGCCCATCTTCTTTGGTCAACCTTTCGATGACCTTACCTGATTTTAGGTCAATAATTGAGATTCCGGAGGTGCTGCCTGCATAGATTTTGTCTTTTGATGCGCCAATAGTGGTGATGCCATTTTGGATCAAACCTTCTGCGGTAGTGATCGAGGTGATCTTCCCTGACTTGATCCGATGGATTCCATCAGAGCGCGTACCGACCCAAATGCTGCTGTCGTTTGCCTGAAATACTGCTTTGATGTTTTTTCCAGTTAGAACCTCATAGTCCAATTGATTGACTTTGGCAGGCTTGATGACAGCAAGTCCTTTACCCAGAGTCCCCAGATAGAGATTGTGATCTTCTTTGATGATTTTCCTGACGGTGAAATTTTTTAATTCTGGATAGGTGTATCTAGTTATCCGCCCATTCTGAATCATTATTAAACCCGTCTCAACTGATCCTGCCCAGATTCTGTTTTCGGAATCTGTAGTAAGGCTACTGGAATTTACATCTCTGGACTCATCGTGTGAAATGACCAACTCCATTTCATAATCCCCTTGCATTCGAAAAATTCCTTCATTTCTGGAGGAAACAAATATAGATTCTGGTGTGCCGAAGATTTTTTGAGCTGCGAAGTCCAGTGCTGAGATCAGGCGTGTCTTTTTTGCTTTCAGGTCCACCTCATATAGACCTCGGTCAGTTCCCACCAGGAGTTTTGAATCTGGAATGGGGAAGAAACTCAGGATTTCAAGATTGACAGAAGGATTCCAGAATTCCAGAGGCTTGAACGTATCGTCTTTCCATACATGGATTTCTCCTTTTTGGTTGCCGATTAGTAATTCATCCGGACCATTCTCAGCAATAGCGCGAATCCATGTATTTTTGGTGATTTCAGCGCAGTCGATGACTTTCAGTATGTTTTTTTCGAGCAGGGCAATACTTCTGTCTGCGGTAGCCCAGATCCCCCCAGGCGTTTTGAAAAAAGTATAGTAGGTCTGTTCGAGCATTTCAGGATAATTTTCCTGATCGAATACCTTGGGATAAATTCCATCAAATCTCACGAGACCCTCCTCTGTGGCAATCCAGAGATACCCCTGATTATCCTTTTCTAATGCAAAAACTGCGTTTTGAGGAAGTCCATTGGAATTGTCCCAGATTTCTAAGACATAATTGTTGAAAATCTCAGTAGAATCAAAAAAAGTTGCTTCATCGTAAGCAAAGGATTCTTTTTCCCAAAAAGCCGTAGCGAAATGGAAAATACTCACAAGGAAGAGCCTAAGAAAAATCGGTGAATTCAAAACTTCAATTAAGTAGCGTTATTTTCAAATGGAATCCATGTGAATAAACAATTAAGAAATTATTTTTTCAAATTAGGGCTGCCCATTTCTGTCGTATCAGCTCTACTTTTTATATTTTTTTTCAAAAGTTGACTTTTTTAATTCGAATTAGCTGGTCAAAATTCCATGAATGGAGAATCTAATAATTTATGCGCAACTTTCCGAAATTTTGTGGACATAAAAAATTAATATTTAATACAAAAGAAGTCGTTTTTTATGGTTTTTTCAGACATGAAATTTTTCAAAAATCCCACGCTCAATATTCCTTATTCAGATTAGCAAGTTTAGTCAAAAAACAACTCGTAATAATCAGGGCTAGGAACCTTAAGAAATTCTTTGCAGTTCATTAGTTGCCCGAAATTAATTTTCGAAGTAGATGAAATGAAAAGCTCCAGGACCCTTCAGATATTATTCATCTGAAGACCTCGGACTTGGTTTTGATTCAGTTTGTAGATTCGAATTATTGAGTTGTTAGCACCATGGTTTTTAGCGGTCCCTCTTCCGAAAAATTGATTTTTGAAAAAATTTCACCCTCGAATAGTTCCCTACTCCAAGCACAGCTTTCGGCTGAATTGTCTTTGATTTGGATCTTGGAGCCTTCCCAAATTCGTATCGATGGGCAACCTATTGACCTAAGGCCTGACCAGCTGATTTGTCTGACCGAGTTTCACAAAATTGAAGTGTTGTCGGTTCCCTCAGCTTTGCTTATTCGGTTCAACCGGGCTTTTTTTTGTGTATTGGACCATGATTCTCAGGTAGGATGCAAAGGAATTTTGTTTTTTGGATCATCCCAGCTGCCGATTCTCCACCTTTCCGGTACCGACAGAGCCAAGTTGGGAGCCCTATGTGAGGTTTTTGCCATTGAGATGAAGGAAGAAGCTGACCAACTTCAACTGGAAATGCTTCAAATGCTACTGAAGCGATTCCTAATCCTGTGCACCCGAATTTATAAATCTCAAGTAAATCTGGATGTGCTGGACAGCTCTCAATCGGATCTAGTCAGGGAATACAATTATTTAATAGAAGTTCATTTTAGGCAAAAGCATACCGTAGCGGAATATGCCGATTTGTTGGCAAAGTCACCCAAGACCCTTTCCAACCTGTTTTCGAAATTAGGAAAGAAGTCTCCTCTCGCTTTTATCCAGGACCGGATAATGCTGGAGGCCAAAAGACTGATTGGGTATACTGACAAGTCAATCAAAGAGATCGGCTATGAATTGGGTTTTGAGGATATCCAGGGATTTAGTCGATTTTTTAAGAAAAATGAGGGATGCGCTCCTTCCGAATTCAAAGAAAAAATACGCTTAGGAAAAATTGCCAACTCTACAGGAAAAGAAGCCTAACCCTTCAGGGCAGCTTTCCTGCACCTTTGTCCTGTTCTTAGTATTTAACCCTAACACAACAAAGACAAAGATGAAAAATTTCACAGTACCTACCCGAGATGAAGTTTCTGCAGGAAATCAGGAAAATTTTGATAAGCTGCAAAAGGGTTTGGGATTTGTACCAAATCTCTACGCCTATTTTGCAAAAAGTGAAACCGCACTTGGGGATTATCTGGCCTTACAAAATCGCAAGTCAACCCTGCGGGCCAAAGAACGGGAAGTAATCAATTTGGTCGTCTCCCAAGTAAATGGCTGTCGCTATTGCCAGTCAGCTCATACCGTATTAGGTAAAATGAATGGATTCACTGACGATCAAATTCTCGAAATCAGAAGAGGTTCGGCGTCTTTTGATCCAAAATTGGATGCCTTGGTTAAATTTGCCAAAGCAGTCACCCTTCAAAGAGGAAAGGCCGATCAGGAAGCAGTGGATGCCTTTTTTGCCGCAGGGTATACCGAAACCAGTTTGGTGGATGTGGTGATCGTCATCGGCGATAAAATCATCTCCAATTACATTCACAACCTCACCGAGTTTCCTATTGACTTTCCGGTTGCAGTTCCTTTGGAAGAGGTAAATGCCTAATCACATTTTTCCTAGCTGATTTCCTTTGATACTTTGTATCAGAAATTTAGTTGATTTCAAAACAAAAGCGCTGTTCCTGACAGCGCTTTTGTTTTTGTGGTACAAGGCTTAAGCTCCTAATCAAAGAATCTAACCAGGGGAAAGGCAAAAAAAATAGCCCACCTCAAACCGATTGCTTGTCTGGAGAATTTTGCTGTAAATACAAGACCACATCGTTCATTTGTCCAAGTAAGGTTTTCGAATAAAGCTTTCTCCAATGGCCAGAATCCAGTTCGAGATTTAAAGAATAAAATCTTCCCCACCAAAGTCTTCGAATACCCTGTAGATTCCAACTTTTTATGTCATTGTCCAGGTCTATCTGCTCCACTTTCAAAGGAAAGTAAATGGTCAAAATTGGCCGCTTTAGGATGAATTTGGAACTAGTCTTTGCATTAGAAAGTAATACAAGTACAAAAATTGCTAAAAATATAATCGTTATTAAAAGTGTGACTACGTGATTCATCTGTTTAAGTCGCTTATTATTCAGTGTTTTGGATCGTTCTGACCTACCAGTTTTTTGAGGACCCTGAAGTTTTTAAAGAAAAAAGAAAAAAAAGAAACCGGAGCGAAATTTCTGATTTCGCCCCGGTCTGTATGTCTAAGAAAACTTATTCTTCAGATGCTTGGTCGTTTATTTCAGACTCAGCCAATTCTGTCAAGGTTTGGTCAGTTTTCTTTTCCTCTTCCAAGGTTTGAGTTAATTTCTCAGCGGCTTGGGTATGCCCCATTTTTTTTGCGAGTGCTATGAGGCAGCCATAAGACGCAATTTCGTAGTGTTCGACCTTTTGGCAGGCGATAATAATTCCTGCGTCTCTAACCATCGTGTCCTCGGAAGTATCGTCAAGAATGGTCGTAGCCTCTTCCAATAGTCCGGACATGGCTTCACATTTTTTAGCTTGAGCCTTTTCCTCCATTAATTCAAAAACGGCTTCAAGTCGTGTAATTTGTTCTTCTGTCTCTGTGGTATGGGTTTCTATCGCTCTCTTTAACTTTTCAGAGGTGGCTGCTTTCATCATTTTTGGGAGTGCTTTGACAAGATGCTTTTCCGCCCAATAAATATCTTTCAGTTCATGGAGGAAAAGCTTGTGAAGTTTTGAGTTTTTCATCTCGTCTGTTAGGTTTCCCTGTTGTTTTGAGTTCATAGTGGTATTGGTTTGGTTTTAAAATGCGAAAGTGTTTCCGCTTGCTTAAATCAATTCAAGCTGCTTGCCATTCAGGGAAAGCTGCATAAAAGGGCCTCTGAAGGCTATTCATTCAATTATTTATTGACTGTCCGTTACATTCCAGTAACTCATTGAGGTGTTTTCGCCTGATTCAGGGGAAGAAGAGACCGGCTCAGCTCTTTGCTCATGCTTGACTTTAAATCTAGATTCGAGGGTTTCCTTTCTTGGCAGATTAAATCAAGCGGATAGGGGACCTGCTGGCTAAGACTACATGCGCTTTTGCCTACGTATTTAATAGCTTCTTTACTGGCTTTATGCCGTTGCAGCAGAGGTAGATTTAATCGATGGGCTGATTCCACAAAATTTAATAGCACTCCTAAATGCCAGTAAATAAGATCGCAATCCAATCTAAAACAGGTAGACTTGCTTAGTCAGTGCTTTGATTTTAACCAAAAAAGGAATGGTGTGAAAGGCTGGATTATAGCACTTGAAGAGGAAGTGTCACGGCTATTTCGAATTGTGGAATCCTGAGAGGCACTAAACCACAAGGTGTGGCAGATTCTACCCAAAGGAAATTAAGACCGCCTTCACCAATCAGACTCAGAAAAGCAAAAGTTTTATTTGGAAATCTGATCTAAATCCTTGGTTTCTAGTGGTTTTTGCTCAGGGCTTGCTACTGATGATTGAACGTTTGATGAATTTTTTAGGGGTTAGCATTTCCCTTGTACAGTGTCTATGCTGAAATAAAGGCTGAACTCCGGTTAGATCCCAAGCCCAAATTCCGAGGGCTTGAGTAGTTGTTGATCTTAACTCGCTTTTACTCAATGATTCGCAATTGACTGGAATCTGCTAGCCTTTTGAATGAGTGGTTATACTAAACGAGATCCAAATGAAAAAACTAGAAGAATTGACTGTAGCTATTTTGGCCGAAGATGGCTTTGAGCAGTCTGAACTTGAAGAGCCCTATGCTGTGCTGCAGCTACTTGGAATTCATCTTTCAATAATATCCCCAAGGTCCGGAGAAATCAGGGGCTGGAAAGATAAGGAATGGGGCAGCAGCGTTAAGGTGGATAAAACTTTGGATGAGGCGAGTCCCAGATCCTTTGATGCCCTACTTCTGCCTGGTGGGGTGATTAATCCCGATCTGTTAAGGCGTGATAAAAGGGCGGTAGCTTTCGTGAATTCGTTCTTTGATTGGGAGAGACCGGTGGCAGCCATCTGCCATGGACCTCAACTATTGATTGAAGCAGATGTGGTGAAGGATAAAAAGCTAACCTCATTTCATTCGATTCAAAAAGACCTTAAAAATGCAGGGGCAATCTGGGTGGATGAGGAAGTCGTTCAGGATGGATTATTAATCACCTCCAGAAGTCCAGAAGACCTGGATGCATTTACATCAAAATTTGTGGAAGTCCTTGAGAAATTCGCAAAAGTCGACTCAATCTCCTGAATAAGCGAAGGGGCTGGAGCCTGGTCTATCGGGAGGTCTAGATTTTCAAAGGATATTTAAATGAAGTAGACTCTATTCCCAATTAGGATTTCTACAACTTTAAGTATTTCAGGTGAGTCTGAATTCGCTTGAACCAATGAAGTTCTAGCTTTTCGGTGAACGTCAAGTTTCCTGCTAAGCAATGTCCTCATACCAAATAAAATGGGGATTGGGATCGATTCCTGTCACCCTCCTGGTTTTTACTGAATTAAACCTATGAATCAACAAATTTCACGTCCACAGCGATGCATTCTGGATTGCATTGGAAACACTCCCTTGGTTTCTCTTCTGAGGTTGTTTCCTGATTATCCTGTGCAACTATATGGAAAACTGGAAATGTTTAATCCAGGTGGAAGCATCAAGGATCGGACAGCTGTAAAGATTATTACGAATGGAATTCAAACCGGTGCAATCACTCATGAAACGGTCATCGTAGAATCTACTTCCGGAAATATGGGAGTGGGACTGGCAAGAATATGCCATTATTTTGGCCTGCGCTTGATTTTGGTAACGGATCCTCATTTAAATTCATTGACAGAATCTATTCTAAAAGCCTTTCAGGTGGAACTGATTCGAGTGGATCAGGAGGATGGAATGGGTGGCTATTTGAACAGCCGGCTACAGAAAGTGCAGGAATTGCTGGAGCGGTACGAGAATTCCTTTTGGCCAGATCAATATCATAATCCACAGAGTCCACTTGCCCACAGGGAAACCTATCGGGAAATTTTGGAAAGTCTGGGTAAAGTCCCGGATTACATTTTTGTTGCAACTAGTACCTGCGGAACCTTGCGGGGGATTGCGGATGCAGCGGCGGAAAGAAATGAATTTCCATCGATTATAGCTGTGGATTCTGCCGGAAGTGTAGTGTTTGGTAATGAGCCAGGAACTAGACTGATTCCGGGCATGGGAGCCGGAAGACCTTCTGATTTTTTGATAGATGCGCAAGTTTCATCCGTCATTCACGTGTCCGACCAAGACTGTATAGCTGGTTGCAACTTATTGTTGGATCGAGAAAGCATTCTTGCGGGGGGATCATCAGGTGGGATAGTGTTTGCTATCCAGCAAATGATACCCAGGATTCCTCCTAATGCCACAATTGTAGCTTTGTTGCCGGATAGTGGGGAACGGTATTTAGAAACAATATTCAATAAATCTTGGGTTCTGGACCACTTTGGTGAACCAAGCCAACTGATCGAGCAATGATTTGGAAGAAGAGCGACATGATTGCGGATGTTAATCAGGCAGGCGATTTCCTTTCCGATTACTGTGTCGCGAATGTGCCTTCCAAAAAACCGAAGCCCAATGTTTTCAAAATTGGAATTGTAGGAGGTGGACCAAAGGGCCTTTATGCCTTGGATTGCTTGGTTAAGGCTTTGAATAAGGCTGATTTTCCGCCATCGGTTGAAATTTACTGGTTCAATTCTTCAGATAATTTTGGAGCCGGGCCGAATTTTGACCCCAAGCAACCGGATTATCTACTAATCAATACTTGTATTGCCCAGGTTGATGGCTGGATTCGCCAAGATGGTAAGGAGGACCATTCAAATCACCTGAATCTGCTAGCTTGGATTACCAAAAATAAAAGCACCAATAAACAAGTTCAAGCCGCGGACTATGCATCAAGAGCTTTGGTTGGATGTTACTTACAAGATGTAGCCGCCAAAGTAATAGGTTCCATTTCCTTTCCGGTTCGCCTTTTTTTATGTGTCGAAACGATTCAGCAAATCAGATATGAGGGTACGTTTGTACTCAAAGGATCCACGGGTGAATTGCCTTTTCGTCTAGACAACATTTTATTAACTACCGGGCATTGTTATTCGAATCCGAGTTTGATCAGCACCGGATCTAGCATTGACAAAAAGCCGAATGATTCCTATCTGTCGGACATTTGGAAGCGAGAACAATTAGCGCCGATTCCTCCCAATAGCCGAGTCGGAATAGCTGGCATGGGTTTGACTTTCATTGATATAGTCCTCCATCTTACTGAGGGTAGGGGCGGAGTATTTACAGAAAATGGGGAGTATCTTCCATCAGGAAATGAACCGCTGGTATTTCCATTTTCCAGAAGTGGTCAACCTATACTTCCCAGATCAGCCGCATGGGATTCGCATCACTATAGACTTTTTTTCCTAACAGAAGATTGGCTCAAGTCCATGCTCGAGCAGCAGGCAATTAGGAAGATTGATTTTATCAAGGAGGTTCTTCCCATTTTGGAGTGTGAGGTGACTTTTGCGTACTACAGTACACTATTAGGGACAAGAAATCTAAGCAGGGTAAATTCCTTTTGCGAAAACCTGCCTGATTCAGAAAAATTTGACCTTGATCGTCTGCTTTTCGGACTGGTAAGCGAAAAAAGTGACAGGCATAGTGCGGTGATCCGGTTTTTTGATGAGACAGTCATGGAAGCTTCAAAAGGCGAACAAAAAAGTCCTTTATTGGCTGCAATGGCAGTTTGGAGAGAAGCTGTTCCGCTTTTGGGTCAACTTTATTCGCAAGGTGGATTTACAGGAGAATCGCAGCGATACCTGGATTGTAAGTTATTGGGCGCATTGAATCGGACCAGTTTTGGCCCCCCTATCCAAAACATCAAGAAAATCATAGCCTTGGTCCGGGAAGGTATTATTCGCTTTGGTCTCGGTAAAGAAGTCCGAGTTACAGGTCATGATTCAGGCAAATTTTTATTGACTTCCAAAGAGCAGTCTCTTCAGGTAGATTATTTAATTGATGCTCGGGTAGCGCGGCCGCGGATGGACACCAAAAATTCTTCCCTCTATCAGCATTTGGAAGAGGCGAATCTCGCCGAACCTTTCTCGAATGAAGGGTATCATCCAGGCTCGGTAAGTATGGATAAAAAAGGCCAATCCACCGTTTTTTCACCACAATCACCGCCACTGTTTTTTTATGGAAGCAATACGGAAGGAGTGTATTTGGAAAATGATTCCCTCTCCAGAACGCGAAACAATTTAGCTCGACCTTGGGCCAAATTCATTATTAATCAATTATCGAAGCAAAATAGTTTTCACGATGAACTTTCATTCTGATTCGGGATATCTTCCCCTCAAGCCCATTATTCATTCTTGGATAGATTCCCTTATCGCTAGGAAAGATCTGATGCTCGATAAAATCCGAAAGGAGGATTCCCCGGTAAATATTCATTCTCTGGATCCTTTTGTAGAAAATATTCAAACGTACCAGTGCGTATTTCAGAAATACAAACTGAAGCACAAAATCTACTTTGCAAGGAAGGCAAACAAATGTATCTCATTTGCACAACAAGCTTTCAAATGTGGTCAGGGAGTGGACACAGCCAGTTTTAATGAATTGGAGCAATGCCTTGCTGCCGGTATTCCGGCTTCTGTTTTGATCCTGACCGCAGCAGTTAAGAACAGGAAGCTCTTGGAATTGGCGGTTCAAAGCCAAGTGACTATTGTTTTAGACAATCTGGATGAGTATTTCCTGCTCAAGGAGATTGTGGAGGAGAAACAAAAAAATACTGCTGTAGTCATTCGTTTATCCGGATTTACATTGAATGAAAAGCAATTGCATTCGAGGTTTGGTTTTTCTTTAGTCCAAGCTCAAAACCTGATCGAAGAAATTCATCTGGATGCAGGCTTGTTGAGGTATTCAGGGTTGCATTTTCACTTAAATGGATATGCAGTTGACGAAAGAGTGGCGGCTATTGAACAAAGCATCAGGCTCATTGATCAACTTGATGCCATGGGAATTGGTACAGAGTCACTAGATATAGGAGGAGGATTTTTGGTGAATTATTTAAAGGAGGGAGAGCAATGGGCAGCTTTTCACCAGGAATTGAAGCTTGCTGTGTTGGGTCAGCGGACTCCTCTGACCTACCTGAATGATTCCTTGGGAATTGTGAAGTCTGAAATGGGGATTCAGGGAGAACCCTCGGTATATCCCTATTTCAATTCTAATAACAAGGCATTATTTCTGGAACGGATTCTCAAATCCCATTCGGAACTTTTTCATCAACCAATACACGAATTGATCCAACAACGAAACCTTGAATTGAGGATCGAACCCGGAAGATCTCTAGTGGATCAGGCTGGAGTCACGGTAGCCACTGTGCTATTCAGAAAGGCGGACTCTGCGGGGAATTTTTTGGTTGGGATAGAGATGAATAGATCCCAACTTAGAAGCTCAAGTGCAGACTTTTTGGTAGATCCAATTCATCTACCCTTGAAATCTGGAAATCAACATGAAGATCCCTGTTTTGGATTTTTGGTTGGAGCCTATTGTCTCGAACAGGAATTGATCCTAAAGCGAAGAGTAAAGTTTGATAAATTCCCCGAAGTGGGTGATCTCATCCTTTTTCCCAATACAGCAGGGTATATGATGCATTTTTTCGAATCAGAGGCGCATCGGTTTAATTTGGCAGCGAATCTGTTTTTTGACCAGTCGGAAGGCTCGTTAATAAAAGACGGATAAGTGGTGTACGTTCAGGTTGAGTATAAGGCTAACAGGCCTCAGACTTTACAATGGATAAAATAAGACTTTTTCCATGCCCTGTTTTTTCGAAAACCCTATGCCTAAGTTGGGGCTAACTTTTTCCAATTTGAGGTGATGAGGTAACAGACCGGGTTTTGGGGAAGGGGGTAATGTTTAGACTTTTCCGTGAAATAGATTTTTAAACTGGCACAATTTCTTTACTAGTTACAGAAGACTTAAGTGTATTGTTCTGTTTTTCAGTAGGAAATATCCCTGTCACCGCTTTTCTCGAGGTATTTGTGGCTTGGCTAGGAAGATCATTTTTCCACACACCTGCCATTCAACAAAAGTTTGATCATGGGAGGCATGAGGGCATTGATTTTGAATCCTTTAGTATAAATCAATCAAGTCGGAAAGCTGGATGCCGAATCTCAGGCAAATAGTTTTTCCCTAACCAAAATAGATTACCTGATGGAAGAAAATAGCCAAATACCCAGAACTGACGGCAGGGCACAGCCCCGAATAGAAGAACCGGATGAGGAAAACCTAAACTACATGGACATCGCGGGAGAGGGTCGGGAAAATGCTCCTACCGGAGGATTTGCTGAGAAAGATAATCCTCAGGACCTTGATCACCCTGACCATGAAGATGGATCTGATCCGAAGCGACAAAACGAGCGGACTGTTGCTCTTCCCACTGAATACGAAACTCCCGATGAAGAAAATCCAGATCGACGGGATGTCACAAAGACGGATGGCGAGCGACCTGATAGGATACCGGAAATTGAGCGCGAGGATCAGGTGGAATTTCCCGAAAATCCAGATGACGAAGATGAAATGGTTTTGCCGAGACGGGATGAAAGTGGCGAAGAATGGAAGCGACAGCAACCCGCTACTCCTCCTGAAGAAGAGCCGGAAACCCAGCCTACGGAGGACCCAAATCTGCTTTAAATCAAACCCCTCGGAACACCGGGGGATTTTTTTTGCTGTTATTTTTAGAGACTTTCCTGAGGTTAGGTGTTTTGCTGTTTTCTTGGAAAGATCAAGTAAAAACAAGCGCCTTGACCCACTTCAGAGGTTGCGTAAATGAATCCTTTGTGGTTTTCCATCACTTTTTTGCAAATAGAAAGTCCAATCCCAGTTCCTGAATATTCACTTCGGTCGTGCAGTCTTTTGAACGGAGAAAAAATGCTATCCGCATAAATTTTATCAAAGCCTATCCCGTTGTCGATGAAAGCGATCTTGAAGTATTCCTTCGGATTGGAAAGGTTGAAGCGCTCAATTTCTTTCTTGGTGATTTTCTGAGAATCAATTTCCAAGCGGAGCGGTTCGGTAGATTTGGAATATTTCAGGGAGTTTGAAATCAGGTTATCAAACAATTGACGAATCTGAAAAGGAATGACATCAGCCTCAGGTAAAATCGTGTAAGAAACTACTGATTTCTTTTCAAGCAAATCGGGGGTCAGATCTTTAATTGATTCTTCAAGCAGCTGATTTAGAGAAACGATGGAGGAGACTTTTTCTCCTTTCACGATTCGGGTTAATGAAAGCAGATCATTGATGAGCTTGCGCATTCGATCGGCAGCAGTCTGAATCCGGATCAGGTAGTCCGTCTCTTTGGAATCCCGACCAGACTGGTCCTCACTCAGAATCCTTGAGACAAATGTCTGAATTTTTCGCAGGGGTTCCTGGAGATCATGACTGGCAATATGATTGAAGGAGTCCAGCTCCCGTACGGTTTGTGTCAATTCGGTATTATTTTCCTCCAACCTGTTTCTGATGCTGATTTCATCAGAGATGTTTTTGAAAGTGATTATGGAAATATGTTCTTCACCTATGACTATCCGTTTCGTTTTGCAGGTGAGAAAAGCAAAGTTTCCACCGGGAAGTGAAATTTTGATTTGCTTGTCACACTGTTGCTCTATCAAGCGGATTAAATCCTGATCCGTATAAGATTTGCTCTGATCTACTAGGTCAGTTGCTTTCAGAATATGATCCGCAGTAGGCGTGAAACCATTGGTTTTGTACCCAAAAATGCGGTAAAGATTGTCTGAAAATTCGGTTTTGCCGGAGTCATGATGGTAGCTATAGCTGCCTGTACCAGCGAGAATCTCTGCGTTTTTGAAAATGTTGTTTTGGATTTTAAGATCGGAAAATAGCCGTTCTAATTTTGAACTTGATTCTAGCTGCTCAGTCACATCATGGACAGCTCCGATGGCAATTTTTTGAAAAAACTCATTATTCATCAGACAGACCATCATTCGGAAAGTTCGGAAAACCCCGGACTGATGGAGAAGTCTGAGTTCAATGGTGAAGGTATCCTCAGTTTCGAGAATTTTCCGGAGTGTGCTGATCAGTAGTGGGCGATCAGCCTTATGGATATGTCTGATGGCCATTTTAAAATCAGGCTGAACCTGATCATGTTTGTAGCCCAACAGTTCAAAAAAGTTAATTGAAAAGTGTAGCTTTTCATCTCCCATTTTGTAGTACCAATGTCCTGCATTCGAGATTTTTTCGACCTGCTTGTAGATTGTGTTTTGAATTTCCAGATCTCTGTTTGCTGCTTCAAGTTTTTTTAGATTTTTCTCCAAAATGATGTACGCCGTAGTGAATACACCTAATGAAAACAGGATTTCGAGCAGCAGATAAAATAAGTGAATACTGCTTTTTTGTTGATTTTCGAGTAGTTGAAGCCCTGTCTCGTAGTTTTCTGTATTTTTCAGCCCATCGCTGAGTTTTTTGATCTCTTCGATCAGCGAGGTATCACTGCCTATTTCCTCGAGGAGAAATTCGACCTGGCTGTTTGTTGAATCACTGCTAAGTTTTTTATCTAAATAATTGAAATTCAACGTGATTAGAGAATCCAGTTTTTGAAAATGTTTTCTTTTAGGATTCTCAGGCAAAATGGCCTGAGCCAAAGAGTCTAAAATTGGTTTTGTAGCAGTCTTTTTTTCTTGATAGCTTATCAGATATGGATTTTTTTTGGTCAGCAGAAAGGAGTGTTGCGCATTCTCTGCCTCCAAAACCAAAATGTAAAGCTGTTGAAGTTTGTCTTGAATTTTAAAAGAATTGACCACCTGTCCATGGCTGCCAGGAATAGACCTAAACTGTTCTAAAGTAACCACAAAAATCACTGTGAGGATCAAAAATGACACAATCAGGGACAATCTGAGAATTAACTTTGTTCTTTTTGGGTCTTTCATGATCATGGTTTGTTAAATACTCATTACAAACGTATCCGGGTCAAAATCTGAATTCATGTACTGCCAATTGATTTCCATTACTTTTTTGATGATAAGCTTGAGCTTGGAGAAATCATGCGGTTTGTTGATGTAAATGTTTGCCCCTCTGATCAGTGATTCCTCCATATCCCGCTTAGAGGAGGAGGTGGAGTAGATCGCGATTGGAATAGTTTTCAGTGCTTCCATTTTTCTTAAAATTGGCAAACAATCCAAACCGCTCAGGTAGGGCATATTCAGATCCAGAAATATGATATCCGGAATGGGATTCATGGGATTATCAAAGTATTCAATCAGTTCTTTGCCATGGTTTATTGGGATTAATTCGATCGATAGGTTTAGGCTTTCAATAGCATCTTGAAACAGAATTTGATCGTCTTGATCATCGTCTGCCAAGATTACTTTAACAGGTGGATTACTGGTTTTGCTGGGTGGATTGGCCATGAAGAATTCTAAAAACTGGATTAGACAAAGGCAGCTATTCTTTTTGACATAATGGATTGATATTCAGAAGGGGTTAGTCCTGTCTTCTTTTTGAATTGATTGCAGAGGTGACCAACACTGCTGTAATTGAGTTTAAATGCAGTTTCAGTGATGCTGACGTCATTCCGCAGGAGGTATAATTTGACTAGTTCAATCTTTTTGAGGATAATATAATTTTCTATGGATATCAGTGTGGATTCTGAAAAAATGGTGGAGAGGTAGCCGTAGCTGTATCCCAGTTTTTCAGAAAGTAGAACAGAGTTTTTTGTAGTGGGAAGGTTGTTTTCAGAGTAGACCATTTGGTGAATCACTTCTTTTATTTTGGCAACCAGTTTTTCTTTGGGATCTTCTACTACCTGGATGCCATATTCTGCGAGGCGTTTTTTTAGGATTTTCATTTTTTCCTTGCAGGGATTGCCCACCGGTTTGATTTCAGAGGAACTGACAGCTTCAAATGGGATATCAAGTCTTTTAAACTCTTTCTGAAGGACTTTTTTGACGATTTTTGAGTGGTTGAAGAGAAGCATCATGGTGTAGTCGGTTTGAGAGTTTGCCACAGGTTAACTGGTCCATTTGATTACCTGATAAAATTGTTTTTCGATTCAGAAAAAAATGGATTATCCGCTAGTTGATTTTCTTTTTTGTTAATCCAATAGCAATATAGAAATTAATTTTTTTCAAGTAAAGTTCAATTTTAGACAAAAACGGGATGACGTTTTCTGCTGCCAATGATATAAATTCCTTTTTTTTATGTGTGAATTTTGGAGTCTAAATGGGTACATATTGCCACACTTTTAATTTTAATCCATTTAGTCATTACTGCTTGGTCTAGTATGTTTCTAATTCATTTACATTATTCTGTATGTTAGTTTCAAAATATGTATCTGTAGGCCTGATAAGGATGATTTCGATGGAAATGTAAGGTTGTTGCATAAAATGAAAATTTAGGGTATGAACCTTGTTTTATATCTAGTATCGATGCGATAAGAACCTAAAAAGTCTGTTCGATTTCATCATTTAAACTAATTCTAATCTTAAACTATTCTATCATGTCTCAAGGCAAAAAAGAAGGAGAAACTGCGAAAAAAATCGAAAACACCACGTCGGAAATTCCATCTGATGTATATCTCTGGAGTGCTGTAGCTTCCATGGGGGTGTCTTTGACACTGAAAATTTTGAGAAAAGATCATTTGGCACTATTTGTAGGTCAATGGGCTGCACCTTTTCTACTGTTTGGTGTCTATAATAAAATTGTGAAAACTCAAGGCTCTGAAGGTGAAAATAACTAATCATGATTTTGTAAATAAGGGAATCGTTATCTTCGGATAACTTTTCCCTTATTTAATTTTATTTTTTTTAGCAAGATGAAGAGTGAATTTTAATCTCCCTTGTCAAATTAAACTATTGAATTGTTGAAATAAGTTTTTTGTAGCACAGTTTAGTGTTAGGTATCCTAAATAATTCTGTATTTTTATTTATGAATTTTTTAGGATAAAAATATCTGAGAATCCGAACGTTTAAGCGTGAGTTTAATTTTTCCCATTGGAAGATTTATATCATTATTTACTTGGGTGGTCTCAGTTTGATTTATCTGGTTTAAATGTAGTTTTATTCACAAGTAAATAACTTTGTGAAGACCAATAGTAGCATATTTGAAATCCAACAGCATTAATTTTTGATTTTCATTTTTTAATTAGTCAGACTATCTGTAAGAAACAATCCCCGCTCAACCATTTCATTCCATAAGGAACCTAATCCAAATTGGTCGGCATTCTGAAGTGTGAGTAAGTGGGGTGTGACATTAGAATCGAGCGCGTCGGAAGAGGATTCTTTTTTGACGTAGGATTGTAACCAGAGATTGTTGTTTTCCAAAGTATAGACCCATTGATAGTCGTATTCTCCTCTTTTGATCCAGGGTCCTATGGCCATATTCTCTTTTGAATCTATCAGATCCACAGGCTTGTGGAAGGTACTTTTAAAAGCCTCCCAATCGATAGCAGAGCTTGAATTGAGGCCAATCTTGACCGCATTATTTGTGCTGATAGGCTCTTTGTAATCGGGTTGGGGGGAGGAAGTTTTGGGAGTTGAACTTACTTGGGGTTGGTCTTCATTCTCTAACAAGGCTTTCTTTTCTTGATTACAGGAGAAAAGGACCAGAAGTGTTAGGAGGATTGTCGCAAATTTCATGGTAAAGTCGATTTGGTTTTTCATGTCGAGTAAGGGGTTAAGAGTTTCAATTTATATACCTCGGGAGGTTTTGGATCTATGGATCTAATTTTTCAAGTTTTCAGGGATCCGCAGTGTTTCTATTTCGATCAGGCTGGTACATTTCTGCCCCATCTCGTTTCTAAATAGAGACATAGGTGGGGTTCTCTGTTTTCAGGTTTCATCTTTTCCTTTGTTTGATCTTTCAAGAATAGCTGTCTGGATGGTTCAAAGGGTTTTTTTGATTCGGTTTGAAGTTTTTGTTCCCGGCGGTTAAGTGGACTAATTCTTGGAATGTTTTAAGGTGAAACCAATCTTTTGATCAGTCTATTTCAATTTGTGATGAACCACACGCCTTACAGCATATGTCTTGAAAGTTCCTACACCACGAACCAATTGATTCAACTTTTTGAATTGAAAATCCAGGAAATCTACTTTGCTGAAAATAAGGTGCTGGATATTCTTGCATTGCTTCATTTAGTGGCGAAATCTGATTCGCTTAAGGAGACCATCATGCTGTACTATCGGTCAAAAGGTCCTCAGATAGAAAGAATTCAGGAATTATTTCTCCTGATAGACAGTCCGATAGCTGGTAAAGGCAATCCCTTGACCGGTTTTATGTTGGACTATTATTCTACTGTCGCCTCACAAAAACGGGAAATCTCAGATATGGAACTCAGAGGTCTGATCGTCGGACTTTCCCGTTTTTTCCAATGTGAATATCTCTGGCTGCTGACCATGTCCAAAGAATTGGGGCTGGCAACACAGTCGGTTTTAAATCATATGATTGAGGAGGAACTTAAGATTTTCAAGAAATTAGATTCAGCAGAGTCCTCACCTTTTCAAGGTTGATTTGCGAAGGTGTGGTTTGCTGCTAGTAATTCAGGCTAGGATTACGCCATATTGATTTGTTTGAGTTTTGAGTACAGCGTTTTTCTGTGGATGTTCAGGACTTCCGCCGCTTTCGTTTTATTGTATTGAACATCTTTCAAAACCTCTAAAATCCGCTGGGATTCGGCACGGGCCGCTGTAGTCTTGAGATCTTCTGGTTCTGGATTGCGAAGGGGCTGAGGTATGGATCGGTTATAGTTTTTTGGATTGGAATCAAAAACTTCCGATTTATTTACCAGAATCCGATGAGGAAGTGAATCTACCTGGATTTCCATACTTCGATTCACAAATAGGCAACACCTTCTGATTACATTTCGGAGTTCCCTGATATTTCCCGGCCAGAAATACTGCGTAAAATATTCCATCACACCTTCACCTAATTTAGGTTTGGGTTGATTTAGTTCTTTAGCTGTCTGTTCCAGAAAGAACTCCACAAACAAGGGGAAATCATCCATCCGCTCGCGAAGTGCCGGCACTTTCAGCACAAACTCATTGAGCCGGAAAAGCAAATCTTCTCTGAACCCATATTCCTGAGATTTTTCAAGTAGATCCTCGTTTGTCGCTGCAATAATTCTTACATCGATCGGGATTTCCTTGGATCCGCCGACTTTTCGAATGACTTTTTCCTGAAGGGCCCGAAGCAAAGAGATCTGGATTTCCATAGGCAGATTAGCTATTTCATCCAAAAAGATTGTTCCGCCTTCTGCCTGTTCAAAAAAACCTGTTTTCGAGTTTAGTGCTCCGGTGAAGGCACCTTTTTCATGCCCAAATAGTTCGCTACCGGCGATTTCTCTGCTTAGGCTCCCACAATCCACTGCTACAAATGGTTTTTCTTTTCGGGGACTTTCCTGATGGATCAGCCGGGCAAGGGATTCTTTTCCAGTACCTGTTTCTCCTTCTATCAAGACGGTGAAATTGGTGTTGCCTACCTTTTGGGCCTGTTTTATCATCCATTTCGCTTTTTTACTGTTTCCATAGACGATGTCTGGATTCTGGTATGCGGTTGGTTTTGGAGTAGGGGAAGGCGACTTGAAATCACTATTCTGCTGAACCAACTCACTGGAATTTTCACAGGATTGGATGATTTCCAGCAGTTCATCGGGATTGAGCGGTTTTTCCAAAAACTGATGGACCCCTTTTCGGATGAGATTAATGGCACATTTAAGGTTGACTTCCCGAGACATAAAAATGAATTGGACCTCAGGTGCAAGAAGCCTACATTTTTCAAAAAAGGCAGTACCCTCCATATCTGGTAACAGGTACTCACTGATGATGATGTCAAATTTCTTCGAGTTTAAAAGCTCAATGGCATGAGAGCAGGTCGCGGCTGTCTCTACGGTAAAATTGTTTTTGCTGAGAAACCGCTGAAGAAGATCACGATGGGAAAGTTGATTATCAGCTACTAAAATACGTTTCATGGTGCTGTGGATTTAAAATGAGAGACAATTCACAAAATTGATTTCTCAAACCTAGCTATATGAAATAGATTCCCATTACATCAAATGCATACAAATGTTGTATCATTCGCAGATTAAATGATATAAAACAATGGCTAATTCCATGAAAATGAACTGTAGAAGGATGATTTTGATTCTGTTTTTCAGTAGCGATTTTTGATTTTAATTCTTAGAAGTTTAATAATCGAATCGGATGAGTGGTGATTTTTAATTAGTTCATGGCATTTATCCGCTGTCGAAATTCAAACCAAAACTCTGAGGGCTGAGCCAGATATGAATAAAGATTCACGGTGACCAAGCCAAACACTACGTGAGCGATTAATAGTGCGATGAAAAAGTGGAATAAATCAACCTTTGGCGGATTATGGTGCAAGTGGAAATAACTACCCCATACGATCACTGCGATCACCCCGCTAATCAAACCAATCCAAAGTGAATCTCCAATCTCGATAGCGAAGAAGCCCCAGTTCCACAGCAGGAAGTATGACAAGGAGAAAATGATACCGATCCCGAAGTGTCCTACCGTCCCGGCAAGATTTCTCTTCCACTTGTCATTGGGAACAGTTGGGCTGCCTGTTACCATGCTGCCCAGAATTGCCATTACTCTGGTGTTTTGTTGGCTGATTAATGAATAGCCATACATGACCAGTGTCATGGCAACAGTTCCCAGAATGCCGGCGAGGACCGTAGTTAAGAAATTAGATAGTTCCATATTTTACTAAAGTCGTCATAAGTGTGGGTGTGATGGGTAATGAAGGAGTTCGACGGGAACCATGGTCTTTTAATCTGGTAAAATCTGCTTTCTTGTCTTCCTTAAAACTGAGAAATCTCCTTTAATACAGAAATCTTTGCGGGTTTTTGTTCTTTTTCCAAGTGGCGCAATTCGCTGGATTCTTGGATTAACTTCAGAATATTTTTTCCGCTTTGGAACAACAGTACATAAGCAGGTAAACTCAGAAAGCGATTTTTTTGGATCGTGGACTCCCTTATGAGGTAAATGGCTGAAACCGACTGTAAAATCGCTGTTGCAAAAAAGAAATTGAATTTCAGGGTTGCTAGGGTTCTTGATTGGGTCATAGGATGGAAAGTCTTTAATCTGAAATGAAGCCATTTTAAAAGAAGGCGGATGTTTCAGATGAATCGTCTAGAAGTCAGTGCAGTATTATTTACAAGGCCTGTACCATTCAATGAAAGGGGCTGTATTTCACGGAGTTCACAGCAATGCTGTATGCCAGAAGTCAAAAAACCACGAAGTGGTAATTATTGGAAAATATGCTTTGACACCCTGTAAACACCTGATCTCAGCTTTTTTTCCGAAAAAGTTCTTTTCTCTGATATTGCGTAACGAGCAAGTTTTTGGGATTGAAAATCACTCTTGGGATTTTGAATAAAGCCTGACCTGCTTCCTTATTCGTGGTCATCTTGCCCCGATCTGTTTCCCGATTGACTCAGAAATAAGGTATGAAATCCTTAAGGAATTCAGGAGTTTAGTTCAAAGAATTAAAGAGCTGGAATTGAGGTGCGTATGTTGCAACTGACAAGCGAAATGATGTAAGGGGACTGGGTGTTGCCTTCTCTAACTTGTCCGTGCGTAAGGGAATGGGCACCGAGTTAGCTCTGCCCACGCGCCCTATTATTTTCAATTTAATCTTTTAAACATCATGACAGATTCAAAAAAAAGCGATCAAAATCCAGCTCAAAAACAGGATGTACAACCTGGAAAAGAACATAAGATGAACCCTCTCCCGGAATATTCGCCCATACAATCGGCTACAGGTACCCAATTGCGTGGAAAAACGGCGGTTATCACAGGAGGTGACAGTGGAATAGGAAGGGCGGTAGCGGTGCTATTTGCACAAGAGGGAGCGAATGTGGTGGTTTCCTATTTGGAGGAAGATAGAGATGCAAGCGAAACAAAAAGAGTTGCTGAAGAATATGGAGTTGAATGTCTTCTGATCAAAGGCGATGTGGGCAATAAAGAACATTGCGGTTCGATTATCGACACCACTGTTTCAAAATTTGGTGGGATAGATATTGTGGTCAATAATGCTGCGGTCCAATTTGAACAAGAGGATTTAACTGAAATCTCTCAAGAGCAATTGCTTCATACATTTTCAGTCAATATTTTCTCGTTTTTCTACCTGACTCAATTTGCCTTGCCTCATCTGAAATCAGGTTCAACAATAATAAATACCACTTCGGTCACCGCTTACAAGGGGCATGATTCGCTGATGGATTATGCCACAACGAAAGGAGCAATTGTCGCATTCACGCGATCATTAGCTATAAATCTGGCTGAAAAGGGAATCCGTGTAAATGCTGTGGCACCGGGTCCGGTTTGGACTCCGCTGATTCCTGCATCATTTTCCGCCAAAAAGGTAGCTGAATTTGGCTCAGACGTCCCGTTGGGTAGGGCAGGGCATCCCAATGAGATAGCCCCTTCCTACCTTTTTCTGGCAACCGAAGCCTCAAGGTATATGACTGGACAAGTACTGCATCCCAACGGGGGAAAAGTGGTCAATGGATAAATGCAGTAAGTGATTTTAATCAATTAAAGGTCAATATATTATAGCCTTCATCTGTATCCGGATGAAGGCTATTTTTTTTGAGTCTTTAAAAAAAACACACCTTCAGTAAATGAAGGTGTGGTTCTGTAATTTTTAATCATCTGGTTCGTCTTACTGTCACTAGACTAATCCCATGGCTTCCCTTTCCCAAAATCGATGTTTGCCAAGCGCTTTGATGAATTCCAAAGGATTGGAATCAGTAAACACCCCCAAGTCACTAAATGTGGCATGTGGACCAGCATTTTCTTTGATAGTTACTCCAATCCGACTTGAGGCAAACAACTCAGTTCCTTTCTTTGAAAAGCCAATAGGTTTGCAGTGTTTGAACGCCTCTTCAATAAACTCAATCTCCTCGGAAATGGCGGCTTGAGTATACTCGGAATCCTCGCCACCTAGCACATATACTGCGTCGAATAGCACGGAAGAGGAGGTTTTAAAAGTCTCATTTACTCGGACTTTTCCTCCATTGGTATCAGAAATATCTCCCTGCCGGGAAGAAATCAGGACAGGTTTTCCGCCTTTTTCCATGACCGCTTTTTTGAAGTTGTCCAAAGCAGTTTGATCAAATCCATTTGAGACCAACAGCGCAATTTTTCTGCTGGTAATAGGATTCTGGTCCATAGGTTTCATACTCAGGGCTGGGGAGAATTTCACCGATTTTGAATTTGATTTTGGTGATTTGGGTTGGTAATCCGCCGGGTCTGCATCCGCCGGGAAACTATGATTCAATGGGTATTCCGGCTCCGGGATATGAGGCATTCCCAAGCCCTCTGCCACTTTTTCAGCCAATTCCTTATCCACTTTCAGGAGTAGCCCTGTGATGCGTTCCCGGATTTCCAAATAGGTCACTTTTCCTAATTCAAACAAGAATGCAGCAAGTATGTGACCCTTTTCATATTCAGATTGACTGTTGTAAAACAGTTTGGCCTGACTGAAATGGTCTCTAAAACTGGGGCTTCTTTCCCGGACTTTATGAGCATCTATGCGTTCAGCATAATGGGTAAATCCACCGTTTTGCTGACCAGCTTGGAATGGACATCCAGCAGCCATGGTATTTGGATGGTAGCCCCCTTTTCCCATAGGTATCTGTCTTCTTGAGAATCCATCCCGCTGATTGTTGTGAATCGGAATTACAGGCTGATTGATTGGGATTTCATGGAAGTTTGGTCCACCCAATCGGATTAACTGGGTGTCAGTATAGGAAAACAGCCTGCCTTGGAGTAGGGGATCATTGGTAAAATCAATACCAGGAACTAAATGTCCGGGATGAAAAGCAACCTGCTCTGTTTCGGCAAAGAAGTTTTTGGGGTTTTCAGTCAAAGTCATTTTGCCAATAATTTTGACTGGGACTTCTTCTTCAGGAATCAGTTTGGTAGGATCCAGCAAGTCAAAATCGAATTTGTGTTCGTCCTCTTCGGGCACGAGCTGAACTCCCAGGTGAAACTCAGGATAGTTTCCATCTTCTATGGCATTCCACAGGTCTCGTCGATGGAAGTCAGAATCTTTGCCCGATATTTTTTGTGCTTCATCCCAGGCGACCGAATGCGCACCCAATACGGGCTTCCAATGAAACTTGACAAAAGTTGATTTGCCATCCTTATTAATAAATCGGAAGGTATGTACCCCGAAACCTTCCATCATCCGGTAACTTCTTGGCAAAGCCCGATCACTCATCAACCACATAATCATGTGCATACTCTCGGGCATAAGTGAAATCAAGTCCCAAAAAGTATCATGAGCTGAACTTGCCTGTGGAATTCCATTATCTGACTCGGGCTTCAGTGAGTGGACCAAATCCGGAAATTTCATCGCATCCTGAATGAAAAACACCGGGATGTTATTCCCAACCAAATCATAATTTCCTTCCTGTGTATAGAACTTAGTGGAGAATCCCCTGACATCTCGCGCCAAGTCGGTTGATCCTTTTGAACCACCGACAGTACTGAATCGGACAAATACCGGAACACTTGTACCGGGTTCCTGAAGAAAGGAAGCCGTAGTAAATTCAGCCATCGATTCGATCAACTCAAAATGACCATGCGCTCCACTTCCCCGTGCATGGACTACTCGCTCCGGTATCCGTTCATGGTCAAAATGGGTCATTTTTTCCCGAAAATGGAAATCATCCATTAAGGTGCCGCCCCTTGGACCGGCCTTCAGGGAATTCTGATCATCGACTATTCTGACTCCTTGATTACTGGTCATGAACTCGCCTTTGGAATAGGTACTTTCCTCTGACAACTGACGTGTTTTCTCGTTTTCTTTTTTGTTTGGGGTATCCATAGTGGTGAGTTTGTATTGGTTTTGGGTTGTTATTGATTGAAATTCAAATCATTGTATTTGGGATTCGATGGGGGATAAAAGAAGGTTCCAAGCTGCTTTTTATGGAAAAAGGCTTTAGGTTTTTCCATTAAACCCAAAGTTGTCATCTGCTGAATAGATCTTTGGTCCACCCATTTTTTCAGCACAGGCAAAGAATTCCCCTTCGGATAGGACAGATGTAGTCCAATACTCAGACCAAAGGCAAAATCCTATCCTGATAGGTATAAGAGTCTGTTTTAGGCGTCTAGCGTTAAGCTGGTTGGTTTCATGTGGATACACTCTGGGTAAATAGCGTTACACCGGAAAAATCCAGCGGAGTGCTGGTGTAGTATTCAAAAAAACGAATCTAAACTGGAGGATCTTAATAGGCCGGAGAACTTTAGGGCTATGGATTCATCTGAGCCTATTTTTTCTACTTTTTCAATTCGGCTCCTTTTCACTTTTTGTACAGGTATGCCATGCTTTTCAGGCCGAATCATCATTCGGAGGAGTATTTGCAGCGTCATCTAGTATAGCTGCCAAATTGTTGGTCAAACGTGTTCATTAGCAAACACTACCGATAGAAAGAAGTAATCGCCAATGGATTGAAAAATCAGAATGATGTATAGCAAGGCGATAGTAAAGTCCGGTAGATGTGACAAGAACTCAATTGTGAATATGCAATTTGACTTCAATCCGGATTTGTTTTTGGCACTAGAACTAATTCAATAAAGCGACAGAAATAATTTAATAGTTTATCCACATAAATTACATTTCACATGAGCACATCAAAATCAATGACCCCGTATTCCAAAGTTGTAGGATCATTAGAAGAAAAAGGCTACGGTCAGGAAATCAGTGTTGGCAGTGGCGGAGCCCAGTTTGGTGGTAGCGGAATGGCTTATCCTGCTGAGGAACTTAAAATCGTAAAAGTTTATCGTTTTGAAGGAGAGTCGGATCCAGCTGACATGTCGGTGATTTTTGCCATTCAAGCCAGCGATGGAACCAAAGGCTATCTAATCAATGCTTTCGGTCCTTATTCGGGTCAGGACAATGAATATTATGATGATTTTATTCGTCGAGTTCCAGTAGAAGAACTGGAAGAGATGTAATCGCTGTGTCCAAGCTTTAAACCCATCGAAACCATGACAAATCCCACTTTAGTACCCACTGGAGCGACCAAGATGATCTTCTCATATTGGTTTCAGTCGCTCAATCCTAATTCAGGTTGCAAATTTCCCCTATTCCTAATGAGAGAGCGGAAGGATCAGAAAAGTGAAGAAATTCGTAAAAGAAGCCAGTCCAACTTTCCTGACGGCAGAGAAAATAGCCACATTGATCAACAGAGAGAAAAGAGGAATGAAAGTCCTCAGGAGGAATTTATCGAGGACGAGCCCAACTGGACCGAAGAATCTGCGAAGGATCCAAAGGGAAAAAGCAAAAAGTCATCAGAGGACAAAGGTTGAGTAAAGCTAGCAGTTGGAATAAAATGGGATTAAGGGTAAGGTTAGCGGCCATGTGAAAGCCATGAGGTTTTTCATGGTCATCTGATGCCTCAAATGTCACGTGGCGACCGTCACAATCCGATAAACTTGGTTTCCAAGAATAATTGACATTGACAAACTACCCATTTTTCGGTTTCTTCTCAGACTGAAATTTTAGACTATAGAAAATATCCCTGCAATCGAACCCTAACAGACTTGACTCTCTTTTTTCCAGAAAAGAATTCCTCCCTTTTCTTCATTGAAGTCTTTCGCTGAAGGGAAAATGATAGCAAAGTGCTCCCCGGTTGGCTTTTTGGGTTTGTTGCTTAATGACCTCAATCCGAGACTTATTTTTCATTCGGTCAAGGGTAATCTAGGTAGGATTCAGCCTAATTCTTTTGATTCAAAGCTTTTGGTTTGAGGTATACTTATTGGAATCCATATTATACTTCTTCCAAGTACCTTATGCAACAATCGCCTACAGCACCAACTATTTCTGAACAAAAGACAAGCCCTGAGGAATATTTTGCCGCTCAGTTGATCAGTCCCAAAAAATTACAGTTTGTGGCCTTGAAAAAACCATGTGTGGAAAAGTATCAGGTATTGGTTAGAATCCAAGGTTCTGGGTTGTGTGTTTCAGATCTGCCGTATTGGCTGGGGCAGGATCGTGTTCACTATCCGCTACAACCAGGAAGGCCGGGACACGAAGGCTGGGGAGAAATTGTAGAAATCGGATCAAAAGTATCGTATTTCAAGGTTGGGAATCAGGTAACTTTTGTCAATGACCTGACTTTCGCAGAATATGCAGTGGTCGAAGAATCCCAACTGCTTGCCCTGCCTGATGAATTGAAAAATCAACCTTTTCCCGGACAGGCTTTCGGAAGTATTTTAAATGTCTTTCAGCGCGCAGAAATCAATCAAGAGGATTCTGTTGCGATCATTGGTCAAGATTTGATTGCAAGGGGAGTGCTTCAGCTTTGCCTCGATGAGGGGACACAAGTACTGGTAGTTTCATCCAGTCAAGCTTATATCAAGGAAGCATCAGAATACACCCCCCATTGTGTCTTTGCCGAAGATCTGGATGGAATCAATCAAGACTCAAAGCTGCTGAACGGAACCGATTTTTTTACGAGGGTGATTGAATGTTCTGGAAAACAAAGCACACTTAACTTGGCAACGAGTCTGGCTGCTCCATACGGCAAAGTCATTCTAGCAGGATATCATCTAGGAGGGATCAGACAGATTGATTTGCAATCCTGCTACAATAAATCACTCGATATCATCAACGCGCACGAAGTTTCTGAAGAAAATATAAAGAAAGGTATGATTATGGCAACTGCTGCTATTCTGGAAGGGAATCTGAATCCGTTTAAGTTGCTCACTAAAGTGTATCCATTTCGAGCTCTTGAGGAGGCCTTTACCTACTTGGAAAATTCAGAGCAAAATGAAAAAATCTATCTCGACATGTCCATTTGATGATCTTTAAATCTGGCATGGCACAACCTGATTTGAATTGAATTCAAGTGATCAATGTGGTTAAATTTTTATTGGAGAAGCTTCCTGATTTTACTTTAAAACGATTTTTTTAGCTTATCTCGAACAGGATAAGAATTATTCATTTCATCGTCCAGCCCATAAAAAGAGCTATATGGGGAAGACAGAAAGTTGAATTTGGACCCGCTCTGATTTATTGATTACCAAAACAGTAAACCTTACTATCACTGATGAATACTAAAAACAAAAGTATCCTAACTATTTTCGCATTGGTTCTTTTCCTTTTATTTTCTGGAATAAAAGGGATGGTTCTTGGAGCTTCATTTTTTATTCCGCTGTCCTTTGCAATCGTGTTGGCACTTCTGTTAATTCCATTAGCCCGTAAACTTGAAAATAAAGGGTTCTCTTCAGGTCTTGCATCGATCTCGTGTGTGGTACTTGCGATGCTGGCCTATCTCACATTCTTCTTTCTGCTTGCGGCTCAAGGGCAGAATTTATCCGAACAATGGCCTGAAATCAAAAATGAGATTAAGCCAAAAATTGAAACTACTCTCAGTAAACTGGAGGAAAAAACCGGTTATGATTTAGAACGTCACCTGCCCGGATTTTTGCAGGAGGATTCGGGTGAAAAGGCAAAGGAGGACCAAGCGAATCAGAATAATCCTTCCTCTTCTAACTTCGACATAGCTGGTAAGGTAGCTCCCGTTGCCATGAATGTTTTTGGTTTTTTTGGCAATTCGCTACTCACTTTCGTCTATCTGTTTTTTCTGATTTCATTCAGGCATAAGGTTAGGACGGCTGTTTTGTTATTTTTTGAAGAGTCAAAAAGAGATGAGGTGGAGCAAATTTTCAATAAATCGATGGGTTTGGTGCTAAGCTTTTTAGGAGGGAAATTTTTGCTTATTACCTTTTTGGCCATTATTTATTCGATTGGATTAAGCATAGCAGGAGTGGAAAATGCCATCATCATCAGTTTAATGGCAGCCTTGTTTTCATTGATCCCATATCTCGGGGTGATGACCGGTTTTGTGCTCTCGATCACCTTCACACTGGTTGGTGGAGGAGATCTCAATTCCCTCATTATCGTAGCGGTTACCTACAGTATTGCCCAGTTTGTCGAGAGCTATTTGTTGGAACCGTATGTTGTAGGGGATAAAGTCAATCTCAATCCCTTGATGACGGTTCTTGTCGTGGTGGCAGGAGGGATGATTTGGGGTGTGGCTGGAATGGTCTTGAGTATTCCCTTTACAGCCATCATCAAGGTGATTTGCGATGCGGTAAAGCCACTGGAGCCTATAGGGTATCTCTTGGGAGGCGAGGATAACAACAAGGACGATATGCCAGGGCCAATAAAAAAATGGACAGAAAAGTTAGTGAATCAAGTGAAAAAGAGGTTTTAAAATCTCAAAGTTTAATCCGTCTTGAAAGTCAAGGAGCTGGATAAAACCAGATTCACGGGCAAGAATCAGGGAATGATCTTTTCTTAGCTAATTAAAGTAAAAAGAAAAAAGGCCCGGTTTTTACCGGGCCCTTTAAACAAAACCAGCCTCATATTTTCTTTCAATTACAGCTTTGCTGAAAGGAAAAACTTCGATTTTTTTTACCAGATTCTTGATTCAGAGTTTTGGCTATCGTTTCCTTCTTCCATGTCTCCGGTGATTCCCGAACGGGCATTGCTAATGTATTCCTTGTTTTTGTCATTGGTCGAGTCAAACACTTCGTCTTTGTTATAGAAAGATTTGTTTTGATTGTTGTATCGGCCATACAAGCTGCGGGGCTCTTCACTAAAATAGGATCGCATCCTGGGAAGAAACTCGGGTTGAGGACCTGTAGGCCAGTTTTCGCTGTCAAAACCAGGAGCATTTTCCAGAGTCTCTTTCGTTTCCTTTACAATTACGAGGTCATTTTCTGCGGTGCTGAATTCAAAAGATTCAAATGGCAAGGCAAGAAGTTTTGATCCTAGATTTAAGAATCCTTCGTCCACTTTAAGGACCACATAGTCAATTTGACCGGTCTGGGTGTTGATCATAAATTCTTTGATCTTGCCAACCGATTCATCCCTTGACGTTCTGACAGTGCTAGAAAAGACTGTGGAACAGCTAATTTGAGAACTAATAGTATTCATGGTATTGTGGGTTAAATGAATAATAAACTATCAAAAGAATACTGCCAGTTATGTGCCAGTGGATATTCAGCCTGAAATCAGGAAATGAGACCACTATGCTGCCAATTGATGTGGTGATCTTATCCCATTTTGAGGCATGAATAGCCTTTTATTGGGTGATTGTGTAAAAAGTAAAAAAGCTAAAACGAGTAGGGAATTTGTTCAAAACTACTTTCGATGGTAAGTTGATTTTTGTTTTTTCCGAGTCTTCGTCCGGAATTGTATGCTGGTTACTTTTCAGAAAACCTGTCAGTGTTCACTAGCTGAAATTTTTCCGAAATGAAGTTTATTCGAAAAGTTGAATAGGGTACTTAGTGGTGCATTTTTGTGCTCCTGTTTTTTCTCCGTCTCTTTCTTCTGCCGCGCCTTTTCATTTCCATTATCAAGGCGACAAGAATAAATGAAACTAAAATTGCTATCAAAATAATAAGTATTACATCGATCATCTTACCACTGGATTTTTTGTGCTTATACTTGAAAAGTAAATGCCAAAAAAAGGGTTAGGATAAGCAATCCTTTGAATCCTACGATTGAATCCTGCCAAGAGGTTATTTAATCTCATTGCATTTTTTTATCAGATCTATAGGAAAAATTGTTTGTGGACAAGGCAGCTCAAATTGTGGAGGGAGGGCTACATTTTTAATCACATTTATGAGGAGGTGAAACCTGATTTCGAATTACTGTTTGGATTTTCCGGCAGTTTCTGGAAGCTTACTTAAGCTGTTTCTAATCAGAAGTGCCAAAACTTGCCATCTTTTTTTCAATGTCTTTCCTATTTGAAAAATGAAGAATACAGTTTCATTCCATAGACAACTGAGGCCCCGTCAAATCCTGGGCTTTTGTTTTACCTCATATTTGTCTAGATAGGAAAGGAAAGACAGGTGTTAAAACTTTGGAGGATCTGAATGCAAGCATGATTACTTGCTGATTGATACTTCTTTGGAGTCTTTTGGGTTTGCCTGCCAATCAATGCCCGCCTAGCAACCACCGTTTAAATAGAGGACTTCGTTCCCGACTGACTTCTACTGCAGAAATCTGGCTGGTTTTTAGGTGGACTTCCAGCCCTTTGTGCGTCGTTTTGATCTGCTTGATTTCATCTATCCGAATGATGAACTGTCGGTTTGCCCGAAAAAAAATGGCGGGATCCAATTTGGTTTCGAGGTCTTCCATGGTCTGGAAATCGGTAATGAATCGCCTTCCGTCCCGGTGAATGAGAAAGATTAATTCTGCTTTGTGGAATCCTGATATTTCGTCTATTCCTACAGGAATCAAACTATTTTGATGGCTTACAAGTAACCTTTCCAGATAGATTTTTCCTGAATTCAATCTTTCAAGGGCATTCCTGAAATCAGGAAGTCCAAATACTTCACGTCGTTTCCGCAGTTTTTCAAATGCTATTTTTAATTCTGTTTTTTCGATGGGTTTTAGAAGGAAATCCACGCTGTTGACTTCAAAGGCTCGAATGGCATACTGATCAAATGCGGTAGTGAATATTACCGGACATGACGGTTCAAAGCGCTTGAATACATCAAAGCTGATTCCGTCGGCTAATTGGATATCGGCAAAAATCAGATCAGGAGCTGCGGACTTTTCAAACCAGCTGATTGCCCTTTTTACACTTGGTAATACCTCGACAATTTCTGCATCTGGAATCAAATCCCGGATATGCTTACATAGGCCATCCGCAACCAAAGGTTCGTCTTCCAGAATTAGGATTTTGGGTCGATCGATTTGAAAATAGCCATTCATATATTTTTCACTAATACCTTGAAATCAGCGGAAACGATACAACATAGAACGTATCATCCTGAATTATTTTTATCGGAAGTTGGGTCAAATAGCCGTAAAGTTTCTTCAGATTGGGAAGACCTAGTTTATTGGATTCGGCCACCAGAATTTTTGGATTTCTGGAGTTTCTTACATGCAGATAGTGTTCGTCCGAAAAAATTTCGATTCTCAATGGTTGGTCAGAATCAATCGCATTGTGCTTGATGCAATTTTCCAAAGCAATCTGGAGGCTGACCGGAGCAATACCCTGATCCAGAATCTCCGGATCGATCTGGATGCTTATTTCAATCGCTTCGCCAAATCTGGTCTTTAACAAAAAAATGAAATGCCCGATAAAGTCCAGTTCTTCCCGGATCGGGACGAAGGATTGGTTTTCATTTTTAAGCACATAACGATACACTTTTGACAAATTGTTGACAAAGTCTGAGGCAAGGGTCGGGTTGTCAAAAATGAGACTGTGCAATGAGCTTAAAGAGTTGAATAGAAAATGAGGGTTGAGTTGGTTTTTTAAATTATCAAACTGAACCTGGGTTTTTTCTTTCTCCAATCGCTCTGCCCGAAGGATGCTTTTCTTCCATTCATCAAAGAAGTGCTTACCGACAAAAATACTATTGATTAAAAAAGACAAGATGATAAACACCGCATAAGAAGACATGCTAAACATGAGGGTCATGGAACCTTCCATGTATTTTCCTGCGATGGAGAATAGCAGTCTGTTCACTATCACCATGTAGATCACACCCAAAATCAGCTGGGTGTTTAACCTGAGAAGGAAGCGTCCGGAAAAGGGTAGAATCTTATTCAGGTAGCCATTCATTCCCCTGAAAAATTCCCAGGTAAATGCCAGAAAAATGAAAGTGAAAAAAATCGTCTCCGCCGGAAAAGGGCCCACTACTTCAAGTTTGTCCCAAATAGAATATCGGATCAGCCCACTGACTAAGGTGACGACCACGATCACACTGTATTCAATAGCGAAGCTCTTTCTCAAATTCATGGAAGGCTAGTTTTAGCGACTTTTTCTGCTCCTTTTCCAGTTGATCCAGGCATGCGATACTCTGGTTGAATCCTCGGATAAATGCCTGGCTGAGACTGGGCTTTCCGGATTGAAAACTTTTCCAAAATCCGGATTCAGTTCGTGACTTTTCCATCTTTCATTTCGATTATACGGTCGGTTTTGGAAGCAAAATCCTCATCGTGGGTGACTGCAATGATCGTTTGTCCCAAGTCCCGAGTCAGGCCTTTAAAGATATCGAAAACTATTCTGGAATTCACCGAGTCTAAGTTTCCCGTAGGTTCATCTCCCATCAGAATCAGCGGCTCATTGATCAGTGCTCTGGCGATGGCCACCCGCTGCTGCTGACCACCGGAGAGTTTGGAAGATACCTTCGTGGCCTGATCTGCAATTCCCAGCAGATCAAGTTTTTCCATTGCTTTGTTTTTGATCTTGGATTCGGGGTATTTCCCCAACTTCATCGCCGGGATCATCACATTTTCAAGTGCGGTAAACTCCGGAAGCAGAAAGTGAAACTGGAAAACAAAACCAATATGCTCATTGCGAAACCGGGCCAGGTAATCCGGAGATTTCCCCGTCAGTTCCTCCCCATTGATCTGGAGTTTGCCCTCAAAATCCATGTCCATAGTGCTCAAAAGGTAAAGCAAAGTGGATTTACCGCTGCCCGATTTTCCGACCAGGCTGAGAAACTCGCCTTTCTTTACCTCCAAATCAATTTCCTTTAAAACTTGAAAGGTGTTGGGGTCATGAAAATACTTGGTAATCCCCTGAGTGTGTAATAGGATGTCTTTCATGATTAGATGCCTCTTATGATTTCAATTGGGTCAATGTTTCCGGCTTTTCTGGAGGGGATCCAGCCGGCAAGGGCGGTGGTTAAAACCCCGAATACAATTCCGATTACATAGTATTTTGGGTCAAAGTTGATAGGCAGTGAGTCCAGGGAAAGCAAATCTCCTCCATCAAAGGGTACCTGAGCCAACAACAGGGAAAATCCAAATCCAACCACCAAGCCCAAAAGGCTTCCAATCAAGCCGATGATCAGCGATTGAGTCAGAAAGATTCCGGTTACATCTTTAGCGGCGAAACCCGTTGCCTTCAGAATGGCGATGTCTTTCATTTTACTGTAAATGGTCATGTTCAGGATGTTATAGATACCAAATCCTGCCACGATGAGTAGGGTGATGGACACTGAATAGGTCATGATGTCCCGGATGATCGCTCCAGCAAGCAGGGTGGCATTGGCGGATTCCCAGTCCTCTGCCTTTTCCCCAAAAGTGGACTGAATCTTCTCTGCTTTTGCCTTTGCAGCCCGGTAATCGGTGATTTTGATATTGAGATCTGTGATGAATCCAGCATCTTTTCCCAGTAGCTTTTGTACAGTGGAGATGTTGGAATAGCTCCTGACGTTGTCTATTTCTCCCAATCCCAGCTGAAAGATTCCTACCACCTTCATCGTATAGGTGACTCCCTGTGGGGTGGTCAGGATGAGCAGGTCACCTACTTGGGCAGAGAGTTTTTTAGCCAATCCGGACCCGATGATCAAACCGTTGGAAGTGGTCATGAGCGCTGTGAGAGAACCTGCTTTCATTTTTGTGCTGAGATTAAAGAGCTTATCCTCTTCCAGGATGTCTACTCCGGCCACCGATCCATTCAACTTCACGGGTCCAAAATTGTAAAACACCTGACTGGTTAATCTCGGAGCGACTCCTACTATTTCCGGGTCCTTTCTGAGTTCTTCTGCAATCTGAAGCGCATTTCTGATTTTGTCCGATTCATTTTTGGGCTTTACACTGTGTACCTGATTTAGCCCAGAAGGATGAATCCGGTCCAGAATCGTCAATCTAGGTTCAGTCACATCCTTATACATCCGGATATCAGCCGAAGCTATTTTGGTCAAATCTTCGGTGAAGTTGTTTAACCCGGTCATGAGGCTGATCATCATGATAAACATGCCTATGCCAAAAGTGACTCCCAACATGGCTACTAAAGTCTGTTTTGGCTTGGAGAGCAAGTGAGTTTTGGCTATTCTGAGAATTACCTTCATGGTTTGATGAGTGCTGACTGGTTGCTTAAGCCTTCTAGGATTTCCACCTCGCTCAAGGTTCGGATGCCCGGGCTTACTTTTGTTTTCTGGACTTTTCCATCTTTGAAAATGACCACACTGTCTCCGGGCAACAGCAATCCTGCCGGAATGACCAGGGCATCACTTTTTTCCCGAATCAGAATATTCGCCTCCAGAGCCAAGCCGGTCAATCGCTTGGGTAAGGAATCCTTCAGGTGGACATCCACCCGGAGCATTTGATCTGCGGGATCTACTTTGGAATATATTTTTGCGAGCTCTGCCTGAAATGTTTTTCCCGGAAATGCATCCATTTCCAGTAGGACTTTCTGCCCGAGACTGATTTTGCCGATGTCCTGTTCGTCGATTTTAAGGTTGCCGATATAGCCCTCGGAAGAACCAAGCGTGGCCAAGACATCTCCCTTTTTGATAAATTCTCCAATCTCAGCCAAGGATTGGAACAGGATGCCGTCTCGGTCACTTCGGATCTGGTGAAAGGCCAATTCATCCTGAAGCTGGAGCAGGTCTTTGCGGGCAGATTCCAAGTCCAGCAGGACTTGCTCTCTTTTGCTTTCCAATTGACTTTGACTTCTCTTAAAACTTTGCTTGGAGCTTTCAAAGGCAGTTTTTGCGGATTCATATTGGGAAAGAGAAACAGCCTTTTGTTCATATAGCTGGGATTGCCGAAGCCATTTCAGTGAGTCGGCTCGATACTGCTCTTCAGCAATTTTAATCCCCTGTACCATTTCTTCCATCATAGGACTGGAAGGGTCAATGTTGCTTTTCGCTAAGTCAAATTTAAGTTGAGCTGCCTGTAGCCTGCTGTCCAAGGCTAAGCCGGAGATGGTGAAGAGGACTTGTCCGTTTTCTACTTTTTCACCATCAATTCCGAATTTGTTCTGTAACACTCCTTCTGTTTGAGCTCTCAATTCAACTTGGCCAATAGCCTCCAAGAATCCTGATGCATATACAGCTTCCATCACAGATTTGGTTTCAGGTTGAAGGGTTTCTGGGGAGGAGCAGGAGAGAATGCCAGCTAGTAAAGTTGACCCGAGTAATTGATTTATTTTTTTCATGGATTTTTGATTCATTGATTTTGAGAAATGGAGTGGTTTCGAATTGCAACCAAAGCCAGAGAAGTACTGAGATCAGACAATGCAATCAAGTAGTCTAGCTGTTGACTTATCCATTCGTTTTCTACCTGAAGCAATTCATCAACGGGTATCAATCCTTCGATCCATTGGATGCCTGCCAGTCGGTAATTGGCTTCGTAGACTGAAAGCAAGGGTTTGAATCCAGTAATAAGAGCTTGATTTTGAATAAGATCTGCTTCCAGATCCAGTTTTTCCTGCATCATCGACTGGCCTGTTACCTCCAGTTGCTTTTGTGAAATTTGAAGGTCAAGAGCAGCACTTTTGGATTTAAGGCGCTGGCGTCCACCTTGGAAAAGGTTCCATTCCAAACTTAGTCCCCAGATACCCACTTCAAAGGAAGAGGCATCCGATAGATTGAATTGATTGGCCAGTGTCTGCTGAGAGAATCTACCTGAGGCAGACAGGGTGGGGAAATAGCTGCTTCGGGTTTGCCTGAGGACTTGTTCGTTTAAGTTAACCTGCAGCTGCGCTTTCTTATATTCTGGAAGCTGCTCTAATTCATAATCTACTTCCTGATCAGTTTGGGAAGGAATAGCTAGTCTGTCCAGAAAAATAAGTGTAGTACCCTGATCTCCGCCACTGAGGCGGATAATCGAATTCATCGTGGTTTTGACCTGTTTTTCTTGAATATGAACCTGGTTTTTTGCCGAGAGTGCTGAAGCTTCCAGCCGATGATATGGTAATGGCTCCAATTCTCCGAATTCAAATTTCAACTTGGCTATCTGAAAAATGGAATCTGAAATCGCGAATCTGGCGCTTGCCAAATCCAAGCTTTCCTGATGAAGCAGCAATAAGTAGTAGGATCTTGCCAATTGCTCTATCCAAGCTTGTTCCTGACTTGAAATGTCCAGTTGAGTCAGCTCAAACTGAAGTCTCTCGGTTTTTAGCCGGTTCCATAACTCGAGATTGATTAGCGGCATAGTGGCTTCCAATCCCAAGTTGATTTGGTATTGGGTTCCAAATCGTATTTCCGTGAATGTGCCCGGTTCACCCCCCACGGCTTCTGATGGCAGGAGTTGAACGGGAAGTTCTAGGTAGTTGTCCCAAGTGCCATATGCTCTCAAGCTGGGCAAGAGCTCTGATTTGGACTGCCTTTGTGTGTTTTCTGCTTGGAGAAGTTCCAGTTCCCAAATTTGCCTTTCAGCCGAGTTGCTTTTTGCAAAATTCAGGAGGTCCCGAAAGCCTTGTACACTGATTTCTTGACCTTTTACCGGGATCACCCAGAGGAATATCGAAATCAATGTGAGCGCTAGTTGGAGTAAACGGTAGTTTGACATCTTTTCATTTGATGATTGATGTCACCAAATTGAATTCAAGTCTCCATTAGGAAAAAAAAAGGAAAGCGAAGCTGAAGAATTCTATATCGAAGCGGAAGGTTTGAAAATTAAAGCGTTTTTAACTCAGTCTGAAAAAAGGGGAAAAACAGATTTCGGATAGTTTTCAATGCTGTTTTTTGATAGAGATCATGACTCTTGCCTCGAAATTTTAGTTATAAAATTTTAATCTTCAGATTAAAGAATTCACTGAAAAAGATTGCTTAGTTTCACTTTGCTAAACCTTTATTTCGCTTCTCGGATATGCTTCTACGTGTCAGTGTTTTGCTTTTCATCTGTCTGTTTTCGCTCAATTCTTTTTCACAGACCTACCAGGATTCTGTGATGAGTTTTCAGTTGGAATTGAATAAATCCTACGCTGATCCTGTGGAATCCCCATTGGGTATAGATAAATTAATGCGATTTGAAGGCCTGCCCTTTTTCCCCATAAATGAGACCTTCAGAGTAAAGGCAAAACTGGAGATTTTGCCTCCTGCAAGTCCCTTTCAATTGAAAACCAGTGACAGGCAACTCAGGGATTATGATCGGTATGCCATTGCCACATTTAGCTTGAATGGGATCGAGTATCATCTAACCATCTATCAAAATACTGCAAGTAACTTGGATCCGGATGAAGAAAAAAGCCTGTTTTTGCCCTTTACCGACTTAAGTAACGGAAAGGAAACCTATGGAGGAGGAAGATACCTGGATTTTGAAATCCCTGAAGGTGATGTATTGGAGATTGATTTTAATAAGGCTTACAATCCCTATTGTGCCTATAGCAATCGGTATTCTTGCCCGATTCCGCCAAAAGAGAATGATCTTCCTGTAGCAATTCTGGCAGGGGTTATGTATGAGAAATAGGGTAGTACGATTAGGTTGTTTGAGTCCTAAAAGTTATTCTTCTCTTATGGATGAAAGGGCCCTTGAAGCATCTTAGATTTAAAAGTTCTGTATTAGAATGGAAAACAACACCCCAAAACTACCCTGCTCATCCAGTTATGCTCCTGTATCAGGAGGTGGTAAAACTTTTTCACAACAAATTAGAAGTTGAGGTTTGAATTGACTCCAACTAGAAGCTAAGCGCCTTCAATTAGTTATAGCGTGGTTATATTCGTGTTACATTGTTTTCCAGAAAACATGGTGCCATTTCGTATTTCTGGTTCCTGTATTAGGATTGTGAAGGAATGCTTTCTTCTTGAATTTTAATTTTTTCAGATTTTTTATCTGCTAAAATCAATACTGATGGGGAATCGGAAAACCAATCCGGTTTACCTTCAAGCAGCCTTTTCCAACTTCTATATGAAATGACCATTAAATCCTGAGAACTTAAAAAATCAGAAGTAAGGTGATTTTCAAACCGTAATTGAATATGATTTGGAGCTACATGTTCAATGGCCCGAATTGCCTCTTTTATTTCAGTTCTTCCTTTTACTTCTCCAACCGCATCGATCAAGGTGACTTGGGCCCCGGAATTGTTGATCCATTTTTGAGCAAAGGGAACTAAGAAATCATCTTTTGATGAGAAAATGGGGATGAATATCCGGTCAACATTTTTGAAGCCTTTGTCTATCAATACTCCGACGGGTAACCGGCTGTTTCTGATAATGCTTCTGGTTCGTTCGTCAAAAGGAAGATTTTCAAACAGATTTTCCCTTCCTGTCACTTGATTCATCAATCTGTCGGGACTGATAATTCGTGTGGTAAATCCCAACACCTTACCCAGTAAACTTCCCTCGAAGATGGATTGACCCACACCGATGAGGAGCAAATCATAATCACCTTTGTTGGCTACTTCTACAATATCCCCTTCGATATCTGAAGAAGCTTTGAACAGCGTAGTGACTTTTTGATGAAGTGCTTGGGATTCCTGAATGACAGGTGCAAAGCTTTCCCGTTCATAGGCAGTTTGATTGAAATAGTTCAGTTCATCCACTGGACTTAAATGCATGGCCGTGATTGAGGCATTGCCGTTCAATTTTCGAATCAGTCCATGGGCCAATCTTACCAGCGATCTGCCACGTTCGGGGTGGCCGAAGGAAACCAATATTCGGTAATTGCTTTGTTGGATAATTTCCTGGGGAATAAGAGAAGGTTTGGCACGAAAAGACCAATTAATAAGATCCAATGCAGGGCCAGTCATAAAGGTAGTTACCAATGCCATGATCACCATCATCGCGAATATTTCAGGGCTCAATACACCCAGATCGTATCCGATATTGAGCACTACCAATTCCATTAAGCCCCGGGTATTCATAAGTGCTCCTATGGTAAGGCTGTCTTTCCAATTTTGCCCTACAAAACGAGCAGCTACTGCACTGCCCACAAATTTTCCTACGACAGCAACCAGAATGATCATTCCTGTCACTTTCCACAGGTAGGGATCGTTTAAAAGTCCGATTTCTGTCCTCAATCCTGTGTACACAAAAAATAGGGGAAGCAAAAGAACTAGGGCCACGTCTTCCACTTTTTCGATAAAGATATTTCTGAACTTGGTGTTCTCAGGCATAATAGCACCTGCCATGAATGCACCAAATAAGGCATGGATTCCGATCACTTCTGTGGCGTAGGCTGAAATGATTAGTGTAAGAAAAAAAATGGCTACAATTGGCTTGCTGAGGTTTTCTCGCGAGGTATGGAGATCACCGATCCGCTTAAGAAAGGGCCGGATCACTTTGATCATGACAAAAACATAGGCAATAGCCAGTGCAATGACATAAAGTGAGCTGACAAAAGAACCTGCTTTGACGATAGCAATCACGGCTGCCAAAATGCACCAGGCAGTGATGTCGTCTGCCGCTGCACAAGTAATGACTACAGTACCGAGTCTGGTTTTCTGCAAGCCTCTTTCCTGAACAATTCTGGCCAAAACCGGAAATGCCGTAATGCTCATGGCAATGCCCAAAAAAAGACCAAATGAAATAAATTCCACCTCCTCAGCGGCAAATGAAAAATAGATAAAATAGGCCAACCCTATTCCAAGGGTAAAAGGTATCACGATACTGGCATGGCTGATAACCACGGCATCATTTGCTTTATTTCTAAGGACTTTTAGATCGAGCTCCATGCCGATGACGAACATAAACAGGATTAAACCTATCTGGCTTAGAAACTGAAGGTTGCCTAAAGATTCAACTGGGAATAGGGAAATGGAAAGTTCAGGAAATACCCAACCCAAAAGTGAAGGACCCAATACTATCCCGGCAATGATTTCACCGATCACCGTGGGCTGACCGATTTTTTTGCTAAACCATCCAAAAAGCCTTGCCACCAAAATAATGGTCACAATCTGAGCCAATAAAATTGCCAAAGGATGATTCAGATTGTAAGACATGGAATTTAAAAATTCCTGCCATTGGCTGGTCTTAGATTCAGTAATTTCAACGTTCCTTCCGACTTCGAGGATTTTTCCTTTTCCCAGAATGAAGTACATCAATGCGGAAAAGAGTCCGATAGTCGAAAAGTAAAAAATGGTATTCCGGTACTTTCCCATCTATAAGGTTAGGCTATGTTTTTTGGTCCGGGCGATGCAGGTAGCTAGCTCTTCTGACTTATTGACAATCTCAATTTTCAGTAAGAAAAGGCTACCTGGCCTGGCTTGGATCAGGCAATCATCCCCGGATATTATTGGCTGTAGGCCATTCCAAATCGATACTAATTTGAGTTATATTGGATGAATAAAAACAGTCCATGCCCTGAAAATCCGCGCAAATGAATTGAGCTGGTGATTTTTTGTAACAAGTTTAGGATTTCATGTTTTTTAGAAATTCTTCCCGGAATCGATCGCTGAGCGTTAGGATCATGGGTTTGCCAGTGGAGTGGTGCAAAACCGTAGTAATCTGGTCATGGGAAAAGTACTGGACAAAATCCAGGTTTATGATTTCTTGTTTGTTGATCCTGACAAAAGACTTTGAAAGGGTTATTAAAAGGGAATCAAAAGATATGTTTTTAAGGACAATGGAAGAACCGTCTTTCATTTGTGCCAATTTGTCGCGGCTATCCACTGGCGAAGTTCCGATCCAGGCCAATTGTTCAAGTGAGATCCTGGCTTTGCCTTTGTCTGTATTGCAGGTGAAATATCTGCTGGGTTCTGCCTGTGATTTGATCTGGGTTCTAGCCTTCGATATTGCCGTTTTCAATCGTTCCAGCGAAACCGGTTTAAGCAGGTAATCCACTGCATTCAGATCAAATGCCTCAGCGGCATATTCCTTGTAGGCAGTAGCAAAAATGATCGCTTTTCCCTGAAGTAGGTTCGCTACTTTAAGTCCGTTGAACAGGGGCATTTCAATATCAATTATGCACAAATCAAATTCAAGGGCGGGGAATTCTTCCAAAAACTTAGATGGATCATTGAAAGCCTTGATGACACGCAGCCCAGGTACCTGTTCGCAAAGCATTTTGAGATAGGTCAAACCTGGCAATTCATCATCCAGTAACAGGCATTTAAGCACCTTTTCCATCCAGGTCTATTTTCAGTTGCGCCAGATAAACTTCCCCTTCCTTAAATCTTTCCAAAGTATACTTTCCCTTGTAAAGAATACTGAGTCTTTGGTCCAACAATTCCATTCCCAAACCACTGTTTGATTTTGAAAGAGATTCTCGTTCCGATACTTTATTGCTTACTAAAATTGAGAATATCCCAGATCTTAGTTCGATAATAATTCGGACAAAGGAGTCCCCACTTTGAAGATCAGCATGCTTGAAAGCATTCTCTATTAAGTCTATTGAGATCATCGGGGCCAAAACCTTGGCGAGAAAAATTGGGTCATTTTCATCAATTTTGGTTTTTACACTCAATTCAAAAAGTGGACTTAACTTTATTTTATTGATTTCAATCAGATTCAAAGCAAACGCAATTTCTTCCTTTGGGCTTACGAACTTCTGTCTGCTTTCGTAAAGTATGTAATCCAGAACATTGGCTAGTTTGTCTAAGGCGAAGTAGGTTTGATAGGCGTGGGATTGTATTGAATTGAGGATATTTTTAAACAAATGGGGATTGAGTTTGGACTCTAGGTTCTCTAGTTTGAGGGAACCGGTGTTTTCCTCCAGCTGACGTAAAAGTTCAGCAGATTGTCGGTTTTCAGAAGCGGTTTTTTGAAGCTTTTTGTAAAGCACTAAAACCGCAATCACTCCTGCTAGCAGGAGTAAGCTCAGAACCGCTATGCTGATATGTTCAATTGTCACGCTTGGTAATTAAAGTTTACCTGAAAATTAGATAAAAGTGTTTGATAATGGGCGAATTTGATGGTTTCTCTATATCAGGTAAATGGGATGCTAGCACTGCAAGCGATGGAAATTTTTATTCCTGTCCAGATAGTGATGATAAGGAGAACTGAAGTGAAAGCAGGTGGATGGTTGAACCCTCTCAACGATTTTTTTATTGGGAAATTGCTACCCAAGTTAACTTGGGAGGAAACAGAATCAGCGTTTAAAAGGATTTGAATAGACTAGAATAATGACTTTCCGAATGGTATAGGTATAGAAATTTCCTGTAGCTGAGAAGTTAACTAAATGACCAACGAAAAGTGCCTTATGGATCGATTAAAAATTATCGACTTAATGGCCTAGGTATTTTTTCGATTTTTACCTGAAAGGGTCTTCTCGCTCCTTAAAAGTCAATTGTTGAAAAATCCATTTGTTTCTTTTTCATAATAAACTGGGTGTAATCATTTTTGAATGCAAAATGACCCCACCCAGTTGAGTTTAGATTTATACTGCCAACTTGATTTTTTGGCCAGATTTTAAATGTCCATTGATGGTTTGAACCCAATAGTTTGCAATGGAGACTTCATCGTCCAGCTTGGCGTCTTCTTTTTTGTCATAGACAGAAATGCTTTTTACCGCTTTCTTGGGGTCTTTGAAGTATAGCAGGATATTCAAGTATTCTGGTCTTTTGATGCGTTCCTTTTTGTGTTTCAGTTCCTCGTAGTGAACGTCCAGAGAGGCATGGTCTACTTCCTCCAAGTTGACCGTTATTTCAGAAGGGAACTGGCCATATTTGTAGTAAATCAACATGTTTTTTTCAGTGTCCAGACCCAGAATGTAATGGTTTCGCCACTTTTGGACTTTGTTCAACACCACGTTTTTTTCAGAAGTAAATTCCTGAAATGAATGGGTGGTTTTGCTTTCCATTCCATTTGATTGGATGATGTAATACAGGTATGGCAGGCTGATTAGAAACAGCCCAAGAAGGACAATCCAAAGATTGTCCAGTGGATTAAATTCCATAGATTTTTAGAGAGTTTAGTAAACGTTAATTAGAATGGGATTCGATAATTGACGTCTCTCTACCAAGTATGGAAGAAATGAATAAATAGTTTTTTTATATCAAAAAGTGGAAGGCTTGAAAAGCTGGAGTTGAGTGTGGTAGTGTAAGAATAAATACCAAGGGAGGAGCTCCATCCTGTAGCGTGCATGAAAATCTGGGATTTCCATTCAAACTCGAAGGATATGCTTTCAGGGATCTGAAGGCATTCTGATAGCTCGACATTTACGGATTGAAGCGTTGATTTGGAATCCTCCTGAAATTGAGGCCTAAGCTCTGGAGAGAAGGTAAAAAATAGGATCAGGCCAACAATCCAGTTGAATAAAAGAACACCTAGTGTCAGCCTTGATTTCATGATTTTACAAACACATGAAATATACGATATTTTTCATTTGCTACACGTAGCATAAAAGTTTTCGAGGAATTAATCCCTTGATAAAACTTTTTCCAGGCAAATCCAGCCCCTGATTTTTTCTGGGCCAGAGACTTAGTCCATTTCAAGGAGTTTCTTCTAGTTTCGCTTTGGATGTTTGGTGGATTTGATGGAAAAGCTGTGGGATTCATCCATGCTTTGATGACCAAACCGGCCTGTGCCGACAGGCCAGATTTCTATTTAGATCGAGCTTAGAACTGACCCAGATATTTCGCCATATCCAGTTCGAGAGCGTTAAAGGAAGCAGTATCTATGGAGGGTTAAGTTGGGAGCTGGGTACCAGAGTAATTTTTGGAGGTAAAAATCCAGGAATAGACCAGTTGGGACGGTTGGAGTTGAAGGCTAAGCTTTCAAAAAATCCAAGCAGGAGTATAATTGTCCAATCTCTGGAAGTAATTTGTTGCTGGAGTTCAATAGCAGATCAATTTAGTATGGAGTAATTCCACCAAGAAACCTAGTTAAACCCAGCTATTCGATAAGTCCTTATCTGAGTAACCTTTGACTTAATCCCATGCTTTATTGAAGCCGGGTTTAATCCCTTAAAAAAAAAATTAGGTGTAGTGACGGCGGCTTTTCAGTGTATGTGCCTGAGACAGAATTTCATCCTAAGAAGTCGTGGGACAGGTGCCCTTGTTGCAGGTTTTGGGGAAGGATAAGATGTTGAAAAAAATGTCGAATCGAATTAAAGGAACAGATTGCCTAATTTCAGATCAATTTATACACAATTAAAAGTCAGGTAAGTGAGATAAAATTAAAGTTGCCGAAAAGCTGGTGAAACAAGATTTATCACCTCGGCAAGTTGATTCATTTGCTTGTGATTTTTTATTTCATGTATATCCGCAATTGCACCAGCACTAAAGTGAAAGCAGAATAAGATTTATGAAGTCGAAATTTTTACAAAAACTCAAATAGCCTTCTTAATTAGCTCCGAAGGAGCCAAACCATTCATGACCCTGTACGGAGTGCAGGGTAGTCATTGATAATTTCCTTCCTTTGAGCCCTGAAAGGGTGAAACTTTAACGTGTCACCCTTTCAGGGCTCCTTTTCTAATATCTTGACTTTGCCCCCGGCTACACTGGGGGTTATGAATTGTTACGATCCTTCGGATCTTAGGCTACCAAACATTGACCTTTATATCTCCTAATTAAATTTGCCTAGTGGCATCTTTGCGGATAATCATATTTTATTTTTTAGGAAAACCTGTTGATAATAAGTCAGAAACATAGGCTCATTTCTAAAAGCTAAAAAAAATGAAGAAAAAAAAGTCATGCTTGTAAGGTTGGAGGTGTTTTTTTCATCTTATAGGTAAATTTTATCCGGATGTCAAACTTAGTCAGTTTTGAAAAAACCTATCAGACTAGTTATTCTTCAATACGGCGATTATGCAGGGGGTATGCCAACGACCCTGAGGAAGCTGAGGATCTTGTTCAGGAAACATTTATATGTGCTTGGGAAAACTGGCATCGGTTCAGACAGGAATCTCTTGTAAGCACTTGGATTTACAGAATTGCTGTGAACGTTTGTTTAGCACATATTCGGAAAGCTGGCAAAAAGCCGATTTCCACCGTAGGTGATGTACAGAAGTTTGATTCAATACCGAGTTCAGATGATGGAGTAGAAGAGAGGCTTGAACAGCTATATCAGTGCATTAGTCAACTTCGCCCCTCAGACCGAATCCTCATCACCTTGGTTTTGGAAGAATTACCCTACCTGGAAATAGCGGCGATCACTGGAATCAAGGAGAATACGATTGCTGTAGTGCCTCCTCTGCGTTTGCCTTTGGGAAAAATTGCCTTGCAATCCCTCAATTCCAAATTGGAAAGTGTAAGTGCTGATATTCAATTCTCTAGACACATTGCAGAAAATGTGGTTTTCAATCCAGATCCTGGATAATGAAAAGATTAATACAAGACTGAAATCTGCTTGAACTATATACCTTGTCAATTCGTGCGTAGGTCGAATCACAATAAGGATACTGTTAAGACCTGTCCAATTCAATGAATATGTTTGATACACCCAGAAGCTACTTTCCAAATTGGAACAGTTTACCTTTTCTTTTTACCCGATTAGCAGGCGCTGAAAAAAATAAAGCTCTTAAGGTTGATCCGAAGTGGTTTTGATACCATATCCCGCATATATTTTAACAGTTGATCACCTTGATTTAAAGGATCCGAGCTATGAAGTGAATAGTGGAGAAAAGGTACTTTTACAAAGGAAAAAGAATACGAGTATCTGATTTGGTATTCGGACTTTACCAAAAATGCAGACTGTCAAAATATTGCAGAACTATCCGCATCTTCCTGAATTAGAATATAGGAAGAATGTCTAAAAACAGTTGAATAAAGAACAATTGCCATCAATGGTAAGAAAAGTTTAAATAGCGCTATATTCCAGAGTTTCGTGCTTATACCACTTGAGGTTTACAGGAAGTTTGGTGTTTCCAAAAAGTGTTATTTGATAAACTTACATGCGATCCGATATGCCTCCATTATAATTACACTTTACTGAACTCAAAGATTATGAAAGAAAAGAATACCAATAAAGAAATTATAAAAAGGATTTTCATGGAGCTATCCAAAGGCAATGATGAACCTCTCTTAGAAGCAATGTCAGAAGATATGCAATGGAATTGGAAGGGCTCAGGAAAATGGTCAAAATCCTTTGTGGGTAAGAAGGAAGTCATCAATGATTTATGGGCAAACGTGAGAACTTCAATTAAACAACCTTACACGGTTTTAGTACATCGAATCATAGCTGACGGAGCGAACGTGGTTGTTGAAATGACAGGACAAAATCAAACTATTACGGGCAAAGATTACCTTAACAATTATTGTTGGATTTGTAGGCTTAAAGACGGAAAAATCTGTGAGATTAATGAATACATGGACACAGAATTGGTGACAAAAGCGTTTAGCGATTAAAATAAGGAAATGATTGGGCAAAACTTTGTAGTTGATTTTGGATTGTCCTAATCTGTTTTACACTTCCAATGTCAGCATGAGCGATATTTTTGAGCACTATTAAATTTGGTAGGAGAAATGGACTATTTGCAAAAAATCCTAACGGACTTTGAATTGCATTCCGCTGACGGAATAAAGGAGTGTTTTAGAAACGGGGTGAATCCAAATCAGGAGCTCAACGGGAAACCTTTGATTTATGAACTTATTAATATGTACACCCGGGGTCCCTTGTTCAAAAATTGTGTACAGGTTTTTGTTGAAAATGGATTAGTCTTTAATGATGATGTGTTGCTTTCTGTGTTATTGGACGAGGCTTCAGCACTTGACCAATTCCTAGTTGACAATAGGGCGGCTATTTCAAAGAGGTATTCTTTAAACTGTGCATTTACACCGCTTTATGAAGTTTCACTGCTCCACATTTGTGCAGAATATAACCATGTAGCCTGCGCCAAAGTCCTGGTAAACCATGGGGCTGACATTAATTTCAAAGCAGGAATTGATGAGCATGGGTTTGGGGGACATACACCCATCTTCCATACAGTAAACCAAGATGGAAATAAGAGCATCGATGCATTGAAATTTTTGATTTCCAAACAGGCAGACTTAGCCATTACTGTGAATGGGCTTATTTGGGGAAAGGGCTATGAATGGGAAACATTTATTCCATCTGTAAATCCAATCAGTTATTCAATGATGGGTTTGCTGAGGCAATTCCAAAGAACGGAAAAACAAATTTATGAGGTCGTTTCATTATTGATTAAATCTCAATATGGCATTGACTATTTTCCAACTAACATTCCAAACAAATACTTGAAAAGTTAATAAGAATGACATAATTAAATGACAGCTACCGAGGGTTAGGTAAAAATCAATCTTGGGAATCCAAAGTCCTCAACCATCTTTTTACGCTTTAACTTTAAGTAAAAAAAAGATGTCAGTTCGATTTTTTTTATTTGAAATGGGTATTGGATCCATTAATTCAAATAACCAGTATTTACCACTTCCTTTTCACCTTAATACCCAACTCAGAATTTCAACTTTTTAATTATCTTAATCCTAATATTTGAAATCTATTACCCGCACAGTGTTAACCTTCCGATTCGATAGGTTCGATTAAAACTGAATAATTCGTTCAATAATAAAATAAGCTAACCATGAAGAGAATTAGCATGAGATTATTGTCATTTCTCCTCCTAGCTATTTGGGGATGTCAAACAGGAAACGAAAGCATTACACCTGAAGAAGCTCGTACGATAGCTAAAGAGGCTTACATTTATGGTTTTCCTTTAGTGGATAACTATAGAATCTCATACGCTTACTTTGTGGACGAGAAAAATCCGGAGTATAAAGGACCTTGGAATCAAATTAGAAACTTTTCCCGCGTTTTTACTCCTGAAGACAAAGCTGTTCAGACTCCTAACTCAGATACTTATTATTCATTTCTGGGCTTAGATTTACGAACAGAACCGATAGTTCTCACCGTTCCTTCCCTAGAAAAAAACCGCTATTTTAGTCTTCAACTTGTGGACGCTTACACTTTTAACTTTGACTATATTGGAACTCGTACTACAGGGAATGACGGTGGGAAGTTTCTGATCGCGGGGCCAAATTGGAAAGGGGAGCAACCTGAAGAAATCGAGAAGGTTATTTATTCAGAAACAGAATTGGTATTGGTTCCCTTCAGGACCCAGTTATTCAACCCTGATGACAGTGAAAATGTGGTGAAAATCCAGGAAGGCTACAAAGCCCAGCCACTTTCTGAATACCTCGGTCAATCAAGTCCAGAAGCAGCAAAACCAATCGAGTTTATCCAGCCACTTACGCCAGAGCAACAAAAGTCTTCGCTTGACTTTTTTAAAGTCCTGAATTTCACATTGCAGTTTTGCCCTACACACTCCTCAGAAATGGAATTGATGGAGCGGTTTTCAAAAATCGGAGTAGGGGCCAATAAGGATTTTGATGCCGAAAAGCTCTCCCCAGAAATTAAAGCTGCCATTGCGCAGGGTATGGAAGACGCCTGGACTGAATTTGCGGAATTGAAGAAAGAAATGGATGCGGGAAAGGTGGTTTTTGGAGATTGCTTTGGAACCCGGGAGTTTCTTAAAAACAATTACCTATATCGAATGGCAGCAGCAGTAATGGGAATTTATGGCAACTCCAAGGAAGAAGCGATGTATCCGATGTATGCCGTTGATTCCAACGGAAACGAACTCGATGGCAATAACAAATACATGGTCAAATTTTCCGCTAACCAACTCCCGCCAGCTAATGCATTCTGGTCGCTGACCATGTATGAACTGCCTTCAAGCCTGCTTTATGCCAATCCGATCAACCGCTACCTGCTCAATTCTCCGATGATTCCAGATTTCAAGCGGGATCCAGACGGTGGACTTACGCTATATATCCAAAATGAGTCACCTGGAAAGGAGTTGGAAACTAACTGGTTACCTGCTCCAAAAGGACCATTCTTGATGGTTTTACGCATTTACTGGCCAAAGGAAGAGGCATTAAACGGAACTTGGAAACAGCCAGCATTAGTTATGGTCAATTAACTGACATTACCAATGAGCTAATCGCAAGTAGGGGAGGCCGAGCTTCGAAAGATTCGAAAATGCTAAAATCGGTAGGTCGACTCGAGAGAGGAGTTTATTGGGATTAAGCAGGCGATTCACCTGTACTTATCGGTGATTGAAAGAAAGCCTTCGAACTCAGTAATCTGTAAAAAGTATACAACATCCTTGAATTTGTATTAACAGTCAGCTGTTTGCGTGATCTACTTTTGCATGGTAAACATTAGATCAAAGAAATGGACAGGAAAGTAATATTAATCACGGGTGCAAGCTCAGGAATGGGCAAAGAGACTGCCAAGGCTCTTATAGGACAAGGTCATACAGTTTATACTGTTGCTAGACGTATTGAACAAATGCAGGATCTAGAATCTTTGGGCGGGTATCCAATCCAAATGGATGTGACCAATGAACGTGATATTCAAAATGTTGTGGATACAATCATTTTGAAAGAAGGGAAAATAGATGTGCTTTGGAATAATGCAGGATATGGCCTTTATGGAGCTGTAGAAGATATCCCGGTAGATGAAGCCAGAAAACAATTTGAAGTAAATTTATTTGGCTTAGCTTCCGTTACCCAAAAGGTTTTGCCTAGTATGCGAAAAGCAAAAAGCGGAACCATAATCAATACCTCATCGATGGGAGGTAAAATGTACACGCCTTTGGGTGCTTGGTATCACGCGAGCAAACATGCTGTTGAGGGACTTAGTGACTGCCTGAGACTAGAGCTGAAAGAATTTAACATCCATGTTGTTGTTTTGGAGCCGGGAATTATTGTTACTGAGTTTGGGGATGTCATGCTTCAAAATATAAGTGCCTTTTCGTCAAAAGGTTATTATGCGTCACTTACAGGCAAACTTATAGCAGCGACGAAAAAAATGTACGATAGTGGGCGAGGTTCAAAGGCTACTGTAATAGCCAATACAGTAAGCAAAATCGTCAAATCTGAAAAACCAAAAACAAGGTACAGAGTAGGCTTGTGGGCTAAACCAATGGTTTGGATGAGAATTTATCTTGGAGATAGCCTATTTGATAAAATTGTAATGAGTCAAGTGTAAAATGAAGCCAATTATCCAACTCAAAAGCATTTTCGAGATTAACAATTTTGTACAGTGTAAAACCAAACACCCTTTGGTGGCGGTAGTTGACTTTAGCAAAACCGACGAATTTATTGAAAATGAAACCCGAATAAGTGCAGATTTCTATTCAATCATGTTTAAAAACTATTGTGCAAACAAACTTAGATATGGGAGACAGGATTACGATTTTCAAGATGGAAGCTTGATTTGCATTGCGCCCAAGCAAGTCCTAATTATGGACAATGAAATTGAAAGGAAAGAAAATATGATGGGTTGGGGTTTGTTTTTTCACCCTGACTTGCTACGAGGGACTTCATTAAGTAACAAAATGAAGGACTATACCTTTTTTTCTTATGAAACTTCGGAAGCTCTGCACTTATCAGACAAAGAAAAGCAAATCCTGTACGATTGTATTCTGAAAATAGAAAATGAGCTACATGAAAACATTGACAGTCATAGTCAAAAATTAATTGTAACAAACATTGAGCTTTTGCTAAACTATTGTGATCGGTATTATGGGAGGCAATTTATTACTCGGAAAAATACCAATACAAATACTGTTGCTCAAATTGAAAATCTATTAAACACCTATTTTAAATCCGAAAAGCTGAAGGAAAAAGGTTTGCCAACGGTGAAATATTTAGCTGACCAGGTGCATTTATCGCCAAGCTATCTAAGTGATTTACTCAAAAAAGAAACAGGAAGAAATGCACAAGACCATATCCATTATCACCTGATTGAAGAAGCAAAAAATATTTTACTGAATACAGATAATTCAGTAAGTGAAATAGCCTATTCTTTGGGCTTTGAGTACCCACAATATTTTAGCAAACTTTTTAAGAAAAAGACGGGACAAACACCAATCGAGTACAGGAAATTAAATTAGCAGAGCAAAAGTGGAAAGTAGTACTAATCTTCCTGCTATTTTGATCTAAGTCTGGGGAATTACATTTCCGCTGGGGTTATTGACGATTTTTTCCTTTATGATTAAATAAAAGCTGCGTTTTTTTCTTTTTATTAAATCAATTATCCCTGGAATTCAGGCATTGATTTTTAAAGTCTTTCGATTTTTTGGTTTCTTGAGTGGAGAGGGGTTTTATCCAGCTAGAAATCGGAGCGGTGGGTTGATGATTTTTGATAATCCTCTGGGATTCCGCAAAGGGCCTTTGAGATAGCTTTCGAAGAACGCTGCGTGTTTTCGATTGAGAAGTTGTATGGTTAGTTTTTTGGCAAAAGCATTCGTGGATTTTCTTCGAGATCCCTCCCGGATTCGGTAATAAAACCCAACCAGCTGCAATTTTTCAACTTTTCCTCCCTCCTTAAGCATGCTTATCCAAAACTCCCAATCTTCCCAGCCATAGGTGAATCGGGGGTCAAAACCACCTACTTTATGCCAGTCTGATTTTCGAAAGAGAGCTGAGACAAAAATCATGTTGTCCAGAGCAAGCTGGTTAAGTGAAAAAGGTTTTAGGCTCCAAAAACCACATTTACTGCCGAATTTCTCGGCTTCACAATATACTACCTTGACCTCCTGATCCGCTTCGATTTTTTTCACAGCGAAAGTAATGTAATCGGGGTGGATTTTATCGTCTGAGTCTAAAGGCAGAATGTACGTTCCGGAAGCGAGATGGATCGCTCGATTTCTGGCAATGGATGGTCCTTGGTTGCATTGCCGATAGACCTTGATTTTATCCGGATGGCGCTTGGACCAGTCATCGAGAATGGCAAGGGTTGAATCCGTAGAGCCGTCATCCATTACAATCAATTCGAAATTGGGATAGGTGATAGCTAAGGCAGATGCCAGCGTCTCTTCCAAAAATGTCGAAGAATTGTATGTTGGCATGACGATAGAGACAAGTGGGGAATCATTCATCGGAGGCGTATTTGTGGGTTTTTAAAAAATTGTTTTCGTTTATAATTCAAATACGAGAAGTAAGATCTGGACTCCCATTTGCATTCGTAGAAAAAACGCTCTTCGGTGGTCAACATCAGCTGCTCCCGTTCGGATTTTGTTTTCAGGGTTTGACTTTCCAGATGATCCACCTGGGAGGAGCTGACCAAGCCGTGAAGGATCTTATGCTTCTTAAGCGTATTCGCATAGTCATTGTCTGCGTACCAAAACCGAAATCGTTCATCCAATAATCCTGTTTTACGAAGCATGCTGCGCTTGAAAAACAGACACCAGCCCGCTATGTGTCTTCTGACCTCATAACCAAAATGAGTTCCGGTATTTGGGTATATCCCCCGTTCCCGATGATTAATTTCACAGAGCGGAGATGCACTTTCCAGTTCCGGATAGGTACGAAAAGTTTCAAGGATACTACTTGCCCATCCCGGCTGAAAGACCAAATCATTGTTGCAAAGGACGACGTAAGAGGCTCTTCCCTTTCTTATTCCCCAATTCATAAACCGATTGTAATTAAAAGGCTTACGGGGAAATATCGTTTGGCAAAATGGATAGGAATAGGGATTCGTATTGGCAGATTCATAAACCTGAATCAGAAAGCGGATTTTGTTGGGATCCTCCGAATTGATCAAGGACTCCAAGGCTTGGCAGGTCAACTTACGCAGTTCTGGAGTCTGTGCGTTTGACAGGATAATGATGTCTAGTTCTTGCATGGATTTTATTGATTGTTTTTCTTCTGAAATTGAGTGCTTTCAGGTAATAGGAAAAGACCATGGTCCAAGGGTAAATCCTTGACATTTTAACCAAATGGCGCATACTGGCGAGGGGCCCATGGTACATGATGTATTTGAACAGTGCCTGTTTTCGGCTTTCATTCAGATTTATCAAAAAAGACTTTTCTCTCCCAGAAAGAAATTGAGCTTCCTTGATCTGGTTTTTTAGCCAATCTCTCAGATGAAGCTCACCGTATCGCATAGTTTGGGTCTGTTGGCTTACACTGGATCGATGCACCCGAATGAGCGTATAAGCTGCTTCATTGTGTAAGTACTGAACGCGTGCCCCAGCCAAAACACACTGTGCCCAAAATTGCCAGTCCTCAGTATGGGAGACATTTTCTGGAAATAAACCAGAATGGGTAAGGATACTTTTGCGGATTAAGGGACTGCTGACCACAGCAAGATTGTTTCGAATCAACTGCTCCAAGGCAAAGACTCCGTGGCCGGAAAAGCGGATCATCCATTCCCTTCCCAAAAATTCCTGATCAGGATAGCGGATTTCAGGCACACCATCTTGGAAATAATGGTTTTCTGTATAACAAAGATCCACTTCGGGGTGGCTTTGAAAGAAGTCCACTTGAAGCTGAAGCTTAGCTTCGCTCAATAGATCATCGGCATCCAAGAACTGGATAAATTCTCCATTGGCTTTTTTCAATCCAAGATTTCTTGCAGAAGAAACCCCTGAGTTGGGTTGGTAGAAATATTGAATTCGGGATTCATAAGCCTGCCACGAGCGGACTACCTCCATGGTTTGGTCGGTGGAGCCATCGTCTATCACAATAGCCTCCCAATCGGAATAAGTTTGGGATTGCAAGTTTGAAAAGCATTCTGCCAAATACCTTCCATAGTTGTAACAGGGGATGATAATGGATACTTTCATCGGCTTCGATAGAATAGGGTTTTTAATTTTAATCCCAGGGTATATCGGAATACAAATCCCAATTGGCTGAAAAGCGAGTAGGGAAGGATTTCTAGGATCTCCGAACGTTGTTTCCAAATTTCCAAGCCCAAGTCCAAGCAGAAATACTTACGCTCTCTTGATTTGGCGAGCTTTTCAAACCTGAAAACAGGATGGGAATCGCTTCGATTTCGGATAAAGTTCGAACATTGACTGAGCCAATAGTTTTCTCTGGATATCCTTGTTAAGACTCGCTCCCTTCCGCTTACCTGTTTTTTGTTGCCCAAAATGTCGGTTTGGTTGGATTGATGTTGTCTATACTTCACCAATACCTCAGGACAGTACTTGATGGAGCCGCTTTCCAAAGCCACAAATGCCAGCCAATGATCGTAAAATCCCTGTTCGGGAAACGGCAAGGCATAGTTCAGTAGCTGTTTGTTGAATAACATACTATGGCCTGAAATACAGTTGAACAACAGGAAAGCGGATTGCCGATTCCAGCTTTTCAATCGAAATTTATCCGACATCCGAAATTCAAGACTTCGACCATGTTCATCAATCAACAGAGAGTCGTGATAGGCAATCTGATGCATACCGATGGCTTGGTGTATCCTCTCCAGTTTATGTGGCAACCAAATGTCATCCTGGTCACAGGGGGCAATAAATTCACCCTGACAATCTGTGAAAACAGCCTCAAAATTCTTTTGCAAACCCATCCTAACAGGGTTTTGCACCAGATGTATGTTTGGGAATCGCGCTTGAAATTCCTTGATGATTGCCACCGTTTCATCCTCTGATTGATCATCTCGGATTCGGATTTCGAGTGATGGATAGGTTTGTTGGACAAGAGAATCAAGCTGTTGCCTTAGGTAAGGAGCTCCGTTGTAAGTGCATAGGCCTATGGAAATCAATGGGAACTTGGTCATACTTTTTCCAGGCTTTGTTTCTCAATGAGTCTACTGTAGCTGCCTTCTTGATAGAGCAATTCAAAATGGGTTCCCCGTTCAGTTATTTTTCCGTTTTCAATAACCAGGATCTGATCCGCTTTTTGAATGGTGCTCAGCCGGTGAGCTATAACCAGAGTGGTCCGGTTTACCATCAGTTTCTGCAAAGCATCCTGAACCAAATGTTCGGATTCAGTATCCAAAGCAGAGGTGGCTTCATCCAAAAGTAAAATCGGTGGATTTTGCAAAACAGCTCTTGCTAAGCATATTCGCTGACGTTGGCCCCCTGATAAGCGTGCACCTCGATCTCCTATGGTAGTATCATATCCCTTTTCGGTGGCAATGATAAATTCATGCGCATTGGCTATGCGTGCGGCTGCTTCGACTTCCTGATCACTAGCTTCAGGTTTGCCAAAAGCAATGTTATTTCTGATACTGTCATGGAATAGAATGCTTTCCTGATTCACCATGCCGATAAGTGAGCGTATGGATTCCGCTTTGATCAGCTGTAAATCAATGCCATCAACTGTAATCTTACCCAGTGTAGGGCTGTGGAATTTGGGGATGAAATCCATTAACGTAGACTTTCCACCGCCAGAGGGGCCGACCAGTGCGATGGTTTTGCCCTTTGGAATAGTGAAACTTATTTCTTTTAGAATAGGCTTTGCTTCGTAGGCGAATGTGACGCATTCAAATCTGATTTCTTTGGAAAAAGTAGACAGATGGATTTTGTCATTGCCAGCGGATTGGCTGGGCTTTTCATCTAAAACTTCCAGAATGCGTTCGCCGGCAGCTAGTCCGGAGTTAAGCGAGCTGAATGATTCAGTCATTGCCTTCGCTGGGCGCATAATCTGAGAGAATACAGCGATGTAAGTGATAAATGAGGCTGCTGAAAGACCTGCGTCTCCCAATAAAACCAAGTTCCCTCCGTAAAGAACCAAAATGGTAACCATCACCACCCCCAGAAATTCGCTGGTGGGTGAGGCCAATTGCTGTCGGTAAGCCATTCTTTTCCCTAAGTCAGAAAATGCGAGATTCTCTTTGGAAAATTTAGCCTTAGTCCGTTCGCTTGCATTGAATGCTTTCACCACGCGAATCCCTGACAAGGCTTCATCGAGATAACTGATCATCATCCCAAACCGCTCCTGGGCTTCTTTTGCCTGAGCTTTGAGTCTACTGACAATTTTAGAAATTGCCCATGCGGACACGGGAATGACCAGACTTGCAAACAGGGTTAATTTGACAGAAATGGAAAATAAGATGACCAGATAAGCAATCAGTTGGAGAGGTTCTTTGAATAAAACCTGAAGTGTACTGGTTACTGAGTATTGAACTACCTGTACATCTGAGGCAATTTTTGATATAATATTTCCTTTCCGTTGGGCGGTAAAGTAGGCCAAATCCATGTCCAGCACATGGTTAAACAGGGAGTTCCTCAGGTTAAGAAGCGTGTGGATTCTGAAGTTTTCCATCACACGGAATGAGAAATAGCGGAAGAGATTGCTGAGCAACACAGAGGTTAGAATGGCTCCACAAATCCATTTCAATGCTTCCATCTGCCCTAACTGCTCCTGAATCCGATGCGTGGCATATTCCAACCAGGACATAAAATCCAAGTTTGATTCGGGCGGAGTCTTTTGAATTCCCTCTGAATTCTTAAATAAGGCAGCAAGCAAAGGAGCCAAAAGTGCTAGATTCAGTGTGTTGAAAACGGTGGCAATCACCGTTAGAAAAAAGTATGGAATCGCATACTTTTCTATGGGTTTGGCAAATCCCAATAGTCTCAGATAGGTATTCATATCGGATGGTTCAGGATTTCCAAACAATTTGTTGAGATTTCATCAGCCGATCGAATTCCCTGACTACTTGGCTCAGCGATCGAGAACCCTGTTTCTTTTGAAGCTGGAGTAACAACTTGTTTCGTGATTGCGAAATTCCACCCTCGAGCGCCTTCAGAGCCTTGAAGCTATTCCAGATCCACGTTTTACCGATAAGTAACTTTGGCAAAACATCCATGAAAATGGCCTGAGCTCTCCACCATCTGAGCTCTTCGACATCCAGATGTATGGCATGAAACAGCATTCGGTTTCTGAAATAGATGGTTTTGACCCACTCTTTTTGGACCTGGGTTTTCATTGTCGCTGAGCCAAGGTGGTAGCAATAGGATTGCTCGTGGAAATAACATTTCCATCCCATCCTCCAAGCCCTGATTCCTAAATCAAGGTCTTCGGAGTAAAAAGGGCTGAACAGCTCATCAAATCCACCAAGCTCAATGAGTTTCTTTCGGTCTAGTAATGCATTTGCACCTGAGAGAAAGAGGGTTGGGGCGCTGTTTGATCCTGAATTGGGAAGATATTGGAAGTCGGTCTTTACATATTTGCCGATCCTTCTGGGAATTTTTGCGCCGATTTCCAGTTTGGAACCATCCCTACTTAAGATTTTCCCCATCACTCCAAAAGTATCCGGGTTGGAAAAATAGGTGAATAACCCACTGAAATACTCAGGACTCAATTTGATGTCGGAATTGAGCAGAAAGACTAACTCATTGACTGATTCAAAAATTCCTCGGTTACAGGAATATGAAAATCCCCGATTTTCTTCGTTTTTAAGGATTCGGATTTGTGGGTAATGATGGGAGATAAATTCAATGGTATCGTCGGTAGAGCAATCATCCACGAGTAAAAATTCATAGATACACCCTGAATTTTCGAGCGCCTTGAAAGTGTAAGGCAAATAGGATTCCAGGAGGTCCCGTCCGTTGAAATTGGGCAGGACCACAGATAGCGTTGTGGTCAAAATTTTAGTGGTTTAGTTTCCTAGAAGACGAAAAGACGCTGGTTTTCCGCTACAACAAAATTGATCTGAGTCAAAAAAATATGCCGTTTAGGCTGCTGAATTTTCAGAACAGCTTCTGAATTAAGGAGGTAAAGTTTTGCACTGGTTCAAACAAAAATCTAAAGACGATTTGAGTCTTGTGGTAATTGACCTACATCCGACTAACTCCTGATCAAGCTTTATCAAAAATTTCACAAAAGCAGTCTCAATCACAAGAAATGTTGATTTTCTTTTTTCTCACGGAGATTTAAGCCGAAAAAGTAGAATTATGGATTCTTTGTTTCTACAACTGTCACTTTTGATGAGCTAATAAATCGAAGGCTTGAATTAGCGAGATAGTCCATGTTATTTGTATGATAAACAATGGTATCCGGTAAAAAAAAAAGTGGGCAAAATCATCCAAAAATGACTTTGCCCACGGGGGGTGGGCCCACCTGGGCTCGAACCAGGGACCCCCTGATTATGAGTCAGATGCTCTAACCGGCTGAGCTATAGGCCCGAGCGAAAACCTTAAATTATTGGCTTCAATCGCCTCAAACCTTGGTTTTGGGAGTGCAATGTTACATATTTGAGTCCATATACACAACCAGTTTGGCGAATGAAAAAAGCTATAGATGCTGACTTTTTGATCTTTGATTTGGGGAATGTGATAATAGATATTGATTATCAACGATCTCTGAATTTGATTAAATCCTTACTACCCATATCATTTCACGAAAAAGTAGACTTTTTCTATGCTACGGGGTTTCATAAGGACTATGAAAAAGGTTTGATTGATACGTTCACTTTTCGAAATGAAGTCAGAAAGTATTTTGAGCAAGATTGGGAAGATGAAAAAGTGGATGAAATTTGGAACAGCCTACTAGGAAATATTCCCCGCGAACGGCTGGAATTAGTTTCCAAACTTAAGACCTCCTATCAAATCGGTATCTTGAGCAATACGAATGAAATCCACATCGAGGCAGTCTACAAGCGTTTAAAATCGGATTTTGGAATGGACCGATTTGAGCCTCTTTTTGACCATGTTTTTTACAGTCATGAAATGGGATTAGCCAAGCCTTCAGCAGCGATTTACACCACCATGCTCGAGCTACTTGACACCACTGCAGATCGGGTAATGTTTTTTGATGATTTGGATGCAAATGTAGTAGGAGCGAAGTCCGTCGGAATCCATTCCGTTCAAGTGACGGGTCCGACTGTACTATTTGATTTTTTCGGTCATGTATAAAACCAAAGAGTACCTGATCCACGGATCACTATTTCTAATTACGCTGATTACCACGACCCTTGCAGGCGGGGAGTGGGTATATGGGAAGTCTGTGATAGGTGAAGGGGATTCGTTTATTACTTGGGAATATTTCCTGAAGTCTATGACCTTTTCCATTCCCTTTGTTGGGATTTTGTTAGTCCATGAATTGGGACATTTTTTTACATCAATCTACCATAAAGTGAAGTGTAGTCTGCCGTTTTTCATTCCGGGCTGGTTGGGATTCATAGGAGCTCCATCTATTGGGACTTTTGGCGCTGTCATTCGAATGAAAGGATTTATCAATAGCAGAAGAAAATTCTTCGACATTGGTGTTGCTGGTCCGATTGCTGGTTTTACGGTCGCGTTAGGGGTATTGATTTATGGATTTACTACCTTGCCCCCCGCTGATTACATCTATACCATTCACCCGGAATATGCAGATCCCGGATTCGAAGGATACGGTGAAGATGTCTTAGACTTTGAACTTGGGGGCAATTTCCTTTTCTGGGCAATGGGGGAGCTTTTGGCAGACCCAGACCGACTGCCAGAGATGTCTGAGGTAATCCATTATCCATTCCTTTTTGCGGGATATTTAGCTCTTTTCTTTACTGCGCTTAACCTTTTGCCAATTGGTCAACTGGATGGGGGACATGTGGTATTTGGACTTTTTCCAAAATATCACAAAGAAATCTCTATCGCTGTATTTACACTTTTTATGGGTTATGCTGGTTTGGGAATTATAAGTCCGTTGATGCCCTTGGAGGAGCTAGTAATTAGAATTCCACTGTATGTAGGCTTCCTATATATCTGTTATTCCAGAGCTGGATTTACCCAGCAAACGCGAATAACTTTAGCCCTAAGCATAGCTGCTGTCCAGTATGTTTTGGCATTTGTCGCTCCAGACTTGGAGGGGTATCAGGGTTGGCTTTTTTATGGCTTTCTGTTGGGAAGAGTGATGGGATTAAGGCACCCCGAAGTTTCAGGACTTCGACCATTGGATACCAAAAGAAAAATAATTGGCTGGTTGGCGATCTTACTATTTGCGCTCTGCTTTACCCCAAGACCATTCATTTTGTCATAAAAAAATCCCGAACTCGTTTGGTCAAGTTCGGGATTATTTTCAAAGGGATCGGTAAGCCAAAATTCCACCGAGGACATTTCTGACTTGGCTGAAGCCTTTGCTTTCAAGGAATTTTTTGGCATTCCCACTTCTAGCTCCGGATCTACAGTGTACGACGATCTCATCGTCTTTGTGTTTTTCCAATTCAGAAATACGATGCGGTAATTCGCCCAAAGGAATATTTTCTGCTCCTAAGTTATCTTCTTCGTATTCCCACTCTTCACGTACATCAAGGAAATAAAACTTTTCTCCTTTGTCCAGTCGATTTTTCAATTCTGAAACAGTAATATCTTCCATGCTATTTTGTAACTAAGATTCGAAATGATTTAGAACCGGTATCGGATGATAGATTAATGATATAAATCCCCGGTCTTTGTCCTTCAAAATTAATAATTTCACCGTCTTTCACTCGCTCTCTAGGTAATTTTATCTGCCTGCCAAATGAGTCGAAAATCGAAATATCAGCAAATTCACCCGCTATCGTCAGACGGTCCACTACCGGATTAGGGTAGATCCGGTATCCCGCACTCGGTACTTCACTCTGCTCAAACGGGGCTGCCAAGGATACGTGAGGTCGGATCATCAGAGATCCTTTGACGTCTTCATTTTGTACCCAGCCTCCTCCTACATTATAGAATATTTTGCTGCTGTTGTCATTGATCTTATCCAATCCTACATGGATGAAATCATTGGAAAACTGAGTGAAGCCAATGTAGAATTCCCCACTTACTCTGAGGTTGGTATCCAAAGAATAGTAGATGAAATCCTGTCCGGGAACTTTGACCGGGATAGAAGACTCTATAGTTAGAATTGGGCTTTGATCTATTTCATCCCAAACCACAATATCCAAAGGCTGATTGGCTTGGCTTGCATTGGTAAAGTTGATAGAGATGCCCTTTAAAAAAACGGGTTCGCTAGCGGAATAGCGTACTGCAAGCTGTCCAGACCTTTGATTTATCCCAGCTGCATAGTCTGCCGAGCCGTTGTCATAGGCGAAGAAATCACGGATAGGAAATTTGGTTCTTACCGTATCATTGAGCCGATAGTCTACCGAATTATAGCGTATGGTATCTCCATTGACGATTTCAAAGAGAAATTCATCTCCTGATGTGAGTGCTGTCTTAATCACTAAATCCCCTGCTATCAACGGTACTGGAACCTCGTCAAATTCTCTACTCAAAAATGATCTTCTTTCCAGAGAATTGGGAACCGGATTGAAAGGGGTGTCATCGTTCACTAGGAGTGTGGTGTTACCCAAAGTGTCCTCAATCTCAATGGAATACTCCATGGCTCTAAATCGGTCTTGAAGATTTAAAAACTCATTTTTAATTTGAGACCAAAGCCCATTTTGATCTGACTGAAGCAGCTCCAATGGGTAAGCAGTGTACTCTCCCAAGGTAACTTGATTGGGTTGAGTGATTGCCCGATCGTTGTAGAACAAATCGTTTTCATCTCTATTGAAATTCAAATAAACATAGTCCAACAACCAACTGTCAAAAGGTCCGACCTGCCTACCATTGGAGAAAAAGCGAAACTGAAATTCCTCGTGTTGCCATTCAGGTAGAATCTTGATGATTTCTTGGGTGAAAACAGACCTGTCTAAATCGTCACCTCCCGGTTGAAGCCAAACTGTAATCCACTCTTCATTGGAATTGAAAACTTGGAGGCTAAGTCGGTCATTTCTGTCAGGTGCTTCGGCTTTGCCACCAGATTGCCAAAAGAAACTTAAAAAAAGACTCGCACTGGCCTCAGGACCGAGGGTACTTAGGTCAAAAGGCTTGCTGGTCAGGAAGTCACTCTCGCCCTGATCTCGGATTTGAAGGGAGTAGGGATTTCCATTTTGATCTACGCCATTAAATAGCACAGCACCGATGGAGGGGGCATTCTGAGCAATCGTCTCCGTGTGAGATGCTCCTTGAATAGTCCACTTTAGCGTGTCTATGCCTTTCGAAAAATCATCCCAAAAGGGAAGTGAATTTTGGTTGAGTGATCGTGCAGAGCTGGGTAAACCGGAATTGGGTACAAACTTTTCACGGTGAACCGGGGCAAACTCAACAAACTGGGCAGCACTTTCCCTACTTTGTAATAGAAGAATTACAAAACAGAAAAAGATCAGCCTGAAGTTTAGAATCTTCTCCAAATGCTTAGTCTTTGGATATCCAAATATTGATTAATTCTCCGGTCCTAACTTGCATTCCCACGGGAGGAGCCTGGAGAAACACCCTTCCGGCAGGAACTGAATCGGAGGCAGCATAGTTTTTATCCCCAACTCGCAATCCAGAACCCAAAATTAAGAATTCTGCCTCTTCTTCTTCAAGGCCAGTCAAATCAGGAACTAGCAAAAGCTGATTTCCCATCCCATCACCCACGACCAAATCGATAGTGGCACCTTTTGGAATTTCAAACCCTTCCTTGACCGTGACCCCTCTGTATCGCTGTTCCAAAACGACATTGATTCCGATATCTGGCACATACACGATATCGCCCCTGTTCAAACCGATATTTGAAAGAATCTCCTGAACATTTTTCAGCGGCATATTCACCAAGTTGGGCATCTTAATTAACGGTGCATTTCGGGCATTAAGTGTCAGGTAGATTTTTCTTCCTGTTTTGACTTGAGAGCTTGCTTCAGGAATCTGCTTCAAAATTGCCAACGCTGGCAGATCTGTACTGAAGCCTGAATCTAGCGATACCTCATATTGCAAATCTGAATTTTCCAAAAGTTCAACTGCTTCTTGAAATTCATAGCCGGATAGATCTGGGACAGATACCGTCTCACCATGATTGGTGTAGTAGGGTAGGTAGACTTTCAAAAATGCAAAACCCAATAGGGCGGTCATTACCATAATGACGAGCAAATTGATGAGTATTTTCTTGAATGGGGAATTGAATGAATTCATTGATGCTAAGGAATCAGTCTAAGTTAAGGGGAAATTTGATCGGTCAACGAACAAAAATGTTAAAATCAATTCAAATCACGAGGCAAAAAATAAGCCGAAGCTTTCACCTCGGCTATTTTTTTAGATCAATTAATTATCAATCGCTTCATTTCCTGCAGAGTTGGACTACTTATTCGAAGGATATACACTCCAGTACGGAATAATTCTGTGGTGAAAGTAAAGGTCTGATTAAGAGTGCCTGGGTAAATTACCTCGTGAACTACCTGACCTGTCGCTGAGATAATCTGTATGGTGACGTCCTCTCGCGCTGGAAGATTAAATGCAACATTGAAGTAATCTGTGGCTGGATTAGGATATAGAACAGATGAACCTTGCGCAGGGATGACTGGATCTGGGTTTGCGTTTAAGAAGAGTTCGATATTGTCCAGAAAGACTGGGTTATTGTCGGTTCCCGAGATTGATAAAACAAAAGCTAATCGCACTGACAATGCTTCCGGTCCTGCATAGTCACTTAGATTGACATATTTTCGACTATAATCTCCTGGGCTGTTGGGATTAGCCTCGCCTGTTGAGACCGTTGCTAATTCTTGACCTGTAGCGATCCATACCGTATCGTAATTGATCCCACCATCCCTACTGGCCAATAAGTGTAAATTAGTAGAAGGATTGACCTGACCAGCAGCTAGATCAAAGAATATACTGGCTTGTCGGGAACCCGTCAGGTCAAACACTGGTGTACCAAGCCAATAGGAATTATTGGCATCTCCGTTTTCCAAACGGGCGGCATTATTTACTCCGGTTCCATTGGCTACTGGTGTGACAGTCCAAGAAGGCTGGTCGTTTTCCGGGTTGATGGTAGACCAAGGACTTAGGTTAGTACTGTTGTTGAAATTCTGACGCCAAGGCACCTGGACACTTTCTGAATCTTCCAAATGATACCTACTCAAAACGAAGGATTCTGCAGTATTTTGGTCAAAGTTTGGCTCACTTGTCGAGAATCGTAGTCTGTTTTTGCCGTTGGAAGTGGATTTGCTAATGTCCAATTGAAGTTGTTCCTCTGGATCTAGGGATATCTCAGAGACCAAGTATGTCTCTGGAGAGTTGGAATTTGTTGTTCGGGTAAACAGGAATTTGCTCAATGGTAAGTTTCCTGTATTCGTGACCCGAATGATTTCATCTTCATGCGTTCCTGAATTGATCGCTGTTGGGCTTAGAATTTCCTCCACTTGAACTCCGTAGCGTAATTCCTCAGTTGGAAGAATCCGAATGTTTCTCAAATAAATGTTATTCCCAAACGCATTTCTGGTTGCGAAGGAAAGGCGCACTTTCCCCAAATCCTTGAATTCGCTGAGATTAAATAATTCAGTTCGAAACTGGTCGTTTGAGGTTGGAATAAACTCATCCAATGTAGGTGGAGAAGTCTCAAGCCTAGCTCCCGATTTTTGATAATTGACATCTAACAAATCAAAGCTTGTACCACAGTCTTCCGACACAGATATGATCAATTCATCCTGAAAACCTGCTTGATTATAGGGAGCGTGTGCCACCTCAAAAACCAGTTGCGCATTCGGATATTTTGTAAGATCGATGGTTGGAGAGATGAAATAATCCACTTGACCAGGACCTTCGTATTCGTAATGCCGAATAAAGACTGTTTGTTGATTTTGTCCACCGATGAGGATATTTCTGCTTTCCCAAGTGAAAGATTGGTCAGGATTTGAAATCACCCAATTGTTTGGAAAATTTTGGATGTCAAAAGTATAGGGCAAATCAATTTCGCCCTGAAGAACAGGGGTGGAGAATCTGGAATTATTGGATTCATTTTGATCAACTTGATCATTGGCTTGAGTGATTCGAAACTCAATTTGATTGTTTCCCGCTTGCAATGATGTGCTTGCAAATTCCAGAATGGTAGATTCACCGGTATCCAAGTCGAGCGGAAATCGTTTACTTTCTACTACAATCCCATTTCGGATGAAATCAATTCGAGCTGAGGTGATCTTTGAAGAACCAGCGTTTTGAACTTCCACTTTTGGAGTAATTGTCAATTCGCAGATTGCATCTACTGGCTCGATGATTTTGATAAGCGATAAGTCAATGGTTTCCAAGACAGGGCTTTGCGTAGCTCTATTATTGACAAGAGTGACTCTTCTTGGGCTGTTTTCCAATACAACATTAAATCGCTCTACTTGTCCCACCGTGAAAAGGTTCATGCATGCATCTGGGGTATAATCCATGTAGTTCTGGATCATATCATTGGAATTGCATGAAAATCTACTGGGATTCGCGTTACAGGTGGTGTTGGAATTATCCTGATCTGGAGTATCACTTACAAAATCATCCACCCCACATCCTCCGTCGCCCCAGATATGCCTTAGACCAAAGTAATGCCCAACCTCATGTGTGGCCGTCCTTCCCAAAGATGCCGAAGTTGCATTGCCTCCTACACCAAAAAACCGGTAATCAATAGTCACACCATCGATAATGGCTGGAGTAGGAGAGAAATTCAATCCTGGCAGGTCCGAAATCGGAAATGAGGCATATCCTATAAATGGCTGAACTAGCGGAACTACATACATATTCATGTATTCCACGGGATTCCATTGACTCAACTGCCCAATGAGGACTGCGTCAGTTTCTGGGTTATAGGATGTCTTTGGTCCCTGAATACGCACGATCCCATCTGTAGGAAGTCCATTTGGATCCTGCTTAGCTAGTACAAACTCAATATTTGCGTCCGCAGCAACAGGCAAAAATTCAGCGGGAGTCCTAATGGCGTCTGCGTTCAATCGCCTAAAGTCCTCATTCAGGATTCTGATTTGTTCAAATATCTGTGAATCTGGAATATTGGTTCCAGTACCTACCGCATTTCCGTTATGGACGACATGGACTACGACGGGGATTAGCCGAGGTCCTTCTGCAGTTCTGGAAAGGGGTTGGGGCCTTAATCTTCGTGCCTCAATTTTTTGATCTATCCAACTTTCGAAAAAAGGCTTGGATCCAAAAAAGCCCATTTCCTTTTCTATTCTGGATTCAATCACTCCATGCGCACACTTATCATCATGGGCATGAGAACCTGATGATGTTGAATTCAGTGCAACGTCTATTGGCGTGATTTTTTGCCCAAAAGAGTGAATTGAATTAAAAAGAAATCCGATAAGAAGGATTACAATGCTAAAAAACTTGAGACTTGTTTTCATTAAATGGGAATAATCAAGCCACAGTTAAATTCACTGCCTCAACTCGAATGATCTCTGGAATCGCTCGCTTGATTGCCTCTTCTACACCTGCCTTCAAAGTCATTGTAGACATAGGACATGATCCACAGTTGCCCATCATTTCAATCCTGAGCACCAGATCTTCTGTCAATTCTACAATTCTGACATTTCCTCCATCGGCTTCTAGATAAGGTCTAATGGTATCGAGTGCAAATTCTATTTTTTCTCTTAGTCCAGCTTCCATTTTCAATTATGCTTTTACTTCTACTATTGATGTTTTTTGGATTGAGGCATTTCGGATCGCAATCTGCCGGGCTACGGCTTCAGCCAGATCCATGTAGGCGCCTTTCGTCAATCCGTTTTTTAAAACTGCTGGAAATCCTGTATCTCCACTCTCTCTAATACTCTGTACAATCGGTATTTCTCCTAGAAACGGAACGTCATACTTTTGTGCTAGTTTTTTTCCTCCTTCTTTTCCAAAAATATAATATTTGTTTTCTGGAAGTTCCTCGGGAGTAAAATAAGCCATATTTTCTATAACACCTAGGATAGGCACGTTAATTTGTGGCTGGCGAAACATAGACAAACCCTTATTCGCATCCGCCAAGGCTACTTTTTGCGGTGTGGTGACGATCACTGCGCCTGTCACAGGGACAGTCTGCACCATAGTAAGGTGGATATCTGAGGTACCCGGTGGTAGATCAATCAGCAAATAATCTAGTTCGCCCCATTCGACATCCGCGATGAATTGTCTCAATGCCGAACTGGCCATAGGACCTCTCCAAACCACTGCACTGTCTGTAGGAGTCAAAAAGCCTATGGACATCAGCTTGACACCATATTGGGTAATGGGAATGATGATGTTCTTTTCGCCTACTTTTTTCACTGAGGGTTGTTCTCCCTCGACATTGAACATCGTAGGAATCGAAGGCCCTGAAATATCGGCATCAATTAGACCTACTTTTGCCCCCAATTGTGCTAGAGCGACGGCAAGGTTTACCGAGGTAGTTGATTTTCCCACACCGCCTTTACCAGAAGCTATTGCAATGATATTTTTTACCTCAGGGAGTATCGGTGTTGCCTCTCTGACTGTAGTCACTTGCGAGGTCATAAAAATATCCCATTCCCAACCGCTTCCATGGTCATCATTTAGTACTTCAAGGCAATTGTTTTTGATTACCTCTTTCAGTGGGCAGGCTGGAGTAGTGAGTACGACCTTGAAACTTACTTTCTTACCTTCTATATGTATTCCCTGAATCATTCCCAAGGTTACCAAATCCCGCTTCAAATCAGGATCTTGAACTTTAGAGAGTGATTTTTTTATCGATTCTTCGGTCAATTGCATTCCAGATTTTTAAATTTTTCGCAAGTTACTTTAAGATTGCCGTTTTCTAAAGCCGGTTTCTCATCTTCTCCATGCGAAACTCTGGACTTTGGCAAATAGTTCTTTTGGTACTCCTTCCTATTCCCATCCCAGCGCTTAACTTTGCTAAGAATCCTCTATCTATGACCATAAGTAAGCTCACATCTGACAAAGTAAAAGAACGGGCAGACATCGTCGAAGTCGTGGGGGATTATGTGCCTTTGAAGAAAAAAGGTCAAAATATGTGGGCATGCTGCCCTTTTCATGGAGAAAAAACGCCTTCCTTCTCGATTTCTCCTGCCAAGCAGATTTACAAATGTTTCGGTTGCGGCAAAGCGGGCGACCCGATACAGTTTGTCATGGACATCGAAGGAATCGGTTTTCAGGAAGCTATCCGACACCTAGCTGGAAAGTATGGCATTGAGGTAGAGGAAGACGAAGCTCGAACTCCTGAACAAAACCTCGAGCAAAATGAACGCGAAAGCCTTTTCATTGCGCTGAATTTTGCCAAAGACTTTTTTGTAAAAAACCTTCAAACGGATGAAGGGAGATCTATTGGCTTAAGTTATTTCAAAGAGCGTGGTTTTTCTCCTCAGATCATTGATAAGTTTGATTTGGGATATGCATTGGATGGTTGGGATAATTTGCTCAAGTCTGCTAAAGCAGCCGGTTTTGAAGAGGATATTTTGCTCAAAGCAGGTTTGATTCTTCAAAAAGAGGGTGATCCAAGCAGGCTTTATGACCGATTCCGCGGTAGGGTTACTTTTGCGATCCACAATATCAGTGGCAAACCGATCGGATTTGGGGCACGTATTCTGACCAAGGACAAAAATCAACCGAAATACATCAATTCCCCAGAGACGCCCATTTACCATAAAAGTGACGTCCTCTACGGGATGTTTCAGGCGAAAAAAGCCATTCGCGATCTCGATAATTGCTTTTTGGTAGAGGGGTATACCGATGTCATTTCCATGCATCTCTCCGGCATAGAGAATGTTGTCTCTTCCTCAGGGACTTCACTTACCGAGGGGCAAATTAAGTTGATCAAGCGCTTTACCAATCAAGTCACAGTATTGTACGACGGAGATGCTGCGGGGATCAAAGCTTCTATCCGAGGCATCGATCTTTTGTTGGAAGGTGGATTGAACGTCAAAGCGGTTGTTTTTCCTGATGGAGACGATCCGGATAGCTACTCAAGAAAAGTGGGTACGCAGGCTTTTCAGGACTATCTCAAAAATCACAGCCGTGATTTTATCGGATTTAAAATCGGGCTATATCAGGAGGAGTTTGAGCGAGATCCGATTAGAAAAGCCGAAGTCATCCGCGAAATCGTGCAGAGCATTGGAAAAATCCCGGATCCAATCATCCGCTCAGTCTATGCAAAAGAAGCTTCTGGTTTGCTTCAAATAGAAGAAGAAATTATTCACGCTGAACTGAATAAGTCACTGATTAAAAGTCAGAAAGATCATTTTCAGAAAGCAAAAGATGAAGTAGAGGCGGAGGAAAAACTCGAGGAGTTGATTTCCACTAGCGCGCAGGTCTCCTTCATTGAAAAGCTCTCAATCCATGAGCGTGAGATCTTACGGCTCATGTCCCTCTATTCAGCTGAAAGTCTAGATGAAGAAGGCAAGACAGTACTGGAATATTTACTAAGCGAGACATTAGAAACCAAATTTCAAACTGCCAATTATGAAAGGATATATAATCTTTTCAGAGGACTGATTTCAACTGATAAGAAACTCGATCTAAAGGGTCTTTTAAATACATTTCCAGGCGAATCAAAGAATGAGATTATCGACCTAGTGCAGCAACGCTGGGAAGTCTCAGCACACTGGACTGGAAGGCATGGTATTCTCGTACCCACAGAAAAGGACGATCTGGCTATTAGCAGCTATCGTGCTTTGCTTTGGTACAAAAAGCGCTACGTGGAAAAATTAATGGCTGAAGCGAGCATGAACATTAAATCCTCAGAAGGCAGCAATGAAGATTTTGAAAAGATATTGGTGCTTCAAAGCATTTATCTTGAAGTGAAGAAAATTCAGGTTCTATTAAGTAAAGAACTTGGAATCGTGATTGGGTAAAACCAAACTTTCTTTTGTCTGTTCCGGTTTTAAAGTGTGAAAGCGCCTAACTTGCGCCCTGAATAATTACTCCCAAAAACTATCCAAGTGGAAAACTATCCTCTAGACCCAATTGAAGAAGCAATAGAAGCCATCAAAAACGGTGAAGTGATCATTGTAGTAGACGATGAAGACCGTGAAAATGAAGGTGACTTCGTCTGTGCTGCTGAAAAAATCACGCCTGAAATAGTCAATTTTATGGCTACCCATGGACGCGGATTGATTTGTGCGCCTTTGATTGAAGACCGCTGCGATCAGTTGGGACTGGAATTGATGGTGGGAAATAATACCGCAGCGTTTGAAACTCCATTTACAGTCTCAGTCGATTTGATAGGGCATGGATGTACTACAGGAATATCCGCATCAGATCGGGCAAAGACTATCAAAGCATTGATTGATGATTCGATTCATCCCAGCGAATTGGGTAAACCCGGACACATTTTTCCTCTGAAAGCGAAGCGGGGAGGAGTTTTGCGCCGAGCGGGACATACAGAGGCAGCAATAGATTTTTCCAGACTTGCGGGATTGGCTCCGGCGGGAGTTTTGGTTGAAATCATGAATGAAGATGGATCAATGGCCAGACTTCCTGATTTGGTAAAAGTAGCCGAACGATTCAATCTAAAACTGGTGTCGATCAAAGACCTGATCGCCTACAGGCTGAAAAATGAATCTTTGATCAAAAGGGAGATAGGTGTGGACTTGCCCACGAGCTGGGGGGACTTTGACCTAATCGCATTCCGTCAGACCAATACTGATGAAATTCACATGGCACTGATCAAGGGGACGTGGGAACCCAATGAACCCATCTTGGTCAGAGTTCATTCTTCCTGTGTGACAGGTGATATTTTTGGGAGCTGCAGGTGTGACTGTGGGCCCCAGTTGCATTCAGCCATGGAAATGGTCGAAAAAGAAGGCAAAGGGGTGGTTCTATACATGAACCAAGAAGGAAGGGGGATCGGACTGATCAATAAATTAAAAGCTTACAAGCTTCAGGAACAAGGAATGGACACTGTCCAAGCCAATCTGGCACTGGGTTTACCAATGGATAGCAGAGATTATGGTGTAGGAGCTCAGATTCTTAGGGATTTGGGTATTGGTAAAATCCGGTTAATATCTAATAATCCGCAGAAGCGAGTCGGTTTACTTGGATATGGACTTGAGATCGTAGAGCAGGTTCCTATCGAGATTAAGCCAAATCCACACAATGAAAAATATCTTACGACCAAGCGAGATAAAATGGGCCACAATATTCTCAAGTAACAGAAAGTTTATAACTTAAAGAAGATTGCTTGAATGGATTTGAAAACCCAATCATCATTTGATCGTTAATTCTAAGCACAACTATCACCATGAAACAGGCAGGATTTACACTTTGCTTCATTTTTCTGGGCTTGGTTTCGGTCTTCGCTCAGAATAACCAATTTCCTTCACAGATTTGGCATAAAGGAAATATATACCTCAACGACGGTACGACGCTTTCGGGATCTATCAAATATGATCTGGAAAACAATTTGGTTCAGCTCCAAAATGAAACCGTGAATACGTTTACGGCCTCCTCAGTCTCCAACTTCGAAATTTTCGATGAATTATTCGGTGGAATTCGCAATTTCTACAGCCTCCCTTATGCGATCAATGGAGAATACGAAACGCCAACCTTTTTCGAGGTTTTGACTCAGGGAGATAATATTGCCTTGCTTTGTAGGGAATACATCGCTACCGATACCCGGGGAATGAACAATAACTGGGGACCCATGGCAATGAACCCACTTTGGGGACCGCAAAACAGTTTCGGATATCGCCTTGCTTTCAATTATTTCTTTTTCAAAAATGGCAGACTAGAGCGCTATAGTTTAAAAAAGAAAGACCTGTACTCCATGCTTCCTGGATACGATGAAGAGATTGATCTCTTCATGAGAAAAAATCGGTTAGAGCATGATAAGCGTGGAGATCTTCTTCGAATCACAGCGTATTACAACGAATTGCAGAATTAACTTTAATTCAACGCCTCTCATCCTTGTCTCAAATGACAATGGTACTAGCCAATAAGGATCTACACTAATTTTCAGAAAATAGTGTGCTCGGTAGGATTTGAATTGGAGTTTAAAGAACCTGTGAGGATAAAGAATCAGGACTTTCGATCCTATTATTCAATAAACCTATAATCAAGCATGAAAGAATCCTTATTTAGAGCAGTATTAACCATGTCTTTCCTGTTTGTGGGGATGCTGTCTTTGCTTGCGCAAAATCAATTTCCCTCCCAAATGTGGTACAAAGGTAATATCTATGGTACAGATGGTCAGACCTATGCAGGGTTGGTGAAATATGATTTGGAGAATAATGTTGTTCAATTACAAACTGAAACCATTTCTACCTTTACAGCTTACACTGTCAGTCATTTTGAAATTCATAATGAAACAAATGAACGGCTAAGAACTTTTTATAGTATTCCTTATAGTCTAAATGGCGATAATGAAGTGCCGGTTTTCTTCGAAGTATTGACAGAGGGCAATCATATTACGCTTTTATGTAGGGAATATATTGCAACATTATACGAAAATGTTGGGACTAAAGGGGTTATTGGAATGAATCCTTCAAATGGACCTCGGACCAAAACATCGTATCGACTTGCCTTCAATTTTTACTTTCTGACAAACGGAAGTATCGAAAAATACAGCCTGAATAAAAGAGACTTATTTACGATGCTCCCAGGCTACGATGATGAGATTTCACTTTTTATGAGAAAAAATCGTCTGGAGCATGACAAGCGCCTAGATTTGCTTAGAATTACCGCTTATTACAACGAATTGCAGAATTAATCTTTATGTCAAAGCCACTCATCCTCGTCTCCAATGACGATGGAATTACCTCCAAGGGAATCCGAGTTTTAGTCTCCGTTATGAAAAGAATAGGGGATGTCGTCGTAGTTGCCCCTGACAGTCCACAATCTGGGATGGGCCATGCGATTACAATTGGTGAGACACTGAGATTAAATGAAGAAGATATTTTCGAAGATGTCTTGGCATATAAATCCAGCGGAACTCCGGCGGATTGTGTGAAGCTTGCCAAGCATTATGTGCTCAAAGACCGAACACCTGATTTGGTCGTCAGCGGCATCAACCATGGTTCCAATACTTCAATCTCAGTATTGTACTCAGGGACAATGTCTGCTGCCATTGAAGGCGCCTTGGAAGGACTTCCTTCTATCGGCTTTAGCCTTTGTGATTATTCTTCAAAGGCAGATTTCTCCCATGTCGAAGAGTGGGTAGAGAAGATTGCCAGACAAGTGTTGGAAAAAGGAATTGCCAAAGGCGTAGCCTTAAATGTGAATTTTCCTCCCAAAAGAAATGAAGCAATCAAGGGAATAAAAATCTGCAGACAGGCAGATGCCAAATGGCAAGAAGAATTTGCCGAACGATTTGATCCCACTGGCCGAAAGTACTTTTGGATGGCTGGTAACTTCGTGAATTTTGACAAAGGAGAAGACAACGACGAATGGGCCATTGCCAATAATTATATTTCAATTGTTCCTTGCCAGTATGACTTGACTGCCCATCATGCGATTACTCAAATGAACAAGGAGTGGGATTGGGATAAATTGTGAAAGTGCCCACAATCTTTTTTATTTTTTGATTCGAGAAGCATTGCTTATCTCTGATTATCTTTATTTTGCGTCAAAAATTGAATTTAAAAAATCATAGTGAGTCGCCCGATTCTATATTTAATCTTTACCTTCTTTCTAGTTGCCAATACTGTTGAGTCAGCCTTTTGTCAGGCTAATTCTATTGACAGTCTTGCTTCGTTATTGCCTTCAAAAAATGGGGAGGCACGTGTTGATTTATTGAATGAAATGGCTTTTTCTCTTCGGGAAAATGCCCAAACTGAAGCAATGGCTTATGCACTTGAGGCAGATTCTCTGGCGAAAGAACTCGGCTACTTATCTGGGCAAAGCCGCGCCTTGGAAAATATAGGGTGGATTTATTACCGTAGAGGGTCATGGGAAGATTCATTTGAGTATTCCGAAAGAGCTTTCAATTTGGCGCTTCAGGCCAACGATAAACTACAGGCCGCCAGATTAATGAATAATATGGGAGCGCTCTATTACGAGCAGCAAAACTACCAGATGGCGATTCAGCAGTTCAAGAAGGGCTATGAGTTGGCAACAGAAATCAATGATCTTTCTACCCGGATTCGGTCTTTGAATAATGTTGCCTTAAATCTCGTCCAGACCCAACAGTTGGATTCTGCGATGGCCTATGCAGAGCTTTCCTTAAATCTCAACCAAAGTGCAGGATCTCCCTACCTGATGTCATTTGCAAATAGAGTCATAGGTGACGTATACTTTGCTAGGGAAAATTATGATTCTGCGCAGGCCATATACAAGCGCTCACTGAATATGGCACAGGCACAAGGGGTAAAATCGTTTGAAGCCGGAGTTTTGCATCGCCTTGGCAATGCGTATTTGAAAGATGGTCAATTGGATTTGGCTGAAGAATTACTTTTGTATTCCGTTACGCTCTGTGCCCAAAATGGATTTTTGGATGAACTATCCAAGAGTCATCGGTACTTGGCTGAATTGTATAAGAAAAAAGGTCAATTGGATGTCGCTTTATTCCACCAGTCTGAATTTATTGTATTGTATGATTCGCTGCTGAATAAATCCAACCGTGACAGACTTGCCCTTCTCCAGAATATGTTTCAAAAAAATCTGGAGGAATCAGAATTAGAATTGCTAAAAGCACAGAACGAAAATCAATCCTATAGACTACAGACTTCCAGGCTCTATGCCATCTTTTTTGCGGTAACTGCGCTGCTGGTGGGAGCTTTGGGCATAAGACTTTATTTTTTGAATAATAATGTAGTTAAGTTTAACTCAGAGCTTTTGGAGCAGCAAGAGAAGATCGAGGAACAAAACTTGGCACTTGCCCAGCAGTCGGAATTGCTGAAGGAGATGAATGAAACGAAAAACAAGCTTTTTTCAATTCTTGGCCATGATTTGAGAGGACCTGTTTCTCAGGTTAAATCTGTGGTTGATTTGCTTTTGGCAGGCCATCTTTCCCAGCAAGAATTCAATGAATTGCTTCATGTCCTGAACAAAGACATTGACTCGGTGAATTTCACTTTGAACAATACGCTCAAGTGGTCCATGGCTCAGATGGATGGTTTTCAAGTCAATATTACTACGATTGATCTCAGAGAAGTAGTCGATAACTCACTTAATCTGTTGCAGGCATCAATCAAAGAAAAAGAGCTGTCAATCTTCAACCAAATGGAATCAAAAGTTGAGGTGAATGCAGATCAGGATCTGATGGAGGTAGTGGTACGAAATATCCTCAATAACGCCGTGAAGTTTTCAAATCCGAATGATGCCATTACCATTTTTTCCGAAAAAGATGACAATTGGGCCTATTGGTGCGTCATGGATCAGGGAATCGGGATGACAGAGGAGCAAATCCAACTTTTGCTGTCTGACTCCTATACACTCACCAAATCCCGCCTAGGTACGAACAAAGAAAAAGGATCAGGCCTAGGACTTCAGCTTGCAAAAGAATTCACCAGAAAATGCGGGGGAGATATATCTATTGAAAGTCATCTTGGTCATGGTACGAAATTCTGTGTCCGCCTTCCTCTGGCCAAGTCAGTCGTGAAAAGTCAATCCTTCAGTGGCCAAGAAGAGCTCAGGACTTAGAATTTCTTTGATGATTCCTAGAGTTCTCATTGTCTGCATAATCGAATTTAATTTCGCTCTCGAGATTTCGTTAGAAGTACACCAGGAGGTTTGTTTGAGCCATTCTCCCACATCATCCCGATCAAGTTGGTAAAAGTCGGACAGGACCTCAGCCCTATTGGGGTGATCACTGAATGTTTCTGCAATGCTGTAAACTTGGTCTCGAACTTCAAAAATCGAATTTCCCCAATCAGCCAATGCTTTTTCCGAGGCCACCATGATAAAGCAAGGCCAAGGACTTTGAACTTCCCCGATTCGATTCATAGTACCATTTTTCACCATAGGTGCTGTGGTGTATTTTTCCCAAAGGAACATCCCTTCATTCCCATTGTCCATAGCCTCTTTGGCACCATCCATATTTCCGACTAACTCAAAGGTCAATTCGTCCAAATTCCATTTCTCCCGATTTGCCAGAACCATTGCCATCAGATGAGATCCAGACCCCATTCTGCTGACCAAAAAATGCTTCTTTTCTAGTTTTTCCAAATTAGATACCGATGTGCTGGCACCTAAATGGACGCCCCAGGTTAGCGGGGTTTCGACATGATATCCTATCATTTTGGAGGGATTACCCGCCTCAAAATCTTTGAGAAAGCTTTCTGTCAATAGGATGGCAATATCGGCTTCATCATTTCGAAGTGCCAAATTCATTTGACCCGAACCTCTAGATTCATCGATCCACTGAATCTCAATTCCTTTTTCCTGGAAAGGCTGACTTTGCTCCAATAGCCGAAAGGGATAATTAAAATGCTCAGGTACTCCGACGATGCGTAGGGTTTTCATAGAATGGGATTTGGTGCAAAAATAAAAAGCCAATCCTAGAAAGAATTGGCCTTTGTGATGGTTTGGTTTTTTTTAGTCGTGGGTGGCAGTCCGGTCAGTTATCAGGAGATTGGACAATCCAGCCAAAATCAACAAGGTTCCTGCTAAAAGCATGGTATTGATTACGGCTTCGCCAAAGAGGATTTTGTACAGAAAATTCACTCCTCCAAGTGCAGCAATAATCTGGGGAATCACTATAAACATATTGAAAATGCCCATATAGACCCCCATTTTCTTAGGTTCAACAGAACTGGATAGCATGGCATACGGCATAGATAGAATACTCGCCCAAGCGATACCTACCAGAGAAAAGCAAATATGAAGCATCCATGGCTCCGAGATGAAGTAGATCAAAATGAAACCTGCGCCACCTGCCATCAGGCTGACCATGTGGAGAAGCTTCCGGTTGATTTTGACTTTGGATGCTACAAAGGCCAAAATCAAAGCATAAAACATGGATACTAACCCATAGGTCCCCAAGTAATTTCCCACACTGTCAGCGGCATTGTTGTATTCCACTGAAGTCGTATCAGTAGCCCCAAAAATATGTTCGGTGATGGCCGGAGTCGCAAAACTCCACATGGTGAAAAAGGCAAACCAGGAGAAAAACTGGACCACACCAAGCTGCTTCATCACTGTTGGCATGGTAGCTATGTTTTGGACGATTTCCCCAAAGCCGCTGAAAAAGCCTTTATTTTTTGATTTTTCGCGTTCAAATTCATCCAAATCATCAGGAGGATACTCGTCTGTAGTGAGGATGGTGTATAGAATGGAGGAGAAAAGCACGAGCGCGCCGATAGCAAATGCATATTTCACCGAATCTGGTACCACTCCCTCAGCAGCGGTATTGGGTACACCGATTTGAGTCATCATCCAGGGTAGGTTGGAGGCCACCCAAGTTCCTATTCCGATGATCAAAGTTTGAACCACAAAACCATAGGACCGCTGGAAATCAGGAAGCTTGTCCGCTACCAAAGCCCTAAATGGCTCCATAGAAATATTGATAGATGCATCCAGAATCCAAAGTGCTCCCGCTGCCATCCAAAGGGCCGATGAATAAGGAGCAAAAAATAAAGCAACGGTAGAAAATAAAGCTCCGACAAAGAAGAACGGTTTTCTACGCCCAAACTTAGGATGCCAAGTCCGATCACTCAGGTATCCTACAATTGGTTGGACCAGAAGTCCCGTCAAAGGGGCAGCAATCCAAAGAAAGGGAATGGCGTCCTTGTCTGCTCCTAAGGTCTGGAAGATCCTGGACATGAATCCACCCTGCAGGGCAAATCCAAACTGTATTCCCAGAAATCCGAAACTCATATTCCAGATTTGCCAGAAACTCAGTCGCTTTTTGTTTAGAGTCATTTTGGGTTGAGTGGGTTAGAGGTATTGTTTGGTGGATTAGTTGAGTCCTGTGATAGAGAAAGCGGACAGGCTATGATCAAGTTCAAGGTATGGAAGATCTTTGATCTCGAAATAGGGGTGTTCGTTTTCTGGAAGAGGGTCAAATTCTGTCAGTCTTTCCAAGAATGCAAAATCCTCTTTTTTCAATGGGAAAAGAGCTCCATCCACAGTGACAGAAGCTGAGTCAAACCCATGGAAATAAATTTTCAGTTTCTTAAAATCACTACTGTAACTTCCCTCTGCTGTGCCGAATGCCAAAGAATTTGATTCGGGATGATAGCTTATGGTTCGCTTCAAAAAGTCACCTTGTAGATACTCCAATCCTTCTCCGGCATCTTCATAGTGCAGAAATTCAGATCCTTTTTCGCCTTTATAAACATGAATTCTCAGGACTCCATCAGTTTTTTGTCCAGTAAATTCTACATCAGATTGCATGGTAAGCATCTGACCACCTTTGACAAAAACAGGGAGATAATTGAGCGGACAATCTTTGTAAATCGTGCCCTTTCCGTGATACTTTTTGTCCGTGTATAAATAATACCAGTCTCCTTCAGGCAAATAAACTTTGGTGATTTCTTTGGTGCTCTCCACCGGAGCGACCAGCAGTGAATCACAGAAGAGGTATTCATTTTGGTAAGCCGTCAAGTAGATTTTTTCATCTTGAGGATATTGGATTGCTAGACTTTCAGAAATTGGTAAGCCGGTGATGCTACTTAAGTAAAACTTGCTGTAGATGGTGGGTAAAAATCTATATCTCAGCTTCATATAGTTTCTACTAATCTCCTCCACTTCCTCACCGAATGCCCAAGGTTCGGCATCATTGCTATTGATCATAGAATGAGCTCGATAGAACGGTGCAAAAGCACCTATACTCATCCAGCGAGCAAAAAGTGATTTGGTGGATTCTCCTGCAAAACCTCCCACATCATAGCCTGCAAATGATACACCGCTCAATCCTAAACTATTTACCAGCCGGATGCCTGCAAGCATGTGTTCTTCAGAAGCAACATTGTCACCAGTCCATGCTGCTGCAAATCGCTGGATTCCTGCAAATCCCGATCGGGTTAAGACGAAAGGCCGTTTGTCAGGATTTTGGAAGGCCGCACCTTCCTGTGCGCTTCGGGCCATCTGCATCCCGTAGATATTTCTTGCTTTTCTGTGAGAGGCTTTTTCACCTTCGTATTCAAATTCGATCAGATTCGGCGTGAACTGCCCCCAGGAAGCTGGTTCGTTCATATCTGTCCAGAATCCGTCCACTCCGGCTTCGGTGTAAAAAGCCATTTTTTCTGCCCACCAAGTTCGGGTTTCTGCTTTGGTGAAATCTGGAAATCCACACCAGCCCGGCCAAACTTGTCCTTCATAAATTTTTCCGTCGGGATATTTTACAAAGAGATCCTGTTCCAATCCCTCTTCAAATGGGAAATAATCACGCTGAGTTTTGATTCCGGGATCCATGATGACAACTACTTTGAACCCTTTTTCTTTGAGCCGGGAGATCATGGCTTTTGGATCTGAAAATTTTTCCCCATCAAAAGTGAAAACCTTGTAGCCTTCCATATGATGGATATCCAGATAGATCACATCGGCGGGCATCTTTTTGTCCCGAAAAGTCTGGGCAACAGTATATACTTCTGAGTCTGGATAATATGAGTATCGACATTGCTGGAAGCCCAAGGCCCATTTGGGAGGCATCTGCATCCTGCCAGTCAAGGATGTGTAGGCTTTGATTATTTCAGCCACAGAAGGCTGAAAAATATAATAGTAATCCAAATCTCCATCCTCAGCACTGAAGTATACAAAGCGATTGTTTGAAGCACCAAAATTAAAAACGGATTTGTGGGTGTTGTCGAAATAGATCCCATAAGCTCCTTTATCATGAACTCCGATATAAAATGGAATACTCATGTACAGCGGATCATCCCCGATACCGTATCCGAAATAATCCGTGTTCCAATTGGTGTAGGCTCTACCTGATCGATCCAGGTTTCCGGTTTTTTCCCCGAGTCCAATAAATCGCTCATGCTCTTGTACCTGCTTGTAAGCGGTCACTTCTGACCCAATCCAAGCCGTACCCAGTGTATCGTCTGCATTCAGTAGGTTTCCATTTCTGTCAAAAAATGAAATGGAGAAATTATCCAAATCTAAATTCAGCGCGATTAGAGTAGTGGATATTTCCAGTTGATTCCCTTTTTGTTCAATTGAAAAATCGACCTGAGCTGGCTCAGAAATTACGGAATAGGGGTTTGATTCAAAGGAATCAAATCTGCTGGCTTGAATCCTGATAATTCCCTCTTGGAATACGGAAATCCGAAACCGGGCAAACTCACTGTGTCCTTCGATACCTGTTTCTGTTTGTATCCATTCTTGGATTCTCCCAAAACTCTGATGACGAGATGAATTGTGTGAAGTTTTCGGAACAGAGCTTTTACTATTCATGGATGGAGGCAAGGAAAATTCTAAATGACTGCCGCTAAAATAGCTAGTAAACCGAATATAAAAATCAAAAAGTCGGCGGTGAAAATCTGTTCAAACTCCTCCTAGACTGGATTGAACCTGCCTTATTCCGAATTCAGGACTATTCAAACGTTTGCATTTTAGGAAGGCAATTGATAAGAATTTTCTTTTTTTTTATCGAACAGAGGATTTTCTGATCAATAGCTCGGTGTCAAGCACCACTGAATTGGAAAATTCATGGAGCTGGATCTTTTTTTCAACTAGGTCTAACAGGATTTCAGTTGCTTTGGCGCCCATGTTGAAACCAGGCTGAGCTACAGAGGTCAGCGTAGGGTCAATCATGGAGCAAAACTGCCAGTTGCTGAACCCAACGATCCCGACATCTTCGGGAACTCGCAGTCCCGCTGCCTTGCAGGCAAGCATCGCTCCAACTGCCGCCATATCATTATTTGCAAAAAATGCATCGGGTTTCTTTTTGAACGATTTCAGGATTTCAGTTGTCGTTTTTTGAGCTTCATCATCTGTTCCTAGGGTACATTCAACAATAAACTCAGGATCCGGAGTGAATCCATGGTCAATCAGTGCATTGGTATAGCCTCTTTGGCGTTCTCTTGAAATATTCAAATTGGATGGCCCTGAGAGGTGGACGATATTTCTATACCCCTGTCGGAGTAGATGCTTTGTAGCTTCATAGGCGCCACTGTAATCGTCGACAGTCACTGTGATCGCTTGTTCGATATTGGGCACCCGGTCAAAAAAAACAATAGGAAATCCTTTGTCCAGTAGCTGGCTGAAATGATCAAAATTCGTGGTTTCCTTTGAATAGCTGACCAAAACGCCATCGATCTGATTTGCTAGCATCGTGTCAATACTGGATTTTTCACGAACTAATTTTTCATTGGTCTGAGTAAGAATCACCTTATATCCTCTATCAAATGCTACTTCTTCAATTCCACTGATCACTGTCGAAAAGAAAAAGTGCACCACTTCCGGGATGATCACCCCAATCGTAAATGAACGCCCCTTTTGGAGTGAGAGTGCAATAGCGTTTGGGCGATAGTTCATTTTATCGGCCAGTTCCTTCACTCTTCTTTTTGTCTCATCGCTTATACCAGGATAGTCTTTTAATGCCCTGGAAACAGTGGAGGAGGAGACTTTGAGTTCCCGTGCAATATCTTTAATAGTGACTTGGTCGAGTTTCATAAATTATACTATTCCCAGAATAAATTTAATGAGATCCTAAATACTCCCATTTGAAAAGGCGCAATCGATTTTTTAACATTTTTTTCAAAGTACCAAAAAATTATTTACCAAGGGAAAAAAATGTTTGGGGATGCAAACGTTACCGCAAACGTGTGCATTAAAAAATTCTTTTGAAATCGATTTCCTTGTGTTGCTTCAATTGAAAACCTGTTTTAAGTTTTCATAAAACAAACTATTTCACTTTTAAATGAGGATTAAGTTTTTAGAATCAATCAGATTAAAAAGTGAAAAAATGTAATAATTCTAAGAAAATCTAAAGTCAATTTAACAACTCAAAATTTATGAAAGCAATTCGACAAATTGGATGGGTAGCTACGCTTATTCCCATACTTCTGGCCTGCGACAATTATGAAATGCCGCCAATTATCCCTCAGACCGGTGCTGCTCTTTCAAGCCCAGCCCCAGGCTCTTCCATCGTTTTGGAAAAAGATGGCGCAGATGAAGCAGATATTGAATTCACTGTGACCGCTGCTGATTTTGGTACCACAGGAACTGTAAAATACCAGCTTCAGATGGATTTGGCAGGTGCAAATTTTGCCGCTCCAGTAGACTTGGGGGCTGAATCAGAGTCCAATATTCTAGCGGTAAATGTAGCAGAGCTAAATGAAGCCTTGTTGGCCAAAGGTCTTCCATTCGAGGTAGCATCCAATGTTGATTTCCGTGTGAAAGCTTCCATCAACCTACCACTCGCTCCGATTTTCGGTGATCCTATCACTTTATTAGTGACTCCCTATGATGCTACTGTGGCATTTCCAGTGATGTATGTGCCAGGTGATTATCAGGGCTGGGATCCAGCCAATACAATGACAGTTCTTTATTCAGAAAACTTTGACAATAAATTCAAAGGCTTTGTTCACATTATCGGAGGTTCAAGAGAATTCAAGGTAAATGAAGGTCCAAATTGGGACGTGAACTACGGTGATACAGGAGCTGACCTGACGTTGGACAGAGACGGTGACAACATCAAAGTAAAAGATGATGGTACGTATGAACTCAATGTGGATTTGGGAACTAAAACCTACACCATCAGTGCTCCAAAAAGATGGGGAATCGTAGGTGATGCTACCGCTGGAGGTTGGGATGCGGATACACCAATGGATGCATTCGACAAAGTGACCAATTCACTCAAAATCACGACAGACTTAAAGGCGGGAGAGATGAAATTCAGAGCTAATAATAACTGGGATTTCAACTTTGGAGGAAGCAATGGAGAGTTGACAGCTGGTGGAGCTAACATTCCTGTGGCGGAAGCAGGTAATTACACCATTACACTGTATTTTGGTGCTGAGGGTGTTGCTACCTACACCCTTACCAAAAATTAATTCAAATTAAGAATACCCAGTATAACTAAGACGGACCGGCTTTTTGGATCTACTCCAGAAAGCCGGTTAGTCATTTTCATTTAATTCAACTATGAATATTAAGACAGGAGTCATTTTTCTTTTATCATTTTGGTTAGGGCTTGCTGGCTTTGCTCAGGTTACTACCGAACCAGCAGTTCCGAGTGCCTCGGGTAGTGTTAAGATCATTTATGATGCGTCCCAAGGAACGACCGGGTTAAAAGACTGCAACTGTGATGTCTATATTCATATTGGTGCGGTGACAGGGGGAGAAACTTCCACTACTTGGGCCATCGTGCCATTTACTTGGGGAACTGCTGATCCTGCAGCCAAAATGACCAAAGTGGATGGACAGGCAAACAAGTACACTTTTGAGCTTATACCAAATGAATTTTTCGAAAACCCAAACAACCTCACAATTTTCAGGCTGGGAATGGTCTTCAGAAATGCAGACGGAAGCAGGGAAGGGAAAAGCAGTTCCAATGGAGATATTTTTGTCAATCTCGCTCAGGGATTTGATGTCTCTTTTGTTTCCCCTGCAGCAACAGGAGCTGTCTCATTGGAAGTGGGAGAAAGCTTTGAATTCAAAGCCTCAGCTACAGAAACTGCTGATCTGAGTTTTGAATTGGATGGAGTTAAGGTAGCGGAAGCACTCAATTCTCAAGAAATAACATTGAACTACACTGCCACTGAAGCGGGCAATTTTGATCTGGTAGCCAAAGCAAAAAAAGGTGATCAAGAAGACAGTCAGACGGTCAATATCGTAGTTTTTTCACCTTCAGAAACAGCCCCTTTGCCTGTAGGAGCAAAATTGGGCATCAATTACCTATCTGGTACAGAAGTGATTTTGGCGCTGCAAGCACCAGGCAAAAGTCTTGTCCACGTGATAGGGGACTTCAATGATTGGAAAGTATTGCCTGAGTATCAGATGAAACGAACTCCTGATGGAGAAATCTTCTGGTTGAAAATTTCCAATCTGGTACCAAAGCAAGAATACATCTTTCAGTATCTCGTGGACGGAAATATCCGAATTGGTGATCCTTTTGCGGACAAAACTTCAGATCCCTTTAATGACCAAGAAATCATTGACCAAAATCGATACCCTGGTCTCAAGCCTTATCCTGCAGGAAAAACAGAATTTCAAGCTACTTATTTGCAAACTTCCCAAGACCCGTATCCTTGGAAAAACCTGACGTACGAAAAGCCAAACCCTGAAGAATTGGTGGTGTATGAGCTGCTGGTAAGGGATTTTGATGACCGAAGGACATACAATGCAGTAATAGAGCGTTTGGATTACCTCAAAGGATTGGGAGTAAATGCGATCGAACTGATGCCTATCGGTGAATTTGAGGGTAACCTTTCTTGGGGATATAATCCTTCCTTCTTTTTTGCCCCGGATAAGTATTATGGAACCAAAAATGACCTAAAACGGCTAATCGACGAGGCTCATGGTAAAGGCATTATGATCATTTTGGATATGGTGCTCAATCATGCCTTTGGCCAAAACCCAATGGTTCGTCTTTACAATGATGGTGATTATGGAGCACCTACAGAAGATAACCCATGGTTCAACAGAGTAGCCAAACACCCATTCAATGTGGGTTATGATTTCAACCATGAGAGTAAATACACGCAAGCCTTTGTGGATTCAGTCAACAACTATTGGCTCACGGAATACAAAGTGGATGGGTTTAGATTTGACCTTTCCAAAGGATTCACGCAAGTGAATTCAGGCGATAATGTCAATATATGGTCTCAGTACGATCCTTCACGAATCAAAATCTGGAAACACATCTACGATCGAATCAAAGCAAATCATCCGGATGCCTATGTCATCCTGGAACACTTGGCTGCAAATGATGAGGAAAAAGAGCTGGCTGATTATGGGCTGATGTTTTGGGGAAATATGAATAGAACCTCCAGAAATCTGGCCAAAGGTACCAACGACAACATGGAGTGGGCTTACTTCAAAAATAGGGGATGGCTAAAGCCAAACTTGATGCCGTATCAGGAATCTCACGATGAAGAGCGGGTGATGTGGGAATCCCTGAATTTTGGGGCAACCTCACCGCTTAATATTAAAGCTTTGGAAAATGCCGTCAATCGAAACCAGATCATGACTGCATTCTATTTTACTATTCCCGGTCCCAAGATGCTGTGGCAATTTGGAGAATTTGGATATGATCAGGAGCTCAACAATGACCGCCTTGGAATCAAACCAACCAAATGGGAGTATTTGAATGATCCCGAAAGAATCCGTCTCTTCAAGTTGTATCAGGAAATGATCAAGCTGAAAAGCGAACATGATGTTTTTAATAATCCAACCACAGCAACCCTTAACCTAGGTCCAACTTTCAAATCCATTTATCTGGATCATCCTGAAATGGATGTTGTACTTTTTGGGAATTTTGATCTTAATTCTAAAGGAAATCAACTGTTCTCATTTCCTCGAGTAGGGAAATGGTACAATTATTTTACGGGTGAAGAGCTCAATGTCACAACTGCCCAAGTTTCTTTTGGCTTGCGACCCAATGAGTTTTATCTCTTTACCGACAAGCCACTCCCCAAACCGGAGTCGGGCATTCTACAGCAGGATTTTGTGACTTCAATTCCTGAAATCATTCCGGTAGGAGATTTTAAAGTTTATCCTGTTCCTACTTCGGCCAAGTTGACTGTGAAGCTTCCTCAAGATATGATTCAGGCTAATTATCGGATCGTGGATATGGCCGGCAGAGTAGTAATTGATGGTCAAACTGGCAAAGGAGAGCAGATTTTAGATTTTGATCTAAGCGGAATTCAGGCAGGGATTTATATCTTTGAGGCTTTCGATACAAAACGGGTGCTACATAAGCGCTTCATCAAAGAATAACCAAACCTAATTCAAAACATGAAATTTAAACCTGGAGTAAAATACGGAAACGAGCTTCGCGACCTGTACGCTTACGCAAAAGAGAATGAATTTGCGATGCCAGCAGTCAATGTGATAGGTTCCAATTCAGTGAACGCTGTGCTGGAAACAGCCAAAAAGGTAAATTCACCTGTGATCATTCAGTTTTCAAATGGAGGAGCCCAGTTTTTTGCAGGAAAAGGCCTGGCAAATGATAAGCAGCAAGCAAGCATAGCCGGTGGGATTTCTGGAGCGCATCACGTTCACCAAATGGCAGAAGCCTATGGTGTACCTGTGATCTTGCATACAGATCATGCCGCTTTGAAGCTATTGCCTTGGATTGATGGCTTGCTTGAAGCGGGTAAAGCATACCATGCAGCCTACAAAAGACCTCTCTACAGCTCGCATATGTTGGATCTTTCCGAAGAGCCTCTTCACGAAAACATAGAAATCTCCTGCAAATACTTCAAAGAATTCACCAAACTGGACATGGCCATCGAAATCGAACTGGGTGTAACCGGTGGTGAGGAAGATGGGGTAGACAATTCCGATGTAGATTCATCCAAATTGTATACTCAGCCTGAGGAAGTAGCCTATGCTTATGATCAATTGAAGGAGATCGGGGATCTGTTCACCATTGCTGCTGCTTTTGGCAACGTACACGGTGTTTACAAGCCTGGAAATGTGAGTTTGAAGCCGATTATTCTGAAAAACTCCCAGGATTTCATCAATAAGAAATACGGTACTACAGGCAAACCGCTAAACTTTGTTTTCCATGGTGGATCAGGATCTACCGTAGAGGAGATCCGTGAAGCAAATAGCTATGGATCGATCAAAATGAACATCGATACGGACATGCAATGGGCGATGTGGGAAGGTATTCTGAATTATTACAAGAAAAATGAAGGCTATCTCCAATCTCAGCTGGGAAATCCTGAGGGACCAGACAGTCCAAATAAGAAATATTATGATCCGCGCAATTGGTTGAGAAAGGGCGAAGAGAACTTTGTGAAGCGTCTCGAGCTTGCTTTTGACATGCTCAATGCTGTGGGAAGAAATTAAACCAAATTTTACCCAACCTAGGAAAAAGTCACTTCAACAGGGTGACTTTTTCTGTTAAATAAGTTATGATGAAACAAACCCTGTTAATCCCATCCATTTTGGCACTTGCGCTTTTTTCCTCCTGCGAAAAAGAAGAAACCCCAGCAGTCAAAAACTACTGGCCTGAGGCTGGTGTGACCTATGAGATTTTTGTACAATCCTTCTATGATTCCAATGGTGACAGCATTGGCGATTTCAATGGAGTGACGCAGAAACTCGACTATGTCAAAGAATTAGGGGCAAATGCGATCTGGTTTATGCCAATTATGCCTTCGCCAACCTATCACAAGTATGATGTGACGGATTACAAAGCGGTTCATCCTGACTATGGTACAATGGATGATTTCAAAAAACTCCTCGAAGAAGCACACAAGCGGGATATCAAGATTGTGATCGATATGATTATCAACCATACCGGAAGTGACCATCCTTGGTTTATTGAGGCGAAATCCGGCCGCGATAACCCTTATCGGGATTATTATGTTTGGGCGCAAAAGGACACAATTGCAGACTTTTTGAATAAGAAAACGATTACTCTGGATTCGGATAATATCCGTCAATGGCATGATCCTGGACAGGGCGAGGACTATTACTATGGATTCTTCTGGGGAGGAATGCCCGATCTGAACTTTGACAACCCCAAAGTAAGAGAGGAAATCTATGAAATCGGTCGATTTTGGCTGGAGGACATAGGAGTGGATGGATTTAGACTGGATGCTGCAAAGCACATTTTTCCAGATGATCGTCCACTGGACAATCATACATTTTGGAAGGAGTTTCGTGAGAAAATGGTAGCCATCAAACCAGACGTTTACCTCGTTGGCGAGGTCTATGACAAAAAGGAAATCGTAGCACCCTATCTTCCAGGATTACCTGCACTCTTCAATTTCGATTTCCATTACACGCTGTTGGAGACCATGAATACCGAAAACGGTATGCTATTGGCAAATAAGCAAAAGGAGGTTCTGGACTTTTATCAGGCGATTACACCGAGTTTTATCGATGCAACATTTTCTTCCAATCATGATCAGCCTAGGATTCTAAATGAACTGGGTTCTGATCCTGCCAAATACAAACAAGCCATCGCCATTCTGTTGACCATGCCGGGTGCGCCTTATTTGTATTACGGAGAGGAAATCGGTATGCTCGGTTTGAAGCCTGACGAGCACATCAGGGAGCCATTTCTTTGGGATAAAAAATCAAAGGACACCGGCCGGGCCCAATGGATCAAGCCAAAATATTCCAAAGACTCCACAGTGGTTCCCTTGGAATTGCAGAGAGCTGATCCTAGCAGCTACTTCAATCACTACAAAACCTTAATCCAACTCAGAAACTCCTATCCAGCGCTAGCTTTGGGGAATTTGATGCTTCCTGAAACCGAACTGCCAAAAACTGTGATGGCCTACCATAGAAATACTGGCGGGCAGGAGATTTTCGTCGTTCACAACGTAGGAAAAGCACCAGTAGAAATTGAGGTCCCGGAAGGTTTCGAAGAAGTGATTTTCAGCTTAGGAGAGACAGCGTTAAGTTCAGGAAAGTTGAAATTGTCGGGAAATTCAAGTCAGGTATTTCTTAAAAAGTAAAACCAAAGGAGGTGTTTCACCTCCTTTTTTGTTTTTAGGCAATCCAAAATCGAGACGCTCCGAACGAATTGAAGAAAATCAAAGTTGGAAGTGAGTAGTGAAAGATGAAATGAAAGATTCTATTCCGTATTCCATATTAGATTTAGCCATTCTCCGAAAAAACGCTGATGCGGCTGATGCTTATCACAGGAGTTTGGACTTGGCCCAGCATGCCGAAGCATGGGGGTATTCCCGATTTTGGCTTGCCGAACACCACAATATGTCCAGCGTCGGTAGTTCCGCTCCGATGATCCTGATGGGGAATATCGCGGGAGGTACAAGCAAAATACGCGTAGGCTCAGGTGGAATTATGCTGCCTAATCACAGTCCGCTAATGGTTGCTGAGCAGATAGGGACACTGGAAACTTTATATCCCGGCCGAATTGATTTGGGCTTGGGCAGGGCACCAGGTACTGATCAAAAAACTGCTTCTGCACTTCGAAGAGGCAGGGTGGAAACTGTCAATGATTTCCCGCAGGATCTGGAGGATCTTCAACTTTACTTTTCTTTGGAAAATTCTCGATCGGAGGTAAGAGCTTTTCCAGCAGAAGGACTTGAGGTCCCGATTTACCTGTTGGGATCAAGTATGAGCAGTGCCGTATTGGCTGCAGAAAAAGGACTGCCGTATGTTTTTGCGAGTCACTTTGCTCCGACTTATTTTTTACAGGCTATTAGATATTATCAGACTAATTTCAAACCTTCTGAACAATGGAAGGAACCGTATGCGATTGCCTGCGTCAATGTAATCGCTGCGGAAACAGATGAAGAAGCAAATTTTTTAGTTACCTCATTTTATCAAATGGCACTTGGGATCATTCGGGGCAAATCTTATCCGCTGATGCCACCTGTGGATGATATGAGTGAGGTGTGGACCGCGCAGGAGGCTGCTGCAATTCAGAATATGATGGCGGTGACATTTGTAGGTTCAAAGGAAACTATTGCCGCAGGTCTGGAGGATCTGATCAAATTTACCAAGGTCAATGAATTGATGATTACGACCAATATCTATGATCACGAAGCGCGATTAAAGTCATTTGAAATCACTGCCGAAGTGATGAAGGAAATGAATTTAGATCGAGTAGGTTGAGTTGTTAAGCTGATCATTTTTTCTGCTTTGCTTGGATAGCATTAATACAAAAATGCTTCTATTTCTGAAAAACATATTTTTTTCCTGATTTTTTATTGATGCATCTAGCTCAAATTAGGTTTTGGAATTGCTGACAGTCTATCGAAAATTCAGCTGTTTTTCCCGATCGGGTCCCTTTTACTTTATTAGTAGTCTGAAATAACCCTGACCTGTTTTTTGTATTCTTTTAAATAACTGGTTAGCTTTAATTGATTGTATATCTAACGCTTAGCCAGCTAATTCTCGGTGCAACGACTTTTTAAAGTGCCCTGATGATTACCTGGATTTTTAATTGAATGCCGATTTTTAACACCTAACACCTTATGTCAACACTCAAAATCAAATTACGCGGGCAAGAATTGCCAAAGGAAGTTTCCCAGATTGAGGATCAGTCACTTGAATTTTATAATGTTAGGAGGACTTTTTCAGTGGAGAGCTCCACGAGAAGTGATGTCCCTGAGCAGGTATTGGAACTGAATGATGACGAGATTCTTGAGCTCGACTTTGATGACAATACTTTCTGGCTGGGGGATGCTGATTCGATCAAACAGATTTTTTCAAAAGAACTGAAGCGGAGTGGGGAAGGAGAGGAGATTTACCTCACAGGTGACATTGAAACAGACGAACAGGATCGAAGTTTGGTCCAGAAAGTAGTCATCAAGGCTGCCAAGGTTTTTGTAAAAAACAAGGTCATCCGCCCAGGGATTCGTACACTGGCTACCAAAGCTGAAAATGCCGCATTGAAGTTTGCCGGAAAGCCATTTGATCAGGTGGGCCCAGCTATGATTTTATCCGTGTCTAAAGACTTTGATCTAGTCGAAACAGACTTTTCAAAACTGGATACAACCAAAAAAAGTCTACTGCTCATACACGGAACTGGATCCTCGTCTTTGGGATCTTTCGGAGAGATGAAAGGTACAGAGGAGTGGAATAAGTTAGTGGATTACTATGGAGGGACTAATCTATTTGCATTGCAGCATCGGACACTGACTTGCAGTCCTTTGCAAAATGTGTTGGCGGCATTTGAGGCCTTACCTAGCGGAATCACGCTGGATTTGATTACCCATTCCAGAGGTGGTTTGGTGGCAGATTTGCTGGCCAGATTCGCCTCGCATCCTGATGGATTTGGTGCAGATGAGTTGGATGTTTTGAAGGAAAATGAGCGGGAAACTGACCTGACAACCATAGCAGAACTGGCTAAAGTTGCCAAATCTAAAAAAATCACCATTGATCGGGTCATTCGGGTAGCTTGTCCTGCCAATGGAACCACACTGGCTTCTCAGCGAATGGATATGTTTCTCAATGTGACCATCAACCTCCTGGGAGGGGCGATAGGCGGAGTGACCAATCCGATTTTCAATTCCCTGAAAGAGCTCGTGTTGGCAACTGTTGAGACAAAAGATGATGTCTCTGTTTTGCCAGGTCTAGAGTCCATGAACCCTGAGTCCCCATTTATCAAAGTGCTCAATTTTCAGGGGACTGAGAAAAAAATTGATTCCCATCTGATCGTCATAGCTGGCAGCAGCGAACTTAGCTTGACGTTCAAAAGCTTGTTGGTATTGGTAGGGAAGTTCTTCTTCAGAGGGAAAAATGATCTCGTCGTAGACACCGCCAGTATGGAATTTGGGGCGCTTCGAAAAGAAGGGAACGTGTATCTCTTTTTGGAAGAAACAGGGAAAATTGACCACATCACCTATTTCAAGACTCCCAAAATCAGAAAGATCATTCAGACTGGGCTATTGGGCAATTTGGAAGAATTTACCGGTACCAAGAGAACAGATGATATCACTTTTGTAAGAGGTGGAAGTGTGCTGGAGGGAGGTACGTACATGGGAACAGAAGTCACAGGCAAGAGACCGATTCTTGTCCTCCTGCCCGGTATCATGGGATCTAATCTCAAAGACAAGGATAATTTGTTGTGGATTAATTATGGACGCTTTTTGCTTGGTCATCTCAAAGGCCTAAAGCCATCCGAAAATGATGGGATTGACCCGGATTCACTTATCAAGACCTCCTACATGGATTTGGGTGAATACTTGAAGAAAAATTACGACATCGTCGCATTTCCCTTTGACTGGAGACTCAGTATGAAGGGCAATGCAGCACTTTTGAATCAAAAAATTGAAGAGCTTCTAGAATACCAAGTGCCAATCAAAATGGTTGGGCATAGCATGGGTGGTGTCTTGACCAGGGATTTTATATTGTACCATCCTGAGACCTATGCGAAACTAAAGGTAGTCCCAGGCTTCAAAATTCTATTCCTCGGTTCTCCACTGGGGGGGTCCTACCGCATTCCTTATGTGCTTTTTGGAAAAGACGGAATTATCAAGTTATTGGCAAAAATTGACATCAGAAATTCATCCAAAGAGCTGTTGACTATTTTCGTCAATTTCCCAGGGATTTTGGCGTTACTTCCCATCAACTGGTCAGGAAAGCATGATTTCTCGGATCGTTCCTTTTGGGAGAAGCTTCGCAAAGCTTCCGGAGATGATTCGTGGCCTATTCCCAGCGAATCTGACCTCAAGGAATTTGGAGAATACCAGAATTTGGTATTGCAGCAGAAAGGAAAGATTGACTATGACCAGATTTATTACATCGCTGGACAAAGCAGGAAGAAAAAATCAACCATCTCAGATCTTGAGATTCGGGATGGTAACCTGACTTTTATTGCGACTAATCAAGGAGATGAAAGTGTGACCTGGGAAAGTGGAATCCCAAAAGAAATCATCGAACAAGACCATCTTTACTATGCCAATGTCACCCATGGTGGACTTTCCAACCAGAAAAAAATATTTGGAGCCATCGAGGATATTTTGAATCAGGGTAAAACGGGACGTTTGCAAAATAGCCTTCCTTTAGCCCGGGGAAATACAAAAAGTTTCGAGGCAAAAGAAGAGGAGATTTTTGATTTGAGCAAACAAAACACAATTCAAACCTTACTGGGGCTTGGTCAGGATGGAGAAGCAATAGACTATGAGACACCGATTCAGGTCAAAGTTTGCCATGGAGATTTGGTTCATGCAGAATACCCCGTTTTAGCCGGCCATTTCAATTTTGATGCGATCCTGACTACAGAAAAGGTAATTGATAAAAAATTGGACGGGGAATTGACTCGACTGCTCAACTTGGGCTTATATCCAGGTCCGATCGGGACCCACCAAATTGTACTCTCCAAAGATGTAACGAATGTGGACCGGGAGTTTAAAGGTGCTGTAATCGTGGGTATGGGTGTGCCGGGTGAATTGACCCCTTTCCAGCTCATGACCACCGTATCCAGAGGTATTTGTAGGTATTTGACGATTAGGAATGTCAGAGAAGAAATCCCTGATAGAAACTTGAATGAGTCATTGGAAGAGCTAGAAAATGAACCAACCGCTGACAAGAATGCCAGTGAGCGGGAGGTCTTGGGGATTTCAGTGATTGCTTTGGCAAATTCCTATGGAGGATTTTCGAATGAAAGTTCCATTAGATCCATCATTTTGGGTATTCAGGATGCCAATCGAAAGATCCGGGAAACCTACAAAGGGAAAGTTCAGGTCATCGAAGAAATCGAAATAATTGAGCTCTTTCATGACCGTGCGTTGGGAATTCTCCGCACGGTCAAAAACCTGGAGCAAGACGAAAGCCGGGAGTTTAATATTTCTGTTCCGACACTTACACTTGTCAAAAAAGTCGGTAGACTTTCACGGATTCCATTTGACAATACTTCCGATTGGTGGTCAAGAATCAAAGTAACAGAGGAAAAGGAAAAAGAAGGTGCTCAGGCTTTTGGTAAAAGAATTCTAATGGCTATCGCCACCAACGGTGCCAAAGAAAATGAATTACCGCTCTTGGCGAATGTGAAAAACATTGAGACTCTGCTTGAACAGATGACTCACAAGAATCAGTTTGAGCCGGAAATCGCCAAAACTATGTTTGAACTTTTGATTCCCTACGGATTCAAAGAGGATCTCAAAAGGCAGAATAACATCACCTGGGTAGTAGATAAGCGTACGGCCAGTTTTCCTTGGGAGATGTTGCAGGAGGACCTGAATGGAATGCCGCTTAGCATTCACTCCGGAATGGTTCGACAATTGGCCACATCAGACTTTAGGAAAAATGTAACGCATGTCCAAGAGAGGAAAGCCTTGGTGGTGGGAGACCCTGAGCTCAAAGGCTATATGCCACAGCTCAAAGGTGCTGAAAAAGAGGCAGTGATGGTCAGTGAAATGCTGAAAAACCAGGGTTTTGAAACCCAAAGTTTGATCAAAAGCACAGCTCCGAGTATTGTTTTGAAGCTTTTCACTCAGAATTATAAAATCATCCATCTGGCAGGTCATGGAGTCTTCAATGCTGGGACTGGGGCTGGAAGTGGTATGGTTATCGGTGATGGTAATTTCCTCACGACAAGTGACATCGCCCAAATGAGCAAAGTACCTGAGTTTGTGTTTGTCAATTGTTGTTACTTGGGTCAGATGTCGGGTGAGGCTGAGGAGGAGTATCAAAACAGAAACAAACTTGCCGCAAATATCGGTACACAATTGATCGAAATAGGCGTCAAAGCAGTAATTGTGGCTGGTTGGGCAATAGACGATGCCGCTGCGGTTGACTTCTGCGAACGATTTTATGCGTGTTTGCTTTCAGGGGTGACATTCGGAGAGGCTACCAAGTCTGCTCGTAAGCTGGTTTTTGAGCGGTACAAGGGACGAACCAATACCTGGGGAGCTTACCAGTGTTATGGTGATCCTTTCTATAAACTGGACGGGTTATCCTCGGGATCCCATCATAGTTCCAAGTTTTACCTCAAGGAGGAGGTTGAACTTGAACTTTTCAATATGGCTTATTTGCTCGAGTCCAAAAGTCTTAAGCCTGAGGACGCATTGAAAAAACTGGTCGTTTTAGAAGACGCGATCAAGCAATCTGATTTTTCAGGTGAAAAAATCACAGAGTACAAGGCTGATGTCTACAGTAAGTTGGGGGACTATAAAACTGCTCTCATTCACTATGAGAAATTGACTAAACTGGAAAAAGCCGGATTCTCGCTGAGAGCCCTGGAGCAATATTGCAACGTGACCTGTAAGTATTGGGTAGAAGAATTTGCAGCTAATCCCAAAAAGAAAAAAGAAGCGCAAACTGAAGTTGACTCTGCTATTTCGAGAATAACAAGCCTTTTGGCACTCGGTGAGACATCGGAGCGATATAGTTTGCTGGGTAGTGCTTACAAACGAAAGCTAATGCTTCAAAAAGATGATAAGCAGGCATTTATTGAGACTGTAAAGAATTCCTCCAAAGCCTATTTTAAAGCTGCTGAGATTTCCAAATACAAATTAGCCTACCCTATAAACAATGCACTTCAGCTGGGAAAAATTTATGAACTTGTCTCAGGTCTTGATTTGCCAAGTGAAGGAAAAACCAAACTTAAATTTGATAAAATCTTAGATTCATTGGACCTTCATATTAGATCCAATCCAAAGGAAAAGAAGGATTTTTGGGACATGGTTACTGATTTTAATTTATTGCTATCCAGACTGTTGATTGAAAAGAAGACAAGTAAAGCTTCATTGGAAAATCTCAAAAAATCTTACCAAGATGTTTGGAAAAAGGCTGGAAGTACCTCTGACCGAAAGGCGGAGGAAGAACATCTGGATACCTTGATTTCTGGCCTGAATTTTATCGAATCAGCAAACGGAAATCAGTTGAAAGAGCAGCTTGAAAAACTCAAAATAGATTTGGTAGTGGACTGAAAAAAGAGATAGTATTAATCCAAAAAATAAGACCCACAGCTGGAAGTTGTGGGTCTTTGTTTTAATTAGGTAGAGAGGATGTTGGCTACTCTGAGATCATCTTCATCGACTTTTTTATCATCGACGATAGCTTTGACTATTGGAGTGAAGACCACTTTATGATTAATTAGGCCCGCCATCACATCGTATTTTCCTTGCATCAGACCTTCCACCGCCGCAACGCCTAATTTTGAAGCTAGAAGCCTGTCAAATGAGGTAGGTGCTCCACCACGCTGCAAGTGACCTAAGATGGTCACCTTGATGTCATAATAAGGAAGAAATTTCTTCACTTTATCCGCAATTTCCTGAGCTGAGCCACTTTTCCCACCTTCAGCAACGATGACGATGTTTGACGTTTTCATCGCTTTGGTTCTGGATTTTAGTTTTTCCACCAATGTTTCGATTGGCGTTTTATTTTCCGGAATTAAAATCGCAGCTGCTGCGCTGCCAATTCCAGCATTGATTGCAATGAATCCTGCATCCCGTCCCATAACTTCCACAAAGAACAATCTGTCGTGGGAAGTAGCAGTATCTCTGATTTTGTCTATGGCTTCGATGGCAGTGTTACAAGCAGTATCAAAGCCTATAGTTGAGTCAGTTCCAGAGAGGTCATTGTCGATGGTGCCAGGAAGCCCAACAGCTGGAATTCCATATTCCTGAAAGAACAAATGAGCTCCAGTAAGGGAACCGTCTCCTCCGATTACTATCAGTGCATCAATCCCATGTGTCTTGAGATTCTTGTATGCTTTTTTCCTTCCTTCCGGAGTTCTAAACTCTTCACTCCGTGCAGATTTCAGAAATGTTCCGCCTCGCTCCAACACATGGGTGATGTTCTTGGAATCGAGTTTTTTGATGTCATTTTGGATCATCCCTTCGTAGCCACGATAGATGCCATACATTTCTAAATTATAATAAAAACCCGCTCTAACTGCGGCGCGAATGGCTGCGTTCATTCCGGGGGCATCTCCACCTGAGGTGAGCACGCCAATTTTTTTTATGGTTTTGAGTTCCATTTAAGGTAGTGTTAAGGCTTTAAACATGAGAGCTGCTGACGCAGGATTGGTGGCCAATGGGATATTGTGTACATCACAAATCCGCATCAGCATTTGTACATCCGGTTCGTGGGGATGCTTATCAAGTGGATCGCGGAAAAAGATGACTGCGTCAAGCTTCTTTTCAGCAGCCATGGCAGCGATCTGCGCATCACCACCAAGCGGGCCTGATAATAGACGCTCGACTTCAAATCCAGCCCGCTCGATATGAGAACCTGTTGTACCCGTAGCGACCAGATCGATATCCACGCGATGCAAATCATCTCGGAATCCGCTTAAAAAATGTACCATGTCGGCTTTTTTGCCATCATGGGCGATTAGGGCGATTTTCATTGATAGGTGCTAATAGGTTCAGGTCAAAGTTAGGAAAAATTCGGATTTCCCTTTAGAAGACATGTTTTTTAAAGGCTGAAATATGCAATTGAAAGTCGAAACCGATGGTTAGTTTTCAATTCATCTCTTTTTTTTCAAAAAGGAAATTTGAGATTCCGGCAGAGAATCGCTAGCTGATTTTTCCTTCCAGCATAAGCAGAAAGGTGTATTCCAATGCAAGTTCCTTTAAAGCATTAAACCTGCCCGAAGCTCCTCCGTGCCCAGCTTCCATATTGGTATCCAAAAGCAATAAATTATCATCGGTTTTCATCGATCTAAGCTTAGCTACCCATTTGGTGGGTTCCCAATATTGCACCTGAGAATCATGTAAACCTGATGTGACCAATATGTTTGGATAAGCTTTAGGCGCTACATTATCGTAAGGTGAGTAGGAGAGCATGTATTCGTAATATTCCTTATCCTTTGGATTTCCCCATTCCTGAAATTCCCCCGTGGTCAAGGGAATACTTTCATCCAGCATGGTGGTGACTACATCTACAAAGGGTACATTGGCTATAGCACCATTGAATAGCTCTGGTCGTAAATTTATCACAGCACCTACCAATAGGCCTCCAGCGCTACCACCCATTGCATACAGATGTGCTGCCGAAGTATATTTCTGCGCGATAAGATGTTCGGCGCAAGAGATGAAATCCGTGAATGTATTTCGCTTGTTGAGCATTTTCCCTTGCTCATACCAATGGCGCCCCAAGTCTTCTCCTCCTCGGATATGAGCTATCGCAAAGACAAATCCCCGATCCAATAGACTCAGTCTGTTGCTCGAAAAGTAAGCATCCATGCTATATCCGTAAGATCCGTAGGAATAGAGTAAAAGGGGATTTTCACCGGTTTTTGAAAAAAGTGATTTTCGGTAAACCAAGGAAATCGGAACCAATGTTCCGTCTTCTGCTTTTGCCCAAATTCGCTCTGAATGATACAATCCTGGGTCATGACCACCGACTACTTCTTGCTGCTTGAGTAGTGTTTTTTCACCGGTGATCATGTTAAAATCAAATACTGAGCTGGGAGTTACTAAGGAATTGTATCCAAATCTCACTACATCTGTATCAAACTCTGGATTGGTACTGACCCATGCGGTGTAGGTTTCATCGTCAAACGTAAGGGAATAGGCTTCACCTTCCCAAGGCATAATCTGAATTTGAGTAAGGCCATTTGACCGCTCTTGAGTCACCAAGTATCTTGAGAATAAGTCGAAATCTTCCAACAAAACCGAAGAACGATGAGCAATCACATCGATCCAATTTGATTTTCCTGGATCGGAGATCGGAGCCTTGACCAATTTGAAGTTTTGTGCGTTTTCGTTGGTTTTGATCCAAAAGAAATCCCCATAGTAATCCGCTGCATATTCCAAATGAGGAATTCGTTCCTGAAGAATCTGAAATTCACTATCAGGCCTATCCGATTTCAAAAATCTCATTTCTGAAGAAATAGTACTCTCTGAATGAATAAACAGGTACTCTTCGCTTTTGGATTTGTGGACCATGCAGGAAAACTCTTCGTCAGGCTCTTCGTAAATCAATTGATCCTTTTTGAAGTCTGATCCAAGTATGTGCTTATAGATTTGGTAGGATCTCAGGGTTTCAGGATCTTGTTTGGAATAGAATACCGTCCGATTATCAGCTGCCCAGACTAGGTTTCCGGTGATTTCGGGTATAGAATCAGAAAGAATCTCCCCAGTTTCTAGATTTTTGAAATGGATAGTATAAATTCTTCTTCCGACTTCATCTGCTGCAAAGGCTAGAATTTTTTGATCTGGAGAAGTAGCGGTACTTCCTACCTGATAGTAGGATTTTCCGTTTGCCAATTCGTTTACATTGAGTAAAACTTCTTCGGGGCTCAGTTGGGAACCTTTTCTTCGACAGTAGATAGGGTATTCTTCCCCTTTTTCGTAACGGACATACCAGAAATAGCCTGATTTGAAATAAGGTACAGTCTGATCATCCTCCTTGATTCGAGCTTTCATTTCCTCAAAAAGATTCTCCTGAAACTCTTCTGTGGGTTTCATGACAGTTTTGAGGTACTTGTTTTCTGCATGTAGGTAATCGATGACCTCAGGATTTTCCCTGTCATTCATCCAATAATACTCATCGATGCGCTGATGGCCGTGAATTTCTAAAAGTTGTGGTTTTTTCGGTGCGATGGGTGATTGCATTCCAATAGAATTAGTGTGCAAGGTTAATGAAAATTAAATAGTCTAAGTTCAAAAAAAGGAAGTATATCCCTTCATTTCTCAATCGCTGAGATCTAATTTATTTCAGCTATTGGAGATCAGCGTATTTTTCAGAATATTTATCGATACATCAACCAACCTGATAATTTATGGGAATGCTTAAAGAGTTTAAAGAGTTTGCCGTCAAAGGCAATGTCATCGATCTGGCGGTCGGTGTAATCATTGGTGGGGCTTTTGGAAAGATTGTCTCCTCCTTTGTCAACGATGTGGTCATGCCACCAATTGGACTTTTGATAGGTGGAGTAGATTTTAAAGATCTCAATCTTGTTTTAAAAGAAGCCAGTCTCAGCGAAGCTGGAGAAGAGATAGCTGCTGTCACATTGAATTACGGGATGTTTATTCAAAATGTGGTCGATTTTGTCATCATAGCATTTGTGATTTTCCTTGCTATAAAAGGCATCAACCAAATGAATAAGAAAAAAGAAGAGGCTCCGGCACCTCCGCCACCACCACCGGCACCTACACCTTCGGAGAAACTCTTGGAAGAAATCAGAGATTTACTGAAGAAACAATAAAAAAATGGCCCTGAATTAAATTTCAGGGCCATTTTTAATTTCCTCCTCTCCCTCGTTGGTAGAGTTGTCGGTTAAAATCTCTGGCAATATTATTTAGCATGAGGATTTGTCTGGAAGAAAGAACTTTTGAAACCTCTGAAACAAATGCCTTTTCTTTTTCGAGTAGGTCTGCTTGGAATTGAAATCGTTTTGCAATGCGGGACTTTGCTTCCTCCTCGCTCACAGATTCTGATCCTCTACCCAAATCAGAAATTTGACGCATAATTTTCTCCCTGTCATCATTGTATTGATTGAATATAGGCCAGAATTTTTCCGCCTGTTCTGGTTTGAGATCTATGCGTGTAGTAATGAAAGCAATGCGCGCAGCCTGGAGTTTTTCAGGATCTATGGATGGCCTCTGTGCAAAAGCATTGGATCCGAAGATCAAAACAATAAGGAGAGCTAGTATATGGGACTTTTTCATAGTATTTAAAACCAATTTAGTTCGTTTTCTGTCCAAAGATCTTCGGACAAAGGCATTTCTTCTTCAATTATCTGATCAAGAATCGCATTGGGATCGTCAGTCATACTCAAAATATCCTCAGCAGTCCAGACTTGACTTTCTATGTAGAGATTGGCGACTTCCTCAGCGGACAGCACCGGCGGTTCGGATTTGAAAACTCCTGCTTGCCAAGAAAGTCCAAGGCCGATAATTATCGATGCTGCTGCCGCGACACGAATCCAGATGTGTTGTTTTTTGACTCTGGATCTAACTAGGATTTGGTCGGGCAATCGGTCAAAATATCCCTCAGGTGCTTCAAAGTCTTTTAATTTTGGCAAATGATTCATAGCTAGTTAGACAAGGATAGTGGGTTTAAGTTTACTCTGAAAGTACAGAATGTTCAATTTTTTTTACTGCATGATGGTAGCTGGCTTTTAGCGCACCGATACTTGTTCCTGTGATTTCGGCCATCTGTTCATAGGTAAGTTCTTCTTGGTATTTCAGGTGAAATACTAGCCTCTGTTTCTCAGGAAGGGTAAGCAGTGCTTTTTGAAGTTTGATTTGGATTTGATCTCCATTCAACGTTCCCGGTTGATCGAGGTAGGATTCTAGTTTTTCTTGGTGATCCTCTAGAGCAAATGAAAATCGTTTTTTCTTTTTTTCCAGGAAAGTCAAAGCTTCATTCGTTGCGATCCGGTACAACCAAGTGAATACAGAAGAGTTTCCTTCAAACTTATCCAGGTATCTGAAGGCTTTGATGAAGGTGTTTTGGGTGAGATCATCTGCATCCTCATGGATGAGCACCATCCTACGAATTACCTGATACACTCTCTTTTGGTATGTCTCAATCAAATGCCGGAACCCTATCTCCCTGGTGAATGGTGATTTGATCTGCTCCAGTAATTGTTGATCGGTAGGTGACATACTTGAGTCGTTAGACTGGAGTAGGGAGTCAGAGTTTAACGAAAAAGAAAAAGAGCCCAAAAATTAAGGCTCTTTATTTCTTCGATCCAGTTAGATCTCGAGAATGTAATCCAGGATTCCGGCATTTTTTCCCTTTGGTCGGGTGACAAGCAATGGTAAGCTGTCATTGTATTGAATCAGGCGCTCGGCCATGCTTCCAATAAAGAGCGCAGTAGCGGCGGTTCGTCCCTTTGCTCCGATGATGATTCCATCAGCATCAATTTCAAGTGCTTTGGCTACGATTTCTTGTACGGGGTCATCATCGTCGTCTTTGGTGTAAATCGGCGTGATTTTGATGCCTTTGGTATCTATTTTTCGAATGAATTTTTTAAAATTGATTTCGGCATGCATCTTCATGATCTCAGTAAACTCTTCGTAGCTTTTTCCGGTGAAGTGATACCCTGTGGGCACTGAAAATACATTCTGGCAAACAATTTCAGCTTTGCCTCCATGCTTGGCTACAATCATGATCGCTTCCTCGAGTGCATCTTTAGAATAATCAGAAAAGTCGCTCGGTACGAGTAATCTATTAATCCGCGGTCTGGATCCTTCTGGTACAATCAACAAGGAACAGCTGGCTCGTCTGGCCAGACGCTGAGAAGCTACTCCAGTTCCAGGAAGATCTACTTTTCGCCCGATGATGATCATGTCAGCGGATTTTTCCTCAGCCAACTTCAGGATTTTCTTAGAAAGGTTTCCTTCTTTGACAACAAAACTGATTGAAATCCCTTTCAAATCCTTAAAATGATCGCTCACCAATTTTTCCATGGCTTCTTTCCGCTCATTGATCATGTTTTCGATCAGATTGGGGAATTCCTCCAGGACTTCTTTTGGGATAGAAAGGTTCTTTATGATGTTTGCAAAATATATTTTTTTCGTCTGATTGACCTTTGCTATGAATACAGCATGTTCAATTAATGTCTGATCTAAAGGTGTCTGGTCAAGACAAACAATCAATTTCTTAATCAGGTACATAGTAACTGTGGGTTTTGCGCTACAAAGTTAAGTTTAAGCAAATGAATCTATCCAGAAATCCGCAAAATAAAATTTTGATTTTTTGAACGGCAATTCCTTCATTTTGATTTTCGCTGGAATTGGGAGCTTTCTTTAGAAAATAATATTTGGAACTTAGGACGTGATCTCCAATGTGATGGAGATTTAATTGAGGCAGAATTGATTTTGAAATCGTTTTTTTCCAAACACTCCCGGCTTCAACTCGTATATTTGTGGAGTCCGGGCCGCCGACTTGTTCAAACTTCACAATTTAATTACAATATCGAGTGAAGCCCTTTCCAAAAACAGGCCTCATCCAATTCTTCAACGAAAAGGACCTCGCCCAAAACGCAGGATAACAGTGGAAGTTTGCGGATTTAAGGCAGCTCAAATCTTGTCAGTACGGAGGTTTGTAACACTCTAAGGCCCGGACTTTTTTAATTTACTTTTTATCCAAGCCCATTCTTCTTTTCCCACTCCCAAAAGGTAGGATGAGATAAAAAACACGGCAAAAATCAGAATGGATCTACTGGTGATTTGCAGAATCGGGTGGACACTTGCCATTTTCAGATACACAGGCAAAAAAATCAAAAATCCTACGAGGAGAATTTTGAGAGTTTCAGCGCTGAATGGGTCCAAGCCAAGTTTGATTTTCAAATACCCATATTTGACCAGATTAAATGCAAGCATTATGGAGGCGGAACCGATTGCTGCTCCTTCGATTCCATAGATAGGAATTAACCAATAATTCACCGCCACGATAAAAACACTCATCGCTATGGTCAGGATGAGATTAAAACGGAAATACTTAGAAAAGACAAGAATCTCACCGTTTACAGAGAAGGCTACGTCAAAGATTTTACCCAAGGCAATATAAAAGACGACCATTTTACCTGTTTGATACAGTTCACTATTGGGTACAAAATGATAAATGCTATCAATGTTTGACCAGATCAGTGCAAAAAGTAAAAAACAGATGTAAAGTTGGCGATTGGAAATCTGCCGATAGAGTTTATTGATTTCCTGAATTTGATCTTTGGCAAACAGATCAGCAATCACCGGCATAGCCACCTGTGAAATAGCCCGTCTGGGTAACTCGACCACCAAAGCCATGTAAAATGCAATGGAATAGATCGCATTGGCCTCCAGACTTACCATTGAGCTGACCATAATGCTGTCTATTTTCATGATCAGCGTCGATGCAGCAGTGGCCAAAAAAGTCACCAGGCTGAACCGAATAAATGAACTCCTGAATCCAGCGGGGAAATTTTTCCAGTTAAAATCGATGTGGATTTTGCCAAGCCAGATGAGGTACATCACTACACCAAATAGTGCCAAACCATACACGACCACCAATCCTGCCATCACCTGATCAAAATTAATCCAGTCCAGTAGGTAAACTCCCACCAGAATCGAGGTCAAAAATCTGAGAAATACCTCTCGGAAAAAGGTTGGAATGGCTACTTTCAAATAAGACCTGCTGTAAGCATCCATCACACTACTGAGTAAGGCAAAAAGTGTGATCATCAACACAACCCCCAAAAAACCGATTACCTCTGGAGAATTGGTAGCAAACAAGGCCATGATCTGGACTTTGAATCCAAAGAAAATCACACTCACCGTAGCAAAACCCAAAAGTGATACAGCGAGGCTATAGGTCAGAAAGGCCGATTGGTTTTGCGCTAGCTTAGGAAAATACCGCGTAATGCCATGGCCTACACCGAGCTGCGCAAAAGGAACGAAAAGTAAGCCTAAGTCCTGAATCGTTCGGAATGTTCCAAGCTCAGTCGCGTCGAGCGCATAAGGATAGAGCCAAAGGACATTGATGTAGCCCAATACCACGCCGATATAAGAAAAAATGGTGGTTTGGATACTTTGCTGGGCGATTTTACTCATTGCTGAAAAGTAAAAAAAAAACGGGAATTCTTATGAACTCCCGGTCTTTTTAGGGTTTTACGCATTTATCGCAGCCCGGCTGAGTTTTGGGTTTTAGAAAGTACTTTCGACCCAAATAGATCAAAGAGGCCAACACCAATAGAATTACACCTATTTCTTGCCACATATTAGGAGAATATTTGATACGTAATAAAAGACATCACATATGCCAATACAGTCATGTATGCTGTCTGAATCAACGGCCACTTCCAACTTTTAGTTTCTCGTTTTACGATAGCCACGGTACTCATACATTGCATCGCGAAGACGTAAAAAACCATCAGCGAAAAGGAAGTTGCGACATTGAAGGTCTTTTGGCCTGTATTGGCGTTGACTTGCTGATCCAGTTTTTCACGGATGGTAAGCTCGTCTTCCAGATCACCGCCGATACTGTATATGGTTGCCATAGTAGATACGAATACTTCTCTGGCGGCAAATGAGGTGATCAGGGCTATCCCTATTTTCCAATCGTAGCCAAGTGGTTCTATCGCAGGTTCTATCGCTCTTCCCATGATTCCAATAAATGAGTTCTCAAGGAGCAGGGAAGTAGTCTCTGCTTCGATTTCAGCGATTTGAGCTTCATCGGATACATTTTCCAACTTGGATTCACCATCCATTCGGATTTGATCCATTCGGGAAGGGGGGCCATAGGACGCCAGCACCCAAAGTACCACAGAAATTGCCAAAATAACCTTTCCTGCTTCGAATACGAAGGTTTTGGATTTTTCAAACATCGTGATTCCTACATCACTCCATCTGGGAATTCGATAGGGGGGGAGTTCGGAAAGCAAGAAGCTTTTCTCGCCTGTTTTTAGAATCAACTTAAGCAAAAGCGAAGTGCCCAATACCCCCAAAATACCAAGAAGGTACAGACTCAACAGAGCCAAAGCTTGGAGATTGATGAATCCAAAAACGGTCTCATCGGGTACAGTCAAGCCGATCAAAATGATATAAACAGGCAATCTTGCAGAGCAACTCATCAAAGGCGTGACCAAAATGGTGATCATTTTTTCCTTCCAGTTGGATATATTTCGAGCTGCCATTACACCCGGTATCGCACAGGCTATACCTGATACCAGCGGAACGATACTTTTGCCATGAAGTCCAAAGGGTCTCATCCATCGATCCATCAAGAACACCACTCTGGACATATAGCCTGTGTCCTCCAAAATCGCCAGAAAGCCAAACAACAAGGAAATCTGGGGAATGAAAATGACTACTCCTCCAATGCCGGGAATAATTCCCTCGGCCAATAAGCGGGTCAAAGGACCATCTGGAAGCATCCCTGCTAATCCAGCACTGATGTCTGCAAACAATCCATCAATCAAATCCATCGGGAAGGAGGCCCAAGTAAAAATGGTCTGAAAAATCAAAAGCAGAATTCCCGCAAAAATCACATACCCAAATACCGGGTGGAGAAAGATTTTATCGAGATTGGAGGCAGGTTTTGGAATAGATTTTTTGACCAATGCATTGGTGACCAGCTCCGTGATCTTTCTGTAACGGATTTTGGTTTCTTCCAACTGGGCTTCTTCAAGATCAAAATTGGCGGATTGAACTACCTCCTCAAGATAGGCCCGATCACTTGCGGGAATGGCTTTATCCTTTGTGCCAAAACGGATCAGTTGATACGCTTGGTAATTATTTTCAAGGTCAAATTTGTCACGAACCTTGCTTAAGATTTCAGTAGGAACTACCTGCTGAATATCCAAGAAACCCTTCGCTTTTTTGAAGTTTCGCTGGCTAATCAGGTTTTTTACTTCATCCAGACCTTTTTGATTTCGGGCGTCGGTAGAGAGAATGGGTACACCAAGTGACTTAAATAGCTCAAAGGTTCTAATCTCTATATTTCGCTTTTCAGCCAAATCCACCATGTTGAGGATGATGGCCAGATTGATTCCCAGGTCAATTAATTGGGTGGCAAGAAAAAGCCCTCTCGAAAGCTGGGAGGAATCGATGACCATCAGCACAAAATCAGGCCGATCCTCCAATTTGGTGTGATTCAGCACCCGATGGGCGATGATTTCGTCTTCTGAATTTGGAAATAGACTGTAGGTTCCCGGTAGATCGAGTATTTCAAATGTTTCACCTGTGATCTGAATGAATCCACTTTTTTTGTCAACTGTAACCCCTGGGTAATTTCCGATTTTCTGATTTAACCCGGTGAGGTAGTTGAAAATAGTCGATTTGCCCACATTTGGGTTGCCCACAAGAGCAATCCTGGTGGTCAGAATTTTCTGAGTAAGAGTGGTTTCGGACATGAATTTAAATCAGTTCTACACGAATCAGGGCTGCTTCTGATTTGCGAAGGGCTAGGAGGGTCTCATCCATCAGAAAAGCCATTGGTCCTCCCGATGGGGCTAAGTGCTGAAGAAGAATTTGTCTTCCGGGCAGAAATCCAAGTTCCATCAGATTGATTTTCAATGGGGAAGGTAAAATCTCTATAATTTTTCCTGCTCTGTTGATCGGAAGGCTATCGGCTGTCATAGGGTCATTTTCTCCTGACCGCAAAAATAGACTATTTGGAATGAATCTAATGAAAAATAGACAAGATTTTTATCAGCTTTTCTGGCTATTTTACAGAAAGGAGCTGATTGGAAAGTACAAACTCCTGCGCATCGTCAAAAACCAATCGCATCTTAAACTCAAGGTTGAGTTCTTTTTCCGGATTTTGCAGCAAGCCAACTTTTAGATCCTCATATTGGTAAAGCTCTAGTCCTCCTTCCAAAAAATCCTCCAAAGCCGTCAATTCTGCCCCAAAAAAATAATTTACTCCAAAGAGTGAAGAGATGTCATCTCCCTCAGCGTAAACGACTCCATTACTTGTGGTGAATTCTTTCTCGTTGATGACTTGAATCAGACTGAGTGCATTTACGCTTTTAGGGGGAATGGGGCTGCAGGCAAATGCAGTTCCAAAGGAAGAGATCGCTGTTGCCTGATTTTGAACTTCCGCCAAAAATTCGACCTCATCTATTCGGATGGATTTAAACACTTGATCAAAGGCTTTACCTTCCGTGGCTACAACGGCTACACCAGACTTATCAACCGTAGATACCGATAAAGATTTGATTCTTATTTCTTGGAGTTTGGGACTAGGTCCGCAGCCGCAAGAATCTCGGCACAATAGTCCACAACTAATAGGCAGGAAGGCAAAAAACGCGAAAAGAGTAACTGTCGCAAATAATTTTTTCATCACGTTTTTCATTGTAAATCTGTTCGTCCCGCTAAACATAACGCTTGAATTCCTATCAATTAGGAATTGGAATGTTAAGTTTTTGAAATCAAAAACGGGTTTTTATCCCAAACGTGAAATTCCTGCCACTTGCTACAATCCCTGAGCTGTAGGGGCGATACAGTTTATTTCCGATGTTTTCTATTCCAGCAGCCAGATGAATCCAGCCTTTCAGTTCCCAAGTCGTATTGAGGTTAAAGATGGTCCAACTGGGAGAGAAAGGATTTCCATTTTCATCTACAGCATAGATGGCTGGCTTGCCAATTTCTTCCAAAGGCATTTCCTCAAAAGAGCGCTCTAAATTGTAAAAAGCAGTGAATTCCATCCGGAGTTTCTTGTGCTGGTAGGTGAGTCTGCTCAGTCCAAAGGCCGGAGCAGCATGCCTGGAAGGACTTTTTGTTTCGTCTTCCAACTCCTCTGTTCCTTTTTGCCAATTGTACCTTGAGGTAAGTAGGAATTTTTTACTGATTGCGATTTCAATACCCGTTTGGAAACCATAAACTTTGGCAAAGGCTGCATTCTGTAGGGCTAAAACTTCACTCAGCTCTCCATCATACATGATTTCAGCTTGACCGTTGAGGGTAAATAGTCGTCTGACCATGGCCTGGTCCAGTAAGGTGTAAAAAGCCGTAAAGTCCAACCTTACCCGATTTTGAAAATGTTTATTCAAGTTGATTTCGGCATTGTAGGCATATTCAGGCTTCAAGTCAGGGTTTGGAACGATGACAGTACCTGGCTCAGAATCAAATATTTTTCCGATATCATCGACATTGGGTGCTCTAAATCCTGTAGATATAAGCGGAGATATGGAAAAAGAAGGTTCTGGCTTGTAGATCAGGCCAATATTTCCTGTGATGGAGTGGTATCTATTTTCAGATTTTGAAAAAGGAAGTGGGAAAAAGGGCTGATTATTGGAAAAATCAGACGATAGGCTAGTGTAGTTGTACCTTAGCGCTGTTTGAAATTGTAAGTTTCCCGAAAGCTTGGAATGAAAGTTTACATAGCTTGCCAAAGAGGACCAGTTGGAGTTTGGATATCTGGCTGATGCTGGATCTATTTGACCTGAAGAGATATCGGTGACGCTCCCGTCGGAATTTACCTTGTTCAGTACTGATTCAAATCCATAAGTTAGGTAATTTTCATTTTTGAGATTTTTTAATAAATCTACGTTTAATGAAAATGAATGAACTTTTTCGGTTCTGGTAAATTCTTGTGACTGCCCAAACCTTCTGTCGATTCTGCTTTCTTCGAACAGTTGATGCGCACCGATGACTTTAATTTGATCAAACCATCTGGAATCCGATCTGTGGGTCATTTTCAAATTATTCATCATCCAGACCTGAGGTCCATAATCCCATCTGGCAAATCGTAGTTTTCCCTCTCTTTTTTCAATTAATCTGTCATATCTGGGGATGTCTGTCGATTTGCTATAATGAAATCCATATTCCCAAATGGTTTTTTCACTTGCTTGGAATTTGACCTTCTGCATCAGATTGAATTGGTCATAACCACTTCCTACTTGAACTCGTGGATCAGGATTCTGGATCTGGAGGTCTGTTCCGTTTTCTGTGGATTGATATTCGGATCTTAAATATGAATCGGGCCCGCCATTTTTGCCCATTTTCAAATCTCCATAATCAAAATGGCTTACACTACTCAGAAAGCTCCATTTGCCACTTCCATAAGTAAAATCAGCATGAAAGGATTTCTCTGAATAAGCAGAGGCATACCTGCCTAGTATAGTTCCTGAAAGCGATTTATCCTTTCTGTTTGGTGAAAGCGTCTCAAAAGCCATCACGCCTCCAATAGCATCCGAACCATACATAACCGAACCCGGGCCAAAAAGAATTTCAGTAGTCTGAAGGGTAAAGGGGTCTAAAGAAATGACATTTTGCAGGTTTCCACTGCGAAAAATAGCCGTGTTCATCCGGATACCATCCACTGCATAAAGCAACCGATTCGCCGAAAAACCTCGAATCATTGGGCTTCCTCCACCCAGTTGGCTTTTTTGAACAAAGACTTCTCCGCTACTAGCTAGCCAATCTGCTGCATTGCTTGGATTTCGAATGTCCAGCGTTTCAGGATTGAGCGACCGAACTTTACTAGGTAAGTCTTGGGTATTTTGTCTCCATCGTGAAGCCGAAATAACGGCGATATCCAAAGTAATCTGACTTGGGGTCAACTCGATTTGAAATCCATCTTCAGTTAATTTTTGCCAAGTGATAGAAATGGATTCGAATCCTAGCAGCTGAAAAACAATCGTAGGTTGACCCTGAAACATCCCAATATCTGCCTTACCAAATGCATCGGATACAGTACTTTTTCCAGGATCTCTGGAGTAGATCAATACCCCTTGCAAGGGTTCTTGGTCTTCTTTATCCAGCACAAGAACATGCTGTGCTACTGAAAAATCAATTCCCAGCACCATCAAAAGAGAAAACGCAATAATTAACCGAAACATAAAATTAATTTCCGCTCGAATTTAAAAGAATTCATTCATAGCACAGGGATAGAATTGACAAATGGTTTTTTTGATAGATGTATACCTCTTTTTCTCAGCTGCAGCTCAGGCAATAAATAGACTTCATTTCACTAGATAGTCAAGAGACCATAGGCTCTGGGATTGACATTCGATACGAGTCTGTCTTGAGATGACGGGCCTAATTAGTTTGAATTTAATGCAACTTTAACCCAAAAAAAGGTTTGTTTACCCATTGCCACATTATTTGGAGTTCTGGATCCTTCACGCAAACAATTTTTAGTGTAGAAGGAAATAGTACGGAACTTTTTTACCTAAAGTATTTTATCACTAGAAGCTTTAATTATAAGAAAATCAATATTTTATCAATCATTTTGTTGGATTCTTTGGTAGAATTTTCCTAGCTTTTAATTCTATTTTTCAATTTTTGTCCGGTTTCATAGAAGGTTTTTTAGTGGTGGTTGAAATCCTACCTTAATTGAAAATAGGTTATCCTATAACCAAAATTTTTTTCTCATGGAAAAAGACCAATTAAATGCGCTTTTGGCTGACCTGTTTGGACATTTTCAACTCAATACAGCCCAAGAAACAAAACTCTGGAATGAAGGTTTGCCGCTCATGGCAAAGAACCTTCTCGCCGAGGATGGCCAAAAGTTGAAAGCTGATTCTTTCAGTTTCGAGCGGACACAGCTATTTGCCTACGATCGGATTAAGCCAGCGCAAATGGAGAAAATCCGCCAAGTGGCCGAAACGGTAAATGTCAAAGAAAGCGAACCCGAATTGAAGGCCTTTGTAAGAGAAGTGCCGATCAAGTCTACCCAAATAGGCCGCAGTGTGCCCAGCTGGGCTGCAGGTGCAAAAATTGAAAAAACCATAGGTCCATTGGTGAAAGATGATGGCCGTATAGTTGCGATTGACTTTTACCGTGTGGTGAAGCTTATTGGGATTTACCAGCAAAATAGCCCTTTGCCCGTAATCTTATTTCAGGCTCAGTTTCAGGACCGAAAAGTAAAGCCAGTTAATGCTCCACCTATAGAGGTGACCAAAAATTATGCAGTGGTAGCTGGAAGTGTATGGGTCCGCTGCGACATGCTAGCTCAAAACGCTCCGTCCAACCGCTATGTAGGTCTCAAGGTCCGATCAGGTCAGATTCAGCTCAGTCAAAACCCAGTCTTACAAAACGGAAAACTAGTATTAGGAGCCCAAACGGGTGTTCAAGTGGCCTTGGTTTTGGGGCAAACTGTACCCGAACCCTTTACTAAAAAGAAACATGGTACTGACGCCGCGGCAGCCAAAATCAAAACCCCAGAAAATTTTTCCTTTTCATTTACAGGTGTATCAAAAGCACAAATCTCTGCTTTAGGATCTGGTGAGGCAGAGCTCTATGGGCAGCAATTTACCTTTCAACAAAAGAATGCGGCCCCAAGCTTTTCAGCGCAGCTGAGTCGCCTGTTGATTCCAATGGCCTGCAATCAGTCCGAGCTCAAACCTGCAAAACTGCAGAGTCCAATTTTTGAACTCAGTGAACGTGCGCCTATCCAGTCTACAGCTTGGGCCATACCAGCTGCTGAGCTTGATGTTAATAATCCACTTGAAGTATCTGGTGCTGGTGGTTTTTTATTGGAAGGAAAGCCTGGATTGAAATGTACGTGGACAGGGTTGCAGATTAGAAATTTGAAACTGCAAGCTCCCCAAATTCTGGTAGACCCAGGAAGAATTGGATTAACAGATTTGCTTGGTGTAGGAGAAGGTGCATTTCAGGAGTTTGGACATTGGCAAGACGCGCAAAATCCCCACGGAACAAGCCTTCATTTATCACTGGGCAAGCAGACTTCCCTCCTGTATAATTCACTCGCTGAAGGAGTAGAAGCGGTTGTATTTAAGGCAAATGCCGTCCACCATGTGGATCGACCAGTTCTGGTAAGTAGCTTGCCAGTGGAGATTAAAACAAAAGATAGTCTGGTCGTTTTGGCCGGAGGAGAAGACAAGAATTTCCTTTATCTCATCGATGACAATATTCTATGGGACAATAAATTACCCTTCGATAAGGTTCCTAAATTTAAGAGTTTAGCTCTTGCCTTGGAGAATGCACTATTTACGGTGACTCCAGTGAATGGCGCGATGATTTTTGGGGAATGTTCTTTGGATTGGACTCGGATTATCAAAAGTGAGACCTTTCTTGTTTTTGGACTATTAAAGTACCTTCCGACCTTGCCAGATCCCTATTTGGCAAATCTTGGTGTGCTCAAGCGGTTTTCAGAAATCAAAGACAAAAAAGGATTTGAAGGGATAGTCAGTTGGCTGGTATGTCAGATATCACAGCATCCAGTCGTCAATAGACCGGATAAGGTCAAGGTAAATTTTCACTTTGGTCTTGAATCCAATACACAACAAAACGCTGGATCAGTGGAATGGTCAGCTCGTGCCATGAGTGGTGAGTCGTTTGTATCAAACGCTATCATCCATACCGACAGTTCGGTAGTTAATAGAAAGCTGGTAAAGCAGGAGCCGTTACCTCCATATGAGCAATTTTTGGCGCCTCATATTCAAAAGTATGAGAATGATTATTTCTCCCTCTTGGATGTCAGTTCCAATGCCAACCAGATGGGAGTTAGTTTAGGAGCTTCTTTGATGAGGCGTGTTACCACTGGTATAGCTGTCGGCAGAGGGGTAAATGATGCCCATATAGAATCCAATTCCAATCCGATGTTTGGAGTGGAAGGGATGGAAGTGATCGTTCGAGGTTCGGCTGCCCGTCTTTTTATGCTTCCCCAGGTTGCATGGGAGCCCGTTTTCAATCTGACTCCTCCAGGAAATAATGTTGTGGGCGATCCTCTTTTGTTTTTTAATTACTACCCAAATGACGGGGGGCCTACCCGAATTGCCAATTACCATTCCGGGCAGGTTCCCCTTGCACCGAGACCCTTAGTAAAGTTCACGCTTGAGCAATACAATAAGCAAAAAACAGCGGTAGACGCTTTGTTTACGCTTCCGTTTGGGATCAAAGCATTGGCCGAGCTTTCTCATACTGAACCTCGAGAATCTCAAAAACCTGAGCTTAAACTTATCAATCCAAGTTTCCCCAATGATTTGATAGGAGGAATTCAGTTAAGAGCTGTCGCCAAAGATTATGGAAAAGACGCCATTGAAGGCGCTGGTCCGGACAGTGCAATGTTTAAGGGATTTACTATTCAGTTGGCTAATATTCTTAAAATGAACGGCCAGCCTAATAACACGAGTACCTTAGGCAGAAGTGTAACCAAAATTTTCAACAGTGAATTTTTTGCAGACGAATCTACACCTGCTACACTTAAAAAACGTGGAGTTCCCTTGTCCTACATTGATTTTACCGGATATGGAGCAAGTACATTCAGCAATTGGTTTAGCCCAAGAGCTGCAATAGCTGAGACCAGTCAATCAAGGTTTGATATTATGTTGGGTCGAACGGGGCATGAGGTAATTCAGGTGAAAAGTCTGCTCTATCCTTGGGGGATTCGTGTAGTAAGAACTATCACACTTTTCCGAACCGGCTCAGGATATGTGTTCAGGACTGATAGTGGCTGGCAGGCAGAATCGGATGGCCTCTTTGATTTTCAATACAAGTACATTGATAAAAATAAGCCTACCGAAGGAGTAGATGAATCGGGAAATACCATTTACCATACAGTCACCAAAACACCATACAAACTTCATACAGGTCCCATCCGAGGATTGTTTAATGTGACCAATATTCAAGAAGATGGAAGCATAGCTGAATACAATGTGCCAAAAGCCATCAAAGTTCCGAATGGTCAGTTTTACGTAGATGAGTTTGGTGAGTGGAGCAAAAATGAAACTGGGGAGGAAATCACCCGAGATGTAATTCTAGCGGCTGTCTGGTTTGATGCGGATATCAAGATGGATAATTTGGTCCAAGGTCATAAGAATGGTATGACTCCATCCAAAAAGATCTTGGGCTATGTTCAACTTGCACCACAGGGCATTACTATTCCTGAGCAGGATTTTGTGAACCTTTTGACTATCCAGGGAGGATTAATTGGAGGGGATGTCGACTGTGTCATGGACCTGAACAAATCAGGCCAATTGATGCGAATTACCCGATTTGATATTTCGCCTTCTGTTGCCAAAGACAATACTTCCCCAGTATTTGTAGCTGCTGCTAGAGGAAGCGTGCTTTTACCTAAAGACGGTAGTTGGTCCCTAGTCCAGCATGAGACAGGGACGGGAGAAATAACCCCACTTCCAACTTATGTTCCTGTACCGGTCATTCGAGAGGGCCTTTGGAAACCCGGAAATCCACTCGAAAATTCTGTTTTAAATACTAAACTACTTCGAATTGCTCATCCTAAAGAAATTCTTAGGGATCCTGTGGAGGAGACGATAAATTTTGGATTTCTTCAGACTACAGCTACCCAAAAGGCCTTATTTCTCACTCCAAGCTTCAAGCATCAGACCAAGAAACTTCTGAGCAAAACGCCTCCAGCCTTTGCCGATGCATATCGATTAATGAATAGTAGCAGCATTTTCCCAAACATCGGCGATGGGTATTCTAACCTTGGAAAGGCGGTTGCCCTGGTCAATGGGATAGACGCCAACGGTAATCCCCTCGCCGCATTTAAATCTAACTCCATTCTGGATGGTGATCGGGAAGTTTTCGAGTTACTGGATTTGGTTGTAAAACAACAAGCGGGCGAAATAGTCGACCGCGGATTTAAGCTGCTTTCAGGGGAAGCAAATGACTTGCTCAATAAGGCTATTGCTTTTGATATACCCACATTAGATCCTTTGTATTTGGTCAATATGGATGCTTTGAAAATTTATATTGAATACAAAGCCAAGGAGACCAAACCGGGAAATAATACCTATGTAGATTCCAAGTTGAATTTTGACGTGGATTCATTTGCCAATGATCTCAAGGATACTTGGAAAAGCCGTGTAAATAATGTGGCGATGGTAGTTGACCTCGGGTCATTTGAGCGGTTGATGACCATCAAAGGAAACTTTGACGCCCAAAAAGGAAAAGAATCCGGATATGAAGGCGGACCAAATAATCCTTCCAAACTCGAAGGTCTTCCGACTCCAGAGATCGAATTCAGCGAGGACCTTCAGCCGGTCATAGACTTGCTCCAACTTTTGGCTTCCATGTCAACCGGGAATTATGCGGAGGTGATGAAAAAAGGCCTGCAAATAGCAATGAGCAATGCAGGTGAAATCTGGGAATATAAGTTCGAAGCCACGAAAGAGATTCCTTTGGTACGGTTTCCACCGGAGGACAACCTGTATAATTCTCCTCAATGTCCGCTTCGACTGGAAGCAGGACTTTCACTCGGGGTCTACTTCAATGCAGCACTAAAAGTCACTACGGATCCCACTCAGCTTTTGCCAACGGCAGGTGGATTTATCCAATTCAAAGGTGGACTTGAAGTCATGTGCGTCACAGTAGGAGGAGCGACTATTTATGCCATCGGTGCTGTGGAACTTAAGCTTGCCTGTGATACCAAGATCGGACCGAGCTTGCAAATGAAGTTTGGGTTTGGCGCTTCGATATCGGTAGGATTGCCGGTGATCGGGACTGTAAGTGTCACCTATATGGTGGGCTGCGAAATCTATGCTTCTGCCAATGAAATTGCAGTGACAGCATTTATGCTCTTCAAAGGACACGCAAGCCTGGCATGGGGCTTAGTCAGTGTGACAATTTATATCGAAGCAAGTGGGACCGTCAAACGTATCGGTGGATCTAATGGAAAGACGGATTGCACTGCCTCAGTCACCTTCGGACTAGACATCAGCATCTGCTTCGTCATCGATATCAGCTTCGAAGAAACCTGGCAGGAAAGTCGTCAAATCGCCTAATTTTTTCACAAAAATATTTTCATCATGGAACCAAGAAGAATCCTAACACTTATGACTTTCCCTCAGCGATTTGAGGGAAATGAATTAACTGTAAATATTGTCGTCGTACCGAGAAATAGCGACCCCTTCAAACCTTGGCCAACTGGCTTAGGCAATCCTTTTCCCTCACAAGTCCCAGGTTTTGCCAGCTTACAACCCAAATTCCAACTGGCAATTGTCAGAGGTACCGATGATTTCCCCTTGAGTAATGCCACTGCAGAGAGTAGAAAGCCCATCCAAAAAAGTGTGGAAGTAATCCCTGCAAGCAAGAAAGCTGAGTATATAGATCAGGTGGCCAAGTCATTTAAAATGCCAATCACCGACACATCGGATAAGCTGCCGGACCCTGTTCCTTTAAACGAAGCGGGTAAGCGAGGAATTAAAAAATACCTGCCATTGTCCTACCGTGAGCGGTTCAATTTCACGGTTCCGCGCCATCCCAATGCAGTCACAGATGATTCCTATGAATGTGCTGTCCGCGACAAATTTGAACTTATTCAAGATTACAAGCCCAAAGCTGCTATCAGCTGGGGTAAGGTTTTTGCGACTATTCTAAGACAGCCCGTTTTAGCCAAAGCCTGCGGAATGATCTATGAGGTGAAGTTGCAAGTGGAGCCGGGTTGGTTTGAAAATGGAGGTTACCTCTATGCCGAAATTCTCGAAGGAAGTTATGAGTCTGCACAAAAAGAATTATTGAATAAAAATGATGGACCCCTTATCAAGCGGTATGCTGCAAAGATTCCCAATCTGAAAAAAGGAGAAAATAGGCCTGTTTTTGCCCCAGTGCTTTTTCCTGTCCTATACCAAAAACCAAGCGATGCTACCGAACCTATACCTCCAGGGCCATGGGATGAGCTATTTCTGGAAGCACACTTGTACAGCGATGGTTTTGCAAAAATAGTCCACGCCAATCAAGCTCAAAGTGGAAACCTACTCCAAGAAAAACCGGATGGATTACCACCTCAGTCGGATTCGGGAATCAGATTGGGTTGGGATGATGAGCAGATTTTGATGTGGTATTTGAGACAAGTATTGGAAAATCCAGGAGATAGTCTTGGTTCCGGAAAGCGTCTCGATTCTGCCTTGGGAGTCCTTGGATATCATATCGATGTCAAGAAAGCCGAGGAGGGTGCTGAATGGGAAAGTTTGAATGTGGTTCAAATAAATAAGACCGAGGATCAATTAACTGGAGATTTCGCAAATCAAAAAGTGGAGCTTCCCTATCAGGTATATCCTACAAAGAATGCTGGTCAAAATAGTGATGGCTACTGGCTTCCGATGTATTATTCATATTGGATTGGAAAAAGTCTCTCTACAGAGGATAAAGATGCAATCGCTATTTACAAAACAGATCAGGATCATGGAAAGGAACTCAAAAGTACAGAATCCAATAGAGTTTCTCCCAATCGAACCTTAGTTCCGGGTGAGATCAAGACACTGCTTCGGTACGGAAATACGTATCGTTTCCGAATCAGAATGGCGGATATTTCCGGTGGAGGTCCATCTTTAAAAGATAAACCGATCAATTCTGCCCCTAGTCCCGAGACTTCAGTGTCTTTCAAACGATTTGTAAATCCAGGGATGTTGAGGATAGACAAGCCACTTGATTTTAGATCAACCAAGGCAGCTTATTTTAATTCTGCTGATCAGGAGGATTCTACATTTAATGACAATGTCACCTTGACCATCGAGAGACCACTTTTGGAGTATCCAGCGGTAGTCTTTACGGATAAATATCAAAAAATCGGGCAAGACCCAATTGCCTTGCTGAAAGCTATTGATACTGGAAAAATTCTAAAGCCAGCTCTGCCAGATCCAGATGTCACCAAGGTGCAAGTCCTAGTAGAAGTGAAATCTCTACGAATGGATACTCAACTCAGTCGGTCAGGTCAGGATAGCTTTATTCCACTTTATTCTCGAGAGTGGGATTTTCCTTTGGATTTTCATGAAAAAATTGATCTTCCGGTCAATTTTATCGATGTCCCTGTCCTCAATCTTGGTGAGCAGGCAGATCCATTTTTATCCCAAAAGGCACTTTTTGATGAGCTTTCTCAAAATTCAATAGTCTTGCCTACAGGGCGACACATCCGCGTTTCCCTCCGAGCTGTGGCCACGACTGAAGGTGATGAGGTCTCATATTTTGGGATACTTGATTCGGATGAAGATAAGGATAGCCGATTTGGTAAAGTACAGCAGTTGATGTTTTACAAGGAAACAGAGAATGAGGAGGATTTACTAGTACCCTACAAAAATATTCCTGAACTCCAGGCGCTTTACCTTAAGCCAGATCCGGTCCCAACTGTTAAGCAGCTGAGTCTGGGTGCTAGACTCCGTAGAAAATCCGAAAATGATCAACCTGATGTGGTGAAGCGGATTGCAGATGCGCTGGGACTGGAGTCAAAAGGATTGACCCTCATGGCAAGGAAGGGAGAGCGGGTGGCATTTGGATGCAGCGCTAGAATTCGACATTCACTTGCGCCAGATGGAAGTAGTATCACATTTGCATCCAAATCGGACCTGTATTACCATTGGGTGACTTGCCTGAGCTATCAATTGAATAGAGATTGGAGTTGGGATGGACATGAAGATGTCGCTTTTGTGATCCAGCGAAAGCACCGCTTCAGAAGAGAACCTAAAAAGGATATTCGAATCAATGACTATTTGGATGACATTGAGATCAAGCACACCGTTTCCTTTGAGGCTTTGCAGTCGGATGGCTTTGATAGAATCAACCGAAATTATACCCGCATAATCTACCTCGATGCCCTAGAACCCAAAAATGAGCGGCTGTTGTCTAACTCGCTGAATCCCAGATATCCTGATGAGCTATGGGCAGAATATACCTTGGTGCCCAAAATGAAGAAAGGTCATGCCAGCGCTAAGTCGGTGGAAAGCGATTTGATCAAATTACCTACGGTCTTGAATCCTTCGCAGACTCCAAAAGTGGTCAGTGTGGGTCTGGCTTTTTCCCCATATGAGCGATCCGAAGATTACAGCAGCTCAGAGGCGAGAAAGAGATTTCTTTGGGTGGAGTTTGAAGAGTCGATTCAAAACCCGGATGACACCTATTTCTGCAGGATGCTGGCAAATGCTCCAGATCAGCTGATTTCAAATAATGACTGGGATCTACAGCAAATACCTGAAGAGGCTTCGCTGAGCTTGGACCCAGAAGTTATCCGCAGGATTATTCCCGGTCAGAGTGATGATAAATCCGGTATCGATGCCATGCAGATGATGATCAAATCGACAGATAGCGATAGGCATTATTTACTTCCCATTCCTCCTGGTCTCCATCCCGAAAGCCCTGAGATGTTTGGCTTTTTCACCTATGAATTCAGAGTTGGACATGCACATTTCATTGATCGGGAAAAAGAAGATGATGAATTGGATGATTTGACCTTTAGTTCTATCAACGATTTTGAATTTACAGATGGCACGCCAAAAGGTAATTTGTGGTCTACCGCACAGGGAAGATTTGGTAGAGAGCTGCGAGTGACTGGTTTGCAGCATCCTGTTCCTACTTTACTTTGCACACTCAATAGAAATGAAAACCACATGTATGTCTCTGCACCTTTTGCAAAAGCCGTTTTTCAGGGTAAAAATGTGACATCCAAGCCGCCTAGAACCAGCCTCTGGACCTTGCTGTATGCCCAGGTACATCAAGCTGATGGGCTGGATCACCGTAATATTTTGCTCGCTGAGCGAAGGATGAGAACTGATGTGAGAGTCAATACAGATCCAAAAGAATTGAAACGAGTGGCAAAACTCACAGAAGAGACCTACTTCAGGCCTGATTTGCCTAAATATTCAAAAGGAAAATTTGAATTCAGTGAGGCACAGATTTCTGCAGCGACCTTTTTTGCAAATCTAAAAGAATCACATCCGGTAGGAACAGCCGTATTTACATCTCAGGAAATTGCCGCGTATTTGACGGATATGGGATTGCCTGAGGACAGTTCCTTGAGTGTTTTAGTCGTGGAGATTTTTGGCAATATCACCAATATCCGTCAGCACTTAAATAGCTTCAACTTTAGGAATCAGCGAATCAATGATACGGAATTTGAAACAGCAGCCAGACGGATGATGGAGACTACCACCGTAAGTCAGGAGGATAGAGATGATCTAGGGGATAATCTGGGAAAATTCCGAATTCTCAGAACTTCACCTTTGACCAAGGTTCCTTTTGTTTGCTGTCCGACATGTGAATGAGTTTTTATGTAACTAAAATCAAAAAATCCCGGCCCAATGGTCGGGATTTTTTGATTGGATTAGGCCTTGCCTCTAAGCATCAGATTCCAATACATAAAAGGAAGTCCGTATTTTTTCAGCAGCCACATGCTGTACTGCTCTTTGGTAGTATCGACGAAGGTAGATATCAAAGGATCGCTGTCTTTGACATTGTCATATTTGAATTCGCAGAGGAGCATTTTGCCATAGCCTGTCACAATAGGGCAGGAGGAATATCCTTCGTAAGATTTTTCTCCCACTTTACCGGATTCGATGAGTTTCAATAGATTTTCCACTAGGACTGGGGCCTGTTTTCGAATAGCGGCCCCTGTTTTTGCAGTAGGTAAATTGGCTACATCACCGATAGAAAATACATTCGGAAATCGCTTATGCTGCATGGTATGAATGTCTACATCTATCCAGCCTTTTCCCGGACCATCCTGTATGGAGATTTTTGATTCCTGAATGAATTTGGGGGCCATTTGCGGAGGGGCAAGATGGAGCATGTCAAAATGAACTTTGATTTCAGTAGCTCCGAGGATTTCTTCTCCCAGAGGATTTCCTTCCATGATAGTACAGTTGCTTTCTCCGGGTTTGGAATATTGGAAATAGATTTCCTGCTTTTCGGCGTCAATTTTCACAGGAGCATAGAATGGCTTAAAAATGATATTTTGGTCGTGAATGATTTTGTTCAGTGTTTTGGCAAACTCCGGAACTCCGAAAATCACAGTACCCGGTGTGGCAAATAAGACATTGGTTTTATCTCGAACACCTGATTTTCGGAAGTATTCTTCAGCCATATACATGATTTTTTGTGGAGCACCGCCGCATTTGATTGGTGTGGTGGGTTGGGTAAAAACTGCATTGCCTCCTTTGAAATTCTTGAGTACTTCCCAAGTGTGTTCTGGATTCGTGTAATTGGAACAAACTACGCCTTTGTCCAATGCTTCGGTTAATCCTGGTAAGAGCTCAGGAGCCATCACCAATCCCGGTACAGGAATCAAGAAAGTATAGCTAAAATCACCTGATTTGGCAGTTGAAACCTTATTTAGGTCAGGATCGATAGTGGTTGCTTTATCCTGAATCCAATCCACACCTTTAGGGATGTAGTACGCTTCCTCTCGCTCAGTTTCTTTGAAATCAAAAGCTCCTGCGCCGACCAAAGTCCAAGCGGGTTGGTAATAGTGTTTCGAGGATGGTTCTATGATGGCAATCTGGAGAAAAGCGTCTCTTCTTTTCAATTGGGCTGCGATAGTAATACCTGCAGTGCCTCCGCCAATTATTAAGATCTGATAGTGTTTCATGTCTAACAATTTTGATTTTTAAGTGAACCATGAAATCTTCACATGACCAGAACCAGTTTCTGGGTGATACCGGCATGGAAATGATTGATTTCGTGGTCTGGGTTATTTTGTTTCAGGAATTTAACTGTAGGCCAAATCAGAACATGTGATCAAAGTCACTCAGAAATCTGAACTGGAGCTAGTTTGCCCAATTATGACCTGATAAGTGATTTTTATCACTAAATTCAATCCCTAGTGATGCCATTTTTGTATACAAGTCCAAGCAAATGACTATCGAAAAACTAAAACAAGCACTTCCCAATATTACTGATCCAAAACTGCTGCAAGCTATTTTGGACAAGGGTCAAGTTTTGAACCTAGAGCCTGGAAAAGTATTGATGGAACCGGGTCAATTCATCAAAGCCGTACCCATTGTCATCGAAGGTTCTGTGAAAATCATGCGTATGGATGATGATGGAAAAGAATTGTTCCTGTATTATCTGGACCAGGGAGAGACGTGTGCCTTGTCCTTGACCTGCTGCTCTGCAGCTCGACCCAGTGAGATCAAAGCCGTGGTGGAAGACAAAGCCGTCATGATTTTTTTGCCAATTGAGATCCATGAGCAATTTTCGAATGAATTCAAACAATGGAAAGATTTTGTCTCAACCACCTATCAGATGCGATTCCAAGAACTTCTGGTGGCCTTGGATGCGGTAGCTTTCAAGCGGATGGACCAGCGCCTGATGCAGTATATTGTCACCAAAATGAAACAGCACAAAGCCAACGAACTCCATACAACCCATCAAGAAATAGCGAATGAATTGGGGACTTCCAGAGAAGTGATATCCCGGCTTTTGAAGCAATTGGAGAAGAAAAAATGGATCGAGTTGGGGCGAAATGTGATTTATATCCGAGACGATTTCGAAGAATTGATTAGTAAGTGATTTGAGAATTTCGCTGAAAAGAAAGCCTGATTCATTTCATTTGAATCAGGCTTTTTGATTTTAACTCAAGATCAGCAATGGGATGTGGGTATGGTAGGCCATTTGAATGGATTTACTTTTTTGAATGATATGGTCCCAGAGATTTCGGTGCGCATGGCACATGACCAAGATCATATGGTCATGTTCTTGCATGTAGAGATCAAGGCCTTCTGCGGCACTTTCAGCATAGAATGTGTGAATTCTTACAGAAAGGTCCGGATATTTTTTTTTGAGGTAGTTTTCCATTCCCAGGATGATCAACTCTTCTTTGAATCCTTGGTTGGTCTGTACATGGAGGATTTCAAGACCAAGTCCCCATTTTTCACACATGAAAATGATCCAGTCAATAAATCTTTCCTCATGGTTGGCAAACTCCAAGGCCAAAGTGACCTTTTTGATTTCTGCTACATTTGCCTGAGCAGGCACGACCAATACCGGGCAATTGGCCTCACGGATCAGGGTGACAGCGGTAGTTCCCATGAGTGCTTTCTTGATTCCACTGGCCCCTTGGGTTCCCATGACTATCAAGTTAGCGTTGATTTCATCCGCGATTCTTGCCACACTGATCGAAGCTACGCCTTCGGTAAGTTTATAGTCTAACTTTACACCCGAAACCTCATATTTTGCGACAAGTTTCCTTAGCAGGTTTTCGCCATCAGTAAACATCGAGTCCAGCGCGATTGCTGCTTGGGAGGCAAAATCATAGACCACTTCTACGACGTGGACTAAGGTGATTTGGCCGTGTTTTTTATCAGCCATGAATATGGCGAATTCCAGCGCTTGGATGGAATTTTCGGAAAAGTCAATGGGAACAATGATCTTCATAACTTGGTGATTTTGGGAAATTTAGGTGTTTGCTAGTTAAAATTACAGGATAATTATCAACTCAAGACCTGATTTGGTATTATCTAAATTTTAATTTAAAAAGTCAGCTAAACGTTTAAACTGTAACAATTGTCACCGCATACCGCTACTTGGCCTCTGTACTTTTGTAGCAAATAAAACAAAAGAAAAAATGGACATAGTTACCATAATTGGTTTCGCTGCTGCTGTTCTTATTGGAGTGAGTCTAGGTTTAATTGGGGGCGGAGGATCTATTTTGACGGTACCTGTACTTGTTTACATTCTTGGGGTAGATCCAGTTTTGGCTACCGCATACTCACTATTTGTTGTAGGCTCCACGTCTTTGGTAGGTGCCGGGACTTTTATGAAAAAAGGACTGGTCAATTACAAAACAGCCGTTGTTTTTGCTATCCCATCCTTTATTGCTGTATTTCTCACCCGCAAGTTTCTAGTTCCCTGGCTGCCAGATCCGCTATTTATGCTAGGAGAGTCAGCGATAACCAAGAATGTAGGCATTATGGTCTTCTTTGCATTGATCATGTTGGCTGCATCGATTTCCATGATCACGGGTAAAAAATGTAAGGATTGTGATGAAAATGAAGCGATCAAGTTCAATTATCCGATGATTGCCCTCGAGGGTACAGTGGTAGGGGTCATTACGGGAATTGTCGGTGCTGGAGGAGGTTTTTTGATTATTCCTGCTTTGGTTCTTTTGGCAAGACTTCCGATGAAAATGGCCGTAGGTACTTCGCTTTTGATTATTGCTGCAAAATCGCTGATAGGCTTTTTGGGAGACGTTTCTACCCAAGAAATTGATTGGAAAATGCTAGTAATCTTTACAGGTTTGTCGATAGTGGGGATTTTTATAGGAAGTGCGCTATCCAAAAAAATCAATGAGAAGATTCTAAAGACAGGCTTTGGTTGGTTTGTTTTAGTGATGGGAATCTATATAATCGGTAAAGAATTATTTGCTCTTTGATCGGTATGATTCGGGAGTATTTCAAAATCTTCCTTGACGGATATTCCGGCTATTGGAATTACCTCCGTTCCGAAATTCTCAGCCCTTCTTGGCACAATTACTTTTGGTGGCTGGTCGGGTTGTCTTTGGCAGTTTGGATGATGGAATTGATTTTTCCTTGGAGAAAAAATCAGTCAGCCATTCGCCAAGACTTCTGGCTGGATGGATTTTATACATTTTTCAATTTTTTTCTTTTCTCTCTGATCGTTTACAATTCACTTTCGAATGTGGCTGTTGAAGCATTTAATGACTTGCTTGGATTAGCTGGGATTGAAAATATAATTGCGCTTCAGGTAGGCACATGGCCAACATGGACCCAATTTCTCTTGATGTTTTTTATTGCCGATTTCATCCAATGGAATGTCCATCGCCTGCTTCATCACAATGCTTGGCTTTGGGAGTTTCATAAAGTCCACCATTCTGTGGAACAAATGGGCTTTGCCGCTCATTTGCGCTATCACTGGATGGAAACGATAGTTTATAAATCGATCCAATATGTGCCTTTGGCAATAATTGGTTTTGGATTGGATGATTTCTTCATCTTACATATCGTGACCATTGCAATTGGGCATCTCAACCATGCAAATGTCAAAATCTCATACGGTCCTTTCAAATACCTGCTGAATAACCCGGTCATGCACCTTTGGCATCATGCCAAACACCTACCGGAGGGAAGCCATGGGGTCAACTATGGTATTTCACTGAGTATTTGGGATTACCTTTTTGGTACAGCTTACATTCCAAATGAAAATGAAAATGAGCCGCTTGGCTTTGATCACATCGAAGAATTCCCAAAGACCTTCTGGTCACAAATCACCTACCCATGGAACAAAAAGAACTAAACAGGTCAAATCCGCTTAACTCCTGGAAAACCGTACTCATTGTCTGTGCTACCCTGGGATTGGCACCGTTTGTTCCTGAGCCACATATTTGGGGTAAGCTTAAGTGGGTAGCTGGCGGGGCAGTGGGTATGAAGTTGATAGATTGGGGAGATTTAGTTTTTCATGGATTTCCCTGGATTCTGGCTATACGTCTTGGAATTCTTGAATTGAAGGGTCGATTAAAAATGAAGCAGGCCTGAAGCCTCAAGGTGACTTTTATTACTGATTAGCTGGTTATTGCAGGCTTAAATTTGAAGAAAAAAAAACGACCATGTTTAATTTCTTTAGCACAAAATCAAAAAAATACGAAGATATCCCATCAGGCACATTTCACGACTTGATGCTTCAGCTTGACACAGTCATTATCGATGTCAGAACTGCCGGTGAATTTGCTGGAGGCAAAATCAGAGGTGCAAGAAATCTCGATATCATGTCCTCGGTATTTGAAAATCAAGCAAAAAATCTCCCTAAGGATAAAACATATTTGTTGTATTGCCGAAGTGGAAACAGAAGTGGCCAGGCCTGTGAAATTATGGCTGAAATGGGATTTGAAAAATTAAAAAATCTCTCAGGAGGCATCATGAGATGGCCATTCGAAACAGTATGAGTTATAGGTTAATTTTGGGTTTCGAGTCAAAAAAGTGGGCCAGTCGGTTCACTTTTTTTTTTTTGAGTAAATCCAACGGCGAACACCACTTCGTAAGTCCACTATCAACCAATAACACTACAATGAAAAAAGGAACCTTTTTACCCGCAGGTTTTGCCATTGCTTTTTTGGCAGCCACATTGATTTCCTGTAATGATGACGAAAATATGCCCGTCATCGAAACTCCAGGAACAACTCCTAATGAAAGTTTTACAGCTTTAGGGGAGGGAAACCAGCTTTATTATTTTGAAGATGGAAATTTGACCTCACCGACCGAGATGATTACCATTTCGGGATTAGGCTCAGGTGAATCGATCATTTCGATTGATTACCGTCCAGCAACGGGTCAATTGTACGGATTGAGTTCTGGCAGTAGACTCTATGCGATCAATGAAAACTCTGGAGTAGCTACGGCATTGGGCATGGCAGCTTTTTCTCCGGCAATAGAAGGAGGAAATGCTTCTCTGGATTTTAACCCAACGGTAGACCGAATTCGCTTGGTTTCGACGTCTGGTCAAAATTTGAGATTGCACCCTGAAACAGGTGCAGTGGTAGCAACAGATGGTAGAATCAATGGTGGAATGAACCCGATGATCGGAGCTGTAGCTTATACAAACAGTGTCTCTGGCGCCACAGAGACTGTCCTTTTTGACATCGATATCGCTACAGACAAACTTTACCGCCAAGTTCCGCCAAATGATGGGGGGCTGCAGGAAGTGGGTGACCTCGGAGTAGATTTTGGAGAAATGGTAGATCTAGACATTATCGCAGATAATTCACTTGCCCTTGCCGTGAATCGTATGGATAATGAGACAAGATTATATTCTATTGATCTTACTTCCGGAGCTGCTTCTTGGGTTGGAGTTTTTTCACAGCCTGTGATCAGTATAGCAATGAAAACTAATCCAATTGCCTATGCAGCAGATGCTTCTGGTAAATTATACCGATTTAATCCAATGAGCCCTCAGCCTACTATGGTTGATTTTCAGGGATTGGGAATGGGAGAGATGATCGTTGGTCTTGATTTTAGACCTGCAAATGGACAATTGCTTGCCATCTCCAATAGGAGTCAATTGTATGCAGTCAATCCTTCCAACGGAATGTTGACCGCTATCGGGAATCCATTGATGCCAATGATTGAGGGAGATTTGGTAGGATTTGACTTTAATCCAACAGTAGATCGGATTCGATTAGTGACCAACTCAGGACAGAATCTAAGATTACATCCAGATCTAGGAACTGTAGTAGCAACAGATGGAGATCTTAATCCAGGAACTCCAATGGTGTCAGGAGCTGCCTATACAAATAATATTGCCGGAGCTACCACTACTTCGCTCTTTGTTATTGACCACATGACAGATATGCTTTATGCCCAAACTCCTCCAAATGATGGAGTTTTGGTGGCTGTTGGAGCATTGGGCGTCGACGTGGCAGGTGACAATGGATTTGATGTTGGAGGAAATTCGGATGCGGCCTTTGCTGTATTGACCGTAGGAGGTCAGGCTGGAGTTTATAGCATTAATTTGACGACTGGTGCAGCGTCAAAAGTAAGCGACTTGAGTTTTATGCCGGTTGCTATGGCTGTTGGATTGGGATTTTAAGATAGTAGTTTGGTTTGTTGAATGTAAAGGGCCGATTGTTTAATCGGCCTTTTATCGTTTTGAGATTTTGTTCAATGCTATGCTCCGCTGCATTCTGGATTTGAAGGTATCCATGTCTTTCGGACTTTTCTTTTGGTGTTTGGTTGCTCTTCCTTGAACTCTCGCACGCCACATTTTGAAGGAGCTCAGCTTCATGTTTCGACGCATGATTTCGATTGTTTCTCCTTCACTGATTCCGAATTGAGCCAAAATGGCATCGAATGGTGTTCGATCCTCCCAGGCCATTTCGATGATTCGATCGATTTCTTCTCCAGTCAATTCTTTGATTTTTGTCATGGGGTTGAAACTTTCCAGAATCCGTAAAGTTTCTATACCGTGCAAAAAATCTCCATTGTCTGGCTGAAACGGGACTTAAGACTAAGTGACCATGAACCGCTATCGGAAGCGATAGTGGCAGGCTATCCGGTGTTGATGATGTATTGTTTTGAGCCCTCACTGGTGGCAGCTCCTCAGAGTGACGATCGCCATTGGAGGTTTGTATGGGAAAGTCTTGTTGATATGAATACTCGTCTGAAACCCTTTCAAACTTCCATCTCCATTTTTCATGCAGAAGTTAAGGAGGTCTTTGCGCAGTTGATGGAAGAATTTGAAATCCAAGCTGTCTATTCACATCAGGAAACAGGGATCAAATTAACCTATGAGCGAGATCAGGAAATGAAGCGCTTTTTTGATGAGAATAGCATCGAATGGAAAGAATACCTGCAACAAGGTGTGCAGCGGGGTAGAAAAAATCGAAACCGTTGGAGAAACGCTTGGTTTGGCTTTGCGAAAGCACCTTTAAAAACTCCAGACCTGAGAAAAGCAGCTTTTATCAGCCTTTCCGAACATTCCTGGGAGTCTTTTCCTCAAAAATCCATCCCGGAATCTTGGCAGACTCCAAATCCCCAAATGCAACCCGGAGGTGAATCCAAAGGAAGGATTTATCTGAAAAGTTTTTTGGAAGATCGGGTCAAAAATTACAGCCGACACATCAGTAAGCCTGAATTGGCGCGAAAAGGTTGCAGTCGACATTCCCCATATCTCGCTTGGGGATGTCTTTCGATTCGCGAGGTGTATCAGTTGGCGGAAGTAAAATCTTCGACTGGATTTCAGGTAAGAAATTTTACCAATTTCCAATCGCGGCTTCGCTGGCATTGCCACTTTATCCAAAAGTTTGAGATGGAATGCAGGATGGAATTTGAGCCAATTAATAAGGGCTTCTTTAAGTTTGAATACCAAAAGCGGGAAGACTGGATCAAGGCATGGGAAAATGGCAAGACCGGGTATCCTCTGGTAGATGCCTGCATGCGCTGCCTGAAAGAGACTGGATATTTGAATTTTCGGATGCGGGCGATGGTGGTTTCTTTCCTCACGCATCATCTTTCGCAGGATTGGAGAAGCGGTAAAAATCACCTGGCAAGGATGTTTTTGGACTTCGAACCAGGGATTCATTATCCTCAATTGCAAATGCAGGCAGGTGTCACTGGGATCAATACTGTTAGAATTTATAACCCGATCAAGCAATCCCAAGACCATGATCCAGAAGGAGTTTTCATCCGAAAGTGGGTGCCTGAATTAGCGAATTTGCCAAATTCGCTACTCCATACGCCTTGGGAACTGACACCATTGGAGCAGCAGAGTCTAGGGTTTCACTTGGGAGAAGATTATCCATTTCCTTTGGTCAACTCGGAAATAGCGGCTGCTGTGGCCCGAGATAGAATCTGGGGAGCTCAAAAAGACCCAGAAGTCGTACATGAAGCCAATCGAATCATCACCAAACATACCTTACCCAATCGCTGGGCATAAGATGAAAAAAGAACATTTACCCGAAAAGATCTGCGTCGTCTGCCATCGGCCATTTTCTTGGCGAAAGAAATGGGAGAAAAACTGGGAAGAAGTCAAATACTGCTCCCAGCGATGCAGTGGAAATGCCAAAAAGTTCAGAAATGCACTTTAGAAAGAACTTTTCTCACAGGGGGAGAATAGTTATGACGTATCATTTGACTGCTAATATCAAATTAGAAACAGATGAAATCGAGGGTGCAGCGAATATTATATGATGGGATAATTATCCAAAATGCGAGACCTTCCTGCCTCAGGCAGGGAATCCATAGACCATCAATATATTAACACATAATAATCCTAGCGGTAAGCACCAATATAAAATCCAAGCCATAAGAGGAGCGGAAGATAATAGGCAATCAAAACGACCAGAGTACTTTCTTCCAGTGACCTTCTACTGATCATGTGAAAACCTAAAACCCAGATGACTCCGTAGATTAATTCGAAAATATTCAATACCGAAAGCGGATAGTGAAATTTCTCATCAATATTACTCGGACCTACGATCCAAAGTGCGGACAGCGGTTCGAAATTTTGAATGTCTAAATAGGAAACTCCACTTGATGGATTGATGTAAACGAGGATTCTGAGCAGTTCAGGAAAAATAAAGACCACTTCTGCAACTAAAGCAAACTTCCAGAGCTCCTTGAAATTAGCTTTGTACCCGATCATCAAGCCCATAGACCAAAACAAAAAAGCGATGACGGTAAACTTCCAAAGCAGGGCGAAGGGTGTCCAAACATAATCTAAGGTGTTGAATATGTGGAAAAACATTAATCCACCTTGTGCTTCGATGGTTTGGTAGTCGGGAATTGATTCCAAAATCAGCGTGTTGGTCAGATATCTGATGACCAAAAACATCAGGAGTAGCATAAAAAAATATACTCTTTTATCGAAATCTATTAGCTCTTGGAGTCGTTGTGCAAGGGGTGAAGCAGATTTTGCCATTATCAATTGTTAATCTATCCAAATCTAAATGATTGTTTGGAATTCGCCGTAGTTTTGCAATCAGAACCCATATAAAGTAATGAATAGTCGAGTTTGGAAATTGATTTTAAGTTTATGGATTGGCTTGATGTCCCTTCAGGGATTTGCCCAAGCGGTGGATTCGGCTTTTGTGGCCAATCCTTCGGGGTATCTCTTATTGGATAAAGGGCTTCAATATCGAATCACCAAGTCGATTAACAGCATGTATAACTTTGATTTTCCGACTGCTGAGCGGGATTTTGCAGTGATCATGTATCAATATCCGGAGCATCCTTTACCGGATTTTTTGATGGCTTTGGGATACTGGTGGAGAATCGAGGTGGATGTAACCAATACTCGCTTTGACAATATTTTTATACAATATCTGGACCGGGCAAATGAAAAAGCCGAGCGGATGTTTGATGAGGACCCTAAAAACAAGGAGGCAGCGTTCTTTTTGGCAGCCGGTTATGGTTTTCAGGGAAGACTTTACAGCGAGCGGAAAAGTTGGACCAAAGCTGCTTGGGCTGGACGAAATGCGCTGAAATACATGGAATTAAGTAGGGGAGAAGAAGAGTTCAATCCTGAGCTTTTGCTTGGTGATGCCTTGTTTAATTACTTCTCGGTCTGGATCCCAGAAAACTATCCACTGCTAAAACCTGTGATGGCTCTTTTTCCGAAAGGAAATAAAGCCTTGGGATTGCAACAGCTGGAAACTGTAGCTTCCAATGCATTTTATACACGTGTTGAAGCCCAATACTTCCTTTTCAGATTGTATGCCTCAGAAGAGAAGCGACCCTATGATGCACTCAGAATTTCGGAGTATTTACATACCAAATTCCCCAATAACCCTTATTTCCACAGGTCCTATGCGAGGCATTTGTATACAGTAGGAAGGTGGACTCAGGCCGTAGAGCAATCATTTGAAATACTCGAGCGGATCGATCAAAAACAATATGGGTATGAGTCCAACAGCGGTCGATACGCAGCATTTTTTGTAGCGGAGTATTATGATCGGGTAGGACCTAAATCGGAGGCAAAAAAATATTACCTCAAAACGATAGCCTATGGCGAGGAGTCAGAGTCTCAGGAGAGCGGATATTACCTTCATTCCTTAATTCAACTCGGAAAAATGGAAACTGAGGCCAAAAACAAAGCTCAAGCGCGGAAATATTTCGATCAGGTAAAAAAATATGCGAAGCGTAAACATCCTGCTCATAAAGAGGCAAGAGATTTTATTAAAAAGAATAAACTTTAAGTAAATTTTTCCCGTTAATCGACGTTATAACAGGAGATAATTTGAATTTTTGGGAGTGGGCAAAGAGTTTCAATTGTATTCTTTGTCGATTTATGGTAAAAGATTAACAAAATTTTGATTTCCGCTCATCAAAAAGGTTTATTTCGATTTAAAACATTCATCAATTATATTAATTTTGTACCACATAAAATTTTGTAAATCCGAAAGACATGGATAATAGCGTTAGAATAAAATTTGATAAAATAGATCGTAGGATTCTTGAAATCTTGCAGGCAAATGCCAAAATCACCAATGCCCAATTGTCAAAAGACATCGGACTGTCTCCGGCTCCAACTTTGGAACGAGTTAAAAAATTAGAGCAGTCAGGTATTATTAAAAGCTATCATGCCAAGTTGGATCCTGAGCGAATTGGTCTTGGTGTCAGCACTTTTGTATTAGTAAGTTTAATTGGTCATAACAAAGGGAATATTGATGCTTTCATGAAAGAAATCAACGAAATCCCCGAAGTCATTGAATGTCACCATATCACTGGAACGGGTGATTTTATTTTGAAAATCATTGCAAAAGATATTACTGCTTATCAAAAATTGATGTTGGAAAAAGTTTCCGAGATCAAAGAGGTGGATTCAATGCAATCCATGGTAATTCTGTCTACCTTTAAGGACTCAAAAGTGCTCCCTATTCCTGCCTAAGCAGGATTTTAATTATACTCAAGGGCGGCCCATCCGCCCTTTTTTTTTGAAAAAATATGACTGAAAACCCCTGGAAGACACTCAAAAATTCGAAAATCTATGAAAATCCATGGATAAGACTTGAAGAGCATGAGGTCATTAACCCCGCTGGAAATGCTGGGATATACGGAAAAGTTCATTTTAAAAACAGAGCTTTGGCCATTATTCCCTTGGATGAGGAAGGCAATACCTGGCTCATCGGTCAATATCGATACCCATTAGATCGCTATTCTTGGGAGATTCCTATGGGCGGAGGTCCACTTGAAATTGACTATTTAGAATCGGCTAAGCGAGAGCTCAAAGAAGAAACAGGCCTGACGGCTGAGAAATGGACCCAAATTATGACTATCCATACTTCCAATTCGGTAACCGACGAAGAGGGGTATGTTTTCTTGGCAGAGGGACTTACCGAGGGAGAAACGGAGTTTGAGGAGACAGAAATATTGCAGGTCAAAAAACTTTCCTTCCGGGAGGCGCTTGAAATGGTGATGTCGGGGGAAATTACTGACAGTTTAAGTATAGCAGGACTTTTAAAAGCAGCCCGAATTTTAGGCTATTGAGCACATGACACTTAGAGATCATTTAAATACTACATTTCACTTGGCCTATCCAGTGATGCTGAGTCAGCTTGGGCAGGTGTCAGTCGGTGTAGCTGATAGTATGATGGTGGGACGCTTAGGTGCATTACCTTTGGCTGCTGCATCTTTGGGAAATAGTATATTTTTCGTTTTGATGATGTTTGGTATTGGAATATCAATGGGGATTACCCCACTTATCTCAATGGCAGATGGCAAGGGGAAAACGAAAAGAATTTCCCGACTTTTCAGCCATGGGCTTTGGATAAATATTGCCACGAGTATTTTGTTGACATTTGTAGTTTTGGGATTGTCTCAGGGGCTCCATTTCCTGAATCAGCCTGAGGAAGTAGTGGTACTTGCTATTCCTTATCTTTTGATAATAACAGCGTCACTTCTACCGATGATGGTTTTTCAAACCTTTAAGCAGATGGCAGAAGGACTTTCTCAAACCAAACAGGCGATGTATATCACGATTTTATGCAATGTGATAAATGTCTTCTTGAATTGGGTATTGATCTGGGGATATCTTGGCGCTCCTGCATTAGGTCTTAATGGAGCTGGTTGGGCGACCTTAATTTCAAGAGTGTTGATGATGGTCATGATGGGTGGCTACGTCTTCTATTCCAAGCGCTATGAAGTATTTAAGCTGAACTTTTCCATCCGAAATGCCAGTTTACCAATGATTTCAAGAATATTAAAAATCGGTATCCCCACTGGTTTTCAGTTCATATTTGAAGTTTCTGCTTTCAGCGCAGCTGCGATTATGATGGGATGGATAGGTGTCAACGCCTTGGCAGGTCATCAGATTGCCTTAAACTTGGCCTCAATCAGTTACATGATGGCGACTGGTTTGGCGACAGCCGGGATGATTCGAGTAGGTAATCAGATCGGTAGGGGAAATATCAAGGCCATGCGAGAAGCCGGCATGGTAGTTTTTGGGATGGTGATTGTATTTATGTTTGCAGCAGCAGTTCTGTTCATTGCAGCTAGATTTTATCTGCCTACATTATACATTGACGATCCAGAGGTGATTGCACTGTCGGCATCTTTGTTAATCATTGCGGGTCTCTTTCAACTTTCAGATGGGGTTCAAGTAGTTGGCTTGGGTGTTTTGCGGGGAATGGAAGACGTCAAAGTTCCTACATTAGTTACGTTGATGGCCTATTGGGTTTTGGGCTTACCCTTAGGGTATCTTTTTGCCTTTGAATTTGGAATGGCTGAAAAAGGTATTTGGTATGGACTGCTTATAGGATTGAGTATTACAGCCGTGATGCTTTTTTATAGATTTAGGACGTTGAGCAAGAAAAGGCTTCTGGCCAATACCCCTATGTCAAAACCTGTGTCGATTTCGTAAAAGCCGTTTCTACTTTTCATACTTACCCTTATCTTGGGTTCAAATCTAAACTGAATCCCATGAAACAATTTTTATTTCTTTTGATTGCGCTTTTTGTCGCTATCCCTTCTTTTTCACAACAACCTGCTGTACTTACCCAGCGGGCTCAGGCAGAGGTGATTGACTCGTGGTTGGAGGATCGGATTCAGAATCTTTTACCCAAGCTGATGACCGAAACCGGAATTGACATGTGGATTGTGATGTCCCGGGAATACAACGAAGATCCGGTAATACGTACGCTTTTGCCGGCTACTTGGCATGCAGCTCGTCGGAGAACCATTCTGGTAATGTTTCAATCAGCTCCAAATGGACCTGTAGAGACCTATGCCATTGCTCGCTATGATGTGGGAAAATCTTTTAAAAAAGCTTGGAATCCTGAAGCGCAACCGGATCAATGGAAGGCTTTGATGGAAATCATTTCTTCTAAAAATCCAAAAAAGATTGGCCTCAACTATGCCAAAGATTATGGGCATGCAGATGGATTGACGCATTTTGATCATGAGGAATTTATCAAAAACCTGCCTGAATCACAAAAGAATAAAGTTGTCTCTGCCCAGACTTTGGCAGTAAGGTGGCTGGAAACCCGAACGCCAGCTGAGATGGCGGCTTACAAGCATATTCAGGAATTGGCCCATTACATCATTGCTGAGGGACTTTCTGAGCGGGTGATCACACCAGGCGTGACGACTACCGAAGATGTGGTTTGGTTTTATCGGGAGAAAATTGTGGAAATGAAGCTGGATACTTGGTTTCATCCGACAGTAGATATTCAACGTCCTGATCCTGCTTCGGATGAGGCAAGTCGCTCTTTTGCAGTGAGACCTAGCGAGCAGGTGATTATGCCCGGAGATTTACTTCATATTGATTTTGGGATCAACTATTTAAGATTGAATACTGATACTCAGGAACTGGCCTATGTGTTAAAGGCGGGTGAAACAGAAGTTCCCCAATATCTTCAGGACGCCTTAGCAATCGGAAATCGCCTTCAGGATATTTTGACATCCAATTATAAAACCGGAAGAACAGGAAATGAAATTCTTCGTGAATCCAAAAAGCAGATGGAGTCGGAGAAGATCAGGGGAAGTATTTATACACATCCTTTAGGTTTCTACGGACATTCTGCTGGCCCTACGATCGGGATGTGGGATAATCAAGGCAATACTCCAGGAGCGGGTGATTTTCCACTTCATGCAAATACCGGCTACGCAATCGAATTGAATGCGGTAGTCTTCGTCAAAGAGTGGAACAAAGATGTCAGAGTGATGCTGGAGGAAGGTGCTTTTTTTGATGGAGAAAAAATAACCTATTACAATGGTCGGCAGAAGTCTATTTTGGCTATTCCTAGAGTAAGTAATTACTTAGGTTACTGATGATGGAGAAAGGTTTTTCTGTCCCTTTTGATAAAAAACAGAATTACGAAAGCCAAAAATGCCACACCGCCTGAGCTTAGGAACACCAAGCGGAAGTTCTCGGGATTGTTAGCGTAAAGCCATCCCGAGATCACTGCTCCGACTCCAATTCCACTTTCTAGAAAAATATACATGGTAGCTAAGGCTCTACCTCTGAATTTATCAAGTGATCGGTCTACTACCCAAGCCGTTGTTGTGGGACTATACATGCCTACTGCCCCTCCAAATAGAATTCCAGAGGAAAGCAATACTACTTTGGTTTCGGCAAAAGCAACTGCAACCATAGCTAGCATCATACAGATCACAGCTGCGCGAAGGACGACGACACGTCCATACCGGTCTGATGTTTTGCCTGCGATTAATCTGATTCCCAAGGAGGAAATTGTAAATACTGCGAAGAACAAGCCTTTATTTTTTATACCCAAGTATGTTGAAAAGTCAGGGATGATTGTCAACACAACTCCAAAGGAAAAGACCGAAAGGAACAAAATGATTGAAGGGAGTAATACCCGCTTCTCGATGATTTCATTTCGATTGAGCTTAAATAAGCTCAGGGAAAGCGGTTCTTTTTCCTGAAGTGTTTCTTTCAAGCGAAGCAAGATCAGTATCGAGAAGATTGCAGTGAAAGCCGCGCAGTAAAAGACCGTATTGATAGACCAGATACTTGCGATCCAACCACCCACGGCAGGTCCTGCAGCCATTCCCAGTGAACCAAAAAGTGATTGGATCCCCATGGCTTCTCCTCTTTTCTGGAAGGGAACAATATCGGCCACGTATGCCGAAGCTCCGGTAGGAGTGAAGCCTGCCGAAAATCCATGAGCAAATCGGAGAAACAAAAAGCCTGAAACAAAAGTCAGGATGGGGTAAAGCAATCCGACCACAAAACAAACTGTTGCCCCGACCATCATTACGGGAATACGGCCTATTTTATCAGCTAATTTCCCACTAAATGGTCTTGACAGTCCCGCCGACAATGTAAATAAGGCAATGATCAAACCCTTGTAATCCTCACCTCCCAAGGAACTTAGGTAAGCCGGGAGTTCCGGGATAATCATGTTGAATGAAGAGAAAAACAAAAATGAGCTTGCGCAAAGCAAGAAAAAATCGAGCGTGAAAAAAGAGGGGACGAATCGCATTTTGCACAAAAGTGTTAACAAAGGCGCGTAAATCCAATTGGGAATTTTCCTAGAGCATACTCATTTTCTAAATACCAATGAGTTAGACTGCATCGGAACTTGACAATTTTGTTTATTTTGACGTATTAAAACATTAAATTATTCCGCAAGAACTTGAGATTCACACTGCTTATTCCAATGTTACTTATTTGCTGGACTGATGTAAAAGGACAACAAATCCTAGTAGATCAACCCTTCAATGGATTCACCGTTTATGGTCAACATGCAAGTAATATTGATTCAGTTTCTGAACTTCCGGTTCAGATTAAAACTGCTTTGGAAGAATATTTAATAGATATGGTTGGAAGCAATTTTAAAAATGTAACCTTTTCACATGGTCAAAATATAGACTTGAAAAGTTACTTTTCTAGTCCAAATCACAAAGTATCTAATTTCCGGTGGCAGGTTCCGGCCTACGATTTGAACTTTGTCCTGAGCGATATAACTCTTGGAATAAAAAGTTATTTCTTACAATTGCGGCTTGATGAATACGGTCAACTTTTATTTGTAAACTGGCCAAAAAAGGGATACTCTAATAAGGAAAAGTTCCAGTCTACTGCTAAAATCATTCAAATTGCGTTAGAAGAAGCAAACTCGAGAGGATTTTTAGCCTTCAAATACGAAACTGACCTAAAATTTAATCCGAATTCAGAATCACTAAATTGGGTTTTTAAATTTCCTAAAACTCGAAACCCTGACAATGAACAGTTTGATGTGATTGAAATCAGCTTGACCTCATTGAAAGTGGTTGATGAATACACAATTGTAAAAACAGTTTACCATTAATTTGAATATTGAATTTAAATATCTGAGATATGAAAACTATAAATCCTCAATACATAAATGATGCGAAAGGTGTAAAGGCTTTAGTGGTCTTGCCAGTAGAAGAATTCGACGCACTGATGGAGGAGCTGGAAGAATTGGAAGATATCCGACTTTATGATGAGGCGAAAAAAGAAGATGATGGAAAGAGAGTTTTGTTTGATGATTATTTAGAATCCAGAAAAAAGAAGGATGCCTAAATACACGGTTTATTTGTCCAAGAGAGCCAAAAAGGAATTGGATAAACTTAGTGATTCAAATGCACAACCAATTCTATCTGCCATTGCCAATCTTGCTGAAGATCCTCGGCCTAATGGCTGTAAAAAATTAAAAGGGCGTGATGGTTTTCGAATTAGGATAGGTAATTACCGTGTAATTTATGAAGTTATTGATAGCCAATTAATTGTAGATGTCATCACTTTAGGCCATCGAAAAGATATCTATGATTAAACTTTGAAGGAAAAATTGAAATCAATAAAATCAAAAGAGGCCGGATTTTTTCCGGCCTCTTTTGATTACTCTTTATTCGCTTCTTCCTCGCTTTGGGCGAGAAGGAAGGCTTTCATAAACTCATTCAAACCTCCGTCCAATACACTTTGTGCATCAGAGGTCTCATGTCCAGTACGGTTATCTTTCACCAATTTGTAGGGGTGAAGGACATAGTTTCGGATTTGAGAACCAAAGTCCACCCGAAGTTTGGAAGACTCGATCCGCGCGATTTCTGCATTTCGCTTCTCCAATTCCAGCTGATAAAGTCTAGACTTCAACATTTGCATCGCCTTCTCCCGGTTGGCTAACTGAGATCGTTCGATCTGGCAAACTACGACGATTCCAGTGGGTTTGTGAGTCAATTGGACTTTGGTCTCGACCTTGTTCACATTTTGACCGCCAGCACCACCAGATCGGGAAGTGTGTAATTCCACGTCGGCGGGATTAATTTCGATTTCGATCGAATCATCCACTTCCGGATAGGCATACACAGAAGCAAATGAAGTGTGCCGTCTTCCTCCTGAGTCAAATGGCGAAATTCGAACCAAACGGTGTACGCCTGTCTCCGATTTCAAAAATCCATAAGCAAGTGGCCCTTCAAATTCCAAAGTCGCTGATTTGATTCCTGCAACTTCTCCTTCTTGGACATCTACTTCACGTACTTTAAATCCATTTTTCTCACCCCACATGATGTACATTCGCATCAGGATGGAAGCCCAGTCATTACTTTCTGTTCCTCCTGCCCCGGGATTGATTTCTAGGACTGCATTGAGTTGATCTTCCTCATTGGAAAGCATCTTTTTGAGCTCAAGTTCCTCTACGGCTTCTTTTGCTTTGAGATAATCTGCTTTCAATTCCTCTTCTGATACTTCTCCAGCACTATAAAATTCATACAGCACTTCTAAGTCCTGGATTTTTTGATCCAAGTTTTCAAAAGATGAGGTCCAGCCTTTTCGGGCCTGGATTTGTTTCATTGTTTTTTCGGCTTCTTCTGGGTTGTTCCAGAAGTCTGCCTGAGCCGATACGGCTTCGAAGTCTTCTATTTCTGCTTTCTTACGATCGTAGTCAAAGATACCTCCTCAAAGCCGAAGTGCGGGCTTTCAAGTCTTTCAGTTGTTCTGAAGTCATCTGTCTAGGTGAAAATTTAAGTTGCAAAAGTCTGAAAAAAAAACCGCTTTTGCCAGCAAAGTTCGATTATTCCACACTCATGATAATAATCTGAATTCCGTACCCTGTGGTGTTTTTGAAGGTTTTGTAGCGTAAAGGCATAAGCGCTAGACCAGTCCCAATCAGGATACCTGAAGTAATAGCCACCCCACCATCCACACTCAACTGATCTTCTTGGTAAATACTATTGACTGCGTCCACAGTTAATAAAATAGTTCCAGCACCGAGGAATAATGCCGTTAGATTTTTGAGAGTTCGATTTCTTGGATCTTTGTTTCTGATATCCAACTCAATAATGTCTGCTGGACTTAAGATATTTTCTGTTAAATAAATGAAGTCCTTGTCCACACTGACTATCTGGTCGGTAACGAAATACCCCAGTTTTTTGCTTTTATAGGTGATATTTTCACCAGGATAGTATCTGAGTTGAGTTTTTTGATTTCCTCCTCTTTTGACTAGAATGAAATCTTTGGATTGTGCTTGGATCCCAAGGAGAATTGAAAAGAACAAGACGATTGTTAATCCTATTTTCATAAGTGAAAAATTACAAAAACGAGAGGTTTCCCTCTCGTTTTTAACTTAGATTTTTACGATCCACCCTCTGGTATCAGCGATAGTTCCATATTTTATTCCATCAAGTTCTTTCAAAACCTGATTTGAAAATGCGCTATGATCTATTTCTGGTAAAAAATAGTCTTTGCCACCTACATTGATTTTAGCAATATGGGCGATAGTGGCTGCGGTTCCAGTACCAAAAGCTTCTTTTAAGGACCCGTTTTCAAGGGCTTCTTTTAGCTCGGAAACAGTAAGAAAACGTTCTTCAAGCGGTTTACCCCAATCTTTTGCCAGTTGAATTACCGAATCTCTAGTGATCCCTTTGAGGATAGTTCCAGTATGGGTAGGAGCAGTGATCAATGTTCCGTTGATGTCAAACATCACGTTCATAGTTCCGCTTTCTTCGATCTTGCTGTGCGATTTTCCGTCTGTCCATAGCAGCTGATCGTAGCCAGCACGCTGGGCCTGAAGGGCAGGGAATAGCGATGCGGCATAGTTTCCGGCAGTTTTAGCAGCGCCTGTACCTCCTTCAGTGGCTCGGGTAAAATCAGTTTCTACCTTAACATTCACTGGTTTGCTATAATAAGCACCAACTGGACATGTGAAAATGATGAATTTATAGGTGTCGGAGGGCTTTACGCCAATGTAATTGTCCATAGCAAACATGTATGGACGGATATACAAACTAGCACCTTTACCACTTGGTACCCAGTTTCGATCCAAATCAACCAGTTGAATTAAACCTTCCATGAAAATCTCTTCAGGAATCTCAGGCATACACATCCTTATGGCAGATTCATTCAGCCTTCTGGCATTGGCATCTCCTCTGAAAATCAAGATTTCGCCTTTGTCATTTTTGTAGGCTTTCATTCCTTCGAAGATGGATTGACCGTAGTGCAGTGCAGCATTTGCCGGATGAAGATCTAATGGCCCATAGGGTTCTATTCTCAAATCTGTCCACTCTCCATCGATATAATCAGCCACAAACATGTGGTCAGAAATCGTTTTTCCAAACACTAGATTTGAAAAGTCAGTCTCATGAATTTTAGACTTTGCTATTTTTTGGACAGGGATGGCTAGAGAGGTCTTCATGCGCAATTCGTTTGAGGCAAAATATTGGACTATTATTCTTTTTAGATCTGCTTGGTATCACCAAGTCAAAAATGCTTCGGCAATTTAAAAAAAAGCATTGGGTAATTATAATCTGGGTTTCCAGGTGACTTCTTCAACTTGTAGCTCCTGAGCCATCAGTCTCCCCAATACGAATAGGTAATCAGAAAGTCTGTTGAGGTATTGAATTACAAGCTCGGAGACTGGTTCAAACGATGCCAATTCGACCACAATTCTTTCGCTTCTCCGGCAAACTGTTCTGGCTAAGTGACAAAAAGAAACAGACTGATGTCCACCAGGCAGTATGAAGGCAGTAAGCATAGGAAGTTTTGCATCCATTTGGTCCATTTCCTGCTCGAGTGCTTCGACATCTTCCAGATGGAGATCCGGCTTCTTGACTTTATCTTTTCCAGGTACTGTCGCCAAATCTGCCCCGATTGTAAATAAGCGGTCTTGGATTTCTTTCAAAACCAAGGATCTTTTACCGTTAACTTCCTGATCTCTAAGTAATCCAATATAAGAATTCAGCTCGTCAATGGTGCCGTAGGCATCTATTCTTAGGTCTGATTTTGGGACACGCATGCCCCCAAGAAGTGATGTGATTCCCTGATCTCCAGTCTTGGTGTAGATTTTCATTCTGCCGCTTTTCGTTCTCTGGCAAAAATAAGAATCTATTTCAATTTACTTGGTTAAAATCAAACGGGCATCATTACGCCACGGGTCGGATTGGGATTGATTTTATCCGTTTCTACCAATCCATCGCGAAGGCGAATCACCCGATGGGCATAGTGGGCGATATCATCTTCGTGGGTAACCATGATGATGGTGTTGCCACTTGCGTGAAGCTCATGAAAAAGCTCCATGATTCCGTAGGAGGTTTTAGAATCCAAGTTACCTGTAGGTTCATCGGCAAGGATGATACTGGGATTGTTTACCAGTGCTCTTGCGATCGCAACACGCTGGCGCTGACCACCAGAAAGTTCATTTGGTCTATGTTTGGTTCTTTCTCCCAAACCTACATTCGAAAGCGCCTGAAAGGCCAATTCTTCCCGATCTGCTCTACTATAACCAGCATAAACCAACGGCAAAGCCACATTGTCCAGACAGCTTGCTCTTGGCAATAGGTTAAACGTCTGAAAGACGAATCCAATTTCTTTGTTTCTGATCTCAGCAAGTTCATTTTCACTCATATCACTGACATCCTTTCCCGATAAAATATAGGTGCCTGATGTAGGAGAATCCAGACATCCAATGATGTTCATCAGGGTAGATTTTCCAGATCCGGATGGCCCCATGAAGGCCACATATTCACCACGGTCTACAGAGATACTGACTGATTTGAGGGCTTGAATGACTTCTGAGCCCATTTTATAGGTTTTGTTGATTTCGTGGGTTTCAATGACTTTGCTCATAGTAGAAAATTTTGCTTAAGATAGTGGTTTAGTTTTTTTATTCGGAATACCAATTTCTCAAAATACGTGAAAAAAGGTCAATAGTTGGTACCCATCAGCAATTCTATTTCATCCCATGTAAGCCAGTTACTCATCTCCTGCAATGCTGCACTGGCATAATTATCCAATCCAATCCGTTTTGCAGCCTCTACTTTTCTCATCCAAAGCATAGGATCTTGATTGAATTCACTGGCTGTATTGAGTAATTCATATTGGTCCAGTGGATCGCTCAGTCGATCTGCCGCACTTAGCACCAATGGGGTTTTGTAAGGATTTGCATTCAACTCATCACTTACTTTCAGAAACTCAGTAAAGGCAAGTAAAGATTCTTCATTCGCCCAATCCGGATTTTTGAGAAAAACTGCGAGCTTCTCTTCATTTTCTACTTTTCCTTTCAGGAAATTTCCCAGTTCATTCAATTGATAATCTGTAAGACCATGTGCCTTTCTCTCCAGAAGGAGAAGCGCAAAAGTCGTCTTCCAATCGACATTTTCACTTGAAATCCATTGGTCAAAAAGTTGGTCTGGGATGGATTGATTGAATCTGGAAAGAGAAATCAAAAATTCATCAGGTATACTTGGCCCTGGGAATTGATACTTTTCTTCCAGCTCCAAAGCTTTTTCTTCAAACCCTCCTAGCCTTAAAATCAAAAAATGATTTGCCCGTAAGGCCCTGAACCCCTTTTCCTCTGCTACAATGATGTCTTTACTCGATTTTACAAAATCAAGGTTTTGAGCCAAAATACCTGCGGTCAGGTTTAAATAATAGCCAGCATCTCCAGGGTTTCGAAATGCCAACCCGTTTAGATTTTTGACAGATTCTGTAACCCTTCCGGCGGAAAGGCTTCGGATTGACGCTGTTTCCTGGACCTGCATCAGGTAATCCAGCATCTCTTCTTTTTTGCTCAAAGAATCAATCCATGCAAGGTCATCGGAAGTGTTATGGTGATTTTTGATGGAGAATAGGTTTCTGATTCCCGCATTCACCAGCATTGGTGAAGTTTCTTTCTCAAGTAACTTTCTCAGATTCTGTATTTCCGCCGAATCAATTGGTCGTCCATTTAGGTTATGACTTGCCAATTGATTGATTCTCGGGATGAGCTGGTTTCCACTACTGGTGGCAGTACTGTCCGTTTTCATTTTACTCAGTAAGGCAATGCGGTTGGCCTCCAGCACCTGATCTGCGGATGTGCTTCCAGAAAGGAGGGCAATTGCCTCTTCTGGTTTTTGTAATTTGACATAGACCAAGGCAAGATTATTGATCAAAAATGGATTTTCCGGAAATCGCACCAATCCATTTTTTAGGTAAAATTCAGCCTCAAAGGGTTTGTTTTCCCGAATCATCCGAGCGCTGAGCAGCAAAATATTATCTACCTGTGGTGCTTCTGCGAAACTCTGATCCAGATGCTGCTTAGCCAGTGTAGGCTGGTTGAGGTCAAAAAGAAGATGGGAAGTGGCATTTTTGGCTTTCGGGTTTTTGCGATATGCCGCCCATGCATTCTCATATAGAATACTCGCTTCGAGCTTTTGGCTGGTTTGGTAATAGTAGTCTCCCAAAATATTGGTTGTCATTGAATTAGTCTGAGGAGCTAAAACTGCATCCATGTAGATCGTGATGACCAAAATTGTAATCAGTCCACCAATTCGCAAATGATAGTAGGGGAGTGAAAAGGGTTTGTACAGGATTTTGTCTATGGCTTTGCCCGAGTCCATTACTGAAAAGAAATTGCTGATCAGGTAAACGACAAAGAACAAGGAAAATCCAAATTGAGAATAAATGAGGAGGTGCTTCAAAAATTCGGATGCGGCCTGATTTCCTGAAATATTAAGTTTCCAAATCATCCAAAAGGAAATGCCAAAACCCAGGATAAAAAGTGCTTTTAAAAACTTGGGTTCTGAAGCAATTTCTGAAACTTGACCCAACTTTTCTTTAGTAGATAGCCATCCTAAAATTCCAATCGGCAGCAACAAATAAAGTGGTGAGAACGTGGGAAAAGGCAGGTTTACCTCACCTTTCAAATCCAACAATAAAAATATCAGCGTCAGAAGATATAGGGCTGAGATCCCCAAAATTTGCCAGGAGATCTTCATACTCACATTTTTATTCGCTCTGGCGAGAAGAATGTATATGCCTGAGATTATGCCATGTCCTTGCCAAAAAATCCATGAAATAACCATTCCCAAGCCAATTATCAGACTTTGTTCGGCGAGGTAAAGGGATGGGTTGGTAATTGGGCTAAGTTGGATCAAAGCGAAAACTGCCATCCCTGTAGACACGAAGGAAGTGATCCAACGAATCAAAAACCCAGTATTGGGTTTCCACACATGGAAAATGGTAATTGGTAAAATGGTGCCAACGATCAAAATAAGTAAAGGAGTATTGGTACTTGGAGCGCCAATATTCAATCCGTTAGTCCCTGAAAGGGTCAACAAGACAATCCAAGCAGCTCCAAAAATCAAAAAGGGGATCTTTCTGAATGTACTGAATAGTGCCAATGCCGACACAGATAGCAAAAAGATCATTCCACCAAAAAGGTAACTTTCAGTCAAGGTAAATCCCGGAGGAAGCACTTGATATTCCTGAAATACCAGAAAATTATCCACTTGAATGGGAAAGGAAAGCTTGCCTAAATTCACCCAATCCAAATTGATGGGGAGGGAATCCAGAAATGCCCCAGGGATAATATTTGGATAATAGGAAGAACCAAAAATGGCCGAATATCCAGCAAAAAAAACTCCCGTCACTAAAAACAGGAGCGCGGTAATTTTTCCCAGATGATTGAAAATGGCTTTGTCTTTACCCATCGTTATTCTAAAACCTTTGGAACACGGAAGTAGTCGGTATCCCGTTTAGGAGCATTTTTAAGTCCCGCTTCCTTAGCTAGATGAACACCGCCTTTGTCCTCTCGCATATCATTTATTTCTGAGGACATGGTAGTCAGTGGTTCAACGCTCGTCGTATCCAGTTCATTGAGTTGCTCCACCCAATCCAGAATTTGGGACATGTCTTTGGACATTTTTTCCGCAGATTTTTCATCAAATTCCAATCGAGCCAAATGGGCTATTTTCTTGATGGATTCTTTGTCTATTTTCATTTTTTGCAAAAATTAATCAACGCTGGGTCAAACGATATCTTATCGGATAAATCCTAGTTTTGCTGATAGGAATTTTAAGATTTCTAATCTAAACATTAGAATTATCCAGATTGAGTTGGTTTTGGATAATTTCAAAACAAGCAGCTTTCAATGCTTCATCTGACTCGAAATTATTTGGATTCAAACCTTCATGAAGAACCATTTTTGCCCTTCGTCGATGAAGTAAAAGACGGCTGTCATCGGGTAAAATTAGGTGATTAAATGCTAACGTGACAGGGATGATGGGGATTTGTTTTTCCATTGCCAGCCTAAATGCACCGTTTTTGAATGGAACCATTTGTGGTGGTTCTTTGGTATAAATCCCCCCTTCCGGAAATAGCACAATCCCACTTCCCTGATCCAATGCTTCAGCAGCTCTTCGCATGGTCTCTGCACGACTCTTGAGCCGGTCCCGATCCACAGCGATGTGTAGGCTTTTGAAATAATAGCCAAAAAGAGGGGCTTTCCTGATTGAAGCTTTTCCCACAAAAAGTACATCTCCAGGTACAAATCCCATCATGGCTACATCGAGATAGCTGAAGTGATTTGCCAAAAAGATATGCGGTTTTGACTTGTCGAATCTGCCGCGTATTTCAATTTCCACTGGAATAAAAATCAAGGTGAAATACGCCTTGGCCCAATACCGATTGATTTTTCGTCCAAACTTTTTCCAGCCGGGTACCCAAATACAAATCAGAATAAATGGGAAAATCAGGAGGAAGGTAAATAGAAATGTTACCGCAGCATAGACTGAATGCAATCGGGACAAAATATTATTCATGATTAATCATATGATTGGCCACCTGAATGAAGTACTGCATCATGAGCTCTTTCACATTTTGCTCAAGTTTCAGTTTGTCCAGGGAAGTAAGCATGGCATTGATCCAGTGGTCCCGCATCGCAGAATCGATCTTCCATTCGAAATGTCTCATCCTCAATCTTGGATGTCCCCGCTCTGCAGAATAGGTGCTAGGACCTCCAAAAACCTGCAACAGAAAAAGGAAAAGTTTTCTCTCAGCTGGCTCAAGGTTTTCGGGATAGAGTTTTCTAAGAGAAGGATTCGCTTCTACCTCCAGGTAAAAATACCTGACAAGTTCTTTGATTTGCGATTCTCCGATGGTTTCGTAGATCGACTGAAATGGGTTCATGCCGCAAACTTAGCGAAATAATTTTTCGATCAAGCTTCGAGCCTTTTTACCTTTAAAGATGTGCCCTCAGTAGAAATGACTACGATTTTTTCCCCCTGTTCGATAAAATCACCCCGAGAGTAGGCATCATATACTTCGCCATCTATCGCTACTCTACCACTTGGCCTAAGGCGGGAATGGACAACTCCTTCTTTTCCCATCAATGTATTGGAATAGAAACTTGACGTATATCCATCGCTTCTTTCCTGTGTGCTTGCCAGCGTGATGGTGCTGAACGCACCCCATTGGTTGACTTTGGGTGTGAGCCAAAATACCAATCCCACCGATGCCAAAGCGGCTAGAATCACGGTCAGTAAAGCTGCAAAAAGTTGTGATGCCGGTACAAAATCAAAATTGAATTCCTGATTAGGAAGCATGCCTAATACCAGGCCGCCAAGAATGAAAATTATACCCAAGACGCCAAATATTCCGAATCCGGGTATCACAAAAAGCTCAACCGCAAGTAGAATAATTCCTAGAATGAAAATGATGATCTCCCAGTTTTCCGCAAGTCCATTGAGGTAGTAGGGGATGAAATAGAGCAAAGTGGCTACAATAGCCGCAAGAATCGGAAAACCTACTCCCGGCGTCTGAAGCTCAAAATAAATCCCGCCTATGATGATCAATATTAAAACTCCACTAATTGCGGGGCTTAGAAAAAACGAAATGATTTTGTCAATTGAGTCTTCCTCATAAGCCACAATGGGCATATCTTGAAGATTCTGCGCAGCGAGAATAGCATCGATAGACTTATATTCTCCTTCGCAAAAACCATAATTTATTGCTTCCGAGACTGAAAAAGTGATTACCGAACCAGCTGCAGACACTCCTTCGATTTCTATTTTTTCATCTACCATTCCTTCGGCAATTTTAGGATCTCTGCCTGTAGCTTCTGCTGTACTGCGCATCATGGAGCGCATGTAAGACTGGTACTTGTCTGGAGCTGCAGCACCGTCTGTTCCGTTGACCACTGTTGCGGCACCGATACTTCCCCCTGGCGCCATATAGATGCTGTCACAGGCTATTGAGATCAGAGCCCCTGCTGAAGCTGCGTCTTTGTTGATAAAGACATACACTGGGATCTCTGATTCTAGGATCATGGTGCGGATATCATCTGCATCATTGACAGCACCTCCATAGGTGTCCATTTCGATGATTATCAAAGACGCTTCCTCGGCTACAGCTTCTTCCAGCGCAATTTTTACCCTTCGATTCATGGCTGGATCGATATCCTTATCAATCTTGAAGGTGTAAATCTTACCCGTCTTTTCCTGAGCAGCGACAGAAAGGGTCAGGAAGCAGAGTAAAAATAAGAAGAGATTGCGGAGTTGCATTTGGAGTCTTGGATTACAGCCATAAGATAGCTATCAATAGAACAATACGCCAGTTTTTTATTTTTGGATACCCAAACCTATTCATCATGTGTTTTTTTAAGCAAGTCCCTGAGTTAAAATGGCGTTTTTTTCTATTTCTAGCATAATTCTTGTAAAAAGAGCTGTTGATCCAATTTAACTAGTAACGTTTTTACACTATGATCTTCAAACACAGATTTATAAGCACTTTATTCCTCATTTTTTCGCTCTCCAGCTCTATTTCTCTTGCCTCTGAATTGATCGCAGGAGATTCTATAGGCGTAGAGCGGGTAGGAGACAAAACGTACATCCTACATAAAGTAAGCCCGCAGGAGACGCTTTTTGCAATTTCCAGAAGATATCAGGTGCCAGTAGGAGAGATACAAAATTCAAATGAAGTCCTGAAGCAAGGCCTAAAAATCGGTCAGACGATCCGGGTCCCATACTTTGCCAAAAGTGATTTGGCTCCTGGTTCAATGCTCCATAAAGTCGCTCCGGGAGAAACACTTTTTTCTATTTCGAAAAAGTATAGCGTTTCTGTTGATTCTTTGAAACAATGGAATAAGTTGCTGGGCAATGATCTAAGTATAGGGCAAGCCTTGATAGTAAAGGAAACGACACCTGAAAATCCAGTGACTGCAGCTCAGCCCATAGCAATCGCTACAACCAGTTCTCCGGTTACTACTTCCAAATCCACTTCAGTGGTAGAAGAAATCAAACCAAAACCAGAGCCCAAACCTGCAGAGAAAAAAACTGAATCCGTTCAACCTAAAAAATCACTTCCTGAACCTGTAGCAGTAAAAAATGTATCCACCGAGCCGACAAAACCTACCTCTGCTCCTGTAGCTCCTGGAGAGTGGATTTCGCATACAGTAGCTGCTGGTGAAACATTGTTTTCTTTATCCACAAAATATGAATCCAGTGTCGAGGATCTGATCAAATGGAATGGACTGACTTCCAATAATCTCCGATCCGGACAGGTCATCAAAGTAGGTCGAGCTCCTGAGGCACCGGTTACTGTTCCAGTGATTGGCACCCCAAGCGTCGCAACCTCTACCACAGAAATGTACACCGACGAAACTCCTGAAAATACCTCAGGTGGATTCAAAAACATCAAAGAAAATGGTCAGGCTGAACTTATTGAAGGTACAGGAGGGCATAAGAAATACCTTGTTTTGCACCGAGATGCTCCAGTTGGGAGTATCATGCGTGTCAAAAATGAAGAAAATGACATTACTATATTTGCAAGAGTTGTTGGTAAGCTACCAGAGACTGGCGATAACTCTAAGCTGGTAATTAAGCTTTCTCAGGCGGCATTTGACCAATTGCGTGCAGTTAATCAGCGCTTCCCTGTAGAGGTACTTTATTGATTTTACCCCTAAAATATCGCAAAACGAGCCGGCAGACGTCGGCTTTTTCATTTTAAGGCTGAAAGTTCATTCTTTGCCTTTCTTATCAGGCAAGCGTACCTTTGTCCTGTCAGTATTGCTCAATGAACAAATTTCAACTTTTCTTTCATCACGCATTCCGGTTGGTTTGGAATGTCATCTTCATTATCTCTTACCCTATTTTGGCGAGTTTTGGGCTACTTTTTATTGGATTCACCTACTTGTTTTCTAAGCTTTCTTCCCTGCTGACCCGTCTGAGACCAGAGGGGAAAGCCATCGTTTTGAAAGAATCAGAATGGAAAACCATGGAATATTCCAATAACCTGCTCGAAGCAAAAGTTTTTTTGCAGATCATGTTCGGCCCGGCGGGTTTTAAATTGAGGAGAAAAGATGGAGTTCCTTCCATTTTGGAGGATTATGTTTTTGGTAACAAAGTCAGGGTACTCGAGGAAGGGTTTATTTTAGAAAAATGGAATACCCAAGATCCCAAAGAAATGCCTGATTTTGATATTTGCCTCTATGATCCTGATCGGGATGCGCTCAGATCACTGACTACGATTAAGAGTTTCGATTGGCATGTTTCCGAAAAAACCGAGGATGCACTGTGTTTAAAGTGGTTTGATGGGACTCAGGGTGGTGAGATAAAAGTTCAGCTCTGATGCAAGGACTTAAGGAATTTCTCGACCTGAAAGTTGAGCAATACAATCGACCAGAATTCATCCCGAACGACCCGATCTCCATTCCCCACCGGTTTACCAAAAAGCAGGATATTGAGATTGCCGGATTTTTTGCAGCAATACTAGCCTGGGGACAGCGCAAAACGATCATTAACAAATGTCTCGAACTCTTCGGGATGATGGATAATGCCCCTCATGATTTTCTTTTGAATCATCAAGAGGAAGATTTAAAGGCTTTTTTGACATTTAAGCATCGGACTTTCAATGATGTGGATACACTCTACTTCATTCATTTCCTCAGTTGGTTTTATCGTACCCATGAAAGTCTGGAAGAAGCTTTTTTAGTTGGCCAGACCAATCATATTGATGCCATGGAATCGATTCTTGTGCAATTCCATCAGTTGTTTTTCAGTTTGGAAAATTCGCCCGGCCGTACAAAAAAGCATATTGCAACTCCTGCCCGAAAGGCAGCCTGCAAGCGAATCACAATGTACCTACGCTGGATGGTGCGTACAGATCAAAATGGAGTTGATTTTGGTCTCTGGAAAAACATCTCACCCGCCCAGTTGCTCTGTCCCTGCGATTTGCATGTGGACCGTGTCGGGCGAAAGCTGGGACTGATCACCCGAAAGCAGACTGACTGGCTTACAGTCTTAGAACTTACTCAAAAACTTCGGACGTTTGATCCTTTAGATCCAGTCAAATATGATTTTGCTCTTTTTGGTCTAGGGATAGAGGAGAAGTTTTAAACAGGTTGCGGTTGCAAACTTCTTTCCTTGTATTTTATCCTCTCGAACTTAGAATTTCCTGAAGATGGAAGTTGTAGCAGTTGAGTACCTTTTTAACTAAATATAGACGGGTTACGATGGTGGTAGACCAGAAAATTCAATGGAATTTCTTCACTTCTGGTGCATCCGCGCTGGCCGATAGATCAGTGGCAAATCGTTCTGAATAATTATCCAATAATTCCATCACCCGTTCTTGCTTTGCTGACCTGACGATAAGTCCCGCATGATAATCCAAGGGTACCCGAAAGCATACCTCAGGATCATCGAATGTACTGAGATCAGGATGCTGGTATTTGGAAAGCGTCAGTATAATACCCGCATAGTTTTTACCCACTTTTGGCAACTTGTATTTTTCATTTTTTGCAATAGCATCCTCAATCTTTGCCCATTCTTGCCAGAGATTGATGTCAGTGGCCGCTTCGACCATTTCGGCTAGATGTGCTCCGCCGACTCGCGAGGCTGTTTCCAAGAAGTAGATTTTACCGTCTTCCCGATTTTTGATGAATTCAGTGTGAGAAGCTCCATGTTTTAGCCCAAACGCTTTCATGATCTGCTCATTCATTTTCTTTATAGCTTTATCATCCTCAGAACCATATTTTATATTGGCTGAACGAAATATTCCACCTCCCTGGGATATTTCCATGGGAGTAGCCAAGTAGCGGGAAACAGTCACAAACAAAATTTTCCCATCGATCTGGAGGCCGTCAGCATGAAAAACATCTCCAGGTTTAAACTGCTCTACGAGATAGTAAACTCTGTTTTCACCCAACTCATGAATATGCTTCCAAAGGTCTTCCTTCGAATGAACTTTGATGATGCCATGGGCGGATGCCTCTGACCGAGGTTTAAGAACCCAGGGGGGAGAAACGGTATCCGCAAATTGGTTGATTTCTTCATTGTTGAAAAGCGGTGAAAATGCAGGCACTCGGATTCCAGCATCTTTGGCACGCATCCGCATGGCCAATTTATCGCGGAAATAGCGGCCAGTCGTCTGTCCCATACCGGGAATTCGAAGATTTTCTCTAAGGAAAGCTGCCTTTTCTACGTCGTAGTCATCCAAGGCGATGATTGCTTCTATTTTGTGGTCTTTCATCAGTCCACCGACACCTTTCAGTAATAAATCCATGTCCCAATCCAAATCCTGACCTGGCATGTAAAATATTTCATCAATGTACTCAAAGGCCCATGGCTTATCCCGAAGCTGTTCTGTGGTGACTAGAAAAACCCGGTTTCCCTGCTTTTTGAGTGCAGTCAAGAAAGCATTTCCTTTAAAATAATTGGAGATGCAAAGAAAAGTTTTCGGTGAGCTCATAAGACGTAAATTTTGTATTCAAAAAGTGAAAAAAAATCCGACAAATCGGAAGACTTGTCGGATATATTTTAAAGTTGGTTTTCGATATGCCGCAATAAAAGACTTACGCCATAGGCCGTTCCGGTTTTGGTTTTGGCAAATTCTCCATCTCCAAAAGCGACCCCGGCAATATCCAAATGTGCCCAGGCAGGATGATCATGGGTGAAAGCCTGAAGGAATTTCGCAGCCGTGATTGCTCCTGCAAATGGTTTTCCATGGTAATTTTTGATATCGGCGATCTCCGAATCCATCTCTTTTCCATAATTCTCCCAAAGTGGAAGTGGCCAGGATTTTTCGCCTATTTCTTCCCCAGCGCGCTGCAAGCCATGGGATAGGTCTCCGTCATTGCTGAACAATGCTGCACATTCAAAACCAAAAGTTCCGATAGAACTTCCAGTCAACGTAGCCAAGTCGATCACTTGATCCACCTTGTAATTTTTGACCAAATAAGAGAGCCCATCTGCCAAAATCAGTCGACCCTCTGCATCTGTGTCAATCACTTCAATGGATAAGCCTGCATGGCTGCCAATTACCTCCGAGGGCAAGTAAGCATCTTTGTCAATCGCGTTTTCGACTGCCGGGACGATGGCTGTGAGATTGATTGCCAGGCCCAAATCAGAAACAAGTTGGGTCGTGGCTAATACAGCAGCTGCACCGCCCATGTCGGATTTCATGTGGTGCATGGCTTGTGTTTTCACATTCAGTCCTCCGGTATCAAATGTCACCCCTTTACCCACTAGGCCTAGATGAAATTTGGCTTTGGGATGGCGGTATTCTAGGATAATGAACTTAGGCTCTTTGGCTGAGCCTCTTCCTACTGCCAAAAAAGCCTCCAAACCTTCAGATTTGGCTTTTTTTACATCCAAAACCTTTACATCAAGTTTATATTTTTTGGCTTGTGTTTTTGCCCAGTCACCAAGGTATTCAGGCGTAATTTTATTGGGAGGCAAGTCTACTAGTCTGAATGCTTCTATTTTGGCCTCTGCAATTTTTTCTGCGCGCTCCACTATGGATTTGGCTTTTTCGATGCCTGTGATGACCTCCACTTTCAACTTCGCGAAATCTTTTGCTTTCTCTTTTTTATAAAAGCCAATGGAGTAGGTCCCTAGTTTAAATCCAACAATGGCTGATTCGATTTGCTCCGTGGAGAAAGTATCGGGAAAATCCAGAATCACTTCTTTTTCAACCAAATCCGAATGTTTTGATAGGATCCTCCGAAAAGTCGTTTCGAGGGTTTTGTATTCTGGATTTTCTCCAAGACCCAAAAGCAAAATCACTTGGGTATCTAATTCCAAACTGTAGCTCGTGTCTTTTTTACCAGAAAAAAGGGCCTTAGATGGGCCTGACATCCCGAGTTTTGCAACAAGTGTTTCTTCGGCATTTGCTTGAAACACAGGGATGACTCTCAACGCACTAGTTGAGAGGTTTTTGGGATTGGTTTTGATTTGCATAAGTTGATCAGGAGTAGATTACTCCGGTTTATCATTGAAAAACAGCCATTCGATGGCTTTGGGGAACTCGTCGCTCCAATAGGATTCGTTGTGTTTGCCGTTTTCGTTAATGGAAAGACGGACTTTCATTTTGCCTTCAAGGCTTTCGCGCTTGAGGAGTCGCTTTCTAAGCTTGGTCACATGGTTGACCATGGTTTCGCTTTCATCACCACCCGCATAGAGGTAAATCCGCGTTTCCTGAGGTTCAAAGAAGTCGAGAAACCCAAGTTTTATCTTGGGAATGACCCAGAGAGATGGGGAAAAGACCATCAATTTTCCAAATACTTCGGGATAAATCAAACCGGAGAAAATGCTGACCAGACCGCCCATTGAGCTTCCACCGATTCCGGTATGATCACGCTCAGGTTTGGTTCGAAAGGTCTTGTCTACGAAGGGCTTCAGTGTGTCCGTGATGAACCGAATGTATTGCTTTCCATTGCCTTGGCCAAGCAAGGTTTTCCCGACGTTATATTCGATCAGGCGCTCTTTTTCTCCATGTTCTACAGCGATGACAATGATCTTCCCGATCCCATAGTCAGCCATGACTGCTAGTTTTTTATCTATTTGCCAATTGCCAAATTCTGCATTTTCATTGAAGAGATTCTGAGCATCATGCAGGTAGAGAACCGGGTAATGTTCTGTGCTTGTATCGTAGTCATGCGGTAAAAGCGCCCAGATTTTGCGCGTTTTATTCAGCTGTGGTATTTCAAATTCTTCAGAGATCAAGTGAATTTTTGGAAGCTGAGAAGGACGGTAGGGGAGCCAGTTTTTTCGCCATTTCGCCACTTTTTCAAACTTCACAGGTTTGTCATCATTCCAGTGGCGATTGGGAGTTCTGTTACCATAGCGATCGATTTCTACCTCAGACCAATCTCCTTTAGTGAATTTGTAGATGAGTTCACCTGTAAATTCGGGCCCTTCGGGAAAGTTAAACTCATACTTTCCAGGCTCAAGTTTTTTCATTTTGAAATGAAAATCCTGAGTTGCCCAATTGTTGAAGTTTCCGGAAAGATAAACGGGTCTCTCGTCATCTTCAGGAGTTTGAAGGACGATTTTTTTTATACGCGTGACGGTAGTATGAGGATTTGAAACTTCTGAAATCATGGGTTGGGAGGTACGAAAAGGGCTAACCCGATTTGCCAAAAATAAGTTTTGTCTGGCTAAGAATGAAACATTGTTTTTCTACACGGGTTCATTTGGCCGGAATCTGATCTCGTCCGGATAAGGAAACGCATGGATCAATTCCCCTTTTTGGATCCGTTCTTGAAGAGATTTCCAGTAGAATGGATCGAATAAATCCTGATGATATTCTAAAAAGTGAGGCTTTAGGTCTGCTCTGCCGATCATCCACCTGCGAAAATCTTCAGGGAAAACATCATTCTTTTTGATTTCATACCAAGGCTCCGAAGCATAGATTTGTTCATAAGTTTCTGGCTTTGGTTTCACTCTGAAATTCATTTCTTCCAGAAATTCGATTTCATCATAATCATAGAATATGACGCGTTTTTGACGGGTAAGTCCAAAGTTTTTGGTCATCATATCCCCGGGAAAGATATTGGCCTGCGCCAATTGAAGGATCGCACGACCATAATCTTCTACCGCCCGCCTGCCTTCTTCGGTAGTGCAGGTATCCAGAAAGAGGTTGAGCGGAATCATTTTTCGCTCGGTATACAGGTGTTTAATTACCAAATGTCCTTCATTAATCTGCAGCAATGAATTTGTGGTGTTTCGAAGCTCCTTCAGCAGCTCTTCACTGATCCGCTCAAGCGGGATTTTGAAAAATTCAAATTCATGCGTATCCGCCATTCTGCCGACGCGATCATGTAGCGAGACCAACTTGTATTTTTCACGAACCTCTTGGCGAGTCATACTCTTCGGAGGCTCAAAGTGATCTTTAATCAATTTAAATACAATGTTGAAGGAGGGAAGGGTAAAGACAGTCATCACCATGCCTTTGATCCCTGGTGCCACGACAAATTTGTCAGTGCTATTTTCCAAATGATTGAGGAAGTCTATGTAGAAAAGTGTCTTGCCATGCTTATTGAATCCAATAGCATTGTAGAGTTCATGTGTTTTTTTGTGTGGAATCACCGAAAGCAGAAAGCTGATAATCTGAGATGGAATCTCGGCCTCAACCATAAAATAAGATCTGGTAAAGCTAAAGAGGTGACTCATTAAATTGGGGTCAAAAATCAATGTGTCTACATAAATCCCTTTGGGCCCATTCATGAAAGGGATAATAAATGGCATCCATTTATTGCCAACAAAGGTTCTTCCGATTAAATAGGCAGCTTTATTTCGATAGAAGACTGGTTTCAATAGTTGCGTTTTGGTACCAACTTCTACTTGGTATCGGGTGAGAATGACTTTTTTGACACCTTCTACGAGAAATTCGACATCCTTTTCTTTATCCATGTATGAACTCCCAAATTCAAAATCTTCCAAGATTTTACGGATGATCTGTTCGAGTCCCATCGAGGCTGGATAGGTCCTTAGCAGGGTTGAATTTTCTTGAAATTCTGCTATTCGATGACTTCCTGTGACATACATGAGTTCCTCATCCAAAGGATTATCTGGAAAAGTCTTGCGAAAAAGTGAATTGAAAAAAGTCTCAGCCAATTCCACATCCGGCCTCTCAGCGATCATTTTTTGATATTCCATTCGGATGAGTTGCCAGATTTGTCGATCAGAGGAGTCTTCTCCCAAAAGGTCCTGGAAGACTTTCTTCAACTCAAAAAGAAGGTCTTTGTATAGCCGAAGCCGTTGGCGATGATTGAGTTGGGTGGCTTGCCAATTCCGCTGCGCAAAGTAAAGCGGAGCAAGTTTGGTATAGGTATTAAATGATTCTATATAGGTGAGATAGCCTTCGAAAATTTTTGTAGCTAGTGGTAAAGAGCGATGTGGCATAAGTTGGAAACTGGATCAGTGAAGAAAGATTAAATTTTTTAAGGATTTTTCTAAATCTAAGAATTCAAAAAGCAATTGATTTTCTGCGATTTATCTTCTTGGAATCTTAACCGAATAAAATTTTGAATATTTTTCGCAATCGATTGTTTGGAGGGAATGAAAACATTTTCTACTTTTCGCAGGTATTCATCAACTGAATATCTACAATAGGTTTAATAGGTTTGAGAGCAGGAAAAGGTCGGAGTCATATTCCGGCCTTTTTTGTTTTTAGAATGAATTTGGCCTTTGCGGCATTTTCAATTCTTTGTTTGGAGATTCATTGTTCAAATCCGTTTGATTTTTCGATCCCTTGACTTAGCTTCAACGCTCAAATTTTCGCTATGAAAGTGTCAACTAAAATCTTTCTCCCAGTTTGGTTGGGAACGCTTATTTTTTTTTCGGCTTGTGAATCTTCCGATTCTTCAAAATCTGAAGATTCTCTTGCTGTAACCTCAGATGCAGGGAGTTTGGAGGTTATGCAGAGCAAAATAAACCAGGCACTCGCTCAAAAATCAAGTTGGCAAAGTCATTGGGCTGCTTCGGTGGGGCTGTTTGATTCTTCTGATTTCGAATTGGTCATGACAGACTCCATCGATCCTATGGAGATGCCGGAGAAGAATCCTATTCTAGCTGAAGATCCGCTTTTCCCATATCAACTGCCACATCCTGAGGGGAATGGAACCTTGGATATTTATTCCTATAAAGTAGAAGCACAGGAGAGTTTGGATCAGCCTTTTCTTAACCCTGATTCAGAAGTGATCTGGTACCGAGCAGACGGGATGAAAGAACGATTGTTATTCATGGGGCCTTCCGGAATGTTTGAGGAGGCATTGTGGATGAATGCGTCGGAGTTGATGGTTTTGGGATTTTTTCAGGAAGAGGACGGATTTAGACCAATGATTTGGATCATTAATGTCCAGAATCATTCCCTAAATCAATTCAGAATGACCAAGGTGGTGAAAGAGTACCAGCATGATTCCTATCTCGATACCAAGTTGAAAACGGTGGATTTAACCTGATTATGAATTTTGACCTGCTCATTCGTCGGTTGGAGCAAGCCATGAAATTTCCCCTGCCTGGAAAAAAAGCCCACCTTCAAATGTCACCGATGCCGGTAGATATGCGGCGATTTGACTCAGTTTTACCGGAAAATCATAGAAAAAGCGGAGTCCTGATTTTATTTTATCCGATTGGTAAGGATACTTATTTTCCTTTGATCAAGCGGCCCGAGTATCAGGGTTTTCATAGCGGTCAAGTCGCTTTTCCAGGAGGTAAAATGGAACAAGGTGACGAAAACATTATCCAGACTGCACTGAGAGAGGCTGAGGAGGAAGTGGGTGTCGACCGCAGAGATGTTCAGGTTTTGGGAAGTCTAACAGAGCTTTTTATCCCGACCAGTAAATTTTTGGTAAGTCCTATTCTTGGGTTTGTCGAAAAGCAGCCTGATTTCATTCCGGAGGCCAAAGAAGTATCGCGGATCATTCAGACCGAATTGCCGCTGTTGTTTGGTGCCGAGGTGAAAAAACGAAAAACGCTGACAGTGAGCCAAAACGTCAATCTGGATACCCCATATTTCGAAATTGACGGAGAGGTAGTATGGGGAGCGACAGCCATGATTCTAAGTGAATTGATCCAAGTACTAAAAGGATCAGATGGAGAATTATTGGGCTAATTGCTCATTTGGTTGTATCGTTGTAGCTGTAAATTAAATCCTGCGAATGGAAGAAAGTACACTCTTGATTGGAAATGACGCGGTAGTTTTTGGCCTTTTGATGGCAACTCTGGCATTTGTATTCGCTACTTCAGCGAGCAAAAAGCCATTTTGGGTAAAGTTTTATACCTATATCCCGACGGTTTTACTTTGCTATTTTATTCCAGCAGTATTCAATTCTTTAGGACTTATCTCTGGAGAATCATCCGGTCTGTACAAAGTGTCATCCAGGTATCTTCTTCCTGCCTCTTTGGTTTTATTTACGATAAGTATCGATTTAAAAGGGATTCTTAAACTCGGACCAAAAGCCCTGACGATGTTTCTGGCTGGATCAATAGGAATTATGATTGGTGGTCCCCTGGCCCTTTTGACAGTAGGGACTTTATTTCCGGATGTTTACTCCGGGACAGGTTCTGATGAGCTTTGGAGAGGATTGTCTACGATCGCAGGCAGCTGGATCGGTGGCGGAGCCAATCAGACAGCTATGCTGGAAGTATTCGGTGCCAGTCCGACACTGTTTGGGCAAATGATTGCCGTGGATGTGTTGGTTGCAAATCTTTGGATGGCTTTTTTGCTGTATTGGGCTGCAAAACCTGAAAAATTAGACAAACTGCTCAAAGCCGATACTTCTGCGATCTATGAACTCCGGGATCGAATTGCCAAGCATAGGGAAGGAATCATGAAGATTCCAAGTCTAGGAGATACCATGTTGATTCTAGGGATTGGATTTGGAGTCACTGGTTTTTCTCATTTGTGTGCAGATTTTTTGGCGCCATGGTTTGAAAATAACTATCCGCAACTCAATCAATATTCCTTGAATTCTGCCTTTTTCTGGATTGTGGTGATTGCAACTACTGCTGGATTATTGCTTTCCTTTACCAAAGCCAGAGATCTGGAAGGTGCAGGTGCCTCACGGATGGGGAGCGTTTTGCTTTATGTTTTAGTAGCGACTATTGGGATGCAAATGGATTTGGGTGCAGTATTGGATAATCCTATTTTCTTCCTGATCGGGATAGTTTGGATGATTTTCCACATTCTGATCATGTCCTTGGTTGCTTATCTGATTAAGGCACCTTTTTTCTATGTAGCTGTAGGATCACAAGCCAATGTAGGAGGGGCAGCTTCTGCACCGATTGTAGCCTCAGCATTTGATCCATCGTTAGCGCCGGTGGGTGTTTTATTGGCAGTCTTGGGATATGCTGTGGGAACCTATGGAGCCTATTTGGCTGGATTAATGATGCAGGCTATTTGGGCAATGTGATGCGATACAATAGGAAATTGGTATTTATTTGCGCGGGTTCGGACTGTAAAAAATCCGGATCTAAAAAAATTCGAAAAGAATTGAAAGAGGCGGCTACTGTAGGGACTTTAAAAGGACATTGTAAATTTTTTCAAACCAAGTGCATGGATATGTGTAAGTCAGCTCCGGTAGTAATCGTGGACAATCATTTTTGCAAAAATACGGATGTGAAAAAAGTCATGGAGCAAATCAAAAAGGCCTGAATCTATCAGGCCTTTTTCCATTAAAGCTTTGTAATCTTCACTGCCGTACCACTTACCGTCACCATCAGCATTCCTTCCCGTATGGTTTCATAATCCAGGTCTATGCCAACTATTGCATTTGCACCAAAATGCCTGGCCTGAGCTTCCATTTCAGATATTGCAGTGGCTTTAGCTTCCCGGAGTACTTGCTCGTAGGCAGATGACCGGCCACCCACAATGTCGGTGATGCTTGCGAAAAAATCTTTGAAAATATTGGCGCCGATAATGGTCTCTCCGGAAACGAGTCCAAGGTATTGGTCAATTTGATAGCCTTCAAGGGAAGGTGTGGTGGAAATAATCATAAAGAATATTTTTTTAGTTTAAGTTGAATTTATTTCAAATGTCATCACGGAATTTTTCTTCAAAATGTTTGAAGCAAGGTAAAAAAACAAGGGTCACAAGATCATCTCAAACCTAAGTAGAGTCATGAAAAATAAAGAGAATTAAGGTTTGTGTTTAAGGTTTTCTTTTTAAATATTACTGAGCAATTTGATTCAAGCCACGTTGATGCCCAACCCTTACTTATGATTCATGTCTCAATTCCAGCAGTTTGATATTTCTGATTTTCTAAATGAAATCCAGGAACCTCTGTTTTTGATGGATTCTGAGGAAATTATTTTTTTCAATGCCTATTATTTGAAGCATTTTCAACCCTTACCTGAGGATTGGAGGTTGGTATTTGGAACACCTGAGCAAATCGCTGAATTGGATGAATTTTTCATGGATGGGAAAAAACCAATTCATCAGTTAAAGTTTGATTTAAATCGGATCCAAGGGGATTCGGTTGAATTTACTTGGACTTTTATCAATCTTCCATCTAGCTACAACTCCCGATTTTTGATTGCAAAAGGAACTGAGCCAGTGGCGGTGCCTTCCGAAGCGGAGCAAGTAATCCAATCAGGCGGAGACAATGCGGAGGAGCTTAGCTACATGCAGAGCATCCTCAACCACAGCCATGACCTGATAGCAATCTTGGATAAGAATGGGAACTACAAGTTTATCAGCAATTCTGTTTCCCATAAGTTAGGATTTGAATCCTCTGAGATTATTGGCAAAAATTATCGGGATTTTGCAGCCATGGGTTCGATAGAAATAGTCAAGGGAGATTTCTTTGATGTTCTTAAGACCAGTGAAGAAGTGTCCATTGACTTTTGGGTAAAGCTTCGCAATGGAAAGCGGATTTTTCTGGAGAGTTATGCCAAAAATCTTCTCAATCATCCTCAAATTCAGGGGATTATTTTTAGCTCTAGGGATGTAACTGAATACATTCTAACCGAAAACTCACTTCAGAGCAGGTATAAGATAGAGGACCTGATCATCCAGCTTTCTTCCCGGTTGATTGGAGGGAATTTTAAGGCGCTGGAGTCTGAGTTTTTTGGAGCTCTGTCTGGGTTTGGCGAGTTTCTGAATGCCAATCGGGCAGAAATTATGGTTTTCAACAAAGAGTCGGAGGAGTTGGAGGCAATTAGTTCGTGGTCGTCTCTCAAAACCGAGGACCGAAAATTATTGCCAACTGAGGATGAACTGAAACTGATTTTTGAGAATCAAATTTTTCTGGAAAAGGGAAAGGTCCGCTTGATTTCAAGTGAGCCAAATTCCAATCCTACTTTTAACCATTGGGTACAATGTAGGATTTTGATACCGATGATCTCTGGTGAAAGGTTACTGGGGTTGATTCGGTTTGAATCTCATGATGAGGATTTCAGATTTGAAGAAAAGGAACTTCAAGTCTTGCGCCAGTTGGGAGATGTGTTGGCCGGAGCATTTTTGGGTAGCCAAATGAATCGGAAAATGGAGCGCAATGAAAATTTGCTCACCTATACTGAAGAATTATCCAAATCCGGGTCTTGGAGGTACAGTTCTCACAAAAGCCGGTTTTATTGCTCAGCTGGTTTTGCCAGATTATTTGGTCTAGGATCACAACCGGTTATTGAGGAATTTTCAGCATTGATCTTCCGAATAGATAAGCAATACCGGGCTTCTTTTATTTCTAATTTACGTCGGGCCAGTTCGGACCTATCCCGTACATCAGGTGAATTTACACTTACAGGAAGTGATGGGGAGGTCCGATTTATCAGTTATGAAATTGAAGGTAAGCAGGAGTTTTTGACTCAGGGCTTAGAGGTGTTTGGGTTTTGCACCGACATCTCACATAAGCGTGCCTCAGATAGTTATCTCAAGCTTCAGTCCCAAATATTAACCCAAGTCAGTGATCCTATTTTGGTGACAAACCTGGATTTGCATGTTATTTATCTCAATGAAGCCGCGGTTCAGTTATGCTGTCCCGAAACTGCCCGCGAGTTCGTCGGGTTGCTGAACGATTTGATTACCGTCCATTGGGAAAATGGAGAGGAATTAGCCCGGGTTTCGTCAATGCTTCAAGTAGGCGAACTTTGGAAGGCAGAGCGGTATATCCAAACCAAGCATACACATTTCTCCCCATTTGAGATTTCCATCCAAGCCATTCATGCCGATGGGAAGGATAAAATTGGCTACTCGGTCATATTGAGAGGTTTGGAGGAAAAATATAAATCCGAACAGATCGCTAAAAGAGCCCAACTAATCGTGGAAAACAGTCCCGCTGTGCTCTTTAGAGTAGATCCAAACAATGATTTTGCCATCCAATACATCTCTGAAAACATCAATTTGTTTGGTTATGAGGCCACTCATTTGATGGAAAGCAAAAGCTCATTTTTGGATTTGCTCCATCCTGAGGATAGGAAATTTATAGTCGAAAATAAGGAGAGGAGGCTTACCGAAAATGGACTTCCGGCATTTTCAGGGGAATATAGGATCAAGACTTCCGAGGGGAATTTTATTTGGGTAGAGGACCGGACTAGAGATGTCATTTCTGAAAATGGAATGATCCAGTTTCACGAAGGATTATTTCAGGATATTTCAGATCGTAAAAATCTGGAAATTGTCAATTCTCAGCGGGACGAGCAGTACCGGGTTTTGGCTTCCAATATTCCAGGGACAAATATCTTTTTACTCGATAAGGAACGAAGATACATATTGGCAGAGGGTACCAATTTTGAAAAATGGGGGTTCAAGCGCGAAGATTTTGAAGGAAAAATGCTCAGCGAGCTTCAACTCACGCCACTGGATGAGATCAACGCCATTTTGGATCGGGTGTATTTCAATCAGGAGATTGTTGATTCTGAGTTTTTTCTGAAGGGAAGATGTTACCAAAGGACAATTAGGCCGATCATCGAAAATGGACGTGTCGAATATGCCTTGAGTATTATCAGAGATATTCAGGACGAGTACCAGGCAAAAATGGACTTGCTTCAATCTGAAGAAAAATACAGGCGACTAGTTGAGGAGTCTACTGAAATCATCTTTTCGCTCTCCGAAGCGTTCCTGCTTCAGTATGTCTCACCAAATGTCACCCAATTCTTGGGCTATCAATCCAATGAGGTAATTGGACGTAGTATTTTTGATTTTATCAATCCCGATGATCTGGATGTTTTTCAGGTCATGCTCGGAGAGGAGAAGGACTTTCTGGCCCAAAATCAATTTCTTGAATTCAGGCTTCGGCACAAGGACGGGGACTATCGAGTTTTCAGTAGCAACGGAAGATTAATTGAGGACAAAAATGGTATCCACCGATTCTATACGGGAGTGGCCAGAGATATTTCCAAGCTCAAGGAAACACAGCGGGAATTGCGGTTGGCCAAAGAACGTGCTGAACAAGCCTCTCAGATAAAATCGCAATTTCTCTCTGTGATGAGTCATGAGATTCGGACTCCGATGAATGCGGTGATTGGTCTTGCCCATTTCCTAATGGAAGAGGATCCTAGGCCGGATCAATTGGAAAATCTAAAGACCTTGCAGTTTTCTGCAGAAAACCTCATGGCGCTCATCAATGATATCCTGGATTACAATAAAATCGATTCGGGGAAGGTGGAGTTGGAGCAAGTTCAATTTGATATCCGTAATATGATTCATCGAATTGTTCATTCGCACAGTTTCCAGGCAAATGAAAAGAATCTGCGAATCAGCTGTGAAATAGACGAAGCGATTCCTGAGATCTTAATTGGAGATTCTCTCCGTATTGGTCAGATAGTGAATAATCTAGTCTCCAATGCGATTAAGTTTACCGATTCAGGTTTTGTCAGAATTTCTATTTCCAGAGAATATACCAAAGACAATCAGACAGACATCAAGTTTTCTTTTGAAGACAGCGGGATAGGAATACCGGAAAATAAGCGAAAATCAATTTTTGAGGCATTTACCCAAGCATCTTCTTCCACTTCCCGAAAATACGGTGGTACAGGTCTGGGATTGGCAATCGTGAAGCGTCTGGTCGAACTACACGGAGGGGAGATCGAGGTCAGACCCAGAAATGGAGGGGGAAGTATTTTTGAATTTATAATTCCATTCGAGTTTGTGGATTCCCGAAAGCTCGAAACCCAACGATCAGGGGCCTTTGTGCAGCAGCGTTCTTTGCAATCCGCATCAATTTTGGTGGCAGAAGACAATATGGTCAATCAGATTTTGATCCGTAAATTCCTCAATAAGTGGGAGGTAGGGAATCTGGTGATCGCTTCTGATGGGCAAGAAGCCTTGGATCAATTTGAGAGCGGAAGTTTTGATCTCATCCTGTTGGATCTTCAGATGCCTGAATTGGATGGATTTGAAGTGGCTACTTTTATCAGAAATCATCCCGATCCAAAAATGAACTCCATTCCTATTTTGGCTTTGACCGCAGCTTCGATTAACGAGGTGAAAGATGAAATGAAAAGCAGCGGAATGAACGATTTTATTCCCAAGCCCTTCACACCTGAAATCCTGTACGAGAAGATATTGAATTGCCTTAATCCAAAAGAACCTAATGAAAATGAGGTTTAGCATTAATTTTGCCGAGAGATGGCAATAGTTTATTGCTTCAGGTATCACTTACTTCATAATGCGAATCAGAAGGTTTTTCCTTTTCCTGTTTTTATCTTCAATCTCTTTCACCCTGCAAGCGCAAGGTCTGCTGAATAAGCGATCTTCATTTTATGGTTTTACAGGGATATCAGGAGCCAATCTCCGTCAATTTAATGAGATGCTCGCCCAAAGGGGGCTTTCCCCTTTACAAAACCGATATCGATCTTACGGGCTTGGTTATCAGGCTAGAATAAATGATTTTTTGGTAGGTTTTGAGCTTTCGCAGCACCAAAGCAAAGCCAGTGATTATGATGATTTTGAGATCCGATACCGGACGAGTCGGGCGCTGGTTAATGTTGGCTATTCTCTGACAGAAGAAGGTAAATTCCAGCTGATCCACTACATGTCTTTGGGCGTGGGATATTTGAATTTCGAGATGTTGCCTGCTGATGGTACCCAGAATCTGGCAAGTTTTCTCCTAGATCCCAAAGAAGGTTTTATTCTTAGAGAAAACGATATCCAAAAAGGAACCCCATATTTTGGAGATTTTCTGACAGAAATTGGTTTCCAGTTGAGTTATGATTTTGACCTGCCAGGGAGAAAAGAGTCCCTAGAGATTCTAGCTAAAGTGGGCTATTCCTTTAGTCCGTTCGAAGGAAAATGGGAAATGAACGGAATGTCATTTGACAATACGCAATCAGGGGCCTTCTTAAGAGTGGGAGCTGGGATTTCACTCCCGGATCGGAATTTCTTCTACAAGGACGCTTCCATTGGAATATCACTGTTTCGGGGATTCCATTTCAGCAAACCAGATGTGCTAAATCAGGAGTTAAGTAAATATGGTTTCGCTGAATTTGAAGGTGCCCCATCCAATGTAGGGTTGAGAATATTGGGTGAAACAGACGGGTTGCTTTACGGAATTGATGTATTTAATTCTTCGTTAAAAGGTAGTGCTTCCACTACCCAATCTCATTCCCTGAATAGCTTAAGAATCTATGGAAATGCTGGTATGAAGTTTTTCCAACTCAAAAACTTTGCATTCGGTGCACTAGGAGGGTTGGGATACGGAAATATCCGATATACCTTGAATCAAGGAGGCAAGCCTGATTTCCCAGAGCTATTTGAGCAACGGTATTTCGATGGTTACCTTAAAAGCTCCGGCCTGATGGCAAAGCCTGAGTTGGTTTTCGAATATGGTTTCCCCATGACCAAGCGAAATATTTTTGACATCGTCCTGAGTGCGACAGCCGGTTATGAATTGGCTTTGGGTAATTATAAGTTGGGCGAATTAAATATGGGAAAATATCTCAGTGGCCCTATGATAGGATTAACAGTGGGAGTTAGACCATAATTGAGAATTTCTTAACGAGGGGCAGGTTGCTTACTTAAATTCTGAATTAAACGTAATCTTTTTTATCAAAATGCTATTACCTTTGTGCAGCTTATCGAGAAAGACTGAGGGAAGGGCCCTACGACGTCTTAGCAACCTGTAAACAAGGTGCTAACTCCCATTTCGGAAATGACCGGAAACAGATGAGCGGAAAAGTCTTCCCAGACTTCAATCCGTGTTTTGCTCGATTTGCTTTTTGATCTAATTAATTGACGATGCAAAACAGAACACAAACTCTGCTTCAATCTATTCAAAATAGAATTCTCATACTCGATGGAGCTATGGGAACAATGATTCAGCGCTATAAACTGACTGAAGAGGACTTCAGAACTCCCGAACTGGTCAATCACCCCAAATCTTTGAAAGGAAATAATGATTTACTTTCGCTGAGTAGGCCAGACATCATTCGGCAGATCCATCGGGAATATTTAGAAGCTGGAGCCGATATTATCGAAACCAATACTTTTTCCGGTACTACCATCGCACAAGCAGATTATGAATTGTCTCATCTGGCATATGCGATCAACTTTGAATCTGCCAAGATAGCTCGTGAAGTTGCGGATGAGTTTTCTGTAAATGAACCAAACAAACCGCGTTTTGTCGCAGGTGCTATCGGACCGACTAATAGAACAGCTTCACTTTCTCCAGATGTAAATGATCCGGGCTATCGGGCCATCACTTTTGATCAACTCGCTGAGGCTTATGCGGAGCAGGTACGTGGGCTTTTGGATGGTGGCGCTGATATCATTCTAGTAGAAACCATCTTCGATACGCTAAATGCAAAAGCAGCTTTGTATGCGATTCAGGACGTGTATGAGGAGCGAAATATCCCACTTGATCCAAGAGATGGCGGGATTCCCATCATGATCTCGGGCACCATTACCGATGCCTCTGGGCGTACACTTTCCGGCCAGACCACAGAAGCTTTTTTGATTTCTATTTCCCATGTTCCGCTACTTTCTGTAGGCTTAAATTGTGCCTTGGGAGCTAAAGAGTTGAGACCCTATTTAAAAGTCCTAGCACAAAAGGCTCCTTTTTATGTCTCTGCATATCCGAATGCCGGATTGCCTAATGAGTTTGGGGCATATGATCAGGGAGCCAATGAAATGGCAGATCAAGTCCGTGACTTCTTGAAAGAGGGTATGCTCAATATTTTAGGTGGTTGCTGTGGGACAACCCCAGACCACATCGCTGCATTGGCCAAAATGGCCGCAGAATTTAAGCCAAGGAAAATCGAAGAAGTATCAGGAGAGGAGGTAGACAATGTCTAAAAACTATATGAAATTATCAGGCTTGGAGCCTTTGGTTTTCACCCCAAACATCAATTTTGTCAACATCGGAGAGCGGACCAACATTACAGGTTCGAAGAAATTTGCCCGCCTAATCCTCAATGGACAATACGATGAAGCACTTGATATCGCATTGGATCAAGTACGGGGAGGAGCTCAGATCCTGGACGTATGTATGGACGAAGGGATGCTGGACGGGGAATTTGCTATGGTCAAATTCCTCAATCTGATCGCTTCAGAGCCTGAGATCAGTAGGATTCCCATCATGATTGACAGCTCCAAGTGGAGCATCATTCTTGCCGGGCTTAAATGTGTTCAGGGAAAAGGAATCGTCAATTCCATTTCATTAAAAAACGGTGAGTCTGAGTTTATCCAACAAGCCAAAACGATCAAGAAATTCGGAGCAGCAGTTGTGGTGATGGCTTTTGATGAAAAAGGCCAAGCCGATACCTATGATCGGAGAATTCAGATCTGTGAACGGAGCTACCGGATTTTGGTAGATCAGGTAGGATTCAATTGCCAAGACATCATCTTTGACCCCAATATCTTCCCGGTAGCTACGGGGATGGATGAGCACCGAAAGAATGCCTTGGACTTTTTCCTTGCCACCAAATGGATCAAGGAGAATCTCCCTGGAGCAAAAGTAAGCGGTGGAGTCAGTAACGTATCGTTCTCTTTCCGTGGAAATGATCGGGTAAGGGAAGCGATGCATGCAGCGTTTCTCTATCATGCGATTAAGCATGGCATGGACATGGGGATCGTCAATCCGACCATGCTTGAAGTCTATGACGATATTCCCAAAGATTTGCTGGAGCGAGTAGAGGATGTGCTTTTTGATAGGAAGGAAGATGCCACTGAGCGACTATTGGATTTTGCTGAAACGGTAAAAGCTGCAGGAAAAAAAGAGGTCGTCAATGAAGCTTGGCGATCAGATCCTGTAGCTAAGCGAATAGAACATGCCCTTGTTAAAGGCATTTTGGATTTCATCGTGGAAGATACCGAAGCAGCTCGACTCGAATTGGTAAATCCCCTTAAAGTAATCGAAGGTCCATTGATGGACGGGATGAATGTGGTCGGTGACCTATTTGGAGAAGGAAAAATGTTTCTTCCCCAAGTTGTGAAATCGGCCCGGGTCATGAAGAAGGCTGTGGCCTACCTGGAACCCTTCATGCCCTTGCCTGAGGAAGGACAAGAAGCTTCTTCGTTGAAAAAGATTCTTTTGGCCACCGTCAAAGGTGATGTGCACGATATCGGGAAGAACATTGTAGGGGTGGTCTTGGCTTGTAATAGCTACCAAATAATAGATCTCGGTGTGATGGTGGATTCCCAAAAGATCATCGATGAAGCGATCAAAAATAAGGTTGACATCATCGGTCTGAGTGGGCTGATCACTCCATCCCTGGATGAAATGGTCAATGTAGCTTCGGAAATGGAGCGACAGGGATTAAAGATTCCTCTGCTTATTGGTGGCGCTACGACCTCAAGAATCCATACTGCAGTAAAGATTGATCCAATGTATTCAGGAATCGTCATACACGTGACGGATGCGAGTAAATCTGTTCCAATTGCTGGTGAAGCAATTTCGGAGGAAACCAAAGACGCTTATCGTCTTCAGATAAAGGAGACTTATCGGGAATTGAGAGAGGAACATGAAGCGAAGCAATTGGTGAAGCAGCTTGTGAGCTATGAAGAAGCCAAAGCTAATCCAGTGGCAATCGACTGGAATTCTTTCGAACCTGTAAAGCCCAAGACCCTTGGACGTACCATTTTGGAAGATTTGGATCTTTCAATTCTTAGAAAATACATTGACTGGACTCCATTCTTCAGTACCTGGATGCTGAGCGGGAAGTATCCCAAAATTCTCGAAGATCCCATCGTAGGGATTGAAGCGAAAAAGCTTTTTGCCGATGCACAGCAGATGCTAGATCAGTTGATCTCAGAGAAATGGCTTTCGGCTAAGGCTGTTTTCGGACTTTTCCCAGTGAAGCGAATTGAAGACGATGCCGTGGTATTTGAGCCTAATGATTCAAACGTGGAAATTGCGAAATTCCACTTTTTGCGTCAGCAAGGAAAAAAAGGAAAAGGAGTCCCAAACAGATCCCTTGCCGACTACCTCCATCCAGAGAAGACGGACTATTTGGGTTGCTTTGCGGTGACTTCTGGACTGGGAATGGAAACCAAACTGGCAGAATTTCAAGCCGCAGGTGATGATTACAATGACATCTTATTCAAAGCCTTGGCCGATCGTTTGGCTGAAGCTGCAGCAGAGTATGTACATGAACTAGTAAGAAAAAATTATTGGGGCTATTCTACTGAGGAAGGATTGGATAATGATTCGCTTATTCGCGAAGAATATCCCGGAATCCGACCTGCTCCCGGCTATCCGGCTTGCCCCGAACATTCGGAGAAAATCACCATTTCTGAACTGTTGGATTTGGAAAAATCGATCGGAATTACCCTGACTTCCAGCTTTGCCATGTATCCGACTAGCTCGGTTTCAGGTTTTTACTTTGGAAATCCTGAGAGTAAATATTTTGGATTGGGCAAAATCGGAGAAGACCAAGTAGCTAGTTATGCCGAGCGTAAGGGCATTACCCTGAAGCAAGCTGAGCGACTTTTATCTCCAAATTTGGCTTATTCACCTATTCAAACAGTAGCTACGACGTCCTGATTAACTATCCCATTCTGAGAGTCCAATAAGGGACTGAAAACCACCACTAATTTTATGAAAATAACTGAACACCTTAAAAATGCCACTTCAACACTTTTTTCTTTTGAAGTTTTGCCTCCGCTCAAAGGCCAAAGTCTGAAAGAACTTTTGGAAGGTATTGAGCCGCTGATGGAATTTAAGCCGCCATTTGTAGATGTGACTTACCATCGGGAAGAATTCATCTACAAAAAGCACCCAAATGGACTGTTGGAGAAGGTAAGTACCAAAAAGCGTCCAGGAACTGTCGGGATCTGCGCAGCGATCATGAATAGATTCCAAGTAGATGCTGTTCCGCATATTTTGTGCGGTGGTTTTACCAAAGAAGAAACCGAAAACGCACTGATTGACCTCAATTTCATCGGAGTGGACAATGTTCTTGCACTGCGTGGTGATGCGCCAAAGTCTGAGGGAAAGTTTATTCCTGAGCCAAATGGTCATGGGTATGCCAGCGAATTAGTAGAGCAGATCGTCCGGATGAACAACGGTCATTACCTGCACGAAGAGACTGAAAATAGCTTTCATACTGATTTTTGCGTAGGAGTATCCGGGTACCCGGAGAAGCATTTTGAAGCGCCAAGCTTAAAGTTCGATTTGAAATACCTCAAAGAAAAAATTGATAAGGGAGCCGAATACATCGTGACTCAGATGTTTTTTGACAATCAGAAGTATTTCGATTATGTGAACAAAGTGCGTGACGCGGGGATTGATGTACCGATTATTCCGGGGATCAAACCGATCACAACCTTGGGTCAGATTACGATGCTTCCACGCACTTTTTTCCTGGATTTCCCGGATGATTTGATGGATGAGCTGGAAAAATGCAAGACCAATTCCGATGTCAAAACAGTGGGAATTGAGTGGGCAATTCAACAATCCAAAGAACTCGTGGCAGCAGGAGTTCCATCGCTTCATTTCTATACGATGAGTAAAGCAGAAGCTACATACAAGATTGCAAAAGAGGTATTTTAATGAAATTGCTCCCCATTTTCCTCAGAATAAATTTTGGAATGAGAAAAAGCAGTTTATTCGTAATACTGCTTTTTATTTCTTTGGTTTCGGCTAAGGCTCAACAGCTTGACTACCTTAATTCCTATTGGTATACCGTTCAAGACACCAGCAAGTATCCCTTTTCTCATTATAGAATCACACTTGAAGATAGTATGCGAAAGTCTGTCCGAATCTTTACCAGAGATTCGACTCTGGTCTACCAGCGGGTGGAGATGCTACCGCAGCGAAAAGAGCCGATGACACAGACTGAAGTATGGTATGCCGATGAAACGGGAATAAAAATCAGATCCGCAATCTATTCTGAAAAGAAAAAGAGGAAGGAGACGACCCGTTTCTACGAAAGTGGACAAAGAAAATCTTTAACAATCACTGAAGATGGTGAGGTTCTGAAAGAAATATATTTTTCTGAAACCGGTCAGGAAATGCCAGTGCCGGAAATAATTCAGGCTTTACCAAAGGATGGAATAGCTGGTTGGAATACGTATTTAGGCCAAAACCTCGTCTATCCCGAGGACGCTAGGTTTCTTGGAAAGGAAGGATTGGTTTACCTTCATTTTTTTGTGACAGAAGAGGGTAAAATGGAAGAAATCGAAATAATGAACCCTGAAGAAAACCATCCTAGTCTGAACAAAGAGGCATTTCGTGTGGTATCAAAATATCCGCATTCTTGGACACCCTGCATCGAAGACGGAAAAGTAATTAGATCAGAAATGCGCCTGCCGATCCGATTTAAACTTGCCGATTAGACCATATGCGTAATTTCCTTATTTGAGATTTGGAAATGAAGTTATCTTCGGGAATGATTAAACTGGTCGAATGCCCTCGGGATGCGATGCAAGGGATTCCCGAATTTATAGACACTGCGATCAAAGCAGCTTACATTAATCAATTGATGGAGGTAGGGTTTGATACGATAGATTTTGGGAGTTTTGTGAGCCCTAAGGCAATCCCGCAAATGCGGGATACTGCAGAAGTTTTGGAATTGCTGGATTTGCATGCTGCCAAGTCAAAGCTTTTAGCGATCGTAGCCAATGTCAGGGGAGCAGATGATGCGCTTCAATTTCCCGAAATCGACTTTTTGGGCTTTCCCCTTTCGGTATCAGAGACTTTTCAGCAGCGCAATACCAACGCAAGTATCGATGAGGCATTGAAAACTGTCGAAGCGATTCAAAATCGTTGCGAAGTAAAAAATAAAAAACAGGTCGTGTACCTCAGTATGGGCTTTGGAAATCCATATGGAGACGCATATTCGCCGGAATTGGTAGCCGAGTTTGTCGAAAAACTTGCTCAGCTTCAAGTCGAAACCATTTCCTTGTCAGATACAATCGGTGCCGCTACGCCTGATTTGATTACCAAGTTATTTGAAGTTCAGATTCAGGCATTTCCACAGATTGAATTTGGAGCACATTTGCATAGTAGGAGAGAATCGATTTCTGAAAAAGTACTTGCAGGCTTAAAGGGAGGATGTAGACGATTTGATGGAGCCTTGAAAGGTTTTGGAGGATGTCCGATGGCAAAAGATGAATTGGTCGGAAACATGGCTACTGAAGTGATGATCGAAACACTTGAAAATGAGGGCTATCATCTCGGTCTCAATCAAACAGAATTTGCTGAATCTATGAAACTTACACAGTTTGTATTTAATTTCTAATTGATGTCGGATTCTAAAATTCAGCCTAAGGTAAAGGCACTTCGCTGGATCAGAAATCTGCATAAATGGCTTGGGCTTCCATTGATCATTTTTTTCTTCATCATTGGCATTACCTCCATTCTTTTGGCTTGGAAGAAGAAAGCAGAGCTTCTACCTCCCACACTCAAGACAGAAGTGGAAGGTGGTATATGGATTTCTCCATCGGAGATGGTACGGATCGGAGAGGAAGAAATGATCAAGTTAGGCCAAGACTCTGAGGTAGATCGTATCGATATCCAACCGGACAAGGGGGTGGCAAAAGTTACGTTTAAAACCCATTTTACCGAAGTCCAGTTGGATGGCCTATCCGGCAAAGTGCTTTCCATTGAGACGCGTCATTCGGACTGGATCGAGAAGGTTCACGATGGAAGCATAGTGGATTTCTATTTGGGTGGAGATGAAGCGACTAAACTTACCTATTCTACTCTTACAGCTTTGGGCTTGATTTTGATGAGTTTGAGTGGATTTTACTTGTGGTATTTTCCCAAAGTAATTCGGAGATTGAAGAAATAGAAATTCAAGATTCTAAAAGTGTTTTATTAAAAGGAGAAGATGATTTTAAAGTTGGCATAATTAACCTTATTTTATGACTAAAAAAATAATCATTGTATTTTGAATTTAAACTAAGTTTTTTACTTTAGATTTTAACTAAATCCTAAAAGAAAGAATCTATGCCCAAATTTGTTTTTTTATTCTTAATAACCTTTCTCGGATATTCTCTTGGTTTCGCTCAATCTTTAGAATCCCAAAGAGAAATCTTGGTTGTTGAGCTTTGTAATATTTTGACTTCAGCTGAAAAATCATCTAAGCCTGACAGATTACAGATAAAAATTGACGAGTTGCTAAATCAATATTTTCTTTCAATTCCTGAAAATGACCATGAGGAAGAATCAAAAAATATATTTTTTAGACTTGAACGGAATTGTGATGCATTTCAGCGGTTTTTAGATAAGAAGAGTCCCCCCCAAGGTGATTGGCTTCTGGAAAAGGAATCTCCAATCTCAAAATTAACCAAGGAAGAGTGCGGGGAATTTTTAAAAAACCAAGTTCATTACTACATCGATCCGAGTGGTGAAATTGTTACGGTCAAGATTATGGATGGAACATATATTGAATCATATCCAGACGGAACTTATTCTAAACTTTCATTTCATTGGCTTGAGAACTGTGAGTTTATGTTGGAGTTCATTGAAAGTGATCATGAAGTGAAGAAGCGATTGAGCATTCCGGGGGATCAGTATTTTTATAGGCTTATTGATAAAAATGAAGGATCATATATTGCGTCAACCGAAATAAAGGGTAGCACTAATTACTATAGCTTCAAAATTTACATTAACAAACCAGTAAAGTTCAAGTAGTATTTAAATTTTAATTTGAGATTCGATTAAATCATTTATACCAATAACTTAAACTTTTTCCCAGGCAAGGACTTTACAATTCCCTCAAATTCAAGTGATAAAAGTCTGGACGAAAGCAACCCCAATGGAATCTCAGTCAAAAAGCTGATTTGATCGATTTCGGATTCTCCTTTTTCCAAAAGCAACTTCAAGATTGCCGTATCTTCTTCATCCCGTCCATTCAAATCGAGGATAGGCTTTTTGGTTTTTTCTTCTCCTGGCTTACTCCAAAACAAAGCCTCGGCGATATCATTTGGACCGGTGTAAATCGAGGCTTTCATTTTTCGAATTAATTGATTACAGCCTTCAGAAAAAGGAGATTGGAGGTTTCCCGGAACCGCAAATACGTCTTTGTTGTAGCTGTAAGCAATCTCTGCTGTAATCAAAGCACCTCCTTTTTCCGCTGCTTCCACCACAATCAATGCATCCGAAAGACTAGCGATGATCCGATTTCTAGCAGGAAAATTTCCAGGTACCATGATACTTCCCGGAGCATATTCACTTATGAGTAGTCCAGTTTCTTGAAGCTGATCGGCTGTCTTCTTATGGACGGCAGGATAGACTTGTGTGATTGGCGAACCCATCACCGCCATTGTAGGAAGGCCAACTTGAAGTGCTGCACGATGCGCCTCGATGTCGATCCCATAGGCCAAACCAGAAATGATTATCGGTTGATAGGGAAGGAGGTCTTCTACGATTTTACGTGTAATCGCTTTGCCGTATGCGGTTGCACTGCGGGTACCGACGATGCCGACACTTCGCTCAAAATTGAGATCCCCATTTCCCTGAGTGAAGAGAATAACCGGCCCGTCTTCTTGCATTTTCAGACGGGAAGGAAACTGGGGATCAGTTGATATCAGGATTTTAAAGCCCTTTTTCAGGCTGAGGTTTACCAGTTCATCCGCTTTTTCCAGCAGGGAAGTAGCCTGCTGCTGGATAGATAAAAGTTTGTCTCCAACCCTAGGGATTTTGGATGCTTTGCCTTTAGTGAGCGTAAAAAATCCTCGTGCAGATCCACTGTAAGCTAAAATTGCTTTAAAAATACCAGGACCGACTTTTGGGGCTAGTGATAGTGCAAGGTGATACCGGAGGTTTTCAGGATCCGTTTCGGGTTTTGAGTTCATTCTTCAGATTGATTAAAAAGTCCTTGATTTCCTGAAGTTTCTGGACTGCGGCTACTTTGTCAAAGCCTTGAGTTTTGCCGGAAGCGATGACTTCCTGAGCTCCCTGAAGGGTGTATCCTTTTTCTTTGACAAGGTGATAGACGTATCTGATCTTTTGGATGTCATCTTTGGTATAGCGGCGGTTACCTTTTTTGTCCTTTTTTGGTCGAATGATATCAAACTCACCCTCCCAATAACGGATCAATGAAGGCGCCACTTTGAACATTTCCCCGACTTCCCCGATGGAATAATATTTCTTTTCTATTTCACGCTCTTTGTACGGCACAGGTCTTAATTTTTTGTAACCCTCCGGTGGTTCAATTCTTTGGAGGGTTGGTTTTTCTTGCTATATATCTAAGTTAAAAAATTGCTTGATTACTTCAAGGGTTACTTTAAGAGCCAAAGATAAAAGAACGCATTTTTCAGCGATTTAGTACTTGAATCATCTGAACTGCAGCCAATCCGGCAGTCTCTGTTCGAAGTCTGCTTTTTCCCAGTGATACCGGTTCAAAGCCCGCCTCCAGTGCTTCTTGAATCTCTTTTGGATCAAAATCACCCTCAGGGCCGATCAGAATAAGATACTTTCCGCCAGGTTTGGCTACATCTAATAGATGGTTTTCATGAGCTTCATCCACATAAGCGATGAATTTTTGAAAATCTTCAAATTCCTTCGAATGGATTAATTTAGAAAGTTTGGTTGTCTGATGTAACCTAGGAATCCGGTACTTCAAACTCTGCTTACAGGCTGAAATTACCTTTTTGTGCAGTCGATCCGTCTTCAAAAAGCTGCGCTCAGAATTCATCGTCTCCAAAAGGGTTAATTCGTGAAATCCAATCTCGGTGATTTTCTCCACCATCCATTCCATGCGATCCGGACTTTTGGTTGGAGCAATGGCGAGATGAATCTGAAAGGAGTCATTGGGTACTTCACTTGAGGCGAGTACTTTCAGGCTTGTTTTCTTTTGATTTGCTTCCAAAATCACACAATCAAAGACCATTCCTCTACCATCTGTGAGCCGGATCTGATCGCCTTGTTTTTTGCGCAGCACTTTCACGAGATGACGAGATTCTTCTTCGTCAAGGTGCGTGATGGGTAAGTCTATTTTTTCCTGAAAGAAAAGCTGCATGCTAAAACTGAAAGTTGAAGACACAAAAAAAGCACATTTCAATGAAGAAATGTGCCTTTAAACCTAATTAACCTTAAACCAAATTAACCTTTAGAAATTTCCATGTTGACGGACTTTCCTTTGATGGTGTTGTTCTTCATGACTCGGATTACATGTTCCGCGTCTTTCTGAGGTACATCCACAAAAGAGAAGTTATCAAAGATGTCGATGCCACCGATGCTTTTGCCCGGTACGCCAGTTTCTCCTGCGATTGCACCTACGATATCGTTAGGACGGATTCTGTCTTTATTTCCAAGATTTAAGAACAAACGAGTCATGTTAGCATCACGAGTACGTTCTTCTCTTGGTCCTCTTCTTTCGAATTCTCTAGGAGCACCACCTTCTTTGCGATCTCCGAATCTTCCACCACGCTCGCCACCTCTTTCGAAACGACCACCGCTTTCTCTTTCGCCACGTCCGAATCGGTCAGAACCACCTCTTTCGCCACGACCGAAACGATCACCACGACCTCCGTCTCTTGATCCATCTCTTCTTCGATCTCCACCACCGAATGATTCGATGCCGAAATCTTGCTCTTTCATTTCTTTCACGGTTTCACCCATGTTCATTTTGATCAAGCCTAAAGCGATCTGCTCGATAGTCAAACCTTCGGTCAACATCTGACCGATAGTTGCTTCAAAAAGCTGATTATCTTCATCGACCGCCAAGGTTCTGTATACATCTTTGACCAATTGAGCCTTTTTCAGCTCAACCAATTCTGATACAGAGGGAGGGGTCATTTTATTGATAGTAGCCTTGGTATAACGCTCCAAGTCTCTAAGTTTCATCGTTTCTCTGCGACCGGTGATAAAAGTGATCGCTGTTCCTGACTTGCCGGCACGGCCAGTACGACCGATTCTGTGTACATAATATTCTTCGTCCAAAGGTAGATCGTAGTTGAATACTGCCTCTACATTGTCCACGTCTATACCACGAGCTGCCACGTCAGTAGCTACCAATACTGAGCAAAGTCCTTTGCGGAATTTGTTCATTACTTTATCCCGCTGAGCCTGGGACAGGTCACCGTGAAGTGCCTCTGCCAAGATTCCTCTCGCTCCGAGACTTTCAGTCACCTCATCTGTCATCCGCTTAGTGTTACAGAACACTACGCTCAAGGCGTAATTGTTGATGTTCATCAAGCGAGTCATTAATTCCATTTTCAAAGAAGGTTTTACTTCATAGTAAACCTGCTCGATTTTAGAAACAGTCAACTCGTTTTTGGCGACTTTAATGATTTCTGGATTAGTCTGATACTTTCTGGTCAAATCCATGATTGGTTTAGCCATAGTTGCAGAGAAAAAGACGGTCTGTCTTTCCTGTGGCATTCCGGATAGGATTGCTTCGATATCGTCTCTGAAGCCCATATCCAGCATTTCGTCAGCCTCATCCAAAACGATGATTCCAATGCTGTCAAGCTTCAAAGTGCCTCTGTTAATGTGATCCTGCACACGACCAGGGGTACCAACCACGATCTGCACTCCTTTGCGAAGGACTCGGATCTGACGGTCTATTGATTCACCACCGTATATCGCCACAGAGTTGATTCCTCTATGGTACTTGGATAGTTTTTGGATTTCTCCTTCTACCTGTACTGCTAGTTCACGGGTTGGACAAAGGATGATGGCCTGTGGCTTGTTCAAATCCGAGTCGACAAGATCGATGATTGGAATTGCAAAAGCTGCAGTTTTACCCGTTCCGGTTTGAGCCTGACCGATAAGATCGCGTCCTTCCAAAACGAAAGGAATAGCCTGTGATTGAATTGGGGAAGGGGTTGTATAACCCATCTCTTCCACGGCCCGTAAGATTTCTACCGAAATCCCCAGGTCTGAGAATTGTGTTGTTTCCATGAATGTTTCCTTACTTTTTCTTGCCATGTACTCCTAAATCCCAGACAAGCGACAGTAAGGATTCACGGCACGAAAAATAGCTACGTCAAAATTGACGATGCAAAAGTAGGATTAATAAATTGGAATTGCAAGACAGGATGCAAAGATTTTAGAATAATCTTAATGATTGAAGTGCCAAAAACAAAATAAATTTGGTTTCAATCGATTTCGGAAGTCAGTAAGGGCGATTTGTTCTGCTGAAAAAAAATTCTAAGAAATTAATCTAATAATAGCATTAACGACCTTAATTCTCATTGCTTGTGTAATTTGGCCTACCTTATAATTAATGATCGATTGATCGGCAGTAAAAAGTTTATTAGGTCGAATGTTACTTGATTTGAATAATTCTCCTTCTATAATTTCGCTTTCAGGCAATTCCAAAGCCCAAGTATCTTTGATGGATTTGGATGTAATCTGACAAAGTAAATAATCTCCATTTTCCGCATAGGCTATGACTAAAGCTGGTCTTCTTTTGGTTGAACTAAGGTCAGAAAATGGAAAATTTACAGCAACAATATCGCCTTTCACAAATCCTTCCATGCCGCTTCCTCTTCTTTTGATAACCAATCTTTTGCTAAAGTTTTTTCTGATAGCCTATACGTTTCAAAAGGTTCGCTTACCTCATCTTTAGAAAGTTCGGATTCTAGAAATGAATAAATTTCTTTTTTTTCCTGATTGGAAAGTTTGCTTAATGACTTTAATAAGTCTTCTAAAGAGATATTTAGTGCTAGTGTAGTCATAAGCTAAAGTTAAGTTTTATCTAGTTAAAAAATTGATTTTTAGGCTATGAAGAAATTTGAAGAAATGTAAAATCTTCAAATCTTCCAATTTCCAATCACAAAAAAGACCGATCCTGACTCGCTTCTTTAGCCATATCCTCTGCTAGCTCTTTGCCCAAATACTGATCAATCAGTCCATGACCAACATATAGTAAGGGAGTCAAAAGAATCGCAACGGTGAACTTGTAAATGTAATTTATCAAACCAACTGCGATGATCTGGCTGATACTCCAATTACCAAAGACATAAAACGCAATCCCAAGTACTACAAAAGAATCAATAAACTGGGAAACCAAGGTTGAACCCGTAGCCCGAAGCCAAATCATCTTTGGTCCTGTAACAGCACGAAGGTGTTGAAAAACAAACACATCAATCAATTGGCCTAAAAGAAAAGCTGTGAGCGAGCCGATGATTATTCCCAACCCTTGTCTGAAAATCGTGTTGAAAGCATAACTGATGTCAAAGCCTTCGCCTGTCGGAGTCTGAGAATTAACATCAAGCCAAAAGTCAGCTGGTGCCAAAACCGTGACCAGACTAATGACCAAGAAAACATAGGCGATCAATCCGGCTGTAATGAAGCTGATCTTCCGCACTCCTTTTTTTCCAAAATATTCATTGATTATATCCGTCGTAATAAATACAATCGGCCAAATCACTGCTCCGGCAGTCAGGTTAAAATCAAGCACGAATTCTCCAAAAAATGTCCAGTTGACGGGGTCAAGTCCCAGCGTTTTTTCTGCAGAAAAAATTTTTACACCAATGATCTCAGCAAGTATGGCATTGGTTAAGAAGATTGATCCAAGAATAATAAATAGGTTGGTCTTACGCGTCTGTTGAAGTTGATTCATTGGTCAGGTTCAGGGCAAAATAGCATACGTTTTTCCTTCTTCACTCAACTCAGTTTCGGCAAAAACGGTTTTTGCCTCTTCCAGCATTTCTCTCAAATCCACATATCTCGATGAGAAATGTCCTAAAAGTAATGATTTTGCTTTCAGAAGATTAGCCATTTCCCCAGCTTGTTTTGCGGTGCTGTGAAAAGTCACAACTGCCCGAGCAGCATCCAATTCCATGAAGGTAGATTCATGATAGAGCAGGGTTGGTTTCTGAATATACCTTGCAAGTTTAGGTTCGTAGCAGGTGTCCGAGCAAAAGGCATAACTACGCATTGGCAAAAGCGGTAGAGTATACTCTTCTACTAGATAGCGGTCTCCATTTTCATCAACAAAGTCATGTCCATTTCTAAGGCTTTGAATGGCCGCGAGTGGGATTCTTTTTTCCTGTAGTTTTTCTTTTCTCAGATTCCGAGGCCCTTCTTTTTCTGAAATTAAAAAACCTGTAGTAGGAAGTCGATGTGTCAGCGGAAAGCTGTGAACTGAAAATCTAGGATGGTCCAACAAGAGATTCAATCCGTCCGGTTTGGTTTCAACAAAGGTGAGGGGAAAGGTCAGCTTGGTATTGCTCCAGCGGAATTGAGTCGTAATGATTTCGTCCAGGCCTTTGGGGCCAAAAATGGTGAGCGGTTTGGTCCTCTTGGAAAGGTTGTAACTAGACAAGACTCCCATTAGCCCCAGGTAATGATCTCCATGAAGATGGGAAATAAAAATGTGAGCAATCCTGGAAGATTTTACCCGGAATTTGCGCATCTGGATCTGCGTGCCTTCTCCACAATCCAGTAATAAACACTCCTGCCCAAATCTAACGACTTGGGCAGTGTGATTTCTTCCATGAACTGGGATGGAAGAGGTATTTCCTAAAACTGTAACTTCAAAATCAGGGATCAAGCCTCTTCTTCGTCTTCGCCTCCCTCAATTTCATGAATGAAAATGGCCTCACCAGCTTCTTCAAGTGTATTAACAAGGTTCAGCTTTTTATCGAGCATGGAGATTTTCAATAATTTCATCACATGATCCTGAACGCCGGAAATGATAAAAATACCACCATTTCGACCGAATTCACGATCACCGACCAGCAACGCACTTAATCCGCTGGAGTCAACATATTTCACTTGACTCATGTCCAATACTATATTGGAGTATCCTTCTGCATGAATGGTCAGTAATTCTGACTTCAACTTTGGTGCGAGTAGGGAATCGATTTTCTCTTCTAATGGAGCAAACACCACGTATTGCTCTTTTTTATCAATAGTGTATTTCATCTGTATTGTTTGTGTTTTTCTGTGGTCTGAAGAAGTGCCTGGAATACGCTTCATTTTCATAAGGAAGCTAACCGTCGGGCATTTCTGGTTTAGGTATAGTTTTTATTGGCTCAAATGCGCCAAAATCGCATTTTCTATTCTTGATTCGATGTTTTGTATGTCTCCTTTGACAAATTTATCTCCGGTGATCTTTTCGAACAGCTCAATATAGCGATCAGAGATGCTTTCTACAATTTCATCGGTCATTTCAGGCACAGTTTGTCCATCTTTTCCCTGAAATCCATTCGCAATCAACCATTGTCTGACAAACTCTTTAGATAACTGCTTTTGGGCAATTCCGTTTGCCTGATTTTCTTCGTAGGAGTCTGCGTAGAAATATCTGGATGAATCCGGAGTATGGATTTCGTCAATCAACAAAATCTCATCACCAAACTTCCCGAACTCATACTTGGTGTCGACTAATATCAAGCCCTTGGCTTTGGCCATTTCCTGTCCGCGCTGAAAGAGTGCTCGAGTATATTTTTCTAAAATCAGGTAATCTTCTTCACTTACGATTCCTTTAGCAAGAATTTCCGCTCTTGAGATGTCTTCATCATGTCCTTCGGAAGCTTTGGTAGTAGGGGTAATGATTGGAGTAGGGAAAGGGTCATTTTCACGGAGCCCTTCTGGCATCTCCACACCACAGAGTGTACGTTTTCCAGCTTTATATTCTCGGGCTGCATGACCTGCCAAATATCCTCGGATGACCATTTCCACTTTGAAAGGCTCGCACCGCTTTCCTATGGTCACGCTTGGATCCGGTGTAGCAGTGACCCAATTTGGGACTATAGCAGCTGTGGCTTTTAGAAAACCGGCAGCAATTTGATTCAATACCTGACCTTTGAATGGAATGGCTCTTGGCAATACTACATCAAATGCAGAAATCCGGTCGGATGCTACTACAACCAGTTCCTTCTCAAAGATATAGACGTCTCGAACCTTTCCTTTGTAAAAACCCACCTGATTGGGGAAGTTGAAATGGGTTTCCTTGATGGCGTTGCTCATGTGAAAATCGTTTCGGCAAAAATAGAAAAATGACTTTCCTATGCGGTAGACTTACAGGTTATTTATTGATTTTATTTCCGTTTTCCCAGATCTCAGTTTTAACCAATTGACCAGCTTCATTATATAGTTCCCGTTTTCCATGAATTCTTCCTTTTGAATAGTTTCTGATCTCCAGTAGGTTACCCTCTTCATTGAAAATCTTCACTTCACCTTCTTCCAAGTCTTTTTGAAAGCGGACAGAAGAGATCAACTGCTCGTTGGGAAAATAATTTTCTTCGAGAACTTTCTCCCCTTGGGAATTGTAGCTGGTCCGTTGTCGAATTGTACCATTTGGATAAAAGGAAACAATTGGAGTGGCAGGGATACCTTTTTGGTAAATGGCTTTCATCCGGACTGAGCCATCAGGATAGTATTCGATCATTTCGCCTTCGGGAGATCCTTTAGTATAGGTAGCTCTTCGCTCCGGCTTCCCATCGGGATAATTCAACTCATAGACTCCGCTAAGTTCCCCCAATCGGAAATCCCGAACAGCCTTCACTTTGCCATCAGGGAAGTATTGAATCTCTTGACCGTCTACCAGCCCTCGGGAATAATTTGAGGAAAATACAATTTGACCATTTTCATCAAATTCAAGATAGGGACCATGAAATTGTCCTCCAAGAAAATTTATTTTAGTTTTAGGTTTTCCGTTTGGGTAAAAAGCCTCAGAAAGGCCATCAGGTTTATTGTTTCGAAAGGTAGTCCGATCCCGGATTTGCCCATCTTCAAAATAGGAAATCACTACCCCTTCCAATTGATTATTGACAAAATTGGACTCCTGGCTCAACCTGCCATCGGCAAAGTAGCTCAGCGCTTTTCCTTCTCGGAGGTTATTCTTGAATTCCACGATACGGAGCGTGTCTCCTGATTCGGGATCGAGGTCATAAAAAAATCCATTTCGCTGGTCATTTTTGAGATTTCCGATCAAAATTAACTTACCGTTGATGTCAAAAAGCCTGACTTCACCTTCTGCTTTTCCATTGATTTTAGTCAAAATCTCTTTGATATGAACGGAATCTTCATCGTAATAGGTCCTGATGGTATCTTGTCCAAAACAAGGTAAAAACATACTTAAAATCAGAATGAAAGCGAGATTCAAAACATATACTTTCCTGTAAACTTGGCTCATTTTTGAAAGAGATTCGGAGATAAAAGTTCTGTAATTTATAGCCTGATTACCTGACTTCATGGGAAATTAACGGTGAAGGAATTCAATTTGATTATTTTTGGGCATAATTTCTATTTCTGGCAGAAATCCCTTTTCTGTCGCACATCCAAACCACTGCATATGCGACTCACCTTGAGTTATTTATTGATTTCGTTAGTTTTATTTTGCTCCTGTAAAGAAAAAGAGAAACCGTATAAAATCTACGAAGGTGAAATTTTTGGAACCTACTACCGAATACAGGTAGCTGATTTGGGAAAAGATTTGCAACCTGAATTTGACTCTGTTTTTTCTTTGATCAACAAGGCATCAAACTCCTATATCCAGGATTCGGAAATCTCAAATTTCAACCAAACTGGCAAACTGATCAATCCCTCATCCACCTTCAAGGAAATGCTGGACTCCACCAGCAAATTCTACCAAATGTCTGAGGGATATTTCGAACCGACACTCTATCCATTGTTGAAATCCTGGGGGTTTTCCTTTGAGCAGCGGGAGCAAATGGACACTACAAAAGTCGCAGATTTGATTGATTTGATCGGTTTTGATAAAATGATTCATGCGACAGATTCCGGTTATTTTGCTGCAAAACCCGGCGTAATGCTAGACATCACTGGTCTGGGAGAGGGCTATGCGATCGACAAATTGGTGGAAGTAGTGGAGCGAAATCAAATCTCTGACTATATGGTAGAAATAGGAGGTGAGATGAAAGCAAAAGGGATGAATTCCCGAAAAACCGTTTGGACTATTGGTATCGAAGATCCTGCAAAAGCCGAAATGGGAATTACGAGTTCGATGCTGACAAAAGTAGAATTGGATAATCGTTCGATCAGCAGCTCGGGAAATTACCGTAAGTTCTACATCGATGAGGAAGGAAATCGTCGGGCGCATATTTTGGATCCGAAAACCGGTTTTCCTGTTAGTCATACCATGGTTTCTGTTTCCGTTTTAGCACCTTCGGCGACGCAGGCAGATGCCTTGGCCACAGCATTTATGGCGATGGGCCCAGAAAAAGCAAAAATCCTAGCTGAACGTCTTTCTGGAGTAGAAGCGATGTTTGTGATTGGGGGAAAAGAAAAATTGGAAATGGAGTTTACAAGTGGGTTTCCGAGATCAGAAAAAATTGATCAGTAGGCAGTCCCAGTTTTTTTAGTCACGGGAAATTCAAAAAAATATGCTGTTTAAATAGGAATGTTTGTGTCAATCTGAACCTTCGATTTTGATACCGATGACGGGAAATTTTTTGTAAATTGAATGTATGGCATTCCAAGGACCCAACAGACGAGAGTCTGGCGGTTCGAGAACTCTTCGGCTTCAAGACTCTCGTCTCTCAGGTAATCAATGTGACAAACATCAGTTACGAGATAGCCTCATTTTTTCGTACTCAAAAGAGAGTTCTATGTAAGATGTATGTAGAACCAAATTCACCTTACTAACTACTGATAGTTATTCCCGGTCTTGGGTCCAGCTGTTAAATTATTTTAAATTAGTTGAGGTCTGAAAAAATAATTAAGTAACTCATAGTCAGTTTTTTAAAATCCATGAATTACAAGCTGAAGAAAATTAGATTTTTTAGGTCGAAAATCAGAGAATTAAATATTTATATTTTCGGAATTAACTCAACTATCTCCTTTATGAAGAGAACTCTATTCCAAGGAATGTTACTTTTTGCGTTTACCTTCACTACTCATGCTCAGAAGCTTGAGGTGTATGAGAAACCAGTTTGGGTTAAAACTACCCCTATTGATTTGAATAATAAACGTGAGATTCCGATTGGTGAGGGTTTTCGCTATTTACTTTTTGAAAATCAGGTTAATTTAAAGGATAAACAAGTTTTCTATAGATATAGTATGCAGGTATTATCTGCAGATGGTATTGCGGAAAATTCTGATTTGGTGATTGAGTACGATCCCACTTTCCAGAAATTGGAAGTGCATGAAGTGAATATTTACCGTGATGGAAAGAGGATAAATAAGCTGAACCCAAGTGATTTTAAAATTATACAAAAGGAAACTAGCGCTGATCGGAATATTTACGACGGGGCCCTAAGCGCATTGCTTCACCTGACTGATGTTCAGAAGAATGACATAATCGACTATAGTTATACATTGAAAGGATTCAATCCTGTATTTGGAGATCAGTTTTCGGGCTTCTTCTACCATAAACTGGGGATAAAAGTGGAGAAATTCAACTATAGGATTGTAGTGCCTCATAATCAGAAAATCCAGTTTCAAGCTGTGAGGCATGAATATAAGCCAGAAATAAGTAGTCAAAATGGTATTGATATTTACCATTGGAATCATGATGGACTTCAGGCCGTAAGTTTCGATACCAATGTGCCTTATTGGTCAGTTTTGTATCCGATGACTTCGTATTCAACATTTCCGGATTGGAAATCAGTTGTGGATTGGGCTTTGCCTCTTTACAGGTATTCAGAAAGCGAGGTCAATGCGATAAAGAGTCAGTTGAAAGGGAGTAAAGACAACATTGCTAGGATCACTGAGATTATACGATTTGTCCAAGATGACATTCGGTATTTGGGATTGGAATCCGGGATGAGTTCATATCGCCCAAATTCACCTCAAAAAGTATTCAATCAGAAGTATGGGGATTGTAAGGACAAATCATTGCTGCTGGTTTCCTTGCTCCGGAGTGAAGGCATAGAAGCTTTTCCAGTCTTAGTTAACACGCAATGGAAAAGTAACGTTGAGGTTTTCCCGGCAAATGCAATTGCGTTTGATCATTGTGTAGTTACTTTTAATTGGAAAGGTGAGGATTTATACGTTGATCCAACGATTTCCAATCAAGGGGGGAATTTGATGAATATCTATTTTCCAGATTACAGAAAAGGACTGGTTATCAAACCTAATAATACTAGCCTCACCAGCTTTCCAGAAGTACCAAAGTCAGTTCAAAAAGTAGATGAGTTTATCGTAGTGAAAGATTTTGAGGGAAATGCTTCTCTGGAAATCCGAACTGAATATCGAGGCAAAAGAGCTGACGAACTTCGTTCAAGCTTTATAAATAGCACAGTCGAGGAAATTTCTAAGTCTTATCTGGACTTTTACGCTGGAATTTATCCCGGAATTAAGGCCGCTGGACCCATTGAGTATCTTGATGCTGACAGAAATATCTCAAATGTGATTACAACTTTAGAGACTTATGAAATAGAGAATTTTTGGCAGAAATCTGAAGAGGATGAAAACCAACTTTACGCAGAAGTTTACCCGCTTGAATTGAATTCCAGAATAAGTTTTCCAAAAACAGCTAGCCGGGAAATGGAATATTTTTTAGGTGAGCCAGAAGTTTTTTCCATCTCCACCAAAATCGTAATGCCGGAAAGCTGGCCTGTTCAATCCTATCAAAAGCGGATAGATGCAGGAGGTTTTGTTTATGAAAACGAAGTAAATGGCGAGGGAAACATTATTAACATCAGTCATAAATACGAGTTGCTGAAAGCCAGTATACCAGGATCCGATGTTCCCAAACTCATTGAACAGAAAAATTTAATGGCCAATGAGTTGAGTTTCTTTTTGACTTACAATCCAAATAGTAGTGGATCAGTGAATTTTCTTGCCGTGTTTTCCTTCACTTTATTGTTGTTTTTGTCGTTTGTTTTAGGCTTGAGAATCTTTAAACAATACAATCCAGAACCTCAAGCTCGGAGCCTTTATGATAGTATTGGGGGTTGGCTTATTTTACCTTCAATTACGGTGATAATTATCCCCATTGCTGTCATTGTTAATCTTGTGACAGGAGAATACTTTAATAATTCCGTTTGGGTTGGAGCGGAAGCTTATGGAACTTCTTTGCAAGTGTATTGTGTCGTTAGCTTTGTTTTCTTGACGATTTTATTTGCCTATTCAATCCTGACCTTGATTTTCTTTTTCAAATTGCGAACAGCAGCACCTCAAATGGTTATCATTTTGTTGGTCGTGAATTTTGTTTCGCTTTTGCTCGATGAATATGTTGTTAACCAATATTTCCATGAATTAGGGGTCGAATCTTCTTCCAGAGATATTGGTCGGAGTGTAATAGGATTATTTATCTGGATTCCATATTTCGTTAAATCAAACCGGGTGAAATCCACATTTACTAAAACGTATTCAGAAAATAAATACAATCTGATTCCAATGGAAAATGGTGTGAAAGAAGAAGAGAATAACTCAGAAAAACCTTATTTGGAATAAGTCCCTGAAAAGTAAAGGGAATAAAAAAAGCCTTCATCTTTCCACAAAATGAAGGCTTTTTAAGTTTTAAAATTTAATTACATCTTCTCAATCACAATCGCAGAAGCTCCGCCACCGCCGTTGCAGATACCGGCAACTCCAATATTTCCGCCTTTTTGGTGAAGGACGGAATTCAGCGTGGTGATGATTCTGGCTCCGGAAGCCCCAAGTGGGTGTCCTAAGGAAACTGCGCCGCCAAAGACGTTGATTTTATCATTATCCAAGTTCAATTCGCGCTGATTGGCAATCGCAACTGCAGCAAAAGCTTCATTGATTTCATAGTAGGAAACCTCATCAGCTGAAACTCCAGCATGTTTTAGTGCCTTTGGAATAGCCAAAGCAGGAGCTGTGGTAAACCAAAGTGGATCAGTAGCCGCATCGGCAAAGCCGCGAATTTTGGCCAAAGGCTTCAATCCCAATTCCTCTGCCTTTTCTTTGCTTACCAGAACCAAAGCAGAGGCACCGTCATTCATGGTGGATGCATTTGCCGCTGTGACAGTTCCATTTTTATCAAAAACAGGCTTTAGCGAAGGAATCTTTTCAAACATGACGTTTCTGAATTCCTCATCTTCTTCAATCCGGATAGTTTCACCTTTTCGGCCCAGCATTTCTACAGGAATAATTTCATCCTTGAACATTCCCTTTTCCCAAGCTTCAGCTGAGCGCTTGTACGATTGAATGGCATAGGCGTCCTGATCTTCACGCGAGATGTTCATTTCTTTGGCTGTATTATCCGCACAATTTCCCATCGGGAATTTGTAGTAAACCTCAAAAAGTCCATCTTTCACCAAGCCGTCTACCATTTCTGCATTGCCGTATTTATAGCCAAAGCGCGCTTTTGGAATATAATAGGGCACGTTGGACATGCTTTCCATTCCGCCAGCTACTACTACATCGTTGATGCCAAGCATGATAGATTGAGCGGCGAGCATGACGGCTTTCATTCCGGAAGCACATACCTTATTTACAGTAGTACAGGGTACATCGTAGGCGATTCCTGCACCTATAGCAGCCTGTCGAGCAGGCGCCTGACCTAGATTTGCCGATATCACATTACCCATAAATACTTCGTTGACTTTTTCCGTAGGAACTCCGGATTTTGCAAGCGCTCCTTTGATGGCGATGCTTCCCAGCTCAACAGCTGTCAAGGTTGACAGTTTTCCGCCAAAACTTCCTAAAGGTGTGCGGACTGCGGATACGATATAGACTTCTTTGATCATGTTTATTTGGGTTTAATTTGCTAGAGAAAAGACCGATTCAGAACGGGACTTCAGGCTCAGATCTTCCTTCACTATTATTTTACCAGTCTGGCAATCCCCGTTTCGGGCGCTGAGTAGGTTTTTTCTTGTTTTCTTGGATATAGCGAAGCTCAGCTGCGTTGAGAGATTCCAAAATCTGAGCCGCTTGTTCTGGTGTGAGGTTCATACTTTTCAGTTTTTCGCGCATTTCCTCCAATTTTTTCTGTCGGTCAGCAAGATTGGCATCCATCTGATCATTTGCATTTTCTCCAGCCTCTTCGCTTTGCTGTGAAGGATCTTTTCCTTCTTGGCCTTCTTTGGCTTGATCATCCTCTGTTTGTTCGCCGTCTTTTTGCTCAGAAGGATTCTCTTGCTTTTCCCCTTCGCTGTCTTGGCTTTGATTCTGCTGATTTTGCTGCTGCTGATCTTGCTGTTGTTCTTGCTCTTCTTCTTTTTGTTCTTTTTCCAGCTTTTCTTTCAAGGCTTTTAGTTTGGCGTCATTTGGAAACTGACTCAAACCCGCATTTACTTCCTTAAGCGCATTTTCTTTGTCAGTTTTCACATAGGACCTTGCCGCCCGATTGAAAAATTCACCGGAGGTCTGAGCAGCCATTTCTTGTGAAAAGAAAAGAATACCGGCAAATACGAATAGGCTAAGTTTAATTTTCATCGATTTCCACTACCTCCTGAAGTGTGGTCATAAAATCCTGATAAGCCGCCACAGTTTCATCCTGCGTCATGGCTTCCTGCATAAGGTTTAAAGCGTCTTTGAAGCGGAATTGTTCCACCAGCCGGTCAGCTTCGGCTTTCTTTCGCTTCGCAAATTCCGAGGGCTCGGGTTTGTTTTGATCTTGATTTTTCCGCTCTTCATCCCGCTGAAGCCATCTGGCAAGCATTTCATAGTTGTATCTTGCCTGTTCATTTGTAGGATCTTTGATTAGGGCTGACTGAAATTTGCTTAATGCAGCCTCATATTCTTTTTTGTTTCCTAAGATTACTCCACTCTGATTGTAGGCAAAAGAAACCAGCATTTTGTTCGGACTTTGGGTTACTTGGTCGTACCATGTCTGCGCCTCATCCATTTTATCCGAGTAATGATGGCTCAACCCAAGGTTAAAGCTCAATTCCGGAGATTTGTATTCAAATTCATTCACTAAAACCAAGTGATCGGTCACAGACTGTTCGTAGTTAGCCTCAGCATAGCTTCTTTCTGCTGCTTCAATAGCTGTGTTTAATCTGCTCACACGAGTCCATGAACTGGGAATTATCAAAAATACCGTCAAAATCCACTTGCTATAGCTCATCAGAGTTTGATTGTTTTGATGGGTAAAATCATATCCAATAGGGCTAATCCCAATGCTGCCAAAAGAAAATAGAAGTACTTATTGGAGCTTGCTTCGACCATTCGGGTATTGGCTACTCCGCCTTCGAGGCGATCAATGGTAGCGATCAGATCCCCAATCTGCTGCGATTCATTTGAGATTTCAAAATAATCCCCTGAGGTCTCAGACGCCGCTAGTCGGAGAGAGTTTGATTCAAGTTTTGAGATGGCAGGTTCGCCTGTTGCAGGATCAATCACCATTCCATTCCCTCTTGGGATTTGGCTTCCATTTTCGGTACCTATTCCAAGCGAAAACACTTTGATGTTATTATCAGCTAGGTCTGCAACGATTCCTTCGAGATCATCTCCAAAATTTTCTCCATCGGAGATTAGGATCACTGATTTCGCTTTGACTTCCTGACTTTCATCTTTTAAGAACCTGTCGAGCGCCATCCTCAAGGGAGCGGTCAAATCAGTGCCGGCGTTTGGTACCAAGCCAGTATTTAATCCATCGATATAAAGTTGGATAACTGCCTGATCAAAAGTCAATGGGCACTGCATAAATGCTTCAGAACTGAATATGATAAGTCCGATTCGGTCAGAGGGAAAACTTTTAATCAGATTTTTAAGCTCAAATTTGATACGCTGTAGGCGGCTGGGACCAATATCAGTAGCATTCATAGACTGGGAAAGGTCGACTGCAATGAATATATCTTTGCCTTCTTCCTTTACTTCTTTAAAAGAATTGCCAATAGATGGCCCGGCAAATGCGATAAGGAACAGCGCAAAATAGGCTGTACGGATGATGCATTTGGTGAATAGCCGCTGCTTCTCCACTTTCAACCGACGGTTGATGGACCAAAAGCGTGTCAGGTAAAGTATATAAAGAAGTACAAAGACTCCCGAAAGAAGAAGGGTGAGTCTGATGTCAGGGTATGCCCAAATCATGGCCTGAAATTAGGAAATTAAACCTAAATTGAAACCCAGGATTCTGTAGAAGGTGAATAGTAGTCGAAACTTTTACCAGAATTAACAAACATTAATTTTGTGAGGCCGTTCGCCTTACATATTCCGATTCAATTTCTGCTACATGTCCCTTTTCAGAGTTCTGACGCTGTTTTTTATCACCGGTCTTTCTGTTCAAGCTTTTTCTCAAGATCCAAAAATAATTTCTGGTGAAGTAATGGATGTGAGTAATTCGGAGCCATTGATTGGTGCGAATGTCTACTGGGAAGGGAAAAGCGAATCTGGAGTAGTGACAGATTTGAATGGAAAATTTGAACTGGAGCTGGTAGATCTACCCAACCGCCTGATCATTTCTTATGTAGGATTTGAGCGCTCTATCCGAGTGATTAATCCAAAGGATGCGGAGAGGCCGATCCGATTTTTTCTTAAACCAGAGGAAATGTCTCTTGATGAAATCATAATTCAAGAGCGAAAGCCAGATGAACAACTGAAGAATTTGGAGATGGGAAAGTCCACTGTCCCCATTGAAACCATTAAAAATATCCCAGCGCTTTTTGGTGAGGTAGATTTATTCCGGAGCCTACAGCTTTTGCCCGGTGTACAGACTGCAGGTGAGGGCACTACGGGTCTGTTTGTGCGGGGAGGTTCTGCTGATCAAAACTTGGTTCAATTAGACGGAGCTCCTGTTTACAATGCTTCTCACTTTTTTGGAATATTCTCTGTATTTAATCCAGATGGACTGAAAAGTGTGGATCTGTACAAGGGTAATATGCCTGCTTCTTTTGGAGGGAGGGCCGCATCGCTGATCGACGTTTCGCTCAGAGAAGGCAATAACCAGCAAATCAGAGGGGAAGGAGGGATTGGCAGTATTTCATCCAGATTGACAATCGATGGACCGCTTTTTGGAAAAAATTCGACCTTTATCCTAAGTGGCAGGAGGACCTACGCAGACATTTTCTTAGGACTTTCCTCGGATGAGGCGATCCGAAATAACAAACTCAATTTCCATGACTTGAGCGGGAAGGTTTCATTTATACTTGGCGACCGGGACAAGATTTCTATCTCTTCCTACGAAGGGAGTGACTTTTTGGGACTCGACGAAGCTTTTGGCTTGGGTTGGACCAATTGGGTGACTGCTGTGAATTGGAATCGGGTGAGTTCAGAGAAGTATTATTTTGATCTCCAAGGATACCATTCCAGATACAACTACAGCGTAGAATTCGACGATCCTGAGACGGGATTCGAGTGGAGCAACAAACTATCCGAATCAGGGCTCAAGGCAGTTTGGACATTTCTGCCAGATGACCAAACGCAGTTGAACTGGGGCATTCATTCCCAATATTACAATTTTGCACCTATCGATCTGGATCCTTCTCCAGGTAGTGCAATAGAATCGATTGTGACCAATCCTAAAAATGGTCTATTGAACAATATTTTTGTCAGCGGAAATTATGAGTTTTCGCCCAAGCTTAGTGCCGAGGCGGGTTTGCGATGGGGCTTGTTTAATCAGGTTGGAAAGGGAGTGGATTACCTCTATGAAGACGGACTGCCAGGTCCTGAGGTAGAAATTATTGATTCCTTGAATTATGGCACGTTGGAAAACATGCAATTTTATCAAGGGCTCGAACCCAGAATCGCTTTCCGTTATCGAGTAAACGATCTTTTTTCAATCAAAACTGCCTACAACCGCAATTTCCAATACATCCAAATTGCTTCAAATAGCTCTGCCGGCTTGCCTATTGACCGATGGATTCTTTCTGGAAGGTATATAGCGCCTGTCAAAAGTGATCAAATCTCTTTGGGGCTTTTTCACAACTTTGATCAAAATCGTTGGGAATTGTCTATTGAAGGATATTATAAAGATCTGGATAATGTCATTGACTTGCGAAATGGGGCCCAAGTCCTGTTTACTGACCAGGTGGAAACAGAACTACTGGCCGGAAGGGGATGGGCTTATGGAACAGAATTTTTGCTCAGGAAAAATATCGGAAAAACTACAGGTTGGCTTGCCTATACCTGGTCTCGTGCTTGGAGAGAAATCGAAGGGGTAAGCAAAAATGAACCCTATAATCCACGATTTGATCGACCACATGATGTTACATTGGTATTGAACCACGAGTTTTCATCCAGTTGGTCTGCCGGGTTGACATTTGTACATACCACTGGCCAAGCAGTATCCTACCCGGTTGGGTCTTATCTCGTGGACAATCAGTCTGTACCGCTTTATTCGGAATTCAGGAACTTGGACAGGTTTCCAGACTATCATCGGATGGATGCTTCCGTAACCTGGAAAAACGCTGATAAAGGCCGAAAATGGCGCGGAAGCTGGAACTTTAGCATATATAACCTTTACGGCAGAAAAAATCCGTTTGCGTATGAATTTCGACAGATTTACAATGATGACATCACGTTTGACGCAGGTTCAGATGGGGAGATTTTCTCTTCAAGACCTGGAGTCGTAATGACTTATCTGTTTACATTTCTTCCTTCGATCACCTATAATTTCCAATTCTGATGCACAGGTTTGTGTGGATATTGCTCGCAGTTTTTACCTGGTCTTGCCAAGAAGAAGTGACCTTGCCATTGGGTACCAAGTCCGAATTGGTTCCTACCATTGAGGGATTTTGGACTGATCAAGGGATCTATAATGAAGTCAAATTCACCTTGTCTAAAGATTACTATGACTCTACTGAAGTGGTGGTAGTTACTGATGCAGAGGTGTTCATTACCAGTCCGGGAACTGATAAAGTTATTCCCTTTGTCTATTTGTCAGGCACTAAATCTTATAAACCCCAAAATCCTTTGGATAAGGCTGTGATAGGTGAAAGGTATCAATTGAATATCAGATGGGGTGAAAATGTCTATGTGTCCGATGGCCTGATGCTTGAACCTCCCATTGTAGACAGTGTCACTTGGAGATTTGAAGAGGAACGTCTTTTTCGGGATGAGGGCTATTACATCAAAGTATACGGACGAATCCCATTTGAGGAGGATAATAATTATCGGATTCGTGTCATCGAAAATGACACGCTTAAAAATCAGCGTGAGGATTACCTCTTGTTTGACGACACTTTTGGATTGACATTTTTTGAAGAAGGCCTTGAGCTAGGATACACTTTTGAGGAAAAAGATCGCGTACGTCTAGAGCTTTTCCGGTTGAATCGGGATGCATTTGATTACCTCAATCAACTGGTCAATCTTCTTTTCAGTGACGGTGGACTATTCAGCCCTCCTCCGCAAAATCCAGATACCAACATTCGTGTGGTTTCTGGAAATCCTGAGGTTTTGGGATACTTTGCCGTTACTCCAGTACTTTCCAGATCGCTGGTGATTCAAGCCAAATACGATTAAGTGAAAATTTTTTATAGAAAAATGGATAACCATTGTTCTTTAATTTTTATTCATCGTAATATTGCAATGTAACTATGGGAATCACTAAAACAGATTTATTTACAGCTGACCAAAATGAATTGGCAACTCTGGCAAAAGCACTTGCACATCCAGCCCGAATTGCAATTCTTCAGTATTTGCTCAGAAGCAAAAAATGCATCAACGGCACCTTGGTACAGGAGCTCGGCTTAGCTCAAGCCACCATATCTCAGCACCTGAGAGAACTAAAGGAAATTGGCTTGATCAAGGGTTCTATTGAGGGAGTTTCTGTAAGCTACTGTATCCATTCCGAAAAGTGGGAGCAAGTTCAGGGGCTTTTTAACGGTCTTTTTGATGAATTCAATAATTCCTGTGAATCGGATACCTGTTGTTAAAAAAATTGAAATCAGCTATCGTACCCGTACTCTAAAACATACTTTATGAAATTATCAGAAATTAAATCCAAACTACCTCTTTTGAGCGAATTGACTTTTTTATTGCCCGATGGCTCGGCTGTTCCGGCTCATTTTCACATTACTGAAATCGGTCAAGTAACCAAGCGATTCATTGACTGCGGCGGGACTCTTCGGGATGAAAAATCAATCAATTTTCAGCTGTGGGAAGACGGTGATTATGACCATAGGCTGGGAGCTAAAAAATTACTGGACATCATTCAGCTTTCTGAAAAAGTTCTTGGGTTGGAGGATTTGGAGGTAGAAGTGGAATATCAAGGCGATACCATCGGTAAATATGGGCTTGAGTTTACCGGAGAAGCTTTTGCCTTGACGCGAACCATGACTGATTGCCTTGCAAAGGAAAAATGCGGAATCCCAGACCAAAAACCTAGACTCAAGATGTCGGATCTAAAAGTAGTAGCTGCAGATGGCTGTTCACCAAACTCCGGATGTTGTTAAAATACTTACCATGAAGAATTCTTTTTTTCCATCCGTGCAAAACACCATTTTCGAACTCCCGATTTCCCAAATTCCAGCCGATCGATTTCCAATAATCGAAGAATTTGTTGCTTACATTTTGGAAAAAATAAGGGTAAAAGAAGAGATCAGACTCAATTTTATCTGTACACACAATAGCCGACGGAGTCAGTTTTCTCAGATCTGGGCGCAAACTGCAGCGGATTATCATGGGATTGAGGCATATTGCTACTCCGGTGGAGTAGAGGTGACAGCTTTCAATGAACGAGCCGTGGCTGCCATCCGAAGAGATGGGTTTAAAGTCGTACAAAAAGGAGATGAAAATCCTATCTACTTTGTTTTTCATGGTGAAGAATCCGAACCTATTGTTACTTTTTCCAAACTCTACGACGATCCCATTAATCCCAATCGTGGATTTTCTGCTGTGATGACTTGTGATCATGCCGATGAGAATTGTCCTTTTATTCCTGGCGCAGAGAGGCGATTTCCTTTGCGTTTTGAGGATCCCAAAGCATTTGATGGAAAAGCGTTGGAGGAGAAAATGTATACTGAGCGCTCCCATCAGATCGGGGCCGAACTTTTTCTGATTTTCCAAAAAGTGAAAGAATCACTCAAAACCGACTGAGCTCCCAAGCCTCTACATATATCCCAAGCAGAATATGCCAAATCAAGTAATGCCCTAATCTAAGGCTGAGCGTGGCGATGAATCCTGCTTGCTTAAAATAGATTGCCTGCAAAAAATTCATAGCGAAACCTGAAATCAAGGCATAAGTAACAAACCACCATTCCCCTCCGGGCAGCTGCTCCAGAGGCTCCCGAATGGCAGTTAAAATAGCGATGATCCAAAAGGCTTGATTTTGGTAATTGCCATTTTTTATCCTTGAAAATATATAAAGCACCAGGACTATCGGGATGAGTCTGTAAAAAAGTTCTATTTCGAGTGCTCCTGAGAAATACAGAAATAGGGAGTAGGGGAATGGTTGAAGGAAAGGAGGTAATTCGGAATAAGGCTGAGGGTGTAGTATTCCTTTAATGATAATGACATCCAAGATTCCAAATCCGATTCCAATCAAGACAGGTGTCCAGATTTTGCTTCGGGTAGGAAGGTTTCTTTCCCAAAATTCAGGAATTTCAGCAGGCCTTTGCAGTGGTAAAAATGGTAAGGCTATTAGTAAAATTATAATCGAGGTCCAATCCCACACCCTCAGAAATGGATAGGGGTCTACCCAATAATTTCCCCAAAGTATTCCTAATACCGCGATCAAAATGAAGAAAAAATATAAAATGATCGATTTTTTTTGAGTGAGATCCATTGTCGTCAAACCTTGAATTTGGTTTTTTCTTAGGATGAATTGTCCTGAAATTAGGTTGCATCGGAAAAGAAATAAATTATACTCGTACTACTACGATAAAAACGTAGGAAAATAGGTTTTACTTTTTTACCTTACAGCTATGGAAGAACTTAACCAAAACGAAGAGCAGATCATGTCAATCTTCTGGAATCAGGGAGAATTGTTGATCAGAGATGTATTGGATCAATTGCCGGATCCAAAGCCACCCTACACCACCTTAGCCTCAACTATCAAAAACATTGAGCGAAAAGGATATCTCACCCATAGGATGTATGGTACAGTAAACATTTACAAACCAGCAGTCAATCAAGAAGACTACAGCAAAAAGAGTTTCAATCGGCTAGTCACCCATTTCTTTGGGGGCTCCGTTGGGAACTTCCTGTCCTTTATGGTCAAGGAAAAAAACATTTCCGATAAGGAAGTGAAGGACCTTCAGCAGATGATTGACAAGATGGATAACTCCAAGAAGTAATGAACTCGCTGCTGATTTATCTAGTTGAGGTTTCTATTTGCTTAGGGATCTCCTTGGTGATCTACAGAGTTCTGTTGAGTGGATTGACCTTTTTCTCCTGGAATAGGTCAATCCTTCTCAGCCTTCTAATTCTTTCGGGTTTGATTCCATTGCTCGAATTGGATTTTTTCGGTTTAGCTCCAGAGGTTACAGAAATGACCCTACCAGTATTTCTGGTAGGAGATGATGTGAATCAAGACCAAACAAGCACCTTTTCTTGGACTATGGTAATTGTATGGGGATACTTGATCGGAGCGGCATTTACAGCAGCTCGGTTGATCCTTGGATTTATCATTTCCCAAAGGCAGATCGGAAAGGCTCAAAAAATCTATCACAACAAGCATTTCATTGCCATTCATCCGGATTTTGTCCCTGCATCATTCTTTGAGTACATTCTCATGCCTGACTTCAATCCTGAAAGTTCTGAGCAAAAACAAATCATTCTCCATGAATCCATGCATGTCAGACTACGTCACAGTTGGGATCTGTTGCTGGTGAACTTTGCAAAAGTACTTTTTTGGTTTAATCCGTTGATCTATAGTTTTGAGCGATCGCTGCGAGAAATCCATGAATATCAGGCGGATCAGGGAGTCACCTACTCCTTTGCTCCTCGAGAATACGCCACACTCCTCCTGAAGTTGATTACAGCTAAACCGGGTTGGCAGTTTATGAATAACTTCAATCAATTTCAGACCAAAAAGCGGATCATCATGATGGGGAAATCAAAATCTTCTCCGATGCAACGGTTGCGTTTTTTGACCTTGATCCCTGTTATTGGGCTGTTGCTTTTTGTTTTCTCCTGTGAAAAAGAAGAAATGGAACCGGATATGGCGCGATTGGATGATTTTCCTGAAACCCTAGTAATACCCTTTGAAAATCCAGTCAATACGTTCCAAAGTCCTGATCAGGTTTTTGATATAGTAGAAGTACAGCCCAACCCTCAAGGTGGAATGGAAGGGTGGAATACTTATCTGGCATCCAATCTAAGTTATCCGCTTGAGGCCAGAGAAAAGGGAATTGAGGGAACCGTGATTGTGGTGTTTGAGATTCATCAAGATGGCTCTATCCATAATGTAGAAATTCTGAGAGGAATCGGGGGAGGAGCAGACGAAGAAGCGATCAGAGTGGTTCAAAGTTCACCCAATTGGATTCCAGGAAAGCAAAGAGGTAGAGAAGTCATCACCCGTATGAGATTGCCCATTCGCTTCCAACTTGAAAAGTTTGGCGAATCCAAATCTACCCTCACGGTGAATTCACTGAAGGATAAAAACTACGATCCATCAGGTCTTTTGCAGGAATTGGCTGTGATAGGCTATGTTCCCTCCATCGATTGAATGTAGTATGAGTTGAAAAGTCAATTTTATAACTAAACCGATTATCTATGAAACAGACAAACCCAAAAAATACAGCCTTTTTAATTTTGATTCTCTTCATCTCCATGTTCATTCAAAATGAATCTTTTGCACAAAAAAGTAATGAAGGAATCAAAATCAGTGGAAGCGTAGTAGATCAGAATGGCAAAATTGTGAAAGGCGCGGCTATTTTAATCAAAGGCACAACTTCTGGTACAGCGACTGATCTGGAAGGGAATTTTAACTTGACAGTGCCTTCTGAGTCCTCGGTTTTAGTGGTCAGTTTTGTTGATATGAAGTCGGAAGAAGTTCCTGTAGGAAAAAAGAAAAACTTTCAAATCACGCTGGAAACTGAGGCGAAAACTCGGGAACCGCAGTACCAAGTTTCTGAAGATGGCTACATGGTCCACAATCAAATCGATCAATTTCCAATACCTACTAATGGAGTAGATGAATGGAAGAAATACATGGCAAAAAATCTTACCTATCCCAAAAGCGCTAGAAATGCAAAAACGCAAGGGACTGTAATTGTAGGTTTCAAAGTCCTGGAGGATGGATCTGTGGCAAATATCGAAGTGATCCGAGGTATTGGAGGGGAGTGTGATCAGGAAGCTGTCAGAATCATAGCTGAAGGTCCTAAGTGGAATCCTGGTAAAAAAGATGAACAGGCTGTAGTAACTCAAATAAGTTTGCCTATTCGCTTTGTAATCGCTAAAGACTCAGGAATAGCCACGCTAAATCAACGAGAGGAAAAAGCAATTGCTGATCGATTCGGCAAACATGTGGTTGTGGTAGGGTATCAAGCCGATTAAACCCAAGTAAATCAATTTCAATTTAATGTTTTCTCAGTTTCATTGGATTACATCCAAAGGCTGGAAAATTCATTTTAAACTTTAACCAATAAATCCTAGAAATCATGAAGATTAACTTATTGAAAAACAGTAAAATAGCATGGATTCCTTTGTGTTTCTTGGGCCTTTTAACCTTCTCATGTGACATTGCAACTGAACCTGAAATAGAAGGACCAACACAAGTAGAAGCCAAGCAAAGCATGGGGCCAACTGATATAACTGCAAGGATCAATAATGTAGGAAAGGATGGTAAGGAGATCTTTGATGTGACCGAAGTAATGCCAGTTCCACCTGATGGAATGCAAGGCTGGAATACCTACTTGACGGAAAATTTAATTTACCCAGAAGATGCCAAAAGCCTCGGTATTGAAGGAACTGTCATTTTGATGTTTGTAGTCAATTCAGATGGTTCTGTCTCCAATGTAGAATTGGTGAGAGGAATAGGTGGTGGTGCGGATGAAGCTGCACTTGAAGTGGTGAAAAACTCTCCAGATTGGACCCCTGCAATGGAAAATGGAAAAGTTGTTAATTCACGGATGAAACTTCCCGTCCGATTCAAGTTAAGTTAACTCCCTCAAATTAAACCAACTCCAACAACTATAATACCATCTAATCATGAAAACAAAATTGATTTTCACGCTATCATTGACCCTCTTTTTTGGCCTGATCGCCAAGACAGAAGCACAAGTTACCATGTCAAAGACAGAGGGTGTCTATCAGGTAGTTCCTGACATGCCAAAACCTCCAGGTGGCAGTATGGAGTCATTTATCCAATACTTTCAGGAAAATCTGAAGTATCCGGAACTCGCTAAAGAAAAGGGAATCGAAGGATTAGTTGCGGTTTCATTTGTTGTGGGGGAAGATGGAAGTGTCAATGATGTGGTTATTCTCAGGGGGATCGGAGGTGGTTGCGACCAGGAAGCCACTAGACTGGTGAAGGAAAGTGGAACTTGGACTCCGGGAAAAATAGATGGGAAGGCAGTTGCAGTACAAATGAGATTGCCGATCCAGTTCAAACTTTAGTCAAGAGTCATGATCAATAAAAAGCCGCTGAACATACGCTCAGCGGCTTTTTTTTTAACTTTCAAATCTCAAACTTGAAATTCCTCAATCCATTTTATCCCCATGGAAAATGGCATTCAAAAACAGTTTGTTAGTGCCAAACCATGTGCCTCGGAAGTTTGGACTGTCGAAGAAATGGACGACTCTACCTTGTCCGGAAGCTGAAATCACAACACCAGCACTTTGCTTCAGCTTTTCCAGGTTGGTTTTGGAGATATATCCACCCAAGTGAGGATTAGGAGAATACTTAATTGGTGTCAAATATTTGTCAGAAGAAGGCTTGATAAAAATATCTGTGTTACGATAGACAGGGAGAGTTTTGCGATGATAGCCATAAGCTATTGGATGCGTTAAGTCCAACTCAGCCAGATAGATACTGCCTCCGACCTCTTTTGCTCCTTCAAAATCATTTCTGGTAGAAAAAGGCAAGACAGCAGGATCTTTCTCATCCTCCAGTTTGACTGCTTCCTCTTTGGTGATTCCTTTTTGATTGAGCCAAAGTGAGGCGCTTTTCATTGCGATTACTGTTCCACCACGGCTGATCCAGTCTTTCAGATGATTTACCTGCCCTTCAGAAATCGAATTGTAATTTCCCGAAGGCAAGATCAAGGTGGTGTAATCATGAAGGTTCACCCGACCAAATTGATCCAGATTCAGCTTGGTCATCGGCATTCTCAGGTGTTGATCCATTAGATTCCAGATTTCACCTGCCTCATTGGAATTTACTCCGGGCCCGACTAGCATCAGGACTTTTGGGATTTGGAGCGCTGATACCAGATTTGATCCCAAATCAATGCCTGCCAGGTTTAGGCCTGTTTGAACGGAATATACTTTCTGTCCTGTTTTGGCCGCCAGTTCTTTGAGTTTAGCAGTAACTTCCTCTGCTTTCAATTTTTGAAAGCCCATCGGGATCATCAGTGTACCCGCAGGGAAATCCACTTTTCCTTCCTGAGTTTGGGAAGAGAATGCTCGATGTACTGCTTCCACATGGATTCCGGCCTTTTGCATTTCAAAAAGCATTTTAGGGGCATAATAATCTGACCAATCTATCAGATAAGCGTATGCTTTTCCTTCCGGGAAAGTGAATTTTGGAGCTGACACTTCAGAGACTATAGTTCCGGCTTTTGCCGCAGCAGCAGTCGAAAATGGCATCCCATACGCTGCGGCCATCGTCCAAGCTGAGGCATCATAAAAGACCGAATCAGCAAACTCTTTTTCGTACTCAAACATGGTTCGCACCATTCTATACTGCTGCTGATTCGTTGGTACGATCCAAGATTTGCCCTTTTTGAAAGTCTGACCAGCTAAAGTCAAATCTGCTGAGTTTTCATAGACCTTGATCTTATGGTCAAGTAGAAACTGTACAAAAAGCCTGTTTCGGCTTTCGTCATATTCATCCCCAAAAACATAGCTTTTTGCAGCGTCTTTTCCTCCTTCTGCCACTGCACTTTCAAAGAACTCACGCAAATAATCATGCATGTAAACTCGATTATCCAAAGCCGCTTCCATGGTCGCCAAGGAGTTGACCACATGGTTTCGAATGGTGAAAGCAAAAGTGATGTCACCCCGCTGACTACTTTGCACATGTCCTCTGGAGCTAGCCGTTTCAAAAACAAGGCCTAAACCTCCATGAATGTCAGGATAGGTTGATCCATAGCCGGGATAGCTATTGTCAAAGACCTCTTTGGTCCAATACAAGCTTCCGATTTCGTCCATGTATTTCGCAAAGTATTTCGCAAATCGAGGATTGATGTCGTCGTAGTTTTTTCTTGGAACAACCGGATTTTCGGAACCAAAGGGTTTAGTCGGCTCAAAGAAATACGTACTGTTGGTCCCCATTTCATGAAAATCTGTAGTCACGTTTGGATACCATTGATGATACCAGTCCACTTTGACACGGGATTCGGGATGAGCCAATGGCAACCAATCCCGATTCAAATCAAACCAATAATGATTCGTTCTGCCTCCTGGCCAAGCCTCATTATGTTCCCGATCCAATGGATCCGCGACAGGTGGGAAGCCTTTGTTTGAATTTGCCCAAAGACTGTGACGATCGCGACCGTCAGGATTAAGTGTAGGGTCGATATGGACGACCATATTTTCACGAAGGTTCTTTGCCAAGTCCGATTGACTAGCCATGATCCAATAGGCTGTCAGCATTGCAGCCTCTGCTGAGGAAGGTTCATTGCCATGAACTCCATAGCCCAGATGAACGATAGACGGCATAGCATTCACATCAGGTTTGGGTTGGCTAGGATCTGCGAGTTGGATTTGTTTTTGTCTGATTTGCTCCAAATTGCCCATGTTTGCTGCCGAAGCTATGGTCAGAATGACTTTCGGTCGATGCTCGTGGGTATAGCCTATGGTTTGAAGTTGGGCCATTGGACTGATTTGGTCCAGCTTTTCGAAGTACTTTACAATCAGATCGTACCGCGTATGCCAGTCACCGATAGGATATCCCAGAAACTGTGAAGGTGAGGGAATGGAGGGATCGAATTTCTCCCCAGGAAAATAGTATTCTTCCTGAGCTACCGCAAGATTGCTCAGAAAAAGGGTGAAAATCAGGTAGAGTAAGTTTTTTTTCATGGTTGGTAATTTTGTGAAAAGTATAAAAGGAAAGTATCATTTCCAGCAAAAATCCATCAGCGGCTTTCCTATTCACGGCTTTTTTCCTGTAATTTATCGGGTTAACAATCCATCCCTAAAATATTCTATTGTATGAACAAGCCATTATGTATCGCATCTTTTTTGACGCTCGGACTTTCCATAAGTTCCCTGACACTGGCGCAAGAGCAAACTCCTCCAAAATTACCGCCACAAGCAACCGAGTTTTATACCCCTGTACCACCAAAGGTCACTCCTGGCGCAAACAACACTGCACCTCCATCTGATGCAATTGTATTGTTCGATGGGACAAGCCTGAATGGTTTCGTAAGTGCAAAAGAAGGCAATGGACCTGCTGAGTGGACTATTGAAAACGGGGAATTGGTCGTAGCCAAAGGAAAAGGTGACATCCAGTCCAAGCTTGCGTTTGGTGATGCGCAATACCACGTGGAATGGTCTGCTCCAACGGAGATCGTGGGTGAAGGTCAGGGACGTGGAAATTCAGGGTTTTTCCTAATGGGCATGTATGAGGTTCAGGTTTTGGATTCCTACGAAAGTAAAACCTATACCAATGGACAAGCCGGAAGTATCTACAAGCAACATCCTCCATTGGTGAATCCACTGAGAGCTCCAGGTGAGTGGAATTACTACGACATAATTTTCAAAGCTCCCCGTTTTGACAAAAATGGAATGGTCACTTCTCCAGCTACGGTTACCGTATTGATCAATGGAGTTTTGGTACAAAATAATGTGATCCTCAAAGGTCCTACCGAGTACATTGGTATCCCCAACTACAAAGCGCATCCTGAGGAATTGCCGATCAAACTGCAAGATCACGGCAATCCGGTAAGATTCAGAAATATTTGGGTCAGACCGCTTTGATTTACGAAGTACGAATTACGATTTACGAGGTCTTTAGCTGAGTCAAGCTCTTTCTCCAAATCAAACTTTTGTGAGAAAAAAGAAAGAGTTTAATCGGGTAATTTGGGTTTGATGCTCTTTTATACCTCGTAAATCGTAATTCTAAAATCGTAACTCGTATAAGTTCTACAACATTTAACCCATAACAACTCATGACATCCAGAAGACGATTTATACAAAACACCATGCTCCTAGGGGCTGGGCTGAGCATGCCGAGTGTGCTTACTGCAGCTGATTTTGGAAGATTTACACGCAGCATCGGCCCTAATGACCAAATCAATTACGGTCTCATCGGATGCAAAGGGATGGGCTGGTCTAACATGAACGCCCACCTTAAAATCCCTCAGGTCAACTGTGTCGCTTTGGCCGACGTGGACCAAAGTGTACTGGACCAGCGAACAGAAGATGTTTTCAAACTCAGAGGTACACGTCCTAAGCAATACAAGGATTACCGTAAACTGCTCGAAGACAAGGATATCGATGTGGTCATCATCGGTACGCCGGATCACTGGCACTGCCTGAATATGGTAGATGCAGTTTCCGCAGGCAAACACGTCTATGTAGAGAAGCCCATTGCCAATACCATCGAAGAGTGCCAAATCATGGTAAAAGCTCAGGAGCGCTATGGAAAAGTAGTTCAAGTAGGGCAGTGGCAGCGATCAGGTTCGCAATATGACGAAGCCATTCAATATGTCAAATCAGGAAAGCTGGGACAAATTCGTCTGGTGAAATGCTGGGCGTATCAAGGTTGGATGAAGCCGGTTCCGGTCGTGCCAAATGGTCCTGCTCCGGCTGGTGTCGACTACGACATGTGGCTAGGTCCGGCTCCAAAGAGAGAATTTAATGCCAACCGATTCCATTTCAATTTCCGATGGTTCTGGGATTATGCAGGGGGATTGATGACCGATTGGGGAGTCCATGAGATTGATATTGCGCTTTTTGCTATGGGCGTAAGTGCTCCCAAATCAGTAATGGCTTCCGGTGGAAAATTTGCTTATCCGGATGATGCATCTGAAACTCCGGACACGCTTCAGACGGTGTATGAATACGAAGGCTTCAATATGCTTTGGGAACATGCAACTGGCATCGATGGAGGAAACTACGGAGCTACAGAAGGTATAGCTTTCATTGGAAACAATTCCACTTTGGTTGTCAATCGAGGTGGCTGGAAAGTAATCCCAGAAACCGAAAATGTGGATGGACAGCGTAAACCAAAAGTGGAAGAGGTACCTCACACTCGACCTCAAGGTCCGTCTGCTTTGGATCTCCATGCGGTCAACTTCGTGGAAGCGATGACTGCCAATGATCCGAAACTGCTTAAATGCGCGATTCAAACCGGTTCGGTAGCAGCGATCAACGCCCAAATGGGAAATATTGCTTACAAGACTGGAAAGAAAGTTTACTGGGATGCGGGGAAAAATATGTTCACCGACTCAGAAGCCAATCAGCTGATGAAAGCCAATTATCATAATGGCTGGAATGTGCCGAAAGTGTAAGGATTTACGAATTTAGATTCACGATTTACGAGCCCTCCGAAGAGATTTGGAGGGTTTTTTCATTTTAGCTTGGAATAATCCCCAATCGCACCACCATCATTCCAGGTTCCAAGGATAATTTCTCAATTGTAAATTCCTGAGTGGCTATCTTTTCTTTCTCAGGAAGAAACGAAAATGGATCGATTTCAAATCGCTTCTGCTTTTTATCCCAGATTATTCCTTCTTTTTCCAGTTTGACAAACCAGTTTACCGCCAGATTTTTCCAAAACCCCAAGTCATACCCAATCACAAAAGTTCGTGCCGTATATTCCAAAAGCCTACAGGATACTGTGGCCTTGGGATGATGGACGAGAAATTCATCGAGCCCCGTAATTTCAAATTTCACTTCCGATTCACCGTTTTTTTCTATAAAAAATTGAAGTTCTTTTTCAGATAATCTGATTTCCATGGTAGTACAATTAGGTATTAAAAATGCATGAGATGTTCTCAAACCAGAACTTTTCCAACGAATTCAACCCAAGTCCAGTTCAACTCTTTTAGTTTGGGAGGTAGTTTTTGGTCTTTTAATTTAGACTGATAGGCTTTTGACAGTTTTTTGGTTCAATTAACCTAGGCCCGGAGAAAATGATCCAAAAATGTCCGGTTTTGCAAATTCTGAAAACCAAGATTCGGTGTTTTATCGATTCAAACTGAATTTTCCCCACCAATTAAACCCATTTACCACCATTGTAACAATCCCATTGAATCCCGTGAAGAATAGGATTACATTTAAAGCATATAGAAAATAAACTAACCATTAAACAAGCGATCCATTGAACAGAAGAGATTTTATCCACCTTTCAGGGCTTGGATTGGGAGCGATGATGACTCCCGGTCTGGTTGCCTTTAGTCAGCCTGTCTCTGCTGAGCACTTGCTCATGCCGGGGATGGATGCCGCCGCCAAAAAACTCCTTGCGGATGTGGCACTAAATACGACCAAATCCCTTGGTGCCACTTACACCGATGTAAGAATCGGTCGTTACCTGCAGCAGTTTCTTTTCACCCGAGAGAAAAATGTGCAGGGAATCACCAATGCAGAGTCCTTTGGCGTAGGTATCCGTGTCATTGCCAACGGTACCTGGGGCTTTTCCGCTACTTCCGACGTGACTCCTGATGGGATCAAAAAATGCGCGGAGACTGCCGTAGCAATCGCCAAGGCCAATTCCAAATTACAAAGCGAGCCAGTAGTCCTAGCTCCTGTGGAGTCGTACGGCGAGGTGAGCTGGAAGACGCCGATCAAGAAAAATGCCATGGAAGTGCCGGTCAAAGACAAAATTGACCTATTGCTTTCTGTGAATAATGCCGCCTTGGATAACGGTGCGGCCTTTGTCAATTCGGCCTTATTTATGGTCAACGAGCAGAAGTATTTTGCATCCACCGATGGTTCATACATTGATCAGGACATTCACAGGATCTGGCCAAACTTTACCGTCACGGCCGTCAACAGACAAGAGGGAGTATTCCGCTCCCGTCAGGCGCTCAGTGCTCCCATGGGTATGGGATATGAATACTTAGATGGAATCGCATCTGAAAAATTCATGAATCCAGCCGGATTCAATAGCTATAAAAATAGCTATGATATGGTCGAAGACGCTGTCGCTGCTGCGAAACATGCCAAAGAAAAACTGACTGCCAAGTCTGTTCTTCCAGGCAAATATGACTTGATGCTGGATCCTGATCACTTGGGATTGACCATTCACGAGTCAGTAGGTCACCCGCTTGAGCTCGACCGCGTGTTGGGCTACGAAGCGAATTATGCAGGTACCAGCTTTGCCACTTTGGACAAATGGAAATCAGGTGATTTCAAATACGGTTCGGACAAGGTCAACATTGTCGCTGACAAAATCCAGCCAAATTCCCTTGGAAACGTGGGTTGGGATGATGAAGGTGTGAAAGCCAAAGAGTGGGATTTGATTAAGAATGGTGTCTTAGTGAATTACCAGGCGATCCGTGATCAGGCTAAAATCATCGACGAGAAAGAATCGCACGGTTGCTGCTTTGCAGACAATTGGTCTTCGGTTCAGTTTCAGCGTATGCCAAACGTTTCTCTGAAACCAGGCGAAGAGAAAATGAGTCCACACGACATGATCAAAGACATCGAAAAAGGAATCTACATCATCGGTCGTGGTTCATATTCTATCGATCAGCAGCGGTATAATTTCCAATTTGGTGGTCAGCTTTTCTACGAAATCAAAAACGGAGAAATCGCCGGAATGCTCGAAGACGTGGCCTATCAGTCCAATACTCAGGAATTTTGGAACAGCTGCTCAGCTGTTTGTGACAAAGACGACTACCGATTGTTTGGGTCTTTCTTTGACGGAAAAGGTCAGCCATCTCAGGTTTCCGCAGTTTCTCACGGTAGCCCAACTACCCGTTTCGACGGAGTCAATGTCATCAATACAGGTAGAAACATTTAATTCTGAACATCATTACTATGGCTATACTAACTCAAGAAGAGGCTAAAGCGATTATTGATAAAGTTTTGTCCTATGCAAAAGCCGATGAAACCGAGGTTTCGATCCGTGGTGGACGCACAGGCAATATTCGCTACGCTAGAAATACAGTAAATACCAGCGGTGAAACGAATGAGATCAGTCTCAGCATCACTTCTGTATATGGAAAAAAATCAGGCTCTACCAGCATCAATGAACTGGATGATGAGTCTTTGAAAAGAGCAGTGGCACGTGCAGAAGAAATAGCTGCCTTGGCTCCCGAAAATCCAGAATATATGCCGATGCTCGGTCCTCAAAACTATGGTGCATCCAAGACTTTTGCCAAGGCTACCGACTCCATCAACCCCGATTATAGAGCTCAATTGGCAGTGGACAGCATCAAGCCCTGTGTAGAAAACAATCTGACTGCTGCAGGGTATTTGGAGGACTTCTCCGGATTTGTGGCTACTGGCAACAGCAAAGGGCTTTTTGGCTACAATCAAAGCACTTCAGTTGATTTCACGGTGACTGTTCGTTCCGCTGATGGAACAGGTTCAGGCTACGCAGGTCGCGACTTCAACGATGCTGGCTTACTCAAAGCAGGTGAAGTGACCAATGTCGCTGCGCAAAAAGCAATGGCCTCTGTCAATGCACAGGCGATTGAGCCTGGAAAATATACAGTGATCCTAGAGCCAATGGCTGCAAATGATTTGCTGAGACTACTTGCTTCAGGTATGGATGCTCGAAGTGCTGACGAGGGAAGAAGTTTCTTGAGCAAAAAGGGGGGTGGAACCAAAATCGGGGAAAAGCTATTCGACGAGCGGGTGACCATCTATTCTGATCCGGCACATCCTGAGATTCCATCGGCACCTTGGTCGGGCGAAGGTTTTCCATTGGAGAAAACCACCTGGGTAGAGAACGGTGTCGTTAAAAACATGTTCTATTCCCGCTATTGGGCAGAAAAGCAAGGTGTACAACCAGTTCCTAGACCTCAAGGATTTATTTTCGAGGGTGGAGATCAATCATTAGCTGATATGATCCGAAATACGGAACGGGGAGTTTTGGTCACTAGATTCTGGTATATCCGGGCAGTAGATCCGCAGACTTTGCTCTATACAGGCTTAACCCGAGACGGTACTTTCTACATCGAAGACGGTAAAATCAAATTCCCGGTGAAAAACTTCCGCTTCAACGAAAGTCCAATCATCATGCTCAATAACATTGAAGCAATGGGCAAACCTGAACGGACCAGCGGGAATATGGTCCCTCCGATGAAAATCCGAGACTTTACGTTTACCAGTTTGTCGGACGCTGTTTAATTCAGTGGGCAGTATTGTGTGGTCAGTTGGCAGTTTTGATACTGCTAACTGATCATTTATTCAAATAATTATTTACTCGAATGTTGGGTGTGTCACCCTGAGTACCTTACAGACGTGAGTCTGGAAGTTCGAAGTGTGATTCCACTGTTATTTAATTAACAAAGCTTCGAACTTCCCAACTCTCGTTGGTAAAGTGCTCAGCATTACAAATGTGTCTGCAAATTTTCTATTTAGACAGATCACACTTCGACTAATCTCTGCAAACTGCGACTGCCAACTGTAAACTGATCACTGTAAACTGCGACTGCCAACTGAAAACTTCAACCTTCTTCTTCACTCGCCTCAAGTACAACTCCGGCAATTGGGATACGGATCAGCGCATGCCTTCCAATCTTCTCAATAGCCTGGTCGAGTATACTACGATTCCGGTGGATGAAAAGGAAAAGATCGTCGAACTCAGCAGTGAGGAAATCTTTAAAAGTCCTTTTTGCTACCTCAGTGGACATAAGTTGGTGGAGTTTTCTCAGGAAGAACGGAAAAATTTCAAAACCTATGTCGAGCAGGGTGGGTTTGTGTTTGTAGACGACTGCAATCATGACATTGACGGTCTTTTTGCCAAGTCCTTCGAGGAAGAAATGAGTCGGACTTTTGGCCAGGATGCGCTTCAAAAAATTCCCAATGACCACTGGATTTACCGCTGTTTCTTCGAGTTTGAAGACGGACCTCCTGCGACTTCCTTTGAATTGAATGGGTGGGGAGATGACCTTGTTCATGATTATCTCAAAGCCATTGAGATCAACGGTCGAATCGGAGTCCTCTACAGCAACAAAGATTACGGTTGCGAATGGGATTACGACTTTCGAAATAAGCGATTTCTAAAAATTGACAACACCCGATTTGGTGTAAATATCGTGGTGTATGCTTTAACCTAAAACCTATTGGAAACTGACCTAAAACACTACCAAAATCTGGTAGATAAGCTTCCCAAGCTGAAAAAAGAAATTGCCAAGGTCATCGTCGGTCAAGAAGAAGTACTGGACGAGGTGATCATAACCTTACTTGCTGGTGGGCACTGCCTGCTCGAAGGAGTTCCTGGATTGGCAAAAACACTGATGGTGAAGACCATTTCTGAAGTGATGGAAATGTCTTTTAAGCGGATTCAGTTTACTCCGGATCTAATGCCCGGAGATATTATCGGTACGGAGATTCTGGAAGAGGATCACAGCACCGGAAAGAAGTTTTTCCAGTTTTCGCAAGGGCCAATTTTTGCAAATATGGTCTTGGCTGACGAAATCAACCGAACTCCGCCCAAAACCCAGGCTGCGCTTCTGGAAGCTATGCAGGAAAAAATGGTCACTTATGGAGGTAAAAATTACGCCTTGCCTAATCCATTTTTGATCATCGCTACGCAAAACCCGATCGAGCAAAGCGGTACTTATCCACTTCCGGAGGCTCAGTTAGACCGCTTTTTACTCTATATCAAACTGGGATATCCCAGCGAGCAGGAAGAGCTGGAAGTCCTCGAAAAAACCACAGGAATCTACAAACCGGAGATCAATAAAATCATTTCTGCTGGGGAAATCATCCAACTACAGCAACTGACGCGTGAAGTTCATTTGGATTCAGCGCTGTTGTCTTACATCACTCGATTGATTCGAGCGACTCGGTTGGAAAACTCAACTGTTCCAGAAGTAAAATCTTATGTAGAATGGGGTGCTGGAACCCGTGCTGGTCAGTCTTTGATCCTCTGTGCCAAAGCTCGGGCAATACTCAAAGGACGCTATTCGGTAATTCCTGAGGATATTAAAAGCTTAGCTTTTCCTGTGCTTAGACACCGGATTTCGCTTCACTTCAAAGCTGAAGCGGAGCAAATTGATACCGATTTCATCATTTCAAAACTAGTCGAACAAGTTCCGGTTCATGCCAAGTAATCTGGAGATCATCAAGCTTAATGACTTGCGCCTTTCTGCCAAGCTCGTCAGCGAACAGCTGCGGCAAGGCATCCATTCGGGCATCCGTGTAGGAGTGGGGAGTGAGTTTGAGCAATACCGGCATTATCGACCGGGTGATGATCTCAAGCGGATAGACTGGAAGTATTTTTCCCGTTCCGGAAAGTACATGGTCAAGGAATCTACCACCGAAAGTAATCTGCACATCAGTTTGATTTTGGATTTGTCCGGATCAATGAATTATGCTGAAAATGACTATTCAAGACTGGATTATGCGAAAAATCTCTTGGCATCTCTGGCTTATTTGGCCTATTTACAAGGCGATTCCTTGAGCTATTATACCTTGAAAGAAGGGGAGTTCACCCAAAAAGTCGCTCCAACTCCCAAGAGCTTTCAGCGGATTTTGTATCATTTGGAACTGGAAAAAGCGTCAGGGACTTGGCCTTTGGATTCGCCTCAGCCTGCGTTGCCGATGGACCGAAATAGGGAATTGATCGTATGGGTATCTGATTTTCTTCAGAAAAATGAAGAGTGGGAAAATCTCGTGGAAAAATTCCGTCACCCTCGAAAAGAACTCATGCTTGTTCAGCTTTTGGGTGAACAAGAACTTGACTTCAATCTTCAAGGAAATCTCATTTTCAGAGACTTGGAAACTGGTAGAGAAATGGTGAGAGACGGGCAGGCTTTGAAATCCGAGTTCAAGAAGAACTTCCAATCCTATTTGGATCATTTGGATGCAAGGTTCCAGCAACCTCAAGTTCATCTATTGCGCGAATCAATTCAGACACCACTGGCGACGCTTGCTCGGAAGATTTTGAATCTTAAAAAACTGTCCTAATGGAGTTCTTGCAGCCAATTTACTTTTGGGGATTAGCCGGAATATCCATTCCGATACTCATTCATCTTTGGAATGGACGTCGGGGGAAAGTCTTGGACTGGGCTGCTATGAACTGGTTGAATGCTCAGGAATCACAATCCAGTCGGTCCTTTAAGCTGGAGCATTTGCTTCTTTCGATGCTTCGGATTTTGATCTTTTGTATTTTGATCTTGCTTGCAGTGGGATTGTGGTTTGATTTTTTGGAAAAAAATGAATCAAAAGCCACTATTCATCTTGTACTTCCAAATCCCGAAGTGGAAGCTGAATTTCGCTTTGAAATTGAACAGGCTTTAGAAAAAGGAGAGCAAGTTTTTTGGTTGGCTGAAGGATTGCCAGAATATGAGGCTGAACAAATTCCTGAGGAAAATCCAAAAGAGTATGATTTTCAAAAAGCCTTTGATTTGCTACCAAGGCATTTGGATTCGCTTCACATTTATTCTTCAGGTTTAGAAAATGACTTCGGTTCAAATGCACTATTTGTGCCTAGTATCCCCATTTTTCACGTTTCCACTCTGGATAAAAGGAGTTTTTCGAAAGCCAGAATTGGAGTGGATTCGATGCGATTTCTTTCCGTGAATGAATTGGGCTTGCTTCAATTAGACTCGGCGGATCGAAATGCAGATCTGGTATTTTCAGGACCAATTGATTATAGTTTTTCTTTGGAAAATCTAGAGAAACGAGATGAAATAATGGCCGCGTTTGAAGCGATTGAAGATGTTCATGGATTGTCTTTTTCCGAAGTTTCGGAAGGAGGAAAATTGGTGCTAACCGATCAAATTCCTGAAATTCTTTCCAAGAAAAAACTCTATTTACTTTTGGAGTCAGAAGATCGGATTTTACCACAAAATGTAATAAATCTAGAAAATCAGGCAGGTTTGACCTGGGCGGAAGTGATCGAAAAAGGTCTTCTCCCGGAATTAATCTTAGAACCAATGGTTGACTTTCTAGGGATTCAACCCTTGGAAAAAAGGTTAACAATCAATCAACTGGAACAACGATTTGTCCAAATTCCTGAATCAAAGATGGCCATATTGCCAAATTCTGCGGTTCTTCTTTTGGTGCTTTTCCTGATCCTTTACGGCGTAGAACGCTATTACGCTTACCGACTAAATCTGTGAATAAACTCAAGCAATCCATACGGTCTCTAGAGTTGCAATTGCAGCTGAATGCCTTGGCAAAAGCTTTGGTGTTGGGGACATTTCTTGGGTTTTTGGCTTGGGTCTTTGGAATTCAATTGTGGATTGCTTTAGGACTTTTTCTTACGGGCACCTTCGTTTTTGCTTGGTTTTTTGGAGCATTCCAAAATCAGCGAAAATTGGCTGTTCAGCTTTTGCATCAGGAAGTGAAAGGTTTAGAATTCAGCCTCGAACTCCTAAATAAACCAGCTTTCAGCATTGCAGACCAACTTCAACTTGAACGAATTTCGGACCGAATTCCACCTAAGATATGGGTGATTCAGCGGGGATTGGTTCCGTATGTTTTGGGCTTTGGATTCTTGGTTTTGGTTTACTTCGGATCTGGATTTCTTGATTTTTCTAAATCTGTGAACAATCCTGAAGATCAATTTGAATTGGCTGAAACAGTCGCTCTGACAGAAGCTATTCAGGTAGTGAACTTTAGCCAAACTCAATTGACTATTCAGCCACCACCTTATACCAAAATCCCTAAATCCGTCCAGCAAGAATTAGAAGCCAAAGCAATCAAAGGTTCGCGATTGACTTGGGAAATTGATTTTTCAGGCGATTCCGTATTGGAAGTTTTTCTCGTGAATTCCACTGGCGAGAAGCTCTCCTTTTCTCAAAATGACCGAGGATTCGAACTTTCGGAAGAACTGAGTAATTCAGGAATTTACTCGATCCATGCCTTTCGCGATAGCGTACAGGTATTTGAAAGTGACTTTTACACACTCGAGGCAATATCGGATCAAAGTCCTCAAATCATTCCTGAAGAAAAAGAAATCTACCGATATCATTTTCAGAAAAATGCTTCTTTTCTAAATCTAAAGGCAAAGATCAGCGATGATTTTCAGGTAAATGAGGTCTATTTGGTAGCTACATTGGCAAGAGGAAAAGGCGAAAATGTGAAGTTTCGTGAAACACGATTTCCTGTTTTGACCCAAGCTTTCAGAGAGAAAGAAGCAAACTACAAACTTGATTTCAAGGCCTTGGATTTCCAACCCGGTGACGAACTCTATTACTACTGGGCCGCTGAAGATAACAAAGAACCTGAGGCCAACCTTTCCCGCACGGACACCTATTTCATCAAATTCGTCGACGAAAATGACCAAAGCGATGCTGCTTTAGAAGGCATGGTGGTCCAGTTTCTTCCGGAGTATTTTCGTAGTCAGCGTCAAATTATCATTGATACTGAAAAACTAATAGCCGAAAAATCGAAGAAAACCGAGAAAGAATTCGGGTTCACCTCGAATGAAATCGGATACGATCAGAAGCTTCTTCGGCTTCGCTATGGGCAATACATGGGCGAGGAATTTGAATCGGATGCTGGCGGTGGGACAACAGAAGAAGGTGGCGATCTACTCATCGGATATATGCATTTGCACGATCAGGAAGGGGAAAATGAAGTAGTGGTAGTAGAGTCGCATGAAGGCCATTCGCATGAAGAGGAACAGCCCGCAGAAACTTCCTCATCAGGGGGAGGGATTGAAAGTTTACTGAGTGAGTACATGCATGCGCATGATTCAGAGGAAGTCAACACGTATTTTGAGCAGTCCACCAAAGGAGCGCTGAAAGGAGCTTTGGAGCAAATGTGGCAGGCAGAGCTGTATTTGCGGCTTTTCGAACCTGAAAAGTCACTTCCTTTTCAGTACAAGGCACTGGAACTACTGAAAACAGTACAACAAAAATCACGGGTCTACGTGAAGCGGACGGGCTACGATCCCCCTCCAATCAAGGAAACTGAAAAGCGACTCACAGGTGAATTAAAGGACTTGGATGCCCGTTTGCAAAAAGAGTTGGTCGAATTGGAAAAGCAAATCGAACCGCTAGCATCAGAGGTTTTGGGAATGCTTCTCAGATCTGAACTGACAGTAAGCGATAGACAAACTGTGCACGAACTCGGAGAAATCTGGAGTCGACGCATGGAATACACCGGGCTGAACGATTTGAAATTGCTTTTGCATTTGCAGGAACTTGAATCAGGGAAATTGGACCAACGTGGAAGAAATGAGTTGAGAGAAAAACTTTATCCTTTTGCAGGCAGCTATAAGCAGACCGGTGCGTCCTATTTGTCTCCAAATTCATTGAAAGACTCATTTCGGAGGAAAATACAATGATGGAATTTAATCCCATGACTTCTCTGCCGATGCTGATCGGGATTTTGGTATTAACAGCTTTGGCTGGTGGAATTCCTATTCTTTTTCAATTAAAAAGTGGAATTGCATCTGGGAAAATCTGGATCAAATCAGGATTGCTATCCCTGTTTTTGTTGTTTTTCGGGCTTTTTCTCCTTCAGCCGAGCAGACTTGTTTCCGAAGATGATGACTCAGTTTTGGTTTTTTCGGATGAAGTTGACCGCGAGTTAATTCGGTTTTGGCAGGATAGTTTGGAGATCAAAAAAGCAGTTTCAATTGATGATTATCAGGAGTCTGGTCAGCAAGTGTTTTTATTGGGAGAATATTTTTCTAAGGAATCACTTTACCCAGTTCGAAATCAAAATCTCAACTGGATTTTGCCTGAAAATGATCAACAAATCAGCGATTTAGCATGGAAAGGCTATGTCAGGAAAGGGGAGAAGCAAAGACTGCAGTACCGTATTTTTTCTGAAAAAGACAGTGCAAAGCTCAATTTGCAACAAGGTGAAATCGAACTGTCCAAAATCATTCTGGCCAAGGGTTGGAATGCTGGCGAACTCGAATTTCAAACCGCTGGGCAAGGGAAGGTTGAGATTCCGCTTCTGGTGGATGGTGATTCTCTGGCAATTTTGAGATATTTTGTCGGTCCGGCTGTTCCCAAAAAATACCATTTTCAGTTTTCATTTCCCGGGCAGGAAGTGCGGGTGCTGAGTCAATGGCTGGAGAGCAAAGGTGAAACAGTAAGTCAGGAGATCCAACTTTCCCGGGCAACTGTTTTGGAAGGTGGAAATGCTAATTCCGATTCACTGCAAATTCGACTGATTGATCCGCAGCAATTGGAGTTGAAGGAAGTTCAGGATTGGGTAAAAACGTCAGAGGGTGCATTGGTAATTATGAACCTGAACAAACCCGAAGAAACAGTAAATCAAATCAACCGCCTGTTTGGAACGGATTTTCAATTGCAGCGAACTGAACAAAATGAAAGCAGAATCCTTGAAAATCAACTGGAAGTTGCCCCCTTTAGGTGGGTAGAAAAGCCCAGGCAAAAATTATTTGGAGCAGATGCCATCGCTGTTCAGCGGACAGGGGATGTTCAGATCGCAATCAGCCTCTATGCGGCTACATTTCCTAAGTTTCTTAAGGGAGATGAAACAGGCTATGAAACCATTTGGGGAGAACTTTTTGGTGCCTTGGAACCTTCCGAACCACAATCTTGGAAATTTACAGCGCCGGTCTTGTCCGGTTTTTCTACAGAAATCCAATTGAATAAATCAGACAGTATTCCGGAGTGGATTTACAGCCAGTCGGATTCTATGAATCTGGTCAGGGCATTGATTAATCCTTTTTTGGCAAAAGGAGATTTCCAGTCAGATTCCGCTGGCTGGGTTGATTTTCGGGATGACTTTTCAGTCTATGTTTATGGAAAAGGGGAATTGCCAAGTCTGCATGCTTCGGCTTTATTGACACCTATGACTTTTGAATCTGCAGAAAGTGAGGCTACTCTAGGTTCTTTCTATGCGAAAATTTCCAATTGGGTTTGGTTGATTGGAATGATGCTGAGTTTGGGTTTGATGTGGCTGGAACCGAAGATTTCTTTTTAAATTTTTCACCAAGGAGTTCACGAAGGTTAAATGAGCGTGCGCAGAGGGTTTTCCCGCAAAGGCACAAAGTCGCGAAGCGTTTACAAGTTGGCGTTGAGGTGAATTTTTCGCAAGTCTTCAGACCTGTCTTGCCGTCAGGCAGGCTTGTGTTTATCAAAATGCAGTTTTTGACTGCTTGATCGAAAGAGTTTGAAAAGCTTCCTTACCGGGAGGTTAATCTGAAGACCGCATAATCGTGAGTCCAAGACGGAAGTCTTGAACCACTTGGCCTCCAACCTCCTTTTTACCCATTCAGCTTTGGTAAAAAACCCTTGCGTTCCTTGGCGAACTTCGTGGTAAAAACCACTAGCTTCAAATAAATCTTCCTACCAAATCCAAGTTCCCGTCGCTCCAGGATTGAGTTCTGCTAGGAAGATCTTTTCCTTATCTACGATTTGGAAGCTGATCGGATTTTTGGCGTCATTGAGTGCGATAAGGACTTTTTTGCCGTCAGGCCTAAGGAAAACTACATTAGGAAGACCTTCAAATAGGTTGCTATCTATCCTTGCCGATCCCGGGTCTACAAATTTACTTGCATGTGCTATGACGTAATACGCTGGATTTCGGGATACTGAATCCCCATCGACGGTCACAGCGCCAAGGCATTGGCTGCATCCGCCACGATCAGTGAATGGGGTAAGTTCGGGATTGGAGGTCAGATTCCATTCCAAAACCGTCTTGGCCCAATTGCGGGAAGCACCGATAATCAGGTTTTTGATATGCCAGGGCATGTCCCCTTTCAAACTTCCCGGCGCTCCGATCCACTGCTCAGTGAAATATATGTTCTTGTCCGGAAATGCCTGGTGCACTTCAGACAGTGCATCGATTTCTCCTCCATAGAGGTGGAAGGCCGACCCATCAATAAATGGATTTGCCAAGGAATCAGAGAGCACTGTAATCGGATAATCCGGTCGGTCGGCATTGTGATCGTAAATCAGGATTTTTGTTTTGATGTCATTTTCTGCGAAAGCGGGACCCAAATGGACGCCTATGAATCTGGCCTGCTGCTCAGGAAGCATCAAAAGTGATGGATTATTTCCAGGATGAAGGGGTTCATTCTGAATGGTCAAGGCATCGATCTCAATACCTTCTGCTTTCATTGCTTTGATGTAATTCACCAAATAGCAGGCATAAACACCTTCAAATTCTTCCAATAGTGATCCTCCTCGGGTATCTTTAGAATCCTTCATCCATTTGGGCGGTGACCAGGGAGAAGCCATCAATTTGAGGTCTGGATTGATGATAAGAATCTGCTTCAAAACCGGAATTACATCCAAAGTGTCGTAACTCAGACTGAAGTTTTCCAATGCTGGGTCAGTGGCCAAAGAATCAGCAAGGTCATTGTACGAAAATGGAAATTCGTTCAGGTCAGAAGCGGCTACTGCCAGCCTGAGATAGGAAATGCGAATGTCAGTATCATTTTTACCAAACAGTTCTCCCAACAAAGCAGCCCTTGCCGAGTCACTCATCTCCAGAAGATGTTTGGCACTCCCTTGACTCAGGGTAAATCCAAATCCATCCATAAGCTGGAAGCTGGTTTCAGCATCGACGATTAATTGCAGCTCCGTTTCCGAATTTGGTTCTGAATTAATTTGCTTTTGAAGCAGGATATTAGCTTGGGGATCAGTCAGCCAAAATTCAATGTTGCCTTTTGGTTTTGAGCAGGAAAAACAAAGGGAGAGGAGGAGGAAGCTGAGGAGTTTTCTCATGAATTTGAGGCAAATAAAAAGCCCTGGAAATGTTCCAAGGCTTCAAAGTGAATCAAAAAGACGTCAGAATGCAAGCGCGGCGAGTCCTAATTTGGATTTGAGCGGATTGATTCCTTTCAGAACATTTCCCAAATACTTGTTGGCTAGATCACTTCCAAGTAAGTCAGTCAGAAACTTCGTTCTGCTATTTTTAAGATTTAGAATACTTGATTTTTTCTTGTCTTCCGAATCGGTGCCTGAAGTGATTTTAAACAATTGATCTACAAATGACTTGTTGTTGCTTTTGAGTTTAGTTGTTTGATCTCCGGAGAGATTGAGGCCGTTGGTATTGTCCAAAATCCCTAAAACTTGCTTTGAAATGTCGCCTGTGGGGAGTTTGGGGATCTGAGCATGTGCAGCAAAGGCCATCAAAAACATGATCAAAAAGGCAGAGAGAAATTTAGAAGCATTCATACGTTTGATTTTTAAAATGTAGTAAAATTTAATCCATTTGTATTGTATTGAAAACTGTAAACTAATGATAGGCAAATTTTTGTCTAAAGCGGAGAACTAATTCCTATTTAAATAGACCTTTTCCCATATTCATCAATCCACCCAGATCAAAACCATCCCCTTTAGTTCCGCCACCTAGAAGACTTCCCATGATCGATTCCAATCCTCCGCCGGTACCTTCTCCCTGAAGGGATTTGGCGATGGAAGACATGATATCTTCATTGTCCTGAGGTGCGTCGTTTACTTTTTTATTGAAGAAATTCATTAAAAGTGGAAGGGCTGCTGCTGCCATGCTCATCGCCTGCTGGGAGTCGATCCCCAATTTTTCTATCAGTCCATTTGACAGATCGCCTGATAAGTTATTGACCACCGCACTGTTGGCAGGAGTTTCCCTTCCGGAAAACATTTCTTTCACTGCTTCTGTATTTCCGGATTTTGCCTGCTTTTGGAGAAGAGATCCCATAATGTCTTCTATGGCACTCGCTGCACCTGGTCCTGCATTAGCTCCTGATTTGGCCAATGCTTCCTGCAAGGGTCCTTCAGCCATTTTTAATAGTTTATCCAGCATTTTTATTGGGTTTTGGTTAATTCAAATTAGGCATTCTAAAGTTGAAAAGTTTTAATCCCATATTAATTTTTTCAAAACTCGGGTTCAGAATAAGTATCAAAGAAATAGTCTGAAGTCTTTTTTTACAATGTTTTCAGATGGGTTCCAATTCGACTTACAATTGTCCTACATTTGTGCAGCATTTTGAAATCCATGAAAAAGCAGGTGATATTTTCAATTTTATTTCTGAGTTGGATTTCAGGTGTTTCACTTGCCTGTTTTTTTCATCCCGTTCCTGATTATCAGTCCACTGAGAATCATTCCAGCTCAATAAGTTTGGATGAAAGCCCAAAAGTACATCAGATCTTAAATTCAGGTTTTGGAGTAACTTTTGGGGACCATAGTGTAAACTTTTCTGCTTTTGTTCAAGAAAATGTTTTTTTCCTGAATGATGCCTTTGAACTGCTGACTCAATCCATTGGCAAATCGGCTGAAATCCGCCCACATTTTAATAGTAGAATCCTTTTGGCCGCATTTTTTGAGACTTGGTAGGAAAGCTTTCCAAGCTGAGCGCAGCCATTTCGCGCTAGCTTAAGACCAAGCTTTAATCTTTTTATTCCAAAAATCTTCATTCTACTCCGTATGGATTCATTAATCAATCATCCCGGTATTCTTATCGGGTTTGCCCTGCTGGTATGCATTATGCTGCTGCTTGATTTGGGCGTTTTCAATAAAAAGAGCCATGTCATCTCCAATAAAGAAGCCGCTATCTGGTCGATTTTTTGGATTGGACTTTCCATGGTTTTTAGTGTCTTCATCTACATTGTCACCAATGAACAGGTGGGGATGGAGAAGTTTTCTCAGTTTCAGTCTGCTTACTGGATCGAAAAGGCCCTTTCGGTAGATAATCTGTTTGTATTTATCCTCGTGTTTGGTTTTTTCAATGTACCTCGAGAGTATCATCACAAGGTACTTTTCTGGGGAATTATCGGCGCTTTGGTGATGCGTGCGATTTTCATTTTTGCAGGTGTGGGAATTATCAATTTGACCTACCTGCCGGAAATGACCATCTGGGAGCGAAGTGTAAAGATAAATGTTGTATTGACGCTGTTTGGTGGGTTTTTAGTTTATGCGGGATTTAAGTCTTGGTTTGCTAGTAAGGAAGAAGAAGGGGAGAAGGACTACAGCAAAAACCCCGGAGCACAATTGATCTACCGATTTTTCAAGGTGACTCCAGAATATCACGGCGATAAATTTTTTGTGGTTAAAAACGGAGTGAAAATGGCCACGCCGCTATTAGTGGTTGTTGCCGTAATTGAATTCACTGACTTGCTATTTGCGGTGGATTCTATCCCTGCGATTTTTGCCATTGCTCCCGACGATCCCTTCATACTCTATACCTCGAATATCTTTGCTATTCTTGGACTTCGATCCCTCTATTTTCTTTTGGCTAATTTCATTCACATGTTTAGTCGACTGAAATTTGGACTGGCCATCATCCTTGCTTTTATCGGATTCAAAATGCTCTCAGCACCGATCTACCATGTTGACTCTACGCATTCCTTGGCTGTAGTAGGCAGCATTTTGATCTTGTCAATTGGGGCTTCGGTGATTTGGCCAGAAAAGAAGTCCTGATCACCTAAACAAAAAAGGTTTCACCATCGTCTTTGGTGAAACCTTTTTTGTGTTAATGGATAAAATGTTTTCTAGTTTCCTTTAGGTCTGAAGTAGCGAATCGGTGCTTTTGGTTCAGGTTTCAATTCAATCCCTTCAGTAGGAATTCTGTCCAATGCTTCTTTGACGGCTCGCTCCAGTTGTGGGTCACGACCTTCGATCACGTCTTTTGGCGTTTGCTCCACAGCGATATCAGGAGAGATGCCTACCCCTTCCACGGCCCATTCCCCATTGACATCATAGAATCCACCGCGAGGTGCAACCATTCTGCCTCCGTCTACAAATGGTGGGGTATCCCAGGTTCCAACCAATCCGCCCCAAGTTTTGGTACCGATCAATGGACCGATTTCCATCTTGTGGAAAAGGTAGGGCAGGAGGTCTCCACCCGAACCAGCTCGCTCGTTGATCAGCATGACTTTGGGACCCCAAATGCCTGACATTGGCGTGGTAAATGGTCGGTGGTCGTTTGCTCTTGAATTGAAATAACCGTGTAGGTCTCGGGCCATGATATCGACCATGTAATCCGCAGCAGAGCCTCCGCCATTGTTTCGTTCGTCGATCACTGCGCCTTTTTTATCTTGCTGCGCAAAATAGTATCTGTTAAACGAGGTATATCCTGGCTGACCCGTGTTGGGTAGGTAGACATAGGCCAGTTTTCCTCCGGAAAGTTCATCTACCTTGCGCCGATTCCCTTCTACCCAAGCGATACTGCGCAATTGACCTTCATTCGCCACAGGAATCACCTGGATGACTCTGGCGCCTTGTAAACCTGCTTTCGAATTCAAATGAATTTTGATAGGTTGACCAGCAGTTCCTTCAAAATAGCTGTAGAAATTGACTCCGGGTTCAATTGGTTTACCATTTACCCCAACTACATATTCACCAACTCTTGCCATAGCTCCTGGCTGGGCGAGAGGGGCTTTTAGGTTGGGATTCCAGCTTTCGCCAGTATAGATTTTTTTGATTCTATACAGACCATTCTCGACTTCGTAATCAGCACCAAGCAAACCGATCGGTACCGAATTCACCTCTGGAAAATCTCCTCCTCTGGTGTAGCTATGACCCACGGCCACTTCTCCACCGAGGATATCGATGATGTAATTCATATCGCTGCGGTGGCGGACATGATTCACCCAAGGCTTGTACCATTCGTAGATTTCATCCCAAGGAGCGCCGTGTACATTGTCTACATAGAGGAAATCCCGCTGATATCTCCATCCTTCGCGATAGATCTGTTGCCATTCCTCCATCGGATTGACTTTAACTTTCATCGAGCTTATTGCTTTCAAGGCTCCATCACCAGACTTTTTACCCGATCCTGAAGTTTCCACGATTCCCCATGTTGCGCCACTTTGGTAGAGAAGAGATTTTCTGTCTTTTGAGACGACTACTTGGTTGACATTCGGGAAAAACACCTCTGATTTGCGCTTTTTCAGATCGTACTTGTGCAGTGTAGTGCCTTGGTTGGGGATGCTTTCCATGTAAAAGATAAAACCTTCCGGAGCGGGTGCCAATCCAGTATAATCCCTCGCTGGAACGTCTAAAGCAACGATGCGCTGTTGGATTCCTTCCTCATCGATCTTCACTGTGACTGCACTCTCCGATTTCTTTTCCTCTTTTTTGGTCTCGGTTTCTTCGTCGCTCAGTGGCAAGAAGGGTGAAGAATCGCTGGCATTTAATACTGCCAAATACAGGCTTCTGGTAATCGGATGATCGTAGCTACTCATGTCTAACCATCCTGTGTTCAATCCAAAATCTGTACTTGCCAAGAAATACAAGTATTTCCCACTTTCATCCCAAACTGGAGAAATCGCATCTGCCATCGCATCGCCAATCTGAATCTTTTTGTTGGTTTCCACATTCAAAACAAATACGGATTTGAATTGATTATCCATCAGTCGTACATAGGCGATCCACTTGCCGTCTGGTGACCACACTGGATTCATGCTGCGATTGGGATGGGCAAATCGGTCTGTTTCCACCACTTTGGCATTGCCGGTGGCTACATTGACCACCCAAATCTGGTAATCGGTATCTGTAAAAGCGATATGTGCACCGTCTGGAGACCATTCCGGCTTGAAGAAAAAGCTGGGATCTGGTAAATTGATTGTTTTTTGGGTTATTCCCTCCTGATTGGCGATGACCAATTCATATTCTCCCTTTGCATCGGAAAAATAAGCTATCTGCTTGCCGTCCAGTGACCAGACCGGAGCCCGCTCAGCAGACAGCGAGGAATTGGTTACATTTCTACCTGCTCCGTTTTCTTTGGGAATGGTGATGATCTCACCCCGAAACTCAAAAATTGCACGCTGTCCGGTAGGAGAAAGCTGCGGATTACTGAGCGCATTTGCACTGACATTTACCCACCGCTCACGCGCCCAATTAAAGTCCCCATTAACATTGATAGTAAGTTGTTGACTTTGACCTGAGGCTGGGTTTAATAGGTGTAAATAGCCTGCTTGTTCGTAGACGATTTCGGATCCATTTCCATCCAGACTTTTGATGTCAAAGTCTTTTAGGAAAGTCTCCTGCTTCTCCTGTCCGGTGGCTGGGTCAAATGACCAGATGTTGGCTAAAAAATCCCGCTCCGAAATGTAATATACTTTGCCTCCCAGCCAGATCGGATCGGTATGTCGTTCATTATCTGTTTGGGGGGTCATGGTTAAGGAATAATCTTTTAAATCCACAATCCAAATTGGCTTGGCTTGTCCCCCTCGGTGATTTCTCCATTCTGGATCCCAAAATGAAATCTGTTGGTAAGCGATGTGATTTCCGTCCGGAGAAATTTCACCATTTACAGCTCGGGGAATTGGCATAGCTTGAGGGATTCCGCCATTTTTGCTTATCGTAAAAAATTTGGATTCTTGGGTAGCATGGCCTTCCCTTCCTGAGGTGAAAGTGATATGATTTCCGTCTGGCGTCCAGCCTGTAACTAAGTCAGCACCCGGATGCCAGGTAAGCCGTTGCGGTTCACCGCCAGTAGCAGGAATGAGGTAGACGTCGGTATTTCCATCGTATTCGCCCGTGAAAGCGATGTGTTTTCCGTCTGGAGATAAGTGGGGGAGCGTCTCTTCCCCTTCGTTGCTGGTAAGGCGAATAGCACTGCCTCCGGATTTAGGTACTTTCCAAAGGTCATTGGCATAGACAAAGACGATCTCTGTTTGACTCAAAGTGGGTTGACGAAGTAATTGGGTTCCTTGCCCGAAAGCTGAGAAACCAAGCCCTGAAGCTATAATTAGCGTTACTATTCTTTTCATCAGAATTAGAAAATGATTTGATCTAAAGTAGGATACTTCGAATCAATTCCACAAACCGACGATAAAAATTATCAGACTAGTACTGAGCCATTGGAATCCCTTAACTTAACTTCCTGATCCTGATTCTTGCTTCTTGAATGATATGATCCATTTTTTGCTTTACAGCTTTTGACCTAAAACAGCCATTAACCATAAAATTTGAATTTCTTGGAATCGTATTCAATACATTAGAAGAATGGTTCAATACTTGATTTTCAATTGTCAGACCGAAACCCCATAGAAGATTTCATTTGAAAGATTGAAAGACAAAAATGGTTTCTGTGCGTTTTTATTTTAATTCAAAACGAAAGGTATTCGGTATGACTGGGTGGATTGACTAGTTTCCTCCTGAAAAAATGCTCACAATGGGTAAATTATTAGACATTTTGAAGCCCTTTTGCAGAATGGCTGTTTCATTTAGTTTTGATTATTTTAGGAGCAAAGCATTTAAAAGCTTTTGAAAGAATGGAAAGATTTTTTCATCGACCTAAAGGTGAAAGAAAACCAAAACACTGATTTTACTCGATTTCCGGTTTAAACTGAATTGAGCATTACCTATTTCTAACTGAATATAAAATGGAGTTTCTGGAGAGTTTAGCATTTTTTGATCCATACGAAATTCTTCTATTAGCTCTAGGTCTGGCAATTCTTGCCGCAACTTACCTCCCAAGATTTCTATCTACATTTCCCATATCAATGCCCATGGTAGTCCTAGCTTTAGGACTTTTTACCAGTTTTTTTTCCTTAAACCTTGATCCGGGTTTCATGTATTCTCAAACCAAGCTAATGGAACATGTGACCGAATTGGCGGTCATCATAGCTTTGATGGAAGCAGGCCTGAAGATCGACCGGTTGTTTGATTGGAAATCATGGAGAATACCCTGGAGACTGTTAGGTGTCACGATGCCATTGACAATATTGTTCGTTTGGATAGCGGGATGGTGGGCAGGAGGTCTTGTATCTTCGACAGCTTTATTGTTAGGATCTGTCATCGCACCGAGTGACCCGGTATTGGCAAGTGATATCCAAGTGGGAGGGCCAAATCAAGGTGCAAAAGATGAAGAGACAGGAAAAGAGGAATCGGAAGCAAAGAAAGAAGAAGATGAAGTAAGATTTTCTCTTACCTCAGAGGCTGGTTTGAATGATGGATTGGCTTTTCCGTTTACTTACCTGGCAATATTCATCGCTGCATCGGGCTTTAGTCAAGAATTAGTATGGTCTTGGCTTGGCACCCATGTTATTTTTAAAATTGGGGTTGGAATAGCAATAGGGTATTTAGGCGGTCGGGTAGCAGGCAGATATTTTTTAAATACTTCAGCCTACAGCCATCAATCTAAAGCAATTTCAGGATTAGCTTCCTTGGCCCTGACACTTATCATTTACGGGTTGACTGAGCTTGTAGCAGGCTATGGATTTATTGCAGTTTTCGTAGGAGCCCTTACTTTGAGACAATTTGATCCTGATCATTTTCAGCATTCTCATCTTCATGGTTTTATTGAAAAGACCCAGCGTGTGTTTACCGCCAGTATGATTCTGATTTTGGGAATCATTGTGGGTCAGGGAATATTGGCAGAAGTAACGATTGAAGAGATCCTGATCACGATAGTAATTGTATTTATCATTCGGCCTGTGGCAGGAATTTTTGGGCTGATTGGGGCCAAGCTTCCAAAAATGGAAAAGTGGGCAATCAGCTTTTTGGGGCTTAGAGGGATAGGCTCCCTGTATTATTTCTATTATGCCATTAACCAGCAGGAGTTTGAAGGTCAAAACTCAGTTTTGAATATAATCCTGCTCACGATACTCTTTTCTATTGTAATCCACGGAATACTTGCTCCATTGATTATAAAGCGACTGGAGAAATCAAAATCTAGCCTTCAATCCTGAGCGGATTTGATAATCTCGTTTCCTAATCCTAATCATTTATTGATACTAGAGCCTCTATACTTGGTGCTAAAAAATACTTTCTGCCTTACTTCTCTGCTCTTTTATCTAAAAATAGCCAATGGCGCCTCCTCACGGCTTCTTGATCATATCAAACCTCAATTGTGCATTTAATTAAGCAATTGGGTTGAAGGTCCATCTGCTGGGTCAATTAAACTGGCACATTTTCGTCACCGGTCAAGGGAGGCATCATCAGCTTTACTAGAACTCAGTCTTCCTCTTTAAAAAAGAGTGTATTCTTCTAATTGTCCATTAAACTGGGAAATAACTCAGAGAGCAAATCCTAAGCGAGGGTACGCAAAGGATCTTCGCTTTTACTCAAAAATCTGTTTCCGTATTTTCATTTGGGTTTGAACCTTTTTTTTCATTCGACAGACTTGATTTGTCGGCGTCATGTCCTGGACGATAGGGGTCATCCACTTCCCGGGTAGGCTCCTTGATAATGGATCCTTCTTCATCTACCAAGTAATTGTTTTCTTCTTCTTCTTCAATCTCCTTGTACGGATCTGGTTGCTTTTCATCTTCAGGCAGATGACCTTCTGTGTCGGTGTGGATTCGATTGGGATCAGATACTTTTTCTACAGATCTGTCCTCCTGTTCTTGGTCACTGTCCTTTTTTTTGGAAGGAACTTGGTGATCATCCATTTTGCTGTTTTGAAAGAAATTTTGATGATTTTGATCCAAATGACGAAAGTATAATACACTATCGTAGTTACGCCTCCGATAGTGGCTTTGCGTGGCCACTTGATTTTTTGGAGCTTGATTTTCCAAAACAGCGGAAGAATCTGAATTTACGTTTGTAGTAGTCATGGTTATTTGCTTTACGGTTCATAGAAAAGAAAACCAAAAGTCAATCCGAAAAAAGCCTCTGCCAGGAATTCCAAAGAAATCAGCCGATTTTGAATCGCTGGAAAAATAAATTATTAGAAATGATTTCGATTGCCGGGATAATTAAAGAATGAGAGGTGTGGAAAATTAACCCTGAATTCCACAGGATGGGAAAATACTGCACCATAACAGCTGTTTCCTTTAGAAGAAATTGGGAGAGACCCTCAATAAAGTCCACCTCACGATCACTGCGCTTGTCTACAAATCGAGGCCATTTTGACCAAGTGGCAGAGAAGCGGATAAACTGATTTCTTGTATTGAGGAATCAAAAACCCCTTCCCATAGAAAGGGATTTTGAATTCAGGTGCGGCAGATCTACTGATGCCTCAATCAGAACGTATGATGAATACTAAATTGTGCTTGAGCTTTACTGTAGCTATCTACGGTCTGATTCATCCAGCCTACCTGAGTTCTTAGGTTGTCTTTGATTCCATATCCTAAACCCAGATAGGTTCTGTTTCTGTCGAAATACTGCACTGTTCTCCCATTACCGATGGATTTTTGCCCATTTATGAAAATTTCATTGTATAGCGCCAGATAGACAGTTTTTTTCTCCAGGGCGGTTTTATTCAGCGGGATATTGAGCAATACATTATACCGGTACCGGGTTCGAAAATCCTGATTTTCGACCCAACGCTGCTCATATCTAAACCGGTGAGTGAAGTAAAACCGTTCCCCGACTTTCTGGGGTAGCAGTGCCTCTTGGTAGATTCGATGTTCGATAGCATTTTCCCGGCTTTCACCAAATTCTCCAGAGGAGATAAAACCATACCCAAGCGTCAAGGTGACTCCTGTATTGACCGGCCGATAGGTGAGGCCGGTTCGTAGAAGCAATTGCTCTTTATCCGAGCCAAAATTCCAATAGCGAAATTGGTAATCACCCTGAATTCCAAACCTACTTTTTTCAAAGGGCTTGTTAAAGAAATACATGTACCATGCTCCCAGCTGGTCATCGTCCACTTGCGTTTGTGCTTTGCTTGAAAAAATGGACAGTGACACTACGATCGATAGAAAGAGTTTTTTCATTTTTGGATAAGGTAAGGGCTATCTCAAAATGCTACTGGATCATTTACCTGTGACAAATTCAATTGTGAATGATTAGCGCTTTTGAGACAGCCTCTTTTGATTTTAAATCGATTAATTGGCAAATTTTGGTAAGCTTGTAATAGTCTCTTCGATAAAGTTGACATACCCTGTCTTCAGATCATATACCGCGCCTACGATCAAAACTTCGCCTTTTTCTGCCTTCCTGCTTAGGACAGGCTCCAAGTTACGTAGCATCTTGACTTGCTCAATTACATTTTCACGAATGGCAAAATCCAAAGCCTCTGCTGGTGCAAGATTTGCTGCTTTTGCCCGAAGCGAAGCTGGTTTAATGGCATTGATCAGCGTGACTACATGCCCTGGAGGATTCTCAGGTAGTTTCATGGCAGCATCTACGGCTCCACAGGATTGATGACCCAACACCACGATTAAGTTGGTCTTCAAGACAACTGTAGCATATTCAATAGTTCCAAAAGAGGCTTCAGCCATCACCTGACCGGCAGTTCTCGTGATGAAAAGATCACCTACCCCCTGATCAAAGATAATTTCATTGGGAACACGGCTGTCCGCACAGCCAATGATGGTTGCAAATGGGGCTTGTCCTTTTTCAGTGTTTTTGAGGTCAATATCCGCTTGCCTTGGCTTGACACTTTTATCTTCAGCAAACCTTCGATTTCCATAAATCAGCTTTTTTAAGCCATAATATGGGTCAAGGTATGCACTGTCACGATCTGCGAAATATTGGTTTTTCTCTAGTTTCAGCAGACTGTCTATGACGGTTTGTGCAGCTGCATTTCCGGAAAATGCAAGGAATAACAGGACGCCAGCTACTGCTAGCTTTGAGTTTAGTTTCATAGAATGAAGATTAAATACTGTCTTACCCATTTAACAATCCATTAGTCAAAAATGGATCTTTGAGCTACTCTCTCTTAGGGTAGAAGTATTGTTTTTAGATAAGATTTAGCGATCGATGGATCATACAGGAATCCCGAAGAAGAATTCTAGAATGAAGCAATCGAGATAAAATTGGAATTTATAGAGCTGGGCTTATGAGCAAAAAAAACACTCTGGAGGGAGATCAATAGCTAAAAAAGGGGAGTAGGACTTTTTCAAAATATACTTGTCAGCATGTTTTAAAACTAACCCAAAACCAAAGCTTATACTTGGTTTTTTGTGGAAATAATTATCCAAATTTTCATCTTTTTCATTTTTCTCTTCCTCACTGTCAAAATCTACTAATTCAAAATGTCCAACTATTCCGGCATTCGAAAGACTATCAGCTCCTTTAAGTCCAATGGAGACTAAGAGACTTAGTGAAAAAAGAAGTACAAATGAATGAGATATTCGCAAAATCTGAGGCATTTACAACCAAACCTGAAATTTCAGATTTGGTTTGAGAACGGTATAAAAAAAATTGATGAAGCCTCTAAAATCGATTGATTCTCAGAAGCCTCAATCTATTCACGCTCCTTGTGACAAAAAGGAAAGCGATAAACTCCTAAACCCGATTTCAATCTTTTCAACTTTCAGATCCTGGAAACGGAATACGGCTCTCAATTCCCAAAAACCTCTTTTATAGCCTCCAAATAGCTGAATCCGTGCCCCTCTGTCGGTTCGATGTAATTGCCCTCCAGGTATTCGTTCCAGCAGCAGATCATCACCGTGTTGCCATTGGCCGGACGGTATTTCCTGGAGACTTGTTGGGCTTCTTTGAGTTTGGCGGTGAAGGAAGACTTGTCGCTATGGACTTTGTCTTTGTAGGGCTCAGAAGGGAATCCAGTCGATTGGGGCCAGGTACCTCCTGCAGGACGCATATCCCAGCCCATGGCCACGGGTACTTGGTATTCGAAAGTAGGATCTCCTTTGAACTTTTCGCTCCACATGTTCCAATGTCCTCTATATGTTTCCCGCATATCGGCAAAGGAGCGATTGTCTTTTTCCATAAAGTTATGATAGACATAGGCGGTCATTCCTTCAAATCCCATCGACTTAAGTCGGGGTACAAATTCCTGTAAAAGCATGCGCTTTTGGTATTCTCCTCCTTCCCAGGGTTGATTTGGATTATTGGGTTTCCAGAGTGTGGGCAAACCATACATTCGCTCCCGCTCGAGCATAGGTCCTGCCATCACTGCGATGAATTTGATTCCCGGCAGCCCAGATTTTTTGGCGGTAGCCTGAGAGAGCTCCAAGAGATCGTTTAAAGTCAACCCATAGTATGCAGCTCTAGATTCCGCATCTTGAGGAAAATAAAAATAGACCACGGGACGTCCATCCTCAGCCTTGAGGTAGTCTGCTCGGGAGAAATACTGATCAATCCAGAGCTGGGTGATTTTTTGGTGCACTTGAAGATAAAGTTCTTTGGTAGGCTTTTCTCCTTCATAATTTGCCTTTCGAGCGAGTTCTTCAGGTGAGCCGATTTTCAGCCAGAGTTTCCAGCGTTCATCAGAATCATCACACCAATTGATGGCGAACTTCATTTGTTCTGCTTTCGGGAGTTTGGCGTTTTCTGCCAATAGCACTTCCAACTGATCTCCCCATTCAACCAGTCCAGGCACTGCCACGCGACCATCCCGATTTGGATCAATTTTGCCTCCTTTGGGATAATAGATTTTTGACTGGGGACCAAAGTAGAGATGGTGATAATAATGCCTTCCAAAAAACCAATCGTAAGCAAAAAAATCAATCCCGTAGCTTTTCATGAATTGAAGTTGTTTCCGCGCTACTTCTGGATCTGTCCGTTTGTAGAAGCCCTTGAGTTCTTTGATGGGTTTCCGGTTTAGATAGGGGCCTTCATAAGGATACTTGGAGTTGTAGATCCTACCCTTAGGACCCCAAATCCCGGGATTCTGAAGGCTGGAACAGTTTTTAGGATCTTGGAGACATGACCAAAAGCTATCGCGGTCTACTGCGGGGTCAGGAGAAGTATTCCAAGAAGGCATAAAATAAACCCCAACCAATTCATCAGGATCATCATCGGAAAAAGCAACAAAGCTCGCCAAAGGATTTAATTCGGCAGTTTGGGTATGAATGGCCTCTGCTGTTTTCTTTTGGCAGGCGCAAAGTAACAACCCTATGAGGCAGGAAAAAAGAGGAATTAAAACCTTCTTCATGGTGGTAAATTTTATTAAAACTAGTTTCAATATTTAAAATAAACCACTGATTCTCTACATGTTTTAATCAAGTCAAGCTTTTCTTCATGATTTGAATTTGCCGGTACTGAGGAAAGACCCGCTCAAAATCCAACGTATAGGTCAGTACTTTTTCAAATCCTATTTTTTGATAAAACCGCATGGCCTGCGGCTGGCATTCCATCGCTTCCAGCCAGATCGCCTCGATGCCATTTTCAACAGCTACATTTTCACAATGGGCGAGAAGATGCTGAGCGATACCTTTTCCGTGAAAATCCGGATGCAAATAAAGCCTGTGAAGTTTCATCGCATTCGGGATCTCCACTTCCCGTGGAGAAAAGGGGAAGTCATACTTTAGAATCCCGATTTTTCGATCCGACACTTCCACAAAAAAGTAGTGGGTCAGGGATCTTTTGAGCTCTTTGTAAAGCGTGTGCGGATTGTAAATCAGATTGACATACCAATCTCCCTCATCCGTCCAAATGTACCGATACCCCAAACGATACACTTCGTCCATTAGGGCAAATAATGTGGGTTGATCTTCTTTTTGAACAGGAGTTAAAACAAGCCTTAGCTGGGAATCAAGGGTGATTTTCATTCCCGAAATTAAAAAAAAACTACTTGAATTTTTCCATCAGTTCGGCTGTCATATCGTCCGAATATACCCCGTAAGAATTAACTACAACGCCTTTGACTTTTCCGTCCAGAGATGATATGGCATATAAGATCGCTTCATCAGAGGGATTTGTGTTTCCTTCGAATCGAAAGGTCTTATCAACTTCAAATTGAGACGGGAGCAGGCAGATATCGCCGCAGATCAAACTGTCAAATCGGATATTGAAATCTTCGGTATAGCCTTCTTTTCGGAGTTTTTCGAGAGTTTCGACGAGTGTGGTTTCGTAGTGCTGCATGGTTTTAAAAATTGGTTGCTATAGTTTACGAGGATAAGGGAAGAAAGTGCTATTTGCAATAATAACATTTGCCACAACGTCTCAAAGGAATCAACAAGCAAATTGAGTGAAACGCTTTCCTAAATGGTTGGGCTGATTCTCCTCTAAGAGTAAAATTCGGGTTCAAACTTGGTGTAATTTTAGAGCCCTGCTTCCGATAACTATCGGGCCGGGCCTTTCGCAAAAAAGGTTTACAAAAGTTTTTTCTTGCGCCCGACCCTGTTTTGTTTTTCAACCAAATTTGTAATTTGCTTATGATGAAAGACGCTATGAAAGTAGACCAATTGCATCCCGATAGCTATCGGGATGGTAAGGATATTAGGGTAGGACAAGGTGTTAAGAAATCTTCCCTTTGGAAGATTTTAACCTTGGGGCAGTATGCAGGGCGGGCAAACTTGACCCAGCACCTACATGGATTTCAGAAGTGCTAAGGTGATAGAGAGTAAAGGGGATTTCTTTCTAAGTAAAGGAAATATTTATCCCAAGTCAAATCAAAAATATTTTAATAGTTATGATATTTAGTAAGTTCTATTTTATTTTGTTTTTGTTTAATATTTCGTGCACCCAATATTCCAAGAACTGTATCGTTGACTTTCATTTTGATAGGCCAGATTATCCTTCTCCTGACGTTATTGAATTAGTTATTCAAGTTGCTGATGAAAAGCTTTTTAAAGATATTGTTAACGGTGAGTTTAGATCTATTCATATTGATAAATTGACTGACCAAAACTTGAAGTATCATTTTCCAATTCCTAAAGAAGATGTTTTGAGTAATTTTCAATTTCGGTTGTATATCGAAACCTCATATTTTCATAAAAAATTAATTAATAGTTATGAGCTAGATAAAAGGTTAGAAGAACTTTTGAATACTCTTGAGGTTGTAATTTTTTTTAAAAATGAAAAAGTTATAATCGGATCTTGTGAATCCCTTTTGGGTGTATCAGGATCATGATTAGGACTAGAAGGGGATTTATAGGTTTTATAGTTGAAACTGAATTGAATCAAAGGAAGTGATTTTAGTTTTTTATAAAGCTCTTTTTTATAAGTATTTTATTTGGCTAAAGCGGGTGTTTCCTAGTTATCTAGGTATCGAGGATACTGCGAGCTCCATTATTATAGGAACATTGTTTTATTTAAAAATCTTAGTTATATTTTTATGGATAAATAATTTTTTAATTAACTTCATCTATTTTAATGATACTGTTTTTTATCTTTTGTATCTTATCACCTTGATTTATTTTTATATATTTTTGGTAAAGAAAAACTGGGAAGAGATTGAAAAAAAGTTTAAAAATAGCGAATATTTAGATACTTTTAAATGGACTGCCATTGGCATAATCTATCCAATTCTTGTAATCTTTGTTTTTGTTAAAACAATAATTATTGTCCTAAATTAAAATCTAGTTTTGAGTCCCCCACTTAACGTAGTATGGAAATGATTAGGACTCGGTGTAATATAGAATTACAAATTCCTTTCAGCCTCAGAAAAGACGATAGAAAATGAAAGTAAATAAAGTGAAATTATTATTAACTATATTTTTTATTTTAATAGGTTTTTACCTTTTTAGGAATAGATCTATTGATTCATCTAAAAAGATGGAATTAGCTGTTCTTCAAGATCTTGAGACAGATTTCCTATGGAGAACTTTGAGGTATATACCAGAGGATGTTTCTCGGAGATTTAACTTTAAGTTATTTGAAGAAAAAGGAAGAGAGAAAATATATTGTGTGGAGTATTTCTATAAAAGTGTGTTCTTATCCTTTTATTTTGGAGTGTCTGAAGATGGGGATGTAGATATTATTAAAAATGGCTTTATCGTAGAGACAAAAAAGAATTATCAATTATCCGATTTGATAACGATAAAAACATTTGACAAAGTGGCTAAAGTGTTTGATTGGTCAGAGTTAGAGATAAAGAATAATTTTTCTTTTTTTCTTTCGAGTTATTGTGATATTGAAAATAGTCACGTTTTAAGGAGTTTGGATGATTATGAGGATATTATTAGGTTGTTTCCTATAAAGGATAGAGATGAAACTGTGCTTACCAATATATTGACTGAGGATAATATCATTGATGTTTTGAATAGTCAAAAAAATGATGATTTTTTTTTCTGGTATTATGATAAAGGGTTGTACAAGTTCGTTTTTAATATAGATAATGGTGAGGTAAAAATGATTGAATCAAAGTTTATTGGAAATTTTGGGAATGAGATTGGTCATCTTTAATTACTGATTGATTTTTAAATTGAGGTTTTGAGCTGGGATTAAAACCCCCACTTGGTATTATAGTGATATGATTTGGGTTATGTATATGATATAATTTCAAATTCCCCCAACATCAACCCAAAACAAAAAATCCTGCCTCCGAAGAAGCAGGATTGCTTATAAGACCTTTTAGGTTTGGAAAACCTTAAAGATTATTTCCTCGCCAAAGCTCTTTTTGCAGCTTTCACGATATTCTCAGCATTCAGCCCGTATTTTTCCAGCAGTTGAGTAGGCGTACCTGACTCGCCAAAGCTGTCATTGACCCCCACATACTCCAAGGGAGCTGGATTGTGGCGAATCAGGGTCTGCGCAATGCTATCGCCCAAGCCACCGTTGATCTGATGCTCTTCGGCAGATACCGCGCAACCTGTCTTTTTCACTGATTCCAAGATCGCTTCTTCATCCAGAGGCTTGATCGTGTGGATATTGATCACCTCGGCATGGATTCCTTCTTCTCTTAGCATGGCTTCAGCAACCACAGCTTCCCATACGAGGTGGCCGGTTGCGAAGATGGTCACATCTTTTCCATCGATCATTTTCCAGGCCTTGCCGATCTCAAACTTCTGATCAGCAGGAGTGAAAATCGGCCAGCTTGGTCGACCAAATCTCAGGTAAACAGGTCCTTCGTATTCCGCAATCGCCAAGGTTGCAGCCTTGGTTTGATTGTAGTCGCAAGGATTGATCACCGTCATGTGTGGGAGCATTTTCATCATTCCCAAGTCCTCTAGGATCTGGTGCGTAGCACCGTCTTCACCCAAAGTCAAACCCGCGTGAGATGCACAGATTTTCACGTTTTTATTGGAATAGGCGACGGATTGCCGGATTTGGTCGTAGACTCTGCCTGTGGCAAAGTTGGCGAAGGTGCCTGCGAAAGGAATCTTGCCACCGATAGCCAGACCAGCCGAGATACCAATCATGTTTGCTTCTGCAATCCCGGTTTGAAAGAAGCGTTCCGGAAATTCTTTTTGGAAATCGCCCATTTTAAGGGATCCGATCAAGTCAGCACAAAGCCCAACGACATTGGGGTTTCTTCGTCCTGCTTCCAGGAATCCATCCCCGAATCCGGAGCGGGTATCTTTCTTTTCTGTATAAGTATATTTTAAATCTAAGCTCATGATAAAGTCTTTTGGAGGGAGGAATTAATAATCACCGAGGGTTTCTTCGAGTTGACCCAACGCTTTGGCAAGCTGCTCATCGTTAGGAGGAGAGCCATGCCACTTGTGCGTACCCACCATGAAATCGACTCCAAAGCCCATTTCAGTGTAAAGCAAGTTCAATACAGGTTTTCCTTTTCCAGTCATCGACTTCGCTTTTTCCAAACCTTCAATGACAGATTTCATATCATTGCCTTCCTTGATTTCATTCACTTCCCAGCCAAAAGCTTCCCATTTGGCCTTGAGGTTCAGTAGATCCATGATTTTGTTCGTTGGACCATCGATTTGCTGCCCATTGTAATCTACAGTAGCAATCAAATTGTCAACTTTGTGGTGAGCTGCATACATCGCTGCTTCCCAAACCTGTCCCTCTTGTAATTCACCGTCACCCATCATCACGTAGACAAGGGTATCGTCCTTATCGATTTTCTTAGCTTGAGCTACACCCAAAGCCACAGAAAGTCCCTGACCAAGTGAACCGGAAGCTACTCGGATACCCGGTAAATGCTCATGGGTAGCTGGGTGCCCCTGAAGTCTGGAGTTTAGCTTTCTGAATGTTTTTAGCTCAGAAACAGGAAAATAGCCACTTCTGGCAAGGACGGAATACCAACCTGCCGATAGGTGTCCATTGGATAAGAAGAATAGATCTTCACCTTTACCGTCCATTTTGAAGTCGGGATTGTGGTGAAGCTGGTCGAAGTACAAGGCGACGAAAAATTCAGCACATCCAAGGGGTGCGCCCGGGTGACCTGACTGAACGGCGTGAACCATTCGTAGCACATCTCTTCTGAGCTGAGTACAGATTTTTTGGAGTTGTTCAATTGATTGTTTTTCCATTACATAGGTTTATTTTAGGATTTGAGCCGTGTGATTTTTGGTGTCGACCTTTTCGATCACCTCTGCTATTTTTCCTTCCTCGTCGATCACAAAAGTAGTTCTGGCGGTGCCCATGTATTTACGTCCGTACATGGATTTTTCTACCCAAGTACCGTACGCTTCATGAACTTTCAGATCTGTGTCTGCGATCAGAGAAAAGGGAAGCGATTGTTTTTCAATGAATTTTTGGTGGGATTTTTCAGCATCAGAACTGATTCCGAGTACGACATATCCCGCCTTAAGCAGTGCGTCGTAATTGTCACGTAAGTTGCATGCCTGAGCGGTGCAACCCGGAGTGGCATCTTTAGGATAAAAGTAAAGCACGACCTTCTTCCCTTTGTAGTCGGAGAGCTTGATCGTTTCTCCTGTTTCAATTTTAGCTTCGAAATTTGGGGCCATTTGGCCTACTTCTAGAGACATACTGTTTTTGTATTTGTGTGGAACAAAGATTTAAGAAATGGTACCCCTCCATTCGGCAACATTGCCTGCCATGTCGGTCACCTTTAGTAAAACTGCACCTCTCAGCGGTTGTTTATCCAATGTTTCAGACCAAATCACGGCTTGCTTATGTTCATAGCGCATCAGGACCCATTTGCCATCTACAAATGCTTCAAAATTGCGAATCCCTGAGAGATTATCCTTGATCGTAAATCTCATTCCCTGACCATTGACTCGAATTGGTGTTATTGTTGGTTTGACATCGTCAACGGCCAAAACAAAACTACCAAAATTTCTGGTTTTGAAGCGGATTTGTCCACCGTCCCATTCGCCTCCGGCAAAAGATCTTGATCCATTAGGGGAGCGCAGGTACACATGAGTCCTGCCTTTGTCACCAATATACCCACTTACATCCCAAGTCACTTCGATGGGATTCCATAGGTATTCGGTCGTTTCTTGCATTCGCAGGATAGGAGCACTTTCCGAGCCAGATATGGAGGCCCGTAAGTACAAGTCCTCCAAAAGACTGGTTTCCTCAGTCCGAATTTTTAACTTATCCGTGGCAAGCAGCTGTTCTTTTCCTACAGGAAAATGACCAATCAGCTCAGGGATCAAAATTTCTGAACAAAGGTCAATCTTGCTTGGGATTCCAAATCGCAAATCCCAAAGGTAGGTTCGAGTTTGGGCATCCTGATAGGCAGGAAGGATTTCGTAGACATTGTTGCCTATGAAAAATTGAGCAAGACCACCTTTGTCTGTCTGGGCGACTTTGATTTTCATATGATGCTTCATATAGCTCGTCTGAGCCTTGGCAGGAGCTGCTCCATCGGAGATTGTAGAATCCAAATCTGCTCCTGTCAGCGTCAAATTGACCATTCTTGCATTCTTATTTGCATCCAAAAGCTTGACGGTCACAGCACGCTTTTCTCCGTGAGCCAATTCAAAATACCCCGTTTCGGGTACATTTGGGGTGAAATACTCAAACTTTAAATTAGGCTGATGGTAAAGTCGGGTGAAGCGATTCTGGTGCGTATGCAAAAGAAAATGTCTCGTGAAATTGAAATCGACCCGATCTACATGTAAGGTATATAACAATCCACTAGCATCTGAAACCTCAAATCGGGGAAAGCCATTTTGATTTTCGGCTCCGTCGAGTTTGTCATAGGCTTGGATTTCCAAACCTACTTTCCCAGTGACACGAATGGTCTCTGCAATTCGGTAGCTGCCTCCGCTCAAAACTGGCGTGATTTCGATCCGTTGAAATTTACCATTGACACGGCTGTCGACCTCAAGGGGAACGATGGCGATCTTTTGAGGAGTAGGGGGGATGTTGTCCAGGATCTCAGGGAATCCTGCCAAAAGCGGGTCCATCGCCCTGTCCAAGCTATCACGAATTTCAAAATGCAAATGCGGGCCGCCTGAACTTCCTGTATTTCCTCCATTGGCGATTAATTCACCTTTTTTCACCAATAGCTCTCCGGGTTCGGGATAGACTTCCAATTCATTTTGCTGGGCGTCATACATTTTCTGACGCATCCATTCGGTCAGCTTTGGATTGAAATTCCTGAGGTGACCATAGAGCGTAATGTGTCCCGAGGGATGTTTGAGGTAGATGACGTTGCCATAGCCAAAGGATGAGACCTTGATGCGATGCACCCAACCGTCGGCTGCTGCGTAGATCGGCTCGCCCTCTGTTCCGCCAAACTTGTAATCCAAGCCAGTATGAAAGTGGTTTGGACGTAATTCAGAAAAATTACCCGAAAGGTAATTTCTTCCTCCCGGTTTTACAGGTGAGCGAAAAACCCCTTTTTCAATTTGCTGCGCAGAAAGCTCAGAAACGAAGAAAAAACCAAGAAAGAGGGTAAGCGAAAAAAGATTATTTAACTTCAAAATCAAGCATTTTTTCTGTTCCAATAAATCCAGCTAGGTGATCACCGACTTTCACTGGGCCAACTCCCGCGGGTGTTCCGGTGTAAATCAAGTCTCCTTTCTTCAACGTGAAAAACTGAGATACATAGGAGATTATTGTAGCAAAATCGAATAGCATCAGACTTGTATTCCCTTTTTGTTTCAATTCACCGTTGATTTCCAAGTGAAAGTCAATATCCTTCAGATCGCTAAAATCACCAACAGGCTTAAAGCTTCCAATTGGTGCAGAACCGTTGAAAGCTTTGGCAATTTCCCAAGGCAAACCTTTGGCTTTGCACTGATCTTGCAAATCGCGGGCGGTAAAGTCGATCCCCAAACCGATTTCCTCAAAATACCGATGCGCAAATTGAGGCTGGATATACTTCCCTTCCTTGTTGATTTTCAATACCAATTCTACTTCGTGGTGGATATTTTCTGAAAAATCAGGGTAGAAAAATGGAGCGCCTCCTTTTAACAGTGCTGTATCCGGCTTGAGGAATACGACTGGTTTTCCGGGTTTTTCGTTTTTGAGTTCTTCAATATGTGCCGCGTAATTGCGACCAATGCAAATGATTTTCATAAAATAGGTAGGCTGGATTTACCGAAAAGCTGATTCACTTTGAAGTCGTGAAAATAAGCATATCTTCGGCAAAGTGAGGATTGAAAATAAGCAATTCTGAGATTTGTACTCGTCTGGAAAAAAGGCGATGAAGACATTAACTTCCAAAAATTACCAGTATAATTTAGGGTATTTTGCCAAATGTGTTTCCAACTGAATAAATTCAGTCTACAGCCTGAAACTTGATCAGAATTGTTCCAAGTGAATCAATCAAATGAAGCTGGTTGTTTTCAAGTTTGTACTTCCGAGTATCAATTAAGGCTTTTCCAATCGCCTGTTCCACATTCATATCCGGACAAGCCATCATCGTACTTGCACCAGGACCCAAAATAAGATTTTCAGCATCAGCTTCTTTGATTCCACCTCGAACTGAATTACAGCCCATATCGCCAAAATAAGTTCCTGCGCTTCGATTGATCTCAAAGGTTAAGGCTTCGCCGGTTTTGAAGCTTTTCGGGTCTTTGAACTCTCCGACTTCCAGTACTTTCCAGATATTGGTCAGCCTCAGGCTTGCATCAGGTTCTTTGCTCATGATTTCCACTAGTTTGAAATTTAAAGAGGAAGCGTCTGCAGGTATGGGTTCGGATTTTTTGCTGATTTCCACTTTTACCTGATACAGGTTTCCTGGTTCGTATCCGAAACCCTCAATCTGGTTGTAAAACAGTTCCCAACTTCCGCTTTCTAGTTTATCGCCTTTTTGGATTTGAAAGCAGGACATCGGTCCTACGCCTGTGCAGTCCACTTTTGCAGAGTTGATCCACCAGATTTCGATGTCATTTACATTTTCAGTTGAAGTCTCTTTTTGGCAGGAAGTAGCTACCAATAGTGTCAGGTTGAGCAAAAGAAGCAGTGATTTCATGGGATTAAAATTTCATGCTTTGAACTTCAGTCAAAATCTTTTCTGTCCATCTAGAATAAACCAAACCAGAAGGATGAAGCTGATCTTCCACGACCATTTCAGGATTGGCTCCAATGGCACGGTAATCTTCTGTAATATCAATATAAGTGACTTTGTACTTGTTGCAAACGGCTTCTTTTGCAGCATTATAGGCATCAATTTCCTTTGCAACTTTCGCCTGATCAGATTTTCGATTTACTGCAAATGGAGTCACTCCCCAGTCAGGAATTGAAATTACCACCACATGCTCTTTTTTGCCTCTGGCAAATTCAATCGCCCGTTGAAGCATGGCCTCAAACTCCTTTTCGAAGTCGGCTACTGGCCTTCCTCGGTATTGATTATTGACGCCGATAAGCAAGGTGACCAGATCATAACCTTCAGATTTGGTAGTTGCTGCGTTGATTCCAGCATCTAGTTCGTCGACGGTCCAACCTGTTTTGGCAATAATCTGAGGAGCTGAAAAATTAACCTTTCCTTCATTTTTGAGCATTGTTACCAGTTGAACGGGGTATCGGTCATTTTCAGGAACTCCTTCTCCAATGGTGTAGCTATCGCCAAGGGCGAGGTAGGATAATGGTGTGGTCTTTGACATGGGTTCGGATAAATCGGTGCTTTTGCAGCTCAAGAAGCTAAAAGCGATGATGAAGAATAATAGTATTTTCATGGGCAGTTTAATAGGCAATCAAAGGAGATTTAATCTAGTAAATCCTTATTTAAAATGGTCTTTGGACAACTTTGATTTTTTAAGAAAACACCTGATTCAAAATCGTAAATGTCCCTTTATCCGCATCCATTCTTACTTTTGCTCCCACAGGGATGATAAATTGCTTTGGAATATGACCGATCATTGCGCCGGTGTAGGCAGGAATTCCAAGTGGCAAAATGTACTGATCCATAATCTGATCTACTGTGAAAGAACCATAGCCGCCACCCGGTGTGCAGCCTGAACATTGACCGAAAATAAAGCCTTTGATTTTGGCTAAAGTTCCATTCAGTTGTAGCGTACTCATCATCCGATCGATCCGATAAGGATCCTCTCCGATGTCCTCAATGAATAAAATAGCGTCTTGAAATTCAGGATAATATGGAGTTCCTGATAAAGCTGAAAGAACGGTCAAATTCCCTCCTAAAATGGGACCTTCTACAATTCCACCTTTAAGAGTTTGAATCCGATTTCCTTTGGAAACAAGGTCATCTCCTTTGCTTGTTTCGTTTTGGTAAGTGACCAATTCCCGTTCAAAAAAGACTTTTTCGAATTGTTTCACATTAAAACTGTTCCAACTTCCGGTTCCATTTTGCCCATGAAACGTGATCAAACCGGTTTGACTGTAAATCGCACAATGTAAAGCGGTAATATCCGAATAGCCCAAGATCGGTTTTGGGTTGGATTTGATGATTTCATAGTTGATCAAAGGAAGAATTCGTGCTGCACCTGAACCACCTCGGATGCAGATCACAGCTTTGACTTCCGGGTCAGTGAACATTTGATTCAGATCATTTGCCCGCTCTTCATCAGTTCCGGCCAAGTGTCCAAAACGGTTTTTGAGGTTTTCTCCAAGCTTTACATTAAATCCTAAAGCCTCCATGGCTTCTTTAGCAAAAGTAAATTCCATGCGATCGGCAGTCGCGGCTGATGGGCTGATGATTCCGACGGTATCGCCCTTTTTTATGGATTTGGGTAAAAGGGGAGAGGGGAGGTCTACATTTTTGCTAAAATCAAAACTTAGAAATGGTATTGATCCTGCAGCAAATCCTATTGATTTTAGAAAAGTCCGTTTGTCCATTTTGGAAATATTTTGGGTGAAAATAGTGCCTTTTTGCTTAAGCTTTTAAAATTCTTGGCTTCGACTCTGCTCAGCCTGACAAAGAAATAGATATGGCCTGACAAAGAAAAACCCTGCCAAATGACAGGGTTATCATTCAATTTTCTGCTGCATTGAGTAGTTTTTCCAATTGCCTGATCACAGGTCGAGATTCGACATCAAACTTTCTCTGCTTCTTTTTTAAAGTGAACCACATAATCCCTGCGACAAACAAAGTTGCTCCTATATGGGCTATTAGCCTGAACTTTAATTCCAGAGGGGATAGTACTTCCAAATAGCCCAAATTGATCGCTAAAGCCAACAAAACTCCATACGTAATCATGTGCTTTTGGATGATCTTGCCCCGGAGATTGAGCTTTTGAAGTTGTTCTTTCAGATAGTCCCGCTGATTATAAAGCTCGGAATCTTCCACCTGTCTCAGAAGTGATTTACTGTTTAGCCAGAGGACCCAAGCCATGCCAAAACTGATAATCAAAAGCGTAAGAATACCCAAAAGACTGTCTTTGAGCGGAAGCGCATAGACCAAAAAAATGATGGTAATCGGGGTGCAAACCAAACCGATGATCCATTCCATTTTTTGTTTCTTTTCGGTTGCTTTCATTTGTTGAATCAGACCGCCAAGGTCAAAATTGCTTGCTTTTTGGCTCTGCCAAAGTTGTTGTATATCGTTGAAGTTAGTTTCCATGAGGTTGGGGGTTGAGTTTTTGGGTTAAAGCTGCTTTGATCCGGTTGACTTTCACAGCGACGTAATTTTCAGAAATCCCGCTGATCTCAGCGATGGCTTTGTAAGCGGTATTTTCCAAAAGAAGCGTTGCAATCACCCGATCCAATTCTGAAAGTTCATTGATGGCTTGATAGAGCAATTGAATCCGGATTTCCTGTTCTGATTGGTAGTTTTCTGGTTCGCTTAGATCCAGATTTGCTGGGATTTCGGTATGCTTTTCGCCTTTTTTCTTTTCCCTTGCGGAAAAAGTCAGGGCAGTGTTATACGCTATCCGATAGATCCAGGTACTGATATCGCTTTCGCCTTTAAAACTGTCCAAATGCCGCCAAATCTTGATCAAGATCTCTTGGAAAAGGTCATTTGCAAGTTCCTTTTCCCTTACAAAACCTAGGCAAAGTCGATACACTTTGTCTTTGTGACTTTGGTATACGGCTTCAAACTGAAGTTCTTTTTGACTTTTCATTTAAGAAATTGGTTCACTTTTTCCATAAACCATTCTGGGTTGTCCCACATGATGAAGTGGTGAGCGGTTGGCGCCATTTCAATTTGGACATTATTCGCTAATTGATATTGGGTCTCAAAGGTTTTTTTGACGCTTTCTTCAGTCAATCCATAGGCTTTGCCCGAATGCCATGCTCCTAGGACGAGTATTGGTGTAGAAACTTCAGCCAGCTCATCCCGATAATCTGTCGTCATCAATTCAAAAAGTGCCTGAGCAGTCGTCTCCCGATCACTTTCCAAGGACCAGTCCACCGCGATTGGAAGTTTATTCGTGTTGGTAGTCATGACAGGCATGGAAATCTCCTGCTGCGCCCGGTATTGCTCGGGGCTCTGAGCGATCATCAATTGCTTCATTTGAGTGGCCATTTCTACCATATTTTCCTCAGTTGCTGCGGGATTAAAGGCAGCGGAGTAAAAGGGAAAGGAGTCGACGATGATGGCACGATCAATTTTATCAGGGATGCTCCGGGATAGCCTGAGCGAGAGAAATCCGCCGAGGCTGTGTCCGATTAGTGTTACTTTTTCAGTTTGTTTGTTGATGTAATCGGTGATCAAACCTTCCATAGTGGAAATGAATCCCTCTGGCATTTCTATTTTGGGATTGGTGCCAAAGCCTGGAAGCGTGAGGACATGACATTCGAAGCTTTCAGAAAGTTGAGAAACAGTTTCGTCCCAAACCTCCCCAGAAGAAGCAAGTCCTGGAATGAGGATGATTTTTGGTCCCTTGCCAGAGACTCTGACATCCAAGCCTTGAGTGAATGAAGTAGATAAACTTCCAAAAAGAATGAAGTAAAGAAGGAATAGCTTTTTCATGGTTTGTGCTTTTTTTCTTCTTTAGACCGAGTGGCCTTGGAAACCTTACAGTGTTTTTGAAAAAAATGAAATTTTATAAAAAAAACTCATGAAATACGTCGATAATTACGAGACCGAACTCTTTTTCCGCTTACCTAAAAACTCCATCACTTCTGAATTTTGGGATTTTTTTTTCGTTCTTTTGGCTTGACCCAAAAGAACCAAAAGGTCAAGATTTGCCAAAGCTCCTACCGCACGTGGCCAAACGCTGGCTCGCTGGCAAATCCTCCCATCGCGCCTATCCGATTAATATTTTGTGCTAGAAAGGCGGAGCTCAAACGTAGTTTCGCAGCATGGAGGCCAACCAATGACAAAAACTTTTAATCCTTTTTTTGTTTGCAAAGGAGTTATAAAAACTTTAGAGTAAAACATATAAACTTCCCAACCATCGGTCATCTGACATCCCGCATCAACCACCTACAACATATCCCTCACCATCACCAGCACCTTTTCCATTTCTTTTCGGACTGTGGAAGCGGAATAAGGGTAATTGGAATTCATAAAAGCCATGCCATACACTTTTCCGCTTTTGGTTTTGATTATGCCAACCAGACTGTGATTGTTGGCCATTGTTCCTGTTTTGGCAAAAACATAGGGAGTAGCTGCTTGATAGCTGTTTTTTAGCGTTCCAGTTTTCCCACCTGTTGGCAGCAACTCATACAATTGATTTTCGGGAAGGAATCGATAGATCTTGTCAAAAAGTGTAATCATCGAGCGTGGCGTGAATAAATTATGACGGCTGAGTCCGCTTCCATCTACCCATTTGGGTTGGTCTGGTAGGTCAGAAAGGTGGGTTTTCAGGATGTATTCGATCGCTCGCTCGGTATCCAACTCTTGAAAAAGGCGATCAGAGATCATAAAAAGCAATTGCTCCGCGATGAAATTGTCGCTTTCGAGCATCATTTCTTTTAGCAATGGAAACAGCGGCGAACCACGAAAAACCTGGTGATTTTCAGGGAGACTTTCTGTGGAATAAATCCATTTTTTACCTGTCGCCTCGGCAGCTAATTGAACCAATAAATCCGGTTGGGTTAGGAAAGGAATGTATTTCTCTCTGCCCAGAAAAGTGGCTGGATTGTAGGAAAATGTGTTGCTGTGGAAATCCCGCTCGAGTTCTTTGATCGGTTTGGTGGTCATCCGGATAGCGGACTGAAAAAGTAGCGGAAAAACGGTGGGTTGATTTCCCACTTTCCGCACCTCTACCAAATTCCCATAAATCGGTAGCGAACTCCGCTCCGCAGAATAATCGTAGTAATAATCATCCCATTGCCAGCCATATCCAAAGCCAGGGGAAACCTGATTAGCATCTGAGAATTGGACAACCGAGTAGGGGCTGAGCAATTTTTGAAAATCAGGCTGAATGAATTCCTTGTATTTCCAACTCGGATCCCCGCTTCCCCAAATCTTAATCGTGTCGCCTGAGGTGACATATCGGAGCGTTTGGGTGCTGTCCTGCAGGATTAGAATACTTGCAAAAAGTGTCCAAAGCTTGGTCGTCGATGCAGGGACAAAGCGGATTTGGGAGTTTTTCTCAAACAAAACCTGCTGCGAATCCAAATCATACAGCATAAATCCGGTGAGGTGTCCGCTGAAAAAACTTTGGTCACCAAGTGCGGATTCAAGTTTGGAAAATTGGTCTCTGGAAAGCTGAGGAAAGGCTAACTGAGAGACAAAAAGCAGTACAAAAAGAAAGGAAAAACGCATGTTAGATTTCACTTTGCTTTGCTGAAATCGTGCCCCAAAACAAGCCTAACCAGCCCAAAATAAATGCTACGCCACCCAAAGGAGTAATTGCTCCCAACCAAGTGATGCCGCTCAGACAAAGCACATAAAGTGATCCTGAGAAAATCAAAATTCCTATAGTAAATCCCCAAAAGCTCAAGCTTAACTTTTTCCATTTTGGCTTTACAAAAGCTAAAATTCCCAACCCAAAAAGAGCCAAAGAATGGTAGAAATGGTATTTGACAGCAGTTTCAAAAGTTTCCAATCTACCGGAAGCTTCCAACATCGATTTCAGTCCATGAGCGCCAAAAGCTCCTACTCCTACGGCAATTGCGCCAAAGATTGCTGCGGTTTGGATGATTGTGGTTGGTTTCAAAAGAGTAATAGTTATTTGTTATTGAGTTATTTAAATCTAGGGGATCGGTTAATGGCCTATTGAAGGAAAATGTGTGTGAAATTTCAAATCTCAAACTCCAAATCTCAAATTTTTCCTCTGCTTCCAAATATCGCCGATCCAATTCGCACCATCGTGCTTCCTTCTTCCTGTGCGATTTTATAATCCCCGCTCATTCCCATGGAGATTTCTTTCAAATCAACGAAATCGGGGAGTTTACGGCCTTTCAATTCCTCAAAAAGTTGCTTCAACCCGTTGAATTCTTTCCGGATCTGATCTGCATTTTCAGTAAAAGTGGCCATGCCCATCAGCCCAATCACCTTCACATGAGTCAATTCGGCAAACTCTTGTGAACCCAGCATTTCCTCCAATTCGGCTCGATCAAAACCAAACTTACTTTCCTCCTCAGCGATATGGATTTGGATCAAAACGGAGATCTGGCGGTCGATTTTTTTACCCTGCTTATTGATTTCCTGAAGTAATTTGAAAGAGTCCACACCATGAATCAGGTGGACAAAAGGCGCGATGTATTTGACTTTGTTGCTTTGCAAATGTCCGATCATGTGCCAACGGGTGTCAGCTGGCATCTCAGGCTGTTTGGCTTGGATTTCCTGAACTTTATTTTCACCAAAGTCCCGAATACCAGCTTCATAAGCAGCTTTGAGATCAGACAGCGGCTTGGTTTTGCTGACTGCGATCAACTTGCAATATGAATTTGGAAACGATTTCTTAATACCTTCTAGATTGGCTTTGATATCCATTTTCTATTTTTAACAATTAATTTTTCTATAAACCCGCCAAAACAAAGATATGGCAATACTCAGCAACTTGCTCAAAAAAGGCATCAGACTCCGGGAGAGTTTGGAACAGGAATACTCCAGCCCGATAGATCTCCAAAAAGAGCAATTGAAGAAGCTCCTCCTTAAAGCAGAACAAACTGAAATCGGAAAGAAATACGATTTTGATAAGGTGTTGCGAAGCTTCAGAAATGGAAACCAGGAATTTTATGACAAGTTTAAAACCCAAGTTCCAGTCTATGACTACAATTCAATTCATGCTGAATTTTGGCATAAACTGCAGCAGGGAAAGAAAAATATCACTTGGCCGGGAGCTGTGAAATACTTTGCGCTGAGTTCGGGAACTTCAGGTGCAGCCTCCAAATACATACCGATCACCAAGTCGATGGTAAATGCTATTCGGAAAACGGGAGTCCGACAGATTTTGAGCCTTTCGAAATATGATTTGCCGGCATCACTTTTTACCAAGGGAATATTGATGCTCGGAGGAAGTACCGATCTGGAGTTCAACGGAACCTATTTTTCCGGAGACTTGAGTGGAATCACTGCCAGCAAGCTTCCAATCTGGCTCCAGCGATTTTATAAACCGGGCAAAAAGATCGCAAGAAACAGGAATTGGGGAGATAAGTTGGATCAGATCGTGGAGCAGGCCCGAGATTGGGATATCGGGATTATTGTGGGCGTGCCGGCATGGCTGCAGCTGTTGATGGAAAAAATCATCGAACGGTATAAAGTCAAGAATATCCACGAAATCTGGCCTAATCTGCAGATTTTCGTTCATGGCGGTGTTTCATTTGAACCGTATAAAAAAGGCTTCGAAAAGCTGCTCGGCAAGCCGCTGATCTACATCGAAACCTATTTGGCATCGGAGGGATTTTTGGCATTCCAAGCCTTGCCCAATCGAAAATCCATGCGGCTGGTGCTGAATAATGGAATTTTCTATGAATTCATTCCTTTTAACGGAGAGAACTTTGATGAAGAAGGAAACGTCCGCTCCACTGTTCAAACTTTCAAAATCGATGAAATCGAAGAGGGAAAAGATTATGCTTTGCTGATCACGACCTGTGCCGGAGCTTGGCGGTATTTAATTGGCGACGTTGTCAGGTTTGTCTCCAAAGAAGAGTCTGAGATCATCATTACAGGACGCACCAAGCATTTTCTTAGCTTATGCGGGGAGCATCTATCAGTCGATAACATGAACAAAGCCATCGAACTGACGGCTGAAGAACTCAATTTCCGGGTGAAAGAATTCACCGTTTTGGGAGTGCCTTACAAAAGTCTCTTTGCACATCACTGGTATGTAGGTTCTGATGATGAAGTCGATTCTGAAAAACTGCAGGAACTTCTCGACGCAAATCTCAAAGCCTTGAATGACGACTATGCCGTTGAGCGAAAGCATGCCCTGAAAAAAGTCTATGTCGACGTCTTGCCATCAGACCTCTTTTACAAATGGATGAAAAGTCAGGGAAAAGAGGGGGGACAGCATAAATTTCCACGGGTTTTGAAGGGGGAGAAAGCTGGAGATTGGGTTAAGTTTCTTTCAGAAAACGGCCATTCTAAATGATCCAATCACTTTTGGAAGGGATCAGCATGGGGCTTTTGCTTTCAGCAATAGTGGGTCCCGTGTTTTTCACTTTGATCCAAAACAGCATGGAGCATGGGTTTCGCTATGCAGCCATGCTTGCCTTTGGGATTTTGGTCAGTGATTCTCTATATGTGATTTTGACTTTTTTTGGGATCAAGTTTCTTGCTGACACGACGTATTTTGAATTGGTTTTAGGTTATGTCGGAGGTATGATTTTGGTTGGGTTTGGAATAAGCTCTCTGGCTAAAAAGCAAATGATCCGTCCCAATTCTGGTGGTTTAGAACTTCCTCATCAGCGAAAGCGGACTGCTTTTGTCAAAGGATTTGGAGTCAATGGAGTCAATCCGTTTGTGCTGCTTTTCTGGATTTCGATCGCGAGTTTGGTTTCTTTGAAAACAGATTGGAGTGGTGGGCAAGTCCTAAATTACTATGTAGGGATTTTGATGACTGTCTTTGCAATTGACTTAATAAAAGCCTTTATGGCCAAGCAATTGTCCCATTTGATGACGCCTCGGCTGATGTGGCTTTTGAAAAAGGGAGTGGGCCTGGTGATGATTTTCTACGGATTGCGAATGATTTGGATCACTTACAGCGGCTAAGAAAAACTTTAGCACTTCAAAACCTGTTTCAATACCATGAGAAAACCTTATTTCAGCTTTGGGCTACTTTTAGTGGTATTTTGTTTTTTTTCGACCCAAGCTTTAGCGCAGGAGATTCCCGCTTTAGCTGATTTTAACCAAACCAGATTGGATTACAACAAGCAGGGAATGATGATTTTGGGTTCTTGGGCAGTTGGAAATATGGTCTGGGGTGGGATAGGAGCGAGTCAGACCACAGGCGAGACCAAGGCTTTCCACCAAATGAACCTGTATTGGAACTCGGTCAATTTGGTTATCGCAGGTTTTGGCTATTGGCAAGCAACAAAAGAAACTCCCGGAACAGATTTTTGGACTACCATGGAAGCACAGCAGGGAATCGAAAAAGTATTGCTTTTGAATGGAGCCTTGGATTTGGCATACATGGCCGGTGGATTATACATGAAAGAGCGTGGATTAAGAAAAGACAATTCGAGATTAATTGGTTTTGGTAAATCTGTCATTCTCCAAGGAGCCTTTCTTTTGGCTTTTGACGGGGTGATGTATGGCTTTCATCAGGTACATGGAAAAGAGCTGCCAAACTTGGTTGAAAATATTAGTTTGGGACCAATGGGAGTGAATTTTAAAATGAATTTCTAAAATTTTGGTTGGTTTTAATCTACTTGTTGAATAATCCGTAATTTTAGTTGTTTCCAAGACAATCCTCGAAATATGAAAAATCTATTCCCACTGCTCCCTCTAGTTTTCGTTTTGGCATCATGTAGGGTTTCAGAAGTCATCTCTGTGGATACCCTCGCAAATTCTCAACTGCTGAAAGAATATCAGACTTTTAAAATGATCGAGGAAGATTATTCAGATAAACGAAATGAGCGAATCAAACTCACCTTCAGAGACAAACTGATCGAGTATGGATTTGAGGAAGTTTCCGAAAACCCTGATTTTTTGATCCAGGGAGTGATAGTTTCTCGAGAATTCATTAAAGAAGGAGGGCAGTTCTACAATTCCTCCATTCCGGGTCCCTTTTATAGCGCAAATAATTCTGGCAATTCAGTTGTCAGCGGTGGGCAAAATTCAATTATAAACCGAGGAATGATCGGAAAGGTGATTTTTATTATTCAAGACTCCCAAACCAATGAAATTGCATGGATGGGCTCCAGTTCGGGAGTGATTTATGGAGGTGGTCGTCAGTTTGATCTAGACAAAGTGGATCTAGTCCTTCATCAGTTATTGACCTCGCTTTATGAATAGGACCGTTTAGTAATCCAATCTATACTAATTGCGGTTTACCAAATCTTAGGACAAGGCTTAGGTATAAATATTTTTTATCTTTGTCCCATGGAAAATTTATCACCTTGCCCCAAGTGCAATTCCGAATACACGTATGAGATGGATAACCAGATGGTCTGCCCAGATTGCGGCCATGAATGGGATCCAAATGAAATAACAGAAGTAGAAATCGGTTTGGTGGTCAAAGATGCCAATGGGACAATTCTTACAAATGGCGATTCGGTTGTAATTGCGAAAGACCTTCCGGTGAAAGGTGCTCCCAAATCCATCAAAGCAGGCACAAAAGTTAAAAATATCCGATTGGTGGAAGGTGATCACAACATCGACTGCAAAATCGACGGTTTTGGCTCCATGGCACTTAAGTCTGAGTTTGTAAGAAAGGCATAGGACGAGCAGATTCTTCCTCGGGATTTTTTCAAAGGATCAAGAATAAAATCAACCGATTGATCAAGGATTCATCCATTAAATAATGGAGTTTTCTGGGCTTTCTACCTTCCTAAATGCGTAAATCAGGGCAAATTTTCTTAGGGTAAGAATTCATGGTTTGCTATCTTATGAGAGTTTACCATTAATTTTTGAATCCGAATTCCCATGAAAATCCAAGAATTGTTTTTTACCAATGCATCTGGAGAAAAGCTTTCGGCAAGACTTTACCATCCCTTGGATGAAGTGCCTAGGTTTTTCGCAATTTTTGCACACTGTTTTACCTGTTCCAAAAACTTCAAAGCCGTAACCAACATTTCCGATAGACTCAGTCAACTGGGAGTGGCAGTGATGAGTTTTGATTTTACAGGATTGGGTAGGTCTGATGGGGATTTTGGTGAATCGGGATTTTCGTCCAATGTTTCTGATTTGATCCTTGCTTCCCAATTCCTTGAGGAAAACTTTGAAGCTCCAAAGTTGATCATTGGACATTCGCTAGGAGGAGCGGCAGCCATTTTAGCCGCAGCAAAACTCGAAAGTATCCAAGCGGTAGTCACTATAGGTGCTCCTTCCCAGCCTAATCATGTCAAGCGTCTGTTTGCGAATGATGTGGACAAAATCGAAAAAGAGGGAAGTGCAGAAGTCAATATAGGCGGGAGACCCTTTACCCTGAGTTATGAGTTTATTCAGGATTTGGAATCCCAAAATCTTCTGGAATTACTCCATGGAATGCGCAAAGCATTTCTGTTTATGCATTCTCCTCAGGATAGCATAGTGGATATCTCCAATGCGGCTGATTTGTACCAAGCTGCCTTTCATCCCAAAAGTTTTATCAGCTTGGACAAAGCAGACCACCTCCTTGGTGATCCCAATGAAAGCAGATATGCAGGTGAGGTCATCAGTTCCTGGTCAAAAAAATACCTACCAACCGAAGTATCTGAAAATGATGTACAAGGTCATGAGGTAAAAGTCCGGCTATCAGGAGATTCTTACACTGCGGAGGTAATGACACCTTTTCATCACCTGATTGCTGACGAACCAGAGTCAGTTGGCGGAAATAACCTTGGACCTACTCCCTACGACTTACTGCTGGCTTCTTTGGGCACTTGTACTGCAATGACCCTAAAAATGTATGCGAATCGAAAAGGTTGGGCTTTGGAGGAAATCAACGTCTACCTCAATCATGAAAAAATCCACCAAAATGACAGTGTTTCAGTTGAAGACTCGAAAAATTCAAAATTGTCCAAATTCACGAGATGGCTGGAGATCAAGGGAGATGTCACTGATGAAATGAAAGAAAAGCTTCTGGAAATCGCGGATAAATGCCCCGTACATAAAACTTTGCATGAGCAAATTACCGTAGAGACTTTTTTTAAAACACCTGAATCCACTGGTGGAAAAGAATGAATTCTGAAGTTTTTGAATTAAGGGAACTTATACTGTCTGAGACAGTTTTAAAGAGTAGTTGTTGAAAATTTTAAGCTTAAAATAAATCTGGAACTTTATGAAAGCAATCTGGAATAACCAAGTCATCGCAGAGAGTGATCAAACAATCGTCATCGAAGGAAATCACTATTTCCCTCCGGATTCGGTTAAAAAAGAGTTTTTCAAAGCTTCAGATACCCACACAGTCTGTCCATGGAAGGGGACAGCGTCCTATTTTTCTGTAGAAGTTGATGGATCAACCAATAAAGACGCTGCCTGGTACTATCCCGAAACAAAGCCTATGGCTTCAGGAATCAAGGGGTATGTTGCATTTTGGAAAGGTGTCAAAGTCGAAAAATAAGACTTTTCCAAAACGGTAATTGAATTGAATCCAATCACAGCCAAATCCAATCCATCCATTTTACTCCGGCTGACTGCTGTAGTATTGTCGACTTTCCTGATTTGCGTTTTATTTTTCAATGATTATTTGATTGATAACCTGAATGATGGGACTGATTTTGTCCTGTCTCTTTTTGGAGGATACTATCTTTTTTTGGGCCTCAGTTGTGTATTCTTGATGCTGTCAGTAGCACTTCTTCCACTGGGGAAAATCAAGCTTGGAAAAGGAAAACCAGAGTTTGGGTGGCTTTCTTGGATCGCAATGTTGTACTCCACGGGGATGGGCGGAGGACTGATTTTGCGGGCTGTTCAAGAGCCCGTCTATTATTTTCAGAATCCTCCCAGAGTGAGCGACTTGGATCCTATCAACTTCTCGCTGCAATACACTTTTTTCCACTGGGGTTTTACTCCATGGGCTTTTTATGGGTTGATGGCACTGATCGTGGCCTACAATCTTTACATCAAAAAAGGGACTGCCTTGAGTTCTTCTGCACTGTTAGGCAAATGGAATTATCCGTGGCTAGCAGGATTTTTGGACCTGTTGACTGTAATCTGCACCTTATTTGGCGTGGTAGCAGGAGTAGGGCTGGGAAGTAGACAACTGATGGAAGCAGTAGCCTATTGGACTGGATCCAGCTTTTCTCAAAATGCCGTCATTCTACCCATTTTTTTGGTGTCTGCGATAGCGATGGTCTCTGCATATTTTGGAGTCAGAAAGGGAATCCGGCTACTTTCCAATTTGAATATTCTGGGAGCAACACTTCTTTTGCTCTTTGCGTGGATAATGGGCAATACTTGGGGGTCTGTCACTCATTTTTTCGCAGCAATTAAAATGTACCTTATTGATTTCGTCACGATGAGCCTCAATTATGGAGAATCCAAAGTCACTCCGGATTTTTTAAAGGACTGGACCTATTTCTACTGGGCATTTTGGCTATCCTGGGCACCATTCACGGGAGTTTTTATCGCAAGAATTTCCAAAGGCAGATCTATCCGGGAACTTGTTTTTGCCACACTATTTATTCCTGCACTGGGTACATTTATTTGGTTTTCGGTCTTTGGTCTGAATGGTATTGAACTGATCCAATCTGGCCAGATCGCTCCTGAGTCCTTTTCTTCGATCTATAGTTCTTTATTCAACTATTTCTCAAATTTCCCTTTTTCTTTGCTAAGCAACTTACTTGTCTCTTTGCTAATCGCAACGTTTCTGATCACCTCGATCGATTCGGCAATTTTTGTGTTGAGTATATTTTCTGATGAGGGAAAAGAAGAACCAAAAAAGAGAATCCGTTTTTTTTGGGGAATTAGTATTTTCCTATTCACTGGGATTCTGGTTTGGTTAGGTAAAGATGAGCTTTTACAAGCCGTAAGTAATTTATTGATTCTGTGCGCCTTGCCGTTCAGCTTTGTTTTTCTATTTCTGATCTTTCAATTTTTCCGAAGGATAGTTAACCTACATGTAAATGAAATCAAACAGGACTAGAATGACACTCACTGAAAGGGCTATCGGCGATGCAGGATTTTCTCGAAGAACTATGGGCTCATACAATCCGGCAAAAAAAATCTAAATAAAACTCCTGAAATGCCCTTAAGAATAAGTCTTCACAAAGGAGTAAAGTTATTCAAGGCATACCAAGTGGACTTTGTAATGCAAATGATAATCCTATGAAAAATAAAGAATTAATTAAAACAGATTTTCTTACGACCCGAAGCCTCACGGAATCCATCTGTGCCCCTTTGGAAGTGGAAGATTATGTTCCACAACCCATTATTGATGTTTCTCCACCCAAATGGCATTTAGGTCACACCACCTGGTTTTTTGAGCAATTCGTTTTGATTCCTTTTGCAACCAATTACCAGCTGTTCCATGAAGATTTTGCTTTTCTTTTCAATAGCTATTACAACCATGCGGGAGAGCGAGTCCTCAGACCCAATCGGGGATTGATGAGTAGACCTCCTGTACGAGAAGTTATGCAGTATCGATCTTATGTGACTGAAAAACTTATTGAAATGATCACAAAGCAAGATCCCGCTGAAGAAATCCTCGAACGAATCATTCTGGGAATCAATCACGAGCAGCAGCACCAAGAGCTTTTGGTCTATGATCTAAAATATATCTTAGGCAATCAGCCTACATTTCCTGTTTACGGGGATAAATTTCAAACCAAACCAATCGCAAAAAGCGATTTCCGGAAGTTTACTGAGGGAATTTATGAGATAGGTTTCGCAGGAGAAGGCTTTTTCTTTGACAATGAGTTGGGAAGACATCGGGTGTTTCTGGAAGCTTTTGAAATGGCAGTGCAATTGGTGACGAATGGAGAGTATATGGAATTTATCGAAGCTGGTGGCTATCAGAATTTTGATTATTGGCTGGATGAGGGTTTGAGTTTCATAAAAAAAGAGGGAATCACTGCACCACTTTACTGGTACCGAAAAGGTGGAGAATGGTGGAATTATACGCTCAATGGATTCCAAAAAGTAGATCCATCGCTTCCAGTACAGCATGTAAGCTTTTATGAAGCCAGTGCATTTGCATCGTGGAAAGGATGCAGATTGCCCACTGAATTTGAATGGGAGGTAGCTGCCGACCAGTTGAACTGGGGCCAATTATGGGAATGGACCAACAGCGCCTATTTACCCTATCCAGGATTCAGCAAAGTCCCAGGCGCATTGGGCGAGTACAACGGAAAGTTCATGGTAAGTCAGCACGTGCTTCGAGGCGCATCTGTAGCCACTCCTTCCGGACATTCCCGGCCAACTTATCGAAACTTTTTTCATCCGTCTTCACGTTGGGTTTTTTCCGGAATTCGACTGGCTAACTAAAAACTAATGGAAATTTTCAAAAAAGAAGTTTTAGCAGGATTACAGAAATCTCACAAAACCCTGTCATCCAAGTATTTTTATGATGATGAAGGTTCTAGGATATTTCAAGAAATCATGGATATGCCTGAATATTACCTTCCAGCTGCAGAGATGGAGATCATCGAGAGACATTCCCAAGTCATTGCACAAAAGATAGCGGGAGAGGAGCTGGACATCGTAGAGCTTGGTGCAGGTGATGGGCGAAAGATTTCCCATTTCCTAAAAGTCCTACATCCCTTCGTAGATCATCTCACCTATTTTCCATTGGATATTTCACAAGGCATTCTGGAAGAAAATACCAAGTTGATGGCAAAGGAAGTCCGAGGAATTAAGATTGAAGCGATGTGGGGGGACTTTTTTATTTCTTTACCCAAAATAAGAGATCGAAAAACCCGACGCGTCCTCATTTTTGCAGGAAGCAACATTGGAAATTTTAAAAGGAAAGAAGCTGAGGAATTTTTGCAGTTCATTGATCAGGAATTGAAAACTGGTGACAACTTTATCCTTGGCGTAGATTTAAAAAAGAATCCGAGAAAAATCCTTGCGGCATATGATGACCCACATGGGATTACCAAACGATTCAATTTGAACCTTCTCAATCGCATCAACAAGGAGTTGGGAGGGGATTTTGAATTAGAGTCATTTGACCATTATGGCACATACCATCCGATTACAGGAGCCGCGGAGAGTTTTCTGGTGAGCTTGAAAGACCAAAAAGTGAGGATAGGAGATGAGGTGATTCTTTTCCAAAAAGATGAGGTAATCCAAACTGAAATCTCGCAAAAGTTTGATTTACCACTTTTGATGGAACTTTCTAAAAATGTGGAATTCAGGATTGATTCCATATTTTCCGACAGCTCTTCACTTTTTTCTTGGGTGCTGTTTAGGAAGTAAACTGGCCGAAAATGATGAAGGGGAAAGATAAACTTACTTCCCGATACAGAAAATGCAACTAGTTGTAAATAAGATAAATGGAAAAAATCGGTACAAAAACGGTACATATTGAAGATGGACTTTTTTTTCGCGGTTCAAAATCGATTTTTTATCGAGCTGAATAAGGCTTAAGATGATGAACATTTGTTTCAAAAAATCAAAAGCTATTCAGATCATTTTTGCAGCCTGAATTGGAAAGCCTCTTTTGAATTCATAAAATTAAAATTAGGTATTGGAGAAATTACTATTCAATCGGTTTAATAGTTGGATCAAATTTACCTCTCCAAGCCTGAGTTTTTATACGTTCATTGGGATGAGGAGCTATTGGCAAAAAGTGAGCCTTTTCAAGTGTACTTCTCATTTTGGAAACTTGATCTAGAGTGAAACTATTTCCAACGGTTGGGTAATAATCCATGATATTAGTAGCAAAAAAGAATTCTCCCTCGCAGTTTGTCTTCAATTGTAGAAAGGTCTTTTTTAAGTCATCATTGTATGATTCAGTATCCTGAAAGCCATCTCCATCGATACATTGGTTACCATTTGAAAATGTATGCGGTAGGCCTAAAAAGTGTCCCAATTCATGTAGCATGAGGAAGTTCTGAAATCCCTTGTTGATAACAAATCCGTAAAATCTTGAAAGTGGCATATTTGAACCGGATCCAGGTGGATAAGATGAAAACCCATCTCGACCATCAATATTCATTACAAATACATTCACATATTCATTTGGATTCCACATTTGATCGAAAACATATTTTCTAGTGATTTCTTCTCCAATGGGATAAGATAGTTTCTCTGAGAAAATCCGATTAATTCCAGGTTCTTCGAGCGGCTTCTCATCCTGTCCGTTTGGGGCGAGGTAAAATTCAATATTGGGATCTACTTGATTATGTCCCTTTCGAAATTCTGATTCTGACTTTCCTAAAAGCCAGTCATTAGTTTCCTTCAAAAGTTGGACAAAGTTCTCCTGCCCCGGATTTTCCCTTGTTCCTTTTTCTTGCCCGGAGTGGACCACATGAAACACGATTGGCAAGGAATATTTTTTAGGAAAATTTGGTAATTCTCTGGAAATCAGTATTTCAATCTCACTCTTTTTTCCACCTACTTCTACCCAAAATGGAATTTCTCCAGATCTAAAAATAGGCACACGATGCAGCTTTTCTAATTGAACACCGTCAAAATAAAATTTATAAGGAGGTTTATTTGATTCTTCAAACTCTTTTCCCCTGTAGTCATAGATACTGGCTTTAAAATCCACGAACGATCTACCACTTATTGCATAGGGGGCTTTGGTAGAATCTCCCATCGAAGCCTTAAACCTTGAAACATAGGTCTTGGGATCTACATCAATCACTCTAATCTTTACAGGTTTGGATGTGAGCTTGCCAATTTTTGCAAAAATCTCAAATTCACGCTCTTTATCGGTGGGTATCCGAGGTGGATTTGAGCTTCGTTTTCCGTCAATATAAAATTGAATGGAAGGAATGCTGGGTAAAATGACTTCTTCACCAAAGGCAGCTGTAAATTTTGGAGAAAGATTGAGTTCTTGATCTCCGGGCCAGATTGTAAATACTGAATCAAACGGAATGAGTTCAAAACTTGCCACCTTGTTAAACCCTTCCGGAAGCGGTTCTTCCTTCTCTTTACATGCGGATAAGTTGATAATACAAGCCGCAAAAACAATCCCAATTCCCTTGGTTAATTGATTTTTTAATGAGTTTCTTGATTGAAAAAAGTGGTTCATAATATTAAAGAAAATAATTTACTTTCCTGACGTGGAAAAATGGAGATATGCTACTGTATCCTTTGAAAAAATCCAAATTTATTTCTATTAGGTACAATATATTTTAACGGAAGAATACCTTTAATGCAGTGCTATAAATTCTGCCAAGGCAGGCAATTACTCAGGACTAAAAAGCCTGATTTTCGTGGATTTTTGATCTTTACAGTGTCTTAGTCAATTGAAAATTAGTAAAGTTATAGAGGTGAAATTTAAAGCTCGCACGCCATTCACCTAAACTTTAGAGATCTGGAGAAAATAATACCCCTGGATGAGGTTTCTAAAAGAGCAGCGAAATCAGAACAATTTTTGACTATACCTATCCTGATCTTTTGCATTAGTAGGTGCCAATACATGACCAAACATGCTCAATACATGATTTACCTTGGATAGGCTTAGGTTTTCCTTGCCTTGTTCGATTTTCCGAATTACGGTGAGTGCAACGCCAGCTTTGTCTGCAAATTCTTCCTGAGTTAGGGATAGAAGGTCATTCTATAACTCATTTATTTCGTATTATTGAGCTATAGAAATAATTTCAATAGCTCATGCAATGGATTTGGGAGAGAGCGGATTGGCCAAACTTCACATTTGACCCAGCGACATTTGTTCAATTAGAACGCGAATTTCATCGGAATACGGGTTTGATTTTAGGTTCGCTAAGTTTGGTGTCGTCTGAGGATGCGGATGATCTAAAGGTAAGTCTTTTGAGCAGCGAAGCGTTGGATACCTCGAAAATTGAAGGGGAGATATTAGACAGAGATTCTGTTCAATCATCTATTCGTGGTCAGCTGGGATTGCTGACTGATGGAAGAAGGCCTGGTCCCAAAGAAACGGGTGTTTCCCGAATGATGGTGGATCTCTACAAGAGTTACCATGAGCCTCTTGACCTAGAGCGCCTATTCTCCTGGAATCAAATGATGATGAACGGAAGGATTGATTTGGAAATTGTCGGAGGTTATCGAGTTCATGTAGATCCGATGCAGATTGTATCGGGGAGGTTAGATTCGCCTCAAGTTTTCTATGAGGCTCCGCCTTCTCATAGGGTGCCAAAAGAGATGGAAAATTATCTTCTTTGGTTCAATCGAGCTTTTAGCGAAGGAATGCCCACATTGGTTCATGCTGGCTTGGCGCACCTTTATTTTGAATTAATTCCCCCTTTTGAAGACGGAAATGGTCGAATTGGGCGAGCCATTGCAGAAAAAGCCTTGGCGATGGGAGCAAAGCATCCCTTGATTACTTCACTTTCCAGTACAATAGAGCAAAATAAAAAGGCGTACTATCAGGCTTTAAAGCGTGCAAATAGCTCGTTGGAGGTGACAGATTGGTTGGTTTATTTTTCTGAAGAGGTGTTGAAAGCCCAAATCAATGAGCAGAAATTGATTCTATTTATAGTGGAAAAGGCTCGCTACTTTGAAGAATTCCGGACTAAGCTGAATGAGCGTCAGTCCAAAGTCGCGCTGCGGTTGTTCCGTGAAGGACCAGAAGGTTTCAAAGGTGGACTGAGTGCTGAGAATTACATTCGTATCAGTAAAACTTCTCCCGCTACTGCTACCAGAGATCTAGCGGAAATGGTAGCCCTTGGAGCTCTAAAAAAGACTGGTAAACTTAGGCATACGCGATACTTTTTACCGATGGTGGAAATCTCGCACTGAGATTTTTTCATTCAGGTCAATCATTCCTTGACCTTATTGCTCAACTGTTAAGGTTTCTTTGACACCTACCGCTTAATTCAGTTTACCTTTACTTTCCGATACAGAACTTACTAAAAATATTCGCCAGCAAATCATCCGTAGTCACTGCTCCTGTTATCTCACCTAAGTAGTGCAGAGATCGGCGGATGTCCATGGCGACAAAATCATTGGTGACCTCATTATCCAGTCCTGCTAAAATATCCAAAAGCGATTCTCTCGTTTTGGTCAAAGAATCGTAGTGACGAACATTGGTCACAATCGTATTTCCTGTTCGAAATTTGTCTAGGTTGACCAGTTCCAAAACACGGGATTTAAGCGCTTCCAGGTTTTCTTTTTTACCTGCAGAAATAAAAATAGTGTCAGGATGAATATCCCTTAACTCACTGATTATATTTCCATTAGCTTTATCTGTCTTATTTGCTACTTTTAGAAAAGGTACGCCCAAATTTTCAAGTTTGTTGATGTCCCGATTGATCTCGATCAGGTCCGTGTCGCTCAAATCAAAAAGGTACAAAATCAAGGAAGCTGTCTTCATCTTCTCCTGAGTTCGGCTGACGCCGATTGCCTCGATAGTATCGGTTGTTTCACGCAATCCAGCCGTGTCGATAAATCTGAAAATGACTCCGCCTATACTGATTTCATCTTCAATGAAATCTCTAGTCGTCCCTGCAATGTCTGAGACTATGGCTTTTTCTTCATTGAGCAATGCATTGAGTAGGGTGGATTTGCCGGCATTGGGTTTTCCTGCGATGACGGTAGGAACTCCATTTTTGATCACGTTACCGAGATCAAAACTCAGAATAAGTTCTTCGACGATGCGTAGGATTTTTTCCACCAAAATCCGTAAGTCTTCTCTGCTCGCAAACTCCACATCTTCCTCAGTAAAGTCCAATTCCAATTCAATCATGGAAGCAAAATGGATCAACTGATTTCTCAAATCCTGTATTTCTGAACTGAATCCCCCTCTTAATTGACTCAAGGCCGCTTGGTGACTAGTCTCCGAGTCAGCATGGATCAAATCTGCCACAGCTTCAGCCTGAGCCAAGTCAAATTGCCCATTAAGGAACGCCCGCTGGGTAAATTCTCCCGGCTTGGCAGGTCTCACACCTTTACGGATGAAAAGTTTGAGAACTTGATTGATGATATAAGAAGAGCCATGTGTGGAGATTTCCACGACATTTTCTTTTGTAAAAGACTTTGGCGCTTTGAAAATGGAAACCAAAACCTCATCGATTACTTTTTCCCCATCTCGAATTGTTCCGAAATGGATGGTATGGGTAGGCTGGTTTTCCAGATTTTTACCAAAAAAAACGGCATTGGTTATGCGGATAGCATTTTTTCCAGAAAGTCGGATCACGGCTATGGCGCCGATTCCTTGCGGAGTGGCTAATGCGATAATAGTATCATCCCGCTCGGAGAGGGAAAAACTCATGGCTTGGCTTTAAATGCTTTTTCAACCAATTCAGTTAACCCAGCCAAAAATGCCTCAGGTTGACGGTAGCCTGGAAGTTGGGCGATGTTTTGGAGCTTGGGTTCAATGATGACAAAATTTGGGTAGGAGCGAACGCGCATTGCAGCGGCCATAGTGGCTTCTGTGTATTCTTTACCCATAAATTCAAAAGTGCGCTTCGTGTCTTCCGCATTCATTTTTACTGCGTAAAAGTTGCTGTTGATGTGCGCGATAACCTTGGGATCTGTGAAAGTTTCCTTATCCATTTTTTTGCACCATCCACACCAGTCTGTATAGACGTCGACCAATAGCATTTTAGGGTTCTCAGCATTCGCAGCGATAGCTTCCTCAAACTTCAACCATTTGATTTGATCCTGAGCCTCCGCCGTGACACTTAGCAAAATCGAAAACAAAAACAGACTTAGGTATTTCATCTTAATTCTAATTTAAACTCCAAACGGTTCCTTGACGGAAGAAGTTCCTCTCAACCAGCTTGGCTTTTTGCTATGAATCAGGACACTAATTCCAAACAGGCCTCCCGCCACAGTTACCATCATCCCAGCTATTGAGCTGTCGATCCAATAGGCAAGATAATAACCCAGCACCGAAATCGAAATCCCCAGACCAGCCGTCAGCTTCAATAGGGGCATCAGACTTTTGGTCCAAAGAAACGCTGTAGCAGGCGGTACCACAAGCAAAGCTACAACTAATATCGCGCCAACTGACTCAAAGCTACTGACCGTGGTGTAGGAGACTATACTCATCAAGGCCAAGTTCACACCTTTAGAAGGTATGCCCATAACAGAGCTGAAGTTTTCATCGAAGCTAGTTAGGGTCAATTCCTTAAACAACAGGTAAATAAACCCACTAACAAAAAAGAAATTGAGACCAGCGAGCCAAGTGATTCTTGGGCCAAGGTTCAGGCCGCTTTTTGTGATCCAGCTATCGATCGGCAAGTAAGCGATCTCGCCGTATAAAACACATTCCTGATCCAAATCCACTTTGTATGCTAGAAGGTTAATAAGAATAATGCCAATGGCGAAGAGAAGTGTGAACGTGATTCCAATGGATGCATCCAACTGCACCCGGGCTTTTTTGCGAAGCCAATCAATCATCAGCGTGGCTAAAATTCCCAAAAGACCAGCACCTATGATGACTTCTAAGCTACGCTGGCTACCTGAAACGAAATAGCCGATCACGATTCCCGGAAGCACCGCGTGGGAAATGGCGTCACCGGTCATGGACATTTTGCGAAGCATCATGAAGACGCCCAGAAAACCGCAGGAAATCGCAATCAGCGAACCTGTGAAAATGATCAGAAATGCATTGCTATCGAAGGTCATTTTTCTCTCTTGGGATAGTTTCTTGGTGAGGATCTAAAGCAGGGTAGTTGAGTCTTTTCTCGAGTAAAGCTTCCAATTCAGGAGTGATCAAATGCTCTAGCTGTTCGGCTGAATCATGAACATGGTCTGGTGCGATATTCATCGACTCATTGAGGTACAATTCCCAGAGACGATGCAACCTGACTATTCTCATCGCTTCAGAGTTTCCTCGCTCTGTCAGTTCTATAGTTTGTTGATTCCTAGCTATAAAACCCATAGTAATTAATTCAGAAATTGACTTGGTGGTCTGTGCCTTTTGGTAAGGATAGAGTTCATAGATTTCTTCTATGGGCAAGGATTCCTTCCCTTCTTCTTTTGCTTTGTACAGTCCCTTCATCAAGTGATCCCGATGTGTTTTCCTGAGGTATTTTTTTCTGGAAATAAACCTAGAAACGATACCACTCTTGGGAGCAATCAAGAATGAAATCAGCGCAAACAGGGAAAGAAAAACAACCACCCATGGACCTGTCGGCATCTGAGGAAGGACGAAAGAAACATAGGTTCCTAAAATTCCAGAAAGCACGGAGAAAATGGCCGCTAGGATCAAAAGTGGGTTCAATCTATCTGTCCAAAATCGAGCGGCTGCTCCGGGCGTAATCAGCAATGCAGCCATCAAAACCACCCCAATCGCCTGAATGCCGATCACTACTGCCAATATCATCAGTACATTGAACAAGAATGAAATGGTTTTCATCGGAAACCCGATCGCTTTACCATATTGTGGATCAAAAACCATTAGGCGAAATTCCTTCAGCAACAGCGTCAAAACCACAATAATGACCAATGAAAGCCCTCCATAAAGCATCAGATCAGCCTCGGAAATTCCGATGGCATTGCCGAAAATAAAAGAGTTTAAACCAGCTATCTCCGGATTGCCACTTTTCTGAAGGGATGTCAGAAGCACGATTCCAAAACCAAAAAAAACAGAAAGGATCGTCGCAATAATCGTATCCTCGCTGAGTTTGGTGTTTTGTTTCAGCCAGGAACTCAGGAAAGTGGCAATTCCACCAGAAATAAAGGCCCCTGTGACGATATAAACAGGATTCTTTTCTCCTGCCATCATAAATCCAAGGCAAATTCCTGGAAGCACTGCATGTGAAATAGCATCTCCGAGCAAGGCTTTTTTGTCCAAAAAGGAAAATGTGCCCACATAAGCAGAACCAATCCCCAAAAGCATGATTCCCAAAACCACCCAAAGTATGGAAGGATCCTGAAAGGTGAAGAAATAGACAAAATCTTCCATATCAGCTTTTCAATGGATTGAAGTCTTTTTGGCGAATCATATCGGTGACTCGGGTCAGGAGATTGAGTTTGCCTCCGTAGGTTTTGCGAAGCATCTCTTCATTCATCACCAGTTCCTTTGGTCCGGAGGCTACAAGATGAAGGTTTAACATAATCATCCAATCAAAGAACGTCATCGCAGAATGAATATCGTGATGCACCACAATGACGGTCTTACCCGCAGCAGTCATTTCCTGAAGCAATTGGAAAATGGCTGTCTCTGTGGACATGTCCACTCCTGCAAATGGTTCATCCATCAGGTATAAATCTGCCTCCTGTGCCAAGGCCCTGGCAATAAAGACCCGCTGCTGCTGTCCTCCGGATAGCTCTGATATCTGTCTGTTGACAAAACCATTCATACCCACTTGCTCCAAGCTTTTCAGGGCTAGGTCCTTTTCCTTTTTGCCGGGACGACGAAAGAGACCAAGCTTCCCGTAAGTACCCATCATGACCACATCCAGTACAGAAGCGGGGAAATTCCAGTCTACGGATTCCCGTTGGGGCACATAGCTAATTCTGGCCCTGACATCGTTCAGTGGTTTGTCAAAAACTTTCACATAGCCGGAAGTAGGAGTGATCAGCCCCATGATCGCTTTGATAAGCGTCGACTTCCCAGCTCCATTAGGACCCAGAATGCCAATCAGATTTCCTGCAGGCAAACTGAGGTCAACATTCCAAAGCACAGGATTCTGATCATAACTTACAGTTAGGTCATGGATTTCAAGAATTGGATTTTCTACCTGAGTGATCATAGCATTAGGCTTTCATAGATGATGTTTAGATTGGTATGGACCATGCCGATATAGGTTCCAGCAGGGGTTCCTTCAGCATCCAAACTATCTGTGTACAATGGTCCGGCAAGTTTGACCTGATGATTTCGCTCTGCAGCTCCGGCAGCTACGGCTCGGATGGCTTTTGGTGATATGGTCTGCTCCGCAAAAATTGCCTTGACTTTATTTTCCTGGACTGTGGTGATTAGTTCTGTCAAATCACGCAATCCGGGTTCGCTGAGGGTCGAAAGCCCTTGAAGGGATTTGACTTCGAGTCGATAGGCTTTGCCGAAATAGGCGAATGCATCGTGAGCGGTAACCAAAACCTGACCTGCTGACCGGAGTTCATTGACTTTGGTTCGAACTTCCTGATCTAACGCTTTAAGGTCGGACAGATATTTCCTTGAATTAGATTCAATGGTTGACTTAAGTTCAGGTTTCCAAAGGATGATCTGTTCAGATGTATATTTCATCGCTTTTGACCAAAGGTAAACATCGAACCAGATGTGTGGATCTACACTGTGCGCTTCCGGTCCGGATCGAATCAGATCTGTCTGTGGCAGTCCTTGTGAGATGTCAATAAGGTTTTGACTGAGGGCAAGTTTTTCAAAAATCTCAGTCATTTTACCCTCAAGGTACAATCCATGATAAACGACCAGATCAGCATTGGTCAACAGATCCAAATCGCGAACGGAGGCTTTATACAAATGTGGATCGACTCCGGCAGGCATAAGTGCAACGACATCTGCTTGATCTTGGACCATGTTTTTGATTCCATCTGCCAAGATGCTGGTCGTAGCTACAATCAATGGTTTGGTTCTGCTTTCCTTTGATTCGCTTTTGCAGGCAAAAGAACCCAGAATCAATAAAAACGGAATCAGGTATCTGCTCATGATTGCAACACCAAAATATTACAGGACACATCTTTGGACATGAAGAGCGTCTTTTTCTGATCTACCAAAATCTCCAGAGAACCGTCGAATTCCACCTTGTCCAAAACCTTAATCCGAGCTCCGATGTAGGCGCCTACTTTGTCGAGGTAGCGAAGGAAGGCAGCCGAACTGTCTTTGACCGCGACGATTTGCCCGGTCTGATCCACTTCCATTTCATTGAGCGGAACCCGTGGCCGGGCCCGTACATCTCCAAACTCATCCGGAATAGGATCCCCATGCGGATCAAACTTTGGATAGTTCAAATAGGAGTCCAGTCGTTGGATCAAAAGCGTGGAGTGAATGTGTTCCAATTGCTCAGCGACCTCGTGAACTTCATCCCACGCAAAATTCAATTTCTCCACCAAGAAAACTTCCCAAAGTCGATGTTTTCGGATGGTCTGAAGGGCAAGCCGCTTCCCTGATTCAGTGATCTGGAGACCGTAATATTTTCGGTATTCGATCACTTCTTTTTCACCCAGCTTTCGAAGCATATCGCTCACTGATGCAGCCTTGGTTTTCATCTCTGCAGCGATGTCATTCGTAGATACACTTTTCTTTCCTCCATCGGAGAGGTGATAGATCGCTTTCAGGTAATTCTCCTCAGTGCTTGTCAATTCCATATTTATTCAATCTCAATAATGAGTCAAATATAAAAATTAATTTAGATATAGCTAAATATATTTTTAATAAAAGCTAAATCAGCTGTTGATAACTCGATTTGGATTGTGTTTTGATAATTAGACTAGTCTAAAAATATTATTAGGACACCTAACAAAATGTATTAAAGCATTGAAATTGAACAGGTTAAATCACCTGAATTTAGGTAGGTACATTCAAATTTTGAGGATTTTCTCAGTTTCCATTCTGCGGAAATGAGTGTAAAAACAGGGAATCCAGTGGATAACTCTCCACACTTATCCACTTAAAGAAAATATACAGGGTAATTAAGAAAGTAAATCTTGGATAGCTTGCTGAAAATGAAGCTTTTCAGTTTTCCACAGGATGGATTCTGAAGGGGTGGCGGTAAAGAAAGTCTGGCCTAAAGCTGTTTGAAGATCCTCAATTGCCATCGGGAGATTTAAAAAATCAATAGGATATCCTCCGCTGAAATCAGCCAGAAATTTTTCCCATTTTGGATTGGGACTGATCAAAACGGGAATGCCCAATGCAGCACATTCAAAAAGTTTAGTAGGCATTTTATCTCGAATTGCCTGATGATCTTGATACGGCAATAGCGCAAAATCTGAGCTGGTCAGGACTTGAATAAACTCTTCATGAAGCACAGGATTTTGGTCAATTGATAAACTAATCTTGGGATTGTTTTTCGCTATTTCATGAAGCTTTTCCCGGAATGAAATCAATGGACAATGTCCTGCTATTACCAATTCGAAATCCGGGAAATAGGATAGAATCTCCGTAAACCAATTCACTGCATCCAGTATTCCAAAAGCAGGAGTGATGGTACCAATGATGCAGAATCGAATAACTTTTTTGTCAGAAAATGACCTAGGCAAGACTGGTTTCAAATTTCCCGAAAATTTATTTTCCAGAATGAGGAAAGGTTTCTTTTCGGGCATTTCTGCTGCATAGCAATTCTCGGCAAAGAGATACAAATCAATCCCCGTTACCGATTCAGCTTTTTCTATAATAGAAGCGGCCTTTCTTTTTTTACTTAATGAGAGTTCGGGATTGAGGTTTAGGTTGAGGAGGTAATTTTCCTGAACATCATAGACAAGCTTGTATTTCAAAAAAGGCTTCAGCAATGAGGCCAATGGTAAGTATTCATACGTGCAGGATATCACCAGTTTGGGTTTGACTTGAATTAACCTACACACGAATCTGACTTGGGACAGCATTCTGTCAAATCGGGATCCAAAATGGCTCATAGAAGAAAAAAATCGGAAACCGGGGAAGGAAATAGGCCTTTTCGCAGAAAAACCTATGATAAATAGGCTGTATGTATTTGTTTCGCCAATCGAAAGTCCAAGCTTTCCAAAAGCTCTCACATCATTGACCGGCTTCAGCGTAGAAGCAATCAAAACAGGAACTTTTTTGGCTTGGAACTGACTCATAAACGAAACTAAATAAAATAATGGAACTCAAGACTATCATCGAAGCTGCCTGGGAAAACAGAGAATTACTCAAAGAAAAAGAAACTGAAATCGCAATAAAAACGATCATTGCCGACTTGGATGCAGGTAAACTCAGAGTAGCAGAGCCGCTTGAAAATGGTGATTGGAAAGTAAATGATTGGGTGAAAAAAGCGGTAATCCTCTATTTCCCTATTCAGAAAATGCAAACGATCGAAGTTGGACCGTTTGAATTTCATGATAAAATGGCCCTGAAAACCAACTATGCAAAGCAGGGCGTTCGGGTTGTTCCTCATGCAGTGGCTCGTTATGGTGCATATTTAGCTTCTGGTGTGGTGATGATGCCAAGTTATGTTAATATCGGTGCCTATGTGGACAGTGGCACGATGGTTGATACCTGGGCTACGGTCGGATCCTGTGCGCAGATCGGCAAAAACGTTCATTTGAGTGGGGGAGTAGGTATCGGAGGTGTTCTAGAACCTGTTCAAGCAGCTCCAGTGATCGTGGAAGAGGGTGCATTTATCGGTTCTCGGGCGATCATTGTCGAAGGCATAAGAATCGGTAGAGAAGCCGTAATTGGAGCTGGAGTTACCTTAACAGCAAGTTCAAAAATCATCGACGTGACGGGTTCAGAACCTGTAGAATACAAAGGATATGTTCCTCCTAGATCGGTAGTGATACCGGGTTCTTTAGCAAAAGAGTTCCCTGCCGGCACCTATCAAGTTCCCTGTGCTTTGATCATCGGTCAGCGTAAAGCTTCTACTGATCTCAAGACCTCACTCAACGATGCGTTAAGAGAAAATAACGTAGCAGTCTAAACCAACTAGTATGAAATTCTTACCCAAAGCCCTGATCATTTCGGTTTTTGCCGGGACGATTTGGGCTTGTTCTGAAAACAAAAAAGATCCGGGTGATGCCTTTTTTGAGCGAGCGGAATATGAGCTCGCTGTGCAATCCTATACTGACAATCTTAAGCTTAAGCCTACGGATGTAACTTTGCTTTACAACCGAGGCAGGGCGTTTCAGGAAATGGGTGATCTCAATAAAGCAAGGATTGACTTTGAGTCAGCCTTGGCTTATGATCCAAAAAATTTTCAAGTTCTCTTGAGCTTGGCTGCTGTGCAGCTTGAGGAAAAAAACTACGCAAGTGCTTTGCTTTACGCTACCAAAGCCGAGGAAATTTCGGGAGCTCCAGCGATGGCTTCTTTCCTCAAAGGACGAGCCTTGCACCAACTTGGCTTGCCCGAAGATGCGCTAAAAGCTTACGGCAACGCAATCCAAATTGATAAGAATTTTGGCCAAGCCTATTTGAACAGAGGCTTATTGAAAGTAGCATTGGATCGAAAAAAACAAGCTTGTGAGGATTTGAAACTTGCCACGGTTTTGGAATATCCAGGAGCTGAAGAATCTTTCAATAAATACTGCAAGTAATCAAAATCCCGCCAAGAGCGGGATTTTTTAATGCGTATCGCCTTCGGTGTGTATGTGATCTTTGTGATCGCAAATTTGATCAGAAGTAATTTTTCCTGAACCTAAGCAGGTTTTGCAATCACTCACTGATTTGCCTGAGCCCTCACATTCGGGGCAGGTTAATCTTCCTTTTCCGGCACAGCGCTCGCATTCAAAGAATTCGACAATATTGAAGACATTCACTTTCTTGATCAGACCAGATGCTCCACATCTGCTACAGCCTACTATTCCTTTGGATTTACAGTAGTTGCATACCTGTTCGATCTGCTTGGAACCTTCACAGGTAAAGCACACCTCATACCGATATCCTCGACGATCACAAAGTTGGCAGGATTGAATTTCAGCCAAATGAACTTTTAGCTTTTCCTGAAGTTCCTTGGCTCCCTGATAGTTTTCTCCTTTAAACCCGGTAAGCTCAAGGTATTTGTTGAGGAAATTAGCGCTATTGTCGTATTGCCCCAATTCGTAGAGTGTCTCAGAAAAATAATAGGGCATTTCATCTGGCAAAGGAAGTCCAGAGTCAATCAAATTCCGGAAAATGGAGTTTGCTGTTTGATAATCTTTTCGTTCTAATGCAGCCATAGCTCCTTTCATCCAGCGATCCGTCTGGCCTAGATTGGGACCGGATTGGGCAAAGGAGTTACTCGATATAATGCACAACAAGCAGAACAGAACTAAACGAAAATGAGTCGGAAGGGATTTCAATTTGGGATTTGAATTTTGATGCAATAAAATAACTGTTTTTGTTACTCCAAAGTTAAAATTTGCTGTTGGCCGATTTAGAAATTACACTTTTCATTTTGACTGGAAAATAATGTCCTTATTTTAGCACAGGTGGATCAGATGAATAGTTTTTCATTATCCTATCGAAGTCAACTCATAAACCTAAAACAAAAACTTATTTCAAATGGGAAAGACCATCACGATGATTGAAGGTATTGGCGAAGTTTTCAAAGGTAAACTTGCCGAAGCAGGAGTGTCTACAGTCGAAGGATTGTTGGAAAAAGGCGCTACAAAATCAGGAAGAAAGACAATTGCTGAGTCCTCAGGAATAGATGAAGGCAAGATTTTGGACTGGGTGAATATGGCTGACCTTTTTCGAATCAACGGCGTAGGTAGTCAATTTGCGGAGCTACTCAAAGCTGCCGGCGTAGATACCGTCAAGGAATTACGAACTAGAAACCCAGAAAACCTTCATGCAGCTCTAGTGAAAACTCAAGAAGAAAAGGGTCTCACGAAAGTAGTGCCTGCCCTGTCAAAAATTGAAGACTTCATTAGCCAAGCCAAGGCACTAGAGCCAGTAGTGACGCATTAATTGTTTATCAATAGGGCATATACAAAACCTTGAGGCAACTCAAGGTTTTTTTGTAGTTTGAGTTCCTAAAAACGTTTACCATGAGCAATATCGATCAGTTTAAAACCACCCTGACTGATGGTCAGATTTTCAAAAAAGATTTCATCATTCTGGGCACGGGTATTTTGAATGGCACAGCTGTTCCCGAGACTCATGTGAAGATTCCCTTGAAAACGATGAATCGTCACGGGCTCATTGCTGGAGCTACAGGTACAGGCAAAACCAAAACTCTGCAGGTAATTGCTGAGCAACTTTCTCTAAAAGGAGTTCCCTCCGTATTGATGGACCTCAAAGGTGATCTATCAGGACTTGCTATGCCTGGAGAAGCCAACGATTTTATCATGAAGCGCTCTGCTACAATTGGCGTAGAATATTCACCCCAAGGTCTCCCTGTTGAATTGATGACCATTTCTAATGAAAAAGGAGTGCGTATGAGGGCCACAGTTTCAGAATTTGGACCTGTTTTGATGTCTCAGATTTTGGAAGTAAATGATACCCAGCAGGGAGTGATCGCCTTGGTGTTTAGATATTGTGATGTAAATCATTTGCCCTTGGTAGATTTGAAGGATTTCAAACGCGTGCTTCAGTTTGTTACCAATGAGGGAAAAGAAGCCATCACCAAGGAATTTGGTCAGGTTTCTTCAGCATCTGTCAATACCATCATGCGAAAAATCATCGAACTGGAGCAACAGGGAGCGGATCGTTTTTTTGGGGAGCGATCTTTTGAAGTGGAAGATTTCACCCGGACCAAAGATGGAAAAGGAGTTATATCTGTAATTCGATTGACTGATATTCAAAGCAAGCCTAAACTTTTCTCGACTTTCATGCTCAGCTTGTTATCTGAGATTTATGAGACTTTTCCCGAGCAGGGAGACGCTGACCAGCCCAAACTTTGTCTGTTTATCGATGAAGCACACCTGGTCTTTTCCAATGCATCCAAAGATCTCCTTGAAAAAATTGAGGCCATCATCAAGCTAATTCGATCCAAGGGTGTTGGAGTGTTTTTCTGTACTCAGACTCCCACGGATGTTCCGGACAATGTATTGGGTCAATTGGGTCTGAAAGTGCAACATGCGCTTCGAGCTTTCACTGCAAAAGATCGAAAGGCCATTACCAAAACAGCTGAAAACTATCCGGATTCTCCATTTTACAAGACCTCTGAAGTGTTGACTTCAATGGGAATTGGAGAGGCATTGATCACCGCACTGAACGAAAAAGGTATCCCAACACCATTAGCTCATACGCTAGTGCGTGCCCCAATCACACGAATGGACATTTTGGAGGATGCAGAGATCAATTCCCTGGTGTCCAAATCTGATTTGGTTCAGAAATACAATCAAGACATCGATCAGGAAAGTGCGTATGAAATGCTCGAACGAAAAATGATGCAACTGGAGAAGGAGCAGGAAAAAGTCACCTTGCCAAAACCCGCTACCAAAACAGTCCCTAAACCAAAACAGGAAGAATCATTTATAGAAGAATTAAGCAAGAATACCATGGTGAGACAAATGGGGAGAACCCTGTTCAGAGAATTGGCCCGAGGTATTTTAGGTTCATTTTCAGGTAAAAGACGATAAGCTTAATTTCTTGTAATACATTAATTTATACAAATTGAAAATTGCAGTGATTGGAGGTGGAGCCGCAGGATTTTTTGCTGCTATTCATGCGAGTGGAAAAGGGAGAGAAGTTTGCATCTTTGAAAAAAGCCCAAAACTTCTCTCCAAAGTAAAAGTATCCGGCGGTGGGAGATGCAACGTCACCCATCAGCCAATGGAGGTTTCTAAATTGATCAAAAATTATCCCAGAGGGGAGAAATTTTTGAAGAAGGTCTTTCGGCATTTTTCTATTGCAGATACTTTCCTCTGGTTTGAATCTCGGGGGGTACACTTGAAAGTAGAAGTCGATGGACGCGTATTTCCAGTGTCCGATTCCTCCCAAACTATAGTTGATGTGCTCCTCTCCGAAGCTGAAAAATCCGGGATCAAAATCTTCACCTCTACTGGGATCAAAGAATTAAATCCCTCCCAATCTGGCTACGAATTGATCACTGAGAAAGGGGTCTTTCGTGCTGATGCGGTAATTGTGGCTACTGGAGGCCATCCCAAATCGGACGGTTACAATTTTCTTAACTCATTAAAAATCAAATTAAATAGTCCAATACCTTCTTTGTTCACTTTCAATACTCCTGGAGAAAGTATTCGCGAATTGATGGGGATAGCAGTGCAGGATGGATTGGTAAAAATCGAGGGAACCAAACTCAATTACCGAGGCCCGGTATTAGTCACTCATTGGGGGATCAGTGGTCCAGCAGTACTGAAATTATCTGCCTTTGGAGCAGATTGGCTCTATGACCACGACTATCGTGCTCGTGCTATTATCAACTGGAATTCCCTCTACGGAGAAAATGATTACCTAAGCCAATTAGTCAAGTACAGTCAGGCTCATCCCAATCGTAAAGTCTATTCCCATGCACTTTTCGACTTACCTGCGAGACTTTGGGAGCACTTTTGCTTCAAATCCGAAATAGATCCGCTCCAACTTCACGGAAATCTACCGAAAAAGCAACTTAATAAGCTTGTACAAAACCTTTTTTGCTATATTTTGGAAGTCAATGGAAAGACGACCTTCAAAGATGAATTTGTCACAGCGGGTGGCATTGATTTGAATGAAGTCAATCCCGAAACCATGCAAAGTTTACTTCACCCTAACCTATACTTTGCTGGGGAGGTCCTCGATATAGATGGCATTACTGGTGGCTTTAATTTTCAAGCTGCTTGGTCTACTGGATTTCTTGCAGGAAGGTCTATTAATTAAAAGAACCCATGAGTAATTTCTACCCGGAATTGAACCAAAGAATTCTGGAAATGTCAGATGGTGATGAGGAATTTAGAATCGAACTGACCTCAGCCATTCATGCAGGACTAGTCGAATTAAAAAGCAAATATGGTGAAGGAATCCAGGAGAAGGATTCTGTTAAAATTCAGCAAATCAGACACAAACTCAAACCTACACTCATGATGTTTGAATTTGACGATTTAATAGAAAACCTTACCGAAGGAAAAGAGATTCTTGAAAATCAAGGTTTTGGTGAGGCCGCATCCAGACATTACTTTGAGTTTCTTGAAAAAGTCTCCAAAGCCATCGAAGAAGTGAGTCAATTGAAAAGCTAAAAAAAAAGGAGTCTGCACTTGCAGCTCCGATTTTTATATTAAACCCTATGATGAACTTTACTTTGCAAAAGTAAAGTGTCAATAGTACCCGCTGATTATCCATACATGAACTTCAGATGAAGTTTGGAATCTTTTCAAATGCCGATTATTTCCAGTACATACAAAAATCCTCCCTGGCACTTGTTTAATGGTCACCTGGAGACCATTGTTCCCAGCCTTACCCGCAAAGTGCAGGGCATCATGTACCATCGAGAGAAAATTAACACCCCCGATGGTGATTTTTTGAATTTAGATTGGTCTAGCGTAGGAGGAGGAAAGCTGCTGATCATCTCTCATGGTCTGGAAGGCGACTCCCGGAGGCACTATGTGATGGGACTTGCCAAACTTTTTAACCAACATGGCATAGACGTCTTGGCATGGAACAACCGAACCTGTGGTGGAGAAATGAACTTGAGACCCATTTTGTATCATCACGGAGCAAGTTATGACTTGAAAGCGGTCATTGCGCATGCATTGGCTTCTAAACCCTATGAGGAAATTTTTCTGGTTGGTATCAGTATGGGTGGAGCACAGACCCTCAAGTACCTTGGGGAAGAAGGAATTGACCTTCCAGCTCAAATTAAAAAAGCTGCTGTTTATTCTACCCCATGCAATCTGCCGTCAAGTGCGGCCACACTCAAACTTCGTCGGAACGTATTTTACAAAAATCGCTTTCTCGGCAAGCTCAAGAAAAAGATAGAGGCCAAAGCACTACAATTTCCTGAGCTGATAGATGTGGAATTGCTTCGCAAAGTGGATGATTTTGACAGCTTTGACACAAACTTCACCGCCAAAATTCATGGTTTCAAAAACGCCGATGACTTCTACCACTCTGTCAGTGCAGACAATTGGATGCCAAATATCCCTATTCCCACCTTGATAGTTAATGCGTTGAATGATCCTCTTCTCGGACCAGAATGCTACCCCATCAAGCTAGCTGAATCCAAGTCAGAAATTATTTTGGAAATGCCGAAAAGAGGAGGACATACCGGCTTTTCGGTTGCAGGTCAAGAATTTACCTGGTCAGAATATCGGATTCTTGCAATGTTTTTAGAAGGATAATATATCTTGAAGTAAATTTTACCAGCCGCTACTTCTATGAGAAAGCTATTTTTCTTCACCATCATTTTTCTTTTTGCGCTCACATTCTTTCTGATGTGGTTCTTTGAATTTCGGGTATTTAAGGTGGGTAATTTTTTCCTGTTGATCTTAGGTTTTTTGACTGCCTTGGGGATTTATGACTCGTTTCAGACGAAACACGCCATCTTAAGAAATTTCCCGGTCATAGGGCATTTCAGATATTTACTTGAATCAATAAGTCCTGAGATCCAGCAGTATTTTATTGAATCCAATACAGACGGTAGACCATTCAGCAGAAATCTCCGCTCCTTGGTATATCGCCGGGCCAAGGGTGTAAACGATACACATCCGTTTGGGACACAAAAAGACATCAATGATGAGCATTACATCGCTCTCAGGCACTCGATCTATGCCAAAGGTCCCGTTTCCGATGACATTCGTGTGACTGTGGGAGGACCAGATTGCAGCCAGCCTTATTCCGCCTCTATTTTTAATATCTCTGCCATGAGCTTTGGCAGTCTAAGTTCAAATGCTGTCAAAGCTTTAAATCAGGGTGCTAAAAAGGGAGGGTTTTACCACAATACCGGAGAAGGAGGAATCTCGAGCTATCATTTGGAAGGAGGTGATTTGGTTTGGCAGATTGGCACAGGGTACTTTGGATGCCGGGCTGAAGACGGTTCTTTTGATCCAGATAAATTCCGTGAAAAAGCATCGCTTCCCACTGTGAAGATGATCGAAATCAAGCTTTCCCAAGGTGCAAAACCTGGTCATGGAGGTGTGCTTCCGGGAATCAAAAATACGCCTGAAATAGCTGAAATCAGGGGACTTATGCCCGGAACCACAGTGCTTTCTCCACCTGCGCACAAAGCATTTTCAAATCCAGAAGGATTGATCCAATTTGTAGGAAAACTCCGTGAGCTATCGGGTGGAAAACCCATTGGTTTCAAACTTTGTATCGGACGAACCGAGGAATTTACTGCACTATGTCAGGCGATGATCAGTCAAGGAATAATCCCGGATTTCATCACTATTGATGGAGCAGAGGGTGGGACAGGAGCTGCTCCATTGGAATTTTCAGATAGTGTAGGATTACCATTGGAACCTGCACTGATTTTTGTCAGAGTGACATTGGAACGTTATAAACTCCGGGATAAAATCCGTCTAATTGCATCAGGTAAGGCTATCAGTGCTTTTTCTATTGTCAAATTCATGGCACTAGGTGCAGATATCTGCAATTCTGCTCGGGGTTTCATGTTTAGCCTGGGGTGTATTCAGGCCTTGCGATGCAATACGAACGAATGTCCTACGGGAGTGGCTACCCAAAACAGGGGACTGGTGAAAGGTTTGGTGGTGGTAGAAAAATCAGCAAGAGTCTATAATTTTCATAAAAACACAGTCCATGCAGTCAAAGAACTACTGGGCGCAAGCGGGCATACCCATCCCTCAGAATTAACCATTCATGATTTGGTCAAAGGCGATGAAATGGTAGCTTTGGCCAATAGGTATTTTCCAGATTCTGTCAATACCCAAGTTTAATCAGGAAAATCGCTTTAGGGCCATTTCTGACACTGTTCCACCGATAGAAAGTGAACTTGTAGCTGCAGGCGAAGGAGCATTTAGAACATTGATCGCGTGGGCAGATTCTCGGATTGCAAAATCGTCCAACAATCCACCTGACCGATCGCAAGCCTGTGCGCGAACCCCTGCTCCGCCTTCCACCAAGTCAGTTTCTTGGATTTCTGGAATGAGTTCCTGTAATGCTTTAGTGAATGCTGATTTAGAAAACGAACGATAAATCTCACCAAATCCTGTTTTCCAGTATTTAGCAGCTACCTTTTGAAATCCAGGCCAGGCAAGCGTTTCTGTCAATTCACTCAGGTTGATTTGGCTTTTCTTGTAGCCTTCTCTTCTAAACGCCAAGACAGCATTTGGGCCTGCCTCGACGCCACCTTTCATCATTCTGGTGAAGTGGACTCCCAAAAATGGAAAATTGGGATCTGGCACAGGATAGATCAGGTTTTTTACCAAATATTCCTTGTCCTTTTTCAACTTAAAATATTCACCTCGGAAAGGAATGATCTTTACATCATTTGAAGTGGCATCATTCATCTGAGCGACCTTGTCTGAATAGAGTCCCGCACAATTGATGACCAGCTTGGCTTCAAAGGTTTTGCTTGAGGTTTCGATATAATTGATCTGGTCTTTATGGTTTATTTTCAGAACCTTATAATTAAGAAATATTTCTCCTCCTGCCTGAATGATCTTCCTACCGTAAGCCAAAGCGACTTGATAATAATCCACAATTCCTGTTTGGGGTACGTGAATCGCCGCAACACCTGCACAGTGTGGTTCGTATTCTTTGAGTTCCTCCAAAGTGATGTACCGAGTACCTACAAGACCATTTTGGAGTCCTCGGTCAAAAAGTGTCTGCAGGAGAGGCTTTTGTTCCTCACGCGTGGCAACGACAACCTTACCGGTAATTTCGTGAGGAATTTTCTCGGCTTTGCAAAAAGCGAGCAATTCATGATATCCATTGATGCAATTGGTAGCTTTCAAAGATCCAGGCTTGTAATAAAGGCCTGAATGGATTACCCCGGAGTTGTTTCCGGTTTGGTGCTTGGCAAGTTGATCTTCCTTTTCCAAAATGGCAATTTTCAGGTCTGGCCTTGCTTTAAGAATTTTCAATCCAGTAGCCAAACCTACAATTCCACCTCCTACCAGTATTACATCGTATATCATTCCTGTCAAATTTGGCTCAAATATACATGCCGAAATGTGAATCCTCCATCATTCAAGCGTGTGTTGGAAACCTTGATTTTGCAAAATTTCACAGGGTTTCTGAACTAACCGTGCTGAGTTTCAATTTAACTTGCGTCTGTTTCCCAAAATCAGTGAATTTCCCATCAATGCTTCGACACGTCTTTTTTGCAATTTTTTTCTTTTTTTCCACGGTATCATGGGCACAATTTACGATCAATGGAAAAGTCACCGATGCCGAAACAGGCGATCCCATTCCATTTGCCAATGTGATTCTTCAGGGCACAACCACTGGGATTACTACGGATTTTGAAGGTAATTTTCTACTGAATCCCCGAATTTTAGCCGATAGCATAGTGGTAAGCTATTTAGGATACGTGCGACAGACCAAGGCTTTGGCTAAAGTCTCGGAGCAAACCATCAACTTCCAACTGCGTCCGGATTCCTTCGAATTAGAAGCATTTGTATTTGAATCTGGTGAAAATCCAGCGTTTGAGATTATCAGAAGGGCTGCCGAGCGACGAAAGGATTTTGATAAAAGAAGTCTCTCTGCCTATGAAACGAAGAATTATACCAAGATCGAGATTGACATAGACAACCTTTCAGAGGATTTTCGCCAGCGCAAATCAGTTCAAAAAGTCACTGCCGTTCTTGACAGTATCCAAGAACTGACCAATGATGAAGGGGAAAAAATACTTCCGGTATTTTTCTCCGAGACAGTCTCAAAATTCTATTACCGAAACAATCCCGAGCTGCGAAAAGAAATCATAGAAAAGACCAAAGTTACAGGCGTGGGCATCACCGACGGCTCCACTACTTCACAGATTACTGGCTCCGCATTTCAAGAGTACAACTTTTATAAAAATTGGCTTTCTATTCTTAACAAAGACTTTGTTTCACCCATTTCTGACAGTTGGAAATCATTTTATGATTACGACCTGCTAGATTCCGTGCTTGTAGGACAAGACACCTGCTACAAGCTGCAAGTCTATCCCCGCCGGGAACAGGATTTGGCTTTTTCGGGGATGATTTGGATCAAGAAAGATGACTATTCCCTCAAGCAGGTGGATTTGACTATTCCCAAAGAAGCCAATCTAAATTTTGTAGACCGGATCAAAATCCAGCAAGAATTGGGACCTAGTTCCGCAGGCCCTTTGATTCCTATCAAAACCAGGGTCTTGATCAAAATCGCCCAAGTGTCCGACAATACAGCGGGATTACTGGCCAAATTCTATACCGCTACCGACAGTGTGCTTGTCAATGCACCCAAGGACACCCGTTTTTTTAATCAGGCAGTAGAATTATTGCCTGATTTTGGGATAATTGAATCTGATTTTTGGGAGAAAAACAGACCGGATCCTCTGAGTTCCGAGGAATTGGCAGTGCTCCAGATGGTGGATACATTGAAGACGATTCCGATTATTCGATTCTACTCGGAAGGCCTGAAGTTTTTTGCCACGGGATATAAACCCATCGGCAAAGTAGATATTGGACCTTGGCCTGGATTCTTTAATTATAACAATATTGAAGGAATCCGGCTCGGAATGGGACTTCGAACGAATTACAAGTTCAGCAAAAAGTGGGAGCTGAAGGGGTATTTGGCCTATGGTTTCAAAGATGAAGAATGGAAATATGCAACCTCCGTGACCAGAATCTTGGATAGAAGCCATTGGACTACGGTGCAGGCTTATTCAAATAGGGAGATTGACCAAGTGGGATTGGAGATTGCAAACCTTCAGGGCAATAGCATTTTCCTTGCCGCCAGTAGGTTTGGCACACTCCGAAGTCCCTACTTCAGTACCAATCATGGGCTCAATGTGCAACGAGAGTTTTTTAAAGGCTTTTTGGTCAAAGCAGGAGTGAATGTCAGTCAATTTGATCCGTTATATGACTTCTTTTATCTCGAAAAGGATACTAGAGAATATCGCTCCAACTTTGAAACCACCGAAATCAGGGCAGGAATCCGATATGGACGTGATGAGATCATCATCATCAATGACAACGAGCGTGCTTCACTCGGTTCGGTGAAGTGGCCGATTTTTGAGGTAAATTATGCCAAAGGAATGGATTGGTTAGGAGGGGATTTGGACTACCAAAAGCTGAGTTTATATGTCTATCACCGAATCAACTTAGGCTTGTTTGGAGTTGGAAGATATGAACTGGATGCTGGAAAAATCTTTGGAGAGGTGCCATATCCTATTCTGAAAAATCATCTCGGAAATGAGACCCTGTTTTACACAACTGCTGCATTCAACACAATGAATTTCACGGAATTCACATCGGATCAATACTTCAGCATTCGGTACAGACAGTCCTTTGAAGGCTTTTTGCTAAATTCTATACCACTTTTACAAAAACTGAAATGGAGACTTGTAGGCAATGTAAACGCGCTTTGGGGATCCGTGCGAGATTACAATGTAGAAAATGTCCCAAGCGTAGATCCAAATGGCAATCCACTGAACACCTTTGGGCGCCTAGATTTTGGGACGCCCTATTTGGAATTGGGGTATGGAGTTGAAAATATCTTCAAGTTCTTTCGGGTTGACTTTTTCCATCGGATGACCTATTTAGATAATCTAGGAGCAAAGCCCTTTCATGTAAAGGTGAGCGCGCAGTTTATTTTGTGATTAGTAAAGAAAAAATTAAGTAGTTTCACTAAATGCTTTGTATAAAAAAACTTTACTTTAATGGGAAATAAGCATCTCAAGGTTTGATTGGAATAGGATATATCATAGATGTTTAGGGCCAAATAAACCAGAATTAATTTAAACCCATTTTATCATGAACTTCTCTTTTAATTCAGTTCTTATCGGATTTTTTCTCGTTTTCATGACTTTTTCCCAATCCACTTTTTCTCAAACCGAACCTGAGACATTTACCGCAAAAAATGCGGTTTATCTCGAATTAGGAGGAAGTTCTGGAAGATATGCGGTCAACTACAGCAAGATTTTTCATCAAAAAGGTAAGCTGAAGCTGAATGCCAGTGCAGGTTTTTCTATGTGGCGTGACAAATTAAATTCTAAAACTACTTGGCTTCCCGTTGTTCCTTTAGAGGTATCAGCCTTTTATGGTAAGTCAAACAGTCATCTGGAATTGGGTTTTGGAATCACTTCTAATTTAGGCAGAACTTTAGATTTTAATTCTGAAACATTAGAATTAGAAGATAAAGTGGTTTTTGATGCATTTATTCCTGTAAGAATTGGTTATCG